>NZ_CM151202.1:385000-4815000 GCF_056482505.1 Stenotrophomonas sp. 71799_Sma
CGCTGCGACTGTTTATCAAAAACACAGCACTCTGCAAACACGAAAGTGGACGTATAGGGTGTGACGCCTGCCCGGTGCTGGAAGGTTAATTGATGGGGTCAGCCGCAAGGCGAAGCTCTTGATCGAAGCCCCAGTAAACGGCGGCCGTAACTATAACGGTCCTAAGGTAGCGAAATTCCTTGTCGGGTAAGTTCCGACCTGCACGAATGGCGTAACGACAGCGGCGCTGTCTCCACCCGAGACTCAGTGAAATTGAAATCGCTGTGAAGATGCAGCGTTCCCGTGGCAAGACGGAAAGACCCCGTGAACCTTTACTATAGCTTTACACTGAACGTTGAGTTCGTCTGTGTAGGATAGGTGGGAGGCTATGAAACTGTGGCGCTAGCTGCAGCGGAGCCATCCTTGAAATACCACCCTGTCGTGCTTGACGTTCTAACCTGGGCCCATTATCTGGGTCGGGGACCGTGTATGGTGGGTAGTTTGACTGGGGCGGTCTCCTCCTAAAGAGTAACGGAGGAGCTCGAAGGTACGCTCAGCGCGGTCGGACATCGCGCACTGTGTGCAAAGGCATAAGCGTGCTTGACTGCAAGATCGACGGATCAAGCAGGTAGGAAACTAGGACTTAGTGATCCGGTGGTTCTGTATGGAAGGGCCATCGCTCAACGGATAAAAGGTACTCCGGGGATAACAGGCTGATACCGCCCAAGAGTTCATATCGACGGCGGTGTTTGGCACCTCGATGTCGGCTCATCACATCCTGGGGCTGTAGTCGGTCCCAAGGGTATGGCTGTTCGCCATTTAAAGTGGTACGCGAGCTGGGTTCAGAACGTCGTGAGACAGTTCGGTCCCTATCTGCCATGGGCGTTGGAGATTTGAGAGGGGCTGCTCCTAGTACGAGAGGACCGGAGTGGACGAACCTCTGGTGTTCCGGTTGTCACGCCAGTGGCATTGCCGGGTAGCTATGTTCGGAAGCGATAACCGCTGAAAGCATCTAAGCGGGAAGCGCGCCTCAAGATGAGATCTCCCGGGGCACAAGCCCCCTGAAGGAACCATGTAGACTACGTGGTTGATAGGTCAGGTGTGTAAGTACAGCAATGTATTGAGCTAACTGATACTAATGATCCGAGAGGCTTGACCATATAACCTCAAGTTGCCTTGGCTTTACGACAACGTCGTAAGAGCATCCAAGTGCACGCTACGTCACAAGAACTACGAGAGGCAGGCGCCTTATCCAGCTGTATCGGATGGCGACGCTCCAACCGCCTCCCTGGTGAAATTAGCGCTGTGGAACCACCCGATCCCATCCCGAACTCGGAAGTGAAACGCAGCTGCGCCGATGGTAGTGTGGCTCAAGCCATGCGAGAGTAGGTCATCGCCAGGGTTTACACCCGAGAACCCCGCTGCATGCGCAGCGGGGTTTTTCTTATTAAGTGAAGGCACTGCATTTTCCGGGTGCCTTCCGCCCCAAGGGCAAGATCGCGAAGCTGGCGCTGCAAGCGCTGCTGCAACCGTCTCCCTGGTGAAATTAGCGCTGTGGAACCACCCGATCCCATCCCGAACTCGGAAGTGAAACGCAGCTGCGCCGATGGTAGTGTGGCTCAAGCCATGCGAGAGTAGGTCATCGCCAGGGTTTACACCCAAAACCCCGCTGCTCACGCAGCGGGGTTTTTCTTTGTGCGCGCGAAATGCGGGTAGTGCCGGCCGCTGGCCGGCAACCCGACGGCGTTACATCGCCCGGTAGATCCACGCCATGCGTGGATGCCCTCCGTGAGGAACCACGGCGCCAACCAAGGTTGGCAGCCACCAACAGCTGGCCCACACAGCGATCGTTTGCCGGCCAGCGGCCGGCACTACAAGTAGATCCACGCCATGCGTGGATGCTCTCTGCACGGAACCACGGCGCCAACCAAGGTTGGCATCTAAAACTGCAGGGCGCGATCACACACAAAAAAGCGGCGCCCTTGCGGGCGCCGCCTTGGCTTGCTTCAGTACTCAGTCGAGCAAGCTCGACGCTACTTCGCCGCAGCCGGGGCCTTGTCCTTCATCATCGCGTCGCGGGCTGCCTTGAACGGGTTGCCTTCGTACCAGTTCGGCCAACGATCGCCACCGGCCAGTTCCTTGCCGACGCCGTACATCAGCTGCAGGTCTTCGACGGTGCCGTCCAGCTTCCAGGTGGCCGCATCGAACTCGTCCTTCGGGCCGTGGTAGCGGTTGGCGCCGTAGTCGGCTGCAGCCTTGCGGCCCGCGTCCACGCCACCCTCGCGCAGGTCTTCGCCGCCATCGGCGTACAGGGCCGGCACACCGGCCTTGGCGAAGTTGAAGTGATCGGAACGGAAGTAGAAGCCACTCTGTACCGAGGTCTCGCCGTGCAGGGTACGGTCCTGGGCCGCGGCCAGCGGCTTGAGGATGTCTTCCAGCTCCGAGCTGCCGAAGCCGGTGACGGTCACGTCCTTGGCACGGCCAGCCACCGACATCGCATCGATGTTGATCACGCCGGCGATCTTGTCCAGCGGGAAGGTCGGATGGGCAACGTAGTACTTCGAACCCAGCAGGCCGGATTCTTCCAGGGTCACCGCCAGGAACACCACCGAGCGCTCCGGCTTCGGCTCCTGGTGGGCCATGGCTTCAGCCACCTCGAGGATGCCGGCCACGCCGGTCGCGTTGTCGACCGCGCCGTTGTAGATGTTGTCGCCGGTCTCGCCCTCGTGCTTGCCCAGGTGATCCCAGTGCGCCATGTACAGCACGGCCTCGTCGGCACGCTTGCTGCCCGGCAGTACGCCCACCACGTTGCGCGATTGCTTCTGCGCGATCTGGCTCTTCAGATCGACCGCAGCGGTGGCCTTCAGCGGCACCGGCTTGAAGCCGCGCTTGCTGGCGTCCTTGTAGGCCTGCGCCAGGTCCAGGCCGGCACCGGCGAACAGCGCCTTGGCAGCGTCGGCACTCAGCCAGCCCTGCACCGGAATGCGGGCTTCCGGGTCATCCTTGGCCGGCAGGTCGTACTGCGGGCCTGCCCAGGAGTTCTTCACCACATCCCAGCCGTAGGAAGCGCCGGCGGTGTCGTGCACGATCAGCGCGGCAGCGGCGCCCTTTCGCGCAGCCTCCTCGAACTTGTAGGTCCAGCGCCCGTAATAGGTCATGCGCTTGCCGTCGAACAGCTTCGCGTCATCGACATGGAAGCCCGGGTCGTTGACGAACATGACGACCGTTTTGCCCTTCCAGTCCTGGCCGGCGTAGTCGTTCCACTTCTGCTCCGGCGCGTCGACGCCGTAGCCGACGAACACCAGGTCGCTGGCATCGACCTTCACCTCGGCCTGGCCGGTACGGGTACCCACCACCATGTCGGTGCCGAACTTCAGCTCGGTGGTCTTGCCGCCCTGGGTGATCTTCAGCACGGTCGATTCGTCGGCCGTGGTCTCGGTCATCGGCACATCCTGGAACCAGCTGTCGCCGTTGCCGGGCTGCAGGCCGATGCGCTGCATCTGGTCGCGGATGTAGTTGACCGTCAGTTCCTCGCCCTTGCTGCCCGGGGCGCGGCCTTCGAATTCATCCGAAGCCAGCGTCTTGACCATCTCGGCGAAGTCGCCGGCGTTGATCTCCGGCGAGAACGCATGGGCCGCCGGCTTGGCAGCGGCGGTGTCGGTGGCCGGCGCGGGCGCCGGCGTGTCTTCGCCTTTGCAGGCACTGAGCGCGGCCGCAGCGGCCAGGCACAGGAGGAGTTTGCGGGGCATCGTCGATTCCTGGAAAACAAAGGGCGGCCGCACCACGTGTACGACCGGTAACAGCGAGTATCACCGAACCGATGGGCGCGGTGTGCTCAGTCCGCCGGAGCGGTTTCGGTGTCGAACGGGATCGGCTCGGCGCCGGTGACCGGGCCGATGCGGGCCGTGCGGTGCACGTACAGCACCACCTCGCGTTCGAACTGCAACGGGCCGTCCACCACGGCATTCGGACCGATGATCACGCGTGGCTTGCGGCTGGCGGTCAGCGAGACGCTGAAGTTTGGCTTGCGCACGTGCACACCGCCCTTGACCTGCGAACCGATGCCCACGGTGATGTCACCGTTGACGGTTTCCACGTCGTTGCCGACGCGGCTTTCGACCAGCCCGATGCCACCGTTCACGGTTTCAACGCCGCCTTCGATCTGGCTGCCGCGATCGCTGAAGATGCTGCCGTTGACGGTGCTGACGCTGCCGTGTGCGATCACTTCGCGGCCCAGGCGTACGCCGCCGTTGACCGTTTCGATCTTGCCGGTGCGCGCGCGATCGGCGACCTTGACCCCGCCGTTGACTGTGTCGATGCTGCCGGTCTCGACGCCTTCGCCGACGCGGATGCCGCCGTTGACGGTGTCCAGCTTGCCGTAGCGCTGGCCGGGTTCGGCGCTGATGCTGCCGTTGACCTTGCTGATGTTTTCCTGCGCTGCCACTGGCCCGGTGACCAGCAGTACGCCCAACAGCAGCGGAATGGAGAGAGCTTTCATGGGGACCTCGATGGATGTGCGGCTGGCAGGCCGCGTGCGGAGATGTCACCATTCCCCGGTACCCCCTGCAACTGCCTGAAGTCACTGGAAAGCCCTTGCGCAACAACGCCTTCCCATCACGCCGACATCACATCGCCGCTGCTCGCGGCGGGCGCTGCCTGCTGTTGGGGCTGGCTTTGGCACTGGCGTTGCCGCTGCCGGGCGCCGCGCAGACCACGCGCGAGACCGAGCGCAAGCTGCAGAAGCTGCGCAGTGAGCTGAAGGGCGTGGCGCAGGAGCGTCGGCAGATCGAGGGCCAGCGCGGCCAGGCCTCACAGCAGCTGCGTGAGGCAGATGAAAAGGTGGCCCGCACCGGCCGTGCGCTTGCGCAGACCGAAACCGCGCTGCGCGAGCAGGGAAGGGCCCTGGCCGAGGCCGAACAGCGCCGCAGCACGTTGCAGGCCAACCTCGCCCAGCAGCACCGCGAGCTGGCCGGCCTGCTGCGCGCGGCCTACCAGCTGGGCAACCATGCACCGTTGAAACTGCTGTTGTCGCAGGACACGGTGGCCGATGCCAACCGTGCCCTGGCCTACCACCGCTACCTGCAGCGTGAGCGGGCCCAGCGCATCACCACGCTGACCGCCGACCTGAAGGAACTGGAAGCGCTGCAGGCGCAGATTGCCGAGCGCAAGCAGAAGCTGCAGGGGGCGCAGCAGGACCAGAAGCAGCAGGCAGCGGCGCTGGAAGCCGACCGCCGCGATCGTGCAAAGACCGTGGCCTCGCTGGACGAGCGCTTCAAGGACCAGCGCGAGAAGGAACAGGCGCTGGGCCAGGACGCCAAGGCGCTGGAAACACTGCTGGCCAATCTGCGTGCGGCCGCCGCCCGTGCCGAGGCCGAGCGTCGCGCGGCTGCGCGCCGTGCGGCAGCGGAGAAGGCCGCTGCCGAACGTGCCGCACGCCAGGCCGCGGCACAGGGACGGCCGCCACCGCCCACCAAGGTTCCGCCGGCGGTGGCTTCCGCACCGGCCCCGAAGGTGGGGGGCCTGGGTTGGCCGTTGTCCGGCAACCTGCTGGCCCGCTACGGCGGCAAGCTGCCTGACGGGCGTACCAGCAGCGGCGTGCTGATCGGCGCACCGGCCGGCAGCACCGTCACCGCTGTGGCCGACGGTACCGTGGTGTTCTCCGACTGGATGACCGGCTACGGCATGATCCTGATCGTCGACCACGGCAATGGCTACATGAGCCTGTACGCCCACAACGACACCCTGCTCAAGGACGCCGGTGCACGGGTCAGCCGTGGCGATGCGGTGGCCAAGGTCGGCAACTCGGGGGGCCAAGGGGTCACCGCGCTGTACTTCGAGCTGCGTCGTGGCGGGCAACCGGTGAATCCGGACAGCTGGCTGCAGCGGCGCTGAATCCCCGCTCGCCAGGTGCGGGCTGGATTCAACGGGAATTTAGCTGTGCTTCGCGCATAATCGGTGCATGTGCCTTGGGCACCATGCCACCGTCGACAGGAGTGATCCATGCGCGCAGCCCGTACCGCCACCCTCTTGCTGGCCCTGTTGCCAGCGCTGTCCTGGGCGCAGCAGACCGCGCCCGCCCCGAGCCAGGAAACCGGCGGGCAGGCAGCGAGCAGCGAGGAGGCGGTGACCTCGAAGGTGCCGCTGGAGGACATCCGCCGCTTCGTGGCCGTCTACAACGCAGTGCGGGCCGCCTACGTCGATCCGGTCGATGACAAGAAGCTGATGCAGGCAGCGGTGCGTGGCCTGCTGCTCGACCTCGACCCGCACAGCACCTACTTCAACAAGGAAGACGCGCAGGCCTTCGACGAACAGGCCAGCGGCGCCTACGAAGGCATCGGCGTTGAGCTGCAGCAGCAGCCAGACAACGCCAGCATGAAGGTGATCTCGCCGATCGACGACACGCCGGCGGCCAAGGCCGGCATCCTCGCCGGTGACCTGATCATCGCCATCGACGGCAAGCCGATCAGCGCGATCGATGCCAGCGAACCGCTGCGCGGCCCGGCCGGCAGCAAGGTGGTGCTGACCATCGTGCGCGAAGGCAAGCCCAAGCCGTTCGATGTCAGCCTCACCCGCCAGACCATCCGCGTGACCAGCGTGCGCAGCCGCCTGCTGGAACCGGGCTATGGCTACATCCGCCTGAGCACCTTCCAGGCCGACACCGGTTCGGACTTCCAGAAGCACGTGCAGCAGCTGCAGAAGCAGTCCGGTGGCCAGCTCAAGGGCCTGGTGCTGGACCTGCGCAGCAACCCGGGTGGCCTGCTGACCGCTGCCGTGCAGGTGGCCGACGACCTGCTCGACAAGGGCAACATCGTCAGTACCCGCGGCCGCATCAGCATCAGCGATGCACGTTTCGATGCAACGCCGGGCGACCTGCTGAAGGGCGCACCGGTGGTGGTGCTGGTCGACGCCGGTTCGGCCAGTGCCTCGGAAGTGCTGGCCGGCGCACTGCGCGACAACAAGCGCGCCCGCGTGGTTGGCAGCCGCACCTTCGGCAAGGGCTCGGTGCAGACCGTGCTGCCGCTGGACAACGGTGACTCGGTGAAGCTGACCACCGCGCGTTATTACACGCCCAGCGGCAAGTCGATCCAGGCCACGGGCATCGTGCCGGAGGTCGAACTGAAGCCGGCCGCTACGCCGGCCGAGGATGCACTGCCGGCCAGCCTGAGCGATTACAGCGAAGCGACCCTGCCGGGCCATCTGCGCGGTGACGACGAGGGCACCGAGGGCTATCACGCCGGTGCGGTACTGCCGGGCGATGGCCCGATCAACGACGCGCTGGCCGAGCTGAAGAACCCGGGTTCGGTGGCTGCACGCTTGAAGGCCGAAGCGGCGAAAGTGGATGCGGCCAAGGCTGCGAAGGCCGCTGCCGCGAAGCCGGAGGCGAAGGGAGAAGCGAAGCCGGAAGCGAAGCCGGAAGCGAAGCCGGAAGCGAAGCCGGAAGCGAAGCCCGCACCCGTCCCGGCCAAGCCCTGATTCTGTAGAGTCGAGCCGTGCTCGACTGATCCAAGAACGAGCGGGTGCGCGTGGAGCCGGCCAGCGGCCGGCACTACCAGGGGTCAGAAGCCGTGGCGCTTGCGCAGGCGGCGGGCGATGGCCGCCCGCACGTAGACCCCGTACACCACGCCGAACACGAAGCCGCCGATGTGCGCCCACCAGGCCACCATGCCGAAGCTTGGGCCGATATGGGCGAACACCACCTGCAGGGCGGCCCAGACGCCGATCAGCAGGTAGGCCGGGGCGCGCACGAACTCCAGGAACAGGCCGAGCGGAATGACCACGCCCAGCCGGGCGCCCGGGAACAGGGCCAGATAGGCGCCGATCAGTGCGGACACCGCGCCGCTGGCACCGATGATGATCTGGTCCGGGCTGCCCATGGTGTAGATCGCCACCAGGTTGGACACCGCGCCTCCGACCAGGAACAGCAGCAGCAGCCGCCACGGGCCCAGCACCCGCTCAGCAGGCAGGCCGAAGATCAGCAGGAATACCAGGTTGCCCAGCAGGTGTGACCAGTCCGCGTGCAGGAACAGGGCCGTGAACAGCCGCAGCACGCTGCCGTCCTGCAGGGTCGCCCACCAGTCCAGCGGGTGGGTCAGGCCGGTGGACAGGGCGCCCCAGTCCAGCCAGAGGCTGCCCCGGGCGTCGTCCGGACGCGAGATCGACCACAGGAACGCCAGCCACAGTGCCGCAAACAGCACGGGCGTGGCCCAGCGCAGGGCCGCCTTCTTGCGCGACGGGAGGGAGACGAACATGGGCAATAGCCTAGCGTGCGGGCGCTTACGGCGGGGATTGTCCTGTTCAGCTTCTGGGACGAAAAAAGCGCCTGCGCTGTTATTGTTTCATTAACAGCTCTGGGTAATACTCGCATACGGCGTCGTATGTCGGGAGGGGAATCCGGCGCGCTCCGAAGGGCCCCAAGGCCTGCCGGGCGCAGGCGCACTCAGAGCACCATCACCGCTTACCGGAGAGAGAACTACGATGCAAACCGCTTCCACCATTGCCCGTCTGACCCTGCTGGCCGTCGGCGTTGCCGGTGCGCTGGCCGCCGCCGATGCCAACGCTGCCGCCTTCCAGCTGAAGGAAAACAGCGCCAAGGGCCTCGGCCGCGCGTTCGCCGGTTCCGGCAGCGCCGAAGGCGACGCCTCCATCATCGCCGTCAACCCGGCCGGCATGCGCCAGCTGGAAGGCACGATGGTCCAGGGCGACCTGAGCGCCATCAGCTTCAAGGCCGAGTTCAAGGGCCAGGGCCGCAATGCGGCAGGCCGCCCGCAGACCGGTGGTGACGGCGGCGACGCCGGCATGATCGCTCCGGTCCCGGCTGCGTACTTCCACATGCCGATCGGCGAGAAGGCCCACTTCGGTGTGTCGCTGACCGCACCGTTCGGCTTCAAGACCGAATACGACAACGGTTGGGTGGGTCGTTACAGCGGCCTGAAGACCGATCTGAAGGCCATCGACCTTGGCTTCGCCGCGTCGTATGACGTCAACCCGTACGTGTCGTTCGGCGCGTCGGTGTTCGTCGAGCACCTGACCATCGAGCTGAGCAACGCCGTCGACTACGGCAGCATCCTGGCCGGCGCCGGCGCTCCGGGCTTCGCCCCGGGCAGCGCGGATGGCACCCTGAAGATCGAGGGTGACAACAATGCCGTGGGCTGGACCGTCGGTGGCCTGTTCTCGATCGACGAGAACACCCACATCGGCCTGAGCTACCGTTCGAAGGTCGAGCACAAGATCACCGGTGGTGATGCGACCTTCAGCGGCGCCGACCGCGCACGTTCGCTGCTGACCAACTCGCCGCGTACCCGCGGTTGGTTCATGGACACCAGCGGCAAGGCCACGGTGACCATGCCGGCCTCGGCCACCCTGAGCGTGACCCACAAGGTCAACGACCGCTGGACCGTGATGGGCGACGTGACCCGTACCGCCTGGTCGACCGCCTTTGACAGCGTCACCGTCGACTACGCGTCGCCGCAGGCGGACTCGGTCCTGGAGTTCGGCTACCGTGACACCACCTTCGTGTCGCTGGGCGCCGACTACAAGCTGAGCGACACCGTCACCCTGCGCGGTGGTGTTGCACTGGACCAGACCCCGACCACCGACGCCCACCGCGACGTGCGCGTGCCGGATACCAGCCGCAAGTGGCTGTCGCTGGGCGTGGGCTGGACCCCGTCGGCAAACACCGAGTACAACTTTGGCTACACCCACCTGTTCACCAGCGATCCGAACGTGAACGTGCGTGCGACCACTGCCAACCAGGGCAACTCGCTGTCGGGCAAGTACAAGGTCCGTGGCGACGTGTTGGCGGCTTCGTTCCAGTACAAGTTCTGATTCGGGCCTCGGCCTGACGCAGCACACGGAAGGCCCCGCGCAAGCGGGGCTTTCTTTTTCTGTGACCACGGGCCATCCACGCGTGGCGTGGATCTACTGAAGAGCGCAGCCATCCACGGCGTGGATCCACGACAATAGCGCCATGAACCTGTCCGATCCGAACTTCCAGCTGGAGCTGGCTGCCAACATCGCCGTCGCCGGCTCGATCCTGCTGGCCGGCCGCAACAACGTGCACACCTGGTGGCTGGGCATCGTCGGCTGTGCGCTGTTTGCCGCGGTGTTCGAGCGCTCACATCTGTACGCGGACATGGTGCTGCAGTTCTTCTTCATTGCCATCAGCGTGCTGGGCTGGTGGCAGTGGCTGCGTGGCGATCACGGTGCGCCGCTGCCGATCACCTCATTGCGACCGCGTGCATGGGCCTGGCTGGCGCCGCTGGCGGTGGTGGCCACGTTCGGCTACGGCTGGATGCTGACCCGCCTGACCAACGCCTACGCGCCCTACATCGATTCGGCGGTGCTGGTGCTGAGCGTGATCGCGCAGATCCTGATGATGCGGCGCAAGCTGGAATCGTGGTGGGTGTGGCTGTTGGTGAACACCGTGGCAGTGCCGCTGTACTACAGCCGTGGCCTGCACCTGACCTCGATCCTGTATGTGGGCTTCTGGATCAACGCGCTGGTGGCGTTGCGTCATTGGCGCGGCCTGATGCGGGTGTAGCGCCGAGCCCACGCTCGGCTGCACCGTGCAAGCCGAGCATGGGCTCGGCACTACAGGAAAAAAGGCACAAAAAACCCCGCTTTCGCGGGGTTTTTCGTTCACCGCATCAACCGGGCGATCAGTCGCCCAGGGTCAGCAGCGAGGCGTTGCCGCCGGCAGCGGTGGTGTTCACCGTTACCGTCTTTTCAGTGGCGAAGCGCAGCAGGTAGTGCGGGCCGCCGGCCTTCGGGCCGGTGCCGGACAGGCCCTGGCCGCCGAACGGCTGCACGCCGACCACCGCACCGATCTGGTTGCGGTTGACGTAGACGTTGCCGACGTGGACGCCGTTGCTGATGCGGTCGACGGTCTCGTCAATGCGCGAATGCACGCCCAGGGTCAGGCCGTAGCCGGTGGCGTTGATCTGGTCGATCACCGCGTCGAGCTGGTCGCCCTTCCAGCGGATCACGTGCAGGACCGGACCGAACACTTCCTTCTGCAACTGGCCCAGGTCCTTCAGTTCGTACGCACGCGGTGCGAAGAAGGTGCCATTGACGGCTTCGGTGGACAGTTCGGCAGCGGCGATCAGGCGTGCTTCGCGGTCCATGCGTTCGGCGTGGTCCTGCAGGATCTTCAGCGCGTCGGCGTCGATCACCGGGCCGACGTCGGTGGACAGCAGGCCGGGGTTGCCGACCTTCAGTTCCTTCATCGCACCGGCCAGCATGGTCATCACCTTGTCGGCGATGTCGTCCTGCACGAACAGCACGCGCGCGGCCGAGCAACGCTGGCCGGCAGAGGTGAAGGCCGAACCGATCGCGTCCTTGACCAGCTGTTCCGGCAGTGCCGAGGAGTCGGCAATGAAGGCATTCTGGCCACCGGTCTCGGCAATCAGCACACCGATGGCGGCGTCACGTGCGGCCATCGCGCGGTTGATCGCACGGGCGGTGTCGGTGGAGCCGGTGAAGGCCACGCCGGCCACGCGCGGGTCGGCGGTCAGCGCGGCACCGACGGTGGCACCGTCGCCCGGCAGGAACTGCACCACCTCGGCCGGCACGCCGGCGTCGTGCAGCAGCTTCACCGCGTAGTAGCCGATCAGGTTGGTCTGCTCGGCCGGCTTGGCGATGACGCTGTTGCCGGCGGCCAGGGCGGCAGCGACCTGGCCCAGGAAGATCGCCAGCGGGAAGTTCCACGGGCTGATGCAGACGAACACGCCACGGCCGTGCAGTTGCAGCTCGTTGGACTCACCGGTCGGGCTTGGCAGCTTCTCGGCGTGGCTGAACTGCTCGCGCGCCTGCTTGGCGTAGTAGCGCAGGAAGTCCACCGCTTCGCGCACTTCGGCGATGCTGTCGGGCAGGCTCTTGCCAGCTTCCTTCACGCACAGCGCCATGAACTCCGGCATGCGCGCTTCCAGCTGGTCGGCGGCGTGCTCGAGGATGGCGGCGCGGCTGGCGGCCGGGGTGCGGTTCCAGGCCGGCTGCGCGGCCACGGCGTTGGCCAGGGCCTTCTGCACGGTGGCGGCATCGGCGGCCAGCCACTGGCCGACCACTTCGCGGGTGTCGGCCGGATTGGTCACCGGCAGCGCGGCGCCGGCCGGGTTCGCACCCGGCACCAGCGGGGCGGCCTGCCACGGCTTCACTGCAGCGTTGATCTGCTCGGCGAGGGCGCGCAGTTCGTTGTCGTTGGCGAGGTTGGCGCCCATGGAGTTCTTCCTGTCGTGGTTCTGGCTGCGCAGCAGGTCAACCGGCAGCGGGATCTTGGGATGCGGAATCGATTCGAACGAAGCAACCATCTCGACCGGATCGCGGATCAGGTCGGCGATCGGCACGCGCTCGTCGGTGATGCGGTTGACGAAGCTGGAGTTGGCGCCGTTTTCCAGCAGGCGACGCACCAGGTACGGCAGCAGGTCTTCATGCGAACCGACCGGCGCATACACGCGGCAGGGCAGGTTCAAGCGATCGGCCGGCACTACTTCGGCGTACAGGTCGTCGCCCATGCCGTGCAGCTTCTGGTGCTCGTACACGCCGCCATTGGCGATGCTGCGCACGGCCGCGATGGTGTGCGCGTTGTGCGTGGCGAACATCGGGTAGATCGCGTCGGCATGCGTGAACAGGCGCTTGGCGCAGGCCAGGTAGGAGACATCGGTGTTCTGCTTGCGGGTGAACACCGGGTAGCCCGGGTAGCCTTCGATCTGCGCGCGCTTGATCTCGGCGTCCCAGTAGGCGCCCTTGACCAGGCGCACCTGCAGGCGGCGACCGGCGCGGCGCGCCATGTCGGCCAGGTGGTCGATCGTGTACGGCGTGCGCTTCTGGTAGGCCTGCACGACCACACCAAAGCCATCCCAGCCGGCCAGCGAGGCGTCGGAGAACACCTGCTCGATGATGTCCAGCGACAGTTCCAGGCGGTCGGACTCTTCGGCGTCGACGGTGCAGCCGATGCCGTAGCTCTTGGCCAGTTGTGCCAGTTCCAGCACGCCCGGCACCAGGTCCTTCAGCACGCGCTCGCGCTTGGCGTGCTCGTAGCGCGGGTACAGCGCCGACAGCTTGATCGAGATGCCCGGCGCGTTGTTGACGTCGCCGTCCGGACGGCCGCCGCGTGCCTTGTGGTCGCCGCCGATGGCGTGGATCGCACGACGGTAGTCTTCCAGGTAGCGCAGCGCGTCCTTCATGGTCAGCGCGCCTTCGCCCAGCATGTCGAAGGAGTAGCGGTAGTTCGCGTTGTCGCCCTTGTGCGAGCGCGACAGCGCTTCGCTGATGGTGCGGCCCATGACGAACTGGTGGCCCATGATCTTCATCGCCTGGCGCACGGCCAGGCGCACCACCGGCTCACCGACGCGGCCGACCAGGCGCTTGAACGCGCTGGGCGCATCGGCACGGGTGGCGTCGTTCATCTGCACCAGCTTGCCGGTCAGCATCAGGCCCCAGGTGGAGGCGTTGACCAGCACCGAGTCGCTGCCGCCCAGGTGCTTTTCCCAGTCGGCATCGGCCAGCTTGTCGCGGATCAGCTTGTCGGCGGTGTCCTGGTCCGGAATGCGCAGCAGCGCCTCGGCCACGCACATCAGCAGCACGCCTTCCTCGCTGCCCAGGTCGTACTGGCGCATGAAGGCTTCGATCGCGCCCTGGTCCTTGGCACGCACGCGCACGCGGCCGACCAGGTCGGCGGCCAGCGCCTGCACCTTGGCCTGCTCTTCGGCGGGCAGGCGGGCCTGCGCCAGCAGCTCGCGCACGTGGCTGGCCTCGTCCTTCAACCAGCCATCGGTGATGGCCTGGCGGAACGGGTTGGGGGGCGCCGGCAGTTCCGGCGACAGCAGCGCGCCGGGACGCGGAGCGTCGTGGGCGGCAGGGGAGGAGGAAGGTGCGTTCATGCCGGTCCGGCCAGTGGAAAACTTGGCGATTTTAATCATTTTTGCGGGTTGCGGAAGTGCCCATCAGCCACCTTCGTGAAG
This sequence comes from Stenotrophomonas sp. 71799_Sma, assembly GCF_056482505.1. Classification (NCBI taxonomy): domain Bacteria; kingdom Pseudomonadati; phylum Pseudomonadota; class Gammaproteobacteria; order Lysobacterales; family Lysobacteraceae; genus Stenotrophomonas; species Stenotrophomonas sp. 71799_Sma. The sequence goes on from NZ_CM151202.1 coordinate 398,938, forward strand.
CGCTGATAGCCCCTAGCTGCGGTGGATTCAGCGTGTTCAGCAAGCTCGGCAGAATTTGTGCTGAATTCGTCATTCGTACCGCCGACCTCATGCTGTGTTGCAGCATGGTAAAAAGTGTGAATGCACCCTTGCTACCGGCGAGAGGGCGGGGCTACCATCGAGACGTTTCCCGCGGCAGGAACGCGGTTGCGACATGATCGAGGTGCTTCCAGCTCCGGATGGGTCAGGTACGCAGCTGCGGCTGCGTCCCCCACGGGCGCTCGATGCCCGGCAGTTCGTCCTGTTGTTCACCGTGTTGTCGGGTGCGATGTGGCTGGTGTCCGCCCTCGGGTGGTTGGCCGGCAATGCATTCGCCCCCCTGTTCGCGCTGCTGTACAGCCTGGTGCTGGCGGCGGCACTGCGTGCCTTGTGGCGCAGTGGTGAACGGCAGGAGGAGATCCGGGTAGTGCCGGCGTACGTGGAGGTCATCCCCGTACCCGGTGGATCGCCGGTGTTCCGGGCCCACCCCCACTGGGTGCGCCTGCTCACCGACGACGAGAGGGTCCGGCTGGCATCCAGCGGCCGGCAGGTGGAGGTGGGGAGTTTCCTCGCGCCGGCCGAACGTCAGACGCTCGCAGAGACACTTGAAAGCTTGCTCGCCGCCAGCGATGGCGGCAACCGACGACGCTAAGGGTCTAGGCAATGAAGCAAAGCAGCAGGTGGGGCACGAAGTGCGTTGCAGCGGTCGCCGCCATGGTGGCCGGGGGACTGATGCCGGCGTTGGCCTGGGCCCAGGCGGCCGATCCCAAGCCGTGGCAGCTGAACATGGGCAAGGGGGTGACCCAGACCTCGCGCCTGGCCTGGGAATCGAACAATCTCTCGTTGATCATCTGCACGGTGATCGGCGTCATCGTGTTCGGGGCGATGGCCTACGCCATCTTCAAGTTCCGCAAATCCAAGGGTGCGGTCGCCGCCACCTTCAGCCACAACACCAAGGCCGAGATCATCTGGACGGTGATCCCGGTGATCATCCTGATCGTGATGGCATGGCCGGCCACGGCCAACCTGATCAAGATGTACGACACCCGCGATGCCGAGATGACGGTGAAGGTCACCGGCTACCAGTGGATGTGGAAGTACGAATATCTCGGCGAGAACGTCACCTTCACCAGCCGCCTGGACCGCGAGTCCGACCGCGTGCGGCAAAGTGGCATCGTGCCGACCCGCGAGACTCACCCGCATTACCTGCTGGATGTCGACAACCGCCTGGTGCTGCCGGTCGATACCAAGGTGCGCTTCGTCATCACCTCCGACGACGTGATCCACGCCTGGTGGGTGCCGGCGCTGGGCTGGAAGCAGGACGCCATCCCCGGTTTCATCAATGAGGCCTGGACCAGCATCGAGCAGCCCGGCGTCTACCGCGGCCAGTGCGCCGAGCTGTGCGGCAAGGACCATGGCTTCATGCCGATCGTGGTCGAGGCGGTGTCCAAGGAAGAGTTCAAGCAGTGGCTGGCGCAGCGCAAGCCGGCGCCGCCCGCCGAGCCGGCAACGCCGGCGGCACCTGCCGAACCGGCTGCACCGACTGCACCGGCGAGCGAGGCACCGGCTGCGCCTGCTGCTGCAGAAGCGGGCAGCGCGCCTGCCACCGCGGCCAACGGAGCGTGATGTAAAGCCCGCGGCCGTTCGCGGCCGTGGTGACAACCGATTCTGAGAGGTGTTTTGCAATGGCGCACTCGGCAGTTGGGCACGACGATCACCATCACCAGCAGAGTTTCTTCGAGCGTTGGTTCTTCTCGACCAACCACAAGGACATCGGCACGCTGTACCTGGGTTTCAGCTTCATCATGTTCATCATCGGTGCGGCGATGAGCGTGGTGATCCGCGCTGAGCTGGCGCAGCCGGGCCTGCAGTTCGTCAAGCCCGAGTTCTTCAACCAGATGACCACCGTGCATGCGCTGGTGATGATCTTCGGCGGCGTGATGCCGGCCTTCGTCGGCCTCGCCAACTGGATGATCCCGCTGCAGATCGGCGCGCCGGACATGGCGCTGCCGCGCATGAACAACTGGTCGTTCTGGCTGTTGCCGGTGGCCTTCAGCCTGCTGCTGCTGACCCTGTTCCTGCCCGGTGGTGCGCCGGCCGGCGGCTGGACGCTGTACCCGCCGCTGTCGCTGCAGGGCGGCTACAACGTCGCCTTCAGCGTGTTCGCCATCCACGTGGCCGGCATCAGCTCGATCATGGGCGCGATCAACATCATCGCCACCGTGCTGAACATGCGTGCGCCGGGCATCGACCTGCTGAAGATGCCGATCTTCTGCTGGGCCTGGCTGATCACTGCGTTCCTGCTGATCGCGGTGATGCCGGTGTTGGCCGGTGCGGTGACCATGCTGCTGACCGACAAGTTCTTCGGTACCAGCTTCTTCAACGCCGCCGGTGGCGGTGACCCGGTGATGTACCAGCACATCTTCTGGTTCTTCGGGCACCCCGAGGTCTACATCATGATCCTGCCCGCCTTCGGCGTGGTCAGCGAGATCATCCCGACCTTCAGCCGCAAGCCGCTGTTCGGCTACCAGGCGATGGTGTACGCCACCGCCGCCATCGCGTTCCTGTCGTTCATCGTCTGGGCCCACCACATGTTCACCGTGGGCATGCCGCTGGGTGGCGAGATCTACTTCATGTTCGCCACCATGCTGATCTCGATCCCGACCGGGGTGAAGGTGTTCAACTGGGTCAGCACCATGTGGCGTGGCTCGCTGACGTTCGAGGCACCGATGCTGTGGTCGGTGGCGTTCGTCATCCTGTTCACCATCGGTGGCTTCTCCGGCCTGATGCTGGCGATCGTGGCGGCTGACTTCCAGTACCACGACACCTACTTCGTGGTCGCGCACTTCCACTACGTGCTGGTGACCGGCGCGGTGTTCGCGCTGATCGCGGCGGTGTACTACTGGTGGCCGAAGTGGACCGGGCGGATGTACAGCGAGAAGTGGGCCAAGGTGCACTTCTGGTGGTCGATCGTATTCGTCAACCTGCTGTTCTTCCCGCAGCACTTCCTCGGCCTGGCCGGCATGCCGCGCCGCATTCCCGATTACAGCGTGGCCTTCGCCGACTGGAACCTGATCAGCTCGATCGGCGCGTTCGGCATGTTTGTCACCCCGTTCATGATGGCCGCGATCCTGCTGTCCTCGCTGCGCAATGGCGAGAAGGCCGAGGCCCGTTCCTGGGAAGGTGCGCGTGGCCTGGAGTGGACGCTGCCGTCGCCGGCACCGGCGCATACGTTCACCACGCCGCCGACCATCCGCCCGGGGGATCTGGCGCATGACGACATCACGCATTGAGGTGGGGCATGCATAACGAAAGCCCGCTCCCGATCGGTAGAGTCGAGCCATGCTCGACTGACGAAAAGCAGCCGACCAACGGTCGGCTCTACAACAGCGAAAAGCAGCCGAGCATGGCTCGGCTCTACAACAGCGCGGGCGACGCCCCGGAAAACGGCATCGAGCAGCAACGCCAGCGCGCCAGGCGCACGGCGATGTGGGTCGGCGCCATCGCCGTGCTGGTCTACGTCGGCTTCATCCTCAGTGGGGTGATCGGCCGATGAGCGACGCACCGGCCAGCACACCGTCACGCAGTGCGGGGCTGCCGCGCCTGATCGGCGTGGCGGTGGCGGTGTTCCTGCTCACGTTCTCGCTGGTACCGCTGTACCGCATCGCCTGCGAAAAGGTGTTCGGCGTGCGCCTGGAACGCGGTCCCGGCGGCGAGGCCAGTACCGGCGCGGCGGCCGGCAAGCGCACCGTGCGCGTGGAATTCGATGGCGGGGTCAACTCACGGCTGCCATGGTCGTTCCATCCCGAGCAGCTGACCATGGACGTGGTGCCCGGCGAACTCAACGAAGCGCTGTACTTCGCCCGCAATGACAGCCAGCAGGCAGTGGTCGGCAGTGCGGTGCCTTCGGTGGCGCCGGCGCGTGCGTCGGGCTTCTTCAGCAAGACCGAGTGCTTCTGCTTCACCGCGCAGACGCTGCAGGCCGGCGAGAAGCGCGACATGCCGGTGCGCTTCATCGTCGATCCGGACCTGCCACCGGAGATCAAGACGATCACCTTGTCCTACACCTTCTACCGCAACGACGCGCTGTCCGATCGGCTGGCTCCGGCCGCCACCTCGGAAGGCGCGCACGCCGCACCCTGACCTCGGATACCGACATGGCCCAGACACCGACCGACGCCAACGTGTACTTCGTCCCGGCCCAGAGCAAATGGCCGTTCGTGGGTTCCATCGCGATGATGGTGACCATGGTCGGTGTGGCCAGCTGGCTCAACGATGCCAGCTGGGGACGCTGGACGTTCTACATCGGCATCGCGATGCTGGTGCTGACCCTGTTCTGGTGGTTCAGCGACGTGGTGCGCGAATCGCAGGCCGGCAACTACAACCATCAGGTCGATGGCTCGTTCCGGATGGGGATGATCTGGTTCATCTTCTCCGAAGTGATGTTCTTCGGTGCGTTCTTCGGCGCGCTGTTCTACACCCGCAACCTGGGCCTGTCGTGGCTCAGCGGCGAAGGCCGCGGGGTGATGACCAACGAGCTGCTCTGGCAGGGCTATTCCGCCGGATGGCCGACCAATGGCCCGGCGGCGATCGGTGGCGCGTTCCAGACCATTCCGGCCTGGGGCCTGCCGCTGATCAACACGCTGATCCTGCTGACCTCCGGCGTGACCCTGACCATTGCCCATCACGCGCTGAAGGCGGGCAACCGTCGCCAGCTGCTGATCTGGCTGGGCCTGACCGTGGTGCTCGGCCTCGGCTTCCTGACCCTGCAGGCGGAGGAGTACATCCACGCCTACAAGGAACTGAACCTGACGCTCGGTTCGGGCATCTACGGTTCAACGTTCTTCATGCTGACCGGCTTCCACGGCGCGCACGTGCTGCTGGGCACGATCATGCTGATCGTGATGTGGCTGCGATCGGCCAAGGGGCACTTCACCCGCGACAACCATTTCGGTTTCGAAGCCGCCGCGTGGTACTGGCACTTCGTCGACGTGGTGTGGCTGATGCTCTTCATGTTCGTCTACGTGCTTTGACCGCGCACGTATCGGTGGCCTCAGCCGCCGATGCCGTGCGGTTTGATCCAGCCCATGTAGATGCTCACGATCACCAGCAGGATCAACGCCACCGACACCGCGATGCGGCGGGTCAGTGCGTTGACCGTGCGCTTGGTCTGGCCGCGGTCGACCAGCAGGTAATACAGGCCGGCGCCCAGATTCCAGACGATGACGATCAGAAACGCGATTACCAGCAGGGTCTTCAGCGAATCACTCATGCGCGGCTCGAGGGCAGGGTGGATGCGCCTATCTGACCGCGTTTGCGCGGACTTGTCATGATGCGCCAGCACACGCGCCTGATCGGCTGGCTGTTGGCGCTGCTGGCGATGGCTGCTTTCACCGCGTTGGGGCTGTGGCAGCTGCAGCGCATGCATGCCAAACAGGCAATGTTGGATGCGCAGGGTCCAGCCGTGGCACAGGCGCTGCCACTGGCGCAGGCTCTGGCGGCGCCCGGCGCGTTGCATGGCGTGGCCGACCACGGCCGCTTCCTGCCCGGCGTGGTGCTGCTGGACAACCAGACCCGGCATGGTCGCGCCGGGGTGAAGATCTATCGTCCGTTCCGCAGTGACGGAGGCAGCGTGCTGCTGGTCGACCTCGGCTGGCGCGCGCTGCCGCCGGATCGCACGCTGCCGGATGTGCCGGCGCCGCCTTCGCCGGTGGCGGTGCGTGGGTTATTGGCGCCGCCGCCGTCGGCGGGACTGGCACTGGGCCCGGCGTTCTCCGCTACCGATGAGGCCGGGCGTTGGCTGGCCAGCCGTTTGCCCGCCGAAGGCCTGGCGGCGGCGCTTGGCCTACCGGTATTGCCCGACCGCGTCCTGCGCCTGGACCCGGCACTGCCATTCGGCGACGAACGCGATCTGGACCTGCTGCCGAACACGCTGCCGCCGCAGCGTCACCTGGGCTACGCCGTGCAGTGGTTCGGCCTGGCCCTGACCGTGCTGGTGGTCGCGCTGGTGCTGGAGTGGCGCAGGAGACGTGCCGTGGCCCGGTAGTGCCGGCCGCTGGCCGGCATCCCCTCGGATTCCTGGATGCCGGCCAGCGGCCGGCACTACCGGGGCACCACACCCGCATCCCTTACCCAACCATGAGAAAATGCCCCGCATGAACACTGCTACGTCCCCGCAGGCGCGCGGCTCCGGCCGCCGGACCCTGGTGCTGCTGTTTGCCGTGTTCTTCGGTGCGATGGCACTGGCCGCCGTGCTGCGCTTCTCCGGCTGGCAACCGACCGGGCACCGCAATGCCGGCCAGCTGCTGAAGCCGCCGGTGGACCTGCGCCAGCAGGCGCCGACCCTGGCCAGCGGCCAGCCCTACGCCTGGAACCCCGAGGCCCGTACCTGGCGTCTGCTGGTGGCGCCGGCCGGTGCCTGCGACGCGCAGTGCGTCACTTTGTCGCAGGGACTGGGCAAGGTGTGGCAGCTGTTCGGCCATAACGCCGATAATGTCGAAATCCTGTGGCTGGGAACGCCACCGGCGTCGATCGCCTCGCTGCCCGCGCTGCGGCCGCTGGCTCCGTCGCCAGCACTGCGCGCGGCCCTGCCCGGCGTCGACGATCCGGCTGGCCTGCCGGTCTACGTGATCGATCCGAACGGCTTCGTGATCATGCGTCATGCCCCGGGCACCGACCTGGGTGGCCTGCGCAAGGACATGGCCACGTTGCTGAAACTGAAGTGAGTCCCGTTTGATGAGCCTTTCCGCGCGTCCGGCGCTGCACCGCAATTTCCACCGCCTGGCGTGGTTCGCCATGATCATGACCGCGAGCACGATCATGTTCGGCGCGTTCGTGCGCCTGTCCGATGCCGGCCTGAGCTGCCCGGACTGGCCGACCTGCTATGGCCAGGCCACCTGGCCGCAGCACGTGGAAGAGACCATCGGCCACCCGGCGGCGGAGATCCGCCCGCTGGAGACCCACAAGGCCTGGCGTGAGCAGGTGCACCGCTTCCTGGCTGGCGCGCTGGGCATCGAGATCCTGACCCTGGCCCTGTTGGCCACGCGCAAGCGGCGATTCGGAAGCACGGCGGTGGTGACCGCCTGCGTGCTGGTGGCCGCCGGCATACCGCTGTACATGATGGGCTGGCATGGCACGGCCAGCGTGCTGGCGTTGATCGGTGAGGCGATCCTGCTGATCGCCGCGCTGCGCTGGAGCAACATCGACCTGGCGCGCGCTGCATTGCTGACCCTGGCGGTGGTGATCTTCCAGGCCTTGCTGGGCATGTGGACGGTGACCCTGCTGCTCAAACCCATCGTAGTGATGGGCCATCTGCTCGGTGGCATGCTGATGTTCGGCCTGCTGGTGTGGATGGCCTGGCGCGCGACGCACATGCCGATCACCCTGGCCGAGGCGCCGAAGCTGAAGTGGCTGCTGCGCATCGGCGTAGCGGTGCTGGTCACCCAGATCGCGCTGGGGGGCTGGGTCAGCGCCAATTACGCGGCGCTGGCCTGCGGCGGTGGCAGCGCCTCGCTGGACAACTTCCCGCGCTGCGCCAACCAGTGGTGGCCGCAGCATAACTTCGTCGAAGGCTTCACCCTGTGGCGTGGCATCGGCGTGGATTACGAAGGCGGCGTGCTGGATGGCGCCTCGCGCATCGCCATCCAGATGGCACACCGCCTGTTCGCGGTGGTGGTGGCCCTCTACCTGCTGTGGCTGGGCGTGCGCCTGTTCCGGTTGCCGAGCATGCGTGGCTGGGCCAGCGCGTTGATCGCGCTGCTGGTGCTGCAGGTCACCCTCGGCATCCTCAATGTGAAGCTGGCGCTGCCGCTGGAAGTGGCGGTGGCCCACAACGGCGTGGCCGTTGCCCTGTTGTTCGTGCTGGTCAGCCTGCTGGCCCGCCTGCGTGCCCCGGACTGATTCCATGTTTTCCAATTACCGCCAGTACTGGGACCTGACCAAGCCCAAGGTCGTTGCCCTCATTGTCTTCACCGCCCTGGTCGGCATGGTCCTGGCCATCCCCGGCGTGCCCAGCTGGGAGCAGGTGCGCGCAGGCGTGCTCGGCTTCCTGGGCATCTGGCTGGCCGCTTCGGCGGCCGCGGCGATCAACCAGCTGCTGGATGCGCACATCGATGCGCAGATGGCCCGCACCTCGTGGCGTCCGCTGGTGGTGGGCAAGGTCAAGCCGTGGCAGGTGCTGGTGTTCGCCGGCGTGCTGATCGTGCTGTCGATGGTCATCCTGGTGCTGTGGGTGAACCTGATCACCGCAGTGCTGACCTTCGCCTCGCTGATCGGTTACGCGGTCATCTACACCGTGTACCTGAAGCGTGCGACCTCGCAGAACATCGTCATCGGTGGCCTGGCCGGCGCGATGCCGCCGATGCTGGGCTGGGCCGCGGTGACCGGCATGCAGGGTTCGTCGGACTGGGCGTACTCGTCGCTGCTGGTGCTGATCATCTTCATCTGGACGCCGCCGCACTTCTGGGCGCTGGCGATCTTCCGCCGCGAGGACTACGCAAAGGCGGAGATCCCCATGCTGCCGGTGACCCACGGCGTGGTGCACACCCGCAAGCAGATCATGGTGTATTCGGTGGTGCTGGCGCTGGTCTGCCTGCTGCCGTACCTGGTGGGCATGAGCGGTGCGTTCTACCTGGGCGGCGCGATCGTGCTCAATGCGGTGTTCCTCTGGTACGCCTGGCGCATGCTCAATCCGCCGGACGAACTGTTCTCGATGAAGATGTTCTATTACTCCATCGTCTACCTGATGGCGCTGTTCGCCTTCCTGCTGGTGGACCACTGGATCCTGCCCTGGTTGTAGAGTCGAGCCATGCTCGACTCGGGGGCGGATCCCCGTCGGGGCTCTGACCCGGTCTGATGGTGGGCGCATCCACGCATGGCGTGGATCTACTTGAACCGCGGTTGCTGTGTCGCCATTGCTGTTCCTGACCTCAAGGAAAGGAAGGCGCAGGGATGCATTCGATCTTCCGCTGGACCAGCGCGCTGCTGCTGGCGCTCGGCATGGCCCTCAATGCGCATGCCGACGACACCGCCGTGCAGATCCGCCAGCACGCCGGTGAGCATCGCCTGCTGGTGCTGGGTGAATTTCACGGTACCCGCGAGACACCGCTGCTGGTACGCCAGCTGGTGGACGACTACAGCCGTAACGGCCCTGTCGTGCTGGCCCTGGAACTGCCGCGTGCAGAGAACCCTGCGCTGCACGACTATCTGGAATCCGATGGCGGGGCCGCGGCGCGCCAGCACCTGCATGGCCGCGCGTTCTGGACCGTGCGCGATGACCAGCATGACGGCCGCCGCAGCCGCGACATGCTGGCGATGATCGAAGACCTGCGTGCGCTGAAGGCACAGGGTCGTGCCATCGATGTGGTCGGCTATGACGTCGACAACAGCGATGGCGGCAACCAGGCACGCGATGACCGCATGGCGGCCGAGCTGCGGCGGCTGTACCGGCGACTGCCGGCTGGCGCACGCATGCTGATGCTGACCGGCAACGTGCACGCCATGCTGCAGCGCCCGCAAGGTATGCCGCCGGAAATGCAGATGCACCCGATGGCGTCGCAGCTGCGGGACCTGGATATCTACAGCGTACGGTTGGGCGCGCAGCGTGGTCAGGCGTGGAGATGCGCGGGCCGCTGCGTGGCGCGGTCACTTCCAGAGCAGGTGGCCACGGCGCCGCGGGTCGATGCCGATGCGAAACGGCCGTACGACCTGTGGGTGTGGATGCCGGAGTTGAGCGTCGGCACGCTGGTGGGCCCGTAACGGCAGGCAACCCATCCACGCATGGCGTGGATCTACTGGTGGTTCACGCCATCGGTGGGAGTAGAGCCACGCCATGCGTGGATGGGCTCTCACGGAACCCGGCGCAGCCAGTGTCGGGTTTCGCCCGGGATGGCTGCAACTGCGCCCATCGACCAAGCCGTCGCGCTGTAGGGTTTTGCCGCGCTGTCAGCTTCCTGCACGCAAGGCGTCACAGATACCGACTGTTCCACCAGACCGGATCATCAACAGTAGATACACAGGTATTGCGGGATGACTCGCAATTCTGTGGAGCAATCAATGAGATGTCATGTTTCTCTGCCCATCGTTCTGTGTGCCGCGCTTACCTGCCTGGCTGGCAATGCGGCAGCAGAAGTAAAAGCACTGAGTCGGGCCAACTGCATTGGATTCATCAACGAATCCGTGACCTATGAACGGCCCTAGTTTCGCAATTTTCAGGGGTCGGCCGTAACCAGGCACGTTCCCCTCGGGAACATTGAGCCGAAGCATGCTTTCGGTGCGCCTAACAATGGACTGTACTCCTGGCGATTTTACGCAGGCGATGGCAGTGATCCAGAACGAATGGTTGTTCACGGATATCACACATGGGTGCTGGGCGGACGCGTATTTACGCAATCCACGAGTGCGGTCGATTGCCAACTTTCGGAGTGGTGAGCATCATGAAGAGTCTTTGCTTTATCGCATTCTCGCTGGCCACGTCGATGTCAGCTCAAGCATCCCAGAATGAACCTGCTCCCGATGCGGTAGGGAGCTGGCTACACCAACGCGCCATGCAGGCTGCAATGCAGGAGGCCTCGGCAATGGGAAGATCGTCCGCCAGCGTGGGCAGCTACCAGATGGTGAAACTGGCAGACCTTGATGCCCCCCGAGAAGTGAAGCGGCAGCTTCGCGATGACATCGAACGATCCAACGGTGTCGTGCGGGTTGCAGCAGGGAGCATCCCAACGCAGGCCGAAATGCTGGCTGCCGTGCCGCGGACTCACCGCTCAACTCCAGAACTGCGCCAGCGCCTGCCGCAGCCACCCAGCAGGCTGGAAAGCAGCCTGCTGGGCGCAGCCGAGATGATTGGCATGGAGCCCAGTGGTGCGTTGGAGGGTGGAAAGTCCTCGGGCTTGAGCCGTTTCTACCGGCTGGAGGGTGTCGGCATCGTGGAGTTCAGCGAGAACAACTTCCTCGCTGCGGGCATGCAGATCGAGGTCATCGCGGAGGCGCAGAACACCGTGGTGGACGGCAAGCCCGCTCACCTCGGGAAGGTTGTGGATAGTGTCGGCCGTACTCGGGTTGAGCTTGCCTGGACGGGAGACAGCAAGACCTACAGTCTGACCGTCACGGGCGAGCCGGGCAGCGACGTGGAGCGCAACGCCCGAGTGCTGCACGACATCGCCGCGGCCATCGTGGATTAGCGGCGGCGTATGCGTCATCCACGCATGGCGTGGATCTACTGCGGGTTCACGCTATCCGCGGTTTGGTAGATCCACGCCGCGCGTGGATGGGCTCTCTACAAAAACCCGCGCGCCCAATCAGGGCGCGCGCTTCGCATACCGCTGCGCGATCACACCGCAGACGATCAGCTGGATCTGGTGGTAGATCATCACCGGCAGCACGATCGCGCCGAGGCTTCCACCGGCGAACAGCACCTTGGCGATCGGCACGCCGGTGGCCAGGCTCTTCTTCGAGCCGCAGAAGACGATGGCGATCTCGTCCTCGCGGTTGAAGCGCAGGCGACGCGCGATGAAGGTGATCAGCGGCATGGCGATGCCCAGCAGCACGGCGGCGACCACCGCCACGGCCAGCAGCGACAGCAGCGGTGTCTTGCTCCACAACCCTTCGGCTACCGCTTCGCCGAACGCCGAATACACCACCAGCAGGATCGTGCCCTGGTCGGTGTAGCGCAGCAGCGCGCGCTGCTTCTCCACCCAGCCGGCAATCCACGGCCGCAGCAGGTGGCCGGCCACGAACGGCACCAGCAGCTGCAGCATGATGCCGCCGATCGCGTGCAGTGGGTCATGCACGCCGCCGGAGGTGCCGGCCAGCGCGGTCAGCAGCAGTGGGGTCAGGAACACGCCGAGGATGCTCGACAGCGAGGCGCTGCACACCGCTGCCGGCACGTTGCCGCGGGCCATGGAGGTGAACGCGATGGACGACTGCACGGTGGACGGCAGGGTGCACAGGAACAGCACGCCCAGGTACAGCTCCGGAGTCAGCAGCCAACCCGACAGTGGCTTGAACATCAGCCCCAGCAGCGGGAACAGGATGAAGGTGCAGGCCAGGATGGTCAGGTGCAGCCGCCAGTGCAGCATGCCGCCGATGATCGACTCGCGCGGCAGGCGCGCGCCATGCAGGAAGAACAGCGCGGCGATGGCGACGGTGGTGACATCGTCGAGCACGATGGCGGCGGCGCCCTTCATCGGCAGCAGCGAGGCCAGGCCGACGGTGCACAGCAGGGCGAGGGTGAAGTTGTCCGGTCGCAGGCGCGACCACCAGCGGGTCATGGTGGGCAGAGTCCTTGGTGCGGAGGGTGGTTCAGGGCGAGGTGACCGGTGTGGCCAGGCGCTGGCGGGTGGCGGCTTCCAGCGACTTCAGGCCGGCGCGCTGGCCGAGCTGAAGCGCCTGCTCCGGGCTGGCATGTTCATAGCGGGCATTGACCAGGCCGAGCACGGCACCGGCGCGGTTGCCGGAGGCGCAGTGCAGCAGCACCGGCCCCTGGCTCTGCTGCAGGGCCTGGTGCACGGCGCGCACATTGGCCGCATCCAGGCCCTCGGCGCCGGCCACCGGAATGCGCACATAGCGCAGGCCCAGCGATTCGGCCGCGTGGATTTCATCGAAGCCGCGGTCTTCGTCGGACTGGCGCAGGTCGATCACGGTGCGCACGCCCTGCGCGGCCAAGGCCTGCAGCTGCGCGGCACTGGGCTGGCCGCCGACATACAGGCCGGGGCGGACTTCGTTCAGGGGCGCGTCTTCGGCCAGGGCCGTCAGCGGCAGGCAGAGCGACAACAACAGCAGGCAGGTCAGGCGCAGCAGCATGGTCCTCTCCGTGAAAACGTTCTGCCCGCTACAGGCGCAGTCCGGCGCGCGCCTTCAGCAGCTCGCGCAGTTCGTATTTGTCAGTATCGTCCAGGCCCTGCTGGCGCTGCTTTGCCAACAACTCCTCCAGACGTTGCACCAGCAGCTGTTTCTCCAGCTGGGCCACTGCGTCGTGCAGTTCCTGGGTCCAGCTGGCTTCGGTGCCGGGCAGCGTCTGTGCGGCCAATGTATGCAGCGAGGCCTGTTCCTCGCGGCCGTCGAAGTGTTCCAGCAGGGCGCCGGTGCTGATGTCCGGGCGCTGTTCGACCAGCCCCAGCAGCTCCAGCAGCAGTTCCACACCAGGCAGGCGAAGGCCCTGGAAGTGATGCTTGCCGCCCAGGGTCAGCGCCAGCGACGGCTGCTGCAGCAGCACGGCGATCGCGCCGCGCACCAGGCTGCGCCTGGCCACTGGCTGGATCGTGCGCGAAGGCTGGCGTTGCGGCATCGACGTGCGTGCAGCCTGGGCGTTGCCGCCGAGCCCGGTCAGCTGCGCCAGCTGCTGCTTCATCAGGTCGCCGAAGGCGCCGTCGGGAATCTGCGCCAGCATCGGCTTTGCGCGCTCGGCCAGGCGCGCCTTGCCATCGAGCGTGCCCAGGTTGATTTCGCGGGTGAGCTCGTCGAAGAAGAACTGCGACAGCGGCGTGGCCTGTTTCAGGCGTTCGTTGAAGGCTTCGGCGCCTTCCTTGCGCACGATGGTGTCCGGGTCTTCGCCATCGGGCAGGAACAGGAAGAAGGCCTGGCGGCCATCCTTCATGCGCGGCAGCACCGACTCCAGCGCCTTCCAGCCGGCGCGGCGGCCGGCGGCGTCGCCATCGAAGCAGAAGAACACATCCGGTGCGTTGCGGAACAGCAGCTCGGCATGGTCCGGCGTGGTTGCGGTACCCAGCGTTGCCACCGCCTGGGTGACCCCGAACTGGAACAGCGAGACCACGTCCATGTAGCCCTCGACCACGATCAGCCGCTCGATCTTCTGGTTGGCCTGGCGCACCTGCCACAGGCCGTACAGTTCGCGGCCCTTGTGGAACAGCGCGGTCTCGGGCGAGTTGAGGTACTTGGGGCCGTCGTCCTTCTCGAACACGCGGCCACCGAAGGCGATGACCCGGCCGCGGCGGTCGAAGATCGGGAACATCACCCGGTCGCGGAACTTGTCGTAGACGTGGCCGCGATCGTTCTTGGAGAACAGGCCGGCGCGGTCGAGCAGCTTCATCCGCCGCTCGTCCTTGCCCAGCGCATCGCGCAGGCCGCTGTAACCATCCGGCGCGTAGCCGATCTGGAAGCGCGCGCGGTTCTCTTCATCCACACCGCGGCCATCCAGGTAGCTGCGGGCCTTGTCGCTGCCCTGCAGGTTGCTCTGGAAAAACTTCGTGGCCGCCTCAAGCGCCGAGTACAGCTCGCGGCTGTCTTCCTGCTGCTGCGGGCTGCGCGGATTCTCGCTGCGCGGCACTTCCATGCCTGCGCGCTTGGCCAGTTCATCCACCGCGTCGAGGAATTCGAGGCGGTCGTAGTTCATCAGGAAGCTGATCGCGGTGCCGTGCGCGCCACAGCCGAAGCAGTGATAGAACTGCTTGGTGGGCGAGACCGTGAACGACGCCGAGCGCTCGTCATGGAACGGGCAACGCGCTGCGTACTCCTTGCCCTGTCGCTTCAACGGCACGCGGCTGCCCACCACCTCGACGATGTCGGAGCGGGCGAGCAGATCGTCGATGAAAGCGTCGGGGATACGGGCCATGGGCAACAGAACGGGGCGCGGCCGCAGGGCGCGCAGCAGGGGCGGCAGGTTCCCCTAGTTTACTCGCTGGCGGTGCCGGGGCTGGCCTGTTCCGCATCGGCCCCGGCCCTGGCCAGTTGCGCCCGTGCATGCTGCCGTTCGTCGATCACCGCGGTCATCAACGCACCGACGAAGAACACGGCGGTGGCGTAGTAGATCCAGACCAGCGAGATCACCAGCGCGCCCATCGAACCGTAGGCGCTGCCCGGGGCCACCGTGGCGATGTAGACGCCGATGCCATAGCGGCCGAGGGTGAACAGCACCGAGGTGATGGCACCGCCGATGAAGGCCTGGCGCCAGGCCACGCGGCGGTCCGGCAGGTAGTGGTAGAGGAAGGCGAAGGCCAGCGTGTACAGCAGCAGCGAGGTCAGGTAGCCGATTGCCGGCAGTACCGAGGGCAGTTGCGCGAACACCACCTGCAGTGCGGTGGTGGCGGTCATCGACAGGATCAGCAGGAAGCCCAGTGCCAACACCACGCCGAATGAGAACACGCGCTTGCGCAGCCAGGCCTTGATGCCTTCCAGACGCTGGCCGCTGGTGTGGAAGATCCGGTTCAGCGCGTTCTGCAGCTGGGCGAACACCGCCGTGGCGCCGATGAACAGCAGCAGCGTGCTCCACAGCCCGGCCAATGAACCGACGCTGGGCTGGCTGTTGGCGTTGTGCAGCACGGTGTCGGCGACGCTGGCCACGCTGCTGCCGGCCACCGAACCGATCTGGCTGATCAACGTCTGTTGTGCCGGTGGGTACAGCGAGGCGGTCAGCCACAGCAGCAGCACCAGCAGCGGTGCCATCGACAGCAGGGCGTAGAAGGAGACCGAGGCGGCCTGGGTCAGCACGTCGATTTCGACGAAGCGCTTGGTGACGGCCATCGGGAAGCTGTCCTGCAGGCGGTCAGCGTAGTGGCGAAGCCGTGCGGGAATGCCGTGGGGACGCGTGTCGGCGGGGGAGTGCGATTGCTCGACCATGGGGATGTTGTAGCAGCCGGGGGTCGAAGGTGCGGTGAAGCGGGTGCATCAATGGGGTCAGAGCCCTTCCGCGATGCGAAAGGGATCCGACCCCGGCAATGGCTTACGCCAGCTGCTGCTTGACCAGCTTGGAGACCAGACCCATGTCGGCCTGGCCAGCGAGCTTGGGCTTCAATGCGCCCATCAGCTTGCCCATGTCGGCCGGACCGGAAGCGCCGGTCTCGGCGATGGCGGCCTGGATCGCGGCGACGATCTCGGCTTCGCCCATCTTGGCCGGCAGGTAGGCTTCGATGACCACGATCTCGGCGCGCTCGATCTCCGCCAGGTCCTCGCGGTTGGCGGCTTCGAACTGGCTGACCGAGTCCTTGCGCTGCTTGACCATCTTGTCGAGCACGGCGATCACGGCGGTGTCATCCAGCTCGATGCGCTCGTCCACTTCGCGCTGCTTGATGGCGGCGTTGATCAGGCGGATCACGCCCAGCTTGTGCTTCTCGCCCGCCTTCATGGCGGCCTTCATGTCTTCGGTGAGCTGCTGCTTCATGCTCATGAGGAACCTCGTGGTGGTAGGTGGGGCGGGGCGGATGCCCGAACCCGGAAACGCAAAAAGCCGGCGACGCTCGCGCGTGCCGGCTTCGGCTCCATCGCGACAGGCAAGCCCATCGCAATGAAGATGCGTCCGATCAGTACAGGCGCTGACGCTTGGTAACGTCGCGCGACGAGCGGCGCAGCTGACGCTTCACAGCAGCGGCGGCCTTGCGCTTGCGCTCCTGGGTCGGCTTTTCGTAGAACTCGCGCTTGCGGGTTTCGGCCAGCACACCGGCCTTTTCGCAAGTGCGCTTGAAGCGGCGAAGAGCAAACTCGAAGGGCTCGTTCTCGCGGACTTTGACGCTGGGCATGGAATCTCCGGGACACAGTAGAACCGGGTCACGCCCGGCGAGCCGCACATTATAGCGGCGAATAGACAAACTGCAAGCGGCCAACCCTGAATACGGGCCAGAGGTTCGAAAGCAGTGAGACCTGCACGTCCCCCGAGGGGGCGGCAGGGGCGTCATAATAGCAGGCATGCGAGTCCTTGGCATCGAATCTTCCTGTGATGAGACCGGCGTGGCGGTGTATGACACCGACCTGGCCGGCAGCGCGGCCCTGCGCGCCCATGCGGTCTACAGCCAGATCGCCCTGCACGCCGAATACGGTGGTGTGGTGCCCGAACTGGCCAGCCGCGACCACGTCCGCAAGCTGCTGCCGCTGGTGCGCCAGACCCTGGCCGACGCCGGCCTGGGTGTAGGTGATATCGACGGCGTGGCCTATACGGCCGGTCCCGGCCTGGTCGGCGCACTGCTGGTCGGCGCCGGCGTGGCGCGGTCGCTGGCCTGGGCGCTGGAGGTGCCGGCGGTGGGCGTACACCATATGGAAGGCCACCTGCTGGCCCCGCTGATGGAGGACGACCCGCCGGAAGCGCCGTTCGTGGCGCTGCTGGTGTCCGGTGGCCATACCCAGCTGGTGGCGGTGGACGCGATCGGCCAGTACCGCCTGTTGGGCGAAACCCTGGACGATGCCGCCGGCGAGGCCTTCGACAAGACCGCCAAGATGATGGGCCTGCCCTATCCGGGCGGCCCGCAGCTGGCCAGGCTGGCCGAGCAGGGCACGCCGGGTGTCTACCGCTTCGCGCGGCCGATGACCGACCGCCCGGGGTTGGATTTCAGCTTCTCCGGCCTGAAGACCCAGGTCCTGATGGCCTGGCGCGACAGTGACCAGAGCGAACAGACCCGCGCCGACATCGCTCGGGGCTTCGAAGACGCCGTGGTCGAGACTCTGTCGATCAAATGCGAGCGCGCGCTGGAAGCGGCCGGCACCAACGTGATCGTGGTGGCTGGCGGCGTCGGCGCCAACAAGCGCCTGCGCGCACGCCTGCAGCAGATGGCCGAGCGCCTCGGCGGACGGGCCTGTTTCCCGCGGCCGGCACTGTGCACCGACAACGGCGCGATGATCGCCTTCGCCGGCGCGCTGCGGCTGCAGGCCGGCCAGCACAGCCCGCCGAAGGTGGACGTCACCCCCCGCTGGGACATGGCGACCCTGCCTGCGGTGTAAGCCCCGGAACCGGTAGCGCCGGGCCATACCCGGCGGACACATTACGGACGCCCTGCCAACGGCGACGCCGCTAATACCGTCGTTGCCCGCTCATGGCGTTGCAACCAGCCCAGCGTATGCGGGCAGCGCGCATGGATCAGCCGCCCGATCGCAGCCAGGTCGGCACCGATGTCGCGTTCCAGGATGGGTTCGTGGTGGGCGATCCGATTGCGCAGGAGGCGGATGCGTCCGATGTCTGCGTGGATGCTCGTGCGGACGACGCTGAGAGCATTCTGTGGCGCGTTCGGCAACGCAATCTTCAAGCCCCGCGTCCAGATGGCTCCCTCGAAGCGCCGCGTGAAAAGCTGCTGCCAGAACGCGAAGCGAAGGCTGGCGATGATCTCCTGAGTGTCCATCCGACGACCAGCCTGTCTATGGAGATCCTGCAAGGCCGACAACGCGCCATCTGCTGGCATCCGCTGCAGCAGTGCAGGATGCCAGGGCCAGCGCGGCCCAAAGGCATGCGCCAGCGCCGCGGCCACCGCGTTGCGGATTACGATTTCACAGACGTGCAGGGGGGATAGCAGCGCGCCGCACATCTGCATGTTCCATACGTAAAGCGAGGCGGCATCCAAAGAGTGCCGGTCCGCGATACGTTTGTACGTCGCCCACCGTGGGCGTGACAGCGCTGCCTGCAGGATTCGTTGCTCTCTCATCAAATGCGGGACCACATGGCGGATCATCAGCCTGCGCTGGTTGCCGCTGGCGTGATATCGGGCAATGCCGCCGCGTCAGGCAGCAGAATTCCTGTATTGCCCTTGGCTTCCTCCAGCATGTCGCGATTGACTCTGGACCGTCGAGGGAATGAACGTCATGATCTGCATCGTGTGCTTCGGGACTCGCGGCTGGATTCCAGCTCCCCCCGAGGACGTTGAGAGGTACCAAAGGGCCCCGCTAGCAGGGCCCTTTGTTTTTTGGAAATGCGGGTATAGTCGGAATCGCCTCTTGATCCGCAGACCTCACCCGCTTCAATTTCGACGCCTGCGCCACCGGGACTCGCGGCTGTTCAACAGCTCCCCCCGGGGACAAGCGGTAGTACCAGAGGGCCCTGCTAGCGGGGCTCTTTGTTTTTCCCAGTGCCGCATTCCTGCCGGCCACCCACCGCCCGTTCCGGGCAGGCTCACCGTGGTGCCGTTACCATGGCCCCCTGTATTCGGGCTGGTTAAGCGCAATGGACAAGGTTTTCATCGAGGGGCTGACGATCGACGCCCTGATCGGTATCTACGATTGGGAACGACGGATCCGCCAGGACCTGGTGTTCGACCTGGAAATGGGCTTTGACAACCGTCGTCCCGCGGCCTCCGACGACATCGCCCATACCCTGAACTACAAGGCGGTGAGCAAGCGCCTGGAGCAGTTCGTGCGCGAGTCGGAATTCGGCCTGGTGGAAACCCTGGCCGAGCGCTGCGCACAGATCGTGCTGGACGAATTCGACGTGAAGTGGCTGCGTCTGAAACTGAGCAAGCCGGGCGCGGTGCGTGGCGCGCGCGCGGTGGGCGTGATCATCGAGCGCTCGCGGGACTGATCCGGTAGTGCCGGCCGCTGGCCGGCACCCCCAACAACAACGACAACGCAAGGAGACAACTGATGGTGGACGCGGTGGTGGCGGTACAGTGGCTGGAACGGCTGCAGAACACACTGGAACCCTATCCTGGCGCCTACCTGGCGTTGATGATCACGGCGCTGCTGGTCGCAGCCGGCCTGGCCAACTGGGTGACCAAGCGCATCCTGGTGCGTGGCCTGCGGCGCCTGCTGCAGCGCCTGCCCGGTGCCGAGTCCGGGCGCGGCAGCCATCTGATGCGGGTCATCTCGCGCCTGTCCAACGTGGTGCCCAGCCAGGTGATCGCCTCGGGCATCACCCTCATTCCCGACCTGCCACCCGGCCTGGTCAACGTCATCATCAAGCTGTGCATCGTATGGGCCGTGCTGACGGTGTCGATGGCGTTCTCGCATGCGCTGGACGCGGCCAACAGCCTGTACGAGCGCAAGCCCGATGCGCGCAACAAGCCGATCAAGGGCTACCTGCAGGTGGTCAAGATCGTGGTGTTCGTGGCCGCCGGCTTGTCCATCATTGCGACCCTGCTGGGGGTGAAGCTGGGCCCGCTGGTGACCGGCCTGGGCGCGGCCACCGCAGTGCTGATGCTGATTTTCCAGGACACCATCCTGTCGCTGGTGGCCAGTGTGCAGATCAGTGGCGATGGCCGTGTGCGCATCGGCGACTGGATCGAAATGCCCAGCCAGAATGCCGACGGTGACGTCATCGATATCGCGCTGCACACCGTCACCGTGCAGAACTTCGACAAGACCATCACCACCATCCCGACCAAGAAACTGGTGACCGAGTCGTTCAAGAACTGGCGCGGCATGCAGGAGGCCGGCGGCCGCCGCATCAAGCGTGCGCTGTATCTGGACCAGCACAGTGTCGGCTTCCTGGACGAGGGCGACCTGGCCTTCCTTGGCCAGTTCGCGCTGCTGCGTGATTACCTGCAGGAGAAGGAGCAGGAGCTTGGCCAGTGGAACGGGCGCCTGCGCGAACAGGGCGTGGCCGAGGTCAACAGCCGCCGGGTGACCAACCTGGGTACCTTCCGGGCCTATGTGGAGCGCTACCTGCGCAACCACCCGGGCATCCATACCGACATGACCCTGCTGGTACGGCAGCTGCAGCCGACCACCGAGGGCCTGCCGCTGGAGCTGTACTGCTTCACCCGCAGCACCGCCTGGGGCGAGTACGAGGCGGTGCAGTCGGACATCTTCGACCACCTGCTGGCGATCCTGCCGGCCTTCGGCCTGCGCGTGTTCCAGGCCTCCAGTGACGCCATGTTGATGGCCGGGCAGCGCCAGTTGGCTGGGTCGGAGTAAGCTGCGATGCCTCCGGCGGGGCCATACGGACCCCGCTGGTGGCTGAAACTGAATGAAAAAACCTCTCGCCAAATCGCCCGGGATCGCTAGAATGCCGGGCTTGTAAACGTTTTCATCAAGGACTGCCGGTGGCCTCCGATCGCATCGAATCCCTCATTGCCCAGATGACCGTCGAGGAAAAGGTCGGCCAGCTGGGTGTCTTCGCGGACATGGTCCGCCCGTTCGCCCCGGACGTGAACCCGGAAGCCAACGTGCGCAATGCCGACCAGGTGCTGCAGCAGGTGCGCGAGGGCAAGGTCGGTTCCCTGTTCAACGGCGTGGGCGCCGAGCTGGGCCGCCGCATCCAGCAGGTCGCCACCGAAGAGAGCCGCCTGGGCATCCCGGTGATCCTGGCCGCCGACGTCATCCACGGCATGCGCACCGTGTTCCCGATTCCGCTGGGCGAGGCCGCCAGCTTCGAGCCGGAGCTGGCCGAGCGCACCGCGCGCGCCACCGCTGTCGAAGCCACTGCTGCTGGCCTGCACTGGACCTATGCGCCGGCCGTGGACATCGCCCGCGACCAGCGCTGGGGCCGTGGCGCCGAAGGTGCTGGCGAAGACGTGGTGCTGGGGTGTGCGTTCGCCGCCGCCCGCGTACGCGGCTTCCAGGGCAGCGACCTGCGCGCTGCCGATTCGCTGCTGGCCACGCCCAAGCACTTCGCCGCCTATGGCGCGGTGATGGCCGGCATGGAATACAACATGGTGGACATCTCGCCGCAGACCCTGCGCGACGTGCACCTGCCGCCGTTCAAGGCTGCGTTCGACGCCGGCGCGATCACCGTGATGTCCTCGTTCAACGACATCAACGGCGTGCCGGCCAGCGCCAACGCCGAACTGCTGACCGACATCCTGCGCGGTGAGTGGAAGTTCCCGGGCGTGGTGATCTCCGATTACACCGCCGACATGGAACTGGTCGCGCACGGTTATGCCGCCGACGACCGCGATGCCACCGCCAAGGCGTTCACCGCCGGCCTCGACCTGAGCATGCAGAGCGGCTTCTACGCCGAGCACCTGCCGGGCCTGGTCGAGAGCGGCGAGGTGCCGATGGCGGTGCTGGATGAAGGCGTGCGCCGCATCCTGTGGCTGAAGGAAACCATCGGCCTGTTCGACGACCCGTACCGCTCGCTGGACCCGGCGCGCGAAGCCGACACCTCGCACATCGCTGCGCATGACGAACTGTCGCGCGATGCCGCGCGTCGCTCGATCGTGCTGCTGAACAACCGCGACAACGTGCTGCCGTTGCAGAAGACCGGGCAGAAGATCGCCCTGATCGGCCCGTTCGTGCAGGACCGCGAAAACATCGAAGGCTGCTGGACGCTGTTCGGCGACAAGCAGCGCTACGTGGATCTGGAAACCGGCGTGCGCGCCGCCATCGGCGATGAAGCGCTGCTGGAAATCGTGCCGGGTTGCGATCTGGAAGCCGCGATTCCGGGCGGTACCGAAGCGGCCGTGGCCGCCGCGCTGCGCGCCGACGTGGTGGTGCTGGCGCTGGGCGAACCGCAGCGTTACAGCGGTGAAGCGCAGTCGCGCGTGGAGATCACCCTGCCGCCGGCACAGCAGGCGCTGGCCGAGGCAGTGGCGATGACCGGCAAGCCGCTGGTGGTGCTGCTGCGCAATGGCCGCGCGCTGGCGCTGCAGGGCGCGGTGCGCAATGCACAGGCCGTGGCGGTGACCTGGTACCTGGGCACCCAGACCGGCCATGCCGTGGCCGATGTGCTGTTCGGCGACTACAGCCCGTCCGGCCGACTGCCGGTCAGCTTCCCGCAGGTGTCCGGCCAGCAGCCGTACTTCTACAATCACCCGCGCACCGGCCGCCCGGAACTGCCGACCATGTCGGAGTTCAAGGCCCGCTGGCGCGAGATTCCGAACGAGCCGCTGTACCCGTTCGGGCATGGCATCGGCTACACCACCTTCGCCTATGGCGTGCCGCAGTTGAGTGCGGGCCAGCTCGGCTGGGACGACACCCTGACCATCACCACCACGCTCACCAACAGCGGCGACGTGGCCGGCGAGGAAGTGGTGCAGCTGTACATCCACGACCGCGTGGCCAGCCGCGTACGTCCGGTGCGCGAACTGAAGGACTTCCGCAAGGTGGCGCTGCAGCCGGGCGAGTCGACCGAAGTGGTGTTCACCCTGACCCGCGAGCAGCTGGCGTTCACTGGCCGCGACGGCGTACTGCGTGCGGAGCCGGGCCAGTTCGATGTGTGGGTGTGCGCGTCCTCGGCCGCTGGTGAGGCGGTGCAGTTCGAGCTGCTGAAGGCCTGATCGAGAAAAAGGGGACGGAGGGGATTAAGTCGTTTGTGCCACTAACGACTTAATCCCCTCCGTCCCCTTTTTGTTGTCCTCACCGCGGCGGCGCTACCATCGGGCTCCCTGTTTCGATGGAGTGCGCGCATGCGCCGGATGGCTTGTCTGATTCCCGCCCTGGTGCTGGCCGCCTGCTCGCAGCCGGCGGCACCGCCGGCCGAGCCTGCGGCGGATGCACCGCCGCCGATGGAGGCCAGTGTTGCGGCGACGCCTGCGGCTGAACCGGCGAAGGCTGCTGCCGAGCCGGCCGGCGCCGCACCGACGGATGCGCCCGCGGAAGACGCGCGTGCACGCATTGAGACGCTGCTCGGCGACGCCGCGCAGTACGAGAAGGTGTTCAATGCGTTCAAGACCGCGGTGGTCGGCGGTGATCGCGCTGCGGTGGTGGAGGAAGTGCGCTTCCCGCTGAATATCGCTAACGGAAGGAAGATCACCGGCCCCGGTGAGTTCCAGCGCAACTACGAGAAGATCATCACCCCGGCGGTGGTCAAGGCGGTGTCCGAACAGGACTTCGGCAAGGTCTTCGTCAACCACCAGGGCGTGATGATCGGTGATGGCCAGGTGTGGTTGAACGGGCAGTGCCTGGACCAGGCTTGCACGAAGACCGAGGTGAAGGTCATCACCATTCAATGAACGCAGACGGCCCCGCGTGCGGGGCCGTTGCGGGAAAACGTGCCGGCCAGCGGCCGGCACTACCATCCTGTCAGGTTTTCGGGGTGAGCTTCAGCAGGCGCGCCTTGTTGCCGTCTTCCAGCAGCCACAGTGCGCCATCCGGCCCCTGTTCCACTTCGCGGATGCGTTCGCCCATGTTGAAGCGTTCGGCTTCGCGCGCGCTGTCACCATCGAATGCCACGCGCACCAGCGAGGTGGAGGACAGGCCACCGATGAAGCCGCTGCCCTTCCACTGCGGGAACAGGTTCCCGCTGTAGATCACGAAGCCGGCCGGCGAGATGACTGGCGTCCAGGTCACCTTCGGGGCGGCGAACTCCGGGCGGGTATCGTGGTCGGGAATCGGGCGGCCGTCGTAGTGGTTGCCGTTGGAGACGATCGGGTAGCCGTAGTTGGCGCCGCGCACGATCAGGTTCAGCTCGTCGCCGCCGGCCGGGCCCATCTCGTGCGCCCACAGCTTGCCGTTGGCATCGAAGGCCATGCCGAGGATGTTGCGGTGGCCCAGCGACCACACCTGCGCGGCAACACCGCCCTGCGAGGCGAACGGGTTGTCGGCGGGCAGGCTGCCGTCGTCGTTGAGGCGGATGATCTTGCCGAGATTGCCGCCCATGTCCTGGGCCGGATCAAACTTCTGCCGCTCGCTGGAGCTGATCCACAGCTTGCCGTCCGGGCCGAAGACGAGGCGGTGGCCGTAGTGGCCCTCACCACTGACCTTGGGGCTCTGCCGCCAGATCACCTTCAGGTCCTTCAGCTCACCGCCACCGTTGGCGTCCAGCGCCAACGTGGCACGGGCCACGGCAGCACCGCGGGTATCCAGCGTGCCTTCCTCGGCATAGCTGAGATAGATCACGTGGTTGCTTGCGAACTGCGGATGCAGGATCACGTCACCGAAACCACCCTGGCCACCGTAGGCGACCTTCGGAACGCCGGTGATCTCGTGTTTCTGGCCGCCGGCCAGGTCCAGATGCTGCAGCTTGCCGCGCTTTTCGGTGACCAGCAGGCTGCCATCGGGCAGGAAGGTCATTGCCCACGGCTGGTCGAAACGACTGATTTCGGATGCGGTGAACGGTCGCTGGTCGGCAGCGTCTGTGCTGGCAGCGGCAGCTTTCTGCCCACTGGCATCGGGGCCGGCGGCACTGCAGGCCGTGGTGGCGAGGATCGGCAACAGGCCGAGGACGAGCAGCAGGGGCGTGCGGGTCATGGGTATCTCCAGCGGAAGGGGATGCGGATGGCCAAGCTCTCCCTTGTATACCACCGGGGCGGTGACGGTCCTGGCCCGAAGGTCCTGTTTCCCCCTGTGCGGCGGCGGCGGGATCGTCTAGGGTGGGTTCGCCCGGGCAAAGCATGCCCGCCTGACTGCAAGGAACCGCAATGAACGCACCGATCATCCATCGACCCTCGCCGGCCTTCATTGCCGCCTCCTGGGTGGCCCTGCTGCTCGGCGCGGTGGCCTACCTGATAGGCCTGTTCAATGCGGAGATGCCGCTGAACGAGAAGGGCTACTACCTCACCCTGCTCCTGTTTGGCCTGTTCGCAGCGGTGTCGCTGCAGAAGAGCGTGCGCGACCGTGTCGAGGGCATTCCGGTGAGTGGCCTGTACTACGCGCTGTGCTGGTTCGCATTGCTGTCTGCGCTGTTGTTGCTGCTGGTTGGCCTGTGGAACGCCACCCTGGTGCTGAGCGAGAAGGGCTTCTACGGCATGGCCTACGCGCTGTCGCTGTTCGGTGCGGTGGCGGTGCAGAAGAACACCCGCGACCTGATCGCCGCCGGTGGCGGTGAAGGCAAGCGCAGCACGGCCGTGCCGCCGCTGCCGGAACAGGAATGATGCAGCAATGGTGGCGCCGGGCATGGCCCGGCGTTGCCGCATAACGGGTCCGTCAGGGGCCGCGTGCCAGGCGCGGTTCCACCTGCTGCGCTTCCTCCCAGCCACGGCGCACGGCACTGCGTGCCTGCGCCCAGTCCAGGCGGCTGCGGCCTCGTTCACTGGCCCAGCGTGATTCCAGCTCGCGTTCCACTTCCTCGTAGGCGCGGATCATGTCCTGCGCACGTGCGGCGTGGCCGATGCGGTAGGCCGGCTCATAGTCCTCGAAGAACAGCTCGTCGTCGTAGTACGGCTCGGCGGTGTAGCGCTCGCGCCAGTAGTTGCTGACCGCATCGCGCGGTGTGCTGTCGTCCGGTACGCGGCCGGGAATCTGGTACTCGGTCATGGAAGGGCTCCGTTGTTGACGAAGCCTGATCGTGCCTGTGCGGTGGTTAATGGCCCGGTCCGGCAGCGTGAAGGGCGAGTCTGTAGAGTCGAGCCATGCTCGACTCATGCACCCCAAATCCCAGTCGAGCATGGCTCGACTCTACAGTTCGGGCTTTCGCGGCAACTTGTAGATCACCGCGCCGATGGCAAACGCGACCAGTGCAGCGGCAATGTTCTGCCAGCTCGCACTGGCGAACAGGGCAACACATAGCAGCAGCGCCAATACCGGAATCAGTGGGCCGCCCGGCAGCTTCAACGCACCAGGGCGATCGGCATAGCGCTTGGCCAGCACCAGTACTGCAGCGGCAGTACCGATGTAGGCGAACAGGCGCGTGGTCATCGACAGCAGCGCCAGCTGCACGAACGAACCCGACAGCGCCAGGCCGAGTGCGATCAGGCCCTGGCACAGAATCGATGCGGCCGGCGTATGGAAGCGCGGATGCACCTGCGCCAGGATCTTCGGCCCGTAGCCATCGCGCGCCAGCGCGAACAGGAAGCGCGGGCCCATCATCATCGTGTTGCTGTTGGTGCCGAGGATGGAAATGGTCGCGCCCACGGTGAGGATCAGCGCGAGTGCCTCACCACCGAAGCCTGCGGCGGCGTCGGCCAGCGGCGTGGCCGAGTTGGACAGCCCGGCCAGCGTGCCCTGCGCCACCACCTGCACCGCTCCATAGATGACGGTGACGGTGATGATCATGGTGATCAGTGCGAACGGAATATCGCGGCGTGGGTTGCGGTACTCGCCGGCCGCAGCCGGGATGTTCTCGAAGCCCGCGTAGGCGTACAGCAGCAGCAAGGCGGCTTCACCCATGCGCTGCAGGTCGTGCGGGTCCGGGCGCTGGCCGGAGAACACCAGCTGCGGATCGATGTAGAACGCGCCGATGGCCACGAACAGCAGCAGCGGCAGCATCTTGCCGATCACCAGCACCACGCCGGTACGCGCAGCCGAGCGCACGCCGATGATGTTGACGCCGGTGAGGAAGCCCAGCGACACCACGATCACTGCGATGCGGCCCATGCCGGCGCCGGCCCACGGCCAGAAGCGCGCGACCGCATCGGCCAGTGCATTGCTCAATGCGGCCGCCGAGCTGATGCGGGTCAACCAGATCATCCAGCCGATCTCGAACCCGGCAAATCGCCCGAACGCCTCACGGGCATACAGGTAGCTGCCACCGGGTTCATCGAAGTAGCTGGCGGCCTGCGCGTAGCACAGCACCAGCAGGGCAACGACGATGCCGGCGGCGACCACGCCCCACAGGCTGAAGGGGCCGAGCAGGGCGACGGTGGCGGCCGGCAGCAGGTAGATGCCGCTGCCGATCACATCGTTGATCGACAGGCCGACGATCTGCCAGCGGCTGACCGCGCGCTGCAGCTGCGGTTCGTCCTGCGCGCTCAACGGGCGTCTCCGCTCAGTGCGGGCAGCTGCCACTGGGCCTGCAGGCGCTTGTACTCGGCGCGCGGCAGCAGCACGAAGCGCGGCGTATCCTGCGGGCGCAACCAGTCCAGCAGGGCCTGCATGCGCGCCTGCGGCATGGCGGTGCAGCCGGCCGTGGCCTCGCCGGGCTGGCGCCACAGGTGGGCGAAGATGCAGCTGCCCTTGCCGGGCTGGTTGTCCGGGTTGTGGGCGATGACGAAGCCTTCCCGGTAGCGCACGTCGCCCTTGTTGTGCAGGTCCAGCCGCATCGGCTCGGTGGAGCCCTTGACCGCTGCACTGCCGACCTTCTTTTCATCCACGATGCGGTTGTAGAACGGAGAGCCGGGCACATCCATGCAGTAGCTGCTGTCCAGCATCGGCTGGTAGGGCATGGCGGTGCCGGGGCGTGTAACGGCATAGCCGAACGCGCTGCCCAGCGCGAACACGCCGGCCGGGCTGCGGCCATCGCCTTCCTGTTTCTGCGGGCCGTCGGCCTGCGCCGGATGCAGGCCCAGCCCCCAGGCGCTGCCGGTACGGCCGAGCGCCACCGGGAACGCCTGCCCATGCGCATGCCAGCCGTTGCCATCGCGCACATAGGCCTGCAGTTGCCCCTCGGTGCTGTCCCAGCTTTCGCTGGTGACCACGATCAGCTGGCGCGCGCCATCCAGCGGCGCGGCGTGGGTGGACATCGCTGCAGCAAGCAGCACGGCAGTGGTGGCAAGGCGGACCAGCGATTTCATCAACGTGCGCTCCGGTCAGGAATCCAGCAGGTGGTCGATCCGCTCCAGGTTCACCGCCAGTTGCTGCTTGCGGTCCGGATTGGCGTGGCAGAGCAGCACGAACAGGAAATCGAGCAGCGCGTGCATGGCGCTACGGTACAGCAGCTGCGCGACCTGCGGCGTGCGGTCGTGCGCACACACCACCAGCGTTGCATCGGCATGCGCGCGCAGCGGGTTGGCGGTGTGGCGGGTGATGGAAATCACCTTGCCACCCATGTCCTGGAACTGCCGCGACAGCTGCGAGAGCTGGGGCAGGTTGCCGAACTCGGAGAACATCAACAGCGCGTCACCGGGGCGCGCGGCCGACAGGTTGGCCAGCATCAGGATCGGGTCGGTATGCGGCACCACC
Source organism: Stenotrophomonas sp. 71799_Sma (assembly GCF_056482505.1). NCBI lineage: Bacteria > Pseudomonadati > Pseudomonadota > Gammaproteobacteria > Lysobacterales > Lysobacteraceae > Stenotrophomonas > Stenotrophomonas sp. 71799_Sma. Next base: position 427,315 of record NZ_CM151202.1, read on the forward strand.
AGCAGGCCGAGCAGCGACAATCGCATGGCGAACTCACGCGCGTACAGGCCGTCGTCACCCAGGCCGTACACGAACAGCTTCGGCGCGCCGTCGAGCAGCTGCACGATGCGCTCGATTTCCCCGCGCGGGTTGGCCTGGCGGGTTTCCTCTTCGGCTTGTGCCTTGCTGCGGCGCAGGGCCTCGCCCAGGCGCAGGTAGTCATCGCCGCTGTCGGGTTCGCTGGGCGCCTGCTGCGGGTCGGCACCGGCGCGAGCCACATCCTGGCCGATCGAGTACTTCAGGTCCGGGTAGCCCTTGAAGCCGAGCTTCTGGCTGAACTTCACCACGCTGGACTGGCTGATGCCCAGAGCGCTGGCCAGCTGCTGGGACGAGTAGTCGCGCAGCAGGTGGGCGTTGTCGAGAATGAAGTCGGCGATGCGACGCTCGATGGCCGACATCTGCCCGCGCTCGGAGCGGATCTTCAGCAGGGGCGGCATGCGGGGAGTCCGGGCAAGGATAGGCGCGTTGCGGTTGGCAGCGTAGAGAGTGTCATGGAATGGGCCGGGCGGGTGCCAGACGCGAGGGGGGTACGGGGTAGAGCAGAAGCAGGAGCATCCACGCATGGCGTGGATCTACCCGGAGCTGCTGTTGAGTCCGCCTTCAAGTGAGCCGAGCACCGCAGGTCCGGCGAGGGCGAAGAGGCGCGGGTGTCTGAGCGCAGCGAGTTCCGCGCCGTCCCTCGCCGGACCGAGGAGCACAGGGCACCGACGTGCGCAGCACGTCGGCTCGCGGCCGGCGGAGCGTTTCTTTTGGTTACTTTTCTTTCCGCAGAAAGAAAAGTAACGCCCGACCAGGCATCAGATAAGCACGGCCCTTGTAGAGTCGAGCCATGCTCGACTGCGCGGTTCAACCCAGCATCTCCAGCCCACGCACTTCGGTGATGCCCAGCCCCGGTACGTCGCTGATGCTGATCTCCGATTCATTGAAATGCACGCCGCCACTGACCGGGTCGAACTGGCCCAGCGAGGGGCCGTCGAGGTCGACCTTGGTGATCACATCGCTCTTGGCCACCGCCAGGTGCACCGCCGCGGCCACGCTGATGCTCGATTCGATCATGCAGCCGATCATGCAGGGCACGCCGTAGATGCCGGCGATGTCGGCAATGCGGATCGCGTTGAACAGGCCGCCGGTCTTCATCAGCTTGATGTTGATGATGTCGGCCGCGCGCTGCTGGATCAGGTCCATCACCTGGCTCGGGCTGAACACGCTTTCGTCGGCCATCACCGGCGTGTTGACGCGGTCGGTCACGTACTTCAGGCCACTGATGTCGGCCGCCTTTACCGGCTGCTCCAGCAGTTCCAGCACCACACCGGCCTCTTCCAGCGTGCGCATCGCATGCACCGCCTGCTTGGCAGTCCAGCCCTGGTTGGCGTCCAGGCGAAGCAGGGCGCGGCCTTCCACGGCGGCGTGGATCGCCTTGACCCGTTCGATGTCCAGACCGATGTCCTTGCCGACCTTGATCTTCAGCGACTCGAAGCCGCGCTCGATCGCCGATAGCGAATCGGCCACCATCTTGTCGATGTAGTCCACGCTGATGGTGATGTCGGTGGTGATCACCGGGTCGCCGCCGCCCAGCATCTGGTACAGCGGCGCGCCATGCAGCTGTGCCCACAAGTCGTACAGCGCGATCTCCACCGCCGCCTTGGCGCTGGTGTTGCGCTCCATCGCGGTCTGCACCAGACCGCACAGGCGATTGAGGTTGGCCACGTCCTGGCCGATCAGGCGCGGCGCGATGAAGTGACGGATCGCTTCGATGATCGAGCCGTGCGTATCGCCGGTGATCACCGCCGTGGCCGGGGCTTCACCGTAGCCGGTGTTGCCCGTGTCGGTGCGGATCAGCACCACCACGTCTTCCACGGTTTCCACCGTGCGCAGGGCAGTCTTGAACGGTGTTTTCAGCGGCACGCGCAGCATGCCCAGTTCGATGGCAGTGATCTTCATTCAGGGGGTCTTGGCACGCAGGCGTTGGATGTTGGTGATGCGGTCGATGTAGCGGACGCTGTCGCTGGCCATCATCGGCTCCAGCGGGGTGACCGAAACACCATTGAGGTGGGCCTGCACGCGCGTGCCGTCAGCACCAAACCAGCTGCCGCCCGCCGTATCGTGGATCACCCAGGTGCGGCCGTCGACGTGGCCGATGGCCATCATCACGTGGCCGGGGATGTAGACCAGGTCGCCCACCTGCAGGTCGGTGACGGCGCGGTCGCGCACGGCCTTGCCGTCCTTGCCGGTGAACGGCAGGCGATCCAGCGCCGGACTGACCGCCTGCGCGCTGGTGTTGCGTGGCAGCAGCACGCCGAAGCTGCGGTAGATCTCGGAAACGAAACCGCTGCAGTCGCGGGTGTCGTAGTCGTGGCCCCAGCCGTAGCGCTCGCCGAGGAACTTGAAGGCCTGCTGCAGCAGCAGGCGTGGGGTCAGCGGCAGGTAGGCGGCGGCGGTGTCCTGCGAGCGCGGCAGCAGCGCCGGTACCAGTTTCAACCGGCCATCGGCCTCGCGTACCGGCAGCTGAACCACCCACGCGGCGTGCGCCTGCTGGCCGTTCACCGGCTCTGACGCCGGCCAGTCGGCCAGCACCGGCAGGCGCACGCCCATGTCCAGCTGCAGGCGCGAGACGCGCGGTTCTTCCGGGGTGTAGGCGGTCTGTGCGGTGGCGCCGGTGACGATCCGGTACGGTCCCTTCGCGCCGTAGCCGAGCACGGTGGCTTTGTCGCCGCTGGCGATGGCATCGGCCTCGATCCATGCGCTGTAGCGCTCGCTGTGCACGAACAGCCAGCGGCCGTCGGCGCTACGATGGACCACGGCAACCTTGTCGCCGGGGAACAGCGCCGATTCCTGGAAGCGATCGATGTCGGTGTCGCCGATGCTGCTGAAGACGCGCTCGCGGGTGGGGAAGGTACGCAGTGCGGCGCGCTTCACCACCAGCCCGTATTGCGGTGTCGTCTGCGCGGGAATGGACTGGAGGCCCAGATTGGCTTCAGTCGCGCTGCGCAGTGCCGGCGCAATGGCCTGGCCCTTGTCGTTGTACAGAGTGCGGGTGGGCCAGCTCGACAGCGAGGTGATGCTGGCACGCACCGCCGCCGCATCAAGCTGCTCGGGCAGTGCGGCGATGTCCTGGATGTGGCTGTCCTGTGAGCGCATCCGTGCGTTCTGTGCCTCGATCTGGCTGCGGTCCAGGATCGGCACATCGGCGTTGTCCAGGCGCGCGGCCCAGTACTGGGGGGTGAGGTAGGCCTCGTGCAGGCCGATCACATAGGGCAGCGGCGCGCCGGGATCAGGCGTCGGGGAAGCGAGTGCGAAGGCTGGGGCGGCCAGCAGGCACAGGGCCAAGGTCAACCGGCGCGGCCAGCGCCGGCGCGGTTCGCGGGAAGCCAGGATCATGCGCTGCACACCCTCCTCGAATGCCTGTTGGAATATTTATTCCTTTCGGCGTCGAAAGCAAGAATAAATTATTGACCGGTCTCCCGGCCCGTGTTACACAGCCGTTACCACCCGCGCTGGGGAAGTGTCGCTGTGGATCCTGCCGTTCGCAAACTGCGTCTGCCTGCTGCTGCCTGCCTGAGTGCCGCGCTGCTGCTGTGCGCGTGGTCGGCGGGAGCGGAGCCGCCGCCCTCGGCCATCCAGTTTGCGCGGGTCGTGCAGATGATCGACGCGGGACGGTTCTCCGAAGCCGGCAGCGAACTGAACACCTGGTCGGCTGCGGACGCGGCGGAGCCTGGCGTCAGTTTCGACGACATCGCGTTCCAGGAAGAGCGCATGCGCCGCATCCGCCTGGATTTTTCCCTCGACGAAGCCGCCACCAAGTCTGCCGTGCGCCGCTGGATTCCCGACCTGACCGACGAGGAATTCGCACGCTGGGACCAGCTTGGACTGATCGAACACCTCGACATCGATGGCACGCGCTGGTACTTCAAGCGCGCACCGTCGAACCTGTTCCTGCTCAGCGACGAGGCACGTGCGCGCCGCCGCGCGGATGCACCGGTGCCGGCGCCGGGCCCGAACGAGGTGCTCAACGCGCACCACGCACGCGTGCTTGCCGCAGCGGAACAAAGTGGCCAGGCGTCGGTACTGCCGCAGCGCATTGAATTCACCCAGTCGCTCACGGTGAAAGCCGATGCGGTGCCGGCCGGCGAGACCGTACGCGCCTGGATTCCGTACCCGCGCGAGATACCCGGCCAGCAGGAGCAGGTGCAGTGGCTGGGCAGCACCCCGGGCAAGGCGCGCGTGGCGCCAGCCAGCACCCTGCAGCGCACGGCCTATCTGGAAGCCAAGGCGGTGGCGGGGCAGCCGACGCGCTTCGAGGTCCGCTACGCGGTCACGATCCTGGCCCGGCATACCGCGATCGATCCGGCCAAGGTGCAGCCGACACCGGCCGATCCCGCGCTGAAACCCTACCTGGCCGAGCAGCCGCCGCACGTGCGATTCACGCCGGCACTGAAGCTGTTCTCCGACCAGGTGCTGCAGGGGGAAACCCGCCCGTATGAAGTGGTGCGCAAGCTGTTTGCTGCCGTGGATCGCATTCCATGGGCCGGTGCGCGCGAATACTCCACGATCAGCAACATCAGCGATTACGCGCTGCGTGCCGGACATGCCGACTGCGGCCAGCAGACGCTGTTGCTGATCGCGCTGCTGCGCATGAACGGCATTCCCGCGCGCTGGCAGTCGGGCATGGTGTTCTCCGACGATGGCAGCGGCTACAACAACCTGCATGACTGGGGGCAGGTCTACCTGGCGCCGTATGGCTGGCTGCCGATGGATGTGACCACCGGCGCGCTGGCCAGCGACGTGCCTGCCCTGCGCGATTTCTACCTGGGTGGCCTCGACGGCTACCGCATCGCCTTCAACGACGATTTCGGCCAGGCCCTGGTGCCGGCCAAGCAGCACTTCCGCTCGGAAACGGTCGACTCGCAGCGCGGCGAGGCCGAGTGGGCAGGCGGCAACCTGTATTTCGACCAATGGAGCTACGACTTCCAGTGGCGGGTACTGCCAGCCGGGCAACGCTAGCGCGACACATCGCATTCCACACCATTCAATTCTTGCAGGAGAGAGCAGGGGATGAAGGCTTACAGCATCAAGCGGGCGGCGTTGTGCGTCGCCCTTGGGGCGTGTCTGGGCATGATCGCGCCCAGCGCATTCGCACAGGATGGTTCGGTGGTTGGCCGGCTGGTGAGCGATGCAGGCCAAGTACCGGCCGGTGCCACGGTCTCCGTACGCAACCCCGCCACGGGGTTCGTCCGATCGGTGCAGGCCGACGCCAATGGCAGCTACCGCATCCCGTTGCTGCCGGTCGGTACCTACGAGATGGACGTAAGCCTGCCGGGCGGAGCGGCCAGCCGTGTTGGTCAGGTCACCGTCAGCCTTGGCAGTGCGACCACGGTGAATGTGCCGCTGGGTGCGGTCAGCACGCTGGGAACGGTCGAGGTACGTGCACCGCAGGTGGTGTCGATGGTGGATGTCAAGTCCACCGAATCGGCCACGAACATCACCCGCGAAGAGCTTTCGCGCCTGCCGGTGGACCGTGACATCACCGCCGTGGCACTGCTCGCGCCCGGCGCGGTGAAGGGCAAGGGCTCGTTGGGCGGCCAGGGCATTTCCTTCGGTGGTTCGTCCGTGGCCGAGAACACCGTCTACATCAACGGCCTGAACGTTACCGACTTCTACAACCGGGTCGGCTTCTCGTCGGTACCGTTCTCGTTCTACCAGGAATTCCAGGTAAAGACCGGCGGTTACTCGGTGGAGTTCGGGCGCAGCACCGGCGGTGTCATCAACGCAGTCACCCGCTCGGGCAGCAACGAGTTCAAGGCGGGCGCCGAGCTGGTGTTCGAACCGCGCGCGTGGCAATCGCAGGCACGCGACCGCTACGACGGCAGCGGCAGCCGCTACATCACCGCGGGCCGCGACGACTACAGTCGCAGTGCGCTGAACGTATTCGCGTCCGGTGCGTTGGTGCAGGACCGCTTGTTCTTCTTCGGCATGTACGAAGCTCGCGACTACCGGCCGACATCGACCAACGACGCTGGCACCCGCCTGAGCCAGGGCAAGGCCGATGATCCGTTCTGGGGCGGAAAGATCGACTGGCAGATCACCGACAACCAGATGCTGTCGCTGTTCGGCTTCTCGGACAAGAGCAAGACGCTCACCGATGTCTACGATTACGACTACGCTACGGGACAGGCTGCAGGTGAGCGCAGCAACCAGATCTACAACACGGTGGGCGGCAAGAACTGGTCCGGTACCTATAGCTGGCAGGTCAACAACGACCTGACCATGAAGCTGATGTATGGCGAGAACAAGCGCAACCGCATGCAGAGCTCGTTGATGGACGAGAACTGCAACCGTGTGTTAGACAACCGAACGGCCAGCCAAGGCGTGCCACCATTGCTGCAGGGTGACCGCAGCTGCACCAGCAGCTCGCAGCTGGAATCGGCGCTGGATACGCGCAAGGCGGCCCGCGCCGACTTTGAATGGTCCATCGGCAATCACCTGCTGCGCTTCGGCCTGGATCGCGAGGAGAATACCTCCGATTACGAGCGCGCCTATCCTGGCCCCGGTGGCCTGCGTTATGACATCTACTACCGCACGCCAGGCAGCCCGCTCAATGGCGGTACGGTACCGGCCAGCGGCCTGGTGGCACGCACGCGCCGCTATGAAGTGGCCGGCTCGTTCGAGACCATCAACTCGGCGTATTACCTGGAAGACAACTGGCAGGTCACCCCGAACTTCCTGCTCAACATCGGCGCACGGGTGGAGAGCTTCGACAACAAGGGTGGCGACGGCGACAGCTACATCAAGATCGACAACATGGTCGCGCCACGCCTGGGCTTCTCGTGGGACGTGCGCGGCGATGGCACCACCAAGGTGTTCGGCAACCTGGGGCGCTACTTCCTGCCAGTGGCGAACGTCATCAACATCAAGCAGGCCGGTGGCTTCCTCGATGAGCGCACCTGGTATGAGTTCCTGGGCTACACCGGTGCCAGCAACAACGTTCCCAACCTGGGCGCGCAGATCGGCCCGGTAGACAACTCGCAGGGCGATGGCAGCGTGCCGGACCTGCGCGCGGAAGTGAACCGCGACATGGACCCGGTCTATCAGGATGAAGCCATCCTGGGTTTCCAGCACATGCTGAGCGCGTCGTGGTCGGTTGCCGCCAGCGTCACCTACCGGCGCCTGCACAACGCCATCGATGACATGAACATCACCGCTACCGGCCAATGCGGCGCGATCGACAGCGTGTGGATCATGGGCAATCCGGGGCGCACCAACAGGGTATGGGGCGATACCAACTGCGATGGCAGCAACGATGGCTGGATCGACATCGACACCTCCAAGGAAGGCTGGGCGCTGTACGACGATGATGGCAACTACGTGGGCCAGCGCGGCTGGGTGAAGCCCAAGCGTGACTACAAGGCGCTGGAGCTGCAGGTCGACCGGGCCTGGGACGGCAAGTGGGGCTTCAATGCGTCGTACACCCTGGCCTATGGCCGCGGCAACGCCGAAGGCCCGGTGAATTCCGATACCGACTTCGCCGATGCCGGCCGCACCGAGAACTTCGACAACCCGTGGGTCAACTACCGGGGCTATGGCTACCTGGCCAACGACCGCCGCCACCAGTTCAAGTTCCGTGGCAGCTACGCGTTGACCGAGAACCTGAGCGTGGCCGCGACCCTGGGCGTGCAGTCGGGCAGCCCGATCACCCGCTTCGGCGCTGGCAACCCGTTCGACGACACCGACTTCCACAGCTACTACGTGTGCGTGTCCAACTGCCAGTCGACGGTGCCGTCCGAGCGCGTGTTCGTGCATTCGCCGCGTGGTGGCGACGGCCGCACGCCGTGGACCTACGACCTCGATGTGAGCGTTTCCTACAAGGTGCCGATTCCCACCGATCTTCGTCTGAAACTGGCGGTGTACAACGTGCTGAACCAGCAGCGCGTGGTCACGGTGGACCAGGATTACGAGCCGCAGGACAGCATCGGCACGCCCAATCCGATGTATGGCTACGGTACCGGCTTCCAGTCGCCGCGCTATGCGCAGCTGACCGTGACCTGGGCCTACTGAGCTGAGGTCCCGGAGATCAAGGCGTCCATGTACAGCCTGCTGATTCTGGCGGCCTTGGCGGTTCCTTCCGCTTCGGCGGTCGATACCGCATCCATCGATGCGGATATCGCCGCCGTGGTCCGCGTCGAGCATCTGCCCGGGCTGGCCATGGCAGTAGTCGAGAACGGGCGCGTGGTCTATCGCCATGCGGAAGGGGCGCGCGGTGATGGCGTCCGCATCGACGAGGACACGCTGTTCAAGATCGCCTCCAACAGCAAGGCGATGACCGCGGCGCTGCTGGCGAGGCTGGTGCAACAGGGCAAGCTGCGCTGGGACGATCCAGTGCAGCGGCACCTGCCCGGTTTCCGCATGCATGACGCATGGGTGGGCCGGCAGATGCAGGTGCGCGATCTGCTGATCCACAACAGCGGTCTCGGCCTGGGCGCTGGCGACCTGATGCTGTGGCCGGAACCGAACACGTTCACCCGCGCCGACATCATTGCCGGACTGGCGCACTTGAAGCCGGTCAGCAGCTTCCGCAGCCACTATGCCTACGACAACCTGATGTACGTGGTGGCCGGCGAAGTGGCCGCTGCGGCGGGTGGCAAATCGTACGACCAGTTGATGCGCGAGCAGGTGTTTGAACCACTCGGCATGACGCGCTGCCAGGTGGGGGCCTGGTCGGTGAAGCGCGTAGGCAACGTCGCGCAGCCACATGCCTGGCGTCGTGATCGCAATGAGGTGGTGAACGCTGACGGTGCCATCAGCCCGGACCTGCCGTCCATGGCGGCAGGAGGCATCCGCTGTTCGCTGCGCGACATGACGCGCTGGATGCAGGTACTGCTTGATCCTGCCGTGGTGCCGGATTGGTTGGACAGTGAACAGCGCCGCACGTTGTGGACATTACACATGCCGATGCCGCTGGGTGAGCGCCAGCGGCGCTGGGACAACGCGCATTTTTACGGCTACGGCTATGGCTGGCGCGTTTCTGACATGGATGGGCAGTGGAAGGTGGCACACACCGGCACGCTGTCAGGGATGTACTCGTCGCTGGCGCTGCTGCCCGACCGCAAGGTGGGTGTGGTGATGCTGATCAATGGCGAAGGCGAGGATGCGCGTACCGCGTTGATGCAGGCCGCGCTGAAGCGCTTCACCGCAGCGGACGATGCGCGGCCTGCGATGGAGTACCTGGCCGAATTGAAGGCAGACAAGGCAACGCGGGCGGCGACCGGTCATTCGCGGCCGTCCACTGTTGCGGCGCAGGAGACGAGCCGCACGGATCTGCCGCACTGGCAGGGCCGTTACCGCGATCCGTGGCTGGGCCCGGCCTCACTGTGCCCGGGCGCGGACGGCCTGCGCTTCAGCGTGGACAAGTCGCCCCGGCTGCAGGCCACGGTGCTGCAGTTGCAGGGGCGTTGGCTGCTGCGCTGGGATACGCTGGGCGAAGACGCACAGGCTTGGCTGCAGCCCGGTGACGGTGCGCCGCCCACACTGGACCTGCGTGCCATCGACCCGGACATCGACTTCAGCTATGACTTCCAGGACCTGCATTTCACTCGTACTGGCGACTGCCCTGGCAGCGAGCGCCAGCGCCGCTGAGCCGCCGCGTGTTTCGCCGGCCACTGATGCCGCCAGCGCCGGATTCGTGGAGATCCGCACGTTGTCGCCAGGCATCGAGATGGACATCCGCTACGCCGGCGCCAACAACTTCACCGGCGCGCGCGTGCCGGGTTACGAGGCGCCGTCCTGTTACCTGCTGGCGCCGGTGGCGAAGGCACTGGCACAGGTGGAACAGGACCTGCGCGCGGATGGCTTTGGCCTGCGCCTCTACGACTGCTATCGCCCGGTACGCTCGGTGCAGGCCTTCATGGCCTGGGTGAACGATCCGCGCGAGCGCTCGCGCAAGGCTTTGCAGTACCCGGATCTGGACAAGCCACGGCTGCTGGCCGACGGCTACATCGCCGAGCGCTCCGGCCACAGTCGCGGTGCCACGGTGGATCTGGGGCTGCTGGATTGCGGCAGTGGTGCATGTAGGCCGATGGACATGGGTACCGACTTCGATTTCTTCGGGCCACGCGCGCATACGCAGACGAGCGGGCTGAGCGCTGCGCAGCAGGCGAACCGCAAGCAGCTGGTGCAGGCGATGGCACGCCGTGGTTTCGTCAACTATCCGCAGGAGTGGTGGCACTACACCCTGCAGCCCGAACCGGACCCGGGCACCGCATACGACGTTCCCGTGCGGTAGGGATATCGGCAGAGGGTCGCTGCTGTTGGTAGGTGTCGACCCTGGTCGACACGGCGGATCCACGCCATGCGTGGACGCCTTTCGTTCAATCATCGGAGTATTCGATTTCGATGGAGATTTCATCCACGCATGGCGTGGATCTATCGGGGCTACCGGATTGGGTCCGAGGCAGATCCCTTACACTGGCCGCCATCCCACCGTTGCCCACCCGATGAACCTTCCCCTGCACTTCGGCCTGCTCGGTACCCTCGAAGCGGGCGCCATCGCCCTGCTGGTCGGGTTGCTGGTGTACTTCCTGTGGTCGCAGCTGTGCCGGCTCCTGCACTGGACGGTCGGCCACGCGATCGGCTGGTCCTGCGTCATCGCCGTGATCATCTCCGCCGGCATCGATGCCTGGAAGCTGTTCTACATGGGCATCGTGCGTCTGGAGTCGCCGCTGTATGCGCGTCTTTTCCTCGCCACCATCCACGATCCGAACGAACTCGGCAGCCGCGTGGTGCTGGAAATCGCCGGCGCGCTCGCTGGTGTTGCCCTCGGCTGGGTGGTGTTCAGTTCGCGGTCATCGGCTCAGAACGTCGACTGACGCAGGTTTTTCGTTCGCTGCCGGTTAAATCAGGCAGCGCTGAATGCGCAGCTTATGAGCCACTCACTTCATGCTAACCACCGCGCTAAAGCATGCGCGTAGGCGAGTGGTTAATCGTGCGTGTTGACGCCGGTCGCGAGGCAAAATCGATTCAGAAACGCGGTGGCAGGGTAGGTGCCGTGCGGAGACAACACGCCGCGCAACACCACCCAATTGGTAGGAGACACCCCTGATGACTATTCGCAACCGCAAGCCCCTGATCGCCCTGATCGTCGCCGCCGGCAGCGTGCTGGCCATTCCGGCGATGGCCCAGTCGGCCAAGCAGCAGGCCGCGCAGGCACAGAATGAGGCCGCGCAGGCGCAGCAGTCGGCGGCACAGGCAGGGCAGGCGGCTGACCAGGCGACCAACGCGGCCGCAGCGGCTTCGGCACAGGCCAATGGCGGTGGCCAGACCTGGGCCAGCATCGATACCGATGGCAACGGCACCATCAGCAAGACCGAGGCGCAGGTGAACGCAGGCCTGGCCCAGGTGTTCGACCAGGCCGATACCAACAAGGACGGCGAGCTGAGCGCCGACGAGTACAAGGCCTACGTGGCCGCCCAGCAGGCCGGTGCAGGTGCCGGCGCGGCGCAGGGCCGCTGATCCACGCCTGATTCGGGAAGACCGGTGCATGGGGACCCGGGCGGCTGCGGCCGCCCGGGTTTTTATCGTCACCAGCACCCCTGTATCCTTGTGCGATGAACACCCCCACGCCTGCGCCGTCGCGCGCCATCGGCCTGGTCGGTTTTGACGGTGACGATACGCTGTGGAAGAGCGAGGACTACTACCGCAAGGCCGAGCAGGATTATCTTGACCTGCTGTCGCGCTACGTCGATGTGCATGACACGCAGACCGCGCGCCACCTGCTGGAAGTGCAGCAGCGCCATCTGGGTACCTTCGGCTACGGCGTGAAGAGCATGACGCTGTCGATGATCGAAGCGGCCATCGACATCACCGGCCAGCGCATCGAGGCCAAGGAAATCCAGCGCATCCTGGAGATCGGCCACGACACCCTGCGCCACCCGGTCGAGCTGATCGACGGCGTGCGTGAAGCGGTGGCGGCCATCGCCGAGCACTACCCGGTGGTGCTGATCACCAAGGGCGACCTGTTCCACCAGGAAGCGAAGATCAAGGTCGCCAACCTGGCCGAGCTGTTCCCGCGCATCGAGATCGTCTCCGAGAAGGACCCGGAAACCTACGCCCGCGTGCTGGCCGAATTCGACCTGCCGATGCAGCGCTTCGTGATGGTCGGCAACTCGCTGCGCTCGGACATCGAGCCGGTGGTGACCCTGGGCGGCTGGGGCGTGCATACCCCGTATGCAGTGACCTGGGCCCACGAGACCCAGCACGGCGTGGCCGACGACGAACCGCGCATGGTCACCGCCGACACTGCCCACGATTGGCCGGCCGCACTGGCGGCGATCGAGGCCAAGGCCTCGGCGGCGGCCTGACAGGACCCGGCGGCTGCGGCAGAATCGGGGCATGAACGTCCGACTGCGCGCGCTGTTGTTGTCCCTGCTGCTGGTGCCGGCCACCGTGCTGGCCCAGCAGACCGCCGAGCGTTCGGCGGCCTACACGGTGGAAACCGGTGACCGTTGGGTCGATGCCCAGCTGCAGGACATCAACCACTACGCCGAACGCTACCCCGACGCCTTCCTCGACGAAGTGTCGCGCTATGCCGAGGTGCCGCGCGGTTACATCAGCGCGCTGTTCACCACCCATGGCTGGCAGGCCGGGGATATCTACTTCGCCTGCTTCTGGGCCAAGGCCAGCGGCCAGACCTGCCGCGACAGCGTGCGCGCCTTCAGCCAGGACCCGGAGGGCGGCTGGGAGGCGGTGGTGAAGCGCATGCCGGCCAAGCCGGACAATCTGCATTACCGCGCCGTGCGCCATGCCATCGTGGCCAGCTACCAGCACTGGGACCGGCCGATCACCCTGGATGCCACCCTGAGGCGCCAGCTCAAGCGGTAGTGCCGGCCGCTGGCCGGCAACTGCATCATTCCATGCATCCCGAGGTTGCCGGCCAGCGGCCGGCACTACCGATTTCCTTCATGTTGCTCTGCATATCGCCGCGGCCCCGCGCTCCGGCGACAATACGGGTTCGAGCTGTTCCCCGTTCCCGTAATCGAGTGACTGATGAGCGCCTCTTTCGTTTCGCCTGATGTGATCCGCCGCCTGTTCGCGCAGGCCATGTCCCGCATGTACCGCACCGAAGTGCCGCTGTACGGCACGCTGGTGGAACTGGTGGAGCGGATCAACGCGCAGGTGCTTGACCAGGACCCTGCGCTGGCCGCGCAGCTGCAGCGCAACGACGAGCGCGCGCGCCTGGATGAAGAGCGCCACGGCGCGATCCGGGTCGGCACCGTGCAGGAACTGGCCACGCTGCGCCGCCTGTTCGCGGTGATGGGCATGTACCCGGTGGGCTACTACGACCTGTCCGTGGCCGGTGTGCCGGTGCATTCCACCGCGTTCCGCCCGCTGACTGGTGCCGCACTGGCGCAGAACCCGTTCCGCGTGTTCACCTCGCTGCTGCGCCTGGAGCTGATCGAAGACGAAGCGCTGCGTGCCGAATCGGCAAAGATCCTTGCGCGCCGCCGCATCTTTACCGACGGCGCGCTGGCGCTGATCGACCAGGCTGAGCGTGACGGCGGGCTGTCGCAGGCCGATGCCGGGCGCTTTGTCGACGAAGCCTTGGAAACCTTCCGCTGGCATGGCGATGCCACCGTCGATCTGCCGACCTACCATGCGCTGCACAACGCGCATCGCCTGGTGGCCGACGTGGTCAGTTTCCGTGGCCCGCACATCAACCATCTGACGCCGCGTACGCTGGATATCGATGCTGCGCAGGCCGCGATGATCGAACACGGCATGGCCGCCAAGGCGGTGATCGAAGGCCCGCCGCGCCGTGCCTGCCCGATCCTGCTGCGCCAGACCAGCTTCAAGGCACTGGAAGAAGCCGTGCATTTCCCGGACAGCGAAGGGGGCGATGCCGGCACCCACACCGCGCGCTTCGGCGAGATCGAACAGCGTGGCCTTGCGCTGACCCCGAAGGGCCGCGCGCTGTACGACCAGCTGCTGTCGCAGGCACGCGATGCCGGTGGCGAAGGCAGCACCGGCGGCGACTACGGCCAGCGCCTGCAGGCGGTGTTCGCCAGCTTCCCGGATGACCATGACACGCTGCGCCAGGAAGGCCTGGGCTATTACCGCTACCAGCTGACCGATGCCGGCCGCGCCGCGCCGGAGCGCGTGGCCGATCTGCCCGCCGAAGTGCTGGTGGCCGCCGGCCTGGCCACCGCCGACCCGATCGTCTACGAGGATTTCCTGCCGGTCAGTGCCGCGGGCATCTTCCAGTCGAACCTGGGCGGTGAAGAACAGCGTGCCTATGCCGCACATGCCAACCGCGAAGCCTTCGAGCAGGCGCTGGGCGTGGCGGTGAATGACGAGTTCGAGATCTACGAGCGGCTGCAGGCCGAATCGCTGGCGGCGCTGCGCACCGCGTGAAGGTAGAGCCGGCCGCTGGCCGGCTGTTCTGGGGAGCCGGCCAGCGGCCGGCTCTACCCGATGTCCGTGCCTGGGGTCATGGCGCTGCCCTCTGTAGAGCCGAGCCATGCTCGGCTGCCCAGGAAAGCAGTCGAGCATGGCTCGACTCTACAAAAGCGGGTCTCAGCCCTTCATCGTGCCGGTATCCAGCCAACGCTGGTGCCACGACAGCGCTTCCGGCAGCAGGTGCGGGGTGTGCTTGCCGTAGCTCTCGCGGCTGGCACGGTCGAAGTAGTCCTGCAGCTGCGGGCGGAAATCCGGGTGCGCGCAGTTGTCGATCAGCACCTGCGCACGCTTGCGCGGGGTCAGGCCACGCAGGTCGGCCAGGCCCTGTTCGGTGACGATCACCGACACGTCGTGTTCGGTGTGGTCCACGTGGCTGGCCATCGGCACGATCGCCGAGATGGTGCCGTTCTTCGCGGTGGACGGGCTCAGGAACGCCGACAGGAAACCGTTGCGGGCAAAGTCACCGGAACCGCCGATGCCGTTCATGATCCGCGTGCCCATCACGTGCGTCGAATTGACGTTGCCGTAGATGTCCACCTCGATCATGCCGTTCATGCCGATGCAGCCGAGGCGGCGCACCAGTTCCGGATGGTTGGAGATCTCCTGCGTGCGCATGATGATGCGCTCGCGGTAGAAATCGATGTTCTCCTTGAACGTCTCGTTGGCCTGCGGGCTCAGCGCGAAGCCGGTGCACGAGGCATAGCTCAGCACGCCGTCGCGCAGCAGGTCGAGCATGCCGTCCTGGATCACTTCGGTGAACGCGGCCAGGTCGCGGAAGCCGCTCTTGGCCAGGCCGGCCAGCACCGCGTTCGGAATATTGCCCACGCCCGACTGCAGCGGCAGCAGGTTCGGCGGCAGACGGCCCTTCTTCACTTCATGCTTGAGGAACTCGATCAGGTGCGAAGCGATCTGCTCGCTGGTCGCATCGATCGGGCTGAACGGGCTGTTGCGGTCCGGGCCGTTGGTGCGCACCACGGCCACGATCTTGTCCGGGTCGCAGCGCAGCGCGGTGTCGCCGATGCGGTCGTTGGCGTTCACCAGCGGAATCGGCTTGCGGTGCGGCGGCAGCGCGGTGCCGTAGTAGATGTCATGCATGCCGTCGACGCCGGCCGGCTGCCATTCGTTGACCTCGACGATCACCTTCTTGGCCAGGTCCAGCCAGGTCTTGTTGTTGCCGACCGAGGTGGAGGGCACCAGCGAACCGTCTTCGCGGATGGCCGAGACTTCGATCACGGCGGTATCGATCTCGCCATAGAAACCGAACCACACGTGCTGGGCCACGTGGCTGAGGTGGATGTCGATGTAATCCAGCTTGCCCTCGTTGATGCGGTTGCGCGCATCCGGGTCGCTCTGGAACGGCATGCGCATGGCGATGCCATCGGCCTTGGCCAGCGCGCCATCGAGTTCCGGCGCGGTGGAGGCGCCAGTCATCAGGCTGATCTGGAAGGGCTGGCCCTGGGCATGCACCGCTTCGATGCGGCGGGCCAGTTCGACGGGAACGGCCTTGGGATACCCGGAGCCGGTAAAGCCGCTCATGGCCACGGTTTCACCGGGCTGGATCAGCGCGGCTGCGGCCTCTGCGGAGACCACGCGGTCACGAAGACGCGCGTTGGCGATGCGATCAACAGACATGACGACACGTGTTGCTGGGGGGAATTCCGATTATCGGCCATCCTCATCCGTACGGGGGGTTCTACCTTCGTGGAATGGCTTTTCCCGCAGGGGTCACCCAAACCCGCCGGTTTTGTTTTGCAGTGCAGCGTGCAAAGTGCTTTCGCAGCCCGCACGATGGACCTGCATCCCGACGTGGGGGAGGGAGCAGAGCCCGCTGGCAGTTCGCTGCAAGCGGGCTTTTTTATTGCCTGTCGTCCAGTATGAATACGCGGTCTCCATTATCGGTAGTGCCGGCCGCTGGCCGGCAACCCCAGTAATCTTCGGCAGGATCGTCGGATCTGCCGGCCAGCGGCCGGCACTACCGGGTCCGTTGCGTCCCGGCCGGGTCGATACAATCAGCCCATGAGCCTCGCCACCGCTGACCTGCCCGCCACCCTGCAGCCTCTTGTCGACCGCGCCTTGGCGCGCCTGGCCCAGGTCCTGCCCGAGCCCATCCCGGCCAACCTGCTGCCGTTGCTGACCCGGCTGGCGGTGAGCAGCGACTTCGCGCTGGACACCCTGGTGCGGCAACCGGCCTTGCTGGCACAGCTGGCCGCGCCCGGCTGCCCGCCGATCCCGGCGCCGGTGCTCGATCCTCTGCAGCCCAGCGACTGGCCGGCGCAGATCCGGCGCTGGCGCACGGCAATGTCCACACGGCTGATCTGGCGTGACCTGGCCGGCCTCGACGACGTGCCGCAGACCCTCGCCGGTGCCACCACCTTGGCCGAGGACTGCCTGCGGCTGGCACTGGACGCCCTGCAGCAGGAATTCGCCCAGCGTCACGGCGTCATCGCCGATGAACACGGCATCCCGCAGCAGCTGGTGGTGTTCGGCCTTGGCAAGCTGGGCGGTGGCGAGCTCAACTTCAGTTCCGATGTGGATCTGGTCTACGCCTATCCGCAGGGCGGTGAATCCGATGGACCGCGTCCGTTGGCGGCGGAAGAATATTTCGCCCGTCTCGGCCAGCGCCTGGCCAAGCTGCTGGATGAAACCACCGTCGATGGCTTCAGCCACCGCGTCGACCTGCGCCTGCGTCCGTTCGGCAGCGCCGGCCGCGTTGCACTCTCGTTCGCGGCGATGGACCAGTATTTCCAGCGCGAGGGCCGTGATTGGGAGCGCTATGCCTGGCTGAAGGCGCGCGCGGTGGCCGGCGATATCGAGGCCGGTGAGGCGTGGCTGCAGACCCTGCGCCCGTTCGTGTACCGCCGCTACCTGGATTTCACCGCGCTAGACGGCCTGCGCGAAATGAAGGCGGCCATCACCGCTGAAGTCGCACGCCGCGAACTGCACGACGACATCAAGCGCGGTGCCGGTGGCATCCGCGAGATCGAATTCCTGTGCCAGGCGCTGCAGCTGATCCGCGGTGGTCGCGAACCGGCATTGCGCGAGCGTCGGCTGCTGGTGGCGCTGGACGCACTGGTGGCCGCCGGGCAGATCGCGCCCGAGGATGGCAGCGCGCTGCGCGAGGCCTACCTGTTCCTGCGGCGCCTGGAAAACCGCCTGCAGATGCTGCGTGACGCGCAGACTCACGTGCTGCCCAGCGACGCACTTGACCGCGAACGCATCGCTGTTGGGCTCGGCTACCCGGACTGGGAGGTGCTGCGCGCGGCACTGGCCGTGCAGCAGCAGCGGGTCAGTACCGAATTCGCCGCGTTGCTGGCACCGCGCAAGGGCCAGGCCGCGCCCGATGCGCTGGCCAACTACTGGCGCAGCCTGCCCGAAGGCAGCAACGCACCGCTGCTGGCCGAAGCCGGTTTCCTCGATGCCAACGGCGCTGACCAGTCGCTGCGCGACTTCGCCCAGGGCACCGGCGTGAAGTCGTTGTCCGATGCCGCGCGTGCGCGGCTGGATCGCGTACTGCCCGCGCTGCTGCATGCGGCCACGCGTTCGCCGCAGCCGGATGCCGCGCTCAAGCGCGTGCTCGGCCTGTTGCAGGCGGTGCTGCGCCGGACCAGCTATCTCGCCTTGCTGGACGAACAGCCCAGCGCACTGGCGCGGTTGGTGGACGTGCTGGCGCGCAGCGCGCTGCTGGCCGAACGGTTGGCGGCGTATCCGCTGCTGCTGGACGAACTGCTGGACGTGCGCGTGTCCGGGCCGATGCCCGATGCCGCCGGCATGCTGGCGGAGTGCCAACAGGTACTGGCAGTGGAGGATCCCGAATCCGCACTGCGCTGGCTCAATGAAACGCGGCTGGCACTCAGCTTCCGCATGGCGATGGCCACGCTGGATGGCCGCCAGGGTGCGGTGGACAGCACCCGGCAACTGGCCGAGCTGGCGCAGGCCGTGGTGGTCACCGTGTTGGCGATGGCCGAAGCGGACATGCATGCCGCACACGGCGAGATTCCCGGCGGGCGCTTCGCGATCATCGGCTACGGCAGCCTTGGTGGGCTTGAGCTGGGCTTCGGTTCCGATCTGGACCTGGTGTTCCTGCACGACAACCCGGCCGGCGTGGATGCCAGCAATGGCGCGCGTCCGCTGGAGCCGGGACGCTGGTATGCGCGCCTCGCGCAGAAGGTGATGGCGCTGCTCGGTGCGGTGACCGCCGCCGGGCGCCTGTACGACATCGACGTGCGCCTGCGCCCGGATGGCGGCAAGGGTTCACTGGTGTCTTCGCTGGCCAGCTACACCGAATACCAGCGCGAACGCGCGTGGACCTGGGAACACCAGGCACTGGTGCGCGCGCGTGGCGTGGCCGGCGATGCCAGCCTGCTGGCCGACTTCGAGCAGGTGCGTGCGCAGACGCTTGGGCGTGAGCGCGACACGGGTGTGCTGTACGCGGACGTGCTGAAGATGCGCGGCCGCATGCGCACCGAACTGGACCGCAGCGATGCCGCGCGGCTGGACCTGAAGCAGGGTGCTGGCGGCGTGGTGGACCTGGAGTTCCTGCTGCAGACCGGTGTGCTGGCGCGCAGTGCGCAGCATGCGGCGCTGCTGCAGCCGCGCGATACGCCGTCATTGATCGATGCGTTGGCGGTTGCGGAATTCCTGCCGGAAGACACCGCGCAGGCGCTGCACGGAGCACATGCCACGCTGCTGGATGTTGGGCTGGCCTGCACGCTGGATCGACGTCCACGACTGGCACCGACCACGCCCGCGATTGAAGAGGCATGTGCCGCGATTACCGCCGCGTGCATCGCCGCGGAGCTGCCGTTCGCCTGAGTGGGTGCAAATGCTGCAACAACTTTGGGTGGCTGCCGACCGTTGGTCGGCACCATCTGTCGGCAGCGATGAGTTCTGCAGGGCGTGCCGACCAACGGTCGGCACCCACCGGATCAATGGCCGGCGATGACCCGCTGTTGGTAGATGCCAACCTTGGTTGGCATGAATGCAAAGCGCCAACCAAGGTTGGCGACTACCGGATCAATGGCCCTGCGATGGCCCGCCGGATCAATGATCTGAGCATTGGCCTGCTGTTGGTAGGTGCCAACCTTGGTTGGCGCAATCCGTCAGCGTTCATGACCCCGGCAACAGCGTGCCAACCAAGGTTGGCACCTACCAGAGCAACGGCGGTCAGCTGGTGGTGCGCAGCGGCGCCATCTTCCACAACAGCGCGCGGAACGGGGCCAGCAGGCAGACGCCGATCGCCAGCTTCACCGCCAGGTCGCCGGCAGCCCAGCTCACCCACGGCAGGGTCGAACCGGCAAACGCGATCGACCAGAAAATGGTGGTATCCACCGTGGCGCTGCAGGTGGTGGCCACCATCGGTGCGCGCCACCAGCTGCCACGGCGCAGGCGGTCGAACACGGTGATGTCCAGCAGCTGGGCCACGATGAAGGCCGAGCACGAGGCAATGGCGATGCGCGGGGTGGCCACCCAGATCGAAAGCAGCACCGCCACCGCGAAACCGATCCACGCCACGCGGCGGGCGGGGCCCGGGCCGAAGCGGCGGTTGATCAGGTTGCTGACCAGGAACGAGACCGGGTAACTGAAAGCACCCCACGTCAGCCAATCGTTGATCGGGTACTGCACCAGTACGTTGGACAGCAGCACCACCGCGCCCATGGCCAGCACCGCCAGCACCAGGGCGCGAGCGGTCAACGGGGCAAACACAGGGGCAGGACGCACGGACATGGCGAGCCAGGGGGACAAAGGTAATCCCCCATTATCCGCCCGGCTCGCGGCAATGCCAAAACCGGCCGTTCAGCTTTACAGCGTTTCGCTCATCACATCGCCGGCGGCATAGGCGGTCGGCACATAGGCCAGCGCCTGGCCCTGCGCGCTCTTCACGGTCCAGCCGGCACCCGCGTCTGTCGGGTCGAAGCGCACCTGCTGGCCGACGACGAAACCGGCAATCGGATCATCGCCTGCAGCCGCCGGCCATTGCAGCGTTGCGGTCTTGTCGGCCTTGCCGGGCACCTGCAGGTGCACCTGGCGATCACCGGCTGGCGTGGTGGCGACCTGCTTCACTTCCATCGGTGGCAGCGGCACCGCCGGCGTGCGTGCGGCGACCTTGCCGTTGCGCTCGCTGGCCTTGAACGGGGCCTTGGACAGTTCGGCCAGTCCCATCGACGTGGCCAACGGAATCGACAGCACGATCAGCGACGTGACCAGCACGCTGGTCTGGCCGCTGTTCAACTGCGGCGCGGCGCCGGCATGGACGGTGGGCACCACCAGCGCCGAAAGCAGCAGGGCAGTGGCGGGAACGCGCAGGCAACGGAACATGGAGACCTCCTGGTCAGGGTGGGGACGGCGGCTCAGCGCCGGGTGTCGAAGATGTCGCGCGGGCCGGTGGCCTCGGGCAGGTATTCCAGCGGGCGGCCCTGGTTGTCCTTCAGCTGCCATCCCTGGTCGGCGCCGGTCGGTTCGAAGTTCACGGTCTGGCCCACGGTGAACTGCACGGCGGGATCGCCGATGCCGCGCGGGTACTGCATCGATGCGGTGTTCTGCGGGTCGTTGGCATCGCGCAGCAGCACTTCGCGGCGGCCATCCACGGTGGTGGCGATCGCACTCACCTGCATCTGCGGCAGCTTGATCTGCTGCGGGCGGGCCAGCGGCTGGCCAGCGTCGGCGGCATCCTGGGCTTCCTTCGCCGCCGCCGCGCGGGCCGACGTCACCATCTGTGTGGACATCTCCAGGCTCGGTCCCTGCGGGCCCGGGTCGTGGATGATTACGATGCGGCGCTCTGCATGAGCGGCCGTGGACCAGGCCAGGCTTGCGACGATCAGCATCGGCATCAGGACGGCGGGCAGGGTACGCATGTCGTTCTCCTTGCTGGATTCAGGGCGTGGCGGCGGCAGCACCAGCTACCGGCACGTGAGGGATCACCAGTTCCTGCTGCAGCTGGCTGCGCTGGTGCAGGAAATCGAACACCGATTCCACCGTCACCACCGAATAGTTGCCGGAGATGCGCTCGCCGGCCGGATGGTCGGTGGTGGTGGCGTTTGCAATGAACAGGCGCGCACCCACGCGCTTGCCCAAGCCGATATGCAGCACGCTGGGCTGGTACTTCTGCTGGCGCAGCCATTGCTGGGCCTGTTCGCGCTTGACGATGGCCGGCGCGCCGTCGGCCTGTGCCATCGCTGCCGCCAGCACCTCCAGTACCCACTGGTTGGAGTTCTGGTAGTCGGTGGCGAACGGGTAGGCGACCACGTTGTACCTGGTCTCGTGCAGCGCCTTGGGCTGGATCGACGGCGACACCAGCATCGCCTTCAATGCAGCACGCAGCGGCGCCGACGGCACGCCGATGCGCAGGTCGGTATGGCCGCCGCTCTCGCCGACGAAGTTGCCGAGGCCTTCGTGGTACAGCTGCGAGCTGTCGGTCTTGCAGCGGTTGAGCAGGTGCATCGCGCGCCAGCGGCCGTCGTCCTCGCGCAGCAGGAAGGCCAGGTGGCTGTGGCGCAGGCCGTATCGGCTCAGGTCCTGGCCACCGCGCGCGGCGATCACCACGTCCACATCGGGCAGCGCATCGAGACGCTCGGCGGTGGTCCAGGCCACGTCCAGCATCGCCGCCTGCGCGGCCACGCTCGGGTAGCGCTCGCGGCATTCGGTGCTGTTGGCCCAGGCCGGTGCAGTCGCCAGCAGGCTGGCGATCAGCAGCGCGGCGCGGGGCAGGCGGGAAAAACGATCCATGTCGATACCTTCAACGGCGGGCAGGCCCGCGCGCCGATCATACGCCGGTCAGCGCAGCGGGCGGTCCAGGCCCTTGCGCTGGAGTTCCTTGTCGCAGGCGTCGCTGATCGGGGCCACCGGCAGCGGCGGGCGCTGGCCCTTCGGATCGCGCAGCGCCGGTTGTTCGCGGTACGCGTCCAACTGCTGCTGGCATTGATACGAAATCGGATCCAGCTCGGTGGGCGTGGTGGAGCAGGCCGCGAGCAGGGCCAGGGGCAGCAGGAGCAGGGTGCGCATGAAGACGTTCAGAGTGATGGGGGACGCTGGACTCTAACCGCGTAGCCGGATCGAAATGTTCAGAAATCGCTGCGCGGTCGGGTAGTGCCGGCCGCTGGCCGGCAACGACAGGGTGTTCGGTAATGGGTACAGCGTTGCCGGCCAGCGGCCGGCACTACCGTGATGCCAGGCGCCGAGGATTGCCGGCCAGCGGCCGGCACTACCGTGATGCCAGGCGCCGAGGGTTGCCGGCCAGCGGCCGGCACTACCCCAATGCCAGGCGCTGCTTCACCTCTGCCGCCACCCGCGCGGTCTCGCGCAGCGGCTCGATACGGTCGTACTGCCAGTCCAGCCAGTGCGCCTGCAGCCGGCCGCGCTCGCGCAGCTGCTGCTGGAAGCGCGCCAAGCGGCCCTGCGCGGTATCGGCCAGCGCCACCATCACCGGCATGCGCGTGGCGCAGGCTTCAGACAGCAGGTTCACCGAATCGGGCGAGACCACCACGCGGTTGGCCCAGCCGAGCAGGCCGCCATAGGGATTGGTTCCGTCGCCACCATCGCCCCAGATCACGTGCGGCAGGTCGGCGAACGTCGCGCGCAGGATCTCGGCCAAGGCCGGTGGCGTGCGCCGCGAGGTGGTGGCCAGTAGGCTGCCGCCCTCGCTGCGGATCTGCTCGGCCAACGCCTGGAACACGCCCACCATCGCGGTCTCGTCCCAGGGCGCCAGCGGCGTCGGCCCGCCCACCAGCAGCGCGGTGCGCGGGCCGGGCAGGGTACTGAAGCCGGCGAACGCGGCGCGGCCCCAGGCCAGCCAGTCATCGTCCACCGGGTTGAGGCTGCCGAGCAGGGTCAGTACGTTGCTGCCACGCAGGGCATCGTGTTCGGGCACCACCACCATGTCCCAGTGGCGGGCATTGATGCGCGGGTCGAGGATCTGCACCACCTGGCTGCCACGTGCGCGCAGCACGCGCAGTGCGCCGGCGGCCTGGCGGCCACAGCCGATCGCCAGCGGCGGTGCATCCGCGGCCAGCGTCGCGAATGCCTCGCCGTAGCCGTTCACATCACCAGGCAGCCGCCGCGGCGACAGCCAGCGCCAGGGTGCGCGGGGCTGCAGGACCAGCGGGCGATGGGTGCCCTGGCGCAGCGCAGAGGCCAGCGCGACCGCCTGGCGGACATTGCCGGCACGGCCGTCCGTGACCGTCCAGGGCGCACTCGATCGTTTCACCTGTGGCATTAATTCGTTTCAGCTCTGCTGGGTGTTGCAACAGTCGCGACACTCTACACTGCGGCTCGTCGTTTCGCCCCGCGCCGCCCGCGGGCACTGACTTCCCTTAGCCGCCCTGGAGATCCACCGATGTCCCACGCGCTCGACGCTGCTGCCCTCGACCAGCTGTTCCGTACTGCCCGCACCCAGAACGCTTTCCTCGACAAGCCGGTCCCGGCCAGCCTGCTGCAGGAACTGTATGACCTGGTGAAGTGGGGCCCGACCGCCGCCAACACCACGCCGGCCCGTTTCGTCTTCGTCACCTCGAAGGAAGCCAAGGCCAAGCTGGCCCCGGCCCTGTCCGAAGGCAACCACGACAAGACCATGGCCGCCCCGGTCACCGTCATCATCGGCTTCGACCTGGACTTCCACGAGAAGCTGCCGTACCTGTTCCCGCACACCGATGCCAAGGCCTGGTTCGACGGCCCGCAGGAAGGCCGCCACGAAGCCGCCATCCGCAACGGCAGCCTGCAGGGCGCCTACCTGATCCTGGCCGCACGCGCGCTGGGCCTGGATGCCGGCCCGATGTCGGGCTTCGATGCGGCCAAGGTGGATGAAGCCTTCTTCGCCGGCACTTCCATCAAGTCGAATTTCCTGGTCAACCTGGGTTACGGTGACTCGGCGGGCCTGTTCCCGCGTCTGCCGCGCCTGTCGTTCGACGAAGCGGCGCGCATCGCGTAAGTCGCTGTATCGGTTTCGGGCCTGCCGTCCCGTGGCAGGCTCTTGCTGCACCGTGTACCCACCCTACGATCCGGAGAGTTCCTCAGATGAGCGCCACCCGTAAACTGCTGCTGCCGCTGGCCCTGACCCTGGCCATCGCCGCCTGCTCCAAGCCGGCCGATACCGCTGCCCCGGCTGCTGACGCCGCCGCCCCGGCCACCACCGAACAGGCCGCCACCCCGGCTGCCGATGCCGCTGCCGCCGCGCCGGCCGCCGAAGCGATCCAGATCGCCTCGGGCACCTACAAGCTGGACCCGACCCACACCGACGTGCTGGCCCAGTGGAGCCACTTCGGCTTCTCCAACCCCAGCGCGCACTTCGGCAACGTTGAAGGCACCCTGGTGTACAACGCCGAAGACGTGACCAAGTCCACCGTGGAAGTGAAGCTGCCGCTGAGCGGCCTGAACAGCTTCACCGCCAAGTTCGACGAGCACCTGAAGAGCGCCGACTTCTTCGACGCCTCCAAGTTCGCCGATGCCACCTTCAAGAGCACCAAGGTGGAAGCCGCTGGCACCAACAAGCTGACCGTCACCGGCGACCTGACCATCAAGGGCATCACCAAGCCGGTCACCCTGGACGTGACCGTCAACGGCGGCGGCGAGCACCCGATGGCCAAGGTTCCGGCCGCCGGCTTCGATGCCACCACCACCCTGAAGCGCAGCGATTTCGGCGTCGGCGCGTATGCCCCGAACGTCAGCGATGAAGTGAAGATCCGCATCACCACCGAAGCCACCGGCGAAAAGCCGGCCGCTTGATGCACCCCGCTCACTCGTCGTGAGAAGGCAGAAGGCCCGCTGAAAAGCGGGCCTTCTTTTTGGGTTCTGGTAGAGCCGGCCGCTGGCCGGCTGCATGCTAGGTGCCCGATGCTGATGGGGTTGCCGGCCAGCGGCCGGCACTACCCGGTAGGTGCCAACCTGCATCTGGTAGGTGCGGACCTGCATCTGGTGGGTGCGGACCGTTGGTCCGCACGATCCCTCAGCGCAGCGCGCCCAACCATGCCACGCACGCTTCGCTCGGGCTCTGCTTGGCTTTCACCGCCAGCCCACTCACGCGCACGAAGGTCTGCGCGGCCTGCGCCACCACCTGGCGTGCGATCAGCGCCGCCTGCTTGGTCGCGGCCTGCTGCTTGCGCAGCTGCACGATGTGCACCGACGGCCGGCCCACCGGCGCGTACTTCTGGTCGCGGCGCAGCACATCGGCCACCTGCGCCACTTCGAATTCGGCCTGCAGGTAGCGGTGTTGTGCTTCCACCAGCTCACGCAGCGGTGCGCGCAGGGCAGCGGTGTCGGCGAAGGCGGCCAGGGCCGCATCGCAGGCGGCGTCATCGGCAAAGCGGGTACGCAGCGCATCCACGCTGGCCAGGGTCAGTTTGGCCATGTGGCCCTCGTTGCTGCAGGAAAGGAGCGCGATTGTCGCATTGCTTGGCGTGCTCCGGGCCGGGAGGCTTTCGCTTTGGTAGAGTCGACTGTCAGTCAACTGCTCTTGGCGCGATGCCGGAAACCCCCGCGCTGCGCGCGATAGTCGACTAACAGTCGACTCTACCTGGCTGGCATTTCAGGCGCAGCCGCATCCACGGAAGGAAGACCCATGCAGGACACGCAGTACTGGTTGAACGAATTCTGGACGGGCCTGAGCGTGCTCGATCTGCTGGGCGGCAGCGTGCTCGGTACGCTGCTTGGCCTGGTGCTGGGCATCTTTGCCTGGCGCTGGCTGCACCGCCGGGGTTGGTTGCAGCGGCGCAAGCGCTGGCATCACTGGCTGCTGGCCAGCTACGTGGTGCTGCTGCCGCTGGCCACCGCCTTCTTCGGCCTGCAGCTGGGCTTCACTGCCGGTGCGCACCGCGCGCTGTTCAAGCAGCTCGATCATTTCCAGCCGCACCTGCAGACCCTGGTGGAAGGCTGGAGCGAAGGCTTCACCGATTCACTGGACGACCCGCGCATGCGCGAGGCATTGCGCAGCCAGGGCACGGTGGGCGATGTGGCCGACACCATCGCCTCGGCCTACCTCAGCGAACATCCGTTGCCCGGTCTTGATCGTCTTGGCAACGGCCCGTTGGCGCGCGGCACCGGTTGGGTGATCGGCAAAGTGCGCGAAGGCCTGCTGCGCGGCATGGTGGAAGACACGCTGGTGGACAAGGCCGGCACGCTCGGTCTGGAGCCCAAGGTCGTGCGCGAGGCGCTGACCATGCACGTCGATGAGCTGCTGCACACCCGTGGCGTGCTGCGGCTGGTGAAGGCGCAGATCAACGGCATGATGCCCGGCGTGTACTTCGGGCTGCTGTTGCCGTTGCTGATCATCGCGCTGCTGGTGGCGCTGGAGATCTGGGCCGCGCAGCGGTTCGGGTGGACGCGGCAGGTGGCATCCAACGCGGTAGTGCCGGCCGCTGGCCGGCAACTGCAGGTTCCTGCCGAAGGTTCATGAGGTTGCCGGCCAGCGGCCGGCACTACCCATCGGAGGGCGTGCGGACCAACGGTCCGCACCCACCAAGCAGGGTCCGCACCCACCGGCTGCCCGGTCAATCGCCGTCGGTTTCGTCCGGGTGGGCCTTCCAGTAGCCGGTCGAGCGGATCCAGTCGCGCGGCACGCCCAGGTGGCCTTCGATGAACTTGCGCATCATCCGGGCGCGGCGCGATTCGGTGGCGATCCAGTAGAAGACATCGCCGTCCGGTGCCTCGAAGTCGGTCAGCATGTCTTCCAGCAGCGTGCTGCTGGCCGCCGGAAAGCCATTGCGCTCCAGCCAGTGGATACGCACGTTCTCGTACTGCGGCAGGTCCTGGCGTTCGGCTTCATCGCTCACTTCGATGAAGGCCTGCACCTCGGCATCCTCCGGCAGCACGTCCAGCCAGCGGGCGATGGCCGGCAGCGCGGTTTCATCGCCAATCAGCACATAGGCGTCGTAGCTGTCGGCCACCACGAACGAGCCGCGCGGGCCGCCGATCACCAGCGTGTCGCCAGCCTGGGCCTGCTCGGCCCACGGCCCGGCAATGCCCTGGTCGTGCAGCACGAAGTCGATGGCCAGCTCGCCGGTTTCGTGGTCCCACCAGCGCGGCGTGTAGTCGCGGGCCGGTGAGGGCTCCTTGCCGGCCGGATAGCTGCGGCCTTCGGCAGTGACCACCGGCAGCACCATCTCGCCGCTGACATTGGGGAAGAACAGCTTGATGTGGTCGTCGGCGCCGGGCGAATCGAAACCGGCCAGCTCGGCGCCACCCAGCACGATGCGGCGCATGTGCGGGGTGACCTCTTCGGTGCGCAGCACGGTCAGTTCACGGAAGCGCACATCCAGGCGCAGGCGCGTGTTGTTGTGTTCGGTCATGGGGTTACCTGTAAAGGTGTCGCGCGGGGGCGCGCGGCGTAGGGGCGACCTGGCTGGAGTCAGTCTGGCTGGGTCGTTGAAAAGGATTGGCTCTCGCTACCGGCCGTACCGTTGAGCAGCGCGGATGCCCGCGTCAGCAGCGCCGCTACTTCTTCCGCCTCACCCTCGGCCCAGCGGCCGTGGTGATGCACCAGCGCCCGCTTGAACTCGCGCAGGGCACCGGCCAGCGGCGGCGGCAGCGAGGCCTTGGTGATCTCGCGGGCGCGGTCGAAGGCGCGTCGCTGCGCCAGGCGCACCTGGGTGCGCTGCACCTTCAGCTCGAACTCGCCGGCGGCGGTGATGCGGAAGATCCGCTTGCCGTCCACTTCCTCGGCCTCGATCCAGCCGGCCTGCTCGAAGCTGGCCAGCAGCGGGTACATGGTGCCGGCGCTGGGCGTGTAGGCCTGCATGAACTGGTTGCTGATCAGCTGCATCAGCTCGTAGCCGTGGCGCGGCTGCTCGCCGATCAGGGCCAGCACCAGCAGGCGCAGGTCGCCGCGGCTGAGCACCCGCGGCTGGCCGTTGCGGCGTGGCACTTCCGGATTGGTGGAACGGGCTCTGGGAGAAGCGGTACGGCTCATTTCGATATATCGGTAAACGAGTGTGCAAACGATATATCGATATATCGAAGCCGACAATCATCGATCCGGCCACAAGCAGGTCAGTTTTGGGCCACGGCCGGCCCCGCCCACAGCACACAAAGGGGCGCCCCTTGCGAGGCGCCCCGGGCAACACTGTGGAAGGGAGTGAGGCAGGGCCAGACGGCGGACCGGAGCGGGCGAGGCCAACACTCGAGGCCTACCCTGAGGGCAGGGCGGGGGGCGATCCAGAGGCAGGTGCGACACGTTGTCGCCGGTTCAGCGCCGGCACGCGGAGCCGATACAGGTGGGCATGGCGCTGCCCTACAACCGTCATCGGCAGCGGTAACACTGCGTCCTGCACATGGGCGCAGCGGCCCGCAAGCGACAGCCCGCGCAGCCAACAAGGCCCGCCGCAGGGCCTTCAGCGGGCCCGGCAAGCCCCTTGCGGACACTGGCCGGTTGCATCCATACGCCTGCGTAGCCAAGTGACGAAAGCCCTTGGTGCGCTACACTTTGCGGTCTAGAAATCTATACAACAGTCGCGCGCGTGCGTGCGGTTATGGGAGCGCTAATGAACTGGTTGAACGAGGTGCTGAACAACGACCCGAATCCTGTGGAAACCCAGGAGTGGATCGAGTCGTTGAAGGCCGTTATTGATGTCGAGGGCTCCGAGCGCGCGCATCAGCTGCTGGAAGGCATGGTGGAACTGACCCGTCGTTCGGGCGCCTACCTGCCGTTCTCTCCCACCACCGAGTACGTCAATACCATCGAGCCGCAGCTCGAGGCCAAGAGCCCGGGCAATGCCGAGCTGGAATGGCGCATCCGTTCGATCATCCGCTGGAATGCGATGGCCACCGTGGTGCGCGCCAACCGCAAGCCGGGTGACCTGGGCGGCCACATCGCCTCGTTCGCCTCCGGCGCCACCCTGTACGACGTGGGCTTCAACCACTTCTGGCGCGCCCCGAGCGAAAACCACCCGGGCGACCTGCTGTTCATCCAGGGCCACAGCGCCCCCGGCATCTACGCGCGTTCCTTCCTGGAAGGCCGCATCAGCGAAGAGCAGCTGGACAAGTTCCGCATGGAAGTGGACGGCGGTGGCCTGTCCTCGTACCCGCACCCGTGGCTGATGCCGGACTACTGGCAGACCCCGACCGTGTCGATGGGCCTGGGCCCGCTGGCCGCCATCTACCAGGCGCAGTTCATGCGCTACCTGGAAAACCGTGGCCTGATCGAGAAGTCCGACCGCAAGGTGTGGTGCTTCATCGGCGACGGCGAGAGCGACGAACCGGAAACCCTGGGTGCCATCGCCCTGGCCGGCCGTGAAGGCCTGGACAACCTGATCTTCGTGGTGAACTGCAACCTGCAGCGCCTGGACGGCCCGGTGCGCGGCAACGGCAAGATCATCCAGGAACTGGAAGGCGTGTTCCGTGGCGGCGGCTGGAACGTGATCAAGCTGCTGTGGGGCGGTTACTGGGATGCCCTGCTGGCCAAGGACAGCGACGGCGTCCTGAAGAAGCTGATGATGGAAACCGTCGACGGCGAATACCAGAACTGCAAGGCCTTCGGCGGCGCGTATACCCGCGAGCATTTCTTCGGCAAGTACCCGGAAACCGCTGCGATGGTCGCCGGCCTGAGCGACGACGACATCTGGCGCCTGAACCGTGGTGGCCACGACCCGCACAAGGTGTACGCCGCCTACCACCAGGCCGTGAACACCAAGGGCATGCCGACCGTCATCCTGGCCAAGACCGTGAAGGGTTACGGCATGGGCAGCGCCGGTGAAGCGCTGAACCCGACCCACCAGACCAAGAAGCTGGACGACGAAGCGGTGCGCCACTTCCGCGACCGCTTCAACATTCCGGTGACCGACGCGCAGCTGGCCGACGGCCAGGTGCCGTTCTACCACCCGGGCCCGGATTCGCCGGAAGTGCAGTACCTGCAGGAACGCCGTGCCGCGCTGGGCGGTTACCTGCCGCAGCGCCGCCGCAAGGCCGACAAGACCTTCGTGGCGCCGAAGCTGGAAGCGTACGAGCGACTGCTGAAGAGCAGCGGCGAGCGCAGCTACTCCACCACCATGGCCTTCGTGCAGAGCCTGAACATCACCCTGCGCGACAAGGAACTGGGCCCGCACATCGTGCCGATCGTGGCCGACGAAGCCCGTACCTTCGGTATGGAAGGCCTGTTCCGCCAGATCGGCATCTACGCGCCGTTCGGCCAGAAGTACAAGCCGGTCGATGCCGACCAGCTGATGTTCTACCGCGAAGACCAGAGCGGCCAGGTGCTGCAGCAGGGCATCAGCGAGCCGGGTGCGATCAGCTCGTGGATGGCCGCCGGTACCAGCTACTCGGTCAGCAACGTGCCGATGCTTCCGTTCTACATCTACTATTCGATGTTCGGCTTCCAGCGCGTGGGCGACATCGCCTGGCAGGCCGCCGACATGCGTACCCGCGGCTTCCTGCTGGGTGGCACCGCCGGCCGCACCACGCTGAACGGTGAAGGCCTGCAGCACGAAGATGGCTTCAGCCATCTGGTGGCCGGTGGCATCCCGAACGTGCGCAGCTACGACCCGACCTTCGGCTTCGAAGTGACCGTGATCCTGCAGCACGGCACCAAGGCGATGATGGAAGATCAGATTGACGAGTATTACTACGTCACCCTGATGAACGAGAACTACACCCACCCGGAAATGCCGGAAGGCGCGGCCGAAGGCATCGTCAAGGGCATGTACCTGCTGACCGACGCCGGCAAGCCGAAGAAGGGCGAGCTGCGCGTGCAGCTGCTGGGTTCGGGCACCATCCTGCGCGAAGCCATTGCCGCGGCCGAGCTGCTGGACAAGGACTTCGGCGTGACCGCCGATATCTGGAGCTGCCCGAGCTTCAACGAACTGCGTCGCGATGGTTTCGACGTGGAACGTGCCAACCGCCTGCATCCGGAAGGTGAGCAGCGCAAGGCCTACGTGACCGAGCTGCTGGAAGGCCGCCAGGGCCCAGCGATTGCCGCCACCGACTACGTGCGTGCGTATGCGGACCAGATCCGTGCGTTCGTGCCGATGTCGTACACCGTGCTGGGTACCGATGGTTTCGGCCGCTCGGATACGCGTGCGAACCTGCGCCGGTTCTTTGAGGTTGACCGGTACTACATCGCGCATGCCGCGATTGCGGCGCTGGCGAAGGAAGGGAAGATGACCGCGAAGGATGTGGCCCGGGCGATCAAGCAGTACAAGATTGATCCGGAGAAGGCTAATCCTGTTGGGGTTTGATTGAAATATTAGAAGAGGGCAGCCATTCGCTGCCCTTTTTTTTGCAGGAAGTTCAAGGAGGAGCAATGATCGCAAAACCCAATGCGTTCGGTGATGTTCGCGGTGAGAATGATCACAAAGCTTTAGATGAATCATTCTACGAATGGCAGGACTATCGCGCGCTCTTCGAAAGCGTGGATCGATTCATCGTTGTCGGTAGGCGTGGAACCGGAAAAAGCGCGATCACCTACCGCCTAAGTAAGGTTTGGGGTGATAGACGCACTCCAGTTATTACTATTGCTCCGCTTGAAGAACAGATGATGGGGCTTCGGCCTCTGGCGAGCATGTTCGGGGAGAGCCTTCCCAGGATCAGAGCGGGAATTAAGATTGCCTGGAAATACACTATTCTGCTGGAGATATGCACCCAGCTTCTAGATGATTACAAGGCAAAGTCAGTGCTAGAGCGCGATGCGGCGCTTGTTGCCACTATTCAGAACTGGCGGAAGCGTGGTTCCACACCCATCGAAAGAATGCGCTCAATTCTGAAACAGTTCCGATCTGAATTTCCAGATGAAGAAGAGCGAGTGGCAGAGATCTCTGGCTTTTTGTCCGTCGAGCGGCTATCGGTTGAAGTCGCCAGATTCCTGATGGAGGCTCGCCGAGAATATGTGTTACTCGTGGATCGTTTGGATGAGGGCTACGAGCCCGACGTGATTGGCACAAGTATCATCGACGGAATTCTCTATGGAACTGATGATCTGAGATCTGCGCTTCCTGGAAATTTTAGGGCAATAGTATTTATTCGGGATAATATGTTGAGGGCTATCGAGTCCGAGGATAGAGACTTTACTAGAAATTTAGAGTCTCAGGTTCTTCGGCTTCATTGGGATCATCAAGAGCTTTTCTATCTGGTCGCTAACAGGATTAGATATGCATTTGGAACTTCAAAAGAAAGTGATGTAAAAGTATGGAACTCAATAACGGCCAACGAGCTTCATGGTCGAGAAGGGTTTCGTCGCTGCCTTAGATTTACCCTCTATCGCCCACGCGATGTCATTGCTTTGCTAAACACAGCTTTCTATCAGGCGCAGCGGCAGAATCGTCAGGTGCTTATAGAGGCTGACTTTGATGAGTCGGCGAAATCGATTTCAATGACAAGATTTAATGATCTTGGTAAGGAGTACGAGGCAGTCTTTCCAGGTGTTAGCTCTTTGACCGCTGAATTTGCTAATGGTGAGGCGAAGCTAAAACTATCCGAAGTTATCTCAAGAATTGAGAGCGTGATGAATTTGCCGGATCTCTCTGTATCCGAGCTTCAGCATTTTAATATTCTCGGTACGGCGGAAGAGGTTCTGAAGGCGCTTTACGGAATCGGTTTTGTAGGTGTCTATGATCGAAAATTGGCGAGTTTCGTGTACTCCCATGACGGAAAGCGTTTCGACAAGGTGTTAACCGATAGTGATACTTTTCTTGTTCATCCTTGCTATTGGCCTGCATTAAATATCAGCGGGTACGAGCTGACTCAGGGTGAGGCGGAAGAGATCTACGATGAGTACGAAATAGCCATCGAATCGCAGAGTGGCGAGCAGCGTAAGCGGATACTCGGGCAGCTCATGAACGAGCTCAATCCGATTCCCGTCGGCGCTAGCGGACAATCCCAGTTTGAGGCCTGGTGTAAACGAGCAATCGAAATATCCTTCTCAAAAAGCTTAACCAACGTGCAGCTAGAGGTTGACTGTCGGCAAGCCTCGCGACGCAACGTTGTAGCGACCAATCAGGGAGGAGGGGGGTGGTCAAAAGTACTTGCTGTATATAAGTCCAGAAAAGTCTTATTTGTTGTTAAAAACGACCTGAAGATTGTTTCTGAAGATTACAGGCAGGCCAGCTCATTGTTGAGTGGAGAATTTGGAGCGTTAGCGTTCATCGTCTGCCGTGATCCGGAACATGGCCTTAGGAGAGGAACTGAGTTAGAAACGTATCGCGACCTCTATGCGAAAGGTATCGTGATCGTGAAGGTTCAAGCTCAACAGCTGGTTACTGTTCTCTCTAAGCTTAGAAATCCAGAAAAGGTAGATGCAGGGGACTTGATGATAGACAGGGTCTTAGATGCACATGTTCGAATGTATGCGAGTGACCAGATGGGTCTTTCCGGGGACGGGGCGGTGGCGAAGAAAAAGCGCCGGTGACGCTGAAGCTCGGGCTATTAGGATTAACTGGATATCGATTCTTCGGGAGAGGAATTTAAATTATGTGCGCGATTTCTAGTTCTGGATAGTGTCATTCACCATGAAAATTATGTCATTCAGCATTATTTGTAATTGTGGCCATTCGTTTGGCGGGCCCAGTCTTTCTGAAATTCTTTCGGCGAAGTTGGATGTCGACCTGTCAACTTGCAAAGCATTAAGCGCTTCTGCCCATCTATTCTCGGGGCGTTCCAGTAGACTGCATAATGTGGATAGGTACTCGCTGGGCGTTCCATACCTCTCGTGATCGGCGGCCACCTTTCTGAGTGAATTTATGCCTCCGTTTTTAATTAAATCAAAGGCGCGTTCATGCCCGAATCTTAAGCAGGATAAGAAGGCTGCGACAGGCGGGAGGAATGCCTGGCGATCTTTATGTGTAAGCATCATGGCGTTGAGGAGAGAGAAGGCCTGTGCCTGGTCCCGTAGCGATAGGGAAAATAGTTCACTACACCGACAGTACTCAGAGATCGCCTCGAGCCATTGTTCTTCACTATTGAGCGGGTCGCTAAGATGGAAGTTTCTTAACTCTAGTGACTTCCATTTTGGACCTTCAATCCAATTGCTCGGAAGTATGTCGAACTGCTCGATCAGGGACTTCGTGAACTGGATGGGGTTGGGGCGTCGCAGGTGCATCTCAAAGTCAAAGAACTTCCTGAGATACTGCTCTCCATCGGTTTCATGGCCGTACACGGTTTTCACCGC
Source organism: Stenotrophomonas sp. 71799_Sma (assembly GCF_056482505.1). Lineage (NCBI taxonomy): Bacteria > Pseudomonadati > Pseudomonadota > Gammaproteobacteria > Lysobacterales > Lysobacteraceae > Stenotrophomonas > Stenotrophomonas sp. 71799_Sma. Next base: position 461,873 of record NZ_CM151202.1, read on the forward strand.
TCCACGCAAGTTTACATTATCTGTTGCGATCACAAATACGTAGCCTGGGATGTGGAACAGGTGTTTTATCCGTTCCAGCATCTTGATGGCGTAGTCGGGACGGCATCGATCTAACTCATCAATTATTACCACTACCTGGCCAGAAATTGGTCGGCCACTATGCCGCTGTAAAAGGAGGTCTCTAGCCCCTCTCAGCGAATCCTCCAAGCCTCGCTTCGCTCTCGCCTTATCTGATGCGAGTTTGATTGCCTCCGCACCCGCTTTTGCAACTGCGCTAGCAATTGGTCCTGTTCCTGGGGCTAGCAGATGTGCAGCTACCATCGCGGTGGGTGCTGCAAGTTGGGTCGCATTGCCAACTAGTTTCCGGCCCAGCTCGCCAGACTTAACATAGCCTGCAGCGGCCAAGGTTTCATTCACCGCGAGCACCAGCGCTAGTAGCGGGTCATCGTGCCAGTCGGTGCTCCATGCATCCAAGTAGACGGAGTGCGATCTGGGCGTCTGAGTCTTTAGGTGCTCGCTCAGACGTCTTAGGAAAACAGTCTTTCCCGATCCCCAGCCTCCGTTGACGGCAATAACGAATGGCTGGTCCAGTGAGAGAATTAAATTGCATAGCATCTCTCCTGCGCGTTTTCGTTCGAATGTATCGTTCTCCCAGGGACTCCCCCTCTTTATGTCAACTTGAGGTGCTCTCAGTAATTTCTTTGGCATTCAAAAATCCTGTGTTCTGCTGCGCATTTGTCTGGACTTACTCAGTCGTACTGTGGGCGCCACCTTTTGAAATCGTTCATCACTCTGATGAGCGACTGTAAAAGTACACTAGTAAAACTGGCTGCGCTGTACCTGGATTAATTTCAGAATGATCCTCAGTGGTACATCCGTGGTGCGTTTAAACGAAATATCATACGGCTTGGCGCCCCGGAATGTGGGAGTGTTGTTTAGCGAAGACGACATCTCGGTGAAATTCTAAAAATCTGAGTTGCTGCTGGGAGAAGATTCCGCGTCGAAGAGATCGATCTAAGTTCAAGCCGAGCGGACCTTGCACGTCTGATGGTAAATCGTTCGAAACGAGTAGGTGACCGCTTGACGAAAAGCTAATCCACCCCTGATCAAACAGCAGGTCCGCATGCGGAGCCAGGAGAAGCCCGTTCTCACCATCAACCCGCTCGTCATCAGTGCTATCTGCCCACGGCTTGATATGGCTTGCACGAAGGAATCTCAGGTCCTCAATGCCGGTGAGCCGGCAACCCTTCTCAACGCCGATAAGGCGCTCGCGGAATAAGCGTTGTTTTGTTCTTACTTCGGTTTCGCGCCTTGTGCTGGTCGAGCCGGCGGTATCGATTGAGGCATCGATCTCAGCCTGGTCCTTCTCGCATGCCGGGAGGCCCAGCGAGGCTTCCAGTGATCTCAAGCGAAACACAATGGCAGACCTTGGCTGTCCTTCTCGATCTGGCATGCCAGGTTGAACGTAGGAGGACAGGCACATGAACCTACCAAGGTACCGGTAGGGCCGCCCCTTACCCATCATCTGAAACACCACCAGCGTCTTGCTATCCTTGACGTGCTCGCCAATCGCTCGGTTGCCCGCCACATACTTCATGTCTCCGACTTGACCCTCGCCGAAGTAATGAAAGACTTCGTCGTCGTCCCAGAAGTCATGGTAGCCATGAGACACGCCGGCCTCGCCAGTGAACGCGATGACTAGCGGATGCTCCTTGGGTGTCGAAATGCCGCCTTGCTGTTGCCCGCCAAATACACCATGGATCTGCTTTTGACGGTTGTAGAGCGCGCCCACCTCGAATGGGAGTTCCATCCTAGATCCCTGTCCCAGAAGCTAAGTGCCCAGGATTCTAGCCAGAACCAGGTTCCTTGTGTCATTGGTTGACGCGTTTGGCTGCCTGGGCAGGGCGCAGATGGGGGGCTACTGGGACGCAGATCTAGCGCAGCTGTTCTCAGGTGCGCTCAAATTCCTCCTGCGTCTCTCTGGTGAGCCCCATCCATCTTTCCAGCGTTGTAGCTCCGTTGCATCGCTTGCGACCGTAGACATGGTGACTATCAGAAGACTTGGCCCAGAGTTGTCTACGAATAGAATGGCATCGCCACGTACGCTCATATCGAAGAAGCGTCTACTGGAATCATGCTTTCCGATGGTGATGCCTTAGCAGGCCAACGCTTCGGCGAAGCTCTCGGCGTCGGCCCGAAACAGGGCAAACTCCGAGTCGGTGAGTCTTGGGTAGTTCTCAAAACTCATTGCGGTGGCCGGCGCGTACGTCCCTCCAATGATCAATCCCAATAGCGCTGCCGTCGTCAGGGCAAGCAAAGTCCGGCTCGGCATAGTGAGGTCAGTGTTGGAGCCCAAAGGGCTCAGACAGCGGCGAATGCTTGGGACCGTGCGTACGATCAGCGCATTGCATTCGATGTGCGCAGCGAGGTGCGCTCTACTCCCGCACCTGCAACCGCTCAGCCACCTGCGCAGTCAACGCCACACAAGCCATCTTCAACCCTTCCATCACCCGATCCCCAAGGTACTCCTCGGGCGCGCCGTTCTGCCTAGTCCGCTCCGCAGCCAGCATCAGCTCCGCCACCACCCGCAGCCCGGCTAGCGCGCAATCCGCATCCGCCAGCTGAAGGCAACGCCCAGGTAACTGATGACGCTCCGGCCAAGGCTGGCCGTCCGCAGCCGCACCGGTTCCGATGCGGTGCAACGTGGCGACGAAGGAGTTGGGATCGACGGACGGTTCGCGCTCGGCTTCGGCGTTGTCCGGATCGTACTGCGCGTGCAGGGAACGGAAGTCCGATGTGTTCATGGCAATGCTCCGTACAGGACAGATAGCAGCGCCACCAATAAAGGTGGCGGACGGTGCGGGCTCGAAAACCGGTATGTACCAGACCGGCGGATCCGAAGATCCCCACGCACCGCCCGCCATGGAACGCGAACGGATTGCCAGCCGGCGCCACACAAAAGGTGACGCCGGCCGGCAAGCGCATACATCTGGTACATAGACGGGTTTTCGAGTCCCGCGCCACCCTTTTCCGGTGGCACGCCAAGAGATACCCGTGCAGCAACCAAATGCCAAGAAACCACAGGACTGAAGATTGCCAGTCCTGACGCTTTCGGCATTGTCGCACACGGTGTTAAGCCGGCAAGCGATTGCGCCGCAAGGGTCTTGAAGGGCTTGGCGCTATTGGCTCCAAGCGCAGGAATGCCCGCAGCCTAGGCCATGGCGTAGGGCCAATCGCGACAGATTGGAGCAGCGGTTCAGCCCGGCGGTGCCTCGGCCGTGGGCGCGAAGGTCAGACGGACCCGCACCCGCGCATGCAGCGCGACGCCCTCAACCACGACCGGATCAAAGCGCCACTGGCGCACTGCGGCAAGGGCCGCACGATCCATCTCCCGCAGTCCGCTGGACCGCGCCACCATCACGTTGGAAACGTGGCCCAGCTCATCCAACTGAGCAAACAGCACCACCTGCATGGGAGCCTGCAGGAAAGTATCGGGCGGTGTGGCGAGGGCCGTTGAATACACAAGGGCGGGTGCCTGCTGGAGCTTGAAGGTGGGGTTGTCACCGGCCTCTGCGAACACTTCGGTGGAAACCTGCGGGTCTGCCGCCATGGCCATGGCAGGTGTGGCGACCAGCAGCATCAGAACGAGGTTCAGTGCCAGGGCGGTGTTCAAACGGGGCATACGTGGTTTCCATTCCGGTGCGCTACCAGCATAGCGGCCATCCCCTGGCATCGCTTGCCTTGAATGCCGGCATGCCGGACTACTGGGCGGATCACATAGGCGCGCCCGGCCGTGGCCATAGTGCATCGTCGCGTTCCAGGTCGTAGTCGCTGCCGAAGGCCAGTGCAGCCTCGCGTGGCGGGAGGTCCGCGTAGCAGCCCAGCAGGTACTCATCCATGCCGGCATCGCTATGGTCGATGGCGAATAGATGGAGGAGCTCCTTGTCGAAGGCATTCAGCCATGCGGGGTCGATCTTGGTCATGGTCATCCTCCAGTGGGGGAGGGGAGAATCGCCCGGAGCTGTCTCACAGCGCGGGACCAGTCCCACATGCACCCTGGCGGACAGCTCCCTCCGCTGGATATGCTCCCCCCGCCGATATCCGGAGTCATCGTCATGGAAGACCTGCTCAATCGATCCGCGCTGCTTCGCCAGGCGATCCTCTCCACGGTGGATTATCCCCTGGCGGATGACTCGCCCAGATTGTTGGCGTCACTGGACGCAGCATTGCTGAGCCTTGAACACGCAGACTCCCTTCGCACGCTGCTGCAGGCCGGCATGGCGTCCTCAGCAATGGCATTGATGCGCTGCCAGTACGAGGCCTTCACGCGGTCCGTCTGGATCCTGCACTGCGCGGCCGACGAGCAGGTTGAACTGCTGTCCCTGCCACCGGAAGCTGGAATGAGCGAAAAGGGGCTGCCGATGCTGTCGAAGATGCTGGAGGCATTTGCGGAAGTATCGGAGCTTGGCAATCTGCTCCCGCACCTTGTTGAGCTGAAGGTGCATGCATGGTCTCCGCTGAACTCATTCGTACACGCAGGGGTACACGCAATGGGCCGGAGTCGCGATGGCTTCCCCATGCCATTGGCGGTCAACGTCATCCGGATGAGCAATAACCTTTCGATGATGGCGGGGCAGCACCTCGCCGTTCTTACCGGCGTCCCGGGTCTGCAGAAGGAGGTGCTGCGGCTCGATGAAACCTTTGCCGAGTGTCTTCTCTTCGATGAAGAAAAGCGCCGGGCCATCGAGGCGAGGGCGTCGGTGGAACAGTCGAGCTAGCTGAAGCCAGTAGCCTACATCGACGGCGCCGAAACCCGCTGCTGTTGCTCCTGCGTGCGCTGCATGTCTGCCTGCTCGCGCGCCTGGCGGTGGCCGATTGCTTCCACTTGGTTCAGGCTCTCCTGCACTGGCTGTTGGGCGGCCTCTGCAGTCGCCATGTGAGTGCGAAGGGAGGCAGGGTCGGACATCGCACCCTGCACCACAAAGATGTTGTGTGCGGCCGGGGAGGCAACTGTCTGTCTGCTCAGAACCACATGGTCCGCGCGGGTGATTCCGGCATCCTTGGCTGCAGCCAGCAGGCTGGTAGACATGCGTTCACTGGCGTCATCGAAGGTTCGGCCGTTGGCCTTGTCCAGTGCTTCTACCTTGCCCCGAATCTGGTCCAGCAGCGCCTGATCTGCAGGACTGAGCGAGCGGATGGGCGAGGACTGCATATCTTCAACGCTCTGCGTCGGTGGCGAAATGGTGTGGGCGCTGCCGGTGTTCTTCAGCTCCACCCAGCCCAGTCCGTCCTTTCCGAAGTCGCCAACGGGCAGGATCTTTGTGCTGCCAAAGTCGAGGCCATTGCGCTCAAGCTGCTTCGGGTCGAGTCCAAGCTCATGCAGATCGATGCGGATTGCCGGGGGCTGGCGGCCTTCGGCCAGGAAGGCATGGCTCGTCCCGATCACTGATAACGGATAGGTGCCGTAGTAGTTGCGGTAGTCGGAATCGCCGTGCCGGCCCAGCGTGCCAGTGCCGTCGTAGAAGCACTGCTCGACGGCCTTGGTAAGCTGGACACCGTCATTGTTGGGGCGCTTGGCAAGCGCATCATATGAAATGCCCTCCGCCAGGCTTCTGGTTGCGCCCTCAGCCCGAACGCACCGGGAGAGCGAGCGGGACGCAAGCATTGCCTCCAGTCCGTTGTCATCCAACGTTGGATTCAACGCTCTGAATCGGCTATCCAATGCCCGCAGGCCCGAGACCTCCGCCAGTGCCTCGTCCTGTCGTCCCTTGTCCAGAAGCGTGCGCACCGGCTCGGTCAGGTTCACCGAACCTGACCGGGAATCGTGTGAAGCGATCAGTTCCTCGCTGTAGGTCTGCTTGAAGTCCCTGAGCGCTGCGGCGCGCTCCTTGGCCAGGATGCCGTGCATGGTCTCGTGGCCCAGCACTTCGGTAAGTCGTTCCTCAAGCCGGGTGCCGGTTACGCTCTGGAAATTCGAGGCGCTGATGAAGATCGTTGGCGGGTTTCCATCCGACCCATCCTGGAAGTGGCCGCCATTGTGATGTCCGTAGGACACGGCAATCCGGCCGATCTGCCCGCTGGTGGCTGCGTTTGCCAGAAGGTGATTGAGGTAGGGGGAGCCAGCAATGCTGCGTCGGATCGCATCCTCGGCACCACTGGGAAGCTGTTTGTCTGCGCGCAGATCGGCCAACAGTGGCTCGACGCTGGATTCGATTCCCTTCATTTGTCTCCTCCTCCAAACTGGACCGCGTAGACGCAGGTTCTCGCGGTATCACCTTCATTGGGATGATAAGTCAACAGGCTGGTATCCATACCCTGGCTACCACCGGTGATTGGGCGCCGATACTGCCTGATGCCCCCTCTCTGAAATGGCACTTCTCCTCCGGTCCTGTATCCGAGGGCTTCGAGGGCTCGTCCGGCACTTTCGGCTTCCCAGTAGCACACGCCATTCGGAGCATCCGTCACTGGCTGCTTGCCCAGCTGATAGAAGATCACCTCTTGGCTGGGGAACTCACGTGCCGACTCAACCGACAGATAAGACGCCCCATAGTTGTAGCCGTCCGTCGTTGCCAGGTCCTTTGCGATGTGCCTGATGCTGACCTTTTCGTCCGGCACGAGCGAGACACCTATCGCCGTGCCGAACTTGTCCGGACTGATATCCGCCCGTGACCTGAGCGAATCCGCATAGGCGAGAATCCGCTTCTGCAGCTCGGTCATGGAGATGCGGGCAGGGTGCGTATCTGCGGCAGCGGCACGTTCATTGAGGGCAGACGTATCCGGCGATCGCGCACATGCAGACGTCAGAGTAAGCATGGCCGATAGTCCGGAAATTGCGCCAGCGCGAGCTAGATGCGACATCACATGACGCGGAAGCAGTAGAGGCCGCCAAGCCGAGATCGCGGGAAGCGAGGCTGGCGCCCCTTGGATTGCGGTGCCCATCGGCAAGTCCCTTGCAGTGGAGAGGTCACTATACGGGGCAGACCCCGAGTGACTCTACCGGCGGGGTATTGATCGCCCACGTTTGCTGGCTGGTTCACATATTCAGCATGTCAGCCGTGGCCCTGGCTTTGTCCTCCATCTGTCCCCCATCCCACCTATGCCATCATCCGGCCAGGACCGCAGCACCCATCAAGGCTGAACAGGCATGGAGCAGGCAACACGCTACACCGCAACGCTGTACCTGGCCGCCCCCGGCACCCCACTGAAGAGCGGGGGCATCTCGCCGCGCGGCCACATGTACCTGCAGGTAGCAGCGGGCGACGAGGCCCACAGCTACGGCTTCGCACCGCCGCGCCACGCGCCGGGCGAAACCCGCACCGGCGTGCAGTACGCGCAGGTGCGCCACGACGACGCCGACGAGCATCTGGACCCGTACTACAGCCGCACCCTGGAAATCACCGAGGAGCATTACGGCTGCCTGCGTGATTTCGCCGAGGAGCCGGCCGAGTTCGAGTTCGATGTGGACCGCCCGGCCTCCATCAACCGTTGCAGCGATTTCGTCTGGGCCGCGCTGCACTACGCCGGCCTGCATCCGCTGCCGGCGCCGCTGGATGGGGGCAGCAACCTGGGCGAGTTCGCGGTGCTGTTCAATCTGCCGGAAATCCAGTGCATTGCCGCGCCGTTCCCGGGCAGCGATCTGAATGCCGAAACCCACCACGCGATGCCCGAGCGCGAGGCCGAACATCATCGCCAGGGCGATCGTGCCAGCGATGAGCCGCCGCCAACGCCCATTGAAGTGGCCGGCACGCTGCTGGACCCCTCGCATCCAGACCATCGCTTGTTCTCGCAGCTGATCCAGAAGGTGGCCGAGCTGGATGCCGCGCATGGCCGCCCGTTCGATGCCGCCAGCCAGCGCATCAGCGCCAGCCTGCTGGTGCTGGCCAAGCAGAACAATCTCTCGCGCGTGGACCACGTGCTGCTCAGCCAGCCGACCAAGAGCAGCCATGCGGCAGAGAGCATCTTCATCGTGCAGGGCGACCGCAACGACCCCGGGCACCGCCGCGCCAGCATCGCCACTGAAGTGGCGGCCAAGACCGATGTGGCCGATTCACTGCGGTTGAAGGAGCAATGACGCGGCCACTGCGGCGGGGGGCGGTGGTACTGGCGGTGCTGGGCGCGCTGGCGGCATGCCGTGCGTCACCAGCGCCTGAGGTTGCGCCGCCCCTGCTGACGCGCGCACAGGCCGAGTCCCGCACGGTTGTGCCGTTCACGCGGGCCGTGCAATTGCAGAAGGCCGGTCGGATTGCCGAGGTCACGTTTGATTTGCCAGCACCCCAGGAGCCGGCCATTCCGATTCTGAACATCGGGTTGCGGCTGCAGGATGCCGACGCGCGACGGCTGCTGGATGCTTCGGAGAAGATCACTCTCGGACGTTTGCCAGCGCGGCTGCGCCTGGAGCGGATTGATGGCAGCTCGGCTCGTCATGTGCAGCTCTGGCAGCGTACCCGCGATGGACGCGACTCGCAGAAGATCGCCGATGATGGCGTGGTCACAGACCTGACGACGGGGAGTGTGGACATCAACAGCTTGGCCGAGGCCGGGTTGTACTCTGAAGACGTGCTCTATCGCACGCTGCAGTTGGCGCAGGTCGGAGGCATTGCACCCGGGCGCTACGTTCTGCTGGTCGACCTTGTGGAGGATCGACCCCAGCTGGATGGCCTGAAAGCAGAATTGATCGTTGGCTACCAATCATTAGGAAAGTAGACATGCACAAGGACGATGCCGAACGCTACAGCGTAACCATCCATCTGGCGGCCCCCGGCACGCCGCGCTACGGCCGTGATGCCGAGGGAAACAGGTTCCTGCTGGAGCCTTCGTTCGCGGGGCACATGTTCCTGTCGCTGCGCCGTTCGGGTGAACCCTTGCCGGAGAGCATTGGTTTCACCCACGCAGGCACCAAGGACGAGCCGAACAGGGGCAAAGTCGATGACATGGACGTGTCGGTCTACGACAAGCCCCGCTTCGAGCGCACGATCGAGATCAGCAAGGAGCAGTACGACCGCATCCTCGAGTTCTCGGCGGACCCGAAGAAGCACGGCTTCGACATGAACTACGACTTCTTCGCCAACGCCTGCACCGATTTCGCATGGGGTGCCCTGAACCACGCAGGCCTGCGACCGGTCGGGCTGGCCGGGGAGATCACCAACTACGAGGGCGCCACCAAGGTCCTGGACAACATCCGCGCGGTCAATGCCATTCCGCAGCAGGTGAAGGGCAGCGAGCTGGACAGGGTGCAGTGGAACCCGATGCCGAAGCAGACGTTCCGCGAGTGGATGTTCACCGAGAACGGCGAGCAGTGGCGCGGCAACAGTGCACTCGCGGCAAGCGGCACGCCCGCAGACCCGGCGCACGACGATCATGCCCGCCTCAACCAGATCCACCAGCAGGTGGCCGACCTCGGCGCTTTCGGTGCACGCAACGGCAATGTCAGTGCCAGCCTGCTCGCGCTGTCGAAGGAGCAGCAGTTCTCGCGTGTGGACGAAGTGGTGCTGGGCGAGCAGCGCGGTGATACCGCACCGAAGCTGTTCATCGTGCAGGGGGACCGCAGTGACCCGGCACATCAGCGCGCCAGCATGCCCGCGGAGGTTGCAGCGCAGGCACCGGTGGAGGCCTCGTTCGAACGGGTCGCGCAGTTGCAGCAGAACCCGCCGCAGCGCGATGTGCAGCGCCTGCAGGAAGAGCAGCAACTGCAACAGGGCCACGGCCCACGGATGGCATAGCCGGCGGACGCGGTTTCAAGGTCGAACGTCTGCCAAGCTCAGGCAGACGCACGCCACGCCCCCCACCTGCTACCATTCCCCCGCAACCCCAGCCAGCCCACCCTGCGCAGACAGATGCGGGGCGGGCCGTCGCAGTACGGCCCAGCGAGCCAGGACACCTTCCCGTGCCCATTCAAGGACGCTCGCATGTTCCGTAATCCTCTTTTCCGCTCGGCCGCGCTGGCCGTTGCCGTTTCGCTCAGCCTCGGCGCGCCCTCCGCGTTCGCCGACAACGCACCCGCCGCCAGTGCCACCGCCGCTGTGCAGCGCCAAGCCGTCGCCAAGGGCCTGTACGAGCTGGCCTACAGCCCGAAGCAGAACGCCGTGTTCGTGGCCTCCTCCGGCGGCTTCGGCGATGACGCCGGCCCGGCCCAGGTGCTGCGCTTGAACCCGACCACGTTGGCCGTGGAAACCCGCATCCCGCTGGAGCGCAAGGCGTTCGGCGTGGTGCTGGATGACGCCCACAACCGCCTGTACGTGGGCAACACCGTGGACCTGTCGGTGACGGTGGTCGACACCGCGCAGAACAAGGCGGTCGGCACCATCCAGCTGATGGAAAAGAAGACCGGCAAGGACGGCAAGGCCGCTTACACCCACGACCTGCGCGAGCTGGTAGTCGACAGCGCCGCCAACCGCCTGTACGTGACCGGCCACAGCAGCCAGCCGGACGTGAGCAGCGTGCTGTTCGTGATCGATACCACCACGCTGGAGGTCATCAACACCATTGATGGCCTGGGCAATGCCAAGGCGCCGGGCCTCGCACTGGATGCGGCCAACAAGCGCGTCTACACCAGCAACCTGCTGGCCGACCTGGTGGTGGTGGGTACCGATTCGAACAAGGTGGTGGCGCAGCACAGGATCGCCGCCGAGCAGCCGATGAACATCGCGCTGGACCCGGCCGGCAAGCGCCTGTTCGTGACCGACCAGGGCTCGGAATTCCTGCGTGGCTACCAGGCCAAGAGCAGCGGCCTGGTCAGCAAGCACCCGGGCCAGCGCGTGCTGGTGCTCGACCGCAGCACCGGCAAGGAACTGGCCAGCATCCCGACCGACGCCGGCCCGCTGGGCATCCTGCTGGATGCGCCGCGCAAGCGCCTGTACGTGACCAACCGCGAAGCCGGTACGGTGACGGCGTACAACAGTGACAGCTACCAGAAGGTGGCGACCTACACGGTGCCGACCCACCCGAACAGCCTGGCGCTGGATGCGAGGAACAACGTGCTGTTCGTGAGCATCAAGAACGGCGAGAAGGATGACAAGGGCGCTGACGAGAGCGTGGCGCGGATTCAGCTGTAAGCGTTCGCGCTGGATTGATGGGGCCCGCATCCTCGGCCGTCGGTCGTGGAGCGGGTCCATTTCCAGTGTTGTAGCTCGTAGAGCGTTGGATTAGGAAGTGTTGCAAAAGCAGGGGGTGGCCGCTTGTTGTAATCGTCTTGCGGCTGTAGCTTCACTGCTTCTGAAACGGGGGCGTTATGAGCGACAACAGGAAGTTCATTGAACTGGCATTTGAGAGGCTGAGCAAAGAGCTTGGGATCTCGAAGAAGTTCGTCGTAGACCTCTACGCTGAAGAGAACTCGTGGAGCTTCACCTCGAAGCTGGCGCAGCTGGTTGAAGGCACCTTCACCCACGCCATCGTTGAAGCGCTGGGAGAGCCGAAGGCCCGACGAGTGGTCAGCAACATGACGCAGGCATCAAGGATCGAGCTGCTGCGCGATCTTGGATACGTCGACACGAAACAGAAGACGCTGTTTCTGGCCGTTGCCGAGATCAGGAATCAGTACATCCACAACGTATCCAATGTTGACAGGACGTTGGCGGACTACATCCGGGCGCAGGAGCCGCGCGATGCAAAGGCGCTTTACAACAAGTTCCGGCCGTTCTTTGTGGGACAGGATAAGGCAATGTCACTGGATGCGTTCATTGCCGACTGCAAGGTACAGATGTTCTATGCCTGTTCACTGCAGTTGCTGAAGGTCCACGGCGATGTGAGCGGGGACAAGGCCAGAAAGGACCACGAAGCACGCCGTCTTGCCGAGGCAGGCAGGTTGTTGCCGGCGAGGAAGAAGGGCGAGATGTTTCCGTTGGATCGACTGACGGTGAGCAGCTATGTCACCCAGGCCAGAGACATCCTGAAGCGGGAAGGCCTGTTCGTTCCGGAGTTCAAGTAGCAGAGAGAGCAACCGCCTCCGCGCCTGCTTACCCCATCCGCGGCGCAGGATGCTGCATTTCCTGCACCTGCGCCTCGGCCGGCTGCTGTACACCCAGCCCCAGCTTCTGCATCGATTGCTCCACCGGCGTCTGTGCCGCCACAGCGGTCGGCATCATCGCGCGCAGGTGCGCCGGATTGGCCGGGTCGCCCTGCACCACAAAGATGTTGTGTCCCGCCGGCTGGTTGGCCGTGGCGTTGCTGACCAGCACATGGTCGACCTGCCGCAGGCCCTGCTCGCGGGCGAGCACGGTCAGGCTGGCGGTCAGGCGCTCACTGGTCTGGTCGAACGGACGGCCATGCTGGGCGTCCAGTGCGGCCACGCCCTGACGGATCTGCTGGTTGAGGCCGTAGTCGGGGTGGTTGGGGGTGATCTCTGGCATGGCGATCGAACGGTAGCGGTGGGTCGTGGTGGGCCCGGTCAGTATAGATCCGGCCCGTGAAGCGCGCCCGAGGGGTCAGTCTGCCGGCCGATGGTCGTAGCTGATCACCCGCTCGGCCAACCAGCGCCCGTCCACGCGGCGCCAGACCTGGATGAAACGGGCCTGGCCCACCCAGCGATCCACACCGTCCTTGCCGCGTTCATGGAAGCGGTGGTCGCCGATTTCCAGCGCCCGCTCGTCGCGCAAGGGGAACACCTGCAGTGAAGGTTCCACCAGCTCACGGCGCAGGCTCCAGCCGCCCTTGCGCGCATTGCTGCACATGTTGGCCACGCTGCGGCGGAAGTCCTCGCGGTTGCTGGCTGACTTGCCATCCTTGTCATGGAAGAACTCCATGTCTTCGGTGGTCATCGCGGCGGCCTTGTCGGCGTCGCAGGCCTCGAAGGCCACAGCAAAGAGCTGGGTGTCGGCCTGGCGGATCTGTTGGCGCAGGTCATCGGCGGGCGACGGTGCGGCAGCGAGACCGGCGGCGAGCAGGGGCAGGGTGAGCAGCAGCATGGCGAAACTCCCGGGGATGGTTCACGCAGGCTCGCATGGCGTTTGGGCCGCTGCAGCCGGCTTCCGATGAAACGGCCCTTCTACGGAGTGAATGCCCGCATTGACGGCCCGGCTCCGGCGGCGTCGCCTGTGCAGGCGATGTCATGGCGATCGGCGATTCCGTCACGGTCGCGATAGGGGCCGGCCAATAGCCTGAAAGCCTCCCCTTCCACAGGAGCTCCCATGCCTGCTTCCCGCATCCGCCTGCACGTTGAAGACACCGGTGGTGACGGCCGCCCGGTCATTCTGATCCACGGCTGGCCGCTGTCCGCCGATGCCTGGAAACAACAGGTGTCGATCCTGCGCGATGCGCAGCATCGGGTGATCAGTTACGACCGGCGCGGCTTCGGCCGTTCCGATAAGCCAGCCGAGGGCTATGACTACGACACGCTGGCAGCGGACCTGGCCGGGGTGATCGAGGAGCGTGACCTGCACGACGTCACCCTGGTCGGCTTCTCGATGGGCGGCGGTGAGGTGGCGCGCTATGTGGCCAACCACGGTCAGGAGCGCCTGCACAGCGTGGTGTTTGCTGCTGCCGTGCCGCCGTATCTGCTGCGCAGTGATGACAACCCGGATGGCCCGCTCACCCAGGAAAAGGCCGATGAAATGCGCAGCGGTCTGGAGAAGGATCGTGAGGCGTTCTTTGATGGCTTCACCCGCGATTTCTTCAGCGCCCATGGCCAGTTGATGGTGACCGAAGAGACGCGTCAGGCGGCGATCGCGTTGTGCCATCAATCCGACCAGAACGCAGCGCTGGGGTGCATGAAGGCGTTTGCTACCACCGACTTCCGCGAAGACCTGAAGAAGATCACGGTGCCGACCTTGATCCTGCACGGTGACAGCGATGCCATCGTGCCGTTTGAAGGTTCTGGCCAGCGCACGCACCGAGCCATCCCGGGCAGCGAAGTGGTGATCCTTGAGGGCGCGCCGCATGGCTGCAACACCAGTCATGCTGATCACTTCAATCTGGCGCTGTTGAACTTCCTGAAGCAGTAAGCTGCAGCCATGCGTGAACCGAAGACGCCCCCGTGGAAGAAGCCCAATCCCAAGGGCCAGACGTCGCAGCCGTTGTCGCCTGCGCAGAAGGAGGCGGCCCGGCAGCGTGCGGAAGAGAACGGGCGGCGTTATCCCAATCTGGTGGACAACATGTGGGCTGCGAAGCTGCCACGCGGATCGTGATCTGTAGAGTCGTGCCATGCTCGACTCCGCTCTGCATCCATCCATGCATGGCGTGGATCTACTGCAACAGCAGCCGAGCATGGGCTCGACTCTACAGGTCGGCCAGCGGCTTCCAGCCGGGTTCCAGCCAGGGTGAGATCTCGCGCTGGCGGACGTTGACTGACTCCGTCGGCATCCCAGCCAGGCGCGCAAGCTCCGCACGCAACCGTTCGGCGTCCACCGGCACGGCCGTAGCCACCTGCAGGCGATCCCCCTGATGCCTCACCTGTACCGGTAGCGTGGCGTGCGCATCATGCTCGCCGCCGGTGCGTCCGATCGGGTAGCGCATCGTTACCGGCCGCGACAGTTGCGCCAGTGCTGGCTGCCAGGCCTGCAGCACAAGGGGTTGCCCGGCAGCGGGAACATGTACTTCCGCAATCGTAGCCGGGTAGCCGGTGATGCTCTCGACCATGACCTGGAAGCGCGCGCCATCCGGCACGACCAGCACGGTGGCGATCAACGTGAAGAGCGAAACGAACACCGCTGCGAGGTTCCAGCTGCGCGGCTCGGAGGCCGGGCGCGTTGCGGTACGCAGACCTGGCTTGCGCCGCAGCTTGCGCGCGTAGATGCGCCGGTCCTTCCTGCGCGGGCTGCTGCTGTGCTCGGGCAGGTTCAAGGGAACCCGTGGAAGGCGCGCCACGCGGGCCTTGATCAGGCGCGAAAGCAGCATCCACGCGATCACGAACGCCAACAGCGGAAGCAACGTTCGCACCCACAGATACAGCGTGACCATCCACAACACCTCTACATACGACCATCCATGCTCATCCACATCTTACCGGGACCGCGCGCCGGTTGTCGTATCCGCCAGCCGACAAGCACAGGGCGCTTGGTTAGGATGGTCCTTTGTTGTCATGGATGAACCGATGGTCTCTGCTGCTACCCGCTTCTGTCGTATCTGTGGTCCTGGCCCGATCCTGCTGGCACTGCAGGTGGTGGCGCTGCTGGCGGTAGCCCTTGCAGTCGGCTTCTTCCACTACCGTGTGGGACTGCTGCTGGAGCCGGTGGATGATGCATGCGGTGGGCCCGACCCTGTGGCGCGCATGCAGGTGGCCGAACAACTGCTGGCGCGGTCCACTGCGCTTGCACCGTGGCAACCCTTGCAGTGGATTCCGATGGCGGGCGTGGTACTGGCGCTGCTGGGCGCGATGTCGATCAGCGTCTACCGGCTGGGACGCCTGTCGGAACGCCTGCGACGTGCCAACTGGGGGCTGATGGCGCTGCACGCCGCGATCCTGGCGCTGGCCCTCAGGGCATTGCACCTGTACGACCTGGCATGGACTGGCGTGGCCAAGCTGTCCCCAGCGGCGTGCCTGGTGGAGCTGGGCGAGCAGGGCCGGTTGCCGCTGGCACAGGCGCAGCAGGTGGTGTTCGAGATCCTCACCCATGAGCATGCACCGCTGCTGCGCAATCCCGATGATCTTGCCCTGGTGCTGGTCGCGTTGATGCTGATGGCGATGGCTGCAGGATTCATGCTGTGGCGGGCGATCGTGCGCGAACGTCAGGTGCAGTCGCCCGGCCCATAGCGGGTGTGGGACCGGCCGCGCGCCCGCAATCGCGCTAGAGTCAGCACTTCGCCCCTGCAAGGATGTGCTGATGCGTTGGTTGCTGCGTGCTGTGCCATTGCTGCTGTGTTCGTTGGCGGTGCACGCCGCCGAGGTGGATCGCCGGATCGCGATGACCATCGACGACCTGCCGTGGGCGCGGGTGGACGAGATCGTTCCGCCGGACCTGCAGTCGCGGCACGAAGCGCTGATGGCCCAGCTTCGCCAGGCGGGTGTGCCGGTGGTCGGCTTCGTCAACGAGAACAAGCTTGAGATCAACGGGCACGTGCAGCCCGCGCGGGTGCAGATGCTGCGCGACTGGCTGGACGCCGGGTATGTGCTGGGCAACCA
Source organism: Stenotrophomonas sp. 71799_Sma (assembly GCF_056482505.1). Taxonomy (NCBI): domain Bacteria; kingdom Pseudomonadati; phylum Pseudomonadota; class Gammaproteobacteria; order Lysobacterales; family Lysobacteraceae; genus Stenotrophomonas; species Stenotrophomonas sp. 71799_Sma. Next base: position 477,924 of record NZ_CM151202.1, read on the forward strand.
CACGTATTCGCACATGGATCTGAACGCCAGGGGTGTGCCTGCGTTCCAGCAGGATTTTCTGCGTGGTGAAACGGTGCTGCGGCCGCTGCTGGCCGAGCGCGGACTGAAACCGCAGTGGATGCGCCATCCCTATCTGCGTGCCGGACGCACACCGGAAGAACGCGCGGAGATGGACGTGTTCTTCAAGCAGCACGGCTACCGCGTGGCACCGGTGACGGTCGACAACGGGGAGTGGGTATGGGCGTTTGCCTATGCCAACGTGATGAACGAGCAGCCCGATTCCCCGGCGCGCGAGGCGACGCTGGTACAGCTGCGCAAGGGCTATGTGCCGTACATGCTGAACAAGCTGGACTACTACGAGAAGCAGTCGCAGGCGCTGCTGGGCTACGCGCTGCCGCAGGTGTGGCTGATGCACGCCAATGAGCTCAATGCAGCCACCTTCGCCGAACTGGTGGCGGCGACCAAGCGGCGCGGCTATCGCTTCGTTTCACTGGATGAGGCGATGCGCGATCCTGCTTACGCGCGCGGCGCCGAGGGCTACAGCGGTCGCTATGGCCCGAGTTGGCTGCACCGCTGGGCGATGGCCGAGAAGAAGCCGAAAGACTTCTACGCCGGTGAACCGGAAGTGCCGAAGTGGGTGATGAAGCTTGCGAAGGTTGACTCGGAATGAAGCTCAGCGCTTGACGGCCAGCACGCCGTCCAGCGCCAGCTCGGCCCTGAAACCGGCCTTTTCCAGGCGTTTGGCCACTTCGCGCGGCACGTCGCGGCCGCTGGTCAGCTTGTTCGGCGCGCCGGTGTAGTGGAACAGGCGCCCGCACTTGCGGATGACGCGGGCGAGGTGGTCGTAGAACACCTGCGAGTACAGTTCGCCGGCGATGCCGAAGCGCGGCGGGTCGTGCAGGATCGCGTCGACACTGTTGCTGGCCACCTGTTCGATCTGCTGCGAGACATCGCCGTGGCTGAACTGCAGGCGGCCCCCGGCGGCGGCCGAGTCCGGATCCGGCGACCACGGGTTGAGCGTGCGCAGCCACATCACATCGGCGTTCTTTTCGAACGAGCGGATCTGGCCGACGCCGGCCTCCAGCGCGCAGGCGGCGAAGTAGCCCAGGCCACCGCAGGTATCGAGGATGACCTTGCCGGCCGGGGCGACCAGCTCGACCTTGCGGCGCGCGTCCTCGAATGGCGACAGCTTGGAGGTCGGCAGCATCTTGATGCCGTCGATCTCGAAGGTCGGTGCGCCCCATCCGGTCGGCACCAGCTTGATCAGCGAGCTGCTGTAGCGCGAGATAGGTGCGAAGTCCTCGCCATCCCAGTAGTACAGCGTGCGGTCCTTCAGCTTGCCCGGCCACGGGTAGCGCTGGCCACGGAAGTGGAAGCCGTCGGCATCCAGCACCACGCTGTCCTCGCTGCGGCCAAGGTCGAGCGAGCCCTGCCAGTCGGCAGCGCCCTTGTCATAGGCACGGCGCAGGGTGTCAGCGCTGTCGCGGGTCAGCAGGGGGCCGGTGTAATGGGGCACGGCGGGTACCGGGGCGGTTCGGGGGAGGGCATGGTACCGCAGGTGTTGCCGGGGCCACGCGTGGCTGCTGTTGCGGTAGATCCACGCCACGCGTGGGTGCCGGCATGGCGGCACCGGGCGTGGGCTCGGCTCTACAGCTGGCTGGTGCAGCTGTAGCCGTGTGTGGTTCCTTCCCCTGAAATCATGCCGACGCCACGCGAGGGCCGCATGCCCTGCCGCGCGCATGAGCGACGATGAGCGTCCTGGGTTTCCGGTGGCTGCCGATCAAAGTCGTAGCGCAGGCTGCCGTCTTCCTGCAGCAGCCAATGCACGGTAACGCGCTCGTGGCGACCATCGCCGAGATCCCAGTCCAGGGTGCGCAATATCAGTGTCTGGCCGTCGGGCAGTTCCCGGACTTCGTCATAGGCACCCTGAGACTGTATTGCACCGGCCATCAGCAGGAGGGGCAGCATGTTCCAATGTCCAAGACTGAATGTCATTTCGTCAGTCCTTTGGCAACGAGTATATGGCGTTTATGCATGGATGAGAGATGCCCTGCCTTTGGGCATGGGCATCTCCCTCTAGGAGCTATTGAGCGAAGATCGTCCCTCTATTGGTGGCACATTGTTTGGGGATGCAGGTCTCCATCATGGTGTTTGCAAACTTGGACTGCGAAAAATAGCAATTGACGCCAAATTGGGTTCTGCCTCTGAATGGCCCTGCGTAGTGGTCGGTTTCCTGTGCAATACAGCGTCCATTGTCTACGCTGAGGGTTGAGCGCCTCATGCCGCCAATAGAGCTCTCCCAGCTCCCGCTCCCAATGGGAAAGATATTCTGACCAACGGGTACCTGCCCACTCGGTGCAGTCGCCGTTGCCCAATCAATACTGTTCAAAGGGTCGGCAGGGGGCGCGGGATCATCGCTGTAGCATGACCAGCCGGTGGAGGGGCCCGACAACGTCATGGTACCGCTTGAGGGTGCCATTTCCACCGACTCGCAATAGGCTTGGTGATAGAGCTGCGTGGCTCTACTCTGATCTTCATAGCGATAGCTGAGTCTCCCAAAATCATCTTGTTTCAGGCGCTGCGTTACGTCCACGATGCCGCCATTGAAGTCTGGCCAGCTGCTTGTCCTATCTACGCTGACACTTCCGTCTGGATTCGCTACTACGACATCTATGCTTAGACGCTCGCTAGCGCAAATGGCGGTCGCGGGCAGAAAGGCTGTTATCAAAAAGGCGAACTGCTTCAATTTCATGTCTCAGCTCCTCTTTTGGGATGGAGAGCTGATGCTGAACTGAGTTCTGGTCGCCCGACGAGACACCTATCCAGTTATCGTTGTTTTGAAATTTTTCCTATGCTTCGGGCTGTTAACTACGAAAGAAGCTGTCGCAAACAACTGCTCAAATACACTTCACCGCATACACCGGCCCAGCCCCGATCAGCATCAGCGCCATGTAGTCACTATCACTGGCCTTTCCCTTCAGCGTCGCGCCCTTGTTGAAGTGGAAGATGCCGAAGCCACCGGCCATGCGGATCAATGCGCTGTCGATCTGCTCGGCGTCATCGCGGAAGTAGCGGCTGATTTCGCTGCGGGAGGCCTTGTGCAGGGCATTCGGCTCGCGCTGCCACTGCTCGCCGCGGCTGAAGGAGACGAAGTACTGGCCGCCTTCCTTGTCGATGCGGAAGTCGGCCGGTTTGCGCGCGCCGGTGGCGAAGCAGCCCTGCAACGGGTCGGCGCTGAAAGGAAGCCCGGCATCACCACTGCAGGCGGTGAGCAGCAGGAGGGCACCTGGCAGCAGCAGGTGGAGCGTGCGCATGGGATGTCCCGACGGGGCAGGTGCGGCTAGTGTAGGCAGCGCACGGGCGTGGTCCGTACAGAAATTCGGCAAGGACACAGGGGTTTTCGGATGGCGAAGGACAAGGCACCGTGGTGCGGCGTGGCCAGTTGGCTGGGGATCGTGGTGGGCTGGGGCGCGGGCAGCCTCGCTGCGCAGGCGGCGGTGGCCGCAGGCGGCAATGGCATGGCTGCGGGATTGGGCGTGGGGGTGCTGGGCGCGGCGCTGGTCGGCTGCGGTCTGGCGGTGGCTTCGCGCGTGCGCGGCGAGCGCTGGCCGTGGATCGGCATCGGTGGTGCAGTGCTGAGCGCGCTGCCGCTGCTGATGTACCTGCTGCGGATGATGTTGAAGCTGTAGTTGTAGAGTCGAGATCCTATGTTCGCGGTCAAGCCTGCTGGAAGCAGGCTTGACCCACCTTCAGCATGGCCGGATCGAAGTCCCGGCCGCTTTTGAAGACACCCCAGGCGATCCTGGCCAGCTTTCTGGCCAGGATGTTGAAGACGGCGGTGCTGGGGTGACCGCGTTTTGACAGCTCGTCGTAGAGCGGTTGCCCCCGGCGACACCGCTTGAGCCCCATTGCGGCCATGTAGAGCATCTGGCGCAGCACTGGCGCGCCCTGTTTGGACAGCCGACGCCGTCCCGTTCTGCCGCCAGACTCGTTGGGCCGGGGATCCAGGCCGGTGCAGGCGATCCACGCGTTGGCGTTGGCCAACGGCCAGCGCGTCATGTAGTAAATCAGGTGAGCGGCGACGGCAGGGCCGATACCAGGGATGGTCAACAGGCGCTTGTAGAGCGCGCCATGCTCTCCATCGCGACCCAAGCGCTGCAGTTCGCTTTCCAGCTCGGACAGCGTCCCAGCCAGAGCGCAGAACAGATCTGACAGCTCCCCGGGGGCACTTTTGCTTACCCCGAAGGATTGCTCCAGGCGCGCGCGTGTCTTTACCAGCGTCTGCCGCTTGCGCAGCAAATCGTGCATCTGCTGCTGCTCGTCGGTACGCGGTACGTATTCACGCAGGCGATCGTTCTCCTTCTTCACGTACCGGGCGATCGCTTCGGCGTCCATGGCGTCCGTCTTGCCACGCGAGCCCGTCGCCCGGCCGTAGTGCTTGATCAGACGTGGATTGATCACATAGACAACGTGGCCTGCTTGGCCAGCCATCCGAGCCAACAACTCGTAGTACCGCCCCGTCGCCTCCATGCCAATCCGGCATCGCTGGGGCAAGGTGTTGAGCCACTGGGCTATGCCGGCCCGGGTGTTGGCGATCCTGTCGCCGGCCTTGCGGTCGGCCACTGCCGGTACGAACTCCTTGGAGTCCACGTCCACGCCAATATCGAGAGAATCAGACATTTGTACGGCTCCCAGCTATCTTTAAGGGGCTGGGGTGGTACCGCACCGACGTTAGCTTGCCTACATCGACGATCCCCTTTGGGGGCCGTACGATCCTTTATCGACGTTCGTGTGCGGGATGGGGATCGCTCGACTCGTCTGTCGGCTAGTATCCGCAGATGCATGCTTGACGGTCCCTCCACCCTGGCTCCTACATACCTCGTAGGAGCCGGGAGGAACATACAAGCCATGCTCGACTTGTGGGCAACGCAGCCAGGCATGGCCTGGCTCTACTGGTCAGCGGCGGCCGGAGCATGCCATGCCGGCCAGCGGCCGGCACTACCCGGCGTGGATCATGCGCTGCGGTGAATCTCCACCGTCACGTGCACCAGCTCCTCATGAATCGCCAGCGCGTTGCGCACTGTATCGGCATCCAGACGGACGTCGCTGGTGACCACGCTGGCGCTGACCGCGTACTTGCCGCGACCCACCTGCCAGACGTGCAGGTCGGCCAGGCGTGCCGGCCACGGGCCCTGTTCGATCACTTCGCGTACTTCGGCCACCACAGGTGCATCCATCTGCGCGTCGAGCAGGATGCGGCCACTGTCGCGCAGCAGGCCGATCGCCCAGACCGTCACCAGCACGGCGCCGACCAGGCCCATCACCGGGTCCAGCCAGGTCAGGCCCAGCAGCTTGCCGCCAAGCAGGGCGACGATGGCCAGCACCGAGGTGGCGGCGTCGGCCAGCACGTGCACGTAGGCCGAGCGCAGGTTGAGGTCGTGACCGTGCGCATGGCCGTGATCGTGGTCGTGCCCGTGATGATGGTCATGCCCATGCCCATGCCCATGATGGTGATGCGCGTGGCCCGGGCTGTCGTGCAGCCACCAGGCGCAGAGCAGATTCACGCCCAGGCCCACCGCAGCGATGGCGATGGCTTCGTCGTAATGGATCGGTGCCGGCACCCACAGCCGTTCCAGCGATTGCACGGCCATCAGCGCGGCGACGCCGAGCAGGGCGATGGCGCTGGTATAGCCGGCCAGGATCTCGATCTTCCACGTACCGAAGGCGAAGCGCGGATCGTGCGCGTAGCGCCGCGCGCAGCGGTAGGCGAACACCGAGAGGCCCAGCGCCAGCGCGTGCGAACTCATGTGCCAGCCGTCGGCGAGCACGGCCATGGAGTTGAACCACCAGCCGCCGATGATCTCCACCAGCATCATGCCGACGGTGAGCCACAGGGCGCGGCGGGTATTGCGTTCGGCCAGCGGATTGCCGTCGTCGAAGCGGTGTTCGTGGCGACGGGCGGCGGCGAGGGCGTCCAAGTGCATGGCGGCGGGAGCCGGAGTGGATACCCCCATAGGGTATATGATCCCGCCATGGCCCATGTACACAAGAATCGAAAGCAGCTGCTGACCCGGGTACGCCGTATCGCGGGTCAGGTGGCGGCGTTGGAGCAGGCGCTGGACAAGCCCGAGGGGGAAGCGGGGGACTGCGCGGGCGTGCTGGTGCAGGTCGCCGCGGTGCGCGGTGCCGCCCACAGCCTGCTGATGGAGTTGCTGCACGAGCATCTGCAGGAACATGTGGTGGGTGCCGATGACCCGCAGCAGCGGGCGGACGAGGCTGCGGTGCTGGTGGAGCTGCTGCGCCGCTACGGCAAATAGCAGGGGTAGTGCCGGCCGCTGGCCGGCAACTGCAGGTTGCGTCCGAAGCTCATGCGGTTGCCGGCCGGCGGCCGGCACTACCCCGCGTGCCGGTGTCGCGCGTTCCAGATATGCGTGGCGGCCAGCAGCAGGCTGCCGGTGACCGTCATCGGCGTTTCCCAGTCATGTGAGGGCAGCGCCAGCGCGCCGGCCAGCAACAGGCCCAGACCGACGCCGGCGGTGGCCCAGGCCAGTACGGGCAGGGGGTGACGGCGCTCGGCCCGCCACAGCGCGCAGCCGGTCAGTGGCAGGGCGATGGCCACGAACAGCAGGTGCACCCAGTCCGCTTCGGCCCAGGTGCCGAACAGGGGGAGCGCGGCGGCCAGCAGGGGCAGCGCCAGGCAGTGCAGCACGCACAGGCTGGACAGGGCGACCGCGCCGGCATCAAGCAGGGCGGCAGAAGGCGACTTCATCGGGGGAGGTTCCTTGCGCAACAAGTGTTATACAGTAACATTTCCGTTCCGCAGCCAACCCGCTCCGACATGAACACTGTTTCCCGCGCCGACCGTCGCCTTCCGGTCACCGTGCTGTCCGGCTTCCTGGGGGCCGGCAAGACCACCCTGCTCAACCAGATCCTGCGCAACCGCGAAGGCCTGCGCGTGGCGGTCATCGTCAACGACATGAGCGAGGTCAACATCGATGCGCAGCTGGTGCGCGAAGGTGGCGCCGAGCTGCGCCGCACTGAAGAGACGCTGGTGGAATTCAGCAACGGCTGCATCTGCTGCACGCTGCGCGATGACCTGCTGCAGGAAGTGCGCCGTCTGGCCGATGCCGGTCGGTATGACTATCTGCTGATCGAATCGACGGGCATCGGTGAGCCGATGCCGGTGGCGGCCACGTTCGCGGTGCGCGACGAGCACGGCTTCAGCCTGAGTGATATCGCGCGGCTGGACACGATGGTGACGGTGGTCGACGGCAGCGCGTTCCTTGCCGACTTCGGCTCGACCCTGCGCCTGGCCGAACGCGGCCAGCAGGCCGGGCCGGACGATGATCGCGGTGTGGTCGATCTGCTGTGCGAGCAGGTGGAGTTCGCCGACGTGATCGTGGTCAGCAAGGTCGACCAGGTGGGCGACGAGGTGCTGCAGGACACGCTGGCCGTGTTGCGTGGCCTGAACCGCGACGCGAAGCTGCTGCTGTCCAGCTTCGGCGATGTGCCGCTGGCCGAGCTGCTGGATACCGGCCGCTTCGACATGGAGCGTGCGCAACGTGCGCCGGGCTGGGTGAAGGAACTGCGGGGCGAGCACACACCGGAAACCGAGGAGTACGGCATCGGCAGCTTCGTCTACCGTTCGCGGCGTCCGTTCCACCCCGCGCGATTCGCCCGCGCGTTGCAGTCGGGCATGCCCGGCGTGATCCGCAGCAAGGGCTGGTTCTGGCTGGCCAACCGCATGGATTGGGTAGGCGAGTTGAACACCGTGGGCGCCGCGACGCGGACGCAGGCGGCGGGCTTCTGGTACGCCGCGCGCGACCGCGTGCGTGCCGGCCTGGAAGACACCGCACCGTTGTTGCCGCCGACACCGCTGCCCTACAGCGACCTCGGCTGGGCGCGGCAGCAGGCCGATTGCTGGAGCGCACCGTTGCCGGGGCTGGAAGAGTTTCCGGATGCAGCCGCGCACACGGCGATGCAGCGGCTGTGGCACCCGTTGTGGGGTGATCGCCGCCAGGAGCTGGTGGTGATTGGTGTGCACATGGATGAGCGTGCGGTGCGCGCGGAGCTGGATGCGTGCCTGCTCAATGACCAGGAGCTGCGGGCGGGGCCGCTGCTGTGGCAGCAGATGCCACTGGCGTTCCCGGTGTGGAAGCGCTGACGGTGCATTGAGGCTCCATGGGTTGCCGGCCAGCGGACGGCACTACCCCGGGTCGATACGCCATGCGTGGATCTACAAGGCGTCATGCCACTGCCAGCCCTCGGTGCTCACGTGCAGCACCTGGGTCGGCCGCAACGCCTGCAGCAGGTGCCGGTCGTGGCTGACCATCACCAGCGCGCCCGGCCACGCCGCAAGCAGTTCCTCCAACGCCTGCAATGCGCTCAGATCCAGCGCATTGCCGGGCTCGTCCAGCAGCAACAGCTGCGGCGCGGGATCGGCGTACAACACGCTGGCCAGTGCGCCTTTCACCCGTTCGCCATCGCTGAGGCTGCTGGCGGCGCGCTGAATGCGCTGTGCATCCAGTCCCAGCAGCGCGAGCCGGGTGCGCAGATCGCCCGGGTCCGCACCCGGATTGGCCACCTGCACGCTATCGAGGATGCTGCGCTCGCCGGACAATCCCAGCAGCTGCTGGTCGAGCAGCGCCAGCGGTGCGTGGCGTTGCACCGTGCCTCCGCGCGTTGGCAGCTGGCCCGCCAACACACGCAGCAGGGTCGATTTGCCGCTGCCGTTGTCACCGACCACAGCAATGCGCTGGCCGCGGCGGATCTCCAGCTGCAACGGGGCGCTGCAGCCATGTGGGAGGACCAGATCCTGCGCCTGCAGCAGGCGTGCGCTGCCACGTTCCCCATCACCGGAAAACAGTGCGAGCTCCGGTGCGACGTGCACGGCTGTCGCCGCTGCACGCAGCTGCTCTGCACTGGCCTGCAGGCGTTCGGACTGCACCTGCTGCGCGCGCCCATGACTGGCTTCGGCACGCTGCTTCTGGCGGCCAAGCAGGATCGGTGCCTGGTTGGCCTGCTTTGCATCACGGTTGCCACGTGCCTGGCGTTGCTGCTGGCGCTCGTGCTGTTCGCGTGCACTGCGTTGCTGCTGCCGGTGCTGCGCACGTGCATGGTCAAGCTGGGCGGCGGCGGCTTCACGTTCGGCGGCGCGCACTTCGGCATAGTGCTGCCACGCGCCGCCATAGCGATGCAGGCCACGCCCATCGAGTTCGACAATCTGCTGCATGCGGCCCAGCAGTTCGCGATCATGACTGATCACCAGCAGGCCACCGCGCCACTGCTGCAACTGTTCGTACAGCTGTTGGCGATGGCGTGCGTCGAGGTGGTTACTGGGTTCGTCCAGGATCAGCCAGTCGGCACCGCTGGCCCAGGCGCCGGACAGCGCCACCTGCATGGCCTGGCCGCCACTGAGGCGCGCGGCCGGCTGGGCGGGATCGAGGTCGTCGGGAAGCTGCAGCGCACGCCATTGCTGCTGCAGGCGTTCACGCAGATCCCAGCGGTCGCCGATGCAGGTGAAGTCGGCCTCATCGACGCTGCCGGCTTCGATGCGTGCGAGCGCGGACAGCGCTTCACCCACACCGGCCAGTTCACCGACCGTGCCGGCGGGTGGATAACCGGGTGTCGGCAACAGGAACACGCGGCCGCTGCCACGTACCTGGCCGTTGTCGGGCGACAGCCGGCCGGCCAGCAGGCGTGCGAGCACGCTTTTGCCAGCGCCATTGGCACCGACCAGGCCGGTAGCAACCGGTTCGAAGGAAAACGTCAGATCGGAAAACAGCGGGCGGCCGTCGGCCAATCGATACGACACGCGATCGAGCGTGAGGGAATGCGGGGTCATGCGACCTCCATGGATGCCGGGTTCTCCCCTGCGCGCAGGGGCGGGAAGAGTCAGGCCGTCTGTTGTGAAGACGGCGGCATCAATGGCGCATTGGTCGCGAGCCTCTGGGAGGAATGAGCGGCCAGTATAGCGGGGTTGGCTGAATGGTTTGATGGCGCGACTCTACAAAGGCATCCACGCATGGCGTGGATCTACTGTGAGCCGGGCATGGGGTGGATCGATCGCCTAGGGCACGGTTTCCAGGCGCGCGCTGACGAAGTCGATGAATACCCGCAGCTTCGGAAGCACGTGGCGGCCCGACGGCCACAGCAGGTGGAAGATGCCGCAGGAGTGCACATGCTCGTTGAGCACGGTCACCAGCCGGCCGTCGGCCAGTGCATCGCGCACCGAGTGTACCGGCACGAATGCCAGGCCGATATCGCGCAATGCAAGCGCCACCCGCGCTTCGATGGTGTTGGCCACCATGTGTACTGGCAGTTCCTGCGGTGTTTCATGGTCGGGCCAGTGGATCGGCCACAGTTCCAGCTTGCCGGTGCTGGGGAAGCGATAGTGCAGCAGCGTGTGCTGCATCAGATCGGCCGGCGTGCGCGGCGTGCCGCGCCGCTGCAGGTACGCCGGCGAGGCGACGATGCGGCGTGGGAACACGCCCAGGCGTCGTGCGTTCATGCGTGAGTCGCTGGGCTCGCCGACGCGCAGCACGGCATCGAAACCCTCCTCGATGACATCGACCAGGCGGTCGCTGAAATCCAGATCGAGGCGGATGTCCGGATACGCGGACATGAACTCGGCCATCAGCGGCAGAGTGAGATCACCCACCAGCGGCAGACCGATGCGCAGCGTGCCACTTGGTGCGGCATGCGGTTGCGCCAACTCGGTGCGCGCGGCATCGCGCTCGTCGAGGATGCGCCGGCAGCGTGCCAGGAACAGCTGGCCCTCGGCGGTGAGGGTGATGCTGCGCGTGCTGCGGTGGAACAGGCGCACGCCCAGTGCCTGTTCCAGCCGGGCAACGCATTTGCCCGCGGCCGAGGCCGAGATGCCCTGCAGGCGCCCGGTCTCGACGAAGCTGCGGGTATCGGCTGCGTGCACGAAGGTCTGCAGGTTGGCGAGGTTGTCCAGGACTGACATGGGCGTGTGGGCAATGAAAGCGGCAGGGTAGGTCGGCGCGGCCGTAGTGGACGGCTCCGCCATCGCAACACTGTGGTGCGGGGTGGCGCTGGGACCGTTGCGGCCTTGCAGCTCCGGCCATCATGCCGATTGCGGACTGCACGGTCCATGATGCCCGGAGCGGCAACCGGCTTTTTGCGCTGCGCCGTGCTGCCTAACGTGGCGGGCCACTCCCCACGGATCACCGCGATGAACGCTGTTCCTTCCCTTGCACCTGCGCCGACGCTGCCGTCGGTGCAGCGGCTGCTGCAGCAAGTCCACCCACAGCGCTTGGTCGGTACGGTGGTGCTGGTGCGCGAGCACGGTGTGCTGCGCCACGCCAGCGCGACCGGGCTGGCCGATCGCGAGTCGGCCACGCCGATGCAGCGCGATCAGTTGTTCCGGCTGGCATCGGTCAGCAAGCCGCTGTTGACCACGGTGATCCTGCGCCTGGTAGCCGAAGGCGTGCTGGACCTGGATGCGCCGGTACAGCGCTGGTTGCCGGACTTCCGCCCGGCGCTGGCCGATGGCAGCACGCCGCCGATCAGCCTGCGCCAACTGCTCAGCCACAGCAGCGGGCTGGGCTACCGCTTCCTCGAAGCCGATGTGGATGGCCCGTACGCGCAGGTCGGCGTCAGCGATGGCATGGATGCCAATCCGCTGACGCTGACCGACAACGTGCATCGCATCGCGCAGGCGCCGCTGCTGTTCGCGCCGGGCAGCCAATGGCTGTACTCGTTGGGCGTGGACGTCGCGGGCGCCGTGGCTGAAGCCGCGACTGGTGAAACGCTGCAGGCATTGTTCGCACGCCTGTTGGCCACGCCGCTGGGCCTGCGCGATAGCGCGTTTGCCATCGACGATGCCGCACGGCTGGCCACGCCCTATGTCACCGACGCGCCGCAGCCGCATCGCCTGCAGGAAGGCGAGGTGGTCGCTCCATTCGAGGGTACGGTCGGCATCGAGTACAGCCTCGCGCGCGCCACCGATGCCAGCCGTTTTCCTTCGGCCGGTGCTGGATTGATTGGCAGCGCCGACGAGGTGATGGCGGTGTTGGAGGCCTTGCGCGATGTGCAAGCTTCGAATCTGTTGCCGTCCGCGCTGGTGGCGGCGATGGCCACCCCGCAGGTGGGCGAGCAGGGGCCGCCGGAACCGGCCGGCTGGGGCTTCGGGCTGGGCTTTGCGGTGCTGCGCGATGCCGCCGCCAGTGGCACGCCACAGAGCGAAGGCACCTGGCGCTGGGGCGGTGCCTACGGCCATAGCTGGTTTGTCGATCCTGCGCGTGGGCTCAGCGTGGTGGCGCTGACCAACACCCTGTACGAAGGCATGGATGGCGCCTTCGTCGATGAACTGCGTGACGCGGTCTACGCCGATCTGGAGGCTGCACGATGAGCGGCCATGCCATTGATGCGGCGAGTCCTGCCGGCGAAGCTACACACCTGCCGTGGGCCGGCCTGCTGGCGCTTGCAGGTGGCGGCTTCATCACCCTGCTGACCGAGACCCTGCCCGCCGGTGTACTGCGGCCGATGGGCGAGAGCCTTGGCGTGAGTGATGCGGCGGTGGGCCAGCTGGTCAGCGTGTACGCGCTGGGATCGGTGATGGCCGCACTGCCGATGACCGCGTTGACCCAGCGCCTGCCGCGACGCCCCTTGTTGCTGGCCGCCATTGCCGGCTTCGTGGTGGTCAACACGCTGACCGCCGTGAGCAGCAGCTATCCGCTGATCCTGGCCGCACGTTTCCTGGCCGGTGTGAGTGGTGGCCTGCTGTGGTCGCTGGTGGCCGGCTACGCGGCGCGCATGGTGGTGCCGTCGCTGCAGGGCCGGGCAATCGCGGTGGCGATGGTTGGATCGCCGTTGGCGCTGTCGCTGGGCGTACCGGCGGGCACGTTGCTGGGCCAGCAGATCGGCTGGCGCTGGGCGTTCGCGTTGATGAGCGTGCTGGGGGTCGGCCTGCTGGCGTACGCGCGCTGGGCACTGCCGGCGCTACCGGCGGCCGCGGCCGGTCAGCGCACGTCGTTGGGTACGGTGTGGCGCATGCCCGGCGTGCGCAGCGCGCTGGCGGTGATGGTGCTGTACGTGCTGGCGCACAACGTGCTGTACACCTACATCGAACCGCTGGCGGTGGAGGCCGGCGCCGGCCCGTGGCTGGACCGCCTGCTGCTGGCCTTCGGCGTGGCTGCCATCGTTGGTATCGGCATTGCCGGTTGGGGCGTGGACCGTCATCTGCGCACGCTGGTGTGGGCGGCCGTGATCGGTTTCATTCTTCCGGTGTTGGCCCTGCTGTTGTGGCCAGGACAGGCCACACCGCTGCTGCTGGCAACGATCCTGTGGGGTGTGGCGTTCGGGTCGGTTGCGACCCTGTTCCAGACCGCGCTCGCACGCCGTGCCGGTGCTGCCGCCGACCTGGCGCAGTCGATGCTGGTGACCGGTTGGAACCTGGCGATTGCCGCCGGTGGCGTAGCAGGCGGTGTGCTGCTGCAGGTCAGCGGCCCGAGCCAGCTGGGCTGGTTGCCGTTGCTGTTGCTGGCGGTGAGCGCGGCGTGGCTGTTGGCACGGCCGAAGGCCTGGGCGTAGGCGCAGACCAGACGTTACCGAGGTGCCGGCCAGCGGCCGGCACTACCGTGGTCCACGCCATCCACGCATGGCGTGGATCCACCGAGCGCAGCGACCCGCGTTGGCCTTTGATTCTTCTGTTGATTCCGTGGTGGGACGCCGCCGCAATGTGTCCGTGGCCGGGTGGGTGGGCTGCGCAGGGGCGTGAGCCGCATGGATGCGGCGACCGAGCTTACATGGACGTACTTGCAGCGCCCCCTGCGCAGCCCACCCACCCGGCCCACCCCGACGGTTCCGCCGAACGCGACCCACCACGAGGGGCTCCGCCGTTGGCCGTCCTACTCGATCCCCTCACGCTCGATCGGCACGCTGCGCGGATTCTGCATGTGCTCCCGCGCCGCGCCATAGCGCTGCTGCCGCTTGTGATGGAACACCACGAACTCATCCCGCGGCAGCGGCCGCGAGAACAGCCAACCCTGCGCGAACTCGACCTTCCGGGTATGCAGATACGCCAGCTGTGCCTCGGTCTCCACGCCCTCGGCCACCACCCATAGGCCCAGCTCCTTGGCCATGTCGATGATGTGCGGGGTTACCGGGCTGGTGGCGCTCTCGGTGTCGATCGCATCGATGAATGATTTGTCGATCTTCAACGCGTCCAGCGGCAGCTGTTCCAGGTACTGCAGGCTGGAGAAGCCGACGCCGAAATCGTCAATGGCCACGCTGTGCCCGGCCCGACGCGCCTGCGCCAGCATCGTGCGGGCGCGGTCCAGATCCAGGAAGCCGCGCTCGGTGGCCTCCATCCAGATCTGCTGCGGCAGGATGCCGCTGCCGGCCATGTGCTTGGAGATCATCTTGAGCGCACGGCCGCTGCTGATATCTTCGGCGGCCAGGTTGATCGCGATGTGCGCGCTGCGGTCGGCCACCAGCAGTTCACGCATGTCGCGCACTACGTTCTCGATCACCAGATCGGTGACCGCGCCGATCATGCCGGCCTCTTCGGCCAGCGGAATGAACAGGTCCGGCCGCACCTGGGTGCCATCCGGGCGCTGCCAGCGCACCAGCGCTTCGGCGCCGACGCAGATGCCGGTATCCAGCTCGATGATTGGCTGGTAGTGCAGGTACAGCTCGCGGCGGCGGATCGCTGTGGCCAGCTCGCCGCGCAGGGACAGGCGGCGACGCGACAGCCAGATCACCAGGCCGGCACCGGCAGCGGCCAGCAGAACGCCGATCGGCACGAACAGCCACGCCTGCTGGCGGAAGGTCGCGGCAAGCGCGGTACGCGGCATGGTCGCGATCGCCAACCACTCTTCGTTGCGGGCGGTGGCATACAGGGTGTGGTGGTCCAGGCCTTCATCGGGGGCGCGCAGCAGGGTCTCCAGCAATGCCGGATCCATGCCGTCCTGCCTGGCCAGGAGACGCCCATCGGGGCTGGCCAGGGCAAGGCGCACGTTCGGGTCGGCGATGACATCGACGAAGCGGCGCGGATCGACCAGCACGTCGTACTTGCCGTACAGGAACGACAGGACCTGGCGCCGTCCGCTGGCCTCGGGGCGCACATCCACGGCGATGCCGGCGCCATCACTGGTGACGTGGTCGGCCTTGGGCTGGTTGACGTCGGACAGGAACGGCCCCCACGACGTACAGCGCAGCTTGCCACCCTCGAAGTAGCCCATCTGGTCGACCGACGGCGAGGTCATCACCAGCGTCTGCATGCGCCGGATATGGTCGGGCCCGCAGGCGTCGTGGGCACCGACCTCGGCCGACTGCAGTGCCGCCAGCGCTTCCTGGTAGGACTGGTCGGCGCGGCGCAGCGCGCGACCGGCGATGTCGCGCAGCCGCTGCTGCTCGACGTTGACTGCACGGTCCCAGGTGGCATAGGCCATCACCGCGATCGGCACGGCCGCGGCCAGCAGCGCCAGCGCGGTGCCACCAATGATCACGCGCAGCCGACTCAAGGCCGGAGCTCCAGCGGGGCGGGCAGGGCAGGGCACATGGTCGGGCCGATCCTTGGGCAGGTGCGGCTATCTGAGCATGACGCCGGGCCGGGCGGAATGGGACGAATCCGGTATTCGGTCACAATGTGATGAAAGCGACCATGATTGACGCAATCGGGTCGTCCAGCGCTGGCGCTCCGGGCCGGGGAGGACTAACGTCGAACGCTTCGCCCGCCCCAGTGCACGCCCATGACCGAGCCCGCAACGCCCCCCGAGCACCTGCGCCGCAGCCTGTCCAACCGCCACCTGCAGCTGATCGCCATCGGCGGTGCCATCGGCACCGGCCTGTTCATGGGCTCGGGCAAGACCATCAGCCTGGCCGGCCCGTCCATCGTCTTCGTCTACCTGATCATCGGCGCGATGCTGTTCTTCGTGATGCGCGCGATGGGCGAGCTGCTGCTGTCCAACCTGCAGTACAAATCCTTCATCGATTTCTCCACCGATCTGCTCGGTCCCTGGGCCGGCTTCTTCTGTGGATGGACGTACTGGTTCTGCTGGATCGTCACCGCCATCGCCGACGTGATCGCGATTGCCGCCTACGCGCAGTTCTGGTTCCCCGGGCTGGATGCGTGGATACCGGCACTGGCCTGCGTGCTGCTGTTGCTGGCACTGAACCTGGTGACGGTGAAGCTGTTCGGCGAGATGGAATTCTGGTTCGCGCTGATCAAGATCGTGGCGATCTGTGCGCTGATCATCACCGGCGCCGGGCTGGTGGCGTGGGGCTTCACCTCGCCCAGTGGCCACACCGCGTCGTTGTCGAACCTGTGGAATGACGGCGGCATGTTCCCGATGGGCCTTGTCGGCTTCTTCGCCGGTTTCCAGATCGCGGTGTTCGCTTTCGTCGGCATCGAGCTGGTGGGGACCACCGCCGCTGAAACCGCAGACCCCGAGCGCAACCTGCCCAAGGCGATCAACTCGATCCCGGTGCGCATCATCATCTTCTACGTGCTGGCGCTGATCGCGATCATGGCGGTCACCCCGTGGCGCCAGGTGGTGCCGGACAAGAGCCCGTTCGTGCAGCTGTTCGTGCTGGCCGGCATCCCCGCCGCGGCCAGCCTGATCAACTTCGTGGTGCTGACCTCGGCCACGTCTTCGGCCAATAGCGGCATCTTCTCCACCAGCCGCATGCTGTACGGCCTGGCCGAGGAAGGCCACGCACCGCGCGGGTTGTCGAAATTGTCACGCGCCGCAGTGCCCGCCCGTGGCCTGCTGTTCTCGTGCCTGTGCCTGCTCGGCGGCACGTTGCTGATCTACCTGATCCCGAACCTGGTGACCGCCTTCACCCTGGTGACGACGCTGGCCACCGTGCTCTTCATCTTCGTCTGGTCGCTGATCCTGGTGGCCTACATGGCCTACCGCCGCCGCTACCCGGAACGCCACGCCGCCTCGATCTTCAAGATGCCCGGCGGCGTCGCCATGTGCTGGGCCTGCCTGGTGTTCTTCGCCGCCGTGCTGGTGCTGCTGAGCCTGCAGGCCGACACCCGCCAGGCGCTGGTCGCCAGCCCGGTGTGGTTCGTGCTGTTGGGCGTGGGGTACTGGGTGCGTCGGAGGACCGCGAAGTAATCCAGCATTTGCGTTCCATCGATTGATCCAGAGATCTCTCTGGAGTGGGGTCAGAGACCGTTGCGCAGCAACGGGATCCGACCCCCCGCAGGAAATCGGCCGTTGCCGTTGCTGTTGAGGTTGCCGGCCAGCGGCCGGCACTACCACGGGTGCAGGGCGCAGCCCTGCTGGCCCCCATTCACCCAGCATTAGCGGGCGCGGCCGGATGATCCGGCCGCCATGTTCCGTCGCCCTCTCCTGCTTGCGCTGTTGCTGCTGCCCAGCCTGTGGCCCGGGCTGGCCGCCGCGCGCACCGTCTACCGCTGCGTGCAGGGCAACACCGTCAGCCTGGCCACCGCGCCGGAACCCGGTTCACGCTGCACCCCGAAGGAAATCGACGACAACGCCATCCAGACCCCGAATCTGTGGGGCAACATGGGCGTGTTCAGCGGCGTGCTGTACGAGCGCGAGCAGGATGGCGCGCTGGTCTACTCCACCCGCAACCTGCCCGGCTCGCGGGTGTTCCTAAAGTTCACCATGGCCACGCCGCCGGGTGAGCCTGCCCACGAAGGCCTGGGCAAGGTGGGCAAGCCGCAGCTGGCGCAGCATGCCAAACAGTTCAAGGCCGCCGCCAAGGCCACCGGCGTGGATGATGCGTGGCTGCGCGCGATCGCCCATGCCGAAAGCAACTTCGATGCGCTGGCGGTGTCCAGCAAAGGCGCACAGGGCGTGATGCAGTTGATGCCGGACACCGCGCAGGAGTACGGGGTGAATGATCCGTTCTCGCCGCAGCAGTCGATCGATGGCGGCGCCCGCTACATGCGCGCGTTGCTGCGTCGCTACAACGGTGATCGGCCGCTGGCAGCGGCCGCTTACAACGCCGGCATCGGCGCGGTCACCCGCTACAAGGGCGTGCCGCCCTATGCCGAAACCCTGGCCTACGTGGACAAGGTGATGGCCCTGTACGCACGCTACCGCGAGGCGATGGGCATCCGTACCGAGGTGCCGGCGCGCTAGGCGGGTGGTGCTGCACGCACGTGGTTCTACATGGGAGCTTGCTCAGCGCGAGGTGGAGGTGCTGACCAGTTCGTAGCGTTCGATGCGGCCCAGGCGGGCAACCTCGGCCTGCACGTCGGCGCGCTGCTTCAGCGCACGCCACGCCGCATCGATCTTCACGTCGCCGGGCAGCGACGGATAGGTGCGCATGTCCTGCAGGCTGGCCAGCGTTTCACCGCGTTCAACGGGTGAGCGCAACTGTTCGATCAGCACGGCAGCTGCGCCGTCGAGATTGCCCTCGTCCAGCAGCATCTCGCGCTGGAACAGGCGCGCGTCATCGCCCTGGGCCAGGATCGCTGCACGCGCGGCCTGTTCGGCCTTGGCATCGCCACGTTCACGGGCGGCAACGAACTGCAGCAGTGCCTGGGCCGCCTTGCCGTAACCGGCCAGGCCCGGCATGTCATTCACTGCCGTGGCGGCATCCTGCATGCGGCCCAGCGAACTGAACACGAAGCCGACGTTGAACTGGTGCTCGGCACCATCGGGGCCCAGTGCACCGATGCGTGC
The DNA here is from genome assembly GCF_056482505.1 of Stenotrophomonas sp. 71799_Sma. NCBI lineage: Bacteria > Pseudomonadati > Pseudomonadota > Gammaproteobacteria > Lysobacterales > Lysobacteraceae > Stenotrophomonas > Stenotrophomonas sp. 71799_Sma. The sequence goes on from NZ_CM151202.1 coordinate 496,559, forward strand.
GGCCAGCTTGGCTGCCGCCAGCGCATCCTCGTTGCGACCCAGCCGGCGCAGCGCCGTAAGCCGGCTGTTGAGTAGCCATGCCACCCATTCGGCTTCCGCCGCCGAAGGCGCCTCGCCTTCGGCGGCCGCAGCGGCCATGCCATCGGTCAGCGCCAGCACTTCCTCGTTGCGGTCCAGCATCAGCAGCGTGCTGCTGAACTCGGCCATGCGCGCGTCCAGCGCCCGGTCGAGCAGGCCGGAAACCCGCAGTTCGTCGAGGTGCTTCTGTGCAGCCTGCACGGGATCAAAGCGCGGGTTGGCGCGGTCGACATAGGGATCGAAGCGCTTGTCACTGCGCAGCCGGATGATTTCGGCGGGCGCGGAGATGCGGGCCAGGGTCGCGGGGATGGCCTCGCCACGGCCGTTGTCGGCCTGCAGCGTGGCCAGTGCCAGCCACAGTCCGGTGGGTTCCAGGCCGCCGCTCTTCCAGCCGTTGTCGAACAGTGCCTGCAGCAGTTCCATGCGCTGCTGCGGCTGGTCCCGCAGGCGGAACTGCAGGTAGTTGATCGCGTGGTGGTCCACCGGCAACGGCGCATCGGCATGCTTCAGCGCCTGCACCAGGTGCTTGGTGGCAGGCGCCGGTTGGTTCTCGGACAGTTCCACCGAGACCAGGGTCAGCAGGATCTGCGCATCGTCCGGCAGTGCCTCCTGCGCGCGCTGCAGATAGCGGCGAGCCTGGTCCGGCTTCTTCTGCACCATCGCGGTCCAGCCGGCCACCTGCGCGGCGCGGCCGCGATGTTCAGCATCGAAGTCATCCAGCATCGGATCTTCCATCAGCCGTTCCATCGCGATGAGTGCGCCCAGCGTGTTGCCACTGCGTGACTGCTGGATCGCCTCATCCCATCGCGTGGCATAGGCCTGGTGCATCGCATCGGCGGTGACTGACGGCTTCTGTGGTGCCACCGAGATCGAGGCGGAGGCCGGCGTGCTGGCCAGTGCGGCCACCAGCAGGGCGGCGAGGGGGAAGATGCGGGGCATGGAGGATCTCCATCCGTGGGAAGAGCATTGAACCCGCTGTAGCCAGGGAGAACAAGCGCGACGCATGGAACTCTGGTATCCGGCAGTACGTTTGGCCTTGGCGGATCCTGCGTTCAGCGTCTATTGTCGGTGCCTCTTCAGACAGCAGGCAGGCAGCGCAGCACGATGGCACGGTGGCAATGGATGGCGGCAGGCGTAGCGTTGGCGACCGTAGTGGCACTGGCCGCGACCTGGTGGGAGACGCCGCTGCATACGCCGGCTGAACCGGCAGGTCCGGTTCCAACGCCGCTGGCGTGGACCGCGCAGATCGAGCCGCTGGCCGGCGATGGCCACCCGGGTGACCGCGATGGCGCGTCCGCGCAGGCGCGTTTCGCCGATCCGTACGCGTTGCTGCGCAGTGCCGATGGCAGCGTCTATTTCACCGATGCCGGTGACAACAACCGGATCCGTCGTCGACTTCCCGATGGCCGCGTTGAAACGGTGGCCGGGCAGGGCGAGGGGCGTATCGATGGCCCGGCACTGCAGGCCAGTTTCAATACGCCCTCGGGCATCGCCGCCGACGCGCAGGGCAACCTGTATGTGGCCGACACCGGCAACCACGCGATCCGCCGTATCGGCACCGATGGCCAGGTGAACACGCTGGCCGGTGGCGAACAGGGCTACGCCGATGGCCCTGCCGCGCAGGCGCGCTTCGATGCACCGATGGGCATCGCGGTGGACGCGCAGGGCCAGGTCTATGTGGCCGATACCTTCAACGACCGCATCCGGGTGATCGGTACCGACGGCAACGTGCGTACCCTGGCCGGCGGCGAGCGCCCGGGGCTGGCCGATGGCCTGGCGGGCGATGCACGCTTCGATACACCAGTGGCGCTGGCCTTCGATGCGCACGGCGCGCTGCTGGTGGCCGACCTGTTCAACAACGCGGTGCGTCGGGTCGGTGCCGACGGCATGGTCAGCACGCTGCTGGGCGATGGCGGCGTGATCAATGGGCCGCTGTCGCTGGCCACCACGCACGACGGCGTGCTGTACGTGGGTGACCTTGATGGCCGCATCGTGCAGGTAACACCGCAGGGCCACCAGATCGCGCTGGTGGGCAACGGCCGCCTGCCACGCCTGGCCCGCCCCAGTGGGTTGGCGATGGATGCCGATGGCAGCGTGCTGGTCGCCGATTCCGCCAGCTATCGCCTGCACCGCCTGCGCCCGCTGCCGGTGGGTGACCTGCCGGCACCGGCGCTGGTCGGGCCCGCTGCCGATGCAGCATTGCCGGACACCGGTGGGCGCTGGCCATTGGCACCCCAGGATGGCTGGCATGAAGTGGTCGGCACGCTGGGCGAGGTGCGCGGCAACTTCAAGGGCGAGAGCCGCCACCACCTGCACGGCGGTTTCGATGTGCGCGGCGATGTCGGCCAGACCGTGCTGGCGATCGCCGATGGCAAGATCAGCAGCCCGGTAGCGGCGTGGAGCCTGGGTGGGCAGGCCGAGGGCCTGGCCGTGGACCGCCTCAAGTACATCCACATGCGGGTCGGCCGCACACCGCGCGACCAGCCGTTCGATGCGCGCTGGCAGGCGCTGTACGACGAACAGGGCAAGCTGGAGCGGATGCGGGTGCGTCGCGGCACGCGCATCCACGTCGGCGATCGCCTGGGCAGCATCAACAACCAGGCGCACGTGCACCTGGCGGTGGGCACCGGCGGCTTCGAAACCAACGCCGTGGCGCTGGGCTTCCACAACTACGCCGACCACTTCGCACCGCGCATCACCGATGTGGCGCTGCTGGACGACAACGACCAACCGCTGGCGGCCGGCAGCGACGGCGTGGTGATGCTGGCGCGGCAGGGCCGCGGCGTGCAGGTCGTGGTCGAGGCCTGGGACCAGGTCGACAACAACCTGCCGCGCCGCCGCCTGGGCATGTACCAGGTGGGCTACCAGATCCTTGATGCTGCCGGGCAGCCGCTGCAGGGCTACGAGCAACCGCGCTGGAACATCGTGTTCAACCGCATGCCGCCGCAGAACGAAGCGGTGCGCGTGGCCTACGCGCCGGACAGCGGCATCACTGTGCATGGCAGCGCGGTGACCCGTTTCCGCTACCTGGCCACCAACACCGTGCGTGACGGCCTGATGGAAACCGGGCGCTGGCAGCCGGCGGCATTGCCACTGGGCGAGTACACCGTGCGCGCCAGCGTGCGCGACTACAGCGGCAACGAAGGCGTGGGCCCGCGCGAGATCAGAGTACGGTTGCTGCCATAGCCGCAGCCGGGGCGCCGCAGCGTTCGCGCTCGGCGTCCATGTCTTCCAGCGGCCGCACCTCGATGCTGCCGAAGCGTGCCCACGGGAAATCGCGGGCGATGCGCATGGCTTCGTCGCGGTCGCGGGCGACGATCAGGTTGAAGCCGGCCAGCAGTTCGCGGGTTTCGGCGAACGGGCCATCCAGTACGCGGCTGTGGCCATCGCGCACGCGCAGGGTCTGCGCGGTGTCGACCGGCTGCAGCTTCTGCGCGGCCAGCAGCGTGCCTTCCGCCTGCAGTTTGTCGGCGTGGGCGAGGCAGTCGCGCATCAGCGCGTTGAATTCTTCGGTGGGCAGGGCCTGCAGCAGGGCAGGCTCGATGTAGATCAGAAGCAGGTACTGCTGCATGGCACGATCCTGGCGGGGGGCGGGGTGTCCATGATGGCGCAGGTTTGCCTGCCGGCATGCTGCAGCGCGAAAGGCCGCCTGCGGCGGGCGATCGGCGAACGGCGGAGCCCCTCCGTGGTGGGGTGGGTTGGTCGCTGAAAGCTCGGGTTCTTGGATTTGGCCGGGTGGGGAGGCAGGGCAGGGGGCGCTGCAAGTACGTCCATGTAAGCTCGGTCGCCGCATTCATGCGGCTCACGCCCCTGCCCTGCCTCCCCACCCGGCCTTGGACAGATCTCTGCGGCTGACCCACCACGGGAGATCAACAACAAGAGCAAAAGCGGGTCGCTCCGCTCGCAAAGCCGAGGTCGCCAGCCACCCGCTGTTGCTGTTGCTGTTGCTTCTGCCTTTTTTCTTGATCTTCCCGTGGTGGTTCGGCCACCGGAATCTGTCTGGGGCCGGGCGGGTGGGGTTGGCGGGGTATCCGCGGCATGGATGCCGCGGCTAAGCCCCCATGGACGGGTTTACGGCGTCCCCGCCAATCCCACCCGCCCGGCCCACCCACAGGAAACCAGCTTTCAGCGACCAACCCACCCACCACGGAGGGGCTCCGCCGTTCGCCGACTCCCGCCGAAGGCGCGCTTTCCACGGAAGAAATAATTTTCAAAAGACGTGTCGATTCCCAGCCCCCTGGTTCGTTGTACCCAGTGAAGGGCACGCACCACGCGTCCCCACGGGAGACCGCAATGAAAGTGATGGTGATCGTGAAGGCCAACGCCGACTCCGAAGCCGGCTGCATGCCCAGCGAACAGGAACTGTCCGAAATGGGCGCCTTCAACGAACAGCTCGTGGCCGCCGGCATCATGCTGGCCGGTGAAGGCCTGCACGCCACCCAGCGCGGCCGACGCATTCACTTCGGCGGCGCGGCACCCAAGGTCGAGGCCGGTCCGTTCGGTCCTGCCAGCGAACAGATCGCCGGCTTCTGGCTGTGGGACGTGCGTTCGCTGGACGAGGCCGTTGAATGGGCCAGCCGCGCGCCGTTCAACACAGGCGGCACGCTGGAGCTGCGCCCGCTGATCTCCGCCGAAGACTTCGGTGAAGCCTTCACCCCGGAATTACAGCAGCAGGAACAGCGTCTGCGTGCACAGTTGGAAGGTTGACCCGATTCATTTCCCCCGCCGGGCATGGCCCGGCGCTACCACCCTGAAATCCACGACGGAGCATTGCCATGAAATTGATTCCCTTCCTCGGCTTCAGCGGCCAGGCCCATGAGGCGATGGCGTTCTATGCCAAGGCACTCGGTGGTCAGGTCACTTCGGAAATGAAATACCGCGACATGCCGCCCTCCGATGGTTCGCCAGGCTGCAACGAGATGCCGCCGGAAACCCTGGACCACGTCGCGCACAGCCAGCTGGAAATCGGTAGCGCCATCGTGATGGCGGCCGACGGTCCCGGCGGTGGCGAGGGTGGCTCGACCACCATCAATGTCGACGTCGACAGCATCGAAGAAGCCGAACGCGTGTTCGCCGCGCTGGCCGACGGTGGCCAGGTGCAGATGCCGATCGCCGAAACGTTCTGGGCGCACCGCTGGGGCATGTTGATCGACCGCTACGGCAAGCCGTGGATGGTCAACTGCATGAAGCAGCCCTGATCCCTCTTCTTTTCATCCACAAGGAGCTTCACCGATGAATGCACCGCAACCGCAGATGATCTTCGTCAATCTTCCGGTGAAGGACCTGGAGAAATCCAAGGCCTTCTTCACCGCGCTGGGCTACAGCTTCAATCCAACTTACACCAACGATGACGCGGCAGGCATGGTCATCAGCGAGAGCATCTACGTGATGCTGCTGACCCAGCCTTTTTTCCAGCAGTTCACCAACAAGCCGATTGCCGATGCGCACACCCACACGGAAGTGATCAACGCACTCTCGGCACCCAGTCGCAAGGCAGTTGACGAGTTGGTGGACAAGGCACTGGCCGCCGGCGGCAGCGAACCGCAGCCGGCGCGCGACCTGGGCTTCATGTACCAGCGCGGCTTCCAGGATCTGGATGGCCATCTCTGGGAAATCGCACACATGGACGGCGAGCCGGGCTGACGGCCGCCGCAGGGAGAATCCTCATGGCTTACGTGGATGCTTACGTGCTGCCGTGCCCCCAGGACAAGGTGGCGGCCTACCGCGGCCTTGCCCGCAAGGCCGGTGCGGTGTGGAAGGACCAGGGCGCGCTGCAGTACATGGAATGCGTGGCTGACGATGTGGAACCGGGAAAGAGCACGTCGTTTCCGCGTGCGGTCAAGGCAAAACCGGGCGAAACGGTGATCGTCGCCTTCGTGGTGTTCCGTTCGCGCGCGGCGCGCGACCGTATCAACGCGAAAGTGATGGCGGACCCACGGCTGGCGTCGCTGGGCCCGAAGGACATGCCGTTCGACACCAAACGCATGTTCTGGGGCGGCTTCAAGCCGATAGTTGAAGCGTGAGCTGCGGCGCTTGTGCGGGCCGGGCGTGCGTGCTGTGATCGGCGCATGCTCGAGCCCGCACTGACGCAGCGTCTGGAAACCCTCTGGCGGATGGAGTCGCCGGTGTTGATCGCGCGCCTGGCGCGGCTGCTCGGGGGCGATGTCGGCCGCGCCGAGGAGCTGGCCCAGGACACCTGGCTGGCCGCGCTGGAGCGCTGGCCGGAGCAGGGCATCCCGGACAACCCCGGAGCCTGGCTGATGACCACTGCGCGCAACCGTGCCATTGATGTGCTGCGCCAGCACCAGCGGGTGGCGCAGCAGCATGCGCAGTGGGGCGAGGAACTGCATCCGGCGCCGCTGCCGGCGCCCGATGACAGTCAAGCGCTGGAAGATGATCTGGGTGACGACCTGCTGCGGCTGATGTTCGTGGCCTGCCATCCGGTGCTGCCGGCCGATGCACGGGTGGCATTGACCCTGCGCCTGCTGGGTGGCCTGACCACTGTCGAGATCGCGCGCGCCTTCCTGCAGCCCGAGCCGACCATCGCCCAGCGCATCGTGCGCGCCAAGCGCACCTTGGCGCAGAAGCAGGTGCCCTACGAGGTCCCGCGTGCTGACGCGATGCCCGAGCGGCTTGGTTCGGTGCTGGAAGCGATCTACCTGGTGTTCAACGAAGGCTATGCGGCCAGTGCCGGTGATGACTGGATGCGTCCGGCGCTGTGCGAGGAGGCATTGCGGCTCGCGCGCATCCTGGCGCACCGGCTGCCGGTGCCGCCGGTGCTGGGCCTGCTGGCGCTGATGGAGCTGCAGGCCTCGCGTGCCGCGGCACGGACCGATGCGCAGGGCGTGCCGGTACTGCTGGACCAGCAGAACCGCGCGCGCTGGGACTGGCTGCAGATTGAACGCGGGCAGCAGGTGCTGGCGCGCGCGCTGGCCGCCGGTGGCGCTGATGATCCCTATGTACTGCAGGCGCGTATCGCAGCGTGCCATGCAGCGGCGCGCCGCCCCGAGGATACCGACTGGCCGCGCATCGCAGCGCTCTATACGCAGCTGCTGCAGGTGCAGCCCTCGCCGGTTGTTGCATTGAACCGGGTCGTGGCGGTGCTGCGCAGTGACGGTGCCTTCGCGGCGTGGGCGCAGCTGCAGCCGTTGCTGGTGGACGCGCGACTGCGCGAGTACGCGCCGCTGCAGGTGGTGCGCGGGGAGTTACTACAGGCGCTGGGGCGCGACCTGGACGCACGTCACGCTTTTGCGGAAGCCGCCAGACTCAGCCAGAACCAGGCAGAGCGGGGCCTGCTGCGGCAACGGGCCGGCCTGCCTCCCACGGAGTGACCTCGACGAAGGCAGCACTTGTCGGCGGGCCCGCGAGCCGTTATGTTTCGCGCCCAGCGGACGCGTCAGCGTCCACTTTCCATGCGTATTGACCGAGGAGCGGTTGGATGTATTCAAGGACGAAGAGCGCATCGCGCGCTTTTGCGCGCCTGCTTGCCTGTGCCCTGTGCCTGGCCGTATGGCCGATGGCTGTACAGGCGGCAGACAAATCACAGCAGGCCTATTGGGCCGGTTTTGCCTATACCGCTGATGCCGCTGCCGTGCAGGCGACCACACCGCATGCGCATGCGGTGCTGGAACAGCGCGGCCTGATCCCGTTGAACCAGGCCCTGGCACAGTCGCTCAAGCGCCGCGCCCCGGCCCACCTGCAGCTGATCGACCAGCCGGTGGCGATGCTCGACGGCACCACCAGTGCGACAGTGCTGGCCGCGGCACTGGACCGCGAACTGGTCTCGGTCGAGCCGATCGGTGACCAGTACAAGGTGCTGGTGGAAGTGGCGCTGCAGGCGCTGTTCTTCGATTTCCGCGAGCGCCAGGTGATCGCGTCCTATCCGCTTACCCTGCAGCGCATCGACGTGCAGGATTACCGGCCGGACAACGACGATATCGACGCGATCGTCGCCGATCTCCTGTATGGCAGCGCCGATACCAGCCTGTCGCAGGTGCTGGCTGCCAGCCTCGCCCAGGCCAGGCTGCCCGATGCCGCCGTGCGTCGCCTGCAGGTCGGTGGCGTAACTCTGTCCGACGCGGTCCGCGCCAAGCTGCCCGACCCGAAGTGGGAAGCCCCGCTGCGCGCCACGCTGGCCCATGAGCTGTCCAAGACGCTGTCGTCCAATACCGGCGTCGGCCTGCTGCCGCCGGCCTCGGGCCAGGCGATCGGTGGTGCGATGGCGGCGCGCTTTGCCGACGGCAAGGTCTACCAGCTGAAGATTCCCGAGCCGGACTACGTCATCAACCTGCAGGTGGATGCGCTGAAGAACGGCGTGATCGAAGAAACGCCGGCGATGAAGACGATGCTGTTCGGCGCGTTCTTCACCGCCAAGGTGACCGAGCCGTTCTCCGGCAAGGTCTATTTCGAACAGCCGCTGCGCAAGGGTGCCACCAAGGTGGTGCCGGTCACGCAGTGGCAGGTCGACCAGTGGTCGGCCAGCTACGAAACCCTGCTGGCCGGCTTCGACGCCTTCGCCGGCGCCGCCGCCAAGCGCGCCGATTCGCGCGGCTGGCTGGACGAACAGAAGCCGGGCGGCCGCCCGTTGCAGCAGCAGACCCAAGCCCTCCAGGAGTTGATCAAGTCATGTCGTTGATGCGTACCATCCTGCTCATCCTCATCGCCCTGGTGGTGGCCTCCCCGGTCGCTGCACAGACCGCCAGTTCGCGCGGTACCGGTTCGGCCAGCTACGGCCTGCGCCTGAGTGCCGACACCCGCGCCCAGGCCCTGAACAAGGCCAAGGTCAATGCACTGGAGGCGTACATCGCCGAAACCGGTGCGGCCAAGCTGCGCCTGTTCGAAGCACGTCGCGCCGAGTTCATCGGCGAGATCGACCGCTACGTGCTCAGCGCCGTGCAGCTGTCGGACACCGAAGACAAGAAGGCCAAGACCTACACCGTCACCGTCCGCGCCGAGATCAACACCACGCTGCTGCAGACCAAGCTGGATGCCGGCTCGGCCGTGGCCGGTGCCACCGCCGCCCAGCGTTCGCTGCTGACCTTCCTGTTCATGGCGCGCTCGCAGGACACCGTGCAGTCGTTCCAGGACAAGGAATACCGCCGCGTCGACGCCAGCAGCAGCTACAGCGAGAATACCCGTGAAGGCGACAGCTTCCGCGGCAACTCGGTCAGCACCAACGGCAGCATCAACCAGAACGGTTCGATGTCGGTCACCAGCGGTGGCAGCACCACCCAGCGCAGCGACAACATCAGCTGGAAGGTGGCCAACGCCGCCGAAGTGAACACCGCGATGACCGGCGCCTTCAGCGCCGCCGGCTACGAAGTGGTTGAAGCCGAATACGTGGAAGGCGAATCGCGCGGCCTGCTCAGCATCGAGCGTATCCGCAAGGACTTCAGCACCGGCAACGACCTGGCCCCGGCCACCCGGCGTGATACCGCCAACGGCATCCGTGCGGCCAACATCCCGTACATCGCCGTCGGCACCCTCGACGTCGGCATGCGCGACCGTGACCCGGCCAGCGGCAACACCCGCGTGTTCGTCACGGTCACCGGCAAGGTGCTGGACGTGACCGGTCGCTTCCCGCGCACCGTGTCGTCGGTGGGCCCGGTGCAGTTCTCCGGTACCGGCCCGAACGAAACCGTCGCCCGTACCAACGCGCTGCAGCTGGCGGCTGAAAAGGCTGCCCAGCAGATGATCAACGAACTGAACGTCAAGGCAGTTCGTTGATCCGCCACCCCGGTGGGTGCCGAGCTCGCTCGGCATCGCCCTGGGGTTACCGATTTCCCACGTGCCGCTTCGCGGCCGTCTCTCCCAAAAGGACACTCACATGATCCGCAATACCGCTCTTGTCGTGGCCATCGCTGCCGCCACCCTGTCGATGCCGGCCCACGCTGGCCTGGGCAAGCTGAAGGACCTGGCTGGCGCCGCTACCGGCACCTCCAGCAGCAGCGCCTCCAGCGCCGCCGCTCCGGACGAAGCCGCGCAGGAAGCGCTGGTGCGTCGTTTCGTCAGCTCGCAGTCGCACTCGCTGCAGGCCCAGACCTCGTTTGCCCGCGCCTTCGGCCTGGCCGAGCAGGTGCAGCTGCTGGAAGCCGAGCGCCAGGCGCTGTCGTCGGGTTCGGTCAGCGTCGATGCGATGAAGAAGTCGGTGTCGGTCAGTGAAGCTGCGCAGGCGGCGATCAACGAGCGCCAGGCCGCACAGCCGGAACTGAACGCTGAATCCAAGCAGCACTACGCCGAAGGCCTGGTCTCGCTGCTGTCCTCGGCGGCCGAAGCACAGAAGCTGGGCGGCGAAGCCAGCAACTTCACCGCCGGCATGAAGAACCTGGGCGCGACCCAGCTGGCCACCGTCGGCCGCAAGCTGGCAGCAGGTGCATGGGTGGCCAAGGAATCGCCGGGCTTCATCCAGGGCCTGTACGGTTCGACCAAGTCGGCCGTGACCTTCGCCAGGAAGAGCAAGGTGAAGGTGCCGTCCAACGCTGATTCGATGCTCGACACGCTCTGATCCGAGGCGAATCTCCATGCGTATGACCTACCGTTTGATCGGCCTGGGCCTGGCTGCCACGCTGCTTGCAGCCTGTGGCAAGCAGGACACCCCGGCCGCCGCGCCCGCCAAGGACAAGGCAACCAGTGCACTGGCCAGCAATGCGCCAGTGGAAGCAGCGCCCCTGCGTGGCACGCCGGATTTCGGCGGCACCACCCAGGTCGCGCGCGAAGCCGACGGCATCGGCAGCACCCCGGAACTGGCGGTGCTGGCGGCATTGCAGTCGGCGGTGGCGCAGGTCAACGGCGTACGCGTGGCCAGCCAGATGCAGAGCCTGCGTGCAGGCCTGCATGTGGATGTGGATGACGAACACGTCGGCGATATCCGCGCCGACGCGTTCACCCAGCAGATGATCGCCGGCTCGCAGGGCGCGGTGCTGGGCTATGAAATCTTGTCGCAGGATGAAGTGCGGCAGCTGGACGAGGAAACCATCGCCCGCGTGCGCGCCAGCGACGAAGGCTGGAGCTTCAAGGGCTCGGCGTCGGCCAGTGCCTCCGGCGAAGCCTCGGCCAAGAGCGGTTCGGCCTCGGCCAGCGTCAGGGAAAGCTACGACGAGAAGGTCAGCGTCGATGCCAAGCGTGGCGCCAGTTCGTTCGATTCCGACGTGACCCATCGCCGCATGCGCAGCTACTGGAAGGTGCGCGTGCGCGCACAGATTGCCCAGTACCGCGCGCCGGACGAGCAGGGCAAGCCGAAGATCGTGGTTGCACTGCCGCGCACCAAGGCCGGTAGCTATGCCGTGGGCGACGGCCGCGTGGACGCGGACGAAGTGGCCGATGCGATCCGCGCACGGCTGTCCGACACGCTGACCCAGACCCAGCGCTTCATCGTGCTGGACCGCGAATTCGGCGACGAACTGCAGGCCGAGATCGACCACATCAACAGCGGCAACGTGCGCCTGCAGGACACCGCACGCGTGGGCCAGCAGCTGGCTACCGACCTGATCCTGATCCCGACCATCGAACGCTTCGAGTACCCGCGCAGCGTGCGCAACCTGCGCATGTCCGACCGCCAGGTGACCTCGTACTCCGGTGGCGGCCGCATCACCCTGCGCCTGATCAACGCCACCACCGGCCAGGTGGTGATGTCCGACAGCTTCGACCACCAGCTGGCCTCGACTGGCCCGAGCACCCTGCCGCGCGTGGTCAATGGCCGCAACATGGCCGCGGCGATGATGGAATCGCTGTCCGGCCAGATCGGTACCACAATCGTCACCACCCTGTTCCCGGTGTCAGTGGTGTCGGTGGACGGTGACCAGGTGGTGCTGAGCCAGGGCGGTGACACCGTGCAGGCCGGCCAGCGCTGGCAGGCCGTGCGCCTGGGCGAAGAACTGAAGGACCCGCAGACCGGTCGCTCGCTGGGCCGCAGCGAACACCCGTGCTGCACCATCCGCATCGACCGCGTGGCCGCACAGACCTCGTACGGCACCATCGAAGACGGTGTCGACGCCATGCGCGGCGGCTTCCGTCCGGGCCAGATTGAACTGCGCCAGAAGCTGGGCAGCAAGCCGGCTGCCGCCGCTGCTGGCGCAACGGCCTCGGCTGCACCGGCCGCCGCCGCGCGCCCGGCGGCCAAGCCGAAGCCCAAGCCCGCTGCCGCCCCGGCCGAAGACCCGAACTGGTAACACGCCAAGGCAGCACACAGATGGGGTCAGAGCCCTCTCCCACCGGGAAAGGGAACTGACCCCTTCTTGTTTCCGTCCGTGTCGACCAAGGTCGACACCTACCACAGCGGCGTGTCGACCAAGGTCGACACCTACCACAGCGGCGTGTCGACCAAGGTCGACACCTACCAACAGCGGCGTGCCGACCAAGGTCGACACCCACCAACAGCAGCGGGAACCTGTCGAAGGCGGGGTGGGTCCGGTTGCGGGGGTGTAAGCGCCATGGATGGCGCGCCCAAGCCTCCAGGGACGGATTCACGGCGTCCCCCGCAACCGGTCCCACCCCGCCATCCCACGGAATGCCGCTGTTGCTTCAGCTGTTGCTGTTGCCCTGGCTTCGGCAGGTGCAGGGCGCAGCCCTGCCGAACCCCTTACACTCCAGAAGGATTTCCCTGCTGGAGAGAGCAATGAAACGAGTAGTACTGGGCGTGCTGGCCCTGTCAGTGTCGAGCGCACTGATGGCGGCCACCCCGAAATTCGATGGCGCGCGGATCTCCGCCGACGTCAAGGAACTGGCCTCCGACGCCTACGAAGGCCGCTCCCCGGCCACCGCCGGCGAAGAGAAGACCATCGCCTTCCTCAGCAAGCAGTTCGCCGACGCCGGCCTGCAGCCGGGCGGTGACCTCAAGGACGGCAAGCGCCTGTGGACCCAGGCGGTGCCGCTGCGCAAGGGCGACATCGTCGGCGCACCGCAGCTGGCGCTGCACCAGGGCGGCAAGACCGTTGCGCTGGAACAGGGCAAGCAGATCGCCGTGCGCGCGGCCATGAACGGCGCCAGCAACGTCGACATCAGCAAGGCCCCGCTGGTGTTCCTCGGCTACGGCGTGAAGGCCCCGGAGCGCAACTGGGATGACTTCAAGGGCGTGGACCTGAAGGGCAAGATCGCCGTCGTGCTGATCAATGACCCGGACTTCGAGACCGGCCAGGGTGATTTCGAGGGCAAGGGCATGACCTACTACGGCCGTTGGACCTACAAGTACGAAGAAGGCGCCCGCCAGGGCGCGCTGGGCGTGCTGATCGTGCACGAGACCGCACCGGCGTCGTACGGCTGGGCCACCGTGGCCGGTTCCAACACCAACACCATGTTCGATGTGGTGCGCGACAACCCGGCCGACAGCCACCCGCTGCTGGAAGGCTGGATCCAGCGCGACCTGGCCGTGGAGCTGTTCCGCTCGGCCGGGCAGGACTTCGAGGCGCTGAAGAAGAAGGCGCAGCAGCGTGACTTCACCCCGGTGCCGCTGACCGGCGCCAGCCTGGACGCGAAGTACGCGGTGAAGACCGAAGTGATCACCTCGCACAACGTGGCCGCGCGCCTGGAAGGCAGCAGCCACCCGGACGAGACCATCGTCTACAGCGCGCACTGGGACCACATCGGCGTGGGCGAGCCCGACGCACGTGGCGACCGGATCTTCAATGGCGCTCTGGACAACGCCAGTGGCACCGCATCGCTGATCGAACTGGCCCGTGGCTTCGCCAAGGCCAAGCGCCCGCAGCGTTCGCTGCTGTTCCTGGCGGTCACCGCCGAGGAAAAGGGCCTGCTGGGTTCGGAGTACTACGCCACCCATCCGCTGTATCCACTGGAAAAGACCGTGGCGGTGATCAACATGGATGGCATGGCGCCGTTCGGGCCGTCGCGTGATTTCGGCATCTACGGTGCCGCGCGCTTCGAGCTGCTGGACCAGCTGAAGGACGTGGCCAAGGGCTGGGATATCCGCTACACGCCGGACCCGAAGCCGGAAGCGGGCCTGTTCTTCCGCTCCGATCACTTCCCGTTCGCCAAGCGTGGCGTGCCGGCGCTGTCCTGGTCGGCCGGCCAGGACTGGGTGGACGGTGGCGTGGCCGCAGGCAAGAAGGCCTCTGAGGACTACACCGCCAAGCGCTACCACCAGCAGGGCGACGAGTGGCAGCCGGACTGGGTGTTCGCCGGTGCCGCCCGCGACCTGGAAGTGCTGTACACGCTGGGCAACCAGCTGGCCAACTCGCGCAGCTGGCCGAACTGGAGCAAGGACGAATCGTTCCGCGCCGTGCGTGACGCCAGCGCCGACCAGCGCAAATAAGGCAACGCGCCGGGCTTGCCCGGCGCCTCCCGGGTAGTGCCGGCCGCTGGCCGGCAACCCTGTGATGCATGCGGAGATAATGGTGGGCCGGCCAGCGGCCGGCTCTACCAGAATGGCTTCCATCCCCGCTTTCCGGCCCTTCGTCGCAACCCGCTTGTTTGCCCGGCGGGCCGCCCTATGCTCGGCTCACCCCCTTCCTCCAAGGCGCCGCCGTGTTCGCCAGCCTCTCTCTCCTGCTTCGTCACCTGCTGGCCTGGGCTGCGGCGCTGTTCGTCGCCGGCATGGTCTGGAGCGGCATCTTCAGCGGCATGAACGATGGCCCCGGCTGGATCTTCGGCCTGCTGGCGATGTTCCTGATGATTTCCGCGCTGGGCAGCGCGATTACCCATGTACGCCGCGTCTGGCTGGTCGCCGGCCGGCTGGATTCGACCACGCTCTCCGGCCGCCAGCGCCGCCAGGTGGAACTGCCGATGGATGCCGGCCAGGCATTCTCGGTGGTGGAAGCGGCCATCGCTGAACTGCCGCGCGTTGAAGACGTGGAAAGTTCGGCCGGCAGCCTGCAGGTGCGGGCCTACGTGCGCCGCGTGGATGCCTGGAACGGCCGCCAGCCATCGCGCTGGAACCTGCCGGCACGGCTGGCGATCAAGCGCAACAGCGTGCTGGCGACGGTCACGCCGGGGCAGGGCACCAGTACCGTCACCCTGTTGTTTGAGCCGGATGCCGGCTGGTGGGCCGACCTGCTGGCACTGGATGAGGGCAGCAACTTCGAGAACGCCGAAGCGGTCACCCGCGCGATCAGCCGCCGTGTTGCCGACCAGCGTCGCGACGAGCAGGCCGCGGCTGAGCAGACCCAGGTGGAAAAGGAGCTGTCGGTGGCCCGGTTGAACCTGCTGCACGCGCAGGTGGAACCGCACTTCCTCTACAACACGCTGGCCAACGCGCAGGTGCTGACCCGCACCGACCCGGCACGTGCCGACCAGATGCTGGGCCACCTGATCCAGTACCTGCGCAGCTCGTTGCCACAGGTGGACGAATCGCTGTCCACGCTGGGCGTGGAGCTGGAGCGTACCCGTGCCTACCTGGAGATCCTGCGTATCCGCATGGGCGCACGGCTGGGGGTGGAGGTGCAGGTGCCGAACGAACTGCACGGCGTGCAGCTGCCGGCGATGGCGCTGCAGACGCTGGTGGAGAACGCGATCAAGCATGGCCTGGAACCGAAGCCCGGCGGTGGCACGATCTGGATCTTGGCGCGTGGCTTCGATGACCATGTAACGGTGACGGTGGCCGACGACGGCCTCGGCTTCGGCCAGGGCACCAGTGGCACCGGCATCGGCCTGAAGAACCTGCGCGAGCGCCTGCGCCTGACCTGCGGCGAGCAGGCCGGTGTGGCGATCGTTGCCAACTTCCCCAGCGGCGTGGCCGCGACCATGACCCTGCCGCAGTCGGCCAAGGAACGCAGCCATGCCGCTTGAGGCGCTGATCGCCGAAGACGAAGAACTGCTGCGGCAGTCACTGGTGGAGCAGCTGGGCCGGCTGTGGCCGGACCTGAAGCTGGTGGCCGAGTGCGAGGACGGCGCCAGTGCGCTGGAGCAGCTGGCCGAGAAGCAGCCGGATATCGCCTTCCTCGACATCCGCATGCCTGGCATCAGCGGCATCGAGGTGGCACGTTCGCTGTCCGAACTGAGCCCGCGTACCCAGGTGGTGTTCGTCACCGCCTATGACCAGTACGCCATCGATGCGTTCGAGCAGGGTGCGATGGACTACCTGCTGAAGCCGGTCAGCGATGAGCGCCTGCTGGCCACGCGCGAACGCATCCTGTCGCGGCTGCCATCAACGCGCCAGGACGATGCCGTACTCGAACGCCTGCTTCAGCGCCTGGGGCCGTCGCAGAGGGCGGCAGAGCGCCCGCCCTTGGCCTGGATCACCGCCAGCAACGGCCGCGAGACGCAGCTGATCATGCTGGAAGACGTGGCCTATTTCCGTGCTGACAACAAGTACACCACCGTGATGACCGCGGCCGGTGAGAGCCTGCTGCGCACACCGTTGCGCGAGCTGCTGGAAGTGCTCGATCCGCAGCACTTCCGCCAGATCCATCGCTCGACCATCGTCAACATGAAGGCGGTGGCAGCGGTCAGCCGCGACGATACCGGGCGCGGGGTGCTGCGCCTGCGTGGGCGTACGGAGACGCTGGTGGTCAGCCAACCGTTCATGAGCCTGTTCCGCGGCATGTAGCCGCACCCTGGAGGCACCATGCGCCTGTTCCTGTTTGCCTGCGTTGCTGCGCTGTCGTTGGCGGGCTGCGAGAAGTCCAGCGAAACCTCGATCACCCGTACCAATGCCAACGGCGTGGACACGCTGTACAGCAAACGCACCGTGGTCGATGGCGAGGCGCGGTTCCAGTGCATCGCCAGCAGCAGTGGCCACTGCCACTACGTGGTGCTGGACCCTGCATGCAGCAGCGGGGCCGCG
Organism: Stenotrophomonas sp. 71799_Sma; assembly: GCF_056482505.1. NCBI lineage: Bacteria > Pseudomonadati > Pseudomonadota > Gammaproteobacteria > Lysobacterales > Lysobacteraceae > Stenotrophomonas > Stenotrophomonas sp. 71799_Sma. The sequence continues at coordinate 513,369 of NZ_CM151202.1, forward strand.
TGTGCCACGCCGCCGTTGCGTCGGTTCGCGGTGGCGGTGGGAAAGACCGAGGCGATGCGTGACCTGCCCAGGGGCTTCCACCAATGCGTCAGCCAGGACCCGATAGAACAATGCCACCGTGAGTGATCACGGTGGCATTGTGGGTCCCCCCGCTTCCCTGAAGGGTCAGTAGGCAGGTTGCAGTGTCAGGTCGTGGTGGTGCTCGTTCTCACCCACATGGTTCAGGCGGCCGACCAGTTCTGAGTGCTGCTTCATGCGCCCGATCTCGGTCATGATGCGGATGTCCTCATGGCGCAGCTCGCGCTTGGCGGTGACGGCCTGCTTGTAGTCCAGCACTTCCGGGTAGTGCTCGGCCAGGTCCAGTGCCTCGGCCACGTTCTCGACGCTGTCGGCCTTGGAGCTGATGCGGGCGCGGCTGTTGAAGGCCTTCATCCAACGCTCGAAACCGGCGGTGCGGTCGAACATGTTGGCCATGAACCAGATCACGAACAGGATCGAGATCCATGAGCCGAACACCACGACCACGCGGGTGAAGGTGATGTGGTAATCGTCGCGCCACAGGTAGTTGGTGATCAGCCCGAGGATCAGCAGCGAGGCCGCCTGCCAGCCGACGATCGAGGCGATCAGCCATTGGCACTTGGCCTGGGCCAGCACAGCCACTTCATCGCGGATCTGCTGCTCGCTGAGGCTGCGCCAGTGCGCGACCTGTTTTTCGAACGGGCTGCTGTAGAGCTCGTTGTCGCGAAGCAGTAGTCCCAAACCCTTGAACAAAGCAATCATGGCTGGCTCCTTGTGGAACGTGCGTCGATCAGCGTTGGACGGTGTGGCGGGTTCAGTTCTAGCACTTCCAGCGAGCCGTGCAATGGGCGCAATGCCTAGCGGCGTAAGGGTTTTGTCTGAATGGGTGAATGTTGCTGCATCGCAACATCATGGTCGCAGCCTGCGACAGGATGTCGCAGGGTGAAACGTGCTGCGGCTGCACATGAAACCGTGGCTGAGCGCGGAGGCTCGCCGTCGGCGTCGTGATCGCCCAGAATCGGGGCCGACCGCGCAACCTGCGGCCGCTCTTCCGCCTTTCCTGGACCTGTGATGCCGGCTCTGCTGCAGCGACTTTCCCGCCCCGTCACCGCGCCTATCCGGCGCTGGGTGCTGGAGGCCTTCCCGCGTGGCCAGAGCGGCATCGATTACGACCACCCGCTGGGAGACCCGGGCTGGTTCGGCCCGGACAGCGTCACCTGGCGCCTGCACGCCGAGTTCCCCTCGATGCTGGCCGGTGGCCTGTGTGCGCTGATGCTGCAGACCCTGCACCCGCGCGCGCTGGCCGGTGTCTACGACCACTCCAATTTCCGCCAGGACCTGGTGGGACGCCTGCGCCGCACCACCGCCTTCGTTGCCGGCACCAGCTATGCGCCCCGCGGCGAGGTGGAGGCGCTGGTGGCCAAGGTACGCCGCATCCATGCGCAGATCCGCGGCCAGACCGCACAGGGCGAGACCTATGCTGCCGATGATCCGCAGCTGCTGACCTGGGTGCACGTGACCGAAGCCTTCGGTTTCCTGCAGGGCTTCCGTCGTTACGGGCGCGAGGTGCCGGCGCACATCGCCGATCGCTATTACGACGAGTACTGCCGCGTGGCCGAAGCGCTGGGTGCGGTGGATGTGCCGCGCAGCGAAGCGGAAGTGGCGGCGTACTTCTGTGCGCGGCAGCCGGAGCTGCGCGTCGACGAGCGCTCGCGCGAAGTGCTGGAGGTGTTGTCCGGCGTGCGCCTGCCGGTACCGGTGCCGGGCCTGTCGCGCGAAGTGTTCCTCGGCGCCGGTGCGGCGCTGCTGCCGGATTGGGCCGAGGGCATGCTGGAACGCAATGCGCGCCAGCGCGCACAAGCTGCAGCGTCGGCGAAGCTGATGCAGGGCATGGCGCCGCTGTTCCGCCGCGCGCTGCCCGATGGCCTGGCCAGCCGCGCCTGCACGCGCATGGGCGTGCCGGTGGCGGTGTTGCGCGAGTGGCCCGAACTGCTCCGGTAGCTGCCGACCTTGGTCGGCACGCATTTCGCGCGGTGCCGCAGAAGCGCCAACCAAGGTTGGCCTCTACCAGAGCGGATTCCGCAGTAGGTGGATCTACTGACACCTTGGTTCTGGTAGCTGCCGACCTTGGTCGGCACGCATTTCGCGCAGTGCCGCAGAAGCGCCAACCAAGGTTGGCCTCTACCAGAGCGGATTCCGCAGTAAGTCCACGCCATGCGTGGATGGGAGTTACCCGGTCGACTTCAACCCACGCAACAGCATCTCCAGCGCCGCCGTCGCCTGCTGCAGGCGCGCGTCGCCATCCTCGCCCTCGGCGATCCAGAACGCGGCCTCGGCCAGGCTGCCGTAGATCAGCGACGCCATCGCCTGCGCATCCACCGGCGCCACCGCACCCTCGGCAATCAGCTGCTCGATCAGGCGTTGCATCGAGTTCACGCAGTGCCGCTGCGATTCCGGTGAGGCGCCACCGAGTACCGCGCGCGCATCGCGCAGCACGATGCGCTGGATCTCCGGCTCCAGTGCCATCTCCAGATAGGCGCGGCAACGCTGCACGAAGCCGTCCCAGGCATCATCCGCGCCATCGCTGATCGCCTGCAGGCGCAGGTCGGTCTCGGCATCGAGCTGGGCGACGACAGCCGCCAGCAGACCCTTCTTGTCGCCGAAGTGGTGGTACAGCGCGCCGCGGGTCAGCCCGGCCTGGGCGGTCAGGTCGTCCATCGAGGTGGCGGCATAGCCATGCGCGCTGAACACCCGGCGGGCGGTGGCCAGCAGGGTGGCGCGGGTTTCTTCCATCTCGGCGCGGGTGCGACGAACCATCCGGAGCTCCTTACATACACAGTGCATGATTATTTACATACGGTACGTATGAATGTAGCCTCTTATTCATACGCTCTGTATGTATTGTCGTGGCGCCCGGTGCGCCAGGCAAGTCACTGCCCTGGAGAACCTGATGGCCACCCCCTATCGCGACCTGTTCGCGGCCCCCGGCACCGCCGGCCTCGCCCTGGCCGGGCTGCTGGCACGCCTTCCTCTACCGATGACCGGTATCGGCATCATCACCCTGCTGTCCCAGCTGCGCGGCAGCTATGCACTGGCCGGTGCGGTGTCGGCCACCTTCGTGCTGACCTACGCGTTGCTGTCGCCGCAGGTATCGCGCTGGGTCGACCGGCGCGGGCAGGGCAGGGTGCTGCCGTGGGCCACCGCGGCCAGTGCGGCCGGGTTGCTGTTGCTGCTTGCGTGCACGCTGCTGGCCGCGCCGGACTGGACGCTGTTCATTGCGGCGATGCTGGCCGGTTGCATGCCCAGCATGTCGGCGATGGTGCGCGCGCGTTGGACCGCGATCCATCGCGGATGCCCCCAGCTGCAGACTGCGTATTCGCTGGAGACCGTGTTCGACGAGGTGACCTTCATCGCCGGGCCACCGTTGTCCGTCGGGTTGTCGGTGGCGGTATGGCCGCAGGCCGGCGTGCTGGCCGCCGCCCTGCTGCTGGTGCTCGGGGTGACCGCACTGGTTCTGCAACGCGGTACCGAACCACCGCTGCAGCGCTGCGAAGGCGCAACACCCTCGCGCTCGCTGCTGCGGCAAGCGGAGATCCGCCTGCTGGCGTTGCTGATGCTGGCGATGGGTGTGATTGTCGGTACCGTCGACATCACCAGCGTGGCCTTCGCCGAACAGCGCGGGCAGCCACTGGCTGCCAGTTGGGTGCTGTCGGCCTATGCGCTGGGCAGCTGCGCGGCGGGCCTGCTGTTTGGTGCGCTGAAGCTGCAGATCCCGTTGCCGCGCCTGTTGCTGACCGGAGCAGCGGCCACTGCATTGGCCACGCTACCGCTGCTGTGGGTCGGCAGCCTGCCTGCCCTGGCCGTTGCCGTGCTGCTGGCCGGGGTGTTATTCGCGCCGACGATGATCGTGGCGATGTCGCTGGTCGAACAGTACGTGCCCGAATCGCGCCTGACCGAAGGCATGACCTGGTTGCTGGCCGGATTGAACATCGGCGTGGCGCTGGGCGCGGCGCTGTCCGGGCAGGGTGTCGATGCGGGGGGCGTGCGCAGCGGCTTTGTTGTTGCGCTGGTGGCAGGCGGTGGCGTGCTGCTGTTCGCCGTGCTCGCACACCATGCACTGCGCCCGTCCGCCTCGACCACATCCCCTGAAGGAATCGTCCCGTGAGCGCTTCATCGCCTACGCACGCCGCGACTGTGCCTCGTCATCCGTGGTGGTCGGTTTCCGCCGTCGGCCTCGCCACGTTCTCGGTGGTCACCACCGAAATGCTGCCGGTCGGCCTGCTGACCCCGATCGCCGAAGATCTCGGCGCGTCCACCGGCACCGCCGGCCTGATGATCTCGCTGCCGGCCCTGCTGGCGGCAGTGTTCGCACCGCTGGTGGTGATCGCAGCCGGTGGCATCGATCGCCGTCGCATCCTGTGCGCGCTGCTTGCGCTTCTGCTGGTCGCCAACCTCGCGTCGGCGCTGGCACCGGGCATCGGCTGGCTGTTGGCCGCACGGGTGCTGGTGGGGTTCTGCATGGGCGGCATCTGGGCCATCGCCGGCGGTCTGGCCGCGCGCCTGGTGCCGGCTGACCGCATCGGCCTGGCTACCTCGATCATCTTCGGCGGCGTGGCCGCAGCGTCGGTGCTGGGTGTTCCGTTGGGCGCGCTGATCGGGGATGCATTGGGTTGGCGCAGCGCCTTTGCAGCGATGGCGTTGTTCAGTGCGGCGGTGATGCTGCTGCATCTGCGGGTGGTTCCCGCGTTACCTGTAAGTACATCGGTGCAGCCGCGGCAGTTCGTGCAGCAGCTTGGCCAGCGCGACCTGCGGCGTGGCCTGTGGCTGACCGTGCTGCTGGTGTCCGGGCACTTCATCGCCTTCACCTACGTGCGGCCGCTGCTGACGTCCGTCTCGGGCGTGGAGGCGTCCTGGATCGGTGCACTGCTGTTTGCCTACGGCCTGGCCGGCATCGCCGGCAACTTCATCGCCGGGCCGCTGGCAGCACGCCATCCGCGCGGTACGTTGCTGGCGATCGCATCGGGCCTGCTGCTGACGCCGCTGCTGTTGCTGTGGCTGGGGGGCACGCCGAGCGGTGGCATTGCGGTGCTGCTGCTATGGGGCCTGGCCTATGGCGGCGTATCGGTGGGCCTGATGAGCTGGATGATGAAAGCGGTGCCGCAGGCCGTGGAGATCGCCACCGCCCTGTATGTAGGCGTGTTTAACATCGGTATCGCGCTCGGGGCGTGGGGCGGGGGACGGCTGCTGGATGGTGTCGGGCCATACGCCACGCTTTGGGCTGCTGCGGTGTTGGCTGCGAGCGCTCTGCTGATGGTTGCCACCACCCGCAGGTAGATCCACGCCATGCGTGGATTCCCACGCCCGTGCCGACCAAGGTCGGCACCCACCAGAGCGGGGCATGTGCCGACCAGGGTTTGCACCCACCAGAGCGGGGCATGTGCCGACCAGGGTTGGCAGCTACCGGGAAATGAAACGGGCGCCTTTCGGCGCCCGTTCCGGTTACATCACCACACCTTGACCCGCTTGTCCGGGGCCAGGTACAGCTTCTGGCCTTCCTTCACTTCGAACGCCGGGTACCAGGCGTCGATGTTGCGCACGGTGAGTGCGCGGAACTGGCCCGGTGCATGCACATCGGTCAGCAGCGAGTTGCGCAGCGCCTGCTCGCGGCTCTTGCTGCGCCACGCCTGGGCGAAGCCGAGGAAGAAGCGCTGGTCGGGGGTGAAGCCTTCCAGGGTCTGGCCCGGCTTGCCCTGCAGCGACAGCTGGTAGGCATCGTAGGCGGTACCCAGGCCAGCCACGTCGGCGATGTTCTCGCCCAGGGTCAGCTTGCCGTTCACATGCACGCCCGGGAACGGCTCGTAGCTGCTGAACTGTGCGGCCAGCGCATCACCAGCGGCGTTGAACTGCTTCAGGTCTTCAGCGGTCCACCAGTTGTGCAGCTTGCCGGTCTCGTCGAACAGCGCACCGGCGTTGTCGAAGCCGTGGCTGATCTCGTGGCCGATCACTGCGCCGATGGCGCCGTAGTTCACCGCGTCGTCGGCAGCACCGTCGAAGAACGGCGGCTGCAGGATCGCGGCCGGGAACACCAGGCGGTTCTCCAGCGGCACGTTCATCGCGTTGATGGTCTGCGGCAGCATCGCCCACTCGCTGTGGTCGACCGCCTTGCCCAGCTTGGCGATGTTGCGCTGGTACTCGAACAGTTCGGCGCGCTGCGCATTGCCCAGCGCGTCATCACGGCGGATCTCCAGGCCGGTGTAATCACGCCACTTTTCCGGGTAACCCATGCCCACGGTCAGGCCGGCCACCTTGGCCTTGGCGCTGGCCTTGGTCTGCGGCGACATCCACGCGAGCGCGTCGATGCGCTTGGCGAAGGCGGCGATGATGTTCTTCGCCATCTCGTCCGCGCGTTCCTTGGTCTTGGCGTCGAAGTGCTTCTCGACGTAACGCTTGCCGATCGCTTCGCCGATGGCATGGCTGGCGTCGTCCACTGCACGCTTCCAGCGGTCGCTCTGCTGCGGCGTGCCGCTCAGCGTGGTGCCGTGGAAGGCGAAGCGGGCATCGGCGAATTTCTTCGGCAGGTAGGCAGCGGCGCGGTCCAGCGCGTGGAAGGCCAGGTAATCCTTCCAGACATCCAGCGGCTCGGTGGCGACCAGCTTGGACAGGCCGGCCACGGCCTTGGGTTGCCAGACGATGAAGTCCTGCTGCTTGCCCAGCGCAGCCGCGTCGAGGAAGGCGTTCCAGTCCATGCCCGGCGCCTTGGCATTGAAGTCGGCCTGGGTCCAGGGATTGGCACCCTTGGTCACATCATTGGTTTCTTCCTGGGTGGCGTGCGCCTGCGCGATCTTCGTCTCCAGCGCGAGGATGCGCTGCGCCTTGCCCGCCGGATCGGCGACACCGGCCAGCTGCAGCATCTGTGCGATGTAGGCCTGGTACTGCTTGCGCAGCTCGGCCATGCGGCCGGCGCCGAGGTAGAAGTCACGGTCGGGCATGCCCAGGCCGCCCTGCACCAGGTAGGGCGCGTTGCGGTCCGGCTGCAGCAGGTCCACCGACACCCACAGGCCGAACAGGCGGTCGGTGTAGAAGTTGGTCGCATTGAGCAGGTCGACGTCGGCGCGCATCTCGCCGCCCAGGGCTCGGGCCAACCCGGCCTTGTCGGCGATGGTCTCGATCGCCTTCAGCTGCGGCTGCACCGGCGCGATGCCGTGCTGCTCGATGCCGGCTTCGTCCATGTAGGCGGCGTAGTAGTCGCCGATCAGCTTGTCGTCACCGCTGGCCTGGGTGTTGCCGGCGGCGCCTTCGAGGATCGCGCGGGTGTCGGCCAGGGTCTTCTCGGCGATGACGTTGAAGCTGCCGAAACGCGAACGATCGGCCGGGATCTCGGTGTTCTTGACCCAGGTGCCGTTGGCGAAACCAAAGAAATCATCGCCGGCGGCAATGCTGCGGTCCATGCCGCTGGCATCGAAGCCGAAGCTGCCCAGCATCGGCTTGGCGGCCGCAGGTGCGGCATCGGCAGGCGCGGCGGTGCCGGCAGCCGGATCGGCCGGGCGGTCGCAGGCGGCCAGGGACAGGCTGGCAACGATGGCCAGTGCCAGGGTGGGACGGCGCAGCTTGGACATGGACTTCTCTTGCAGCGGAAAACCCCAAGTCTAATCCGCTCCGCCCCGGCTGGCCCTCCCGTAGTGCCGCCCGCCCTGTGCGGGATCTGGCTGAACGCGCGGAAGCGATCTTCACGCCGTCACCGGTGTGGTGCATGCTGGCCTCAGGAGCCCTGCGCGGACACGGGGAGGTGGCCATGCGGGGGGGTCAGGCGTCAAGAATGGCGTCCGCCGGCCGTTGAGGTCGGGGATGTGGAGGATTCGTTCGCGCATGAAGCCAGCCGACTGCACAAGGAAGACCAACCGATGCCCGCGCTGAAACGGGCGTTGGCCCGGCCGCTGCGCGCCATTACCTGGGGCGGGGTGCTGCTGGGCGTGTTGCTGGTGGCCGGCCTGACCACCATGCTGATCAACGACCACCAGCGCCGGCTGGAGGCCGCGCAGCGGCAGAGCCGCGCGCTGGCGGTGGGCAGCGAGCGCCTGCTGGCACTGGAACTGCGCAACCTGGAGCGGGCGATGTCCGGCATCGCCGCCGACGCCGCAGAACTGTTCCGCAGCGTGCCCGCACAGGCCCCGGCGCTGCTGGATGCTTCGATCGATGGCGTGCTGCGCCGCCATGCCGAGCTGCACAGCATCGTCGTGCTCGATCGCCATGGTCGCTCGATCACCGCCGGCAGGGGCGATCTGAACCTGCCGCTGTGGACCGATCCGCAACGCCGTGGCCAGGGCAGCGCGCTGTACATCGGCCCGCCGCAGCGTGCCAGCGACGACGGCTGGGTGGTGCCGCTGGCGCTGCCGATGGCCGGCGACCGCTGGCTGCTGGCACGGCTGCGCTGCGGTGAGCTGCAGCGCATCATCGGTGGCCTCGATGTCGGTCCGAACGGACTGGTCTCGATCAGCGATGCCGAAGGTTACATGCTGGCCCGCGTGCCGGACCCGCATGGTACGGTCGGCCGTCGCTACGACCTGCCGCGCCGCGATCTGCTCGGCAAGCAGGCGGTGGTCGAGCTGGGCAGCCTGCCGGGCGCGGTGGATGGCGTGCCCCGCATCATCACCATCAGCACGCTGGAGCGCAGCCCGCTGGCGGTGCAGGTCGGGTTGGCCGATGAGGACGTGCTGGCACCCTGGTGGCCCTACCTGCAGGCGTCAGTAGCGATCGTGCTGGCCTACGTCGGGGTGCTGCTGGTCCTGCTGTACGCGGTGCGCCGCAGCACCCGCCGCCAGCAGTCGATGGCGGAGGAACTGAAGACCGGGCATGCCGAACTGCGCCTGGCCCACCAGGTCGGGCGCGTCTGCACCTGGTACGTGGACGAGGATGCCGCACTGTTGCGCTGGTCACCGCTGGCGCGTGAAATCTTCGGCGTGCAGACCGATGCGCTGCCGGTGGCCGATTTCTTCGCGCGCGTGCATCGTGATGATGCGGCGCGCCTGCAGCAGGCCTTCGACCAGGCCTTCGCCGGTGGCGCGGTGCTCGACCAGGTGTTCCGCCTGGTACTGCCCGGAGGCGCAGTGCGCTGGGTGGGCGCACGCGGGCAGCGGGTGGAGGTGGCCGACAGCGAGCGCCGCATGATCGGTGCCCTGACCGACCTGAGCGAACGCTACCAGGCCCGCGAGCAGATGAGCGAAGTGGAACGCCGCTTCCGCCTGTTGTTCGACCGCAATCCAGCACCGTTCTGGGTGTTCGATCCGGATACGCTGCGCTTCATCGAGGTCAACGATGCCGCCGTGCGCCAGTACGGCTACAGCCGCGAGGAATTCCTCGCGATGAGCATCCTCGACATCCGCCCGCGTGAAGGCTGGGACGAGGTGAAGGGTGCGATCGCCAAGGCCCGTGTCGGCGAGCTGCAGGATGCCACCGTGCGCCTGCACCGGCGCAAGGACGGCAGTGTGTTCGAAGTGCGCGCACACCTGTCCAGGCTCGATTTCGATGGCCAGCCCGCCTGCCTGGTGCTGGCCGAGGATGTGAGCGAACGGCTGGCCTACGAGCGCGACCTGGCCTACCAGGCGCGGCACAACCCGGCCACCGGCCTGCTCAACGTGCGCGCGCTGACCGAACAGCTGGACGAGCACGATGCGGGCTACACCATTGCGTTCGTGCAGTTGCGCGGCCTGCAGCTGGTGGCCGACACGCTGGGCCGCGAGATCGGCGATGCGGTGCTGCAGTCGATGGCGACCCGGCTTGGTGGCCTGGGCGCGCGCTGCGGCACGCTGGCGTTCCAGCCGGCGGAGGACTTCGTGTTCGCCATCGGTGCCGAGCACGATACCCAGCGCGTGCTGGACGACCTGCTGCAGATCGTGTCGGCGCCGATGCGCGGCAAGGATTCGCTGCACCAGTTCGAGCCGCGCATCGGCGTGGCCGTGCACATTGCCGGCGACGGCCACAGCGCCGAGCAGGTGATCGGCATGGCCGCACAGGCCGCGCATGCCGCGCGCGCCGAAGGCAATGTGGTGGTCTGGTTCGACGCGGCGGTGACCACGCGGTTGGCCGATCGCCTGCGCCTGGCCGGACGCATCCACGCCGCCATCGACAACGAGTTCCAGCTGTATTTCCAGCCGATCCGGCACGCCAGCGATGGCAGTCCGGCCGCGCTGGAGGCCCTGCTGCGCTGGCCGCAGGCCGATGGCAGCTTCATCCCGCCCAACGAGTTCATCCAGCTGTGTGAGGACACCGGGCTGATCCTGGCACTGGGGCGCTGGGTGATCCGTGCGGCGGCGAAGGCGCAGCGCCGGCTGGTCGAGGCCGGTTGGGGCGAGCTGCCGATCGCGGTCAATGTATCGGCGGTGCAGTTCTTCAACAGCGATCTGGTGGCCGAGTTCACCCGCGCGCAGCAGGAGTTCGGCCTGGCCCGCGGCGCGCTGCACGTGGAGCTGACCGAGAGCAGCCTGATGCGCAAGCCGGCGCAGGCGATGCAGACCATGCAACGCCTGCACGAGCAGGGCATCAGCGTGTCGCTGGATGACTTCGGTACCGGCTATTCCAGCATGTCCTACCTGCAGCACCTGCCATTGGACATCCTGAAGATCGACCGCAGCTTCGTCGCCGACGTGGAAACCAATCCGCGCAATGCCTCGATCTGCCGCGCGCTGCTGTCGCTGGGCCACAGCATGGGCCTGACCATCATCGCCGAGGGCGTGGAAACGCCGGGGCAGCTGGACTGGCTGGCTGCGCACGGCTGCGACCAGGTGCAGGGTTACCTGCTGGGGCGGCCGGCGCCGCTGGAACGGATCATCGAGGCGCTGGATGAGGTTGCCGCCTAAGCGGTAGTGCCGGCCGCTGGCCGGCATTCGCCCAGGACCGGGATGTGTCTGATTGCCGGCCAGCGGCCGGCACTACCGGCAAGCGCCAGACTCGGCTACACCCCGGCCTCCACCAGGTGGTCGATGAAACTGCGCACCTTCGGTGCCAGATGGCTGCGGCTGGTATAGACCGCGAAGATGCCGATCGGCGAGGCCTCCCATTCGGGCAGGATGCGCACCAGGCGGCCATCGGCCAGCGCGTCTTCCAGCAGGAAATCCGGTTGCAGGATCACGCCCATGCCGGCGATTGCTGCTTCGCGCAGCACGTCGCCGTTGTTGGCGTGCAGCAGGCTGCTCACCGCCACCTTCACTTCGCCGCCGGGCCCCTGCAGCGGCCAGTTGTTGCCGGCGGCCCAGTAGCTGTAGCTCAGGCACGCGTGTGCCTGCAGGTCCTGCGGCGTCTGTGGGGTGCCGCGTGCGGCCAGGTAGGACGGCGCGGCGCACAGGCTCACCCGCGATTCGCCCAGACGTCGCGCGATCAACGTCGGCCCCGGCTCGCGGGTGATGCGGATGGCGACGTCGTAGCCTTCCTCGACCATGTCCACCAGCCGGTCGGACAGGGCCAGGTCCAGTTCCACCTGCGGGAAGCGTTCGCGGTAGCTGGCCAGCAGCGGGCCGAGGCGGGCGATGCCCCAACTGACCGGTGCGTTGATGCGCAGCGTGCCGGAGGGCTCCAGCGCCTGCGCGCCGATGCTGGCCTCCAGCGCGTCGAACTCGGCCAGCAGGCGCACGCACTGGGCGTAGTAGGCGGCACCGGTACTGGTCGGGCTGACCCGGCGCGTGGTGCGGTGGAGCAGGCGGGTGGACAGGCGCTTTTCCAGCGCGGCGACCTGGCGGGTGACGCCGGCAGTGGACATATCCAGGGCCTGGGCGGCGGCACTGAAGCCGTTGCGCTCGACCACCGCCACGAACACGCGCATCGCCTCGAGGGTGTCCATTGTTGCGCCTTTTGAAATAAATACGGTCAATCCATCGTATTTATTGGTCAACGAAGGCGCAATAACCTGTGCCCACTCCCTTCAAGGTGTTTCCCCATGCACACCACGACCGCTCCTGTTTCGCCGCTGGCCCCGTACGGCGCCACCCTGCTGCGCCTGGCCCTGGGCGTGCTGTTCCTGGTCCATGCGCTGATCAAGCTGCTGGTATTCACCCCGGCCGGCACGGCGGCGTTCTTCGAGTCGCTGGGCCTGCCCGGCGTGCTCGGCTACCTCACCATCGGCGTCGAGCTGGTGATCACCGTCGCGCTCCTGCTGGGCATCTACGCACGCTGGGTGAGCCTTGTCGGTGTGCCGCTGCTGCTGGGCACCATCGTCACCGTGCACGGCGCCAACGGCTTCGGTTTCGCCAATGCCGGCGGCGGCTGGGAATACCCGGCGTTCTGGGCACTGGCGCTGGTAGTGCTGTTCCTGGTCGGCGATGGCAAGTGGACCCTGCGTTCGCGCTGATCGCCGCCTGACCCTGCAACTGGAGAATTCCATGTCCCGCCTGCCTTCGCTGTACATCTCGCATGGTTCGCCGATGACCGCCCTGCATCCGGGCCAGGTTGGCGTGCGCCTGGCCGAGCTGGCGCGCGACCTGCCGACGCCGCGCGCCATCGTGATGGCCTCGGCGCACTGGCTGGGCCGGCAGCCGCTGGTCGGCGCGCATCCGCAGCCACCGACCATCCATGACTTCGGCGGCTTCCCGCGCGCGCTGTTTGAACTGCAGTACCCGGCGCCGGGCGATCCGGCGCTGGCCGAAGAGGTGGCCGGCCGCATCGCGGCCGCTGGCCTGCCGGTGGCACTCGACCCGCAGCGTGGCCTCGACCACGGTGCCTGGGTGCCGCTGCGGCTGTTGCGCCCGCAGGCCGACATCCCGGTGGTGCCGCTGTCGATCCAGCCACTGCTCGGGCCCGAGCACCAGTTCGCGCTGGGCCGTGCGCTGGCGCCGCTGCGCGAGCAGGGCGTGCTGCTGGTCGGCTCGGGCAGCATCACCCACAACCTGCACGACTGGGGGGACTACCAGGACGGCAAGGAAGCGCCGTACGTGCGGCCCTTCATCGAGTGGGTGGAGCAGCGTCTGGCCGCCAATGACCGCCAGGCCCTGTTGGATTACCGCAGGCAGGCGCCATTCGCCGAACGTGCGCACCCGACCGACGAGCACCTGCTGCCGCTGTTCTTCGCGATGGGCGCGGCCGGCGAGGGCGGCTTCGGTGCACGCCGCATCGACGCCGGTATCGATGCTGGCTTCCTCGCCATGGATCTGTACCGCTTCGACGGGGCATGAGCCGGGGCTGACGCGCGGCGGCCCCGGCCGTCGCGGTCATGGCCGCATGTGGTAGTTTTTTCCGGGTTTCCGGCGCTGGCTTGCGAGCCTCCCCGCGCGCCGCTTCCTGGAAGAAGCATGCATACCATTGAAGTCGTCCTGGCGATGCTGGTGGCCGTTGTCGCCAGCGGCTACCTGGTTCGTGTCCTGCCGTTCTCGTTGCCGCTGCCGCTGGTGCAGATCGGCCTGGGTGCGGTCATCGCCGGCGTGTTCAACCGCGGCCACGCGCTGGAGCCGGAGGTGTTCTTCCTGCTGTTCCTGCCGCCGCTGCTGTTCCTGGATGGCTGGCGTATTCCCAAGCAGGGCCTGTTCCGCGACAAGGGCGCGATCCTCGAGCTGGCGTTCGGCCTGGTGGTGTTCACCGTCATCGGCGCTGGCTTCCTCATCCACTGGCTGATTCCGGTGATGCCGCTGGCGGTGTGCTTCGCGCTGGCGGCCATCGTGTCGCCGACCGACCCGGTGGCGGTCGGGGCCATCGCTTCCAAGGCGCCGATTCCCAAGCGCCTGATGCACATCCTTGAGGGCGAGTCGCTGCTGAACGATGCCTCGGGCCTGGTCTGCTTCCGCTTCGCGGTGGCGGCAGTGATGACCGGCACCTTCTCGCTGGCCACGGCCTCGCTGACCTTCGTATGGGTGGCGGTGGCCGGCCTTGCTGTGGGCGTGGCAGTGACGCTGGGTGTGTCCACCTTCCAGCGCTGGCTGTGGCGCCGCTTCGGCGAAGAGCCGGGCGCGGCGATGCTGGTCAACCTGCTCATTCCGTTCGCGGCCTACCTGCTGGCCGAAGAGATCCATGCCTCGGGCATCCTCGCCGCGGTCGCCGCCGGTATCGCGATGAGCTATGTCGAGCTGACCGGACGCGTCTCCGGCAGCATGCGCGTGCAGCGCGCCGGGGTCTGGAACATGCTGCAGTTCAGCTTCAACGGCATCATGTTCGTGCTGCTGGGCGAGCAGCTGCCGGGCATCGTCGAACGCGCCACCACCACCATGAACGAGACCGGCCACCAGAGTGCGTGGTGGCTGCTGGTGTATGTGGTGGTGATCAATCTGGCACTGGTCGTGCTGCGCCTGCTGTGGGTGTGGCTGTCGCTGCGCTGGAACCTGCTGCGCGCGCGTCGTCGCGGCCTGGAGCGGGGCGAGGCGCCGAACTGGCGCATCGTGGTGGCGACCTCGGTGGCCGGCGTGCGCGGTGCGATTACCCTGGCCGGCGTGTTGACCCTGCCGCTGTTCCTTCCCGACGGCAGTGCATTCCCGGCGCGTGACCTGGTGATCTTCCTGGCCGCGTCGGTGATCCTGTTCTCGCTGCTGGGCGCCAGCATCGCGCTGCCGCGGCTGTTGAAAGGCCTGCAGCTGCCGTCCGATTCGGGTGAGCGCAAGGAAGAGGATCTGGCGCGCCGGCTGTCGTCGAAGGCCGCACTGGCCGGGGTCGAGCGCATGCGCCAGCAGATGGTGATGAACCAGAACACCGAGAACGTGCAGCTGTACAACGATGCCGCCTCGCGGGTCAGCCTGCTGTACCAGCGCCACCTGGAGAAGGACAGCGACGGGCCCGACGTGGACCCGGAGAAGGTGCGGCGCATGGAACTGGGCTACCGCCAGCTGCGCAGCGCCGGCCTCAATGCCGAGCGCGAGGAACTGTTCCGGCTGACCCGGCGCGGGGTGATCTCCGACGAGATCTCACGGCGCCTGATCCGCAACCTGGACCTGCTGGAATCGCGCAAGCGCGAATGACGCCGAATGTAGAGTCGAGCCATGCTCGACTGCTCTTGCCCCAGGCGTCATGAACCCGGAACGGAAAGCAGTCGAGCATGGCTCGACTCTACACAAGCCGGTTATTCCGGCTTCGTTTCCAGGAAATACGCCTCGACCTTGCCCTTGACCTTGATCGTCATCGGGTTGCCGCGGCGGTCGCGGGCCTTGCCGGCCTGCACGCGGATCCAGCCTTCGCTGACCGAGTATTCCTCGACGTTGTCGCGCTCGACGTCGTTGAAACGCACGCCAACGCCGCGCTCCAGCGCCTGCGCATCATGGAAGGGGCTGGCCGGGTTGATCGCCAGGTGGTCGGGAGGGGTATCGCTCATCGCTTCATTCACAGTGACGGCCACCAAGGCCGGCTTCAGCGGCACAGGATAAACCGTAGAATGCCGGCCTGCCCCAGAGGAAGTTCCGCCATGCCCGACAACAGCGACTATTTCGACTACGAGGAAGACATCCACGACTTCGACGAAGACGGCTTCGAGGCGCGGGTCTGGAACCTGCTGGTGCTGATCAACCCGGGCGACGAAGAGCTGGCCCTGCAGCAGTTCAACCGCTGGCGCGAGCACCTGTCCGAGGACGGGCAGCCGCTGGAAGCGGACAGCGACTGGCTGCCGGCGCTGTTCACGGCCATTGCCTGGCAGTCCGGTTTCGAGGTGGAACGAGATGACCTGGAATCGCTGCAGTCGGCGGTGAACGAGCTGTCGGCGCGCTTCAACCTGCAGCTGGACTGGGGCGGCGACCTGGATGACGAGGACTTCGCTGAAGACCTGGACGGCGTGCAGCTGATGTCCACCGCCTTCGACCGCCTGCGCGAGCACAATTACACGCTGTGGAGCGTGGATGCCGGCAGCGACGGCTTCACCGGCGTGATGGCGCTGACCCGCGACGACGACGCGATGCTGGCGCTGTGCTCGCTGCTGAACGTGGAAATCCGGCTGGGCAGCGACCCGTTCTGAGATTGATGGTAGCGCCGGGCCATGTCCGGCGCTCCCATCTACGGCCGGTACTGCGCCCTGGCGTTGGCGATCACCGCTTTGACCAGCGCGCGGTCGGTGTGCCTTGAGATCGCCTGCGCGCCGAGCGCGATCGCCTGCGTACGCAGCTCGGCGGTGACGTCGTAGTGGGCGCCGCTGGCCTTGTTCTGGAAGGCCCGCGGGGGAATGCCGAGCTGCGCCGCCATCGCGTGCAGCTCGGCCAGGGTGTCGGCCATCAGGTGCGCCCAGCGCTGTCCGCGCCAGGGATGCACCGCGTCATCGACGTAGACCGTCACCGCCGCGGCCGGTTCAGGCCTGCGGCTTGCTGTCGCTGTCAGCGGCCGGAGCGGCCGGAGCGGCCTCGGCAGCGGCTTCTTCGGCCACGTCGCCCTCGGCGGCTTCGCCTTCCTCGCCCTCAGCAGCGTCGACGCCTTCGAACTCGGCGACCAGCTTGTCCAGGTACTCGTCAGCGGTCTGCTCGGATTCGGCGGCCAGGGTGTCCAGCAGCTTCTGCAGCAGTTCGGAGTACTCCAGGTTGACCTTGCGGCCTTCCTTCTCCTGCACGTTGGCCAGGTGCTTGAGCATGGCCAGCATCGGTACCGGGTTCTCGGCATTGCCCATGGTCTGGCCGCCGATGGCCAGCAGCCACTCACGGCCCTGCAGGCCGATGGCCGCGACCACCTGGCCGTCTTCGTTGGTCAGCACGGCATGGTTCTGCACCTGCTGCTGCGCGTTCAGGCGGAGGAACGGGCGCTTGGCCTGCTGCTTCTTGCGCTTGTCGCGCTTGGCCTTGGAGTTCTGGGACATGGGGTGGAGTCACCTGGAAACGGAAAGACCGCCATTGTAGCGGGTGCGCCGGGTCATGCCCCTGGTGGGTGCGGACCTTGGTCCGCACGCTTTTCCCGGATGTGCGGACCAAGGTCCGCACCTACCGTTTACTTTGCCGGCCCCTGCGCGGCCTGCACGTCCGGGTCGGCGGCGGGGGCCGACAGCCCCACCTGCGGGCCGGCACCGGCCAGGGCGGCTGCTTCGGCGGCCTGGGTCATCACCACGATGCTGATGCGGCGGTTGATCGGGTTCTGCGGGTCGGCCTTGTCGAACAGCACCGACGAAGACAGGCCGACCACGCGGGTGATCTTGCTGTCCTCCAGGCCGCCGTCCACCAGTGCGCGCCGTGCGGCGTTGGCACGATCGGCGCTTAGTTCCCAGTTGCCGTAGCCGCGCGCGGCCGAATAGGCGGTGATGTCGGTGTGGCCGGTCAGGCTTATCCGGTTCGGCACGTGGTTCAGGTAATTGGCCAGCTCGTGCAGGATCTGCTGCGTGTACGGCTTCAGCGTGGCGCTGCCGAGGTCGAACATCGGCCGGTTCTGCTTGTCCACGATCTGGATGCGCAGGCCTTCCGGGGTCAGATCCAGCAGCAGCTGGTCCTTGAACGGCTCCAGTGCCTGGCTCTTGCTGATCGCTTCCTGCAGTTCCTTCATCAGCGCTTCCAGCTGCTGCTTGTCGCGCTGCTGCTGGTCCACCGGCTGCGGCACGGCTTCCTTCTGGTTCTGGAAGGGATCGTTGCTGCTGCCCCGCGAGATGTCGGTGGCACCACCGAGCTTGATCATCGAGGTGCTGGCGCCACCCGGGCCGGCCATGCCGGGCGCCGGCGTGGCGTTCTGCCCGCTCAGCGGGCTGGGGTTGCGGAAGTACTCGGAAATGGCCGCACGGTCGTTCTTGTTGGTGGTGGCCATCAGCCACAACACCAGGAAGAACGCCATCATCGCGGTCACGAAGTCGGCATAGGCCACCTTCCACGAACCGCCATGATGGGCGGCGTGGCCGGCCTTCTTGACCCGGCGGACGATGACGGTGGGCTTGGTCTCGGCCATGGCTTACTTGACCGTCTTCAGGTGCTGCTCGAAATCGGAGAAGGCCGGGCGCACGTTCGACGGCAGCGTCTTGCGGGCGAATTCCAGCGCGATCTTCGGGTTGTAGCCACGCAGGCAGGCCAGCAGCGCGGTCTTCACCGATTCGTAGATGCGGCTGTCCTGCTCGGCGCGCGCTTCCATGGCGGCTGCCATCGGGCCGACGAAGCCATAGCCCAGCAGGATGCCCAGGAAGGTACCGACCAGCGCGCCGGCCACATGGCCGCCGACCTCGACGATATCCCCGCCGATCGAACCCATGGTGATGACGATGCCGAGCACCGCCGCGACGATGCCGAAACCGGGCAGTCCGTCGGCGACCTTGGTCAGCACCTGCGACGGCGCCATGGCCTCGGCGTGGTGCTTTTCCAGCTCCAGTTCCAGCAGCGGCTCCAGCTCGTGTGGCTCGATGTTGCTGCCGATCATCAGGCGCAGGCAGTCGGTGATGAAGTCGATCAGGTGGTGGTCGGCCTGCACCTTGGGGTAGTTGCCGAACAGCGCGCTCTCGGCCGGGCGCTCGACGTGGTCTTCCAGCGCCATGAAGCCTTCGCGGCGGGCCTTGTTGAGCAGTTCATAGAGCAGGCTGAGGACGTCGATGTAGTCCTGCTGCTTGTAGCGTGGGCCCTTGAACACGCCGACCATGGCCTGCAGGGTCTGCTTGACCGTCTTGGCCGGGGTACCGACCAGGAAGGCGCCGAGCGCGGCGCCGCCGATGATGACCAGCTCGTAGGGCTGCCAGAGGGCACCCAGGCGGCCGTGGGCACCGAGATAGCCCCCGATCACGCTGATGATGACGACCAGGAATCCAACGATGATGAGCATGGGGCGACGCAAGGAGAGGGGATATCTCCTTGTCGGCCCGTCGCCCGATTTTCTGAAGAGGGAATTCTGTGAAATCGGTCAGCGGGGTGTTTCAGCCCGCCACGCCGCTTTCGGCGCCGCCACGCTGCAACGGGTCGGGCCAGGGCTCGCCATTACCGGTGAACGAAAGTGAGACGGAGTTCAGGCAGTGGCGCTCGTAGGTGGGCGGCGGGCCGTCCGGGAAAACGTGACCCAGGTGGCTGCCGCAGCGCGCGCAGGTGATCTCGGTGCGGACCATGCCGTGGCTGGTATCGCGGATCTCGCGCACGTGCGCCGGGTCGAACGGGGCGAAGAAGCTCGGCCAACCGGTGCCGGAATCGAACTTGGTGCTGGAGCGGAACAGCGGCAGCGCGCACAGCCGGCAGCAGTAAACGCCCTCGCGCTTGTTGTCGAGGAACACGCCGCAGAACGGCGCCTCGGTACCGTGCTGCAGCAGCACGCGGCGCTCTTCACTGCTGAGGCCAGCGATCAGCGCCTCGGTCTGGGTGGCGGTGGGGGGCGTCAGGTCGAAGGCAGTCATGGCGGCGCTCCGTGGGGTTGATGGCCTGGGGATGGCGGAAAACGTGGGGGTGCCGGCGCGCGCTTGCAAGTGTGATGGCCGTTCATGGCCGGCACACAGGTGCAGGCGCAAGGTAAATGTGATCCACGCCGGAGCGTGACATGAAACCGACCCTTTCCCTGCTGTTGATGGCCCTGTTGCCCCTGGTCGCGCAGGCCCAGGTACCGACGTCGTCGAGCCCGACCGCCACCCGCAGTGCCACCACCGTGGCACCGCAGCCGGTGATGCCGCCGCCGCAGGCCGCTCGCCCGCAGCCGCAGGTCCTGCCGTCGCCGCAGCCGGCGCAGCCGATCAGGTCCACCGGCCCCGCCCAGATCGCGCCCCCCCCCGGCGCCGAAGCCGGCCGACAAGGTGTACGACCGCAATGGCCGCATCGTCCCCGGGGTGCGGCCGGCCGGTCCGAACCGCGTATTCGATTCGCGCACCGGCCGCTATTACGACAGCGTGCCGGCCGGTGACGGCCAGCAGATCAAGCGCTGATCTCGGGTGCCAGCCAAGGTTGGCAGCTACCGCACGCTGTCCGGCCTGAACGCACAAAAACAACCTGCTGCAGATCACTGCTTTTTCGCCTGCGATTAACCGTTCCGGGACCAACGTGACCGTGCGCCGGCATTCCGCCGCCGCATGTCCTTCGTCCACTGGATCGCGATCATGAAAAACCAGCAGAACCGTCATCCCGGCAAGGAACCGCAGGGCCGCAACCCGCAGCAACAGCAACAGCAGCAACAGCAACAGATGGACCCGCAGCAGCCGCACAAGGGCGGCAAGCAGCAGGAACAGCGCTCGCAGAAGCATCCGCAGCAGCGCTGACGGACCCGGGGGTCAGAGCCCGCTGCACGGGATCTGGCCCCACTACCGTTCCGGACTCAATCCGGAATTGGCAGGCTCAGCGTTTCCTTCACTTCTTCCATCACGATGTAGCTCTTCGACTCTCGTACATGCGGCAGTGTCAGCAAGGTGCTGCCGAGCAGCTTGCGGTAGGAGGCCATTTCGCTGATCCGTGCCTTCAGCAGGTAATCGAAGTCGCCCGAGACCAGGTGGCACTCCAGCACGTTGGGCAGCTTCAGGGCCGCGCGCCGGAACTCCTCGAAGATGTCGCCGGACTTGTAGGCCAGGCTGATCTCCACGAACACCAGCAGGCTGGCTTTCACCGCCGCCGGGTCGAGGTGGGCGTGGTAGCCGGTGATCACCCCTTCGCGCTCGAGCCGGCGCACGCGCTCGGTGCATGGGGTGGTGGACAGGCCGACCCGCTCGCCCAGTTCGGTGAAGGAGATACGGCCCTCGGCCTGCAGGATGCGCAGGATCTTGCGATCGATCTTGTCCAGTTCGCGGGTACGGGTGGCCATGGCCGTCAACCTTGGGGAATGAATTGCAGGGGAACATCCTGCCGGTTGATTGCAAATCAGGCAAATCAACTGGGAATGGCTGTCTATACTTCCCCAATTATGGTCCCGGCACGCTCCAGTGCAGGGAATGATCGGGTTGGAGAAGTCCCATGCGAGTCCTAGTTCTCGGCAGCGGCGTGATCGGCACCACCAGTGCCTGGTACCTGCGACAGGCCGGGTTTGAAGTCACGGTCATCGACCGCCAACCCGGCCCGGCGCTGGAAACCAGCTTCGCCAATGCCGGCCAGCTGTCGTTCGGCTACACCTCGCCATGGGCCGCCCCGGGCGTGCCGAAGAAGGCCATCGGTTGGCTGTTCGAGAAGCATGCGCCGCTGGCGATCAAGCCGGGTATGGACCTGGCCCAGTACCGCTGGCTGTGGCAGATGCTGCGCAACTGCACCCACGAGCGCTACGCGATCAACAAGGCGCGCATGGTGCGCATGTCCGAGTACAGCCGCGACTGCCTGAACGAGCTGCGCGCGCAGATCGGCATCGAGTTCGAAGGCCGCGATCTGGGCACCACCCAGCTGTTCCGCACCCAGCAGCAGCTGGATGCCTCGGCGCAGGACATCGAGATCCTGGCCCAGTACGGCGTGCCGTACGAGGTACTGGACCGCGCCGGCATCATCCAGGCCGAACCGGCCCTGGCCCATGTCGACGGCCTGGTCGGCGCGCTGCGCCTGCCGCGTGACCAGACCGGCGACTGCCAGCTGTTCACCCGCCGCCTGGCGCAGATGTGCGTGGATGCCGGTGTCGAGTTCCGTTTCGACCAGGACATCACCGGCCTGGAGTTCGATGGCGACCGCATCACCGGCGTACGCATCGATGGCAAGCTGGAAACCGCCGACCGCTTCGTGGTCGCGCTCGGCAGCTATTCGCCGGCGCTGGTCGCATCGCTGGGCATGCGCCTGCCGGTGTATCCGCTGAAGGGCTACTCGCTGACGCTGCCGATCACCGACCCGGCGATGGCGCCGACCTCGACCATCCTCGATGAGAGCTACAAGGTGGCGGTGACCCGCTTCGACGACCGCATCCGCGTCGGTGGCATGGCCGAAGTGGCCGGCTTCGACCTGTCGCTGTCGCAGCGCCGTCGCGAGACCCTGGAGCTGGTGGTCAGCGATCTCTACCCGAAGGGCGGCGACCTGTCGCGCGCGCAGTTCTGGACCGGCCTGCGCCCGGCCACGCCGGACGGTACGCCGGTGATCGGCGCCACGCCATTCCGCAACCTGTACCTCAACACCGGCCACGGCACGCTGGGCTGGACCATGGCCTGCGGCTCGGGCCGCTACCTGGCCGACCTGATGAGCGCGCGCCAGCCGCAGATCAGCACCGAAGGCCTGGATATTTTCCGCTACGGCCAGTACGGTCACGCGCCGCAACAAGAGAACCGCACATGCGTCCTGCCCGCGCGCTGATCGATCTGGGCGCCCTGCGCAGCAACTACCGGCTCGCCCGTGAACTGGGCGGTGGCAAGGCCCTGGCGATCATCAAGGCCGATGCCTATGGCCACGGCGCAGTGCGCTGTGCGCAGGCACTGGAAGGCGAGGCCGATGGTTTCGGCGTGGCCACCATCGAAGAGGCGCTGGAACTGCGCCAGGCCGGCATCCGTGCGCCGATCCTGCTGCTGGAAGGTATCTTCGAGCCCAGCGACATGGCGCTGGTGGCCGAGCATGATTTCTGGTTCGCCGTCGGTTCGCCGTGGCAACTGGAAGCCGTCGCTGCCTTCGACAGTCCGCGTCCGTTGACGGTGTGGCTGAAGCTGGACAGCGGCATGCATCGCCTCGGCCTGGACGTGGACAGCTTCCGCGCCGCGCATGCACGCCTGTCGGCGCTGCCGCAGGTCGAACGGATCGTGCTGATGACCCACCTGGCGCGTGCCGACGAGCTGGATAGCGAACGCACCCACGAGCAGGCGGCGACGTTCGCGCGGGCCATCGACGGCCTCGATGGCGAGACCAGTGTGTGCAACTCGCCGGCGCTGCTGGGCTGGCCGGATGTACGCAGCGACTGGGTGCGCCCGGGCCTGATGCTGTACGGTGCCAACCCGCTGCCGGACAACACCGCGCTGACCGAGCGCCTGCGCCCGGTGATGACGATGCAGTCGAAGGTGATCGCCGAACGCTGGATCGAGGCCGGTGAGCCGGTGGGCTATGGCGCGCGCTTCGTGGCCAAGGCACGCACCCGCGTGGGCGTGGTCGCGCTCGGCTATGCCGACGGTTATCCGCAGTTCGCCCCGAATGGCACCCCGGTGCTGATCGATGGTCAGCCCGGTGCCCTGATCGGGCGCGTGTCGATGGACATGCTGACCGTGGACTTGACCGCGCACGCGCAGGCCGGCATCGGCAGCGTGGTGGAACTGTGGGGCAGTGCACCGACGCTGTCCGAACTGGCGCCGCGCTGCGGCGTGAGTGCGTACCAGCTGCCCTGCGCGGTCAAGCGCGTGGCGAAGGTCTATCAGGACTGACCGAACGCTGGCCGTGCACGGCTCTGGTAGCGGCCGACCTTGGTCGGCGCTGTGAATGCGTGTCGACCAAGGTCGACACCTACCGACGGGCCTAACACGCAGTGGCCGCCGGGCGCGGTTCTGGTAGCGGCCGACCTTGGTCGGCGCTTTGAATGCGTGTCGACCAAGGTCGACACCTACCGGTAGGTCTAACACGCAGTGGCCGCCGCACGCGGCTCTGGTAGCGGCCGACCTTGGTCGGCGCTGTGAATGCGTGTCGACCAAGGTCGACGCCTACCGATGGGTCTAACGCGCAGTGGTCGCCGGGCGCGGCACTGGTAGCGGCCGACCTTGGTCGGCGCTTTGAATGCGTGTCGACCAAGGTCGACACCTACCGGTGAGTCGCGCCGCCCCGGATCATCGCGCGGCGGTGGCTTGGCTGGCCAGCTGCCGCTTCACCCAGTCATCGATCAGGCGCTTCTCGTAGCGCAGCGGATCACTGTCGCTCTTCAGCCCCAGGTTGTGCAGGTAGCCGGTATCGCTGAGGCGCGCATCGCCCTCGCTGACGATACGGCCGCTGGCGTCCTTCAACGTGTACTGCAGGCTGATCCGCGGCGGGTAGATGTCACGCATGATCCGGATGTCGCGGCCACGCGGGCCATGCCACGGCTCGTAGTCACCGGCGCGCTTGATGTCGACCAGGGTCACATCGAGGGTCTGCCCAGGCTGCAGCGGCTTGGCGGCGGTGGTCTGCAGGTAGCGTGCCAGCTGCTGTACCCAGTCGCCACGCTCGGCCTCGAAGCGGTTGGTGCTCTGGCGGATCTCGGTGAATTTGGCCGGGTCCTCCCATTTCACGCTGACCGGGCCATCGGCCTGCAACGCACGTGGCGCGTCCGCATCGGTCACGGTGCGCGGTGCAGCGGCGGCGCCGCCCGCCACCAGGGCGCCTGCCAGCAGGGCAATCGCGAGTGAGCGTTTCATGACGGTCTCCTGCGTCCCCGCGATGGGGACGATGTTGATCACAGATCGAGTGTGATCCTGCGGCCGGGGCGCCGCAATGGCAGATTGCGTCATGCGCAAGAGTGGTTGCCGCCAATTCATCGTCGTCAACCATGACTGACGGCGCTTGACGCTGTGAATACGCCCTTTGGAAGATGCTGTGCCTCCAACCTGGCCTGCACTGACGCCCTTGTCCACACTGCCGCCCCTCGTGGAGCGCCCACCGATGATGGTGCCGGCGCCCGAACCCGACCTGCATCATGGCGTGCTTGAGCGCATCAACGCCGGTTTCTGCGTGATCCAGGTGCTGTTCGAGGGCGATCGTGCGGTCGACTATCGTTTCATCGAGGTCAACGACGCCTTCGAGCGCCACACCGGCCTGAAGGATGCGCGTGGCCAGCGCATGACGGCGCTGGAACCGGGCCACGAGGAAGACTGGTTCCGCATCTACGGCGAAGTTGCCCGCAGTGGCCGGCCGGCACAGTTCGAGATGGAAGCGCGTGCGCTGGGCCGCTCGTTCGCGGTGGATGCGGTGCGCGTGGGCCGCCCGGGTGAGGACAAGGTCGGCATCCTGTTCTTCGACATCACCGCGCGCAAGCAGATGGAAGTGGAGCTGGGCGAAAGCGAAGCCCGCTTCAGTGCGCTGGCCGACGGTCTGCCGATGCCGGTGTGGGTGCTCGACGAGCGCGGCCATGCCCGTTTCGTCAACAGCGCTTTCAGTGAGTTCTTCGGCGGCGACGAGACGCGCGTGCCGGAAGACGTCTGGCGTGGCCTGGTGCACCCGGACGATGCGTCGGTGTTCGAGTACGAACTGCAGGAAGCGCTGAAGGCACAGCGGTCGATGCATGCGCTGGTGCGGGCCCGACGCGCCGATGGCGACTGGCGTTGGTTGGAGATGAACGCGCGTCCGCGCTTCTCGCGGATGGGCCGCTTCATCGGCCTGGCCGGCAGCAGCCCGGACGTGACCGAACGCCGCGAGATCGAACTGGCCCGCGAGGAGCTGCTGCAGTCCGAGCGTGCCGCGCGCAGCGCCGCGGAGAACATGGCGCGGCTGAAGGACGAGTTCCTGGCCACGCTGTCGCATGAACTGCGTACGCCACTGACCACCATCCTCGGTTGGAGCGAACTGCTGCTGCAGCGCGTGGACAACACCAGCCCGCTGTACAAGGGCCTGAACGTGATCGCCAACAGCGCCGGTGCGCAGAAGCGGCTGATCTCGGACATGCTCGACCTCAGCAGCATGCTGCTGGGCAAGGTGCAGCTGGAGGTGGAGATACTGGATCTGCGCGACCTGCTGGGCGAAGCCATCGGCGCGCAGGAGCTGGTCGCCGAAGGCAAGGCGCTGGACGTGAGCCTGCAGCTGCCGGAGCAGCCCAGCCTGGTGCTGGGCGATGCCACCCGCCTGCAGCAGGTGTTGTGGAACCTGCTGTCGAATGCGATCAAGTTCACCCCGGCCGAAGGCCGCATCGATCTGCAGCTGCAGGCCGACGGCAACCACTGGGTGATCACCGTGCGCGACACCGGCGACGGCATCGCGCCCGAATTCCTCAATCATCTGTTCAGCCGCTTCCGCCAGGCCGATGGCACCACCACCCGACGCCATGGCGGCCTCGGCCTGGGCCTGGCCATCGTGCAGCAGCTGGTTGAACTGCATGGCGGTACCGTCACCGCTGCCAGCGAGGGCCATGGCCACGGCGCCACCTTCACCGTGCGCCTGCCGCAGCACATTCCCGATGCCGAACGGCGGCCGCTGCGCGAAGTGATCAGCGGACCGATCCTGGAGCCGGTGATCGTCGAGCCGTATCCGCTGCGTGGCATGCACGTGCTGGCGGTGGAAGACCAGCCGGAAGTGCTGGAGTACCTGCGGCGCATGCTGGAAGAGCAGGGCGCAAGCGTGTCGGCAGCCAGCTCGGCCGGTGAAGCGCTGGCGCTGCTGGCCGATACCGGGCACCTGCAGTACCACGTGATGCTGACCGACATCGGCATGCCGGGCATGGATGGCTATGGCCTGGTGCGCACGCTGCGCGAGGACATGGGCGTGGATGCGATGACCCTGCCGGCGGTTGCCGTGACCGCGCTGGCACGTGCCGATGACCGGCGCCGGGCGCTGGCGTCGGGCTTCCAGGAACACGTGGCCAAGCCGTACTCGGTGGCGCAGCTGGTGGCTGCGGTACGCAAAGTGCAGGTGCCACGCGCGGACAGCGCGCTGCACTGAGCATTCACGGCCGATCGGCGACCCTGTACGCAGGAGGTCGCCGATGTCCCGTACAGCTCCCCGCATCCACACCGATCCGGCGCAGATTGCGCGCCTGGAAGCCCTGCTGCCGCAGCTGGAAGGCGAAACGCAGGTGGAACTGACCCTGCACGATGGTCGCCGCCTGCTCGGCACCGTCGCCGTGAAACCGACAGTGCAGCAGTACCGCAACGAGGCCGGCGACGAAGGCAGCAACGGCCAGCTGCGGCTGGATGACTACGATACGCCGGTGCAGCAGCACCACGTGTGGCTGGACGAGATCGCCAGCATCCGCAGGTTGCCGCCCAGGGTCTGACGGCAACCTGCCAACCCCATCCACGCATGGCGTGGATCTACTGGAAAGGGCCACGCATGGATGTGCGTGACCTCGTCATCGGCCAGGCCTCATGCCGTCCACGCACAGCGTGGATTTTCCAGAGGTTGCAGTAGAGCCACGCCATGCGTGGCTGTTGGGATCAATGCTCGAACAACGTAGGCGTCGCCTCGAACCGGCGCGCGTAGGCGCGTTCTTCCGCCACCCTCGCCACCTCGTCGTCGGCCAGGTCCGGTGCGCCGTACACCGCATAGGCCACGCTTCCGTCGGCACCATGGCCGACCTGGTGCAGCCGGTAGCGCGAGTGGCCACCGCCGGTGTCCTCGGGGTAATGCACGGGCGGATGGCTGCCTTCCAGGTCCATTTCACTGTTGTCGACCACGCCACCGACGAACAAGGCTCGCATGCAGGTTCTCCTGGGTTTCCGGGGGGAGCCTCTACCCTGAACGTTTCAATGTTGCTGGCAGATCAAGGCCCCGTTCGGGTTTCGCAAAGCGGCCGCCGGGGCCGGCCCGGCCAAGCCGGTACAATGGACGGCCCTCACGCTTGAAGTACCCGCGCCGATGGCCTCCAGCGACGACGCCCCCCTGCAGACCCTGTTCCTGCCGTTCTCCCAAGGCGCCCTGCGCTGGCCGGAGGGCCCGGTGGCCTTCCTGCGTGCCCGCGACGGCTGGCCGCTGCGCGAAGTGGCCGGCAACCGCGAAGTGCATTGCGAGCAGAGCTTTGCCCCGTTCGCGCAGCCGCTGCAGCAGGCCGCCGGCTGGACCGTCAGCGGCCAGCTGGATGATGTGGCCGGCAAGGGCCGCTACCCGCTGGTGCTGGTGCTGCCGCCGCGCCAGCGCGAGGAGGCCCGTGCCCTGTTCGCGCGCGCGCTGGCGCTGGTCGCCGACGGCGGCCGCATCGTCGCCTGCCAGTCCAACAACGAAGGCGCACGTTCGGGCGAGGGCGACCTCAAGCAACTGACCGGCCTCGGCGGCAGCCTGACCAAGAACCACTGTCGCGTGTACTGGACCGCCCCGATGCAGGGCCAGCACGACGCAGACCTGGCCAAGCGCTGGTCGGCACTGGATGCGGTGCGGCCGATCGTCGGCGGCCGTTTCCTCAGCCGCCCGGGCGTGTTCGCCTGGGATCGCATCGACCCGGCGTCGGCGCTGTTGGCCGAGCACCTGCCGGCCGACCTGGCCGGGCGTGCCGCCGACCTCGGCGCGGGCTATGGCTATCTGTCGCGCGAGCTGCTGGAGCGCTGCCCGAAGATCACCGCGCTGGATCTGTACGAAGCCGAGCAGCGTGCGCTGGCCCTTGCCGAACTGAACCTGGCGCCGCCGCCGCGCGCGCTGCCGCTGCGCTTCCTGTGGCAGGACGTCACCGGCGGCATCGAGCCGGGCTACGAGGTCATCATCAGCAACCCGCCGTTCCACACGCCCTCGCGCGCCGATCGCCCGGATATCGGCCAGCGCTTCATCGCCGTGGCCGCGCAGGCGCTGCGCCCGGGCGGACGCCTGTACGTGGTGGCCAACCGCCACCTGCCGTACGAGTACACGCTCAACGAGAGCTTTGGCGCGGTGCGCGTGATCGCCGAGCGTGATGGCTTCAAGCTGGTGGAAGCGGTGAAGGGGAAGGGCAAGTGAAGCTGGTCAAGCTTATCGCCAACCTGGGCTATGGCAGCCGCAAGCAGGTGCAGTGGATGTTCCGCGAAGGCCGCGTCACCGACGCCGACGGCGAGGTGCTGTATGCCGACGACCAGGTGCCGCACGAGGCGATCCGGGTCGACGGCGAGCCGCTGGACCCGCCGGTGGGGCTGTCGATCGCGCTGCACAAGCCGGCCGGCTACACCTGTTCGACCAAGGACACCGGCCGCCTGATCTACGACCTGCTGCCGCCGCGCTTCCGCGACCGCGATCCGGTGCTGTCCACCGTGGGCCGCCTCGACCGCGAGACCAGCGGCCTGCTGCTGCTGACCGACGATGGCGGCCTGCTGCACCGGATCATCTCGCCGAAGTCGAAGCTGCCCAAGGTCTACGAAGTGGAACTGAGCGACGACCTGCGCGGCGACGAAGTGGCGTTGTTCGCCAGCGGTACGCTGATGCTGGAGTCCGAGAAGACCCCCTGCTGCCGGCTGAACTGGAAGTGCTGGATGCGCGTCGCGCACGCCTGGTGCTGCATGAAGGCCGCTACCATCAGGTACGCCGCATGTTCGCCGCCACCGGCAACCACGTGCAGGCCCTGCACCGCAGCCGTGTCGGCGGGCTGGACCTGCAGGGACTGGACGAGGGGCAATGGCGGCAGCTCACCTCCACCGATCTGGATACGCTGTTCGCTCCATGACCACCATCGCTGCGCTGCCGTTCCTGCCCGACGCCGTCATCTTTGACATGGACGGCCTGATGATCGACAGCGAGCGGGTCTCGCTGGCCTGCTGGAGCGAGGCGGCCGACGAATTCGGGCTGGGCCTGGACGAGACCGTGTTCCTGCGCATGGTCGGCCTCGGTGACCGTGACACGCACGCGCTGCTGCGTGCGCAGGGTATCGAGGACAGCGTGATCGAAGCGGTGGCCGCACGCTGCCATGAGCTGTACGAAGCACGCACACAGACCGGCCTGCCGCTGCGTCCGGGCATTCTGGAGCTACTGGAGCTGCTGAAAGCGCACGCGGTACCGCGCGCGGTGGCAACCACCACGCGGCAGCCGCGGGCCAACCGCAAGCTGGCCGCTGCCGGCCTGCTGCCGTATTTCGATGCCGTGATCACCAGTGGTGATGTGGCGCGGCCGAAGCCGGCGCCGGATATCTACCTGCTGGCCGCGCAGCGGCTGGGCCAGGTGCCCGAGCGCTGCCTGGCGCTGGAAGACTCACCGGCCGGCACGCGTGCAGCGCTGGCGGCAGGCATGACCGTGATCCAGGTGCCGGACCTGGTGCATCCGGATGAAGAGCTGCGCGCGCTGGGCCACCGCATCGTCGGCTCGCTGCTGGACGCGCACGCGCTGCTGCTGCCGCTGCTGCCGAGGTAACGGTGGGCGCCCGACCGTGGGTCGGCACACCCAATGCCCCGGTAGGTGCCAACCTTGGTTGGCACACCCAATGCCCCGGTAGGTGCCAACCTTGGTTGGCACGCCCAAACGCCCCGGTAGGTGCCAACCTTGGTTGGCACGCTTTTCAATGCAGTCGAGCAAGCTCGACTCTACGGGTGCCGACCGTTGGTCGGCACGCCTTCCCATCACACCCGGCCGAACACCAGCGCAGCGTTGGTGCCACCGAAGCCAAAGCTGTTGGACATCACCGTATCCAGCGTCTGCTCGCGGCTCTCGCGCAGGATCGGGAAGCTTTCCACCTTCGGGTCCAGTTCGCCGATGTTGGCCGAACCGGCAACGAAGCCATCGCGCATCATCAGCAGGCAGTAGATCGCCTCATGCACGCTGGCCGCACCCAGCGAGTGGCCGGACAACGCCTTGGTCGAGGACAGCGGTGGCACCGCATCGCCGAACACTTCGCGGATCGCGTTGAGCTCGGTGACGTCGCCCAGCGGCGTGGAAGTGCCGTGGGTGTTGAGGTAGTCAAGCGGACGATCGACGCCCTGCAGCGCCATCTTCATGCAGCGCACCGCGCCTTCACCGGACGGCGCGACCATGTCGGCGCCATCGGAGGTCACGCCATAGCCGATCAGCTCGGCATGGATGTGCGCACCGCGCGCAACGGCGTGGTCGTAGTCCTCCAGCACCAGCATGCCGCCGCCACCGGCGATGACGAAGCCGTCGCGGTCCTTGTCGTACGGACGCGAGGCGCTGGCCGGGGTCTCGTTGAAGCTGGTCGACAGCGCACCCATCGCATCGAACATCACGCTCATCGACCAGTGCAGGTCTTCACCGCCACCGGCGAACATGATGTCCTGCGCGCCATGGCGGATCATGTCCGCGGCGGCGCCGATGCAGTGCGCCGAGGTCGCGCAGGCGGCCGACAGCGAGTAGCTGACACCCTTGATCTGGTAGGCGGTGGCCAGGCAGGCCGAGACCGTCGAGCACATCGTGCGCGGCACCATGTACGGGCCGACCTTGCGTACACCACGTTCGCGCAGCAGGTCGACTGCGCCGATCTGCCATTCGCTGGAGCCGCCGCCGGAACCGGCGATCAGGCCGGTGCGCAGGTTGCTGACCTGCTCGGGGCTGAGCCCGGCATCGGCGATCGCATCGCGCATGGACAGGTAGGCGAAGGCCGCCGCATCGCTCATGAAGCGCTTCTGCTTGCGGTCGATCAGCGCCTCCAGGTCGAGGTCGACGCGACCGCCTACCTGGCTGCGCAGGCCCGCTTCTGCGTGGTCGGCCAGGGCGGTGATGCCCGAGCGCCCTTCGCGCAGCGCAGCCGAAACGGTATCCAGATCATTGCCGAGGCAGGACGTGATGCCCATGCCGGTGATGACGACGCGACGCATCAGAAGCTCCCGGTTTCAGTGAACAGGCCGACGCGCAGGTCGCGCGCGCTGTAGATTTCGCGGTCATCCACGTACATGCGGGCGTCCGACTGGGCCATCACCAGCTTGCGGTTGATGACACGGCTGATGTCGATCTCGTAGCGCACCAGTTTGGCCTCCGGCAGTACCTGGCCGGTGAACTTCACCTCGCCGCAGCCCAGTGCGCGGCCCTTGCCGGGGGCGCCCAGCCAGGTCAGGAAGAAGCCGGTCAGCTGCCACATGGCATCCAGGCCGAGGCAGCCGGGCATCACCGGGTCGCCGATGAAGTGGCAGCCGAAGAACCACAGGTCCGGGCGGATATCCAGTTCGGCGCGTACCATGCCCTTGCCATGCGGTCCGCCGTCCTCGCGGATGTCGGTGATGCGGTCGAACATCAGCATCGGATCGTTGGGCAAACGGCCGGCGGCGGTGCCGAACAGTTCACCGCGTGCGCTGGCCAGCAGCTGTTCGCGGTTGAACGCGTGGAGACGGGTCATGAAGCACAATCCTGGAAGCGGGGAAACAGGGAAACAAGCGCTCGAGGATGCCCGTGGAAACTGCGCCGATCAAACATTTCAACCGTACGCAACCGTAGTGTTTTCAATGGAATACGCGCATCCTGTTGATGTGCAACGACCATACTTCGGCGTGTGGCCCGTTCGGCACGCCCCCGCCCTTTCCGCCTGACATGACCCGACTGCGCAAGATCATCCACGTCGACATGGACGCGTTCTACGCGTCGGTGGAGCAGCGCGACGATCCGTCACTGCGCGGCAAGCCGGTGGTTGTGGCATGGCGCGGCGCGCGCTCGGTGGTGTGCGCGGCCTCGTACGAGGCGCGCGTGTTCGGCGTGCGTTCGGCGATGCCTGCCGTGCGTGCCGAGCGCCTATGCCCGGACGCGATCTTCGTGCCGCCGGACTTCGCACGTTACAAGGCGGTGTCACAGCAGGTACGCGCGATCTTCCTGCGCCATACCGACCTGGTCGAGCCGCTGTCGCTGGACGAGGCCTACCTGGACGTGACCGAGCCGAAGAGTGGCATCGAACTGGCCACCGACATCGCGCGCACCATCCGTGCGCAGATCCGCGAGGAGACGAACCTGACCGCTTCAGCCGGGATCGCGCCGAACAAGTTCCTGGCCAAGATCGCTTCGGACTGGCGCAAGCCCGATGGCCAGTTCGTGATTCCGCCGCAGCGGGTGGACGCGTTCCTGCTGCCGCTGCCGGTGAACCGCGTGCCCGGCGTCGGCAAGGTGATGGAAGGCAAGCTGGCCGCGCGCGGCATCGTCACCTGCGGCGACCTGCGGCAGTGGGCACTGATCGACCTGGAAGAGGCGTTCGGCAGTTTCGGCCGCAGCCTGTACAACCGCGCACGCGGCATCGACGAGCGGCCGGTGGAGCCGGACCAGCAGGTGCAGTCGATTTCCTCCGAAGACACCTTCGCCGAGGATCTGCCGCTGGAAGACCTGGGGGAGGCAATCGTGCAGTTGGCAGAGAAGACCTGGAATGCCACGCGCAAGACCGAACGCGTCGGCCACACCGTGGTGCTGAAACTGAAGACCGCGCAGTTCCGCATCCTCACCCGCAGCTTCACCCCGGAGCGCCCGCCGGAATCGATGGAAGAACTGCGCGACATCGCCCTGGCCCTGCGCGCCCGCGTCGACCTGCCGGCGGAGACCCGCTACCGGCTGGTGGGTGTCGGACTCGGTGGCTTCCGCGAAAAGGAGCCGGTGGTGCAGGGGGAACTGTTCGAGCACGGGCCGAACGAGTCCCCACGTAGCTGATCTTCGTGTCGACCAAGGTCGACACCTACCAAGAGCAGGTCATGCCATCCAGACAGGTTGCGGAGACATGCCATCCAGGCAGATCGCAGAGAACTGTCGAAGGCGGGGTGGGTCCGGTTGCGCGGGCGTGAGCGCCATGGATGGCGCGACCGAGCTTACATGGACGTACTTGCAGCGTCCCCCGCAACCGGACCCACCTCGCCATCCCACGGATAGCCAGCTGTTGCTGTTGCTTCGGCTGTTGCCGTTGCATTGAGCAGGTGCAGGGCGCAGCCCTGCAAAAGAAAACTCCCTACCTCATGGCCACTGCATCTCGCCCTTGGCCACCTTCGCACTCAACTCCAGCGACGCCACGCCCGCCAGCTTCGGGTAGCGCGCCTGCATCGCCTTCACCAGTGCCGCACTGTCCTTCGCCTTTGCCGCCTCAACATCGAACGCACGGATGTAGTCCGCGGTGAAGCGCAGCGCACTGGCATCCAGCGCCGCGCCCGGCGCGTAGTGCCCCGGCACCACCACCTTCGGCTTCAGTGCCTGCAGCCGCTGCAGGGTCTGCAGCCAGTCGGCATGTGACTTCGGCGTCTGCGTATCGGCCATCCACACGTGCTCACCGGCTACCACCGGAATACCACCGACGATCGCGCGCAGCGACGGCACCCATAGCACCGTGCGGTCCGGGGTCGGGCCATCGAGGCCGATCAGCGGCAGGCGCTGGCCTTCCAGTTGCAGGGCATCGCCGTCCAGCACCTGCGGCACCACGATGCGCGCCGGCACGTCGGCACCCATCTTCGGCCCCCAGTAGGCCAGCTTGCCGGCCTGGGTCTGCTGGATGTGGGCGACGGTCTGCGCGGTGGCGACGATGCGCGCCTGCGGGAACGCGTCCTGCAGCGTGGCCAGGCCGAAGTAGTAGTCCGGATCACCGTGGCTGATGTAGATGGTGGTCAGCTGCTTGCCGCTGGCGCGGATCAGCTCGACCAGCTTGCGCGCGTCGCTGGCAGCAAACTGCGCATTGACCAGGATCGCGTCGTGGCGGCCTTCGATCAGCACCGAGGACACCGAGAACATCGCCTGCGGGCCGGGATGGAAGGTCTGCAGGTGCAGCTGGGATTTCGTGGCCGTGGCCGGCGCTGCGGCGGCCGGCGCGGCGAGCAGTGGCGCACTGGTGAAGCTGGCGGCCAGGGCGAGGGGGAGCAGCAGGGCAGCGGTACGCATGGGGCATTCCTTGTGGCGGACGGCGAGCCGGGCGTGGGCCTGGCTCACAGGTGGGTAGCGCCGGGCCATGCCCGGCGGCCTGGCATCAGTACGCCGCAGTGATGATCTGCTTCGGGTACTGGTGCGCTTCCAGCTCGGCGACGAACGCCGCGCCGTAGTCGGCGTAGCTGATGCGGCTGTGGCCGCTGGCATCAGCGAGGAAGGCCTTGGCCTGCACGCGGTACTGGCCGCGCTGTTCACCCGGGCCGATTTCGGCGGCCGGCGAGAAGAAGGTCCAGTCCAGGTCATCCACCGCCTGCAGGCGGTTGAACGCCTCACGGTGTGCCAGTGCGTACGGCTTGTAGGCGTCCGGGAAGGTGGGGGTATCGACCAGCTGCACGCCGGGTGCGACTTCGAGGCTGCCGGCGCCACCGACCACCACCAGGCGCGGTACACCGGCCTTGCGTGCGGCGGCGGCCAGCTGCGCGGCGACCTCGCCGACGCGGCCGATGTCATCGCCCGGGCGCGGGCCGTAGGCGCTGGCCAGCACGTCGTGGCCGGTGATGGCGGCAACCAGCGCGTCCTGGTCATCCAGCGAGGCGATCACGGGATGGGCACCGGCCAGCTCGGCCGGGAGGTCCTGCGCGCTGCGCACGATGACAGTGAGTTCGTGGCCGCGGGCCAGCGCGTGGCGGGCGATCTGGCGGCCGATGTTGCCGGTGGAACCAACGAGGGCGATTTTCATGGCATGACTCCGTGGGGCGGTGTGGGGTGGGAATGGGGCCACTCTAGGCTGCTGCAGTTGCTCGAAAAACAGCGTATAACGCGCTTGTTTGTTGCATGGATCGAGCATATGGACCGATTGTCCGCCATGACCGTGTTCGTCGAGGTGGCCGAGCGCGGCAGCCTCACCGCCGCCGCCGAGGTGCTGGACATGTCGCGGGCGATGGTCAGCCGCTACCTGGCCGAGGTCGAGAGCTGGCTGGGCGCACGCCTGCTGCACCGGACCACGCGCCGGGTCAGCCTGACCGGCCCCGGCGAGGCAGCGCTGGCGCGCTTCCGGCAGATGCTGGCGATCGGCGAAGAACTGCAGGGCGAGCTGGCCAGTGATGATCCCGAGCCGCACGGTACGCTGCGGGTGACCGCCAGCGTCTCATTCGGGCAGAGCCACCTGGCGCGGGCGGTGGCCGGCTTCGTCGCGCGCCATCCGGCGGCGCGCATCGAGCTGCTGCTGGTCGACCGCACGGTGAACCTGGTGGAGGAGCGGGTGGACCTGGCCGTGCGCATCGCGCGCCAGATCGATCCCAGCCTGATCGCACGGCGGCTGGCCACCTGCCGCTCGGTGCTGTGCGCGACGCCATCCTACCTGCAGGCACGTGGCACACCGACCGCCCCCGAGCACCTGGCCGCGCACAACTGCCTGACCCACCACTACGTCGGCAAGAGCCTGTGGCAGCTGCACCGCGATGGGCGTTCGCTGTCGGTGGCGGTGGGTGGCAACATCAGTGCCAACGAGGCCTCGCTGCTGCTGGAGGCGGTGCGCGCCGGTGCCGGCATCGCCATGCTGCCGACCTACCAGGTGGCGCCGCTGCTGCGCAGTGGCGAACTGATCGAACTGCTGCCCGAATTCAGCCTGGACGAACTCGGCATTCATGCCGTGTACGCGTCACGGCGCCAGCAGCCCGCTATCATGCGGCGATTCCTGGACTTCCTGGCCGAGTGCTTCGCCAGCCCGGCCTTCCAGGATCTGGATTGGCGCCCACCGGGCAAGGAGAACACATGAACCATGGACAGGCCTTGATCGACCACAACCGTGCTGCCTGGGACCGCCAGGCCAGCGAAGTGCGCGAATGGTCGCGCCCGGTGGAAAGTTCAACGATTGCCGCCGCGCGCGAAGGCCGCTGGCAGGTGCACCTGACGCCCCGCGCGTTGCCACTGGACTGGATGGGTGATGTGCGCGGCCGTCGCATCCTGTGCCTGGCCTCGGGCGGTGGCCAGCAGGCACCGGTGCTGGCCGCTGCGGGCGCTGACGTCACCGTGTTCGATCTCTCCGACGGGCAGCTGGAACAGGACCGCAGGGTCGCCGCGCGCGATGGCCTGCAGCTGCGCACCGTGCAGGGCGACATGCGCGATCTGCACGTGTTTGCCAACGACAGTTTCGATGTGGTGTTCCACCCGATCTCGAACCTGTACGTGCCTGATGTGCGCCCGGTGTGGACCGAGTGCCGCCGCGTGCTGGCACGCGATGGCATGCTGATGGCCAGCTTCTACAACCCGGTGCTGTTCGTTGGCGCGCGCGATCCGCAGCTGGATGCACAAGGCCTGATCCGGCCACAGTACGCCATTCCCTATTCGGACCTGGAAGACCTGGCGCCGGCCGAGCGCGAGGCGAAGCTGGCACGGGGTGACGCGCTGACCTTCGGCCACAGCCTGACCGAACTGATCGGTGGTCAGCTCGATGCCGGCTTCATCATCGATCGCTTCATGGAAGACTGGCAGCCGCAGCCGCGCTTCCTGATCGATCGCTATCTGCCCACCTTCCTGGCGACCCGCGCGCGCCGGATCGGCTGAGGCGGATCGGCGCAAAAACCAGCGGCGTACAATGGACGGCCCCACGTCATGCAGGTGCCGTCCCTTGTCGTATCCCTATCCGCTGGTCGTGTTCGACCTTGATGGCACGCTGGTCGACAGCGCCGCCGATATCGCCGAAGCACTGAACCGCACGCTGGAGGACATCGGTGTGGCACGCGTGCCGGAAGCCACGGTGCTGGGCTGGATCGGAGATGGTGTGCGCCGCCTGGTCGAGCAGGCCGTGCATGCCGCCGGTCGCGAAGTCGACCTGGCCGAAGTGATGCCGGTGTTCATGGTGCACTACCGTGAGTGCCTGCTGCGCAGCCCGCGCCTGTTCGATGGCGTGGCCGAAGCGCTGACGCAGCTGCGTGCGCGCAACGTGCCGCTGGCGATCTGCACCAACAAGCCCGAAGCGCTGGTGCCACCGCTGCTGCAGCACCTGGGCATCGGTGATGCGTTCGCGCTGGTGTTGGGTGGCGACTCCCTGCCGCAGCGCAAGCCCAGTGGTGAACCGCTGCGGCACGTCGCCGCGCACTTCGGGCTGCCGGTGGACGCATGCCTGATGGTGGGTGATTCGTTGACCGACTACCGCGCCGCCGAAGATGCGGGCATGCCGATCGCACTGGTGCGTTACGGCTATCCGCGTGGCCTGGACCTGGCCACCGCGCATGTGGTGGCGGTGATCGACGACCTGCGTGAGTTGCCGGGGTTGCAGGGCTGATGCAACGGACATCCCTGGTCGCCGGCCGGTAACCCGGGCTGACGAAATGGGTAGTGCCGGCCGCTGGCCGGCAATCCCGGATCGGCGCATTGGGTAGTGCCGGCCGCTGGCCGGCAACCCGGGATGCGTTGCCGAAGGTCATGGTAGTGCCGGCCAGCGGCCGGCACTGCCATGACCGTCGCGGTCACTTCGGCTGGTAACGCACGCTCAGCTGGTACTCGCGGCCCGGCTGGTTGAACCACGCCACGGTTTCATACGTGCGGTCGAATACGTTGGCGGCGCGCGCCAGCAGCGACCACGACGGCGTCAGCGCGTACTCGGCGCGCAGGTCCAGCGTGCCGTAGCCGCCAACCTTCACCGAGTTGCTGGCGTTGTCATAGCGCTTGCCCGCACCCTGCACGGTCAGGCCGGCGCGGACGTCACCGAAGCGGCGGTCGACGTCCAGGCGCGCGGTCTGCTGCGCACGGCGCGGCAGCCAGTTGTCGAACTGGGTGCTGCCATGGGTGCGGTTGCGCGGGTCGGTGTAGCTCAGCTGCGCGTTGATGTCGAAACCGGCCAACAGCACGCCACCGGTCAGCTCGGCACCGCGGATGCGCGCCTTCTCCACCTGCTGCATTTTCATCGTGGACGCATCGTAGGTGATCAGGTCATCGATGCGGGTCTCATAGACGTCCAGGCCCCAGTGCCAGCCCTGGCCCTGCTGCGAAACACCGAGGTTGGCGCTCTTGGACTTCTCCGGGTTCAACGTCGGCACGCCGCTCCACGGGTCGTACAGGTCGCTGAAGGTCGGCGCCTTGAACGCCGTGCCGTAGCTGGCATTGACGCGCAGGCCGTGCTCCAGTTCCATCGCCCAGCCCACGCTGCCGGTGGCATGGTTGCCGAACTGCTGGTTGTCGTCATTGCGCGCGCTGGCCAGCAGCTGATGGCGGCCGAAGCGACCCTGGTACTGCACGAACACACCGGTGTTGCGGCGGCTGTCGACGAGATATCCGGCGCTGCTGCCGTCCAGGTTGTCTTCGCTCCAATCCACGCCTGCACTCAGCAGCTGGCCCTCGGCCACGCCGAAGTCGCCCTGCAGCGAGGCGCTGTCACGATGGGTCTGGGCGCTGCCGAACACCCCCGGTGCGCCGAAGTTGTCCGACTCGTTGTCACTGCGGCCGACGTTGGCTGTGAAAGCCAGGCGTTCAGACGGGGTGTAGCGCACTTTGCCAGCGAGCACCTGCTGGCGGGTTTCCGAATAGTTGTAGTAACCGTCGTAGTGGTTCTTGCCGTCGGCGCGCAGTGCGCTGCCTTCCACGGTCCACTGGTCGTTGAAGCTGTAGCCGCCGCGCAGGCTCTTGGACAGGTTGCGGTAGCCGTCGCGGTCGTGCTCGTCGGCAAAGCAGCCCGCGGTGAACACCGAGGCGGAGCCGCGGCAGGCATCGATGCCGTCGGAATGCTGGTAGGCGATGTCGGCGCCGAACCAGCCGCGTTCGGTGCCACCGCCGATGCCGCCGCTGGCTTCGCGCAGGCCGTTGCTGCCACCGCCGAGCTGGAAGTGCGGAGCGAAATCGCCCTGGTTGCGGCGGGTGAAGATCTGGATCACGCCACCAATGGCGTCGGCACCGTACAGGCTGGACTGCGGGCCGCGCACGATTTCCACGCGTTCGATCTGCGCCAGTGGCAGGTCCTGGTACATGGCCAGGCCGAGGTCGGCACTGTTGATGCGCACGCCATCCACCAGCACCACGGTGTGGCCCGAGTTGGTGCCGCGCAGGAACAGCGAGCTCTGCTTGCCGAGGCCGCCGGAGTTGGTCAGGTTGATGCCGGCGCGGCCGCGCAGCAGTTCCTGCAGCGAGGTGGCCGGGCTGGATTCGATCTGCGCGCGGTCGATCACCTGGGCCGGCGCGATGCTGTCCTGCAGGGCGATCGGGGTGCGGGTGGCGGTAACCAGGATCTGGTCGAGCGCGGTGGTGTCATCGGCCGCCTGGGCCAGCGCGGGCAGGGCGGCCAGCACGGCCAGGGACAGCATTCGGGACTGCAGCTTCATGGGGGACTCCAGGTGCCACGCACGCCCGCGTGGCGAAGGGGAGGAGCCGCGAAGGCAGGCATGCGCCGACGCCGCAGCGCAGGCTGCGGTCATCCAGCGCCATGCCCACCGCATCGCGACCTGAGGCTTCCTGGCCGGTCTCCGGGCTTGCCGCCGGGTGGCGCGAGGCCACCGTCCAGGCGCCTTCCCATGCCTGCGGCACAGTGGCGTTGTTGCCTGGAACTGACGTGCTTACCGTTGCGGGGGCAGCGCCGGCCTGGCGTGGAATCACGCGTCACCGGCTTCCCGTTTCAACCTGCCGGCCGTGGCCGCAGGTCACCTGGAAGTGCGCGCAGTCTACGGCATCGCTAGCTGGTAGAGTGAGGAGCGTCGCACGCGCATCTGGTTGGAACCTGGAACATGATTGCAAAGGATCGCCTGCAGTTCCTCGATTCTCTTCGGGGTTTGGCTGCCGTCTACGTTGTGTTGTTTCACGTCCAGTCGATGCCGGCGCCGACGCTGACTGTCGCTGGTTGGTTGATGCCCGTTCTGCAGCTGGGGGCCACGGGTGTCGCACTGTTTTTCGTGATCAGCGCGTTCTCGCTGTGTTATACCCAGCCTCGTCACAGAGCCAGCGGTCGGCCGTTGCTGAGTTTCTACCTGCACCGCTTCCTGCGCATCGCACCGCTGTTCTATCTGCTGCTGGCGTTCTCGATCTTCCGCGATGGCCGGGGTAGCCATGCCGGCCATCCGTGGGCTGAAATCGTTGCGAATGCCACTTTCACGTTCAACCTGTTCCCCGGCTGGGAGCAGGGCATTGTATGGGCCAGCTGGGCGGTCGGAGTGGAGATGTTGTTCTATGCGATCTTCCCTTTGCTGTACCTGTTGGTGGATAACGGGCGTCGGGCCTGGACGCTCCTCTTGGTGCTGCTGGGGCTGGCGGCGCTGGCCGTAACCGGCGCGCTGGGTGCACGCGCGGAGGCCTCGCTGGGCGGCTATGGTTGGCTGACGCACGCGCCCGTGTTCGCGATGGGGTTGGTGGCGTTCCACGCGTACAACGCGCTCTCGCAATTGTCTCCGGCGCGGGCGCGTTGGTGGGGGAAGGCACTGAACATGGCCGGTGCCCTGTTGCTGTTGCTGGTCGTGGCGGGGATCGCAGCCGGCTGGAACGGGGCAGGACCATGGCAGGTGGCTGGCCTGGGCTATCTGGCAGTCCTGTTGGGCTGCTCGCAATGCCCGCCGCGTCTGCTCGTCAACCGGGCGACGGCGTGGCTGGGTACGGTGAGCTACTCGCTCTACCTGGGGCATCCCATTGTAATTGCCGTGCTGGGGCCGGTGCTTCGCCGGCTGCTGGCGGTCGTTGGTGACGGGACAACCGGCTATCTGCTGTGCGCGGTGCTGGTAATGGCAGTCGCACTGCCGCTGGCCGCACTGGGGCAGCGCTGCATCGAAGCACCGATGATCCGGCTGGGCAAACGCGTGATGGCATCGCTGTCCGCATCACGTGCAGGGTCCTCTCCC
Organism: Stenotrophomonas sp. 71799_Sma; assembly: GCF_056482505.1. Lineage (NCBI taxonomy): Bacteria > Pseudomonadati > Pseudomonadota > Gammaproteobacteria > Lysobacterales > Lysobacteraceae > Stenotrophomonas > Stenotrophomonas sp. 71799_Sma. Next base: position 554,266 of record NZ_CM151202.1, read on the forward strand.
AGGCAGGCAGAGGGCGGCCCACGCTAGAATGGCGTGCCCCGCTACGGGGACGCTGTCCGGAAGTGGTGTTCATGATGTTGCTTCAATCGTCCATTTTTTCTGCGCTGTGCGCGATGCAGTCGCGGGCTAGCGCCTCGTGCATGGTTGCACTGCTGTGATCCTCGACCTGGTCCGCCATGCCGGCAACGGTCGCGATGAGTTCCTCGATGGCCGCAGCGATCCACCGCAGCTGGCCCGCCTGCCGCAGGAACTGGTCGACGCCTACGCTGCGCAGCCCTGGGAGCGGGTGATCAGTTCGCCGCGGCTGCGCTCGCTGCACACCGCGATGGCCCTGGCCACCCCGCGCGGGCTGGACGTGGAAGCGGACGAGGAATGGGAAGAGCTGGATTTCGGCGATTGGGACGGACAGTCGCTGTTCGACCTGCCGGAGGATGCATTGGCGGCCTTCCATGCCGACCCGCATGCATTCCCGCCGCCGAACGGCGAAAGCTGGGGCCACTTCGAGCGGCGTATCGCGCGCGCGCTGGATCGCCTGCTTGATGATGACGATCCGGTGCCGACGCTGGTGGTCAGCCACGGCGGCCCACTGCGCATGGTGCTGTCGCAGGTCTGCGGCCTGCCGATGTCGCTGTGCTGGGCCCTGCGCATCGACCACGGCACGCGCCTGCGGGTGTGGCTTGAGCGCGGCGAGGTCGGGCTGGTGGGCGAACTGCTGGAGCTGCAGCAGCCCTGACGAATCCGGTAGCGCCGGGCCATGCCCGGCGAATTCCACATCACCCGCGCTACGCGCTCGCCGGGCATGGCCCGGCGCTACCGGTCAATCCTCGTCGGCGCTCTCGGCCACGCTGTCTTCCGCGTCATCATCGGTGTCGAAGCGCTGCTCATGCACCGGTCCCGAGGCCGGGCCGGCCGCTTTCAACGGATGCGCGGCGATGCGCGCCTCATAATCCTGCACCAGCGCCTCACGCTGCGGCTCGCTCAGTTCCTGCCAATGGCAGTCCAGCAACGCGCCTTCCAGTGAATAGAGCAGGTTCAGGCTGGGCTTGAAGCCGGCGCGCTTGACCTTGACGAAGGCACCGACCGCGCCGATCGCAACCAGATCCTCGCGGCTGCGCAGGCCGACCTGACGCAGCCACGCCGCACTCTTCGGGCCGATGTTGCGCAGCTTCGGTGCGCTCATCCCAGCGCCTCGACGAACACGCGGGCGATCGCTTCCAGGCCGGCTTGGTCGTCGGCATCGAAGCGGCCGACTTTCGGGCTGTCGATGTCGAACACGCCGATCAGTTCATCGCCGCGCAGCAGTGGCACCACCAGTTCCGAACGCGAGGCCGAATCGCAGGCGATGTGGCCGGGAAAGGCATCGACGTCCTCCACGCGCTGGGTCACGCGCTGGCTGGCGGCGGCACCGCACACGCCCTTGTCCAGCGGGATGCGCACGCAGGCCGGCAGGCCCTGGAATGGCCCGACCACCAGTTCCTTGCCGTCGTACAGGTAGAAGCCCACCCAGTTCAGGTCGGGCAGAGCGTGATAGACCAGTGCGGAGAGGTTGGCCGCGTTGGCGATGCGGTCGGACTCGGCGTAGACCAGGCCGCGGGCCTGTTCCAGCAGCTGGGCGTATTGTTCCGGCTTGCTGCCGGTAAGCGAGGCATTGGCGAACATGCCCGCAGTCTAGCAAGCGCGCCGGGCCGGCGATAATGCAGGCTCTGTTGCCCCGCTGGAGCTTATCGATGCCGTTGCCCGCCACGCTGCCGCCTGCCCTGTTCGTCACCGGCACCGATACCGAGATCGGCAAGACTGCGGCCAGCACCGCGCTGCTGCATGCACTGCGCCGGCGCGGCCTGCGCGCGGTCGGAATGAAGCCGGTGGCCAGTGGCAGTGAGGATCTGGGGCAGGGCCTGCGCAACGAGGACGCGCTGGCATTGCAGGCGGCCAGCTGGCCGGTGCCGGACTATGCCGACATGAACCCGTACGCGCTGCGGCAGCCGCTGGCGCCGGAGCTGGCTGCTGCCGAGGACGGCGTGCAGGTGGAGCTGGCGCCGATCGTGGCTGCATTCGAGCGCCTGCGCGCGCAGGCAGACATCGTGGTGGTGGAGGGCGTTGGCGGTTGGCTGGCGCCGGTCTCGGCCACGCTGGACCAGCTTGACCTAGTGTGTGCATTGCATCTGCCGGTAGTACTTGTGGTCGGCATGCGGCTGGGCTGCGTCAACCATGCGCGGCTGACCGCGCAGTCGCTGCAGGCCAGCGGCGTGGAGTGCCTGGGCTGGATCGGCAACCACATCGACCCGGTGATGCAGCGCCAGGATGAGAACATCGCGACGTTGCAGCAGCGCCTGCCGATGCCGTGCTGGGGGCGGCTGCCGTATCTGCCGGGAGCGGATGGCGAAGCGCTGAGCGCGCACCTGCTCGAATGATCCTGGGTAGTGCCGGCCGCTGGCCGGCAACTGTATCCACCCGGCGATCCCGAGGTTGCCGGCCAGCGGCCGGCACTACCGTGCTGCAGCCGCCAGCTCCCGCGCGATCGCACCCAGTCGTTCCATTGCGAGGTTGCAGCAGCGCCTGCCGATGCCGTGCTGGGGGCGGCTGCCGCATCTGCCGGGAGTGGATGGCGAAGCGCTGTCGGCGTACCTGCTCGAGTGATCCTGGGTAGTGCCGGCCGCTGGCCGGCAACTGCATCCACCCGGCGATCCCGAGGTTGCCGGCCAGCGGCCGGCACTACCGTGTTGCAGCTGTCAGCTCCCGCGCAATCGCACCCAGTCGTTCCATCGCGACGTTGCAGCAGCGCCTGCCGATGCCGTGCTGGGGGCGGCTGCCGTATCTGCCGGGAGCGGATGGCGAAGCGCTGAGCGTGCACCTGCTCGAATGATCCTGGGTAGTGCCGGCCGCTGGCCGGCAACTGCATCCACTCGGCGATCCCGAGGTTGCCGGCCAGCGGCCCGCGTTACCGTGCTGCAGCCGCCAGCTCCCGCGCGATCGCACCCAGCCGCTCCACCGCACCGATGAAGCGCGCATCCAAGGTCTGGCAGCACGACAGCCGCAGGCAGTGGCGGTAACGCGCACCACGCGAATACACCTGGCCGGGCATGAACACGATGTCCTCTACCAGCGCACGTTCGAACAGCTCACGCGTATCCACGCCCGGCAGTTCGAGCCACAGCAGGAAGCCGCCTTGCGGCTCGGTGGCACGGGTGCCGGCCGGGAAGTGTTCGGCCACCAGCTGGCGCAGCCGTCCCACCTGTTCGCGGTACAGCCGGCGCATGCGATGCAGGTGGTGTTCGTAGCTGCCTGCTTCCAGATACGCCGCCACCGCATCGCCCAGCAGCTGCGGTTCGCCACCGGTGGACTGGAACTTGAGCAGTGCGATGCGCTCGGCGAAGCGCCCCCCGTCCAGCCAACCGATGCGGTAATCCGGCGCCAGCGTCTTGGAGAAACCACCGACCACCATCACCCAGCCATCGCGATCGAAGGCCTTCAGCAAGGGCGCCGGCGGTTCGCAGAACTGCAGCTCGGCGTACACCGCATCCTCGATCAGCGGCAGTTGCCGTGCGTTGACCAGTTCGGCCAGGCGTTGCTTGGCGGGTGTCGGCATGGTGCAGCCCAGCGGATTGTGCACGGTGGGCATCACCACCAGTGCGGCCAGCGGCGTGTGCTCCAGCAGCGCATCCAATGCGTCGACATCCAGCCCGTGCTGCGGGTGGGTGGGCAGCTCGATGGCCTGCAGGCCGAGGTTGGCCAGCAACGGGTACAGGTTGAAGTAGGACGGCGCCTCGATGCCCACCGCATCACCGGGTTGGGTAACCGCACGCAACGCCAGCTGCAGGGCCTCCATCGCGCCGTGGGTCAGCAGCAGCCGCTCGCTATGGGTGTGCAGGCCCATGCGTGGACCGCGACGCACGATCTGCGCCAGCAGCCTGGGGGAGCCGTTTGGGCGCGCATAGGTTTCCACTGTCTGCTGGCCGTGGCGCAGCACCTGCGCGGTATGCCGGGCCAGCTGCGCGCCCGGATAGAACTGGCGACCGCGCGGACCGGCGAAGGCCAGGTCGATCACTCCGGAGCGACGTTGTGCCTCCAGCACGCGCGCCATCAACACCTGCTGCAGCGGCGCGGTGGGCGCAGACGGCGTGTCGCGCAACGAACGTTCCGGCACCGACAATCGCGGCGCCACCTCGAAGCCGGCCTTGGGCCGCGGAATGACCAGGCCGGCGTCCTCCAGCTGGCGATAGGCCGCGATCACCGTGTTCAGGCTGAGCCTTCGCTGCAGGGCCATCTGCCGCAGTGAAGGCAGGCGGCTGCCGACCGGGAGACGTCCGCCGTGGATGGCCTCGGCCAGTTCGTCGGACAGCCGTTGGTAGCGGGGTGGGATCATCGCGCTCTGGTCATCTGTATCCATCGAACTTCCCGCCATCTGGTTCTGTACCCATGATGATGGCGAGCCTAGCATGTCGTTGTCGGACGGGCCTGATCGGGGCACGGCCGATACTTCCCAAGCGCACGGCTGGATGGCCGTGCGTCTTTTTTGGAGGTGGTACCGGCCGCTGGCCGGCGATCCCCAGATCCGCAGGAGCCGGCCAGCGGCCGGCACTACCCGGGTCGTTACCGCATCGGCACCAGTGCCGCGTCGCGCCGGTACAGCGCCGGGAACTGCTTGCCCAGTGCCGCCAGCTTCGGTGCGTCGTAGTAGCGGATGTAGGCCGCCTGCGGGTAGTTGGTCATGTAGTTCTGGTGGTAGCTCTCGGCCGGGTAGAAGTGCTGGCCGCTGACCAGCTGGGTGACGATCGGTGCGCGGTAGCTGCCGGCCTGGCCGAGCTGGGCGATGTAGGCGCGGCTGGCCGCCTGCTGGCGTGCGTCATCACTGAAGATCGCCGAGCGGTACTGGCTGCCGTGGTCCGGCCCCTGTCGATTGAGCTGGGTCGGATCGTGCACCACCGAGAAGAACACCTGCATCAGCTGGCCATAGCTGACCTGGCGCGGGTCGTAGTCGATCTTCACCGCCTCGGCATGACCGGTCTGGCCACCGCTGACGCGCTCATAGCGCGCATTGGCCGCGCTGCCACCGATGTAGCCGGACACCGCATTGCTCACGCCTTTGACGTGCTGGAACACGCCCTGCACGCCCCAGAAGCAACCGCCGGCGAACACCACGCTGGCATGGGTGGCGTCATCGCGGAACGCGGCGTCGCCGCTGGGCGCCGGTAGTGCCTTGGCCTGCGCGCTGGCTTCCAGCGGTGCCGCGACTGCGCCGTGGTCGACCAGCAGCACGCCAGCGATCAATGCAGTAGCTACCAAGCCGGCGACACCGGCGGCGATACCTTGTTCAAAAGAGAGTTTCATCGTGTGCTCCCGTTTCAACCGAAGGTGAAGGCATAGGCCTGCACGCCCGCATCGAGAAATTCGATCTCGAAGCGATGCGGGCCGACCGCGCCGCGCTGGCGCACCAGCTGGTACAAGCGGTGTTCGTTGACCACGCCGCTGCCATCGGCGCCGACATCGCTGCCGGCATCGGCGGCGGGCAGCGGCTTGCCATCCAGCCAGACGCGGAAGCGCACTGGCTTGCCGTCCTCGTTCGGTGCCAGCACCAGGTGCAGGTCACGTGCGTGGAACTGGAAGGCGATGCGGCCACCGGCCTGCTGCAGCTGTGCGGCCTCGTCGGTGACGGTCCAGCGCCCGGACAGTCCCCATTGGTTCAACGCCAGAGTGGTGGGCAGCGTGTAGTCGAACGCGGTGTCGCTGCGCTGCCCGCCGGGCGAGGCGAACTGCTCGGCGCGGGCGTGGCCCAGATAGGTTTCCGGTGAACGCAGGTTGCCCATGTCGGCCTGCGCGGCCACGCCCTTCAGATCGGCGGCGGCCGGATCGGCCGGCGGCGGCAGATTCGACTGGCCCGCTTCGGTCAGCAGGCGACGGATCATCTGTTCCGAGCGCGCGTAGTTGCCTTCGCCGAACTGGTGGCCGCGGATGTTGCCCTGCGCATCGACGAAGTACTGCGCCGGCCAGTAGCGGTTGTTGAACGCGCGCCAGATCGTGTACTGGTTGTCGAGCGCCACCGGGTACTCGACCTTCAGCTGCTGCACCGCCTTCATCACGTTGCGGGGGTCACGTTCGAAGGCGAATTCCGGCGTGTGCACGCCGACCACCACCAGGCCGTGGTCGCGGTAGCGGCGTTCCCATTCGTGCACGAACGGCATCGCGCGCAGGCAGTTGATGCAGGAGTACGTCCAGAAATCGACCAGCACCACCTTGCCGCGCAGCTGCTGTGCACTCAGCGGCGGGCTGTTGAGCCAGCCGGTGGCGCCATCCAGCGCGGGCAGGGTGCCCTCCACCGGCAGCGGTGCATCGGCACCGGCATTGGCACCGGCCATCATCATCATCGGCGGTGCAGCCGGCTGCGCGCCCGGCACTGCGTCCAGCAGGCTTTGCTCGATGCGCGCGGTGCTGACCGTGGACAGGCGGGTCAGCAGGCCGGTATCCCAGCCGAGGCCGATCGCCACGACGGCCAGCAGCGCGGCCACGCCCAGTACCTTGCGCAGGACATCGCCGAGGCCGAGCCGCGCCTGCATCGCGCGGAACACCCGGCCGCCGATCCACACCGCCAGCGCCAGTGCGGTGATCGCACCCAGTGCATAGGCCAGCAGCAGCGCAGTGGTGCCGACGCTGGCGCCATGCAGGGCGGCGCCGGTCAGCACCAGGCCGAGGATCGGCCCGGCGCACGGTGCCCACAGCAGGCCAGTGGCGATGCCGATCAGCAGCGAGGTCCACGCGCCGCCGTGCCCCGCGGCATCCGCCGCATCGGCGCGTGCGCTCAGGCGGGCACCCACGCGCTGGAACGGTGCCAGCAGGTGGTCGGCCAGCCGCGGCCAGAGCAGCGCGATCGCGAACAGCGCCATCAGCAGCAGGGCGATCCAGCGTCCGACCTGGTTGGCCTGTGCCACCCATTGGCTGCCCACCGCGGCAAGGCTGGCGACCACGGTGAAGGTGAGCGCCATGCCCAGCAGCAACGGCAGCGTGCTGCGCAGGAACGGGCGATCGGCACGCGCGAACACGAACGGCAGCACCGGCAGGATGCAGGGGCTGAGCAGGGTCAGCGCGCCCCCGAGGTAGGCAAGCAGCAACAGCAGCATCGTCAGGCTCCGGAAGCAGGGGAAGAACCGACCGGCACCCGCCAGCCGTCGGCAGTGCCAGCAGGGGCACCGGGAACGAACACCATCGCCGCACCGTTCATGCAGTAGCGCAGCCCGGTCGGGCGTGGCCCATCGTTGAACACATGGCCGAGATGGCCGCCGCAGCGGCGGCAGTGCACCTCCACCCGCAGCATCCCGAAGGTGACGTCGCGGTCTTCGCCGATGGCGTTGTGCAGCGGTGCCCAGAAGCTGGGCCAGCCGGTGCCGCTCTCGAACTTGGTGGAGGAGGAGAACAGCGGCAGCGCACAGCCGGCGCAGGCGAAAGTGCCCTGCCGATGTTCCTTGTTGAGCGGGCTGCTGTACGGGCGCTCGGTGGCCTGCTGGCGCAGCACCGCGTACTGCGCCGGGGTCAGTTGCTGGCGCCACTGCGCATCGCTGTGCATGACCTCGAACTGTCGCGACGGACGCGCTTCGGCGGCGGCCGGGGCTGCGCGGCTGCAGGCCCCCAGGCCGAGCAGGCCGGCGGCGGTGGCAACACCGCCCAGGCCCAACAGATGGCGGCGGGTTAGGGACATGGCGGACTCCGGGAAGGGGCGACGGGGCCATGCTGCGCCCGCCCGGGTCAACGAATCCTCACGCAGGATTCAATTTTTCGTGAGGTATCGGCGGCCGTCCCGCGCCACAATGCAGCCAGCTTCCCCACTGGCCCCGAGCTGCCAATGTCCACCAAACGCGTGCTGATCGTTGAAGACGATGCCCACATCGCCGACCTGCTGCGCATGCATCTGGGCGATGAGGGCTACGACGTCGCCCATGCCGCCAGTGGCGACGCCGGCCTGCGCCTGCTCGAGCAGGACGGCCCATGGGATGCGCTGGTGCTGGACGTGATGCTGCCCGGTGTCGACGGCCTGCAGGTCTGCCAGCGTGCACGCGCGATGGCGCGCTATGTGCCGATCATCATCATCAGCGCGCGCGGCAGCGAAACCCAGCGCATCGTTGGCCTTGAACTGGGCGCGGACGATTACCTGGCAAAACCCTTTTCGATGCCGGAACTGGTGGCACGGGTACGCGCGCTGCTGCGCCGCGCCGAGGCGATGGCGCAGAGTGCGCGAATCGATGCCGGCGCGATCGAGCTGGGCGGGCTGCAGCTGGATCCGGTCGCGCGCACCGCGTCGGTGGATGGCAATGCGCTGGAGCTGACGCCGCGCGAATTTGATCTGCTGCTGTTCTTCGCCCGCCACCCGGACCAGGTGTTCGCACGCATGGAACTGCTCAACCAGGTCTGGGGTTACCAGCACGATGGTTACGAGCATACGGTCAATACCCATATCAACCGCCTGCGCAGCAAGATCGAGCCGGACCCGGCCAACCCGCGGCGGCTGCTGACGGTGTGGGGCCGCGGCTACAAGCTGGTCGATCCGGCCGGGGCGGCGGCATGATCAAGCCCAATCTATGGCAGAAGCTGGCGGCGGTGATCGCCGCGCTGATGCTGATGTGCTGCATGGCGTTGCTGGCACTGCAGATGCGCGCCAACACCCGCCATGAGCAGGAAGTGGTGCAGCGGCTGTCGCTGGGCCTGGCCGAACACATCGCCCAGCGCAGCGAACTGATGGACACCAGCGGCATGCGCGATGCGGCGGTGCGTGCGCTGTTCGGCCAGCTGATGGCGGTCAATCCCAGCGTCGAGGTCTACCTGCTGGACGACCAGGGTCGCATCCTCGGCCACGATGCACCCAGTGGGCATCTGGTGCGCAACAAGGTGGACGTGGCACCGTTGCGTCGCCTGCTGGCCGGTGCGCCGCTGCCGATCCTCGGTGATGACCCGCGCAGCGCCGATGGCCGCAAGGTGTTCAGCGCCGCACCATTGATCGTGCAGGGCCGGCCGGCCGGCTATGTATACGTGGTGCTGGTCGGCGAGCACCGGCAGATGCTCGCCGACGATCTTGCCGCGGGCAGCCAATGGAACACCACGCTGTGGTCAGTCGTGCTGGTGGGGGGCCTCGGCCTGTTTGCCGGGCTGGTGGCGTTCTACTGGGTGACGCGTCCGCTGCGGCGCCTGACCCGACGCATCCAGGCGTTCGACATCGACGCGCCGACCCCACTGCCGCCGCCGGAGCCACTGCGGCCCGGTGAGCGCGATGAACTGGTGATCCTGGAACACGCACATGCGCAGATGGCGCAGCGCCTGGGGGAGCAATGGCAGCAGCTGCGCCAGCAGGACCTGCAGCGGCGCGAACTGGTGGCCAACATCTCGCATGACCTGCGCACGCCGTTGTCGTCGCTGCACGGCTACCTGGAAACGCTGGCGCTGAAGGACGCCACGCTGTCCCCGGACGAGCGCCGCCGTTACCTCGGTATCGCGCTGGCGCAGAGCGCCAAGGTTGGTCGGCTGGCGCGCGCGCTGTTCGAGCTGGCGCGGCTGGAGCATGGCGAAGTGCGCCTGGAGTGGGAAGTGTTCGCGCTGCCGGAACTGCTGCAGGACGTAGTGCAGAAATTCGAGCTGGCGGCGCAGGCACGCAACCAGCGCCTGCACGCCGCGTTCCCGCCCGGCCTGCCGCTGGTGCGTGCCGACCTGGGCCTGGTCGAGCGCGTGCTGACCAACCTGCTCGACAATGCATTGCGGCACGCACCGGAAGGTGGCCGGATCGAAGTGTGCCTGCGTGCGACCGCGGACAGCATCGAGGTGAGCGTGGCCGATGATGGTCCCGGCGTGGCAGCGACGCTGCGTGCGCAGTTGTTCCAGGCGCCGGCCGCGCTGGGCGCACGGCGTGGCGAGAACGGTGGGCTTGGCCTGCTGATCGTGCAGCGGATCGTGCAGCTGCATGGCCGCCGCATCGAACTGCGTGACAGTGAGCGTGGCGCGCTGTTCGTGTTCGCGTTGCCGCGCGCGGAGCCGGCGGCCTAGCAGGCCGCCTCGCTCTCCACGGCACCGCCGCTTTCCAGCGGCAGGTGCAGGCGGATGCAGGCACCGCCCAGCTCCGAATCGGTCACTTCAACGTGGCCGCCATGCTTGTCGGCCACCACCTGCACCAGCGCCAGGCCGAGGCCGAAACCGGGGCTGCCCGGATCCAGCCGCACATAGGGTTGCAGTACCTGGCCGCGCAGTTCGGGCGCGATACCGGGGCCGTCGTCCTCCACCTGCAGGCACAGCCAGCCGTCGTTGACCGTGCTGGCGATACGGATCTGCCGCCGTGCGTAACGCAGGGCATTGCCGAGCAGGTTGCGCAGCGCCAGTTCCAGCATATGCCGGTTGACGTTGACCAGGCCTGCCGGCGACAGCACCTGCTGTACCGGCAGCGGCAGCGGTGCGAACTGGGCCACCACGCCACGGACCAGTGCCGCCAGCTGCAGGCGCTGGCGGGTCAGCTGATGGCAGCGGCCCAGCGCGGCGTACTCGACGCCGGCATCGGTGAGGTGCTGCAGCCGATCGACATCGGTGCGCAGCCCGCCCAGCGCATCGCGCTGTATCTCGTCCAGCGCGGTGTCCTCCAGGTCGGCCAGGCCGAAACGCATCCGCGCCAACGGCGTGCGCACTTCATGCGCGACCGCCTGCGCCAGCACGCGCTGGCTCTCCAGCAGCTGCTGCAGCTGCTCGGCCATGTGGTTGAAGGCATTGGCCAGCGGCCGCACCAGCGCGGTGCCGGCACGCGGCGCACGCGTATCCAGCTGGCCGTCGCGCATCTGCCGCGCCGCCTGTGCCAGCTGCGACACATCGCGCCACAGGCGGTAGACCATTACATACATCGGCAGCGCCACGGCCACCATCAGGATCAGCAGCAGGATCGCCACGCCGGACACTTCGCTGTCCTGCCAGCCTTCCTCAGGCAACGCTTCATCCAGTGGCCCCAGCATCACGGCATAGTCGCTGTCGCCGATCCGCTGCAGGCTGCGCATGTGTTCCAGGTCGATCTGCACACGGCCGTTGTTGAACGGCGGTCGCTGGCTGGTCGACAGCGCCTTCTCCGCCTCGGCCAGCGGCACCATCCGCAGGGCATAGGCGAAGTCGGCGTCGAGCCCTCGTGCCAGCGCCGGCCACTGGTCACGTGGTGTTTCCGCGAAGCGTTGCTGCAGCAGCGCATGGGTGCCACGCATCTCGGCCAGCAGGCTGGCTTCGGTGCGGTCTTCCAGCAGCGCATCCCAGGCCCACAGGCCCAGCACGATCAGCAGCAGGTGGGCGACCAGGAAGCCGATGCCGTAGCGCAGGAAGTGGAAGGCGTGGCCGCGCATCGCCGAGTGCGTGCGCTTCATCCCCATGCCGAGCGGCTGAACAGGTAGCCGCGTCCACGGACGGTCTTGATCCGCTCCGGTTGTTCAGGGTTGTCGCCCAGCTTGCGGCGCAGGCGCGAGATGCGCGCATCGATCGAACGGTCCAGGCCGTCAAAGGCGATGCCACGCAGGCCGCGCAGCAGCGCATCGCGGTCCAGGATCTGGCCGGCGTTGCTGGCCAGCAGGAACAGCAGGTCGAACTCGGCCGTGGTCAGCTCCAGCAGGCCGCCCTGCAGGTGCACGTTGCGGGTGGACGGGTCGATGTTCAGCTCGCCGAAGCGCAGGCTGCCGTCGCGCGGTTCGACCCGGCGATGGCGGCGCAGGTGGGCACGCAGGCGGGCGAGCAGCACCCGCGGTTCGATGGGTTTACCGATGTAATCGTCGGCCCCCAGCTCCAGTCCCAGCACCTGGTCGATGTTGTCGGTGCGGGCGGTCAGCACACAGATGATGCCGTCATAGTGGGGCCGGATCTGCCGACACACTTCGAAACCATCCTGGTCGGGCAGGCCGACATCGAGCAGGACCAGGGCCGGCTTCTCGGCCAGGATCCGGGCCACCGCGCGCTCGCCACTGCGCTCATGGGCCACCTGATAGCCATGCCGCTGCAGATAGTCGCTGACCATCGTACCCAGGCGGGCATCGTCTTCAACCAGTACGATATCCAGCATTTTCAAGGCCTCCGTGGGGCGTACGTACCGCCACGGCACGAGCGCGGCGATGCTATCCCAGCCTGCGGGCCGCCCGGGTCCCGGGGGCGGGCGCCATTCAGCCGGGGTTGCTGGCGCTCGGGCCGGGCCTCAGGCCTGGCAACAACTTGGCGTCCAGCATAGCTTGTTGCCGTTACAAAACGTTACCTTCGTGATACGTCTGGTGACCATCGCTGACAGCAAAGCGACTGACGCGGGGCAGGTGGGGCGCCGAGCATGGAGTCTCCTCCGCTCCGCGTGCCGTTCCCATGTCGCTCGCCGCCCCCTGCCTGCTGAACCCGTCCCGCCGCTGCCGCTGCGGAGGTGCCCGATGAGCGGCGTGGTCGGGGCGTGGTTGCCGCCCGCCGAGGACGAGCATCTGCTGCAGCAGCTGGCACCGATGCTGCGCGCCCTGCAGCAGCGTGGCCGGGGCCGCATCGGTTACTGGACCGACGCCGAGGCCGGCCTCGCGCTGGGCCATTGCCGGGCGCCGACCGATACCCCGCTGCAGCCGCTGAGCTCGGATTGCGGCCGCTACGTGTTGTGCTTGGACGGCCGCCTGTACAACCGCGCCGACCTGCAGGCGCAGCTGCGCGAGCTGCCACGCAGCTGCAGCGACGCCCGGCTGCTGCTGCAGGCGATCGTTGAATGGGGCGTAGAGCGGGCGCTGTCGCGTATCGAAGGCGCGTTCGGTTTCAGCGTCTGGGACCGTGAGTCGCGAGCGTTGTGGCTGGCGCGTGATCCGGTGGGCGAGCGGCCGCTGTATTACGGCTGGTTCCAGGGCCAGTTCCTGTTCGCCTCGGAAATGAAGGCGCTGCAGGCCTTCGCCGGCTTCGCGCCGAGCATCGACCAGGATGCGCTGAGCCTGCTGCTGCGCCACGACTATGTGCCGGCGCCGCACACCATCTACCGCGGCATCCACAAGCTGGTGGCCGGCGCGGTGCTGCGCGTCGATCTGGATGACCACGCCGCCGGCGGTTCCAGCCAGGCGGCGGAAGGGGGCGCGCGCTACTGGTGCGCACGCGATGCGATGCAGAGTGCGCTGCAGGAACCCCTGCAGCCGGCGCCGAGCCTGGAACAGGCCACCGACCAGCTGGAAGTGGTGTTGCAGAAGGCGATCGCGGCACGCATGCATTCGCCGCTGGCCTGCGGTGCGTTCCTGTCTGGCGGCACCGACTCGTCGCTGGTGACCGCGATGATGCAGGCGCAGTCGACGCTGCCGATCGAGGCCTGGACGGTCGGCTTCGACGATCCCGGCCACGACGAAAGCGATTGGGCCTCGCAGGTCGCGCGGCATCTGGGCGTGCAGCATCATCTGCACCGGATGGACGCGCGACAAGGCCTGGATCTGCTGCAGCGGCTGCCACAGGTCTGGTGCGAACCGTTCGCCGATGCCTCGCAGCTGCCGACCCTGCTGGCCAGTGAACTGCTGGGCGCGCGCAAGCCGGTGGCCCTCACCGGCGACGGTGGCGATGAACTGTTCTTCGGTCATCCCAGCTATGGCCGGGCGCTGCGCAATGCACGCCTCTGTGGTGGCTTGCCGGACTGGGTGCGTGACTTGGCGCGGCGCAGTGGCAACCGCATGAACGTCGAGCGTGGCCGCCTGGGCGGCTGGCGTGCGCTGGTGGCCGAGGTTGCCGCCAACGATGTGGAAGGGCATTACCTGCAGCGTGTCACCCGCTGGCGGCAGCCGGCGCAGGTGGTGCTGGGCGCACGTGAGCCGATGACGATCTTCCAGCAGCAGGACACCGCGCTGCCGGCCGAGGCGCGCATCCAGCTGTTGGATTTCCGCATGGATCTGGCCGAGGGCATCCTCGCCAAGGTCGATCGTGCGGGCATGGCGGCGGGCGTGGAGACGCGTGCGCCGCTGCTGGACATGGAGGTGGTGCGTCTGGCCTGGCGCCTGCCGCAGCACCTGAAGTACCACGATGGTGAGCACAAGCGGATCCTCAAGCACCTGCTGGCGCGCTACCTGCCGGAACCGCTGGTGTACCGCCCCAAGCGCGGTTTTGGCCCGCCGATGGCGCGTTGGTTGGCGGGCCCGCTGCGCGATTGGGCGGAGGCGCTGCTGGACCCGCAGCTGTTGCGCAACCAGGGGTGTTTCGATGTTGCGCGCGTGCGCGGTATCTGGGAGGCGTTCCTGCGTGGCGAGCGCAAGTGGCACACGCACCTGTGGAACGTGCTGATGTTCCAGGCGTGGCACCAGCATTGGCACGGTGGTCGCGGGCGCTGAGCGGTTTCTGCATTGCGTGCAGCGGATTGAATCAGCGTGGCGCGGGGCGGATGCCCTTGCGTACGAATGTCCTCCGGCGCCTAGTTGAAAGGCGCCACGAGCGCTGCGCTTTACCTGCCGTAAGCCGAGCCTCGTCGGGGCGGGCAGGGGTCTGGGCAAAGTAAAGGAGGAGGTGACGGCCAACGGCCGGCGCCGGGGGACATTTGCCCAGGCCCCTGCCCGCCCCGGCGGGGCCCCTCAGCTCGCAGAGAGTCCAGACGAGGAAGCGCTTTGGAATCCGAACGCCAGGCAAAAAAAGACCCGGCAGAGGGAGGGATCTGCCGGGTCCGGATTGCGTGGGGGGAGGGACCCACGCAATGAGCGTTGCGTCGCGTCAGTGGTTGTTCGCGTCCGCCGTTGATTCGTTGTAGCCCTGCATCAGTTCGGACCAGGCCTTGCCGGCCTGCAGGCCGAGCCCGACCACGTCCTGCTGGGCCTGGCCGAGCCGCTGCAGGTTGTCCTGCCACAGCTGTGCGCCCTTGTTGAGCACCCCGGCCGCGTCGTCACTGCGGGCCAGCTCGCCGAGCCAGCCGCCGGTCGCGGTCAGGTTGCGCTCTATCGCCTTCAGCTGCACCCCGAACATGCTTTCCGCGTTCTCCAACGCCAACCGGTTCGCGCGCGTTGCCGCGGCGGCGAGCTGGCGGGTGGCATCACTGAAGCGATCGCTGAAGGCGGTGGCCATGGGGGCATCAGGGAGTGACTTGATGCAGTGCAGCATACGCCGTTGATGCGGCAATGCAACAAAAATAACAAAGGCGCCCAGGGCGCCTTTGAAGGACCTTTCAGATCAATGGGTTGATCAGGCTGTTGGGCCGCGGTAACGGCAACCCGAGGTGCAGGTTTCGTGCACGGTGATCTCGCTCAGCGCCGGCAGGCTCGGCTTCAGCTCGTTCCAGATCCACACCGCCAGGTTCTCGCTGGTCGGGTTCTCCAGGCCGGGGATGTCATTGAGGTAGTGATGGTCCAGGCGGTCGTAGATCGGCTGGAAGGCCGCCTTCACGTCGCCGAAATCCATGATCCAGCCGGTCTGCGCACCCGGCTCGCCCTCGACCTTCAGTTCCACCCGGAACGAGTGGCCGTGCAGGCGCGCGCACTTGTGCCCCGGCGGCACGTTGGGGAGGCGGTGCGCCGCCTCGAGCATGAAGACTTTGAAGATTTCCATGACGCGATTGTACGCCGCAGGTGGCCGGCCAGCCTGAGCGGATGTTGGACTTTCGTGAAGCCAGTCTTTTCATCCGGATGAAGAGATGATAGTTTCACTTATATCCGTATGAAGAGATGTTATTGGCCGGACCTCGGCCAGGCATGGACTACTGCGGAACTACGTCGCCCTTTCCACCTCCCCCACATCGTCATGCCCAAGCACACCCTGCTCGTGGCGGCCCTGGCCGTCGCTCTGGCCGCGCCTTTGTCCGCCGCCGCCGAAACCTTCGCCGACGCCAGTGGCGAAGCCAGCACCCTGGCTGCCGTGCGCGTCACCGGTTCCAACATCAAGCGCACCGATACCGAGGCCTCCAACCCGGTGCAGGTGATCGGCCGCCAGCAGCTGGAACAGACCGGCAAGGCCACCGTGGCCGATGTGCTGCGTTCGATCTCGGCCAACACCGGCAACGCCAGCAACGAAACCACCAACAACGGCTGGGCCTCCGGCTCGGCCGGCATCGGCCTGCGTGGCCTGTCGCAGAAGAACACGCTGGTGCTGCTCAACGGCCGTCGCCTGGCCAACTACGGCTTCCCGGCCGGTGGCCTGTCCGACACCTTTGTCGATCTCAACGCGTTGCCGCTGGTCGCGGTCGAACGCATCGAAGTGCTCAAGGATGGCGCCTCGGCGGTCTACGGCTCCGACGCCGTGGCCGGTGTGGTCAACATCATCACCCGGCAGAACTTCGAAGGCGCCGAGATCGGCGGCAGCTTCGGCGGCGCCGACCAGGGCGGCCTGCACGAGCAGAACCTGAAGTTCGTCGGCGGCCTCGGTGATCTCGATACCGACGGCTACAACATCCTCTTCAGCCTGCAGGGCTACAACCGCGAACGCCTGGATCAGGACGAACGCAACCTGACAAAGAGCGGCATCTACACCGACAAGCCCGGCGGCCGCTGGAACGGCTGGTCGGCCAAGGGTGCGCGCTATCTGGTCAACGGCGTGTCGGTGCCGATGCTCGATGCCAACGGTAACTGCCCGACCGGTACCACCCGCGTTGCCAGCGCGCCGATCGACGGCCTGGCCGGTGATACCTGCGGCTTCAACCAGGCGCCGTTCACCACGCTGATTCCCTCGACCAAGCGCTACCAGGCCTATGCCAACGGCATCTTCCGCCTGAACGACAATGTCGAAGCCTTCGGCGAAGTGCTGTACAGCCAGATCAAGAGCACCGCGTGGTTTGGCAGCAGCCCGTTCTTCACTCTGGAAAGTGGCCGCTTCGCCTTGAACGCGGACAGTGGCCTGGCCGAGCCGGTGTCGTCGCTGCTGCCGGCCAACAATCCGTACAACCCGTACGGCCGTGCAATTCCGATCGAATACACCTTCTTCGACCTGGGCGGCACGCTCAAGACCAACCGCTCCACCGCCTACCGCGGCGTATTCGGCCTGCGTGGCACCACCGCGAAGTGGGACTGGGAAGTGGCCGCGTTCGGCGCGCGCAGCAGCGAGCGTGAGAGTGTCTCTGGCGGTTTCGCCAACCGCTGGGCGCTGGCCGATGCGCTGGCCACCGGCAGCTACAACCTGCTTAACCCGGCCGCCACGCCGCAGTCGGTGCGCGACTCGATCAACATCGCCACGCTGCGTCCGGCCGAGTCCAAGCTGCAGGGCATCGATGCGAAGATTTCCGGCAGCCTGGGCCATACCTGGGCCGGCGAGATCGGATTCGCCGCCGGTGCCGAGTGGCGCCGCGAGAAGCTCGATTCCAACAACCCGTGGCAGATCGACGCCGGCCTGCAGGTGCGCCCGGCCATCGCCGAAGTGCACGGCAAGCGCCAGGTCAGTGCGGCCTACGCCGAAGTGAACGTGCCGCTGGCATCGACGCTGGAGCTGTCCGCTGCCGCGCGCGCCGATCACTACGATGATTTCGGCGATGCGTTCTCGCCGAAGATCGGCCTGCGCTGGCAGCCGCTCGACTTCCTGCTGGTGCGTGCCTCCGCCTCGAAGGGCTTCCGTGCGCCGTCGCTGTCGGAAAACTCCAACAGCACCAGCATCGCCTACGGCAGCGTGGTCGATCCGCGTGACCCGGACGTGCCGGGCTCGCGCCAGAACCCGACCTTCTTCACCGTCGGCAACAACGAACTGAAGCCCGAGCGCACCAAGAGCGTGAACTTCGGCGTGGTGCTGTCGCCGTGGGCCAACACCAACCTGAGCGTGGACTACTACCGCATCCAGCTGGACAACCTGGTCGGCACCAACAACACCCAGACCCTGGTCAACGACAACGTGGCCGGCGCCGTGCAGCGCGATGAGCGCGGCAAGCTGCAGGCGGTCTACAACCGCTACCAGAACCTGAGCGAGCTGAAGACCTCGGGCATCGACGTCGAGCTGCGCCAGCGCATCCCGACCGCTGCGCTGGGTGACTTCACCGTGTCCTCGGCCTACACCCACGTGCGCGACTACCGTCGCCCGACCGTGGTCGGCGGCCCGCTGGTCGACTACGCCGGCAGCAACCTGGGCGCAACCCTGCCCAAGGACAAGGCCACCACCACGCTGGACTGGAAGTACGGCGACTTCAACGCAGCGGTGACCTGGTACTACACCAGCGGCTACCGGCAGGAAGCCAGCACCGCCGCCAAGGCCGTGCAGCAGCGTGTCGGCAGCTACAGCCAGTACGACCTGTACCTGGCCTACACCGGCATCGACAAGCTGACCGTGTACGCCAAGGTGCAGAACCTGGCCGACAAGACGCCGCCGTACGACGCCTCGTTCCCGGGCATCCGCGCGCCGTACGACTTCAGCCAGTACGACCTGCGTGGCCGCTACTTCACGCTGGGCTTCGATTACCGCTTCTGATCCATCCGCCGCGGCCGGTCACCTGAAGGGACCGGCCGCGCGACTGTCTGCCGTTGTGTTCCAGGGGAGTCATCGTGTCCTTGCATCGCCGTGCCGTTCTTCCGTTGCTGCTTGCCGCCGCCACCGCACTGTCCTCGCCGCAGCCGGCGCAGGCACAGAGCGCGTACTTCTTCCCGCAGGTGACCGACGCAGCGGCGTTCGATGCAGCGGTGCCCACACCGGAGCAGTTCCTCGGCTACCCGATCGGCAGCCGTTACACCCGGCACGACCAGCTGGTGGCGTACTTCCAGGAACTTGCGAAACGCTCGGACAAGATCAGCGTGCGCGAGATCGGCCGCAGCTATGAAGGTCGCCCGCTGCTGATCGCCACCGTCACTGCTGCAGGCAACCACGCGCGGCTGGAACAGATCCGCCAGCAGCACGCGACCCTGGCCGATCCGGCGCAGCCGCGCAGCGCCGCCGGTGACAGCCCGGTGGTGGTGTGGCTGGGCTACAGCGTGCATGGCAACGAGACCTCCAGTGCCGAAGCGGCGATGCTGACGGCGTACTACCTGGTGGCCAACCACAGTGCCGAAACCCAGCAGTGGCTGCAGCAGGCGGTGGTGCTGTTCGACCCAGCGCAGAACCCGGACGGCCGTGATCGTGCCGCCAACTGGCACAACGCGTGTGCCTCCGATCCGGCTTCGGCCGACCCGGCCGACAAGGAACACGTCGAGCCGTTCCCGCAGGGCCGCACCAACCACTACTTCACCGATCTCAACCGCGACTGGCTGGCCCTGACCCAGCAGGACTCGCGGCCGAAGGTGGAGGTGTTCCACCAGTGGTACCCGAACGTGCAGATCGATTTCCACGAGATGGGCAAGGACAGCACCTACTACTTCGAACCGTCGCCGAAGAGCATGCACAGCCCGCTGATTCCAGCGGCGTCGTATGAATTCAACAAGACCCTGGCCAAGTACCACGCGCAGGCGTTGGATGCGCTGGGCTCGCTGTACTACACCGGCGAGAACTTCGACAACTTCTCGCCGGTGTACGGCTCGACCTATCCTGATTTCCACGGTGCCGTCGGCGTTACCGTCGAGCAGGCCAGCTCGCGGGGCCGCGTGCAGGAGTCGATGAATGGTCTGCTGACGTTCCCGTTCACCATCCGCAACCAGGTGGCTACCGGGCTGGGCACGGTGCGCGGTGCGGTGGCCGAGCGCAGCGGCCTGTTCGACCTGCAGAAGCAGTTCTTCCAGAGCGCACTGAAGCAGGCCGCACAGCAGCCGGTGAAGAGCTTCGTGTTCGGCGACGCGCATGATCCGGCACTGACCCGGCGCCTGCTGGAACTGTTGCTGCTGCATCGCATCGAAGTGCGCACGCTGGATCGTGACGTCAGTGTCGATGGTCAGCGCTTCGATGCCGGCAGCGCCTACGTGGTGCCGGTGCAGCAGGCGCAGTTCCGCCTGGTGCATTCGATCTTTGCCGAGACGCCGCCGATCAAGGGCGATGTGTTCTACGGCAGCACCAGCTACGCGATTGCACCGGCCTACGGCGTGGCCTTCGCCGGTAGCCGCAGCCGCATCGACGGCGGCGCACGCGTCGCGGCGCTGCCGGCGGAGCAGGGCGCCGTGCTGGGCGGCCAGGCAGGATTCGCCTACGCGATCGACTGGCGCGACTACAACGCCGGGCGCGCGTTGGCTGCGCTACAGGGCAAGGGCGTGAATGCACGCGCGGCATTCCAGCCGTTCACCACCGCGACGGCGCAGGGCGAGGTCAGCTTCGCCGCCGGCAGCTTGGTGATTCCGGTGGCCGGGCAACCACTGCAGGGCACGGCGTTGCTTGAGGCAGTGACGTCCGCCGCACGCGAGGCAGGTGTGCAGGTGCACGCGCTGTCCAGTGGCCGCAGCCGCGAAGGCATCGACCTCGGCAGTGACGGCGTCAAGGCGCTGCGCAAGCCTGCGGTGGCACTGGTGATGGGCGAGGGCGTGGCCGCCACCGAAATCGGATCGGCGTGGTTCCTGTTGGACCAGCAGCTGCGGTTGCCGGCCAGCAAGCTGGATCCGCAGCAGCTGGGCAAAGTACCGCTGGACCGTTACACCACCATCGTGTTGTCCGGCGGAACCTATGCCGGCGTCGATGCCACGGCGGTGGCTGCACTGAAGCGCTGGGTACAGGCCGGTGGCTCGCTGGTGACGTACGGCAGTGCCTCGAAGTGGGCGATCGAACAGAAGCTCGCCGACGGCGAGAAGCTCGGCAAGGAAGAAGATGCAGCTGACGAAAGCCGTCGCGCGTTCGGCGATCAGCGCGACATCGCCGCGATCGAGCGGGTCAGCGGCAACATCCTCAGTGCCGATGTTGATACCAGTCATCCGCTGGCGTTCGGTGTGCCGCGCCGGCAGCTGGCGATCAACAAGGAGAACACGGTAACGTTGCAGCCGAGCGCGAACCCGTTCTCGACGGTGGTGCGCATCGACACGCCGCCGCGGGTGAATGGTTATCTGTCCGAGCGCAACCGCGCGCGGGTGGCAGGCAGCGCGTGGCTGCTGGTGTCGGCGCAAGGGCAGGGCAACGTGGTGCTGTTTGCCGATGATCCGGCGCATCGCAAGTACTGGCACGGGACGGATCGACTGCTGATCAACGCGGTCTTCTTCGGGAATCTGGTGAATCCGAGTAAAGCGCGGGGTTGAGGCGTTTGGCGCCGAGTTGTTGCTGGGTTTGGGAGGCAGGGGGCCTCAGCCAGGACACGCCGTAAACCCCGCTCCGCGGTCCGGCCCAGCCGCTGGCGGCTGGGCGTTCGGGCGCTCGCGAAGCAGTGCTTCGCAAGCAAAGCACCCTCACCCCTGGGGGCTCGATGGCGCCTTGCTCGTGTGCGCTGTCCTGCGCACACGGCAAGGCCGGGGTTGGGCGTCCTGCCCAACCCGCCCGAGGCATGCCTCGGGCCCATGGCGCCAACGGTCCTGCACAGCCCGCCCGGCCTCCCCTCGACAGTTTCCTACGGGCGCGGACGCATCGAACCCCAAGGCGGGAGTAAGGGCGAAAGCAAAAGCAGAACCAGGAATTGCGACTTCGGCTTTTGCCTTTGAATTTGAATTTGAATTTGAATTTGAATTTGAATTTGATCTTTCTTCTCCCGGCTACCCGGCGGGAGAAGGAGGCGCAGGCAATGCTTGAAGCGGATGGGCATGGGGGCAGCGCAGAACCGTTGGCGCCATGGATGGCGCCATCGAGCTTACATGGACGTATTTACAGCGTGTTCTGCGCTGCCCCCATGCCCATTCGCCCTCGGTACTGCCACCGCGTGCTTTATCACCCGGTAGCCCGCAACAAAAAAAAGGACGGCGCGTCAGCGCCGTCCCTCGATAGCCCCCCGCGCAGCGGGAAGCACCCTCCATGTCAGCTGGGATCAGCCGGCGCGACCGCCGCCGTTGCCACCCTGGCCGCGGCCACGGCCGCCACCATTGCCGCCACCGCCACGACGCTGGCCCTGACCGGCACCTGCACGCTGCTGGCCATTGCCACCGCCCTCGCGACGGCCACCACCGGCCTTCTTCGGGCCCGCATGCGCATGGCGCGGCGCATCGCCGTGCGGACGGCGCGCGTGGCTCTTGCGCGGTGCGCGCTCGCCGGTATCGTGCTCGGCTTTGCCCGGCGCACTGTTGCCCCAGCGGATCGGCGTCTGCAGCTCGAAGCCCGGCACATCGCGGATGTCCATGTCGCGGCCCAGCAGGCGCACGATCGCGCGCAGCAGCTTCACTTCATCCTGCGCCACCAGCGAGATCGCCTGGCCGGTCGCGCCGTTGCGGCCGGTGCGGCCGATGCGGTGCACATAATCTTCGGCCACCATCGGCAGGTCGAAGTTGATCACCTTCGGCAGCTCGTTGATGTCGATGCCGCGCGCGGCGATATCGGTGGCCACCAGCACGGTCACGCGGCCGGCCTTGAAGTCGCCCAGCGCACGCAGGCGCTGGCCCTGGCTCTTGTTGCCGTGGATCGCCGCGGTCTTGATGCCGGACTTTTCCAGGAACGTGGCCAGCTTGTCGCTGCCGTGCTTGGTGCGGGCGAACACCAGGGTCTGCTCGCGGCTGTCCTGCGCCAGCAGGTGCAGCAGCAGGTCACGCTTGCGACCGGCATCGACCGGGTGCACGCGGTGGGTGATGGTTTCGGCCACGGTGTTCTTCGGCGTCACCTGGATCTGTTCCGGGTTGCGCATGAACTCCAGCGCCAGCTGGCGGATGTTGTCCTCGAAAGTGGCCGAGAACAGCAGGGTCTGGCGGTTCTGCTTCGGCAGCTTGGCCAGGATGCGCTTGATCGACGGCAGGAAGCCCATGTCGAGCATGCGGTCGGCTTCGTCCAGCACCAGCAGTTCAATGCCGGACAGGTCGATGCTGCGACGCTCCAGGTGGTCGATCAGGCGGCCCGGGCAGGCCACCAGCAGGTCCACGCCACGGCGCAGGATGTCCAGCTGGTTGCCCATGCCGACGCCACCGTAGATGCAGGCGCTGGGAATGCGCAGGTACTTGCTGTAGCCGCGCAGGCTGTCATGCACCTGGGTGGCCAGCTCGCGGGTCGGGGCCAGGATCAGCGCGCGCGGCTTGCGCGGGCCACTGCGGACTTCCTGCGAGGCGGTGCCCAGGTGCTGCAGCAGCGGCAGGCCGAAGGCGGCGGTCTTGCCGGTACCGGTCTGTGCGCCGGCCAGCAGGTCGCGACCGGCCAGCGCCAGCGGGATCGCCTGCTGCTGGATCGGGGTCGGGTTTTCGTAGCCCTGCTCGGCAAGCGCACGCAGCAGGAAGGGCGCCAGGCCCAGCGATTCAAAAGACATTGAGTTTGCTCCAAGTACAAGAAACGCCTGTCCGACTGGACAGACGGGGGCAGATCAAACTGATCGGCTGACTCGGAGCGTTCCCGTGAACCGCGCTGCGAGAATTGGGTGCAGCCGGCACGAAGCGCAGGCTGGAATGCGTGACGAACGGCGTCGGAGTGGGGGCGGGCGAAGAGGGCGGACCCAGGTCGCCGGCGATCCCGGAGGGAAACGGACGGCCGCTGCAGACCCTGCAAGTCTAAACGATGTTTGAGACTTCACGCAAAAAGGCCTGTTCAGGTAGGGGGCTCTCTGCAGGGCTGCGCCCTGCACCCGCAGAGGCTGAAGCAACGTCAAAGGCCGGGTTCCTGTGGGTAGGCGGGATGGGTCCGGTGGCAGGGGACGCTGCAAGTACGTCCATGTAAGCTCGGTCGCCGCATCCATGCGGCTCACGCCCCTGCCACCGGACCCACCCCGCCTTCGAGAGTTTTCCGCGATCTGTCGAATCTCATTCGATCAATTTCGATATCTGACGGATTTCGACGATGAATGATGTGGATGTTCGATCCGTCATCGGGAAATTGTCAGGGGTGGGACGGTGTGGGTGGGCAGGACCGTTGGCGCCATGGATGGCGCCATCGAGCCCCCAGGGACGGGTTTACGGCGTGTCCTGCCCACCCACACCGTCCCGCCCAGCTCACAGACAACCCAGAGCCGGCTGTTGCTGTTGACGTTGCCCTGGCTTGAAGCAGGTGCAGGGTGCAACCCTGCCGAAACCCCCCACTACGGTAGGGTGGGCCGATGCCGCGCTGCAGCTTGGCGCCGCCGCAGATTTGATTACACTTGAAACTTGTTTGCCCACGACTCCGGACACCCACCCATGAAGCTTGGTTCTTTGAAGGAAGGCGGCCGCGACGGCACCCTGATCGTCGTCTCGCGTGACCTGCGCCACGGCGTGCGCGCCACCGGCATTGCCGCCACCCTGCAGCAGGCCCTGGAGGACTGGAGCCACATCGCGCCGCGCCTGAACGCCCTGTACGAATCGCTCAACGCGGGCGACGCCGATGGCGTGTTCGACCTGGACCCGCAGGCGCTGGCCGCGCCGATGCCGCGTGCCTATGAGTTCGTCGATGGCAGCGCCTACCTGCCACATGTCGAGCGCGTGCGCCGCGCCCGTGGCGCCGAGGTGCCGGAGAGCTTCTACACCGACCCGCTGATGTACCAGGCGACCAGCGCCGGTTTCTACGGTCCGCGCGACGCGGTCAAGGTGGTCAGCGAGGACTATGGCATCGACCTGGAAGCAGAGATCGTGGTGATCACCGACGACGTGCCGATGGCCGCCACCCCGGAACAGGCCGCAGGCCATATCCAGCTGGTCGGCCTGGTCAACGATGTCTCGCTGCGCAACCTGATTCCGGGTGAGCTGGCCAAGGGCTTCGGCTTCCTGCAGTCCAAGCCGCGTTCGGCACTGTCGCCGGTGTTTGTCACCCCCGACGAGCTGGGCGCCGCGTGGCAGGACAGCAAGGTGCACCTGCCGCTGCTGACCCACATCAACGGCCAGTGGTTCGGTGCGCCGGAAGCGGGCGTGGACATGCAGTTCAACTTCGCCCAGTTGGTTGCGCATGCGGCCAAGACCCGTCCGCTCAGCGCCGGTACCATCGTTGGCTCGGGCACCATCGCCAACGAAGACACCAGCAAGGGTGCCTCCTGCTTTGCCGAACAGCGGGTGGTCGAAACCCTGCGCGACGGCAAGCCGAGTACGCCGTTCATGTCGTTCGGCGACGTGGTCCGCATCGAGATGCTCGATGCCGCCGGCAACAGCATCTTCGGTGCGATCGAGCAGCGCATCGAACAGGCGACCAGGCCCTGAGCATGGAAGCGGCGATGGAGATCCCGGTCGACGACGGCATCGTGCTGTACACCTACTGGCGATCCAGCGCCGCCTACCGCGTGCGCATCGGCCTGGAGCTGAAGGGCCTGGCCTGGGAGGCCCGGCCGGTGCACCTGGTGCGCGACGGTGGCGAGCAGCACCTTGACGCCTATCGCGCGCTCAATCCGCAGCAACTGGTGCCAACCCTGTTGCATGAAGGGCATGCGCTGATCCAGTCGCTGGCGATCCTGGAGTATCTGGAAGAACGCTTCCCGCAGGTACCGCTGCTACCGGCCGATGCCGCCGGCCGTGCGCGGGTGCGCGCGCTGGCCCAGCTGGTGGCCTGCGACATCCACCCGATCAACAACCTGCGGGTGATGCAGTACCTGGAGCGCAGCCTGCAGGTGCCGGCCGATGTCCGCACGCAGTGGACCCTGCACTGGATCGCCGAAGGCTTCGCTGCCATGGAGGCAATGTTGGCCAACAGCAGCGCGACGGGCACCTTCTGCCACGGTGACCGTCCCGGCCTGGCCGATATCTGTCTGCTGCCGCAGCTGTACAACGCGCATCGCTTCGGCCTGGACCTGGCGCCGTACCCGACCCTGCGCCGTATCGAAGCTGCCTGCCAGGCACTGGACGCCTTCGACCGCGCACGCCCGGAAAACCAGCCCGACGCCGGCTGAAAGTAGAGGGGACGGAGGGGATTAAGTCGTTTGTGCACTTACGACTTAATCCCCTCCGTCCCCTTTTTGTTGCAATCGGGCCAGGTCATCGCGGAACAGCCGGTAGGCATCCTCGCGGCGCGCATCGTCGGTCTGCCACAATACCCATGCCGGGTGCACCGTGGCATAGCCGCGGGTGCCGTCCTCGAGGGTGTGCCAGCGTCCGCGGTCGCGTGAGAGGTCGAACCCACGACCAAACACCGAGGCTGCCGCTGTCGCGCCGAGGCACACGATCACCTGGGGCCGCACGCGCGCGATCTCACCCATCAGCCAAGGGCGGCAGGCCTGGATGTGCCGGCTTTCCGGTCGCTTGTGCAGTCGCACCTTGCCACGCCGTTCATGATGGAAGTGCTTCACGGCGTTGGTGAGGTACAGCGCCGCGCGATCGATTCCCAATTCGGTCAGCGCACGGTCCAGCAGCTGACCGGCAGGACCCATGAACGGCTGTCCGCGCAGATCCTCGGTGTCGCCAGGTTGTTCCCCGATCAGCATCATGCGGGCGTCTGCAGGCCCCTGCCCGAACACGGTCTGCGTGGACTGCTCCCACAGCGGGCACTGGCGGCAGGTGCTGGCCTGTCCGCGTAGATTCTCCAGACTGCTGGCATCCGCTGCTGGCATCGCAACACCTGCACGCAGGGGGATCCTGCGCTGCGGTGCCTGCGCGGGACGGTCATGCATTTCCTGTACGCGGTCGGCCGCATCGCGCACCAGGCGTGGCAGCAGCTGGGCCTCCGGCAGGTGGCGCCAGTACTTTGCCGGCATCTCCTGCATCATCATGCATGTATTGAGTCGCGCCGGATTGAAGATATTGGCGTAGTAGGTCTGCCACAGTGATTCGCGCGCATCCTCGGCCGGGGCATCCTCGCGCCGTGCGCCGGGGCCGAAGGCAAGCGCCTGCCCATCCCATGCGACGCTGCGCGAAGGCGTGAGGATCGCCCAGCGCATGCCGGTGAAGCGGCGCGCGAAGAAGGGCGCGACCCGGTCGACAATGTGGTGCTGTGGCTCAAACCAGGCGATGAACGCATCAGGCTGGCCAGGCACCTCGCGGAAGCGCACGAATGCCTTCATCTTGTGCGTGTCACGGCGGACGGCCTGGGCGAGCGCCGTTGCGCGCAGGACATCGGCGTCGGCGGGATTGCTCAGCACCGAACGCTCGCCATGGACGATGCGCCACAGCAGGCGATACAGCAAGGCCAGTCGCTGGGGGTCGTGATGGCACAGGCAGGTGGCCGCCAGTTCCAGGAAATCGCGGGGCACGTTGGGTGCACTGGCATCGGCCAGCATCGGCGCCCGCTGCACGGCCGGCGCATCCAGCAAGGACGTTTCGCTCCCTTCCAGCCAGTCCAGCTGAGGAGGGGCCACGCCTCGCAGCAACGCTTCGCGCGCAGCATCGCGCCAGGCCTGCAGCGACCACTGCGGGTCCACCCGCAGCGACCAGCGCTGCGCGTCAGGCGGCGGGCGGTGCATCAAACAGCGATCCCTGACGAGGCGGTGGGGCCAACTGCGCGCGCAGCGCCGCCGGATCGTCCAGCGATTTGCGTGGATGGTGGTCAGCCAGCTGCACAAACGGAAGCAGTTTGCTCATCGGTGCCTTCAGGCGTGCTACATCGGCAACCCGCAGGCGACCGTGGCGGCGTGCCATCAGCACCCGTTTCACGTTGCGCACGCCCAGCCCGGGTACGCGAAGCAGCATTTCCTTCGGCGCACGGTTGAGATCCACAGGAAAGCGCTCGGGGTGACGGATCGCCCAAGCCATTTTCGGGTCGATATCCAGGTCGAGCATGCCGTCCTGGGTGGTATCGGTAATCTCATCCACGCCGTAACCGTAGAAGCGCAGCAACCAGTCGGCCTGGTAGAGGCGATGTTCGCGCTGCAGCGGAGGCGGTTGCAGTGGCAGCTGCCGGCTGGCGTCCGGAATCGGGCTGAACGCGGAGTAGTACACCCGGCGCATGCGGTAGTTGCCGTACAGCGCATCGGCGCTGGCCAGGATCTGTTGGTCGTTGGCCCCGTCCGCGCCGACGATCATCTGCGTGCTCTGCCCGGCGGGTGCGAAACGGGGAGGGCGTGGACTGCGGCTGGCCCTCGGCGCCACCGCTGCGGGGGCGTTGCGCGCCTCCTTGGCTTCCTCGATGCGCCAGCGTAGTTCGCCCATCGCGCCGCGTATCGAATGCACCGTCTTCTCCGGCGCCAAGGCGCTCAGGCCGGCTTCGGTCGGCAGTTCCACGTTGATCGACAGGCGGTCGGCATAGCGCCCGGCACTGGCCAGCAGCTCCGGCGAGGCCTCGGGAATGGTCTTGAGGTGGATGTAGCCGGCGTAGCGGTGTTCTTCGCGCAGCTGCCGGGCCACTTCCACCATCTGTTCCATGGTGTAGTCCGCATTGCGGATGATGCCGCTGGACAGGAACAGGCCCTCGATGTAGTTGCGCTTGTAGAAGTCCAGGGTGAGTGTGACCACCTCGTCCACGCTGAAACGTGCGCGGGGCACGTTGCTGGAGACGCGGTTCACGCAATAGGCGCAGTCGTAGATGCAGAAGTTGGTCAGCAGGATCTTCAGCAACGAAACGCAGCGGCCATCGGGCGTGTAGCTGTGACAGATGCCCATGCCCTCGGTGCTGCCGATACCGCCACTGACGCGCGAATCGCGCTTGCCCGAGCCGCTGGAGGCGCAGGAGGCATCGTACTTGGCGGCATCGGCCAGAATGGCCAGCTTGCGGATGGTTTCCATTGAGGAAACCTACGGATGAGGGGTCTCATTGGATGAGACCGCCCCTGAATTCTTCAGGAAAAGGGGACGGAGGGGATTAAGTCGTAAATGCACTTACGACTTAATCCCCTCCGTCCCCCTTTTCGTGCGGTCAGAACCCGTGAGTGATGCTTGGCTGCCCGGCCGAGAAATCCGCATACGGGTCGTGCTCGCCGCTGCTGCCTTCGGACAGGCGGAACTTCAGGGCCAGGCCATCGCGCGAGTCGGCCGCGCGCAGCGCTTCCTCCTGCTCGATGATGCCGGCCTTGGCCAGACGGAACAGGCACTGGTCGAAACTCTCCATGCCTTCCTCCAGCGAGCCTTCCATCGCCGCCTTGATCTCGTGCACCTGGCCGCGACGCAGCAGGTCACGGATCATCGGCGTGTTGATCAGCACCTCGGTGGCCGGCAGGCGACGGCCCTCCTTGTTCTTCACCAGGCGCTGGCTGATCACCGCACGCAGGTTCAGCGCCAGGTTCATCAGCACGTTCTTGTGCGCGCTTTCCGGGAAGAAGTTGAGGATGCGCTCGATGGTCTGGTCGGCGTTGTTGGAGTGCAGGGTGGCCAGGCACAGGTGGCCGGTTTCGGCGAAGGCGATCGCCGCCTCCATCGTTTCCGCATCCAGGATCTCGCCGATCAGGATCACGTCCGGCGCTTCACGCATCGCGTTCTTCAGCGCGTTGTGGAAGGCATGGGTGTCCAGCCCGACCTCGCGCTGGTTGACGATCGACATCTTGTGCTTGTGCAGGTACTCGATCGGGTCCTCGATGGTGAGGATGTGACCAGTGGTGGTGCTGTTGCGGTGGTCGATCATCGACGCCAGCGAGGTGGACTTGCCGGAACCGGTGGACCCCACCACCAGCACCAGCCCGCGCGGGGTCATGATGACGTCCTTCAGCACCTGTGGCAGGTTCAGCTCTTCGATGCTCGGGATGCGGCTGCGGATGGCGCGGATGACCATGCCCACTTCGCCGCGCTGCTTGAACACGTTGACGCGGAAGCGCCCGGCATCGGGCAGGGCGATGGCCATGTTGAGCTCCAGCTCGCGCTCGAACTGCGGCACCTGGCCTTCGTCCATCAGCGAGTAGGCGATCTTCTTGACCATGCCCGGCGGCAGGCCGGTGTTGCCCAGCGGATAAAGCTTCCCCTCGATCTTGATGTAGACCGGTGCTCCGGTGGTCAGGAACATGTCCGAAGCGTTCTTTTCGGTCATCAGCTTCAGGAAGTAGCCGATATCCATTGCGAATTTTCCCCAACGAAACGGCCGACGCCCGTTGCCAGCACGGTGTCGGCTTGACGACAATGGCCGTGAACCGACAACCGGTACGGCCTCCCCAATGAAACGACTTAGCTTCGCACGAATGCGCCATGGCCTGTATGTGATGGCGTTTGCATTCGCACTGTCTGCCACCGCCTGGGCGCAGGACGGCGCACTGGAACTGGCCCAGGCCCGGCAGGCGGTCGACAAGGCCACCCAGGCCGACGCCGACCAGTACGCCCCGGACCTGATCGGGCTGGCCCGGCAGGGGCTGGAACAGGCCCAGCGTGCTGCCGGCGACCGCCGCGAGCGCAAGAACGCCCCGGCGATCGCCCTGCGCGCCGCTGCCGATGCCGACCTGGCCCGCGCCCGCAGCGAGGAAGCCACCGTCACCGCGCAGCTGCAGTTGCGCCGCAACGAGGTCAACCAGCTGCAGCGCCAGCTGTCGACCGGGGAGGACCGCCGGTGAAGCCGATGACTGCCACAACCCTGGCTGCGCTGCTGGCGCTGCCGACCCTGGCCCTGGCCGCCGACAACCCGATGGTGGCGCAGCTGAGCCAGCGTCTGATGGCCATCCAGGCCAATCCCGACACGGCTGAGCTGGGCGCCTTCGAGCGCATGCAGGCCCAGCAGGCCATCGCCACCCTGGACAAGGCCAAGCGCCGCGACCAGGAGCTGGCCACCTACCTGGCCGAGCGCCGGGTGGAGATTGCCGAGACTGCC
The DNA here is from genome assembly GCF_056482505.1 of Stenotrophomonas sp. 71799_Sma. Classification (NCBI taxonomy): domain Bacteria; kingdom Pseudomonadati; phylum Pseudomonadota; class Gammaproteobacteria; order Lysobacterales; family Lysobacteraceae; genus Stenotrophomonas; species Stenotrophomonas sp. 71799_Sma. The sequence continues at coordinate 584,692 of NZ_CM151202.1, forward strand.
GTGCGTGCCGCACTGGCCGCGCGTGAGGTCGACCGCCTGGAGCGCACCCGCAGCGACCTGCTGATCGAGGCCAGCCGCCGCGATGCCGCCCGCGCCCGCCAGGAAGCCGAGCAGCTGAGAATGCAGGCGCAGATGCAGGCCGAGGAGGCGGAGCGCCTGCGCCAGGCCGCCGAGGCCGAAACCCTGGCCCGCCAGGACGCCGAGAACGCCCTGACCAGCGTCGCCGGCAAGCAGCAGCAGCGCCTCAGCGCCGCCCAGCAGAACGCCGCCAAGCTGGCCCGCGAGGAAGCCGAGCTGGTATCCGGGCAGAAGTTGCCGGGCTCGAAGTTCGATGGCCGTGGCGAAGTCTTCACCTTCAATGGTGACGCATTTGCCGCTGGCGCCTCCAGCCTGTCCGGTGGGGCCCGCAACCAGGCCAAGGCGCTGGCCGAGTACCTGAACATCGGCAAGAAGGGCCGCCTGCGCATCGAGGCCTATGACAGCGCCAACGGGGTCGGTCAGAAGCGCGCCGAAGCGCTGCGCGACGCCCTGGTCGCGGGCGGTGTCGCCAGCAACCGGATCCAGCTCAGTGGCAAGAAGGCCGCGTCCACCCGGGCACGCTCGGCCGAGGTCATCATCGCCCCGTAATTGCTTGATATTGTTTGTTTTTCGTTGCGATGAGCATTCAGCCTGAACCCCGCCCCGGCGGGGTTCGGTCTTTTTGCCGCAGGGGTCTTGTACCCCGCCTTGAGCAGGCGTAGGGTCAATCGTCCGGGACGCAATGCCGCGGACCGGACGATGGGAGGGCCGGGCCGATGCAAACAGGGCGCGAACCGCAGCAGATCGACGTGCGCAGGCCAGTGCCGCAGGTCGTTGCAGGCGTCCAGGTGGCCATCGACCGGCGCTCCTCCATGAACAACGCCCCGTGCCTTGCGGCCGGGGCGTTCGTGTATCTGTCGAAGGAGGTCCATCATGTTTGAAGATCAGCCCCAGAGCGAGATCGACGCCCGTCGCGCGCGTGATCCGGAGTTCAGGGCACTCCATGACCAGCACCGTAAGTTGAACAAGAAGTGCATGGACGCGGAGTTGGGTGTACTCCCGATCGATGATGTCACCCTGGGTCGCATGAAGCGCGAGAAGCTGCTGGCCAAGCAACGACTTCTGCGAATGTACGAAACACCGCTCCCAATGACGTCCCCCACGCTTTGACGCACCCCGTCACGCCCGGAACGGCGTGACCCGGCCATCGATGGCCCCGCCGGGCGCTCCTGCCCCGGCATCGCGGCACCGCCGATGAGGCGGCCGCGCCAAGGCACCACAGGCCGTGGTGCCTTGGCCTGCAGGCACAGCTCACCGATGCGGGCGGTACCGGTCTCCTCGTCGATCCGGGGCCGTCCGCATCTCTTTTTACGGTGGACGGGCTGCGGCCCTGCCGACCTGACTTTCATCGCCATCCGTCGGATAATCATCGGTCCGGCCCTGTGCGGCGCGAACCGAAAGTCCTCCGAATGCCCATCCATTCTTCCGTCCTCGAACTCATCGGCCAGACCCCGATCGTCAAGGCCCAGCGCCTGGACACCGGCGTCTGCGAGCTCTACCTGAAGCTGGAGAGCGCCAACCCGGGCGGATCGATCAAGGATCGCATCGGCCTGTCGATGATCGAGGCGGCGGAAAAGCGCGGCGACCTGAAGCCCGGTGCCACCCTGGTTGAGGGCACGGCTGGCAACACCGGCCTGGGCCTGGCGCTGGTGGCCCAGCAGAAGGGCTATAAGCTCATTCTGGTCGTTCCCGACAAGATGAGCCGGGAAAAGATCTTCAATCTGAAGGCGATGGGCGCCGAAGTGCGCCTGACCCGCTCTGACGTGGCCAAGGGCCATCCGGAGTACTACCAGGACCTGGCCAAGACCATCGCCGAGCAGACCCCGGGCGCCTACTTCATCAACCAGTTCGGCAACCCGGACAATCCGGCCGCGCATGAATTCGGTACCGGCCCGGAAATCCTCGAGCAGATGGGCGGCGACCTCGACGCCATCGTGTTCGGCTGCGGCAGCTCCGGCACCATGACCGGCCTGTCGCGCGCCTTCGCCAAGCTGTCGCCGAAGACCGAACTGGTGCTGGCCGATCCGGTCGGTTCGATCCTGGCCGAGTACATCAACGACGGCAATCTGAACGACAAATCGGGCAGCTGGCTGGTGGAAGGCATCGGCGAGGACTTCCTGCCGTCGATCTCCGATTTCAGCCGCGTCAAGAAGGCTTATGCCATCAGCGATGCCGAGAGCTTCCACACCGCACGCGAACTGCTGGGCAAGGAAGGCATCCTGGGTGGTTCGTCCACCGGCACCCTGCTGGCCGCCGGCCTGAAGTACTGCAAGGAGCAGACCACGCCGAAGAAGGTGCTGGTGCTGGTGCCGGATACCGGCAACAAGTACCTGTCGAAGATGTACAACGACTACTGGATGCTGGACAACGGTTTCCTGCAGCGCCCGCAGCACGGTGACCTGCGCGACCTGATCCTGCGCCCGTACGGCCAGCGCGACACCGTGGTGATCGGTCCGAACGACCTGCTGACCACCGCCTACCAGCGCATGAAGCTGTACGACGTGTCGCAGCTGCCGGTGATGGACGGCGAGCAGCTGGTCGGCATCGTCGACGAAAGCGACGTGCTGCTGCACGTGTATGGCGATGAGGCACGCTTCCGCGACACCGTCGCCACCGCGATGGTCAGCAAGCTGGACCGGCTGGACGTGAAGTCGCCGATCGAGGCGCTGCTGCCGGTGTTCGACCGCGGCCAGGTGGCGATCGTGATGGACGGCGACACTTTCCTGGGCCTGATCACCCGTATCGACCTGCTGAACTATCTGCGCCGTCGCGTGCAGTAAGCCGCTGATCGCCGACGTTCACTGCTGAATCCTGGTTTATCCGCGTCAAAGGTCGTTAAGGCCGCGCTGGTAGACTTCCGCACCTTCGATGGCGCCGTGCGTCGGCGCCCCTCAGGAAAGAACATGTCCAACGCAACTTCCCAGGATCGCGCCCTGGCCCTGGCTACCCTGGCCATCCACGGTGGCCAGTCGCCCGACCCCAGCACCGGCGCGGTGATGCCGCCGATCTACGCCACCTCGACCTACGCCCAGTCCAGCCCGGGCGAGCATCAGGGCTTCGAGTACTCGCGTACCCACAACCCGACCCGCTTCGCCTATGAGCGTTGCGTGGCGTCGCTGGAAGGCGGCACCCGCGGCTTTGCCTTCGCTTCGGGCATGGCGGCCAGCTCGACCGTGATCGAGCTGCTGGACGCTGGCAGCCATGTGGTGGCAATGGACGATATCTACGGCGGCAGCTTCCGTCTGTTCGAGCGCGTGCGTCGCCGCACCGCCGGGCTGGACTTCAGCTTCGTCGACCTGACCGATCTGGCGGCCTTCGAAGCGGCCATCACGCCGAAGACGAAGATGGTGTGGATCGAGACCCCGACCAACCCGATGCTGAAGATCGTGGATATCGCTGCGGTCACCGCCATCGCCAAGCGCCATGGCCTGATCGTGGTGGTCGACAACACCTTCGCCTCGCCGATGCTGCAGCGTCCGCTGGAACTGGGCGCGGACCTGGTCCTGCATTCGGCCACCAAATACCTCAATGGCCACTCGGACATGGTCGGTGGCATGGTGGTGGTCGGCGACAACGCTGAACTGGCCGAGCAGATGGCCTTCCTGCAGAACTCGGTGGGTGGCGTGCAGGGCCCGTTCGACAGCTTCCTGGCCCTGCGTGGCCTGAAGACCCTGCCGCTGCGCATGAAGGCGCACTGCGCCAATGCGCTCGCCCTGGCGCAGTGGCTGGAGAAGCACCCGGCCGTGGAAAAGGTGATCTACCCGGGCCTGCCGTCGCACCCGCAGCATGAGCTGGCCGGCAAGCAGATGGCCGGTTACGGCGGCATCGTTTCGATCGTGCTCAAGGGCGGGTTCGAGGCGGCCAAGCGCTTCTGCGAGAAGACCGAACTGTTCACTCTGGCCGAGTCGCTGGGCGGCGTGGAAAGCCTGGTGAACCATCCGGCGGTAATGACGCATGCCTCGATTCCGGTTGCGCGCCGGGAGCAGCTGGGCATCAGTGATGCGCTGGTAAGGCTGAGCGTGGGTGTGGAGGATCTGGGGGATCTGCAGGTGGATCTGGAAAGGGCGCTGGAGGCTGCCACCGCATGATGGGCCGTCGCATCGAATTGATGCTGAGCCTGACCGGCCGTGACATCAAGAAGAAGTACAAGGATTCGCTGCTGGGTGCGCTATGGGGCGTGCTTGTGCCGCTGATCATGCTGGCCATCTATACGATCATCTTCTCCACAATCTTCAGTGCGAAGTGGAAAGGCATCGAAACCCATACGAAGGTTGACTACGCTGTCCTGCTGTTCATCGGATTGATCGTCTACAACTTCTTCGCTGAGTCGCTTACGCGTGCGCCCACTGCGGTGCTCAGTAATCCGAATCTGGTGAAGAAGGTGGTGTTCCCGCTGGAGGTGCTGCCGCCGGTGGTGGTGCTGTCTTCCCTGTACAACGCAGGTGTGGCGACGGTGGCGCTGGTGGCGTTCCTGCTGTTCAGCAGCTTCGGGCTGCATTGGCAGGTCGTGCTGCTGCCGCTCCTGATCGTGCCATTGCTGGCCCTGACCATGGGCGTGACCTACCTGTTCGCCTCCCTGGGCGTGTTCTTCCGCGACGTGGATCAGATCGCCGGGTTGCTGGCGCGGGTGCTGCAGTACCTTACTCCCGTGCTGTATCCGTCGATCATCTTTCCCGAGGCCATCGGCAACTGGATGCGCCTCAGTCCGCTGGCCATCTATGTCGAGCAGACCCGCGCGCTGATCGTAACCGGCACCTTGCCTGACTTGGGGCACTACGCCTGGGCGGTGGGCTGGTCGGCAGGGATCTATGTCTTTGGTTACTGGTGGTTCCAGCGGACCCGGAGGGCCTTCGCCGATGTCGTCTGACAATCTGGTTATCGACATCGAGAATGTCAGCAAGGTCTTCAATATTTTCGACAAGCCGTCGGATCGCCTGCTGCAGATGCTGCTGCCCCGGCTTGGCCGTGTGCTGCCTGGCAAAGGGGAATGGTCCTCTCGTCAGCGCGGGCGCGAATTCTGGGCGCTGCGCGACGTCAGTCTGAAGGTGAAGCGCGGTGACGCGGTGGGCATCATCGGACGCAATGGTTCAGGCAAGTCGACCCTGCTGCAGATCATCGCCGGCACGCTGGCCCCCACCACCGGCTTGGCGCAGGTCAATGGTCGTATCGCCGCGTTGCTGGAGCTGGGCAGCGGCTTCAATCCAGACTTCACCGGGCGTGAGAACGTCGTTCTCAATGGCATGATCCTGGGCCTGACCGAGCGCGAGGTGATGCAGCGTTTCGATGCCATCGCCGCCTTCGCCGACATCGGCAACTTCATCGACCAGCCGGTGCGGACCTACTCCAGCGGCATGATGCTGCGACTGGCGTTTGCAGTGCAGACTCAGGTGGAGCCCGACATCCTGATTGTCGATGAGGCCTTGGCGGTGGGTGATGCGCTGTTCCAGAAGCGCTGTTTCCAGCAGATGGAGGCGCTGCGTGCAAACGGCTGCACGCTGCTGCTGGTGTCGCACGATCAGGAGTCGATCCGTACGCTCACGGACCATGCCATCCTGCTTCGTGACGGCACCGTGCGCGTGGCCGGCCCGTCTTCGGAGGTCGTGTTGGAGTACCGCAAGCAGCTGCACGACGATGAGCGCGATTACTACGCATCCATCAGTGCCCAGCACCTGCAGCACGCCAGGCAAACCATCGAGGCACAGTCGGATGCCGACCCGGTGGCCGAGCCTGCCGAGCACGGCGGTTCGCCTGTGCTAGGGGTGCGCAGTGACAAGCTGTCCTTCGGTGACTTCGACTGCGTGGTGGAACATGTGCGGGTGCTGGACACCGACGGCAACGAATGTGCGTACTTCCTTCCGCGCGAACGCGCGATCATCGAGGTCACCGCGCGACCGACGCGGGCCATGGATAAACTGAACGTCAATGTCCGCCTGCGCAACAAGGAAGGCGTGAAGCTCTATTCATGGGGAACCCTGAATCAGGATGTCAGCCAATGGACCGAGCAGGGCAGTGAACAACCGGGTGTATGGGGGACCACGTTCCCCGCCGATGAGCCGTTTGTTGTGAGATTCGAATTCGACTGCGCTCTGGGTGTCAATTTCTACGAGGTGCAGGTTTCGGTTTCAGAGGAGCTCGAGCGTTTTGGCGGTGCCCAGCGCATGCTGCACTGGCGGGACGAGGCTGCGTTCTTCCAAGTCGGGATGCGGCAGAAGGAATACACGTTTGGTGGCGTCTGCGACCTCCGCATGCGCGCAACTGTCGCCACCACCCCTTGAACGAAGAAGGCACTGCAATGGATATGACTCCATCCCTTTCGAACACTGCCCTGACACCCGCTGCGGCGCGGGTCGCAGTTGAGCGGCTGCGTTCCTGGTTGCCTGCAGGCGCGGTAGCACTACGCGGCGACGTACCTTCGGCGTTGTTGCAGGGGCTTCGCCAGACTGGCATGACGCTGCAGGATGGCGGTCACGGCGCCGCGTCGGGCGTCATCGTGCTTGAGCAGGGGGATGTGGGCCACGCGAGCGAGAGAATTTCAGCACTGCTGTCGGACATCGCAGGACCGGTTTGCCTGGTGATTGTGGGTGATGCTGCCTCCACTTCCAGCCGTGCTGCCTGGGAAGCGGCAATCATCAAGACGGAGTGGCGGAAGCATCCACTCAATGAGCGGGTGGCGCCTTATGGTGAGCTGGATCGAGTCACCGGCTTGCTGATGATCGCCTTCGAACGTGTGCCTGCTGCTGCTTTGGCGGTCTATCCGCTGAAGGCGCTCGAAGAAGAACGGGATCTGCACACCGACATGACGCGTGAACCCGGCCGTCGCTCCGACGCGCACATGACGCGGTACGCGCAGGCAGCACAGTTCATCCGCCCCGGGGACCGGGTTGTCGACGTGGCCTGTGGACTGGGCTACGGCTCCTATCAGTTGGCGCACAACAGTCATGCCGCCTCGTTCATCGGCCTTGATGCCAGCGAGTATGCGGTGGACTATGCCAACGCCAATTTCGCACCGGTTTCGCCTGTGCCAACTACGTTCGTGGTGGGCGATGCACAGGATCTGACCGGAATGGCCGACGGGTCTGCTGATTTCGCGGTATCCGTGGAAACCCTGGAGCATCTGCCGGAGCCGGATCGGTTGTTGTCCGAGCTGCACCGAGTGTTGTCTGCACGTGGGCGCGTGTACGCGAGCGTACCCAATGACTGGTCGGACGAGACCGGCGAAGATCCCAACCCGTTCCACTTCCATGTTTATGACTGGCCGCGGCTGGTGGCGCAGTTCGAACGCAATGGTTTCGAGATCGAGAAGGCGTGGCTGCAGGATGCCGGTGGTGGTCAGAAACGCCACCTTGTTGCGCGCTCGATGCTGGAGATCGACCCTCTCCAGGGTCCCGTGTGCGATGGCGAATGGTTGCTGGTGTTGGCGCGCAAGGCGGGTGCTTTCTCCGAAGGTGTCTCCTGTCCTTTGCAGGAAATTCAGGTCCTGATTGCAGAGGGTCGCCGTGGCGATGCACTGGACCGGCTCGATGCAATGCACGATGACGAAGATGCGTTGTTGCGGGGGGCGTCCCACGCACTGTCTGCGATTCTGAACGTGGTCGATGGGAATGACGAGCAGGCTGGAGTCCATTGGCAACACGTGCGGACAGCTGCTCGCGAAGCGCTGGCCTCTGGTGCCGATGACGCTAGAGCGGCGGGACTATTGCACCTCGCCTCCGAACGTATGACCGACGACACTCCGGCGAGCCCGGGTGCATTGCAGAGGTTGCTTGAGTCGCATCCGCTGGTCATGGCGGAATTGCTCGGTGCATCGGCTGTCCTGCCATCGGACGAAGATGACCGAGCGATTACTTCGGGTCCCGGCGATGGAGCCGAACAGATCAATCTGGGGTCCCGTGAGGTGCGCCAGTTGATGGATGCCAAGCAGTGGCTGGACGGCAAGTACCACGAGCACATGCAACGCATCAGCGAGCTTGAGCAGTACACTGCGGAACTTGAAGCCGCCCGGCAATGGCTGGATGCGCAATATCATGCGTTGTCGGCCGAGGTTCGACGACTGTCCACCGACGCCGCATCGCACGCCGGTGGCAACGGATAACCGCGACGATGAGTGACTCCTCTCCATGCGTTGCCGCTGCCACGTTGGATGCCCAACTGGCAGAAGATCTGGCCGGATATTGCCTGCGAGCGGTCGGCCCCAGCCGAGTCTGCCTGCGAGGACAGGAACTGGCTGCGATGGCGGCCCCGCTGCGTGCCGCGGGCTGCGACGTCGTGGAAGATGCACGAGGGGTTTTTAGTTTGCCTGGTCGAAGCTTGGGTATCGCTTGGGCAGGTGATGCGGTCGAACGCTCGTCCGCCCTTGACTGCACGCTGGATTCGCTGGTGCTGATTGGTCCGGCAGAGTGCTCGCAGGAGCTGGCCGACTGGGTCAAGCAGGCGGTCGCACAGGGTTGGCAGATGCATCCGGCCACCTATGCACTGGAAGGTGCACCTGCCGGTGCAGCGGTCCTGACCCTCAGCCGGGAAGGCGTGCATTCCTTGCAGCCGAGCGTCGACCTTAAGGCCAGCTACCATGGCTTGGCCGCCGCACTGGTGCGGCCTGGTGATGCGGTGATCGCGACGGACGCCGGCGATCGCGGCCTCTGGCGCATCGTGCAGCAGCATTCACGCTGTCGCTGGCTCGGCGTGGTCATGGAGCCTGCACTGGAGCTGGAACTGGAACCAGGCGTGGAATGGCTGGAGCCTTCGGCATGGCGACAGAACGCACAGCCGGTCGATGTGGTGATCACAAGCGTAGGTCACGAGCATTCGGACCTGAGTGTTTGGTTACAGCACGTGCAGGAGGTGTTGGCACGTAGTGGCCGCCTGGTCGTGGCGATCCCGCTTCACGATGGACGTAGCGCCCAGGCTCGTGCGCTGATGGACGCGATGGAACAACAGGGCCTCGCCATCGATCGTGCATGGTGGCAAGGTCTGAATCATCCGGCAGGTCTATCCCAGTTCGTGGAAGTTCCGCGCGATGCTGACGATCACCTGGTCCTGGATCCAACCGTTACCGCAATGGCGGACGTGCTGGTGTTGATGGCGGTCAAGATCAATGGACATGGCGTCATTCGCGATGCCTCCTTGCAGGCGCCGAACATCATCGCATTCCAGCGTGACTACCTTGATGCGAGCCTGGTCCGCCTGATCGTCGCAATGGGGCTCCGCCTGGAATCTGCAGGCCTGCGCAGGCAGTTGGCTGACAGGGTGCTCCGCGAGTGCCCTGATACGTCTGCCGACTATGGCGCTGCGCTCTGCGTGCTTCTGTATGACACCACCGCATCGGGTGGCGACAAGCGAGATGCGTTGCTTGCTGCTGCCAAGCGCTACATGGACCTGCCCGTTGCCAACCCGACAGTGTTGCGCTGGCAGGTCTCACTGGCCTTCGCCGCTGCGCTCCTCCATCAAGCAGATGGCGAGCTGTCATTGGCAGCAGACTGCTACACGCGCGTCCTCGCGTTCGATGTACTGCAGTTCAGCCCGTTGCTGGGAACCAAAACCACTGCTGCGGCTGTGCGCCTGGGCTGGATACGATTCGGCCAGGGCGATGTGGCGGCTGCTCGCGAGGCATGGGCGCGCGGGCTGGATGAGGCGCGTCGGTTGTCTGCTCAATCTCTTTGGAGAGAGGTGGTCGGCAATGCCGATGCGCCTGAAACGTTTGCGCTTCCGGAACTTGCGGCAGTTATGGACGAGGCGGGCTGCCTCGCATCGGCACTGCGCCTGACAGCTGAAGTCCCGCTGCGGCCCGGCCTTGCCTGGCAATGGAGCAACCGTTCCTGGCGGACGCAGTTGCACGAACTCCGCAGCCAGCAGCAACACTCCAAGCTGTGGCTGGAGCAATTGCAGGATGCGAAGGATTGGCTGGATGGCCAGTATCATCAGTTGACGGCAGCACTGGAGCAATCACGGCAGGTGATCGAGGCAGCCCAGTTGCAGAAGGATCTCCTGGACAAGGAGATTGCAGGTATTCGTGCGGCCTTCCACCTGGCGCACCAGCACGCGGAGGCCAGGCAATCGGCATTGCAGGGTGAGCTTCGCCAGGCCCAGGCGGAGAACGCGGACCTGTTGGATCTCTACACCCGGCAGCAGGCGGTGCATGCACGCTTGGAGGCGTCCGCGCGCACGCTGGCGGCAGCGACCGGCGTGGTCATGGGGAACGCGCCGCAGCCGTGCCTACCGGCCGAATCGCTGGCGGCGGAGATGTCCCGGCTGGCCGAGGCACTGGAACGCTTGCCGATGAAGCGCATGGTGCGAGCGATGCTGCGTGCGCTGACCTCGCTGCTCCGGCGGAGGTGAGCCCATGGCACCGGGCCTGAGTGTTGTAGTCACCTTCCACAAGGAGGGTCTGTTTGCCCACGCGGCACTGTGCAGCTATCTGAAGTCGCGTGCGGACGCCCGCCAGGCGGGGATCGACGTGGAAGTCGTGCTTGTACTGGACAATGCAGATACAGAGACCACGGCGATCATTCGAAACCATCCCGATCTGGAGGGCGATGAGCTCATCATCGAGGTTGCCGTGGGGGATGCTGCACTCGCCCGGAATCTCGGCCTGGCGCGCGCGCGCGGTATTCATGCTTGCACGTTGGATGGTGATGACCTGATCAGCCGCGAGTACTTCCGGCGTCACATGGCCTTTGCGGTCGGCCTGCCTGAGCGCACGATCCTGCATCCGGAAGTGGTCGTCAGCTTCGGTAGGGACAACTTCTTCAGCTGGCAGCTGGACCAGGACTCCACGTACTTTTCCGCCGACATGCTGATCTCCGAGAACCCATGGGTCAGTGCGGTGTTCGCACGACGCGATGTGTTTGCTGAGGTTCCCTATGTCGGGTGTCGCCCGAAACAGACCGGTTTTGGCTATGAGGATTGGCATTGGAGTTGCCAGTCCGTGGCCGCGGGCTTCCGGCATGTGACCGTGCCGGAGACAGCCTACTTCTATCGGTTGAAGCAGAGCGGCTCGGTCAACGCGACCAGCAGTGAGCTGCAGGTCGTCATGCCGCCAAGCGACCTTTTCGGTCGTTGGGAGGATGCATGATCGGGCGGCTGCTGGCTTTGCTGCGTCGCGTGAGCCTTCGACAGCTCCTGCGTGATCCGCGCGCTGAACTGGGACGCATCCTGGGCGGAGTGGGCAGGCGGCTGGAGAGCACGGGTAAACGCATCAGTCATGCGCGCCGTGAGATGCCCGCGTGGCTGGATGGTGAGATCAACGCGCTGGCGCACTTCGAGCCAGAGCTGCTTGGACCGAAAGGTTGCGGTGTCCACTACAGGCACTATGGCGTCCCCGTCGATACCCGGGCAGGAGCGTTGTATCGCGAGCTGGCTGCAGCCGTGGGCGCCCGTCGCGCCACGCACGTGCTGATCGTGCCGTGGCTTGTGCGGGGTGGTGCTGACCGCGGAGCTTTGTATCACCTGAAAGCGTGGGTCGAGTCAATGCCGGCGGCCAATGTTCTGGTGATCCTGACCGAAGACATCAATTCGCCTTGGCTGGATCGCATTCCTGCCGGCATCAGGGTGTTGCATTTCGGGCGGATGCTGGGGCCGATGGGAATGCCGGGCAGGGTGCAGTTGTTGACCCGGCTGCTGGTGCAGATGCAGCCGAAGGTCATCCATGTCATCAATTCCCGCGTTGCATGGGAATCCTTCAGGCTGCATGGATTGGCATTGCGCCAAGCGTCGCGGCTGTTCGCCTCGCTTTTCTGCGATGACCGTAACAACGATGGCGTGCCCGTCGGCTACGCACGCAGCTATCTGCGTGAGTGCCGTACGCACCTTGCGGGGGTGTTCTGCGACAACGACGTATTCCCGGACCTGTGGGTGCAGGAACTCGGTGTGCCGCGTCAATTGTTCACGGTCCTTCGTTTTCCCTATGACCGCACGGTTGTCCGCAAGGATGATGATTTTGGGATCGACGGCGCTCCCCGGATCCTGTGGGCGGGGCGTTTTGATCGACAGAAGCGGCCGGATGTCCTGCTGGCCATTGCGCGGACGATGCCGTCAGTGCCTTTCGATGTGTACGGTGTATCTGAGTTGGGCCGCGTGCATCCGGCGATCAGTGAACTGCAGAGGCTGCCGAATGTGAAACTGCATGGTTCATTTTCGCGGTTCGAAGATATTGCAGGGAAGGCCCATGCGGCCTACCTGTTCACCTCCTCATGGGAAGGGGTGCCGACGATACTGTTGGACGCCAGTGCTGCCGGTTTGCCCATTGTTGCCCCTGCCGTGGGCGGTATCGTGGACCTGATCGATCGTTCCATCCTGGTGGACACATCGGATGACGTTGCGGCGTATGTGGAGCAGTTGCAGCAACTCATCGATAGTCCGGCGCTTCGCCGAAACCGCCGGGAGCAGCAGTACGCCGCATTGGCGGTGGGGCGTGGCTGGGGCGACTTTGCCGGCGTGCTGCGTGAGATTCCCTACTATCTTCCGGGGGCACCGGCGACGTTGACCCATAAAAAAGGACGCTCATCGTGATTATTGGACGTGGACTGGTTGCCACGGCCTTCGTGGACGACTGGCTGCAGGATGAGACGACGATGATCGTCGCTGCCGGCGTGTCGAACTCGGCCGAAACAGAGCGCGCCGCATTTGCGCGCGAAGAGCGCATGCTCGACGAGGTGCTTGCAAGCAAGCAGTTGCGGCGGATTGTCTATTTCGGCAGCTGCGCGGTCGGCAACCCATCGGAACGGCAGACCCCCTATCTACAGCACAAGGCGGCAATGGAGGCTCGCATCCTCGCCGACGTGCGTGGCCAGGTGTTCCGCCTCCCGCAGGTGGTGGGGGCGGGCGGCAATCCGCACACCCTGACCAATTTTCTGTGTTCGAGGATACTTTCGGGCGAGCCCTTCGACGTGTGGGCTCGGGCGGAACGTAATCTGATCGACATCCAGGACGTGGCGACACTTGGCACCCATGTGCTGCGCCATCGGGACCAGTATCCACCGATGATGTCGCTGGCCGATGTCTGCTCCACCAACATGCTGGCGATCGTGCGTTGCATGGAGGACGTGCTGGGGCGGCAGGGCAATTGCCGGGTTCTGGACCAAGGCGTAGCGTTCCCGATTGAAACAGCGGATTGCGAGCGTGCGGCTCAGGCATGCGGTGTCCGCCTGGGCCCCGGATACATGAGGGCGCTGATTGGGAAGTACTATGCCGATGCCGTCAATGGTTGACGTATTCACTCAGTCTTCCAGGCCGCAAGTATGATCAACGAAACGCCAGCGGCTGGCTCCGGCCCCGGTGGTAACCCATGACAATCTGGTGGTGCAGAATGAACTGCAGTCGTAAACGGTGCACTGCGATGCGGCCGAGCCACAGGAGTGGCGAATGAACGTGCCGGCACTGAGTGCCATTGTCACCTTCCATGGAGAGGGGATACTGGCGCATACCACGTTGCGCTCCTACGCGCTGTCGCGCAATATCGCCCGCCAGCAGGGGGTGGAGGTGCAACTGGTGCTGGTGCTGGATCGGGCAGATGCGCAGACGCGTGCGTTCGTGGTCAATCATCCGGACCTGGATGGCAGCGAGACCGTTGTCGAAACCCAGGTTGGTGATCTGGCATTGGCGCGGAACGCGGGCGTGGCTGCCAGCAGCGCTGACTACATCTGCACACTGGACGGCGATGATCTGATTTCGACCCGTTACTTCCTTATGCACCTGAAGGAAGCCGCGCAGCTGGATGGACGGTTCGTGCTGCACCCGGAAATGGTGCTGAGCTTTGGAATGTACAGCGCGTTCAACTGGCAGGTCGACCAGACGGGCCCCTATTACGACGAGCACGCCCTGCTCAGCGTCAATCCGTGGATCAGCGCGGCATTCTCCACGCGCGCGCTTTACGAGGAAATCCCATATGTGGCCTGTTATCCACGGCAGACCGGATTCGGCTATGAAGACTGGTACTGGAACTCGGAAACCATCGCGCGTGGCGTCGTGCACCGGCTCGCTTGGGGCGCGGCGTACTTCTATCGGCGCAAGTGGCATGGATCGCTCAACGAAGCCAGCCATGCGATGAAGACCGTCGTCCCGATGACATCGCTGTTCGCGTTGGGGCGCGATCGCGGCCAAGGGCGCGACCATGCTTGAGCGCATGACCCACAGCCGCTGGGTGCGAAACCGCTACACGCGCCGTGTCGCTCATTGGGTGCGGCACCTTTACGCGTTGCTGTTCGGGCCGGACGGCTTGGAACAAGCCGGCACCCATGGCGCGTCTGCACCGGCCATGCCTGCGTGGCTGCAGGAAGAAATGCTTACGCTCGCGGCACTGGAGCCTGAACTGCTACCACCAGGGTCGGGCGTGGATCGCTACGCGTTCTATGCAGTGCCAATGGATGTGGCTCCTGGTCGCGTCTTCGATGCCGTCTCCCAGGCCATCGGCTCGCTGCCCTACAGTCACGTCCTGCTGATTCCCTGGTTGAAGCAGGGGGGCGCGGACCGGGGGATCCTCTACCACTGCAATGCCATCGTGGAAAGCAACGCCAAGGCGCGGATCCTGGTGCTGTCGACGGAGAACGCAGCGTCACCGTGGGCGTCACGCCTCCCGCCTCAGGCTACCCACGTAGACTTTGGCGGGTTGTGTGCGTCGCTCGACTTCAACCAGCAAGTGGCAGTGATGACGCGCGTGCTTGTGCAGCTGCGTGCGCCGCTGGTGCATCTGGTGAACTCCCGGGTCGGCTGGGAAATGATCCTTCGCCACGGGCTGGCGCTTACCCAGCACAGCCGGATCTACGCGTCCATCTTCTGTGATGACTACGACCAGCGGATGAACCCGGTCGGGTATGCGCGAGATTATCTTCGCTATTGCTATCCCTACCTGTCCGCAGTGATCTGTGACAATTCCTGCTACCCAAGGATCTGGACGCGCGAACTGGGTATCCCCGCTTCGTTGTTCACGGTGGTCCCTTTCCCCTATGACGGTACCCTTCCGGAAGCGGTCGACGTGGCACTGTCTGCCGATTCCGCCGCGCGCGTACTTTGGGCGGGGCGCCTGGACCGGCAGAAGCGGCCGGACCTGCTGGCCGCCATCGCGGCACAGATGCCCGATGTACAGTTCGACGTGTACGGTGCCCAAGTGATGTCTGGTGCTGCTGGGCAGGACCTTCAACGGCTGCGCTCGCTGGCCAACGTCACATTGCATGGTGAGTTCAATCGACTGGAAGCTGTAGCCAGCAGCGAGCACTTTGCCTACCTGCATACCACTGCATGGGAAGGCACTCCGACGATCCTGTTCGATGTGGCTGCGGCGCGCTTGCCGATCTGTGCAGCTGCGGTAGGCGGCATTGTCGACTTCCTGGCTACCCAGGATATGGTCGCCGTTGCAGATGATGTGGATGGTTTCGTGCAGGAGCTGGGCCGGTTGCGTGCATCGGCCGCACTGCGCAACGCGCGGGTCAAGCGGCAGGTTGAATCCTTGCGACGCGATCGCGGTTGGTCTGATTTCCGCCAGCGATTGCGCGAACTGGATGGATATCTGACTCCGGATACGGCGGCGCAGCACAAGTCACAGATGGATGGCACTCAAGAATGAAGGTTCTGGTTACGGGCGGGGCCGGCTTTGTCGGATCGCATACAGTTGTGGAGCTACTGGCTGCAGGTCATCAGGTGCAGGTGATCGACAATTTCTGCAACAGCGAGCGGTGGATCGTTGATCGCATCGAGCGTATCGCCGGGCAGCGACTTGCATTGGATGAGCTGGACATCAGGGACAGCAAGGCTCTCGTGGCGAGCATGCAGCGTTTCCGGCCCGACGCGGTCATTCACTTCGCTGCCTTGAAGTCGGTCTCGGAAAGCACGGAACAGCCGGCCAGGTACTACGATGTCAATGTCGCGGGAACCACCTGCCTGTTGGAGGCCATGCAGGCGGTGGGGAGCCGCCACATCGTGTTCAGCTCTTCGGCGACGGTCTATGGTCAGCCGGAAACATGCCCGGTCGCCGAAGGAGCACCCGTTGGGCCCGGCAACCCTTACGGGCGCACCAAACTGATCGGGGAATGGCTGATACGTGATTGCGTGCATGCGCCGGGTGCTTCCCTGAACGCGGCAATTCTTCGCTACTTCAATCCTGTCGGCGCGCATTCCAGTGGGCTGATCGGCGAACTGCCGCGGGGAGTGCCGAACAATCTTGCTCCCTACATCACCCAGACTGCTGCGGGGCAACGCGATTACATCCGTGTGTTCGGCGCCGACTACGCAACGCCCGATGGAACCGGGGTGCGCGACTACATTCACGTGATGGATCTAGCCAAGGCGCATGTTGCGGCACTCGATGCCCTCGCTACAGGCGGTGAGCGCGAACTGACGTTGAATCTGGGAACCGGTCGTGGCTACTCGGTGCTGGAGCTGATTGAAGCCTTCTCGGCGGTGGTCGGCCGTCCAATCCCATATCGCCTACAGGATCGTCGCGCTGGTGACATCGGCGAGTGCTGGGCCGACCCCTCTTTGGCCAATCGAGTGCTGGGTTGGCGTGCGCAGAAGGACCTCCAGGACATCTGCGCTGATGCCTGGCGCTGGCAGCAGGCCCTCTCTGGAAGCCCCGCGCTCCGCTAGAGCAGCACGGTGGGAAAAAGCCCTGTGCTTCCGGCTTCAGTGTCGGGGCGCAGCGCGGAAGACCCAGGCGTTCATCACCACAAAGACGATGATCGGCACCGCGATGGCCGAGAACAGAATGCCCCAGCGATAGTCCAGGGATGCCTGGGAGATGATTGCCATGCCCCCGGCCGACAACGCGATGTTCAGGCCATGCACCAGCAGGAATCGTGTCGACTCCGTGGACACCTGTCCCTTGGACGCGAAGGTGAAATACTTGTGGGCGATGAAGTTGGGCGGGAGCAGCAGCAGATAAGCCACCACGGTAGCCAGTACCGGGTGCATGCCGCCTTTGCTGACCAGCAGCCAGGTCAGCGCGGAGAACAGCAACGTGCTGGTACCACCCACTGCGCCAAAGCGGACAAGCTTCCCCGCCAGTTGCTTGGCCTGGTGCGACTTCATTGTTGCGTGTCCGGCGCCGGGTTTACGCGCTCGGCAATGGCGTATTGTGTGGGTGTGGTGAAATTGAGCAGGATTCGACCGACGTATTCGCCGATGGCGCCCAGTGCCAACAGTTGCACGCCGCCCATGATCAGGATGGCCACAATCAGCGACGACCAGCCCACAGCAATGCTCGGATCGAGCAGCTTGTGGACGGTGATGAACGCAGCGAAGATGAAGCCAATGGCTGAAATGACCATGCCGGTCAGGGATGCCATCCGCAGCGGTGCGACCGAGAAGCTGGTGGCCATCTTCAACCACAGCGAGATCGACTTCTTCAGGCTGTAGCCTGAAGTGCCGTCTTCGCGGGCATGGTGGCCCACGCTTCGCGTGGTGATGCGTGAGGTGGCCGACAGGATCAGGCCATCCAGGTAAATGGCAGGGCCGCGGAACTGCACTACCTCATCGCGAACGCCACGCTTGAACGCTTTGAACGGAGACAGATAAAGCCCTTTGGGCTTCTCCAGCAGCCATGTCGCCACAAGATCGTTGAAGCGGCTGCCGAGGATTTTCCAGGCAGCATGCTTGCGCCCGGTGAACGTGCCATAGCAGACGTCATGGTCGGCATCCAGGGCGTCCACCAGGGTCGGAATATCGGACGGCGCATGCTGCAGGTCGTCGTCCATGGTAACAATGACCCGGCCACGACACTCCCGGAGCCCAGCGAAGATCGCCATGTGCTGTCCGACGTTCTTGCGCAGATTCACCGCCCGGACCCATGAATGGGTTCGGGCCAGCTCGGATGCGACCGCCCAGGAACGGTCCGGGCTACGGTCGTTGACCAGGATCAACTCCAGCGCGTATCGCCCGCCGATGGCGGCTTCAATGGCCGCGACGAGCGATGCCAGCGTCTTCTCGCTGCGATAAGCCGGAACAACGATCGAAAGATCGATCTGGCTTGACGGGTCGCCCATAGCCGCGTTGGTCGCCATACCCACCCCGAAGTGGAGGAAAATTCACCTAGTCAGTTAGTATAGGGCCGATCATGGCCCGGTGCACGGCGGGCTGCCCCGTACTGGCCCTGTGCCAGCAGTCCCGGCTGCTGGATTCGGGGCAGCTGATGGACATCATGCCACGTATGAATTTGAATCAGCTGGCCCGCGCTTGTGAGAGCGGGTTTGATCGCCTGGATCGCAGCTATCTGCTGTATGCCGCCCTGATACTGCTGGGCATGTACAGCCTGGGTCAGCTCACCGCGCCGTTCATCGCCCACGATGATTTCGACTGGCTGCTATCCGGTTTCGACCAGGGGTTCGAAACTCCTTTCAGCAAGGCCGGTTCAGAAGGGCGGTGGGGCAACTTCCTGTGGTCCAAGTTCAGCCCCTATCTCAGCATCCAGGCCGCGTTTGGGTTGTATCTGGTCGCGTTTTCGCTGATGTGCGTTGCCATTGCAAGGGTGGTGTCCCCGTCGTCAGGTGTGTTGGCTGCACTGCTGGTATTTCTGTCACCAATGACTGCAGAAACCATGCAGTGGCCGGTGACGCAGGTCACCGGCGTCGTCGTGACGGTATTGGGTTGCCTGGCCATGCAGCGAGCGCAAAGTGATGGGCGAAGGCGCCTCGTGATGGCTGTTGCGGTCGTCGCGGGATTCCTTTTCTATCCTTCCTTCGGCCCTCTTTTCCTGCTCATGTACGCGGCGCGATGCAACGGCAGTTATCGGAGCATCGTGCTCGGGGCGTTGATATATGTGCTGGCGTTTGCCTGCGCTGTGCTGTTGGTCTTTACGTTGAATTACGTGTTTCACGGGACGTTCTCGATCAAGCCGGCAGCGTGGCGTGAAGCTACTCCTCTGATGCATGGCGGTTCGCTGCAGGGAAACATCGAGCGCTATCTGGCGTGGTTCCAGGCGGTCAAGCCGCTTTGGCCCGCCCTTCTTGCCGCTGCTGTTGCGTTTGCCCTATGTATCCATCAGCGCATTCGTACCCGCCAATGCCTTGCATTGCTGCTGTCAGCAGCAATGCTGCTGAGCATCGATGCCTCGCTTTCGGTGATCTCTGGCTTATCGATTCCCTTGCGCTCAACAGTGTGGCTCTGGCTGCTTTGCGCTGTGCCAATCATCTTTCTGGTGTACGAGCGCAGGGCTCTGCTGCCTGGCCTGCTGCTTGCGCTGCCGCTGGCCTCTACCGGCCTGCTCGGCTGGCAATCGGCCTATTCCGGCACCAGGCATGTTTTTCCCGCCATGCAGAGCACCGGAATGGAGATCTCACGGGTCCAGGCGGCCAATGCGGGACGATTCGACGATGTGATCCTGTTCGGTGACGTCCATGGCAATCAAACCATGGGGTGGCTGCACAGCAATCGAGCCCTGCGCAATTACCTGTTCAAGGATATGTCGATCTACACCCGGCCCTGCGACGATGTGCTCTGCGCCCGTATTCAGGGCGAGATTGATCAGCGTGCCGAAGTCCCACAGTGGCTGATGGTCGATCGCCATCTTGTATGGGTGCTGTCCCCACGGAACACGAGTACGTATTGATGCATTGCGTTGCCCGATCGTGGAGCCGAGAACATGATTGACTATGGTCCCCTGCATGCCCGGCTCCGTGGCTTGCTGCCGGCGTCTGCGATCGGGCAGCTGCTGCTGACCTGCCTGGTGGTGGCAGGCCTGACCACTCTGGCCCGGCTGCCCTTTGTGCTTTCCCCAGGGCTGTCAACGGATTCCTATGCCTATCTGCAGGGATGGCCGACGCTCGAGCAGCTTTTCAGCCAAGGCCGGTTCGGGCAGTTCCTGGTCTTCAAGCTGCTGGGCGCGTTTGCGATTGATCCCTTGGCATTCGCGACCCTGTTGCAGGGCGTAGGGCTGGCGGTTTTCGCTTTCAGCACTCCTTTGATGTTTACAGCTTTTGCCGACCGGCGACAGCGCCGTCTCGGTGCGACAGGTCTTGCCGCATTGATGGTGACCTTGCATCCCTACTCGGCGGAAATCCTGACCTTCTCCGAGGCATCATTCACTGCGCAATTGGCCTGTGCGATGGGCGTTGCCGCGATCTTCATCGTGGCTACGCGGCCACGGTTCTGGTGGTTGGCCTGGATCATGCTGGTGGCGGCGCTGTCCATGTACCAGCTGCTGATCAACATTGCAGCATTGATGATATTGCTGGGTATCATCCAGACCTATCTGCGGACTGGGGGCTCGTTGCGTGGTGAGTGTGCAGCGTACCGGCCTCTGTTTTACGCCATTCTGGTACTGGGTGGTGCCTTGGTGGCGTACCTGTGTATTCACAAGTCGCTGGTGACCGCTCTTGGCATCAGTGAAGTCGGCCGAGCCGGCTTTCTTCCGTTGGATAAGCTCTATCTGCGTGCCCAGGAAATTGTCTCGCTAGGCGGATTTCTGTGGCAGCGTACCTTGCTGGTAGCGTACGGATCTGCAGCCAAGGGGCTCTTCTGGGGTATGGTTGCGTCGGGCTGGCTTCTGTTGTTGCTTCGTCTTCTGGTGCGCCCTCGCATGGGTTCCGTCTTGCCAATCATCGCAATGGGGCTTGTTCCGGCAGCCGCTATGGGCGTGATCGCGGTCGGTAAGGTTTGGTGGCCTGCGCCGCGCGTGCTGGGAGGGGTTGTTCTTGCGTGCGCTATGGGCATCTACTGGGTGGGATGGTTCGCGCAGGGGCGGTTGGGGCGGGCACTGGTTCTAGTACTCGGGGGGATACTGCTGCTGAGCTTTACAGCGGTGGGTCATCGCGTGCACAGCGATCAGTTGCAGTTGAACGCCTTCGATCGCCTGCTTGCACAGCGCATATATGACGAAATGATCCGTACGCCTGGCTATACGGACC
Organism: Stenotrophomonas sp. 71799_Sma; assembly: GCF_056482505.1. Taxonomy (NCBI): domain Bacteria; kingdom Pseudomonadati; phylum Pseudomonadota; class Gammaproteobacteria; order Lysobacterales; family Lysobacteraceae; genus Stenotrophomonas; species Stenotrophomonas sp. 71799_Sma. Next base: position 605,595 of record NZ_CM151202.1, read on the forward strand.
AGATGCCGGTTGCCGTGGTCAATCGCCGCCTGAACTGGGCACATTCCATGCCCTTGGCAACGGCTTGGATGGACCTGAATCTGACTGCGTTCGCCGACAAGCGCGCGTTGAAAGGGCTGCTTGAGCTTTCCAATGGACGCACGTTGAATCACGTGCCCGCCGAGCCGGGCGATATCGAAGAATGTGCGAAGCATCCGGCTTGGCCTGATCCCGGTTTTGTTTTGAAGCGACCTGAAGGCGGCATTCTGGTCTGTATTTGACTGCGCGTGGAAGGAGCCGACCGCCGTGAGGCGGCAAAGGCGCTCCTGCCTGCTGTAAAGAGCGTGCATTCCAAAGACCAGGCGGGGCCGATCGCTGTCATTTACTTCCACGGCCTCGGCCACCATGCGGCGGACCTTCCCAGGAGCAATTCTTGGATACTGCGATCGGAATGATGCCCGTGGGAGTAAACGCTGGGCGAGATGATCCGTCTTACAGGCCATCGCGGTGAAATCAGGATGGCGCCGTCAGGGTGTTGACCTCATTGAACATTCCTTTCCCACGGGAAATGTGCCAACTCAATTCAGGACGGGTCAGGTAAAACAAGAAAGCCCGGCGAACTTCGCCGGGCTTTTTCACATTGCGCTGTTCAGAGCGCCTTCTCTAGTTCTGGCAGGATCGCAAACAGATCCCCCACCAGGCCGATATCGGCAATCTCGAAGATCGGCGCGTCGCCGTCCTTGTTGATCGCGACAATCGTGCCAGCGTCCTTGATGCCGGTCAGGTGCTGGATCGCACCACTGATGCCGACCGCCACATACAGTTCCGGTGCGATGATCTTGCCGGTCTGGCCGACCTGCAGGTCGCTGGGCACGTAACCGGCGTCAACGGCGGCACGCGAGGCACCGACGGCGGCACCGAGCTTGTCGGCCAGCTGGAAGATGACCTTGAAGTTCTCTTCCGAACCGACGCCACGGCCACCGGAGACCACGCGCTTGGCGCTCTGCAGGTCCGGGCGGTCGCTGGCACCGGCGGCCAGGCCGACGAAGCGGGTGTGGGTCGGCAGGGCAGCGTCGACGCTGGCTGCTTCAACGGTGGCATTGCCACCCTGGGCGGCTTCCGGCCACGAGGCGGCACGCACGGTGGCGACCACGATCTGGTCAGCCGGCGCTTCCACGGTGATGATTGCGTTGCCGGCGTAGATCGGGCGCTTGAAGCTGTGGCTGCCTTCAACGCTCATCAGATCGGAGACCTGGTTGACGCCGAGCAGGGCGGCCACGCACGGCATCAGGTCCTTGCCGAAGGTGGTCGACGGGCCGAATACGTGGGTGTAGCCCTTGGCCAGCTGTGCGATCTGCGGCGCCAGCACCTGGGCGATGGCCTGTGCGTTGGCGGCATTGGCCACGGTCAGGACCTTGGCGACCCCAGCGATCTTCGCGGCCTCGGCGGCCACGGCAACCGGATCGGCGGCCAGCACCAGCACATCGATGCTGGCACCGTTGATCGCGGCGGCGGCGCTGATGGTCTTGGCGGTGGCGGCGTTGAGCTTGCCGTCGTGGTGCTCGGCGATGACGAGAATCCTGCTCATTACAGCAACCCCTTCTGCTTGAGTGCGGCAACCAGTTCGTCCGCGTCCTTGACCATCACACCCTTGCTGCGCTTGGACGGCGCGGCGTACTGGGTGGTCTTGAAGGTGTCGGCGGCTTCAACGCCGAGGTCGGCCAGCTGCAGGGTCTCCAGCGGCTTGGCCTTGGCCTTCATGATGTCCGGCAGTTTGATGAAGCGCGGCTCGTTCAGGCGCAGGTCGGTGGTGACCACGGCCGGCAGATCGACTTCCAGTGTTTCCAGGCCGGCATCGACTTCACGGGTGACCGTGGCCTTGCCGTCGGCAATTTCGAGCTTGCTGGCGAAGGTCGCCTGCGGGCGGCCCCAGAGCGTGGCCAGCATCTGGCCGGTCTGGTTGGCGTCGTCATCAATGGCCTGCTTGCCAAGGATCACCAGGTCCGGCTGTTCCTTTTCGATCAGCTTGAGCAGGGTGCGCGACGCGGTCAGCGGCTGGACCGCCTGGTCGGTGACGACGTGGATGGCACGGTTGGCGCCCATGGCCAGGCCGTTGCGCAGGTGCGCCTGGGCGTCGGCCGGGGCGATGGTGGCAACCACGACTTCGCTGGCGATGCCCTTGTCGCGCAGGCGCAGGGCTTCTTCCAGGGCGATTTCATCGAAGGGGTTGGGGGACAGCTTGACGCCGTCGGTGACCACGCCGGAACCGTCCGGCTTGACCTGAATGCGGACGTTGTAGTCCACCACGCGCTTGTACGCGACGAGGATTTTCATCTGGTACGGGGTCCTTGTAGTGCCGGCCGCTGGCCGGCTCACATTTGCTGGAGATCATCCGGTCCTGGAAAAGCAACCGGTTCGGGGGTGGGACCCCGATTCTAGCTGGCTTGGGGGGACGCATGCGAATGCGTATGGTTATGTTGCGGTGCGACAAGGGTATGCCGGATGCTATGCCTCGTTCACGGTGCGAAGGCAGTCGTGAAGGTGCCCCCGATGTATCCTGTTGCGCTGAACCGGGTTGCGGCATGCGACCGATATGAATCATCAACAGGAGAACAGGTAGTGCCCACATGGCTTGTCACCGGCGGTGCCGGATTCATTGGCGGTAACTTTGTTCTCGAAGCTGTCGCCCGCGGCGTCAAGGTCATCAACCTCGATGCGCTGACCTACGCCGGCAACCTGAAGACCCTGTCCAGCCTCGAAGGCAACGCCAACCACGTGTTCGTGCAGGGCGACATCGGTGACCGCGAGCTGGTAGCGCGTCTGTTGGCCGAGCACCGCCCGGACGCTGTGCTCAATTTCGCCGCCGAAAGCCACGTGGACCGTTCCATCGACGGCCCGGGCGCGTTCATCCAGACCAACGTGGTCGGCACCCTGGGCCTGCTGGAAGCAGTGCGCGACTACTGGAAGACGCTGCCGGTCGAACAGGGCACGGCCTTCCGTTTCCTGCACGTGTCCACCGACGAGGTGTACGGCACGCTGGGTGAGACCGGCAAATTCAGCGAAACCACTCCGTACGCCCCGAATTCGCCGTACTCGGCGTCGAAGGCGGCTTCGGACCATCTGGTGCGTGCGTTCCACCACACCTACGGGTTGCCAGTGCTGACCACCAACTGCTCCAACAACTACGGCCCGTACCACTTCCCCGAGAAGCTGATCCCGCTGGTGATCGCCAAGGCGCTGGCCGGCGAGCCGCTGCCGGTGTACGGCGACGGCAAGCAGGTGCGTGACTGGCTGTTCGTGTCCGACCACTGCGAAGCGATCCGTACCGTGCTGGCCAAGGGCCAGGTCGGCGAGACCTACAACGTCGGCGGCAACTCGGAAAAGCAGAACATCGAAGTGGTGCAGGCCATCTGCGCGCTGCTCGATGCGCGCCGCCCGCGTGCGGATGGCCAGCCGCGCAGCAGCCAGATCACCTACGTCACCGACCGCCCGGGCCATGACCGCCGTTACGCGATCGATGCGTCGAAGCTGAAGAACGATCTGGGCTGGGAACCGGCCTATACCTTCGAGCAGGGCATTGCCTTCACCGTCGACTGGTACCTGGACAACCAGGACTGGGTCAACGGTGTGCTCGACGGCAGCTACCGTCTGCAGCGCATCGGCACCACGGCTTGAATCCAGGAGACACCATGACCCAGCGCAAGGGCATCATCCTCGCCGGTGGTTCCGGCACCCGCCTCTATCCGATCACCAAGGGCGTCAGCAAGCAGCTGCTGCCGGTGTACGACAAGCCGATGATCTACTACCCGCTCAGCGTGCTGATGCTGGCGGGCATCCGTGAAGTGCTGATCATCAACACCCCGCACGAGCAGGCGTTGTTCCAGCAGTTGCTGGGCGATGGTTCGCAGTGGGGCATGGATATCCAGTACGCGGTGCAGCCGAGCCCGGATGGGCTGGCCCAGGCCTACCTGATCGGCCGCGACTTCGTCGCCGGCAAGCCGAGCTGCCTGGTGCTGGGCGACAACATCTTCCACGGCCACGGTTTGCGTGAAGTGTTGAAGCGCGCCGATGAGCGCGTGGATGGTGCGACCGTGTTCGGCTACTGGGTGAACGACCCGGAGCGTTATGGCGTCGCAGAGTTCGACACGAGCGGCAAGGTCATCGATCTGGTCGAGAAGCCGGAGAATCCCCGTTCGAACTACGCAGTCACCGGCCTGTACTTCTACGATGGCAAGGCCAGTGACTACGCTTCCGAGCTGAAGCCGTCGCCGCGCGGCGAGCTGGAGATCACCGATCTCAACAAGCGTTACCTGGAAGAAGGCAATCTGCACCTGGAGGCACTCGGCCGTGGCTATGCCTGGCTCGATACCGGCACTCACCAGTCGCTGCTGGAAGCTTCCAACTTCATCGAGACCATCCAGACCCGCCAGGGGCTGCAGGTCTGTTGCCCTGAAGAAATCGCTTTCGGCAAGGGTTGGATAAGCGCCGAACAGTTGCAGGCGCTGGCCGCGCCGTTGATCAAGAATGGCTATGGTCAGTACTTGAACAAGCTGGCTGAACGAGGCGTAGTGCCGTGAAGATCGTTGAGACTTCGCTGGCAGGATGCCGGGTGATCGAACCGGCAGTGTTCGGCGACTCGCGCGGATTCTTCTTTGAGACCTGGAATGCCGAACGCTTCCAGGACCAAGGCCTGCCGGGCAGTTTCGTGCAGAGCAACGTATCCTCGTCCGCCCGCGGTGTGCTGCGCGGTTTGCACTACCAATGGCCACGCCCGCAGGGCAAGCTGGTCAGCGTGCTGGAGGGCGAGGTCTATGACGTGGCCGTGGACATCCGTCGTGGCTCGCCGACCTTCGGCCAGTGGGAAGCGGTGGTGCTGAGTGCGGAAAACAGGAAGCAGTTCTGGATTCCGGAAGGCTTCGCGCATGGGTTTGCCGTGCTCTCCGAACGTGCGCTGTTCAGCTACCTGTGCACCGATGTCTACGTCAAGGAGGCGGATGCGGGTATCCGCTGGAACGATGCTGATATCGCGGTGGACTGGCCGGTCAGCGCACCGACTCTGTCGGCCAAAGACGAGAACGCGCCGTTCCTGAAGGACATCGCTGAAGATCGCTTGCCGGTCTACGTGCCATGACCGTTCTGGTGTTCGGTGGCAATGGCCAGGTCGGCCAGGAGCTGCTACGCGCGCTGACGCTGCTGGGTGAAGTGGTTGCCACCACCCGCAGTGGTCAGCTGCCTGATGGCAGCGCCTGCGAGGTGGCTGATTTCGGCCAGCCTGACACTCTGCCGGCCCTTCTGGATCGTCTCCAGCCGTCGGTAGTGGTGAACGCGGCCGCCTACACGGCGGTGGACCGCGCCGAACAGGACGTCGATGCGGCCTTCGCTGCCAACGCGCAGGCACCGGGCGTGATTGCACGCTGGTGCGCCGTCCATCGCGTGCCCTTCGTGCATTACTCCACCGACTACGTGTTCGATGGCCAGGGCAGCGCGCCCTACCGCGAAGACGAGCCGACCGCGCCATTGGGTGTGTATGGCGCCAGCAAGCGTGATGGCGAAGAGGCCGTGCGCGCTGCCGGTGGCCGCCATCTGATCTTCCGCACGGCGTGGGTGTACGCCTCGCATGGCGCCAATTTCCTGCGCACGATGCTGCGGGTGGGTGCCGAGCGCGACCAGTTGCGTGTGGTAGCCGATCAGATCGGCACGCCGACACCGGCTGCGCTGATCGCTGATGTCACCGCGCAGGCACTGCAGCATCCGGGGCAGCTGTCCGGCACCTGGCATCTGACGGCCAGCGGCCAGACCAGCTGGCACGGGTTCGCCGAGGCGATCTTCGCCGAAGCGCTGGCGACCGGCGTGTTGGCGAAGGTGCCGACCGTCGAGGCGATTCCCAGTTCCGAGTACCCGACCCCGGCCAAGCGCCCGGCCTGGTCGGTGCTGGACAACCGCAAGCTGCAGCAGGATTTCGGCATCGTGCTGCCGACATGGCAGGACGGCCTGAAGCGGGTGATGGCGGAGATTGCCTGACCCGGTAGGCGACGTGCCGACCGACGGTCGGCACCCGCCGCAGGGCGTCGGATCAACTACGCCCGTACGTGTCCTCGAAACGCACGATGTCATCCTCCCCCAGGTAACTGCCGGACTGCACCTCGATCAGCTCCAGCGGCAGCTTGCCCGGGTTTCGCAGGCGATGGGTCACGCCCAGCGGGATGTACGTGCTCTGGTTCTCGCTGAGCAGGATCACCTCGTCGCCGCGGGTCACCTCGGCGGTGCCGCTGACCACGATCCAGTGCTCGGCGCGATGGTGATGCATCTGCAGGCTGAGCGTACCGCCGGGCTTGACGGTGATGCGCTTGACCTGGAAACGCTCGCCGTTGTCGATCGAATCGTAGGCGCCCCACGGGCGGTAGACCTTGCGATGCCAGGTGGCCTCGCTGCGACCGTCGGCCTTCAGCTGCGCCACTACGGTCTTGACCTCCTGCATGCGGTCGGCCTTGCCGACCAGCACCGCATCGTCGGTCTCGACCACGATCACGTCATCCAGGCCGACCAGTGCCACCAGGCGCTGTGCATAGGCATAGGTGTTGCGGCAGTCGATCGCGATCACGTCGCCCTGGTGCGCATTGCCATCGCCATCCTGATGCGAGACATCGCGCAGTGCGGTCCACGAACCGACGTCGTTCCAGCCGGCATCCAGCGGAATCACCACGGCGTCTTCGGTTTTTTCCATCACGGCATAGTCGATGGAATCGGAGGGAACGGTGGCGAACGCCTCCTTGTCGAGGCGGGTGAAATCCGAATCGCGACGGGCCTGCTGCCAGGCCTGGCGGCTGCTGGCCAGCATGTCGGGCTGGAAGCGCTCCAGTTCCTGCAGGTAGCGCGAGGCCTTGAACAGGAACATGCCGCTGTTCCAGTAGTACTGGCCGCTGGCCACATAGCCGGTGGCGGTGTCCAGGTCGGGCTTTTCGACGAAACGCTCGACGGCACGCAGGCCCTGCCCATTGGCGGCCTTGATATAGCCGTAGCCGGTTTCCGGACCGGTCGGCACGATGCCGAAGGTCACCAGCTTGCCGGCTTCGGCAGCGCTGGCTGCAGCCTGCACGACTGCACGGAACGCAGCCTCATCGGTGATCACATGGTCCGAGGGCAGCACCAGCAGCAGCGCATCGGCGCCGTCGCGGGTGGCCTCCAATGCTGCGACCGCAATCGCCGGCGCCGTATTGCGGCCAACCGGTTCCAGGATGATGGCAGCCGGCTCGGCGCCGACCTGCTGCAGCTGCTCGGCAGCGACGAAGCGGTGCTCTTCGTTGGCGATCACCAAAGGGCCGTGGGTGGCGATGGGCGCGACGCGCTGCCAGGTGGCCTGCAGCATCGTCTGTTCGCCTGCCAGCGGCAGGAACTGCTTCGGATACGCCTCGCGCGACAGTGGCCACAGGCGGGTGCCGGAACCACCGGACAGGATGACGGGCTGGATGTTGCTCATGATCTTCCTTGATTACTGCTGGATAAGGCGGGAGATTTCGTCGGTGCGCGCCTGCATCAGCGCTGCGTCGCCGCGGGCTTCAACGTTCAGGCGCAGCAGCGGCTCGGTGTTGGAACTGCGCAGGTTGAAGCGCCAGTCGCCGAAATCGGCGCTGATGCCATCGGTATGGTCCAGCGCGGGCGACCGCGCGGCGAAGTGCTCCATCACGCGGGCCACGGCGGCCTTGGCATCGGCCACCTTGAAGTTGATCTCGCCGCTGCAGGGATAGGCCGCCATGCGGTCTTCGACCCAGTCGGCCAGCGAGCGGCCGCTCTCGGAAATCAGCTGCGCGATCAGCAGCCACGGGATCATGCCGGAGTCGGCATAGGCGAATTCGCGGAAGTAGTGGTGGGCGCTCATCTCGCCGCCGTACACCGCATCTTCGGCGCGCATCTTTTCCTTGATGAAAGCGTGGCCGCTCTTGCACAGCACCGGCACGCCGCCTGCCTGTTCAACCATTTCCACGGTGTTCCAGACCAGCCGCGGGTCATGCACGATCTTGCCGCCGGGATTGCGTGCCAGGATGGCCTTGGCCAGCAGGCCGACCAGATAGTAGCCCTCGATGAAGCGGCCGGTATGGTCGAAGAAGAAGCAGCGGTCGAAGTCACCGTCCCAGGCAATGCCGAAGTCGGCGCCGTGTTCGCGCACCGCATTGGCGGTGGCGGCGCGGTTTTCCGGCAGCAGCGGGTTGGGAATGCCATTGGGGAAGCTGCCATCGGGTTCGTGGCAGATGCGGATGAACTCGAACGGCAGGTGCGGTGCCAGCAGGTCGACGATGGCGCCCGCACCACCGTTGCCGGCATTGACCACCAGCTTCAGCGGCTTGAGCTTGGCGGCGTCGACGTAGCTCAGCAGATGCTGGACATAGGCGCTCTTGTCATGCTGGGCGGTCTGCCCGGCGCGTGGCGGCTGGGCCTCGGACGTATCGACGGCGACCGCATCGGAGATCGCGAACAGGCCGGTATCGGAGCTGATCGGGCGGGCGTTCTCCTTGACCAGCTTCATCCCGTTGTAGTCCATCGGGTTGTGGCTGGCGGTCACCATCACACCGCCGGCTGCGCCGAGGTGATCGGTCTGGAAGTAGACCTCTTCGGTACCGCACAGACCGATGTCGATTACCTCACGACCGGTACCACGCAGGCCTGCGGCCAGTGCATCCTGCAGCGCCGGGCTGGTCAGGCGCACATCGTGGCCGAGGACCACCGGGCCGGGAGCGAGCTGCGCAGCCAGGGCGACGCCGATGCGGCGCGCCAGGTCTTCGTTCAGTTCTTCCGGCACGCGGCCGCGGATATCGTAGGCCTTGAAGGCGGGCAGGGGCATCGATCAGATCCTTTGTGAGCTCAGCCCTCAATTGTAGTCCCAGTCCCGTTTGGGAATCGTTTCCATCGGAGAACGCCACCTGACTGGCGCCACGGATCAGGCCTGCGGCGATCGTCGGCCTGGCCGGCGGGTGCGCTTGGCCGGCAGGCCCGGCAACGGCGCCAGCAGCGCCTGGACGTCTTCCTCACTGAAGCGTGGACCCGTGCTGCCGCCGCCTTCCAGAATCGATTCCGCCAGAAGGGCCTTGCGTTCCTGCAGCTCGGCAATCCGTTCTTCGATGCTGCCTGCGGCGATCAGCCGGTAGACGAACACCGGCTGCTGCTGGCCGATGCGGTGGGCGCGGTCACTGGCCTGGTTTTCGGCCGCCGGATTCCACCAGGGATCGAAGTGGATGACGGTGTCTGCAGCAGTCAGGTTCAACCCGACGCCACCGGCCTTCAGGCTGATAAGGAACACGGGTACCTCGCCCTGCATGAAGCGCTGCACCGGTGTGGCCCGGTCCTGGGTATCGCCGGTCAGCGTCACATAGGCCAGCCCGAGCTCCTCCAGCGCCTGCGCGATCAGCGCCAGCATGCCGGTGAACTGCGAGAACACCAGGATCCGCCGGCCTTCCTCGACCATCGACGGCAGCATGTCGCGCAGCAGCTCCAGCTTGGCCGAGCCGGCATTGCGTGCAGGGGCGTCGCCCGGCAGCAGGCGCGGATCGCAGCAGACCTGGCGCAGCTTCAGCAAGGCATCCAGCACCACGATATGGCTGCGCGCCAACCCGCTGCCGCTGATGGCTTCGCGCACCTGCTTTTCCATCGCCGCACGCACGGTTTCATAGAGATCACGCTGGCCACCCTCCATCTCCACCGCGCGGGTAATGAGGGTCTTGGGCGGAAGCTCTGACGCGACCTGATCCTTGCGCCGGCGCAGGATGAAGGGGCGCAGACGCTGCGCCAGCAACGTGGCGCGACGGTGGTCGCTGCCGCGTTCGATCGGATGGCGCCAATGCTGGTTGAACTGCTTTTCGCTGCCGAGCAGGCCGGGCAGCAGGAAATCGAACTGCGTCCACAGTTCGCCCAGATGGTTCTCCAGCGGCGTACCGGTCAGGCACAGGCGATGACGCGCCTGCAGCGTGCGCAGGGTGACCGCCGCCCGCGATTTCGGGTTCTTCACCTGCTGGGCCTCGTCGAGGATCAGCAGATGGTAGGTATGTGCCTGCAGCGCCTGCTCGTCGCGCCAAAGCAGGGGATACGTGGTCAGTACAAGATCGTGCTCGGGGATCGCCTCGAACAGCACTTCACGTGCCGGTCCGTGCAGGGTCAGTACGCGCAGGCCCGGGGTGAAGCGTGCCGCTTCGCTCTGCCAGTTGTGCAGCAGCGAGGTCGGCACCACCAGCAGCGCCGGGCGGTCCAGGCGGCCACTTTCCTTCTCGACCAGCAGATGCGCCAGTGTCTGCAGGGTCTTGCCCAGCCCCATGTCATCGGCCAGCACCCCGCCCAGCCCCTGCTGGCGCAGGTACTGCAGCCACGACAGGCCCTCCAGCTGGTAGGGACGCAGCGTTGCCACCAGCCCCGCCGGTGGCGGCACTTCGCCCAGTGCGGGTGCCTGCATCAGCCGCTGCACCAGCGCCTGGGTATCCTTGCGGCCCCGGAACTGCAGGCGCGCCGTGTCCTGCAGTGCCTGCAGGCGGCCACGGTCAAGCGCTGACAAGCGCAGCGGCGCGCCACGCTGGGCGAACAGGTCCGCCAACAGGGCCATGATCGGCTTCAGTCGCGCGGCCCGCAGTGCCAGGCGGGTGTTGTCGCCTGCCATCAACAGGATGTTCTCGTCATCGCCGATGGCGTCCAGCTGGCCACGCATCCAGCGGGGATCGGACTGCAGCACCTGCTGCAGCAGCGGAACCATCGATACGTTGCGGCCTTCCACCTGGATGTCCAGACCCAGGTTGAACCAGCCCGCATCCGTCGGGTCCGCCTGGATGTCCAGGTCGATCTCATCCACCCGGGTGATGCGATGGCGGAAGTCGTCGTCCGTCTCCACCTTCCAGCCCAAGGCTTCCAGGCGCGGCACGTCATCCAGCAGGAACCGTGTCCAGTCATGGGTGCGCAGCTGGAACTGCGGGCCAGCGCCGTCCAATGGCGCCCGCGGGTCTGTGTCGCGATACAGTCCCACTGTGCGCAGCTCGGCCTCGCGCCGTGATTCCTCAGCCAGGTCACGGGGCAGCAGGGCGAGCTGGCCCTCCGGATCGAGTGCGAACAGGCTCGGATCATCCAGGAACCGCACGTGCTCGTCGTACTCGAAGGCCACGGTCGCGATATCGGCCCATTGCGACGGGTCGCGGCGGCCGAGCCACGCCGGCCGGAACTCAATCGTATGCAGGCGCAGCACGGGGATCATCGCGCTGATCTGCAGGGTGGGCAGTGTGTCGCTTGCACCGGGGCGCGGCAGGGCAGGGTCGATCTGTTGCAGCATCTGTGCGACCACCGCTTCTTCGTTGGGTAACAGATTGGGCAGGCTCAGGAAGGCGTCGGCGTCCTCGGCCCTGACATCCAGCAGCAGCGGACCGACCTCGCCGGTGACCGGGTCCAGATAGCACGCACTCCGGCCCAGGACCACGCCTCTGGCGCCGCCCTCCACGCTCAACGTGGGTTCCAGCAGCGTCGCGCCCTGCGTCATGCCAACGGTCCAGCCCAGTTCGCCGCGGCGTGGAGCTCCTGACCGGGCCGGCACGTCGCCGTGCGTACCGCAGGAGACCCAGCCATGGCCGCTGGAGACGATCAACTGCAGGGTGGCCGCGAAGTCGATCCATTCGTCCTTCGTCGCGGGCTGCCGCTGGGTGCGTAGCTGGATCATCACCGCCAGATCAGTCGGCGTGAGATAGGTCGGAGGATCCAGCAGCAGGTCCGCGGTGATATCCATCCACTTGCCCATGCTGATCGCACCATCGGTCCCGTACTTGACGCGCCGGACCAGCACGGCGGGGTGGTGGTTGTAGGTGGACAGTTCGAAGATGACACCGTTCCGGCGTGGCTGGGCCGGCCGGATCCGCGCGCTCTGCCAACGCGAAAGCTCCGCCAGCAGTTCAGGACGCGGCGGTTGCGCCAGGTCCTGTTCGGTCAGGGGACTCTCGTCGTCCATGGCAAGCGAATCCAGCATGTACGAGACCAGCACCGCCGCCACATGCTTGCAGGTGCGGCCGACGGGGCAGGAACAGGCACTCTGCAGGCGGCTGCGCGCGGTGCGCGTACTGGCCGTCAGATCGATCTCCACGTAGTAGGGATGCCTGGCCGAACCCTGTACCTCGGCCGTCAGCAGGCCATCGCGAAGTTGCCGGTTGCGCACGCCACCCAGGCACTGCTCGCTTTTCTGCAGTGTCCATTCGTCGATCCAGCGGAACAGGTCTTCGTCTGTGAAGGTCGGCGTCATCGTAGATCGAGGGGCGTAGGCGCTGAAGCACCCTTCTGCGTGGAATCGCCCATTCTACCCAATGCCCGCCTGGTGCTCCGTCAATGCTGCGGCGCATCCAGGCCCTTCGCCGCCCTCCAGCTAGAATGCGGTCATCCTCAACGTGCAGGGTAGTACAGCAATGCAGCAATCGACTTCCACCGGCAAGCGCGGCAAGCGCTTCGCCAGTGCGGCGGAGGCCCTGCAAGGGGTGGTCGCCGATGGCCAGACGCTGGCCGTGGGCGGCTTCGGCCTGTGTGGCATTCCCGAGGCCCTGATCGCCGCGCTGCGTGACAGTGGCGCCAAGGGCCTGACCGTGATCTCCAACAATGCCGGCGTCGATGGTTTCGGCCTGGGCCAGCTGCTGGAAACCCGGCAGATCAAGAAGATGATCTCGTCCTACGTGGGCGAGAACAAGGAATTCGAGCGCCAGTTCCTGGCCGGCGAGCTGGAGCTGGAATTCAACCCGCAGGGCACCCTGGCCGAGCGCCTGCGTGCCGGCGGCGCGGGCATCCCGGCGTTCTTCACTGCCACCGGCTACGGCACCGTGGTGGCCGAGGACAAGGAAACCCGCGAGTTCGACGGCAAGCACTACGTGATGGAGACCGCGCTGCGTGCCGATGTCGCGCTGGTCAAGGCGTGGAAGGCCGACGAAGCAGGCAACCTGGTGTTCCGCAAGACCGCGCGCAACTTCAACCCGGCCTGCGCGATGGCCGGCAAGGTCTGCATCGTGGAAGTGGAGGAGGTGGTGCCGGTCGGCGCCATCGATCCGGACCAGGTGCACCTGCCGGGTATCTACGTGCACCGCATCGTGCACAACCCGCATCCAGAAAAGCGTATCGAACAGCGCACCATCCGCGCAGAGGGCAACTGACATGGCGTGGACCCGCGATGAGATGGCGGCACGTGCCGCCCGCGAACTGACCGATGGTGCCTACGTGAACCTGGGCATCGGCCTGCCGACCCTGGTTGCCAACCACATCCCCGAAGGCGTGGACGTGTGGCTGCAGTCGGAAAACGGCCTGCTCGGTATCGGCCCGTTCCCGACCGATGCCGAAGTCGATGCCGACCTGATCAACGCCGGCAAGCAGACCGTGACCGCACGTGCCGGTGCCAGCTACTTCGGCAGCCACGACAGCTTTGCGATGATCCGCGGCGGCCATGTCAACCTGGCCATCCTCGGCGCCATGCAGGTCACCGACAAGGGTGACCTGGCCAACTGGATGGTGCCCGGCAAGATGGTCAAGGGCATGGGCGGCGCGATGGATCTGGTGGCCGGCGTGCAGCGCGTGGTGGTATTGATGGAGCACACCGCCAAGAACGGCGAACACAAGATCCTGGCCGAATGCACGCTGCCGCTGACCGGTGTGGGCGTGGTCGACCGCATCATCACCGATCTGGCCGTGTTCGACGTGACTGACAATGGCCTGCTGCTGGTGGAAGCCGCGCCGGGTGTCAGCGATGAAGAACTGAAGGAAAAGACGGGCGTCGCGTTCCAGCGCTGAAGTCAACGATGTTGCCGCGCAGCGCCAGCCTCAGGGCTGGCGTTGTGGGCCTGCGACGACGTAGCCTGCGTTGGCAACAAGGTCCGGCAGCAACTGTATGACCGAGTCAAATGCACTGTCGTTGTCCAGCTCAGTGGGATAGCAGTGCGCATCCAGTAGGGATCGCAGCGCCGCTGCCCGCAGCCACATCGTGTCTGCTGCCTGCGGCGTTGGCGCGCGCGTCAGCCCAAGCCGGGCTGCCCAGCGCAGATGACTGCGCGAAACGACGATTGCCTCCCGGGTGGATGTCGCGAGCATGCCCAGCGCAGGCTTCTCGCTGAACTGCTGAAGCGCGGCATCGATAGCGGCCGCCCCGGGTAGCTGCTGTCCAGCTTCGCGGCTTCCGCGCAGATCCAGCCAGCAGGCCAGCAACGATGGATCCGGACCGAAGGTTTCCAGAGTCTGCAGGATGCTGGGCAATACATTGCCAGCATGGCCGATGATATCGACCGCAGCGTCCTGCGGGCGTAGCGCGGTTGGAATGAACACTCGGTAGCTCACCCCCAGTTTGCACGCGGCATCACAAGCGGTGGTGATCAACTCGGGATCATCAATGAGAACCAGCAGGCAAACCTGCAGGGGTGAGGCGAGCGGAGTCGGGGACAGCGCTTGGCGCGTCGCGTCGAGCCAGGCATGCCCAAGCCGTGCATCCGGTTCCAGCACGGCGCCTTCTGCCCATTCGTTCCAGGCGTTGATGAACACCATCCGCTGGGTCGCCGGCGCCGGGGCCAGGCGTTCATGGATCGTGGTATGCAGCCAGTCGCGGTAGCCACGTGGTGAAGCGTGCAGGTAAACGCGGCCGCGACCGGAACGACGTGCTTCGTTGTCCCAACCAGGGTTTACGCCTGGGTATAGCGGATAGTCCGGCAGCGGGCGTGCTGCGATTTCTGCAGCCAGTTCGCGCCAGTCGCGCACATCGCCATTGAAGGCCGGATTGAGCAGCCATTGTTGCGCCGACAGCGAACGCGGATTACTCATGTTCGGCGGGAACTCTACTGCCGCATCGAACCCGATGTCGCGTGGATCCGGGCGCTCGAAGCCCTGCACGTACGCCAGGTGGATCTCGCCGACACCGTTGTCGCGACACCAGCGACGCCAGCGTTCGGCGGTCGCACGGGCGTCTGGCAGCAGGTGCGGGCGATAGACCAGCAGCATCGGCCGGCCCTCGACCTTCAATGCGCGGCGGTCGCGCAGGTAGGGCGCGACATGTGCGATGAAGGCCAGATCGTCCTCGGCGCTGTGCTGCTGGCCGATCAGGATGTCCTCGTCGCGGCCGTCCCAGCGTCGTGCCCAGTTCTCGTTGGCCCAGCACAGGCAGAACGGCAGTTCGATGCTGTCGTCTTCCAACCATTGGCGCAGCGGATCCTCCATCAGGGTGCGGCCGCTGAACCAGTAGTAGTAGAAGCAGAACGCGCCGATGCCGTACTCAGCTGCGAGGCGTGCCTGGTCCCGCATCACATGAGGGTTGCGCAGGTCATAGAAGCCCAGGTCTGCAGGCAGGCGCGGCTGGATGTGGCCCTCGAACTGCGGCAGGGCGCGGGTCACGTTGCGCCACTCGGTAAAGCCCTTGCCCCACCAGGCGTCGTTCTCTGGGAAGGTGTGGAACTGCGGCAGGTAGAAAGCGACCAGCGTCGCCGGCATGGGCGACGGCAATGCTCCCTCGCGCCAGGGCACGTGGCCGATCGCCGGCTCGTCGGCACGCCGGCGCAGCTGGGCGCTGGCGCGCGTGCCCCCCTCATCCTGCTGTCCCTTGGGCGGCGGCGGCACCCAGTCGCCATGCCGTGCCAACAGCCGGGTGCGCAATCGGTCGCGCTGCGCCTGCGGCAATGGCAAGGCCCGGAACAGGGCGCGCAGCAACGGGAACAGCGACTGGCGCAGGCTCATCGGGCGGGGCCTCGCGACAGGGGGCGGTAGGACGGGATCAGCATCTGGGCAACAGTCATGGCGCCATTTTCGGTGCTGGCGGCCATGACGGCAAACGGCGGCGTGCTAGCGTGTGACCATGCTGTTCCCTCACGACCTGCCCGATGCCGATGTCCAGCACCTGCCGGGCTGGCTGGCCGCGACCGATGCCGACCGGCTCCTGTCCGTGCTGCAGGCCGAAGTCCCCTGGGAAGTCCACCGCATCCGCATGTTCGGCAACTGGGTGGATTCGCCGCGGCTGAGCTGCTGGATCGGCGATCCGCAGGCGCGCTACCGCTATTCGGGGGCTGAATTCGTGCCGCACTTCTGGCCACCCGCGTTGCAGGCCATGCGTGATCGCCTGCAGGTGGAGGGCCTCGGCCGCTTCAACAGCGTGCTGCTGAACCGCTATCGCGGCGGCGGTGATTACATGGGCTGGCACAGCGATGACGAGCCGGAGCTGGGGCCGGCCCCGGTGATTGCTTCGCTGAGCCTGGGCGCGGCGCGGCGCTTCCTGCTGCGCCGGCGCGATGACCCGGCGCGGAAGGCCGAGTATCTGCTCGGCCATGGCGATCTGCTGGTGATGGCCGGTCAGACCCAACAGTTCTATCAGCACGCGCTGCCGAAGATGGCACGCGTGCAGGGGGAGCGGATCAACCTGACGTTCCGCTGGATCACGCCGCGCTGATCGATCAGCGCGCGACGGTCGGCTGGTCGGCCTGCCCGCTCACCAGCGTCCAGCCCACCACGTCCTGCGCCAGCTGCTGCAGCCCACGCTCGAACGCGGCGGTCACCGCCGGTACGTCGGTGCTGCCGACCGGCTGCGCCTGGCGGAAGGTGCGGTCGGCGACCACGCGCTGGTCGGCGACGTGGATCAGCTTGGCGTTGACCTCGATCACCACCGTCGGCGTGGCCTGTCCCTGGTAATCCGATTCGAAGCGGCGCACGTCGGTGGACAGCTTGTAGTCGGCGCGGATGCCGGCGGTGCTGCGGGCCACGCCGCGGATGCGGCCGGAATCCTCGAAGCCGCGCAGCAGGGTGTCCTCGATCATGTCGGTGGCCGGCTGCGCCCAGCTGGCGCCCTTGTAGATCTCCAGCTGCGACGGCGTCGGCCGCACGTTGATGCGCGGACTGTCGACCATGCGCGCGGCGCTGGGTTTGGCCAGTACCAGCTGCCAGCTGGCCTGTGGCCACGCCGGGTCCGCCTTCACCTGCACGGACGGCGAGTACAGCGTCACTGCGGTTTTCTCGCTGCTGCCAAGGATGGAGCAGCCGCCCAGCAGGGTGACCATCGAAGCGGCCAGCAGCAGGCGCGGAAGGGTGGTCGGGCTCATTTGGGTTCGAACTCCTTCGGTGCGTCGCGGCCCAGCAGATAGCGCGCGGGGTTGTTCTCGAGGCGGTCGCTGACCCGGCGCAGGTCGCGGATCAGGCCGCGCAGTTCGGTCAGCGTCGGGCCCAGCTGGCCGAGGCCATCGTTGGCGAAGCTGTTGATGGCAGCGCGGTTCTCGCCAAGGATCGAATCGGCGTTGCCGGCGGCCGAATCAAGCTTGGCCAGAGTGCCGTCGAGCTTGTCGATGATGCCCGGCAACTGCTGCACCAGGTTCTTGTCCAGGCGCTCGATGGTGCCGTTGGTGGTCTTCAGCGTGGTGTCCAGGCTGCGCG
The DNA here is from genome assembly GCF_056482505.1 of Stenotrophomonas sp. 71799_Sma. Taxonomy (NCBI): domain Bacteria; kingdom Pseudomonadati; phylum Pseudomonadota; class Gammaproteobacteria; order Lysobacterales; family Lysobacteraceae; genus Stenotrophomonas; species Stenotrophomonas sp. 71799_Sma. The sequence continues at coordinate 622,950 of NZ_CM151202.1, forward strand.
CGGCGTCGCGCGCGCTGAGCAGCAGCGCCTGCGTGCCCTGGTCACGGTCGGCCAGACCACCGCTGATGGTTTCCAGGTTGGCCAGTGTCGCGTTGATCGAAGCCACGTTGCGGTCGCTGAGAATCTGGTCCATGCGCTCGACGATGCGGTTGGCGACGTCGGTGATGTTCTGCAGCGCCGACGGCGTGGTCGGGATGATCGGCGCCGGGTCCTTGTTGACCGTGGTCAGCGCCGGCGACTGTGGCGTGCCACCGCTGAGCTGGATGATCGACGGGCCGGTCAGGCTGGTGATCGCCAGCTTGGCGCGGGTATCGGTCTTGACCGGCGTGTTGGAGTTCAGGCGGATGCGCGCAACCACCTGGCGCGGGTCGTCCGGTACCAGGTTCAGTTCGGTGATCGAGCCCACCGCGATGCCGTTGTACTGCACCGGGCTGCCCACAGACAGGCCGGTCACCGCTTCGCGGAACACCACGCGGTATTCCTGCCAGGTGCGGTCGGAAGAGTACTTGGCGGCCCACAGGCCGAAGGCCAGCAGGGCCAGGCCGGTGATCAGGGTGAACGCGCCGATCAGCACGTAGTTGGCTTTGGTTTCCATGGCTCAGGCACTCTCGATCTGTTCGCCACGCGCGGCGCGCGCGCGGGGTCCGTGGAAGTATTCCTGGATCCACGGATGATCCAGTTTCTCGATGTCAGGCAGGGGCGCATTGGCCACGACCTTGCGGTCGGCGATCACCGCGACCCGGTCGCAGATCGCGTACAGCGTGTCCAGGTCGTGGGTGATCAGGAACACGGTCAGCCCCAGCGCTTCCTGCAGGGTCTTGATCAGGCGGTCGAACGCCGCCGCGCCGATCGGGTCGAGGCCGGCAGTGGGTTCATCCAGGAACAGCAGCGGTGGGTCCAGCGCCAATGCGCGGGCCAGGCCGGCGCGCTTGCGCATGCCACCGGACAGCTGCGAGGGCAGCTTGTTGATCGCATCGGCGGGCAGGCCGGCCAGCTTCACCTTCAGCAGCGCCAGTTCGTAGTGCCAGCGCTCGGGCAGTTCGCGATGGTGCTCCTTCAGCGGTACCTGCACGTTCTCACCCACGGTCAGCGACGAAAACAGCGCGCCGTCCTGGAACAGCACGCCGGTGTTGCGTTCGATGTGCAGGCGGCTCTCGGCATCGTCGGCACGCGCGTCGCGGCCGAGCACTTCGATCTGCCCGGCATCGGGCACGCGCAGGCCGAGGATCGAACGCATCAGCACCGATTTGCCGGTACCGGAGCCACCGACCACGCCCAGGATCTCGCCGCGGCGCACGTCCAGGTCCAGGTCCTCATGCACAGTCTGGCTGCCGAAACGGTTGACCAGACCACGCACGCGGATGGCCAGCTCGTGGCCGTCGTCGTCCTGCATGGGAATTTCTTCGGGCGTCGGATGTGTGCTCATGTCACCAGTCCATGTGCATGAACCACAACGCCGCGAAGGCGTCGATGATGATCACCAGCGAGATGGTCTGCACCACGCTGGAGGTGGTGCGTTCGCCGACCGACTGCGCCGTGCCTTCGACCTTCAGTCCTTCCAGGCAGCCGATCAGGCCGATCACCAGCGCGAACACCGGCGCCTTCGACAGGCCGACCAGCATGTGCCGCACTTCCATCGTCTCGTGCATGCGCGCGATGTACATCTGCGGCGGAATATCCAGGTCGAACGCACCCACCGTGATGCCACCGGCCAGTCCGGCGACCATGGCGATGAAGGTCAGCAGGGGCAGGGTGACCAGCAGCGCCAGCAGCCGTGGCAGCACCAGCAGGTCGATCGGGTCCAGGCCCAGAGTGCGCATCGCATCGATTTCCTCGCGCGCCTTCATCGCACCGATCTGCGCGGTGAAGGCGCTGGCGGTGCGGCCGGCCAGCACGATCGCGGTCAGCAGCACCGCGAACTCGCGCAGGAAGGCGATGTTGACCAGCTCGACCACGTAAATCTCGGCGCCGAAATCGCGCAGGATGGTCGAGCCGAGGAAGGCGATCACCGCGCCGACCAGGTAGGACAGCAGTGCCACCAGCGGTACCGCATCCAGCCCGACCTGCTCCATCTGGTGCACGGTGGCGGTCAGGCGGAAACGGCGGGGTTCCTTGACCAGGCGCGCGGCCTTGACCAGGTTCTCGCCGAGGAAACTGCACAGCGCCTTGATGTTGTGGCCGGTGGCATGGACGCTGACACCCAGCCGTTCCAGTGCAGCCAGCACGCCGAAGTCGCGCTTGGGCTTGGGCCGGTCGTCGGCCACTTCCTCGATGGTGCACACCAGCGCCTGGTGGTCCGGGCGGAACTTCAGTGCGTCCTCACCGAGGTCGGCGCGATGGGCCACGCGCAGCACCTGCAGCACGCCGGCCGAATCCATCTTCTCGATGGCGGTGGCATCGATGCCGGTCAGCGTGTCGGGAACGCCGCGCAGGACTTCGGCCGCGGCCAGCGCGGTCTTCAAGGTCCAGGTGCCGGACAGGCGGATCACGCCCGGGTCATGGGCATCCTGTTCGAGCTGGGGGGCGTGGTTCGGGGTCACTTGGGCCATTCGGGTCGCAGCATAACCGTTCTGTATTGGGCATCGCGTCGAACTCGGATGAATTTCTCCGGTAAGGCCCAGCCTAGGTAATACTACGGCGCATGTCCGCAGACGCTCACACGATCCCCACGCCCCAGGCCACCTACGCGCAGCGCGTGGCCTTCGTTTCCGAGATCGCCGGACGCCTGCACAGCTACGGCACAACGGCCCAGCGCCTGGAAACGGCAGTGGTGGCACTGGCCCGCCAGCTCGATCTGGATTGTGAACCGTGGTCGAATCCCACCGGTATCATCCTCAGCTTCAGCGACCCTGCGCAGGCGATCGGCTCCAGTGACATCACCCGCGTGATCCGTCTGGCCCCCGGCGAGAACGACCTGCACAAGCTCAGCGTGGCCGACCATATCGCCGAGGAAGTGGCCAACGGGCGGATGAGCATCGCCCAGGGCCACACCGCGCTGCGCCAGCTGGACAAGGATCCGGGCCGGCGCGGCAAGCTGCGCACCATCCTTTCGTTCACCCTCGGTGCGGCCGGCGTGGCCGGCATGTGGAAGCTGCCGTGGCTGGACATCGCCACCGCCGGTGTCATCGGCCTGATGATCGGCCTGCTCGGCATGGTCACCGACCGTCGCCCGGCCACCCGTGAAGCCGCCGAGGCACTGGCCGCGCTGCTGGCCGGCCTGGTCGCCACCCTGGTCGCGTCCTTCATCGGCGCGCTCAACCTCAACACGGTGATCATCGCCTCGCTGGTGGTGCTGCTGCCCGGCATGTCGCTGACCAATGCGGTCAATGAACTGGCCAGCCAGCACTGGGTGTCGGGTACCGCGCGCTTTGCCGGCGCGCTGACCACCATCATGAAGCTCAGCGTCGGCGCGATGATCGCGGTGACCCTGGCCGATGTGCTCGGCCTCGATCCGGTGATCCGCGCCACGCGGCCGCAGGGGCCGTGGGTGGAGTGGGGCTCACTGCTGACCGCAGCGTTTGCCTTCGCGATGCTGTTCAAGGCCAACCGCCGCGATTATCCGTGGGTGATCGCGGCCTCGGTCGCTGGTTATGCGATCTCCAAGTTCGGTGGCCACGCCTGGGGCGCGCCGGCTGGCATCTTCCTGTCGGCGATGCTGCTGACCGCCGGTGGCAATCTGTTCGGCCGCCTCGTCGGCCGCCCGGGCGCAATCATCCGCCTGCCCGGCATCATCATGATGGTGCCCGGCAGCACCAGCCTGCGCGGCGTGCTGACCCTGGTCCAGCAGCAGGACGTGGGCGCCGGCCAGAGCGTGTTCCTCACCGTGCTCAACGTGGTGATGGCGCTGGTCGCTGGCCTGCTGTTCGGCAACCTGCTGATGCCGGCCCGCAAAACCCTGTAATCGCCCTCTGGGCTGCTTCCTGTGGGTGTGGACCGTTGGTCCACACCCCTTTCCTTTCCAGGGAATGAAAAACGCCGGCTTTCGCCGGCGTTTTTCATTGCATCCCGATCCGGCCTCAGGCCTTCTTGATCAGGAAATCTTCCGGCTTCTTGCTGCCCTTGGCGGTCAGCTCGGCCATCCAGCGCGGCTGCTTGCCACGGCCGGTCCAGGTTTCCTTCGGATTGGCCGGGTTGCGGTACTTCGGCGCAACCTTGCCCAGCTTGCGGCCAGCGGTCTTCGACGGTGCCTTGGCAACCTTGGCCACCTTGCGCGCGCGCGGGGCCGGGGCGTCGCCGAACAGTTCCTCGATGGTGTAACCCTCGGTCTTGGCCAGCTTGGTCAGCTGTGCCCGGACCTTGGTGATCGGCCGGCGCTTGGCGACGATGGTCTGCTGTTTCTTGGCGGTGCGGATCAGGGCGCCCAGCTCGCGTGCCGACAGGCCGGTCAGGTCAATGCTCATTTACGGTTACTCCGGAAACTAATAAGTGGACGGGACGAGCCAGTCCCTGGCGTCGCGGGACAGAATAAAGATGAATTAATCGCAGCACAAATGCAGACCGGTCATGGCCTGGCAGCATCCCGGCTGCATTGCGTCGATTTTGACCGGATTATGTCCGCTGCAATATTGCTCAAATGGGCGTCAGGCAAAAAAAGACCGGGGCATGCCCCGGTCTTTTCCTGATCAACCCTGCAGGCGCTGCAGCAGGGTGGCCTTGTCCAGGCTTTCCGCTTCGCTGGCGCGGCGCGAACGGTACTCGTAGGTGCCGGCGGCCAGGCCACGTTCGCTGACCACCACGCGGTGCGGGATGCCGATCAGTTCCATGTCGGCGAACATCGCGCCCGGGCGAAGGCCACGGTCGTCGAGTGCCGCGTCCAGGCCCGCATCGCGCAGCTCCTGCAGCAGGTTGGCCGCGGCGTCGGCCACGGCGGCGTCGCCCTTCGGATTGATCACGCATACCACCACCTGCCACGGCGCCATCGCGTCCGGCCAGATGATGCCGGCATCGTCATGGTTCTGTTCGATCGCGGCAGCCACCACGCGCGAGATACCGATGCCATAGCAGCCCATCGCCATCACCGCGGCCTTGCCGTTCTCGTCCAGAACGGTGGCATCCAGCGCTTCGGCGTACTTGCGGCCGAGCTGGAACACGTGGCCGACTTCGATGCCACGGGCGATCTTCAGTTCACCACCGTCCAGCGCGCGGTCACCGGCACGCACGTTGCGGATGTCGGCCACTTCCGGTTCCGGCAGGTCGCGGCCCCAGTTGACGCCAGCCAGGTGGAAACCGGCTTCGTTGGCGCCGACGACGAAGTCGGACATCGCCGCCACTTCGCGATCGGCCACCACGCGGATGGCCTTGGCCGGGGCGACCGGGCCGAGGAAGCCCGGCACGCTGCCCAGGTGCTCGGCGATTTCCGCCTCACTGGCGAAGCGCTGTTCGTCCAGGCCGGCAACCTTGGCCAGCTTGATCTCGTTGACCTCATGGTCGCCGCGTACCAGCAGCAGCACGAACTGCTGTGCCTTGCCTTCGCCGGCGATCAGCGCCACCGATTTCACCGTGCGCTGCAGGTCGATGCCGAGCAGCGCCGCGACATCCTCGCAGGTTTTCTGGGTGGGGGTATCGACCTTGCGCATGGCTTCGCTGGCGGCCGCACGCGGTGCCGGATCGGCAGCGATCGCCGCTTCCATGTTGGCCGCGTAGTCCGAACCGGTGGAGAACACCAGCGCGTCTTCGCCGGAATCGGCGATGACGTGGAATTCCTGCGAGGCATCACCGCCGATCGCGCCGGAGTCGGCCTGCACCATGCGGAAATCCAGGCCGAGGCGGGTGAAGATACGGCTGTAGGCCGACTTCATGTTCTCGTACTCGCGCACCAGGCACTCATCGTGCAGGTGGAACGAATAGGCGTCCTTCATCAGGAACTCGCGCGAACGCATCACGCCGAATCGCGGACGGATCTCGTCGCGGAACTTGGTCTGCACCTGGTAGAAGTTCACCGGCAGCTGCTTGTAGCTGGACAGCTCGCTGCGCGCGAAGTCGCAGGCGGCTTCTTCGGCGGTCGGGCTGTAGCAGAACACCTGGTCCTTGCGGTCCTTGATCTTCAGCAGCTGCGGGCCGAACTTCTGCCAGCGCCCGGTCTGCTCCCAAAGTTCCTTCGGCTGGATGGTCGGGATCTGGAATTCCACGGCACCGGCGCGGTCCATTTCCTCGCGCACGATGCGTTCAACCTTGCGCAGCACGCGCAGGCCCAGCGGCGACCAGGTGTATAGGCCCGATGCCAGCTTGCGGATCATGCCCGCGCGCAGCATCAGCCGGTGGCTGGTGAGCTCGGCGTCGCTGGGGGTTTCCTTGGTGGTGTGCAGGTGGAACTGGGAGAGGCGCATCGTCGGCTTCGGATAACGGCAGAGACGCCTATTCTGCCAGCCCGGCCGGGGGGAGGGGTATCGGCAGGGCTGCGCCCTGCACCCGCTTCAAGCAACGTCAACTGCAACTGCAACAGCGGGCTTCCCGTGGGATGGCGGGGTGGGTCCGGTTGCGGGGGACGCCGTAAATACGTCCCTGTGGCTCGGTCGCGCCATCCATGGCGCTCACGCCCCCGCAACCGGACCCACCCCGCCTTCGACAGTTTTCTGCGATCTGTCGCCCTTTTGTAGGGCCGAGCCATGCTCGGCTGCTGTTCGATCAATTCTCGAACTATTCGATTTCCATGGAGATTCATCCACGCATGGCGTGGATCTACTGACCACCGGGAATCTGTCGGGGGTGGGGCGGTGTCGGATTGCGGGGTGTCAGCCGCATGGATGCGGCTGCCAAGCCTTATCTGATCGGAATCTGGCAGCGTAGGCGTCGAGAGCCGGCGTGGGCCGCCGTGCGAGCCTAGATCTCGACGATCCGTAACCAGGATCGCGACGATCGCCATGTAGCTTGGCGCCCACGCCGGAATCTCCCTTGATCCGCCCGAACAGTTGCTGGAGCGACCACTCGAAGCGATAAGACTGGGCAAGCGGGGGAGCTCTCGACCCTTCCAGACTATACGGAGTCAGGTGATGAACGGGATCGGGATTGATGTCAGCAAGCGTCAGCTGGATATCGGTACGACGGACGGAGAAACCCTGCAGGTCAGCAACAACCGCTCCGGGTTTTCTGAGCTGGATGTTTGGCTGAAGAAGCGTCCGACCCGCCAGATCGTGCTTGAAGCCACGGGGGGCTATGAGCAGCCGGTGCTGGATTTCCTGCACAAGGCCGGTCATCCGGTGGCCCGTGCCAATGCCTTGCGCGCCCGGAAACTGGCTCAGGGGTTGGGTCAGATTGCCAAAACCGACCGTTTGGATGCCTACGCGTTAGCGCAGATGGCCGCCCTGGTGAAGCTGCCTCCCTATCAGCCGCTGCAGTCTTGGCAGCAGAAGATGCGGGAGTTCGTTCGGGCACGTCGGCAGGCGATGGACGCCCTGACCATCGCGCGGCAGCAGCAGGAAATGGTGCTTGATCGTGAACTGCGCCGACTACTGCAGGGCAACATCACCCGCCTACAAACGTTGGTTGAGCGTCTGGGCAAGCAGATCGTCGAGCAGGTTGGTCAGCAGCCTCAACTGAAGATGCTGAAGTCGATGAAGGGCGTAGGGCCTGTGCTGCAGGCAGTTCTAGCCAGCTATCTGCCAGAGCTTGGCAGGATCACTGGCAAGCGCATCGCCAGCCTGGTCGGGGTAGCCCCGATGTCCCACGACAGTGGCACGATGAGAGGAAAACGAAGCATCCATGGTGGAAGAGCCGAAATCCGGCAAGTGCTCTACATGGCGGCAATGTCGGCCATGCGGCATGAACCTCGGCTGCGCGATTTTTACCAGTCGCTACGAGCCCGCGGCAAGGAAGGCAAGGTGGCCATCGTGGCAGTGATGCGGAAGATGCTGGTCATCCTCAACGCCCGTGTGCGCGACGCTGAAAGCGGGCTAGTCCCCGCCTGAGGCGAGCCAGGGCGAAAGACCAAAGGCTGCCGGCCAGCGGCCGGCACTACCGTGCCCGTTTACCTGACGGGCCTGAGACTCTCCAGCAACACAGTTGCTACAGGGACGTACTTGCGGCGTCCCCGCACTCCGACACCGCCCCGCCATTCCACGGAATGCCCGCTCTTGACGTTGCCCTTGCTACCGCCTCTGCGGGTGCAGGGCTGCAAGCCCTGCCGATAACCCTCACTCCGCCGGGCAGTAGGCCTTGATGGCGGCTTCAGCCAATCCCTTCTGCGCGCTGCGCTGCTCCGGAGCCAACGCGGTATCGGCCTTGCCATCACCATCGGTGTCCTGCATTACCTGGCCGCCGCCGTCCAGCAGGGCCAGGTTGGCGCGGGCGGTGCTGCACTGCTCGGGCACCGGCGCGGCCGGGGTCTCGGCGCTGGCCGCCGCCTGGGGACTGCGCGCCTGCGCCCGGGTCTCGAACTTCCTGCCCGCCGGCGGGGTCTCCGAATACTGGGTCACGCCATTGGCGTCCTTCCATTTATAGACCGGGCCGGCCACGGCGTTGGCACTGGCCAACAGCAGCAGGCATCCAAGGCAGGACAGGGCACGCATGGCAAACTCCACGGAATGGGCGTAGAACGCCGATTGCAGCATTGGCGCCGAGCACTGGCAAGTCGATTAAACTGGATTCCATGGACCCGATCACACCGCCGCCGCGTTCGCGCACGATTTACCTGCTGCCCAACCTGTTCACCACCGCCGGCCTGTTTGCCGGCTTCTACGCGATCATCGCCGCGGCCAACGGGGACTTCGTCAACGCCAGCATCGCCGTGTTCGTGGCGGCGGTGATGGATGGCCTGGATGGGCGCGTGGCGCGCCTGACCGGCACCAGCAGCGAATTCGGCGTGCAGTACGACTCGCTGGCCGACCTGGTCAGCTTCGGCATGGCCCCGGCGCTGGTGATGTACCACTGGTCGCTGTCGTGGCTGAAGTTCGACGACCCGCTGCTGGGTCGCGTCGGCTGGGCCGTGGCCTTCCTGTATGCCGCCTGCGCGGCGCTGCGCCTGGCCCGCTTCAATACCCAGGTAGCGGTGGTCGACAAGCGCTGGTTCGTCGGCCTTGCCAGCCCGGCCGCGGCCGGCCTGATGATGTCCTTCGTCTGGGCGTTCGCCGATGGCAACCTGGGCTGGGACGGCAACCAGCTGCGCTACGTGGCGCTGGCGGTGACGATCATCGCGGCGCTGCTGATGGTCAGCCGCATCCGCTTCTGGAGCTTCAAGGGCGGCGGCGCCAAGGGCACCCGCTCCGACCGCGTGCCGTTCCTGGTACTGGCCCTGGTGCCAGTGGCGATCGCCATTGCGGTCATCGACCTGCCGCGCGTGCTGTTCGCGGTGGGCATCCTGTATGCCTTGTCGGGCCCGGTGATGTGGGCCGTGCAGCGCCTGCGCAAGAAGCCCGAGGCCGCGTGAGCGAGGACCTGCCCGTGCTGTGGTCACCGGCCCAGCAGGCCTGGCTGCAGGCCATGGGCTACACCGTCTATCACGACGGCCAGCTGGCCGCCGAGCTGGATGCCGCGCTGCAGCTGAGCGTGGCCGAAGCCGAGGCGGCTGCCACACCAGCGGCGGAGCAGGCGCGGGCGCCAACCGCACCCGCGCGCGAACCTCTGGCTGCGGCCGCACCGGTTTCCCGCCAGGAACGCCCGGCGCCAGCGCGCCGCGAGACCCCGGTCAGCGCACCGGACACCGCGCCCGCCGCTGCCCGGCCGCTGCCTGGCGGCAATGCCCGGCAGCCGGTGGTGCGCCTGCCGGATCGCCTGCAGATCGCCTTGCTGCGCGCGTCCGGCTGCAATCCCAATGATCCGGCCACGCAGGCGCTGATGGACAGCTGGCCGCTGGACCAGCTGCGTCAGGACCCGGCCGCCAAGCGCGCGCTGTGGCCGCAGCTGCGCGCCCTGCGCAAGCGGGGTGCGCCATGAGTGCGGTCAGCCAGCCCGGTCCGGTCAGCCTGCGCGCGCTGCGCGAGAGCGACCTCAACGCGGTGATGGCGATTGAAGTACGCGGCTATCCGTTTCCCTGGACCCGCGGCATCTTCGTCGACTGTCTGCGTGCGGGCTATCCGGGCCTGGCCATGGAGCGTGATGGCCAGCTGATCGGCTATGGCGTGCTCAGCATCGCGGCCGACGAGGCCCATGTGCTGAACGTCTGCATCGATCCACTGACGCAGTCGCGTGGGCTCGGACGTCAGTTGCTGCGCGCGCTGGTACAGCTGGCCGGCGACCGGGGGGCGCAGCGTGTGTTCCTGGAAGTGCGTCCGTCCAACACACCCGCGCTGGCCTTGTACCACAGCGAAGGCTTCAACGAGATCGGTCGCCGCCCGCGTTACTACCCGGCCGCACAGGGCCGCGAAGACGCGGTGGTGATGGCGATCGAACTGGTCGACGGCGACCTGCAGGCGATGCCGCCGCTGTAACGGAGCAGGGTTGCCGGCCTGCGGCCGGCACTACCGATGGATCTCCGCTGTCATCGACACATCACCTACCGTGGTAGGTGCCAGCCTTGGTTGGCACGCTTTCCTCACGCCAGCCGCAGTGCCAACACACCCCCGACGATCAACGCCGCCGCCAGCCAGCGCGCGCGCGGAATCCGTTCGCGCAGCAGGAACACCGAGATCAGCAACGCGAACAGGATCGACGATTCGCGCAACGCCGAGACCATCGCCACCGGCGCCTGGGTCATTGCCCACAACGCCATCGCATACGAGGTGGTGGTGCCGACGCCACCGGCCAGCCCCAGCGGCCAGTGCTGTCGCGCATAGTCCAGCACCGCGCCGCGGCGCGTGTACAGCGCCCACAGTGGCAGTGGAATGCCCGACAGCAGGAACAGCCACAACGTATAGCTGAGTGCGCTGCCGGACTGACGCGCGCCCTGCGCATCGACCAGCGTGTAGGTGGCGATCATCGCCGCGGTCAGCAGCGGCAGGCGCAGCTGACCGCCACGCGCCCCCAGCGCCATGCACAGGATGCCGGTGCTGACCAGCACCACGCCCAGCCACGCTGCCGGTGGCAGCTGCTCGCCCAGCAGGGTGCCCGCCAACGCGACCAGGATCGGCGCGCTGCCACGCATCAGCGGGTAGGCCAGGCTCATGTCGACCTGCTGGTAACAACGTGCGACCAGGCCGTAATAGGTCACCTGCAGCAGCACCGACGCGCCCAGCCACGGCCAACTGTGCGCCGCGGGAAATGGCAGGAAGGGCAGGGCGGCAGCCGACAGCAGCGCGGCACTGCCGGTCACCAGTACGGTGCCGAGGAACTTGTCCGGCCCGCGCTTGACGATCGCGTTCCAGCTGGCGTGCAGGGCTGCAGCGGCGAGAACCAGCAGGAAGATGGAAAGCGGCATCCGCCGATGATGCCATGCCGGAGAAATGGAAACGCCGGGCATCGCCCGGCGTTTCCGATTCCGCTTCGGTTGGTGCCAACCTCTCCCGCCGTGGTAGGTGCCAACCTTGGTTGGCACGCACCAGAGCGAGGCGCTTACAGCTTCGCGCGCTGCTCGCGCAGGCCGGCCAGCTGGGTGTTCCAGTCGACCAGGCGCACGCGTTCCTGCTCGACCACCGCCGGCGGCACCTTGTCGGTGAACTTGGCCAGCTTGGTTTCGCTCTTCTCCTGCTCGCCTTCCACGCGCTTGATCTCCTTGTCCAGGCGCGCGCGCTCGGCATCGAGATCGACCAGGCCTTCCAGCGGCACCAGCAGCTTCAGTTCACCGACGATCGCGGCGGCAGCCGGCGGTGCACTTTCGCCTTCAGCCAGCCACTGGATGCTGTCCAGCTTGAGCAGGAACGACAGCGAGGCGCTGAAACGTTCGATGCGCACGCGGTCCTGCTCCAGACCGGCCTGCAGGCGCAGCGGCACCAGCTTGGACGGCGCGACGTTCAGCTCACTGCGCACGCGGCGCACGGCGCTGATCACGGCCTTCAGCCATTCCACGTCGGCCTCGGCCTGGGCGAAATCGCCTTCGAACTCGGCGGCGGTGGGGTACGGACGCAGCGACAGCGTGGTTTCGGCCAGGCCCAGGCGCGGGGCCAGCTGCTGCCACAGCTGTTCGGTGATGAACGGCGTGAGCGGGTGCAGCAGGCGCAGCAGCGCTTCCAGCACGTACAGCAGAGTGTGGCGGGTGCTTTCGGCGTCGGCGGCATCGGCACCATTCAGTGCCGGCTTGCTCAGCTCCAGGAACCAGTCGCAGAACTCGTTCCAGGCGAACTCGTACAGGCACTGCGCCAGCAGGTCGAAGCGGTAGTTGGCGTAGTGGCCCTGCGCCTCGGTGGACACCGCCGCCAGGCGCGCAAGGATCCAGCGCTCGGCATCGGTGCGCGGCGTCGGCACGCCGGTGAACGTTGCACCCTCGGTGTTCATCAGGGTGAAGCGGCTGGCGTTCCACAGCTTGTTGCAGAAGTTCTTGTAGCCCTCGGCGCGGTTCATGTCGAACTTGATGTCGCGGCCGTGGGTGGCCAGCGCGGCGATGGTGAAGCGCAGCGCATCGGCACCGTGGGCAGCAATGCCGTCCGGGAATTCCTTGCGGGTGGCCTTCTCGATCTTCTCCACCATCTTCGGCTGCATCAGGCCGCCGGTGCGCTTGGCGACCAGATCGTCGATGGTGATGCCGTCGATGATGTCCAGCGGATCGAGCACGTTGCCCTTGCTCTTGGACATCTTCTGGCCCTGGCCGTCGCGGATCAGGCCGGTGAAGTAGACGTCCTTGAACGGGATCTTCCCGACCAGGTTGTCGGTGGCCATGATCATGCGCGCCACCCAGAAGAAGATGATGTCGAAGCCAGTGATCAGCACCGACGACGGCAGGTAGCGGTCGAAGCCGCGCTCGGCCATGGCCTGTTCGTTCGGCCAGCCCAGGGTGGAGAACGGCCACAGCTGCGAGGAGAACCAGGTCTCCAGCACGTCGCTTTCCTGGTTCAGCACCACGTCGCTGCCCAGGTTGTGCTTCGCCCGCACTTCCTCTTCGCTGCGACCGACGTAGCAGCTGCCGGTGGCTTCGTCGAACCACGCCGGAATGCGGTGGCCCCACCACAGCTGGCGGCTGATGCACCAGTCCTGGATGTTGTTCATCCAGTGGCGGTAGGTGTTGATCCAGTTCGGCGGCACGAAGGAAATGCTGCCGTCTTCGACCAGCTCCAGGCCACGCTTGGCCAGGTCGTCCATCTTCACGAACCACTGGTCGGTCAGGTACGGCTCGATCACCTGGCCGGTACGGTCGCCGCGCGGCACCTGCAGCTTGTGCGCCTTGGTCTCGACCAGGATGCCCAGGTCTTCCAGTTCGGCCAGCACGGCCTTGCGCGCGGCGTAGCGGTCCAGGCCCTGGAAACGCTCCGGCGCGTTTTCGTTCAGCGCCGCCACCGGGGTGAACAGGTTGATCATCGGCAGGCTGTGGCGCACGCCCACTTCGTAGTCGTTGAAATCGTGCGCCGGGGTGACCTTGACCACGCCGGTGCCGAAGGCACGGTCCACGTAGTCGTCGGCGATCACCGGGACGCGGCGGCCGGTCAGCGGCAGCACCACGCTCTTGCCGATCAGATGTGCATAGCGCTCGTCTTCCGGGTGCACCATCACCGCGGTATCGCCCAGCAGGGTTTCCGGGCGGGTGGTGGCGACGACCAGGTAGTCGCGGGTTTCGCGCAGGGTTTCCACGCCGTCGGCATCGCGCTCGACGTGTTCGTAGCTCAGGCCCTCATCCAGCGTGTAGGCGATCGACCACAGGAAGCCGTCTTCCTCGGCGCTTTCCACTTCCAGGTCGGAAATGGCGGTCTTCAGCACCGGGTCCCAGTTGACCAGGCGCTGGCCGCGGTAGATCAGGCCCTGCTCGTACCAGCGCACGAAGGCCTCGTTGACCGCCGCCGACGGCTGCGGGTCCATGGTGAAGGTGCTGCGCGACCAGTCGGCGGAGGTGCCGAGGCGGCGCATCTGGCGTTCGATGGTGTCGCCAGACTGCTGCTTCCACTCCCAGACCTTGCCGATGAAGCCTTCGCGGCCCAGCGAATCGCGGGTCTCGCCCTTGCCTTCCAGCGCCAGGTTGCGGCTGACCACCATTTCGGTGGCGATGCCGGCATGATCGGTACCGACCTGCCACAGCGTGTCGTAGCCACGCATGCGGTGGTAGCGCACCAGCGCGTCCATCAGGGTCTGCTGGAAGGCGTGGCCCATGTGCAGGGTGCCGGTCACGTTCGGCGGCGGCAGCAGGATGGTGTACGGCTCGCCCGTGCCGGACGGCTTGAAGTGGCCGGCCTTCTCCCAGGCCTCGTAGAGGTCGGTCTCGAAGGACTTCGGGTCGTAGCTGGAGGCGAGTTGGGTCATGCGGGGGAACCGGTAATCAAGGCGGAAGGGAGATCAGCGCGGCCCGAGGGCGCGCCGGATCTTCTGGTCGGTGTGGTACTGGCTGACCGCGTAGGCGGCCCAGATGGCGGCGGGCAGCCAGCCGATCAGGGTGATCTGCAGGATCAGGCAGACAATGCCGGCAAACGGCCGGCCGATGGTGAAGAAGGACAGCCAGGGAAGAATCAGGGCGATCAACAGGCGCATCAAGGGGTCCTCGCTGGACTTACATGTCGTGCTTGTTCAGGTCGTAACCGGCGGTCTTGTACTGGCGCCAGCGTTCGCGCAGCGGTTCGCGCGCTTCCGGGTCGGCCGGAACCACTTCCAGCACGCGCTCGCACTCGCCCAGCCAGGGTTCATCACGCAGGTTGATCACCAGCGGGCGCGCCGGTGCCTCGGTGCCCGGCACGGCGATCAGCACCAGGGCTTCTTCCTCGTCCATGTCCTCGCCGGCGATCTGGTGCGGGATGTAGGCATCGTTGTCGAACGCCCACAGCAGTTCGTCCAGCTCCTCGGCCTGGGCCTGGTCGCGGGCCAGCACCAGGGTGAACAACCCGGCGTCGTTGGCCTTGCGCGCCAGCTCGCAGACCAGGCGCAACGGCTCGGTCAGGAAGCGGGGCTTGGCGATCAGGTAGAAGTCGGCGCGGGGCATGGCAGGGTCCGGGTCAGGCAGGGGCCCGGCAGTGCCGGGCGAGGCCCTGGCCGGCGGGGCCGGCCAGGGTCGGGTACGGCATCAGGCGCGGGCGGCCTGGTCCAGCAGCCACTGGCTCAGCAGGCCGACCGGGCGGCCGGTGGCCATGCCACGCTTGCCTTCATCGCTGGCCACGCCGGCGATGTCCAGGTGGGCCCAGCGCTGGCCTTCGGCGAAGCGCGACAGGAAGCAGCCAGCGGTGATCGCGCCGGCCCAGCGGCCGCCGATGTTGTAGACGTCGGCGAAGGTCGAATCCAGCATCGGCTGGTATTCGTCCCACAGCGGCAGGCGCCAGGCGCGGTCGAACACCTGCTCGCCGGCGGCCAGCAGCTCGTTGGCCAGGTCGTCGTGCTTGCTCATCAGGCCGGCGGTCTGGTGGCCCAGGGCGACCATGCAGGCACCGGTCAGGGTGGCGACGTCGACCAGCGCGGCCGGCTCGAAGCGCTGCGCGTAGGTCAGCGCGTCGCACAGGATCAGGCGGCCTTCGGCGTCGGTGTTGCCCACTTCGATGGTCTTGCCCGACATCGAGGTGATCACGTCGGACGGACGGTAGGCGTTGCCGTCGATGGCGTTTTCCACCGCCGGCACCACCACCACCAGGTTCAGCGGCAGCTTGGCCTTGACCGCAGCGACGAAGGTGCCGATGACGTTGGCGCCACCGCACATGTCGTACTTCATCTCTTCGATGCCGCCCTGGGTCTTCAGGTTGACGCCACCGGTATCGAAGGTGATGCCCTTGCCGACCAGCACGTACGGCTTGGCGTCGCCGCCATTGTTCCACTTCAGCACGACCAGGCGCGGGCGGTTGGCCGAACCACGGGCCACGGCCAGCAGCGAGCCCATGCCCAGCGCTTCCATCTGGGTCTCGTCGAGGATCTCGGCTTCGGCACCATCGTGCTCGCCGGCGAACTTCACGCCGACCTCGGCCAGATGGGCCGGGGTGCAGTAGTTCGGCGGCAGGTTGCCCAGTTCGCGGGCGAACTCGACACCGGCGGCGATGGCCTGGCCCTGGGCCAGGGCCTGCGCGTCGTCACCGGCGATGGCCAGCTGGGCCAGGCCGGCGTCGTCGGCCTTCTTCTTGCCCAGGGTGGCGGTGTAGCGGTACGCGGCATGATCGGCGGCGATCACCGCCTGGCGGATCGCCCAGGCCGCGTCGCGGTCCTTCACCGCCACTTCGGACAGGGTGAACAGTGCGCTGCGGGCAGCACCGGCCTTCAGCGCGCGCACGGCGTCGCCGACGGCCTTCAGGTACTGCGGCACGCCGAAGCGGGCGGCTTCGCCCAGGCCGACCACCAGCACGCGCGGGGCGGTCACGCCCGGCAGGTCATGCAGCAGGGTGGTGGCGCCGGTCTTGCCGGACAGGTCGCCGCGCTGGGCCAGGGCGGCCAGGCGGCCACCGCTGGCGGCGTCCAGGGCCTGTGCGGCCGGGGTCAGGGTATGGTCGGCATACGCGCCAACCACCAGGCAATCGACGGTGGCGGCGGCCGGAGCAACGTGGTTCAGGGTGAATTCGAGGGCCATTGAGCAGATTCCATTGGCGAGTCCGTACAATCGCAGGCCGTTTACGCCCAGACAGTAGACTGGGCGGCACCGCGAACGAACCCCAGAGTTTAAACCACCGCCCCATGCTGAAGCTCGACCGATACCTGCTGGGCGATTTCGTCCAGAGTTTCCTGGCTACCCTGATCGTCCTGCTGGTGGTCAGCGTGGGCGGCGTGCTGGTGGACATCCTCGGCAACATCGCCGACGGGCGCCTGCCGGCCAAGCTGCTGTTCTCGCAGCTGGGCCTGCAGTTCATCGCCTACCTGCCGCTGATCCTGCCGCTGGCGCTGATGCTGGGCCTGCTGCTGGCGATCGCGCGCCTGTACCGCGACTCGGAAATGGCAGTGATCACCGCCATTGGTGTCGGCCCCAAGCGACTGCTGCGGCCACTGCTGATGCTGGTGGTGCCGGTGGTGGCACTGGTGGGCGCCTGCTCGCTGTGGCTGGGCCCGTGGGCCGGCCGGGTGGCCGAGCAGATGATCATCGAGGCCAACCGCAGCGTGCTGATGGCCGGTCTGGAGCCGGGCCGCTTCACCCCGCTGCCCAATGGCGGCGTGGTCTACATGTCCTCGATCTCGCCCGATGGCACCCAGCTGGGCAAGGTGTTCCTGCAGCGCCAGAAGGATGACCGCCTGGAGGTGGTGTCGGCCAATGGCGGCCGCATGTTCTTCGAGGGCACCCGTCAGCGCTTCCTGGAGCTGGATGACGGCCACCAGGTGGAAGGGCCGGTGGCTGGTGGCCTGGACTACCGCCTGGCGACCTTTGCCCGCAATGACGTGGCCCTGCCCGATGGCGCGCAGACCCGCACCGAGGATGACCCGGAACTGATGCCGACCCTGCAGCTGATCGGCGATGAGCGTCCGCAGGCGCAGGCGCAGCTGCACCGCCGCCTGGCGCCGCCGCTGATCGCGCTGGCGTTCGCCCTGCTGACCGTGCCGCTGGGCCGCAGCTCGCCGCGCCAGCAGCGCTACGGCCGCATGATGCTGGCGCTGATGGCCTACATGGTCGGCACCAATCTGATGTTCATCGGCAGCGGCTGGATCGCCAACGGCAAGATCCCCCCTGCGCTTGGCCTGTGGTGGTTGACCCTGCCGTTGCTGGCGCTGGCAATCTGGATGTATGCACGTGATGGCCGCCTGGGCCGCCCGAAGGGAGCCCGCGCATGAGGCTGCGCCCGATGCGTTTCGACCTGTACCTGGGCCGGTCGGTGTTCACCACGGTGCTGCTGACCTGGGCCGTGCTGGTTGGCCTGGACGTGGTGATGGCGTTCTCCGGCGAGTTCAAGGACATCGGCAAGAACGGCTACACGCTGGGCCATGCCGCCGCCTGGGTGCTGTACACGGTGCCACGCCGCGCCTACACCATGTTCCCCACCGCCGCGGTGATCGGTGCACTGATGGGCCTGGGCCAGCTGGCGGCGACCTCGGAGCTGACCGCGCTGCGTGCGCTGGGCCTGTCGCGCAAGCGCCTGAGCGTTTCGGTGGCGATCGCGCTGTCGCTGCTGACCGCGGTGATGGTGTTCAGCGCCGAGACCCTGGGCCCCTGGGGCCAGGACCGCGCCGATGCGTTGAAGTCCAGCGCCAAGTGGGGGCGGGATATCGCCACCAGCCGCTACTCGGGCCTGTGGGCACGCGAGGGCGATACCTTCCTCAACGCGCAGAGCGGCGAGGAGCAGCTGGTCGGCGACAAGGGCACGCGCCTGATCCTGCGCGACGTGCGCCTGTACCGCATCGCCGAGAATGGGGGCATCGCCTCATTGACCCATGCCGACACCGCCGAGCATGACAGGGATGGCTGGGTGCTGACCGGGGTACGTCGCGATACCTTCGGCGAGCGCTCGGCGACCCGCCAGGAAGTCGCGCGCGAACCGTGGAATTCGAAGCTGGATGCGGCCGCATTGGCCACCGGCATCGCCAAGCCGCGCAATCTCAGCCTCGCCGAACTGAGCACCAGCATCACCTACCGGCAGCGCAACGGGCTGGACGCGCGTGACTTCGAGGACGTGTACTGGAGCCGCTGGTTCTACCCGTTGAACGTGCTGGCGCTGTGCCTGGCGGCGGTGCCGTTCGCGTTCGGCTCGCTGCGCAGCGGCGGCATGGGCAAGCGCCTGTTCCTGGGCATCCTGTTCGCGCTGGGCTTCTGGCTGCTGCAGCTGTTCTTCGGGCGCATGGCCGGCGCGCTGAAGTTCGATTACCGCATTGCCTATGCGCTGCCACCGATCGTGATGCTGGCGGTGTCTGGATTGCTGTTCCGGCGCAAATCGGGTTGATTCCCAGGGAGCCGGGCAAGGCCCTGCTGTTTCCGTTTCACTTCAAGGACGAACATGAGCTTCCAACGCTTTCTGCCGTACATCGCGGCCGTGCTGCTTTCTGCCGGCTGCAGCCGGTCCACCGTCGACTTCGAGATCGACAACCCGACGGATGCACCGCTGACCTTGTCGGTCGACCAGCAGGTGCATACCCTGCCGCCGCACACCTCCATGCCCCTGGTCCTGGAGCCGGGCCAGTACCGGCTGCAGAGCGAGAAGATCGGCAGCGTACGCATGGTTGTCTACGCCGACGGGATCGGCGGGCTGATCAACCCGGCCATGGCCGAGTACGTGATCGTCACCGAGCAGTACGTCACCAGCAAAACCAATACCGGCAACCTGGCATCGAAGATCGAACTGAACGATGTGGAGATCGAGGGTCCCTACGTGAAGGCGACCGGCTTCTTCATTCCGCGCCGTTGGGACGCAGGACTGAAGGGCGAGCTGCCTGAAACGTTGGTCTCCAGCAGCCCGGATACCTCGTCCGACTACCGGACCAAGCTCTACAATGTGCCTGGCTTCTTCGAATACCTGGATGCCGGGGACGAGCTGAAGGAGGCTTTCGGGCCGGATGGCTACCGGCCGCCGGCAGCATCGGTGGCTTTCACTGCCGCCCAGCTGCCGCCGCTTCCGGCGGCCTATGAGGCCCAGGGCAAACCGATGCGCGAGCTGTACGCGCAGTACCTTGCCGCAACCGATGCAGGCGAGCAGAAGCGCCTGAAGAAGACCAGCCTGAAACTGTGGCAGGAGTTCGTGAAGACCCGTGCGCAGTTGAGCGGACAGTCGCCGGTGGCTGACGATGTGCAGGCCAATGCGTTTGCGTCCGCCTTCTTCGACCTCTGGACGCAGCCGGCGGTGATCCTGCCGGACCCGGCAGCTGCTGGCTGATCGCTGCGTTGATCGTGTAGAGCCGAGCCCATGCTCGGCTCTACACGTGGTGCATCACTGCTTCGGCATGCGCATCAGGCGGGTGCCGCTGGCGCGGTCGTGCCAGGTCAGGCGGTCGCGGTCGACCCATGCCCACCAGAACCCCAGTCCACCCAGCAGCAGCGACAGTGAGCCCGCCGCGAAGCGCAGCCACAGTTGGCCGCGCCGAAGCGGCGTGCCATCGCTCGATAGCAGTTTCAGCCGCCACGGTCGCATGCCCAGCGTCTGTCCGCCACGGCGCCAGCTGGCCGTGGCGTACCACCCCGTGATTCCCCAGCACACCGCCCACAGCAGCCACTGCCAGGCACTGAACGGTGCGATGTTCTCGCGCTGCGCGTGGCCGCTGAAGGTGTAGGCGAGGGTGAACAGCGTGCCGGCCAGCATCCACAGCGCCAGCACCGGCAGTGCGTCGTAGACCATCGCCAGCACGCGCCAGGCCAACAAGGCACGTGGGCGGGGCATTTCGGTAGCGGCCGCAGGGGCCGTGTCGGTGGCGGGGCGGGACATGCGCCGAGCATACGCAAAGCTGGCC
Organism: Stenotrophomonas sp. 71799_Sma; assembly: GCF_056482505.1. NCBI lineage: Bacteria > Pseudomonadati > Pseudomonadota > Gammaproteobacteria > Lysobacterales > Lysobacteraceae > Stenotrophomonas > Stenotrophomonas sp. 71799_Sma. Next base: position 643,218 of record NZ_CM151202.1, read on the forward strand.
GTGCCCGCAGTGGCCCTCGTATCCTGCACCCATGGCCCTTGTTTCCACCCCCGCCGAACGCCGCCAGCTGGTCCAGCAACTGCCCGAGCTGCGCGCCGACGACAGCGCGCGCATCCAGCGCTTCCTCGATGCGATCTGGGCCGAGAACGGCCTGGCCCGCGCCACCCTCGACAGCTACCGGCGCGACCTGGAAGGGCTGGCGCGCTGGATGGATGGACGCGACGGTGGCCTGGCCGGTATCGAACGTCCCGGGCTGTTCGACTATCTGGCCTGGCGCACCCGGCATGGCTGGTCGCCGCGCAGCAATGCGCGCCTGCTGTCGGCGCTGCGGGCGTTCTTCGCCGATGGCGTGCGCCGTGGCGAACGCAGCGAAGACCCCAGTGCGCTGCTCGACCCGCCGAAGCTGCCGCGGCTGTTGCCGAAGGCGCTGGCCGAAAGCCAGATCGACGCGCTGCTGGCGTCGCCGGACATCGACAGTCCGCTGGGCCTGCGCGACCGTGCCATGCTGGAGCTGATGTATGCGGCCGGCCTGCGCGTGAGCGAGCTGGTGCTGCTACCGGCCACGGCAGTCAACCTGCGCCAGGGCGTGCTGAGGGTCACGGGCAAGGGCAGCAAGGAGCGGCTGGTGCCGCTGGGCGAGGAATCGCAGCACTGGCTGGAGCGCTATCTGCAGGCGTCGCGCCCGCAGCTGGTCGGCAAGGGCAAAGTGCATGCCCTGGCGGATGGGCAGACCCCGTTGTTCATCGAGCCGACGTTGCATGCACTGACCCGGCAGGCGTTCTGGCACCTGGTCAAGCGCCACGCGCAGGTGGCCGGCATCGACCCGGCGCGGATCAGCCCGCATGGCCTGCGCCACAGTTTCGCCACCCATCTGCTCAACCGCGGTGCCGACCTGCGCGCGCTGCAGATGCTGCTCGGCCACAGTTCCTTGTCGACCACCCAGATCTACACCCTGGTGGCGCGCGAGCATCTGCAGAAGCTGCACGCCCGCCACCATCCGCGCGGCTGAGCGCCGGGCTGAATCGCTGCCCGGGGCCGTGCCGGGCGTCGCGGCCCGGTTCTGGTGGCTGTGTCAGAATCCGGGATCTTCTTCTGTTGCGGATCGCTCCATGCTCCGATTTGCCATCGCCGCCGTGTTCGGTGCGCTCAGCCTGACCGCCTGCGCCCAGCCGGCTCCGCCGGCCGCCAAGGCACCCGCCGCGGCTGCGGCCAAGGCCGCCCCGGCCGCCAACGCTTCGGCCGACCAGGCCGTGCGCGCCGCGCTGACCGCGCTGAATCCCGGCTTCCAGGTGGACTACATCGGTGCTGCGCCGTTCCCCGGCTTCCGCGAGGTCGTGGTCTCCGGCCAGTTGCTGTACGTGTCCGACGATGGCCGCTACCTGTTCCAGTCGCAGCCCTACGACACGCGTGCCAAGGGCCCGGCCAACAGCGAGGGCCTGCTGGGCTACCGCCGCGATCTGCTGGCCAAGGCCAACCACGGCGACCGCATCGTATTCGCTGCGCCCAATGCCAAGTACACCATCAGCGTGTTCACCGACATCGAGTGCGGCTACTGCCGCAAGCTGCATCAGGACATCGCAGAACTCAACCGCAACGGCATCTCGGTCGAGTACCTGGCATTCCCGCGCATGGGCCTGGGCAGCAAGGACTACACCGACATGATTTCGGTCTGGTGTGCAGCGGATCGCCGCCAGGCCCTGACCAACGCCAAGCGCGGTGGCAGTGTGCCGGCCAAGAACTGCACCAACCCGGTGGCGATGCAGTACGCGCTGGGCCAGCAGTTGGGCGTGAACGGCACGCCGGCGATCTTCGCGCCGGATGGCACCCAGCTGGGCGGTTACCTGCCGCCGGCGCAGCTGCGTGCGGCGCTGGACAAGCTGTCCGAGAAGCGCTGACGCGGAATCGTAGCGTCGAGGTATGCTCGACTGCGGGACCATCAGCCGAGCATGGGCTCGGCGCTACAGATCAGAGGCCAGGGGCGCACAATGCGCCCCCGGCTTTTTGCTTATTTCAGGCCATCACTGACCGCCTTGGTCAGCGTGCCCTGCGCATCGTCACCGCTGAACTCCCAGACGAACGCGCCGCCCAGGCCCTGGGTCTTCACGTAACCCATCTTGCGGGTGATGTTGGCCGGGGTATCGAAGCTCCACAGCGTGCTGCCGTTGTAGATCCAGGTGGCACCGGCGGTGTTGTCGGTGTAGCCCGGCCACGCCAGGTTCTTCAGCACCTTCCAGTCTTCGATGCCGGCCTCGTAGGTACCCGGTGCGGCACCCGTCGCGGTCTGGTACAGGCCGTTGTTGGCGTTGGCCACACCGGTCCAGCCACGCCCGTAGTAGCCGATGCCCAGGTTGAGCTTGGCGGCGGGCACGCCACGGCTGATGAAGGCCTCGATGGCGTCGTTGCTGTTGTACAGCTTCTGGTCGCCGGTGGACGGATCATTCGGCGAATCGAACAGCGCCGACTGGTGATTGGTCTTCGCATCCCACGCGCCGTGGAAGTCGTAGGTCATCACGTTGATGTAGTCCAGGTACGGGTGGTACGCGGCCGGATCAGTGACGCGGATCTTGTCGATGCCGGCACCCACCGCCACCGTCAGCAACAGGCCCGGACGCACCGCATCGAGCTGGCGGCGGAACTCGGCCATCAGCGCGGTGAAGTTGGCGTTGTCCTCCGGCTTGCCGCATTCGATGCCACAGGCCACCGGGTACTCCCAGTCGACGTCGATGCCGTCGAACACGCCCAGTGCGGCACCGGCGCCACCGGCACCGTCGGTCACCGGCAGGTTGCCCTTGATGTAGGCGTCGATGCACGAGGCGACGAAGGCCTGGCGGTTTTCCGGACGCGCCGCGCTGGAGAAACCACGCGACCAGGTCCAGCCACCCAGCGAGATCAGCACCTTCATGCCCGGGTACTTGGCCTTGAGCTGCTTGAGCTGGTTCCAGTTGTTACCGCGCAGCGGCTGGTCCCAGGTATCGGCGCTGCCGCTGACGCTCTCGGCGGCACTGAAGGCCTTGGTGTAGTCGGCGAAGGCATCGCCACCGGCACCGCTGTTCGGATCCGACGGCTGGGTGATGCCCACTTCGCAACGGTTGTTGCGCACGTTGCCGAACGCGTAGTTGATGTGGGTCAGGCGTGCGGCCGAGCCACTGCTGTCGATGTTCTTGACCCGGTAGTTGCGGCCGTAGATGCCCCACTGGGTGAAGTAACCGATCACCCGCTTGCCGGTGGTGCCGCCGTCGCCGGCCAGCGTAGTGGCGCTGATCTCGGTGCCCTGGGCCGAGGCGTTGCCGGCGTTGTCGCGGGCACGAACCCGGTAGCGGTAGGTGGTGGAGGCAGTCAGCCCGCCATCGATGTAGCTGGCGCTGGACGGTGAACCGACCAGGCTGCCGTTGCGGTACACGTCGTAGCCGGCCACGCCGCTGCCACCGGTGTTGTCGGTGGACGGGCTCCAGCTGAGCGCGATGCTGTTGGCGGTGCGGGTGCCGACCGCCAGCCCGCCCGGCACACTCGGTGCGGTGGTATCGCCACCGGCGGCGTTGACTGTGATGGTGATGGTCGCGGTGCTGGTGGTGGCGTTGTTGTTGTCGGTCGCGACTGCACGCAGGGTGTGGCTGCCGGCGCTGGCATTGGCCCAGCTGGCCGCATACGGCGCATTGGTGGCCACGCCCAGCGAGCTGCCATCGCGGAAGAATTCGACCTTGGCGACGCTGCCGTCCGGATCACTGGCGTTGGCTGTCACGTTGACCGTGCTGCCGGCGCTGAAGGTGGCGCCGTTGGCCGGCGAGGTCAGGCTGACCACCGGCGGCTGGTTGCTGCCGCTGCCATCGCAGGCACCGAGGTTGGTGTAGTAGGGCGCACCGGCCGGATGGTCCGGCGGCGCGTTCCAGATGTCCTGGTTCGCCCGATAGAGGACGCCTCCTTTCTGCAGGGTATCGCCGGCCCGGTAGATCTTGGCCTGGTCCCACTGGGCCACGCCGGCACAGCTGGCGGCCTGCGCCAGGCCGGGCAGGGCAGCGGCACCGGCGGCCACGGCGAGCAGCCAGGCCAGGCGGCGGGGACGACAGCTTCGGGTCGCACGTTCGGCACTGCGCACAATCGGGTCGTACATGGGTAAGTCTCCGATCAAAGGGCGCGCGGGCCCCGATGGCGCCGCGCGTGACGCAGGTCCGGGCGTCGCCCGGGAAGGCGACGGGTGGGGCCGGACGGAGGTACCTGGGAGGCCGGGGAGAGAGTCCGGCACCAGGTAGGGACAACGTTGTCATCAATCGTGTGGTCAATCCGTGAGCGAGTGCATGGTTCGGGGATTTGGCGGAGAGCGGCGCTGCGCGCGGTCGGCGGCCATCGGCGGAGCCCCTCGTGGCTGGGGTGGGTCGCGTACAGCGGATTTCTGGGGTTTGGCCGGGCGGGTGGGCTGCGCAGGGGACGCCGTGAATCCATCCCTGGAGGCTCGGGCGCGCCATCCATGGCGCTTACGCCCCTGCGCAGCCCACCCACCCGGCCCCTGACAGGTTCCTGCGCGGCCAGCCACGAAAGACAGAACAGAAAATCAAAGGCAGAAGCCGGTCGCTTCGCTCTTCAATGCCTGATTTCCGATGTTCCCTAGTTGCTGGCCAGCGGCCGGCATTACCGGGGAGCATCCACGCATGGCGTGGATCTACCGCAGATCGCGGAAATCTGTCGAAGGCGGGGTGGTGGGGGCCAGCAGGACCGTTGGCGCCATGGATGGCGCCATCGAGCCCCCATGGACGGGTTTACGGCGTGTCCTGCTGGCCCCCACCACCCCGCCAGCCCACGGAATGCCTGCTGTTGCCTTGGCCGTTGCTGTTGCTGTTGCTGTTGCCTTGGCTTCGGCGGGTGCCGGGCGCCGCCCGGCCAAAGCCCTTCCCCCGCTTCCGGTACAATGTCGGGCCCGTTTCCCAACTACGGTTCCCCGGACATGATGGTCCTCGAGGGCGCGCCCGCCCTGTCGCCGTTCCGCCGCGAACGTCTTGAATCCCGCCTGCAGTCCATCGCTCCCTCCCTGCGCATCAGCGGTGCCTGGCACGTCTACTTCGTGCAGCCCGAAGGCAGCGCCGCCCCCGACCTGACCACCCTGTGCCGCATCCTCGAAGCCGCGCCGCAGGCCGAGGCCGTGGCCGACGGCGCGGTCAGCCGCATCGTGGTGCCGCGCCTGGGCACGCTGTCGCCGTGGTCGAGCAAGGCCACCGAACTGGTCCGTGGTGCCGGGCAGCCGGTCAGCCGGGTCGAGCGGGGCCTGCGCATCGACGTGCAGGGCTGGCCGGCCGATGCCGCCGCCCAGCAGGCGCTGGTCAAGGCGCTGCACGACCCGATGACGCAGTCGGTGCTGGAGACCGTGGAACAGGGCCAGGCGCTGTTCTCGGCGCCGGCCCGCGGTGAACTGGAACGCGTGCCGGTGGACCAGCTGGAGGCTGCCAACCAGCGCCTCGGCCTGGCCATGGCCCAGGACGAGATCGACTACCTGCGCGAACGCTTCACCGCGCTCGGCCGCGCACCGTCCGACGTCGAGCTGATGATGTTCGCGCAGGCCAATTCCGAGCACTGCCGGCACAAGATCTTCAACGCCAGCTGGACCATCGACGGCCAGGAACAGGACCGTTCGCTGTTCCGGATGATCAAGAACACCCACCAGCAGACCCCGCAGCACACGCTCAGCGCGTACAGCGACAATGCCGCGGTGATCGAAGGCCATCCGGCGTCGCGTTACCGCCCGGATCCGGCCAGCGGCGAATACCGCCGCGAGCCGCAGGTGCCCAGCGCGTTCCAGATCAAGGTGGAAACGCATAACCATCCGACCGCGATCGCGCCGTTCCCGGGTGCATCGACCGGCAACGGCGGCGAGATCCGCGACGAAGGCGCGACCGGCCGCGGCGGCAAGCCGAAGGCGGGCCTGTCCGGGTTCTCGGTCTCGCACCTGCGCATTCCCGAGCTGCCGCAGCCGTGGGAAGCGCCACGCGCGCTGAACCCGCGCATGGCACCGGCGCTGGAAATCATGACCGACGGCCCGCTCGGCGGCGCAGCGTTCAACAACGAGTTCGGCCGCCCGAACCTGCTCGGCTACTTCCGCAGCTTCGAGCTGCCGGAAGGCGCCGATCTGGTGCGTGCCTACGACAAGCCGATCATGCTGGCCGGTGGCCTCGGCGCGATCGACCGCGTGCAGGTCGACAAGATCCAGCTGCAGGCCGGTGATGCGGTCATTGTGCTCGGCGGTCCGGCGATGCTGATCGGCCTGGGCGGCGGTGCCGCCAGTTCGGTGGCCTCCGGCGAGAGCGCCGAGGACCTGGACTTCGCCAGCGTGCAGCGCGACAACCCGGAAATGGAACGCCGCTGCCAGGAGGTCATCGACCGCTGCGTGGCGATGGGCGCCAACAACCCGATCAAATTCTTCCACGACGTCGGTGCCGGTGGCCTGTCCAATGCCATCCCGGAACTGCTGCACGACTCCAAGGTCGGCGGTGTCATCGATCTGGGCAAGGTGCCCACCGATGATCCGTCGCTGTCGCCGATGCAGCTGTGGTGCAACGAGTCGCAGGAACGCTACGTGCTGGGCGTGGCCCAGGAGCGCCTGGCCGAGTTCGCCGCACTGTGCGCCCGCGAGCGCTGCCCGTTCGCCGCGGTTGGCGTGGCGACTGCCGAGGAGCACCTGGTGGTGGCCTACGGTGCCGTGCCGGGCCACACCCCGGCCGATCCGCCGATTGATCTGCCGATGGACGTGCTGTTCGGCAAGCCGCCGAAGATGCACCGCGACACCGCGCACCCGCCGGCCCCGCGCTGGCCAGCGCTGAAGACCGGCGGCCTGGACCTGCAGGAAGCCGGCCTTCGCGTGCTGGCGCACCCGACGGTCGCTTCGAAGAACTTCCTGGTCACCATCGGTGACCGCAGCGTCGGCGGCCTGACCGCACGCGAACAGATGGTCGGCCCGTGGCAGCTGCCGGTGGCCGACGTGGCGATCACCCTGGCCGACTTCGACGGCGTGTCCGGTGAAGCGATGTCGATCGGCGAGCGCACCCCGCTGGCCCTGCTCGACGCCGCTGCTTCGGCACGCATGGCGGTGGGCGAAGCGTTGACCAACCTGTGCGCGGCCCCGGTCGATGCGCTGGATGAGATCAAGCTGTCGGCGAACTGGATGGCCGCGGCCGGCCACCCGGGCGAAGACGCGCTGCTGTACGACGCGGTGAAGGCGGTGGGCATGGAACTGTGCCCGCAGCTGGACATCAGCATCCCGGTGGGCAAGGACTCGCTGTCGATGCAGGCGCAGTGGCACGACCAGGGCCAAGCGCACAAGAGCGTGTCGCCGGTGTCGCTGGTGATCTCGGCGTTCGCGCCGGTGGCCGATGTGCGCCAGCAGCTGACCCCGCTGCTCGACCGCGACGTGGAAAGCGAGCTGTGGCTGATCGGCCTTGGCGCCGGCAAGCAGCGCCTGGGCGGTTCCATCCTGGCCCAGGTGCATGCCGACCACGGTGACCTGCCGGCGTTCGCCGGCGCTGCCCCGGATCTGGACGACCCGCAGCGCCTGCGTGGCTTCTTCGAGCTGATCCGCGATGCGCGCCAGGCCGGCCTGCTGCTGGCCTACCACGACCGCAGCGACGGCGGTGCCTTCGCCGCGCTGTGCGAAATGGCCTTCACGTCGCGCCTGGGGCTGGACATCACCCTCGATGCCTGGGGCGACGATCCATTCCGCAGCCTGTTCAACGAAGAGCTGGGCGCGGTGGTGCAGATCGCACGCGAAGACCGCGCAGCGTTCGCCGACCTGGTCGAGCGCCATGCACTGACCGAGTGCGCGCAGCGCATCGCCAAGCCGACCACCGCACCGGTGGTGCGCGTGTCGCTGGGTGGCGAGAACCTGGCCGAGTGGCGCTGGGACGCGCTGTTCGACGCCTGGTGGTCGGTCACCCACGCGATGCAGAAGCGCCGCGACAACCCGGCCAACGCGGATGCCGAGCGCGAGGTCGCCCGTGCCTTCAATGCGCCGGGCCTGAAGCCGAAGCTCAGCTTCGACCTCAACGAAGACGTGGCGGCGCCGTTCATCAGCACCGGTGCGCGCCCGCGCGTGGCCGTGCTGCGCGAGCAGGGCGTGAACGGCCAGATTGAAATGGCCAACGCCTTCGAACGTGCCGGCTTCCGCGCGTTCGACGTGCACATGAGCGACCTGATCGAAGGCCGCGTGGCCCTGCAGGACTTCACCGGCCTGGTCGCCTGCGGCGGCTTCAGCTACGGCGACGTGCTCGGTGCCGGCCGTGGCTGGGCCACCTCGATCCTGGAGCGCAGCGCACTGCGTGATGCCTTCGCCGCGTTCTTCGCGCGCGACGACAGCTTTGCGCTGGGCGTGTGCAACGGCTGCCAGATGATGAGCCAGCTGAAAAACATCATCCCGGGTGCCGAGCACTGGCCGCAGTTCCGTCGCAACGCCAGCGAGCAGTTCGAAGCCCGCACCGCGCTGCTGGAAGTGGTGGAATCGCCGTCGATCCTGCTGCGTGGCATGGCCGGCTCGCGCCTGCAGGTAGCGGTGGCGCACGGCGAAGGCCAGGCCGTGTTCGACAACGCCGTCGACCAGGCCGCCGCACGCGTCTCGCTGCGCTACATCGACGGCAATGGCAACGTCGCCAGCCAGTACCCGCTGAACCCGAACGGTTCGCCGGACGGCATCACCGGCCTGACCAGCAGCGACGGCCGCGTCACCATCATGATGCCGCACCCGGAGCGCACCCCGCGCGCGCTCAACCTGAGCTGGGCTCCGGCCGAGTGGCAGGGTGACTCGCCGTGGATGCGCATGTTCCGCAACGCGCGGGTGTGGTGCGGCTGATCGCACTGCATCGCGCAGGCCTCAATGCCATCGCGTATGGAAAAACCCGCCGTTGATCGGCGGGTTTTTCTTTGCGCGCTTGAAACTCCAGTCGCGACCGCTAGTTACATGCATTTTCATGCGTCGAGGAATCGTCACGCATGCATAACAAAATCATTTCATAAACACGTGAAATAGTGATGTGCTTCACGGCAATAGGATTTGCTGTGTCAAAGTCTTGACGATCTGCAAAGTTGCCGTTAACACTTGAACCCCGTTTCAGAATCATTCATTTCGCAGTAACCGCTTGGCGCACGCGCTCGGTTTTCTGTCGCTGCGCGCCGTTCGGCAATACCCCGCAGTAAATCACGCGAATAAACGCCCCCAGGGGACGTTGGGCCGGAAAGCCCAGCGGTGGCGTTGCTTTGCCCAAAACCAGTCCAATCAGGAGCCGTACCGATGAATCGGATTTATCGCAAGGTCTGGAACAAAGCATTGGGTCAGTTGGTGGTGGCCTCGGAACTGGCCTCCTCCGACAGCGGCGGCGGGGTCGTCGACCAGCGCCGCGATGCAACGCAGGCTGCGCCCGCAAGGTTGGCGATGGCACTGGGCCTGGTGTTGGGATTGGGCATGAGCGGTATCGCCGCAGCACAGTCGGTGCAGATCGGCGGCAGCGCCACCTGCGTGGCATTCAGCGGCAAGCTGCTCGAAAAGTGCCTGATCGAAGGCTCGGCCACGGCCAAGGGCAGCAACGCGGTGGCGATCGGCAGCAACAGCAGCGCCAGTGCGGCCAATAGCGTAGCGCTGGGCGCCGGCTCCAAGGCCACGCGTGCCAACACGGTGTCCGTGGGTGATACCGGCAAGGAACGGCAGATCACCAATGTTGCCGCAGGCAGCCAGGCCACCGATGCGGTGAACAAGGCGCAGCTGGACGCGCAGGCGCGCGCCACCCAGGCTGCGCTGGCCGATGTCGCCGCAGACGGCAACCGTTATTTCAAGGCCGATGGCGCAGGCGATGACAGCGACGCGGCGAAGATCGACGGGCAGGGCGCAGTGGCGGCCGGTGCCGGCGCACAGTCGCTGGCCAATGCCACCACTGCCATCGGAACCCAGGCCATTGCCGCGGGCCTGGGCGCAAGCGCGTTCGGCCAGGGCGCCTTGGCAATCGGCGATGCCAGCGTGGTGGTCGGGCAGAGCGCTGCGGCCTTCGGTCTCGGCGACACCGCGGTTGGCGCAAGCGCGACCGCCGCGAGCGAGAACGGCGCGGCCACCGCGCTGGGTGCGCTGTCCGAAGCGACTGCCGATGGCGCCACGGCTGTCGGCGGCGGTGCCGTGGCGATGGGCCCGGGCAGCACCGCGCTGGGCCGCGGCGCTACCGCAGCCAACGAAGCATCGATCGCGGTGGGTGCGTTCAGCACCGCCGTCGGTGAATACAGCACCGCGCTGGGCTCGAATTCCGCGGCGGTGGCCACCGGCAGCGTGGCGCTCGGCGCGGGCTCGCTGGCCGACCGCGTCGATACCGTGTCCGTTGGTGCCGCCGAATACGGGCTGACCCGGCAGATCACCAGCGTGGCCGCAGGCACCGAAGACAACGATGCAGTCAATGTCGGTCAGCTGAAGGACGTCGCCGCCGTGGCCGATGCCACCGCCAAGCGCTTCCAGGCCAATGGCAGCAGCAACAGCGATGCCGGTGCACTGGCCGAGGGCGACGAGGCGCTGGCGGCCGGCGAGGCCGCCAATGCCATCGGCAACGGCACCACTGCAGTCGGTGCCGGCGCCACCGCCGTCGCGCAGAACGCCACCGCCGTTGGCAACAACGCGCTGGCCTCGGGCCAGAACAGTGCCGCGTTCGGCAACAACGCGCAGGCCAACGGTCCGGGCAGCGTTGCCGTGGGTGGCGCTGCGGTGGATGCCGACGGCAACCCGCTGATCACCAGCGGCGGCGTGCCGGTGGAAACCGGCGCAACCAGCGCAGGCGTCGGCGGCACTGCGGTCGGCGCCAGTGCCGAAGCCAGTGGTTTTGCGGCGTCGTCCTACGGCGTCGGCGCCTATGCGGCCGGTGCGCAGGCGTCGGCCTTCGGCGCCGTGGCCAATGCCATCGGCGATTATTCCACCGCGCTGGGTACGCAGAGCAACGCGACGGGCACCAGCAGCGTCGCCATCGGTGGCCCGGCTGACCTGATCCCCGGCCTGGGCTTCTTCGTGCAGACCCAGGCCAGTGGCGAAGCCGCCACCGCCGTCGGTGCCGGTGCCATCGCCAGTGGCGACCGTGCCGTGGCCAACGGCAGCCTCAGCGAAGCCTCCGGCGCCGAAGCGACCGCGGTCGGCTACTTCGCCTATGCACCGGGCGAGAACGCCAGTGCCCTGGGCGCGCAGACCTGGGCGAGCGGAGCGCAGAGCACGGCCGTGGGTTACTACGCCACCGCACGCGGCGCGAACAGTGTGGCACTCGGCGCGAATTCCGAAGCGGTGCGCGCCAACAGCGTGGCCGTCGGCAGCGCCGGCAACGAGCGGCAGATCACCAGCGTCGCTGCAGGCAGCGAAGCCACCGATGCGGTGAACAAAGCCCAGCTCGACGCCGTGGCCGGCACTGCCGACACCACCGCGCGTTTCTTCCAGGCACAGCCGGAGGCGGGCAGTGATGCTGGCGCACTGGCTGATGGCGAAGGCTCCATCGCTGTGGGTTCGTCGAGCAATGCGATCGGCGCAGGTGCCATCGCGCAGGGTGCTGCCGCGTCGGCCATCGGCGATGACAGCGTGGCCGTGGGCCGCAACAGCGCGGCCACCGGTAATGGCGGTGTCGCCATCGGTGGCCTCGGCCAGGCCTACGACGAGTTCAACCAGCCGATCATCGGTGCCGATGGCACGGCGCAGCAGGTGGGCACCACCGCTGTTGCCGATGCCACCGCAGTCGGCAGCGGTGCGCAGGCCACCGGGGCTGCCAGCAGCGCTTTCGGCAACGCGGCCAAGGCCAGTGGTGACAACAGCTTCGCCGCAGGCGGCAAGTCGCGCGCCACCGGCAGCTATGCGGTTGCGGTCGGCGACAGCGCATTCGCCAGCAGCGATGACAGCACCGCAGTAGGCGGATACAGCTGGGCCACTGCCAGTGGCGCAGCAGCATTCGGTTCGGGTGCATGGGCCACTGCCACCAATGCCTCGGCGTTCGGCAACGCGGCCTGGGCCAGTGGCAGCGGCGCAACATCCATCGGTTACAACAGCTGGGCCAACGGCGCCAGCTCCACAGCGATCGGCCGTGGTGCCTTCGGCTATGGCGACAACAGCGTGGCGCTGGGCTTCCAGGCGCTGGGCAACAGCATCAACAGCATCGCCATCGGCACCAACACGGTAGCCGGTGGTGAAAGCGCGATCGCGCTCGGTGCGGGCAGCAATGCCAGCGCCAGCAATACGGTCGCGCTGGGTGCCGGTTCGGTCGCCAACCGAGCGCGCACGGTGTCGGTGGGCAGCGCCGGCAACGAACGCCAGGTCACCAACGTCGCCGCCGGCACCCAGGCCACCGATGCGGTGAACAAGGCGCAGCTGGATGCGGTGGCGACCACGGCCACCACCACCAGCCGCTTCTTCCAGGCCAGCGGCAACGGCGACGACGTAGCCGGTGCATTGGTGGAAGGTGACAACGCACTGGCGGCCGGTGATGCCGCCAACGCCATCGGCAATGGCGCTACCGCACTGGGCAGCGGCGCCAACGCGTTGGCCAGCAATGCGCAGGCGCTGGGCTTCAATGCGTTGGCGACCGCAGCCAACGCCAGCGCTGTTGGTGCCAACGCACAGGCCACGGGCGAGTACGCCACCGCGCATGGCGCGGAAAGCGAAGCCAGCGGCGAGCAGAGCGCGGCGTTCGGTGCGGCCAGCATCGCCAGCGGCGCCGGTAGCACTGCCAATGGCGTGCTGTCCGAAGCGTCCGGCGAAGAGGCCGTGGCCGTGGGCTACTTCAGCAATGCCAGTGGTGACGCGGCCACCGCTGTCGGTAGCGAGAGCGTAGCCAGTGGTACGGCGTCGGCGGCCTTCGGTATCGGTGCCGAAGCCAGCGGCGGTTACAGCACCGCCATCGGTGGCTATGCACAGGCCTCGGCCTTCAATGCCACCGCGTTCGGCAACTTTGCCAATGCCTCCGGTTCCAACAGCGTGGCCGTGGGTGGCGACTCGGAAGCCTCCGGTGCCTACAGCACCGCCACCGGCCAGGGCAGCCTGGCCACCGGCACCAACAGCGTCGCCGTCGGTGGCTCGCTGTTCGGTCTGCTGGCCACCGAAGCGTCGGGCAACTACTCCACCGCGGTGGGTGGTGGCGCCTGGTCGGGGGGCATCAACAGTACCGCGCTGGGTAACGCCGCTGAATCGCGCGGCGCCAACAGCGTGGCGCTGGGTGCCGATTCGATCGCGGATCGCGACAACACCGTGTCGGTGGGCGGCGGTGGCAACACCCGCCAGATCACCAACGTGGCCGATGGCACGCAGGGCAATGATGCGGTCAACAGGAATCAGCTCGATGCCGTAGCCGCGGCAGCGGAAAAGACCAGCCGGCAGTTCCAGGCCAGCGGCAATGCCGATGGTGAAACCGGGGCGCTGGTGGACGGCGACAACGCGCTGGCGGCCGGTGACGCGGCCAATGCGATCGGCAACGGTGCCACCGCGCTTGGCAGCGGTGCCAATGCGCTGGCCGCCAACGCCACCGCCGTGGGCATCGATGCGCTGGCCACCGGCGGCAACGCGGCTGCCCTGGGCAGCACGGCACAGGCCACCGGCGAAGACAGCCTGGCGCTCGGCACCGGCGCCAGCGCCAGTGAACTGGGGGCAAGCGCGGTCGGCGCGCGCGCGCAGGCCAGCGGTGCATACAGCACGGCCACAGGTACAGAAGCCAATGCCAGCGGCACCCAGGCATTGGCCAGCGGTTTCCGCAGCGCCGCGTCCGCCGATGGCACTACCGCTGTCGGCGGCTACGCCGAAGCCAGCGGTCGCCTCGGCACCGCGTTGGGCTACGGCTCGGCGGCCAGTGGTGCCAACACCACCGCAGTCGGTTTCGGTGCCGCTGCGGCCGGAACCGGTGCCGTTGCCGTGGGTCAGTCCAGCGAGGCCAGTGGCGAGGAGAGCGTGGCCATCGGTGGCAGCACCTTCTTCGGCCTGATCCCCTCGCGTGCCAGTGGCACCGGTGCCGCGGCATTCGGTGCGGGCGCGTGGGCCACCGAAGACTACGCCACGGCGATCGGCTGGAATTCGTGGGCGGCAGGCAGCAGTGCCACCGCGCTGGGTGCCAACGCCACCGCCAATGGCAGCAACAGCGTCGCGCTCGGTGCCGGCTCCAAGGCCGACCGTGACAACACGGTGGCCGTCGGCAAGGCGGGCGGTGAGCGCCAGGTCACCCATGTCGCAGCCGGTACCGAAGCCACCGATGCGGTGAACAAGGGCCAGTTGGATGCAGTCGCCAGCGTCGCCGACAAGACCAGCCGGCAGTTCCAGGCCAGCGGCAATGCCGATGGCGAGGCCGGTGCCCTGGTGGACGGTGACAACGCACTGGCCGCCGGCAACGCGGCCAACGCCATCGGCAACGGCGCCACCGCGCTGGGCAGTGGTGCCAATGCCATGGCCGGCAATGCCACGGCCGTGGGCTTCGATGCGCTGGCCACCGGCAACAATGCGGCGGCGCTCGGCAACGCGGCGCAGGCTGCTGGTGTCGACAGCGTAGCCGTGGGCAGTGGCGCCAGCGCCAGCGAACTCGGCGCCAGTGCTACCGGCGCCGGCGCCCAGGCCAAGGGCGCTTACAGCACTGCCAGCGGCGCGCAGGCCACGGCCAGCGGCACCCAGTCGCAGGCCAGTGGTTTCCGCGCCAATGCTTCGGCCGACGGCGCTTCGGCGCTGGGCAGCTATGCCGAAGCCAGTGGTCGCCTTGGCACTGCAGTGGGTTACGGCAGCAAGGCCACCGGCGCCAATGCCACCGCAGTGGGTGTCAGTGCCAACGCTTCGGCGGCCGGCAGCATCGCACTGGGCGCAGGCTCGGTGGCCGACCGTGCCAACACCGTGTCGGTGGGCAGCAGTACCAGTGATCGTCAGATCACCCGCGTCGCTGCCGGTACCGAGCGCACCGATGCGGTCAATCGTGGCCAGCTTGATGCGGTCGCAGCGACTGCCGATGGCACGGCACGTTACGTCAAGGCCACCGGCGCAGGTATCGCCAGCGCCAGCGGCAGTGATGCCGCCGCGATCGGTTCGGCGGCCAGTGCCAGCGGCGCACGCAGCAATGCGCTGGGCGCCAACGCGATGGCGATCGGCAACGGTGCACTTGCACTGGGCAACAGTGCCGGCGCGTCTGGTGCCAACTCGGTGGCGCTGGGTGCGGGCTCGCGTGCGCTCGATGCCAACGTGGTGTCGGTCGGCGGTGGCAATGGCACCGATGGTCCAGCCACGCGCCGCATCGTCAATGTGGCCGATGGCCGCATCGCCGCCGGCAGCACCGATGCGATCACCGGTTCGCAGCTCAACGTCACCAACCAGCGCGTAGGCGCGGTGGAAACCCGCGTCGGTGATTTCGATTCGCGCATCACCACCGTTGAAACCACGGCGGCCAGCGCGGTGGGCTACGACGACGCCAGCCGTGATCGCCTGACCCTGTCCGGCTTCCAGGGCACCACCATCGACAACGTTGGTGCCGGCAGCATTGCGGCAGGCAGCCGCCAGGCGATCAACGGCGGCCAGCTGTTCCAGTCGCTCAGCGATGCCGCCAGCTTCCTCGGCGGTGGTGCCAGCGTCGGCATGCAGGGGGTGTTCGTGGCTCCGAACTACGTGATCCAGGGCGCCACCTACAGCAACGTCGGCGATGCGCTCGGCGCGCTGGACCGCAAGGTCAGCGAGATCGACCGCAGAACCGCTGGTGGCTCGCGTGCCGGGACTGCCAACCTGCGCGCGATGAGTGCCTCGCTGGATGAGAGCCCGCTGGCAAGCACCGCTGATGCACCTGCAGCGGCCGACGCGGCACCGGCCAGCACCGCGCGTGTGCAGGGCACGCCGACCGCTGCCGCCGCCGGTGCCGGGATTCCGGTTGGCACTCCCGCGACGGGCTTCAATGCCGTCGCCATGGGCGAGGGCGCCGTCGCCAGTGGCGCTTCGTCCACGGCCATCGGCCAGGGCGCCAATGCCACCGCGGCGAACGCGGTGGCGCTGGGCCAGGGCTCGGTTGCCGATCGTGCCAACACGGTCTCGGTGGGCAGTGAAGGCAACGAGCGCCAGGTCACCAATGTGGCGGCGGGTACCACGGCCACCGATGCGGTCAACAAGGGCCAGCTCGACCGTGGCATGGCCACGGCCAACAGCTACACCGACAGCCGCGTCCAGGCCGTCGCCGACAGCTTCGATGTGTTCAAGGGCGAGATCGACGGACGCCTGCGCCACATGGATCGCCGCATCGACCGCCAGGGTGCGATGAGCGCGGCGATGCTCAACATGGCCACCAGTGCCGCCGGTATCCGCACCCAGAACCGGGTCGGCGTCGGCATTGGTTTCCAGGGCGGCGAGTCAGCGTTGTCGCTGGGCTACCAGCGTGCGATCAGCGATCGCGCCACGGTGACCTTCGGCGGTGCTTTCAGCAGCGACGACAGCTCGGTTGGCGTCGGTGCCGGCTTCGGCTGGTAAGCCACTCCATCGCGCCGGCGGCCACCCACGCCGGCGCAGCACCTGCAGTGAGGGCCTGGGGGGAGGTCACGGCAATCCCGGCTGGGCCGGCCGGGAGTCGTCAAGGAATGATGGCCGCAGTGTTGGTTCGATCCATGACCCAGAAGAGGAATTCGACGTGATCAAGAAGCAGAACCTTCGCATCAATGTGCTTGCCGCCGCCGTGCTGTCGATGACGGCCGTCGGTGCCGTCCACGCCGCCGGCCTGCCGACCCGCGAACCGGTGCGCCAGGCCAGCACCGCCCAGCCGGGCGCCGAGCGCATCATCGTCAAGTACCGGGCCGGCGCTGCCGCCGCCACCGACCGCTCGGCGAAGCTGTCCACCGTGCAGTCGGCGCTGACCCGGGCCAGCCTGTCCGGCGGTACCTCACGTGCCAGTACCCTCGGCCCGCAGGTGGTACGCAAGCTCGCTACCGGTGCGGACCTGATCCGCGTGCAGGGCCGCCTGGCCCCGGCCGAACTGCAGCGTGTGCTGAAGGAACTGCAGGCCGACCCGTCGGTGCAGTACGCCGAAGCCGACGTGAAGCTGCGCCGCACCGAGCTGCGTGCCGGCGATGTGCAGCCGGCACTGGTGCCGAACGATCCCTTCTACCAGCAGAACCAGTGGCACCTGCACAATGCGGTCGGCGGCATCAACGCACCGGCGGCATGGGATGTCTCGCAGGGCGAAGGCATCGTGGTGGCGGTGATCGATACCGGCATCCTGCCGCAGCATCCGGACCTGGTCGGCAACCTGCTGGAGGGTTACGACTTCATCAGCGATGCGGAGACCTCGCGGCGCCCGACCAACGATCGTGTGCCGGGTGCGCAGGACTACGGTGACTGGGTCGAGAACGACAACGAGTGCTATGACGGCTCGCTGGCCGAGGACAGTTCCTGGCACGGCACCCACGTAGCCGGCACCGTAGCCGAGCAGACCAACAACGGCGTCGGCATGGCCGGTGTCGCCTACAAGGCCAAGGTGCTGCCGGTACGTGTGCTGGGCAAGTGCGGCGGCTACCTGTCCGACATCGCCGACGCGGTGGTCTGGGCATCGGGTGGCACGGTGACCGGCATCCCGGCCAACACCAACCCGGCCGAGATCATCAACATGAGCCTGGGCGGCAGCGGTACCTGCGGCAGCACCTACCAGGACGCCATCAATGGCGCGATCTCGCGTGGCACCACCGTGGTGGTCGCGGCGGGCAATGAAGCCGACAACGCGTCCAAGTACCGTCCGGCCAGCTGCGAAGGCGTGGTGACCGTGGGTGCCACCCGCATCACCGGTGGCATCACCTACTACTCCAACTATGGCACCCGCGTGGACCTGTCCGGTCCGGGTGGCGGCGGCAGTGTCGACGGCAACCCGGGTGGCTACATCTGGCAGACCGGCTCCAATGCGGCCACCACGCCGGAATCGGGCACGCCGGGCTACATGGGCATGGGCGGTACCTCGATGGCCTCGCCGCATGTGGCCGCCGTTGCCGCACTGGTGCAGAGCGCGCTGATCGCCAAGGGCAAGGATCCGTTGACCCCGGCCGCGATGCGTACCCTGCTGAAGGAAACCGCACGTCCGTTCCCGGTCGCCATCCCGGCAGCGACCCCGATCGGTACCGGCATCCTCGATGCCAAGGCTGCGCTGGCCAAGGCACTGGAAGAACCGTGCACCGAGAACTGCGGGCCGGTGGCCACGCCGCTGACCAACAAGGCTGCCGTCGGTGGCCTGTCCGGTGCGGCCGGCAGCAGCAAGCTCTACAGCTTCGAAGCGGCTGCCGGCAAGCAGTTCAGCGTGATCACCTACGGTGGCACCGGCAACGTTTCGGTCTACGTGGCTGAAGGCCGTGAGCCCAGTGCCAGCGACAACGACGCCAAGTCGACCCGTCCGGGCACCTCCGAGACGGTGCGGGTGACCAAGCCGGTGGCGGCCACCTACTACATCAAGGTGGTGGGTGAAGCGGCCTACAACGGGGTGAGCATTCTCGCCACGCAGTAAGCTTGAACTGTCGTAGTTGAATGGCCGAAGCCCGTCATCCCATGTGACGGGCTTCGTCTTTTTACGAAAGGTGGCGCAGGGGCGGCGGAAATCATGGCTTAACTGTTAAAGTCGAGCCGATTGACAGGAGAGTCATGTGAACGCGCTTGCTGCTACCGCCGCTGCCGACGACGCTGAAGGCCGCATCCTGGATGCGCTGCTGGCGCGCGGCCGGCTGAAGGAAGGCGATCTGGCACGTGCGCGGCCGCTGCACGCAGAGGCCGGCGGCAGCCTGCTGGGCCTGCTGGTGCGGCTGGGGCTGGTCTCCGAGCGTGACCAGGCACAGGCCAGCGCCGAAGTGCTGGGGCTGCCGCTGCTGGAAGGCAAACAGCTGCCGGAAGCACCGCCACAAGGGCTGGCGGAAGGCTTGCCGTTGTCGCTGCGCTTCCTCAAGCAGTTCCATGTCTGCCCGCTCGCGCTGGATGAACAGGGGGTCCGGCTGTGGCTGGCCGATGCCCATGATCCTTATCCGCAGCAGGCCGTGCAGTTGGCACTGGGTGTACCGGTGACACCGGTGCTGGGCATGCGCGCAGAAATTGATGATCTGGTCGAGCGCTGGTTCGGGCAGGGCCGCAGCGCGATGGGCGCGATCGTCGAAACCGCCGATGGCGAGGGCGGTGCGGTCGATGACATCGAGCATCTGCGTGACCTCGCCTCGGAAGCGCCGGTGATCCGCCTGGTCAACCTGGTGATCCAGCGTGCAGTGGAGCTGCGCGCTTCGGACATCCATGTCGAACCGTTCGAAAGCCGGTTGAAGGTCCGTTACCGCGTCGATGGCGTGCTGGTGGAAGGCGAAAGCCCGCCGGCCAACCTCACTGCTGCGGTGATCAGCCGCATCAAGATCATGGCCCGGCTCAACATCGCCGAGCGCCGCCTGCCGCAGGACGGCCGCATCATGCTGCGCGTGCAGGGCAAGGAGCTGGACCTGCGCGTGAGCACGGTGCCGACCGCGCACGGCGAAAGCGTGGTGATGCGATTGCTGGACCGCGAAACGGTGGTGTTCGATTTCCATCGTCTCGGCTTCACTGACGCCTTCCTGCCGCAGTTCCGCAAGGTGCTGGAACAGCCGCACGGCATCCTGCTGGTGACCGGCCCGACCGGTTCAGGCAAGACCACCACGCTGTACACCGCGCTGAGCCAGCTGAACACTGCCGACGTCAAGATCATCACGGTCGAAGACCCGGTGGAATACCAGATCGAAGGCATCAATCAGATCCAGGCCAAGCCGCAGATCGGCCTCGACTTCGCCAACGCCCTGCGCAGCATCGTGCGCCAGGACCCGGACATCATCATGATCGGCGAAATGCGCGACCTGGAAACCGCGCGCATCGCGATCCAGTCGGCGCTGACCGGCCATCTGGTGCTGTCCACCCTGCATACCAACAACGCAGCAGGTGGCATCACCCGCCTGCTCGACATGGGCGTGGAAGACTACCTGCTCACCTCCACCATCAACGGCATCCTGGCCCAGCGCCTGGTGCGTCGGCTGGAGCCGACCCATGCCGAGCGCTATGAAGCCTCGCCGGAAGAGATCGAACGCTTCGAGCTGCGCCGCCTGCAGCCGGAAGGACCGATCCACCTGTATCGCCCGAAGCCTTCCGCGCTGGCGCCGACCGGTTACCTCGGCCGGACCACCATCATGGAATTCCTGGTGATGAACGACGCGCTGCGGCGCGCGGTGATGCGCCGCGACGGCATGGGCGAGATCGAACGCATTGCCCGCGAAGCCGGCATGCGCACGATGTACGAAGATGGCCTGTCCAAGGCCCTCAGTGGTCAGACGACCATCGAGGAAGTCCTGCGTGTCACCGAGGAAAGCTGATGCGCGCAGGACGCCGGGGCTGACATGCCGACCTACCGTTACAAGGCACTGAATCCGCACGGCGAGATCTTCGACGGGCAGATGGAAGCGGCCAGCGAGGCCGAGCTGGTCGCGCGCCTGCAGGACCAGGGCCATCTGCCGATGGAGACCCAGCTGGCCGATGGCGGTGCGATCGGTGGCAGTACCTGGCGCAACCTGTTCCGCCAACGGCCGCTGCAGGGCGCTGCATTGCTGCAGTTCACCCAGCAGCTGGCGACACTGCTCGGTGCAGGCCAGCCGCTGGATCGCGCGCTGTCGATCCTGCTCGGGTTGCCCGAAGACGAACGCTCGCGCCGCGCGATCACCGACATCCGCGATGTGGTGCGCGGTGGCGCGCCGCTGTCGACCGCACTGGAGCGCCAGCATGGGTTGTTCTCGCGCCTGTACGTGAACATGGTGCGGGCCGGTGAAGCCGGCGGCAGCCTGCACGAAACCCTGCAGCGCCTGGCCGACTACCTCGAACGCAGCCGCGCGTTGCAGGGCAAGGTGATCAACGCGCTGGTGTACCCGGCCATCCTGCTGGTGGTGGTGGGCGGCGCGCTGCTGTTCCTGCTCGGCTACGTGGTGCCGCAGTTCGCGCAGATGTACGAAAGCCTGGATGTGGCGCTGCCGTGGTTCACCAACGCGGTGCTGCAGCTGGGTCTGTTCGTGCGCGACTGGTGGGTGTTGCTGCTGGTGGTGCCAGGGATACTTGCGCTGTTCTTCGAACGCAAGGCGCGGCAACCAGCCTTCCGGCTGGCGCTGGATGGCTGGCTGCTGCAGCGTCGCGGCATCGGCCGCCTGCTCGGCGAACTGGAAACCGCGCGGCTGGCCCGCACGCTGGGCACGCTGCTGCGCAATGGCGTGCCGCTGCTGGGTGCCTTGGGCATCGCCCGCAACGTGCTGGGCAACCGCGCGCTGGCCGCCGATGTGGAAGCCGCCGCGGATGAAGTGAAAAACGGTGCCGGCCTGTCGCTGGCGCTGTCGCGCGGCAAGCGTTTCCCGCGCCTGGCGCTGCAGATGATCCAGGTCGGCGAGGAATCCGGTGCACTCGATACCATGCTGCTGAAAGCGGCCGATACCTTCGAACAGGACAGCGCCCGGCGCATCGACCGCCTGCTGGCGGCGATGGTGCCGGCGATCACCCTGGTGCTGGCCTCGGTGGTCGGTGCGGTGATCGTTGCCGTGCTGGTACCGCTGTACGACCTGACCAATGCCATCGGTTGACGATGGATCCCTACGCAACCCCGACACTCCGCAACTGAAAGGACCGACCATGATTGCTTCCCGTCGACCGATCCGCCTTTCCTTCACCGCCGCGCGCAACCAGTCGGGCATGAGCCTGCTGGAAATCATCATCGTCATCGTGCTGATCGGTGCGGTGCTGACCCTGGTCGCCAGCCGCGTGCTGGGCGGCGCTGATCGCGGCAAGGCCAACATCGCCAAGGCGCAGGTGCAGACCGTTGCGTCCAAGGTCGACAACTACCAGATCGATACCGGCAAGCTGCCCGGCTCGCTCAACGATCTGGTGACCGCACCGGCGGGTGTCGGTGGCTGGCTGGGGCCGTATGCCAAGCCGGCTGACCTGAACGACCCGTGGGGCCACGCGCTGGAGTACCGTGCGCCGGGCGAAGGCCAGCCGTACGAGCTGATCAGCCTCGGCAAGGATGGCAAGGCCGGCGGCAGCAGCGTCGATGCCGACATCCGCTACCAGCCGTAATCCTGCATGACGTATTTCCTGCCGCGCCGGCTGCCTCGCCCGCGCCTGCACGGCAGGCGCGCAGCGGGCCTGTCGCTGCTGGAAATGCTGCTGGTGATCGCGCTGATCGCAGCGATCGGCCTGATTACCGCCGCCGGCCTGTCGCGCGGCTTCGCCGGCATGCAGCTGCGCAGCGCCGGCAAGGACATCGCCAACCAGCTGCGGGTGGTACGCGCGCAGGCGATCGCCCGCGGCGAGCCGCAGCGCTTTGTCATCGAACCGGCAAAGCGGCGCTGGGAAGGCGCCAACCAGCGCCATGGTGACGTGCCGGCACAGCTGCAGGTGCAGTTCGAAGGCGCCGCGCAGCTGGCCACCGCGCCAGGGCAGGGCGTGATCGAGTTCCATCCCGATGGTGGCTCCAGCGGTGGCCGCATCCGGCTGCAGCGTGACGATGCCGAATGGCGCATCGACGTGGGCTGGCTGACCGGTGAGGTCCGCTCCGGCCCCTGGCGGGCACAATGAAGCGGCACGTTCGCGGCTTCACCCTGCTGGAAGTGATCATCGCCTTTGCCCTGCTCGGGCTGGCGCTGACCCTGCTGCTGGGCAGTCTGTCCGGTGGTGCCAGGCAGGTGCGCGAGGCCGAGCTGCGCACGCGCGCGATACTGCATGCGCAGTCGCTGCTGGCCGAAACCGGTGTCGCCACGCCACTGCAGGTGGGTAGCCGGCAGGGCGACTGGGAACAGGGACGCTACCACTGGGAGCTGCAGGTGCAGCCGTGGGTGGAGCCACGTGCCGGCAACGCCGTGCAGTCACAGTCGGCCGGTGCCCCCTGGCTGGCCGAACTGCAGCTGCAGGTGCGTTGGGGCGACAGCGAACGCGAGCAGCTGCGCTGGCGCAGCCTGCGCCTGCTGCCGCCGGACCTGGAGAGCGCGCGATGAAGCGCCGCGCCGCGGGTTTCACGCTGATTGAAGTGATGCTGGCCACGGTGCTGCTGGCCGGTGGCCTGGCGCTGGCGTTCGCCAGCGTCCGTTCGGCAATGGCGGTCAGTCAGCGTGGCGAGCAGATCGCGGCCGAGAGTGAGCGCATGCGCGCGGTGCAGGCGCTGTTGCGGCGGCAGCTGGCCGGTGCGCTGCGCACGCCGCTGGAAGTACCCGATCCCACCCGCGAACCGATCTTCTTCCAGGGCGAAGAGCAGCGCATGTTGTTCGCCGCCGATCTGCCGGGCTACCTCGGCCGCGGCGGACCCTACCTGCACGCGCTGCAGGTGGACGGCCGCGATGGCCAGCAGCGCCTGCTGCTGGACCTGGTGCTGCTGCAGGAAGGCGAGCGCATCGCCGAGAACCCGCCGCGCCCGCCGGAAGTGCTGGTGGAAAACCTGAAGTCGGTACAACTGCGCTATCGCGGCATCGATGCCAGTACCGGCCAGGTGAGCGACTGGATGCCGCGCTGGGACGATACCCGCCGCCTGCCGATGCTGGTGGAGATCAGGATCGTCCCGGCCAAGGGCGCGCCCTGGCCGACGCTGGTGGTGGCGCCGCGCAACGGTGGCAGCGGAGGCGCGCGATGAACCGGCAACACGGTGCGGCACTGGTACTGGTGCTGTGGTTGATCGCATTGATGACCGCGCTGGTCGGTGCGTTCGCGCTGAGCGCACGGGTCGAGCATCTGCAGCAGCGGGTGCTGGATGACGATGCACGCGGCCAGGAACGGGCGCGCGCCGGCCTGGAGTACGCGCTGCTGCGCCTGTCCGCCGATCCGCTGCGGGCGCCCTGGCGCGCTGATGGCCGAACCTACCGCTGGCAGTTCGATGACGCCAGCATCGAGATCAAGGTGCTGGACGAGAACGGCAAGATCAACCTGAACCTGGCCGACGTGACCTTGCTGACCGCGTTCCTCAAGGCGCTCGGCGAAGACGAAGGGGCAGCCCGGCAGCTGGCCGGTGCCATTGTCGACTGGCGTGATGAAGACAGCCTGCTGCAGCCGGGCGGCGGTGCCGAAGCCCCGGACTATGCGGCGGCGGGGTTGCCGTATGGCCCACGCAACAAGCGTTTCGAGACGCTCGGTGAACTGCAGCGGGTACTGGGCATGCGCGGCCCGCTGTACAAGGCCATGCTGCCGCACCTGACCCTGTACAGCCGCCAGGCACGCCCGGATCCCCAGTTCGCCAGCGCGCCGGTGCTGACCGCACTGGGCCTGGATGCGGATACCGTGCTGGCGCAGCGCGCACAGCAGGAGCGTGACGCAGATACCGCTGGCGGTGCGACAACGCTTGCCAGCAGCAGCGGCACCTATAGTATCGAGTCTCGTGCAACCGACGGCAGTGGACGCCGGTCGGTGTTGCAGGCAGTGGTACGCAATGGCTCGGGCGGGGTTCCCGGGCGGTCCTACACAGTGCTTCGCTGGGAGCAGGGAATGACAGCAAGATGACGGCATGGCAGGACAGTGTGCGGCAGGTGCAGGGCCGGATCGGCCCTGGCGCCGGCCGTTTCCTGCGCTGGTGGCGGCAATCGCTGCTGGCCTGGGTGCCGGCACGTTGGCAGTGGGCACTGGGCTGGGCACAGGCGCGCCTGCTGCTGCAGCGCCAGGGTGAGCAGCTGCAGGTCTGGCGAGAGGCCGGAGAACGCCGCGAAGCAGTTGCCAGCGTGCCATGGCCGCTGTCGCCGGCCGAACTGGACCGCGTGCTGGAACCGCGACTGCGCAGCCTGCCGCGGGTGTGGCTGCTGCCGGCCAGCGAGGTACTGCGTCGTCATCTGCGCCTGCCTGCGGCTGCGGCCGACCGGCTGCGCGCCGTGGTCGGTTTCGAGATCGACCGCCAGACGCCGTTCGAATCCAGCCAGGTCAGCTATGACGTGCGTGAACTCGGGGGCGCCGCCGAGGGCCAGCTGCAGGTCGAACTGATCGCCTGGCCACTGCGCCAGCTTGAGGCGTGGCGGGCCAGCGTAGGCGAATGGGCCGATGCACTGGCCGGTGTCGATGCCATCGACACCGAGGGTGAACCCCTGCAGGTGAATCTGCTGCCACCGGGGCAGCGCCAGCTGCGGGCAGACCCGACGCGGCGCTGGAATGTGCTGCTGGCCGTGGCCGCGCTGGTGATGCTGGTGCTGGCGGCCCTGCAGCTGCTCGACAACCGCCGCGCCGCCGCCGACGAACTGCGTGCGCAGGTCGAGCGCAGTGCACGCAGTGCGCGTGGTGTCGCCAGCGAACGCGCGCAGCTGCAGGCGCTGATCGATGGTGCCGCATTCCTGGAAAAGCAGCGCAGCCAGCGCGCCGGAACGGTGGAAATCTGGAATGAACTGACCCGGCGCCTGCCGGAGGGCACCTACCTGGAAAAGCTGGCCATCGAGAACAACAACCTGCAGCTGATCGGCCTGAGCCGCGAGGCCTCGCAGCTGGTGCAGCTGCTGCAGGACGCACCGCAGTGGCGCAAGGTCAACCTGACCGGCGTACTGCAGGCCGATGGCGCCGCCAGTGGCCGTGACCGCTTCACCATGACCGCCGAACTGCAGCCGTTGCCGGCTGCGGCCCCGACCCGGGAGGCGGCCGATGCCGATGCCAAGCGCACGCCGTGACCGCTGGCTGGCACTGGCGCTGCTGCTGGCAGTGCTGGGCCTGGCGTACCTGCTGCTGGTGCACCCCTGGTTCACCCAGCCACTGCGCGAAATCGACGCCGACGTGGCCGCCCTGCGCGAGCGCGAGCAGCGCGTGCAGGCGCAGCTGCAGCAGCAGCCGCAGATCGAACAGCGCCTGCGCGCCACCCGCGAGGCACTGCAGCAGCGGCCGGGCTTCCTGCGCGAAGCCACCGCCGAAGCTGCGGCCGCTGCGCTGGGCGCGAAGCTGCAGGATGCGGTGGCGATGGCCAGCCCGGGCAACCGCAGCTGCACCATCAGCAACCGCACGCCACTGACCGACAACCGCCGTGACGCCGAATTCGTGCGCGTGGCCATGCAGGTGCGCCTGCGTTGCGGTGTGGCCGAACTGGCCACGGTGCTGCACAGCCTGGAAACCGGCAGCCCGCGCCTGTTCGTCGACAATCTCAACCTGATCGCGCAGCGCTTCCAGCAGTCGCCCAACGAGTCCGGGCTCGGCCTGGACGTGTCGTTCGAACTGGCAGGTTACCTGCTGCCCGGTGCTGCGGCCGATGGCGCTGCGCCGGCACCTGCAGCCGAACCGGGCGCGGCGCCGCAACCGCCTTCGGCCACACCTGCACCGGCCGCCGCACCGGCTGCGCCGGAAGAAGGGCAGGAGGTGGCCGATGAAGCTTGAGCAGATCAGCCTGCGCACCGGCTTCCTGCTGGCACTGGCCGGCTGGGCGGCAGCGGTCTGGCTGGCCACCGGCTTCGGTCTGGGCAGCCAGCTGCCAGGTGCGGACGGTGATGCCGATGCGGTGCCTTCGTTGCCGGTGCTGCCGCCGTTGGCCGCAGAACGCATGGCCAGCGCCGAAGGCTATAGCGCGATCGGCGAGCGACCGCTGTTCGCCGAGGACCGCAGGCCGAAGCCCTACCTGCTCGGCGGCAGCGAGCCCGCCGCCAGCGCCGCGCTGCGCCTGACCGGCGTGCTGCTGACCGGCGACTTCGGCATGGCCACCTTCACCACCGAACAGAACCGCTCGCTGCGCCTGCGCCTCAACGGTGAAGCCGTCGACGGCTGGCAGCTGGTCGCACTGCAGCCGCGTCAGGCCACCGTGATCGGCCCCGGTGGCAACCAGGTGCTGGAACTGGCGGTATTCAACGGGCAGGGGGGTGAACCGCCGACCGTGCTGCGCGGCGCCAACGGTGCGCCACCGGCCGGTGCGATCGTTGTGCCGCCCCCGGCAGGCGCTCCGCCGGCACCGCCGCCGGCTGCGGCAACCGCATCGCCGTCGCCTGCTGGCAGTGCGCCGGCATCCTCGGCTGCGGCGGCCGCCACACCGCCTGCCAACAACAACGGCCCCAGCGAAGCGCAGATGCAGGCCATCCGCGAACGCATCCAGGCCCGTCGCCGCCAGCTGCAGCAACAACAACAGCAGCAACAACCGTCGCCGCCCCCGGGCGATGGCACCAACCGATAGAGTGAATGCATGAGCCTGCGTTTCCTTCCCTGGTCCTTTGCCCTCGCGCTGCTGGTCGGCTGCAGCACCGTGTCCGCACCGCATGTGCAGCGCAAGGGCAATCTGTCGCCCACTGCCGAGGCCGGCCAGGCGGCCGAAGTCGCCGCTGATGCTGCCCGTGACGCCCAGGGCGCTCCGCAGGCGGTGATCCGCCGTGGCACCGGCACCATGATCAACCGCGAAGCAGCACGCGCACCGGCTCCGGCACTGCATGGCGCCAGCACCGGTGAAGCAACCTTCAATTTCGAAGGCGAATCGGTGCATGCGGTGGTCAAGGCCATCCTCGGTGACATGCTGGGCCAGAACTACGTGATCGCACCGGGGGTGCAGGGCACAGTCACCCTGGCCACGCCCAAGCCGGTGTCGCCGGCGCAGGCGTTGAACCTGCTGGAGATGGTGCTGGGCTGGAACAATGCCCGCATGGTCTACAGCGGCGGCCGCTACAACATCGTCGCCGCCGATCAGGCGCTGGCCGGTACCGTCGCGCCGAGCACGGCGCCGGCGGCCAGCGCACGTGGCTTCGAGGTACGGGTGATCCCGCTGCAGTTCATCTCCGCAACTGAAATGAAGAAGGTGCTGGAGCCGTATGCGCGCCCCAACGCCATCGTCAACGTCGACAGTGGCCGAAACGTAATCACCCTGGGCGGTACCCGCGCCGAGCTGGAAAACTACATGCGCACCGTCGAGATCTTCGACGTCGACTGGCTGTCGGGCATGTCGGTGGGCGTGTTCCCGATCCAGTCCGGCAAGGCCGAGCAGGTGGCCGCCGACCTGGAGAAGGTGTTCGGCGAGGAGAGCAAGACGCCCAGCGCCGGCATGTTCCGCTTCCTGCCGCTGGAAAACGCCAACGCGGTGCTGGTGATCACCCCGCAGGTGCGTTACCTGGACCAGATCCAGCAGTGGCTGGACCGCATCGACACCGCCGGTGGCAGCGCCCGCCTGTTCTCCTATGAGCTGCGCTACATCAAGGCGCGCGATCTGGCCGAACGCCTCAGTGAAGCCTTCGCCAGCAGCGGCAACCGCGGCGGCTCCAGCCCGGCCTCGCTGGCACCGGGTGCAATGCCGTCGCAGCTGGGCAGCGACGGTGATCGTGGCATGGACAGCAACAACAGCAGCAATTTCGGTTCGACGCCGGGCAGTGGCTCCAGTGGCACCGGCAACGGCAGCATGAACCTGCCGCAGCGCCAGTCCGGCAATGTCAGCGTCAGCCTGGAAGTGGAAGGCGATCGCGTGGGCGTGTCGGCGGTGGAGGAAACCAACACCCTGCTGGTGCGCTCGACCCCGCAGGCCTGGCGTTCGATCCGCGAAGTGATCGAGAAGCTGGACGTGATGCCGCTGCAGGTGCATATCGAAGCGCAGGTGGCCGAGGTCGCACTGGAGGGGGACCTGAAGTACGGCGTGAACTGGTTCTTCGACAACGCGGTGGCCGGGCGCGCGCTGACCGGCGCATTGGCCGGCGTGACCCTGCCGCCCGCCGCCGGCGGCTCCTGGAGCAGCTTCGCCGGTGCTGCAACCGCTGGTGAAGGACTGGGCTGGGCGTTCACCGGCCACAATGGCGCGGCGGTGGTGAGCGCGCTGGACAAGGTCACCGATGTGCGCCTGCTGCAGACCCCCTCGGTGTTCGTGCGCAACAACGCCGAGGCCACGCTCAACGTGGGTGACAAGGTGCCGATCAATACCACCACGGTGAACACCGGTATCGGCACCAGCAGCTACAGCTCGGTGCAGTACATCGACACCGGCGTGATCCTGAAGGTGCGCCCGCGCGTGACCCGCGACGGCACGGTATTCCTCGACATCGTGCAGGAAGTGAGCAGCGCCTCGAACGTGCCGGAGAACTGCAACCCGACCGAGCGCAACTGCAACCCGCGGATTTCCACCAAGAAGCTGTCGACCGAAGCGGCGGTGCAGAGCGGCGACACCATCATGCTGGCCGGCCTGATCACCGACACGGCCACCGATGGCAGCAGCGGCATACCCGGCCTGAGCCGGATTCCGGTGGTGGGCGCACTGTTCGGGCAGAAGAGCCGCACCAGCCGTCGTTCGGAGGTGATCGTGCTGCTGACGCCGAGCATCGTGCGCAACGGGCAGGAGGCACGCACCCTGACCGACGAGTACAGCCAGCGCTTCCGCGCGATGGAACCGCTGAACCAGCCGCGCGCAAAGAAGTAAGGGGTTTACGGCCGGGCTGCGCCCGGCACCCGCAGAGGCGAGAGCCGAAGCAACAGCAACAGCAACAGCGGGTTTC
This sequence comes from Stenotrophomonas sp. 71799_Sma, assembly GCF_056482505.1. Classification (NCBI taxonomy): domain Bacteria; kingdom Pseudomonadati; phylum Pseudomonadota; class Gammaproteobacteria; order Lysobacterales; family Lysobacteraceae; genus Stenotrophomonas; species Stenotrophomonas sp. 71799_Sma. The sequence continues at coordinate 672,579 of NZ_CM151202.1, forward strand.
TGGGGGATGGCGGGGCGGTGTGGGTTGTCAGGACACGCCGTAAACCCGTCCCTGGGGGCTCGATGGCGCCATCCATGGCGCCAACGGTCCTGCCAACCCACACCGCCCCACCTCTGATAGATTCCCGCGGCTGTTGGTAGGTGTCGACCTTGGTCGACACGCTGGATCCACGCCATGCGTGAATGCTTTTCGATTCCAATTCGAAATATTCGATTCCGATGGAGATTCATCCACGCATGGCGTGGATCTACTGCAGATCGCAGAGATCTGTCGAAGGCGGGGTGGGTCCGGTTGTGGGGGCGTGAGCCGCATGGATGCGGCGACCGAGCTTACATGGACGTACTTGCAGCGTCCCCCGCAACCGGACCCACCCCGCCATCCCCCAGGAACCCAGCTTTTGCTCCGGCTGTTGCTTCGGCTCTGGCTCTGGCCTCTGCAGGTGCCGGGTGCAACCCGGCCGATACCCTCCCAGTGCTAGGCTGTGGCTACCGACAACCACGGAGGCGGGATGGGGGCGATCGTGTTGTTGCCGCTGTGCGTGGACGATGCCGCGCTCGACCGCTGCCTGGCCGCGCTGGATGCCGGCACCGCGCCGGGAACCGCGGTCTGGCTGGCCGATGACGCGCAGACCGGCCCGCGTGCGCAGGCGGTGGTGGAGCATTGGTTGGCGCATACGCCACTGCAGGCCGAATACACCCGCCGCGCGCGGCCGTTGGGCGAGGTCGCCCATCTGGATGAGATGCTGCGCGCCTGCGAGGGCATGGACGTGGCGGTGCTGGCGCCGGACAGCGTGCCCGCGCCGGGCTGGCTGCAGCAGCTGCAGGATGCCTTCGCCCGCGACGCCGCCATCGCCACCGCAACCCCGTGGTGCAATGCCGGCGAAACCGCTGCATGGCCGCGGCTGGGCGAGATCAATCCGGAACCGGAGGACCCGGCGCTGCTGGCACACACCTGTGCCACGCTGCCGGTGCTGCATCCGGAGCTGCCCTCGGCGGTCACCCACGCGGTACTGGTGCGCGGCAACGCGCGTCGCCGCGCCGGCGGCCTGGACGTGGACAGCTACGCTGGCTGGAACGCGGCACTGGTGGACCTGAGCCTGCGCATGGCTGGCCTGGGATGGCGCAACGTGCTGTGCGAGACCGCCTTCGTCAGCCGGGCAGGGGAGGCGGTCAGCCGTGATGGCGATCTCGAGGCCCTGGCCGCGCGCTGGCCGGGGTGGGTGCCACGGTTGGCTGACTTCCTCATGCGCGATCCGCTGCATGGCCTGCGTGCCGACCTGCAGCAGCGCATGCGGCAGGCGATAATGCCGAAGGAACAGGGTGACCTGTTCGTCTCGTCTTCCGCGCCGGAGCCTCCTGCTTGAATGTTGCCATTGCCGCCATCGTCGTCACCTACCAGAGCGGCAGCACCATCGACGCCTGCCTCTCGCGTCTGCGCCAGGCGCAGGACGTGGCCGAGATCCGGGTGATCGACAATGGCTCGATGGATGGCACGCTGGATATCGTGCAGCGCCATGCCAGCCACGACCCGCGCGTGCGTTTCGTCGGCAATCCGGACAATCCCGGCTTTGCCGCCGCCAACAACCAGGGCGTGGCCGATTCGCACAGCCCATGGCTGGCCTTCATCAACCCGGACCTGATGGTCGAACCGGAGACGTTGGCCGCACTGCGCAGCCGCGCGGAAGGACTGGGCGACTGCCTGCTCGGTGTCGAGCAGGTGGACGAGCAGGGCCATGCCGACGAAGCCGTGCGCCGCCGCGACCCGGATTTCCTGATGATGCTGCGCTCGCCGGGCAAGGGCTCGAAGCTGGCGGTGCCGCGTGACCCGCAGCAGGCGCTGCAGCGGGTGCCGGCGCTGTCCGGTGCGCTGCTGATGATGCCGCGTGCATTGTTCGACTGCATCGGAGGTTGGGACGCCGGCTATCGCCTGCATGCCGAAGACCTGGACCTGTGCCGGCGTGCACGCGAAGCCGGAGCAGTGGTGGCGATCGCCAATGACCTGCAGGTCACCCACGTTCGTGGCGTCTCCAGCCGCTCGCGGCCGTTCTTCGTGGAATGGCACAAGCACAAGGGCCTGTGGCGCTATTTCCAGAAGTTCGAGGCCAGGCAGCGTTCGCTGCCGGTGCGGGTAGCGGTGTGGGGCGCGATCTGGGCGCACGCGCTGATGCTGGTGCCGAAGCTGCTGCGCAGGGCGCTGTAGCGCCGCAAGAGCATCCACGCATGGCGTGGATCTACCAATGTTGTTTCCCGTGAGCTGAGTGTGGCCGCAGGCACCCCGGTTCACCCTGCCGGGCGCATAATCCGCCCCATGCCTATCATCCAGTCCCTGCTCGACACCGACCTGTACAAGTTCACCATGATGCAGGCGGTGCTCCACCAGCACCCCGGCGCCCAGGTGCAGTACCGGTTCAAGTGCCGCACGCCCGGCATCGACCTGGCCCATTACATCGACCAGATCGACGAAGAGATCGACCACCTGTGCAGCCTGCGTTTCAGCGACGCGGAGCTGGACTACATGCGTGGCCTGCGCTTCGTGAAGCCGGACTTCGCCGATTTCCTCGGCCTGTTCCACCTCGACCGCAAGTACATCCAGCTGCGCGCGTCGGAGACCGTGCCCGGCGAGATCGAACTGGACATCACCGGCCCCTGGCTGCACACCATCCTGTTCGAAGTGCCGCTGCTGGCGATCATCAACGAAGTCTGGTTCCGCAACACCACCACCGCCGACTTCGCCGAGGGCGAGCGCCGCCTGCAGGCCAAGGCCGCGCTGCTGCGTGATACCCCGGGGTTCGAGCAGTGCCGCATCGCCGACTACGGCAGCCGCCGCCGCTACTCGCGTGACTGGCATGCCCGTCTGCTGCCGCTGCTGCGCGATGCGCTCGGCCCGCAGCTGGTCGGCACCAGCAACGTGCACTTCGCCCGCCTGTACGGCATGACCCCGCACGGCACCATGGCCCATGAGTACCTGCAGGCGTTCCAGGCGCTGGGCCCGCGCCTGCGCGATTCGCAGGTGGCGGCACTGGAGTCGTGGGCACGCGAGTATCGCGGCGACCTCGGCATCGCGCTGTCCGACGTGGTCGGCCTGGATGCGTTCCTGCGCGACTTCGACATGTACTTCTGCAAGCTGTTCGACGGCGTCCGCCATGACTCCGGCGATCCGTTCGACTGGGGCGACCGCATGCTGGCGCACTTCCAGCAGCGCCGGGTGGATGCACGCAGCAAGGTGCTGGTGTTCAGCGATGGGCTCGACATCGCCAAGGTGATGCGCCTGTACGACTACTTCCGTGGTCGCTGCCAGGTCGCCTTCGGCGTCGGCACCCACCTGACCAATGATCTGGGGCCAACGCCGCTCAACATCGTCATCAAGATGGTCCGCTGCAACGGCCAGCCGGTGGCCAAGCTCAGCGATTCGCCGGGCAAGAGCATGTGCGACGACCCGGGCTACCTGGCCTATCTGCGCCAGGTGTTCGAGCTGCCGCCGGCGTAAACACGTCGGCTTACAGGTAGTCGACCACCACCAGGTAGGCGCCCTGCAGCGGCTGCTGCTTCGAAGCCTGCACGCTGTAACGCTCGGAGAAGGCGATATCGCCGGCGCGCATCGCGCTGGCCGACACCGACAGCTTCTGGCCCTGGCGCTTGCCGTCGCGCAGCGTCGCGGCCTGACCATCGGCCAGCGCCGTCACGGCCACCGTCGAGCCCTTGGCCGAGGGCGGGCAGGCGGCCAGGCTCAGCTCACCCTGGGACAGGTTCGTCGTGCAGCCCGGCTCGGCGATACGGCCGCTGAAACGGATGCTGCCGCTGCTGGCCTGGGCCAGCGCACTGACGGACATCAGGGCCACACACAGCAGAATGGAGTTCCTCATGACACGTTCTCTGGTTCGGTGTGTCCTAGTTAGCGACAGGTTCGATCCGTCTTTAATAGGACAAATCCGAATCTGCTAGGGCCATCACCAAGAAAGAGTGATGCGCATCAAATAAGGCGATTTCCACCTGAAAAAAGCCTGTTTTCGCGCATGCCGAACGCGCCACGGGAAGCGTCATGCAGGGTCGTTTGTGACCTGATCGCCTTGCCGTCAAATCCCCCACGCCCGCCGGGCTCTCATTCCGCCTACCACGTCACATTTGAGGCGTCAATGAATTGGCGTTCAGAAAAATAATGAGACTTTCATCACAGTTGTGCCTATACTTGCGTCACGGATTCAGGGGAAGGTATGTCCGAGTCCGGCCACAGGTGAGACGCAAGGATGGGTCTTGATAGCCCGGCAGTGCTCCTTGCTTCCTCCTCTACTTCTCATCTCTTCAGTAGGGTTAGGTAAAAGCGAATGCACAAGATCAATATCATCGCCGCTCTGATGCTGGCCGCCGCTCCGCTGGCCGCCAACGCCGCCGACGGCACCATCACCTTCAACGGCAAGGTGACCGACAAGACCTGCACCATCTCGACCCCGGGCGGCAAGGACTTCTCCGTCAACCTGCCGACCGTGTCCAAGAACACCCTGGCCGCCGCCGGTAACGTTGCCGGTCGCACCCCGTTCGCCATCAACCTGACCAAGTGCAGCGCCGGCAACGTCGCGACCTACTTCGAGCCGGGTTCGACCGTTGACTTCAACACCGGCCGCCTGCTGAACCAGGCTTCGGCCAACGCTGCCACCAACGTGCAGCTGCAGCTGCTGGGTTCGAACAACCAGGTCCTGCCGATCAAGGCTGCAGGCGCTGGCCAGGCCCAGACCAACTCGCAGTGGGTCACCGTCGGCACCGACGGCTCGGCCGATCTGAACTACTACGCTGAGTACTACGCCACTGCCGCCGCCACCCCGGGCGACGTCACCAGCAGCGTCAAGTACACGATCATCTACAACTGATCGTAGTCGTACCCGCACTGGCCGGCGTACGCGCCGGCCAGTGCCTCGCGGCCCCTGGCCACATACCTCGAGCGTAGTACTTCCGATGAAAGCATTCTTTCCCCGGGCGCTGCTGCTGGCAGCGTTCACGCTGCCCTTCTGCCAGAACGCTCTGGCCGGCGTGGTGGTCAATGGCACGCGAGTGATCTATCCGGCGCAGGCGCGCGAAGTCACCGTGCAGGTCGACAACGTGGGCGATTCGCCGGCGCTGGTGCAGGCCTGGATCGACAGCGGCGACGCCAACCAGACCGCCGATACCAGCGATGCCCCGTTCGTGCTGACGCCGCCGATCGCGCGCGTCGAGCCGGGCCGCAGCCAGGCGCTGCGACTGATCTTCTCCGGCGCGCAGCTGCCGACCGACCGCGAGTCGGTGTTCTGGCTCAACGTGCTGGATGTTCCGCCGTCCCCGGACAACGCCGACAGCGGCGAACAGAATTACCTGCAGGTCGCGTTCCGTTCGCGCCTGAAGCTTTTCTACCGGCCGCAGGGCCTGAAGGGCGTCGCCAACGACGCGCCGGCAGCGCTGCGCTGGACCCGCACGGGCGACCGTCTGCGGGTGGAAAACCCGAGCCCCTTCCACGTCACTCTGGCCGAAGTACATGCCGTGACCGGCAGCAGTGAAAAGGCCGTCGAGGACAAGGGCGCGATGGTCGCGCCGAAGCAGAGCCTGGAGTTCGCCGCACCGGCGGGCACCGACCAGGTCCGCTTCATCACCATCAACGACTACGGCGGCCGGGTGGAACACACCATCCGCCTCGGCAGCACCGGGGGCTGAACGCGCCGCGCCGGCCTTGGGCCTGCGCATCCCGCCACCGCCGCTGTGCGGCGAATTGAAGGAATGTCAGTGTGATCGGAAACAGATTGACATTGTCGATCCATCAGGCGCTTTGCCTGTTGGTTGCTGGCGTGGCCTGCCCAGGATGGGCGCTGGCTGCCCCGGCCAATCTCGGCGAACAGGCGCTGATGGCGCAGAGTGGTGCGGCCAATGCGCGTGCACCGGAATCGGCCCAGTTCAACTCCAGCTTCCTGTCTGGCCAGGCCAAGCAGGTCGATCTGGCGGCCTTCAGCAACGGCAACCCGATGGTGGCCGGCAACTACCGTGTCGACGTCTACGTCAACGGTGCCTGGCAGGGCCGTCGCGATCTGCAGTTCAAGGCCGATGCGCAGGGCCGTGTCGACGCCTGCCTGCCGCTGCCGATGCTGGAAGAAATGGGCGTGGACAGCGAAGCCGTGCTGCTGCAGCAGGATCCGTCCGTGCCGACCGACAAGACCAGCTGCGTGCCGGTCCAGCAGCGCATGGCCAATGCCTATGGTGTCTATGACAGCGGCAACCTGCGCTACGACCTGAGCATCCCGCAGGTGTTCCTGCGCCGTGAGGCACGCGGCTACGTCAACCCGGCGCTGTGGGACCGCGGTATCAATGCCGGCTTCGTCGGCTACAGCTTCAATGCCATCGACAGCGACAGCCGTGTCGAAGGTGGCCAGCGCAACCGCAGTGCCTACCTCGGCCTCAACGCCGGCATGAACCTGGGTGGCTGGCAGTTCCGCCACGATTCGAACCTGACCTGGTCCGGCGATGGCCGCCATTGGCAGAGCATCGCCACCTATGCGCAGCGCGGCATCCCGCAGGTGCGCGGCATGCTCACCATCGGTGAGGCCTACACCACCGGTGAACTGTTCGACTCGATCGGTTACCGCGGTGCCAGCCTGGCCAGCGACGACCGCATGCTGCCCGATTCGCTGCGCGGTTACGCGCCGGTCGTGCGCGGCATCGCCGAGACCAACGCACGCATCGAAGTACGCCAGAACGAGCAGCTGATCTACTCCTCCACCGTGTCGCCGGGCAGCTTCGTCATCGACGACCTGTACCCGACCGGCTACGGCGGCGACCTGGAAGTGAGCGTGATCGAGGCCGATGGCCGCCGCCGCGAATTCAAGGTTCCGTTCGGTTCGGTGCCGCAGATGCTGCGCGAAGGCGTGTCGCGTTACTCGCTGACCGCCGGCCAGGTGCGCAACAAGCTGCTGGCCGATGAGCCGTGGCTGGTGCAGGGCACCTACCAGCGCGGTATCGGCAACCAGCTGACGCTGTACGGCGGCAGTGCACTGAGCGACGGCTACCTGTCGCTGCTGTACGGCGTCGGCCTGTCCACGCCGGTTGGCGCGTTCGCCGCCGACGTCACCCACGCACGTACGACGTTCGACCACTACGGCAACCACACCGGTGCCAGCGTGCGCTTGAGCTACAGCAACATGATCGGCGAGACCGGGACCAACCTGACCCTGGCCGCCTACCGCTATTCGACCGAAGGCTTCTACAGCCTGCAGGACGCGCTGTATGGCCGTGATTCGGACAAGCGCGGCATCGATCCGACCACCCGTGGCCGTCAGCGCAGCCAGTTCCAGGTAACGCTGAACCAGCCGCTGGGCCGTCGCGGCGGCGCGCTGTACGTGACCGGCTCGGTGCGTGACTTCTACGACCGCCCCGGCACCTCCAAGCAGTATCAGGTGGGCTACAACAACGCCTGGCGTTCGGTGAACTACGGCTTCTCGGCGCTGCGCACCGAAGAGGGCGTGCTCGGCCGTTCCGATACCCAGTACCTGCTGTCGATGAGCGTGCCGCTGGGCCGGGGTTCGCACCCGGTGTCGTTCAGCGCCGACCTCGGCGTGCGCGAGCGCGGTGGCTACGACAACAGCCGCGTTGGCATCACCGGTTCGACCGGCATCGACAACAACTTCAGCTACGGTGTGGCGCTGTCCGACTCCCGCGAAGGTGGCACCACCGCGGTGGGCAGTGCGGAATACCGCAGCCGCTACAGCGCGTTGAACGCGACCTACAGCCACTCGCGCGATTTCCGCCAGGCGTCGGTCGGTGCCAACGGCAGCGTGGTCGTGCATCCGGGCGGCTTCACCTTCACCCCGCAGCGTGGCGACACCATGGTGCTGGTGGAAGCGCCGGGCGCACGCGATGCGATTGTCAGCAACGCCCCGGGCCTGCGCGTCGACGGCCGCGGCTACGCGGTGGTCCCGTACGTGTCGCCGTACCGCCTCAATACCGTCACCCTCGACCCGCAGGGCATGGCCCACGACGTCGAGCTGGAAAGCACCAGCCAGTCGATCGCGCCGTTCGCCGGAGCCATCAGCTACCTGCGCTTCGATACCCGCAAGGGCAACGCGCTGCTGATCCAGGTGCGCAACCCCGATGGCCGCACCATGCCGTTCGGTGCGCAGGTCAAGGACGAGCAGGGCCAGCCGGTGGGCATGGTCAGCCAGGGCGGCCGCCTGTACGTGCGCAGTGACAAGAACCAGGGCAGCCTGCTGGTGGAGTGGGGCGCGGGCGCCGACCAGCGCTGCACCGTTGATTACCAGGTACCGGCAGGCGCCGATGCGTCCAAGACCGGCTTCATCCCGCTGGAGGCAGCATGCCGATGATTTCTTCCCGTGGCCGCAAGGCGTTGGCTGCCATGGCCGTGCTCGGTGGCGTGTTGCTTGCGCAGCAGGCCAGCGCCGCGTGCCGTATCAGCTCAAGCTGGTTCACCGCACAGGACGTCACCATGGACATGGGCCAGATCGTGATTCTGCCCAGCACGCCGGTCGGCGGCGTGATCAAGGAGATCAGTGAGTCGATCACTCAGCGAGATCGGGTTGCCAGCTGTGACTGGAGCGGTGGTCGTTCGATCGGTGAATACGTCAACGCGGCGCAGAAGCGCCCGGTGCCCGGTTTTGCGAATACCTATGAAACCGATGTCCCCGGTGTCGGCATCAAACTGTTCCGTGATTCGGGATCGATCCAGGTCTACTACCCCCATCAGCTGAGCTTCGGCGGTGGTAGCAGTGTTACGTTGATCGGGGGTCGCTTCCGCATCCAGTTGATCAAGACTGCCGCACAGACCGGCTCGGGCGTGATCGCGCCGAATGGTCGCTTCACCACGTATTACTTTGATGGTGACGGTGCCAGCAAGCCAGTGCTGACCTCGACCTTCAGGGGCTCGGGCACCACCGTGGTCAGCCCGACCTGTGAAGTGCAGGCCGGCAGCCGCAACATTGCTGTCGATTTCGGCAGCGTGCCCAACACCACCTTCACCGGTGTCGGTTCAAAGGCTGTCGATCGCGATTTCGAGATCCGCCTGAACTGCCAGGGCAGCAATGTCGCGCAGTATCAGAGCAAGATCGGTATCCGCCTGGATGCCGACCAGGACAGCTCGAACATGCCGGGCGTGCTGAAGCTCAGCGCGGCCACCAACAGTGCCACCCGCATCGGCATCCAGATGGTCCAGCGTGATGGCAGCACCGAGCGCGAAGTGCGTTTCGGCCAGACCGTCAACGTCGGTACCACCACGCCCGGCACCAGCACGATGACCTTGCCGCTGCGCGCGCGTTACGTGCAGACCCAGGCCGGCACGGTGGGTGCAGGTGTCGCAAACGGCCAGGCCACCTTCACCATCCAGTACGAGTAAGTCGGCCGCAGGCCGCGCCACTGCTGCGTTCCACCGCAACGTCGCCCGTTCCACGGGCGGCGTTGACTGCGTCTTGATCTTCCAACGATGAAGATCAATGCCACGACGCACGTACCATCATTCGAATGTGATGTACGTCGCGATTTTGGAGTTTCCTCATGAGGTGACCGTCTCCTGCCTGCGGGTGTTGGACGGGAACGCCGAAAGGATCCAGACGTGGCTACAGCTCCTGGCATTCCCTCGCGCCGACCTTTCGGAGCGCTGCGATGAAGGTCCTGTCGGTGTTCGGCACGCGACCGGAAGCGATCAAGATGGGGCCGCTGGTAAGGGCCTTGGCGGAGGCTGCGGACATCGAATCGGTGGTCTGTATCACCGGCCAGCACCGGGCGATGCTGGACCAGGTGATGTCGCTGTTCGCGATCACCGCCGACCATGACCTCGATGTCATGGTGCCCAACCAGACCCTCAATGGCCTGTGTTCCAAGCTGTTCGAACGGCTTGACGCGCTCTACACGCAGGTTCGTCCGGACCGGGTACTGGTGCACGGCGATACCACCACGGCGATGACCGCCGCACTGGCCGCGTTCCACCACCGCATTCCGATCGGTCACGTCGAGGCCGGCCTGCGCACCGGCGACATCAACCGGCCGTGGCCGGAGGAAATGAACCGGCGGGTGATCGATGTGGTCGGCCACCAGCTGTACGCGCCCACGCCCAGCTCGCGCGCCAACCTGGCCGGTGAACACCTGGGCGGGCAGATCCTGGTCACCGGCAATACCGTCATCGATGCCCTGCAGCAGACCGTAGAGCGGCTGGATGCCGACCCGGCGCTGCGTGCGCGGGCTGACGAACCCTTCCACATGCTTGACCCCGATCGTCGCCTGCTGCTGGTCACCGGCCACCGCCGTGAGAGCTTCGGGCAGGGCTTCGAGGACATCTGCCGTGCACTGGCCGAACTGGCGCGGCGGCCGGACCTGCAGGTGCTGTACCCGGTGCATCTCAACCCGAACGTGCAGGGCCCGGTCAACGCCCACCTCGGCCATCTCGACAACGTGCACCTGGTGCCGCCGCAGGACTACCTGCGCTTCGTGCGCCTGATGCAGCGCGCCGACGTCATCCTCACCGACTCCGGTGGCGTGCAGGAAGAAGCGCCTGCGCTGGCCAAGCCCGTGCTGGTCATGCGCGACGTCACCGAACGCCCGGAGGCGGTCGAGGCCGGAGTGGTGACGCTGGTCGGCACCAGGCCCTCGCGCATTGTCGAGGCGGTCAACGCGGCACTGGCCCAACCACCGCACCCGACCCGCTTCGATCCCGACGCCAGCCCCTACGGCGATGGCCGTGCCAGCGCGCGCATCGTCGCCGCCCTGCGTGGCACGCCCCTTCCCGAATTCTCGCCCGGCCTCCGCAACAGCGGTGCCGCCCACCCCCATCCACGCGAAGTGACGCCATGACCCAGACCGGCCGCTCTCCCCTGTTTGCATCCGCCGCCGCGTTCGTCCTGTCGGGCGTGGTTGCCAGTGCCCATGCCGCCGACAGCGTCGCCGGCCAATTCGCCGAATGGAGCGGCGACAGCACGGTCAACCGGCAGATGACCCTGCGTGAACTCGGTTTCCGCCAGCCGCTGGTGCTCAGCGGGCAGGAGAGCCAGCGCGAGGTCTACCTGCCGGTGCCGGCCGGCGTCGCCACCCGCGATGCGCAGCTGCAGCTGGACGGGCGCTATGTGCGCGGCCACGCCGGGCGCACTTCCGGCCTGTGGTCGGTCGATGGCGATCCGATCGCCGCGCGCTCGATCACCGATGCGCAGGGCGACGCCAGCCAGCTGCTGGCCATTGATGGCGAACCTCGCCAGAACGGCTTCGTGCGGGTCGGCGTCGGCTGGTGGTCGATCGTCTCCGACTACCAATGTGCCGACCAGAGCGCGCCGGCCAACGTGTTGCGGCTGTCGCCGGACTCGCGTTTCAGCTACCGCTTCGACGGCCGCGCCGTGGACACCGTGGCCAAGGCCTGGGGCGCGCTGCCACCGCAGGTGCGCCTGCTGGTGGACGGCAAGGCGCTGCAGGCGCCGGCCTACGATGCCGCCTGGCGCGTCGGTACCGCGTTGCAGGGCGGTGGCAAGCAGGTGCAGGTGGTGGCGCTACCCAAGGTCGGTGACAGTGTCGACCTGACCGGCATCAGCATCCCGGCCAGCCTGCAGGGCGTGCCGGCCTACGCTGCGCTGGCGACGGGCGAGCGTGCGCATGTGATCAAGGATCTGGCTGAAGTTGGCGCGCTGCTGTCGCTGCGTGACAGCGGGCCTTTGGCCGCTGACGTGATGATCGGCAGTGATGCGCTGCGGGCCGGCGTACGCGCGGCACTGGACGCGCTGGCCGTACAGGTTGCGGCTACGGGTGCCGATGCGGGCGCTGCCTTCGCCGCGTGGCGCGGTACCGATATGGGCGGCCTGGAAAAGCCCACGGCCAACGCATCGGTCAGCGTGGTCGCCGTTGCTGGCCGTCCGACGCTGGTGGTCGGCCCGGCGGCGGCGGGCAAGGTCGCCGGGTTGTTCGCCGAACAGTGGCGCAGCTATGCGCTGGGCCGCAGCCTGCAGGTCAGCGCGGCGGGAACACCGAAGCTGGACGGAGACCAGGTGCTGCTGAGCCGGCTCGGCAACATCGCCGGTACGATGGATGTGGTCACCCGCGCGGACCGCAGTGCCACCTTCGACCTCGGCGCGCTGTCGGCCGATGGGCGCCTGCCCGAGGAAGTGGTGATCGATGTCTCGGCGGCGCCCAACGCCGCCGGGCAGGGCGCGGTGGCCACGATCCATTTCAACGATTACCTGCTGGGCGGTAAGGTGCTGTCGGCCAATGGCCAGCCGCAACGGCTGGTGGCCAAGGTGCCGGCCTACGCGCTGTCGGCGCGCAACGAGATCCGCGTCAGCTTCCTGCGCCAGCCGGCACGACCTTATTGCCACGATCCCGCCACCGCCTATCCCGTCTCGATCCTGCCCAGCAGCCACCTGACCCTGGCCAAGCGGTCGCTGGGCAGTGATTTCGTCGGCGCCAGCAGTCAGCTGTCGCGCGGCAACCAGGTGTTCGTGCCGGCCACGTGGCTGCAGGATGCACCGGCATCGCTGCGCAAGGTGATTGCGGTGGCCAGTGCAGTGGGTGCCTCGCCGGAGGCGTCGGAACTGAAGGTGGTCGATGCCGGTGCGGCGGTCAGCCCGGGTGCGCCGTGGCTGGCGTTCGGTGTGGCGCCATCGGGTGTCGATGTGGCCGGCCTGAAGGACGGTCATCTGCTGCTCGGCGGGGAGCCGCAGCCGCTGCTGGATGTCAGCGGGTTGGATCGTGCTGCCGTGGTGCAGGTAGGGTCGTCCGGCGGTCAACTGGGCGTTCTCTACAGCGACCTCGGTGCGCAGGCGCCGTCGTTCGGCGCACCGTTCCGGCTGCTGCGCGGTGATCTCGCCGTGCTCGACGGCAGTGAGGCCGTGCGCGAGTTCGACCGCCACGATCCTTACGGGAGCCGCGTTGCACAGGATGACAATCCGCAATCGAAGTGGGAACGGCACATGGTCTGGTTGCTGCTGCTGGTCGGCGTGATCGTGTTCGCGCTGCTGGCCGCCCGCGTTACCCAGGTGCGCCGCCGCAAGTCCGCCAACACAGGGCACTGATCCGCCGTGGACGGTCTGTTCTGGAATATCCAGCTGGCCAACTACTACGCTGCCCTGGAAACCACGGCGGCGGCGGTGGCCGTGCTGATCCTGATCTCCAGCCTCGATGACCTGTTCATCGATGTCTGGTACTGGGTGCGCGAGAGCTGGCGGGCGCTCACCATCAAGCGTCGCGAGGCGTACCGGCCACTGACCCAGGACGACCTGCTGCAGCGGCCGCAACAGCCGCTGGCGATCATGGTGCCGGCGTGGATGGAGTACGACGTCATCGCGCAGATGGTGGAGAACATGATCAACGTACTCGACTACCGCGAGTACGTCGTGTTCGTCGGCACCTATCCCAACGACCAGCAGACCATCGACGAAGTGGAGCGCATGCGCCGCCGCTACAAGCGCCTGCGCCGCGTGGAAGTGCCGCATGACGGGCCGACCAGCAAGGCCGACTGCCTGAACTGGCTGATCCTGGCCATCTTCGATTACGAGAAACGCCACGACATCGAGTTCGCCGGGGTGATCCTGCACGACAGCGAGGACGTGCTGCACCCGATGGAACTGCGCTTCTACAACTACCTGCTGCCGCGCAAGGACATGATCCAGTTGCCGGTCACCTCGCTGGACCGCGAGTGGTACGAACTGGTGGCCGGCGTCTACATGGACGAGTTCGCCGAATGGCATGCCAAGGATCTGGTGGTGCGTGAAAGTGTTTCCGGCATGGTGCCGTCGGCGGGCGTCGGCACCTGCTTCTCGCGGCGCGCGCTGCTGGCACTGAGCGCGCAGACCGACAACCAGCCCTTCAACACCGACAGCCTCACCGAGGACTACGACGTCGGTGCGCGGCTGGCGGCGATGGGGATGCAGTCGATCTTCGCGCGCTTCCCGGTGCAGTTCCGCGTGCGTCGCCCGTCCTGGTTCGGCTGGGGCCCGGTACGCGAGCGCACCCAGCAAATGGCGCTGTGCGTGCGCGAGTACTTCCCCGACAACTTCCGCGCATCGTACCGGCAGAAGGCGCGGTGGGTGCTGGGCATCGGCCTGCAGAGCTGGGAGTCGCTGGGCTGGCGCGGCTCGCTGGCCACCAAGTACCTGCTGGCGCGCGACCGCAAGGGCATCATCACCTCGTTCGTCAGCATCATCGCCTACGTCATCTTCCTGCAGCTGCTGCTGTTCTGGCTGTTGAAGATGACCGGGCTGTGGACGATGCAGTTTCCCAGCGTGTTCCAGGCCGGTACCTGGCAGATGAACGTGGCGCTGCTGACCACGGCGGCGCTGGCCACCCGCGTCGTGCAGCGCTTCTACTTCGTCAACCGGCTGTATGGCTGGGAGCATGCGCTGATGTCGATCCCTCGCATGGTGGTCGGCAACATGATCAATTTCATGGCCACCGCGCGCGCGTGGAAGGTGTTCCTGGCCTACCTGCTGTTCGGCAAGCGCATGGTCTGGGACAAGACCATGCACGACTTCCCGGATGCGGCACAGCTGGTGCAGACCCGCAAGCAGCTCGGTGAGCTGTTGACCACCTGGCAGGCGGTGGAACCCGAACGCCTGCAGCAGGCGCTGGATCAGCAGCAGGCAGGCCGCCAGCAGCCGTTGGGCCGCATCCTGCTCACCCAGGGCTGGCTGGATGATGAAACGCTGGCCGAGGCGATCGCCTTCCAGGGCGACCTGCCACGCGCGGTCATCGACGTGGACTACCTGCGCGCCTGCCAGTTCCCGGTCAGTGCCGATGCCTGCGTGCAATGGCGCATGCTGCCGCTGCCACCGCGTGAGCAAGGCACCCTGCGGCTGGCCGTCGCCAGCCCATTGCCCGAAGAGGCGTTGGCGCTGCTGAAGCAGGAAACCCGCAGTGAGCACGTCGAACAGAGCATCGCCCGCGAAAGCGAAATCAACGCGGGCCTGCGCCTGATCGGCGGCGACCGGCAGTGGCACCTGGACAACGTGCCGCTGCTGGGCGACCTGCTGGTGGAAATGCGCCTGATCGACCACGCGCGCTTCGAGATCGCACTGGATGACTACATGCCGCAGCGCGACGGCCGCATCGGCGATTACCTGGTCAAGCAGGGCATCACCACCGAGGAGGCCGTGGCCCAGGCCATGCAGGAGCAGCGCCGACGTGCGGCCGCGCTGCAGTCACCGCCTCCCGGAGCCTTGCCGGCATGAAGACTACGCTGCTGTCCACTGTCATTGCCGTGGCACTGGCCAGCGCTGCGGTGCCGGTGCTGGCACAGGCCGACGCGGCACTGCCGCTGTCCGGTGCGGCCTACCGCGTCGCCGAGCAGGCGTTTGCCGCCTATGAGCGCGGCGACTACCCGGCGGCCTACCAGCAATCCACTGAAGCGATCCGGCTGCGCCCGGACGTGGTGCGGCTGCGCCTGCTGCAGATCTATGCGCTGCAGAAACTGGGGCGGGGTGCCGAGGCGCAGCAGCAGGCGCGTCGTGCACTGGACGCGGGGTTGAAGGATCCGGCGTTGCCGGCGCTGGCGGCTGCCACCGCTGCACGTAGCGCGGCAACCGGAGGCGAAGGTGCGCGCACGACATCCCCATCTCGTCCGGTCGGCAGCGCCGCACACCGCAGCAGGCAGCAGGCCTACGCGCTGGCCACCGAGGCGTACGCGGCCTATGACGCCGGGCGGATGGGAGAGGCGGCCAGCAAGGCCGAGCAGGCGTTCCGGAAGCAGCCGAAACAGGGCGCATGGGCCCTGCTATGGGTGGCAGCACTGGAGGCACAGCAACAGCCCGAACAGGCCGACGCCGCCATCGGCACCGCGCTGCAGCTGGGTGCACCGAATGCCGAGGCGCTGCGCACGCGGCGCGTGGCACTGGGTCGCCAACGCGCCCTGCTGCAGGCCCAGCAGGCCTATCAATCGCTGTCCGGAGGCGAGGATGCCGCCGCCATTGAGCAGGCACACGCTGCCGTGGAACTGGCCCCCGACGTGGCTTCATACCGGCTGCTATTGATCACCGCGCAGCTGCAGGGCGATCAGCTGGCCGACGCTGAGCACAGTGCTGATCAGGCGTTGCAGGTAGATGCCAACGACCTCAATGCACGGGTCATGCGCGGTTACCTGCGCCAGCGCCAGGGCAGCACGTCGCGGGCCAATGAGGATTTCGATGCGGCACTCGCCACGCCCGGGTCATCCATGCAGCAGCGCAACGTGCGTCTGCTGGCGGTGGATGCGGCGCTGGCCAGTGCCGACCGCACGCGCGCCGCGGCGCTGCTGGCACCCTTGCAGTCGGCATTGCCGACGGATGCGGGCGATGCACGCGCGCAGCAGTTGCTGCAGCAGGGCATCGAGCAACGCGCCCGGGCGATCCGTTCCAGTCGCGCGCTTCCCCGCATCAGCGCCCAGACCTACCCGGCACCCGTCCAGCATTGCCAGTCCGGTGATACCGGTAACGTCTGCGAGCTGACGCCGGCCGACCTGCAGGGCGATGGCGGTGCCGCACAGCGCGCCTACGCTGCCTACGCGCGCGAGGACTACGCCGATGCCATCGGTGAGGCGCGGCAGGCCGTGCAACTCGCACCGGACGACGCGAACCTGCAAGCCCTGCTGACCACCACGCTGGCAGCGGGCAACCGCGCACAGCAGGACGAAGCACGGCAGCGCCTGGATGCGGCACTGGCACAGCGTCCTGACGATGCGGAGGCGCTGATGCAGCGCGGCTACCTCAACCAGAAGGCGCACGAACCGGCGCAGGCACTGGCCGACTTCCGTGCCGCCGAGGCCACCGGCAAGGCACCGAAAAGCGTGGTGCTCGACCAGGCCTACGCCAGCGCAGCCAACGGCGATCATCCACAGGCGGTGACCCTGCTGCGTAGCGCCATCGACCGCGCCGACGTCGGTGAGCTGCCGCTGGATGAGCATCAGCGCTACAACGTGCGCAATGCCATCGCCAACTATTCACGCGAGTGGGGCGTGATCGCCTCGGCCGGTTTCCGGGGGGCGCGCCAGGCCGCAACCAATGTCGGCGGTGCGGCGATCAGTACGCCCGGCGATTCGGTGTTCAGTACGCTGGAGGCGTTCTGGCGGCCCCCGGCCTTCAACGACCAGCATGGCACGCTGGAGCTCTACGCACGCCTGCTCAACACGCTGTACGACGAGGGCGGCACCTACGAGTCGATCCGTGCGGTGGATCCGTGCACCGGCGAATCAACGCCGGATGCGCGTGCACGCGCCGAGCGCCTCAGTCATTCGCGCTCGACCACCGGCTGGCCGTCCACCATCGCCTCGTTCGGGTTGCGCTACGCGTTTGGCCAGACCGGTCTGAGCGCCGGCATCGAGCGCCGCCAGTTCCTCGGCAGCGCCACCCGCCAGGGCGAGGTCTACCCCGCATCGGCAGCGGTGCAGTGCCGCCTGCAGCTGGCCCTGAACCGGCCACTGGAAGCCAGCACGCTGGCGCGCTACCGCTTGGCCAGCGGTTCCGGTGGATGGATGTCCTACCTGACCTACGGCTATTACCACGGCACCGATCTGCGCACCGATGTGAACCAGTGGTGGATGGTCAGTGGCTATGCGCAGGGGGGATATACCTGGGACGACAACGGTGCCACCTTCACCCTCGACGCGCTCGATGCCAACGGCACGCCGGTGCGGCGCCTTGGCGAGGCCAACGGGCGCCTGCATCGCGAACAGTGGTTCGCTGCCGGTGAACTGCGCGCCGGGCGCAGCTTCCGTTTCGGTGCCGGGCAGACGCACTGGGTGGTCACACCCTATGTCGTGGTTGGCGCCGATTGGCTGGACCAGCGCTCGCGCGTGCGCGACATCCGTTATCCGCCGTTCCCGGCGCAGTCGTTCGCGCTCAACGATACGCAGCGCAGCTGGTCACTTGGCGCAGGGCCAGGCGTGGGCGTGCGTTACTGGTTCCGCGAGGACCACTACAACACGCCGCGTTCCTACCTGGACCTGACCGTGCAGTACCGCATCGCCATCGGCGGTGGTGATACGCAGCGTGCCAAGGGCCTGTTCGCCACCGCCATCCTCTACTACTGAGGCAGGCCCCAGCGTCGCCGCAGCGCTGCGGCCTGCGGTGTGTCCTGGGTCAGCCATGGCTCCAGTGCATAGGCCAGCACGTGCTGTGCGCCGCTGTCGCGTGCCCATGCCAATTGCCGCTGGATGCGTGCGGCATCGGCCGTTTCGCCCTTGAATCCGCTGCCGTCGGCAGGGCCGCCGGGCAGTTCGCGGAACAGTTCAACGATCGCATCGAAGCCGATGCCGTGTGCGTGGAAATGATCGAGCAGCGGTTGCAGCTGCTGCACGTTGCCGACACCGGCTACGCCCACACCGTCCTGCACCATCGGCCGCACCGCCGCTTGGGCCAGCACGGCCTGCCACAGCGTGACCAGGTTGCCATTGGTCTGCAGGCGGCTGAAGTAACAGGAGATCGCACAGTCACCGCCGCGTGCGCCGGCGGCCTGCACCAGGCCGTGCAACCACTGCGTCAGCCACAGCTGGCGGGCCGGATCGGCCCAGTGATACTGCTCCAGCTCGTAGGGCAGGTACCAGCCCCCGAAGGCCGGCTGCTGCGCCCAGGGCGCCTGTGCCAACCAGCGGCGTGCCTGCACCAGGCTCTCGGCCAGGAAGGCCTGCAGCGTGGCATCGTCGGCGCCGATGGCCTGCCACCAGCGTTGCTGGAAGGGGAGGCCGACGCGGATGCGGATGTCGTTCTCGCTGGCGGCGGTGAACAGCTGCTGCAGGCTGCTGTCCGGCAGCGACCAGTCGCCGTCGCTGCCACCGACGATGCCGGTCCACTGCAGCACCAGCTGCCGGCAGCCCAGCGTACGTGCAAGCTTCAAGGATCGTTGCCAGTCGGCCAGGTCCCACTGCAGGTGGCTGCGCCACGGCTGCAGGAAGGTGCCATCGACCTGCACCGGCAACGAGCAGCCGGGCAGGGTGGTCAGCGCAGCGGCCAGCGGTGCCAGCACTGCCGCACGCAGCAGCCGGCGGCGCAACGGCGAGGACGGATCAGCAGGAAGGACTGGCGGCACCATGCCCGCATCATCCCAAAGCACCGTGCGCGGCAGGTGAACCACCGCCCGGTAGTGCCGGCCGCTGGCCGGCACCGCCCAACGCTTATTCCAACGCGTAGCGCAGGGTGAACAGCACCGCCACCAGCCACACCGCCGGATGCACTTCGCGCCAGCGGCCGGTACCGGCCTTCAGTGCGGCATAGGCGATGAAGCCGAACGCCAGGCCATTGGCGATGGAGTAGGTGAACGGCATCGCCAGCGCACACAGTGCCGCCGGCACCGATTCGGTCAGGTCGCTCCAGTCCACTTCCACCAGTTCGCGCAGCATCAGGCCAGCCACGAACAGCAACGCCGGTGCGGTGGCATAGCTGGGCACCATCGCCGCCAGCGGCGAGAACAGCAGCGCGGCCAGGAACAGTGCCGATACCACCAGTGCGGTCAGGCCGGTACGGCCGCCCACCTGCACGCCCGAGGCGCTTTCGGCGAAGGCGGTGGTGCTGCTGGTGCCGAGCATCGAACCGGCCACGATCGCCGTGCTGTCGGCCAGCAACGCGCGGCCGAAGCGCTTCTGCGCGCCCGGCAGCTTCAGCAGGCCGGCGCGGCCGACCACGCCATACAGGGTGCCGGTGGCATCGAACACTTCCACCAGCACGAACACCAGCACCACCTGCAGCAGCACCGCGATCGGCGCACCGCCGTCATGGTGCAGCAGGCCCGGCAGGTCCAGCTGCAGGAAGGTGGGTGCCAGGCTCGGCGGCAGCGAGACCAGGCCCTGGTACTGCACGTCGCCCAGCGCCCAGCCGGCGCCGGTCACCGCCAGGATGCCGATCAGGATCGCGCCACGGATGCGACGCGCTTCCAGTACCGCGATCAGCAGGAAACCGGCCAGCGCCAGCAGCGGCGGCGCCGTGTTCAACGGGCCCAGCGCCACCAGCGTGTCTTCATTGCCGACGATCACGCCGGACTTCTGCAGCGCGATGATCGCCAGGAACAGGCCGATGCCGGCCACGATGGCCGAGCGCAGCGACGAAGGAATGCCCGACACCAGCCATGCACGCACACCGGTCAGCGACAGCACCAGGAACACCAGGCCGGAGATGAACACCGCTCCCAGTGCCTGCTGCCACGGCAGGCCGGCAGCGCCGACCACGGTGAAGGCGAAGAACGCGTTCAGGCCCATGCCGGGCGCCATGCCGACCGGGAAGTTGGCGGCCAGCGCCATCACCGCCGAACCCAGTGCAGCCGCCAGGCAGGTGGCCACGAACACCGCGCCCGCATCCATGCCGGTGGTGCCAAGGATCTCGGGATTGACGAAGACGATGTAGGACATCGTCAGGAAGGTGGTGACACCGGCCAGCAGCTCGGTGCGCACGGTGGTGCCGTGCTGCTGCAGCTGGAACAGGCGCTCGAACAGGGACATGGGGGAATCTCGCGACAATAATGCGTCACGACCAACGGTCGTGACGTACCCGAATGCAGAACGTGGGTACCGACCGTTGGTCGGTACGCTTCACAGCGTCACCACCAACGGTGGTGACCTACCGAAATGAGAAAGGCCGCGCGAGCGCGGCCTTTCCTGTTGCCTTACTTCAGCGCCTTGAAGCGCAGGCGCTTCGGCGCGGCGTCGTCGCCCATGCGGCGGCGCTTGTCTTCTTCGTACTCGCGGTAGTTGCCCTGGAAGAACTCCACGTGCGAGTCGCCTTCGAACGCCAGGATGTGGGTCGCGATGCGATCCAGGAACCAGCGGTCATGCGAAATGACGAAGGTGTTGCCCGGGAACTCCAGCAGCGCATCTTCCAGCGCACGCAGGGTTTCGATGTCCAGGTCGTTGGACGGTTCGTCGAGCAGCAGCACGTTGCCACCCTGCAGCAGGGTCTTGGCCATGTGCAGGCGGCCACGCTCACCACCGGACAGCGAACCGACCATCTTCTGCTGGTCCTGGCCCTTGAAGTTGAAGCGGCCGATGTAGGCGCGCGACTGGATCTCGATGCCGTTGATGTTGAGGATGTCCAGGCCGCCAGCGATTTCCTGGAAGACGTTGTGGTTGCCTTCCAGCGCGTCGCGGCTCTGGTCCACGTAGGACAGCTTCACGGTCGGGCCGACCACGATCTCGCCGGTATCCGGCTTTTCCTGGCCGGTGATCATCTTGAACAGGGTCGACTTACCGGCACCGTTCGGGCCGATGATGCCGACGATGGCGCCGGCCGGCACCAGGAAGCTCAGGTTGTCGAACAGCAGGCGGTCGCCGAACTTCTTGGAGACGTTCTTGAACTCCATCACCGCATTGCCCAGGCGCTCGCCCGGCGGGATGAAGATTTCATTGGTCTCGTTGCGCTTCTGGTAATCGACCGACTGCAGCTCTTCCAGGCGGGCCAGACGGGCCTTGCCCTTGGTGCGGCCGCCCTTGGCGTTCTGGCGCGACCACTCCAGTTCCTTCTGGATCGCCTTCTGGCGAGCCTTTTCCTGGTTGTCTTCCTGCTTCAGGCGTTCATCCTTCTGGGTCAGCCAGTCGGTGTAGTTGCCCTTCCACGGAATGCCGCGGCCGCGGTCCAGTTCCAGGATCCACTCGGCGGCGTTGTCCAGGAAGTAGCGATCGTGGGTGACCGCCACCACGGTGCCGGTGTAGCGCGCCAGGAACTGTTCCAGCCATTCCACCGACTCGGCGTCGAGGTGGTTGGTCGGTTCGTCGAGCAGCAGCATGTCCGGCTTCTGCAGCAGCAGGCGGCACAGCGCTACGCGGCGCTTTTCACCACCGGACAGCTTGCCGACCACGGCATCCCACGGCGGCAGGCGCAGCGCATCGGCGGCCACGTCCAGCTGGTTCTCCAGGGTGTGCGCGTCGCCAGCGGCCAGGATCGCCTCCAGGCGCTCCTGTTCCTTGGCCAGCGCGTCGAAGTCGGCGCCTTCCTCGGCGTAGGCCAGGTACACCGCGTCCAGCGCGGCCTGGGCCTGCAGCACTTCGCCCACGCCTTCCTCGACCGCTTCACGCACGGTCTTGGTCGGGTCCAGTTCCGGTTCCTGCGCCAGGTAGCCGACCTTGATGCCCGGCTGCGGGCGGGCTTCGCCCTCGAAATCGGTGTCCACGCCGGCCATGATCTTCAGCACGGTGGACTTGCCGGCGCCGTTCAGGCCCAGCAGGCCGATCTTCGCGCCCGGGAAGAAGGACAGCGAGATGTCCTTGATGATCTGCCGCTTGGGCGGGACCACCTTGGACACGCGGTTCATGGTGTAGATGTATTGCGAGGACATGCGGTCTCCGTAGGCGCGGCCCTGCGCCCGACCCGTCACGGGAACATCCCGTTGCGGCAGCGGGCACAGACTGAAATGGAATACCGCCAATTATAGCCGGAACCGGTTCCGGGCCGCGCCCGGGCAGGGGCGCCGGGCTGGCCGCGGCCTGAATACCCGGTCACAGTCCTGTAGCGGGAAGCGTTTCCAGCCGGAAACGGTTCAGATCGGGTGCGCAATATGGGCTTACCACCCACCCGAGCAGAGGTCTGACATGCGCATCAATCGAGTAATGGCCGGCGCCGTGGCCCCGGCCTTCGCCGACAACGACCACCGCCGCGACCACGACCGCCGCGAGTGGCGCGAGGACCGCCGCGAATGGCGCCAGGACCGTCGTGACTGGGAACGCGACCGCCGCGAGGCCCGGCGCGACTACCGCCAGGATCACCGCGAGTGGCACCGCGACCATGACCGCTACTACCGCCCGGCACCGCCGCGTGTGGTGTACCGCCCGGCCTATGGCCCGGGCTACGGCTGGAAGGTCGGCCATCGCTACCGCGACTACTACCGTGGCCCGATCTATGTGGTGAACGACTATCCGCGCTATCACCTGCGTCGCCCGCCGTATGGCCACCACTGGATCCGCGATGACCGCGGCAACATGCTGCTGGTGGCCATCGCCACCGGTGTGATCGCCCAGTACGTGCTCAGCAGCCGCTGAGTCCGCAGCCACCTCCACGCATGGCGTGGATCTACCGGTACGCCGGTACAGCGCACTCGAAACCATACGGGGCCGGATTCCTTCGGGGATGCCGGCCCCGTCCGTTTCGGCCCCGGCAGGCCCGGTGCGGGGCTACAATCGGGGGCTGAGCCGTACCCCTTTTCCCTGCCTGCTGGAGTACCCGATGTTCCCGCGTGACGTCCGCATCGAATCCTACGATCCCGAACTGGCCAAGGCCATCGCCGCTGAGACCCAGCGCCAGGAAGACCACGTCGAGCTGATCGCCAGCGAGAACTACACCAGCCCGGCGGTGATGGAAGCGCAGGGCAGCCAGCTGACCAACAAGTACGCCGAAGGCTACCCGGGCAAGCGCTACTACGGTGGTTGCGAATACGTGGACATCGCCGAGCAGCTGGCGATCGATCGCCTGAAGCAGCTGTTCGGCGCCGACTACGCCAACGTGCAGCCGCACAGCGGCTCGCAGGCCAACCAGGCCGTGTACTTCGCCCTGCTGCAGCCGGGTGACACCATCCTCGGCATGAGCCTGGCCCACGGCGGCCACCTCACCCACGGTGCCAAGGTGAACGCCTCGGGCAAGCTGTTCAACGCCGTGCAGTATGGTGTGAACGACCAGGGCCTGATCGATTACGACGAAGTCGAGCGCCTGGCCCTGGAGCACAAGCCGAAGATGGTCGTGGCCGGCTTCTCCGCCTACTCGCAGGTGATCGACTGGGCGCGCTTCCGCGCCATCGCCGACAAGGTCGGCGCCTACCTGTTCGTCGACATGGCCCACGTCGCCGGCCTGGTCGCCGCTGGCGTCTACCCGAGCCCGCTGGAACACGCGCACGTGGTCACCTCGACCACCCACAAGACCCTGCGCGGCCCGCGCGGCGGCATCATCGTCGCCAAGGGCGCCGACGAAGACCTGGTCAAGAAGCTGCAGTCGATCGTGTTCCCGGGCATCCAGGGTGGTCCGCTGATGCACGTCATCGCCGGCAAGGCCGTGGCCTTCAAGGAAGCGCTGGAACCGGGCTTCAAGGCCTACCAGCAGCAGGTGGTGAAGAACGCCCAGGCGATGGCCAACACGCTGATCGCGCGCGGCTACAAGATCGTCTCCGGTGGCACCCAGAACCACCTGATGCTGGTCGACATGATCGGCAAGGACGTGTCCGGCAAGGACGCGGAAGCCGCGCTGGGCAAGGCCCACATCACCGTCAACAAGAACTCGGTGCCGAACGACCCGCGTTCGCCGTTCGTGACCTCGGGCCTGCGCCTGGGCACCCCGGCGGTGACCACCCGTGGTTACGTCGAACAGGATTGCGTGGACCTGGCCAACTGGATCGCCGACGTGCTCGACGCACCGAACGATGACGCCGTCATCGCCCGCGTGCGCGACGCCGTCAGCGCGCAGTGCCGCAAGTACCCGGTCTACGGCTGATCGCAGCAGGGGTCGGATCCCTTCCTGCCGGGAAGGGCTCCGACACCGGTATGGGAGTAACCGCGCATGGATGAGCGCCACCTCAAGTACCTCTACGCCGCGCTGGCGGTGCTGTTCGGCCTGCCCAGCCTGGCGATGGGCGGCGCGGCGGCGACGATGCTGCTGCTGATGGGGCTGGGCCAGTTTGGTCATGGCACGCTGGCCTCGGTAACGGTGATGCCGCTGTGGGGCCTGGCCGGCATTGCCGGCTGCCTGGCCTGGTTGTGGCTGAGCGCGGGTTTTCTGATGCAGGGGCGTGCCGGGCTGCACGTGCACCGCCTCTGGTGGTGGATGCTGCTGGCGGGCGGTCTCGCCGCCTTGCCGCCGCTGGGGCTGGCGCTGTGGTGGGGCATCGCCGTGCACGGCGAAGGCCTCGGCTTGTTGCTGCTGGGCCCATCGATGCTGGTGCCGGCTGCGATGCTGGTGTGGATCAAACGCCGCGGATGATGCGGCCCAGGGAAGGAAACCGAACGCATGGATGAGCGTCTGCACAAACGCTGGATGGCCATTGCCGGCCTGTTGGTGGGCCTGCCAACGGTGGCCGCCGGAGGCACGGGTGCCGTGCTGGGTCTGATGGTCGTATGGGATGGCAAGTACCTGACCGGTGACGAGTACAGGATCCTGCTGTTGTGGTCGTCGGCCGGGATCATCGGCCTGCTGTCGTGGTTGTGGCTGAGCGGCCTGTTCCTGTGGCGCGGTGTTACCGGCTTGCGCCAATCGCCGGTTGTCGCCTGGATAGGCCTGGCGCTGGGAAGCCTGGCCGCGCTGGGCGTGGTCGCCGCCACGCTGTACTTCACCTTCAAGCGCGGGGAGATCTCGACCCTGGCCTTCCTCGGGTTCGGCCCGCCGCTGCTGGTGATGGCAGGGCATCTGGCGTGGCTGCGTTGGGCGCGCGCGGCCTCGGCGCCGCCGGCACCCGGTTGAACGCGCAGCGCTGACCGCGCTGGCGGCTCTGTTCGGCCGAAATGCAGGCACTTCCGCGCAGACAGCATTTGCTGCGGGGCCCTTTCTCAGGTACCTTTGCGACGCTGCCATGACCGTGGCAATAGGTACTTTCCTGAGCCAGGCGTTCCATGCACTGCCCCTTCTGCCAACATGCCGATACCCGGGTCATCGACTCGCGCGTCTCCGAAGACGGCGCGACGATCCGTCGTCGGCGTGAATGCGAAGCCTGTGGCGAGCGCTTCAGCACCATGGAAACGGTGGAGTTGAAACTGCCCGCCATCGTCAAGAGCGATGGCACCCGTGAAGCATTCGACCAGCGCAAGGTCCGCGCTGGCTTCGACCGCGCGCTGCAGAAGCGTGCGGTGGCCGAAGACAAGATCGAAGCGGCGGTACGCGCCGTGGTCCACCAGCTGCGCATCAGCGGCGAGCGCGAAGTGCCCTCGATCAAGGTCGGCGAGTTCGTCATGAACGAACTGCGCAAGCTCGACCATGTCGGCTACGTACGCTTCGCGTCGGTCTACCGCAGCTTCGAGGACGTGGCCGATTTCCGCGAGGAGATCGAGAAGCTGGAGCGTGATCTGCCCTCCAGTACCGAACAGCTGCAGCTGCTGGGCGACGTGATCGCCCTGACCAAGAAGAAGAAGGGCTGACGCCCCGGTAGATGCCAACCTTGGTTGGCACAGATATCTGCTTCGGTGGATGCCAACCTTGGTTGGCACAGATATCTGCTTCGGTGGGTGCCAACCTTGGTTGGCACAGTGGCGCCCATCCACGCATGGCGTGGATCTACACCGGCACCAACGGCGCTACCATGGCCGCATGACCACCCCGTTCTCCGTTCTCGACCACCTGCACATGGCCAACGCACTGCGTCTGGCCGAGCGTGCCGCCTACACCACCCGCCCAAACCCGATGGTCGGCTGCGTGATCGCCCACGGCGAACGTGTGGTCGGGCAGGGCTGGCACCAGCGTGCCGGTGGACCGCACGCCGAAGTGTTCGCGCTGCGCGAGGCAGGAAGCGAGGCGCGCGGTGCCACCGCCTACGTCACCCTGGAGCCTTGTGCGCACTACGGGCGCACACCGCCGTGTGCGCTGGCCTTGATCGAAGCGGGTGTGTCGCGCGTCGTTGCCGCGATGCGCGATCCGTTCCCGAAGGTCGATGGTGGTGGCTTCGATCTGCTGCGCAATGCGGGCATCGAAGTCGCTGAAGGGCTGATGGCGACGCAGGCACGTGAGCTCAACAAGGGCTTCCTGTCGCGTGTGGAGCGCAACCGGCCGTGGCTGCGGGTGAAGCTGGCGGCCAGCCTCGACGGTCGCACCGCGATGGCCGATGGTAGCTCCAAGTGGATCACCGGCCCGGCCGCGCGCGAAGACGTGCAGCACTGGCGCGCGCGCGCAGGTGCGATCCTGACCGGCGCCGAAACCGTACTGGCCGACGACCCGATGCTGACCGTGCGCCTGGCTGATGCCGAGGTGATGCCGCCACTGCGCGTAGTGCTGGATTCGCGCCTGCGCTCACTGGAGTGCAGCCGTGTGCGCGAGGGTGGGGCACCGACGCTGTACCTGCACGATGCTGCAGTGAGTGCACCGGATGCGGCTGACGCAGAATTTGCCAGCGTGCCCAGTGTTGACGGCCGTCTCGATCTTGGCGCGGTGCTGGCATTGCTGGCCGAGCGCGGCATCAACGAAGTGCATACCGAAGCCGGCGCGACGCTGGCCGGTACCTTGCTGCGCGGCGGCTGGGTGGACGAACTGCTGCTGTATCAGGCGCCCACGCTGCTGGGCGACAACGGCCGCCCGCTGCTGGCTGGCCTCGGCATCGATGCCATGGACCAGCAGCGTCGCCTGCGTGTGGTGGACCAGCGTCAGGTCGGTGAGGACATCAGGCTGCTGCTGCGCCCGTGAGGCAATGACGCGAAGCAGGGGCGACGCCCTTGTCGTCAGGCATCCTCGTCGTCTTCTTCGCCGACCGGGCACTGGCCCTTCCATTGCTGCTTCCACAGCGCATGCAGGTTGCGGCAGTACGCGCCCAGTGCCTCGCCCGGCAGGTTCTTCGCCTTCAATCGCAACTGGTGACGGGTAAACCCGTCGTCGTACTCATGCGGCAATACCAACACGGCACACTGATCGTGGTACATCAGGAACGCGTGACAGTCGTCGTCTTCGCTCATCCACGCATCCAGCTGCCGGTCGCTCAGCAGGGTTGACTCGAAGGCAACCGCTGGGATGACCGAGAAGGTCGTAATCCTGGACTTGGGAGCTTTGGCTTGCCCGCACGCCACAAGCGCCAGCAGCGTCAGCAACATGACCATGGTCGACGTCGTGCGGTGTTTCATGCGGTTGCCCCGATGGAAGAGGGCAACAGCATTGACCATGCAGGCCACGCAGGGCCATGCAACGGTTCTGAAAGTGCGGCCGCCCTCGTCGTCGGCGACAATGAGCCGAGCGTGGGCTCGGCTCTACACGCGGCTCACGCGCACTCGTCGGTCCACATCATCTCGGCGATCGGGCGCAGTGCCTTGCACTCCTGCGTCATCTCATCGGCCGACTGCACCTGTGCCTTGGCCTTCAGCTCCTCGGCCATGGCGTCCACGCCGCTGATCTGGTCCGGTGCGATCTTCGCCACGCAGGCACGATGCTGCTGCAGCAACAGGTCGCAGCCCGGTACGCCGGTCACCTTCGGCGCGTTGGCCGCCTGCGCGTCCTGCATCCAGTCCTCGAACGGTGCCAGCGCACCGGCCAAGGTGCCCACCAGGTCATCGAAGTTGCCGCTGTACCAGTAGCCGTTGTCCTTGGCCGGGTACAGGGTGAAGGTGCCGCTGACCGGCACGCGCGCGCCACTCTGCAGCGCTTGGGTGTAGGCATCGGTGAACTGCTTGCGCGAGGCCGGGCTGGCATCGGATGCGAGGCTGGCGGCGAACAGCGGGCGCACCTTGCCCAGGTCGGGCAGCTGGCAGCTGTAGGTGATCCGCGCCAGCTTCTGGTCTTCAACGTATTCGTTGTCTTCGATCACGCTCTTGGTGGCGCGGCACTTCGAATCACGCAGCGCCTTGGCATACAGCGCTTCGGTGGCCGCAGCGTCGACCTTGGCGCCGGTGCTGGCCAGTACGGTCTGCCAGGGTTCGGCCAATGCCTTGGCCAGCGCACCCGGATTCGGGGTTACAGCGTCCTGGCCTTCGAATGCCGGTTTCAGTGCGTCGTTGAGCGCGCGCGTGGCGGTCGCGTCGTCTTCCAGCAGGGTGCGTGCATACAGGTCGAACGCCTGTTCGGGCGACAGCGTGGCCGGGGCGGCCGTGGCGATCAGCGGGGCGCACAACAGCATGCTGGCCAGCAGAGTACGGGTGGGGGTCTTCATGACGGTGTTTTCCTGTTCCAGAGGCGCGCAAGCCTAGCGCATCTGCGTGGACTTTCGATGACGCGATGGGGTCACGAGGTCGTGTATGCCGGCCAAAAAAACGGGCCCCTTGCGGGGCCCGTTCGATCGCACGACGAGGAGCGATCGTTGGATCAGAAGCTGGCGCGGACGCCGGCCGAGTACTGGGTGACGTCGCGGTAGCCGGAGATCTCGCCCACCAGACCCCAGGTCCTGGTGAAGTTGATCTGGCCACCGATGGTGCCGACCCAGGTGCCCTTGTAGTTGTTGCCGCCGTCCATGTAACCGGCCTTGGCCCAGGCTTCGGTCATGCGCGACGGCTTGCCGCGGATGCCCATGGTGGCGCGGGCCAGGTTGGTGTGGTCCTTGTAGCGGTCGCTGTAGCCGTCATAACGATCGGTCAGCTCAGCGTTCTGGCGCACCCAGGCGATGTCGGCGGTGAAGTCGACGCGGTCGGTCCACGGCATGTGGTAGCCGATGCCCAGCTCCGGCTGATTCAGTTCAACCTTCAGCGAACCGTCGCTGTAGTGATAGGTCTTGCTGGTGCGCGACCAGCCACCAAACACGTAGACCTGTTCGGCGATGGCCACGGAGCCACGCAGGTAGCCGCCGTCGACCTTCGGGTCGTCCAGTGCGTTGTCGTCAACCTTGACCTGCGTCCAACCGCCTTCAACGTAGGTGTAGCTCAGGGCGTCGGCCGAAGCCGAGAGCGGGGCGGCGGCCAGCAGGGCGGCCACGATCAGCATCTTGCGCATGGGAATTCCTGTGAATTTCAGTCCTTTGGCGGGCCTGCCCAGCGGGCTGCCCGTGGCGACCTCATGTCGTCCGGGGCAGAATTTTAATGAAAGTTTTACAAATTGCGAGCGACGGCCGTCACAGCTGTGGCATCCGACCCCGTTCAGCACGGGCTGGTACACTAGCCACGCCGGTTCGCCGGTACACAAACGTCTTCAGGGCGGGGTGCAATTCCCCACCGGCGGTAGGTGCGCAAGCACGAGCCCGCGAGCGCCCCGGCCCACGGCCGGGGGTCAGCAGATCCGGTCCAATGCCGGAGCCGACGGTCATAGTCCGGATGAAAGAAGACGGTGCCACAGGGCTCATGCCCTGCGTGCGCCTGTTTGCCTTGCGGCGTTTTTCGCTCACTTTTCGCGGAGAACGTTACTTGTTTACTGGAATCATCGAAGGCGTCGGCCGTCTGGCCGCACGCGAATCCATCGGCGGCGATGTCCGCTTCACCTTCAATGTCGGGACTCTGCCGTTCGACAACGTGCAGATGGGCGAGAGCATTGCCATCAACGGCGTCTGCCTCACCGTCATCGCATTCGACGCCAGCAACTTCCAGGCTGACGCGTCCACCGAGACCCTGGGCCTGACCACGCTCGGCCAGCTGTCCGAAGGGGCGGTCATCAACCTTGAACGCGCCATGCGCCCGACCGACCGCCTCGGCGGCCATCTGGTCAGCGGCCACGTCGACGGCCTCGGCCAAGTGCTGTCCATCCACGAAGACGCGCGTGCCCAGCGTTGGCGATTCGCAGCGCCGGCCTCGCTGCGCCGCTACATCGCCAAGAAGGGCTCGATCTGCGTGGACGGCGTCAGCCTCACCGTCAACGAAGTGGATGATGAGGGCTTCGAAGTCGCCCTGATCCCGCACACGGTGGCCAACACCGCCTTCTCCGCCGCGGGCGTGGGCAGTGCGGTCAACCTTGAAATCGACCTGGTGGCCCGATACGTGGAGCGCCTGATCAGTGTGCCGGCCAACGGTCAGCACCCGCATGGAGATGCAGCATGAATTTCGCCCCGATTCCGGAGATCCTGGAAGACATCCGCCTGGGCCGCATGGTCGTCATCGTCGATGACGAAGACCGCGAGAACGAAGGCGACCTGATCATGGCCGCCGAGCTGGTCAAGGCCAGCGACATCAACTTCATGGTCACCCATGGCCGTGGCCTGGTGTGCCTGCCGCTGAACCGCACCCGCGCCGCCGATCTCGGCCTGGCGCCGATGGTGCAGGCCAATACCGCGCAGTTCCAGACCAATTTCACGGTCAGCATCGAGGCCGCCGAGGGCGTCACCACCGGCATCTCGGCGCATGACCGCGCGCATACCATCCGCACCGCGGTGAAGCCCAACGCCAAGCCGTCGGACCTGCACCAGCCGGGCCATATCTTCCCGCTGATCGCCCAGCCGGGCGGCGTGCTGACCCGCGCCGGCCACACCGAAGCCGCCGTGGACATGGCCATGCTGGCCGGGCTGGAACCGGCCGGCGTGCTGGTGGAGATCCTGAACCCGGATGGCAGCATGGCGCGCCGCCCGGAGCTGGAAGTGTTCGCCCGCGAGCACGGCCTGAAGATGGGCTCCATCGCCGACCTGATCGCCTACCGTCTGGCCACCGAGAAGACCGTCGAGCGCGTCGATGAACGCGACATCGATACCGAATTCGGCCCGTTCAAGCTGGTCACCTATCGCGACCGCATCGCCCACGACGTGCATTTCGCCCTGGTGCGCGGCACTCCGGATGCCGAAACGCCGACCCTGGTGCGCGTGCAGGTGGAAAACCCGCTGGCCGACCTGCTGCACTGGCGCCGTGACGACTTCGGCGTGGCCGCCACCGATGCCCTGCGTGCCATCGATGCCGAAGGCGCCGGTGTGATGGTGGTGCTGTCGGCTCCGCGCGACGGTGAGGCCCTGCTGGCGCGTCTGCGCCAGCAGCCGGCGCCGGTGGTGCCGGGCAAGGACAAGGACGTGAGCCAGTGGCGCCGCAATGGTGCTGGCGCGCAGATCCTGTCCGACCTGGGCCTGGGCAAGCTGCGCGTACTGGGCACCCCGCGTCGCCAGATCGGCCTGGCAGGCTACGGCCTGGAAGTGGTGGAGACGGTCACCCTGTAATGGGTAGTGCCGGCCGCTGGCCGGCAACCGCATCCCCGGGATTGCCGGCCAGCGGCCGGCACTACCGGCAGGTGCCGACCCCGTGCCACCGGTGGGTGCCGACCGTTGGTCGGCACGCCCCGGGCCCCCATCGGCCACGACCGGGGCCCATCCACGCTAGAATTACCCCCTTATCGAGTCCCCCAAGCCGCATATGAGCCACTTCGAAGGCGATCTTCGCACTCCCGAAACGGCGCGCTTCGCCATCCTGGCCAGCCGCTGGAATGCCCGCATCACCGACACGCTGGTCGCTGGCGCCCGCCAGAGCCTGGCTGGCAACGGCATCACCGAAGCCAACATCGACGTGATCCGCGTGCCGGGTGCCTGGGAACTGCCGCTGGTGGCCGCGCGCCTGGCCGCCGCCCACGAACACGCCGCCATCCTTACCCTGGGCTGCGTGATCCGTGGCGATACCCGCCACTACGAGCACGTGGCCGATCGCTGCGCCGAAGGCCTGATGCGCGTGCAGCTGGACTTCGGCGTGCCGGTGCTGAACGGCGTGCTGGCGGTGGAACGCGTTGAAGACGCCGAGGCCCGCGCAGGCGGCAGCCACGGCAACAAGGGCGAGGAAGTCGCACTCGCCGCATTGGAAATGGTCAATCTTCTGGAGCAGCTGCCATGAACAAGAACACCCAGGGCAAGCCCTCCGGTAAACCCGTCCGCCGTGATGGCGTCGATCCGGTGCTGCGCTCGCGCGCCCGCCGTCGTGCTGTGCAGGCCATCTACGCCTGGCAGATCTCCGGCGGCAACGCCCAGTCGCTGATCGCCCAGTTCGCCCACGAGCAGGCCCGCGAAATCGCCGACCTGGCGTACTTCGAGGCGCTGCTGCACGGCGTGCTCGACAACCGCCGCGACATCGACGAAGCGCTCGGCCCGTACCTGGACCGTGGCATCGAAGAAGTGGACGCGATCGAACGCGCGGTGCTGCGCCTGGCGGCGTACGAGCTGCGCTACCGCTTGGACGTGCCGTACCGCGTGGTGATCAACGAGGCCATCGAATCGGCCAAGCGCTTCGGTTCCGAACATGGTCATACCTACGTCAACGGCGTGCTGGATCGTGCCGCCGTGGAATGGCGCAAGGTCGAATCGGGTCACTGACCCACCTGTGGTAGTGCCGGCCGCTGGCCGGCAGCTGCAGGGATCCTGAGGTTGCCGGCCAGCGGCCGGCACTACCGCCCACCGCGCCCTGCGCGGCACGTACAACAGCGGGAGCGCCCCATGTCCCTGGCCGAATTCGCCCTCATTGACCGCATCCGCGCCCGTACCCTCGAGCGCGACGACATCCTGCTCGGCATCGGCGACGACGCTGCGCTGCTGCAGCCGCGTGCCAATGAGCAACTGGTGGTCACTGCCGACACGCTCAACAGCGGCGTGCACTTCCCGGTGGAAACCCCGGCCTTCGACATCGGCTGGAAAACCCTGGCGGTCAACCTGTCGGACCTGGCTGCGATGGGCGCGCGCCCGGCGTGGTGCACGCTGGCGTTGTCGCTGCCGGAAGCCTCCGAAGACTGGATCGATGCGTTCGCCGATGGCTTCTTCGCCCTGGCCGATCAGCACGACATTGCGTTGATCGGCGGTGACACCACGCGCGGTCCGTTGTCGCTGTCGGTGACCGCGATGGGCCAGGTGGGACGTGGCCAGGCGCTGCGTCGCGACCGCGCGCAGGCGGGCGATGACATCTGGGTAAGCGGCACGCTCGGCGATGCCGCCGGTGCGCTGCGCCTGTGGCAGCAAGCTGCGCTGAGCATCGCCACCGCCACGCTGCTGGCCGACTACGAAAGCCTGCGCCTGCGCCTGCTGCGGCCGACGCCGCGTGTCACCCTCGGCCTGCGCCTGCGTGCGTTCGCGCACGCGGCGGTGGATGTGTCCGATGGCCTGCTGGCGGACCTCGGCCACATCGCCACGCGCAGCAGCGTAGCCGTGCATGTTGATGCCGATCTGTTGCCGATTTCGAATGCACTGCGTGAGCTGCTTGGTCGTGAGGCCGCGCGCGAATGTGCACTGCATGGCGGCGACGACTACGAGTTGTGCTTCACCGCCGCCGCCGACCAGCGCGACGCGCTGCACTACCTGGCGGAATCGCTGGACGTGCCGCTCACCCGCATCGGCCGCATCGCCGAAGGGCAGGGCGTACACGTGGATGGCGAAGCCGCCGACGGTGGATACCAGCACTTCGCGTAGCCGCAGCTGTACTGCTCCGGTGGGTGCCAACCTTGGTTGGCATGAACGTGTCAGCCGCTCGTGCCCCACGGTCGCGGAGGCACATCGGTGTCGCTCTGGTAGGTGCCAACCTTGGTTGGCACGAAGGTGTCAGCCACCCGTGCCCGTACGGTAGCGGAGGTGCCTCGGCATTGCTCTGGTAGGCGCCAACCTTGGTTGGCACGGATGTGTCAGCCGCGCGTGGCAACACCGTGTCGACCAAGGTCGACGCCTACCAAAGCGGGGCGACTACACGTGCGGAACTGGCGCACCGAAACGGTTGTCGCCCGGCGTGCTGGGCAGCAGCAGGAACACCAGCAGCACCAGGCTGACGAACGGCACGAACGCCAGCAACAACCACCAGCCCGAGCGATCGGTATCGTGCAGGCGGCGAATGGTCGCCGCAATGCACGGCAAGGCGAACACCAGCCACATCACCACGCTCAGGCTGGTTGATACCAGGGCCAGACCCTGCGAACCGCTGTAACCGGCATAGAAGCCCAGCACGTACAGCGGGATCGAAACGATCACGATGAACAACTGGAACCACCAGTACTCACTGCGGCTGGCGCGCCCGCTGAACTGCGCATAGCGGATAAGCGGAATCATCATCTTCTTCATGTTGCGTGTTTCATTTATCAAGTAGCGCCGAGCCATTGCCCGGCGTCAATCAGTGAACGACCTTTGCCTGGGCATCGCGCGCGGTGCCGTAGTCATCCAGCCACTGGAATGCCAGGCTCTCCGGAATCGGTGCACCGGCTGGCAGCGGTAGTAGCACCTGTGCACCGGGCGCGATCATGTCCGCCGGTACCCGACTGCCATCGGGCAAGGTCAACGAAGCCAGCGTCACGTGATACGCAGTCGGATTGCTCACCTGCAATGCCCCTGCCGCCATACGCCACTGCAACTGGCCCGGCGCATCGCGCGCCTGGCCCGGCAGACCAGCGGGGCGATGGAACAGCTTCACCCGCGTGCGCACCGCGAACTGCAGCAGGTTCTTGTCGCTGGCATTGGCGGGCTTGGGCGGAATATCCAGCAGGTTGAAGTAGAACACCGACTCGCGATCAGTCGGAAGCGGCGGCTCTGAGGGCCGCGGCGCATAGGTGATCCGGTAGGCCTGTCCCTGCTTGGCCTGCAACAAGCGCGGCTCGGACGGCGTCAACCGGAACGGCGTGCGCACATTCTCCGGCCGCGCATGGCTGTCGCCAGCGTCGATCCAGACCTGCGTCATCGCGGGTTGCTCACCCACGTTGCTGGCCTTGACCGTGACATCGCGGCTTTTGCTGGCGTCGTGCACGATGCGCGTGCCTTGCAGGGTGACCGCGGCCTGCGCCGGCAGCACAAGCGCGGTGGCCAGCAGGGCCGGCAACCACAACGATGGGCGGAGTTTCATGGAATACCTCATGCAGGAGGTGCACGCGCGCATCCGTGCGCGCGTACGCCGGATACCGTTTACTTGTAGAGCACCACGAAGTCGCCGGACGCGTTGGCGGTGCCGGCCGTAGCGTTCTGGGCCGGCGAGGCGTACCACGCGCTGTAATCCAGCTGGCCACTGCCACCGGCGGCGATGGTCACCCACTGGGTCGGGTCATCACCGATCTTCTGGTGGTCGCCCGCTGCGTCATACAGCGCCACGCCCACATTGCTCGCGCCCGAGGCAGCAGTCAGAGCCAGATTGCCGGTGCTGCCGTCAGGCGTGCCACCGAAGCGCACGCCGACTTCCTGCGCCGCACCCGAGCCGGTGCAGTCCAGGGCAATGCTGAAATTCTTCTGGCCGGCACGGGTACCGGCATTGACCGACGCCAGGTCCACCTTGCCCATCGGCACGGTGATGGTGCCACCGGCGGAGCCGACACTGCAGGTGGAGGTCATCAGTTCGCCGGTGATTTCCAGCTGTTCGGCGTGGGCCGCAGGCGCGGCCATGATCGCCAGCGCGGACAGCGCCAGCAGGTTCAGCTTGATCGACATCGAAGTGTTCTCGTTGCGGAATGGGAGGCGCCGGCAGCCGAGGGCCACCGAACGATGCGCAGTGTCGATGTCGTGCAGCCGCATCACCATGCAACTTGTTGCAAACGATTTCCTCTTAGCGCCGAATGCAATTTGTTGTATGGGGTCGGAGGAGGGGGCGAACTATCGTGCATGCCCTTGAAAGCCCCTCAACGCCTAGTTGCGCACGCGCATTTGACGCAGCGCACTGCAGGAGTTCTGCATGAAATTCCCTCTCCCCCGACCGCTGGTGCTTCCCGCACTGCTCCTGTCATGTGCCGTATTCGACACTCAGGCCGCTTGCCGCCTCCTGGGCGGAGATGCGTTCATCGACCACGAGTTCGATGTGGCCTTCGTGCCCGATCTTCATCGCTGGATGGGCACTGTTGATGGAACTTTGAAGTTCGCCTGCGATTTGGCAGGTGAGACATACGGCACCATCGTGCCCAGTCTGTTGGGGCTGTCCTATGTCGGCGACGTCTACAACGAAGCAAATTCGACGATGACAGCGGCGTACGCGATGGGGCCGGAATCCGCATTGCTGATGTTCCGTTTCGAGTCGCGGTCATACATGGAATGCCCCCCAGGCGATGCCTGTCCCATTGAAGAGGGTCAAGCGGGTGGCTACTCCCTGCGCGATGGCCGTGGTGAGCCGCTGGACCGCATGGGCAACGGACGCGAGGGTGAGGTTCTGGTCTGGGTGGATGTCTATTCGCGGGGCGGTCAGATGGAGCCCACGCCCAAGCGTTCGATCGGATCGATGGCAACAACGCAGTCAGGCAACGTGGGACGCCATCATCTGAACATCGGGGTGCGCTTCAAGGCCCAGACCTGCGCGGTCACTCCCCAGTCCGTAACGCTGGATCCGATCGATGCCCGCACGCTGGACCTGCAGCAGACTGCAGGCGAGAAGGCCTTCAACGTCGCGGTCAACTGCGGCGCCAGCGGTCGCCCGCTGGTGCTGGAAATGAATGACGTGCACGACCTGGCCAACACCGGCGATGTTCTGTCTCCCGCACCGGGCACCACCACAACCGGCGTGGCACTGCAGGTCCTGCAGGACGGTACGCCGGTGCGCATGCAGCAGTCCTGGAGCTACGGCACCACCACCGGAACGGTCATGTCCGTGCCGTTCAGCGCCCGCTATCTGCGCACGCCTGCGGAACTTCGCACCGGGAGCATCCTTGGCGAGGTCTCGCTGCTGGCGGACTACTACTGATGCCTGCGCACGCCTTCCTTTTCCTGCCATCGCGCCGCATCTCGTTTCGCGCCTTCATGCGTCCCCTGTCATGACCACCGTTCGCTCCTGCGCGCGTCCCCGCGCACTCGCCCTCTCCCATCTGCCGTGCGCGATTGCAGGGGTGCTCTCCATCTCGCTTCCGCTTGCAGCCGCTGCCGCTCCGGC
Organism: Stenotrophomonas sp. 71799_Sma; assembly: GCF_056482505.1. NCBI lineage: Bacteria > Pseudomonadati > Pseudomonadota > Gammaproteobacteria > Lysobacterales > Lysobacteraceae > Stenotrophomonas > Stenotrophomonas sp. 71799_Sma. Next base: position 709,803 of record NZ_CM151202.1, read on the forward strand.
CATCGAGTTCAGCGAAGGATTCCTGATCGGCGGGCAGTCCATCGATATGCGCCGCTACGCGCAGGGCAATCCGATCGAGGAAGGCCAGCACCGGGTGGATGTGTGGATCAATGGACAGTTCCACCAGACCCGCGACATCACGTTCAAGGCGTCAGAGGGCGAAGCCCATGCGCGCCCGTGCCTGCCTGCGGACCTACTGGATGCACTGCAGTTGCGTGAGGATCACCGCCAGGCCCTTCACGCACAGGTGGCCGACATCGGCTGTATCGATCTGCCAACCGCCATCGAGGGGGCCACCGCAAACTTCGACGACAGTGCGCTGCAATTGCAGCTGACCGTTCCGCAGGCGATGCAGGCACGACGTGCGCGTGGCCATGTGCCGGCTGAACACCGCGACTCCGGAATCACGGCTGGATTCGTCAACTACACCGCCAACCACTACCGGAGCACCCGTCGCGACAGCAGCTACGTAGGCGTGAGTGCCGGCTTCAACATGGGCGACTGGCGCCTGCGCCATCGCGCTTCGTTCAATCACAGCAGCCAAGGCTCCCGCTACCGAACCATCAGCAGCCATCTGCAAAGGGATCTGCCAGCGCTGAACAGCCAGCTGTTGCTGGGCGAGGGCAACACCGGTGGCGAGCTGTTCGACAGTGTCCCGTTCATGGGGGCTCGTTTGTACACCGACGAACGCATGCTGCCCGACTCGCTGCGTGGCTATGCTCCGGCCGTGCGCGGCATCGCCGAGGGCAACGCGGTGGTCAGCATCCGCCAGAACGGCATCGTCATCCATGAAGTCAACGTTGCGCCCGGGCCGTTCGTCATCGACGATCTGTACCCGACCAACTCCGGTGGCGACCTGGAAGTGGTGGTTACCGAGGCGGATGGGCGCAGCCAGCGGTTCAACGTGAGCTTCTCCGCCGTGCCACAGGCATTGCGCGCAGGTACGTCCAGGTTCAGCGCGAGCGCGGGAACGCTGCGCGACGCCGGAGGCCGTCTGGCCCATCTCCGTTTCGCCGAGGGGACCTACGCGCGCGGTCTCAGCAATCACCTCACCGCGTTGGGGGGTATTCAAATCGCGCAGGGCTATCGCGCGGCGATTGCCGGTGCCGCCGTGAATACGCCTGTGGGTGCCGTCGGCATCGACATCACCCACTCGCAGGCCGAGCTGCCGGGACGCCCCAGCGTTGCCGGCAACAGCCTGCGGCTGAACTACCAGCGCTACGTAGCCAGTACCGGAACCAACGTGGGTCTGGCCGCGTACCGCTACAGTACGCGCGGATTCCTTACCCTGAACGACGTGGCCCGTGCTGCGTCCGACGACTGGGGCTACGCCGGCCGCGCGCGACAGCGCTACCAGGCCAATCTCTCCCAGCGTCTGGGGGCGGCAAGCCAGCTGTTCCTCAATGGCGGACACGTGGCTTTCTGGGATACCGCGCAGCGCCAGACCGATTTCCAGTTCGGCTTCAGCAGCACCGTGGGGCGCGCGAACTATGGCGTTTCGGTGTTCCGCTACCGGCTGGGCAATGGCCGCCCTGACACACGCTATACCTTCACTTTTGCAGTGCCGCTGGGCCGTAGCGAGAAAGCGCCGAGGGCGAGCACCCAGATCAGTCACGCCAGTGCTGGGCAGCAGGTGCAGGCGGGGGTGAGCGGCTACCTGGGCGAGCGGCGCGCGATGAACTATTCGGTGTCCAGTACCCAAGGCGAGGGTGGCAACAGCAGCAGTGCCTATCTGGATTACCAGGGGCGCTACGCCAACGTCAACGCCGCCTACAGCCGCGCGACCGGGCACAGCAGCCAGACCCTGAGTGCTTCCGGCGCGTTGGTGGTACACGCAGGCGGCCTGAATATGGGGCCGCCGGCGGGCGAGGGCTTCGCGCTGGTGCATGCACCGGGCGCAGAGGGCGCACAGGTGGGTACGGGTGTGGATATCCGTGTGGCACGCAATGGTTACGCATTGTTGCCGCACGTCAGCCCCTACCGCTGGAACCGCATTGATCTGGATCCTTCGGGGCTGCCGCTGGAGGTGGAAATGCTGCAGACCTCGCAACGTGTTGCACCCACCGCCGGTGGCGTCGTGCGCGTACCGTTCGAAGTACGCCGCGAGCGCACCTTGTTCATCGATGCCACCGATGCATTGGGCCAGCCCTTGCCATTTGCGGCGCGTGTGCAGCGCGAGGACGGCACGCCCGCAGGCGCGGTGGGGCAGGGCGGTGTCATCCAGTTGCGTGGCGCGCAGCCCGAAGGCGCGCTGATCGTTGACCCGGACGGGCCGCAACGCTGCCGCCTGGCCTATCAACTGCCTGACGCGCCCGATGCCTATGGCCTGTCCTGGGCCCACGCCACCTGCCAGCCCTTCGCTGTCTCACCCGAGCTGGCTGGCGCCGGCCCATCCATCCATTGACCTTCTGGAGTACCCGATGAAACGCTTGATGTTCCCCTCATTCACCCTTCTGGCACTGGCATTGCCCATCGGCAGTGCAGCGGCCGCCACTCTCACCATTTCCGGCCGCGTTCTGCCCGGCACCTGTACGTTGACGGCACCGGCCATCACGCTGGACAACGTAAAGGCCGATGAGCTGAAGGTGGGTGACAACCTGCTGAAGCAAAGTACGTTGAACTTCACGGGCTGCATCGGCGTTGCCAAAGCCACGCTGTCCTTCGACGGCACCGCAGCCGATGGTGATGCGCAGCGCTGGAAGAACACCGCCAGCACTGATCCGGCACGAGGCGTTTCGGTCGCCCTGTTGGCCGGCGCCACGGGCAACGTCTATCTGAAAAAGGGTGACACCGGCATTGAAGTGCCCGTGACCGGCGCCACTGCCAGCTACACGCTGCGCGCGGGCTATTACCTGCCCTCGACCAGTGGCGTCAACGCGGGCGCGATTCAGACGGCCATTACGGTTACCGCGCTCTACGATTGAGCGGGTTGCAGTTGCGGGCTGTCACGCCGCCCGCAACTGCACATCCACATACTCGGCCAGCCCACGGCAGGCCAGAAACAGCCCTTCGCGCGCGCCGTCACCCATCTGCTGGTCGATATCCCCGTCCACGCGGACGCGTGCGGTGGCGTGCAGCAGTTCCAGCAGGAACTCAGCCCCGCATTGGCGCGGTCGATGCGCGCCAAGGCCAGGCGCTGGCCGGGTGTACGGTTGCTGCCGGGCCACGGTTGGCCGGTGCTGTTGCCGCTCTGCAGCGCAACGAACGTGTCCTCCAGTGTGCGGGCCAGGTCGTCGGGCAGGCGCGTGGCGACCTCGCCCAGGGTGGCGAACAGGTGCGGGTAGGGAGAAGTGGTCATGGCGGCGTCCTTGTGCAAGCGGCAAGGGGCCACCCTGCTTAACAGCAAGGGTGGCGGACGGTGCGTGGTTCCAATACCGGGTAGCGTCTGCAAAAGCCGGCGGGCACGAGGCCCCCACGCACCGCCCGCCATGGATGCGCGGGCAGAATGCCTGCCGACGTCACCCACAAGGAATGAGCGACGCCGGCAGGCAAGCGTAACGAACAGACACTACTAACGGGATTGGAAGCCCGTGCCACCCGTTATCGGTGGCGCTACATGATTTGCATGAAGCGCCAATGCTGCCAATGAGAATTGTTGGAAAGTTCGAAAGCGTAGGAATTTCGTCGCTGGCAGGCGGCACAGGGAGTTGCCTGCCGAATGCGACATTCCCTGCAGAGTCGAGCCATGCTTGTATGTTCCTCCCGGCTCCTACGAGGTATGTAGGAGCCAGGGTGGAGGGACCGTCAAGCATGCATCTGCGGATACTAGCCGACAGACGAGTCGAGCGATCCCCATCCCGCACACGAACGTCGATAAAGGATCGTACGGCCCCCAAAGGGGATCGTCGATGTAGGCAAGCTAACGTCGGTGCGGTACCACCCCAGCCCCTTAAAGATAGCTGGGAGCCGTACAAATGTCTGATTCTCTCGATATTGGCGTGGACGTGGACTCCAAGGAGTTCGTACCGGCAGTGGCCGACCGCAAGGCCGGCGACAGGATCGCCAACACCCGGGCCGGCATAGCCCAGTGGCTCAACACCTTGCCCCAGCGATGCCGGATTGGCATGGAGGCGACGGGGCGGTACTACGAGTTGTTGGCTCGGATGGCTGGCCAAGCAGGCCACGTTGTCTATGTGATCAATCCACGTCTGATCAAGCACTACGGCCGGGCGACGGGCTCGCGTGGCAAGACGGACGCCATGGACGCCGAAGCGATCGCCCGGTACGTGAAGAAGGAGAACGATCGCCTGCGTGAATACGTACCGCGTACCGACGAGCAGCAGCAGATGCACGATTTGCTGCGCAAGCGGCAGACGCTGGTAAAGACACGCGCGCGCCTGGAGCAATCCTTCGGGGTAAGCAAAAGTGCCCCCGGGGAGCTGTCAGATCTGTTCTGCGCTCTGGCTGGGACGCTGTCCGAGCTGGAAAGCGAACTGCAGCGCTTGGGTCGCGATGGAGAGCATGGCGCGCTCTACAAGCGCCTGTTGACCATCCCTGGTATCGGCCCTGCCGTCGCCGCTCACCTGATTTACTACATGACGCGCTGGCCGTTGGCCAACGCCAACGCGTGGATCGCCTGCACCGGCCTGGATCCCCGGCCCAACGAGTCTGGCGGCAGAACGGGACGGCGTCGGCTGTCCAAACAGGGCGCGCCAGTGCTGCGCCAGATGCTCTACATGGCCGCAATGGGGCTCAAGCGGTGTCGCCGGGGGCAACCGCTCTACGACGAGCTGTCAAAACGCGGTCACCCCAGCACCGCCGTCTTCAACATCCTGGCCAGAAAGCTGGCCAGGATCGCCTGGGGTGTCTTCAAAAGCGGCCGGGACTTCGATCCGGCCATGCTGAAGGTGGGTCAAGCCTGCTTCCAGCAGGCTTGACCGCGAACATAGGATCTCGACTCTGCAACTGCGTCGGGCTATGACCGGACCTGAACGATGTCCTTGCCTGTCGCGATCGTCCATTGAATGACTGCGGCAGCGGTGGTGATGCTGTCGGATCGTTCTCCACCCGTTGCCTGCATGTTCCCTCCCGAACGTTCCCACAATGCGGCCATCGATGGCCTGCGCGCATTGGCGGTGCTGGCCGTCGTCGTCTTCCACACCAACGCGACGTGGCTGCCCGGGGGCTTCACCGGGGTAGACCTGTTCTTCGTGGTGTCCGGCTTCGTGATCAGCCAGTCGCTGGCCTTGCGCACCCACGCGTCGCTGGGCGCGATGCTGCTCGACTTCTACCGGCGCCGCGTGCTGCGTCTGTTGCCGGCGCTGCTGGTGATGCTGATGGCGACCTTCGTGCTGTCGGCACTGTTCATCCCCCGCGCGTGGCGCAATGAGCAGTTCGACCAGACCGGTTGGGCCGCGCTGGTCGGCTTCAGCAACATCGTGCTGGCCGGCCAGCAGGACGACTATTTCTCACCCGGTGCTGAACTCAATCCGTTCCTGCATACATGGACGCTGGGCGTGGAAGAGCAGTTCTACCTGGTCTTCCCGTTGCTGTTCTTCGTGTGGCTGCGCGGGCGTGAGCACTGGCCGTGGTCGCGCTGGTTGCTGCCGGTGCTCACCCTGCTGTCCATGGCATGGGCAGGCTGGCAGGCGCAGACGGCACCGGCGGCAGCGTTCTATCTGCTGCCTGCGCGGTTCTGGGAGCTGGCCGCGGGCGCGCTGCTCTACCAGTGGATGCATGCGCGCACGCCGGGCAAGAACGGTGATGCGGTTGCAGTGATCGGTCTGGTGCTGCTGGGTGCAGGCGTGGTGACCGCACCGCAGCTGGCGATGCCGGTTCCGGGCGTGCTGGCCACCGTGGCCGGTACGTTGATGCTGTTGGCGAGCGTGTCGGCACCGGGTACATCGCGCATTGCGCGCGCGCTGGGCTGCGCACCGTTGGCCTACCTGGGCCGGCTGTCCTATTCGCTGTACCTGTGGCATTGGCCACTGCTGGTGCTGCTGCGCTGGACGTATGGCCTGCATGGCGTCGCGCTGTGGCTGTATCCGGTGCTGCTGCTGGCGGTCTCCGCCGTGTCGTATCACTTCATCGAGCGTCCACTGCGGAATGCGGCACCACTGCTGCGCCTGGCGCCGGCCAAGGTGCTGGCGATGGCGCTGCCGCTGGTGGCGCTCTGTGGTGCGGGTGCCTGGGCCGCCGTGGAGTACCACGAGCAGGTCTCGCTGAGCGTCACCCGCAACAGCTATGCATGGCAGGCGCGCCGCTACCCGGCCTGGCGCCCGCTGGAGCCGGTGAGTGCGCCGGCGCTTGAAGGGCGGCGCCTGTTCGTGGCTGGCGATTCGCACGCGGCGGCGTATCGCACCATGACCAGCATGGTCGCGCGGCAGACCGGCATGGAGGTGCACCAGCAGGATCGCGGCGGCTGCAGCTTCGTCAATCTGCTGCGGGCCAGCCCGGCCGACTGCCAGGACTTCATTGAGGACGCGCTGTCGACCATCGAGAGCGAGGCACGTCCTGGTGACATCGTGCTGCTTGCGGCATTGCGCATGCCGGAGCTGCGCGGATTCGACTGGCAACAGCAGGATGCGCAGCAGGTCTATCGTCAATTGCTTGCCGAGCGTACCCCGACCGATGCGCAGGCCGCGCGCGATGAGGCTGATCATGTTCTTGGGCGTTTACAGACGCTGGGCGTACACGTGGTGATCGACGCACCGCTACCGCTGTTCAAGGCCGGTGCGTACCGCTGTTCGGACTGGTTCAACCGCCACAACCCGGCATGCGCGGGAGGTCTGAGCATGCCGCGCGCTGACCTGGACAGGCTGCGCGCACCGCAGATGGCGCTGCTGGCCGAGCTGGCAGCACGCTATCCATCGCTGACGGTGTGGGACCCGCTGCCGTTGCTGTGCGGGCCAGACACCTGTTCGGCGGTGGAAGACGGTGAACCCCTGTTCTTCGACAATGACCATCTGAGCGGGCACGGTAATCGCGTGCTGTTGCCCAGCTTCCGCCAGACCCTTATCGACAGCGTAGGCAGCGCGCCCCGGTAGCGCCGGGCATGCCCGGCGGCGTTCACACCGGCGGCAGCACCTTGCCCGGGTTGAGAATGCCGTCCGGGTCCAGCGCGGCCTTGATCGCGCGCATCGTCGCCAGCGTTTCCGGGGTAAAGGCCTGCGCCATGAAATCGCGCTTGGCCAGGCCAATGCCGTGTTCGCCCGACAGGGTGCCACCCAGCGCCAGCGTCAGCGCGAAGATCTTTGGCAGCGCGGCATGTGCGCGCGCGTTCTCGTCGGCATCGTCCGGGTGATACAGGATGTTGACGTGTAGGTTGCCGTTGCCGGCATGGCCGAAGGTGACGATGGTCAGCGTGTAGTCGCGCGCCAGTGCCTGCACGCCCGCCACCAGCTCCGGAATGCGCGATACCGGCACCACCACGTCTTCATTGATCTTGCCCGGCGCAACGCTGCGCAGCGCAGGCGACAACGCCTTGCGTGCGGCCCACAGCTGGTCGCGCGCGCGTCCTTCCATCGCCACATCCAGTTCGATCATGCCGTCGCCTTCAGCGGCGCTGGCCAGGGCCTGCAGCAGATAGGGCAGGGTGTCGTGGTCACCATCGGCTTCCACCAGCAGCATTGCACCGGCCTCCGGCACGTCGGCACCGTTCAGCCGCAGCAGCTCGAGGCTACGTGCGTCCATGAACTCCAGGCGGGTGGGTACTACCGGCTGCGACATCAATCGCGATACCGCGGCTGCGGCGGCATCGGCATCGCGGTACAGCACGCGCAGCCCGGCCTGGCTGACCGGCAGCGGGGTCAGTTTCAGCGTGGCTTCCACGATCAATGCCAGCGTGCCTTCGCTGCCTACCAGCAGATGGGTGAGGTCGTAGCCGGTGGCGTCCTTGGTGTAGGCGCCGCCGCAGCGGATGACGTCGCCGGTGCCGGTCACCGCCACCAGACCCAGTACGTTGTCGCGGCTGGTGCCGTACTTCACCGCGCGCGGGCCGCCGGCGTTGCAGGCGAGGTTGCCACCGATGCTGCAGATCTCGGCGCTGGAAGGGTCCGGTGCCCAGAACAGGCCATGCGGCGCCAGTGCCTGCTGCAGGGTACCGTTGAGCACGCCCGGTTGCACCACCGCGCAACGGTCACCGGCGCGGATCTCGACGATGCGGTCCATGCGGGTGAACGACAGCACGATACTGCCGGGCAGCGGCACCGCCGCGCCGGTGGTGCCGGTACCAGCGCCACGTGCGACCAAGGCCACGCCATGCGCACGGCAGGCCCGCACCAAAGCCTGCACCTGTTCGATGTCGGCTGGCAGCGCCACCGCCGCCGGGCGCTGGTGGCGCCACGAGTTGTCCTGCGCGTTCGCCTCCAGCGCGCTGTCATCCATGCGCCAGCCCTCCGCGCCCAGCAGGGTGGACAGTTCGGCAACCAGGGCAGCAGGCAGGGCAGGACTCATGACGGATCTCGTGGGGCAACGGGAGCGGGTTGGATCAGTTTCCAGGCAACAACGGCGGTAGCCAGTGGCAGCCACACCCAGCGCAGTTCAGAGAGCAGGGTGGCCACGCCGCGTGCGCTGAAGAACTGCGGCGCGAACGGAGAAACGCGGATGGGTCGCCACGGCGCGAAGAAGCGCTGCTCGCTCCATGGCCAGGCAAGGGCGACGCCGAGGCCGCCGGAGGTCATCGCATCCAGCAGCGGGTGGCTGGCGGCGCAGACGAAGACGAACACCGCCGCTTGTAGGGTCGATGCCACCGTTGGCCCTGCCTTGGTAGGTGTCAACCTTGGTTGGCACGAAACCGCCGACCAAGGTCGGCGACTACCAAAGAACGCCAACACCGCGGCCAATGCCGCCAGCACGCCGGCAAACAGCAACGAATGGCTGGCACCGCGATGGCCGAAGGCATCGGCATAGGGAATGTGCAGTGCAAAGGCCAATACGTCCGCATCGGGCAGCATCGCAGCGATCACACCGGCCGCCAGCAGGCGCGGAGGGATGCGGCCACGGTCAGCGGCGCACCAGAGCGCCAACGGCACAGCGGCATGGGTGATGATCGAAGGCATCAGTCACGCACCGTGGTCGTGCCGGCCAGGCTGCGCTCTGGTAGGTGCCAACCTTGGTTGGCACAGAAGCGCCGACCAAAGTCGGCCTCTACCAGAGCGGACGGTAACCATCAGCAGTCATCCAGCCGGAACGCATCACGCAGCCACCGCAGCTGCGGCGGTTCACCACTGGCTTCAACCACATCGAAACGGCAGGGCGCATTGGCCAGTGCCGGGTTGTCCTGCAGGTACAGCTGCGCGGCATGCGCCAGGCGCCGGCATTTGCGCGCATCCACCGAAGCGGCGCCGCCACCGAAATCGGAGCGCGCGCGATAGCGCACTTCCACGAACACCACGGTGCCGGCGTCGTCCATCACCAGGTCCAGTTCACCGCCGCGATAGCGCACGTTGCGCGCACGCGGCTGCAGTCCGGCCTGTTGCAGATGCAGCTCGGCGGCGGCTTCCACCGCCGAGCCACGTTGGCTGCGCTCAGCGACCACCGACGATCGGCATCGGCCGGCCACCATTGAAGGTGGACCATGCCGGCTGGCGCAGGATGTTGCCGTTGCTGTCCAGGAACAGGGTGCCGGTGGCACCGTCCAGGCCGCCTTCGTTGGACAGCTTGTCCAGGTAGGCGGTGATCTTCCATGCATCGGCACCGAAGGCGAACAGACGGCCAGCGGCGCCGCGAGCGCTGGGCAGCGCGCTGGCCACCTGGCTGGCCGACGGCAGGCCGGACACGCTGCGCACATTCCAGGCTTCGTTCGGGTAGACGATGCCGTCCAGCGCCACGTCTTCTTCCACCTTGCCGCTGCCGACGGTCAGCTGCGAGGTGCCGACGCGGGTCGCGCCACCGGCACCGGCCAACGCCAGCTGCGGCGCCAGCAACCGGGCCTGCGGGGCGCGCACGGCGAGGAACACGGCATCGACCTGACCGGCATTGCGCACCTGCGCGCCGACATCGCCGACGGCTTCGCTGACATTGACCGTGGCCACCACCTGGCCGCCGCGCTGTGCGAAGCGCTGGGCAAAGGCGGCGGCGGAACGGCGGCCGGTGTCGTCGTTGCTGCTGATCACCAGCGCGCGGTTGCGCTCGCGGCCACGCAGGTACTCGGCGGCGACGATGCCGTCGTCTTCCGGTGCCAGCGAGAAACCAGCGCTGCCGGCCGGCGGTGCATCCTTGCCGCGGTTCAGGGCCAGCACCGGTACCTGCAGCTGCTGGCGGCCGTACACGGCGTCCACTTCGTCGCGGCCCAGCGGGCCGACCACGAAGTCGGCACCGGAGGCGACGGCCTTGTCGTAGGCGGCGAGGGCACCGGCCGGGGTGCCGGCGGTGTCGAAGAAGTTGATGTCCGGGCGGCGGCGGCTTTCACCGTAGTAGGCGCTCAACAGGCCATCGCGAACCGGCTGCGCGGCGGTGGCCAGGCGGCCGCTGAGCGGCAGCAGCACGGCCAGCTTGGCCGGCGGCCGGTAACCGTCGCTCATCGCCGGCGGCCGCTTGCTGGTGTCGAACTGAGCCGCGCCATCGCGGTCGAACGGGCGCGGCAGCGGCAGGCCGCGGGCGATCAACGCGCGACCGGCGAAGTTGTACAGCGGGTCGTTGGCCGGCAGGGCGGCGGCACGGCTGCGCAAAGTGGCGTCGTCGAGGGTGCCGAGCAGGCCGGCGATGGCGGCCTGGTTCTCGCTGCGCGCACTGCCGGTCAGGCTGGCATGGGCGCGTGCACGTTCGGTGGCGGCGCCGAAGGCATCGCCGGTGCCCTGCAGGGCCTGGGCGCGGGCCAGCAGCCAGCGGGTGCGCAGGCCGACCGCAACACTGTCGGCATGATCCTTCAGCAGGGCCAGGGCCTGCGCCGGCTGCTTGTCGGCCAGTGCCAGCTCGGCGCCGGTCAGCTGGTAGCGCTGCAGGCTGGCGCCGGACAGCTGGCGCGCGGTGAGCTGGCCCAGCAGGCTGCGCGCGCGCGCACTGTCACCGGCCAGGTGCCAGGCCCAGGCCGCGTCGGCCAGTGCGTTGCTGCGGGCACCGCCGCGCAGGGTGGCGGCCAGGGCTTCCAGCTGCAGCGCGGCGTCGCGCGGCTTGCCCTGTTCGATCAGCGCCAGCGCCTGGCTCTGGGCCGGCGAATCGGGCGTGCTGGTCAGGCTGGTGGTGGCGCAACCGGCCAGCAGCATCAGCGACAGCGACAGGGCGGAGATCCGTGCGGCGGGCTTGTTCATGATCGGGTCCATGCGATGAGGGCAGCGGCCTTGGCCGGGTACACGCTACGATTCTACCCTTGCCCCGTGAGTACCGCTGAAATGAGTGTGCCAACCCTGTACGTCGTCGCCACCCCGATCGGCAACCTGGCCGATCTGAGCCCGCGCGCGCAGGAGGTGCTGCGGTCGGTGGCGGCCATCTGTGCTGAAGACACCCGCCGCAGTGGCCAGCTGCTGTCCCATTTCGGCATCCAGCAGCCGTTGGTGGCCCTGCACGAACACAATGAAGAGGCCCTGGCCCAGCGCCTGGTATCGCGCCTGCAGGCCGGTGAATCGCTGGCGCTGGTCAGTGATGCCGGCACCCCGCTGGTCAGTGACCCCGGTTTCCGCCTGGTGCGTGCTGCGCGCGCGGCCGGCATCAAGGTCAGCCCGATTCCCGGTGCCTGTGCCGCCATCGCTGCGCTGAGCGTGGCCGGCCTGCCCAGCGACCGTTTCAGTTTTGAGGGTTTCCTGCCGGCCAAGGCCAGTGGCCGCCGCGACCGCCTGCAGGCGCTGGCCGGTGAAGTACGCACCATGGTGTTCTACGAATCCTCGCACCGCATCGCCGAATCGCTGGCCGACATGGCGGCGATCTTCGGCGGTGAGCGCCCGGCGGTGCTTGCCCGCGAGCTGACCAAGCTGTTCGAGACCGTGCTCGATGGTGACCTGGCCGGCCTGCTGGCGAAGGTGGAAGCCGACGAGAACCAGCGCAAGGGCGAGTTCGTGGTGATGGTGCAGGGCGCGGGTGATGACGAAGAAGCGCAACTGGCGCATGGCCGTCGCGTCTACGCCAAGCTGAGCGAGCATCTGCCGCCGTCGACCGCGGCCAAGCTGGCTGCCGAGCTGACCGGCGCACCGCGCAAGGCGTTGTACGGCAGTTGATGGATCGTGCGGACCAAGGTCCGCACCCACCAGAGCAGCGGAATCGGTAGATCCACGCCATGCGTGGATGAACGGGCCGCGCCGGGGTCTGCACCCACCCGGGCGGACCGATAGCGCCAGGCCTTGCGACGTCAGGACTGTACGGGTGTGTCGAGGGTGTCCAGATAGTTGGCAATCTCGGCAATCACCGAAGAGAGGTCCGGCGCGATCAGGCGATTCCTGCGCAGGAAGGCGCGCCACTGGGTCTGCTTCTGGGTATCTGCGGCGAATGACTGAGTCAGTCCGTAGGGCAGGGGCGTTGGCGCCGGGGTCCTTCGTCGATCAAACGTCGCGCCAATGGCCGCAACAAGGTGCGGGCGATCCATGGCGTCTTCGCGGATCAGTGCCAGCAAGTCGAAGAAGTCCTTCATCCTGCTGTTAGCGATGCCCAGTGCCGCTATAGCCTCGAGCTTTTCGGCAAACACGGTTTCGCGTGGATAGACGCGCAGGCAGGCTGGAGGGAATCCCTCCAGAATCACCGGATAGGTGATTTCCGGCGGCGGGGTGATCACCGCGTCGCCAAACCCGACGTCCCACTGCACATGGCAGCGTGCGCGGCCCAGATGTGCGATCAGGCGCATGCGCAGCCCCTCGTACGTGGCTTCTTCACGTATGGCCTCGATGACGATGCTGCCTGGATCGAAGCGCAGGCCGTCGTCCCCGGGCATTCCACAGAGCGAAAGTGCGATATGTAGCAGGCGATCGGGCTCAGCGCTGCCGGATCCCAGGAAATCGGCATCCCGTGTAGGGCGGTGCGGCGCGTCGAACCACACTGCGAACAGCATGGCACCCTTCAGCAGGAACTGGTCGCGGTATCGAGAAGCGGAGAGCCGGTAGAGCAGGCGCTCAACGGCGAACCTGTCCAGCACGAACTGAAAGTCCTCACCCCGCTTGCGTGCGAGATCGAGCAGCCGTTGCCGGATGGAAGCAACGCGGTGGGGAGGTGTTAGAGAGGGGATCAAGCCAGGGCATCGAGGTACGGTCTCATCAGTCTGGCAACGCGGCAGATCCGCGCATACTCCATCAACGCATCCGGCGTGGTTGCACGGCTGTGAAGCGCGTCACGCAGGGCTTCAAGTGCGACATCAAGCCCTACGAGATTGCGGAACTTGAAGCAATCGACGACGGTTTTGGCAGCGTTGCTGACGTATATGAGACGTCCGCCTACGCGACGTTCTTCCAGCCCCGCATTGAGGGTCGTTGCCGACATGCGGACCACACGGAGGGGCGGCCAGTCGATCCGCGGAACGCGGTCGCTGTTGCCGATGGAGACCCAGCGTTCGAATGGTGCTTGGGTGGTCAGGCCATGCAGGCGCAGGGCACTCAGCAGGCATAGACGGGGGTGTGGCAGGCGTTCTGCAATGATCCGCAGTCCATCATCGGTGTCGTCGCTCTTTCTTTCCGCCAACGCGTAGACGCCACGGGACAACCGGATCAGTGCGCCTGCCTCGACCAGGCGGGTCAGTTGGGCGCGGGCGATCCCGGCAGTCACCAGTTCGCGGGCGCGCAGGGTGCCTGCGCGTCGCAATAGCTTTCGTGCCTTGGCCTCGGCGTTTCCCATGACGGCATTGTTCCATAATGTCGGGTGTTTTGAATATCGACTGACAAAAAGGAACATCGTTGGCTGCGGCGAGTGACGAGTGAATGGTGCGGACCAAGGTCCGCACCCACCAGAGCGGAATCCGCACCCACCAGAGCGGAATCCGCACCCACCAGAGCCGCGCGGGTTTCGCCGGCCCTGTCCAGTGAATCGGTAGATCCACGCCATGCGTGGATGGCTGAACCTGACGCCGCGATCAGCACGGCAGGAAGGGCGTGCGTAGGCTAGAATGTGCACTGGCGGAGCCGGCCAGACAGTCGCGTCATCCCTTCGGGGGTGCCGAGGAAAGTCCGGGCTCCATAGGGCAAGGTGCCAGGTAACGCCTGGGCGGCGCAAGCCGACGGAAAGTGCAACAGAAAGATACCGCCTACGTCTTCTTCGGAAGGCCGGTAAGGGTGAAATGGTGCGGTAAGAGCGCACCGCGAGTCTGGCAACAGACCGGCACGGCAAACCCCACCTGGAGCAAGACCAAATAGGGATCCTTTGGCGCGGCCCGCGTTGGATCCGGGTAGGTTGCTTGAGCGTTGCGGTGACGTAACGCCTAGAGGAATGACTGTCCACGACAGAACCCGGCTTATCGGCCGGCTCCGCCTCCTTCTTCCATATGCGTGAACCGCGCATCGGTAGTGCCGGCCGCTGGTCGGCAGCGTCACGATGCCTGCAGGGCGGACAGAGTGCCGGCCAGCGGCCGGCACTACCTCGACGCCGCGTGTTCCTCAACCCGGCGTGCGGTACTGCCCGGCGGAGATGAACTGCGAGAAGCGCTCGCACCACACCACGACCGTGGTGTAGTCGTCCACGTTGACGTCATCGGGTACATCGACCAGGAAGCGGTTGAAGGTCTTCACTTCACCGATGCGTTTCGCCTGTGCCTTGATCTTCAGGAAGTCGGCCTTGTTGTCGACGAAGTCGCGGACCAGGTACACCTTGTAATCCGGGCCCGGCCCCATCTTGCCGTCGAAGGCGACCTGGCGCGGGCTGACGCTGACTTTGCCTTCCGCCCAATGCACTGCATCGCTGCCCTTGAGGTCGCGGCGAAAGGTGGTGCGGTAGGGGGCATCAGTCATGGCGGCCTGCACCTGTGCGACCGGCGGGTCATCGGGGGCAATCAGGATCGGCAGGAAGTACACGCCCAAGCCGAAGCCAAGGCCGAGGGTGAGCAGGTGAGTGACGATCAGGATGAGGATGCGGCGCATGGGGCCTCCATGGGGGGGGCGGTCGATCGCGCGGCGGGGTGCCGGGCGCCACCACCCTGGGGGGTCAGGGGCGACATTTATAGACACAGTGCCGATTGCGAAAAGGGCACAGTGGGCGGACTGCGACGCCGGAGCCCCTGTGGCGTGGGCGGATCGCGGTCGCGGTTGGAAGCTGAATGACGTTTCGAGCCCGTTGCGATGACGACTGCCGTCGCGTGGATCGCGACAACGCGATGCCCGGTAGTGCCGGCCGCCGGCCGGCAGCTTCATGGCGCATCCAAAGATCCAGAGGTTGCCGGCCAGCGGCCGGCACTACCCTGCTGGAAAGGAATTCCCGCCAGCGGCCGGCACGACCCGGTCAGAAAATGACGTGACTCTGTCCGTTGGCTGCGCCCTGTGGGCCAAAGCGGCGCTCGTGGATCTGGCCGTGGCCATCGGCGTCGATCAGCAGCACGGTGCTGGCGCGGGTGCCGTAGTCGTCGCCGCGGATGAACGCCGGACTCAGCCAGCGCTCGCGTTCCAGGCCGATGCCGGTGTCGGGCAGGTCGCTGTCGGCGGGGCGATGTTCGTCGGCCAGGGCGGCCCAGAGCGGGGTCAGGTCCGGGGTCAGATCCTTTTCGCTTTGCGAAAGGGATCTGACCCGGTCTTCCTGCAGCCAGGCTTCAAGGGCCGCCATCAGCCGCCGGGTCTTCGGCCAGGGCGCGTCCAGCGCACCGTTGGACATGCCATGCACGCCCGGGCCCAGGCGCTGCCGCTCGGCGGGGTGGTTGCCCAGGAACTCCAGGCTGTGGCCGTCGGCCAGCAACAGGTTGAAGGGCGCATAGGCGCCGGCCACGGTTGCCAGTCGGTCGATATGCACGGCGGCCGGGTCGCGGCCGCGCAGGAAGTCGGCCACCAGCGCGCCCCGTGAAGGACCGGTCTGGGAGGCCAGCGGATCACGCACATTGGTGACCACCGCCATCCGGCCTGCGGCACCGACGCCCGCCCAGCCGCCGCCGGAGCGCAGGTCGCGCCCCCCGATGACGGAGGTCTCATCTTGCCAGGGGGCCAGCGCCGCCGTCGGGCGGGCGTGGAACTCATCACGGTTGCCGGTCATCACCAGCCGCCAGCGCGGGTGGTGCATCCAGCCAAGAGCGAGCAGGCACATGGCCTCATTGTGCACGGTTTGCGCAGTCTGGCGCCGCTTCCAGCCCGTTTTGGATGAATGCGCGGCCGATGTTTCACGCGCTGTCCACAGCCCTGAACTTCCGTTCAATCTCAAAAATTGAGACGGATCAGCAACTTGTGGATAAGCCTTGAACAATTCTCTAAAGGTTGTTGCAAGCCATTGATGTGGCTGGCGATTTCCCCGCTGAAAAGTTGTTGACAACCCTTTGGCCGCTGCTAAGGTGGGCATCAGAGGGAAATCCGGGTGTTTTGTGGGTTTTCGTGGTTCAATGTTTCACCGGGCGAAGGATAGGTGCACGCGTCGTGTTCCAGGGCGAGACGGCCATCACAGTTGACGATAAAGGGCGCATGGCGGTTCCCACCGCTTACCGCGACCTCGTCGCGCGCGCCAGCAACAACCGTCTCGTGCTGACCTACAACCCGTTCGAAGCCGGCTGCCTGTGGCTGTATGCAGAGTCGGAATGGGAGCGGGTCCGCGACGACGTGATGTCCAAGCCCAACACCCAGCGCGTCGTGCGCCTGTTGCAGCAGAAGCTGGTCGGCTCGGCCGCCCATCTTGAGCTGGACGGCAACGGTCGCATCAGCATCCCCGCCAGCCACCGCGGTGCGGTGGGCATTGAGAAGAAGGCGGTATTGCTCGGTATGGGCGACAAGTTCGAATTGTGGAGCGAGCAGGCGCATCGGGCCCTGATCCAGCAGACATTGTCTGACGAGGATCTGGGTGATGGGTTGCTCGACCTGAAGTTGTGAGCCGGGGTGCCCGGATGCGCCCAGAAGCGCAGGCCGGTCACCTTCCGGTGTCGCAGTCGCCGGCGGTGCACCTGCCGGTCCTGTACACCCAGGTCCTTGAAGGCCTGAGGGTGATCGAAAACGGACGTTATCTGGATGGCACGTTCGGTCGTGGCGGTCATGCACGTGGCGTGCTCACCCAGCTCGGTCCCGAGGGGCGCCTGCTGGTCATGGACAAGGATCCGGAAGCCATCGCCGTAGCCGAGCGCGATTTCGCGCCGGACCCGCGCGTGTCCATCTTCCGTGGCAGCTTCGCCCAGCTGCTGCAGTGGGATGCGACGGCTGAAGGCCTGGACGGCGTGCTGTTCGACTTGGGCGTGTCGTCGCCGCAGCTGGACGTGGCCGAACGTGGCTTCAGCTTCGGCAAGGACGGCCCGCTGGACATGCGCATGGACCCGGACAGCGGTGAAAGTGCAGCGCAGTGGATCAACCGCGTTGAAGAACGCGAGATTGCCGACGTGCTGTGGACCTACGGCGAAGAGCGCCAGAGCCGCCGTATCGCGCGCGCCATCGTGGCCCGCCGCGAGAAGCAGCCGTTCTCCCGTACCGCCGAGCTGGCCGAGTTGATCGCCTCGGTGATGCCACGTGGCAAGGACAAGATCCATCCGGCCACGCGCAGCTTCCAGGCGATCCGCATCCACATCAACCGCGAGCTGGCCGATCTGGAAGCCGGCCTCGATGCGGCGGTGGAGCGGCTCAAGCCCGGCGGTCGTCTGGCGATCATCAGCTTCCACTCGCTGGAAGACCGCATCGTCAAGCAGTACATGAACCGCCTGGCCAAGGCGCCGCCGGCCAACCGCCGCCTGCCCGAGGCGGAGGTGTTCGTGCCGACCCTGGATCTGATCGGTGGCGCCATCAAGGCCACCGACGAAGAACTGGCGGCCAACCCGCGTGCCCGCAGCGCCGTGCTGCGCGTGGCCCAGAAGCGGGAGGCTGATGCATGAGCCGGCTGCTGCTGATCATCCTGTTGGCCTCGACCGTGGCCTCGGCGATCGGCGTCGTGTTCGTGCGTCACCGTCACCGGCAGACGTTCATCGAGCTGTCGCGCGCTGAGCGCAAGCGCGATGACATCAATCTGGAATTCGGCCGCCTGCAGCTGGAACAGGCCACCCTGGCCGAAGCCAACCGTGTGGATCGCATCGCCCGCGAGAAGCTCGGCATGAAGTTCCCCGAGGCCGCCGACATCGTGGTGGTGCGCCCATGAGCAAGACCGGCCGCAACCGCCCCCGCAACGCCTTCAACCTGCGCCAGCGCCTGCGTTGGGTTGCCCTGGCGCTCGGCCTGTGCTCGGTGTCGCTGGTCGGCCGCGCGGCCTACGTGCAGATCATCAACAGCGATTTCTACCAGCGCCAGGGCGAAGCCCGCTACCTGCGCGAGCTGCCGATCAAGACCTCGCGCGGCATGATCACCGACCGCAACGGCGAGCCGCTGGCGGTGTCGACCCCGGTCGCCTCGATCTGGGTCAACCCGCAGGACCTGCTGCGTTCGCCCGAGCGCATCCCGGAACTGGCCCAGGCGGTCGGCATGTCGGTGGATGAACTGAGCAGCCGCCTGTCGCAGAAGTCGGACAAGGAATTCATGTACCTGCGCCGCCGGATCAATCCGGACGAGGCAGAGAAGGTGGTCGCGCTGAAGATTCCAGGCGTGGCCGCGCAGCGCGAGTTCCGCCGCTTCTACCCGCAGGGTGAGGCGATGGCGCACGTGCTGGGCTTCACCAACATCGACGACCGCGGCCAGGAAGGCCTGGAGCTGGCGTTCGACGAATGGTTGCGTGGCAAGGCCGGCGCCAAGCGGGTGATCCGCAACCGCAAGGGCGAGACCGTCGAGAGCGATCTGCTGCGCGCCGCCGAACCGGGCAAGGACCTGACCCTCAGCATCGACCGCCGCATCCAGTACCTGGCGTTCAAGGAACTGCGCAACGCGCTGGTGGCCAACAAGGCGGCCGGCGGTTCGATGGTGATCATGGATGTGACCACCGGCGAGATCCTGGCCATGGTCAACCTGCCGACCTACAACCCGAATTCGGTGGGTGGTGCGGCTCCTGATACCCGCCGTAACCGTGCGGTGACCGACCTGGTCGAGCCGGGTTCGACGATGAAGCCGCTGACCATCGCCACCGCATTGCAGGCAGGTGCGGTGACCAAGGACACCGTCATCGACACCAATCCGGGCTACATGCAGGTGGCGCGCTTCACCATCCGCGACGTGCCGCGCAACAACGGCGTATTGAACGTGACTGGTGTGATCACCCGCAGTTCCAACATCGGCGCGGCCAAGGTCGCGGCGAAGATGCCGGACCAGGTGTTCTATGACGGCGTGCGCCGCTTCGGCTATGGCTCGGTGCCGCACAGCGGCTTCCCGGGTGAATCCGGTGGTGTGGTGCGGCGCCCGGCCAACTGGGACGGTGCCACCAAGACCACCATGTCCTACGGCTACGGCCTGAATGTGACCCCGCTGCAGATCGCCACCGCCTATTCGGCGCTGGCCAATGGCGGCAAATTGATCGCGCCGACCTTTGTCAAAGGCCAGCGCAACGAAGCGCATCAGATCATCGATGAGAGCGTCGCCAGGCAGGTGGTGGCGATGATGGAAACGGTTGTTACCCAGGGCGGCGCCAAGCAGGCGGCGGTGCTGGGTTACCGCGTGGCCGGCAAGACCGGTACCGCGCGCAAGACCGGCCCGGGTGGTTACGAGCGCGGCCATTACAACGCGCTGTTCGCCGGCGTGGTGCCGGCCACCAATCCGCGCTTCGCCACTGTCATCGTCATCAACGATCCGCAGGCCGGCAAGTTCTATGGCGGCCTGGTGTCGGCGCCGGTCTACCACAACGTGATGGAAGGCACCCTGCGCCTGATGGACGTGCCGCTGGACGACCTGCAGTCGTGGCTGGCCGCACAGCAGTCCGGCAAGGTCGGCCATTCGGCCTCGATCCTGCCCGCGCCGCCGGCCGAGGCCGCGCTGCCGGTGGATGCCGCCGCTGAATTCGATGCTGCGCTGCCCAGCGCGCAAGCCCAGACGCCGCCCGCTACGGGAGGCACGCAATGAGTCCTTCGATGTTGCTTTCGCAGTTGCTTCCGGATGTGGCCCTGGCGGGCCACGATCCCGTTCTGACCGGCCTGGTGCTGGACAGCCGCGCCGTGCGCCCCGGCAATGCCTTCGTCGCCATCGCCGGTTTCGGCGCGCATGGCCTGGGCTTTGTCGAGCAGGCCCGTGCGGCCGGCGCTGGCGCCATCCTGTTCGAACCGCCGGCACCGGTCGAACTGCCGGCACCGGACGATGCGATCGCTGTGCCGGGCCTGCGCGCGCGCATGGGTGCGATGGCCGACCAGTTCCATGGCGCACCGTCGCGGGCGATGGCGATGGTGGGCGTGACCGGCACCAACGGCAAGACCTCCACCGTGCAGCTGCTGGCCCAGGCCTGGCACCTGCTCGGAACGCCCAGTGGCAGTATCGGCACGTTGGGCGCCGGACTTTATGGTTCGGTTGAGCCGACCGGCTTCACTACGCCGCTGGTGCTGCAGATGCATGCGTTGCTGGCGCAGCTGCGTGATGCCGGTGCGCGCGCGGTGGCGATGGAAGTCAGCTCGCATGCGCTGGACCAGGGCCGCGTGGATGCGGTGCACTACGACGTGGCGGTGTTTACCAATCTCACCCGCGACCATCTGGACTACCACGGCGACATGGCCAGCTACGGCGCGGCCAAGGCGCGGCTGTTCCATCGTCCGGGCCTGAAGGCCGCGGTGATCAATCTTGACGACGCGTTCGGTCGCCAGCTGTTCGCCGGCCTGCCGGCCGGTGTGCAGCCGATCGGCCTGAGCTCGCGCGGTGCCACCGATGCCAGCGTGCGCGCCGAGGCGCTGCAGCTGGATGGCCGTGGCATCGCCTTCGAACTGGTCATCGACGGCCAGCGCGCGGCGGTGCAGTCGCCGCTGCTGGGCCGCTTCAACGTGGACAACCTGCTGGCCGTGGCCGGCACCCTGCACGCGCAGGGTCAGCCGCTGCCGCGCATTGCCGAGGTGTTGTCGGCGCTGCAGCCGATCCGTGGCCGCATGAACCGCCTGGGCGGCGAAGACGGCCTGCCGACCGTGGTGGTCGATTACGCACATACCCCGGACGCACTGGAACAGGCGCTGGACAGCCTGCACGGCCACCTGCAGGGCACGCTGTTCTGCGTGTTCGGCTGCGGTGGCGAGCGTGATACCGGCAAGCGCCCGCAGATGGCGGCGATCGCCGAGCGCCTTGCCAACCAGGTCATCGTCACCGACGACAACCCGCGTGGCGAGGATGGCGACGTGATCGTGGCCGACATCCTGGCCGGCTTCCAGAACGCCGATGCCGTGACCGTGCAGCGCAGCCGCGCGCGTGCGATCGGCCTGGCGGTGAAGCGTGCCGGTGCCGGCGACATCATCCTGATCGCTGGCAAGGGCCACGAGCCGTACCAGGAAGTGAATGGCGTGCGCCATGACTTCGACGACACCGAAGTGGCCGCCGCTGCGTTGGCCGCCAAGGCCGGTGTGCTCAGCGCGCAGGCCGGGGAGGGCATCGCATGAAGCGCACTCTGCTTTCGCTGATCGCACACTGGGCCGGCGGCGAGATCCACGGCGACGACGTGGCCATCGATGCGGTCAGCAATGACACCCGCAGCCTCGGCCCGGGCAGCCTGTATGTGGCGCTGCGCGGTGAGCGTTTCGATGGCCATGACTTTGCCGCCGACGCGCAGGCGCGCGGTGCCAGCGCGCTGCTGGTCGAGCGCCTGCTGCCGATCGAACTGCCGCAGGTGCTGGTGGCCGACTGCGAGCTGGCGCTGGCGAAGATCGCCACCGGCATGCAGCGCGACCGCGATACCGAGGTGTTCGCGATCACCGGCAGCAACGGCAAGACCAGCGTGAAGAGCCTGCTGCTGGCAATCCTGCAGCAGGTGGCCCGTCATGCGCACAAGGTGGTCTACGCCAACCCGGGCAACCGCAACAACGAGATCGGCCTGCCGCTGGCAGTGATCGATGCCCCGGAAGATGCCGACTACGCTGTCTACGAGATGGGCGCGGGCAAGCCGGGTGACATCGCCTACCTGACCGACATCGCCCGCCCGCGCTATGCGCTGGTCAACAACATCGCCCCGGCGCACCTGGAACGGATGGGCAGCCTGCTCGGCGTGGCAGTGACCAAGGGCGCGATCTATGCCGCGCTGCCGGCCGATGGCGTGGCCGTGATCAACGTCGACGATGCCTACGGCCGCTGGTTCGAACAGCACTTCGTCGGCACCCCGCCGCGCTGCCGCGTACTGCGCTATGGCCTGGAGCACACCGCGGACATCACCGCGCGCGACATCCGCGCCGGCGCGCAGGGCAGCCAGTTCACCCTGGTCGCACCGGGCGGCGAAGCCCGCGTGGTGCTGGGCCTGCCGGGTCGCCACAACGTCAGCAATGCGCTGGCCGCTGCCAGCCTGGCGCTGGCCGCCGGTGTCGATCTGGCGCTGATCGCGGCCGGCCTGGCCGAAGCACAGCCGGTGCCGGGCCGCCAGATCGCCCATCAGCTGCGCAACGGCGCGGTGCTGGTGGACGACAGCTACAACGCCAACCCCGGTTCGCTGGCCGCGGCCATCGACGCCCTTGCCGCCGCACCGGAAGAGGGTTGGCTGGTGCTGGGCGACATGCGCGAGCTGGGTCCGGACGCCGAAGCGCTGCACGCGCAGGCAGGGCTCCGCGCGCGCGCTGCTGGCCTCAAGCGCCTGTATGCGCTGGGCCCGCTCAGCGCCGCTGCCGCCACCGCCTTCGGTGAAGGCGGCCGTCATTTCGCCACCCATGACGCGCTGTCGCAGGCGCTGAAGGACGAGCTGCACGCCGGCGTGCGCTGCCTGGTCAAGGGTTCCCGTGGCAGCGCCATGGACACGATTGTCAAAGCGCTGCTGGCGCAAGGAGAGGAATCCCCGCATGTTGTATGAACTGGCTCGATGGTTGCAGCAGTTGGAGAGCCTGTTCGGGCTGTTCAACTACCAGACGTTCCGCGCCATCCTTGCCGCGTTGACGGCCCTGTTCCTGTCGCTGTGGCTCGGCCCGGCGATGATCCGCAAGCTTGCCCAGTTCAAGGGCGGCCAGCCGATCCGCAAGGACGGTCCGCAGACCCATTTCTCCAAGGCCGGTACGCCGACCATGGGCGGTTCGCTGATCCTGCTCACCATCACCCTGTCGGTGCTGATGTGGGCCGACCTGCGCAACCGCTACGTGTGGCTGGTGCTGGCGGTGATGCTGTGCTTCGGCGCCATCGGCTGGTATGACGACTGGATCAAGATCGTCCGCCGCGACCCGAACGGCCTGAAGTCGCGCTGGAAGTACCTGCTGCAGTCGATCTTCGGCCTGGCCGCGGGCCTGTTCCTGTTCTACACGGCCGACGTGCCGGCCGCGCTGACCTTCTACATCCCGATGTTCAAGTCGATCGCGCTGCCGCTGGCCGGCATCGGATTCGTGGCCATCGCCTACTTCTGGATCGTCGGCTTCTCCAACGCGGTGAACCTGACCGACGGCCTGGACGGCCTGGCGATCATGCCGACCGTGCTGGTGGCCTGCGCACTGGGCGTGTTCGCCTACGCCTCGGGCAACGTGGTGTTCGCCAACTACCTGCAGATCCCGCAGATCCCGGGCGCCGGCGAGCTGGTCATCATCTGCGCGGCCATCGCCGGTGCGGGCCTGGGGTTCCTGTGGTTCAACACCTATCCGGCCATGGTGTTCATGGGCGACATCGGCGCGCTGGCGCTGGGTGCGGTGCTGGGTACGATCGCAGTGATCACCCGCCAGGAGCTGGTGCTGGTGATCATGGGCGGCGTGTTCGTCATCGAAACGCTGTCGGTGATGATCCAGGTCGCCTCGTTCAAGCTGACCGGCAAGCGCGTGTTCCGCATGGCGCCGATCCACCACCACTTCGAACTGAAGGGTTGGCCGGAGCCGCGCGTGATCGTGCGCTTCTGGATCATCTCCGTCGTGCTCGTGCTGATCGGCCTGGCCACGTTGAAGGTGCGCTGAGATGAACGACCTGTCCCGCCAGGCAACACGCCTTGAGGCCATCGAAGGCAGCTACGACAAGTGGCTGCTGGGCGCGATCATCGCGCTCACGGGCATCGGCGTGGTGATGGTGGCGTCCAGCTCGATCGCTCTGATGAGCAGCCCGTTCTACTACCTCAACCGCCACCTGATCTTCCTGGCGGTGGGTATCGTGCTGGCGGTCGTTGCCGCCCGCACTGAACTGAAGTCCATCGAGCAGTACAACCAGATGCTGCTGCTGGGCTGCTTCGTGCTGCTGCTGGCGGTGTTCGCACCGGGCCTGGGCAGCACGGTCAACGGCGCACGCCGCTGGATCAATCTGGGCATCTCCAAGTTCCAGACAGTGGAAGCGGTGAAGGTGCTCTATATCGTCTGGCTGTCCAGCTACCTGGTGCGCTTCCGCGACGAGGTCAACGCGACCTGGCCGGCGATGCTCAAGCCTCTGGGCGTGGCCGGTGCGCTGGTGCTGTTGCTGCTGCTGCAGCCGGACTTCGGTTCCTCGACCCTGCTGCTGGCGATCACCGCCGGCATGCTGGTGCTGGGCGGTGTGAACATGCCGCGCATGTCGATGCCGGTGATCATCGGCCTGGTCGGCATGAGCGCGCTGGCGATCATCGAGCCGTACCGCATGCGCCGCATTACCTCCTTCCTCGACCCGTGGGCCGACCAGCAGGGCGACGGCTACCAGCTGTCCAACGCGCTGATGGCCGTGGGCCGCGGCGAGTGGACCGGCGTTGGCCTGGGCAACTCGGTGCAGAAGCTGTACTACCTGCCGGAAGCACATACCGACTTCATCTTCTCGGTCACCGCGGAGGAGTTCGGCTTCCTCGGCACCTGCGTGATCGTGGCCCTGTACGCGCTGCTGGTCGGCCGCACGTTCTGGCTGGGCATGCGCTGCGTGGAAATGAAGCGCCACTTCTCCGGTTACATCGCCTTCGGCATCGGCCTGTGGATCAGCATGCAGACCTTCGTCTCGATCGGCGTGAACCTGGGCATCCTGCCGACCAAGGGCCTGACCCTGCCGCTGATCTCCTCCGGCGGTTCGTCGGTGCTGATGACCTGTGTGGCGATGGGCCTGCTGCTGCGCGTGTCCTATGAACTCAAGCGCGCCGAGCGTCGCCAGGCCGTGCGCATCGGTGGTGGCGACGAGGCCGTGGCCGATGCACCCGTGGACGCGCCGGCCGCACCGGCTGCGGCCAGCGCGCCGATGAGCGCCGAGCCGACGGCTGCCGCTGCAGCGAACGCCGCACGCGGTACCAGCCGCCTGCAGTCGCGCATCGAACCGACCTTCGGGAGGCTGTCATGAGCGCAGCCACCAATAACGTGCGCCCGGTGATGATTCTGGCCGGTGGCACCGGCGGTCACATCTTCCCCGGCCTGGCCGTGGCCCGCGTGCTGCGCGCGCGCGGGATACCGGTCACCTGGATGGGCGCCGATGGTGCGATGGAAACCCGCCTGGTGCCGCAGCACGACATTCCGATCGACACCCTGGCCATCACCGGTCTGCGCGGCAAAGGCAAGCTGGCCCTGCTGGGCGCGCCGTGGCGGCTGATGCGCGCGCTGCGCGCGGCCGGCATGATCATCCGCAAGCGCCAGCCGCGTGCGGTGGTCGCCTTCGGTGGCTTTGCCTCCGGTCCGGGCGGCATGGCCACGCGCCTGCATGGGCTGCCGTTGATCGTGCATGAGCAGAACCGTGCGCCGGGCCTGACCAACCGCATCCTGTCGCGTTATGCGCGCCGCCTGTTGACCGGTTTCCCGGGCACCTTCGCCAAGCGCGAGGAGTTCATCGGCAACCCGGTGCGTGCCGAAATCGCCGCCATCGCACCGCCGGAACAGCGCTTCGCCGACCGCCAGGGTCCGCTGCGCGTGCTGGTGGTCGGTGGCAGCCAGGGCGCGCGTGCGCTCAACACCGGCGTGCCGCAGGCCATCGCTGCGCTGGGTGCCACGGTGCCGGTGCAGGTACGCCACCAGAGTGGCGAAAAAATGCATGCCGAAGCGGTCGAGGCATATGCCAAGGCCGGTGTGCAGGCTGAAATCACGCCGTTCATCGCCGACATGGCCGAGGCCTTCGCCTGGGCCGATCTGGTGGTGTGCCGTGCCGGCGCTTCCACTCTGGCCGAGCTGTGCGCGGTGGGTGTCGGCAGCGTGCTGGTGCCATTCCCCGCCGCCGTCGACGATCACCAGACCCGCAACGCGGAGTACCTGGTCGAGCGCGGCGCGGCGGTTTTGCTGAAGCAGGACGGAACGCTGGCTGACGGCATTGCCGCACTGCTGCGCGATCTGTCCGAAAATCCCGCCCGCCGCATGCAGATGGCGCAAGCCGCGCGTGCCCTGGCCAAGGTCGATGCCGCCGAGCGCATCGCCGATATCATTCTTGAGGAAGCCGTATGAAGAAGGCATGCCACCGCGCCTGCCCTGCGCGAGGCCGCGCATGATCCGTCGCCTGCACGACACCAACGACCTGGTGCGCGCGTTCCCGCGCGTGCATTTCGTCGGCATCGGCGGCACCGGCATGAGCGGTATCGCCGAAGTGATGCTGACGCTGGGCTATGAAGTGTCCGGCTCGGACAACGCCGACAACGTGGCGACCCGCCGCCTGGCCAGCCTGGGTGCGCGCATCATGCGCGGCCACTCCGCTGCCAACGTGCTGGGTACCGACTGTGTGGTGGTCTCCAGTGCCATCCGCGAAGACAACCCGGAACTGATGGAAGCGCGCAGCCAGCGTATTCCGATCATGCCGCGTGCGGCGATGCTGGCCGAGCTGATGCGCTTCCGCCGCGGCATCGCTGTGGCCGGTACCCATGGCAAGACCACCACCACCAGCCTCACCGCTGCGGTGCTGAGCGAAGGCGGGCTCGACCCGACGTTCGTGATCGGTGGCCAGCTGCTGGCTGCCGGCGCCAACGCCAAGCTGGGCGGTGGACAGTGGCTGGTGGCCGAGGCCGACGAAAGCGATGGCAGCTTCCTGCGCCTGAACCCGCTGATGTCGATCATCACCAACATTGACGCCGATCACCTGGAGAACTACGGCAACGACTTTGCCCGCGTGCAGGCGGCGTTCGCCGAGTTCCTGCAGCGCCTGCCGTTCTACGGCCTGGCGGTGCTGTGCATCGACGATCCAGAAGTCGCGGCTCTGGCTGCCAAGACCCCGCGCCACGTGATGAGCTACGGCATGAGCCCGCAGGCCGACGTGCGCGCCGAGAACGTGGTGCAGGAAGGCTCGCGCATGCGCTTCACCCTGCGCCTGCCGCAGGGCACCAGCCAGGAAGTGGTGCTGGCGCTGCCGGGCAAGCACAACGTACTCAACGCGCTGGCCGCCGCTGCGGTGGGCTGGCAGCTGGGCGTGGCACCGGACGCGATCGCGCGTGCACTGGAAGGCTTCGCCGGTGTCGGCCGTCGCTTCAACGATCTGGGCGAAGTGACCACCGCCAGCGGCGCCAAGGTCCGCATCATCGACGACTACGGTCATCACCCGAGCGAGCTGGAAGCGGTGTTCGCCGCGGCCCGTGGTGGCTGGGCCGACAAGCGCCTGGTGGTGGCCTTCCAGCCGCACCGCTACAGCCGTACCCGCGACCAGTTCGACAAGTTCGCCGCGGTGCTGTCCAGCGTCGATGCACTGGTGCTGAGCGAGGTCTACCCGGCCGGCGAGGAACCGATTGCCGGTGCCGATTCGCATGCGTTGGCCCGCGCCATCCGAGCGCGTGGCCGCAGCGAGCCGGTGGTGGTGGGCAAGGCCGCCGAGCTGGCCAGCGTGCTGCCGGACGTGCTGCAGGACGGTGACCTGCTGCTGATGATGGGTGCCGGCGACATCGGTGCCGTGGCCACCCATATCGCGGTGGAAGGCTTCAAGGGGGAGGGCGAGGCGTGAGCGCGCTGACCTTCCCGCCGCTGCGCGTGACCGACCCGGCCGTGTTCGGCCGCGTCGCCGTGCTGCTCGGCGGCAGCTCCAGCGAACGCGAGGTGTCGCTGGACTCCGGCCGCAACGTACTGGAAGCGCTGCAGTCGCGCGGCGTCGATGCGTTCGCGGTGGATGGCATTCCGGCGCTGGCCAAGGCGCTCGCCGCCGGTGGCATCGATCGCGTGTTCAACATCCTGCATGGCCACAACGGTGGCGGTGAGGACGGCATCGTGCAGGGCCTGATGGACGCCTTCGGCGTGCCGTACACCGGCTCGAACGTGCTGGGCTCGGCGCTGAGCATGGACAAGATCCGCACCAAGCAGGTGTGGCTGTCGCTGGGCCTGCCCACCCCGCAGTACCGGAAGGTGGACGCGACCACGGTGCATGCACTGGCAGCCGAACTGGGCCTGCCGGTAGTGGTGAAGCCGGCCAATGAAGGCTCCAGCGTGGGTATCAGCCGGGTCACCGATGACGCCGGCCTCGATGAAGCCGTGGCGCTGGCCGCGCGCTACGACGGCCAGCTGCTGATGGAACAGATGGTGGTGGGCGACGAACTGACCGTGGCCATCCTCGGCGATGTCGCACTGCCGTCGATCCGCATCGTGCCCAAGGGCCAGTGGTACGACTACAACGCCAAGTACATCGCCGAGGACACCCAGTACCTGTGCCCAGGCCTGGACGGTGACGACGAAGAAGAGATCCGCCGCATCGCGCTGGCCGCGTTCCGCGCTGCTGGCTGCCGTGGCTGGGGCCGCGTGGACGTGATGCGCGATCGCAGCAGCGGCCGCTTCTTCCTGCTGGAAGTGAATACCGCGCCGGGCATGACCAGCCATTCGCTGGTGCCCAAGGCCGCAGGCCAGGCCGGCATCAGCTTCGAAGAGCTGGTGTGGCGCGTGCTGGAACAGACCCTGGAGGCCTCGCACGCATGAACGCGGTGCTGCGCATCTTTGTCTGGCTGTTGGCGCTGTCGGTGGTTGCACTGCCGGTGGTGGCCGTGGTCAATGGCTGGGTCGGCGCCGAGCGCTGGCCGCTGGCGAAGCTGCGCGTGCATGGTGAGTTCAAGCGGGTGCCGGCCGAGCAGTTGCAGCAGGTGCTGCTGCCGTACGCGCATGCGGGCTTCTTCGCGGTCAAGCTGCAGGACGCGCAGGACGCCCTGGAGCAGCTGCCGTGGGTGGAAAGCGCGCAGGTGCGCAAGCAGTGGCCGGACGTGCTGGAAGTGACCCTGGTCGAGCACAAGCCGTTCGCGCGCTGGGGCAACGACCGCCTGGTTTCCGAGCAGGGCAAGTTGTTCCCCACGCCGAAGAAGCTGGCCGATCTGGCGCTGCCCGAACTGGACGGCCCCGACAGCCAGACCGAAGAAGTGATGAAGCTGTACAGCGACTCGCGTGCATTGTTCGCACCGGCCGGCGTCGACGTGCGCCGGGTGACGATGGATGCGCGCGGCAGCTGGTCGCTGGTGCTGAGCAACGGTACCGAAGTGGTGGTCGGCCGCGACGACGCGCGCTCGCGCATGCAGCGCTTCGTCAAGGTGCTGCCGCAGCTCAACCGTCAGGACGCGCCGATCGAGCGCGCCGACCTCCGTTACACCAATGGTTTCACGCTGAGCTGGGGTACCCCGGCCACGCCGGCGAAAACGCCGGCGACCCCAGCCAGCAGGACGCAGGAAAGGACATGAATCGCAAGGGTGACAAATCGCTGATCGTTGGCCTGGACATCGGCACCTCCAAGGTGGTGGCGCTGGTGGGCGAGTACTCGCCGGGCAACCCGATCGAAGTGATCGGCATCGGCTCGCACGAGTCGCGCGGGCTCAAGCGTGGCGTGGTGGTGGACATCGAATCGACCGTGCAGTCGATCCAGCGCGCGGTGGAAGAAGCCGAGCTGATGGCCGGATGCGAGATCCGCTCGGTGTATGCCTCGATCTCCGGCAACCACGTGCAGTGCAAGAATTCGCCCGGCATCGTGCCGATCCGCGACGGCGAAGTGACCTGGGGCGACCTGGATCGCGTGCTCGATGCGGCCAAGGCCGTGGCGATTCCGGCCGACCAGAAGATCCTGCACGCGATCCCGCGCGAGTACGTCCTGGACGATTCGCAGGAAGGCATCCGCAACCCGGTCGGCATGACCGGCGTGCGCCTGGAAGTGCATGCCCACCTGGTGGTGTGCGCGCAGTCGGCTGCGGCCAACATCAGCAAGTGCGTCCAGCGCTGCGGCCTGCAGGTGGACGACCTGGTGCTGTCCTCGCTGGCCTCCAGCGTGGCGGTGCTGACCGCTGACGAGCGCGAGCTGGGCGTGGTGCTGGTCGACATGGGCGCCGGCACCACCGATATCGCGGTGTTCGTGCAGGGCGCGATCTGCCACACGGCTTCGCTGCCGATCGCCGGCGACCACGTCACCAATGACATCGCGCACATGCTGCGCACGCCGACCCCGGAAGCCGAGCAGATCAAGGTGCGCTATGCCTGCGCCCTGGCCCAGCTGGCCACCGCCGAGGAAAGCATCCAGGTGCCGTCGGTGGGCGACCGCCCGCCGCGCCGCATGCCGCGCCATTCGCTGGCGCAGGCCGTGCAGGGCCGCTACGAGGAAATCTTCGAGATGGTGCAGGCCGAACTGCGCCGCTCCGGCTTCGAGGAACTGGTACGCGCCGGCATGGTGCTGACCGGTGGCGCTTCGAAGATGGAAGGCGTGGTCGAACTGGCCGAGGAAATGCTGCAGATGCCGGTTCGCGTGGGCATCCCGCAGCACGTCACCGGCCTGGGCGAAGTGGTGGGCAACCCGGTGCATGCCACCGGCGTGGGCCTGCTGCTGATGGGCAGCCAGATCGAGCACCCGCGGCGGCCGTCGCTGCCGACCGGGCGCGCTGGAAGCATGTTCAAGAAACTCAAGACCTGGTTCCGCGGCGAGTTCTGACGCGGAACCCGTAACACCGGGCATCGCCCGGGCGCAGCACCCGCAGTACCCGTAGCAAAACGCAACACCGGCAACACACAACCCACACAGCCGCAACGTCGGCATGCAGCAGGACGGCAGGACGCCCGAATGCCCATGCCAGCCAAAGCGGATACAACGAGGACACGGACATGGCGCATTTTGAACTGATCGAAAAGATGGCACCCAATGCGGTGATCAAGGTGGTTGGCGTGGGCGGCGGCGGCGGCAATGCCGTGGCGCACATGGTCAACTCGGCGGTGGACGGCGTGGAATTCATCACCGCCAACACCGACTCGCAGGCCATCAAGAATTGCGGTGCCAAGCTGCAGCTGCAGCTGGGTACCAACGTGACCAAGGGCCTGGGCGCAGGCGCGAACCCGGAAGTCGGCCGTCAGGCCGCGCTGGAAGACCGTGAGCGCATCATGGACGCCCTGCAGGGTGCGGACATGGTGTTCATCACCGCCGGCATGGGCGGTGGTACCGGCACCGGCGCTGCGCCGGTGGTGGCACAGCTGGCCAAGGAAATGGGCATCCTGACCGTGGCCGTGGTCACCAAGCCGTTCCCGTTCGAAGGCCGTCGCCGCATGCAGGTGGCGCTGAAGGGCATCGAGGAACTGAGCCAGCACTGCGACTCGCTGATCACCATCCCGAACGAGAAGCTGATCACCGTGCTGGGTCGCAACGCGACCATGATCCAAGCCTTCCGTGCCGCCAACGACGTGCTGCAGGGCGCCGTGCAGGGCATCGCCGACCTGATCGTGCGTCCGGGCCTGATCAACGTCGACTTCGCCGACGTGCGCACCGTCATGTCCGAAATGGGCCTGGCGATGATGGGTACCGGCACCGCCCGTGGTGATGACCGCGCCCAGGCCGCGGCCGAAGCCGCGATCCAGAACCCGCTGCTGGACGATGTGAACCTGGCCGGTGCCAACGGCATCCTGGTCAACATCACCGCCGGCGCCGACTTCACCATGGCCGAGTTCGACGAGATCGGCCGCACCATCGACGGCTTCGCTTCCGAAGACGCCACCGTGGTGGTCGGTACCGTGCTCGACCCGGACATGCAGGACGAAGTGCGCGTGACCGTGGTCGCCACCGGCCTGAACCGCGTCTCGGCCAGCAAGTCCCAGCGTCCGGGCGAGCGTGCGCCGATCAAGCTGGTCCGCAACGCCACCACCGGCCAGCCGGAATTCGGTGACTTCGACAACGGCGGCGACGCCGTGTCCAAGGCCGTGGGCGGCATGGGTCTGGGCCTGCGTCGCGCCAGCAGCGATACCGCGGCAGCCTCCGCTCCCTCGGCCCCGGCCGCTTCGGCCCCGGCGGCGGCGGAACTGCCGAACGATTACCTGGACATCCCGGCGTTCCTGCGCCGCCAGGCGGACTAAGCGGGGCGCCCGGGGCTTGTCCTCCCCGGGTTGCGCCACCATGTCCTGAAAACGCGGGCGCCGGGCCAGGATGGGTCCGGCTGCCCTGCTTCACGCGCGTCCCCGCGGCGTGCCGGTGCGTCCTGCCGGCAGCCTTCACTGGCGTTTCAGCCAGGGTAGGGGAGGGCGCGTGTTAATCTAATGTGTCACTTCCGGCCCATCCCCCATGATCCAGCAACGCACCCTCAAGAACACGATCCGCGCCACCGGCGTTGGCCTGCACAGCGGTGACAAGGTCTACATGACCCTGCGCCCGGCACCGGTCAACCATGGGATCGTGTTCCGTCGCGTGGATCTGGACCCGGTGGTGGAAGTGCCGGCCAAGGCCGAACTGGTCACCGAAGTGACCCTGTGCACCGGCCTGACCTGCAACGACGCCAAGATCCAGACCGTCGAACACCTGATGTCGGCGCTGGCCGGCCTGGGTGTGGACAACATCATCGTCGAACTGTCCTCGGCCGAGCTGCCGATCATGGACGGTTCGGCCGGCCCGTTCGTGTTCCTGCTGCAGTCGGCGGGCATCGTGGAACAGGACGCGCCCAAGCGCTTCATCCGCGTGCTGAAGACCGTGGAAGTGACCGAGGGCGACAAGGTGGCCCGCTTCAGCCCGTACGAGGGCTACAAGCTGGGCTTCACCATCCAGTTCGATCACCCGATGATCCCGGCCAAGCAGTCGCGCCAGGAAATCGAGTTCTCGACGCTGGCCTATACCAAGGAAATCTCCCGCGCGCGCACCTTCGGTTTCATGCGCGACCTGGAATACATGCGCGAGCGCAACCTGGGCCTGGGCGGTTCGATGGACAACGCCATCGTGCTGGACGAGTTCCGCGTGCTCAACGAAGACGGCCTGCGCTACGCCGACGAGTTCGTGCGCCACAAGATCCTCGACGCGATCGGCGACCTCTATCTGGCCGGTGGCCAGGTGCTGGGTGCCTACGAAGGCTTCAAGTCCGGTCACGCCCTCAACAACAAGCTGGTGCGGGCGCTGATGGCCGACGCCACCGCCTGGGAATGGGTCAGCTTCGACTCGCCGGCCACCCCGGACCCGGTGGAATACGCTACCCCGGCCTACGCTTGATTCCTGTAGATCGTTGAATTGAAAGACAAAAACGCCGCCTTCCAGGGCGGCGTTGTCGTTTCAGGCGTGTCCGGCGCATTCAGCATGCTTGACGCGAGTCAAGGCCGGTTCGAGGTCACGGTTTTGTGAACCTGTTGGATCGGAAGCCTGAATTTAACGCGGTTTTAACAACAATCTAACGACAGGCCCCCGGATGGCAGCTAGGATGCGACCCGGCCCCCGAATTGTTTCACGCCGTGGTGACACGCGCGACGGGGAGCGGAGCCGGATGCTCCGTTGTCGTCAGGACCGCTTCTTCGGCTTCGAAGGAACGTCCTGCAGGCAAGCCAAGGCGTCGCGTAGCCCTTTGTGCGTGGCGGCTGAAACTGCGTGGGGTCCATTCCGGTTGTCGAGCGCTGGGGAGCGCGTGGGAGTGGGAGACGCAGTCTTGATGGTCACCCTGGTGGCCTTCAGCCCGATGGAACGGGCCGCGTCGAGCAACTGGGCTTCGGCAAGCCGCAACTTGGCATGCCAGACCGGGGACTCGACGAGAAAAACGAGGTGTTCCCCGTCCACATTGGCCAGCCGGCAACGGCTGCGCAGAGGTGGCGGCAACTGGGGGCGCAACTGACGGTCCAGCGCGTCGAGCCACAAGGCACGCCGCAGCGGGTTCCCGCTTTTGTCCGCCATCACCGCATCCAGCGCCGGCTTCGGCACTGACGCGGGGCGAACGCTGGATTTCGGCTCAGACATGAAAACTCACTGATGGCATTCAAAAAGATCGTAATCAAAACGCGTGAAGGACAGGCCAAAGCGTCGCCGATCGCGCGTTTGCGGTTCTATTTCGAGGACCGCCCCCGCGCCCTGCTGGGCAGCGTGCTCGGGGTAGGCTGCATTATCGGCCTTGCCGGCGGCATTGGCGCCAGCGCGCTGAATGATTCCCGCCTGCAGGCCAAGGTCGAGCGCCAGGATGCAGAGCTGGCCAAGGTCAAGCGCGATGCGCAGACCCAGGTCAACGCGCTGGCGGCCCGCCTCGGCGAGCTGCAGGCCCAGGCCACCCGCCTCAACGCCCTCGGCGAACGGCTGACCCAGATGGGCAAGCTGGAAGACGGCGAGTTCGACTTCAACGAGACCCCCGGTCTCGGTGACGGCGACGCCGGCGGCCCGACCAGCGACATCCCGGTCAAGGACGTCAACGCCGACTTACAGGTGCTGGAGCAGCGCTTCGCTGCTTCAGGCCGCCAGTTGTCGGTGATGGAATCGCTGATGTTCGACCACCAGCTGCAGCAGAACGCCGTGCCGTCGCGCATGCCGATCCGCAACAGCTACGTGACCTCCGGTTTCGGCACCCGTGCCGACCCGTTCGGCCGCGGTGCCGCCACCCACAAGGGCATGGACTTCCACGCCAGGGTCGGTGACCCGGTGATGGCCGTGGCCGAAGGCGTGGTCAGCTTCTCCGGCGTGAAGGGCGGCTACGGTAACGTGGTCGACGTCGACCACGGTAACGGCTACGTCACCCGCTACGCGCACAATTCGCGCCTGGTGGTGAAGGTCGGCGACCTGGTGCGTGCCGGGCAGGAAGTGGCCAAGGCCGGTTCCACCGGTCGTTCGACCGGCGCCCACGTGCACTTCGAGGTGTGGGAGAACGGCAACGTGGTCAACCCGCGCAAGTTCCTCGGCGACGGCGGCAACACGCCGGTCGGCCGCGTCAGCCGCGGCTGATGCCCGGGTCGGATCCCTTCCGCGCCGCGGAAGGGCCCTGGCCCGATTCCGTTGATCTGGTAGTGCCGGCCGCTGGCCGGCAACCTCATGATCTTCGGCAGCATCGCGTACCCGGCCAGCGGCCGGCACTACCGGGAATGTTCGGATGCCATTGCCGCCAAAGGGTTGAAACCCCTTGCGGCCGTCCCAAGCTACAATGGGTGTTGCCATCGACAGGGCGCCAGGCGCCCTGTTTCGTTTGCGGCGGACGGATCCCAAGGGGGAGGCCGGGCGTCGTGTCCATCCAACCCGGTTCCTTCAATGATCAACAGCCTGCTTACCCGCGTATTTGGCAGTCGTAACGAACGACAGCTGCGCCAGCTCAACCGCATCGTCGCCAAGATCAATGCGCTGGAGCCGGAGATCGAGAAGCTTTCCGACGAGCAGCTTCAGGCCAAGACGCCGGAGTTCAAGCAGCGCATCGCCGACGGTGAAGCCCTGGACAAGGTGCTGCCGGAAGCGTTCGCGGTCTGCCGCGAAGCCGGTCGCCGCGTGCTGGGCATGCGCCACTACGACGTGCAGCTGATCGGCGGCATGGTGCTTCACCTGGGCAAGATCGCAGAAATGCGCACCGGTGAAGGCAAGACCCTGGTGGCGACCCTGCCGGTGTACCTCAACGCGCTGGAAGGCAAGGGCGTGCACGTGGTCACCGTGAACGACTACCTGGCCCGCCGCGACGCCGCGCAGATGGGCAAGCTGTACAACTGGCTGGGCCTGAGCGTGGGCGTGGTGTACCCGGGCATGCCGCACAGCGACAAGCGCGAAGCCTATGCCTCGGACATCACCTACGGCACCAACAACGAATTCGGCTTCGACTACCTGCGCGACAACATGGCGCTGTCCAAGGCCGACCGCTACCAGCGCGGCCTGCACTACGCCATCGTCGACGAAGTCGACTCCATCCTGATCGACGAAGCGCGTACCCCGCTGATCATCTCCGGACCGGCCGACGATTCCCCGGAGCTGTACATCCGCGTCAACCGCGTCGTACCGAACCTGGTCAAGCAGGAAGCGGAAGACGGCGAAGGCGACTTCTGGGTCGATGAGAAGGGCAAGCAGGTGCACCTGTCCGAAGCGGGCATGGAGCACGCCGAGCAGCTGCTGGTCGAGGCCGGCATCCTCGACGGCGAGACCGAAGGCCTGTACGCGCCGCAGAACCTGACCGTGGTCCACCACCTGAACGCCGCGCTGCGCGCGCACGCGATCTACCAGCGTGA
The DNA here is from genome assembly GCF_056482505.1 of Stenotrophomonas sp. 71799_Sma. Taxonomy (NCBI): domain Bacteria; kingdom Pseudomonadati; phylum Pseudomonadota; class Gammaproteobacteria; order Lysobacterales; family Lysobacteraceae; genus Stenotrophomonas; species Stenotrophomonas sp. 71799_Sma. Next base: position 746,002 of record NZ_CM151202.1, read on the forward strand.
CGTGGACTACATCGTGCGCGATGGCGAAGTGGTCATCGTCGATGAGTTCACCGGCCGCACCCTGTCCGGTCGCCGCTGGTCCGATGGCCTGCACCAGGCGGTGGAAGCGAAGGAAGGCGTGCCGGTCCAGCGCGAGAACCAGACGCTGGCGAGCATCACCTTCCAGAACCTGTTCCGCATGTACAAGAAGCTGTCCGGCATGACCGGTACGGCCGATACCGAAGCCTTCGAGTTCCAGAGCATCTACGGCCTGGAAGTGGTGGTGATCCCGACCAACCGCCCGACCATCCGCAAGGACAGCCCGGACCAGGTGTTCCTGAACCGCAAGGGCAAGTTCAATGCGGTGCTGGCCGACATCGAAGAGTGCGCCAAGCGTGGCCAGCCGGTGCTGGTGGGTACCACCTCGATCGAAACCTCGGAAATGCTGTCCGAGCACCTGCGCAAGGCCGGCGTGAAGCACGAAGTGCTCAACGCCAAGCAGCATGACCGCGAAGCGACCATCGTCGCCAATGCCGGTCGTCCGGCCGCGGTCACCATCGCCACCAACATGGCCGGTCGTGGTACCGACATCGTGCTGGGCGGTTCGCTGGAAGCGGAAATCCACGAGCTGGGCGAAGGCGCGACCGACGAACAGAAGGCCGCGGTCAAGGCCGATTGGCAGAAGCGCCACGAGGCCGTCAAGGCTGCCGGCGGCCTGCACATCGTCGGCACCGAGCGCCACGAATCGCGCCGTATCGACAACCAGCTGCGTGGCCGTTCGGGCCGCCAGGGTGACCCGGGTTCGTCCCGCTTCTACCTGTCGCTGGAAGACAACCTGATGCGCATCTTCGCCTCCGACTGGGTGCAGAAGGCCATGCGCATGATGGGCATGAAGGAAGACGACGTCATCGAGGACCGCCTGGTCAGCCGCCAGATCGAGAAGGCGCAGCGCAAGGTCGAGGCCCACAACTTCGACATCCGCAAGAACCTGCTGGACTTCGACGACGTCAACAACGACCAGCGCAAGGTGATCTACGCACAGCGCGATGAACTGCTGGACGCCGAGTCGGTGAAGGACAACGTCGACGGCATCCGCGACGACGTGATCTTCGACGTGGTGGCCCGCTTCGTGCCGCCGAACTCGATCGACGAGCAGTGGGACCTGCGTGGCCTGGAAGCGACCCTGGAGTCGGACTTCGGCCTGCAGATGTCGCTGACCGACCTGGTCAAGTCGCACGAAGAGCTGGACGCCGAAGCCATCGCTGCCAAGGTGCAGGAGCGCGTCAACCAGCACTTTGCCGAGAAGGAAGCCGGTGTCGGTGAGGAAACCATGCGCGCGCTGGAGAAGCACGTGATGCTGACCGTGCTGGACCAGAGCTGGAAGGAGCACCTGGCGCGCATGGACTACCTGCGCCAGGGCATCTACCTGCGTGGTTACGCGCAGAAGCAGCCGAAGCAGGAATACAAGAAGGAAGCCTTCGAGCTGTTCTCGGACATGCTGGAGAACGTCAAGCGCGAAGTGGTGACCCTGCTGTCGCGCGTGCGCATCCGCAGCGACGAGGAAGTGCAGGCGCTGGAAGCGGCCGAACGCCAGCAGGCCGAAGCGCGCCTGAGCCAGTCGCAGTTCCAGCACCAGGACGTGGGCGGCTACAGCGCCGACGAGGAAGCCGCGCAGGTGCAGGCTGCCCAGCAGGGCATTGCACAGGCGCAGCGCGATGAGCCGAAGATCGGCCGCAACGATCCATGCCCGTGCGGCAGTGGCAAGAAGTACAAGCACTGCCACGGCCAGCTGAGCTGACCCCGAAAAGCCCCGCGAAAGCGGGGCTCTTTTTTCATGGCGGCTGTTTCGCGGGGCTGATCCGGCCCGATCCGAGATTGCGCGGGCCGCCCTGTTCTGGGCATGCTTCCCCCATGGCTCCCCCCACCCGATCGATCCACGTCGTGGCCGCCGTCATCACCGACGCCCGTGGCCGCGTGCTGCTCAACCGTCGTACCGAGAACCGCGACATGGCCGGCCTGTGGGAGTTCCCCGGCGGCAAGCGCGAATCCGGCGAGACCTCCGAGCAGGCGTTGGTTCGCGAGCTGCGCGAGGAACTGGGCATCGAAGCCGATGTCGGCGAATGGCTGATGGATGTGCCGCAGCGCTACCCGGACAAGCACCTGACCCTGGAAGTGCGCCACGTGCGCAGCTGGAAGGGGACGCCACGTGGCCGCGAGGGCCAGGCCATTACCTGGGTAGCGCCGGATAAACTGGGTCGCTATTCGATGCCACCGGCCGATCTGCCGGTGGTGGCCGCGCTGCGCCAGCCCGACAGCTACCTGATCACCCCGGCGCCGGCCGATGATGAGGGCGGCATGCAGCATTGGCATGAACAGCTGCAGCGCGCGGTGGACGCGGGCCAGCAGCGCATCCAGCTGCGGTTGCCGACGGCGCATCCGCAGCGCCAGGCGATGGTCGAACAGGCCGTGCGCGCGCATCGTCGCAGCGGGGTGCAGTGGCTGCTCAACCGCGATATCGAACGCGCGCGCGTACTGGGCGTTGGGGTGCACCTGGGCAGCGAGCAGCTGCTGGAGCTGTCGCAGCGTCCGCTGCCCGAAGGCCAGCTGGTGGCCGCGTCCTGCCATGACCTGCAGCAGCTGCAGGCCGCACAGCGGTTGGGCTGCGACTTCGCCGTGCTGGGCCCGGTGCAGGCCACGGCCAGCCATCCCGATGCCGTGCCGCTGGGCTGGAACGCGTTCGCCGAGCTGCGCGCGCAGGTGTCACTGCCAATCTACGCCCTGGGCGGCATGGGCCGCGGTCACATCGCCGAAGCGCGTCGCCATGGTGGGCAGGGCATCGCCGCCATCCGCACGCTGTGGCCGGAGTAAAGCTGCTTCGCTCGCCGGGCATGGCCCGGCGCTACCGTGTGGGATGGAGGCAGTAGATCCACGCCATGCGTGGATGGATGCTCGCGATCACAGCGTGATCCAGAAACACCCGTATTGCCGTCGCAACCCCAGCACCGTCGAAGCGCGCGACGCGCTGCCGGGCAGGGTCTGCTCCAGGCGCAGGCCGATGGGATGCCGCGCCACAGAGGCCACAGGGTCGGATCCCAACGCGGCAGGGCTCTGATCCTCATCCTGCGATTGCGGCAGCGCCTGTGACGGATACACCGGCACCACGTCCACCAGGGGCCGCCGCGCCAACGATTCCAGCTGGCCGAGGATGCGCTGCGCGCCCGCATCGGAAACCGCGCCCCACAGATACAGTGAGGACAGCCGATTCACATCGTTGCTGACGATGCCGACGCGCAGCGCGTCCACCAGTTCACTCAGCCGCCGCGGGCAGCGTGCCCCCAGGGTGTCGCGCTGCAGGGTATTGCCGGCGGGCGCAGGCGGTGGCAACCGCGACCGCGCGCCCAGGCTGTCGCAGGGCCGGTCGGTGTAGACGCTTTGGCCCTGGGCATCGGTGCAGCGGTTCAGGCGTGTGGACTGTGCGTGGGCGACGCTCGACAGCACGCACAGCGGCAGCAGCAACAGCAGGAAGGAAAGCCGGATCATCCTCGCAGGGTAGCGCCGATCACGCTTGCGCGCCGTGCTTTCAGCCCTGCAGCAGCTTCAGCACCGAAGTGGTCGGCTTGGCCAGGTTCAAGGTGTAGAAGTGCAGGCCGGGTGCGCCGCCTTCGATCAGGCGCTGGCACAGCTTGGCCACCACTTCAGTGCCGAATGCACGCACCGACTCTGCATCATCGCCATAGGCCTGCATCTTGCGGCTGATCCAGCGCGGGATCTCCGCACCGCACTGTTCGGAGAAGCGGCGCAGCTGGCTGAAGTTGGCGATCGGCATGATGCCGGGCGTGATCGGTACCTGCACGCCCAGCCGCCGCACTTCGTCGACGAAATGGAAGTAGGCATCGGGGTTGAAGAAGTACTGGGTGATCGCCGCATCGGCACCGGCGTCGATCTTGGCCTTGAAATGCTTCAGGTCGGCCAGTGCGTCGGAAGCCTGCGGGTGCGTTTCGGGGTACGCGCCCACTTCGATATGGAACGCATCACCGTGCTCGGCGCGGATGAAGTCGATCAGTTCGGCGGCATAGCGCATGTCACCGGGGAAACCCATGCCCGACGGCAGATCGCCGCGCAGCGCGACCAGGCGGCGGCAGCCGATGGCGCGGTACAGCTTGAGCAACTCGCGGATTTCCTGACGGGTGCCGCCGACGCAGGACAGATGCGGTGCGGCATCGAAGCCATGGTGCTGGTTGAGGTGGCGCACGGTCTCGGAGGTATAGCTCAGGGTCGAGCCACCGGCGCCGAAGGTACACGACACGTACTCGGGACCGTAGTCCTTCAGCCTGGCCGCGGCACGGTCCAGCTGGCTGCGCTGTTCGTCGGTCTTGGGCGGATAGAACTCGAAGCTGATGGCGGTCATGGCACGGGCGGCAGCGGCGGGTGCGGATCAGTATATCGCTTCATCAAGATGGATGTTGTCAATTTCTGCGGGCGAACATCGTCAGCCGCCTGCGACCGTTCGCCCCGGCGATCGGCCGCTGCTCCGAAATCGCCCCCCGGGTGCCGTGGCCGGCGGCACGCTGAGCCCATTCCGGCACCACCCACCTGACGAAGGAGCAGACGATGAAGATCTTCCTGGCACTCTGGTATGCAATGAAGGCCCTGGCCCGGCTGGCGATGATCGGCATGGCGATGGCCGTGCTCGGCTCCGGCTCGGCGCACGCCGCCAGCGCCCCGGCGGCGGGCAAGGTGCAGGTCGAGGTGGTCGGCAAGGGCCGCCCGCTGCTGATGATTCCCGGCCTCAACAGCAGCGCCGAGGTGTGGCGCGAGACCTGCCTGGCCCTGAAGGATGTGCAGTGCCATCTGGTGCAGCTGCCCGGCTTTGCCGGTGCGCTCGCGGCCGATCCGCGCCCGGTCGAGTTCCTGCCGGCGATGCGCGGGCAGCTGCTGGCCTACCTGCATGACCAGCATCTGGGGCCGGTGGTGGTGGTTGGCCACAGCCTCGGTGGCCTGCTGGGCCTGCAGATGGCGCAGGCCGAGCCGAAGGCGGTCAGCGCGCTGGTGGTGGTTGACGCCCTGCCATTCCTGCCGGCCGCGCGTGACCCGAAGGCCACCGCTGACAGCGTGCGGCCGGTGGTCGACCAGCTGCGCAAGGGCATGCTGGCCGCCGACGCCGCGCAATGGCAGGCGCAGTTGAAGGCGGGCCTGCCGGGGATGACCCGCGATACTCAGCGCCAGGCCGAACTGGGCCGCTGGGGCGAAGACAGCGATCGCCAGACCACGGCCGATGCCATGCATGCGGTGATGACCACTGACCTGCGTGACAGCATTGCCTCGATCACCGCACCGACGCTGGTGCTGGGCAGCTGGGCCGGCTACCAGCCGATGGGTGGCACCGAGGACGGCACCCGGGCGGTGTTCCAGTCGCAGTACGCGAAACTGCAGGGCGTACAGATCGCGATGAGCGCGCAGGGTTTCCACTTCCTGATGTGGGATGATCCGCGCTGGTTGCAGGAACAGGTGCAGGCCTTCCTCGACCGCCACCACTGAGTTTCAACACGCCTCGGAATGGACATGCCGGATTCCTCCTCGACGGTACGCTTCTGGCTGCTCAATGCGCTGGTATGGGCGCTCTATGGCGTTGCCGGAATCGGCCTGCGCCAAGCCTATTTCAGCGATGCCGGAAGCGCAGGCGTGTTGATCACGCTGGGCCTGGCGTTGGCCCTGTTCGGATGCAGCGGTGCCATCCGCGCGCTGGCGCTGCGTGCAGACTGGTGGGCGCGCGGAACGGCCGGGCTGTTGCTGCGGCTGGCGCTGTCGGTGGCATTGGGCGCGGCAGTGGCGCAGCTGCTGGTGAACATCGCGCTGCACTCGGCGCTGGCCTGGAACTGGGTGAGCCTGGGGCGGCAGACGGCCGACTTCAGCCCCAAGGCGCTGCTGCTCTACTGGTACACCACTGCGGTGATGCTGGCCCTGTGGGCAGCGCTTTGGGCAAGCCTGCACAGCCTGCGCCGGATACGCGGGGCGGAACTGGCCCGCCTGCGCGCCGAAGCCGAGCGCAGTGCGCTGGAACGCGATGCGCTGCGTGCACGGCTCAACCCGCACTTCATGTTCAATGCGCTGAACAACCTGCGCGCGCTGATCCTGGAAGATCCTGAGCGTGCGCGCGACATGGTCACCCGTCTGTCGCGCACGCTGCGCCAGGCGCTGGCGCACAACCGCAGCGAGCAGGTCACGCTGGCCGAGGAACTGGCGGTGGTGGACGACTACCTGGCCATCGAGGCGATCCACTTCGAACAGCGCCTGCAGGTGCGGCAGCAGATCGATGCCGATGCCATGCAGGCGCAGTTGCCGGCGATGGCACTACAGCTGCTGGTGGAGAACGCGATCAAGCACGGCATCGCCAGCCGCCCCGGCGGCGGCGAGGTGCAGATCCGTGCCACGCTGGACAATGACGTGCTGCGCCTGCAGGTGGATAATCCGCTGGGCAGCGCCAACGAGCCCACCCCTGGGCATGGCGTCGGCCTGGCCTACCTGCGTGCGCAGCTCGGTACGCAAGGTCGTTTCATCCTGCAGCCGGTCGGCGACCGCATGCGGGCCCTGCTGGAGATTCCGCAATGAATGGCGTGCTGCGCGTGTTGATCGTTGATGATGCGCGGCTGGCGCGGCAGGAGCTGCGCACGCTGTTGTCGGCGCTGCCGTGGGTGCAGTGCGTGGGCGAGGCCGACGATGTGCCGGCCGCGCGCGAGGCGATCGCCACGCTGGCCCCGGACCTGGTGCTGCTGGATGTGCAGATGCCCTCCGGCAGTGGCTTCGATGTTCTGGATGGGCTGGAGACGGTGCCGGCGGTGATCTTCGTTACTGCCTACGACACCTACGCGGTGCGCGCGTTCCAGGCCAACGCGCTGGACTATCTGGTGAAGCCGGTCGAGGCACCGCGCTTGCTGGAAGCGTTGCAGCGGGCGCGCCAGCGCGAGGTGGTGGTGGGCGAAACGCCGGAGCCGCGCAGCACACTGGGTGCGCAGGACCAGGTGTTCGTGCGCGAGGGTGAGCGCTGCTGGTTCGTGGCGGTCTCCGAGATCCGCAGGCTGGTGGTGGATGGCAACTACACGCGGCTGTGGTTCCGCGACCAGAACGCCCTGTTGACCCGCAGCCTGAGCGCGCTGGAAGCACGCCTGCCGCCGGATCTGTTCTTCCGTGCCAACCGCAACACGCTGGTCAACCTGCGCCGCATCCGAGGCGTGACGCCCAGCATCGCTGATGGTTATGACCTGGCGCTGGATGACGGCAGCGAGGTGGAGGTGTCGCGGCGGCAGGCGCGTGAACTGCGCGAGCGGATGGCGTTGTAGTTGCCGCTACAGCTCGGCACTGACCGGGCTGGACCGCCGGAGGCGCTTCATGCCTCGGCTGGCTGCCCCCTCAAGCGGGCCATCACCCCGCCACCGCCGTGCTGGATGACCAGTTCGAGCCCGTAGTGGCTGCACAGTCGCCGCATGATATCCAGGCCCAGGCCGTTGCCCTCGCTGCCATCACGCTTGTCGAATGGCCGCGGCTCGGGCCAGTTGCCAAGGAAGGGTGAAGCACCTGCCGTGTTGTGCACCAGCAGCTGAGCGTCCTGCCATGCAATCAGGACCTGGCCCTGCGCGGTATGCGCGAACGCATTGCCGACCAGATTGGCCAGGACTACGCGCAGGGCCGCCTCGGGCGCGCGCAGCGTGGCCCCGTCGGGCACGGTCAGCTGTACCTCGACCGGCCGTGCAGCCAGCAACGGAGACTGCTCGATGATCACCCGTTCCAGCAGCGGCACAAGTTTGACCGGCGGAGCGCCGTGGCTGGCGGTTTCCTCGCGAGCCAGCGCCAGCAGCGCCGCAATGGCCTGCTGCAGCTGCAGTGCCGAAAGACGGATATGCTGCACATGCTGGCGGCCACGCTCGGACAGGCCCGACTCGCTGGCCAACTGGCCTGCCGCACTGGAGATAACGCTCAAGGGTGTGCGCAGTTCGTGGCTGGCATCGCGCGTGAACGCGTGTTCGCGGGCAACGAAGGCAGCGACGCGTGCGGACAATCCATCCAGGGCGCGCGCGAGCACGCCAATCTCGTCATCGTCGAAACGTGCTGCCAGGCGCACGCCGGGGCCTGGTTCCGGCTGCAGCGCTTCAACCTCCTCGACCAGCGCATAGAGCGAGCGTGTGCTGCGATGGGCGAGCCAGATGCCGAGGAAGATCGCCGCGATCAGGACCAGCAGTGCTGTGCCGGCAAGCAGCATTACGACCCGATCGCGGATCGGCCGGACCACCAGTTGCGCACTGACCTCCGACACAAGCCAAGCAGGGCGGGCGCCGGCCGGGGGATCGATCCGCTTGAGATGGTAGTGCCGACCATCGACACCCGCGAACTCCGAGCGCCACGGTTCCTTTGCGAACTCGCTGCGCAGATCGTCGGGGAAGGTAGAGGGTGAACGATGCAGCTGGATTGCGGCATCGGCAGGTGTACGCCAGTCCCCTTCGAGCGCGTGCCGGGCGAGCTGAGCCCGTGCTTCACGGTCCAGTTGGGCGTTGAAGATGCTGTCTTCCACCACATACATGAACACCAGCGAGTAGGTGCCGAACACCATGGCGGTGAACAGCGCGAAGGCTGTGAATGTGATCAGCAGTCGACGGCGCAGGTGCTGGGTGGGCCGCGGTTTCATGGCGAAGCTTCCAGACGGAAGCCGACACCGTGGACGGTGCGCAGCATCTCGCCTTCGAACGGCCTGTCCAGTACCTGCCGCAACAGGTACAGATGCGAGCGCAGCGGATCGGAAGGAGGTGCTTCATCCCCCCACAGGCGTTGAACGAGCTCGCTGCGGGTGACGGTTCGCGGCCAGGCCTCGGCCAGTACGAGCAGGATGCGCTGCGGAACCTGTGCCAGCTCCAGCAGCAATCCCGCGCGCCAGGCCTGGCCGCTGCGGCGGTCGATGCTCAGCGGCCCAATCTGCAGGAGGTTCGGTTGACCCACGCGATGGCGGCGGGCGAGGGCGAGACAGCGGGCGAGCAGCTCGGCATCGTCGAAGGGCTTGACCAGATAGTCATCCGCGCCCGCAGCGAAGCCCTGCAGCTTGTCGTCGATCGCATCGCGTGCGGTCAGCATCAGGATGGGGACGTGCCGATCACTGCACTCGCGCAACCGACGGCAGACCGTCGTACCATCGGTGCCCGGCAACCCGATATCGAGCAGCAGCACATCCGGCGGTGACGCCAGCGCCAACTGCAGCCCGACGTGTCCGCCAGCGGCGAAATCGACCAGATGGCCATGCGCCTGCAGCATGTCGATGATGGCCGAGGCCAACGGCAGGTTGTCTTCAATCAACAGCAGGCGCAGGCGCTCGGCGTCCATGGTCAGGGCTGCATGCGGGCCAGGAGAGCGTTAGCTTCGTCCAGACCGGGCTGCTTTTCCAGCACAGCCAGTACCTGCGAACGGGCCAGATCGGTCCGGCCCAGGCGCCAGTGCGCTTCTGCCATCGCGACCTGCAGCCTCGGCTCGTCCATATGCGGGCTGGCCAGCTGCATGATGGACAGCGCGTCGGCGGTTGCAGTGGCGTCCTTTGCTGCTTTCAGCTGGTAGAAACCCAGCATGCCGATCAGCTCGACGTGATGGTCGGACGGGCGCTGCGCCAGTATCTGCGCCGCCTGACCATCACGCTGCTGCAGGTGCTGCTCCACCAGCGCCATGCTGCGCTCATCGCGCCATGCCTGGCGTGCCAGTGGCACACGCCCGCTGGCGCGCACGAAGGCGTCAGCCAGTGCGGCGGTCGAGAACGGGTTCTGACCGGTCAGCAGGCGTCCATCGACTACGACCTTGGGCATCATCAGCGGTGCCTCCTGCCAGCGTGCGCCCAGCTCGCGCATGCGCGGTTCAAGCTGGAACGCGAATTCCTTCGCCCAACGTTTGCCGAACAGTGCTTCTTCCTCTTCCGTGAATCCGGTCATGGCGCGGCCTTCCACCATGGCCCGGCCATCGGGAAGGCGAACACCCGCCAGTGCGGCCGGACCATGGCATACCGCCGCGACCAGTCCTCCCTGCTGCCAGATTCCGGCAATCGTGGCATGCAGGGCCTTGTCGGCCGGAAGGTCGAACATGGCACCCTTGCCGCCGATCACCAGGACGCCCTGGTAGTCGCTGGCACGCAGTTGTGCAGTGGGTACGGTCGCGGCAAGCTTGCCCATGGCCTGGGAATCGGCAAGGACAGCTGCGTTGAAGGCCTCGGAGGGGTTGTACTTGTCAGCCTCGACGGCGCCGCCACGCGGACTTGCCACGTCGATGTCGAAGCCGTTCTGCTTGAGGATGAGCCAGGCCTGGGCGAATTCGTCCATCTCGAAGCCAGGACGGGTCTTCCCTTGGTCCCGGCCTTCGCTGCTGACGACGAGCAGCACGCGCGATGGTGCGGCAGACGTGGAAGATGGGGCCATGGCAGGGAGGAGAAGGACGGCCAGCAGGCCGGACAGCAGGGGGGAGCGGAAGCGGTTCATGCAGGACTCTCCGGGAGATGTGCGCGCACTGTGGCCGGCAAATGTGAAGCAGACTTCAAGCGCATCGACGGTTACCCTGAGGGCCTGTTCCCGTTCGTGCATGCCATGTCCATCGTCCTCACCGATTTCGCCCGTCCCCGCCTGTTCCCGCGCGTGCCGCGTGGCAACACCATCCAGGACTGTACTGCCGAGCAGTTCGAGGCACACCTCAATGCGCACGCGCCGCTGAAGGTGCTCGACGGCTACGCGCCGTTCTGCAAACTGTTCGTCTACGAGAACTGGACCAGCACGCGCTGCCTGACGGTGCCGGTCACCGAGGCCAACCGCCACCAGCTGCGCAGCGGCTACGAGGCGCGCAACCGCGAGGAACTGCCGGTACTGGTGCGCTGGTTCGAGGGCGTGGAGTCGCCGCGCGCGAACTATCTGGTGGTGATCCTGTACAGCGCCGGGCAGCTGGCGAAGGAGGGTTCACCGATCGAGGCCGACTGGGGCATCGTCGGCTGTATCTACACCGCCGAACCCGAAGAAGTACCGATGGCGCCGATCACCATGATGCGCAATGCACTGGGCGTGGAGGAGGGCGGTTCCGGTGTGCCGCTGGATCGCGAGGCTTATCAGCGCTCCGTCGCGTTCTGGGAGAACAACGCCAACTGGCGGCCGTGAGCCCACGCTGCGGCCGGACAGTCGGCATGTGAACAGGGAAGATTGCAGCGGGACGCTACCATGGCGGTGGATCAACGCAGGGAGCACAGGGATGGATGTTCGCAGTTGGATGCCGTTCGCATGGGTCGCCGCAGGCCTGCTGGCCGCGTGTGAGGGCTCTGCAGCAAAATACGATGCAGGCGCTGCCTGTGGTGCTTTGTCCGACGTGACGCCGATCCGCGATGCCGGCGTGGGTTCACTGCAGGCGCAGGCAACGTCGGGGCGCTGCACGTTCCATGTGGAAGCGGATGACGCTGCAGCGCTTTCGCGTCAGCAGTCGTTGCTGCAGAGCGTGTCTGCGATCGCCTGTGGTGCGCCAGCCACCACCCGGCCTTCGCAAGGGGCTGCAGGCTTTGACCTGCAGATGCCTGCACGTTGCCCACTCTCTTCCAGCACGCCGTTGATTGCCCGGGAAGGAGGCTGGCACCAGCGGCGACTTTCGTCGGTCCCGACGTATCCTGCGGCCGCCATGCGCGAGGCCCAGCAGGGAGGTGTCGAGCTGATGCTGCTGCTGGATGCGCAGGGCAAGACCCAGGCGATCATCCTGTCCCGATCCAGCGGCTACCCGCTGCTCGATGCGGCGGCGCTCAAGCACGCGCGTGACTGGCGCTACGAGCGTGAAGCGGCAGGCAAGGCACCAAGCATGAGCCTGATACGCGGCACGGTCACGTTCAAGCTCAACTAAGGCGTCTGCAGGGCGGGCTCGGGCTTCCACTCCCACCAGGTGTAGTGGTATTCGCGCTCGGTCGCGCTCCATTGCTGCGCGCAGCAGGTGCATGTCAGCCGGTAGCATTCGCCCCAGCCGTCCTCCGCTTCGCCCCGTGCACGCAGCTGCACGTGACCTTGTTCCAGCAGCGGCTCGGGGCTGAAGAACACATAGGATGGGTAGAGCGCGCACAGGCAGCCTTCGCGTGCCTGCCAGTAGCGCAGCCGTTGCAGGGCCGCCTTCAGGTGCACCTGGTTGCTGATCAGCATGCCGCCAAGGGCGATGCCTTGGCAGCTGCGTTCGATCGTATCCACATGCGCGACCAGCGCGTCCAACGATGAGGCGCTGAACAGCCGAGCGACCGTACGCGTGGCATCGTTGATGCGCGTTGCATCGCGCGACAACAGGTCCTGCAGCAGCACATCGGCCTGTGCATCGTCGAGCCGGGGTATCGGTGCTGCAGACCACGGCCAGCGCATCAGCGTGACTTGCCGATGGCAGCGTAGTGGCCGGCAGTCAGCCGCAGCAGGTCGGCTGGTGCCAGTTCCACTTCCAGGCCGCGGCGACCGGCGCTGACATGCAGCGCGGGCAATGCCTGCGCGCTGGCGTCCAGGAAGGTGCGCAGGCGCTTCTTCTGCCCGAGTGGGCTGATGCCACCGACCAGGTAACCGGTCGCGCGCTGTGCGGCATCGGCCGCGGCCATTTCGCACTTCTTGCAGCCGGCCGCTTCGGCCAGCGCCTTCAGGTCGAGCTGGCCGGCGACCGGCACGATTGCCACCAGCAGTTCGTGGGTTTCGGTACTGGCCAGCAGGGTCTTGAACACCTGGGCCGGGTCGAGGCCGAGCTTGTCGACGGCTTCGCCGCCATACGATTCGGCGTGAGCATCGTGCACGTAGCTGCGCACGGTGTGGGCGATCTTCTCGCGCTTGAGCAGGTTGATGGCCGGAGTCATGGGGGCATCCTAGCGCGGGGCAGGGGTGTTGCCTTGACCGAGGCTATTGTTCCCGCTCCGGTGGGGAACATCCACGCATGGCGTGGATCTACTGTGGGTTGGCTGGGGGATATCCACGCATGGCGTGGATCTACTGTGGGTTGGCTGGGGGATATCCACGCATGGCGTGGATCTACTGGGGCCGGACGATCAGTAGATCCACGCCATGCGTGGATACGTGGTGTACGGCTGCAGGCAGACGCAGAACGGGCGCCCGAAGGCGCCCGTTCCGTGTGTTGCATGCACCGGTAGTGCCGGCCGCTGGCCGGCACCGCGCAGGCATCAGTAGCGGTAGTGGTCCGGCTTGAACGGGCCTTCCACCGGCACGCCGATGTAGTCGGCCTGTTCCTGGCTCAGGGTGGTCAGCTTCACGCCGATCTTTTCCAGGTGCAGGCGGGCCACTTCTTCGTCCAGCTTCTTCGGCAGCAGGTAGACCTTCTTCTCGTAGCTGTCCTTGTTCGCCCACAGGTCGATCTGTGCCAGGGTCTGGTTGGCGAAGCTGTTGGACATCACGAAGCTCGGGTGGCCGGTGGCGCAGCCCAGGTTCACCAGGCGGCCTTCGGCCAGCAGGAAGATCGCGTTGCCGTTCGGGAAGATGTACTTGTCCACCTGCGGCTTGATGTTGACGTGCTTGATGCCGGCGAACGACACCAGCGCATCGACCTGGATCTCGTTGTCGAAGTGGCCGATGTTGCAGACGATGGCCTGGTCCTTCATCGCGCTCAGGTGCTCGATGCGGATGATGTCCTTGTTGCCGGTGGTGGTGACGTACAGGTCGGCACGGCCCAGGGTCGATTCGATGGTGTTGACTTCATAGCCTTCCATCGCCGCCTGCAGGGCGCAGATCGGGTCGATCTCGGTGACGATGACGCGCGCGCCGTAGGCACGCAGCGAGGCCGCACAGCCCTTGCCGACGTCGCCGTAGCCGCAGACCACGGCCACCTTGCCGGCCAGCATCACGTCCATCGCGCGCTTCAGGCCATCGGCCAGCGACTCGCGGCAGCCGTACAGGTTGTCGAACTTGCTCTTGGTGACCGAGTCGTTGACGTTGATCGCCGGGATCAGCAGGGTGCCGGCCTGGGCCAGCTGGTACAGGCGGTGCACGCCGGTGGTGGTCTCTTCGGAGACGCCCTTCCAGTCCTTGACCACGCGGCCCCAGTAACCAGGGCGCTCCTTGGCGACGCGCTTGAGCAGGTTCTTGATGACCTGTTCTTCGTGCGAGGCAGAGGCGGTGTTGACCCAGTCGCTGCCGTTTTCCAGCTCGTAGCCCTTGTGGATCAGCAGGGTCACGTCACCACCGTCGTCGACCACCAGCTCCGGGCCGGTCAGGGTGCCGTCGGCCAGGGTGAAGGTCAGCGCGTCCAGGGTGCAGTCCCAGTACTCTTCCAGGGTTTCGCCCTTCCAGGCGAACACCGGGGTGCCGGTGGCCGCAATGGCGGCGGCCGCGTGGTCCTGGGTCGAGAAGATGTTGCACGAGGCCCAGCGCACGTCGGCGCCGATGTCCTTCAGGGTCTCGATCAGCACGGCGGTCTGGATGGTCATGTGCAGCGAGCCGGTCACGCGCACGCCCTTCAGCGGCAGCTCGGCCTGGTACTTGCGGCGGATCGACATCAGGCCCGGCATTTCGTGCTCGGCGATGTCCAGTTCCTTGCGGCCCCAGTCGGCCAGCGTGATGTCGCGGATCTTGTAATCACCTTCGGTGGAGAAGGTCTTGGCAACAGCGTTCATTCGTGTGCTCCGGTTGTGGGCGAGCGGGTGCTCGCATCTAGCCGGGCGCCGTTGTTACAAAGCCACCTTACCGAGCCTGGCCGGGCCTCGTGGGATCCGGTCGCAGCGCCCCTCGGCAGGGGAGAACCCCCATTATATCGCGGCCCCGGCGTGACATCCGGATGACCCAACCATCGGCAGATGGGGCCGCGTGCACGGCCTGTTAAGGTCGGTGTTTTCACGCATCACACAGGTGGAACGATGAGCATGCACGCGCGCCGCACACGGCGCTGGACCGGCCTGGTCCTGTCGATGGGACTGCTGGCGGTGGCCCCGCTGGCCTGGGCTGCGTCCCCGCAGCCCGCCCAGGTACAGGCCCAGGGCGTCAACGGCTACGAACTGCCTTCGGCGGCGCTGCAGGCGGTGGTGGACGCGCCGCGCGCGCCCTCGCTGTACCTGTCGCCACGCCGCGATGTCGCCGCGATGATGCAGATGCCGTCGCTACCGTCGATCCAGGTGGTGGCGCAGCCGGAACTGAAGCTGGCCGGCCTGCGCATCAACCCGCGCACCTTCTCCGACAGCCGCTTCAGCTTCGGCGAGAAGCTGTGGCTGATGAACGTGGCCGACGGCAAGGAACGGCAGATCAGCGGCCTGCCGGCCAAGCTGTCGATCGCCAGCGTGATGTGGTCGCCGGACCAGAAGTGGCTGGCCTTCAACCAGGTCGACGCCGCCAGCGGCGCCAATGAACTGTGGCTGGTGGATGTGGCCGGCGGCAGCGCCCGTCGTCTGGTCGCCGGCCTGAACACGGTGATCGGCAGTGGCTACCAGTGGCTGCCGGACAGCCGCGGCCTGGTGGTGTTCACCCGTCCGGCCAACCTTGGTGCGGCCCCGTCCGCTGACGGCATTCCGACCGGCCCGGCCGTGCAGCAGACCAGCCAGGGCGGCGGCGTGGTGTCGATCCGTACCTACCAGGACCTGCTGAAGAACGAGGCCGACGCGCGCCAGTTCGATTACTACGCCACCACCCAGCCGATGGAAGTCAGCCTGGATGGCAACACCCGCGCGATCGGCGCAGCTGGCATCTTCATGGGCTTTGCGGTGTCGCCGGATGGCCGCTTCGTGCTGCGCCAGCCGGTGCAGCGGCCGTATTCCTACGTGGTGCCGGTGAGCAGTTTCCCGCGTCGCATTGAAGTGATCGACCGTGCCAGCGGCAAGCTGGTGCACACCGTGGCCGTGCGTCCGCTGGTGGAAGGTTTGCCGACCGGCAACGACGCTGAAGTGACCGGCGTGCGCGATATCAGCTGGCGTGGTGATGCCGACGCAACGCTGGTCTGGGCCGAAGCCCAGGACGGCGGCGACCCGAACAGGGACGCCAAGGTGCGCGATGCGGTGCTGATGCAGGCTGCGCCGTTCGACAAGCCGCCGGTCACGTTGGCCCAGCTCGGCAGCCGTCTGGTGGGCATCAACTGGGGCCGTGGCGACCTGGCCCTGCTGACCGAGTCGTGGTGGAAGACGCGCAAGACCAGGACCTGGCTGATCGCCCCGGACAATGCCGGCGCCGAGCCGCGCCTGCTGTGGGATCGCGACGGGCAGGACCGCTATTCCGATCCGGGCCGGCCGCTGTTGTCCAGCGACGACCGCGGCCGCTCGCTGCTGCAGACCAGCGCCGATGGCAGCAGCCTGTATCTGGCCGGTGCCGGTGCATCGCCGGAAGGCGATCGTCCGTTCGTGGACCGCTTCGACGTTGCCACGGGCAAGGCCACCCGCCTGTTCCACTCGCAGGCGCCGAGCTATGCGCTGCCGGTGGCGTTGCTGGACGACCAGGCCAGCTCGCTGCTGCTGAGCCGCGAGAGCCCGGATGAGCCGGCCAACTTCTACGTGCAGTCGCTGGCCGATGCCGGTGCTGCGCCGCGTGCGCTGACCCACTTCGCGCATCCGCTGCCGCAGTTGAAGGGCGTGCAGAAGGAGCAGATCCGCTACAAGCGCAAGGATGGCGTCGACCTGACCGCGACCCTGCTGCTGCCGCCGGGCTACGACCCGAAGCGCGACGGCCCGCGGCCGCTGCTGATGTGGGCCTACCCGGGCGAGTTCAAGAGTGCGGCTGCGGCCAGCCAGGTGACCGATTCGCCGTACCGCTTCAATGCGGTCAGCTACTGGGGCCCGCAGGCGTTCCTGGCCAAGGGCTATGTGGTGCTGGCCAGCCCGTCGATGCCGATCATCGGCGAAGGCGACAAGGAGCCGAACGACACCTACATCGAACAGCTGGTGGCCAACGCGCAGGCAGCCGTGGATGAAGTGGTGCGCCGTGGCGTGACCGATCGCGATCACATCGCCATTGGTGGCCATTCCTACGGTGCGTTCATGACCGCCAACCTGCTGGCGCACACGCGCCTGTTCAAGGCGGGCATCGCGCGCAGCGGCGCCTACAACCGCACGCTCACGCCGTTCGGCTTCCAGGCCGAGGAGCGCAACTACTGGCAGGCGCAGGACGTCTACCAGAAGATGGCGCCGTTCAACTACGCCGACAGGATCAAGGATCCGATCCTCTTCATCCACGGCGTGGACGACAACAACTCCGGCACGTTCCCGATGCAGAGCGAGCGCATGTTCGCCGCAGTGAAGGGCCTGGGTGGCACCGCGCGTCTGGTGATGCTGCCGAACGAATCGCATGCCTACCGTGCACGCGAGTCGATCATGACCATGCTGGCCGAAAGCGAGCGCTGGCTGGAACAGACCATCGGCCCGGCCGAGCAGGGCAAGGCGAAGAAGAAGCGCTGACGTGACCCGGTAGTGCCGGCCGCTGGCCGGCAACCTCAGGTCGCGTGAGTCCATGAGGTTGCCGGCCAGCGGCCGGCACTACCAGATGAAACCATTTTTGCATCGCAGCACGATGCCCGTTCTGGTTTAGGCTTGGGGTCTGGATCCGTTGACCGAGGCCTGTGCGTCGCCGATGAACGAGTACCGCAGCAGCATCGAGTTTGCTTCCCCCGATCTTCCGCTTCGCGATGACGTGCGCCGGCTCGGCGCGCTGGTTGGCGACCTGCTGGTTGAACAGGTCTCCGCCGCGTTCCTTGACGATGTCGAGGACGTGCGCACCCGCGCCATCGCCCGCCGCGAGAACCAGGCGCCGTTGTCGGAGCTGGCCGATGGCCTGGCCGGGCGCACGCCGCAGCAGGCCGAAACCATGGTGCGGGCCTTCAGCACCTACTTCCAGGTGGTCAACATCGCCGAGCGCGTGCATCGCATCCGCCGTCGCCGTGACTACCAGCGCGCCGGTACCGCAGGGGCGCAGCCCGATGGCCTGCAGGATGCACTGCAGCACCTGAAGGCGCAGGGCGTGGGCCTGGACGAGCTGGCGCAGTGGCTGCCACGCATCGACATTGAACCGGTGTTCACCGCACACCCGACCGAAGCAGTGCGCCGCGCGCTGCTGGAGAAGGAGCAGCTGATGGTGGCCAGCCTGGTCGACAATCTCGATGGCCAGCGCACACCGGGTGAAGCCGCCGCCGATGCCGCGCGCTTCCGCATGGCATTGACCGCTTCGTGGCAGACCACCGATTCCTCGCCGGTGCGGCCCACCGTCGATGACGAACGCGAGCACGTCGGCTTCTATCTGGTGCAGGTGCTGTACCGGGTGATTCCGGTGCTGTACGAATCGCTGCAGCAGGCGTTGCGCGATACCTATGGCGAAGAACTGCCGCTGCCGCGCCTGCTGCGTTTCGGCACCTGGGTGGGCGGCGACATGGACGGCAACCCGAACGTGGATGCCCATACCATCCGCAATACGCTGGATGCGCAGCGGCAGGCGGTACTGGGCCGTTACCAGAAGGAACTGTTGCAGCTGGCCAGCCTGCTCAGCCAGTCCACCGAGCGGGTGGGCGTGAGCAATGCGCTGCAGGCGCGCGTAGCGCATTACCAGCAGTTGCTGCCGCAGGTGCAGTCGCGCCCGCGCCATGCCGACATGCCGTACCGGTTGCTCAACGACCGCATGCGCGCGCGCCTGCAGGCCACGCTGGATGATGGCGCAGGCGCTTACGCTGGTCCGGACGAACTGATCGACGACCTGCAGCTGATCCTCGACAGCCTGCGCGCCAATCGTGGCGAACATGCTGGCGGTTTCGCGGTGCAGCGCCTGCTGTGGCGGGTGAAAACGTTCGGCTTCCATCTTGCGCGGTTGGACGTGCGCCAGGAATCGAGCGTGCACGCGCGCGCGTTGGCCGCGGTGCTGGGCGGCGACGCTGCGTGGGAGGGCCTGGATGTGTTGGGTCGCGCGCGCCTGCTGGCGCCGCATGCCGGTGGCGAGGTGCCTTTGCCGAAGGGCGAGGACGAAGGCAACCAGCGTTTGGATGCGGTGTTCGCGGCGTTGGCCGATGCGCGTGCGCGCCATGGTGGTGATGCACTGGGCAGCTACATCATCTCGATGGCACACGACCGCAGCGACGTGCTGGCGGTGCTGGCACTGGCGCGCCGTGGTGGTCTGGTTGATGACAACGGCGCGGTACCGCTGGATATCGCACCCCTGTTCGAGACGGTCGATGACCTCAAGCGTGGCACCGCGACCCTGCGCGACCTGCTGGCCGACCCGGTGTACCGTGCGCATCTGCACGCACGCGACGACGTGCAGATGGTGATGCTGGGCTATTCGGACAGCAGCAAGGACGGTGGCATCGCCGCTTCGCGCTGGGGCCTGCAGCGTGCGCAGGTGGAACTGCTGGAGGTGGCAGCCGAGGCCGGCATCCGCTTGACCTTCTTCCATGGCCGTGGTGGTTCGATCAGCCGTGGTGGTGGCAAGACCACGCACGCGGTGGATGCGTCGCCGCGCGGCAGCATCGATGGCCGCCTGCGGGTGACCGAGCAGGGCGAGGTGATCCATCGCAAATACGGCATCCGTGCGCTGGCGCTGCGCTCGCTGGAACAGGCTACGGGTGCGGTTTTGCGCGCCAGCCTCCGCCCGCGGGCTGCCGAACCCCGCGAGGATGAGTGGCGACCGGTGATGGATGTGGTCGCTGGCTCCAGCAGCGAGGTGTACCGCGCCTTCGTCGGCCAGTCTGGCTTCATGGACTACTTCCGCACGGCCACGCCGATCGACGTGATCGAGCGGATGACGCTGGGTTCGCGTCCGTCGCGCCGGCTCGGCCAGGACGCGGCGTTGGGCAACCTGCGCGCGATTCCGTGGGTGTTCGCCTGGAGCCAGGCGCGTGCCGTCATTCCCGGCTGGTACGGCGTGGGCAGCGGCCTGCAGGCGGCGGTCGATGCTGGTCACGAGCAGACCCTGCGCGAGATGGCACGTGACTGGCCGTTCTTCCGTACCTTCCTCGATGACATCGCGATGGTGCTGTCCAAAGGTGATATCACCATTGCCGAGCAGTTCTCGCTGTTGTCGGGCGACCTGCACGGGCGTTTCTTCCCGCAGGTGCAGCGCGAACTGGAACTCACCCGGCACTGGCTGCTGGCGCTGATGGACCAGCGGACGCTGCTCGACCACGATGCGCGGCTGTCGCTTTCGATCCGCCTGCGCAATCCCTACGTCGATCCGATCAGCGTGCTGCAGGTGGATCTGCTGCAGCGCTGGCGAGCCAGCGGGCGCGAGGATGACGACCTGCTGCGCGCACTGGTGGCCTGCGTGAACGGTGTTTCGCAGGGTGTGCAGAACACCGGTTGATCCGCATCCGCCGGGCATGGCCCGGCGAATTCGAAAAGGTAGTGCCGGCCGCTGGCCGGCAACCTCATGATGTCTGGCAACACGCGCGAGGTTGCCGGCCAGCGGCCGGCACTACCTCACTCTTCCGGCGACGGCGGGTTCGACGCCAGCAGTTCCAGATGGCGCTGCTCCATTTCCTGGCGCAGCTGGCGGCGGATCAATGCGGCCGCCTGGCGGCGCTTCTCGTCCGACGTGACCGGCTGCAATGACGGCACCGGCGTTGGCCGGCCTTCCTCATCCACGGCCACCATGGTGAAGAAGCAGCTGTTGGCATGGCGCACGCTGCGCTTGAGGATGTCCTCGGCCACCACCTTGATGCCGATCTCCATCGACGAGGTGCCGGTGTAATTCACCGAGGCCAGGAAGGTGACCAGCTCGCCCACCGCGATGGGCTGGCGGAACATCACCTGGTCCACCGACAGGGTGACCACGTAGCTGCCGGCGTAACGGCTGGCGCAGGCG
This sequence comes from Stenotrophomonas sp. 71799_Sma, assembly GCF_056482505.1. Classification (NCBI taxonomy): domain Bacteria; kingdom Pseudomonadati; phylum Pseudomonadota; class Gammaproteobacteria; order Lysobacterales; family Lysobacteraceae; genus Stenotrophomonas; species Stenotrophomonas sp. 71799_Sma. Next base: position 766,746 of record NZ_CM151202.1, read on the forward strand.
TAGGCGACCTGGTCGAGCAGGCGCAGGATGGCGCCGCCGTGGACCTTGCCGGAGAAATTGGCCATCTCCGGCGACATCAGCACGGTCATGGACAGCTGGTGGGTTTTCAGTTCGGTCGACATGGGGCGATTGTATCGGCAACCGGTAGTGCCGGCCGCTGGCCGGCAACCACGCGATTGTTCCCGGAGGCCATGAAAAAGCCGGCCAGCGGCCGGCTCTACCAGAAGCAGAAGGGCCGCTTGCGCGGCCCTTCGTGTTTCTTACTTCAGCTTCGCATCGGCGCGCAGGGCGGCGGCGCGGTCGGTCTTCTCCCAGGAGAAGGCCGTGGCGTTGACGGTCTCGCCTTCGCCGTTGAGGTAGCTGAACTCCTTCGGCTTGCGGCCGAAGTGGCCGTAAGCCGCGGTCTGCTGGTACATCGGGTGCACCAGGTCCAGCATCTTGATGATGCCGTACGGGCGCAGGTCGAAGTGCTTGCGGATCAGCTTCTCGATCTTGTCGTCGCTGATCTTGCCGGTGCCGAAGGTGGTGACCGAGATCGAGGTCGGCTCAGCCACGCCGATGGCGTAGGAGACCTGCACTTCGCAACGGTCGGCCAGGCCGGCGGCAACCACGTTCTTGGCGACGTAGCGGGCCGCGTAGGCAGCCGAACGATCGACCTTGGACGGGTCCTTGCCGGAGAAGGCGCCACCACCGTGACGGGCCCAGCCGCCGTAGGTGTCGACGATGATCTTGCGGCCGGTCAGGCCGCAGTCGCCCACCGGGCCGCCGATCTCGAACTTGCCGGTCGGGTTGATGTGGAACTTGGTGCCCTTGTGCAGCCACTTGGCCGGCAGCACCGGCTTGATGATCTCTTCGCGGACGGCCTCGATGAGGTCCTTCTGCTTGATGCCCGGGGCATGCTGGGTCGACAGGACAACGGCGTCGATGGCCGAGACCACGCCGTTTTCATAGCGCAGGGTGACCTGGCTCTTGGCGTCCGGGCGCAGCCACGACAGCGGCGAGTTCTTCTTCTTGCGGATCTTGGCCTGCTGCTCGACCAGGCGGTGCGACAGGTGGATCGCGGCCGGCATGTAGCTGTCGGTCTCGTTGGTGGCATAGCCGAACATCAGGCCCTGGTCGCCAGCGCCCATTTCTTCCGGCTTCTTGCGATCCACGCCCTGGGCGATGTGCGGCGACTGCTTGCCGATCAGGTTCAGCACGCCGCAGGTGGCGCCGTCGAAGCCGACGTCGGAGCTGTCGTAGCCGATGTCCGTGATGACCTTGCGGGTCAGCGCTTCCAGGTCGATCCAGGCGCTGGTGGTGATTTCACCGGCCACAATGGCAACACCGGTCTTGACCATGGTCTCGCAGGCCACGCGGGCGCGCTGGTCCTGGGTCAGGATCGCGTCCAGCACCGCATCGGAGATCTGGTCGGCAACCTTGTCCGGATGGCCTTCGGAGACCGACTCGGAGGTGAAGAGATAGCTGGACATCAGGCGTAATATCCCTTGATTCGGATGGAAAGATGGGCGCGAATGATACACGGGGTGCGCCGCCTGTGCATTGTGAACCTGTACCGGTTGCCGGTGGTTAAGCCCGCGTAGGCCCGGCAGGGGCCGTCCGGCCGGGATTGGGGCTCAGCCTCGAGGTCCAGTGTTCCACCAGCGTGACAACGCAGCGCGCGGCTACCGGCCCCGACTGCGCGGGCCACAACGCCCGGCAGCGGCTGTGCGGCCGTCATCGTTCTGCCCAAAAACCGCCATCTGGCTGCCGCCTGCCGGGCGCAGGCTGTCGGCCAATCCGGCCGCCGGGCATGAGTGGATCCGCCATGCAGGAACTTGAACAGCGTCTCCAGCAACGCTTCCCCGATTGGTTCCATGGCCGCCGGGGCCAACTGGCGCGGCCACTGCTGCGCAGCGTCGGTCGCTGGTCGCGGTTGGACCAGATCGAAGCCTTCCTGCAGCGCAGCTCAGGCCTGCGTGGCTTCGGCTTCGTCGCCGCCGGCCTGGAGTTCATCGACGGCCAGTACCAGGTGGACCCGGCCGCGCTGACCAGGATCCCGGCCACCGGCCGCCTGCTGATCGTCGCCAACCATCCCTCCGGGGCACTGGATGCCCTCGCCCTGCTGGACGCGGTCGGCCGCATCCGCCGTGACGTGCGGATCGTGGCCAACGACCTGTTGGGGGCAATCGCGCCACTGCAGGACCTGCTGCTGCCGGTACGCATCCTCGGTGGCAAGGCCCAGCGTGGCAGCCTGCATGCCGTCGAAGAGGCGCTGGCCGCCGAGCAGTGCGTGATTGTGTTCCCGGCCGGCGAGGTCTCGCGGCTGTCGCTGCGCGGCATCCGTGATGGCCGGTGGCAGCGCGGTTTCGTCCGCTTTGCCCGTGCCGCTGGCGCGCCGGTGCTGCCGGTGCGGGTGGAGGCGCGCAACTCGGCGCTGTTCTACGGCGCCTCGACCCTGTTCAAGCCGGCGGGCACCGCGCTGCTGGCGCGCGAGATGTTCACCCGTCGTGGCCGTCCGCTGCGGCTGAGCATCGGTGAGCCGATGCAGCTGGGCAAGGGCGGCGACCCGGGCGCACAGCTGCTGGCGGTGCGCCGCGCGCTGTATGCGCTGGGCCGTAATGGGGCGGCGGGCGATGCAGCTGCTGTAGCAGGCCCCGAGCCGCTGGCGTCCCCGGTGCCGCCTTCACAGGTGGCCGCAGGCATCGCCGCGGAGACCCAGCTGGGCCAGACCGCCGACGGCAAGCAGATCCTGCTGGCGACCTGTACCGCCGATTCGCCGCTGCTGCTGGAGCTGGGGCGCCTGCGCGAGCTGACCTTCCGCCAGGTAGGCGAGGGCACCGGGCGCAGCCGCGATCTGGATGATTACGACCCGCGGTACGAACACATCGTGATATGGGACGCCGCCGCGCAGCGCATCGCCGGCGCCTACCGGATCATGCGTGGTGCCCACGCGCTGGCCCGGCACGGCCTGTCCGGGCTCTACAGCGCGTCGCTGTTCCGCTATTCCGACGACGCCATCACCCACATCGCCGAAGGCCTGGAACTGGGCCGCAGCTTCGTGGTGCCTGATTACTGGGGCAGCCGCAGCCTGGACTACCTGTGGCAGGGCATCGGCGCCTACCTGCAGTGCCGGCCCGGCATCCGCTACCTGTTCGGCGCCGTGTCGATCAGCGCAGCGCTGCCACGCGATGCACGCGAGCAGCTGGTGGCGTACTACCAGCGCTACTACAGCGGTACCGCCGGCCTGGCCGAATCGAACCGCCCGTTCCAGTACTTCGCCGCGCCGCCAAGTTTCGGCGAGCTGGATGCAGGTGCCGCGTTCGATGTGCTCAAGGCCAACCTGGCCGCACTCGGCACCGGCGTGCCGACGCTGTATCGCCAGTACACCGATCTGTGCGAACCCGGTGGCGCCCGTTTCCTTGCCTTCGGTGTCGACCCGGACTTCAGTGATTCGATCGACGGCCTGATTGAAGTGGACCTGTGCGCGATCAGGCCGAACAAGCGCAAACGCTACCTGCGCGACGCGGGGACGCCGGCATGAGCGCGCTGGCGAACCTGTCGCCGCACCGGCGCGCAGTGTTCGTCTCCGACGTGCACCTGGGGTCACGTCATTGCCATGCCACCGAGCTGGCGCGGTTCCTCTCGCAGCTGCGCTGCGAACGGTTGTACCTGGTGGGCGACATCATCGACCTGTGGTGGATGGCGCATCGCCGCGCCAACTGGCGCCAGTCGCACAGCGAAGTCATCCAGGCCCTGCACGCGCTGCGCCGTGCCGGGACCGAGATCGTCTACATCCCCGGCAACCATGACGCGTCACTGCGGCACGTGTGCGGGCTGATGCTCCCAGCGATGCAGGTGCGCCGTCGCGCCATCCATGTGACCGCCGATGGCCGTCGCCTGCTCGTTGCGCATGGGGACGAGTACGACGGCGTGACCCACTTCGGTGGCCTGCAGGAAAAGTTCGGTGACTGGCTGTACTACCGCATCCTGACCGGCAACCAGGCGTTGAATGCGGTGCGGCGGCGGCTGGGGATGCGCTACTGGTCGCTGTCGGAGTTCCTGAAGAAGCGCAGCGGTGCGGCCGAACGCTACATCGAGCGCTTCGTGCAGGCCGGGCTGGACGACGTGCGGCGGCGCGGACTGGATGGCATCGTCTGTGGCCACATCCACCGCGCCGCGCTGATCGAGCACGATGGCCTGGTCTATGCCAACGACGGCGACTGGGTGGAGAGCCTGACCGCGCTGGCCGAAGACCATGATGGCGCGCTGCGCCTGCTCGACCACAATGGCCAGACCCTGGTGGAACTGCCGGGCGCGCGCATCAAGCAAGCGGCTTGACCCACTCTTGTAGAGTCGAGTCATGCTCGACTGCTCTTCTCAGACTGCCCCGCGTACAGCAGTCGAGCATGGCTCGACTCTACAAAAGAGCGCGAGCGGCTGTGCCATCAAGACGGCACGCCCGCAAGCCGCTAGCATCGGCCCATGGATTCCCTGACCCAGATCGTGCTCGGCGGCGCCGTCGCTGCTGTCATCGCCCCGCCCGGACATCGCCGTGCGGCCCTGCTGGCCGGTGCCGCGCTCGGCACCCTGCCGGACCTCGACGCCCTGTGGCTCGGTTTCACCGCCGCCGACCCGGTGGCGAACATGATCGAGCACCGCAGCTTCAGCCACTCGCTGCTGGTGCTGCCTTGGGTGGCGGCACTGATCTGGTGGTTGTTCAAGCGCTTCGGCAATGGCCGCGTCGCCCAGTCACCGGTGCGCTGGTTCTGGGCGATCCAGCTGGCGCTGGTCACCCATCCCATGCTGGATGCGTTCACCGTCTACGGCACCCAGCTGTGGTGGCCGCTGCGCCCACACCCGACCATGGGTTCCAGTGTCTTCATCATCGATCTCGGCTACACGGTATGGCTGCTGCTGGGCTGCGTGCTGGCCTGGTTTGGTCGCGCCCGCCCCTGGGCTGGCAAGGTGCTGGGTGTGGCGTTGCTGGTCAGCAGTGCGTACCTGGGTTGGGGCCTGATCGCCAAGGCGCAGGTCGACCGTGCTGCCCAGCAGAGCCTGGTGGCGATGGGCCTGGGCGATGCGCCGCGCTTCTCGGTGCCGATGCCATTCAACACCCTGCTGTGGCGCGTGGTGGCAATGACGCCGAACGGCTACGTGGTGGGCGACCGCTCGCTGGTGGCCGACCACGGGCCGATGCAGTTCGAAGGCCACGCATCCAATGTGCAGGCCTTGCGCGAAGCGCAGGCCATCCCGGCGGTGCAGCAGCTGACGTGGTTCAATCGTGGCTTCATGCGTGCGCAGGTGGTGGACGGCCGGCTGGTGCTGAGCGACCTGCGTATGGGGCTGGAACCGGACTACACCTTCAACTTCACGGTGGCCGAGCAGGCTGATGGGCAGTGGCGGGCGATCACGCCCGAGCAGGTGCGGGTGGATTACAGCAGCCCGGCTGCACGCGCCGACGTCGGACGCCGGTTGGCCGCGATGTGGCAGCGGATCTGGCAGGAGCCGGCAGCACAGCCGGGTGCGGCCGACCACAGCGCCGTGCATTGATCCGTAGATCCACGCCATGAGTGGATGGCGCGGACATTGGCGAAGACAGCCACGCATGGCGTGGCTCTACTGCCTCAATCGGCAGTGCAGTGTCGCATCCGTAGATCCACGCCATGCGTGGATGGTGCGGGCATCGGAAGGCAGCCACGCATGGCGTGGCTCTACTGCCTCCATCGGCGGTGCAGTGTCGCATCCGTAGATCCACGCCATGCGTGGATGGCGGGGGCATCGGCGAAGGCAGCCACGCATGACGTGGCTCCACCGAATCAATACACCGTGGCGCGGCCCTGCACGAACGAATAGAAGAACACCGCATTCGGGTCGTTCTGCACCAGACGGAACTCGCGACGCATGCCTTCCACGGTTTCTTCGTCCACCGATCCGGCCTGCAGCAGCTGGTCGGCAGCCGACAGCAGCAGCTGTTCCCAGAACGCGATCATCGTCTTGCGGCGTGCCGGTTCGCGGTTGTCCAGATGGATGGTCTTGATCTCGGTGTGCACATCGCGGAAGCCGCCAGCCAGCAGCAGGTTGCCCAGCTTGGCGCCGACGAACGGGTCGCCCCCGTGGTCGTACTGGAAATCGTTGAACGCCATCCAGTAGCGCCAGATATGCGGCGAATACGGGTCGAGCAGGAACGAGGCATTCATCACTTCGGTGATGTAGACCGGCGAACCCGGGGCCAGCACGCGGCGCACTTCGCTCAATACGCGTGCTGGTGACGGCACGTGCTCCAGCACCCAGCACAGGAACGCCGCGTCGAAGCTGCGTGCTTCGAACGGCAGCTCGCCGGCGTCGGCCTGCTGCAGGGTGTAGCGGTCGCTGCACCACGGTGTGCGCGCCAGGTTCTCGCGCGCGGTGGCCAGCTGTGTTTCGCTCAGGTCCACGCCGGTCACGTGCAGATCGGGGAAGCGGCGCAGCAGGATTTCGGTCTGCGCGCCGACGCCGCTGCCGACTTCCAGCAGGCGACGCGCGCCGCTGTAGTCGATCTGGCCGAAGATGCTCGATTCCAGCAGCCGTGCCTGGGTCATCAGGCGCTGCTGCTCGGTGCCGGAGAATCCGTGCAGGTAGGTCGGGGAGGAAATCGGCGGGGTCATGGGGGCGGGCTCTTGTAGCGTCGAGCGTGATCAATGGAAGGGGCGCGTAGAGTCGAGCGTGCTCGACTGTTCAGAAAGCCAGTCGAGCAAGCTCGACTCTACGGATCAAGGCAGTCGGGCGGGTTACGAGGGGCTGGCGCGCTCAGGCCGCCGAAGACAACGCCGGTTCCCCGGCGATCAGGCGGTCGAAGTACTCGGTGGTCAGCGCGATCTGGCTCTGCGGGTCTTCGGCACGGTTGACCACCGCGCGGAAGGCGGCATTCTCCGGTCGATCCTTGGCGTACCAGCCCAGGTGCTTGCGCGCGATGCGCACGCCCTGCGGCTCGCCATAAAACGCATGCAGTGCATGCAGGTGGCCGAGCAGGATGTCGCGCACTTCCGCCAGTGACGGCGGCGGCAGTTCCTCGCCGGTGGCCAGGTAATGCGCCACCTCGCGGAAGATCCATGGCCGGCCCTGTGCCGAGCGGCCGATCATCACTGCATCCACGCCGGTTTCCTTCAGGACGTAGGCGGCCTTCTGCGGCGAATCGATATCGCCGTTGGCGATCACCGGAATGCGCAGTGCGGCCTTGATCTCGCCGATCGTGGCGTACTCGGCCTGGCCGGTGTAGTGCTGGTCGCGGGTGCGGCCGTGCACAGCCAGTGCGGCGATGCCGCTGTCCTCGGCGATGCGGGCGATCAGAGGGCCGTTGCGGTGGTCGCAGTCCCAACCGGTACGGATCTTCAGGGTAACCGGCACGTCCACCGCGTTGACCACCGCTTCGAGGATGCGCGCCACCAGCTGTTCGTCGCGCATCAGTGCCGAACCGGCCCAGGCGTTGCACACCTTCTTGGCCGGGCAGCCCATGTTGATGTCGATGATCTGCGCGCCGTGGTCCACGTTGTAGCGGGCGGCTTCGGCCAACTGCTGCGGCTCTGTGCCGGCGATCTGCACGCTGATCGGTGCCGGCTCGCCGTCATGGTCCATGCGATGGATCGACTTGCGCGTGGTCCAGAAGCGCGGGTCGCTGATGGTCATTTCCGAGGCGGCCAGTCCCGCGCCCAGCCGTTTGCACAGCAGGCGGAAAGGCTTGTCGGTAACGCCGGCCATGGGCGCCAGCACGACGTTGGGGGCAATGGTGTACGGGCCGATCTGCATGCGCCCATTGTAGGGCGCGGGCGGCGGTACGGCCGTGTCGGGGGCGTTCCGGTTCAGGCCGATCCGCACCCAGCTCATGCCGTACCGGCATCAACAGATGCTTGACGGTTGCTTCCGCCGCCCCCAAGGGCGGGCGATGGTAGGCGGCTACCCCAGGCTCTGCCAGGCCTGGCGGGTACCCAACGCGAAGGCCAGCCCCAGGCTGAGGCAGGCCAGTGAACTGACTACCCAGAAGTACCGGCCGTTGTAGCCGGGCCGGAGCAGCGCCAGCCCGAAGCCCATCGCCGCGCGCACCAGCAACAGCAGGGCGATGCCCGACAGCACCGGACGGCTGGCCGGCAGCGGCGAATGCCAGCCTGCGGCTGCCAGCGCGTACAGCGTCCAGGCCACCAGCACGGCAGTAATGCCGGCGGTCATCAGTGGTGGCCACCAATGCCCCGCCTGTGCCAGCCGGACCATGCGCTGGCCAGCGCCGAACCACCGGTACCAGGGTGCCCCAAAGGCAATGCAGCCGATATGCAGCAAGGCTGCGATGGCACTGCCGGCGGCGGCAACCAGCAACCAGGGGAATCCGTTCATGTCCTGCCCGTGCAGAGAAGCTGCGCGGATGTTCGGCGAGGGGCGGGGTGAGGGCAATGCGGCAGGCGGTCGCAGAGCTGGACAATGGGCAAAAGAAAGGCCCGGATGCCAGCGCACCCGGGCCTTCCCATCCACGCATGGCGTGGATCTACTTCACTTCCACGTCGGCCGGGGTGAAGCGCGGCATCGCCGCCGCAGCGCCTTCCTTCTCGGTCGAACGACCGGCGAACTGGTTGGCGAAGCGCACGTGGCGGGCGAACGGGGCGTCGGCCACCTGCGCCAGCGACGCTGCCAGCGCACCGTTGAAGGCGTCACCGGCACCGGTGGTGTCGATCGCCTGCACCTGTTCGGCACCCACGCGGTAGTACGGCTGGGTATCGCCGCGCAGGTTCTCGTCGGCATGCGACACGAACACACCCACCGAACCCAGGGTCACCACCACGGTGCCGTTGCCGACCAGCTTGCGGCACAGCGCATGCAGGCTGGCACCATCCAGCGCGGCGACGTCGTTGGCATCCACGCGCTCACCGACATGGCGGCCGAGCAGGGCGGCGAACTCGGTCTCGTTCGGGGTGATCACATCGGCCAGCTTGAGCAGGCCGATGGTCGAAGGGGCGTCGGCCGGTGCGGTGTTGAGCACGGTGGTGACGCCGGCCTCGCGGGCCGTGGCCAGTGCCGCTTCGATGGTCTGCACCGGCGATTCCAGCTGCACCAGCACCACCTTGGCGCCGGTCAGCAGGGCCTGCTGCTGTTGCAGGAAGTCGGTGCTCAGCGCGGCGTTGGCACCCGGTCCGATCACGATGGTGTTGCGGCCACGGGCATCGACGTAGATGCCGGCGGTGCCGGTCGGCTCGCTGCTGGCCTCGGCGATCAGCGCGAATCCATCCTGCGCGGCCAGCTCACGGGCGGTGGCACCACCGGCGTCGTCGCCCAGCGCGCATACGAAGTGCGTGTCGGCACCGGCGCGGCAGGCCGCCACGGCCTGGTTGAAGCCCTTGCCACCGGGGCCGGTGCTGTAACGGCCGGCAATGGTCGCACCCGGTGCCGGCAGCGACTCGCACCGCCACACGTGATCGACATTGAAGGAACCGACGACAACGACACTGCTGCTCATAGGGAATCTTTTCTCAACCAAGGGTTCAACTGAAGTGCGTCAGCACGCCGGCGATGGTCGCCGTCATGAAGGTGGCAATGGTACCGCCCAACACCGCGCGCAGGCCGAACTTGGCCAGATCGTGGCGACGTTCCGGGGCCAGGCCGCCGATGCCGCCGATCTGGATCGCGATCGAGCTGAAGTTGGCGAAGCCGCACAGCGCGTAGGTGGCGATCAGGCGACCTTCCTCGGACAGGCTCACGCCGGCGATCTGGCCGTTCACGATCTGCGACAGCTCGGTGTAGGCCACGAACTCGTTGATCACGACCTTCTGGCCGATCAGCGAACCGACGGTGGTGGCATCGGCCCACGGGGTGCCGATCACCCAGGCGATCGGGGCCAGCACGTAACCGAAGATGGTCGACAGGTTGGTCGGCTTGCCGATGGCAGCGGCCAGGCCGGTCACATCGCCGATCCAGGTCAGCGGGGCGTTCAGCAGCGCGATCAGGGCGATGAAGGCCAGCAGCATCGCACCGATGTTCAGCGCCAGCTTCAGGCCGTCACCGGCGCCGGCGGCGGCCGCGTCGATGATGTTGCTGGAGGTCTTCTCGACTTCCATCTTCACCGTGCCGCGGGTCAGCGGGGTGCCGGTTTCCGGGATCAGCAGCTTGGCCACGACCAGCGTGGCCGGGGCGGCCATGATGCTGGCCGCCAGCAGGTGCTTGGCGTAGAAGGCCTGCTGCGCCGGGTCGCCACCGCCGAGCATGCCCACGTAGGCCGCCAGCACGCCGCCGGCGATGTGGGCCATGCCGCCGATCATCATGGTCAGCAGCTCGGACTGGGTCATCCTGGCGATGTACGGGCGCACGGTCAGCGGCGCCTCGGTCTGGCCGATGAAGACGCTGGCGCAGACGCTGGTGGTTTCAGCACCGGACACGCGCATCACCTTGGTGATGGACCAGGCCATCACGCGCACGATGCCCTGCATGATGTTGAGGTGGTACATCACCCCCATCAGCGCAGAGAAGAAGATGATGGTCGGCAACACCTGGAAGGCGAAGATGAAGCCGTAGTTCTTGGTGTCCATCAACGAGCCGAAGATGAAGCCCGAGCCCTCGTTGACGTAGCTGAGGATCTTGACGAAGCCCTTGCCCAGCGCGTCGAACACGTCGCGCCCGCCCGGGACCAGGATCACCAGCGCCGCAAAGGCGATCTGCAGGCTGATACCGGTGGCAACCAGCTTCCAGTCAACCGCGCGCTTGTTATTGGAAAACAACCAGGTGATGCCGATCAGCACCGCCAACCCGAACAGGCCGAAGCCGATCCTGCCCAAACCTTCGACCATGTGAGTGACTCCCCTGGGGCGTCGCGAAAAACGGGAAGCCTAGTGCAGGGCAGGGGCCGGGGCAAGAAAAAGCAGCCTGTGCGCGGCCAACGGTACCGATCAGGCCAGCAACGGCAAGGGCTTGCGGCTGGCGGCGGCGGGTAGAATGGGGTTCGATCCCGGCCCGGATGCGGGCCCGCAGCAGGAGATTCGCATGCAATACCGTCGCCTGGGCTCTACCGGCCTGCCGATTTCCGCCTTGTCCTTCGGCGCCTGGGTGACCTTCGGTGACCAGATCCCGCGCGACGAGGCCCGCAACCTGGTGGCCGCCGCCTGGGATCATGGCGTCAACTTCTTCGACAACGCCGAGGGTTATGCCAACGGCCGTGCCGAACAGGTCATGGGCGACGTGATCACCGACCTGCGACTGCCGCGCGACGGTTTCTGCGTGTCCAGCAAGGTGTTCTTCGGCAGTGCCAAGGACCCGCGGCCGACCCAGCGCGGCTTGTCGCGCAAGCACGTGACCGACGCCTGCCATGCCGCGCTCAAGCGCCTGCGGGTGGACTACCTGGATCTTTATTACTGCCACCGCCCGGATCCGGACGCGCCGATCGCCGAGACCGTGCACGCCATGGATACCCTGGTACGGCAGGGCAAGATCCTCTACTGGGGCACTTCGGAGTGGTCGGCGGCGCAGATCCAGCAGGCGCTGGACATCGCCGAGGCGCGCAACCTGCAGGGCCCGTCGATGGAGCAGCCGCAGTACAACCTGTTGCACCGCGAGCGGGTCGAGGTCGAGTACGCGCCGCTGTATGCGGGTGCCGGCCTGGGCACCACCATCTTCTCGCCGCTCGCCTCGGGCCTGCTCACTGGCAAGTACGACCAGGGCATCCCGGCCGATGCGCGGCTGGGGCGGGAAGGCATGGAGTGGTTGCAGGACCTGGTGCTGGGGGCCGACGCCGGGGCCCGCCTGGGCCAGGTGCGGCGCTTCAGCGAGGTGGCACGCGCGCTGGGCCATGCCCCGGCGACGCTGGCGATTGCCTGGTGCCTGCGCAACCCGAACGTTTCCAGCGTGATCCTCGGCGCCAGCCGGGTCAGCCAGCTGCTGCAGAACCTGCAGGCACTGGACGTGCTGGAGCAGGTCGACGCGGCCGGCTGGGCCCAGGTCGAAGCCGTCTTCGCCTGACAACCCTTTGGAGAGTCGAGCCACGCTCGACTCCAGGTTGGTCGGGCCTTTGTAGAGTCGAGCCATGCTCGACTCCGCACGTAGCGCGGGCATTTCCAGGCGACGGCGCGAGAGCAGTCGAGCGTGGCTCGACTCTACAGAAGCCGTGTGCCCCCATCTTTCAATAGATGAAATCTATAGAATTTCAGAATTCGATCATTAATCTCATCAATGAAATTGAGAATGGTTGTTGATTGTCAACTGAGAATCATTATCATTTAACTCGTCCCTCGCACGAGTCCAGATGCTCATGAATGCTCAACCTGTACTGCTGCGCCCCGAAACGCTGACCCTCCGCGATCGACCGGTCCGCGTCGTTCCGCCGGAAGAGGTCATCGACAGTGAAGCCCTGCTCAAGGGCCGTCGTGAAATTCTGATCCAGCACGGCGACCGCTTCTATCGCCTGCGGCACACCAGCAACGACAAGCTGATCCTGACCAAGTAATCGCGGCCTGGTCGCCCGCCTCCCTCCCTCCTGCCGGCAGCGCCGACAGGGTGGGCGACCCGTCCGCTCCCGCTCTCTCCCCCTCGGTCTACCGCGTGCACCTTCCGGGTGTGCCGGTAACCGGGGGTTCCCCTGCCTGACCGAATGAACCCGATGACCCGCCATACCGCCCTGTGTCTTGCTGTCTGGATGGCGTTGCCGCTGTCCGCCCACGCTGCTGCCGCCGCTGCGCCCGACGCGCGCGAATTTGACCGGGTGCAGGTCACCGCGACCCGCACCGAGCGGGCCGTGAGTGACGTGGCGGCCACCGTGGACGTCATCGACCGTGAGCAGATGGACCGGCACCTGGTGCAGGACATCAAGGATCTGGTGCGCTACGAGCCGGGCCTGTCGGTCACCCGCAGCGCGACCCGCTTCGGCCTGGATGGTTTCCGCATCCGTGGCCTGGACGGCAACCGCGTGCGCATCCAGACCGACGGCATCGTCATGCCGACCCGGTTCGACATCGGTTCGTTCGCCAGTTCCAACCGCAACTTCACCGACCTCGATACGCTCAAGCGCGTGGAGATCGTGCGCGGCCCGGCCAGCTCGCTGTACGGCTCCGATGCGCTGGGCGGCGTGGTGGCGTTCGTCACCAAGGACCCGGCCGACTACCTCAAGGACGGCAAGAACAGCTACTTCGGACTGAAGTTCGGCTACGACGGTGAGTGGAAGGGCCTGCTCGGCGGTGCCACCGCCGCCTTTGGTGGCGACCACTGGAGCGGCCTGGTCAACGTCAACCACCACCAGGGCCAGGAAACGGACAACAAGGGCACGGTGCGCAGCGACAACGACACCCGTACCGCGTCCAATCCGCAGGACCGCGACGGCCGCAGCCTGCTCAGCAAGCTGGTCTATGCACCGAGCGAAGACCAGCGCTTCCGCTTGACCGTGGAAGGCAACGAAGACACCACCGATACCAATGTGTTGTCGGCGATTGCCAGCGTTGCACCGCGCCCCGGCGCGATGGCTGCGGCTACTGGCATGAAGTCCCACGACACGCAGAAGCGTACCCGCGTGTCCTTTGCCCACGAAATGGATGCGCTGGACCAGCCGTTCGCCGACAGCCTGCATTGGCAGGTGTACGCGCAGAACAGCGAAACCCGGCAGCAGACCGACGAGACCCGCACCGACGGCACCCGCCGCCACCGCGTGTTCTCCTTCGACCAGCATGCCTATGGCCTGCAGGCGCAGTTCAACAAGGCGTTCACCACCGGCAGCGTCGAGCACGCATTGACCTACGGTTTCGAAGGCACCCGTACCGAGATCCGCCAGAAGCGCGACGGCTATCAGGTCAGCAAGGCTGGCGTGGTCAGCAACACGGTGCTGCCGGACACCTTCCCGGTGCGTGACTTCCCGATCAGCAAGACCACCGAGCTGGGCCTGTATGCACAGGATGAAATGCGCCTGGCCGACGGCAGGCTGTCGCTGGTGCCGGGCGTGCGCGTCGACCGTTACGAGCTGAAGCCGGAAGTGGACAGCATCTTCGCCGAAGACAACCCGACCACGGCCGTGGCGCAGCTGAAGAAGACCAGCGTGTCGCCGAAGCTGGGCATGGTCTGGCGCTTCACCGACCAGTGGTCGCTGTTCGCCGGCTATGCGCGTGGCTTCCGTTCGCCGCCGTACAACGACGTCAACATCGGCCTGACCAACGTGGCCTTCGGCTACACCGCCATCGCCAACCCGGACCTGAAGCCGGAAACCAGCGACGGCTACGAGCTTGGCCTGCGCTTCATCGCGCCGGCGGCGTACGTCAGCGTCAGTGGCTACTACAACGACTACAAGGACTTCATCCAGTCCAACGTCAACACAGGCCGCAACGGACAGGGCCTGATGGTGTTCCAGTCGCAGAACATCGCCGACGCGCGCATCTATGGTGCGGAAATGAAGGCCGGCATCGAATTCGGTGAACTCAGCCCGGCGCTGAAGGGCTGGGCGCTGCGCAGCGCACTGGCGTGGTCGCGTGGCGACAACAAGACCGACGACGAACCGCTGGCCTCGGTCGATCCGCTGCGTGGCACGCTGGGCCTGATGTACGACACCGACACCTGGGGTGTCGAGCTGGCCGGCACCTTTGTGCAGCGCAAGAAGCATCTGCCGCCGCCGGCCGCGCAGACCAACCCGAATGCACCGGCGCCGTTCGTCTACCAGCCGGCTGGCTACGGCGTGCTGGACCTGATGGCGCACTGGAACTTCGCACCGGGTGCCACCATCAATGTCGGCGTGTTCAACCTGGCCGACAAGCGCTACATCGAATGGTCGTCGATCACCCCGAGCCTGATCACCAATCGCGCATTGAGCGATCGCTTCAGCAGCCCGGGCCGCACCTTCTCCGCCAGCCTTGCCGTTTCCTGGTGACCTCATGAGCCGAGCACTGTCCGCCCGCAGGAATGACTCCATCGCCGTGCCGAACAGCACGGCCTGGCCGACCCCGGCACAGCTGGCCACGCTCGGCACCGTGCTGTGCCTGTACCACGCCGATGGTAATGAGCTGGGTGGCTGGCGCCAGGCGGTGCGTGTACATGCCTGCCAGGGCGTGGACAGCGAGGGCCTGCGCGAAAGCCTGTGCTTCCTCGATGGCCGGGGCCGCTGCGTGTGGCGCCTGTACCTGCTGCCAGACAGTGACTTCCTTGCCTGGGACCGGCTGGTCGCCGCGCTGCCGCCGGGCCCGGAACACGACAGCGATGCCAGCGTCGGTGAACGCCTGTGGCGGCGCCTGGCCGGCCATCTGGGGGGGCAGCGCTGGCGCCTGTGCGCGCTGCGCCTGCATGCCGCAGACGATGGCCGCACCCTGGCCGCCAGCCTGTCGACCCTGTCCTCGCTGGGCGCTGCCACCGCGCGTCGCATTGCACGGCTGGAAGGTGCCGAAGGCGAGCTGGCAATCGACGATTGCTGCTGTGCCGATGCCGCGCGGCGTCCGGCGCCGCGGATTCCCGGCGACCTGCCGCTGATCCGCCTGTGACCCACTCCTGATGGAACGCCTGTCGGCCACGGACGGCCTCTCAACGCATCTGCAACCCCGAAGGAAGACCCCGATGAAGCTCCAGACAGCCAGCGCCCTGCTTGTGCTCGCCGCCAGCGGCGTGGCCAGCGCGCAGCCCTCCGATATCGCCCGTGACCACGACAGCATCCTTGCCATGCAGGGTGAGTACACCGTGGACTTCGCCTTCGACGAGACCGTGCTGCTGAAGCCGGGCTACGAGCGCGCGCCGGCGATGCGCAGCGGCGGCAGCGAAGTGGTCATCGTGGTCGAAGACACGCCGAAGCGCATCGTGCTGCAGCACCTGCTGCTGGACGAGAAGAGCGGCCACATCACCAAGCACTGGCGCCAGGACTGGGTGTACGAAGCACCGAACCGTTTCGAGTTCAGTGCCGACCAGACCTGGAAGGTGCGCAGCATTCCGGCGGCGGTGAACCAGGGCGCCTGGACCCAGTGCGTATACGAAGTGAGCGACGCACCGCGCTATTGCGGCACCGGCACCTGGACCTACACCAACAACGTGCCGAGCTGGACCAGCGACCTGAGCTGGCGTCCGCTGCCGCGCCGCGAGTACACCAAGCGCAGTGACTACAACGCGCTGGCCGTGATCAACCGCCACACGCTGACCCCGAACGGCTGGACCCACGAGCAGTTCAACACCAAGGTGCAGCGCAACGCCGATGGCAGCCAGGTGGAGATCGCCCGCGAGTTCGGCTTCAACGACTACGTGAAGACCACCGAGGTCGATTTCACCCCGGCGCGAAACTACTGGAAGGCCACTGCCGGTTACTGGGCCAAGGTGCGCCAGCGCTGGGACGGCTTCCTCGGCCAGGCGCCGGGCGTGCACCTGAAGACCAAGATCGACGGCATGGCGATGATCATCCCGATGTTCACCCAGGCCGAAGAGATCCAGGCCGGCAAGAAGGTGAAGGACAAGCAGATCGACGACGTGTTCGCCAAGTACGTGGAAAAGGCCCAGTAAGTCGAGCCATGCTCGACTCCACGGCAGCATCCACGCATGGCGTGGATCTACCGTGCCGCATATCCGCTTCTGATAGGTGCCGAGCTTGCTCGGCACGCTCTCCATCGGTGATCGCACGCTGCATCCATGCCATGCGTGGATGCGATGCACTCAGGACGCCGGCCCACTCAAGGTGGTCAGGTCCAGCCCGGCGTCCTGGAAGGCACGCAGGGTAGCCTGGAGGCTGGCCTCGTCATCGCGGGTGCGGACGCCCATGGCAGCTTGGTGGCAACGCACTCGATCCGTGCTGCAGGCGCTCCGGTCCGGCAGCAGCAGCGCGGTCTGTGCGACGAGGATCGCCATGTGCGCCACTTCCTTTCTCGGCTTCGGTTGGCCCCGGTAGAACCGGTCGAACTCAGTACGCAGGTCGGCCACCACGTCGGCATCGCTGCGCGTGCGTGACACGCTGGCCGGAACCAGATAGGTCGGGTGGCCCTCGTGGAAGGCTTGCGCTTCATCGGCCAGCACCGTTTCCAGCACGAAAGCCTGCACCGCGTCAGGAACATAGCCCTCCGCCGCGCGGGCGCCTGCGGGTAGCACCGCGGTGAGCAGCGGGGAACTGGCGAGAAGGATGCGCAGACAGACGCCGTATTTCATCTTCATTCCTTGAACATCGGGAGCGCGGTGAACGAGGTTCCGCTTCCGGACGATCTGATCGGGTGGGGCGCGCAGCATAGCGCCCCACCCGAGCGTGTCACGATCGCGTCAGGCTTCGCGCAGGGCCAGTGCCGGTGGCGTATGCAGGATCGCCCGCGTACCCCACCAGCCTGCCAGCAGGCTCAAGCCGATGCCGACCACGCCGCCGATCAGCAGGCCCGGCCACGGCGGCAGCAACGGCAGCTCGAACACCTTCTGCGAGACCGCCACACCGATCGCAGCGGCCGCGCCCACCGCCAGCAACGCCGCCAGCGTGCCCAGCGCACCGAATTCCACCAGCACCGCGCCGCGCAGCTGGCGACGGGTCGCGCCCAGCGTGCGCAGCACCGCGCTGTCGTAGCGGCGTTCACCGGCCGTGGCCTGCAGCGCGGCCAGCAGCACCAGCACGCCGGCCAGCAGACTGAACACCATCACCAGCTGCACCGCCTGTGCCACCCGTTCCATCACATCGCGCACCTGCGAGATCACCGCGTCCACGTCCAGCAGCGACAGGTTCGGCTGCGCGCGTACCAGCTCGCCCAGTCCGGCGGCCTTGCCGGCCGGTAGATGGAATGCCGACAGCAGGTTGTGTGGTGTATCGCCCACCGCATTCGGGTTCAGCAGCACGAAGAAGTTCGGGCGGAAGGTGTTCCAGTCGGCCTTGCGCACGCTGGTGACAGTGAACTCGCGTTCCTGCTCGCCCACCGCAATGGTGATGCGGTCGCCGGGATGCACGCCGTAGCGCTTGGCCCAGCCGATTTCCACCGAGGCTTCGGCGGCGGTGCTGTCTGCCTTCCAGAAGGTGCCGTTCATCAGCGTGTTGGCCGGCGGGAAGCTGCTGCGCCAGCTGAAGTTCAACGGCCGGTTCTCGTCGTCGTCATTGCGCTGGGCTTCGCCTGACGCCGGCTGCCCGCTCTGGTCCGGCGAGCGATCCACGCGCAGCGGCGGCTTGCCGTTGATCGCGATCAGGCGGCCGGTGGCCATCGGTTCGATGCTGGCGTCGTTGGCGCCCAGTCCACGCAGCGCGGCCAGCACGCTGTCGCGCTGTTCGGGCTGGATGTTGATCAGGAAGTAGTTCGGCGTATCCGCGGGCAGGCGTTCGCGCCATTGCTGCAGCAGGCCGGGGCCGGTCACCGCCAGCAGCAACAGCGCGCACAGCGACAGCGACAGCCCCACCAGCTGCATCACCGCCAGCATCCGGCGCCGGGTCAGCGCGGCCAGACCCAGCCGCCAGTGGCCATGCAGGCGGTGCTGCAGGCCGCGCAGCAGCTGCAGCAGCACGAAGCCGACCACGCCGGCCGCCACCGCCAGCGCGGCCAACCCGCCCAGCACCCACAGCGCCAGCTTGAGATCACCGGTGACCTGCACCGCCAGCAGCAGGCTGGCCGCCAGGGCAGCCACGTAGGCCAGCAGCGAGGCCGGCGGCAGGGCGGCGAAGGAACGGTTGAGCACCCGCATCGGCGGCACCCCGCGCAGGCGCAGCAGCGGCGGCAGGCCGAAGCCGAACAGCAGCAACAGCCCGATGCCGGCACCGGTCAGCGCAGGCATTGCCTCGGGCAGCGGCAGGCGCTGCGGCACCAGACTGCCCAGCACCTGCACCAGGCCCTCCTGCGCCGCCATGCCCAGGCCGATGCCGAGTGCGCAGGCCGGCACCGCCAGCATCAGCAGCTGCAGTGCCAGACCGGACAGGATGTCGCGCTGGCGCGCGCCCAGGCAGCGCAGGATCGCCACCTGGTCGATGCGGCGCAGGGCGAAGCGGTTCGCCGCCAGCGCCGTGGCAACACCGGCCAGCAATACCGCCAGCAGCGCGCTGAGGCCGAGGAAGCGCCCGGCCAGGTCGAAGGCCTGGCGCACGCCACGCTGGGTGTCGTCCACACTCAGCAGGCGCAGGCCCTTCACCTGCGGCAGCAGCCATTGCCGAAGTGCCGCGATCGGCTCTGCTGCTCCGGCGAACATCAGCCGGTAGTTGATGCGGCTGCCCGGACCGAGCAGGCCGGTGCCTTCCACATCGGCGCGGTTGACCAGCAGGGTGGGGGAAAGCGTAAGCAGGTCGCCGCCGGTATCCGGCTCGGCCTCGATGATGCCGGCGATGCGCAGCGTGCCAGCGCCGAATTCAAGGTCGTCACCGGCTTTCAGTCCCAGCCCCTGGAGAAGGCGTGGGTCGGCATAGGCCTGGCCCTTGGCCGGCACGCCGGCGTTGTCGATCAGGGCGCCCCCGGGCGTGGCCCGCACCCGCAGCGTGCCACGCAGCGGATAGCCCGCCTGCACCGCCTTGATGCTGGCCATCTGGCTGGCATCACCGTTGAACAGCACGCTGCCGAAGCTGGCGATACGGGTGTAGGCCAGTCCGCGCCGCTGCGCCTCGTCGGCGAACGCCTGCGGCGGGTCATCGCGCCCGGCGATGCCGAGGTCGCCGCCTAGCATTTCCGCTGCGCTGCCGGTCAGTGCCAGGTTGACCCGGTTCACCAGCGTGCCGACCGCGGTCATCACCGCCACGCCCAGCACCAGCGCGGCGAACACGGTCAGCAGGTCGCCGGCCAGCGCCTCGCGGCGCAGCGCGCGCCACGCGTGCCGCAGCAGGTTCATGCCTGCGCCCCACGCTCGACCGGCAGCAGGCGGCCGTCGTCGATGCGGTGGATGTACTGGCAACGCTGGGCCAGGCGCAGGTCGTGAGTGACCAGCACCAGGGTGGTGCCGCTGCCGGCGTTGAGTTCGAACAGCAGGTCGCTGATGTGCTGGCCGGTGGCGTGGTCCAGCGAGCCGGTCGGTTCGTCGGCGAACAGGATGCGCGGGCGGGTGACGAAGGCACGTGCCAGTGCCACGCGCTGCTGCTCGCCGCCCGACAACTGGCGCGGATAGTGGCGGGCGCGATGGGCCAGGCCGACCTGGGCCAGTACTTCTTCGACCCGCGCCCGGTCTTCGCGCCCGGCCAGTTCCAGCGGCAGCGCGACATTCTCGGCGGCGGTCAGTGCCGGCAGCAGATGGAAGCTCTGGAACACGAAGCCGACCTCACGCGCGCGCAGCTGGGCGCGGGTCTCCTCGTCCAGCGCCGCCAGGTCCTGGCCGGCCAGCGCGATGCGGCCGCGGCTGGGCAGGTCCAGCCCGGCCAGCAGGCCGAGCAGGGTGGTCTTGCCGGAACCGGAGGCACCGACGATGGCCGCGCTGGTCCCTTCATGGACGGTCAGGGTGATGTTGTCCAGTATGTGGACTTCACCCTCCGGGCCCTGCACGGATTTGCCGACCTGGTCGACGGCGATGGCAACGGACGCGCTGCGGGGGGACAGGCTGTCGATGAGGAGACTCCAATGCGCAAGACGGGATGGAGCCGGCGAGCCGGCGTGATGATGGTGCTGCTGCTAGGGTTCCTGCTGCTGCCTGGGCTGGCGTATGCCAAAGGTCCGGCTGGCACCGTGCTGGTGCTCGGCGACAGCCTCAGTGCTGCCCACAATATCCCTGCCGACGCCGGCTGGGTGAGCCTGCTGCAGCAGCGGGTCAGGCAGCAGTCGAAAACACCGGCGCGCATCGTCAACGCCAGCATGAGCGGGGAAACCACCGCCGGCGCGCTGACCCGCCTGCCGGGCCTGCTGGCGAAGGAAAACCCGACCGTGGTGGTGATTGCCCTCGGCGGCAACGATGCACTGCGCGGGCTGACCCCGGCGCAGGTGCAGGGCAACCTGGAAAAGATGGTGCAGGCCAGCCAGAAGGCCGGTGCCAAGGTGCTGCTGCTGGGCATCGACGTGCCGCCCAACTACGGGCCAGCCTATCGCCAGCGCCTGGCGGCGGCCTACAAGGCGCTGGCCACGCAGTACAAGGTGCCGCTGCTGCCCTTCCTGCTGGAGGGCGTGGCCCTGCAGCCGGGCATGATGCAGGCCGACGGGCTGCACCCGACCGCACAGGCGCAGCCGAAGGTGCTGGACAACGTCTGGCCGCTGCTCAGACCGCTGCTCTGAACCGTTTGTTTACCTCTTGACGGAACTTCACATCGCGTCCACCGTCGATCCGGCATGTTTCACAAAGCTGAAGTTAGAGGGAATCACATGCGTCAGACGAAGGAGACCTCCGGCTTGGTGCTGGTGGTCGAAGACAACCGCAACATCTCCGAGATGATCGGGGAATACCTGGAAGGTCGCGGCTTCGAAGTCGACTATGCACAGGACGGCCTGGATGGCTACCGCCTTGCGGCGGAAAACAGCTATGACGTCGTGGTGCTCGACTTGATGTTGCCGCGCCTGGATGGCATCGAAGTGTGCCGTCGCCTGCGCAACGATGCGCGCAAGTCCACCCCGGTGCTGATGCTCACGGCACGCGACACGCTGGACGACAAGCTCACCGGCCTCGGTTTCGGCGCCGATGACTACCTGACCAAGCCGTTCGCGATCCAGGAGCTGGAAGCCCGCCTGCGCGCGCTGATCCGCCGCGAGCGTCGCCAGGTCGGTTCGGAAGTGCTGAAGGTCGCCGACCTGGTGCTCGATCCGGTCAGCATGCGTGCCACCCGTGCCGGTACCGAGCTGCAGCTGTCGCCGATCGGCCTGCGCCTGCTGACCATCCTGATGCGCGAATCGCCGCGCGTGGTCACCCGCCAGGAGATCGAACGCGAGATCTGGGGCAACGGCCTGCCGGATTCGGACACCCTGCGCAGCCACCTGTACAACCTGCGCAAGATCATCGACAAGCCGTTCGACCGTCCGCTGCTGCATACCGTGCAGAGTGCCGGCTACCGCATTGCCGACATCGCCCAGCCGATGGCCTGAGCAGGCCCGCGCCGGTGCAGCCGCAGGCCGGGCCGGGCTGCGGCCAGGCACAAGGGCAGGGGATGACCGTCCGGCAGTGCCGCCGGTCATCGCCCGTGCATCCCAACGGCGCGGTGCGCTGCCTATAATCGCAGCGCTCTGACCGGGACCCCGCAATGCCGCACGGCCTGCCGCGCAAGATCCGTATCGCTTTCATCCTGCAGGCAGTGCTGGCCAGCCTGGGCATCCTGCTCGGTGCGTGGCTGGTTTCGCTGGTGATCAAGCACAGCCTGGTCGGCGCCGCCCTGCGCGAGGAGGCGGCGTACTTCTGGACGCTGCACGAGGCCTCGCCGGTGCAGCCGCCACCCAACACCCAGAACATCCGTGGCTACCTGCTGGAAAGCGGGCAGTCGGCCCTGTCGTTGCCGGCCAATCTGCGCAACCTGGAGCCCGGCTTCCACGAACTGCCCAAGGACGACCAGCTGGTGCTGGTCGATGTGCGCCCGGCCGGCCGCCTTTACCTGGTATTCCTGCGTTCGCGTGCGGAGATGCTGGCGTTCTGGTTCGGCATCGTGCCGGTGCTGCTGACCCTGCTGGCGGTGTATGGCGCCAGTTGGGTCACCTATCGTGCGTCCAAGCGCCTGGTATCGCCGGTGAACTGGCTGGCGCGGCGCGTCTCGCGCTGGGACCCGGGCCACCCGGAGGCGGCCGACCTGGAGCCGAACAAGCTGCCGGCGGACATGCAGGGCGAGACCCGGCAGCTGGCGGCCGCACTGCATTCGCTGGCCAACCGGGTCAGCGCGCACGTGGCGCGCGAGCGCAATTTCACCCGCGATGCCAGCCATGAACTGCGCACACCGTTGACCGTCATCCGCGTGGCCAGCGACATGGCGCTGGGCGATGACAGCCTGGAGCCGCGCCTGCGCCGCAGCCTGCAGCGCATCCAGCGTGCCGGCCGTGACATGGAGGCGGTGATCGATGCCTTCCTGATCCTGGCCCGCGAGGCCGACGTCGAGCCCCAGGTCGAGCTGTTCGACGTCAACGACATCGTCCGCTACGAAGTGGACAACGCCAACGAACTGCTGGGTACGCGCCCGGTGTCGGTGCACCTGCACAGCGATGGCCCGGTGCAGCTGCATGCGCCGCCGCGGGTGCTGCAGGTGGTGGTCAGCAACCTGGTGCGCAACGCGTGCAGTTACACCGATGAGGGGCGCATCGACGTGCATGTGCACAACGATCGGGTGGTGGTGCGCGATACCGGTATCGGCATGTCGACCGACGCACTGTCGCGGGCCTTCGAGCCGTTCTACCGCGCCGAGCCGAGCCGCCCGCAGGGCACCGGCCTGGGCCTGTCGATCGTGCGCCGGCTGTGCGATCGCTTTGGCTGGAAGGTCAGCCTGGCCAGCGAGCCGGGTCAGGGCACCGAGGCCACGGTGATCTTCCGGTAGAGGGCTTTTGCCGGGCTGCGCCCGGCACCCGCCGAGGCGACATCAACATCAAAAGCGGGCATTCCGTGAAATGGCGGGGCGATGTGGGTTTGCAGGACACGCCGTAAACCCGTCCATGGGGGCTCGATGGCGCCATCCATGGCGCCAACGGTCCTGCAAACCCACACCGCCCCGCCTTCGACAGTTTCCCGCGATCCGCAGTAGATCCACGCCATGCGTGGATGGGGTTGCTCAATCGCACTTCACCTTCGGCGCCAGCGCCTTGGTCCAGATCGCATAGCCGGCCGGGGTCATGTGCAGCATGTCCTCGCGGAACAGCGACGCATCCGGCTGGCCGTCGGCGCCCAGCATCGGCGTGTAGACGTCGGTGAAACCGGTGTTGGGCAGCTTGGCCAGAGCTGCCTTGATCAGCGTGTTGGCCTCGTTGATCGCCGGCAGCAGGTGCGCGCGCGACGGGCTTGGCTTGATCGACAGGTACTCCACCTTCGTCTTCGGCAGGTCGCGATGCACGCGCTGCACGAAGGCAACCACATCGTCGCGCACCTGCACGGCGCTGCGGCCGCTGTTGAGGTCGTTGTCACCGGCGTAGAAGAACACCTTGCACGGTGCATACGGCACCACGATGCGGTCGGCATACCAGGTGCTGTCGCGCACTTCCGAACCGCCGAAACCACGGTTGAACACCGGCTGGCCGGGGAAGTCGGCTGCCAGGCCTTCCCACATGCGGATCGAGGAGCTGCCGATGAACTCGATGCCGCCCCGTGGCGGCGGGCTGGCCTGGTCGGCGCTGGCAAAGTGGGCCATGTCGCCGGCCCAGGCCACGTTGGAGACCTGCTCGGGCACGCGCGGCGGCTTGGCCGGGCTCAGCGCCTGGGCCAGGGGGGCGGCGGTCAGCAGGCCCAGCATCAGCAGGCAGGTACGGCGACGGGACATCAGGCGCTCCAGCAGGGAAGGGGAAAGCAATCATAGAAGCTGGGGCGGGCCGGGGCTTGCCCCTGGCAGTCCATTCACCGGGCCGGTGCCGGGATGCGGCTGGCGGCCTTGTGGCAAAATGGCGGCCATCTGCCTATCCCTGTGCACCCATGATTCCCTGCCGTGCGTCTGAGCGGTCGCTGCGCCGCGCCCCTGTTGCTGGATGTTCCACCCGTGGCTGATCAGTTCGGCCATCTGCCCCGCGGCCCGCGCCGCATCTTCCAGGCCGCCCGCTGGTCCTGGCAGGGCCTGCGCGCCGCCTGGCTGCATGAGTCCTCGTTCCGGCTGGAGGTCTACCTGCTGATCCTGCTGACCCCGGTCGCGGTCTGGCTGGGCCAGACCCCGGTCGAGCGTGCGCTGCTGATCGGCTCGATGCTGCTGGTGCTGGCGATGGAACTGGCCAACTCGGCCATCGAGGCGGTGATCGAACGTTACGGCAGCGAGATCCACGAGCTGGCCGGCCGCGCCAAGGACATGGGTTCGGCGGCGGTCTTCGTGCTGATGATGAACGTGCTTCTGTGCTGGGCGCTGGTCGTGGTCCCGCATGCAATGGCCGGCAATTACGGCTGATCCCCATTCCCCCACTGCCCTGAAGAGTTTCCATGTCCTTTGAGTTCCTCGCCGACCCCAATGCCTGGGTGACCCTGTTCACCCTGAGCGCACTGGAAATCGTGCTCGGCATCGACAACCTGGTGTTCATTTCCATCGCGGTCAGCAAGCTGCCGGAAGAGCGTCGCCCGTTCGCGCGCAAGCTCGGCATCGCCGTGGCCTGCATTACCCGCATCGCCCTGCTGGTGTCGCTGGCCTATCTGGCGCACATGTCCGCCAACCTGTTCACCGTGGCTGGTATGGGCATCTCCATCCGCGATCTGGTGCTGATCGTCGGTGGCCTGTTCCTGATCATCAAGGGCTACATGGAGATCAAGGAACTGATCACCGGTGGCGAAGACGAGAACCCGGCCACCAGCAAGGCCTCGGGTGTATTCGGCATGGTCATTCTGCAGATCGCCATCATCGACATCGTGTTCTCGCTGGACTCGGTGATCACCGCCGTCGGCATCGCCGATCACATCCCGGTGATGGTCGCCGCCATCCTGCTGTCGGTGCTGGTGATGCTGCTGGCCGCCAACCCGCTGGGCCGCTTCATCGACGCAAACCCGACCGTGAAGATGCTGGCACTGGCCTTCATCCTGCTGATCGGTGCGGTGCTGATCCTGGATGGCCTGGACGTGCACGTGCCCAAGCCCTACATCTATGCCGCCATGGGCTTCTCGGTGCTGGTGGAATGGCTGAACCTGCTGATGCGCCGCCGCGCACGCGATCACCACGTGCCGGGTGCTGGCGACTGGTAAGCAGATCACAGGCAAATGTGTGTCCCAGAACCCCCGGCCAGCGCCGGGGGTTCTGCGTTATGGGACCCATTGGGCTCGCCGGGCCATGCCCGGCGGGGAGGTTCCCGCCAGCTGTGAATTGAGGTCAACAGTGTTTTCCCGGGGCGAGGCTTAATCCGCGGCAGCAAAGCGCGCAGGCTACGCGCTCTTTTCCAGGACCTGCCCCACGCAGGATGACCCCATGAACTCCAGAGCCGCCTTGTTGGCCCTTGCCGTCGGCGCCTTCGCCATCGGCACCACTGAATTCGCGCCGATGGGCCTGCTGCCCGTCATTGCCGACGGCGTCGGCGTGAACATTCCCACCGCCGGCATGCTGATCACCGCCTATGCCGTGGGCGTGATGCTGGGTGCGCCGGTGATGACCCTGCTGATGGGACGGTTTGGCAAGCGCACCGCGCTGATGCTGCTGATGTCGATCTTCGTGGTCGGCAACCTGCTCTCGGCACTGGCCCCGAACTACGGCCTGCTGTTGCTGTCGCGTCTGGTCACCAGCCTCAATCACGGTGCCTTCTTCGGCATCGGTGCGGTGGTCGCCGCCAGCCTGGTGCCGAAGGACAAGCAGGCTGCCGCCGTGGCCACCATGTTCATGGGCCTGACCATCGCCAACATCGGCGGTGTGCCGCTGGCCACCTGGGTGGGCCAGCAGCTGGGCTGGCGTCTGTCCTTCGCCGGTACGGCGGTGCTGGGCCTGGTCGCGATCACCGCGCTCGGCCTCGCGCTGCCGGCATCCGCGCCGGGGCCGCGCCCGGACGTGCGCCGCGAACTGAGAGCGATCCTGCAGCCGCAGGTGCTGCTGGCGATGGCTACCACCGTGCTTGGCGCCGGCGCGATGTTCACCCTCTATACCTACGTGGCACCGGTGCTGACCGAACTGACTGGTGCCTCCAACGCCTTCATCGCGATGTCGCTGGCGCTGATCGGTATCGGCTTCACCTTCGGCAACGGCATCGGTGGGCGCATGGCCGACTGGTCGCTGGATGGTGCCACCCGCATCCTGCTGGCGGTCCTGGCCGTGTTGATGTTCGTGCTGCCGCTGGCCTTCATGAATCACGCCACGGCGGCGCTGGGCGTGCTGCTGTTCGGTGCGGCGACTTTCGCCATCGTGCCGCCGTTGCAGATCCGGGTGATGCAGGCGGCCAGCGAGGCGCCGGGACTGGCGTCGTCGATCAACGTCGGTGCGTTCAACCTGGGCAATGCCGTGGGTGCGGCGCTGGGCGGTGCGGTGATCAGTTCGGGCCTGGGCTACGCCGCGATTCCGGTGGCCGGTGGCCTGCTGGCGGCCTCGGGGTTGCTGCTGGCATGGCTGGGGCGTCCGCGCACTGCGGTGGCTGAGGCTTGCTGAGAGGGGAGGGTTTCCGGCAGGGCTGCGCCCTGCACCCGCCGAAGCAACAGCAACAGCAACAGCCTGCATTCCGTGGGTTGGCGGGGTGGGTCCGGTTGCGGGGGACGCGCCGTGAATCCGTCCATGGAGGCTTGGCCGCGGCATCCATGCCGCGGACACCCCCGCAATCGGTCCCACCCCGCCTTCGACAGTTTTCCGCGGTCTGTCGGAACGGCGTTCCGCTCTGGTAGGTGTCGACCTTGGTCGACACGAATGCCTGAAGAACCGGCTTTTGCTTTTGTTTTTTTCTTTGTGATCTTTCCGCGGTGCGCAGGAAATTGTCCGTGGCCGGGAGGGTGGGTTGGCTGGGGGCGTGAGCCGCATGGATGCGGCGATCGAGCTTACATGGACGTACTTGCAGCGCCCCCCAGCCAACCCACCCTCCCGGCCACCCACAGAGAACCCGCCAACCACCGCGGAGGGGGCGGCGCCCGATGGCCGGTCTTTCACCCGAACCATGGCATGCTCGGCGCCAAGCCCACCCGGAACCTCCGCCATGCGCCTGTTCACCCGTGTCCTGCCCCTGATGCTGTTGGCCTCCCTGCTCTCCGGCTGCGGCTACAACGCCATCCAGCAGAAGGATGAAGCGGTCAAGGCCAGCTGGTCGGAGGTCATCAACCAGTACAAGCGTCGCGCCGACCTGGTGCCCAACCTGGTGCAGACCGTGAAGGGCTTCGCCAGCCAGGAAGAGCGCGTGCTGACTGAAGTGACCAACGCCCGTTCGCGTGTCGGCCAGATCAACGTCAATGCCGACGACGAAGCCTCGCTCAAGCAGTTCCAGCAGGCCCAGGGCGAACTTGGCAGCGCGCTGTCGCGGCTGCTGGTGGTCACCGAGAACTATCCGGAACTGAAGTCGAACCAGAACTTCCGCGACCTGCAGGCGCAGCTGGAAGGTACCGAGAACCGGGTCACCGTCGCCCGTGGCCGTTACATCCAGCAGGTGCAGGACTACAACACCTACATCCGCTCGTTCCCGCAGGTGATCACCGCCAAGATCTTCGGCTACAAGACCAAGCCGAACTTCACCGTGGACAACGAAGCGCAGATCTCCAACGCGCCGGCGGTCGATTTCGGCAACGCGCCGCAGCAGCAGCCGGCACCGCAGCCGGGGACCTGATCGATGCGCCTGGCCTCTGCGCTGCTGGCCCTGCTGCTGTGCCTGCCGCTGGCCTCGCATGCGCAGCAGCTGGCGCCGGTTCCTGCGCTGGATTCGCCGGTGGTCGATACCACCGGCACGCTGGATGCCGCGCAGAAGGAGGCGCTGGTGCAGCAGGCGATCGAACTGCAGCAGCGCAAGGGCAGCCAGCTGCAGGTGCTGGTGGTGCCGACCACCCAGCCGGAGGACATCGCGCAGTACACCACGCGGGTCTTCGACCAGTGGCAGATCGGCCGCAAGGGCGTGGATGACGGGGTGCTGCTGGTGGTGGCCAAGGACGACCGGCGCGTGCGCATCGAGCCGGGCTACGGTCTGGAAGGCGCCATTCCCGATGCCATCGCCAACCGGGTCATCCAGGAATACCTGGTACCGCGCTTCCGCAGCGGCGACTACGCCGGTGGCATCACCGACGCCACGGCGGTGCTGGTCAAGCTGATCGACGGCGAAACGCTGCCGGCACCGGTCAGCGGCCATCGCGGGCGTGAGCCCAGTGGTGGCGGTGATACCTTGTTCCTGGCGCTGTTCATCGGTGTGTTCGCCGGCAGCATCCTGCGCGGCGTGTTCTCGCGCGTGCCGCGACCGCTGCGTGGCCTGCTGGGTGGTGCCGGTGCAGCGCTGGCGGCGTTCCTGTTCACGTCCACGCTGCTGGCCAGTGGCCTGGCAGGCGTCGTAGGGCTGATCGTGGCCATGCTCTCCGGTCATCCGGGCCGCTTTGCCGGCGGCGGCGGCTGGGGCGGTGGCAGCTGGGGTGGCGGAGGCGGCTTCGGCGGGGGCGGTGGATTTGGTGGTGGCGGCGGCTGGGGTGGCGGTGGTGGCCGCTCCGGTGGTGGCGGTGCTTCGGGGGGCTGGTGATGATCCAACGTCTATGTCGGCACGTGTTTTCGCCCTCGGTGCGGCGCGCGTTCCCGCCGGCCACACTGCAGGCGATCACCGAGGCCATCGCGGCCGGTGAGCAGCGCCATGGCGGGCAGGTGATGTTCGCAGTGGAAGCGGACCTGCCGCTGGGTGCGCTGTGGCACAGGGTGACCCCGCGCCAGGCCGCCGAGCACGCCTTTGCGCGCCTGCGCACCTGGGATACCACCCACAACAACGGCGTGCTGATCTACCTCCTGCTGGCTGACCACGCCATCGAGATCGTCGCCGACCGTGGCCTGCAGGGCCGGGTCAGCCCGGCACAGTGGCAGCGGGTCTGCACCCACCTGCGCGAGGGGCTGCGTGGTTCCCATCCGGTGGAAGCGCTGCAGGATGCCATCGACGAGGTCTCCAGCCTGATCGAAGGGCACTTTCCGGCCTCGACGCGGTCGAACGATGACGGCCTGCCCAACACGCCCCAGCTCCTTGGTTGAGCCGGGGCGGCACTGGCCCGAGAATAGGCGTTCAACCGCAAGGCACCTTCCATGATCTATTTCCACGACATCGACCCCATCGCCCTCTCGCTGGGGCCGATCAAGGTGCACTGGTACGGCATCATGTACCTGCTCGGCTTCACTGCGGCCTGGCTGCTGGGCCGCAAGCGCATCGCCGACGGGCGCCTGCCGGGGGTCGATGCCAACGGCTTCTCCGACCTGCTGTTCTACGCCATGCTCGGCGTGGTGCTGGGCGGGCGCATCGGCTTCATGCTGTTCTACGCGCTGGGCGATTTCCTGCACAACCCGCTGCTGCTGTTCAAGGTGTGGGATGGCGGCATGAGCTTCCATGGCGGCCTGCTGGGCGTCGTGGTTGCGTGCTGGTGGTGGTCGCGCCGCAACCGTCTGCACCTGTTCGACACTGTTGATTTCATCGCCCCACTGGTGCCGATCGGCCTGGCTTTGGGTCGGGTTGGCAATTTCATCGGTGCCGAGTTGTGGGGCAAGTACACC
Source organism: Stenotrophomonas sp. 71799_Sma (assembly GCF_056482505.1). NCBI lineage: Bacteria > Pseudomonadati > Pseudomonadota > Gammaproteobacteria > Lysobacterales > Lysobacteraceae > Stenotrophomonas > Stenotrophomonas sp. 71799_Sma. Next base: position 796,789 of record NZ_CM151202.1, read on the forward strand.
GACGGTACCTGGGGCGTGGTGTTCCCGTCCGGCCTGCCGGCTCCGCTGAACCAGCTCGACCACGCGACCCTGCAGGCGCAATTTGCAACCGGTGCGCTGAACCAGTACGCGCGCCACCCTTCGCAGCTGTATGAGGCGGCACTGGAAGGCCTGGTGATGTTCACCGTGCTGTGGTGGGTCTCGGCCAAGCCGCGTCATCGCTATGTGGTATCGGGCCTGTTCGCACTGATGTACGGCATCTTCCGTTTCGGCCTCGAGTTCGTGCGCATGCCCGACAACGGCGTCTACATCGCCTTCGGCTGGCTGACCAAGGGCCAGATCCTCAGCCTGCCGCTGATCGCCTTCGGCCTGGTGCTGCTGGTGATGTCGCGCCGCGCGCCGGTACTGCAGCCGCAGCCGCTGGTAGCTGCCGAGGGCAAGGCATGAAGGCTTACCTGGACCTGCTCTCGCACGTGCTGGAACACGGCGCCGAGAAGAGCGATCGCACCGGCACCGGCACCCGCAGCGTGTTTGGCTGGCAGATGCGTTTCAACCTGGCCGAAGGCTTCCCGCTGGTCACCACCAAGAAGCTGCACCTGCGCTCGATCATCCACGAGCTGCTGTGGTTCCTGAAGGGCGACACCAACATCGGCTACCTGAAGGACAACCAGGTGCGGATCTGGGACGAGTGGGCCGACGAGAACGGCGACCTCGGCCCGGTCTACGGCAAGCAGTGGCGCAGCTGGGCTACCGCCGACGGTCGCGAGATCGACCAGATGCAGTGGCTGGTGGACGAGATCAAGCGCAACCCCGACTCGCGCCGGCTGGTGGTCAGTGCCTGGAACGTGGGCGAGCTCTCGCAGATGGCGCTGATGCCGTGCCACAACCTGTTCCAGTTCTACGTGGTGGACGGCAAGCTCAGCTGCCAGCTGTACCAGCGCAGCGGCGACATCTTCCTCGGCGTGCCGTTCAACATTGCCAGCTACGCGCTGCTGACTCACATGGTGGCGCAGGCCACCGGCCTGGGCGTGGGTGACTTCGTGCACACGTTGGGCGATGCGCACCTGTATTCGAACCACTTCGAGCAGGCCCGCGAGCAGCTGTCGCGTGAACCGCGCGCGCTGCCGACGCTGTGGTTGAACCCGGAGGTGACCGACCTGTTCGGCTTCCAGTTCGACGACATCCGCATCGACGGCTACGATCCGCATCCGGCGATCAAGGCGCCGGTGGCGGTATGAGCGCGCGCATGCTGTCCCGGTGTCTGTTGGCGCTGTGCGCTGCGCTGCCTCTGGGCATGGCCCAGGCCGCAGCGGCGGATACACTGTCGCTGGCCAGGCAGGTCAATGAGCAGATCGTGCACAAGCACATGCGCGAGGAAGTGCAGGCGTTCGCCGGAGCATTCAACGGCAGCACGATGCTGCCCCAGGATGTTCCGGAAGGCTGCCGGGCGCAGATGCGTGAGGCGGTAACCGGCATGTACACGGCGATGACCGAGCACCTGAAGGCGGGCGTCGAGAACCCGGCGTATCAGCGTGAGCTTGAACAGGGTCTGGCCACCGTCTATTCCAACGACCAGCTGAAAGCGTTCCTGGCGCGCGGCGCCAGCGACGATATCGCTGCGCTGTCGGCAGAGATCCTGTCGGGACCGGGCCTGAAGGAGATCGAAGAGGCGCAGAAGCAGAAGATCCTCGCTGGCCTGGATGAGCAGACCACGTCCAGCCCTGCGCTGGCTGCGGCGTTGCAGGCCGCCAGTGCCGCAAACGCTGCCTGCGAACGCCTGCAGATCGACGCCAGCTGAGGAGGTGGTAGCAATGAAGCTGTCGATGATCGTGGCGCTGGACCGCAACCGTGGCATCGGCCAGGGCAATGCCATGCCCTGGCACCTGCCGGATGATTTCAAGCATTTCAAGGCGCTCACCCTGGGCAAGCCGATCCTGATGGGGCGCAAGACCGCCGAGTCGATCGGCCGCGTGCTGCCGGGGCGGACCAACCTGGTGCTGACCCGCAGCGGCCAGGTGCCATTCGAGGGCATGCGTGCGGTGGCGTCGCTGGACGAAGCGAAGTTGATTGCCGAAGGCGAGGGCGCGAGCGAGCTGTGCATCATCGGCGGCGGCGAGATCTTCCGCCAGCTGCTCGACCAGGCCAGTGACCTGTACCTGACCTGGGTGAATGCTGAAGTGCCCGCCGACACGCATTTCCCCGAAGTGGATGCGCAGGACTGGCGGGAAGTGAGCAGCGAGCCGCACCCGGCCGACGAACGCCACGCCTACGCGTTCCGCTTCGTGCACTACGTGCGCCGCTGATCGCTGCGCATCTGTAGAGCCGAGCCATGCTCGGCTGCTGTTGCCGGACACATCCCGTAGCCGAGCATGGCTCGGCTCTACAGGATTGCCTACGGCATCCGGTAATGCCCGATGATCGTGTGCTGGAACAGCAGGTTCTCTTCCCGCGTGCCGCGCGCGATGTTGTGCAGCACCAGCGGCGTGCCATTGGCCAAGCGCCGGTCGGAGACGATACCCACATGCAGCAGGCCGTTGCCGTTGAGCTTCCAGGCGACGATGTCGCCGGCCGCATAGTCGGTGGCGAGGGCGGTGATCGGTTGCTGCCAGCCCTGCCGTTCGAACCAGCGCATCAGGTTCGGTACACGACGATGATCGATGTTGCGGTCCGGCCTTGACAGGCCCCAGATCGCCGGATAGGCACTGAAGTTGCCGCGCATGTCTTCATGCACGCGTGCCTGCAGGTCCATGCCCTGGCTGCGCAGGGCGCGCACCACCACATCGGTGCACACGCCGCGATCCAGTGGCACGTCGCCGCCGGGATAGGCCAGCACTTGATAGGCAGGGTCGTAGCGGGTGGTGACGCCGATCTGCGCGCGCGCCGCAGCCACCAGTGGCGGCGAAGGCGCCTGTGGTGGCGTCGGTGTGCGTTCAGCGCTGTCCGCAGCCGTGGGAGCAGTCGGCGAGCCGGGCTGGCAGCCGCTGGCCAGGGCCAGCGTCAGCAGCAGCACCGTCCATGGTGCCCAGCCGTGCCGCGTCATGCCTGCGGCGGGGGGCTGTTGTTGTTGGGACCGCCGGAGCCACCACCACCACCACCGCCACCACGGCGACGACGACGGCGCGGGCCGCGGTTGCCCGGGTTGGCGGCCGGAGCATTGCCGCCGCCCTGTTCCTTGCCCTGCGCCGGTGCGGCCGGGCGCTCGTGCGCCGGGCGCGCTGGCGGGCGGGCGTTGGGCACGGGTGCCGGTACATCGCGGCCTGGCACCTGCACCACGCGCAGTTCATCGGTATCGAGCTGGATCGCGGTCAGCTTGCCGCCCCAGACCGCGCCGGTGTCGATGGCGTGCACGCCCTGGGTGATGGTCAGGCCCAGCGCCGACCAGTGGCCGCAGACGACCTTGAGGTCACGCTCGACCCGGCCCGGCACTTCGAACCAGGGATACAGCCCCTGTTCCTGCGTGCCCGGCGTGCCCTTGTCCTCGATGCCGATACGCCCGCGCGGGGTGCAGTAGCGCATGCGGGTGAGCACGTTGATGATCGCGCGCGAGCGGTCGTAGCCGGACAGGTTCGGTGCCCAGCTCGGCTTGTCGCCGTACATGTTGCGGAACAGCTTGCGGTAGCCGGCGCCGTGCAGCTGCACCTCGACTTCGGCTGCATGCTTCTCGGCCATCTGCGTGGTCCACTTCGGCGCCAGGCCGGCGTGCACCATCATCCAGCCCAGCTCGCGGTCCACGTGCACCAGCTTCTGCAGGCGCAGCCAGTCGAGCAGTTCGTCGCGGTCCTCGGCCTGCACGATGCGCAGCAGGTCCGGGTTGACCTTGCGCTGTTCCTCTTCGGTGCGCGCACCGACGGCCAGCAGCGAAAGGTCATGGTTGCCCAGCACCACTACGCTGTGCTCGCGCAGCGAATGCACCAGCCGCAGCGTTTCCAGTGACTGGCCACCGCGGTTGACCAGGTCGCCGCAGAACCACAGGGTGTCCTGCGCCGGGTCGAAACGGATCTTCTCCAGCAGTCGCTGGGTGACGTCATAGCAGCCCTGCAGGTCGCCGATCGCCCACACACTCATCGTTCGGCCTCCGTGTCAGTGCAGGGTACGCGGGATGGCCAGCACGAAAGGTGCGACCGGCGCGGCAAATTCGGTGCCGTCGTCGGCGACCATGTCGTAGTGGCCCTGCATGGTCCCGTGATCGGTCCCCAGCATGACACCGGACGTGTAATGGAAGTCTTCACCGGGACGCAGGCGCGGCTGCTCGCCGATCACCCCGTCACCATCGACATGCTCGACGCGGCCGTTGGCATCGGTGATGCGCCAGTGGCGTGCGACCAGGCGCGCGGCAACACGCCCCTGGTTGTGGATGCGGATCGTGTAGGCGAACGCATAGCGCCCGTCTTCCGGCGCGGATTGATCGTCGAGGAAGCGCGGTGCGACTTCGACGGAGATGGCATAAACGTCAGCGTCTTCCATACCGGCAGTGTAATCAGGAGGCATTGGCCAAAGCGATGAATTCGGCCACGTCCAGCTGTTCGGCGCGGGCATCGGGACGCACGCCGGCGGCAACGAACTGTTCAGCGGACACCACGTTGTTCAGGGCGTTGCGCAGGGTCTTGCGGCGCTGCCCGAAGGCGGCCTTGACCACCTCGGCGAAACGCTTGTGGTCGTGGATGTTGATCGTGGCCGGGTCACGCGGCACCAGCCGCACCACGGCCGAATCGACCTTCGGCGGCGGCCGGAACGCGCCCGGCGGCACCACGAACAGCGAGGTCACCTGGCAGTAGGCCTGCAGCATCACGCTGAGCCGGCCGTACACCTTGCTGCCGGGGCCGGCGGCCATGCGGTCGACCACTTCCTTCTGCAGCATGAAGTGCATGTCGCGGATCACCGCCGCATGTTCCAGTGCATGGAACAGGATCGGCGAGGAGATGTTGTAGGGCAGGTTGCCGACCAGGCGGATCGGCTGGCCGGCAGCCAGCTCGGTGAAGTCCACGCGCAGCACGTCGCGGTGGACGATGGTCAGCTCGCCCAGCGGCTCGGCGGCGGCGGTCAGTGGCGCGATCAGGTCGCGGTCGAACTCGATCACCGTCAGTTTCGGATGCACGCGCAGCAGCGGCAGGGTGATCGCGCCCTGGCCGGGGCCGATCTCGACCAGGCGGTCACCGTCTTTCGGGTTGACCGCCATCACGATCTTGTCGATGTAGTGGCGGTCGGCCAGGAAATGCTGGCCAAGCTGCTTCTTGGCCGGGGCGGTGAACACCGGGCCGGAGGGGGAATGCGGGGAATTCATGCGCTCAGTGTACGTTGCCGCGCAAGCTGCGCACACAACGTCGTTGCCGCCTGCAGGCTGGAAGGATCGGCAATGCCGCGGCCGGCAAGGTCCAGCGCGGTGCCATGGTCCACCGCCACGCGCGGGTAGGGCAGACCCAGGGTCAGGTTCACCGCCTGCTCGAAGCCCGAATACTTCAGCACCGGCAGGCCCTGGTCGTGGTACATCGCCAGCACGGTGTCGAAGCCTGCCAGCTTGGCCGGCAGGAAGGCGGTATCGGCCGGCAGCGGCCCGATCAGGTCCATGCCCTCCGCGCGCAGGCGCTGCAGCAGCGGGATGACCAGGTCCAGTTCCTCGCGGCCCAGATGACCGTCTTCACCGGCATGCGGGTTCAGGCCGAGCACGGCGATGCGTGGCGCGGGCAGGCCGAATTCGCGGCGCAGCGCAGCGTGCAGGGTGCGCAGGGTGTGTTCCAGGCCGGGCGCGGTGATCGCGTCGGCCACCTCGCGCAGTGGCAGGTGGGTGGTGGCCAGGGCCACGCGCACGATGTGGTTGGCCAGCATCATCACCACCTTCACCCCGGCCTGGTCGGCCAGCAGTTCGGTGGTGCCGCTGTAGTCGATACCGCCTTCGTTGATGACCGCCTTGTGCACCGGGCCGGTGACTACGCCGTGCAGTTCGCCGGACAGACAGGCCTGGCCGGCACCGAGCAGGGCGCCGATGACGGCGCCGGCGTTGGCCGGATTGGCCTGGCCGAAGTGGCTGGGCACGGTATTGGCCACCACACGCAGACGCAGATCGCCGGGGACGCGTGCTTCGGCGTCCTCGGGCAACAGCTGCAGGGGCAGGTTCAGCGCGGCCGCGGCCGCGCGCAGGGTATCCGGGTCGGCGAAGGCCAGCAGCCGGCAATCTTCACGCGGCTGCTGGACGAGGCGGACACACAGCTCCGGGCCGATCCCGGCGGGCTCGCCCGGTACCAGAGCGAGCTCGGGGCGCATCGGTCAGGACTGCGGCGGCGTGGCGGTGTTTTCCGCGCGGTCGCCGCTGCGGAAGCTGACGTAGGCTTCGCCACGCAGTTCCTGCAGGAAGCGGTTGTACTCGTCTTCCAGCTTGCGGCGGCCGATGGTCTCGCGGACCTGGGCACGCTGGTTGTCAGTGGTCACGTCGGTCTGGCGGGTGCCCACGCGCTGCACGATGTGCCAGCCGGCATCGGTGCGGAACGGCTGGCTGACGCCACCGTCCTGGATGCCGGACACCTGCTGGCCGAACGCCGGACCGAACGCGTCGGCCGGGAACCAGCCCAGATCGCCGCCCTGGCCCTTGCTGTTGTTGTCCTCGGAGGACTCCTTGGCCACGGTCTCGAAGTCCGCGCCACCGGCGATGCGGGCACGCAGGGTATCGATCTTGGCCTTGGCGGCAGCGTCGGTCTGGTGATCGTCCACGCGCACCAGGATGTGGCGGCCGTGGTACTCGGTGACCGTGTGCTCGCCACCGCTGGCGGCGCTGGCATCACGCACTTCCACCAGCTTCAGCAGCTGGAAGCCGCTGGGGCCGCGGATCGGGCCGACCACTTCGCCGGGCTTCATCTTTTCCATCATCTGCGCGAAGGCCTGCGGGATTTCGTCCAGGCTGCGCCAGCCCAGGTCGCCGCCTTCCAGCGCGTTGGGGCTGTCCGAATAACGCACGGCGGCGGCGTTGAAGTCCAGCTCACCCTTGTCCAGCAGGGCCTTCACGCCTTCGGCCTTCTTCTGGCCGGTGGCGATCTGGTCGGCGTTGGAGCCGTCGGGCAGGGCGATCAGGATGTGCGCCAGGTGGTACTGGTTGCCAACCGTGGCCTGCTGCTTCAGGGCGGCGTCGACTTCGCCCTCGCTGACGCTGATGCGGCTCTGCGCGAAGCTCTGGCGCAGGCGCTGCACGGTGATTTCATCGCGCACCGAAGCGCGGAAATCGTTGAAGTCGATGCCGTCGTGGGCCAGGCGCTGGCGCAGTGCATCCAGGTTCGAGCCGTTCTGCTGGGCGATGGCATTCATCGCCTGGTTCAGCTCCTGGTCGCTGACGCGGATGCCGCTGCCCTGGGCGCGGGCCACCTGCAGCTTGACCAGCACCAGGCGCTCGAGCACCTGGCGGCTGAGTACGTCTTCCGGCGGCAGCTGGTTTTCACGGCCGGCGTACTGCGCCTTGATGTTGGCGATCGCACGCTGGAGCTCGCTCTGCAGGATCACGTCTTCGTCGACGACGGCGGCGATGCGGTCCAACGGCTGCGCCTCCTGCGCGAGCACCTGCAGGGGGGCGGACACGCTGGACACCGCCAGCAGGGAGGCGAGAAGAACGGGGAAGCGCTTGGTCATGGGATCTGATTCGGATCGTAGTCATCCCGGGTCGCCCCGGTGTTGCTGGGCGGCACGAGATAGAGGTCGTCGCGGTTGTAGCCGAGGATAGCACGGCGCAGCGTACGGTCCGTGTCCTGGCCGATGGAGCTGAGGCCCTTGAGGACGAACTCCAGCTGGATGGAATTGTTCATGTCGCCTTCGCGGTTGCGCACGTAGCGGCGGGCCACTGCACGCACGGCCAGGCAGCAGCTGTCCCACTGCACGCCGGCGATGATCTCCAGCGGTTCCTTGTCCTGCAGTGAGTAGTAATACCGGCCCACCAGGCTCCAGCGCGCATTCAGCGGGTACAGGAACGACAGGTCGGCCTGCTCCAGCAGGGTCCGGTCATGCTTGTTGGCGGTTGCCGGGGCGCCGGCATTGATGCGGTAGCGGTAGCTGAGGTTGATCACGCCATCGTTGGGCATCAGATAACGGGCGCGGACGCTGGCCAGATCCTCGCGCTTGTACTTCGGGTCCCACTGGTAGGTGGCGCCCAGGGTCCAGCGGTCGTTGATCATGTAGTTGCCGTCGGCGATCCACGCCGACTTGCCCTTCTCCACCGGCGCGCCGCCCGGCGTGGTGCTCACCCGCGATTCGTCGAAGTACTGGATCTGGCCGATCGCGGCCGAGAAGCGTTCCTTGCCGGTGGTCTGGTCGATGAAGCGGGTGCCCAGTGCCAGGGTCAGCTGGTTGGCATCGTTCTGGCGGTCGGCGCCGGTATAGCGCGAGTCGCGGAACAGCTGGCCCCAGCTGAAGGTGAAGTCACGGGTGTCGAAGATCGGCAGCTCGTCCTGGTTGCGGTAGGGCGTGCGCAGGTAGAACAGGCGCGGCTCCAGGGTGTGCAGGAACGACTTGCCGCGGATGGTGGTCTCGCGGTCGAAGAACAGGCCGGCATCGAGGCTGCCGATCGGCAGGCTGCGGCTGGGCGAGGTATTGCCGCGCAGCTGCTCGGGCGTGGCGGTGTTCGGATCGATGCCCTGGGAGGTGAGCACGGTACGGCGGACACTGTCGGCCAGGCCGCGATCCAGGTCATAGGCAGTGTAGCGGTAGGCCAGGGTCGGGGTTACGTACCAGGCTGCGCCACTGATCGGGAACGACACGTAGGGCTTCACGTCCAGGCGCGAGCCACCGAACATGCGCTGCACCTGCCCGTTGCGGGTGTACTGCAGGTCGGTGCCGGCACTGGCGTCGTACTTGAAGTTGACGTCGTCGTGGGTGAAACGCACCGCTTCGGTGTAGATGCCGGTTTCCAGCCACGGTAGCACCGGCTTGTTCCAGTTGAAGAACAGGCGTGGCTCGCGGTTGTAGGGCAGGGCGCGCTCGTCGAGGGTGTAGTCGGTCAGCTGCCAGCGGTCGGCCATGATGCCGGCCGTCCAGTTCTGGCCGGTGCCGTACAGGCCGATGGTGCTCTGCAGGTTGGAGGCGGTCACCCCCACCAGGCGGTTGGCGAAGTCCTCGACATAGCGTTCGTCGCTCACCCAGGCCAGGTTGGCGCGGGCCTGCCAGTGGCTGTTCACGTTGTGGTAGCCGTCGAACATCACCCGGCCGCGGTCGCGGTCGCGCAGCTTGTCGTTGGGCATGTAGCTGGTCAGCACCTCGCCACGGCCGCCGTTGTAGAGGTAGCGGAACTCATTGTCGAGCAGCAGGCCGCGCCGGCTCATGTAGCGCGGGGTCAGGGTGTCGTCGTAGTTCGGCGCCAGATTGAAGTAGATCGGCTGCGCGTAGTCGACACCGTTGCGGCCGGACATGCCCAGCTGCGGGAACAGCAGGCCGGTCTTGCGACGGTCATCGATCGGGAACTTGAAGTAGGGCGCCCACAGCACCGGCACCTTGCCGATGCGAAGCACGGCGTTGCGGGCCGTGCCGAAGCCTTCGTCGTTGTCCACTTCGATCTGCGGCGCCGACAGCTTCCATACCGGCTGCGACGGGTCGCAGGTGGTGTAGGTGGAGCGGTGCATCTGGCCGACCGCGCCCTGCAGGTCGACCGACTCGGCATCACCGTTGCCCCGGCGCGACACCAGCTGGTACTTGATGTCGGAGATCTTGTGGGTGTCGCTTTCCTGGTTGCCTTCGGCGCGCTTGGCGACCATCCGGATCGACCCGTCCTGGTAACGGACATTGCCGTCGGCGATGTAGTTGCCGGTCTCGGTGTCGAAGCTGAGCTTGTCGGTACCGACGAACTGGTCACCCCGGCGCAGCGCCACGTTGCCCTCGTACTGCGGCACCGTGGTGGTGCCCAGCAGCTGGTCGCCTTCGATGTCGGTCGGCTGGTTCTCGCGGGCGGCTGCGGCAGCAGCCTTGTCCTGGGCCGGGACCGGGGTGGGGGCGTCGGTGAACGCGGGAATGACGTCGGTGGCCGGGCACAGGCCCCAGTTGAGCGGCTTATCATCGGCCATCGCCGGCAGGCTGATGGCGATGCTCAGAGGCAGGGGAAGCAGGCGGAGGGCTCGGCGCACGCGGTTCGGATTCGGGCGAAAACGGACGGTAGCTTGCCCCATCCCTTGCATAGGGGCAATGAAGGGCGCCGGAGCCTGCCGGTTCGGGTTCATCCGGCGGAGGCACCCGCAGAGGGGGTGATCAGGGCCTGGACATGGGCCACGCTGCACTCGGCCAGGGCCTGCAGGTCGTAGCCGCCCTCCAGCATCGAGACCACCCGGCCGGCGGCGTGACGGCGTGCCAGCGCATGCAGTTCACGGGTGATCCAGGCGAAATCGTCGGTCTCCAGCATCAGATCGGCCTGCGGGTCGCGCAGGTGGGCGTCGAAGCCGGCGGAGATCAGCAGCAGCTGCGGACGGAAGTCGTCGATGGCTGGCAGCATCTCGTCGGCCCAGACGTTGCGGAAGCGGAAGCCGCCGCTGCCCGGTGGCAACAGGATGTTCATCAGGTTGCCGGCACCGCGGTCGCGGCGCAGGCCGGAATTGGGGAACAGCCCGGCCTGGTGGGTGCTGTAGTAGGAGACCCGGGCATCGTGCTGGAAGATGTCCTGGGTGCCATTGCCGTGGTGGACGTCGAAATCGACCACCGCGATCCGCTCCAGGCCATGGCGGTCACGGGCATAGGCGGCAGCGATGGCGATGTTGTTCAGCAGGCAGAAGCCCATCGCCGTGCTGCTGGTGGCGTGGTGGCCCGGCGGGCGTACCGCGCAGAAGGCCAGCGGGTCCTCGCCCAGCATCACCGCATCGACCGCGGCCACGCCGGCACCGGCGGCGTGCACGGCGGCGCTGGCCGAGCCGGGCGAGGTCCAGGTGTCCATGTCCAGCTGGCGCAGCGGCGCGGTCTGCGGCTGCAGCACGAAGTCGAGCAGGGCGCTGTCGTGGACCCGGGTCAGTTCGCCGAACTTGGCCGGCGGCGCCTCGCGCCAGTCCAGCTGATCAGGGAAGGCGGCGTGCAGTGCGTCGAGTACGTACTGCAGGCGCTGCGGGCACTCCGGATGGCCGGGGCCGGGGTCATGCAGCAGGCAGGACGGGTGGGTATAGACCAGCATCGTGCCGACTCAGCGCTGGCGCTGCTGTGGTTGCCACAGCGCTTCGCCGTGGCCATCGGCACGGGCCAGCACCCGGGCCAGCACGAACAGCAGGTCCGACAGCCGGTTGAGATACTGCAGCGCCTCGCTGCGCACGGCCTCGTGGCGGGCCAGGGTGACCGTCTCGCGCTCGGCGCGGCGGACGATGGTGCGGGCCAGATGGCAGCGCGCGGCGGCTTCGCCGCCGGCCGGCAGGATGAATTCCTTCAGCATCGGCAGGTCGGCGTTGTAATGGTCCAGCTGCTGTTCCAGGGCCGAGACGTCGGCGGCGTGGATCGCGGCATGGCCGGGAATGCACAGCTCGGCGCCCAGGTCGAACAACTGGTGCTGCAGATGCACCACCAGCGCGCGCACATCCTCGGGCAGGGGCGCGGCCAGCAGCAGGCCGAGCGCGGCATTGGCCTCGTCGACGGTGCCGTAGGACGCCACGCGGGCGTCATCCTTGGCTACGCGCTGGCCGTCGCCAAGGCCGGTACTGCCGTCGTCGCCGGTGCGGGTGTAGATGCGCGAGAGGCGATGACCCATGGCGCGGCTCAGTGGCGGATGTCGCGGCGGGCCTGCTGGAGCTTCAGCACCTGCTCCACGGCCAGCTGCAGGGCGGCGGCCAGCGCCACATAGATCGCCGTGGTGCGCAGGTAGGGCCCGAACCACTGCGCGTAGTTCTGTGCCCAGCCGGCCAGGGTCGGCTCGGCCACGTTGCGGCTGCTCCAGTAGAAACCGCCCTGTGCCAGCAGGTGGCAGACCGCCACCGAAGCGACCAGCAGCAGTGCGCCCTTGGCCAGTACCGGCCAGCGCGCGCTCTGGTAGTTGCGGCCCAGCAGCATGCCGCCGGCCCACAAAGAGAAGTAGGCAGGCAGCAGCAGCCAGTAGCCCGGCGACACGCAGTAGTGCTGCCAGAAATCCAGACCGCTGCTGCGGATCACGATCCAGTCCACCAGCACCGCGAACACCATCAGCAGCGGGAACGCCCAGCGTGTCCAGCGGGCCAGGTAGAAGCCACCGATGAAGAACACGGCCCAGGAGGCATCCGGAATGGCCGCGAAGTGATTGACCCGGGTCGCCGCCAGCAGCAGTACGAGTACGGACAGGACGAAGGCGCGGTTGGCGGTATCGGACATGGTGGGGGCCCGGAGCGGATTCAGGTTTCATTCTAGCCCGCCGCGCAGGTTGGCGCAGGTGCCGCCCGTTCGGCGTACAGTCGGGGCGAGCGCGTATCATGAACACATGAGTGAACGACATGACGTGCTGATTGTCGGTGGTGGCCTGGTGGGTGCCAGCCTGGCCATTGCCCTGGACCGCCTGGGCCGCGACGTGGGCCTGCTTGAGGCCAGCCCGGCCGGCGAGCTGCCTGCGGTGTTCGACCAGCGCAATCTCAGTTTCGCCGCTGCCACCGTCAATGCGCTGACCGCGCTGGGGGTGATGCAGAAGCTGGCGATGGCACCGGGCCCGATCCGGCGCATCCATGTCAGTCGTGCCGGCGATTTCGGCCGTGTGCAGCTCGAAGCGGCCGATTACGACCGGCCGTGGTTCGGCCAGGTGGTGGTCGCGCGCGATTTCGGCCAGGCGCTGGAAGCGCGCCTGCAGGAACTGCCGCGCCTGCGCCGTTACCGGCCGATGCGGTTCCTGGGGCTGGGTGAGGTGGTCGATGGTTACCGCCAGGTACGGGTGGCTGACGAGGCTGGCGAACGCGTGCTGCTGGCACGGTTGGTGGTGGGGGCCGATGGCACCACCAGCGGCGTGCGTGGCGCGCTGGGCATCGAAGTCGACCGCCATGATTTCCAGCAGACCCTGTTCGTGGCCCGCGTGCGCAGCCAGCGCGCGCCGGATGGCACCGCCTGGGAACGCTTCACCGATACCGGCCCAACCGCCCTGCTGCCGCGTGGCGATCGTCACTTCGGAACCGTGCACGGCGTAGCGCGCGACCAGGTCGATGCGGTGATGGCGTTGGACGATGCGGCCTGGCTGCAACGCCTGCAGAACGCGATCGGCTGGCGTGCCGGCCGCCTGCTTGAATCCGGCCCGCGCAGTGCCTACCCGCTCATCCAGGTGCTGGCGCGCGCGCTGGCCGGTGAGCGCACGGTGCTGCTCGGCAATGCCGCGCAGACCATCCATCCGCTGGGCGCACAGGGCTTCAACCTGGGCCTTCGCGATGCGCTGACCCTGGCCGAACTGCTGGAGGATGCGCATGAGGATGCCGGCAGTGATGCATTGCTGAAGGCCTACGTCGCGCGCCGCGAGGAAGATCGCCGGCAGACGGTGGCGTTCTCCGGTGGGCTGGCACGATTGACCAGCAACCCGGCACCGCTGATGCGGCCGCTGCGCAGCCTCGGCCTGGTGGCCGCACAGCGCGCGTCGGTGCAGTCGATGCTGGTCGGTGGTGCGATGGGCTTCCGTGGTGACGTGCCGCGCCTGTGCCGCGGAGAAGCCGCATGAGCCGGCGCACGCGTCTTGATGTGGCCATCGTTGGTGGTGGCGTGGTCGGTGCCGCGTGTGCGCTGGCGCTGGCCGATGCCGGCCTGTCGGTTGCGCTGGTGGAAGGCCGCGAACCGGCACCGTGGCAGGCCGCACAGCCGGACCTGCGGGTGTTCGCCTTCGCCGCCGACAACGTGCAGCTGTTGAACCGCCTGGGTGTGTGGCCGGCGATCGCGCAGGCCCGCGCCTGGCCTTACCGGCGCATGCAGGTGTGGGATGCGGCCGGTGGCGAGGATCTGTTGTTCGACGCCGATCGCTTCGGCCGTCGTGAGCTGGGCTACATCGTCGAGAACGGCCTGCTGCAGGATCGCCTGTGGGCGGCGCTGCCGGCGGCGGGCGTGCAGCTGCACTGCCCGGCACGGGTGGAGGCGCTGGAACAGGATGATGACGGCGTGCGCCTGCGCCTGGACGACGGTCGTCGCCTGGAAGCGGCGCTGGCAGTGGCGGCCGATGGTGCCGAGTCGACCTTGCGCCAGCTGGCCGGGATCGAGGTTGAAAAGCATGACTACCACCAGCGTGGCGTGGTGGCCTATGTGGACAGCGATCTTCCCAACCAGGCCACCGCATGGCAGCGCTTCCTGCCGACCGGGCCGCTGGCGCTGCTGCCGGTGGCCGAGCGTCGCAGTTCGATCGTCTGGACCCTGCCCGAGGATGAAGCGGCTCGCGTGCTGGCCCTGGACGAGGACGCCTTCAACCGCGAACTGACCCGTGCCTTCGCTGCGCGCCTGGGCGAACTGCGATTGGCGTCACCGCGTGCGGCCTTCCCGCTGCGTCGCCAGCTGGCCCGTCACTACGTGGCTGGCCGCGTGCTGGCGCTGGGTGATGCTGCGCATGTGGTGCATCCGCTGGCCGGGCAAGGCGTGAACCTGGGCCTGCGCGATGTCGCCGCCCTGCAGCAGTGGCTGGCGCCGTCGGCCGAACGCCGCGGCCAGCCGCGGCTGTCGCCGCAGCGCCTGCAGCGCTGGGCACGCGAACGGCGCAGCGACAACCACATCGCCGCCTACAGTTTCGATGCGATCAACCGCCTGTTCTCCAACGACGAAATGCACCTGACCCTGGCCCGCGGCCGCGCGCTGGGCTGTGTCGGCAAGTGGCCGCCGCTGGTGCAGGCGTTCTGGAAGCGCGCCGCCGGGGTGTAGCCGGAACGCAAACCGCACGATGCTGCGGGCGCCGCTGGCGCGTTACCAACCACGGGACACCCGCTCTGGTAGGTGCCAACCTTGGTTGGCACGTCTGTCAGGTCACGTCGGCCCAGATGGGGCGACGGCGTTTCCGATGTTGTGCCAACCAAGGTTGGCACCTACCAGAAGCGGGCTCCGCTACCGCCGTTGATCCAGTAGATCCACGCCATGCGTGGATGAAGATCGCGCCGGTGGATCAATCAACCAGCCAACCAGCCAGGTCGGCACGATCCAGCTTGCCGCGACGCTTCACGTCCAGCGCATTGAACTCATCGGCCAGCGCCGGGTTAGCCTGCGCTTCCTCGCGACTGATGAAACCATCGCTGTTCACATCCAGCGCAGCGAAGTGGATGCGGTACTGGCCGACCACGCTGCTCGGTTCCAGCGAACGCACGGTCACCTGTGCCTCGCCGGCTGGCCGTGCAATCTCGACGCTGCCGCTGACCCGGCCGGCATCCAGCGGTTGCTGGCGGATCGCGCCGCCGGTCGGGCCCAGTGGCTGGCTCTGTGCAGGGGTGTGCGGCAGCTGCTGGGCAATGGCCGGTGCGGCTGCCAGCACGGTGATCAGCATGGCGAGCGGGTGGTATCGCATGGTTCCCTTCCTCGGTAGCGCCGGGCCATGCCCGGCGGGCATGTTCCTCAGCGCAGCGGCGAGGCCAGTACCGTGATCTCCTCACGGTCGTGATAGAGCTGCTTGGCACGTACCACCAGCGGCTTGCCGGCCTGCTCCTGGAACAGGTCCAGGCACAAGCGGGTTTCGTCCCAGCGCTTCTTCATCGGCAGCTTCAGATTGAAGATCGCGTGCCTGCACCAGCCTTCGCGGAACCAGGTGGCCATGCGTTCGGCCACGCGCCGCGGCTGCTCGACCATGTCGCAGACCATCCAGTCCAGCGGCTGTTCCGGGTGCCAGTGGAAGCCATCGGCGCGCAGGTGCTCGACCAGGCCGGTGTCCAGCACGTGCTGGCGCAGTGGGCCGTTGTCGATGCTCAGCACGTGCATGTGCTGGCGGGTCAGCACCCAGGTCCAGCCGCCGGGTGCGGCACCCAGGTCGGCCGCGCGCATGCCGGGCCTGGCCAGCGCCTCGCGCTCTTCCGGGGTCAACAGGGTCAGCAGTGCTTCGTCCAGCTTCAGCGCCGAACGCGACGGCGCTTCGGGCAGCAACTTCAATCGCGGGATGCCCAGTGCCCACGGCGCGCTGTCGGCCGGGTCGGCCACGCAGACGAAGGCGTGGGTGCCGTCGACGAACACCACGTGCAGGCGCGGCAGGCGGTCGTTCGGCTTGTCGGTGAGCTTGCCGGCCTTGCGCAGCGCCGGGCGCAGCGCATTGCCGAAGGCACGGGCCAGCCCGGACAGCGGCTTGCCGGCGTCCGAATCGGGATGCTCCACCCACAGGTCGCCGAAGCGCGGCGCATCGGCCAGCACCTCCAGCATCGGGGTGATGCGGTCGGCTGGGTCCAGCTGCGGCAGCTCGGCCAGCACCACCAGCTTCTGCCGCGCGAAGATCAGTTCGCGCCAGCGCAGCCGTGGCGCCAGTGCCGCAGCTTCGTCGCACATGAAAAGCACATAGCCATCATTGCGCTGGGTGCGCGCATAACCGGCGAAACCGGCTTCACCGGCGCGGAACTGCAGTTCGCCGGCCAGCTCGGGCTCGAAGCCCTGCCGGCACAGGCACAGCAGGCCGATGCCGGCCTCAGTAACGGGCGCCATCGCTTTCCCCATAGGCGCGCAGCACGCTGCGTGCGGCGTCGCGGTTCAGGCCCTGCACCACTTCGATGCCGCGCTTGTTGAGTTCGCCCACCCAGTCGGCCGGCAGCGGGCCTTCGTCGAACGGGGTCAGTTCCTCGACGTCGGCCGAGTTGGCACCGATCAGCAGGCGGTCGATGCCGGCCCACACCGTGGCGCCGTAGCACTGGCAGCACGGCTGCGAGCTGGTGGCCAGGGTGACCGGCGACAGCACCGCGTTCAGGCGCGGGGTCTGCAGGCGCTGCTGGGCCAGCATGTAGGCCATGTTCTCGGCATGCGCCAGCGAGGTCGCGTGCGGCATCACCCGGTTCACGCCGGCGGCGATCACCTTGTCATCCGGGCCGAACACCACGGCGCCGAACGGGCCGCCACTGGCGTGCTCGACGTTCAGCCGCGACAGCTCGATCGCCAGCGCGACCTTGGCCTCATCGCCCGGATATCGACGATCCAGGTCGATCTGGTCGTGGATCCAGGCGGGAAGGGTCAGGTGGACTTGCGCGTACAGCATCGCGGGGGTGCCTCGTAATGGGATGGAAGAAGGTGCGGTTGCTTGGGAAACCGGCGCGCAGTGTAGCCGCACCGGCCTGTATCGGGTGTGGCGGTGGGTCAGCCCGGCGAGCCGGTGCGGATCACTACGTACTGCTTGCGGAACTCCAGCCCGGCCTGCGGCCAGCTGGCCGCGTAGGCGCGCAGCAGGGGCAGGGCGGCGGCGAAGTCGTGGCCGTTGACCCGGCAGTCGGCTTCGCACAGGCCGTCGGCATCGCGCGAGGCGAACAGGCGGATGGCGAGGAACTGGCGGGCTTTCAGCAGCTCATCGAAGGCCTCCATGCTGCGGGTGAACAGGCAGCAGGGGCAGGAACCGTGGTCGTCCTCGCTGCAGGTGGAGGCATCCACCTCCTGTGCGCGGTAGTGCGCCAGCGGCCCCAGTACCACGGTGCGCTCGTGTTCCTCGCCATCGTCACCGGCCGGATAGGTCAGGCCCATCATCGGCAGGCCCTGCGCGTCTTCGGCGCCGATCGCGGTCTGCAGCGTCGCCAGGTCCACCCGCACCCAGGTCTGGAAGCCAGACAGCAGCGATGCCTGCTCATCGGCACCGTTGGCGTGCTGGTACTCGAACAGGCCATCGGCGAACAGCAGCGGATGCTGGCTCTCGATGACGGTAGATGTCTGCCAGCCGCCGTTGTCGCGCGCGTGCGCGGCCATCGCATGCGGGGTCAGGCGCAGGCCGCTGTCCAGCAGCAGCGCGTCGCCGTCGACGTGGCTGGCGATGCCGGCCTCCTGCAGGACCTGCTGCAGCAGCGGGAGGAGGGCGGTGGAGGTCGTGGTCATGTCAGGCCTGTGGATGGATGGGGTGGAACATCCAGGCAAGGCCTGGGGATCTAGCGGTCGAGCGCGTCAAGTTCGGCGCGATATCGCTGCGCGTCGGACTGCTGCTGCGGATCGTTGCCGTGGTCGCGCAGCCACGTTTCCAGTTCGCGGCGATAGTCCGCGCGGAAATCGGCATTGCCCGGGCTGAAGTGCAGCTTGCGCGCCGCCACTTCCACCCGCTCGCGCGCGCTGGCCCGGGCCTGGGCGATGCCGTGCGGCGATTCATTGGTGAGGATGACGAAGTTGCGCGGGAAACCCGGCGTGTACTTGACCACGAACGGCTGGTCGGGCGCCGGGATGCGGATCGCGTTCTCCAGCGGCCACAGCGAGGCGGTGTTGGTGTGGAACACCACCTCCACGTCGCGGCCCTCGGCGGTGCGCAGCACCCCTTCGTAGCGCCAGATGTACTGCTCGTTCATCGTCGAACTGGTGCGCTCGGACTTCACGATCACCGCTTCACCAGGCTCGCCCACCACGTTGAGGAAGGCGGCGTTGAGGAAGTGGCCGAGGAAGATGTTGAGCATCGCCAGCGGGAACACCACGATGGCGTAGCCCGGAAAACGCCGCCACCACGAGACCAGCCCGGCCAGCACCATCGCCGAAAAGAATGTCAGCAGCGGATGCTGCGAGATGAACCAGAACAGGACGGAGAGGGCGGTGATCATCGTCGGGGTCATGCGGGCGCCGTGCTGGCGCCCGCGCAGGTCCTCAGGCCGACCAGGTGTCGCGCAGAGTCACGCTGCGGTTGAACACCGGCCTGGCCTCGGTGTGGTCGCGGCGGTCGGCCACGAAGTAGCCGGTACGTTCGAACTGGAACGACTGCTCCGGCGCGGCGCTGGCCGCGGCCGGCTCGACATAGCCGGTGACGGTGCAGCGCGATTCCGGATTGAGGTAATCGCGGTAGGTCTTGCCTTCCGATTCATCATCCGGGTTCGGCACCGAGAACAGGCGGTCGTACAGGCGGATCTCGGCCGGCACGCCATGTACGGCGCTGACCCAGTGGATGGTGCCCTTGACCTTGCGGTTGGCGCCTTCCATGCCCGGACGCGATTCCGGATCCAGCCAGCCACGCAGCTCGGTGATGGTGCCGTCGGCATCCTTGATCACTTCGTCGCAGCGGATGATGCCGGCACCGCGCAGGCGCACTTCGCCGCCGGGGACCAGGCGCTTCCAGCCCTTCGGCGGCACTTCGGCGAAGTCCTCGCGGTCGATCCACACTTCGCGTGCGAACGGCACTTCGCGGCTGCCGAAGCTCTCGTCCTTCGGGTGGTTGCTGAAGGTCAGCTGTTCTTCGTGGCCTTCCGGGAGGTTGGTCAGCACCAGCTTGACCGGGTCGACCACGGCCATGCGGCGCGGCGCGGCGCTGTCCAGGTCTTCGCGCAGCGCGCCTTCCAGCACGCTGAAGTCGATCAGCGAATTCTGCTTGCTGATGCCCACGCGCTCGGCGAACAGGCGCATCGCCGCCGGGGTATAGCCACGGCGACGCAGGCCCTGCAGGGTCGGCATGCGCGGGTCTTCCCAGCCGTCCACCAGCTGCTCGGTAACCAGCGCCATCAGCTTGCGCTTGCTCATCACCGTGTAATTGATGTTCAGGCGCGAGAACTCGATCTGGCGCGGCTTGGCGGCTTCGCGCGGCAGGCCGGCGTCGACCAGCGGCTGGGTCAGCGTGTCGTCATGGGCGAAATCGACGTTGTCCACGCACCAGTCGTACAGCGGGCGGTGAGCTTCGAATTCCAGCGTGCACAGCGAGTGGGTGATGCCCTCGATCGAGTCGCCCAGCGCGTGCGCGAAGTCGTACATCGGGTAGATCGGCCACGCGTTGCCGGTGTTCTGGTGCTCGACGTGCTTGATGCGGTACAGCGCCGGATCGCGCAGGTTGATGTTGCCGCTGGCCATGTCGATCTTCGCGCGCAGGGTGCGCGCGCCATCCGGGAATTCACCGGCGCGCATGCGGCGGAACAGGTCGAGGTTTTCCTCGACGCTGCGGTCGCGCCACGGCGACGGGCGGCCCGGCTCGGTCAGGGTGCCGCGGTAGGCGCGCACTTCCTCGGCCGACAGGTCGCAGACATAGGCCTTGCCCTGTTCGATCAGCTTTTCGGCCGCCAGGTAATAGGTCTGGAAGTAGTCAGAAGCATGGCGCAGCTCGTTCCAGCTGAAGCCCAGCCAGCGCACGTCGTCCTGGATCGCGGCCACGTATTCCGGGTCTTCCTTGGCCGGGTTGGTGTCGTCGAAGCGCAGGTTGCAGACGCCGCTGAACTCGCCGGCGATGCCGAAGTTCAGGCAGATCGACTTGGCATGGCCGATGTGCAGGTAGCCGTTCGGTTCCGGCGGGAAACGGGTCTTGATCGCCTGGTGCTTTCCGCTGGCCAGGTCCTCGCGCACGATCTGGCGGATGAAATCGCGCTTTTCGTGGCTGTCGGCGGGGGTCTCGGGGCTGGCGGGGGTGTGCTCGGACATGAGTCGGCGAAAAGAAAGGCAGAAAGACCAACAGTCTAGCGCGTACCGGGCAGGGCTGCCCGGTGGGGTGTGGGGATGCCGGCCCGCGGCCGGCACTACCCAACTGCACGGCGATCCACATTCCGCCGGCCCGCTGCCGGCGCTACCGGAAGGTGGATGGGTAGTGCCGACCGCTGGCCGGCAGAACGGTCATGCGCCGTCACCACCACCATTCAGCCCCCGGGCGTATGCTGGAACCCTGTCCCACGGAGCTGCCGCATGCACATCGTGTACAAGGCCGACAACCTGTTCGACGCCCACCTGGTCAAGCACGCGCTGGAGGATGCCGGCATCCCGGCCTTCGTGTTCGGCGAGTCGTTGCTGGGTGGCATGGGCGAGCTGCCGCTGTTCGGCGTGCTGCGGGTAGGCATCCCTGATGCGGCACGGCCGCAGGCCGAGGACATCGTGGCGGCGCTGGACTTGGGCCACGCGCCGGACGCCCCCATTTCAGATGCAGACGACATAGCCGGCCTTCCGGCGTAGGAGCGCATCATGTTGGGAATTGGCCAAGGCATCCTCGGAATCGGCGCCTTCAAGCAGCGCCTGCCGCGCCCGGAAGAAGCACTGCCGGGGCGTGACCAACCGCTGCCGCTGCACAGCAACCAGCACTTCGTGAACAGCCATCCGCTGAAGGACCGTTTCGCCGGCCTGCAGCAGATCCGCTTCGCGCTGGGCTGCTTCTGGGGCGCCGAGCGCAAGTTCTGGACCGAACCGGGCGTGTACAGCACCTCGGTGGGCTATGCCGGCGGCATCACCCCGAATCCGACCTATGAAGAGGTGTGCTCGGGCCTGACCGGCCACACCGAAGTGGTGCAGGTGGTGTTCGACCCGGCGGTGGTGAGCCTGGAGCGGCTTCTGCAGCTGTTCTGGGAAAGCCACGACCCGACCCAGGGCATGCGCCAGGGCAACGACACCGGCACCCAGTACCGTTCGGCGATCCACGCCACCGACGAGGCGCAGTACGCCACCGCGCTGGCCAGCCGCGAGGCCTACCAGGCGCAGCTGGATGCGGCCGGCTACGGCCCGATCACCACCGAGATCGTGTACCCGGCACCGGAGTACTACTACGCCGAGGACTATCACCAGCAGTACCTGGCGAAGAACCCGAACGGCTACTGCGGCATCGGCGGCACCGGGGTGAGCTGTCCGATCGGATTGGATGTGGAGGCGCCGCGCTGACGCGCGGTGGTCCGCCTGCGGCGGGCAGAATCTACGGCAGAAGCCAAAGCCAAAGCGGCTCTGCGTTTCTGCGGGTTGGGCGGTGTGGGTTGGCAGGACACGCCGTAAACCCGTCCTTGGGGGCTCGATGGCGCCATCCATGGCGCCAACGGTCCTGCCAACCCACACCGCCCCACCCCGACAGTTTCCCGGTGACGGTGGGCAAGAGCATGGGTTACTGACGAAATGAAAGAAAAGAAAAAGGACGCGGCCTTCGCCGCGTCCTTTTTGTTTGATCCTGCATTTTTGTTTGATCCTGCAGTGCTCCGTAGAGTCGAGCTTGCTCGACTGCGAGCAAGCGAAGCGCGCGACCCGCTTTTGCTCTTCTTTCTTTCATCCGTGGCGGGCGGCCACCGGAAACTGTCAGAGGGCGCGCGGGTTGGGTTCGCGGGAGTGTCCGCGGCATGGATGCCGCGGCCAAGCCTCCAGGGACGGATTCACGGCGTCTCCCGCGAACCCAACCCGCCCGACCCAGCGCGGCTTTCGCTCTTGCTTCAACGCGACCAAGCCCCCGCCACGAGGGGCTCAGCCGTTGGCCGGAATCACAGTTCCGAACGAATGCGCTCGCGCAGTGCTTCCAGATCCTTGGCAAACGCATCGATACCGGTCGCCAGCTTCTCGGTCGCCATCGGATCGGCCGCCAGATCCGCCGCGAACTTCGCCGCATCGATCGGGGTCACCGCCGCGCCATCCGCCGCACCGGCCACCAGCTTGCGCGGCAGCTCGCCGTGGTCGGCGTCCAGCTTCTCCAGCAGGTCCGGCGAGATCGTCAGGCGGTCGCAGCCGGCCAGCGCTTCGATCTGCGCGGTCGAACGGAACGAGGCGCCCATCACCACCGTCGGCGAACCGCGGCGCTTGAATTCGGCATACACGCCGCGCACGAACTTCACGCCCGGGTCTTCATCGATGTTGGCCGGGGTCTGGCCGTTGGCCACGTACCAGTCCAGGATGCGGCCGACGAACGGCGAGATCAGGAACGCGCCGGCTTCGCTGCAGGCCAGCGCCTGGGTCGGGTTGAAGATCAGGGTCAGGTTGCAGTCGATGCCCTCGGCCTGCAGGATGCGCGCGGCTTCCACGCCTTCCCAGGTCGCGGCGATCTTGATCAGGATCTTCTCGCGCGGCACGCCGGCATCGGCGTACATCTGGATGAACTGGCGGGCCTTGGCTACGGTGGCAGCGGTGTCGTGGGCCTGGTCGGCATCCACTTCGGTGGACACGCGGCCCGGCACCAGCGTGCTCAGCAGCGCGCCGACGCCGATGGTCAGGCGGTCGGCCACGGCGTGCACCACGGCTTCGCGGTCGCCACTCTGCTGGCGGCCCCAGGCCAGTTCGCGTTCGATCAGCTCGGCGTAGACCGGAAGGTCCAGCGCCTTCTTCACCAGGGTCGGGTTGGTGGTGCAGTCCACCGGCTGCAGGCGCTTGATCGCCTCGTAGTCACCGGTATCGGCAACGACCACGGACAGTTCGCGCAGCTGGGACAGTTTGGACGGGGTACTCATTACGGCTCCTGGTGCAGGGGGATCGAATCGCGCGCGGTGCGCAGCGGTAATCAGGGGCGGTCGTTGTGGACCGCGGTCACGCGCAGGCGCAGCTTGCGGCCGCCGGGCGCGTTCCAGTCGATGCTCTGGCCGATCGAAAGGCCGAGCAGGGCACTGCCGACCGGGGCCAGCACGGAAACCTTGCCTTCATCGACGTTGGCTTCGCGGGGGAAGACCAGGGTCAGGACGTGCTTCTCGCCCGACACTTCATCTTCGCACTCCACGCGCGAATGCATCATGACGATGCCTTCGGGAATCTGGTCCGGTGCCAGCACGGTGGCACGGTTGAGTTCTTCTGCAAGCGCGAGCGCGGCAGGCGTCTGGCTCAGCGCAGGGGATTCGAGCATGGCGTCCAGGCGGTCCATGTCGAAGGTGGAAACGGTGATCGACGGCGGCAGGCCGCTGGCGGTACTCATGGTGAAGCTCCTTGGTTGAAAGCCATGCAAAAGGCGGCACCTGCTGGCGCCGCCTGTCTGTATTGTGGGGACAAATGCGACCGGAATCGACTCCTGCCGATTCCAGGCCGGTGCTGCGGGGGTTCAGCCGTTCAGCGCGGGGCCGGGCAGGGCGGTCGTGTCGCCGGCGGCGTTGACCGCTTCCAGGGTGAACAGCGCCTGCGGCAGGCGCTTGAACTGATCGGCCAGCTCCATCAGGAAGTCGTTCATGGCCGAGCTGCGGCGCCAGATCATGGCGATGCGGCGGCTGGGGCGTCCTTCGCCGGTGAAGTCGAGCAGGCGGATGTTGTTCGAGCGCGGCACCGGCGGCTGCACCGACAGGCTTGGCAGCAGGGTGATGCCGACGTCGGCGGCGACCATCTGCCGCAGGGTTTCCAGGCTGGTGGCGCGGAACTCGGACTTCTCGTTGGCACCGAACAGGCGGCAGACTTCCAGTGCCTGGTCGCGCAGGCAGTGGCCATCTTCCAGCAGCAGCAGCTTCTGCGTGGCCAGCTCCTGCACGTCCAGGTGTTCGCGACGGGCCAGCGGGTGGCGCCCGGATACGGCCAGCAGGAAGGGTTCCTCGAACAGGAACTCGGCATGCAGCTGGTCGTCGATCACCGGCAGGGCCAGCAGTGCAGCGTCGAGCTTGCCTTCGCGCAGGCGGTCCAGCAGCACATCGCTCTTTTCCTCGACCAGCAGCAGTTCCAGCTCCGGGAAGCGATCGCGGATGCGCGGAATCACATGCGGCAGCAGGTACGGGCCCAGGGTCGGGAAGATCCCCAGGCGCACTGTACCGGCTTCCGGATCGCGACTGCGACGTGCCGCTTCCTTCAGCTGTTCCACTTCGGACACGATCACCCGTGCCCGTGCTGCTGCTTCCTGGCCGGCCGGGGTCAGCATCACCTTGCGCGGTGCACGTTCCACCAGCGGCAGGCCCAGCTCTTCTTCCAGCTTGCGGATCTGCGTGGACAGCGTCGGCTGGCTGACGAAGCAGGAGGCGGCAGCCCGGCCGAAATGCTTGTGGTCGGCCAGGGCTACCAGGTACTTCAGATCACGTAGGTTCATCCTTACACCCCAGGGGTAACGGACCGGCTGACGGCGTGGTTACCCGACAGGCAGACAATGTTCCCGGTGATCTGGGAACGGTGGATCAGGCCGCTTCAGCAACGGCACCGCTGCTGTTGCTCACCGACGAGCGGATCAGGTGGTCGAACGCGCTCAGTGCGGCGGTCGAACCGGCGCCCATGGCAATGATGATCTGCTTGTAGGGTACCGTCGTGCAATCGCCAGCAGCGAACACACCCGGCAGGTTGGTCTGGCCGCGGTCGTCGATGACGACCTCGCCACGCGGCGACAGCGCCACCACATCCTTCAGCCACTCGGTGTTGGGCAGCAGGCCGATCTGCACGAAGATGCCTTCCAGCTCGACGCGGTGGGCGTCGCCGCCGACGCGGTCCTTGTAGACCAGGCCGGTGACACGGCTGCCGTCACCCAGCACTTCGGTGGTCTGTGCGCTGGTCAGCACGGTGACATTGGCCAGGCTGCGCAGCTTCTTCTGCAGCACTTCATCGGCGCGCAGGCTGGAATCGAACTCCAGCAGGGTTACATGCGACACGATGCCGGCCAGATCGATGGCCGCTTCCACGCCGGAGTTGCCGCCGCCGATCACCGCCACGCGCTTGCCCTTGAACAGCGGGCCATCGCAGTGCGGGCAATAGGCCACGCCCTTGTTGCGGTACTGGTCTTCGCCCGGCACGTTCATCTGCCGCCAGCGAGCGCCGGTGGACAGGATCACCGAACGCGACTTCAGCACCGCGCCGTTTTCCAGCTGCACCTGCACCAGGCCGTCTTCACCGGCCGGCACCAGCGCACTGGCGCGCTGCAGGTTCATGATGTCCACCTCGTACTCGCGCACGTGCTGTTCCAGCGCCGTGGCCAGCTTCGGGCCTTCGGTCTCCTTCACCGAAATGAAGTTCTCGATCGCCATGGTGTCCAGCACCTGGCCACCGAAACGCTCGGCGGCGATACCGGTGCGGATGCCCTTGCGTGCGGCATAGATCGCCGCTGCCGCGCCAGCCGGGCCACCGCCCACCACCAGCACGTCGAAGGCGTCCTTGGCGGCGATCTTCTCGGCATCGCGCTTGCTGGCATTGGTGTCCAGCTTGGCCACGATCTGCTCGAGGGTCATACGGCCCTGGTCGAACACTTCGCCGTTGAGGTACACGGTCGGCACCGACATGATCTCGCGCTTCTCGACTTCGTCCTGGAACAGGGCACCGTCGATGGCCACGTGCTGGATGCGCGGGTTGAGCACCGCCGCCAGGTTCAGTGCCTGCACCACGTCCGGGCAGTTCTGGCAGGACAGCGAGAAGTAGGTTTCGAACTTGTATTCACCTTCCAGGTTCTGCACCTGCTCGATCAGCTCGGCGGTGGCCTTGGACGGGTGGCCGCCGACCTGCAGCAGCGCCAGCACCAGCGAGGTGAACTCGTGGCCCATCGGCAGGCCGGCGAAGGTCAGGTGGATATCCTGGCCCGGGGTGCCCAGGTCGAAGGACGGCACGCGGCCCTGGCCATCGCGCAGCACCTGCAGCGAGATCTTGTCCGACAGGCTGTCCAGGGTCTGCAGCAGTTCCAGCATTTCCTGCGACTTGGCGCCGTCGTCGGCGTGCGCGGTGATCTGGATCGGGCGGGTCACGCGCTCCAGATAGGTCTTCAGCTGCGACTGCAGGTTGGCGTCCAACATCGGGTCATCTCCTGGCTTCAGGCAAACAGGGGGCGTGGCACCGCTGTAGAAGGTAGCGGACCAGCAGGGGGTAGGGGTGAACCCAAGACAGCGACCGTGGAAGGGGCTGGCTGGCCAAGGCGGGCGAGCGTTGGCTGTCTTGGGTTCACCCCCACGCCGGTGGGGGGACCGGCACGGGGATGAAAGGCGCGCCGTGGCGTGGGGCCACGGCAGGCCGGTACCGCTTTAGATCTTGCCGACCAGGTCCAGCGACGGGGTCAGGGTCTTCTCGCCTTCCTTCCACTTGGCCGGGCACACCTGGTTCGGGTTGGCGGCGGTGAACTGGGCAGCCTTCAGCTTGCGCAGGGTTTCGGAGACGTCACGGGCGATCTCGTTGGAGTGGATCTCCAGGGTCTTGATCACGCCTTCCGGGTTGATGATGAAGGTGCCGCGCAGGGCCAGGCCTTCTTCCGGAATGTGCACGCCGAAGGCGTTGGTCAGCTGGTGGGTCGGGTCGCCAACCAGCGGGAACTGGGCCTTGCCGACGGCCGGCGAGGTTTCGTGCCACACCTTGTGCGAGAAGTGGGTATCGGTGGTGACGATGTAGACCTCGGCGCCAGCCTTCTTGAACTCGGCGTAATGGTCAGCCGCGTCTTCGATCTCGGTCGGGCAGTTGAAGGTGAAGGCGGCCGGCATGAAGATCAGGACCGACCACTGGCCCTTCAGGGTGCTGTCGGAAACCTTGATGAACTCGCCATTCAGGTAAGCATTGGCTTCGAACGGCTGGATCTGGGTGTTGATCAGGGACATCGTTTTTCCTCTGGGTGAAGGGGAGTGGGTGAATCGACAGGACCTAGAGTACCGACTCGCTATCGATAAGAACAATCCATTGATTGCATCTATTTGATAGATGTAGTCTATCAAAATGCACTGAGCAGGCACTGAACCCGGACGCTTTCATCCTGCAACTGCCTGTGTGACAAGGAAAATCTTCCGGAACGGCTGAATAGGGCCAATAGTCCCTCCTTATCCCCTCGGGCAGAACCTGAACGGATTGCAGCCTTTTGTAGGGTCGAGCCATGCTCGACTGCGGACCTGTGGATGTGTAGCTCGACTGCGGCAGAAGCAGCCGAGCATGGGCTCCGCTCTACAATTGCGGCATGTTTTCCCAAACCGAACCCTCCCTGCGCCAGATCGTGGCCGAGGCCAGTGCCCGCCTCGGCGGCGTCGAGGCCCGCCACGAGGCCGAACTGCTGCTGCTGCATGTGCTGGAGCGCCCGCGCAGCTGGCTGTTCGCGCATGCCACCGATCCGCTGGCCGCCGCCGACCTGGCCGCCTTCGAAGCGTTGCTGGCCCGCCGCGTGGCCGGTGAGCCGGTGGCCTACCTGACCGGCCGCCGCGGTTTCTGGACGCTGGACCTGGAGGTCGACCCGGCCACGCTGATCCCGCGTCCGGAAACCGAGCTGCTGGTCGAGCTGGCGCTGGAGCGGCTGCCGCCAGACCAATCGCTGCAGCTGGCTGACCTGGGCACCGGCAGCGGTGCGATTGCACTTGCACTGGCCACCGAACGGCCCCAAGCGCAGGTGCTGGCTACCGATGCCAGCCCGGGCGCGCTGGCCGTGGCCGCGCGCAATGCTGCGCGCCATGAACTGCGCAACGTCCGCTTCGCCGAGGGCGGGCACGACTGGTATGCGCCACTGCAGGGTGCACGCTTCGACCTGATTGCCAGCAACCCGCCATACATCGCCAGCGATGATCCGCACCTGGCACAGGGCGACCTGCGTTTTGAACCGGCCACCGCGCTGGCCTCCGGCGTGGACGGGCTGGATGACATCCGCCGCATCGTCGACGGTGGCCAGGCCCATCTGCTGCCCGGCGGTTGGCTGCTGATCGAGCATGGCTGGGACCAGGGCGCGGCGATCCGCGCGCTGTTCGACGCTGCGGGTTTTGCGGAAGTGCAGACCGTGCAGGACCTGGAGCAGCGCGACCGGATCACCCTGGGCCGGCGTCCGGCCTAGAATGGAGGTTCTCCTGCCCCGGCAGGGCATCACCCTGGAGCTGCAAGCATGCGTACGCTGTACCCCGCCATCACCCCCTACGACGTCGGCACCCTGAAGGTCGACGACCGCCACACGCTGTACTTCGAACAGTGCGGCAACCCGGACGGCAAGCCGGTGGTGATGCTGCACGGTGGCCCGGGCGGCGGCTGCAGCGACAAGATGCGCCAGTTCCACGACCCGTCCAAGTACCGCATCATCCTGTTCGACCAGCGCGGTGCCGGCCGTTCCACCCCGCACGCGGACCTGGTGGACAACACCACCTGGGACCTCGTCGCCGATATCGAGAAGCTGCGCGAGCACCTCAAGGTTGATCGCTGGCAGGTGTTCGGCGGCAGCTGGGGTTCGACCCTGGCACTGGCCTATGCCGAAACCCACCCGCAGCGCGTGACCGAACTGGTCCTGCGCGGCATCTTCATGCTGCGTCGCTGGGAACTGGAATGGTTCTACCAGGAAGGCGCCAACCGCTTGTTCCCGGATGCGTGGGAGCACTACCTCAAGCCGATTCCGTCGGTGGAGCGTCATGACCTGATCTCGGCCTTCCACCGCCGCCTGACCAGCGAAGACGAAACCACCCGCCTGGAAGCGGCCAAAGCCTGGGCGGTGTGGGAAGGCGCGACCAGCTTCCTGCACGTCGATGATGACTTCATCAACAGCCACGAAGACCCGCATTTTGCGCTGGCGTTTGCCCGCATCGAGAACCACTACTTCGTCAACGGCGGCTTCTTCGAGGTGGAAGACCAGCTGCTGCGCGACGCGCACCGCATCGCTGACATTCCCGGCGTGATCGTGCACGGCCGCTACGACGTGGTCTGCCCGCTGGCCAACGCCTGGGACCTGACCAAGGTGTGGCCGAAGGCGAAGCTGGAAATCACGCCGGCCTCGGGCCACTCGGCGTTCGAAGCCGAGAACGTGGACGCACTGGTGCGCGCCACCGATAGCTTCGCCTGATCGGTAACGCCGGGCCATGCCCGGCGCTACCGGCCCTCATCCACGCATGGCGTGGATCTACCGCAGCCTGGTAGTGCCGGCCGCTGGCCGGCAACCCGGAAACGGTTGGATGCGCGCAGACGCCGGCCAGCGGCCGGCGCTACCACTGCCCGGCCAGCAACGCGTCGGCCAGTACCTGCAGCTTCGGCGAATGCTGGCGCGACGGTGGGTAGATCAACGACAGTTCGCGGCTGCGGCCTTCGAACGGCTGCAGCACGCGCTGCAGGCGGCCATCGGCCAAGGCGTCGGCCACCGCGAAATCCATCACCTGCACGATGCCGATACCGGCGATGGCCGCTTCCACCAGCGGATCGCCGCTGTCGAACACCATCCGCGTCGGCGGCGTGAACTCGCGCAGTTGCCCGTCCTGCAGGAACTGCCAGTCCACCAGCCGGCCACTGCGCAGGTTGCGCACCGCCAGGCAGGCATGGTCCTGCAGCGCGGCCACATCGTCCGGTGCGCCACAGCGGGCCAGATAGGCGGGGCTGGCCACCGTCACCCAGCGCAGCGGCCGCAATGGCCGCGCGACGATGCGCTGGTCGGCGATGACGCCGGTGCGCAGCGCGGCATCGAAGCCTTCCTCGACCAGATCGACCAGACGGTCGCTGAGCACCGCTTCCACCTGCAGCTGCGGATGCTGTTGCAGCAACGGCGCCAGCATCGGCACCAGCACCTTGCGCCCGAACATCGACGGCGCACTGATCTTCAACGTGCCCGAGGGCGTGCACGGACGGTCGGCCAGTTGCCGCTCGGCATCGTCCAGGCCGGCCAGCAGCGGTGCCACCTGTTCGACGAACTGGCGGCCATCCGGGGTCAGCGCCACATTGCGGGTGTTCCGCTGCAGCAGCTTCACCCCCAGCGTGGCTTCCAGCCTTCCGATCGCGCGCGACAGGCCGGACTGGCTCAGGCCCAGCTGGCCGGCGGCCACGGTGAAACTGCGGGCTTCGGCCACCTGCACCAGCATGCGCACCGCATTGAGGTCCATCGAGGCTCCATTCATGCCGAAAATCATGACAGATATGGTCGGGGAGGGGTTTATTGATTGGCTCGCATCAATGAGACTGCGCTCCCCCACCGCGCCAGACCGCCGATGCCTCCCCTCAAATACCCGCGCTGGGCGCTGACCCTGCTGGCCACCGCCCAGCTGATCATTGCCCTGGATGCCACCATCATCTTCGTTGCCCTGCATGACATGGGCCGCGCGCTGCAGATCAACGCGCAGCAGCTGCAATGGGTGGTCAGTGCCTACACCGTGGCGTTCGGCGGCAGCCTGTTGCTGGGTGGCCGTGCCGCCGACCTGATCGGCCGCCGCCGCTTCTACCGGCTGGGCATGCTGCTGTTCGCGCTGGCCTCGCTGCTCGGCGCGCTGGCGCCGAACGCCACGCTGTTGATCATCGCGCGCGCCGCACAAGGCGTCGGGGCGGCGCTGCTGTTCCCGGCCACGCTGGCGCTGATCAACACGCTGTACGCCGAAGGCCCGGTACGCAATCGTGCGCTGGCGATCTGGAGCATGGCCAGTGCGGTGGGCCTGGCGCTGGGCACGCTGCTCGGCGGCGTGCTGACCCAGGCGTTCGGCTGGCCGGCGGTGCTGGCGGTGATCGTGCCGCTGGCCACGGCGTGCGCGGTCGCGGCCGGTACATGGCTGCCGTCCGATGGTCCACGCGTGCAGGGCCGTTCCTTCGATCTGGCCGGTTGTCTCACTGTCACCGCCGGCGGCAGCCTGTTGGTCACCACCCTGGTGCAAGGGCCGGAGTGGGGCTGGACGGCGCCGGCTACGCTCATCTGCCTGCTGCTTTCAGCCGTACTGTTGACGGTGTTCGTACAGATCGAAAAGCGCAGCCGTGACCCGCTGATGCAGTTTTCGCTGTTGCGCCTGCCCGGCCTCCGCGCCGCGCTGGGTCTGACCTTCGCTTTCATGAGCAGCTATGGCGTGCAGTACTACTTCCTGGCGCTCTACTTCCAGGATGGCTATGGCTGGAGCCCGCTGCAGGCCGGTATGGCCTTCCTGCTGCCGACATTGGTGTGCACCTTCGGCATCCGTATTGCCGAACGCATGCTGCGGCGCCGTTCGCCACGGCAGGTGCTGGCCTGGGGCTTCGCCGCAGGTGCCGTCGGCATCGCCGCGGTGGCGCTGGCGATGCCGCATGGCGCCAGCTACTGGCCGCTGTTGCCGGGCATCGTGGTGCTCAGCGTCGGCCAGGGCATGAGCTGGACGGCGATGTGGATCGTGGCCGGGCAGGGCGTGCCGGGTCCGCAGCAAGGCGTCGCGTCCGGCATGGCGGCCACCGCCCAGCAGATCGGCGGCGCCTTGGGATTGGCGGTACTGGTGATGGTCGCCAACGCCGCGCGCGGCACGCAGGCGGCAACCAGCCCTGATGCGTTGCAGGGCATGGTCAATGCACAGTACGGCGCCGCGCTGTTCGCCGCGCTCGGCGTGGTGATCGCGCTGGGCCTGCGCCCGGCAACAGTAGTGGTAGTGCCGGCCGCTGGCCGGCAAACACAATGACCCAACTACCCTGAGGTTGCCGGCCAGCGGCCGGCACTACCAACCCGGGATGGATCCACGCGCGTTCAACCCAATGCCAGCAACTGCGGCTGCAGCGCGCTGAAGATCCGCGCCAGCCGCTGCGCCCATGCCTGCTGCCCGGCGGCATCGGCGATCAGGTCCTGGCGGATCTCCAGTTCCACATGCACCAGCCCGCGGCCTTCGCCATGCACCGGCACCGCGTAGTCGCTGGTACTGCTGACCGAATACGGTTCGTTGTCGCCCACCACCAGGTCGCCTTCGTCGCGCAGTGCCTGCAGCAGTGCATGCGCAAAGCGCGTGTCCTGGTGGTACAGCACGCCGGCATGCCACGGCCGCTGCGCGCCGTTCATCGCTGGGGTGAAGCTGTGCATCATCACCAGCAGGGTGGGGCGACCGGCATCGCGGCGTGCGTCCAGTTCGGCGTCGATGCGTGCGTGGTACGGCGCGTGGATCGCATCAATGCGCTGTTGCCGCTGCGCCGCCGACAGCCCGGCATTGCCCGGGACCACGGTGTGGTCGCTTACTTCCGGAATCAGCGTCGGCGAGGCCAGTGGGCGGTTGCAGTCGATCAGCAGCCGCGAATAGGTCTGTTCGATCGCCCATGCATCCAGCCGTTCGGCCAGTGCGCGGGTGGTGCCGGCAATGCCGATGTCCCAGCCGATGTGGCGGTCCAGTTCGACCTGTGGCAAGCCCAGGCCGGCGAGGGCGCGCGGCACCTGCTGGCCGGCGTGGTCGGCCAGCAGCAGGTACGGCGAAGCGCCCTGCGGCCGGTGAAGGGTGTAGATCGCCGGGTCGTCGGCGCCGAGCAGCGCCGGCAGCGCATGCAGGCCGGCGTCAGCCACGCGGGCGCCCGTCCAGGTGGTGCTCGATCATCCACAGGCCGGCCCAGAGCTTGGCGTCCAGCTCGTAGCCTTCGCCCATCTTCTGCACCAGCCAGGCCGCGGCCTCACTGCGTGGAATCTCGTGCACGGTGATGTCCTCGCTGTCATCGCCGCCACCTTCGCCGATCCGGCGCAGGCCGGTAGCGCGTACGAAGGCGATCTTCTCGCTGCTGGCGCCGGAGGACGTCGGGCCGATCATCAGCACTTCGGCGTGATCGGCGGTCCAGCCGGTTTCTTCTTCCAGTTCGCGCACGGCCGAGACTTCAATCGATTCGCCGGCGTGGATGTCGCCGACCAGGCCGGCGGGCATCTCGATGGTGGGTGCCTGCAGCGGCACGCGGAACTGCTCGACGAACAGCACCTTGTCCTCCGGGGTGACGGCAATGATGATGGCGGCCAGGCCACCGGCGTGGGTACGTTCGCTGTATTCCCAGGTGCCGCGCACCAGCATGCGCTGGTACTTGCCTTCATAGACGACACGCGGGGCTTCGGTGTTGCGCTGGCTCATGCGGGCTCGCCGGAATTGGAAAAGGATGGAGTGGGAACGGGGTCGGCCACGCCGGCGGCATCGAACAGCCGGCGGCGGGTCATCGGGCCGAAGCGCAGGGTCTGGCACAGGCCACCAAGCAGCTCCGGATCGGCTGCCTGGCGCAGCAGCCCGGGCTGGCTGCCGTCCAGCGGCGCGTCCAGCGCGATGGTGGTCAGCTGGCGCCAGAGCTGGACGTGCTCGCGCTGCTCGCGCAGGCGCACCGCCATCTGTGCCGCGCCGCGCAGGCGCAGGAACGGCACTTCGTCCAGGCGTTCGTACAGCGCATCCATGCTGCCGAAGTGGGCCAGCAGCACGGCGGCGGACTTGCTGCCGACACCACTGACACCGGGAATGTTGTCCACCGCATCGCCGCACAGTGCCAGGTAATCGGCGATCTGGTGCGCGTGCACGCCGTGCCGCGCCTTCACTCCGGCTACGTCCCAACGCTGGTTGCGTGCGTAGTCCCACTGCTCGTCGTGATCCAGCAGCAGCTGCGACAGGTCCTTGTCGGCGGAGATGATCACCCCGCGGTGGCTGCCACGGTGCACGTGCAGGGCGCTGCCGATCAGGTCATCGGCTTCGTATTCGTGGTGGGCAAGCACCGCAAGGCCCAACGCCGCGCACAGCGCCTTGCAGTGTACGAACTGGCGCTTGAGCGCTTCCGGCGCCGGGTCCCGATTGGCCTTGTAGGCAGGGTACAGGCGATGGCGGAAGCCGCTGTCGAGCGCTTCGTCGAAGGCGATGGCGATGTGCTGGGGGCGCTCGCGCTCCAGCAGGTCCAGCAGGAAGCGGGCGAAGCCGTGCACGGCGTTGGTCGGCCAGCCCTGCGCGTCCTCGAACTGGTCCGGCAGCGAGTGCCAGGCGCGGAACACGTAGATGCTGGCATCAACCAGGTACAGCGACGGCGGCGGAGCCGGCAGGGTCATGCCGGTGGCGTCCAGTCGCGCAGCAGGGCCGCCGGATCGGGGCGCTCGCGTTCGGGTACATCGGCCTTGGGCGTGCCAATGTGGATGAAGCCGGCGATGCCTTCGCCTTCGGCCAGGCCCAGATGTGCCTGCACGACCGGGTCGAAGGCCATCCATGCAGTCAGCCACTGCGCACCGAAGCCCAGCGCCTGCGCGGCCTGCAGCAGGGCGAAGCAGACGCAGCCGGCGGTCATCAGCTGTTCCTGTTCGGGCACCTTCGGGTCCGGGCGCGGGCTGGCGACCACCACGATCACCAGCGGCGCATGGCTGAAACGCTGGCGGTCCTTCTCGAATACCGCCTCGCCGGCATGCGGGTCGCGCTGGCGGCTGCGCTCGGCCAGGAAGTCGCCCAGAGTGTGACGTGCATCGCCGGCAATCTTCAGGAAGCGGAACGGTACGCGCTTGCCGTGGTCGGGCACGCGCACGGCCGAGGCCAGCATGCGCTGCAGGGTGGCTGGATCCGGTCCGGGCTCGCCCAGTTGCCGCGAGGGCACCGAGCGGCGGGCATCCAAGGCAAGCAGGGCAGCGGGGTCGGGCATGGAGTCTGAACCGGTCATCACGGGTGTTTGATTATAGTCGGGGTGGTCAATGACGCCGTCTGTGTCGCGTCCCGCCTGAATATCAAACTGTGATGAACATCATGCCACTGGCGGGAAAGGGACGACCGCTTCCTCTCGCCTCGTGGGCCTCGCACGGCTTACGATATCTATCTTGCCGGGCCGCCGGTCATGAGGTTTGAAGTGAGGACTGTTTCACTGTCCGTGACGGGCTGGCCGGCCTACCATCGACGTACCGGCACATGGGGTGTGCCGGCCGTCGCGATGTCCATGCTGTCTGTCGTACCAGAGAAGGTGGGGAGCCTTCCCGAATGATGAGCGCGCCCACACCGATGGGATCGCCGGGCCGTGACCCGGTCCAGCTTCAGCGTGCCCGGGACATGGTCCTGCCGGCGCTGTGCCAGGCGTTCGGGGCCGCACTGGCGCGTTTCGACGATGCACTGTTCGACCGCGCCGGCAATGCTGGCTCGTCGCAGCTGCTGTTCCTGGATGCGATGCGCGAGCTGCGCCGTCGCCGTGAGGACATCGCCGCCGCCTTCGCCGGCCACCTGCAGCGGGCCTGGGATGCACTGGCCAGTGGCGAGCCGTTGTCGGCCGAAGCCACCCTGTCCGGGCCGGCCGAGGATGGCCTGAGCCTGCTGGCTGAACATGTACTGGAATCGCGGCTGGCGGTGCGCAATTTCGCCACCGTGCTGCTGCGTGACTTCAAGCCGGTGCTGGCGCGGCTGGACCGCCGCCTCGGCCGCCTGATCGGCGGCGCCGAGCTGGACGCCGACCACAACCCGGTCAGCCCCGAACACCTGGGCGTGGCCATCCATGAGGCCTTTGCCGGCTGCGAACTGGCGCCGGAAGTGCACCTGGTGCTGATCAAGCTGTGCGAGCGCGACCTGCGCGCGCCGGTGGGCCGCATCTACGAGAAGCTGGACGAGCAGCTGGCCGCCGCTGGCGTGATGTCGCAGATGGGGGCGCCGCGGCGTCCACTGTCTGCCGCGCCCGACCCGCGCATGGCGCCCGGGTCGGACGATCTGGTCGAGCCGCGCCACGCGGCGGGCTTCGAATCCGAATTCAGCGATGATGAACAGGCCGCGCCGGCCTGGGCACAGCGCTTCGCTGCGCGCTGGTCCGAGCGCCGTGGCCACATGCAGCAGCACCTCGGGAGCGAGGATGCCGGCAACGGCGAGGCGTATGCCGGCCAGCAGGGAATGCTGCTGGAGGCCCTGCATGAGCTGCTGCAGCAGACCCGTCACGTTCGCGAGGACGCCACCTCGGCAGCGCAGGTCGCGGTCGGCCAGCACCGCCCGTTGAGCCAGCGCGAGATGATGTCGGTGCTGTCGCTGCTGCAGGCCACGCCCAGCGCCACCCTGCGTGCGGCCATCGGCGAGGACGGCGAATCACTGGCGCAGCGGCTGAAGAGTGAAGTGCTGTCCAGCGCCACCCGTCTCGGCGTCGATCCTGGCCAGACCCGGCTGGACCCGCAGGACGAAGATGCGATCGATCTGGTCGGCATGCTGTTCGACGTGATGCTGGACGAACGCGAGCTGGAGGGCCGTTCGCGCGAGTTGATCGGCCGCCTGGTGGTGCCCTTCGTCAAGGTGGCGATGCTCGACCGCCGCATGTTCGTGCAGAAGACCCACCCGGCCCGCAAGCTGCTCAACTCGCTGGCCGAAGCCTGCGAGGGCAATACCGGCGAAAGCCAGGCCGAGCGCATGCTGATGGCCAAGGTCGAGGAAATCATCGAGCGCCTGGTGGCCGAGTTCAACGAGAACCTGGCGATCTTCCTGACCCTGGAAGAAGAATTCCGCGAGTTCCTCGTGCAGCACCGCCGCCGCGTGGAAATCGCCGAGCGCCGCGCCGCCGAAACGCAGCGCGGCCAGGAGAAGCTGGAAATGGCCCGCAGCCGGGCGGGTGCCGAACTGGATCGCCGCATCGGCGATGCCACCCTGCCGCCGGCCATCGCTGAGTTCCTGCGCCAGCCATGGCAGCACCACCTGACCCTGGCGCTGCTGCGCGAGGGCGAGGAGGGCGCGTCGGTGGCCGAGGCACTGAGCCTGGCTGACGGCCTGCTGGAGGAAGTGGCCGAGGCCCGCCGCCAGATCGTCGGCAAGCCGTGGCTGCAGGCCTGGCAGCCGGTGCTGGCCAAGGTATTTGCCAGCGTCGGCGTGCACGGCGATGCCGCCACCGGTGCCATCGACGCCCTGCACGACACCCTGCAGGGCATTGCGGAATCGCGACCGGAACTGCAGCGCGCGCTGCCGGAGCTGCCGCAGGTCGCCTTGCCGGCGCCGCCGGTGGCTGAATCGCCAGCGGTGGAGCTCGGCGGGCAGATCGACGCCGACGATTTCGACAACGCCGACGCCGACCGCTTCCGACGCATGGAAATCGGCAACTGGCTGGACTTCGTCGACAAGGACGGCAAGGTGCAGGCCGGCAAGCTGTCCTGGGTCAGCCCGATTTCCTCGCGCCTGCTGTTCGTCAACCGCCGCGGCGTGCGCTTCTGCGTGGCCTCGCCGGAAGAACTGGCGGTGATGGTGCGGCTGGGCCGCCTGCGCGCCCACGTCGACGATGGCGCCTTCGACAGCGCGATGCAGGGTGTGATCGATCGGCTGGACCCGGGCAGCGCAACACTGCACTGAGCCGTGGCCGCCTGCTAGGATCGGGAAAACTCACCGATCAGCGGGGACCTGCATGGCCGTGGCGTTGCTGGGGATCAAGGAGACCGCGCCGGGCGAACGGCGCGTGGCGTTGACGCCGGAAACCGCGCGCAAGCTCGGTGTCTTGGGCATCACTGTCTGGTATGAGGCCGGCGCCGGTCTGGCGGCGGGATTTACCGATGCTGCCTATGACGACGCCGGTGCACGTGTGTTCGATGAAGGTCGCTGGGCCGAGATCGATATCCTGCTGTGCGTGCAGGCACCGCCGGTGGCGGTGCTGGAGCAGCTCAAGCCCGCTGCCAGCGTGGTCGGCCTGCTGACTCCGGCCAGTGATCCGGCGCTTGCGGCATTGGCCGCTGGCGACCGCCTGCACCTGTTCCCACTGCAGCAGCTGCCGCGCACCACCCGCGCGCAGGCGATGGATGTACTCAGCTCGCAGGCCGGCATGGCCGGTTACAAGGCGGCACTGATCGCGGCCGAGCGTGCGCCGCGTTTCTTCCCGATGCTGACCACCGCCGCCGGTACCGTGCGCCCGGCCAAGGTGCTGGTGATCGGTGCCGGTGTGGCCGGTCTGCAGGCCATCGCCACCGCACGTCGTCTCGGTGCACAGGTGGAAGGTTTCGACGTGCGCCCGGAAACCCGCGAGCAGATCCAGTCGCTGGGCGCGCGCTTCCTTGATCTTGGTGTGAGTGCAGCCGGTGAAGGCGGCTATGCGCGTGCGTTGACCGATGAGGAACGCGCCGAGCAGCAGCGCCGGCTGGCCGACCACCTGCGCAGCGTGGATGTGGTGATCTGCACGGCAGCGGTACCGGGGCGACCGGCGCCGACGATCGTGACTGCCGCGATGGTGGAGGGCATGGCCACCGGCAGCGTGATCGTGGACCTGGCGGCAGAGAGCGGCGGCAACTGCGCACTGACCCA
This sequence comes from Stenotrophomonas sp. 71799_Sma, assembly GCF_056482505.1. Classification (NCBI taxonomy): domain Bacteria; kingdom Pseudomonadati; phylum Pseudomonadota; class Gammaproteobacteria; order Lysobacterales; family Lysobacteraceae; genus Stenotrophomonas; species Stenotrophomonas sp. 71799_Sma. Next base: position 835,173 of record NZ_CM151202.1, read on the forward strand.
GCCGGGGCAGTGCATCGAACATCAGGGCGTGACCATCGATGGCCCGCTTGGCCTGGCCAGCCGCGGCGCGACCCAGGCCAGCGAGATGTACGCGCGCAACCTGCTCAACTTCGTTGCGCTGTTCGTGCGCGAGGGACAGCTGGCATTCGACTGGGAAGACGAGCTGCTGGCGAAGACGCGCTGGCAGGCGTGAGCCGGCAGCGCCGGTTGCCTTCCCGGTAGATCCACGCCATGCGTGGATGAACGGCCCAGCGTGCGGACCAGGGTCCGCACCCACCCTGCGGATGCCGGCGTTACCGCGGCTTCGCCGGCGGCGGGTTGTCGCGCACCCAGTCCTTGCGTTGTTCCGGCGTCATCTGCGACCAGCGCTCGCGCAGGGCGTCGCGCTGTTCCGGCGGCATGTTCCGCATCTGACCGAACAGGGCCCGGGCCTGCTCACGCTGTTCCGGGTTCATGTGCTCGAAGCGGCGCAGGCCACGGCGGGCCTTGTCACGCTCCTCAGGGCTCATCGACTGCCAGCGTTGGCCATGCGCAAGCATGCGCTGGCGCTGGCCGGCATCGGCGCTGTTCCAGCGGTCGCGCAGCGGCGCCAGCAGGGATTCGCGCTGCGCTTCGCTCAGGTGTTCCCACGCCGGCAGCGGTGCGGCCGGCGCAGGGCGTGCGGCAGGGGCGGGCGCGGCGCTCTGCGCCAGTGCCGGGAAGGCCGGCAGCAGCAACAGGGTCATCAGCAGGGGCAGGGTGTGCAGTCGGGACATGATTCACTCCATCGCCAGGTCGGTATCGCCCAGCCACAGGTACAGATCGGGATTTTCGTCGTAGAGCGCGCTGTTGTCTTCCGCCGAGGCAAGCACAGGTGCCGGCGCAGGGCCCGTCAGGGTGCCGTGGCCGGTGAACTGCAGGCCGATACCCAGTGCCACCACCAGTGAACAGGCACTGGCCAGCCACCAGCGCCAGCGCCCGCGATGGGCGGCCGTGGCGCCGTGGCGAGCCTGGCGCAGCCGGGCCAGCGTTGCCGGCGACAGCGCGTGCAGCGACTGCGCGTGCAGGCTGCGCAGGGTGTCATCGGAAGGCAGGGAGCGGTTCACGGGTGGGTCTCCAGATAATCCTGCAGCGCCTGGCGGGCGCGTGCCAGATGGGTTTTTACCGCGCCTTCGCTGCAGCCCATGGCGCGGGCGGTGGTGGCCCCGTCCAGGTCCTGCAGCACGCGCAGGGTGAAGGCCTCGCGCTGGCGGGCGGGCAGGCGGCGCAACGCGTCCACCAGCTGTTGGTACTGCTGGCGCTGTTCGTGCGCCTGTGCCGGGTCCGGGCCGGGGTCGGCCCAGTCGATCTCGCCGCCGTCGGCGTCCTGGTTGTCGCGCCAGAACGGCAGTCGGAAGCGGCGCCGGCGCTGCACGTCGATCACGCGCCGGCGCAGGATGCTCCAGAACAGCGGGGCCCATTCGGCAGCCGGCTTGTCGGCGTAGTCCAGCATGCGCAGCAGCGCGTCCTGCACCGCGTCCATGGCGTCTTCGCGCTGGCGCAGGCCGGCCTCGGCGAAGCGGAACGCGCGCGGGCCAACACTGGCCAGGAACGCCTCCAGCGACGCCGGCAGGGCATCGGTCTCGGCGCTCGGGGGGACGGGGCTGCTCACCAGCACAGGGTACGGTTCCTCGCTCGGGGTCACCATCGACAACGCGTGAGCGCGGCTTCGGTTGACGCCGGGCGCGCACCGGGTTCAGCCCATGGTTATGATGGGACGACGAAGACAGAGCAGGAGCGTTGCCGGTGAGTGACGGGTTCGTAGCGCTGTACATCTTCATGCTGGCAGCCATCGCCGGCCACGTGATCATTTCGCGGGTGCCGGTGATCCTGCATACCCCGCTGATGTCGGGCTCCAACTTCATCCACGGCATCGTGCTGATCGGTGCAATGGTGGTGCTGGGGCACGCGCAGACACCGCTGGAGAAAGCTCTGGGCTTCCTCGCCGTGGTGCTTGGTGCTGGCAACGCCGCCGGTGGCTACGTGGTCACCGCGCGCATGCTGGAAATGTTCAAGCCGAGCGCGCCCAAGGGCGGCAAGGACGAGCCGAAGGAGCCGCAGGCTTGAACATCAGCACCGTCGAACTGCTCGATTGGCTGGTCAAGGCCAGCTACCTCGTCGCCGCCACGCTGTTCCTGCTGGGCCTGCAGCGCATGGCCTCGCCGCTGACCGCGCGAAGCGGCATCCGCTGGGCCGGGCTGGGCATGCTGCTGGCCACGGTGGCGACGTTCTTCCTGCCCGAACTGCATAACGTGCCGCTGATCCTGGTGGCGCTGCTACTGGGCGCGGGCCTGGCCTGGTGGTCGGCCGGCAAGGTTGCCATCACCGACATGCCGCAGATGGTGGCGCTGTACAACGGCATGGGCGGCGGCTCGGCCGCGGCCATCGGTGCAGTGGAACTGCTGCGCTACGCCTTCCTTGCCAAACGCGATACCAGCCACTGGAGCGCACAGGCGCTGGCCGACCTCGCTGCCCGCCAACCCTCGGGCATGGTGCTGCTGCTGGCGGTGGTCGGCGCGGCCATCGGTGCGGTGTCGCTGTCCGGCTCGGTGATTGCCTGGGCCAAGCTCGATGGCCGCCTGGACAAGCGCGTGACCTGGCCGGGTCAGCAGGTGATGAACCTGGTGGCAGCACTGGCGGTGGTGGTGCTGGCGATCATCGCGGCCAGCACGCTCAACACCTGGGCGATCGTCGCGTTCTTCGTGCTGGCACTGGCACTGGGCGTGCTGATGACGCTGCCGATCGGTGGCGCCGACATGCCGGTGGTGATCTCGCTGTACAACGCGTTCACCGGCCTGGCGGTGTCGTTCGAAGGCTATGTGCTGGGCAACGAGGCGCTGATCATCGCCGGCATGATGGTCGGCGCGGCGGGCATCCTGCTGACCCGGCTGATGGCCAAGGCGATGAACCGGCCGATCCGCAACGTGTTGTTCTCCAACTTCGGCGGCGGCGCCGGCGGCGAAGCGCAGGAGATCACTGGCGCGCAGAAGCCGATTGAAGCGTCGGACGTCGCGGCGATGATGGCCTACGCCGAACGCGTGGTGATCGTGCCCGGTTATGGCATGGCGGTGGCGCAGGCCCAGCACAAGATCTGGGAGCTGGCGCAGCGGTTGGGCCAGCGCGGGGTGAAGGTGAAGTTCGCGATCCACCCGGTGGCTGGGCGCATGCCTGGGCACATGAACGTGCTGCTGGCCGAAGCGGGTGTGCCCTACGACCTGATCGCCGACATGGACGACATCAACCCGGAATTTGCCAACACCGATGTGGTGCTGGTGATCGGTGCCAACGACGTGGTCAATCCGGTCGCGCGTACCGACCCGGCCAGCCCGATCTACGGCATGCCGGTGCTGGATGTGGTCAACGCGCGCAACGTGGTGGTGATCAAGCGCGGCAAGGGCACCGGTTTTGCCGGCATCGAGAATGCGCTGTTCTACGCCGACAACACCCGCATGCTGTACGGCGATGGTGCGGAAGCGGCGGCCTCGCTGGTGAGCGAACTGAAGGCGCTCGACGGCGGGCATTGAGCGGCGGCTGCATCGGGTAGGTGCGGACCTTGGTCCGCACGCATTTGCCGGCCAGCGGCCGGCACTACCGAATCCATGCGTGGTGGCTGCATCGGGTAGGTGCGGACCTTGGTCCGCATGCTTCTGCCGGCCAGCGGCCGGCACTACCGAATCCACGCGTGGTGGTTGCATCGGGTAGGTGCGGACCTTGGTCCGCACGCTTCTACCGGCCAGCGGCCGGCACTACCTGCCGGTGGGTCAGCGCGCCAGCCAGGCGCCCACGGCCACGCCCAGGGCCAGCCACAGCCATTCCATCGCGCCATTGGCGAGGGTGATCAGGGTCCAGGCCAGGTGCGGGCCCATCCGCAGGGTGGCGTCCCACAGGTCCAGCCCGATCGAGCCGCCCATCCACGCGCTGGCGATGGCCCAGTTGGCCACGGCCGCCACCAGCAGGGTGCCCAGCACGACCAGGGCGATGCGCAGCCGGCCCGGCCCCAGCGTGCCCATGCGCAGCATGAACACCAGTTCCAGGGCGGTCAGTACCGCCATCCAGCCGACCTGCCGGCCGGTCATCAGCGCCAGCATCATCCAGGCGAGGGGAGCAACAAGCAGACCCAGCAACAGCATGATGGGCCAGAGCCAGGTCACGGTCCTGGCACGCGCGGCATTGGAGGACATCGAAGCTCCCTGAAGATCACCCACAGGATACTGTGGTTTGCCGCAGTGCACCGGCGGCGGCAGGGCGGCTGGGCTAGAATGCCGTCTTGCGTGGCCTTGGCCACGGCCCCATATCGGTCCCCATGTATTCCCGTAGCAGCGAACCTGTCCACTTCGAACGCGATTGCGAGGCCGTGATGGTCCCGCAGGGCGACACCGTGATCCTGCCCGCCGGCAGCTATGGGTACATCACCCAGGCGCTGGGCGGCAGTTATTCGGTGTTCGTCGAGGGCAACCTGTTCCGCATCGCCGGCAAGGACGGCGACGCCATCGGCAAGGAGGCACCGGCACCGCTCGAGCTGCCGGCTGACGCCACCGATGAACAGGTGGAACAGCTGGTGTGGCAGCAGCTGCGCACCTGCTTTGATCCGGAAATTCCGGTGAACATCGTCGAACTGGGCCTGGTCTACGAGGTCGAGATCAAGCACCTGGACGAAGGCAAGCGCGAGATCGACGTGAAGATGACCCTGACCGCACCGGGCTGCGGCATGGGCGAGATCCTGGTCGACGACGTGCGCAGCAAGCTCGAAATGATTCCGACGGTGGCCGAGGCCGACGTCGACCTGGTGTTCGACCCGCCGTGGAACCAGCACATGATGTCCGAGGCGGCCCGGCTCGAGACCGGCATGCTTTGACCCACGGCCCGCAGTGACGCGGGCCGGGCATTACCCGCAACCAGAACAGGAAATCTCCGGTGTCCCAGTCCATTCCCAGCTTCGCCGTCACCCGTTCGGACCACCCGCGCAGCGCTGAAGAGCGCGCCCAGATCCTGGAGAAGCCGGGTTTCGGCCTGCACTTCACCGACCACATGGTGGAAGTGCGCTGGGACAAGGACACCGGCTGGCACAACGCCAACGTGCGCGCCTACGGTCCGCTGCAGCTGGACCCGGCCGCGGCCGTGCTGCACTACGGCCAGGAAATCTTCGAGGGCATCAAGGCCTACCGCCATGCCGACGGTTCGATCTGGACCTTCCGCCCGGATGCCAACGGCCGTCGCCTGCAGCGTTCGGCGCAGCGCCTGGCGCTGCCGGAACTGCCGGTGGAGATCTTCGTTGAATCGCTGAAGCAGCTGATCGCCGTCGACAGCGCCTGGGTGCCGTCGGCCGATGAGTCGAGCCTGTACTTCCGTCCGTTCATGATCGGCGACGAAGCCTTCCTCGGCGTGCGCGGCGCGCACAAGGCCGGCTACTACGTCATCGCCAGCCCGGCCGGCCCGTACTTCGCCAAGGGCGTCGCCCCGGTGTCGATCTGGCTGTCGACCGAGTACGCACGTGCGGCCAAGGGTGGCACCGGTGCCGCAAAGTGCGGTGGCAACTACGCCGCCTCGCTGCTGCCGCAGCAGAAGGCACAGGCACAGGGCTGCTCGCAGGTGCTGTTCCTCGACCCGGTCGAAGGCAAGTACCTGGAAGAACTGGGTGGCATGAACGTGTTCCTGGTCTACAAGGACGGCACGCTGGTTACCCCGCAGCTGTCCGGCAGCATCCTCGAAGGCATCACCCGCGAGAGCATCCTGCAGCTGGCCCGCGACCGCGGCATGAAGGTCGAAGAGCGCAAGGTCACCATCGATGAGTGGAAGCAGGGTGTGACCTCGGGCGAGATCGCCGAAGTGTTCGCCTGCGGTACCGCTGCGGTGGTCACCCCGATCGGCCAGCTGAAGGGCGAAGGCTTCTCGGTGGGCGACATCAACGCACCGGCCGGCGAAGTGACCATGTCGCTGCGCAAGGAACTGACCGACATCCAGTACGGCCGCCTGCCGGACCGCCACAACTGGCTGGTCAAGCTGGGCTGATCGCCCGCGTTGAACCGGTAGCGCCGGGCCATGCCCGGCGGCGCTTCTTGAAAGCCCGTCCCAGTGACGGGCTTTCTGCGTTGTGGGCCCGCCCGTCGACCGCAGCAGGCGGGCGCTTGACGCAAATAGGTTTGCATTGCAAACTAAATTCAAGCGACCCCGATGGAGCGTGTCATGCAGCAGCCGTCCGTCATTGATCCTTCCTCGCGCCTGCAGGCGCTGACCCGTGAATATTCGCGGTACTCGCGAAGTGCCGGGGGCCTGTCGGCGATGGCAGGCGGCATTGCCTGCCTGGCCTCGTTCCTTGCCGGCGCGCTGCTGCCGACCACCCTGGCGCTGCGCATCGTGCTGATTGCCGTGCCGGTGCTGTGGATCGTCGGCAAGCAATGGCTGGCACGCCGTTACTACCAGCGGCTGGGCCAGGTCGAGGAGCAGGTCACGCCGGTCGAGCGCAATTTCCAGCGCTTCTTCATTGCCTTCACCGCGCTGGTAAGCGTGCTGGTGATCGGCAGCGTGCTGACCCGGCTGGCGCCGATGGGCGAGCTGCCCTGGGACCTGCGCGCCATCGGTTACCTGGCCGTGGTAGCGCTGCTGCCCTGGGTGGTGTGGCGCTGGCTGCGTACACCGCTGGAGTTCATCGTGGGCGTGTTCCTGTTGTGCCAGGCTGCGCTGGCCTTCACCGGGCAGACGTATGGCTTCGGCCCGAGCACGGCGGTGTTCCCGCTGGCATCCATCGCACTGATCGTGGTCGGCTGGCGTGACCACCAGCGCTTCCACCGGCTGCAGGTAGAGATGCGCGCGTTCATGGCGGCGCGGACGAACGCCGAATGACCCAGCTGCCTGACTCCAGAGCGCTGCTCCAGCTCGACCGCTTGATCCACGAGCCGGCACGCCTGCTGATCCTGTCGATCCTGGCAGGTGCCGAATCCGCCGAGTTCGGTTTTGTCGAACATCTCAGCGGGTTGAGCAAGGGCAACCTGTCCAGCCATCTGAGCAAGCTGGAGGCTGCTGGACTGGTCGCCATCGACAAGTCGTTCCGCGGCAAGCGCCCGCTGACCACCCTGCAGTTGACGCCGATGGGCCGCACTGCCTTGGCCGAGTACCGCACACAGCTGGCGGCGATCGTTGCCGGCATTCCCGATCCGGATCGAAAGGACGCCTGACATGACATTGCTCCCGCGCCTGTTTGCAGTTCTGGTCGTTTCCTTCTCTGCCCTCATCGGCGCGGCCGCGGCCGCAGATCCGCGCCATCAGGGAGCCACGCTGACCACACAGTTCTACGAAGGGCACATCGACGCCCTGTGGGAACGGATGACGCCGCAGATGCAGGCGGGGCTGCAGTCCCCGCAGAACCTGGTGGCGCTGCGCGAGCAGGTGCTGGCGGGCTGGGGCGCAGAAACCGAGCTGGTCAGTGAGAAGGTCGAGAAGGTTGATGGATTCGACACCTATCTGCGGCAGGCGCGCTTCGCCAGGAGCCCAGACGTCATCCAGGTGCTGTGGGCCATCGATGCCGACGGGCGGATTGGCGGCTTCTACATCCGCCCGCTCCAGACCACGCCACCGCAGGCCGCAGCGAGCGGATTCCTCGACTATCAGACCCGCACACGGCTGCAACTGCCGTTCAACGATGAGTACTACGTGTTCTGGGGCGGGCGTACCGTCGAACAGAACTACCATGCGGCCCATGCCGGCCAGCGCTTCGCGCTGGATCTGCTGGTGGTCCGCGATGGCCGCTCGCACCGTGGCGATGGCCTGCGCAACGATGATTACTACTGCTTCGGTCGCCCGATCCTCGCGCCCGCCGACGGCACGGTGGTGGAGGTGATCGAGGGTGTCGCCGACAACGTGCCGGGCCAGATGAATGCCGCCCAGCTCACCGGCAACCGCGTCATCCTCGACCACGGCAACGAGGAATACTCGGTGCTGGCGCACCTGCGCCAGGGCAGTGTGCGTGTGGCGCAGGGACAGGCTGTCCGCAGCGGCGCGCACCTCGGTGACTGTGGCAACAGCGGCAACTCCTCCGAGCCGCACCTGCACTACCAGCTGCAGGCCGGGCCCGTGTTCGGTGTCGGCGAAGCGCTCCCGGCACAGTTCTCCGGTTATGTGGCCGATGACCAGCCAGTTGCACGCGGCGAGCCGGTCAAAGGGCAGCGGATCCGGCCGGCGCGCCTCCCGCAGGCAAAGTAGTCAGCGCGTCCGACGCGATGGGCAGGCACGCCGCGGGCACGCTGCGCCGTCGTTGGTGTCAGCAGTGGACGCCGATGTCGGCAAAGTCATCGCAGGACACGTGATGACCCAGTCAGGTGCGTGCAGGGCAGGAGAAAGTTCCTTCACCTTCACAAACCCTCGACCCGGAAAGTCTCAGAACGAACATTTCATCTTGCTGAAAAGACGCTGAAAATCTTGTGGTGTCCGGTTTTGGTCATTAGCGTCATCTGCACGGCGGATCGTTAGGGGGATCCGCTGGCTCGCCGGACTTCGAACCTCGCCAACGCAAGCCAGCCCAGGGTTCGGGCCGGTGCTTCTGCCGATTCCGGCATTCACACCACAAGAAAGGGAAATACGATGTCCCAGGTAACGCAACCGCGTGTGCGTCGAGTGTGGGTGGTCCTTGGTGCGTCCGTTCTGTCATCGCTGCTGCTGGCCACGCCTGCGCTGGCCGGTGATGTCCAGCTCAGCGGCCTGCAGTCCGCACAGACCCACCAGCGTTTCATCGTGAAGTACCGCGACGGCAGTGCCCCGGTGGCCAACACCACCGCACTGGCCTCTTCACTGAAGAGTGCCGCCGCCGGCCTGGCCAGCAGCCAGGGCCGTGCGCTGGGCCTGCAGCAGGTCCGCAAGCTGGCCGTCGGCCCGACCCTGGTCAGGACCGATCGTCCGCTCGACCAGGCCGAATCCGAGCAGCTGATGCGTAAGCTGGCCGCCGACCCGAACGTGGAATACGTCGAAGTCGACCAGATCATGCGCGCCACGCTGACCCCGAACGACACCCGCTTCAGCGAGCAATGGGGCTTCGGCACCTCCAATGCCGGCATCAACATCCGGCCGGCCTGGGACAAGGCCACCGGCACCGGTGTGGTCGTGGCGGTGATCGACACCGGCATCACCAATCACGCCGACCTCAATGCCAACATCCTGCCGGGCTACGACTTCATCAGTGATGCGGCGATGGCGCGCGACGGCAACGGCCGCGACAACAACCCGAACGATGAGGGCGACTGGTACGGCGACAACGAGTGCCAGGCGGGCTACCCGGGTTCGAACTCCAGCTGGCACGGTACCCACGTGGCCGGCACGGTAGCGGCGGTGACCAACAACAGCACCGGCGTGGCAGGTACTGCGTTCAACGCCAAGGTCGTGCCGGTGCGCGTGCTCGGCAAGTGCGGCGGTTACACCTCCGACATTGCCGACGCGATCGTGTGGGCGTCCGGCGGCAGCGTCAGCGGCGTGCCGGCCAATGCCAATCCGGCCGAGGTCATCAACCTCTCGCTGGGCGGCGGCGGCAGCTGTTCGACCACCTACCAGAACGCGATCAATGGCGCTGTCGGGCGTGGCACCACCGTGGTGGTCGCCGCCGGCAACAGCAACACCAACGTGTCCTCGTCGGTGCCGGCCAACTGCCCGAACGTGATCGCAGTGGCGGCCACCACCTCGGCCGGTGCGCGTGCCAGCTTCTCCAACTATGGCAACGGCATCGATATCTCGGCACCGGGCCAGGGCATCCTGTCCACCCTCAACAGCGGCACCACCACCCCGGGCAGTGCCAGCTACGCTTCGTACAACGGCACCTCGATGGCGGCACCGCACGTGGCCGGCGTGGTCGCGCTGATGCAGTCCGTAGCCCCGAGCCCGCTGAGCCCGGCGCAGGTGGAGAGCATCATCAAGAGCACTGCACGTCCGCTGCCGGGCGCCTGCTCGGGCGGCTGCGGCGCCGGCATCATCGACGCCGACGCGGCCGTGGCTGCGGCGATCAACGGTGGCGGCCCGAACCCGGGTGGCAACGTCCTGCAGAACAACGTTCCGGTCACCGGCCTCGGCGCTGCCAGTGGCGCTTCGCTGAGTTACACCGTGAACGTTCCGGCCGGCAGCACCCAGCTGCGCGTGGCGATCAGTGGCGGCAGCGGTGATGCCGACCTGTACGTGCGCCAGGGCAGTGCCCCGACCGATACCGCCTACACCTGCCGCCCGTACCTGAGCGGCAACAGCGAGACCTGCACCATCAACAGTCCGGCTGCCGGCACGTGGTATGTGCGGGTGAAGGCCTACAGCACCTTCTCGGGCCTGACTCTCAACGCCCAGTACTGAGCCCAAGCCCCTCTCCATGGGCACGCCCCGGCTCCGGCCGGGGCGTTTTTGCATGGGGACGCGCGGTGATGCGAGCCGCCGCGTCGTGGTGGGTGCCGACCTTGGTCGGCACGCTGTTCCTCACACCGATTCGAAGCGGTTCGCGGCCACGTTCTTGCGCACGTGCTGCGGGTCGAAAATCCGCCCGTTCATCGCGATGTACACGCCGCTCGGCAGCGACTGCACCGCACCGATCGCGCAGCCGATGTTGAACTCCGCATCCGAGCCGCGGAAACGCGCCGGGCTCAGCGCGCCGGTCATCACGATGGTCTTGTCCGGGATCGTCGCCAGCACCTGGCCGGTCTGCACCATCGAATCGGTGCCGTGGGTCACCAGCACGTGGCGGGTCGGCTGCGCGGCGATGGTGGCGCGGATCAGTTCGCGGTCCTCATCGTTGATGTGCAGCGAATCCTTGCGCAGGATCGGAATCACGTTGAAGCGGAACGTCACGCCCAGCTCGCGCAGGATCATGCCGATCTGGGGGTCGCCGATCTGGTAGTCCGACTTGTCGTCGAAGTAGATCTTGTCGATCGTGCCACCGGTGGTGACGACCAGGAGCTCTTCCATCATGTGCATGCGCGAAACCAGGACAGGTACAGCGGCGCGGGGCCAGGAACACAGATGATACGGCCCGGCGGGCGCAGCGTCAGCGTCGCTTGCCGAAGCGGGCGCGCAGCCCGGGGAGGCTGGCGCTGAAGATCACCAGCAGGGCCAGCGCGATCTCGATCAGCGCCAGCCAGCGTGTTTCCGGGTGGCTCCAGGCACTCATCACCCCGTGGCTGAACCAGCCCAGGGCCAGCACCGAGGCCCAGAAACCGGCCTTGCGCCAGCCCAGTCGCAGGGCAACGGCCAACGCCAGCGGCGGCGCGGTGAACACCAGCTGGGTGGCCAGCCAGTGCTTGTCATTGATGAACCAGCCGGCGAACAGCGCGGCCAGCCCCATCAGGGCCAGCAGCAGGGCCGTGCGCGGCGCGGCGCTCATCGGGCCAACCGCTGCGCGATGTCGGCCACCCGGCGGCCCAGCGCGCGCGCCAGCACGGCTTCATCGTCGGTCGGCTGCGGGTCGTCGGCTGCACCGGCCACATGGCTGGCGCCATACGGCGTGCCGCCACTGGTGGTGTGGCTCAGCGCCGGCTCGGTGAACGGGATGCCGACGATCACGCAGCCATGGTGCAGCAGCGGCACCTGCATCGACAGCAGGGTCGATTCCTGGCCGCCATGCATCGAGGCGGTGGAGGTGAACACGCCGGCCGGCTTGCCGGAGAGGGTGCCGTTGACCCATTCGGCGCCCAGCCCGTCCAGGAAGTGCTTGACCGGCGCCGCCATGTTGCCGAAGCGGGTGGGGCTGCCAAGCAGCAGGCCCTGGCATTCGACCAGGTCCTGCACGCTCACGTAGGGGGCACCATCGTCGGGGACCGGAGGTTGTGCGGTCTGGGTCACGGCGGCCACCGGCGGCACTGTGCGCAGGCGCGCGGTCATGCCCGGCACTTCGCCGATGCCCCGCGCGATCTGGCGCGCCAGCCGTGCCACTGAACCGCCCCGGCTGTAGTACAGCACCAGAATCTCGCCCATCGTGCCCGCTTCTCCTCGTCGTGTGGCCACCAGTATGGCTATCCTGCGAGCATTCCGCATCGGGTACCCTTTCGCCGATGGAACCTTTGGATACGCTCAACCTGTGGATGGAGCGCGCGCGGGATCGCGCACGGGCCATCAGTTTCGGCCGCTTCCTGTGGCATCGCTTCCTCGACGACCGCCTGTTCCAGGCGGCGGCGGCGCTCGCGTACACCACGGTGTTCGCGCTGGTGCCGCTGGCCATCGTGGTGTTCGGCGTGCTCTCGGCCTTCCCTGTCTTCGACCGCTGGAGCGACCAGCTCAGCGATTACGTCTTCTCCAACTTCGTGCCCAACGCCGCGCGTGCGGCCGAAGGCTACCTGCGGCAGTTCTCGGCCAGTGCCGGCCAGCTCACGGCTGCCGGCTTCATCGCACTGGTGGTCTCGTTGCTGATCACCCTCAACAGCGTTGAAGAGACCTTCAACCAGATCTGGCGGGTCGGCTCGACCCGGCCCAAGCTGACCCGCTTCCTGGTCTACTGGACCGTGCTGACCCTGGGCGCAATGCTCGCTGCCGCTTCGCTGGCGGTGTCGGCGCGGGTGTTCGCGATGCCACTGTTCGGCACCCAGGAGGGCCGCTGGCTGGCCGAGTTCGCGCTGCGGCTGGCGCCGATCCTGATCGAGTTCGTCTGCATCACGCTGATGTTCCGGGTGGTGCCGCACCACACCGTGAAATGGCGGCACGCGGTGCCCGGCGCGATTCTCGCGGCGGTCATCCTGGAACTGGTGAAGTGGGGCATCGGCGCCTACCTGGGCAGCTTCCAGTCCTACCAGAAGCTCTACGGCACGGTCGCCTTCGTGCCGATCCTGCTGCTGTGGATCTACCTGTGCTGGGTGGCGGTGCTGCTGGGCGCGTCGCTGTCCTCGTCGATGGCCGCCTTCCGCTACCAGCCGGTGGAACTGCGCCTGCCGCAGGGCTACGAGTTCTATGGCCTGCTGCGCCTGCTCGGCCGCTTCCACCATGCCCGAGCCAAGGGCAAGGGCCTGGCCGATGATGAAATCCTGCGGCTGGAGCCGATGCTGACCGATTCGCTGCTGCAGGACCTGGCCTGCAACCTGCAGGAGATCGGCCTGCTGCGCCGCGATGAACGTGGCGAATGGCTGCTCTCGCGCGACCTGGACCAGGTCAGCCTGGCCGATCTGTACGAATGTACCCAGTTGCGCATTCCGGTAGCCGAGCAGCATCTGCCATACCGCGACGACACACTGGGCCGTGCTGCGCTGGCGGCACTGGACGATCTGCGATTGCCCCTGCGCGAACGCCTCAAGCGCAAGGTCAGCGATATCTACACCGATTCCGGAGACATGCCATGACCCGCAAGACCCCGTTGCTGCTCCCGCTGGCCCTGTTGCTGGCGCTGTCGGCCTGCAAACCGGCCCAGGAGCCGACCCCCGCCAGCAGCCAGCCGCCAGCACAGGCACCGACGCCGACCACACCGGCACCGGTCGAAGAGACCCCGGCCGAGCGCACCACTGCCGAGTTCCCGACGCTGAGGATGAAGGCGGTGGATGGCAGCGACTACGACCTGGCCGCGCACCGCGGCAAGTGGGTGATCGTGAATTTCTGGGCGACCTGGTGTGCCCCGTGCCGCAAGGAGATGCCGGAGCTGTCGGCGCTGCATGCGATGCGCAGCAACATCGAGGTGGTTGGCCTGGCCTATGAGGATATCGAGGTGCCGGAGATGCAGTCGTTCCTGACCAAGCACCCGGTGACCTATCCGATCGTGATCGTGGACCCGTTCGATCCGCCGGCGGACTTCGCCACGCCGCGTGGCCTGCCGTTGACGCATCTGCTGGATCCGCAGGGCAAGCTGGCGCACACCTTCCTCGGCCCAGTGACGGCCGCCGACATCGAAAAGCAGATCGCCAGCGCAAAGTAGTGGGTTGGTCGGCAGGGCCTGCGGCCCTGCACCCGTGGAGGCCAGAGCAACAGCAACGGCAACAGCCGAAGCAAAGGCGGGTCTCCTGAGGGATGGCGGGGTGGGGCCGGTTGCGGGGGCCGCTGCAAGTACGTCCATGTAGGCTTGGCAGCCGCTTGCTCGTGTGCGCTGTCCTGCGCACACGGCAAGACCGGGGTTGGGCCTCCTGCCCAACCCGCCCGAGGCATGCCTCGGGCCCATGCGGCTCACGCCCCCGCAACCGGACCCACCCCGCCTTCGACAGATCTCCGCGATCTGCAGTAGATCCACGCCATGCGTGGATGAATCTCCATCGGAATCGAATATTTCGAATGGGAATCGAAAAGCATCCACGCATGGCGTGGATCTACTGTGTCGACCAAGGTCGACACCTACCAACAGCCGCAGGGATCTGTCAGAGGTGGGGCGGTGTGGGTGGGCAGGACCGTTGGCGCCATGGATGGCGCCATCGAGCCCCCATGGACGGGTCTACGGCGTGTCCTGCCCACCCACACCGCCCCGCCATCCCGCGGATAGCCGCTGTTGCTGTTGCCGTTGCGTTGAGCAGGTGCAGGGCCGCAGGCCCTGCCGACCCACCCTAATCTTCGACCGGGAAGTCCTCGATCGGCTTCAGTACATCGTAGTGCTCGCGATGCAGCTTGCCCTTCAGCTTCGGCAGCTCCGGCAACGGTGCATCCACCCGCGTGTCCGGCAACCGGTCCAGCAGGTTGCGCACCAGCGTCAGCCGGCCCAACCGCTGGTCGTTGAAATCCACCAGCGTCCACGGTGCTGCCTCGCGATGCGTCGCGCGCAGCATCGCCTCGCGGGCCTCGGTGTAGGCGCTGTACTTGCTGCGGGATTTCAGGTCCACCGGGGAGAGCTTCCAGCCCTTCAGCGGATCGAGGTGGCGCTCGGCGAAGCGTTTTTCCTGCTGTTCCTGATCCACGCACAGCCAGTACTTGAACAGCAGGATGCCGTCGTCCACCAGCAGTTGCTCGAATACCGGCGCCTGATGCAGGAACTGCTGGTACTCGGTTTCGCTGCAGTAGCCCATCACCCGCTCCACGCCGGCACGGTTGTACCAGCTGCGGTCCATCAGCACGATCTCGCCGGCGGCAGGAAGGTGCGAGGCGTAGCGCTGGAAATACCACTGCGTGGCTTCGCGGTCGGTGGGCTTGGGCAGTGCCACCACCCGGCACTGGCGTGGGTTGAGGTGCTGGCTGATGGCCTGGATCGCGCCGCCTTTGCCTGCGGTATCACGGCCTTCGAACAGCACCAGCAGGCGTTGCCCGCTGTGCTGCACCCAGCGCGCCATCGCGGTCAGTTCCAGCTGCAGCGGCAGCAGCAGTTCGTCGTAGTCCTTGCGCTTGAGCTTGGCCATCATCACACCACGCGGGGAGGGAGCCCGAGCGTAGCGCAGGGATCGCTCAGGCGATGTCGAGGCCCTGCCAGCCATGCTCGCCGGCCAGTCGCTGCAGCAGCGCCGACAGGTCGCGGGCGAAGCTGGCCATGTCGAACAATCCACTGCGCTCGCGTGCCTGGGCCACTTCGGCGCGCAGCGTGGCCAGCGCCGACGGGTCATTGCCCAGCGTACTGGCGGTGGCGATGAATGCCGCATCGTCGGCGACATTCATCCGTGCCAGCCCCAGATGGTGATTGAGGCTGCCGGCCACGCGCGCGGCGAAGGTGTCGCCGGGGCAGGTCAGCACCGGGCAGCCGGCCCATAGTGCGTCGGACGCGGTGGTGTGCGCGTTGTACGGATGCGTGTCGAGGAACAGGTCGGCCAGCGGATAGCGAGCCAGGTACTGCGGATGTGGCAGCTTGGCCATGAACACCAGGCGTGCCGGATCCAGGCCAGCGGCCTGTGCGGCGCTGCGCAGGCGCGCGTCGGCCTGGCCGGGACCGGACAGCAGCCACAGTACGCTGCCGGGTACCGCCTGCAGCACCGCGAAGGCGCGGCCCATGCTGCATGGATTGAGCTTGTAGCTGTTGTTGAAGCAGCAGAACACCACGCCCTGTTCGGGCAGGCCGCACTCGGCCCGGGACGGTGCCGGTTCGAGCAAGCGGGTGTTGTCCGAGGGCTGGAACGCACGCGGCAGGCGCAGTACGCGCTCGCTGTAGTGGGGTTCCAGTGACGGCGGCAGAACGAAGCTGTCGCCGATCACCGCATCCATCCACGGCGCACCGGACGTGCCGGGATAGGCCAGCCAGTTCAACTGCAGCGGGGCAGGGCGCATCGCCAGCACTTCCGGCGTACCGCCGCCGCCCCAGCCGCGCAGGTCGAACAGCAGGTCGATGCCCTGTGCGCGGATGCGTGCAGCAGTGTCTGCATGGCGCAGCGCGGCCACATCATGCAGCTGCGTGGCCACCTGCAGGCGCTGGCGGATGCGGCTGCCGTCATCGTGGTTCAACGCGAACAGGTGCAGCTGCAACGCCGGGTCATGACGCAACTGCTCGAACAGGGCCACGGTCAACAATCCGGTGGGATGGGCGCCGAAACCATTGGAAAGGAAGCCGACCCGCAGCGGGCCCTGGGAACGCACCTTCACTGGCGGCAACGGCCGCACTGAAGTGGCAACGGCGGATGCACGGGCACGCGCGCAGGCCAACTGCTCGGCTGCGCTGGCATCTTCGCTGAGGAACGCGAACGGTTCGACCACGCCCTGCCCAGAGGCAAGTGCACCACGTACCTGTGCCGCCAGCACGTCCACGTCCTGCCAGTCGCACAGGCGACGCTGCCAGGCCAGGCGCTGGGCGGCGATATAGGGTTCGCCCGGCATCAGTGCATGCGCACGGCGATAGGCTGCTGCCGCGCCTTCGGCATCATCGGCATCTTCCAGCGCATGGCCCAGCCACAGCGCAATGCCCGGGTGCTGCGGGGCCAAGGCCGAGGCCTGGCCGAGCAGCTTCGCCGCATCGGCATGCGCGCCGGCCATCCAGGCCACGCGACCCAGCCGTGCCAGTGCTTCAGGGTGGTTCGGGCGCAGCTGCAGTGCACGGCGCGCGGCCTGCTCGCCGGCGGCGATGTCGCCGGCTTCCAGTTCCAGGTCCGCCAGCATCACCCAGGCGACGAAGTCGCCCGGCTGGCGTGCAATCGCCTGTTGCAGGTGCTGCCGCTGCTGCCAGGCCGACATGCGACTCAGCCCGCCGACAACTGGGCCAGGGCGTCGACCTGGTGCTCGTGGCTGAGCCGCTGCAGCAGCGGGTCGAGGTCGCCGGCCAGCACGTTGGGCAGGTCGTACAGGGTCAGGCCTTCCACGCGATGGTCGGTGATCCGGCCCTGCGGGAAGTTGTAGGTGCGGATGCGCTGGCTGCGGTCACCGCTGCCCACCTGCAGGCGCCGCGACTCGGCCTGCGCGGCGTCCTGGCGCTGGCGCTCGGCATCGAGCAGCTGTGCCTTCAGGCGCTTCATCGCCTTGTCGCGGTTGGCGTGCTGGCTGCGCTCGGTCTGGCATTCCACCACCACGCCGGTCGGCACGTGGGTGATGCGGATGGCCGATTCGGTCTTGTTGACGTGCTGGCCGCCGGCACCGGACGAACGGAACGTATCCACCTTCAGGTCGGCCGGGTTGATGACGATGTCATCGACCTCATCGGCCTCGGGAATGATCGCCACGGTGGCCGCCGAGGTATGGATGCGGCCCTGCGATTCGGTGGCCGGCACGCGCTGCACGCGGTGCGTGCCCGATTCGAACTTCAGGCGCGAGAACGCGCCACGCCCGACCACGCGCGCCACCACTTCCTTGTAGCCGCCATGCTCGCCCGGGCTGTCCGATTCGATCTCGACCTTCCAGCCCTGGCGCTCGGCGTAGCGGGCGTACATGCGGAACAGGTCGCCGGCAAAGATCGCGGCCTCGTCGCCGCCGGTACCGGCGCGCACTTCCAGGAACAGGTTGCCTTCGTCACGCGGGTCGCGCGGCACCAGCAGCAGCGCCAGCTCCTGCTCCAGTTCCTGCAGGCGCGCCTGTGCAGCAGCGATTTCCTCATCGGCCAGCTCGCGCAGGTCCGGGTCGGCGCGCATGCCTTCGGCGGCGGCCAGATCGGCCTTGGCACGGGCTTCATCGGCCAGGGCGATGGCGATCGGTTCAAGTTGGGCGAATTCGCGCGAAAGGTCGCGGAAACGAGTGTTGTCGGCGACCACATCGGGTTCGGCGAGCAGGCGTTCCAGTTCTTCGCGGCGCTCGGCCAGCGCTTCCAGCTTACGGCGCAGGGTCGGCGTCATCGGGTCTCACGGGTGGGTGGCGGTAACCCGGCGTGGCCGGGAACAGGCGCTCGGCGGCGCGGGTCAGGTCGGCATCGCCACTCAGCGCGGCCGCACGCAGGGCGGCGGTCGGCGGATGCAGCAGGCGGTTGGTCAGGCCGTGGGCAAGCAGCTCCAGCACTTCGTCGGCCGGCTTGCCGTTGGCCAGTTGCTGGCGTGCGCGCTCCAGCAGCTCGGCACGGGTGGCTTCGCCGAACGCGCGCAGCTGCCGCAGCGGCGCCTGATGGGCGCTGGCCTGCTGGGTCTCGACGAAGCGCGACACCTGCAGGTCGATGATCGCCTCGGCTTCGGCGGCGGCCTCGCGGCGGCCACGGCGGTTGTCTTCCACCGCGCGTTCGAGATCGTCTACGGTGTAGAGGAAGGCATCGTTGAGCGTGCCGACCTCGGCCTCGATGTCGCGCGGTACGGCCAGGTCGAACAGCAGCATCGGCTTGTGCCGGCGCGCGCGCAGGGCCTTGGCCACCATTTCGCGATGGATCACCGGTTCGCGCGCAGCGGTGGCCGAGAACACCACGTCGGCCTCACCCAGGTGGCGGTCCAGTTCGGTCAGCGGCAGCGCCACGCCACCATGTCGGCTGGCCAGTTCCTGCGCGTGGGCGAGGGTGCGGTTGGCGATCAGCAGCCGGCGTACCTTGCCTTCGCTCAGGTGCCGTGCAGCCAGTTCGATGGTCTCGCCGGCACCGACCAGCAGTACGGTGGAATCGTCCAGCCGCGCGAACGCGTTCTGCGCCAGGCGCACCGCCGCCGACGCCACCGATACCGGGTTGGCGCCGACCTGGGTATCGGTGCGCGCACGCTTGGCCACCGAGAAGGTCTGCTGGAACAGGCGGTCCAGGCGTTGGCCGAGCAGGCCATGGTCGCGCGCGGTCGACCAGGCATCCTTCACCTGGCCGAGGATCTGCGGTTCACCCAGCACCATCGAGTCCAGCCCGGTGGCGACCCGGAACAGGTGGCGCACGGCCTCGGCGTCGGCGTGCTGGTACAGGTAGCCCTGCAGGTCGCCGGCCTGGGTGTGCAGCCACTGGTCCAGCGCCTGTGCCGAATCGGCCACGGCGTACAGCTCGGTGCGGTTGCAGGTGGACAGCAGCACCGCCTCGGCGATCTGCGGGGTATCGCGCAGCGAACCGAGCGCGCGCGGCAACGCCTCACCGGCGAAGGCCGCGCGTTCGCGCAGCTCCACCGGTGCGGTCTGGTGATTCAGTCCGAGCACCCACAGGGTCATTGTTCAGTTGCTTGCGATAAGCTGCTGGCCATTGGACGACATTTTAAGGCCCCGATGCCGACGATGCCCGCATTGATTCGCATCCCCAGTGTTCTGCTGCTGTCCCTGGCCTGCAGCCAGGCCCTGGCAGCGGTGCCGGCCAAGGCCCCCGTGCGGGCCGCGGCCACTGAGCAACTGGCGCTGGAACCGGTGATGGCCGGGGAATTTGCCCTGCAGGCCGGCAAGCTGGCCGAGGCCGCGCGCTGGTACCTGCAGGCGGCCCAGCAGACCGACGGCGACGCCGGCCTGGCCGAGCGCGCGACCCGCATTTCCATGCTCGCCAACGATGATGCCAGCGCCGCCAAGGGCCTGGCCCTGTGGCAGCAGCGCGCCCCGCGTTCGTTGACCATGCGCAGTGCGGCCGGTGCGCTGGCCATGCGCCAGGGCGATGTGAAGGCTGCCCGCACCGAACTGCAGGGCCTGCTGGCCGACCCCGACGAGCGCGGCTGGAAGTTCGCCCTGGCCGCACTGATCGGTGGCGGCCGTGATCCAGCGGTGCCCGCGCAGGTGCTGGGTGAGCTGGTCGACGCCAATGCCATTCCGCCGAAGATCGAAGCCTGGCAGGAGTTTGGCCGCCTTGCCCTGCGCATGGAAAAGCCCGAGCTGGCCCGGCGCATGATCGATGAAGTGGTCAAGCGCTTCCCGGAAGAGCCACGTGTGGCGCTGCTGCGTGCCAGCCAGCTGCAACAGGCGGGCGAGACCGGCAAGGCGTTGTCGCTGCTGCACGATGTGGAGCCGAAGACCCGCCAGGACCCGGAACTGCGCAATGCGGTGGCCATTGCCTATGACAGTCTCGGCCAGCCGTCCGCCGCCGAGCGCGTGCTGGCGTTCGGCCCGCAGGACGTGCAGACCTGGGGCATGCGGGCCTCGCTGCTGGCCAAGCAGGGCGACAAGGCCGCGCTGTCCAATCTCTACAACGAACTGTCGCGGCAGGCGGCCAAGCCGGACCCGGCGCAGCGCCTGCTGCTGGGCAAGATCGCCGAGTACCTGAAGCGTTATCCCGAGGCGGTGCAGTGGTACCACAGCGTGCCCGGTGGCGATGAGCTGAGCGAGGCGCGCCTGCGCGCGGCCAATGCCCAGGCCCTGGCCGGGCGTCTGCCGCTGGCGCTGGACGAAGTGCATGCGATCCAGTCCGATGCGGTGGTCGACGACGACGTGCGCCGCGACGCCTACCTGCTGGAAGCCGAACTGCGCCAGCGCGCCGACGACAGCGCCGGTGAACTGGATGCGCTGGCCCGCGGCCTGGCCGCTTACCCGGATGACAACGGCCTGCTGTACGCCCGAGCGCTCACCTGGGAACGCCGCGACGACATCCCGCGCGCCGAGGCCGATCTGCGCAAGATCCTGGTGACGGAGCCGGAGAACGTGCCGGCTTTGAACGCGCTGGGTTACACCCTGGCCGATCGCACCGGCCGCCTGCAGGAAGCACTGGAGCTGATCGACCGCGCCCGCGTGGCCGAACCGGACAACGCCGCCATCGTCGACAGCTACGGCTGGGTGCTGTATCGCCTGGGCCGCAAGGAAGAGGCTCTGGTGCAGCTGCGCCGGGCCTGGACCCTGGCCAAGGACCCGGAGATCGCTTCGCACGTTGGCGAAGTGCTGTGGGTGCTGGGCAAGCACGATGAGGCCCGTCATTTCTTCGAGGAAGCGGCCAAGCTCGACCCTGAAAACCGCGCGCTGCTGCGCGCCCGCGAGAAATTCAATCCATGAGTGTTTTCCTGATCCGGCCGCTGCTGTTGGCGGCCGCGACCCTGGCGGTCAGCGCCTGCACCAGCGTGGGCACGCAGAAGACCCCGGCGCCGGCGGTGGTCGAGATCGTTTCGGCCGAAGCGGCGCAGGCCGAGGCCGCACGCGTGGCCGCGCTGCAGGCACAGCCGGACTGGGCCTTCCAGGGCCGGGTCGCGGTCAGCAAGGGCAAGGATGGCGGCAGTGGCCGCATCGACTGGAAGCAGGACGGCCGCCGCTACGTGGTCGAATTGAGCGCGCCGGTGACCCGGCAGAGCTGGAAGCTGACCGGCGATACCCATTCCGAAGCTGGGCGCCTGGAAGGGCTGGCCGGCGGTCCGCGCGATGGCGAGGATGCCCAGCAGCTGCTGCTGGAGGCGACCGGCTGGGACATTCCGGTCAACCAGCTGCCGGAGTGGATCCTTGGCCTGGTGGCCGGCGACGCCGCTGGCCCGGAGAAGGTCGAGCGCGATGGTGAAGGCCGGCCGCGTCGCATGCAGCAGATGGGCTGGCAGGTGCAGTACCTGGACTGGTACCCGGCCGAGGCCGGGCGCCCGGCGTTGCCGCGCCGGATCGAAGCCAGCAATGGCGACGCCAAGGTACGCCTGCTGGTGGACCAGTGGGGGCAGGGCGCGCCATGAGCGGGGCAGTCGACGACGCGGGCTGGTCCTGGTGGCCGGCCCCGGCCAAGCTGAACCTGTTCCTGCATATCACCGGCCGCCGCGCCGACGGTTACCACGAGCTGCAGACCGTGTTCCGGCTGCTGGACTGGGGCGACCGCATCGGCCTGCGCCTGCGTGAAGACGGCCAGGTGCGCCGGCAGGGCGAGGGGCTGGCTGGCGTGGCCGAGGCCGATGATCTGGCGGTGCGTGCCGCGCGATTGCTCAAAGAAGTGGCAAATGTCGCGCAAGGTGCGGACATCGTCGTTGAAAAGCATGTATCTGCCGGTGGCGGCTTCGGCGGCGGTTCGTCCGATGCCGCCACCGTGCTGGTGGTGCTGAACCGCCTGTGGCGGGCCGGTCTGGACGAGGACGCGCTTGCCGCGCTGGGCCTGCGCCTGGGTGCGGACGTGCCGGTGTTCGTGCGCGGGCGCAATGCCTGGGCCGAAGGGGTGGGCGAGCGCCTGCAGCCGATCGTGCTGGAACCGGCCTGGTATGTGGTGGTTGAACCGGGCGTTCATGTTCCCACCCCGGCCCTGTTCGCAGACCCGGATTTGACGCGCGACAGCCCAGTGGCGAAAATAGAGGACTTCGCTTCCGGAACCCTGGTCGGGAACGCGTTCGAACCGGTGCTGCGCCGCCGTGAGCCTGCCGTCGAGGCAGCGTTCGCAGCGTTGAGCGACATCGGCACGGCGCGGCTGACCGGTTCGGGAAGTGGTTGTTTCGTCGAGTTCGCATCGCAGTCTGCCGCAGAGCAGGGACGGTCGAAGTTGCCGAAGGAGTTGCGGGCAAGGGTGGCAGCGGGCGTTGCGCGTTCGCCACTGCTGGATGCACTCGAGCAACACTGATTTATCAATGCAGGGGCGTCGCCAAGAGGCCCAAGGCACCAGGTTTTGATCCTGGCATTCGTAGGTTCGAATCCTACCGCCCCTGCCAATAGCGGCTGTGTCCGCGCCTTCCAGCGCATCGCCTGCGCGGGACGTGGAAACAACCGCGGTGTTGTCAGCAGCAAGGGTCCATCGGGTCCTTGCCGACTCCGGATCCCCGCCACTCGTCCCCGCCCGAGACAATCATGATGCAAGAGTCCCCGAACCTGCTGGTCTTTTCCGGCAACGCCAACAAACGTCTGGCGCAGAACATCTGCAAGGAACTGGGGGTTCGCCCGGGCAAGGCGTTGGTCTCGCACTTCTCCGATGGTGAAGTGCAGGTGGAAATCGAAGAGAACGTCCGCAAGCAGGACGTGTTCGTGATCCAGCCGACCTGCGCGCCGAGCGCGGAAAACCTGATGGAACTGCTGGTGCTGATCGACGCGCTCAAGCGCGCATCGGTGGCCAGCGTGACCGCCGTGGTGCCGTACTTCGGCTACTCGCGCCAGGATCGCCGCATGCGTTCCTCGCGCGTGCCGATCACCGCCAAGCTGGCGGCGAAGATGTTCAGCACCGCTGGCGCTGATCGCGTGCTGACCGTCGACCTGCACGCCGACCAGATCCAGGGCTTCTTCGATATTCCGGTGGACAACGTGTATGCGTCCCCGCTGCTGCTGGCCGACATCTGGCGCGCCTACGGCACCGAGAACCTGATCGTTGTGTCGCCGGACGTGGGCGGCGTGGTCCGCGCCCGTGCGGTGGCCAAGCGCCTGGATGACGCCGACCTGGCGATCATCGACAAGCGCCGCCCGCGCGCCAACGTCTCCACCGTGATGAACATCATCGGTGACGTCGAAGGCAAGACCTGCGTGATGGTCGATGACATCGTCGACACCGCCGGCACCCTGTGCGCCGCTGCCGCTGCCCTGAAGGCGCGCGGTGCGCTCAAGGTCGCCGCCTACTGCACCCACGCGGTGCTGTCGGGCCCGGCGGTGGACAACATCACCAATTCCCAGCTCGACGAGCTGGTGGTGACCGACACCATCCCGCTGAAGGACGCGGCGCGGGTGTGCAGCAAGATCCGCCAGCTGAGCGTGGCGGAAATGCTGGCCGAAACGATGCGCCGCATCGCCTTCGGCGAGTCGGTCAGCTCGCTGTACGTCGACTGAGTTTTTCGTCCCTGCCGGCAACGGCGGGGACATACCCCGGGTGCTTCTGGTCGCGGAAGCATCTTCAACCGCCACGCCGCAAGGCAAGGCAACAACCTGAGTAGTCGAAAATGTCGAAGACCCATGAAATCAAGGTCACCAAGCGTGAACTGCAGCGTAAGGGTGCGAGCCGCCGCCTGCGTCACGCTGGTGTGATCCCGGCCATCGTGTACGGCGGCAACGCCGAGCCGGTCGCCATCAGCCTGGACCACAACGAAATCTGGCTGGCCCAGCAGAACGAGTGGTTCTATGCCTCGATCCTGGACCTGAACCTGGACGGCCAGGTGCAGAAGGTCCTGCTGCGTGACATGCAGCGCCACCCGTACAAGCAGCTGATCATGCACCTGGACTTCCAGCGCGTGAACGAGAACGAAGCCCTGACCGCTTCGGTCCCGCTGCACTTCATCAACGAAGACACCTCGCCGGCCGGCAAGGCTGCCGACGTCGTGGTCACCCACGAACTGAAGGAAGTGACCATCACCTGCCTGCCGAAGGACCTGCCGGAGTCGATCGAAGTCGACCTGGGCGAGCTGAAGGCCGGTGACGTGGTGTACCTGTCCAACATCAAGCTGCCGAAGGGCGTGGAAATCCCGGCCCTGGCGCTGGGCAAGGACCACGACGACGCCATCGTCACCGCCAAGGCCGGCAAGGCCGACGCGGCTGACGAAGAAGCGGCTGCCGCCGAGTAATACCGCTACGGTGCCTGCCTCCGGGCAGGCACCGTATTGGAAGGAACCATGGCAGGACTGCGACTGATCGTCGGTCTGGGCAACCCCGGATCGGAACACGCCCGGACCCGGCACAATGCCGGGTTTCATTTCGTTGAGGCCCTGGCGGAAAAAGCCGGTGCACGATGGAATGTGGACAGCAAGCTGTTCGGTGAGACCGCCAAGGTCGAGATCGCCGGGCAGACGGTGTGGCTGCTCAAGCCCGCCACCTTCATGAACCTCAGCGGCAAGTCGGTCACCGCCGCACAGCGGTTCTGGAAGATCGAACCGGAAGAAACGCTGCTCGCACACGACGAACTTGACCTGGCGCCCGGCGTGGCGCGGCTGAAGTTCGACGGTGGCCACGGTGGCCAGAACGGCCTGCGCGACACCATCCGCCTGCTCGGCCACGGCAAGTTCCATCGCCTGCGCGTGGGCATCGGCCACCCCGGCCACAAGGACCGCGTGGTGGGTTGGGTGCTTGGGCGCCCGTCGAAGGACGACGACGTGCTGATCGCGCGCGCCATCGATGATGCGATCGACGTGCTGCCGCTGGCGGTGCAGGGCGATTTCAGCGAAGCGATGAAGCGGCTGCACACTCCGCGCTGACCATGACCGACCCGCGTACTCCCTGCACCGTGTGTGGCGCCATGATCCTGCTGGCGACGGCGGCCCGGAACAATGGGCTCTGCATGCCGTGCCGGAATGGAACGCGGCAAAGCATGGAAATGGCGAGAACGCGGGATCGGGAGATTCGCGAAGAGCGGAAGCGCTTCGGAGAATCCGCAGAGGGGCGGCATTGGCATTGGTTGATCGAACAGGTCCACGGGAACGGTTGTGGATTTGCCGGATTGTCAGTGCAGGATCAGCGTTACTTTGCGATCAACGCGCTCATCAATGATGTCTATCGTGGAGGGCTTGATGCCTATTTCCTCAATTCTGCTGGCGCCTACATTGCTGAAGCGCTTGCAGGGCTTGGGGAGATGCAGCAGCTTGGCGTGCGAGACATCGTGCTCGCTGCCCAGCAGCTACTGTTTGGCAATGAGGCCATGGAAGATCATCATGCGCAAAGACGCCTGCAGATCTATCGTGCTGACGGGTGGCTCGACGATGAAGTCGAAACAGCACTTGATGCGCTGGATGGGCGATTCTATGCACTGGTCGACGAGGGCCAGCTTGAAGAACTGCTGAAAGCGTACGCAGAACGTCACAGGTTGTACGCCGCGTTCTAGCGCGGGCTACTGGAAGGACGATTGGGGATTGAAGGCATGCCCGCAGGCGAGCCTTGAATCCCGAATCATCCACTTACACTCAAACCCGGATTCAACCCATGGGTATCAAATGCGGCATCGTCGGCCTGCCCAACGTCGGCAAGTCGACCCTGTTCAATGCGCTGACCAAGGCGGGTATCGCCGCGGCGAACTTCCCGTTCTGCACCATCGAACCGAACGTCGGCATCGTGCCGGTGCCGGATCCGCGCCTGAACGAGCTGGCAGCGATCATCAACCCGCAGAAGGTCATCCCGACCGCGGTCGAATTCGTCGACATTGCCGGCCTGGTTGCCGGTGCCGCCAGCGGTGAAGGCCTGGGCAACAAGTTCCTGGCGCACATCCGTGAAGTCGATGCGATCACCCACGTGGTGCGCTGCTTCGAGAACGCCGACGTCATCCACGTCAACAACAAGGTCGACCCGATCTCGGACATCGAAACCATCGATACCGAGCTGGCGCTGGCCGACCTGGACAGCGTCGAGAAGGCGCTGAACCGCGCCGAGCGTGCGGCCAAGGGTGGTGACAAGGACGCCGCGGCGCGCAAGCCGGTGCTGGCCAAGCTGCAGGCGGCGCTGTCCGACGGCAAGTCCGGCCGTTCGGTGGGCCTGGACGAGGAAGAGAAGGCGCTGGTGCGCGATCTGTTCCTGCTGACCCTGAAGCCGGTGATGTACATTGCCAACGTGCTGGAAGACGGTTTCGACAACAACCCGCACCTGGAAGCCGTGCGTGCGCATGCTGCCGCCGAAGGCGCGCAGGTGGTGCCGGTGTCGGCCGCGATCGAAGAGGAGCTGTCCCAGCTCGATGACGAAGACCGCGATACCTTCCTGGCCGATCTGGGCCTGAGCGAGCCGGGCCTGAACCGCGTGATCAACGCGGCCTACAGCCTGCTCGGCCTGCAGACCTACTTCACCGCCGGCGTGAAGGAAGTCCGTGCGTGGACCGTGCGCAAGGGCGCCACCGCCCCGCAGGCCGCCGCGGTCATCCACACCGACTTCGAGAAGGGCTTCATCCGCGCTGAAACCATCGCGTATGACGACTTCATCAAGTACAAGGGCGAAGCCGGTGCCAAGGAAGCCGGTCGCCTGCGCCTGGAAGGCAAGGAATACCGCGTGCAGGAAGGCGACATCCTGCACTTCCGCTTCAACGTCTGATCCAGCGGCATCGGATCGACCCAAGACGCCCCGCCTTGTGCGGGGCGTTCGCGTTTCCGGCGTCGGTTGCATGCGTGGACAAAAATTGATCATGCTCTGAAGCGCCTGCGGCACAGGGCTCGCAAGTACTTGTCCACACCAAACCCCCACCGCTTTCCACGCACGGTGTGGAAAACCCTGCGTATCGCTGCAGGGCCGAGCCCATGCTCGGCTGATGCCAGCCGGAGCCGAGCATGGGGTCGGCTCTGCAGGGATTGCCCGGGCAGTGTGGATAAATTTTCGCCATGCTTCGAAACGCTTGCGTGGCAACACTCCCACTTACTTGTCCACACGTAGTTCCCATCGCTTTCCACGGCGCATGTGGAAAACCCGGATTCTGTCTGGACAAAAAATTGCCACCCTTCGAAACCATTGCAATGCGTGGCTCGCAGGGACTTGTCCACACCAAACCCCCATCGCTTTCCACGTGCGGTGTGGAAAACCCAGGGCGGGTGCGCGGCAACGAATGCCCACCAAGGTGGGCATCTACCAGAGCCAGGTTCCCAAACAACAAGGCCCGCCAATGGCGGGCCCTGTCGTCCACGTTCTGCAATGCGGCGTGCCTTACAGCGCGCTGCCACCGAACTTGTGGGTGTACTGCAGGTTGATGGTGCGGCCGACGCTGTCGAACCAGGACACGTCGTAGTACGGATACGCGGTGTACGTGGCGTCCTTCGGCGGCATCTTGTTGAACACGTTGACCACCGACAGCGACAGGCGCGAGTGGTCGTCGAAGCGGTACTGCAGCGACGCGTTGTAGCGGTAGGTTGCCTTGATGTACGGGCTGTCACCGCTGTCCCACTTGAATACCTGGTCGTAGCTGTCCGAGGTCGGCAGCTTGCCCAGGCGCGAACCATAGACCGTGGCCGACCACGCGTCCTTCTCCCAGGTCACGCTCAGGCTGGTCTTGGTACGCGGGATGTCGAAGTTGCTGTTGACCGCGAACTGGTCCTGGATCGGATCACCGGGGTAGCGCTGGAAATCGTGCTTCTTCACCCAGGTGTGGGTGCCGTTGAGGATGAAGTCGCCGATGCCGGTCTGCAGGCGGTAGCGCAGGCCAATGTCAATGCCGGAGGTGGATTCGCGGGCGACGTTGATCGGGGCGACACGCACGCCGTACAGGCGGCCATCACTGGTGCGGGTGATGCGGTCGAGCGCGTCCACGCAGGTCGGCGAGTTGATGTCGGCACTGCCGAGGCGGCAGTTCGCTTCGCTGGCCAGGATCGTGCGCACGTCCATGTCCTGCACCTGCTTGCGCATGTCGATGTCGAACCAGTCCACCGACAGGTCCAGGCCGATCGCCGGCGACCAGACGAAGCCGGCACTCCACGAGGTGCTGGTTTCCGGGTCGAGCTGGCGGTTGCCGGTGCGGCTGCGGATCAGGTTGTGCTCGTAGTCGGAACAGTCGGCGGCATCGTCGGCGCGGCAGCTGTACAGGTCCACTGCGCTGGTCTCGTCGTTGCCCGGGCCGGCGAACACGTAGTGGAGGTCCGGCGCACGGAACGCGGTGCCGTACGAACCACGCACCAGCAGGGTGTCGATCGGGCGCCATTCCAGGCCACCGCTCCAGGTCGCCTTGCCGATGGTGTGGCCGGAATAGCGGTACTGGTCGTAGCGGCCGGCCACGCTCAGGTTGACCGTCTCGTGCAGCGGCATGCGCAGCTCCGCAGCGGTCGCCCAGCGGTTGCGCGAGCCCTTGCCGTCCGAATCCTTCCAGCTGTAGTAGTAGTACTGGGTCGCCAGCGGATCGGGGTTCAGCGAGTACGCCTGCTGGCCCACTTCCACGGTCGCGGCGAAGCCGGCATCACCGCCCGGCAGGCCGAACAGCGCGGAATTGGTCAGCGTGAACGCAGCCGTCTCGGTGCGCGACTTCGGGGTGTAGGTGGTGCGCGCCGCGATCGAATCGTACTCGGCGCGGGTCAGCGGCCGGTACAGGCGCGACGGGTCGGCGTTGTAGATCGGGAAGCCGTCGTCGTCCACGCCCAGCTGCGGGCCCAGGAACAGGTCATTGGCTTTGGCGGCGATGATCTGTGCCCAGCTGATCCGCGACTGGTACTGCGAATGGCTCAGGGCCGCTTCGTAGTCCCAGTTGCCGGCCAGGTTGCCCTTGAAGCCGGTGGTCACGCTGAAGGTCTTCTGCGTGCTGCGCACCATTGCATTGCGCAGGCCACCCATCTCCTCGGGCGAGAACTGGCGCTGCCAGAACTCGATCTCGCCGGTGGCCTGGTTGTTGAAATAGCCCGACTCATCGCCGTTGGCGTCCATGCGGCCCCACTTGGTGACGTCGCGCATCAGCGACATCGTGTGGTAGCCCAGCTGCACATCGGCGAACCACTGCTGGCCGTTGTCGAAGTCGTAGCTCAGCGAGGCGTAGCCATTGGCGCCGCGGCGCTTGCTGAGGATGGTGCCGTAGCCGATCGAGCTGTCGCTGCCGCAGTAGTAACCGTAGCGCGGGCGGTAGGCGCGGTAGGTGCTGCCCTGGTTCTGCCCGGCCAGCGCTTCGCAGGTGGCCGCGCCCGGATCCAGGTAGTCGTCGTTGTAGTCCGTGCGCAGGTAAGCGCGGCGTGCGATGCGTGAGCCCTCGGTGGGGCCGTCCTGGGTCGAATCCTGGATGTCGCGCTCGTACGCCCACAGCGGGGTCTGCGACTGCAGTTCAACGCTGTATACGGCGTTGAAGTTGCCACGGCTGAAGCCACTGGCCAGGCTCATGTCGAACGACTCGCCACCGCCTTCGCTGGTGGTGCCCATGCGCATGTCGACGGTGGTGCCGTCGGCCTTCTTCTTCAGGATGAAGTTGACCACGCCGGCGATCGCGTCCGAACCGTAGATGGCCGAGGCACTGCCGGTCAGCACTTCGATGCGCTCGATCATGCCCAGCGGGATGTTGGAGACATCGGTGAAGTTGCTGCGGCCCTTGAACGGCATCGGGAAGTCGGCGATGCGGCGGCCATTGACCAGCACCAGCGTGTGATTCGGGCCCAGCCCGCGCAGGTCCACCTGCTGGGCGCCCGGCGAGAAGTCGGCGCCGCTGGACGACTGCTGGCTCTGCGTCTCACCGCCGTTCTGGGTCATCGAGCGCAGCACGTCGGGCACGCTGGTGAAGCCGCTGGAGCGGATCTGCTCGGCGCTGATCACCGTGATCGGGGCGGGGCCTTCCACCTGGGCGCGCGGAATGCGCGAACCGGTGACCTGCACCGCATCCAGTTGTTGAACCGAAGAGGAGGCCGGTGCCTGGGCCGCCGCGGAAGCAGCCACGCCCATCAACGCCAGCTGGATCGACCACGCCATCGCCTTTCTACGCATGAGGAATTCTCGGAAATGAAGCCGGCCCGCAGAGGAGGGGCCCTATCCCCCATTCAGATTTCCGGAATGGGCGCGCGCATTTAACGCCTTTTTTATGCCCTTGACTACTGGGCCCCTATCTGGCAAAGAGTGAAAACGCTTGCAAGTCGATTTTGTTCAGGGAGATCAAGATGCGACGCCTCCATTGCACCCTGCGTGCCCCCTTCGCCTGGCTGGCGCTGCTGGTGTTGGCCGTGCCGTTGGCCGCCCCTGCGCAGGACCTGCAGGGCCCGGGCTTCGCCTACTACGAAGCCGGGGATCTCGACGCACCCCGGCCCGGCCCGCGCGCGCCGGCCATGATGCTGATGGGCGGTGGCGAATGGGTGCCGGAGGCCTTTCACTGGTGGCTGAAGCAGGCCGGTAACGGCCGCGTGCTGATCCTGCGCGCTTCTGGCAGTGATGAGCTGCAGGACCGCCTGTATCGCGAGATTGGCGGGACCACCGCAGTGCAGACGCTGGTCTTCGACAGCCGCCGCGGCGCCGACGATCCGGCCGTGCTGCGCGTGGCGGCTGCGGCCGATGCCATCTTCATTGCCGGTGGTGACCAGTCGCGCTACATCCGCTTCTGGAAGGGCACCGCGCTCAACCGCGCGCTCAATGCCCATGTGCGCGCCGGCAAGCCGATTGCCGGTACCAGCGCCGGGCTGGCCATCCTCGGTGGCTATGCCTACGGCGCGATGGACGGCGGCAGCATCACCTCCGCCGGTGCGCTGGCCGACCCGATGGGCAGTGCGGTGACCATGGACAGTGGCTTCCTGCAGATGCCCTACCTGCAGCGCGTGGTCACCGACACCCACTTCGACAAGCGCGATCGGCTCGGCCGCCTGATCGTGTTCGTGGCGCGCGCCGCGCAGGACAGTGGCGACCCCGACATCGTCGGCATCGGCGTCGACGAGGACACCGCCCTGTGCGTGGAGCCCGATGGCCAGGCACAGGTCTACAGCGCCGACGGCGAAGGCAAGGTCTGGGTGGTCAGCCCCGGCCGCGATGCCGACCGTCTGGTCGAGGGCGAGCCGCTGCGCTTCCACGCGGTGCCGGTAACGGTGGTCGCCAGCGGCAGCCGCATGCGCCTGGATGACTTCCAGGCCGACGCCGACTACCAGGCCGTGGCCGACGTCAGCGACGGCGAGATTGAGTTCACGCTTCGGTAGTGCCGGTCGCTGGCCGGCAACTCGCCTTCCCTGATGCGCCCCTTGCCGGCCAGCGGCCGGCACTACCCTGCAATCCATTCCCTCGTTCTGCTGGAGACGTACCCGATGAAACTGCGCCTGGCGCTGTCCGCACTGTTGTCCCTGCCCATGCTTGCCCAGGCCGTACCGGCGGCTTCACCGCTGCTGGTCATCCACGGCGGCGCCGGCGTCGAGCGCAAGGACCTGTCGCCGGCCGAGGAAAAGGCCGCACGTGACGCGCTGCGGGCGGCCCTGTTGAAGGGGCATGCGGAGCTGGCGGCGGGTCGCCCCGCGTTGGCTGCAGTCACCGCTGCGATCACCGTCCTGGAGGACGATCCCACCTTCAACGCCGGCAAGGGCGCGGTGTTCACCCACGACGGCCATAACGAGCTGGATGCGGCTGTCATGGATGGCGCGAGCCAGGCGGCGGGCGCGGTGGCCGGCGTGCAGCGGGTGCGCAACCCGATCCTGCTGGCGCAGACCGTGATGCAGAAATCCAGGCACGTGATGATGGTGGGGCAGGGCGCCGAAGCCTTCGCGGTCGAGCAGGGGATGTCTCTGGTCGATCCCTCCTACTTCCGTACGGAGAAGCGTTGGCAGCAGCTGCAGCGTGCACTGAAAGAAGAGGCCAGTGGCCAGGCGCATGCCGACCTGGAGACTGCAAAGCACTTCGGGACCGTCGGTGCAGTCGCATTGGATGTGCAGGGGCACCTGGCCGCCGGTACCTCCACTGGCGGCATGACCAACAAGCGCTATGGCCGGGTGGGTGACTCGCCGATCATCGGTGCAGGCACCTGGGCCGATGCGCGCTGTGCGGTGTCCGGCACCGGCTGGGGCGAGTACTACATCCGCACCGCGGCCGCGCACGAGATCTGCGCACGCATGCGCTACCAGGGGCAGACGCCGGAACAGGCCGGCAAGGGCGTGATCAACGAGACGATTCCGCAGATGGGGGGTGACGGCGGTGCGATCGTGCTCGCTGCAGACGGAAAAATGGCCACGCCATTCAACACCCAGGGCATGTATCGGGGCTGGATCGGCGGCGACGGCGTCCCTCATGTCGCAATTTTCGCCAACGAGACCCTTGCGGTCCCGGGGCAATAACCTTGCGTATCAATGGGTTTGCGACAGCGTGTGAAAAAAGTGGAAAAAAGCGTTGACAGCCCCCCGTCCCATCAGCAGAATAAGCGGCTCACCACCACACACCGCAACGCTTCGGCGGCAACGGAATGGGGTGGTAAGGAGGGATACCCAAGCGGCCAACGGGGGCAGACTGTAAATCTGCTGGCTTACGCCTTCGGTGGTTCGAATCCACCTCCCTCCACCAGTTTCACGTTGTGACATTCCCGGCGCGGGAGTAGTTCAATGGTAGAACCTCAGCCTTCCAAGCTGATGGTGCGGGTTCGATTCCCGTCTCCCGCTCCATTGAATGAACTTTGAATATTATCGAGTTCATGTCATAATGCAAAACTCGGCTCACGTAGCTCAGTCGGTAGAGCACTTCCTTGGTAAGGAAGAGGTCGAAGGTTCGATTCCTTTCGTGAGCACCATCTTAAGCATCACCTCTCAGACGAATTCGAGATAAGCAGCCATGGCCAAGGGTAAGTTCGAGCGCACCAAGCCGCACGTCAATGTCGGCACCATCGGTCACGTCGACCACGGCAAGACCACGCTGACCGCCGCACTGACCAAGATCGGTGCCGAGCGCTTCGGTGGCGAGTTCAAGGACTACTCCTCGATCGACGCCGCGCCGGAAGAAAAGGCTCGTGGTATCACGATCTCGACCGCGCACGTCGAATACGAATCCCCGGTCCGTCACTACGCCCACGTCGATTGCCCGGGCCACGCTGACTACGTCAAGAACATGATCACCGGTGCCGCCCAGATGGACGGCGCGATCCTGGTGTGCTCGGCCGCTGACGGCCCGATGCCGCAGACCCGCGAGCACATCCTGCTGTCGCGTCAGGTCGGCGTGCCGTACATCGTCGTGTTCCTGAACAAGGCCGACATGGTTGACGACGCCGAGCTGCTCGAGCTGGTCGAGATGGAAGTGCGCGAGCTGCTGAGCAAGTACGACTTCCCGGGCGACGACACCCCGATCATCGCCGGTTCGGCCCGTCTGGCGCTGGAAGGCGACCAGAGCGACATCGGCGTGCCGGCCATCCTGAAGCTGGTCGATGCCCTGGACAGCTGGATTCCGGAGCCGGAACGTGCGATCGACAAGCCGTTCCTGATGCCGGTGGAAGACGTGTTCTCGATCTCGGGCCGCGGCACCGTGGTGACCGGTCGTATCGAGCGCGGCGTGATCAAGGTTGGCGACGAAATCGAAATCGTCGGCATCCGTCCGGTGCAGAAGACCACCGTGACCGGCGTTGAAATGTTCCGCAAGCTGCTGGACCAGGGTCAGGCAGGCGACAACGCTGGCCTGCTGCTGCGCGGCACCAAGCGTGACGACGTCGAGCGTGGCCAGGTTCTGGCCAAGCCGGGCTCGATCAAGCCGCACACCAAGTTCGAAGGCGAAGTCTACGTCCTGTCGAAGGACGAGGGTGGCCGTCACACCCCGTTCTTCAACGGCTACCGTCCGCAGTTCTACTTCCGCACCACCGACATCACCGGCGCAGCTGCTCTGCCGGAAGGCGTCGAAATGGTGATGCCGGGTGACAACGTCAAGATGGTCGTCACCCTGATCAACCCGGTGGCAATGGACGAAGGCCTGCGCTTCGCCATCCGCGAAGGCGGCCGTACCGTCGGCGCCGGCGTGGTCTCGAAGATCATCGAGTAAGCCTGCAGTGCCGGTGGTTGCATAGCGCCGCCGGTTACGCGAATGGCGGGCCGGGAACCTCGGTCCGCCTTCGCCGTCTAAGGGAAGGCAAGTTTCAACACGTACGCCAGTAGCTCAATTGGCAGAGCAGCGGTCTCCAAAACCGCAGGTTGGGGGTTCGAGTCCCTCCTGGCGTGCCATCTGCCCACCTTATCCAGCGGCCTGGGCCGCTAAAGCAGACACAGCCGGATGAATAGCAAGATCGAACACTCCAAGGACAACTCCGCCAACGGCGGGGATATCGTCAAGTACGTCGCCGCATCGTTGCTGGTGCTGGCCGGTCTGTTCGTCTGGTTCTGGTTCTCCGCCGACTCCGGTCGCGCCACCCAGCTGGGTGCGTGGGCGGGTCAGCTGCGTGCGTTGGCGGTTGTGGTCGGTCTGGTTGGCGGTATCGGCGTGTTCATGCTGACCGGCAAGGGGCGCGACACCCGCGAATTCCTCTCCGAGTCGCGCTTCGAACTGCGCAAGGTGGTCTGGCCGACGCGCCAGGAAGCCATCCGCATGACCTGGGTCGTGATGGTGGTGGTGACCATTCTCAGTCTGTTGCTGGGTGGGTTCGATTACGTCATTCAGTGGCTGGTTCAGTTGTTCCTGAGCCGCTAAGGAGAATTGCATGAAGCGTTGGTACGTCGTTCACGCCTATTCGGGCTTCGAGAAGTCGGTGGCGCAGGCTCTGCGCGATCGCATCGTCCGTGACGGCATGGAAGAGCGCTTCGGCGATGTCCTGGTCCCGACCGAAGAAGTGGTCGAGATGCGCGCTGGCCAGAAGCGCCGCTCCGAGCGCAAGTTCTTCCCGGGTTACGTGCTGGTCCAGATCGAGACCCACGAAGAAGCCGGTATTCCGCGCATCGACAACGAAAGCTGGCACCTGGTCAAGGAAACCCCGCGCGTGATGGGCTTCATCGGCGGCACCGCCGACCGTCCGCTGCCGATCGCCGATTCCGAGGCCGAAGCCATCCTGAATCGCGTTCAGGAAGGTGTCGAGAAGCCGCGTCCGAAGGTGCTGTTCGAGCCGGGCCAGATGGTCCGCGTTACCGACGGCCCGTTCAACGATTTCAATGGCGTCGTCGAAGAAGTCAACTACGAGAAGAGCCGTCTGCGCGTCTCGGTGCTGATCTTCGGTCGTGCCACTCCGGTCGAACTCGAGTTCGGCCAGGTCGAAAAGGCCGTCTGACCGGTCCTGTAGGGTCGAGCCATGCTCGACTCCAGGCTCCGGATGGCGGTGCAGTCGAGCATGGCTCGACTCTACAAGGGGAACCGGGCTTTGCCCGGTTTCGTTCGTTTACGTGCCGCTTCAGGCATGTGAAGAAAAAACCTGATATAGTGCGCGGCTCCCCGCTGGGAAGCCAGCAGGACGAGGCCGCCGCAAGGTGGCCTTCAGCATGATTTCAAAACGCGATGCCGGGACGCGTGATTCCCGGTCCGATGGGGAGCCTGTTGTCGAAAGGCGCTAGCACCCGGAGAGTACTCACATGGCAAAGAAAGTTGTCGGTTACATCAAGCTGCAGGTGAAGGCCGGTCAGGCCAACCCCTCGCCGCCGGTCGGTCCTGCGCTGGGTCAGCGCGGTCTGAACATCATGGAATTCTGCAAGGCGTTCAACGCTGCCACGCAGAAGCTCGAGCCGGGTCTGCCGGTTCCGGTGATCATCACGGCCTACTCGGACCGTACGTTCACCTTCATCACCAAGAGCACCCCGGCCACCACCCTGCTGAAGAAGGCCGCTGGCATCTCGTCGGGCTCCAAGCGCCCGAACACCGAGAAGGTCGGCAAGGTCACCCGTAAGCAGCTGGAAGAGATCGCCAAGGCGAAGGAACCGGATCTGACTGCCGCCGATCTGGACGCCGCCGTGCGTACCATCGCTGGCTCTGCCCGTTCCATGGGCCTCGTGGTGGAGGGTTAATAAGATGGCACAGACCAAGCGTGAGAAGGCCATCAAGGCCGCCGTCGTTCCGGGCAAGGCATACGCCTTCGAGGACGCGATCAACATCCTGAAGAGCGCCACCAAGGCCAAGTTCGTCGAGTCGATCGACGTCGCTGTGCGCCTGGGCGTCGATGCGAAGAAGTCCGACCAGCAGGTCCGTGGCTCCACCGTGCTGCCGGCCGGTACCGGCAAGTCGGTCCGCGTCGCCGTGTTCGCTCCGGCCGGTGCCAAGGCTGACGAAGCCCTGGCCGCTGGCGCCGAAGCCGTCGGTATGGATGATCTGGCCGAGAAGATGCAGGCCGGCGATCTGAACTACGACGTCGTCATCGCGACCCCGGACGCCATGCGCGTCGTCGGTAAGCTGGGCACCGTGCTGGGCCCGCGCGGCCTGATGCCGAACCCGAAGGTCGGCACCGTTTCCCCGAACCCGGGTGAAGCCGTGAAGAACGCCAAGTCGGGTCAGGTCCGTTACCGCACCGACAAGGCTGGCATCATCCACTGCACCATCGGCAAGGCCGACTTCGCCGAAGACGCGCTGAAGTCGAACCTGACCGCGCTGCTGCTGGACCTGATCAAGGCCAAGCCGGCCACCTCGAAGGGCACCTACCTGCAGAAGGTTTCGGTCAGCTCGACGATGGGCCCGGGCGTCACCGTCGACCAGTCGTCGCTGACCCTGAAGTAATTGTTTCAAGCGGTCACGGTACCTTCGGTGCCGTGACCGTGACATTTGAAGGCATCGCTGGCCGTACATCGCCCGCGGTAGCCGTCAAAGACCGCAGGCGCGGTCGTGGCAATACCGGCGACGGGCACGGAAGCTCGATCTGGCAAGGAGTCGCCGCCGGAGCAGTCATGAGCGCTTAATCGATTCCCCGGAATCACCCTGCGTAGATGGTGCCCTTCTGGAGTTTTTCTGGTTCACGCACGTCTGGGTTTCCCAGGTTGGCCCACTCCAGGTCTAGAACGGCCCACCCCCGGAACATCATCCCGATGTTCCCGGCGTCCAGGACGGATGCCGCACAGGACCGCACACGGCAGGAGCCGTAAGCGGAGTTCAATAGGAGGAGTGCAATGGCTCTCAATCTGTCCCAGAAGCAAGAAGTAGTCGCCGAGCTGGCAGACGTCGCCGCCAAGGCCCACTCCTTGATCGCAGCCGAATACGCTGGCACCACGGTCGCCCAGATGACCGCGATGCGCAAGCAGGCTCGTGAAACCGGTGTTTTCTTGAAGGTTGTCAAGAACACCCTGGCTTCGCGCGCCGTTGAAGGCACCGAGTTCGCAGTCGCCCAGGACCAGATGGTTGGTCCGCTGCTGTACGCGTTCTCGCTCGAGGAGCCCGGCGCTGCCGGTCGCCTGATCAAGGAAGCCGCCAAGGGCAACGACAAGCTGAAGGCTAAGGTCGTCGCCATCGGTGGCGAAGTGTTCCCGGCAAGCCACGTCGAAGTGCTGGCCTCGCTGCCGACCCGCGACCAGGCCCTGGCCATGCTGGCCCGCGTCCTGACCGAGCCGGTCACGATGTTTGCCCGCGCCATCAAGGCCGTTGGCGAGAAGCAGGGTGGTGGCGACGTCGCCGCCGACGCTGCCGAGCCGGCCGCCGAGACCGCCTGAGTTTCGACTTACCGTGGTTCCTGACGGAACCTCAACCCAGAAAATCATCCAAAGGTATTAATCATGTCCCTTACCAACGAACAGATCGTCGACGCCATCGCCGAGAAGTCCCTGATGGAAGTGATGGAGCTGGTCAAGGCCATCGAAGAGAAGTTCGGCGTCTCCGCCGCTGCTCCGGTTGCCGTGGCTGCTGCCGCTGGCCCGGCCGCTGCTGTTGAAGAGCAGACCGAGTTCACCGTCACCCTGAAGTCGGCCGGCGACAAGAAGGTCGAAGTCATCAAGGCCGTCCGCGCCATCACCGGCCTGGGCCTGAAGGAAGCGAAGGACCTGGCCGAAGCCGGTGGCGTCCTGAAGGAAGGCGCTTCGAAGGACGACGCCGAGAAGATGAAGAAGGACCTGGAAGCTGCTGGCGCGACTGTCGAAGTCAAGTAAGCAGTTACCTTGCATCGTCACCGATTCACGGCGATGCAGCCAAGGCTGGGGGCGTAAGCCCCCGGCCTTTGGTCGTTGTTGCAGTACCGGTAGGGTCGACTGTTAGTCGACTGTTTCAAAAGCAGAAAAAGCCCAACACGGGCTGCGGTCAGACCCCGGCAGGCCAGCGCAGAGCGCGGCAGCGGGGGAGTGGATGCAGACGAGTTGGCAGTTGGAAGTAGCGGGAGAAGGCGTGCTGGTGCCGGCAATACCAGCGACTTCCAACTGACAATTTCAAGTTCCCTTCGGATCGTGGGCGCACGATCCGCACAACAAGGTGGAAGACCTCATGACGTCCTATTCGTTCACCGAAAAAAAGCGTATCCGCAAGGATTTCGGCAAGCAGCGCTCGATTCTCGAAGTGCCGTTCCTGCTCGCCATCCAGGTGGATTCCTATCGTGAATTCCTGCAGGAAAACGTCGATCCGGCCAAGCGCACGGACCACGGCCTGCACGCTGCGCTGAAGTCGGTCTTCCCGATCGCCAGCTACAGCGGCAATGCTGCCCTGGAATACGTCGGCTACAAGCTGGGCGAACCGGTCTTCGACGAGCGTGAGTGCCGCCAGCGTGGCATGAGCTACGGCGCCCCGCTGCGCGTGACCGTGCGCCTGGTGATCTACGACCGTGAGTCGTCGACCAAGGCCATCAAGTACGTGAAGGAGCAGGAGGTCTATCTGGGCGAAATCCCGCTGATGACCGAGAACGGCACCTTCATCGTCAACGGCACCGAGCGCGTCATCGTCTCGCAGCTGCACCGTTCGCCGGGCGTGTTCTTCGACCACGACCGTGGCAAGACCCACAGCTCGGGCAAGCTGCTGTACAGCGCCCGCATCATTCCTTACCGCGGCTCCTGGCTGGACTTCGAGTTCGACCCGAAGGATGCGCTGTTCACCCGTATCGACCGTCGCCGCAAGCTGCCGGTGTCGATCCTGCTGCGCGCGCTCGGCTACAGCAACGAAGAGATGCTGGCCGAGTTCTTCGAGATCAACACCTTCCACATCAACCCGGATGAAGGCGTCCAGCTGGAGCTGGTGCCGGAGCGCCTGCGTGGCGAAACCCTGGGCTTCGACCTCGCCGACGGCGACAAGGTCATCGTGGAAGCCGGCAAGCGCATCACCGCGCGTCACATCAAGCAGCTGGAAGCCTCGGGCATCGCCGCCCTGGCCGTGCCGGACGACTACATCGTCGGCCGCATCCTGTCGCACGACGTGGTCGATGCTTCGACCGGCGAACTGCTGGCCCAGGCCAATGACGAGATCACCGACGAGCAGCTGCAGGCCTTCCGCAAGGCCGGTGTGGATGCCGTGGGCACCCTGTGGGTGAACGATCTGGATCGTGGCCCGTACCTGTCCAACACCCTGCGCATCGACCCGACCAAGACCCAGCTGGAAGCCCTGGTCGAGATCTACCGCATGATGCGTCCGGGCGAGCCGCCGACCAAGGACGCCGCGCAGAACCTGTTCCACAACCTGTTCTTCACCTTCGAGCGCTACGACCTGTCCGCGGTCGGCCGCATGAAGTTCAACCGTCGCGTGGGCCGCAAGGAAACCACCGGCGAAGCCGTGCTGTACGACCGCAAGTACTACGGTGAGCGCAACGACGAAGAGTCCAAGCGCCTGGTTGCCGCCCATGGCGACAGCTCCGACATCCTGGACGTGATCAAGGTTCTGACCGAGATCCGCAACGGTCGCGGCGTGGTCGATGACATCGATCACCTGGGCAACCGTCGCGTGCGTTCGGTCGGTGAAATGGCCGAGAACGTGTTCCGCGTGGGCCTGGTCCGCGTCGAGCGCGCGGTCAAGGAGCGCCTGTCGATGGCCGAGTCGGAAGGCCTGACCCCGCAGGAGCTGATCAACGCCAAGCCGGTCGCCGCTGCCATCAAGGAGTTCTTCGGCTCCTCGCAGCTGTCGCAGTTCATGGACCAGAACAACCCGCTGTCGGAAGTGACCCACAAGCGTCGCGTCTCGGCCCTGGGCCCGGGCGGCCTGACCCGTGAGCGCGCCGGCTTCGAAGTGCGCGACGTGCACCCGACCCATTACGGCCGCGTCTGCACCATCGAAACCCCGGAAGGCCCGAACATCGGCCTGATCAACTCGCTGGCCGTGTACGCCCGCACCAACCAGTACGGTTTCCTCGAGACCCCGTACCGCAAGGTCGTGGACGGCAAGGTCTATGACGAAGTCGAGTTCCTGTCGGCCATCGAAGAAAACGAGTACGTCATTGCGCAGGCCAACGCCCTGACCAATGCCGACAGCGTGCTGACCGAGCAGTTCGTTCCGTGCCGCTTCCAGGGCGAGTCGCTGCTGAAGCCGCCGGCGGAAGTCCACTTCATGGACGTCTCGCCGATGCAGACCGTGTCGATCGCGGCCGCGCTGGTTCCGTTCCTGGAGCACGATGACGCCAACCGTGCACTGATGGGCGCCAACATGCAGCGTCAGGCCGTGCCGACCCTGCGTGCGCAGAAGCCGCTGGTCGGTACCGGCATCGAGCGCGCCGTGGCGCGTGACTCCGGTGTGACCGTGAATGCCCGTCGTGGTGGCGAGATCGTGCAGATCGATGCCGCCCGTATCGTGGTCAAGGTCAACGAGGAAGAGATCGTTGGCGCCACCGACGCAGGCGTGGACATCTACAACCTGGTCAAGTACACCCGTTCGAACCAGAACACCTGCATCAACCAGCGTCCGCTGGTCCAGGTGGGTGACGTCATCGCCCGCGGCGACGTGCTGGCCGACGGTCCGTCCACCGACATCGGCGAACTGGCCCTGGGCCAGAACATGCTGATCGCGTTCATGCCGTGGAACGGCTACAACTTCGAAGACTCCATCCTGCTCTCCGAGCGCGTGGTGGAAGAGGATCGTTACACCACGATCCACATCGAAGAGCTGACCTGCGTCGCGCGTGACACCAAGCTGGGGCCGGAGGAAATCTCGGCCGACATCCCGAACGTCTCCGAGCAGGCGCTGAACCGCCTGGACGAGAGCGGCGTGGTGTACATCGGTGCGGAAGTCCGCGCCGGCGACATCATGGTCGGCAAGGTCACCCCGAAGGG
This sequence comes from Stenotrophomonas sp. 71799_Sma, assembly GCF_056482505.1. NCBI lineage: Bacteria > Pseudomonadati > Pseudomonadota > Gammaproteobacteria > Lysobacterales > Lysobacteraceae > Stenotrophomonas > Stenotrophomonas sp. 71799_Sma. The sequence continues at coordinate 876,578 of NZ_CM151202.1, forward strand.
CGAAAGCCAGCTGACCCCGGAAGAGAAGCTGCTGCGCGCGATCTTCGGCGAGAAGGCTTCGGACGTGAAGGACAGCTCGCTGCGCGTTCCGCCGGGCATGGACGGCACCGTCATCGACGTGCAGGTCTTCACCCGCGACGGCATCGAGAAGGACAAGCGCGCCCGCCAGATCGAAGAGTCTGAAATCAAGCGCGTCAAGAAGGACTTCGACGACCAGTTCCGCATCCTGGAAGCCGCCATCTACATGCGTCTGCGTTCGCAGATCGTGGGCAAGGTGGTCAACGGTGGCGCTGGCCTGAAGAAGGGCGACGTCATCAGCGACGCGTTCCTGGACGGCCTGAAGAAGGCTGACTGGTTCGCCCTGCGCATGAAGGACGAGGACGCCTCGGAAGCCATCGAGCGCGCGCAGAAGCAGATCCAGGCGCACGAGAAGGAATTCGAGCGTCGCTTCGCCGACAAGCGCGGCAAGATCACCGCCGGTGACGACCTCGCCCCGGGCGTGCTGAAGATGGTCAAGGTGTTCCTGGCCGTGAAGCGCCGCATCCAGCCGGGCGACAAGATGGCAGGCCGCCACGGCAACAAGGGTGTGGTCTCCAACGTGGTGCCGGTCGAGGACATGCCGTACATGGCCTCGGGCGAAACCGTGGACATCGTGCTGAACCCGCTGGGCGTGCCGTCGCGTATGAACATCGGCCAGATCCTGGAAGTGCATCTGGGCTGGGCTGCCAAGGGCCTGGGCCGCAAGATCCAGGCGATGATGGAAGCCCAGGCGGCGGTTGCCGACCTGCGCAAGTTCCTGGACGACATCTACAACCACGACGACACCAACGTGGCCAACCGTGTCGACCTGTCGCAGTTCAGCGACGAGGAACTGCTGCGTCTGGCCCGTAACCTGACCGACGGCGTGCCGATGGCCACCCCGGTGTTCGACGGCGCCACCGAAGCGGAAATCAAGCGCATGCTGGAACTGGCCGACCTGCCGAGCAGTGGCCAGACCCAGCTGTACGACGGCCGCACCGGTGAAGCGTTCGATCGCCACACCACCGTGGGTTACATGCACTACCTGAAGCTGAACCACCTGGTCGACGACAAGATGCACGCCCGTTCGACCGGCCCGTACTCGCTCGTCACCCAGCAGCCGCTGGGCGGCAAGGCGCAGTTCGGCGGCCAGCGCTTCGGTGAAATGGAAGTCTGGGCGCTGGAAGCCTACGGCGCGGCCTACACCCTGCAGGAAATGCTGACGGTGAAGTCCGATGACGTGCAGGGCCGCAACCAGATGTACAAGAACATCGTCGACGGTGAGCACGAGATGGTCGCGGGCATGCCGGAATCCTTCAACGTGCTCGTGAAGGAAATCCGCTCGCTGGCCATCAACATGGAACTGGAAGACAACTGATCCATGCCGGCGCGGCGGCCTCCGCCGCCGCGCCGCTGGCAGTCAACTGAAAGCCCATCGACACAGCATTCCTCCTTCTGGAGAACACCATGAAAGACCTGCTCAACCTCTTCAACCAGCAGCGCCAGACGCTGGACTTCGACGCGATCAAGATCGCGCTGGCCTCGCCGGACCTGATCCGTTCGTGGTCCTTCGGCGAAGTGAAGAAGCCGGAAACCATCAACTACCGTACCTTCAAGCCGGAACGCGACGGCCTGTTCTGCGCCGCCATCTTCGGCCCGGTGAAGGACTACGAGTGCCTGTGCGGCAAGTACAAGCGCATGAAGCACCGCGGCGTGGTCTGCGAAAAGTGCGGCACCGAAGTGACCCTGGCCAAGGTGCGTCGTGAGCGCATGGGCCACATCGACCTGGCCTCGCCGGTCGCGCACATCTGGTTCCTCAAGTCGCTGCCGTCGCGCATCGGCCTGATGCTGGACATGACCCTGCGCGACATCGAGCGCGTGCTGTACTTCGAAGCCTACGTGGTGACCGAGCCGGGCCTGACCGCCCTGGAACGCCGCCAGCTGCTGACCGAAGAACAGTACCTGCAGGCCCGCCAGGAGCACGGTGACGACTTCGACGCCGCGATGGGCGCCGAGGCCGTGTACGAACTGCTGCGCACCATCGACCTGCAGTCGGAAATGACCCGCCTGCGCGAGGAAATCGCCGCTACCGGTTCGGAAACCAAGCTCAAGCGCCTCACCAAGCGCATCAAGCTGATCGAAGCCTTCCTGGAATCGGGCAACCGTCCGGAGTGGATGGTCATGACCGTGCTGCCGGTGCTGCCGCCGGACCTGCGTCCGCTGGTTCCGCTGGATGGCGGCCGCTTCGCGACCTCCGACCTGAACGACCTGTACCGCCGCGTCATCAACCGTAACAACCGCCTGCGCCGCCTGCTCGAACTGAGCGCGCCGGACATCATCGTGCGCAATGAAAAGCGCATGCTGCAGGAATCGGTCGATGCGCTGCTGGACAACGGCCGTCGTGGCCGTGCCATCACCGGCACCAACAAGCGCCCGCTGAAGTCGCTGGCCGACATGATCAAGGGCAAGCAGGGTCGCTTCCGCCAGAACCTGCTGGGCAAGCGCGTCGACTACTCGGGCCGTTCGGTCATCGTGGTCGGTCCGTACCTGCGCCTGCACCAGTGCGGCCTGCCGAAGAAGATGGCGCTTGAGCTGTTCAAGCCGTTCGTCTTCGCCAAGCTGCAGCGTCGTGGCCTGGCCACCACCATCAAGGCCGCCAAGAAGCTGGTCGAGCGCGAAGAAGCCGAAGTCTGGGACATCCTGGAAGAGGTCATCCGCGAGCATCCGGTGATGCTGAACCGTGCGCCGACCCTGCACCGTCTGGGCATCCAGGCGTTCGAGCCGGTGCTGATCGAAGGTAAGGCCATCCAGCTGCACCCGCTGGTCTGCACCGCGTTCAACGCCGACTTCGACGGTGACCAGATGGCCGTCCACGTGCCACTCTCGCTGGAAGCCCAGCTGGAAGCGCGTGCGCTGATGATGTCGACCAACAACATCCTGTCGCCGGCCAACGGCGAGCCGATCATCGTGCCGTCGCAGGACGTCGTGCTGGGTCTGTACTACATGACCCGCTCGCTGGAAAACAAGAAGGGCGAGGGCATGGCCTTCGCCAACATCGCCGAAGTGAAGCGTGCCTACGACAACCGCGTGGTGGAACTGCACGCGCGCGTCAAGGTCCGCATCACCGAGGTGGTGACCGACGAAGACGGCGTCAAGCAGAACAAGACCTCGATCGTGGACACCACGATCGGTCGCGCCCTGCTGGCTGAAATCCTGCCGGAAGGCCTGCCTTTCGCGCTGGCCAACACCGAGCTGACCAAGAAGAACATCAGCCGCCTGATCAACTCCAGCTACCGCCAGCTGGGTCTGAAGGACACGGTCGTGTTCGCCGACAAGCTGATGTACACCGGCTTCGCCTACGCGACCCGCGCCGGCGTCTCGATCGGCATCGATGACATGCTGATCCCGGACGAGAAGAAGGGCATCCTCACCGAGGCCGAAGCCGAAGTGCTGGAAATCCAGGAGCAGTACCAGTCGGGTCTGGTCACCGCCGGTGAGCGCTACAACAAGGTGGTCGACATCTGGTCGCGCACCAACGAGCGCATCGCCAAGGCGATGATGGACACCATCGGTACCGAGAAGGTCGTCAATGCCAAGGGTGAGACCATCGACCAGAAGTCGATGAACTCGCTGTACATCATGGCCGACTCCGGTGCGCGTGGTTCGCAGGCGCAGATCCGTCAGCTGGCCGGTATGCGTGGCCTGATGGCGCGTCCGGACGGCTCGATCATCGAGACGCCCATCAAGGCGAACTTCCGTGAAGGCCTGAACGTGCAGGAGTACTTCAACTCCACCCACGGTGCCCGTAAGGGTCTGGCCGATACCGCGCTGAAGACCGCGAACTCGGGTTACCTGACCCGTCGTCTGGTCGACGTCGCGCAGGACGTGGTGATCACCGAGGTGGATTGCGGTACCACCGAAGGCCTGATCATGACCCCGATCGTGGAAGGCGGCGACGTGGTCGAGCCGCTGAAGGATCGCGTGCTGGGTCGCGTGGTTGCCGAGGACGTGTTCCTGCCGGGCAACGACGAAGATCCGATCGTCACCCGCAACACCCTGCTGGACGAAGCCTGGGTCGCCAAGCTGGAAGACGCCGGCGTGCAGAGCATCAAGGTGCGTTCGACGATCTCGTGCGAATCGGCCTTCGGTGTCTGCGGTCGCTGCTACGGCCGCGATCTGGCCCGTGGCCACCTGGTCAACATCGGTGAAGCGGTCGGCGTCATCGCCGCCCAGTCCATCGGTGAGCCGGGTACCCAGCTGACCATGCGTACGTTCCACATCGGTGGTGCGGCGTCGCGAGCTGCTGCGGTCGACAACATCACCGTCAAGACCACCGGCTCGGTCAAGTTCAGCAACCTCAAGTCCGTCGAGCATGCCAATGGCTCGCTGGTGGCAGTGTCGCGCTCGGGCGAAATCTCGGTGCTCGATGCCCACGGCCGTGAGCGTGAGCGCTACAAGCTGCCGTACGGTGCGACCATCACGTCCAAGGACGGTGATGCGATCAAGGCTGGCCAGACCGTGGCCAACTGGGATCCGCATAACCACCCGATCGTGTCGGAAGTGGCCGGCTTCATCCGCTTCATCGACTTCGTCGACGGCATCACCGTCATCGAGAAGACCGACGAGCTGACCGGCCTGGCGTCGCGCGAAATCACCGATCCGAAGCGTCGTGGTACCCAGGCCAAGGACCTGCGCCCGATCGTGCGCATCGTCGACGCCAAGGGCAACGACCTGTCGATCCCGGGCACCGATCTGCCGGCGCAGTACCTGCTGCCGCCGCGCTCGATCGTCAACCTGCAGGACGGCGCTGCCGTCGGCGTGGGTGACGTGGTCGCCAAGATCCCGCAGGAAGCGTCGAAGACCCGCGACATCACCGGTGGTCTGCCGCGCGTGGCCGATCTGTTCGAAGCGCGCAAGCCGAAGGATCCGGCGGTGCTGGCCGAGCGTTCGGGCATCATCAGCTTCGGCAAGGACACCAAGGGCAAGCAGCGCCTGATCATCAAGGACACCGATGGTTCGGAGCACGAAGAGCTGATCCCGAAGTACCGCCAGGTCATCGTGTTCGAAGGCGAGCATGTCACCAAGGGTGAAACCATCGTGGACGGCGAGCCGAGCCCGCAGGACATCCTGCGTCTGCTGGGTGTCGAACCGCTGGCCGCCTACCTGGTGAAGGAAATCCAGGACGTGTACCGCCTGCAGGGCGTGAAGATCAACGACAAGCACATCGAGGTGATCACCCGCCAGATGCTGCGCAAGGTCGAGATCACCGACCAGGGCAGCAGCAAGTTCCTGAACGGTGAACAGGTGGAGCGCCAGCGCGTTATCGAGGAGAATGCGCGCCTGTCGACCCGCAACGAGCTGCCGGCGCACTTCGATCCGGTCCTGCTGGGTATCACCAAGGCCTCGCTGGCGACCGAATCGTTCATCTCGGCCGCGTCGTTCCAGGAAACCACCCGCGTGCTGACCGAAGCGGCCGTCCGCGGCACCTCGGACAACCTGCGTGGCCTGAAGGAAAACGTCATCGTGGGCCGCCTGATTCCGGCCGGTACCGGCCTGGCGTACCACAGCAACCGCCGTCGCGGTGCTTCCGGTCTCACCGAGTCGGAAATGCAGACCCTGGCCGGCACCCCGGCTGCGGTCGAGGCACCGGTGGTTGAAGCCGAAGCTGAACAGGCCTCGGGCGAAGAATGAGGTATCCGGTCCGGCCGCAGGGCCGGACCACCCCATCGGTCCATCGATGGGATAGGGAAAGGGCAGGGGAGATCGTCCGCGATCGACCCGGCCAACCTGAACGGGGTACATGGAGGCCCCCCAGTAACGTTCCGGGATCAGGAACGGGCTTGACAGGAGGCGTTTGACTGCTTTCCTGGCAGGTTGCTACAATCGTCTGTCTCAGCAGGCCAGAATTTTGGCCTGCTTTAACATTTCCGCATCTCTGGTCGGATTTTCCGGCCACCAATCAGAAGAACCTACTGATGGCGACGATCAACCAGCTGGTCCGCAAGCCGCGGCAAGCGACCACCTACAAGAGTGCCTCGCCGGCGCTCGACAAGTGCCCGCAGCGCCGTGGCGTCTGCACCCGTGTCTACACCACCACTCCGAAGAAGCCGAACTCGGCTCTGCGCAAGGTTGCCAAGGTCCGCCTGACCAACCAGGAAGAAGTGATTTCCTACATCGGTGGTGAAGGCCACAACCTGCAGGAGCACTCCGTGGTCCTGATCCGCGGCGGTCGCGTCAAGGACCTGCCGGGTGTGCGTTACCACACCGTTCGTGGCTCGCTCGACGCCGCCGGCGTTGCCAAGCGTCGCCAGGCCCGTTCCAAGTACGGCGCCAAGCGTCCGAAGGCATAAGGAGAGAGCACTATGTCGCGTAAGGGTAATACTCCGCAGCGTTCCGTCCTGCCCGATCCGAAGCACGGAAGCGAAACCATCGCCCGCTTCATCAACATGGTCATGCAGAGCGGCAAGAAGTCCGTCGCCGAAAAGATCGTGTACGGCGCCATGGACGTGATCACCGAGAAGAACAGCAGCGCCAACGCCATTGAACTGGTGCAGAAGGCTCTGGACAACGTCGCTCCGGCGGTCGAAGTCAAGTCGCGTCGCGTCGGTGGTGCCACCTACCAGGTGCCGGTCGAAGTGCGTTCGTCGCGCAAGATGGCCCTGGCCATGCGCTGGCTGATCGACTCCGCGCGCAAGCGTGGTGAGAACACCATGCCGAAGAAGCTGGCTGCTGAACTGATCGACGCCTCGGAAAACCGTGGCGGCGCCATCAAGAAGCGCGAAGAAACCCACCGCATGGCCGAAGCCAACAAGGCATTCGCCCACTACCGCTGGTGAGTTTGACGGCCTTGTAAAACAGGCAGGGCAGCACCACTTCGGTGCGTGCTGCCTCGCGGTCCCAGAAGGACTGCGCCAATCCGAAGGCCGCCGAAAGGCGGCGTTCGGCCATCCGAAATCCAAGAAATCTGAGAGGCTCCCGTGGCCCGTTCCACTCCCATCGAGCGTTACCGTAACTTCGGCATCATGGCTCACATCGATGCCGGCAAGACCACCACGTCCGAGCGCATCCTGTTCTACACCGGCAAGAGCCACAAGATCGGTGAAGTGCACGACGGCGCCGCCACCATGGACTGGATGGAGCAGGAGCAGGAGCGTGGCATCACGATCCAGTCCGCTGCCACCACCGCGTTCTGGAAGGGCATGGACAAGTCCCTGCCGGAGCACCGCTTCAACATCATCGACACCCCCGGGCACGTCGACTTCACCATCGAAGTGGAGCGCTCGCTGCGCGTGCTCGACGGTGCCGTCTTCGTCCTGTGCGCCGTCGGTGGCGTGCAGCCGCAGTCGGAAACCGTGTGGCGCCAGGCCAACAAGTACCACGTGCCGCGCATCGCGTTCGTCAACAAGATGGACCGCACCGGTGCCAACTTCCAGAAGGTCGTCGGCCAGCTGAAGGCCAAGCTGGGCGCGGTTGCCGTGCCGATGCAGCTGCCGATCGGCGCTGAAGACAACTTCAAGGGCGTCGTCGACCTGCTGAAGATGAAGGCCATCCATTGGGATGAGGCTTCGCAGGGCATGAAGTTCGAATACGGTGAAATCCCGGCCGAGCTGCAGGGCCCGGCTGAAGAGGCTCGCCAGTTCATGGTCGAGACCGCTGCCGAAGCCAGCGAAGAGCTGATGGAAAAGTACCTGGGCGGCGAAGAGCTGGCCGAGGCTGAAATCATCAACGCGCTGCGTACCCGCACCCTGGCCACCGAGATCGTGCCGATGTACTGCGGCTCGGCCTTCAAGAACAAGGGCGTGCAGGCCATGCTGGACGGCGTGATCCAGCTGCTGCCGTCGCCGGTCGACGTGCCGGACGTGAAGGGCGTGGACGTTGACGACGACACCGTCGAAATGACCCGCAAGTCGGACGACAAGGCTCCGTTCTCGTCGCTCGCCTTCAAGATCATCACCGACCCGTTCGTCGGCGCGCTGACCTTCTTCCGTGTCTACTCGGGCACCCTGAACGGTGGCGACACCGTGCTGAACTCGGTGAAGGGCAAGAAGGAGCGCATCGGCCGCATCCTGCAGATGCACTCGAACAACCGCGAGGAAATCAAGGAAGTTCTGGCCGGTGACATCGCCGCTGCCGTGGGCCTGAAGGACACCACCACCGGTGACACCCTGTGCGCCGTGGACGCCCCGATCATCCTGGAGCGCATGACGTTCCCGGAGCCGGTGATCTCGATGGCCGTCGAGCCGAAGACCAAGTCGGACCAGGAAAAGATGGGTCTGGCCCTGGGCCGTCTGGCGCAGGAAGATCCGTCGTTCCGCGTCAAGACCGACGAAGAATCCGGCCAGACCATCATCTCGGGCATGGGCGAGCTGCACCTGGACATCATCGTCGACCGCCTGAAGCGCGAGTTCAACGTTGAAGCCAACGTCGGCGCGCCGCAGGTGGCCTACCGCGAAACCATCACCCTGGCCGACGTCAAGTCGGACTACAAGCACGCCAAGCAGTCCGGTGGTAAGGGTCAGTACGGTCACGTCGTGATCGAACTGTCGCCGATCACCGCTGCCGACCGTGCCGATCCGAAGCTGGCTCCGGCCATCAAGGACGACTTCCTGTTCATCAACGACATCACCGGCGGCGTGATCCCGAAGGAATTCATTCCGTCGGTTGAAAAGGGCCTGCGCGAAACCATCACCAGCGGTCCGCTGGCTGGCTTCCCGGTCGTGGACGTCAAGGTGAAGCTGGTGTTCGGTTCGTACCACGACGTCGACTCCTCGGAAATGGCGTTCAAGCTGGCTTCGTCGATGGCCTTCAAGCAGGGCTTCGCCAAGGCCAAGCCGGTGCTGCTGGAGCCGATCATGAAGGTCGAGATCGTGACCCCGGAGGATTACCAGGGTGACGTGATGGGCGACGTCAGCCGTCGTCGCGGCGTGCTGCAGGGTTCCGACACCACCGGTGACGGCTCCGCTTCGATCATCAACGCGATGATCCCGCTGGGTGAAATGTTCGGCTACGCCACTGCGCTGCGTTCGCAGACCCAGGGCCGCGCCACCTTCACCATGGAATTCGATCACTACGAGCCGGCTCCGACCAACATCGCCGAAGCCGTCATGAAGAAGGGCTGAGCCTCGCTCAGCCTCTCTTGAAACCACTTACGAACAATCAAGGTATAGAACAATGGCAAAGGGTAAGTTCGAGCGCACCAAGCCGCACGTCAACGTCGGCACCATCGGTCACGTCGATCACGGCAAGACCACGCTGACCGCTGCACTGACCAAGATCGGTGCCGAGCGCTTCGGTGGCGAGTTCAAGGATTACTCCTCGATCGACGCCGCGCCGGAAGAAAAGGCGCGTGGTATCACGATCTCGACCGCGCACGTCGAGTACGAATCCCCGGTCCGTCACTACGCCCACGTCGATTGCCCGGGCCACGCTGACTACGTCAAGAACATGATCACCGGTGCCGCCCAGATGGACGGCGCGATCCTGGTGTGCTCGGCCGCTGACGGCCCGATGCCGCAGACCCGCGAGCACATCCTGCTGTCGCGTCAGGTCGGCGTGCCGTACATCGTCGTGTTCCTGAACAAGGCCGACATGGTTGACGACGCCGAGCTGCTCGAGCTGGTCGAGATGGAAGTGCGCGAGCTGCTGAGCAAGTACGACTTCCCGGGCGACGACACCCCGATCATCGCCGGTTCGGCCCGTCTGGCGCTGGAAGGCGACCAGAGCGACATCGGCGTGCCGGCCATCCTGAAGCTGGTCGATGCCCTGGACAGCTGGATTCCGGAGCCGGAACGTGCGATCGACAAGCCGTTCCTGATGCCGGTGGAAGACGTGTTCTCGATCTCGGGCCGCGGCACCGTGGTGACCGGTCGTATCGAGCGCGGCGTGATCAAGGTTGGCGACGAAATCGAAATCGTCGGCATCCGTCCGGTGCAGAAGACCACCGTGACCGGCGTTGAAATGTTCCGCAAGCTGCTGGACCAGGGTCAGGCAGGCGACAACGCTGGCCTGCTGCTGCGCGGCACCAAGCGTGACGACGTCGAGCGTGGCCAGGTTCTGGCCAAGCCGGGCTCGATCAAGCCGCACACCAAGTTCGAAGGCGAAGTCTACGTCCTGTCGAAGGACGAGGGTGGCCGTCACACCCCGTTCTTCAACGGCTACCGTCCGCAGTTCTACTTCCGCACCACCGACATCACCGGCGCAGCTGCTCTGCCGGAAGGCGTCGAAATGGTGATGCCGGGTGACAACGTCAAGATGGTCGTCACCCTGATCAACCCGGTGGCAATGGACGAAGGCCTGCGCTTCGCCATCCGCGAAGGCGGCCGTACCGTCGGCGCCGGCGTGGTCTCGAAGATCATCGAGTAATCTGGTAGTATCTGCGCCCCGATGTTGCCTGGGTAGGGCATCGGGGCGTATCAAATGGGAAAGCAGGCACAGGATGTGCCTTGTGTTCCCCGGACCAGGAAGGGTCAATGCCATTCAGGCGGCGTCAACAGGCGACTGTTGACAGCTGCCTTGCGTGCCATTATGCTTCTACGTCTGGGCAGGCCGGGTAACTGGTCTGCCTACGTTTTTGAGGTCTATGGAGTGACCTTGGCGGCCTGCAGGACTGTGGGTCGTCCGTATTCAGGAATTTCATGGGACAAAGCAACCCAGAGGCTTTGTCTGTCGCTCTTTTAACGAAGGAACCTACCGCCATGGCGGACCAAAAGATCCGGATCCGGCTGAAAGCGTTCGATCATCGTCTGATCGACCGTTCGGCCAGCGAGATCGTTGAAACGGCAAAGCGGACCGGCGCGCAAGTGCGTGGCCCGATCCCGCTGCCGACCAAGATCGAGCGTTACACCGTTCTCGTTTCCCCGCACGTCGACAAGGACGCGCGTGACCAGTACGAGACCCGCACGCACAAGCGCGTGCTCGATATCGTTGACCCGAATGACAAGACCGTGGACGCGCTGATGAAGCTCGAACTGGCTGCCGGCGTCGACGTTCAGATCAAGCTGACCTGAGGACTACGACCATGACGAAGAAGTATTCGTTGGGCTTCGTGGGCCGCAAGGCTGGCATGAGCCGCGTGTTCACTGAAGATGGCCGCTCCATCCCGGTGACCCTGATCGAAGCAACCCCGAACCGCATCGCGCAGATCAAGACCGTCGAAACCGACGGCTACAGCGCCGTGCAGGTGACCGTCGGCGCGCGTCGCGCTGCCCTGGTCAACAAGCCGGAAGCCGGCCACTTCGCCAAGGCGAAGGTGGAAGCGGGTCGTGGCCTGTGGGAATTCCGCGTTGAAGACGCGCAGCTCGGCGATTTCGCCGTTGGCGGCGAAGTCAAGGCGGACATCTTCGAAGTCGGCCAGATCGTCGACGTCCAGGGTGTCACCAAGGGTAAGGGCTTCCAGGGCACCATCAAGCGCCACAACTTCCGTATGGGCGATGCAACCCACGGTAACTCGCTGTCGCATCGCGCGCCGGGTTCGCTGGGTCAGCGCCAGACCCCGGGTCGCGTTTTCCCGGGCAAGAAGATGTCGGGCCACATGGGCGCGGTGCAGCAGAGCACCCAGAACCTGGAAGTGGTCAAGGTCGACGTCGAGCGCGGTCTGATCGCCGTTCGCGGCGCCGTTCCGGGCGCGGCGGGTGGCGACGTGATCGTCCGTCCGGCGAGCAAGGCATAAGGAGAGATGACGATGGAACTCGTTATCACGGGTAGCAACAACAAGGTCTCGGTCTCCGACGCCGTGTTCGGTCGCGATTTCAGCGAAGATCTGGTCCACCAGGTCGTCGTTGCCTACCGCAACGCCGGTCGCGCCGGCACCAAGGCACAGAAGACTCGCTCCGAAGTGGCTGGTACCACCAAGAAGTCGAAGAAGCAGAAGGGCGGCGGCGCGCGTCATGGCGCACTGACGGCTCCGATCTTCGTCGGCGGCGGTGTCACCTTCGCGGCCAAGCCGCGCAGCTTCGAGCAGAAGGTCAATCGTAAGCAGTACCGTGCCGCCATGTGCGCGATCCTGTCCGAGCTGAACCGTCAGGGCCGTCTGACCATCGTGGAGTCCTTCGACGTCGAAGTGACCAACACGAAGGGTCTGATCGCCAAGCTGGCCGGCCTGGAAGTGGGCAAGCGCCCGCTGATCGTCACCGAAGAAGCGTCCGAGCACCTGTACCTGTCCGCCCGCAATCTGCCGTACGTGCAGGTGCGTGACGTCCAGGGTCTGGATCCGGTCTCGCTGGTGGGTGCCGACACGGTCGTCATCACCGCTGACGCGGTCAAGAAGGTCGAGGAGTGGCTGGCATGAACAGCAACGAAAAAATCTTCAGCGTGCTGCGTGCCCCGCGTGTCTCCGAAAAGACCGCGCGCCTGCAGGAACTCTCCAACCAGTATGTCTTCGAAGTTTCGAACGAAGCCACCAAGGCCGATGTAAAGGCCGCGGTTGAGCAGCTGTTCGACGTCAAGGTCGAAGCCGTCAACGTGGTCAACGTCAAGGGCAAGAACAAGTCCTTCCGTAACCGTGCTGGCCGCCGCGGCGATTGGCGCAAGGCGTACGTTCGCCTGGCCGATGGCCAGTCGATCGATGTAACGGCCAAGGCCTGAGGTACATCCCATGCCATTGATGAAATTCAAGCCCACTTCCCCCGGCCGCCGTTCGGCCGTGCGCGTGGTCACTCCCGACCTGCACAAGGGTGCTCCGCACGCTGCGCTGGTCGAGTCGCAGAGCCGCTCGGGTGGTCGTAACCACCATGGCCGCATCACCGTGCGTCACGTCGGTGGTGGTGCCAAGCAGCACTACCGCATCATCGACTTCAAGCGCAACAAGCTGGGCATCCCGGCGCGCGTGGAACGCATCGAATACGATCCGAACCGCACCGCGCACATCGCTCTGCTGTGCTACGTCGACGGTGAGCGTCGCTACATCATCGCCCCGAAGGGCCTGAAGGCTGGTGATCAGGTGATCGCTGGTTCGGATGCCCCGATCAAGGCTGGCAACACCCTGCCGCTGCGCAACATCCCGGTCGGCACCACCATCCACTGCATCGAACTGAAGCCGGGCAAGGGCGCTCAGATCGCTCGCGCCGCTGGTGCGGCCGTGCAGCTGGTGGCTCGCGAAGGCATCTACGCCACCCTGCGCCTGCGCTCGGGTGAAATGCGTAAGGTTCCGGTCGAGTGCTGCGCCACCATCGGCGAAGTCGGCAACGACGAGCACAGCCTGGAAAAGCTGGGCAAGGCCGGTGCCAAGCGTTGGCGCGGCGTCCGCCCGACCGTTCGTGGTGCTGCCATGAACCCGGTTGACCACCCGCACGGTGGTGGTGAGGCGAAGGCCGGCCAGGGTAATCCGCATCCGGTCACCCCGTGGGGTGTCCCGACCAAGGGTTACAAGACGCGCCATAACAAGCGCACTCAGCAGTTCATCGTCCGCGATCGTAGGGGCTAATCGACCATGGCACGTTCACTCAAGAAGGGCCCGTTCGTCGATCACCACCTCGTCAAGAAGGTGGAGGCCGCTGCGGGCAGCAAGAAGCCGATCAAGACCTGGTCGCGCCGTTCGATGATCCTGCCTGACATGGTAGGCGTCACCATTGCCGTGCATAACGGCAAGAACCACATCCCGGTTCTCGTCAACGAGAACATGGTCGGCCACAAGCTCGGCGAATTTGCCATCACCCGGACCTTCAAGGGTCACGGTGGTGACAAGAAGTCGGGCAAGTAAGGAGAGATGACAATGGAAGCGAAAGCCATCCTGCGCACTGCGCGCATCTCCCCGCAGAAGGCTCGTCTGGTCGCTGACCAGGTGCGCGGTCTGCCGGCCGAGCGTGCGGTCAACCTGCTGAAGTTCTCGGACAAGAAGGCTGCCCACCTGATCAAGAAGGTGGTGGAGTCGGCAATTGCCAACGCCGAGAACAACCAGGGCGCCGACGTCGACGAGCTGAAGGTTCAGACCATCATGGTTGATGAAGGTCCGACCCTGAAGCGTTTCATGGCGCGGGCGAAAGGCCGCGGTACCCGCATCCTCAAGCGCACCAGCCACATCACTGTGGTTGTGGGCGCCGCCAAGTAAGCGGATAAGGAAAAGACCATGGGTCATAAAGTTCATCCGATTGGTATCCGCCTCGGCATTTCCAAGGACTGGAACTCCAAGTGGTACGCCAACAAGGCCGAGTTCGCTGGTTACCTGGCAGCCGACCTGAAAGTGCGCGAAATGCTGCGCAAGAAGCTGGCTCAGGCCGGCATCAGCAAGATCCTGATCGAGCGTCCGGCCAAGACCGCTCGCGTGACGATCCACACCGCCCGTCCGGGCGTGGTGATCGGCAAGCGCGGTGAGGACATCGAGAAGCTGCGCAAGGAAGTGAGCGAGATGATGGGCGTCCCGGCGCACATCAACGTCACCGAAGTGCGCAAGCCGGAACTGGACGCGCAGCTCGTTGCCGAGTCGATCGCCCAGCAGCTGGAGCGTCGCATCATGTTCCGCCGTGCAATGAAGCGCTCGGTCGGCAACGCGATGCGTCTGGGTGCCCTGGGCATCAAGGTCAACGTCGGTGGCCGCCTCAACGGTGCAGAAATCGCCCGTTCGGAGTGGTACCGCGAAGGCCGCGTGCCGCTGCACACCCTGCGTGCCGACATCGACTATGGCTTCGCTGAAGCCAAGACGACCTACGGCATCATCGGCATCAAGGTCTGGATCTACAAGGGCGAGGTCTTCGATTTCTCCCAGGTTGGCCAGGAAAAGCAGGACGACACCCCGTCGCGCAACGATCGTCACGATCGCGGCGACCGTGGTGACCGTCAGCGCCCGGCCCGTGAAGCGAGGTAACGACAATGTTGCAACCCAAGCGAACCAAGTACCGCAAGGTACACAAGGGCCGTAACGATGGCCTGAGCTGGAGCGCCAACGCTGTCAGCTTCGGCGAATACGGCCTGAAGGCAACCGCACACGGTCAGCTGACCGCGCGTCAGATCGAAGCGGCCCGCCGCTCGATCAGCCGCTACGTCAAGCGCGGCGGCAAGATGTGGATCCGCGTGTTCCCCGACAAGCCCATCACCAAGAAGCCCATCGAAGTCCGAATGGGTTCTGGTAAGGGCAACGTGGAATACTGGGTGGCCCAGATCCAGCCCGGCCGCATGATCTATGAAATCGAGGGTGTTTCCGAGGAAGTGGCTCGCGAGGCGTTCCGCCTGGCCGCCGCCAAGCTCTCGGTCACCACCACTTTCGTGACCCGTACGGTGCGCTGATGGATATCAAAACTCTCCGTGAAAAGTCGGCTGACGAACTCAAGGCCCACCTGATCGACCTGCGTAAGGAACAGTTCTCTGTCCGTATGCAGCAGGTCACCGGCCAGCTGCCGAAGACCCACGACATTCGCCGGGTCCGTCGCGAGATTGCTCGCGTCAAGACCCTGCTCGGCAGCACGAAGTAAGGATGGCCGCTATGAGCGACAATACTGGAAAAGAAGACGCTGCGCACGGTCGAAGGCCGTGTCGTCAGCAACAAGATGGACAAGACGGTTACCGTCCTGGTTGAGCGTCAGGTCAAGCACGCGCTGTACGGCAAGTACATCAAGCGCTCGACGAAGCTGCACGCCCACGATGCCGACAACGCCTGCAAGGAAGGCGATGTCGTCCGCGTGACCGAGATTGCTCCGATGTCCAAGACCAAGAACTGGCGCGTGGTGGAAGTCATCACGCGCGCGGCTGAATAAGGAGCTGAATCATGATCCAGATGCAGAGCTACCTTGACGTCGCGGACAATTCGGGTGCCAAGCAGGTGATGTGCTTCAAGGTGCTGGGTGGTTCCAAGCGCCGTTACGCCGGCATCGGCGACATCATCAAGGTCACCGTGAAGGATGCGATTCCGCGCGGCAAGGTCAAGAAGGGTGAAGTGTATGACGCCGTCGTGGTGCGTACCCGCAAGGGTGTGCGTCGCGCCGACGGCTCGCTGATCCGCTTCGACGGCAACGCTGCCGTCCTGCTGAACAACAAGCAGGAGCCGATCGGTACCCGTATCTTCGGGCCGGTGACCCGTGAACTTCGTTCGGAGAAGTTCATGAAGATCGTCTCGCTCGCTCCCGAAGTGCTGTGAGCGACAGGAGATAATCATGGCTAACCGTATCAAGAAGGGCGACCAGGTTGTCGTCAACGCTGGCAAGGACAAGGGCAAGCAGGGCGAAGTCGTCCGCGTCGACGGCGACCGTGTGGTCGTCGCCAACGTGAACATCGTCAAGCGCCACACCAAGCCGAACCCGCAGGCAGGTGTTGCCGGCGGCGTGGTCGAGCGCGAAGCTTCGATCCATATCTCCAACGTGAATGTTCTGAACCCGGCTTCGGGCAAGGGCGAACGCGTTGGCTTCAAGGTGCTGGAGGATGGACGCAAACTGCGTGTGTTCCGCTCCAGCGGTGAGGCGCTCGACGCCTGAGGAATGAGAAGATGAGTTCCCGTCTCGAAAAGTTCTACAAGGACGAAGTGGTGCCGGCGCTGATGAAGCAGTTCGGCTACACCAATCCGATGGAAGTGCCGAAGCTGGTCAAGGTCACCCTGAACATGGGTGTCGGCGAAGCGGCCACCAACAAGAAGATCCTGGAAAACGCCGTCGGCGACATGACCAAGATTTCCGGCCAGAAGCCGGTTGTCACCAAGTCGCGTGTGTCGGTTGCGTCGTTCAAGATCCGCGATGGTTGGCCGATCGGCTGCAAGACCACGCTGCGTCGCCACAAGATGTACGAGTTCCTGGATCGCCTGATCAACATCTCGCTGCCGCGCGTGCGCGACTTCCGTGGTGTTTCCGGTCGTTCCTTCGACGGCCGCGGCAACTTCAACATGGGTGTGAAGGAGCAGATCATCTTCCCGGAAATCGACTTCGACGCCGTCGACGCGATCCGCGGTATGGATATCGCCATCACCACCACTGCGAAGACCGACGCGGAAGCGAAGGCGCTGCTGGCAGCGTTCAAGTTCCCGTTCCGTAACTGATCTGTCGAGGAAACCGAAATGGCAAAGACCTCCATGGTCAACCGCGACATCAAGCGGGAAAAGCTGGCAAAGAAGTACGCTGAAAAGCGTGCAGCTCTGAAGAAGATCGTGTCCTCCGTGGACGCGACCTACGAAGAGAAGATCGACGCCGCAACCAAGCTGGCCAAGCTGCCGCGCGATTCGTCGCCGAGCCGCCAGCGCAACCGTTGCGAGCTGTCGGGTCGTCCGCGTGGCGTCTACAGCAAGTTCGGCCTGGGCCGTAACAAGCTGCGTGAAGCCACCATGCGTGGCGACGTCCCGGGTCTGCGCAAGGCCAGCTGGTAATCCCAGCCGGCCCTGCGATCAGGCGCCCCTTCGGGGGTGCCTGAACCGGGCAGGGGAGGCATTCAGCTTTCCCGACGCAAAAAAACCGAAGAGCCCGGCGCAAGCCGGGCTCTTTTGGCGTATACTCCCGCGTCTTGCCCTGTGCAAACGGGGTTGTAGGAGTGGGCCCTTGGCCCGCTGCATCAAGGGACCTGGCCCGTTTCCAGGAGACAACAGATTTTCGCGAAAGCGGATATCGGTGCACTCAAAGGTACTCATATGAGCATGACTGATCCCATCGCCGACCTGCTGGTCCGCATCAAGAATGCGGCCGCGGTTGGCAAGCAGACGGTGAAAGCCCCGTCGTCCAAGATCAAGGTTGCGATCGCCCAGGTCCTGAAGGACGAGGGTTACATCACCGACCTGCGCGTGACCCAGCTGGAAAACAACAAGTCCGAGCTGGAAATCGTGCTGAAGTATTTCGAAGGCAAGCCGGTCATCGCGACCCTGAAGCGCTTCTCGCGTTCGGGCCTGCGCCAGTACCGCGGCAAGAGCGAGCTGCCGAAGGTCATGAACGGCCTGGGTATCTCCATCATTTCCACCTCCAAGGGCATCATGACTGATGCGCAGGCGCGCCAGCTGGGCGTCGGCGGCGAAGTCCTGTGCTTCGTGGCCTAAGGCGAAAGGAGTAGAACTATGTCCCGCGTAGCCAAGAAGCCGATCGACCTGGGTAAGGTTGAACTGAACGTCCAGTCGGACAGCGTCACCGCCAAGGGCCCGAAGGGTTCCCTGTCGCTGGCCAAGCCGGCCGGTATTGCCATCAACGTCGACAACGGCGTTGCCACCCTGAGCACCGAGAACGCCGAGCTGGTCGCACTGACCGGTACCGTGCGTGCGATCCTGGCCAACATGGTCAAGGGCGTGTCCGAAGGCTTCGAGCGCAAGCTGGAGCTGGTCGGCGTGGGTTACCGCGCTGCCATGCAGGGCAAGGACCTGAGCCTGTCGCTGGGCTTCTCGCACCCGGTCGTGTTCGTGGCGCCGGAAGGCATCACCATCACCACCCCGACCCAGACCGAGATCCTGGTCCAGGGCGCTGACAAGCAGGTCGTCGGTGAAGTTGCCGCCAAGATCCGTGCGTTCCGCAAGCCGGAGCCGTACAAGGGCAAGGGCGTGAAGTACTCCGACGAAGTCATCATCCGTAAGGAAGCCAAGAAGGCGTAAGTGCGAGTCCCTCGCAAGAGCCCGCACATCCTTGTGCGGACTCCTCAGGGAAAAGCCCAACCTTCAGCTTTCAAGGAATAATCAAAATGAACAAGAACATCGCCCGCCTGCGTCGCGCCAAGTCGACCCGCGCCCACATCCGTGAGCTCGGCGTCGCCCGCCTGTCGGTGCTGCGCACCGGCCAGCACCTGTACGCCCAGGTCTTCACCGCCGACGGTTCCAAGGTGCTGGCTGCTGCCAACACCACCCAGACCGACGTCATGGAAGGCCTGAAGAACGGCAAGAACGCCGACGCCGCCGCCAAGGTCGGCCGTATCGTCGCTGAGCGCGCCAAGGCCGCCGGCGTCGAGAAGGTTGCCTTCGATCGTTCGGGCTACCGCTACCACGGCCGCATCAAGGCCCTGGCAGAAGCCGCCCGCGAAGCCGGCCTGCAGTTCTAAGGGATAAGGGCAGGGGACCTGTGGTCTCCTGCCCGCCTGCTCGCCCGCCTGAGTGAGGCTGGACGGCGCCACTCTTCTGCAGTGGCCCACCGGAACAACGCGACATTCCACAACCATAAGCGGCCCCGAGCCGTACATACCCAAACTACCAAGGAATCAAAATGGCAGAAGAGCGTCAGCAGCGGGGTCGCGATCGCGACCGTAACCGCGAAGAGAAAGTCGATGACGGCATGATCGAAAAGCTGGTCGCGGTCAACCGCGTCAGCAAGACCGTCAAGGGTGGCCGCCAGTTCACCTTCACCGCCCTGACCGTGGTCGGCGACGGCGAAGGCAAGGTCGGTTTCGGCTATGGCAAGGCCCGCGAAGTGCCGGTCGCCATCCAGAAGTCGATGGAACAGGCCCGCAAGAACCTGGTCAGCGTTGACCTGAACAACGGCACCCTGTGGCACACCATCAAGGATGGTCACGGCGCAGCCCGCGTGTTCATGCAGCCGGCTTCGGAAGGTACCGGCGTCATCGCCGGCGGTGCCATGCGCGCCGTGCTGGAAGCCGTTGGCGTGAAGAACGTGCTGGCCAAGGCCACCGGTTCGCGCAACCCGATCAACCTGGTGCGTGCCACCGTGAAGGGCCTGTCTGCTGCGCAGTCGCCGGCTCGCATCGCGGCCAAGCGCGGCAAGAAGGTGGAGGAACTCAACCATGGCTAATGAGTCCAACAAGACTGTGAAGGTGCGCCTGGTGCGCGGCCTGCGTGGTGCTCAGTCGCGTCACCGCCTGTCGGTGCGTGCTCTGGGTCTGAACAAGCTCAACGATGTGCGTGAACTGAAGGACAGCCCGCAGGTTCGCGGTCTGATCAACACCGTTCACTACCTCGTCAAGGTTGAGGAGTAATCGATCATGACTCTGCGTCTCAATGAACTGAGCCCGGCACCGGGCGCCCGCACCGAGCGCACCCGCGTCGGTCGCGGTATCGGCTCGGGCCTGGGCAAGACTGCCGGCCGCGGCCACAAGGGTTCGTTCGCCCGTAAGGGTGGCGGCAAGATCAAGGCTGGCTTCGAAGGCGGCCAGACCCCCATGCAGCGTCGTCTGCCGAAGATCGGCTTCCGTTCGCCGATCGCCAAGGACACCGCTGAAGTGCTGCTGTACGCGCTGGACAAGCTGCCGGCCGGTGAGATCGACTTCGCCGCCCTGCGTGCTGCCAAGCTGGTCCCGAGCACTGCAAAGAAGGCCAAGGTCGTCGTCAAGGGCGAAGTGACCAAGGCGTTCACCCTGAAGGGTATCGCTGCCACGGCTGGTGCCAAGGCTGCGATCGAAGCTGCCGGCGGCAGCGTAACGGAGTAAGAAAATCATGGCGCAAGCTGGCATCGGTAACCTCGCGGGCGGAATGGGCAAGTTCACTGAACTTCGCCAACGTTTGCTGTTCGTCGTCGGGGCTTTGATCGTCTATCGCATCGGCTGCTACGTGCCGGTGCCGGGCGTCAATCCCGATGCCATGCTTGCCATGATGCAACAGCAGGGCGGCGGCATCGTGGACATGTTCAACATGTTCTCGGGCGGCGCCCTGCACCGTTTCAGCATCTTCGCGCTGAACGTGATGCCGTACATTTCGGCATCGATCGTGATGCAGCTGGCCGTGCACATCTTCCCCGCCCTGAAGGCGATGCAGAAGGAAGGTGAGTCCGGCCGCCGCAAGATCACCCAGTATTCGCGCATCGGCGCCGTGCTGCTGGCAGTGGTGCAGGGCGGCTCGATCGCACTGGCCCTGCAGGGCCAGGTCTCGCCGTCGGGCGCTCCGGTCGTGTACGCGCCGGGCATGGGCTTCGTGCTCACCGCCGTGGTCGCGCTGACCGCCGGCACCATGTTCCTGATGTGGGTCGGTGAGCAGGTCACCGAGCGCGGCATCGGCAATGGCGTGTCGCTGATCATCTTCGCCGGTATCGTCGCTGGCCTGCCGGGTGCGATCATCCACACCTTCGACGCCTACCGCGACGGCAACATCCAGTTCATCCAGCTGCTGCTGATCGCCATCGTCGTGCTCGCCTTCACCTTCTTCGTGGTGTTCGTCGAGCGTGGCCAGCGCCGGATCACGGTCAACTACGCGCGCCGCCAGGGCGGTCGCAACGCGTACATGAACCAGACCTCGTTCCTGCCGCTGAAGCTCAACATGGCCGGCGTCATCCCGGCGATCTTCGCCTCGAGCCTGCTGGCCTTCCCGGCCACCCTGGCCATGTGGTCCGGCCAGGCTGCCAACCAGAGCAGCTTCGGCCAGGCCCTGCAGAAGGTCGCCAACGCGCTCGGCCCGGGCGAGCCGCTGCACATGATCGTGTTCGCTGCGCTGATCACCGGTTTCGCGTTCTTCTATACCGCGCTGGTGTTCAACTCGCAGGAAACCGCCGACAACCTGAAGAAGTCGGGCGCGCTGATTCCGGGCATCCGTCCGGGCAAGGCCACTGCCGATTACATCGACGGCGTGCTGACCCGCCTGACCGCGGCCGGCTCGGCCTACCTGGTGATCGTCTGCCTGCTGCCGGAGCTGATGCGCACGCAGCTGAACGCCTCGTTCTACTTCGGCGGTACTTCGCTGCTGATCGTGGTGGTGGTGGTGATGGACTTCATCGCCCAGGTGCAGGCGCACCTGATGTCCCACCAGTACGAGAGCCTGCTGAAGAAGGCCAACCTGAAGGGTGGCAACCGCGGCGGTTTTGCCCGCGGCTGATTGGCCTGTTATACTTTCGTCTTCCTGACGTGATGGTCCCTCCGCTTCGCGGACTCCGGCCACACAAACGAAGGGCGGCCCCCGCAGCGGTTCCGGGTGGGGGTGTGATGAGGTGGTCCCGCGCTGGAGTAGCGCGGGCGGCTCCGGGGGAAACCCCAGGTCCAACCCCATCCGGCGCCGGAGCCTGGGCACACTCCCCAGGCCGGGTTCATGAAACCAATGGTTTCACGGGCTTCCATGTAAACCGGAACCTTGTTAGTATCGCTAGTTCACTTTTTTGATCCATCCTGCCGGATTGGCGTGCCCGAGGCGCGCTGTCGGCCATCACTCAGCTGGAGAACCGCGTCATGGCGCGTATTGCAGGCGTCAACCTGCCAGCCCAGAAGCACGTCTGGGTCGGGTTGCAAAGCATTTACGGCATCGGCCGTACCCGTTCGAAGAAGGTCTGCGAAGTCGCAGGCGTTGCTTCGACCACCAAGATCCGCGATCTGTCGGAGCCGGAAATCGAGCGCCTGCGCGCCGAAGTCGGCAAGTACATCGTGGAAGGCGATCTGCGCCGTGAGATCGGCATCGCGATCAAGCGCCTGATGGACCTGGGCTGCTACCGCGGCCTGCGTCACCGTCGTGGCCTCCCGCTGCGTGGCCAGCGCACCCGTACCAACGCCCGCACCCGCAAGGGTCCGCGCAAGGCGATCAAGAAGTAAGGGACTGAGAAATGGCTAAGCCCGCTGCTAAGACCAAGAAGAAGATCAAGCGCGTCGTCACCGACGGCGTTGCCCACGTCCACGCTTCGTTCAACAACACCATCGTCACCATCACCGACCGCCAGGGCAACGCTCTGTCGTGGGCGACCTCCGGTGGCGCTGGCTTCCGCGGTTCGCGCAAGTCGACCCCGTTCGCTGCCCAGGTGGCTGCTGAAAAGGCCGGTCGTGCTGCGCTGGACTACGGCGTGAAGTCGCTGGAAGTCCGCATCAAGGGCCCGGGTCCGGGCCGTGAGTCGGCCGTGCGTTCGTTGAACAACGTCGGCTACAAGATCACCAACATCATCGACGTGACGCCTATCCCGCACAACGGGTGCCGTCCGCCGAAGAAGCGTCGCGTCTAAAGGGAGCGATAAGAAATGGCTCGTTATATCGGTCCTACCTGTAAGCTCGCCCGTCGCGAAGGCGCCGACCTGTCCCTGAAGAGCCCGGCGCGTGCGCTGGACTCGAAGTGCAAGCTGGAGCAGAAGCCCGGCCAGCACGGCGCCACTGCCCGCAAGGGCAAGCTGTCCGACTACGCCACCCAGCTGCGTGAAAAGCAGAAGGTCAAGCGTATCTACGGCCTGCTGGAGCGTCAGTTCCGCAACTACTACAAGAAGGCCTCGACCAAGAAGGGCAACACCGGCGAGAACCTGCTGCAGCTGCTGGAAACCCGCCTGGACAACGTCGTCTACCGCATGGGCTTCGCCGTGACCCGTCCGGCTGCCCGTCAGCTGGTGTCGCACCGCGGCGTCACCGTGAATGGCAAGTCGGTCAACCTGGCTTCGTACCAGGTCAAGGCTGGCGACGCCATCGCTCTGTCTGAAAAGGCTGCCAAGCAGCTGCGCGTCCAGGAAGCCCTGACCGTCGCCGCCCAGCATGACCTGAGCCCGTCGTGGGTTGAAGTGGATTCCGGTAAGTTCACCGGCATCTTCAAGGCTGTTCCGGATCGTTCGGATCTGCCTGCGGACATCAACGAAGCGCTGATCGTCGAGCTGTATTCGAAGTAATTCACATTGGAGAGCCCCCGGCGACGGCCGGGGGTTCACTAGGAGAACCCGCAACATGACGGTTACCGCCAACCAGGTTCTGCGTCCTCGCGGTCCGCAGATCGAACGCCTTACCGACACCCGTGCAAAGGTCGTTATCGAACCTTTGGAGCGGGGTTACGGGCATACGCTGGGTAATGCCCTGCGTCGCGTGCTGCTGTCGTCCATCCCGGGCTTCGCCATCACGGAAGTCGAAATCGACGGCGTGTTGCATGAGTACACCACGGTCGAAGGTCTGCAGGAGGACGTGCTCGAAGTCCTGCTGAACCTCAAGGACGTGGCCATCCGTATGCACTCCGGCGACAGCGCCACCCTGTCCCTGTCCAAGCAGGGCCCGGGCGTTGTCACCGCTGCCGACATCAAGGTCGACCACAATGTGGAGATCCTGAACGGCGAACACGTGATCTGCCACCTGACCAAGGATACGGCGATCAACATGCGTCTGAAGATCGAACGTGGTTTCGGCTACCAGCCGGCTGCCGCGCGTCGTCGTCCGGACGAAGAAACCCGTGCCATCGGCCGTCTGGTCCTGGATGCCTCGTTCTCGCCGGTCCGCCGCGTCGCCTATGCCGTGGAAGCGGCCCGCGTCGAACAGCGTACCGACCTGGACAAGCTGGTCATCGATATCGAGACCAACGGCACCATCGACGCCGAGGAAGCCGTGCGCACCGCCGCCGACATCCTCAGCGACCAGCTGTCGGTGTTCGGTGACTTCACCCACCGCGACCGCGGTGCAGCCAAGCCGGCCAACAACGGCGTGGATCCGGTGCTGCTGCGCCCGATCGACGATCTGGAGCTGACCGTGCGTTCGGCCAACTGCCTGAAGGCTGAAAGCATCTACTACATCGGCGATCTGATCCAGAAGACCGAAGTGGAGCTGCTGAAGACCCCGAACCTGGGCAAGAAGTCGCTCACCGAGATCAAGGAAGTGCTGGCTCAGCGCGGCCTGTCGCTCGGCATGAAGCTGGAGAACTGGCCGCCGGCCGGTGTCGCCAGCCACGGCATGCTGGGCTGATATCGGTAATGTCTGAAGGCTCCACCGTTCGCGGTGGGGCCTTCAACGCAACACAACATGCCATGACGAACCCCAGGTTCGCGTGGCAGGTCGTCCAGGACGGGCGGCCAGGACCAACCGCAGTCCGCGCAGCAACGCCAGGATGGCGACAACGATCCGCACAGTCTCATCATTAACCAAGGAATATCACCATGCGTCACCAGAAGTCTGGCCGTAAGTTCAGCCGTACCAGCGCCCACCGCGAAGCGATGTTCAAGAACATGGCTGCCTCGCTGTTCAAGCACGAGCTGATCAAGACCACCCTGCCGAAGGCCAAGGAACTGCGCCGCGTTGCCGAGCCGCTGATCACCCTGGCCAAGGTCGATTCCGTCGCCAACCGCCGTCTGGCCTTCGCCCGCCTGCGCGACAACGAAGCCGTGGGCAACCTGTTCACCATCCTGGGCCCGCGCTACGCGAACCGTCCGGGCGGCTACCTGCGTCTGCTGAAGTGCGGCTTCCGCGCTGGCGACAACGCGCCGATGGCCTACGTCGAGCTGGTTGACCGTCCGGTCGTGGCCGAGGAAGTGGCCGAGTAATCGGACCGCTCCAATGCGACACAGCGAAAGCCCGGCCTCTGCCGGGCTTTTGCGTTTCCGGGGGCGGATCCCTTTCTGCAGGAAAGGGCTCTGACCCACACCGTTCCGACAGGCGTCACCTGTGGCGGTTCGAATGGCGCGCACTCTCGGTTACGCTTGGCGCCTGATCCATTCGAGCGTTGACGATGAATCCACTGCGCTGGCCCTTCCGCGCCCAGTTCTTCCTGGGCTTCCTGATCTGCGCGGGCCTGCTTGGCTACGCGATCTTCCTGCAGCTGAAGATGGGCCTGGAGCCGTGTCCGCTGTGCATCTTCCAGCGCCTGGCCTTCGCTGCGCTTGGCCTGCTGTTCCTGATCGGTGCACTGCATGGTCCGTCCAACCGCCCCGGACGCGCGACCTATGGCGTGCTGGCGTTCATTGCCGCCGCAGTGGGTGTCGGCATCGCCGCGCGCCACGTCTACGTGCAGATGCTGCCGCCGGAAATGGGGTCCACCTGTGGCCCGCCGCTGGCCTTCCTGAGCGAGACCATGGGGCCGCTGGAAGTGTTCCGCACGGTGCTGACCGGCACTGGCAACTGCGGCAACATCGACTGGACCTTCCTCGGCCTGACCATGCCGATGTGGTCGGGCGTGTGGTTCGTGCTGCTGGCGCTGTGGGCGCTGGTGGTGTCGCTGCGCAAGGTCAAGCGCTGAAGCAGGGTAGTGCCGGCCGCTGGCCGGCACACCGCGGGAATGCCGGCCAGCGGCCGGCACTATCTCAGAAATCCTGCTGCAGGCTCAGGTAGGCGCCGCGGCGCGGTCCCCATTGCGGGGCGAACACGCCGACGCCACCGCCATCGCGCAGCTGGTAGCTGCGGTCCAACGCGTTGATCACCGCCAGCTGCACATGCAGTGGATGGCCGCTGTCGACGTTGAAGTCGTGCCCGGCGCTGAGGTTCACCTGCAGGTAGGACGGCAGCTCGCCACCGTTGGGTACGCCCTCGATGTCCGAACGCAGGCCACTGCCGAACACGTAGTTGGCCCCGATCCGGTTGTGCCCGGTGAAGGCGTAGCTGAGCCCCCCCGACGACGTCAGCTTCTGGTCGTGGTCGAGGTGGATCCAGTGGTCGGCCACATAGGCCAGCGCATCTGGATCGAGGTTGTACTCGCTGGTGATGACCTGGGTGCCGATCGCCTTGTTGTAGGCCGCGTTGAAGTAGGCACTGAACGGGCCGTTGCTGTAGTCGGCACTGAACTCCAGGCCACGGATGTGTCCGCGGCGGTAGTTGAAGGTCGAGTAGATGTAGGCGGCGCCGAACTGGCCTTCGTCCTGCAGGCGCGCGACGCGGCGGTCGTAAGCGTCCAGGCCCAGGGTCAGGTGTTCACCCAGCTGCTGCGAGACGCCGATGTTGTAGTAGTCGCTGCGCTCGGCCAGCGGCGTGTTGTTGCCGCCGCTGGGCTGCTGGTTGGTGGTGCCGTCGTACAGGGCGATGTCGCTGCTGGCGATCAGTTCACTGGCCGGTGGCGTGAAATAGCGCGAATAGCCGGCATGCACGGTGGTGCTGTCGCTGGCATTCCAGACCACGCCCACGCGCGGGCTGAGCTGGCCCTCGGTGCGGCCGAAGGCCTTGTAGCGGTCACCGCGCAGACCGTAGTTGACGGTCCAGTCGTCGCCGATTTTCCACTCATCCTGTACGTACAACGCCAGCGTGCTGGCATGGAAGGCGCTGTGGTCAGGAATCAGCAGCGGCGTGGTGCTGGACTGCTGGCCGCCGTCATCAACCGGGAACACCCAGCTGTTGCTGCTGGCCCGTGCGTTCTCGTAGTTGCCGTACAAGCCGTAGCGCAGCGTGTGGTCGTTGCCCAGTGGTGTGGAGAAGTCGGCCTGCAGGGTGTTGGCACGGTTGCTGCGCTGCACCTGCGAGGCGACGCCACTGAACACCAGATCGCCGATGACGTCCGGGTTGAACGCTGCATCGCTGTAGCGCTGCCCGGCGGACAGCTGGTAGGCGGTGTTGCCCAGCGTGCCCTGCAGTACCAGCATGCCGAAGCGGGTGGTCTCGCGTTGGGTCTCATCCAGCTGGCTGGAATCGAAGGTGGTGGTGTCCAGGTAACCGAACTGCGGCGTCTGCCCCGGATTGACCGGAATCTGGAAACGGTTGTTGGCGAAACCGGCGAACACACTCAGACGGGTGTTCTCGTTGACCAGGTAGGTCAGGTCGGCGAAGGCCTTGCCCTGGTGGGTATCGTCGTGCAACGGCTTGCGCGAGTTGGTCGGATTCTCCAGGCCGACTTCGTTCTGGTCGTAGTTGCCGGTCAGGAACCAGCTCCAGCGTCCCTGGTTGCCCCACCAGGAGGCATTCGGGTTCACCTTGCCGAACGAGCCGGTGGTCAGTCCGGCGCTGCCACCGTTGCCCAGCTCGGCGCCATTGCGGGTGGTGATGTCGACCACCGCCGCGGTGCGCTCGCCGAACTGCGCCGGCAACGCGCCGTCCATCAGGCGGATGCTCTTGATGGTGCGCGCATCCAGGGTCTGGCCGAAGCCGGAAATCGACTCGGGCAGCAGTACGCCGTTGATCCGGTACTGCAGGTTGGCGTGGTCGCCGCGCACGTGCACGCCGCCATAGGAATCCTGGACCACGCCGGGTGCCTGCAGCAGCACCTGGCTGAGCGGCGCGGAGGCGCCCAGCGGCTGCTTCTGGATGTCCTCGGCGGTGATCTGGTACTGGCTGCTGCCGATGTCCGGCGACAACGCGTTGCGGGCCTGGTCGAGCTGGGCGCTGACGGTGACCGTGTCCAGGTCCTTGACCGCAGGCCCGGCGCCATCGGCGGCGGCCGCGAAGGCGGGCAGGGTGGCCAGGGCCAGGGCGAAGGTGATGCCGGTAGCGAGGGGCGAGGGCTTCATGATGGGAAGAGTGATGGCAGGGCGTGGAAGGGGCCGGTCCATGACGTGGAAGTGTTACTCCGTAACAGCTCATGCGCCTGCCTTGAGCGGCTGACCATGCTGGATCTGGCTGCTCGCATCGGCCTTTCCCTGCCGTTCAGGCGGCCTGGCCGAGCAGGTCGGCCCTTTGCGCCAGCGGCTGGCTCTGCGACCATGACCGCCCCCCATCCCGGAAGTCTGCAATGAGCCTGTCCGCCGTTCCGCCCGTGCCCGATCCCGCCGCAGCCGCCACTGGCGCCGCCTGGTCGCCGGAGAGCTGGCGTGGCAAGACCGCGCTGCAGATGCCGATCTACCCGGACCCGGTGGCGCTGGACGCCGCCCTGCACGAGCTGAAGCGGCTGCCGCCGCTGGTGACTTCCTGGGAGATCCTGGCGCTGAAGCAGCAGCTGGCCGAGGCGCAGGAAGGCAAGCGCTTCCTGCTGCAGGGCGGCGACTGCGCGGAGAACTTCAGCGACTGCGAATCGGGCACCATTTCCAACCGGCTGAAGGTGCTGCTGCAGATGAGCCTGGTGCTGGTGCATGGCCTGCGCCAGCCGGTGATCCGCGTCGGCCGTTTCGCCGGCCAGTACGCCAAGCCGCGTTCGGCCGATACCGAGACCCGCGACGGCGTGACCCTGCCCAGCTACCGCGGTGATGTCATCAACGCGCCGGCCTTCACCGAAGCGGCGCGGCTGCCGGATCCGAAGCGGATGCTGCAGGCCCACGCGCACTCGGCGATGACCATGAACTTCGTGCGTGCGCTGATCGACGGCGGTTTCGCTGACCTGCACCACCCCGAGTACTGGAACCTGGAATGGGTGAGCCATTCGCCGTTGGCCGCCGACTACCAGAAGATGGTGGCCTCGATCGGCGATGCAGTGCATTTCATGGAGACCCTGGCCGGGGCCCGCGTGCACAACCTCAACCGCATCGATTTCTACACCTCGCATGAAGCGCTGCTGTTGCCCTACGAGCAGGCGTTGACCCGGCAGGTGCCGCGCCAGCAGGGCTGGTTGAACCTGAGCACGCACTACCCGTGGATCGGCATGCGCACGGCCGCGCTCGATGGCGCGCACGTGGAATACCTGCGTGGCGTGCGCAACCCTATCGCGATCAAGGTCGGCCCATCGGTGACGCCGGACCAGCTACTGCGCCTGATTGATGTGCTCAACCCGCATGACGAGCCGGGTCGACTGAGCTTCATTCACCGCATGGGTGCAGCGCAGATCGCCGAGAAGCTGCCGCCGCTGCTGGATGCGGTCAAGCGCGATGGCCGCCGCGTGCTGTGGGTCTGCGACGCGATGCATGGCAATACCGAGAGCACCGCCAATGGCTTCAAGACGCGCCGCTTCGACAACGTGCGTGGCGAAGTGGAGATGTCGTTTGATCTGCACGCGGCCGCAGGAACGCGACTGGGCGGTGTGCACCTGGAGCTGACCGGCGAAGACGTGACCGAGTGCACCGGTGGCGCGCGCGAACTGACCGAACGTGACCTGGAGCGCGCCTACCGTTCGACGGTGGACCCGCGGTTGAACTACGAGCAGTCGCTGGAGATCGCGATGGCGATCGTGCGCAAGCAGGAACAAGTGCGGTAAGGGTTTTTCGGCAGGGCTTGCAGCCCTGCACCTGCTGCAGTCAACGTCAACGTCAACAGCGGGCATTCCGTGGGTTGGCGGGGCGGTGTCGGAGTGCGGGGGACGCCGCAAGTACGTCCGTGTAGCAACTGTGTTGCTGGAGAGTCTCAGGCCCGTCAGGTAAACGGGCACGGTAGTGCCGGCCGCTGGCCGGCAGCCTTTGGTCTTTCGCCCTGGCTCGCCTCAGGCGGGGACTAGCCCGCTTTCAGCGTCGCGCACACGGGCGTTGAGGATGACCAGCATCTTCCGCATCACTGCCACGATGGCCACCTTGCCTTCCTTGCCGCGGGCTCGTAGCGACTGGTAAAAATCGCGCAGCCGAGGTTCATGCCGCATGGCCGACATTGCCGCCATGTAGAGCACTTGCCGGATTTCGGCTCTTCCACCGTGGATGCTTCGTTTTCCTCTCATCGTGCCGCTGTCGTGGGACATCGGGGCTACCCCGACCAGGCTGGCGATGCGCTTGCCAGTGATCCTGCCAAGCTCTGGCAGATAGCTGGCTAGAACTGCCTGCAGCACAGGCCCTACGCCCTTCATCGACTTCAGCATCTTCAGTTGAGGCTGCTGACCAACCTGCTCGACGATCTGCTTGCCCAGACGCTCAACCAACGTTTGTAGGCGGGTGATGTTGCCCTGCAGTAGTCGGCGCAGTTCACGATCAAGCACCATTTCCTGCTGTTGCCGCGCGATGGTCAGGGCGTCCATCGCCTGCCGACGTGCCCGAACGAACTCCCGCATCTTCTGCTGCCAAGACTGCAGCGGCTGATAGGGAGGCAGCTTCACCAGGGCGGCCATCTGCGCTAACGCGTAGGCATCCAAACGGTCGGTTTTGGCAATCTGACCCAACCCCTGAGCCAGTTTCCGGGCGCGCAAGGCATTGGCACGGGCCACCGGATGACCGGCCTTGTGCAGGAAATCCAGCACCGGCTGCTCATAGCCACCCGTGGCTTCAAGCACGATCTGGCGGGTCGGACGCTTCTTCAGCCAAACATCCAGTTCAGAAAACCCGGAGCGGTTGTTGCTGACCTGCAGGGTTTCTCCGTCCGTCGTACCGATATCCAGCTGACGCTTGCTGACATCAATCCCGATCCCGTTCATCACCTGACTCCGTATAGTCTGGAAGGGTCGAGAGCTCCCCCGCTTGCCCAGTCTTATCGCTTCGAGTGGTCGCTCCAGCAACTGTTCGGGCGGATCAAGGGAGATTCCGGCGTGGGCGCCAAGCTACATGGCGATCGTCGCGATCCTGGTTACGGATCGTCGAGATCTAGGCTCGCACGGCGGCCCACGCCGGCTCTCGACGCCTACGCTGCCAGATTCCGATCAGATAAGGCTTGGCAGCCGCATCCATGCGGCTGACACCCCGCACTCCGACACCGCCCCGCCTCTGACAGATTCCGGCGGCTGTTGGTAGGTGTCGACCTTGGTCGACACGGTAGATCCACGCTATGCGTGGATGAATTTCCAATGGAATCGAATATTTCGATATCTGTGAGATTTGAGCCGAGCATGGCTCGGCTCTACAAAAAATGCCGACAGATCGCAGAAAACTGTCGAAGGCGGGGTGGGTCCGGTTGCGGGGGCGTGAGCCGCATGGATGCGGCGACCGAGCTTACATGGACGTACTTGCAGCGTCCCCCGCAAGCGGACCCGCCCCGCCACCCCACAGGAAACCCGCTTCTGCTTCGGCTGTTGCTGTTGCTGTTGCTTCGGCTCGCAGCAGGTGCAGGGCTGCAAGCCCTGCCGATCAACACCCTCCTTACGAACGACTGACGTGACACTCATGCGTCATGCGCGAGGCTGTCCGCTTGCTGTTCGAGTGGAGGTGGCAACGGTGCACTGGCAAAGCGCACAGGCCTACGCATGGCCGTTGGGATTGGCAGCAGTAGTGGGTGGCATCGGCGCGTGGCTGATCCTCTGGATCTACCATCGATTGAAAGGGCGTGATCGCCGGCGTGCACGCATCGGTCGCGTGCTCGGGTTACCACTGGCCACCGCATGGCCGCTGCTGTTGTTGATCCCCGCATTGCAGGCCACGCCACTGCAGGAGCCGGTGCTGGGCAACCTGCAGCATGTGCTGCACATCGCGCTGACCGCGTGCTTCATCTGGTTGCTGGTACGCGCGGTGGCGGCGGGCGAGCGCGCGATCCTGCGCAGTCATCCCATCGATGTCTCCGACAATCTGGAAGCGCGCCGCATCCAGACCCAGACGCGGGTGCTCAGCCGCGTGCTGATGGGCGGCATCATCGTGCTGGGCGCATCGCTGGTGCTGTTGACCTTCCCGATGGTGCAGAAGATCGGCACCGCGCTGCTGGCATCGGCAGGCCTGATCGGCCTGGTGGCGGGTATCGCGGCCAAGCCGGTGTTCGGCAACCTGATCGCTGGCCTGCAGATTGCGGTGACGCAGCCGATCCGGCTGGATGACGTGGTGATCGTCGAGGGCGAGTGGGGCCGCATCGAGGAGATCGGCAGCAGCTATGTGGTGGTGCGCATCTGGGATGAGCGACGGATGGTGGTGCCGCTGACCTGGTTCATCGAAAACCCGTTCCAGAACTGGACGCGGCGCAGCGCCGATCTGCTCGGCACCGCGTTCCTGTGGTTGGACTACCGTGCGCCGATTGCCGCGATCCGCGCTGAGCTGGAACGCATCTGCCGTGGCGAAGCGCTGTGGGATGGCCGGGTCTGCGTGACCCAGGTGACCGAGACCAGCGAGCGTGCGATCCAGGTGCGCCTGCTGGTCAGCGCGCGCAGCTCGGGCGATGCCTTCGATCTGCGTTGCCTGGTGCGCGAGCGCATGCTCGATTTCCTCGCCCGTGAGCATCCGCAGTCGCTGCCGCAGGTGCGTGCGCGGCTGCAACACGAAGATGAGCTGGATATGCCGCGCGGTCCACGTGCACGCACCGCGGATGTGCGTTCGCCGGGTGCTGAAGATGGTGAGGCGGCAATCGTGCCGGTGGAGCCGGAACCCGGACGGTAGCGCCGGCCGCTGGCCGGCAACTCCGGATCTGCCGGCCAGCGGCCGGCACTACCGGATCACGGCTCGCCAGCGTCGATCAGTGCGTCGGTATCGAAGTGCGGTGGGCGCCGCGCGCGCGTGCGCTGTTCGTAGGCGTAGGCCATCTCGATCAGCTTCGGCTCGCTCCAGGCGGTGCCCATGAACAGCAGACCCACCGGCAGACCATCGATCTGCCCCATCGGCACGGTGAGGCTGGGATAGCCGGCCACGGCGGCGGCGCTGTAGCTTTCACCGGGGAAGTCGTCGCCTTCGCTGCGGATCGGCCATGCCACGCCGGTGGTGGGCGCCACCAGTGCATCAAGCTGGTGGGCGGCGAGGGCGGCATCGATGCCTTCCGGGCCGGCCAGCCGGCGCGCATCGCTGCGGGCGCGGATATAGGCGGGGTCGGCCAGGCCGGCGGTGGCATCGGCCTCCACCAGCAGCTCCTGGCCGAACAGGCCCAGTTCCTGCTTGCTGTGCGCCTGGTTGAAGGCGATCAGTTCGGCCAGGCTGCGCAATGGTGCGCGGTGGGTGCTGAAATAGCGCTCCAGCCCGGCCTTGAATTCGTACAGCAGCAGCGTGCGCTCGGCCTCGGCCCAGGCGCCCTGGTTGGGCAGCTCCACCGGCACCACCACGGCGCCGGCGCGGCGCAGCTCGGTTGCCGCCTGTTCGATCAGTGGCGGCATGCCACGGTACTTCAGCAGCGGTGTCTGCAGCAGGCCGATGCGCTTGCCGCGCAGGCCCTGCGGGTCCAGTCGCGCGGTGTAGTCGTAGACCGCACGGCCGGGCATGGTCGCGGTGGCCGGATCGGCATCGTCGCGGCTGGCGATCGCGGTCAGCACGGCGGCAGCGTCGGCGACGCTGCGTGCCATCGGCCCGGCAGTGTCCTGGCTGAAGGAAATCGGGATGATGCCCTCGCGGCTGACCAGGCCGACCGTCGGCTTCAGGCCGACCACGCCGTTGATCGCCGCCGGGCAGACGATGCTGCCGTCGGTTTCGGTGCCGATCGCCACGCTGGCCAGGTTGGCGGCCACTGCCACCGCGCTGCCGCTGCTGGAACCACACGGCGAATGGCTGATGCGATAGGGGTTGCGGGTCTGGCCGCCACGCGCGCTCCAGCCGGAGATCGAATCATTGCCGCGGAAGTTGGCCCATTCGCTGAGGTTGGTCTTGCCCAGCACCACCGCACCGGCGTCGCGCAGCCGGCGCACCAGGTAGGCGTCATCCGGGCGGAAGCCCTGCAGGGCCAGCGAACCCGCACTGGTGGCCATCGGCGCGGCGTTGATGTTGTCCTTCAACAGCAGCGGGATGCCATGCAGCGGGCCGCGCAGGCGGCCGTCACGGCGTTCGCGGTCGCGCGCGGCGGCTTCCTTCAGGGCATCGGGGTTGAGCTCGATCACCGCGCGCAGGCGCGGCCCGGTGCGGTCCAGCGCGGCGATGCGCTGCAGGTAGGCCTGGGTCAGGGTGGTGCTGTCCAGTTCCCCGGCGGTCATCCGCGCCTGCAGGTCGGCGACATCGGTTTCGGCGTACGGGAACGGCACGTTGCGGCTCGCAGGTTCGGCCGCATGCGCGCTGGGCGTGGCCGGGCTGCAGCCAGCCGAAAGCAGCGCCGGCAGCGCGGCGAGCAGGCAGGTCAGCAGAGGCGGCAAGGACGGGCGCATGGGGCGGCTTGGTCGGCTCCAATCCCCAGTGTAGCCGGTGCTCAGCGGTGGCGCTTGCGCAGGTCGCGGGCGAGCACGTAGACCACGATCAGGTTGATCGCCAGGATCGTCCACGACGGCCAGCCGGGGTGGCGGATGATCGCGAAGATGTCGAAAGGCAGGTACAGGGCGGCGGTCAGGCAGCCCAGCCAGGAGGCCCAGGCCTTGGCCCGCCACAGGCCCCAGGCTTCGACCAGGTGCAGCAGGCCGTAGCCGATCATCCCCGCCGCGGCCAGGTGGACCGCGTCGGGGCTGATCATGTGCAGCAGCGAGGGCAGGGTGCCATGGTCCGGATCCAGGCTGAAACGCCGGATCAGGGCCATGATGCCGTGCCGTAGCGGCTGCGGTCCGAGCACTTCCAGCCCGGTGGCGGCCAACAGCGCCAGCATCGCCTTGCTCGCTTCGAGCAGGGCGATGACATGGAGACCCGGATGCCGGTGTGGATCCGGGTTGTAGCCGCTCTGGTTCACGGGGTGCTGGCTCAGCCGCCGCGCGAAGCCTTCTTGCGGTCGCTTTCGGTCAGGAACTTCTTGCGCAGACGGATCTCCTTCGGGGTGATCTCGACCAGCTCGTCGTCTTCGATGAAGTCCAGGGCCTGTTCCAGCGAGTACTTGATCGCCGGGGTCAGCTGGATCGCATCGTCCTTGCCCGAAGCGCGCATGTTGGTCAGCGGCTTGGTCTTGATCGCGTTGACGGTCAGGTCGTTGTCCTTGGAGTGGATGCCGACCAGCTGACCTTCATACACGTTGTCGCCTTCAGCAGCGAACAGCTTGCCGCGCTCCTGCAGCGGGCCCAGCGAGTAGGCCGGCGTGGTGCCCGGCGCATTGGCGATCATCACGCCGTTGATGCGCTTGGCGATCGCGCCCTGTTCCTTCGGGCCGTAGTGGTCGAACACGTGGAACAGCAGGCCCGAACCCTGGGTCAGGGTCTTGAACTCGTTCTGGAAACCGATCAGGCCACGGGCCGGGATCGAGTATTCCAGGCGCACGCGGCCCTTGCCGTCCGATTCCATGTTCTTCAGCTGGCCCTTGCGGGTGCCCAGCTTTTCCATCACGCCGCCCTGGTGGATTTCTTCGATGTCCACC
The DNA here is from genome assembly GCF_056482505.1 of Stenotrophomonas sp. 71799_Sma. Taxonomy (NCBI): domain Bacteria; kingdom Pseudomonadati; phylum Pseudomonadota; class Gammaproteobacteria; order Lysobacterales; family Lysobacteraceae; genus Stenotrophomonas; species Stenotrophomonas sp. 71799_Sma. The sequence continues at coordinate 911,915 of NZ_CM151202.1, forward strand.
ACCAGCTGCTCGATCGGCTCCATCATCTGGCCGTCGATCTCCTTGATGATCACTTCCGGGCGCGACACGGCCAGCTCGTAGCCTTCGCGACGCATGTTCTCGATCAGCACCGACAGGTGCAGTTCGCCACGGCCGGAAACCAGGAACTTGTCGGCGTCTTCCAGCTGCTCGACCTTCAGGGCCACGTTGTGGACCTTTTCACGGTCCAGGCGGTCCTTGATCTGGCGGCTGGTCAGGAACTTGCCACCGGACAGGTCCTTGTTGCCGGCGAACGGCGAGTTGTTGACCTGGAAGGTCATCGAGATGGTCGGCTCGTCGACGGTCAGTGCCGGCAGCGCTTCCGGGAAGTCCGGTGCGCAGATGGTGTCGGAGATGGTCAGCTCCTGGATGCCGGAGATGGCCACGATGTCGCCGGCCTCGGCGGTATCCTGCTCGATGCGCTCCAGGCCCATGAAGCCCAGCACCTGCAGCACCTTGCCGTTGCGCTTCTTGCCTTCACGGTCGATGACCGCGACCTGCATGTTCTTCTTCAGGGTGCCGCGCTGGATGCGGCCGATGCCGATCACGCCCACGAAGTTGTTGTAGTCCAGCTGGCTGATGCGCATCTGGAACGGGCCTTCCGGGTCCACTTCCGGGCGCGGCGCGTGCTGCATGATCGCTTCGTACAGCGGGGTCATGTCGCCGTCGCGCACGGTGTCTTCCAGGCCGGCATAGCCGTTCAGGCCGGAGGCGTAGACGATCGGGAAGTCCAGCTGCTCGTTGGTGGCGCCGAGCTTGTCGAACAGGTCGAAGACCTGGTCGATCACCCATTCCGGACGGGCGCCCGGACGGTCGACCTTGTTGACCACGACGATCGGCTTGAAGCCCATCGCGAAGGCCTTCTGGGTCACGAAGCGGGTCTGCGGCATCGGGCCGTCCATCGCATCGACCAGGATCAGCACGGTGTCGACCATCGACAGCACGCGCTCGACCTCACCGCCGAAGTCGGCGTGGCCGGGGGTGTCGACGATGTTGATCCGGTTCTTGATACCGGTCTTCTTGTCTTCCCAGGTGATGGCGGTGTTCTTGGCCAGGATGGTGATGCCGCGTTCCTTTTCCTGGTCGTTGCTGTCCATCACGCGCTCGGCGAGGACGGTACGCTCGGACAGGGTGCCGGACTGCTTCAGCAGCTGGTCGACCAGGGTGGTCTTGCCATGGTCGACGTGGGCGACGATGGCGATGTTGCGAAGATTTTCGATGGACATACGAAAGGGGGCCAGTCGGCGCCGGATTTGGAAAAAGAAGTCCAACATTATACGTCGAACTTGACGATTCGCGAAAAGGTGGATTTCACGCCCGTCACGGGGCCCATTCAGCTGGCGGTCCGCGGCGCCGGTTGAGGCCGCCTGGCCTGCACCACGGGGCACCCCGTCCCGTGGCTGAAGCCCGGATCTGCGCCCATGGTCGAAGCCGCCGCCGCCACGAGGCAGGTGTAAACTAGGTGGCTAGACGCGTTCCCCTCTGCATCAAGGATCTTCATGTCCCTCATCGCCACTTTCGACACCACCCAGGGCCCGATCAAGGTCGAGCTGTTCGCCGACAAGGCGCCGCTGACCGTGGCCAACTTCGTGAACCTGGTCAAGCACGGTTTCTATGACGGCCTGATCTTCCACCGCGTGATCGCCGACTTCATGATCCAGGGCGGCTGCCCGCAGGGTCGTGGCACCGGCGGCCCGGGCTACAAGTTCGAAGACGAGAAGAATGGCGTGAAGCACGAGGTCGGCTCGCTGTCGATGGCCAACGCCGGCCCGAACACCAACGGCAGCCAGTTCTTCATCACCCACATCAAGACCGACTGGCTGGACGGCCGCCACACCGTCTTCGGCAAGGTCCTGGAAGGCCAGGCCATCGTCGATTCGGTCAAGCAGGGCGACGTGATCCATTCGATCACCCTGGAAGGCGACGTCGACGCCGTGCTGGCCGCCCAGGCCGAGCGCGTCGCGGAGTGGAACAAGCACCTCGCCGCCTGATCCCCCTTCGAAACGGCCACCCTCGGGTGGCCGTTTCCCTGTTCCCCGCCGCCCGCCAGGCCTGCGTGGCCACGCCCGCGGCGTCCCATCAAACGCTTGCAAGCAAGAGGAAACCCCCATGAAAGCACCCGTTCGTGTTGCCGTGACCGGCGCCGCCGGCCAGATCGGTTATGCCCTGCTGTTCCGCATCGCCTCCGGCGAAATGCTGGGCAAGGACCAGCCGGTCATCCTGCAGCTGCTGGAACTGCCGGTCGACAAGGCCCAGGCCGCCCTGAAGGGCGTGATGATGGAGCTGGAAGACTGCGCCTTCCCGCTGCTGGCCGGCATGGTCGGCACCGATGATGCCGAAGTCGCGTTCAAGGACGCCGACATCGCCCTGCTGGTCGGCGCGCGTCCGCGTGGCCCGGGCATGGAGCGCAAGGACCTGTTGCTGGAAAACGCCAAGATCTTCACCGCCCAGGGCGCGGCGCTGAACAAGGTCGCCAGCCGTGACGTGAAGGTGCTGGTGGTCGGTAACCCGGCCAACACCAACGCCTACATCGCGATGAAGTCGGCCCCGGACCTGAAGCCGGAGAACTTCACCGCCATGCTGCGCCTGGACCACAACCGCGCGCTGAGCCAGCTGTCGACCAAGCTCGGCAAGCCGGTCGGCGGCATGGAGAAGCTGGTCGTGTGGGGCAACCACAGCCCGACCATGTACCCGGACTACCGTTTCGCCACCGCCGATGGTGCGTCGATCGCCGATGCGATCAACGACCAGGAGTGGAACGCCAACACCTTCATCCCGACCGTCGGCAAGCGCGGCGCGGCGATCATCGAAGCCCGTGGCTCGTCCTCGGCTGCTTCGGCCGCCAACGCAGCCATCGACCACGTGCGTGACTGGGTGCTGGGCAGCAACGGCAAGTGGGTCACCATGGGCGTGCCGTCCGACGGTTCCTACGGCATTCCGGAAGGCGTGATCTTCGGCTTCGCGGTGACCACCGAGAACGGCAAGTACACCCTGGTCAAGGATCTGCCGATCGACGACTTCAGCCAGAAGTACATCGACAAGACCCTGGCCGAGCTGGAAGAAGAGCGCGCCGGCGTCGCCCACCTGCTGGGCTGATGCAGGCGGTACCGGCGCGAGCCGGTACGTCTTCCATCGAGGTAGGTACCGGCCGTTGGCCGGTACGCAGCAACGGGGAAGCTCAGGCTTCCCCGTTTCTGTTTGAGGAATACAGGAACTGATGATCCACCTGCATTACATCGACGACGCGCTGCTGGTGGCCGAGAAGCCGGCCGGCCTGCTGTCCGTGCCTGGCCGCAGCGCCGAGAACCAGGACTGCGTGGTCGCGCGCCTGCAGGCGCTGTACCCGGATGCATTGACCGTGCATCGCCTGGACCAGGTGACCTCCGGCCTGCTGCTGCATGCGCGCGGCAAGGACATGCAGGTGGCGTTGTCGATGCAGTTCGAGCAGCGCCAGGTTGGCAAGCGTTACGAAGCGATCGTGGAGGGGCTGCTTGAAGGCGATGCCGGCGAAGTGGACCTGCCGTTGATCGTGGACTGGCCGAACCGGCCGAAGCAGATGGTCGATCACGAACGCGGCAAACCGGCGCTGACACGTTGGCACGTAATGGCACGTGATGTTGAAGCGCAGCGCACCCGCGTGGCGTTGGAACCGATCACTGGCCGCAGCCATCAGCTGCGCCTGCACATGGCTAGTCTCGGCCATCCCATCGTTGGCGATGTGCTGTATGACGCCGCGCCGGCGCAGCGTGTGCATCTGCATGCGCGCAGCCTGCGGTTCACCCATCCGGTGACGGGCGAGGCGCTCGCGTTCGAGTCCGCGACTCCGTTCTAGGGGTTCGGCAGGGCTTGCAGCCCTGCACCTGCAGAATCAACGTCAACGTCAGAAGCGGGCTATCCGTGGGTTGGCGGGACGGTGTCGGAGTGCGGGGACGCCGCAAGTACGTCCCTGTAGGCTTGGCAGCCGCATCCATGCGGCTGACACCCCGCACTCCGACACCGTCCCACCTTCGACAGGTTCCCGCGGCTGTTGGTAACTGCGGCTTTGTTCCGCGCGGCTGTTGGTAGGTGTCGACCTTGGTCGACACGATTCTTCTGTCAGATATCGAATGAATCATCCACGCATGGCGTGGATCTACCGTGTCGACCAAGGTCGACACCCACCAGAGCAGTCGACCAAGGTCGACATCTACCAGAGCAATACGCCTTTCCGACAGATCGCAGGAAACTGTCGAAGGCGGGGTGGGTCCGGTTGCGGGGGCGTGAGCCGCATGGACGCGGCGACCGAGCCTCCATGGACGGATTTACGGCGCCCCCCGCAACCGGACCCACCCCGCCATCCCTCAATGGCCCCGCTTTTGACGTTGACGTTGACGTTGATTCTGCAGGTGCAGGGCTGCAAGCCCTGCAGAACAAAACCCCACCCCCTACCAAGGTAGGGCGGCCCGCGCGCCAGCGCCGGACTATCCTCGAACCCATGACTTTGTCTGGGAGGGCTGCGTCATGAACTACGAGGAAACCTACCGTCGCTCGATCGACGAGCCGGAGGCCTTCTGGGGCGAGGAAGCCAAGCGCATCCATTGGCACAAACCGCCGCAGCAGGTGCTCGACTACAGCAACCCGCCGTTCCGGCGCTGGTTCGTCGGTGGTGAAACCAATCTCTGCTACAACGCCGTCGACCGCCACCTGGCCGAGCGCGCCGACCAGCTCGCGCTGGTCGCCATCTCCACCGAAACCAACAGCACCCGCGAAATCACCTATCGCCAGCTGTATCGCGAAGTGAACGACTTCGCCGCCGTGCTCAAGCACCTCGGCGTCGGCCACGGTGACCGCGTGGTGATCTACATGCCGAACATGGCCGAAGCCGTGTTCGCGATGCTGGCCTGCGCGCGCATCGGTGCGGTGCACTCGGTGGTGTTCGGTGGCTTCGCCGCGCACAACCTGGCGCTGCGCATCGACGATGCCAAGCCCAAGCTGCTGATCGCCGCTGATGCCGGCATGCGCGGTGGCAAGCTGATTCCGTACAAGCCGATGGTCGATGCAGCCTGCGCCGAAGCCACGTCGCCACCGCCGCACGTGCTGATCGTGTCGCGTGGGCTGGATGCCGCCGAACCACGCGTGCCGGGCCGCGATGTGGACTACGCCGAGCTGCGTGCGCAGATCGGTGAAGTCGACGTGCCGGTGCAGTGGCTGGAAGCGAGCGAGCCGAGCTATCTGCTGTATACCTCCGGCACCACCGGCAAGCCGAAGGGCGTGCAGCGCGATGTGGGGGGCTATGCGGTGGCGATGGCACAGTCGATGGAAACGGTGTTCGACTGCAGGCCGGGCCAGGTGATGTTCTCCACCTCCGACGTCGGCTGGGCGGTCGGCCATTCCTACAACGTGTACGGCCCGCTGATCGGCGGCTGTACCTCGCTGCTCTACGAAGGGCTGCCGACGAATCCGGACCCGGGCATCTGGTGGGCGCTGTGCGAGCAGTACAACGTGCGCACGATGTTCTCGTCGCCCACCGCCATCCGCGTGCTGAAGAAGCACGACGCGGACTTCATCCATCGCCACGACCTGGGCGCGCTGAAGTACCTGTTCCTGGCCGGCGAGCCGCTGGACGAACCGACCGCGCACTGGATCAGCGAAGCGCTCGGCAAGCCGATCATCGACAATTACTGGCAGACCGAAACCGGCTGGCCGGCACTGACCCTGCTGCCGGGCCTGGAGATGAAGCCGGTGCGTTTCGGCTCGCCCGGGTTCCCCAATCTCGGCTACCGGATGAAGGTGATCGACGAGAACACCGGCGAGGAAGTGGCACCGGGGCAGAAGGGCGTGCTGGTGGTGTCGCCGCCGCTGCCGCCGGGCTGCATGAGCACGGTGTGGAACGACGACAGCCGTTTCCTGCAGAGCTACTTCAGCCACTTCAAGGAGCTGCTGTACAGCTCGCTGGACTGGGCGATCCGTGACGACGATGGTTATACCTTCATCCTCGGCCGTACCGACGATGTGATCAACGTGGCCGGGCACCGCCTGGGCACGCGCGAGATCGAGGAGGCCATCTCCAGCCATCCGCGCGTGGCCGAGGCGGCGGTGATCGGGGTCAAGGATGAACTGAAGGGGCAGGTGCCGCTGGTGTTCGTCACCCTCAAGCAGGGGCTGGATGGCGAGGATCCGGCGCCGGTGGTGGCCGAGATGATGGCCACGGTGACCACCTCGCTCGGCGCGGTCGCACGCCCTGCGCATGTGCACGTGGTCAATGCCTTGCCCAAGACCCGCTCTGGCAAGCTGCTGCGGCGCTCGCTGCAGGCGTTGGCCGAGCAGCGCGACCCGGGTGACCTGTCGACGCTGGACGACCCCAGCGCGCTGGAGGAGATCCGCCGCGCGCTGGGACGCTGACCCGGTAGTGCCGGCCGCTGTCCGGCACCCCCATCAATCCTGAGGTTGCCGGCCAGCGGCCGGCACTACCCGCAGCACTTGCGCTAAGCTCGGCCTGTCATCGACCTGCAACACGCGGTGCGCGCCGGGGAAGGCGCGTGCCGTCCGGGGATGGCACACAGGGGAGCGTGCCCTCAAGGGCGCGCAGGCATTGCGCATCGAGGGAGGGGGAAGCAATGGCATTGCTGCACGCCAAGACGGCTGCTGGCCGTCAGGAAATCGAAGACCGTGGTCGGCGTCTGCCGGCGGCACTGCGTTCGATCCTGCTGATGGTCGACGGCCATCGCGATGACACTGAACTGCGCGGCCTGTTCGAAGGCCTGCGGGCACCGCCGGATGCACTGGAGCAGTTGGCCGCGCAGGGCCTGATTGAAGTGATCGGCGGAAGTGTCGAAACCGCACCGACGCGCAGCATCAGCACCGGCCGTGAACAGGACCCGGCGCTGTACCAGCAGCTGTACGACGCGATGAGTGAGGCCGTGCGTCGGCATCTGGGCCTGAAGGGCTATTTCATGCAGTTGAAGATCGAACGCTGCACCGATGCGCTGGCACTGGAACGCCTGTGCCCGGAACTGCTGGCGGCGGTGGGCAAGGCGCGCAGCCCGGCATTGGCGCAGCGCTGGTGGCAGGAGACCCAGGCGGCCGTGGTCAATGGTGGCGGCGAGGTCGTGCAGGCCTGAGCCACCGCGTAAAGTGATCGGTTCACTTCCCCACAAGGAGTCCCGCGTGCAGGACGACCACGACGACACCGATACCCCCGGCTGGGACGCGATCAATGCGGCGCTGACGCCGCTGTATGCCGGGCAGGAGCCGCGTCACTACGGCACCGCGCTTCCGTACACGCTCGGTGGCCAGGATCCGCTGGATGGCATCAGCGTGTACTGGGCGGATGCGCCGGTACCGCATTGGCATTACATCACCTACGGCTTCTCCGAGCTGTACGCCAAGGAGAGCAGTGATGCCACCGCCAGCGGCTATGGTTTCGAGCTGACCTTCCGCCTCGCTGCCGACGTCGGTGAGAACGCCGGCAGCACGCCGCCGGTGTGGCCGATGAACCTGCTGCAGAACCTGGCGCGCTATGTGTTCGGCAGTGGCAACGTGTTCGAGGATGGCCACCACCTCAATGCCAACGGCCCGATCGCGTTGGAGACCAACACGCGCTTGTGCCATCTGGCCTTCGTCGCAGATCCGCAGTTACCCGCACGCGACACTGCCAATGGCCACCTGCAGTTCCTGCAGCTGGTCGGGCTGACCGATGAGGAGATGGAAGCGGTCAAGCGCTGGTCGACGCGCGGCGTGCTGCAGGCGCTGCAACCGGCGATGCCGCTGTGGATCAGCGATCTGCATCGCGGCAACCTGCTGGAGGATCCGGCATTGGCCGCACAGGTGCAGGCCGGCAGCGAGCGCGAGGGCTCCAGCACCGGCATGTTGTTCATCGAGACGCTGGACTGGCGCCAGGAGGCGGGCGTCACCACCCTGGTGCTCGGTGCGGGCCAGGTGGCCAGCGTGTGCGAGCTGCTGCCATTGCGCCTGCGCCACGGCAAATCGCTGGAACTGGTCAGCCGCGAGCGGCAGTGGGAATTCATTCCGGCCGCGCGCGGTGAAACCGGCGAGGTATCGGCCGACAGCGCGCGTTGGGCACTGGACGAGACGGGTCTGGAAGCCTTGGCGGGCGTGCGTGCCGAGCGCGGCATCTACCCGGTGGCGGCGGCGCTGCGCATCGAAGTGGTGCCGACCTACCTGCGCGATGCCAAGGGCGAAGTGATCCGCCAGATCGGCTGAGTGTGGCGATTGCACCGATGGGGGCAGAGCCGTCTGCTGTGCAGACGGCTCCGACCCATGGTCTGGCTCAGGCCAGGCCTTCGGCCTTCAGCGCGGCCTGCACGCCGGCATCGGCATCCATGCGCGCCTTGTAGGCGGCCAGGTTGTCCAGGCCGGACAGGTCGACCTTGGTGCCAGCAGCCCAGCGCAGCGTGATGTAGAAGTACGGGTCGGCGAAGCTGCGGAAGCCGGCCAGCCACGGCTTGTCGGCCAGCTGCTTGTCGGCGGTCTCGAACAGGGCGCGCAGGCGCTTGTGCGCGGCGGCGCGGATCGCATCGAACTGGCTCTCGTCGGCGATGAACTTGCCCGGCGCGAACAGCGGCGAGAAGGCCGGATGCACATCGGAATTGACGAAGGCCAGCCAGCGGGTGGCTTCGGCGCGCTGGCGCGGGCTGCCGTCGCCGCCGAGGCCGGCCTGCGGGAAGCTGTCGGCGATATAGCCCATGATCGCGGCGTTCTGCAGCAGCACGAAGTCGCCGTCGACCAGTGCGGGGACGGCACCGGCCGGATTGATCTTGAGGAATTCCGGGCCCTTCAGGGTGTCCTTGTTCAGCAGTTCAACCTCGAACTGCTGGCCGGTCCACTGCAGGGCGATGTGGTCGGCGGTGGAACAGGCACCGGGCTTGCTGTACAGCTTCATGGGAACTCCAGGTGATGCGGGCGGGAAGCGCCCACTATCCCAGAGCCTGGCGGCGGGCGGCAACGCTGCCGCCAGCACGGATCGTTACGACTGCCGTGGCTTGAGGTTCTGCACCTTATAGAAGGTGTGATCGCCGATGGTGGCCACCTGGTAGGCATTGCGCCAGTTCGGGCTGGCAATGGACAGCGCGGCGAAGTGGCTGGCACCGGGCACGATCTCGCGGCGCTCGCCGGCCGGCAGCGCCCAGTTGCGCTCGGCGTCGAAGGCCACGTTCATCGCCTCGCTCCAGGCCGCATCATTGCCCAGCTGGGTGCCGGGCGAGACGATGGTCGGTGCGAACTGCTTGCGCGCGGTGACCACCTGGCACATGGAGTCGCCCCACAGGCCACTGTCGAGGCGGCGCAGGGCGACCTCGGCGACGGCCTGCTGGCCACGCAGGGTCTGGTCGCGGGCTTCCAGGTAAACGGTGGTGCTCAAACACAATGAATCAGCGGCCGGCTGAGGCAACAACTGCGACAGCCAGAGAATCCAGGCCAGTTTCATATAACTCCTTGCTCCGTATGGGCCGCACGCTCCGGTTCCGGCCGCGGGGGCGACAGGAGGCGGGGTACGACTTGGCGTCATGGGGAGGCGGCCATCGGGGCCGCCCCGTGGGCAGCCCCAAAAGAAACGATCAGTACCGATCGAGGGGCTGCGCCGGCTCACCGGAAACTGGCTGGTGAGCGGAAAGATGGCGCAAGGTAGGGGGGGATAGCCGAACGCATCGTGAACCGCTCGGCTTGACATTCAGGTTCGGCAGGGGTGACGGAAATCACATTCCGCCCCCCATTCAGGCGCTCATCAGAGCGCGGCGGCGACCCGGCTGCCCTGGTCGATGGCCCGCTTGGCGTCCAGTTCGGCCGCTACATCGGCACCCCCGATCAGCTGCGCGTTGATGCCGGCGGCCTGCAGTTCGGCCTGCAATGCACGATTCGGTACCTGCCCGGCGCAGATCACCACATGGTCGACCGGCAGCAGCTGTTCGCTGCCTTCCACGCGGATGCGCAGGCCTTCGTCATCGACGCCCAGGTACTCGACGCCACCGAGCATGCGCACGCCCTTGGCCTTCAGCGTGGCGCGGTGGATCCAGCCGGTGGTCTTGCCCAGTCGCGCGCCGGGCTTGCCCGGGCTGCGCTGCAGCAGCCACAGCCGACGCGGTGATGCCTCGACCTCGGGCCGGCCCAGCGAGCCGCGGGCCTCGAACGCGCTGTCCACGCCCCATTCGGCCATCCAGCGTTCCGGATCGAGGGAGGGGGACTCACCGGCGTGGCTGAGGTACTCGCCGACATCGAAGCCGATGCCGCCGGCGCCGATGATCGCCGCATTGGTGCCCACTTCAACCCGGCCCAGCAGCACGTCCAGGTAGCTGACCACCTTGGCGTGGTCGGCGCCGGGGAAGTCGACCTTGCGCGGGGTGATGCCGGTGGCCAGCACCACCTCGTCGAAGCCGGCCAGGGTGGCGGCATCGGCGCGGGTGCCGAGGCGCAGCTGCACGCCGGTTTCGGCCAGCGTGTGGCGGAAGTAGCGCAGGGTCTCGTGGAACTCTTCCTTCCCGGGGATGCGCTTGGCCACGTTGAACTGGCCGCCGATCTCCTCGTTGGCATCGAACAGGGTGACCTGGTGGCCGCGCTGGGCAGCGACGGTGGCACACGCCAGGCCTGCCGGGCCAGCACCGACCACGGCAACTTTCTTCGGCGTGGCGGTGGGGCGATAGACCAGCTCGGTCTCGTGGGCGGCGCGCGGATTGACCAGGCAGCTGGCCAGCTTGTTCTCGAACACGTGGTCCAGGCAGGCCTGGTTGCAGGCGATGCAGGTGTTGATTGCCTCGGCGCGGCCGGCACGGGCCTTGTTCGGCCATTGCGGGTCGGCCAGCAGCGGACGCGCCAGCGACACCATGTCGGCACCGCCGCTGGCGAGGATGCGCTCGGCGACGTCGGGCATGTTGATGCGGTTGGTCGCCACCAGCGGCACCTTCACATGCGGCTTGAGCTTGGCGGTGACCCCGGCGAAGGCGGCGCGCGGCACCGAGGTGGCAATGGTCGGAATACGGGCTTCGTGCCAGCCGATGCCGGAATTGATGATCGTCGCGCCGGCGGCCTCGATGGCCTGCGCCTGCTGCACGATCTCCTCCCAGTTGCTGCCGTCCTCCACCAGGTCCACCAGCGACAGGCGGTAGATGATGATGAAGTCCGGGCCACAGGCCTCGCGGATGCGGCGCACGATCTCGACCGCGAAGCGCATGCGCTGGTTCGCATCGCCGCCCCAGCGGTCGGTGCGCTTGTTGGTGCGCGGGGCGATGAACTCGTTGATGAGGTAGCCCTCCGAGCCCATCACTTCCACACCGTCGTAGCCAGCCTCGCGGGCCAGCTTCGCGCTGCGTGCGTAGTCGGCGATATGGCGCTCGACGCCACTGGCCGACAACGCACGCGGGGTGAACGGGTTGATCGGTGCCTTCAGCTTCGACGGCGCCACCGACAGCGGGTGGTAGGCATAGCGGCCGGCATGCAGCAGCTGCAGGCAGATCTTCGCGCCGTGCTGGTGCGCGGCGGCGGTGAGCTGCCGATGCGGGCGTACTTCCCAGGGCCAGGACAGCTTGCCGCCGAACGGCTTCAGCCAGCCGACCACGTTCGGCGCGAAGCCGCCGGTGACGATCAGGCCGACACCGCCCTCGGCGCGTTCGGCGAAGTAGGCCGCCAGCCGCGGGAAGTCGCGGGCGCGATCCTCCAGGCCGGTGTGCATCGAGCCCATCAATACGCGGTTGCGCAGCTGGGTGAAGCCCAGGTCCAGCGGGGCGAACAGATGGGGGTAGGCGCTTTCGTTGGCTGGCGACATTGTCGATACGCTTGCGTACGGAAGCGCGAAGCGTGCCGCGAAACGGCGGCCGGGGCAAGGGCCGGCCTTTGGGTAGTGCCGGCCGCTGGCCGGGTACGCTCGGCACATGCGTGCTGTCGCTCCCGCAATTCGCTGCGCGAACCGCGGGCCCCACTTACCGGCCTCCACGCCCCCGCGCCTGCGGCGCTGCGCCCGAACTCCGGGGGGTAGTGCCGGCCGCTGGCCGGGTACGCTCGGCACATGCGTGCTGTCGCTCCCGCAATTCGCTGCGCGAACCGCGGGCCCCACTTACCGGCCTCCACGCCCCCGCGCCTGCGGCGCTCCCCCCGAACTCCGGGGGGTAGTGCCGGCCGCTGGCCGGCATCCTGGGCAGATCAGGGTGCTTGCGGTTGCCGGCCAGCGGCCGGCACTACCGGGGTGCGACCGATCCCGAACCAGCCCAGCGTGACACCACACAGCGGACCGATCAGCAGGGCGAAGGCGAGGGTGCCGAGCCCAACATTGCCGCCCAGCCACCAGCCCAGCAGCAGCACGCTGCCCTCGATCAGGCTGCGCACTTTCCAGATCGGCCAGCCGGTGCGGGCATGCAGGCCGGTCATCAGGCCGTCGCGCGGGCCAGGGCCAAGCCTGGCGCCGATGTACAGGCCGGTGGCCAGCGCGACCAGCAGCATGCCGGCGCAGAACATTGCCAGCTGCCAGCCAAGGCCGACGGCCGGCGGCAGCAGCCATAGCCCGAACTGCGCGGAGGGGCCGATCAGCATCACGTTGAGCACGGTCCCTACACCCGGCTTCTGCCGCAGCGGCCACCACAGCAGCAACACCAGTGCGCCGATGACATTGGTCGCCAGGCCGAACGACAGCGGCGTCTGCGCGGCGATGCCCTGTGACAGGACATCCCAGGGCGCCACGCCGATGGCCGCACGGATCATCAGCGAGGCGCCGAAGCCGTATAGGAACAGGCCGGTGATCAGTTGCAGCAGGCGCAAGGGCAGGGCGGTGGGCATGGCGGTCTCGGGGGAGAAGAATCTGTTTCCACCGTAATCCCGATTCAGTCACTTCCATAGATACAGATGCCGACCAATCCGCCGCTACAGTAGCGTCGAGCGTGCTCGACTGCTCCTGATGAATCAGTCGAGCACGCTCGACGCTACGATCAGACCGCACGGCCGGGCATGGGCTCGGCTTTACATCGGCGTTCCAGCCTGGCTCAGTCGCCCCAGCCTGCCAGCGCCAGCTTGCCCACCGTGCGTCCGCTGGCCAGGCGCTGATGCGCGATGTCCAGATTTGCCGCATTGATCGGGCCCAGGCTTTCACTGAGGGTGCCGCGCAGCTGGCCGGCATCGATCATGCTGGCCGTGCGGCTGAGGATGCGGTGCTGCTCGATGCAGTCGGCAGTGGCAAAGCGCGAGCGCGCGAACATGAACTCCCAGTGGATGCCGATGCACTTGGCTTTGTAGGGATCGCCGATGCGCAGCGGCCCACGCGGCTCGACGATCAGGCCTACATGTCCCTGCGGCGCCAGCAGCAGGCCCAGTTCGTCCCAGTAGTGATCGGTGTCGGCCAGGTTGAGTGCGACCTGCACCGTGTCGATGCCCAGCGCCTGCAGCTGGGCCTGAAGTGGTTGCCGATGGTCGATCACGTGCCGGGCACCCATCTGCCGGCACCAGTCGGCCGAGGCCTCGCGCGACGCCGTGGCGATCACCTCGAAACCCGCATGGCGGCCCAGCTGGATTGCCATCGAGCCGACCCCGCCCGCACCGCCGATCACCAGCAGGTGCTGGCCGGCGTGGCGGCGATCGTCCAGCCGCAGCGGCATGCGCTCGAACAGCAGCTCCCAGGCGGTGAGCGTGGTCAGCGGCAGCGCTGCGGCTTCAGCGAAATCCAGCGTGGTTGGCTTGCGCGCGACCAGGCGTTCATCCACCCAGTGGTACTGCGCATTGCAGCCGGGGCGGGTGACATCGCCTGCGTAATAAACCTCGTCACCGGAGGCAAACAGGCTCGCCTCGTCGCCGATTGCCTCGACCACGCCGGCAGCGTCCCAACCCAGCACGCGGGGTGCCTGGAGCGTGGCCGGATCCGTGCTGGCACGCTGCTTGCCATCGACGGGGTTGACTGAAACCGCCTCGACCCGGACCAGCAGGTCACGGCCCCGGGGAGGCAGCGGCGGAGGCAGGTGGATATCGCACAGGGCAGGGGCGGATTCACGACTCAGGGCGACGGCTTTCATCACGGCTCCGGCTGGGTTCGTGGCTCCATCATAAGGTTCCTCACGTTTCCGCAGACGCGCTGAACCGTTTGATGCAGCGCGCCGCGCAATATGTCGTTTTCCCCGCCTAAACCCCGTCAAACCCTTGCAGCGTGAGGGTCTTGCGGATTTTCATCATCCTGTATAGGGTTTCAACGTCGGACCGGCGGACGGTCGGGCGCAACACTTCACATGTTACGGGACTGTTAACATGGCCTTCACCCGCCTGAGCATAATGTTCGCGGCGGTGGCGTGCTGAATCGGCTGTCGTACATCGACGCACTTGTGCTGGCCCATGCCTCTACCGGTTTCATACCCCCGAAATAGGAGCTGTACTCAATGAACAAGAAGATCCTTACTGCCGCGCTGCTGGGCGGCCTGGCTTTTGCCCAGGCAGCTTCGGCGCAGGAGTTCGATGACCGCTGGTACCTGACCGGTTCGGCCGGCTTCAACTTCCAGGACAGCGACCGTCTGACCAATGACGCTCCGTTCGTGACCCTGGGCCTGGGCAAGTTCATCAGCCCGAACTGGTCGCTGGACGGTGAGCTGAACTATCAGAACCCGAACTTCGATTCGAACAAGGACCTGAACTGGTCGCAGTACGGCGTCTCGCTGGACCTGCGTCGCCACTTCATCAAGGAAGGCCGCGGCTGGAACCCGTACATCGTCGGTGGCCTGGGCTACCAGAAGTCGGAAGAAGAGTACCCGGCGCTGAATGCCAACGGTCCGCGCCAGCGTAAGGACGGCAACGTTGCCGCCAAGCTGGGCGTCGGCCTGCAGACCACCTTCGAAAAGCGCGTTGCTGTCCGCGCCGAAGTGGCCTACCGCGCTGACTTCGACGACCAGAGCGTTGCCGCTCCGAAGGAAGACTGGTTCGGTGACGTGCTGGCTTCGGTCGGCGTCGTGATCCCGCTGGGCCCGGCTCCGGTCGCGGCTGCTCCGGCTCCGGCTCCGGTTGCCCCGAGCTGCGCCGACCTGGATGACGACGGTGACGGCGTCAACAACTGCGACGACAAGTGCCCGAACTCGCAGCCGGGTCAGACCATCGGTCCGGACGGTTGCCCGGTGCCGGTCTCCATCGACCTGAAGGGCGTCAACTTCGACTTCGACAAGTCGAACCTGCGTCCGGACGCCGTGGCGATCCTGAGCGAAGCCACCGAGATCCTGAAGCGTTACCCGGATCTGCGCGTTGAAGTTGCCGGTCACACCGACTCGAAGGGTACCGACGCTTACAACCAGAAGCTGTCGGAGCGTCGTGCTACCGCCGTGTACAACTACCTGACCAAGAACGGCGTTGACGCCGGTCGCCTGGTCGGCCCGATCGGCTACGGCGAGAGCCGTCCGATTGCTCCGAACACCAACCCGGATGGTTCGGACAACCCGGAAGGTCGCGCCAAGAACCGTCGTACCGAGCTGAACGTCCAGAACTAAGTTCTGACGATCTGCCAGTAGGACACAGCAGGACCCGGCTTCGGCCGGGTCTTGTTGTTTCCGTAGCCCGGAATCCGCGTGTCCGTCGGTCCGGGAACAACCGTTCGTCGGGTTTTTATCCGTAAAACCAATGAGTTGCCGTATTCATTGAAAGTGGCGCTTGAAAGCTGTCGCGGCATTGCTAAACTCGCCGCGTCACTTCCTTTCCTGGATGCCCTTCATGCTGCGCTCTGCATCGGCCGCCTTCCTGGCGCTGGCCCTGGTTCCCGCCGCCCACGCTGCGGTCGATTGCTCGGTCAACACCAGCGCCTCGCCGCTGCCGTTGCCGGCCACGACCATCGCGCCGGTGGCCGACGAGCTCTACATCCGTGGCAACCAGCTGGGCATGCCGGCCGGCGTGCTGAGCAGCAACTACGATCCGTCGCAGTCGCTGGACCAGGTGCTGCAGCGCCTGCGCATCGATGGTTGCCAGAACATCGCCAAGGCCATTCCGAGCGCCCCGGCAGTGAAGCCGAACGATCCGGCGGCCTACAAGCCGCAGACCGAATTCGACAACACGCCCTGGCGCTTCGACATGAGCCAGAACGGCAAGCGCATGACCGCCGAAGAGTTCGACGCCTGGATGAAGGCGCGTGGCGTGCGTGTGGTCAAGGCGCGTCCGGCTCCGGCCGCCACTCCGGCCCCGGCCGAAGCACCGGCTGAGACCAAGCCGGTCGACAAGAAGTAAGCACCGCGGGGAGCAGAGGCTTGCGCACGCGCCGCCCACCTGCCGCCCCCGCCGCCCGCTCCCACGCACCGCGTGGGCGTGCGACTCCCGCTGCCACAGCCGCCGGTGTCCGTCATGGCCTGGCGCGCGTGCTGTCCAAGGCCGGCGTGTGTTCGCGCAGCGAGGCCGCGCGCTGGATCGCCGATGGCCGCGTGCGCGTCTCCGGCCGCATCGTGCGGGATCCCGAATTCCCGATTGGGCAGCCGGCGCCGCCGATCGAGGTCGATGGCCAGCCGATGGGCGCGCCGCAGCGCCTGTACCTGATGCTCAACAAACCGCGTGGGGTGGTGACCACCGCGCAGGACGAACGTGGCCGCGACACCGTGTACCGCTGCTTCGATGGTGCCGGCCTGCCGTGGATCGCGCCGGTCGGGCGCCTGGACAAGGCCAGTGAAGGGTTGTTGCTGTTCAGCAACGATCCGCAGTGGGCCGCGCGCCTGACCGATCCAGAGACCGGCCCGCAGAAGACCTACCACGTGCAGGTCGACCGCCTGCCCGATGACGCCACGCTGGCGGCCCTGCAGGCCGGCGTGGACGACGAGGGCGAGTTCCTCGTCGCCCAGGCTGTGCGCGTGCTGCGCAGCGGCGATAAGACCGCGTGGCTGGAGGTGGTCCTCGACGAGGGCCGCAACCGCCACATCCGCCGCCTGTTGGCGGCCTTCGACCTGCAGGTGCTGCGCCTGGTCCGGGTCGCGATCGGTGGGCTGCAGCTCGGCGATCTCGGCAAGGGCCAGTGGCGGGTGCTGGAGGTCAGTGACCAGCAGCGGCTGGGGGCCGCTGCACCGGGCTGATCATCGCCCGCGGCCGGCGGTTGCCGGCCACCGTTCCAGGCGTAGGGGGCGTCTGGCTGCTGAATTTCCCGAACGGAGCCTGCCCATGTACCACCCGACCCTCAACCAAACCCTGCGCTGCGCAGGCCTGCTGCTGCCGATGGTGCTGCTGACCGCCTGTGGTGGCCACAAGAAGGTGGCCAAGGCGGAAATGCCGGCCGAGACCCCGGTGGTGGAAGTGAAGACCCCGGAGCTGGATGGTCGCGGCAGCTACCGCTTCCTGATGAGCAACGGCGACAAGAAGATGACCGCCGATGAGTTCGATGCCTGGATGAAGGCCAATGGCATCCGCGTTGCCAAGGGCAACGGCCAGGATGCTGCCGCCAAGCCGGTGGTGGTGGCCAGCAAGGACGAGCCGAAGGGCAAGAAGAAAAAGAAGTGATGCCGGGAAGGTGCCGACCTCGGTCGGCACGCCCTCACGCCTGGTAGGTGCCGACCTTGGTCGGCACGCTTTGACCGGTGGGGATCAACCCTTGATCACGCCCAGCTCGACACCGATGCGGGTGAACGCATCGATCGCGCGGTCCAGATGCTCGCGACTGTGCGCGGCGCTGATCTGGGTGCGGATGCGGGCCTGGCCCTTGGGCACCACCGGGAAGAAGAAGCCGATCGCGTAGATGCCTTCTTCCAGCAGGCGCTCGGCGAACTTCTGCGCCAGCGGTGCGTCGTACAGCATCACCGGGCTGATCGGGTGTACGCCCGGCTTCACGTCGAAACCGGCGGCGACCATCTTTTCGCGGAAGTAGCGGGTGTTTTCCACCAGGGTGTCGCGCAGATCGTCAGCGGCGGCCAGCATCTCGAACGCTTTGATGCCGGCGGCCACCACATGCGGCGGCAGCGAGTTGGAGAACAGGTACGGGCGCGAACGCTGGCGCAGCAGCTCGATCACCTCGGCGCTGGCGCAGGTGAAGCCGCCCAGTGCACCGCCCATGGCCTTGCCCAGGGTGCCGGTGATGATGTCGATCTTTTCCAGCACGCCCTTCACTTCGGCCGAGCCGCGGCCGGTGGCACCGAGGAAGCCGGTAGCGTGGCATTCGTCGATGTGCACCAGCGCGTTGTACTTCTTCGCCAGCGCGGTGATCTCGTCCAGCGGCGCAATGAAGCCGTCCATCGAGAACACGCCGTCGGTGGTGATCAGCTTGGTCTTGCAGCCGGCGGCGTCGGCGGCCTGCAGCTGGGCTTCCAGGTCGGCCATGTCGCAGTTGGCATAGCGGAAGCGCTTGGCCTTGCACAGGCGCACGCCGTCAATGATCGAAGCGTGGTTCAGCGCATCGGAAATGATCGCGTCGTTCTCGCCGAGCAGCGGCTCGAACAGGCCGCCGTTGGCATCGAAGCAGGCCGCGTACAGGATGGTGTCCTGCTTGCCGAAGAAGTCGGCGATCTGCTTCTCCAGCTGCTTGTGCAGGTCCTGGGTACCACAGATGAAGCGCACCGAGGCCATGCCGAAGCCGTGGGTGTCCAGCGCATCCTTGGCGGCCTGGATCAGGTCCGGATGGTCGGCCAGGCCCAGGTAGTTGTTGGCACAGAAGTTCAGCACCTTGCGGCCGTCCTCGAGGGTGATCTCGGCCGACTGCGGGCTGGTGATGATCCGCTCGGACTTGAACAGGCCCTGGGCGCGGATGGCGTCCAGTTCCTCGGCGTAGTGGCGGGTCAGGGCGGAGGAGGCGTCGGTCATGGCGTGGGCACGGCTCTGAACGGGGAAACCGCTGATTCTACCGGGCATCGCCGCTTGCCGACCGGCCCGGATGGGGCATCGCCACGGCCGGCACATGTTGCATCGCAATAGCAAACTGGTTAAAAATTCGTGAACCGGAGCTGTCCCGCTCCGGCCGCTACGCCCGCTCCCCGCCTTCCACGCCACCGCCCCCACCGGAGACGCTCATGAAGCACGCCCGTGCCTGCCTCGCCATTGCCGCTGCCCTGACCCTGGCCGCCCCGTTCGCCGCCAGCGCCCAGGAAAACGAATCGCCGTACAGCTGGAACGTCACCGCTGTTTCCGATTACCTGTTCCGTGGTGTGTCGCAGACCGACGAGGATCCGACCCTGCAGGCCGGTTTCACCTACACCAGCCCGGTTGGCCTGTATGCCGGCGTTTGGGGTTCGGGCGTGGACTTCGGTGCGGGTGATCCGAAGACCGAGGTCGACTACCTGATCGGCTACGGCGTGGACGTCACCGAGCGCGTCAACGTCGACGTGCTGCTGAACCGCTACACCTACCTGAAGTCCAGCCACCAGAACTACAACGAGCTGATCACCACCACCACGCTGGATGACACCTACAAGCTGACGGTGGCCTACACCAACGATGTATGGAACAGCAGCACCGATGGCTGGTACTTCGGCCTGGGCGGCAGCTGGGGCCTGCCGAAGGATTTCACCCTGAATGCCAATGTCGGCCGCAGCACGTTTGAAGACGGCATCGCCAAGGATTACACCGACTGGAATGTCGGCGTTGAGCGCCAGTTCGGGATGGCCAAGGTCGGCCTAGGCTACTACGGTACCGACGGCAACGGCCGCGACAACTCCGGCAAGCTGGCCCACAGCCGCGTGATGCTGAGCGTGGCCATCGGCAAGTAACGCCGCAGGCGTTACCGGTAGTGCCGGCCGCTGGCCGGCAACATCGGGATGGCAAAGAAAAAGGCGCCCATCGGGCGCCTTTTTCAGTTTCAAGGTGTGCCGAGCAAGCTCGGCACCCACCCACCCATCGCGCGCGGCGAAGGGTCAATTCCAGCTCAATACAACCTTGCCGGCCTTGCCTTCTTCCATCAGGTCGAAGCCCTTCTGGAAGTCGTCGATCGGCAGCTGGTGGGTCATCACCTTGCCGAGCGGGAAGCCGGACAGCACCAGCTGGGTCATCTTGTACCAGGTCTCGTACATCTTGCGGCCGTAGATGCCCTGCACGGTCAGGCCCTTGAAGATGATCTTGTCCCAGTCGCAGCCGGCGCCCTTGGGCATGATCCCGAGCATGGCGATCTTGCCGCCGTGGTACATGCAGTCGAGCATGTCGTTGAACGCACGCGGGTTGCCGCTCATTTCCAGGCCCACGTCGAAGCCCTCCATGTGCAGTTCCTTCATCACGTCCTTCAGCGACTGGTTGGCCACGTTGACCACGCGGGTGGCACCCATGTCGGCGGCCAGCTTCAGGCGGAAGTCGTTGACGTCGGTCACCACCACGTTGCGTGCACCGATGTGCTTGCAGATGCCGGCGGCGATGATGCCGATCGGGCCGGCACCGGTGATCAGCACGTCTTCACCGATCACATTGAACTCCAGCGCGCAATGCGCGGCGTTGCCGTACGGATCGAAGAACGCGGCCAGCTCGGACGGAATCTGGTCCGGGATCGGCCACAGGTTGCTGGCCGGCATCACCATGTACTCGGCGAAGGCGCCGTTGACGTTGACGCCGATGCCGACGGTGTTCGGGCACAGGTGCGGGCGGCCGCCACGGCAGTTGCGGCAGTGGCCGCAGACGATGTGGCCTTCGGCCGAGACGCGCTGGCCGATTTCATAGCCGGTCACGGCCGAGCCGAGTGCGGCGACGCGACCGACGAACTCGTGGCCGATGGTCAGGCCCGGCTTGATCGTGCGCTGGCTCCACTCGTCCCACAGGTAGATGTGCAGGTCGGTGCCGCAGATCGCGGTCTTCTCGAGCTTGATCAGGACCTCGTTCGGGCCCGGGGTCGGCACCGGAACTTCTTCCAGCCAGATGCCCTTGGCCGCTTCGCGCTTGACCAGGGCCTTCATCGTTTGCTGCGCCATCGGGGTGGAACTCATCAGGGGGAAAGCGCGGATTATAGGGTGCCGCGCGGATTTCCCATGTTGCGCTGCGGGTGCAGTGGCGGAACGAAAGGCGTGTGTTGGCGGGCGTTTCGAACGTGCTGCAAACAGCGGCGCCGCTGCGCTCGCCGGGCATGGCCCGGCGCTACCGGGGAGGGTGCGCGCAAGCGGTAGCGCCGGGCCATGCCCGGCGAAGGGCATCGGTGCGCCCGGCCCATGACTTCCGGGGTTCGGGCCGGGGCAGGGCGGCGGGCTACAATCGAAGGTTCCACTACCAGGGGCCGCTCCATGCGCTCGAACCTGCTTGCATTCTCCATCGTCGCCAGCCTCGGGCTGGCCCAGGTCGCCCATGCCGCTGAAGGCATGTGGGTGCCGCAGCAGCTGCCGGAAATCGCCGGTCCGCTGCAGAAGGCCGGCCTGAAGCTGTCCCCGGAACAACTGTCCAACCTGACCGGCGACCCGATGGGCGCCGTCGTTGCCCTCGGCGGCTGCACCGCCAGCTTCGTCTCGCCGCAGGGCCTGGTGGTCACCAACCACCACTGCGCGTATGGCGCCATCCAGCTGAATTCGACCGCGCAGAAGAACCTGATCAAGGACGGCTTCAACGCGCCGACCCTGAAGGACGAACTGAGCGCCGGCCCGAACGCCCGCGTGTTCGTGCTCGACCAGATCACCGACGTCACCGCCCAGGCCAAGGCCGCCATTGCTGGCGCCGGCAACGATCCGCTGGCCCGCAGCCGCGCGCTGGACGCCTTCGACAAGGCCCAGGTCGCCGCCTGTGAAGCCGATGCCGGCTTCCGCTGCCGCCTGTACAGCTTCTCCGGCGGCAACACCTACCGCCTGTTCCGCAACATGGAAATCAAGGACGTGCGCCTGGTCTACGCGCCCCCGGGCAGCGTCGGCAAGTTCGGCGGCGACGTCGACAACTGGATGTGGCCGCGCCACACCGGCGACTTCTCGTTCTACCGGGCCTATGTGGGCAAGGACGGCAAGCCGGCCGCCTTCGCCGCCGACAACGTGCCGTACCAGCCCAAGCACTTCCTGAAGTTCGCCGACCAGCCGCTGGGCGCAGACGACTTCGTGATGGTGGCCGGCTACCCGGGCCGCACCAACCGCTATGCACTGGCCGGTGAGTTCAACGAAACCGCCAGCTTCACCTACCCGACCATCGCCAAGCACTACAACGCAGTGCTGAAAATGATCGCCGACGCCGGCAAGGCCGACGCCGACGTCAAGGTGAAGTACGCAGCGACCGCCGCCAGCATGAACAACGTGGCCAAGAACTACCTGGGCCAGCTGGAAGGCTTCAAGCGCATCGACGCCGCCGGACAGAAGCAGGCTGAAGAAGCCGCCGTGCTGGCCTGGCTGAAGAAGCAGGGTGCTGCCGGCAAGCCGGCCCTGGCCGCCCACGCGCAGCTGCTCAAGCATCTGGATACCAGCAAGTCGACCCGCGAACGCGACCTGTTCGTCGGCCAGTTCAACAACACCTCGGCCGTTGGCGCAGCGATCACCCTGTACCGCCTGTCGATCGAACGCAGCAAGCCGGATGCCGAGCGCGAAGCCGGTTACCAGGAACGCGACCTGACCACCATTGAAGGTGGCCTGAAGCAGATGGACCGTCGCTACGTGGCAAAGATGGACCAGCAGCTGCAGACCTACTGGCTGGACCAGTACGTGGCCCTGCCGGCCGCGCAGCGCGACAACGAAGTGCTGAACAAGTGGCTGGCCGGCAGCGATGCCGCTGCGGTCAAGTCGCTGGTGAACAAGCTGGGCGGCACCGAGCTGGGCAGCCTGGACAATCGCCTGAAGTGGTTCAAGGCCGACCGTGCCGCGTTTGAAGCCAGCAGCGATCCGGCCATCCAGTACGCCGTGGCCGTCATGCCGGCACTGCTGAAGCAGGAAGAGCAGAAGAAGATCCGCGAAGGCGAATCACTGACCGCCCGCCCGCTGTACCTGCAGGCCGTGGCCGACTACAAGAAGAGCCAGGGCGAGTTCGTCTATCCGGATGCCAACCTGTCGCTGCGCATCACCTTCGGCAACGTCATGGGCTATGGCAAGGACGGCGTGAAGTACACCCCGTTCACCACCCTGGAAGGCGTGGCGGCGAAGGAAACCGGTGAAGATCCGTTCGATTCGCCGAAGGCGCTGCTCGATGCGGTCAAGGCCAAGCGTTACGGCGGCCTGGAAGACAAGCGCATTGGTTCGGTGCCGGTGAACTTCCTGTCCAACCTGGACATCACCGGCGGCAACTCCGGTTCGCCGGTGCTGGATGCCAACGGCAAGCTGGTCGGCCTGGCCTTCGATGGCAACTGGGAATCGGTCAGCTCCAACTGGGTGTTCGACCCGGTGATGACCCGCATGATCGCCGTCGACAGCCGCTACATGCAGTGGATCATGCAGGAAGTGGCGCCGGCGCCGCAGCTGCTGAAGGAACTGAACCTGGTCAAGTAAGGTTCGCGGTTCGGGGCGGTCCATCCACGCATGGCGTGGATCTACTGCCTG
The DNA here is from genome assembly GCF_056482505.1 of Stenotrophomonas sp. 71799_Sma. Taxonomy (NCBI): domain Bacteria; kingdom Pseudomonadati; phylum Pseudomonadota; class Gammaproteobacteria; order Lysobacterales; family Lysobacteraceae; genus Stenotrophomonas; species Stenotrophomonas sp. 71799_Sma. The sequence continues at coordinate 935,236 of NZ_CM151202.1, forward strand.
TACCGAGGGTAGTGCCGGCCGCTGGCCGGCAACCTCGACCAGATAGCCGGAGTTTCCGAAACCCCGCGACCCACGTCGCGGGGTTTTTTCATGCCCGGCCCGGCCCGGTGCGCCGAACAGGTATCATCCCTGTTCCGCGCACTTCACAGGATGTGAACGAAACGCGGAAACCTCCTCCCCCCAGGACCCCTTGCACGCATGCGCATCCTGCTTGCCCGCCACGGCGAAACGCCGTGGAACGCCGAAGGCCGCTACCAGGGCCAGATCGATATTCCGCTTTCGCCGATCGGTGAAGCCCAGGCCCAGGCACTGGGTGCCCGCCTGGCCTCGGTGGACATCACCCGTGCGGTGGCCTCGCCGCTGTCACGCGCGCAGCGCACCGCGCAGCTGGCGCTTGGCGCCGCCCGTGCCGACATGCTGCTGACCGAGCCGGAGCTGCAGGAAATCGCCCACGGTGAGTGGGAAGGCCTGCTTGCCAGCGAGATCAACGAAAAGGATCCGTCGCGCCTGCAGGCCTGGCGCGAGGAGCCCGATACCGTGCTGATGCCCGGCGGCGAATCGCTGCGGCTGGTGCTGGAGCGCAGCTGGCGTGGCCTGGCCCGTGCCACCGAAGGCCTCGGCGAGCACGACACCCTGCTGGTGGTTGCCCATGACGCGGTCAACCGCGTGATCCTGTGCAAGGTGCTGGGCCTGCCGATTTCCCGCCTGTGGACCTTCCGCCAGGCACCGACCACGCTCAACCTGCTCGAAGGCGCCGACCTGGACAGCCTGGAAGTGGTGCGCCTGAACGACTGCGCCCACCACACGCCGTTCTTCGGCGAAGCCAAGCACCGCGCACTCTGATCCGCCACACCGAACCACCTGTACCTGCTGGAAGCACTGCCGTGACGAACACCCCGACCACCCTGGCCGATTGGCTGGATTACATTGAACGCCAGCACCCGGCGACCATCGACATGGGCCTGGAGCGCGTGCGCGCCGTGGCCACGGCGATGGGTCTTGGCGCGCCGGCCGGGCGCACCATCGTGGTCGGTGGCACCAACGGCAAAGGCTCCACCGTGGCCTTCATCGAGGCCATCGGCCGTGCTGCCGGTTGGAAGGTGGGTGCCTACACCTCGCCGCACCTGCTGCGCTACAACGAACGTGTGCGCATCGATGGCCAGGATGTCGACGATGCGGCGCTGGTTGCTGCGTTCAATGCCGTCGAAGCGGCACGCGGCGACACCACGCTGACCTATTTCGAGTACGGCACGCTCGCTGCTTTGCAGCTGTTCGCCGACGCCGGGCTGGACCTGGCGGTGCTGGAAGTGGGCCTGGGCGGCCGCCTGGATGCGGTCAACATCGTCGACGCCGACGTGGCAGTGATCACCACCGTGGACATCGACCATGCCGAGTGGCTGGGCGAGGACCGCGAAGCGATCGGTACCGAGAAGGCCGGCATCATCCGCGGCTGGAAGCCGGTGATCCTGGGCGAGACCGATCCGCCGTCCAGCGTGCTGGCGCGTGCCTATCTGGTCGGTGCCAACGCGATCCGCGGCGGCAGCGATTACTTCTACGAGCCGATCGACGCCCAGCGCTGGCGCTGGCGCGACGTCGGCCTGCGCATGGAGCTGCCGACCCCGGCGCTGGCCGGCCCGATCCAGTTGGCCAATGCCGGTGCTGCCATCGCCGCCCTGCGCGCGCTGGACAAGCCGGTGCCGCGTGCGGCGTGGGCCGCGGGTATCGCAGCAGCGCGAATCTCCGGCCGCATGCAGGCATTCGAGCGCGACGGCGTGCAGATCCGCGTGGACGTGGGCCACAACCCACAGGCGGCGGGCCAGCTGGCGCGTGCGCTGAAGGCCGAAGTGTCAGCCGGCCGCACCCTGGCGGTGTACGCCGCGTTGCAGGACAAGGACGCGGCGGGTGTGGTGCAGGCTCTGCAGGACGTGGTGGGCGAGTGGACCCTGGCCGGGCTGGACGGTCCGCGTGGGCAGAGCGCCGCTCAGCTGCAGGCACGCCTGAGCGGTACGGTGGCGGCCAAGGCACCGCTGGCCGATAGCGTCGAACAGGCGCTGGCGCAGGTGCTGGCCCAGGCTGAGCGGGGTGACCGGGTGTTGGTGTTCGGCTCCTTCCATACCGCCGCTGCGGCCCTGCAGTGGCTGCAGGGCGACGCCTGATCCGCGTTCAGCCAACGCCGACGCCGGCCGGTCCGGCACCCGTATAATCGACGGCAATCTCCGGACAGTTGCCTGCCTCACGTGGATACGCCTCTGAAACAGCGTCTGATTGGTGCCATCGTGCTGGTGGCACTGGCCGTGATTTTCCTGCCGATGCTGGTCAAGGGACCCGCACCCGACAGCGGTGTCGCCAATGTGCCGATCGCCGCGCCGGATGCGCCGGCCGATGGCCAGTTCGAAACCCGTGAGCTGCCGCTGGTCGCCCCGGCCGGTGGTGCCACCGGCCTGCAGACCGGGCAGGCCAAGCCGCTGCAGGAGGCTGCCACGCCGGCTACGCCGCCGACCGTGGACACCTCGCCGGCAGTCGCCGCCGGCAACTATGCGGTCACCTTCGGTGCCTACGGCAGCAAGGCCGACGCCGATGCGGTGATCGCCTACCTGAAGCGCTCGCAGCTGCCGGGCTTCGCTGAAACGGCCACCATCAACGGCCGCCAGGCATGGCGCGTGCGCGTTGGACCTTACGCCGACCGTGCCCAGGCCGAAGCGGCCCGCCTGCAGGCGGTGAAGATCCGTGCGGATGTGAAGGCCGAAGTGATCACCCTGGACGCGGCGGCCGGCAGCAGTACTCCGGTTGCGGCCGCCCCGGCACCGGCTGCGCCGAGCGCCAGCACCCCGTCCGCAGCTGTTGCGCCCTCGGCCAGCGGCAACCCGGTCCGCAGCGAAAGCCTGCCGCCGAGCACGCCAACGGCGACCGCGCCGCCGGCCGCCAAGCCGGAACCGCCGAAGCCGGCGCCGAAGCCCGAACCGAAGCCGGAGGCCACCGCCAGCAAGCCGGCGACGGCGCCGACCACACCGGCAGCACCAGCTGCCAGCGGCGTCGGCTTTGCCGTGCAGCTGGGCGCGTTCGGTCAGGCCAACGATGCCAATGCCCTGCGCGACAAGGTTCGTGCCGCTGGTTTCAGCGCTTTCGTCGAGCAGGTGCGCACGGACAAGGGAACCCTGCATCGCGTCCGCGTCGGGCCGGTGGCCAACCGCGCTGACGCCGAGCAGCTGAAGGCGCAGGTCGCCGCCAAGGTCGGCGTGGCCGGCATGGTCCGACCGCACCCATGACCCACGCGCAGCCCCGTTGCCAGCGCCGCCGAAGGAGCGGGGCGCCATGATCGACGTGGTGCTGCTGATCGTGATCGCCGCCTCGACCCTGCTGGGGATGCTGCGCGGCTTCGTCGGAATCGTCATCGGCACCCTGTCGTGGCTGCTGGCCGCGTGGGCGGCCTTCGCCTTCGGTAATGACGCGGCCCACTGGTGGGCCGCGCCGGCGGCCCCCGGAGGCGAGCACTTCGTCGGTGGCTACCTGGGGGTCGGCATCGGCGTGATGATCGTGGTCGCGGTGATCGGCATGGTCATCAAGGCCCTGGTCCACCGCAGCATGCTGACCAGCCTGGACCGCCTGCTGGGCGGGGTGCTGGGCGCGGTGCGAGGCGGCCTGATCGCCGCGGTCCTGCTGCTGCTGGGCAGCTTCACCCCGCTGACCGCCGAACCCTCCTGGCAGCGCTCGGCGGTGCGTCCGTTGCTGAACCCGACCGTGGCCTGGATGAACAGCAAACTGCCGCACTGGGAGGTTCCCGGGGCCGATCTGCTGCCCAAGGCCTTGCCGACCGACGCGCTGTCCCCATCTGCATTGATGGAGTTGGGCAAGAACGCAGGCGCCGGGTTGGGAAAGCCGGGCGCGGCAGGCGATAATGGCATCCTCAACCAGGTAGTGGCAGGCAGCGGATGGCTGCGGCCTGCGAAAGCGGAACAGGGCGATTCCTACGATCCGGCCGAAGTGCGCCCGGACGCTCCTGCACTGCCGGACAGTATCGAGCCGGGCGATCCGGCCAACGTCGACCGCGCGCGCGGCGACCACCGCGGCCAGGTACGGCCACCTTCCTTGTAACTGGGCACAGCCCAGCGGAGACCTCGCACCATGTGTGGCATCGTCGGAATCGTCGGCAACCAGAACGTCGCCGGGCAGTTGTATGACGGCTTGACCGTTCTCCAGCACCGTGGCCAGGATGCGGCGGGCATCGCCACCGCCAGCGGCAGCCGCCTGCGCGTGCAGAAGGCCACCGGCCTGGTCCGCGATGTGTTCGATGCCCGCACCATGTCCACCCTGGAAGGCAGCGTCGGCATCGCCCATGTGCGCTACCCGACCGCCGGTTCGGAAGGCATGGACGAGGCACAGCCGTTCTACGTCAATTCGCCGTACGGCATCGCGCTGGCCCACAACGGCAACCTGATCAACACCGAAGCGCTGCGCCAGCAGGTGTTCGAACAGGACCGCCGCAACGTCAACACCGATTCGGACAGCGAAGTGCTGCTGAACGTGTTCGCCTATGAACTGGAGCAGCAGCGCCAGCTCAGCCCGGAAGCCGCGATCCGCGCGGTGGCCGGCGTGCACCGCCGCTGCAAGGGTGGCTATGCGGTGGTCAGCGTGGTGCTGGGCCTGGGCCTGGTCGCCTTCCGCGATCCGCATGGCATCCGGCCGCTGGTACTGGGCAAGCGCAGCCACGCCGAAGGTGACGAGTACATCGTCGCCTCCGAGTCGGCCGCGCTGGACGTGCTGGGCTTCCAGCGCGTGCGCGACGTGCAGCCGGGCGAAGCGCTGGTGATCACCGCGCGTGGCGAGCTGTTCTCGGAAATCTGCGCCGAGCCGGCCGAGCACACCCCGTGCATCTTCGAATACGTGTACTTCGCGCGCCCGGATTCGATGATCGACAACGTCTCGGTGCACAAGGCGCGCATGCGCATGGGCATCAAGCTGGGCGAGAAGATCCTGCGCCTGCGCCCGGACCACGACATCGACACCATCATCCCGATCCCGGATACCTCGCGCGATGCCGCGCTGGAGATCTCCAACGTGCTCGGGGTGAAGTACCGCGAAGGCTTCATCAAGAACCGCTACATCGGCCGCACCTTCATCATGCCGGGCCAGGGCGAACGCGTGAAGTCGGTGCGCCGCAAGCTCAACCCGATCCACCTGGAGTTCCGCAACCGCGTGGTGCTGCTGGTGGACGACTCGATCGTGCGCGGCACCACCAGCCAGCAGATCGTGCAGATGGCCCGTGATGCGGGCGCGCGCAAGGTGTACCTGGCCAGCGCGGCACCGCCGGTGCGCTACCCGAACATCTACGGCATCGACATGCCGGCGGCCGAAGAGCTGGTCGCGCACAACCGCACCGTGGAAGAGATCGAGGCCCACCTGGGCTGCGACTGGCTGATCTACCAGGACCTGGAAGACATGGAAGCGGCGGTGAGCGAGGGCAACCCGGCGCTGCGCAACTTCGATTCGTCCTGCTTCAACGGCCACTACCCGACGGGTATCGAGCCGGGCTACTTCGAGCGCATCCAGCAGCTGCGTTCGGACGACGCCAAGCACAAGCGCCGCGCCTGAGGTCCAGGCGTGGTCGATGTACCCGACGTTGGTGGCGACCTGCTGCGCGCTGCGCAGCAGTGCCTGGCCGAAGCCGACCCGCTGCGCAAGGTGGCGCTGACCCAGGCCTATGCCGCCGCGTTCCGTGCTGGCCGCCTGAAGGTGGAGGCCGATGCACCGCCGCCGGAGCCGATCCGCATGCCCGGCCGGCCGGCGCAGCTGGTGCTGGTGCATCCGCGTGAAGTGCCGCGGCGTGGACTGGGCGGTGTGGAAGGGCGTGCCGCCTTCATCCACGCCATCGCCCATATCGAACTCAACGCGATCGACCTGGCCTGGGATGCGGTATACCGCTTCCGTGGCCTGCCGCCGGCGTTCCATGCCGACTGGGTCAGCTGTGCCGACGACGAATCGCGGCACTTCATGCTGCTGCGCGAACGCCTGCAGGTGCATGGCCACGACTATGCCGATTTCCCAGCGCACAACGGCCTGTGGGAAATGTGCGAAAAGACCGCCCATGACGGCCTGGCACGCATGGCACTGGTGCCGCGCGTGCTGGAAGCGCGCGGCCTGGACGTGACACCGGGCATGATCGAGAAGCTGCGCAATGTCGGCGATGGCGAAACCGCCGATGTGCTGGAAGTGATCCTGCGCGAGGAAGTGGCGCACGTCGCTGCCGGTTCGCGCTGGTACCGCTGGTACTGCGACCGCGCCGGTGTCGAGCCGCGTGCGCGCTTCAAGGAACTGCTGGTGGAGTACGCCGGCGGCTACCTGCATGGGCCATTCAACATCGAAGCGCGCCTGCTGGCCGGGTTCGATGCGGATGAGTTGGCCAACCTGATTGAACAGGCCGGTTGAAGAAAAGGGGACGGAGGGGATTAAGTCGTTTGTGGCACAAACGACTTAATCCCCTCCGTCCCTTTTTTCATGCGTTCGGCAACACCACGCGCTTGCCATCCACCGTTGGCCGGTTGATGTAGAACAGGCCGGGACCCGGCCGGTACGGCAGTTCGCTGACGCCGGCATCGGCGGCGTAGGTCAGTGCGGTGTCGCCCAGTGCATCGAAGTTCCAGTGCGCCGACTGCATCAGGTAACGCCGTCGCAGCAGCGCCTCCTGTGTCTGCGTCAGCGGCTGTCCGGCCACCAGTCGGCGTGCAATCGGCTGCAGGGCGGACGGCAGCTCCCAGCCGGGAACTCCAGCGGCATTGGCGGTCCATTGCACGCCAGCATCGATGGCCTGCTGCTGCATCACCTGCAGTGCGATCAGCTGGTAACGCCAGTCGATGCGCCGACGCAGCACCACCGCGGCGGTCACATACAGCACCGGCGACAACAGCACGCTGCGGCTGCCGGCGCGACGCTGCTGCTGCCACTGGTGCCAGACATCCACCCAGATCTCCTTTTCACCCACGCCCAGCTGCTGCCGCCAGCGTTCGGCGTCGGCCTGCGTTTCGGCGTAGGCCGTGGTGGCCTGCAGCAACGCCAGTGGAGGGACCTGGTAGTCGGAAACCGCTGGGCGACGCAGCTGCTGCCGGCGCGGACGGCTGAGCAGCTTGGGCCCTTCTTCCAGCTGGTTGTAGCCACCGCCGATGTTGGCGTGCACGCCGGGCAGGGCGATCTCGGTGAACGTTGGCGCGACGCTGGTCAATGGATAGTGTTGGCGATGCTCGTCACGCGCGGCCAGTTGCACGACGTGTGCCGCGATGCCACTGCGCAGGGCGAGCTGCGGGTGTTCATCGGCGCGGCCACCATTGACTGCAACCACGGTGTCGAACAGTCCGATGAAGCGCAGCACCGGCGTGACGGCGGCGAAGTCCGCAGCGCAGGGCAGGCCGGCGCCCTGCAGCAGCTGGCGCCAGCGCGCGCTGTCCCAGGCCTGCAGCTGGTTTGCGATATCACGTGCCGCGGCAGCACCGCGCGAATAGCCGAACAGATCCAGCTGCACGCCACGCAGCGGTCGCTGCCAGCGCGCGGACAGCTCGGCCAGTGCCGCCGGCAGCAGCACCTGCAGCGCGCGCTGCACTTTCGCGCGAACGCCACTGGCACCGATGCCGAAGGCCAGTCCGATCAGATCGTCATCGGCATCATCGCGGGTCCCCACGCCCTCGACATAGATCGACAGCGAAGGCGCGGCCATCGCATCGCGGCGGCTGTCCGGATACAGCTGCTGCAGGCGCGCGATGTTGGTCAGGCCGTTGTCGTAGCTGCTGGTCAGCCGGCTCTGGTAGGTCGAATCATCATCCGCGCGCAGCTGCGCCGGGCGTGGCTGCGGAACCTGTGGGCGACCGCGTGCCAGGTTGTGTGCGTTGTTGCGGGTGCCATCGAAGAACAGGCCGATCCGCAGCAAGCCGACATCTTCGTCCGTGTCCTGCGATGGTGCCATGTGCATTCCCCGTCGTGGCTGCGTCACGGTAGCGCGAAAGCGGTGTATTGGCGAAGTGTAGTGACGCTTTTGACCTTACTTAACGCAGATGCGGTCGATCACAGTTCCTGATTTTCATTCCCATCTTCTATTGAATTCACATGACCCGCGCAGGCCAGATGGCCAGACCCGGTAGACCCGGGCGTGCTGCATCAACGCTGTTCACATCATTCAAGGAGCGACGCAATGTTGTCCAGATCGATTGGCAAAGCGGCAGGTGGCCTGGTGTTGGGTTTGTCGGTGGCAGCGGCCGCGCATGCGGCACCGTTGTTCGAGCCGGTGACGGTCATCAGCCGCGCATCGGCAAACAGTGAGCCCGCGCTGGGCAAGCTGCTGGCCACCCCGTCCACCGCGACGGTACAGGAAGTGCGTGTCGACGCTGCTGCCACTGCGCAGCCGCAGCTGGAGTTCGAACTGCTTGGCCAGCGCGTGCAGGCGGTGCGCAGCAAGGTGGAAGCCCTGCCCGATGGCGGCAGCATCTGGTACGGCCAGTTGCGCTCGCCGTCCGATCGGCTGACTGCCGCCACTTCGAATGGCCAGGATGATCCTGGTAATTCAGTGATCCTGGTGCGTTCGGGCAACACCCTCACCGGTTCGATCCGCAAGGACGGCAAGTTGTATCGCCTGCGCCCACTGGGCAACCGGCATGTACTGGTGGAAGTGGATGAATCGCGGATGCCGGCCGACCATCCGGCCGACTACAACCAGCTGCCGAAAATCCCGATGGGCAACAATGACCGCATCGGCATCGCGCAGGCCTCGTCCGGTACCCCGGCCACCATCCGCGTGCTGGTGGTGGCAACCAATGCAGCGGTAACGGCCTATGGCGGCAACATGCAGTCGCTGGTGCAGCTGGCGGTGGCCGAATCCAACCAGGGCTACGTCAACAGCAACGTGGGCATCACCCTGCAGCTGGCCGGCTATGAAACCACCAGCTACACCGAATCCGGCAACTTCACCACCGACCTGACCCGCTTCCGCAACACCAGCGACGGCTACATGGACAGCATCCACACCAGCCGCAACAACACTGCGGCCGATGTCGGCGTGCTGCTGATCAACAACACGAGCTACTGCGGGTTGGCCTCGGGCATCGGTTCGACGGCATCGACGGCGTTCGCGGCGGTGTACTGGGATTGCGCGACCGGCTATTACTCCTTCGCGCATGAGATCGGCCACCTGCAGAGTGCGCGGCACGATATCGCCAGTGATCCCAGCACGTCGCCCTATGCCTATGGGCACGGCTATCGCTACGAGCCGTCCTCCGGTTCGCGCTGGCGCACGATCATGGCTTATGACTGCTCGGCCGGCTGCCCGCGCCTGAACTACTGGTCCAACCCGAACATCAACTACAACGGCATCCCGATGGGCAATGCCAGCACCGCCGACAACCAGCGCGTGCTGGTCAATACCAAGGCCACCATCGCGGCCTTCCGCTGAGGCCAACCGCCGACCGAGGTCGGCGTCTACCCGGGTGCGTTCACCTGCCCTGGTAGATGCCAACCTTGGTTGGCACCCCGCGATCCATCATTCGCGCGCCAGCGTATCCAGCGACCAGCCGCCGGCATCCACGCGCAGCACCGATCCCTGTTCGTACCAGTCACCCAGCACGATGCGGTTGCAGGCGCGGCCACCGGCCTGCAGCGTGTGCACCGCCGGGCGATGGGTGTGGCCGTGGATCATGGTGTCCACGCCATGGCGCACGAAGGTGGCATCGACTTCGGCGGGTGACACGTCGGTTACCGACTCGAACTGCGCACGATCATCCTGCTTCATTTCCGACTGGCGGGCCTGGCTGGTTTCCCGGGCCTTCTGCGCGAAGGCGATGCGTGCGGCCAGCGGCTGCGACAGGAACTGCGCTTGGAACACCGGGTCGCGCGTCTGTGCACGGAACTGCTGGTAGGGGATGTCGTCCGTGCACAGCAGGTCGCCGTGCTGCAGCAGCACCGGGCGGCCGTACAGCTCGATCACGCACGGGTCGGGCAGGATGCGCAGGCCGGCACGGCGCGCATAGTCTTCGCCGAGCAGGAAGTCGCGGTTGCCGCGGATGAAGTATGCAGGCACGCCGCTGTCGGTCAGCACCTTCAACGCATCGGCCACCGCATCGGCGGCGGGCGAGGGGGTGTCGTCGCCGATCCAGGCTTCGAACAGGTCGCCGAGGATGTACAGCGCATCGGCGCCGGGCGCCTGCTCGCGCAGGAAGCGCAGGAACAGGTCGGTGATCTCCGGACGGCTGGGGTCCAGGTGCAGGTCGGAAATGAACAACGTGGTCATGCAGGCATTCTAGGGCATCCACCGCCGGGCATGGCCCGGCGCTACCGAAGGGATCTGACCCCGGGGGCTACACCGGCAGCGGCAACCAAGCCAGGCTGGCCGATGCCAGCAGGATGGCAATGCCGGTGGCGGCCAGTACATCGGACGGGTAGTGCAGGCCCAGCACCACCCGCGACAGCGCGACGCCGAAGGTGAACGGCACCAGCAGCGGCGCCAGCCACGGGTAGTAGGCCAGCGCGACGATGGTGAACGACACTGCGTGCAGGGTGTGCCCGGAGGGGAAGCTGAACTCGTCCAGCGGCGCCACCCAGGCACGGATGCGCAGATCGGCCGCATACGGGCGGGGACGCCGGGTCCAGCGCTTGAGGCCTTTGTAGAGCAGCAGTGCGGCCAGGCCGGTGGCGGCCATGTGCACCGATGCACGCAGTCCGTCGAAGCCGTCCAGCGCCACCAGCGCGCCCATCAGTACGTACCAGAACACGCCATCGCCGAGCCGGCTGATGACCGAGAACAGGCGACGCACGCGGCGACGCCGGCAGTAGTGGTTGGCCCGGCGGCAGAGCCGCGCCTCGCGGCCAGCCAGCAGCTCAAGCGGCGTGGTGCGCATGGCCGCTCCTCCGCGACTGGGCCAGCTCGGCCAGCAGGGCATCGAATTCGGCAACCACCTGCTGTGGATGCAGGCGCTTCATCGCACGCGCGGCGCTGCTGCCGAATTCGCGGCGCCGTGCATCATCGGCGGCCAGCTGCACCGCTGCCTCGATGAACTGCTCATCGTTTTCCACGGCCGCACCGTTCTCGCCATCACGCAGGTATTCGCGGGCCGCACCGTAGTCGAAAGCGACGGTGGCCAGGCCGCTGGCCATGCTTTCCAGGGTCACGTTGCCAAAGGTCTCGCTGCGGCTGGGGAACAGGAACAGGTCACCGCTTGCGAAATGCCGTGCCAGGGATTCGCCGCGCTGGATGCCGCAGAAAATGAAATCGGGGTTTTCATGTGCCAGTTTTTCGCGGGCCGGACCATCACCCACCCAGACGAAGCGGGCTTTGGGCCGGATCTGCTGCAGGCGGCGGAAGGCTCTCACCGCCAGGCCAAGGTTTTTTTCCGCAGCGATGCGGCCGACATGGATCGCGACCAGGCCGTTGCCGTCCACGCCCCATTCCTCGCGCAGCGCCGGGTCGCGCCGGCCCGGATCGAACTGCTGGCTGTCGACCGCGCGTGCCAGCAGGCGCACGCGTTCGAAGCCCTGTTCACCGAGGAACTGCTGCAGCTCGCGGGTGGGCACCAGGGTTGCATCGGCCTGGTTGTGGAACCGGCGCATCCAGCGCATCGCGGCAGCCTGCAGCCAGGCCACGCCGTAGTCGGGCAGGTACTCGTCGAAGCGGGTATGGAAACCACTGGCGACCGGAATGCCAAGGCGGCGCGCGGTGCGCAGCGCCGACCAGCCCAGCGGGCCTTCGGTGGCGATGTAGACCGCATCGGGACGCTGCTGCTGCCAGTGACGGTTGAGCCGGATCGGTGCAGGCAGGCCGAAGCGCAGGCCGGGGTAGCGCGGCAGTGCGGCGCCCGGCACCAGCAGCGTGCCCGGTGCCGAGTCCAGTGCTTCGCTGGTCTGGCGTGGCCGGATCAGGTCGATGTCATGGCCGGAATTGCGCAGTCCCTGCTCCAGGCCCTGCACGGTGAGGGCAACGCCGTTCACTTCCGGCGGGTAGGTCTCGGTGACGATGGCATAGCGCATGGCGGGCCTCCGGGTTTCCGGCATGCTCGGGCCTGGCGATGTAGCCGATATGACCGCTTTGCGACCACGGGATGACGGTGGTCAGGTCCCTGTACGAAGCCACGGCCCCGAAGGGCCGTGGCGGTCGTGCAGGTGGCGCGGTGGATCAGAAGCGCTGCTGGTATTTCATGTAGATGAAACGACCGATGTCGAAGCCACCGTAGTAGGAGAAGTTGGCGCTCGGCTGGCTGTACATGGCCGGTCCCTGGCGGCCGAACACATTGTTGGCACCGATCGAGACGGTCGCATCCCATGGCAGGTTGTAGCGCGCCTGCACGTCGTGGAAGGTGACCGATCCGCGACGGTTGTAGTCACGGCTGCCACTGAACCACGGCGCGCGCTGGCCCGGGTGCGAGCACTCACCCGGATACGTGGCTGCATCCAGGCAACGCTCCTTGACCGCGGAGAAATAGCGCAGGCCCCAGTTAAGGCCGAGGTTGCCACGCTCCCAGCCCAACGATGCGTTGGAGCGCACACGGAAGCCGATGCCGCCGTTGCTGGCGATGCCATTGCTGGGAATGGGCGGGGCATCCGCCTCGTTGGTGGTCCGTTCTTCCGCGGCGACCACATAGGTGGTCTTCCAGTCGGCGCTCAGCGTGCCCCAGGACGTTTCGATCTTGTGGCCGATCTCCAGGTCATAGCCTTCGGCCTGGCGGAACCCGCTGTTGCGGCTGCCATAGTTGAGCGTGTTGACGATGCCCAGTTCCGGGTCGCGGGTGAAACTGCCGCAGCGCTCGGCGATGCCCAGTTCGTAGCAGTCGCGGAGGATGTCGTTGGGATGGTCGGCGACGATGGTGTTGTCGATGCGGATCTTCCACCAGTCCAACGCAATGTTCAGTCCTTCGGCAAACGTCGGGCTCCAGACCAGCCCCAGCGTGCGGCTGGTCGAGGTTTCCGGCTTCAGGTCGGGATTGGAGCCGTTGGTGAAGGGCAGGGGCGTCTGCCCACTGCTGCCGGTGATCGGCTCGTTGCCCTGGCCGAGCTGGCGGTAGCTGTCCGCGTTGGCGATGTCGGCGGCGCAACGTGCACGTACCTCCGGGCTGCTGGCGGCGGCGCCATAGACCGTATCGCAGGGGTCACGGAAGCCGGTGGTGAAGGTCTGCGAGCCGCCGCCGTACAGATTCGAGATGGTCGGCGCACGGAAACCCTGGGCCCAGGTGCCACGGACCAGCAACTGGTCGATCGGCTTCCACGAGATGCCGAACTTGCTGTTGAGGGTTCCGCCGAAGGTGGTGTAGTCCGAGTAGCGCGTTGCCATGTCCAGGGTCAGCTGGCGTGCACCGGGGAGGTCGCTCAGCACCGGCACGCTCAGCTCCAGATAGGCCTCGTCGACACGGTAGCCACCGCCGGTCGGGCCCGCCGCCAGGTTGGTGGTGGCGCCGGTCTGGGCCAGCGCGTCGGGAATGAAGCGACCCTCCTCGCGGCGGCTCTCCACACCCAGGGCGAAGCCCAGTTCCCCGGCGGGCAGCGTGGCAAGGCCGCCACTGAGGCTGGCGAACAGGTTGCGGGTGGTGTTGCGGCCACGGGTGAGTTCCTCGGGGAACAGCCAGTCCTGCAGTTCGCCATTGCCGGTCAGGCCGTACGGGTCCTCCTGGCCATACGGCACCAGTGGATTCCAGGGCTTGCAGCCGGCAATCGGTGCATCCGGTGTACCGCATTCCACCTTGCCGGTGGCCGGGTTGTAGAACGAAGGACCGGTGGAATCGGCAACGCGCTGCTTGTGCAGGTCGCCGGTGGCACGCTGCTCCAGCTCGCTGCGGTTGTACTGGTAGCCGGCTTCCCAATCGAAGTCGCGACCGGCGAACTGGAAGCTGCCTTCAAACGCTGCAATACCCTGCCAGGTGGTCAGTTCGCTGGTGCTGATGCGTGGAATCTCCCAGGTGCGGCGGTTCCAGTGCACGTCGCTTGGGCGTTCATAGCCGTGGTGGCGGCCGAACGGATTGAACCAGCTGTCGGCGGACATCGGCGTGATGCCGGCCGCACCGGACTGGAACGGATAGCCGGCAATCTGGCGCGTGGTGGTGCGTCGGTTGTAGGCCAGCTGGGTGTTGAAGCGGATCTGGTCGTTCAGATCCATGCGTGCATCGACGAAGAGCGAATCGCGCTTGATCGGCGTCTGCACGTGCATCTGTTCATTGCTGTTGCTGACATCACCGGTGAACGGTGTGTTGTCACTGAGGTGGAAGCTGTCCGGCCCGCCCGGCTGGCTGCCGCGATCGAGCGAATAGCTGCAGCCACGGGCGCTGCTGCAGCCCGGGCCCTTGAAGCCGACGATGCGCCCCCACTGCCCGACCGTGGTCCAGCCATCGTCCGGATGACGATCGGTATAGGTGTAGGCGCTGAAGCCGCGGTCCTTCGCCCAAACGCCCTTTTCTTCGACATGCTCGGCGGCGACACTGATCGAAGCGCGGTCATTCGACCAGCCGGCAACCACGTCGTACTGGGTGCGGGCACCATCGCCTTCGCTGAACTGCCCGTGGTAGACGTTGGCGGTCACGCCCTGGACGTTGCGCCGGGTGATGATGTTGACCACGCCGGCCATCGCGTCGGAACCGTAGATGGCCGAGGCGCCGTCCTTCAGCACTTCCATGCGTTCCACGGCAGCGGCGGGAATGCTGGATATATCCTGGTAACCCGAAGTGGTCATGCCCAGGCGCTTGCCGTTGACCAGCACCAGGGTGCGCTGTGCACCGAGGCCGCGCATGTCCACGTAGCTGCCGCCTGCGGCCTCGCCCGCACTGAGCGGGCTGGCACGGCTCAAGGCCGGGCTGCCGGTTGCGGTCAGGTTCTGCAGGATGTCGGCAACGGAATTGAAGCCCTGCCGCTCGATGTCGGCGCGGCTGATGGTCAGCACCGGCTGCGCGGTTTCCAGGTCGACCTGGCGGATGCGCGAACCGGTGATCTCGATACGGTCCAGCGTGGTGGCTTCCGGTGCGTGCTGGGCGAATGCGGGGGCGGCCAGTGCGGTGGTGGCCGTCATCGCCAGTGCACGACGGATCGCCAACCCGAGCTCGGGAATACGGATGGTCATGGGTCTCTCTCTCAGTCTTCGAAGTCTTCGGAACACAGCCAAGCGGGGCTGCGTCAACTCCACCGCGGCGGTGGATGTTCGAACCTAGTGAAGATGGATGGGGAGACGTATGGGCAAGCGACGAAAGCGCTGCAGACGGCCGTGACGCTTCTGCACAAAGCGGAAGCAAATCAATCGATTGCTCCAACCTGTGGCATCGCGGCGGACGCAGCGCAGAGGACCGTGTCCCTGATTGAACGCATCACGGTCAATGTGGAAAGCGACAGTCTGCGCGGAGGCAGAAAAAAACCACGGCCCCGAAGGGCCGTGGTCGTCGAGCTTCAACAGCGCGGATGGATCAGAAGCGCTGCTGGTACTTCATGTACATGAAACGACCGATGTCGTAGCCACCGTAGTAGGAGAACGACGAGTTCGGCTTGCTGTACATCACCGGCGCTTCCTTGCCGAACACATTGTTCGCGCCCACCGAAACGGTGGCATCCCACGGCAGGTTGTAGCGGAACTGCACGTCGTGGAAGGTCACGGCACCGCGCTCGTTGTACGCGGTCGGCGACTTCAGCCACGGAGCCAGGAAGGTCGGATCGGAGCATTCGTCCGCATAACGCGAGGCGTTGAGGCAGCGCTCCTTCACACCGGAGTAGTAGCGTGCCGTCCAGCTGACGCCGAAGTCACCCACATCCCAGCCCAGCACCAGGTTCGAGCGCACGCGGAACGCAAGGCTGGTGGCGGTGCCGATGGTGTTGGCAACGCCGTTGATCGGCGTGATCGCTTCGCGGACATCGTTGGTGGAGCGGTAGACGTTCTTGCTCACATAGGTGCTGGTCCAGCCTGCGCTCAGCTTGCCGTAGCTGGTGTCGACGCGGTAGCTGACATCCAGGTCGTAACCTTCGGTCTCGGCAAAGCCGGCATTGCGGTTGCCGAACTTCAGGCCGGTGACGATGCCGTTGGACGGGTCACGGCTGAAGCGGCTGCAGCGCGATTCGATGCCCTGCTCGTAGCAGTCCCTCAGGATCTGGTTCGGGCTGTCACCGACGATGGTGTTGTCGATGCGGATCTTCCACCAGTCCAGTGCCACGTTGAGGTTGCTGAGGAAGGTCGGGCTCCACACCAGGCCCAGCGTCTTGCTGGTCGAGGTTTCCGGAACCAGCAGCGGGTTCGAACCGGACACGAACGGCGTCGGGGTCGCATCCTGCGCCGTGGTCACCGGGGTGTTGCCCTGCTTCAGCTGGCGGAAGTTGCCGGCATCGGCGATGTCACGTGCGCATCGCGCGCGGACTTCAGCACTGCCCTTGGCCGAGCCGAACACGGTGTCGCACGGATCGCTGAACTGCGCGAAGGTTTCCGAACCGCCACCGTACAGGTCGTTGATGGTCGGGGCGCGGAAGCCTTCTGCCCAGGTACCACGGACCAGCAGCTGGTCGATCGGCTTCCACTTGAAGCCGAACTTGCTGTTGAGCGTGTTGCCGAAGGTGTTGTACTTGGAGTAACGGGTGGCGGCACTGAAGCTCAGCTCACGCGCACCGGGCAGGTCGGCCAGCACCGGCACGCTGAGCTCCAGGTAGGCTTCCTTCACGTTGTAGCTGCCACCGGTCGGGCCTGCGGCCAGGTTGGTGGTGGCGCCGGTCTGGGCCAGGGCATCGGGGGTGTAGCGGCCATCTTCCTTGCGGCTTTCCACGCCGAAAGCGAAGCCCAGGTCGCCGGCCGGCAGGGTCATGATGCTGCCGGACAGGTTGGCAAACGCGTTCTTGGTGGTGGTGCGGCCGGTGGTGCGTTCCGCCGGGAACAGCCAGGCCATCAGTTCTTCATTGCCGGTCAGCCCGTTCGGATCGTTCTTGCCGTAGGGCACCAGCGGGTTCCACGGCGTGCAGCCGCTGATCACCGCGCCCGGACGGCCACACATCACCTTGCCGGTGGCCGGATCCAGGAACGACGGACCCACAGCATCGCGCACGCGCTTCTTGTGCAGGTTGCCGGTGGCGGTAGCGGTCAGCTCGTTGCGGTTGTACTGGTAGCCCACGTCCCAGTCGAAGTAGCGCTGGCCGATCTCGAAGCTGCCATCCAGCGACACTACCGCACGGTAGGTCTTCAGTTCGCTGGTGCTCACACGCGGGATTTCCCAGGTGCGGCGGTTCCAGGCCACGTCGGTAGGCTTGGCATAGCCGTGCTGGTTGCCGAACGGATTGAAGTAGCTGTCCTTGGACATCAGGCCGGTGGCGGTCGGGTCGCCCGAGATGGACACCGAGCTGGACTGCAGGGGGTAGCCTGCAATCTGGCGCTCGGCCGAACGCTTGTTGTAGCCGAATTCGGTGCGCAGGTTGACCTGGTCGGTGATCTTGAAGCGACCGTCGAAGTACACCGAATCACGCTTGAGCGGATACATGACGTGCATCTGTTCGTTGGCGTTGCTGACGTCGCCGGTGAACGGGGTCGCATCGGTCAGGTGGTAGTTGGCCGGGTTGGTCGGGTCAGCACCACGGTTGAGCGAGTAGCCGCAGCCGTCCTTGGTGTTGGTGCAGCCCGGGCCGCCCTTCAGGCCGGTGACCTGGCCCCACTGGCTCAGCGTGGTCCAGTTGGAGGCATCGTTCGGGTGGCGGTCGCTCACGCCGTACTTGCTGAACCAGCGGTCCTTGGCCCAGACGCTCTTTTCTTCGGAGTGTTCCAGTGCCAGGGTCAGCGACACGCGGTCATTGCTCCAGCCACCCACCACGTCGAAGCGGTCGCGCGCGCCGTCACCTTCGCTGTACTGGCCGTGGTAGACGTTGGCGGTCACACCGTTGACGTTGGAACGGGTGATGATGTTGACCACGCCGGCCATCGCATCGGAACCGTAGATGGCCGACGCGCCATCCTTCAGCACTTCGATGCGCTCCACCGCCGACACCGGCAGCGAGGACACGTCCTGCAGGCCCGAGGTGCTGATGCCCAGGCGCTTGCCGTTGACCAGCACCAGGGTGCGCTGCGCGCCCAGGTTGCGCATGTCGATGTAGGTGCCGCCGGTGTTTTCGCCCGAGCTCAGTGCGTTTGCACGGCTGATCGCCGGGCTGCCCATGGCGGTCACGTTCTGCAGGATGTCGGCCACCGAGCTGAAGCCCTGGCGCTCGATGTCCAACCGGCTCAGTGCCAGGACCGGCTGAGCGGTCTCCACGTCCACCTGGCGGATGCGCGAGCCAGTGATCTCGATGCGATCCAGGGTGGTCGGCGCGGCGGTGCTGCCACTCTGGGCGAACGCAGGCAGGGCGGCCAGCGTCGCAGTAGTTGCCAGGGCGTAGCGGATGGCCTGCCCCAGGGGGGTGGTACGTGAAGTCATGACGAGCTCTCTCTCTCTCAGGTCGTGCAGGGACGCCAAAAGGGGCGTCGAAGAAATCGGCCGCCCACAAGCGGACCGATGACCCGATAGTAGTCTCGTTGGTTAATGCTGTGTAAAGAGGTCGTGTCGATTTGTACCAGGCTTCATCGTCAGATTTCACGAAAGCTCAACAAAAGCAGTCGCTTAGCTGTAACGCTGAATGCGCTCCCCCGACTTGATCTGCTGCGTCGCAGCAGGTCAACCGGGGGCGCATGCGCGAACCGTAACGGTGTGTGACCTTCTTTCCCTCGCGGGAAAGCGTGAGCCTCAGGCTACGAAGGGCCGGAACTGGATGCCCAGCCCGGCGATGCCGTCGGTCTCGCCGATCAGATCGGCGCGCAGCAGTGGCCGGGCATCAATGAAGGCCTGCGGCACGATCAACGACAGGCGGTTGTCGTCGGCGGTCAGTTCCAACGCCGGCAGTGGATCGTCCTCATGGGCACGATTGAGCAGCACCGCCAGGCGCAGCAGGGCGGCCAGCCGGCGAGCGGTCAGCAGCAGGCGCTCGGGCAGGGCGTCGAAGGCGGTCTTGGTCACGCTGCGGCGATGGCTGCGCACCAGCGCGGCCAGCATCTGCTGTTCCTGCCGCGAGAAGCCGGCGATATCCGAGTGTTCCAGCACGTAGCTGCCATGCACGTGGTAGCCGCTGTGCGCGATCATCAGGCCCAGCTCGTGCAGGCGCGCAGCCCAGCCGAGCATGCGCGCGTCGTCGGCATCGAGCCGCCAGCGTTCCTGCACCTGTTCCAGCAGTGACAGCGCGGTGTCCTGCACACGGTCGGCCTGCACGGTATCGATGCCGTAGCGCTGGCTGAGCGCGGACACCGATTCATCGCGCAGATCGTTCTCGCCAGCGCGGCCGACGATGTCGTAGAGGATGCCTTCGCGCATCGCGGCCTTGCTGACCAGCAGCTTCTGCAGGCCCAGCGCCTGGAAGGCGGCCTCCAGCACCAGGATGCCGCCGGCAATGATCGGGCGGCGGTCGCTGGACAGTCCCGGCAACTGGATGTCGTCGATCTTCTTGGCCTTCAGCAGTTCGTCGCGCAGTTGCGGCAGGGCCTCGGCGGTAATCGCGCCCTTGCTCAGCTTCATCGTCGCGCAGATCTCGCTGATCGCCTTGTGCGTGCCCGAAGAACCCAGCGCTTCCTGCCAGCCCAGCGCGCGGTACTTGCTGGCGAAGGGCTGGAACTCGCGACCGATCTCGGCCAGCGCGTCCTTCCAGCGCTTCTTGCTCAGCTTGCCGCCGGGGAAGAAACGCCGGGTGCTGGCAATGCAGCCGGCCTGCAGGCTTTCGCGCTCCAGGGTCTGCATGCCCATGCCGATGATGAATTCGGTGGAGCCGCCGCCGATGTCGATGACCAGCCGGCGCTGGCCGGGCTTGGGCGGTTGTGCATGGGCCACGCCCAGGTAGATCAGGCGCGCTTCTTCGCGGCCGCTGACCACTTCGATGGCGTGCCCGAGCGCGGTTTCGGCGGGAACCAGGAACGACTGCGGTGAACGCAGCTGGCGCACGGTGTTGGTGGCCAGTGCGCGCACCCGGTGCGGCGGTACATTGCGGATGCGCTGGCCGAAGCGGGCCAGGCATTCCAGCGCGCGCTGCCGGGCAGCGGAGGAGAGCCCGCCTTTGCCGTCCAGGCCGTCGGCCATGCGCACGGTCTCGCGCAGGCGGTCGATTACCCGCAGCTGGCCGAGCGTGTAGCGCGCGATGACCATGTGGAAACTATTGGAGCCAAGGTCGATGGCGGCCAGCAGGTCGCCATCCTGCAATGCGGGCGGAGTCGTGGTGGTGTGCGGCATGGACGAATGTTAGCCGAAGGGGCGGTGTGCTCGTCACCGCGCGACCTTCACATTTTGGAAGAGGGGAGTGCGGCTGGGCTGCGCCCTGCACCTGCAGAGGCAACGTCAACGTCAAGAGCTGGCTATCCGTGGGATGGCGGGGCAGGTCCGGTCGAGGGGGACGCTGCAAGTACGTCCATGTAAGCTCGGTCGCCGCATCCATGCGGCTCACGCCCCCTCAACCGGACCCACCCCGCCTTCGACAGATTTCTGCGATCTGATGGTGGGTGCCGACCGTTGGTCGGCACTGATCCTATCCAGCCCCAAATCGGTGCCTACCGCTCCTGGTAGGTGTCGACCTTGGTCGACACACCGGGTTACAGACCCTGCATCAGTGCCATCTGCGCAGAATGCGGTGCCTCGTCGTGGGCGGGCGCACGCTTGTGGTAGATGCCGTCGGCATCCAGTTCCCAGGCGTTGAGGTTGTCGTCCAGGTAGTTCTGCAGGACCTCGCGGTAGACCCGCTTGGCCAGCTCCGGGTCGAGGATCGGAAAGCAGGTCTCGACCCGGCGCAGCAGGTTGCGTTCCAGCCAGTCGGCGCTGGCGCAGTACATCTCCGGTGCGCCGTCGTTGCCGAACCAGTAGACGCGGCTGTGCTCCAGGAAGCGGCCGACGATCGAGCGCACGCGGATGTTGTCCGAGATGCCCGGCACACCCGGGCGCAGGGTGCAGGCGCCGCGGATGATCAGGTCGATCTGCACGCCGGCCTGCGAGGCGGCGTACAGCGCGCGCACCACCTGCGGTTCGTTCAGGGCGTTCATCTTGGCGATGATCCGCGCCGGGCGGCCGGCGGCGGCGATGCGCGTCTCGCGCTCGATGCGGCCGAGGATGCCGGTGTGCAGGGTGAAGGGCGACTGCAGCAGGCGCTTGAGCTTCATCTTCGAGGCCAGCCCGGACAGCTGCTGGAACAGCAGGTGCACATCGTTGCCGATGTCCGCATCGGCGGTGATCAGGCTGATGTCGGTGTACGCACGGGCGGTACCGCTGTGGTAGTTGCCGGTACCAAGGTGCACATAGCGGCGCAGCTTGCGGCCCTCGCGGCGCACGATCAGCAGCATCTTGGCGTGGGTCTTGTAGCCGACCACGCCATACACCACCTGCACGCCGGCCTCCTGCAGGCGATCAGCCAGGCCGAGGTTGGCTTCCTCGTCGAAGCGGGCGCGCAGTTCGACCACCACGGTCACGTCCTTGCCGTTGCGTGCGGCCTGGATCAGTGCATCGACAATCAGCGAATCCTTGCCGGTGCGGTACAGGGTCTGCTTGATCGCCAGCACGTTGGGATCGACCGCCGCCTGCCGGATCAGGTCCAGCACGGCGGTGAAGGCATCGAACGGGTGATGCAGCAGCAGGTCGTGGCGCGCCACTGTCTCGAAGATGCCGTCGCTGTCGCGCAGCGTGCGCGGGGTCATCGGCGGGTACTTCAGGTCCGGCTGTGCGATCAGGTCGTACAGCTGGATGATGCGGTTGAGGTTGACCGGGCCGTCGATGCGGTACACCGCGTTCTCGGTCAGGCCGAAGTTCTGCAGCAGGGTGCGCACGATGTCGCGTGGCATGTCCTGCGCGATCTCCAGGCGCACCGCCGGCCGGTAGCCGCGGTCGACCAGTTCATCGCGCAGCGCCAGCGCCAGGTTCTCCACTTCCTCCTCGTCCACCACCAGCTCGGAATTGCGGGTGACGCGGAACTGGTAGGCCCCCTGGACTTCCATGCCCGGGAACAGCTCATCGACGAAGGTCGACAGCACCGACGACAGGAACACGAAGTTCTGCGGACCGCCGAGTTTTTCCGGCAGCTGGATGATGCGCGGCAGCGAGCGCGGCGCACGCACGATGGCCAGGTGGCCGGCGCGGCCGAACGCGTCGGTGCCCTTCAGCACCACCACGATGTTCAGCGACTTGTTGAGGATCTTCGGGAACGGGTGCACCGGGTCCAGGCCCAGCGGTGACAGCACCGGCATGATCTCGTTGCGGAAGTACGCACGCAGCCAGCGCTTCTGGCGATCGGTCCAGGAATGGCGGCCGAGCACGCCGATGCCGGCGTCCATCAGCGCCGGGCGCAGCGTCTCGTTCCAGCAGCGGTACTGCTGGTCCACCAGTTCCGCGGCGCGGTCATGGATGGCGTTGAGGATGGCCTGCGGGCTCATCCCGTCCGGCGCCGGCGGCAGGCCGAATTCCTGCGCGTGGCGTACGGCGGCGGCGCGGATCTCGAAGAACTCGTCGAGGTTGGTGCAGGAGATGCACATGAAGCGCAGGCGCTCCAGCAGCGGCACCTGCGGGTCCATCGCCTGGGCCAGCACGCGGAAGTTGAAATCCAGCTGCGACAGCTCGCGGTTGATGTACAGCGCCGGGTCGCGCAACGGATCGTTGTCCGGGCTCACGGGGAGGGGGAGGGATCCGAGGCTGCTCATGGCGTCATTCTTCGATGGAGGTCAGGGGGCGGACTCGCGCGGGCGCACGTGGTCGGCATCGAAATGGCAGGAGAACACCGAGCCCTTGCCGACTTCGCTTTCAATCTCCAGCCGTGCGTGGTGCAGGCCGAGGATGTGCTTGACGATGGACAGGCCCAGGCCGGTACCGCCGCTTTCGCGGGAGCGGCTGCTGGAGACACGGTAGAAACGTTCGGTCAGGCGCGGCAGGTGGGAGGCCGGGATGCCATAGCCGGAATCGCGCACCGCCAGCACGGCACCGTCGCCTTCGCGGCGGAACTCCACGGCGATGCGGCCACCGGCCGGCGTATAGCGCACCGCATTGGTGACCAGGTTGGAGAAGGCGCTGTGCAGTTCCTTGGTCGAGCCCTGCAGGTCAACGCCGGCCAGGTCGTCGATGCTGATCTGGTGGCGGCCCTGGCTGTGCGCTTCGGCTTCGCGGCGCAGCGTCGCCAGCATCGGCTGCATGGCCACGGTCTCTTCCTCGCTGTGTTCCTGCGATTCGAGGCGCGACAGGGTCAGCAGGTCTTCCACCAGCTGGGCCATGCGCTGGCTCTGCTTGCGCATTTCTTCCAGCATCGGTCCGGTTCCCGGGAAGTCCTCCGGGTCCATCATGTCCAGGTAGCCGTGCACCACGGTGAGCGGCGTGCGCAGTTCGTGTGAAACGTTGGCCACGAAATCGCGGCGCACCTGTTCCAGGCGCAGCAGCTTGCTGACGTCGCGGGCGATCAGCAGCCAGTAATCCGACGAATAGGGAATCAGGCGCAGGTTCAGGCGGATCGCCGGATCGACCGGCGAAGGCACGTCGAGGATCGGTTCGGCGTTGCGGCCGCCGGCCAGCCAGTGCGCCAGCGGCATCGGCTGCAGGCGTTCAACCAGGGCTTCGCCGAGGTCGCCGGGGTGATGCAGGCCGAGCAGGGCGGTGGCCGCTTCGTTGAACCACTGCACGCGCTGGCTGTTGCGGTCCAGCACCACCACCGCATCGGGAAGTGCGGCGGCCGCAGCGCGATAGCTGCGCAGCATGTCCAGCAGGCGGCGCTTGCGCACGCGCATTTCCACCTGGTTGCGGTACAGCAGGCGGTCCAGCTCGTTCCAGACGCCGGTGCCTTCTTCGGCGGTATCCCATCGCTGGCGCGCGGTCAGCCGCCGCAGCACGCTGCGCAGGCGCCAGTAATGCCATGCCAGCGTGGCCAGCGCGCCCAACGCGATGCACAACCACAGATGGCCCGTGAACCACCCCACCAGTCCGGCGAACAGCAGTACCGCGGCAACGGTGGCCAGGGTCTTCAACCAGGCAGAGCGGATGTGGCGGGGCATTGCGATCTCGTCGTTGAGGTGCGGCGGTTCACTGGGGTGAACCGAGGGTTATAGCAGAGTTGCCGGCGCCGGCACCCGCAGGTGCGCGGTGCCGGCACGACGAGGCTCAGGTAGCAGTGGAGAAGCGGTAGCCGGCGCCGCGCACGGTCTGCACCATGTTTTCGGCGTTGAACGGTTCCAGCGTCTTGCGCAGGCGGCGGATGTGCACGTCGATGGTGCGCTCCTCCACGTACACGCTGCCGCCCCACACATGGTCCAGCAGCTGGGCGCGGGTATAGACGCGCTCCGGGTGGGTCATGAAGAAGTGCAGCAGGCGGTATTCGGTCGGGCCGATCGGCACCGGCTGGTCGTTGGCGAACACGCGATGGGCGGCGCCGTCGATGCGGATCGGGCCGACCGCCACGCTGCCGTCCTCGTCGTCCTCGCGGGCGCGGCGCATCACCGCACGGATGCGGGCCAGCAGTTCGCGCGCCGAGAACGGCTTGACCACATAGTCGTCGACGCCGGCTTCAAGGCCACCCACGCGGTCGTTCTCTTCGCCGCGGGCGGTCAGCATGATGATCGGCACTTCGCGGGTCAGGGTTTCCTTGCGCCAGCGCCGGGCCAGGTCCAGGCCGCTGGTACCGGGCAGCATCCAGTCCAGCAGGATCAGGTCGGGGACGCGGTCGGCGATGGCGGTCTGGGCCTCACGGGCGTCGCCGGCGTGGACCGGTTCGTAATCGCCCTTGCGCAGGGCGAAGGCGACCATTTCACGGATCGCGGGCTCGTCATCGACGATCAGGATGCGTTTCTGCACGAGGACACCGTAGGGCTCGGTTACTGGAGTGGTGCCAGTAGACTACGGTTTGATGACATGTTTGTGACTACCTGGCCGGAACCGTTCGGGATTGCCATCGGCCGGTCATGCAGCGCTCAGCGGCGGTCCAGGTCCGGGTCCTGCACGCCCTGCCGGCGCAGCTCCAGCACGGTGGGGGTGATCGCCTCGATGCGCGCATCCACCCGCGCCCGGCCTACGTAGTCCAACGCCGGGTTGCGCTTGAGCGCCTGCAGCTGCATCAGCGACTGTTCCGGCCGGCCGCTGAGGAAGGCCGCCTCGGCGTAGGCCTCGCTGGCACGCACGCTGTCGCCGGCCAACTCGCTTGCGCGGGCGTACCGCTGCTGGAAGACCGGATCGTTACCGCTTTGCGACAGCAGGGGCCGCAGCATGGCCTGCGCGCGCTGGCCCGCCTCGCGGCTGCCCTGTTCGTTCAGGATCTCGGCATAGGTCAGCGCCACCGGACGGCTGTTGGGGTGCTGACGCAGCAACTGCTCGAAGCGGCTGTTGGCCTGGGCGGTCTGGCCTGCACGCGATTCGGCCTCGCCCAGCCCCAGAGCCAGCCACAGGTTGTCCGGGCGGGTCTGCAGCAGGCCTGCCAGGGTCTGCCGGGCCTGGGTGGCGCCAGCGCGACCGCTGCGCATCACCGCCAGCGCCTGGCCATAGCGCTGGGCATCGTTGAGGCCGTCCTTCTGACGCTTGGCCAGATCGGCATACTCGCGTTCCAGCTCGGGGGTGGAATCCGCGCTGAGCACGCGCAGGCGCTCGCGGGCCCAGTCGAAGTCGCCACTGGCGCCGCGGCTGAGCTGGCCCATCGGGATGCGCAGCACGCTGCTGGGCAGCAGCGGGTTGGTTCCGCGCAACAGAGGTTCGGCCAGGCTGGGATCGGCCGGGTCCACGCGCTCCCTGCGCTCGCCGCTGGGGGTGCTGGTGGTCAGCAGCACCGTGTCCTTCTTCATCTGGTCGGCGCGGGCCTTCGCCTCGCTGATGCGGGTGATGTTGACCGGATGGGTGCGCAGGAACTCGGGCACGCTGTAGCCACCCTCGTTGCCGCGCATCGCCGATGCCATCCGCTCGAAGAAGCCGGCCATGGCGTCCACGTCGTAACCGCTGCGCGACAGCGTGCGGATGCCGAGGCGATCGGCCTCGGATTCGTTGGAGCGGGTGTAGTTGATCTGGCGCTGCTGCATCAGGCCCATGCCCGAGCTGATCGCGGCCATGGTCGCGTTGCCGGACGACGTGCTGTTGCTGGCCTGTGCGGCCACCACCGCCGCCAGCATGCCGAGCAGGATCGGGATCTGGTCGCGCTGGGCACGCTCGACCCCGCGCAGCACGTGCTGCTGGGTGACGTGCGCGATTTCGTGCGACAGCACCGCCGCGACCTCGTCCTCGCGCTCGGCGGTCAGCACCAGGCCGGCATTGACCCCGATGTAGCCGCCCAGCGTGGCGAAGGCGTTGATCTGGCGGTCCTTCATCACGAAGAACGTGTAGGGCTGGCGAGGCTGGTCGCTGTTGGAGCCGAGCCGGGTACCCATGGTCTGCAGCCAGTCGTTGACCAGCGGGTCATCCAGCAGGTAGCCGTAGTTGCGCAGCTCGCGCAGCATCATCGCGCCGTACTCGGCCTGGCGGGCCGGGGTCAGCAGCTCGCCGGCCGAGGAGCCGATGTCGGGCAGCTTCTCCTGGGCCTGGGCGAGTGGCATGGCCAGGGCCAGGGTGACGGCGGTAGTCAGCAGCAGGGCTCGCAAGCAGTGGGTCCTCGGGCAGGGCGCGCCAAGCGTGGCAGGGTGGGGGGCAACCATTCGTTAATCCACAGTGTTGCGGCCGTGGCGTGGAAATTCCAGCGCACCGGTACCATATGTAGACCGTCGATCCATCGTGGAGTTTCCCGTGACAGCCCAGACCGCCGGCGGTGCCCCCGCCATCACCATCTATTCCACCGCCGTCTGCCCGTACTGCGTGGCCGCCAAGAACTTCCTGAAGAGCAAGGGCCAGCAGTGGACCGAGGTCCGCATCGACCTGGACCCGGTCGAGCGCGAGAAGATGATGGCACTGACCCGCCGTACCAGCGTGCCGCAGATCTTCGTCGGCGACGTCCACGTGGGCGGCTACGACGACATGATGGCCCTGCACCGTGAAGGCAAGCTCGAGCCGCTGCTGGCCGGGCAGGGCCAGGCATGAGCGCGGCCGACGACGGCAGCAAGGACCGCATCGCCGAGTTCACCGACTTCCGCAAGCGCATGAACGAGCGGATCCTGGGCGAGCCGAACCAGGTGGTGCGCCGCTTCTTCGCGCTGGACACGCAGACCTACCAGGCCGGCGCGCTGGATGTGAAGACCAAGGAACTGCTGGGCCTGGTGGCCTCGATGGTGCTGCGCTGCGACGACTGCATCAGCTACCACGTGGCCCAGTGCAAGGACGCCGGGGTGACCCGAGAAGAGTTCTTCGAGACCTTCTCGGTCGGCCTGGTGGTCGGCGGCTCGATCGTGATCCCGCACCTGCGCCGCGCGGTCGACTTCCTCGACCAGCTCGAAGGCGGCGCCGCCGCCCCGGAAGCGCACGCGCACTGAACCTGACGGGCGCCGGGAACCGGGTCCTGTGGCCCTCCCGGTAGTGCCGGCCGCTGGCCGGCATCCCGTGAACCCCACATGGCCGAGGTTGCCGGCCAGCGGCCGGCCCTACCGAGCGCTTCCCCGCGATCCATCAGCCCAGGAGCCCCCTTGTTGTTCAAGGGGGCGCGCCGACAGGTGCGGGGATAAGGTGGGATGCGCGGGCAATTCTGCCTGAGCCGGGCACTGGGACCATGGTCTATTTGGGACCTCGGCCCCGGCTCAGGCATAATTGCCGGTGAAACTTCCTTTGCGCCGGCGTTTCCGGGCACGTCCGGACGGCGTTTTTCCCCCTGTTCGGAACATCGATCAATGACGCAGAAAATTACGGTCATCCGCGGCGACGGCATTGGCCCGGAAATCATGGACGCCACCCTGTTCGTGCTCGACCAGCTCAAGACTGGCCTGGAGTACGAAGACGCCGACGCCGGCCTGGTGGCCCTGGAAAAGCACGGCGACCTGATGCCGGCGGTGACCCTGGAATCGATCGCGCGCAACAAGGTCGCGCTGAAGAGCCCGCTGACCACCCCGGTCGGTGGTGGCTTCACCTCGATCAACGTCAGCCTGCGCCGTCACTTCGACCTGTACGCCAATGTGCGTCCGGCCCACACCTTCCCGAACACCAAGTCGCGTTTCGACAACGTCGACCTGATCACCGTGCGTGAGAATACCGAAGGTGCCTACCTGGCCGAAGGCCAGGAAGTGTCGGCCGACGGCGAGACCGCCTTCTCCGGCACCCGCATCACCCGCAAGGGCTCCGAGCGCATCGTGCGCTACGCCTTCGAGCTGGCCAAGAGCACCGGCCGCAAGAAGGTCACCGCCGTACACAAGGCCAACATCATCAAGTCGACCTCGGGCCTGTTCCTGAATGTCGCCCGTGAAGTGGCTGCGCAGTACCCGGACATCGAATTCCAGGAAATGATCGTCGACAACTGCTGCATGCAGCTGGTGATGCGTCCGGAACAGTTCGACGTGATCGTCACCACCAACCTGTTCGGCGACATCATCTCCGACCTGTGCGCCGGCCTCGTCGGCGGCCTGGGCCTGGCCCCGGGTGCCAACATCGGCAAGGACGCGGCGATCTTCGAAGCCGTGCACGGCACCGCGCCGGACATCGCTGGCCAGGGCAAGGCCAATCCGTGCGCGCTGCTGCTGGCAGCCGCGCAGATGCTGGACCATGTCGGCCAGCCGGAAAATGCCGAGCGCCTGCGCAAGGCCATCGTGGCGACCATGGAAGCCAAGGATTCGCTGACCGGCGACCTGGGCGGCACCGGCACCACCATGAGCTTCGCCCAGGCCATCGCCAGCCGCCTGTAAGCGGCCGGCGATCCGGCTGGAGATCGTCTCGGCGATGTCCAGGCCGGGCCTGCATGCGTTGAAGACGGGCCGTCCTTGTACGGCCCGTCTGCGTTTTCAACTGCGGTTTTTCACCGACAGGATTTTTTCAGATGCCTGAGGCGGCCGTGTGGGTCGTGGCGGCCGTTGCCGTCTATGCTGTCGGCGTGGCGATCTACGCCATCTTCTACTGGCCGTGGTCCCGCGCCCAGCGCGCGCTGCGCCGCCTGCGGACGCAGGGGGCGCCCCTCCGCAGCATGCAGGAGGGCGAGGCGCGCATCCTGCGGTTGATCGAATTTCCGGCAGGATCGCCTGTGTATCTGCTCGAAGGCAGCTGTGCCGAGTTCGTGATCAGGAGCAGGATCTCTCCGGCCCAGCATGTGCAGACCCTGGCCGGCGTCCCAGTGAAGTATCCGGCGGGCCTTGCACGTGCCGTGCGCGCGGGCAGCAATACCGCCGAAGTGGTGCTGGGTCGTGACCACGCGATGATCGTGCGACTCAATGGGGTCAAGCTGGCCCAGTAGAGTCGAGCCATGCTCGACTGCTCCTGCGTAGTCGAGCATGGCTCGACGCTACAAGGACATACTGTGCGAAATTCGCACAGATCATGTGCTTCTACACGGCTGGTTCGTGCGCCGTCCGCTCCGCATCATGTGCCCACTTTCCACCGCACAGGAGCTTGAACATGAACCTCACCGCCTTTGGTCTGGCCAGCCTGATCGGCATGGCCGCCGTTACCCCCGTCACCGCTGCCGAACCGGCCCATCCCACCATTCGCCACATGGCTGGCGCACCCGTTGTGGCTTCGCTGGATGCGGCGAAGACCGCCGTGCTGGTGATCGACTTCCAGAACGAATACTTCGACGGCAGCGCTGCGCCGGGCTTCGCCGGTGGCCGCATGGTCATCCCCGATGGCGTGGCCGCACTGCGGCAGGCGAAGCGGGTGGTCGAGTTCGCCGATGCCCACGGCATCCGCGTGATCCATGTGCAGCACGTGTTGCCGGCTGGTGCGCCGCTGTTCGCGCAGGGCAGCGTCAATGCCGCCTTCCATCGCGACCTGCAGCCGCGCAAAGGTGAGACCGTGGTGCAGAAGGACAACGTCAGCGTGTTCGCCGGTGACTCGGCCGCAGTGCTCGACCAGGTGCTGAAGGATGCCGGCATCGACACCCTGATCGTCACCGGCCTGCAGACCCATGCCTGCGTGGCCGGTGCCGCCCGCGATGCCGCAGCGGCACCGCGTGGCTACCGGGTGATCGTATCGTCCGATGCAACCGCCAGCCGTGATCTGGATCTTGCCGGAGGCCAGCGCATCGGTCATCGCGCGCTGCATGACGCCTCGCTGGCGCAGATTGAAGACACCTTCGGCGACGTCCTGGGCACCGATGCAATCCTGGCCCTGCCGGTACGCAAGGCCGGCGACGGCGCTTGATAAGCTGACGGGGCCCGCACGCCGCGGGCCCCGCCACCTGGAGCTGCCCGCCGATGGACCATTTCGCCGCCCTGCGTGCGCTGCGCGCCATCGTCGATGCAGGCAGTTTCACCGCCGCCGCCGAACGACTGGGTACCACCCATTCGGCGATGTCACGGCAACTGCGGCAGCTGGAAGAACATCTGCAGGTTCGACTGCTCGATCGCAACAGCCGTCGGCTGTCACTGACCGAAGCCGGTCGCGATTACTACCGCGAGGCGGCAGCGCTGCTGGATCGCCTGCAGGAGGCGGATGACCGCGCACGCGCAGGGCAGGCACAGCCCAGCGGCACCGTGCGGATCAGCGTGCCGCAGGTGGTCGCCAGCCAGGAGTTGCCGCATTGGCTGCCGTCGTTCCTGCAGCGCTACCCGCAGGTCGCGCTTGACCTGTCGGCGGATGATCAACTGGTCGATGTCGTCGGTGGCGGCTTCGACCTGGCGCTGCGCATCGCGCCTTCCTTGCCGGACAGCCAGCTGGTCGCCCGCGAGCTGGCCAGCTGCCCACGCATCCTGGTCGCCGCACCGGCCTATCTGGCGCGGCACGGTCTGCCCCGGCAGGCTTCGGACCTCGCACAGCACACGCTGCTGGGTTTCAGTCCCACAGCGGCGATGTCGCCCTGGCAGCTGCAGGGGCCACGCGGTGCCGCCGCGAGCATCGAGGCGGGGCAGCGCCTGCGGGTGGATGCGACGCCAGCGTTGTATGCCGCTGCGTTGGCTGGCATGGGCATCAGCCTGTTCACTGCGCTGACCGTGCAGGAGGACCTGCGTGCCGGCCGCCTGATCCGCGTGCTGCCCGCCTGGCACGCCGGACAGCGGCGCTACTTCGCGCTGTATCCGCACGCGCGGGCGCTGGCGCCGAAGGTGCGTGCGCTGGTCGAGCACCTTGCGGCGCACTACGCTGCACAGGTGGGCGCGGCGGGGTAGTCGCGCGGCAGCAACCGAGGTGGTGATGGAGTCGGTGTATCTGCTGGTCGCGCTGGGCGCGATCGTCGCCGGATTCGTGCAGGGCCTGTCCGGCTTCGCCTTTGGCATGGTGGCGATGTCGTTCTGGGCGTGGGGACTGGAGCCGCGGCTGGCGGCGACGCTTTCGGTGTTTGGTGCGCTGGTCGGGCAGCTGGTCGCAGTGTTCACCGTGCGCCGCGGTTTCAACCTGCGCCTGCTGCTGCCGTTCGTGCTGGGTGGGCTGGCCGGCATTCCGCTGGGCGTGACGGTGCTGCCACGGCTGGACATGGACTGGTTCAAGGCGCTGCTGGGTGGCTTCCTGGCGCTGTGGTGCCCGGTGATGCTGATGGCGCGCTCGTTGCCTCCGGTCCGCGTCGGCGGCCGTATCGGTGATGCGATTGCTGGCATGGCCGGTGGCGTGCTCAGTGGCATCGGCGGCTTTGCCGGGCCGGTGCCGACGTTGTGGAGCACCCTGCGAGGCTTCGGCAAGGACGAGCAGCGCGCGGTCATCCAGAACTTCAACCTGGCGATGCTGGCGGTGACCATGGCCACCTATGTCGGCAGCGGCCTGGTGAGCCGGCAGATGTTGCCGTACTTCGCCATCGTGGCACCGGCCATGCTGGTGCCGACCCTGCTGGGCGCGCGGGTCTACATCGGCATCAGCGAGGCACGCTTCCGGCAGGTCGTGCTGGGCCTGCTGACCGCGTCAGGCATCGCGTTGCTGGCGTCGTCGCTGCCGGTACTGCTGGCGCGCTGAGGGAAGAACAAAAAAGGGCGCCACGAAGGGCGCCCTTTGTCGTCTACGGCATGTTTCGGCTCAGCGCTGCTGGATCTTCGACAGCAGGCGCAGGAATTCAACATACAGCCAGACCAGGGTCACCATCAGGCCGAATGCGCCATACCACTCCATGTACTTCGGTGCACGCTGGGCGACACCGGTTTCGATGAAGTCGAAATCCAGCACCAGGTTCAGCGCGGCCACGACTACCACGAACAGGCTGAAAGCAATGCCCAGCCAGCTGGAGTCGTGGATCACCGGCACGTCGATGTTGAAGAAGCCCAGCACGAACGACGCGAGGTAGAGCAGGGCGATGCCGCCAGTGGCGGCGACCACGCCCATCTTGAAGTTCTCGGTGGCCTTGATCAGGCCGCTGCGGTACGCGAACAGCAGCGCGAACAGGGTGCCAAAGGTCAGCAGCACCGCCTGGAACACGATGCCCGGGAACTTGGCGTTGAACACGGCCGAGATGGCGCCCAGGAACAGGCCTTCCACCAGCGCATACATCGGTGCGGTGACCGGCGACCATTCCTTCTTGAAGACGGTGATGAGCGCCAGCACGAGGCCGCCGATGGCGCCGCCCATGGCATACAGCCTGGCACCGGGCAAGACCTGGCCGTAGTCGCCGATGGTCTGGTTCCAGGCGAAAGCGGCCGTTAATACGGTCAACAGCAGCAGGAAACCGGTCTTGTTGACGGTGCCGTTGAGGGTCATGGCCTGGTCGGGGCTGGTCACCACCGAGCCACTGGCGAGGTCGAGGAAGGTGGACTCGGAAAGAGCCGGGTTGCCGCTGCGCATACGCGTTCTCCGTGCGAATGAGGGTCAGGACGGCCATCCGGCCGATGGGCGTGAGCATAGCCGATGACTGCTTTCGGCGTTGTGGCAGGCGCCGGATCTACGCATCCTGCGTTGACAGTTCCCAATGCGCTTGGCGACAATGACCAGCTCCCCGGGCATGGCCCGAGGGGATTGCAAGACCGGGGTATAGCGCAGTCTGGTAGCGCGCCTGCTTTGGGAGCAGGATGTCGGGGGTTCGAATCCCTCTACCCCGACCAATCCCACATCACGTCGGATTGGACACCGTTCCGGTTCGGGCGCCCGTAGCTCAACTGGATAGAGCACCGGCCTTCTAAGCCGGCGGTTACAGGTTCGATTCCTGTCGGGCGCGCCATTGGAATCAATGGTTTAAGTGCTCACATCCGTGAACATTGGTTCCCATTCGATGGCTGCACGACCCTGGGTGGCGAGCATTCCACCTTCCTCTTTTCCGATGAAAGATGCCCTTTGTATGGGGTGCAGTCGCACGACGTGATGTCATTCCGGTTGCGGTTGACCGGCGTCTGACGTCGATCGGCTCACTCCGCAGGTGCTTGAGCAGCGCCGCCTGGGATGGGGCAATGCACCCGGCAAAGAAAAAAGGCCAGCGCTATGCGCTGGCCTTTTTCAATGTCGCGATGGATGCACTCTGGTCGAGTGCACCCCGGATGGATCACATCTGTTCCAGTTCGCCCACCCGCACCTTGCCGCCACCGCCGCAGTTGCCGTGGCAGCCGCCGCTGATCGGGCCGCCGCCACCACCGCCGCCACCGCCGCCACCGCCGCCGCCACCACCGCCACCACCGCCGCGGGAGTTGGGCGGGAGGACGGTCGAAATCACTTCGCCGGAGTCGAAACCTGCACCTCGCCACGTGTAGTTGACGCAGGAAATACCGTTGCAGACGGTCAGGACATCGCCGGTCTGGACGCGCGTCTGGGCAGTCCAGACCGTGGTCCGGCCGTCATTGAGCTTCTGGACCTCTTGGGAAAGCTGCTGGTTGGTCACCGGATCGGGATACGGGGTTGTCAGCGTGCATCCGGCGGTGCAGTTGATGACGCCAGGAAGCTTTTTCGCTTGAAGGCTCCCGGCCGCCATGAACAGCAGCACGCCTGCAATGGCGGGAATGGAGTTTCTACCAAGCGAAGGGATAATCCCAATCAGTCTAGCTTTCACAATAGGTCCTTATCGTGGGATGCAACAGTTCTTGAAGATTTCGTTCGATGAAATGCGGGCTTTCTCTTTCTCTTGGCTGCTCAGGTTTTTCTCATGGTTGGCAATGTCATTGGTGGTGGCAAAACGTGGGTCCAGCCGGTTGAGGACGCGGGTGTACGCCAGGGCCGCAACGGGATCCGCAGGAACGATGCCGCCATAGGTGTAGGCCATCGCCATGTCGCTGATGACATTGACGTTCCCTTGTGATTCCAGTTCGCGCAGATATCCGGTGGCGGTGTCCTTCCACGCCTCGAGCGCCGCGGGATCACGGATTGCGTCATCAAGCGAACCGATGACTTTCTCCGGCGATCGCGAGTAGGCGCGCATCGCTTCCTGCGAGCCCATGGCGGCGGCCTTCGAAAGCCAATCGGCGTGATAGATGTCCTGATCCAGAGCCAGCGACTCACACTCTTTGAGGATTCGTTCCGACCGCTCCAGGAACCAGTTGCCGGCCCCGACCGTGGTGGCCGAATCCGCCAGCTTGTCAGCGCGATCCGAAATGAAGGTCTGGCATTGCTCGATGGTTCGATAGATTTCGTAGGTTGCCGTGGCATCTCCGGATTCGGAGCGCAGCATCAGTTGCTTGACGTGGGCAAGCGCGTCACCGGGAGGCCGGAACTCATTGCCTCTTACGATTTCGTAGGCCTTGGGGCCCACGGCCTTGTACGAGCCCGGCGGGATCTTGTTGTCCCGCTCAAGCCTTTGCGCGGCCGCCGCACCTGACGCCGGAAGCTGCCTTCCCTGGTCAGGCCGTTCATCGAGGCTGCCACTCTTCCCGGATTCCTCTGCCGTGGCATCCGCAGTTGCCTGCTGCCGGTAGCCGGACATTGCAACGGCTGCCACTGCCAGCACGGCTGCCAGCGCGACGAATCCGATTAGCCGCTTGCTCATCTATTGATCTCACCTTCATTGCAGGAATCGGCATGGTTGCAAACGCGCGCCCTGCGTTCCATGTCCTGCAGCTAACGTTGTATGAATGGATCTCCCCCATCCCTATTTGAGATTCATTCACGATTTGTTCACTAAACGTTCATGCTCTCGGGGCGTGCCCGACGACGGGCGGGCTGTTCGCCAGCGCCTGACATCCGGTGCGTGCGGCACGCGCCTTCTCTAGCTCGGGATGGATGCAGATTCGAACGGCGTGGGTGAGGTGAAGCAGGTGCTGATCGAAGTACATCGGCGGCGCAGGCGCCAACGGCGGCTTACCTTCTGCCGCGGTGCTGTCGCCTTGCGGGCGTTTGCTGGCCTGCTGATGGAGGTGACGGCCGAACGCAACACGTCGTTCGATGTGATCGAAACGATGTCGCCGATGGACAGTTGCGACCGATGTTCTGGGCCGACGATGAGCGCTTGCACGCGCAGGGTGTGCAAGCGATTACCCGTCGAGTGCTTCTTGGCAGGACGCAGTCGCGCAACGTGATGTTTCAGTTGCTCGACGGAGCGGGCCAGCCACGCCTGCAGCTGCAGGTCACGCCGAAAGGGGAGGCCACGCTGTCATTCCTGGATGGGCATGCGGACATCGCGCGCGTGACCTCGGCGGAGCAGCATTGATCTCCTGTTCCGGCCCCTGCACATCAATGTGAAGAAGTGCTTGCAATTCCTTCGCGACTCCCGGAAAATGCCGGACTCGCTTCGGGGGACGGACTTCTGGTTCCACCCGCTAGCAAAGCATCAAGGTCCAGCGTCAGCCTCATCGGCGGTGGAGCGAAAGTTTCAGTGGTGGCTGTAGCTCAGTTGGTTAGAGTACCGGATTGTGATTCCGGTGGTCGGGGGTTCGAATCCCCTCAGCCACCCCACTGATTCAACCGCATCGGCGCAGCCGAAACGGTATTGCAATAAACAGAAAGCACGCTACAATGTGCGTCTGAGTTTCACGGGCCGTTAGCTCAGTTGGTAGAGCAGTTGACTCTTAATCAATAGGTCCAAGGTTCGAATCCTTGACGGCCCACCAAGACAGAAGCCACCTGGTATCCCAGGTGGCTTTTTTCTTATAAGTGTGACTCCCATCGTTTCGATGGATCACGGGTTGCAGAGCCCCGCTTGGCCGTGGATCTGCAATGCAGCGGGACCGCAGTGCTGGTTTCAACGATGTTGAAAAAAGTGCTTGCACCCACCGAGCGGATCGGGTCATAATTCGCGCCCCGATTTCGGGCTGTTAGCTCAGTTGGTAGAGCAGTTGACTCTTAATCAATAGGTCCAAGGTTCGAATCCTTGACAGCCCACCAGACAAAAGCCACTTGGTCATCCAAGTGGCTTTTTTCTTGTCTGCACGCCGGGTTGCGCTTCATCCACGCATGGCGTGGATCTGCTGAAACGGCGCATGGCGTGAATCTACTGAAGCGATGCTGAAATCAGGGACATACGCGTCATCAGTGTTTTCAATGCTGTGCGCTGCTTCTCACCGCATCGCGTCCTGTATCGCACCCAATGGATCTTCCGCGCCGATGGCGCATGCACGAAGGAAGATGTTGATGGCTGATATCAATCGATTGCACCGCACGCTGTGGGTTCCCTTCGCGTTGATGGCGCTGGCTGCCTGCGCGCCAGCCAATGATCCCGCGAAGACCGTTGAACGCGATGCGGGCACGGAGAGCACTCCGGCGCGCCCGGTGGGTGACGCCATGCAGATGCGGCCGGCTCAGCCTGCGGAAGCGGAGGTCCTGCCTGACGCGGTGGATGTGCAGCGCAATGCGGACGGTTCGGTGGATGTGCGCAAGGCCATGCCGGAGTCGGTGGCTCTGCGGCGCACCGATGACGGGGGCGTGGAGATCCGCAAGGGGGAGGCGCCCGCCGAACATGCCGGCATGGCGCCGGCCCGCGCTGTACCGCAGCAGTAAGCCGCAGTCGTCCTGGCGGGTGGTGCGCCCGCCGGGGCGGCAGCGATGCAGGGGCCGCGCGCATCGCGGCAGATTCAGTTTTGTGCAGGCCTTCCGCTTCCAGCCCCCGCCTGCGACAATGAACGCCTGAGCCGGCCACGCGAAAGTGGCGGAATTGGTAGACGCCCTGGATTTAGGTTCCAGTGAGGGTGACCTCGTGCGGGTTCGAGTCCCGCCTTTCGCACCATCTGGCCGAGCACAGATTGCCTAAGTGATTGAAAAATAAGCTGGCGACGGTCAGTTGTCCTATTGGATTCCCGCTTTGGCAATTGATCCCTGTCTCGGAACGTCACCTGTTCCGTTCGAGGCGGCTGGGAGGCGGAACTGCTCCAGTGCAGACATGCCTTGGAGCGATTGCTCGGCCAGTACCTTCGCGTAGACCGCTGAGGTGGTCTGGATGTCGCGGTGTCCGAGCCACTCCTGCACGAGCTTGATGTTGCCGGTCGCCAGCAGCAGCCGAGTGGCGCACGTATGGCGGAGCGCATGCGGTACGCACTCCTTCTCGGAAGCGAGATGTGTCCCCTTGATGGCCCATTGCCACAGCCGGTCGGCGCGCGTGCGATTGAGCATCGTGAAGGGGCCGTCCGATGTGGCCGCCAGGGCGTCCTTGCGCCGCTGTAGAACCTCGGCGACACGGGCGGTGCAGGGTAGGGTGCGGGGACGCCCCTTCTTGAGCGTAGCGTGCCGCCAGAAGCGGACGTGGAGCCTTCCGCCCTGATCGACTACTTCGGACCACCGGATGCCGATGGCCTGGCTCATGCGGCAGCCCAGGTCGGCGAGGCACACGAACAGGTCGCGGTAGTCCGCCCCGTCGCGCACCCGTGGGTGCCCTCCGGCAGGGCCGTTCGGGAGCGTGTCCCACTCCAGCAGCCGCGCCAGGATCAATTCCTCGTCCTCAACGTTCAGGACGAACGTGCGTGCGTTGTCCCTCTCGTCGGCCAAGCTGTACTCGGGCAGCTCTCCCAAGAACCGGCCGGCCTTCCTCTCGCGTTTCAGTAGGGCAAGGAGGCACTGCATCTTGCGGTTCACGGTGGCGGGAGCCGCCTTGTCGGCGAGCATGCGCTGCGCCATGTCGTTGACCGCGGCCTGCGTGATGTCGTTGATGGGCGTTTCCTCGCCCAGGTAGCTCTGGACCACCTTGCAGTTGGTACGCACGGTGTCGATGGACCGGAGCTTGCCCCAAAAGTTGCGGTCGTCCAGCGCGTCGTCCATCGCGTCCTTGAGGGTGCGCTGGCGGACCTTGGCCTTCGCCACGGCCATCTGCACCGACCGGGACTTGCCCCGAATCAGCTCCCGCAGCGCGTCCTCTGCAATCTCGGGGTCGTCGCGCAGGGCGTCGAGGACCGCCTGCTCCTTGCGCTCGGCTGCCACGCGGTCGCGGGTGCCGGTGGACAAGCGCACGCGCCGGTATCCCTCCTGCACGTCGAGCATGTAGTAGCGCTTATCGGGCGCACCCGGCTTGGGCGCGGTCCCTTTGAGGCGAAGGGCCATGTGTATCTCCAGAAATGAAAAAGGCCCGCACTAGGCGGGCCTCGGGGCACAACGGGGTGTTGGGGGTTAGGCGGCTGCGACGCGCGCCGTCACCTTGCGGTTGACACGTTCTGCGAGCGAAGCCAGCCAGTGCAGCGCCTTGGTCGTCGGGAAGATCAGGTTGCGCTTGCGGTAGGCGGGATCAGGGCGCTGCTCTAGGAAGTCAGGCCCCGGCTCGCGGTTACGCTTGATAGACGACAGGTCGAGCACATTGCGGCTCACTGCGGAGGGAGAGAGTCCGCCGAGGACGCGCTCAAGGTCCACCTGCTGAATGCCCGGCTCGTCCACAACGGCGAGTAGGGTGAGGATGCGGGTGGCGGTGATGTCCTCGTCGATCTCTTCCCGGAAGGCTGACAGTGCGGTTGTGAGAATGGCCGTCAGTTCTTTCTGCGAGAGATTCATGGTGCGCTCATTTTCCGTAAGGGGATGGTTCCCCCTTGGGAAACCATCAGGGTCTATCTTGGAGCCGCAATGTAAGGATTACAAGGCCCAAGCCAATGTTGATGGCATTCTTGCCAATTTTGTCCATCCAGAAACCACGCTGCCAAGGCGTGGGGG
Organism: Stenotrophomonas sp. 71799_Sma; assembly: GCF_056482505.1. Taxonomy (NCBI): domain Bacteria; kingdom Pseudomonadati; phylum Pseudomonadota; class Gammaproteobacteria; order Lysobacterales; family Lysobacteraceae; genus Stenotrophomonas; species Stenotrophomonas sp. 71799_Sma. The sequence goes on from NZ_CM151202.1 coordinate 974,154, forward strand.
AGGGGTCGATTCCGATCTCATATCCAAAGGCTTTCACGAACAGGTCCAGGTACTTCTGCCCTGCGAAGGGGCCGTCCTGTCCCCTGCTCACGGCGTTGTAATGCGCCGCCACCCCCGGCTGCGCTCCACAAAAAGGTCTTACGTTTCAGTGTTTTAAGAACGGTAGTGCCAGCATCGCCGCCAGGGTCACAATGGCCCCGACCACGGATGCAAAAAACAGTCCTTGCCCTACGCGGACTACCGCGCTGGCTATTGTCCGTCTCACCGTACTCATAGACTGAGAACGCCCCCCTGGTCGTCTGCGGATGCGCAGCCCGACAGCATGACGCTGCCGTCGGGCAGACTACAGGCCACAATGATGGCGCGTCCGTAGGAATCAAGTACCACGGGAGAGATTGATCCCGACTGGTGCAGTGAAGTCATGGCCGCGGGGTCTCCGTTGGGGCCGCGGGTGGGACCGGATACGACACCCGCCAGCCACAGTCCTCGGGGACGACCGAGAACTGGACGCGCTCGTTGAGTAGGCCGAGCATCGCGCGGAGAGCGCCGCGCTTCTCGTTATGGTCGAAATTGATGGTCCGAATCATTCGGGCACCTCGTAGGTCCGTTCATGCAGGACCAAAACCTCCCGCTCGAATACCAAGAACGGGCCGAACTGGTGGACGCGGAGGGCCACGTTGACGATCACCAGGGTCGAGTTTGCGGTGAAATCTGCGTTACGCATATGTAAGTCTCCTGTTATGCAAGTGCTACAAATGGAACAATGAGTGCCAAATATCGAGATTGGCCTTATGATTAGGGCTGAAGGGCGTGATCGCCACTCCCGACCCCAAGGACCGTTCGATGATTGACCCCCGCGTAGAAGTCGCCATTACGGCCCTTCACCTAGTCGTATGGGTGTGGACTAGCTCGGTGCCGGCGCATCGCACATACCTGTATTGGCGCAGGGTCTTGCGGAAGCGGCGTTAGCGGCTCCAGAAGTAGAAGCCGCTCACCTCAAACGCGTCACCGTTGAGCCGAATGTCGCGGCCATAGCTCTCGTAGTCGAAGTAGCGGGAGAGGGCGTCGGGCACGCCGTGGAGAAGCCCCGATTCGTCCACATAGTTCTCGGCAAAGTCGGCCCAGCTATCGAACTGGCCCACGTAGGCTTCGTGGAACTGCTCCACGGTCACATCGTCGAGGCCCTCGTGGTCGCAGAAGGCCGTGTAGGCAGCGCGTTCGGTGTCGTTGTGCAACTCGTCCAGCCGCTCTTGCAATGCGCACAGCTTGTCCAGGTCGGGGTGCTCGCCCCAGGTATCCCCGAACACGTCGTCGTAGTCGTGGACGGCCCACTCCTCGGCGCTGGCGACCTTGCCGCTTCCGCCACACGCCGTGCATTCCGCCCCGCCGAATACTCGGGGGACGTATGTGGTTCCAGTACCGCCGCAATCCGGGCAATCAACGGTCACGTTCGGGTGCGGCGACTCGCGCAGGATGCGGGCAATCTCATCGCGCACGTCGTCGGCGTCGCGTCCCTCCAAGTCGATCCACTCGCCGTGCAGGACGCCAGCGTTATATGAGGCAAGGCAGGCAACGTAGATTTGCATGGTGTGCTCCAGAAATGCGAAGGCCCGCACTAGGCGGGCCTCGGGATCAGGGGTGGTTATCGGTCAGTGCGCCCAATCGGGCTTGACGTTCAGCAGGTAGGCGGCGGCCACTGCGCGGGCGGTGTCCTCGTCGGCCACGTCGGCAATCCACCACCAGCGGTCCTTACCGGCCCAGCGGTAGACGCCCCAAAACTGCGCGGCCATCGGTGCGCAAGGCTCGACGCTCCCGTCGAACTCTTGGCGGGGACCGTAGGAGACCGATCGGTCGCCCAGGGTGACCAGCTTGTCACCGGCAGGTACAGCCAGCTCGTTGTCATTGCTCATTGCGACAGGCCCTTTGCGTGTTCGATGGCGCGATCCAGTGCGCCGGGGATGTTGTGAAAAATGCCGTGGCGTGTCGAGTGGGTGAGGCCGATTTTGTAGACCTCAAAATGGTTCGGTCCCTTGCGCAGCACCCACGCCTTTTCGGTCTCGAACATGATGTCCTCCTCGCGGTAGCTCATCGCGCGGCTCCCATGCCCTCGGCGATCCATGCGCGGGCCTGCTGCTCGGCGCGCGCCACACCATCGGCGGTCTCGTGGTCGATGCCGTTCCTCGACAGCCATCCGCCCAGCGGGTCGGCGATGTCGTAGGCCCACACGCCGCTCCACTGCTCGCCGACCTCCTGCCAGAGGCGGTGCAGCATGCGCGCCACCTCGACAAGGAATTGCGAGTCCTCAATGCCCAGCGGCGCAGTGCTGCTCGGCTCGGGCCACGTCCACCCACTCGCCAGCTGCGCGAGGTCGATGGGGTCGAAGTCGGTATCCCTGATTGCGCGGTTGACCACGGTGGCGAACTCCTCGGCTTGCTGCGGCGTCATCGCGGTCGCCGCCAGTTGTTCGTGATAGCGCCCCGGCTGTGCCAGGAACACGTTGCGGGTTCCGTAGGTGCGCAGTTCCATCACAGCACCCCCAGCCCGCGCAGCACCGGCTCCACCAGCGCGTCGGTGTCCTCGTTTGCGCTCCAGTCGCTCGCTACGTCGGCCCCGTTCTGCCAGATCAGCCACACGAAACCGACGCGGCTGCCATCCTCGCGGCGGAATACCAGCGTGTCGGCGTCGGTGGTCGCCAGCGCTTCCAGCACCATCTGCCGGTCGCGTCCACGCTTCACCGTCCACTCCTCGCCATCGTTGACGGAAATGGCATAGCCCTTGGCGAGCGCGAGGTCCACCAACGCCCGCGCTATGTCGGCGGCGATCTTCGGTGCGTACTTGTCGAGATTCATGGCTTTCTCCGGGCAACAAAAAAGCCGCCTTGCGGCGGCTTCGGGGGATTGGGGTAGGGCGCGGTTAGAGGAACAACTTGGTCAGCGTGACGATGCCAGCCACAAAGGCCGTGGCGACCACCAGCGGATACCACCGGGTCTCCATCATCAGCTTGTCGATCTCGCGGTTGATCTTGCGAATCTCAGCGGTGAGCTTGCGCACTTGCAAGTCCTCCAGTGGTCCATTGGTGCTCATGGTAGCTCCAAAAAAGACCCGCCGTCACACGTCGGCGGGGTGTGGAAAATCGGGTTGACGAAAGGGGATCAGATGACAACGGGGGATGGACAAGGCGCAACTTGGGTGCGGTTCTTGTTCGCCTGGCGCTCCCGCTCGTTGAGTCGGGCGCGGTGCTCGCGGATGCCGCGGCGGATGCAACCGGCCACGTAGTAGTCGCGGGCGGTCATATCAAACGGGATCATCGTCATGGGTTGCTCTCCAGTGAATCGGACCACCAAAACGCCCCATCACAACGGTAGGGGCGCTTTGGCGGTCAGACTCATGCTCGTAAGGCATGGAATCTGACCGTCGCCAGCTTCCGGGAGCGCCTCCAGCTCGCCTAGGAATCCCGTACAGATGGCCCCGCTCTTTCTGGCGGTGACCCGGTATCCGTGGCGGCCTTCATCGGCCCTTACACTTCCCGGCGCGGCTAGTGTTCCCAGCTCCCCGCGTTCTGCCGTGGGCGGCGCTCCTGCCTGCCCCTTTCCTACTGTCCCGACCGCACCCTGCGGCCGTTGTTCGATGGTGGGCATTATGCCCTTTTGCTCCCGGTTTGTCAATCACTCCCGGTAGGGGGATGGTTGAGCCGGACGTTACCTGCGGTGCGCTTAGGGGCCTTTGGGGCTAGTCCTCAGTGCTGGCGGGATAAGCTCTAGGTGCTGTCGATCCATCGGTCGCACGTCTGTCGCCGCCTTTTCCGCTGCCGCCGTGTTGCTGGCGACGGGTATAGATTAGATCAATCCCCGCATGGCTGTCAATACCCCGATGGCAACGATTTTGGATGGTCGCAGGGAGCGCCTAGCGCGCGCGTGGGGAGCTTCTATAGGCGGGGCGGTAGGGGTGCCCGTGGCGGGCCTTGCGTGGGCCGTGGTGGCGCATTGGCTGGCCGTGGTGGGCGGCAGGTGGGCATAGGCCGGGCAGGGTGTGCCGAGGTGGTCGGCAGGTGTGCCGAGGTGGTGCCGAGGTGGGCGCGTGGCGGTCAGGGCAAAAAGACAGATAGGGACAGACAGGGGCGCGAACGTTTGAGCGCGGATGTCCGCAGGTTGCCCAGGTATCGCATGGGATTGCCTAGGCACTGGATACCTAATCCGGTGGTTCACCTTTGGAATCAGTAGGTTAGCCGAGGTGGTGACGCCGCAGGTGACGCGAAGGGGGCGCATCGTGCCTTACGCTACAGGGGGCGACCCCCTACGGGGGGTGATCGCGCCGTTCCAAGTAGTTGGATACTCCTTCGGAAATTTGCCGCAAACCTTTCGACCACCTCTGTCACTTCGAGGAGACGTTATGTACGCCCGCCGATACACGATAAGAACCGCTACCGCGATCACCGTCCTGGCCTTAGTGCTCGCAGGACTCCCTGCCGCGTACTTTCAGACCGGCGTAAGGAGCGCTGAGGAGTTGCGTTCCTGGAACGAGCAGATCATCGAGAACGACGCCTCGCCGCAGGTGTTGGTTGATGAGGCGGTGCGGACGTTTGACGCCGCGACGAATGACCTCATCAGCAACCGCAATTCCCGCAACCTGTTTCTCCAGCTCGCTTTGGGCATCCCGGCGCTCGCTTGGATTGGTGCGGGCGTGGTGCTATGGGTCATCAAGGATGGGACGGAGGTCTAGTCCGCCGCAGTGGCACCCAAGGAGGACAGAGGAACACCCCAGGAGTGCATAGGAGAACTGTAGCTCTACTTGATGGTGAATACCAATGAATAGAACTCTATAGTCCTGCTAGAGTAATACTTAGGTCTTACTATGATAGCACCCTTGTCAAGCCCTCCCAGTGCTCCGTGGTCGAATAAACTTAGCGGTTGGCATAGACATTACAACGAGCATCTATGGCATCGCTCAATACCCTCCTCATTCGCTTGGCGGCGCTGGTCACTGTCCTCTCGCTGGTCTGTGCTGGAGTGCCCGCCGCATATCAGCACGCGAAGCTTCGAGCAGCACGGGAGCTGGTCGAACGTACCCGCGAGGTCATAAACGATGACACGACCGCGTACAGCGTGGTGGCCGATGCGGTGCCAATTCTGGATTCTGCACTGACTGAGGCCGCGCAGCACGAGCACATGAGAGGCCTACTCGTGGAATTCACGATTGGCGTCCCGCTGATCGTTTGGTTTGTCGTCTTGGCTGTAATGTGGTGGTTCAAGGATGAAGAATTGGCGTGATAGCTGAACTGTTCACTTTCAGGTAGAGTCGTTTCCTGTCTTTTAACTGGCCGTCGTGTACGGTACGAACCGTTTGGGGAACGTAGGCGTGGGAGAACGCGCGATGGCTACGGATGCATACAGCCAGGGTCGGCTCGGCTCGTTGTTGGTCATGGAAGATGATCCTGACCTCTCAGGGATGTTGAAGGAAATCCTGGCGATGCAGGGTTACGAGGTCGATGTGGTCGCCTCCGCTGCCGATGCATTCGACCGCATAGAGGCGAAAGCATTTCACGCGGCGATCTTAGACATCCAGACGCAGGACGGAGCATCAATGTCCGTCGCCGATTACCTGCTGTCGCACCGAATTCCCTACATGTTCGCGTCCGGGGTGCCGAACCCGCAGCTCCCTGACGCTCACCAGTGGGCGACCTTTCTCCCGAAGCCGTACCGCATCAAAGAACTCATGAGCGCCCTTGATAGGACTCGCCAAATCGGCATTCCTGTTTAGGCGCGTCCATGCGCCAGTAGTTCAGGTCCGGCGTTTTAGGAAACGCTTTGTAACCGTGTCGTAGGTCTGCACCGGAGGACCGCTGTAGAGGTCCGTCGAGCAGGCCATGAGGACTGCTTCGGTCGCGTTGTGGCCTGCCTTCATGGCGGCCAGGGCAATCGCACCACCACTACCGGCGACGAGGAAGTCGCGCCGGAGGTCGAGAGGGAGACCGTCGTGGTAGAAGGCCACCGGGTTGTCCCGCAGGCCGACCACGAGGATCGTGTACTCGCCCTTGGTCAGTTCGTCGAATCCCTCCGACAGCTCGCGCACGGCTCGCTGGATGTGGGAAGTGGTGCCCGCGCCGAACACCACCAGGTCGCGCCCGGTGGTGTCGGTGGTGCGGTAGAACTTCTCCTCCTCGTACCGCAGATCACCAGCGGTGACCTGCGAGTCGATAGCAACGAGCCGGCCGTCAAAGGCCAGCGTGGTCACTGCTTGATGTGCTCCCGCCAGTAGCTCGGGGTGAACGCAGCCCACTCGATGTCGTTCACGTCATCCCACAGGCGCTCCGCGGCATTCCGCAGGTGCTCCCACAGGCCGCCGAGGACGACGTAGGGCAGCGCCAGGAACACGACGACGAACAGCCAGCCGGTGTAGGTGCGACGGGAGGTCTCGCGCAGGCGCTCCAGGAGCCACTGCGAGGCGAGGGCAATGCGTAGCGCTACGTACCCCTTAGCGCGCTCGTAGGCGCGCACCAGGCGCTCGCTGGCGCGGTTGTAGATGGTCTTGAAGTTCATGGGTTCCGGTTAGGTGTTGCGGATGGTTGCCAGGGCCTTCGCGTAGAGCGCGTCCCAGGTGTCACGGTGCGGCTTGCCCGGCCGCCAGTTGCGGACGTAGTAGTCCCATGCGGCCTGGGGGTTACCCAGGGCGGGCAGCGGACGCGGATCGGTGAACAGCAGCAGGCGAGCGAACGCACAGGCGAGCACGTCGTCGGAGGCGAGCGCCTCGTTGACCGCAGCGGTCGAGGGACGCTCCAGACGCGCGGAGACGAGCTGTGAGGCGCGTGCGGAGGTCGCCGGGTGACGGAGTACACCTGCGGTGCCGCCGCCCGCCTCGAACTGCCAGAAGCCGCGTGCGGGGCCTTTGATCTGCCTGCGGTGCTCGAAGCGAGATTCCTGGAGACCAATGGCGAGCAGCATGACCTTCGCTTCGGGAGTGAAGGCCACGCCGGGGAGCAGCCGGGCCGCCGCGGGGATCAGGTTGTCCCTGACCTCCACGAGGCTCGGCAGCTTTGCGTCGGTCATACCGGCGCGTAGGGGTTCGACTGGCCGCCCTGGGTGTGGCAGCAGGGAGCGTGGTTGCAGTCGCACGGCGTTACCGGCGCGGGTGCGCTCGGGCCGTCGTTGTCGTCGTCGTTCTTGCGGCGCAGGAACAGGTACAGCAGGCCAGCGGCGGCGAGCGCCATCAGCCACGCAGCGAGCGTGTTGGACATTGGGTCTCCTACAGGATGTCGAGGTAGTTGTCGGGTGACGGCATGCGGCCGGTCACGGACTGGATGAAGGAGGCGTACTCGCGGTCGAGCAGCTCCTCCAGGTAGCGCTGCTCCTCCTTGGACACGTCTCGGGAGAGCTGGTCGGCCCAATACTTCACGGCCATCGCCAGCGCTTCGAGGCGGTCGTCGTGGCGCAGTGCGCCGCGGTCGCGCGTGATGCGCGTCAGCTGGTAGCACAGCTGGTACTTCTGTTCGGACTTCTGATCGGCGCGGATGATCGAGGCATCGACCACCAGGCGGTGCTGGTTCAGCACCGGCTCCAGCACGTCGATGATTCGGTTCTCCTTCGAGGTGCCGTAGTGCTTCACCTCCTCGATGGAGCACGGGTACACGCGCGCCAGGACGCCGGAGAGCATCTTGGCGAACATGCCGTCACCGAAGTTCGCCTCAATGAGGACTGCGGAGACCTTCTCGGCGCGCGCGATGTGCGCCAGGGTCTCCAGCGTGTCGTCGTCGTAGCCGCCCTTGGTCGCACCAGCGCGGCGCGCGTAGAGCATGCCGCGAAGCATGCCGACGACCGCGTAGCCGGTTTCGTCGCCACCTCGGCCCGAGGGGTCGATGGCGAGTACCTTGCCGGTGAACTCCTCCATTTCCGAGGCGAGGTACATGGGCCGGTACAGGCGGTCGCCAGTGAAGCCCACGGACGGGATGTCGCTGACGATGTACTCCGGGCCGCTGCTGTAGACCACGCGGATCGGAGCGACCTCGCGGTCCACGTCCATCACGATCAGGTCGGACAGCTTGAGCGGGTACTTCTCGGCGTCGGACAGCGACGCATCGAGCATGAACTGGAGCATGAAGCCGGAGCGTCCGTAGGACGCCTCGCGCTCCATCAAGTCCTCATCGGAGAAGCGGACGCTCTCGCAGTTCTTCCAGGCGAGCTTGGGGTTCGCGTCGAACGCATCGGCGATCATCGGCGCGAGGCGGTCGCCGTACACCTGACGGTGCTTGGTGTCCTTCGGGTAGCGCGCAGGCCAGATGCGGATGACGTAGCCGCGCTCGGGCAGCTTGTTGTAGAGCGACTCCTCGGTCTGCGGAGTGCCGAGGTAGATGATCTCGCCGCCAGGCTTGAGCACCGCGTCGAACTCCTTGACCAGCTCGGCGAGCTTCTCGCGCTGCACGACGGTCATGGAGTTCTTTGGGACTTCGATGTCGTCCGCGATGATGGTGTCGGCGCGGGAGCCGGTGAGCTGGCCGTTGATGCCGACCGACTTCACCGAGGGCGACTGATCGGGCTGCGCGGGACCGACATCGAACGCCAGGTTCGAGTTGCGCTGGTCGGGACGCGGGCGCAGGTGTTGCAGCTCAGGCAGGGTTTCGATCAGGCGCTTGACGAACACCGAGAACGCATCGGCGCGTTCCTTCGATGCCGAGACCACCATGATCTTGTGCTGGGGGTCTTTCCAGAGGAGCCAGCAGACGTAGGCGGCCGTCACCCAGGACTTGCCGACGCCGCGGTACGCCATGATGACGCGACGGCGCGGGCCGGTTTTCAGGAACTCGCAGATGTCGTACTGGATCGGAGTGGGGCTTGGTAGCCCCAGCTCCTTCCAGACGTACCAGGCGAAGTTGCGGAAGTCCTCGAAAGGGTGACGAACGTGGAGGCTCGTCATGCCCTCCATCAGTTCAGCCGCCCATCCTCAGCGGGATCGAACGGGAACTCGGACACCTTGTCGGCCAGCTTGCCCAGCGGTGAGCCGGGCGGCGTGGCCGCAACGTCGATGCCGTTGTCCTTGAGAAACTGCCGGGCCACGTTGAGGATCGAGGCCAGGCCCTTCGCGTCCGACTCCATCGAGTCGATGGTGTCGGCGAGCTTGTCAGCGACTGCGGCGTGCAGTCGCTCCAAGGCATCCTTGGGGGCGGTCACTTGTTGACGACGCGGTTCAGTACGGTCTCCAGCGCGGACGTGCCGAGCGACGCCAGGATGCACGCGAGCGCGACCTGGGCGACGAAGGAGACGCCGGGGATGAAAATGACGATGGCACCAGCGGCAAGGCCGGTAGCGCCAGAGAGGATTGCGCGGCCGAGCGCCTGCTTCCAGGTGATCGGATCGTTCGACGTGAGCATCTTTGCGATGCCCACGATGAGGCCGACGCCCGCGAGAGCGCCGACCAGCTTCACTTCATCGTGCATTAGGTCTCTTGTAGGTGGTGGATGCGTTAGAGCGGACGACCGAAGCTGTACTCGTAGTTGCCGGTCAGGGTGATCTGCGTGACGCCATCGGTGACGACGACTGTGAACTGCCCCATGCGGGAGGTGTTCCGCCCAGAGGCGGTCACAGTGCCACCGAGGCCGCTGCCGGAGATCGACGCGCCGCCTGTGACGGAGCGGGAGACCACGGAGTAGTTGCCGGTGCCGCCCGAGCAATAAACGCTGAACGACTCGCTGACCGTGCCGTTGGTGGACTGAGGCCAGTTACCCATCAGGTAGCTCGGCGACAGCGATGCTTGGAACGGCGTCGCCTTGACCGCGTTGTAGAACTGCGAGGCGTAGATCGGGCCGCTCGTGGGGACGCCGTAGTTGGCCGGAACGTCGGGCACCAATCCACGTCCTCGGTAATACTGGTCCGCGTAGATCGGGTAGCCGCCGCCAAACTCGGCGCGGATCATTTCCCAGGAGATAGGGCCGGAGCCGGGGAGGGCCATCAGGCACCTCCCCCAAGGTCCGCGACGCGCTTACGCAGCGCCTGCACCTCAGCGATAAGGAAGGGAATAGCCTTCTCCCACTGGATCGTCTTGATGCCGTTTGCGTGCGTGGCGACCATCAACGAGTAGACCTCCTCGGCCTCCTGCGCGATGCCGCCGACCTCGTGATCCGCGCTCGGGTGGAACGTGGGATTCAGCTCGGCGATTGCCTTGGCATCCCAATCGAACTCGCGTACACGGAAGCGGTCGAAGAAGTCGGCCACCTTGGAGGCCGAGGCGTCCACGATGTTCTTCTTTAGACGCGCATCGGACGCATAGGCGACGATGTTGCCCGTGGCGACCCAATTGTTGCTGCCGTCGCGGTAGGCGCACCACGAGAAGGCGTTGCTGGCGAGGAAGCCGTGGTTGTTGTCGTTGCAATGGAGCCAGTGCGTGGTCCCGTTGTCGGAGTCGTAACAGGTGATGGTTGGCGAGTAGCTCTCCAAACGGAGGTCGCCACCGCTACCGCCTGGGCCAGCGATAAGGAATCCCTTGCCGCCGTAGGTGCGAACCCAGGTGCTGTCCTGCATCCAGATGCCGCCGCCGTGCGCTTCCGAGTACCAGCCGGTGCCGGACTGCTGGGAGCGGAACCAGCCAGCGTTGAGGTAAATCTGATCGCCGACCGTCAGGCGGCCCGCAATGTTCGCAGCACCGTTCCAGTACAGGTTGTACCAGCTGTTCGTGTTCACGCGGGTGATCGAGCAAACGTCATCGCCAGCGCCGTTCGTTCCGTGGATGTACGCGGTTCCCGCTGCACCCATGCCGGTCAACCGCAGCGGCGCGCCATAGGCCAGAGTGACCTGCCCGGTGAAGGTTGCGCCACCCAGGCTCGCCTTGCCGTCCAGTGCGGACTGGAGGCCGCTGACGTTTGCGATGGTGTGCGTGTGACCGGCGTCGGCCTTTCCTGCCGGGTTGAAGTTCGCCGAGGTCCAGACGGTGCCGCCAGCGTTGAGGGACGCGACGCCACCCGTGCCATCGCCGAATCGGAACTCCAGCGAGTTCGCAGCTGGCGGCACGTACACATAGCGATCCAGCGACCCCAGGTACATGACGCCGGACGTGGCCTCGCCGCCAAATCCCTGCACACGAATCTGCCCGGAGGCGAACGTCTTGACGCCACCGATGGACTGATCGTCGGTCACGTTGACGACGTTGGCGATCTCGGCGGCGGTATGCGTGTGGCCGATTGCCGACTTCCCGTCGAGCGCCGCTTGCAGCCCGGTTACGTTTGCGATGGTGTGCGAGTGGGACGCCGCCGCTTTGCCGTCGAGCGCGGACTGGAGGCCGGTCACGTTGGCGATGGTGTGCGTGTGCGTCGCCGCCGCCTTGCCGTCGAGCGCCGTCTGCGTCGCGGTGCTGATCGGCTTGTCGAGGTCGGCGGTATTGTCCACCTTGTCGAGGCCGACCTGCGCCTTGGTGTGCGTGTGGGTGCTCGGCGGGTAGGTCGTCGGCTTCCCGGTGACGTGGGTGTTGAAGTCCACGTCGTCGCGGGTCGCCAGCGCGCCCAGGCCGCCGATGTCGCCAGCCACGAGGGTCACGTCGCCCTGCTTACCGGCGACGCTGGTGACCTGATCGGTGTTGTCGATCTTCTCCCAGGTAGCGCCGTAGAGCGCCTGGTCGCCGACTCGCCAGTGGATGTCGCCCACAGTGCCTTCGCCGACCACCTTGTAGAAGTGACCCTTCACCGGGTTGGCCGGGAACGCACCAGTGCCGGCATCCCACGATCCCATGTAGACCAGCGAGCCAGTGACGGCAGCCTGCGCCTGGGCGGCCCAATGCTTCGCCGAGAACTCGCCCGGCGAGACCTCGGTGCCCTGCGGCGCGTTCGCGTACAGGCCAGCCTTGTCGCGGGCAGCCTCGGCAGCGGCCTTGGCCGACGATGCGGTCTGCGCCGAGATCGAGGCGGCAGACGCCGAGCCGGACGCAGCGGAGGCATGACCGGCTGCGGTGGTCGCCGAGCCAGCAGCCTCGCCAGCCTTGGTCGCCGCGGCGGACGCCTGGGCTTCCGCCCGGTTGGCCTGGGTGGTCGCCTGAGTGACCGAGGTCGCTGCGGCGGTCGCGCTGTCGGCGGCTGCGGCAGCCGATGCTGCGGCAGCGGTGGCGTCAGCTTCCGCGCGGTCGGCCGCGTCGGTCGCATAGCCCAGGATGGTCTGCGCCTGATCCCGTGACGTGGCGGCAGCAGTCGCCGCTGCTTGCGCGTCGGAACGCGCCTGACCCGCTGCGGTGGCCGACGTGCCCGCCTGGCTTGCGGAGCCAGCCGAAGCCAGCGCCGAGGTGGCCGAGGCCGTCGCCGAAGCGGCGGCGTCCACTGCGGAGCTTGCCGCCTCGGTCGCGCTGTCGGAAGCCTCGGCCGCCTTGGCAGCAGCGAAGGTCGCCGCGTCGGCGGTGGCCTGCACGTCGTCGTCGATGCTCGCGGCGGATTCCGCAGCGCGCACGGCGGATGCTTCGGCAGCGTCGGCGAAGCCAGAGGCGTCATCTGCGGACGCCTGCGCGGCGTTCGCCATGCCGGTTGCCACGGACACCAGGTCGCGCACCTGCACGACCGAGCCGGTCAGCTCGTCGGTCAGCCCGGCCACGTCCTTCTGGAGCTGCGGGAACGAGGGGAGGGTGTGGTTGTTGCCCAGGCCGTCCGTCACGACGACGGTGCCTTCCTCCTGAGTCAGCAGCGCGATCATCTGATTCTCGCGCCGGTTCCAGCGGTCTACCAGCGTCGAGAGGCGCGAGGCCAGCTCGGCGTTGGAGACGTAGCCGGGGGTAGTGCTCATGCGGTGCTTGGGTTCTCTCTGAGGGTTATCGGATGCCGAAGGCGAAGCCGCCAATCGACGTGATGAGGTAGTTCGGGTAGGCCGGGGCGTCGTAGCCGTGGACCTGCGGAGGCGGGCTGGATGCGCGGCACCGCACGCGGAATGCGCGGGCACCGCCTGTCCATGCGCCGGACGCCGAGAGCGTCACCGACTGCTCGTAGGTGTAGAAGTTGGACGCGGTGAAGGTGTTGCCGTCGCCGCCCATCTGCTGAATCAACGCGCGGTACATCGGCGGCTCGTGCGAGGCGATGACGACCCACACAGAGTCGCGCAGCTCCTCCAAGATGACGTGCAGCCCGTAGACGCGCGTGTTCGCGGTGACGGTCACCGACACGGAGGGCGTATGACCCTCGCCAGCCAGCACCGGAGCGCCGAGCCAGAACTCGTGGATCGCCACCCAATCGCCGAGCGGGATGAAGTTGTTGCCCGCCTGGTAGCAGAGGCTCGTTGCCCCGGTCCACCACACGCCGGTCGCCGACTGGAACTGCCCAACGATGTTGGGAGCATTGACGCGGCCTCGGAAGAACGCGCCGCCGTTGCGGTCCACGTAGAACACCGCGTTGTTGGCGTTCTTCGCGCCGGAGCCGACCCACAGGGGCCAGTCGCCGAGGTTGGAGATTTCCACGCGGAACTCGGCAGCGTTGACGATGTTGCCGTTGCCGTCGAGGGTGTGGGTCTTGAACGTGCCGCCGTTGATCGTGCCTGCGTTTGCCGTGAGCGCGGCCAGGGAGTTCACCCTGATCTTGTCCGCAGTGATCGTCCCGTCCACCACCAGCGCACCCTGGATGCCCACGGTGGACTGGCCGCCGACAGTGCCGATCACGAACGGATACTTGATGCTCGCCAAGGTGCCGCCCGAGGTGTACTGCGGGTGGACGAAGGCGAAGCGATCCGCGGTGACGATGAAGTCGCTGCCGGTCTGCGGGTTGGCGGAGAGGGCGATACCGGCGACCACGGGGACGCCGTTGATGGTGCCCGCGTTGATCTTGACCGAGTAGTTGGCCTGCCACTGACCGTACATGCCGGAGTGCTGCCCGGCGACCACGTTGAACTCCTGCCGGATGGTGGCGAAGTCGCCGTCCTTGAACGCCTGGACCTGCGTGGCCGCGATGGCCTGTGCCTGCTCGGCGGTGATCTTGGTGGTGTTGAGCTGCTGCACCAGCGCGCCGGTCGGAGAGGTGACATCCAGGTCGGCCTTGCGCCAGCCGGTGCCATCCCAAATCTGCGTCAGGTACGCGCCGGTCTGCACGGTCTTGACCCAAAAGGTCGGAACCTTGAAGCCGCCAGCGGGCGGGGAGGGCTGCGCGTCCGAGAAGATCGTCGGCGCGGTGCTGGTCTCCAGCGTGGATACCTGGGAAGCCAGGGCTTCGCGCGCGGACGCTTCGGTGTCGATGCGCTGCTCGAAGGCGGCCGAAACCGCCGACACCTGGCCGTCGATCTCATTGGCAATCCCCTGCGGCACGTTCGCGCCGTAGCTGGCCGCCATCTGCTGTCGGAATGCCGTGTTGGCACCCTCGGCGTCCGTCAGGGCTTCGGTGGTCTCGGCCAGGCCAGCGATGTTCTCGCCGTGGCGGACTACTGCCGTCTCAACGTCGGACACGCGGGCCTTGGTTGCGTCAACCTCGGCCATGACCGCGGTGCGGACCTGCGCCGCGCTGTCCTCGATCTCTGCGCCGAGGCGCTGCTCGGTGGCCGCACGCGCCGCTTCGGTGGTGCTCTCCACCTCGTCGATGCGCTGGTTGAGCGCTGCGGAGATCGTCTTGCCGTTCTCGACCACCTGGCCTTGCAGCTCGGTGATCGCCTCGACGCGCGCGGAGCGCTCGTCAGCGATGGCGCGATTGACCTCCAGGAATCGTGCCTGGCTACTTTGCTCGCCGTAGTCCACCCGCGCGAACAGGTCGATGATCTGCTGCGCGATGACCTTGTTGCCTTCGGTCAGCAGTCCGATCTCGTGGGTGGCCGTGCTGATCTTGTCGCCATAGTCGCGCTGCACGTCGAAGAACTCGTGCGAGCGCATGATTTCCTCCAGGATCGCCTCGGCGTTCACGTCGATAAGGTCGATGCGGGTCAGCAGGTCTTGCAGTGCTGGCGAGCGGAGGAGCTGCTCGATGATTGCGTTGAGGTCCGGGTCGCCACCGGGGTTACCGGGGCCGCCACCGGGGAGGCCGCTGCCACCACCGAACTCGGCGAGTTCCTGGTGTGCGTACAGCAGTTGGCGGAACGACTTGGACAAGTCGCGCGCCGGGAGGTTTGCGCCTTCCTTGTAGTTGACCAGGAGGGCGTCAATCGGCGTGAATCGCCGGATGGTCACAGTGTAGGGTGCGTCGAGCACGCCATCCTGCGACGGAATCTCGATGGTGCTGGCGTCCACCCACGACACGGAGACAGCGCGGGCCGCGTCCGGTTCACCGACGAACGCCCGGATGTGTTCGCGGGCGATGTACGGGAACGGCACGGTGAACCGCGTAGGGCCTCCCTCGTAGGTGTAGAGCACGAAGGAAAGGCCGCGCGATAGTTCGATCATGCGTCCTCAAAAAGGTGGAGGCCCCGAAGGGCCTCCTGGTTACGGTCGATCAGTCCCGTCCTTGCGGTCAGGGAACTGCTGTAGGGCTTGATCCGCGATGTTGCGGACGCCCGTCATGTTGTTGAACCACCAAATCTTCCAGAAGTCGCGCATCTGCTTCTCGGTGATCTCCTCATCGTCGCGGATGGCCGAACCGATCATCCGCGTGCTGCCGTAGACCTTGTTGAACAGGTCGATGGACGGGATGCCCATCACGCCGTTCTCCAGGCCGGTCGAGCGGTTGTTGGCGAACACCGGGTCGTTACCCAAGGCGTCCGCCCACACGGCGTCGGTGACCGCGGGGATCACGTTCGACCAGCTCGATTGCGCGACAGCGTTCTTGTAGAAGTTCTCCTGCGTCAGCTGCTTCTTCCGCTGTTCGGGGTTGCCCGCAGTGTTGATGTACGTGCGAGCCGCCCAGCCCATGCCTGCTGCCGAAGTGGACAGCACGACCATCGCGTAGGTGCGCCAGTCGTCGTAGTGGTGGACGGAGTTCAGGAAGTGGCGGGTGTAGCTGTTGACCATGAAGCTGCGGAACTGCGTGACGATGCGGCCGGTGGTGGAGTGCATCAGCTCGATGCTGTCCGAGGCGTCACCTTCGAGAACCTGGTGTCGCGTCACGCGGAACAGGAAGGCCGCCATGCGCTCGCGCGTCTGGAACGGCAGCTTGTCCGGGTCGATCTGCTCGATCTGCCGCTTGCCTTTGAGGTAGCCGAACACGTCGGCCTGGGCCTTCTCGTCGAGGCCCCAGGTGCGCAGGCGGGCCACTTCGGCGTCCGACAGCTTCTTGGCGTTCGCCATGTCCAGCAGCCGCAGCAGCGTGGCGCGACCGGCGATGCGTTGGAGCATCGTGTTGATCGGGGCCATGCCGGATGCGACCGAGGTGACGTGCGTCGCCATGTTCATCGCGTTGTCGATCTTCTCGCCGTGCTTGACGTTGAACGTCTGCGGCACTAGCGCATCCTCGTCCAGGCGCAGGAACGGCGGGTTGCGCAGCCAGTCGGTGCCGGGTGCGAACAGCCGCTCCATGACGCGCGCCTCCTGCGAGGACAGCTTGCCGTCAGCGCCGCGCACCAGGAAGTCGCGGGCGGCACCCACGGAGTTCCAGAAGTTGCGGAGACCGGCATGCGCGATGGTCGGGCCAAGCTCGGCGAACAGCGAGAAGCCGACCTGGTTCATCACGCGGGCGAAGTTCCAGTTGCGCAGGAACCGCGCGTAGCGTGCGCCTCGGCTGGCGGGATCGAGTTCGGTGCTGCGGCCGAAGGTGGACTTGAGGCCGATGTCGATCAGGCGCTCGATGTCCTTCACGTCGTCGCCGGACTTGCGGGCGTCGCTCTTGAGCTTCGACACGAAGCGGTCGAGCTGTGCGCGGTTCTTGATGCCAGCCTTCGACGACAGCGCCGACCAGCCGGTGATCTCGCGCATGTAGCGGGTCATCACCGAGTCCACGTCGTTGTCGAACAGGTCGGCCATCGAGACCTGCACGTCCTCGCCAGCCTCGTTGCGGATGGTGGTGGAGTAGGTCTCGTCGAGGTCGATGCGCTTCTTCGCGCGGTCGAGCTTGCCCGACTCGTAGGTCTTGCGCTCCAGCTTGGACAGTAGCTCTTGCGACCGCACGGGCGAGACGCCCGCCTCGGTCAGCATGTTGCCGATCTCCTCGACCGAATCGCTGTCCAGCGGGCGGACCAGCAGGTCCATCCCGTCGCCCTCGAAGTTCGCTTGGGCGCGCTTGAGGTAGGAGCGTGCAACCGCCCCGAGCAGCTCGTCGTCGATCTCGTCGCCTTCGTCGGTGGTGGCCTCCCAGGCGCGACGCATGGCGGGCTTGATGAGCTGCTCGATCACGTCGTCCTGGTGAAGCTGCATCTCGCCGAACAGGCGCTTGAAGCCCTTGCCACTCCAGTAGCGCGGCAGGTAGCTGCCGTTCTGCGCCACGTTGGCGAAGCCGTCGAGGTTGCTGTCCTGCGCCAGCTTGAGCGCATCGCGCATCGCCTTGGCGACGCTGCCGGCCGCCTTGGCGGCTTCCGGTGATACGTCAGGCGCACCGCGCACGGCACGGCCGACCTCCTCGTTGAACTTTGCGCGCTCGGAGAAGTTCCACCAATGGGTGCCTGTCCGTTGCTTGTAGGCGTCCCATGCGGCGTTCACTCCGCTCCGCCATTCCGTCTCCATGACGGCCAGGTGGCGCTTGGCGAACTCGCTGGTGGACTCCTGGACCGCGACGGAGCGATCGGTGTAGCCGACGCCATCGCGGAACAGCAGGCGGCCCGCCTCGCGCACCAGCGGCGACTTGGCGCTACCCATGCGGGCAGCAAGGTCGCGGCGGACGGTGGCGAAGTGGGGCGTGATGTGCGCGTTGACCAGCGCCTTGTCGGTGAACTCCTGCTCGAATGCGCTCTCGTTGCGCAGCGGGAGGACGCCTGGCGTGAGGTCGTTGGCGGCGGTGCCTGCCACGCGGGCGGCGGACAGCGAGTCGTCACCGGCCAGCCGCTTCACCACGTCAGGCTTCACCTCGCCGTCGAACAGGGCACCCCGGCGAGCGCCGAGGGCACCACCGAACGCGAACGACAGGGCGGCGCTCTGCACGCCATCCGCGAGCGTCTGCTCGGGGTCGTAGGTGGAGGTTGCGGCCGACATCAGCGCGGAGGTGCCCGCAGCCTGTAGACCGGAACGCACCGCGTTGGCGAGGCGTCCGGCCTTGGCTGCGTACCCCAGGCCGCCCGTGGCGAGATCGAGGCCGGTTGCCACCGGGTCGGTGAAGCCGAGGGCGATCTGTCCGCCCAGGCCGAACTGCGCCAGGTCGTCGTCCGCCATCTGATTCATAAAGGCCACGGATTCCAGATAGGAGAGGTGCTCGTCGGACGTGGCCCGGCCGAACAGCTCCCACTGCTCCGGGCGCAGGCCCATCGACTCCCAGCGCTTGCGCGCGTCTGCGGGAATGCGATAGCCCTGCTGCGGCTCGTAGCCCAGCTCGGTGATGAAGCGGTCGATGAAGCCGATGCCGCCCTTTGCCTGGGCAGCGCCCCATCCGTCCCATACGGTCGTCTGATCCTTCCGGCGCTCCGCGGCCTCTCGCTGCTCCTTGCGCTCGCGCACGGCTTGCACGATGGGCTGCTGGGTTGCCGGCTTGACGATGTTCTCGTCTGCGCCGGGTAGGGATTCAAACATGCGGTCTTACTTCCTCGTCAGGTACTCCAGGAAGTCCTCGGGGACTGCCGGGGTGGTGGTGGTTTGCTTGGTGCCCGCGTTGGGAACCAGCGGCTTGGTGAGGTCGAACTTGGGCAGCTCGAAGGCGGGAGCCTCGGCGGCGCTGGCGTCGCGCTTGGCGATGGCCGCAGGGACTTCCGTGGTCGCCGACTGCGAGCGCAGGTCGCGGATGTTCCGGGACTGGTCCGCCCAGGTGGTGCGCTGCTCGACCCGACGACGCGCCTGGGATTCCGCAAGGTCTCCCTTCCAGCGCTGGTGCTGTGCCGCGATGGCACGCGGGTCGAAACCGATGGCGCGGCCGGTGTCCGGGTCAGGGATCAGCCAGTTGTCGGGGCCGACGATCTGCCACTGCCCCGGATTGCGGGGATTGGGCAGGGCCGACAGCTCATCCGGGTCGCGGCCGAGCTTGCGCGCGACCGTCTGGATCAGCTCGTCTACCGCTGGCTCGGCACCCTGCGGCATGCCGATGTTTGGCACGCGGCGGCCGTTGACGGTCGTGCGCTGGGCGTCGATCTGACCGACCGCTGCACGGATGGCAGCTTCGCCGGACACTCCGCCACGCGAGGCGATGCGCTCGGCTTCCTGGCGGATGCGGTGCAGCTCACGCGGGTCACGCGGCTTGCCGTCGATCTCCAGGTAGTCCTTGATGCCGGACTTCCAGGTGTCGTTGATGACCGAGCGGGCCTCCTCGACTTCCCGCTTCGGTTGCGTCAGGACGCGAGCGGCCTCCTGGTGAGACTGACCGCTGCGCCGGGTGTCGTAGAGGTACTGGTCCAGCATTGCGGCAGCCTCGCCGCCAGCGACCGTATCGGCGTACTTGGGCGAGACCTTGCGGAGCTGTTCGTACAGCGTCGCGGCGTTCTGGAAGTTCTCCTGGAACGCCGGGTCAGCGCGCTTGAGGATGCGTTCGAGCTGGGGGATGACGATGCCCTGCCGTGCCCACTTCTGGAGCACCTGGCCGCGTGCGGCCTGCGGGGTTTCCTCCCACTCCTTACCGGCCTGCTTCTTGAGGTCGGCGTCGCTGATCTCGTAGGGATTGCCCCCGGCTACCAGCTTGCGGATGCGCTCCTCTCGGGCGCGCTCCTTCGCTTCCTGCTCCCAGCGGCGAAGCGTCTGCTCCTGCTGGTTGTTCCAGTATCGCTTGAAGGACTGGAGGTCGCCACCGCTCAGGCCGAATTTACTGGCCCAGGTGTCGATGGTCTTGTGGGTGAGCTGGCCGCGATCCGCGAGGCCCTGGAGCGTCCACTCTGCCTCGGCCATCGCCTGCTTGCGTGCCTCGTCCTCGCGGTGTGCGATCACGCGGGCACCAGCGGCAGCCGCCGCGCGCAGCTCGTCGCCGTGCTCGGTGTTCATCAAGCCGGGCTGGCCGTCGCCGCGGTCCTGCTCCAGGAACGCCAGGATCGACTGAGGATCGCGGTTGCCTGCGGCCAGCTCCTCCTTGGCGGCCTCGACGTAGAGTTCGTCCACGTCGCGCTTGTTGAGATAGGCGTACTCCTCCTGGTCCAGCATCGCGTACAGGCCGTTCATGCCCTCGGAAGTGAGGAACGTGCCGCCCTTGATGCCGTCGCGGATGATCGCGGTCAGCGACTCCTTCTGCCGGACCAGCATTTCCCGCATCGAGTCGGCCTGCCACTGCTGGCGGACCTGCTGCGCGGCGCGCATGGCGACCGGCATCAGGGCCTTGCGGACCTGCGGGTCTTGGAACTCGGGGTTCTGCGTCAGCGCAGCCATCCGCTCCTTGATGAGCGGCTCGATGTCGGTGCCGGGTTCGGCCTTGGCGATCTCTTTGGCCGCTTCGATCTGCCAGTCGCGGACGCGGATGATGCCGTCTGCCTTGAGGTAGCCGCGACGCCATGACTCCGACTGCTGGGCAACGAAGTCCTCGGCCTGCCGGGGCGTACCCTCGGCGTCCTCCTGCATACGTTGGGTCGCCGCGGCGCTGTACTGCTCGCGGCTGTTTGAGATCATCTGCGAGTTGACGGAATCCGAGACGCGCGTCAGCACCGCAGCGGCGGTGCGAGAGAGGACACCGGCACCAGCGGAGGACGCTTGGTCAGCCTGCACCGCCAGAACGGGGCGCTCGGCGAGACGCTGCGGCACCTGCGCGCGGCGGATGATCTCTTGGGGTTTCGTGCGAGCCACGGGTTACTCGTCTCCGGGAATGGAATAGCGCTTGTAGGTTTGGATGTTGCTGTAGGCATTCGCGCCTGACTGCATCACGCCGCCCAGCGCCTCGGCATTGCCGGTGCGGATACGAGCGCGTGCTTCGGAGCCGCTTTCGACGACTCCGTTCCTGCGGTTCTTCTCGATGAGGGCCACGTCACGGCCAGCCTGGGCCATGATGTCGTTCGCCAGCAGCTCGACCGAGTTGCCGGACACTGCCGCTTCTGCTGCGGAGGCGCGCATCGCGGATCGCAGTGCGCGGGCCTCCTCCATGCGCTGTTGGGTGCGCTCGGCGGCCTGGTCGTTGATCTGCTCCTGCTGACGCTCCGCGGCTTCCTCGATGGCCTTGTTGTTCTGATCCTGGCCGTACATGGTCGCCATCGCGCTGACTGCGGCGATACCGACCTGGACTGCTACGGGGTTGCACATGGGGTCTTGGTTACTCGGACGAAGGGTGTCTTGGCGAAGCCGTAGGCGGACTCGACGCCGCTCTCGCGGAAGCCAAGCCAGCCGAGCCATCGCCGCGTGGTGACGGCGTGGACATCGACGAAGTTGAAGATGGTGCCGAAGGTGGCCGACCACTCGTCGCTGATCCGCCGAGCTTCTCGGAGGAACGTGCGGCAGAACGTGGGAGCCACCAGGGCGTCGGTGCCCAGCAGCCAAACCGAGGCGATACCCTCGGCGTGCTGGCTGAAGCCGAAGATGCACACGGGGGAACCGTCGTGCATCGCGGCGAAACTGCGGTCGCTCGCGGTCACTGCAAATGCGAGCGCCTGGAGCGGGGTGTGACCATGCGAAGCCGCCACCTCCAGGATGTCCTCCTGCCGCATGTTCTCGGCGACGTGGAGGATGTCGCTGGCGGTGGGGCTTCGATAGGTCAGGGTCATACTCGGCTGCGGGAGACGAACATGCCGCGCCACTGTGCTGACTGGAACCAGCACTGGAACGGCAGGCGGTTGACGAGGTGCATGCGGACGCTGTTGGCGTCGCCCAGCACGGGGAACCGGCGAGAGCCGGAGTGGAACGTCGGGGCGCTGGTGCGGAACACCGAGTCGTTGAGGACGCGCGCGGTGTACGCACCGGAGTGCGACGCCACGTAGGTCTCGACGCGGCCATTGCCGTGCTGCTCGACCTCCAGCTCGAAGTACGCGCCATCCTTGTAGGCGACCTCGATGTCACGCACCTGCGTGCGGCCCACCAGCACGGCCTGGTTCTGCCCACCGCGAACGATGGGCTTGGTCAGGGTGAGGCGGTGCTCGTAGTCCATGCCGACGACCACGCGGCCCTCGGTGTGGTTACCGGGGAGCGCAAGGCGGGTGCGGGCGTTGTCCCAGCGCGCCTTGGTGATGTCCAGGTACGCGCCGGGGTCTTGCCAGTCGTCCGTCTTGAGGACGGTGACCGTCATGCCATCGGGCACGATGTAGGGCAGGTCGATCCAGGTCTCGTTGCCGAACTGCTGATAGGTGGGCTGCACCACCAGCATGCGGTCGAGCAGGAAGTTGTAGTCGCCCGTGGCATCCGTGTCGTGCTGGTTGAGCACCATGCGGAACTTGAGCAGCTCGCAGCCGCCGCCTGGGGCTTCCGCGACGGCGTACAGCACGTCGTTGATGGCGTGCATGTGGACGATGCGACCGACGCCGGAGATTGACCAGCGCGTCCATGCGGACTGCTGCTTCTCGTCGCCGATCCAGCGGACGAAGTAGACGTAGAGCTGCGCGTCGGTCGGCTCGTCAGGAGCGAAGAACACGCAGTCGGCACCACTTGCGCTCGCCATCGCTCGCATGCGGCCCGGCATCAGCTTGGGCACATGCGCCGTCACGTCGGCGGCGTCGCCGGTCACCGACAGGTCGTCGATGAAGTATTCGCGCACGCTGGCGTATGCGCCGCTGTCCTCGGTGAAGTACAGCGACTCGCCCATCAGCTTCGGCCGGATGTACGGCGAGCTGCTGTAGCTGTTGACCGGATCGCTCTTGACGTTCTTGGCGGCCAGGTACGGCTCGGCGGTCAGGAGGAACTGGCCGCCCGCAGCGGCAAGGAACAGGGCCGACTGGAACGGGACTGCGTGGTAGAGCGTGGTGACGCCGTTAGACCCGCTGACGCTCACGTCGATGGGGTCGGCGTCGAGCACCTGGGTCACCGAAGTGCGCCAGAGGTTGAACGGATCGGAGACCTCGGACATCAGCACGTTCTCCCCGGCCAGGAAGCCTAGGCGGTCCCGGTGCTTGAACACCTCGCGGATGCGCTGGCCGTCGATGGACGGGAACGGGTTGCTTTGCTCGTCACCCGCGAGGCGCGCGGTCCACTCCGGTCCACCGAAGGAGAACCAAAAGCCGTCCGCATGCACTGGATCGGGGATGCGCTTGAGGATGTGCGGCATCGTCTTGGCATCGAAGCGGTGCTTGATGCCCGGCCGGGCGACCTCCAGGTAGACCGAGGAGGACTGCTTCTGGACGTAGTAGTCGTCGAATTGCGATTCGGACGAGCCGATGATGTTGTAGATCGCGCCGGTCGGCACAACGGCCGAGCCTTTGTCGCCGGGCTTCGGCAGGTCGGACATCGTTTGCGCCGATCCGTACAGCGAACCGGGCGACAGCTCATCGCTCTGCTTCACGTCTACCAGCCGGTTGACGATGAAGGTGGTGTCGGAGAACGTCGCCAGCGCGAAGCACGACCACGCACGCTGTCCCTGGGTGTCCAGGTAGTTGAGCGCGTCGCCCGTGGCGTTGACGGTGTATTCCTTGCCGGTCTCGTGGTCGAACACGCGGATGCTGCGGTGACCCACGGCGACGATGTAGCGCTCGTTCTCATCGCGGACGATGGAGTGGAAGGCACAGTCGTGATCGAGGGTGACGCCAAGGCCAGCAACGAACTCGGCGGGCGGGCGCTTGCCAGCGCCCATTGCGGCATGCAGCCAGGCGTTGATCGCCTTGGTGAGCTGGTTCGGCGAGCGGACGGTATCGTCCTGCTGCGACTCGCCTCCCAGGAACGAGGGATAGTCCCCCGTGATTAGCGGCATCAGCGGTCCCAAATATCAGACACGTCCGTCGAGCCACTGAGGAAGTTGTGGCCGCGGGCGTAGGTGAAGTCGGCGTGCTCCTGCGCGAAGATGAGGTATGCCTCCTCCTCGTGCTTCTCGGTGAACACGTAGAGCTGGTCGCTACCCAGCACGCTCGTCTGGAACAGACGCGCAGCGCGCACGGCGATGTAGCGGCGGGCCGACTCGGGCAGCTCCTCGTAGGCGAGGAACCAGGTCACGAAGTCGGCGGTGGGGGCCGACGAGAACGTGTCGGCGAGGGTGAGCGGGTTGATGAGGCGCGTGCCTCGGATCACCAGCGGCTCGCTTCCGCGTGCGGGGACGAGCTTGAGGATCGACTGCGGCGGCAGCACCTTGCCTTCCGCGTTGAGCGTGAAGGTGAACGACTCGCTGGTGTTGAACCACCAGCCAGCGGTTTGGACCTCGCGGCTCACCGCGCGGAGGGTGTCGCGCGCCTGCGAGGCGTACAGGTTGCCGAGCGCTTCGAGGTCGCTGATCGGCGCTTCGCCGATAGCACCGAGCAGCACATTGACGGCTTCGAGTTCCGTGGTCGGAGTGAGTTCGAGGTTCATGGATTCGGGGCAAAAAAACGGGGGACACCCATGTGGATGTCCCCCGTAGATGGAGAGAGATTGAAGCGCCGCGGGATTTGCCCAACGGCGCGGTATTGCTTACGGGGCCTTCGACAGCTCGATGGCACCGCGCGGAGCCAGGATGCCGTGACCCAGCGCGTACTTCGCCAGCATCAGGGTGCCCTGCTTCTCGCCCTGGTACACGTCCTCCAGGGACAGGTCCAGCAGCTTGAGGGTGCCGACCGCCGAGCGGTGGAAGATCACGCCCACGGTGTCCGCGAAGTTGCCGCGGTACTTGGCCGGGATCGAGGCCAGGGCCGACTCATCGACACGCGGCATCGCGTTGATCTTCACCAGCGGGATGCGGGCGACCGAGGAAATGATCGCCTGGCCGTAGGAGCCGTTCGATTCCGCGTTGATGTCGCGGTCGATCAAGTCCTTGTTCTCGGTCAGCAGATACCACTGAGCCGGGGCCAGTGCGCCAGTGAACTCCTGCGGGTTGTCCGGCAGCAGCTTCTCGTCGAACAGCATGCGGGCGTTGCGGAACGCATCGGCCAGCACGGTCGGATCGGAGGCCATCGTGGCGGCCTTGATGATGGCACCACCCGGCTGGCCTTCGACCTTGCCTTCGGTGGTACGAGCGGCCAGGATCGCGCAGCGCAGCTCGTTCTGCATGCGCTTGAGCGCCAGCTCCGCACCCTGCTGACGGGTGTACTCGGAACGCACGTCGTAGTGGTTCATCGCCTCGTCGATGTTGGCGATGAAGGCGTGCGAGATCAGCATCGGATCGAGGGTGATGATGGTCTCGTTGTGCTCGACCACCAGGCCCTTGATCTCGGTGCCCGGCACATGGTACTCGGAGCCGATGGTGCCGACGTTCGGGAACGAGGCGGACTTGCCGCTCTCGATGTTGCGCACCGACACGCGGCCGTCCAGCTTGTAGTTCTCGACGAAGCTGGTGATGGTTTCAGCAGTGTAGTTCTGCTTGAACAGCGCCCAGGCGTCGCCGTTGGCCTGGGCTTGACCCAGGCGGGAGGGGATTGCGTCCGACATTTAGTCCTTGCTTGAGGTTGAGTGGATTACTTGAACAGCGGCGACACGGCCAGGCGGGCGGAGACTTCCGCGCGGTAAGCCGGATCACGGTGGTAGCGCACATCGCGCATCGCTTCGACGACCTGCGCCTGCGACTGGAACGGCTTGGGGCCTGCATCGGCGTTCGATGCGGTCTTGCCATTCAGAAGGCGGCCGTTGCCGCCACGGAGGGCGACGAGGCCCTGGACTGCCAGCGCTGCGCGGCCGGCGTCGCCGGACTGCACCGCTTCGTTGAACGCCCGCTTCTGCTCGGCGCTCAGGTTGGTCTTAGCCCACTGGACCAGGCCGTCGTAACCGGCCTTGCCACCTGCGGGCGAGTAGACGGCGTTCTCGTAGGTCTGCACGCGAGCGCGCAGGCCATCGACGTACACGTCCACCAGCTCCTTCGGATAGCCCGCGTCCTGGAGCTTCTTGTAGCTCTCCTCGGACAGCGAGCCGTTCGAGTTGAACTCGGTGGCGAAGTCGTCCAGGTTCAGGCCAGCCCGCGCCAAGGCGTCACGCGCGTCATCCGCGGTGGCGTCGTCGATGGTCGCGGGGCCGCCCTTGCCACCCTTGTCGTCGGCTGGCGTGCTCAGTTGTGCGTAGGCGGCTTCCAGCTCCTCCACGGTCTTGTACTTGCCGCCGAACAGGCGCTCGCCATCGGTGCCACCCTGCGCGCCCGGTGCGGGCTGCTGGGTGTCCTGGGAGTTCTGCGGCGGCTGCTGACCTGGGGTCGGCTGGCCGTTGATGCCGTCAAGGCTGACGGTCACTTCGGACTTGCCCGGCTGCGACATTACTTGTCCTCGGGCTTGTAGTTGACGATGACCAGGCCGTTCGTCTTGCGGGTGATCTCGGCCTTGCCCTTACGCTCGACGCTCGGAGCCTTCGGGGCTTCCTTGGTCGGCTTGGCGGGCTTCTCGGTGGTTTCGTTCGACATTGCGTCCTTCTCGGGGTTACGGGGTTTGGGTCATCGCTGAGGCGATATTCGGAGCGGCACGGACCATCGCCTCCTGCGCCGAGGCGTCCTGCTGCTCGGCAGCAAGCTCGTCGTCGGAGCGGATCAGGCCCTTGGTGGAAATGTCGGAAGCGGCGGCCAGTCGGGAGATCGCCTCGCCACTGTTGAGGCGGCGCGCCTTCTCCTCTGCGCCGACAAGCGCATCCACTGCCTGACCGAACTCGATCAGCTTGTTCAGGTCGTGGCCGCGGCCGAGGGCGGCGATGCCAACGGTGATGCGCGGCTTGATGAGTTCCTGCGGCAGCTCGGGCAGGCGACCCTGCTTCTGGAGCTTGTGCAGGCGGCGGCGGATCAGCGGCAGCAAGAGCTGCTCGCCCGACATCGCCATGAAGCCGCTGAGGGCGTCGTCGAGTTCCTGGGTGAGCACCCGGATTTCGTAGGCGGTCACGCGCTCGCCGGGGCGCTGCACGGCGGACTTCACGCCGAAGATCAGCTCCAGCGAGTTCGCCAGCCCTTCGGCCTCCTGACGCACGAAGTTCAGGTCGTAGGCTTTCTGGAGCTGGAGCGTGGTCACGTCGCTGGCCTCGCCACGCAGCACCGCGCCGGACTCGGCCTCGGTGAGCTGGCGCTCGCGGATCGTCGAGGTCGGCTTGAGGAACATGATGATCTTCGCCAGCGCGGCGGCACCCTTACGGATCGCCTTGCGCAGCGCCTCCAGCGACTCGAACGCGCCCACGTAGTCGTAGACCAAGCCCTCGCCGTAGTCGTCCACGAGGGACGGCGGCGCGCACAGGGGAATCCACGGGCAGGCGTCGATGGGGTAGGTGCCCACGGTCTCGGGGACTTCGACGCCCTCGACCTCCTGGACCACTTCCCACTCCTTGCCATCTTCCGAGCGACGCACCCAGGTGTAGAGGTTCACGTCGTCGTTCTTGGTCTTTTCGTCGCGTTCCTGGGCGAGCTTCTGCATCACCGCCGCGCGGATCGAGTCCGGCAGCATGGCCGGGGCGATCTTGTCGAGCGTGATGATCTCCAGCACGTTGCCCAGGCCGTCGCGGTCGGTCACGTAGGAGGTCAGCGGATACAGCTTAGGCTTGCCCTCGTCGGGGTCGTAGAGCAGGAAATTGCCGAGGACGATGGCGTGCTTGGCCGCCTCGCTGAGGACCGGGCGGACGCCGCTGGTCTCCAGGTCGTTGACGATGACCCGCTCCACGTCCACCAGCGCGGCCTCCAGTTCGGAGGTCTCCACGCCAGCCTGCTCGGCGATGTTCTCGGCGACTGCCTGGTCAGGCGCGAGCTTGAACACCGAGGCGTTCGGCGGGAGCCAGGCCAGCACGATCTTCGAGGCCAGGGCGTTGACGCACTTCGGGCCGGTGTCGATGTAGGCGGAACCGGGGGTACGCGATTTCGCGCCCTCGTCCACCCACAGGCGGGGCAGGGTAACCTTGGCGCAGCGCTTGGCGCGCGTCTCGGCTTCTTTGCGGTTGGACTTGAGATCGCCGTAGCGCTTCGCGGCCGTCTGCTTCTCGGCCGAGGTCTGCTTGGCGTCAGCCATTCGGAATGGTCAGTCCTTGGTACTGCGTTGCGTTGTTCAGGTCCAGTCGGACCTTGGACTTACGCCGCTGATCGGCCGCGTGGCCGGTCGGCTGGGTGTCCTGGCGGGTCAGCAGGATCGGGTCTTTCTCCTGCTGGTCCGGCATGTTGGGCTTGCTGCACATGATTAGCGGGCGCGGTGCTCCATCTGCTCGACCTTCCGCAGCGCCTTTAGCCGGAGGATCAGGCGGCGCTCGCCCTGCCGGAGCAGGAACTCCTCCTTCGGCTTGGCGGGGTCGTAGATCACTTCGGGGTGCAGTTCGTCCAGGAGGTCGATCAGGTCGTAGGAGTGCAGAGGGATTTGCATAGAACTCCTGGGTTATGAATAGGTGGGGAAACTGTCGTTTCCCCCGATGATGACCACTAAACCCTTAGAGTCGGGCCAGCGATTCCGCGACCATCCGCAGGCGGTGGATCGGGCCGTTGTTGTCGATCACGGTGTCGATCAGGTCGCCGTGGACGCCTGCCTCGGAGGCATGCGCCGAGACCGGGGCCGCGCTGTCGCGGAGCACCTGGACCACCTGGCCGCCCCACTCACGGATGAACTGCGCCTCGTTGTCGAAGCGAACGTCCGACACCACGACGCCAGCAGCGCCGTCGCGGCGGGCCTGACGGATCTTCTGCGCGACCACCTTGACCCACAGGTCGCGGTCGATCATTTCACGGCCCCACTCGGTGCCCACGGTCTGCATCAGGCGGCGCGGGGTCTGCCCGTTGAGCCAGTCGAGCGGCTCCTCCTTGAGCGGGCCGTCCTCCATCGCGGACACCGGCAGGCCGGTGATGTCCGCCACGAAGGCGCGGATCGGGGCCGCGAAGGACAGCTTCACGAAGCCGTGGTCGCTGACCAGGAACTCGGCCAGGGTGTCTTTGCCGCTGCGGGCGCGGCCGGTGATTCCGATGATCTTCATGGGGACTCCAAAAGAGAAACCCGGCCTTAGCCGGGTACAATTCGTGTTCGTTATGGAAGGAGACAGGTATGGCGAGTTCTACGCCGAGTAACACAAACGGAGCGGAAATCTCTGAGCTTGCACAGAAGCTCTATGGCCTACAGGAGGCGATGGATGCGCTCGTGGCATCAGGGCAAGCACAAGGAATTCAGCGAGAGCGCTACGATGCGGCCAAGCAGCTCATCACAGATAAGCTCACTGAGTTCAGCTGCACGTATGAAACGTTGACTACGCCGAAGGCGATCCAGCTTTGGGTTTTCAATAGCCGAGAACCCGTAAGTCGGAATCCGTCAGAGATTGCACACTGGAAGCAGTTCTACGTGGACGAGTTGCGGTAAGCAGGATCAGGTGGCTTGGTTGTCGTCAGGCGAAACACCGGGCGATCAGCCAAGCCGCGCCAGCAACGCCGACAGCGGCCGGCCACAGCTTGACGCTGCCAGCCGAGCGGTACAGGGTGCGTTCGAGGGTGTTGAGGCTGCGCCACCACAGCCAGGCAGCGCCGTAGGCGACGAAGGCGAACAGCACGGCCAGCACGGCGACGATGGTGATGAACAGGATCAGGGTTTCCACAGCTTCACTTCCTTGGTCTTGGGGTTGTAGTCGCCGTAGCGCAGGATTCGCGCGAGGCGTGCTTGGCGGATCGCATCGTGCTTCGACAGCGGCTCGGTGCCGCCGCGGGGGATGCGGGTGGTGTAGGTGGTGACGACGGTGTTCCACAGCGCGCCGAGGTGCTCCTCGACGGACGCATCGCGGTACGCCTCGTGGATGGGCATGAGCAGCTCGTCCGCGCCCTTGTGGCCGATGCCGGGGAAGCCGGGGTAGTTATCCACCTGGTCGCCCGTGAGCACCTGCTTCATCCAGAACAGGTCAGCGTCGTGAGCCGAGATCGGCCGGACGCCCACGTCGGGACGGTTGGGGTTGTAGAGACGGATGCCGGGGATCGTCTGCATGTCCTTGTCGATGGACACGACGATGCGGCTGCCTGGCGCGCGCTTCGGATTCGGGTGCGAGGCCAGCAGCCCCAGCACGTCGTCACCTTCCAGGTTCTCGATCTCCACGATCTTGTCGCCGAACTCGTCGTAGACGAACTCGTCGAGCACGTACCACAGGGCAGGCTTGTCCTTGCTGGCACGGTTGAGCTTGTAGGTTGGGTCGATGTCCTTGCGGAAGTTGTGCTTCTTGCAGGACAGGGCCAGCAGGTAATCACGCGCGCCGAACTTCTCGACGATCTCGTCGATGTAGTCCTCCAGCTTCGCCTTCGCGCGCTCGGGCTGGATCGCTTCGACCTTGTTGCCGTCGCCGTTCCAGTCGATGTTCGCGGTGTTCGAGAACGCGAGCTGGTAGCGCAGCACATCGGCGTCGATCAGTAGCAGGGGGCCGCGCTTGTTCATGCGTCCACCCACTGCCATCCCAGGAACGCCAGCGCGAACCAGCGGTGCAGCCAGTTCGGACGCTCCCGGACCTGCACGAAGAAGTTGCCGCCAATGACCCAGGAACCGGCCGCCTGCGGTGGCCGATAGGTGACGTAGGAAGTCATGGCCGCTTCTCCGGGTAGCGCTCATACCACGCCTGTAGCTCGGCGGCGTAGCGCTTCATTCCGGCCTGGTACTCCGGGCCGTCGCCGAGCGGGTACTCGTGCTCGTCGCACACGAAGTCGGTGGTCGGGATGGTGTACGGAATCTGCGTGCAGGAGTTCCCCGTACACATCGACTGCCACATGATGATGTAGGAGTTCTCGCTGTGCCCTTTCAGGCACGAGCCATAGTCCGCACTCGGCGGCCAGGGCTTCATATCGCACGCAGCGAGGCCAGCACACAGCGCCAGGATCAGGAGAGCGCGCTTCATACCATGCTCTCGTGTACGGCGACCCAGCACTTCTCGCTAACGCGGCGGATGAAGTAGGTCGCGGTGCTCCACTCCACGGGGCGCAGCATGCGCTCGGTGCAGCACGGGCACTTGGCGTTGTAGGCATGAACCTCGGGCTGGTGTTCGAGCACAGCCACGCGGTAGGTGGTACACGGATCGATCACGCGGACATCGCCGTCAGCGGGGCCGCCAATGAAATGCACGCGAAGCCGGTTCTCGTTCATCGGTTCGATTCCTTGAGGACTTCCAGGGCGCTCGCCTTGTCGGCGTTGCAACGCTGGAGGCCGTCCTCGGCGTTGCCGCCGAAGCGGTAGAGGTCGTAGGTGGTGGTGGTCGGGTCAGCCATCACGGCGTCGAGTGAGGAGTGCGTGCCCTCAATGACGGTCGGCTGGAGGAACTGCTCCGGCACGACTTTCGAGGTGTGCGCGGCGCAGCTCGTCAGGAATGCGGCGAGACAGGTAATCGCCAGTTTCCGGGTCAGCATTTGCTGCAATCTCCACAGAGCGGTTGGTGGTGGCGCGGGCGTTCCGCAGCGCTGCATCGAAGGCAGAGCGGCGCACGGCTTCGCGGTTGAGGGTCTCGACGGTCTGCTTGAGGTCGGCCAGTTCCTTTGCCGACTCCTCCAGCTCCGTCACGCGCTGGGCCATTGCGGTGTACTTCCAGGCTGCGAAGCCGCCTGCCGCGAGCGCGGCAACGACCAGCAGCGCCGCGAGGGCGCGCAGGATGTTGGTTGGGTTCATCGGTTCTCTTGGACGTAACAGGCGACTCGCAGAAGCTCCGAGGGAGTCGCGTCGGACTTGATCTGATTCGCGCGTGCGGAGATCACGCGCACGTTGCCCCGGACGTAGCCGAGGTCAGGTTCGATGCGGTCGAGCGTGGGTGAGTTGGGGCCTTGGGCCTTGCGCCCGACAGCGCGGTACAGCGGGATGCCCAGTGCCGGGCAGAAGTCGGGGACCACGATGTCGTCCGACGTGAGGTCGAACGGCAGTCCCTTCCTAGCTGCCCGGCGTTTCGCTTGGCGCACCAGGGCGAGTGCAATGTCCCGCTTGCCGCGGGTCAGTGCGTCTCGGCCCAATTCCTTCCGATCTTGAACTCGCCATCGAGCGGACAGCGGAAGCCGAAGTAATCGCCAGCCTTGCGGATGGCAGCCTGGGCGGTCTTGCCCACGAACTCGGCCTTGTCCTCGTCCACTTCGATTTGCCACTCGTCATGGACGTTGGCGAGGAACTCGTAGTGGACGCCCGGCACCAACCCTGCGGCTTGCAGGTCGGCGTCGAGGATCACCAGGGCTTTCTTCATCACCAGCGCACCGGCCGACTGGAGCAGGGTATTGAGCGCGGCGTGGTCGCTGCGGATGTGCAGCTTCCGGCCGTCGAGACCGATCAGGTATCCCTTCTCGGCCGCGCGCTTCTTGACCCCGCGTACCAGCTTCTCCAGCGCAGGCAGCCCGGCCAGGAACTTCGAGCGGAGCTTCGCCCCGGCCTGGCGACCCTTGCCAACGATGGAGCCGAGCTTCGCGTCGCCTGCCCCATAGAGGAAGGCGTAGATGAAGGTCTTGGCGTTGTCGCGGGTTGGCAGTCCTGCCGCCGATTGGTTGACGGAGTGGATGTCGCCTTCGAGGATGACCTTGGCGTACTCGCCGCCGTCGTGCTTTGCCATGAAGTGCGCCAGGCAGCGCAGCTCCAATCCCGAGGCGTCCGCGCCGACCTGGAGCTTCCCTGTTGGGACGCAGAACAACGAGCGGCACTCGAATCCGTAGCCGCCTTCCTGGCCCTTGAGGATTCCCTTCTCCTTCGAGTGCTGGACCTTCGGCACCTGAGCGATGTTCGGCTTCGAGTGCGTCATGCGGCCGGTCACCGCTGCGTTCTGATTCACGCTGCCGTGGATGCGGCCGTCCTTCTTGATGGCCTTGAGCCACGCCTCGTCGCCTTCGGCGAGCTGGCCGAGGCGCTTGTTGACGATGAAGTGCTCCAGCAGGAGCGGGATGATCGGGAACTTGAGCGCGCCCAGGACTTCTTCGTCGATCTTCGGCTGGCCCTTCTCGGTGAACTCCTGGGGCTGCCAGCCGTACATTGCAGTCAAGCGGTCAGCAATGTGCTGGCGGCTTGCCGGGTTGAACACCACGTCCTTGTAGGTCGTGACCTCCACGCCCTTGACGTAACCGCGGCGCTTGTCGTCGCGCTTCGGTACGAACTTGCGCTTCACCACCTTCCACGGCGGAATGACCTTGCGCAGCTCGGCCTCCAGCGCAGTGCGCCGGGACACGAGGATGCACTCCAGCTCACGCGCCTTCTCCTGATCGAACAGGTAGCCGTAGCGCTGCTGACGCGAGAGGATCGGCGCGACGGCCTGCTCCAGCTCGATGGCCTCGGTAGGGAGGCCCTTGCTCATCAGCAACGCGAACAGCGCTTGCGTGACCGCAACGTCCTGGTCGCAGTAGTCGTCCATTTCCTGAGACCACTGTGCCCAGGGATCGAGGCCGCGTGCGGCCATCTGCGCCGCGTAGTCGCCTTTCCAGCGACCGAGGCGGTAGCCCCACGCTTCGAGGGCGTGGCGGCCGATCAGCTTGCCCGGCAACACCGGGTTCGCTCCCTGCTTCTTGCGGGCCTTGAAGTCGCGGTCCTTGAGGTCCGGGTAGACCAGCGTGGACATCAGCAACGTGTCGAAGTACGCCTGGACCTTGAAGTCCGGGAACACCTTGGCGATAGCCGGAATGTCGAATCCGGCGATGTTGTGGCCGACAACGCGCTTGGCCTTCTTGAGCCTCTCGACGGCCTGACGGACTGTCATTTCGCCCG
Source organism: Stenotrophomonas sp. 71799_Sma (assembly GCF_056482505.1). Lineage (NCBI taxonomy): Bacteria > Pseudomonadati > Pseudomonadota > Gammaproteobacteria > Lysobacterales > Lysobacteraceae > Stenotrophomonas > Stenotrophomonas sp. 71799_Sma. Next base: position 1,007,699 of record NZ_CM151202.1, read on the forward strand.
TGCCGTGATCGTTGGCGGACAGGATGGGACCGCGCGGTGCGCCGGTCTCATCTACCTCTTGGAGGGAAATGCAGTGGATCGTGTCAAGTTCGTCGAGGAGGCCATTGGTCTCGCAGTCGAATACGAGGATCAACGGCGGTCCTCCTTACGGGTAGCCGTGGTTGGTTACGGGGATTGCGCGGACGCGGCGGCGGGCGCGGAGGATGTACTCCGGCTCGGGGGCCTTCGGCGGCGTGTGGACGCCCTGCGGCGCGTGGCCGGGGAAGTCGTCGTCCTCGAACAGTTCGTCCTGCTCGGGCTGGTCGGGATGCAGCGTGTAGCCGTAATCCTCGACGTAGTGCGTGATGCGGCGGATGGTGCGCTCGGTGCCGTTGTTGTTCAGCACGAACAGCAGCTTCTCCGATGCGTCGGCAACCGCGCCTTCGAGGGATACGACCACCACCTCGTCGGTGCTGGGTTCGTAGATGGCGACGTGGGCGCAGCACCGCAGATCGAACCGGGCGCAGTGCTCGTGCGGCGTACCGAACTCGAAGCCGATCAGGCTCACGAGGTGACCCTCGGGCGAGCGGAAGTTGCGGATGCCGTTCGGAGCGGCCTCGCTGGTCCAGTCGTTACGGCCGCTCAGGTACGCGGCCACGTAGGTGTAGCTCGCCAGTGACACGAAGAAGCAGTCGATGTCCTTGATTTCGGTCCCGTCGTAGAACGCGCGCAGGCTTCCGCCACCCAGGATCACCAGGTGGCGGACTTCGGCCGGCAACACGTCGAACAGGGACCGAGCGTGTTGCTCGGCAGTCATGGTTGGTCCCTTAGCGGATCAGGTTGGTGAAGCGCTCGGCGACGCGCAGGGCGCGCTCGGCTTCTTCCTCGTGCTCGTCGGCCTGCGAGTGCAGGACATCGGCCTTGTCGCGCAGCGTCGATGCGGTGGCGATGCGGTCGGCGCTGATCTTGAACAGCTTGTCCACCTGGCCCTCCAGCACCTTCACCACGTCGGTCACGGTGTCCTTGCGGAACGGAGCGGTCAGCAGGTCGATTGCGATGGCGACGATCTCTTTCATTGGGGTAGTTCCTCGGCTTTGATGTGGATGACCACGCGCCGCCCAGGCTTGCCGTACATGACACGGCAGGCTTGGTCGGAGCGCGGGAGTTGGTAGGGGAGAACGAGGCTCTCAGCGAAGGAGAGCGGCGCATCAGCTGGGATGAAGCCGACGACCGAGCGGCCGTCAGTAGTCGGAGGTGGATACATCGGATGACTCGTCGGCGAAGTCGCCGTATTCGCCCGGAGCATCTGCATTGAGCAGGCGGCCGGATGCGTGGTCGTAGCTGTAGTAGAGAACCTGGCCGTTCGACTGGCCGGTGAAGCGATCCTTTAGGACGCGGAAGGTCGTGCAGTTGCGCTCGGCCTCGTTCTCGGCCTGCGTGTTGCGCTCCAGGCCGAACGCGAAGTGCGTCCAGAAGCCAATCGCGCGGCTGCCCTTGAAGTGGCGGAGCATCACGCGCCCGCCTTCCTCGTGTGGCTTGCCTTCCGGCGTGGCGAGGTGCGAGACCAGGTAGATGCAGATGAGGTGGCGCTGCGCGAACTGCGCGATCTTCGCCATCGTGTCCTCCAGCATCTTCCGCTCGTCCTCGGCACCGGCCGCAAACGACGTGAGGTTGTCGAGGACGATGTGCTTGACGCCCTCGGCGACGACCATGTGGGCCATCTTGGCTTCGATCACGTCCCACTCGGACGAGCCGAAGTGGTCGTAGATGAACACCTGGCCCTTGTCGAGAATCTCGAACGCGGCTTCCAGCTCCTCCTGCGTCCAGCTCCCATCGGGGACGTGGAAGCGGCGGCCAGCAACCTTGCCTGCCATGCGCTTCGCCGTCTCGACCGGCTGCTGCTCCAGGAAGAACAGGCCAACGCGGTCGCCGGTTTCCTGCGCGATGAAGGCTGCTTCCTCCATCAGCCAGTCGGTCTTGCCGATGCCGGTGCCCGCGCCGAAGGTGTAGACCTCGCCGTACCGCTTGCCGTAGGTCAGCGCGGTGAGGCGCGGGTCGTGCCAAGGCATGCCCATCGAGACCGGCTTGAGTGCCTTCTCCTTGAGGGAGCCGAACGTCACCACTCCATCGGGGCGCTTGGTCTGCGCTTCGTAGATGGCGCGGGTGATCGCCTCGGCATCGCCACGCTGGAGCAGCTCGTTCGGGTCTTTCGCCGGGAGCTGTGCGATCTTGGCCTTGCCGGGAGTCAGCAGCAGCGCCACTTCCTGCGCGGCGGCTTGGCCCGGTTCGTCCATGTCGAACATGAGCACAACCTCGTCGAAGCCGTTGACCCACTCCAGCTCGCGCTTGATGGACTTGGCCGCGCCTTGCGCTCCGTTCGGAACGGACACCACCGGCCAGCGGAGGCCGAGTGCCTGCGCCACGGAGAGCGCGTCGATCTCGCCTTCGGTGATGACGAGGCGTCGCCCCGGTTCGTAGAGGTGCTGGCCGAACAGCCCGCACGCCTTCGAGTCGCCGATGAATGAGAACTTCTTGTCGGGGTAGCGGAGCTTCTGCGCGACGATGCCGCCATCGCGCTTGTAGTTGGCGATCTGCACGGTCTTGCCGTGCTTGTCCTTGCCGATCCAGTAGCCGTACTTACGGCATGCTTCCTCAGTGATACCGCGCTTCGCCAGGGCTTGCGGTTCACCCTTCGCAAAGTCGCTCATGGTTTTCCTGCTGGTGGGTTGAGAGACCTCCTCGCCTTCGGCTGGCTCGTAGTGACCGCAGCCGAAGCAGTAGCCGTGCCCGTCGCTGTAGCGCGCAAGGTTGTCCTTGCTGCCGCAGTTCGGGCACGGCTCTTTGTGGAGGTATTCGGAGTCAGCGCTTTGCACGCTCCACGGACCACATGCGCTTGCGGTAGGAAATGCCGAGGCGACGATTCAGCGCACCCTTGACGGTGCGGCCCAGGCCGCGGAACGGCTTGTCGGCGCGCGCCCATGCGCGCTCGAAAGCCAGGCGCATCGCGGACGGAATGACGGTGGTAGCGGTGTTGGTCATGCGTTCTTCTCCAGCAGGAACTTGGTGAATGCGGCGACTTCTTCGGTCGCATCGTTGGCGTCGAGGCCCAGCTCGTCGGTGCAGTAGTTGCGATACAGCTGGAGCAGCGCATCGACGCGGTACTGCTTCGGAGCGCGGCGCGCTTCCAGGAGCGGAGCCTTGCTGCGGCGCTGACGGCGCGACAGGCGATAGCGCGTGTACCGCTGCCCCGAGGCGTCCTCGCAGGTCTGCGTTTCGATCTCGAAGCCAGCAGCGCGCAGCTCATCGACGCGCGAGGCGAGGCGGCGGATGCGGTAGACGCCTTCGGCCTGCCACGAGGTCAGGTGCGAGTGGCGACGCAGGTGATCCAGGACGACCTGGGTTTGCGGGGGCAGCGGTTTCACGTTGGGTTCTCCTATCGAGGGAAGTCAGGTGCCCACACGACGGGCTTGCCGTAGGCGGCGAGCAGGCGTCGCAGCGCGGCGTGTTGGGCTTCGGTGAAGTTGTCCTCGGGCTGCATGGCGTCGTTGACGCCGCCCAGGAGGCAGACTTGGTATGCGGATTGGTTGTGCTTACCGGCGAGAGCGCCGGGCTGATTCAGCGGGCGACCGTCGTAGATCGAGCCGTCACGTTCGATGACGAAGTGGACGGCGATCTTCGAGTAGCCCTGCGAGCGGTGCAGGCGTGCGAGTTCTTCGCCGGTCGTGACCTGCTCGGGGCGGGTCATGCTGGCGAGGACGAACAGCGCCTCTACCGATTCCAGAGGTTTGAGGCGCACTTAGAGTTTGTAGAGGTGGACTTCGGTGCGTGGTTCTTCGTCCGGCTGCGCCCAGCGCTTACCGGAGAGCAGCCACATGACTTGCTTGTCGTCGGCCCAATAGCCGGTGGCTTTGGTCACAACGTCCATCGGCCCCTTGGCGAGGTTGTCCACGTCGCCCTTGGGAAACGCGGCCTTCGAGGTCTTGGCGCGTTTGCATACCGCGATGATGACCACTAAAACCGGATCGGTCGGCGACAGGTCCAGATCACCGGCTGGCAGATGCTTCTCTGCGGCTTCCTTCCAGGTCTTGTAGGTCTTGCCGTAGTAGACGCCCCAGCGCGAAACCTTCGGGCGCGAGGCGGGCACCGGGTCAAACGGGAACGTGAGGGAGGCCAAATGCTTGGCCCCCCTCGCGGTGTTCACGATGACCGACAGCGGATCAGTAGTCGCCGTCATCGCCCTCGTCGTCGGAGTCGCTGTCGTCGTCCGAGTCGTCATCGCTGTCGCTGAACGGCGCGCTGTCGGCGGCCTCGTAGCCGTCCTCCTCGCCGAAGCCGTAGTCCTTGGCGTTGCGCTGGCCGAACTCGACCAGCTCGATCACCTGGACGGCGACCATGTAGCAGGTCAGGTAGAACTTCTTGGCCGACTCGACGAACGAGCCGCCGATCTCGTAGGAGACCTTGAGTTCGCTGCCGCCGCCGATCTGCGGCGGGTTGTCGATCTTCTTGCCGCGGGCGTCGAAGATGTCCGGGCGCATGGTGAACTTCTTGCCGGTGCGCTTGCTGACGCCGCTGGCCTTCATCTTGAACTTCACCAGCACGCGGCCGGTGTCATCGCCGTTCTCGTCGGTTTCTTCGGTGAACACCGGGGCCACTTCGGCACCCTTCTTCTTCTTCGGGTTCTCGCTCAGGAACTCCTGGAACAGCTCGTCGCGCCGGGTTTCCAGCTTCTTCGCCAGCGCCTTGAAGTCCTTGTCGTTCGGGTCGAACGCCAGGCTCACGGTGTATTCGCCTTCCGGCTTGAACTTGGTGTCCGGTTCGTTCAGGCGCGGCCACACGGCGGTGCCCTTGGGGGAGACGAATCGTTCGCGCTTCTTGGTTGCCATCAGTTGTCGGTCTCGTAGTTGGTCGGGAGATAGATGCCCGCGCGCCACAGGTCAGCGGCGGCGGTCAACGGGGTGTCGGCGGAAATGCCGAAGGCTTCGTCGATGTCGAAGCCGATGAGCGCCTCGTCGATGAAGGCGTCGGTGATCGGGTCACGCATCACGGGTAGTGCGGTTTCAGCTCGCGCTCCGCGTAGCGGCGCACGGCGTTGAGGGTGTTGACCTGCCGGTAGCGGCAGTCCTGCTCCATGCGCGAGACGACCCGCAGCACTTCCATCGGATCGAGGCCGAGCACTTCGCAGAAGTTCTTGAAGGCGCACGCCAAGCCGATCACCTGATCGGCCGGGTGGCCGAGGGACTGCACGCTGTCGATCACTACGAAAGCGCCGCGTGCGGCGCTCTCGGCAGAACGTGAGTGCAGTCCGTCGATGACGCGATCACGCACCTGCGTGCAGCTCCGTCATGCGGTGCTTGAACTCCTCGACCGTGCCGTGTTCGGCCGGGTTGTAGATGCCGAGGACCACACCGAAGTGGTCCTGGGCAACGTAGGTGTTCAGTGCGTGCTGGTAGTTGATGCTCATGTTGATGTTCTCGCTTGGGGTATCAATTGCCAAAGGGGGATGGACTAGGCAAAGAAATAGCGCGACTCCAGCACCAGGCTGAGGTCCAGGTCGCCATGCGGCGGGAGGGGTGGGAGTTTCTCTGCCGCTTCTGGCGGGAGCTGCTCGACGAGTTGCTGTCGGAAGTCGGCCAGTACGTCGCCGCTGTATTGATCGACGAACGCCTGCCGGAGTGCGGCGGCGAGGATTGCTGCCTGGCCCGCGTGCGTACCGTAGGAGTCGTGGATCATGGCGAACGACTCGATGCCGTTCTCTGCCGCGAGGCAGGTGGTCAGCATCATGTGGCTGGCGTCGCAGGAGTGGACGAAGTTCGGACTGATCCCGAGGGTCTGCCTGCGACGGTCGAGCTTAGTACCGCCGATGTTGACCACTAAATTCACCTCGCGGCCTCCGACGTGCGGCCGGATGCGGACGCCTTCCTCCTCGCGGTACTCCTGGAGGACCGGGAAGCCAGCGGGGGTCGTCCAGCTCACCGGCAGGTCGGCCGACGAGGCGACCTTGGAGGCGTCACGCAGCCAGTCCATCGCCGCGCGGGCTGCGATCACGACCTCGCCGATGCACTCCCACAGCAGGGTCGCCAGGTACTCGGCGGTCTCCCAATCGTCCTCCATGCCCAGCTTCTTGAACTTGGAGAGCACCTGGGCGCGCATGCCCGACTTCGTGACGCCGTAGGGCAGCGTCATCACCGGCTGCTTCACGATGTCGCGGGTGAGCTGGCCGTCCAGCTTGATCGCCAGCGGGTCGCCGCTCTCGGCACGGGCGCGCAGCTTCTCCTGGGCCACGTCTTTCACGCGCGAATAGATGTCGGCGGGCTTCGGCTGCGGGATCAGGTTGGTGGCTGCACCGCCCACGGAGTCGCGGAGCATGGCCGAGAAGTTCTGGAGGCCGTTACAGGAGCCGTCGAGCGCGATGGGCAGATGGGAGACGTGATCGCGGCCGTTGAGGCTGTAGCCGAGCCACTCGAAGCACGCTGCCAGCGCGCAGAACGGGCTGTCGGCGTCCATCCAGAAGCGTTGGCCGTCCAGCGGATCGAGGGCGCTGTCGAGAATCTGCTCCTCGTGCTCGCGCACCCAGGCCACGCGCTCCTCGAACGACACCTTGTCCACGCCGAAGCAGTTGGCGACGTGGATGGCGAGCCAGTAGGCACCGTCCTCGCCGAGCGGCACGCCTTGGGCGAACGTCAGCAGGCCCTTGGCCGCATCATCACCCTGCGGGGTCAGCGTCGGGGGCAGGGGGTAGCACCGGCCGCGGAAGTCGAGGTTGTGAGGGAAGTAGATCGCGGGGTACTCGGCGAACTTCTCCGCCAAGGCGATCTTCTGCGCGGCGGCGAGGCGGGTGGACACGCTGCGCGCGTTGGCCTCGTAGACCTTGGCGCGGTCGCGCTTCCATTCCTTGAACTCGTCGGCGTGGTGCTCCTTGAAGTAGTCCGGGTCGGTCTCCAGCAGGGCAGGGCGGCTCGGCAGGTCCATCAGTTCACGCTCCGGCAGCCCGGCGACACCGCCGCCTGCGTTCCACAGCTCGCGCATGACCTCTAGGACGGGCACGTTCACCTTCCAGGCGGTTGCCTGGATGGCGTTGAGGGCCTGGTAGACGTTGGGCATATCGACCAGCGCCAGCTCGCGCTTGTAGGCGCGGTTGCGGGTACGCACGAGGTCAGCCCGGCCGCCGATGTCGGTCAGGTAGCCGCCGTCGCGGGGCGTGGTCCACGGACGGGGCGGGACGACCATCGGCATCAGCACCGGCTGGTACAGGGCGGCGCTGTCGTGGGCCTTGGTCAGCCAGTCGAGCACCTTCTGATTCCCGGCGATGAGCAGGTGGCGCTTGCCGCGCTCGGCGACGGTGACCAGCTCGACCAGCCCGGTCGCCTCGACGAACAGCTCGATGAGCTTCATGCCCACCAGCAGCGCGTCCTTGTCGGACAGGTAGAGGCGCTTGTCGTCCTCGGGGGCGAACTCGGCGTCGGCGATGACGTGCCGCATGACGGCGGTGGAGTGCCGGGCCGAGGTGGACTTCTTGAGCTGCTCCTGGACGACCCGGTACAGGCCGGGGTGCTTCTCGCGGAGCAGGGAGAAGTTGATCTCGTTGGCGACCTCGTGGCCCAGGGTGATCGCCACGGACACCGCCTTGCGGTGATCGGCGACCAGCGCGTTGACGCAGGTGAAGCTGGTCAGATAGGCGAGGGCGTGGGGGTTCAGGTGGCGGATGAATTTGAGGGCGGCGTGGCGCTTGCCCGGCTTGCCGGTGTCGGCTTCGGCCACGAACGCCATGATCGCGGCGGCGGTGGCGTCGATGCTCTCCATGACCAGCTTGCGGCCGGGGCCGGTCTCGGCCTCCTGGCGCTGCTCCCTGATCTTCTCGTAGCGGGCAATGCCCAGGCTGGTGCTTTCCTTCTCCAGTTCGAGCTGGGCGGCGTGCAGGTCGTTCTCTTGCCAAGTCGTCATCGTTTGCCCTCGGGGGATGCAAAAGTCAAAACGGGAGGACCGCACCGGGGGCTGCCCGGTACGGTCCTGAGTGGTTCGGTTGTTGGTCCTGGGTGGACCTATGTGGAACTGTAGTAGTCCTCGGTGGTGAACAGCAATGAGTAGTTCTGAATGGTTGTCCTAGGAGGAGGTCCGCCGAAGATGACCACTTTATTCGGCGTCACCTGGTGTCACCTGTCGCGGCACCCGGCGTCACCTATATGTCACCCGAAGCGTCACCTGATAGACTGGAACGCTGTAAGTAGTTGAGTGGTCAGCACTAATCGGCAGGGGCTTCGGGATTTAGGTTCCAGTGCCGCAAGGCGTGGGGGTTCGAGTCCCCCCTTTCGCACCAGTGCCGGCCTGTCCCCGCCCTGATCGGGCCATCTGCGCCCCCTTGACCGGCACGCGCTGGCAGTGCAGGCCGAATTGGGCGAAACTAAAGGGCTGCGGCAAGCAGGCGCGTCCCAGACGTCGTGTCCTTACAACCGTTTCATCCCAATCATCGAGCCGGGGGCGTGGGCCACCGGTGGCAGGAGTCAACATGCAAGCTTCGATCGAATCCACCGGCAACCTGGAACGCCGCCTGAGCTTCTCGCTGCCGGAAGAGCGTCTGCAGAGCCACATCGTCGGCCGCCTGGGCGAAATCGCCCGTACCACCCGCATCAAGGGTTTCCGTCCGGGCAAGGTGCCGGCCAAGGTGATCGAGCAGCGCTTCGGCGCGCAGGTCCGTGGCGAGGCGCTGGACGGCCTGCTGCGCGAAACCTTCGATGCCGCCGTGCGTGAGCACGACCTGCGCATCGTCGGCAGCCCGCGCATCGACAAGGGCGACGAGGGTGAATTCTCCTTCGTGGCCACCGTGGAAGTGGTGCCGGACTTCGGCGACATCGACGTCAGCAAGCTGACCGTCGTGCGCCACAGTGCCGAGATCACCGACGCCGACATCGACCAGATGATCGAGAACCTGCAGAACCAGCGTCGTACCTGGGCCCCGGTCAGCCGTGGCGCGCAGGACGGTGACCTGGTCGCGGTGGAAACCTGGTCGCAGGCCGGCGAAGAGCGCCTGCCGGCCGAGGGCACCGAGAAGGGTTCGATCGTGCTCGGCCAGGGCATGATGTTCGACACCATCGAAAAGGGCCTGGTCGGCCTGGCCAAGGGCGAAGAAAAGACCCTGGACGTCGAGTTCCCGGCTGACTGGCGCGTGCCGGTGCTGGCCGGCAAGACCGTGCAGGTGACCGTCAAGGTTGCCGAAGTGTCCGAGCCGGTCGTGCCGGCGGTCGACGAAGCCTTCATCAAGAGCTTCGGCGTGAAGGGCGGCGACGTCGAGCAGTTCCGCAGCGACATCCGCGCCAACCTGGAGCGCGAGCTGAAGGGCGCTCTGATGAACCGCCTGCGCCGCGAAGTGGGCGAGCAGCTGATCGCCGCCTACTCGTCGGTGGAAATGCCGCCGCGCCTGGTCGAGAACGAAGCCCGCGCCATGCTGGCCCAGCAGGTCGAGCAGATCCGCCGCAACGGCCAGAACGTCGGCGAGATCCCGGCCGATGCCCACGAAGGCTTCAAGGAAGCGGCCGCCAAGCGCGTGCTGGTCGGCCTGCTGGTCGGTGAAGTGGCCCGCATCAACGACCTGCGCCTGGAAGCCAAGCGCCTGAACGAAACGATGCGCCTGATCGCTTCGACCTACGAAGAGCCGGAACAGGTCATTGAGATGTACCGCAACGACCCCCAGCTGATGTCTGGCCTGCAGAACCGTGTGATGGAAGAGCAGGTGATCGACTGGATCGCCGAGCGTGCCCAGCACACCGAAGAGAAGCTGTCGTTCCAGGACGCGATCCGCCAGTAAGCCCGGGCGGATCACCGGATGCCCCGCGCCTTTGCCGGCGCGGGGTTGTTGCCCCCCAAAATAGGTACCTCACGTAATGGACAACCGAACCAAAGCCCTGAACCTGGTTCCGATGGTGGTCGAGCAGACCAGCCGCGGCGAGCGTGCCTACGACATCTATTCGCGCCTGTTGAAGGAGCGCCTGATCTTCCTCGTGGGCCCGATCGACGATCACATGGCCAACGTGGTGGTGGCGCAGTTGCTGTTCCTGGAGTCGGAGAACCCGGAAAAGGACATCAACATCTACATCAACTCGCCGGGTGGCGTGGTCACCGCCGGCATGGCGATCTACGACACCATGCAGTACATCAAGCCGAATGTGAGCACCACCTGCATCGGCCAGGCCGCCTCGATGGGCGCCCTGCTGCTGGCCGCGGGCGAAGCTGGCAAGCGCTATGCGCTGCCGAACTCGCGCGTGATGATCCACCAGCCGCTGGGTGGCTACCAGGGCCAGGCCACCGACATCGACATCCACGCGCGTGAGATCCTGACCCTGCGTTCGCGCCTGAACGAGGTGCTGGCCAAGCACACCGGCCAGTCGCTGGAGACGATCGCCCGCGACACCGAGCGCGACAACTTCAAGAGCGCCTTCGAGGCGCAGGCCTATGGTCTGGTCGACCAGGTCCTGGAGCGTCGTCCGGACGAGTCGATCCAGGCCGGCTGACCGGCCATCACGGGGCCATGGAGGCCCCGTTCCTGCAGGGTCGGGCGGGACTGGTGTCCCCTCGGCCCTGTGCTATTCTCGAATCGAACCCCCGTTCAGCGGGTGGGGTAACTGGGTAAGCGAAGCATGAGCGAAGACCGCCAAGGTCGTTCCACGGACACCGGCAAGATCCTCTACTGCTCTTTCTGCGGCAAGAGCCAGCATGAAGTGCGCAAGCTGATTGCGGGTCCGAGCGTATTCATCTGCGATGAGTGCGTGGAGCTGTGCAACGACATCATCCGTGAGGAACTTGAGGAAAAGGCGCAGTCGGCGCGCAGTTCGCTGCCCAAACCGCGCGAGATCCTCGAGGTCCTCGACCAGTACGTGATCGGCCAGAACCGCGCCAAGCGCACGCTGGCCGTGGCCGTGTACAACCACTACAAGCGCATCGAGAGCCGGCAGAAGAACGACGACGTCGAACTGGCGAAGTCGAACATCCTGCTGGTCGGCCCGACCGGTTCGGGCAAGACGCTGCTGGCCGAGACCCTGGCCCGCCTGCTCAACGTGCCGTTCACCATGGCCGACGCCACCACGCTGACCGAAGCCGGTTACGTGGGCGAGGACGTGGAGAACATCATCCAGAAGCTGCTGCAGAAGTGCGACTACGACGTCGAGAAGGCGCAGCAGGGCATCGTCTACATCGATGAAATCGACAAGATCTCGCGCAAGAGCGAGAACCCGTCGATCACCCGCGATGTGTCCGGCGAAGGCGTGCAGCAAGCCCTGCTGAAGCTGATCGAAGGCACCGTGGCCAGCGTTCCGCCGCAGGGCGGCCGCAAGCACCCGCAGCAGGAATTCCTGCAGGTGGACACCAAGAACATCCTGTTCATCTGCGGCGGAGCGTTCGCCGGGCTGGACAAGGTGATCCAGGCCCGTTCCACCGACGTCGGCAGCATCGGCTTCGGCGCCAAGGTGAAGAGCAGCGAGCGCAAGCAGGAAGTGGGCAAGGTGCTGGCCGAAGTCGAGCCGGAAGACCTGATCAAGTTCGGCCTGATCCCCGAGTTCGTCGGCCGCCTGCCGGTGGTGGCGACCCTGGAGGAGCTGGACGAGCCGGCCCTGATCAGGATCCTGACCGAGCCGAAGAACGCCATCACCAAGCAGTTCAAGAAGCTGTTCGAGATGGAGAACGTCGAGCTGGAGTTCCGTCCGGACGCGTTGTCGGCCATCGCCAGGAAGGCGCTCAAGCGCAAGACCGGTGCACGCGGCCTGCGCACCATCGTCGAATCGGTCCTGCTGGACACCATGTACGACCTGCCGTCGCAGGAAAACGTCAGCAAGGTGGTGGTGGACGAGTCGGTGATCGAGCACAAGTCCGAGCCGTACCTGATCTACCAGACCCCGGCGGCCCCTGAACAGAAGGCCGCAGGCGCCGAGTGATCCTTCCAGGTTGTTGATTGGAAAGGATTTTCAAGGAATGCCTTGCATCTGAAAGCCGATGGCCCCATAACGGGGCCATCGGCTTTTTTTGTCTCCGGAAGATGCCCTCCCGGAGGCGGTTTTCCCCTTCCCTGGAGCCCCCATGGCCCGTTCCCCAAGTGAAACCCTCGACCTGCCGGTCCTGCCGCTGCGCGACGTAGTGGTGTTCCCGCACATGGTCATCCCGCTGTTCGTCGGCCGTGACAAGTCCATGCACGCGCTCGAACAGGCAATGGAAGCGGACAAGCGCATCCTGCTGCTGGCGCAGAAGTCGGCCGAGACCGACGACCCGCATGCGGCCGACCTCTACCAGGTCGGTACGCTGGCGCAGGTGCTGCAGCTGCTGAAGCTGCCCGACGGCACCATCAAGGTGCTGGTCGAAGGCCTGTCGCGCGTGCAGGTCACCCACGTCGACGAGCGTAACGGCTCGCTGCACGGCCAGGCCGTGGAGATCGACGCCACCGACGAGCGCGAAGCACGCGAGGTGGAGGCGATCGCCCGCTCGCTGATGTCGCTGTTCGAGCAGTACGTGAAGACCAATCGCAAGCTGCCGCCGGAGCTGCTGCAGACGTTGTCGGGCATCGATGAGCCGGCCCGCCTGGCCGACACCATCGCTGCGCACATCAGCGTGCGCCTGGCCGACAAGCAGCGCCTGCTGGAAACGCTGGCCGTCGGTGACCGCCTGGAGATGCTGGTCGGCCTGGTCGATGGCGAGATCGACGTGCAGCAGATGGAAAAGCGCATCCGCGGCCGCGTGAAGTCGCAGATGGAGAAGAGCCAGCGCGAGTACTACCTCAATGAACAGATGAAGGCCATCCAGAAGGAACTGGGTGACCTGGACGACGCACCAGGCGAGCTGGAAGAGCTGGCCCGCAAGATCGCCGAAGCCGGCATGCCGAAGGCGGTTGAAGCCAAGGCACGCAATGAACTGAACAAGCTCAAGCAGATGTCGCCGATGTCGGCCGAAGCGGCGGTCGTGCGCAACTACCTGGAGTGGCTGCTGGGCGTGCCGTGGAAGAAGCGCAGCAAGGTGCGCAAGGACCTGAAGGCCGCGCAGGACACCCTCGACGCCGACCACTACGGCCTGGAGAAGGTCAAGGAGCGCATCCTTGAATACCTGGCGGTGCAGTCGCGCGTGAAGCAGATGAAGGGCCCGATCCTGTGCCTGGTCGGGCCGCCGGGCGTGGGCAAGACCTCGCTCGGCCAGTCCATCGCCAAGGCTACCAACCGCAAGTTCGTGCGCATGTCGCTGGGCGGCGTTCGCGATGAAGCCGAGATCCGTGGCCACCGTCGTACCTACGTCGGTTCGATGCCGGGTCGCATCGTGCAGAACCTCAACAAGGTCGGCAGCAAGAACCCGCTGTTCGTGCTGGATGAGATCGACAAGATGTCGATGGACTTCCGTGGCGATCCGTCGTCGGCGCTGCTGGAAGTGCTCGACCCGGAGCAGAACAACGCGTTCAACGACCACTACCTGGAAGTGGACCTGGACCTGTCCGAAGTGATGTTCGTGGCCACCTCGAACTCGCTCAATATTCCCGGCCCGCTGCTGGACCGCATGGAAGTGATCCGCATCCCCGGCTACACCGAGGACGAGAAGCTCAACATCGCCACCCGCTACCTGGTGCCGAAGCAGATCAAGGCCAACGGCCTGCAGCCGGAAGAACTGGAGATCGGCAGCGATGCGATCCAGGACATCGTGCGCTACTACACGCGCGAATCGGGCGTGCGCAACCTGGAACGCGAGATCGCCAAGATCTGCCGCAAGGTGGTGAAGGAGATCGCGCTGGCCGGTCCGCAGCCGGTGAAGGCGAAGAAGGGCGCGAAGAAGTCCAAGGCGCTGGTGAGCGTGTCCAGCAAGAACCTGGACAAGTACCTGGGTGTGCGTCGCTTCGATTTCGGCCGCGCCGAGGAAGAGAACGAGATCGGCCTGGTCACCGGCCTGGCGTGGACCGAAGTCGGTGGCGATCTGCTGCAGATCGAATCGACGCTGGTGCCGGGCAAGGGCCAGCTGATCCTGACCGGCCAGCTCGGCAACGTGATGAAGGAATCGGCGTCGGCGGCGTTGTCGGTGGTGCGTTCGCGCGCCGTGGGCTTTGGCATCGACAGCGACTTCCTGCAGAAGCACGACGTGCACCTGCACGTGCCCGATGGCGCCACGCCGAAGGACGGACCGAGTGCCGGTGCGGCAATGGTCACCTCGCTGGTGTCGATGCTGACCAAGGTGCCGGTGCGTGCCGACGTGGCGATGACCGGTGAGATCACCCTGCGTGGTCGTGTCACCGCCATCGGTGGCTTGAAGGAGAAACTGCTGGCCGCACTGCGCGGTGGTATCCGCACGGTCATCATTCCGGAAGAGAACCGCAAGGACCTTGCAGACATTCCGGCCAACGTCACCCGCGATCTGGAGATCGTGCCGGTGAAGTACATCGAAGAAGTCCTGGACCTGGCGCTGGAGCGCCCGCTGGCACCGAAGAAGGCGCGCAAGAGTGCGCAGCGTGTCACGGTGCGCAGCAAGGCCAAACCGAGTGGAAGCGCGCGCGTCAAGCATTGACGCGCGCTGTCCGATGGCCCGAAACCCGCGTCGTTGCTGGCTTTCCAGCTTGCGTGGGGGTAGGGCCACTGGTATAAAAGCAGCACTCGCGAATGAGTGATCGCTGTCAGCGATGACTGAATCGGCGAACCGTTTCCACATGGCGGCCGCATGCAGAAGGCGTGCGGTTGCTTCCCTGTCGAATAAGCGGAACCCACCGCCAAAGGAGTTGTAGAGAATGAACAAGACCGAATTGATCGATGCCGTTGCTGAAGCTGCCGACCTGACCAAGGCCGAGTCCAGCCGCGCTGTCGATGCCGTCGTTGCTGCCGTCACCAAGGCGCTGAAGGACGGCGATGCGGTCACCCTGGTTGGCTTCGGTACCTTCCAGGTCCGCGACCGTGCTGCCCGCACCGGCCGCAACCCGAAGACCGGCGACACCATCAAGATCGCTGCTTCGAAGAATCCGTCGTTCAAGGCTGGTAAGGCCCTGAAGGATGCTGTAAACTAAGCGGCTCGCTGGGGTGCTTAGCTCAGCGGTAGAGCGTCTCCTTTACACGGAGAGGGTCGGGGGTTCGAAACCCTCAGCACCCACCACAGCACCGCGGTAAAAGTTTGAGTGTGGAGCGGTAGTTCAGCTGGTTAGAATGCTGGCCTGTCACGCCGGAGGTCGCGGGTTCGAGTCCCGTCCGCTCCGCCATTCAACGAGGCCTCCGGCCAAAAGCTGGAGGCTTTGTTTTCTCCCTGGTCCAGGCCGGTGGGAAAACAGGAAATAGCAACAATGCGGAGCGGTAGTTCAGCTGGTTAGAATGCTGGCCTGTCACGCCGGAGGTCGCGGGTTCGAGTCCCGTCCGCTCCGCCACTACATCGAGGCCCCCGGCCTAAAGCTGGGGGCCTTGTCTTCTCACCGACAGGTTCGGAAGGAAGGCGAAAAGGTTTTTGCAAGAACGGAGCGGTAGTTCAGCTGGTTAGAATGCTGGCCTGTCACGCCGGAGGTCGCGGGTTCGAGTCCCGTCCGCTCCGCCATTGCAGAATTCTTAAGTCCCTGTGAAAAAACTTTGAAAAAAGTGTTCATCGGGCTGGGTTTCCAGGGAGTCTTCGGATATACTGGGCGCCTGCAAAGTTTCAGCGCGGAGCGGTAGTTCAGCTGGTTAGAATGCTGGCCTGTCACGCCGGAGGTCGCGGGTTCGAGTCCCGTCCGCTCCGCCAACTTTAAAAGCCCTCGGCGCAAGCCGGGGGCTTTTTCTTTGTGCCCTGCGGCAGGCCTGCCGAGGTGCTGACGGCACAGGTCCGCGGAGATCGGCGCAGGCCGCGCCGGCGCTGCTTTTGGTCCCTGCGACGAAGCGGGTTACACTGCCGGGCTCGCCAATCAGGCCTTGTGATTCCTCACCATGCTGCAGAAACTCCGCGACAAGACCTCAGGCTGGATCGTCACCGTGATCCTGGGGCTGCTGATGATTCCGTTCCTGTTCGTGATCGACAACAGCTACCTGGGTGGCGTTGGCGCACAGAACGTGGCCAAGGTTTCCGCGCCTCCGACCTGGTGGCGTTCGGCACCGTCGTGGTGGCCGGTGCGCATGCTGTGGCAGCACCACGAGATCAGCGCGCAGGATTTCCGCACCCGCTTCGAGCAGGAGCGCATGCGTGAGCGCCAGCAGCAGGGCGAGAACTTCGACCCGCGCGCGTTCGAAAGTACTGAAAACAAGATGGCCGTGCTCGATCAGCTGATCGACGAGCAGGTCGTGCGCCTGGTGGGCGAGCAGGCCGGTGTTGTGATCGGCGATGGCGCGGTGCGCGAGTACATCGCCACCATCCCGGCCTTCCTCGATTCGAACGGCAAGTTCAACGAGAACAACTACCGCCTGGCCTTGGCCGGTGGCAATCCGCCGCGTACCCCCACGCAGTTCCAGGAGCTGGTGCGCGAGAGCCTGCAGCAGTCGGTGATCCCGTCGGGCCTGCAGAATTCGGGCTTCGTCACCCAGGCCGAGACCGAGCGCCTGCTGAAGCTGCTGGGTGAGACCCGCGACGTCGAACTGGCCGCGCTGCCGGAGGTTCCGGCCGATACCGCGCCGGTCACCGATGAGCAGATCAAGCAGTGGTACGACAGCCACGGCAAGGATTTCCGCCAGGCCGAAAGCGTGTCGCTGGAATACGTCGAGATCAATGGCGCCAACCTGCCGGCACCGACCGCGGCCGACGAAGCGACCCTGCGCAAGCGCTATGAGGACGAGAAGGCGAAGTTCACTTCGCCGGAACAGCGCCAGGCCGCGCACATCCTGATCACCGGTGACGGTGCCGAAGCCAAGGCGAACAAGATCGCCACCGAAGCCAAGGCGGCGGGTGCCGACTTCGCTGCACTGGCCAAGGCCAATTCGGAAGACCCGGGTTCGAAGGACCAGGGCGGTGATCTGGGCTGGGTCGAGCGTGGCGCGATGGTCAAGCCGTTCGAAGACGCCCTGTTCGCCGCCAAGGCGGGTGACGTGATCGGCCCGGTCAAGACCGACTTCGGCTACCACGTCATCAAGGTCGCCGCGGTGCGTGGCGGCGAAGGCAAGTCGTTCGAGGAAGTGCGTGACACGCTGGCCGCCGAGCAGCTGAAGGCCGACGGCGAGCGCGGCTTCAACGAGCTGGCCGGCCACCTGGTCGATGCCATCAACAAGAGCCCGAGTGATCTGGCTGCTGCGGCCAAGGAAGTAAACCTGCCGCTGCAGACCCTGGGCCCGATCACCCGCGCAACCGCCAGTGGCATCGCCACCGATCCGGCTGTGCTGCGTGCGGCCTTCTCCGAAGTGCTGGTGCAGGATGGTACTGCCAGCGACCCGATCGCCCTGGGCGGTGCCACCAACCACAGCGTGGTCATCCGCGTTGCCGCGCATACCCCGGAACAGGCAACGCCGCTGGACAAGGCGCGTGAACAGGTGATCGCCGCGATCCGCGCCGACCGCCAGCGCCAGGCCAGCGACAAGGCCGCCGACGCCGTGCTGGCCAAGCTGAAGGCTGGTGCCACCCTGCAGTCGCTGGCCGCCAGCGAGAAGCTGCAGCTGAGCCCGATGCCGGGCCTGCCGCGCAGCCAGCCGGTGCCGACCCCGGAAATCAACCGCGCGATCTTCAGTGCGCCGGTGCCGGCGGAAGGCAAGCCGAGCTACGGCAAGGTCGACGTCAACGGCCACGCGCTGCTGTTCGCAGTGAACAAGGTCAACCCGGGCGACATCAAGGAAGTGACCGCCGAGCAGCAGAAGCAGCTCAAGGATCAGCTGAGCCAGATCGACGGCATGGCCGCAGCCAAGGCCTACGTCGAGGCGATGCGCAGGAAGTTCGTGATCCAGACCACCGAAGAGAACCTGTAAGCCTCGCGGCGGGGCAGGATCGAAGAAGGCCCGGCAATGCCGGGCCTTTTTTTGTGCTTGCGGCTATGTAGAGTCGAGCCATGCTCGACTGCTTTTTGCGCCGACCATCCCGCGAGCGGAAGTCGAGCATGGCTCGACTCTACAGAGAGCAGATACCGCGGTGTTGGGGGCCGTCAGTCTTCCACGCGCAGCACTGCGCCGGGCTTCAGCACGCTGCTGCCACTCAGGCCGTTCAGCGACAGCAGGGCCTTTACCGGCATGCCGTAGCGGCGGGCGATGGTCCAGGCCGACTCGCCATCACGCACGGTGTGGCGGCGGCTGCGCGGGCGATCGGCGATCGCGGCCACGGTCTTGGCCACCTGCGGCGTCGGCGTGGTCGTGGCAACCGGTGCGGTGCTGGCCACCTGCGTGGTCGCGGCTTCCGTCACCGTCGCATTGGCGGCCGAGACCGGGGCCAGGACCCGGGTGGTTCCGGAGGCGCGGTTGCCGGCGGCCAGGGCCGGGTTGAGGCGGGCGATCCTGGCGGGGTCCAGGGCGCGCTGTGCGGCCCACTGCTGGACGCTGGTGCCAGCCGGCAGGGTGTGGTCCTTCAACACCGGCACGGTGCGGTCCAGCGAGGCCATCACGCGAGGCTGGTCCTCCACGTCTTCCAGCACGCAGGCCAGGGCATGCAGCTTCTCGACATAGGCATGGGTAACCGGCGACAGCCCCGGCAGGGCTGCCGGCTTGGCATTCTGCGCGTTCATGCCGGCCTTGCGCATGGACTGCAGTACCCGGTACTCGCCGGCGTTGTAGGCCATGGTGGCCAGGCGCCAGTCGCCGCCGAACATGCCGTGCAGGGTCTTCAGGTAGCGCACCGCGGCCTGGGTGGAATCAACGGCCGACAGGCGGCCGTCGTAGCCGTTGGCCATGGGTACGCGGTGGTTGCGCGCCGTGGTGGCGATGAACTGCCACAGGCCGGTCGGGCCGCTGCCGTTGCGGGCATTGGGCCGGTAGCCGCTTTCCACGAACGGGATCAGCGCGAATTCGGTGGGCAGGTTCGCCTTGCGCAGCTCTTCGACCACATAGCCGAACAGCACCAGCGCATCGTCATCCTGGTTGGCCAGGCGCGAGGGGGCGTGGGCGAACTGCTTCTGCCAGCGCGGGCTGGTAGCCTCGGCATCGCAGCTGGGCTCGGCCAGGCCGTCGCGGAAGCTGGTGAAGATCTCCTGACCATTGCGCACCGAGGGCGCAGGCAGCGCGGACGGATCCAGCGGCAGCGCCGCAGCGGCGGTCAGGTTCTGGCTGATGCCGGCGCCCAGCGACTGTGCGCCCGCGGTTCCGGCCAGCCCCAGGGCAAGGCCCAGGGCCAGCGGCAGACTTCGGCGCATCATGCGCGGAAGCCGTCTTTCCAGTGCCGGAGACCGGCCATCACGTCGACGTCGTCCACGACGTCACGGCCCAGGTGTGCCGACACCGACGCACGGATCGGTGCAGCGTGCACACGCAGGAAGGGATTGCAGTCGAATTCGTTGGCCAGGGTTACCGGCAGGGTGGAACGGTCATCGCGGCGCATGGCCAAAGCCTCCTCTTGGCGCTGCCACAAGGCAGCGTTGGCGGGGTCGACATGCCGCGCGAAGACGGCATTTGACACGGTGTACTCATGAGCGCAACAAAGCAGCAGTTGCGCGGGCAGGGCACCCAGCTTGCGCATCGACGCCAGCAGCTGGGACGGCGTACCTTCGAACAGGCGTCCACAGCCCAGGCTGAACAACGAATCTCCGCTGAAAAGATGTTCAGCAGTGTGAAACGCGATGTGGCTGCGGGTATGCCCGGGCACGGATAGTACGTGGAACGTCCGGCCCAGTGCCTGAACGCGTTCACCTTCGCCGACCCGCTCGGTGGCCGTGGGAATGCGTTCCTCGACCGGCGCGATGACCCGTACGCCGGGGAAACGCGCCTGCAATGCCGGCACGCCACCGATGTGGTCGTCGTGGTGATGGGTGAGCAGGATCGTGTCCACGCGCAGGCCCTGATCGGCCAGCGCGAGCACTGGCGCGGCATCGCCGGGGTCGACGACCACGGCAGCGCCCTCGTTGTCGACCAGCGTCCAGATGTAGTTATCCGCAAATGCGGGCAGGGCAGTCAGTCGCATAGAATTGGACCATGCCCGCGTTGCAGAGCACCCGTCAAGCGAGCCAGACCCCGTGGTTCGACAGTGAACCGGCGGAGGCCTTGCGCGTGCTGGAGCGGCAATTGCTGCTGCCGCAGCTGTCGGTGCTGCCGGCGCAGCCCTGGCTGTGGATCGCACCAAGTGCGGCCTGGCTGGACGATGCACAGCTGGGCGGACGCGGTCTGCGCCTGTTCCGGCAGGGGCAGGGCTATGCCGGCGACACCCGTTGTGCGCTGCCGCTGCCGCTGGCCAATGAAAGCGTAAATGCGATCGTGCTGCAGCATGTCACCGCGGCCGATGCCGACCGGCTGCTCGACGAGTGCGAGCGCGTACTGATGCCGGGCGGCCATCTGTGGCTGAGCAGCCTCAATCCGTTCAGTCCGTATCGCACGCGATGGCGCCAGCATGGACTGGTGGTGCGCACGCCACAGCGGATCCGCCTGCTGCTCGGCCGTCATGGGCTGGAATGCGACGATATGCGTTACCTGGGCCCGCTCTGGCGCGGTGCGGGCAGCCGTCGTCCCGGAGGTTGGGCGCCGCTGCGCGCGGCCTGCCTGTTCCATGCGGAAAAACGTACGCTGGCCCTGCCTGGGCCGAAACCGCTGCCGGTGCGCTGGCACGGCACCGTAGCTACCTGATTCTGGAGTTGTATTGAAAACCATCGAAATCCACACCGACGGTTCCTGCCTTGGCAATCCCGGCCCCGGCGGCTGGGCTGCGCTGCTGCGCTACAAGGGCCACGAGCGCGAACTGAGCGGTGGCGAGGCGCACACCACCAACAACCGGATGGAGCTGATGGCGGCCATTTCCGGGCTGGAGTCGCTGACCGAGCCGTGCAACATCGTGCTCTATACCGATTCGCAGTATGTGCGGCAGGGTCTGACCCAGTGGATGCCGGGCTGGATCCGCAAGAACTGGAAGACGGCTGGCGGCGATCCGGTAAAGAACCGCGAGCTGTGGGAGCGCCTGCAGGCGGCCACGCTGCGGCATCAGATCGACTGGCGCTGGGTGAAGGGTCACTCCGGCGACCCGGACAATGAGCGGGTGGATACGCTGGCCCGCAACGCGGCGATCCAGATCCGCGACGCCAGCCCGGTAAACTGAGCCCATGCGTCAGATCATCCTCGATACCGAAACCACCGGCCTGGAGTGGAAGAAGGGCAACCGCATCGTCGAAATCGGCTGCGTGGAGCTGTTCAAGCGCCGCCCGACCGGCAACAACTATCACCAGTACATCAAGCCGGACTGCGAGTTCGAACAGGGCGCGCAGGAAGTCACCGGCCTGACCCTGGAGTTCCTCGATGACAAGCCGGACTTCGCGCAGATCGCCGACGAGTTCCTGGCCTTCATCGATGGCGCCGAGCTGATCATTCACAACGCGGCGTTCGACCTCGGCTTCCTCGACAACGAGTTGTCGCTGCTGGGGCCGCAGTACGGGAAGATCACCGACCGCTGCGCCGTGATCGATACCCTTGTGATGGCGCGTGAGCGCTTCCCGGGCCAGCGCAACTCGCTGGATGCGCTGTGCAAGCGGCTGGGCGTGGACAACTCGCACCGTGCGCTGCACGGCGGCCTGCTCGATGCGCAGATCCTGGGCGACGTCTATATCGCACTGACCTCGGGTCAGGAAGAGATCGGCTTCGGATTGGGTGACGAAGAGGGGGGCGGTGCCGGTGCGGCGCTGCAGGCCTTCGACACCAGCAAGCTGCTGCCACGCCCGCGTGTGGTCGCCACTCCGTCCGAGTTGGAAGCGCATGCGGCGCGACTGGAGCGGCTGCGCAAGAAGGCCGGCCATGCGCTGTGGGATGGCCCGAAGGTGGAAGAGCCCGCCAGCGCGTAATGCCTGGGATGGGGGAGTGCCGGCCGCTGGCCGGCAGCGCCGCATCCATGCATGGCATGGATCTACGGGTTAATGGCAGCGCACCAGGATCACGCTGATGTTGTCGCGGCCACCGCCATCGAGCGCGGCCGCGACCAGCGTGTCCACGCATTCCTGTGCGCTGGCATCCTCGAAGGCGAGGGTGCGGGCAATGCCGCGGTCGTCCACTTCTTCGGTCAGGCCGTCACTGCACAGCAGCAGCTGCATGCCCGGACGCAGTTCGCCGCTGGTGGTGGCCACGTTCAGATGCGCCGGATCGGTCACGCCCAGCGCTTGGGTGACCACGTTGCGGTGCGGATGCGCACGCGCCTGTTCGGCGGTCAGGTTGCCCTGTGCGACCAGCTCCTGCACCACGCTGTGGTCCTGGCTGAGCTGCGCCAGCTGGCCATCGCGCCACAGGTAGGCGCGGCTGTCGCCGACCCACGCCACTTCATAGCGGTTGCCCTGTACCCGTGCGGCGACCACGGTGGTGCCCATCGGCAGCGTGTCGTTGCGCCGGCGCGAGGCGCGGATGATCTCTTCGTCGGCGGTGCGGATGGCCTGCGCCAGCGGCGCGCCACGGCGGATCTCGCGCACGATGGTTTCGCGCGCCAGCGCGCTGGCCACTTCGCCGCAGGCGTGCCCGCCCATGCCATCGGCCACCAGCCACAGGGCCAGCTCACTGTCACCGTAGTAGGTGTCCTCGTTGAGCTCGCGGCGCATGCCGGGGTGGGTGAGGTGTCCGAATTCGATCATGGGGCTGGGGCGGGGTATTGCTGGGGAGATAGGCATCATCGGGTGGCTGCAGGCATCCGGCAAGGCATGCGCTCAGGAAATTTTCACTTCGTTGGCCGGAATGACTTGTCGTCGGCCCCACTTCCTCGTATGATGCGCGTCCCCGGTCCGCCGGGGACCACCCGGAGAGGTGGCAGAGTGGTTGAATGTACCTGACTCGAAATCAGGCAGGCGTTTATAGCGCCTCGGGGGTTCGAATCCCCCCCTCTCCGCCAGATTGAACGAAGCGCCCGCCAGTCAATGACTTGCGGGCGTTTCTGTTTTGGGGCTCTTGGGCACTCGCTTGGACACTCATGCGATTGCCAAACTATCTCGTTGTTTCATCCACTGGCGTGTATCACTTCCGCTGGAAGGTCCCCAAGCGCTTCCAAGGCCCATTGGGCCTGAAGGTGGTGAAGCGCTCGCTCGGAACGCGCGACGCCCGTGTGGCGCATCTGCAAGCCCTCGTGCTCGCCTCCCGGTATGCTGTGGCTGCACAAGGGGGCGATATGGCAAAGAGCGTGGACGAATTGCTGCGCAGCGCGCAGAAGGGGCGGGCCGACTTTGAAGTCGTCGCTGGTCCCCACGGCTATACGGTCAAAACGGACGGATCGGCGCAGGACAACGCAGCCGCCGTCGAGGCCGTCCGTCTGTTGAACGCCAATGGCGTGACTGCTGTCGGCGGTGCGCCTCTGCCTCCCAGCCAGCGCATTGCGCTGGAAATGGCTGTTGAAAAGTGGGCCAAGACCCTGACCAGCGGGGCTCGCAAAACCCCAGGTCAGAAACTGGAGGCGGTGCAGGCGTTTGTGGCGTGGAAGAACTCCACGCGCAAGCGCTCTCCCGCGCGCGTGGCGCTCGGTGACCTGTCCAAGACTGATTGCGCTGAGTGGGTTATCCACCTCAAACAGACACCCGCCGAGCGAACCGGTAAGCCGCTGGCGGACAGTTACATTGAGACCAAGACGCGGTGGCTGTCGTTGTTCTTTGACTGGGCCATGGCGGCGGGCTACTACCCTAAGGGCGACAACATTGCCCGAGGTCACATCAAAATCAGCAAGAAGGCCAAGCGCTTGCAATCCAAAAAGACCGGCTGGCAGCCCTTCGACCTGCCACAACTGAAGTTGATTTTTAGTTTCACGGCGCTTAAGGCCATGCGGCGGCAGTCGTCGCGCTGGGTGGCGGTGATTGCGTTGTACACCGGGGCGCGCAGCAATGAGATCGCGCAGTTGGAATTGGAGGACTTCAAAGTGGTGGATGGCGTCAAGTGCATCCACATCACCACCGAAGGCCAAGACAAGAGCCTAAAGACCGAGGCAAGCGAACGCATCATCCCAATTCATCCGGACCTGTTGGGACTGGGCCTGTGGGCGCTTGTGGAGCGTTTGCGGGGAAGGGGCGAAAGCAAGTTGTTCCCCAATCTCACGTTTGACGCAAAGAACGGCCCGGCCAACGGACCGCAGAAAGCGTTCAGTCATCTCCTGAGCGACACGCTGAAAATTTCCGCGCGTGGGGAAGGGCGCATTGGCTTGCACAGTTTCCGCAAGACCGTCATCCAGCGGATGCAAGACGCATTGGTGGGGAAGGAGTACCGCGTTGCCTACGTTGGGCATGAGGGTGGGCGAGAGACTGATGACGACCATTCCGCCGTGTACGGCAAGAAGATTTCTCCGGCTGTACTGTCCGCGCAGTGTTTTCCGGCGTTGAACTGGGCAGAAGCCGGGGTGGTAAATATCGCCGCGCTGGCCCCGCTGTTTGCTCCTGAATAAAGCGCGGATGCGTGCGGGGCTCTGTCCCCGCGTGTGAATACTCCACAAAGACCCGACAGCCCCCAAGGGTGGGGGCGTCGTCGGAAGGGGGTTGGCTTTGAAGCCCCCTCGCGGGACGAGCGCCCCCCTACGGGCTGGCCGCATGCACGCTGTACCCCGTTGCTGAACCGCGCTGGCTTGCTTGCCTGCCGTGACAAGCGGGGGAGGGGAGCGTTCCCCTCCCCCCGCGCCTTGCGGCGCTCCCCCACCGCCGACACTGCGGGCTGGCGCCGCCGTGTCACCTTCGCTTTGCTTCGGGCCTACCGGCCTTATGCACAACGTCGGTTTGCGGGCGCGCTGCGGGTAATAGGTGCCCCTAGGCAAACCCAAAAAGAAGTTTGACGTGCTTGAGATACTGTCCCGATGGACTTACATCGGCCTGACGTGTTTCCACGCCTGGGGTGTTCATGCCACCAGTCACCCCACACGACTACAGGCGCCGTGCTCTTCTCTTGGACCGCGCTCAGGCCCGTCTAGCGCGCGTTGCCATTGTCACCCTGGTGGGGTGAAAAATGGCGATACCTATGACCGTGTTCTCAGAATTCCAATTCTTAGACCTTGTGCTTCCTCACGTGGGTTTTTCACCACTCACTACAAGGCGGGACGTATGTTCGGTATCCGCAGGCCCTTCGGATGGTCGATCTTGGGGCGGGCAATGGCATTTGACTTTCTGCACTGTTTCGCTAACTTGATTGACAGGAGCGAACGCTTGGGTATTGCAAATTGTCCTTTGCTTTACTCGCCTCAAGATTTGCTGATCTTGGGGCCATGAAATCAAGGTAAAGCATGTCTGTATTTTGTCAAGTCAGTCTTATCCCTTGAAGGATTGCGGTTCTTCCGCATCTTTGGAAAAAAAAGGAGGGGCTAGCCCCTCCTTTTTTTATTTGCGTCGAGACGGTTCAACCCCATCCATAATAATTCTGCTAGGCGGAATTGCGGGCTTGGGCGGGCTTTGCTGGTTTGTCGTCTGCGGAGGTGGTGGTGGGGGCGTTGCTGGCTTATTCTCGCTCATCGAAACCTCGCTGAGATTTGTCACTTGGACTTTGACAGGTTCGCGATCCGCAGTTGACGGCCGCACCAAGTAGGTTACACCAGATGCAGCAAAGCCAACCAGAGCCCAGGCTACGAACCTATTTGCCCGTCGGATCCAACGCGCCTTGGTATCGTTACACTCCCCGTTAGTGGAGGCGTCTTTGGCGTAGCGCTCATCGATCTGCTGAAAGAAGTCAACCGATGCCAAGCGCTGTGCTGCTTCTTCATCTTCACCTTGGTTCTTATAGTAATCAAGCAGTTGCTTCTTTGTTCTCATCAGTCCTTCAGCATCAGGGCTGTGAGCGTAACTGTACCCAGTGTATGCGCGGACTACGAAGTACACAGATGCAAAGAGAAGCCCGGTGGTGACCATGAGCGCGGCAGTGGACACGAAAGTCCACGGACTGAAGTCGAAACTGCTGGATTTCGCCATCGTGTAAGTGCCGCCAAGCAGAAGTGTCACAACGCCGACCAGAAACGACAGGCTTGAGTTGAGTGCGTCCCTTCGTTGGAGTTCCCAAAAGTAATGCTCTTTAAAGGTTGTATCTCTGTCCATGCTTGGTCGTCCGACTGCAATTGGACATATTTTGGCATTTCCTTCCCTTGAACAACGCGCTTAGGAGCGTCTCCCGAGACTATAAAGGCACGCTGACAATTCTGCGTTTTTCGTAGTATTCTTTGATCCACTGGGTGGGCATTCTTTGTGGCTGTCTTAGCAAAGCCCTCGCAGCCTATGTCTTCCTCGATCTACGCGGCACGATTGCGCCAGGCCCGCTTGGCGGCTGGGCTGTCGCAGATCAAGTTGGGCGAAATGATCGGACTGGATCAAAGCGTGGGCTCGCCTCGAATTAGCCGCTACGAGAAGGGGCATCACACCCCGGACATTGAAAGCGCCAAGCAGATCGCTGAAACGCTTGGCGTGCCGCTGCCGTTTTTCTTTGCCGAGGACGACCGCATGGCGCGACTGATCCTCATGTACGCAAAGTTGGACGATCCCAGCAAGGATCGGCTTCTGCGCCGTTTGCGACGGCTGGTGGGCCCAACCCTGATTGACTGACGGCTGTCAGGAAATACCTGACACATCGGCTGTGCGCACAACTCTGCGTTTATCGTAGAATTGGGTCTCCACAACGGCCCGAGAGGGGGCAGAAGATGAAACGGACTTTGTTGGCGGTGTGCCTGTTGCCGCTCACTGCAAGCGTGTTTGCGCAGGCGGCCGCTGAACGTGATGGCCCCAAACCCGGTGGGATTGGAGGGTTCTTCAAGGGCGTGAAGGACAAATTGGGCCTTCGCATCGAGTACCCCGACGGTGGCGGAAGCCTTGCAGGGGGTGGGGGCCTGTACACGCCCATCAGTGGCGGGCAGACGTTTGCGACGCTGTTCCGCAACGAAGACCACGACCAAGCCATTCAAGGGCGTTTGCAGTGGCCTCGGGCGGCTCTCACGTTCGTGGAATACGGGCGGAACCTGCCGTGCTGGACGGTCAAGGCCACGATCTGGACCAGTCCTACGGCATCCCGGGATGAGACGTTCAAGACCTGCGCTGACGCCAAACTGACCAAGACCAACGACCTGGGGGAGACCAGCACCTTTGGCCGGTCAGTCGGGTTCGTCGGACTGTTGAACGCGCAGCCGCGCTTCGGTGCCGTTCCCACCACGGGCGACAGTCGCACGCTCGGCCCCAATCCGCCTCGACTGCTGTTCCAAGTCGATGTGGATAAGCCCATGCGCGACAAAATGCGCGAAATCGTCATCAACGCGGCGTGGGTTTCGGGCTTCTACGGGCAGGGCAACGACCTCTCGCACGCGTCCATCTTCTATGACTACCGCATGTGGATCGCTGGCTTTGAGCCTAGCGGCAACCGTGGCTGATCGCACACCAAGGAGCGGGTATGGGCTACAAAATTACGGGTGAACTCACATTGTTGGGCGATGCGCAGTTCGGGCCGAACGGCGTTCGCCAGTATTCGGTCATCGAAATTGGTGGCAACGTCTATTCGAAATTCCGCGCGCCTGCTGGGATCAACACGTTTCTTGAAAAAGCGGTCTACACGAACGGCCCGACAACGCTCTACGTCGAAGGAAACTTCATCTACGGCGTTACAACGCCTGAGGGGAAGACCTATTGCTGGAAGAAGGAACCGTTTGGGTCGCTGTTCCTGCTGGTGCTGGGCATCATCGGTCTGCCGTTCATGGGGATTGGGCTGATCTTCATCATTGGGGCGATGAAAGAATTGTCCATCAATGGTGGCAGCAATGCATTGTTGAAGCAGGGCGGAATTCGAGTCTAGTGGCGAGCGCCCCTTCAGTGCACTGAAGGGGCGGCCGTATGAAAGCGGCAAGTGGCCAGCCTAAAGCGCCATCCATGCAGCATGGATGTATGCAAATACCATGATGCCGAAGGACACAATGCCGCATCCGGCGGCAACAGCGACGTTAAGAACCCAGAGCGGCTGAAGGCGTCGCATCGTCCCCGCCATCTCTTCTTGATGCCTGCTCATTCGGGCTTCGAAGGTCTCCGGATCATTGACGGCCTGTGCAAGCGCAATATTCGATTTCGAACGAACAATCATTCCGTACACCTCCCACGCAATGAATGCGAAGACGGAAATCGACAGAAAGATTGTTGCTGAAAAGTAGGTGGCAGGTGTGAACGTTGGCTTCCCTGCCGAAAGCAGGGCCGCCATTGCGGCGTAACCGACGGCGAGAATTACATTCGTGTAACTGGTCGCTGCTGCAATGCTTTCCTTCAGCACTTCTTTCTGGATCGCAACAAAGTCGCCGCGGTACATCTCACGGTGCCACTGCATAATTGCCTGGAAGTCAGGTTCCGGAATTCCTGTTGCAACCCAGACTGTGAACTTGTCACCGCGATGAAAGAAGTATCGCTTCTCGTATATGGTTTTTCTGCCTGTGCCTCGCTCTTCCCACTCCGCAATCGTGTCCCAATAACTGGGAACATCCAATCCGTTGGCGACGCCGCCGAGAAGCCTGCCTAACGTATAGTCCACGCGCTTTCCCCCTGTGGCTTTCAATTAGCACAACATAGCGCATGCTGAGTTGCGGTTGCTAGGTGGAGGTCCTATCGGCGATGTGACCTGGAGCAGCGGGCGGCGCTCCGAGGGGCGGTTGCAGCGGATCGTTCGGCGTGCCCGACAGTGCCGACGCGATCTGCGCCACCATTTCCTCTGGGCACATACAGCCGGGATGCATCTGGTAGCGCCGAACGAAATGCGAATGGTTGTAGTCAAGCACCACTCGGATGACACGCAGTTGCTCTGAGGTAAGGGCAGTATTCTTTTGATCTGGGACTGGCTTGGGTTTCATCAATTTTCTCCTCTCGCAGATTTTCTCGCTTCGAAATGCGTCAATCCAATTTCCTTGAGTGCAGGCAATCTGTCCGGCGTGAGGTTGCGCAGGGCTACCAAGAGAAGTCCGCACAGTTCAGCCGGGTCCATCTGATCGGCACCTGCTGCGATCACGACGCCCCCAAGTTCGATCTTGCGGTGGGCGTCCTTTTGTCGGGTCCAACTCACGGCCTGAGCCAATCGTATTCGTTTCTGGGCATTGGCCTCCCGTGTCCGCTCGCGCTTGTTCTTGAGGTTTAACTGAGCCTTGAGTTGCCTTGCGCGCTTGTCGGCGTCCGCCGCTCGCTCTTCCAATGATTTCTTTTTCATAAATTTTCCTGATTTGGATGTTCTCTCAGATAAACAGAAAATTTGGATTCGACAAGTCCCGATTTCCTGTTTAAATAAATATATGCCGCGCTTCTGGGTGCGGGTTCTTTGAGAAGGTCCGACAGGGCCTATTAAAAGCGCAGTTATGTTTTCCCCCTTCGGGTGAAAACCTGCGGTCAGGGGCTCCGCCCCCGACACCCCAAGGAGCCAAAAGCGGCTTTGTTGGGGTTTTGGGGAAAAAGCGTCATGGCCATTTATCACTGTTCGATCAAAAGCATCAGCCGGAGCCAAGGAAGCAGCGTCACCGCCGCCGCTGCCTACCGGGCCGGCATTCGGATCGAGGACGACACCACGGGGCTCGTACACGACTACACCCGGAAGAAGGGCGTGGTGTCGGTGGACATGCTGGCTCCGGTCGGTGCCCCGACCTGGGTTGCTGATCCCAGCATGCTGTGGAACGCGGCCGAGGCCACTGAAACGCGAAAGAACGCGCGGGTGGGCCGGGAGATGATTGTGGCGTTGCCACACGAAATGAGCGACGCGCAGCGGCGTGACCTAGCGATTGGGATTGGGCAAATGCTTGTGGACCGCTATAACGTGGCCGCCCAAGTTGCATTGCACGCGCCAGATAAAGAGGGCGACCAGCGCAACCACCACGCCCATATTCTTTTCACGTCCCGTCAGGTTGGGGCAGAGGGCTTGGGCGCGTACGCGTCCAAGATCCTCGACGATTTCAAGCAGGGCAGGAAGGAAGTTACCGCGCTGCGCGCAGCAGTCGCTCAGATCGTGAACCGGCATTTAGAGCGTGGAGGCTACTTCGAACGCGTGGACGCCCGTTCTCTGGTGGACCAGAACCTAGACGCCATAGAGCAAGGGGATTGGACGAAGGCCCGAGAAACAGATCGCCTGCCCACGGTTAAAGAGGGGCACGCCCCGGGGCAGAGGCGCGCTCGGCGCGCTATCAATGCCCGCATTCGCAACAGCAACGCCGCCACGCAGCGCAAGTGGGACATGTGGGAGCAGAAAGCCCGCAACGAAGGACGTTTGATGCCCGCTGCCAACGACACCCAAATCGAAATCAGGAGTAATAATGGAAAAAGCCACCAATCCCGAACCCGACCAAACAAGCAACGCGCTTGCCCCCCTCTCACCCGAGATCACGTCGATACTTGTCGATTGCGATCTGACAGCGATGGCGCCGAGCCGGTGCTTCGAGTGCCAGTTGGCAACCGTCTTGCAACTCTCAAGCCTCGATGGGGGGAACAACGCAGTGGTGGTCCACTGCGGGGCAATGAACCGCGACATAGAAGTGCTGGTGCGTCGCTGCACGGCGTTCCGACCGCACGCCTAGGTGCTGGTGGCGGTTCCGGTGGCGGGCGCGTCAGGCTGACCATCGACGGGGATGCATCCTCGCGCCAAGCGCTGATGCTCATGCAAGAGCGTTTGGACTTGGAGGAGGAGGCCCGCCAATCGATTAGACGTCAACAACGTGAAACGGAGACGCTGCTGGCGGCGTTTTCGAGTGCTGATGCTATTCGCTTAAGGGAAGCGCAGAGACAGATTGCTCGATGCCAGGCATGGTTGACTGACAACGAGCACGAGGAACAGCGGCGGTTCCGGGAGCGGGAGAGGCGCAAGCGCGAAGTTGAGACGGTTGAAGCCTCGCTTCGCCATTGGAAGGTGGCCAACCCCGAGCCATGGCGCTACTGGCCTGCGCACAAGAAGTGGCTGGCGTCTTTTGAACGGCGGATGTCTTCTGTGAGAACCGCTCGCAAGTACTACGAGCAGGCGATGGCTGAAGCCAATCTGCGTGCGTTAGAGGCATTGGAGCAGGAACGCGGCAGGGTGCGGCGTGCACTGGCGCGCGCTGAGGCGGTAGCAAGCGAGATCGCCGGAGTAGGTAGCGCTGGAGGAGAAACCGCAGCCATTAGGTCAGTCGAAAAGACCGAGAGCCCGTTGTTTGGAAGGCCAGAGAAACATGTGGAAGAAAGCGTAAGGCGAGGATTGAGTCAGCGTTAAGGTAGTTGTTGGCGCCCTGCAGTGGCGCCGTTAAGTACTTTTTCGCTGTGTCCTACATCACGACTGCGGTGTGCGTTTTAGCCAACTTGCTACCGCAGCCAATTGGAACTCACGCCATGTCTGGAAGCGCGTAGTCCGCTGTGCCAGATTGTCAAAATGAGAAGTAGGAACGCGGCTAAACTCTTCCGCGGTATCGGCTTCAATCTGGCCAAAGTCCAATAGTTCTTGGATGTGAGCGAAATCCGTTTCGGTGGAAACAAATTCCGGGTTAAAAAGTTCGGTATATGGGATCTGATACGTTGTTTTCATGATTGGATCCGATCGCGCCACCGATGCGATGGCGATATCATTAGATTTGATAGTTGTGGTTCGGTCAAATTTGAAAATAGTGTTATAAAACAATAGCTTGTATATTTTCTGTAGCATTAGTTTGATATGAGTGTTATGTTATTTTTCCATTGATTTAACTGTCGTTTATTTTTTGCTCTATCGGCAGGTCGGGGCATCCCTGCCGTAGACTTGGACCTTAGTGACGAGACTGCTATCGTGGACACTTCCTTGGACACCTTGCGCGGGTGCCTCGGGCGCCAAGTCAAGTGTGGCAAGGGTTCCGGGGGATTGAGTGGCTGAGACTCCCCCCTCTCCGCCAGATTAAAGAAAAAGGGCTGCCGAAAGGCAGCCCTTTTTCTTTAATCTGGCGCGGGACGCGCCGCGCTCTGCGCGTCGCCCCACACGTTGCTGCGCAACCTGTGGGCCCCTCCCTTTGCCGGCCTCTCCCCGCCCCTGTCGGGGCAGGTGCATCAGTAGATCCACGCCATGCGTGGATGCTGTTCCTGCTGGCAGGCTCATCCACGCATGCCGTGGATCTACCCATTCCATCGCGAGCTGCGGGTTAAACTGCCTGCATCACCTGCTGGAGCTTTCCCCATGACTGCTGAAATCCTCGTCCCCGTTTCTTTCGGCGAGCTGCTGGACAAGATCTCGATCCTGCAGATCAAGTCCGAGCGCATCAGTGACGAGGGCAAGCTGGCCAATGTGCGCAAAGAACTGTCGGCGCTGGAGCAGACCTGGATGGCACACCCGGCGGCGGTGAAGGACATCGCCAAGCTGCGTGCCGAGCTGAAGGCGGTCAACGAGCAGCTGTGGGACATCGAGGACGACATCCGCCTGAAAGAGAAGGCGCAGGCGTTCGACCAGGGTTTCATCGACCTGGCGCGCAGCGTCTACCTGCGCAATGACGAACGCGCGCGCATCAAGAAGGCGATCAACCTGGCGCTGGGTTCGGCGTACGTGGAAGAGAAGTCCTACCAGGATTACGCGCAGCGCGCGTAATCCGGGGCAGCCTGCTGCTCACCCCAGGTGGTCGGCGACGTAGCGTTCGAACGCAGCGATACCGTCTTCCACGGTGATCAGTTCCATCACATCGTCGAACTCGATCTTGGTGCCCCACTTCAGATCCGAGGCCTGCTTGGCCAGGTACTTGCGCGCGGCATCGTCGTAGCGGTCCACGCAGTAGCGGCGGTCGGAATAGGGACCGCTGCGGTTCGGGTTGCTGGCCGCGTGCAGGCCCAGTACCTTGGCGCCCATCGCGTTGGCGATGTGCATCGGGCCCGAGTCCGGGGTCATCACCAGATTGGCGCGGGCCAGCAGCGCCGGCAGCTGCTTCAAGGTGTCCTTGCCGACCAGGTCCAGCGCCGGTGTGTGCAGCTGTGCCTGGATGGCATCGGCCATGCTGCGCTCCAGTTCGCTCCGGCCTCCGCACAGCACCACCTGCCAACCGCGCTGTGCGGCGTGGTTGGCCACGGCGGCGTAGCGGTCTGCATACCAGTTGCGGCGCACGTGACTGGAACAGGGCGAGATCATCAACACCGGGCGGCCATCGTCCTGCCATTGCGCGGCGGCCCACTCATATGCGGACTGCGGCACCGCCAGGTCCCAGCTGACCTCGGTCTGGCGCAGGCCAAGGGGTTCACAGAAACTGCCGATGGCATCCAGCACATGGATGCCGGGGCGGTCGGGGATGCGTTCGTTGATGAAGAGACCATGCAGGTCCTTCGAGCGGCTGCGGTCATAGCCGATGCGACGCTCTGCGGGAATGAAGGCCGACAGCAGGTTGGCGCGGAACGCCACCTGCATCTGCAACAGCGCTTCGAAGCGCCCCGGCGGCAGCTGCCTGCGCAGTTCCTTGACCCCGGCCATGCCGCTCTTCTTGTCGTAGGCATGGAAGGTGACACCGGGCAGGCCGTCGAGCAGCTTGTGGCCGGCCTTGTCGATGATCCAGTGGATCGGCGTATCCGGGCGCGCAGCCTGCAGGGTGCGCACCAGGGGCACCACGTGGGTGACATCGCCAAGTGCGGACAGGCGCAGGAGGCACAAGGAGGAGGACGCTGATGCCATGTGTTGTTAGACTCAATGAAATGGTCGCATTCGACGCCAATGAAGCGCTGACGCCATGCCGCGAGGGTCGCGGCATCGGGGCCATTCTGTTCGACCGCGAGCGGCTGCGGCAAGCCGAGATCGGCCTGTTCTCGCCCCAGCACTGGGGCAGCAGGGCTCGGCCGGTGGGCGAGGGCGGTCGTGGCAGCGCCTGGTTCGTCGATGCGCCGTTCGGCGCCAGCGTGCTGCGCCACTACCTGCGCGGTGGCCTGGCGGCGAAGATCAGCCATGACCAGTACCTCTGGCGCGGCGCGGACCGGACGCGCAGCTTCGCCGAATTCCGGCTGATGCGCGCGCTGCGCGAGAAAAAGCTGCCGGTGCCCCGGCCACTGGCGGCGTTCTACATGCGCGAGGGCCTGCGCTACCGGGCTGCGATCCTGATGGAGCGGATCGAGGGTGTCCGTTCGCTGGCCGACCGCGCGCTGGTCGCGGGCCGGGGCGCACCGTGGGAGGAGACCGGGCGGCTGATCGCCCGCTTCCATCGTGCCGGCCTGGACCATGCCGACCTCAATGCGCACAACATCCTGTTCGACGGCAACGGCCACGGCTGGTTGATCGACTTCGACCGCGGGGTGATCCGCATCCCGGCGACCGCCTGGCGCGAACGCAATCTCAAGCGCCTGCTGCGCTCGCTGATCAAGCTGCGCGGCGAGCGCAGCATGGAAGACGTGCAGAAGGATTACGCGCGGCTGCGCCGCGCCTATGACATGGCCTGGAACCGGGGCACCTGATGGACTGGTCGTTGCGTTTCCTCGGCGTCGGCAATGCGTCGGCGGTCGAGCTGGGGTCGCCGATGTCGGTGATCGAACGGGACGGTCGGCCGTGGTTGACCATCGACTGTGGCGGCGAAGGCCTGACCGCGTTCAAGGCGCACTACGGGCACATGCCGCAGGCGCTGTTCGTCACCCATGTGCACCTGGACCACGTAGCGGGCTTCGAGCGCCTGTTCGTCGATACCTTCTTCAACGCGCACCGGCGCGGCAAGGTGCGCTTGTATGTGCCTGCCACCGTGGTGCCGCTGCTGCACAAGCGCATCGGGGACTACCCGAACGTGCTGGCCGAGGGCGGTGCCAACTTCTGGGATGCGTTCCAGCTGATCGTGGTGGGCGATGCGTTCTGGCATGAGGGCGTACGCCTGGAAGTGTTCCCGGTGCGCCACCACTGGCCGGAGACGGCCTATGGCCTGCGCCTGCAGGGTGCGCTGACCTGGAGCGGCGATACCCGGCCGATTCCGGAGATGCTGGCCCGCTTCGCCAACGACAATGAACTGATCGCGCACGACTGCGGCCTGCACGGCAACCCGTCGCATACTGGCGTGGACGACCTGGAGCGCGAGTACAGCGCCGAACTGCAGGCGCGGATGATGCTCTACCACTATGCGAGCGCGGCCGACGGCCAGGCGCTGGCCGCGCGGGGGCACCGTGTGGCGCAGCCGGGGCAGTGCGTGCCGCTGGCCAACCCCACGGCAGCGCACGTGCTGGTGCAGGATCCGCCGTGAGCGGTGCTGGCCAGCCCGCCGACGCGGCGCTGGCTGCCGAGCTGGAGGCGCTGGAACGCGCGCTGCATGCGCCGCAGGTGCGCGCCGATCGCGAGCAACTGGCGGCACTTCTGGACGAGGATTTCAGCGAGATCGGCAGTTCCGGGCGATGCTACGGCCGTGATGCGGCGTTGCAGGAGATCCCGCTGGAGCGCGCGCAGGTGCTGATCGAATCGGAACAGTACGCGGTGTGGCTGTTGGCCGAGGATCTGGCCCAGGTGCGCTACCGCAGCCGCTATCACGTTGATGGCCAGGCCCAGGGCTGGGTGTTGCGCAGTTCGCTGTGGCGACGGCATGCGCAGGAATGGAGGGTGGTGTTTCACCAGGGCACGCCCGCGGCGGGGTAGTGGTGGGCGATGCCCGGTGAAGGGCGCCAGCCAAGGCTGGCATCTACCAGAGGCGGGGCATCGCCGGAAAAGGCGGTGGCCCCGCCGGCTGACCTCGGCGCCCGCGTCGATCGATACCGTTGCTGCCTTCCGGCCCTGGCGGGATTTTCGACCTAGCGTCGCGAGGGGCCGACGGGGCCACCATAGAGACGTTGGCCGCCCAGTGGGCGGCCGGTTCACGGATCAGGGGAAGCAGCGCGCGATGCGCCGGAGACCACAGCCGGACTGCACATCGGCTGGCCGATGGCAGACGGCAACTATAGCGCAGGCAGGTACATCGACGCCAGCTTCGTGCACTGAATCGGCTGTAACCCGCGTCTGCCGGCAACGCCCCGCGCCGACCGGCGTTGCTAGAATGCCGGCCAGGAGGAACGACCTCCCCCACATCGGGAATCAATGACCAGGACGGCCTGGCCCTACCAAGAGGAGGGCTGTCATGGCCTGGATCTATCTGTTGTTCGCCGGCCTGCTGGAAATCGTCTGGGCCGTGTCCATGAAGCAGTCCGAAGGCTTCACCAAGCTCACCCCTACCGTGGTCACCATCATCGGCATGATCGCCAGCTTCTGGCTGCTGGCGGTGGCCATGCGCAGCCTGCCGCTGGGCACCGCCTACACGATCTGGACCGGCATCGGCGCGGTCGGTGCGTTCGTGGTCGGCATCGTCTTCCTCGGTGAGCAGGTCAGCCCGATGCGGATCGGTGCGGCGGTGCTGATCGTTTCCGGCCTGGTGCTGATGAAACTCTCGAGCAGCTGAATGCATTTAGTTGGGCGGAGAAAGGAATTTCCGCCTGCTGCAGGTATATGCATTTTCGGCAAAACCATTTTGTCCGCCCGTTTTATTTGACGTGCGTCATGAAAATAACGCGCGTGATTCACATGCCGCTGGCGCCATCGGCCGCACAGTGCCGCCATTCGTCATGCGAAATCGGGGAGTTTTCGCCTTGACGGACACGTTGACCTGCCTTTTCCAGGTGCGGTCGCGTGAAGATGTGAAGATTTTCAGAAGTTAATGAAGCCAGGCCTTGTTCCCGTGTCGGGAGCCGGGGTGGGCCGCATTGTCTTCAAAAAAAACCTGCCTGCAGTGCCATCCGGTCTTTTCATGGAGATTTACCGATGAACCGCATTTACCGTCTGGTTTTCAATCGCGCCCTCGGCGTAATGCAGGTTGCTTCGGAGGTCACCCAGAATCCCGGCGGAAGCGCGGTCTGCGCAGGGCGGGTGCCGCGATTGCGGGCGCACCAGCTGGTGGTGGCATTGGCTGCCACGCTGGCCAGTGGTTCGGCCTTCGCAGCGTGCACTGGCACCACGACCGTCAACTGCGACAGCTCCACCAACATCAACAACTACGTCAACCCGACCAGCGGCCTGACGTTGAACATCGCCAATGGCGCGGTGTTCAGCGTGCCTCTGCTGTTGGGCGGCAATGCGGTGACGTTGAGCGGCAGCAACACCACGGTCAACAACGCCGGCACGATCGATCCGTTCCTGACCGGTGGTCTCAGCCTGGCCGCGGCCGGCCTGGTGGTCGGCAACAACACCGCCGGTGGCAGCGCGATCACGGTCAACAACCAGACTGGCGGCCAGATCAAGGGCATCTTCAACATCGGCACTTTGCTGGGTTTCGGCGGCCAGGCGGTCACCGCGCAGAATGCCGCAGGTGGGACCACCACGCTGGTCAATGATGGTTCGATTGGAATGTCGCTGCTGGGGATAGGGCAGCTTGCGGATGCGACGTCGGTGGTGACCTATGGCGGAGCACAGGCCAACGTGACCAACCGTGGCAGCATCACCGGTCGTGTCGGCCTGGGCGCTTCGACAGGCAATACGTTCACCAATTCGGGCACGATCTCGGGCAGTGTGCATCTGGGTGATTCCACCGGCGGCAATACTTTCACTGCCGTGGCAGGGTCCACCGTGGTTACCGGTGGCGGTAGCGCACCTGCAGGCCTGCTCGCCGGCGTAACCGGGGTCAAGGTCGCAGCGGCGGGCACGGTTGATGCAGGCATCGGCACCGGTGCCGCCAACAACACCCTGGTGCTGCAGGACAACGCCAGTAACAACGGGCCTGCGTCGAGCATCGGCTGGACCAACTACATCGGCTTCCAGAAGCTCACCGTCAACAGCGGCACCTGGAACCTGCAGGGGCCGTGGTCGGGCACGGGCGCGATCACCCTCGGTGGCGGCGTGGTGAACTTCAACAACAACGCCGCATTCGGTTCCGGCCTGTTTACCGTCACTGGCGGCTCGATCGCGGCCAGTGGTGCAGGCCTGTCGCTGGGCAACAATTTCACCCTCAATGGCGGGTTGAACCTGGGCGGTGCCCAAGGCTTCGGTTTGAGTGGCGTGCTATCCGGTACCGGTGGGCTGACGGTCAACAACACCGGCATCGTCACCCTGGGCGGTGCGAACCTGTTCAGCGGTGGCGTCAACCTCAATGCTGGCGGCCTGGTGCTCGGCAATGCCGGTGCGCTCGGCAGCGGCAGTCTGACCGTCGGTGGCAACGCTTCGCTGGATACCTCGGCCAACTTCAATCTGGGCAACAACCTCGTCATCAACGGTGGCGGCACGCTCAACCTGCTGGGCAGCAACGCGCTGGGCCTGAATGGTTCGATCTCCGGCGCTGGCGACCTGGTCAAGGCGGGTCCGGGTACCCTCACCTTGAATGGTGCCAACCTGCTTACGGGCTCCTTCGCGGTCACCGGTGGTGCGCTGGCATTGGGCGCCGGTGGCAGCCTGTCACCGACAAGTGCGATCTCGCTGAGCGCAGGTACCAACCTCGATCTCTCGGTTGCGGCCAGCCAGACCATCGGCTCACTCGCCGGATCCGGTGCGCTCAACCTTGGCGCGCGCAGCCTCACGTTGGGTGGCCTGAACACCAGCACCAGCTTCTCCGGCGTCATCGGCGGTGTCGGCGGCGCGCTGGTCAAGGTCGGTACGGGTACCCAGACCCTGTCGGGCGCCAATACCTTCACAGGTGGCGTCACGCTCAACGGCGGTGGCCTGCTGCTGGGCAATGCAGGCGCGCTGGGTACTGGAACACTTAGTGTTGGCGGCAACGTGTCTCTCGATGGCACCGGGGCGCTCGCTCTCACCAACGCGGTCAATCTGGGCGCGGGCAGCATCCTCAATCTGTCCGGGAACCAGGCATTGACCTTCAACGGCGTGATCGGTGGCTCCGGCAGCCTGGTCAAGAACGGCGCGGCCACCCTGACCCTCAACAACGCCAACACGTTTGGTGGAGGGCTGTCGCTCACGGCTGGAGGACTGGTGCTCGGCAACGGCGGTGCGCTGGGAACCGGCGCATTGAATGTCGGTGGCGCGGTGACGCTTGATGCCAGCTCGGCACTGACCGTGGGCAACGGCATCAACCTGGGGGTGGGTGGTTCGCTCAACGTGCTGGGCTCCAACGCGCTGACGCTGGGCGGCGTGATCGGTGGTACCGGCAGCCTGGTCAAGAACGGCGCCTCCACGCTTACGCTGGGTGGGGCCAACGCATTCACCGGCGGTCTGAACGTAAACGCAGGAAAGGTGGCACTGGCCAGTGGCGGCAGTCTGGCGGCCACCGGGGCGGTGAGCCTGGCGGGGGCCGGCGCCGAACTGGACATCTCGCTCGGCGGCAACCAGACCATCGGTGCGCTGTCCGGTTCGGCAGGCAGCATCCTCTCGCTGGGCGGCAGCACGCTCACCTTCGGTGATGCCACCAACCAGACATTCGGCGGCGTGATCGGCGGTACCGGTGGCCTGGTCAAGCAGGGAACGGGCACGCAGACGCTCAGCGGCGCCAATACCTTCAGTGGTGGCCTGAACCTGGCGGCCGGTGGCCTGTTGCTGGGCAACGGCAGTGCACTCGGTACCGGCGCATTGACGGTCAGCGGCAATGGCTCGCTCGACGCAACCGCAGCACTGAATCTGGGCAATGCCATCAACCTTGGCGCGGTGCTGACGCTGCCGGGCAGCCAGAACCTCACCCTGGGCGGCAACATCACCGGCACCGGCAGCCTGACCAAGAACGGTGCCTCGCTGCTGACCTTGAACGGTACCAATGCATTCAGCGGCGGCCTGAACCTCAATGCCGGCAGCCTGCTGCTGGGCAACAGCGGTGCACTCGGGACGGGCGCATTGAGCGTGGGTGGCAATGCATCGCTCGATGGCAGCACGGCGTTGAACCTGGTCAACAATGTCACTCTGGGTAGTGGGGCTGCGCTGTCGCTGCCGGGTTCGCAGGCGATCACGCTTGGCGGGGTGGTTTCCGGAGCCGGTGGCCTGATCAAGAACGGCGCCAGCACGCTCACGCTCAACGGCGCCAACAACTTCGTCGGTGGGCTGACGCTCAACGGCGGTGGCCTGATGCTGGGCAACGCTGGCGCACTGGGAACCGGGCTGCTTGCCGTGGGCGCGAACGCGACCCTGGGCAGTACGGTGGCATTGAACCTGGGCAATGCCATCGATCTCGATGCCGGTGCGCAGCTGAGCCTGACCAGCAATGAGAATGTTGCTCTGGGCGGACTGATCACTGGCACCGGTGGCCTGATCAAGACCGGCACTGGCGTGCTGTCGTTGAACAACAGCAACACCTTCAGTGGTGGTCTGACGCTGAATGCGGGCGGTCTGTCGGTCGGCGCCAACGGTGCGTTGGGTACCGGTGCACTGAACATCGGCGGCAATGTTTCTCTGGATGCGAGCGCCCCGGTTTCGCTGGTCAATGCAGTGAACCTGGGCGCCAATACGCTGACCCTGCCGGGCAGCAGCAATCTCACTCTGAGCGGTGTGGTGAGTGGTGCCGGTGGCCTGATCAAGGACGGCGCCTCGACGCTGACCTTGTCCGGTGCCAATACCTTCCTCGGTGGCGCCACGGTCAACGCAGGTGCGCTGGCACTCGGCGCGGGTGGCAGTCTTGCCGCCATCGGTGCGGTGGACCTCGCCGGTGCCGGCGCGACGCTGGACATCTCCGCAGCGGGTGCCGGGCAGACCATTGGCGCGTTGAACGGCGTGGCAGGCAGCCATGTGGCATTGGGCACGCAGACCCTTACTTTCGGTGGCGCCAGCAATGGCAGCTTTGCCGGTGTCATCGATGGCAGCGGTGGGCTGATCAAGGTCGGTGCTGGCGTGCAGACGCTGTCCGGTGTCAATACCTTCAGTGGCGGTGTCGCGCTTGATGCCGGTGGCCTGATCCTCGGGAATTCGGGGGCGCTGGGCACGGGCACGCTGGGCATCGGCGGCAACGTCAGCCTGGACGGAACGACGTCACTGAATCTGGCCAACGCCGTGAACTTCGGTGGGGGTACGCAGCTGACGCTGGGCGGCAGCAGCGATCTCACCCTTGCAGGCGTGGTGGCCGGCAGCGGCAGCCTGATCAAGAACGGTGCAGGCCTGCTGACGCTCAACAACACCAATACCTTCGGTGGCGGCCTGACCTTGAACGGTGGTGGCCTGGTGGTCGGCGCGAACGGCGCACTCGGTTCCGGCACGCTGGCGGTGAATGCCAGCACCACGCTGGATGCGGGTGCTGCAGCGACGCTCGGCAATGCGGTCACGCTGGGCTCGGGTGTCGCACTGACATTGCCGGGTAGCAATGCGCTGACGCTGTCGGGTGTGATCGATGGCAACGGCAGCCTGATCAAGAACGGTGCCACCACGCTGACGCTGTCCGGTGCCAACACCTATACCGGCGGTACCACCATCAACGCCGGTACGCTGGCACTGGGAACAGGTGGCAGCCTTGCCGCGGCGGGTGATGTCACGCTGGGCGCAGGCGCTGGCTTCGATATCTCCGGTGCCGGCAGCAGCCAGACCATCGGCGCGCTCAACGGTGCGGGCGGAAGCACGCTGGCGCTGGGCGGTAATTCGTTGACCTTCGGCACGGCCGGCAATGCCGCCTTCGACGGCGTGATCAGTGGTGGTGGCGGTCTGGTCAAGGTGGGCGCGGGCGTGCAGACGCTGTCCGGTGCCAACACGTTTGGCGGCGGCGTGACGCTCAACGCAGGTGGGCTGGTGCTCGGCAATGACGCGGCGCTGGGCTCTGGCGCGCTCACCGTCGGCGGGGCCGCCACGCTGGACACCACCGGCCTGGCAGCACTGACCAACAACATCGCACTCAACGCAGGCCTGACCGTACTGGGCACCAATGCGCTGACGCTCAACGGGGTGATTTCCGGTACCGGCAGCCTGACCAAGGATGGTGGCGCAACGCTGACCTTGAACGGTATCAACTCCTATACCGGTGGTACCAACATCAACGCCGGCACACTGGCGCTGGGTGCCGGTGCAAGCCTGGCGGCGAGCGGTACCGTGAACCTCGCCACCGGCGCGACGCTGGATCTGTCGGCCGGCAGTGGCACGCAGGTGTTCGGCACCCTGGTCGGCAACGGTACGGTCAACCTGGGCGCCAATTCGATCGAAGTCGGCGGGGCGACCAATGGCACCTTCAGTGGCTCTATCGCAGGTACGGGTGGCCTGACCAAGGTCGGTGCGGGCATCGAGACGCTGACCGGTGCCAACACCTACACCGGCGGCACCTTCATCAATGCCGGCACACTGGCGATCGGTCCGGGCGGCAGCCTGGCGGCCACCGGTGCAGTGACACTTACCGCAGCGGGAACCGGCTTCGACATCTCGACGTCCGGTGCCAGCCAGACCATTGGTTCGTTGGCCGGCGTGACCGGCTCCACGGTCACTCTGGGCGCGCAGTCGCTGATCCTCGGCGGCAACGGCAACAGCGTGTTCGACGGCGCGATTTCCGGCACCGGTGGCCTGGTCAAGAACGGCACCGGCATCCTCACGCTGGGCGGCGCCAACCTGTTCAGCGGCGGCCTGGCGCTCAACGGCGGTGGCCTGGTGGTCGGCAACAACGCTGCGCTCGGCACCGGTGCGCTGACGGTGGGGGCCAGCGCTACGCTGGATGCTTCGACCGCGGCCAACCTGGCCAACAACATCACGCTGGCATCAGGTGCCAACCTCAACCTGCTGGGCAGCAATGCACTGACCTTGGGCGGCATCGTTTCCGGTACCGGTGGGCTGATCAAGAACGGTGCGGCCACCGTGACCCTGACCGGTGCGAATACCTACACCGGAGGCACCACCATCAACAGCGGCACGCTGGCGATCGGCGCCGGCGGCAGCCTGGCGTCGACCGGCGCGGTGAACCTGGCAGGTACCGGTACCCTCGATATCTCTGCGGGCAACCAGACCATCGGTTCGCTGGCCGGCGTGGCCGGCAGCACGGTGGCACTCGGTGGCAGCGCGCTGACCCTGGGTGGCACGGTAGACAGCACGTTCAACGGTGCGATCACCGGCAATGGTGGCCTCGTCAAGAACGGCGCAGGCGTGCAGACCCTCAACGGCGCCAGCACCTTCAGTGGCGGTGTAGTGCTCAATGCAGGCGGCCTGGTGGTCGGCAACGATGCCGCTCTCGGCACCGGGGCGGTAACGGTGGGTGGCAACGGTACGCTCGATTCGAACACTGCGGTGACGTTGGCCAACAACTTCGTCCTCAACGCCGGGCTGACCGTACTCGGCAGCAACAACCTCACCCTCAACGGCAGCCTGAGTGGCACCGGCTCGCTGACCAAGGAGGGCGCGGCAACGCTGACCTTGAACGGTGCCAATACCTATACCGGTGGCACCTTCATCAATGCCGGTACGTTGGCATTGGGCGCCGGCGCGAGCTTGAATGCCAGTGGCATCGTCAACCTGGCCAGTGGTGCGACCTTCGATCTGTCGGCGGGCAGCGGCACGCAGCAGTTCGGTACCCTGATCGGCAACGGCACGGTGAACCTGGGCGGCAACACCTTGACCATTGGTGGTCCCGTCAATGGCACGTTCAGTGGTTCGGTGGGGGGCACCGGTGGGCTGATCAAGGAAGGCACCGGCACCCAGACCCTGACCGGTGCCAATACCTTCACTGGTGGCACCACCATCAATGCGGGCACGCTGGCGATTGGCGCCGGAGGAAGCCTGGCAGCGAATGGCGCGGTGACACTGGCCAACGCCGGAACAGCGTTCGATATTTCTGCCGGTGGTGCGCAGAGCATCGGATCACTGGCCGGTGTTACCGGCAGTACGGTCGCGCTCGGCGGCAGCACGCTGACCCTCAATGGCGTAGGAAACACGACCTTCGCTGGTGACATTACCGGTACCGGTGGCCTGGTGAAGAATGGTGCTGGCATCCAGGGCCTGACCGGCAGCAATACCTTCAGCGGTGGCGTGGCACTCAACGCC
The DNA here is from genome assembly GCF_056482505.1 of Stenotrophomonas sp. 71799_Sma. Taxonomy (NCBI): domain Bacteria; kingdom Pseudomonadati; phylum Pseudomonadota; class Gammaproteobacteria; order Lysobacterales; family Lysobacteraceae; genus Stenotrophomonas; species Stenotrophomonas sp. 71799_Sma. The sequence goes on from NZ_CM151202.1 coordinate 1,051,408, forward strand.
GGTGGCCTTGCCTTGGGTAACAACAATGCACTGGGAACCGGCACGCTGACCGTGGGCGGCAATGCCAGCCTGGACGGCACCAGCGCGCTGACCCTGGCCAATACCGTGCAGCTGGCCAGCGGCACGCTGACCCTTGCCGGCAGCCACGCGCTGACCTTGAACGGCCCTATCAGCGGCGCTGGCGGCCTGCTCAAGGATGGCGCAGCAACGGTCACCCTGGGCGGTGCCAGCACCTACACCGGTAACACCACCATCAACAGCGGCACGCTGGCGGTGGCGGCCGGTGGCACCCTGTCGGGTGCGAGCACGGTCAATCTGACCGGTGCCGGTACGCTGGACATCAGTGCCGGTGGCAACCAGAGCATTGGTGGCCTGGCCGGCGTAGCCGGATCCAGCGTGGTGCTGGGCGGTGCGACCCTGACCACCGGCGGCAACAACGGCAGCACCACCTTCGGCGGTGTGCTCAGTGGCACCGGTGGCCTGGTGCAGAGCGGCACCGGCACGCTGACCCTGAGCGGCGACAACGTCTATACCGGTGGCACCACCATCAACGGTGGCAGCACGCTGCAGCTCGGCAACGGTGGCAGCTCCGGTTCGGTGCTGGGCGACATCACCAACAACGGCAGCCTGGTCTACAACCTGGGCAGCACCGCAACCGTGGGCGGTGTGGTCAGCGGTAGCGGTGGCCTGACCCAGGCCGGCAGCGGCACGCTGGTGCTGACCGGCAACAACACCTATACCGGCGGTACCACCATCAATGCCGGCGGCACGTTGCAGGTGGGCAACGGTGGTGCGACCGGCGCGATCGTCGGCGGCATCACCAACAACGGCGCGCTGGTGTCCAACGTGGCGGGCAACACCACGCTGGGCGGCACCATCAGCGGCAGTGGTGGCCTGACCCAGGCCGGCGCTGGCACGCTGGTGCTGACCGGCAACAACACCTATACCGGCGGCACCACCATCAATGCCGGTGGCACGCTGCAGGTCGGCAATGGCGGTGCGACCGGTGCGATCACCGGTAATGTCGCCAACAACGGCAGCCTGGTGTTCGACGTGGCGGGCAACACCACGGTCGGCGGCGCGATCAGTGGCAGTGGTGGCCTGACCCAGGCCGGTGCCGGCGTGCTGACGCTGGTCGGCAACAACACCTACACCGGCGGCACCATCATCACTGCCGGTGGCACGCTGCAGGTGGGCAATGGTGGAGCGACCGGTTCGATCGCTGGCGACATCACCAACAATGGTTCGCTGATCTCCAACGTCGCGGGCAACACCCTGCTGGGCGGCACCATCAGTGGTACGGGTGGCCTGACCCAGGCGGGCAGTGGCTCGCTGGTGCTGACCGGCACCAACACCTACACCGGCGGTACCACCATCAATGCCGGCGGCACGCTGCAGCTGGGCAATGGTGGTGCGACCGGCTCGATCGTCGGCGACATCACCAACAACGGCACGCTGGTGTCCAACGTGGCCGGCAACACCACGCTGGGCGGCACCATCAGCGGCAGCGGTGGCCTGACCCAGGCCGGCAGTGGCACGCTGACCGTGACCGGCAACAACACCTACACCGGCGGTACCACCATCAATGCCGGCGGCACGCTGCAGCTGGGCAATGGTGGTGCGACCGGCTCGATCGTCGGCGACATCACCAACAACGGCACGCTTGTGTCCAACGTCGCGGGCAACACCACGCTGGGCGGCACCATCAGCGGCAGCGGTGGCCTGACCCAGGCCGGCAGCGGCACGCTGATCCTGGGCGGCAACAACACCTATACCGGCGGCACCACCATCAACACCGGCGGCACGCTGCAGGTCGGCAACGGCGGCGCGAGCGGATCGATTGCCGGCAACGTCAGCAACAACGGCAGCCTGGTGTTCAACGTCGGTGGCAATACCACCGTGGGTGGCACCATCAGCGGCAGCGGTGGCCTGACCCAGGCTGGCAACGGCACCATTACGCTTATCGGAAACAACACCTACACCGGTGGCACGACCATCAATGCGGGCGGCACCGTGCAGGTTGGCAATGGCGGCGCCAGTGGCTCGATCACCGGCAACATCACCAACAACGGTGGGCTGATCATCAACACCGGTGGCAGCACCACGCTGGGCGGCAGCATCAGCGGTGGCGGCAGCATCGTGCAGGCCGGTCCGGGGGGCCTGAACCTTGGCGGCAACAGCGGTGGTTTCAGCGGCACCGGCCAGGTCACCGGCGGTGGCCTGAATGTCACCGGCAACATCGGCGGCCAGTGGACCATCGGCAGCGGTACCACGCTGTCCGGCACCGGCACCATCGGGGGTACCGGTGGTGGCGTGACGGTATCCAGTGGCGGCGTGCTGTCGCCGGGTAATGGCCCAGGCAATGGCAGCGGTGCGGGCAATGGCACCGGCACGATCACGGTGGGTGGCAACCTGACCTTGTCGCCGGGCAGCACGCTGGGCATCGATCTGGGTGCCACCGGCAGCGACACGGTGCAGGTGGGTGGCAGTGCCAACGTGGGTGGCAGCAGCGTGCAGGTGAATACCATCTCGCCGAGCACCAGCTACCAGCAGGGCCAGCAGTACACTGTGGTCAATGCGGGCGGTGGCGTGAGCGGGCAGTTCGCTTCGGCGAAGACGCCGTCGGCCTTCCTGACCATCACCCCGGTCTACACGGCGAACACGGCCAATCTGCAGATCGATGTGGCGCAGACCGCAGCCTTCACCACGGCGGCGAAGACGCGCAACCAGTACAACACCGCCGCAGCGCTGGACAGCCTGCCGCAGAGTGGTTCGGCGCTGGGCCTGTACAACACGCTGCTGATGTATGACGCGGGTACCGCGCGCGCGGCCTTCGACCAGCTGTCCGGTGAAGTGCATGCGGCCAGCCGTGCGGTGCTGTTGTACGACAATTACCTGGAAGAGGGTATCCGCCAGCGTCTGGGCAGTGAGCTGCCGACCGTGCGCGGTGAGCGTGCCTCGGCCTGGCTGGCCGGCAGCGGCAAGGTGTTCAGGCAGGATGGTGATGGCAACGGCGACGACATCCGCTCCAATCGCAATGCGCTGATGGCCGGCGTGGACTGGCAGCTGGGCGAGCACGTGGTGCTGGGTGCAGCGGCCGGCAACGAACGGCTGGATACGCGCCTGTACGATCGCAGCTCGCGCGCCCGCCTGCGTGGCAACACCTTCGGCCTGTATGCGCAGGGCCAGTGGAACAACGGCTTTGCGGTCGGTGGCAGCGTGTCGCGCGGCGACTACCGCACGCGCACCACACGTGAGGTGCCGCTGCTGGGCCAGACCCTGTACAGCCGCCAGGACTCGGATGTGACCATCGCCCAGGTGGAAGGCAGCTGGACCTGGACCCACGGCAGGACCCAGCTGCAGCCGTATGTGCAGTTCACCAAGCACTGGGTCGACAGTGATCGCGCGGTGGAGCAGGGCGGCACTGCTGCGCTGGAGCTGGAAGGTGGCAAGGACACGCTCAATGTCAGCACCGTGGGCGTGCGGGGCCGCTGGGACGTGGGCAGCGGCGAGCGCTTCCCTGCACAGCTGACGGTCGGCCTCGGCTGGCAGCATGCTTCGGGTGACACCGACGTGGCCAGCCGCAACCGCTTCGCGGTCGGTGGCAATTCCTTCGACGTCTATAGCGCGGTGATGGCACGCAATGCGTTGGTCAGTCAGGTCGGCGTGGCGGTTGGGCTCGGCCGCAACAGCCAGCTGTCGATGTTCGTGCAGGGCCAGCACGGCGACGGTCGCCGCGATGTCGGCGGGCAGATCAACCTGCGCGTGGGCTTCTGAGGGGAGCGGGCCAGCGGTAGAACCACGGCGGGCGTGGATGGGGCCGGGGCGGGAGCGCTAGAGCTCCCGCTCCATTTCCACAGCGTCGATCCCGGCGCCGTGACCATCGGGCACCACACGTGTCACCTGGAAGCCCAGGCCGGCATAGAAGCCCTGGGTGTGCTGGCTGGTACTGAGCGCGATGCGCTTGATCGAGGGATCCGCTTCGGCCTGGCGCAGGCGCGCCAGCGCCAGTTCGCGTCCCAGTCCATGCCGGTGCAGCGCGCGCTGCACCATGCCCCAGCAGAAACCGGCACTGCCATCACCGCGTCGCGACAGGCCGCCACAGGCCACGATGCGGTGGTCGCGCTCGATCACCTGGAAGGCGCAGTCCATGGCCTGCTCACGCAGGAAGCGTTCAAAGTCGCTGCGCTCTTCGGGCGCGAAGTAGGTGGGCACGTTGCTGTCGAAAATCGACAGGCAGGCGCTGGCATCTGCGGGTCGGTAGAGGCGGAGGTTCATGGGCCCACGATAGACGATCGTCAGTAGATCCACGCTACACGTGGATTCATGGGCCGGATGCCGTGCGTGTATCCCTCAGGCCGAGATTCCCGCCAGCACCGCATACATCACCACGAAGCTCACCAGGAACAGGTAGACGCCGCCGATGGCAAGGTAGCGCAACACGGTCAGCGCCTTGTTGCCGCCATACACGCGTTGCTGCATCCACAGCAGATAGACCGGGACCGCCAGCCACAGCAGGGCATACAGCCATTGGCTGGCGGCGGCGAAGGCGGGGGATGCGAGCGCGCTGCTGATGCCGGCGATGAGGAAGGTTGCCAGCAGCACCATCATCAGCCAGCAGTGGCTGTACAGCGCCACCACCAGGTGTTCCAGATAGCCCATCGACCGCGGGATGTAGGCGATGCGCAGCACCAGCGCGAACACTGGCATCAGGAAGAACAGGGCACCGGGCAATGCGGTCAGGATCGCCTGCATGTACAGATCGGTCTTGCCCCCCATGCGGTGGATGTTGGCGTTGCCGTTGTGCAGGCGCTTGTTGAGCCAGTTGTTGGCGAACCGGGGCCAGCCGGCCACCACGATGGGGTTGGTGTCAGCGTCCCACGGTTTGCCGTTGACGGTGTGGTTGAAGAAGGTGCCGGGCTCGGTCGTGGCGACCTCCTTGCTGGTGCCGGTGAGCTCGGCTTTACGCTGTGCGGCTGCCGCATTCACCGCCGCTCTGGCCATGGCGAAGCCGGCGTTGCCGGTAGCAGGTGAGCTGGCCTGCTGTTGATCGATCATCGTCAGCTGTTTCGCGCGTGCGGCCTCGACCTGTTCAACGGTGATGGACTTGGCATACAGCGAATCGCCTCCGCCCATGCGGATGTCGTCGACGTGCACGAACAGTTTGCCGATGAAGAACGTAAACAGGGTGAGGATGACGAACAGTCGTAAAGGCTGCACGTATCCGACCCGGCGGCCCTTGAGGTAGTTCTGCGTGATGCGGCCGGGAACCCAAAGATCGCGCAGCGTGCGGAAGATGCGCCCGTCCAGGTGCCAGAAGGATTCGAACACTTCTTCGATGGCATGGCCCACGTGCTTGAGCGGGTTGTGCGCCGATTGCCCGCAGCGATGGCAGTAGTGGCCCTGCAGGGCGGTGTTGCAGTTCTCGCAGTCGGCGTGAGCGCTGTCGGTCGAACTCATGGGCAATGGGCCAGGCGTCGGATGAAGGCGTCTACGATAGCGAATTTTCAGGTTTCGTTCAGTTTTGTTTTGGAGTGCCAACGAGCGTGCGTAAGGCGATCAAAAGCATCCACGCGTGGCGTGGATCTACTGATGGATCTGGAGGAACACGCCCCTCTGTTGAGGGGCTGCCCCGACAGGGGCGGGGAGAGGCCGGCAAAGGGAGGGGCCCAAAGGTTGCGCAGCAACGTTTGGGGCGAAGCGCGCGCAGCGCACTTCGCGTCCCGCGCCAGATAACTGAAAAAGGCCGCCCCTGGGGGCAGCCTTTTTCAGTTATCTGGCGGAGAGAGGGGGATTCGAACCCCCGAAGCGCGGTTTAGACGCTTACACACTTTCCAGGCGTGCTCCTTCAACCACTCGGACACCTCTCCGGATCCCTGCCATCGGCAAACGCCTCAGCAGGGGCGCAGATTCTAGCGGGCTGCGCGGCACTTCACAAGCACCCCGGTCAGGAACCTGCGAAGGACGTGCCGGAGGCGAGGGGGCTGGACAGGCATGGCACAATGGAACATCCGATGGAAAACGGTGGCCTGATGTCCTATCTCGTCCTTGCCCGCAAGTGGCGTCCGAAGCGTTTTGCCGAGCTGGTGGGCCAGGAACACGTGGTCCGTGCGCTCAGCAACGCGCTGGACAGCGGCCGGGTCCACCATGCGTTCCTGTTCACCGGTACCCGCGGCGTGGGCAAGACCACCATCGCGCGCATCTTCGCCAAGTCGCTCAACTGCGAGCAGGGCACCAGCGCAGACCCATGCGGCCAGTGCGCGGCCTGCCTGGACATCGACGCCGGCCGCTACATCGACCTGCTGGAAATCGACGCCGCGTCCAACACCGGCGTGGATGACGTGCGCGAGGTGATCGAGAACGCGCAGTACATGCCCTCGCGTGGCAAGTACAAGGTCTACCTGATCGACGAAGTGCACATGCTGTCCAAGGCGGCGTTCAACGCGCTGCTGAAGACGCTGGAAGAACCGCCGGAACATGTGAAGTTCCTGCTGGCCACCACCGACCCGCAGAAGCTGCCGGTCACCGTGCTCAGCCGCTGCCTGCAGTTCAACCTCAAGCGCCTGGACGAGGACCAGATCCAGGGCCAGATGACCCGCATCCTGGCGGCTGAGGAAATCGAGGCCGACGGCAGCGCCATCGTGCAGCTGGCCAAGGCCGCCGACGGCAGCCTGCGTGACGGCCTATCGCTGCTGGACCAGGCGATCGCCTACGCCGGCGGCGCGCTGCGCGAGGACGTGGTGCGCACCATGCTGGGCACGGTCGACCGCACCCAGGTGGCAGCGATGCTCGATGCGCTGGCCGAAGGCGATGGTCCGCGCCTGTTGCAGGTGGTGGCTGCGCTGGCGGAGTTCTCGCCGGACTGGAGCGGCGTACTGGAAGCGCTTGCCGAAGGCCTGCATCGCATCCAGGTGCAGCAGCTGGTACCGGGTGCCGCAGCGGCTGCCGAAGGCCTGGATGCGACGGTGTTCGCCGAACGCCTGCGTCCGGAAGTGGTGCAGCTCTGGTATCAGATGGCCTTGAACGGCCGTCGTGACCTGCCGCTGGCGCCTAGCCCGCGCGCGGGCTTTGAAATGGCTGTGCTGCGCATGCTGGCGTTCCGCCCGGCCGCGGCGGTCCCGCCGGTGCCGAAGTCGGTGGACGGTGCAGGCAATGCGCCGGGTGGCAATGCTGCCGGTGGTGGCAGCGGTACGGGTACCCACGAAGCGACACCGGTTGCTGCCGCCACTTCGGCAAGCCCGGCCGTAGTAGCGCAGGTGGCCGCTCCGGCGCAGGCCGCGCCGCGCGAACCTGAACCCGAACCTGAGCCGGCCCCACGACCCGAACCGGACCCGACCCCGGAGCCCGAGCCGGTTCCGGTGGAAGAGCCCGTGTCACCGCCGCCGGTGAAGGCCGAAGCAGCGGCACCGGCATCCGTTGAAGCCGAAGCGGGCGACGACCTGCCCCCGTGGGCCACCGACGAAGCCGAGGCGCGTGACGAGGCGCTGGCGGCCGAGATGGCTGGGCCGGACGCTGCCATGGTGGCGCCCTGGCATGAACCGCCAGCTCCCGTCGCGGCTCCCAGCGAGCCTGCGCCGCTCGAGCGCCCGTTCCGCACTGAAGGCATTGCCATCGCGCCGGCCGAGCCGGCCCCGGCACGTGATGCCGTGCCGCAGGAAGGTGTCAGCGATCTGGCCAGCGCCGAGGATTGGCTGGATCTGGTCGCCAACAGTGGCCTGAGCGGCCCGTCGCGGCAGTTGGCCGCCAACGCCGCCTTCATCAGTTGCCAGCACGGGACCTTGAAACTGGGTCTTTCGCCCGGATTTGAATATCTGCGCTCGGAGCGCGCGCTGGCCGCCCTGGGCGAGATGCTGGAGAAGGCCCTCGGCCAGGCGCCGAAGATCGTGGTCGAGACCGTGGAAACCGAACACGTTCCGGCCGAGACCCTGCACCAGCGTGCCGATCGCCAGCGTGGCGAGCGGCAGCAGGTGGCAGAGGCTGTTTTCATGGACGATCCGGAAGTGCAGGTGCTGATCCAACAGCACGGCGCCCGGGTTGTTTCCGATTCCATCCGTTCTTTTGACGAGTAGGACACTATGCGCGGCAACATCGCCCAACTGATGCAGCAGGCCCAGAAGATGCAGGAAAACCTGCAGAAGGCCCAGGAAGAAATCGCCAAGATCGAAGTGACCGGCAGCGCCGGTGGCGGCATGGTCAGCGTGACCCTGACCGGCGCCAAGGAATGCCGCAAGGTGCGCATCGACCCGTCGCTGGCCAGCGACCCGGAGATGCTGGAAGACCTGATCGCCGCCGCCTTCAACGATGCCTCGAACAAGATCGATGCCGAGTCGAAGTCGAAGATGGGTTCGGCCACCGCCGGCATGCAGCTGCCGCCGGGCATGAAGCTGCCGTTCTGATTTTCAGCGTGGCACCCGTGTAACCGGGTGCCACGGATCCCGTAGAGTCGAACTTGCTCGACTGCTCCAACCTTCAGTCGAGCATGGCTCGACTCTACAAACAGCCGTCGAGCCTGCTCGACGCAATGAAAGCCTGCCGCCGTGTCCGCACTCCTGCTTGAACAATTGATCGACGCACTGCGGGTGCTGCCTGGCGTGGGCCAGAAGACGGCGCAGCGCATGGCCTACCACCTGCTCGAGCGCGAGCGCGAAGGTGGCCAGCGCCTGGCCGAAACCCTGGCGCTGGCGGTGGAGCGCATTGGCCACTGCTCGCAATGTCGCGACTTCAGCGAAACCGAGTTGTGCCCGACCTGTGCCAACAGCAGCCGCGAACGCAGCCAGCTGTGCGTGGTCGAATCGCCGGCCGACCGCCTGGCCATCGAAAACGCCACAGGTTTCCGCGGTGTCTACTTCGTGCTGCAGGGGCGGCTGTCGCCGCTCGATGGCATCGGCCCGCGCGAGCTGGGCCTGGAGCAATTGGAGCGGCGGCTGGCCGAAGGCGAGGTGCAGGAGCTGATCATCGCCACCAGCGCCACTGTGGAGGGGGAGGCCACCGCGCATTACCTGGCGCAGCTGGCGCGCGCACGCAAGGTGCAGCCCAGCCGCCTGGCGCAGGGCCTGCCGCTGGGCGGTGAACTGGAATACGTCGATCGTGGCACGCTGTCGCACGCGTTCGGGACCCGCAGCGAATTCCGCGATTGAGCAACGGCCGGCATGGCCGGGCGCGGGCGGCCTACAATGCGGACGACATACCCGCCGAGGCCGATCATGAGCAACGAAACCCTCTTCAGCAAGATCATCCGTCGCGAGATCCCGGCCACCATCGTCTACGAGGATGACGAGGTGCTGGGCTTCAAGGACATCGCACCGCAGGCGCCGGTGCACGTGCTGTTCATTCCGAAGAACGAGATCATTCCGACCCTGGATGACCTGCAGCCGTCGCAGGCGCACCTGATCGGCAAGCTGGCGCTGGCTGCCGCCGAGTACGCGCGCCGCGAGGGCTTTGCTCAGGACGGCTACCGCATCGTGATGAACTGCCGCGAGGATGCCGGGCAGACCGTGTTCCATATCCACATGCACCTGCTGGCCGGTGCGCCGCTGGGGCACTTCGGTACCCCGGGGCGTTGAAGCCCCTATCCACGCATGGCGTGGATCTACCGTATCCCGGCGTGGATGGAAAAGGCCGCCCGAGGGCGGCCTTTTCCGTCATGCCTGTGCGGTGATGATCACCACCAGCCCCAGCGACCATAGCCGCCCCAGTACGGGCCATACGGGCTCGGGCCCCACGGGCCATAGGGATAGGGCACCACGTCGACCTGACGCTGTTCCGGCCACAGGTAGATCACATCGGCCGACAGCTTCGGCAGGCGGTAGTCGTATTCGCCGATGCGGGTGTTCTGGTAGCCGTCGATCTTGCCGATGAAGGTCACGTCACGACCGGCTTCGAACACCGCCGGGTCGTAGAAGCCGGCACGGCAGGCGATGAAACGACCGTCGCTGGCATCGGACGAAGTGGTGTTCGGGCGGCCACTGCCATTGAGCGGGCGCGAGATGATCTGGAAGCAGGTCTCGCCCTGGCCGGGCTTGGTTTCGATGATGCGACCGCCCCAACGGACCGGCGTGCCGACCTGCTGGGTAGCGACTGAATCGCGAGGGGAGACCAGGCTGAACTGTCCCTGCAGCGGCTTGGGGGCCGTGGCGCAGGCCGACAGGGCCAGCGTGGCCACAGCGGTGAGAAGGAACTTGGTGTTCATGGGGAGGCTCCGGAAGTCGGGCGATGCCTGCGCAGGTCCCGCAATAATGAAGCGAGGTCGGTGCAAGTTCCAGCGTAACGCGCATCAGCGAAACGCTGGCTGAGCGCGAGCAGGGCCGGGTCAGGACGCTGCCGGTGTACGCGCTGTGCCCAGTCCTGGGCGGTTTCGTGCGGTTCACGGGCCAGGCCGAGGCGGGCGTAGCGCCGTCCGAGCCGGTGCCAGGCGCGCAGCAGAGGGTCGCGTTCGCGCTCGCCACGGGCCAGCAGCCAGGCCATCCACGCCAGCGCCAGCAGTGCGGCCACCACGAAGCCAGCGACCAGCTGCCCGGGGCCCAGATCGTCCAGCCCGAACGGCTTGAGCAGCTGTTGCTGGCGGCGCGCATCGAATGACAGCACCAGGTCGTTCCAGCCGCGGCGCAGCCAGTCGCCCAGCTGGCCCAGCTGCAGCCAACGCTGCTGCAGTGGCGTGTCCGTGCCGGCCTGCAGGCGGTCATCCAGTGTGTCCAGGATGCGTTCCGGTGCCACGGCTGCGGTCGGGTCGACCCGGACCCAGCCGCGCTGCGGCAGCCACACCTCGGCCCAGGCGTGGGCATCCATTCGCCGCACTACCCAGTAGTCGCCGATGCGGTTGCGGGTGCCGCCGGCGAAACCGGTCACCACCCGCGCCGGGACGCCGGCGTTGCGCATCAGCACCACGAAGGCCGAGCTGAAGTGTTCACAGAAGCCGGCCTTGTAGCCGAACAGGAACTCGTCGATCGGGTCGCGTCCCGCCGCAGGGGTGTCCAGCGTGTACGAGAAGTCGGTGGTGATCCACTGCAGCGCGCGGCGCACGATGGCCTCGTCATCGCTGCCAGCCTCCTGTCGCCATTGCTGCGCCAACGTGGCGGTGCGCGGGTTGAAGCCGGTCGGCAGCTGCAGCGTCGCGCGGCGCAGATAGGGCGACAGCGTGCTGTCGAAACGCAGTGGAGGGGCCGAATGCAACCGCCAGCGGCTGAGCGAGGCCAGCGGGCGTTCGCTGCTCAGGCTCATGTCCGCATCCAGCATGCTGCCTGCAGGCGCGCGGCTGGGCAGGTCCAGCGCCACCAGCTGGCGGCGGTCGGTCGGCTCGTAGTCGATCTGGTAATCCCAGCCCTGTGTACTTGCTTCAACCACCGCAGCAGGCCGCCGCGCGCTGGCGCGGTCGCGTGTCCAGCGCCGTCCATCGAAGGCGGTCAGTACAGGGCCGCGCCAGTAACGCTGCGCCGGCTCGGGTGGAATGCCGAAGAACTGCACGCGCAGCGCCGGGCTGTCGTCGGCCATCAGGTCCAACCACTGGCCGGGCTCCATGCTGTCGGACAACCCCGGCGTACCCACGGCGCGCTCGGGAACACCCCACAGTGGTGTGGCCAGGCGCGGGAACAGCCAGAAGCAGGCCAATGCCAGCGGCAGGCCGATCGCCAACAGGCGGCCGACACCATGCAGCTGCCCGCGCAGTGGCAGGCGGCCGGCATGACCTTCATCCTGGGCCAGGCGTTGCAGCGCGATCAGTGCGCTGCCCCCGGCCAGCGCGGCCAGCGCGGTTGTCAGCGGCCCCTGGTCGAGCAGGAATGCTGCAAAGGGCGAGAACAGCGCGAAGCCGAGCAGGCTGCGGGCATCACGCAGGCTGCGCAGCTCGCTGGACTTGATCGCCAGCATCGCGGCCAGCAGTGCGCAACCGGTATCGCGCCCGGGGCGCACCATGCCCATCTGCCAGACGATGGCGCCGAGCATGCCCAGCACCAGCAGCAGGCGTACCGGCATCGGCAACACTGTCCGCCACGACAGGGCGGCGGTGATGATCGCCGCCAGCGCGATCACACCAGCCAGCAGTGGCGGCAGCTGCAGCAGCAACGGCAACAAGGCCAGCGCCGCGCTGGCCAGGGTCCAGTTGCGGGCATTGCGGTCGAGCAGGGCGGGGGTCTCAGTCATGCGGCATCAGCGCCAGCGCGCGCAGGCACAGGTGATGGTGGCTGGCGCCCTGACCGGGCCCGAACGGCGGGTGTGCAGGCAGCAGCAGGGTGTAGCGGCGGCCCTCGCGCTCGGCCACATCCACCCAGCGCGCCAATCGAGCGATGCGTGCTTCATGGCCCAACGGCGCCAACGAGCGCCAGTCGAGGATCACTTCGATGCCGACCGGCTTTTCGTACTCGCGCACCAGCAGGCTGTCGCGGCGTGCCGAGTGCTTCCAGGAAATGCTGCGCGGCGCATCGCCGGCCCGGTAGGGGCGTAGCTGATGCAGTTCCTCGCCGCTGGCATGGGCGCGGGTGTGCAGCGGATCGCTGCCGCTCTCCGGCAGTGCAGGCGCCACGGCTTCGGCCAGCGGGTAGACCAGCAGCGGCTGTTCCGGCCACACCCACGACCACGCCCGCACCAGGCCCAGCGGCTGGGTGGTGGACAGTCGGATGCGCGGCAGTTCCAGCCAGCCACGGCGTTCGCTGGGAACGTCCAGTTCCACTTCGCCACGGCCGTGCGCAGGCAGCGAGGTCCAGGCGTTGCTGTCACCCAGCTGCAGATGCAGGCCGTGCCGCGCACGCGGGTCACGCAGTGAGAGGTCCACGCGCAGACGCAACGGTTGCCCGGCCGCTACCGGCTCGGCGGAGATCGCATCGATCTGCACGCCGGACAACTGGAGATGCGCGGCAATGGCACTGGCGATTGCTGCTGCCGCGAGCAGCAGGGCCAGCAGCAGCGCCGGGTTGTTGTTGTAGTTCAGTGCGCCCAGCAGCATGGCCGTCAGCAGGGTGGCAACGAACAGGCCGAAGCGGGTGGGCAGCACATAGATGCGATGGCGGTCCAGCCGCCTCGGCAAGGCTTCGGGCCTGCGTGGCCGAGCCAGCAGCTGCATGCGTGCCCAGCGTGTGGCCACGCTCAGTCCACCGCGACGGTCTGCAGGATCGCGCGCGCCAGTGCCGGACCCGAACTGGATTCGGCTTCCGCCACCAGTCGGTGACCGGCCACCGCCACGAACAGGGTCTGCACGTCTTCGGGCACCACATGGCCGCGCCCCAGCAGCAGGGCATGTGCCTTGGCCGCGCGCAGCAGCGCCAGGCCCGCACGTGGCGACAGGCCCACGCGCACACCGGCATGCTGGCGGCTGCGGGTCAGCAGCGCCTGCACATAGTCGATCAGCGCGTCGCTGGCATGCACCTGGTTCACTGCGTCGCGCAGCGCGCGCACCTGGGTGTCATCCAGTTTCGGTACGGCACGCGCGATCAGGTCGCGGCGATCGCTGCCGCGCAGCAGCTCGCGCTCGGCCTGCGCGCTGGGGTAACCCATCGCCAGCCGCAACAGGAAGCGGTCCAGCTGCGAATCCGGCAGCGGGAACGTGCCGGACAGATCCACCGGGTTCTGCGTAGCGATCACGAAGAAAGGATCGGGCAGGGCATGGGTCTGTCCATCCAGGGTGACCTGTTGCTCGGCCATCGCTTCCAGCAACGCGCTCTGCGTGCGCGGTGGTGCGCGGTTGATCTCGTCGGCCAGCAGTACGTGGGTGAACACCGGGCCGGGGTGGAACTGGAACTGACGGCTGCCGGCTTCATACACCGACACGCCCAGCACATCGGCGGGCAACAGATCGGAGGTGAACTGCACGCGCTGGAAGCTGAGGCCGAGGCTGCTGGCCAGCGCATGCGCCAGCGTGGTCTTGCCCAGGCCGGGCAGATCTTCAATCAGCAGGTGACCGCCGGACAGCAATGCGACGAACGCCAGCCTGACTTCCGGCACCTTGCCCAGTACCAGTGCGTTCACCTGATCCTGTGCCTCCCGCAGGGCCTGACGCAATTGATCGGTTAGCATGCTGGGGTTGGGGGACGAAGCTGGCATGATCGTCTCAGATCTGGAATCCACTCGATTATCCATAGAGCAATGCAAGGCGAACAGCGCGCACGGACGATATTTCTCTGGTTATGGACGCTGGTCACAGCGGCCAAGCTGATCGTTGCCGCGCGCTTGCCGCTGTTCGTCGACGAAGCGTTCTATTGGCAGGAAGGCCAGCATCTGGCCGCGGCCTATTCGGATCTGCCCGGGTTGACCGCCTGGCTGGCCCGCCTGGGCGTGGAGCTCGGCGGTCATCACGTGCTTGCGCTGCGCCTGCCGTTCCTGGCCATCGGTGCGCTGTTGCCGCTGCTGGTGGTGCGCACGGCCACGCGCTGGTTCGGCAATGTGGCGGGTTGGCAGGCGGGCAGCCTCACGCTGTTGATGCCGTTGTCGGCGACGCTGGGCCTGCTGGCGGTACCCGACGTGCCGATGGCGCTGGCGGCGGTGATCTGCCTGCACGCCGGTGCGCGCCTGCTGCACAACGTGGATGCCTCTTCGGCGATGAAGCTGGCGCTGGGCCTGCTGATCGGTGCACTCAGCCACTACCGTTTCATCGGTGTCATCGGCGTCGGTTTCATCGCGCTGCTGGCATTGCCGCAGGGGCGGCGCATGCTGGCCGATCCGCGCGTGTGGGTCGCACTGGCGGTGGGCGTGCTGGCATGGCTGCCACTGCTGGCGTGGAATGCGGACAACCACGATGCCGGTCTGAAATTCCAGGTGGTCGAGCGTCATCCCTGGGCCTTTGAATGGGGCGGGCTGTGGTTCCTGGTGATCCAGCCGATGCTGGTGACGCCGATCCTGTGCATGGCGATGTGGAAGGTGGCGCTGGCAGGAACCCGGAGCGGTGGCGGTGCGCGCGTGCAGTGGCGCTATTTCGGCCTGGTGGGCGGCGTATCCACGCTGGGCATTTTCGTGCTTGGCTTCTTCACTGACGTCGAGCGGATCAGTTTCCATTGGCCGCTGCCGGGCTACCTCGCACTGCTGGTGGCGGTGCCGGTAGTGCTCAACGGCTGGCCGCGCTGGCTGCGCCGCACCGGCTGGTGGCTGGCAGGCGCGGGCATGGTGCTGGCGTTCGGCTACTACCTGATGGCATCCACGCCGGCACTGCGCGAGCAGATGGCCGGCAGCAAGTACTACCCGCGCAATTTCGCTGGCTGGCAACCACTGGCCGTAGCGGTCCATGAAGAGCTGCGGCAGATGCCGGAAGGGACGCGCGTGCTGGCCGGCAACTTCAAGGTTGGCGCCGAGCTGGGCTTCCAGCTGGGCAATGGCAACATCGAGGTGCTGCCGCATCCGCTCAATGACAAGCATGGCCGCACCGCGCAGCTGGCACAGTGGGGCCTGCTGCATGAGGGCGAGCGCACGGCGCCGATGCTGCTGGTGCTGTCACCCAGTGACCAGCGCTATCGCGAACTGCTGGAGCGCTATCACGCCATCTGCGATCAGGTGGGGCCGATGCCGGCGCCGCGCGTGGTCAGCAGTGATCACGGGTTCCAGCGCTTCCTGTTGTTCCGCCTGCCGGTGCAGCGCGCGGAAGGGCCGTGCGTGACGCCGGCGATGGCGTGGCTGGATGCACCGTCCAATGGCGAGAAGGTGTCCGGCACGTTCGCGATCAAGGGCTGGGCGTTCAAGGATGGCGTCGGCCTGGCACGTGTCGAAGTGCTGGTCGATGGCCGTTCCATCGGTGACGCCCGCTATGGGCGTGTGTTCGACGTGCGCCCCGTGTGGCCGGACAGCACCGATCCGCAGCACCCGGCGGTGGGCTTCGACGCATCGCTGGATACCACCACGCTGGCGCCGGGCAGGCATTGGCTGGGCCTGCGCCTGCATGGCAACGATGGCAGCGTGGAAGAGTGGCAGGAGCAGCCGTTCGAAGTTCGTTGAGTCCTGCTTTTGTAGAGTCGAGCCATGCTCGACTGCTTCTCCAAAGACAGTCGAGCATGGCTCGACTCTACAAAAAGGGCAGCCGAGCATGGGCTCGGCTCTACAGGTTGGCGGAAGCCCTCAGGGCACCGCGTATCCCGCCCTGCGCAGCAATCCGCATACCGCAATCAGCGGCAGGCCGACCAGCGCGGTCGGGTCGCGGTTGTCGATGGCGTCGAACAGGCTGATGCCCAAGCCCTCGCATTTGAAGCTGCCGGCGCAGTCCAGTGGCTGCTCGGTGGTCACGTAGCGGGCGATCTCGTCCGGTTCCAGTGCGCGGAAGCAGACTTCGGTCAGATCGACGGCCGTGAATGATTCTCCATCACGGCTGAGACAGACGGCGGTGTGGAAGCGCACGGTCTGCCCGGACATCGCTGCCAGCTGCGCACAGGCGGCCTCGACCGTACCGGGCTTGCCCAGCGGCTGGCTGTTCAGGTCCGCGACCTGGTCCGAGCCGATTACCCAGGCGCCCGGATGGCGGGCAGCCACCTCGGCGGCCTTGGCCGCAGCCAGGCGCGTGGCCAGAGCCCGCGGCGCTTCGCCATTCAACGGGGTTTCATCCACCTCCGGGCGCGCGCAGTCGAAGGCAAGGCCCAATCGCTGCAGCAGCTCGCGGCGGTAGCGGGAGGTGGAGGCCAGGACCAGTGACATGCGAGAATACCGGGGCAGGGCGCGGCAGTCTGGCGTGTCCGCAGCGCCAGCGGCAAGTCCTGTATGGCGGGCATTTGACAGCCGCCGCCCCGATCCTTAGTATTCAGCGGCTTATGTCCGCGAACGTGCCCGAAACGCTGGATGCCTGGCGGATGGTTGTAGCGCGAAGGCGCTTCGACGGTCAGGTGTCCCTGGCTGAATTGACCCGCCTGCAGGGGTTGGTCGCAGATACCGACGGTGAGTGCAATTACTCGCTTGAATTCGGTCGCGACGACGTCTTGCGGGTATCCTATGTGGAATTGACCATCGACACCGCGTTGCCGCTGACCTGTCAGCGCAGCATGCAGCGATTCCTGTTGCCGGTGAAGATGACCCAGAGGCTTGGCCTGATCCGCGACGAGGACGAGGAATCGTCCCTGCCGGAGGAGTACGAGGCGTTGCTGGTGCCGGAAGACGGCCAGCTGCGTCCGCTGGACCTGGTCGAGGACGAGCTGGTGCTGGCGGTGCCTGTGGTGCCGCTGTCGCCCGACGGTGAAGCAGTCGACAAGGACTGGGCGCCGAGCGAAGAAGAAACAAAGCAGGCCAACCCGTTCGCGGCGTTGGCGGCACTGAAGAAACAATAGCAGCCGGATTGTCGTCGGCGGCTGCGGCGAAAGCGAAAGTGTGCTGGGCGCTGGCGTCCTGCGCGACGATACGACGAAGCAAAACGAACCGAGTTTGGAGCAATCCCATGGCTGTGCAGAAATCCCGTGTCACCCCGTCCCGCCGCGGCATGCGTCGTGCGCATGACGCCCTGAGCGCCAAGCAGCTGTCGACCGACCCGACCACCGGCGAAGTGCACCTGCGTCACCACATCACTGCCGATGGTTTCTACCGCGGCAAGAAGGTCATCCAGACCAAGACCTCGGCCGTCGAAGAAGATTGATGTGCCGGGAAGGCCGCTGCCCCCGGGCAGCGGCCTTTGCCTTCTTTCCCGGGTGTGCCGGTGATCGGCGGCCCGCGCAACAGGAAACATGATGAGCAAGCGGATCTACTCGAGGATCGCGGGCACCGGTAGCTATTTGCCGGAAAAAGTCCTGACCAACGCCGACCTGGAAAAAATGGTCGAAACCTCGGATGAGTGGATCCAGTCGCGCACCGGCATTCGTGAGCGGCACATCGCGGCCGAAGGCGAAACCACCAGCGACCTTGGCTACAACGCCGCCCTGCGCGCGCTTGAAGCCGCAGGCATCGACGCCTCGCAGCTCGACATGATCGTGGTCGGCACGACCACCCCTGATCTCATTTTCCCGTCCACCGCGTGCCTGATCCAGGCAAAGCTCGGTGTGGCCGGGTGCCCCGCCTTCGACGTCAACGCCGCCTGCTCGGGCTTCGTGTTCGCGTTGGGCGTGGCCGACAAGTTCATCCGCTCCGGCGACTGCAGGCACGTGCTGGTGATCGGCACCGAAACGCTGACCCGCATGGTCGACTGGAACGATCGCACCACCTGCGTGCTGTTCGGCGATGGCGCCGGTGCTGTCGTGCTCAAGGCGGACGAAGACACCGGCATCCTCAGCACCCACCTGCATGCCGATGGCAGCAAGAAGGAGCTGCTGTGGAACCCGGTTGGCGTTTCGACCGGCTTCAAGGACGGCGCCAATGGCGGCGGCACCATCAACATGAAGGGCAACGACGTGTTCAAGTACGCCGTCAAGGCGCTGGACTCGGTCGTGGACGAGACTCTGGCTGCCAACGGCCTGGACAAGTCCGACCTGGATTGGCTGATTCCGCACCAGGCCAACCTGCGCATCATCGAAGCCACCGCCAAGCGCCTGGACATGTCGATGGACCAGGTCGTGGTCACCGTCGACAAGCACGGCAATACCTCGTCCGGCTCGGTGCCGCTGGCGCTGGACGCCGCCGTGCGCTCGGGCAAGGTCGAACGTGGCCAGCTGCTGCTGCTGGAAGCCTTCGGCGGCGGCTTCACGTGGGGTTCGGCTCTGCTGCGCTATTGATAGTGCAAGTTACGACAACGTGAAGCTTTGTCGTTGCGGCCCCTCTGGGGCCGTAACGCGTTTAAGGAGGACCTGTCATGGTTGAGCCCATCGTCATCGAAGGGCAACGTGCCTGGCTGAAGCAGTACGGCAAGGGAAGCCGCGCGCTGGCCCTTGGCCTGCTCAATTTTGTTGCCCGTCGTTTTCATCTGGATGCCCTGCGCCCGCCGCCGCACCGTGGTGGTGACGCCGCGCGCGAAACCGAAGCCCGTCGCCTTGCAGAACTGCAGGCGCAGGGCGTGAACGTGCCCGATGTGCTGGGCACCGGCCATGCTGCGCTGGTGATCGGCGACAACGGCAGTTCGTTCAATACCTGCCTGCGCGAAGCCGACGAGGCCGGTCGCGACCGCCTGGTGATGGCGGCCATGCTGGCCATTGCCGCAGCGCATGCGCGCGGCGCCTATTTCGGCCAGCCGTTGCCGCGCAATCTCACCTGGGATGGCGAGAGGGTCGGTTTCATCGACTTCGAGGAAGATCCGCTGGAAGTGATGGATCTGTCCGAAGCGCAGGCCCGCGACTGGCTGATGTTCGGCTATGGCGTGGCCAAGTACTACGCCGACCGCCCCGAGCACCTGCAGGCGATGATGGCCGAGGCGATGGGCGATGCGCAGGCGCCGGTGCGCGAGCACGTGCACGCGGTCACTGGCCGCCTGCGCAGCCTGGCCCGGGTCTGCATGAAGCTGGGCCGCTCGGCGCGCGCGCTGGCCCACTCCATCTTCATCGCCCATGGCGCCAGCACCGCTGGCGTGCTGATGCTGGTGGGCCTGTGCGTGGATTTCCTCGCCGACGGCGATCTGGACGTCCTGCAGCTGTTCTGCTGACTGTGCGTCCGTCGGGCCATGCCCGGCGGCGTTCCGCGGCTGGCCCACCATACGCGTGCATACGCGCACGTACAGACGACACGGCATGTTCCCCCTTATCATGGCCCGCTTCGATTGCAACAAGCGGATGACCGCGTGACCGTATCCACCCTCGCTTTTGTCTTCCCCGGCCAGGGCTCGCAGTCTGTGGGCATGGTGGCCGAGCTGGCTGAACTGCACCCGCAGGTGCGTGAAGCCTTCACCGAGGCATCCGATGGTGCCGGCGTGGACCTGTGGGCGCTGTCCCAGGGTGGCCCGGAGGAAATGCTCAACCGCACCGAATACACCCAGCCGGCCCTGCTGGCCGGAAGCATCGGCGTGTGGCGCGCCTGGAACGCCGTGGGCGGTCCGCGCCCGTCGGTGCTGGCCGGTCACAGCCTGGGCGAGTACACCGCCCTGGTTGCCGCTGGCGCGCTGAGCCTGCATGACGGTGCGCACCTGGTGCGCCTGCGCGGCCAGCTGATGCAGGAAGCCGCACCGGCCGGCGTCGGTGCCATGGCCGCCGTGCTCGGCGCCGAAGACCAGCTGGTGCTGGACGTCTGCGCCGAAGCCGCAGGCAGCCAGGTGGTGGTGCCGGCCAACTTCAATTCGCCGGGCCAGATCGTGATCGGTGGCGACGCCGACGCGGTCGACCGTGCGCTGGCGCTGCTGGCCGAGAAGGGCGTGCGCAAGGCGGTCAAGCTGGCCGTGAGCGTGCCCTCGCACACCCCGTTGATGCGCGAAGCCGCCAACCGCCTGGCCGAAGTGATGGCCGGCCTGGCCTGGCAGGCGCCGCAGCTGCCGGTGGTGCAGAACGTCGACGCCAAGGTGCATGACGGCATTGACGCGATCCGTACCGCGCTGGTCCAGCAGCTGTACCAGCCGGTGCAGTGGACCGGGTGCGTGCAGGCGCTGGCTGGCCGTGGCGTCACCCGGATCGCCGAGTGCGGCCCGGGCAAGGTGCTGACCGGTCTGGTCAAGCGTATCGACAAGGCCATCGACGGCCGTTCGCTGGCCACGCCAGGCGACTTCGAAGCCGCCCGCGAGGCATGGTCGGCCTGATCCCCCTTGTTCCTGCCGACCGTACCGGTGGCCGCTGCAAGCGGTACGGGAACGGCGGCCGTCCCAGCCTGAGGAAAACATCATGAGCAAGCCCCTGCAGGGTGAAATCGCACTGGTCACCGGCGCCAGCCGTGGCATTGGTGCCGCCATCGCCGATCTGCTGGCCGCCCAGGGCGCCACCGTCATCGGCACCGCCACCACCGAATCCGGCGCCGCCGCGATCGGTGAGCGCTTGGCCGCCCACGGTGGCCACGGCCGCGCGCTGAACGTCACCGACGCAGCTGCGCTGGACAGTGTGCTCGATGGCATCGCCAAGGAATTCGGCCCGATCTCGATCCTGGTGAACAATGCCGGCATCACCCGCGACAACCTGCTGATGCGCATGAAGGACGAGGACTGGGCGTCGATCATCGACACCAACCTGACCAGCGTGTTCCGCACCAGCAAGGCGGTGATGCGCGGCATGATGAAGGCGCGCAAGGGCCGCATCATCAACATCGCATCGGTGGTGGGCGTGACCGGCAATGCCGGCCAGGCCAACTACGCTGCCGCCAAGGCCGGCATCATCGGCTTCAGCAAGTCGCTGGCCAAGGAAATCGGTTCGCGCGGTGTCACCGTCAATGTTGTCGCACCCGGCTTCATCGACACCGACATGACCAAGGCGTTGCCGGAAGAAGCGCGTACCGCGCTGATCAACGACATCGCCCTCGAACGCCTGGGTTCGCCGGAAGACATCGCCCATGCGGTGGCCTTCCTGGCCGGCCCGGCTGCCGGTTACATCACCGGCGAAACCCTCCATGTGAACGGTGGCATGTACATGCCGTAAGCAAGGGGCGCAGGGATTGCGCCGCAAGTGGTTGATCTGCGGAGGTTTTTGCTGCGATGCAAGGCCGCGCCGGTTTCCACTACACTATCCCACGGCCATCGCCTTTGATGGCGACCACTTTTGAACCACAACTCCATCTGGAGCGAGATCCCATGAGCACCATCGAAGAACGCGTCAAGAAAATCGTCGTCGAACAGCTTGGCGTCAAGGAAGAAGAAGTCACCAACAGCGCATCGTTCGTCGATGACCTGGGCGCTGACTCGCTGGACACCGTCGAGCTGGTGATGGCCCTGGAAGAAGAATTCGAGTGCGAGATCCCGGACGAAGAAGCCGAGAAGATCAGCACCGTGCAGGCCGCCATCGACTACATCAAGGCCCACGTCAAGGCCTGATGTCAGACGGCAGTGCGCGCGCGGGCTCACGCTCGCCGCGCACCGCACCCCATGGGGCCGCTGTTGCGGCCCCGTGTGTTTGAGCATCACACCGAAGCAAACCGAGTTGCCCGTTGAAATCATCCGGGCCAGGAGAATCAGCAATGAAGCGTCGCGTCGTCGTAACCGGCCTGGGTATCGTCTCGCCGTTGGGCAATGATCTGGCCAGCAGCTGGGAAGGCATCACCCAGGGTCGTTCGGGCATCGGTCCGCTGACCAACGTTTCTGATGCCTATCTGGATCGGTTCACCACCAAGATTGCAGGTGAGGTCAAGGGATTCGACATCACCGCCGACAATGAACTGTTCGGCAAGTTCCGGGTCAGCGGCAAGGATGCCAAGAAGATGGACCCGTTCATCCATTACGGCCTCGGTGCCTCGTTCATGGCCCTGCACGACTCGGGCCTGGAAATCACCGACGCCAATGCCGAGCGCATCGGCGCCATCGTCGGTGCCGGCATCGGCGGCCTGCTCGGCATCGAAGAGCAGACCATCGAGTTCCACGAGGGCAAGAAGATCTCGCCCTTCTACGTGCCCAAGACCATCATCAACATGCTGCCGGGCCAGCTGAGCATCATCACCGGCCTGAAGGGCCCGTCGTTCTCGGCGGTGTCTGCGTGCGCGACCTCGAACCATTCGATCGGCACCGCCATGCGCATGATCCAGTACGGCGATGCCGACGTGATGGTGGTCGGTGGTGCCGAGCGTGGCTCGTCGCCGACCGCACTGGGCGGCTTCTGCGCGATGAAGGCCATGAGCACCCGCAACGACGCCCCGGAACAGGCCTCGCGCCCGTGGGACAAGGACCGTGACGGCTTCGTGCTGGGCGACGGCGCCGGCATCCTGATCCTGGAAGAGTATGAGCACGCCAAGGCACGTGGCGCGAAGATCTACTGCGAACTGGCCGGCTTCGGTGCCAGCTCCGACGCGTACCACATGACCGCACCGAGCGAGAACGGCGAAGGCGCCGCGCGCTGCATGGTCATGGCCATGAAGGACGCCGGCGTGACCCCGGAACAGGTGGGCTACCTCAACGCGCACGGCACCTCCACGCCGCTGGGCGACCTGGGCGAGACCATGGCGATGAAGACCGCCTTCGGCGACCACGCCTACAAGATGATGGTCAGCTCCACCAAGTCGATGACCGGCCACCTGCTGGGTGCCGCCGGCGGCGTGGAAGCGATCTTCTCGGTGATGGCGCTGCAGGACAACGTCATCCCGCCGACCATCAACCTGCAGCAGCCGGGCGAAGGCTGCGACCTGGACTACGTGCCCAATGAAGCACGCCAGGCCAAGGTCGACGTGGTGATGTCCAATGGCTTTGGCTTCGGCGGCACCAACGGCACGCTGATCTTCAAGCGCGTCTGACCGACGTTGTAGAGTCGAGCTTGCTCGACTCCGCCCTTGTGTAGAGTCGAGCCATGCTCGACTGAACGTGCAACACAGTCGAGCAAGCTCGACTCTACGCACGAGGAGGCCGCCGCAAGGCGGCTTCCGTGCATCTGAATCCCCGAACTGGCCGCCATGACCCACGCACCGCTGATCCACCCGCTGCCGCACCCGATCGATCTGCTGGCCCTGCAGCAGCACGACCCGGCACGCTTCCCGCTGCTGATGGAATCCACCGCCTCGGGCACCGCCCAGGGCCGCTGGAGCCTGCTGCTGGCGGCGCAGGGCGATAGCCTGCGGCTGGATGCCGATGGCCAGGTGCGCGACCAGCACGACGCGGTGCAGGCCGGCAGCTTCCTGCAGGTGCTCGACCGCGCCTGGCAGCAGGAACGCCTGCCGCATGACGGCAGCCACAGCCTGCCGTTCCGCGGCGGTTGGGCGTTGATGCTGGACTACGAAGTGGCCAGCCAGATAGAACCGGTGCTGCCGGCGCGCGCACGCGAGGACGGCCGCCCGACCGCGCTGGCGCTGCGCTGCCCGGCCGCGGTGCTGCACGACCACCACAACGAGGCCAGCTTCGTCATCGCCGAAGCCGGTGAGCAGGCGTTGCTGGATGCGCTGGTGGCACTGGCCTCGGCCGTGCTGCCCGAAGCCGGGCAGGGCTGGCAGCCGCCGCAGTCGGTGGGCGAGGATGCGCCGCAGCGCTTCACCGACGGTGTGCGCCGGGTGATCGAGTACCTGCGTGCCGGCGATGTGTTCCAGGTGAACCTGTCGCGGCGCTGGAGCGCGCAGTTCGCCGCGCCGGTCAGTCCGCAGGCGCTGTACGCGCAGCTGCGCCGTGCCAACCCGGCACCGTTCGCCGGCCTGTTCAGCGCGCACGGCCGCCATGTGGTCAGTTCCTCGCCGGAACGGCTGGTGTCGGTGCATGCCGGCCACGCGCAGACCCGCCCGATTGCCGGCACGCGTCCGCGCTTCGAGGGGGATGATGATGCCGCGCGCATCCAGGAGCTGGTCGGTCACCCCAAGGAGCGTGCCGAGCACGTGATGCTGATCGACCTGGAACGCAACGACCTGGGCCGCATCTGCCTGCCCGGCACCGTGGTGGTCGATGAGCTGATGACCGTGGAGAGCTACGCGCACGTGCATCACATCGTCAGCAACGTCAGCGGCCATCTGCGCCCGGAGGTCACCCCCGGCGAGGTGATCGCCGCCACCTTCCCCGGCGGCACCATCACCGGCTGCCCGAAGGTGCGCTGCATGCAGATCATCAGCGAGCTGGAGCAGGTGCCGCGTGGTGCCTACACCGGCGCGTTCGGCTGGCTGAACCGCGATGGCGACCTGGACCTGAACATCCTGATCCGCACCGCCGAAGTGGATGGCCACGAGGTGAGCTTCCGCACCGGCGCCGGCATCGTGGTCGACTCGGACCCGGACAAGGAACTGGACGAGACCTGCGCCAAGGCCCGCGGCCTGCTACGCGCGCTGGGCCAGCAGGGGTAGGCGTATTCCGGTAGTGCCGGCCGCTGGCCGGCAACCTCATGCACCCATGATCCGCGCGATTGCCGGCCAGCGGCCGGCACTACCGGTACCGGTGGGTGCCATTGTTCGGGTGGGTGCCGACCGTCGGTCGGCACAGGCGCATGCCCCCGGTCATGACCCCAATCCACCGGCACGGTATCCTGCACGACGGAATCGAGTTCAGAGGTAGTCCATGGCGGGAGCCAAGCGCGGGTGTCTGTTCGTGGTAACGCTGGTGGTGGTGCTGGCCGCCGTCGTGGCCGGCGCGGGCGCGTGGTTCTTCTACCAGCAGACCCGGTTCGCCGACGCTCCGATTACCCCGTCCGCCGAAAGCGTGGTCATCGCCAGTGGCGACGGCATGAACACGGTGCTGCGCAAGCTGCGCGACGCCGGCGTGGACGAGGGCCAGGACGCGCAGTGGCAGCTGCTGGCGCGCCAGCTCGATGCGGCCGGCAAACTGAAGGTGGGTGAGTACGCGCTCAGCAACGACCTGACCCCGCGTGATCTGCTGCTGCGCATGCGCGCCGGCAAGGTGCTGCAGCACCGCGTCACGATCATTGAAGGCTGGAACATCCGCCAGTTGCGTGCCGCGCTCAAGCGCGCCGAGCCGCTGCTGCACACCACCGACAACCTCGATGACGCCGCGTTGATGCAGCGCCTCGGCTTCGGTGGCCAGCATCCGGAAGGCCGCTTCCTGCCGGAGACCTACGTCTACCAGCGTGGCGACAGCGATCTGGATGTGCTCAAGCGTGCTCACGCCGCAATGCAGGACGCACTGGATGAAGCCTGGGAAAGCCGTGCGCCGGACCTGCCGATCAACACGCCCTACGAACTGCTGACGATGGCCTCGATCATCGAGAAGGAAACCGCGCTGGCCAGCGAGCGCCCGCAGATCGCCGGCGTGTTCATGCGCCGCCTGAAGATCGGCATGCGCCTGCAGACCGACCCGACCGTGATCTACGGCATCGGTGCTGCGTATGACGGCAACATCCGCCGCCGCGACCTGACCACCGATACGCCCTACAACACCTATACCCGCGCCGGCCTGACCCCGACCCCGATCGCCATGCCCAGCCGCGATGCGCTGATGGCGGCCGCGCAACCCGCAGCGGGCGACGCGCTGTACTTCGTCGCCGTGGGCGATGGCAGTGGCGCGCACGTGTTCTCGCCCAGCCTGGACCAGCACAATGCCGCAGTGGCCCGCTACCTGCAGCAGCTGCGCCAGCAACGTACCAAGGAGACCCCGGCGCAATGAGTCCCGCGCTGCTTCGCCACCCGCGTTTCGTCAGCCTGGAAGGCGGCGAGGGCGCAGGCAAGACCACCGCCATCAATGCCATCCGTGACTGCCTGCGCAGCCACGGTCATGAGGTGGTGCTGACCCGCGAGCCGGGTGGTACGCCGCTGGCCGAGCGCATCCGTGGCCTGGTGCTGAAACCCGATGCCGAGATTGCTGCCGAACCGCTCAGCGCCGAAGCCGAGCTGCTGCTGGTGTTCGCTGCACGTGCGCAGCATGTGCGCCAGGTGATACAGCCGGCACTGCAGCGCGGCGCCTATGTGCTGAGCGATCGCTTCACCGATTCCAGCTATGCCTACCAGGGCGGTGGCCGTGGCCTCGACCCGCAGTGGATTGCCGATCTGGAACGACGCGCGGTGGGCCTGCTGCCGGGCCTGACCCTGCTGCTGGACGTGGACGTGGCAGTAGGCCGCGCACGCGCCAATGGCCGCGACCTGTGGCCAGACCGCATCGAGAGCGAACAGGATGATTTCTTCCAGCGCGTGCGCGAAGTGTTCCGCAGCCGCGCGCAGCAGGACCCGCAGCGCTTCGCGCTGATCGACGCCGGCCAGGTGCAGGCGCGTGTAGCGGCCGATGTGGTCGCGCAGGTCGAGCGCTGGCTGCAGGACGGGGAGGGCGCATGAGCACATTCTCGCCGTGGCAGCAGCGCGCGTTCGACCAGACCGTGGCAGCGCTCGATGCCGACCGCCTTGGTCATGGCCTGCTGATCTGCGGCCCGGCCGGACTGGGCAAGCGCGAGGTGGCGTTGGCGCTGGCCGACCACGTGCTGGCGCGCGGCGATGCCGCGCATGCCATGCGCACGCGCCAGCTGATCGCCGCCGGCACCCATCCTGACCTGCAGCTGGTCAGCTTCATTCCGAACAAGAGCGGCGACAAGCTGCGCACCGAGATCGTCATCGAGCAGGTGCGCGAGATCACCGACAAGCTGGCGCTGACCCCGCAGTACGGCGTGGCGCAGGTGGTGATCGTCGACCCGGCCGATGCGATCAACCGCTCGGCGGCCAACGCGCTGCTGAAGACGCTGGAAGAGCCGCAGCCCGGCCGCTATCTGTGGTTGATCAGCAGCGACCCGGCACGCCTGCCGCAGACCATCCGCAGCCGGTGCCAGCGCCTGGAATTCAAGTTGCCGCCGCAGCACGAAGCGCTGGCCTGGCTGCAGCAGCAGGGCCACAGCGAAGCATCGGCACGCGAAGCGCTGGACGCGGCGCGCGGCCACCCCGGCCAGGCCGACAACTGGCTGCGCGAAGATGGCCTGAGCCTGCGCCGCGAAGTGGGCCGCGAGCTGGAACAGCTGGCCGCCGGCAAGACCGGCGCGGTGGAGCTGGCGCAGAAGTGGTGCGCCGATGACAACGCGGCGCTGCGCCTGCGCTTTGCCGCCGACCTGGCGCTGGCCCAGGCCAGCACCGATGCCTTGACCACGCCGGAGCGATTGCACAAGCTTGCAGCCTGGTTCGATGCGGCCAACCGCACCCGCGACCTGCTGCGCACCACGGTGCGTGCAGACCTTGCGGTGGTCGAGTTGCTGCTGGCCTGGAACAAGGTGAACGAGCGGCCTGCCGCAAGGGGAAATCGATGAGTGCCAGCAACGCCCGCCAGGGCATCCTGTCCCTGGCCGTGAAGGACAAAGCCGCGCTGTACAGCGCGTACATGCCGTTCGTGAAGAACGGTGGCATCTTCGTGCCCACGCCCAAGCGCTACTTCCTGGGCGACGAGGTGTTCCTGCTGCTGACCCTGCCCGATTCCAGCGAACGCCTGCCGGTGGCCGGCAAGGTGATCTGGGTGACCCCGGCCGGTGCGCAGGGCAACCGTACCGCCGGCATCGGCGTGCAGCTGGCCGATGGCGCCGAAGGCGAGGGCGTGCGCCACAAGATCGAGACCCTGCTGGCCGGCCTGACCAGCTCGGACAAGCCGACCCACACGATGTGATTGCGGTAGCGCCGGGCCATGCTCGGCTGCATGCCCTGAAACGTTGTGAACCCGTTGTTCTGTAGAGTCGAGCCACGCTCGGCTGCGCACCCCGAAAACGCCTGTGAACACGAATGTGAAAAAGTGTTGACGGCCTCTGAAAAGCCCCTATAATGAGCGGCTCAGCAACACACCGGGCGGTTAGCTCAGCGGTAGAGCATTGCCTTCACACGGCAAGGGTCACAGGTTCGATCCCTGTACCGCCCACCATGAATAGAAAAGCCTTACCGTGGGCTTTTGCGAAAGCTAAAAAGCCAGCTCACTAGCTGGCTTTTTTGTTGGGTTTGGCTGCGCAGGATGCTTCAAAGTCTTAACTCACAGGTGTGCCTTGAAGAAGACTCGTCAATGGAAGGCAATCCGCCGCTTGAGGCGGTTAGAAGCTAGGAGGGCTAGGGAGTCTATCGCTGAGCGCCGATTGGCAATCAACGAGAGTCATCGTTCGCGCGGCCTTGAAGAGCTCGATTTCGTCGCGAAAGACCAGCTTGTAGCGCCGCAAAAGTTCAGTCTCAAAGATGATGATCAGCATCGTCGACTGATAGATTTCCTTCAGCAGTTGCGAACTGCCGTCGGAAGCGGCGGACCAGTCCGAGTTGATTTTCGTAAGACGGAGATGATGTACTCGGATGGAACACTGCTGTTCTTCTCCGAACTTAGCAGGCTCAAGGAGATGTTCCCGCAGGTACGTCTTTCTTGCATCCCATCCAAGATCAATCGTGTGAACCAGGTGCTACAGCACCTCCGCATCTTTGAGCTATTCGGTTACGAGAGCGCAGTAGTACCTTCCCGGCCGGACGTTGTAGCTTGGCGAACGATTTCGTCTGCTGTCTACGATTCCGACGCGGTGGGGGAGCTCATTGAAAAGTATGGTTCGTTGAAAGAACGGTCCTGGTACTTGTTCCGGAGTGCCACTGAAGCAATGGGCAATGCTGTAAGGCACGCATATCTTGAGGATCGGAGGGATGGTCTACCCGAACCGACAAGCAAGAAATGGTGGATGTTTGTCCGCGAAGCTGAAGGTGAGCTAACTGTTGCTCTCTGTGATCTCGGGATTGGGATCCCTCGGTCGCTTCCCATCAAGTACCCGACGGAGCTCATTCACACTGCCTTGGCTACAGTTGCTGGCGTACTACGAGCGTCTACACGTGTTGGTAAGGCTGACGCAAATATGATCTTAGCCGCAATGGAGATAAACAGAACACGTACTGGCGTCGCCGGGCGTGGAAAGGGGCTTACTGATCTGCGTAGGATCGTGGACGAAGTTTCTGGAGGCAGTCTGGTTCTTATTAGTAATCGCGGTAGGATTGTATATTCAAATGGAGTTTTTTCAAAACGCGGGTTCGAGCGTTCTATTAAGGGAACGCTTGTGCATTGGACAATTCCTTTGAGTTAACTGGTGGCGAAAAGTGAGCGGCTTAACTGTGATAAATATTGGCAAGGACTACAGTCGATTCCCGGCTGGGAGGTACTTGGATGACGGGAACTCTAATGGTCAGAGATTTAGAGATGAATTTCTTATACCTGCGCTAGTGGCAGGGAGAAAACTGCGGGTTCTGTTCGATGACGCGCTGGGGTATGGCTCGTCTTTTTTGGAAGAGGCTTTCGGTGGTTTGGTAAGGGCTGGTTACAATCAGAAAAGACTGGAGTCAGATCTTGAGCTTGTGACTTCAGATGAATCTATGAAGCTTGAGATTAGGCAGTATATTTCAGATGCCCAGCGCGAGCTGGGATCAGCCAAGTAGCGATTGACGGTCTGAAGGAGGGCATCAATGGAAGATGTAAGTTTGTCTTCCGCCGTTTGGGAGGCGATTAAGATCTTTCTTACGTCATCGCTAGTTGTTCTTGGATGGATGGTTGTCAGCGATCAGCAGGAGGCTCGAGAACTTGCGAAAAGCAGGTACACGAGACTCTACGCCATTCGAGATGAGCTAAGGAAAATTGAGAGTTCTGCCATCGAATACCATACAACTAAATTTGATCTCGCAAAGGCCAGGTCTCTTACCAAATCTATCAAGACCATTTCTGATGAATTGGCGTATTTGAGGGAGTGTGGATGTATCGCTTTCTCTACCAGTCAGGATGTATTTGATTTAAGGCGTTCAATCACTCTAAATAATTGTGACTCCGAATCTTCATATGTTGCGCAAGATTTGGATTCAAAAGTGATTGTTGAAATTGAGGCGGCTGTTGCCAGTATTGATCGCCAGATTCTGAAGGCTGCTCAGTCGGTTGCAACTACTCCCCGTACATTGAGGGAGTCAATATCAGCGACATGGAAGCGTCGAATTTGATTTTGGTGTTAAAAGTGCACCGAAAAATATCATTGCTAATTGGTTGTATTTAATATTCACTTTGTTTCCGGTCGGTATAATGGCTGGATCTTCTGTGTGTTGAAGGTTCTGGCGTTTCACATTTTGTTTCTATTTTTATTAAATTGCGCCCGAATTCCATGACATTTTAGGTGGCGGGATTCTGGGTTCAATTAGTTGCGCGACGTCATTTCCGTACTGTCGTGAATTGCGAGGCCCCTATTGGCCTGCGCCGCCAGCGCGAGGGGACGGCCAACCTCGACATTGCTGCAAGCATTCGCGTGCGCCTTATGCAGAATGCAATTTGGTTAACTGAATCCGATAGGTGCTCCGAGAGGTGCATTTCTTTGGGCGTCCATTGCGGTCCCATGCGTTCCCTGCGCGATTGTAGCGGGACTGCGTCCGAGCCGGTCAGGTGTGGTCCTCTGCCAGACAATGATGCGCCTCGCGAACCAGTTGTCGTGCGGCCACGATCAGTCCGTCGATATGGAACGCGCCCAACTGTTCGTCCGGGCCGCCTTCGTTGCGCGCATGGTCGGCGGCCTGCAGCAGATCGAGCAATGCGCCGAGCCCAGATAGCGAGCGGCGCAACGAAGCGTGATTGCTGGCGCCGAGGGTGAGGCTGATGCACGGCTGTCCGTCATCACCGTCGGCCTGATTGATCGCATTGAGACGGGCGAAGAAAGTGGGCAGCTGCGCGGACAAATTCTGCGCGTTCAGGGCGCACTCGATCTCGCGTGCGAGGTCTCCCGGCACATCGGCGGCGACGTCGCCGATCAAGGTGTGCAGGCGGGGATGGATGGCGGTGCGGTTGGTCATGGCGAAACCCTCACTGGCGTAGGGCCACCTTCCGGAGTGAAGGTGGCGGACGGTGCGGGTTGGCGTACCAAGGCAAACAAGCTTCAAGGGAGAAGAACGCCTGGCGGATCTTGCGATCCCCACGCACCGCCCGCCAATGAGGGCAGTCGATGCATTCTCTCAACTGCGATTTCTCTCGCAGTCCTTGAAGCCTGTTCGTTTATTCGAGACGCCAATCCCGGCCAAAGCGTCTTGCCTCGGCGCGGCGATCTTCAAGCCGGGCAATCACATCGGTCTGTAAGGAAAATTCTCAACCGTCCCTAGGCAGGCCAGACGTTTTCCGATGTGTGTCGTTCGACACGCGCGAGTAGTGCGGCCCATCACTGATGGCGCGCATCGCCGCCCATGCCAACCGTGCACAAGACGACTCCAGAGCGGCGCCGCCAAGGCAATCGCGTCACCCCGCGCGGCGGAGGCGGGACCATGCCACGCATGGAGCCAGAGGGGTCCATCCCTGCGCTGTCCCACCGCCCCGGGCAGGCGTAGTCTCGGCCCGTTGCCGTGCCCATCCACTCTGGAGTGCCACCATGCCGCTCGCCCGTATCGATCTTCGCAAAGGTAAATCCGCCGACTACCTGCAACGCGTCGGCGAAACCATCTACCAGGCCATGCGCGCGGTGGGCGTGCCGGTGAACGATCGCTTCCAGATCTTCCAGCAACATGAGCCGGGCACGTTGATCTATGACCCCGGCTACCTGGGCGTGGACCGCACCGACGATTTCATCTGCATCCAGATCACCTGGAACGAAGGGCGCACGCTGGAGCAGAAGAAGGCGCTGTACGCCGGCATCGCCGATGGACTGCACGCGGCGGTGGGTATCCGCCGCGAGGATGTGTTCATCAACCTGGTGGAAGTGAAGCGGGAAAACTGGTCGTTCGGGAACGGGCAGGCGCAGTACGTGAGTTGATGCGCGAAAAGCATCCACGCATGGCGTGGATCTACTGAATGGAGGGCGTGCGCGGGGGAGGGCAGCCCTGCGTCACCGTGTCGCAGGGGGCAAACCCTGAACGGGGTCCAAGGTTGGCTGCGGGTCCGTAGAATGGCCGGGTGCGTCGTTCTGTCCTCCACCGCCGGTTCCAGGCTCTGGCATGGCTTGCCATGCTGCTGGTGCTGCTTGCCCCGCTGGTGAGCCGCTGGCTGGCGCACGGTCACGTGGCTGCTGCAGTGCCGGCGGAGGTGATGGATCACGCGATGCACGCAGAGCATGCGCAGCACGCGATGGACGGGCATCACGACCATCACGCGATGGCGATGCCGCACGGCGAGGCCGCAAAGAAACCGGCCGCCGATCGACATGCCGATCATGAGATGGGCGTGGATTGCGATTACTGCCTGATCGCAGCGCGGCTGATCACGCTGCTGGTGGCGGCAGTGCTGCTGTTGGCGCCGATGGCACCGGTGTGCCGCGCGCTGCGCGGTGCGGTGCGGGCGTTGCCGCAACGGATCAGCGGCACGTTGGGAGCGCGTGGGCCGCCGGCTTCCATGGCTGCCTGAGCCGCACGCGCATTGCATTGATCGTTTTTCCATGAGGTTTCCGGCCACGGCCGGTGCCCGCACGCGCGTGTTTGTCCCTTTCTGATTGCTGCCCTGCCATTGCGGGGTGGCCTTGCATGCCGTGAAAAAATGAAAACGAACCCCACCTCCGCGCGCCTGCGCCGGGCGACGCTGCCCGTCCTGTGCGCGTTGCTCCTGCACGCAGCGCCCCTGCTTGCTGCTGATGCGGCACCCCCGACCACGCTGGATACCGTGCGGGTGGTCGATACCCGCAGCGGCGAGCTGTCATCCACCGCCAGCGCCGGCTCAGCATTGGGCCTGAGCGTGCTGCAGACACCGGCCAGCCTGACGGTGATTTCGCGCGAACAACTGGAGCAGCGCGGCGACAGCAACCTCAACGATGCGATCAGTCGGGCGGGTGCGATCAGTGCGATGCCGC
The DNA here is from genome assembly GCF_056482505.1 of Stenotrophomonas sp. 71799_Sma. NCBI lineage: Bacteria > Pseudomonadati > Pseudomonadota > Gammaproteobacteria > Lysobacterales > Lysobacteraceae > Stenotrophomonas > Stenotrophomonas sp. 71799_Sma. The sequence continues at coordinate 1,084,458 of NZ_CM151202.1, forward strand.
ACCCGGGCAACGGCCTGAGTGCGCTGTCCAGCCGCGGCTTCACCGACGGTGCTTCGGTGATGCGGCTGTACGACGGGCTGCGCCAGTACGGCGGCGTGGGCATCACGTTCCCGTTCGATACCTGGTCGATCGAGCGCATCGAAGTGCTGCGCGGGCCGGCGTCGGTGATCCACGGCGACGGTGCGATCGGCGGCGTGATCAACATCGTGCCGAAGAAGCCCACGCGCGGTGCGATCGAGAACGAGATCAGCGTAACCGTGGGTAGCGAGGACACCGCGCGGCTGGGCTTCGGCAGTGGTGGCGCGCTGACGCCCGAGCTGGCCTACCGGCTGGATGTGAGTGGCAATTACAGCGGTGGCTGGGTCGACCGCGGGCGCAACAGTGACGCGACATTCTCCGGTGCGTTGTTGTGGCAGCCGCGCGCGGACCTGCAGCTGACCCTCACCCATGCGCAGGGCTACCAGCAGCCGATGCGCTACTTCGGTACGCCGCTGGTCGAGGGCCGCCAGCTGGCGGCGCTGCGCCACCGCAACTACAACGTGGATGACAGCGAGATCCGCTATCGCGACCGCTGGACCCAGCTCGATGCGCTGTGGACGCCGACCGCGAATGTCGAATGGCGCACGCGCCTCTACCAGATCGACAGCCAGCGCGATTGGCGCAATGCCGAGGCCTATGTCTACAACCGCGCCACCGGTTTGATCGATCGTTCAGGCAATACCGAGATCACCCACAACCAGGACCAGACCGGACTGACTTCGACGCTGCGCGTGCAGGGGACCGCAGGTGGCCTGCAGAACAGCTTCGCGGTGGGCCTGGATGCCAACCGTGCGCACTTCAAGCACACCAACAACACCTATGCCGGCAGCTCGGGCCCGGTCGACCCGTTCGATCCGGTGCCGGGCCATTTCGCCAGCGACGCGCCGAACCTGCCGCGCTACCGCAACCGTGCCGAGCAGTACGCGCTGTTCGCGGAAGACCGCTTGGCGCTGAGCGAGCGCTGGTCGGTGCTGGGGGGGCTGCGCCACGACCGCGCGCGCATCGACCGTACCGATCTGATCAGCGGCCAGAACGCGTTCTCGAAGACCTACAGCAGCACCGGCTGGCGTGCAGGCACGGTATTCGCGCTGCAGCCGACGCTGAGCCTGTATGCGCAGTACTCGCAGGCGGCGGACCCGGTCAGTGGCCTGCTGATGATCAGCCCGGCCAACGGTGCCTTCGACCTGGCCAAGGGGCGGCAGATCGAGGTGGGCCTGAAGCAGGCCTTCGATGGCGGCGAGTGGACGCTGGCGGCGTATCGCATCCGCAAGACCGGGCTGCTCAGCCGCGATCCGCTGGTGCCGGACCGCCGCGTGCAGGTGGGCGCGCAGACCTCGCGTGGTATCGAGGCGTCGTTGAACTGGAACGTCGCGCCGCACTGGACGTTGGATGCCAACGCCACGGTGCTGAAGGCCGAGTTCGAGGACTTCCTGGAGACCACCGGTTCGCCGCCGCTGCTGGTGTCGCGCGATGGCAACGTGCCGCCGAACGTGGCCGAACGCCTGGCCAATGTGTGGTTGAGCTGGCAGTTCGCACCGGACTGGAGCGCGGCGGGTGGCGTTCGCTATGTCGGCAAGCGCTATGCCGACAACGCCAACACATTGGAGCTGCCCGGCTACAGCACCACTGATCTGGCGCTGACCTGGCAGGCAGCACCGCGCACGCGATTGTCAGCGCGCCTGTTCAACGTATTCGACAAGGCGTACTACGCCACCGCGTACTACACCAGCACGCAGTGGCTGCTGGGCGCGGATCGTCGCGTCGAGTTCACCGTCGACCATCGCTTCTGAGGACACGCACCATGTCGCTGCGATCCACTGCCAAGCGCTGGACCTACCTGGTGCACCGTTGGCTCGGCATCGGCGGATGCCTGCTGATGCTGTTGTGGTTCGTCAGCGGCATGGTGATGTTGTTCATTGGCTACCCGAAGCTGACGCCCGGTGAACGTCTGGCGGCATTGCCGGTGCTGCCGGAGGCCCGCGATCTGCGCGGGCTGTCGGTGCTGCCTGCAGCCGTGCAGGCCGAGCCGGAGGCCGTGGCGCTGAACACGCTGCGTGGCGAGCCTGCGTATGTGGTGCGCACGGGAAGCAACGTGGGGGCGTGGTCAGCCGTCACCGGCCAGGCCCTGCTGCCAGTGTCGGCACAGCGCGCCGAAGCGTCAGCGGCACAGTTTGCTGGCGGCCCGGCCTTTGTCGGTGCAATGCGCGTGGAAGAGGACCGTTGGACGCATTCGCGCGCGCTGGACGCGCACCGGCCGCTGTACCGGGTGGAGGTGGGGGGCGCACAGCCCGGTGACCTGTATGTGTCCTCGCGCACCGGTGAAGTGGTGCTGGACGCACCGCATGTGCAGCAGCGCTGGAACTATGTGGGGGCCTGGCTGCACTGGCTGTATTTCCTGCGCATGCAGTCGGTGGATCCGGTCTGGACGTGGGTGGTGATCGTGCTGTCCGCGCTGTGCACGGTGGCGGCGGTCAGCGGCATCGTGGTGGGTGTGTGGCGCCGGCGTTTTCGCGGGCGCTACCGCTCCGGTGCGAAGACGCCGTACGTCGAACCGTGGATGCGCTGGCACCATCTGATCGGACTGATGGCTGCGGCCTTCGTGTTCACCTGGATCTTCAGCGGGCTGATGTCGATGAATCCATTGGGGGTCTTCAGCAGCACGCCCGAGGCGATCGATGTTGAACGCTATCGTGGCAGCGCGGTAACGGTGGATGGCGCGTTGGGTGAGCCGGTGAAGCTTCTGGCGGTGGCCGATGCTGAGCGCTTCCAACTGGTCGAGATCCAGTGGCGCCGCATCGGAGGCGAGCTGTTCGCAGTGCTGCTGGACGGGCGGGGCGAGACCCGCATCGTGTCCAGCGGCAATGGGCATTTGCAGGTGGCGCGGTTGCTGCCGGCCCCGTGGCTGCAGCAGAAGGTGCGTGCGCTGTCCGATGCGCCGATGCAGGAGTTCGTGGTGCAGCAGGCAGCGGATGCCTACTTCTATCCGCGTGCACCGGAAGCCATGAACGGCGCGGCGGTGCGGCGCTTCCCGGTTGCGGTGGCGGATTTCGGTGATGCCGAGGCGACGCGCGTCTATCTCGATCTGGCTACCGGCGATCCGTTGCTGACGATGGGGCATCGGGAACGAGTGGGACGCTGGCTGTTCTACTTCCTGCACAGCTGGGATCTGCCCGCGATGCTGCGCCAAGAGGGTGCCCGGCTGGCGGTGGTGCTGCTGCTGAGCGCTGCTGGCACCGCGTTGTGTGCCACGGCGACGGTGATCGGCTATCGGCGATTGCGGATGAAGCTGCGGCACAGGCGGCGCTGATGCCTTGGGTTACACCCGCAGCCAGCGCGTGGACATCGCCACCAGCAACAAGGCCATGGCCACGCCGATGAAGGCGGCGATCAGGCCGAAGTGATTGGCAGCGAAACCGATCAGCGCCGGTCCGGCAAGGATGCCGGCGAAGCCCAGCGTGGAAACGGCGGTGATTGCCAGTGCGCCGGGCATGCGGGTCTGGTGGCCGGCCAGCGAGAACAGCGCCGGTGCGATGTTGGCGCAGCCAAGGCCGACCAGCACATAGCCGAGCAGTGACGCCTGCCACGGCGTGACCAGGGTCAGCACGAGCACGCCCGCGGCGGCCAGCAGCGCGCCGAACACGATCGCGCGCTCACGGCCAACGCGCTCCACCAGTGCGTCGCCGAACAGGCGCGCGACGGTCATGGTCAGGGTGAAGGTCACATAGCCGATACCGGCGAGGCTGGCATCGACGCGACGCACATCGCTGAGGAAGACCGCGCTCCAGTCCAGCATCGCGCCTTCACCGAGGAAGGCAACGAAGGCCAGCACGCCGATGAACAGCACGATGCCGTGCGGCAGGGCCAGCATTGGTGTGTCGTGTGGCATGCGTTCGCTGTGCCAGTGCGCTGCCGACAACAGCATCACCAGCAGCATGGCGCCAACGCCGATCAGCACCGATGCCAGTGGCGGCAGCTGTGCGGACAACAGCACGGTCATGGTGGCCGCGCCGAGGAAGCCGCCGATGCTGAAGAAGGCATGGAAGCCGGACATCATCACGCGCCGTGCTTCGCGCTCGACGATGACGGCCTGCACGTTCATCGTGCAGTCCATCGCGCCCACGGCGGCGCCGAACACGAACAGCACCAGCCCCAGCGTCCAGGCCGAACCGGCCAGCGCCAGGCCGGGCACGGTCAGGCAGATCAGCAGGCTGCTGGCCACCATCACCCGGCGGCAACCGAGGCGCGCGGCCAGCACGCCGGACAACGGCATCGCCAGCAGCGAACCGGCACCGAGGCAGAGCAGCACCAGCCCCAGCGTGGCGTCATTGATCTCGGTGCGTGCTTTGGCGAATGGCACCAGGGTGGCCCACAACGCAGTGGCGAAGCCGGGAATGAAGAACGCAGCGCGGGTCGCGTGCTGTTCGGCACGCGCGCGGTTGGCAAGGGACATGGGCGGTACGGTCAGGGCGGAGTGGGGTGTACCGCGATGCCGGCGGCGCGGAAGCGCGCGGCCAGCGCCGGCGGAGCCGAGGTGGTCAGCACCAGATCGTCGATTTCATCGAGGCTGGCGATCTGCCAGTTGCCGCGGGCACCGAGCTTTTCAGTGGTGGCGGCGACGATGACGCGGCTGCTGCAGGCCACCATCGCGCGTTTCAGCGTGGCTTCTTCCGAATCCATTGCCCAGACGCCGGTGTCGCCGTCCACCGCGCAGGGGCCGGGCAGGTATACGTCGGCGCGCAGGCGCTGCACCTGCGCCAACGCTTCGGCGCCGACCGCACCGCCACCGCTGGCCAGGCGGCCGCCGATCAGCTGCACCGAAGTGCCTTCGAGCATGCTGGCGGCGGTGGCGATCTGCGGAGCATTGGTGATCACCGTCAGGCCGAGAGCGGTCGGCAGCTGCTGGGCGATCGCCAGGTTGGTCGACCCGGCGTCGAGCAGTACGACCTGGCCGGGGTGCAGCAACGCGCAGACGCGCGCGGCCAGTTCCGCCTTGTCACCACGGTCGCGGGTCAGTCGTTCGCGCAGTGGGCGTTCCTTGGGGGGCGGCAGCACGGCGCCGCCGTAGACACGCTGGCACAGGCCTTGGGCGGCCAGCTCGCGCAGATCACGGCGGATCGAGTCTTCGGAGACGGCATAGCGGCGCGCCAGTTCGGCGGCGACCACGCGGCCCTGCTGGCGTAGTTCCTCGAGGATCTGCAGGGTGCGCTGGGCGGGGAGGGGGCTGGGATCGGAGCTCATGCCGCAAGTCTGCACATTCGTGCATTAACGTGCAACAACGTGCATCCGGCATTGGGGGGACACAGGGCGGCTGGACTGCTGGTGAATTCGCCCGCGTCCACGTCTATGGATCGCCCTCGCGGCCCGGCATGATGGCGGGGCACCTGGCATGGAATCCCTGATGTCCTCCACCGTTCACCGCAAGCTGCGCATCGGCGCGGACCAGTACACCGGCCAGAAAGTGGTCGACCAGCAGTTCTACGAATGCGATTTCTCCGGCGCTGACCTCACCGCCACCGAGTTCATCAACTGCAGCTTCTACGACGCTGAAAACCGCGCCGGTTGCCGCTTCAACGGCGCCACATTGAAGGAAGCCAGCTTCCGTAGTTGCGACATCAGCATGTGCCACTTCAGTTTCATCAAGGCGCTGGGCCTGGAGATCAGTGAGTGCCGTGCGCAGGGCGCGGACTTCAGCAACGCCAGCTTCATGAATCAGATCACCACGCGCAGCTGGTTCTGCAGCGCGTTCATCAAGAAGTCGAACCTGCGCTATGCCAATTTCTCGCGAGTGACGCTGGAAAAGTGCGAACTGTGGGAGAACCGCTGGGACGGCGCGAACGTGAGCGGTGCCAGCTTCGCGGGCTCAGACCTGTCCGGTGGCCAGTTCGAGGGGATCGACTGGAACAGTGCCAACTTCACCGACTGCAACCTGACCAACTCGGAGCTGGGCGAGCTGGACCTGCGCAGCACCAACCTGCGTGGCGCCACACTGGATGTGCAGCAGGTGGCGCTGTTGATGCAGCGCATCGGCATTACCGTGGTGCCGTAGGCATCATCCGGCGTACGCCACCCAGCCCTTGAAGCTGAAGCCGGCATAGAACAGCTCCACACCGTCGAAGCCGGCCTCCTGCAGCAGTGCGACCTCCTGCTCGGGTGCCAGCAGCGGCAACCGTTCGGCAATGGCGTTGATCGCGCGCTGCGCATCGGCGTGGGCAACCCCCGAGGCTTCGGCGAACGCCGCGTAGCGCTGCAACCAGCGCAGCTTGCCGGCCGGGTCCTGCGGCACGCTGTGGTGCGCCACCACCAGCGGCGCACCGGGTTGCAGGCGCCGGCGCAGTTCGCGCAGCGTGTGCAGGCGCTGCCCGGCATCGAGGAAGTGCAGGGTCAGCAGGCAGCTGGCGCCGTCGAAGCGCGCATCCGGTGCATCGTCGATATAGCCTTCCAGCAGCTGCACGCGCGACATCAGCGGACCCAGTGTCTGCTCGGCCAGGGCCAGCATCGTCGCGGCCGGGTCGACCCCCAGCAGCTGCCAGCCCGGCTGCGCCTCGGCGAAGGCCTTCAGTTCCAACCCGCCACCGGCACCCAGCACCAGCACGCGGCCCTGCGCAGGGACACGTTCGGCCAGCAGCAGTCGGCTCATCTGCTGCAGGGCGAGGAAGCCGGGCACCTGGCGCAGCGGCGCTTCGGCATAGCGGGCCACCGCCTGCGGATCGGAGAACGTGGACATGCGCGGATTCCTGCAGCGGGGGACATACCACTGTAGCGCGGCGCGCAAGAGGCATTGCGCGCCGCTGCCGCACGGGCAGGACAGGGCTCAGGCCGCTGCGGCCTCAAGCACGTCTTCCAGCCGCACCTCGCCGAGGAATCCACCGCCGCTGGTTGCCGGCTGCTGCGCTTCGATGGCGTGGGCGAACTGCACGCCGGCGTCGTCCTGCAGGCGCTCGAACAGCTGCTGCACCCTTGGGAACTCGCGTCGATCGACCACCTGGTGATAGTCGTTCCAGCGCGCGATGCCTGCGAAGTAGGCGTCGGCAAAGCTGCGCTGTTCGCCCAGCAGCCACGGGCCCGTGCCGATCATCTGCTCCAGCGCCTGGTGGGCGTGGCGCACCTTGGTCGTGCCATAGGCACGCAGCGCCTCGCCTTCATCGCCTTCCGCATGCTCCAGTGCGTGCCAGAGCGGCGCGTAGGCACCGAAGAAACTGGTGTTGAGATAGGCCAGCCGATGGTTGAGGCGATCGAAGCCGGAGGTGCCCTGTGCGAAGCCCAGGCCCTGTGCGATGCCCTTCGCGGCCAGGTGGTTGAGGATGGCCAGGCTCTCGCTGAGCAGTTCGCCCTGTGTGGTTCGCAGGGTCGGGGTTTCGCCCAGTGGATTGAGGCGGCGGTAGTCTTCGCCCTGCACCTGGCCGGGCATCTCGATGCGGCACAGGTGATACGGCTGGCGCAGCCACTCCAGCGCGATGATGGAGCCGAACGAGCAGCCCGAGGGCACGCCGTAGAAGAGGATCGGGGTCATGGCAGGTTTCCGGTTCGAGCCGCGATGCGGCGGGTGAGGAAAGCGTGCCCGCGTGGACATTGCTCCGGAAGCCGTCCGAATGGCATCCTGAAGTCTACATATGTGGACGTTGCGAATGCTCAACCTCAACGATCTGGCCCTGTTCGTGACTGCGGTGGAGCAGGGCGGTTTCGCCGCAGGCGGGCGCCATCTGGGCCTGCCGCGCTCGACGTTGAGCAAGCGCGTGGCGCTGCTGGAAGAACAGCTCCAGGTGCGGCTGCTGCAACGCAGTTCGCGCCGCTTCGCATTGACCGAGGTCGGCCAGGAGTTCTTCGAGCGCGCACGCGCAGCGTTGTCTGAGGTCGAGGCCGCCGAGGCCATCGTCCGCGACCGCCAGGCCGAACCCAGCGGCACCGTACGCATCAGCGCTTCGATTCCGGTGGTGCAGGGCGAGCTCGCCGCGTGCCTGCCTGCACTGGCCCGCCGCTATCCACGGCTGCGCATCGAAGTTGAAGTGAGTGATCGTTTCATCGATCTGGCTCAGGAGGGCATCGACATCGCTCTGCGCAGTCACTTCGGTCCGCTGCCGGATTCCGGGTTGGTGCAGCGCTCGCTGGGTAGCGAGCGCATCGTGCTGGTGGCGTCCCCTGGCTATCTGGCAGCCGCGCCGGCAGTGGATACGCCCGAGCAGCTACGTGTGCATGCCGGCCTGCTGACCGCGCGTCATGCAACGCGCTGGACGCTGCACGGCCCCGACGCCCGCACCGTGCAGGTGGAGCCGAAGGTGGCGCTGGTCGGCAATGAATCGCAGCTGCTGATCGCGGCGGCCGAAGCGGGTCTTGGCATCACCGTGTTGCCACACAGCCTGTGTGCCGCAGCCCTTGCCGCCGGCCGCCTGCAGCAGGTGCTGCCGGCGTGGCATGCCGGCGAAGTGACCACCAGCGTGCTGCTGCCGCATCGTCGCGGCCAGTTGCCGGGCGTGCGTGTGGTGGTGGATGCGCTGGCCGCGCATTACCAGCTCAACGCAGCGCGCGCGCCAGTACCTGCCAGATCCTCGGGTCCTGGCACTGCGAAACGTTGAAACGTACATAGTCAGCCGCGCGCTGCGACTGACTGAACGCGTTGCCCGGTGCCAGCACGATGCCCTCGCGCAGGCATTGCCGGGCCAGTGCGGCGGCATCGCGGCCATCGGGCAGCTGGCACCACAGGAACAGCCCGGCTTCCGGCTGCAGCCACGGCGTGATGCCCAGCGCCTGCAGCTTCCGCAGCGTGTGCCGGCGCGCATCGGCCAGGCGCGAACGTACCGACTGCATGTGGCGGCGGTAGCCGCTGTCGGTCAGCGCGATGTGCATCAACTGCATCGCCAGGTGACCGCCGCCGAAGCTGGTGGCCAGCTTCAGGTCGGTCAGCGCCTCGATCCAGTCATGGCGCGCAGCGATGTAGCCGCAGCGCGAAGCTGCCGACAGCGTCTTGGAGAAACTGCCGACGTGGATCACCCGCGACAGCCCATCGAGCGCGGCCAGCCGCGGTGCAGGCTGCAGTTCGAAGTCGGCGAAGATGTCGTCCTCGACGATGATCAGTTCATTGCGTTCGGCCAGGCCCAGCAGGCGGTGGGCGGTGCTGGCCGACAATACGGCGCCGGTCGGGTTGTGCAGGCCCGAGTTGGTGATGTACAGCCGCGGCGTATGCGCCTGAACTGCCTGCGCGAACGCCTCCAGGTCCGGGCCGCTGTGCGTGTACGGCACGCCGATGGCCTGCACCTGGTGCGCCTTCAGCAACGCGTGGTAGTTGAAGTAGCTCGGGTCATCCACCAGAACGCAGTCGCCGGGCTTCAGCAGGAAACGGCAGAGCAGATCGACCGCGTGCGTACCGGATTCGGTCAGCAGGATCTGCTCCATCGGCGCATCGATGCCCAGTGCCGCGCTGCGCCGTTGCAGCAGCTGGCGCAATGGGGGCAGCCCGAGCGGGCCGGCGTAGTCGACCAGCTGTGATGCATCGGCACGCGCCAGCCGACGCAGGCCGCGGCGCACGCCATCGTGGTACAGCCAATCGCTGGGCATCCAGCCACAACCCGGCTTGAGGTGGCCCGCGGGCGTTTCCAGCGATTGCCGCGACACCCACAGCGGATTCACCGCGCGGTCCAGCCGCGGCTCCATTTCAGCCAGCGCCAGCGGGGCGGCCGGCCCACTGACGTAGAAGCCGGATCCTGCGCGCGCACTGATCAGACCTTCGGCCGCCAGGCGCTCGTAGGCCTCGACCACGGTCGAGACCGACACCCCCATCGCCGCCGCCTGCGCACGTACCGAAGGCAGGCGCGAGCCGGGGCCATCGACCCGCGCGTTGATGCGGGTGCGTACCGCCTGGATGACGGATTCGATGCGGGTCAGGGGGCGTGGCATGGCGGGCTGTAGTGGAAGTGTGGGCAGTACAGTTACTTGCGACTGTACTGGATTGTAGCTGGGGTCGTTCCGCGCTGGATGCTTCCATACAGGTCCAGCCGGGCATCGTCCGGCACCTTCAGGAGTACAGGCGTGGAACGGTCGGCGAGTGGTTGGATCAATGGCTTCATCGGTGTGGTGATTTTCGCGGGCTCGTTGCCGGCCACCCGCCTGGCGGTGCTGCAGCTGGACGCCGGATTCGTCACTGCTGCGCGTGCCACCATTGCCGCCGTGCTGGGCGTCAGCCTGTTGCTGCTGCTGCGCCAGCCGCGTCCGCAGCGCACCGATCTGGCGGGCTTGGCCGTGGTCAGTCTCGGCGTGGTGGTCGGTTTTCCACTGCTGACCGCACTGGCCCTTCGCCACGCTTCATCGGCACACACCATCGTGTTCCTCGGCCTGCTGCCACTGAGCACTGCGGTGTTCGGCGTGCTGCGCGGCGGCGATCGACCGCGCCCGGCATTCTGGTTGTTCTCGCTGCTGGGCAGTGCCTGCGTAGTCGGCTATGCGGTGCGCAACGGCATCGAGGCCTCGCTGCAGGCTGACCTGCTGATGCTGGCGGCGATCGTGGTGTGTGGGCTCGGCTATGCCGAAGGCGGTCGGCTCGCCCGCCATCTGGGTGGCTGGCAGGTGATCAGCTGGGCGCTGCTGCTGGCGTTGCCGGTGATGCTGCCGCTGACAGTGCTGATGCGCCCGGCCTCGTTCACCGCAGTCGGTGCTTCGGCGTGGTGGGCACTGGGCTACGTGGCGGTGTTCAGCATGCTGATTGGCTTCCTGTTCTGGTACCGCGGGCTGGCCCAGGGCGGCATCGCCGCTGTTGGCCAGCTGCAGTTGCTGCAGCCGTTCTTCGGCCTGGCCCTGGCCGCGCTGCTGCTGCACGAATCGGTCAGCCTCAGCATGGTGCTGGTGACCGTGGTCGCGGTGATCTGCGTGGCAGGCGCGCGCCGCTTCAGCCGCTGAGCGAAAAAGGGGACGGAGGGGATTAAGTCGTAATCGGCCCTACTGTGCCTGAAACGACTTAATCCCCTCCGTCCCCTTTTCCGGGTGGCCGCGGAACAGATGCGCAATGGCATAGTCGATGAACACCCGCAGGCGTGCACTGGGATGGCGCCCACCGGGCCATAGCAACGAGAACTGCCCCTGGTGCGTGGGCAGTGCTGGCAGTACCCGCTGCAGGCGGCCATCGGCCAGCGCGTCGGCTGCGAGGAAGTCAGGCATCCAGGCCAGGCCCATGCAACCGATCGCAGCGGCCAGCACGGCCTCCATGTTGTTGCAGGTCATCGCCGTGGGAAGGCGCGCTCCAGCATCGCCTTCGATGCCCGGCAGCTGCCACGGATGCAGCTTTCCGGTGGTGGGGTAACGGAAGCGCAGCGCGGTATGCAGGCGCAGCTCGCTCACATCATCGGGCGTGCCGTGCGCCTGCAGATAGCCCGGCGCCGCACAGAGGATGAAACGGAAGCCGCCCAGCCGCCGTGCGGTCAGGCTGGAATCGGCCAGTTCACCGCTGCGTATCACCGCGTCGAGGCCTTCGCTGACCACGTCGACGATGCGGTCGTTGAAGTCCAGCTCCAGCTGTACCTGCGGGTAGCGCTGCTGGAAACCGGGCAGTACCGGCAACAGGAATCGGTAGCCGATGGTGGGCAGGCCGATGCGCAGCAGTCCACTCGGCGCGTGCTGTCGCTGCGCCAGATCCGCCTGTGCTTCGGAAAGCTCATCCAGTGCCCGCCGGCAGCGCTGCAGCAGCAGTTCGCCTTCGTCGGTGAGGTGCACGCGGCGGGTGGTGCGCTGGAACAGGCGGGTGCCGAGTTCCTGTTCAAGGCGGGCGATGCGCTTGCCCACGGCCGACGCGGACAGGCCGAGGACGCGAGCGGCGCCGACGATGCTGCCTGCTTCGGCGGTACGGACGAAGGCCAGCAGGGCAGAGATGGAATCCATGCGGGGCATGATTACGGAACCATGGGCCGTAATCAACGTCCATCGAGCCTGTTTTTCTGGAATAGCGGCCTGTCCATCATCAATGCCCCTGATGGATGGAGGCCCGCATGGCCCCGGTTTCGATGCTTCCCGTACCTTCCCACACGCAGCAGCGCTGGGCCCTGCTTGCCGTCTGCCTGGCTGCACTGGCGCTGCCGTTGTCCTTCTCGGCCGGTGCCGTCGCGGTGCCGGCGCTGGCCCGTTCCGCGGCGTCGTCGCCGACTGCGCTGGCCTGGGTGACCAACGCCTTCATGCTCACCTTCGGCAGCCTGTTGCTTGCTGCCGGTGGCCTGGCGGACCGCTATGGCCGACGGCGGTTGTTCCTGCTGGGTACCGCGGGCTTCAGCATCGCCACTGCCGTCGTCTGCCTTGCGCCCACGCTGCTGTGGCTGGATCTGGCGCGCGGGCTGCAGGGCGTTGCCGCTGCAGCGGCGCTGGCGTCCGGCACCGCTGCGCTGGCGCATGCCTGGCAGGGCCCGGTGCGTGCCCGTGTGTTCGCGCTGCTGGGCACCACATTCGGTGCGGGGCTGGCGCTGGGGCCGCTGCTCGCGGGTCTGCTGCTGCAGGCGTTGGGATGGCGCAGTGTGTTCGCCGCGGGCGGTGTACTGACGCTGGCGGCGTTCGCCGTGGGTGCGCGCGCGTTGTCCGAAAGCCATGGCGAACGCGGGCGGCTGGATGTCGGCGGCATGCTGGGCTTCAGCCTGATGCTGGCGGCGTTGACCCTGGCCCTGCTGTGGCTGGGTGAATTCGGCCTGCATGCCATGCGCGTGCAACTGGCGCTGTTGGCGACGCTGATGCTGGGCGGGGTATTCGTCTGCATCGAACGGCTGCACCGCTCACCGTTGCTGGACCTCTCGCTGTTCTCGCAACCGGCGTTCCTGGGTGTCCAGCTGCTGCCGGTCGCAACCTGCTTCGGCTACGTGGTGCTGCTGGTGGTGCTGCCTCTGCAGCTGCTGGGCGTGCATGCACAGAGCGCGACATTGGTCGGGCTGCAGATGCTGGCCTTGTCCGCGCCGATGCTGGTGCTGCCGATGCTGGCCGCGCGCTGGGCGGAGCGCGTTGGAAGTGCGCGGCTGTGCACGTTGGGCCTGCTGGTCTGTGCCTCTGGCCTGTATCTGTTGTCGCGCCGTGCATCGCATCCGTCGCCGTCGCAGTGGGTGCCGTTGCTGATGCTGATCGGCGCAGGAACGGCCTTGCCGTGGGGCCTGATGGATGGGCTGTCGGTCAGCGTGGTGCCGGTGCAGCGTGCGGGCATGGCCGCTGGCATCTTCGGAACCGTGCGGGTGGCCGGTGAAGGCATCGCATTGGCCGCAGTCACGGCCTTACTTGCGCTGCTGATCGGCCACCAGCTGCAGGGAGCATCGCCCGCATCGCTGGCGCGCGCCGGTGCCTATCTGGCAACGGGTGCGCATGCACAGGCACAGGCACTGCTTCCGGCGATGAGTGGCGCACAGCTGCAGCAGGCCAGTGCCGAGGCGCTGGCGATACTGCTGCGTGTCCTGGCGCTGCTGACCGCCGCATGCGCGGTGCTGTTGCACCTGCTGCTGCGGCGGCCAGCGTTGGCCGTGATCAGAACCGATAGCTGATGGTGCCGGTCACCACGCGCGGGTAGCCGGGGGGGGGCGGCGGTTGCCAGCTGATTTTCCTTTCCTGCGCGGGGCCGCGCATTGGCTCGAAGGCCATTGCTCAGGGCAGGCCGTCCGTCGCGCCGCGGATGCTCATCCAGGCGCCACCACCGGGGGCGCTGCCGGCGCGGACACGGAAGCCGTGCAGGCCGGCAATGGCGGCCACGATCGACAGGCCCAGGCCGAATCCCGGTCCTTGGCCGGCACTGCTGCTGCCGCGGAAAAAGCGCTGGTAGATCAGCGTGCGGTCCTGTGGCGGAATGCCCGGCCCGTTGTCGATCACATCGATCCTGGGGACGCCCTGGTCATCGACCGCACGCAGCAGGATGCGGCCCTGCGCCGGCGTGAACTGCAGGGCGTTGGACAGCAGGTTGGCCAGCGCTTCGAACAGCAGTTCGCGGTCGCCACGAAGTTGCCCGAGCTTCGGGTCCACCTGCAGTTCCAGCAGCTGTTGCTTCTCTTCGGCCAGCGGCAGGTAGAACTGGTGAAGTTCCTGCAGCAGATCGGCGATGTCCACCGCGTCGAAGGCCGAACGCCGCTGGTGGCTCTCCAGCTCGGATACCCGCAGCAGCGCGGCGAAGCGCGCCATCAGCATGTCGGTCTCGGCCAGCGCCTTGTCCAGTGGATCGGCATGCGGGTTCTGTTCGTCCAGGCCCACGCGCATGCGGTACAGATGCGCGCGCAGGCGGGTCAGCGGGGTGCGCAGATCGTGGGCGATGCTGTCGCAGACTCCTTTGACTTCGGTCATCAGCTGTTCGATGCGTTCCAGCATGGCATTGACGATGCTCGACAGCCGATCGATCTCGTCGCGACGGCTGGAGACCGGCAGGCGCTGGCCGAGGTCGCCGGCAACAATGCGGTTGGTGGCCGCTTCGATCTGCTGGATCCGTTTCAACGGGCGCCGGCGCAGCAGATGCCAGCCCACCAGGCCGGGAATGACGGTCAGCGACACGCCCCACAGCAGTGCATCAAGGATGATGCTGTTGACCGCCATGAGCTTGCCGTTCTGGCGCACAAATACCAGCGTGCGGCCATCGCGGGTCACCACGCCGAGCGCACTGCCGCCGTTGTCGTGGCGGCCATCAGCCAGCGTCCAACCGTCCACCGCATGCGAGTTGCCATCCAGCGGCAGTCCCGCGGGGATCGCTGTCAGCGGGCCTGCCATCGGCATGCCGGCCTTGTCGAACAACCCATAGGTATAAACCTGGTGCAGATCGAAGCGCTGGCTGTCGCGCAATGCTTCATCCAGTGCCGGCCCGTCGAAGCTCATGAACAGGTGGGCGCGCTGCTGCAGGCCCGATTCGGTCAGGTCACTGAGGTAGTCCGAGATGCGCCAGTACATCACGCCCAGCAGCAGGCTCGACCACGCTACGAACAGGATGCAGTACAGGCCCAGCAGTCTGCTGCTGGAAGAGCGCCAGTGGTCAGGATTGCGCGTCGAAGACATAGCCGGTTCCACGGACGGTCATGATCGGCTGCGGCCGGCCGGGTTGTTCGATGCGTTTGCGCACGCGACCGATATGCACGTCGATCAGGTTGGTACCCGGATCGAAGTGGTAGCCCCAGACTTCCTGGAACAGCATGCTGCGGGTGACTACCTGGCCGGCGTTGCGCACCAGGAATTCGAGCAGCTTGAACTCGGTCGGCAACAGCGCGATTTCATGCCCGCCGCGTCGCGCCGAACGGGTCATCAGGTCCAGTTCCAGGTCACCGGCGCGCAGCACGTTATCGATGGCGCCAGTCGGGCCCTGGCGCCGGATCAGCACTTCCACGCGTGCAGCCATCTCATCGGAGGCGAAGGGCTTGGTCAGGTAGTCGTCGCCACCGGCGCGCAGGCCACGCACGCGTTCATCCACGTCCGACAGCGCACTGATCATCAGTACCGGCGTGGTGATGCCTTCACGGCGCAGCGTGGTGACCAAGGCCAGCCCGTCGATGCCGGGCAGCATGCGGTCCAGGGTGATCACCGCGTAGTCGCCTGCACGTGCCAGCGCCAGGCCGTTGCTGCCGTCGCTGGCCAGGTCCACGTCGAAGCCGTGGCTGCGCAGTTCGGTGGCGATCTCCTCGGCGGTGACAAGATCGTCCTCGATGGTGAGTACGCGCGGCATGGGCCAGTGTGCAGAGTGGGACAGGGGCATCCTCGCAATCGTGGGCAGCGACTGCAAATGAAAAATGTTTCATGCGCGATTTAGCAGGATCGTGCCGCCACGTCTTCTATATTCGGCGCCGAACGCTCCCCCACGCGTGGAACCCTGCAGCCGATGATCCTTCCGAACCCCTCCCGTCCGTACCGTGCCTGGCGGCTGCCGCGAACCGCGGGCCTGCCGCTGCTGGCGCTTGCCCTGGCGGGCCTGCTCAGCGCCTGCGGCAAGGACGCGCCCAAGCCCGGCGCCGCGGCACCGGAGGTGACCGTGCTGACCCTGCGCAGCCAGCCGCTGGCACTGCAGCAGGAACTACCCGGGCGCAGCGTCGCCTCGCAGGAATCGGACGTGCGCCCGCAGGTCGATGGCGTGCTGGTGAAGCGGTTGTTCGAGCAGGGCCAGTGGGTGAAGGCCGGGCAGCCACTGTTCCAGATCGAGCCCGCGCTGTACCAGGCGGCGCTGAACGAGGCGCAGGCCAACCTGAAGACCGCCGAGGCCGCTGCGGTGACCGCGCGCCTGCGGGCGCAGCGCATGCAGGCGTTGGGCAAGGACCAGCTGGCCGCGCGCCAGGACGTGGACGATGCGATCGCCAGCGACCAGCAGGCTGCCGCCGCGGCGCAGGCCGCACAGGCCGCGCGTGACACGGCCAGCACACGGCTGGGGTTCGCCACGGTGACCTCGCCGATTGCCGGGCGCATCGGCCGCGCGCTGTTCACGCCGGGGGCGCTGGTCACCTCGGGCCAGGCCGATCCACTGGCACGGGTGCAGCAGATGGACCCGATGAACGTGGACATCACCCAGTCCAGCAATGAGTACCTGGCACTGCGCCGCGCCATCGCCGACGGTGGCGTGCAGGCCGACACAGCACCGGTGCGGCTGCGCTTGTCCGATGGCACCGACTACCCGCTGCCCGGCACGCTGGAATTCGCCGACGTGGACGTGCAGCAGGAGACCGGCAGCATCACCCTGCGGGCGCGTTTCCCCAACCCGGATGGGCAGCTGCTGCCAGGCATGTACGTGCGCGCGCTGGTGGGACAGGGAATCCGCCAGCAGGCGCTGCTGGTGCCACAGGCTGCGGTCGACCGCAGCCCCAAGGGCGAGGCACAGGCGTGGCTGGTGGACAAGGACGGCAAGGCGCGGCTGCGGCTGTTCCGCACCGCGCGTGCGATCGGCGACCAGTGGCTGGTCCTTGATGGCCTGGCCGCCGGCGAGCAGGTGGTGGTGGCCGGCGCGCAGGGCCTGGCCGATGGCATGACGGTGCGGGTGAAGCCTGCACCGGCACCGGTCGGGAAGGACTGAGCAGATGCTGCCGCGCTTCTTCATCCATCGCCCGGTATTCGCCTGGGTCCTGGCGATCTGCATCATGGCCTTCGGCACCATCGCGGTGACCCAGCTGCCGGTGGAGCAGTACCCGGACATCGCGCCGCCGCAGGTCAACATCACCGCCAACTACACCGGTGCCTCGGCGCAGACGGTGGAAGACAGCGTCACCCAGGTGATCGAGCAGCAGATCAAGGGCATCGACCACCTGCTGTATTTCTCGTCCACCAGTTCCTCGTCCGGGCAGGCGCGCATCACGGTCACCTTCGACCAGAGCGCCAACCCGGATATCGCCCAGGTGCAGGTGCAGAACAGCGTCAATCAGGCGATCAACCGGCTGCCGCAGGAAGTGCAGCAGCAGGGCGTGACGGTCGCCAAGTCGCAGGGCGATTCGCTGATGGTGGTCTCGCTGTACGACACCAGCCGGCGCATGGAGCGCGTGGACGTCTCCGATTTCCTTGTCAGCAATGTGCAGGATCCGATCAGCCGCATTCCCGGTGTCGGCGAGATCAACGTGTTCGGCTCGGCCTATGCGATGCGGGTGTGGTTGGACCCGCACAAGCTGCGCGCCTACGACCTGATGCCGTCGGACGTTCGCGCTGCGATCCAGGCGCAGAACACCCAGGTGACGGCGGGTGAGCTGGGCGCGATGCCGTCCAGCCCGACGCAGAGCCTCAACGCCACGGTCACCGCGCAGTCGCGCCTGCAGACGCCCGAACAGTTCCGCGCGATCATCCTGCGCACGCTGCCCAATGGCGCGGCGGTGTTGCTGGGCGACGTCGCACGGGTCGAGATCGGCGCGGAGAACTACCAGACCAGCAGCTATCTCAATGGCTATCCGGCGGCTGGCTTCTCGGTCACTCTGGCCTCCGGCGCCAATGCGTTGGCCACGGCCGATGCGGTGCGCGCGGAGATCGAGCGGCTGCGGCCGACTTTCCCGCCCGGCCTGCAGGTGGCCTACCCGCGTGACAGCACACCGTTCGTGCGGGTCTCGATCGAGGGGGTCATCCATACCCTCATCGAAGCCATCGTTCTGGTGGTGGTGGTGATGTTCCTGTTCCTGCAGAACCTGCGCGCCACGCTGATTCCGGCGATCACGGTGCCTGTGGTGCTGCTGGGCACGTTCGGCGTGCTGGCCGTTGCCGGATTCACCATCAACACACTGACCCTGTTCGCGATGGTGCTGGCGATCGGGCTGCTGGTCGACGATGCGATCGTGGTGGTGGAGAACGTGGAGCGCATCATCCACGACGAGCATCTGCCGCCGCGCGAAGCGACCGAAAAATCGATGGGCGAGATCACCGGCGCGTTGATCGGCATCACCGTGGTGCTGGGCGCGGTGTTCCTGCCGATGGCGCTGTTCGGTGGTTCCACCGGCATCATCTACCGGCAGTTCTCGATCACGATTGCATCTGCCATGGCATTGTCGGCGCTGGTGGCGCTGACGCTGACCCCGGCGCTGTGCGCGTCCCTGCTCAAGCCGTCTTCGGCGCAGAAGCCACAGGGTCGTTTCTTCCGGGCGTTCAACCGGGGCGTCGAGCGCAGCCAGTTGGCCTACCAGGGAAAGCTCGGTGGCGTCGTTACCCGGCCGCGGCGCTGGATGGCGTTCTACCTGCTGCTGGTGGTCGCCATGGTCGCGCTGTACGCGCGCATGCCCACCGGCTTCCTGCCGGTGGAAGACCAGGGCCAGGTAACCTTCCAGTTCTCCACGCCGGAAGGCACGCCGATGGCGCGTACCGAAGCATTGGGCGAGCAGATCAGCCGCTACTTCATGGAGCACGAAAAGCAGAACCTGGATGTGGTGTTCGTGGTGGTCGGCCGCAACAATGCCGGCACCGGCCAGAACGCGGGGCAGGGCTTTCTCGCACTGAAACCCTGGGATGAGCGCACGGACGACAACACCGCTGCAGCGATCATCACGCGAGCCAATGCCTACTTCCGCCGCTTGCCGGATGCCAAGGTCAATGTACTGGCACCGCCGGCGGTGCGTGGACTGGGCCAGTCCAGCGGTTTCGAACTGTGGCTGCAGGACACCAGCGCGGCCGGGCGCGTGGCCCTGCAGGCAGCGCAGGAACAGGTGGTGCGCGCAGCCGGCGAAGACGATGGGCTCACCTCGGTGCGCTTGAACGGTCTGGGCGACAAGGCCGAGCTGCGGCTGGACATCGACCACGCCCAGGCCAGCGCGCTGGGCCTTGCACAGGCCGACATCAATTCCACGCTGTCGGCGGCCTGGGGCGGCAGTTACATCAACGATTTCCTCGATCGTGGCCGGGTCAAGCGGGTCTACATGCAGGGCGACCAGCCCTACCGCAGCGTGCCCGACGACATCGGCCAGTGGTATGTGCGTGGTGGCAACGGCCAGATGGCGTCGTTCGCCAGTTTCGCCAGCAGCCATTGGGCACGCGGGCCGCAGCTACAGCAGCGTTTCAATGGCCTGCCGGCAATGCAGATCCAGGGCAGCGCCGCTGAAGGGCGCAGCTCGGGCGAAGCGATGCAGCGCATGCAGGCGCTGGTTGCCGATCAACCCGGGTTCGACCTGCAGTGGAGTGGCCTGTCCTACCAGGAACAACTGGCCAGCAACCAGACGTTGTGGCTGTACACCGCCTCCATTGCTTTCATCTTCCTGTGCCTGGCGGCGCTCTATGAGAGCTGGACGGTGCCGGTGGCGGTGGTGCTGGTGATCCCGCTGGGCGTGATTGGTACGGTGCTGGCGACCACCGCGGCCGGGTTCGTCAACGACATCTACTTCCAGGTGGGGCTGCTGACCACCATCGGCCTGTCGGCCAAGAACGCGATCCTGATCGTGGAGTTTGCCGAGGCCCGCTATCGTGCCGGCAGTTCAGCGGTGGAAGCGGCCCTGCAGGGCGCACGCCTGCGCCTGCGCCCGATCGTGATGACGTCATTGGCCTTCGTGGCCGGTGTGATTCCGTTGGCATTGGCGACCGGTGCGGGCGCAGTCAGCCGCCGTGAAATCGGCATGAGCGTGATCGGCGGCATGGTCTCCGGCACGGTGCTGGCGGTGGTGCTGGTGCCGTTGTTCTTCGTGCTGGTGCGTCGCCTGGGCCGGTCACGGCCGCAGGACTGAGGGGGGCGCGGCTGTCATCTGGCTGCCGCAGCACCCTCACCCGTTCTTTGCCCAGGTGCCGCTAGCGTAGGTCGTCCCCGTCCCCCACGGAGACCTGCCATGTGGCTGCTCGATCATCTCTGGCCCGGCCGCAGACCTGTTCCTCCCCCGGTCGTCACCGAACCGCAGGCGACGCCCCGCCGGCCCTGGCTGAAGCGCCCGGTGCGGGCAGGCCGCAGCGGCATGGCCCCCTGGCAGAAGGTTGCCGCACCGCCACGGCGCACGCGCCACTAACCGGTGCGGTCGGCGGGATGGTTGACCCCATCGTTGACCGGGATCACACCCAGCGCGAACGGGTCGATGCCTTCCAGGCAGGCCACGTTGTAGCCGTACTGTTCCGGGTTGGAGCGGCGCCGGTGATGGGTGTAGATGCCGCACACGCCACAGAAATAGTGCTCGGCCACATGGGTGTTGAACTGGTACCGCTGCAGGTGGTTCTGCCCGCGCACCACCTGCAGGCCCGCGCGGCTGACGCTGGCGGCAATGGCCCCCCGGCGCCGGCACATCGAGCAGTCGCAGCGGCGGGGTTCGACAATACCGTCCGGCAGGTCCAGCAGCAGTTCGACCGTGCCGCAGTGGCAGGTGGCTCGGTGCCGGGGTTGGACCGGAACGCCGGCCACGGAAGTGATGCCCATCGTTGCTCCTGTGAAGTGAACCTGGCCGCAGAGGCCGCCGCCGACGGTGCGCTGCCCAGCCTGAACGGTCCGTAGATGCCACGGTGAACCCGCTTGTGGCTAACTATGCGGCTTCAAGACCGCGACAGGATGCCAGTGAACGCCGCAGGACGTTGGATGACAGGGAGTGCCATGGCGCTGGCGGCGCTGTGGGTGAGCGGGCTGCTGGCCTACCAGCTGCCGGGGCCGGATTGGCTGGCCACCGGCGTGGCCGTGCTGTGGCTGCTGGTGGCGCTGTGGGCGTCCTGGCGGGGCGCGCGGGGACGTGCCTCGCGCCGCCTGGGCACGGCCTTCGGTGTGGCGCTGGCGTTGGCCGGCCTGTGGTGGCTGCTGCTGACCCCGCGCCAGGACCGCGTATGGGCCGACGACGTGGCCCAGCGCCTGCATGTGGTGTCCTTCGACGGGCGCCATGTGGTGCTGGACAACGTGCGCGACTTCAGCTGGCGCAGTGAAACCGACTACGACGCGCACTGGGTGCGCCGCGAATACGACCTGGACCAGCTGCGCTCGGCCGACCTGGTGCTGTCGTACTGGATGGGCCCGGCGATCGCCCACACGCTGATCTCGTTCGGTTTCGAGGATGGTCGCCACGTGGTGTTCTCGCTGGAGATCCGCAAGGAGCGCGGTGAGTCGTTCTCCGCGCTGGGCGGCTTCTTCCGCAAGTTCGAGATGACCCTGGTGGCTTCGGAGGAGACCGACATCATCCGCACCCGCACCAACGCGCGGGGCGAGGATGTCTACCTGTACCGTCTGCATGGCATGGACCGCGCGCAGCTGAAGGAACTGTTCGCTGCGTACATCGAACAGGCGCGTGAACTGGATGCCAAGCCGGGTTTCTACAACACGCTGACCAGCAACTGCACGACCATCGTCTTCGACCTGGCCCGCCACATCGCACCGCGCCTGCCGTTGGACTACCGCCTGCTGCTGTCCGGCTATCTGGCCGAGTACGCGCAGGAGGTCGGTGCGCTCACGCCGGGCATGCCGTACGCCGAGCTGCACGACAAGGGCCGCATCACCCAGCGCGCATTGGACCTGGGTGATGGCGAGCATTTCTCCACCGTGATCCGCCAGGGCGTGCCCGGCACCGAGCAGGACCCGCAGTAATGACCCAACTCTTTCTGAGCCGCTGGCAGCGCCTGCTGCCGGTGTTGTTCGCCGCCTTCCTGCTGCTGGGCAGCAGCGGCTGCGCGATGGTCACCGTCAAGCAGGTCAAGTCCAGCGATTCGCTGGTCAACAAGCGCGCGGATGTGCTCAACACCGGCAAGCTCAGCCCGGCCGCGCGTGAAACGCTCAGCGCAGCGGGCCTGGACGAATCGCAGTGCGAGAAGGACTTCCTGGTCTGCCGCAGCACGCTGCTGATGACCGACGACCTCAATGTCGAGCAGCGGCTGTCGGCGCTGTCCGAGCTGTGGGTGAAGGCTGCATTGGCGATGACGCCAAAGAAGACCGCCGCAGGCGACCCGCCGATGAGCGATGCGGCATTGGATGCCTGGCTGGAAGCCGCGCGCTATGCCTATGCCTACCTGTTCTACAGTGGCCGCTCACCGTCCGACCGGGCCTTCGAGGACCGGCAGACGCAGGTGCGCGACTACTACAACTACGCGGCCGAGAAGGCGGCGGTGGTGTTGTTCGTGCGCGCACGCGCCGCTGCGCTGGCCGGCGAGGACTATACGAAGCCGCTCACGGTCGGTAGCTGGTCGCTGGCCTCCAACTACCAGCAGCTGGGTCTGAAGAGCATTCCGGCGCAGCTGGTGCCAGCGGGAACGGTCAGCTTCGTTGGCCTGCGCAGCACCTATCGCCGCGATGGCTTCGGTGCCGAACTGGTGATGGTGATGGACCCGCCGAAACTGGTCGCGCCAGTGATCGCGCCCGACGGCCCGAAGGCTGAAACCGCGCAGGACGACGAGGACGACGAGCGTCGTGGCCGCCGCCACCGCCATGACGATTCGGTGCCCGAGTTCAGTGAGATGTCCTCGATCAACGTCACCGCACTGCTGCGGTTCGAGGGCAGCAGCCTGGAAGACGTGATGCGCACGCGCCGGGTCGAGCTGGATGCCTATTCGCCGGAAGCGACCGAGCGCATCACCCTGCATGGCGAGCAGGTGCCGCTGGCCGGCAATTTCACCGCCGCCTACGGCCTGTGGCTGGCGCAGAGTGGCTTCGCCCGGCAGTCGCTGCGCACCCTGTTCGGAATGAGCGAGGGCATCGGCGAGCCGCACATCTACCTGATGCAGCCGTGGGACCCGAACCGCCGCATCATCTTCATGCTGCACGGCCTGGCCAGCAGCCCGGAAGCGTGGGTGAACCTGGCCAACGAGATCATGGGTGACCCCGAGCTGCGCCAGCAGTTCCAGGTGTGGCAGGTCTATTACCCGACCAATGCGCCGATCGCGCTGAACCGCTACGAGATCGCCAATGCATTCAACGACACGCTGAAGCATTTCGATCCCAACGGCAGCACGCGTGCGTCGAAGGACATGGTCTACATCGGCCACAGCATGGGCGGCGTGCTGGCGCGCCTGTTGGTCAGCGATTCGGGTGATGTGCTGTGGAACGACCTGCTGGCCAACTACGACCTGAAGGGGGAGCGGCTGAAGCGGGTGCAGAACAAGCTGGGTCCGCTGCTGCATTTCAAGGCACAGCCGAACGTGGAGCGTGCGATCTTCATCGCCGCGCCGCACCAGGGCACCGACATTGCCGGCAACAAGGTCGGTCGCCTGATTGGTCGCCTGGTACGCCTGCCGCTGACAATCCTCGGCAAGTTCGAGGACGTGTTCATGGCGCTGGCGCAGGCCGAGCAGCAGGTCGATGGCACCGCCAAGCCGAAGATCCCGAACAGCATCGACAACCTCAAGGCCAGCGATCCGTTCGTGAAGGCGGCCGCACAGCTGCCGATTGAGGCGGGCCTGAAGTACCACTCGATCATCGCCCAGCGCAAGCCGGAGCTGCCGGTGGAAAAATCCGATGATGGGCTGGTGCCGTACTGGAGCGCACATCTGCCGGGCGCGCTGTCGGAGAAGGTGATCATCTCCGGCCACAGCGTGCAGGAAACCCCGCAGGCGGTGCTGGAGGTGAGGCGCATCCTGCACCGGGATATCGATGACATGGGGACGGGTACCCGGTAGTGCCGGCCGCTGGCCGGCAATCCCGCAATGCGGCGGTGCTACACCCGTCGTGCGATCACCGTGGCCAGCAGCGCCAGGCCGAAGGTGATCGCCAGGCACAACAGGTAGCCGGTGTGTGGCGCGGCTTCCACGAACAGCGCGAACAGCGCACCGGAAACCGCCAGCGCGGTGGTCACCGACAGCGCCTCGCTCAACTGTAGCGCCGAGGTGTTGGCACCCTGCTCGTGCGGTGCGGACAACGACAGCGTCAGCACCGACAGGCTAGCGTAGATCATGCCCATGCCGAAGCCGGTCATGGCCCAGCCGACCAATGCCACCGGCAGCGGCACTGCGTTGAACAGCACGGCCAGTGTGGCGGCGATACCGATCGTCATCAGCGGTGTGCCAACGCGCAGCAGCTGCTGGCGTGACCAGCCGCGCTGCTGGTGGCCCTGCAGCCATGAACCGGCGAACCAGCCCAGTGCACCAAGACTGAGCACCGCGCCGACCCAGCTGGGCGAGAGTCCGCGTTCGCGCTGCAGCAGCAGCGGCAGATAGGCTTCGCAGGCGAAGAAGGCCGCAGCGGCGATGCCGCGCAGCGCGATCACGCTGGGCAACCCGCGGCGCAGCAGCAGCGTGCCGGCCGGCAGCAGGCGGTGCACGCAGAACAGCAGCGCCAGCAGCGCTGCGCCAATGCAGAGCAGGGCGGGCAGGCCGCGCTGCTGGCCACCGAAGTACAGCAGCAGCGCCGCCAGCGAGGCGCCGCTGGCCCAACGCACCACGTTGCCGCGACCATCGTCGCTGTTTCCTGCATCGGTCGGTTGCATGCGCGCCAGCGCCGGGCGCAGCAGCAGCGCGGCCGGGACCGCCAGCAGGGGTACCGCCAGGAACACCCAGCGCCAGCCGAGATGCTGCACGATCAACCCGCTCAGCGCGGGGCCGATCATCGACGGCACCACCCAGCCGGCCGAGAACGCGGCGAATACCTTCGGGCGCAGGTGCTCGGGATAGCTGCGCCCGACCATAACGTACAGTGAAACCGAGATCGCGCCCGCACCCAGGCCCTGCAGCAGGCGCCCGGCCACCAGCATGCCCATGCGCATGGCGAAGCCGGCCAGCAGCAGGCCCAGCACGAAGCAGCCCAGGCCATACCACAGCGGCCGAGCTGGCCCATGGAGGTCGGCCCAGCGTCCGGCCAGGGTCATGCCGATGACACTGGTGGCCAGGGTGCCGCCAAAGGCCAGCGCATACAGGCGCAGGCCATCCAGCGCCTCGGCCACGGTCGGCATGGCGGCGGCCACCGCCAGGGCCTCGAAGGCATGCAGCGCCACCAGTGCCACCATGCCGATGGTGGTGGCGCGATAGCGGGGAGACAGGATCGACGTATCAGCCGGCGCACGGGCGTCGGCGGGCGAAAGAGTGGGGGACATACGAGTCAGATGCGGGCCGCGCTTGTCAACTGGCGGCGAAGATAGCAGCATGCCACCTCAACTGCAGTTTAGGTCAAGCAATGGTTTCCCAGGAACTCAGCGTTGGCGAAGTCTCCCAGCGCAGTGGCGTGGCGGTTTCCGCGCTGCATTTCTACGAGCGCAAGGGGCTGATCAGCAGCCTGCGCACCTCGGGCAACCAGCGGCGCTACAGCCGTGATGTGCTGCGACGGTTGGCCGTGATCCGCGTCGCGCAACGGGTGGGCATGCCACTGGAAGCTGTCGGCCGTGCCTTCGAAAGCCTGCCCGAGGGCCGCGCGCCGACCAAGGCCGACTGGGCCAAGCTGTCCGCGCGCTGGCGCACCGAGCTGGAGGAGCGCATCCACATGCTGGAACTGCTGCGCGATGAACTGACCGGCTGCATCGGCTGCGGCTGCCTGTCGCTGCAGCGCTGCCGCCTGGCCAACCCCGAAGACGTCCTCGGCGAACGCGGCGACGGCCCGATGCGCTGGGAGTGACCGACAAAAAGGGGACGGAGGGGATTAAGTCGCAAGTGCACAAACGACTTAATCCCCTCCGTCCCCTTTTTCTTACCAGACCGTGATCGTCTCGCCGCTCTGGATGCCTTCCACCGCGCGCTGGAAGGCCAGTGCCGCGCGCTGTGCGCTCACCGCTTCAAAGCCGGGGAAGTAGGGCCCGTAAGCCGCCATCGATTCGATCAGCACGTTCGGGCTGACCACGTTGATGCGCAGGCCACGCGGCAGCAGCTCCAACGCGGCGGCACGCACGAAGCCTTCCAGCGCGGCATTCACCGAGGTGGCGTTGGCGCCATCGCGGATCGGCTGTGCGCTGACGATGCCGCTGGTCAGGGTGATCGAGCCGCCGGCGTTGAGGTGGTGCTGGGCGACCAGTGCCAGCCGCACCTGGCCCAGCAGCTTGTCCTGCAGGCCGAGGTTGAACTGCTCGGGTGTCATGTCCTTCAGCGGACCGAAGTGCAGCTTGCCAGCGGTGGAGATCACTGCATCGACCGGACCGGTGCGCGCGAAAAGTTCGGCGACGCTGGCGTCGTCTGTCAGGTCGACGCGCAGCTCACCGCTGTTGCGGCCGGCGGCGAGGATCTGATGCTGCTGGCCGAGCTGGTGGGCGACTGCCTGGCCGAGGGTGCCGCTGGCACCGACGAGGAGGATCTTCATGGCCGTTCCTTGCGAGAGGGGGAATGGGCGCAGTCTGCGCCCTCACAGTGGGGTTAGGTAAGCGGCGTATGCTTCGCAGATTCCTAACTCTGGATTAGCAATGGATACGCTTCGCTGCATGCAGGCCTTCGTCGCCGTGGCCGAGTGCGGAAGCTTTGCAGGCGCCGCCGAACAGCTGCAGGTGTCGGCGGTGATGGTCGGCAAGTA
Organism: Stenotrophomonas sp. 71799_Sma; assembly: GCF_056482505.1. Taxonomy (NCBI): domain Bacteria; kingdom Pseudomonadati; phylum Pseudomonadota; class Gammaproteobacteria; order Lysobacterales; family Lysobacteraceae; genus Stenotrophomonas; species Stenotrophomonas sp. 71799_Sma. Next base: position 1,111,213 of record NZ_CM151202.1, read on the forward strand.
CATCCAGCAGCTGGAGGCGCACCTGGGTACCGCGCTGCTGCAACGGAACACCCGCCGCCAGCGCCTGACCGAAGCCGGCAGCGCCTACCTGGCCGGGTGCCGGCAGGTGCTGGAGCAGGTGCAGCAGGCGGAGGCGGACGTGGCCGGACTGCAGGTACAACCCCGCGGGCTGCTGCGGGTCAGCGCGCCGACTACCTGGGGCAGCTGCGTGCTGGCGCCGGTACTGTCCGGACTATTGCGTGAGCAGCCGTTGCTGAACATCGAACTGGACCTGAGCAACCGCCGCGTGGACCTGATCGAGGATGGCTTCGACGTGGCAATCCGCGTTGGGCCGCTGCCGTCACAGGAAGTGGTGGCGCGGCCGTTGCCGCCGTACGCGATGAGCCTGTGCGCGGCACCGTCCTATCTGCGCCGGCGTGGCACGCCGCGCACCCCTGGGGATCTGGCCGGGCATGACTGCCTGAGCCACCTGGCCTGGCGCGGCGGCCATGGCTGGCAGCTGGCCAACGGCGAACAGGTGGACTGGGAAGCGCGCCTGACCTGCAATGATGGTGTCGCGTTGCGCGAGGCCGCCGTGGCCGGCGCAGGGCTGGTGCTGCAGCCGACCGCGCTGCTGGCCGGCGAAATCGCGGCCGGGCGGTTGAAGCCGCTGCTGCGCGACTACCTGCCCGAACCGCGACCGATGCACCTGATCTACCTGCCGGATCGACGGCCGCGCCCGCGCCTGCAGTGCTTCGTCGATTTCGTCATGGCCACATTGGGGCAATGAACATCCTCGCCATGCGTGGATGATGGTAGGTGCCGACCGTTGGTCGGCACACATCGGGATCAATCATTCGCCGCAGACAGTTCCTGCCCACGTACCTGCGCGGCGCGCAGCGCGGTGTCCACCAGCGCCTCGAAACCACCGGCCTGGAAGCTCTCGATCGCGGCCTGGGTGGTGCCGTTCGGCGAGGTCACGCGACGGCGCAGCTCGGCCGGGCTTTCACCGGCCTCATCAAGCATGCGCGAGGCTCCCAGCAGGGTCTGCACCACCAGCGCACGCGCAGCGTCGGCCGGCAGGCCCTGGGCTATGCCCGCCGCTTCCATCGCTTCTGCCAGCAGGAATACGTAGGCGGGGCCGCTGCCGGACACCGCAGTGACCGAATCCATCAGCGATTCGCTGTCGATCCACACCGTGCGCCCGGCACTGGCCAGCACCTGTTCGGCGCGCGCGTGCTGCTGTGCATCCACCGATGGCGTGGCATACAGGCCGGTCACGCCGGCGCCAAGCAGGGCCGGGGTGTTGGGCATCGCGCGCACCACCGGAAGATTGCCGCCCAGCCAGCGTTCCAGCTGCGCGCTGGTGATGCCGGCGGCAATGGACACCACCAGCGGCTGGTTCGCCTGCGCCAGCGCCTGCAGCGACTGGCACACATCGCGCAGCACCTGCGGCTTCACCGCCAGCAGCCAGGTGCGGCCGTGCGCGGCGGCATCGGCGGCGTTGTCGTGCACCTGCACGCCGAAGTCCGCCGCCAGTGACTCGCGCAGTGCTGCAATCGGTTCGGCCACGTGGATGTGTGCGGCAGGCACGCCCTGGCGGATCAGGCCGGCGATCAGGCTGCGGGCCATGTTGCCGCCGCCGATGAAGGTGATGGAATCAGCTGCCATGGAAGTCTCCTTGGAAAATCAGGCCGGGCGCGGGCGGGCGCCGAACAGGGCGGTGCCGATGCGTACCAGGGTGGCACCCTCGGCGATGGCTTCGGCGTAGTCACTGCTCATGCCCATCGACAGCGTGTCGATCTGCGCGTGCTGGGCAGCCAGCGACTGGAAAAGTGTGCGCATGCGCACGAATGCATCCCGACGGCGCTCCGCTTCCGGCCACGGTGCGGGAATCGCCATCAGGCCACGCAGGCGCAGGCTGGGTTCGGCGGCAATCGCGGCGGCCAGTGCATCCACTTCTTCCGGTGCACAGCCATGCTTGCTGGATTCATCGTCGATGTTGACCTGGATCAGTACGTTCAGCGGGCCACGCGCGGCCGGGCGATGGCGTGCCAGCGCGGTCACCAGCTTGGAACGGTCCACGCTCTGCACCCAGTCGAAATGGCTGGCCACGGCATCGGCCTTGTTCGACTGCAGGTGGCCGATCAGGTGCCATTCCAGCGCCAGGTGCTGCAGCGCCTGCATCTTGGCCAGTGCTTCCTGCACGTAGTTCTCGCCGAAGGCGTGCTGGCCCTGTGCGGCCAGCGCGGCCACGGCCTCGGCCGGCTGGGTCTTGGACACCGCCAGCAGGCGTGGGTCGGGCCTGCCAGCGGCCTCGGCGGCGGCGTGCAGGTTGCTCAGGATCTGGGGCAGGGGAGTGGCCACGTAACGCGTTCCGTTGAATCAGGAGGCTATACTGCCGCCCGGGGAAAGATCCTTCCAGTCGAAGCCGTTATTGGGGAGTAGCCGCTCATGGATATCGCCGAGCTGTTGGCGTTTTCCGTAAAGAACAAAGCGTCCGACCTGCACCTGTCCGCAGGCCTGCCGCCGATGATCCGCGTGGACGGCGACGTGCGCCGGATCAACATCCCAGCCCTGGACCACAAGCAGGTCCACGCGCTGGTGTACGACATCATGTCCGACAAGCAGCGCCGCGATTACGAGGAATTCCTCGAAGTGGACTTCTCCTTCGAGATCCCGTCGCTGGCGCGCTTCCGTGTCAACGCGTTCAACCAGAACCGCGGTGCCGGTGCGGTGTTCCGTACCATTCCGTCCGAGGTGCTCACCCTCGAGGACCTGGCCTGCCCGCCGCTGTTCCGCGAAGTGATCCAGCAGCCGCAGGGCCTGATCCTGGTGACCGGTCCGACCGGTTCGGGCAAGTCGACCACGCTGGCGGCGATGATCGACTACATCAACAAAAACGAATACGGCCACATCCTCACCGTCGAGGATCCGATCGAATTCGTGCACACCTCGCAGAAGTGCCTGATCAACCAGCGCGAAGTGCACCGCGACACGCATGGCTTCAACGAAGCGCTGCGCTCGGCACTGCGTGAGGACCCGGACATTATCCTGGTCGGCGAACTGCGCGACCTGGAAACCATCCGCCTGGCACTGACCGCCGCGGAAACCGGCCACCTGGTGTTCGGCACTCTGCACACCAGCTCGGCGGCCAAGACCATCGACCGTATCATCGACGTGTTCCCGGCCGGCGAAAAGCCGATGGTGCGTTCGATGCTGTCCGAATCGCTGCGTGCGGTGATCTCGCAGGCGCTGCTGAAGAAGGTCGGTGGCGGGCGAACCGCTGCGTGGGAAATCATGGTCGGCACCCCGGCCATCCGCAACCTGATCCGCGAGGACAAGGTGGCGCAGATGTACTCGGCGATCCAGACCGGCCAGCAGTACGGCATGATGACCCTGGACCAGCACCTGCAGGACCTGGTCAAGCGCAGCCTGATCACCCGCAACCAGGCCCGCGACTACGCCAAGGACAAGCGCCTGTTCGAGTAAGGCGGGCAGCAACGGGGCGGCGGGCGCCAGTGCGCCGCCGTTTCCGCGCCGTTTCCGCCTCCGACCGTTTCCTGGTACATGCCCCATTGGGAGCCCGCCGTGAACACCACCGCGACCACCATCGATTTCACTTCGTTCCTCAAGCTGATGGCGCACCAGCGCGCCTCGGACCTGTTCATCACCGCAGGCATGCCGCCGGCGATGAAGGTCAACGGCAAGATCTCGCCGATCACCCAGACACCACTGACCCCGCAGCAGAGCCGCGACCTGGTCCTGAACGTGATGACCCCGGCGCAGCGCGAGGAATTCGAAAAGACCCATGAGTGCAACTTCGCCATCGGCCTGTCCGGTGTCGGCCGCTTCCGTGTCAGCTGCTTCTACCAGCGCAACCAGGTCGGCATGGTGCTGCGTCGCATCGAGACGCGCATTCCGACCGTGGAAGAGCTGAGCCTGCCGCCGATCATCAAGACGCTGGCGATGACCAAGCGCGGCATCATCCTGTTCGTCGGTGCCACCGGTACCGGTAAATCGACCTCGCTGGCGGCGATGATCGGTTACCGCAACCAGAACTCGACCGGCCACATCATCACCATCGAAGACCCGATCGAATTCGTGCACAAGCACGAGGGCTGCATCATCACCCAGCGCGAAGTCGGCATCGATACCGACAGCTGGGAAGCCGCGTTGAAGAACACCCTGCGCCAGGCGCCGGACGTGATCATGATCGGCGAGGTGCGTACCCGCGAAGGCATGGACCACGCCATCGCGTTTGCCGAAACCGGCCACCTGGTGCTGTGCACCCTGCATGCCAACAACGCCAACCAGGCGATGGACCGCATCGTCAACTTCTTCCCGGAAGACCGCCGCAACCAGCTGCTGATGGACCTGTCGCTGAACCTGAAGGGCGTGGTCGCGCAGCAGCTGGTGCCGTCGCCCGATGGCCGCTCGCGCAAGGTGGCGATGGAGATCCTGCTGGGCACGCCGCTGGTGCAGGACTACATCCGCGACGGCGAGATCCACAAGCTGAAGGAAGTGATGAAGGATTCGGTCCAGCTGGGTATGAAGACCTTCGACCAGAGCCTGTTCGAGCTGTACCAGGCGGGCGAGATCAGCTACGAGGACGCGCTGCGCTACGCCGATTCGCAGAACGAAGTGCGCCTGCGCATCAAGCTCAGCCAGGGCGGCGACGCCCGCACCCTGTCGCAGGGGCTGGATGGCGTGGAGATTTCCGAGATCCGTTGACCTGGGTGTTCCGTAGCGTCGAGCCTGCTCGACTGTTCTTTTCGAGTGGAGCAAGCTCGACTCTACGGGCGGGCGGCTGCGCGAATTGATGAATTCCAGTCATGACCAACTGCAACGCTGCCCATTCAATCGGTTGCCCTTGCAGGCGTATCGTCAGCGCTCCCCCTCTGGAGCACGACGATGCAGACACGTGAACTCGGCCGCAGTGGCCTGAAGGTCTCCGCCCTGGGCCTGGGCTGCATGGGCCTGAGCCATGGCTACGGCCAACCGGTGGAGCGCAGCCAGGGCATCGCCCTGCTGCAGGCCGCCGTCGAGCGTGGCGTGACCTTCTTCGACACCGCCGAAGTGTATGGCCCCTACACCAACGAAGACCTGCTCGGCGAGGCGCTGGCGCCGTACCGCGACAGGCTGGTGATCGCCACCAAGTTCGGCTTCAAGGATGCGCGCGTCGATACCGGGCTGGACAGCCGTCCCGAGAACATCCGCGCGGTGGCGGAGGCCAGCCTCAAGCGCCTGCGTACCGACCATATCGACCTGTTCTACCAGCACCGCGTCGACCCCAACGTGCCGATCGAGGATGTCGCTGGCACCGTTCGCGACCTGATCGCCGAAGGCAAGGTCGGCCACTTCGGCCTGTCCGAGGCCAGTGCCGCCACCGTGCGTCGCGCCCATGCAGTGCAGCCGGTGGCCGCCCTGCAGAGCGAGTACTCGCTGTGGTGGCGTGAGCCGGAGCGCGAACTGTTGCCGACGTTGCAGGAACTGGGCATTGGTTTCGTGCCGTTCAGTCCGCTCGGCCGCGGCTTCCTGACCGGCGCGATCAACGCCGATACCACCTTCGACGCCAACGACTTCCGCAACACCGTGCCGCGTTTCGAAGTGGAAGCGCGTCGTGCCAACCAGGCACTGGTTGATCGCATCAGCACGATTGCTGCCGCACGTGGCGCGACGCCGGCTCAGGTGGCGCTGGCCTGGCTGCTGGCGCAGGCACCGTGGATCGTGCCGATTCCGGGCACCACCAAGGTCCATCGCCTGGAAGAAAACCTGGGCGCGGCTGACCTGCAGCTCGCACCGGAAGAGCTGCAGCGCATCGCGCAGGCGCTGGATGAAGTGTCGATTGTCGGTGAGCGCTACAACGCGCAGCGCGCCGCGCAGGCCAAGGGCTGACCGCCGGGCCACCCTGACTCTGGCGGGTGCGGACCGGGGTGGGTGCAAACTGAGGTGGGTGCGGACCGTTGGTCCGCACACCTCATCCAGCCATCGGCCCGCGCAACGCATCAAGCACCGTCCGCATCGCCACGGTGACGTGGCGGCGCGACGGGTAATACGCGTAGTAGCCATCGAAGTGCGGGCACCAATCGTCCAGCACGGATTGCAGGCGGCCATCGTCCAGCATCGGCTGCACCTGGTCTTCCGGCAGCCAGGCCAGCCCGCTGCCGGCCAGTGCAGCCGCGCGGGTCATGCCCATGGTGTTGAAGGTCCACTGACCGGTCACGCGCACGCTCAGCTCGTTACCGTCCTGGCCGAAATCCCACGGCATCAGCCCGCCATGCGTGGGCAGGCGCAGGGTGATGCAGTTGTGGTTGGCCAGGTCGTGCGGATGCCGTGGCACCACATGCTGGCGGAAGTAGCTGGGTGCACCGACCACGCGCATGCGCAGCGGCGGGCTGACCGGCACGGCGATCATGTCGCGCGCCAGCCGTTCGCCGAGGCGGATGCCGATGTCGTAGCGCTCGGCGACGATGTCGGCCAGCCCGTAGTCGGCAGCCAGTTCCACCTTCAGGTCCGGATACTGCTGCAGCAATGGCGCCAGCCGCGGCCAGGCGATGTACTCGGCGGCATGGCCGGTCGCATTGATGCGGATGGTGCCGGCCGGTCGCTCGCGGTACTCGGCCAGTGCGGCCAGTTCGTGCTCGATCTCGGCCAGGCGCGGGGCGAGGGTATCGAGCAGGCGGGCGCCAGCCTCGGTGGTGGACACGCTGCGGGTGGTGCGGGTCAGCAGGCGCACGCCGAGTCGCTCTTCCAGCCCGCGCATGGCATGGCTGAGCGCCGACTGGGAAACGCCCAGCTGGGCGGCGGCCCTGGTGAAGCTGCCTTCGCGGGCAACGTGGACGAAGGCCTGCAGGTCGTTGAGATTTTCACGGGGCATGACGGGATGATACGGCTCCCGGATTGAACGGATCTGTCGATTTCCGGCTCCCCGGTTCGTCGTACCGGTACATCCATCGCAAGGAGCTTCCGCATGAGCACTGAAAAGCCCAAGGGCCCGGCCTCGTACTTTCCCTCCATCGAGAAGACCTACGGTCAGCCGGTGACGCACTGGTTCGGGCTGCTGGCGGGCAAGAAGGGCCTGAAACACATGGAACTGGTCAGCTTCCTGAAAAGCGAGCATGGGCTGGGCCACGGCCATGCCAATGCGTTGGTGGCGCACCATCTGGCCGGAAAGGGCTGAGCAGGCAACCCGGCGCTGAACGGTCGTGTGGGGGTCAGGCTACACGGCCTCCGGGGTCAGGCAGACTGGGCGTTCATCCCGAGGCAGGACGCCCTCATGCAGGTCACGCTGGACGCGATCACCGTCGACAACTACGAAGCCGTGTGCGATCTCGACGTCAGCGAGGCGCAGCAGGACTTCGTGGCCGGCAATACCTGGTCGCTGGTGCAGGCAGCATTCCATCCCGGCTACCAGACCCGCGCCATCCAGGCCGATGGCGAGCTGGTCGGGTTCTTCATGTGGGTGCCGGAGACGCCGCAGCGCATCTCGATCTGGCGCTTCATGGTCGATCAGCGCTGGCAGGGGCGTGGCATCGGGCGGCGCGCGCTGGAAGTGGCGCTGGCGCAGATCCGGGACACGCCCGGCCTGGCCGAGATCGAGATCTGCTACAACCCGCGCAATCCGGTGGCGGGCGCCTTCTATGGCAGCTTCGGTTTCGTCGAGACCGGCATGGACGATGATGGCGAGGACATGCTGGCCGTGCTGCCGGTGATGCCTCCGGAATAACCTGAATGGGCGAGCGCAGCTGAACGATTTCATCTGCAACTGTCATGCAGATCGTGTCTAATATCGCTCCCCACCTGCTGTTCCCCCACCCGTATGTCCCTTCCCGCCCATGGCTCTGCGCCGTGCGACGACGCTGACGGCCACCTGGTCACCGCTGGTCCGCTGACCCCGCCGCCCGACAGCGCCGGCACCACCGCCGACGAAAAAGCGCTTCGCCACTCGATTGCCGAGGACGTGCAGGGCATGGTGCTGGCTACGATGGTGGCCTCGCTGGGCCTGGCCATCTTCGCCAAGGGTGGGCTGATGATCGGCGGCATGGCCGGCATGGCCTTCCTGCTGCACTACTCGATGGGCTGGAACTTCGGCCTGGTGTTCGTGCTGGTCAATCTGCCGTTCTACTGGGTGGCGCTGCGGCGCATGGGCTGGGAATTCACCCTGAAGACCTTCGCCGCGGTCACCGCCTGTGGCGTGCTGACCGACCTGCTGCCGCGCTGGATCGACTTCTCGCACATCAACCCGTTGTATTCGGCGATCGTGGGCGGTGCGTTGTCCGGCCTGGGCATCCTGTTCTTCATCCGCCACCGCGCCAGCCTCGGCGGCATCGGTATCCTGGCGGTGTACCTGCAGCGCACCCGCGGCTGGAGCGCGGGCAAGGTGCAGATGTCCTACGACGCCTGCCTGATGGTGGCCGCGTTCTTCGTGCTGTCGCCGTCGAAGGTGCTGTACTCGGCGATCGGCGCGGTGGTGCTCAGCCTGGTGCTGATGTTCAACCACCGCCCGGGCCGTTACATGGGCGTGTGACGATTCGACGGTAGTGCCGGCCGCTGGCCGGCAACACCTGAGGCGTTCCGAGGTTGCCGGCCAGCGGCCGGCGCTACCGGGAGGCCTGCAACCACGGCGGCGACAGCGTCAGCAGCCGCGCATGCACCGGGCAGTCCTCGGCGTGCGCACCGGGCAGGTAGCCCAGGCTCATCAGGAATTCGCCGGTGATCTCGCCGCCGGTGAAGCGGAACGTCTTCTTGAACAGCTTCACCCAGTCGGCCTTGCTGCGCGGATGGTGCGCGTCCAGCCACGCCGCGAAGCTGCCGTGGCTGGCCCGCAGCTGCTGGATCACCTGTGCGTTGTGGATCGCCGCCAGCACCTTCAGCCGGTTGCGGATGATGCCCGCGTCCGACAGCAGGCGTTCGATGTCCTGCTCGGCATACGCCGCCACGCGGTCCACATCGAAGCCGTCATAGGCCGCGCGGAAGCCCTCGCGCTTCTTCAGGATGGTCTCCCAGCTCAGCCCGGCCTGGTTGATCTCCAGCACCAGCCGCTCGAACAGCTCGCGCTCGTCACGCTGCGGGAAGCCGTATTCGTTGGCGTGGTAGTAGTCGTGCACCGGATGGCCCGGGGCGATGAGGCAGTAACCGCTCATGGAGAAGACTCGTTGGATTCGGGTTCGGGATCGATGGCCACCGCGGGGCGCCCGCCGATGGACAGCATCGGCCAGCGCGGTGGCACAAGCATGAGTTCGCCGTCACGCAGGGCCTGGTTGATCGCCTCGGCCTGGCCGCTGACGGTGCCGAACAGCGAACCGGCGCGGCGCCACTGGGCATCCCTGCCACGTGCGTACAGCACGCAGTCCGGCCCGCGGTGGGTGTACAGCTCGCACAGCAGTACCTCGGCGTTGCCGTCGCCATCCAGGTCGCGATGCACGATCAGGCAGTCGCGCTCGCTCTGGGCGCACGATTCGCCATTGATCGCGCGGGTGGCCAGTGCCTGCCACCAATCGTCCGGTGGCGAGCTGGATCCCTTGGCCAGCTTCAGCGCGCGCTGCAGGGCGGCGACGTCCTGCAGACCCTTGTCGAGGCGCTGTCCATCGTCCCAGCGCGAGGTACGTGCCAGCGCGGCAGCGATCACCTGTGGCGCGTTGGCATCGGCGGTGATGGCCGGATCACGCTGCAGCTCGCGCAGCGCCTGCACGCCACGGCGCCCAAGATCGAAGCGCAGCACGTTGACGTCACTGCTGGTGATCGCTGGCGGGTCCGCACGCAGGCGCGCCAACTGGCTGGACAGGGTCAGCCGCACCGGGTCCAGCAGCGGCGAGTTGCCCAGCAATGCCAGTGCCAGCACCGCCCAACACATCCAGCGGTTGACCGGCTCCAGCGTCTGCAGCCAGCGGCCCTGCCGGCGCACTACCGCCAGCGCGTAGCCCAGTGCATAGCCGGCCACGGCCAACGCGATCAGCACCGCCCAGAAGCGGTCCAGGGTCCAGCCGTACTGCACCACGCGCAGGCCCAGTGCATACAGCGCCAGCACCGCATAGACCGGCAGCGCCAGCAGGCTGGCCTCGACCAGCCGGCGCAGCACGACGGGGTAGGGCGCGGTGTCGTCGCCCTGCTGGTAGACCGCATTGGTGAACGACACCAGCAGCAGCGACAGCACCAGCAGCAGGCTGGCGGCCGAGCGGGTCTTCCACAGCGGCTCCAGCCCGGTCAGCGGCAGGCTCAGCACGAACAGCACGGCGATGAACGAGAGCAGCGGCAGCAGCCCGAGGCAGATCGCGAACAGCACCTGGCGGGTGATCTGGATCGCGCGGTGCTGGGTGCGCCCGATCAGCACGCCGAACCCGGCCAGGCTGCCGGTGGCCAGCGCGATGAACGCGTCCTGCCGGAACAGGTCGCGGAAGACGGTCACGTCGAGCAGCTGGAACAGCGCCGCCCACAGCCACAACAGCAGCCAGGTCAGCCCGGTGAACAGCGCGGCGAGGGCCAGGGTCAAACCATTCTGCCAGGCGCGCTCGAACAGCTCCGGGTAGCTGGCACGCCAATGCCCGTGCTGCAGCTGGAACTGCCACCAGGGCAGGGCCACGAACACCGCCACGGCCATGCCCAGGGTCAGCGGGAACTGCAGCGCGCCCGATTCCAGTGCGGTCTCGCCGTTGAGGTTCCAGCCGGTCCAGGCGGCCAGCGCCAGCACCACCGCCGAGCCGAGCGCGGCCTGCAGCCACAGGCGGCGCTGGCCCAGCTCGACCAGGCTCAGCGCCACCGCGCTGGGAATGGCCAGCACCCAGGCGTACCAGCAGTAGCGCCAGCCGATATCGCGGAACGGCCACGCATCGGACAGCTCCTGCGCGGCATACAGCATCAGGCCCTGCAGCAGCGCGATCAGGACGATGGCGCTGCGTGCCGGCAGGGTCAGGGGCGATGAAGACTGCATCGATGACCTTCCATGGCAAAGCACCATCCTAGCCCATCGCGGTTCGGCGCCATCGCGCGACCATCCCGCCCCCAGCAGGTAGAATGGGCCCATGCCTGTTACGCCGACTTCCCTTGCCGATCACCTGCTCGTCGCGCTGCCGTCGCTGCTCGACGCGACATTCGCCCGCAGCGTCGCGCTGATCTGCCAGCACGACGAGAACGGGGCGATGGGCGTGCTGGTCAACCAGCCTTCCGAGTACACGCTGGGGGAAGTGCTTGCACAGATGGACATCACCACCGGTGATGGCGACCTGCAGGCGCGCATGGTGCTCAACGGCGGCCCGGTGCATCCCGAGCGCGGCTTCGTCATTCATGACGACGCACGCGCATGGGATTCCAGCCTGATCGTGGGTGAAGGCCTGTACCTGACCACCTCGCGCGACATCCTCGAAGCGATGGCACGTGGCGAAGGCCCGGCCAATGCCGTGGTCACGCTGGGCTGTGCGGGTTGGGGCGCAGGGCAGCTGGAAAGCGAGCTGTCCGAGAACAGCTGGCTGACCGTGCCGGCCGATGCCGAGCTGGTGTTCCAGCTGCCGCTGGAGCAGCGCTGGCAGGGTGCAGCCTCGCGTATCGGTGTGGACCTGTTCCGGCTGACCGACTACAGCGGCCATGTCTGAGCCCATCGCGCCCGCGCCGGATTCTGCTGCCTCGGCAATCCGCCGTGATGGCACCGTTCTGGGGTTCGATGTCGGCTCGCGCCGCATCGGCGTGGCCATCGGCAGTGCCTTCGCTGCGCATGCGCGCGCGGTGGCGGTGGTCGATGTGCACGGCAACGGCCCGGACTGGACCGCGATCGAACGCCTGATCAAGGAATGGAAGCCCGATGGCCTGGTGGTCGGCGACCCGCTGACCCTGGACGGCCAGGACCAGCCCAACCGCAAGCGCGCGCAGGGCTTTGCCCGCCAGCTGCGGGAACGTTTCAAGCTGCCGGTGGTGATGATCGACGAGCGTTCCAGCTCGGTCGAGGCCGCCCGCCGCTTCGCTGTCGAGCGCGCCGAAGGGCGCAAGCGCCGCCGTGATGCGGCCGCCCTCGATGCCGTTGCCGCGGCGGTGATCATCGACCGTTGGCTGTCGTCGCCGGACGACGCCACCCCCATTCCCTGACTGCCCGACACCGCCATGACCGCCCAGCAACTCGATGCCTCCGGCCGCCTGCGCCACCTGCTGACCCTCGAAGGCCTTCCGCGCGACACCCTGCTGCAGCTGCTTGACCGGGCAGGGCAGATCCGCGACGCCGCGGTCGGTCGTGTCGGCAACAAGCGCCACGTGCTGGCCGGTTCGGCGGTGTGCACGCTGTTCTTCGAACCGTCCACGCGCACCCGCAGCTCGTTCCAGCTGGCCGCGCAGCGCCTGGGCGCCGACGTACTGAACTTCGATGCATCGACCTCGTCCACGCGCAAGGGCGAAACCGCCTGCGACACGCTGCGCAATCTGGAGGCGATGGGCGTGCGCGGCTTCGTGGTGCGCCACCCCGATGATGGCGCCGTGGCCGCACTGGCCGAGGCAGCGGGTGAGGGCACTGCACTGATCAACGCCGGTGACGGGCGCAGCGCGCACCCGACCCAGGGCCTGCTGGACATGCTGACCCTGCGCCAGGCCAAGGGCCCGGATTTCTCGAAGATGAAAGTGGTGATCGTCGGCGACGTGAAGCACTCGCGCGTGGCCCGCACCGACCTGCATGCGCTGCGTACGCTTGGCGTGGGCGAGATCCGCGTGTGCGGCCCGCAGTCGCTGCTGCCGGACGACGAGACCCTGAAGGGCTGCGTGGTCGGCGATGATTTCGACGCGATGCTGGAAGGCGTCGACGCGCTGATGATGCTGCGCCTGCAGCGCGAGCGCATGGAAGAAGGCCTGGTGCCGTCGCTGGAGCAGTACCACGCGCAGTACGGCCTGACCAACGAACGCCTGGCCCGCGCCGGCAAGGATGCCGCGGTGCTGCATCCAGGCCCGATCAACCGCGGCGTGGAAGTGACCGACGAGGTGGCCGACGGCCCGCAGTCGTGGGTGCTGCGCCAGGTCGCCAACGGCGTCGCCGTGCGCATGGCCGTGCTGGAAACGCTGCTGGGCTGACCTGCCCTGGTGGGTGCCGACCGTTGGTCGGCACAAAAGGGATTCACCCTGAACTGTCTGGGTGGGTGCCGACCGTTGGTCGGCACAAATAGGATTCACCTTGAACTGTCTGGGTGGGTGCCGACCGTTGGTCGGCACAAATAGGATTCACCTTGAACTGTCTGGGTGGGTGCCGACCGTTGGTCGGCACAGAACCATCAGTCCCGTGAAGTGCCGGGCTCAGACATTGAATAGCTACGGGCCTACCTGGACTGATGGGGTTGCCCGATAGAAGAAGGCGGTCGGGAGGCACACGCTTGTACCCATGAACCGCGCACGCCTGAGGCTTGGCCGCCATTCCCGGATCGGGCAATCCTACATCCTGACGACCGTCACCCAGGGGCGTCGACGCTACTTCGACGATGCCACAGCGGCGCAGTTGGTGATGGACGTGGTCCGTCGCCTTGATACTGAAGGCCTGACGTACTCACTTGCCTATGTAGTCATGCCGGACCACATCCATTGGCTTGTGGAGCTCCGTGCGTTCTCGCTGGACTACATCATGCAACGATTCAAATCGAGCAGTGCATTGCGGATCAACCGCATGCTGGGCAGGACAGGACCATTCTGGCAATCGAGCTATCACGATCATGCCATTCGTTCTGAAGAATCACTGTTTCGCCATGCGATGTACATCGTCGCCAACCCGGTCAGGGCGAACTTGGTGAGCTGCGTGGGAGAGTATCCGTATGCCTGGTGCCGATGGGAGATCGATGGGAGGTACCAAGCAATGGATTACCCCGAGGCGGAGAGATAGTGCCGACCAACGGTCGGCACCCACCAATACCCAAGCCGACCAACGGTCGGCACCCACCAATACCCAAGCCGAGCAACGGTAGGCACCCACCAATACCCAAGCCGAGCAACGGTAGGCATCCACCAATACCCAAGCCGAGCAACGGGTAGGCATCCACCAATACCCAAGCCGAGCAACGGGTAGGCATCCACCAACAGTTGTTTCCCAGCAGAAACTGCGGTTCAGCGCTTCTGCGCGAACAGCCACGCCCACATTGCCGGGTCGGCGTAGGTAGCGTCCCAGGCATTGTGATTGCCTTCCGGGTACTCGGTGTAGCGCACATCGCGTGCGTTGGCGCTCTGGAATGCGGCATGCAGCCTGCGGTCGTCATCCGGAGGCACCACGTCGTCCAGCGCGCCGTGGAAGATCCAGATCGGCGTGTGCTGCAGGCGCTGCGCGATCACGGCATACGGATCGGTTTCCTGGGCGACCTGCTCGACGAACAGGGTCGGGCGCTTTGCGCGTGGTGCCAGCACGGCACCGCACACGGGGACGATCGCGGCGAAGCGGCGCGGGTCGTCCAGGGCGATGTTCCAGCTGCCGTAGCCGCCCATCGACATGCCGGTCAGGTACTGCCGTGCCGGGTCGGCGCCGAACTCGGCGATTGTCGCGTCCAGCGCGGCCACGGCCGCACGGTTGTTGCGGCCGCTCCATTCCTCATGGCCCGGTACCTGTGGGAACACCACCAAGGCAGGGAAGTTGGGATGCTCGCGCAGATAAGGCCCCAGCCCGGCGTGGGTCTGCTTGATGCCATCGGCGCCGCGCTCGCCCGAACCGTGCAGGAACAGGATGACCGGGACGTTGGAGGTTGCGGGCGTCTGCCCACCAGGGCTGCGGGCCTGCAGGCCCGCGGGAATGAACACCTGGTAGTAAGCCGTGTGCCCGTCCACCTTCACCGCACGTGCTTCGAAGCGGCCACGCGCGCTGTCCGGCAGCGAAGTGCAACCGCTCATCATCAGAAGGGCCAGCAATGGCAGCCAGCGCGACAGCAGACGGACCATGGGGTTTTCCGAAGCGGCGAGAACGCCTGCATCGTAGTCCGCCAACGTCGGCCCGGCATCATGCGCCGCGTCACTGCGGGCGCGGAAAGCTGGCGATGATGTCCAGCTGTTCCTGTGCCTCGGCATTGCCTTCGGCGGCCGCAGCCTGCACCTGCGCCATATCCGGGTGCAGCACCACCAGCAGCGGGTTCTCGCAGACCGGGCAGTCGTACTCGGTGGCGTCCTCGTCCAGCTCCATCTCCATGGCGCGCGAGCTGCCCTTCCATTCGCAGGCCGGGCAGGTGTGCTGCTGGTCGCGCCAGCCGGGCTGGAAGTAGTTTTCTATCGTTGTTGCCATGGGTGTTCCAGTTGGGATCGGGTCAGCGCCCCGCGCGGTGGGGATCCGACCCTTGATAGGGTCAGTGCAGCAGCACCAGGGTGGCGAGGCCGAGGAAGGTGAAGAAGCCCATCGAGTCGGTCACGGCGGTCAGGAAGATGCCGCTGGCCAGCGCCGGGTCGAAGCCGAAGCGTTTCAGGGTCAGTGGCACCAGCACGCCGGCCAACGCGGCGAACAGCAGGTTGCAGGTCAGCGCGATGGCGATCACCGCCGACAACCCGGGCGAGTGGAACCAAGCGAGTACGATCAGGCCCAGCACCGAACCCAGCATCACGCCGTTCAACAAGGCGACCCGCACTTCCTTCCACAGCAGCGTGCGCGCGTTGGAGGCGCCCACCTGGCCCAACGCCAGGCCACGCACCATCAGCGCCAGCACCTGGGTGCCGGCGTTGCCTCCGAGGCCCGCAACGATCGGCATCAGCACCGCCAGCGCCACCAGCTTGTCGATGGTGCCCTCGAAGTGGCCGACCACGCTGGACGCCAGGAATGCCGTGCACAGATTGACCGACAGCCACATCAGGCGGCGGCGCATGGCGCGCCAGACCGGGCTGAACAGATCCTCGTCCTCGTCCAGGCCGGCGGCGCCCAGCGCCTGGTGCTCGGCCTGTCCACGGATGATGTCGACCACGTCATCGATGGTGATGCGGCCGACCAGGATGTTGTTGTCGTCCACCACCGGCGCGGAGATCCAGTCATGGTCGGAGAACTGGCGGGCGACCTCCTGGTCGCTTTCGCCGACATCGATCGCCGGTTGCTCGTCGTCGATCAGGCGGTTGATCGGGGTGGTGTCCTCGTGGGTCACCAGTGCCGCCAGCGACACCCGGCCGAGGTATTGATGGCGACGGCTGACCACGAACAGATGATCGGTGTGGTCGGGCAGTTCGCCACGCAGGCGCAGGTAGCGCAGCACCACGTCAACGTTGACGTCGGCGCGCACGGTCACCACGTCCGGGTTCATCAGGCGGCCGGCGCTGTCCTCGGGGTAGGACAGCACCTGCTCCAGGCGCTCGCGGTTCTCGCGGTCCATCGACTTGAGGACTTCGTCGATGACCGTGTCCGGCAGATCTTCGACCAGGTCGGCCAGATCGTCGATGTCCAGGTCTTCGACCGCGGCGATGATCTCGTCCGGGTCCATGTCGGCGAGCAGGCTCTCGCGCACGTCGTCGCCGACGTGGACCAGCACCTCACCGTCATCTTCCGGATCGACCAGGCCCCAGACCACCTCGCGCTTGCCCGGCGGCAGCGATTCGAGCAGGTTGCCGATCTCGGCCGGGGCCAAGGTGTTGACCAGGCGGCGCACCGGGCCCAGCCGACCGCTGTCCAGTGCGTCGGACAGCATCCGCAGTTGGCGCGCAGTCTTGTCGTGGCGTACAGCCTCAGCCATCGCAGCTCCCGCGGGATAAGAAAAGCCGCGATCCCGGCAAGGATGCGGCAACAGGGGTGTTCAGCGCGTCATTATCGCAAGGGGATGTTTCAACGCATAGCCGCCGGGTGGTGGTAGTGCCGGCCGCTGGCCGGCAAGCGGCCCCATCGGAGGCCATGAGGTTGCCGGCCAGCGGCCGGCACTACCCTTGGCGCTCAGGGCGTATCCGCCACCAGCGCCAGCCAGCGCTCGATCGCGCGACGGTCGCGTGCGGCCAGCAGCTTCGGTGCGCGCGCGCGCAGCGCGGCCAGGTCGGCCTCGCGGATCGCGCGGCGCACCTCCAGCAGTGTGCCGGGGTGCAGGCTGAATTCGCTCAGGCCCAGCGCCAGCAGCAGCGGAGTCATCCGTGCATCACCGGCCATCTCACCGCAGACCGCCACCGGAATGCGATGCCGCGCGCCGGTCTCGATCACCATCTCCAGCAACCGCAGCACGGCCGGATGCAGCGGCGAATACAGCTCGCCCAGTGCCTCGTTGTTGCGGTCAGCGGCCAGCAGGTACTGCACCAGGTCGTTGGTGCCGATCGACAGGAAGTCGACCAGGTCGATGAAGCTCTCCAGCGCCAACGCCGCAGCGGGCACCTCGATCATCGCGCCCAGCGGCACATGGTCGGACACCATGTGGCCTTCGCTGCGCAGCTGTTCGGTCAGCTTGAGCATGCGCCGGCGCACCGCCAGCAGTTCCTCGCGGGTGCTGACCATCGGCACCAGCACGCGCAGCTTGCCGTAGGCCGAGGCGCGCAGGATCGCGCGCAGTTGGGTGTCGGCCACCTTGGGCCGTGCCAGCGACAGGCGTACGCCGCGCAGTCCCAGAGCCGGGTTTTCTTCGTTGCTCAGGGTCAGGCCGGTGCGGTCGGCCTTGTCCGCGCCCAGATCGAGCGTGCGGATGGTGACCGGTCGCCCGCTCATGCCCAACGCGGCATCGCGGTAGGTCTGGAACTGTTCTTCTTCGTCCGGCAGCTCGTTGCGCTGCAGGAACAGGAATTCGGTGCGGTACAGGCCCAGCCCCTGCGCGCCCAGCGCATGCGCCTGGGTGACGTCCTCCAGCGATTCGGCATTGGCCAGCAGGGCGATGTCGACCTGGTCGCGGGTACGGCTGGGTTTGCTGCGCAGGCGGCCGAGCTCGCGCTGCTCGCGCGCATGTTCTTTCAGGCGCGCGCGGTAGTCGCGCAGGTTGTCGGCCTGGGGGTTGGCGGTGATGCTGCCGTCGGCGCCATCGATGATCAGCACGTCGCCATCGGCGATGCGGCTGAGCAGCTGCGGCACGTTGACGATCAAGGGCAGGTGCAGGCTGCGCGCCAGGATCGCACTGTGCGACAGCGCACTGCCGGCGGCGGTGACGATGCCGACCACGCCCTGCGCCTGCAACTGGGCAAGCTCGGAGGGCGCGATGTTGTCGCAGACCAGGATTTCACCGGCCAGGCCTTTCATTACCGGCGGGCGTTCGGGCTGCAGGAAGGCGTGGATGCGGCCGATCACATGGTCGAGGTCGTCCATGCGGCTCTTCAGATAGGCATCGTCCATGCCATCGAAGACCTTGGCCAAGCGGTCACGCTGCAGGCGCAGCGCATAGCCGGCGCTGTACGGGCCGCTGCGGATCAGCTCGTCCAGCCCGAACAGCAGCTCGGGGTCGTCCAGCAGCAGTGCATGCAGGTCGAGGAACTCGCCCACTTCCTGGTTCAGTGCACCCTGCAGGCGCTGTCGCAGCTCGTGCATTTCCGTGCGCGCGGCATCCACGGCACGGTGCAGGCGGGCCAGTTCGGCCTCGACCTGATGGGCGGCGACGCGCTGCTCGGCCACTTCCAGCGCATGTGGCAGGCGCACCCGCGCCCGGCCCATCGCCGCGCCACGGGCAGCACCGTGCCCGGCCAGCAGCTGTACCGGCCGCTGGCCGGAAGGGACCTGGCCGGCGCGCGCGCGTGGCACGCTCAGCTGTCCTCGTCGAAGCGGCGTTCGAACAGGCCGACCACCGCTTCCATCGCGGCGGCTTCGTCCTCGCCGTTGATGCGCACCGTGACCGGGGTGCCCTGGCCGGCGGCCAGCAGCATCACGCCCATGATGCTCTTGGCGTTGATCTCACGGCCCTTGGCGGCCATGGTCACGTTGCAGCGGAACGGCGCCAGGGTCTGCACCAGCTTGGCGGTGGCCCGGGCATGCAGGCCCAGGCGGTTGCTGACGGTGAGTTCTCGTTCAAGCATCGTCGACTATCGCTCCATTACGGGTACCCGCCGCGGCTGTGGCGGGCAGTTGATCCAGTCCCTGTTCCGGATAATTCATCACCCGCAGCAACATCGGCAGGCTCAGCGCCGACACCCGGCGAACCGGGGTCCCCAGCCGGGCCAGCTGCCCGGCAAGGTTGGCGGGGCTGGCGCCGTACAGGTCGGTCAGGATCAGCACGCCTTCACCACTGTCGACCCGCCGCAGAGCGGCCGAGGCGAGCGGGAGCAGGGCGTCCAGGTCTGCGTCGAACGGTACTTCGAAAGCTTCGGTTTTCAGCGGCAATTGCCGCAGGAGCCGGGTCGCCACGTCTAGCAGGGCGGTCCCGACCCCGGGATGTGTTACGAGGAGAATGCCACAGGTCATTACTGCACGTTAACAGGTCAAGGTGAATTGGCGATAGCAGCAGATGAGGGGCACTGTGTCCCGTATTCAGCGTTGCTCGGGTCAGAGCCCGTTTCCGTTGGAAAAGGATCCGACCCCATCCGTTTTTCGATGCCTGACCGGGATTCATCCACGCATGGCGTGGATCTACTGTGTCGACCAAGGTCGACACCCACCAACAGCACACCGCCTCGCCATCCCAGGGAATGCCGCTTTTGCTTTTGCTGTTGCCGGCCAGCGGCCGGCACTACCCGCGGGTGCCGGGCGCAGCCCGGCCGCACCCCTCAATCCTGTTCGCGGTGGTAGGTCGCCACGTCTTCCCAGCCCATCTCGCGGGCATGCCGGGCCAGGCGCTCGGCCAGGAACACCGAACGGTGCTTGCCGCCGGTGCAGCCGAAGGCCACGGTCACATAGCTGCGGGTGCCATCCCCCAGCTTCGGCAGCCAGGTATCGAGGAAATCCATCAGCTGGGTCAGGTAGCGCTGCACGTCCGGCTGCGCTTCCAGGTAGTCGCGCACGCCCGGTTCGCGGCCACTCAGCGCACGCAGATCCGGGTCCCAGTGTGGATTGGGCAGCACCCGCGCATCGAACACGAAGTCAGCCTCGGCCGGCACGCCGCGCTTGTAGGCGAACGATTCGAACAGCAGCGACAGGCCGGTGGCATGGTCCATCGTGAACTCGGTGATGATCCGCCGCCGCAGCTGATGCACGTTGAGATTGCTGGTATCGATCACCGCATCGGCCTCGCGGCGCAGCGGTGCGGTCAATTCACGCTCACGCGCGATCGCTTCGGGCAGCGACAGGCCCAGCTGGCTCAGTGGATGGCGGCGGCGGGTGTCGGCGTAGCGTTTGAGCACGGCCTCGTCGCTGGCCTCGAAGAACAGCACCTTCACTTCCACGCCGGCATCGGTGGCCAGCTGCCGCCAGTCGCCCAGCTGGCTCAGGTCGGCCTGGCCGCGCACGTCGATGCCTACGGCAAGGCGGCGTGGTGCGCTGCCGTCGTGGTTGGCCAGCAGACTGCGCACGAAGTCGGGCAGCAGATTGATCGGCAGGTTGTCCGAGCAGTAGTAGTCCTGGTCCTCGAAGGTCTTCAGGGCGACGGATTTACCCGAGCCGGACAGGCCGCTGACGATGATCAGGGTCGGGGCGGAGGGGGTTGCGGTGCTCATGGACAGGCTCTTCGGGGGACAGGGGAATCAGGGCGTTCGCCGTTCCAGCAGGTTGCTGTGACGGGCGATGAACATCGCCGCCGGGTCGATGCCCTTGGTGCGCAGGATATGCAGGCGCGTGGCGGCTTCGGTCAGCACGGCCAGGTTGCGGCCAGGCATCACCGGCAGGGTGATCAGCGGAACGTCCAGGTCCAGCACATGGCGGGTGCCCGAGTCGCCGGTCAGGCGCTCATAGCCATGCGGGGTGGGTTCGGTCATCGGCTTGGTCAGGTGGACGATCAGCCGAAGGTACTTGTTCTTCTTTACAGCCGTGTCGCCGAACATCTCGCGCACATTCAGCACGCCCAGGCCGCGCACTTCCAGCAGGTCCTGCAGCAGTTCGGGGCAGGTGCCATCGAGCACGTCGGGCGCGATCTGGGTGAATTCGGGCGCATCATCGGCGACCAGGCGGTGGCCGCGGCTGAGCAGCTCCAGCGCCAGTTCGCTCTTGCCCGATCCGGCCTCGCCGGTGATCAGCACGCCGATGGAATAGATCTCCATGAACACGCCATGCAGGATGACCCGCGGCGCCAGCGTACGGGCCAGGTGGTAGGACAGATGGTTGAGCAGTTCGTGGCCGCGCTTGGGTGACAGCCACAGCGGCGTGCCGGATTCATCCGCGGCGGCGCGCAGGTCTTCCGGGCAGGCCTGGTTGCGGGTCAGCACCAGCGCCAGCGGGTGCGACTGCATGATCTTTTCGATGGTCTCCCAACGCTGGCGTGGTTCCAGCGCATCCAGCCAGGACAGCTCTTCGGTGCCCAGGATCTGCACCTTGTTGGGGTAGATCGCATTGAGATAACCAGCCAGCGATGGACGCCGCGAGACCGTGTTGCCGGCCTCCAGCTCGCGCTTCTCGCCGGACTTGCCGGCAGCCCAGCGCAGCCCCAGCCGCTCGCGCTGCTGTTCGAACAGTTCACGGGCGGTGATGCTGGTATTCATGCGGCACTCGCAGGTGGGGTCATGTCCAGCGCCTCGCGCAGCGCCCGGGCATCGCCCGCTTCGCGCAGGGCCTGGCGGATGTCGGGCGCCGAAAACAGCTCGGCCAGCTCGGACAGCAGCATCAGGTGCTGGTGGGTGTAGTGGGCGGGGACGGCCATGGCGAACACCAGGTCCACCGGCTCGTCGCCACCGAAGTCGACCGGGGTGGCCAACCGCAGCAGGGCGCCGCGGGGGCGGTCCAGGGTTGGCGCGCGGCCGTGGGGAATGGCGATGCCGTGACCGATCGCGGTGCTGCCCAGCGCTTCGCGCTGACACAGGTTCAGATAGATCTGTTCGGCGTTGGCCTGGCGGCAGGCCAGCAACCCGGCGGCGGCCTGCAGGACGCTGTCGCGGTCGGTGGCCGTGCAGAGCTGGGTCTGCACGGCCGCCAGGAGGTCAGTCAGGGGCATGTCTGCGGGGAACGGTGGCGATCAGCCACCATTGTCGCCCACCGGCAGCGGTGCGTGCTGCTGTTTTTTCTCCTTGTGCTTGATCACCAGACGGTCAAGCTTGTCCGCAAGCAGGTCGATCGCGGCATACATGGTCTGGGCATTGGCCTCGGCGTGCAGGGTCTGGCCGGGAATGTTGAGGCTGGCGTCGACGTGGTGTTCGGTCTTCTGCAGCTTGAGGGTCACCCGCGCTTCGCAGTGCTGGTCGAAGTGTTTGCCGATCCGGGCCAGCTTCTCCTCTACATAGGACTGCAGGGCCGGGGTGACTTCGACATCTTTGCCAAACGTTTCGATGCGCATCGGGTTTCTCCTGTGTTCGGATGTGCCAATGAACCTCTCCGCCGGGCGCGGCGGCGCGTCAAGCGATTCTGACCCTTTCGTGCGAGGCGGAAATGTTCATGGCTTCACGATACTTCGCCACGGTGCGTCGCGCTACTGGAATTCCCGACGATTTGAGCAGGTCAGCCAGCTTGGCGTCAGAAAGCGGCTTGCGTGGGTTCTCGTCGTCGATCAGGCGCCGGATCATCGCCTGGATGGCCGTGCTGGACGCCTCGCCACCGCCCTCGGTATCGATGCCCGAGGCGAAGAAGGCGCGCAGCGGCAGGGTGCCGCGCGGGGTACGCACGTGCTTGCGGGCGATCGCGCGCGAGACCGTGGATTCGTGCAGGCCGAGCTCGGTGGCGATCTCGCGCAGGGTCAGTGGACGCAGCGCCTGCTCGCCGAATTCGAGGAAGCCGGCCTGCTGCAGGATCAGGCTGCGTACCACCCGCAGCAGGGTTTCGCCACGCTGCTGCAGCCCTTTCAGCAGCCAGCGCGCTTCCTGCAGCTGGGCACGCAGGTAGCCGGCATCGGCGTCGCCACAACGTCGGATCAGCTGTTCGTAGCCGCGGTGGATCACCACCTTCGGCCCGGCATGCGCGGCCAGCGCTGCGCGCCATACGCCGTTCTGCCGCCACACCACCACATCCGGCACCACGTAGGTGTCCTGCGACAGCGGTGCGATCTGCGTGCCCGGGCGCGGGTCCAGCGAGCGCAGCAGGGTGACTGCCGTCTCGACCTCGTCCAGGGGCTGTTTCAGTTCATGGGCCAGCCCGGCGACGCCGCTGCGCGGCAGCCGTTCCAGCGGGCCTGCGGCAATCTGTCGCGCCAGCACCAGGCCGGGCGTGTCACCGGCCAGCACATCCAGCTGCAGCAGCAGGCATTCGCCCAGCGTGCGTGCAGCCACACCGACCGGATCGAAACGCTGGATGCGATGCAGCACGGCGAGGATCTCGTCCTCGTCGGCGTGGATCGCCGGCAACAGGGTTTCGGCGATGCCGGCCAGCGGCTCGCGCAGGTAACCGTCGTCGTCCAGCGCATCGATCAGTGCGGCACCGATACTGCGATCACGCGAGGACAGATGCGACAGATGCAGCTGCCACAGCAGATGGTCGGCCAGTGTTTCGGTTTCGGCTACGCGCTCGGCGGCGCTGCCGGTGTCGTCGTCATCGTCGAAGCTGCCGCCGCTGCCGGCCGCGCTCCAGTCCAGTTCGGCCGGTGCCCAGTCGTCACCAGCATCGGTACGTTCTGCGGGGGCGTCACCGTCGTTGCCATCGCTGCCTTCGTTGCCGGCGCTGCTGCTGTCACTGCTGTCGGCCCAGTCCAGCAGCGGATTGCTTTCCACCGCCTGGGCGATCTCCAGCTCCAGCTCGGTGGTGGACATCTGCAGCAGCTTGATCGCCTGCTGCAACTGGGGCGTGAGCACCAGCTGCTGTCCCAACGATGTCTGCAGCCGAGTCTTCATGCCTGTGCCGAAGGGAAGGAGAGGAACCCGGCGACTGCTTCACAGCTTGAAGGAATCCCCGAGGTAGACGCGACGTACATCGGCGTTGTCCAGGATCGCTTCCGGCGAACCCTGGGCCAGCACGCTGCCCTCGGCGAGGATATACGCGCGGTCGCAGATACCCAAGGTCTCGCGCACGTTGTGGTCGGTGATCAGCACACCGATGCCACGCTGCTTGAGATGGGTGACGATGCGCTGGATCTCGCCGACGGAAATCGGGTCGACGCCGGCGAACGGTTCGTCGAGCAGGATCAGGCGCGGCTGCGCGGCCAGGGCACGGGCGATCTCGCAGCGGCGACGTTCGCCACCGGACAGGCTGGCGCCGAGCTGGTCGGCGACGTGGCCCAGCTGCAGTTCGTCGAGCAGGCTGTTCAATTCACGCTCGCGGCCAGCCGAATCCAGGCCCTCGCGCAGCTCCAGCACCAGGCGGATGTTGTCGGCCACGGTCAGCTTGCGGAACACCGACGGCTCCTGCGGCAGGTAACCCACGCCCTGCTTGGCCCGGGTATACATCGGGTCGCCGGTGATGTCCTTGCCGTCGAGCACGATGCTGCCAGCATCGGCGGCAACCAGGCCGACGATCATGTAGAAGCAGGTGGTCTTGCCGGCGCCGTTGGGGCCGAGCAGGCCGACCACTTCACCGGCGTCGAGGGTCAGCCCGAAGTCCTTGACGACTTCGCGTTGCTTGTACTTCTTGCGCAGGCCCTTGGCGACGAGCATTACTTCCTACTCCCGGCCGGCTGTGCCGGCGTGGTGGCCTTGGGCTGTGCCGCAGGTGCGGCCGGGGTCTTGTTCTTCGGCGGGATGACGGTGCGCACGCGGCTGCCGTCACCACCGGAGTTCATTTCGCCGGTGCGGGTGTTGTAGATCATGCGCTGGCCGGCATTGGTGCCGCGCGCGCTGGTGACCTTGTAGTTGCCGGTCAGGGTGATGATCTCGGTCTTGATGTCGTAGTCGATGCGATCGGCCAGCGCGTCCATCCAGGTGCCATCATCGAGCTGCTGCTTCATCTTGGCCTGCTTGCCGGTGAACACCACACGCACCGCTTCGCCGTCCTTGAGGTAGATCTCGGCCTCGGACGAGCGCAGGTCCAGCGTGCCCTGGGTGATGATCACGCCCTGCGACAGCACGGTCTTGCCGTCGCCGGTGAGCATGCCCGACTGGGCGCCGGAATCGATGTGCATGTCTTCGTTGCGGTCGGTGGACTTGGCGAAGGCGGCGCTGGGGACAAGAAGACCAAGCGCGAGTACGGCGGCAAAGGGAATCTTCATCGGGGTCCGTTCTACCGGTGGGGGCCTCCCGGGTGGACCGGGGGCGGGCGGGTGGGGCTGCCGGCCTTGCGCCTGTCCGGAGACGTCGCAGGCTGGCGGCGGAATCAGCGTTTGGGCGTGTAGCGGCCCTTGGACTGGCTGAGGAAATGATACGTGTTGTTCTTCGAATCCACTTCGAAGCCGACGCCGGACTGTTCCATGCCCGGGCGGGTCATGGTCACCAGGGCGTCGGTGCGGGCGCGGTTTTCCTTCGGGAACACGTCCAGATGATCGGTGCGGAAGGTGGTCGGCACCGTGCCCGGGCCGACCGGGCTGTCGCCGGCGACATTGCCGCGCAGCTTCATCTCGTCGCCCTTGGCGCTGAGCCAGCCGGTTTCGGCACGCAGGGTCCAGTGCCTGCCATCCTTGTCCGGCATCTCGAACAACGGCGTGGCGATGTTGATGGTCTGGTCACCGCGCTGGCGTTCCAGCAACGGCGCACGCAGCGTGGTCGATTCCTTGCCTTGCTCATCCAGGGCGACGATCTGGAAGTCGTGCAGGATGTAATCCACGCCCACTTCCTGGCCGCCACTGGCTGGCCCCTTGTCGCGGTTGCGCAGCGCCGCCCAGCTGCTCAGCAGGGCGGCCAGCAGCAGGCCGATGCCGAGCAGGGTGCGCCAGTTCACGGTCGGCAGGTTCATGCGCCGAACCTCGCCAGCACCGCATCCACATGCCCCTGCGCGGCCAGCAGGATGTCGCACAGCTCGCGCGCGGCGCCACGCCCGCCATCGGCACGGGTCTGCCAGTGCACGCGCTCGGCGATCCACGGATGGGCGTTGGCCGGCGCCACGGCCAGGCCGACCGCGCCCAGCGGCGCCAGGTCCGGCAGGTCATCGCCCATGAAGGCCACCTGTTCCAGGCCGATGCCATGCTGCGCGCACAGCGCCTGCACGCTGGCCAGCTTGTCGCCCACGGCGATCTGGGTGTCGATGCCGAGGTCGGCGCCGCGCTTGAGCGCGGACTGGCTGTTGCGCGCGGTGATCAGCACGGGGTGGATGCCGTGCTGCTGCAGCAGTTTCAGGCCCAGGCCATCCTGCACGAAGTATGCCTTGCTCTCGTTGCCGTCCTTGTCGTAGTACAGCCGACCGTCGGTGAGGGTGCCGTCCACGTCGAAGCAGGCCAGGCGGATACGGGCCGCGGCGGCATGCAGGTGGGCAGGGAAGGCGGGCAGGGGGGACCAGGGCATCAGGGCGGCAGGCTCGGTGGGTTCGGGTGGGGCAGTACAGACTGAATGGGGTCTACGGACTGTCGGTTAAACCACCCGGGCCCGCAACAGGTCATGAATGTTCAGGGCGCCGACCGCACGGCCCTGGTCATCGACCACGATCAGGCCGGTGATCTTGTGGGTCTCCATCAGCCGGGCCGCCTCCACCGCCAGCTGGTCGGCGCCGATGGTGCGTGGGTTGCGCGTCATCACATCGGCGATCTTGGCGGTGCGCACGTCCAGCGCGCTGTCCAGCGCGCGGCGCAGGTCGCCGTCGGTGAACAGGCCGATCAGCACGCCGCCGGCATCGACCACGGCGGTCATGCCCAGCCGTTTGCGGCTCATCTCCATCAGCGCTTCACTGAGACTGGCGTCGGCGCCCACGCTGGGCAGGTCGTCGCCGGTGTGCATCACGTCGGTGATGTGCAGCAGCAGGCGGCGGCCGAGGCTGCCGGCCGGGTGTGAACGGGCGAAATCGTCGGCGGTGAAGCCGCGTGCGTCGAGCAGGGCCACGGCCAGCGCGTCGCCCATCGCCAGCGAGGCGGTGGTGCTGGAGGTCGGCGCCAGCGCCAGCGGACAGGCCTCGGCCGGCACGCTCACGTCCAGGTGGATGTCGGCGGCGGTGGCCAGGCTGGACTGTGGGCGCCCGGTCATGGAAATCAGCACGTTGCCCTGGCGCTTGAGCACCGGCAGCAGCATCAGCACTTCGTCCGACTCGCCCGAATAGGACAGCGCCAGCACCACGTCGTCCTCGGTGATCATGCCGAGGTCGCCGTGGCCGGCTTCACCCGGGTGCACGTAGAACGCCGGCGTACCGGTGGACGCCAGGGTGGCGGCGATCTTGCGGGCGATGTGCCCGGACTTGCCCATGCCGGTGGCGACCACCCGGCCGCGGCTGGCCAGGATCGCCTGGCAGGCCTGCTGGAACGCCTCGCCAAGGCGGTCGGCCACGGCGTCCAGCGCCTGCCGCTCGATCTCGAAGACGCGGCGGCCGCTGGCGACCAGGCCGGCAGGGTCGACGGAACGGGGGGGCAACAGGGATTCGGCCATGCGGACGCCACGCAGCGGAAGTAGAATGGAGGCACATTTTATTAGGAAAGCCCGTTGGACGCCGACACCATCCGCAATCTGATCGAAACCGGCCTGCCCGGCGCCCGCGCCGACGTGCAGGGCGACGATGGCGTGCATTTCGAAGCGACCGTGGTCTGCGAGGCCTTCGCCGGCAAGATGCCGCTGGCCCGCCACCGCATGGTGTATGCCACGCTGGGCGACCTGATGGGCGGCGCGATCCACGCGCTGGCGCTGAAAACCGTGACCCCGGCCGAAGCCGGCTGAACCGCAGAAGATCCCGAATACATGGCCAAGATCGTTGTGACCGGCGGCGCTGCGCTGCACGGTGAAGTGAGCATCTCCGGCGCCAAGAACGCCGTCCTCCCCATTCTCTGCGCGACCCTGCTGGCCGATGCGCCGGTGGAGATCACCAACGTGCCGCACCTGCACGACGTGGTCACCACGGTGAAGCTGCTCGGCGAGCTGGGCGCCAAGGTCACCATCGACCAGGGCACGCTGTCGCGCGGCAGCGCGATCGTGGTCGACCCGCGTCCGGTCAACCAGCACGTCGCACCGTATGAGCTGGTCAAGACCATGCGCGCCTCGATCCTGGTGCTGGGCCCGCTGCTGGCCCGCTTCGGCGCCGCCGAAGTGTCGCTGCCGGGCGGCTGCGCGATCGGCTCGCGACCGGTCGACCAGCACATCAAGGGCCTGCAGGCGCTGGGCGCCGAGATCGTGGTCGAGAACGGCTTCATCAAGGCCACCGCCAAGCGGCTGAAGGGGGGCCACTTCACCTTCGACATGGTCAGCGTCACCGGCACCGAGAACGTGCTGATGGGCGCGGTGCTGGCCGAAGGCACCACCATCCTCGACAACTGCGCGATGGAACCGGAAGTGACCGATCTGGCGCACTGCCTGATCGCGCTGGGCGCGAAGATCGAAGGCCTGGGCACTGCCCGCCTGGTGATCGAAGGTGTCGAGCGCCTGTCCGGCGGCCGCCATGAAGTGCTGCCCGACCGCATCGAGACCGGCACCTTCCTGGTGGCCGCAGCGATGACCGGTGGCAAGGTCACGGTCAACCGTGCGCGCCCGAACACCATGGACGCGGTGCTGTCCAAGCTGGTCGAAGCCGGTGCGAAGATCGAGACCACCGACGACAGCATCACCCTGGACATGCAGGGCAAGCGGCCGAAGGCGGTCAACCTGACCACCGCGCCGT
This sequence comes from Stenotrophomonas sp. 71799_Sma, assembly GCF_056482505.1. Taxonomy (NCBI): domain Bacteria; kingdom Pseudomonadati; phylum Pseudomonadota; class Gammaproteobacteria; order Lysobacterales; family Lysobacteraceae; genus Stenotrophomonas; species Stenotrophomonas sp. 71799_Sma. Next base: position 1,139,708 of record NZ_CM151202.1, read on the forward strand.
ACCCGGCATTCCCGACCGACATGCAGGCGCAGTTCATGGCGCTCAACTGCGTGGCCGACGGCGTGGGCGTGATCAACGAAACGATCTTCGAGAACCGTTTCATGCACGTCAACGAACTGCTGCGCCTGGGCGCGGACATCCAGGTCGAAGGGCATACCGCCATCGTGCGTGGCAACGAGCACCTGAGCGGCGCGCCGGTGATGGCCACCGACCTGCGCGCCTCGGCCTCGCTGATCCTGGCCGGCCTGATGGCCAGCGGCGAGACCACCATCGACCGCATCTACCACCTTGATCGTGGCTACGAGAACATCGAAGAGAAGCTGTCTTCGCTCGGTGCCACCATCCGGCGCGTGCCATGATCCTGCGCGGCAAGTTCAGCCCGCGTCGCAAGGCGCTGCTGGCGCTGGTGCTGATCGTGCTGGCGTGGCTGGGCTATGCCTGGTACGCCAACATCGCCATCACCCAGGGCATCGAGCAGAAGGACATGGACTGGAACGGCGACGGCACGGTCTCGCGTGACGAGATCATCGAGTCGTTCTATGCGGTCGCGGTGAACGACAGTCAGGACGGCAACCGTCATTGCCGCACCTTCGTCTGGCGCAGCACCGGTGAGCAGATCCGCGTGGACTGCCGGACCGAGTTCAAGCCGGCCGAGGAACAGAAACCGGCTGAAGCGAAGAAATAAGAAAACGCCCGCGAAAGCGGGCGTTTTCTTTTCGGTAGTGCCGGCCGCTGGCCGGCAACCCCATCAACCTCGTGGAGCATCGCGAGAATGCCGGGAAGCGGCCGGCACTACCGGTTCGCGCGTCAGTTCATCGCCTTGATGGTCAGGTCCAGCGCATCGCGGCCGCTCTCACGCTGCAGCATGCGCGCCGGCACCGGGAATTCCGGCACGATCCACGCGATCAGCTCCTTGTTGCCGTCGGCGCGCGAGACCTTGGTGGCCTCGTAGCTCTTGCCGCCCACGGTGATCGATTCCTTGCCGATCACACGGTACGTCATGTTCTTGATGCGGCCTTCGTCGACCATGCGATAGGTCAGCGGCTTGCCCGCCGCCAGGTCACGGGCGATCGCCAGGTTGATCAGCAGCGCGTCCATGTCACCGGCTTTCAGCGCAATCGGGCCAGCGCGATCCGGCTTGATGTCACCGGTCCAGGTGGCCTGGTTGCTGGTCCAGTTGTAGTTGGCCTGCACGTTGCGCTTCTTCACCAGCAGCGCCGAACGGTCCTGGCTGCTGAGCGGGCGCAGCTGGCCACGCACTTCCTCGAACACCGTGCTCTGGCTGAGGTCGGCCAGCTGGTTCTTCACCTGCAGGCTGTAGCGCCACTTGTTGCTGCCTTCGCTGGCCAGGGTCATGGTGCCGTTGGCCTGCATGCCCATGTAGCTGGCCAGGTAATCGGCCTTGAACGGTTCCAGCGCCATGGCCGGCAGGCTGGCCACGGTCAGGGCAGCGGCTGCGATCCAGGTGAGGGGGCGGGTCAGGGTATTCATGCTCAGACTCCTTGGTATTCGATCAGGCGCAGATCGACACGGTCTTCGCCGTCTTCGCGTTGCAGGATGCGCACCGGGGTGGGGACACCGTTGGCGATCCAGAGAATGGTTTCGTTTCTGCCACCGTTGGTCCGGTAGACCCGCAGTGCGTTGTAGGACAGGTCGCCGACCTCGACGTTCTCGGTCTGCGGCGCGGCCTGGTAGTCGTGTTCGCGGACCTTGCCCATGTCCACGTAGCGGTAATGCATGGAGGCGCCTGGACGCGCATCGCGCATGATCGCCAGGTTGATCAGCAGCGCGCTCTGGTCGCCTGCCTGCAGCGGGATCGGCTGCGCGCGTTCCTTCTTGACGTCACCGGTCCATTGCGCGGTGCCGGCCTGCCAGTTGTAGGTGCCGACCGCCTTCTTGCCCAGGAACAGGCCCTTGCGCACCGTGCTCTGGCTGAGCGGCGCATACACGCCGCTGCGCTCCTCGAACACCGTGCTCTGTTCGATGTTCAGGCCCAGCACGCTGGCAAAGCCGCGGCGGCCGACCACCTGCATGTCCACCCGCCACTGGCTGCCGCCGGTGTGGGTGACCTGCATGCTGGCATCGCCCGCTTCCCTGCCCTTGTAGAAGGCCTGGTAGGTGGCGCTGAACGGTTGCAGCGGCGGTGGCTCCCAGGCCAGTGCCGGTGGCATCGGTACGGCCGGCGCATCGGCTGGCGGCTGCGCTGCGGGCACGGGTGCCGGCGGGGTGGCGGGCGCCTGTGCCTGGCCCCAGCCCACGCCGGGGAACACGGCAAGCGACAACAGCAATGGAGTGGACAGCAGGGTCGTGGTCTTCATGGAGGACAGGGACCGCAGGAGGGGGCAGGATGCCAGCCCCGCAGTCAGCGGGGCGTGTGCATGGGGACTACCGGTTCAGGTTCCCGGCGGAATCTAGGGCCAACGGGCTAAACAGGGGGTGACCGTCCAGTTGCGGCTGGCCCTCCCGTTCAGCCAGGCGGCCGGCGCACAACAGCTGCAGGGTGGCGATCAGCAGCGGATGCTCCACCGCCAGCACGCGCGCGGCCAGGCTGTCGGCGTCATCGCCGGGCAGCACCGGCACCCGCACCTGCGCCAGCACGGCGCCCGCATCCAGCTCGGGCACGACCAGATGCACGCTGGCACCGTGCTCGGCGTCGCCCGCCTGCAGCGCCCGTGCGTGGGTGTCCAGGCCCTTGTGCAGCGGCAGCAGCGATGGATGGATGTTGACCAGCCGGCCATTGAAGCGCTGTACGAAGGCCGCGCCGAGGATGCGCATGTAGCCGGCGCAGACGATCCAGTCCGGTTGTACTGCGGCCAGCGCATCGCCGAGCGCCTGCTCGTAGTTGGCGCGGTCGCTGAAGGACTTCGGTGCATGCGCCCAGCGCAGGTTCGGTGCGACGCGCTGCAGGGCCTCTGCGGCGGGGCGGTCGGAAAACACGCCGACCACCTCGGCGGGCAGTCGGCCGTCGGCAATGGCATCGAGGATGGCCTGCAGGTTGCTGCCGCGACCGGAGGCGAGCACGGCAATGCGGGTGGTCGCGGTCACTGCTGGGCGCTCCGGCGGATCAGCGGCCAGATCAGCAGGCTGCCGAGGGTGGCCATCAGCATGTCGGCGTGCGCGTCCCACATGTCGCCCTGCTGCCCGTTGTAGGCCTCGGCAGCATCCGGCGACAGCGCCAGCGCGATGGCCCACTCGAACCATTCGTAGACCAGGCTGGCACACATCACCGTCATCACCGCCAGGGTGAAGGCCTGGCCCAGGCGCAGCGCCGGCCACGCATGACGGGCAAGCTGCAGCAGCGCAGGAGTGAAGCAGACGCCGAACAGGAAGTGGATGAGGCGATCGAAATGGTTGCGCTGCCAATCGAAGGCCGCATTCGGCGACCAGCCGCTCAGCGTCTGCGCCCAGGCGTCGTAGGGCACGTTGGAATACAGCCAGCGCGCGGCCACGCAGTGCAGGGCGATGAAGCCGCAGATCGCGATGAAGGCACCGTTGCCCAGCCAGCCGCCGCGACGGTCGACCCACAGCAGCGCGGCCAGCCCGATCACGGTCAGGGTGCTGTGCAGGGCCTGTTCGGTAGGCCACAGCGGGTGGACCCAGCTGATTGCGAACACCGCCAGCACGGCGGCAAAGGCCAGCTTCTTGGGGCCCGAGAAACGGTGGGTGGTGGGCGAAGCGGACGTGGGGAGGGCAGGCGCGGACATGGGAAATCGATCAGGAAAGGACGGGGCGTCTGCCGGCAGGTTCAGACACTGAGGTGGTCGCCGCGGTCGAACAGCGCGGCCATGTCAGGTTTGGACAGGAACACCCAGGCATAGGCGGCCAAGGCCATGCCCAGCGGGCCGGCCAGTACGCCCAGCCACGCCGCGCGCCGGCACCAGGCCAGCCCGGTGCGATGTGACAGCTGGCGCGCGGTATACAACTGCACGAACCCCAGCACGGCCGCCAGCACGGCGATGGACGCATAGACCGTGGTCAGCATCCAGGCATCGTCCAGCCCGCGCGAGTGGGCCACCCATCCGCTGAGGCCAAGGAACGCCACTGTGGCGAACCAATGGAAGCCGGCCAACGCGTAGAACAGCACTTTCAGCGTCTGCAGATGGCTGGTCAGCTGCAGCTGCGCCAGGGTCTGATGCGGCAGCGGCGGCGGATTGCCGGAGGCGGTCATGCGGGCGTGGCGGGAAGGTCGAAGGCGGCCTTCACCTGCGGGCGCAGCAGGGTGATCAGGCTGAACACCCCCAGCACCGTGCCGACGGGGGTGAACAGGCAGGCCAGGCCGGCCGCGATCAGGCACAGCAGGTAGCGGCGTCTCTGGGCCAGGCAGCGGCCGGCATAGGCGACGAACGCGCCCAGGGTGACGCCACCGAATACGGCGACGCAACCGATGAGGGTGAACATCCAGCCGAACAGGCGCTGTTCGGCCGGCGACGACGGCTGGCCGCCGGAATTCATCGGCAGGTTGCCGGTGAGCGCGGTGATGCCCAGCACGATGTGGATGATGAAGATCAGCGAGAACAGCACGATCAGGCCGCCGACCACGTAGTGCGCGATGGCCAGCATGCGCAGGTGGTCGGCATCCTGCGCGTTGAACACCGGTACCGTCGCCAGCGGCGGCGGCACGGGGTCGGGCGACAAGGGGGGCGTTGCGTCCATGCGGGCTCCTGGGTTGTCGGGATCAGGCGATGTGGACGCGCTCGGCGCCTTCGGCGGTGACCACCTGGCCGATGGTCCAGTGCTCCAGGCCCTGCGCCTTGACCGCATCGGATACCGCGGCCACCTGGTCTGGCGCCACGATCAGCACGAAGCCGATACCGCAGTTGAAGGTGCGCCACATCTCGCTGTCGGCGACCGCGCCTTCCTTCTGCAGCCACTGGAACACCGGCGGCAGGGTCCAGGCCGAGGCCTGGATGTCCAGGCCGAGGCCGTCGGGCACCACGCGGATGATGTTCTCGGTCAGGCCGCCACCGGTGATGTGGGCCATGCCGTGGATGGCCGCGCCGTGCGACTTCAGCAGCGACAGGATCGGCTTCACGTACAGGCGGGTCGGCGCCATCAGCGCATCGACCAGCTTCACGCCGCCTTCCAGCTCCAGCTCGGCCGGGCGGCCGGCGCGGTCGTAGATGCGGCGCACCAGCGAGTAGCCGTTGGAATGCGGGCCGGACGAAGCGATGCCGATCAGCACGTCGCCGGCAGCCACGCTGGCGCCATCCTTCAGCTCGCTCTTCTCGACCGCGGCGACGGTGAAGCCGGCCAGGTCGTACTCGCCCGGGGCATACATGTCGGGCATTTCAGCGGTTTCGCCGCCGATCAGCGCGCAGCCGGCCTCGGTGCAGCCGTTGGCGATGCCGCCCACGACCGCCGCGGCGGTGTCGATGTCCAGCTTGCCGGTGGCGAAGTAGTCCAGGAAGAACAGCGGCTCGGCACCCTGCACCAGCACGTCGTTCACGCACATGGCGACCAGATCGATGCCGATCGTATCGTGGCGGTTCAGCTGGTGGGCCAGTTTCAGCTTGGTGCCCACGCCGTCGGTACCCGACACCAGCACCGGCTCGCGGTACTTGTTGGACAGGTCGAACAGGGCGCCGAAGCCGCCCAGGCCGCCCATCACTTCCGGGCGGAAGCTGCGCTTGACCAGGGGCTTGATCCGCTCGACCAGTTCGTTGCCGGCGTCGATGTCGACACCCGCGTCACGGTAGGTGAGGGGGGAGGGGGCGGAAGACGGGGTGTTGGTCACGGGCGTCGGCGCTGGCAGGGGTTGAACGGGCGATTTTAACAGGCCGCATTGGCGCAAAGGCCGTATTCGGGCAACAATTCCCCCGGATACGTCGAGCCAATGGATGTCCTGATGCGCCGCAGCCTGATTCTGACCCTGCTCCTTGCGCTGAGCCTGCCGGTGGCCACGATGGCCCAGAGCGGCCTGCGCACCGAGGGTGATGTTGCCACCGCCACTGGCGCGTACGAGGCCGAAGTGCCCGTCAACAGCCAGGCCGAAGCCGACCGCAACGGTGCGCTGGCCCGCGCCTTGAGCGTTGTACTGGGCAAGTTGTCCGGCGATCGCAGCGTGATGTCGCGCCCTGGCGTGGCGCAGGCGCTGCGCAATGCCAAGGATTACGTGGCCAGCTACGACTACAAGCAGGACCAGAGCGTGAGCGCCAGTGGCGCCCCCAGCTTCCGTACCCTGCTGGTGGCCCGCTTCCGCGAGGACGATGTCGATTCGCTGGTGTCGGCGCTGGGCCTGCCGCTGTGGCCGCAGCCGCGACCGAAGCCGGTGCTGTGGCTGGCCGTCGATGACGGCAGCGGTCCGCGCCTGGTCAGCGTGCAGCAGGCCAACGCCGCCCGCCCGTTGCTGAACCGCGCCATCGAGCGCGGCTACAAGCTGGGCCTGCCCAGCGGTGGTGCCGCCGAACAGGCGCTGGCCGGTGCCATCTGGCGCCAGGACAGTGCCGCCGTGGCCCGTGCCTCTTCGCGCTACTCGCCGCCGATGCAGCTGATCGGCAAGCTGTACCGCGCCAACGGCGGCTGGCAGGCGGACTGGGTGTTCGTCGACAACGGCCGTGAGCTGAACAAGTGGACCAGCAAGGACGCCAACGCCATGCGCGCGATGGCCGCCGGTGCCGATGGTGCCGCCGATGCGCTGGTCAAGCGCTATGCCAAGGCCGGCGCGGCCGTCGGCCAGGCCGGCACCTATCGGGTGGTGGTCACCGGCATCAGCAGTGCCGACGACTACCTGCGCCTGGCTGCCGGCCTGCGTGAGGTGCCGGTGGTGCGCAACGTCACCCCGCTGCACGCTTCGGCCGGCCAGCTGGAGCTGAGCCTGGAGATGACCACCGGCCTGGCCGGCTTCAACCGCATGCTGGGCGACAACGGCGTGCTGGTGCCGAGCGCACCGCTGCCGGCCCTGCCGACGCCGATCGACGACACCACCGGTGCCCCGGTCGCTGCGCCGGTCAGCAACGAGTACCGCCTGCGATGAACCTGACCCCGGAAGCGGAAATCGCGCAGTTCCTGCGCCGCCTGAAGTACATCCTGTTCGCCGGCCTGATCGGCTGGGTGGTGTGGTTGCTGGCGCCGATCCTGACCCCGTTCGTGCTGGCGCTGGCGCTGGCCTGGCTGGGCGATCCGCTGGTGGACCGCATCGAGGCCACCGGCCGTTCGCGCATGACCGGCGTGGTGCTGGTGTTCGCGGCGATGGTGCTGGTGATCGTGGCGCTGCTGCTGGTGCTGGTGCCGATGATCGAGCGCCAGATCACCACCCTGATTGCGGTCGCGCCGCAGGCACAGGCGTGGCTGATGGAAAAGGGCATTCCCTGGTTCGAGCAGAAGACCGGCCTGGAAGTGATGCAGTGGCTGGACCCGGACCGCCTGATCGAATGGGTGCGCAGCCACTGGCAGCAGGCCGGCGGCTTCGCCACCACGTTCATGGGCTACGTCTCGCGTTCGGGCTTTGCGATGGTGACCTGGGTGGTCAACATCCTGCTGCTGCCGATCCTGGCGTTCTACTTCCTGCGTGACTGGGACAAGCTGGTCGAGCGCGTGGCGTCGGTGATTCCGCGCAACCAGATCGGCACCATCAGCGCATTGGCGCGTGAGTCCAACGAGGTGCTGGGCGCCTTCATCCGCGGTCAGTTCCTGGTGATGCTGGCGCTGGGCGTGATCTATGCCGGCGGCCTGTCGCTGGTCGGCCTCAAGCTGGGTCTGCTGATCGGCCTGATTGCCGGCCTGATCAGCTTCATTCCCTACCTGGGCGCGACCACCGGCATCCTGATGGCGGTGGTCGCCGCACTGGTGCAGGCACAGGGCTTCGACCTGAAGCTGCTGATCCTGGTCGGCGTGGTGTTCACCGTGGGCCAGCTGCTGGAAAGCTACGTGCTGACCCCGCGGATTGTCGGCGACAAGATCGGCCTGCACCCGGTGGCAGTGATCTTCGCGGTGATGGCCGGCGGCCAGCTGTTCGGCTTCCTCGGCATGCTGCTGGCGCTGCCGGTGGCAGCAGTGACCAACGTGCTGCTGCGCTACGCGCACCAGCGTTATCGCCAGAGCGAGCTGTACGTGGGTGAGAAGCCGGCGATCGTGCTTGATGGCGTGGTCGATGCCCCCCATATCATCATTCCGAACGACAAGGGCCCCGACCTGAAGTGATGGGTGTGCCGCAACTGCCGCTGGCCCTGCATTACCCGCGGGACCAGCGCCTGGAGACCTTCATCGGCGCGCCGGACGGCGCGCTGGCGCAGCTGCGCGCGATCGCGGTGGGTGCCAGCCACGATTGGGTTTATCTGGAAGGTGCGGCGGGCACGGGCAAGACCCACCAGGCACTGGCGATGTGCTCCAGCGCCGAGCAGGCCGGGCGACTGCCGACCTACGTACCGCTGGCCAGCGCCGCCGGCCGCGTACGCGCGGCGTTGGATGGGCTGGAGGCGCGCGAGCTGGTGGCGCTGGACGGCCTGGACGAGGTGGCCGGCAACCGCGAGGACGAGATCGCGCTGTTTGATTTCCACAACCGCGCGCGCGCTGCGGGCGTGACCGTGCTGTACACGGCGCAGAAGGCGCCGGAAGAACTGGGCCTGGTACTGCCCGATCTGCGTTCGCGGCTGGGCCAGTGCGTGCGTGTGCTGCTGCAGCCGCTGGATGAGGAAGGACGGGCAGCGGTGCTGCGTGAGCGCGCGCTGCGGCGTGGGCTGGCGATCGACGAGGCCTCGATCGAGTGGTTGCTGTCGCACACCGGTCGCGAGCTGGGTGGATTGATCACGCTGCTGGACTGGCTGGACCGGGAGTCGCTGGCGGCGAAGCGGCGGATCACCGTGCCGTTCCTGCGCCAGGTGCTGGAAGAAGGCCGGCCGCGTTACTGAGGGTGGGGTTTGCTTTGCAGGGCTGCGCCCTGCACCCGCCGTAGTGCCGGCCGCTGGCCGGCAACAGCAAGAGCTGAAGCAACAGCAGAAGCTGGCTTCCTGAGGGGAGGCGGGGTGGCTCAGGTTGCGGGGGACGGCGCAAGTACGTCCATGTAGCCTCGGTCGCGCCATCCATGGCGCTCACGCCCCCGCAACCTGAGCCACCCCGCCTTCGACAGGTTCCCGCGATCTGCCGGGACTGCATACTGCACTGCTGTTGGTGGGTGTCGACCTTGGTCGACACGTGTCTTGCTTGTGGTGGGTGACGACCGTTGGTCGTCACCAGAGCAAGCGCAGCGACGCGACCCGCTTTTGCTTTTCTTTTTTCTTTTCCGTGGCTGGTCGCCCACGGAAACTGTCAGAGGCCGGGCGGGGTGGGCTGCGCAGGGGCGTGAGCCGCATGGATGCGGCGACCGAGCTTACAGGGGTGAAGGCGCTTTGCTTGCGAAGCACTGCTTCGCAAGCGCCTGAACGCACAGCCGCCAGCGGCTGGGCCGGGCCCCGGAGGGGGACTTGCAGCGTCCCCTGCGCAGCCCACCCCGCCCGGCCAAGCAAGGCTTCTGCTTTCAATAAGCCCAGCCACGAGGGGCTCAGCCGTTCGCGGCCAACTCAGCATCCAGCGCGCGCAGGCGATCTACCGTCCCGACATCGGTCCAGCGCCCGCGATGGTGCTGCCCCGTCATCAATCCCTGCACCATGAAGTGCTTCTGCAGCGGCACCACCGAGAACTTCGGTGGGAGCCGCTCGCTGCCCGGTGCATCACCGATCACCGTGCGCCAGTCGGCCACGATGGAAGGGCGATACACGCCGATGCCGGCATAGGTCAGGCACGGTCCTTCGCGGTCGTGGTGCAGCAACCCCTGCGCATCGAGGCGGTAGTCACCGTTCGGGTGCTGAACCGGATTGTCGACCAGAACCAGATGCGCCTGGCCCTGCGGCTCGCGCGGCAGCGTGGCGAAATCGAAATCGGTCCAGATGTCGCCGTTCACGACCAGAAACGGGGCGTCGCCCAGCACCGGCAACGCGTTGAGGATGCCGCCGCCGGTTTCCAGCGGGGTCTGCCCTTCGTACATGAAATGCAGGCGCAGGCCCCATTGGCTGCCATCGCCCAGCGTCGCTGGAAACTGTTCGGCTAGCCATGCGGTGTTGACCACTACCTCGCGCACGCCGAGTGCGGCCAGGCGTTCCAGGTGCCAGACGATCAGCGGTTTGCCGGCCACGTCCAGCAGCGGCTTGGGCGTGTGCAGGGTCAGCGGGCGCATGCGTTCGCCGAGGCCGGCAGCAAAGACCAGCGCCTTCATCGGGCCACGCGCATCGGTGCGGCCAGGTCGGTCAGCGCCGGCTTGATGCGGTGTTCCAGCAGCTGCTGCAGCGGTGCCAGCTCGCGGTAGCGCGGCAGCACTTCATCCAGATAGGTGATGAAGCGCGGCGCGTCGTCCAGGTAATGGCCCTTGTTGTCGCGATAGCGCAGGCGGCAGAACAGGCCGAGGATCTTCACGTGGCGCTGGATGCCCATCCAGTCGGCATCGCGCAGGAAGGTGGCGCGGTCGGGCACCGGCAGGCCGGCGTTGCGGGCGCGCTCGTGATACTGCGCCAGCCACTCGTCCACACGCTGCAGCGGCCAGCTCAGGAACGCGTCCTTGAACAGGCTCATCGCATCGTAGGCGATCGGGCCGCGCACCAGGTCCTGGAAATCCAGCACTGCCGGACCATTCTCGACCGGCATCAGATTGCGCGGCATGTAGTCGCGATGGGTCATCAGCTGGGCCTGGCCCAGCGCGTTGTCCATCAAGCGGCGGTGCACCAGCTGCAGCCCTTCAATCTCGCCGCAGTCCAGTTCCAGGTTCAGGTGGCGCTGCAGGAACCATTCGTCGAACAGGCCGGCATCGCGCTGCAGCAGTGCTTCGCCGAACTGGCCAAAGTCGGCCGGCACCGGGATCGCCTGCAGGCGCAGCAGCTGTTCGATCGAACGGCCGAACCATTCATCGGCGTTGCGCTCGTCGAGGATCTTCGCCAGGGTCGGGCCGCCGAGATCTTCCAGCAGCAGGAAGCCGGCATCCAGATCCTGTGCCAGCAGCGCGGGCACACGCAGGCCGTTGTCATCCAGCAGGCCGCGCATGCGCAGCCACGGGCGCGGATCTTCCAGCCCCGGCGGGGCATCCATCACGATGTGGCTGCCGCGCGTGCTGGTGGTGCGCCAGTAGCTGCGCATGCCGGCATCGACCGAGGCGCGTTCGACCACCGCACTGGAGTCATCGAGCTGGGTACGGGCCCACTGCAGGCGCTGCGCGCTGCGCTGGGGATCGGAGGCGGGTTCGGTCATGCAGGCATATCCGGGCGCGCCGGGCGCGCCTACGTCGGGAACAGGAAGGGAAGAGGGTGCGGGATCAGCGGCGACCGCTGAACAGACGCAGGACGGCCAGCACGGCCACCGCGCCCAGCACCGCACCGAGGAAGCCGGCCGGCTCACCGGGGGCGTACCAGCCCATGTACTGGCCGAACCACCCCGCCAGCAGCGCGCCGACGATGCCCAGCACGATGGTCAGCAGGCAGCCCATGCGGTTGTTGCCGGGCATGAAGAATCGCCCGAGCAGGCCGACGAAGAAGCCGACCAGGATGATGTAGAGCCAGCTGCTGCTGCCGAACAGACCATTCATGCGCGCGATTTCCACCAAGGGTGGACGCAGCCTAGCAAGGCCAGGCTGCGTCCGTCACGGTGTGCCGGATTCAGCAGCAGCCGTGGTCGCCGTGGCGGGTGCCACTGTCGGCAGCCACCGGCGAACCGCTGGTCTCGCCGCGCAGGCTGGCGGCGTAGTGCTCGCTGATCACCTTGGACACGCAGGCGGTGACCTTCTTGCCCATCGGAATGTGCAGGAACTCGTTCGGGCCGTGTGCATTGGAGTGCGGGCCGAGCACGCCGGTGATCATGAACTGGGCGCCCGGGAACTTCTCACCCAGCATGCCCATGAACGGGATCGAGCCACCTTCGCCCATGTACATCGCCGGCTTGCCGAAGAAGGCTTGGCTGGCGTCGTCGATGGCCTGGGTCAGCCACGGCGCCATGGCCGGGGCGTTCCAGCCGGTGGAGGCCTTTTCCAGATCCAGAGTGACCTGCGCGCCGTTCGGCGGATCGCGCAGCAGCGCTTCCTTCAGCAGCTCACCGCAGGTCTTGCCATCGGCGGTCGGCGGCAGGCGCAGCGACAGCTTCACCGAGGTCTGCGGGCGCAGCACGTTGCCGGCCGATTCCAGCGCCGGCATGCCACCGACGCCGGTGACCGACAGTGCCGGGCGCCAGGTGCGGTTGAGCACCAGCTCGGTCAGGTCCTCGTTCATCGGACGCAGACCGTCGACCATCGGGAACTTCTCGAAGATCTCGGTATCGACCACTTCGGCGGCGCGCTTGGCCTGTTCCTGGCGCTCGGCCGGGATCTCAACGTTCATGCCGTCGATCAGGATGCGGCCGGTGTCCTGGTCCTCGATGCGCGACAGCAGCTGGCGGAGCAGGCGGAAGCTGGACGGCACCACGCCGGAGGCATCGCCGGAGTGCACGCCTTCGTTGAGGACCTTCACGGTGAAGTTGCCGCCGGTCAGGCCGCGCAGCGAGGTGGTGCACCACAGCTGGTCGTAGTTGGCGCAGCCCGAATCCAGGCAGACCACCAGCGACGGCTTGCCGATGCGGTCGGCGAGGTGGTCGACGTAGGCCGGCAGGTCATAGCTGCCCGACTCTTCACAGGCTTCGATCAGCACCACGCAGCGGGCGTGCGGCAGGCCCTGGGCCTGCAGCGCCAGCACCGCGGCCAGCGAGCCGAAGATGGCGTAGCCGTCGTCCGCACCGCCGCGGCCATACAGCTTGTCGCCGCGCAGGACCGGGGTCCACGGGCCGAGGTCGTCGTCCCAGCCGGTCATTTCCGGCTGTTTGTCGAGGTGGCCATAGAGCAGGATGGTGTCGTCGCCGGTTTCGGCGCCGGTAGCCGGAATTTCCAGGAAGATCAGCGGGGTACGGCCTTCCAGACGCACCACTTCAACCTTCAGGCCGGGCAGCTGCTGGGCCTTGGCCCAGTTCTCCATCAGGGTGACCGCCTGTTCCATGTAGCCGTTCTGCACCCAATTGGCGTCGAACATCGGCGACTTGTTGGGAATGCGGATGTAGTCGACCAACTGCGGGACGATTTCGCTGTCCCACTTGTCATTGACGAATTGGCCGAGCTTGGCGCTGTCCATCTGAAACTCCGGTTGCATGGGCTGATCCAGCCATTCTACGCCTGTGCCGCGGGTAGGGTTTTTCCTACATCACGTCGGGTATTTGGCTGGCTTTTAGAAATCCAGGAAACCGATAGGCTGTGTGCATGTGGTGACGGACACTGTTCCTACCGACGGGATTGCCGGTCGGGACGGCCAGAATCACAAGGAGATACACGTCGTGCCTTGGAGTGTCGTGTTGAGGGCACTGGTGCTGGTCGTGTGGATCGCTGGGGCGCATGCCGCCGAACCGATCGACATCAACCGCGCCGATGCCCAGGCGCTGCAGCAGGGATTGACGATGGTCGGAGCCGCCAAGGCCGAGGCGATCGTCGAGCACCGGCGCAGACACGGCCCGTTTCATCGCGTCGAGGACCTGACGCAGGTGAAGGGGATAGGGAAAGCAATCGTCGAACGGAATCGACAGCGGATCACCGTAGGCAACAGGTTGTTGCCGGCGGATCCGGTACCCGGATCGGTACCGGTGCGAACCGCACCCAGGCGCTGACAGCAGGAATCGTCGGAACCGGCAGGAGGCTGGTTCACCGGACACGGACAGGAAGGCCGTGACCACCGACCGCCGCAGGACGCGGCACCAATCACCAGGATGGTGGCATCACAGACCTGTGGAAGGGGCTGAGATACAAACAGGACAGACGCGGCCGCGTGCAGGATGCAACGCTACCCCCACAGCGCAGGATGCGAGGGGGCGGCAGCAGGCCGACAAGGACGTAACGATTGCCCGGTACGACACATGGCTGTGTCGCCGGGCAGTTTCATTTCCGGCGCCTGGTTTTGCCGCGGCCACCACGGGTCGATGGTGTACGGTGGCCGCACCGCATGGAAAGGACCCCCGCTGGATGCTTCTGCACCGCCCCACCACCCTGATGCTCGCCCTTGCACTGGCTCTGCCGCTGCTGGGCCATGCCGCTGCGCCGACGCCGGCCGCCAAGCCTGCCGCTGCCGCAGCCAGCACCGCCGAAGTGCGCGGACCGACCGACCTCAAGCCGGGCGAGTATCTGTGGCATCCGGAAATCTCGCCGACCGGCCCGATCGTGCTGGTGGTCAGCCTCGATGAGCAGCGCGCTTACGTGTACCGCAACGGCATTGCCATCGGCCTGACCACGATCAGCTCGGGCAAGGCCGGGCATGAGACGCCGACCGGCGTGTTCACCATCCTGCAGAAGGACAAGGATCACAAGTCCAACCTCTACAACAGCGCGCCGATGCCCTACATGCAGCGGCTGACCTGGGACGGCATCGCCCTGCATGGCGGCAGCCTGCCCGGTCATCCGGCCTCGCATGGCTGCGTGCGGCTGCCGCAGGCCTTCGCGCAGAAGCTGTTCAGTGAAACCCAGCGCGGCGATACCGTGGTCGTGGCCGATGCCAAGAGCTCGCCGATGACGCTGGCCTATCCGTCGGTGCTGGCACCGGTCAACGCGCGCGGCCAGGCCCTGCCGGAGACCGAGGGCGCGGCGCCGGCGCAGGCCTGGTGGGATGACAGCGCGGCCCCGGCGGGGCAGGTCGGCATCCTGGTCAGCCTGCACGACCAGCGCCTGTACGTGCTGCGCGATGGCGTGATGATTGGCGAGTCGCCGCTGAAGGCCGACGCCCTGCCGGCGTTCCAGGGCACCACCCTGTTCGTGATGGGGCAGGGCTACAGCGATACGCCCAGCCCGCTGGACGCGAACCAGCGCCTGCACCAGTGGACGGCCTATCCGCTGCTGGGCCAGGACCGTGCCCAGGCCACGCCGGACCTGCTGGCCACGCCCTCGCTGCCGATGGCGTTGCCGGCCGATTTCGCCCGTCAGCTGTACCAGGTGCTGGTACCGGGCACGACCCTGCTGGTGACCTCGCTGCCGGCGGTCCGCCCAAGCCCGGCTGAATCCGGAATGCAGCCGGTCTTGGAATCCGAGCCGCCAGGGTCCACCCTCAAGGGCAACTGAGTCCCCCTGTTGTGCCCATGACTGCATCCCGCCTGTGCCGGCTGGCCGCGTTCGGCCTGCTGGCGACCTCGGCCAGCGCCCCGGCGCTGGCACAGACGCCCGCCCTTGCCACCAGTGCCGATGATCTGGCCGCCTTGCTGTCGCGCAGTGCGCCCAAGGCCGACCGCCACGTATTGCAGCTGGCGGCGCACGCCATGCGCTGCGCGCTGCAGCGGCCGGAGCTGGGCATCAATGGTGATCGCCTCAGCGTGATCGATTATTCGCGGCCGTCCACCGAGCCGCGCCTGTGGGTGTTCGACCTGGCCCACCAGCGCCTGCTGTTCGAGGAATGGGTGGCGCATGGCCGCAACAGCGGTGAGAACCGCACCGAACACTTCTCCAACCGCGATGGCAGCTTCATGTCCAGTCTTGGCGCGTTCACCGCGCAGGAGACCTACATGGGCGGCAACGGCTATTCGCTGCGCCTGGCCGGGCTGGAACCGGGCTTCAACGACCGCGCGCGCGAACGCGCCATCGTCATCCACGGCGCGCCCTATGTGAATCCGGCGACTGCGCAGCTGCAGGGGCGGCTCGGCCGCAGCCTGGGCTGTCCGGCAGTGCGCTTGTCGGTGGCCAAGCCACTGATCGATGCATTGCGTGGCGGCACGATGGTGTTCGCCTACTACCCCGACCAGGATTGGCTGAAGCACTCGCAGCTGCTGGGCGGTGAGTGCGGTGGCCAGGGCACGCTCGCCACGCGGTGATGCATGACGGCGCGCGGCATGATGCAATGCGCCGATGAACATCGACTCCCTGCTGCACACTCCGAGCCAGGTGATCTCCCGCCTGGACTACCGCCGCGAACGCTGGCGCAACGGCCTGGGCTGGACCCGCGAGATCCTGCGACTGCCGGCGCAGGGTGATGACTGGGCGCTACGCCTGTCGGTGGCCGAGATCGAGCAGGATGCCGCGTTCTCCGCCTTCCCCGGCGTGGAGCGCGAGCTGGTGCTGCTGCAGGGCAATGGCGTGCGCCTGCGCTTCGACGATGGCCGTGTGGCCGAGGTGCTGCCACCGCACGGGCGTGTGCGTTTTGCCGGTGAGGAAGCGCTGCACGGCGAATTGGTGGACGGCACCACCCACGACTTCAACCTGATGTGGAAGCGCGAGCTGCTGCAGGCCGAACTGCTGCACCGGCCGCTGGTGGGCACGATGTTCTTCTTCTGCGAACCGGGTGTGGCCTGGGCGCTGCATCTGCTGGCTGGTCAGGCGGAGTTCGGTGCAGATAGCGGCTTGCCGGCGCTGCAGGCGGGAGACACTGCGTGGTTGGCGGCGGGTGCACGGCAGCGTCATGCGTTGCAGGGCGGTGGCGAGTTGCTGGCGATCCGGATCAGTGCGGCGGCGGGATGATTCCTGGGCGCCGGTTGGCACTATCCACGCATGGCGTGGATCTACTGGGGTGCGGGTGCCACCATGCCTGGACACGCCGTTCAGTAGATCCACGCCATGCGTGGATGGGGCCACCGACACCGCGTCACGGTGCGAACCAAGGTTCGCACCCACCAGAAAGCGGTTCGCACCCGCCGAATCTGTTCAGTAGATCCACGCCATGCGTGGATGCGGCCACCGACACCGCGTCATGGTGCGAACCAAGGTTCGCACCCACCAGAATGCGGCTCGCGCCAGCCGAATCTGTTCAGTAGATCCACGCCATGCGTGGATGCGGCCGCCGATACCGCGTCATGGTGCGAACCAAGGTTCGCACCCACCAGAAAGCGGTTCGCACCCACCAGAAGGCGATTCGCATCCGCTGAAGTGGAGCAGTACATCCACGCCATGCGTGGATGCGGCGGCCTCAATACACATCGCGCCGGTAACGACCGGCCAGCAACAGCGCTTCCTTGCCCGCGGTACCCAGCACCTGCTCGATCACTGCATCCACCGCCGGGGCCATGCCCTGCAGGCTGCCGCAGACCAGGATCGTGGCGCCTTCATCCACCCACTGGCGCAGCGTTGCCGCTTCGGCCAGCAGCCGGTCCTGCACATAGCGGTGCGCACCGCCATCGCGGCTGAACACTGCATCCAACCGCACCAGCGTGCCGTCGGCCAGCATCGCCTGCAGTTCTTCACCGAAGTGGAAGTCATGCGCGGCGGTGCGCTCACCGAACAGCAGCCAGGTGCGGCGTGCGCCACTGCGTACGCGTTCGTGCAGATGCGCGCGCAGGCCGGCGATGCCGGTGCCGTTGCCGATCAGCAGCAGCGGCACGTCGGCGGGCGCGCCATGGAAATTGTCGTTGCGGCGCAGACGCAGCTGTACCGGTTCGCCGATGGCAGCGTGGTCGCACAGCCAGCCGCTGCCGATGCCGGGTGTACCGTCAGCGCGCAGCTGGCGGCGCAGCAGCAGCTCAACCGCACCGTCGGCCATGACCGAGGCGATGGAATACTCGCGATGCGGCAGCGGTTGCAGGGTCGCCAGCAAGGCAGGCAGATCACCCGGGGGAACCAATGAGGGCAGGTGCGAGCGCGCGACGCGTGCCAGCAACGTCTGCCCGTCATCCAGCACGGTGTCCGCGTCGAAGCGTTGTGCATCCAGCCATGCACGCACGGTGTGCGATGCGTGCTGCGGGCCGATCTCGGCGATGTCACCGGCCTGCCACTGCGCATTTGCATCGGCCGGTGGCTGCAGGCGCAACCAGTACACCGGACCACCGGGGCTGCCCGGGTTCAGATGCTCGCGTTGCAGCAGCGTCCACGGCTGGTACTCGGCCGGACTCCAGTCGGGCAGTTCGCTGGCGTTACCGCCGAGTTGTCCCAGCAACTGTTGCCAATGACGCAGCGCTGCCGGATCGGCGTTGTCGACCTCGATGGCGTCGAACAGCGGATGCGCGCCGTGTTGGCGCAGCCAAGTGTCCAGCTGGTGGCCGAATCCGCAGAAGTGGCCATAGCTGCGGTCGCCCAGCGCGAGCACCCCGTAGTGCAGGTGCTGCAGCGGGGGCGGGGTGGCCATCACCCCGCGCAGGAACGGCAGGGCGTGGTCGGGTGGATCGCCTTCGCCGGTGGTGCTGGCAATAAACAGCGCGCGCTGGCTGGAAGCCAGCAGTGCTGCATCCACCTCATGCAGTCCGCGCACGCGCACTGGCGCGCCGGCACCGCGCAGGGCCTCGGCGCTGCGTTCGGCCAGTTCGCGGGCGAAGCCGGTCTGGCTGGACCAGACCAGCAGGATGGGCGCGGTGTCTCCGGTTGCGGCGTCGTCGCGCGGGCGCCCACGCCACCACAGGGCCGCGCAGGCCAGCGCATACAGCACCGTGGCGAGCACCGCGATCTGCGACTGCCGCGCCGGTGGTGCGCCCCGCCACCACGCTTCGCCGAGATGCAGGCGAAGCAGTGCCCAGCCGATCGCTGCCAGCAGGAGCAGAACCAGTGCGTTGCCGAGCCAGGCGCGCGATGGACGTGCGCTCATGCGTCCTGCTCGTCGAGCAGGCGCTGGAAGGCGCTGCTGAGAAATTCCTGCGGGCCGTCTGCCGCACGCTGCAGGTAGCGCGCAGCCAGTCCTTCGCGCTCGGCCAGTGCCATGCCCTGTTCGCGACCGAGTACGGTCAGTGCGGTGGCCCAGGCATCGGCGTGCATGGCGTCGTCGGCCACCACGGTTACTGCCGCGGCAACCTGCCGCACCGGTCTGCCGGAGCGCGGGTCCAGGCTGTGACTGTAGGCCTCGCCATCGGCCTGATACTGGTGCCAGCGATCGCCGGAGGTGGCCACCGCCTTGCCGTCCAGCGCCAGCACCCTTGGCGGGGTATCGGTGTGCACGTCTTCTTCGGGTGCGGATTCCACCAGTACGCGCCACGGCTGGCCGTCCGGTTTGCGGCCGTAGCCGGCCAGTTCGCCGCCGACTTCGATCAGCGCGGCAGTGATGCCTTGTCCAGGCAACCAGGCGGCCACGTGATCGACGCCGAAGCCCTTGGCGATCGCAGAGAGATCCAGTGCCAGTCCACCCGGCTGCAGCAGCGCATCGTCCTGCCACTGCAGGCGCTGCCAACCGCAGCGATCACGCGTGGCCTGCAGGGTAGCGTCGTCGGGCTGGCGGCGTTCACCGGCATGTGCCCCGAAGCCCCACAGTGCAACCAGCGGACCGATGGTGGGATCGAAGGCGCCGCCACTGGCGGAAGCGATGGCCTGTGCGCAGACCAGAACGTGACGGGTTTCGGCCGGCAGCACGCACCATTGGCCGGCGTCGGCGCGGTTGTAGCGACTCAGATCCGAACCACGCTCCCAGGTGCTCATCTGCGCGACCACCTCGTCCAGCCGCGCCTGGATGCCAGCATGCAGCGGGTGCAGGTCGCGCTGGCGCGACGCGACCAGCGACACGCTCCAGGTGGTGCCCATGGTGGTGCCACCGAGGCGGGCGATGTCGAGCAGGGGATCGGTCATGGTGGTGTGCTGCAGGCGCGATGCCGGGGCGTGCCCGGCATCGCGGTCCACGTCATTACTGCGGCAGCACTTCCAGCGTGGCGACGTAGCTCAGGCGGCGTTTGGCGGCCTGCTTCACCGAGGTCTTGTTGTCTTCGGTGCCGGTCTCCAGCCAGTACATGCCGGCTTCCGGCCAGGTCACCTTGATCTCACCCTTGGCATCGCTGGTGACCTTCAGCTCGTCCTGCGCGTTGCGGTAGCGGGTGGCGCCACGCACGATCTCGAACTCCAGGCCGGCGGTCGGCTTGCCGTCGACCAGCACGCGGAAGGTGGCTTCCTCGCCGGCGAACAGATCGTTCGGGTGGCCGACGGCGACCAGCTCGATGCCACGGTTGGTCGGCTTCAGCGCGGTGTCGTTCGGGGCGCCGTTGGTGACGAAGGTCTCCACGCGGCCGACCGACTGGCTCACTTCCAGCTTCTTCGCATCCTTGGGCAGTTCGCCGAAGGTGGCGACGCTGCCGCGCCAGCGCTTGCGCTCGCCGTTCTGCTCGTAGGTGGCGAACAGGCCGTCATTGACCGACGCGATGCGGTAGGTGCCCGGCTGCTTCAGCTCGACATCGAACACGCTGCGGTACTTGCCGGTGGACGCGTTCTGCGGTTGCACGGTGCTGCCGTCCGGCGCGGTGATCACCAGCGACTCCAGGCGCAGCGGCACGTGGTTGAAATAGAACAGGTCGTTGGAGACCGCACCGTCGACGGTGATCCACGGCGCATTGCCGGCGATCACGGTCTGCGAGGGCAGCAGCCAGGCCTTGTGGGCCAGGGCGGAGAAGGGAAGGGCAGCGGCCAGAGCGGCGGCGAGGACGAGCGTGCGCTTCATGCGGAAGACTCCAGGTGGATGCAGGGTGGTGCGGCGAGAGGAGGGGAATTACGACTTAATCCCCTCCGTCCCCTTTTCAGGGTTTGACGGCGAGGGTGACCTGGCCCAGTTCGGTGGCGCCCTGCGCCTTGCCGTTCTGTGCGGCGGTGGCCGGCCAGGTGAAGGGGATCTTCAGCAGTTCACGGCCGCCGACTTCGCGCACCGCTTCCACCACCAGGGTGTAGTTGCCCGGAGCCAGCTGCTTCAGCGCCGGCTGCTTGTCGTTGAACGACAGCGCGTGCTTGCCGGCCGGGCGGGTCGGGCCGGTCACGCCGTCCACCGGCACCTGCAGGGTGCGGCCGCTCTTGCGCCACCACTGGCGCAGGTCGGGCAGCCACTTGGTGCCGTGGCCTTCGCTGTTGCTGGTCTGCTGGTACCAGACCGACAGGTTGGCAGCGACCTTCTGGTCGGCGCCTTCCAGCCACACCGCCACGTACGGGCGGTGGTACTCGGCCACGTTGAGCTTGGGCACTTCGACGTTGATGTCGAGGGTGGTGGCATAGGCCGGCGAGGTGGCCAGCAGGCCGCTGAGGGCGATGGTCAGGGTGACGCGCATGGGGCGGCTCCGGAAACGAAGGAAAGTCAGTGAATCAGCAGCAGGGCGATCAGCAGCGGGATCATCAGGCCGAGGCCGACCAGCGGCCAGGTCATGCGCCGCTGCCGTGCATGCAGGTGAAGCAGGAACAGGCCGGTGATGCAGAACACCAGGCAGGCCACGGCGAACAGGTCCAGGAACCAGCCCCACGCTGGGCCCGCGTTGCGGCCCTTGTGCAGGTCGTTGAGGTAGGACACCGCGCCGCGCGAGGTTGATTCGTACTCCACCGCGCCGGTCGCGCGATCGATGCTCAGCCAGGCGTCGCCGCCCGGGCGTGGCAGTGACAGGTAGATCTCTTCAGCCGACCACTCGGCCGGGCGCCCGCCGATGGCGATGCCCAGCTGCGTGTCCAGCCATTGCCGGGCCGGGCGCGGGATCGGCGCGTTGCCGTCCTCGCGCGTGCCCAGCTGGCCCAGCAGCGCGGCCGGCAGTTCCAGATGCTGGTTCTGCACCTCGGGCTTGGCCTCGATCTTCGCGGCATGGTTGAGGGTCAGGCCGGTCACCGCAAACAGCAGCATGCCGATCAGGCAGACCGCCGAGCTGATCCAGTGCCACTGGTGCAGCGTCCGCAGCCAGAAGCCACGGTTCTGTTGCTGCTGCACGGTGGAAGGGGCAGGACGGCTCACGGCACGGTTCGAGGCGGACGGGGACTCCCCATTACATCATTGATGAGAATAGCTCGCAATTGCGTGTCGTTCTGTATCCCTGGGGGGAATTGCCGGCCAGCGGCCGGCACTACGGACTGGCCGGCAATCCCACGGATCAGTAGATCCACGCCATGCGTGGATGAGCGGTGCCGACCAAGGTCGGCACCCGCCAGGGCAGGGCGCAGAGATCAGAACTTCGCGTTCAACGAAATCCAGTAGCTGCGGCGCTGGTCCTTGGTCGCGTAGTCGTCCACGCAGCTGAACTCGCTGGGATTGAGCAGCAGGCACGACTGCGAAACGAAGTCCTTGTCGAACAGGTTGTTGACCCGTGCGTTGACCGTCAGCCACGGCGTGGCCTTCCAGCTGCCACCGAGATGGAAGATCGTGTAGTCCTCGTAGTAGCGCACGTGGCGGGCGCCGGCACTGTCGATGAGGGTGTCGCGATAGCGGTCGTAGCGGCCTTCGCCGATCAGCGACAGGCTGACCGCTTCGTTGATCTGCCAGTTGAGGCTGGCGTTGGCCATGTGCTTTGCCGGCGTGGTGCCAGAGATCGGGCGCCCTTTGTCGGGGCCGCTGGTCTGTTCGCTCTTGGTCCAGGTGTAGTTGCCGCGCAGCTGCAGGTTGTCGAGCAGGTCGACGTGGCCGGCCAGTTCCGCACCGCGGGTCTCGGCCTTGTCGATGTTCACGCTCTGGGTGAAGGTGCTGTAGCCCAGTGCTGCCCAGCCCGGGCCGATGTCCACGCAGTAACCGCTGCCGGCGCGGGCCACTTCGCAGTTCGGGAACGTGCCGCCGCTGGCGATCTTGTCTTCGAACTTGTTGAAGAAGCCGGTGACATTGAAGCCCCAGCGCTGGCCTTCGTAGTACGCGGCCAGCTCGTAGTTGGTGCTGGTTTCAGGCTTCAGGTTCGGCGAACCCACCAGCGGCAGCACGCCCTGGCCACCGAAGCCGGTGATGCCCGGGAACAGCTGATCCGGTCGCGGGGTCTTGTAGCCGGTGCTGACGCCACCCTTGAAGGTCCAGGCGTCAGTGGCGTTCCACACCAGGTAGCCGCGCGGGCTGACATGGCTGCCGAACACGTTGTGGTCGTCGTAGCGCAGGCCGAAGGTGGCGGTGAGGGTGTCGGTCAGCGACCAGTTGTCCTCGGCGAACATCGCCCACATGCGGTGCTTCTGCTTGGTGTTGCTGCGGTAGCCGGCGCCATCCATGCCGAACACGCCGTCGATCATGTCGGTGTCGTTGTACTGGCCGCCGACGGTCAGCTTGTGCGCGCCGAAGTCGAGGTCGAGCATGGTGTCGAGCACGTAGCCTTCCAGCTCCATGGTGCGCAGCGGACGCGGCAGGAATGCCTGCAGGCGTGCCATTTCACTTGGGTTGAGGGCGGCCAGTGCATTGCCGCGGCCGGCCGCGCAGTTGTTGGCGCCGCCGGTGCGGCGGCAGACGTCGTTCCACAGTGTCTGCAGGTTGGCGCGTTCGTCCAGGGTCAGCGGCAGCGAGCGGCCCAGGTTGCTGCTCTTGCTGTGGGTCAGCGAGGTCTGCCAGGTACCGAAGCTGTAACGGCCCTGGTGGGTCAGCGACAACTGGTCGCGCTCGTATCGCTGGTAGGCGGTGTAGCCCACGCGCGGCTGCACCACGCGGCGGGTGACGGTGCCGCTGCCGTTCGGGTTGGGGATGACGGCATTGCCGACGCGCCACAGGCTGGCCAGGCTGTCGAGGGTGCCGGTCTGGCCCTCGCTGTTGTCGTACTTCTGCCGCGACACGTCGTAGTCCAGCCACAGTTCGTGGTCATCGTTGACGTGGAAGTTCAGCCGCACACCGGTGTTCCAGTTGGTGTTGGCCACCGACTTGCCGCCGCCACCGAAGCCGATGCTGCGCTCCCACAGGCTGCCGTCCGGCAGGGTCAGTGCATCCCACTCCGGATTGGAGGCCTTGGCGTCGTAGTAGCTGCCGCGTACTGCCAGGCTCAGGCGGTCCTTCAGCAGCGGGCCGCTGAGGTAGACGTCGGTGGTGCGTGCATCGCCGAACTGATCGTCCTGCTGCACGGTGAAGCCCTGGGTGAGCGCGCCGTGCCAGCTGTCCTGGTTGCGACGGGTGATGATGTTGATCACGCCGCCCATTGCATCCGAGCCGTACAGCGTGGACATCGGGCCGCGCACCACTTCAATGCGCTCGATGGCATCCAGCGGCGGCAGGTAGGCGAACTGGCCACCGCCGAAGTTGTTCGGATACAGCTGGCCGACATTGCTCTGGCGGCGGCCGTCGATCAGCACCAGGGTGTACTCGGAGGGCAGGCCGCGCATCGAGATGGTGGCACGGCCGTTCTTGTCGCTGGCTTCCAGACCGACGTCGATGCCTTCAACGTCGCGCAGCGCGTCGACCAGATTGGTGTACGGGCGCTTGCTGAGTTCTTCGCGGCTGACCACGCTGATGCTGGCGGGTGCATCGACCACCTTCTGCTCAAAGCCGGAGGCGGTGACCACCACCTTGTCCAGCGTCTGTGGCGCGCCGGAAGCGTCACCGTGGGCGAAGGCTGGGGCGGTCATGGCTGCCAGCACGGCGCTGGTCAGCAGGGTACGGGACAGGGACGAACGGACACGATGGCGCTGGGCCATGGCAGTAACCTCGAAGGATGCAGGGTGGTGCAATGCCAAGCGCGAACGGCGCGGCATGCACGGGGAGGCCCGGTCAGGGGCGGCAGGGATGAAGCAGGCAGCGGCGTGCGGGCACGACCGCGCAGGCGGTCACGCGGGGCCGTGATTCAGGCGAGCGGCGGCGCCTGGCCGCGTTGCTGGCGGCGCCCGGGCGCGTCGGCCCAGGGCGTGTCCGGAGCGGCCAGCGGCCAGTCCGGGCGCACGCCGGGCATGGCCGGCGTGGCGGGTACGAGTTCAAGCTCGGTGCGCAGCCATTGGCTGGCCAGCAGCAACGGCGGGCGCGCCTTCTCGGCCGATTTCACCGGGGCGGCAGCACAGCGGCGCAGTTTGGCCGGTGCTTCTTCCTGCGGGGACGCTTCGCCACCGCGCTCTTCCAGCGGCATCTGCACGGCCATTCCGGCCCGGCCGTGTGGCAGCAGCGGCAGGGTGCCCAGCAGCAAAGCCAGCATCGCCACCCACGCCAGCAGACTGGCCAGCGCAGGACGCTGGCCGCGCATGGCGGTGCCCATCTTGCGATGGATGAGTGGGCGAGGGCGAAGCGGGCGCAGCAAGCAGGGGTCCCCAAGGGTCTGCCGGCAGCGGCCGGCATCAACGGGGCGTGATTGTAATGAGAGCTGTTAGCTGTTGCAAATGAGAATGATTGCTAAATTGTCGCGGATCGGCCGGATGGGGCTCAGACTTCGCTCCAGCGTCGCAGCAGGTTGTGGTACACGCCGGTCAGCTGCAGCACCGCCTCGGCGTCACCGCCGGTCTGCCGCAGGCGCTCGATCGAGCCATCCATTTCCCACAGCAGGCGGCGCTGCACATCGTCGCGGATCATGCTCTGTACCCAGAAGAACGAGGCCACGCGCGCACCGCGGGTGACCGGCCGCACCTGGTGCAGGCTGCTGGACGGATACACGATCAGGTCGCCGGCCGGCAGCTTTACCTCGTGCTCGCCGTAGGTATCGCTGATGATCAGCTCGCCGCCTTCGTATTCGTCCGGATCGGACAGGAACAGGGTGCAGGAGATGTCCGAGCGCAGCTGTTCGCCGTTGGCCAGGTTCATCACCGCGCCATCGACATGGAAGCCATAGGTGCCGCCACCGCTGTAGCGGTTGAAGCGCGGCGGCAGGATCTTCAGGGGCAGCGCGGCAGCAAAGAACAAGGGGCTGCGGCTCAGCGCGGCCAGTAGGTCCCTGCCCAGCTCCGCTTTCAGGGGAGATGCATCGGGTAGCTGCAGATTGTGCTTGACCATCGCGCCCTGTGCACCGACGGTCTCGCGACCGTCGGTCCAGTCTGCAGCGTCGAGTCGCCTGCGTGCCTGCGCCACGTCCTGGGGTGAAAGCACGTCGGGAATGTGCAGCAGCATGGCGGTTCCTTTGGGGGGCGCGGGGGAGTGGGCTCCCCCGCGTGCTGCATCAGAAGCGGATGTCCGCGCTGAGCAGGAAGGTGCGCGGGGCACCCGGGGTGTAACGGTAGCCGCTCTTGTTGATGCTGGCCACGTACTGCTTGTCGAACAGGTTGTAGCCGTTCAAGCGCAGCGAGATCGTCTCATTGATTGCCCAGGACACGACCGCGTCATACACCACGTAGGACTTGGTGAACGACGGGGTGCCCACCGCGCCGTCGGTGCCGCGGTGCATGCCGGCGGCATAGCGTACGCCGCCGCCCACGGTGATGCCGTAGGGCAGGGTGTAGCTGGTCCAGCCGGTGAATGTGTCGTCCGGGGTATAGGTCAGGTTGGTGGTGCCATCGGCGGCCACCTTCGCGCCTTCCCTTACGTCGGTGTCCAGGTGGCTGTATCCGGCGCTGACCGACCAGTTGTCGGTCAGGCGGCCGACTGCGGAGAGCTCCACGCCCTTGACCCGCTTGCTGCCGGTCTGGGTCGGGTTGCCGGCATCGTCGAGCACGGTGGTGTTGATCTCGTTGTCCACGTCCGTCTGGAACAATGCAAGGTTCACTGCCAGAGCGTCATCCAGGAAGGCCCACTTGCTGCCCACTTCGAAGGTCTTGGCCTTCTGCGGATCCAGCTTGGGATTGTCGGCACTGCTGGCCGAGCTGCTCAGCTGGAAGTTGGCGCCACCCGGGGGTTGCTGCGAGATAGCATAGTTGGCGTAGACGCTGACGGTATCGCCGACCTTGTAGAGGGCGCCCAGCTTCCAGTTCAGCAGCGTATCGGACGCGTCCAGCGTCGGGTTGCGCAGCACCGTGCCGGTAGGATTGCCGCCGCACGCCGGGCCGCCGCGGCCACCACACACCGACGCGCTGGCGTACTCGGTCTTGTAGTGGTCCGCACGCACGCCAGCGGTCAACAGGAAGCTTTCGCCGAAGGACAGGGTATCGAACAGGTACACCGAGGAGGTGGTGGTCTTACCATGTGCATCGGCGCCGTTGTGCGCCCAGTTCAGGCCGCTGACGTTCCAGTCCGGGTTGTACAGGTTCGCAGCGGGCCAGCTGGTGCCGGCAGCGGCGGCCTGGCCGTAGCTGTCCAGTTCTTCACGGGTGAATTCCAGGCCAGCGCTCAATGCGTGCCCGACCGCGCCGGTGGCGAAGTCGGCGCGCAGGTTCAGCTGATCGGTGAGGATCGTGTTGCGCTGGTCCTTGAAGGTCGGCAGGCTGCGCGCGATGGCGTAGCTGGAAAGGTCGGCCGGGTTAGCATAGGTGATGTTGCCGGTCGGGCGGCCGCCTGCGCCGCGCACGCCGGTGCCCATGAAGGCGGTGAGCAGGTAATCCTGTTCGGTGCGACCCCAGCGGGCGGTGTTGGTCAGGCGCACGCTGTCGTTGAAGTCGTGCTCGAAACGGAACGTGGCCATCTTCGCGGTCACGTCATCGTGGTCGGCGCGGGTGCCGTAGAAGTTCTCCGGATCGACCGGGTGCCCGGCCAGCGCTTCCAGCGTCGGCTGCGGCGTCCAGCCCGGCAGGCCCAGGGTGGGCACGCCACCATCTGGCACGTTGTCCTGCTTCACATACAGCAGGTTGAGGTAGTAGCGGGTGGCGGTACCCAGACCGAAGGCCAGCGACGGTGCGATGCCCCAGCGCTTGTTCTGCACGTGGTCGCGGCCGGGCTGGTCGCTGTCCTGCCACATGCCGTTGATGCGCAGCGCGCTGGTGGTGCCCAGCGACTGGTTCCAGTCGGTGGTGGCGCGGCGCTGCTGGTCGCTGCCCAGCGAAATGCTGGCCGACGTCGCGTCCTGCAGGTTGGCCTGCTTGCTGACAAGGTTGATCGCGCCGGTCGGCGCCGAACGGCCATTGTCGGTGCCGGCCGGCCCCTTGGTCACTTCCACCTGTTCGATGTTGAACACATCGCGCGAGATCGAGCCCAGGTCGCGCACACCGTCCACATACAAGCTGTTGGAGGTGTCGAAGCCGCGCATGAACAGCGCATCGCCGGTGGTCGTGTTGCCGTTCTCGCCGGCATAGAAGGTGCCCACGCCCGGGCTGTTGCGCAGCGCCTCGGTCAGCGTGGTGGCACCCTGCTGGTTGAACAGGTCGCTGGTAATCACTTGGATGGTTTGCGGCGTGTCCTGCAGGCGCTGGGTGAACTTCGGCGAGGCCACCTTGTCGGCTTTGTAGCCCCGGGTGGCGTGCACGTCGATCTTGTCCAGCGTGCGGGCGTTGTCGGTGGCTTCAGCGTGGGCCAGCGTGGGCAGGGTGGCCAGGCCGAGGCCGGCGGCAAGACTGGCGGTGGCCAGCGGTAGGGTACGAAGCGGCGAAGCGTGCTTGCGGCTCTTGATCGGGTTCATGGGCGTCTGCAGAAGGGGAACAGGGAGAGGCGGCCGGCGCGGGCCGCGCGGCAGCAGTACGTAGAACGAGGGGGGGGGGGCGTGCGGATGCGGCTGCGCATGGCGCAGCAGAGCGTCAGGCCAGCAGCGCGGGCGGTGCGTGGGATGGGGGCTGGCGCCGGCCCGGTGCGAGCACCGGAGGGGTCGGTGTCACCGGCGCCGGAGCGTCTGCAGGTGCATTGTCAGGGTGCTGCAGGCAGAGTCGCCGCAGGGCACGAGGTTTGTCACCGCGACTGCCATCGGGTTCGGATTCAGCGGGGTGCATCGCCTGTTCGTGCGGCAGCACGTGTGGTGGGGACGCGGGCGACACATCATGAGCATACAGAGTCGGCGCATCGGCGGTCGCCGTGTGCCTGCCTTCATGCAACGCAGACCAGCCCAACACCAGCGTCAGCAGCACGGCTACGAGCAGCGGCCACCCTTGACGGGCAAGCTGGCACAGCGTGGCGGTGGGCGCGGGCGAAGCCATGGCGCGGGGGCGGAGTCGTTACGAAGATGTTACGTAGAATAACATCAACGATAATGATTCGCATCTGCGGGGCGTGACGGGCCGCTGGGGCCGCCCCGGAGCGGCCTGGGGGCGCCCTCATGGCCTTCCGGTAGATCCACCTCATGGGTGGATGCTCTCCCGCGGGGCGCCCTCTGGGGGGGGGGGCTCTCTGGGCTGAGCGCCGCCTCAATCCCGGTCGTCGCGGGTCCAGACAGCGTCGTGCTCGCGCTTCACCGGAAACTTGGGCACAGGGCTGTAGGCCGGGGCACACAGGGCGCGGCCGTCACGCACGTCGAAGCGCGCGCCGTGCAGCACGCACTCCACGCTGCCCTCGGTGGTGTTGAACTCGCCCGAGGACAGCTCGAACTCTTCATGTGTGCACTGGTCTTCCAGCGCGTACAACTCACCGTCGAGGTTGAACACCACGATCGGCGTGCCGGTCACTTCGTCGAACACGCTCTTCATTTCACCCGGCAGCAGCTCGGTGCCGGCACAGACGAAGGTCCAGGTATTGCTCACGCGGCGGCTCCGGCCAGCGGCTTTTCCAGGATTTCGAAGCGCAGGTCGTCGCGCTTGGGAATGCCGAAACGCTCGTCGCCGTACGGGAACGGCTTCTTGATGCCGGTGCGCAGATAGCCGCGGCGCTCGTAGAAGGCGATCAGCTCGTCGCGCACGTCGATCACCGTCATCTGCATCACCGGCACCTTCCATTCGCGTGCGGCGTGCGCTTCGGCGGCGTCCATCAGCTGCTTGCCGACGCCGCCACCCTGCTGGGCCGGGTCGACCGAGAACATGCCGAAGTAGCCCTTGCCGTCGACATCGGCGACGTGGGCGCAGGCTACCAGTTGGCCGTCGCGTTCGGCCAGCAGGATGGTGGAGCGCGGGCGGTCCAGGTCGGCCTGGATGCCTTCGGCATCGATGCGGGCGCCGTCCAGCAGGTCGGCTTCGGTGGTCCAGCCGACGCGGCTGGCATCACCCCGGTAGGCCGAGGTGACGAGGGCAATGAGGGCGGGGATGTCGGCCGGCGTGGCGGCGCGGAAGGTCAGGGTGCTCATGGGGACATTCTAGGTGGAGCGGGGAAGGGCGCGGGAGGCTGCCGCTTGGGTCGACTTTGCCGAGTGTGGCCAATACGCAGGGTTGACGTCGTCTTCATTATTCGTTCATATCCATGGTCAGCACCCGCCCACCGTGAAGCAACGCGTGGCTGTCTGCCGGAGTGGGTGCCGCCTGGTCGAAGGCCAACTGCCGTTCGGCGCAGGTGGGGCACACAGGGACGTCGATCCAGGGAGGATCTTCATGCAGTCTGGCCTCATTTCTCATCCGCGCGCCGCAACGGCTGCCAAGGGTCTGTTTCTCGGTGTCATTGCCCTGTGTGTGCTGGCACCGGTCGGCGTTTCAGCCCAGATCGTTCCCACCTGGCGCCAGGAGTACGACAAGCGGCTGAAGTACGGGGACCTTGTCGAACCGCTGAAGGGCGAGATCTTCGGCGAGCAGGTCAACCTCTATGACGGCTCGATCAGCTTCAAGGCCACGGATATTTCGATTCCAGGCAATGGCGGGCTCGCGGTTTCACTCAGCCGCAGCTACGGGGATGTCAGCGGCGGTGCAAATGACAAGGAATATGGAAACTGGGATCTCGACATTCCGTCGCTTTCAGGCACATACGGAGACCAGCCCGAAACCGCGATCGGCGGGCATTGGATGCCAAGCGCCCGTTGCTCGACAGTTACCGCACCCCCGTCGCTGGATGTCTGGAATTACAAGCATACCCAGACCATCAATTTTTCTCCCCACACCTATTGGGATGGGGTGAGGCTTTCATTGCCGGGCGGAGGCGGTGAAACCGTCCTGGCGGGCAGCGGGGACGCACGCCAGCCAACGCCCCAGATTGGCACGCCAACGCCTTGGAACACAAAAGGGGGATGGTTCTTCTCATGCCTCAGTGCGCTCAAGAGCGGCCAGCCGGGCGAAGGTTTCCTGGGCCACGCGCCAGACGGAACCAAGTACTACTTCGACTGGATGGTGGCGCGCGAGAACGAGTCTGCCGTTCTCCAGCCCTACGACACCATCACCCATGCCACGCTGAAACGGAAAAAGGTCTTCCTCTATCCATCCCAGGTTGTCGATCGTTTCGGCAACTGGGTCCGCTACGAATGGAGTGGCGGGCGGCTGGATCGAATCGTTGCCAACGATGGGCGCAGCATCAGCCTTGCCTATGACTCCCTGGGCCGCATCGCAACCGCAACAGCAGCGGGCCGCACCTGGACCTATGGCTACACTCCGGCCGGTGTGTTGCAGTCGGTGACGCTGCCGGATGGCTCCGCCTGGCGTTACGACCTGCCTCCGGTCCACGTGACGAAGAAGTACCCCGAATACACCGGGCAGGACCCTTCAGCCTACATGGACTTCGCTGGGCTGTGCGCGAAGACGAACAAGATTGTGCAGACCGAGGTCACGGCTACTGTCACACATCCCTCTGGCGCACTCGGTACTTTTGTGTTTCGACCGTTCCGACACGGGCGCAAGAATGTTCCGTTCAACTGCCAGACCTCCGGCGACGATCAGTTGCTGGCCGACGGATGGAATCTCACGCCCCTCTATCGGGACGCGATGTCTTTGGTGGCAAAGCGGATAAGCGGCCCGGGGATGCCCACCGCGCAGTGGAGCTATCAGTACACCAATCTGGGGTGGCAGTACGACAGGAGAGTCGACCAGGCCGGGTGGCCGATGATTCCGGTGGGGCAGGCAGAGCCCAAGATAACGATTGAAACCCTACCCGATGGGGTTATTCGGACCTACGAATTCGGTAAGGAAGTCGGCTACAACGACGGTCTATTGCTGTCCACGACTACCAGCTCTGGTGGCGCGGTGGTTCGCATCGAGCGCAGCAACTACTACCCGGACGCGCAGCTTGCCAGCGCGCCGTTCCCGCGCGAGGCGGGCCGGAATCTCAAGTACGGGGCCAGGGAACTGGGAGAGCATCTGAATCGCCCAGTGCAGAGCACGGTTGTGAATCAGGATGGCGTGCAGTTCACGCGTACTGTGCAGGCCTTTGATGCCTTCGTCCGCGAAGTCACCGTCGCAGAAGCCAATTCCGCAGGCCAGAGTCGCACCACCAGCACCAGCTACTACGACAATCCCGCGCTATGGGTGAACGGCCAGACGGCGCGCAGTGTGCTCAATGGCATCGAACAGTCCCGCACCGAATTCGATACGGCCAAAGCACTGCCGCTGCGAGCCTACGCATTTGGCCGCCTGGCGCAGCAGGTGACCTACGCAGCCGACGGCACGGTTGCCTCGGTGGCCGATGGCCGTGGAAATACCAGCCATCTGTCGGGATGGAAGCGTGGTGTTCCGCAGCAGCTCCGCATGCCGGCCACGCCCGAAGCGCCCAATGGTGCAGTGCGCACGGTTGCCGTGGACGACAACGGTTGGATCACCTCGCTGACCGACGAAACCGGCGCAACCACCAGCTTCAGCTACGACAGCATGGGCAGGCTGCGCAGCCAGCAGTTCCCTGGCGGCGACAGCGTGAACTGGAATGGCGTAACCATGGACCTGCAGCGACTGGGTGGCGCGCAGCTGGGGGTGCCCGCCGGCGCATGGAAGCACTCGCGCACGCAGGGCGGGCGGCGCACGGATACCTACCTGGATGCGATGTTCCGCCCGGTGCTGGTGACCGAGAACGCCAACAACGTGCTGGACAGCGCCGTGGTGACCCGCTACGACACCAGCGGCAAGACCGTGTTTGCCTCGTATCCCACGCGGCAGCTCTCCGATATCAATGCCGCCCTGACCGGCACCACGACGCAGTACGACGCGTTGGGCCGCCCCACCGTGGTCAGTCAATCGTCCGAGCTTGGGGCACTGGTTACCCGCACCGAGTACGTGGGCAACCTGTCGGTGAAGGTGACCAACCCCCGCGGCCAGGCCACGACGACCCGTCATCTTGCCTACGACCAGCCCAGCTACGAGATGCCGCTGACGCTGCAGCACCCGGAAGGCGTGGTGACCGAGATCCAGCGCGACACGCTGGGCAAGCCGCTGGCGATCACCCGCCGCAATGCAGACGGCAGCCAGTCGCTCACCCGCCGCTACGTCTATGACGGCTACCAGCAGCTGTGCAAGACCATCGAGCCGGAAACCGGTGCGACCGTGCAGGACTACGACGCGGCAGGCAACGTGCTGTGGTCGGCGGCCGGCACGGGTTTGACCAGCACCACCGACTGCAACCGAAGTGAAGCCCTGGCCAGCGGACGTGCGGTGAAGCGTAGTTACGACGCCGCCAACCGCTTGTCGTCCCTGATCTTCCCGGATGGGCGCGGAAATCAGAACTGGTCCTACGCGCCTGATGGTCTGCCGGCCGAGATCAGCACGCAGAACGATCCGGCCCGGCCGATGGTCGTCAACCGCTACCAGTACAACCGCCGCCGCCTGCTCAGCGGCGAAACCCTGCAGCATCCGGATCTGGGAAGCCTGAGCCTGGCCTATGGCTACGATGCCAACGGCACACTGGCCAGCAATACCTATCCGGGTGGGCGTGTCGTCAGCTATACGCCGGACGCACTGGGTCGGGCGACGACGGTCGGCGGCTATGCGAAGGAGGCCAGTTACTTTGCCAACGGCGCGTTGGCCCGCTTCGTATATGGCAATGGGATCGTGCACACGTTGACCCAGAATGCCCGCGGGCTGCCCGACCGCAGCCGCGATGCCACCGCAGCGGCCGCAGTGCTGGATGACAGCTATGACTACGATGCTGGCGGCAACGTGATGGCCATTTCCGATGGCCTGCCCGGGGCGCCCGGTAACCGGGATATGACCTATGACGGCCTGGACCGGTTGCGGACGGTCACTGCACCGGGCTTCGGCAACGCATTGTATGAGTATGACGCGCTGGACAACCTGCGCCGTGCCAAGGTTGGCAGCCGCGATCGTACGCACTATTTCGATCCGACCAATCGGCTGGTCAACGTGATCGAAACCGGAACCGGGGCGACCGTGACCGGTCTTGGCTATGACGTGCAGGGCAATCTTTCGGTGCGCAATGGTCAAGCTTTCACGTTTGACTACGGCAACCGGCTGCGCGCGGCGGGGACGGCAGAGAGCTACGAGTACGACGCCCACGGTCGCCGGGTGAAGGGCGGGGCCAGTGGCAAGGGGGCAATCTACTCGTTCTACGACAACGGCGGCGTGCTGCGATTCCAGCGTAACGAACGCACCGGCAAGCAGACCGACTATCTCTATCTGTCAGGCAGCCTGGTCTCCCAGGTGCATGGTGAAGCCGCACCCAGCGTTCCCGCGCTGAGTGCGCCGGGCTACATCACCCAGGGCAGCGTGAACCTGACCTGGAGCCCTGCCGGTGGTGCCAACCGCTATGAGTTGCAGCGTGCCCTTGCAGGCACCTGGAGTACGGTCTTCGATGGCGCGGCGCAATCGTTCACCAGCACCGGTCTGGTCACGGGAACCTATCAGTTCCGCGTGCGCGGTTGCAGGACGGTGTGCGGCGGATGGAGCAATGTCGCATCAGTGGCCGTGGCATTGGCGCCATCCACCGTACCGACCTTGAACCTGCCTGCCACGGCCTTCAATGGCAGTTACAGCGTGGCATGGTCTGCGGCCTCCGGTGCCGAGCGCTATGAGCTGGAGGAAAGCGCCAATGGCGGCGCTTGGGTCCAGGTGCACAACGCCATCGGTCAGTCCAAGGCCTTCAGTGGCAAGGCAGCGGGAAGCTACAACTACCGGGTTCGCGCATGTAACCCGGTGGGGTGCACGGGATACAGCGCCACGGCTGCGGTGACGGTGGTGTATCCGCCTGCCACTGCGCCAGGTCTCTCTGCGCCGGCACGCGCTGCGCCGGGTAGTATCGGCATTGGCTGGAACGGGGTGGCTGGTGCCACGCGTTACACCTTGCAGGAGAGCAGTAATGGTGGCGGATGGGTCACGCTGTTCGACGGCAACGCGGGTTCCTATGCCACCGCTGTGCGTGGTGTGGGCAGCTATGGTTATCGGGTTGCCGCCTGCAATGGCGCAGGCTGCGGGCCGTGGTCGGCCACGTCGACGGTAGCGGTGATCGGGCCGCCGACGATCGAGCCGGTGATCAGCGCGCCGGGCCTGGTGAACGTGCCGCAGTACAGCCTGAGCTGGTCGGTGCCGGCCAACAGCGAGAGCTTCGTGCTGGAGGAGAGTGCCAATGGTGGTGGCTGGACGGTGGTGCATAACGGCGGCGGGAACAGCTTTGGTGCCAGCCGTGGCAAAGGCAGCTACGCCTATCGTGTGAGGGCGTGCAACTTCGCTGGGTGCAGTCCGTACTCCGGAGTCGTGACTGTTGCGGTGGTGTTGCCGCCGGGGGCGACGAGCCTTTATCTGGCAGAGTGGCTGACCACACGCAGGCCGCCTTATCAGGTCCAGTGTTCTGCCGGGTGGAGCCCGGTGGCAGATGCAACGGAGTATCAGCTCGAAAGCGGTGGCGGTGGCCAGCGTTTGTACACGGGCCCCCAGACCTACGTGAACGACAGTGGCGGGGCATACTGCGCGCATGAGTATCGCGTGCGTGCCTGCAACGCAGGTGGTTGCTCACCGTGGTCGGCCGAACGGCCGGTCACCCGCGGCGTACTGAGTTGGGACTAAGCCATGAACGGACTCTCTTCGCTGTTGATTCGGGCGGTACTCGCGGTGGTGGTGCTGGTGGCCTGCGTGGCTCCGGCAGTTGCACAGGAAGTCGTCGAGTACATCCACACTGATGCACTGGGTTCACCGGTGGCGATCACCGATGCTGGTGGAAATGTCATCGAGCGTACGGTGTATGAGCCGTATGGGGCGGTGGTCAACCGGCCGTTGAAGGATGGGCCGGGATATACGGGGCATGTGACGGACTCGGGGACCGGGTTGATCTACATGCAGCAGAGGTATTTCGACCCAAGTACTGGCGTATTCCTTTCAGTTGATCCCGTCGCGGCGGATACGGTGACGGGAGGAAATTTTGCGAGATATCTCTATGCGAATGGGAATCCTTACAAGTATGCCGATCCAGATGGGCGGATCGGTAAGCTAATCGCGGAATTGATAAAGAAAATTCTTCCTAAGATTTTGCCAAAGGCATCGCCAAAGCCCGCTCCCAAGGCTGCTCCCAAAGGTTCTCC
Source organism: Stenotrophomonas sp. 71799_Sma (assembly GCF_056482505.1). NCBI lineage: Bacteria > Pseudomonadati > Pseudomonadota > Gammaproteobacteria > Lysobacterales > Lysobacteraceae > Stenotrophomonas > Stenotrophomonas sp. 71799_Sma. The sequence goes on from NZ_CM151202.1 coordinate 1,175,363, forward strand.
TCGCACGGAGAAAAAGCCTGATAGTTCTAAGCCGGAATCAGCAGGTGGCGAAGGTTCTGGAAATCGATTTCCTGATCGAGATCTACCGCGAGATCAACACGGAAATCCCACCCCGGATCCTGGTGCAAAAGGACCACATACTCAGCTTGGTCAGAAGGACGGAAGGAAGTCACGATATGATCAGGCTCGAGAGTTCGATGGGGATGGAAAGCCGGTGAAAGACATTGATTTCACTGACCACGGTCGCCCAAGTCAGCATGTGAATCCACATGAACACCCGTATGTTCCGAATAAGACGGGCGGAACACCAATGCGTGGCGATGAAAGACCATTGAATGGAGGGTAGGTCATGAGTGAAGGGTTTGCCCAATTTCCTATTACAGGGAGAGCAGTTGCTGATGCACTCGAGTCGCTCGCGGGACCTGGAGATATCTGGGAGGTTTCAGCCATTGAAACATTAACTTCAGCGGATGACGTGCTGCTGGGTGACCTGTGGCGACGCGTGGTCGCGGGGGACAGGGTCTTCGCTACTCGAGAGATTTGCTCCGCACTGGTAAGAGCAGATCAGGTGGTTACCCTGTATGCGCGTCTGATTGGCAAAGACAATGTTCACCTCTACATTGATGATGGCATTGCTGCCTCTGATGACGGAATTAAGGAAGGCCGCTAGATGAGGAGGGTTTGCTGGCGCAGCTGAGGACGTTGATGGCCCCGCGGAATACATCAGAGGTCATATTGCGCCCTTGAACGCATCGGTTCCATAGCTGTTTGCTGCGTAGAAGATTGGGTGTGCAGGTGCTATTTGATGGAGTAGCCTCAAAAGGAGGAGCTGAGTGCCAGGGTTTGTTGAAAGCTTCCCCATTTTGGCTTCCATTATTCTAGGCGCCATGTGGATAAACGCATCTGCGGCTCACAGGATACTGCTTAAAATCGAGCGTGAACGGCCGGAAGTACTCGCTGCAGTCGGAATCATCAAGGTTGATTGGTGGCTTAGGTGCTTGCGCGGTATTGCAGTGCTTGCCCTTACTTCCAAAGGGCAGACGCTCCATCAGGGGGAACGGTGGGTGTTGAGGGGCGTCGTGATGATGTACGTCTTCTTGATTGCCTCCGGGGTATCCATGCTTGTTGGCATGTAAAAGACGGCGCCTCAAGGCCGTTGATGGTGGATGGATCGGCATTACGGTGAGATTGCCCGTTCCTGGCATCACTCGGTGTTTCCCGGTCACGCCTCTGCTTGCTTTCGTCCAGCGCGCAATAAAAAAACGCCGCAGTTTCCTGCGGCGCTCTCATACTTCCCCGATTCTGGCGAATCCTCAGCCCAGCAGCTTTCGCACCTTCGTCAATGCCGTCATGAACCGCTCGATCTCGGCATGCGTGTTGTAGAACGCCAGCGAAGCTCGGCAGGTAGCCGCGACGCCGAAGTACTGCAGCAGCGGGTGTGCGCAGTGTTGGCCCGAGCGCACGGCCACGCCTTCCAGGTCGAGCAGGGTCGCCAGGTCGTGCGCATGCGCGCCATCGATCAGGAAAGAGACCACCGCAGCCTTCTCCGGCGCTTCGCCGATGATGCGCAGGCCGTCGACGCGGCGCAGCTCTTCGGTGAAGTGCGCCAGCAGTTCGGCTTCGCGGGCTTCCACGTTCTCCTGGCCAAGCTGCTGCAGGTAGTCGGCAGCCACACCCAGGCCGATGAAACCGGCGATGTTCGGGGTGCCGGCTTCGAACTTGTGCGGGGCATCGTTGAACACGGTGCCGTCGAAGCTGACTTCCTTGATCATCTCGCCGCCGCCGAGGAACGGCGGCATCGCATCCAGATGCTCGCGGCGCGCCCACAGTGCGCCGGTGCCGGTCGGGCCGCACATCTTGTGGCCGGTGATGGCGTAGAAATCGCAGCCGATCGCGGCGACGTCGACCTTGCGGTGCGGTACCGCCTGCGAGCCATCGACCACGGTGATGATGCCGCGCTTGCGCGCTTCGCGGCAGATCTCGCGCACCGGGTTGACCGTGCCCAGCACGTTCGAGACGTGGGTGACCGCCAGCAGCTTGACCTCCGGGGTCATTGCCGCGCGCAGCGCATCCAGATCGAGTGCGCCGTCGGGCGTGATCTCGGCCACGCGGATGGTGGCGCCGGTACGCTGCGCGACCAGCTGCCACGGCACGATGTTGGCGTGGTGCTCCATGCGCGTGATCAGGATCACGTCACCGGCCTTCAGCCGTGGCAGCGCCCACGAGTAGGCCACCAGGTTGATGGCGAAGGTGGTGCCACTGCACAGCACCAGGTCGCTGGGGCGCACGTTGAGGAAGCGCGCCAGCTTGTTGCGTGCGCCTTCGTAGGCATCGGTGGCTTCGCTGCCCAGTGCATGCACCGCGCGGCTGACGTTGGCGTTGTAGCGGCGGTAGAACTCGTCCACCGCGCCGATCACCTGCACCGGCTTCTGGCCGGTGTTGGCGTTGTCGAAATAGACCAGCGGCTTGCCGTGCACTTCACGCATCAACAGCGGGAAGTCGAGACGGACGCGGTCCCAGTCGGGGGCGCCGGTGCGTTCTTCGATCGGTCGCGGCGTGGACAGGTTCATGCCACACCCGCCTCGGCGAGGGCCTTGTCCAGGCGACGTGCCAGCTGCGCACGCAGTGCGTCGGGCAGGATCTTCAGCGGCTCGTGGCAGAACGCGGCGCTCAGCAGTGCCTGCGCCTGTGCCTGCGGCAGGCCGCGCGAGCGCAGGTAGAACAGCGCATTGGCATCGAGCTGGCCGACGGTCGCGCCGTGCGCGGCCTTCACTTCATCGGCATCGATCACCAGCGTCGGCTGGGTGTCGATCTCGGCATCGGCCGACAGCAGCAGGTTCTTGTTGGACAGGTTGGCATCGGTGCCATCGGCGCCTTCGCGGATCTGGATGCCACCATGGAACACCACGCGGCTGCGGTTGGCGGCGACGCCGCGCCACAGCAGTTCGCAGGCGGTATCGCGTGCGATGTGGTCGATGCCCAGACGGGTTTCGACGTGGCGGCGGCCATTGCCAAGCAGCACGCCGTTGGCGGTCAGCTGGGCATTGTCGCCTTCCAGGCGCACGTTCAGTTCATGGCGGCTGAGCGCGGCGCCTAGTTCCAGGTCGACGCGGTGGTACTGCGCGTCGCGGGCCAGCACCGCGTCGGTGCGCAGGAAGCTGGTCTGGCGCGCGCTGCCGGCCTGCACGCGGGCGTGCTTGAGCACGGCATCACGGGCGACGTGGGCATGCAGCACGGTGTTGTCCAGGTGGGCGGAGTCACCCACGCTGAAGCGATGCTCGACCACGCCCAGGCTGGCGCCGGCACGAAGTTCGATCAGGTGGCGGTGGTGCCAGGCCAGGTCGGTCTCGCCGGCAACGCTGGCGAACACCAGCTGCAGCGGCACGTCGACCTGTACGCCTTCATCCACGCGCAGCACCACGCCTTCATCGGCCAGCGCGGCATTCAGGCGGGCGAAGATCTCCTCGCTGTGCTCGTAGCGGCGGCCAAGGAAACGCACGGCGTCTTCGCCGGCGGCCAGTGCGGCCGACAGCGGCTGCAGCTGCACGCCGGCTGGCAGCGCCTGCACGTCGCTCAGCGCGGCATCCAGGCGGCCGTTGATGAACACCAGGCGCGGTGCCGGGATGTCCTCCAGCAGCGCGGCATCCAGCGCCGGGCCCTGCAGTGGTGCAGCCGCGAACGCACGGCGTTCCAGCTGGCGCAGCGAGGTGTACTTCCAGGCCTCGTTGCGGGCGGCCGGCAGGCCGTCGCGCAGGGCTGCATCCAGCACTTCGCGGCGCGCATCGCTGCCGCAGAAGGCCTGGGCCATCGAATCAAGCAGGGCGCTCATCAGACCGCCGCCTCGGGCACAACCCGGTCCTTCAGGAAATCATAGCCGTGCGCTTCCAGTTCCAGTGCCAGCTCCGGGCCGCCACTCTTGACGATGCGGCCATCGGCCAGCACGTGCACCACGTCCGGCTTGATGTAGTCCAGCAGGCGCTGGTAGTGGGTGATGACCAGGAACGAGCGGTCGGCGGCGCGCAGTGCGTTGACACCATCGGCCACGCTCTTCAGCGCGTCGATGTCCAGGCCCGAGTCGGTCTCGTCCAGGATCGCCAGCTTCGGTTCCAGCACGGCCAGCTGGAAGATCTCGTTGCGCTTCTTCTCGCCGCCGGAGAAGCCTTCGTTGACGCCACGGTGCAGCAGTTCGTCCTTCAGGTGCAGCACGGCCAGCTTCTGGCGCACCAGCTTGAGGAACTGCATGGAATCGAGTTCTTCCTCACCGCGCGCCTTGCGCTGGGCGTTCAGTGCCGCGCGCAGGAAGTAGGTGTTGTTCACGCCCGGGATTTCCACCGGGTACTGGAACGCCAGGAACAGGCCGGCGGCGGCGCGCGCTTCCGGGTCCTGCCCCAGCAGGTCGACGCCGTCGAACTGCACGCTGCCTTCGGTCACTTCGTAGCCGTCGCGGCCGGCCAGGACATTGCCCAGGGTGGACTTGCCGGCGCCGTTCGGGCCCATGATGGCGTGCACCTGGCCCGGCTGGACGTCCAGCGACAGGCCCTTGAGGATTTCCTTGTCGCCGATGCGGGCGTGGAGGTTTTCGATCTTCAGCATGGTGGGGGTTTCCGTGGGGCGGGCCGCGGCCCGCCGGTAAAGAGAATGCGTTTGCGAGGGGCAGGGGCGGGCGGTCAGCCCACCGAACCTTCCAGCGAGACTTCCAGCAGCTTCTTGGCTTCCACCGCGAACTCCATCGGCAGTTCGCGGAACACCTGCTTGCAGAAGCCGTCGACGATCATCGACACCGCGTCTTCCTGGCTGATGCCACGGGCGCGGCAGTAGAACAGCTGGTCGTCGGAAATCTTGGAGGTGGTGGCCTCGTGCTCGACGGTGGCGCCCGGGTTCTTCACCTCGATGTAGGGGAAGGTGTGTGCGCCGCACTGCTTGCCGATCAGCAGGGAATCACACTGGGTGTAGTTGCGCGCGCCATCGGCATTGCGGTCCACACGCACCAGGCCGCGGTAGGTGTTCTGGCCGCGGCCGGCGCTGATGCCTTTGCTGACGATCTTGCTCTTGGTGCGCTTGCCGACGTGGATCATCTTGGTGCCGGTGTCGGCCTGCTGGCGGTGATGGGTCAGCGCCACGGAGTGGAACTCACCGACCGAGTCGTCGCCCAGCAGCACGCAGGACGGGTACTTCCAGGTGATCGCCGAGCCGGTTTCGACCTGGGTCCAGGTGACCTTGCTGCGCGCACCACGGCACTCGGCACGCTTGGTGACGAAGTTGTAGATGCCGCCGACGCCGTTCTCGTCGCCCGGGTACCAGTTCTGCACGGTGGAGTACTTGATCTCCGCATCTTCCAGCGCGACCAGCTCGACCACCGCAGCGTGCAGCTGGTTCTCGTCGCGCATCGGCGCGGTGCAGCCTTCCAGGTAGGACACGTAAGCCTTGTCCTCGCACACGATCAGGGTGCGCTCGAACTGGCCGGTGTGGCCGGCATTGATGCGGAAGTAGGTGCTCAGTTCCATCGGGCAGCGAACGCCTTTGGGAATGAACACGAAGCTGCCATCGGAGAACACCGCCGAGTTGAGCGCGGCGAAGTAGTTGTCGCCCACCGGCACCACGGTGCCCAGGTACTGGCGGACCAGTTCCGGGTGTTCCTTGATGGCCTCGGACATCGAGCAGAAAATGATGCCCTTCTCGGCCAGTTCCTTGCGGAACGTGGTGCCGACGGACACCGAGTCGAACACCGCGTCCACCGCCACGCCGGCCAGCTTGGCACGCTCGTGCAGCGGCACGCCCAGCTTGTCGTAGGTGTCCAGAAGTTCCTTCGGCACGTCATCCAGCGAGGCGTACTTCGGGCCCTTCGGCGCGGAGTAGTAGCTGAGCGCCTGCAGGTCGATCGGCGCGATCTCCAGCTTGGCCCAGTCCGGCATCGGCATGGTCAGGAAGTGGCGGTAGGCGTCCAGGCGCCACTGCGTCATCCACTCCGGCTCTTCCTTCTTGGCCGACAGGGCACGGATGGTGTCCTCGTCCAGGCCCGGCGGCAGGGAGTCCGATTCGATCTCGGTGATGAAGCCGGCCGAATACTTGCGGCCGAGCTGCTCGTGGATCTCGCGGTTGGGGGTGTCGTCGTGGGCGACGTTTTCGATGGTTTCGGTGGCCATGGGGGGCTGCCTACGGATCAGGAGACGACGTCGACAGCGATGGTGCGGCGCTGTTCGTCATCGGCAAGGGGGAGAGGGGGCAGGATCTGCGCAAGGGTGACATCGCGCAGGGCCTCGGAAACCACGTCGTTGATCAGCCGCCAGCTGCTGCGCGCGCCGCACTTGGGCGCCATGCCGCACTGATGGTGGTCGTGGCTGCATTCGGTCAGGGCCAGCGGCCCTTCCATCGCTTCGACCACTTCGAACAGCGAGATCTCGATGGCCGGGCGGGTCAGGCGATAGCCGCCACGGACGCCGCGCAGGCCTTCAACCAGGCCGGCCTGGGCCAGCGGCTTGAGCACCTTGCTGACGGTGGGCGGCTCCAGACCGGTGAATTCGGCCAGCTCGGTGGCACTGAGCACCTCGCCCGGACGGGCGGCGAGCACGGTCAGCACGACGGTGGCGTAATCGGTGAGTTTGGTGACGCGCAACATGGGGATGCGAGTGGTTCTTAAAGCGGACTGAAATTGTACGCTTTTATTCGCCGCCATCCAACCCGGGCATTCAGCCGGCGCTGGGGCCGGGCCGGGAGGACACACCGGGGCCGTTGCCAGGGCGCAATGCTGCGCCAACGGGGTGATTTTCGCAATCACCCGGAATGGGCGAGAATCCCTGTTCCATTCGCTGCAAACAGCCCGTGCCGATGCCGAAGAAGATCCAAGCCCGCAAGTCCGCCATCCATGGCAACGGCGTGTTCGCCGTGGCCCCGATCAAGCAGGGCGAGCGCGTGATCCAGTACAAGGGCCTGCTGCGCAGCCACGGCGACGTTGATGCCGATGACAGCGGCGACGTCGAAAGTGGCCATACCTTCCTGTTCACCCTCAACGACGACTGGGTGATCGATGCCAACTACAAGGGCAATGACGCGCGCTGGATCAACCACAGCTGCGACCCGAACTGCGAGGCGGTGATCGAGGAAGACGAGGACGGCGACAGCCGCGGCGACAAGGTGTTCATCGAGGCGCTGCGCGATATCAAGGCCGGCGAAGAGTTGACCTACAACTACGGCATCACCCTGGCCGAGCGTCACACCGCCAAGCTGAAGAAGATCTGGGAGTGCCGCTGCGGCTCGCCCAAGTGCACCGGCACCATGCTGCAGCCCAAGCGCTGACCCGCAGCGGGTAGTGCCGGCCGCTGGCCGGCACACATGTGAAAAGCGTGCCGGCCAGCGGCCGGCACTACCTTACTTACCCAGGACGCCTGCCGGCACCAGGTTGCCCAGGTTCTGGTTGAAGGTGACCACCAGCTTGCCGTTCTTCACCTGCGCCGACTGCACCTGCAGGGCGCCGAGCAGGCCGGCCACGGCCGGGTCCAGCTTGTAGATCGGTTCGCGCTGGGCGTAGTCGCTCAGCCAGGCATTGAGCAGGCCGCGGGTGCGCGAATCGAGGCGACCGCCCTGGTTGGCCGGGGTGAAGTCATCCACGCTCGGCTGCTGCAGGTGGAAGCCCTGGGTCTGCGCGTCGTAGCGCAGTCCACTGCTGAGCTTCACCGTGCCCAGCTTGGCCGGGTTGCCACCGGCGGTGGCCAGTGCCACATCCATGCCCAGGTTCAACCGTTCGCCGGCCGGAAGACTCAGTTGCGGGTGACTCATGGTCAGGGCGATCAGGCCGCCGAGGGCGTCCTGGGTGCGCGGGAAGCTGCCATCGAGGTACTGCTGCACGTCGCTGGCGCCGACCGACAGTTCGCGGCCGGAAATGGAAGGGGCGGCCTGGGCGCCGATCGCAGCGGCGATCAGCACGGTGGAGGCCGCGAGGCGGGTCATCAGTGAACGCAGGCGCATGGCGGTGACCGGTGGATATGAATGGACGAATCAAAGAGTAGCCGTGCCGGCTGAATCGCGCGTGCATGCCGCTGCAACGGTTCAGTCCAGCGTTGGCCGCAGTTGCGCCGACTGGATCTGCCAGGCGCGGCCATCGGCACGGGGTTGCACCCGGTACCAGCCGCCGAAGCGGAAGGTGCCCTCAGGGGTCACTGCGCGGATCTGTACCGGAACCTCCAGCAGCTGCGGCGGCTGGTGACCGTCGCGCGCGATCGGTAGTTCGCTGGTCAGGCGCAGGCTGCGCACGTCCGTGAGCTGGCGCAATGCGGCATCGTCGGCGCGTCGTGCATCGCTGGGCGGGAAGGTCCACGCGGCGTCGACGGCCTTGCGATCGCGATTGAGCAGGGCCATGACATAGGCATTGAGCATTCCCGCCGGCAGCTCGGCCTCGGCCGCGACGGCGGCAAACAGGGGATCGACATCGATGGCCTGCACGGTCGGTGCATCGCCTTCTGCGGCGGTCTGCGACTTCGTGCGGGCAGCCGCCTCGGCCGTGGCCGACGGTGTGGCATCCGCTGGATCGGATTGCGATGTCGGCCGGGAACAGGCCAGCAGCACCAGCGGTGCGAGCAGTATCAGGAACCTGCGCATGTCTGCCTCCTCCCCGAGGCGAACGGAAGGAGGCAGTGTATCGGCTGTTCCGCGATCAGCGGGAGGAGGGCAGCTGTTCCAGTGCATCCAGCGCCGGCAGCACCTGCGTGGCGATGGCGGCCAGGGCATGCCCTTCGGTGTCGGCGTGGCGCTGCACGATGTCGCGCAGCAGCTGGGTGGCGATCACCAGCGTCGCGCGCTCGTCGCCGCTGATACCAGCGGTACGCGGTGCTGCTTCCAGCAGGCGCATCAGGTCGCGGCTTGCGCGATGTTCCAGTTCGATGGTGCAGCGCCCGGTGCACTGCAACCCGTCCTTTTCGATGGGGGTCACCGAGATCCGGTAGCGGGTGGAGGGGCTGGCCATGAGGGTGTGCTCGCCGTAGCTGTGGAGGATGTGCCCACCTTAGTCAAGGCCGTGCTCGGCGGCGATGGCCGGGGCTGCACGCAGTGTTCCACCCGGTACGTTCCGGGGCCGCAACGGACCACGTCCAGCCAATGGCGACGGGCCTGTACGCGCATTCCCGGGGATGCGGCAACGCTGTGTTGCGGGCTGTGGTTGGGACAAAAAAAACGGGACGGCCAGAGCCGTCCCGTCGGAATCCGCGTTGGGGCGCGCGCTTACAGCGCGGCGTCCTTCAGCTTCTTCAGCGGACGCACCTTCAGCTTGGTGGTGGCCGGCTTGGCAGCGAACCACTGCTCTTCCTTGGTGAACGGGTTGATGCCCTTGCGCTTCGGCTTGGCCGGCACATTGACGGTGGTGATCTTCAGCAGGCCCGGCAGGGTGAAGGAGCCAGCGCCCTTCTTGTGCACCGAGGAGGCGACGGCGCTTTCAAGCGAGGCCAGCACAGCGCGGACGTCCTTGGCGATGACGCCGGAGGCTTCAGCGATGTGTGCAACCAGGCCGGACTTGGTCAGCACTTCCTTGATCGGCTTCGGAGCGGCCGGCTTGGCGGCTGCCTTCGTCGCGACTTTCTTCACTGCCTTCTTCGGGGCAGCCTTCTTAGCGGTCTTTGCCATGGTTTCCTGTTCCGTGAACGGTTGGTTGTTTGGTCGGCGCCGAACCCCGTCGGCAAGCGCAATGTAGGGCAACTCTCGGGCGCCGCCAATAGCCCGAAGCGTGGAAAGTGCATGTTTTTTCATATCCAGGCCGATTCAGTACATGGCTGGCAGTGGGGGAAGGGGGTGTGGCAGCGCGCGCGATGGTCCGCGCCCGCCCATCGGAGGAATGCGCGAAACCACTGAAAACAAGGGAAAAATGCGCGCCGGCCTGGCGAAGAAGTGACCAGTTGTCCGGTTTCCGGTGGACCTGTGGCGTGTGGCGGAGCGACGCAGGGCTAACGCCTCCCGTGCGAGGGTGACCGTTCATCACCGTCACGCAGGAGCAGCACATGGGAATCTCGCGACACGCCACCGCGCACTGGGAAGGCGATCTGAAGTCGGGCAAGGGGCAGTTGAGCACGCCGCAGAGTGGGCTGCTGGACAAGACCCGCTACGGCTTCAACAGCCGCTTCGGCGACGAAAAGGGCACCAATCCGGAAGAGCTGATCGCTGCCGCGCACGCCGGCTGTTTCACCATGGCGCTGTCGGCCAAGCTCGGCGAAGCCGGCTTCACCCCGACTTCGCTGGATACCGAAGCCAAGGTCGATCTGTCGCTGGAAGGCGGCCCGCAGCTGTCGCAGATCCGGCTGAAGGTGAAGGCGGTGGTGCCGGGCATCGACGCGACGCAGTTCCGTGCGATTGCCGATGACGCCAAGCAGAACTGTCCGGTGTCCAAGGCGCTGAGCGCGGTGCCGATCAGCCTGGAAGCCGAGCTGGGCTGAGGGTAGTGCCGGCCGCTGGCCGGCAACCGCATGATGTCGAGGTCCAGGTAACAGCCGGCCAGCGTTATGGCGGCCTTCCTGGCCGCCACCCTCCGAGCCGTCGCATCCGACGTTGGCAGCGGCTCCTGCCGCTGCCTTCGGCTCTACCACCCCCCATCACAATCACCAATCAAGGGTGCCGGTAATCACCGTCTGCACCTGGCCACCGGACCAGACTTCCCCGTCTTCATCGACGAAAAGGGTCAGGCGCGCGTCGTGGCCGACTTCGCGGCCCTGGCTGACTTCGAACGGTGCGCGACCACGGGGCAGCGCATCGCGCAGGTCCAGCCATGCGGCCAGCACCGCATTGGCGGCACCGGAGGCGGCGTCCTCGAAGCGGCGTCCATTGCCGACGAAGGCACGTACGGCCAGATCGAAGCCCTCGCTGCCATCGCTGAAGGCATAGGCAAACACGCCCATGCTGTCGGTGGACTCGGCCAGTGCGGCCACCGCATCCCAGTCCGGCTGCAATGCGCGCAATGCGGCCTCATCGGCCACCTGCACCACCCACCAGCTGCGTCCGCCCTGCATCCGCGCCGGCGGCAGCGTGCCCAGCGGCCAGTCCTTCAGTGCGGCCTGCAGGCGTGGATCGGTCGCCTCGGCAGTCTCGGCCAGCTGCGCGCGCGGCGTGCGGATGGCGATGCGCTGCTGCGCACCTTCACCGCTGACGCGCAGCGGCAGGGCACCGGCAATGCCGTCCTGCACCAGCACACCATCGACCGCTGCGGCCAGGCCGGCCTGCAGCACCGCATGCGCGGTGCCGACGCTGGGGTGGCCGGCAAACGGAACTTCCTTCTGCGGGCTGAACATGCGCAGCCGGTAACTGGCACCGGCGACCTGCGGCGGGAACACGAAGGTGGTTTCGGGCAGGCGCGTCCAGCGCGCGATGGCCTGCATGCTGGCGTCGTCCAGGCCCTCGGCATCGAGCACCACGGCCAGCGGATTGCCGGCGCCGGCGCGCGGGGAAAACACATCCAGCTGCAGGAAACGGCGGGTGGACATCAGGCGGCACTCCAGTAAACAGGCCGCATAGCGTAGCGCGGGGCACCAAAAAGGGGACGGAGGGAATTAAGTCGCTTTTGCCCCATGTGCCATAAGCGACTTAATTCCCTCCGTCCCCCCTTTTTTCCGTGCGCTACCAGTGGATGTGGCCGTCGATGACCGGCTGCACCTGGCCGCCGATCCAGACCGTGCCCTGCGCATCGACCTGCACCTGCACGCGGCCATCGCGGCCGACTTCGCGGCCTTGGCTCGCCACGTAGTGGCCCTCGCGGCCCGGCAGGGCATCGCGCTGCCGCAGCCAGGCACCGATCAGGGCATTGGCGCTGCCGGTCACCGGGTCCTCGGGTACGGCGGCCGCATCAGCGGGGCAGAAAGCGCGCACCACCCGGGTGTGGTCGGTGCCAGCTTCGTCGGCGAACACGGCCAGGCCGGTGGCATCAGTGGCGAGGCTCCAGTCGGCCAGTGCGGCCATGTCCGGCACCAGGTTGCGTACGGCGGAGGCGTCGCGCAGCGGCAGCAGCCACCAGCGAGCGCCGTTGTCCCATAGTTCGGGTACGTGCCCGCTGGCAGCCAGCGCCAGCAGCGTTTCCGGCGCTCCGTCCGCCGCTGTGTCCAGTTGCTGCGCCGGTGGGCTGGCCAGTTGGATCTGCAGTGCCTCGGCCGGGCCGCTCACCCGTACCGGCAGCAACCCCGCCGCGCATTGCTGCAGCAGGGCACCGTCGCGTGGTTGCGCCAGGCCGCAGATCACCGCCGCCCAGGCGGCGCCGACGCTGGGGTGGCCGGCAAATGCCAGCTCGCGGGTCGGGGTGAAGATGCGGATGTGGTAATCGGCGCCGGGCGCGCTGGGGCGCAGGAAGAACACCGTCTCGGACAGGTTCAGCCAGGCGGCCAGGGCCTGCATCTGGCTGCTGGAGAGCTCGTCGGCGTCCAGGATGGCGCCCAGTGGGTTGCCGGTGCCGGGGCGGGGGGCGAAGACATCGAGCTGCAGGTAACGGAGGACGGCCATCTACGAGGATATTGCGCTTAGAATCAAAGGTTCCGCCCCCGAGGGCGGCTTCCCCACATTCTACATAGCCAATCCATGTCAGCTTCCCCCCTTGTCGATCGTTGGATCGTACTGAAGTTCGGCGGCACCTCGGTGTCGCGTCGTCATCGCTGGGACACGATCGGGAAGCTGGCGAAAAAACGTGCGGAAGAGACCGGCTCGCGCGTGCTGGTGGTGGTTTCGGCGCTGTCCGGGGTCACCAACGAACTGACCGCGATCGCCGATGGCGCGCCGGACAGCCGTGATCGCGTGGCGGCGCTGGTCGAACGCCACGAGGCCTTCCTGGTTGAACTCGGCCTGGGCCGCGAGGTGCTGGCCGAGCGCCTGGCGGCGCTGCAGGGGCTGCTCGACGACGCGCGCGCGGCCACCCGGCCGCTGCAGTGGCAGGCCGAAGTGCTGGGCCAGGGCGAACTGCTGTCCTCCACCCTGGGCGCGGCTTATCTGCACGCTTCGGGCCTGGACATGGGCTGGATGGATGCCCGCCAGTGGCTGGACGCGATGCCGCCGCAGCCGAACCAGAGCGACTGGTCGCAGCGGCTGTCGGTGAACTGCCAGTGGCGTGCCGATGCGGAGTGGATGCAGCGCTTCCGCGCGCAGCCGACCCGCCTGCTGATCACTCAGGGCTTCATTTCGCGGCATGCCGATGGTGGTACCGCCATCCTCGGCCGTGGTGGCTCGGATACCTCGGCGGCGTACTTCGGTGCGCTGCTCGGTGCCAGCCGCGTGGAGATCTGGACCGATGTGCCGGGCATGTTCAGTGCCAACCCGAAGGACGTGCCGGACGCGCGCCTGCTGACCCGCCTGGACTATTACGAGGCGCAGGAAATCGCCACCACTGGCGCCAAGGTGTTGCACCCGCGCTCGATCAAGCCGTGCCGCGATGCCGGCGTGCCGATGGCCATCCTCGATACCGAGCGCCCGGAACTGCCGGGCACCAGCATCGATGGCAGCGCTGCACCGGTCCCGGGCGTGAAGGCGATCAGCCGCCGCAACGGCATCGTGCTGGTGTCGATGGAAGGCATCGGCATGTGGCAGCAGGTCGGCTTCCTGGCCGATGTGTTCAACCTGTTCAAGAAGCATGGCCTGTCGGTGGACCTGATCGGTTCGGCCGAAACCAACGTCACCGTATCGCTGGATCCGTCCGAGAACCTGGTCAACACCGATGTGCTGGCCGCGCTGTCGGCCGACCTGTCGCAGATCTGCAAGGTGAAGGTGATCGTGCCGTGCGCGGCGATCACCCTGGTTGGTCGCGGCATGCGCTCGCTGCTGCACAAGCTGTCGGACGTGTGGGCCACCTTCGGCCGCGAGCGCGTGCACATGATCTCGCAGTCGTCCAACGACCTGAACCTGACCTTCGTCATCGACGAAGCCGATGCCGATGGCCTGCTGCCGATCCTGCACGCCGAGCTGATCGACAGCGGTGCGATGCCGGTGGAAGAGACCGAAGTGTTCGGCCCACGCTGGCGCGAGATCGCCGGCACCGTGCGCCCGCGTGGCACGCCGTGGTGGCGGGGCCAGCGGGCGCACCTGCTGCAGCTGGCCGACGCCGGTACGCCGCGCTATGTCTACCACCTGCCGACCGTGCGCGCCCGTGCCCGCGCGCTGGCCGCGATCAAGCCGATCGACCAGCGCTACTACGCGATCAAGGCCAACAGCCACCCGGCCATCCTGCAGCTGCTGGAAGCCGAGGGCTTCGGCCTGGAGTGCGTCTCGCACGGCGAACTGAAGCACGTGTTCCAGCACCTGCCGGAACTGTCGCCCAAGCGTGTGCTGTTCACCCCCAGCTTCTGCCCGCGCAGCGAGTACGAAGCCGCGTTCGCGCTGGGCGTGACCGTCACCGTCGACAACGTCGAAGCGCTGCAGCGCTGGCCGGACCTGTTCCGCAACCGCGAGCTGTGGCTGCGCGTGGATCTGGGCCGTGGCGAAGGCCACCATGCCAAGGTCCGCACCGGCGGCAAGGACTCCAAGTTCGGCCTGCCGATCGCCCGCGTCGATGAGTTCGTGCGCGCGGCCACCGATCTGGGCAGCCGCGTGGTCGGCCTGCATGCGCACCTGGGCAGCGGCGTGGAAACCGCGCAGCACTGGCGCCTGATGTGCGATGAGCTGGCCGGCTTCGCCCGCCGCATCGGCAGCGTGCACACCATCGATATCGGCGGTGGCCTGCCGATTCCGTACAGCGACGAAGACGAGCCGTTCGATCTGGATGCCTGGGCCGAGGGCCTGGCCGAGGTCAAGGCGCTGCACCCGGCGTTCCGGCTGGCGATCGAGCCGGGCCGCTACCTGGTGGCCGAGTCCGGCGTGCTGCTGACCCATGTCACCCAGGTGGTGGAGAAGGACGGCGTGCGCCGTGTTGGCCTGGATGCCGGCATGAACGCACTGATGCGCCCGGCCCTGTACGACGCCTGGCACGACATCGAGAACCTCAGCCGCCAGGGCGGTTATGCCGAAGCGGCATTCGACGTGGTCGGCCCGATCTGCGAATCCAGCGATGTGTTCGGCAAGCGCCGCAAGCTGCCGGTGTCGACCGCACCGGACGACGTGATGCTGATCGCCGATGCCGGCGCCTACGGCTATTCGATGGCCAACACCTACAACCAGCGGATGCTGCCGCGCGAAGACGTGATCGAATGATCGCCGCGCGCGCCCTGCACCCGCCCACCGACACGCCCCGCGCCATCGCGCGGGCCCGTGCCTGACCGGATACACCATGACTGCTTTCGACAAACACCAGGTTTCCCGCTTCCGCTTCGTCCGCTGCGAATTCGCCGCGGACACCGGCGTGGCCAAGCTGGTCTACGCCTTTGATGACGGCCCGGAGATGGTGGAAACCATCACCGTGCCGGGCGCCCCGTTCATGCTGGACGAAGCGCGTACCGCCGCTGTGCAGCGCGCGCTGCAGCTGCTGCACCTGATCGCCGGTGTCAGCTACTACAAGGCGGGCGTGCCGGAGACGGTCAGCATCGACAGCTACGCCATCGATGCCGATACCGCTGCGCTGGTGGAGACGGTCTACCTCAATGGCCTGGGTGAATTTGCCTACCGCAACGGCCTGAACCTGCGCGGGCGCTTCCGCCTGCCGGTGCAAGGCGAGGCAGTGCAGGCGCCGGTGCTGGGCCTGCAGCCGCACGCGCTGGTGGCGATCGGTGGCGGCAAGGATTCGCTGGTCAGCATCGAAGCGCTGCGCCGTGCCGGCGTGGACGAGACGGTGACCTGGATCGGTGGCTCGCAGCTGATCCGTGCCTGCGCTGAACGCACCGGCCTGCCGACGCTGAACCTGGGCCGCGCGCTGGCGCCGGAACTGTTCGAGCTGAACCGCCAGGGTGCGTGGAACGGGCATATCCCGGTCACTGCGGTGAACTCGGCGATCATGGTGCTGGCCGCGCTGCTGCAGGGCGTGGACCAGGTGGTGTTCTCCAACGAACGTTCGGCCAGCTACGGCAGCCAGATTCCGGGCACCGGCGAAGTGAACCACCAGTGGTCCAAGGGCTGGGCATTCGAGCAGGCGTTCGGCAGCCATGTGCAGACGCACGTAGCGGCGGACCTGCAGTACTACTCGCTGCTGCGCCCGATGTCGGAGCTGGCAGTGGCCCGCCAGTTCGCCAAGACCGATTTCTACGACGCGCATTTCTCCAGCTGCAACCGTAACTTCCACATCCTCGGCGAGCGCCCGGTGAACCGCTGGTGCGGTGTCTGCCCGAAGTGCCATTTCGTGTTCCTGGCGCTGGCCCCGTTCATGCCCAAGACGCGCCTGGTGCGCATCTTTGGCCGCAACCTGCTGGACGATGCCGAGCAGGCCGGTGGCTTCGATGCACTGCTGGAATTCCAGGACCACAAGCCGTTCGAGTGCGTGGGCGAAGGCCGCGAATCGCGTGCGGCGATGGCGACCCTGGCGCAGCGCCCGGAGTGGAAGGAAGACGTGCTGGTGAAGCGCTTCTGCAATGAGATCCAGCCGCAGCTGGATGCCGCCGAACTGGAACTGGCACCGCTGCTGCAGCTGCAGGGCGAGCACCGCGTTCCGGCTGCGCTGTGGGAACGGGTGCGTGAAGATTTCGAAGCTTGAAGGAAAGCGCGTTGCGCTGTGGGGCTGGGGCCGTGAGGGCCGCGCCGCGTTTGCGGTGCTGCGCGAGCGCCTGCCCACGCTGCCGCTGAGCCTGTTCTGCCCGGCGGCAGAAGTCGAGGCCGCACGCGCAGAAACGCGGGGCGCGCTGGATGTGCGTGGCGAGCCTTCTGCTGAAGCGCTGGCCGCGTTCGACGTGGTGATCAAGTCGCCCGGGATCAGCCCCTACCAGCCGGTCGCGCTGGCGGCGGCGGGGCAGGGCACCACCTTCATCGGTGGCACCGCGCTGTGGTTTGCCGAGCATGCGGGTGCCGATGGCATCGTGCACGACACCGTGTGCGTGACCGGCACCAAGGGCAAGAGCACCACCACCGCGCTGGTCGCGCACCTGCTGCGTGCCGCCGGCCACCGCACCGGCCTGGTCGGCAACATCGGCCTGCCGCTGCTGGAAGTGCTGGATCCGCAGCCCGCGCCCGAGTACTGGGCGGTGGAACTGTCCAGCTACCAGACCGGCGAAGTGGCGCGCAGTGGCGCCCATCCGCAGGTAGCGGTGGTGCTGAACCTGTTCCCGGAGCACCTGGATTGGCACGGCAGCGAGCAGCGTTACATCGAGGACAAGCTGCGGCTGGTGACTGAAGCCGCACCGCGCATCGCCGTGCTCAATGCCGCCGATCCGCATCTGGCTGCGCTGTCGCTGCCCGATAGCGAAGTGGTCTGGTTCAACCAGCCGCAGGGCTGGCACATGCGCGGTGACATCGTGCATCGCGGCGAGCAGGCCGTGTTCGATACCCGCAACACGCCGCTGCCGGGTCGCCACAACCGCGGCAACCTGTGTGCGGTACTGGCGGCGCTGGAAGCGCTGGGGCTGGACGCCGTGGCGCTGGCACCGGCGGTGCAGGATTTCCGTCCGCTGCCGAATCGCCTGCAGCGCATCGGCGCGGCCGATGGCCTGACCTACGTCAACGATTCGATCAGCACCACGCCGCATGCCAGCCTGGCCGCGCTGGAGTGCTTCGCCGGCCAGCGCATCGCGCTGCTGGTGGGCGGGCATGACCGTGGCCTGGACTGGACCGATTTCATGCAGCACATGGCGCACGACGTGCCGCCGGTGGAGATCGTGACGATGGGCAGCAACGGCCCGCGCATCCACGCGATGCTGCAGCCGCTGGCCGATGCCGGTCGCTTCGGTCTGCACGCCGCCGGCGATCTGCCGGAGGCAATCGCTTTGGCGCGTTCTGCGCTGGGTTCTGAGGGCGGGGTGGTATTGCTGTCGCCTGGCGCGCCGAGCTTTGGTGCCTACCGGGATTACGTGGCGCGTGGCCGTCATTTCGCTGAGCTGGCTGGGTTTGACCCGGAGAGCATCAGCGCGATTCCCGGGCTGGGTATCGCTTGAAGGTAGTGCCGGCCGCTGGCCGGCAACCTCCGGAGAAATTCATCCACGCATGGCGTGGATCTACTGCTCCTCGTCGATGAACGCGTAGCCGCCTTCGATCAGCTGCTGCAGGTACGCATCGAAGCTGGGCGCGATCACCGCATAGCTGTCCGGATCGTGCAGGTAGCGCACCACCTGGCCGACCGCGCCGCCCGGCGCGGGATCAAAATCCAGGTACAGCATCGAGGTGCCGCCGTTGTTCATGCAGTGCGAGAAGCACAGGCGGCGGTTCATCGGCAGATCGGCGTCGATGCCCTCACCCAGGATCTCCGGCTCGTCATCCAGCCACTCTTCGTAGATGGAACGGATGCTGTCGTCCCACTGTTGCTGGTCCTCGAAGATCTGCGCGACCGAACGCAGGTAGTAGGGATAGCCGCCGTCCTCCACGTCCGAGCCGAGCACCAGCACGCAGACCTCGCCGCCGGGGTACTCACGGAAGTGGGTGCCATCCACGCGGGACAACAGTTCCAGCAGGCTGTCCGGCACCTGCGGCCACTGCGCACGCAGGCGCTGCAGGTCTTCGCCGCTGGCGCCCTGCACGTGGGCCCACTGCGGGGCATCCTCGGCAGGCAGGCGGGGGATCAGGCCAGACAGGAAGCGATCAACAAGATTCATGCGAAAAAAGGGGGACGGAGGGGATTAAGTCGTATCCAACCACACCTGCGTCACGTCGCCAATGCAGAATGCGACGCGGGAGGGGCGAATACGGCTTAATCCCCTCCGTCCCCTTTTTCTTGCGGAGCAGGCGCATGAATCGTTGGCGATGCGGTGTGGCGGTGGTTCTGGGGCTGGCGGCGATGCCGGCGTGGGCGGCGATGAAGACGCAGCCGGTGGAGTGGAAGCACCAGGGTACGACCTTCAGTGGCGTGCTGGTCTATGACGACGGCGACAACGATAAGCGCCCCGGGCTGGTGATGGTGCCGAACTGGAAAGGCGTGAACGAGTCGGCGGTGGAGAAGGCCAAGCAGCTGGCTGGCGATGACTATGTGGTGCTGGTGGCCGATGTGTACGGCAAGAGCGTGCGGCCGAAGACCGATGCCGAGGCCGGGCCGGTGGCGACCAAGCTCCGCAACGACCGGCCGCTGCTGCGTGCGCGTGCGCTGGAGGCGGTGAACGTGCTCAAGGCCCAGGCCGGCAAGGCGCCGCTCGATGCCAGCCGGATCGGTGCGGTGGGCTTCTGTTTCGGTGGCACCACGGTGCTGGAGCTGGCCCGTGCCGGTGCGCCGCTGGCAGGGGTGGTCAGCCTGCACGGCGGGCTGGGTTCGCCGCTGCCGGCACAGGCTGGTGGCAGCCACCCGTCGGTGCTGGTGCTCAATGGCGCCGACGACACCAGCGTGACCGCCGAGGACATCGGCAGCTTCCAGAAAGAAATGGACGCGGCCAAGGTCGATTGGGAGTTCACCAACTACAGCGGCGCGGTGCACTGCTTTGCCGAGCGCGATGCCAACAGCCCGCCGGGCTGCCAGTACAACGAGCGCGCGGCGAAGCGTGCGTGGAAGGCGCTGGATGAGTTCTTCGAGGAGCGCTTCGAGAAACGTTGAACCGTGCAGCGGTAGTGCCGGCCGCTGGCCGGCATTCCCGTGACATCCGCAGCATCATGAGGTTGCCGGCCAGCGGCCGGCACTACAATGCGGTAAACGCGATCGGTCGGTAGTCACCGATGTTTCCGTGCCGACCGTTGGTCGGCACACCTCAACCCATCAATGCGAGCGCTGCACCGCGTAGCGGGCCAGGCCGCGCAGGGCAGCCACGGCATCATTGTCGGCCAGGCCATCGAGCGCGCGCTCGGCGGCCTCGGCATATTCCTCGGCACGCGCGCGGCTGTACTCCAGGCCGCCGGTAGCGCGGATCGCGGCCAGCACTTCCGGCATCGCCGAGGCGTCGCCGTCCTGCACGATGGTGCGCAGGCGTTCGCGGGTGGCGGCGTCCGAATGGGCCATGGCATGGATCAGGGGCAGCGTGGCCTTGCCCTCGGCGAGGTCGTCACCCAGGTTCTTGCCCAGCTCCTCGGCATTGGCCGAATAGTCCAGCACGTCGTCGGCAATCTGGAACGCGTAGCCCAGGTGCATGCCGTAGTCGAACAGGGCCTGCTGGGTGGCTTCATCCACGCCGCTGGCCAGCGCGCCCAGGCGGGTGCCGGCGGCGAACAGCACCGCGGTCTTGCGCTCGATCACGCGCAGGTAGGCGGCTTCGTCGGTATCCGGGTTGTGCACGTGCAGCAGCTGCAGCACTTCACCCTCGGCGATGCGGTTGGTGGCATCGGCCAGGATCTGCATCACCGACATGCGCTCCAGCTCGACCATCAGCTGGAAGCTGCGCGAGTACAGGAAGTCGCCGACCAGCACGCTGGGCGCGTTGCCCCACAGCGCGTTGGCGGTGCTGCGGCCACGGCGCAGGCTGGATTCGTCCACCACGTCGTCGTGCAGCAGGGTGGAGGTGTGGATGAACTCGATGATCGCCGCCAGCTGGTGGTGGTCCGGGCCGGCCTGGCCGACCGCATGGCCGGCCAGCATCACCAGCATCGGGCGCAGGCGTTTGCCGCCGGCGGAAATGATGTGATCGGCGATCTGGTTGATCAGCACGACGTCCGAGGACAGGCGGCGCCGGATCAGGGCGTCGACGGCGGCCATGTCGGCCGCGGCAAGCGACTGGATCTGGGGCAGGCCCAGGGCGGGACGGGTGTCTTCGGTGATGGTCATGCGATCAGGCTTTCAGGCTCATCGCTGATTATAGGCGTTGCCTGTGAATTCGGGCGCAAACCGGGCAGGCCGGCGTCCGCGGCCCGGCCACGGATGCCGCCTGCGTGAATACGTATGCAGGTTGCGCCATGCCCGTGAGGCCACCGCTAAGCTTGCGGCATCAGGATTTCGGCCCGCTCCCGGCGGGTCCCGCACGCCCGGAGGGGGGCTGTCGATGTCGCACTATCCATGGTGGCGCGGAGCCGTCATCTACCAGATCTACCCGCGCAGTTTCCTTGACGCCAACGGCGACGGGGTAGGCGACCTGCCGGGCATCATCCAGCGCCTGGACCACATCGCAACGCTGGGCGTGGACGCGATCTGGATCTCGCCGTTCTTCAAATCGCCGATGGCCGACTTCGGCTACGACATCGCCGACTACCGCGACGTCGACCCGCTGTTCGGCAGCCTGGACGACTTCGACCGCCTGCTGGCCAAGGCGCACGGTCTGGGCCTGAAGGTGATGATCGACCAGGTGCTGAGCCATACCTCGATCGAGCACGCCTGGTTCCGCGAGAGCCGCCAGGACCGGACCAACCCCAAGGCCGACTGGTACGTATGGGCGGACCCGCGCGAGGACGGCACGCCGCCCAATAACTGGCTGTCGCTGTTCGGCGGCGGCGCCTGGCAGTGGGAGCCGCGCCGAGAGCAGTACTACCTGCACAACTTCCTGGTCGACCAGCCAGACCTGAACTTCCATCACCCGGACGTGCAGCAGGCGACCCTGGACAACGTGCGCTTCTGGCTGGACCGCGGCGTGGATGGCTTCCGCCTGGATGCGATCAACTTCTGCTTCCATGACGCGCAGCTGCGCGACAACCCGGCCAAGCCGGCGGAGAAGCGCTTCGGTCGCGGCTTCAGCCCGGACAACCCGTACGCCTACCAGTACCACTATTACAACAACACCCAGCCGGAGAACCTGCCGTTCCTGGAGAGGCTGCGCGCGCTGCTGGACGAGTACCCGGGGGCGGTCAGCCTGGGTGAGATCTCCTCGGAGGACTCGCTGGCCACCACCGCCGAGTACACCCGGGATGGCCGCCTACACATGGGCTACAGCTTCGAACTGCTGGTGGACGATTACAGCGCGGCCTACATCCGCGACACGGTCTCGCGGCTGGAAGCGGCAATGACCGAAGGCTGGCCGTGCTGGGCGGTTTCGAATCACGATGTGGAGCGGGCGGTCAGCCGCTGGGGCGGCCACCCGGCTGACCCGCGCCTGGCGAGGATGCTGGTGGCGATGCTGTGCTCGCTGCGCGGCTCGGTCTGCCTGTACCAGGGCGAGGAACTGGGCCTGGCCGAGGCCGAGGTGCCGTTCGAGGCCCTGCAGGACCCCTATGGCATCACCTTCTGGCCCAACTTCAAGGGCCGCGATGGCTGCCGGACCCCACTGCCGTGGACCGACGCGCCGCTGGCCGGTTTCACCGCCGGCCAGCCGTGGCTGCCGATTCCGCCCGAGCACCGCGCCGCGGCCGTGGCGGTGCAGGAGCGCGACCCGGACTCGGTCCTGGCTGCGTTCCGCGGGTTCCTGGCCTGGCGGCATAGCCAGCCGGCACTCCTGCATGGCAGCATCCGATTCATCGAAAGCGCCGAGCCAGTGCTGCTGTTCGAGCGTATGCTTGCAGATGAAACCCTCCTGCTGGCCTTCAACCTGTCGGCCGAGGCGGTGAGCCATCCGCTGCCGCCGGGCAACTGGCAGCAGGTGGCGGTGCCGGGCCCGGATGCGGGCACGGTGCAGGGCAATGAACTCCAGCTGCCGCCGCGCGCGGTGTATTGCGCCCGACGCAGCTGACCGTTTTCTCCGGTGGCGGTACTTGCGGGGACGGGGCCGAAGCGCCCCGTCCCTTTTTTGTGGGTGGGCTTCCGGCGAAAGGCATCCACGCATGGCGTGGATCTACTGGGGATGGCCCTTATCCACGCCATGCGTGGATGGGCCTTGCCGACCAACGGCCGGCATCTGCGCAAAAGAAAACCCGCTGCCTGCGCAGCGGGTTTCCGATGAGTCGCTGCCGGCCAGCGGCCGGCACTACCCGGTCGTGGTCAGAACTTGTAGTTCACGCCCAGCATGTAGGTGCGGCCCCACTCGATGTACTCCAGCGGGCGGTCCTTGCTGCCGGCGTAGGTGCGGTACGGCTCGTTGGTCAGGTTGCTGCCCTGCAGCAGCAGGGTCAGCCCGCGCAGGCTGCTGCTGTCGCTGAAGGTGTAGCTGACCTGTGCATCGGTCACGTTCTCGCCCACCACGTAGCGCAGCGTGCGATTGCCGTTGAAGTTGCCGATCTCACCGATGAAGTCCGAACGGCGGCGCTGGCTCACACGTGCTTCAAAGCCGCTGCGCTCGTAGTAGGCGGTGAAGTTGTACACGCGCTTGGACAGTCCCGGCAGGCTGATCGGGTCGGTGCCCACACTGGAGGCACTCTCCGGATCCAGGATGGTGATGTCGCTCTTGTTGAAGGTCGCGCTGGCCTGCACGCCGAAGCCGCGCAGGCTGTCGGTCAGCATCTCCAGCGGGAACGACCCGGTCAGCTCCAGCCCCTTCAACGTGCCGCCCTTGCCGTTCTGCGGCGTGGAGAAGGTGCCGGTGGTCAGCACCGGTGCGGTCATGCCCGGCGGTGGCACGTAGTTGCCGAGCAGGCCGCTGAAGTCGTAGTTGTCCACCGACTGCGTGTAGACGTAGCTCTTCAGGTCCTTGTAGAAGATCGCCGCAGCCACGTAGGCCTTCTCGCCGAAGTACTTCTCATAGGACAGATCCAGCGCGGTGGCGCGCCACGGATCCAGCAGCGGATTGCCACCGCTGCCACCGGGGCGGCCGTTGTTGGTATCCACGCCGAATTCCAGGCCGGCACGCATCTGGTCCACGCGCGGGCGCGCGACCTGCTTGGCGGCGGCGAAGCGCAGCGTCTGCTGGTGCGGGAACATGAACACCAGGTTCAAGCTAGGCAGCCAATCCTTGTAGGTCCTGCCGGCAGAGAAGGGCTGGATGTTGCTGCCCGCCGGCTGCGAGCTGTCCCAGTAGCGCGAATCCGAGCTCTGGTCGGTGTGCTGCATCTGCACGCCGATGTTGCCGCGTACGCCGACCACGCCGATGTCGGTGTTGATGTTCAGGCGTGCCCACGCCGTGGTGATCTTCTCCTCGACCGTCCAGGATTTCGGAATCAGGTAGTCCAGGTTGTCGACCGGGTTGAAGGTCATGTAACGACCGACGGCTGCCGGCACATTCCACGACGGGATGTAGCCGATGCCGGCGAAACCGAGGTTGACCGGGCGGTACTGCAGGTCCGGTGCGATGGTGGATTCGCCTTGGGCGCCGAGCAGGATGTTGCCTTCGGCCTGAGCCTTCTGCTTGCGACGGTCGGCATAGTTCACGCCCACGTCCACATCGGAGAACCAGCTGGACATGGCCTCGGGAACCGGCAGCGTGGCCGCCAGCTTGGCGCCCTTCAAGCGGTCTTCGACCTCTGGCACCTTGCCGTAGCCGGAACCATAGATCGTGTTGGTCAGGAACAGGCTGTCCGGATTGGAATAGTCGCGCCCCGGCGTGATCTGCGAGAAGCTGTTGTTGTTCACCACCAGCCCGATCGTGTCGAACTGCGGGCGCGGCACCAGCTGCAGGTTGTTTTCCAGGTTGATCTCGCGGCGGGTCGCCTTGGAGTAGTTCAGGTCGGCGACCAGCTTCACGCCACCGACGTTGAACTCGTTGTTCCAGCCGAACGCATCGATCTTGTCCTTGCGCTTGTTGTACATGCCGCGCACCAGCGGGTACGCATTGTTGATCGTGCCACCGGTGAAGCTGCCATCGGCATTGCGACCGACATTGTTGAACACCGGCAGGATCGCGTTGGGATTGTTGCTGTCCTCGCCGTTGCCGCTGAGGCTCAGCTCGAACTGGTTGGCGGTGTCGATCTGCTCGGCTTCGGTATGGAACGCATCGAAGGTGCTGGTCCAGCTGTTGCTGGGGCGGAACTGGATCGTTGCCATCACACCGTCGCGCTTGTTGTTGCCGGTGCGACGCAGGGCCTTGATGCCATCGGTGAAGTAGGTGCCAGGTGCGATTCCGCGACGCTCGCCCTTGTCGGTGTGTTCGGTGGTCCAGGGCTCGTACAGGCCGACCTGGTTCTCCTGGATCGGCATGTCGCTGTGCGCATAACCAATGGCGATGCCCAGGGTGTTGTCGAAGAACTGGTCGATGTAGCTGGCGCTGAAACGGTTGCCATACGGGTCGATGTTGGCGGCGCGGCCCAGGGAGCTCTTCTGGTAGCGGCCGCTGACCGCGATCACGCGCTCGCCGAAGCTGAGCGGGCGTGCGGTCTGCATGTCGATGGTGCCCGACAGGCCTTGGCCGACCAGCGCCGCGTCCGGGGTCTTGTACACGGTCACGCCGTTGACCAGCTCGGACGGGTACTGGTCGAATTCGACGCCGCGGTTGTCGCCGGTGCTGACCACTTCACGGCCATTGAGCAGGGTGGTGGCGAAGTCGGGCGACAGGCCACGCACACTGATCACCTGCGCACGGCCGGCCACACGCTGCGCGGCCAGGCCGGGCAGGCGCGAGATGGATTCGGCGATGCTGACGTCGGGCAGTTTGCCGATGTCTTCGGCGGAGATCGCTTCGACCACCGAGGTGGCGTCCTGCTTGATCGCGATTGCGTTCTCGATGCCGCGGCGGATGCCGGTGACCTGCACCGTATCCAGGTTGGTGGCGGCGGTGGCGGCCGGCGTGGTGGTGCTCTGCGTGGACTGTGCCGACGCCAGCGTCGGCGCCAGGACAACGGCCAGCGCGATGCTCAGCGCGCTGCGCTTGTGGTTCAACATTTTCCCCTCCCAGGCAATGTTGCAGATCGATTCGTGAACGTCCCGGAGTGACCGTGGACGTGCGACGCGGTGGCCGCTGTCGTCGCCGCTATGGTAGGCAGCGCGTTCTTCGCGGGAATCACCCTGCATACGTATTCAATGGCGTTTGCAGGGATGTAATCGCTTTCAGGTTCTGTTTGCGGTAGTGCCGGCCGCTGGCCGGCAATCGCGTTCACCGGGTTGCCGGCCAGCGGCCGGCACTACCGCGGCATTCAAAGCGGCGTGAAACGAATGGCCTGCCCACCCCCCGGTGCCAACACCAGCGTCAGCACGTCGGCGCTGGTCACCTCTCGGGTTTCGCGCGCGAATGCGAAGGGATTGCTGCGGAAATCCGCGCCCTCGCCATCGCGGTAGATCTCGGCGCGGTAGCGCACGCCCGGTTCCAGGAAGCCCAGCGACACCGGCAGCACACGGCCGTGCTCGTCGGTGATGCTGCCGAGGAACCAGTCGCGGCTGTTGCGGTCGCGGCGCACGATCGTCACGTAGTCGCCCACTTCGCCATCGAGCACGCGGCTCTGCTCCCAGTCCACCGCGACGTCTTCGATGAAACGGAATGCCTCGCGATGCTGCAGGTAGTGCTCGGGCAGGTCGGCGGCCATCTGGATCGGGCTGTACAGCACCACGTACAGCGCCAGCTGGCGTGCCAGCGTGCTGGGAATGGCCTGGCCGTGGCGGCCCTTCAAGCTGAGGATGCCGGGGGTGTAATCCATCGGCCCGGCCAGCATGCGGGTGAACACCAGGTTGACCTCATGTTCCGGCGGGTTCGGCGGCTGGCCCCAGGCGTTGTACTCCATGCCGCGTGCGCCTTCGCGCGAGATCCAGTTGGGATAGGTGCGGCGCAGGCCGGTGTCCTTGATGGGCTCATGCGGGTTCACCGACAGATGGCGGCGCGCTGCTTCATGCACCACCTTCAGATGGTGGCGCGCCATGAACTGCCCGTCATGCCACTCACGCCACAGCGGGCCGCCCGAGGGATTGCGGCGGTCGACCTGGCCGTCGTCACAGACGTAGCCGGTCTTGAACTGGTCCACGCCCAGCCGCGCATACAGGTCCAGCGCGGCGCCCAGCTGGTCCTCGTAGTGCTCGATGGCGCAGCCGGTTTCATGGTGGCCGATCAGGTGCACGCCCTTGTTCAGGCCATACGCCGAGAGCGCTTCAATGTCGAAATCGGGCGTGGCACGGGTGAAATCGAAGTCGTAGCCATTGCTCACCCACATGCCGTCCCAGCCCGGATTCCAGCCTTCCACCAGCACGCCACGGAAGCCGTGTGCGGCGGCGAAGTCGATCACCTTCTTCGTCTTCGCGGTGGTGGCCGCATGCTTCGGCCCGGTCGCCCAGCTCTCGTTGTCCAGGTGCATCGACCACCACACCCCCAGGTACTTGGCCGGCTTCACCCAGCTCACATCACCCAGCGCATTGGGTTCGTTGAGGTTGAGGATCAGGTCCGATTCGACCAGGCCGCCGGCACGGTCGGCAATCTGCAGCGTGCGCCACGGCGTGGCGAAGGGCAGGCCGCGGCGCACCTTCCAGCCTTCGGCCGAGGGCGAGAGCTGCGCGCGCAGGCGCTGGCCCTCGGTGCGGCGCAGCCACATGCCGGCGTAGTCGACCAGCGCAGCCTCGTGAATCGCCACGTGCAGGCCATCGCGGCTGCGCAGGGTCATCGGCGTATGCACCAGCGGAACCTCGCGCAGCGGCGTGCGCTGGTACAGGTACTCGTAGTGGATCGGTTCGCCGGCAGGGATCCACCACGCGGTGGAATCCTGCGCGATGGCGAACTCGGTCAGCTCGTCATCGATGATGGCTTCGCGCAGGTTCGGCTGCTCGGGGAATACGTAGCGGAAGCCAAGGCCATCGTCGTACACGCGGAACACCACATCCAGCCGGCGCTTGCTGCCGGTGGTCTCGGCCAGCTGCACGGTCAGTTCGTTGAAGTGGTTGCGGGTGAGCCGGCGTTCGCCCCAGGGCTGTTCCCAGTTGTCATCGACGCTGCGTTGCTGTTGGCCGAGCAGGGCGAAATCCCGGTCCAGGCGCCCATCGCGCAAGGCAAAGCCCAGCTTCGAATCTTCCACCACGGTCTCGCCGAAACGCTCGACGCGATAGCGCGCGGTGCCACCGTCCAGCACCAGGCTGACCTTGAGCACCTTTCCCGGTGATTCGACGCTGGCCACCTGCGGCGCGGCCTGCGCCAGCGTGGCCAGGCCCAGCAGAGCCAGACCGAGCAGGTGCGCGAACACCGCGCGTACAGCAGTGGGTGACATCGGCATTTCCCCTCCCAAGGCGCCGTTGGCAGACCCGGACCATAAGCCAGCGCGGCAGGCCCGCTACCGCGCAACGCCATGAATACGTATGCAGCTGGACGCAGCCGACAGCCCCGCGTCTACCATGGGGCCAAGGCACCTTGAGGGAGGGGCCGCGCCCGCCCGCCGACAACGACGGTGCGGACCTACAACGCGTGCAGAGAGGGAGGGAGGCCGACGGGCGAAAGCCGGTCCGCCGCTTCGATGCTGAAGATCATTTGCCTGACCGCTGCCCTGGGGGCAGCGCTGGGATCGACCGCGCAGGCGGCCGACCTGCAATTCGACGGCCGCCATGCGCGCGCCGAAGCCGCTGCCAACGGCAGCTACGTGCTGCATGCGCCGAAGGCTGAGGTGCGTATCGCGCCCATGCCGATGCGCAGCCAGACCGGCAGCGTGATGTTCGATGCACTGTTCGCGCTGGCCCAGCAGGAGATGGACCAGGACCGCGTGGATGCGATCCGCGATCCCGCGTTCGATGAAGGCCGGCCGGTGCCATGCGAGTGCTTCCAGACCGGCGCGCGCTGGCCCTACGTGTGGACCCGCGATGTCAGCTTCGCCGCCGACCTGGCGCTGGCGCGGCTGGACCCGCAGCGCACCCGGCAGTCGCTTCAGTTCAAGCTCTCGGCAGCGCGCGATGGCCATACGCCCGGCCTGTTCGTCGCGCAGGACACCGGTTCCGGCGGCAGCTGGCCGATCAGCAGCGACCGGGTGGTGTGGTTCCTGGCGGCACGCCACCTGCTGGACGATCGCGCGTTTGCCGACCAGGTCTGGCAGGCGCTGCAGGGCACGCTGGCGCAGGACCGCGCGATGGTGTTCGACGCGCAGGTGGGCCTGTACCGTGGTGAGACCTCGTTCCTGGACTGGCGCGAGCAGACCTATCCGGACTGGACCCGCGAGGACGTGCGCTTCATCGGCGATTCCTATGCGCTGTCCACCAACGTGCTGCACTACCAGGCGCTGCGCCTGGCCGAACGCCTGGCTGGCCAACATGGTGATGCCCGCGCGGCTGACTACAAGGCGTGGGCCGATGCGTTGGCGCAGCAGATCGATGCGCGCTTCTGGCGCGAGGAAATGGGCCAGTACATGAGCTACATCGGCGAAGCCGCGCACCCGGTGCCCTACGCCAAGGTCGATCTGCTCGGCCTGTCGCTGGGCATCCTCGCCGAGGTGTTGCCGGCCGAGCGTGCGCGCCGTGCGCTGGCCGCTTACCCGATGGGGCCGGCCGGAAGCCCGGTGGTCTGGCCGCAGGAATCGCAGCAGCCGATCTACCACAACCGTGCGATCTGGCCGTTTGTCAGCGCGTACTCTCTGCGTGCGGCGCGGCAGCTGGACGATGCGCCGCGCATCGCCGCTGAGATCCGTTCGCTGATGCAGGGCGCGGCGCTGGCCGGTTCCAACATGGAAAACTACGAACTGGTCAGCCAGGCCGTGCATGTCGAGGAAGGAGCGCTGAGCGGCCCGGTGGTCAACTCCGAACGCCAGCTGTGGTCGGTGGCCGGCTATCTGTCGATGGTGGTCGAGGGCGTGTTCGGCGTGCAGGACGATGGCCGCATGCAGCCCAAGCTGCCGGCCGTGCTGGTGCCGGAGCTGTTCGGCACGCATCCCCGCATCACGCTGGAAGCCAACGGCAGGCGCTATGTGCTGGAGCGCCCGCAGAACGTGGGCGATGGCCTGCTGGTGGCCGGCAGCACCATCACACGTGGCACGACTACCACGGTGCAGCTGGTCGCTGCCCCGGCAGCAACCGGTTTCGCTGCCACGACTGCGGATGCCAACGCGCGTGCGCCCGCAACACCGGCGGCACCGCAGGCCCTGCGCATGGGCACGGGCTGGAACGTTCCGGTGCAAGCCGAGCAGGTTCTGTGGAAGGACGGCAGGGCCCTCGTCGCCAGCAATGGCCCGGTGCACATCAGCGACGATGGCCTGCAGCACTGCCTCAGCCTGACCCTGCGCGAGGGTGCGCTGGAGTCGCTGCACAGCCCGACGCTCTGCGTCGGTCCGCAGCAGGTGCTGAAGGGCGAGGAACGCTGGCAGTTCACCTCGGTCAAGGCCGGGCAGGTGCGCCTGCGCCTGCAGTACCGCAACGCGAACGGGCCGATCAACACCGGCGTCACCGCTGCGGTCAAGCAGCTGGTGCTGCAGTGCCCGGGCCAGCCATTGCAGCGGCATACGGTCACTCTGCCGCACAGCGTGGCGATGCAGGACTCGACCTCGGCGACATTCACGGTGCCCAAGGGGCAATGCACGGTCGCGCTTGAAGAGGGCTTCAACATGAGCGCGCTGCAGCACTTCGCGCACTACACGGGCGGCAAGGGTGGACGTGAGGGTGTGCTCAACCAGGCCCAGGTGCAGGCGCTGAAGGTGGCGCCGGTGGCGATGGAAGAGGGCGCACGATGAGTCGTCCCGTCAAACCGCAGTTGTCGTTCTGGCAGATCTGGAACATGTGTTTCGGCTTCCTCGGCATCCAGTTCGGATTCGCCCTGCAGAACGCCAACGCCAGCCGCATCTTCGAGACACTGGGCGCGGACATGGACGCGGTGCCCGGGCTGTGGATCGCGGCGCCACTGACTGGCCTGCTGGTGCAGCCGGTGATCGGTTACCTGTCCGATCGCACCTGGACGCGCTGGGGCCGTCGCCGCCCGTTCTTCATGATCGGTGCGGTACTGACTACGCTGGCGCTGCTGGTGATGCCGAATTCGCCGACGCTGTGGATCGCCGCCGGTACCTTGTGGGTGCTGGACGCCTCGATCAACGTGTCGATGGAACCGTTCCGCGCCTTCGTCGGCGATCAGCTGGCGCCGCGCCAGCGTCCGGCCGGCTATGCCATGCAGAGCTTCTTCATCGGTGTGGGCGCCATCGTCGCCAGCTTCCTGCCGTTCATCCTGGCCCACTTCGGTGTTGCCAATACCGCAGCTGCCGGCGAAGTGCCCGATACCGTGCGCTATGCGTTCTACTTCGGCGCGGTGGTGCTGCTGGCGGCGATCACCTGGACGGTGGTCAGCACCCGCGAGTACTCGCCGGCGGAGCTGGCCGGGTTTGACGATGCCGAGCCGCCGGCGCACCACGCAGGGGCTGCGATCAGTGGCCCCGCGCCGTGGGCACAGGTGGCGCTGTGGCTGGGGCTCGGCGTGGTGCTGGCGCTGCTGATCGCCTGGCGGCAGGGCGACAGGATGCTGTATGTGCTGGCAGGACTGTGCGCCGGCTACGGCCTGCTGCTGGCGGCCGCGCGTGCGTTGCCGGCCACGCATATGCTGGCCGCCATCGTCGGCGACCTGCGCGCGATGCCGGTGACCATGCGTCGTTTGGCGTGGGTGCAGTTCTTCTCGTGGTTCGCGCTGTTTGCGATGTGGATCTACACCACCGCCGCGGTGGCGGGTACCCACTTCGGCTCGACCGATCCGCAGTCAGCGGCCTACAACGAGGGCGCCAACTGGGTGGGCGTTCTGTTCGGTGCCTACAACGGCTTCGCTGCGCTGGCCGCGGTACTGATCCCGCCGATGGTGCGTGCGATCGGCCTGCGCTGGAGCCACCTGGTCAACCTGTGGCTGGGCGGCGCCGGCCTGGTCTCGCTGATGTTCATCCGCGACCCGCACTGGCTGCTGCTGTCGATGGTCGGCGTCGGCTTCGCTTGGGCGTCCATTCTTTCGCTGCCCTATGCGCTGTTGTCCGACAGCGTGCCGGCCTCGAAGATGGGCGTGTACATGGGCATCTTCAATTTCTTCATCGTGATCCCGCAGCTGGTCGCGGCCAGCGCGCTCGGCTTTGCCCTGCGCGCCTGGCTGGGTGGCCAGCCGATGCATGTGCTGGTGCTGGGCGGCTGCAGCCTGTTCGTCGCCGGCCTGTGCGTGCTGCGGGTTCCGTCCCGTCCGGAGGTGGTGTGATGCGTGGTGCGCTGTCTGTTGCTGTTTCCCTGGTGCTGCTGGCCGGCCATGCGACGGCCGCGCCACGCCCGGACTATGTGGGCACCACCGAGCCGTTCGCCAGCGATGCGGTGTACTTCGTGGTCACCGACCGCTTCGTCAACGGCGACCCGTCCAACGACCATCGCGACCAGGGCGGCACGCACCGCACCTTCGATATCCCGGTGCCGTGCCCGGACAAGGTGGACGGCAATATCGGCTACCTCGGTGGCGACTTCCGCGGCGTGCTCGACAATGCGCAGTACATCCGCAACCTCGGCTTCGGCGCGGTATGGATCACGCCAATCATCGACAACCCGGACGAGGCGTTCACCGGCAGCAAGGCGATCAGCTGCACCAGTACGCTGACCGATCGCGGCAAGACCGGCTACCACGGCTACTGGGGCATCAACTTCTACAAGCTCGATGAGCACCTGCCCAGCAAGGACCTGGACTTCGCGGGGTTGACCAAGGGCCTGCACGGCGCAGGCCTGAAGGTGGTGCTGGACATCGTCGGCAACCACGGCTCGCCAGCCTGGACCATGCCGACGCGGCAGCCGCAGTTCGGCCAGATCTTCGACAAGGACGGAACGCTGATCGCCGACCACCAGAACCTGCCACCGCGGAAGCTGGATCCGAAGCACAACCCGCTGCACGCGTTCTACAACAACATCGGTCCGGTCGACGGCAAGAACGGATCGATCTTCGACGGCAACCTTGCCGAGCTGTCCGACTTCAACCAGGACAATCCGGCGGTGATGGATTATCTGGTGGGTGCTTACCTGCAGTGGACCGCGCAGGGCGTGGATGCCTTGCGCATCGATACCATCGGCTGGCTACCGCATCCGTGGTGGCATGCCTTCGTCAAGCGCATCCGCGCTGAACATCCGGGCATGTTCATGTTCGGCGAAGCGTTCGACTACAACGCGGCGAGCATCGCCGAGCACACCTGGCCGTCCAATGCCAACGTGAGCGTGCTGGATTTCCCGTTGCGCGGCGCGTTGGAACAGACCTTCGGCATCGCCGGCAAGGGCTTTGAAACCCTGGCCGAGCCACTGCACCTGACCGGCGGCCCGTACGCCAATCCGTACGAGCTGATGAGCTTCTACGACAACCACGACATGCCGCGCCTGCAGGCCAGCGACAGCGGCTTCATCGATGCGCACAACTGGTTGTTCACCGCACGCGGCATTCCGGTGGTCTATTACGGCTCGGAAACCGGCTTCATGCGCGGCCGCGCCGAGCATGCCGGCAATCGTGCCTACTTCGGCCAGCCGCGTGTGGACGCCGCACCGGAGAGTCCGATCTTCGCGCCGCTGCAGCGTATCGCGCGATTGCGCGAAGCCACGCCCGCGCTGCAGCGTGGCCTGCAGGTGAACGAGCGCCTGCAGGGTGATGAAGCGGTGTTCTTCCGCGTGCTGCAGTATGGCGACGTGGCGCAGACCGCGCTGGTGCTGCTGAACAAGGGCGACCGGACCAGGACCCTCACCGTGTCGCGTTACGTGCAGGCGGGCCGCTGGCGCGATGCACTGGACGGCGGTTCGTTGCAGGTGGATGCATCCCTGAAGGCCGACGTGCCCGCGCACGGCGTGAAGGTCTACGTGCTGGACGCCGCCGTGCAGCAGCCGGCATTGCAGGCCGAGCTGGACAAGGCGATGGCCGACCAGAAGGCGCGGGATCAGCGGCTGGGGCGGTAGTGCCGGCCGCTGGCCGGCAACCCATGAATCCATGGCACCTGCCTACCGCTCTGGTGGGTGCCAACCTTGGTTGGCACGCTTTTCGAGCAGTCGAGCAAGCTCGACTCTACAATAGGCACCCCTCACGCCCCGCCGTACCGCCATGACCGAGCTCGCCCCGCAGACCCCGATCGAAACCCTGCTGAAGGCGGCGATGGACGGGGCGGTGCCGATCCGCGCCTTCATGGAGGCCTTCGTCGCCTCCGAAGTGGTGCTGCTGACCGGCAGCCTGGTCACTCCCGACGGCAGCGGCTTCGACCCGCTGCTGTTCGACAAGCAGGGCACCCTGCACGTGGCCGTGTTCACCGACCCGTCGCGGGTGGGCATCTACAGCCAGCAGGCCGAACACCAGATCCGCTGGCTGATGCTGGACGTGCTGCGCCGTGTGCCGGGTGGCTATGGCGTGGTGATCAATCCGGGCACTTCGCTGGGCTTTGAGATTTCGCCAAGCGGCGTGGGCGAGATCCTGAAGGACTTCGCCCAGGGCTGAACCGCCACCGCGCTATATTTGTAGAGTCGAGCCATGCTCGACTGCCTTTCGCACAGTGCCAGATCAGTCGAGCATGGCTCGACTCTACAGAACGCTTCCCCATCGAGGCATTGCCATGGAATTCAGGGTATTACCCGCCGATGCACCGGAACGGCAGCAGTTGGCCCGGTGGTACCACGCCGAATGGGGCCGCGACGCCGGCCTGTCGCTGGAACAGGAACTGCAGCGGCTGAACACACCTCAGGACGCCGAGGGTTTCCCGCACCTGATCGCCGCCTTCGATGGAGACCAGGTGGTCGGTGCCGTGCAGCTCAAGCGCCGGGAAATGCAGGCCTTCCCGCAGTACGAGCATTGGCTGGGCAGCGTGTTCGTGGCCGATAGTCATCGCGGGCGTGGGCTGGCTGGCGCGCTGGTCGAACAGGCCGCGGCGCAGGCGGTGCGGATGGGCGTTTCCGAACTGTACCTGCAGACCGAATCGTTGGATGGCGGCCTGTATGCGCGGTTGGGCTGGAAGCCGCTGCAGGAAGCGGACAACCGCAGCCACCGCGTGCTGGTGATGGTGCGCAGGTTGGCCGCATGAGCGCCGCAACGGCCCGGCACCCCCGCTCAGCACTGATCTTCCTGATCGCAGCCATCGTTGCCGCACTGGTCTCCATGCCCCTGCTGCGCGCGGTGGGCATGGTGCTGTGGCCGGTGTTCGTCATTGCCTGGCTGATCAATCTGGGCGCGGCCTGGCATCTGGCCCAGTGGGCGCGCCAGCAGGGCCGTTCGGCGTGGGTATACGGATTGCCGGCAGCGCTCGGTACCGCCGCCTCGATCGTGGTCTATGTGCTGCTGGCGTTGCTGGGGCCGAAAGCCCCGGTGCACTGAATCTTCGCGGCTGTCGTGGACAATGTGCCGAGCATGGCTCGGCACTACAGTAAGGCCGAGCCAAGCCCGCAGGTGTTGCGTGGAGCGCCGACGGACAGGCCGGCGCCCCGTTGCCTCACATCGTCACCTTGCGTCGGTTGTCATCGCTCACCCGGTCGATCAGCTTGTTGTACGGGTCGAAGCCCGCTTCATCCGGCTTTTCATCCACGGTTACCGTGATCTTCGGCGCGGCGCTGGTGATGTGGTGGCGCTGCAGGTACAGCACCTTCTGGTCGCGCTCCTTGCCCGACGGCCCGTTGGCGAACACGCCGATCTCGACCCAGTCATCCATCGTGCCGTCGCTCTCCTTGCCCTTGCCGTCGGCGTACTGCTTGGCGGCGTGCAGGTCCAGGGTCACCTCGTAGCGGCCGTCATCACGCTTGCGGGCGCTGGCGGCCATCACCCGGTTGTCGTAGAAGCTGATTTTCTCGAACAGGTCGGTGACCAGCTGCTGGCGGTCGGCCGGGGTCTCCGCCCGGATGTAGTCCAGCAGTTCGCGTGAGGTGGTGTACGGCGGTTGCTGATAGCCCTTGTCCTGCAGGAAGCGCTTCAACGCGCGGTTCAGCGCCTGCTCGCCGATTTCCTCGCGCAGCCGGTAGAACACCAGCGAACCCTTCTGGTAGTGGATGTACTGCTGGTTCTCCACGCGCTCCAGCGGCTGCTCCTCGATGGCCTCGCCACCGCGTCCAGACAGGTAGCCATCCAGCTCGCGCTTGAGGAACTGGCGCATGTGCTGGCGGCCGTACTCCTGCTCCATCACCATCAGCGCAGAGTACTGCGACAACGATTCGGAGAGCACCGTCGCGCCCTGCACGTTGGCACCGATCACCTGGTGCGCCCACCACTGGTGCGCGATCTCGTGCGCGGTCACGTAGAACACGTAGTCCACCTTGTCCGGATCGCGCAGGTCGGCGATGAAGCCGATGGCCTCGGAGTAGGGGATGGTGTTGGCGAACGACTGCGCGAAGCGCGCATAGCCCGGGAACTCGATGATGCGTACCTGGCGGTGCTGGTAAGGCGTGAAGTTCGCTTCGTAGTAGGTCAGCGACTTCTGCACCGCTTCGATCATCCGGTCCACGTTGTAGCCGTGCGCCGGGTCGAAGTAGACCTCGATCGGGATGTCCTTGTACTTCGCCTTGCGCACCTCCCAGCGTGCCGACAGATAGGCGTAGAAGTTCAGCATCGGCCGGTCCATGGCGTAGCTGAAGCAGCGGCGGCCATTCACCGTGGTCTCCTTCTGCAGATAGCCCGGCGCCAGCGCCACCTGGTCCGGTGCGGTGCAGACCGTGGTGTGGAAATCGAGCCAGTCGGCGTCGTTGGAAATGTAGGTGTTGGCGCGCGCGGCTTCGTCTTCCAGCTTGGGCATGCGCCGCGGCTCACCCAGGCCGCGCTTGCGCCGCTCGTTGCGGTCGCTGATCTCGGCGCCTTCGTTGTAGCCGAACGACGGCAGTACGCGGCTGTTGAAGAACGTGCCGTTGTCGACGATGTTGCTCGGCGCCTGGCCGGCGGTGATGCCATTGGGTTTCTGCACCACCCGGAAGTGGACGTTGCGGCTTTCACCCGGTTGCAGTGGCGCGGCCAGGCGGTAGATGCGGTAGCCAAGGTCGGCGTCGTGCATCGACAAGGTCTGCCCACCCAGGTCAGCCGCGACCAGCTGCTTGTCGTCGCCCATCGAGACATGCACGTCCTGGATCGGCACGGCATGCGTGTTGCGCACCGTCCAGTTCGCATCGATCACCATCGACTGCGATTCGGGGAACAGGTCCACGCGGTTGTCCACCGCCACGATGCGAGGCTGCGGCAAAGTGCGGTACTTCGACAGCTCGCGCTCGTAGCGGGCCTGCAGATCCAGCTGCTGGTCGGGCGAGATGAACTCGTTGCGGATGTTGGTGCTCCAGTAGAGCCAGCCGCCCACGCCGATGAAGGCCAAGGCCGCTACTCCAGCGAAGACGCCGGTCGGACCGCGCAGGCGGCGGCCGGCCAGGGCCAGTCGCTGGCGCAGCCCTTGGCTGACGCCACGCACCCAGAATGCCGATGCCAGGCACATCAACGTCAGCAGGAACAGGGCCCAGTAGCCCTGGAACGCCAGCTGTCCGGTCAGAAAGTGGCCGTAGCCGTTCATGTCCGAATAGGGCGCGTTGGGCCAGCTGCCGAAGTTGTACAGGTTCTGCGTGTAGTCGAGCAGGCCGAGCACACCCTGGCCGATCATCACCACGATCAGCAGTGCGTAGCCGACGAACTTGTTGTTGGTCAGCACCTGCAGCACCAGCGCCAGGCCGCCCATCAGGATGTAGACCACCGAATCCAGGGCCAGGCTGCGCAGGTACAGCAGCGGCTCAAGATGCGTGTAGCCCTTGGCCAGCTGCACGCCTATCGCCGCCATCGCACCGGCGGTCTGGAAGCAGACGATCACCGCCAGCAGCGCGGTGAACTTGGCCAGCAGCGGTACCCAGTTCGGCACCGGCATGGCGTCCGTCACTTCGTTGATGCGCGCGCTGCGTTCCTTCCAGACCAGCTCGCCGGCGAAGAACAGCACGATGATCACCAGCAGCCAGCTGAAGGCGCCCTGCAAGCCCATGATCATCTGCGAGGTGACCGGCCAGATCGAGGTGCCGTACAAGGTCTGCCGGAACAGCGCGCTGGGCAGGAAGTTGGCCAGGCCCAGCACCAGCAGCACGATGAACGGCACGCTGCGCAGGACGCCGCGTGTATCGAAGCGCACCTGGCGCAGGAACTGCTGCCACGCCGTGGTGGCAGTGAACGCCGGTACCACGCGCGGCAGCGTCGCGCGGGTGGGACGGACCACGCTGGCATCGGCAACCGGTTGCGCCTGCCTGCGGCCCCAGCGCCGACGGCCACTGCCACTGCGTTCGGTGCGGAACAGCGCGAAGGTGGCGGCGAACAGCGCGGCAGCCACGCCCAACCACAGGGCGCGATTGACCAGCAGGTAACCGGCGAGCTCGGGAATCCCGTTGTTGCGTTCGGCGGTGGACCAGTAGCGGATCGTGCGGCCGAGTGCGCGCATGCCCAGCGGTTCGCTCAGCACCGCGATCCACGTGTTGTCGATGTCGCGCAGCAGGGCCGCGCTGGCGCCGTACAAGACCAGGTAGGCCACCAGGCCGATGTAGACCCACAGGATCGAGCGCGTCAGCGCCGCCAGCAGCGACAGCAGCGCGGTGGTGAACAGCAGGTTCGGAATGACGATGACCGCGAACGTCCACGCATAGCCCTGCCAGCTGATCGGGCCCATGCGCTCGGGATCGACCCACGGCATGAACGGCGCCAGCCACAGGCCGAACGCGATCAGGACGTAGACCAGCAGCCCGGCCGCCAAGGCGGCAGCGATGCGTCCGGCCAGGTAATCGCGGCGTTTCACCGGACTGGCGAAGATCAGTTCGGCGGTGCCGAGTTCGAAGTCACGCAACAGCGCGTTGCTGACGAACAGGGCGGTGACCAGCATTCCGAGCAGGGTGAAGATGCCCAGCATCTGCGCGATCACGGTGGGCGCGTTGCTGTGCACGTTGCCAGTGCCGCCACCGATCTGCACGGCGTCGCTGGAGGCGGCGGCGAAGGCGAGCAGGGCGAACAGCCCGGCCAGCAGCCACAGCAGCGGGGAACGCAGCTGCTCGCGCAGCTCGAAGCGGAAGAAGTTGAGGATCATGGCGTGCTCCGCTCAGGCTGCCGCGCGGGCACGGGCCTGCAGGCGCAGGCGCTGGAAGTACACGTCCTCGAGGTCGGGAGCTACGGCCGCAAAGCCGTCGCCGGGGTCGTTGGCGCTGTGCACGTGGATCACCGGGCGGCCACCGACTAGGCGGGTCGACAGCACCACGTAGCGCGCTTCGTGGTCGGCCAGTTCAGAAGGATCGACCTGCTTGCGCCAGACCTGGTGCTGCAGGGCGTCGATGGCTTCGGCAGGACGGCCGGTCAGCAGCACCTGGCCCTTGTTCATGATCGCCATCGTCGGGCACAGATCGGTTACGTCCTCGACGATGTGGGTGGACAGGATCACCGCCACGTTCTCGCCGATGGCCGCCAGCAGGTTGAGGAAGCGGTTGCGTTCTTCCGGGTCGAGGCCGGCGGTGGGTTCATCGACGATCACCAGCCGCGGGTCACCCAGCAACGCCTGGGCAATGCCGAAGCGCTGGCGCATGCCGCCGGAGTAGGTGCCCAGCTTGCGTTTGCGGGCGTCCCACAGGTTCACCTGCTGCAGCAGTCCATCGACCACCTCGCGGCGCTGCGCGCGCTGGGTCAGGCCCTTGAGCACCGCGAAATGCTCCAGCAGGTCCAGCGCGCTGACTTTCGGGTACACGCCGAAATCCTGCGGCAGGTAGCCCAGCCGGCGGCGCACCGCGTCCTTGTCGCGCAGTACGTCGATCGGCGCCTCGCCTGGAATGGTGAGGGTAGCCGTGCCGCTGTCGGCCTCCTGCAGGGTGGACAGCGTGCGCATCAGCGACGACTTGCCGGCGCCGTTGGGGCCGAGCAGGCCGAACATGCCGCGCGGAATGTCCAGGTTGACGTTGTTGAGGGCATGCACGCCGTTGGCGTACGTCTTGGACAGCGAATCGATCTTCAGCATGCGACGTACACCTTTCCATGGGCGATGTCTGCGCGTTATCCGCGCATCAGCTTCCGTGCGCATCCGCCGTTGGTCATGGGGGGAGAATTCCGTCGTCGCACGTTGGGGCGTGGGGCGGTGGCCTGGCAGCGCTTACCCGCGCAGCGAAGATTCCCGCACCACCAGCTTCACCGGGATGCTCTGGCTCTCCACCGGTTGCCGGCCGATCAGTGCCAGCAGGCGCTCCACCAGCAGCTGTCCGGCCTGCTTGGTGTCCTGCTGCACGGTGGTCAGCGCCGGGGATACCGAGGCCGCCAGTGGGATGTCGTCGAAGCCGGTCACCGCCACGTCCTGTGGCACCCGCAGGCCAGCCTCGCGGAGCGCGCGCATCGCACCGATGGCGATCAGGTCGCTGGCGGCGCAGATCGCATCGATCGGTTCACCGCGCGCCAGCAGCACCTGGCAGGCCTCCTGGCCGGAAGCCTCGGTGGTGATCGCATCGTGCTGCAGCGCCGGCTCCGCAGCCAGGCCGTGGTCCTGCAGGGCCGCGACATGGCCGCGGTAGCGCTCCTGGAATTCGGGGTAATGGCTGGAGGCATGGCCGAGGAAGGCGATGCGGCGGCAGCCCTGCTGCAGCAGGTGGGTGGTGATGTCATGCCCACCCTGGAAGTTGTCGCTGCCGATCGAGACGCCGGGCTGGCCGGGCAGGGCGGCGCCCCAGCGCACGAAGTGCGTGCCCTGTTCAACCAGCCGCTGCAGGCGGTCGCGCGATTCGTGGTAGTCGCCGTAGCCGAGCAGGATGATGCCGTCGGCCTTGTTGCTGTCCTCGTAATCGGCCTGCCAGTCGGTGGACAACTGCTGGAACGAGACCAGCAGGTCCTGCCCGTGCAGGGCGCAGGCGCGGGTGATCGAGCCCAGCATCGAGTGGAAGAACGGGTTGATCAGCGAGTCGTCGTTGGTCGGGTCTTCGAAGAACAGCAGGGCCAGGGTGCCGGCGTTGCGCAGGCGCAGGCTGGAGGCGTTCTTGTCGACCTTGTAGTTCAGCTCGCGGGCGATGCGCAGGATGCGCTCGCGGGTCTCGGCGTTGACCATCGGGCTGCCACGCAGCGCCCGCGACACGGTCGGCTGGGAGACCCCGGCCAGGTGGGCGATGTCCAGGGAGGTGGCTTTGCCTTTGATCGTCATGGGAACGGATAGGGAACGTGCAGCGATCATGATGCCATGAGGCTGGCCCTCCGCTCGCAGGTGCGCTCCTGTCTGGATGAACGGGATTGATGTTGAAAAATGTGACCAATTTGTCACTTTGACCTGATTTGCACAAAAGCGCATTCAGCAGATGGACAGCTGCCATGGCATGGCCCTAGAGTCCGCGCACCAGGGGACAACAAGGCAGTTGACGTGGGCAGTAACGGATCAGGGATCGATCTGCAGGAGTCACTGTGCGTGGACGATGGAGGCGCGCTGGCGTGCTTCGTCGCCCTGTTGGGGTTTCTGGATCGGCCTGCCGACCCCGACCAGCTCCGGCACCAGCTGGGCCACCCCGAAGGCCGTATCGATACACAGGATCTGTTGCGCCTGGCCAAGCGGATGGACGTCAAAGCACGCGTGGTACAGGCGCGGGTAACCGCGCTGCGCGACCATCCGTTGCCCGCCATCGCCTGCCTGGCCGACGGGCGCTATACGCTCGTGCTCAAGGCCGACGCCGAGAACGTGTTGTGCTTCGACGCGGCGGCCGACGGACGCCCGGTCACGCTGTCCCTTGGCGAGTTCTCGCAGGAGTTCGATGGCCGCCTGTTGCTGATGACCACGCGTGAAAGCGTGGCCGGCGCCGTGAGGCGCTTCGATGTCGGTTGGTTCATTCCTGCCCTGGTGAAGTATCGCCGCCTGCTGCGTGACGTGTTGGTAGCCTCGTTCTTCCTGCAGTTGATGGCACTGATCACGCCGCTGTTCTTCCAGGTGGTGATCGACAAGGTACTGGTGCACAAAGGCATCACCACGCTGGAAGTGCTTGCCCTCGGCCTGCTGGTGGTTTCGGTGTTCGAAGTGCTGATGGGCGGACTGCGCACCTACCTGTTTTCGCACACCACCAGCCGCGTTGATGCCGAACTTGGCTCGAAGCTCTTCTCCCACCTCACGCATCTGCCATTGGCCTATTTCCAGGCGCGCCGGGTGGGCGATTCGGTGGCGCGCGTGCGCGAACTGGAAACCATCCGCGAGTTCCTCACCTCTTCGGCGCAGACGGTCGTGCTGGACCTGTTCTTCGCCATCGTGTTCCTGGCCGTGATGTGGCTGTACAGCCCTGCATTGCTGCTGATCGTACTGATCACGCTGCCTCTGTACGCGGTGGTGGTCATGGTGGTCGGGCCGATGCTGCGGCGCCGCCTGGATGAAAAGTTCGTGCGCGGTGCCGAAAACCAGTCGTTCCTGGTCGAAGCAGTGACCGGTGTGGAGACCATCAAGGCGCTGGCGGTCGAGCCGCAGGCGCAGAACCGCTGGGACAAGCAGCTGGCGGGTTACATCCAGGCCAGCTTCCGCGCCAGCATGCTGGCCAACTGGGGCTCGCAGGCGGTGCAGCTGATCCACAAGCTGGCCACCGTGGCACTCCTGTTCTTCGGCGCGCGGCTGGTGATTGACGGCAAGCTGACCGTGGGCGAACTGGTGGCGTTCAACATGCTTGCCGGGCAGGTTGCCGGGCCGGTGCTGCGCCTGGCGCAGTTGGCGCAGGACTTCCAGCAGGCGCGCATTGCCGTGGAGCGGCTGGGCGACATCCTCAACTCCCCTACCGAACCGGCCAGCTCACCCTCGCGTGCCAGCCTGCCGGCAGTGGATGGCCGCATCGCGCTGGAGCACGTGTCGTTCCGCTATCGGCCTGAGGGGCAGGAAGTGTTGTCGTCGGTCAGTCTGGAGATTGCTCCGGGTGAGATCCTCGGCGTGGTCGGGCCCTCGGGATCCGGCAAGTCGACCCTGACCAAGCTGATCCAGCGCCTGCACACCCCGGAGCGCGGCCGTGTGCTGGTGGATGGTGTCGATCTGTCCATGGTGGATCCGGCGTGGCTGCGGCGACAGGTGGGTGTGGTGCTGCAGGAAAACCTGCTGTTCAACCGCAGCGTGCGCGAGAACATCGCCATGGCCGACCCGGCGATGCCGATGAGCCGGGTGGTGGAGGTGGCCAAGCTGGCGGGGGCGCACGACTTCATCCTGGAGTTGCCCGAGGCCTACGACACGCGCATCGACGAGCGCGGCGGCAACCTCTCCGGCGGGCAGCGTCAGCGCCTGGCGATCGCTCGCGCGCTGGCCATCGACCCGAAGATCCTCATCTTCGACGAAGCGACCTCGGCGCTGGATGCGGAGAGCGAGGAAGTCATCCAGGACAACCTCAAGCGGATGTCCGCTGGCCGCACCGTGATCATCATCGCGCATCGTCTTTCGGCGGTACGCCAGGCCAACCGCATCGTGACCCTCGAACGTGGCCGCATCACCGAGACCGGCACGCACGAGGATCTGCTCCGCGCGGGAGGCCGTTACTCACTGCTCTACACCAAACAGATGGGCCTGCCCGCCGTGGCGGCCCCGCTGAACTGACCACCGCGGGCCCAGCCAAGGACAGCACGCATGTTGAAGGGACTGAGGCATCACCTGGGCATCCTGCGCGAGAGCCTGCGCGCGGAGCGTGCGCAGCCGGACCAACGCGACTCGGCGGCGCCGGACTTCCTGCCGGCGGCGCTGGAGATCCTGGAAAAGCCCCCGAACCCGATCGGCCGCACCGTTCTCTGGCTGCTGATCGCCTTTCTCGCCATCGCATTGGCCTGGTCGTGCCTTGGCCGCCTGGACATGGTCGCGGTGGCCGAAGGCAAGGTGATTCCGCGCGGCAACGTGAAGGTGATCCAGGCTGCGGACCAGGGTGTGGTCCGTGCGATCCACGTGGTTGAAGGGCAGTCGGTGAAGGCCGGCACGCCGCTGCTCGAACTGGACCCGACGGTCAGCCATGCCGAAGTCGAGCAGGCGCGCCAGGCGTTGCTGACCGCGCAGATCGATGTGGCACGGGCGCAGGCCGTGGTTGACCACGTTGCCGGTCGGGCCGGTCGCTTCATCGCACCGGAGGGAGCACCTGACAGCATCATTGCCATCCAGCAGGCACTGGTGGCCGCCAAGCAGCGCGAGTTCGATTCCACTGTGGGTGGCTTGCAGCAGGAGCGCAGCCAGCGCGATGGCGAGCACGGCATGATCCTGGCCGAGATCGCCAAGCTGGAAGAGCAGCTGCCGCTGGCTACCGACCAGTTGAACAAGCTGGAGGAGCTGAGCCGCGACAACTATGTGCCGCGACTGCAGGTGGCCGAAGTAAAGGAGCGTGTTGTCGGCATGCGCCAGG
Organism: Stenotrophomonas sp. 71799_Sma; assembly: GCF_056482505.1. Taxonomy (NCBI): domain Bacteria; kingdom Pseudomonadati; phylum Pseudomonadota; class Gammaproteobacteria; order Lysobacterales; family Lysobacteraceae; genus Stenotrophomonas; species Stenotrophomonas sp. 71799_Sma. Next base: position 1,219,188 of record NZ_CM151202.1, read on the forward strand.
ACCTGGCGATCCGTCGCGAAGAGCAGCGTAAAGCGACCGCTGCGCAGCTGGCGGCCAGCCAGCAGATGAGCAAGAGCCGCAGCGAGTTCGCACGTGAAGCACTGGACGCCCTGACTGAGGCGGAAGCGGCACGCGCGTTGCGAGGCGAAGAATTGAAGAAGGCCCATGACAAGGCTGGGCACACGGTATTGCGCGCACCCGTGAATGGCGTCGTGCAGCAACTACAGGTGCACACCATCGGCGGCGTGGTGAAGCCGGCTGACGCGCTCATGGTGCTGGTGCCGCATGACGGCGAGCTGGTGGTCGATGCGATGCTGCCCAATCGCGATGCCGGCTTCGTCCGCGACGGGCAGCCGGTGGAGGTGAAGCTGGAGGCCTATCCGTTCACCCGCTACGGTGTGGTGGATGGCGTGGTCGAGACTGTGGGCCGTGATGCGGTGCAGACCGAGAAGGAAGGGTTGCGCTATCCGGCGCGCGTGCGCCTGCTGCGGCCCTGGATCGAAGTGGATGGCCGGCGCCGCGCGCTGGCGCCGGGCCTGGCCGCAACGGCGGAAATCAAGACCGGTGATCGCCGCATCATTGAATACCTGTTGTCGCCGCTGTCCAGGCGCGTGCAGGAAGCGGGGAGGGAGCGATGAGGAGAATGCCGTTCTGGCAAATCCTGGGCGCTTCAGTCCTTTGCCTCACTGCGGCATCCCCGGCAAACGCGCGGGAGCGTCACGTCTGGGCAGCATCCGAGCTGGAGAAGATGCTTATCGCATTGGTCCTGGAGCAACCGCGCCACGGTAGTTGGCGTGGCGTCGAACGCTCGGATGTCGAGCGAAGATTCGGTGTACATCTGTCATCTCTGGATGTCAACTCGAGAACGATTCAGTCGAGGCTGCTGACACGTGAAGGGTGGTCCGCCGCAATCAAGGTGGAGTACAGGCGGGAAGGTCGCGCGGTGAAATTCGACGCATTGGCGTCCCGCCGATTCAACGATCTTGAACGGCCATGCACGTTCAAGGCTGACGCAATGACGTCTTCAATGCTGGCTGCGGGATTCCATGGAGGAAGGAACGCCGCGCCGCTCAGCCCGGATACCCGAACCTACTCTCGGGGTTCCGTCTCTGTCCATATCACGACGTTCGACGCGGCCATCAATGCCGCGCTGCCTGAACAGTGTGTAGATACCCTGACCATAGCCCCGCCGGAGCATGACAATGTCTGAACTTAGCATCAGGTTGAACACCTTGCTGGACCAGTTCGCATCGCGAAATGCGGATACGCGTACCGCAGCGCAGAGGCTACGTCAGGCAATTTCCTCGTCACCAAGCTTGGTCAAGCGCTTCGAATCGGCTATTGCCGAGGGCAAGTTGAAAACGATTGAGTTGCTGCCTAGATCGGCGACCGAAAGAGCTCATATGTCGGACGAGGGAGTGCTCGCGATAGGCCGGGATGCCGTCGTGGGCAACGCGACCACTGAGTTCATGGACCAGCTCCGCGATACCTTGGGGCACGAGATCGCGCATGCGCACTATAAAGGCTACGACTTTGCCTTGAATGTGCTGAGTGAAGAAGTAGAGAAGCTGGCGTTTGAGAGAACAGAGACTCGCAATTACACCGCGGTCCTCCAGAATTTCCTTGCTGCCGCACGAAGGAATGAGGCTGTCGCAGCTATCGGAGGCTGGAACGCCAACATTTCCAAGATGATCGCAGACAGTGGAGGCCGTCCTCTAGACCGAGCCGCAGTTCTGGAGAGGATGGCCCAAGTTAATCCGCGATGCGTCATCGAGGTCAATGGCGTCTATCAGATGGCTGCCGGAATCGTGCTGAATGCCGATCTCACTGCAAATGTTTCAGATCAATCCGTTGAAGCATTCGCAAAGTGCTACTTTGATGGCAGCAAGGGAAGCCTGGGGCCTCAAGGAAAGTCTTCCTACACCGATTACTACTTGTCCTACGGCGTCAGCCTGATTGTGCGCATGGAGCGCTACAACAACCAGTACGGGGATCCCGACAGGGCACTGGTACAGATCAATCTTGCCGCTCTGGGAACGACAGAGGCAGCGCTGGAGGTCGCGGGTCTGACATTCCAAGGCAAAGGAGATATCTTCTTCTATACCGACCTTGGTGGTGGCCCGAACAACGGCTTCCAGCGCAGCGGAACCACGACGGGGCCGCGATTTGATCCGGACCAATGGAATGCCTTCTTCGATCGTACGCGCCTGCAGCAGATTGCCCAGGCGGGTGCGCTTGGTGGGGTGATTGGTGGCGCAATCTCTTCTGCCCTGAAGTTGAATGACCCGGCATGGCAGGTCATTTCCTCGGCAACGCTGTCGACCATCGGAGAGAACTTCGCCGAGGCGATCTCGGCCAGGGGCCTCGGGGTTCGGCTGTCCAGTGGGGACTTCAGCAGCATTCTTGCCGATCTTCCTGAGGAGTTTCAGGCCAATCTCAGGAGCGCAGGGGCTGGAGCTGTCTCTTCCTACCTGACCGCAGAGCTGTTCAGGACACTGGGTATCGAAGGGACGCTCGGTGAAATTGCACAGACCGCTGCTGGTGCAGCACTGAGTCAAGTTATCCAGAATGCGAACCTGATCGCCGATGGTGCCAAGATCAGCGTGTTCGAAGGTCTGGGTGCAACGCAGATATTCAACGCAGTCGGTGGCTACGTTGGCGCACGGCTGGGCGCTAGTTTGGTCAAGTTCGATACGGTCGGAGGGCAAATCGGTGCACAGGTTGGTTCGGCGATCGGCGCCTATGTCGGTGCGTCCGTTGCGACCACCTGGGCTGCAGCAGGTAGCAAGGTCGGAGGTGCCGCGTATGGCGCAATCGGAGCGGCAATCGGTGCGCTGGTGGGCTACATCCTGGGCGGGCTCGTTGGCTCGTTCTTCTCAAGTGGCAAGCCGCGTTCGTGGGCGTCGGTCAGCTGGGAAGAGGCATCGGACGGCTTCGTGGTCACCGGCATTCGTTCCCGATCGGGTGGCTCCAAGGCTGGGGCGAGGGTTCTTGCCAATGCCGTAGCGGACAACCTCAACGCGGTGCTGAAGATGTCGGGAAGCCGTGTGGCTTCGGGGGCCAGCATCGATGGCGGTACCTACGGTACCTACGGAAAGGACTATCGATACTGGTCTGCAACGCCCGTCGGGTTTGCGACGGCTGAGGAGCTTATCGGTCACGGCTCTGCGCTGGCTCTGGCGGGGATGGCGGACAAGATGGTTGGCGGAAACATCTATATCAAGCGGGCCATCGTCCAACATCTGGGCATGTTGCCTTCGCCTCGCGGTTTCAATGTGACGTCAATGATTGGCGACTTGGCCATGGCTGCTGATTATGGTCAGTATGTAATGGATCCTTTCCAGGTCAATTCGCTCATCGCCGGTGCGCCAGACAGCGGGTTGGCAGCTCAATGGGCGATCACGCTTGCGCGTGCGATCGAATTGGGCCTCAACAAGCGCGCATCGACCGATTGGACAGGGGGATTTGCAGCGTGGATGGACCAGCTTCCTGACGGTGAGCTGGACGGGCGTGGCTTGAACGCCGCGAACGTCAGTGCGCGATACAATGCCATTGATGGCAGAAAGTTCGTCCTGACTGGCGGAAGCGACGAAGAGCTCTTCTCGATCAGCGACACCATCGTCACCGCGGATAAGGATCGCATTCTCGGTGGCATCGGCAACGACAGCATCATCGTCAATGGTGCCACGCTGTCCAGCACCACCGACCTGCTGATCAATGGCAAGGCCGCCCCGGCCACCCATCGCATTGGCATCGCTGCGGTCATTGATGCCGGTGCTGGCGACGATCTGGTCCGCGGCGGAGACCTCGGCAACGATCTGCTCGGCGGCAGCGGCAACGACACCCTGGTGGGGGGCCTGCTCGATGACTGGCTGCTTGGCGGTGACGGCAACGACGTGCTGTTCGCCGGCAATGTCACCAATGTGAACTTCGCCATCGGTGATGCCAGCGCACAGGCGCTGGCGATCGCCGCGCGTGGTGGCAACGGCAACTACCTCGACGGCGGTGCCGGCGACGATCGCCTGTATGGCGGCACCGGTTCGGACTGGCTGGAAGGCGGCGCCGGCAACGATCTGCTGGTGGGTGGCGAGGGCGGCGACATCATCGCCGGTGGCGCCGGCGATGATCGGGGTGCCAATGGCGAAGCACGCCTGTTCGGTGGGGGCGGCGCGGACCAGTACCTGTTCCGGCTCGGTGACGGCCGCGACGTGATCTACGACGAAGAGGGCGCAGGCGCCATCCGTGGCAGCGGCGACAGCTTGAATGATCGCCTCGCCAAGATCGCCAATGGACAGCTGGCGCGCAACTGGGCCGGTGGCGGCGAGTACGAGGTCAACGGTTCGGTGAAGGGCGGTGAGGACGCGATCGTGTTCGGCACCGGCCTGTCGCTGCAGAACATCCAGATGCGCCGCTCCTCGGCCAGCGGTGCCGGCAACGACCTGATCATCGCCCTGGTCAGCTATGACGCCGCCGGCAACGCGACCCTCACCGGCGATGAGCTGACCATCAAGGACTGGTTCGAATCCTCGCATCGCGTGGAGTGGCTGCGGTTTGCCGATGGCGAGGACATCCGCATCGGCGACATGACCTCGTACATCATCGGCACCGGTGGCTCGGATGTGATCCTGGGCACCTACGGTGCGGACTTCCTCTATGGCGGCGCCGGCAATGACGAGATCCGGGGCCTGGCCGGCAATGACTTCGGCAATGGTGGCTCGGGCGACGATTTCGTTGCTGGCGATGGCGACCAGGACTGGGTGATGGGCGGCTCCGGCAACGACCAGGTGCTGGGCGGCGCGGGCAATGACACGGTGTTTGGCGATGATGGCAATGATCGTGTGTATGGCGGTACGGGTTCGGACCTGGTGGTCGGCGGCCGTGGCAACGACGAAGTGGTGGGCGGTGAAGGCGATGACGTCTTCCGCTACCAGCGCGGCGATGGCGACGACATCGTCATGGACGACTATGTCGACAACTGGGATCTGGTCTGGGAAAGGGGCGCCTATGTCAACGGCTATGTGCGCAATGCCGATGGCACTGTCAGCAAGGATGGCGTGGTCTACTTCGATGGCTCCACCTGGATCAGCCACAACGACTGGAATGATGAGGCGCAGGTGCTGCGCCGGCACAAGGGCGCGCTCAATGGCCTGATTGCGCGCAACGCGGGTGTTGATTCGCTGGAGTTTGGCGTTGGCATCGACATCCAGGATGTGATGTTGCAGCGCGATGGCAATGACCTGCGCCTGGTGATCGGCCGCGATGGTGAGAAGGAGCGCCTCTCGGCGTCCAGTGACCGCATCACGATCAAGGACTGGTACGCGCTGGGTGGATCGATCGAGAACATGGTGTTTGCCGCGACCGGCCGCCATGCGCTCACCGACATGACCCTGCTGGGGGGCGGCGATGGCAATGACACCATTGCCGGTACGGCCGGCAAGGACTGGTTGACCGGCAACGGTGGCGATGACGTCATCGACGGCGGCGCGGGCAATGACCTGCTGATGGGCAACGAAGGCGACGATACGCTGCGTGGCGGTGCGGGTGACGACATCCTGTACGGCGGCCAGGGCGATGATCTGCTGCACGGCGGTGCCGGCGCGGACACCCTGTTCGGCGGCGGTGGCGTGGACATCGCCTCTTACGCGGGAAGTGCGGCGGTGCGCGTTTACCTGGAAGGCACGTTCGCCAATACCGGCGACGCCAAGGGAGATGTCTACAGCAGCATCGAGGGTATTGAAGGCAGTGCCGGTGCCGATCGCCTCGGCGGCAGCATCGGCGCGGACGTGCTGCGCGGTGGTGGTGGCGCGGATGCGCTGTACGGCGGTGAGGGCGACGATGCCTATGAGTACAACGTCGGCGACGGTAGTGATGTCATCTATGAAGGCGCCTTCTATCTGGATGAGGTGATGTCCAGCTCAGGGACGTTTGGATCAGCCTACACGGCGTCCTGGGAGTATCTGGGCCTTGGCGAGACAACGGCGGGCAACAAGCATCAGTATCGGTTGACGGTCAAGGAGATCGCATCCGGCACCGTTGTCTACCAGAGCGTGGACAAGGTGGACTTCCTGTTTGACGCCCCAGTGGCGAACGCGCCAGCCTCCACCACGTGGCCATCGGCGCAGGGGCAGTTCCGTTCGTCGACCTGGCGAAACGGGCCAAATGGGCAACAGATCGTGCGCGAAGTGTTCCAGGCCACCGACGGGGGCCAGGATACGCTGGTACTGGGAGCAGGGCTCAGCCTCTCAAATCTTCGGTTGGCGCTGAGCGGGACGACGCTCCAGGTGGATGTCTTCGCCGCACAGAACGGTACGATCAAGCTCGCCAATCATACGAATGCCCAGCGTCGCGTCGAGTTCATGCAGTTGAAGGACGGACTGGTGCTGGATCTGCGCCAGTTCCGCCAGCTTTCCCAAGGCGGTAGCGCGAGTGACGATGTATTGTTCGGGTCCGATGGCGCGGACACGCTTACGGGTCTTGCAGGTCACGACGTGCTGGCGGGTGGAGATGGCAATGACACGCTGCGGGGCGGCGACGGCGACGACACGCTGGAGGGCGGCGCCGGTGCCGACATCCTCGACGGCGGCAGCGATCGCATCAGCCTCGGCCAGGCCGCGGTGGCGGGTGAAGCCTATGGCGATACCGTCCGATACGTGACCTCCACTGCGTCGCTGGTGCTGGACCTGGCTGCGGGTACTCTGTCGGGCGGGCACGCCGATGGCGATACCCTGGTTGCAGTCAACGGCGTCAGCACGCTGGAGAACGTAGTTGGCAGCGACGGCTTCGCCGATACGATCAGTGGTGATTCACGCGCGAATCGCTTGATCGGGCTGGGTGGCAACGACTGGCTGGATGGGCGGGGGGGCGACGACGTGCTCATCGGTGGTGATGGCAATGACACCCTGATGGGCGGCGACGGCAACGACGCGTTGTCCGGTGATGCCGGCGATGACCGGCTTGAAGGTGGCGGGGGCAACGATGTGCTGGCCGGCGGCGCCGGTGCCGACGAGCTTTACGGCGGGCTGGGCGACGACCAGATCAGCGGCGATGTGGGCAACGACAAGGCTTGGGGCGGCGAAGGCAATGACACCCTGGGGGGCCAGGACGGAGACGATCAGCTCTATGGCGAGGCCGGCAACGATACCCTGGTGGGCGGCGCAGGCGACGACCTGCTGGATGGCGGCACCGGCAACGACACCCTGGCCGGTGAGGCCGGCAACGACCTGCTGCGGGGCGGGGATGGCAATGACACCTACCTGTTCGATCGGGAGGGTGGCAACGACCGCATCGAAGACGCACTGGGCGTCAATCGCATCGTGCTGCAGAACGTGGCCAACCACGAGGTCTGGCTGCAGAAGGTGGGCAACGATCTGCTGGTCAGCGTGATTGGAGGCAGCACTCGGATCGCCATCGCGGGCTACTACACCGGCGCCAGCCGGATCACCGAGATCGCGACCGGTGCAGGCTCGCTGTTCCTCGCCCACGCCGAGCCGCTGCTTGCGGCAATGGCGGCAGAGTCGGCGTCCGTGCCGGCTGGGATGTCCTCCAGCTTGCAGGGCATGCTCGGCAGCTACTGGCAGAACTCGAGCAAGCCGGCACCGCTGGTCGAAACGCAGTACCTGGCCACCGACGAGGACGTGCCGCTCAGTGGCAGCGTCAATGCCGTCGACCATGACGGGAACATCACCGGGTACACGGTGATCACCGCCCCCGGCATGGGGACCGTCACGCTTAATGCGGCCACCGGCGCCTGGGTCTACACGCCGGCGGCGGACCGCCACGGCAATGACCATTTCGTGGTCCGGGTCACCGATGCCGACGGCAATACCGCCGACCAGATCGTCGATCTGGAGGTGCGCTCGGTCAACGACGCGCCCAGCGACATCCTCGCACCCGGTCCGCTGGCCGTGGACGAGAACGCCGCCAACAACCTGTCGCTGGGCCGCTTCGGCCATGTCGATCGCGACGGCGCGGAAGATACGGCCAGCTTCACCCTGATCAATGATGGCGGCGGCCGCTTCAAGCTCACCGCCGATGGCACGCTCAGCGTTCGTGATGGCACCAAGCTGGACTATGAGACCGCCACCGCGCACACCATCCGGGTGCGCGTGACCGACGGCGCCGGCGCGTGGTTCGAGAAGGACTTCAAGATCGACGTCCGCAACGTCAACGAGGCGCCGTTCACGCCGACCCGGCCACCGAACACTGCGGCCGTACTGGCCGGCGAGAAGACCGGGGCCGGTACGGTGGTGGGCACCTTCGTGATCGGGGACCCCGACAAGACCACGCCGACCCTGCAGCTGGTGACCAACCCGGGTGGCCTGCTGGAAGTGGTGGGCAACCAGGTGCGTGTGCGTGCGGGCGTTGCGATCGACTTCGAGACGCTGGCCGCCGCGCAGGGCGCGACCCTGGTCGATCTGGATGGCGATGGCATCAAGGAGGTGCTGCTGACCGCCAGCGTGAGGGCGTACGACGGCAGCCTGGCATCGGCCTCGACGCTCAGCTTCACCTATGCCATTGAAGATGAGAACGAAGCGCCGACGGCGGTGCTGTTCGCGGCCACCACCACCAGCTTCAGCGAAACCGATCGCGTTCCCACCGGAACCGCGCTGCCGGCGATCCTGCTCGGCACGCTGTCGGCCACCGATCCAGACACCACCGCCGGCAGTGATTTCGCCACGATGGTGTTCAGCGTGTCCGACAGCCGCTTCGAGATCAGCAACGGCAACCAGCTGCGCCTTAAGGCCGGTGCGATCGTTGACTATGAAGCGGGAGGCAACGTCACCGTGACGGTCACCGCGACCGATCGCGGCGGCGCCGGATTGAGCGTCAGCAAGCAGTTGGTCTTCACCGTGGTCAACCGGGATGACTACCTGTACGGCACTGCCGCTGGCGAAACGCTGGTCGGCCAGGCCAACCGGGACGTGATCCAGGGGCTCGGCGGCAACGACATCATCAACGGCGGCGGTGGCAACGACGACCTGTACGGCGGCGATGGCGATGACAATCTGCGCGGTGAGGCTGGCGACGACAAACTGTGGGGCGAGCTGGGTCGCGACACGCTGTACGGTGGCGCAGGCGTCGACGAACTGCGTGGTGGTGATGGCGATGACAACCTGTATGGCGAAGACGGTGATGACCGCCTGTACGGCGACGCCGGCAATGACATCCTCGATGGCGGTGCCGGCAATGACCTGCTGGAAGGGGGCATCGGAAATGACACGCTGCGCGGCGGCGTCGGCAACGACATCCTGCGCGGTGGCGATGGCGACGATATCCTCGATGGCGGCGTCGGTGCCGACACCCTGTCCGGAGGCGCCGGTGTCGATACGCTGACCTACGCCTCGGCGACTGCGGGCATCGTGCTGAACCTGGCTACCGGAACACATGGCGGGGCGGCCGCCGGCGATGTGCTGGAAGATGCGTTCGAGCGCCTGATCGGCAGTGGGTTCGACGACGTCATCACTGGTGGCGCGGGGGATGATTACATCGAGGGTGGCGCGGGCAACGACAAGCTCTACGGCGGCGCTGGCAATGACACGCTGTATGGCGGTGATGGTGACGACCTGCTCGATGCGCAGGCAGGCAATGACACCCTGTATGGCGGCGCCGGTAACGACATCCTGATTGGTGGCGATGATAGCGACGTCTACTTGATCGACCGCAACTCCGGTGCCGACGAAATCCGCAACTACGACTCCAGTGGCGACGATATCGACGTCATCGGCTATCGCGACATCAGTCGCAATGATCTGTGGTTCAGTCGAACCGGCGATGACCTGGTGATCTCGGTGATCGGCACCAGCGTGGTGACCACGATCAAGGGCTGGTACACGACCACCAATGCCAATGATCGCGCCAACTACAAGATTGATTTCTTCCTGGCCGGCGAGCACGCCAGCAGCACGATCAATGCGGAGGCACTGGTCGCGCTGATGGCCGGTCGCACCAGGCCGGCCACGGTCGCGGCCTATCAGGCACTGCATGCCGACGGCACGTTCGAGAACCAGTGGCGGCACTACTGGGATGGCAACGGCTTGCCGTCGATCAGCATCGTGCCGGATCAGTCGATCAACGAGGATGGCCAGGTCGCCCTGCAGTTCACCGTCGGTGATGACCTGACCCCGGCATCCGGGGTCACCGTACGTGCCGTGGCGGTGGATGCCACTGACCTCACGACGGTGGTGGCCTGGATGAATACTCCGACGATCACTGCGGGGGCCAACGGCGAGCGTACGGTGACGCTGGTGCCGAAGGGCAACGCCAGCGGACGCGTTGCGATCAAGCTGATCGCAACCGATGCCGGTGGGCTGGTGACCGAGCGCGTGTTCTTCATGAATGTGGCGCCGGTAGTGGACGCGCCGGTGATTACCCGTGCCGTGCAGGTCGGCAAGACACTTGATAGTGGCACGCTGACGCTGGATGTGCAGGCGGCGCTGTCCGATGCCGATGGTTCGGAGACCCTGGAGATCCGCATCTCGAACCTGCCGACCGGGCTGACCCTGAACAAGGGCACGAACCTGGGCAACGGCGTGTGGTCGCTGACGCCGGCGCAGCTGGCCGGTCTGGCGCTGGTCGGTCCGGCCACGTGGTCGGCCGACCTGACCGGCACTGCGGCGCTGACGGTGACTGCCATCGCCAAGGAGACCGCGACGGGCAAGACCAGCAGCAAGACGCAGACGCTGTCGGTCACCATCAATGCGCGTCCGACCGACATCACTGTCGACCGCGCGTTGAGTACGGTCGAGTCAACCGCGGATGCACCGGTGGCCAATGGCACGGTGCTCGGCAATTTCGCCCGCGTCGATGCGGACAACGATGGCTTCACCTTCAGCCTGACCAACAACGCGGGCGGCCGCTTTGCGATTTCCGCAGCCGGTGTGCTGACCGTGGCCAATGCCAGCCTGCTCGACTACGAGGCCAACACCTCGCACCAGATCGTGGTGCGGGTGACCGATTCGGGCGGGTTGACCCGCGACAAGACCTTCACCGTCGCGGTGACCAACGTCGATGAAGCCCCGGCCACGCCGACCGTCTCCAGCCAGCCGGTGGCGATTGCTGCGGAGAATGCAGCATTGGGTGGTGTGGTGATTGCCAACTTGGCTTCCAGCGGTGGCAATGGCACCTACAGCTATGTGCTGGAGGGCGACGCGCGCGGCTGGTTCACCCTGGTCGGCAACCAGCTGAAGTTCCGTGATGGCCTGGTACTGGATTTCGAGGCGCTGAAGGCCGCCGGCATGACCCTGAGCGATGCTGACAGCGATGGCCGCCAGGAAGTGGTGTACTCGGTGTCGGTGAAGGCGGTATCCGGTGGATTGACCTCGGCAGGTGCGCGCACCATTACCGTACGCCTGGAGGACGTCAATGACGCGCCTCATGGCATCACTGCCGACCGCTCGCTCAGCATTGCCGAGAACTCGGGCAACGGCACCGAGGTCGGCAGGTTCAGCGGCCAGGACCAGGACGTTACCGACGGTCTGACCTTCACCCTGGTCAACAACGCTGGCGGCCGCTTTGCCATCACCGCGGCTGGTGTACTGAGCGTTGCCAATGGCGGGCTGCTGGACTACGAGGCCGCCACTTCGCATGCAATCACGGTGAGGGTGACCGACACCCACGGCGCGACCCGCGACCAGGTGTTCCAAGTGGGCGTGTCCAACGTCAACGAAGCACCACGAACGCCGGACGTCGTACAGCACGTGGCGCTCACCTCCGAGAACACCGGCGTGTCCGGGCAGGTGGTAGCCACGCTGTCCTCGTCTGATCCGGACGGGACCGTACCCTCGTATCAGATCATCAACGACCCCTTTGCCTGGTTCGTCATTTCCGGAAACCAGCTCAAGTACAACGTCAGCAGTTTCGATTTCGAAGCGGTTGCACCGTACCTGCAGCTGATCGACGGCGACGGCGACGGCCAGCTGGAGGCTTACTACAACGTCACGGTCCGTGCCACGGATGGTGCGCTGGTGTCGGGCAATCGCGAGATCACGGTACGCATCGAAGACGTCAACGAGGCACCGACGACCTGGGGCCAGAGTCTGACGCTGGCCGAATCGGCGCCGGGCGCGGGCCAGACCGTGTTCCAGTTCACCAACTGGTCCGACCCCGACAGCCAGTGGTACAACCGCGACCACCGGTTTGCCATCACAGGTGGTGCCAGCAACCTGTTCGGCATCAACGCCACCACGGGTCAGATCGCGCTGCACGGGCAGCTGGACTATGAAACCGCGCAGAGCCACCAGATACAGGTGACGGTCACCGATCGTGGTGGCTTGTCCAGCAGCACCTGGGTGACGATCAATGTGCAGAACGTCAATGAGCGGCCGACGGTCGTGACTTGGCAGGATGGGAATTTCTATCAGGTGCTCTCAGCGAGTGACCAGGAGGACTTCTACGCCATCATGCATGTCACCAGTGCAGTGGAGTTCACTGGCATCTCCAGCCAGTATTGGGATACCTACTCGGGTGAAACCGAAATGCTCGATGGAGGTATTACAACGCGCGGTATCTCGGGCGATGGTTTCCTTACTTCTTACGGAAGCAACATCTTCGATTCGCGCATCGTGGGCCGTGGCGGCCGTCGAACGGAGATATCTGGAAACTGGGGCGATCCGCGAGGCAGCGGCGCGGGCTACTACCAGGAAACCTACTACGACACCTGGTATGAAATCGTCGTTCAGGCGGTGGATTCTGCAGGGCAGTGGAGTGATCCTTTGAAGTTTGTCGTCAACCAATGGGGCGGGCGCCTCGGTCCGGTCGTACTTGACTTGGATGGCGACGGCGTGGAGACCGTGGGCTGGGCGCAGAGCGCCACGCGCTTTGACATGGACGGTGATGGCGTGCGTGATCTGACCGGTTGGGTCGGGCCGCACGACGGTCTACTGGTGCTCGACCGCAACCGCAACGGCACGATTGATTCCGGCGCCGAAATCTCGTTCACGATGGATCTGGAGGGGGCCCATTCCGACCTCGAAGGTCTGGCTGCCTATGACAGCAATGGTGATCGGCGTCTGGATGCCAATGACGCCCGCTTCGGAGAGTTCCAGGTCTGGCGTGACGCCAACCGCGATGGCATCAGCCAGGCGGGTGAGCTGTTGACGTTGCAGCAGGCCGGCGTGGCGTCGATCAACCTCGATGCGCGCCGTACCGGGCAGATGCCGGGTACATCGGCGGACAACACCACCTATGCCAACGGTCAGTACACCCGTACCGATGGCACCCAGGCGGCGCTGTCGGACATGTTCTTCGCTTTCGGCGAGCGCGATGAGGAGGGCAACGGTGACGGCCTGAATCTGAATGCTGGCGCCGGCAAGGGCGGACGCGACCTGGGCAGCGGTGATGCCGCCTCCGGCCGGGTCAACCGTCGAGGCGGCGATCCACGCTTCGCGCCTGCAGCTGACCTGCCGCAGGCCCCGGTGGCGCAAGCAGTGACGGAACCGGGGGATCGTTTCGGTGGCGTTGAGCCCACAGCCGCCGAGCGGATGCAGCAATCGGCTCGTTCGGAACATCGTGCTCCCATCGACGAAAGCATTCCCTCCGGCCAGGCATCACAGCGCTCAGCCTTGCATGACAATCTGGCGCTGGCACAGAAGAAGCGGTTCCAGATGATCGAAGCGATGTCCACGTTCGACGTCCAGCCCTATGCCCAGGGCATCAGCACAGCGGCGCGCGATCCGGCCACCATGGAACTGTTGACCGCCATTCCCGACTACAGGATTTCCCGTTCATGATCACGTCCACGACCGCCACCGCCACCACCACCACCACCCCCGACGGGGCGCCGCGCACCGTTGCCGAGGCCCTCGGCCAGATCGTCTGGCTGCTTTCACAGTCGCCGCTGCACCGTGAGATGCAGTTGAAGGACCTCGAATGGTCATTCATGCCGCCGCTGCTGAAGGAGCAGTTCCGGGTGTTCCGTTTCGGCACCCTGCCGCCGTTGCCGGGCATGCAGGAGGCCGGTGCGGCCTTCGCCGGGGTGACCCAGCAGGCGCTGGAACAGTTGCCGCTTGGAGTTGCAATCTGGGCCAATTTGTCAGAGGAGGCCGAGCGCAAGCTGGAAGCCGGCGAGCGGCTGGAACTGGACGACTGGAACAGCGGCGATCGCCTGTGGCTGATCGAGTTCATCACTCCCTTCGCCCAGCCCGGCAACGGCCTGGCCGAGGCCATGCTGGGAGATCTGCTGACCGGGCCGTTCGCGGGGCGCAGTCTGTCCATGCACCGGACCGATCCGGCCACCGGCCGGCGTGACAAGGTGACCCTGGGCGGCGTGCCGTCGCAGGCGGCCTGATCCGGGAGAGGTGAACGTCCGCCCCGGTCGCCACGCTGGCGGTCGGGGGAGTAGAGGCAAGCCCGGTGGGCCGGGGCTCGATGATAGAATGCCGGGTTTCTGGCAGTGCCCACCCATGGGCGGCCGGGTATCGGCAACTCCGGCTGTGTGCTATGACAGGCACCAGCCCCCGGACAATGGAATCACTTACCTATGGCGCGCGGCATCAACAAAGTCATCCTGGTCGGCAACCTCGGCAACGACCCGGACGTGAAGTACACCCAGAGCGGCATGGCGATCACCCGCATCAGCCTGGCCACCACCAGCGTCCGCAAGGACAAGGATGGCAACCAGCAGGAACGTACCGAATGGCACCGCGTGGTGTTCTTCGGCAAGCTCGGCGAGATCGCCGGCGAGTACCTGCGCAAGGGCAGCTCGGTCTACGTCGAAGGCAGCCTGCGCTACGACAAGTACACCGGCCAGGACGGCGTGGAGAAGTACTCCACCGACATCGTTGCCGATGAAATGCAGATGCTGGGCGGCCGTGGTGAAGGCGGCGGTGGCGGCGGTGGCGGCAACTACGGCGGCGATCGCCCGCAGCGCCAGCAGGCGCCGCGCCAGGAGTACGGCGGCGGTGGCGGTGGCCAGCGCGGCGGCCAGGGCGGTGGCTATGGCAACCAGGGCGGCAACCAGGGTGGCGGTTACGGCAACCAGGGTGGCAACCAGCGCCCGCAGCCGCAGCAGGCGCCGCCGATGGACGACTTCGCTGACGACGATATTCCGTTCTGATCGAACGCTCGTTCGCAGCAGAAAAGAAAGCCCCGCTCATGCGGGGCTTTTCTTTATCCGGAATCCCTTCGGAGTTGTGCCCCGCAGCATCAGTTTTCGTGCACCGCGACTTGCAAACAGACAATTTCCTCCCCTATGGTGCAATCGATTGCATTGCTGTGAATCGTTGCGTTTGATACCGGTTGGGAGGCCGGCAGGTGGATGTCCATCCATTCGATCAGACCGGCCCCGGCGACGGGCCTCACGCGGCGCGATGCGTTGCGCATGGCGGTTGCTGGAGGCGTAGCTCTGGGTACTGCGGGTACGCTGCCCGCATTCGCCGCCATGGCGCCGCTCAAGGGCAACCTGAAGCATTCTGTCGCCCGCTGGACCTTCCCGCAGCTGTCCGTCGCCCAGCTTTGCGCGACGGTGAAGGACATCGGCTTTGCCGCGATCGACCTGGTCGGCCCGGAAGACTGGTCCACGCTGAAGGCGAATGGCGTGTACAGCTCGATGTGCAACGGCGCGGAGCTGGGCCTGACCAAGGGCTTTGCCGGCCGCCAGTTCCATGACCAGCTGGTGGAGCGCTACACGCGGCACATTGATCTGGTGGCCGATGCCGGCTATCGCAACCTGATCTGCTTCTCCGGCAACCGCAACGGCATGGACCCCGCCGAAGGCATGGCCAATGCCGAGGCCGGCCTCAAGCGCATACTCGGGCACGCCGAGAAGCGCGGGGTGGTGCTGGTGATGGAGCTGCTGAATTCCAGGGTCGATCATCGCGACTACCTGTGCGACCACTCGGCATGGGGCGTGGAGCTTTGCCAGCGACTCGGCTCGGACAACTTCGGCCTGCTCTACGATATCTACCACATGCAGATCATGGAGGGCGACATCATCGCCACCATCGGCAAGCATCACGCCTGCTTCAAGCATTACCACACCGCAGGCGTGCCCGGCCGGAACGAGATCGGAGACCAGCAGGAGCTCCACTATCCGGCCATCTGCCGCGCGATCCGCGACACCGGTTTCAAGGGGTATCTGGCGCAGGAGTTCACGCCTGCAGCGCCCGATCCCGTTGGCTCATTGCGCGAGGCGATCCGCCTCTGCGACGTCTGAAACGATATCCACCCAGGTGAGAAACCCATGGCAGATAATCATTACGACGCCATTGTTGTTGGCTCGGGAATCAGTGGCGGTTGGGCGGCGAAGGAGCTGACCGAAAAGGGCCTGAAGGTCCTGATGCTGGAACGCGGACGCAACATCGAGCACGTCAAGGACTACGTCAATGCGATGAAGGAAGCGTGGGACTTCCCGCATCGCAACCGGCCAACGCAGGCGATGAAGGCCGACTTCCCGGTGCTGATGCGCGACTACGGCCTGGCTGAGAATCTGGAAGGGATGTGGGCCAACGAACAGGACTCGCCCTACATCGAGACCAAACGTTTCGACTGGTTCCGTGGCTACCACGTCGGCGGCCGCTCATTGCTATGGGGCCGGCAGAGCTATCGCTTCTCCGACCTGGATTTCGAGGCGAACCTCAAGGACGGCATCGCGGCCGATTGGCCCATCCGCTACGCCGATATCGCGCCGTGGTACGACCATGTGGAAAAGTTCGCCGGCATCGCCGGCACGCGCGAAGGACTGGACGTGTTGCCGGACGGCGAGTTCCTGCCGCCGATTCCCTTGAATATCGTCGAGAAGGATGTGGCCGCGCGTATCAAGAAGGCCTTCGGCGGAACGCGCCATATGATCCACTCGCGCACTGCCAACATCACAAAGCCCATGCCGGAACAGGGCCGCGTCAACTGCCAGTACCGCAACAAGTGCATCCTGGGTTGCCCTTTCGGCGCTTATTTTTCCACCCAGGCAGCGACACTGCCGGCGGCGATGAAGACCGGCAACCTGACCTTGCGGCCGTTCTCGATCGTCAAGGAAGTGCTCTACGACAAGGACCGCAAGCGTGCCCGCGGTGTGGAGGTCATCGATGCCGAAACCGGCCAGACCTACCAGTACACGGCCAAGGTCATCTTCCTCAACGCGTCGTCGTTCAACTCGACGTGGCTGTTGATGAACTCGGCCACTGATGTGTGGGAGGGCGGGCTGGGCTCATCGTCGGGCGAGCTCGGGCACAACGTGATGGACCATCACTTCGGTGCGGGCGCCTCCGGCCGGGTCGAGGGTTACGAAGACAAGTACTACTTCGGGCGTCGCCCCTGCGGCTTCTACATTCCGCGTTTCCGCAACGTTGCGGCCGACAAGCGCGGCTATCTGCGCGGGTTCGGCTACCAGGGCGGTGCCAGCCGCACCGGCTGGTCGCGCGAGATCGCCGAGCTGAACATCGGTGCCGATCTGAAGGAGGCGCTGACCGTGCCCGGTGACTGGCGCATCGGCATGACCGGGTTCGGTGAAATGCTGCCGCACCACGACAACACGATCCGCCTGGACCGCGACCGCAAGGACAAGTGGGGTCTGCCGGTGCTGGCGATGGACGTTGCCATGCGCGCCAACGAACTGGCGATGCGCAAGGACATGGCCGCCGATGCCGCCGAGATGCTGGAGGCGGCCGGCGTCAAGGACGTGAAGATGCACGACAACGATTACGCCCCGGGCAAGGGCATCCACGAAATGGGGACCGCGCGCATGGGACGTGATCGGAAGAGCTCGGTGCTGAACCAGCACAACCAGGTCTGGGATGCACCCAATGTCTATGTGACCGACGGGGCCTGCATGACCTCCAGCGCCTGCGTGAATCCTTCGCTGACCTACATGGCGCTGACGGCTCGGGCCGCAGATCATGCGGTGCGCGAACTGAAAGCGGGGAATCTCTGATGGATCGCCGCGAGCTGTTGAAGATGATCGTCGCCGCCACCGGTGCGGCCATGGTTGGGTTGCCTGCCCTTGTGCAGGGTCAGGCACCGGCGGGCGCCACCAAGATTCATTTCTCCGATACCGACGTCGCTACGCTGGACGAGATCGCCGAGACCATCCTGCCGCGGACCCGGACACCAGGGGCGAAGGATGCCGGCGCCGGCCTGTTCATGGCGACGTTCGTCACTGACTGCTACACCGCCCGGCAGCAGGCGGCGTTCCGCGCAGGGCTGACCGATATCGACAAACGGGCCGGTGGCCGCTTCGTGTCGCTCACGCCGCACGCCCGCTCCGAATTGCTGCGCACGCTCGATGCAGAAGCCAAGGCACGTCATGCCGATGTGACCGAAACCGGTACGCCTGAAGAAGGCGAGGCGATGCCGCACTACTTCACGATGCTCAAGCAGCTGGCCATCTTCGGCTTCTTCACCTCCAAGGTCGGTGCCACCGGGGTGCTGCAGTACGTTGCCGTGCCGGGGCGCTACGACGGCGATCTTGCTTATGTTCCCGGCACGCCCGCCTGGGGGACCAGCTGATGGAGTGCAACAGGATGATCAAGCCGCTGCTGATCGCGGCCACCGTGCTGGCCGCCGCACCCCTGTTCGCGCAGAACGGTGCCGACGCCGCGCGCGATCCGAAGAAGACCGAGGTGTGGACGCCGGTGCCTGCGACCGTTGCCACGCCGCCAGGCAAGGCACCGTCCGACGCAATCGTGCTGTTCGATGGCAAAGATGTCTCCGCGTGGGAGTCGGAGCAGGGCGGGCGCGTGCCCTGGAAGATTGCCGATGGCGCCATGACCGTCGTGCCCGGCAGCAAGGGCATTCGCACCAGGCAACGCTTCTGCGACGTCCAGCTGCATGTCGAGTGGCGTACGCCCACCGACACGAAGGGCTTCGACGGACAGAACCGCGGCAACAGCGGCATCTTCCTGCAGGAGCTGTATGAACTGCAGGTGCTCGACAGCTACAACAACCCGACCTATGCCAATGGCCAGGCGGGTTCGATCTACAAGCAGGCCATGCCGTTGGTGAACGCCTCGCGCGCACCGGGACAGTGGCAGGCCTACGACATCCTCTGGAAAGCACCGCGCTTCTCGGCGGGCGGTGGGCTTGTCTCGCCCGCGCGCATCACGGTACTGCACAACGGCGTGCTGGTGCAGGACGACACTGTGCTGGCCGGCAAGACCGAATACATCGGTGCGCCTTCCTACGCGCCGCATGGGTGTGCGCCGCTCTATCTGCAGGAACATGACTCCAGGGTCAGCTACCGCAACATCTGGGCGCGCGAGCTGTAGGGGCACGCGGCCGGCGTGGTCGCCGGCCGCTTACTTCGCCAGGTAGCTGGCGATGTCATTGATCTCCTGCTGTGACAGCTGGGAGAAGGGCGGCATCAGCCCGCCGCCCTTGCTGATCTTTTCCTTGATCTGTGCGGGTGCCATGCGCTTGCCGATATCGGTGAGCGCCGGGAACGCGCCCGGCATGCCCGCACGATCGGCGCCGTGGCAGGCCACGCAGTTCGCGGTGTAGAGCTTTGCACCCGCAGCCGGGTCGTCCTTGCACCAGGCGGTTGTCGCAACGCTCATGCCGCCCAGGGCCACCGCCATTGCCAGGATCATTTTCATGTGGGGCTCCTTGATGCGTCAGCGCCGCGCACGGGCGGGCACGCGGGTGGTCAGGTGTTCACGCAGATAGTCCGCACCGGTCTGGATGATCCTGGCCGGATCGCGTGGCTGGTCGTGCTCGATGATGTACCAATGCACGCCGGCGGCTGCCGCAGCAGGCAGGATCGCGTTCCAGTCCAGCACGCCCTGGCCCACCGCGGCGAATCCGCCTTCGTCCTGGGCCTGGCCCTTCGGTGCATTGTCCTTGGCGTGTACCGCGAACACGTGGCCGCGGAACTTTGCCAGCATCACTGCCGGGTCCAGGCCTGCACGCGCGACCCAGGCCAGGTCCAGCTCGGTCTGCAGGTCTGGACCGGCGGCGGCGAACAGCAGCTCCAGTCCGGTCCTGCCGTCGAAGTCGGCCAGTTCGAAGTCGTGGTTGTGGTAGGCCAGGCGCATGCCCTTGCCGCGCACCTGCTTTGCGATGCGGCCCAGTTCCTGGCCCAGGGCGGTCCAGCCGGCGGCATCGCCCGGGCGATCCTTCTTGTCCAGGTACGGCACCACCAGCGTCGTGTTGCCGATCGACCGGTTGAAGGTCACCACCCCATCCAGGTTGCTGCGCAGCTCGGCCAGCGGCACATGCGATGAAATTGCCTTGATCGAATACCGGTCCAGCAGCTGCTTGAGCTCGGCGGCGCTGGTGTTCTGCGTGCCGACCGTTTCCACCGCATGGACGCCAGCGTCGTGGACGATCTTCAGCTGCTGCTCGAGCGAGCCGGCATCGCGCAGGGTGTACATCTGTACCGCGATCGGCTTCTGCGTGCTGACAGCTTCGACTGCAAAAGCGGGCAGGGCAGCGAGCAGCAGAATGAGGCTTGCAGTTCCATGGACAAGGGCTTTCATCAACAGATCCTCCCGGGTTTCAACCGATGGTGGTCCAGGTACGCGACCTGGCCGATGCAATGACACGATCGACGATCTGCGCCGAGCGCAGGCCGTCCTCGAAGGTGGGCAGGCCCCGCGGCCGCTCGTCGTCGATGGCGCGATAGCTGTCGGCGACGAATGCTTCGAAGCACTGGGCGTAGCCCTGCGCGTGGCCGGCCGGCAGCACGGAAAGGCGGCGTTGATCGGCACTGCCGGCGCCTGGTCCGCGCACGAAGACCTCCTCGCGCTGGTCGGGCAGGCCGATCCACAGGCGCTCGGCGTCCTCCTGGTTGAAGGCCACACTGGCGTTGGCACCGTCGATCTCGAACCAGAGGCGGTTGTGGCGTCCGGCCGAGACTTGGCTGACCGTCAGAGATGCCAGCGTACCGGCGCCGGTCCTGAACATCGCCGCCGCTACGTCCTCGCTCGTTACCGCCTGCATTGCGCTGGCTGCGGTTGGCGTGCTGAAGCTCTGCCCGCTGACGGCGCCGCGCTCGGCGATGACCGTAGAGAACGCCGCGCTGACCTCGGCGAAGCGTTCGCCGCTGACCCATTCCACCAGGTCGCACCAGTGCGAGCCGATGTCGGCGAACACGCGCGATGCGCCACCCAACGCCGGGTCCACGCGCCAGTTGTTGCTGGCCGGGTCCAGCAGCCAGTCCTGCAGGTAGCTGCCATGGATCAGGTGCAGCGGCCCGAGATCGCCCTGGGCGATGCGTGCGCGCGCCTCGCGCACCACCGGGTGGTAGCGGTAGACGAAGGGGACCGTGGCAACCAAGCCGGTCGAGGCGGCCAACGCCGCCAGCGCCTGCGCATCGTCCAGCGTGGTCGCCAGCGGTTTCTCGCAGATCACGTGCTTGCCGGCTTCCAGCGCGGCCTGCGCCATCGCGCGGTGCAGATGGTTGGGCGTGCAGACATGCACGACCTGCACCTGCGGATCGGCGATCACCTCTTCGATATCCCGATAGGCGCGCGGGACATTCCACAGCTGCGCCATCTCACGCGCGCGCTGCGCTGACGAAGCGGCAACGCCGCGTACCTCGGCACCGGCGAGCAAGGCCGCGCGGCGGTGCACGGCGCCGATCATGCCGGCGCCGACGATGGCGATTCCAAGCTTTGGCATCGGCTGTGGTCCTCAGCGTGTGGAAGATGCGGCGGCCACGGCGGGCCGGTCGCGGAACAGCAGCAGGAAGGCGATCAGAACCACCAGCGCGACGCCAGCCGGGAACAGCCATATCTGCTGCCAGTCGGGGCCGGCCTCGGTGGTGAAGTGCTCCACCACCGCGCCGGACAGGAAGGTGCCGATCAGCATGCCCACGCCGTACGTGGCCAGGGTGATGAAGCCTTGCGCGCTGCTGCGCGCGGCGGGGCCGGCGTGGGCATCGGTGTAGATCTGGCCGGTGACGAAGAAGAAGTCGTAGCAGATGCCGTGCAGCACGATGCCGATCACCAGTAGCGGGAAGCCGCTGCCTGCATCGCCGAAGGCGAACAGGACGTAGCGCACCACCCACGCCGCCATGCCGACCGCCAGCATGGTCTTCACCCCCAGCCGCACGAACAGGAACGGCATGGCCAGCATCAGCAGTACCTCGGAAACCTGGCCCAGCGACTGCAGGCCCGCTGCGCCGCGCACGCCCAGGTCGTTGAGATACGGATTGGTGAAGTTGTAGTAGAACGACAGCGGGATGCAGATGGCGATGGAGGCCAGGAAGAACACCAGGTAGGCGCGCGACTTCAGCAGCCGCAGCGAGTCGAGACCCAGGATCTGCCCCAGCCCGGCATCGCGCTGCTGTGCCAGTGGCGGCGTGTGCGGCAGAGTGAACGCATACAGGCCCAGCACCAGCGATGCCAGCGCGGCCATGCGGAAGGTCAGTTCAAGCCGATGGGCCTGCTCCCAGCCCAGCCAGCCGATCAGCACGCCTGCCACGATCCAGCCGATGCTGCCCGCCACCCGCACCAGCGGGAACTGTTTCTCCGGTGACTGCATGTGCCGCATCGCCACGCTGTTGGCCAGTGCCAGCGTGGGCATGAACAGCAGCATGTAACCCATCACGTAGGCCGAGAACATGCTGAAGCTGGAAGCAGTGGACGCCAGCCACATCAGCACCGCGCCGGCCAGGTGCAGCACCGCTAGGATGCGCTGCGCGGCGAAGTAGCGATCGGCGATCAGGCCGACCAGGAACGGCGCCACGATCGCGCCGATCGACTGGCTGAGGAAGGCGGTGGCCACCTGGCTGGCGCTGGCCTGCAGCGGGCCCTGTACCAGGTACGTCCCGAGGGTCACGAACCACGCTCCCCAGATGAAGAACTGCAGAAACATCATCGCGCCCAAGCGCGACATGGCGTGCGACATGGCTTGCCCTCCCGGGGCGGTAATGGCTCAGATTCCCAGCATGTGGTGCAGTGATGCGGCGTCCGTGCCACTGTCGGCAAAGTCATCGAAGGCGCGCTCGGTCACCCGGATGATGTGGTCGCGGATGAAGGCGGCACCTTCGCGTGCGCCGTCCTCCGGGTGCTTCAGGCAGCACTCCCATTCCAGTACCGCCCATCCGGGGAAGTCGTACTGGGCGAACTTGGAGAAGATCGCCTTGAAGTCGATCTGGCCATCACCGGGCGAACGGAACCGGCCCGGACGATCGATCCAGTCCTGGTAGCCGCCATACACGCCGCTGCTCGCGCTGGCGCGATACTCGGCGTCCTTGACGTGGAAGATGCCGATGCGCGCGTGGTAGCGGTCAATGAAGCCCAGGTAGTCCATCTGCTGCAGCAGCAGGTGGCTGGGGTCGTACAGGATCTTGGCGCGGGGGTGATGATCCACCACGTCGAGGAAGCGTTCGAAGGTCGCGCCATCGTGCAGGTCCTCACCTGGGTGGATCTCGAAGCAGAGATCCACGCCGCAGGCATCGAAGGCATCGAGGATCGGGCGCCAGCGGCGGCCGAGTTCGGCGAAGGCTTCTTCCACCAGTCCCGGTGGACGCTGCGGCCAGGGATAGAAATAGGGCCAGGCCAATGCGCCGGAGAACGTGGCATGCGCGGTCAGCCCCAGGCGCTGACTGGCTTTGGCGGCCAGCAGAAGCTGCTCGACTGCCCAAGCCAGGCGGGCAGCCGGATCGCCGCGCTTGTCCGCCGGCGCGAATCCGTCGAACAGGCTGTCGTAGGCCGGATGCACCGCGACCAGCTGCCCCTGCAGATGGGTGGACAGCTCGGTGATCTGCACGCCATGACCGGCCAGCATGCCGGCGACGTCGTCGCAGTACGCCTGGCTGCGCGCGGCCTCGGCCAGATCGAACAGGTGGGGCGCGCTGGTGGGGACTTGTACGCCAGAATAGCCCAGACCCGCGGCCCATCCGGCCAGCGTGTCCAGCCGATCAAAAGGAGCCGTGTCGCCGATGAACTGCGCCAGGAACAGCGCTGGACCCTTGAGCGTCTTCAACGTGATTCGCCCTCGATGCAATCGATTGCATTATCCTAGCAGGGGCTCACGCAGGACCTGTTGTGCACTGCACAGCAGACAGGAGAACTAACGCCATGGCCACCATCTACGACATCGCGAAGCACGTCGGCGTCTCCGCAGGCACGGTGTCGCGGGCGCTTTCCCGGCCGGACAAAGTGCTGCCGGCTACCCGCGCGCGCATCGAGCTGGCCGCCGCCGCACTGGGCTATGTGCCCAACACGGTGGCCCGCACGCTCAAGACCCAGCGCAGCGGCAAGATCCTGGTCACCGTCCCGGACATCGCAAATCCGTTCTTCGCGCAGATCCTGCAGGGGGCGGAGGACGCCGCACAGGCGGTCGGCTATGCGGTTCTGCTCGGCGATACCCAGCATCAACCCGACCGCGAGGAGCGCTATGCGCAGATGCTCCGGCGCAACGAGGCCGACGGCATGATCGTGCTGGGGCACCGCCTGCCGCCCACGGCGCGCGAGATCGTCCAGCAGCGCGGTGCCGCCGCGCCGGTGATCAACGGCTGCGAGTTCGACCCCGCACTGGGCATTCCCAGCGTCCATATCGATAACGCCGCGGCCGCGCGCGTGGTGATGGAACATCTGTATGGGCTGGGACACGAGCGGATCGCCGTGGTCGGCGGACCGCCGGACAATCCGCTGCACCAGCAACGGCTGGAAGGGGTGCGGGCGGCTGGCAAGGCGCGTGGACGCCTGCGCCAGCTGAACATCGTGCCGGGTGACTTTTCGGTGGAATCCGGCCACGCGGCTGCCATGGCGCTGCTGGACGGCATGTCTGCGCCAACGGCGATCTTCTGTTTCAGCGATCAGATGGCGCTGGGCACCCTGGCGGCCTGCCGCGATCTGGGCATCCGCGTGCCGGAGGACCTGTCCATCGTCGGCTTCGATGATCTGGCATCTTCCCGCTACCTCACGCCGCCGTTGACCACCATCCGGCAACCGATGCGGGAGATCGGTGAGCGCGCGGTCAACCTGCTGCTTGCCATCATCGAGCACATGGATGTGCCGCTGCAGCAGACGCTGGATTTCAGCCTGATGCTGCGGGGTTCAACGGCGCCACCCAGGCGTGGGTGAGGCAGGGTAACCGCCGTGAATCCTTGATCCCGAATTGACGCAGAGCTGTCAGACTCACCACAGGCCGCCCGGCAAGGGCGTGCGATCGCGCAAGGGGGTCGGCAATGCCGTTCTTGACGGACTCGACGGAAGTCGCGGTCGAAGGCATAGGCGCGGCACGTCGCATCGGCTGGATGCGCTTCGTGGGCAATGGGCTGGGCGCGATTCCCATCGCCTCGATCATTCTTGAACGTCAGGACGGCCCGTGGGCCTGGGTGTTGCTGCTGCTCAACGCGCTGGCCTGGCCGGCGCTCGCGCTGGTGCTGACCCAGCGCTCACGGCAGCCTGCGGTGGTCCAGTTCCGTTGCATGGTGGTTGATTCCTTCTTTGGCGGTGGCTGGATCGCCTTCATGGGGCTCAGCGTGGTACCCAGTGCGTTGTTCGCCGCGCTGCTGGTCGCCGACAAGATCGCCGCCGGTGGGGTGAAGCTGGCGGTACGGGCCACACTGGCACTGGTAGCGGGATTCGCGCTCACCTGGTGGGGGCTCGGGTTTCCTTACCAGCCGGTGTCATCGCAGCGCACGATCGTGCTCAGCGTGCCGTTCCTGTTCGTCTACGGCATCGGCCTCAGCATCCTCAGCTGGCAGCTGGCGCGGCGGGTGAAATCGCAGAACCGCCAGTTGAAGCGGCTGAGCCGCATGGACCCGCTGGTGGAGCTGGCCAACCGCGGCTTCCTGATCGTCCGTGCGCAGCAGGCACTGGACAAGGCGCAGGGACAGGGTGGTTTTGCCTGCCTGCTGATGCTTGATGTGGATGACTTCAAGCGCATCAATGACTCGCACGGTCATCGCGCCGGGGACGAAGTGCTGCGCCATATCGCCTCCACCTTGCGCGCCTTCGCCCGGCCTGGCGATACCCCTGCGCGGCTGGGAGGCGACGAGTTCGTCGTGCTGCTGCAGGACTGTGCGCCCGTCGATGCGATGCATGTGGCAGAGCGGGTTCGGCTGCAACTTCTGGAGGCAGCACGGCAGGCAACCCCGGGCATCGAGTTCAGCGTCAGCATCGGAATCGCGGCGACGCCGCGCGGTGGCAGCGTCGAGGACTGGCTGGCACTGGCCGACCGCGCGCTGTACCACGCCAAGCGCCAGGGCAAGAACAACGCCAGCTATGGCGAATGAGGTGTTGCCAGGTCTCTGGCGCAGGCCAGCAGCTGGGCGGCCGTTGCCGGAGGCTTGCAGTGCACCGCCAACTGCAGCGTAGTGGTCGGCATGCCCAGTTCCAGCGCAACAAAAGCCAGGCCGCTGCGGTGCATGCTCTGCATCGAGGCCGGCACGATGGCGATACCCAGGCCGGCAGCCGCAAGGTTGATCGCTGAAGCCACCTGCGGCGCTTCCTGCTGGATGGTAGGCGCAAAGCCCTGGCTGCGGCAGGCAGCGACGACGTCTGCACTCAGGCCCTGACCCGATTTCCGCGAGAACAGGATGAAGCGCTCGTCGCGCAGCTCGGCCAGCGCGATGCTTGTCCGGCACGCCAACGGGTGATCGGCCGGCAGTACTGCCACCAGTGGCTCGGCACTGAGTTGCTGTGTCATCCGTTCACCGGTATCGGAAAACGGCGGGCGCACGATCACTGCATCGAGCTCGCCATCATCGAGGCGCCGGACCAGCGATTCACTGCCATCTTCGACCAGCTGCACCTGCACCGCCGGATGTGCCCGCTGGAAGCTGCGCATCAGCGCGGTGACCGCCTCGTTGTAGGTCGCCGATTCGGTCAGCCCCAATGTCAACGTACCGACCTCGCCGCGTGCGGCGCGCAACGCCTCCTCCTTGGCCTGGTCGACGCGCGCGAGGATGTCCTCCGCGGCTCTCCAGAATACCTGGCCAGCATCGCTGAGCACGATGCCGCGTCCCTGCCGGTGGAACAGCGGTGTGCCGATCTCTTCCTCCAGGGCGCGGATCTGCTGCCCGAGCGGCGGCTGGGCGATATGCAGGGCCTCGGCGGCCTTGGTGAAGCTCTGCAGCTGGGCAGTCATGACGAAGTAGCGCAGGTGCCGCAGTTCCATTGGAACCTCAAACGTTCTGGTGCTGTACGAACACGGTATTGGACGGTCGCCGCTGGCGGCAACATCATCGGTATCCCACGGCAGATGTCCAACGACAAGGGAGACCCCATGAAAAAGACACGTCGGCTGCGCGATCTGCTCCGCCAGGGCAGCGTGATTGCGCCAGGTGCATTCGATGGATTGTCGGCACGCCTGGTGGAGCTGGCCGGCTTCGATGCGGTCTATGCCAGCGGCGGCGCCATCGCGCGTTCGGCCGGCGTGCCGGACATCGGCCTGCTCGGCCTCAGCGAAGTGCTTGCGCAGGTTGAACGGATCGTCGATGCCTGCGATCTGCCGGTGATCGCCGACGCTGACACCGGCTTCGGCGGCACCGCGAATGTTGAACGCACGGTGCGCGCGTTCGAAAGGGCAGGGGTTGCCGCCCTGCATATCGAGGACCAGGCCTTCCCCAAGCGCTGCGGACACCTGGATGACAAGACGCTGGTCGACGCGGGCGAGATGTGCACGAAGATCCGTGTCGCCTGCCAGTCGCGGATCGACCCGGAGCTGATGATCATCGCGCGTACCGACGCCATCGCCTGCGAAGGCCTGGATGCGGCGATCGAACGGGCGCAGGCCTATGTGGACGCGGGCGCGGACATGATCTTCGTCGAGGCACCGGAAACGCTGGAGCAGATCGAGGTGATTTCGCAGCAGGTTCCCGGGCCGAAGCTGATCAACATGTTCCACAGCGGCAAGACGCCGCTGGTGCCCGTGGCGCGGCTGGCCGAACTCGATTACCGGCTGGTGATCATTCCCTCGGACCTGCAGCGCGCTGCGATCCGGGCCATGCAGCGCACCCTGCAGGAGATCGCAGCGACTGGCGACAGCGGGCGTGTTGCCGGCGAGCTGGCCAGCTTCGGCGAGCGTGAGACGATCGTGCGCACGGCGCGGTATCTGGCACTGGACCGGGTGTGATCCGGGCGTGATTGCGGACGTGCCGATGGACGGAGAAGGGGCGGCGGAATCCGCGTGTGTTGCCTGTTCATCCTGCACCCGGAATCATCGCCGCCAATCCTCTACCATGGGCCACCCTGCCCGGACGTGCCGCCCATGCAAGACGCCCTCGTTGCCCAGCCCAAGCCCCCCGTCCCGAGGATCGCGGCCTGGCTGATGATGCTGCTGGGCATGTGGCTGGCGTTGAAGCTGGGCCTGGTGGTGACCCTGCTGTCGGGCCTGCTGGTGTTCCAGCTGACCCACCTGCTGGCCTCCACCGTGGAGGGCAAGCTGCCGCCAGGCCGGGCGCGGGCGATCGCGGTGATCGTGCTGTCAGCGGTGATCATCAGCGCGCTGGTGCTGGCCGGGATCGGCGTGGCGTCATTTTTCCGCAACGAGACCGGTGGACCGGACGCATTGCTGGCGCGGCTGATGGAGATCCTCAATTCGTCGCGGCACCAGGTGCCGGCGCTGCTGCAGCCGTACATCCCCGAGGACATGCCGGCGCTGCGCACGGCACTGAACGACTGGGCCGCCGAGCATCAGCGCCAGCTGGGCGTGGCCGGTACCTCGGTGGTGCAGGTGGGCGTACGCGTACTGATCGGTATGGTGCTGGGCGCGATGATCGCGCTGTATGACGAACTGCCGCTGCCGAAGATGGGCCCGCTGGCGCAGGAGCTGATCGGCCGCACCAGCCGCCTGGCCACTGCGTTCCGCCAGGTGGTGTTCGCGCAGGTGAAGATCTCGCTGCTCAACACCGTGTTCACCGCCATCTTCCTGCTGGGCGTGCTGCCGTTGTTCGGCGTGCACCTGCCACTGTCCAAGACCCTGGTACTGATCACCTTCATCGCCGGCCTGCTGCCGGTGGTGGGCAACATCATTTCCAACACCATCATCACCATCGTCGCGCTGTCGGTCTCGTTCTACGTGGCCGTGGCGGCGCTGCTGTACCTGATCGTGATCCACAAGCTGGAGTACTTCCTCAATGCGCGCATCGTTGGCGGCGAAATCCAGGCCCGCGCCTGGGAGCTGCTGTTGGCGATGCTGGTGATGGAAGCGGCGTTCGGCCTGCCCGGCCTGGTGGCGGCGCCGGTGTTCTACGCCTACGTGAAGCGCGAACTGGTCGACCAGCGCTGGATCTAGTACGGCAGGGTGTGACGCATTCGCCCCAGCCCGGCGCGGGGTGAGACCTTGCCGGCGCGTTCGCGGTGGCTGCGGTATACCCATGGTCACGGTTCGCGCGGCACTGGCTTGGCGCTGCCGGGACCGGCGGCTACAGTGATCCGCACTTCAGGGGAAATTTGCATGGCCGGCAAGGCATCGCCCATCGGACTGCGGACCTGGGTCTGGATCCTGGCGGGGTCGTTCGTGGTCTGTACGCTGCCGTTGATGGCCATCGCGCTGGTCCAGGGCACGCTGCGCTACAGCGCTGCCGAGGACAACCTGGTCAGCCTGCGCCAGCTGCGCCAGACCTTCGACCTGGCCAACCTGGTCTCGGCCGAACGCGGCCCGGCCAACAGCCTGCTCGGTGCCGACCCGGCCGATGCCAGCGAGCATGCGCGGCTTACGCTGCAGCTGGCGGTGGTGCGCAGGCGTGTGGACACCGCGCTGCAGCAGCTGGATGCCGTGTTCACGGCTGATCCGGGCGTGGTGGATGAGCATGGGATGCTGGCGGACGCGCAACGTCGCCTGCAGTCGGCACGCGCGGGCGTGGACCGGGTGGCAGCGCAGCCGCGCGACGCACGACGCGTCGAAGACGTGGAGCGCGCGATCAGCGGCATGTTTGCCGTGGTCGACCGCCTGCACCTGCTGACCTCGGCACAGATCAACGTACTGGTCAGGGCCGACCGCGAAGCGGCGATTCCAGCCATGCAGGGCCAGGTGCTGATCGACCTGCGCGAGCACGGCGGGCGTCTGGCCTCCAACGTGATGGCGCCGGTGGCGGTACCCGGTGCCTGGCGCAACGAACAGGTGCGCGCGGCGCTGCAGACCGAGGGCCGCCTGCTGGAACTGTGGCGGCTGGCCGGCAGCCACGAGTCGGTGTTCCGCAGTGATCCGACGCTGTCCTGGCATTGGGATATGGCGCGCCGGCAGTTCTTCGGCGAGTCACTGCCGATGATCGAACAGCTGATCGACGACGGACGGCGTGGCCTGCCGCCGCCGTGGACCGCTGCCGAGTTCACCACGCGCTACGTGCCGACCCTGCAGTCGCTTGAGGCGCTGCGTGACGGTTACCTGAGTGTGTCCATCGCCAGGTTCGAGCACACCCGCAACCGGGAGGCCACGCGGCTGGCGGTACTTCTGGCCACCGCGCTGGGAACCCTGGTGGTACTGGGTGTGGCGCTGCGTATCGCGCATCTGCAGATCCTGCGGCCTCTGCTGCAGGCACAACGGCAGGTGATCCAGATTGCCTCCGAAGCGCCGGGGCCCGAGCAGCATGTCACCCATCCGCTGGCCGAGATGCAGCGCCTGTTCGATGCGATTGAAGTGCTGCGCGAGAAGTCGCGCGAACGCTCGGCGCTGACCAGCGAGCTGCGCCAGCTGGCCGGCACCGATGAATTGACCGGACTGCTGAACCGTCGCGCGCTGGAGGAACTGGTGCAGCAGCGCCACGACGAGGGGCGGATGAGCGCAGTGGTGATCCTGCTGGACGTTGATCGCTTCAAATCGATCAATGATGGTCATGGCCACGATGCGGGTGATGAAGTGCTGGTACAGGTGGCGCAACTGCTGCAGCGCCATCTTCGCCGCAGCGACAGCATTTCCCGCTATGGTGGCGAGGAGTTCCTGGTGCTGCTGGCCGACGGTGACCTGGCCGCTGGCCGACAGCTGGCCGAATCGCTGCGGCTTGCGCTGCAGCAGCTGGACATCGTGGTGGCCGGCGGTACCGTGCTGCGGGTGACCGCCAGCTTCGGCGTGGCCCGCGGTGCTACCGACGCCTTGGGCTGGCGGACCCTGCTGCGTGCCGCCGATGCGGCCATGTACCAGGCCAAGGCGCAGGGCCGCGACCGCGTGCGGGTCGCCGGTGGTGGGCGCATTCCACGCTGAAACATCATGTTCATCGCTGGCGCACGCATGGCCGCCTAGACTGGACCTTCGACCATTTGGCAGGAGCGCATCATGACCGTTCGCCCCGTCGTTGCTGCAGCGCTGCTGGCCGGGATGCTGGCCGGCTGTACCTCCACTTCGTCGCAGACCGCTGCGGATGCGCCACGCCACCCCTCGGTTGCCGCCGACCTGAGCCCGGTGCCGGCTTTCACCGGCGGCGGTGCGGGTTGGAGCATTGAGATCGCCTCCACCGGCCAGGGCAACCACGATGCCAGCCTCAGCGCTGACGGCCGTACCCTCAAGGGCACGCTGCGCTATCCGGGGCAGCCGGCCGATGCACCGAGCTCGCTGATCGTGCTCAACGGCGAGCTTGGCCAGCAGCCCGCCATCGTCGAGATCAAGCGTGAGTCGTGCCGCACTGCCGAAGGTGTGGACACCCTGGCCAGCGTGCAGGTGACGATGGAAGGGCAGCCACAGCGCCGCGGTTGTGGCCACCTGGCGGTGTATTGAGGTCGCGCGACGGTATGCTCGAGATTCCCACGCTTTACACCGAACGCTTGCGGCTTCGCCCGCAACGGCTCGATGACTTCGAGGTCTACGCCGCATTCCTGGCGTCGCCGCGTGCGTGCGGCATGGGCGGTCCGTTTGGTGAGGTCGCCGCGTGGGGGCAGTTCTGCCACGACCTGGCCAGCTGGCAGCTGTTCGGCCACGGTGCGCTGATGATCGAGCGCGGCGACAGTGGTGCCTGCATCGGCCAGGTCGGTATCAACCACGGTCCGTTGTTCCCGGAAAAGGAACTGGGCTGGCTGCTGTACGACGGCCATGAAGGGCAGGGCTTTGCCACTGAAGCGGCCGGTGCACTACGCGATTGGGCATTCGTGGTTGTGCGGCTGCCGACGTTGGTCAGCTACATGGCGCCGGACAACCTGGCATCGCAGGCCGTCGCGCGGCGCCTGGGCGGGGTGCTGGATGCGAACGCCGTGCGCAGCGATGCGGATGATCTGGTCTACCGCTACAGCACCCGGTAGTGCCGGCCGCTGGCCGGCATCATCGGTGCACCCGGGGGCGTCATCTACGCATGTCAAGCCATGACCCGTTGCGCGTGGCGCCCGGGCTTTGCCATCCTCCCTGCTGTTTTCCGTAGCGTGGAATTCCGATGCGTCCTGTGTTCTGGCTGGCTTTGGCCCTGCTGCCCACCCTGGCGGTGGCGCAACCCGCGCGTACTGCAAAGGCCAAGGCCCCTGCGCAGGATCCCTTCAGCGAGCTGTTCGACACCGCCTGCATGCAGCACATCGGTGCCCCGGCGCGGTTGCAGTCGCTGATGGAATCCAATGGGCTGTCGCCGTTGCAGCCCGCCGAAGCCGCGACGCTGTTGCAGGGGCAATCGGGCGTGGCCTGGATGGTGCCTCTGGCCAGTGGCCGCTATGCGGTGAGCTGGGCTGACGATGGCACGTGTACTGTCTACGCCGAAAAGGCCGACGCGGCGGTCGTGCAGAAGGGATTCGCCCGGTTGGTGCAGGCCGCACCGAAGCCGTTGCAGGTGCGGTCGCTGCCAGGGCGTGGGCCGCTGTCGGCCGATCAGGTGGCCATCCAGTACGGCTGGGCCACGCCGGGGCAGGGCAAGCTGCAGGTGCGATTCCGCCTGGTCACACGGCAGGCGGCCGAAGCCGGCGTGCAGGCGATGGCCTCGGCGGCCCCGGGCGAAGCGATGCTGGCGCAGGGCGCGCCTGGGCCCTGAAGGGCCCACGCTCGCGATTCAGCCTTTCACGCGGCAAGTGGTATATCGTTTATCGATAAATTCACCCGGGGCGGCGAGGCCACCCCAATGCCGGAGGCCGCTTGACCGCTCGTCCCGCCCGCGCCAGACCCGCGCGAGGCTTGTTCACCCTGGCCCAGGCCGCCGTACAGGCGGTGCGGGCGATGTGCTGGCTGGGCATCCTGGCCGCACTGCTGGCCGTGCCGCTGGTCGCCCACGACCGCAGCTGGCTGCTCGACAGCATCCACGACGCTGATGCCGCTGCCGTGCATGGCAGCGGCCTGTTCCTGCATTTCTGCCTGGGCCTGGGCGCGATCGTCGCGCTGCTGGTGCTGTGCCTGATGTTCCTGCGCCACCTGCTGCGGCTGTTGAAGTCGGCGGCGCGCGAGCGGCCGTTCACCCACGCCAATGCACAGCGCCTGCAGCGCATGGCCTGGCTGATGCTGTCGATGGAGGTGCTGTCGATCCTGATCGGCGCCTACGCCGCCTGGATGGGCCCGGACTTCACCTGGATGGAGGTGGGCGGCGGCATGTCGATCACCGGCCTGGTCGCGGTGCTGATGCTGTTCGTGCTGGCACGCGTGTTTGTCGTGGGTGCGGCAATGCGCGATGACCTCGACGGTGTCATCTGATGGCGATTGTCATCACCCTGGACCGCATGCTGCAGGAACGGGGCATGACCCTGTCCGAGCTGGCCGGGCGCATCGACATCACCCTGGCCAACCTGTCGATCCTCAAAACCGGCAAGGCGCGCGCCATCCGCTTTTCCACACTTGATGCGATCTGCCGTGAGCTGCAGTGCACGCCCGGTGACCTGCTCGGGCATGACCCGGCGCAGGCGCAGGAGGCTGACTGAGTGTTTCCCCTTTTCCCTTACCTACTGACGAAACGGACCTGAAATGGAATGGTTGGCTGACCCCTCGATATGGATGGGCCTTGCAACCCTGGTCGTGCTGGAGATCGTTCTCGGCATCGACAATCTGGTGTTCATCGCGATCCTGGCCGACAAACTGCCGCCGCACCAGCGTGACCGCGCGCGGGTGATCGGCCTGGCGCTGGCCCTGCTGATGCGGCTGGTGCTGCTGGCCGCGCTGGCATGGATCATGAAGTTGACCGAACCGCTGCTCACGCTGTTCGACCACAGCTTCTCCGGGCGTGACCTGATCCTGCTGGGCGGTGGTCTGTTCCTGCTGTTCAAGGGCACGATGGAACTGCACGAGCGGTTGGAGGGCCGCGAGCATCACGAGGATGGCAAGAAGGTCTACGCCAGCTTCGCGATGGTGGTGGCACAGATCGTGGTGCTCGATGCGGTGTTCTCGCTGGACTCGGTGATCACCGCAGTTGGTATGGTCGACAACCTGGGCGTGATGTATGCCGCGGTGACCATCGCGATGGTGCTGATGCTGGTGGCCAGCAAGCCGCTGACCCGTTTCGTCAACAAGCATCCTACGGTGGTCGTGCTGTGCCTGGGCTTCCTGTTGATGATCGGTTTCAGCCTGGTGGCCGAAGGCCTGGGCTACAAGATCCCGAAGGGTTATCTGTACGCGGCGATCGCCTTCTCGATCCTGGTTGAAGCCTTCAACCAGTGGGTGCGCTTCAATCGTGAGCGCAACGAGCGCCGCCAGCCGTTCCGCCAGCGTACCGCCGACGCCGTGCTGCGCATGCTGGGCGCGCGCCCGGCCAATGGCCACGACGACGAAAACGCTGACGAACACGTCGATGCGGAAGAGCGGTTGCAGCCGGCCGAGCACGAGATGATCCGCAGCGTGCTGGGCCTGGCCGATCGGCCGGTGTCGAGCGTGATGACCGTGCGTGCCGACGTGCAGTGGATCGACCTGGCACGTGGGCAGGAGGACGTGGTGGCGCGCCTGATAGCATCGCCGCACACCCGCCTGCTGGTGGGTGATGGCGACCTGGACAGCCTGCGCGGCGTGGTGCAGAGCCGCGACCTTCTGGCCGACCTGCTGCAGGGCAGGCCGCTGCAGCTGGAGGGCAACCTGCGCGAGCCGCAGTACGTGCTGTCCAGCGCCAGCGCACTGCAGGCGCTGGAACTGATCCGCCAGCACCCGGTGCCGTTGGCGGTAGCGGTGGACGAGTACGGCAGTGTGGAAGGCCTGGTGACCGCCAACGACCTGCTGGCGGCCATTGCCGGTGACCTGGTCGACACCCAGGACGAGCGCTATGGCGTGGAGGCGCAGGGCGAGAACCAGTGGGAGGCCGACGGTGCGCTGACCCTGGACGACCTGCAGCGCCTGGCCGGCGTCTCGCTGCCACGCAGTGCCGACTACATGACCATCTCCGGTCTGGTGCTGGAGCGTCTGGGGCGCCTGCCGGACATCGGTGACACGGTGGAGATTGCGGATGTACGCATCACCGTACTGGCAATGGAGAAGCGTCGCATCGCCCGCCTGCGGGTGGAACGCATCGGGCTTTCGTAGAGTCGAGCCTGCTCGACTGGCCCTCTGTAGAGTCGAGCCATGCCCGACTGGCCCTCTGTAGAGTCGAGCCATGCTCGACTGCTTCCTGAGCAGCCGGGTATGGGCTCGGCTCTACACAACACTGCCGGCAACCGTCACCATGGCGGGCCCGCTTTCTTTCCCGGATGGTTGCAGTGCTGAGTACGATCGGTTTGTTGATGGGCCTGTACGTGGCCTGGCGCCTGTTCTGGCCACTGCGCATGCCCATCTGGATGAAGGTCGTGCTGTCGCTGCTGCTGGTGGGCGTTGCCGTGCAGCTGCGCATCGTAGCCACCTTCTGGGGCACGATGGCCTCGCCGGAGATACCGAAGCTGGCCATCGCCACGCTGGCCACCGGCTCCACCGCCGTGTTGCTGCTGGCGCTGGTGATGCTGGTGCTGGACGCCGGCCTGCTGCTGTCGCACCTGCTGCGCTGGCCGCGTACTGTATCGGTCCTGCGCGCGCCGAAGCTGCGGCCGACGGCAGGTCTGCTGGCCCTGCTCGTGAGCGGTTATGGCGTCAGCCAGGGCATGGCGGTACCCAAGCCCCGGCAGATCGAGGTGAGCATTGCCGGCTTGCCTGCCGCGTTCGATGGCTATCGCGTGCTGCAGCTGACCGACATCCATGCCAGTCGCCTGCTGACCGGCGACTGGGTGCGCAGGGTGGTGGAGGAGAGCAATGCGCTGAAGCCGGACCTGATCGTGATTACCGGCGATCTGATCGATGGCAGCGTCGAGGCCCGCCGCGACGACGCGCGGCCACTGGCCGACCTGCATGCACCGGATGGTGTCATCGCCATCACCGGCAACCACGAGTACTACGCGCAGTACCAGGAGTGGATGCAGGCGTTTCGCGCGCTGCACATGCAGGTGCTGGAGAACAGCCACCTGCAGGTACGACGGGGCGATGCGGCGCTGACCATTGCCGGCGTCACCGACCCGGTGGCGGCGCGCTATGGCCTGCCTCTGCCGGATCTGGAGGCCGCGCTTGCCGGTGCTGATCCGGGCGCGCCGGTGATCCTGCTCGACCATCGCCCGCGCAATGCGCGCGAGGCTGCCGCACGCGGGGTGAAGCTGCAGCTGTCCGGGCATACACATGGCGGCCAGATCATCGGCATGGACCAGCTGGTGAAGCGCGCCAATGGCGGTTATGTGTCCGGGCGTTACGAGGTGGATGGTATGACACTGTACGTGAGCAATGGTGCTGGCCTGTGGGCCGGTTTCCCGGCACGCATCGGCGTTCCTTCGGAGATCACCCTGATCACCCTGCGCCGCGCCCCGTGACCCCTGACAAACCACAGGGAAGGAACCATGTCCCATCCCCGCGCACCCATGGAACGTCTGATCCGCGCCAATGCGGACGAGATCAATCGGCTGCGCCAAGCCATCCGCGAAGCCGCTGGCGCGCGCTGGCGTGGCCCGGAAGAAATGCAGCGGCACACAGCAGCCTGCGCGGAATACAACCAGCGCTATGAACAGCTCGCGTTCCCGGGTGGCTACGCCAATGCACTGAAGCAACTGGCTGAGCAGGATCCGAATACGGTGGATGTCGTGCTGACCTTCCTTGAGGTGCGGCCCTACTTCTTCCGTTCCGGATATATGTGGAAGACGCTGCTGAAGCGTGTGCAACGGGCACCGATGGGTGTGAAGCAGCAGGCCCGGATGCAGAAGATCCTCGATGCCTACGCCGCTTACAGGGCGGCAAGCCAGCACACCGGGTAGCTCCACGCCATGCGTGGAGGTCGCGCAGCACCCAGCGTCCCAGCCGGCCCCGGATCGGCGATCATCTGCACTGGGTTCTGAAACCAGGAAACACGCAATGCAGGGAGCGCATCATTCAATCCGGCGTCCGCGCCACGTCGCGCTGCTGGTTGGTCTGCTCGCGCTGGCGGCATGCCAGCGCACAACGGATGCGCCGACCGGAGCACCCGCAGCGGGCACACCGCTTGCCGCCCCAGCCATGGCAGAAGACCTCTCTCCGCTGCTCGATGCGCTGCCGAGCTGCGCGCTGGACGGCTGGTACATCGACGTTCAGACCGATCGCCCGGCACATCCCTGGCTGGCCGCGAATGCGCCGAAACCCTGCAAGGTGGACGAAGAGAGCGAGATCGCCACGTTCTGCGTGCAGGGGCAGTGGAAGGGGCTGCCGGTGGAGGAGGTGATCCTGCCGACGATGACCTTCGTCTCGTTCCGTGGCGTGAAGATCGGCCTGCCGCTGGAGAAGGCACGTCCCATCGTCCGCCAGCGTTTCGGCCAGGACTTCCCGGGTGGTGCGGCTTACGAGGAGGGCCGAGAGCCGAAGCTGCTGGCCGACCCCGAGGATGCGCAGCGTTCGTGGCTGCTGTGCAGCACGCCGGAACCGGGAGACGACGTGGGCAGCCAGGCAGGCGTCAGCTACTCGGGCATGAACCTGCCCTACGACCACGACGGTTGCAGCTACCGCTACAGCCCGGTCGACTTCTGCGATGCGCGGCACCGCGCAGCCATCGACGATGCGCTCCAGCACCAGGAGCCCAATTTCAACCAGCACTACCTGCTGGTACAGGTCGATGATCGTCCAGAGTACTTCCAGCGCACGCTGATGCTGGTCGATACCCGCACGGGCAGGGCGACGCCACTGCCGTTCGATGCCTTCACCGGGCCGGCGGGGAAGGGCGGTGATGCAACCGGATACGGGACACTGGAAACGGGCGTGGACCAGCAGCAGTTCTGCCTCGATGGCACGTTGCTGGTGTACCGCGTGTTCGAGGAAGGGCGCTTCTGTTTCGGCTTTGACGGTGAGCGTTTCACCGGCCATGAAACCCAGTACATGCAGGCAGTGGATAGCTGATGACCGGCATTTCACCCCGTCCATGCCACGCTGCGCGGAACCTGTACATCCGGGATCGAGGCTGTTGAAGGCGAATACGCAATGACCGTGGCGCGGCAGCGCTCGATGTGGGTGGCGGGCCTGTCCACGGTGGTGGAGTGGTACGACTTCACCCTGTACCTGTACTTCGCGACGGTGTTGTCGCGGGTGTTCTTCGGCGGCGGCGAACAGGCGCTGCTGGTCACCCTGGCCGGCTTCGCGGTGTCCTACCTGATGCGTCCGCTGGGCGCACTGTGCTTCGGCCACCTGGGGGACCGGCTGGGCCGGCGTTGGATGCTGCTGGCATCGATGGCCTTGATGGCAGCGGCGATGCTGGCCACCGCGCTGCTGCCGACAGCGGCCACGGCGGGCACTACGGCGGGCGTGCTGCTGCTGGTACTGCGCTGCGTGATGGCATTTTCGGTGGGCGGTGAGTACACCGGCGTGGTGGCGTACCTGCTGGAAAGCGCACCAGCACGGCGACGCGGCCTGGTGACCTCGCTGGCATCGGCGGCCAGCGAGGTGGGCGCGCTGCTGGCGGTGGCGATCTCGGCGCTTACGGTTGCGCTGCTGCCCACGGCGCAGCTGGACAGCTGGGGCTGGCGCATTCCGTTCTTCTTCGGTGCCGCGCTGGCACTGGTGATCCTGGTTGCGCGCTCGGGCATGCACGAATCGCCGGAGTTCGAACGCCAGCGTCGCGAGGGCAGTATTCCGGCTACGCCGCTTCGCCACGTATTGCGTAACCACCCGCTGGCAGTAGCGCGCACGTTTGCGATCTCGGCGCTGGGATCGATCACTTATTACGTCGGCATCACCTATGTGCCGGCATTCCTGCATGCGCAGGGTCATGACGAAGGTGATGCACTGTGGCTGTCGACGATTGCGGCAGTGGCGGTCATTGCGATCACGCCGCTGTGCGGCGCATTGTCCGACCGCGTCGGGCGACGCCCGATGCTGCTGGGTCTGACTCTGCTGGCGGCGCTGCTGCCGTTGTCCCTGTTCGCGTGGATGGCGGAGGCGACGGCGCTGGGCATCGCGCTGGCGGCGGTGCTGCTGGCCTGCGTGGCCGGTGGCGTGAGCGCGGTCGCGGCCCCGGCTACGGCCGAGCAGTTCCCGGGCGAGGGCCGGGTCAGCGGGTTGGCACTGGGGGTGACCATGGCCACCGCCTTCTTCGGCGGGGCAACGCCATGGCTGGCGCAATGGTGGGTGGAGCGCAGCGGCTGGGCAGCGGCACCGGGCGCGATGATCGCGCTGGTGGCGGTGCTGGTGCTGCCGGTGCTGTGGACCCTGCCCGAGACGGTCCCGGGCAGGGCCAGGCGCTAGCGGGTCAGACCTTCAGGGTCTGCTCGATGTCGGCCAGTACCGCGGCCGCATCCACGCCGATGGCAATCGACTGCACCACGTGGCCATCCCACACGCTGGGACCGAACGCCAGGCCTTCCGGCTTGGGAATGGTCATGCCGCGGGCGACACCGTCGGTGGCCACGCGCACGCTGGCGCGCTCGAACTGGAACAGCTCCGGGCGGGTCAGCGCGATGCACGCGCAGCAGTCGTGCACGACCATGCCCTTGTGGCCGGCCTGCAGGTAGAAGTCCACATAATCCTGCGACAGCGCACGCACCAGCTCGGCGTCGGCACCGCCGATGGCAGCCAGCTTGTCCAGGCCGTCACGGTCCATTTCCACGCGGGTGGTCACGTCCAGACCGATCGCAGTAACCGGCCAGCTGGCGGTGAACACCACGTCGGCGGCTTCGGCATCGCCCCAGATGTTGGCCTCGGCGGCAGGGGTGATGTTGCCGTTGACGTGGAAAGCGCCACCCATGATCACCACGCCGCGCACCAGGCCGGCGATGTCCGGGGCCTGCTGCAGGGCCAGGGCCAGGTTGGTCATGCGGCCGACCGCGACCAGGGTCACCTCGCCCGGATGGGCGCGGACCAGGTCGATGATCAGCTGATGGGCCGGGCGCGCATCGGCGGCCACGTCCAGGCTGGCCGGCACCGGGTGG
The DNA here is from genome assembly GCF_056482505.1 of Stenotrophomonas sp. 71799_Sma. Taxonomy (NCBI): domain Bacteria; kingdom Pseudomonadati; phylum Pseudomonadota; class Gammaproteobacteria; order Lysobacterales; family Lysobacteraceae; genus Stenotrophomonas; species Stenotrophomonas sp. 71799_Sma. The sequence goes on from NZ_CM151202.1 coordinate 1,259,279, forward strand.
TTGCCCAGGCCGTTGTGGCCATGGATGTGCACCGGCCAGGCTTCCGGGGTGGCTTCCGGCTGCAGCGGGCCGCCGGCACCGCGCGCGACCGGAGCGGCAAAGCCCCAGGCCTGCTTCAGGTACAGCGCGTTGTGGGTGGTCGACTCCACCGAGGCGTTGCCGAAGGTGGTGGTGACGCCGATCAGGTCGATCTGGGCGTGCTTGTGCAGGTACAGCAGGGCCAGGGCGTCGTCGACGCCCGGGTCGGTATCGAAAATGACTTTCAGCATGTTGTTGTTCTTCTTCTTCCGTGTGGTGCGGGGGGCGCCGGCGGCCACGGGGCAGGCCGGCGCGCCCTACATTGTCCCATCTTCATGACAGGCAGGGCCATTGCCGGGGAGGCAGGCCATAATGCCCCCAGTCCAGGCACGGAACCGCCGAATGCTGATCGTTGCCCTTCTGCTGGTCCTGCTGGTGCTGGGCCTGAACGTGGTGGCTACCGTGGTGATCGTCAGGCGCGATGGCCTGTCGGCGGGTGGCCGGACAGTGCAGTTGCTGCTGGTCTGGCTGCTGCCGCTGGTCGGCGCGATCCTGTGCATGGCAGTGGCCACGGCCGATGGCTCACCCGCGCGGAGCGATGGCAGTGGCGGTGGGCCCGCCGATTTCTCCGGTGGCTATTCCGGGGACAGCCACAGTCATCACAGCTACAGCAGCTCCGACTGTGGAAGCGACGGCGGCAGCGGTGACGGTGGTGGTGGCAGCTGCAGCGATTGAGGTCTCTGTAGAGTCGAGCCATGCTCGACTGCACTTCGCTCCAACGCCGCGGTGCCTGATCGAAAGGCAGTCGAGCATGGCTCGACTCTACAGAACAGCGGTTGGCTGCGGCCGGTAGTGCCGGCCGCTGGCCGGCAACCCCAACAGCTCAGCCGCCGCCTTCGGTCGGCAACGGCGCCGGCACGTTCAACAGCCCGCCCGCCGCCACATAGGCGGCCAGTGCCTGGCCCTGGCTCAGCAGATGGCGTTCCATGGTGCGTTCGGCAGCCTGCGCGTCGCGGCGGCGGAAGCATTCCATCAGCTCGCGGTGTTCGGCCAGCGACTGCGCGGTGCGACCCGGGGTCAGCAGCTGACGGCCACGATGCATCTTCAGGATGCGGTGCAGGTCGTGGGTGATGCGGATCAGCCACGGGTTGCCCGCGTAATGCTGCACGGTTTCGTGGATCAGGTAGTTGTTGCGGTAGTACTCGGCGATGTTGCCCTCGGCCGCCGCGGTTTCCATCGCTGCATGCAGGTCTTCCAACTGCTGCACGCCTGCATCGTCGATGTGCTTCACCGCCTCATGCGCGCAGCGGCCTTCCAGCATCGCCATCACCGGGAACAGCTGGTTGAGGTCTTCCAGCGTCAGTCGCGTGACCCGGCTGCCACGACCCGCATCGATCTGCACCAGGCCTTCGGCGGCCAGCAGCTTCAGCGCCTCGCGCAGCGGCGTGCGGCTGATGCCCAGTTCCTCGCACAGCGCGGGCTCGTCGATCCATTCTCCCGGCGGCAGCCGGTAATCGTAGATGCGCTCGCGCACGTGTTCGGCCACCTCTTCGTACAGAGGTGCGCGCTTCTTCGGTGACCGCGGGGCAGGGGCAATGGCCATGGTGGAAGTGTACCGCCAGGTAGTGCCGGCCGCTGGCCGGCAACCCATGATCGCTGGATGGCTTCATGAGAGTGCCGGCCAGCGGTCGGCACTACCGCTGGGCGGTTACATCCAGCCCGGCACCACGAACACCAGCCAGGCCAGCAGCGGTCCGAGCGCAACCACCAGGCCGCTGTAGACCAGGAAACGGCGGAACAGGGTCTCGCGCTCTTCCTTCGCGGCCGAGGCCACCACCAGTGCGCCATTGGTCGAGAACGGGCTGACATCGACGATGGTGGATGACACCGCCAGCGCGCAGATCACGCCGGCGGCGCTGAGGTGACCCTGCATCAGGAATGGCACCGCCAATGGAATCGTCGCGCCGAGTACCGCTGCCGACGAAGCGAATGCGGAGACGATGCCGCCGACATAGCAGACCAGCAGCGCTCCGAGCAGCGGGATGCCGATGTCGGAGACACCGTTGCCGATGAAGTCCACCGCGCCGGCATGTTCCAGCACGCCGATGTAGGTCACCACGCCGCAGATCAGCAGCACGGTGGACCAGCTGATGCCATCGACCGCACCCTTCTGGCTCTGCGGGGACAACAGCGCCAGCGCCACCGCCACGGTGATCGAGACCAGGCCGACGTTGAGGTTGTAGATCAGCGCGGCCACGCCCAGGCCGAGCAGGCCGATCAGGGTGAACAACCGCTCGCGGGTCAGGTTCACCGCATCCAGTGCCACCGGATCATTGGACAGGGTGCCACCACCAGCGGCCACCAGTGCGCCATGACCTTCGATCGCGAACTGGCGCGACGACGCCTGCGGGCCACCGGCCATCGCCAGCTCGGCATTGCCGAGTGTTCCTGCTGCGGTGATCGAGCCACGGCGCAGCAGGGCGATGCCACCAAAGGCGAAGAAGCAGATCGTCGCCATCATGAAGTTGAAGCCCAGACTGGTCAGGAACACCGCCATCTCGGTCACTTCCAGCCCGGCTTTCTGCACCACGCCATTGGTGATGCTGCCGTACACGCTGATCGGCGAGAAGCCGCCCGCCTGCGCACCATGGATGACCAGCAGGCCCATCATCAGTGGATTGATGTTGTACTGCTTGGCAAAGCGCAGCGCGACCGGGCCGATGATCGCGACCGCCGCCGGGCCCAGTGCACCGAACGCAGTGAGGACCGCGGTGATCACGAACATTACCCACGGAATGGCCACGATATGGCCGCGCACGGCTTTCACTGCCCAGTGCACCAGCAGGTCGATGGTGCCGTTCTTCTGCGCGATGGCGAACAGATAGGTAATGCCGACCAGGGTCAGGAACAGATCGCCGGGAAAGCCGGCCAGGACCTCCTTGCCGCCCATGTCGACCCACAGCCCGCCGATGATGAAGGCCAGCGCGAAGGCGACGGCGCCCATGTTGATCGGCATCGCGGTGGCGACGATGAACATGATCACCAGACCGATGATCGTTGCGATTTGTGGACTCATGCGCCCTCCCAGACACGTGACTCACGTACAGCGCGGATGGAGACCCGCCATCCCGGGGTAAGGCGACGTACTACGTGTTGCGTGATACGTACTGCTCGAACCCGTTACTGCAGCCGCTCCAGCGCGCTGCGGACCCACGCCGCGGCGCCTTCAAGGCTCTGGAACTCTTCCACCGCGCGCACCTCGCAGCACGGATAGGCCGGCGCGACCATGCGCGCCAATGCGTTGCCCGGGCCCAGCTGCAGGAATACCCGCGCGCCACGCTCGAAGGCCTGGCGCATCACCTGCGCCCATTCGATGGTCTGCACGAGCTGCGCCGACAGCGTGTGGACTGCCGTTGCGCGATCCCGCACCGGTCGCGCATCGATGCCGGCCAGCAGCGGCAGGCGTGGGGCCTGCAGTGGCGAGGCGTCGAGTGCGGCAGCGAACGGTGCGACCGCCGCTGTCAGCAACGGTGTGTGTGCAGGCACGTGCACCGGCAGTGGACGGATGTCCGCACCCTGCGGCCGCGCGGCATCGGCCAGCCGCTGCAATGAGGCGTGCGTGCCGCCCACGATGAAATGGTCCTGCCCGTTGGCGATGGCCACGTGCGCTCCGTGCAGATCGCACAGCGGCTGCAGTACATGGCGTTCCAGGCCAAGCACTGCCTGCAGGCCTGCATCGGCGGGGCTGGCGCTGTCCATCAACAGCGCGCGCTGCGCAGCCAGGGCAAGGCAGGTGGCCGCATCGACGCCGCCGGCGATGGCATGTGCGGCCAGCTCGCCGATGCTGTAACCCGCGATCACCGTCGGCGTTGGCAATACCTCGCGCAGGCCCTGCCAATGCGCCAGGCTTGCTGCGCACAGCAGTGGTTGCGCCCGCACATTGTCGAAGCGGTCGTCGGCCGCCGCAGCGGCGAATACATCGCGGCCAAGCAGTTCGCTCGTGGCATCGAGCACCGGCCGCGCGGCAGCCAGATCGCGCACGCGATCGAACATCGCCGCGTGCTGCGCGCCTTGGCCGGGGCAGAGCAGGGCCAGGCTCATGCCTGCTCCTGCTGCAGCAGGAACACGCTGCAGGCCAACAGGTCTGCGCTGCCGCCCGGGCTCAGCCGGCGCATGACGAAGCCGTCACCGATGCGACGCAGATGTACCTGCCAGTCCGGCGCGAACGTGCCACCGGCGTCCAGGAAGGTGCGTGCCTGCCGCTGGGCCCAGCGCAGGCCGTCGGCGCCGCCGCGGTGCAGCAGGTTGAGGTCATCCACGCACGCGATCAGCTGCATCAGGGTCTGGCACATCGCGGCCTCGCGTGGCAGGCCGCTGGCCAGTGCGTGGCGCAGGGCAGGCAGTGCCACTTCGCGCAGCAGCGGGTAGCCGGCGGCCGCTTGTTCGCGCACACCTTGCACGCCGTGTCGTGCACGCGCGCGCTGGCCAGGGCTGTTCGCATCCAGAGGCGCGTCGGCGAGCTCGGGCGCCCAACGGCGCACTTCCTGGCAGACCTGCTCGGCTGCGGCGACACGGCCCGCGCGGCCCCAGCAGGCAGCGGACGCGGCCACCAGCAGGCCAAGGCTGAAGATCGCACCGCGATGGGTGTTGATGCCCGCAGTGGCGTTCAGCATCGATATCTCGGCGGCGATGCCATGCCGGCGCAGCGTCTGGAACGGCGCCGCGCCGGCACCGGCGTCGGCCACGGCGATGAAATAGTGGCGCAACGCGAACAGGCTGCGCAGGAAGGTGCCGGCATCCATGTCGTGGTGGCTGCCGCGATCGAACGGTGTAACCAGTCCCGGTTTGGGGGCAAGGGTCAGTTCGGCGTGCAGGCTGGCGATGGCAAGGCGCCCCAGGCGCGCGCTGTCCACCGCCGGAGTGGACCGGGCGACGCGCTTCACGACAGCGTTCATGCGACAACTCCAGTGGCGTTGAACAAGGCCTCGCGCAGTTCCAGAGCGGCACCATCAATGCGTTTGACCAGTACTTCGCGGCTGCGACCGGCGTATTCGCGCCAGTTCACCGCGCCACCATCCACCAGGCACAGTTCGCCATCCACGCGATGCCCGTAGGCGCTTTCCCAGTGCTGCAGGCGTTCGACCAGCAGGTCGGCCTGGCGCGCGTCATCCACCTGCCACAGCAGGTCGATGTCCGAGCGCGGGTGCACATAGGGTAGGCCGCTGAGGTGCCGCCAGGCGAAGGCGCCGAACACGCGGGCCGGTGCAAGCCGCAGCATTGCCTGCAGTGCCGCCTGCCAATCAGCCGGAACGCCGCCGGCGAGAATCTCATCCAGGGCAGGGGGAGGCTGCAGGTGCTGGATGTCCTGCAGGGCCACGCGCAGCGCCAGCCGTTGCTTGCCTTCGCTTGGCGGCAGCGGCACCCCCAGGCGCAGCCGCGGGTCGGGATCATCCGCCGCACTGCGTGCCACCATGCCTGGCAGGCCCTGTGCGAACCATGCTGCCAGGCGCGGTTCGTGTGCAGTTACGTCAGCCCGCCAGTCGGCATCGGCCGACAGCCAGGCCAGCGTGTGGCGGGCGGGCCGCTCAGGCATCGCCGTGGGCCACCGCAGTCGAAACCCCTGCCGCCAGGGCACGACCGCCGCGCTGTGCGCCGCGTGCGGCACGCAGGTCGCCTTCGGCGGGCGTGCGCAGCGCCTGCAGCAAGTGCTGGGCAAGATCCCCCTCCCACAGCGATTCCACCGCACCCATCGCCACGTAGTTCTCCACGCCCGGCGCGAACACCGGCGAGCTCTGGCTGAGTGCCTGCAGTTTCTCCAGCGGTTGCTTGGTCACCCGTGCCATCGCGCGCAGGTCCATCACCCGCACCTGTGCATCGGGCAGGGCGTGGATGTGGTCGGCCATCAGGCCGAATGATAGGAAGCCGCCACTGACGGATTCACCATAGACCAGCGTGACAAGCCGCGCGCCACGTCGACGCGCGAGATCCAGCGTCTGTGCCAGATGCGCGAAACAGCCGTTGATGCCAAGCAGTTCGTCGCGCCGCGCCAGGCGCTGGCCAGCGGTGTCCACCAGCATCACGATCGGTCGCTGTGGAAGCGCGGCGGTGCTGGCAAGCACGGTTTCGGCCAGTGCCAATGCGTGGTCCACGCCGACTTCGAGTTTGTCGGCGGTACCGATCACGGTCACCTCGCCATCCTCGGTGGTGGCGCTGCCGGTCAGCACCGAATCGTTCACGGCAATGGCATGCCCATGCGGGAACAGGGCATCGAGCAGGGTCTGCAGCGGCATGCTCATGGCAGGCTCCGGTCGGCGGTGGCGATGAGGAACGCATCGGTGTCGAGCAGCGGCAGTCGCTCGGGGGCAGTGATACCCAGCCGCGCCCAGATCTCCAGGCCATCGCGGCAATCGCCCCAGGCCTGCACGCGCGCCTTCAGTGCCGCATGGCGTTCCTGCAGCGCGGCCAGTGCAGTATCTGGATCGGTGCTGCTGGTATCGGGCTGCAGCGCATTGCTGGCAGCCTGCGCGAACGCCTCGATGGCATCGGGCACCAGCACCTGTGCCTGGTCGATCAGGTAGCGGTGCTTGCCTCCCGTTACGCGCCAGACCAGCGCACGATCGCGGGAATCGAACTCTTCCACACCACGCACGGTCTCGATTACTTCCGGCCCGGACAGTGACAGCCGGCCTTCCTCGGACATGACTACTGTGCTGCAGCAGCGGGCGACGATGCCCATGCCACCGAATGCGCCGTTGCCGCTGCCGATCAGCGCCACCACCGGCACGCCTGCAGCGCGCGCATCCAGCGTGGCGCGCATGATCTCGGAAATGGCGATGAGCCCTGCATTGGCTTCGTGCAGGCGCACGCCACCGGTATCGAGCAGCAGCAGCACACCGTCAGGTCGGGTTTCCGCTGCACGGTGCAGCAGCCCGGTCAACTTGGCGCCGTGCACCTCGCCCACACCGCCGCCCATGAATTCACCCTGCTGTGCAGCCAGCAGCACGCGTCGGCCGCGCAGTGTGGCTTCGCCGACAACGATGCCGTCGTCGAACGCCGCGGGCTGGTCGAGCTGTGCCAGGTGCGGGCTCATCATCCGCCGCGCCGGGCCGAGGAATTCACGGAACGAGCCGGCGTCGGCCAGGCCGGCGATGCGCTCGCGTGCATCGGCTTCGTAGTAACTGTGGCGCTGCGTCCGGCTCATCGTGGATCTCCAGCAAGCAGGGTTTCCACTGCCTGGTCCAGGCGCAGGCTGACCACCGCCGGGGTCGCACCGGCATCGTTGATCGAGACGCGTACATCGCGCAGTGGATGGCGCTGTGCGAAATCACCGATCACCGCCTCCCAGACGCGGCCAAAGCCCTGCGCGGCGGTGATGATGCGCACCGTCATCGCGCCGTCCAGTGCGGCCGGTTCCAGCAGGATTTCCAGGTTGCCCGAGGCCAGTACGCCGACCAGCACTGCATCGCGCGGAAACTGCACCGCCGTGTGTCCTTCGAATCGATAGTCGAGGGTTTCCATGCTCAGCCCCTTACCAGTTGCGGAAGCGCTTGGGCGGGTCGTACAGTCCGCCGGACCAGCGCACCAGGTCCTTCACCGAACGCGCCGCAAGCAGGTCACGGCTGGCATCGCGCACGGAGATGCCGAGGTCATCGGGACGGCGGATCACGCCGCGGTCGCGCAGGTTCTCCACCATCGCGCGGTCGCGCCCCATGCCCACGGCGGTATAGCCGGACACGCCGCGGATCGCCTGTTCGCGCTCTTCAGGGGTGCGGCACAGCAGCAGGTTGGCGATGCCTTCTTCGGTCAGTACATGGCTGACGTCGTCGCCATAGATCATCACCGGTGGCAGCGGCATGTCCGCGCGCTCGGCCAGCTCCCAGGCGTCCAGCCGATCGACGAAGGCCGGTGCCATGTGTTCGCGGAAGGTTTCCACCATCTGCACCACCAGCTTGCGGCCACGCGGCATCTCACCGGGGCGTGCGGCCTGCTGGCCGGCCTTGATCCAGGCCTCGCTGGCATGGCGGCGGCCACGTGCATCGGAGCCCATGTTCGGTGCGCCACCGAAGCCGGCGATGCGGTCGCGGGTGGCAGTGGAGCTGTTGCCCTGCAGGTCGATCTGCAGGGTGGAACCGATGAACATGTCACACGCATACAGGCCCGCGGTCTGCGAGAACGCGCGGTTGGAGCGCATCGAGCCGTCGGCACCGGTGAAGAACACATCGCTGCGTGCGGCGATGTACTTCTCCATGCCCAGTTCGGAACCGAACGAATGCACCGATTTGACGAAGCCCGATTCGATCGCCGGAATCAGTGCGGGGTGTGGATTGAGCGCCCAGTGCTGGCAGATCTTTCCCTTCAGCCCGAGCGATTCGGCGTAGGTCGGCAGCAGCAGCTCGATGGCCGCGGTGTCGAAGCCGATGCCATGGTTGAGGCGGTTCACGCCGTACTCGGCGTAGATGCCCTTGATCGCCATCATCGCCATCAGCACCTGGATCTCGGAGATCTGCGCCGGGTCGCGGGTGAACAGCGGCTCGATGTGGTTCGGCTTCGGGGCCTGCACTACGAAGTTGACCCAGTCAGCAGGGATATCGACGCGGGGCAGGGTGTCGACGATCTCGTTGACCTGGGCGATGACGATGCCGCCACCGAACGCGGTGGCCTCGACGATGACCGGGGTGTCTTCGGTGTTCGGGCCGGTGTAGAGATTGCCGTGGCGATCGGCGGCCTGCGCGGCGACCAGCGCTACGCGGGGCGTGAGGTCGATGAAGTAGCGGCCGAACAGTTCCAGGTAGGTGTGGATGGCACCGATCTGGATGCGCCCTTCGGCCACCAGGTTGGCCAGCCGCACCGATTGCGGGCCGGAGAACGAGAAGTCCAGTTTCGACGCGATGCCACGCTCGAATACATCCAGGTGCGACGGCAGAGACAGCACCGACTGCACCATGTGCAGGTCGTGCACCCGGGCCGGGTCAAGGTCGGCCAGGGCCTGGGCGAGGAAATCGGCCTGTTTCTGGTTGTTGCCCTCCAGGCAGACCTTGTCGCCTGGCTCCAGCAGTGCGTGCAGCAGCTCGCCCACGTCGGTGGCGGCGACCTCACGTCCCCGGGCCCACGGCGCGGCACGTTCCAGGCGGGCCTGGCGGCTGCGTTCCAACGTATCCCAGCTCGGGTTCATCGACCGGCTTCCGATTGGTGTCGATGTAATTACGGCATAATTACAGTCGGGCATGCAACCCGCACTGCAGCAAAAAGAAGGGCCCGCGCGAAGGCGGGCCCATTCAGATTGAAATGGAGGATGACCCGCATCGATCGGGGTAGTGCCGGCCGCTGGCCGGCTCCGCGTCATCGATGCATCGCTTGGAGCCGGCCAGCGGCCGGCACTACCGTTTCTGGTGGCTCAGAACTTCCAGCGCAGGCTGGCCGACACGAAGCGCGGTTCGCCGTAGTTGTTGTAGTCCAGATTCGCCCAGTAGGTCTTGTCCAGCGCGTTGCGCACGCTCAGCGTTGCCGTCCAGTTGTCGCTGATGCGGTAGTTGGCGTTGAACTGGACCAGCATGTAGGCCGGCTGGTTCACCGTCACCGTGCCGCCCAGCGGGTAGGCGATGTTGTAGCCCTGCACCTTGCTCTGCCACTGCACGCCACCGCCGATGCTCAGGCGCTCCAGCGCGCCGCGCAGCTGCAGCTGGGTGTTGAGCTGCAGCAGGTCCTTCGGCGGGTTGGCGTACAGCAGATCGGTGGCGGCGCGGGTGACCTTGACGTGGGTATAGCCGGCGTTGACCGTCCAGCCCGGCAGGATCTCGCCGTTGACGTCCATCTCCCAACCGCGCGCCTTGGTGCCGTTGACGCCGACGTAGGCGGAGGTGCCATCGCTCAGCGAACCCTCCGGCACGCCCATGTCACGCACCGCGTAGTTGTCCTGCTTGGCTTCGAACACGGCGGCATTGGCGGTCAGGCGGCCATCGAACCACTGCGTCTTGATGCCCGCTTCCAGGTTCGAGCCCTGTACTGGCGCCAGCAGGTTCTCGTTGCGGTCCTTGAAGTTCTGCGGGTTGAAGATCTCGGTGTAGCTGGCGTACGCCGAGACGTTCGGGGTGATGTCGTAGACCAGGCCCACGTAGGGAGTGACTTCATCGCTCACCTTGTACGCGCCGCTGGTGCCGGTGTAGGCGCCTGCGGCGTTGTAGGAGCGGCTGAGGGTTTCCCAGCGGCTCAGGCGTGCGCCGGCAATCAGCGACAGCGGATCGGCCAGGCGCAGGCGGGTGGCCAGATAGACGCCACTCTGCGTGGTCTTGGCCACGCGGCGCGCGCCGGTACGGCGGTAGGTGACCTCGGAGATGTCGCCGTTCCAGCTGTACACGTTGGGAATGTAGTAGCAGCGTTCGCCGCCGCAGCGTGCCCAATCGTTCGGGAAGTTCAGCGCCAGGGTGTTGGTGGTGCCTTCCAGGTCCGACCACTGTGCGCCGAGGGTCACATCGTGGTCGCGGCCGAACAGATCGAAGCTTCCGGTCAGGTAAGCATCGACGTTGCGCCGGGTGTCCCTCGAATCACCGGCGGCCGCGCGCAGGAAGATGCCCGAGCCGGTCACCGGGTCCGGGTTGCCGGTGCCGTACAGGCGCACGTTCTGCACATTGCCACGGGTGTAGGCGGTGTTGATCTTCAGCAGCCAGTTGTCGCCGAAGCGCTGTTCCAGGTTGGCGAAGGCAGTGTTGCTCTCGCGCTTCCAGTAGCTCCACTTCGGCGACAGGTTGGTCGAGCGCGGCAGGTGCGCGAAATTGCCCTGGTTGTCGAAGAACGGCACGGTGCCCCAGGTCGAGCCGGTCGGATTGTTGTCCTGGCTCTGGTAACCGAGGGTGATCGTGGTGCTGTCGGTGACGTCGCCTTCCAGCACCGCCATGCCGGCCATCTTGTTCTCGTCGTAGCGGTCGTAATACAGGCCACGATCGGTATAGGCGGCGACCACGCGGCTGCGGAAACGGCCGTCATCGGTCAGCGGCGCGGTCACGTCCGCCTCCATGCGTCGATAGTCCCAGCTGCCGGCGCTGATCGCGAACGAGGCATCGAACTCCTTGCCCGGCCGCTTGCGCAGCAGGTTGACGGTGGCCGACGGCACGCCGGCGCCGCTGAGCAGGCCGTTGGCACCGCGGATCACTTCGATGCGGTCGTAGAAAGCGGTGTCGTATTCCTGGTTGGTGGAACCGCTGTAGGTGGGAATGCCATCGACCTGGAAGTCGGTGATGGCGAAGCCGCGTGCGTAGTACAGCGGGCGCTGGGTGTCATAGAAGGACACGCTGACGCCGGTGACGTTGCGCATCACGTCGTTGATGCTGAACAGCGACTCGTCCTGCAGGCGCTTCAGGCTGATCGCAGTGGCCGACTGCGGGGTTTCCTGCAGTGTGATCGGCAGGCGGGTGGTGCTGGATGGCGGAGCGGACTGCTCGGCACGGACGCTGACCCGGTCCAGGGTCTTGGCATCGGATGCATCGGCGGCGGCCTCGGCGAACGCCGGAGACGCGACCAGCGCGAGCGAAGAGAGCAGGGCAGCCGGCAGCAGCGCACGGCGGGGCAGGCGGTTACGGAACGTCAGGGACATGGTGGGTTCGAAGCTCGGAGACGGGAAGGGGGCGGCAACAGTCGTCCAGCACCCGGGGCGGCGGCTTCGGGCACATCAGGTCCATCTGGGAGGGGCGCGGTCACTGCGTAGGACGCAAATGTAAATAATTCTTAACAACATTACAATTCGCGTCATTGTGCATAGGATTCCCGGCGCCGGGCATCGCTTTCTGCAGCAGGGAGCGGCCCAAACGCGAACGGCCACCCGAAGGTGGCCGTCCGTGTCTGCTACAGGGAATCTGCCAGGCTTACAGCGCCTGCAGTTCCTCATTGGCGTTGCGCTTTTCCTTGGCTGGTGCCGGAACCGCTGCCGGCACCACCGCAGGAGCGGGCGATCCCGCGTCCGCGTCCACCGGCACCTCCAGGTACGGCAGGCGCAGGGTCTGGCTGGTCAGCGTACGGATCTCGTTGACCAGCGCGGCGCTGTCGTTGAGCTTGCGCCCGTACGACGGCACGATCTCGCGCAGGCGGGCTTCCCAGCCGGCCTTCATCTGGTCCGGGAAGGCCTTGGCCATCAGGTCCAGCATGATCGGCGGCGAGGTCGACGCACCCGGCGAAGCGCCGAGCAGGGCGGCGAGGGTGTGGTCCTTGTCGGTCACGATCTCGGTACCGAACTGCAGCACCGGGCCCTTCAGCGGATCACGCTTGATGATCTGCACGCGCTGGCCGGCGGTGACCAGCTTCCAGTCACCCGGCTTGGCAGTGGGGAAGTACTTGACCAGCTCGGCCTGGCGGTCGGCATCGTTCAGGCGCGCCTGGCCCATCAGGTACTGCACCAGGTCCAGGTTGTCCTTGCCCACTTCCAGCATCGGGCCGACGTTGTTGTGGTTCACCGACGAGTACAGGTCCCACCACGAGCCGTGCTTGAGGAACTTGGTGCTGTACAGCGCGAACGGCCCGAACAGGACCACCGGCTTGCCGTCCAGCTTGCGCGCATCCAGGTGCGGCACCGACATCGGCGGCGAACCGGTCTCGGCCATGCCGTAGGCCTTCACGCCGTGGCGCGAGGTCACGTCCTGGCCCTGGAAGGCGAGGAACTGGCCACCGACCGGGAAGCCGGCGTAGTCCTTCGATTCCGGAATGCCGGACATCTGCAGCAGCTTCAGTGCAGCGCCACCGGCACCGATGAACACGAAGCGGGCGTGGGTGGTGGACTCGGTGCCGGCCTTGAGGTCCTTCACCGTCACGTTCCAGCTCTTGTCGGCGTTCTGCCGCAGCGCGCTCACTTCGTGGTTGAGGTGCAGGCTGAAGTTCGGGCTGCGCTGCAGGCCGGCGGTCAGCTGGCGGGTGATCACGCCGAAGTTGACGTCGGTGCCCAGCGGCATCCAGGTTGCGGCAACCTTCTGCTTCGGGTCACGGCCTTCCATCAGCAGCGGGGCCCACTGCTTGATCTGGGCCGGATCCTCGGAGTACTGCATGCCGTAGAACAGCGGATTCTTCACCAGGGCCTGCTGGCGCTTGTGCAGGTAGGCGATGTTGTCATCGCCCCAGACGAAGCTCATGTGCGGGGTCGGGTTGATGAAGTCGCTGGGCTGGCTCAGCCGGCCTTCCTTCACCTGGTGCGACCAGAACTGGCGCGAGACCTCGAACGATTCGGCGATGCCGACCGCGCGCTTGGTCTCGATGCTGCCGTCGGGCAGTTCGGGGGTGTAGTTCAGTTCGGCGAAGGCCGAGTGGCCCGTGCCGGCGTTGTTCCAGCCGTCGGAGCTTTCACCGGCGACGCCGTCGAGGCGTTCGTAGACCTGGATGTTCCAGTCCGGCTGCAGTTCCTGCAGGTAGGTGGCCAGGGTGATGCTCATGATGCCGGCGCCGACCAGCACAACGTCGACGGGCTTGTCGTTGCTGGCGGCGGGCACCGAGCGCTGGGTCAGCGGCCAGTACAGGAACAGCGCGGCGGCCAGCAACAGCAGCACGAGCAGGGCGAGCAGGGCCTTGCCAAATTTCTTCATGGGGGCGGGATCGTTGGCGGAGGGGAAGGGGTCAGGATGCGCGTGGGGCAGGGAAAGGGCGTGAAGAAACAACGCCTTGCGCCATCCATCCGCGATTCTAACCGGATCCGGTCCGTTTTTGATGCAACGCAGCATCCGACGTTTCGCGGCCCCGTCACGTGAGCGGCGGGCCCAAGCCTGGCGATCGTAGCCCCAGTAGCGCCAGGCCATGCCTGGCGACGCCTTCAATCAGACCAGCTCCAGAATCTCGTCACCGGCCTCATCGATCTCCCCGGTCGGGCGCCAGCCCAGGCGCCGGTAGAAGCCATGCGAGCGCGAACGCGGGTCGGCCGAGCACGCCAGGAACAGCCGGGTATGGCCCGCATCGCGGGTCAGGCTGACCACTTCCTGCAGCAGCTGCCGACCGACGCCACGGCCTTCGTAGTCCGGCAGCAGGGCCAGCACCAGCACTTCGCCGGTGTCGCGGTCGGCGAAGCAGTAACCGGCCATGCGCTCGCCCTCCCAGGCGACGCGGCCGATCGAATCGCCCTGGGCGATGCCGGCCGCCCAGCTGTCCTCGGTGATGCCCAGCTCTGCCAACTGCGCGGCGCTGAAGGCGTTTTCGCGGGTGCGCCCGCGCAGGTCGATGCAGGCGGCGGCATCTTCGGGGCGCGCATCGCGGACGAATACAGGCATGCAGGGCATCCTTGCAGTGATCGGCCGACCAGTATCCGCATCGCGCATGGACCTGGTGTGGAGACTTCGTGGAGATTGGATGGAGCAAAAAGGGGACGGAGGGGATTAAGTCGTTTAAGGCCTATACGACATTCTGGGCAAAGACGACTTAATCCCCTCCGTCCCCTTTTTTGCAGGGCTGCCTCAGCGCTTGCGCCGCACCAGCGCTGATGAGGCGTCCAGCACGGCGCGGGTCAGCAGGGCCATGGTCTGGACGTCACCCTTCCAGTGCTGCCAGTACAGCGGCACGTCTTCCCACGCGCGCTGGCGCACGTAGACCAGGCGGCCCGCGTCCAGGTGCCGCTTGACCAGCGGCAACGGATTCATCGTCCAGCCCATGCCGCCAAGGTTGGCCTGCACGAAGGCGCGCGTGGACGGAATCCACCAGGTCGGCGCGGTGCTGGGCAGGTCGTCGCCGGCCATGCGCCGGGCGAAGCGCGACTGCATGTCGTCCTTGCGGTTGAACACCAGCACCGGGGCCTGCGCCAGCGCCTGCGCGGTCACGCCCTTGGCGAAATGACGCTCGCGGAACTCGGGGGTACAGGTGGCGGCGTAGCGGATGCTGCCCAGCGCATGGATCTGGCAGCCCTGCACCGGCTCGTCCAGGGTGGTCACCGCACCCAGCACCGTGCCCTGGCGCAGCAGTTCGACGGTGTGGTCCTGGTCCTCCACGCGCAGGTCCAGCGTAGTGCCGGTGGTCTGCGCGAATTGGTAGGCCGCCTGCGGGAACCAGGTTTCCAGGCTGTCGTGGTTCACCGCCACCGGAATACTGGCTTGCGGCAGGTCCTCATCGGCCAGGCCCATCCGGTGCAGCGCATCGTGCTCGAGCAGGGCGGTCTGCTCGGCCAGCTGCACCAGCAACTGCCCCTCGGCGGTGGCGGTGGCCGGGGTGCCGCGCTTGACCAGCAGCCGGCCGATCCGGTCCTCCAGCGCCTTGACCCGCTGCGAGATGGCGGACGGGGTGACATTCAGCGACTGCGCGGCGCGGTCGAAGCTGCCTTCGCGGATCACTGCGGCAAGGGCGCGCAGCTGGGCATGGTCGATACGCATCGAATTAAGTTCCGCTAATGTTGGTTTAGGAAGTTTAGCTCGTCTTTTTCATGTTGCGGCGCGACAATGGCGCTCGTTCCGGTGCTGTCCGCCTTCGCGAGGCACCGTCCCCCCAAGCAAGTAAAGGCAGTGAATCCCATGTTCTCGGTCATCTCCGCCAGCACCGGCCTCGGTGCCTGGTTCTCTGGTGCAGCTACCGGCATCGGCCTGTTCGCCGTGGTCGGGGCCCAGAGCGCCTTCATTCTGCGCCAGGGCATCCTGCGCAAGCACATCGTGCCGGTGGTTGCCACCTGTGCGGCCATCGATGCGATCTTCATCTTTGCCAGCGTGGCTGGCCTGCGCACGCTCACTTCGGCGCTGCCGTGGCTGACCACCGCCGTGCTGTGGACCGGCGTCGCGTTCCTGGCCTGGTACGCCATGAAGTCGGCACGCCGTGCGATTGCCGGTGGCGGCGGCATGGGCGAGGCTGACAGCGACGACGGCAGCCGCCGCGCGGTGCTGATGGCCGCGGTCGGCTTCTCGCTGATCAACCCGCACTTCTGGCTGGACATGATGGTGATCGGCTCGATCGCCGAGAACTTCGGCAACGCCCGCATGGCCTTCGCCGCCGGTGTGGTGACTGCCAGCTGCCTGTGGCTGACCGCGCAGGGCCTGGGCGCACGCCTGCTGGCGCCGCTGTTCACCAAGCCCAGTACCTGGCGCGTGCTCGACGGCACCATCGCCGTGATCCTCAGCATCCTGGCCCTTACGTTGGCGGTGCGCGGGGTCCACTGACCCGGCGCACGCCCCCCGAACCCACGTCCTGACTCTCTCTCCAAGGTAGTGGTAACGACGGCACCGGCAACGGTGCCGTCGTTTTTTCTGCCGATGTGGCGCGGCAAACGGTCACGTGCCTAGAATCGTACATCCGGACAGGGTGTCCGGTTTTCCATGGGGGAAGGATGCGCAGGATTGTGCTGGCTGTACTGCTGGGCGCGGTTGTGGGTGGGGCATCGGCCGCAACGCTGGACCTGGATCGCTATCTGCGGCAGGAGTCGTTTACCGACATCAAGATTTCACCAGGGGGCGAGTACATCGCCGCGACGGTTCCGCTGGAGGCGGGAACCGCATTGGCGATCTACCGCATTGCCGACATGAAGATGGTCGGCAGCTTCCGCCCGCCCCGCAACGATCACGCCCACACCTTCGACTGGGTCAGCAACGAGCGGCTGCTGGTGGGCATGGCACAGAAGTTCGGCGTGCTGGACCGGCCGACGCCGACCGGTGAACTGTTCGGTATCAATGCCAACGGCAAGGGCGGCGAGCTGCTGGTGGGGTACCGGGTTGCCGACCAGAGCCTGGGCACCAACATCAAGGTCAAGCCGGCAGGCCTGGTGGCCGCCTACCTCAGTGATGAGCTCAAGGACGATGACCGCAACGCGCTGGTGACGGTGATCCCGCTGGTCGGCAGTTCGCATGCGCAGGTCGAGCGCATGGACGTGATCACCGGTCGCCGCAACGCCGTGGCGCGCGCTCCCATTCCCGATGCGGACTTCACGACCGATGAGCAGGGCGAGGTGCGTTTCGCACGCGCTGTCGTTACCGATGGCACGCAGAAGCTCTACTACCGCACGGGCAGCAACAGCGACTGGGTCCTGCTCAATGATGAATCCCTGAGCAAGCGCATCGAGGCGCCGCTCGGCTTCTCGGCCGATGGTCGCCTGGCGTACCTGCAGGTCGAGCAGGCAGATGGACCTGATGCCATTGTCAGCTGGGACCCCCAGAGCAATGAACGACGCACCGTGCTGCGCGATGGGAGTGCCGACCCGGCGCGCATCATCCGGCGCCCCGGCAGCCGCGTGCCGGTCGGGGCCCTGTTCCTTGGCAGTGCGCCGCGAACGGCATTCTTCGATGACGCCTCGGACGACGCTCGCCTGTACCGCAGCCTCGAAGCCGGCCTTGGCGGAGCGGTCTACATCACCTCCAGCACGCGCGATGGCAAGACGGTGCTGGTGGAAACCTGGTCAGGCAGCAATCCGGGCGATTTCTATCTCTATGACACGGTTGGCAAGAGTGCACGGCACCTGATCAGCCGCAGCGACTGGATCGACCCCGCGCTGGCGGCGGAGGTGCGTCCGATCAGCCTGACGGCGCGTGATGGGCGTTCGCTGCATGGCTTCCTTACCGTCCCGCATGGCCGCGAGGCCCGTGCGCTGCCGATGGTGGTGGTGCCGCACGGAGGTCCGATCGGTGTTGCCGACCAGGGCGCCTATGACACCGAGACACAGATGCTGGCGGCGGCAGGTTACGCGGTACTGCAGGTGAATTTCCGCGGCTCTTCCGGCTATGGCCGGGCCCACATGCAGGCCGCGCGAAAGCAATGGGGGCTGTCGATGCAGGATGACGTCACCGATGCCACGCGTTGGGCGATCGAACAGGGCGTGGCCGACAAGAACCGCATCTGCATCTATGGGGCCAGTTACGGTGCCTATGCGGCGATGATGGGGCGGTGCGCGAACCGGGCCTGTACCAGTGCGCGGCCGGCTACGTCGGCATCTACGACCTGCCGTTGATGTACGCCCGCGGAGACATCCAGAGCGACGAGTCAGGCCTGGCCTACCTGCGGAACTGGCTGGGATCGCCCAAGGATCTTGCAGAGCGTTCCCCGGTGAATCTGGCCGCGCAGGTGCGGGTGCCGGTATTCCTGGCCGCGGGTGGTCAGGATCAACGTGCGCCGATCGTGCACAGCGAACGCATGGAAGCTGCGTTGAAGAAGGCCGGCACGCCGGTGGAAACCCTGTACGTCAAGAATGAAGGGCATGGTTTCTATTCCCCTGCCAACCAACGTGCGTACTACAGCAGGTTGCTGGCCTTCCTCTCGCGCAGCCTGGGGGGCCAGGTGGCCGGGCAGGCCGCACCTGCGGAGAAGAGCAGCGCGCCCTGAACAAGCCGGGGGCGGCGGATGATCGATCCGCCGCCCCCGGAGTTCGCCTGCATCGTGCTTACTTGACCCCGTGCATCATCTTCTTCAGCAGCGGCGCGGCGATGAAGGCGGCCAGCGCACAGCCCAGGCCGATCCACATCAGCAGCCAGAACAGGTGCGCATAGGCACCGGCCGCGGCCACCATGTCCAGCGATTCGCCTTCCGGTACCTCGATCGCGGCCAGCTTGCCGAACAGCGCGGCCAGCGTTTCCGAGAACGCGGTTGCCAGGAACCAGGTGCCCATCATCAGGCTCATCACCCGCGGCACGGCCAGCTGGGTCACCGCCGACAGGCCGACCGGCGACAGGCACATCTCACCGCTGGCCAGCAGGAAGTAGGCCAGCACCAGCCACCACACGCTGGCCATCTCGCCGGTGGCGCCGACCTGCTGTGCGGCCAATGCCAGCGGCACGAACGACAGCGCGCCGATCACCAGACCCCAGGCCGATTTGACCGGCTTGCCCGGTTCCCAGCCGCGGCGGTCCATCCACGTCCACAGTGCGGCGAAGGCCGGCGCCAGCAGCACCAGGAACAGGCCGCCGAGGTAGGTCAGCGAGCCGGCGGTCTGCGGAATCACCAGGCAGTCGCGCACCAGCAGCACCAGCATCAGCACGACGATGGCGGCGAAGAATGTTCGCGGCGCAGATGAGCCCGGACGGCGCTCGGACAGCCGCGCGCTGACCACGAAGCCCAGCGGTGCCAGCAGCAGCGAGATGATCGACCACGGCAGCGGGGTACCGCCGGTGATCACCAGCGAGGGCACGATGTCCTTGGTCAGCAGGCGGTCGGTGAAGGTCACCCAGGAGCCATACGACTGCTCGTACATGGTGAAGAACACCAGCGCCATGAAGATCAGCACCATCAGCGCGATCATCTGCTGGCGCTGTACCGGCGTGCACTTGCTGCCGGTGAACCAGGCGAACCAGACCAGCACGCCGCCCAGCACCGCCACCATCAGCATCAGTGCCAGGCTGATTTCACCGCCCAGCGCGAACGCGCCGTTGCCGGCCGCCCACATCAGCCACGCCACCGGCAACACACCGAGCACCGCGCACAGATAGATGAGCCATTCGCGGGGCAGGCCCAGCACCTTCTGCTTCAGCGCGGCCGGCTGCGGCGGCTCGGCGTGGCCCTGCAGGTACTTCTGGCCCCACAGGAACATCGCCAGGCCGGCCAGCATGCCGATGCCGGCCGCACCGAAACCGTACTTCCAGCCATAGGCCTCGCCGAGGAAGCCGCACACGAGCGACGAGAACAGCGCGCCCAGGTTGATGCCGGCGTAGAACAGCGAGAAGCCCGAATCGCGGCGCGGATCGTCCTTGGCGTACAGCTTGCCGACGATGGTGGAGATGTTCGGCTTGAGGAAGCCGACGCCCATGATGATCAGCGCCAGCGACAGGTAGGTCACCGCCAGTGCCGAGGTATCGCGCACCACTTCACCGTTGACCCGGTAGGCCGCGTGACCTTCGAATGCCATGCCGAGGTGGCCGAGTACCAGCAGGATGCCGCCGAACAGCACCGCCCGGCGCATGCCCAGCCAGCGGTCGGCCAGCATGCCGCCGAACACCGGGATGCAGTACACCAGGCCGCCATAGGCACCGAGCAGGTCCAGGCCGGCCTTGTCGCCGAACAGGTGGTACTTGGTCAGGTACAGCAGCAGCAGCGCCTTCATGCCGTAGAAGGAGAAGCGCTCCCACATTTCGGTGAAGAAGCAGACGTAGACGCCTTTGGGGTGGCCCAGGAAGTCGTCGGAAGCGATAGCGGTGGAATTCATCGCGGAATTATAGGCCTGTGGCCCGATCCGCTTTCAGTAGATCCACGCCATGCGTGGATTGCCGGACTGGCCTGGGCGATCACAGGTACCGCAACCACGCCAGGTCACGCCTTCGCGCCTTGAACCGCGCGAATGCCCGGGTCGGCGGGTACAGCACCACCGCCAGCGCGCAGGCCACCAGCAGCAGGCCGCTGACCGAGTCCAGGGCATACAACTCGCCATGGGTCGGCCCCCAGGCCGCCAGCGCGCCCAGGTACAGCGCCTTCAGCACATACAGGTGCAGCAGGTAGAAGAACATCGGCGCGGCGCCGATATCGGCCAGCGGGCGCAGCGCACGCGCCAGTGGCGGCCATTCGTACAGGCGCAGCAGCAACAGCCCTACGCCCAGAGTCAACAGCAGGAACTGCAGCGACGGCGGGTACTTGGTGATGTTGAGCACGCTCATCCAGGTGCGCAGCGCGCTGGTCTGGTACTGCCACGGTGCATCTCCATATTGGTTGGCGAACCGCAGCAGCGCGAACATGGCCAGCGCACCGACGCCTGCCCACAGCAGCCAGTGCTGGCGCTGCGTCGGGTCGCGCTCGCGGGCGAACCACG
Source organism: Stenotrophomonas sp. 71799_Sma (assembly GCF_056482505.1). NCBI lineage: Bacteria > Pseudomonadati > Pseudomonadota > Gammaproteobacteria > Lysobacterales > Lysobacteraceae > Stenotrophomonas > Stenotrophomonas sp. 71799_Sma. Next base: position 1,279,950 of record NZ_CM151202.1, read on the forward strand.
GTCCCAACAGATAACCCAGAGCGATCACCCCGATCCACGGCAGCACCGGATAGGAGGTGCGCAGGCGCAGCGCGCCGGCCTCGATCCAGTCGCGCTGGTGCAGCACTTTCCACAGCACCGCCAGCAGGCCATTGCCTTGCACCCGTAAGCCGTCGAACAGGTTGTGCCCGGCCACCACCGCGATTGCCAGCACCAGCAGGGCCGGGCGTGGCAGCCACAGCAGCCCGGCCAGCGCGATCATGCTCAGCCCGATGGCCCAGATCACCTGCAGGTACAGGGTTTCCGGCGGCAGCTGGAAGGTCCAGGCGAAATTCACCAGGGTCAGTTCCAGCACGACCAGGAACAGCCCGCGCTTGAGCAGGAACGCGGCCGTGGCCCGGCGCGGATCCGCCTGGCGCTGGCCGTACAGCCAGGCCGACAGGCCGGTCAACAGGACGAACACGGGTGCGCACAGATGCGCCAGCAGACGGCAGGCGAACAGCGCAGGGGAGACCGTCGCTGCGTCCATCGGGTCGCTTACCTGATGCTGCAGGAATAAGGTCTCGCGCACGTGGTCGAGCAACATCAACAGCATCACGGTGCCGCGCAGCTGGTCGATGGAGGCCAGGCGAGAGGAGGGGGAAGGGGGCATGCGATGCAGTAACAGCAAGGTAGCGTTAAGATATAACATATCATTTGCTGTGCGCCCAGCCGGACTTTGCCGGGTCGGTCGATTGCCGGTCCACGTACTGGCCCATTGCGCTGCAGCACACGCCCCCATCCTTTGGCACGCTGGACTTGATCTGCCCTGAACGCTAGCGTGGCAGGGATTTTTTGCCAGCAGGGGCTTCCATGAACCACGACGCTGCGCCAAAGCAGCTCACCTTCCGCGCAGTGGCCCTGGCCATCGTGCTGGCGGTGGTGCTGTCGGCCGCAAACGCCTACCTCGGTCTGTTCGCAGGCCTGACCATCGCCACCGCCATTCCCGCCGCGGTGATTTCCATGGGCGTGCTGCGCCTGCTGGGCGGTGGCTCCATCCTTGAAAACAACATCGTGCAGACCGGTGCTTCGGCCGGTTCGTCGATCGCCGCCGGTGTGATCTTCACCATCCCGGCGCTGGTGATCATGGGCTACTGGCCGGACTTCAAGTACTGGTGGGTGCTGGGCATCGCCGGCCTCGGCGGCCTGCTGGGCGTGTTGTTCTCGGTGCCGCTGCGCCGTTCGATGATCGTCGAAGACCCGCTTCCGTTCCCGGAAGGCAAGGCTGCGGCGGAAGTGCTCAAGGCCGGTGAGAATCCGGGCCCGGGCCTGAAGATCCTCGGCCTGTCGGCGGTGATCGGTGCCTTCGTCAAGCTGGCCGCGGAAAGCGGCATGCGCCTGATCCCGGACGCCTGGGCCACCTCGGCCTACGTCGGCAGCTCCAAGGTCACCGCCTTCATCGGTACCAACCTGTCGCCGGCACTGCTGGGCGTGGGCTACATCGTCGGCCTCAACGTCGGCATCGTGGTGGTGTCCGGTTCGATCCTGACCTGGCACATCGCCATTCCGATCTACCAGGCGTTCTTCATGAACACCGATCCGGGCCTGGCCGCCTCGGTGGCTACCGCATCCTCCACCGAGGCGGCGTTCGCCATCTGGGGCGCGAAGATGCGCTACCTGGGTGTGGGCGCGATGCTGATTGGCGGCATCTGGACCCTGATCTCGCTGCGCAAGTCGCTGCTCAACGGCGTCAAGAGCGGCTTTGCCGCTGCCCGCAAGAGCGGTGGGCCGGTGCTGGCGCACACCGAGCGCGACCTGCCGATGAAGTGGATGCTGGTGGCCCTGGTGGTCTTCGTGCTGCCGCTGCTGGCCCTGTACCAGGCCATCGTCGGCCAGTGGCACGTGTCGATCCCGATGACCATCATCATGATCGTTGCCGGCTTCCTGTTCGTGTCGGTGTCGGCCTACCTGGCCGGCTTGATCGGTTCGTCCAACAACCCGGTGTCGGGCATCACCATCTCCACCATCCTGTTCGCCTCGGCCGTGCTGGTGGTGCTGCTGGGCGCCGATGGCCTCAAGCCGGTCGGTGCCGGCGGTGCGCCGCTGGGCGCGGTGGCGGCGATCATGATCGGCGCGGTGGTGTGCTGCGCCGCAGCGGTTGGCGGTGACAACCTGCAGGACCTCAAGGCCGGCTACATCGTCGGCGCCACCCCGTGGAAGCAGCAGCTGATGCTGGGCATCGGTGCCTTCTCGTGTGCGCTGATCATGGCCCCGGTGCTGAACCTGCTGGCCACCGCCTACGGCATCGGCGTGAAGTCCGAGCTGCACCCGAACGCGCTGGCTGCGCCGCAGGCCAACCTGATGGCCTCGGTGGCCAAGGGCCTGTTCGGTGGCGAACTGCCGTGGACCTTCATCGGCATCGGTGCCGTGGTCGGTGCCGCCATCATTGCCTTCGACAGCTGGCTGAAGTCGCGCAACGCACGCTTCCGCGTGCCGGTGCTGGCCGCCGCCATCGGCATCTACCTGCCGCTGGAGCTGATGGTGCCGATCTTCCTCGGCGGCCTGATCGCCCACCTGGTCGAGCGCTTCCACAAGGTGCGCGCCGATGACGAAGAAGGCCGCGACCGCGTGCACAAGCCGGGTGTGCTGTTCGCTGCGGGCCTGATCACCGGTGAGGCACTGATGGGCATCGCCATCGCGATTCCGATCGTGGTCAGCAGCCGCGCCGACGTGCTGGCCGTGCCGTTCCACCTGCCGGGCGCGCAGTGGATCGGCCTGGCCGTGCTGTTCCTGGTGGGCTGGCTGATCTACCGCACCGGCAAGTACACCAAGGCGTAAGGGACGGGTAGTGCCGGCCGCTGGCCGGCAATCCCGGAATCCCGTGATACCCCTGGTTGCCGGCCAGCGGCCGGCACTACCGCAAACCGCGCTACGGCGCGGTTTGCTTTTTCTGGCGGCGGGGCCAACCCCGCGGGCAGCCATGACCGATGGCCTTGGCAGCCCCGGCCGCACGGGCCTACCATCGGTTTTTTGCCGTCCTGCGGAGACCCCGATGAAACTGCGTCATGCCCTGCTGCCACTGAGCCTGCTGGCTGCCCTGCCCAGCGTTGCCGCTGCCCGTGGCCTGGAAGTCCGCGACATGGTGGCCATGGACCGCGTCTCCGCGCCGGTACTGACCACGGACGGTGGCACTGTGGTGTTCGCCAAGCGCAGCGTGGACGCCAACCTGAAGGCCTCCACCGCGCTGTTCGCGCGCAACCTGCGCACCCGCGATGCGGCACCGCCCAAGCAGATCACCCCGGCCGGCTGGAACGTCAATTCCGCGTCGCTGTCGGCCGATGGCCAGACCGTCTACTTCCTCAGCGCCAGGAACGGCAGCCAGCAGCTGTACGCGCAGCCGATCAACGGCGGCACCCCGCGTCAGCTGACCGACTTCCCGGTGGACGTGGACAGCTACCACGTATCGCCGCAGGACGACCGCGTGCTGTTCAGTGCCGGCGTGTTCCAGGCCTGTGCCTCGGATCTGGCATGCACCGAGAAGAAGCTGAAGGAAAAGAAGGACGCCAAGGCCAGCGGCCAGGTGTGGGATTCGCTGTTCGTGCGCCACTGGGATACCTGGAACGACGGCCGCCGCAACACCCTGTTCGTGGCACCGCTGCCGGCAGGCAAGGCCGGGGCGGTCAAGGGCGCCTCGGCGCTGAGCGCGACCATCGACGGCGATGCACCGTCCAAGCCGTTCGGTGGCAATGACGATTTCGCGTGGTCGCCGGATGGCGCCAGCGTGGTGGCCAGCATCCGCGTGGCCGGCAAGCAGGAGCCGTGGTCGACCAACTTCGACCTGTACCGCTTCGACGCTGCGGGCAAGCAGGCGCCGGTCAACCTGACCGCCTCCAATCCGGCCTGGGATGCCGGCCCGGTGTTCAGTGCCGACGGCAAGACCCTGTTCTACCGTGCGATGAAGCGCCCGGGCTTCGAGGCCGACCGTTTCGGCCTGATGGCGATGGACCTGGCCAGCGGCAAGAGCCGTGAGATCGCGCCGCAATGGGATCGTTCGGCGGGCGGCATCACCCTGTCCGCGGATGGCAGCAGCATCTACACCACTGCCGATGACCTCGGCGAGCACCCGCTGTTCCAGATCGACGTGGCCAGCGGCAAGGCCACCAAGCTGATCGGCGACGGCAGCGTGACCTCGGTGGACGTGGCCGGCACCAGCGTGGCGATCACCCGCAACAGCCTGAAGAGCAACGACCAGGTGCTGGTCGGCCTGCTGCCGGCCGCCGGCGAAGCCATCGGCGAGCTGCGCGCGCTGACCCCGGCCGCTGGCGACGTGCTCAAGGACGTCAGCTTCGGTGACTACGAACAGTTCGAGTTCAAGGGCTGGAACAACGACACCGTGCATGGCTATGTGGTCAAGCCGCACAACTACCAGGAAGGCAAGTCGTACCCGGTCGCGTTCCTGATCCACGGCGGCCCGCAGGGCAGCTTCGGCAATGGCTGGAGCTACCGCTGGAATCCGCAGACCTATGCGGGCCAGGGCTACGCCGTGGTGATGATCGACTTCCACGGCTCCACCGGCTATGGCCAGGCCTTCACCGATGCGATCAGCCAGCACTGGGGCGACCGCCCGCTGGAAGACCTGCAGAAGGGATGGGATGCGGCGCTGAAGAAGTATTCCTTCCTCAACGGTGACAAGGCCTGTGCGCTGGGCGCCAGCTACGGCGGCTTCATGGTCAACTGGATCGCCGGCAACTGGAACGGCCCGTTCAAGTGCCTGGTCAACCATGACGGTGTGTTCGACCAGCGCATGATGGGCTACGCCACCGAAGAACTGTGGTTCACCGAGTGGGAGCAGGGCGGTACGCCGTACCAGAAGGCGGCGAACTACGAGAAGTTCAACCCGGTCAACCACGTGGCGGACTGGAAGAAGCCGATCCTGGTCATCCACGGCCAGCAGGACTTCCGTATTCCGGTCGAGCAGGGCCTGGCCGCGTTCACTGCTGCCCAGCGCCAGGGCATCGAATCGAAGTTCCTGTACTTCCCGGATGAAAACCACTGGGTGCTGAAGCCGAACAACAGCATCCTGTGGCATGACACCGTCAATGCCTGGCTGAAGCAGCACATCGGCAACTGATGACGGCAGCGCCGCCCTTCGGGGCGGCGCTTTTGTTTCGCCATCTGCTGTACCGGTGGGTGCCGACCGTTGGTCGGCACACCTTCCTGATCTGCCGCCAACAGCAGCCGGCCAGCGGCCGGCTCTACCCAGAGCGCCTGCATGCCCTCGACCGCCCTGATCCAGAACGACATCGTCGTCTTCGGTTTGATCGCCGCCACCCTGGGCGCCGTGTTCTGGACCGCCTCGCGCGAGCAGGGCCTGTGGAAACGCTTCTACACCTTCGTGCCGGCACTGCTGCTGTGCTACCTGATTCCCGGCATCTACAACACCGTCGGCCTGATCGACGGCCAGAACACCAAGCTCTACAACCCGATCGCACGCGACATCCTGCTGCCGGCAGCGCTGATCCTGCTGACCCTGGCGGTGGACATCAAGGGCATCCTGCGGCTCGGCCCGAAGCTGGTGCTGATGTACCTGGGTGCGTCCGCCAGCATCATGCTGGGTGCGGTGGTGGCGTTCCTGGTGATGCGCGCGCTGCATCCGGAAACGGTGGCCGGTGACACCTGGGCCGGCATGGCCGCACTGGCCGGCAGCTGGATCGGTGGCGGGGCCAACATGCTGGCGATGCGCGAAGTGTTCGACGTCAACGCCACCACGTTCGGCCAGTTCGCGGTGGTCGATGTCGGTGTCGGTTACGTGTGGATGGCCGCGCTGATCTTCCTGGCCGGGCGCGCAGCGAAGATCGACGCGCGCAGCGGTGCCGACACGTCGGCCATCGATGAGCTGAAGGAGCGCATCGCGCGCTTCCAGGCCGAGCACGAGCGTATTCCCAGCCTCACCGACCTGATGCTGATCGTGGCGGTGGCCTTCGGCGGCGTGGGTCTGTCACACGCGATCGGTGCGCCGCTGGCGGCATGGTTCAAGGCCAATGTCAGCTGGGCCTCGCAGTTCAGCCTGGATGCGCCGTTCGTGTGGGTGGTGGTGCTGTCGACCACGCTGGGCCTGAGCCTGAGCTTCACCCGTGCACGCACGCTGGAAGGTGCGGGCGCCTCGCGGCTGGGTTCGCTGCTGCTGTACTTCCTGATTGCCTGCATCGGCATGCAGATGGATCTGCTGGCGCTGCTGGACCGCCCGTGGCTGTTCCTGCTCGGCCTGATCTGGATTGCCGTGCACATCGCGCTGCTGTGGTGCCTGGGCAAGCTGCTGAAGGTGCCGTTCTTCTATTTCGCGATCGGTTCGCAGTCGAACATCGGTGGCCCGGCTTCGGCGCCGGTGGTGGCTGCAGCGTTCCATCCGGCCCTGGCGCCGGTGGGCGTGTTGCTGGGCACGATGGGCTACGCCACCGGCACCTACCTGGCCTACATCGTCGGCATTACCCTGCGCGCGCTGGCAGGGCAGGGCTGATGGGGTAGTGCCGGCCGCTGGCCGGCAACCAGGTAATGCTGCACGGGTTCATGAGGTTGCCGGCCAACGGCCGGCATTACCGATGCGTTACGCCACCGGCAATCCGCGTTCGATCAACCACGCCTTCGCGTCTTCGGCATCCTGCTCAAACCACGCCTGTGTCGACCCCAGCCGATACGTATACCCCCAGGCATCCATGTCGGCCATCAACCGCGCACAGCCAACGCCAGGCAGCTGCCCGGCCAGCACGATCTGCAGGTAGCAGGTGGCATCTTCCTCGGCCACCGAGTCGGTGGCGTCGGTATGCACCTGCGCACGCCGCTCCGGCGGCAGCACGATCAGGTGGCAGGCTTCGTGCAGCATCGAGTGCACGGGCGTGTCATCGCGCACGTACACGTTGCTGGCGATGATGCCGGCCTCGGGCTCGCCCCAGTAGCTGCCGGGAATCGGTTCACCGGCCGCGACGTGGTGCAGCTGCAGGCCATGCGCGGCGAGCAGGCACTGCGCATCAGCGAAGGCGATGTCGCCCACGCAGGTGATGTCCACGGCGGTTGTTGTATCGGTCATGCGGGTCAGGCAGCCCCGCCCGTGCAGGCACGGGCGGGGCAGAGCTTCAGGGTTTGTCCGGGCCTTCAGGCAGCGCCACGGAGATGTCCAGCACATCGTGCTGGCCATCCTTCACCAGGTCGACCTTCACTGCATCGACGTCGATGTTCACGTACTTCTTGATCACTTCCAGCAGCTCGCGCTGCAGCAGCGGCAGGTAATCGGGGCCGCCGCGGTTGCTGCGCTCCTGCGCGATGATGATCTGCAGGCGGTTCTTGGCGGTTTCGGCGGTGGTCTTCTTCGCTTTGAGGAAATCAAACAGGCCCATGCTTACCCTCCGAACAGCTTGCTGAAGAAGCCCTTCTTCTCGACGTTGGTGAAGCGCATCGGGCGTTCTTCGCCAAGGATGCGCGCGACGGCGTCGTCGTAGGCCTGGCCGGCTGCGGACTCGACATCCAGGATGACCGGCTCGCCCTTGTTGGAGGCGTTGAGCACGTCACCCGACTCGGGGATCACGCCAATCGCCTTCAGGCCGAGCACTTCCTCGACGTCGGCGATGCTGAGCATCTCGCCGCTTTCCACGCGCAGCGGGGTGTAGCGGGTCAGCAGCAGGAAGGCCGGCACGTCCTGGCCGGACTCGGCCTTGTGGGTCTTCGAGTCGAGCAGGCCGATGATGCGGTCCGAGTCGCGCACCGACGACACTTCCGGGTTCACCACCACCACCGCACGGTCGGCGAAGTACATCGCCAGGAAGGCGCCCTTCTCGATGCCGGCCGGGGAGTCGCAGATGATGTAGTCGAAGCCGTCGGCGGCCAGGTCCTTCAGGACCTTGCCCACGCCTTCCTGGGTCAGTGCGTCCTTGTCGCGGGTCTGCGAGGCGGCCAGCACGTACAGGTTCTCGAAGCGCTTGTCCTTGATCAGGGCCTGCTTGAGGGTCGCTTCGCCGTGCACGACGTTGACGAAGTCGTACACCACGCGGCGTTCGCAGCCCATGATCAGGTCGAGGTTGCGCAGGCCGACGTCGAAGTCGATCACCGCCACCTTCTTGCCGCGCCGTGCCAGGCCGCAGGCCAGGCTCGCGCTGGAAGTGGTCTTGCCGACGCCGCCCTTGCCGGAGGTGACTACGATGATTTCAGCCAAAGGACTTCTCCTGATGATTCTGTTTGGGTGCTGCGTCAGTCCAGCGCAGCGATCTTGATCTGGTCCTGTTCCAGCCACACCTGCACGGCCTTGCCGCGCAGGGAGTCCGGGACATCGTCCAGTACCTTGTAGTGGCCTGCAATGGCGACCAGTTCCGCATGGAAATCACGGCAGAAGATGCGTGCCGCGGTGTTGCCCTGTGCCCCCGCCAGCGCGCGGCCGCGCAGGGTGCCGTAGATGTGGATGCTGCCATCGGCGATGACCTCGGCGCCGGCGCCGACGGTGGCCATCACGGTCAGGTCGCAGTTTTCTGCGTACAGCTGCTGGCCCGAACGCACGTTGCCCAGCTGCATGCGGCCCGGCTGCGGTGCGGCGGCGTCGGCAACCTTGGCCACCGGCGTGGCCGGTGCCGGCTTCGGTTCGGCACGGGCTGCGCGACGCGGTTCCGGCGCGGGCGGCGGCGGCGGGGCCGGCTCGGCCTCGGCACGCTCGTACTGGGCGCGGAACTTGGCCAGCAGTGGCAGCCCGAGCTGCTGCGAGAGCAGGTCGACCGCGCTGGTGCCATAGGCCAGCGCCACCGGCAGCACGCCGGCACTGCGCAGGCCATCGACCAGCGCCTGCGCGGTGGCCACGTCCGGCACCTGGCTCAGGCCGCCGAAGTCGAGGATCACCGCGGCGCGGCCGAACAGTTTCGGCGCACGGGTGACGCGTTCGCGCATTTCCTGCACGAGGCGTTCGACATCAAGGGTACGGATGCGCAGGTTGGCGATGCCCACCTGGCCGATCTTCAGTTCACCGGCCTGTTCGTAATCGAAATTCACCGCCACGCTCAGGTCCCCGTCGGCCGCTGTGCCTGCGCCGGCAGATGCCGGGCACGTGTCCATGCCACATCCGGCAGCTTGCCGCCGTAGGTCTCCTGGACCCACGGGTAGCTGCACAGTTCCTTGGCCAGCATGCTGGCGCGCACGTCGACCTGCGGCATGGTGTTCTGGCCCAGCTCGCGGAAGCCGAAGCTGCCGTGGAAGAGCAGGGCGGCATCGGCGCCATGGTCGAGGAAGACTTCGCAGGTCATCTGCGGGTAGCGCAGCTCGGCAAAGCTCTGCGCGTCGGCATAGAACGCACGGCCGACGCCACCGCCACGACGGCGGCTGGCGACCACGATGCGGTCGATATAGAAGAACGGGGTGTCCAGCTGCTGCTTGAACCAGGCGAAGTTGCTGCTGTCGTGCTGGCTGTCGCTGCCGAAGCCGATCAGGAAGCCGGCCAGGTTGCCGTCGCGCTCGGCGACGCGGAAATACTCAGCGGTTTCGTAGAACAGGCGCAGGCGGGCCGCATCCAGGGGAAGGATGGCCAGGCCAGCGTTGTTGTTCAAAGCCAGGACGGAATCGAGCTCGTGCTCGCGCACGTCGCGGATGACAATCGACATTGTGACTCCGTGGGGTAACGCGGTTGGTCCGTCAAATTGGACCCTGCGCACGATTATTGCATGCCCGGGGTGGGCTGCGGCATGAACAGGGGACCTCGGATGCATGACTTCCGTGGGAGTGCGCGACGCGGGCCGGGCCCGTAGAGTGCTGGCATGTTGGGAGTCCTCAGCCATACCCGCGTCCTCCGTCTGGCCGGCCTGTTTACCTGGGTCATGGTCGGCCTGCCACTGGCGTACTCGCAATTCGAGAACCTGCACAGCCGCAGCGATATGGGCAGCTGGGCGATCCTGTTGTTCGTCGCCTACCTGTCCTTCGGCGCCGCGTACTACTGGCTGACCCGCCTCCTGCGCAGTGACAGCGACAGTCACACCACCTGGCTGGACCGCGGCCTGCTGCTGCTGCTGACGGTTTCGGCGCTGGGCGTCAGTTTCCTCAGTGGTTCGGGCCTGGGCAGCATCCTGATGATGGTGGCTGCCGGCGTCATTCCGTGGATGCTGTCGGCGCGCCTGTGCGTGCTGTGGCTGCTGGTCAGCCAGCTGGCGGTGGCCCCGGTCTATTACATACTGCTGAACTTCCCGCTGTTCGAAGCCGTGATGCAATCGCTGCTGTATGGCGGCTTTTCCATGTTCATCTTCGTGACCAGCCTTGTCGCGAGACAGCAGACCCAGGCCCGCGACGAGCAGCGCAGGCTCAATTCGGAGCTGCGTGCCACTCGTGCCCTGCTGGCCGAAAGCGCCCGCGTCAACGAGCGAACCCGCATTTCGCGTGAGCTGCACGATCTTCTGGGGCATCAGCTGACCGCACTGACCCTGAACCTCGAAGTGGCCGGTCACCTGGCCGAGGGCCAGGCGCTGGACCATGTGAAGCGCTCGCATGCCTTGGCCAAGCTGCTGCTGGGCAACGTGCGTGAGGTGGTCAGCCAGCTGCGCGAGACCGGCGCCATCGATCTGGCGGCGGCGCTGCGCCCGCTGACCGAGAACGTGCCCTCGCTGGACATCCAGCTGGAGATCGAGGATCCGCTGAACGTGGAGGACCCGCAGCGGGCCCACGTGCTGCTGCGCTGTACCCAGGAGATCATCACCAACGCGGTGCGCCATGCCGGCGCCCGCCACCTGTGGATCAAGGTGTACCGTGAAGCCCCCGACCGGGTGGTGGTGGAGGCCCGCGACGACGGCGTCGGCGCGGATATGGTCAATGTGGGCAATGGCTTGCGCGGCATGCGCGAGCGCCTGCAACAATGTGGTGGCCAGCTGCAGGTCGAAACCCGTCCCGGTGAAGGCTTCCGGCTGCGGGCGACGGTGCCGGCAACGGTGCTGGTGGCCGCCCTTACCAAGGTTCCTGAAGGAGTGCGTTGATGATTCGCGTCTGCCTGGTCGACGACCAAACCCTGGTGCGGCAGGGAATCCGCTCCCTGCTGGCGCTCGACGACGGTATCGAGGTGGTGGCCGAGGCCGGCGATGGCCGGCAGGCGGTCGAACTGATACCGCAGGTGCGCCCCGACGTGGTGCTGATGGACATGCGCATGCCGGTGATGTCCGGGCTGGAGGCGCTGCAGGTGCTGTCGCGCCAGGAGCAGCTGCCACCGACCATCATCCTCACCACCTTCGATGACGACCAGCTGGTGCTGGCCGGGCTCAAGGCCGGAGCCAAGGGCTACCTGCTCAAGGACGTGACCCTGGCGCAGCTGGTCGGTGCCATCCGCACCGTGGCCGACGGCGGTTCGCTGGTGCAGCCGGCCGTGACCCAGCGCCTGCTGTCCGGCCTGGAGCACATGCGCAACGAGTTCGTCAGCCTGGACCGCCCGGACCCGTTGACCGACCGCGAGACCGAGATCCTGCGCCTGATGGCCAGTGGCTTCTCCAACAAGGAGATCGCCAACTCGCTGGGTGTGGCCGAAGGCACCATCAAGAACCACGTGTCCAACATCCTGTCCAAGCTGGGCGTGCGCGACCGTACGCGCGCCGTACTGAAGGCGTTCGAACTCCAGCTGGTCTGAGGAAAACCTTTTCAGGACAATGACTTGAGTTCCAGTCATGGCCCTCGGGTGGGGTTGCCCCCTACTTCACGGGTATCGGTATGCGGTACCCTTCGAATTCTTTGTCCATACAAATACGCAGCCGGCAGGGAAACCGGTGCGCCAATCCCGATAAACAATGCCCGCGAAGCCTGCTAGGATTGGCGCTTCGCTTCAATCAACCCGGCCGTGGGATCGGCCCCGGAGACTCTCTGAATGACCCGTATTATCGAGTTCCTGATCGCCTTGGGGATCGTGGCTGGCCTGTTCGTCATCATTGGCGTATGTCTGCCGGGCGAGCGTCACATCACCGAAAGCATCGAGACCAACCGCAAGATGACGATCGTGTACGACACGGTCAGCAGCCTGCGCCGCTTCAAGGACTGGAACCCGCTGGTACTGCGCGATCCCGCCGTTGAACTGAAGCTGTCCGGCCCGGCCTCCGGCGTCGGTGCCACCCTCGACTTCACCTCCAAGGACCTGGGCACCGGTTCCTGGAAGATCACCGAAGCCGAAGAGAACAAGCGTGTTGCGATCGCCATCGATGACGCCACCAAGGGTCACGACAAGATCACCACCTTCACGCTGGAGCCGACCGGCAAGGGTGGCCGCAACGTCAAGATCACCCAGGACTACTCGGTGAAGTACGGCTTCGACCTGTTCGGTCGTTATGCAGGCCTGTATGTCAGCCGCCAGATCGGCGACGACATCAAGATGGGTCTGTCGCGTATGGCCAACATGCTGGCCAGCGTTCCGAACGTGGACTACCGCACCCCGGAAGCCCCGCTGACCGATCTGGCCATCGTCAATGTGCCGGCTGAAGACCTGCTGGTCGTCAACGCCGGTAACGTGGACCGCGGTCAGGACACGATCACCAAGTCCATCAAGGACAACCAGGAGTGGATCAAGCGCGTGATGGAGGCCAACGGCCTTGAAGCCGCCGGTCCGTTCCGCATCATCACCACCGATTTCGGTCAGGAGAAGTACGCCTTCGACATCGCCCAGCCGGTGAAGAAGAAGGGTGCTGAAGGTGCCACCGCTGAAGAGCTGACCGTCAAGATCGACGGCGGCGCTCCGGTCAAGTACGTGCACGTGGCCCCGCACCGTTCGGCGCATGCCGCCTACACCGGCCACATGGCGGGTCTGGACGTGGCCCGCAACGGCCTGCGTGCCTGGGCTGTGACCAACGGTTCGGAAGTGGTCGATCGCCCGTACGAAACCTGGAAGGACGGTCTGGACAAGTCGTTCACCCCGGAAGCGACCTACGACATCTACTGGGCCGTCAAGTAAGCCTCGGCTGACCCATGTAGTGTTGGACACGAAAACGCGCCGCTCATTGCGGCGCGTTTTTTTTCATCTGGCGCCCGGCAAGGGCGCTGCGCAAGGAGCCCACATGTTCAATCTCGAACGTCGCGCACGTAAGCCATCACTGCTGGCCTGCCTGGGGGCGCTGCTGGCCGCCGCCTCTATCGGCCTGTCGGCCTATGCCTCGCACGGTGTGGCCGACCCGCTGGCGCAGCAGCATCTGAACATGGCGGCGCTCTATGCGTTCGCGCATGGCGCGGTACTGGTGGCGCTCGGGCCGCGCGCGCAGGGCGCGATCGCGCACCTGGCGTTGTACGTGCTGCTGCTGGGCGTGCTGCTGTTTTCCGGCAGCCTGGTGGGCGGTGCGTTGTGGCAGTGGCCGACACGGATGGCACCGATCGGTGGCACCAGCATGATGGCTGGATGGGTGCTGCTGGCGATCAATGCGTTGAGGCGGTGACGGTCGCAGGGCTGTCGCTCCGATCCATGCCGATGCGATCGTGATGGTCCATGGGCGTTACTTTTCTTTTCGCGCGAAAAGAAAAGTAACCAAAAGAAACGCGCCGCCGGCCGCGAGCCGGTGCTGCGCACCGGTCCCCTGTGCTCCTCGGCCCGTCGAGGGACGGTGCGGGAACTCGCTGCGCTCAGACACCCGCACCTCTTCGCCCTCGTCGGACCTGCGGTGCTCGGCTCGCTTGAAGGCGGACCCAACAGCTGCGCGCTGATCCGTTACAGGGGCTTCGAGCTTTGCCTTTGCCTTCTTGTCCCATTTCGTGGCGGGCACACGCGGAATCCGCCCGGACAGCTCCATGAAGTTCGCCGTGCAGCCGCCACGAGGGGCTCAGCCGTTGGCCGGTCTCCAGCACCAGTGCCAGGGTTCGTAGACGATCCCATGCGGGTTGTCGCGCGGGTAGCTCAGCTGGAAGCCATGCCCACCGGCATTCGCCTGCAGCCACGCAAACGCGTCGGTGGCTTCGAACGATTCTTCAGCCGGGGCGTCGCCCGGTGTACCGATGTCCAGCGCATGGCCGCTGTGGTGTTCACTGAAACCCGGTGCGGCATTCACCTTCAGGATCTCCGCCACGCTCAGGCCGCGCGCCAGCTTCCGTTCGAAGATGCCCAACTGGTAGGCATGGCTGCGGAAGCCGGAGATGGCGTCCAGCGCAATGCCATCCTGTGCCGCATGCAGTCGCATCCGTCGCCAGCCCTGCGCGGCGCCACGGCGCAGCCACAGCGGGCGGGCGAAGCGATCGCGGCCGGCAAAATGCAGCAGGCAGGGTTCGGGTTCCAGCGGCAGGCCGCTGTGGTCGGCATAGCGCTGTGCATCCAGGCCAAGCTGCTGCAGGCGCTGCTGTAGCCCCGTCAGCGGCAGCCACTGATCTTCCAGTCCGGCGCCGAAGGGCCGTGCAGCCGCGGCATCCAGCAGCGCCAATGCTTCCTCGACCCCGGGTTCGCGCGGCAGGTGCGGCACCATGGCGTGCACACCCTGCGCCAGTACCGCCGCCAGATAGCGGCCATCGCGCTTGCGTCGCAGCACCCAACGCGCCTGTGACAGCAAGCGTGCGTCCTGGTTGCTGCGCGCGCGCAGCAGGTCGGCAGGCCACAGTTCGATGGCCTCGGTATTGATCAGCAGGGGCGGGCGTCGTTGCATCGCCTCAGCTTACTGCCGTGGTGCCGACGCGGCCACCTTGCGCAGCGCATCGAGCAGCGCCTGCGGCCGGTCCACGCTGAGCAGCAGCGTGCTGCCATCACTGACCGGCAGGGCGAGGACACGCGCACGGTCGGTGACCAGCGCGAAGCCCTTGCCGCCACCCTGCAGGCGGAAGTGGCCCGAGTAGAAGCCCGGCATTGAATAGCCATTGGTTTTGACACGGATGCCATAGCGGCGGTCACGCTGCAGGTCGACCACCTCGGCCTGGTCCAGCCGCAGCTGCGCCACCGGCACGCGCCGCCGGTACATCGTCGAGCGCACGTCCAGCACGTTGCCGGCCAGCTCCACCCGGCGACGGAAGAAGGCGGCCCCCAGCCCGACAGCGAGTACAGCGATGACGATCAGGCTCCATGCCGCACTGCCGCCCATCCGGAACCAGGGCGGCGACAGCGTTACTTCGATCCAGGGTGCGTTCGCCGGTGCCTTGTACAGCTGCGCATACAGGCAGGCCACGAAGGCAGCCAGCAGCGGCAGCACGATCCACAGCACGCGCAGCGGCGAACTCTCGGCCACGTCAAAGGGTTTCGGGTCACTGCCGCCCATGGTTCAGGCCTCCTTCTTGAACACCAGCATCGCCGGGCGCATCGGCGCCGGGATGATGATGTTGACCAGCTCCCAGCCCAGCTGGCCCTGCCGGCTCAGCTCGGCCTGGACATCCTCGGCCTTGAGTACGCCCATCATGGAGGTCTTGACCTCGATGGTCTGGTAGCTCCAGCGCTTGCTCATTCCTTGTCCTCCGACGATGGCGTGGGTTTGGGCAGGCGTCCTGCCTTGCGCAGCGCGTCGCGCAGCACGTATTCGATCTGAGCGTTGAGGCTGCGCAGTTCGTCATCAGCCCAGCGCTGCGCCGCGGCCAGGACCTCGGCATTGATGCGCAGCGGATAGGCTTTCTTCTCACTCATGGGGGCTCCTGGCGGGGCGGTGGGGCGCCCCGTTGCGAGGGTGGCTCAGTACAGCGAGCCTGCATTGACGATCGGCTGGGTGCCGCGGTCCGAGCACAGCACGGTCAGCAGGTTGCTGACCATGTGCGCCTTGCGTTCCTCGTCCAGCTGCACCACGCCGTTCTTCTGCAGTTCGACCAGGGCCATCTCGACCATGCCGACCGCACCGGCAACGATGCGCGTGCGTGCGGCGATCACCGCGTTGGCCTGCTGCCGCTGCAGCATCGCCTGGGCGATTTCAGCGGCGTAGGCGAGGTGGCTGATGCGCGCATCGATCACCTGCACGCCGGCGTCGGCCAGGCGCTCGGCCAGTTCGTTCTTCAGGTGCTGGGAAATCTCGCTGGCATGACTGCGCAGGGCCAGCTGGCCATCCTCATGCTGGTCGTAGGGGTAGCTGGTGGCCATCGCGCGCAGCGCCGATTCGGACTGGATGTGCACGAAGCTCTCGTAGTCGTCCACGTTGTAGACCGCCTCGGAGGCATCGACCACCTGCCAGACGATGACCGCGGCGATCTCGATCGGGCTGCCGTCCAGCTCGTTGACCTTCAGCTTGCCGCTCTCGAAGTTGCGCACGCGCTGGCTGACCCGGCGCTTGGCGTAGAAGGGGTTGTTCCAGCGCAGGCCGTTGTCCTTCACGGTGCCCACGTATTTGCCGAACAGGCTCAGCACCGCCGCCTGGTTGGGCTGGACGGTGTACAGGCCGGCCAGGGCGAAGATCGCCAGCGCCGCCACCAGGATGCCGGCCAGCATCAGCAGCAGGTTGGGGGAACCGGTGCTGGCCTTGGCTGCTACCCCCAGTACGAACAGGGCGCCGCCGGCGAGGGCGACAAGCAGGGCGCCGGCCAGCGTGCCGAGGCCGTTGAGCGAAGACAGCGACTTCTCTTTCATGGCGGTACGTCCTTGAGGGTTCGGAATGAAGATATCAAAGTGATATCACTTATAGACTACCGTTCGTCGGATGCCGTGGCCGGGACGGTCGGCCAGCTAGAATGCCCACCCGCCTTCACATCGCTGCTGGAACCGCCATGGCCAAGCTTGGAACTCCGTTGTCCCCCTCCGCCACCCGCGTGCTGCTGCTCGGCTCGGGCGAACTCGGCAAGGAGGTGGCCATCGAGCTGCAGCGGCTGGGCGTGGAAGTGATCGCCGCCGACCGCTATGCCGATGCCCCGGCCATGCAGGTCGCGCACCGCTCGCATGTGATCGACATGCTGGATGCGATGGCCCTGCGCGCGCTGATCGCCCAGGAGCAGCCGCACCTTGTGGTGCCGGAGATCGAGGCCATCCATACCGAGACCCTGGTCCAGCTGGAGCAGGAGCAGGGCCTGCGGGTGATCCCGACCGCGCGCGCCGCACGCCTGACCATGGACCGCGAAGGCATCCGCCGCCTGGCCGCCGAGACCCTGGGCCTGCCGACCTCGCCGTACCGCTTCGTCGATACCGAAGCCGAGTACCGCGCCGCCGTGGCCGCCATCGGCCTGCCGTGCGTGGTCAAGCCGGTGATGTCGTCCTCGGGCAAGGGCCAGAGCACACTGCGCAGCGAGGCGGACATCGCCCCGGCGTGGGAGTACGCACAGACCGGTGGCCGCGCTGGCGCCGGCCGCTGCATCGTCGAAGGTTTCATCGACTTCGATTACGAGATCACCCTGCTGACCGTCCGCCATGCCGGTGGCACCTCGTTCTGCGCGCCGATCGGCCATCTGCAGAAGGATGGTGATTACCGCGAAAGCTGGCAGCCGCAGCCGATGTCGAGCGCCGCGCTGGCGCGTGCCGAAGAGATTTCGCGCGCGATCACCGACGACCTTGGCGGCTGGGGCCTGTTCGGTGTCGAGCTGTTCGTGAAGGGCTACGAGGTGTGGTTCAGCGAAGTGTCGCCGCGCCCGCACGACACCGGCCTGGTGACGCTTGTTTCGCAGGAACTGAGCGAGTTCGCGCTGCACGCGCGCGCCATCCTTGGCCTGCCGATCCCGGTGATCCGCCAGAGCGGCCCGTCGGCCTCGTGCGCGCTGCTGGCGCATGGCGAGGGCGTGCCGTACTTCAACAACGTCGCCGCCGCCCTGCAGGTGCCGGACACCGCCGTGCGCCTGTTCGGCAAGCCGAGCGTGCACGGCCATCGCCGCGTGGGCGTGACCCTGGCGCGCGCGGAAACCATCGACGAAGCGCGCGCCATCGCGCGTGATGCCGCCGACGCAATCGGCGTCGAACTGCGCCCGTAAAGCAAAAAGGGGACGGAGGGGATTAAGTCGTTTGTGGCACAAACGACTTAATCCCCTCCGTCCCCTTTTTGTTATTTCACATCCACCCACACCAGGTGGTGGTCGCTGCCATCGGCGATCTTCGCTTCCGGGCTTTCATTGGCCGGCCAGAACACGCCGCTGCCGATGTACTCGAAACCGGTCGAGGGCAGCACGTAGTCCAGGCGCATGGTGCCGGACTTCGGGCCGAAATCGCCGGTGGCATGGAACGGTGCGCCCTTGCGCTCGATGCCCTTGGCCGCATAGGCCAGGCTGGTCTGCTCGCCACCAACGCTGCGCGGGGTGGGGTAGCGCAACACGCGGGCGTTCTCGATCAGTTCGACGATCGCCTCATGGCGGCCATCGCCGTCGACCGGGTCGTTGTTGAGGTCGCCGAGGATCACGAAGCGCGCGTCCTGCGCCAGGCCGCCGCACTGGCCCTTGTCGTCGCACAGCCACGGCTTGTCTCCCTTGGACAGGTATTCCTGCCACAGGCGCAGTTCGTCGTGGTTGCGCGCGGCGTTGCGCTTTTCCGGGCCATCGAACACTGGCGGGGTCGGGTGCGAGACCAGCGCGTGGACCACGCCGACCGGGGTCTTCACCGGCACGTCCCAATGCGACTTCGACGACAGGCGCAGCTGCGACCACACGTGGTCGTTGTAGAAGCTCTTGCCGGTGCGCGGGTCGACCGGACGGATCGCGCCCGGCATCGCGCTCCACTTCAGCAGCTGAAAGCTGCGCACCTTGGCTTCATCGATCGGGTAGCGCGACAGCACCAGCATGCCGTACTGGCCCGGGTGCAGGCCGTAGCCCCAGGCATCGTTGCCGCGGCTGCGGCCTTCGCCGCCGACCACGCCGTTGTTGTCCAGGTCCAGGCCGCTGGGCACGCCGGTGTTGACCGGGGCCAGGTAGCGGTAGGCGAAGTGCAGCGGCTTGCCGCCGCCGGGCTGGGCCACTTCCAGGTAGCGCTTCTGGAACAGGTCGGCGGCGCGGTGGGCGTCGTCGAAATCGAATTCGTTCAGCAGCACCAAGTCCGGGCGCGCCTGCTGCAGCACCGCGGCGATCTTGCGCGCGTGCTCGCTGTCGCCTTCCAGTTCCTTGATCAGGCCACCGGTCTCATCGGAGTACAGCGAGGTGTTGTAGGTGGCCAGGCGCAGCGCAGCGGACGGCTTTTCGGTCATCGCAGGTGACGTGGCGAAGGCGGGGGCGGTGGCGCCGCAGAGCAGGGCCAGGGCGAGGATCTGGGGTCGGAGGTTCATGCGCCGTATTGTGCACCCGGCCCGGTGTCAGTGGTTTGTCAGCGTCCGTCCAGTTCGTCGTCGAAATCGTGCCAGCGGCGGCCGTCATAGGCTTCCAGCGGTCGATAGCGCCGTTTGTAGTCCATCTTCTGATGCCCGCGGATCCAGTAGCCCAGGTAGACGTGCGGCAGGCCCTCGCGGCGGGCCCATTCGATCTGCTGCAGGATCGCGAAGGTGCCCAGCCCGCGCGCGGCATGGTCCGGGTCGAAGAAGGTGTAGACCGCCGACAGGCCGTGCTCGGTGACGTCGGTCACCGCCACACCCAGCAGCTGGCTGGGCTGGCCGTCGTGGCCGGGCAGGCGCATCTCCATGAAGCGGGTGTGCGACCAGCTGCCGATCAGGAACTGCTCGAATTCGTGCGGGCCATGGTCGTCCATGCCACCGTTGGCGTGGCGATGCACCAGATAGCGGTGATACAGCGCGAACAGGTCATCGCGGGCGGTGGCCGCGGTGATGCGTACTTCCAGGTCTTCATTGCGGGCGGCACAGCGGCGCTGGCTGCGGTCCGGGGCGAAGCGGGCCACCGGAATACGCACCGCCACGCAGGCCTGGCAATGTGCGCAGTGCGGGCGGTAGACCAGGTCGCCGCTGCGCCGGAAGCCCCAGCTCAATGCCAGCGGGTACAGGCCGCCGAGACGACGGTCGTGCGGATCCAGCACCAGGTCGCGTGCCACCCGGTCCGACCAGTACCCGCAGGGGTGCTCGCCGGTCTGGAAAAGTCGCAGTTCGTCGTCTCTGTCGCCGTGAATCGCCATGGGCACAGCATAGCCCCAGCCTGTCGCAGTGGTGGCGACTGTCCGCCGGATGAATGGAACCGGCAGTGGCGTCAACCGATGTCGCGCCCGGGCGTTGTTGTTCCCCGAGGGTGACGTGATCACCCCGACACTGTTCCCATCCCCAGGAGTGACCTCATGATCCGTACCCCCCTGCTGCTGGCCCTGCTGCTCGGCACATCCGCTACCGGTATCGCGCTGGCCGCCGATGCCCCGACTGCGCCGGCGCAGCGCCCGGCCAAGCTGGACACCAACGGCGACGGCGTCATCGACCGCAGCGAAGCCGCTGCCAACCCGCGCCTGGCCGCGAAGTTCGACGAGCTGGACAAGAACAAGGACGGCAAGCTCTCGCGCGATGAGCTGCCGCGCTGGCAGCACGGTCGCCGTGGTGGCCACGGCGGTGAGCGCTGGGCCAAGCTGGACGTCAACAAGGACGGCCGCATCAGCCGCGAGGAAGCCAAGGCCGATCCGCGCCTGGCCGCGCGCTTCGACGAGCTCGACCCCAACAAGGACGGTTACCTGGACAAGGCCGACCGCGAGCTGCGCATGAAGCAGCGTCGTGATGCCTGGTTCGCCGCCGCCGACACCAACAAGGATGGCCAGCTGAGCAAGGCCGAGTTCGACGCGGCCAAGGGCCCGATGCACGGTGGCCCGCGCCACGGCGGTCCGCGCGATGGCGCGGCGCCGAAGCCGCAGCGCTGAGGTTCAACGCAGTGAATGACGACAACGCCGGCGCACTGCCGGCGTTGTCCGTTACAGGCGGCCGCTGCGCATCAGTGAGTACACCACCAGCGCGATGACCATCAGGTTCATGGCGATGATGCCGGTGCGGCCGTACATCGATTCGTACTTCCAGTTGGTCCCGGTGCGCCCGCGCCGTGCCGAATCGCGCGCGATCATCGGTGCCATCACCCGTTGCAGCGGCACCAGGCACTGGTAGTTGACCACCCCCAGGCCCACGGCCAGTACCGTCAGCTGTGCCCAGACCGGTGTCTGCAGCAGAACCGCAAGCAGGATCGCCAGGCACCAGAACATGCCGGTGATGATGTTGAGGTAGAGGAAGCGGCGCACGTCGGCGCGCTCGGACGCCGTTTCCGTGTACGACATCAGGAAGCGTCCGCCCAGATAGCTGCCGATCGCACCACCGACCACGCCGCCAATGACCGCCCCCCAGCTTTCGGCCGGCAGCACGTGCAGTTGGCCCAGCGTGGCGGTCAACGAGCCCATCGCGGTTCCGCCCGCAGCGCTGGCGCCGCCGAGGCCAAGCTTGCTGCCGCCGATGCCGACACCGGTGCCGAGCAGCACCGCAGCACTGGCCGTGCCGGGCGCAGCCACCAGCACCATCGACACCACGGCTGTGGCGAATGCCGCGCTCGGCGCGCTGCTGCGCGCGAACTCGCCGAAGCGCTGCAGCAGGCCGTCGCGCACCAGCGCGCGGGCACGCGACAGGCGCTTGCGCACGGCGGCGTCACTGAGCCCAAGCAGGTCGGCCACCTGCTGCGAGCGCTGGCCTTCGCGGTAGTACAGCAACAGTACTTCGCGGCTGTCGGCCGGCAACGCGGAAATGATGTCCTCGGCGGCGATCTCTTCTTCCACCCGTTGCAGCCGGTCGGCCGCGCCCGGGGCCGGGTCGGCCGCCATGCCCATTGCCACCTCGGCGGCCTCGCCGGTCAGTGGCCGGCCGCGCTGCGCGCGCAGCCAGTCGCGGGCCAGGTTGCGGGTGATCTGCCGCAGCCACGGCAGGAAGCTGGTCGAACTGCGCAGCTGGTGCAGCTGCTGCCAGCCCTTCACGAAGGCCTCCTGGGCGATGTCCTCGCTGGCCTGACGATCGCGGGTGATGGCCAGCGCGATGGCGGTAACCGTGTTCTGGCAGGCCAGCACGATGCGGCCATAGGCGTGCTGGCAACCGCTGGCGGCGGCAGGCAGTTCGCGTTCCAGTGTCTGGTCGATCGATGCGGCGAACGTCGTCATGGCGGCGGCTCTCCTGCTGGGATTGTGTCCCAAGACGGAGCCGCGCGCCGAATGTGACCGGCCTTCTGCACGGTAGTGCCGGCCGCTGGCCGGCAACCTCATGACAAAAAAAGGGGACGGAGGGGATTAAGTCGTTTGTGCCACAAACGACTTAATCCCCTCCGTCCCCTTTTTTCGGCTGCCGGCCAGCGGCCGGCACTACCCGTGCGTCACTTCGAGGGCTGGATGCGAACCCGGATTTCTTCCTCTTCCGGTGCGGCCTGCAGAGCCGGTTGCGCCTGCTGCGGCTGGGTCTGCGGGGCAGGGGCCGGTGCGACCGGCGCCGGGGCGCCACGATGGCGCAGGCCGATCACCAGCGCCACGCCGGCGATCACCACCAGCAGGGCGATGCGGATGCGCCAGGCCCAGCCACGGCCGCCGCCGGTCGTCTCTGCGGTGTCGCGGAAGGCGAATTCGGCGGTCGGATGGTCGCGGCGGGTGGTGTCGAGCAGTCGCGCCTCGCGCAGGATTTCACGCGCGCGCGGCTGGTCGTCGGCGCGCACGATCCACACCGCTGGGTAGGCGTTGGCGTTGCCCAGGTCGGTATAGCTGAACTGGCCGCGGCGACGGGTCTTGTACGAGCGCCCATTGGTCACCTTGACGTCGATGCCATGCCCGCGCAGGAGCTCGGCGACGCCTTCAACGGTTTCCACACGCTGGCTGCTGAAGATCTGGCGCATCGGATCAGTCCTTGGCCGGCACGGCGGCGGCCGCGGCCTGGTCGGGAACCACGCGGATCAGGCCTTCCTGCGCGGTGCTGGCCACCAGCACGCCATTGCGGGTGAAGAACTGGCCGCGGGCCAGGCCGCGCGAATCCTGCGCGCTGGGGCTGTCCAGCGAGTACAGCAGCCAGTCGTCGGCGCGGAACGGGCGGTGGAACCAGATCGCGTGGTCGAGCGAGGCCATCTGCACGTGCGGGTGGTAGTAGCTGATGCCATGCGGGAACGTGGCGGTGCCCAACAGGTGGAAGTCGGAGGCATAGGCCAGCAGCGCCTGGTGCAGCTCGGGCGCATCGCCGACCGGCTCGCTCAGGCGCAGCCACACCTGGTGGTAGGGCGGGCGCTTGGGCGGGTTGAGTTCATCGCGCGGGTAGACGTGGCGGAACTCGAACGGGCCGCCGCGCGACAGCCAGCGCTGCACCTTGATTGGCAGCCGCTCCAGCACTTCGGCCGGCAGCGGGCGGTTCGGTTCGATGTCTTCCGGCTGCGGCACTTCGGGCATCTTGTGCTGGTGCTCGGCGCCGGTCTCGGCCTGCTGGAACGAGGCCGCGCAGAAGAAGATCACCTTGCCGTGCTGGATCGCAGTGACGCGGCGCACCGAGAAACTGCCGCCGTCGCGGGTACGGTCCACGTCGTAGACGATGGGGTGGTCGATGTTGCCGGCGCGCAGGAAGTAGGCGTGCAGCGAGTGCACGTGGCGCCCATTGTCGACCGTGGCCTGCGCCGCAGCCAGCGCCTGGCCCAGCACCTGGCCGCCGAACACGTACTTGGTGCCGATGTCGCGGCTCTGCCCGCGGAACAGGTTGTCCTCCAGCCGCTCCAGGGTGAGCAGGTCGATCAGCTCGGAGACGACGGGTTCGGGCGTGTCGTTCAAGGGGGCGGCCACAGCAATGAAGAGGCCCCGATTATACCGTTGCAGGCCAGTCCATCATTGGTAGTGCCGGCCGCTGGCCGGCAACCTCATGATCCTCCTGGGGCACCTGCGGTTGCCGGCCAGCGGCCGGCACTACCGGTTACTTGCCCAGCCGGGCGACCAGCGCCTGCAGGGCATTCTGCGCGTCCGGGGCGAACCAGGCCTCGACGAAGCGGTCGAGCTGAATCAGGTCCGGGTGCAGGGCTTCGTGCAGGTCGGCACGGGCAATGGCGCGGGTCAGCAGCATCGGCTGGCGCGGCTGCTTGAGCAGGTTCTGCAGCCAGGCGATGGCGCGCGCCACCACCAGGTCGCCTTCGGCCAGTTCATCGACCAGGCCGATCTGCAGCGCCTGTTCGGCCGGCACCAGCGAGCCGGTGGTCAGCAGGACGCCGGCGCGGTGTACGCCCACCGCGCGGCGCAGCAGGCGCTGGATGCCCTCCGGCGCGATCAGGCCCACCTGCACTTCGTTCAGGCCGATGGCATACGGCCGCGACGGATCGGCGCTGCGCGCCATCACCCGGTAGTCGCAGCACAGGGCCAGCACGCAGCCGCCCGCCGGTGCGTGGCCGGTGATCGCCGCGACCACCGGGATCCGGCTCTCGGCCAGCGTGCGCACGGCGCCAAAGAAGGCGTTCCAGGTGTCCAGCAACTTGTGCTTGTCATCACCATGCGAGAGCAGGTGCGGCACGTCCATACCGCCGGTGAAGATGCGCTCGCTGCCCGACAGCACGATGCCGTGCGCGTCTTCGGCCATGGCCAGCTCGATGGCATGGATCAACTGCCGGCACAGTTCGGTGTCCAGTGCGTTGACCGGCGGCCGCGCCAGGCGCAGTTCGCGGATGGGGCCATGGTTGATCACCTCGATGAGCGTCGTCATGCTGCGGTCTCGTTGCGAAGAAGGAACCTGGGCGATGATAACCAAACCATTCGTTGGCGTACTGTTGGTTCTGTGTGCGGCCGCAGCATCGGCGTCGGCGGCGGAACCGGACTGCGTCACGGTGGAGCAGGGCTGGGCGCGGTTGCCACCGAATCCGGCGATGCCGATGACCGCCGGCTACGGCGTGATCCACAACGGCTGCAGCAAGGCGGTGGCGATCACTGGCGCGACCAGCAGCAGCTTCAATGATGTGTCGCTGCACGAGACCACGATCGTCGATGGGGTCAGCCGCATGCGCGCGATCGAGCGTCTGCCGCTGGCACCGGGCGCGCGCGCCGAGCTCAAGCCCGGTGGTCTGCACCTGATGCTGATGCAGGGCAAGGGCGCGTTGAAGGAAGGCCAGGCGCTGCCGCTGCGGCTGCAGCTGGAAGGCGGTGGCGAAGCGAGCGCGACGTTGGTGGTGCGCAAGGCCGCGCCGTAAGCGCGCGGGGAAACGGCACGCTGCTGCTGACGCAAGGGGTTGGGATGGCCGTCGTAGCGTCGAGCTTGCTCGACGGCCCCGGCCTGCAGCAGTCGAGCAAGCTCGACTCTACGGATGAAGCGACGATTGGGATGGCTGCCGTAGCTTTGAGGACGCTGGGCGCGAACGGAATATCCGGTAGTGCCGGCCGCTGGCCGGCAGGACGCGAAATGCCGGCCAGCGGCCGGCACTACCAGGGGGCTTACGACCAGTCGAACGAGAACAGCACCGTGCGGCTTTCCGGCTCGTACAGCATCACGATCGCATCGGCACCGGTGGCGCACCAGTTGTAGCCGGCCACGTCGGCCACGGCGAAGAATTTGTTGCCATTGCGGGTGATGATCACTGTTTCGGCATCGTCCGCAGCGTTGGGGTCATCGGCAGCTTCGGTGAAACCCAGCTCGAATGCCGCGGGAATCTCTGCGGTTTCGGTCCAGTTGCCGAAACTGATCGGGCCACCCAGCGTATCCAGATAATCGCGCTCGCTGGCCTCACCCTTGCCATAGCGCGAGTAGCAGGCGAGACGGCCATGCGTGGCATGGTAATCGCGGGCCTTGGCGTAGCTCTCGCGCATCTGCGCGATGTGTTCCTGCGCATCCTTGTCCTGCACCGCATCACCGATGAAATAGCCCGCGTTGCCGAGGAAGCGCATCTCGTTGCCGGCGGTCAGTTCGAAGGCGATCCAGTTGGTGCCGGTGAAATCGTTGTGGTGTTCTTCTGTGGTCTCGCCGATGCAGCCGTCATACGGCTCGATCGGGCACAGCATCGTTGCCACCTGGCCGGCCAGTTCCGGGCGCAGCACGCCGAGGTCGATCTTCAGCAGCGGCAGCAGGTGCTGGCCGAGCCAGGCCTGGTCGGAGGGGAAGACATCGGTGGGGAAGGCGACCATGCCGGGCAGCAGGTCGCGCAGTTCAGTCTGGTGGATCATGTCAGTCCTTTGAATTGGATCGGTAGTGCCGGCCGCTGGCCGGCATCCGCGATACATCTGGAGGTTGCCGGCCAGCGGCCGGCACTACCACAGGCGCGTCAGGTCGACGCGCTGCGGATCGCCTCCGGCAGCGGTGCGCTCTTGCCGGTCTGGGTGTCCATCCAGACCACCACCACGTTGCCGTCCGAATAGAGCTTCGATTCGTCCTGCTGGTCGACGATGCGGTGGCCGATGGTCACGCTGCTGTTGCCCAGGCGCTCGACGAACAGCTCGACCAGGATGTCGTTGGGCCACACGATCGGCAGCCGGTAGTTGACGTTGGTCGCGGCCACCACGGGTGCGATGCGGTCGGTCATCGACACACCCTCCACGCCCAGCATCCAGCGCACGCGCGCTTCTTCCAGGTAGGAGATGTACTTGGCGTTGTTCACATGGCCCATGCTGTCCATGTCACGCCAGCGCACGCTGATCGGGATGCGGGCCAGGATCTTGTGTTCGCTGCTCATCAGGCGTCCTTTTTCTTCTTGCTGGCAGTGGCGGTCTTGCTGGTCTTGCCGGTGCTCTTGGCAGCCACGGCCTTCTTCGCCGGCTTCTCGGCCTTTTCAGGCTTCACCTTGCGCGGCGGGCGGGCGTCGGGCTTGTTGGCCACGGCGGCCGGCTGCTCCGGGCGCGCGTGGGTGGACGGCAGCATGCGCGCAAGGAACTGGCCGGTGTACGACTGCGGGCAGGCCGCCACGTCTTCCGGCGTGCCGGTGACCAGGATGGTGCCGCCGCGATGGCCGCCTTCCGGACCCAGATCAACGATCCAGTCGGCGGTCTTGATCACGTCCAGGTTGTGTTCGATCACCACCACCGTGTTGCCCTCGTCGCGCAGCTTGTGCAGCACGCCCAGCAACGCTTCGATGTCGTGGAAGTGCAGGCCGGTGGTCGGCTCGTCGAGGATGTACAGGGTGCGGCCGGTATCGCGGCGCGACAGTTCCTTGGACAGCTTCACGCGCTGCGCTTCACCACCGGACAGCGTGGTCGCGCTCTGGCCCAGCTTGATGTAGCTCAGGCCGACGTCGACCAGTGTTTCCAGCTTGCGCGCAATCGACGGCACCGGTTCGAACAGCTTCAGCGCATCCTCGACGGTCATTTCCAGCACG
The DNA here is from genome assembly GCF_056482505.1 of Stenotrophomonas sp. 71799_Sma. NCBI lineage: Bacteria > Pseudomonadati > Pseudomonadota > Gammaproteobacteria > Lysobacterales > Lysobacteraceae > Stenotrophomonas > Stenotrophomonas sp. 71799_Sma. Next base: position 1,306,923 of record NZ_CM151202.1, read on the forward strand.
TCGTTGATGTTGAAGCCCTTGTACAGGATCTCCAGCGTCTCGCGGTTGTAGCGCTTGCCATGGCAGACGTCGCAGGGCACGTACACGTCCGGCAGGAAGTGCATCTCGACCTTGATCAGACCGTCACCCTGGCAGGCTTCGCAGCGGCCGCCGCGCACGTTGAAGCTGAAGCGGCCCGGCGAATAGCCGCGTGCACGCGCTTCGGGCACCTGTGCGAACAGTTCGCGCAGCGGCGTGAACAGGCCGGTGTAGGTGGCCGGGTTCGAGCGCGGGGTGCGGCCGATCGGCGACTGGTCGATGTCCACCACCTTGTCGAACAGGTCCAGGCCATCGATTTCCTTGTACGGAGCGATCGGGTGCGAGGCGCCGTTGATCTCGTTGGCGGCCAGCGAGAACAGGGTGTCGTTGATCAGGGTCGACTTGCCCGAGCCGGACACGCCGGTCACGCAGGTCAGCAGGCCCGACGGAATCGCCAGGTCCACGCCCTTCAGGTTGTTGCCGGTCGCCCCGCGCAGGTGCAGGGTCATCTTCGGGTTCGGCGTGTGCCGGCGCGCCGGAATCTCGATCGCGCGCTTGCCCGACAGATACTGGCCGGTCAGCGAACGCGGTGCCTCCAGGATGTCCTGCAGGGTGCCCTGGCCGACGATCTCGCCGCCGTGCACGCCCGCGCCCGGGCCGATGTCCAGAACGTAGTCGGCCAGCCGGATCGCATCCTCGTCATGTTCGACCACGATCACCGTATTGCCCAGGTCACGCAGGCGGGTGAGGGTGCCGAGCAGGCGTTCGTTGTCGCGCTGGTGCAGGCCGATCGACGGCTCGTCGAGCACGTACATCACACCGACCAGGCCGGCGCCGATCTGGCTGGCCAGGCGGATGCGCTGTGCCTCGCCACCGGACAGGGTGTCTGCCTTGCGCTCCAGGGTCAGGTAATCCAGGCCGACATCGACCAGGAAGCCGAGGCGTTCGCCGATCTCCTTGACGATCTTCGCGGCGATCTCGCCACGCCAGCCCGGCAGGCTCAGTTCACTGAAGAACTTCAGTGCCTCGTCGATCGGCAGCACCACCAGCTCCGGCAGCGGGCGATCGGCCACGAACACGTTGCGTGCTGCCTTGTTCAGGCGCGCGCCATTGCATTCCGGGCACGGCTGTTCGCTGATGTACTTGGACAGCTCCTCGCGCACCGCAGGCGACTCGGTTTCCTTGTAGCGGCGTTCGAGGTTGGGAATGATGCCCTCGAAGCGGTGCTTGCGCTGGGTGCGGCCGCCAGCTTCGGTGAAGTAGGTGAAGGTGATCGTTTCGTCGCCGCTGCCGTACAGCACGGCCTGCTGCACCTTGGCCGGCAGCGAGTTCCAGGCGGCGTCCACGTCGAACTTGTAGTGCTTGGCCAGCGAGGCGATCAGCTGGAAATAGTAGGCGTTGCGGCGGTCCCAGCCGCGCACCGCACCGGCGGCCAGCGACAGCTCCGGATGCACCACCACGCGCGAGGGATCGAAGAACTCGGCGATACCCAGGCCATCGCAGCCGGGGCAGGCGCCCATCGGTGCGTTGAACGAGAACAGGCGCGGCTCCAGTTCCGGCAGCGAGTAGTCGCACACCGGGCAGGAGTACTTGGAGGAGAACAGCGCCGGCGTGGCGTCGGCGGTGTCCAGGCTCTGCACCGAGGCCATGCCATCGCCCAGCTTCAGTGCGGTCTCGAAGCTCTCGGCCAGGCGCTGCTTGATGTCCTCGCGCGGGCGGAAGCGGTCGATCACCGCCTCGATGGTGTGCTTCTGGCGCAGCGCCAGCGGCGGCACCGCATCGATTTCATACAGCTCGCCGTCCACGCGCACACGCACGAAGCCCTGCGCACGCAGCTGGTCGAACACCTGTGCGTGTTCGCCCTTGCGGTCGCGGATGACCGGCGCCAGCAGCATGTAGCGCTGTTCCGGGTCCAGCGTCAGCACCTGGTCGACCATCTGGCTGACCGTCTGCGCTTCCAGCGGGTAGCCGTGGTCCGGGCAGCGCGGGGTGCCGACGCGGGCGTACAGCAGGCGCAGGTAGTCGTAGATCTCGGTGATGGTGCCGACCGTCGAACGCGGGTTGTGCGAGGTCGACTTCTGCTCGATCGAGATGGCCGGGGACAGGCCTTCGATGTGGTCCAGGTCCGGCTTTTCCATCACGCTCAGGAACTGGCGCGCATAGGCCGACAGCGACTCGACGTAGCGGCGCTGGCCTTCTGCATAGATGGTGTCGAACGCCAGCGAGGACTTGCCCGAACCGGACAGGCCGGTGATCACGATCAGCTTGTCGCGGGGCAGGTCGAGGTCGAGGTTCTTCAGATTGTGCGTCCGCGCGCCGCGGATGCGGATGAAATCCATCGCCATGGGGGATCCGGTTGTGGGGGCGTTGGCTGGGTGCCGGGCCAGCAGGGAACGGCAATCGGTCAGCCTACCGAGGTGACCAGATGGGGGCAATGGGCGACAATGCCAGCCCGATGTCTCACCTGATGAGACAGGCCGACAGGCAGGGGTCAGATCCCTTTTCACAACGTGAAAAGGGATCTGACCCCGTTCCGGCCGGGCCCCCGGGCCGTTCAGGGGTTGACTTGACCCGCGCCCGCTGATCTGCGTACAATCCCGCTCCTGTCCGCCCTCGATGGCGGCAGCTCAGACCACAATAACTACAGAGGAAGGCCTGGTCATGTACGCAGTACTGGTCACCGGCGGTAAGCAATACCGCGTGGCGCAGGGCGAAAAGCTCCGCATTGAAAAGCTCGAAGTCGAAGTCGGCAGCGAGATCAAGTTTGACAACATCCTGATGCTGGGTGACAGCGACGGCGTGAAGCTGGGCGATGCGCTGAAGGGCGCTGCCGTCACCGCCAAGGTCCTGTCCCAGGGTCGTGCTGACAAGGTCCGGATCATCAAGTTCCGTCGCCGCAAGCACCACATGAAGCGTCAGGGTCACCGTCAGTACTACACCGAAATCGAGATCACCGGCATCGCCGGCTAAGCATCAGGAGAAGCAGTCATGGCACATAAAAAGGGCGTAGGCTCCTCGCGCAACGGTCGCGACTCCAACCCGAAGTACCTGGGCGTCAAGATCTTCGGCGGCCAGGCCATCGAAGCCGGCAACATCATCGTGCGTCAGCGCGGCACCCAGTTCCACCCGGGTTCGGGCGTTGGCCTGGGCCGTGACCACACCCTGTTCGCCCTCGTGGACGGCAAGGTGGAGTTCTCGGTCAAGGGCGCCAAGAAGCGCCGCACCGTCAGCATCGTCTCGGCCGACGCCTGATCCAGGCATCGCCGGCACCCGTGCCTCGGCATGGGGGTGCTGCATGAAGAGCCCCGCTTCGGCGGGGCTTTTCGTTAGAGTGAAAGCAAGACCGGCCAGGCCGAGTTGCCGGCCAGCGGCTGGCATAACATTCAAGGCGACGGCTGGCAGGCCGCGCCCATCGCAGGCATCGAAACAATGAAACTGGTAGACGAAGCAGAAATCGAAGTGTTCGCCGGCAACGGCGGCAACGGCTGCATTGGCTTCCGTCGCGAGAAGTTCATTCCGCTCGGCGGCCCGGACGGCGGCGACGGCGGTGCGGGCGGCAGCGTGTACATCCGCGCCGACGAAAACCTGAACACCCTGGTCGACTTCCGCCATGACCGCATCTTCAAGGCGCAGCGTGGCGAGAACGGCATGGGCCGCCAGGCCTATGGCAAGGGCGGCGAAGACCTGACCATCACCGTGCCGGTCGGCACCGTGGTGATCAACGTCGCCACCGATGAAATCATCGGCGACCTGACCCAGCATGGTGATCGCCTGCTGGTGGCGCAGGGCGGTCGTGGTGGCCTCGGCAACATGCACTTCAAGAGCTCGACCAACCGCTCGCCGCGCCAGGCGCTGCCGGGCGAGCCGGGCGAAGAGCGCACGCTGAAGCTGGAGCTGAAGCTGCTGGCCGACGTCGGCCTGCTGGGCTTCCCCAACGCTGGCAAGAGCACCCTGATCCGTGCCGTTTCGGCGGCGACGCCGAAGGTGGCCGATTACCCGTTCACCACGCTGTACCCGAACCTGGGTGTGGTGAAGGTGGAGAACTACCGCAGCTTCGTGATTGCCGACATTCCCGGCCTGATCGAAGGCGCTGCCGACGGTGCCGGCCTGGGTGCGCAGTTCCTGCGCCACCTGCAGCGCACCCGCCTGCTGCTGCACCTGGTGGACATCTCGCCGATGGAGGGCGGGGTGGAAGGCATTTCCCCGGTCGAGCAGGTGCGCGCGATCGAGCGCGAACTGGAAAAGCATGATCCGGAGCTGCTGCAGAAGCCGCGCTGGCTGGTGCTGAACAAGGCCGACCTGATGTTCGAAGACGAAGCGAAGGCTGCGGCCGAACAGATCGTTGCCGAGCTGGGCTGGAAGGAGCCGTGGTTCCTGGTCTCCGCGCTGGGCCGCGAAGGTACTTTCCCGATCATGAGCCGGATCATGGCCTTCTTCGATCGCCAGAAGGAAGACGAGCTGGAAGCCCGCAACGCGCAGTAATGCTGTTGTGGTTCCATGCGAAAAACCCGGCTTCGGCCGGGTTTTTCATTTTCCATTAGTGCCGGCCGCGGGCCGGCATTCCTCGGGGTTGCCGGCCAGCGGCCGGCACTACCGGATCGCGTGGATCGCAGGCAACAAAAAACCCGGCCGGGGCCGGGTTCTTTTCTGCTGCCCGACCCCCGAAGGGGCAGGGCGGCAACGCCGGATCAGGCGGCCTTGAGGGCCTTGATGCGGTCGTTCAGGCGGCTCTTGTGGCGAGCAGCCTTGTTCTTGTGGATCAGGCCACGCGCGCTGAAGCGATCCAGGATCGGCTGGGCAACGGCGAAGGCGGCTTCGGCGCCGGCGGCATCGTTGGCGTCCAGCGCCTTGATCACTTTCTTGACAGCGGTGCGCAGCATCGAGCGCTGAGCCACGTTGCGCGCGTTGCGCACGACGGTCTGCTTGGCGCGCTTCTTGGCGGACTTGATATTGGCCACGGTGGTGGTTTCCTGAAAAAATCGGTGTTATGGGAACAGCAAGCTAGCTAGTATGATGGCCCGAGAAATGCACGTCAAGTCGATTGTCAAGAGGGACGCTGAGTGAGTTCACCGAAGATGTTGCGAGGCCTGCTGTCGTTCAGCAGCATGACCATGGTCTCGCGGGTGCTCGGACTTGTCCGTGACCAGGTGATCACCACCACGTTCGGCACCAATGCGGTTACCGATGCGTTCTGGGTTGCCTTCAGGGTACCCAATTTCCTGCGCCGGTTGTTCGCCGAAGGCTCTTTCGCCACCGCTTTCGTGCCGGTGTTCACGGAAGTGAAGGAAACCCGCAGCCATGCCGAGCTGCGTGAACTGATGGCCCGCACCGCCGGCACCCTGGGTGGGGTGCTGATGCTGGTTACCGCGCTGGCGCTGATCTTCGCGCCGCAGCTGGCGGTCGCATTCTCGAGTGGTGCTGATACCGACCCGGTCAAGCAGACCCTGCTGGTCGACCTGTTCCGCCTGACCTTCCCGTTCCTGTTGTTCGTCTCGTTGACCGCGCTGGCCGGTGGCGCGCTGAACAGCTTCCAGCGTTTCGCGATGCCGGCGCTGACCCCGGTCATCCTCAACCTGTGCATGATCGCCGGTGCGCTATGGCTGGCGCCGCAGCTGGGCGGCACCCCGGAAAAACAGATCCTGGCGCTGGGCTGGGCGGTACTCGCCGCCGGCATCCTGCAGCTGCTGTTCCAGCTGCCCTCGCTGAAGGGCATCAACCTGCTGACCCTGCCGCGCTGGGGCTGGCGCCATCCGGGCGTGCGCAAGGTGCTGACGCTGATGGTGCCGACCCTGTTCGGTTCGTCGGTGGCGCAGATCAACCTGCTGCTGGATACCCTCATCGCGGCCAAGCTGACCGACGGCTCGCAGTCGTGGCTGTCGCTGGCCGATCGCTTCCTGGAGCTGCCGCTGGGTGTGTTCGGCGTGGCGCTGGGCACGGTGATCCTGCCGGCGCTGGCCCGCCATCACGTCAGCACCGACCGCGAGGGTTTCTCGCGCTCGCTGGACTGGGGCCTGCGGATGACCCTGCTGATCTCGGTGCCGGCCATGCTGGGCCTGCTGCTACTGGCCGAGCCGCTGATCGCCACTCTGTTCCAGTACCGCCAGTTCACCGCCTTCGATACCCGCATGACCGCGCTGTCGGTGTACGGCCTGAGTTTCGGCCTGCCGGCGTTCGCCCTGCTGAAGGTGGTGCTGCCGGCGTTCTATGCCCGCCAGGACACCAAGACCCCGGTCCGTGCCGGTGTGGCCGCGCTGGTGGCCAACATGGTGTTCAACTTCGCCCTGCTGGCCGTGCTGTACCAGGTCATGGTGCCGGACGAGCTGAAGGCGCAGGGCGTGATGGCGGCCATCGGCAAGCAGCCGGGCCTGCACCTGGCGCTGGGCATCGCCAGCGCACTGTCCAGTTACCTGAACCTGGGCCTGCTCTGGTACTGGCTGGGCAAGACCGATGTCTACCAGCGCCGGCCGGGCTGGGGCGGCTATCTGGTGCGGCTGCTGCTGGCCTGTGCGGCCATGGTCGGCGTGCTGTTGGCCCTGCTGCATTGGGTTCCCGACTTCACCGTCATGGACAAATGGCACCGTATCGGTGGCCTGATGCTGCTGGTCGGCGGCGGTGGCGCGACCTATGCGGTGGCCATGCTGGCGATGGGCTTCCGCCCGCGCGACCTGCGTGGGCATTGATCGCGGCCCGTGGCGGCTATACTTCAGGGTTACACCATTGAAGCAGCGGCCCCGGTCGGGCCGGAACGAGAGTTGATGAGCAGGCTGTTCAGAAGCGTCGAGGGCGGGGAGCTGTTCCCCAACGGAAGCGTGGTCTGTATCGGTGCATTCGACGGCCTCCACCTGGGCCATCGTGCGCTGGTCCGCCACGCGGTTGCCCGCGCGCGCGCCTTGGGCGTGGCCGCGGTGGCCGTGGCGTTCGAGCCGCTGCCGCGTGAATTCTTCGCCCAGGGCACGCCGCCGCCGCGGCTGACCCTGGCGCGCAGCAAGGTCGAGATCCTGCGCGAGCTGGGTGTCGATGCGATCGGCCTGCTGCGTTTCGACGCGGCGATGGCGGCGATGCCGGCCGAGACCTTCGTGCGCCAGTTGCTGGTCAATCGCCTGAGTGCGCGTGAGGTCTGGATCGGGCCGGAGTTCTGCTTCGGCAACCGCCGCCGCGGCGACCTGGCCCTGCTGCAGCAGCTCGGCGCCGAGCTCGGCTTCAGCGCCGGCGAGATCGAAGCGGTCGATCTGCACGGCGAGCGCATCTCCAGCACCCGCATCCGCCAGCTGCTGCAGGACGGCGATTTCGCCCGTGCCGGCGATCTGCTCGGCCGTCCCTACGCGATCAGCGGGCGGGTGGTGCGTGGGCGCCAGCTCGGCCGCACGCTGGGCTTCCCCACCGCCAACCTGCGTTTCCCGAAGACCCCGGCGCTGTCGGGCATCTACGCGACCTGGGTGCACGGCGTGTTCGACCAGCCGTGGCCGTCGGTGTCCAGCTTCGGCACGCGGCCGACGGTGGACGGCGTGGAGCCGCTGCTGGAAGCGCACCTGTTTGATTTCCAGGGCGACCTGTACGGGCGCCACATCGACGTAGAGTTCGTCGCCAAGTTGCGCGACGAAGAGAAATTCAATGATCTGGCGGCACTGACCGACCAGATGCACCGCGATGCCGAACAGGCGCGCGCCATCCTTTCCGAACATAGATTGCGAGCCACTGCGTGAGCCAGGACTACAAGACCACCCTGAACCTGCCAGCCACCGAATTCCCGATGCGCGGCGACCTGCCCAAGCGCGAGCCGGGCATTCTGGCGCGGTGGGAAGAACAGGGGCTCTACCAGCAGCTGCGCGACAACGCCGCCGGCCGCCCGCTGTTCGTGCTGCACGACGGCCCGCCGTACGCCAACGGCCGCATCCATCTCGGCCACGCGGTCAACAAGATCCTGAAGGACATCATCGTCAAGTCGCGCTACCTGGCTGGCTTCGACGCGCCCTACGTGCCGGGCTGGGACTGCCACGGCCTGCCGATCGAGATCGCGGTCGAGAAGAAGTGGGGCAAGGTCGGCACCAAGCTCGACGCCGTCGAATTCCGCCAGAAGTGCCGCGAGTTCGCCGAAGAGCAGATCAACATCCAGCGCGTGGACTTCAAGCGCCTGGGCGTGACCGGTGACTGGGACAACCCGTACAAGACCCTGAGCTTCGACTTCGAAGCCAACGAAATCCGTGCGCTGGCCAAGGTCGTGGCCAACGGCCACCTGGTGCGTGGCGCCAAGCCGGTGTACTGGTGCTTCGACTGTGGCTCGGCGCTGGCCGAGGCCGAGATCGAATACCAGGAAAAGGAATCGCCGGCGATCGACGTGGCCTACGCCGCGCGCGATGCGCAGGCCATCGGCCAGGCGTTCGGCGTGAGCGTGCCGGCCGATGTGGAAGTGGCCGTGCCGATCTGGACCACCACCCCGTGGACGCTGCCGGCTTCGCTGGCGGTGTCGCTGGGCGCGGAGATCAACTACGTGCTGGCCGAAGGCCCGGCGCACAACGGCAAGCGCCGTTGGCTGGTGCTGGCCGCGGCCCTGGCCGAGCGCGCGCTGCAGCGCTATGGCGTCGAAAACGTGGTGCTGCACGGTGAAACCACCGGTGCCGCGCTGGAGAACCAGCTGCTGGCGCACCCGTTCTACCCGGAGCGCGAGATCCTGGTGCTCAACGGCGAGCACGTCTCCGACGAGGACGGTACCGGTGCGGTGCACACCGCCCCCGGCCACGGCCAGGAAGACTTCGTGGTCAGCCAGAAGTACGGCCTGCTGGACAAGTACAACGCCGGCCAGGTGACCCCGATCGACGGCCGTGGCGTGTACCTGGAATCGACCCCGCCGGCCGGTGACGTGGTGCTGGCTGGCCAGCACCTGTGGAAGGCGCAGGAGGCCATCGTCGGCGTGCTGCGCGACAACGGTTCGCTGCTGGCCTTCCACCCGATCCGCCACAGCTACCCGCACTGCTGGCGCCACAAGACGCCGGTGGTGTTCCGCGCCACCCCGCAGTGGTTCATCTCGATGGACAAGGCCAACCTGCGCAACGATGCGCTGGCCGCCATCGACACCGTCGGCTGGTTCCCGACCTGGGGCAAGGCGCGCATCCAGAGCATGGTCGACGGTCGCCCGGACTGGACCATCTCGCGCCAGCGCACCTGGGGCGTGCCGATCGCACTGTTCACCCACCGCCAGACCGGCGAGATCCATCCGCGCTCGGTGGAGCTGATGCAGCAGGTGGCCGACCGCGTCGAAGCCGAGGGCATCGACGTGTGGTACTCGCTGGATGCCGCCGAACTGCTGGGCGCCGAAGCGGCCGACTACGAGAAGGTCACCGACATCCTCGACGTCTGGTTCGATTCGGGCGTGACCCATGAAGGCGTGCTCGCCGCGCGTGGCTTCGGCAAGCCGGCCGACCTGTACCTGGAAGGTTCGGACCAGCACCGCGGCTGGTTCCAGTCCTCGCTGCTGACCGGCGTGGCGATCGACAAGCGCGCGCCGTACAAGCAGTGCCTGACCCACGGCTTCACCGTGGACGAGCACGGCCGCAAGATGTCCAAGTCGCTGGGCAACGGCATCGAGCCGCAGGACATCATGAACAAGCTGGGCGCGGACATCCTGCGCCTGTGGATCGCCTCGGCCGACTACAGCAACGAGATGTCGCTGTCGCAGGAGATCCTCAAGCGCAACGCCGACGCCTACCGTCGCCTGCGCAACACCGCACGCTTCCTGCTCGGCAACCTGGACGGTTTCGATCCGGCCCAGCACCTGCAGCCGCTCGACCAGATGGTCGCGCTGGACCGCTGGATCGTGCATCGCGCGTGGGAGTTGCAGGAGAAGATCAAGGCGGCCTACGACGGCTACAACATGGCCGAGATCGTGCAGCTGCTGCTGAACTTCTGCAGCGTGGACCTGGGCTCGCTGTACCTGGACGTGACCAAGGACCGCCTGTACACGATGCCGACCGATTCGCACGGTCGCCGTTCGGCACAGAGCGCGATGTACCACATCGCCGAAGCGTTCACCCGCTGGGTGGCGCCGATCCTGACCTTCACCGCTGACGAGCTGTGGGGCTATCTGCCGGGCGAGCATGCCGGCCATGTGCTGTTCACCACCTGGTACGACGGCCTGGCGCCGCTGCCGGCCGATGCCCAGCTCAACGCCGCCGACTTCGACCAGCTGCTGGCCGTGCGCGAGCAGGTGGCCAAGGTGCTCGAGCCGATGCGTGCCAACGGCGCGATCGGTGCCGCGCTGGAAGCGGAAATCACGATCGCCGCCAGCGAAGAGCAGGCCGCGCGCTGGCAGCCGCTGGCCGATGAACTGCGTTTCCTGTTCATCAGTGGCGACGTGCAGGTGCGCCCGGCGACCACCGACGAGGTGTTCGTCAGCGCCCAGCCGACCACCAAGGCCAAGTGCGTGCGCTGCTGGCACCACCGCGCAGACGTCGGCAGCAACGCCGACCACCCGGAACTGTGCGGTCGCTGCGTGAGCAACATCACCGGCGCCGGTGAAGTGCGGAGCTGGTTCTGATGGCCGCGCCCCGTCCGCATCCGAACGCCCTGGTCTGGCTGCTGCTGTCGGCCGCCATCATCGGCCTGGACCAGTGGTCCAAGGCCTGGGTCCTGTCGAGCCTGCCGGAGTTCCAGCCGGTGGTGGTCATCGACGGCTTCTGGAACTGGTACCGCACCTACAACACTGGTGCCGCGTTCAGTTTCCTGAGCGACGCCGGTGGCTGGCAGAAACACTTCTTCACCGTGTTGGCGATCGTCATCAGCGGCCTGATGGCCTGGTGGCTGCGTAGCACTGCCCGCGGCAACTGGAAGGCCGCGGTGCCGTACGCGCTGATCATCGGCGGCGCGATCGGCAACGTGATCGACCGCCAGGTGCATGGCCATGTGGTCGACTTCATCCAGTGGTACGTGGGCAGCTACACCTGGCCCTCGTTCAACATCGCCGATTCGGCCATCGTGGTGGGTGCCATCGGCATCGCCCTGTTTGGCCTGTTCGACGGCAAGTCCGCCAAAAAGGCGGATAATGCCAATCCGAAACCGTAAGCCGGCCGCTGCCGGGAGACTGAACTGATGGATGTGCTGCTCGCCAACCCGCGTGGATTCTGTGCCGGCGTCGATCGTGCGATCGAGATCGTCAAGCGCGCGATCGAAACGCTGGGCGCGCCCATCTACGTCCGCCATGAAGTGGTGCACAACCGCTTCGTGGTCGACGACCTGAAGCAGCGCGGTGCGATCTTCGTCGAGGAACTCGATGAAGTGCCGGACAACAACACGGTCATTTTCAGCGCGCATGGCGTGTCCCAGGCCGTGCGCCAGGAGGCCGAGCGTCGTGGCCTGAAGGTGTTCGACGCCACCTGTCCGCTGGTGACCAAGGTCCACTTCGAAGTGGCCCGCCACTGCCGTGCCGGCCGTGACGTGGTGCTGATCGGCCACGCCGGTCACCCGGAAGTGGAGGGCACCATGGGCCAGTGGAACCGCGAAGCCGGCACCGGCCAGATCTATCTGGTCGAGGATGTCGAGCAGGTTGCCACGCTGCACATCAACCAGCCGGAAAACTTCGCCTATACCACCCAGACCACGCTGTCGGTGGACGATACGCGCGGCATCATCGATGCGTTGCGTGAGCGCTTCCCGGCGATGCAGGGCCCGAAGAACGACGACATCTGCTACGCCACGCAGAACCGCCAGGACGCCGTGCGCGATCTGGCCAAGCGCTGCGACCTGGTGCTGGTGGTCGGCTCGCCGAACAGTTCCAATTCCAACCGCTTGAGCGAGCTGGCCCGTCGTGAGGGCGTGGAGTCGTACCTGATCGACGGCGCGCACGAGATCGACCCGGCGTGGGTGGCAGGCAAGCAGCATATCGGCGTGACCGCAGGTGCCTCGGCGCCGCAGGTGCTGGTCGATGGCGTGCTGGCGCGCCTGGCCGAGCTGGGCGCCAGCGGCGTGGGCGAGCTGGACGGCGAACCGGAATCGATGGTGTTCGCGCTGCCGAAGGAACTGCGCCTGCGCCTGGTCGACTGACCGCGAAGCGCCTCATCCACGCATGGCGTGGATCTACTGAAACTGCTCTGGTGGCTGCAAACCAGCACAAGGTGGGTGCGAACCTTGGTTCGCACGCTTCTGGGCATGCACGGATGGGCGCGCGCCCATGACCTTTGGCCATGGGGCGGGGCACTTTACAGGCCTAGCATCGGAAGATTCTCCGTTGTTGGAAGCTGTCCGATGAAGACCCGAGCCTTGGCGATGTCGTTGCTGTTCGCGCTGGCGGCCACGCCTGCACTGGCGCAGACCTCGCCACCGGCGAACGCGGCGGCTCCCGGCCTGCTGCGCATCGACGTGGACGCGCGCGATCTGGCCCGGCGCATCTTCAAGGTGACCGCCACCGTGCCGGCCAAGCCTGGCCCGATGACCCTGCTGTACCCGCAGTGGATTCCCGGCAACCATTCGCCCACCGGCCCGATCGACAAGCTGGCCGGCCTGCGCGTGACCGCCAACGGCAAGCCGCTGGCCTGGCAGCGCGACCAGTTCAACGTCTATGCGTTCAAGGTGAACGTGCCCGAGGGCGTGAGCGAGATCGTCGCCCACTTCGATTTCCTGTCCTCGCAGGGCGGCAGCCAGGGCCGGGTGGTGATGACCCCGGAAATGCTCAACCTGCAGTGGAACGCCAATTCGCTGTATCCGGCCGGCGTCGATGCGCGCAACCTGCAGGCGCAGGCCAGCGTGACCCTGCCCAAGGGCTGGTCGTTCGCCACTGCCCTGGAAACCGCGCGACGCGACGGTGACACCGTGGTGTTCAAGCCGATCTCGTATGACCATCTGGTCGATTCGCCGTTGTTCGCCGGCGAGCACTACCAGCGCATCGATCTCGACCCGGGTGCGAAGGTGCCGGTGCACCTCAATGTGTTCGCCGACGAGGCCAAGTCGTTGAAGCCGAGCGAGGCACAGATCACGATGCACCGCGCGCTGGTGCAGCAGGCCGACAAACTCTATGGCGCGCGCCACTACAACCACTATGAATTCCTGCTGGCGTTGACCGACCGCCTTGGCGGCATCGGCCTGGAGCATCACCGCTCCAGCGAGAACAGTGCCGATCCAGGCTACTTCACAGAGTGGGACAGCAACGCGTGGATGCGCGACCTGCTGCCACATGAGTACACCCATTCGTGGAACGGGAAGTACCGTCGCGGCGCCGATCTGGCCACCGCCAACTTCAACGTGCCGATGGGCGACAGCCTGCTGTGGGTGTACGAGGGCCAGACCCAGTTCTGGGGCCAGGTGCTGGCGGCGCGGTCGGGCCTGTGGTCGACCACACAGGCGCGCGACATGCTGGCCAACGTGGCCGCGACCTATGACCGTGGTCGCCCGGGCCTGGCCTGGCGGCCGCTGCAGGACACCACCAACGACCCGACCATCGCCCAGCGCCGCACGTTGCCTTACCGCAACTACCAGATGAGCGAGGACTACTACTCCGGCGGCCAGATGCTGTGGCTGGAAGTGGAGGGCAAGCTGCGCGAGCTGAGTGGCAACCGTCGCAGTCTGGACGACTTCGCGCGTGCGTTCTTCGGCGTCGGCAATGGCGACTGGGACGTCAATCCGTACACCTTTGATGACGTGGTCGCGACCTTGAACGGTATCGCGCCGTACGACTGGGCGACGTTCCTGCGCGGGCGCCTGGATGGCCATGGTTCGTTGACCGGTGGCCTGGAACTGGCGGGCTGGAAGCTGGTTTACCGCGATACCCCGAACGACGCCTACAAGGCGCAGGAAAAGCGCGCCAAGGCAGCGTTGCTGGCGTACTCACTGGGTGCGACCGTGCTCGACAACGGCACGGTCGGTGACGTGATCTGGGACAGTCCGGCGTTCAACGCCGGTCTTGCACCGGGCATGAAGGTGATCGCGGTTGGCGGCCGTGAATACAGCAGCCAGCGCTTGAAGGATGCAGTCGCCGCCGCAGCAAAGGACAAGGCGCCGATCGTGTTGCTGGTGAAGCAGTTCGATCGCATCGAAACGATGAGCATCGCCTACCACGGTGGCCTGCAGTACCCGGTGCTGGAGCGCATCGCCGGCAAGCCTGACCGCCTGGCGGATCTGTGGAAGGCGCGATGAAGCCGCGCGCCCGCGATGGCGTGATCCTGTTGATGGCGATCCTCGCCATCGTGGGCGCATTCCTGCACAGCGATGGGCGTTGGCTGCACTGGCTGGCCAAGCCGGCCACCACGCTGCTGATCGCTGCCATCGTCTGGCGCGTGCATGATCCGGTGCAGCCGTTCTACCGCCGCGCGGTGCTGGCCGGCATGCTGCTCTCGTGCGTGGGTGACATCGCGCTGATGTTGCCAATGGATGCGTTCGTACCGGGGCTGGTCGCATTCCTGCTAGCGCATGTCTGCTACATCATCGCCTTCCGCGGAGGCCTGCGTGCCGGGCGTGGGCTGGTCGGCGCCAGCGTCCTGCTCGGTGCGTTTGCCGTGCTCAACGTGCTGGGCCTGTGGCCACACCTGCCTGCACCGATGCGTATTCCGGTGCTGGCGTACGTGGTGGTGCTGGCATCGATGGCGGTGCTGGCCCTGGCACGGCAGTGGCGCCGCCCGCAGCCTGACGCCATGGAGGCCGCCAGTGCCCGTTGGGCCGCCGCCGGTGCGTTGCTGTTCGTCGCCAGCGATTCACTGCTGGCCTGGGACCGCTTCGCCGGCGGCCTGCCGCTGGCCAGCCTGCTGGTGCTGTCCACATACTACGCCGCGCAGTACGCCATCGCGCGCTCGGTGAAATAGAAAAAGGGGACGGAGGGGATTAAGTCGCAAAGCGCACCAAGGCACATACGACTTAATCCCCTCCGTCCCCTTTTTTGTGTGGCCTACCGGCGGCTCACGCCGCGCAGGGCGCCCTGCGCATCGAACTGCAGGCGCACGGATTCGCGGTCACCGGCGACTTCGTCCGGCAGCCATACCAGCTTGCCGGCTTTGCGCACGATCACGTAGACGTGGCCGACTTCAGATGCGGGGTTCTGCAGCGCATTGCGCTGTTCCTGCAGCGCCTGCGCCACGCGCGGAACAGCCTCGAAATCGATGCTGGCCAGGGATGTGCTGCTGCGCTGCAGGCTGATGGTCGGCGCAAACTGCTGCGGGTTCACCGGATTGCCCTTGCGCCATTGGCCACGTTCAAAGTGATAGCTGTCGACGTGGCCCGGCTGTTGCGGATCGACCAGATCGAGGTTGATGCGGCCATCGTCGTAGAAGTGGATGCTGTGGAAGACCGTCAGCCGCTGGCCGGCCAGCGCTGGCATCTGCTCCAGTGCCTGACGGGCAGCCAGCAGGTAGTCCGCATCGAACAGACGGTTGTTGCGCTCGGGCGCTCCAGCGGTGCCCGCGGCGGGGAAGGGCGCTGGGGACGGCACAAGCGATGCGGATTGCTCGCGCGGCGACTGGGACGAGACGGAGGCAGGCAACCGGTCCGGCTGTACCGAATGCCCCAGCGTTTCGCTGATGGTCTGCAGGGCGCCTCCGGCAACGGCCACGCCCGCCAGAACCAGCAGCAGTACCAGGAACACGGTGCGGGTTGAGGGCGGCTGTTTCATACTCCCTCCAGGCGCACGTTGCTGCGGTCATCCGGGTCGTACAGCAGCGTCACATGCTCGCGCGGGATGTTGGCCAGTTCAATCAGCGGGATGAAGCGGCGCACGCGGGCCTGCTGCATGTTGCCTTCGCGATCGATGTATTCCAGCTGGAACTCCACCTGTGGCTGTTCGTTGAGGTAGGTGCCGGTCTGACGCACCTTCAACACCCTGGCCTCCACGCCGATGCCGCGATACTTCAGTGCATCGCCGCGGGCATCGGCGTGCAGCAGGCGGCCGAGCAGGCGCAGGCCCAGCGCATAGCCACACAGCACCAGCGGGCACACCAGCAGCGGGTGACCGAACGACAGGAAGGTCCAGCCCAGCCCCTCGCTCTGCAGCTGGTAGGCCCACACATAGGCAGCGGCAACGATGGCGATGCCGAGTGCTGCACCGATGCCGCGCCGCCACAGGCTGGCGACATTCAGTTCGGGCTGGGCACCGTCCAGCACGATGTTGGGGAATGCCCCGGGTGTCCGCCCCAGGCGTGCATCAATGTGCCTGCCGGCCTCGAAGCGATGCAGCTGGGGTTTGCTGTCGACCACCAGCATCTGTTCGCAGACCGGCGTACCGGACAGGTTCTTGAAGGACAACTGCAGTTTCCATTGCGCGAACCCACGCACCTGCACGCCGGTCTGTTCGGCCTGTTCGATCAGCGCACTGCGCGGTTCACCGTCGGCCAGGATCGACTGCACCCGGTGCAGTGCGCGTGGCGGCCCCAGCAACAGGTAGTGCAGGAAGGCGAACAGCAGCGTCAGCCACAGGACCATCGACAGTGCGAGCAGCAACAGTGCCAGCCACGGTGCGCTGCGGTCGACCAGCGCCACCGGCCACGAAGTGCCGAAATAGAGAATGCAGGGAAAAGGCAACGCGAAGAACAGCAGGAACGCGCCCCAGAACCAGAGATAGGCTTTCATGGGGGAAGGGGACCGCGGTGGAACAGGGCGCGTAGATTACTACGCTTCAGCGGAACTGCAGGGTAAGCAGGTAGTAGCGGCCGAGCGGATCGTCCAGCCCGGGCATCTGCCCGCCGTTGCCGACCAGATAGTTCACCGGTTGCGTGTCCAGCACGTTGTGCACGTCCAGCGCTGCAACGATGCGCGGCCCCAGCCGGCGTGCGAGGTGCAGGTTCCAGCGCAGCTGCCGTGGGTTCATGCAGTGGTTCCGGTCGACCTGCTTCTGCGGGCACTCCGCCCCCGGCAGCCAGGCACGCGTGCGCCCGATCTGGTTGCCGCGCAGCGCGATGTCCCAGTTGCTGTTCTGCCATTGCACGTTCAACACCGCAGCCAGCTCGGGTGTCACATGGCCACGCAGGTCCACGGCGGCCTCATGGTCACGGCGGCGAAGCAGTTCCTGCTGCTTCAGCGCATCGAGCGAAAACAACCATTGGCCGTTGCTGCCGCTGTCGATGCGGTACTCGCCACGCAGCACCCAGTTGCGGGAGGTGGTGCGGCCGATGTTGTCGAACGACAGGCGCAGGCTGCCCAGGTGGCCGTCTTCATCCAGTTCCCACGTGCTGCGGTTCCACACCGCATCGCTCGGCTGCAGGGCGAGGATCTCGTTGCGCAGTTCCACGATGTTGTGGGTCAGCGACAGCGAGAACGTGTCGTCGGGCGTCCACGTGGCTGCCAGCGAATGGCTGCGTGATCGTTCGGCCTTCAGTGCATCGTTCTCAACCACGTTGGCCGTGACGCTGCAGCCGCCACCACGCGTGGCGATCGCACATTCCGGAAGGGCACTGGACACCGGAAGCGTGATCGAGCCGAAGTAGCCGGGCGGCCGCCGTTGCTCGAACAGGCTCGGTGCACGATAGCCGCGCCCGCTGGCCAGCAGGAACGACCAGTGCGGCGTAGGGCTCCAGCGCAGCCCGGCACGAGGCGAGAACGCCATGAAGCCGCCGTCGCGGTCCCAGCGTGCAGCCAGGTCCGCGCGCAGCGTGGGGGCCAGCGGCAGGCCCAGCTCGGCGTAGACGCCACTGCTTTGTCGCGACAGGCGGCGTCGCTGCTGTGGCAGGCCCAGCGCAAGGTCGCCCTGGCTCAGCAGTGCGTCCGGGCGCGAGGTCCAGCGTTCATGGCGCAGGTCGATGCCGGTGGCCAGCTGCGCATTGCCGCCGGGCATTGCCATCAGCTCACGCTGCACGCCCCACCAGCCCTGCCATTGTGCGGTGCTGCCGCGGTTGCGGATGGACGGAAACAGCGTGTCCGCCTCGGCCGCCGGCGGCGCGTCGAAACCGGGAGTGAACCTGCGCGCCTGCGTTGCTTCAAGCAGGCGTGTCGTGCGCACGGTGCCTGCAGTGGACAAGGTCACGTCGCTGCGCTGCGCGCTGATGCCCGCCTCCCAGCTGCGCCGGCCCTGGTCGCGGCCGATGCCGAAGGTAAGGTCGGCATCGGTGGCGCGGACGCTGGGGCGCACGTTGCCGGCCTCACGCAGCACACTGTTGAAGGTGATTCCGCGCGAGACCACCGCAACGGCGGTCGGGCCCAGATCGAAGCGCTGGCGGTTGTGACTGGCCCGCGCCTCGACATAGGTATAGCGTCCCTCACCACGTTCATGCCGGTAGTGCAGGAAGGCCGACGCGGTATCCGAGGCGGGCTGCAGCGACCGCGGCCGCGCGCTGTCAAACCAGCAGCCATCCTCGCGCCGCTTCAGGGGCGGCTCGCAGCGCCGGGCGGGCACGTACCAGTTGCCGAAGATCGCGCCGATCGGATACAGCGAGGTTTCCGCGTGCCAGTCACGCTGGTCACCGGCGACATGTTCGACACGGTGCAGATCGAGTCCGGCAAACCAGCGGTCCCCGTTGCCACGCGCGCCGCCCGTGGCGGCCTGCAGGCGGTACTGGCCCGCATCGCCGCGGCTGCTCAGGCCGGTCTGCAGCATGGCTTCGGGCCCATCGGCCTGGTCACGCAGGATGATGTTGACCACGCCGGACATGGCGTCGGCCCCATAGATGGCCGAGGCACCACCGCGTACCAGTTCGATGCGGTCGACGAAGCTCAGCGGAATGCCGCCGAGGTCGGTGAGCCCACCCTGTTCCAGCGACACCATCGGATAGCGCGGCAGGCGCCGGCCGTTGACCAGGAACAGCGTCGCCCGCGGGCCCATGCCGTCGAGGCTGGTGGTGGCCGCTGCGCCCACCGGCAGGTACTGCGAATCGCCGCCGCGCGAGGTGCTCATGGCCGGATGGCCGTTCATGCCGGGCAGGTGCCGCAGCAGGTCGAACAGATTGCCGTAGCCGCTGCGCAGGATATCGTCGCGATCGATGGTGGTGACCGGCAGTGTGGTCTGCACCGAAGAGCGCGGCAGCCGGCTGCCGGTGACATGGATGGGCGCCAGTTCCACCTGGTGTGGCGTGTCGGCGGACTTGGGAGCCGGGCGCGGCAGGCGCGGGGCTGCGACCGCTTTCGGCGGCGTGGCAGGGGGCTCGGGATGGACGCGCCGCACGACAAAGGCGCCGGATGACGTGCGCAGGATGTTCACCGGCAGGCCGGCGACCAGCTGCTTCAGGGAGGCCCCGGTATCGCGTTGGCCACGGCTGCCGCCGGTGCGCAGATCATCCAGTTCACGTGCGTCGAACAGCAGGGCGGTGCCACTCTGCCGGGCCCATTGCTGCAGTGCCGGCACCAGTGGGCCGGCGCCCACGTCGATCTCCAGCGTGCCGGCGGGCTCGCCGGCATCGGCCATCGGTAGTGCGGCAACACCCAGTGCAAGGCATAGCAGGGCGCGGAGCAGCCCCCACTGCAGCGCACCCGGACCTGCCTTCACTGCCGGTCTCCTCAGTAGGTGCGGCGCAGTTCCAGCGCGCCATCCGGACGCGTCTGGCCAGCCACGGACCAACCCAGTTCCAGCGCCGACAGCAGCTCCTGTGCATCACCGGCGCGGAAGGTGCCGCTTACAGCCAGGTCGGTGATCTCCGGATCGACGATCACCAGTGGCGTGCGGCCATAACGGTTCATGCGCTCGACCACGATCGACAGTGGCGTGGCATCGAACACCAGTTGCCCACGCAGCCAGCCTTCAGCGGCTGCGTTGGACGAGAGGGCAGGGCCCGGCTGGATACGGCCGGAGGGCAATACCTGCAGCTGTTGGCCGGGTGCCAGCGTGTGCTGCGCTGCGCCGTTGCTGACTTCCACGGCACCTTCCAGCAGCGCGACCTCGACCAGGCCGTCGCGCAGGCGTTCCACCTGGAAGGTCGTGCCGATGTCGCGGATCGTACTGCCGCCGGCGTGCAGCTGAAGCGCCTTGTTCGACGGAGCGACCTGCAGTTGCAGCCGACCCCGCTCCAGCACCAGATCACGATGACGCCAGCCGAAGCGGGCGCGGAGGGTGGTGCCGGCATCCAGCATGGCGACGCTGCCATCGGCCAGCGTCTGCTGCTGTGCCTGGTGCGAATCATTGGCGTAGACCTGTGGCGTCGGGTTGCCGTCGACGGCAACCATCCAGCCGATGCCGATCGCCATGCAGACACCGGCGGCAGCGGCCACGCCCGGCAACCAGCGCCGGCGCGGCGGACGCGCCGCCCGTGCCGCGGCGGTGCGCAGCCAGGGGTCAGCCGCAAGCTCCGCACCCTGCTGGAACAGGGTTTCGGCCTGCACCCAGGCTTTGACGTGGGCCGGATCTTCGGCCAGCCAGTCCTCGAACGTTTCGCGTTCGGCCGATGTGCAGTCCGGGGCTTCCAGGCGGGCTACCCAGGCGCTGGCGCGTTCAAACAGCTGTGCATCATCCCTGTGCGGGGTGCCACTCATTGGCCGTCCCTGTCGTTGTGCAGCGGATCCGATCCCAACTCCTGACGCAGGCCCTGCAGGGCCCGGGCGATATGTTTTTCCACGGTCTTGGCAGTAATTCCACAATGCCGCGCGATCTGCGTGTAGCTCATGCCGGTGATGCGGTTGAGCAGATAGACCTCGCGTGCGCGTTCGGGCAGCTTGAACAGGGCCTGCCGCAGCAGGGACAGCATCTGCCCTGACTCGGCCTGGCGCAATGGATCGGGCGAGGAACTGGACGGTTCGTCGCTGCCATCGTGTTCGGCCAGCGGCAGATGCGGCCGCGACTGCGGCGAGCGGCCGCGGTCTGCCAGGCGGTTGCGGGCGATACGATACAGCAGCAGGCGCAGTTCGTCCGGGCCCTGTGCGCGATAGCGGATCAGCCGCTCCATGCAGTCCTGCGCGATATCCTCCGCATCCTCAGGCCCGACCCCCCGCGTGCGCAGGAACGCGCACAGCGGTGCGCGCTCTTCGCGTACGAACGCGATGAAGGCATCCGCAGGTGCGGGCGGCTCCGGCGCGTGATGGATCAGGGGAGACGGGGTGGACAGGGCTGGCCTCGACTGTCGGTGGCGAATGCGTCATCGAGTTTTACGCGACGATGACCGGATGGGGAAGAGTGTGCATCGATCGGATTCTCATTGTGAATGTATTCATTTTTCAGGATCCGTTCCACTGGGGGAGATCGCCCCGCTGCGGCGTTGATCGTTCTACCCGCGTGTTGCGGGTGGAGAGAGAGAACGCATGAAGTATTCGAAGTTGAGCCTGGCCCTGGCCGGGCTGATGGGCGTTGGCGCCATCGCGGCAGCTGATGACGTCATGGCAATGAGTTATCACGTGCAGGACGATCGCGTCTTCCTCAGCGGCGGCGTCACCGTCGCCGATGTGGTGGCGCTGCCCGCACTGCTGGCCAAGGCGCAGGCTGAAGGCCGTCCGATCCGCGAAGTCGTGCTGCGAACGTCCAACGGTGGCGCGCTGATCGCCGGCGAGTGGCTGCAGGCGGTGATCCGTACCCAGGGCCTGGACACCATCGTGTCCGGCCACTGCATTTCGTCCTGCTCGATCATGCAGTCCGGTGGCGTCAACCGTTACCTCGGCGGCGATCTGCCGCTGGTCGACTCGGTGCAGATCCATGCCGCCAGCAGTGGTGGCAGGATCACCTATGCGCCGTCGCCGCGCATGACCCAGATCTACACAGGCAACTACGGCGGTGGCATGGATGCGGGCCTGTTGCACAAGGCCATGTATGAAGTGGTGCAGCCCAATGGCCTGCTGGTATTCCGCGACCCGGCGCGTACCACGGGTACGTCGGTCACCTTCGATCCGGATGGCAGTGGGAGCAAGCTGGAGTCATTCCCGGGCCAGGACATCCGCAGCAACAGCATCATCAACACGGCGGGCTATCGCGATCCGGGCGACACCCTTCGTGTCACCAGCAACGTCAGCGGCGACATCAACCCGGGCTACCTGCGTACCGCGCGCCAGCTGCAATCCTTCGTCGACGACGATTTCGCGCGCTGGAATACCGACTGGGCCAGCACCTACATCAACTATGCGGTGAGCCTGTACAACTTCTCCACGCGGGGGGCGAACGGTATCGGCGCGCAGTCGTTGCAGCAGCTGCTCGCCGACCCCGACCTCCAGGATGAATTGCGCGGCCAGCTGCGGCTGGCCGATCTGGATGCCTCGACCCTGGCCAACTCCGCCGGCGTGATCCGTGTCAGCAATGGCGCCACCTGGCGCACCGCTGAAACCACCGGCGCCGATTTCATTCTGGTGGACAACGGCACCATCGCACTGGAGGGTGGTGCGCTGCGCACCCCCGAGCTGCGGGTGATGCCGGGCAGCATCGTAGTGGGCCACGGTGATATCGCATCGGTCGGCACCGACAGCGATGCGCTGCTGGATGGCACCGGCCCGTCCTACCGCGAAGATGGCTTCAACCGCCTGCGCGTGTTCGGCACGCTGATGCCGCGCGGTGGGGATCTGGTGACCCACGGCTATGTCAACATCATGCCCGGCGGGCAGGTGCTGTTCGATGTTACCGAAGCCGGTGGTACCGGCAGTGGCCGCCTGCGCGTCGGCAGCTTCTACGACGGCGGCACTGAGGAGGGCGCGCTGGTGATCGCGCAGGGCGCACACCTTGCGTTGAATGTGGCCCAGGGCTTCTATGCCGGTGCCTACCGCCGCGATCTGGTGGAAGGGCCGATCTACCAGGGGGGCTTCCAGGATGTCGTGCGGCTGGGGGACGCCGGATACAGTGCCAGCATCACTGCCGGTGAAGTGTTCCGCCCGCGCCACAATTCGCTGCTCAGCTTCAACGTCAACCAGACCGCCGATGGCCTGTGGCTGACCGCCAACCCGGGCTTTGACCAGCTGGGCCTGTTTGCCAACGGTACGTCCGGCGACGGCCTGGGCCGCGCGCTGGCGACCGCCTCCGATCGCCAGGACAAGGGACTGAGATCGCTGCTGGGCGCACTGCAGTTCGCCGACCGCGATGTGATCGCACAACAGGCCGGTGCCCTGCGCGGTGATGCGCACGCCAGCCTGCGACTGGCCGACACCGCGCTGGTGGGCAGCATCGGCAACGTCGTGCAGCAGCACCAGTCGGCCATGCGCAGCGGCGGTGATGCCGATGGCCTGGCCTCGCAGGTGGCGCAGTCGGTCTCCTCCCAGCCGGGCATGCGCCATGGCAGCCTGTTCAACCAGCTGGCGATGCACCTGGTCGAGCCGGCGTCGGGCAGCGTTGCGGGCAGCGCTGATGCTGGACGCAGCCATGGCATCTGGGCGCGTGGTTTCGCCAGCCATGGCCGCCTCGATGGCGACGGTGGCGTGGCCGGCCTGAGCCACACCATCGGTGGCATCGTGGTCGGTGCCGATACCCGCGTGGCCGATGACCGCGTGACCCTGGGTGTCAGCGTGGCCGCGGCGGACATGTCGACCAAGGCCAGCGATGGCTCTGGTTTCACTGGTGACGTGCGTGCGCTGGACGTGGGCGGCTACCTCGATGCGACGTACGCGCGCGGCTATCTGTCGGCGGCCGTGCGCTACACCGATCTGCGCCACGATACGCGTCGCAGCATCAACGGCATCGATGGCCTGCAGCAGCCACTGCGCGCCAAGTACAGCAACGATGCGATCTCCGCACGGGTGGAACATGCGTTCTCCTTCACCACCGCCAAGGGCCTGGTGATCCAGCCGTTGCTGCCGGTGGTGGACTACGCGCGCACCTCGGCCACCCGCTTCAACGAAGGGCAGGGCGCCGGTGCGCTGGTTGGCCGCAGCGGCAGCCTGGAGAGCATCCGCGTGGGTGCGGGCCTGCAGCTGTTCAAGACCTTCGAAGGCAACAACGGCGAGCGCATCACCCCGCGCGCGCGGGTGGTCTGGCAGAAGGAACTGGGCGATTCGCAGGCCCGCTACAGCACCGGCTTCGCCGCGGCCCCGGATCTGGTGTTCGGCGCCAGCAGCCAGGCGGTGGGCGAGCAGGTGCTGGCCTGGAACCTGGGCGTGACCAGCCGTGCCAGCGAGCGGCTGTCGATCATGGCCGATTACGTGGGTGAGCGCCGCGACGGGCAGATCCAGAACGGCGTGATGCTGGGCCTGGGCTACAAGTTCTAAGTGGCACCCGGCACCGGCGATGAAGGCATCGCCGGTGCCATCCCAACGCGGGTGCTGCTGCGGTATGGTCGATATGCCATTCCACCCAGGCCCGTCCATGCAGATCGCCGTCTTCAGTGCCCGCCCCTACGACCGTCGTTTCCTTGATGAGGCGAACCAGCGCGATGCGGCTGGGGACGGCTTTGCGTTCGTGTACTTCGATGTGGCGCTGGACGTGCACACGGCCGCGCTGGCGCAGGATTGCGCAGCCGTATGCGTGTTCGTCAACGACCGCCTGGATGCGCCGGTGCTGCACGCCCTGCATGCGTTGGGCGTGCGGGCCGTACTGCTGCGCTGCGCCGGCTTCAACAATGTGGACCTGGCAGCCGCGAAAGGGCTGGATCTGTTCGTCGCACGCGTACCGGCCTATTCCCCGGAGGCGGTGGCCGAGCATGCGTTGGCGCTGGTGATGACCCTCAACCGGCAGACCCATCGCGCCTACAACCGCGTGCGCGAGGGCAACTTCATGCTCGATGGCCTGCTCGGGCGCACCCTGCATGGGCGCACGGTCGGCATCGTCGGCACCGGCAAGATCGGGCTGGCCACCGCGCGCATCTTCAACGGCATGGGCTGCACCGTGCTGGGGCACGATCCTTATCCGTCACCCGCGTTCGGTGGTATCGGCGAAATGGTCGGGCTGGATGAACTGCTGGCGCGTGCCGACATCGTGTCGCTGCATTGCCCGCTGACGCCTGAGACTCATCACCTGATCAATGATGCATCACTGGCGCGGATGAAGCCGGGCGCGATGCTGGTCAATACGTCGCGCGGCGCACTGGTCGATACCCATGCCGTGATCCGCGCGCTGAAGTCGCGCCGGCTGGGTCATCTGGCCATCGACGTGTACGAGCAGGAAAGCGCGCTGTTCTTCCAGGACCTGTCTGGCGAGATCATCGACGACGAGGCCTTCCAGCGCCTGATGACCTTCCCGAATGTGCTGGTGACCGGCCACCAGGGCTTCTTCACCGTGGAGGCGCTGCAGGAGATCTCGGCGATCACGCTGGGGAACCTGCAGGATTTCGTGGCCGGGCGGGTGTGCGCCAACCGGGTAGAGGTGGGCTGAGCCGGATGGATTGACCGCCGGGGCGCCCAGCCCGTAAAATCGCGGGCTCCGCCGGAATAGCTCAGTTGGTAGAGCGGCGCATTCGTAATGCGTAGGTCGCAGGTTCGACTCCTGTTTCCGGCACCAGTTGTAATGAAAAGCCCCGGCCTTGGTCGGGGCTTTTTGTTTGCGCCCGCCGGTGATCATTGGATTACCACCTCACCGAAGGCTGCAAGCCTTCATCAACGCCTCGTCATCCCTGCGCCTCGTGCCAGCCACCACGCGAGCTGCCGGAGATAGCCACCTGCTGCTCCCGCCGATGCGCCGATCAGCAGGCGTGCGAGCACTCTGGTCCCGCGCGCGGCTCGCTCCCGCACCCAAGGCAGTACCGCCACCACCTGCGCACCCAGCAACAGCATCAGCACGTCCAGCCCAAGCGCATCCAACACCGGCAGCAACGGCGACAGCGCCGGATTGCAGGCCAGCACGATCACCAGCGCAGCCCCAAGCGTGGCCAATAGCCGGCGCCCGGCGGGCAGGGTGGTCCAGTGCAGCAGTCGGCTGATCAGGCGCATGGCATTCCTTGTGTCATGAGCGCGAACCTCAATCAGGTCCAAGCGCGCGCACCGGCTGCCGCAGCACGGTCTTCAACCGCGCCGCGTCGGTCTTGCGCGGATCGCTCAGGTAGATCTCGTGATGGGGGCCGGCGAAGGCGTAGCCCAGCGAAGGCATCAGTTCGTTGTGCAGATGGGCCAGGGCCGGACCCTCGTCATCGTAGGCGCCTACATGCAGGGTCTGCAGGCAGAGGCCTTCTTCAAGAACTTCGTGGCGAAGGCTGGCCGGAACGTCGCCCAGTTTCTCCGCCGCCTTGGCGATGGCAGCCTCCAACTGCGCTGGACTGATCCCGTCCGGCGTGCGGATCATCACCGTCCACTTCCACTCATCCTTGCGGCGAGCCACAAAGCTCGACGGATCCTCGGCGGTCCACAGGGCTTCCAGCGGTGGCACCACGTAGTCCTGGCCCCCGGCCTTCAGTGCGAACTTCAGTGCATAGCTCACCGCGTACAGCCACTGCACCGCCTCCAGATAGGCTGGCGCGATATTCGGATCGCCGTGGCCGTCGACCATCAGGTAGGGCAGGGGCGGCACCTGCACCGGAACGAACTGGCCTGCCGGTGGCTGGTACAGCGCCCGGTCGCGTTTCTTGAAGTCGATCTTGTCCATGCACCTTCCTCCTGTGCCGAGCATCCCACGCCTTGCTTTCGCAGGCATGCCTGAACATGTTCAGGCGACTTTGCCGAACACGGGCGGAGCAGCCGCCATCGCCCGATGCTAGGATGCCGCCCCCGGGTGTTCTGCCCGCCGCGGTTGCGCGGTGCGACAACGTGTCGCAGCCAGAAACGGGCCTTTCCTGCGCTCGATCATTGTCAATGCCTTTCTTAAATGGTGGGTGACGGCCTAAAATTGAAAGGCTGACTCGACCCCACCTCCCTACCTGTCTTCCGGACCGGTGGGACCGGCTTTGGCCGGAACAGGCAGGACGGGGAACGGCATTCCCTCGCAATTGGATCGACCGATGATTCCGTTGAAAACCCTTGGGCGCTGGTTGCGCCCGGGCCTGCTGCTGTCGTTGCTGGTGATGCTCACTGGCTGCGATGCGGTGGCCATCCTCAGTCCGAAGGGCCAGATCGGCCAGGATGAGAAGACCCTGCTGATCACGGCCACCGTGCTCATGCTGCTGGTCGTCATCCCGGTCATCATCATGACCCTGACCTTCGCGTGGAAGTATCGCGCCTCCAACACCAAGGCCCGCTACGAGCCGAAGTGGTCCCACTCGACGGCGATCGAGGTGGTGGTGTGGTCCATTCCCTGCATGATCGTGCTGGTGCTGGCGGTCCTGACCTGGCGCTCGTCGCACGCACTGGACCCGTACAAGCCGCTGGATTCGGACGTCAAGCCGGTCACCATCGAGGCGATCTCGCTGGACTGGAAGTGGCTGTTCATCTATCCGGAAGAGAAGGTGGCGGTCGTCAACGAAATCAAGTTCCCGGTCAACACGCCGCTGAACTTCAAGATCACGTCCGATTCGGTGATGAATGCGTTCTTCATCCCGCACCTGGGCAGCATGATCTACTCGATGGCTGCGATGGAGACCAAGCTCCATCTGATCGCCAACGAGACCGGTGAATTCCCGGGCATGTCCTCGCACTACAGCGGCGCGGGCTTCGCCAAGATGCACTTCACCGCCTACTCGGTCACCGATGCCGAATACCGCCAGTGGCTGGACCAGGTCCGCGCCGGCGAGCAGACCCTGGACAAGGCCTCGTTCAAGGCGCTGGGTGAAGCACGCAACGCCGAGTGGTATCCGGTCACCTACTTCGGCAAGACCGAAGAAGGCCTGTTCGACTGGGTCATCGCCAAGCACATGGGCGACAACAAGCATTACGGCATGAAGCACGAACACGCCGGTGCCGCCGCTGCCGATGCCGCCAGCCATGAAGCGCACGAGGGCCATGCCCCCAGTGACGCGCATGATTCCAAGGAATCGGGTGAAAACCTGGATGCCAACGAACACGAACACGCAGGCCACGCCGGCCATGCGGGCTCGGGAGAATGAACATGTTGGGTAAACTCTCAATTGAGTCGATCCCCCACGATCCGATCGTGCTGACCACCCTGGTCGGCGCGGTGCTGGGTGGCCTGGGCGTCATGGCCCTGATCACCAAGTTCAAGCTGTGGGGCTATCTGTGGAAGGAGTGGTTCACTTCGGTGGATCACAAGAAGATCGGCGTGATGTACCTCATCGTCGCCTTCGTCATGCTGCTGCGCGGTTTCTCCGACGCCATCATGATGCGTACCCAGCAGGCGCTCGCCGTCGGCGGGTCCGAGGGTTACCTGCCGCCGCACCACTACGACCAGATCTTCACCGCCCACGGCGTGATCATGATCTTCTTCGTGGCGATGCCGCTGATCACCGGCCTGATGAACCTGGCCGTGCCGCTGCAGATCGGTGCGCGCGACGTCGCGTTCCCGTTCGTCAACTCGCTCAGCTTCTGGCTGTTCGTGTCCGGCGCGGTGCTGATCATGCTGTCGCTGTGGATCGGTGAGTTCGCTGCCACCGGCTGGCTGGCGTTCCCGCCGTTGTCGGGCATCGAATACAGTCCAAGCGTCGGCATGGATTACTACATATGGGGTCTACAGGTCGCAGGCCTGGGTACCACGCTGAGCGGTATCAACTTCTTCATCACCATCCTGAAGATGCGTACCCCCAGCATGAAGCTGATGCAGATGCCGGTGTTCACCTGGACCGCCCTGGTGACCAACGTGCTGATCGTCGCTGCCTTCCCGGTGCTGACCATCACCCTGGTGCTGCTGACCCTGGACCGCTACCTGGGTACGCATTTCTTCACCAATGACGGTGGCGGCAACGCCATGCTGTACATCAACCTGATCTGGATCTGGGGTCACCCGGAGGTGTACATCCTGGTCCTGCCGGCGTTCGGTGTGTTCTCCGAAGTCATCGCGACCTTCTCGCGCAAGGCGCTGTTCGGCTACAAGGGCATGGTCTACGCCACCGCCTGCATCGGCGTGCTGTCGTTCATCGTGTGGCTGCACCACTTCTTCACCATGGGCTCGGGTGCCAACGTCAATGCCTTCTTCGGCATCACGACGATGATCATCTCGATCCCGACCGGCGTGAAGATCTTCAACTGGCTGTTCACCATGTTCCGCGGTCGCGTGCAGTTCACCACGCCCGTGCTGTGGACCATCGGCTTCATGGTCACCTTCACCATCGGCGGCATGACCGGCGTGATGCTGGCGATCCCGGCCATCGACTTCGTGCTGCACAACAGCCTGTTCCTGATCGCCCACTTCCACAACGTCATCATCGGCGGCGTGGTGTTCGGCATGTTCGCCGGCATCACCTACTGGTGGCCGAAGATGTTCGGCTTCCGCCTCAATGAGTTCTGGGGCAAGTGCGCGTTCTGGTGCTGGTTCATCGGCTTCTACGTGACCTTCATGCCGATGTACGTGCTGGGCTTCATGGGCATGACCCGTCGTCTGCAGAGCACCGTCAACCCGGCCTACGAGCCGCTGCTGCTGGTCGCTGCCGCAGGTGCCTTCATCGTGGGTGCCGGCATCCTGTGCCAGATCATCCAGGTGGCCGTGTCGATCCGCGACCGCAAGAAGACCGCCGACCTGACCGGCGACCCGTGGGATGCCCGTACGCTGGAGTGGGAAACCTCTTCGCCGCCGGCCTTCTACAACTTCGGCAGCCTGCCGGAAGTCACCGAGCTGGACGATTTCTGGGAGCGCAAGCAGCGTGGTGAAGCCTGGCCGAAGCCGGCCAAGTACACCGACATCCACATGCCGCGCAACACCGGCACGGGCGTGGTCATCGGTGCCTTCAGCCTGGTGTTCGGCTTCGCGATGATCTGGCACATCTGGTGGCTGGCCATCGTCGGCTTCGTCGGCATGATCGCCACGTTCATCTACCGCACCTTCGACCAGGACGTGGACTACTGGGTCCCGGCCGCCGAGGTGGAACGCATCGAGAACGAACACCGCAAGCACCTGGAAAACCAGGGCCTGGTGAAGTCGGAGCTGAAGGCATGAGCACCAATACCTCGACCCTGAGCCACGGGCACGCCGCGCAAGCGGCGGCCCATGGCCATGACGACCACGAGCACCACGACACCGGCGGCAACACCGTCTTCGGTTTCTGGGTGTACCTGATGAGCGACTGCCTCATCTTCGCCTCGCTGTTCGCCACCTACGTGGTGCTGGCCGGCGGTACCGATGGTGGCCCGACCGCGAAGGACCTGTTCGAACTGCCGTTCGTGGCATGGGAAACCGCGCTGCTGCTGACCTCCTCGCTGACCTTCGGCCTGGGCATGATTGCCATGCACCGCAAGCAGATGGGCCAGATGTACCTGTGGCTGGGCATCACCTGGCTGCTGGGCTTCGGCTTCATGTGCATGGAAGTGTGGGAGTTCCAGCACCTGATCCATCAGGGCTACGGTCCGGACCGCAGTGCCTTCCTGTCGGCGTTCTTCGCCCTGGTCGGTACCCACGGCCTGCACGTCAGCGTCGGCCTGCTGTGGCTGCTGGTGATGTTCGTGCAGCTGAAGAAGTACGGCCTGACCCCGACCAACAAGACCCGCATGGCGTGCCTGAGCCTGTTCTGGCACTTCCTGGACCTGATCTGGATCGGCGTGTTCTCCGTCGTCTACCTCAATGGAGCCCTGTAATGGCACATGACAACCATGCACACGACCACGGCACCGGCGGCGAAAGCCATGGCACCGTGAAGTCGTACCTGATCGGCTTCGTGCTGGCGGTGGTGCTGACCGTCATCCCGTTCTGGATGGTGATGTCGGGCGACTTCTCGCGCACCGTCAACGGTGTGGTGATCGCGATCACCGCGGTGCTGCAGATGCTGGTCCACCTGGTGTTCTTCCTGCACCTGGACCGCTCTTCGGAAAGCCGCTGGAACGTCAACGCTGCGGCCTTCACCGTGGTGGTGATCGGCATCATCGTGGTCGGTACCCTGTGGGTCATGCACAACATGAACGTGCACATGATGCACTGACGTCCACGCGACGTTGCCACGCAGAAAGGCCGCCTTCGGGCGGCCTTTTTGTTTGTCTGCGGATATGGGTAGTGCCGGCCGCTGGCCGGCAATCGCGGGAAGCCGGCCGGCGGCCGGCTCTACCCCGCCACCCGGCGCAGGAACTCTTCGGCATCCATAGGCCGGCCCAGGTGATAGCCCTGCAGCTGGTCGCAGCCCAGTTCGCTCAGGTATTCGCGCTGCGCCTGCGTCTCCACGCCTTCGGCTACCACCTGCAGCTGCAGGGTGCGGCCCAGCGCGATGATCGACGACACGATGGCGGCATCCTCGTCGTTGCGTTCCAGGTCATGCACGAACGCACGGTCGATCTTCAGTTCGGTGGCCGGCATCCGCTTCAGGTACAGCAGGCTGGAATAGCCGGTGCCGAAATCGTCGATGGCGATATGCACGCCCATCGCGGTCAGATCGTTGAGAATCGCCAGGCTGGCGTCGACATCCTTCATCGCCGTGGTCTCGGTGATCTCCAGGGTCAACCGCGCCGGCTCGATCCGGTGCCGCTGCAGCACCTCGCGCACGCTGTCCAGCAGGGCCGGCGAGGAGAACTGCAGCGGCGACAGGTTCACCGCCATCGACCATCCGGTATGCCCGGCCTCGTGCCATGCACGCAGCTGTGCACAGGCACGGTCCAGTACCCAGTCACCGATCGGCAGGATCAGGCCACTGCGCTCGGCGATGGGAATGAACACATCCGGCGCCAGCAGGCCCAGTTCCGGGTGCTGCCAGCGCAGCAGCGCCTCGGCGCCGGTAGCTGGTGCGCCAGCGGCCGGGAACTTCGGCTGGTAGTGCAGCAGCAGCTCGTCACGCGCGATCGCCTTGCGCAGGTCCTGCAGCAGGCGCAGTTGGCGGTTGGCGCTGAGCTGCATCGACGGGGTGAAGAAGGTATAGCCGTTCCGGCCGGTTTCCTTGGTGTGGTACATCGCCGCATCGGCGTGCGCCATCAGTTCGCGCTCGTTGCTGGCGTCATCCGGGTACAGGGCGATGCCGAGACTGGCGCTGACCTGCAGTTCGGCGGCATCCAGGGTGAATGGTTCGCCGGCAGCGGCGATGATGCGTTCGGCCACCACCACCGCATCGTCCGGGGTGTCGATGGCCAGCACGATCACGAACTCGTCGCCGCCGAGGCGCGCGAACGTGTCCTGCGGCCGCAGCAGGCCGCCGATGCGCTGTGCCACCGCCACCAGCAGGCGGTCGCCCAATTGGTGGCCGTAGGCATCGTTGACCGCCTTGAAGCCGTCCAGGTCGCAGAACATCACCGCCACTGCGCGGCCGCGGCGGCGCGCCTTTTCGATGGCCTGCTCGATGCGGTCCTGCAGCAGCATGCGGTTGGGCAGCTGGGTCAGCGGGTCATGCAGGGCGGCCTGGATCAGCTTGTCGTTGGCGTGTGCCAGTGAATCGGCCAGCAGCCCGGTGCGCACGCGCATCTGCCGATCGAACAGCGAGGCGACCAGGGCGATACCCAGCGTGGCTACAGTGGTGACGATCACCAGCACTGCCAGCCAGCGCGTGTCGATGCCGCCGCTGCCGACCGCGCCGCAGATGCTGCCTTCGGGGAAGCGTGCGGCGGCCATGCCGGTGTAATGCATGCCGACGATGGCCAGGCCCATCACCAGCGAGGCCAGTGCGCGCAGGCGCGTGGTGTGGCGCTGCTCGGAACGCAGGCGGAAGGCGATCCACAGCGCCGCGCCGGCGGCACCGATGGCTACTGCAATGGAGGCGGCGAACCAGCCCGGGTGATAGTCGATACCCGGCTGCATGCGCATCGCGGCCATGCCGAGGTAGTGCATGGTGGCAATGCCCAGGCCCATCAGCACGGCGCCGGCCAGCAGTCGTCGCCAGGGCAGGCTGGGTCGCGACACCAGCCACAGCGCATAGGCCGAAGCGCCGATCGACACTGCAAGCGAATACAGGGTGATGCCGAGGTCGTAGCCGACCGGGATCGGCAGGTCGAAGGCCAGCATGCCGATGAAATGCATCGACCAGATACCCAGGCCCATCGCCGCCGCGCCGCCGGCCAGCCACCAGCGGGCCACGCGGCCCTCGGCCGTGGCCAGGCGGCCGGCCATGTCCAGCGCCGTGTACGAAGCAAGAATGGCCACCAGCAGGGAGATGGCGACCAGGCTCTGACTGTAACTGCCAGTCATGTTGAATCCAGAGGGGGAGGGAGGGGCGCCCGCAAGGCGCACGCCCGCGACAGCTATCGGCGCGGGTGGGCGGGACTTGAGCGGTCGCAGCACCTGCGACCCGGCTCGGCTATCCTGCCACGCCTGTTCCCGTTGCTGGAAATCATCCAATGGCAAAAGCCCGCACCGCCTACGTCTGCAATGATTGCGGCGCCGAATTCAGCAAGTGGCAGGGCCAGTGCACCGAGTGCAACGCCTGGAACTCGCTGTCGGAAATCGTGCTGGAGAGCGCGGCGGCGGCCAAGGCGCCCGCGTCGCGCCGGGCCGGCTGGGCCGGCAAGATCGACCCGCCGAAGATCACCGCTCTGAAGGACGTGGAGCAGACCGAGCATCGCCGTGTCTCGACCGGCATCGGCGAGTTCGATCGCGTGCTGGGCGGTGGCCTGGTCGAGGGCGCGGTGGTACTGGTTGGTGGCGACCCGGGCATCGGCAAGTCGACCCTGCTGCTGCAGGCGGTGGCGAAGATGGCGGCCGAGCTGCCGGTGCTGTACGTCACGGGCGAGGAGTCGCTGGCCCAGGTGGCCGGCCGCGCACACCGGCTGGAATTGCCGCTGGATGGTGTCAACGCGCTGGCCGAGACCGGCGTCGAGTCGATCCTGCAGCATGCGTCCAAGGCCGGCCCACGGCTGATCGTGGCCGACTCCGTGCAGACCCTGTGGACCGAGAGCCTGACCGCCGCGCCCGGCTCGGTCAGCCAGGTGCGCGAGAGCGCGGCGCGGCTGGTGCGTTTCGCCAAGGAGACCGGCACCGCCGTGTTCCTGGTCGGCCACGTGACCAAGGAGGGCGGTATCGCCGGCCCGCGCGTGCTCGAACACATGGTCGATGCGGTGCTGTACTTCGAAGGCGAGAGCGGCAGCCGCTTCCGCCTGCTGCGCGCGTTCAAGAACCGCTTCGGTGCGGTCAACGAGCTGGGCGTGTTCGCGATGGGCGACAAGGGCCTGAAGGAAGTCTCCAATCCGTCGGCGATCTTCCTGTCCGGCGGCAGTACCCACCAACCCGGCAGCTGCGTGATGGTCACCCGCGAGGGCACCCGGCCGCTGCTGGTTGAAGTGCAGGCGCTGGTGGATGCCTCGCCGCTGTCGAACCCGCGCCGTGTCGCAGTCGGCCTGGAGCAGAACCGCCTGGCCATGCTGCTGGCCGTGCTGCACCGTCATGGTGGCGTGCTGGTCGGCGACCAGGACGTGTTCGTCAATGTGGTCGGGGGTATCCGCGTACAGGAGACCGCAGCCGACCTGCCGGTGCTGCTGGCGGTGCTGTCCTCGCTGCAGGACCGGCCGCTGGCGGAAAAGACGATTGCGTTTGGCGAGGTTGGCCTGTCCGGCGAGATCCGACCGGTACCCAATGGCGAAGACCGCCTGCGCGAGGCCGCCACCCATGGTTTCAAGCGCGCCATCGTGCCCAAGGCCAATGCGCCCAAGGGCGGCTCGGTGAAGGGCATGGAAGTGATCGCGGTGGAGCGCCTGTCCGAGGCTATCGACGCGGCGTGATCGCGCCGGGCATGGCCCGGCGTCACCACCGCGCACGTGGAATACGGCGGCCGACACGGTAACGGTCAGCCTCCCTGTGCTAGTTTTTCCCGCTCGACGAAGACGCCCTCTGGCGTCTTTCCGTGCCCAGGAGTAAACGATTACATGCAGGACACCGCGCTCACCGCCCCCAACGCCGAAATCCGTCGCGCCGGGGTCGATCTCAATGGACTGATGACGGTGCTGGGCAAGCACCTCTATTCCACCCCGGTGGTGGCGCTGCGTGAGCTGGTGCAGAACGCGCACGACTCGATCATCCGCCGCCGCATCGAACAGCCCGGCATCGAAGTGCCATCGCGCATTTCGGTGCAGGTCGATGCCGCTGCCGGCGTGCTGCGCATCATCGATACCGGCGCCGGCCTGACCCGCCAGGAGATCCATGACTACCTGGCCACCGTCGGCGTCGGCTACACCCGCGGCCTGCGCCAGGGTGGCGAGGACGATGAGGGCCTGATCGGCATGTTCGGCCTCGGCTTCCTGTCGGCCTTCGTGCTGGCGCGCCGGGTCAGCGTGCGCACCACCTCGTACCAGACGCCGGAACTGGGCCATCTGTACGTGTCCAGCAACGCCGAGCAGTACACCGTCAGCGAAGTGCCGGCACGCGCGGTCGGCACCGAGGTGGAACTGGAGCTGCATCCGGACTTCCTGCCGCTGGCCAACGAGGCGCGCCTGCACGAAGTGCTGGGTCGCTACTGCGCGCTGCTGTCCGAGCCGATCTTCATCGGTGCTGCAGGCGAGGCGCTCAACCCCGAGCCGCCGCCGTGGCGCGGCCAGGGCGATGTGGCCCTGCATCCGGTGCAGGCGCGTCGCCAGGCGCTGCAGTTCGCGGCGCGTTTCGAACATGATTTCGAGCCGATCGTCACCGTGCCGTTGCGCGCTGATAGCAGCAGTGATGCCACCGGCCTGCTGTGGGTGCAGGACGGTGCTACCTACGGCACCAGCGATAACCGCAACCTGTCGGTGTTCGTGCGCGGCATGCTGCTGGACGACGACGCCCGCGACCTGCTGCCGCCGTGGGCGGGCTTCATCGGCGGGGTGATCGAATCCTCGCGGCTCACGCCCACCGCCAGCCGCGAAGACCTGCAGCGCGATGACCAGTACCGCGCCGTGCAGCATGCGTTGCTGGAGGCGCTGATCGACGGCTTGGCCGACGTTGCGCGGCAGCAGCCAGAGGCGTGGCGACGCGTATTGAGCCGCCACAACGAGGCCCTGCTGGGCGCGGCGCTGTGCGATGACCGCCTGTTCGACCTGTTGCTGGAGCACGTGCGCGTGCCGACTTCGCAGGGTGACCTGCCGGCCAGTGCGCTGCCCGCACGCGGTGCCGTGCACGTGATCCTCGACAACGGCGGCGGCTTCGAGGAAATGCTGTTCCGTGCGATGGGCGTGCCGGTCGCGCATGGCCATCGCTATGCGGTGGTGCCATTCCTGCGCCGCTGGGCCCAGGCCAAGGGACTGCGTCTGGTCGAGCTCGGCACCGAGCAGGGCAACCGCGCGCTGTTCCGCAGCGATGACAGCCTCGACGAGGCGCAGCTGGCATGGCTGCGCGAGCAGCTGGGTGACGGCGAACAATTGCTGCCGGCACGCTTCAGTCCCGAGTCGCTGCCGGTGGTGGTGGTGCCCGACCGCGAAGCCGAGCTGAAGCAGCGCCTGGAAGACGATGAGAACGACAAGCGCGTTTCAATGGCGGCGCTGCGCCTGGCGCGTCAGTTCACCGCGCGCATCGAATCGCGTGCGCCATCGCGGCTGTACCTCAACCTCGACAACCCGGCGGTGCAGGCGCTGCTGCGCGCCCAGCGCGACGGCCACCCGCAGGCCGAAGCCGCAGCGCGCCTGCTGCGCTCACTGAAGATCATCGTCGCCGCGCAGGGCCGTCCACTGGCCCGCGCGACCGCCACGCCCGGCCCGGATCTCAACGGCGCCTTCACCGATATCGCCGGTGCCCTGCAGCAGATGCTGCGCTGAGCACCGCATCCTCTCATCCAGCCTTCGCTAGACAGGAGTACTTACCCCATGGACATCTGGAACTGGGTCGAAAAACTGCAGGGTGACCTGCGCCAGGCCGGCCAGGCGCAGAATGCGCACCTGCTGAACCGCCTCGCCGACGAGGTGAGTGAACTGCGTGTCGACCGCGTCGACGCGCTGCTGCCCGAAGCGCGAGCGCTGGGCAAGGCGCTGGACAACCCGTGGGTCGACGTCTACGTCGGCCACTGGGCGCTGCGCAACCGCGTCGGCAACCGCGTCGAAGGCGAGAGCGCGCTGGGCGAAGCCGTGGCGCTGTTCGAGCGTGCGCATCGCGAGGACACCCTGGAATGCCCGCAGTCGATCTGCGTGACCCAGGATCTTGCCGCCTGCTACGGCAACATCGATGGCCCCGGCTGGGTGCCGGAGCGCATCGAGGTGTGCGACGAGACGCTGGGCCGCATCGACCCGAGCTGGGCCTGCTTCCAGTGCCTGAGCTGCGAAAAGGCCGATGCACTGCTTGATGATGGCCGCGGCCAGGAGGCACTGGATTACCTGCAGGTGCAGTCCGACGCGATCGAGGCCTGCGGCAAGGAAGTGTTCGACAGCTTCCCGGAGATGCAGATCAAGATCCTGCTGGGCATGGGCCGCGCCGAAGAAGCGCTGCTGCTGATCGAGAAGCGCGAGGCCGAAGTGGCCGCGTCCGGCGAGTACGAGCCGGCCAACTGCACGGTGCCGCGCCGCCTGTCCAAGGCGTGGGCGCTGGCCCAGCTGGACCGCGACGAAGAGGCCTTGCAGCAGCTGGTGCCGTGGAGCGAGCTGACGCCTACCTACTGGCGGCTGTGGGCGAACACCGCCGCAGCGCTGTGCCGGCGTGATCCCGCACGCAATACCTGGGACCTGGGTACGCGCTTCAACACCATCATCGAACACTTTGCCGAGGTTGGCTCGCACCGCCTGCTGATCGAAGTCGCTGCGCTGAGCCTGGAGCTGGCCCTGCAGCGTGGCGCACGCTGGGTGGCGATGCGCCAGCTGGAACTGGCGCGTACCCATCTGGCACAGCTGCGCCAGGACCGTGGGGCGGCTGCGCTGGTGGCCGGCCTGGCGGCACGCATCGATGCATTGCCGGATGTGGCGCCGCTGCCGGTGCCAGCCGCTGAACTACTGGTTTGGCTGAACGAGCAGGGAGAGCAGAACCAGTCGCGCGATCCCGAACGTGAGGCGCAGTGGCTGCTGCAGGCACAGGCGCAGCTGCCAGATGACGAGGCGCTGGCCGAGATGGCTGCCTCCGCGCTGAGCGCCTGTGGGGCGCAGACGGAAGCGCGCGCATTGCTGTGGCGCTTCGTGCGCGCACACACGCAGGATGATGGCCCGGCCGCCTACACGCTGATGCGCTGGCTGACCGAGCAGGGCGACGATGCAGGCCTGCGCCAGTTGGCTGATCTCTATCGTGGCAGCGTGCCGGTGTTCGCGCACTGGTGCGAGGTGCAGCGCGCCCGTCGCGTGTCCGACTGGCCGGCACTGGAGCAGGCCGCGCAGGCGCTGCTGGCGGCCTCGCCGGGCTCGCATGGCGCACGCGGTACGCTGGCGCGGATGTACATGGAAACCGGTCGCTTCAGCGAGGCGCAGGCCTGCTATGCGCAGCTGGTGGAGCTGCTGGAAGAACCCAACGCCGCACACTGGGACCACATGAGCGCGGCCAGCGCGGCACGCGACTGGGATGCGGTGCGCCGCTCGGCGGCGGCGATCGGCATGGAGCTGTCCAGCCAGGACGGCGTGGTCGAGGAGCCGTGGGGCTGGGTGATCATCCGCAGCGAAGAGAACGGCGAGCCGATGGAGTACTACGCGCGCCGCAGTGGCCCGGTCACCGCGCGTATCGTCGAGAACGCACCGGCCAACCGCGCCCAGCAGGTGGGCGACTGGGTGGTGTTCGATGCTGCGCTGGTGCACCCGGCGCCGGAGGAGGAAGAAGCGCGCGAGCACTTCATCCCGACCTATGCGCAGGTGCATGTGCTGGAGCGCGGCGGCTTCGCCCGCAGTTGGCTGATTGACGGCGCACACCCGGGCGAAGAGGCGTGGAATGCTTTCGTCGCAGCGGCCGAGGCGCAGGGCTGGCAGGTGTGGTCGCACAGCCGCCCGGATTACACCGTGACCGATCCGGGCGAGGAGGAGGGCACGCTGCCGGGCCTGCTGTTCACGGTCGCCCAGCCGCAGGACCATGCGCCGCTGGCGCTGCACCGCTTCCTGCAGCAGGAAACCGCGAAGTGGCCGCATCCGCATTGCTGGCTGCGCCTGGCCGAAGCCTGCGACCAGGATCGCCAGCCGCACCTGGACGTGATCGA
Source organism: Stenotrophomonas sp. 71799_Sma (assembly GCF_056482505.1). Lineage (NCBI taxonomy): Bacteria > Pseudomonadati > Pseudomonadota > Gammaproteobacteria > Lysobacterales > Lysobacteraceae > Stenotrophomonas > Stenotrophomonas sp. 71799_Sma. The sequence goes on from NZ_CM151202.1 coordinate 1,345,658, forward strand.
GCGTTACGGCTTGTAAGCCGGGTATCGGGTAGTGCCGGCCGCTGGCCGGCAGCGCCGGGATATCCTGTGTTGCCGGCCAGCGGCCGGCACTACCTCAAGGAGAAATACATGCGGAAGACAGGGATGTTCATGATCGCCGGGCTGCTGCTGGCCCCCGCCGTGCAGGCCGCACCGGCCTGCCAGGAACCAGTGGCTGTCGCCCGTGCCTTCTACGAGGCAACCACCGGCAATGGCGATCTGCTGGAACCGCCGCCGGCGCTGGTCAGCCCGGCCTTCGGCAAGGCCCTGCGTGGCGAGCGCGCCTGCCAGACGCGCGAGGAAGGCATCTGCACCGTCGATTCGGACCCGTGGCTGGATGCGCAGGATGGCGACATCGAGAGTCCGGTGCGCTACATCTGGAAAGAGGCCTCGGCGACGTCCGGCCAGGTCGAGATGCGCTATTCGGTATGGAACACGGCCTACGTGACCCGGCTGCCGATGGTGCGCCAGGGCCAGGGTTGCTGGCAGGTGGACGACATCCTCACCAACAGCGGTCGCTCGGTACGGAAGATCCTGGCCCAGCCGCTGCCTTGACCGTCTGCGGCATCCACGCAGGGTGCGGTCCTGTTGCCGGCCAGCGGCCGGCACTACCGGGGTGGGTGCCGACCGTTGGCCGGCACACCGCTATCGCGAATGCCCGAACACCAGTTCGATCGCGAACTGGCTGCCGAAGAAGGCCAGCAGCAGCAACAGCATCGCTGCCAGCGTCCAGTGCACCGCCTTCATGCCGCGCCAGCCGTAGCGGCGACGGCCGATCAGCAGCACGCCGAACACGATCCACGACAGCACGCTCAGCACGGTCTTGTGCACCAGCTTCTGCGCCAGCAGGTCGTCGACGAACAGCACACCGGTGACCAGGGTCAGGGTCAGCAGCGCGAAGCCGACGGTGATCACCCGGAACAGCAGCGATTCCAGGTCGGCCAGCGGCGGCAGGGCGCGCAGCCACGGGCGGAACTCGCGGCGGCGCAGGGCGCGTTCCTGCAGCCACAGCATGATCGCCAGCAGCGCGGCGATGCTCAGCGTGGCGTAGGCCAGCAGCGCCAGCCAGGCGTGGCTGGCCAGGCGCCAGCCCAGCACCTTGCTCGGTTCGTGGCCGTAGCCGTGGTAAGCCAGCAGCAGTACCGCGGCCAGCGGGAACACCACCACGCCCAGTGCCGACATGCGCCCGCGCGCACCGACCAGCGAGGTCAGCCAGGCCATGCCCAGGCCGACCAGCGACAGTGCGGCGAAGAAGTGCATGTCCGGCCCGCCGTTGGTGCGCATGGCCACCATCACGTGGTAGCCGCCGTGCAGCAGCATCGCCGGCAGGGCGGGCCACAGCCAGGCGGGGGAGCCGGTGCTTTCATCGCGGCCAAGCGCACGCACCAGCAGGGCGCTGGCGGCCAGGTAGAGCAGGGCGGCGATGAGAACGATTAACATCGTTGCAGTTTCGCATACCCCCGTGATGCTGGCGACGGCCCCGTGGTCGCAGTCCGGAGAGGGGAGCGGACCCGTTATACTGTCTGCCTTATTGTCCCCCGTTTTCAGACAGGTCGTACCGCATGTTCGAGTCCCTGACCCAGCGCCTTTCCGGCACCATCGAGCGCCTGCGTGGCCGCGGCCGCCTGACCGAGGAGAACATCCGCGAGGCCACCCGTGAGGTCCGCATCGCGCTGCTCGAAGCCGACGTTGCGCTGCCGGTGGTGCAGGCCCTGATCGAACGCATCAAGGTGCGGGCGGTCGGCCAGGAAGTGCTGAAGTCGCTGACCCCGGGCCAGGCCCTGATCAAGGTCGTGCGCGACGAGCTGACCGCGGTGATGGGCGCCGAAGCCAGCGACCTGAACCTCAATGTGCCCGCTCCGGCCATCATCCTGATGGCGGGCCTGCAGGGCGCCGGCAAGACCACCACGGTGGGCAAGCTGGCCAAGCACCTGAAGGAAAAGCGCAAGAAGAAGGTGATGGTGGTCTCGGCCGACGTCTACCGTCCGGCCGCGATCGAGCAGCTGAAGACCCTGGCCGAGCAGGTCGGCGTGCTGTTCTTCCCGTCCAGCGCCGACCAGAAGCCGGAAGCCATCGTCCGCGCCGCCATCGACGATGCACGCAAGTCGTTCGTCGACGTGCTGCTGGTCGATACCGCCGGCCGCCTGGCCATCGACGAAGCAATGATGGCCGAGATCAAGGCCCTGCACGCGGCGGTGAATCCGGCCGAAACCCTGTTCGTGGTCGACGCCATGACCGGCCAGGACGCGGCCAACACCGCCAAGGCCTTCGGCGACGCCCTGCCGCTGACCGGCGTGGTGCTGACCAAGACCGACGGTGACGCCCGTGGCGGTGCCGCGCTGAGCGTGCGCTACATCACCGGCAAGCCGATCAAGTTCGTCGGTGTCAGCGAGAAGCCGGAAGGCCTGGACGTGTTCCACCCGGACCGTATCGCCAGCCGCATCCTCGACATGGGCGACGTGCTGTCGCTGGTCGAGCAGGTCGAGCAGCAGGTTGACAAGGACAAGGCGGCCAAGCTGGCCGAGAAGGTCGCCAAGGGCAAGAAGTTCGACCTGAACGACATGCGTGACCAGCTGGAGCAGATGCAGAACATGGGCGGCATCGGCGGCCTGATGGACAAGCTGCCGGGCCTGGGCAACATCCCCGACCATCTGAAGCAGCAGGTCAGCCAGGGCAAGGAAGTGCCGCGCATGATCGCCATCATCAGCTCGATGACCAAGAAGGAACGGCGCAACCCGAACCTGCTCAACGGCTCGCGCCGCGCGCGCATCGCCAAGGGCTCGGGCGTGACCCCGGCCGACGTCAACAAGCTGATGAAGCAGTACATGCAGATGGAAAAGATGATGAGCAAGATGGCCGGCGGCGGCATGAAGGGCATGTTGCGCAGCATGAAGGGCATGATGGGCGCCATGGGCGGCCGCGGCATGCCGTTCCGTTGATGCGTTGAACACCGGCTTTTTTTGTAGAGTCGAGCCATGCTCGACTGCTTTTCTGTCGGTGCCCCGGTCGAGGTAGAGTCGAGCAAGCTCGACTCTACCCCCGTCCTGCGCGCACCATGGGGGCCTGTCCGAAACGATGGGCCGTCATGCAGAGTTCCGCTGTATCTTCCCGCGTCGAGGCGTTCTGCCGGCGCTTTGGCGTTTCCGTTCCGATCCTGCTGGCCCCGATGGCCGGCGCCTGCCCGGTGCCGTTGTCGGCTGCGCTGGCCAATGCCGGCAGCATGGGGGCGATGGGCGCGGTGCTGTCGTCATCGGCCGATATCGGCCACTGGATGGATGACTTCCGCGCTGCCTCGACGGGCCCCGCACAGGTGAACCTATGGGTGCCGGACCCGGCACCGACCCGTGATGTCGCCGCTGAAGCCGCCAGCCGCGCCTTCCTCGCGCAGTGGGGTCCGGACGTGCCGGCCAGCGCCGCCGATGCCACGCCCGCCGACTTCGAAGAACAGTTCGCCGCACTGCTGGCGGCGCGCCCGGCGGTGGCCTCGACCATCATGGGCGTGCTGCTGCCGCGCCACGTACAGCAGTTGAAGGATGCCGGCATTGCCTGGATCGCCTGTGCGACCACCTTGTCCGAAGCGCGTGCGGCACAGGACGCCGGTGCCGACGCGGTGGTCGCACAGGGCGTGGAGGCCGGTGGCCATCGCGGTGCGTTCGATCCGGCGATGGCCGAGCGCCAGCTGGTCGGCCTGTTTGCGTTGTTGCCACGCCTGGCCGATCACCTGCAGATTCCGGTGATCGCCGCCGGCGGTATCGCCGACGGCCGTGGCATTGCTGCCGCACTCACCTTGGGGGCCAGCGCCGTGCAGATCGGCACTGCCTTCCTGCGCACGCCCGAAGCGGCGATCGCTTCGGCGTGGGCCGATGGATTGGCGGCCAGCGAACCCGAAGATACCTGGCCGACCCGCGCCTTCAGCGGCCGCCTGGGGCGTGGCCTGGCGACCCCCTATGTGCGCGCCGCCGCTGCAGAAGGCGCACCGGCGCCACGCCCGTACCCGGTGCAGCGTGGCCTGACCGCGCCGATGCGCAAGCAGGCCGTGCAGGAAAACCGGCTGGCCGCGATGCAGGCCTGGGCCGGGCAGTCGGCGTGGATGGCGCCAGCACAACCGGCCGCCGACGTGCTGCGCGGCATGTGGAGCCAAGCGCAGGCGCTGTTGCGATGACCGTGACCTGCAACGGCCAACCGGCGCAGGTGGAGGATCTGCTGCCTGCGCTGGTCAACTACGGCCACTTCACCTCGCTGCAGGTGCGCGGTCACGCCGTGCAGGGACTGGACCTGCATCTGGCGCGGCTGTCGCAGGCCACGCGCGAACTGTTCGGCAGCGAACTGGACGCGGCGCAGGTGCGGGGCTGGATGGCGCAGGCGCTGCAGCAGGCCGGCCTGGCCGATGCCTCGCTGCGGGTGACGGTGTACTCGCGCCGCTTCGATTTCCGCAATCCGCTGGCGGCCGTACCGGTGGACGTGCTGGTGGCGGTGTCCGCGCCGGTGGCGCTGACCGCACCAAAGCGGGTGCGCAGCGTGGTGTGGCAGCGCGAGCTGCCGCAGATCAAGCACGTCGGTACGTTTGGACTGTTTGCCGAGCGCCGTGCGGCGATGGCGGAAGGGTTCGACGATGTGCTGTTCGTGACCGCCGATGGCGACGTGAGCGAAGGCAGCACCTGGAACCTGGCCGTTCACGATGGTGAGCGCCTGCTCTGGCCGCAGGCACCGGCCCTGCGCGGTACTGCCGAGACGTTGTTGAAGCAGCATTGGCCGGGGGTACAGCTGACGCGGCCGTTGGCACTGGCTGAACTGGATAGCGTGAAGGCCGCTTTTGCGTGCAATGCCAGTGGCTTGTGGGCGCTGGAAGCTATCGACGGGCATGTCCTGCCCGGCTCGCAGGCGCTGGCTGAACAGGGCAGGGCGGTGCTGGCGGGCGTGCCGTGGCAGCCGCTTTCCTGAACGAGGCGCGCGGGCTGCCGGTCCTTCGGCATGACGCGGCGCTACCTTGAAGCGTTGTAGCGGGCAGCGCCGGGCCATGCCCGGCGGATGCTTCCGCAGCGAACAACACTCAGGAGTTCCAATCAGATATGGGCACGGTCACCGAGCAGCATCGCGCGGTAGCGATGCACGCAATCAAGATCATGGGCGGTGAGGGGCGGCCCATGGTCCAGGCCTTTCACGATGATCATCGCCAGCGTTCGGTCGATATCCTCACGACGTTCAGCTCTCCGGAAACAGGGCTGAAGTCCATCTCCTCCATCGGCCTGTCGGATTTTGTTCTACGTCATGCGGAGGGTCACGAACTGGAAACCCGCGTCGAGCTGTGCGCGTGTGCAGAACAGGACGCGCTGCATTGGGACAACGTCGCCGCCTCGACGGCTTTCGCGATCATGCGTGATCGTACGGCGGTGCGGCCTGGTAGCGTGATTCCGGACATCCTGCAGGACTACTTCCCATCGACCCGGATGCCGCACGTCTATCTGGTGCCGCCCTTCTTCTGGAATGACGCCAGGTTCCCGGGACTGCAGTTCCCGCCGGTGGCAATCAACTGGCTGCAGTGCATCGCCATCCACGAATCCGAGCGACAACTTGTCGAGCGGATTGGCAGCGAAGCATTTGATGACCTGCTGCAGCAGCAGGAGATGGACGTGCTGGACTTGCATCGGGAGCCTGTCACTGGAGCACTCTGACGTTATTGCCTTGGGGACGTCGGCGGGGTCAGCTGGAGATTCATCACGTTGCTGAACGAATGCCGCCGGGCATGGCCCGGCGCTACCGTGAAGGTAGGCCATCCTTGGGGTTGGCTCGGCCGGGCTCTGCCGCTATAATCGCCCGCTTACCTCGCCATCCTGGCGACTGGGCAATAGGAAAAACACCATGGTCAAGATTCGACTGACCCGCGGCGGCGCCAAGAAGCGTCCGTTCTACCACATCATCGTCACCGACGTGCGCAGCGCGCGCGACGGCCGCAACATCGAGCGCGTTGGCTTCTACAACCCGGTCGCCCAGGGCGCCGAGAAGCGCATCGAGCTGGACCTGGCCCGCGTTGACCATTGGGTCAAGAACGGCGCCCAGCCGACCGACAAGGTCCGCAACCTGATCAAGGAAGCGACCAAGTCCCAGGCCGCTGCGGCCTGATCCTGACGGGCCACGCTTCGGCGTGGCCCTCTTGGTTGAAGCAGATGAAAGATATCGAGCGCCGCATCCTGCTGGGCAGGGTTGTCGGCGCTTTTGGTGTGCGCGGCGAGATCAAGCTCGAGTCCTGGACCGAGCCACGTTCCGCCATTTTCCGTTACCAGCCGTGGATCGTGCGCAGCCCGTCCGGCGTGGAAACCACGATTGAAGGTGTGCGTGGCCGCGACAGTGGCAAGCACCTGGTCGCCCGGTTCCCCGGCGTCGAGGACCGCGATACCGTCGAAGCGATGCGCGGCACCGAGATCTACGTGGCCCGCAGTGCCCTGCCACCGCCGAAGCCCGATGAGTATTACTGGGTGGACCTGGAAGGCCTGGACGTGAAGACCACCGAGGGCGTTGCCCTGGGCCAGGTCTCGCACCTGTTCAGCACCGGCGCCAACGACGTGGTGGTGGTCCGGGGTGACCGCGAGCGGATGATCCCGTTCGTGCAGCCGGACTTCGTCAAGTCGGTCGATTTCGAGGCCAACCTGGTCGTGGTCGACTGGGATCCCGAGTTCTGAGTGTGAGCATGCGTTTCGACGTCATCACCCTGTTCCCCGAGTTCCTCGCCCAGTCCGCTGGACTGGGCGTGGTCGGGCGCGCGCAGGAGAAGGGCCTGTTCAGCCTGCATGGCTGGAATCCCCGTGATTACGCCGAAGGCAACTACCGCCGGGTGGACGACCGTCCGTTCGGTGGTGGCCCGGGCATGGTGATGCTGATCGAGCCGCTGCAGGCCTGCCTGCAGGCGATCCGTGATGCTGATCCGACCCCGACGCGGGTGATCTACCTCAGCCCGCAGGGGGCGCCGTTGACCCAGGCCAAGGTGCGGGAACTGGCGGCACTGCCGCGCATGGTCCTGCTCTGTGGCCGCTACGAAGGCATCGACGAGCGTTTCCTGGAGGCCAATGTCGACGAGGAGATTTCCCTCGGCGACTACGTGCTGTCCGGTGGCGAGCTGGGCGCGGCGGTGATCATCGACGCCGTGGCCCGCCTGCAGGACGGTGCCCTGAACGACGCGGAATCGGCGGCGCAGGACAGCTTCGAGGGCGACCTCGGCCTGCTCGACTGCCCGCATTACAGCCAGCCGGCCCAGCACCCGCTGGGTGATGTGCCGGACGTGCTGCGCTCGGGCAACCACGCGGCCATCGCGGCCTGGCGCCGCCAGCAGTCGCTGGTCCGTACCGCCCAGCGGCGCCCGGACCTGCTGGATGAACAGGCGCTGGGCAAGGCCGACCGCAAGCTGCTGGAGCAGGGCCGTCAGGCCCAGAAACACAAGGCCAGCCCCTAGCGCAGGGCTGGCGTTATCGGCTATCATGGCCAATTCCCGTCGGCCCCGGCCGGCGCGCGCAGTACCCAAAACAAACGTGCAGCACAGTCCGGTGACTGCATGAGCCTACGTTGTCGATACGACACGCCCACCCGAACAAGAATCGGTGTAACCCATGAGCAAGCTGAACAAGTCCATCGTCGCGGAATTCGAATCCGCCCAGATCACCCGTGAACTGCCGAAGTTCAGCCAGGGCGACACCGTTGTCGTCAACGTGAAGGTGAAGGAAGGCAGCCGCGAGCGCGTGCAGGCCTACGAAGGCGTTGTCATCGCCACCAAGAACGCCGGCCTGAACTCCTCGTTCACCGTCCGCAAGATCTCGCACGGCTACGGCGTCGAGCGCGTTTTCCAGACCCACAGCGCCATCATCGACTCGGTCGAAGTGAAGCGTCGTGGTAAGGTCCGCGCCGGCAAGCTGTACTACCTGCGTGGCCTGGAAGGCAAGGCTGCCCGCATCAAGGAAGACCTGGCTGCCGCTGCTGCCGCCAAGGCTGCCCGTCTGGCCGAAAAGGCCTGATAAACAACTTCGGTTGTTGCCGCGACGGCCACCTTCGGGTGGCCGTTTGCGTTTCCGGTATCGCATCGGCCACGATCAGGTGATGAACGACATCAACCCGCGCTACCCCGCCGTGATCCAGTCGGCGCTGCGCTTCCTCGACGGAAAAGGGCTGGCGCGCGTGCAGTCGGCACCGCTGCTGCATCGCCTTCTGTGGCGCATGGGCATCGCACTGCCACCGCCGATCCTGGCCGGCTTCGGCACCAATGCGCTGGTGCAGGGCCTGCTGTTCGGGCTGTTCTGGACCGCGCTGATGTGGCTGATGCTGTGGCAGGGCAGTGAACGCCCGCTGGCCCTGCTGCTGGCGGCCGGCCTGGTGGCCGGTGCGCTGTTCGGCGTGGTGATGGCGGCCTTGATGCGCTCGCTGCGCCGCCACCGCAAGCTGCCGGACTGGCAGCAGTTCCGGGCGCGGCAAGCGGACTGAGCCGATGGCGCACTGCGCCGTGACCGTTGGGGACAGGCCGCGCTAGGCTGCGGTTTCATCCCGATGGACGTGCCGTGCGATGCCTGCCAAGCGAACCGCACCTTCCACCGCGCCCGCGCTGTTGTCAGGCGGCAACCCGCAGATCGCCAAGGGCGAAGGCGATGCGCCGGTGCAGGCCTATATCGCGGCGATGCCGGACTGGAAGCGGCCGATCGGAGCACAGCTGGACGCGCTGATCGAACAGGCTGTACCCGGTGTGCACAAGGCAGTGAAGTGGAATTCGCCGATGTATGCGGTTGCGCCGGGCGAAGGCTGGTTTCTCAGCTTCCACTGCTTCACCCGCTACATCAAGGTGGCGTTCTTCCGCGGCGCTGCGCTGAAGCCGGTGCCGCCCGAGCCGTCCAGGAGTGCCGATACGCGCTACCTGCACATCCAGCAGGAGGGTGCGTTGGATGAGGCGCAGTTCCTCGACTGGGTGCGCCAGGCCGCGGCATTGCCCGGCGAGCGCATGTAAGTGCATCGTTCCGATCTCCCTGCCGACGAGAACCGCTGATGGCCACGCATGCACCGAACCCTGCCGATGCCGGAACCCCGGCCGCTGAACTGATCGATGCACGCATCGCCGAGCTGGGCGACTGGCGTGGCGAGGCGCTGGCACGCGTGCGTGCCTTGATCCACGAGGCGCTGCCGGACGTGCAGGAAACCTGGAAGTGGCGCGGTACACCGGTGTGGGAGCACAACGGCATCCTGTGCACCGGCGAAACCTACAAACAGGCGGTGAAGCTGACCTTTGCCAACGGTGCGGCGTTGGCCGATCCGAAGGGTCTGTTCAACGCCAGCCTGGACGGCAACACGCGACGTGCGATCGACATCCATGAAGGCGCGATGCCGGATGCCGCCGCGTTGAAGGCACTGCTGCGCGCGGCGGCCACGTTCAACGTTGCCAAAAAGAAGAAACGGTAGAGCCGGCCGCTGGTCGGCTGTTGCGCGATGCTTCCGGAGGAGTTTGAGGTTGCCGGCCAGCGGCCGGCAGTACCGCGCATTGAACGGCCCATGAGGTTGCCGGCCAGCGGCCGGCACTACCGCAGTGGCGCGGTATCCGGGTCGGCCACCGGCGACGGCGGGCAGGCCGGAATCTCCGACGGCGTGGCCAGTTCCTCGGCGTGCGAGGGCTTGCCCATCATCTTCGCCTTGCGCCAGCCGCCCCAGCGGTAATAGGCCAGCGACAGCAGCATCGACACCAGCGAGCTGACCGGGAAGCTCCACCAGATCGCATCGGCGCCCCAGTACGGCTGCAGCAGTTCGGCGAACGGCACGCGTACGCCCCACAGCGAACCGGCCAGGATCAGCAGCGGCGGAATCACTGCGCCGGTGGAGCGAACCACGCCGGAGATCACGAAGCTGACGCCGAAGAACAGGAACGAGCCGATCACCACGTGGTTGAGGTGGCGGGCGATGTCCAGCGCCTGGCTGGCCGGTGGCAGGAACAGTGCCAGCAGCTGGCGATCGAACACCACCAGCGGCAGGATCAGCGCGCCGGTCAACAGGAAGTTGAACAGCACGCCCTGGCGCGCGGTGCCGCGCACGCGATCCCAGCGCTGCGCACCGACGTTCTGTGCCGCCATCGAAGAACACGCCGCACCGATCGCCATCGCCGGCATCTGCAGGTAGTTCCACAGCTGCAGGGCAGCGCCGTAACCGGCGCCGGTGTCGGTGCCGTACTGGTTGACCATGGTCATCAGCAGGATCACCGACAGCGAGATCAGCACCATCTGCAGGCCCATCGGCACGCCCTTGATGACCAGCGCCTTGAGGATGGTCAGGTCGAGCTTGAACAGGCGCATGTCGGCGCGGCCCAGCCACAGGGTGTGGCGCTTGTGCCGCATGTACAGCAGCAGGCCGGCCAGCGACAGCGTCTGCGCGACCAGCGTGGCCCAGGCCGAACCGGCAATGCCCAGCGCCGGGAACGGCCCCATGCCGAAGATCAGCACCGGGTTCAGCACGATGTCCAGCGCCACCGACACCATCAGGAAACGGAACGGCGTGCGTGAATCACCGGCACCGCGCAGCGCGGCGGTGAGGAAGGCGAACGCGTACAGCGTCGGCATCGCCAGGAAGATGATCTGCAGGTAGGCCTCGGCCAGCGGCAGCGAGGCGGCCGGCGTGCCCATCGCCGCCAGCAGCGGATGGGCCATGAACCAGCCGGCGATGGCGATGATCACCGACAGGCCGATGAAGAAGGTGGCGCTGGTACCGACCACGCGCCGTGCCTGCGCGATGTCGCGCGCACCGATCGCCTGGCCGATCAGGATGGTCGAGGCCATGCCGAAGCCGAACACCGAGCCGATCAGGAAGAACATGATGTTGTTGGCGTTCGCGGTGGCGGTCAGTGCCGCCTCGCCGAGGAAGCGCCCGACCCAGACCGCATTCACCGAACCGTTCAGCGACTGCGCGATGTTGCCGGCCAGGATCGGCAGGGAAAACAACAGGAGATTGCGGCCGATCGGGCCGGAGGTCAGGTCAAGCGGCGCTTTGGCCATGGAGTGGTGATCGAATCCCGGGAGGCGCACACTAGCACCAAGCCGGTTTGCAGGATGTGGCAATGCATCAACGACTGCAGGTGAAGCGAAGGCTGGCGCTGGCCTTGATCGGCGCCGCGCTGGCCGCATGTTCGACAAGTGACCGGCTGGGCGATACCCAGGTGCGGCCAACCGACCGCGCCGAGTGCCTGGTCGGCAGCCAGCGCCAGGATCTTTCCGCCGGCGTTCCCACCCTGATCGGGGGCAGCGGCTGCCGCACCGACCCCGACAACCCGCGTCCCCTGAACAAGCGAACGGAGTAGTCCCTGCCGATGACCGAGCTTTCCCCGCTGTCGCCCAGTGTCCGCCTGGACATCTGGCTGTGGGCGGCCCGTTTCTTCAAGACCCGCAGCCTGGCCAAGCAGGCCATCGAGACCGGCAAGGTCAGCGTGGCCGGGCAGCGCCCGAAGTCCTCGCGCGCGGTGCGCGTGGGTGAGCAGCTGCAGGTCGACCGCGGCGAGGAGCATTTCGAGATCCAGGTGCTGGGCCTGAGCGACCAGCGCGGGCCGGCGCCAACGGCACAGCAGCTGTACGCCGAGAGCGAGGCTTCGAAGGCGCGCCGTGCCGAACAGCGTGCACTGCGCATTGCCGCACGCGATGGTTTCCAGCCGCCGGAACACAAGCCGGACAAGCGCGCGCGGCGTTTGATCCGGGCCTTGGGTGACATCGACGCGCTCTAGCGAAATCCTGATTCCAACGGATTGTTCCTATCGCGGTGCGAAACAAGGCGCCGGTCACGGTACGTTCGGATTGCGCTGGGCAGGCTGGTTTTTCACCTATCGAAGGCCTGCCCATGCGTCGTCTGCTGTTATGCCTGTCCCTGCTTGCTGCTGCGCCACTGCACGCTGCCGACATCACCTTCTGGGACGTTCCGCAACGCGGTGGCAACAGCATGAACATGTCGCCTCCGGACCGGAAATACTTCGAGGCGCTGCGTGCGACCGGTGCGACCTGGGTGCGGCTGGTGCCGGACAAGTGGAAGGGGCAGGGCGGTCGTGACTTCCTGATCGGCAACGCCGATGACTATCGCGGACTGGTTCCGGCCGATCTGGCCACGCTGCGGCGGGTGCTGGATGACGCCGATGCGGCCGGACTGAAAGTGGTGCTGACGCCGCTGTCGCTGCCGTTGCTGCGCTGGAAGCAGCACAACGGCGATGTGGTCGACCAGCGCCTGTGGCAGTCCTTCGACAACCATGTGCCGGCCCGTCGCTTCTGGCATGACCTGGCCACGGCGCTGAAGGGTCATCCTGCCTTGGCCGCCTACAACCTCATCAATGAGCCGGTGCCCGAGTACGGTGCAGGCCTGGCCGAGCATGCGTCCACTGAGGCGATGCAGCGGTGGTATGCCGGTGTGCAGGACGGCCCACGCGATCTGCGCCGCTTCTACTCGGAACTGATCGCCAGCATCCGCGAGGTCGACACCGCGATGCCGCTGATGCTGGATGCGGGCTGGTATGCCGCCGCCGACGGTTTCAACTACTGGCCGGCACCGCTGGCGGATTCGAAGCTGCTGTACAGCGTGCACATGTACGAGCCGTATGCAGCAACCAGTGCACCGAACCAGACGCGTGCCAAACCCTGGCGCTATCCGGCGCAGGTGCCGTTCGGTGCAGGCAGCGAGCATTGGGATGCGGCGCGTGTACGCCGTTACCTGCAGCAGCCGATGACGTGGGCCGCCTCGCATGGCGTCGGTGCCAACCGCATGGTGGTGGCCGAATTCGGCTGCATGCGGCGGTGGCCGGACTGCAGCCGCTACCTGCAGGATGTGCTGCAGGTGCTGGAGCAGGACAAGGTGCACTGGGCCTTCTACGCCTTCCGCGAGGATGGCTGGGACGGCATGGACTACGAACTGGGCGACAAGCCGCTGCCGTGGTCGTACTGGCAGGCGCAGGAAAAGGGCGGCCATGTCGAGCCGCCGCGTTCGATGCAGGCGCCCCTGTTCGCACCGATCCTGCAGCGTTTGAAGGCGGGCAACCGGTAAGCCGCCGGGCATGGCCCGGCGCTACCCATGGCGATGCCGGTAGCGCCGGCCCATGTCCGGCCAGGCTTTCCCTCAGCGCTTGCCGCCGAGCAGATTGCCGCCCAGCTTGAGCAGATCGCCCACGCCCAGCTGACCATCACCATCCTGGTCCAGCAGGCTGCCGAGCAGGCCACCGGCAAGACCGCCCTGTTGCTGCACCTGCTGCTTTTCCTGGCCCAGGGCCTGGCTGAGCGAGCCGGCATCGGCCTGGCCGCCGCCGAGACGCTGGGCGAGGAAGGCCATCACGATCGGGGCAAGAATCTGCAGCAGCTGGCTGGTGCGGCCGCTGTCGAGCTGGGTGGCCTGGGCCAGGCCGGTCTCCACCTTCTGCTGGCTGCCGCCGAAGATGTGGCCGAGGATGCCGGCACCGTCGCTGGCGGCACCACCGCCACCACCACCCAGTACCGAGCCGAGCACGCTGCCCAGGTCCAGGCCGCTGTGGTTGTTCTGCAAGGCGCCGAGCAGGGCCTGCGCGCCCTGCGGCTGCGAGGCGTTGTTGCCCAGCGCGCCCATCAGCACCGGCAGCGCGGCACTGATCGCGCCGGAAGCCTGGGTATCGCTGATGCCGAGCTGCTGCGACACCTGCTGCAGCGGGGCGCCCTGCAATTTGGCGAGAAGTTCATCGGTCAGGCTCATCTGCGGAATCCTTGATTGGGGTTGGGCGTGCAGAAGGTACGACGCGGACCGTTAAAACGGCGACGCCGCCTCACTGGGAGGCGGCGTGCCGTACACGGGGCAGGGCGATCAGAGCTCGATGTCTTCGGCGCCCGGGGTGGCGGTGGGGAAGTCCGCTTCCGGCTGCGCCGGCTTGAACGGATCCGACGGCTGGCTGGCCAGCGCCTTCAGCGCCGCGGCAACACCGGCACCGTAGGCCGGGTCGGCCTTGCTGCAGTTGTCGATGTGACGCTGCTTGATGAAGTCCGGCGCATCGCCCAGGGCACGGGCGGTGTTGGCGAACAGGCGGTCCTTCTGTGCCTGGTTGTAGCTGCGGAACAGCGCACCGGGCTGGCTGAAATAGTCGGCGTCGTCCTCGCGGAAATTCCAGAAGTCGGCGTCGCCGCGGATCTTCATCGGCGGCTCGCGGTACTGCGGCTGCTCCTGCCACTGGCCGTAGCTGTTCGGCTCGTAGTGCGGCAGGCCGCCGTAGTTGCCGTCCACGCGCATCGCACCGTCGCGGTGGTTGCTGTGTACCGGGCAGCGCGCTGCGTTCACCGGAATCTGGTGATGGTTCACGCCCAGGCGGTAGCGCTGCGCATCGGAATAGGCGAACAGGCGCGCCTGCAGCATCTTGTCCGGCGACGGGCCGATGCCCGGCACCAGGTTGCTCGGTGCGAACGCCGACTGCTCCACGTCCTGGTACCAGTTGACCGGGTTGCGGTTCAGTTCGAACTGGCCCACTTCGATCAGCGGGTAGTCGCTCTTCGGCCACACCTTGGTCAGGTCGAACGGATGCACGCGGTAGGTTTCCGCGTCCAGCTCCGGCATGACCTGGATGAACAGCTTCCACTTCGGGAAGTCGCCCTTCTCGATCGCGGCGAACAGGTCGCGGCCGTGGCTTTCGCGGTCATGGCCGACCAGGATCTGCGCTTGCGCGTCGGTCAGCGATTCGATGCCCTGCTGGCTGACGAAGTGGAACTTCACCCAGAAGCGTTCGCTGTCGGCGTTGGTGAAGCTGTAGGTGTGCGAGCCGAAACCGTGCATGTGGCGGAAGCTGCGCGGAATGCCGCGGTCGCTCATCACCACGGTCACCTGCAACAGGGCTTCGGGCAGCAGCGTCCAGAAGTCCCAGTTGTTGCGCGCGCTGCGCAGGTTGGTATGCGGGTCGCGCTTGACCGCCTTGTTGAGGTCGGCGAACTTGCGCGGGTCGCGCAGGAAGAACACCGGCGTGTTGTTGCCGACCAGGTCCCAGTTGCCTTCTTCGGTGTAGAACTTCAGCGCGAAGCCGCGGATGTCACGCTCGGCGTCGGCGGCGCCACGCTCGCCGGCCACCGTGGTGAAGCGGGCGAACATCTCGGTCTGCTTGCCGACCTTCTCGAACAGCTTGGCGCGGGTGTACTTGCTGATGTCGTGGGTGACGGTGAAGGTGCCGAACGCGCCCGAGCCCTTGGCATGCATGCGGCGCTCGGGAATGATCTCGCGGTTGAGGTTGGCCAGCTTTTCCAGCAGCCACACGTCTTCCATCAGCAGCGGGCCACGCGGGCCGGCGGTCTTGCTGTTCTGGTTGTCCACCACCGGTGCGCCGAAGGCCGTGGTCATCGGCGTGACCGGATCATCGCCGTGCTTCTGCTTGGGCGTGGTGCTGAGCTCGCGCTGCTGCTCGGCGCCCTGCTCCGGCGACGGGGCGGTGTGATACGGGCACTTGGCGTTGTTGTTGTCGGACTGGCTCATCGGCTGGCTCCTGGTGGCGGTGAAGACGTGGGAGAAACATCTTCACTCGACCTTAGCTATGGCCAGATGAAATGAATAATCGAATGATCCGTTCAGATTGATAGGCTCTGTCAATTGAAACGCAGAATCGGATTTGAACAGTCTTTCAACAGGCCTCCCGCAAGGCGAGCGGGAGGCCATGGGCGTGCGCTGCGGCTACAGCAGTGCCTTCAACCGGTACAGGGCTTCCAGCGCCTGCTTCGGCGTCAGTTCGTCCGGGTCGATCGCGGCCAGCGCGTCCTGCGCCTTGCTCGACGGTGCTGCGAACAGGCCGAACTGCTGCGGCGCATCCAACGCCTGCGGCGCCAACTCGGCGGCATGGCTTTCACCACCGCGCTGTTCCAGCTCGGCCAGGCGACGCCGTGCCTGTGCCACGGTGGCGCGCGGCAGGCCGGCCAGTGCCGCCACCTGCAGGCCGAAGCTGCGGTTCGCCGGGCCATCCTTTACCGCGTGCATGAACACCAGCGCCTCACCGTGCTCGACGGCATCCAGGTGCACGTTGGCGATGCCGCTGCGGCCACCCTCGTGCTGCTCGTCGGCCAGCGCGGTCAGCTCGAAGTAGTGGGTGGCGAACAGCGTGTAGCAGCGGTTCTGGTAGGCCAGGTGACGGGCCACCGCGTCGGCCAGTGCCAGGCCATCGTAGGTGGACGTGCCACGGCCGATCTCGTCCATCAGCACCAGCGAATGGGCGGTGGCGTGATGCAGGATGTAGCTGGTTTCGGCCATCTCGACCATGAAGGTCGACTGCCCGCGGGCAAGGTCGTCACCGGCGCCGATGCGGGTCAGGATGCGGTCGATCGGGCCGATCAGCGCACGGCTGGCCGGCACGAAGCTGCCGATGTGGGCCAGCAGTACGATCAGCGCGTTCTGCCGCATGTAGGTCGATTTACCGCCCATGTTCGGGCCGGTGATGACCAGCATGCGACGGTCCGGATGCAGATCCAGATCATTGGGTTCGAACGGCTGCTCGCGCACCGCCTCGACCACCGGGTGGCGGCCACGCTCGATCTTCAGGCACGGCTCGGCCTGCAGCTCCGGGCGCGCCCAGTCCAGCGCCTGCGCGCGTTCGGCGAAGGCCGCCAGTACGTCCAGTTCGCTCAGCGCGGCGGCGCATTGCTTCAGCGGTTCCAGTTGGCCGCCGAGGGTGTCCAGCAGCTGCTCGTACAGGTACTTCTCGCGCGACAGCGAGCGGTCACGCGCGGACAGCACCTTGCCTTCGAACGCCTTCAGTTCTTCGGTGATGTAGCGCTCGGCATTGGTCAGCGTCTGGCGGCGGGTGTAGTGCACCGGCGCGCGGTCGGACTGGCCCTTGCTGATCTCGATGTAGTAGCCGTGCACGCGGTTGTAGCCCACCTTCAGGGTGGGAATGCCGCTGCTTTCGCGCTCGCGCTGTTCCAGGTCGACCAGGAACTGGTCGGCGTGGGTGGACAGGCGGCGCAGCTCGTCCAGCTCTTCATCGAAGCCATCGGCCAGCACGCCGCCATCGCTCAGCTTCAGCGGCGGCATTTCGGCGATGGCGCTGGCCAGCAGCTGCGCGCACTCGTCGTGTTCGCCCAGCGCGGCGTGCAGCGTCTGCAGGCGCGGCGAATCCAGTGGTGCCAGCACCTCGCGCACCGCAGGCAGCAGGCCCAGGCCGTCGCGCAGGGTGGAGAAATCGCGCGGCCGCGCCGAACGCAGCGCGACGCGGGTGAGAATGCGTTCCAGGTCACCGAGGCGGCGGAACTGCTCGCGGATGTCCGCATCGCTGCCGCGATCGATCAGGGTTTCCACCGCATGGTGGCGCTGTACGAGCACCTCGCGCAGGCGCAGCGGGCGGTGCAGCCAGCGCCGCAGCAGGCGCCCCCCCATCGGCGTAACCGTGCTGTCGAGCACACCCAGCAGCGTATTGCGGGTGTCGCCATCAACACGCGTATCCAGTTCCAGATGGCGGCGGGTAGCGGCGTTCATCGCGATCGCCTCGCCGGCGGTTTCCATCGCGATCGAGGTCAGGTGCGGCAGGCGCTGCTTCTGGGTTTCCTCGACATAGCCAAGCAGGGCACCGGCCGCAGCGGTGGCGCGCGGCTTGTCGTCGATGCCGAAGCCGCTCAGGTCATGCAGCTTGAAGAAATTCAGCAGCTGGCGGCGGCCGCTGTCGGCATCGAACAGCCACGGCGCGCGGCGACGTACGCCGGTGCGCTGGCGCAGGAACTCCGGCCAGTTCTCTTCATCGGGCACCAGCAGCTCGGCCGGTTCCAGCCGTGCCAGTTCGGCTTCCAGCGCGTCGTCGGTTTCCACCTCGTTGACCAGGAAGCGGCCGCCGGCCAGGTCGGCCCAGGCCAGGCCGTAGCCCTGCTTGCTGCGCGACAGGGCCATCAGCAGGGTGTCGCGGCGTTCATCCAGCAGCGCCTCGTCGGTGACCGTGCCGGGGGTGACGATGCGCACCACCTTGCGCTCGACCAGGCCCTTGGCCAGCGCCGGGTCGCCGATCTGCTCGCAGATCGCCACCGACTCGCCCAGCGCCACCAGCCGTGCCAGGTAGCCTTCATAGGCATGTACCGGCACGCCGGCCATCGGGATCGGTGCGCCGCCGGAGCTGCCGCGCTGGGTCAGGGTGATGTCGAGCAGGCGCGCCGCCTTGCGGGCGTCGTCATAGAACAGTTCGTAGAAGTCACCCATGCGGAAGAACAGCAGCAGGTCCGGGTAATCGGACTTGGCCGCGAAGAACTGCTTCATCAGCGGGGTGTGTTCCTTGGACGCCTTGGCGTTGCTGGTGTTGTCTTTTGTATCAGTCACTTGGGGCGTTTCGCGTCTTGGCAGGGCGTCGGGGCGTGGCTACGCGCAGGCATGGCCGGAGAGGACATTAGTGTAGCGACCTGGGGCGGTCGATGATCCGCGGCACCCGCGCTGGGCCCGGGGGCTGTCCGTGTGCCAACGCCTGCGCCCCTGCGCCGGCACTTTGGTTGATTTCCCCAGGGGCCCACGGTAGTGTCAGCCCCGGCGATTTCCGCCAAGCGGCCTCCATGGAAACCGGGGCGACTTATCCCCCGGGCGGGCGTTGATGGAAAGAACAAGCATGACTGCAGCCTGCATGGCCGCCGAACCTCGTTACACCTGGCGTACCGTCCTGCTGAGCATCCTGGTCGCCATCGTTCCGCTTGCCGGCTCCGCACCCTACACCTTGCTGAAGGCGGTGCTGCTGCTGGCCCTGCTGGTCACCGGCGTGGTTCTGATCCGCCGCCAGCCCGATGTCCGCCTGCGCTACCGCATCGCCCGGTTCATCGTGATCGTCTGCTTCCTGCGCCTGGCCTATGCCTTCTACAGCATCCTCTGGCACGGGCTGCGCTGGAACGAGCTGGATCTGCCGGCGCAGACACTGCTCTACCTGGGTACCGCTGCCGTGTTCGCCACTGCGCTGGACTGGCGCCTGATCTGGAAGATCTTCGCCGTGTCCACCCTGGTCTTCGGCGGGTCGTGCATCGTGCAGCACCACGTGATGGGCCTTGAACGCGCGCACGGTTTCAGTGGCGGCGAATGGACGGCCATCGAGTTCACCATGGTGACGCTGTGCATGGCGTTGTTCTCGGTCATCCGGTTGATCCAGCCCAATGTGCATCCGGCCGAACGCTGGCTGCACGGCGTGGCCATCGCCGTCGGCGTCTACGGTTCGATCCTGGCGCAGAGCCGCGGACCGATCCTGGCGTTCATTCCCGCCATGCTGATGGTGATTGCGGTGCACGTCCGGCGCACCCGGCGCTGGCGGGGGGCACTGGTCTTCGTCGGTGCCCTGGTCATTGGCGTGGTCGGTGCCACCTCGGTGCTGAACCATGAGGTGATCCAGCGCTTCGGTGAGGTCAGTGGCGAGATCTCCGGTTTCAACCAGGAAAACGAGGTCGGCTCGGTCCGTGAGCGCATCGCCATGTGGGGCGTGGCGGTCGACGCCTTCGCCGAGCATCCCGTGGCGGGGGTGGGCCTGAACCAGTTCGGTACCTATGCACGTGAGGGCATCGCCCGCGGCGAGGTGTCCGAGTCGATCTTCCGCTACAACCACCCGCACAACGAGTACCTGGAAGCGGCGGTGACCGGTGGCGTGCCGTTGCTGCTGATCATGCTGCTGGTCTTCATCCTGCCCGGCATTCATTTCGTGCGGCGCCTCGGCCACGCCGACGACATCACCGCGATGATCGCCACCGCCGGACTTGCCGTGGTCATCGTCTATGCGCTGTCGGCGTTCACGGACAACGTGTTCTACCGGGCGATGCCCCATTCGTTCTATTTCTACCTGGTGCTGGGCTTCATGCTGGCGACCGCCTTGCCTGCGCGCGACCTGCGCCGGCCAGGGAGTCCCTCCTGATGGCGCATATCCACCTGCTGGCCGCCGACAACCAGCGTGGCCTGTCCCATGACATCCAGGTGATCGAGCGCTCGTTGCAGCAGCTCGGGCACACGGTGACGGTCAGCCGTCTGGACGCGGTGCGCAATGGGGGGGCCTGGAAGCTCCGCGGGATGCGCCTGCGCAGGCTGCTGGCCTCGTGGCTGAGCCTGGGGCGCACGCCGGCCCGGTTCGACATCAACATCTCGCTGGAGCATGTCCGGCCGGCAAGCTTCGGACTGGCCGAGGTCAATCTGTTGATTCCGAATCCGGAATGGGTGTCCGCACGCAGCCTGCGGATCCTGCCGCGGTTCGATGCGTTGTTGACCAAGACCGAAGACGCCACGCGCATCTTCAACGCACTGGGCATGCGCGCGCTGGAAGTCGGTTTCTGCAGCCGTGACCGCTACGACCCGGCGGTGCCGCGCAGGCCGCGCACTTTCCTGCATGCGGCCGGTACCAGCCGCATGAAGGGGACGGCAACGCTGGTCGAGGTCTGGAAGCGCCATCCGGAGTGGCCCTTGCTGACCATCCTGCGCGGCGGCCCTTCGGACGAAGATGAGGGCGGGGCCGCGAACCTGCGGATCGTCCGCGAGCGGCTGCCCGACCAGGAGGTGCAGCGCCTGCAGAACGAACATGCGTTCCACCTGTGCCTGTCGCAGACCGAAGGCTGGGGCCATTACCTGGTGGAAGCGATGAGCTGCGGGGCGGTGGTGATCACCTGCGATGGCGCGCCGATGAACCAGATGATCGACGACAGCCGCGGCATCCTGGTTGACGCGCACGAGGGCGAGCCCTGTCATCTGTCCAGGACCTGGCATGTGGATGAGAAGGCGCTGGAACAGGCCGTCGAGCGTGCGCTGGCGATGGATGAGGCCGAGTGGACCCGGCTGGGCGCCAATGCACGCGCATGGCACCTGGCCAGCGAAGTGGCGTTCCCACGCCGGCTGGGCGAGGCCCTGGCCAAGCTTTGAGTTGATGCGGCTGGTTGCTGCAGAGTGCTCAGCCTGGCACCAGGGTGATCTGCGGATGGCTGCCGAAGATCTCCATGACGATCTCGAAGTAGGTCTGTCCCTGGCCAAGTGACAGTGCCGTCAACTGAGCGTGGATGGCTGGACCGTTGAACCTGCCGCCCTGATCGAGTTTCGACTGCAGCCAGGCGCGTGTGGTCTCGCGGCCCAGTGCCTCGCGGCTGTGGGCGATGTCGCGCCACACCACCGTGGCGGTGGCATGACCGGCGAGCGCGCCGTAGCCCCCGTGCAGCAGGTCATCAAGCGCGTCCAGGCTTGCGCCCAGCTGCCAGTCTTCGTCGGCCATGAACACACGATTGATTTCCACGTAGAGGCTGGCGATGTCGTTGATGGACGCGCCTTCGATGTGCAGGATCCGTGTCATCTGCAGACTGTAGCCCTCCGGGGCGACGGTTGTGTCCGGCGCAGATAATCCGGGCCGCGCTGGATGGGGGGGCGTTATTATGGTGTTAATCCTGCGTGATTTTCATCGGACGCTGGCGTGTCAGCGCTATTCGATAAGGATATGGCGCCATTATCGGTCGCCGCATTTTCTGACTGCCTGCACAGTTCCATATATTTGGATCGGTCCATATATAAAGTCCCGTAAAGTTTCCCTCCGCTGCGCCGCCATCGAACGTACGGCCACGATCAAGGGAATTGAGATGCTTGCCTTACGTAATCTCCGTGTGGGATCCCGGCTTGGCGCCGGCTTCGGTCTGCTGCTGCTGTTCATCATGGCCATCGTCGGCCTGGTGCTGTATGGGAATCAGCTGAAATCCGCCCAGTTCGAGAAAGTGGTGGACGTCAACATGGTGAAGATGCGCCTGTTGAATGACATGCTTGATACCAACAACGCGGTGCTGATGCATCGTCGCCTGATGGTGATCAAGCGGGGTGACGAGTTCGACAAGGATTACCAGCGTGCCCAGGAGTTGTCGCGGACCTATGACGGTATCTGGGCCAAGTACATCAAGATTCCGCGTGACGCTACCGGCGATACCCTGGTCGCGCGCATCGAGGCGGCCCGCAAGGCCACCGATGCATCAACCCAGCAATTGCATGAGCGCATGAAGGCGGGGGATTTCGATGGTGCAGCGAAGGAGCTGCTGGCCGAGCACGGATTGGCAACGGCCTGGAATGAATCCATTTCGGCCCTGCTGCGCCACCAGGAAGCACTGACCGAACGCAGCCGCGAAGAGTACCGCGCAACCGAATCGTGGACCGGCACGCTGTCGATCGCGTTCGGGGCACTGAGCCTGTTGCTGGGGACGTTGGCGGCCTGGGCGATCACCCGCAGCCTGACCCGCCCGCTGGAAGGAGCGGTGAAGCTGGCCGACGGCATCGCCAGTGGCCGCCTGGACAGCAGCATCGACGCCACCGGCAACGATGAGGTGACCCAGCTGCTGAAGTCGATGCAGCGCATGCAGGCACAGCTGCAGTCGGTGATGGCGGCACAGGGGGAGCTGGCCCGCCAGCACGATGCCGGCAGCCTCAGCTACCGCATGGACGAGAGCGCGTTCCCCGGTGACTACGGGCGCATGGTGCATGAGACCAATGCGCTGGTTGGATCGCACGTGCAGGTACAGAACCGGCTGATCGAGGTGATGAAACACTACGCACGCGGCGATCTGTCGGTGGACATGGACCCGCTGCCCGGCGAGAAGGCGGCGATCACCCAGGCGATGGACGAAACCAAGTCCAGCCTGTCGGCGATCAACAGCGAGATCCGCCGGTTGGCGACAGCGGCTGCGGCAGGCGACTTCAGCCTGCGCGGCGACGAAGATCGCTTCGCCTATGATTTCCGCGACATGGTGGCTGGGCTCAATCGCCTGATGCAGACCACCGACGAGAACCTGGTGCAGGTCTCGACCCTGCTGCAGGCCATCTCGCGCGGCGACCTGACCGTGCGCATGCAGGGTGATTTCCATGGCGTGTTCGCGCGCATGCGTGATGACTGCAATGCCACCGTCGACCAGCTCAAGCAGATCGTCGGCCGCATCCAGTCCAGCGCCTCCAGCATCAATCTGGCCGCAGGTGAAATCGCTTCGGGCAACACCGACCTGTCGCGGCGTACCGAACAGCAGGCGGCAAACCTGGAAGAAACGGCAGCATCGATGGAGGAACTGACCTCCACCGTGAAGCAGAATGCCGAGCATGCACGGCAGGCCAACCAATTGGCCATCGGCGCGCATGGTGTTGCCTCCCAGGGCGGTGAAGTGGTGGGCCAGGTGGTCACCACGATGTCGGCCATCGAGGCATCGTCGAAGAAAATCGCCGAGATCATCAGCGTCATCGACGGCATCGCCTTCCAGACCAATATCCTCGCGCTGAACGCGGCGGTCGAAGCTGCGCGTGCCGGCGAGCAGGGCAGGGGCTTTGCAGTGGTGGCCAGCGAAGTGCGTACGCTGGCGCAGCGCTCGGCGGGGGCGGCCAAGGAGATCAAGGGGCTGATCGAGGATTCGGTCGGCAAGGTCGCCGACGGCTCGGCGCTGGTCCGCCAGGCGGGCACCACGATGGGCGAGATCGTGGCCTCGGTGCAGCGCGTGACCGACATCATGGCCGATATCTCTGCTGCCTCCCAGGAGCAGAGCTCGGGCATCGAACAGGTCAACCAGGCGGTGGTGCAGATGGATGAGACCACGCAGCAGAATGCGGCGCTTGTAGAAGAGGCCAGTGCGGCGGCACGCTCGATGGAGGAGCAGGCCAACCTGCTGGCCGAGGCGGTTTCGGTGTTCCGCACGGGGGCGGTGACCGCTGCCGCCGCGGTGCGCCCGGCGCTGGCAGCCGTGGCGGCATCGGTTGCGCCGGTGCGCCGGCCCGCGGTGCTGTCGCCGCGGATCGAGCCGACGCTGGCCGCCAATGCGGGTGGTTGGGAAGAGTTCTAGAAGAGAGCAAGGCCGGCAGGGAGACGGCGCCCATCGCGACGGCTGGTCGCGATGGGCGCGGATTTTCTTCCTGAACGTGCGATGGCCGATGAAGTGGCGGACACGCGCATTTCACTTCCGGTTGCCAACCGCGGGAGGACACTGGCGCCATACCGGAACTCAGGAGATGGCCATGAAGACCTCGACCCGATTGCTTGTGCTGGGCACCCTGCTGGCAGCTTCGTCGGTGGCCGGCGCGCAGACCTATGGCCCGCGCGATGAGGGACGCAAGTTCAACGACGGCAGCCGCGTGGTCTGCAAGAACGTGGAAGTGCAGCGCAACTCGCGCGATCCGAACCGCATCACGGGTACCGCTACCGGCGCGGTGATCGGCGGCCTGCTCGGCAACCAGGTAGGTGGCGGCAACGGCAAGAAGCTGGCCACCGTGGCAGGCGCCGTTGCAGGTGGTGCGGCCGGTCGCCAGATCCAGGGCAACAGCCAGCAGAAGAACGGCGACCGCGTGGTGGAACGTCGCTGCGAACGCGTCTACCGCTGATTGACCGACCTGGTTGGCCCTTCCACGATGCAGTATCCGAACGCCGGCCTCGCGCCGGCGTTCTTCGTTGCAGGAAAAGGGGACGGAGGGGATTAAGTCGTAATTCCCCAAACCGGCCGCTTACGACTTAATCCCCTCCGTCCCCTTTTTTGCGAGGAGGCGCCAGCTGGCGAGGCTGCCGTAGAGCAGCAGCAGGGCGGTGAGGGTGATCAGTTCGTGGCTGACTTCGGTCAGGCGGGCGTCCATCTGGTTCAGGCGCACCATCAGGTTGATGCCCGAGGTGGTCGGCAGAAGCTGCGCAAGCCAGACCAGCGGTTGTGGCGTCATCACCGCCGGCCACGACAGGTTGGCCAGGAAGAACAGCGGGATCGAGGTGGCGATGATGTACTGGAAGGCGCGTTCGCGGGTTCGGAAGAAGCTGCCGACGAACAGGCCGAAGGCCACGGTGGCGGCGATGAACAAGGTGCCGCCGAGCAGCTGGCCCAATGGGTTGCCGCCGCGCGGATAGTCCTGCACCCAGGCGGTGAAGCCGGCGTAGTAGAACAGGCCGAACAGGCCGATCAGGCCGAAGCCCAGTGCCATGCCGGCCAGCGTCGGCAGGTCGAAGCGCAGGCGCCGGCCGAGCGCGAGACGACGGCCGCCGAGCAGGACGCCGATGCCCATCAGCAGCGTCTGGTGCACGATCAGCTCGGCCACGCCGGGCACGATGGCGCTGCCGTAGCCTTCCTGGGTGTTGTACAGCGGGCGCTGCACCAGGGTCACCGGTGGTGCCTGCGGCGCGCCCATGAAGGCGGCCTGGCCGACCACCGCCTCACGTCCGAACGCACCCAGTGCATCGGCCACGCTGCCCAGCACCCAGCTGGCGCGGCCCAGGTAGGCGCCGTTGCCGAGCAGCACCAGCTTGGCCGGGTGGCCGCGCAGGATGTCGCGCTCCAGGTTGGCCGGGATCAGCACGATGCCTTCGGCATGACCGGCTTCCAGCTGCTGGCGCGCGCTGTTGATGTCCGCAGGCTGCCCGACCACGCGTGCGACCCGCAACGCGTCGAGCTTCCGCAGCAGCTCGCGGCTGGTCGCGCTGTGGTCTTCGTCCACCACCAGTACCGGCAGGTTGCCGGCCACCTGGTGGCGATACGCGGCCGGGTAGAAGAACGAGTACAGGATCACCGCGCCGACCATCACCACGATCGCATAGCGGTCGCACAGCACCGCCATCAGGGTCTGCCGCAGACTGCGCCACAGTGCGCTCATGCGTCGGCTCCTGCCGGTTGTGCGGCTTCGGGCGTGCGCGCGAAGGCAATCAGGCGCAGGCCACCGATGCCGCCAGCCACCACTGACATCAGCAGCAACGTGGCCAGCGGCCATACCGAAACCTGCAGCGGCGAACCGATGAACTGTTGCTGGGTCTGCAGCTTGATGTAGGCGCTCAATGGCAGCAGCTGGTGCCAGATGCGGGTGAACAACGGGCCGTCCAGCACCGGGAAGGTGGCGCTGGAGAACGCCAGCGCGGTGCCGATACTGAGGCCGACCGCAGACAGTGCGGTGCCCATGTCGCGGGTGACGCCGACGAAGAACAGCGCGTAGGCGGCGGTAGCCAGATAGAACAAGGGTTGTGCGAGCAGCAGCATGAGCACGCTGCCCGCCACGCCATCGCCGCGCAGCCAGGCCAGGTAACCGATGCCGAGCGCGCCATACAGCGAGAACAGCAGGACGTACGGCGCGATCTTGCCGGCAATCGCCGGCCACGGTGTGCGGCCGAGCCAGGCGGGCAGGCTGCCGTCGCGAATCTCGCGGCCGAGGCTGCCGGCCACCGCAAGTGCCAGCACCAGCGACAACACCGCCGGGAAGATCAGCGGCAGCAGGAACAGCTCGTAGCTGCGCGCCGGGTTGTACAGGATGTCCGACTGCACCGCGATCGGTGCCGCACGCAGCTTGCCCGGGCCGACCTGCAGGCCGATGCGCTCGCGCAGCAGGCGTGCGTTCCAGGCCGAGACCGCGTCGCCGATATCGCGCGCCGCGGACTGGCCGGTGGTCATGTAGGTGGCGTTGTAATAGGCGAACACCGTGCCCTGGCGCCCACGCAACGCCTGCCGGGTGACATCGCGCGGCACCAGTACGATGGCGAACACATCCAGCCGACGCAGCTGCGAACGTGCATCTTGCATGTCCGCAGGCTGGCTGGCGATGCGCACGCCGGGGCTGGCATCGAGCATGCGCAGCAGCAGGCGGCTGTCGCTGCTGTGGTCGAGGTCGACCACGGCGATCGGGATGTCGCGCATCACCGAGGGCGTGAACATCCACGCCATCACGGCCAGCATCAGCAGCGGCAGCAGGGTGACCAGCAGCAGGTCGGCGCGGTTGCCGCGCAGCGACCGCAGCTCGCGCCGCCAGCTGGCGGCGAAGCTGCTGCTGTCGGGGCTCAGTGCTGGGGCCATGCGAACAGCACGCTCATGCCGGGGCGGAAGCCCTCGATGCGGCGTACCGGGCGCACCCGCACCTCGAAGCTGCGGACGTCGTAGCCGGACGACTGGCGGGTGGTCCGCCAGGTCGCATAGTCACCGGCCGGATTGATGAAATAGACCTCGAACTCGCCGTCCTGGCCAAGCGCCGGCACGCTGCCCTGCAGCTTGCTGCCGACCTTCAGGCCCTGCATCTGCGATTCGCGCAGGTTCATCGCCACCCACATGCGGTCGATGTCGACCAGGGTGAACACCGGGTAGCCGGCCGGCACCAGTTCACCCGGGTCGGCCATGCGCTTGTTGATCTCGCCGGCCACCGGCGCGCGCCCTTCCACTTCGACACGCGCGGCGTTGACTTCGGCCACCGCGCCCTGTGCCTGCTGCACCTGGCCCTGCGCGGCACGCTTGTCCTGCTCGCGTGCGCCGGCCAAGGCCATGTCGTACTGCGCGCGGGCGGCACGCGCCAGTTCGCGCGAACTGGTGGCCTGGGCATGCGCTTCATCGCGCTTCTGCCGGGTCATCACCCCTTCGTTGAACAGGTTCTGCACGCGCTGGTAGGTGGCTTCAGCCAGCGTCGCACCGGCTTCAGCCCGCTTCCAGTTCGCTTCAGCGGCGCGGATGTCTTCGCTGCGCGCACCTTCGTCGGCCTTGTCGGCCACCGCCTGTGCGGCGGCCAATGCGCCGTGCGCCTGCTGTTCCTTGGCGGCCACTTCGGGGCTGTCGAGCAGGAACAGCACCTGCCCGGGCTGCACGCGGTCGCCCTCGCGCACCTTCAGTTCGGCCACGCGCGCGGTGATCTTGGCGGCCACGTTGATGGTATCGGCGTCGGCCATCCCCTGGATCTGGTCGGCCGGGCTGCGCCAGGCCAGCCACAGGCCGAGCACCACCACGACCAGCAGCACCACTATCAGGATCGGGCCCAACCGGCGCTTGCCCGGGGGCGTCGTCGCATCGTCGTGCAGCACATCACTCATGGTCGATCACCTCGTCCGCACGCCGCCGGAACTCTTCGAAACGGTCCATCTGTCCACTGACCTCCAGCAACTGTGCCAGCGCAATATCGTATTGGTAGGCGGCCTGTGCGCGCTCGACACGGGCGCCGCCGAGGCCGAGCCGCGCGTCGATCACATCCAGCGAGGTGGCCTGGCCTTCGCGGAACGCCAGCTCCTGCAGGCGCAGGTTTTCCTGTGCCTGGGCAATGCTGCTGTCGAGCAGCACGTACTGCTGGCGCGCGGTTTCCAGCTCGTTCCAGGCCTTGCGCACGCCCAGTGCGACCTGGTTCTCGGCCTCGCGCAGGCCCGCTTCAGCCTGGTCCTGCTGCGCACGCGCGGCGCTGATCTGCGCCGGCCGCGAGTTCGGCGACAGGAAGGTGTACTTCAGGCCGATGCCGAACGCCCAGTCCGGATCGGTCAGCATCTCATCGCGGCGGCGGAAGTCGTACTGGCCGAAGGCGAAGATCTGCGGCTTCAGCTTGGCCTGCTGCACGCGCACGCCCTGTTCGGCCTGCGCCACCATCGCCCGCAGGCGTGCGATCTGCGGCTGGCGCGCCTGCGCAGTGCGCTCGAAGCTGGCGACCGGTTCCAATGGCACGCGCTGCACGAACAGCGGCGACACCGGCTGTACCTCGCCACCACTGCGCAGCAGCGTGGCCAGCGCCGCCTTCAGCGTGGCCAGGTCGTTCACCGTTTTCTGGTATTCGCGCTCGGCCTTGTCGCGGGCCACGGTGGCCTGCAGGCGCTGGGCGCGGGTGGCGAAGCCCTCGCGTTCCAGCTTCTCCGCGTCGGACAGGTGGCGGTTGAGGCCATCGCGTACGTCGCGGCGCACATCCACTGCCTGCTCGGCCAGGCGCTGGCCGAAATAGGCCTGGGCCAGCTGCACGGTCAGCGATTGGCGTTGTGCTTCGCGTTCGGCACTGGCCTGTTCGTGGGCGGCGCTGGCCGCGCGTTGCGCGGCCGGAATCACGCCGCCGGTGTACAACGGCAGCACCGCGGTAACCACGGGCCGGGTACGCCAGTCGCGTTCGGTGAATGACAGCGGTGAGTCGATGCCATAGGCCTCGGCCACCGGTGCCAGCGAACCCAGTGGCAGGGTGAGGGTCTTCTGGAACTGCAGGCGGCGCACTTCGCCGGTGATCTCCGGCAGGCGCAGCAGGCGGGTGGCGTCCTGCAGGTCCTGCTTGTTGCGTACCGCTGCATCGGCGGCGGCCAGTGCATCGGAGACCTGCTCCAGGCGCTGCCGTGCCTGCTCCCAGTCCAATGCGGGTGCATCGGTGAGGGTCTGCGCCTGCGCAGCCAGTGGCAGGCAGGTCGTCAGCGCCAGCGCCAGCGCGGCCTTCGCGCAGTGCATCCTTGTACGTCGGCCGATCACGCTCATGCCGTCCCAATGGTGAAGAAGTGCGCAAACGGTAGTGCGCGCGGCGTGAAGCCCGGGTCTGCGGTCATTGGATTGTCCTCAACGAAGGGTGCCGCTGGCTGCAGTGCGCAGCGCCTGGGTGATGTGCTGCAGCGTGCTTGAACGCACGGCAGCATGCTGCCAGTACAGCGGCACGTCGAGCCAGCGGCGGGGTTCCAGTACCACCACGCGGCCGGCGCGCACGGCGGGCGCGACCAGGGTTTCCGGGGCCATGCCCCAGCCGAGTCCGCACGCAGCGGCTTCGACGAAACCGGTGGAGGAGGGCAGGTAGTGTAGCGGCGGCTGCAGTCGCGCGCGGGTCAGCCGCCGCACGAAGCGCCACTGCAGTTCATCCTTGCGGTTGAACACCAGCATCGGTGCGCTCGCCAGGGCCGTGGCCTGCATGCCGTCGCGGAAGTACTGGCGGGCGAAGCCGGGCGAGGCGACAGCGTGGTAGCGCATGGCGCCGAGCGGATGCACGTTGCAGCCCTTCACCGGTTGGCTTTCGGCAGTGACCGCGCCGAGCACGCTGCCATCGCGCAGCAGCTGCAGGGTATGGTCCTGGTCATCCATGCGCAGGTCGAACAGGTAGCCATGGCGCTGGTGCAGGTCGGCGATGGCCGGTACGAACCAGGTATCGAGCGAGTCATCGTTGACCGCCAACGGGATCGGCGTGCGCGCGGCATCGCTGCCGCGTTCGGGCAGCAGTTCGGCCAATGCCTCGGCCTCCAGCGCCTGCATCGGCCGGACCCGGCGCAGCAGCGCTTCGCCTGCGGCGGTGGGCCGGCACGGTGCCTGACGTACCACCAGTACCTGGCCGAGCCTGTCCTCCAGCGCCTTGATCCGTTGCGACAGGGCCGACGGGCTGATCGACAGGCGGCGTGCCGCGGCGTCGAAGCTGCCTTCTTCCAGCACCGCAGCAAACGCGGCCAGTTGCGGATGTACCAGATCCATGCCGGTGCCTCTTCAGTTTTCCTGCACAGGATAAAGAAAAATCAGATTGTCTAAACAGGGTCAGCGGCCGCACCCTGCGCGTCCTCTCGCTGCCTGGCCTGTCCTGATGTGGATCGCCGCTACCGCCGCCGGCCTGTTCGCAGGTGCCGGCCTGATCATCGCCATCGGTGCGCAGAACGCCTTCGTGCTGCGCCAGGGCCTGCAGCAGCGCCATGTGGGCAGGGTGGTGCTGGCCTGTGCCGGCGCGGACATCGTGCTGATCCTGGCCGGCGTCGGCGGCATGGGCGCGCTGGTGCTGCAGTGGCCGCTGCTGCTGCAGGTGCTGCGCTTCGGTGGTGCGGGCTTCCTGCTCTGGTATGGCCTGCAGGCGGGGCTGCGCGCATGGCGCGGTGGCAGTGCGCTGGCCGCCGCCGAGGCGCAGGGCGGCAGCGGACGGCAGGTACTGCTGACCTGCCTGGCCTTCACCCTGCTCAACCCGCACGTCTATCTGGATACCGTGGTGCTGCTGGGCAGCCTGTCCACGCGCTACCCGGGCGATCTGCGCTGGGCCTTCGCCGCCGGTGCCTGCATTGCCAGTGTGGCCTGGTTCTGCACGTTGGGCTATGGCGCGCGCCTGTTGCAGCCGGTGTTCCACAGGCCGGTTGCCTGGCGTGTGCTGGATGCAGGCGTGGCGATCTTCATGTTCTGCCTTGCGACGTTGTTGCTGTTGCGTCCTTTATCGCCATGAGTGCGTGACGTACGCCGGTGTTGCGTGTGTGTTCCACCGGTACGGTTCACGTGGCCGGATACAGCGCGGATAATGCGCGCCTGGTCGCGACCCCGCCGCGCATGCCGTCGTTCGGCAGCCCCCCGGTCGCCTGTGTTCTCGTTGTACGACCGCCACGGCGCGGCATCGGTGTTGCATGAAAGACAATCTACAGCTGCTCCTGTCCCACCTGGGGCGCACCTTCCTGTTCGGCCTGATGATGGCGCTTCCGCCTGCGTTGGCCTGGCTCGACATCCATTGGCTGGGCAATGCAGTCGGCGAGTGGTCGCTGGTCGAACTGACCCAGGAAGGCTTCCTGGTCGCCAGCGTGGCTGCCTTCGTCCGGCTTGCATTGCGACGTGCCGATGATCGGGCCTTTGCCGTTCTGGCGGCCGCGCTGTTCGCCTGCATGCTCCTGCGTGAAATGGATGAGGCGCTGGACCTGATCGCACACGGCTTCTGGAAGTACCCGGTGGCCGTGCTGATCATCGGTTCACTGGCCTGGGCCAGCCGCGACTGGCGCCGGGCCATGCCGGCGCTGGTGCGTTTTCTCGTATCCCGGCCGGGTACCGTGATGACGATCGGCCTGGTTCTGCTGCTGTTCTATTCGCGTCTGATCGGCATGACGTCGTTGTGGACCGGACTGCTGGGTGACCAGTACATCCGCGTGTTCAAGAACACCATCGAGGAGACCACCGAACTCCTTGGTTACACCTTCATTCTCGCAGCCAGCGTCGGCTATGTGGCACAGCGGGTACGCGAACCGCTGACGGCACGGAAGCGCGCCGTGCACGAGGGTGCCGGGATGCAGCAACGGCCACTCTAGGCGGCATCCACCGAGCACAACGGCGTCTCTCCGGGGCGCAGGGTCAGTACCCGCACGCCGGTGCGGGTGACCGCCACCGTATGCTCGAACTGCGCCGACAGCTTGCCGTCGCGGGTGTACACCGGCCATTCGTCCGGCTGCTGGCGGATGGCCGGCTTGCCCTGGTTGAGCATCGGTTCGATGGTGAACACCATGCCTTCTTCCAGCACCATGCCGGTGTTGGGATGGCCGTAGTGCAGGATCTGCGGTTCCTCGTGCATCTCCTGGCCGATGCCGTGGCCGCAGTATTCCTTCACCACGCTGTAGCCGTGGCTGCGCGCGTGGCGGGCGATGGCGTGGCCGATGTCGCCCAGCCGCGCACCAGGACGCACGGCGGCAATGCCTTTCCACATCGCCTGGTAGGTGGTCTGCACCAGCCTGCGCGCGGCATAGTCGACCTCACCGACCAGATAGGTGGTGCTGGAGTCGGCGATGTAGCCCTTCTTCTCCAGGGTGATGTCGAGGTTGACGATCTGGCCGTTGCGCAGCACGTCGGTGGTGCTGGGTACGCCGTGGCAGACAACGTTGTCGATCGAGGTGTTGAGCACGTACGGGAAGCCGTACTGGCCCTTGCTGGCCGGCCTCGCCTGCAGCTCATCAACGATCATGCGTTCGACGAAATCGTTGATCTCCATGGTGCTTCGGCCCTGCAGCGGCAGCTGGTCGAGTGCGGCGAACACCTCCGCCAGCAGGCGGCCGGATTCGGCCATCAGCGCGATCTCGTCGGGGCGCTTGATGATGCCCATCGGCTCAGACCTGTCCCGGCGGCAGCAGCGGCGGCTGCACACCGGCCGCGCGCAGCTCGCTGGCGACGATGTCCTGGAAGCTCAGCGTGGGGTTCAGCTCGCACAGCATGCCGACCCGGATCCAGAAGTTGGCCTGGGCGTTGATCGAGCGGCTGGAGACGGTACAGGCACGGCGCAGCTGGTCGTGCAGGGTGTCATCGATGTTGACGATGCCCATGGGCGGTCCTGAAGGAGGGGGTATACGAAGCGTATATGTTTCGTATATCCGGCTCAAGGCCGCCCGGTTCAGCTCGCGTCGGTGGCGAAGCGCAGGCGGTTGCCGTCGGGGTCACGCAGCAGCATCTCGCGGCTGCCCCATTCGGTGTCATGCGGCGGCTGTTCGATGGGGACGCCTGCGGCGCTGAAGGCGCGGTGCAGGGCGTCGACGTCCTCGACGATGAAGTACACCGCGCCGCCGACCTCGCAGTCGCCGCTGTGTTCGGTGAGGAAGATCGTCTGGCCATCGCGGGTGAGCTGGGCGAACAGCGGGAAGCCGGGTTCGAAGCGCTGTTCCCAGTCGACCACGAAGCCCAGCCCCTGCACGTAGAACGGCAGGGTGGTGTCGGCGTGGCGCATGCGCAGCTGCGGGATGACGGTCTGGGCCATGGTGGCGGCTCCTGGGGCGGGAACCCAGTGTAGTGCCGAGCCATGCTCGGCCATCGCCCCCTGTAGAGTCGAGCCATGCTCGACTGCTGTTTGCCGTCCGCTGAGTCGAGCATGGCTCGACTCTACAGAAAGCGATAGCGATAGCCGAGCATGGGCCCGGCACTACCGAGGCGCTCAACAGGCGGTCGGCACCGCGGCCATCGCCGCCAGCAGTTCGCGGTTCACCTGCTGGTGCCGCGCCTGCCACAGCGGTAGATCCCCGGCGCTGACGTCAGGCTGGCCATCCAGCGACGACAACCAGCGCTTGAAGCGGCTCTGGTAGTTGGCCAGCGACACTTCGCCGGTGATGTCACTGCCGACCAGGCCGCCGGCACGCAGTGCTTCAATCACCACCAGCGCGTGTTCCAGCTGGAAGCGGCCCTGGTCCCAGTTGCTGCGGGCGACGTCCTCGGCAAACACATCCTTGTCGATCGACAGGTAGGTCGGCTGCGGCGACTTGGCCTGCTCGGCGGCGAACGCGGCCACCAGCGCTTCGGGATGCTCGAAACGGCGGAAGGCGTGGCCCATGCCGAGACGATGCCCCCAGCCCACGTCCACATCCATGCACCAGTAGGTCAGGCGACTGCCGATCAGCGGGCGCCAGTGGTTCTCCCAGGCATGGCCGAGGCCGATGTCGCTGGAGGTGATGCCGAGCACGTGGATGTGCGAGATCTGCGGCAGCTTGCTGGCGGCGTTCACCCACGAACCGCAGTGCATGCCGAACGGGAAGCGCATGTTGTCCGGATGGTTGTCCAGCACCACCAGCTGGAACGGCGCCTGCGTGCGCATGCGCTGCAGCAGCGGCAGGCTGAGGTGGTGGAAGTCGCCACTGCCGAGCATCACCGTGCCGAGCTGGGCCGGCAGCGGTGCCAGCACTTCAGCGGCGAAACGGTCGAGGGTGGCATTGCTGCAGGCGAAGCGCAGTGGACCGTGCCATTGCGGCAGGGCCAGCGTCTGCGCCTGGGGCAGCGGCAGCACGCCACCGTCCAGGTCCAGGATCAGCGGGGAACGCAATGGCATCGCTCAGCCGCCTCCGTCCGGTTCGCCCTGCAGGTACGGGGCCAGCCTGCGCAGGGCTGCACGCAGCAGCGGGGAACGGGCGTGGATCGCATGCCGGGTGGAGGTGAAGCTGGCACCCAGTTCGGCCTTGATCCGCGAATCGGTCCAGCCGGCCACGTAGTGGCTCAGGCTGTGCTGCAGCGCGTATTCGAGGTTGTGCATCCAGCTCACCGCGTACAGGTTGTGCTCGCGGGACTGCGGATAGGCCAGGCCGATGTACTTGTCCACCAGCTTGCCCGCATGCACGTAACACAGGTTCCAGCCGATCAGCTGGCCCTGGTGGCGGTACAGGAACATCCGTCCCTGGCCCTGGCTGTCGGCCAGAAGATGCTGGAAGTAGGGCAGGTCGAGCTGGTCGAAATGCACCGCGCTCTGCGCGTACACGCCCAGGTACAAGGCATACAGTTCGGCCTGGAGCTGCGGGTCGGCCAGGGCCGGATCGCCGGTGGCGATGCAGTCGATCTGCAGGTCGTCGCGCGAGCGCAGCTTGCGCCGGATGTTCTTGCGGCGCGAAGACGACAGGCGGCCGAGATAGCCATCGATCGAATCGAAATCGATGGCCACCCAGGCCAGCGGCATGCCTTCCAGTTCGACGAAGCCGCGTGCCAGCAGCGCCTGCAGGAAGGCACCGCTGTGTGCGTTGGCGGCGTCGTCCAGCAGCGGCGAATCGATCGCCAGGTCCTTGACCACCAGCAGCCGGGTATCGCCGATCGCGTGACGCGTCACGTCCTCGGCCAGCGCCTCAGGCGCGACGTGCGCTGGCAGCGGGGTGTACTCGGTGCTGGTGGCACCGACGAAGCGGGTTTGCCAGGTGATCCATGGCCGCCACAGGCGCGACAGCGGCAGGCCAAGCAGCTTGCCGCGCAGTGCGTCGTCCATGGTGGTGGTCAGGTCCAGCGGCGCACGGAAGGTCGGCAGGCCGCTGGGCAGGCGGCTTGCCTCGAATCCGAGCGGCGGGTGGGCCAGGAAGCCCTCCAGCAGCGCGGCCGGTTCCAGCGCAGTGCTGGACGCAAGTGACGTCATCTCCATCGGCACGGGAACCGGCAGCGCATCCGACCTCAGCCCTTGGCCTTGGTCAGCGCCTGGTCGAGCAGGGTGATCGCCAGGTCGATCTCTTCGTAGCTGATGTCCAGCGACGGCGCGAAGGTGATCACGTTCTTGTACCAGCCACCCACGTCGAGCACGAGGCCCATGCGCTTGCCGTCGTGCAGCAGGTCACCGGCCAGGCCGATGTCGACCATGCGGTCCAGCAGTTCCTTGTTCGGGGTGTAGCCGTCGGTCTGGCAGATTTCCGCACGCAGGGCCAGGCCCAGGCCGTCGACATCGCCGATTTCCGGGTGGCGCTTCTGCAGGCCACGCAGGCCGTCGAGGAAGTACGCGCCCTTTTCCGGCACGGTGCGCTCGTAATCCATTTCCTTGCCCAGCTTCAGCACTTCCAGGCCCAGGCGGGTGCCCAGCGGGTTGGAGTTGAAAGTGGAGTGGGTGGAGCCCGGCGGGAACACGGTCGGGTTGATCAGCTCTTCGCGCGCCCACAGGCCCGACAGCGGGTTCAGGCCGTTGGTCAGCGCCTTGCCGAACACCAGCACGTCCGGGGTCACGCCGAAGTGCTCGATGGCCCACAGCTTGCCGGTGCGCCAGAAGCCCATCTGGATTTCATCGACGACCATCAGGATGCCGTACTTGTCCAGCACGCGCTTGAGGCCGGTGAAGAAGTTGCGCGGCGGGATGACGTAGCCGCCGGTGCCCTGGATCGGCTCGACATAGAACGCGGCGTACTCCGCCTGGCCGACCTTGGGATCCCACACGCCGTTGTATTCGCTTTCGAACAGGCGCTCGAACTGCCACACGCAGTGGTCGGAATACTCTTCCGGGGTCATGCCCTTCGGGCGACGGAACGGGTACGGGAACGGGATGAACATCGCGCGCTCGCCGAAGTGGCCGTAGCGGCGGCGGTAGCGGTAGCTGGAGGTGATCGACGACGCACCCAGGGTACGGCCGTGGTAACCACCTTCGAAGGCGAACATCAGGCTCTTGCCGCCGCGTGCGTTGCGCACGATCTTCAGCGAGTCTTCGATGGCCTGCGCGCCGCCGACGTTGAAATGCACGCGGCCGTCGAGGCCGAACTTCTCGTGCATGTCCACGGCAATGGTCTTGGCCAGCTGCACGCGGGTCGGGTGCAGGTACTGGCTGGCGACCTGCGGCAGGGTGTCGATCTGGTCCTTCAGCGCGTCGTTCAGGCGCTTGTTGCTGTAGCCGAAGTTGCAGGCCGAGTACCACATCTGCAGGTCGAGGTAGGGCACGCCCGCACCGTCGAACATGTAGCTGCCTTCGCCGCGCTGGAAGATCTTCGGCGGGTCGACGTAGTGGACGGTATCGCCGAAGGAGCTGTAACGGGCTTCGTCGGCCAGCAGCTGCGCGTCGGAGGCAGCGGCGTCGGCGTTCTTGTCAAAAATGTTCATGCAGTTCGGTTCCGTGAAGGACGTTCGAAAGAGGTAGCGGGGGCGTGCTTGGAAGGGAGTGCTCAGGCGGTGGCCAGCAGCAGGGGCAGTACGGCGGGCTGCGGGCTGGCGTCGATACGACGTGGCTGCAGCAGGCTGCCATCGAGCAAGCGCGGCAGCAGTGCGATTGCATCGTGGAAGGTATCGATGGCGGCATGCTCGATGCCGGCATGGGTGCAATGGGTGATCAGGCGACGCTTGGCGAACACGAAGTCGGCATCTTCGGAGACGCAGAAATCCGAACTGCCATCGCCGATCATCAGCACACGCGGTGCTTCGTTGGCGCGCGCCTGCGCAGCGCAGGTGCACTTGCAGGTGCCGCTGCGGCAGCCTTCGGCCTGGTAGGGCGATTCCAGTTCCCAGTGGTCATCGCACCAGCGCAGGTGGTTGGCCACCACCGGCAGTCGCGACAGGCCGTGGTTGGCGAGGATGCGGTGGATCGCATGGTCCAGGCCGTCGCTGACGATGCGCAGCGGCACGCCCAGCTGTTCGGCACGGCTGACAAAGGCGGCAAAGCCCGGATCGATCTGCACCTGGTCCAGGTGGGCGTCGAGCGTGGCCGGGTCCAGCTTCAGCAGCCTGACCTGGCCCTGCATGCATTCGCGCGAGCCGATCTTTCCCGCTTTCCACTGGTCTTCCAGTTCCTGCCAGCCCGGCTGGCCGTATTTCTCCAGCAGCGAGTCAATGACATCTTCTAGGCTGATGGTGCCGTCGAAGTCACACAGGATGCTCCAGTGCATGGGCAGGTCCGTCGATGAAAGGAACGTCCGGCGCGATGCCGGGCCAGGCTCAATGTAGGCAGGCAGCCTTTCTCGTTCCTTTCCTGTTGAAAGCCTGCATTGCAGGGCGCGGAAAGCGTTCAGGAAGGTGCATGGATGAATGCGTGAGGCGCACTCCATCCGTGCGTCCTGGCGTCACGCGCGGGCCAGTGCCCGCAGTATTTCGGCGGTCTCTTCACGGGTCTGCCAGGCGCTGTTGCCGAGGGTCAGCATGCGTGCGGCGAAGTCGCGTGCGTTGGGCATGTCGTCCTGCGGCACGATGCCGCGCAGGTAGGCATAGCCGGGCAGGGCATGGATGAACATGCGGCTGGCGCCAAGCCCGCGTGGCCACAAGTCCTTCAGTACCGCATCGCGGGCGCGTTGGCTGGGCAGCAGCAGCATTAATAGTGGCCAGGTGCCACCGCTACCGGCCAGCCCATCGACCACCTCAACGGCGGGCAGCTGTGCCAGCTGCACCCGCAGCTGCAACGCACGCAGCCGACCGGCCTGAAGGAATGCCGGCAAGCGCCGCGCGGCATGCGCGCCGATGTTCTGCCGCCACTGGCTGACCCGGTGCTGCGGGATATCCAGCGGGAAAATGTCACCGACCGCATCTTCCAGATCGCCACGCTGAAGCGCATTGCGCAGTGGATTGCCATACACCAGTGACAGCAGCGAAGGGCGATAGCAGGCAGCAAGGCCCAGCAACTGCAGGCTCCGCAGCAGCTCCCAGCGCAGGCTGGAGCGAACGTGCTGGACGGCATGTTCGGCCAGCGCAGCACGCAGTTCGTCATCGCGGCTGACCAGCAGGCCGCCTTCATGCAGGCTCAGGCCCTTGCCGGCGGCCAGGCTGAAGAATCCGATATCGCCGCGCAGGCCGACACTGCTGTTGCCGACCCGTGCGCCGAGTGCCTGCGCGGCATCTTCGATCACCCAGGCGCCGGCGTTGCGGGCGACTTCGCAGGCCAGCTCGACATCGGCAATGCGCCCGCCCAGGTGGGTGGGCAGGATCGCCAGCGTGCGCGCATCGGCCAGCCGCTTGAGCTGGCCGGGGTCGAAGTCGAAATGACCGCGCCGGGTATCGCACAACTGCACGCGCAGGCCCAGGCTGTGCACCGCGATCGGCACCAGCGGGCAGGTATAGGCCGGCATGATCACGGTGTCGCGCTTTGGCGCACGCTTGCGCAGCGTGCGCAGGGCGATCAGCAGCGCGTGCGTGCCGGAACAGGTCAGCTGCAGCGGCGGTGTGCCGAGCTGGCTGGCAAGGATGTCACGCAGGTCGCCGCCACCGGGAAGGAAATCGCTGGCCTGCATCGGCAGGCCGGCGGTTGGTGGCAGTTCGCGCGCGAACAGGCTCATCGCAGCGCGCTCACGGGGTGCTTTCGGCAGGGCTGTGCGGGTCGTGCGCCTCGGCGCGGCCGAGGCAGACGATGCCGGCCACGATCAGTACCGCACCGAGCAGATGGTGCAGGGTCAGCGGCTCGTTCAACAGCCACGCCGACAGCAGCAGCACGCTGATCACTTCCAGGTGCGAGGCAGCAAAGGCGGGACCGATCGGCGCATGGCGCAGCAGGCTCATCCAGGTGAAGAATGCACCCACGTAGCCGAGGATGGCGCCGTAAACCCACGGCTGCGACAGCACGCGCAGCAGCCAGGCGGTGTTGGCCTCGACCGGCAACGCGGCGTCACCGGCGTACTTGAAGCACAGCTGGGCCAGCGTGTCGAACGCCATCAGCAGCGGGAAGCCGATCACATACAGGCGCCTCATGAGCCGGCCCCCACCACGGCTACGCCGGCGGTGACCAGCAGCATGCCGGTCACCCGCAGCGGCGTGAGTTTCTCGCGGAACAGGAAACGGCCGGCGATCATCAGCGCGACGATGTTGATCGAGCCCAGCAGCACGCCCTTGGACAGCGGCACCAGCGACAGGAACGCGATCCAGGCGACGAACTCAAGCACGTAGCAGGCGATGCCGATCCACAGCCAGGGACGGCTGAGCATGTGTTTCCAGCGCTGCAGTCCTTCGCCCTCCTGCGGATCGCTGGCGGCGGCCTTGAAGGCGAGCTGGCCACCGGTATCGAGCACGACATTGGCCAGCCACAGCAGCGTGGCAAGTGCCCCCATGTCAGGCCACCGCCTTGAGCACGCCAGTGCGTTCACCGATTTCGGTGAAGAAGCGCGCGCTGCGGCGGATCACATCGCGGCGTTCGCGGTCGATGGTGATCATGTGGTAACTGTCTTCCAGCACCACCAGTTCCTTCGGGCCGCTGACCCGCGACATCACCAGCTCGGCGTTGCCCATGCTGGCCACGTCGTCCTCGCGGGCGTGCATCACCAGGCACGGCGCGGTGACCTGGTGCAGGTGGCGGCGGGTCCAGTTGCTCAGGGCGCGCATTTCGGCCAGGGCGTGCCAGGGGTTGCCCGGCAGGCCGGCGGCGGCGCTGTCGCCGGACAGCATGGCGGCACTGACCTGTGCACGCAGGCGCTCGTCACGCAGGCCGTACGGCGGTTCTTCCATGAACATGCGGTCGCGGCCGATGTTGAAGCGCTTGAACCACGGCAGCAGGAACGAGAAGCGGGCCACGGCGGGGATGTTCCAGCCGTCATAGCGGAAGGTGGCGCCGTACACGCCAACCCCGGACACCCACTCGGGGCGACGTGCAGCCAGTGCCAGCGACAGCACCGCGCCCATCGACAGGCCGCCGACGAACAGCTGGTCGACCTTGCCGCGCAGGGTTGCCGCCGCATCTTCCACGCCCTGGTACCACTGTTCCCAGGTGGTCGCCAGCAGGTCATCCACGCTGCCGCAATGGCCGGGCAGCTGCACACCGTGCACGGTGAAACCGGCGTTGTTCAGCCCTTTGCCCAGCATGCGCATTTCCGCCGGGGTGCCGGTCAGGCCATGGACCAGCAGCACGCCCTGTGGGCCACCGGGGAGGAAGAAGTCGTGCGATTCGGTCACCTGGCGGCTCCGGGACGGCAGTGGGGATGGCAGGATCGCAAGCGCGATTTTCGCCAGCCTTTCAGCGCCCCGGGCCGGGTCAGGGCGCCTTCAGCAGCGGCAGCGTGATGGCGACCTTCAGTCCGCCACCTGGGCGGTTCAGGAAGCTCAGGTGGCCGCCGAAGTGCTCCACCGCCTCGTGCGCGATGGCCAGGCCGAGGCCGGTGCCGCTGGCAGCGGTGCCCGGCGCCCGGAAGAAGCGCTCGCCCAGCCGTGGCATCACGTCGTCGGGCACGCCAGGGCCGTTGTCTTCCACATACAGTTCGACATCATTGTCGTCCAGCGCGTGCACGCCCACCGTGACGGTTGCATTGCGGCCGGCATAACGCAGGGCGTTGTCGATCAGGTTGTCCAGCGCTTCCTGCAGCATGGCGCCGTTGCCCAGTACACGCAGCGGATGGGGACTGCCGCGGTAGCCCAGATCGATGCCATCGCGGATCGCCTCCGGTACGCGCATGCCGACCCACTGCGGTACCAGCTCGCACAGGTCCAGTGCCTCCACGGTATCGGGCACGGTCTGCGCCCGGCTCAGTGCCAGCAGCTGGGTGCTGACCCGGGCGGTGCGCTGGTTGAGCCGGCGGATGTGCTGCAGCGCCTCGCGCACTGTATCGGGGTCGCCATGTGCCAGTGCCTGGTCCACATGCAGGGCCATGCCCGCCAGCGGCGAACGCAGCTGGTGCGCGGCATCGGCGATGAAACGGTTCTGCAGGGTGATCATTTCCGCCTGGCGGGCAAACAGATCATCGATGGTGCTGATCAGTGGCTGGATCTCCTCGGGCACGTCGGCATCGGAGATCGGCGCCAGTTCGCCGCGGCGCTGGGCCAGGCGGGTCCTCAGCGGGGTCAGGATACGCAGGCCATAGGTCACGCCGAACCAGACCAGCGCTGCGGTACCCAGCGCCAGCATGGTCATCAGCGGGATGATGATCATCAGGATCTCGCGCGCACGCTGCCGGCGGTCGGCCATGCTCTCGGCCACGGTCACCGCCAGCTGGTCCTGCGGATCGTTCATCGCCTGCGTGCAGACGGTGGCCATGCGCACCTGCTGGCCATTGAGGTTGCCGTCGTACAGCGCCGGATGCACGCCGGTGCAGTCCTGCGAAGGGGCGTACGGGCTGAAGTCTGCATTGCCGCTGAGCGTACCCATGCGGCTGCTGTCGACGTTGAAGTAGCGATGGCCGTCGGGGTCGTACTCGATCAGGAAGCGCGCCTGCGGAGACAGGTCGCTGGTCACCGGCATGGTGCTCAGCATCTGCGCGAACGAATGCGTGTCGTCGATCAGGTTGCGGTCGTGGATGCGGTTGGAATAGTCCAGCGCAACGTAGTAGGCCAGGATCGTGTTGAAGGTGAGCAGGCCCAGCATCGGCAACGCCAGGAAGGCGAGCAGGCGCCGGCGCAGGCTGGGTGGTCCACTGATCACGGGGCGCTGTCGTCCTGCGCGTCTTCCAGCATGTAGCCCAGCCCGCGCACGGTGCGGATGCCCATGCCGCCGGGCTGCAGCTTGCGGCGCAGGCGGTGCAGGGCGATGTCCAGGCCGTTGTCTGTGAGGTCCTGGCCCCAGTCGCACAGCGCTTCCACCAGTTGCGCGCGCGACACGATGCGCTCGGCGCGTACCGCCAGTGCCGATAGCAGGCCGAACTCGCGCGCGGTCAGTTCCAGCGACTGGTCGTCGATCCACACCCGGTGCCCGGCCAGATCGATACGCAGGCGGCCGATGCGCAGGTCCGGGTTGCCATTGCTGGTGACCCGCCGCAGCTGCGCACGCACGCGTGCTTCGAACTCGTCCAGCGCGAACGGCTTGACCAGGTAATCGTCGGCACCGAGGTCGAGCACGCGCACGCGCTCGGCCAGGCCGTCGCGGGCGGTCACCACCAGCACCGCCAGGCCATCGCCGCGCTGACGCAGGCGCTGCAGCACATCGCGGCCATCCAGCTGAGGCAGGCCCAGGTCCAGCACCAGCAATGCGTACTGGGTCGAGCCCAGTGCCGCGTCGGCGTGCGCACCGTTGTCGACGTGGTCAACCACGTGCCCCTGCCGGCGCAGCGAGGCGCACAGGCCGGAGGCGATATCCGGGTCGTCTTCAGCAATCAGAACGCGCATGCGCGGGGGCTCCTGTAACGGTCAGGCCCACCGGATGGATGGGGTGGGCCTCTCTCGGCTGCCGAGGGTAGCCGCAAACCGGGTGAAGGTGGAGCGCGCCGCCGCCGCCCGGTGCCGTCGCGCTGTCCCTTCATTCAGTCCTGCAGGCCCGGCTCACCTGGCGCCAACGGCACCCGCGAGCCATCCAGCAGGCCACGGCTGAGCCTGCCATTTTCGATGAACAGCAGTTCGCCGTTCTCGCCGTTCTTGATGCTGCTGTCGATGGCGATCACGCGGTCGCCATGGAAGCTGCTGACGTGTGGCATCGAGGTGTGGCCGACCACGATGCGTTTGAGCTGCAGGCGGTCGAGTACGGTCTGCACCCCCGCGGTGTCGAGGCGGCCATCAAAGTAGCCGCGGTACCAGATCGGGCTGGTCTTGCCGTCATACAGCGGTGCGGTGGCCGGGTCGGCCTTTACTTCGGCCTTGGGCAGGCCCAGTGACGCCTGGTAGGCCGCATTGGTGCGCGCCGGGTCCAGCGCCAGCTGCACTGCCTCGGGCGAAATGCCGCCGTGCAGGAACAGGGTGTCGCCGATCTTCAGCAGCACCGGGCGGGTGCGCAGCCACTGCCCGATCACCGAATCGGCACCGTACAGCTGCGGGTAGCTGCGGCCGAGCAGCTGCGCGCTGCGCAGGTACTTCGGGTTGACGTAGCGCAGGTCGTCGTACAGCACCATGGTTTCGTGGTTGCCGAGCACGAAGTGCACCGCGCCGCCGGCGGCGGCCGCCTGCTGCTGCAGGCCATACAGCAGCCAGAAGGCCTCGGTCACCTGCGGGCCGCGGTCGAACACATCGCCGGCGATGACCAGCGTGTCCTTGCCCAGCGCCCAGCGATCCTGGGCATCGATGACCTGGTGGGCGCGCAGCAGGCGCACCAGC
Organism: Stenotrophomonas sp. 71799_Sma; assembly: GCF_056482505.1. Classification (NCBI taxonomy): domain Bacteria; kingdom Pseudomonadati; phylum Pseudomonadota; class Gammaproteobacteria; order Lysobacterales; family Lysobacteraceae; genus Stenotrophomonas; species Stenotrophomonas sp. 71799_Sma. The sequence goes on from NZ_CM151202.1 coordinate 1,389,121, forward strand.
AACCCGTACTGGCCATGGATGTCGGACAGCGCAACGATGCGCGGCACGGCCGGCAGCACGGAAACCGAAGGCGCATTCGGGGCAGCCACGTGCACCGTGTGCTCGTAGCCGCAGCGCGGGGCGATGTCGGTACCTGCGGCCTGCGTGGCAAGCGTGTGCGACTCGACCTTGTCGTCGCAGATCCACTTGGCCTGCAGCTGGTCGCCCTGGCGGAACACATAGGGTCCATCGGCCTGCACGTGGTCGGCGGGCGCGGCAACCTCGCGGGCCTGCGTGGTTGCTGTGGCGCAGGCCAGCAGCGGCAACAGCAGGGCGGTCAGCAGGGAAGGGCGATCGCGCGACATCGGCGGCATCCAGTGGCGGAAAGACCCGATGCTAACCGGCGCGGGTGTTCGTCGGTGTGCGCGAATGGGCGGATCAGGTGTCGCGCCCGCCGTCCCTGAGCTTGCGCACGCGGGTGGCGGTGGGCTGAAGTGGCTGGCCGTCGCGCCCGCGCGGCTGCATGTAGGGCAGCGGCCGCCGCGTCGCCGATTCGATCAGCTGTGAATGGGCTTCACCGGCCTCGAAGCGATGGCGTTCACCCCATTGGCGCAGCGCGACCAGCAGCGGGAACAGTTCCTGGCCAGCGGCGGTGAGCACGTATTCCTGGTAGGCCGATCCATCGGAGGCCGGCTGCAGCTGCAGGACGCCGGCCTCTACCAGCCGGCGCAGGCGGTCGCTGAGGATGTTGCGGGCCGCGCCGAGGCTGCGCTGGAAATCACCGAAACGGGTGACGCCATCGAAGGCATCACGGATGACCAGCAGCGCCCAACGGTCACCGAGCAGATCGGCGCTGCGGGCGACGGGGCAGGGGCTGTCGGCGTGCATGGTGGACCTCTCTGATGTGGTTGCAGTTTAAAACCAATGGCAGTAGCCTGCATCAAGTTTCAAATTGCAACCACATCATGAGTGCCATATCGCTTCCCCGCCCGCTGCTGGTCCTGCTCGCGGTTGCCGCAGGTGCCAGCGTTGCCAACGTCTATTACGCGCAGCCGCTGCTGGATCAGCTTGCACGCGCCTTTGCGCTGGACCGGGCCGTGGCTGGCGCGGTGCTGGCTGCTACCCAGGCCGGTAGCGTGCTGGCGTTGCTTGGCCTGCTGCCGCTGGCGGACCGTGGTGACCGGCGACGCCTGCTGCGGCTGCAGTTGATCGCATTGGTGCTGGCGCTGCTGTGGCTGGCAGCGTCACGCACGGCGGGCTGGCTGTTGTCGGGCATGCTGCTGGCCGGCTTGCTGGGCACGGCGCTGACCCAGGGCCTGATCGCCTATACCGCCATGCTGGCACCGCCCGAGCAGCGCGGTCGCGTGGTCGGTGTGGTGCAGGGTGGCGTGTTCATCGGCCTGCTGCTGGCGCGCGTGGTGTCCGGTACGGTGGCGGCGGCCTTTGGCTGGCAGATGGTCTACCTGTTGTCAGCGATGGTGATGGCGGGGTTGGCGGCGCTGCTGTGGCGGCGCCTGCCCCCAGTGCCGGTGCCGTCGGTTCCCCCACGCTGGCGCGAGCTGCTGGGCTCGATGCTGGGCATGCTGCGCCGCGATCGAACGCTGCGCGAGCGTGGGCCGCTGGCACTGCTGCTGTTTGCCGGCCTCAATGTGTTCTGGGCGGCGGCACCCTTGCCGCTCTCGGCGCCACCGCTGCATTGGTCGACCGCCGCCATCGGTGCACTGGGCCTGGCCGGGGTGATCGGTGCGCTGCTGGCGGCGCGGGTAGGGCACTGGATGGACCGTGGTTTCGCGCATCCGGTCAGCGTCGGTGCGCTGTTGTTGATGCTGGTTGCGTGGTGGCCCTTGCTGGGCCTGCCGCAGTCGCTGTCGTTGCTGCTGTTGGGCGTGATTGTGCTCGACCTGGGTGGGCAGGCACTGCACGTATCTAACCAGGCATTGCTGCTGCGCGCGCCGGCTGAACAGCATGGACGCCTGGTGGCTTTGTACATGCTGTTCTATGCGGTGGGCAGTGGTGCCGGTGCAGCGGCCGGGCCGTGGATGCAGGCGCGCCATGGCTGGCCGGCGGTATGCCTGTTGGGGGCGGGCATCGCGTTGCTGGCGCTGCTCTGGTGGGCAGCGTGGTGGGTGGTGGCGGTGAAAGCAGCGGCCGGCGGCCGTATCGGTAGTGCCGGCTGTCAGTAGAGTCGACTGTCAGCCGATTGCTCTTCGCCCTGCGCGCGAAAAACCCCGCGGTGCGCGCGATAGTCGACCCGCGGTCGACTCTACCTGTCCTGCCGTCATCGCTGCAGTGCGCGCCGTCCCGGCGCTTCCTGCAGGTCCGCACTGGCCACCACCACGCGGTTGCGGCCGCTGCGCTTGGCCTCGTACATTGCCGCGTCGGCACGGGCCATCAGCCGCTCGTAGTCCGGATGACCGTCGTGGCCGGCCACGCCGATGCTGGCGGTCAGTGCCAGCACCTGGCCGTTGGCCAGTGCCACCGGCGACTGTGCGATCTGCCGCCGCAGGCTCTCGGCGATCACGGTCGCCTGCGATTCGCTGGCAGCCACCAGTACCACCACGAATTCTTCGCCGCCATAGCGGAACAGGTAGTCGCTGCCGCGCGTGAGCTGGCCGAGCAGGCCGGCGACGTGCTGCAACGCGCGGTCGCCGGCATCGTGGCCGTGGCCGTCGTTGATTGCCTTGAAGTGATCCAGGTCGAGCAGCAGCAGCGAGAATGGTGTGCGGTTGCGTGTGGCCAGCTCGATTTCCCGGCGCAGCACGGTGGGCAGGAAGCGACGGTTGAGCAGGTTGGTCAGCGCGTCGCTGCCGGCATCCAGTTCGCCGATGCGCTCGAACAGCAGTGTCATCAGGGTGCGGATGGCGGCCAGGTCCTCGCGGATGGCCGGCAGCACCGCCAGTCGCTGCGCCGGAGCATCGCCGCTCGCGCGCTGCAGGTGGCCATCAATGCGGGCCATCAACTGGCCCACCTGCTGCGTTTCGCTGCTTTCGCCGAAGCTGGGGATGCCCTTGTGGGTGAACCACAGGCCGAACTCCGAGGTAGCCAGGCTGGCGTTGTCGCTGGCCTGCACGTGGCCGGCCAACGCGTAGAGCAGGGCGTTTTCCCAGTCCAGCAGCAGTGCGCGCTGGCGCTCGCGTTCGGTACCGACGTTCTGTACCAGCGAGAACAGCCGGTAGGCGGCGTCGGCACGGGTGGAGCGCTCGCGCGCGTGGGTGTAGGCCAGGGTCATGCCTTCCATGGCGATATCCATGATCGCGCTGAGGCAGTCGATGGCGGCAAATGCGGTGTCGCTGTCCGGTGCATCGTCGCGCAGGCGCACGAACAGTTCGTGCTTGAGCACACGCGCACCGCGGGTAACCAGGTCGACCGGAATGCCGACGCGGGCGTGCACGTCGCCGATGATCCGCTGCGAGGCCACGGTGTTGGCGATGCCGCTGGCATCAGTGGTCAGCAGCTGCGCCAGCCAGCGCTGCATGGCCGGCTGCAGGCGCTGCTTGACCTGGTCGTGGGACAGGAAACGGCGCGCACGGGTGTCCTGCAGCAGTACTTCGTAAAAGCGCTGGGCCAGCGCGGGTGGGGCATCGGTAGCAGCGGCCGTGAGCAGCGCGGTGGCGGCAGGGCCGGCCTGCAGCAGACACTGCTGCCAGGCCTCGGCCAGCGGCTGGCTGGCATCGTCCAATTGGGGTGGTTCCACGTCGATCTCTGACTGCGTACGGCAAACCACGGGTATCGGCCGCGGCGGCATACGGTTGATGGCGGGTTAGCCGGCCAGTTTACGCGCGGTGCAGGGTTGCACGGTGCGCAAACCACATCGGCGCCGCTGCGGCAATGAGTGAACGCATTTGAGAATCAATCGCATTGATGGGAGAATGCGCGCACGGAACGGGCTGCAGGTGCCTGCTGCAGGACTGCTCCGCCTCCCCCTCGTCGTTGCCTCAAGCCCTTTGCCAGAGGCCCCGTAGCCCTGCCAGAAGGTCCTGATCATGTCCCCTGCCGTTGTCCTTTCGCCGCGCCCGCTGGCGCTTGCCGTTGCCGCCCTGCTGGCCGGCAGCGCCCTGACCGCCCACGCCGAAACCGACGCCACCGATATCGACACGGTGCACGTCACCGCCTCGCAGATCGCGCGCCAGGCCCTGGGTACCTCGACCATCACCGCAGAGGACATCGCCAGGCGCCCGCCGGCCAACGACATCGCCGAGCTGCTGCGCACCATGCCCGGCGTCAACCTGACCGGCAACAGTGCCTCGGGCCAGTACGGCAACAACCGCCAGATCGATCTGCGTGGCATGGGCCCGGAAAACACCCTGATCCTGGTCGACGGCAAGCGCATCGGTGCGCGTGATGCCGTGCGCATGGGCCGCAGCGGTGAGCGCAATACCCGCGGCGATACCAACTGGGTGCCGGCGGAAATGATCGAGCGCATCGAAGTGCTGCGTGGCCCTGCAGCGGCACGTTATGGCTCGGGTGCTTCCGGTGGCGTGGTCAACATCATCACCAAGCGCCCGACCGGCGACCTGACCGGCGCGGTCGACCTGTATGGCCTGGTGCCCGAGCACAGCGCCGAAGGCGGCAGCGAGCGCGTCGGCCTGCAGCTGAGCGGGCCGATGACCGACACCCTGTCGTTCCGCCTGTACGGCAATCTCAACAAGACCGACGCCGATTCGCTGGAACTCAATCGTGACTTCGCGACGAATCCGAACGCGGTGCCGCCGGCCGGTCGCGAGGGCGTCAAGAACCGCGATGTCAACGCGCTGCTGCGCTGGGACGTGACCGCCAACCAGGTGGTCGAATTCGAAGCCGGCACCAGTCGCCAGGGCAACATCTATGCTGGCGACCGCGCGGTCAGCACCACCGGTACCTCGACACCGATCGATCTGGGGGCGTTGGCCGAGCAGCAGGCCGAGACCAACCGCATGTACCGCAACACCGGCGCGATCACCCATCGCGGCCGCTGGGGTGATGTGACCTCGCGGGTAACGGCTGCAGTGGAGGCGGTGAACAACTCGCGCATCAACGAAGGCCTGGCCGGTGGCCCGGAGGGCAGCTTCAACGGCACCGACTGGTCGACCTCGCGCCTGCGCAACTACCAGCTGGACGGCGAAGTCAGTTTCCCGACCACGCTGGGTGGTGCCGAGAACATCTGGACGCTGGGCTTTGAATACCTGGACAGCCGCCTGACCGACCCGTACTCGATGAGCCAGTCCAGCAGCAGCGGCGGCGGCATCCCGGGGCTGTCGGCCGATCGCGCACGCGGCAAGTCCGACGCGCAGACCACCGCCGTGTTCGTGGAAGACAACATCTACCTGGGCGAGCGCTGGATCGTCACCCCGGGCCTGCGCTTCGACCACCACAGTCAGTTCGGCAACAACACCAGCCCCAGCCTCAACGCGCAGTTCCGCATCAACAGCGACTGGGTGGTGAAGGGCGGTATCGCCCGTGCATTCAAGGCGCCGAACCTGTACCAGTCGAATCCGGACTATCTGTATTACACCCGGGGCAATGGCTGCCCGAATGCACTGCCGAGCCTGGGCGCCGGCTGCTACATGCGCGGCAACTCGGACCTGAAGGCGGAAACCAGCCTGAACAAGGAACTGGGTATCGAGTGGGCACCGCAGAGCGGCTGGCAAGCGTCGTTGACCTACTTCCACAACGACTACAAGGACAAGATCCAGGCCGGGTACAACCAGATCGGGCTGACCGCCGACACCAAGGGCCGCATCTTCCGCTGGGAGAACGCACCCAAGGCGATCGTGCAGGGTCTGGAAGGCAACCTGGTGGTCCCGCTGCTGGGCGAGCAGGGCAACCGCCTGAAGTGGAGCAACAACTTCACCTACATGGTGGAGAACGAGAACAAGAGCACCGGCCAGCCGCTGTCGGTGATTCCGAAGTACACCGTCAACACGATGCTGGACTGGCAGGCCACCGACAAGTTGTCGCTGCTGCTGACCGGCACCTTCTACGGCAAGCAGAAGCCGGCCACCACCAACATCAACAATGATCCGCGCTGCACCGGCACCTGCGATCCGTCGATCGCGCTGCAGGACCGTGGTGCGTACAACATCTGGGGCGTGAGCGCGCGCTACAAGGTGACCGAGACGGTCAGCTTCGGTTTCGGCGTCAACAACCTGGCCGACAAGCGCCTGTTCCGCGAGGCCAACAGCAGCGATGCCGGCGCGGCGACCTACAACGAGCCGGGCCGCGCGTACTGGGCCAGCCTGCGCTTCGGGTTCTGACCGCAGGCGGACGTCGGTCCGCTGCGTTCGCCAGGCGTGGCCTGGCGTTGCCGGCCGCGCTCCGGTAGCACCGGGCCATGCCCGGTGAGGGACCGCGTGGCCTGCAATGTTATAAACACCGTGATAGTTTCCCAACGCCCTCCGGCGTAGCCTGCCTCCCATCGCAAAGGAGCTGTTGCCATGGGCCACGACCACGATCACCTGCCATCCGAGATCCGCCACGAGAAACCCTTGTGGTGGGCACTCGGCCTGACCTCCACCTTCCTCGTCGTCGAGGTGGTGGGCGCGTTCTGGACCAACAGCCTGGCACTGTTGTCCGATGCGGCGCACATGGCCACCGATGCGCTGGCGCTGATGATCGCACTGGTCGCGGTGCGGCTGAGCCGGCGCCCGCCGGACGCGCGCCGCACCTACGGCTATGCGCGCCTGGAAGCGCTGGGCGCGATGATCAACGGCGCGATGCTGTTCGTGGTTGCCGGCTATATCCTGTGGGAGGCCATTGGACGTTTCCGCGAGCCGCAGGAGATTGCCTCGTCGGGCATGCTGGTGATTGCCGCGGCGGGCCTGGTCATCAATCTGATCTCGATGCGCCTGCTGCAGGCCGGCAGCGGCGAGAGCCTCAACGTGAAGGGCGCCTACCTGGAAGTGTGGGCAGACATGCTCGGCTCGGTGGCCGTGATTGCTGGCGCGCTGTTGATCAAGTGGACCGGCTGGAAGCCGATCGACCCGATCCTGGCGGTGCTGATCGGCCTGTGGGTGTTGCCGCGCACCTATGTGCTGATGCGCGAGGCGATCAACGTGCTGCTGGAAGGCGTGCCCAAGGGCATGGACGTGGCCAAGGTGCGCGACAGCCTGTCCGGCCACGCTGCGGTACTGGACGTGCATGACCTGCATGTGTGGGCGCTGGCCTCCAGCACCCCGGCGCTGACCGCGCACATCGTGATGCGCGACGGCACCGATGCCGATGCGCTGCGTCGTGATCTGGGCGGGCGCCTGCACGATGACTTCGGCATCGAGCACGTGACACTGCAGATCGAAGCGGACCACTGCGGCGAAGCCTGTGGTGAGCCGGCGCCGGCCAAGGCCGGCGAGCACGAGGGCCATGAAGGCCATGACCACGGCGAGGACGCGCAGGGCCACCGCGGCCACGTGCATCGCTGAACGAGGATGGCGACCGCGCCGGGTGATGCCCGGTGCGGTCATTCGTCCCGTCGCGAGGCCAGCCGATCCGCCAGCCGGGTCGGTTCCGGCAGCCGGTACCCGCGCAGGGTGCGCTGTACCCAGTCCAGCGCGGTATCCGCACTGACCCGATGGCCACCGGCCACGAACAGCGGCTTGCAGCGAATCTTGCTGCGCAGCACCCAGCCCAACTGTTCATCGCCATCCAGCAGCGGCGTATGCGCACCGGCCTCGGCGCCCGGTTCGACGAACCTGCCCACCAGCTTCGACTTGGCCACGCCGATGCTCGGCAGGTCGGTGACCACGCCCAGATGCGCGGCCACGCCCAATCGTCGCGGGTGGCTGATGCCATGGCCATCGACGAACACCAGGTCCGGCGTATGCGGCAGCAGCGCCAGCGCGGCCAGCAGTGCCGGCAGCTCGCGGAAGCTGAGCAGTCCGGGGATATAGGGCATCACCGTGGGGATGCGCGCGATCTCCTGCGCCACGGGCTGCAGCGTCTCTGCGTCCAGCAGTACCGCCGCGGCGCGGGTGATGGCGCCATCGTCCTCGAAGCCGACATCCAGCCCGGCCAGCCAGCGCACGTTGCGTGGCAGGCGGTCCTGGCGCTCCACGCGGCCAGCCAGCTGGATCTGCTGCTTGCGTGCCGCGGCGACGCTGCCTTCCCAGCGCCCGGGGTCGATCACCGTATTCATTGGTCACAGCATCGCATGCGCGGTGCCACGGCCCGGTGAGCGGCGCCCGGGGCTACAATGGCGGCCTGCCTTTCCTCGCGTTGGAGACCCTGCAGTGACCCGTAAACTCGTACTGTTGCGCCATGGCCAGAGCCAGTGGAACCTGGACAACCGCTTCACCGGCTGGGTCGATGTCGACCTGACCGAGCAGGGGCGCCGGGAAGCGGCTGCCGCGGGTCGCCTGATGCGCGAGGAAGGCCTGCAGTTCGACGTTGCCCACACTTCCGTACTCAAGCGTGCCATCCACACCCTGCAGGGTGCACTGGCCGAGCTGGAACAGGACTGGCTGCCGGTGAACAAGTCCTGGCGCCTCAACGAACGCCATTACGGCGGCCTGCAGGGCCTGGACAAGGCCGAGACCGCCGCCAAGCACGGCGAGGACCAGGTCAAGGTGTGGCGTCGTTCGTACGATATCCCGCCGCCGGCGATGGACCTGGAAGATCCGGGCCACCCGATCCATGACCGCCGCTACGCTGGCCTGGACCGCAACGCACTGCCGGGCACCGAATCGCTGGCCACCACGCTGGACCGCGTGCTGCCGTACTGGCACGACGCCATCGCGCCGCAGCTGAAGGACGGCAAGACCGTGCTGGTCACCGCCCACGGCAATTCGCTGCGCGCGCTGTACAAGTACCTCAACAACGTCTCGCGCGAGGAAATCCTCGAGCTGAACATCCCGACCGGCATCCCGCTGCTGTTCGAACTGAACGACGACCTGACGGTGAAGTCGTTCCGCTACCTGGGCGACCCGGAAGCAGCGCGCAAGGCCGCTGAAGCCGTGGCCAACCAGGGCAAGGCGAAATAAAACAGAAGGCCGGCGCAAGCCGGCCTTCGCTTTTTGTAGAGTCGAGCCATGCTCGACTGCTGTTGGCCTCTTGCCGCAAGGACAATAAACCCGGAACGGAGAGCAGTCGAGCATGGCTCGACTCTACATAAGCGCGTCCTGTGACCTTTGGCCGGTCCCACCGCAGGCCTCCCCGGCTACCCTGTGAAATTACCCGCAGGAGAGCCTCATGAACGTCCGCAACCTGGTCCCGCTGGGCCTGACCATCGCCATCGCTGCCTCACTGGCGGCCTGTGGCAAGAATGAAACCGCGCCGGCGGCCAGCGCCGACGCCAAGCCGGCCTTCGACCTGTCGCAGATCAAGACGCCGCTGATCTCGCTCAACAGCGCCGACCTGGATCCGGCCATTTCGGCCTGTACCGACCTCAATGGCTTCGTCAACAGCAAGTGGCTGAAGGCCAACCCGGTGCCGGGCGACCAGACCACCTGGGGCAGCTTCGAGATCCTGCGCGAGCGTTCGCTGGAAGTGCAGCACACGCTGGTGCAGCAGGCCGCCGCCAGCCAGGCCAAGGCCGGCTCGGTGGAAGCCAAGATCGGTGACATCTGGAAGACCGGTAACGACGAGGCCAAGATTGAAGCCGCCGGCCTGGCGCCGCTGCAGCCGCAGCTGGACAAGATCACCGCGCTGAACGACACCGCCGCCATCACCCAGTACCTGCGCGACAGCCAGGCCGAGGGCAAGGGCGTGCTGTTCTCGCTGTTCGCCAATGCCGACTACAAGGATTCGGCCAACGTCATCGCCTACGTCGGCCAGGGCGGCCTGGGCCTGCCGGAGAAGGGCTACTACTTCGACGATGCGCAGGCCAAGATCCGCGATGCCTACGTGGCCTACATCGCACAGGTGCTGACCCTGTCCGGCGTGGACGCGGCACGGGCCGCCGAGCAGGCCAAGGCCGTGATGGCCTTTGAAACCCGCCTGGCCAAGGCCTCGATGTCGCGCATCGAAATGCGTGACCCGGCCAAGCGCTACAACCCGCTCAGCGCCGCCGACGCCGACAAGCTGACCCCGAACTTCAGCTGGACCGCGCTGTTCGACACCCTGAAGGTGCCGGCCGCGCAGAAGTTCTCGCTGGCCCAGCCGGGCTTCTTCAGTGAAATGGACAAGATGCTGGCCGATACCATGCCCAGCACCTGGCAGGCCTACCTGCGCTTCCACACCATCGACGACGCCTCGCCGTACCTGAGCAGCCAGTTCGAGAAGGCCAACTTCGATTTCTACGGCACCACCCTGCGTGGCCAGAAGGAAATGCAGCCGCGCTGGAAGCGTGTGCTGGAGTCGGTCAACGGTGGCATGGGCGAAGCCCTGGGCCAGCTGTACGTCGACGCCGTGTTCCCAGCCGAATCCAAGGTGGCCATGCAGCACCTGGTGGAAAACCTGTCGCAGGCGCTGAAGGCGCGCCTGGAGCAGCTGCCGTGGATGGGCGAAGAAACCAAGAAGAAGGCCCTGGAGAAGTGGGCCAGCTTCACCCCGAAGATCGGTTACCCGGACAAGTGGCGTGACTGGGCGGGCCTGCAGACCAACGGCGACAGCTACCTGGGCAACATGCAGGCGGCGCGTGCGTTCAATTACCGCTACATGCTGGACAAGATCGGCAAGCCGGTGGACAAGACCGAGTGGGGCATGACCCCGCAGACCGTCAATGCCTACTACAACGCCACCAAGAACGAGATCGTGTTCCCGGCGGCGATCCTGCAGGCACCGTTCTTCGACGCCAAGGCCGATCCGGCGCTGAACTACGGCGGCATCGGTGCGGTCATCGGCCACGAGATGATGCACGGCTACGACGACTCGGGCAGCCAGTTCGCTGCCAACGGCAACTTCGACAACTGGTGGACCGACGCCGACCGCAAGGCCTTCACCGAACGTACCGACCAGCTGGTCGCGCAGTTCGATGGCTATGAATCGGTGCCGGGCGTGTTCGTGAAGGGCAAGCTGACCCTGGGCGAGAACATCGGCGACCTGGGCGGCTTGACCGTGGCCTACGACGCGTTGCAGATGGCGCTGAAGGAAGATCCGAAGGCGAATGTCGAAGTCGATGGTCACAGCCAGGACCAGCGCTTCTTCATGAACTGGGCTACCGTGTGGCGCCGCAACTTCACCGACGGTGAGCTGCGCGTCCGCCTGAACACCGACCCGCACGCGCCGGCCAACTTCCGTGCCAACGGCGCGCCGTCGAACATGCCGTCGTATGCCGCTGCGTTCCAGTGCAAGGCCGGCGACGCGATGGTGCGTGCCGACGACAAGCGCGTGGTGATCTGGTAACCGATCGCAGGTGATGCGTGATGCAGAAGGCCCGGCGAACGCCGGGCCTTTTGTTTGTCTGATCGGTAGCGCCGGGCCATGCCCGTCTCAGGCCAGCGCCGGCTCCTGCGCCAGCATGCGATGGAAGCGCTGCAGCACGTAGGGATCGATCAGGCCGCCGGATTGCTCGTCAATGATCCGCAGCACCTTTTCGTGCTCCATCGCGGTGCGGTAGGGACGCACGCTGGTCATCGCGTCGTAGGCATCGGCGATGGTGACGATGCGTGCACCGAGTGGAATGTCTTCGCCGCGCAGGCCATCGGGATAGCCACTGCCATCGAAGGCCTCGTGATGGGTGCGGATCAGCCGTGCCACCGGTACGGCATCGCTGCGGCCGGTGGCCATGAAAATGTGCTCGCCACGCACCGGATGCTCGCGCATGATCGCGCGCTCCTCGTCGGTATGCCGGCGTGGGGCCAGCAGCACATCGTCGGGAATGCCGATCTTGCCGATGTCGTGGAAACGGGCGGCCAGGCCGATCTGCGCGCAGGCTTCATCGTCGAGATCGCAGCGTGCGGCCAGGCGCTGCGCGAGCAGTCCGACGCGATCGCAGTGGTGGCGGGTGTAGGCGTCGCGCATCTGCAGCGACATCGAGAGGGCATCGATCAGGCAGGCCTGCGCGTGCAGCAGGTCGGGGGCGGGTACGGCGTCAGGAAACATGGTCATCCGCCCGCACCGGGTGGGGACCGGTGCGGGGTATTCGGGGGCGATCAACCCGGGGCGAGGGTGGTCAGAAGGGCGCGGGCCGCATTGAAGCGGTCTTCCGGCAACGGCAGCGGGTGCTTGATGCGCAGCTTGTCAGGCCCTTCCATGGCGTAGAGATTGGGTTGTTTCTGGATCAGCTGGAACACCGCCATCGGATCGATGTTCGGCTTGGACTCGAACACGATGCGGCCACCGTTCTCGCCCAGGTCCAGCTTGCGGATGCCCAGCGTATTGGCCTTCAGCTTCAGCTCGGCGATGGCGAACAGGTGCTTGGCCGCATCCGGCAGCAGGCCGAAGCGGTCGATCATCTCCACCTGCAGTTCGCGCAGCGCATCACTGTCGCGCGCGCTGGAAATGCGCTTGTACAGGGTCAGGCGGGTGTGCACGTCCGGCAGGTAGTCTTCCGGAATCAGCGCCGGCACATGCAGCTCGACCTCGGCACCGCGCACTTCCTCGCCGGCATCCAGGTCGGGCAGTTTGCCCTGCTTGATGCTGCGCACCGCGCGCTCCAGCAGCTCGGTGTAGAGGCTGAAGCCGACCTCGGCCATCTGCCCGCTCTGGTCCTCGCCCAGCAGTTCACCGGCACCGCGGATTTCCAGATCGTGCGTGGCCAGGGTGAAGCCGGCACCGAGCTCGTCCATCGACGCGATCGCTTCCAGGCGCTTTTCCGCATCCGGGGTGATCGAGCGGCGGTCGGGCGCCACCAGGTAGGCGTAGGCGCGGTGGTGCGAACGACCGACGCGGCCACGCAGCTGGTGCAGCTGGGCCAGGCCGAAGCGGTCGGCGCGGTTGATGATGATGGTGTTGGCGTTGGGGATGTCGATGCCCGATTCGATGATCGTGGTCGACAGCAGTACGTTGAAGCGCTGCTTCTGGAAATCAAGCATCACCTTTTCCAGCTCGCGCTCGGGCATCTGCCCGTGGGCGATGCCGATGCGCGCCTCCGGCACCAGCTCGGACAGCTCGCGCTGCATGCGGCCGATGCTTTCCACGTCGTTGTGCAGGAAGTACAGCTGGCCACCACGCGCCAGCTCGCGCTGGAAGGCTTCGCGCAGCAGCGCATTGTCCCACTGGGTGATGAAGGTCTGCACCGCCAGCCGGTTCGGCGGCGGCGTGGCGATGATCGACAGGTCGCGCAGGCCGGCCATGGCCATGTTCAGCGTGCGCGGAATCGGCGTGGCGGTCAGTGTGAGCAGGTGCACGTTGGCGCGCAGCGCCTTCAGTGCTTCCTTCTGGCGTACGCCGAAACGCTGCTCCTCGTCGACGATGACCATGCCCAGGTCCTTGAACTTCACGTCCGGCTGCAGCAGGCGATGGGTACCGACGATGACGTCGATGGTGCCGGCGGCGACCTTTTCCAGCTCGGCCTTGATTTCCTTGGTGGTCTTGAAGCGCGACAGCACCTCGACCTTCAGCGGGTAATCGGCGAAACGGTCGCGGAAGTTGCGGTAATGCTGTTCGGCCAGCAGCGTGGTCGGCACCAGCACGGCCACCTGCTTGCCGGCACTGGCGGCGGCGAATGCCGCACGCACCGCCACCTCGGTCTTGCCGAAGCCTACGTCGCCGCAGACCACGCGGTCCATCGGCTGGCTGCTGGCCAGGTCGCGCAGGGTGGCGTCGATCGCGGCCAGCTGGTCCGGGGTTTCCTCGAACGGGAAACCGGCCGCGAACGGTTCGTACATCGCGCGGTCTACCTGCAGCGCCAGGCCAGCACGGGCCTGGCGGCGGGCCTGGATCTCCAGCAGCTCTGCAGCCACGTCGCGCACCTTCTCGGCGGCCTTGCGCTTGGCCTTGCTCCACTGTTCGCCGCCCAGCGAATGCAGCGGCGCGGTTTCCGCCGAAGCACCGGAGTAGCGGCTGATCAGGTGCAGCTGGGCGACCGGCACATACAGGCGGTCGCCCTTGGCGTATTCGATTTCCAGGAACTCGCCGGGCATGCCGCCGACGTCCATCGCAATCAGGCCGCGGTAGCGGCCGACGCCATGATCCTCGTGCACGATCGGCGCACCCTCGGTCAGTTCACCGAGGTCGCGGATGATCGCTTCCGGCTCGCGGCCGGCACGGCGCGTGCGGCGGGTGCTGCCGGCGCGCTCGGGGAACAGCTGGCGCTCGGTCAGCACCGCGATGCGCGGATCGTCCAGTGCGAAGCCATCCTCCAGCGGCGCCACCGCGATCGCGAAGCGCGCATCGTCGGCGAGGAAGCTGGGCAAGTCGGCCACCACCGGCGGCTTCAGCTCGGCGGCCTGCAACACTTCCAGCAGCGCCTCGCGACGCCCGGGCGAATCGGCGGCAATCAGCACCCGGCCCGGATAATGGCCGAGGAAGGATTTCAGCGCGTCGCCAGTGGGGGCCTCGCGCGCGGCCACCGGCAGCGGCGGCAGCGGCTGGTCGCCCAACGCATGGGCATCGGCGATGCGCGCGTGGTCAGCCGACCACACTTCGATGCGCGGGGCATCGTTCAGACGCTCGCGCAGTAGTTCCGGCGACAGATACAGCGCCGACGGCGGCAGCAGCGGCCGTTCCACATCGTGGCGGCGCTGCTCGTAACGCTCGCCGGTCTGCGCCCAGAACGCCTCGGCGGCTTCGCCGGCACCGGCGCAGACCACCGGCAGGCTGCCGTCGGGCAGGTAGTCGAACAGGGTCGCGGTGCGTTCGAAGAACAGCGGCAGGTAGTACTCGACGCCGGCCGGGGCCAGCCCGGACTTCAGATCCTGGTACAGCGCGCTGCGCCGGGTATCGACATCGAAGCGTTCGCGCAGCGTGGCCAGCACGCGGGCGATGCTGGCTTCGTCCATCGGTACTTCGCGGCCCGGCAGCATGTGCACCGCCTCGACCTTGTCGAGCGAGCGCTGGCTTTCCGGGTCGAAGGCACGGATCGAGTCGATGTCCTCGTCCAGCAGCTCCACCCGCAGCGGCTCGTCGGCGCCCATCGGGAACACATCGAGCAGGCCGCCGCGCACGGCGAAGTCACCCGGGTCCATCACCTGCGGCACGTTGCGGTAACCAGCACTTTCCAGGCGACGCTTCTCGGCTTCCAGATCCAGGCGCTGGCCGACCTTCAGGTCGAAGCTGCCACCGATCACGTAGCTGCGCGGGGCCAGCTGCTGCAGCAGGGTCTGCACCGGCACGATCACCAGGCCGCGCTTCAGCGTGGGCAGGCGGTGCAGGGCGGACAGGCGCTGCGAAATGATGTCCGGATGCGGGCTGAAGCGGTCGTAGGGCAGGGTTTCCCAGTCCGGGAAGGCCACCACCGGCAGGGCCGGATCGCCGCCGAGCAGGGTCTGCAGGTCGGCTTCAAGCTGGTTGGCTCCGTGGTTGTCACGGGCGATCACCAGCAGCGGGGCGTCGTGCGCACGCGCGGCCTGGGCCAGATACCAGGCCAGGGCGGTCGGCGATGCGGGGGCGCGCCACCAGGCGCGGAGCTGGCCGGCGCGCGGCAGCGGCGGGGCGGGGTATGAGGTACGCGACATGGACCCCGGATTTTAGCAGAAGCCCGATCGAAGCCCGGCGAGTCGTGCCGGCCGTTGGCCGGCCGCCTCATGTGCGGTTGGGGGAACGCAATGCCGGCCAGCGGCCGGCACTACCGGAATGACGCGCCGGGCGATGCCCGGCGCATCCATCAGTTGTCCAGCTCCAGCACCATCCGCACCAGGCCTTCGGCACCGGTCGGGTGCGGGACCGGCTTGAAGCCCAGCGAGGCGGCCAGCTGCTTCATCGGCTCGTTCTCGGCGGCAACGTCGCCGTAAAGACGGTCCAGGTACTTGCCGCGGCCCCACTTCACCAGCTTGCGCATCAGCTGCCGGCCGAGGCCCTGGCCAATGAGGAAGCGGCTGATCAGGATCGCGTACTCGGCTTCACGGGTACCGGGGATGATCGAGGCCCGGGCGACCGCGCCGACCACCGCTTCGCCAGCGGGCAGGGATTCGGCTGCGACCAGGGTGATCTCGGTCTTGGGATTCGGGTGGGTCAGGCGCTGGGTGGTTTCCGGCGACAGCTCGGTCACCGCCTGCAGGAAACGATCACGGATTTCTTCCGGCCCGAACAGGCTGAACGCCGCTTGCAGCGGCGCGCCATCTTCCGGGCGGATGGGGCGGATCAGCAGCTCGTGGCCGCTGGGAGCCTTGAAGATCTCATGCCAGGGCGGCATGCGGTTGCGAGTGGCCATACCGGGTGATTCCTTGGTGGTCCATCGATTGTGGCATCACCGGGGCTGCATTCCGTGAACGAAAGGCTCACAGCGGTACAGCCTCGTGAAGGCCGTTATTCGGGGGCTTTGAGCCAATCCAGGCGGGTGCTGGCACCGGGTTCACCCAGGTGCTGGCGCAGCGCCGGCAGGGCCGGGCCGACCACCCGGTCGAACTGCCAGGGCGGGTTGAGCAGCAGCATGCCGCTGCCGTTGAGGCGCAGCGGCGAGTCGTCCGGCCGCACCAGGAACTCGATCGTCATCGCCGATTTCACCGGCAGGGCGGTGGCCTTGCGCAGGAAGTGCAGGATGGTGCGGCGCTGCTTGATCGGGAACCACACCGCGCAGGTAGCCTGCGGCCAGCGCGCCAGGGTCTCGGCCAGCGCGGCCAGGACGGCCTGGTATTCGGCGTCCTGGGCCTCGTAGGGCGGGTCGATCAGCACCAGGCCGCGGCCGATCTTGCTGCCGTTGAACTTCGGCGGCAGCAGCGAGCGCAGCAGCGCATAGCCATCGCCCGCCCGCACGTCGACGCGGCTGTCATGGGCGAACAGGGCCTTCAGCGTGGCCGTTTCGGCTTCCTGCAGCTCACAGACCGCCATGCGGTCCTGCGCGCGCATCGCCTGCGCGCTCAGCAGCGGCGAGCCCGGGTAGTTGGTCAGGGCGCCCACCGGATTATCGGCCTGCACCGCCTTCAGATAGCGCTCGACCACCTCCGGCAGCTTGGGCTGGGCCATCAGCCGCATGATCCCGGATTCAGCCTCGAGGGTCTTGCGGCTCTCTTCGCTGGCCAGCAGGTAGCGGCCGGCGCCGCCGTGGGTGTCGAGCACAAAGAACGGGCTGTCCTTGCGCTTGAAGCTGTCGATCAGGGCCAGCTGCACGATGTGCTTGAGCACATCGGCGTGGTTGCCGGCATGGAAGGCGTGGCGATAGTTCATGGGCGGCAGTGTACGGGGCGGCGGCCGCAGCGGCTATGCTGCGCGCCATGACAGCTCCTGTTGCCCATGTCCTGGTGGTCGAGGACGAAGCCGCCATCGCCGAAACCGTGCTCTATGCGCTGCGCAGCGAGGGCTATGCCGCCAGTCACTGCCTGTTGGGCGGTGAGGCCCTGCAGCGGCTGCAGGCCGGCGATATCGATGTGCTGGTGCTGGACGTGGGCCTGCCCGATCTTGGCGGCTTCGAGGTCTGCCGGCGGCTGCGTGCGCAGCCGGGGCCGGCGGCGCAGCTGCCGGTGATCTTCCTGACCGCGCGCAACGACGAAGTGGACCGCGTGCTCGGCCTGGAGCTGGGCGCCGACGACTACATGACCAAGCCGTTCTCGCCGCGCGAGCTGGTCGCACGGGTGCGTGCACGCCTGCGCCGTGCGGCGCCGGTCGTCGCAGCGCCCAGCGCCGATGCGGGCTGGCAGGAGCATGGCGCGTTCGCCATTGACCGCGAGGGCCGGCGCATCCGCTTCCGCGGCCATGCGCTGGACCTGACCCGCTATGAGTACGCACTGCTGGAAGCGCTGCTGCAGCGCCCGGGTGCCATCCTCAGCCGCGCGCAGCTGATGGACCGGGGCTGGGACAGCAGTGCCGACAGTGCCGACCGCACCGTCGACACCCACGTCAAGACGCTGCGCGCCAAGCTGCGCGCGGCCGGTGCCAGCGACGACCCGATCCGCACCCACCGTGGCCTCGGCTACGCGCTGGAGGTCTAGCCGATGCGCCTGGTACTGAAGCTGTTCCTCGGCTTCTTCCTGATCACCGGCATCGCCGCGTTCTTCGTGATGCGCGTGTTCGTCAACGAGGTGAAGCCCGGTGTGCGCCAGGCGATGGAATCGACCCTGGTCGATGCGGCCAACGTGCTGGCCGAGATGGCCGCCGCCGACGTCAAGGACGGCACCATCCGCAGCGGCAGCTTCACCCGCAACCTGGCCAAGGCGCGGCAGCGCGACCTGAAGGCAATGGTCTGGCGTTTCCCCAAGCGCTCGCTGGATTACCGGGTGACCATCACCGATGCCAAGGGCATCGTCATTTACGACTCGCTGGGTCGTGACCTGGGCCGCGACAATTCGCGCTGGAACGATGTCTACCGCACCCTGCGCGGTGAGTACGGCGCGCGTTCCAGCCCCGAGATTGCCGGCGAAGAGGGCGATACGGTGATGCATGTGGCGGCGCCGGTATATGACCCGGCCGACGGCCGCACGCTGATCGGCGTGCTCAGCCTGGCCCAGCCGAACCGCAGCATCGATCCGTTCATCGCTGCCAGCCAGCGCGCCATCATCGAGCGTGGTGCGTGGCTGATCGGGCTGTCGGCGCTGGTCGGCGTGCTGGTGACGATGTGGCTGACCACCGGCCTCGGCCAGCTCAGCCGCTATGCACGCGCGGTCAGCGCGGGCGAACCGGTGCCACCACCACGGCGCCGCCGCGACGAGATCGGCGATCTCGGCCAGGCGCTGGAAACGATGCGCCAGAAGCTCGAAGGCAAGGCCTACGTCGAGCAGTACGTGCAGTCGCTGACGCACGAGATGAAGAGCCCGCTGGCGGCGATCCGCGGTGCCGCCGAGCTGCTGCAGGAGCCATTGCCGGAGGCCGATCGCGTGCATTTCGCCCGCAGCATCGTCGACCAGCAGGAGCGGCTGACCGAGACCATCGACAAGCTGCTGGCGCTGGCCGAAGTGGAACAGCACGGCTGGCTGCAGACGCGTGACCCGATCGCGCTGCCGGCATTGCTGGCCGATGCGGCGGCGGCCGCGCAGGTGCGCGCGCAGGCGGCCGGCGTGCAGGTCCGCATCGGCAGCGTGCCCGACCTGCGGGTGCAGGGCGACGCCTACCTGCTGCGGCAGGCACTGCACAACCTGATCGACAACGCGATTGCCTTCTCGCCGGCCGGCGCGGAGATCGCGCTGCAGGCCGAGGTGGACGGGCAGGGCGTGCGCCTGCAGGTGGCCGACCGTGGCGCCGGCATTCCCGACTACGCGCGTGAGCGGGTGTTCGAGCGCTTCTATTCGTTGGCCCGCCCCGGCAGCGGGCGGCGCAGCTCCGGCCTGGGCCTGCCGTTCGTGCAGGAGGTCGCGCGCCTGCATGATGGGCGTGCCAGCGTGGATATCCGCGAGGGCGGCGGCACCGTGGCCAGCCTGTGGCTGCCTTTGGGTGTGCCAGGCCAGCGCCCGCGCCGCTGACTTCACACTCGCTTCAAATTCGCCACAAACCCTGCTCACCGCGGCGGTCCATCCTGCAGCCCTCTCCAACGAGGATGGACCATGAAATCCCTGAAGATGCTGCTGCGGTTCGCCATTGTCGGCGGGCTGATCCTGCTGCTGCTGGTGCCGCTGACGATGATCCGCGGGGTCATCAACGAACGTAGCGCGTACCGCGACGAGGCCTTCTCACGGGTGGCCGACAGCCGCGCCGGTGCACAGCAGCTGGTGGGCCCGGTGCGGGTGGTGCCGTGGGTGGAACGCAAGCAGGTTGAACTGGTCGACCCGCTGGGCGTCAAGAAGACCGAGGTGCAGGTCACCGAGGGGCACTGGCTGCAGATGCCGGCGTCGCTGGAGGTGGGCGGCGAGATGCTGCCGAGCCAGCGTGAGGTCGGCCTGTTCAAGGTGCCGGTGTACAGCTGGAACGGCCAGATGAAGGCGACGTTCGCTGCAGACGACTATCCGGTGAAGGCCGGCCGCAGCTATGGCCAGCCGTATGTGGCGGTGGGCATTTCCGATGTGCGTGGCCTGGTCGGTACGCCGAACCTGCGCGTGGATGGCAAGCAGCTGCGCCTGCTGCCTGGCGTTGGTGCGGCCAGCGAGGTGGGGCGAGGCCTGCACGCACCGGTGGCCGGATTCGCCGAAGACCATGGCGGCACGCTGGCTGCCAGCACCGTCGAACTCGAGCTGCGCCTGGATGGCAGCCGCATGCTGTCGGTGGTGCCGGTGGGCGATGACACCAAGATCGCACTGCGTTCGAGCTGGCCGCATCCGTCATTCAGCGGTGCGTTCCTGCCCAACGAGCGTCGCGTCGACGCACAGGGCTTCGATGCGCGCTGGGCGGTGTCTTCGCTGGCCTCCGATGCACAGCGACAGCTGCGCAATGATGGTGCGGTCGAGTCGCAGGCGGTGACGGTGTCACTGGTTGATCCGGTCGATGCCTACACCCAGGCCGACCGTGCCTCGAAATACGGCGTGCTGTTCGTGCTGCTCACCTTCGTCGGCTTCATCCTGTTCGAGCTGATCAGGTCGCTGCGCATCCACCCGCTGCAGTACCTCATGGTGGGCCTGGCGCTGGCGATCTTCTTCCTGCTGCTGATCAGCCTGTCCGAGCACATCGCGTTCTGGAAGGCCTACCTGGTCTCGGCGGTGGCCTGTATCGGCCTACAGGCGGTGTACCTGGCCAACGTGCTGGGCCACTGGAAGCGCGGCCTCGGCTTCGCTGCGCTGCTGACCGTGTTGTATGGCGCGCTGTATGGCCTGCTGGTGTCGGAGAACAACGCGCTGCTGATGGGTTCACTGCTGCTGTTCGTGATCCTGGCGCTGGCGATGTGGGTGACCCGCCGGGTGGACTGGTACGCGCTTGGCGCGGAACTGAAGTAAGGAGCACGCCATGAGCTGGCGCCAGGGATTGCGGCAACGGGCACGGCAGGGCATTCCGGCCCTGCTGGAAGTGGATGCGCTGCTGCAGGCACATGGCGTGCTGGCGGCCCTGCCGGGGGCACGGATCGCCCCCGGCCTGGTCCGCTTCCAGCTGGCGGCGGCGACCTGCGAGGGACTGCAGGGCCAGGGACTGGCCTGGCTGCAGGGCGCACGGCAGGGACGCGGTGCGCTGGCCGGCAGGGTGCCGCGCTACCGGCCATGGAAGGCCGGGGCGGAGGCGCTGGCCGAGATAGGTATCGGCGGCCTTCCGGATGGCTGGCCGGCACACGCGGCGGTGTACGGCTGCAGCAGCATCGACCGGCGGCACTGGTTGCTGCTGCTGCCCGAGCGGGCGCAGTTGTGGCTGGGATGGAGTGGATGATTCGGTTGTTCATCCACGCATGGCGTGGATCTACTGTCGCTGTCCATGACCGATGGGACGGTATCCGCGCGCCCCTGCTGGCTAGACTCGATGGGTTGATGATCGAGCCGAAGGGCAGGGGTGCGATGTGTTGAAGTGGGGCATGCTGGCCGCAGCGCTGGCGATGGGTGGCAATGCAGGCGCGCAGCAGCGCGAGCCGGTGGACCTGGACATGGTCAGCCGCATCCGCCAGGAGGCCTTCCACCGTTCGCAGGTGATGGACACCTTCAGCTACCTCACCGAACGCATCGGTCCGCGCCTGACCAACTCGCCGGCGATGGGCCGCGCCAATGCGTGGACGCGTGGCAAGTTCAACGAATGGAAGCTGGACAACGTCCACGACGAAGCCTTCGACGACTTCGGGCGTGGCTGGGAGTTCACTTCGGCCAGCGTAGAGATGCTCGGTGACCGCGTGCAGCCGCTGCATGCGCTGCCCAAGGCCTGGACCCCTGGTACCAAGGGCCCGGTTGAAGGCGAGCTGGTGCAGGTCGAGATCAAGAAGCCCGAGGACATCGAGAAGTACCGCGGCAAGCTGCGCGGCAAGATCCTGCTGCTGGGCGAGGCGCGCGAGTACAAGCGCGGCACCGAGGCGGATTCGCACCGCCACGACGCCACCTCGCTGGAGGGCCTGCAGGAGTTCACCCTGCCCAAGGACAAGGACGCCACCGCCGAGCGTGCGAAGCGGGTCAAGGAATACCAGGAACGCCAGCAGCTGGCGACCAAGGTCAATGCGTTCTTCGTGGAAGAAGGCGCGCTGGCCTCGATCAGCATCAGCAGCTGGGACAACGGCATCATCCGCGTTGCCGGTGGCGGCTCGCGCAAGGCCGGTGAATCGGTGGGCATCCCCGAACTGGCGATGATCAGCGAACACTTCAATCCGCTGGTGCGCGCGCTGGAGGCCAAGCAGACCGTGCGCCTGCGCGTGGATGTGGCTGCGCGCTTCACCGACGAGGCCGACCAGCCGGGTTACAACACGCTGGCCGAGATCCGCGGCAGCAGCAGGCCCGATGAAGTGGTGATGATCGGCGCGCACCTGGATTCCTGGCACAGTGGTACCGGTGCGGCCGACAACGCGGCCGGCGTGGCGGTGATGATGGAAGCGATGCGCATCCTCAAGGCCACCGGCGCCAAGCCCAAGCGCACCATCCGCGTGGCGCTGTGGAGCGGCGAGGAGCAGGGCCTGATCGGCTCGCAGGCCTATGTGGCCAAGCACTTCGGCCGTTTCCCGGAACCCACCGATCCGGCGCAGAAGGCGCTGCCGGCCTCGCTGCGCGAGCCGACCGGCGCGCTGCAGAAGACCCGCGACTACGGCAAGTTCCAGGTCTACTTCAACATGGACAACGGCTCGGGCCGCTTCCGTGGCATCTATGCACAGGAAAACCTGGCGGCGATGCCGATCTTCGAAGCCTGGCTGGCCCCGTTCCATGACGTCGGCGCCACCACCGTGGCCACCCGCAACACCGGCAGCACCGACCACATCAGCTTCGACCGCATCGGCCTGCCGGGCTTCCAGTTCATCCAGGACCGGCTGGACTACTTCACCAACGTCCACCACAGCCACCTGGACACCTGGGACCACGCCGAACCGGAAGACCTGAAGCAGGCCGCGGCCATCGTCGCCTCGTTCGCCTACAACGCCGCGATGCGCGAGCAGTCCTTCCCGCGCAAGGTAGAACCGTAAAAGGGGACGGAGGGGATTAAGTCGTTTCTCCCCTCCGTTTCCCGGTCGCAGCCCCAGGAGCTGGGCAATCGCGACTTAATCCCCTCCGTCCCCTTTTTCCGTCGGGGGCGGTGGGCTGGTAAAATCGGGGGATTCCCGTTCCTCGAGCCGTCCATGACCTGCCGCACCCGCTTCGCCCCCAGCCCCACCGGTTACCTGCACATCGGCGGTGCCCGCACCGCGCTGTACTGCTGGCTGGAGGCCCGCCACCGTGGCGGCGAGTTCGTGCTGCGCATCGAGGACACCGACCGTGAACGCAGCACCCAGGGCGCGATCGACGCGATCCTGGAGGCGATGGAGTGGCTGGGCCTGGACTATGACGAAGGCCCGATCTACCAGACCGACCGCGTCGCCCGTTACCTGGAAGTGGCCGAGCAGCTGGTGGCCGACGGCAAGGCGTACTACGCCTATGAGACCCGCGAAGAGCTGGACGCGATGCGCGAGGCCGCCATGGCCAGGCAGGAGAAGCCGCGCTACAACGGCGCTGCACGCGAACTGGGCCTGCCGCGCAAGGACGACCCGAACCGCGTCATCCGCTTCAAGAACCCGCTGCAAGGCACGGTGGTGTTCGACGACCTGATCAAGGGCCGCATCGAGATCGCCAACAGCGAGCTGGATGACATGGTCATCTTCCGCCCGGACGGCTACCCCACCTATAACTTCGCGGTGGTGGTGGACGACTGGGACATGGGCATCACCGAGGTCATCCGCGGCGACGACCACATCAACAACACCCCGCGCCAGATCAACCTGTACGAAAGCATCGGCGCGCCGGTGCCGAAGTTCGGCCACATGCCGATGATCCTCGACGAGCAGGGCGCCAAGCTGTCCAAGCGCACCGGCGCGGCCGACGTGATGCAGTACAAGGACGCCGGCTACCTGCCGGACGCGCTGCTGAGCTACCTGGCCCGCCTGGGCTGGTCGCACGGTGACCAGGAGCTGTTCAGCCGCCAGGAGCTGATCGACCTGTTCGACGTGAAGGACTGCAATTCCAAGGCCTCGCGTCTGGACATGGCCAAGCTGGGCTGGGTCAACCAGCACTTCCTGAAGACCGAGGACGTGGCCGCGATCGTGCCGCACCTGGTCTACCAGCTGCAGAAGCTGGGCCTGGACGTGGCCGCCGGCCCCGCCCCGGAGGATGTGGTGATCGCCCTGCGTGAACGCGTGCAGACC
This sequence comes from Stenotrophomonas sp. 71799_Sma, assembly GCF_056482505.1. Classification (NCBI taxonomy): domain Bacteria; kingdom Pseudomonadati; phylum Pseudomonadota; class Gammaproteobacteria; order Lysobacterales; family Lysobacteraceae; genus Stenotrophomonas; species Stenotrophomonas sp. 71799_Sma. Next base: position 1,413,194 of record NZ_CM151202.1, read on the forward strand.
CTGAAGGAAATGGCCGAGAAGGCGGTGGTCTGGTACCAGCCGCTGACCGAGTACGACGAAGCGGCGGTGGCCAAGCACTTCAAGGCCGGTGCCGAAGTGGCGCTGGGCAAGGCCCGCGAGCTGCTGGCCGCCTTGCCGGAATGGACCGCCGAGTCGGTGGGCGTCGCCCTGCACGACGCGGCCGCAGCGTTGGAAATCGGCATGGGCAAGGTGGCCCAGCCGCTGCGCGTGGCCATCACCGGCACCCAAGTCAGTCCTGACATTTCCCATACCGTTTACCTGGCCGGCCGCGAGCAGGCCTTGAAACGCATTGATGTGGCCATCACCAAGGTAGCAACGGCCTGAGGCATCCTTGCCAGGCCCGAACCGGAGAACACGCATGCCCGCCAAGACCGCCACTGCCTGTACCGCCCCGCACCACCACGTCCACGACGCATCGGATTTCGTGGCGGTGGTCGAGCGTGTCTCGCGCGAACGCGGGCTGCGCCTGACCCCGATCCGCGCCAATGTGCTGAAGCTGATCGCCGAGGCCGGCAAGCCGGTCAAGGCCTACGAGCTGCTGGAATGGGTGCGCAACGGCAAGGGCGTGGGCGCTGACGCCCCGCCCACCGTCTACCGCGCGCTCGACTTCCTGATGGCCAATGGCTTCGTGCACAAGCTGGAATCGGTCAATGCCTTCGTGGCCTGCCACCATCCCAGCAGTGCCGCGCACTCGGTGCCGTTCCTGATCTGCAACAGCTGCCACAGTGCTGTGGAGCTGGAAGACCGCGAGATCGTCACCCAGCTGGAGAAGCGCGCCAAGGAGCTGGGCTTCCAGCCGCAGGCGCAGACCCTGGAAGTGCACGGCCTCTGCGCGCGCTGCGCGGGCTGAGTCGCGGCGCGTACCCGGACTGAGCTGCACGCTCAGTCCCGGGCGGCGTGCTCTTTCAGACGCTTCAGGGCGCTGCGCTGTGCGTCGACCAGTACAGGGTCGTCCACCCGCAACTGCTCGACCCAGGCGAGCGCTGGTACCGGGTCGGCATGGCGCACGAAATACAGTGCCTGCGCCAGGAAATGCACATTGGGCACCCTGGCGTCCCAGATGAGCTTGGCGATACGCAGCATCGACGCCTGCATGCCGGGTGTAACCTCAACGCCGGTCTTCCCCGAAAGCGCGGTATTGAGGCAGTAAAGCGCCTGGCAGGGCAGATCACGCGGTGTGCCCGCACGCGACCAGTCAGCGCGTTCGGCAAAGTCCAGCAGGATGGCAATGGCGGCGGGGCCACCCACATCGGCCAGTGTGCCGAGCGCGAACACTGCCAGCTGGGGGTCACCCAGCATATCGCGCAGGCCCTCAATGCCCTGGCGTCCCCAGGCGGTGCAGGCCTTGGCCCAGCCGCCGAACGGTACGACCCGGCTACCATCGCCCAGCAGGCCATCATCCGGCCAACCGTGCAGTATCCGCAGCCGCTCAATCTCCTCGCCACCTTCGGCGCCGTGCTCCTGCACGAAGGCGATCAGATCTTCCGCTTCCAGCATGTCCTTGGCCGCCCGCCTGGCCAGTGTCTCGAATTTCATCGTCTTCCAGCGATCCTGATCCAGATCCGCAACGGTAGCGGATCAATGGGGTGAAGGCAGTCAGCAGCCTGCACCCTAGTCCATCGGCTTGGACCGGGTATCCACCCGCACGATCACCGACATGCCGGGCCGCAGCTGCGCGGCCAGCGTCTGACCTTCATTGATCGATATCCGCACCGGCAGCCGTTGCACCACCTTGGTGAAGTTGCCGCTGGCGTTGTCCGGGCGCAGTACGCTGAACTCCGAACCTGTGGCGGGTGCGATCTCCTGCACGCGGCCGCGCAGCACCTGGCCCTGGAACGCGTCCACCGAGAACGTGGCCGGCTGACCGATCGCCATGCCCCAGGTCTGGCCTTCCTTGTAGTTGGCCACCACCCATAGCGTGTCAGGCACCAGGAACAGCAGCTGCGAACCGGCGGCGACGTACTGGCCCACGCGCACGCTGGCTTCGCTGATCTGGCCGTCGCGCGGTGCGTGGATCACCGTGTTGGCCAGGTCGATGCGCGCCAGTTCCAGTTGTGCCTGTGCACTTTCCACCTGGGCCTCCAGGCTCTTGCGCGCCACCTGGGTCGACACCAGCGTTTCCTCGGCGATGCGGATCTGCGCCTGCGACTGCTGCACGCTGGCCTGTGCCGAGGCCTGGGTGGTGCGGAACTTGTCGCGGTCGTTGACCGACACCAGTTGCTGCGCAGCCAGTTCCTCGTAGCGTTTCAATTCATTGCGCGAACGCTGCAGCTCGGCCTGGCCGGCCGACAGCGTGGCGTGCGCCGAAGCGATCTGCGCACGATTCTGTGCCTGCGACTGGTCCGAGTTGGCCAGTGCCGCACGTGCGCTGTCCAGCGTTGCCTGCGCCTGGGCGACACGCTGCGTGTAGATGCGGTCATCGATGCGCAGCAGCGGATCGCCCTCCCTTACGTGCTGGAAGTCCTTCACCAGCACTTCGGTCACGTAGCCGTTCACCTGTGGCGCCATCACTGTGATCTGCCCGCGCACATAGGCGTTGTCGGTCACCATCACGCTGCTGGTGAACGGCCACAGGTGCCAGGCGCGCAGGATCAGCGCAATGCCCAGCAAGGCCACCACCACCATCACCACCACGCTGCGCGCGCTGGGCTTGAGGTACTTCGGCGCGGCAGCCGGTGTCGCGGGCGTGGGCGCAGGCGCCGCATCGGTCGGCGGCGGTGGAGTGACGTTGTCGGCGTCGATGTCGTCGGGGCGGGGCGGGACGGGAGGCATGGAGGAGGACTCAGCGGGGCGCGGCCGGCGTGACCGCAGCGGGGGAAGTGGGGTGGCGCTTGCGCCATTGCTTGAGCACGGCGGTGCGCAGCGACAGCAGCAGCAACCAGCACAGGAAGCCGATCGCCAGCCATCCGCTCAGCGTGAACACGTCATTGAAGCCTCGCACGTTGGCTTCGCGGCGCGTGGTCTGCGCCAGCTGCGCGCTGCCCTGCGCGCTGCGCAGCACCGGGTCGGTGATCTGTGCGCTGTACAGCTGCTGCTGGAGGCGCAGGCGTTGTGCCACCACCGGGTCGGCCGGGTCGAGCTGGCTGGTCAATGCACTGGAGTACAGCTGCTCGCGGTGCAGCTGGAAGGTACCCAGCACCGCCGAACCGGCCAGGCCGCCCAGCGTCTGTGTGATCGACAGCGTCACCAGGAAGGTGATCATGTGGTCCACACCCTGCTTCAGCGCCGCGGAAATGCCGAGCATGATCAACGGGCCCATGAACATGCCGGCACCGATCGAGGCCAGGAACTGGCTGGCGTAGAAGTCGTGCGGCCGGTCCAGGCTGGTGCGGTGCTGGTCGAAGAACGCGGCGGCGCCCAGCAGCAGGATCGCCATCAGCAGCTGGGCGATCAGCCGTTTCGGGCCGAAGGTCAGCGAAGCGCCGGCGATGCCGACGATCACCCCGGCCAGGATCACCACGAACAGCGGCCGCATCTGGTCAGGTCCCATGCCCAGCGTGCGCATCAGGTTGACCACGCCGTAGGACTGCTCGGTGGTGAGGAAGCGGATCAGGAAGGCACCGACGATGAAATGCAGTACCGGCAGTGTCGACAGCCAACGGATCTGCAGCAGCGGATTGCGCCGGTAGTGTTCGATGATCAGTGCGACGGTGGTCAGCGCGATGGAGGCGATCAGCGCCCAGCCCAGCCACTGTGTGTTGAGCCACCAGCGCGTGTAGCCCTGCGCCAGTACGATCACCAGCAGCGCGACAGCCGGTGCGAGCAGGGCGAAGGTGAGGAAGTCCAGTGGCTCGAAGGCTTTCACCTGGATGCCGGGCGGCAGCTTCAGCACCACCACTGCCGCGAACGCGCACAGGGCGAGCCCGGCTTCGAACGAATACAGCTGGTGCCACTGGCCGGTATCGACCAGGCCTGGCGAGACGATCCAGGCAATCGGCACCGCCAGCTGCGAGAGGCCCACGCCAACCACCAGCAGGTTGCCGGTGAAGCGGCGTGGCAGCGCCTGCAGCATGTACAGCGTGCCCAGTGTCGAACAGGCGGCGCCAGCGAAGCCGCTGGCGGCACGGGTCAGCATCGTGGTCTCGAAGCTGCCAACGAACAGGTGCAGCACCGCCAGTGCTGCGTACAGACCCAGGCCGATCTCGGCGAACAGGCGGATGCCGTACTGCTGGCGGAACTTGAAGGCCAGCAGGTTGGCCGTGACGTTGACCATTGCATAGGCCGCCACCAGCCAGCTGCCCTGGGTCGGGGTCAGTGCCAGCTGGCCCTGCAGGAAGGGCAGGTTGGCGGTGACCAGCGCATTGCCGAGGCCACCGGTGATCGCCACCAGCAGCGACACCAGTGCATAGGCCACACGTCGATACGGTGGGTGCCAAGGCATCGACGCCGAACCGGGCATGGTCGGCTTCTCGTGCTCCTCCCAATCCGGAACCGGCTTCAGATACGGCTGGACCATCAGCGGGCCTCGCTGGTTGCTCCCTGGAGACCCCCGCGCAGCAGCTGCAGGGCACGCCCGGCCAGGTGGGCACGCTCGTCGCGGGTCTTGCCGCGCAGGGCTGCGCCCAGCATGCCCGAGATCAGTGAAATGTCCGTCTTCTCCAGGTCGGCACGGCACAGGCCGGCGGCCTTGGCACGGGCGATCGGTGCTTCCAGCAGATCGCGCACGGTCTCGCGCGCGGTGCGCATGGCTGGCACGTCCGAATCGACTGCACGCCAGTAATCGGCCAGTGCCGGCGAATCGATGATGCGCTGGGCCATACCCTCGAACACTTCGAAAAGGGCATCGTCGCGGTCGCCGAGCTGCTCGATCTGGCGCCGGATACGGTCGACCGTACGTTGCAGCAGTGCCTGGATCAGCGCGGTGCGGTCGGGGAAGTTGCGGTACAGGGTGGCGCGGCCCACCTGGGCGCGTTCGACCACCAGGTCCAGCGGGGCGGTGACACCGTGTTGGCCGAACACATGATCGGCGGCGTCGAGGATGAGGGCACGGCGGGCAGCAGCATCGGCACGTTGGGCAGTCATGGAATTATTTTCGGACAAAAGTGTCCGATTGGCGAGACTTTGAGTGACGGGATTGTCCGCTTGTTGTGGTACGCACATCTTTGTGACGAATGCGTGATGGATGCTCCATAAAGAGATGGGGGCCAGAAGGCCCCCATCGGATCTGCTTGCATTGGATCCACGCCATGCGTGGGCTGAGGCTGGGGTCAGAACCCATTCCTCTGGAATGGGATCCGACTCCACTACGCGATCAGAAGAACGCGCGGATGCCGAATGCGACACCACGGCCCGGCAGCGGCGAGTAATCACGCAGCAGCGAGGTATGCGGGCGCACTTCGCGGTTGGTCAGGTTGCTGCCATCCAGGAACACTTCGTAGCTGTTGCTCGCGTTGCGATCCCAGCGGTAGGCCAGATGCGCGTCGACCAGGGTGTAGCCGTCGCTCGGCGCTTCGTTCTGGGCGACATCCTTCTGGCGGCTGTAGCGGACCGCACCGACCGAGGCGCGCCAGCCGTCCTTCGACCAGCGCAGGTCGGCGCCGACGCGGGCCGGGGCGATGCGCGGCAGGTAGCCGGTGTTGGCCAGCTCCACGCTGTAGTTGTGGTTGTGGTCGCCATGCGGCACGGCGATGTCCAGGTTGCGGCTGCCGCTGCCATCCAGCTTGGCCTTCACGTAGTCGCCGAACACGCGCAGATCCCAATCACCGGCGCCGCCTTCGAACAGGTGCACCAGCGCTTCGGCTTCGGCACCGCGGAACACCGCATCCTGCTGCGTCCAGGCGCGGACCGGCAGACCCTCGGTAACGCCGGTGTCGGCCAGGTAGATGAAGTCCTTGAACCTGGTCTGGTAGACCGACGCGGAGAAGTCCAGGCGTTCGCTGTGGGTGTGGATACCCAGTTCCACGCGCTGGCCGCGCTCGGTCTTCAGGTTGGCGTCGCCGATTTCCAGCGAGCGGGTGGCGATGTGCGCGCCGGCGGCATACAGCTCTTCGTTGGTCGGTGCACGCTCGGAGCTGTCCACGCCGATGCGCAGGTCAACGGCATCGTTGAGCTTCCAGATGCCGGCCGCAGACAGGTTGGTGGCGCCGAAGGTGCGGCGGCGATAGTCACCGGTCGGGTCCAGCTTGACCTGGTCGTGGCGGCCGCCCAGCTCCAGCTTGAACGGGCCGAACTGCTTTTCCTGCAGTACGAACAGTCCGATGTTCTTGGTGCCGGTATCCGGAACGAACGCCTCTTCGCCCTTGGCACCGAAATCACTGTTGCCGAACTGCAGGCCGAACGCGCCGTCCCAGCCACCGATCTGCTGCTGCACCGCTTCCAGGCGCGCCTCGATGCCACGGTTGGTGAAGCGGGTGGACGGCGTGCCGGCTTCCAGCTCCACGTGCTCGTAGTCGGTGTAGGCCACGCGTGCATTGATGTTCTTCAGGAACGAGACCGGGTTGTAGATGCCGGCCTTGGTCTCGAAGCGGTTCTGCACCATGTCGATGCGCACGTCATGCTCGTCGCCGCCTTCCTCTTCATCACCATGGTCGTGGCCGTGGTCATGGCCATGATCATCGCCATCGGCATGCACGTGCGCGCCATTGGGAATGCCGTAGTTGGTGCGGTAGGTGCTGGCCGATACGCCGAAGTAGCCGCCGTCGCCCAGCCAGGTCGCGCCGACGCCGCCGGCGCGGGTGCGGATGGAGCTGTTGTCGAGGCGGCCGCGGCGCGGTTCTTCGCCTTCTTCGCCCGCGTGGTCATGGTCGTGATCGTGATGGTCTTCAAGGCTGTCGATCACTGCATAGCCGGGAATGCGGTAGTCGTCCCCATTGCGCACCAGGCCGTCCATATGCAGCACGACATTGCCGCTGACGCCATCGAGGCGGAACATGCCGCTGCGCTCGTTGTTCACCGAATTGCCGCGCAGCTCGGCGCGGCCGCTGAGCGGGCGCTCCGGCAGCTCGCGGGCGATGCGGCCATCCACCACATTGACCGCGCCACCGATGGCGCCACTGCCGAACAGCAGCGTGGCCGGGCCCTTCAGTACTTCGATCTGGTCGGCCAGGAACGGCTCGATGCTGGTCGCATGGTCGGCGCTGACGGTGGAGGCATCCATGTTGCCCATGCCATTGGACAGCACGGCCACGCGCGGGCCTTCCTGGCCGCGGATGATCGGGCGGCCGACGCCGGGGCCGAAGAACGTGCTCTGCACGCCCGGCAGCTTGGCCACGGTATCGCCGAGGGTGCCGGCCTTCTGCTCGTCCAGGCGTTCGCCGGCCAGCACCTCTACCGGGCGCGCCAGCGATTCGGCATCGCCCTGCAGCGGCGACGCAGTCACCTGCACCGACGACAGTTCGGTCAGGTGGCGGTCACGATGAGCGCTGTCATCGCCGGCGGCAAAGGCAACCGAAGGCAGCAGGGCGGCGAGGGCCAGAGCGAGGGAATGCGGCTTCAACCGCGGGGTGTGGGCGGGCATGGAGCGGGTCCTTTGTTACAGTGTATCAATCGCTGGGCGCACGTATCCCGTCAGCGGGACAGGGGGAGGGAAACCGTGCGGGTCGGGAACAGATGTTATATTATTCCATAACGATTCGCCGACCCTGCTGGAAGTCATGTCCCTGTCCTCACGCCTGCGCCACCTGCTAGACCGTTTCGGCGCCACCGGTTCGATGCTGTGCGCGGTGCACTGCGCGGTGATCCCCGTGCTGCTGGCGGCGGCGCCGTCGCTGGGCCTGTCGTTCTGGCTGAGCGATGGGGTGGAACAGGCGCTGGTGGTGTTCGTCACCCTGCTCGGATTGTTCAGCCTGGTCTGGGGCTACCGCCGGCACGGTGCGCTGCGTGCGCTGGGCTTCCTGATTCCCGGCCTGGTCGCGTTGTGGGCCGGCGTGCTGTACGACCCGCTGCACCACAATGCGGTGCCACACGCGGTGGTGATGACCATCGGCGGCCTGCTGGTGGGGGTCGCCCATCTGGTCAACCTGCGCCTCAACCACGGTCACGTGCACGACGCCAGCTGCGCGCACTAGGCGCTCCGTGATAGGATTTTCGATCGTGCGCGGGGGCGCCCAGCAAGGCGGCCCCGCCGAACCCGTGTCAGTACGGGGTAACCAGATTTCACATTTGAGGAGTTGAAGACATGGGTAAGGGTGACCGCAAGACCGCCAAGGGCAAGCGCTACAACGCCAGCTACGGCAACGCCCGTTCGCACACCGCGAGCAAGGTCGCCGTAGGCGCCGCCGCTCCGGTTGCCAAGAAGACCGTGGCCAAGGCTCCGGCGAAGAAGGCTGTGGCGAAGAAGGCCGTCGCCAAGGCCTGATCCGGCCTGGACCGGTTCAACGAAAAACGCGGCGCCTGGCGCCGCGTTTTTTTATGCCTGTCCGGCGAGCCGAGCGTGGGCTCGGCTCTACAACCGGATCAGCGCAGGGTTTTCTTCAGCGTTTCCGGATTGCCGTCGTTCGGTGCAGCCGGCACCTGCAGCAGGTCGGCCAGCAGCGGGTAGACGTCGACATTGTCGAAGCCATCGATCACCAGGCCTTGGCGGAACGACGGGCCGCTGGCCACGAATACCGCGCGCATGGAGGGCAGGGCATTGTCGTAGCCATGCGAGCCACGATCCTGATGGTCTCGCTTGGCGATCTTCTCCTGGTGCAGGGCATCCCAGCCTTCATCCATCATGCAGACAATGGCGGGAATGCGCGGGTGGGTGCCGTAGTGCAGGCGCGCCGGCAGATTCTCTTTCTTCCAGCACTCATACCGGTCGTGACGACCGAGCAGGGCGCGCTCGGCGGCGGCTTCGTGACCGGCCAACGGCGCAAAACCCACCGACTGGCCCTGGTTGACGTTGCGCGCGATGGCCGGGTCGACCATTGATTCGGTGGAGATCACCTGGCCGACCGGGACGCTGGCCATGCCATGGTCGGAGACCACGATCACGTTGGTGGTCGCGGCCAGGCCGCGCTGCTGCAGGCCGTCGAGTACCTGGCCGATGATCTGGTCGGCGCGCACGATGGCGTCGGCGTACTGCTTCGATTCGGGGCCGTAGTTGTGGCCGGCCTTGTCCACGTGCTCCATGTACAGCGTGGTCAGGCGGGGGGCATCGGCATCGGTCTGTGCAAGCCAGTCCAGCACGATGCCGGCGCGCTGCTCCAGTGGTTCCTTGCCGTCGTACACGCGCCATTGGCTTGGGCGCACACCACGGATTTCCGATTCACTGCCCGGCCACGAGGTGGTGGCCGAACGCACCCCGGCGTTCTCGGCGCCGACCCAGATCGGTTCGCCGCCCCACCAGCCGCTGGTGGTGACCGCCTCACGGTTGCTCAGCTCGAACCGGCCCAGTGCTTCATCGTCCATGCTGTTGTTGACGATGCCGTGGTGGTCCGGGCGCAGGCCGGTGACGATGGTGTAGTGGTTGGGGAAGGTCAGCGACGGATAGGACGGGGTCATCCAGCGTGCACGCACGCCGCCGTCGATCAGGCGCTGCAGGTTCGGGGTCAGGCCGCGGTCCAGAGCATCGGCGCGCAGGCCGTCGATCGAGATCAGCAGCAGCTTCGGCGGCGCAGCCGCAGCGACAGCGGTGGGAGCGGAGGCGGAAGGGGCGGGCGCGGTGGTGCAGGCGGCCAATGGCAGCAGCAGCGCCAGCGCGCAGGTCAGGCGTACGGAAGTCATCCGCCCATGATAAGCCGGTGCAATGACCACCCCAAGACACGTTGCGCCGAAGGGCGCAGCGTGTCCGCGCATTTTTCCTTATCCCTGCGCCATCGACGCGCGCCCTTGAACAACAAGGGGGCTCCTCACCAGACATACCCCGTCGATTGCATTCCACCCCTGATGCGGCCGGAGCGTGTCGACCAAGGTCGACACCTACCCACAGCCGCGCGTACCAATAATCGCCGTTACCAGCAGCCGCGTGAACCTGTCGCAGGCGGGGCGGTGTCGGATTGCGGGGTGTCCGCGGCATGGATGCCGCGGCCAAGCCTTATCTGATCGGAATCTGGCAGCGTAGGCGTCGAGAGCCGGCGTGGGCCGCCGTGCGAGCCTAGATCTCGACGATCCGTAACCAGGATCGCGACGATCGCCATGTAGCTTGGCGCCCACGCCGGAATCTCCCTTGATCCGCCCGAACAGTTGCTGGAGCGACCACTCGAAGCGATAAGACTGGGCAAGCGGGGGAGCTCTCGACCCTTCCAGACTATACGGAGTCAGGTGATGAACGGGATCGGGATTGATGTCAGCAAGCGTCAGCTGGATATCGGTACGACGGACGGAGAAACCCTGCAGGTCAGCAACAACCGCTCCGGGTTTTCTGAGCTGGATGTTTGGCTGAAGAAGCGTCCGACCCGCCAGATCGTGCTTGAAGCCACGGGTGGCTATGAGCAGCCGGTGCTGGATTTCCTGCACAAGGCCGGTCATCCGGTGGCCCGTGCCAATGCCTTGCGCGCCCGGAAACTGGCTCAGGGGTTGGGTCAGACTGCCAAAACCGACCGTTTGGATGCCTACGCGTTGGCGCAGATGGCCGCCCTGGTGAAGCTGCCTCCCTATCAGCCGCTGCAGTCTTGGCAGCAGAAGATGCGGGAGTTCGTTCGGGCACGTCGGCAGGCGATGGACGCCCTGACCATCGCGCGGCAACAGCAGGAAATGGTGCTTGATCGTGAACTGCGCCGACTACTGCAGGGCAACATCACCCGCCTACAAACGTTGGTTGAGCGTCTGGGCAAGCAGATCGTCGAGCAGGTTGGTCAGCAGCCTCAACTGAAGATGCTGAAGTCGATGAAGGGCGTAGGGCCTGTGCTGCAGGCAGTTCTAGCCAGCTATCTGCCAGAGCTTGGCAGGATCACTGGCAAGCGCATCGCCAGCCTGGTCGGGGTAGCCCCGATGTCCCACGACAGCGGCACGATGAGAGGAAAACGAAGCATCCACGGTGGAAGAGCCGAAATCCGGCAAGTGCTCTACATGGCGGCAATGTCGGCCATGCGGCATGAACCTCGGCTGCGCGATTTTTACCAGTCGCTACGAGCCCGCGGCAAGGAAGGCAAGGTGGCCATCGTGGCAGTGATGCGGAAGATGCTGGTCATCCTCAACGCCCGTGTGCGCGACGCTGAAAGCGGGCTAGTCCCCGCCTGAGGCGAGCCAGGGCGAAAGACCAAAGGCTGCCGGCCAGCGGCCGGCACTACCGTGCCCGTTTACCTGGAGGGCCTGAGACTCTCCAGCAACACAGTTGCTACAAGGACGTACTTGCGGCGTCCCCGCAATCCGACACCGCCCCGCCAACCCACGGATAGCCCGCTTTTGACGTTGACGTTGACGGTGATTCGGCGGGTGCAGGGCGCAGCCCTGCCGGAAAACCTGCCCCTCAGGCGAACAGCGGGGCCTGGCGTTGTTCCAGTCGCAGCAGTGCGGCCTTGGTTTCCAGGCCGCCACCGAAGCCGGTCAGTGCCCCGTTGCTGCCGATTACACGATGGCAGGGCAGGATGATCGGCAGCGGATTGCGCCCATTGGCAGCGCCGACGGCGCGGGTCGCACTGGGCTGGCCCAGGTGCTGCGCCAGCTGCAGGTAGCTCCAGGTCTGGCCGAACGGGATCAACGCCAGCGCCTGCCACACGCGCAGCTGGAACGGCGTGCCGCGTGGCGCAAGCTCCAGGTCAAAGCTGCTGCGTTCGCCGTGCAGGAACTGCAGCAGCTGCTCGCGTGCTTCCGGCAGCGCATCCGGCGCGTAGTGCCAGTCGTCGCGCCCGCGTGCCGGGTGGCGGTTTTCCGGGAACAGCACGTGGGACAGGCCACGCTCGTCACCGGCGATGGTCAGCACGCCGATCGGGCTGTCGAAACGGTCGAACAACAAGGTCATGTCGGTTCTCCAACGAAAGTGCCGGACAGGTGCCACAGGTGCAGCACGGCATAGGCACGCCAGGGGCGCCACGGTTGCGAGCGCGCTTCGGTCGCGCGTTCGCTCAGGCGCTGGCCCTGCGCATGGCCGAGCACCTGCTGCAGTACCAGGTCACCGGCCGGGAAGGCATCGGGCTGGCCGAGCCCGCGCAAGGCGATGTACTGCGCGGTCCACGGACCGATGCCGGGTAGTGCCACGCAGCGGGAAACGAACTCTTCCAGCGCCTGGCCCGGGCCGAAGTCGAGCGCGCCACTGGCACAGGCGGCGGCAAGCGCACGCACGGTGGCGGCGCGGCTGCGCGGCAGGCCGATTGATTCCAGTGGCGCCTCGGCCAGTACCTCGGGCGCCGGAAACTGGCGATCGAATTCCGACCGCATGCCCGGCAGGTGCGCGCCATAGGCATCCACCAGCCGCCGCGCGAAGGTGGTGGCCGCGGCCACGCTGACCTGTTGGCCGAGCACCGCGCGCACGCCCACTTCGAAGCCATCCCAGCCGCCCGGGACGCGCAGCCCGGGACGCTCGGCAATGCCGCGCGCCAGCAGCGGCTCTTCGCCGAGCGCGGCGTGTACCTGCTGCAGGTCGGCGTCCAGATCGAACACGCGACGTACGCGGCGCACGATGTCCGGGATCAGGCGCGGATCGACCGCGCCCAGCTGCAGGCGCAGTTCCGGGCGCTTGGGGTCGGCAGTGACGCGCAGCAGGGTGGGGCGCTCGGGTGTGCCGAGCACGCGCTGGTAGCTGTCTTCGCCGATCAGCTCGATGCCGGGCAGGCTGCGCTTGCGCAGGAAGGCCAGCATGCGTGGGAAATCCAGTGGTGGCCGGTATGCCAGACGCAGTACCAGGCAGCCATCGTCGGCGGCCAGCGGCTGGTGCTGGCGACGCAGTGCCGTCGGTGCCATGCCACAGCCCTGCAGGAAGGCGGTATTGAAACGGCGCAGGCTGTTGTAGCCGGCGGCCAGCGCGACGTCGGTCACCGGTAGCGTGGTCTCGGTCAGCAGCTGCTTGGCCAGCAGCAGGCGATGGGTGGCGTGGATCTGCCCTGGCGTTGCGCCCAGATGTTCGACGAACAGGCGCTGCAGCTGGCGCGCGCTGAGTCCGATCTTCTCTGCGAGGTCGGCTACCGGCTGTTCCTGCAGGAAGCCACCATGGATCAGGGCCAAGGCGCGCTGTACGGTCTGCCCGGCCAATGCCTGCTGCGCCTGCGGTGCCAGCTCGGGGCGGCACCGCAGGCACGGGCGGTAACCGGCTGCCGCGGCAGCGGCCGCAGTCGGGTAGTAAGTGATGTTGCGCGGCTTCGGCGGCGGTGCCGGGCACATGGGGCGGCAATAGATGCCGGTGCTGCGCACGGCGGTGAAGAACACGCCGTCGAAGCGTGCGTCGCGGGCCAGGCGGGCGCGGTCGCAGGCGGCGGTGTCGAGGGCGAGGGCGGTGTCCATGGCGCCAGTCTAGGCGTGTGCGGGCGGGGATACTCGCCGGATTCGGACATGGATGCTGGAGGGGGGGGCTGGCAGGGCTTGCAGCCCTGCACCCGCCGAGGCCAGAGCAACAGCAACAGCGGGCTTCCTGCGGGTGGGCGGGGTGGGTCCGGTTGCAGGGGGCGCTGCAAGTACGTCCCTGTAAGCTCGGTCGCGCCATCCATGGCGCTCACGCCCCTGCAACCGGACCCACCCCGCCTTCGACAGGTTCCTGCGAGCTGTTGGTACGGCGTTCCGCAATGCTGTTGGTGGGTGTCGACCTTGGCCCACACACTTTCCCAAGGGTCAGAGGGGGTTCAGTGCCACGCGCTGAATGCGCGGCCTGGACGGGTAGACTGTGGTTCTTGCTCCCATGAATCCCGGTTGCCCGATGTCCGCCAAATTCCGCTGGTTGCCCCTGTTGTGCCTGGCCCTGGCGGGCTGCAGTCAGTTGGAGAATCCGGGCAATGTGACGGCTGCCGACAAGGCGGCGCGGGCGCCGGCCAGCGATGGCGAGAACATGGTGTCGATCAATGCGGCTGACGCACCGCCACCGCCGGCGCCGCCGCGCAGCCGGGCGGATCGGCCGTGGCCGCAGGCGCAGTTGGAGAATGGCCGCGCCTGGGTCAGCTGCAGTACCGAGTACGCCGGTGAGGCGGGCGATGGCGTCGAGCTGGAGGGCCTGCAGCGCGAGCAGATTGCCCAGGCCCTGGCGCCGTGTGCCGAGCGTGGTCTGATGCGGGTGCGTTACGCCGGCAAGATCAATCCGGGCTTCGCCGAAATGATGTGGCGACTTGCCGTGGTCGCCGATGAACAGAAGATCCACAAGCGCATCCTCGATCTGGACTCCAGCGGCGGCCAGGTGGAATCGGCGATCGTCGCCGGTGACAGCATCGGTGAATCGGGCTGGACCATCTGGGTGCGCGAGGGCTCGATCTGCCACAGCGCGTGCGTGTTCGTGCTGGCCGCCGGTGACAACCGCCTGCTGTCGGGCAAGGTCGGCATCCACCGCATGATGCGCATCAGTTCCAAGGCCACTTCGCGCGCTGAGCTCAACCGCGAGCTGCACGAGGTCTACGACAACGTAAAGGACTACCTGCAGCGCAACGGCGTGGCGGTGGGCGTGGCCGATCTGATGATGACGGTGCCCAACCGCAGCCTGCGCCTGCTGACGCCGGACGAACTACGCCAGTACGGTCTGGATGGCACCAACGCGGTGCAGGACGATCTGGAACGGATCAAGCAGATGCGCGCCTGCGGCGATGACTTCGTGCAGCGCAAGGATGCGTTCCTGATCGCCTTCGACCAGCAGTGCAAGCGCGAAGGCGCCGACATGGAATCGATCAACAGCTGCGGCCAGGCACTGAAGCAGCGCTTCGGTTTCCCGGATGCGGTGTGCCCGGAAGAAAGCCCGCTGTCGGAAATCGATGTGGCAACGTTGCCGCCGGCACCGTCGGAGCCGCCGCCGGTGGCCGAACAGGCGCCAGCAGACACCGGCACGCCTGCCGCGCAGGCCGATGCCGCAGCGGTGGAAGGCAGCGCCCACGCGCGCTGACGAACAGCTCACCGCGCTGGCGTAGACTGCGGTTGTTTCCCGAGAACCGGCGGTGTCCATGAAGCGCGTGCTCCTGCTGCTGTCCCTGCTGCCCCTGACCGCATTGGCGCAGGCACCCGCGCCGGCCACGCCTGCACCGGCACCCGCGCGCCCCGCACCGGCATCGCCGGCGGCTGCGAAACCGGCCACGGCCGGCGCTCCGGCGTTGACTGCCGCGCAGCAGGCGCAGGTGCAGAAGCAGGATGCGGAAATGGGCGCGGCCGCAGTGAAGGCGGCGCAGCTGGTCGATGCCAACCGCGCAGGCGAGTTGTGGGATGGCGCTTCGGCCGTCGCGCGCCGCGCAGTACCGAAGGCCGCCTTCGTCAGCCAGTTGACCGCCGAGCGCACGCGCCTGGGTGCGCTGGCCGGGCGTGGCCAGCCGACCATCACCCGGGTCAAGTACAGCGCCGGTGCCGCGGTGCCGGAGGGGCTGTACATCAACGTCAGCTTCCCGACCCGTTTCGCCAACAGCGCGCAGCCGGTACGCGAGCTCGTCTCGTTCCGTTTCGACGAGGACCAGGTGTGGCGCCTGGCCGGTTACAGCCTGCGTGCGTCGGCACCCTGAGGAGATGATCGATGGCAACTGAACTGACGATGCTGGCCTGGTCGGTGCTGCTGGGCTTTGTCTACATCTTCGCTACCTCCACCGTGGTCACCCGCGAGCGCGGGATGAAGTGGAATGCCTCGGCGCGTGATGGCGAAGCCAGGCCACTCAGCCCGCTGGCCGGGCGCCTGCAACGTGCGCAGGCCAACTTCCTGGAGACGTTCCCGTTCTTCGCTGCCGCCGCCATCGCAGTGGTCGTGGCCGGGCGCGGCAACGACACCACGGCGCTGGCGGCGCAGGCCTACTTCTGGGCGCGCGTGGTCTACCTGCCGCTGTATGCCGCGGGCGTGCCCTACGTGCGCAGCCTGGTCTGGGCAGTGTCGCTGCTGTCGATCCTGGCGCTGGTGTTCGCGTTGTTGTGATCCCGGCCTGATCCAGATCAAGGCCGGTCAGGTGCGCGGCGCTATGCTGGCGCGGACTGAATCAACGGCAGGAGGCGCGCATGCGCAGGATGGACGTGGTGGTGGTCGGCGCCGGACCGGCGGGGCTGTGTTTCGCGCGTGCGCTGGCCGGTAGCGGCCTGCAGGTCGGGCTGGTCGAAGTTCAACCGCGCCAGGCCCTTGCCGAGGCCGCCTTCGATGGCCGTGAGATCGCGCTGACCCATGCCTCGCGGCAGAGCATGGAGCAGCTGGGGCTGTGGCAGCGCCTGCCGCAGGCCGAAGTCGCTGAACTGCGCGATGCCAAG
The DNA here is from genome assembly GCF_056482505.1 of Stenotrophomonas sp. 71799_Sma. Taxonomy (NCBI): domain Bacteria; kingdom Pseudomonadati; phylum Pseudomonadota; class Gammaproteobacteria; order Lysobacterales; family Lysobacteraceae; genus Stenotrophomonas; species Stenotrophomonas sp. 71799_Sma. The sequence continues at coordinate 1,429,412 of NZ_CM151202.1, forward strand.
GTGATGAACGGCGGCTCGCCGTTCGCGCTGACCTTCGCCAGCAGCCAGGTGGACGGTCAGCCGCTGGGTTGGCTGGTGCCCAACCATCTGATCCGCCGCGCTGCATGGGATGCCGTGCAGGGGCAGGACGGCCTGGAGCTGTTCGACGGGCGCAAGGTGCTGGGCGTGCAGGCCGATGCGCAGGGCCACGTGGTCAAACTCGATGACGGCAGCCAACTTCATGCGCGCCTGCTGGTCGCCGCTGACAGCCGCTTCTCCGCAACCCGCCGCATGCTCGGCATCGGCGCGCAGATGCGCGACTTCGGCAAGTCGATGCTGGTGTGCCGCATGCAGGTTGAGCGTGATCATCACCACACTGCCTGGGAATGGTTCGGCTACGGCCGCACGATGGCGTTGCTGCCGCTCAACGAAGGCCAGGCATCAGCAGTGATCACGCTGCCACCGCGGCAGATTGAAGAACTGCTGGCGATGGACGAGGTGGCCTTCGGTGAGGCCATCGGTGCCTGCTTCGAACACCGCCTGGGCCGGATGCAGCCGGTGGCCACGCCGCAGGCGTATCCGCTGGTTGGGGTGTACGCGCATCGCTTCATCGGCGAGCGTTCGGCGCTGATCGGCGATGCCGCGGTGGGAATGCATCCGGTCACCGCACATGGCTTCAATCTGGGCCTGGCCAGTGCGCAGCGGCTGGCGCGGGGCATCGTCGAACAGCAGCGTCGCGGTGCCGACATCGCCGCCGCCGGCATGCTGGCCAGCTACCAGCGCGGTCATCGGCTGGCATCGAGGCCGCTGTACGAGGCCACCAACGCGATCGCCAGCCTGTATACCGACGATCGCCGCCCGGCGCGGCTGCTGCGCGCGGCCGGCCTGCGCCTGGCGCAGGGCGTTGCGCCGTTCAGGCAGCTGATCGCCTCGCACCTGACCCAGCGCGTGGCCTGAACCGGTTCAGATCAGCCCGTTCAGATCAGCCGGCGGCCAGCACGCGGATCTGGCTGTCGGCGAATTCAACCACCTGGCCTGCGCGGATCTTGCAGGCCTTGCGCAGTTCGACCTCGCCGTCGACCCGCACCTGGCCGTCGCTGATGACCATCTTGGCCTCGCCGCCGCTGGTGACCAGGTCGGCCAGCTTGAGCAGCTGCTTGAGTTCGACGTAGTCACCGTCGAGGTCGAATTCGAGAATCTGCATGGAGCGGGGTTCCTGGGGAAGGGCGCAGCAGCGGCCGGGCCGGTGAAGAGGGCGCGTATTGTGCGCCAGCTTGGGGCATGACGGTACGCGCACGGCAAGCTGTACGCCTTGTTCAGGATCAATGCGGTATGATTCCGCTCTGAGCGAGTGAAATCTCCTCCAACCGAGCAGCGCCAGGGCACGCGATAAGAAGGGCGCCCAAAGCGCGGACCATCACCTTTTTTATCGCACTGCCAGGAAGACGGCAGTGTCTTCGGAGTTCCCCATGTCCCAAGATTCCCAAGCGCCGCTGCAGTTTGCGCAGCTCGGCCTGTCCGAGCCCGTGATGCAGGCGGTCACCGCCATCGGCTACGAAACCCCGTCGCCGATCCAGGCCGCCACCATCCCGGCGATGCTGGAAGGCCGCGACGTGCTGGGCCAGGCCCAGACCGGCACCGGCAAGACCGCAGCGTTCGCGCTGCCGGTACTGTCCAACATCGACCTGCAGCAGATCAAGCCGCAGGCCCTGATCCTGGCACCGACCCGCGAACTGGCCATCCAGGTTGCCGAGGCGTTCCAGTCCTATTCGTCGAAGATCCCGGGCTTCCGCGTGCTGCCGGTGTACGGCGGCCAGCCGTACGGCCAGCAGCTGTCGGCCCTGCGCCGCGGCGTGCACATCGTGGTCGGTACCCCCGGCCGCGTGATCGACCACCTGGACCGCAGCACCCTGGACCTGTCAGAGCTGAAGACGCTGGTGCTGGACGAAGCCGATGAAATGCTGCGCATGGGCTTCATCGACGACGTCGAAGCCGTGCTGAAGAAGCTGCCGGAGCAGCGCCAGGTGGCCCTGTTCTCGGCCACCATGCCGCCGCAGATCCGCCGCATCGCGCAGACCTACCTGCAGGACCCGGTGGAAGTGACCATCGCGGCCAAGACCACCACCTCGGCCAACATCCGCCAGCGTTACTGGTGGGTGAGCGGCATGCACAAGCTGGACGCGCTGACCCGCATCCTGGAAGTCGAGCCGTTCGACGCGATGATCATCTTCGCGCGCACCAAGGCCGGCACCGAAGAACTGGCCAGCAAGCTGCAGGCCCGTGGCCTGGCCGCTGCCGCCATCAACGGTGACATGCAGCAGGCCCAGCGTGAGCGCACCATCGCCATGCTGAAGGAAGGCAAGCTGGACATCCTGGTCGCCACCGACGTGGCTGCCCGCGGCCTGGACGTGGAGCGCATCAGCCACGTGCTGAACTACGACATCCCGTACGACACCGAAAGCTACGTGCACCGCATCGGCCGTACCGGTCGTGCCGGCCGCAGCGGCGAGGCGATCCTGTTCGCCACCCCGCGCGAGAAGGGCATGCTGCGCCAGATCGAGCGCGCCACCCGCCAGCCGATCGAAGAGATGCAGCTGCCGAGCGTGGAAGCGGTCAACGACACCCGCATCAACAAGTTCACCTCGCGCATCAGCGAAACCCTCGGCGCCGGTGGCCTGGACTTCTACCGCCAGCTGCTGGAGCGTTTCGAGAACGAGCAGAACGTGCCGGCCATCGAAGTGGCTGCCGCGCTGGCCAAGATGCTGCAGGGTGACACCCCGTTCCTGCTGCAGCCGCCGGTGCGTGCCCCGCGTGAAGAGCGCGCACCGCGCGAACGCTTCGACCGTGGTGACCGCCCGGAACGTGGCGATCGCTTCGACCGCAACGAGCGTGGTCCGCGCTTCGAGCGTGGCCCGCGCCGCGACGACGCCGAAGGTGGCTTCGAGCAGCGTCCGCGCCGTGAGGTTCCGCCACGTGGTGCGCCTGAGCAGGGCATGGAGACCTACCGCATTTCGGTCGGCCACCAGCACGGCGTGAAGCCGGCCAACATCGTTGGCGCCATTGCCAACGAAGCTGGCCTGGAAAGCCGCTTCATCGGCCGCATCGACATCCACGACGACTTCTCGCTGCTGGACCTGCCGGCACAGATGCCGCCGGACGTGCTGTCGCACCTGCAGAAGGTGTGGGTGTCCGGCCAGCAGCTGCAGATGCGTGCGCTGGCTCCGGGTGAAGACACCAACCCGGCCCCGCGTCCGTTCAAGCCGCGCTTCGACAAGCGTGGTCCGGGCGGCCCGGGTGGCCCGCGTCGCGGTGGCCCGGGCGGTCCGGGTGGCCACGGTGGCGACCGCGGCGGTGACCGCGACAGCCGCCCGCCGCGTCGTGACGGCTTCAAGCCGCGCGGCCCGCGCAGCTTCTAAGCCGCACCTGCGGTCCTGAACAACGCCAGCCTCCGGGTTGGCGTTGTCCGTTATGGGCCTGGAAAAGGGGACGGAGGGGATTAAGTCGTTTATGCCCGGCAGTGCGCTTATGCCGAAAACGACTTAATCCCCTCCGTCCCCTTTTCGCATGGCAAACACATTGCCGGTCATAGGCTGGGCCGGTTCCAAGGGAGGTTGTCACCGCAGCACATTCGGGGGGATCCGGGATGGGTAGAAGTGGCACGGACCAGCAGAGCCGGCGGGTGCCGATGACCCGTGGCCTGGGATTGCGCTTTGCGTTGTTGACGGGCATGGCGATCGGGTTGGTCGCGCTGTCCGCGTTGATCCAGGAACTGCAGGCGGCCTCGACGGCCTGGATTGCCGGCCAGGGCTACTGGTCGCGGGGGCAGCAGGATGCGACCGCTGCGCTGAGCCGCTACCTGGCGCGTGGCGATGCGCAGGACCTGGATGACGCGCGCCAGGCCCTGCGGATTCCGTTGGGGGATCTGCAGGCCCGGCTGGCGCTGGAACAGGCGGTACCGGACGAGGAGAAGGCCCGGCAGGGTTTCCTGCAGGGCGGCAACGCGCGCGCCGATATTCCACGCCTGGTGTTCTCGTTCCGCTACGCCCGTGACCTGGGAGCATTCCGCGAAGCCACTGCACTGTGGCGGCAGACCGATGGTGATCTGGAGGCTGTGCAGGCCCTGGTCGCCGAGCTGCAACGGAGGCATGCGGCAGGTGAACTGCCCGTGGCCGACCGCAATCGCTACCTGCAGCAGCTGCGGGATCTCGACCGCCGCCTGCAGGTGCAGGCCCAGGCGTTCTCGCAGGCGCTGCTGAGGATGGCCACCATGGTCCGGATCGCCACGCTGATGGTTGGCGGCCTGTCGGTGCTGGTGATCAGCCTGATGGCAGTGGCGCTGGCGCGTCGTGTCGGCAAGGATCTGACCGAGCACGAGAGCCGCTTCCGCGCGGCGTTCTACCAGGCCAATGTCGGCATGCTGAAGCTCGACACCGATGGCCGCGTGGTCGAGGCCAACCAGGCGATGGCGGATATCCTCGACTACCGGCGCGATGTGCTGCTGCAGATGCTGCTGGGTGACCTGCTGATGGAGGGGGAACTGGTCCTCGACGGTGTCGGCCGCATCGACTGGGACCGGCAGCTGCGGCCGAGCGAGCTGCGTTTCCGGCGGCGCGATGGCAGCCTCGTCTGGGGACGCTGGAGCGGTACCGCGGTTCGCAGCTCGGGCGGTGGATTGTCGGTGTTCGCGATCATCGAGGATGTCAGCCAGAACCATGCACTGGCGCGCGAGATCGAGCATCACGCCAGCCACGATCCGCTGACCGGCCTGATCAACCGCCGCGAGATCGAACGCCTGCTGGAACGCGCGCTGCTGCAGGTCCGGACCGACGGTGGTACGCATGCGCTGTGCTACATCAATCTGGACCACTTCAAGCTGGTCAACGACAGCTTCGGTCATGCCGCCGGCGACCAGATGCTGCGCGGTTTCGCCGACTATCTGGTGGCGGCGGTGCGTGATGGCGATTGGGTCGGCCGCCTGGGGGCCGATGAGTTCGCGGTGTTTCTCGCCCACGCCGGCCAGGATGAAGCCAAGCGGGTACTGCAGCGGGTGATCCGCAACCTGGGCCAGGCCACGTTCCCGATCAGCGAGGGCAGCCCGCAGTTGAGCTGCAGCATCGGCGTGGTCGAGGTCAGTGCCGAGGCGCCGGACGCGAACTGGTTGATGAGCGCCGCCGACAGCGCCTGCTATGCGGCCAAGCAGGCCGGTCGCAACCGTGTGCACTGCTTCAACGAGAACCGCATGGCGCTGGAGGAGCGGCGGCAGGAGGCCGAGCGTCTGCAGGGTGTCAGCCTGGCCATGGCGGAGAATCGCATGCTGCTGTACGCGCAGCGCATCGCCCGCGTGGGCGATCCGTCCTACCTGCATTACGAGGTGCTGGTGCGCATGCGTGGTACCGATGGCAGCCTGCATCTGCCCGGTCAGTTCATGCCGGCGGTGGAGCGATACGGCATGGCGGTGGCGCTGGATCGGCACGTGCTCGGGCTGTTGTTCCGCCACCTGCAGGTCTGCCCGGCACACGTGCGCCAGCTGGGCCTGTGCAACGTCAACGTTTCGGCGCAGTCGATCGCCGAGCCGGGATTCCTCGCCTTCGTCTGCGACCTGCTCGAGCGCAACCGCGCGCTGGCCTCGAAACTGTGTTTCGAGATCACCGAGACCGCGGCGATCAGCAACCTCAGCCAGGCACGCGCTTTCATCGATGCGGTCAAAGCGCGTGGCTGCCGGATGGCACTGGATGACTTCGGCTCCGGCCTGTCCTCGTTCGGCTATCTGCGCCAGCTGCCTGCGGACATCCTGAAGATCGACGGCACCTTCGTGCGTGACATGGACACCGACCCGGTCAGCCACGCCACGGTGCGGGCGATCAGCGAGCTCGGGCGGGAACTGCAGATGGAGGTGGTGGCCGAATGGGTGGAAACCGCCGAGGTGGCTGGCGCACTGACCCGGCTCGGCGTGCAGGGCCTGCAGGGCTACGCGATCGAGCGGCCGCAGCCGCTGGAACGGATGACCCTGAGTGACCTGAGGCCGGTCCGCCTGGTGGCGGTGAAGGGGCCTCCGGCCGCTGGCTGAACGGCGCACGGCGACTTTGGTCTACACATGCGTGGCGTGCCCGGCTGCGATAATGCGCGCCAGGGGCGACGCGCAGTGGGCGCGGACGTAAGCAGGAACAGGATGTGGCGTGGGCGTCAGGCAGTGGCGGTACGAAACAGGGGCGCTGCTGGTCGTCCTGCTGATGGGAGTGTTGCTTCCCGGTCTGGTGCACGCGCGCCTGGCCGAGGCCGGCCGGGATTTCCTGCTGGTTGGCGCACCGACGGACGAACCGACACCCCATCGTGGCTGTACGCCCGCGATGCTGGCCGGGCCGCGCGAGCAGGTAGAGGTACCGGCGCCGCCCGGGGGCTGGTCGGGGCAACCCCAGGCGCTGGATGTGTTCAACGTGTTCGCTGGCGAAGTCCGCGTACAGCATGGTGACCGCGAGATCTGCGGCAACATGCACGATGCGCGCACCCGTGATTCGCGCTTCCGCGCCGGCATCGGCCTGGTGGCGGTGCCAGCGGCAGGCAGCCATGAGCCGTTCCTGGTGTCGTGGCAGGCGCCGCTGAAAGCGCGCTGGGTGCCGACCTTGCGGCTGGGGGCGCCCAGTCCGGTCCAGCAGAACGATACCGCCCGCCTGCTGGTGCGCGCGGCCTGCATCGCGGTGGCGATCGCGCTGGCGCTGTCGGCATTGATGGCCTACCTGACCACCCGTGACCGCAGCTTCCTGGTCTACATCGGCGCGACGATCGTGGTGGTGGTGTGGCAGGCGGTTCTTGGCGGCTTGAGCGGCTACCCCGAACCGTGGCTGCCGGTGGGCGAGCGCGGCGCATGGTGGCTGCTGGCGCTGACCGCCGCGACCCAGGCGCTGGTACTGCCCGCTCTGTGGCGCCTCAACGGTGGGGACCGCTTGCTGCCGCGCTCGCGGCCGGCACAGCAGGCTGTGCTGTGGGGCCTGATGGGACTGGCCGCGCTGGTGCCGTGGCTGCGCTGGGACACCCTGGCGCTGGTCGCGCAGAGCCTGCAGCTGACCTTCATCCTCGGTTGCCTGTTGTCACTGGCCGCTGGCATGCGTGCCTGGTTGCGCGGTGACTGCTGGGCGTTGGCGGGCCTGGCGGCGCTGGTGCCACTGCTGGTGATGATCGCAGCCGATGCCAGCAGTGCGGGGTGGCTGCTGGAGTACCGGGTGGAAGCACTGCAGCTGTCGGTGACCTGGCTGCTGATGATGGCCGCCTATGCCATGAACCAGCGGCTGGGCCGGCTGCGCCAGCAGCGCGATGAACTGCGCCAGCTGGCCGAAACCGATGGCCTGACCGGGCTGCCCAACCGCCGGGCCGGCCTGCAGCAGCTGGCCCGTCACCTGGCACAGGTCGACCGTGAGCGCGGCCCGCTGGTGATCGGTTTTCTCGACATCGACCTGTTCAAGGACATCAACGACCGCCATGGCCACGCGGTGGGCGACCAGGTGCTGGTGGCGGTAGCGCGTGCCCTGCGCACGGCAGTCCGCAGCCAGGACGAAGTGGTGCGGATGGGCGGCGAGGAGTTCCTGCTGCTGATGCCGGGCATGCCGCGCGAGGCGGCGTCGGCGCGCCTGGACCGCCTGCGCCAGCGCATCACCGAAGCCGGCCAGGCCCTGCAGGTGCCGGGCCTGGAAGTGACCGCCAGCATCGGACTGGCGCAGTGGCGGCCGGGTGAGGATGACCTGGCCGGGCTGCTGCGGCGGGCCGACCATGCCATGTACGTGGCCAAGCGGGCGGGTCGCAACCGGGTGTTCGACGGCGAAGAGCTCGATCCGCCGGCCCCGGCATGAAGCGCAGCGGGCGGCGATGCCGGATAATGGACCGATGACCACCCGACTCAACAAACATATCGCCGACACCGGCTTCTGCTCCCGCCGCGAGGCCGATCGCCTGATCGCCGCCCGCCGCGTCACCGTCAACGGCCACGCGGCCGGCACCGGTGCGGTGGTGGGCGAGGAAGACCAGGTGCTGGTCGACGGCCAGCCGCTGCGCGCGCGCGTGGCACGCAAGCCCGGCGCCCGCCGCCACGTCTACATCGCGCTGAACAAGCCGGTGGGCGTGACCTGCACGACCGAAACCTCGGTCAAGGGCAACATCGTCGACTTCGTCGGCCATGAACAGCGCATCTTTCCGGTCGGCCGCCTGGACAAGGAGTCCGAAGGCCTGATCCTGATGACCAGCAACGGCGACATCGTCAACCAGATCCTGCGTGCCGAGAACGGCCACCAGAAGGAGTACCTGGTGGCGGTGAACAAGCCGGTCACCGACGAGTTCCTGCGTGGCATGGCGCGCGGCGTGCGCATCCACGACCAGATGACGCTGCCGTGCAAGACCTCGCGCATCGCCAAGTTCGGATTCCGCATCACCCTGCAGCAGGGACTGAACCGGCAGATCCGCCTGATGGCCGCCGAGTTCGGCTATCGCGTGACCCAGCTGCGCCGCGTGCGCATCGACAACATCAAGATCGGCGCGCTGAAGCCGGGCCAGTGGCGCAACCTGACCGAGCAGGAACTGCAGGGCCTGCTGCCGAAGCAGCTGGACTGGTAACGCGCGGTAGTGCCGGCCGCTGGCCGGCTGCACCAGGCATCGAATGAGCGCGGGATGCCGGCCAGCGGCCGGCACTCCCCGTTGTGCGGATTGCGCACCGGCATCAGCTAGACTCCGCAGTGACCTGCCGGAATGTGACGCTGCATGATCAAGCCCGACAAGCCTGCCAACGAAGCCCTTCGGCTCGAGGCGCTGTACCGCTACCGGATCCTGGATTCGCAGCGTGAGAAATCCTTCGACGACCTGGTCGCGATCGCCAAGGCGGTCTGCGGTACCTCGATGGCGGCGGTGACCCTGATCGACGTCGAACGGCAGTGGTTCAAGTCGATCCAGGGCATCGACGCGGCGGAAAACCTGCGCAGCGAATCGATGTGTGGCCACGCCATCCTGCAGCCGCAGGAAATCATGGTGGTCGAGGACGCGTTGCAGGACATCCGCTTCCACGATAATCCGGTAGTGACCGGCGACCCGCACATCCGCTTCTACGCCGGTGCGCCACTGATCAGTTCCGATGGCCTGCCTCTGGGCACGCTGTGCGTGTTCGATGCACATCCGCAGCACCTGCCCAGCGACAAGGCCGAGGCACTGGCCGCGCTGTCACGGCAGGTGATGCTGGTGATGGAGCTGCGCCGTTTCGCGCTCGACATCCAGAAGCACATGCTGGAGCGCGATGACTACGAGCGCCTGTTGGCGGAGTACCAGGACGTGCTGCTGGCGCAGAATGCCGACCTGGCCGAGCAGAGCCGCACCGATGCGCTGACCGGCCTGCCCAACCGCCGCGCAATGGCGGCGGCACTGGAAGAGGCGGTGGTGGAGATCGATGGGCAACCGGGCGTCGCCTGCGTTGCGTTGCTCGACATCGATCATTTCAAGCACATCAATGATTTCCAGGGCCACGCTACAGGCGACCGGGTGCTGGCCGAGCTGGGCGTGCTGCTGCGCTCGCACTTCGCCGGCCGCGGCATGGCCGCGCGCTACGGCGGCGAGGAGTTCGTGGCGGTAATGCCGGGCACCGACCTGCACACGGCCGAACTGCAATGCGAGTTCCTGCGCCTGGCCGTGGCTGACCTGCCGCTTGGATTCCCGGTCACGATCAGCATCGGTGTTGCCCAGCACCAGCCAGGTGAAAGCGTGGATGACATGCTGGCGCGCGCCGACAAGGCGCTGTACCGGGCCAAGGGCAATGGTCGCAACCGGGTGGAACGGGCGGGCTGAGACACCGGCGACTCGCGCGCTGAACGCATGCGACGTGTGGATGATTCGATGCCGTTCCAGTAGATCCACGCCATGCGTGGATGCTCTTCCCGATTCACGTCGCGTCGCAGCTCCTGCGATCAGAACCGGCCAGCATGACGTCCCTGTTCCCACGGACACAACCATGCTGCAGACCCTGGCCATCGCCCACTATCGCTCGCTGCACGGGCTGATACTGCCGCTGCAGCAGTTGAATGTGGTGACCGGCGACAATGGCAGTGGCAAGTCCAGCCTGTACCGCGCGCTGCGCCTGCTGGCAGAGACCGCGCAGGGCGGCGTCGCGGCGGTTCTGGCCCGCGAAGGTGGGCTCGGTTCGGCGCTGTGGGCGGGGCCGGAAAAATGGACCGTCGGGTTGCTGCCGGCGAAATCCCCTTGCAGGGCGGCCCACGTCAGGAATCGGTGGGATTGAAGCTGGGCTTCACCACCGACGAGTTCGGCTATGCCATTGACCTGGGCTACCCACCGCCCAGCCGTTCGGCCTTCGCACTGGACCCGCAGATCAAGGCCGAGGCGATCTGGGCCGGGCCGTTCCTGCGCAGCGCCAACCTGCTGGTCGACCGACGTGGGGCAATGGTGCGGCAACGCCATGCGCGCGGTTGGGATCTGGTCGATGACCGGTTGTCGCTGTTCGACAGTCTGTTCACCCAGGTTGGCGATCCGCAGCGCATGCCGGAAACCATCGCCCTGCGCGAGTACATCCGTCGCTGGCGCTTCTACGACCATTTCCGCAGCGACGCCGATGCCCCGGCACGGCAACCGGCGATGGCCACGCGCACGCCGGTGCTGCATCACGACGGTCGCGATCTGGCGGCGGCCTGGGTGACCATCCTCGAGATCGGTGATCCGGGCGCACTGGCGCGCAGCGTGGAGGATGCGTTCCCGGGCGCCACGGTGGGGTTCGAGGAACTGGATGGCCGGCTGGCCCTGCGCTTCCACCAGCCGGGGCTGCTGCGGCCGTTGTCGATGGCCGAGCTGTCCGACGGCACGCTGCGCTTCCTGCTGCTGGCCGCGGCACTGCACACGCCGCGCCCGCCGCCGCTGCTGGTGCTCAACGAACCGGAGACCAGCCTGCATCCGGACCTGCTGCCGGCGCTGGCGCGGCTGATCATCGCGGCCAGTGCGCGCAGCCAGGTGTGGGTGGTCTCACACGCCAGCCGACTGATCGCAGCACTGGAGCAGGCGCCCGGCTGTCATTCGCTGCATCTGCACAAGGAACAGGGGCGCACGCTGTTGAGCGGGCAGGGCCTGCTGGATGCCCCGGCATGGCACTGGCCGCAGCGCTGACAAGGCGATTCGCACCCTGCGCGGATACGCTCAATCGGCGATGTTGCGTGCTTCCGACGTACCGAGAATCTCCGGGTGCTGCACCGGCTTGCGGCGGTTCAACAACGGATGCAGGAACACCGCGCCGACGATGATCGCCACGCCCAGGTAGAACCACGGCGTGACCTCGTGCTGCTCGCGCAGCAGCACCACTGCCAGCACCACCGCGTAGACCGGTTCCAGGTTGGTCACCAGCTGCACGGTGTAGGCGCTCAGGTGGCGTAGCGCGACCAAGGCCAGGGCGAACGGCAGCAGCGTGCAGAACCCGGCCAGTACCAGTAGCAGGATGCCGTCGTGCAGGTCCGGAACCACCCATAGTGGGCTGGCCAGCGCCGGCAGCAGGTAGGGCATCAGCGGTGCCAGCAGGGTCAGGGTGAGGGTGCCGGCGCCCAGCTCCAGTGCGGTGACCGTAAGCGGATCGGCGTGGCTGACCATGCGCTTGTTGAGCGAGCCGAACACCGCCACCAGCAGCGCCGAGATCGCGCCGATCAGTACACCCAGGCGCATGCCATCGGGCACGCCACCGACCACCAGTGCAACACCCGGCAGCACGGCCAGGCCGAAGGCGAGTTCACGCAGCTGGAACGGTCGCTTGGCTACCCACGGTTCGATGATCGAGGTGAATACCGGCGCCAGCGCGATGCAGGTGGCGGCCACCGAGGCGTTGGCCAGCTTCACCGCGCCGTAGAACGTCAGCCAGTGCAGGGCGACCAGCGCGCCGATGCCGGCGTAGCCCGCCACCAGGCGCAGTGGCAGGGTGCGCAATCCGCGCCAGACCCGCGGCAGCAGCGCCAACATTGCCGTTACCAGCAGCATGCGCCACCACACCAGCGGCAGTGCGGGCAGGGTGATCAACTTGCCGAGGATGGCGGTGACGCCCCACAGCAGGACACAGAAGTGGATCTGCCACAGCGCTTTGCGGGTGTCGGGTGTGCTCATCCGCCTATTGTGAGGCAAGGCGATGACCGCAGCGCTATCCGCGTGAGGAATTGCTGGCCCCATCCACCCGCCGCTGCAGGGCCATCGCCGCCGCCGGGTTGCGTGCCTTGCCCGCACCAATGCACAGCAGGTAGACCTCGCGCGGCTCTGACGGTGCCGGCGCGGCCAGGCAGGGCAGGTCGTCCACCGGTTCGCCGCGTGACCAGTGGAGCGCGCGTTCGGCCCAGCGCTGCTGCACGGGTGCCGGCAGACCCTCGTTCAAGCGGGCCTGGCTGCGCTTGATCCTGGCGTAGACGAAGCCGGCACTGACATCACCGTGTAGTGGCGCTTCGTCGCTGTCCTCGATCACCAGCGCCACGCCGTGTCGACGGGCGGCAGCAACCAGTGCGGGGCCATGTACCTCGGCGTTGCGGACCTCCAGCGCATGCTGCAGCGTCACCCCTTCCAGTTGCTTCGGCAGCTGCGCCATCAGGGCACCCAATGCATCGGCATCGGCCGGATGGCGCGGATCGAACTGCCACAGCAACGGGCCGAGCCGGTCACCGAGTGCCAACGCCGCCTCAAGGAACGGTGCGGCGGCCTCCACGGTGCTGGACAGGTCACGGCGCTGTACCAGGTAGCGTGGCGCCTTCATCGAAAACCGGAAACCGTGGGGTGTCTGTGCGGCCCACTGCGCGCACTGCGCTGCGGTGGGCGTGCGGTAGAAGGTGCCGTTGATTTCGATGCAGCGCAGGGCCCGGCTGGCATGGGCCAGTTCTTCGCGCTGCGGCAGGCCTGGCGGATAGAACATGCCGCCGCGCCATTCGGGAAACACCCAGCCACCGATGCCGCAGCGGATCTCCGCCGGACGGGCGGTCGCGGTCACTGGCCGTGGTCCGCGCGCCACGGGTCGTAGCTGCCGAACCACCACAGATAGCCTTCCGGGTCGGCGCAGGCGTAGCCGCGTCCGCCATAGTCCTGGTCGGCGATGTCGATGACAATGCGGGCACCGGCGGCCTTGGCCCGTGCATAGTGCGCATCGGCATCGGTGACGATCACGCAGGCGTTCTGCGTCTGGCGGCCGCCGACCTCGTCCGGCATCACCGCCAGCTTGGACCATTCGCCGCTACTGCTGCTCGAGCCGAGCATGATCATGCCGTTGCCGTATGTCAGCTGCGCATGGAACACCGTATCGCCGTCGGCATACACCGCCTGGACGTGAAAACCGAAGGCGCGTTGCAACCACTCGATGGCGGCCTGCGCGTCGCGGTAGCGCAGGCACGGAATGATGGTCGACCCGTTGCTCGGTTGTCCGTTCTCGCCCATGACACCCCTCCTATGGCACAGGGCAGGCTGCACCCGGGGCCGTTACCATCGCGCGAAACCCTGGTGACGGCCTGCACATGGCCGCCACCCCTGTTCGGAGATCGTGCTGGATGAAAACCTGGATTGGAGGAGCCGTGCTGCTGGCGTGCACGACCATGGCGAATGCTGCCACCCCGGCGCAGCTGCAGGACCTGGATGCCACCGTCGAGCGCGTGCGCGCACAGTTCGACGTGCCCGGCATTGCCGTGGCCGTGGTCAAGGATGGCCAGGTGGTGCTGGAACGCGGCTGGGGCGTGCGCGAGCAGGGCAAGCCGGAACCGGTGCAGGCCGATACGCTGTTCGCCATTGCTTCCAACACCAAGGCGTTCACCGCCACCTCGCTGAACCTGCTGGCCGAGGACGGCAAACTGAAGATGGACGACAAGGTGATCGACCACCTGCCGTCGTTCCGCATGTCCGATCCGTTCGTGACCGGGCAGATGACGATCCGCGACCTGCTGTCGCATCGCAGCGGGCTGAGCCTGGGCGCAGGTGACCTGCTGTTCTGGCCGACCACCTCCTACAGCAATGCCGAAGTGGTGGAGCGGCTGGGCAAGGTGCCGCTGAAGGGCGGTTTCCGCGAGAGCTATGCGTACGACAACATCCTGTACGCGGTTGCCCAGCAGGTGATCGAGCATGTCTCCGGCATGAGCTACCAGCAGTTCCTGCAGACCCGCATCTTCGACAAGGTGGGCATGGCCGGCACACGCTACAACGCCGATCACCTGAAGCCGGGCGACAAGGCCGCGGTCGGCCACGCCAAGTACGATTTCAAGGACCTGCGTACCGTTGCACCGCTGACCTGGTCGAACAATGCCGGCGCCGGTGGCATCTATTCCAGTGCGCACGACATGGCGCGCTGGATGCAGGTGCAGCTGGACGAAGGCAAGCTGGCCGATGGCACCGCGCTGTTCAGCGACAAGAGCCAGCAGCAGATGTGGCGGATGATCACGCCGCAGTCGATTCCGGCGCCGAGCGTGCCGGAGCTGGCGCCGGCGCGGGCCAACTTTGCCGGCTACGGCGAAGGCTGGAGCCTGAGCGACTACCGTGGCCGGAAGCTGGTCTGGCACACCGGTGGCTGGCCGGGCATGGTTTCGCGGCTGACCCTGGTGCCGGGCGAGAAGCTGGGCGTGGTGGTGCTGACCAACCAGGAAGTGGGCGCGGCGTTCAACGCGATCACCCTGAGCGTGCTTGATGCCTATCTGGGCGGCGAGAAGCACGACTGGGTGGATGCCTATGCCAAGGCCGTGGCCAAGGGCCAGGACAAGGCTGACGAGGCCTGGGCCAAGCACCAGAACGCGCGCGACAAGGGCAGCAAGCCATCGCTGGCACTGGCCGGCTACACCGGCACGTTCCGCGACCGCTGGTATGGCGACATGCAGATCAGCGCCCAGGGCAAGGGCCTGCGCCTGCGCTTCATGAAGACTGCACAGCTGAGCGGTCGGCTGGAGCACTGGCAGCACGACACCTTCATCGTGCGCTGGGACGACCGTTCGCTCAACGCCGACGCGTTCGTGAACTTCAGCCTGGATCCGGACGGCAAGGTGCGCGAGGTGCGCATGCAGTCGATCTCCGACCTGACCGATTTCAGCTTCGATTTCCAGGACCTGCTGTTCGCCCCGGTGAAATGACGTCGCCGGGCGTGGCCCGGCGCTGCCGTTTGACGAATCCCATCGGTAGTGCCGGCCGCTGGCCTGCAACCTGATGATCCCCGGAAGCGTCGCGAGGGGGCCGGCCAGCGTCCGGCACTACCGGAACCGCGGCGATCATCGGCTGGCGTACACACGCGGCGTGGGATACTCCGCCGGCTATTGATGGCGAGGGAATGCGATGTTCCGTTGGTTTGAATCCCTGATTCCGGTGTTCCCGCCCGTGGACGGGCGCATGCCGCCGCGCAAGGTGGTGCCGTTCTACCTGCACTACCTGCGCCCGGTGTGGCCGGTGCTGCTGGCCACCCTGATCGCCGGCCTGCTGCTGGCGCTGGTGGAAGTGGCAATGTTCGATTACCTGGGCCGCATCGTCGACATGGTCGCCGAGCAGCCGGGGGGCGATTTCTTCAAGCGCCATGCCAATGAGCTGGGCTGGATGCTGTTCATCACGGTCATCGCGCGGCCGATCCTGGTCGGCCTGCACAACCTGCTGGTCAACCAGGCCATCGTGCCTGGCCTGAGCAACCGCTCGCGCTGGCTGATGCACAACTACGTGGTGCGGCAGAGCCTGAACTTCTTCCAGAACGACTTCGCCGGCAGCGTGGCCAACCGGGTGATGCAGACCGGTACCTCGCTGCGCGAATCGGCAGTGCAGATGGTCGACTCGCTCTGGTACATCGTGGTCTACACCGGCACCGCGCTGTACCTGTTCGCGCAGGCCGACTGGCGCCTGATGGTGCCGTTGATCCTGTGGCTGCTGGCCTATGCAGTGATCCTGGCCTACTTCGTTCCGCGCGCGAAGGAACGCGCATGGATCGCCTCCGAAGCGCGTTCCAAGGCGATGGGCCGCATCGTTGATGGCTACACCAACATTCCCACGTTGAAGCTGTTCGCCCATGGCGGACGCGAGCAGGCCTATGTGGCCGAGTCGATCCAGGAACTGGCGGTCAAGCACCGTGCGCAGACCCGCATCACCACCGGCATGGACCTGACCATCGCCATCGTCAACGGTTTCCTGATTGCCGGTACCTGTGGGCTCGCGCTGTGGCTGTGGAACGGTGGCCACATCACTGTTGGCGCGATCACGCTGGCGACCGGCCTGGTGATCCGCATCCACAACATGTCCGGCTGGATCATGTGGACCATCAACGGCATCTTCGAGGACATCGGTACGGTGCAGGATGGCATCACTACCATCGCCCAGCCGCTGACCGTGCAGGACCGCGAGGATGCAGTGCCGTTGCAGGTGACCCGTGGTGGCGTGCACTTCCAGGACATCCACTTCCACTACGGCAAGAAGGGCGGTGTGATTGCCGGCCTCGATCTGGTGGTGAAGCCGGGCGAGAAGATCGGCCTGGTCGGTCCTTCCGGTGCCGGCAAGTCGACCCTGGTCAACGTGCTGCTGCGCCTGTACGACCTGGAAAGCGGCCGCATCCTGATCGACGATCAGGACATCGCCCATGTCACCCAGGAGAGCCTGCGCCAGCAGATCGGCGTGGTCACCCAGGACACCTCGCTGCTGCATCGCTCGATCCGCGACAACCTGCTGTATGGCCGCCCCGATGCCACTGACGAGCAGCTGCATGCCGCCGTGGCCAAGGCGCGCGCCGCAGCCTTCATCGATACGCTGGTGGACGGGCAGGGCCGGCGTGGCTACGACGCGCACGTGGGCGAGCGCGGCGTGAAGCTGTCCGGTGGTCAGCGCCAGCGCATCGCCATCGCCCGCGTGCTGCTGAAGGACGCACCGATCCTGGTGCTGGATGAGGCGACCTCGGCACTGGACTCGGAAGTGGAAGCGGCGATCCAGGACAGCCTGGACCAGCTGATGGGCGGCAAGACGGTGATCGCGATCGCGCACCGGCTGTCGACCATCGCACGCATGGACCGGCTGGTGGTGATGGACCAGGGCCGCATTGTCGAGACCGGCACCCATGCCGAGCTCATTACGGCCGGTGGCCTGTACGCGCGCTTGTGGGCGCGGCAGACCGGTGGTTTTGTGGCTGCAGACCAGTAGACCCACGCCATGCGTGGATGCATTCCCTGGGGTCGGAGGCCCGCATGATTCGTTCTCTACGCCCCCTGCTGCTGGCGCTGGTGCTGGCACTGGTCGCCACTGCCGCAGCCGCTGCATCGCCATCAGTGGAAGGCGAAGCCCTCGAGCAGGTCATCCTTCTCAGCCGCCACAACCTGCGCGCACCGGTGGTGGCATCGGGTGCGTTGGCCAATGCGACTCCGGAGCGCTGGCCGAGCTGGGACGTAGGCGCCGGCGAGCTGACCACCAAGGGCGGCGTGCTGGAGGTCTACATGGGCCGCTACATCGGCCAATGGCTGCGGCAGGCAAAGTTGATGCCGGCAACGGGCTGTCCGCAGCCGAGCGACTTCCACGCGCACGCCAACAGCCTGCAGCGCACCCAGGCGACCGCACAGTTCTTCGTTGCAGGTGCCTTCCCGGGCTGCCACGTGACGGTGGAACAGCGCATGCCGCTGGGCACGATGGATCCATTGTTCAATCCGGTGATCCACAACAGAGACACGCTCTTCCGCGAGCGTGCGCTGTCGGCGATGCAACAGGCGCAGGCCGCATCGGATCTGGCACCGGCGCTGGCGGCGGTGGAGGCGATCACCCGCTACCCGCAGTCGGCTGCATGCGCAGGCCGCAGCGAATGCCACCTGACGCCGGCCGATTCCATTTTCAGCGCAGAGCCGGGCAAAGAACCGCGTACTTCCGGTTCGCTGGCCCTGGCAAGCGGGTTGGTCGATGCCTTGTTGATGGAGCACTACCAGGGAAGTGGCATTCCCGGCGAAGGCTGGGGCCGATTGAACACGGAGGACCAATGGCAGGCGCTGGCGCAGGTCCGCAACCGCTACCAGGACATCCTGTTCGGAACACCCGAGGTGGCGCGTGACGTGGCTGCGCCGCTTTTGGCAAGAATAAACGGGCTGTTCGAAGATCCGGCGTCACCGAAGGTGAGCCTGCTGGTCGGCCACGATTCCAACATCGGTTCCGTGCTGGCGGCGCTGGGAATCACGGACTACACGTTGCCGGGCCAGTATGAGAAGACACCGATCGGCGGCCTGCTGCAGTTTGAACGCTGGCGTGATCGTGGGGCCGGCGAAGTGCGTTTCCGCCTGGCCTACGTCTACCCGACCACCGCGCAACTGCGAGATGCGCTGCCGTTGAGCGATGTACAGCCACCCGGTCGGGTGGAGCTCGCGCTTCCCGGGTGTGGGCAGAATGGATGCAGTGACGTGCAGTTCGAGCGCGTGCTGCATCGCGCGGTGAATTGAATGCCATCCACGCATGGCGTGGATCTACTGGCAGGCGGGTAGTAGATCCACGCCATGCGTGGATGGGTCCATCCCGGGACGCCGAACAGAAAACGGCCCGGGTTTCCCCGGGCCGTTCCGTTTCCAACTCACACCTGCGCGATCACTCGATCGGCTGGTCCAGCATCAGCTGGCGTGCGAAACGCACCGGCGGCGCGCCGTAGGACAGCATCTGGTCGTGATAGGCCTTGAGGTTGAACTTGTCGCCCAGCTTGTCCTGCATCGCCTTGCGGGTGTCGAAGTGTTCCTGCGCACCGACGAAGTAGGTCGGCAGCTGTGCCGAGGTCAGCTGCGCGCGCACCCACTTGCCCGAGGCTTCGCTCTCCTGCTGGAAGGCGTCGTGGGTCATCAGGTGCATCGCCTTCTCGCGATCCCAGTTGTCCACGTGTACGCCCTGGTCGAGGATCGCGTTGGAGATCGTGCGCAGGTAGAACTTCAGCTGCACCAGGTGGAACAGCGGGTCGTTGTTGAGGTAACCCTGCTCCTGCATCATCCGCTCGGTGTAGACCGCCCAGCCTTCGGCGAACAGGCCAGAACGCAGCACCGCACGCAGGGTGGAGGGGAACTTGGCCGAATGCCAGCCTTCCAGGTAATGGCCCGGAGTACCTTCGTGGATGCTCAGCAGGTGGATCATGCGCGAGTTGTACTCACGCAGGAACGAGTCGACCTGCTTGTCGTTCCAGTCGTCCGGAATCGGCGACACGGCGTAGAAGGTCTTCAGGTTCTTGTCCAGCGGGCCCGGCGAATCGCAGTAGGCCACGGCCACGCCACGCTGGAATTCCGGCATCAGGATGATGTCCACCGGCGCGTCGGGCAGGGTCATCAGATCGTGCTCGCGCACGAATGCGGTGGACTGCTCCAGTGCGGCCTTGGCATCGTCGACCACCTTGTCGCGCGCCGGCTTGTCGGCATAGGCCAGCTCCAGCGCGGCCTCGATCGCCTTCTGCTGCTGCTCGTCGGTCGGCTGTGACGGCATCTCCGGTGCGCCCGGCTTGTCCTTCAGCACGGTCTGCGCGATGCCGTACATGTCTTCGCGCACGCGCTTGAGTTCGGCGCGTGCTCGCTCACCGATCTCCTGGCGCGACAGCGACGAGTTCAGCGCGAATTTCAGCTTCTGGTCGTACTTTTCCGCACCGATGCGGAAGTCGCCCTTGGCGTTCGGCACCAGGGTCTTGTCCAGCCAGGTCTGCTGTTCGTCCACCGCCTTCTTCAGGCCATCGATGGCGGCCTGCAGGCGCTGCTGGTCGGCCTGCGGCAGTTCGCCGATGTGCGGGGTGATGAAGGTATCGACGATGCTGAGGATGCCCTTGTTCTGCTTGGCCACCGTCTCGGCATGGATCTTCGGCACGCGGGCCGGATCCAGGTTCTCGCGGGCCTGGGCGAAGATCGCCGGCAGCTTCTCCATGCGCGCGGTGGCCGACTTCAGGCGCTCGGGCAGCGGTGCGAACTCACGGGCCATCAGGCCGTAGATCGCGCTGCCGGCCACGCCGTTGTACAGCTGCGGGTCCCACTTGCCGGACTGCATGACCTCGGCATTCCAGATCTCGGACTGCAGCTGGTTGCGCAGGATCGCCGCGTCCACCTGGTTTTCGCGGCCGAGCTTGGCCACCTCGATCTTGTCCAGCTCGCCCAGCAGCGCCTTGTAGGCGGCCAGGGTCTTCTGCTGGCCGGCGGCGCTCAGGTCGTCGATCTCGCTGTCGTAGCGGTGGTCACCGATCTGGGTGGCGCTGACCGGCGAGAGCTGCATCCAGGTGTCCAGGGCGCGCTTGGACAGGTCGGCGAAGGCGGCATCAACCGCCGCGTCACCGGCCTGCTGGCTGGCGGCCGGGGTGGAACCGTTGGTCGGGGCGTCGGCCGGCTGGCAACCGGCAAGGGCGGCGACCAGGGCGAGGGCAAGAAGATGCGGGCGCATCGGCGTTCCTGTACTGGGGTCAATTCCCGAGCATAGGCCTCCGGGGCTGCTTTGTCCCCGTGCCATAGGATTACCATGGGCACTGACAAGGACCCTCCAGCGGAGCGCAGGACATGGAATACCAGGGAAGCTGCCATTGCGGCAGGATCGCATTCACCGTACAGGCCGAGGCGCCGATCAGCGACGTCATCGACTGCAACTGCTCGATGTGCCGTCGCCGCGGCAGCCTGCTGTGGTTTGCCCCGCGCGAGGCGTTCCAGCTGAGCACCAATCCCGCGGACGTGGCCACCTACCACTTCAACAAAGCCCACATCGATCATCACCACTGCCGCGAGTGCGGCGTTGCCCCCTACAGCGAAGCGGTGGACCCGCGCACCGGTACGCCGATGGTGGCGGTGAACGTGCGCTGCGTACCGCAGGTAGACCTGGCCACGCTGGCGGTGATGTCCTACGACGGAGCGGCACTGTGACGCCGCTGCGCGCGTGGACGCGTGTGGTGGCAATGCCGGTGCTGCTGCTGGCGCTGGCGGCCTGTGCCAAGAACGGCGAGAGGGCGCAGGAGGCGGGTGCGGCCGCTGCCGATGCTGCTGTCGCTTCGCCGGAAGGTGCGTTCCTGGCCTACGAGCATGACGTGCAGATCCAGCTGGAAGCGGCGCAGATTGCACCGCGCATCCAGCAGGTGGCGCAGGCCTGCCAGAGCGCGAAGTTCGGTGACTGCGCGGTGCTGCAGGTCGACCAGCGCAGTGGCGAGCAGCCCAGCGGCGAGGTCAAGGTGCGCATTGCGCCGAAGGGCACCGAGCCGTTGATCGCTCTGGCCGGTGAGGGGGGCACGCTGCAGTCGCGCAATACGCGCGCCGAGGACCTGGCGCAGGAGGTAGCAGACACCGCACTGACCAAGGCGCGGCTGGAGAAGGAACATGCGCGGCTGCTGTCCTACCAGGACCGCAAGGACCTGAAGATCGAAGACCTGATGGCGATCACCACGCGCCTGTCGGAGATCGAAGCGGGCGTCGAGCAGGCCAACAAGGATGCCGCCCAGCAGCGCCGGCGCATCGATACCCAGCTGGTGACGATGCACTTCGACACCACCTCGGGCCAGCGCAGCCGCAGCGAGATCGGTGAGGCGCTGAGCGAATCGGGCAGCATCCTCAGCACCAGTATTGCGTTCCTGATCCGCGCCGCGGCCGCGTTGCTGCCGGTAGCGGTGCTGGCGTTGATCGCGGCCTGGGGGGTGCGGGCGTGGTGGCGTCGCCGCCGTCGCACGCTGCCGCCCACCCTTTGAGGACAAGGTTGATGCCGGCAGCCAGCCGGCATCAGCCCTCGTCGGTCTCGTACTCGACGAACACATCCAGCTCCAGCGCCAGTTCCTGCACCGCATCGCGCACCTTCTGCGCGGTGCTTTCGTTGCCGACTTCCACCTCCAGTTCGTGGATGCCCGGGCCGATGTCATCGGACAGCCCGGCAGAACTGGAATCGTCGTCGTCCATGTGCGGCATCAGGTCGTCGGTTTCCTCGACATGTTCGATGCCGTCCAGGCCGAGCAGCAGGTCGCTGATGGCACGGGCGTCGTCTTCGGTTCCGGTGATGCGCAGTCGCAGCATGGCCATGGCGTCGATACGGTGTGGGGTTGCCTGCAGCCTAGCCAGCGTGAAGCAAAGAACGGGTGAGGGCGCAGTCAGCCGTGCGTGGCCGGGCGCCCGAGCAGGCTTTCCGGCAACGCGGGAATCGGCGTGCGTTCGTCCTGCGCCTGCTCCAGCAACCAGTCGATGAACAGGCGCGCGGCGTGGCTCGGCGGTTGCCCTTCGGCATGCACCACGTGATACGCGTAGCGCGCCTTCAGCGCCGGGCCAGGCAGGCGTACCACCTCGTAGCGCTGCAGGTAGGGCTGCGCGATATGGGTACGTGCCAGCACCGTGCCCATGCCGTACACCGCGGCACGCATCGCATCGGTACTGTCGGCGAAGGTGTGCATCGGCGGCAGTGGCGAGGGTGGGCGCACGCCGGCATGGCGGAACCAGTCACGCCAGCCCTGCGGCGACAGATCGGTCAGCAGCGGCAGGTCGGCGATGCGCGCCGGATCGACCAGCGTTTCGACCCCGGCCAGCGCCGGCGAGGCCACCGGGAACAGGTAGTCATCCATCAGGTGCTGTGCACGCAGGCCTGGCCACTGGCCCAGGCCATAGCGTATGCCGACCTCCGGACCGTTGTCGTCGTAGCGGTCCAGACCGCTGCCCGTGTGCAGTTCGATGCGGATGTGCGGATGGGCCTGGGTGAAGCGTGGCAGCCGTGGCAACAGCCAGCAGTAGGACAGCGAGCGCAGCGTGGTGATCCGCAGCGGCACGCTGTCGGCATCCGGCTGCAGATGATGGGCGACGGCCGCGACATCGGAGAAGGCGGCGCTGGCGGCGTCGGCCAGCTGCCGGCCCTCGGCAGTCAGGCGCACGCCGCGGGCGTGGCGCAGGAACAGCCGGGTTTCCAGCACCTCCTCCAGCCGGCGCACATGGTGGCTGACCGCGCTGGCGGTCAGGTGCAGCTCCTGGGCGGCCTGGGCGAAGTTCTGGTGGCGCGCTGCAACCGCGAACACGGCCAGTGCGGGGAGCAGGGAAGGGCGTAGCTGCATGTCCAGCCTCAAACCATATTTGTGGCTGGCAGCGATACTACGCGCTTGTACGGCGGGCGTCTGCGCCCGATCCTGTCTGCCTTGGCGAGGAACAGACGATGGACGGAGGCAGGGCATGAATGCGGTCCCACAGGCGGCCGAGCGCGACTGGCGCACGCCGCTGGAATTGACCCTGCTGGGCGCCATCTGGGGCTGCTCGTTCCTGTTCATGCGGGTGGCGGTGCCGTCGTTCGGCCCGTTCGCGCTGGTCGAGGTGCGGCTGGTGCTGGGCGCGCTGGTGCTGCTGCCGTTCCTGTGGCGCGCCCGCGCGCAGTTCCCGCCGCGGCGCTGGCTGTGGCTGGCACCGATCGGCCTGATCAACTCGGCGCTGCCGTTCGTGCTGTTCGCCTATGCCGCCGAACAGGCACCGGCCGCGATCGGTGCGATCTGCAATGCGATGACCGTGCTGTTCGCCGCGCTGATCGCTTTCCTGTTCTTCGGTGAAAAGATCGGCATGCGCCGTGCCGGTGCGCTGCTGGTCGGCTTCGCCGGCGTGGTGGTGCTGGCCACCGCCAAGGTCTCTGGCCTGAGCATCGGCACCGCGGTGCTGGCCGGTGCGGCGGCCTCGCTGCTGTACGGCCTGGGCGTGAACCTGGTGAAGCGACACATGACCGGGCTGCCGTCGGCGGCCGCTGCGGCAGCAACGCTGTCCTGCGCTTCGATGTGGATGCTGCCGATGGCGGTCAGCCACTGGCCGCAGGCGGTGATTCCGGCCAAGGCGTGGGGCGCGGCGATTGCCCTGGGCGTGGCCTGTACCGGCCTGGCGTTCCTGATGTTCTATCGTTTGATCGGCCGTATCGGCCCGTCGCGTGCGTCGACCGTGACCTATCTGATTCCGCTGTTCGGCGCTGCGTTCGCGTGGTTGTTCCTGGGGGAAGCGGTGACGGTGCAGATGTTGATTGCCGGTGCGTTGATCCTGGGTAGTGTGGCGGTGAGTCAGAAGGGCTGATGCGTTGGCGTTTTGCGCGTGGCGCGTGCTGAAGGTGCTTCATCGTTCATGGGCGTCACTTTTCTTTTCGCGCGAAAAGAAAAGTAACCAAAAGAAACGCGCCGCCAGGTCGCGAGCCGCCGTGCTTCGCACGTCGGTCCCCTGCGCTTCTCGTGAATCAGGGGACGGTGCCGAACTCGCTGCGCTCAGACATCGGCACCTCTTCGCCCCTGATTCCCCTGCGATGCTCGGCTCACTCAAGGCGGACCCAGATCAAAGACCGCAGCTGCACCCAGTAGATCCACGCCATGCGTGGATGCCTTTGCCGTTGATCTTGACCTTCCAGTCCGCCTTGAGCGAGCCGAGCACCGCAGGTCCGGCGAGGGCGAAGAGGCGCGGGTGTCTGAGCGCAGCGAGTTCCCGCGCCGTCCCTCGACGGGCCGAGGAGCGCAGGGCACCGGTGCGTAGCACCGGCTCGCGGCCGGCGGAACGTTTCTTTTGGTTACTTTTCTTTGCGTACAAAGAAAAGTAACGCCCATGAACGATGAAGCGCCTTCAGCACGCGTAACGTGCGGAAACCATCACCGCACCGGCACCGGAACATTGCAAAGATCGATATGCCCCGCCGGGCGCTTGTAGAAATCATCCACGCGATTCCGCCGCGCTTCCACCGTATCGGCGAAGGTCTTCGAGTCGGTACGCAGTACCTGGATCGGCGTGCGCTCGGCCACCGGCACATCGCTGGCACGGCGGATCGACACGATCGGCGTACGCAGCTTCGGGTCGGTGTAGAAGCCCATCGGCGCCGGGCCGCGCGGGGTCGCGCTGAGCAGCTCCATGCCCTTCAGCACGCGGCCGACCAGGGTGATGTTGCGGTCCAGCTGGCGCGGCGACTGGCCGGTCACCACGTACAGTTCGGCACCGATGCTGCTGTCTTCCTCGTTGCTGCGGCCAGCGCCGAGCATGCCGTAGCAATGCGCCAGCCAGGCCTTGCCGGCCTGCGGGTCCTGGCCGACCGGGAAGCCGTCGACGAAACCGGTCTGCGCGGCCCAGCCATCGCGATCCGGCAGCACGCTGACCTTCAGGCCGGCGCTGGCGCGTTCGAATTCGGCCGGCAGCTTGCGCGCGGCGCTGCCGAACGGCTTGGCCTTGGCGGCGTCATCGGCGTCGGCATCGCCGAACTGCACCACGAAGTTGTCCTGCGAGCGGTAGATGCTGGTGCCGTCCCAGAAGTGCTCGCGGGCGAAGGTCTGGATGTTGGCGACATGGCGCGGGGCGAACTGCGGCGCCAGCTCGATGATCACCCGCCCGGCCGGCAGGTCCATGTACAGCAGGTTGGCCGGGTCCGGGGTGCGCCAGTCGCTGGCCGCCGAAGCATCAAGAATCTGCTGCGGACTGCGGTAGGGCGTGGCCGCGCCGGCCAGGACGGGCAGCAGGCAGGACAGGGCGAGGGCGGTCAGGGCAAGGCGACGGCGGTGCGGCATGGGAACCCCGGAACATGAACGAGGCTTCGATTCTGCGTGAGCGGCCCGGCCACGCCAACCGGCAGAGTGACTAACGACACACTCGCTATACCGAACTTCGCACTACTGTGGACTTCAACGTAGTGGAGGGCCGGTCATGTCCGAGGACGATGTCCAGCTGAAGAAGTTCCAGAAGGAGCTCAGCGCCGGAACGGTGTCGCTGGCCCTGCTGGCGGTGCTGGCCCGGGCCGGGGAGCCGCTGTACGGCTACCTCATTGCCAAGGAGCTGGAGCGGGTGGGCGAGGGCGTGCTGAGCGGCAAGCAGAGCGCGCTGTACCCGGTGCTGCGCAATCTGGAGGGCGCCGGCCTGCTGGAAAGCCATGTGGAGCCGTCCAGCAGCGGGCCGCCGCGGCGCTACTACCGCATCAATGAACGTGGCCGCGAGGTGCTGGCGCAATGGCGCCGGGCCTGGCAGGCCACACGCGATTCCGTCGATTCCGTGTTGGAGGGGGTACCGCAATGAACGACCCGAGCCTGGCAGGCCGAGCCCTGCCCACGACCATCCCGCAGTACCTGGCGCAGCTGCGCGCGTCATTGGAAGGCGCCGACCCGGCGATGGTGCAGGACGCGCTGTACGACGCCGAGGAATACCTGCGCTCGGAGCTGGCGGCGCAGCCCGGCCGCAGCGAGGCCGAGGTGATCGCCGACGTTGCCGGCAGCTACGGTGCGCCGGACGAGGTAGCCGAAATCTACCGCGAGACCGAAGTGACGGTGAATCGCGCGCTGCGTACACCGCGTGCGGATACCGCACCGGTGCTGCGTGCGGCGGCGGAAGCCAGTGGCGTCGAGCCGGCCGCACCCCCGCCGGTACCGGTGCCGCGTTCGCTGCTGGCGCGCTTCTTCGGCGTGGTGACGGATCCGCATACCTACGGTGCGCTGTTCTACATGCTGCTGTCGCTGGCCACCGGCATCTTCTTCTTCACCTGGGTGGTGACTGGCCTGTCGCTGTCGCTGGGCCTGCTGATCCTGATCATCGGCATCCCGCTGACCGTGCTGTTCTTCGGTTCGGTGCGCGGGCTGGCGCTGCTGGAAGGGCGGCTGGTGGAAGCGCTGCTGGGCGAGCGCATGCCACGTCGTCCGCGTTACACCGACCGCAGCCGCACCTGGCTGCAGCGCATCGGCGACATGTTCACCGATGGCCGCACCTGGCTGACGCTGCTGTACTTCGTGCTGATGCTGCCGCTGGGCGTCATCTACTTCACCATCGCGGTGACGCTGCTGTCGCTGTCGCTGAGCCTGATCTGGGCGCCGGTCGCGGCGATCTTCAGTGGCGACATCCCCGGCGTGTACATCAACGACGTGAACGTACTGCCGATGGCGGCCTCGCCGCTGGTGGCAATCGCGGTTGCCGCGGCGGGGGCGCTGCTGCTGCTGCTGACGATGCATCTGGCACGCGGCATCGGCAAGCTGCATGGGCTGATCGCCAAGAACCTGCTCGTGCGGCTGTAAGCGGGTGCGGACGCTCCGGTAGGTGCCAACCTTGGTTGGCACGATCCATCAGTGCAGGGGCGCTTGGCGGAATTCGCTTTGGTAGGTGCCAACCTTGGTCGGCACAATCCTTCAGATACCGGGATTCAGGGTAGAGCGCCAACCAAGGTTGGCATCTATCAGGGCGTACCGACCAAGGTCGGCACCCACCCTGGGCGAGTTACCCCGCCTTTCGCCGCAACGGGGTGACGTTGCTCTTCTTCTTCGTGACCTTCGCCGCCGGTGCTTCGGCATGCGCGGCGAAGAAGTCGCGCACCTTCGGGTACACGACTTCGCGCCAGCGACGGCCGCTGAAGATGCCGTAGTGGCCGGCACCTTCGACGATGAAATGCTCACGGCGGCCAGCGTCGATGCCGGTGCACAGCGCCTGCGCGGCTTCGGTCTGGCCGAGGCCGGCGATGTCGTCCAGCTCACCCTCGATGCTCAGCAGCGCGGTGTCGCGGATCGCCGACGGATCGACCTTCTCACCGTTGACCACCCACTCGCCACGCGGCAGCAGGAAGTCCTGGAACACCACGCGGATGGTATCCAGGTAGTACTTGGCCGGCATGTCCAGCACCGCGTTGTACTCGTCGTAGAAACGACGGTGCGCGTCGGCGTCTTCCAGGTCGCCCTTGACCAGGTCGGTGTAGAAATCCCAGTGCGAGCTGAAGTGGCGGCTCGGGTTCATCGACAGGAACCCGGCGTGCTGCAGGAAGCCCGGGTACACGCGGCGGCCGGCGCCGGGATAGCTGGCCGGCACGGTGTGGATGACGTTGTTCTCGAACCACGACAGCGGGTTCTGCGTGGCCAGGTTGTTCACTGCAGTCGGGCTGCAGCGCGCGTCGATCGGGCCACCCATCATCACCAGCGTGCGCGGCGTCGGCTCGCCACGGCTGGCCATCAGCGAAACCGCCGCCAGCACCGGTACGGTCGGCTGGCACACGCTGACCACGTGCAGGCGCTCCACGCCGAGGTGGCGGATGAACTCCTGGATGTAGGCGATGTAGTCGTCCAGGCCGAACTCGCCTTCGCTGGCCGGCACCATGCGCGCGTCGACCCAGTCGGTCACATACACGCGGTGGTCGCGCAGCAGCGTGCGCACGGTGTCGCGCAGCAGCGTGGCGTGGTGGCCGGACAGCGGCGCCACCACCAGCACGAACGGCTGGTTGAGCATGGTGTGCAGCTGGTCGGCTTCATTGCTGTGGCGCTTGAAGCGCAGCAGCTTGCAGAACGGCTTGCTCACTTCCTCGTGCACGACGATCGGCACGCGCTCGCCATCGACGTCGATTTCGTTGATGCCCCACTCGGGCTTCTCGTAATCCTTGCCGATGCGATGGAAGAGTTCATTGACCGCCGCCAGGCGATCAGCGCCGGGCATCTGCGACCACCAGTGGCCCTGGTTGGCGAAGAACCTGGCGTTGGCCTGGGCCTGGTGCACCCAGGGGGCGAGCAGGTTGCGGGTCAGTTCGTGCAGTTGATAGAGCATGACGACCGAATATGTATGGTCATATGTTGCCGCGCAGCATATCCCATCCGGGTGTCCCGCAGGTTAAGTTGGCTGAAAATAATGAATCCGGATTCACATCCGTTCCAGCGCGGCCGCATCGCCTGCCGGGGCGGGGCCGAGCCAGCAATGCGACCCTACCGGCTGCAGACCGTGCCGGGCCAGCGTCCGCCGGTACCAGCGCGCCGGGCGGGCCTGGAAACCCTCGTGGTCGCCCTCGAACGCGTCCTCGGCGGCGAAGGTCTCCAGGAAGGCCACGCCGCCGGTCAGCTCCGCCACGCCGGCCAGTCCGGCACGCAGCTCACGGTCGGGCACGTAGTGCATCACGTCCGAGCAGATCAGCAGGTCGACCGGGGCGCAGGGCCGCAGCCAGGCGAAATCACCGAAGCGGGCCAGGTGCAGGTTGCGGGTGCGGCCGTAGCGGCGCACAGCGTACTCGCTGCTGTCGAAGCCGAGGTATTCGACCTTCGGACGCAGCTTCAGCAGCGGCGCGCGCCAGGCGCCTTCGCCGCAGCCGATATCCAGCACGCTGCGGATCGGTCGCTCCAGGTAGTACTCGGCGCTGGCCACAGCCAATGCCACCTTGCGTGCCAGGCGGGCGCTGCCACCGATGTCGGCGCTGCGGTACCAGCGTTGGAAGTAGGCGGCGTCGTAGGTCTTGTCCATGGGGCGGTCGCAGTGGTGAAAACGGCGCTTATCGTACGGCGTTGCGGCGTGCCATGCGTCGATGTGTCGCGGCGCTGGGGCGTGGGGTGGCCCGGCCACGGCATGCGAGAATGGCCGCCAACCTACGCCAGCCGCCGGAGCGAGCGCATGCAGAGCTACTACTGGGTCAAGACCTTCCACATCGTGTTCGTGGTGGCGTGGATGGCGACGGTGTTCTATCTGCCGCGCATCCTGGTGAACCTGGCCGAGACCGCTGGCCAGCCGGCGGTGACCGAGCGCCTGCAGCTGATGGGCCTGCGCCTGTACCGCTTCGGCCACTCGATGTTCGGTCTGGCATTCCTGCTGGGTCTGGTGCTGTGGCTGGGCTACAAGGTCATTCCGGATTTCCCGACGATGGTTGCCTCGGGCGGCGCCGGTTGGCTGCATGCCAAGCTGGGGCTGGTGGTGCTGCTGCTGGCGTATTTCATCTGGATCGGGCGCCTGCTCAAGGGCGTGGCCAAGGGCAGGGCGCTGCCGTCGTCGCGCGCGCTGCGCTGGATCAACGAGATCCCGCTGCTGGCCTTCATCCCGATCGTGTGGCTGGTGCTGGCCAAGCCATTCTGACGCGGGGTCATCTGCACCCGGTAGATCCACGCCATGCGTGGATGCCGCCAGGGCGCAAACGAAAGAGCCGGGCGATTGCCCGGCTCTTTCGTTTCTGCAATCACCTGCGTGTTGCCGGCCAGCGGCCGGCACTACCGGGCTTAGGCCGCTTCGTACGTGCCGTAGCTGCGCAGGCGGGCGTAGCGCTGTTCCAGCAGCTGCTCGGTGGACAGCTTGTCCAGCGCGTCCAGCTCGTTCAGCAGCACCGCCTTCAGGCGCTTGGCCATCTGCGTCGGGTTGCGGTGGGCGCCGCCGGTCGGCTCGCGCACGACCTTGTCGACCAGGCCCAGGCTCTTCAGGCGCGGGGCGGTCAGGCCCAGCTGTTCGGCGGCATCCTTGGCCTTGCCGGCATCCTTCCACAGGATCGAGGCGCAGCCTTCCGGGGTGATGGTCGAGTACACCGAGTACTCCAGCATCACGGTGCGGTCGCCCACGCCCAGCGCCAGCGCGCCGCCGGAGCCACCTTCACCGATCACGGTGCAGATGATCGGCACCTTCAGTTCGGCCATCTCGATCAGGTTGCGTGCGATCGCTTCGGACTGGCCGCGCGATTCGGCATCGATGCCCGGCCAGGCGCCGGCGGTGTCGATCAGGGTCAGCACCGGCAGGCCGAAGCGCTCGGCCATCTTCATCAGGCGCAGGGCCTTGCGGTAGCCCTCCGGCTTGGGCATGCCGAAGTTGCGCTTGATCTTTTCCTTGGTGTCACGGCCCTTCTGGTGGCCGATCACCATCACTGCACGGCCGTTGATGCGTGCCAGGCCGCCCATGATCGCCTTGTCGTCGGCGAAGGCACGGTCGCCGGCCAGCTCCTGGAACTCATCGAACATGACGCGTAGGTAGTCGGCGGTGTACGGGCGCGACGGATGACGGGCCAGCTGCAGTACCTGCCACGAGGTCAGGTTGCGGAAGATCTGCGCGGTGCGCATGCGCAGCTTGTCCTGCAGCGCGTGCACTTCCGCCTCGACATTGACCGCCGGCCCGGCACTGGCGTTGCGCAGTTCCTGGATCTTGGCTTCCAGGTCGGCGATGGGTTGCTCGAAGTCGAGGTAGTTCGGATTCATCGGAAGCCGTCGTGTAAAGAAGAGGGGAATTCTAGCCGAATGCGTGCAAACCACCCGTACGCCTTCGTCTGGAAGGCGACGGTAGCGCAGCCGGGCAGGGGGCGCCAGTCAGCTCAGGGCACCACCAGGGCGCTGCGGCCCATCAGCTGGCTGCGCTGGGAAACGAAGTCGTTGTAGGCCTCGTTGGCCTCCCGGCCCAGCCCGCTGCCCAGGGTGGCGGTGGCCGAGGTGAAGGCCATCTGCGCGGCGAAGTCCTGCTTGCGCAGGGCCTTCTGTTCATCGGCGGTGGTGGCCTTCAGCCAGCGCGCATAGACCTCACGCAGCGGCGCGGCATGCGCCTCGAAGGCCGGCACCAGCGCCGGCAGGCTGGCCGGGGCCGGTTCCAGGCTGAACGCCGGGGCCACGTAGCCGGCCGGCTGCTCGCGCTTGAACGCACCCGGCTCGCCCATGCCTTCTTCGACGTAGGCGATGAAGGCGGGGGCGGTGAACACCTTGGCCACGATCTGGCCACCACTGGCGTCGACGTGGGCCACCACCTTTTCCTTCGGGAAGGGCTCGCGCACGCCGTAGGTCCAGGTCTTGTCGATGAACAGTTCGTGGTGCTTCTCGAACGGGCCTTCGAAGTCGACGCCACCCAGCTCGATGCCGGCCTTGCCGGTGCCGAAGTTCTTCAGCTTGCTCTCGTCGGTGACGTAGATCTCGCGGGCGACCACGTACTCGCTCAGGGTCGGGTTGATCAGGCCGCCACGGCCATCGACGTAGACGATGAAGCGCACATCACCGAGCTTGTCGGTATGCAGGCGATGCTCGCCGACGGCCAGCGAAATCGGGCGCGAGCCCTGTGCGGCCACCGGCAGGTCCTTGCCATCGATGCTCAGTGCCAGCGGCGTGTCGGTCGGGTTGTCGATCTGGAACTCGACCTTCGAGGGCGAACAGGCGGCCAGGGCCAGCGCGGCGGCGAACGGGAACAGCAGGGTCTTCATCGGCAATCGTCCTTGATACATGGAACGGGAAAGCAGGGATTTCAGCAAAAACCAGGGAGCCAGCTTCAGCTGGCCCACGGCGGGCTGTAGCGCACCTTCAGGGTGCGCACGGCGGGGTCGGCGCGCAGCGCCTCCATCAGCTTGGAATCGATGCGTACCGCGCTCTGCCCGGACACATCGAGCATGCCGGCGACGCCGCCGTGCGGCCCCTTCAGCAGCAGGTCCAGGCGCAGCGGCGTGCGGCCAGGGCGATGGCGGTCGAGCAGCGCATCAATGCGTTCCCAGACCGGGCGCTGCTGGCGCAGGTCCAGGCGCAGCGAGAGCCGGGTGGCGTAGTTGGCGCAGACTTCGTCGAAGTCCCAGCACTGGCGGATGCGCAGCGCGAAGCCACCGTTGAATTCGTCCTCGCGCAGGCCACCCTTGACCACCAGGATGCGGTCCTTGGTCATCAGGTGGCCGAACTCGGCCATCGCGTCGGAGAACGCGCTGCACTCGACGCGGCCACGGCCGTCCTCGAGCTGGATGAAGATCTGGCTCTCACCCTTGCGGCGCACGCCGACCACCTGGCCGGCCAGCACGGTCTGTACTTCCGGGCGCCAGCGCTTCTCGCCGCCGCCGCCGCCACCGCTGTTGGCGCTCCAGATCTTCTCCACCGAGCCCAGGTCGTTGCCGACCAGGTCGCGCACGTCGTCGCGCCAGGGATCGAACGGGTGGCCACTGAGATAGAAACCCAGCGTGTCGCGCTCGCCATTGAGGCGCTGCAGCAGCGGCCATTCCTCGGCTTCGGGCAGGTCCAGCTGGATCGTGGTCGCGCTCGGGTCGGGGCCGCCGAACAGCGAGTTCTGCCCGGACGCACGTTCGCGCGCCATCTGGTCGGTGGCCTTGATCACTTCCGGCAGCTGCAGCATCAGCGAGGCGCGGTTATGCCCGAGCTCATCCAGTGCGCCGCAGTTGATCATCGCTTCCAGCGTGCGCCGGTTGAGCTTGGCCGATCCGACGCGGGTGCAGAAGTCGAGCAGGTCCTTGTAGTCGCCACCCTTCAGGCGCTCGTCCACGACGGCCTCGCAGGCACCCTGGCCGACGCCCTTGATCGCGCCAAGCCCGTACTGGATGGTGTCCGGGGTCACGGCTTCGAACATGAAGGCGGAGTGGTTCACCTTCGGCGGCAGCACGGTCAGGCCGAGGTTGCGCACCTCGTCGAGGAAGCCGACCACCTTCTCGGTGTTGTCCAGGTCCGAGGACAGCGTGGCCGCCATGAACTCGGCCGGGTAATGGCGCTTCAGCCATGCGGTCTGGTAGCTGACCAGCGCGTAGGCAGCGGCGTGCGACTTGTTGAAGCCGTAGCCGGCGAACTTCTCCATCAGGTCGAAGATCGCGTCGGCCTTGGCCTCGTCCACGCCGTCCTTGGCCGCGCCTTCGCGGAAGATCTCACGGTGCTTGGCCATTTCGGCCGGCACCTTCTTGCCCATCGCGCGGCGCAGCAGGTCGGCGCCGCCCAGCGAGTAGCCGCCGACGATCTGCGCCATCTGCATCACCTGCTCCTGGTACACCATGATGCCGTAGGTGTCCTTCAGGATCGCTTCGGTGCGCGGATCGGGATAGATGATTTCTTCCTGGCCGTGCTTACGCGCGTTGAAGGAGGGAATCAGGTCCATCGGGCCGGGACGGTACAGCGACACCAGCGCGATCAGGTCTTCGAAACGGTCGGGGCGCGCGTCCTTCAGCAGGCGGCGCATGCCCGAGGATTCGAACTGGAACACCGCGCCGGTGTTGCCGTTGGCGAAGATGTCCTTGTAGGTGGGCGTGTCGTCGAGCGGGATCGCGGCGATGTCCACCGGCGGGATGCCGGCGCGCTCATGGCGCTTGTTGATCGCCTTCACCGCCCAGTCGATGATGGTCAGCGTGCGCAGGCCCAGGAAGTCGAACTTCACCAGGCCGACTTCTTCCACGTCGTTCTTGTCGAACTGGGTGACCGGGTTCTTGCCGAGGCCGTTCTCGTCGTGTTCGGCGTACAGCGGGCAGAACTCGCTCAGCGGCTCGGGCCCGATCACCACGCCACCGGCATGCTTGCCGGCGTTGCGGGTCAGGTCTTCCAGCTGCAGCGCCAGGTCGATCAGGTCGCGGACATCGTCCTCGGTCTCGTAACGCTGGATCAGTTCGGCCGACGCCATTTCCGAGCTCGGGCCTTCCTTGCCCTTGCCCAGCGCATCCTTCAGGTGGATGCCGAGGATGTTCGGGATCAGCTTGGAGACACCGTCGACCAGGCCATACGGGAAACCGAGCACGCGGCCGGAGTCGCGCACCACCGCCTTGGCGGCCATGGTGCCGTAGGTGATGATCTGGCTGACGCGCTCGCGCCCGTACTTGCGCGCGACGTAGTCGATCACCTCGTCGCGGCGGTCCATGCAGAAGTCGATGTCGAAGTCGGGCATCGACACGCGTTCGGGATTGAGGAATCGCTCGAACAGCAGGTTGTACGGCAGCGGGTCCAGGTCGGTGATCTTCAGCGCCCACGCCACCAGCGAGCCGGCACCCGAACCACGGCCGGGACCGATCGGGATGCCCTGGTTCTTGCCCCATTGGATGAAGTCGGCCACGATCAGGAAGTAGCCCGGGAAGCCCATCTTGATGATGGTGTTGAGCTCGAACTCCAGGCGCTCGAAATACTCTTCGCGGGTCTTGCCCGGCGCCAGTGGATTCTTCTCCAGGCGCTCTTCCAGGCCATCGCGCGACATCTTCTGGATCCAGGTGTCCAGGGTCTCGTCGTCGGGCACCGGGTAGTTGGGCAGGAAGTAGGTGCCCAGCCGCATCTCGATGTTGCAGCGTTCGGCCAGCGCCAGCGTGTTGTCGATCGCATCGGGGATGTCGGCGAACAGCGCACACATCTCCTCGGCCGACTTCAGGTACTGCTGGTCGCTGTACTCGCGCGGGCGCTTGGGATCGTCCAGCACGCGGCCGGTGGAAATGCATACGCGCGCTTCGTGCGCGCTGAAATCCGTCGGCGACAGGAAGCGTACGTCGTTGCTGGCCACCACCGGCAGGCCACGCTGGCCTGCGGCCATCAGCGCGAACTGGTTGAAGGTTTCTTCGCCCTCGCGGCCGGTGCGGGTCAGCTCCAGGTGCAGGCCGTCGCCGAACACGCGTTGCCAGTCGGCCAGCTGCTGCTCGGCCAGTTCATGCTTGCCGTCCAACGCCAGGCGCCCGGCCAGGCTCTGCCGGCCAGCGAGTGCGAACAGGTTGGCGTTGCCGGCCTTCAGCCAGTCCGGGTGGATTGCCACGCCGCCTTCCGGGCGATGGCCTTCCATCCAGGCGCGGGTCAGCAGGCGCGACAGGCTCAGGTAGCCCTCACGGTCGCGGCACAGCAGGGTCATCCGCCACGGGTCCTGGCCTTCCTCGGCGATCAGCACGTCGGCGCCGGCGATCGGCTTGATGCCCACGCCTTCGGCGGCCTTGTAGAACTTGACCAGCGCGAACAGGTTGTTGAGGTCGGTCACCGCCAGCGCGGGCAGGCCGAGCTCGACCGAGCGCGACAGCAGGTTGGCCTGCTTGGCCTTCTTCGGGTCCGCCTGGTCGGGCTTGGCCGGCACGCGGATGGTCGAGTCCGCCAGCGAGAACTCGGTGTGGACGTGGAGATGTACGAAGCGGGAGTTGGACATGCCGGACCAGGTTGGAGCGCGCGGGCCCCGGGTGCTGACGGAAGATCGTCGCCGGGGTCGGGATGCGCTGGAGTGCCCGGTCAGGGTAGCGAGGGCAGGGGGAAGCGACAAGGACTTGACGGTGCGCCGATTGCGCGAATGTCGCCGGGCATGGCCCGGCGCCAGCGGAGGCGTTCACATTGCCGTGAAAGCGCCGGACGATACCCGGCAGCCGTTGTTCAAGCGATGGCTGTGATCGCGGGGGCTGGCGCTGTTTCCAGGCACTCGCGCACCGGGGCGAAGCTGCGCCGGTGCTCCACGCAGGGGCCGTGCTCGCGCAGGGCGGCCAGGTGGGCCGGGGTGCCGTAGCCCTTGTGCTGCTCGAAGCCGTACTGCGGATGGCGGGCATGCACCTCCTGCATGTAGCGGTCGCGCGAGACCTTGGCCAGGATCGAGGCGGCCATGATCGCGCGGTCGATGCCATCGCCGCCGACCAGCGCCTGCGCCGGCAGTACCAGCCCCTTGGGCACCACGTTGCCATCGATGCGCGCGAAGCCGGCCACGTGGGCGACCGCTGCGACCACGTCGCGCATGCCCTGCAGGGTGGCCTGGTAGATGTTCAGACGGTCGATGGTGTCCACGTCCACCAGCACCACATGCCAGGCCAGGGCGCGCTCGATGATGCGGTCATGCAGCTGCTCGCGGCGCGCCGCGGTCAGCTGCTTGGAATCGTCCAGGCCGTTGATGCGCGGCCGTGCCGGGTCGAACACCACGGCCGCCACCGCGACCGGCCCGGCCAGCGGGCCACGACCGGCTTCGTCGACGCCGGCGACCAGGCGCTCCGGCTCGACCACCGCCGCGCCATCGAACAGGGTCAGGCTGGCCGCTGCGGCGTAGCGGCGGCTCATGCCTGGGCCTGGTCGCGCATCAGCAGCTCGCCGACGGCGTCGGCGGCACGTGCCGACGCATTGCGGCGCAGGCGCTCATGCAGGCGGGCATAGGTGTCCTGCAGGTCGGTCACCCGCTGCGGGTGGTCGAACCATTGCTGGATGGCCGCAGCCAGCTTGTCCGGCGTGCAGTCATGCTGCATCAGCTCCGGTGCCAGGTCCTGGCCGGCCAGGATGTTGGGCAGGGCAAAGCGGTCGACCTTGATCAGGCCGAATGCCTTGACCAGACGATAGGTCAGCTCGTTGACACGGTAGCCGACCACCATCGGCCGCTTCACCAGCATCGCCTCCAGGGTCGCGGTACCGGACGCCAACACCACCACGTCGGCCGCGATCATGGCGTTGCGCGCCTGGCCGTCGAGCACATGCGAGTACGCGACCGGCAGCGCCGAGCGCGACAGCTGCTCTTCGATCAGCCGCTTGCATGCGGGGTTGGCGGCAGGCACCACCACGTGCAGGCCGGGGATGCGCTCGGAGACCTGCCAGGCGGCTTCGAAGAAGGGTTCACCGAGGCGCGAGATTTCGCCCAGGCGGCTGCCTGGCAACACCGCCAGCACCTTGGCCGACGTCGGCAGGCCAAGCGCGGCGCGCGCTTCCTCGCGGTTGCCCTGCAGGGGGATGTCATCGGCCATCGGATGGCCAACGAAACGCGCGTCGATGCCGTGCTTGGCATAGATGGGCGGTTCCATCGGGAACAGGCACAGCACCAGGTCGGCGCTGCTGCCGATCTTCTCGGCGCGCTTCTCGCGCCAGGCCCAGACCGAGGGGCTCACGTAATGCACGGTGCGCACGCCGCGCTGCTTCAGCCAGCGTTCGATGCCCAGGTTGAAGTCGGGCGCGTCGATGCCGATGAACACGTCCGGCTGCCATTCCAGCGCACGCTGGCGGAACGCGGAACGCAGTTTGAGCAGGCGTGGCAGATGGCGCAGTACTTCGGTCAGGCCCATCACCGCCAGCTCGCTGGCATCGTGCCAGGTCAGGCAGCCGGCGCTGCGCATGGCATCGCCACCGATGCCGGCGAACTCGGCATTCGGAAAGCGTGCCTTCAGTTCGCGCACCAGGCCCGCACCCAGCAGATCACCGGAGGCCTCACCGGCCACCAGCGCGATCCGCAACGGGCGCTCGCTGAGCACCCGCTGCGCGGGGACGCTGCCGGCCATCGAGGCCAGCGGAATCACGGCGGCGCCGGCCGGCGCCTGGCCGGTCGTGCTGCTCATCGCAGCAAGGGCCTCTCGGCGTGCTCGATGAAGTCCAGCATGGCCTTCACGTCACC
Source organism: Stenotrophomonas sp. 71799_Sma (assembly GCF_056482505.1). Taxonomy (NCBI): domain Bacteria; kingdom Pseudomonadati; phylum Pseudomonadota; class Gammaproteobacteria; order Lysobacterales; family Lysobacteraceae; genus Stenotrophomonas; species Stenotrophomonas sp. 71799_Sma. The sequence goes on from NZ_CM151202.1 coordinate 1,467,028, forward strand.
GCTGTCGCGCGCCTGTTCGGTCAGCTGCACCTTGGCTTCGGCCAGTGGCAGGCCCGCCACGTACAGCGTGCGGTAGGCACGCTTGATGGCGGAAATGCGCTCGGCGTCGAAGCCGCGGCGCTTCAGGCCTTCGCTGTTGATGCCGCGCGGGCGGCCCAACGAATCGGTGCCGACCATGGTGAACGGCGGAACATCGCCATTGGTCAGCGCGCCCATGCCGAGGAAGGCATGCGCGCCGATCCGGCAGAACTGGTGGGCCCCGGCGAAGCCGCTGATGATCACGTAGTCACCCACGGTCACGTGGCCGGCCAGGGTGGTGTTGTTGGAGAACACGCAGAAGTTGCCGACATGGCAGTCATGCGCCACGTGCGTGTAGGCCAGCATCCAGTTGTCGTCGCCGATGGTGGTGATGCCGCCGCCGCCGCCGGTGCCACGGTTCAGCGTGACGAACTCGCGGAACACATTGCGGTCGCCGATCACCAGCTCGGTGCGCTCCCCTGCATACTTCTTGTCCTGCGGTTCGCCACCGACGGCTGCGTGGCCGATGAAGCGGTTGTCGCGGCCGATCTTCGTCGGGCCGTGGATGCTGCAGTGGGGGCCGATCACCGTGCCGGCACCGATTTCCACATCGGCCCCGATCAGGGTGAACGCGCCCACCTGGACGTCATCGGCCAGGCGCGCGGCCGGGTCGATGACGGCGGTCGGGTGGATCCGCGGTGCGTTGTCAGTCATTCCTGCCTCCAGTGGATCAGCCCTTGGCGCCGGCGCACATGACTTCGGCCGAGGCAACGACTTCACCGTTGACCTTGGCTTCGCCGTAGTACCAGCCCATGTTGCGGATCAGGCGCTTCATCTGCACATCCAGCATCAGCACGTCGCCGGGAACGACCTGCTTGTTGAAGCGAGCGTTTTCCACCTTGACCATGTAGAACAGCTTGGACTGCGAGTCACGGCCGAGCGTGAGCTGGGTCATCACGCCACCGGCCTGCGCCAGCGCTTCGATGATCAGTACGCCGGGCATGATCGGGCGGCCCGGGAAGTGGCCCTGGAAGAACGGCTCGTTGATGCTGACGTTCTTCTGCGCAAGGATGCGCTTGGCGTCGATGTCGAGCTCAAGCACCCGGTCCACCAGCAGGAACGGGTAGCGGTGCGGGAGCAGTTCCTGGATCTGGCAGACGTCGATCGGAAGCTGCAGCGTGTCGTTCATTCTTTCTCCTTGCCAGCAGCCAGGACGCGGCGAGCCAATGCGTCCAGCTGCTTGAAGCGCGCGGCGTTCTTGCGCCACGTGCGGTTGTCGGTCAACGGGGTGCCGGACGAGTACTCGCCCGGCTCATGGATGGAATTGCGGACCACCGACTTGCCGGTGATCACGACCTTGTCGCAGATCTCGAGGTGGCCGACCACGCCAACGTGGCCGCCGAGCAGGCAGTAGCGGCCGATCTTGGCGCTGCCGGCGATGCCGGTGCAGCCGGCGATGGCCGAGTGCGCACCGATCTGCACGTTGTGCGCGATCTGCACCAGGTTGTCCAGGCGCACGTCTTCGTCCAGCACGGTGTCTTCCAGCGCACCACGGTCGACGCAGGTGTTGGCGCCGATCTCGCAGTCATCGCCGATGCGCACGCCGCCGAGCTGCGGCACCTTGATCCATTTGCCGGCGTCCATGGCCAGGCCGAAGCCATCGGCGCCGAGCACGGCACCGGGGTGCACACGAACCCGCTTGCCGAGCTTGACCCGGGTGACCAGGGTGACCCGCGCGATCAGCTCGCAGCCGTTGTCCAGGCTGCAGTCTTCGCCGATCACGCTGCCGGTGCCGATGATGCAGTTTTCGCCGACCACGCTGCGTGCGCCGACGGAGACGAACGGGCCGATATGCGCGCTGGCGGCGACCTGCGCGCTGGGATCGATGACGGCGCTGGGGTGGATGCCCGGCGGGCGCGTCGGCGCGATGTCGAACAGCGCGGCGATCTTGGCGAAGGTGGTGTACGGGTCCTTGGCCACGAGCGCGGCGCCGGGGGCGGCCTCGGCGTCGTCGGCACGCAGGACCACCAGCGAGGCCTGGCTGTCGGCCAGCTGGGCGCGGTAGCGCGGGTTGGCGAGGAAGGTCAGCTGGCCAGGACCGGCATGGGCGAGGGTGGCCACGCCATGGATGGCGGTGGCGGGGTCGCCGTGGACCTGCAGGCCGAACTGCTCGGCGAGTTGCTGGGCGGTGTAGGTGGGAGTATTCACGGCGGGAGTTTAACGTGTGACGGCATTGCGGTCATGCGGGGCGGTCATGCAGCCAACGGCAGGGCCCCTCGCGGCCGGCAGAGCCAGTGTCATGGGCTGGGTCGGACGGGGCGGGGCTGCGGGGGGCGGCGCAAGTACGTCCATGTAGCCTTGGTCGCCGCATCCATGCGGCTCACACCCCCGCAGCCCCACCCCGTCCGACCTCCGAGGGCGTGGCGCGAGTGCCAGCCACGGAAAAACAGAAAAGATCAAAAGCAGAGCGGGCGCTTCCGGCATCCAGGCCAAACGAAAACGCCGGGCAGAGCCCGGCGCTTCGCATCCCGTCTGGTGGAGAGCCCCCCTTTGTTAAGGGGGCGCGCCAGCGGCGCGGGGGATAGGTGAAATGCGCGGGCAATTCACCGGAGGTGGATCAGTTCTGGGGAACAACGTTCCTCAGAACTGGCCACCGAACGTGAATTGCAGCCGTTCGATCTTGTCATCGTCTTTCTTCTTCAGCGGGAAGGCGTAGCTGATCGAGATCGGGCCGACCGGGGCGCGCCACAGCAGGGCCACACCGGTGGACACGCGCAGTTCGTTGGCCTTGAAGTTGTCCACGCCGTTGTAAACGTTGCCGAAGTCGACGAAGGCTGACACACGTGCCGACGGGCTGTCGAACAGGCGCGGGAAGTAGGCTTCGACCGAACCAACGGTCTTCAGCGAACCACCCAGCGGCTGGCCTTCCGGATAGCCGTTGGTGACTTCGCGCGGGCCGAGGGTGTTGTCTTCGAAGCCACGCACCGAGTTGGTACCGCCGGCGTAGAAGTTCTCGAAGAACGGCAGGCCGCTGGCGGTCACCGTACGGGTGGTGCCGTCCGGGTTGGTCAGCGTGCGGGTGTAGTCGTTGCCATAGGCATCGCCGTAGCCCACTTCGGCACGGGTGTTGATCACCAGCGACGGCATGATCGGCCAGTACTTGCTGATCTGGTAGTTCAGCTTGTAGTACTCGATGGTCGAACCCGGCAGCGTGGTTTCCAGGCCGATGCGCTGGTAGGTACCGCGGGTCGGCATGAAGTAGTCGTTGCGCGAGTCACGCGCCCAGCCCAGCTCGGTGCGCCAGGCATGGAACGTGCGCTTACCGACGGCGTTGATGTAGTCGATGATCGACTGCGGGGTCGAGCCCTGGTAGGTGGTGATCTGGTTGCTGTCGATGCCGAACATCAGCGAGACGGTATCGGTCTCGGTGATCGGCACGCCGAACACCACCTGCGCCGAACCATTGGTGCTGTTGTACTGCGCGGTGTTGAAGTCGGAGTAGTCCAGCTCGCGCCAGGACAGGTTGTAGCCCAGCGACACGCCGTCATCGGTGAAGTACGGGTTGGTGTAGCTGAAGCCGTAGCGCTGCAGGTAGCTGCTGCGCGAGGCTTCGACCGACACGCGGTTGCCGCCGCCGAGGAAGTTGTTCTGCGACAGCTGCACCGAGGTGGTCATGCCGTAGGACTGCGAGTAGCCCAGGCCGAACACGAAGCTGCCGGACGTGGTTTCCTTGACGTTGTAGACGACGTCGACCTGGTCGTTGCTGCCGCTCACGGCCGGGGTTTCAACGTCCACCGACTCGAAGTAGCCCAGGCGCTGCAGGCGGATCTTGGAGCGGTCGATCGCGGCCTGCGAGTACCAGCTGTTCTCGAACTGGCGCATTTCGCGACGCATCACTTCGTCGGACGTACGCGTGTTGCCACGGAACAGGATGCGACGCACCGATACGCGCGGGCCGGGCACGACCTGCATGTTGATCGCCACGGTCTGCTCGGGGCGGTTGGTGGTCGGGATCGGATTCACCTTGGCGAACGCGTAGCCGATGTTGGACAGCGAGTTGGTGATGGTGTCCGAGCTGAATTCCAGCAGCGCACGCGAGAACGTGTCGCCGGACTTCTGGATCACCATGCGCTCGACGTCCTCCTGCGGAAGGATCGTGTCGCCGCTGACCTTGATCTCGGAGATCTTGTACTGCGCACCTTCGGTCACGCCGGCGGTGAGGAACATGTCGCGCTTGTCGGGGCTGATCGACACCTGGGTCGAATCAATGCTGAAGTCGACATAGCCGCGGTCGAGGTACCAGGAATTGAGCTTTTCCAGGTCGCCGGACAGCTTTTCCTTGGAGTACTGGTCGTCACGGCGGTACCACGATGCCCAGTTGTGCTCCTTGGACTCCCAGGTCTCCAGGATGTCCTTGCTCTCGAACTTCTCGGTGCCGACCAGGTTGACGTGACGGATCTTGGCCGCCTTGCCTTCCTTGATGGCGATCGCGATGTCCACGCGGTTGCGGTCCAGCGGGCTCACCGTCGGGGTGATCTCGACGTTGTACTTGCCGCGGTCGTTGTACTGGCGGCGCAGTTCCTGGGTCACGCGGTCCAGGCTCAGGCGATCGAAGGTGCCGCCCTCGGTCAGGCCGATGTCGGACAGCCCCTTGAGCAGCTGCTCGGACTTGATGTCCTTGTTGCCGGTCACGGTCAGCTTGTTGATCGCCGGGCGTTCCTTGACGGTCACCACCAGGATGCTGCCCTGGCGGTCCAGCTGCACGTCTTCGAAGAAGCCGGTCTTGTACAGGGCGCGGATGGTCTCGCCGACCTTGTTGTCGGTGACCGTCTCGCCACGCTCCACCGGCAGGTAGGTGAATACCGTGCCCGAGCTGATGCGCTGCAGGCCATCCACGCGGATGTCGCTGACAGTGAAGGGCTCGGCTGCCTGGGCCAGGGCGGGAGCGCCGGTGACGGCGGCGAGGGCGAGGGCCAGCAGGCGGCGATTGGGGAGTCGCGTCATGTCACGTCCGGTAGGAAGGTCGATTTCATTGGTGCGGGATGCCGACGCTGTAGACGGCAACAACGTGGAAAAGTTCATCGCGGGACCAGGCCGAGGATGTCGTTGTAGAACGCCAACCCCATCAGCCCGGCCAGCAACGCCAGGCCGATGTACTGGCCGGCGGCGATGGCACGCTCGCTCAGCGGGCTGCCCTTGACCAACTCGATAAGGTAATACAGCAGGTGGCCGCCGTCCAAGATCGGGATCGGCAACAGGTTGATGATGCACAGGCTGAGTGACAGCAGGGCAAGGAACTGCAGGAACCAGTCCAGGCCGCGTTTGGCCGAGATGTTGGCTACCCGGGCGATGGTGACGGGCCCGGAAACGTTCTGCAGCGAGGCTTTGCCGGTGACGATGCGGCCCATCATGCCCAGCGAATCGGCCGCCAGGCGGCCGGTTTCGCGCACGGCCACGGTGACCGCGTCGAGCGGGCCATAGCGCAGCAGGGTGTCGTAGGGAGGGCTGAACGAGGTCGGGAACTGCACGCCGATCTGCCAGATCGGCTCGCCCTTTGAATCCTTGCCCTGGCGCGGGGTGACTTCCAGCGCCAGGCGCTCGCCGCCCCGCAGGACCTCGATCATGCCCGGGCCGCCGGCGCGGCCCAGCGTCTGGATCTCGCCGATGACCTGGTCGGCGCCGTCGATGCGCTGGCCGTCGATCGCTACGATCAGATCGCCCGGCTGCAGCTGCCCGGCCACCACGGAGTCCGCGGTGAGCGACTCGACCAGCGCCGGTTGCAGCCACGACTGCCAGTACAGGCCAGCCAGGATCGGCACGCGCCGTTCATCGAAGCCGGGGGGCAGCTGCGACAGCGGCAGGCTGCGCACGCGCACCTGGTCGGCCGGGTCCAGCACTTCCAGCTTCACGTCGCGGCGGTCCATCGCGGCGGCGGTCAGCGCCATGCTGGCCTCGCCGAGGGTGACCACCGGGCGCTCGTCCACGCGCAGCACGCGGTCGCCGCTGGTCAGGCCGGCGCTGGCGGCGATGCCGCTGACACGGCCGATGGTCGGCGAATAATCCTGCTTGCCGATCACGAACATCGCCCACAGCAGCAGGATGCACAGCAGCAGGTTGGCGATCGGTCCGGCGGCGACGATGGCGATGCGCTGCCAGACGGTCTTGTGGTTGAAGGCCTGACCGCGCTCGTGCGGGTGCACTTCGACCTCGCGCTCGTCCAGGAACTTCACATAACCGCCCAGCGGGATGGCGGCGATGGCGAACTCGGTGCCGTGCCTGTCCCGGCGCGACCACAGCGGCCGGCCGAAGCCGACCGAGAAGCGCAGGATCTTTACCCCGCACAGGCGCCCGACCCAGTAATGCCCGAACTCGTGGAACGTGACCAGCAGCCCGAGGCTGACAATCATCCACCAGACCGATCCGATGAAGTCAGTCATGCAGGCTCACAGTGGCGGGCAGGGGCGGCGTCGTCATGCTGGGCGAGGCGGTCGTTCAGGCGGCGTCGATGGCGTTCAGGGTCAGCTGGCGTGCCCGCTGGTCGGCGGACAACAGGACCTCCAGTGTATCGGCTGGCTGGGTCGGCAGTGTTGAAAGAGCGTTAGCAACCAGCTCCGGGATGGTCAGGAAACCGATCCGGCCCTGAAGAAACGCTGAAACCGCCTCTTCATTGGCAGCGTTCAGCACCGCCGGGGCGGTGCCGCCGGCCTGCATCGCCTGCCAGGCCAGGGCCAGGCAGGGGAAGGCGTCGGTGTCCGGGGCCTCGAAATCGAGCCGGCCCTGGGCCAGCAGATCCAGCCCGGATACGCCCGATTCAATGCGTTGTGGCCAGCCCAGGCCAACGGCCAGTGTGGTGCGCATGTCCGGCAGGCCCATCTGCGCCAGAGTCGAGCCGTCCACGAACTCGACCAGCGAGTGGACCAGGCTCTGCGGGTGCACCAGCACTTCGATGCGCTCACCGGGGATGCCGAACAGGTGGTGGGCCTCGATCACTTCCAGGCCCTTGTTCATCAACGTCGCCGAATCGACCGAGATCTTCGGCCCCATCGACCACTTCGGGTGGGCAACGGCCTGGGCCGGGGTGACCTGGGCCAGCTCGGCGCGGCTGCGGCCACGGAACGGGCCGCCGGAGGCGGTCAGCAGGATGCGGCGCACGCCGGCGCCATCGACGCTGGCATCGCGCGAGCGCAGGCACTGGAAGATCGCGCTGTGTTCGCTGTCGATCGGGATGATCTCGGCGCCGGCGCGTTCTGCGGTGCGGGTCAGCAGCTCACCGGCCAGCACCAGCGATTCCTTGTTGGCCAGCAGGATGCGCTTGCCCGCGGCGGCGGCGGCCAGGGTGGAAGACAGCCCGGCCGCACCGACGATGGCGGCGACCACGGTGTCGCAGGCATCGCTGGCGGCCAGCTGGTCCAGCGCGGCATGGCCGGCATGCGCCTCGGTGGCCAGTCCGGCATCGCGCAGGCCATCGCGCAGCTCAGCGAACAGCGATTCGTCGGCGATCACCGCGTGCGCGGGCCGGTGCTGGCGGCACAGTGCCAGCAACGCCTGCACCTGACGACCGGCGGCCAGCACGGTGGCCTGGTAGCGCTGCGGGTGGCGGGCGATCACGTCCAGCGTGGAGGCACCGATCGAGCCGGTGGCGCCGAATACGGCGACCCGGCGCAGGTCTGCGACAGCATTCATGGTCAGAACCCGAAGATTTCCTTGCCGAGTGCGAACACCGGCACTGCAGCCAGGACGCCGTCGACACGGTCGAGTACGCCACCATGGCCCGGAATCAGGTGGCCCGAGTCCTTGGCGCCCGCGTGGCGCTTGATCAGGCTTTCGAACAGATCACCCAGCACCGAGGCGAACACCGCCACCACCGAAGTGATCAGCAGGCCCGGCAGGTGTGCGGTATCGATGCCGGCCAGCCAGCCCAGGCCGACGGCCACGGCGACACCGGCCAGCAGGCCGCCGAACAGGCCTTCCCAGGTCTTGTTGGGGCTGATGCGCGGGGCCAGTTTGTGCTTGCCGAAGTGACGGCCGGCGAAATAGGCGCCCGAATCGGCCGCCCAGACCAGTGCCAGCGCAGCCAGCAGCCACAGGTGGCCCTGCTTGCCCGGCGGATCGCCGCCGGCATGGATCAGCACCAGCGCGGCCCAGGCCGGAACGATGGCCAGCGTACCGGCCAGCATCTTCACGATGCGCGAGGGTGCCGACGGCTGCGCGCCGAAATTGAAGAAGCGCAGCCAGACCAGCGCCGCCAGCCACCAGGCAACACCGGCCAATGTGGTGATCTGGAACAGCACCAGCGTGCTGCCATCGGCCCACACCAGCAGCACCATCAGCAGCAGGTTCAGTACCAGCAGCACGGTGCGCGCCAGGGTGTCTTCGATGCCGGCCAGCTTCAGCCACTCCCACAGGCCGATCAGCAGCACCGCAGCGGCCGCCGCTGCCAGCCATTGGGTCGGCAGCAGCAGGATCGCGGCAATGGCGACCGGCGCCATGATCAGCGCGGCAAGGACTCGGGTCTTGGTCATGGGCTGGAAGTCTCGGTGGCCAGTGCGGCGATCTGGGCGCTGGTCAGGCCGAAACGACGCTCACGGCTGCCGTAGGCGTCCAGCGCCTGCTGCAGCAGGGCGGGATCGAAGTCTGGCCACAGCGCCTCGGTGAACCACAGCTCGGTGTACGCCAGCTGCCACAGCAGGAAGTTGCTGATGCGGGTGTCGCCACCGGTGCGGATGAACAGGTCCGGTGGCGGCAGGTCGGCCAGGGCGACCTGGCTGCCCAGCAGCGATTCGTCGATCTGTTCGGGCAGCAGGCGGCCGGCGGCGACTTCAGCGGCCAGCGCGCGCGCGGCACGGGCGATGTCCTGGCGGCCACCGTAGCTGGCGGCGATCGACAGGGTCAGGGTGGTGTTGTCTGCGGTGCGCTGCTCGGCCAGCTGCATGCGGCTGACCAGCCCGGCACCGAAGCGTTCGCGCTCGCCGATGAAGCGCACGCGCACGCCACGCCGATGCAGCTCGTCCACTTCGCGGTCGAGCGCGCCGAGGAACAGCTTCATCAACGCATCGACTTCTTCCTGCGGCCGGCCCCAGTTCTCGCTGGAAAACGCGAACAGGGTCAGCGCCGGAATGCCCAGCTCAAGGCAGCGCTCGATGGTGCGGTTGACCGCACGCGCGCCGGCCCGGTGGCCGATCACGCGCGGACGACGGCGCTGCTGTGCCCAGCGCCCATTGCCATCCATGATGATGGCAATGTGGCGGGGCAGGGCGGCCGGCAACGGAGGCGGGACTGAAGGCATCGACTTCAGACCGACAGGAGTTCTTTTTCCTTGTCGGCAACGACCTTGTCGACGTCCTTGATGTTGGTGTCGGTCAACTTCTGGATGTCGTCCTCACCGCGCTTCTTCTCGTCTTCGCTGATCGCCTTGTCCTTGACCAGCTTGGCGATTTCCTTGTTTGCGTCCTGACGGATGTTGCGGATCGCGATCTTGGCGCCTTCGCCTTCCTTCTGCACCTGCTTGGCCAGCTCCTTGCGGCGCTCTTCGGTCGGCGGCGGCATGTTGATGCGGATCGCGGTGCCCAGGGTGTTCGGGGTGAACTCGGCGTTGTAGAGACCCTTTTCGATCTCCTTGATCATGCTCTTGTCGAACGGCGTGACCAGCAGCGAGTGGGCGTCGGCGTTGGAGATCGATGCGACCTGGTTCAGCGGGGTGCTGGCGTTGCCATAGGCGCTGACCGTGACGCGGTCCAGCAGGGCCGGGGTGGCGCGGCCGGTGCGGATCGAGGTGAGGGTGTGCTTCAGAGCGTCGATGCTCTTGGCCATGCGCGTCTGCGCGTTGTTCTTGATGTCGTTGAGCATCGCCCGGTCCTGGGTGTAACTGGAATCGGGCGATTATAGGCGAATACGGGACGCTGCCGGGCCAGAATCGGCCCGGAGCTCGCCTGGCGCTCAGGCTCAGGCCGGGTCGCGGCCCTGGACCAGGGTGCCGATGTTCGCGCCGCTGAGGATCTTCAGCAGCTCGCCCGGCTGGCCCATGTCGAACACGCGCATCGGCAGGTCGCTGTCGCGGGCCAGTGCGAAGGCCGCGGTATCCATCACTTCCAGGCCGCGGCGGATCACTTCGTCGTAGCTCAGGCTGTCGAAACGGACCGCGTCGCTGTGCTTGTTCGGGTCCTTGTCGTACACGCCATCGACCTTGGTGGCCTTCAGCAGCAGGTCGGCACCGATCTCGATCGCACGCAGCGCGGCGCCGGAGTCGGTGGTGAAGAACGGGCTGCCGACGCCGGCGGCGAAAATCACCAGGCGGCCCTTTTCCAGGTGGCGGATGGCGCGGCGGCGGATGTAGTCCTCGCACACGTCGTTGATCTTGATCGCGCTCATCACGCGGGCCTTGGCGCCCAGCTTTTCCAGGGCGTCCTGCATGGCCAGGGCGTTGATGACCGTGGCCAGCATGCCCATCTGGTCGCCGGTGACCCGGTCCATGCCGCCAGCGGCCAGGCCGGCGCCGCGGAAGATGTTGCCGCCGCCGATCACCAGCGCCACTTCGGCACCGGCCTGCTGGGCTTCGATGACCTCACGGGCCAGGCGATTGATGACCTTCGGGTCGATGCCGTAGTCCTCATCTCCCATCAGCGCCTCCCCGGACAGTTTCAGAAGGATGCGACGATAGGCGAGCTTGGACATGGGGACCTCGGGTGCGTGGAAATCGCGGGCGATTCTACGCGCATGCGGCGTTGGGCCAAAGTGTTTTGTGCACTGCGGCGCGAAATCCTGCCGTCCGCCCCGCTCACGCGGGGCGTCCCGTTCAGCCCAGCTCGGCGCCGGCGGTGGCTGAAAGCTCGTCGTGGCCGAGGGCGCCGGGGGAGCGGGCGATCACCCGGTTGCGGCCCAGGTTCTTCGAGCGGTACAGCACATCGTCGGCTGCGCGCAGCAGGTCCTGCACGTCGGCAAAGCGTTCGTAGCCGCCCTGGGTGGCCACGCCGGCGGAGAAGGTGACGAACAGCGGGCCTCCTTCCAGCTCGGCCATCGGCGTGGCGACGATGTTGGCCAGCACACGCCGGATCACGTCCAGCGCCACCGATTCACTGGTGTTGGGCAGCAGCGCGACGAATTCCTCGCCACCGAAGCGGGCCACGGTGTCGCTGTTGCGCAGCTGGCCCTGCAGCTTGCCGGCAAAGGCGCGCAGCACCTCGTCGCCGGTCAGGTGGCCGTGGGCATCATTGATTTTCTTGAAGTCGTCCAGGTCGATGAAGGCCACCGACAGCGGCCAGCCCTGGCGCCCGGCGCGCAGGAACTCCTGTTCCAGCACCGCCTCCAGCTGGCGGCGGTTGAGCACGCCGGTCAGGGCGTCGCGGTGGGCCTGGTCGGCCAGGCGCTTGGCCCGCGCCTCGAATTCGTCGGCGCGGCGGCGTGCCTGATCGGCATCCTGCAGCTCGCGCAGGTTGCGCAGGGTGGCCAGCTCCTGCGCGTGGTCGATCAGCTCCCGGACCCGCGAGGGCGAGTTCAGGCCGGCCTCGAACAGGCTGGCGATATCTGGAAGGGCATCGCTGATGCGGGTCAGTACCTGATCGAAACGGGCGCTGTCGAGCTCCAGCCGGTCATGCACCTGGTGCAGAGCGCGTTCGCGGGCGGCATCGGCGTCTTCGTCCAGCCAGATGTCAGCGACAGCGCCGGACAGCTGCACGCAGGCCTGGAACGGCGAATCGGCAGCGTCGTCGTCCTCGCTGTGGCTGATGCTTTCCACCAGGTAGCGCGGCAGGCCCCATTGCTCGGCCACCCAGGCGCCGACATCGGCGTGGCTGCAGCCCAGTTCCTCGCGCTCGCGTGCGACCAGATCGGTATTGTCACGGGCTTCGCGCAGCAGTGGCAGGTAGCGCTCCGATTCGGCCTGGGCCAGGCACAGCACACCCAGGTCCTGCAGCAGCCCGGCCAGCATCAGTTCCTCCAGCCGGCGCAGGCCGCGCGCCTGGCCCAGCTGGCTGGCGGCCAGGGCGCTGAGAATGCTGCGCTTCCACGCGCGCTGGCGCAGGTCGTGGTCGGCACCGCCGCCACCGGTCAAGCCCTGGGTCACGGTGAAGCCGAGGGCGAGGCTGATCGTGGCATTCAGGCCGAGCATGGTCAGCGCCTGGCCGAGGTTCTCGATGCGGCGGCGGCTGGCGTACAGTGGCGAATTGGCGATGCGCAGCATGCGAGCGCTCAGCGCCATGTCGATGGCGATGATGTCGGCGGCGGTGGCGATGTCCGCTTCCGGGTCCTGGGCCAACTCGATGATGCGCAGGGCAATACCGGGTGGCGAGGGCAGGTTGCGGCAGAGCGCCAGGGCAGCTGTCAGCTCGGGAGGCATGTCGGGTCGTTCAATTCCATTGGGACAAGAATACCTAGGAATGCATCACAGTCCGCGATTTTCGTTCCTGCTATGTGACTGTGGATTCCCTGCGCCGAGTATCGGCTTGATTCGCGCGCAACGCAAAGGTGCCGGTTGTGCGCACCAACGGTGCGCACCGGCCGATGGGGCATGAGTTCATCCCTTGGCCCATACATAAAAAAAGAGCCGCGGTTTCCCGCGGCTCCTTCTGGTCGCTTCACAGCCGGAAGGCTGGAATCAGACCTGCATCGCCTTGGCAACTTCAGCGGCGTAGTCTTCCACCACCTTCTCGATGCCTTCGCCGACGATCAGCAGCTTGAAGCCAGCCACGTCGGCGCCAGCGGCCTTGACCACCTGCTCGACGGTGGTGTCGCCCAGCACGTAGGTCTGGCCGTACAGGGTCACGTCGCTGACGATCTTGTTGATCTTGCCGCTGATGATCTTTTCCAGGATCTCGGCCGGCTTGGCCTTGTCCTTTTCGGACATCTTGGCCAGCTCGATTTCCTTTTCCTTCTCGACGAACTCGGCCGGGACGTCCGCAGCCTTGTTGTGCGGCGGCTTCAGGGCTGCCACGTGCATGGCCAGGCCACGGGCCAGCTCGACGTCGCCGCCGACCAGGTCGACCAGCACGCCAACCTTGCCGTTGGTGTGGACGTAGGCGCCGATGGTGTTGTTGCCATCAACCTTCACCATGCGACGGATCTGGATGTTTTCACCCAGGGTCTGCACGGCGGTGGCGCGGGCTTCTTCAACGGTGCGGCCATCGGCCAGCTTGGCAGCCTTCACGGCTTCGACGTCGTTGGCGCCCGATGCCAGGGCGGCAGCGGCGACGGCATTGACGAAGGACTTGAAGTTGTCATCGTTGGCGACGAAGTCGGTTTCCGAGTTGACTTCGACCAGCACGGCCTTGCCGCCATCCTGGGCCAGGCCCAGACGGCCTTCGGCGGCCACGCGGTCAGCCTTCTTGTCGGCCTTGGCAGCGCCGGACTTGCGCATGGCTTCAGCAGCAGCGTTGATGTCGCCGTTGGCTTCGGTGAGAGCCTTCTTGCATTCCATCATGCCGGCGCCGGTGCGCTCGCGCAGTTCCTTGACCAGGGAAGCAGTGATTTCCACGGGATTACCTCACGAAAGAAAGGGGTTGGGCCGGCATGGTGGCCGGCCCGTGTGACACGGTCCTGTCACGCGCCAAAGGCTGCGCGCAGGGAGGGTGGACGCCGGGCGTCCACCCCGGGGCCTGGATCAGGCCTGGGCGTCGTCGCCCTTCTTGGCAGCCTTCTTGGCCGGAGCGCGGCGGGCCGGCTTCTCTTCGCCTTCGGCAGCAGCTTCGGCGAACTCTTCCTCACGCACCGAAGCAGCGTGCGGCGCAGCAGCCTTGCCTTCCAGCACGGCGTCGGCAGCGGCGCGGGCGTACAGCTGCACAGCGCGGATGGCGTCGTCGTTGCCCGGGATGGCGTAGTCCACCAGTTCCGGGTTGTAGTTGGTGTCGACCACGGCGATGACCGGGATGCCCAGCTTCTTGGCTTCCTTGATCGCGATGTCTTCGTGGCCGATGTCGATCACGAAGATGGCGTCCGGCAGACGGTTCATGTCCTTGATGCCGCCCAGCGAGGCTTCCAGCTTGTCGCGCTCGCGACGCAGGCCCAGCACTTCGTGCTTGACCAGCTTCTCGAAGGTGCCGTCGGTTTCACCGGCTTCCAGTTCCTTCAGGCGGGCAACAGACTGCTTGACGGTACGGAAGTTGGTCAGGGTGCCGCCCAGCCAACGCTGGTTCATGAACGGCATGCCGCAACGCTCGGCTTCTTCCTTGATGGTTTCGCGGGCGCTGCGCTTGGTGCCCAGGAACAGGACGGTGCCGCGCTTCTGGGCAACCGACGAGATGAAGTTCATCGCATCGTTGAACAGCGGGACGGTCTTTTCCAGGTTGATGATGTGGATCTTGCCGCGGGCGCCGAAGATGTACGGAGCCATCTTCGGGTTCCAGTAGCGGGTCTGGTGGCCGAAGTGGACGCCGGCTTCCAGCATCTGACGCATGGTGACCTGGGGCATTGCAATACTCCTGATATGGAACCGGCGATTCCGCCCGCGGGGATAGGTATGCGGGACGCGTGGAAGCGCGGATGGTTCCGGGGTTGGGCTTCCCTGTTGCCTCCGTGGCCGAACTCCTTGCGGAGCACCCCGGCACGGATGGGGGCAGCAGGTGTGGATTCACCGGTGACGTCCGGTGTGGACGGTCTCCCGCGCACGCAGGCGGCAGGAATCCGGTCGATTATAGCCCGCTGGGAGCGCTCGCTGCAATTGCCGGGTCCGGCGCGGTCAGATCGACCACGCGGCCGTCCTGCAGCCGGGCCTGGAAATGGCCACCGGCATAGCTGTCGGCATGGACGGGGAGGGCCCAGCGGCGTTCCCGGCCCGCCAGCAGGTAGCCGGCCAGTCCCGGCAGCAGCAGGGTGCGGCGTCCATCGCCGGCGACGAACGCAAGATCGTGCAGGCGGGCGTGAACGGAACCTGCGTTGCGCAGTCGCAGAAGAGGCTGCGACGTGCCGGATTCGATTCCGGCATGCAGGTCCGGCCGCGCCAGGGGCGCCGCATGCCCCCGGAACAAGGGCAGCGAGTAGCGTGGCAGGCCCGGTCCGCTGGGGCTCAGGATCACCCGGTAGGCCTGCTCGACGGCAACGGGCGACGTCTCCCGAGGCAGCAGCCAGATGCGTTGACGGGTGCCGGGCGGGAGGTCGAGCCGGGCGGGGCTGGCCAGGATCTGGTCGCTGGGCCGCAGCTTTTCCGCATCGACCTGCTGTTCCCAGGCCAGGATCCGAACCTCGCCCTGCCAGCGGCCGGGCCCGGGGTTGTACAGCCACAGCTCGCCGTGCCCCCCTTCGGCGGGCAGCTGCAGGGTGGTGGGCACCAGGTCCAGCGCCGCAGCGGGCAGTGCCAGCAGCAGTGCCAGCAGGCTCAGCAGGATGCGCATCAGTAGATGAGGGTCACGGCAGGCGCCGCGTCGTCGCTGTCGGCCGGCGGCGCGAGGTCGCGGATCTGTTGCGGAAGCTCGGGCGCGTCGCTGCGCCGGTGCGGTGCCGTGCATCGGGTGTTGCCGGCATCACTGCTGCAGCCCTCGACCACAGTCAGCCGGATCTGCAGGGAGGTGCTGCCGGGATCGGCCCACGCGGGCGTACTGGCGACCAGCATCGCCCCGATCAGAAGTGCGCGAACCACCTGCCATCCACCGTACTGTAGGACCCGTTGCGCGGTATCGGCCGGATCGGCCGAATCTGTAGGCTCGACTGCCAGTCGACTGGTCCTGGCGCAGGAGGGATGCGCACATCCACGCACGGCGTGGATCTACCGGAACCCACCCCGGTGGGTGCCGACGATTCCAAACCCACCCCGGTGGGTGCCGACCATTCCAATCCATCCCGGTGGATGCCGACCATTCCAATCCATCCCGGTGGATGCCGACCGTTGGTCGGCACACAGGTCAGTAAGTGATCGTCACCTGCACCAGATCGTTGTAGGTACCGGCCGGGGGCTGGCCGGTGACCGGCGGCACCCGGCCATGGATGGTCAGCTGCTGCGCGCTGCCATTTCCGGTGCCGCCAACGGTATCGACATTGAGGGTATTGCCCCAGCGCAGGCTGCGCGCGGCGTCGCGGTACAGCTCATAGGGGAGGTAGTAGGTGCCGCTGCCAATGGTGGTGGCCATGCGCCGGGTGGTGGAGGCGGCGGGGTTGTTCTGGCCGTTGTTGAGGCTGATCTGGTAGGCGGTGTTCTTCAGGCAGGTCAGCGTGAGCGTGGCGGTCCGGTCGATGTTGGCGGAAATGCTGCCGGTGACGTTGCCGAAGTCCATGTTGGTGGTGACGTAGCTGCCGCATTGCGGCAGCACGTTGGCAGTGGCAGTGAAGCTGAAGGCCGCACTGGTGCTGTTGGTGCCGGTTGCGCCGCCGTTGCAGGCGGCCGGCACGGTGGCGTTGCCGAGCAGGACTTCGTTCCAGGCCCAGGTGAGCACCACGTTGGCGCCACTGAAGGTGCTGCTGTAAGCACCCGAAGCGAGGATCTGGTTGGCGGGGATCTGCGCGAACAGCTGCACGGACTGCGCACCGCTGCCGCCGGTCAGTAGTGGCACGTTGTAGCTCATGGTCAGTTCCTGTGCCGGCGGCGTACCGCGTGGCACCAGGCCGGTGACCTGGCCGTAGCTGGCGTTGTTGTAGAGCTGGAAATTCATGGTGTCGCTGCTGGAAGTGGACATCGTGCGGAAGGTGGAGGTGCTGCCGCCGCCACTGCCTGCGCCGATACCCACGCAGACGCGGACGCCGGTGGTGGCCAGCAGGCTCAGTGCGGCGGTGGTGCAGGTCACCGTGATGTTCAGCGTCGCCGCCGTAGGGCCGGGAGCGTTGCTGTTGATGTTGCCGAACGGCAGAGTCGGGTTCGCGGTTGCCGTGCAGACCGCTGTCGCCTGGGCCGGTAGTGCCACGAGCAGGCCGGCGAACAGCAGCATGCCGAGCAGCAGCACTCTCATTGCGCCACCTCCGGGATGCACGGCAGCGGTGCCGGCTTCGGCCGGGCGCCGGACGCCACTACCTTGGGCTGCTCGGGTACCTTCACCCGGCACTGGCCGCGGCTGGTGGTGATGTACAGCACGCTGCCGGCAGCGACGTCTTCCAGATACAGCAGGCCGTCATAGCCCACCGTGGCCTGGCGTCCGCCGGGCAACTGCACTTCGCTGCCCACTTCCAGCGGCTGCCCGTCCATGCTCTGCAGCGTCAGGCTCAGAGAGGGCCGCGAGCGCAACTGGAATGTCACGTGGGTCCCAGCGCGCTGGCGCGGCGTCACCCAGTCCTCGATGCGGTCGGCACGCATGTCCTCGGGCAGGTCCAGGGTGTCGATCGAGACCCGGTTGCGCTGCCAGGACAGCAGCGGGCTGACCAGCAACAGGCCACGATCATCGGTGACGCCGATCAGGCGGTTCTCCAGCCGCACCGGCACGCCACCGACACCATTGGTGCTGATCACCGCGAATGCATCGGAGACCTCGCGGGTGGCGAACGCGTGCCCGCCCATCCAGACCAGGCTGCCACTGGCGCTGCCGTAGGCATAGTTGAGCCCGCCCTGGCGCGAGGCGCCGAAGGAGTAGCGGCCGACGTCATTGAGGATGCCGACTTCGGCCAGGCCGCCACTGCCGTCCTCGCCGTGGCGCACCTGCGCGCGCCAACCGATGCCGCCTGCACTGCCATCGCCGGGCACCGGCTGGGTAACGTCGGCCACCCAGGTCTGGCTGTCGCCATTGCGCTGGCTGGACAGGCTGGCCTGGCGGTTGTTGCCCAGGCTGGCGGTTACCGACAGATAGATGCTGCGGTCATCACTCTGGTCCAGGTTCTGGTTCACCGAGAGGTAGGCTGACCAGCGCTGGCTCCAGGTCCGCGACCAGAACAGGCTGGCGTAGCGGTTGTCTTCGCCATCGGGGTAGCGCAGGCGCAGGTAGCTGGCGCTGAGCGTGCCCAGCCGCAGCAGGTCGGCGCCGACCGTGGCCTGTTCGCTGATGCTCGGCGGCAGGTTGCCCTGCAGTGCGCCCAGGTCGCGGTAATCACCATGGCTGCGCACGGTGCGCAGATTGACGTTGAGTCGGCGGTTGTTCCAGCTGTAGCCCAGTGCCCATTGCCCGCCCTGCAGGCCGTGATAGTCACTGTGCGCATAGGCGGCGTTGAACACGCCCGCGCCACCCAGCAGCCACCCGCCGCCGATGCCGGCCTGGGCCAGGCCACCACCGCCTTCGGCATGCGCTTCACCGGTGAAGGTATCGCTGATGCCGCCGCGCCAGCTGGCACTGGCCACGGTGCGGTCGTCGTAGGCGAAGGAGCGCTGGCCGAAGTCCTCGCGCAGTTGGCCAACACCGACCGACCAGTCCGACAGGCCCTTGGCCAGCAGTTGCTGGGTGCCATAGAAGCTGAAATCCAGTGTCTGCATGCGGCCGAATGCGTCGGTGACCACCACCTGTGCGCTGCCGGTGCCGCTGATGCCCGGCTGTGCGGCCAGCTGGAACGGGCCGACCGGGACCTGGCCGCTGTACTGGCGCAGGCCATCGACGTACAGCTCGACCGTGGACGGCACCACCGCCTGGCCGAGGAAACTGGGCGTGGGGGTCAGCACGCGATAGGGCTGCAGGCCGTAGTTGCGACCGATCTGCAGGCCACCCAGGCGCACCGGACGGGTCCAGTCGACGAAGCCGCTGTAGAAATCGCCGACCTCCAGCGTCATCGCCTGGTCGGGGAAATCCAGGCTCCAGCGCGTATCCAGGCGCACGCTCTCCCCTCGCCAGCGACGGTCGCCAGGCTGCTGGTAGCGCCTGCTGACCGCGGTGTTTTCGAAGGTGCCGTTGCCGACGCCGAACAGGCGCAGTTCGGAGCTCAGGCTGAGGTTGCCCAGCGTATCCACCCGGCTGCCATACACGTCGTAGTTGAGCAGCAGTCCGGGTGAGGCACTACCTGCGGGCGCGTGTGTCTGCGGGCGGCTGAGCACGGTGGTTGGCAGGGTCAGCTGGTCCAGTGGCACGTCCAGCGCCAGGGTCTGCAGGCGTGCGTCATAGCGCACCACCGCGCCGCTGATCTGGTCCAGGTACACCGGTGCATCGCCGTGGGCGTTGAAGCCGAGCTGGCGCAGTACGTCGGGGCTGGCCTGCAGGCGGCCACGGTTCTCGATGAAAGGCAGCAGTCCGCGTGGGGTGCTGTTGAGCGAAACGTCCAGGTACAGCGTCTGGTTGGCGGTCAACGGTGTGGGCGGTGGCAGCATCGCATCGGCGGAGATGCCTGATACATCGGCGGTGGCGGTAGCCGCTGCACCGGACACATCGGCGGCTTGGGTCGCCGCAGGAGCCAGGGCAGCAAGCAGCGCGCCCATCAACGCCTCAGCGAGCCGATGGGGGCGACAGCGGCGTCTGTTCCGACTCGCCATTGAGCTTGGCCGTGATCTGGTCGTTGTCGCGGTCGATCGCCGTGCGCTCGATCGGCCAGCGCATCACCTGCCCGGGCAGCACGTAACCCAGCAGTCCGGGATGCACGATGCGTGGGCGCGTGGGGCTGCCCAGCGCAAGATCGGCGATCTGCGCATAGCTGTTGCCTGCGTTGGCCACCTCGACGCCGTTGCGGCCATCGGGCAACTGCACCAGGCGGGCCTGCAGCTGCGGCGCAAGCTTGCCGGCGGCGGGCTGCACGAACACCGGTATCGAATAGCGCAGCACGAACTGCATGCCGTCGGCGCGGGTGGCCAGGTCGGGCACCTCGTCAACAATCAGCCTGTAGTACTGCTGTGCCGGCGGTGGCGTCCTGTCCGGACGCATCACCCGGACCAGCTGCTGCTGCCCGGCAGCCAGTTCCTGCATCGGCGGGGTGACCACCAGTTCATCGGTGGGCAACAGTTGCTCCTGGCCGTCCTGCTGCACCCAGCGGAACACCCGAACCTGCAGCTTCACCGGCGAGGTGCCACTGTTGGTCAGCCAAAGCTCGCCGGCACGCTGGCGCGCTTCCAGCTGCAGGCTGGTCGGGGCGACCTGCAGGCTGGTGGCTTCGACCGGGGCGGCGAATACCAGGCTCAGGACGAGCAGCGCCACGCCGGTGGCGCGCCACGGGCGGGGTCCGGCCATGCGGGCGTGCTCCATCAATAGGTGATCGTGGCGGTAACCGTATCCAGGTAGTTGCCGGTCGCCGGGTTGTTGGTGCTCAGGTTCAGGATCTGGCCGTACACGATGTAGGGCACGGCCAGGCCGGTGCCGATGCCAGCCTGGGTGTTGGTGCCGGAGGTGGCACCCCAGACCAGGGTGTGCGCGGCGTCCTGGTAGAGCTGGTAGCCGACGTAGTTGTTGGCGGTCACCGCGGCGTTGGTGTTCTTCATCCGGCGAGTGGTGACGTCATTGGCGGTGCTGGCATTGGCACCCGCATTCAGTGAAATCGTGTAAGGGGTCAGTGCCGAGCACTGGGCGGTCACCGTGCCCTGGCCCAGGGTGGGGGTCGCGGTGGTCGAGGCCGCCGTGCCGAAGTCAACGTTGGTGGCGGCAGCAGCCGTGATCGTGCAGGCCTTGGTCACCACCAGGGTGACATTGAAGGTGGTGGTGTCTGCGGCCAAGGCCGGGCCGGACAGCAGGACCCCGGCCAAGGCCCAGGCAAGCGGGGAACGAAGCGCGGATCGCATGGACAACCTCCCTGACCCGAAGGTCCGTTGAACAAGGCGAAGGCGGCACGTTCGGCACCGCTTCGGCGACGGTGACCCCAGCTTAGGAGGCGTAAGTGTCTGTATTCCGTGATAAACAGTGAGGCGAAAGGGTGGCGACGATCACGCTTTCACTTTCCTTGCCGGAACCGTGCATGGCCCGGATCGCCAGTTGGGTGGCGTTCGTTCAGATTGCGGCCGGATCGGCGATAATGGGGGCCATGAGCGTGAATCTGAAAACCCCGCAGGAAATCGAGATGATGCGAATCGCCGGCCGCATGGCCAGCGAAGTGCTCGACATCGTCACCCCCCACGTCAAGCCCGGTGTCACCACCGAGGAACTGGACCGCATCTGCCACGACCACATCGTGAACGTGCAGGGCGCCGTTCCGGCCAACGTCGGCTACCGCGGCTTCCCGAAGACCGTGTGCACCTCGGTCAACAACGTCATCTGCCATGGCATCCCCAGCGAAGGGAAGGTGCTCAAGGATGGCGACATCATCAACATCGACGTCACCGTCATCAAGGATGGCTGGCACGGCGACACCAGCCGCATGTACTTCGTCGGCACCCCGTCGGTGATGGCCCGCCGCCTGGTGGAAACCACCTACGAAGCCATGTGGCGCGGCATCCGTGCGGTGCGTCCGGGCGCGACCCTGGGCGACATCGGCCATGCCATCCAGAGCTATGCCGAAGGCGAGCGTTTCAGCGTGGTGCGCGAGTACTGCGGCCACGGCATCGGCAAGGTCTACCACGATGAGCCGCAGGTGGTGCATTACGGCCGCCCGGGCCAGGGCCTGGTGCTGCAGCCTGGCATGACCTTCACCATCGAGCCGATGATCAACGAGGGCACCCGCTACAACAAGGTGCTGCCGGATGGCTGGACCGTGGTGACCAAGGACCGCAAGCTGTCGGCACAGTGGGAGCACATGATCGCGGTCACCGAGACCGGCGTGGACGTGCTGACCCTGTCGCCGGGCGAGTCGCAGGTCTCCTGAGGATGCTGCCGGCGAGTTCGCTGCTGGACACGCCGGCCGCGTCGCTCAACGACCCGGACTGGGCTGCTGCCGCGCGCCAGGCGCTGCAGCAGGCCGACGCGCGCCTGTACCGCCGCTTCGACCAGGGCGACAACATCGAGCGCCTGCTGGCGCTGCGGGCGCGCGCTGCCGACCATCTGATCCGCCTGGCCTGGCAGCGCTGCCTGCCGGCCGACAGCGGGCTGTCGCTGTTCGCGGTCGGCGGCTATGGCCGCGGTGAACTGTTTCCGCGTTCGGACATCGACCTGCTGGTGTTCGGCGATCCGCCGGCACAGCTGGCCCATGAGGCGGCGCTGGCGCGCCTGTTCGCGCTGCTATGGGACTGCGGGCTGGCCGTCAGCCATGCGGTGCGTTCTGCATCGCAGTGCCGCGAGGCGGCAGCGGACCAGACCGTGCTGACCGCGCTGATCGAGGCGCGCCCGATCCTGGCCGATGATGTGGCGCGCCGCGCGCTGCGCGAGGCCGTCGACGATCGTGAACTGTGGCCGGCGCGCACCTTCTTTCTGGCCAAGCTGGAAGAGCTGCGCAACCGACACCAGCGCTTCGGCGACACCGCCGACAACCTGGAGCCGGATCTGAAGGATGGCCCCGGTGGCCTGCGCGATCTCAACACGCTGGGCTGGATGGCACTGCGTGCGTTCGGTGTGCGTGACCTGGAGGCGCTGGTCGGGCTCGGCCATCTGGGCGCAGACGAAGCCGCAGCGCTGAAGCGCGAACGTGCGGTGCTGGCGCGGCTGCGCTTTGGCCTGCATCTGGTCGCGCGTCGCCCGGAAGAGCGCCTGCGTTTTGATTACCAGAAGACCCTGGCGGCACGCCTGGGCTTTGAAGACGATGCCGAGAATCTCGGTGTCGAGAAGATGATGCAGGGGTTCTACCGCGCCGCGCTGGTCGTGCGCCGGATCAGCGACCGCCTGCTGCAGCGCTTCGAGGAACAGTTCGATGGCGAGGCGCAGCCGGAGCCGCTGACCGTGGGTTTTTCCCTGCGCCGTGGTTACCTGGCGGCCAACGAAGCCGACTGGCCGCGCGGCGACATCGGCCAGGTGTTCGCGCTGTTTGCCAGCTGGGCCAACAACCCGCAGGTGCGCGGCCTGCATTCTCTGACCGCGCGTGCGCTGGCCGAAGCGCTGCCACTGCTGCCGGCCTACGACCAGGCTGATGCCGATGCACGCGAGCAGTTCCTGGCGCTGCTGCGCGGCCAGCGCCCGGTCGATACGCTCTCGCGCATGGCGCGGCTGGGCGTGCTTGGCCAGTGGATTCCCGCGTTCGCCCAGGTCAGCGGGCGCATGCAGTTCGACCTGTTCCATGTCTACACCGTCGACCAGCACACGCTGATGGTCCTGCGCAATATCGGCCTGTTCGCCAGCAGTCGTGCCGACGAGCGCTTCTCGATCGCGCACGAAGTGTGGCCGCGCCTGCGCAAGCCCGAGCTGCTGCTGCTGGCCGGCCTGTTCCATGA
The DNA here is from genome assembly GCF_056482505.1 of Stenotrophomonas sp. 71799_Sma. Lineage (NCBI taxonomy): Bacteria > Pseudomonadati > Pseudomonadota > Gammaproteobacteria > Lysobacterales > Lysobacteraceae > Stenotrophomonas > Stenotrophomonas sp. 71799_Sma. The sequence goes on from NZ_CM151202.1 coordinate 1,490,081, forward strand.
CATCGCCAAGGGCCGTGGCGGCGACCATTCGGAGCTGGGCGCGGTGGACGCGCGCGCGTTCTGCCAGGCGCATGCGCTGAGCACGTCCGACACCGAACTGGTGGCGTGGCTGGTCGAACAGCACCTGCGCATGTCGGTGACCGCGCAGAAGCAGGACATCGCCGATCCGGAGGTGATCCATCGCTTCGCCACCCTGGTCGGCAGCCGCGACCGCCTGGATTACCTGTACCTGCTGACCTGCGCCGACATCGCCGGCACCAGCCCCAAGCTGTGGAATGCATGGAAGGACCGCCTGCTGGCCGACCTGTACTTCGCCACCCGGCGCGCGCTGCGCGAGGGGCTGGAACACCCGGTGCCGGCGGCCGAGCGCGTGGCCGAAGCGCGTGACAGCGTGCGCGCGCTGGTGCGCGAGCGGGGTTACGACGATGCCACCATCGATCGCCAGTTCGCGGTGATGCCCGACGAAGGCTTCATCCGCCTGCGCCCGGAGCAGCTGGCCTGGCAGGCTGCCGCGCTGGTGCCGGTGAAGCAGGGCCAGGCGCTGGTGAAGGTACGCCGGATCAGTGTCGACGATCCCGCGCTGGAAGTCTTCGTGCATTCGCCGGACCGCGACGGGCTGTTCGCCGCGATCGTGATGACGCTGGACCGCAAGGGCTACGGCATCCACCGCGCACGCGTGCTGGACGGTCCGGCCGATACCATCTTCGATACCTTCGAAGTGAACCCGGCCGATACCTTCGCCGATGGCAGCAGTGCCAACCTGGAAGCGGCGCTGCGCGAGGCACTCAGTGGTGACCTGTCGCGCCTGCGGCCGTCACGCCGGGTGGTGCCACGGCAGCTGCGGCACTTCCGCTTCGCCCCGCGCATCGAATTCCGCGATGAGCCGGGCGCAACCCGTTTCGCCCTGGTCGCCCCCGACCGCCCCGGCCTGCTGGCCGATGTGGCGTTCGTGCTGCGCAATCAGGGCCTGCGCGTGCATGATGCGCGCATTGCCACGTTCGGCGAACGCGCCGAAGACACCTTCGTGATCAGTGACGAACACGACCTCCCCCTGACTGAACCTGCCCGGCAGCAGCTGCATGACGCGATGCTGGCCTGCCTGGACCCTGATCGAAACGCCGGAGACCCCGCCTGATGGCCACCAAGCCCGCCAAGAAGACCGCCGCGACCCCCAAGAGCGCAGCGGCCCGGAAACCTGCTGCTGCCGCACCGGCCGCGAAGAAGACCCCAGCGCCGAAGAAGGCCGCTGCGGTGAAGGCCCCGGCGAAGAAAGCGGCTGCGGTGAAGCGTGCTGTGAAGAAGCCGGCGCCGTCCAAGAGTGCCGAAGCGGTCCGCGCCGAAACCATCGCCCGCAAGTCGCTGCGCAAGCCTTCAGCCCCGGGCGTGGAAGAGCTGAAGTTCGGCATCGAGAGTGCCTTCGAGCGCCGCGCTACCTTGACCCTGCACGAGCTGGAAGGCTCGACCAAGCCGCTGGTCAACCGCGTGATTGACGGCCTGGAGAGCGGTGAGTTCCGTGTTGCCGAGCCGGACGGCCAGGGTGGCTGGAAGGTCAACGAGTGGCTGAAGAAGGCCGTGCTGTTGTACTTCCGTGTCAATGACATGGCCGTGGTCGACGCCCGTCCGGCGCCGTTCTGGGACAAGGTCGAATCGCGCTTCGCCGGCTATGACGAGGCGAAGTTCCGCCGTGGCGGCGTGCGCGTGGTGCCGGGCGCGATCGCCCGCCGCGGCACCTACTTCGGCAAGGACGTGGTGCTGATGCCGAGCTTCACCAACATCGGCGCCTACGTCGGCGAAGGCACCATGGTCGATACCTGGGCCACCGTCGGCTCCTGCGCGCAGATCGGCCAGCACTGCCATCTGTCCGGCGGCGCCGGTATCGGTGGCGTGCTGGAACCGCTGCAGGCCAGCCCGACCATCATCGAGGACCACTGCTTCGTCGGTGCGCGCTCGGAAGTGGTGGAAGGCGTGGTGGTCGGCCACCACAGCGTGATCGGCATGGGCGTGTTCCTCAGCCAGAGCACCCGCATCTACAACCGTGCCACCGGCGAAATCACCTACGGCTACATCCCGCCGTACAGCGTGGTGGTGTCCGGCTCGCTGCCGAGCAAGGACGGTACCCATTCGCTGTACTGCGCGGTGATCGTCAAGCAGGTTGATGCCAAGACCCGCAGCAAGACCAGCGTCAACGACCTGCTGCGCGGCCTGGCCGACTGAAGGTGACTGCGCCGGAGGATCTGGCGCAGTCCGCGATCTACCGGCATCCGTCCGACACCCTGGTCGGGCGGATGCTGCCGCGCCTGCTGCACGCCCCGCGCTGGACCCGGCTGCGCCGTGCACTGTCGCGGCGCTGGCCGATGCCGGCGCTGGTCAGTGACGTGCGCGATGTGGTCTACGTGAGCTGGTGGGTCGACGTGCGTCACGCACCAATGCCACCGCCGGGCCATCATTACGTGGTCCATGCCGGACGCACGCCTTACACCATCCTCAGCTACCGTCACGGCCACTTCGGGCCCGCGCTGGCTGGGCCGCTGCGTTCCCTGATGCCGTCACCACGGCAGAGCAACTGGCGCTGGTACCTGCGTCGTGACGACGATCCGGACGGGACGCCGGTGGTGCTGTTCGACCGCAACGTGATGGACCAGCTGGCCTTCGTCGCCGGCGCGCGCGTTTTCAGCGATGCCATGCAGCCGCATCTGTCGGTGCGCTTCACGCATGCGCTGGATGCCGAAGGGAGTGGCCACACACGGATCGAGGGCGGGCAGGGCAGTGCCCCGGCGCTGCACCTGCAGTGGCAGGCCGCCGCGGGCTGGGACGATGCCGGGTGGGCGGCGGCCTTCGGCAGCCATCAGGCCCTGCTGCGTTTCCTGACCTGCCAGGACGAGGCCGTCGCCCGTACCTGCGACGGCCGCTGGGCCAGCACCCGCATCGCGCTGCCGGTGGAGATCGACAGCCTGCAGCCCCTGCGCCTGATCGGTGAGCAGCAGTGTCCGCGGCTGCAGGCGATGGACTTGGCGCTGCAGGAAGGGCTGGCCTTCCGGCTGCCACGGGTGCCGTTCCGGGTCGTGTCCGAGCGCCTGTTGTGAGATTCTGGCCCTCTGTTTTCCAGCATCACAGATGGCCATGAGCACCACTGTCTACGGTTTGAAGAACTGCGATACCTGCAAGAAGGCGACCAAGTGGCTGGACCGCTTCGGCGTGCCTTACACCTTCGTCGATTACCGCGAGAACAAGCCGAGCCCGGAAACACTGCTGGCGTGGGCTGGGCAGCTGGGGGGCCTGGCCGCGATGGTGAACAAGTCGTCCACCACCTGGCGGCAGTTGCCGGACAACCGCAAGGCCGCCGACTCCGAGGCCGAATGGAAGCTGCTGCTGCGTGAATACCCGCAGCTGATCAAGCGTCCGCTGGTGGTCACGGCCGATGGCACGGTCAGCCAAGGCTTCAGCGACAACGGTTTCAAGGCCCGCTTCGGCGTGGGTGACGCATGAGTGCGGTCCTCGACCTGACCTGCGAACTGATCGCACGACCCTCGGTGACGCCGGATGATGCTGGCTGCCAGACACTGCTGGCGGCACGCCTGAAGCAGGCCGGGTTCCAGTGCGATCACCTGCGCCTGGGCGAGGTCGACAACCTGTGGGCGACCCACGGCCAGGGCGCGCCGGTGCTGGTGCTGCTGGGCCACACCGACGTGGTGCCGACGGGCCCGTGCGAGGCCTGGGCCAGCGACCCGTTCACGCCGCAGATCCGTGACGGCGTGCTGTACGGCCGTGGCGCCGCCGACATGAAGGGCAGCGTGGCGGCGTTCGTGGTCGCCGCCGAGCAGTTTGTCGCTGCGCATCCCGATCACCCTGGCACGCTGGCGGTACTGCTGACCAGCGACGAGGAAGGCGATGCCATCGATGGTGTGCGTCACGTTGCACGGCTGTTCGCCGAGCGCGGCCAACGCATCGACTGGTGCATTACCGGAGAGCCATCGTCTACCTCGACGCTGGGTGACCTGCTGCGCGTAGGCCGTCGTGGCAGCCTGTCGGCCAAGCTGCGCGTGCAGGGCGTGCAGGGGCATGTGGCGTACCCGGAAAAGGCGCGCAATCCGATCCATCAGGCGGCACCGGCACTGTCCGACCTGAGCGCAAGGCGCTGGGATGAAGGTTATGAGAGCTTCCCGCCGACCAGCCTGCAGATCTCCAACATCCATGCCGGCACCGGTGCCAACAACGTGATTCCCGGCGAGCTGGAGGTGGATTTCAACATCCGCTACAACCCGCACTGGGATGCACCGAAGCTGGAGGCGGAGATCACCGCATTGCTGGGCCGCCATGGCCTGCAGTACACGCTGAAGTGGCACCGAAGCGGCGAGCCGTTCTACACCCCGGAAGGCACGCTGCGCGCCACCGCGCGTGCGGTGCTGGCCGAGCACATCGGCCGTGCGCCGGAAGAAAGCACCGGCGGCGGCACGTCAGATGCACGCTTCATCGCGCCACTGGGTGCGCAGTGCATCGAAGTGGGGCCGGTCAACGCCAGCATCCACCAGGTGGATGAGAACGTGCGCGTGGACGATCTGGAAGCGTTGCCGGGGCTGTACCAGCGCCTGGTGGAACGGCTGCTGGTGGGAACCCCATGACGGAATGAATCCCGCGAGGGTGGGTGCCGACCGTTGGTCGGCACGCCTCCCGCCGGGGCCGCTTCTCTACTCTGAAAAAATGAAGAACGGCGGCTCGACCGCTTTCTTCCAGTAACTTGGCGCGGCCATGTAGAAGTGTTGCGCCTCGGCTCTGGCGAACCAGCGCGCCGCCGCGTCGGTGTCTTTCTCCACACCCGGCGCACTGCGGCCCAGCAGCAGACCGGCGAAGTACTGGCCGAACACATTGCCCTTCTCACCGGCGCGCTGGTACAGCTGCAGCGCACGCGCCGGATCGCGCGGCAGTCCCATGCCTTTCTCCAGCAGCGCGCCCAGGTCGACCTGCGCTTCGGCGTCGCCGTGCTCGGCACGACGCTGGATCTGCGCCACCAGCGGATGCACGGTGTCACCCTGTGCGGCCACCGCATCCGGCAGTCGCGACGACGAACTCGGGTAGCGCTCGTAGATCATTCCGCGCAGGTCCCAGCGCAGCGCCTGCTGCGCGTCGCCTCGCTGGCGGTAGGCCTTGGCGAGCCCGTAGAACGCATAGGGATTGCCGTGGTTGGCAGCCGCCAGATAGGCGCGTTCGCCACGTCGCCAGGACGCGCGCAGGACAGGTGCAGGGTTGATATGGGGGCTGTCGGCATGCTGCAGCCTGCCGGAGATCCAGATCCGGCCCAGTGCTTCTTCCGCTTTGGTGTTGTGGAAGGTCCAGGGCGTGATCGCGGCAGCACGCTCGTAGTAGGTAACGGCGCGCGGATCGTTGAAACGTTCGAAGGTCTGCGCGGTGTCCCAGGCTCCGTCGAAGCTGCCGTCGGTGCCGCGTTGCTCCAGTGCCTGTTGCTGCGCCAGCGGCAACGTGGAGGGCGGAGGCAGGGTCTGGCAGGCGGCCAGGCCCAGGCAGAGCAGGGCGGCCAGCGCCGCGTTGCGTCCAGTGCGGTGTTGCATTTCCATTACACGTTTCACGGCGGGCCATTATGCGCGCCGGGGAGTGGTTGCCAACGCAACGGTTGCGCCGTGCCGGAAACCGGGGTAGGGTCGATGCCATGTCGATCCGTCTGGTCACCGCCGTCAATAACAACAACCGCAATAATCTGCGCGCGAATAATCGTGCGCGGCCGATGCGGGACTGCGCCCTGGGTAGATAGACGGCAACACACGCCCGGACACCAGAAAACCCGCATCAGCCGATGCGGGTTTTTTTGTGCCCGGGCGCAGCCCCACCCGGGCCTGGATGGCCGGTCGAACACCCTCCCACCCGTGAAATCCCCCAACAGGAGCTCTCCCATGTGTTCGATCTTCGGAATCTTCGGCCTGCAGGCCGGTGACGATCTTCCCGCCCTGCGCCGCCATGCGCTGGAACTGTCGCAGCGCCAGCGCCACCGTGGCCCGGACTGGAGCGGCGTGTACCTCGACGAAGGTGCGCTGCTGGTCCATGAGCGGCTGGCCATCGTCGACCCGGCCGGTGGTTCGCAGCCGCTGCTGTCGGCCGATGGCCAGCTGGCGCTGGCGGTGAACGGCGAGATCTACAACCACCAGGCATTGAAGGCGGCGCTGACCACCGCCTACGACTTCCAGACCGGCTCGGACTGCGAGGTGATCAATGCGCTGTATCGCCAGGGCAGTTCGCCGGCGCAGTGGCTGGAACAGCTCAACGGCATCTTCGCCTTCGCGCTGTGGGACCGCGACAGCGGGCGCGTGCTGGTGGCGCGTGACCCGGTCGGTGTGGTGCCGCTGTACTGGGGCCACGATACCCAGGGGCGCCTGCGCGTGGCCTCGGAAATGAAGGCGCTGGTCGATACCTGTGCCGACGTCGCACAGTTCCCGCCGGGTCACTACTTCGACAGTGCCAGCGGTGAGCTGGTGCGCTACTACCAGCAACCGTGGCGCGACTATGCCGACGTGCAGGGCCGCCAGGCCGACCTGGCCGAACTGCGCCAGGCCTTCGAGCATGCGGTGGAGCGCCAGCTGATGAGCGACGTGCCGTATGGGGTGCTGCTGTCCGGTGGCCTGGACTCGTCGCTGGTGGCGGCCGTTGCCGCGCGCTATGCGCGTCGCCGCATCGAGGATGGCGGGCAGACCGAAGCCTGGTGGCCGCGCCTGCATTCGTTCGCGATCGGCTTGAAGGGTTCGCCGGATCTTGCTGCTGCGGCGATCGCTGCCGAGGCTCTTGGCACCGTGCATCACGGCTTCGAATACACCTTCGAGGAAGGCCTCGACGCGCTGCCGGAAGTGATCCGCCACATCGAAACCTACGACGTCACCACCATCCGCGCCTCGACGCCGATGTTCCTGCTGGCACGGCGGATCAAGGCGATGGGCGTGAAAATGGTGCTGTCCGGCGAGGGCAGCGATGAGATCTTTGGTGGCTACCTGTACTTCCACAAGGCGCCGGATGCACGTGAATTCCACGACGAGCTGGTGCGCAAGCTGGACGCGCTGCACAACTACGACTGCCTGCGCGCCAACAAGTCGATGATGGCCTGGGGCGTGGAGCCGCGCGTGCCGTTCCTCGATCGTGAGTTCCTTGATGTGGCGATGCGCTTCGATGCCGCGCACAAGATGGTCGGTGCCGGCTTCGGTGGGCGCCGCATCGAGAAGGCGGTGCTGCGCGAAGCATTCGAGGGCTACCTGCCGGACAGCATCCTGTGGCGGCAGAAGGAACAGTTCAGCGATGGCGTCGGCTACGGCTGGATCGACGGGCTGAAGGCGCATGCCGAAGCACAGGTGAGCGACCGTGTACTGGCGGCGGCCGACAAGCGCTTCCCGCACAACCCGCCGCAGACCAAGGAGGCGTACTACTACCGCCACCTGTTCGAGCAGTTCTTCCCGAGCCGCGCGGCGGCCGAGACCGTGCCGGGCGGCAAGTCGATCGCCTGTTCGTCGCCGGCCGCCATTGCCTGGGACGCCAGCTTCGCCGCGGCGGCGGACCCCTCGGGCCGCGCGATCGCCGGCGTGCACGAGCAGGCACTGGCCTAAGTCCCAAAAAGGGGACGGAGGGGATTAAGTCGTTTTTGCCACAAACGACTTAATCCCCTCCGTCCCCTTTTTTCGTATCATCGCCCCCTGCACATTGGGGAATGTTCATGGGCGTACAGACCGGGGGCCAGGCGCCGCCGATGAAATGGGGATGGCGTTATCTGGCCTGGGCCGGCGTGCCATTGCTGGCCGGGGTGCTACTGGCGCGGTATGCCGGGCCGGCAGCGCCTGCGGCGGTCGCCCGTGCCTCGGTAGCCGCCGAAGGCAGCTGGGCGCAGCACCTTGCCTCACCGCTGGGCCTGTTCCTGCTGCAGCTGCTGGTGCTGCTGCTGGTGGCCAAGGGCGCGGGCGCGCTGCTCAAGCGCTTTGGACAACCGGCGGTGATCGGCGAGATGGCCGCTGGCCTGATGATGGGGCCGCTGGTGCTCGGCAGCCTGCTGCCGCAGCTGCATGGTGCGTTGTTCCCGGCCAGCTCGCTGGGTCCGCTGGGCATGCTCAGCCAGCTGGGCGTGCTGATGTTCCTGCTGGTAGCCGGTGCCGAGCTGGACCTGGCGGCGCTGCGTGGCCGCCGGCGCTTCGCCTTCACGGTCAGCCATGCCGGTATTGCAGTGCCGTTCGTGCTCGGCGTGGCGCTGGCGATCTGGCTGTATCCGCAGCACGGTCCGCAGGGTGTGGGCTTTACTGCTTTCGCATTGTTCGTCGGCATCTCCATGAGCATCACCGCGTTCCCCGTGTTGCTGCGCATCCTTGCCGATCGTGGGATCACACAAACGCCATTGGGCCAGACCGCGATCGCCTGCGCGGCATTGGGCGATGCCACCGCCTGGTGCCTGCTGGCCTTGATCGTCGCCGCCGCCCAGGCCAGCGGCTGGTTGCCGGCCAGCCTCAACCTGCTGTGCGTGGTCGTGTTCGTGGCGCTGATGCTGGGGCTGGTGAAGCCGTGGTTTGCCCGCCAGCAGATTGCGCCGGGCCGTGAGGGACGTTGGTTGCTGGGTATCCTGCTGCTGTCACTGGCGAGTGCGCTGGTCACCGAGATGCTGGGCATCCACGCGTTGTTCGGTGCATTCGCTGCGGGCGTCGCGGTATCGTCCAACGCGCAGCTGCGCGACCTGTTGATGGCCCGCGTCGAACCGTTCGCGGTGACCCTGCTGCTGCCACTGTTCTTCGCCATGACCGGCCTGCGCATGCGCGCCGATGCGCTGCAGGCCAGCGATATCGTGTTGTGCGTGGTGGTGATCGCGGTGGCCACGGCCGGCAAGCTGCTGGGCACCTTCAGTGCCGCGCGCAGTGCGGGCATGCCCACGCGCGAAGCGTGGCGGTTGGGGGCGCTGATGAACACCCGTGGTCTGATGGAGCTGATCGTGCTCAACCTGGGCTACGAGCTGGGCCTGCTCGGCGATCGGCTGTTCGCGGTGCTGGTGATCATGGCGTTGGTGACCACGGCGATGACCGGGCCGCTGCTGAACCTGATCGAGCGACGCCGGGGCTGAGCGCTGGACGGTAGTGCCGGCCGCTGGCCGGCATCCAGGCTGGTGTGTCCAGCATCATGAGGTTGCCGGCCAGCGGCCGGCACTACCGCGCCGGTACCAGCGTCATCGTGTGCTGCGCCTTGCCGGGCAGGAACGGTGTCGGCCGCCCATGCACCCAGTCTTCGTGGCCGGCGCCCCAGTACGGCGACAGCGGGTGCCCGCTCTGGCCGCCGGGCATGTGCACGATTCCGTCGGCCTCATGTCCGGGCGAAACCACCATGCGTTCGGAGGCGCCGAAGTTCGGCGTCTGCACGCGCGGTATGTCACGGTCGCCGGGCAGCGGGTCGGCGGGCATGCACAGCCAGCGCTTGGCGATGTCCGGCAATGCACGCGCGATGGGATGGCAGAGCGCCGCGGTGTTGCGCTCTCCCCAGGTGCGCTGGGCCAGCGGGCCCTGCTTGGCCAGCTCGCTCTCGGTGCGGCGTGCGGCATCAAGCAGCAGCGCGTCCCAGCTGTCGTAGGCCGGTGGCAGCAGGTTGGCGGGGCGTTGCTGCAGCATCGGCCAGGCCACGCCTTCCAGTTGTGCCAGGCGCGGGTCCAGATAGTCATCGCCCAGCTGCGCGTTGGCCGGTGCCAGCAGTGCTTCGGACAGGGTATCCATCACCTGCGTGCGGAACGCGCGCACCACCCGGTAGCTGACCGAGCCGGCCGAGGCCCGGCCGCCCCATTGATGGCTGACCGCCTTCAAGCGCTTCAGAGCAGGGTCGTCACTGCGTTCGATGACGTCATGCAGCAACGCCCACCAGCGCTGCAGAAACACGGCGCGATCATCGAGCTGGATCGCCAGCAGGTCGTGTTCGTCGAAGCGGTCCTGGATGGCGAGCAGGTCGCGGATCTGCTGCGCACGCGCGCCGAGGTCATAGCCACCGTTGCCAACAGTAGCCAGCGCCTCGCCGTCGAGGACGCGTCCGTTGGCGGTCCACAGGCGATGGTTGGGGGGATCGATCAATGCAGGCGAGGCATCGCTGCGGATCGGCCACGGCGCGCAGTCCTGGTTGCTGGCGGCATTGAAGCCGGCCGGCGCACAGCCGGGGCCGCGGTCAGGGCGGGCGCCGATCAGCCGCCAGGCAATGCGGCCGCTGCGGTCGCCGACCACCAGGTTCTGCGCGGGAATGCCGGCGCGGTCGGCGAAGTGCAGTGCACCGTCAAGGTCACCGGCGCGGGCCAGATCAGCGAAATCCAGGCGTACGGCGCCGGGCAGGTGTGCGACCCAGCGCAGGGCATCGCCACTGCCATCGGCATGGGTGTGCAGGATCGGCCCCCAGGCGGTTTCGCGTACCGGGAACAGCACGTCGGCCTGGCCGGCCACCGCGATGCGTTCTTCGTGCACGGTCACCGTGGCGTTGGCCGGTTCCGTGCGGTAGTCCGCCGTGTCGATGTAGCTGTTGGTGAAGCCCCAGGCGACGTGGCCGTTGCTGCCGACGATCACCGCCGGCAGGCCAGGCAGCGAGAAGCCAGTGACGTCGACCTGGCCGCCGGCGGCCTGCGGGTCCGGATAGCGCAGGCGCACCCGGAACCACAGCCCCGGCGCACGCAGGCCCAGGTGCATGTCGTCGGCAACGATCGCGCGGCCGTCGGCGGTGAGTGCGCCGGCCACCGCGAAGTTGTTGCTGCCGATGACGTCCGCCTCCTCCTGCTCGGTGCCCGGCTTTCCCTTCAATGTGCGCAGATCGAGCTGGCTGGCATCGGGCAGAATCGCATTGCCGGTGGCTTCGCCAAACAGCGGTGCATCCCATTCGGTGCCGTCGTGGGCAATCAGCGCGTACAGCGCCGGCGGCACCACCGCACGGATGCGGCTGAGGGCAAGCTCGGTCTGGTTGTTCGGGTCCTGCAGGTCGGCGTACATGGCCAGCCCGGCCAGCACGCTGTCGCTGGCCTGCCACGGTTGCGGTGACTGCCGCAGCAGCAGGTAGGCCCATGGCCGCACGGAGAGATCGGTAAGGCCTTCGTTGACGCCATCCACATAGGCGCGCACGACCGCGCCGTTGTCGCCCAGCGCGGTATCCAGATGCGCCTCGGTGCGGGCGCGCAGGCGGTGCACGCGCATGCGCTTGTCGGCGTCGATGGCCTTCGGTCCGAACAGCGCCGACAGCTCGCCGGCGGCACTGCGGCGCATCAGGTCCATCTCGAAATAGCGTTCCTGCGCATGCACATGGCCGAGTGCGCGCATCGCGTCGGCCTGGCTGCCGGCAGTGATGGTGACCACCCCCAGCGCATCGCGCTCGATGGTGACCGGCTTGGCCAGGCCCGGCAGCGCATGCTCGCCGTCCAGGTCGGCCAGGCTGCCGCGCAGCAGCAGCCACAGGGCCAGTGCGGTGACCAGCACGATGGCGACCAACACACCCAGCACCCAACGCCATGTACGTCGCATCGCACGTCCTTTCCGAACTCGTGGGCCGATTGTAGCCGCAGGCGCAACTGCGACTGATTCCGATTAGATCACCGTATTTTGAAATGCGGCACCCTATGCCACATCGATTCACAGGAGCCCCCCATGAAAGGCAACCCGGACGTCATCGCCTGCCTGAAGGAACTGCTGCGCGGCGAGCTTGCTGCCCGCGACCAGTACTTCATCCATTCCCGCCGCTACGAGGACCAGGGCCTGTTCGCGCTGTACGAACGCTTGAACCACGAGATGGAAGAGGAAACCCAGCACGCCGACGCGCTGCTGCGCCGCATCCTGTTCCTCGGCGGCGACCCGGACATGCGCCCGCATGCCACCGAGCCGGGCAAGACCGTGGAAGAGATGCTGCAGAAGGATCTCGACACTGAATACGCGGTTCGGAACAATCTCGCCGCCGGCATGAAGCTGTGCGAAGAGAAGGGTGACTACGTGAGCCGCGACATGCTGCTGGCGCAGCTGAAGGACACCGAGGAAGACCACGCCTGGTGGCTGGAGCAGCAGCTGGGCCTGATCAAGCGCATCGGCCTGGAGCTGTACCAGCTGAGCAAGATCGACGGCAACGGCGCCCCGGCGCACTGAGCCGGCACCGCGATCCGGTAGGGCCGACTGTTAGTCGGCCGCTCTCCAAACGGCAGCCGACTAACAGTCGGCTCTACCAGAGGCAAAAAGCAGCCGACCAGCGGTCGGCTCTACCAGAAGAAGCACAGCGTTCTGTCGCCCGCCAGCACCGGAGCATCGCCAGCCAGCTTTCGCCAGCCAGCCGCTCCACCGCCCGCCAGCCGACAACGAAAAAGCCGGGGAATGCCCCGGCTTTTTCGTGTCTGGTCTCCGGCAAGGCGTGTCAACCAAGGTTGACACCTACCAGGGACGTTGCCCGGGGTCAGAGCCCGTTCCGACGGAACGGGATCCGACCCCCAGCCCTCATTCCACCGACAGGCCTTCGACCTTCTGCCAGCCGCGCGGCAGCAGGTGGCCGCGGGTGGCGCGGGCGCCGAGGTAGGCGTCGAGCTCGTTGAACTTCAGGCCCATCGTGCGCTGCCCACTGCGCACCTGCAGGGTCTGCCCCGGGCTGATCGCTACGATGGCGACCACGCGTTCGGTGGCGAGCTTGGCCTTGGGGATCTCGATGATCTTGTTGCCCTTGCCCTTGTCCAGTTCCGGCAGGTCGTTGGCGGCGATCGCCAGCAGGTTGCCCGAACTGGTCACCGCCACGATGCGGTCGGTGGCGACGTTGGCCACTACCGACGGGGTCAGCACGGTCGAACCGGTTGACAGGTTCAGCATCGCCTTGCCGGCCTTGTTGCGGCCGATCAGGTTCTCGAAGCGGGTGACGAAGCCGTAGCCGTGGGTGGAGGCCAGCACGAAGCGGGTGTCCGGCTCGGCGCTGGCCAGGGTCACGAAGCTGGTGCCCGGTGCCGGCGAGAAGCGGCCGGTCAGCGGTTCACCGTTGCCACGCGCGGAGGGCAGGGTGTGCACCGGCGTCGAGTAGGCGCGGCCCTCGCTGTCGAGGAACGCGACCTGCTGCGTACTGCGCGCACGCACCGCGCCCTGCAGGGCGTCACCATCACGGTAGGACAGGGCGGACGCATCGACGTCGTGGCCCTTGGCGGCGCGGATCCAGCCCTTCTCCGATAGCACGACGGTCATCGGCTCGCTCGGCACCAGCTCGGTCTCGTCGATGGCCTGCGCGGCCTGGCGCTGCACCAGCGGCGAACGGCGCGCGTCGCCGAATTTCTTGGCATCGGCGGTCAGTTCGTCGCGGATCAGCTTCTTCAGCTTGGCCTTGCTGTCGAGGATGCCGAGGATCTTCTCGCGCTCCTTGGCCAGCTCGTCCTGCTCGCCACGGATCTTCATCTCCTCCAGGCGGGCCAGCTGCTTCAGCTTGGTTTCCAGGATGTACTCGGCCTGGTCGTCGGACAGGCCGAAGCGCGCGATCAGCGCGGCCTTCGGTTCGTCCTCGGTACGGATGATGTGGATCACCTCGTCCAGGTTGAGGAACGCGACCAGCAGGCCTTCCAACAGGTGCAGGCGGCGCTCGACCTTCTGCAGGCGGTGCTGCAGGCGGCGGGTGACGGTGTTGCTGCGGAAGGTCAGCCATTCGCTGAGCAGCATCTTCAGGTTCTTCACCTGCGGACGGCCGTCCAGCCCGATCACGTTGAGGTTGACGCGGTAGCTGCGTTCCATGTCCGTGGTCGCGAACAGGTGGCCCATCAGCTGCTCGGCGTCGACGCGGTTGGAACGCGGCACCAGCACCACGCGCACCGGGTTGGCGTGGTCGGACTCATCGCGGATGTCTTCCAGCCACGGCAGCTTCTTGGCGCGCATCTGCGCGGCGATCTGCTCGATCACCTTCGACGGCGACACCTGGAACGGCAGCGCGGTGACCACGATGTTGTGTGCTTCCTTGGTGAAGGTCGCACGTGCGCGCACGCTGCCGTTGCCGGTTTCGTAGATGTTCCGCAGATCGTTGGCCGCGGTGATGATCTCGGCGCTGGACGGATAGTCCGGGCCCTGCACGTGCTCGCACAGGTCGCGCACGCTGGCATCGGGGTTGTCCAGCAGGTGCAGCAGTGCGCTGACGATCTCGTTGAGATTGTGCGGCGGCACGTCGGTGGCCATGCCCACGGCGATGCCGGTGGTGCCGTTCAGCAGCAGGTGCGGCAGCCGTGCCGGCATCCAGGTCGGTTCCTGCAGGGTGCCGTCGAAGTTCGGTGCCCAGTCAGTGGTGCCCTGGCCCAGTTCGCCCAGCAGCACTTCGGCAATCGGGGTCAGCTTGGATTCGGTGTAACGCATCGCCGCGAACGACTTCGGGTCGTCGCTGGAGCCGAAGTTGCCCTGGCCCTCGATCAGCGGGTAGCGGTACGAGAACGGCTGCGCCATCAGCACCAGCGCCTCGTAGCACGCGCTGTCGCCATGCGGGTGGTACTTACCGATGACGTCACCGACGGTGCGCGCGGACTTCTTCGGCTTGGACGCGGCATTCAGGCCCAGCTCGCTCATCGAATAGATGATGCGGCGCTGCACCGGCTTCAGGCCGTCGCCGATGAACGGCAGGGCGCGGTCCAGGACCACGTACATCGAGTAGTCGAGGTAGGCGCGTTCGGCGTACTCGCGCAGCGGCAGTTGTTCGAATCCGTGGAACACGGGGCGGGCAAGTTCGGTCATGCGGCGTTGTTACCTGTTGTCGGGAGGCGGCGACGGCGGTCGCCGCTCGCAATCCTGTGATTATCCGGATGCGGCGGGGGATGCCAAGCCGCGCGCAGGGTCCAGCCCGGTTTCCAGGCCGTGTCCGGCCCGTGCCAGGTAGCGCCCCGGTGGCAGCCCGAAGTGGCGGCGGAACACGGTGACGAAGGCGCTGGCGCTGCTGAAGCCCAGCGCGTGGGCGATATCGGCCACGCTGCGGCCGTCGGTCAGCTGGCGCAGGGCTTCGGACAGCCGGGCCTGCTGCCGCCACTGGGCGAAGCTGAGCGTGGTCTCGTCGCGGAAGTGGCGGGTCAGGCTGCGCGGCGACAGTCCGGCCCAGTGCGCCCATTCGGCCAGGCTGCGCTCGTCGGACGGGTCGGCCAGCAGCTGCGAGGCGATCTTCAGCAGGCGCCGGTCATGCGGCATCGGCAGGTGCATGCGCTGGCGCGGCGCGGTACGGATCTCGTCCAGCAGCACCTCGATGATGTGCTGGCGCTCGGGCGTGGTGTCGTAGCCCAGCGGCCATTCGCAGATGCGGTCGGCCAGCGCCTGCGCCAGCTTGGACAGGCCCAGTACGCAGGGATCGGCGGGCAGGGTGGCGCAGGCCGGTGCGGCCAGCGCCATGCCCCAGCCACGCAGCGGGCCGTCGAGGGTGACCGTATGCGGCTCCAGCGGCGGCATCCAGCCGGCCGAGCCCGGCGCCAGTGACCACGTTCCGTGCGAGGTGCGGGTGGTCAACAGGCCGCGTTCGACGCAGATCAGCTGCGCGCGCTGATGGTGGTGCCAGTCCACTTCACGGACCAGGCCCAAGGGGCTGTCGAAGCGGAAGGCGACAACCGGTGGCCCGTCATTGCGCTCGAACCAATCCAGGGCGTCGTCGCGCAGCAACCGCTTGGGAGGGGGGATTTCTGCCTTGTTCATCATATCCGCTGGCTGAAATGTGTCATCCATTGGCTGAATTGTACTACCGGGCCACCTGACCAGATCATTAAGGTAGGCGCCTTCGTTGATCCAGCCCGCTGCTGCAACACAGCATTCGATGCCAGATCGAATATTTCCATTGAGAAATATTTTTTTTGGAAGAGAATGCTCCCCCATGATCTGTCCTGCAACCACTCCCCCCAGCTTCGGCCTGCTGCTGCGCCAGGTGCGCGATGGCCTGGTCCGTCAACTCGACGCGTCCATGGCTGAAGAAGACCTGGGTATCGGCTTCACCCATTACATCGGGTTGAAGGTGCTTTCCAACATGGCTCCGTGCACGGCCAACGAGCTGTCCCAGGCCATCGACCAGGTGCCCAGTGCGGTGACCCGCCTGCTGGACAAGCTGGAGTCGCTGGGCTGCGTCCGCCGCGAACCGCATGCCCAGGACCGGCGTGCGCTGCAGATCGTGCTGACCGATGAAGGCCGCGCACTGTGGGCGCGGCTGAAGCTGCGTGGCGACGCGGTGATGGATTACGCCCTGCGTGATCTTTCCGCCGACGAGCGCACGCAGCTGCTGTCCCTCCTCACCCGAATCCGCGATTCCCTGACGACCCCATGAACCCGATCCCGCAATCCACTCTCCGCCGGTCCGGGCGCGCGCTGCTGGTATCAGCGCTGGCCCTGGCCCTGGCCGCCTGCGCCAGCAGTCGTGGCCTCAACCCGCAGGGCCACGTGCTCGACGTGGACAGCCTGCACAGCGAACGCACCCTGGCCGACACCGACCTGAGCGCCACCGGCTTCCCGGCGCAGGACTGGTGGAAGGCCCTGGGCGATGCGCAGCTGGACGCGCTGGTCGCCGAGGGCCTGGCTGGCCACCCGAGCCTGGACGCTGCCGATGCGCGCCTGCGCCAGGCGCAGTCGCAGGTCGGTACCGCGCGTGCCGATCGCCTGCCGAGCCTGTCGGTGTCCGGTGGTTACACCGGTCTGCGCCTGCCCGAGTCGATGGCCGGCAGCGAGATGGGTGGCCATTACGCTGGCAGCAGCCAGGTCGCGTTTGATTTCAGCTATGGCGTGGACCTGTGGGGCGGCAAGCGCGCTGCCTGGGAAGCGGCCGTGGACGGCGCCCATGCCGCCACTGTCGAAGCCCAGGCTGCACGCCTGAACCTGTCCACCGGCATCACCCAGGCCTATGCCGACCTGGCGTATGCATGGCAGCTCAATGACGTGGCCGAAGAAGAGCTGGGCCGCTCGCAGAAGTCGCTGGAATTGACCCGCCAACGCCGCAGCGCCGGCATCGACAGTGATCTGCAGGTGCGCCAGGCCGAGGCCCGCGTGCCCGCCGCGCAGCAGCAGGTGCAGGCCGCGCAGCAGCGCATCGATGCGGCCCGCACCGCGCTGGCCGCGCTGGTCGGCAAGGGTCCGGACCGTGGCCTGTCGATCCAGCGCCCGCAGGCGTTGAATCCGATGGCGCTGCAGCTGCCGGGCGTGCTGCCCAGCGAACTGTTGGGTCGTCGCCCGGACATCGTTGCCGCGCGCTGGCGCGTGGAAGCGGCCGACAAGCAGATCAAGGTCGCCAGGACCAAGTTCTACCCGAGCTTCAACCTGACCGCACTGGCTGGCGTCGTCGCACCGAACGTGGGCGATCTGCTGAAAAGCAGTTCGACCTTCGCCTACATCGGACCGGCGCTGAGCCTGCCGATCTTCGAAGGCGGCAAGCTGCGCGCCAACCTGGCCAACACCGATGCGCAGTACGACCTGGCGGTGGCCAACTACAACCAGACCGTGCTCGATGCACTGCGCGACGTGGCCGACCAGGTCAACGCGGTGCGTTCGCTGGCACAGCAGGCGCATTCGCAGCAGCAGGCGGTGGATACCGCACGTTCGGCCTTCGACCTGGCCCAGCAGCGCTACCGCGCCGGCATCGGCAGCTACCTGGACGTGCTGACCGCGCAGTCCACCCTGCTGCAGTCGCAGCAGCAGCTGGCCGGCCTGCAGTCGCAGCAGGTGCAGACCTCGGTGCGCCTGAGCAAGGCGCTGGGCGGTGGTTTCCAGCCCTCTGACGCCGACCGCGCACCGATCGCCTCCCATTCCGATTCCTCGCATTCCTGAAGACTTCCGCCATGAGCCAGACCCAAGACACTGCGGCCCCGGCCGCCCCCAACCGCCGCGGCAACCTGCTGCGCGGCCTGTTCGTGATCGTCGTGCTGCTGCTTGCCGCACTGGCGCTGTGGTACTTCATGTTCGGCCGTTGGTTCGAAGAGACCGACGACGCCTACGTGCAGGGCAACCAGGTGCAGATCACCCCGCTGGTGGCCGGTACCGTAGTCGCCATCAACGCCGATGACGGCATGCGCGTGGAGCGCGGCCAGCTGCTGGTGCAGCTGGATCCGTCCGACACCGCAGTAGCCCTGCAGCAGGCCGAAGCCAACCTGGCCAAGACCGTGCGCCAGACCCGCGGCCTGTACCGCAGCGTGGAAGGTGCGCAGGCGGACTTGAACGCCCGCCAGGTGACCCTGAAGCGCGTGCGCGACGACTTCGCCCGCCGCAAGGATCTGGCCGCCACCGGCGCCATCTCCAACGAAGAACTGGCCCACGCCCGCGATGAGCTGGCCGCTGCCGAAGCGGCCGTGGCCGGTTCGCGCGAGACGGTCGAGCGCAACCGCGCGCTGGTCGACGATACCGTGATCGCCACCCAGCCGGATGTGCAGGCCGCCGCCGCGCAGCTGCGCCAGGCCTTCCTCAACAACGCCCGCGCCGGCATCGTTGCGCCGGTCACCGGCTACGTCGCCCGTCGTTCGGTGCAGGTCGGCCAGCGCGTGCAGCCGGGCAATGCCCTGATGGCGGTGGTGCCGACCGAGCAGATGTGGGTCGAGGCCAACTTCAAGGAAACCCAGCTGCGCCACATGCGCCTGGGCCAGGAAGTGGAGCTGAAGTCGGACCTGTATGCCGGTGACGTGAAGTACAAGGGCCGCGTCCAGAGCCTGGGCCTGGGCACCGGCTCGGCGTTCTCGCTGCTGCCGGCGCAGAATGCCAGCGGCAACTGGATCAAGATCGTTCAGCGCGTGCCGGTACGCATCGCCATCGATGCCAAGCAGCTGGCCGAACACCCGCTGCGCATCGGCCTGTCGATGAAGGCCGAAGTGAGCCTGCGCGACCAGAAGGGCGAAGTGCTGCCGAGCACCCCGGCCAAGGGCACGGTGTTCGACACCGACGTGTATGCCAAGCAGCTGCATGATGCCGACGAGGTGATCCACACGATCATCCAGGGCAACCTGCCGCAGCAGGCGAAGGTGGGCTGAGGTCGCCATGTCCGCACAAGCTCCAGCCGCGCCCGGTGCTCCGGGCGCCCCGGCGGCGCCGGGTGCGGCCTCCGGGTTCCTGCCGCCCAGCGTCGCCCTGTGCACCGTCGGCCTGGCGATGGCGTCGTTCATGCAGGTGCTCGACACCACCATCGCCAACGTCTCGCTGCCGACCATCGCCGGTAACCTCGGCGCCAGTTCGCAGCAGGCGACCTGGGTCATCACCTCGTTCGCGGTCAGCACAGCCATCGCGCTGCCGCTGACCGGCTGGCTCAGCCGCCGCTTCGGCGAACGCAAGCTGTTCGTCTGGGCCACGCTGGCCTTCGTCATCACCTCGCTGCTGTGCGGCCTGGCGCAGAGCATGGGCATGCTGGTGCTGTCGCGTGCGCTGCAGGGTTTCGTGGCCGGCCCGATGTACCCGATCACGCAGTCGTTGCTGGTCTCGATCTATCCACGGGAGAAACGCGGGCAGGCACTGGCGCTGCTGGCGATGATCACGGTGGTGGCGCCGATCTGCGGCCCGATTCTCGGTGGCTGGATCACCGACAACTACAGCTGGGAATGGATCTTCCTGATCAATGTGCCGCTGGGCATCTTCGCTGCGCTCGTTGTGGGCAACCAGCTGAAGGGGCGCCCGGAGCACATCGAGAAGCCGAAGATGGACTACGTCGGCCTGGTCACCTTGGTGATCGGTGTCGGTGCGCTGCAGCTGGTGCTCGACCTGGGCAACGACGAGGACTGGTTCTCGTCGATGAAGATCGTGGTGCTGGCGTGTGTGGCCGTGGTCACGCTGACGGTGTTCCTGATCTGGGAACTGACCGACAAGGATCCGATCGTCGACCTGAAGCTGTTCCGGCATCGGAACTTCCGCGCCGGTACGCTGGCGATGGTGGTGGCCTACGCGGCGTTCTTCAGCGTGGCGTTGCTGATTCCACAGTGGTTGCAGCGTGACATGGGCTACACCGCGATCTGGGCGGGCCTGGCGACAGCGCCGATCGGCATCCTGCCGGTGATCATGACCCCGTTCGTGGGCAAGTATGCATCGCGCTTCGACATGCGCATGCTGGCTACGATTGCGTTCATTGTGTTGTCGATGACCAGCTTCCTGCGTTCGAACTTCAACCTGCAGGTGGACTACAACCATGTGGCGGGCGTGCAGCTGATCATGGGCATCGGCGTCGCGCTGTTCTTCATGCCGGTGCTGCAGATCCTGCTGTCGGACCTGGATGGACGCGAGATCGCGGCGGGCTCAGGCCTGGCCACCTTCCTGCGCACGCTGGGTGGCAGCTTCGCGGCGTCGCTGACGACGTGGCTGTGGGCGCGGCGCACCCAGGTGCACCACGCCGACCTGACCGAGCACATCTCGGTCTATCAGCCGGGCATGCAGGACCAGGTGACAGCGATGGGGCAGGGCGACCTGCAACATGGCGCAGCGGTACTGAACAACATGATCAACCACCAGGCATCGCAGATGGGCTTCAACGACATCTTCTTCCTGCTGGGCTGGATCTTCCTGGCGATCATCGCGTTCCTGTGGCTGGCCAAACCGCCGTTTGGCGCAGGCGCAGGTGCGGCCGCCGGTGGCGGACACTGAAACTCCCTGGAAACACGTGCTGTATTTTGACCCCGCCGCAAGGCGGGGTTTTTGTTTGTGCACCGCGGGTCGCACAGGCCCTGCCCTTGGGGTCCTGCCGTGGCGCAGGTTCAGCGCGTGCGATAGACGCGCTTGAACTCCACCCGATCGCAGAACAATCGGGAGATGGCCCACATTCCCGCCACAAGTACGGCGCCGCATGTGAGCCAGCCAGCCGTGGCCTGCAATCGGCTGCCGACCAGTGCGCCGCAGATGATGGCGGCAACAAAGACCAGCATTACGGCCTCCTTCGATGCGCCGTAGTGGACCTCGGCCTGGCATCCCACGCATACGCGTACGCCGTGGTTCGAGCCGGTATGGCAGTGAGGGCAGATGATGCTGCGCTGCATGGGTGCGTCCTTTGGGGAAGGGGGAGGGCGCTGGTCAGGTCGTGGCGATACACCTGCAACCGGCTTCTGTAAATCTGCCTTCCACCGAAAAGGAATCGGGTAAATCTCGACTAGGAAAAGTACGAAATGAACGGCTGACGTGAAATGCGCCCCAAAAGGAGGCCGTTCAAGGTCTGGTAACGACGCGCCGGGAGGCGGTATGCAGCAGCAGGCGACTGCCGGGTGGTGCTAGATACGACAGTTCCAGCGGTAGATGCGATGCCAGGCTCGCCAAACCCCGGAAACGAAAAAACCCGCTTTCGCGGGTTTGATCATCTTGAGTCATGGTGCCCAGGAGAGGACTCGAACCTCCACGGTTTTACCCGCTAGTACCTGAAACTAGTGCGTCTACCAATTCCGCCACCTGGGCGACTCAGGAGATGAATTATGGGGAGCGACAGAAGATGTGTCAACAACATTTCACACCTTTTTCTGCGGCTGTACGCCCAGGTGAAGCAGCAGGCTGCGCATCGCCGATGACAACTGCGCCCACTCGGCAAAACAGGCACACAGGCGGCGCTGTGCCCATGCATCGGCGAGCGGTACGGCGACGGTATGCGTGTTGCGCCGATGCTGGCGGGCGATGGTCCGCGGCACGATGCCGACACCAATGCCGTGGCCGACCATGATGCATACGCCTTCGAAGGTCTTCATGCGGATGCGTACATCCAGGCGCCGCCCGATGTCGCGCGCCTGGTCCTCGATGTAGGTCTGCAGTGCATTGCCATCGGCCAGTGCGACGAAGGTCTCGCCGGCAACATCGGTGAAGGCCACGCTGCGCCGCGATGCGAAGCGGTGGTCTTCGGGCAGCAGCATCACCAGCGGATCTTCGGCGACCACATGCTGCTGCAGGCCGGCAGCGTCGACGGCATCGCTGATGATGCCGGCCTCGGCCTGGCCAGCACTGATCGCACGCACGACTTCAGGGCTGGTGCGCTCCAGCAGTTCCACGTGCAGGCGCGGGCGTTCGGCCAGCCATGGTGCGAGCCGCGAAGGCAGGTAGTTGGTCAGCGCTGCGGTGTTGGCATACAGATGCAGGGTGCCGCGCGCACCGTGCGCGAACGCCTGCAGTTCACCGCGCAGCTGTGCCTGCTGCTGCAGGATCAAGCGTGCATGGTGGGCGAGCGCGGCACCGGCTTCGGTCAGGCTGACGCCGCGTGGGTGCCGGTTCAACAGCGGGGTACCGGCATCGGCTTCGATCGTGCGCAGGCGCTCACTGGCTGAGCCCAGTGCCAGGTTTGCCTGCGCGGCACCGGCCGTGATGCTGCCCGCCTCGGCAATGGCCAGGAACAGGCGCAGGTCGGCGATATCCATCCGCATGTGATGCCCTCATCGCAACGCCTGCGCCTTCGGATCAGCCGAAGGCGAGGCCGGGAAGACCGCATTGTGCGCCGAGCGGCCGGCCGATCCAATGAAGGCATGAATGAATCGATGTACTTCTACGTGCTGCTGGTGGTGGTGTTCGTGCTGGCCGGTGTGGTCAAGGGCGTGACCGGCATGGGCTTGCCGACAGTGGCGATGGGTCTGCTCGGTGGCGCGCTGTCGCCGGTGGCGGCGGCATCGATGCTGTTCATCCCCACCTTCGTCACCAATGCGTGGCAGCTGTTGTCCGGCCCCTCACTGGGCCACATCGTGCGGCGCCTGTGGCCGATGATGCTGGCCGTGGTGGTGGTGACGCTGGGTTCGGCAGCGCTGCTGGTGCGGGTCGATCGCACCTGGTCGCGTGTTGCGCTGGGCGTTGCGCTGGTGGTTTATGCGGCCTATGCCCTGCTTGCGCCGGTGTTCCGCGTGCCGCAGCGGCGCGAGCGATGGCTGGGGCCGCTGGTGGGGGCGTTGTCGGGTGTGGTGACCGGCGCCACCGGCGTGTTCGTGATGCCGGCGGTGCCGTACCTGCAGTCGCTGGGGTTGCAGCGCGAGGAGCTGGTGCAGGCGCTGGGACTGGCGTTCACTGTGTCGACGATTTCGCTGACCACTGGCCTGGTGCTGCACGGCGCATTCGGCATCCAGCAGCTGGGGCTGAGTACGCTGGCGGTGCTGCCGGCATTGCTGGGCATGTGGCTGGGGCAGGTGATCCGGCAGCGCATCAGTGCGCGGGTGTTCCGCGCCTGCTTCCTGGGTTTCCTGCTGCTGCTCGGGCTGGAGCTGGTGCTGCGGCCGCTGTTGTGATGCCGGCCGCCGGTCGCGGCGATGCCGAATCACGGGCATGAAAAAACCCGCTTTCGCGGGTTTTTCTCATTCTCGACGTGGTGCCCAGGAGAGGACTCGAACCTCCACGGTTTTACCCGCTAGTACCTGAAACTAGTGCGTCTACCAATTCCGCCACCTGGGCGTCGAGGAGCGAGATTATGGGGTGTTGTTACGGGGGTGTCAACACGCTTGTGAAGATCATTGCCGATACCGGGTCGGAGTTCCTTCCTGGAGGAGAAAGAGTCGAGCCTCAGGGCCGGATTACAGGCAAAAAAAATCCCCGCCGAAGCGAGGAGTTTTTTCGTTGGTGCCCAGGAGAGGACTCGAACCTCCACGGTTTTACCCGCTAGTACCTGAAACTAGTGCGTCTACCAATTCCGCCACCTGGGCGTTCCAGAGGCGCAATTGTGAAGATGAATCCGCAGGCTGTCAACGACTTCCTGAATATTTTTCATGCAAGGCCTTCAAGACAGCCGCTGACCCGTTCTGCACGCCGTCAGCGGCTACCATGTAGGGCGATGACTACCAAAAAACCAAGCAAGGGCGGGAGCACCTCCCGCAGCCAGGCCCCGAAGAAGGGCGCCAAGGCGGGCACGGCCCGCACCACCAAGCCGGGCAAGCCGTTGCCGGGCTGGTTCCCCGAATTGAATGAAGGCGGCGCACCACCGCGTGGTCGCAAGGTCCGCAGCGCCGATGCCGCCGCTCCGGGCCCGGCCCCGGGCCGCAAGCTGCCGCCGACCGGCAAGGTGATCGACGATCCCTATGCCGCCCGCGAAGCCGAGAAGTACGAACAGCCCATCGCCAGCCGCGAGGCCATCCTGGCCCTGCTGGAGCGCTGCGAAGGGCCGCAGACCGCCGAAGAACTGGGCGCGCGCCTGGGCCTGACCGCGCCGGACCGGGCCGAGGCGCTGTCGCGCCGGCTCGGTGCCATGGTCCGCGACGGCCAGTTGGTGCAGAACCGTCGCGGCGGTTTCGCCCCGATCCAGACCCTGAATCTGGTCACTGGCGTGGTGATCGCCAACCCGGAAGGGTTCGGTTTCCTGCGCCCGGTCGAGGGCGGTGACGACCTGTTCCTGCCGCCGTATGAGATGCGCAAGGTCATGCACGGCGACAAGGTGCTGGCCCGTGTGACCGGCATCGACCATCGTGGCCGTCGCGAAGGCAGCATCGCCCGCGTGCTCGAGCGCGGCATGACCCGCCTGATCGGCCGCTTCAGCATCGAGATGGGCATCAACTACGTGGTGCCCGACGACAAGCGCGTGCAGCGCAACGTGCAGGTGCCGCCGGACCAGACCGGTGGTGCGCGCGATGGCCAGCTGGTGGTCTGTGAACTGACCCAGGCGCCGGACAGCCGCCGCCCGCCGATCGGCCGCATCATCGCCGTGCTCGGCGACAAGCTGACCGCCTCGCTGGTGGTGGAAACCGCCATCCACGGTCATGAGCTGCCGTTCGAGTTCCCGCAGGAAGTGTTGGACGAAGCCGCCTCGGTACCGCTGGTGGTCGAACCGGCGATGATCGGCGACCGCGTCGACCTGCGCAGCACGCCGCTGGTCACCATCGATGGCGAGGATGCCAAGGACTTCGACGACGCGGTGTACTGCGAACCGAATGCCGAGGGTTTCCGCCTGGTGGTGGCGATTGCCGATGTCTCGAACTACGTGCGCCCCGGCACGCCCCTGGATGAGGAGGCGCAGAAGCGCGCCACCTCGGTGTACTTCCCGGGCTTCGTGGTGCCGATGCTGCCGGAGACGCTGTCCAACGGCATCTGCTCGCTGATGCCGAAGGTCGACCGCATGTGCTTTGTCTGCGACATGCAGATCGACCGCGACGGCCTGGTCACGCATTCGCGCTTCTACGAAGCGGTGATGAACTCGCACGCGCGCCTGACCTACACCCAGGTGTGGAAGGCGGTGGGCGAGGA
The DNA here is from genome assembly GCF_056482505.1 of Stenotrophomonas sp. 71799_Sma. Classification (NCBI taxonomy): domain Bacteria; kingdom Pseudomonadati; phylum Pseudomonadota; class Gammaproteobacteria; order Lysobacterales; family Lysobacteraceae; genus Stenotrophomonas; species Stenotrophomonas sp. 71799_Sma. The sequence continues at coordinate 1,515,142 of NZ_CM151202.1, forward strand.
CGATGCCGATACCAAGGCCTGGATGGGCGACCTGCTGCCGCAGGTGCAGCGCCTGCACCAGCTGTACAAGGTGCTGTCCAAGGCACGTGCCAAGCGCGGCGCCATCGAGTTCGAAAGCAGCGAAGTGCGCTTCGTGCTGGACAACCGCGGTGAAGTCACCCAGGCCGGCATGCTGGTGCGCAATGACGCGCACAAGCTGATCGAGGAATGCATGATCGCGGCCAACGTCGAGGCGGCCAGGTACCTGCTGTCGCGCCATGTGCCGGCCCCGTACCGCATCCACGAGAAGCCGCCGGAAACCAAGTACGCCGACCTGCTGGAATTCCTCAAGGAGTTCAAGCTGAGCCTGCCGCCGTGGTCCAAGGTGCGTCCGGGCGATTACACCAAGCTGCTGAAGAAGATCCGGGATCGCCCCGATGCCACGCTGCTGGAATCGGTGCTGCTGCGCAGCCAGAGTCTGGCGATCTACAGCCCGGAGAATCACGGTCACTTCGGCCTGGCGCTGGAGGCGTACGCGCACTTCACCTCGCCGATCCGTCGCTACCCTGACCTGCTGGTGCACCGCGCGATCAAGCACGCGTTGTCCGGCAAGCCGCTGGACAAGTTCACCTACAACGCACGCGAGATGGCTGCGCTGGCGCTGCAGTGCTCCGAGCGTGAGCGCCGTGCCGATGAGGCCGAGCGCGAGGTCGACGAGCGCTACCGCGCCGCGTGGATGGAAAAGCACGTAGGCGGCCAGTTCGATGGCGTGATCAGCGGCGTGACCAGCTTCGGCCTGTTCGTGGAACTGGACGAGTCAAAGGTGCAGGGCCTGGTCCATGTGACCCAGCTGCCGCAGGACTATTACAAGTTCGACGCGACCCGCAAGACGCTGACCGGCGAGCGCCGTGGCAGCAGCTACCGGCTGGGTGATCGCGTGCGCATCCTGGTGCTGAAGGCCAGCATGGAAGAGCGCAAGATCGACTTCCGCCTGGTCGAGCACAAGGGTGAGGATGAAGGCGATGGCCTGCCGCCGCTGCCCGAGCGTGGCAAGCCGGCCAAGCGCGCCAAGAAGCAGTATTGAAAGGTGTGCCGACCAACGGTCGGCACCCACCTCACCCGGTAGGTATCCACCTCACCCGGTCGGCACCCACCTCACCCGATAGGTGCCAACCGTTGGTTGGCACGACGTTTCGGAGGAACTCACAATGCAGGGCCAACCCGAATACAGCGGCGGCTGCCAGTGCGGCGCGATCCGCTTCCAGGCGCGAGGCGAGCTGACCGACAGCTCGATCTGCCATTGCCGGATGTGCCAGAAGGCCTTCGGTGCCTACTATGCGCCGCTGGTGTCGGTGCGCGGCGTGCAGTTCAGCTGGACCCGCGGCCAGCCACGCTATTTCCAGTCGTCCAACGTGGTGCGGCGTGGCTTCTGCGCCGACTGCGGAACGCCCCTGACCTACGAAGCCCCGGATGGCGTGGCCGTGGCCGCCGGTGCCTTCGACGAGCCGGAACGCCTGCCACCGACCATCCAGTACGGGGTGGAGCGCAAGCTGCCGTTCGTCGACAGTTTGTCCAGCCAGCCGGCGCGACGTACCGAGGAAGACGTCGCGGCGCTGGAGTTCCTGGCCACCATCGTGTCCCACCAGCACCCCGACCACGACACCCCGCACTGGCCGCCGCGCAGCCGCTCCGCCGAAGGCTGAGCTGCGGGTAGCGCCGGGCCGTGCCCGGCGAGCGCGCAGCGCGGTCGGCGCCGATGCTCTACCATAGCCACCCCCTTTCCGGTCCCCGCCCGCATGAGCAAGAACAGCCAGTGGATTGTCGGCGTCAACGCCGTCGCCTCCTCCATCGAGAACGACGCCGAGAACGTCCGCGAAGTGCTGGTCGAGGCCGGTGCGAAGAACCCGCGCCTGACCGAGATCGAGGAAAACGCCCGCCGCAAGGGCATCGACGTGCGCAAGGTGAACAGCCAGGCGCTGGACGGTGTCGGCGGTTCGGTACGCCACCAGGGCGTGGCCGCGCGCTATGCCGCCGCCCGCACCTACAGCGAGAACGAGCTGGAAGGCCTGGTCACTGCAGCCGAGGGCAAGGCCCTGCTGCTGGTGCTGGACGAGGTGCAGGACCCGCACAATCTCGGTGCCTGCCTGCGCTCGGCGGCTGCCGCCGGCGCGACTGCCGTGATCATCCCCAAGGACAAGTCGGCCACGGTCAATGCTACCGTGCGCAAGACCTCGGCCGGTGCCGCCGATCTGATCCCGGTGGTGGCGGTGACCAACCTGTCGCGCTGCCTGAAGGACCTGCAGAAGCAGGGCGTGTGGATCTACGGCCTCGCCGGCGAAGCCACCGCCTCGCTGTACCAGCTGGACCTGAAGGGCAACATCGCGCTGGTGCTGGGCGGTGAAGCCGATGGCCTGCGCCGCCTGACCCGCGAGAACTGCGATGGCCTGGTCAAGATCCCGATGCCGGGCGAGATCGAGAGCCTGAACGTCTCCGTCGCTGCCGGCGTCAGCCTGTTCGAGGCCGTGCGCCAGCGCGGTTGATCGGCTTTCCGGTAGCGCCGGGCCATGCCCGGCGGATTGCTTCGCCGGGCATGGCCCGGCGCTACCGGCGATCCGATTCACGCATGGCGTGGATCGGCCGTGTCGACCAAGGTCGACACCTACCGGTAGTCGCCAACCTTGGTTGGCGCTCTTGCCGCCTCACCCCGCGCTGCCGCCCAGTGCCTTGAACAAGGTGACGTCGTTGTTCAGCTGGCCCTGGCGCACGCGCGCCAGCGACAGCTCGGCATCGCGCCGGGTCTGCTGCGCTTCCAGCCAGGTGCGCAGGTCGGTGGCACCCACGCGGTAGCGCACTTCCTGCGCCCGTTCCACTTCCACCGCTTCGTCGTACGAAGCCTGCGAGGCCGCCACCTGGCGCGCCAGCTGCTCGCGTGCCGACAGCGCGTTGTCCACTTCCGAGAGCGCGGTATACAGCGTCTTGCGGAAATTGGTCGCGGCGATCTGGTAGGCGGTGCCGGCGATATCGGTATCCAGCTGCGCGCGCTGCAGGTTGAGGAACGGAAGCGACAGGCCGGCGCCCAGCGTGGCCACCGGGTTGCGCAGCACGTCACCCAGCGACGTTGCACTGGAGCCGAGGCTGCCGGTCAGGCTCAGCGCCGGGTAGTACTGGGTAGCGGTCACCTTGATGGTCTTCAGGCTGTTGCGCAGGCGCAGTTCGGCCGCGCGCAGGTCGGGACGGCGACCGAGCAGGTCGGTCGGCAGGCCCTCCGCGATGCTGGGGCTGCGTGCGCCGAGCAGGTCCTGCGGTTCGTCCTGCTGCGGCCAGGGCGTGCCGTCCAGCAGCACGGTCAGTGCATTGCGGGCCTCCACCCGCTGCTGTTCCAGCGCACTCTGCGAGGAACGCTGCGACTGCAGGTTCTGCAGTGCCTGGCGTACTTCCAGGCGCGATACTGCACCGGCGTCGAAGCGGGCCTGGACCAGTTCGCGGGTACGTTCCAGCCGCTCCAGGTTGGCCTGGCCGGTGGCGATGGACTGGTTGAGATAGGCCAGGTTCCAGTATTGGTTGATGGTGTCGCTGATCACCAGCAGCGCGGTGTTCTGCCGGTCTTCCTCGCTGGCCTCGGCTTCCCAGCGGGCGATGTCGCGCTGGGTGCGCAGGCGGCCCCACAGGTCCACTTCCCAGCCCAGCGAGACGCCGGTGGAATAGCTGCGGCGCCAGTCGTCGGCCTGGTCGGTGGCGCGGCTGGCGCTACCACTCACACCCGAAGACGAAGGCTGCGGCCACAACGCGTTGCTGGCCAGGCCGGCCTGCAGGCGCGAACGCTGCACGGCCAGGCCAGCGGCGGCAAGATCGCTGTTGGCGGCCAGCGCCTGCGCCACCAGACGGTCGAGACGTTCATCGCCGAAACCGGTCCACCAGGTGTCCTGGCGGATGTCGCGGCCCGGAGTATCCAGGCTGCTGCGCGGATCGTCGGCCGGCGCATTGAGGGTGGCATCGCCACGACCGTAGGTCGCCGCCACGTCGGGGGCCTGCACCGGATAGCGGCCCATCGATGCGCAGCCTGACAGAGCGAGCAGTACAGCGCCCGCCAGCAACAGGCGCGAGGGGGCAGGGAAGGGCAGTCGGGTCATCATCTTCATTCGCGGGCCAGGGCCTCCACCGGGTCGAGCTGCGCGGCGTTACGCGCGGGCAGGAAGCCGAACGCCACGCCGATCAGGGTCGAGCAGGCGAACGCGGCAACGATCGAGGCAGTGGAGAACAGCACCTGGAAGTCGCTGGCGAAGCGGCCGATCATCGAGCCCAGCAGCAGGGCCAGGCCGATGCCGAGCACGCCGCCGAGCAGGCACACCAGCACTGCTTCGATCAGGAACTGCTGGCGGATATCACTCTGCCGTGCACCGACGGCCATGCGCACGCCGATCTCGCGGGTACGCTCGGTCACCGACACCAGCATGATGTTCATCACGCCGATACCACCGACCAGCAGTGCGATGGCGGCGATGGCGCCGATCAGCAGGGTCATCGTGCGCGTGGTCTGCTCGATGGTCTGGCGGATCTCGGCGCTGTTGCTGAGGAAGAAGTCCTCGGTGCCATGGCGCATCGTCAACAGTCGGGTGATCGCTTCCTGTGCGGCGTCCATCGGCGTGGCGTCGTCCACGCGCACGGTAATGCTGGACACGTGGCTCTGGCCGAGCATGCGCGACATCACCGTGGTGTACGGCAGCCACACGCTCAGGCTGGTGCTGCCACCGAACCCGAAGCTCTGGCGCTTGGCCACGCCGACCACGCGCGCCGGCACGTTGCCCAGCAGGATCACCTGGCCGATCGGATCGACATCGGGGAAGAACTGGGCCTGGGTGTTCTCGTCGATCACCGCCACCTGGCCGAGGCCCTTCACTGCATCGGCATCGAAGAAGCTGCCGCTGAGCAGGGTCACGCCCTTGACCCGGAAGAACTGCTCGCCGACGCCGCTGACCTGGGCGGTGGAGGACTGGTTGCGGTAACGCGCGGTGACCGAGGTCGACACGCTGGGCGTGGAGCTGTCGACGTAGCTCTGCCGGGCCAGCGCATCGGCATCACTGGCTTTGAGCGTCTGCACGCGGGCCGAGCGCATGTCGCCGAAACCACGGCCGGGGTAGACATCGATGGTGTTGGTGCCGAGCGCGCTGATGTTCTGCAGGATCTGCTGCTGCGAGCCGTTGCCCAGCGCCACCACCGAGACCACCGAGGCGATGCCGATGATGATGCCGAGCATGGTCAGGAAGGTGCGCAGCCGATGTGCGTTCATCGCCAGCAACGCCATGCGGAATGCTTCGGTGAAGCGGTCGCGCGCGGCCCGCCAGCTGTTGCCGCGGGCAACGCCGGTGCTGGCCTCGCGCTGCGCGCGGTAGGTCGGTGCATTCGGGTTGGCGCGGTCGGCGATGATCTCGCCGTCGCGGATCTCGATGATGCGCTGCGCGTGTTCGGCCACGCTCATGTCGTGGGTGACGATGATGATGGTGTGGCCTTCGGCGTGCAGCTCGCCGAGGATCGCCATCACTTCCTCGCCGGATTTCGTGTCGAGCGCGCCGGTCGGTTCGTCGGCCAGGATCACCTCGCCGCCGTTCATCAGGGCACGTGCGATCGACACGCGCTGCTGCTGGCCGCCGGACAGCTGGCCCGGCTTGTGGTGCATGCGGTCGCTCAGGCCCAGCCGCTGCAGCAGCTGCTCGGCACGCGCGTTGCGCACCGGGCCGGGGCTGCCGGCGTACACCGCCGGCACTTCCACGTTGCCGCGCGCATCGAGGTCGCCCAACAGGTGGTAGCGCTGGAAGATGAAGCCGAAATGCTCGCGGCGCAGTTCGGCCAGCTCGTCCGGCTCCATCTTCCCGGTTTCGCGGCCGGCCACCTGGTAGCTGCCACGGGTGGGACGATCGAGGCAGCCGAGGATGTTCATCAGCGTCGACTTGCCTGAGCCGGACTGGCCGACGATGGCCACCATCTCACCGGCGTGGATGTCGAGGTTGACGTCACGCAGCACGGCGATCACATCGTCGCCGGCCGGGAATTCGCGTCGCAGGTCACGCAGGCGCAGCAGCGGCGCCGTCGTGCTCATCGGCGCCCCATGCCCGGGCCGCCGACCCGCATCTGCATGCCGCCGCGGTTGCCGCCGCCGGCGCTGGCACCGGCCGCACCGGCTTCGCCGACCACCACGCGCTCGCCTTCCTTCAGTCCCGACAGGATCTCGGCCGAGGCGCCGTTGTTGATGCCCACGGTAACCTTGCGCGGCTGCGGCTGGCCCTTGTCGTCCAGCACCCGCACCATGCGCTCGTCGCCACGGCGCTTCGGCCCCAGTGCCACCGCCGGCACCATCAGCACGCCCTTGGCCTGCTTCAGCAGTACCGAGACCTGCGCGGTCATGTCGATGCGCAGGGTGCCATCCGGGTTTTCCACGTCGAACAGCGCGTTGTAGTACACCGCGCTGCTGGAGCTGGAACTGGACGAGCTGCTGGAACTGGACGAACTCTCGTTGGCGATCGAGGCCGGCGCCGGATTGATCTGGCGCAGCGTGGCGTGGTACTTGCGATCCGGGTCGCCCAGCGTGGTGAAGTACACCGGCATGCCGGCCTTGATCTTGACCACGTCGGCTTCGGAAATTTCGGCATTGACGGTGACCACGTCCAGCCGCGCCAGCATGACGATGGTCGGTGCGGTCTGGTTGGCGTTCACGGTGCGACCTTCCTCGGCCACCACCGCCACCACGGTGCCATCCATCGGCGCGGTAATGCGGGTGTAGGCCAGGTTGGCGCGGGCGGTGCCCAGCTCGGTTTCGCGGCCCTTGATCTGCGCCTCGTAGGACTGCAGCTGGGCGCGGGCGGTCTTCAGCTGCGCCTCGGCGGCATCGTATTCCTGGCGCGAGGTGGCCTCGGCGGCCAGCATCTGCTGCTGGCGCGCGAATTCCAGTTCGGCCTGGCGCAGGGTGGCCTGCTGCACGGCGCGCTGGGCGGTGACCTGGTCCAGCGAGGCCTGCGCATTGAGCACCTGGTTCTGCTGGGTGGTGGCGTCGATCTCGGCGATCAGGTCGCCTTCCTTCACGGTGTCGCCCAGCTGCACCTTCAGCGACTTGATCTGGCCCGAGGCCTGGGCACCGACGCTGACCAGCTTGTAGGCGTCGATCACGCCGGTGGCGTCCACCGTCTGCTCGATGTCACCACGGCTGACCGGCGAGGTGGCCACCGCCGGGGCGGCGGGCTTGCGCAGCAGCCACCAGGCGGCTGCGGCAACGGCAAGGGCGAGCAGGGCGATCAGTATCAGGCGACCCCGGCGGGTCGCGGGCAGCAGGCGGAACGTCACGTCGTGGCTTCACTCTCGGGGCCGCGGTGGCGGCGTTGATGGGCATTGTGAAGACCGGGCGATGGGCGGCTCAATCCTCGGGGTATGTCTCTATGTAACACTGTCGGTGAATACGCGTAACCACAGGTATCCCGCCCATGGCTGGATACACTGGTACGCATTGCCCCGGATGCGGTTCAGCTGCCGACACGGGATGATCGCGACATGGAGACTGAAAACACGATGCATCGACTGCTGATCGTCGACGACGACAACGACATCCGCACCCTGCTGGCCGAACAGCTCGGCCGGGCCGGCTACCAGGTGAGCACGGCCGCAGACGGCACCGCCATGCGCCAGCTGCTGGACCGCGAACACGTGGACCTGATCGTGCTCGACCTCAACCTGCCGCGCGAGGATGGCCTGACCCTGTGCCGCGACCTGCGCGCGCGCTCGAACACACCGGTGATCATGCTGACCGCGCGTGCCGAGCCGATCGACCGCGTGCTGGGCCTGGAAATGGGCGCCGACGACTACCTGGCCAAGCCGTTCGAACCGCGCGAGCTGCTGGCACGCATCCGCAACGTGCTGCGCCGGACCGAGGCGCTGCCGGCGAACCTGGAGCCGCTGGCGGTGCGCCGTGCGCGCTTCTCGCGCTGGGTGTTCGATCTGGAGCATCGCCACCTGGTCGATCCGGACGATCGCGTGGTGGTGCTGTCCGGCGCCGAGTTCCGCCTGCTGCGGGTGTTCATCGCCCACGCCAACAAGGTGCTGTCGCGCGAGCAGCTGGTCGCGCTCAGCAGCGGCCGCAACTACGAGGCACAGGACCGCGCCATTGATCTGCAGGTCAGCCGGCTGCGCAACAAGCTGGGCGACGACGGTGGCCCGGACGGACTGATCAAGACCGTTCGCAACGAAGGCTATGTACTGGCCTCCTCGGTGAACCTGGAATAAGCCGCGATGAAGCGCCTGCGCCATTTCCTGTCCTCGATGGTCGGGCGGTTGTTCGTGATCCTGCTGCTGGGCATGAGCGTGGCCGCGATCGGCGCGACCATGCTGGCCACCTCCAAGCGCCAGCAGGAGTTCGAGCGGCAGAACCTGAACCGCATCGCCGACCGCCTCCAGGGCTACGTCAACCTGCTCGACGGCAACCCCGAACTGCGCGAGCGCCTGCTCGAAATCGGTGGGCCGAGCGTACGTGCGCTGCAACCAGGCGCACGCCTGGGGCGGGCCGATACCGCGTTGATGGAAGTACTCGATGACCGGCCCGGCCCGGTCGCACGCGCGCATGTGCACTTCGCTTCGTTCCGCTCCTGCATTCCCAAGCTGCAGGACCTGCTGCCCCCGCCGCCACCGGGGCATCGCAAGCATCCGCGCGAACGTGATCCGGCGTTCATCCCGCCCAAGTGCCGTGCGGTCGACGTGACCCTCAACGACGGCACGCTGCTGAAGCTGGCGCTGGATTCGCCGGCGGTGGCACACAACGGCATCCTCGCCGTGGACCCGTGGTTTCTGACCCTGCTGGTGCTGGCGATCGCGGTGCTGGCCTATATCGTCGCGCGCATGGCCAGCGCGCCGCTGCAGGAACTGGCCGCAGCCGCCGAAGACCTGGGCGACGACCTGCAGCGCGATCCACTGCCGCTGCGCGGCCCGCGCGAAGTGCAGCGCGCCGCCGAAGCCTTCAACGCCATGCAGCATCGCCTGCAGCGGCACCTGGCCGAGCGCACGCAGATGCTGGCGGCGATCACCCATGACCTGCAGACCCCGCTGACCCGGCTGCGCCTGCGCCTGGAGAATGTCAGCGACGAGGTGCTGCGCGAGCGCCTGATCGGCGATCTGGCCGCGATGCAGGCGTTGGTGCGCGAAGGCCTGGAGCTGGCGCGCAGCGCGGAGAGCGCCGAGCAGCGCGCCGCACTGGACCTGGATTCGCTGCTGGAGAGCATCGTTGAAGACACGGCCGAGGGCGGCGGTGATGTCGTCTTCGAAGGTGGCAGCGGAGCGGTGTTGATGTTGCGTCCGCTGGCCATGCATCGCCTGTTTTCCAACCTGGTGGACAACGCGGTGATGTATGCCTACCGGGTGCGGGTACGGGTCGAGCGTAGTGGTGGCGCGATCACCGTGGTGGTGGCCGATGACGGCCCGGGCCTGGCCGAGGATCAGCTGGAAGCCGTGTTCGACCCGTTCGTGCGGGTGGAAACCTCGCGTTCGCGCGAAACCGGCGGCGCCGGTCTGGGCCTGACCATCGCCCGCGCCCTGGCTGAGAAAGACGGGGCGCGGCTGTGGCTGCGCAACCGCGTCGAAGGCGGGCTGGAGGCGGTAGTGCAGTGGCCGGCCAGTGCACAGGTGACGCCGCCGGGCCGCGCGGGCTGAGCCTTCGCGGCTGGCGATGGTGACGCCCTGGGCCGGGTTTGGCCTATCATCTGCGCATCTTCCCAGTTCCCCCCCGATGAGCCAGCCCGTTCCCGCCGGCATGCCGTCCCGCGCTGCCCGGCAGTTCCCGCATGCTGCCAGGCCCGGCAGCCCTGCCTGGCCGCCGCCGCTGCACTGATGGCCGGACAGGGGGACATCGGGCGCTGGGTGGAGCGCCGCGGATCAGATATCGGTCGATGGCTGCGACAGGGCCTGCTGTGGCTGCTGCTGGCCCTTGCACTGCCGGTGGCAGCGCAGGAGGGGGCTCCGCCACTGCGCGACTACGCCATTGATGTATGGACGTCGCGCAACGGCCTGCCGCACAACTCGCTGCGCGACATCGCGCAGACCCCCGAAGGCCACCTCTGGTTCGCCACCTGGGAAGGCCTGGTGCGTTACAACGGGTTGGATTTCACCGTGTTCGACCGCAGTACCCGCCCGGGCCTGCGCGACAACGGCATCGGCGCGCTGTTCGTCGACCGCCAGGGTGGGCTGTGGATCAGTGATTCGCGGGGCAATGTCAGCCATCGCGGCAACGATGGCCAGTGGCGTGTCTGGGAGCACCAGGCCGATACCCCGCAGGTCCTGATCCAGTCCATGCAGATGGACAGCCAGGGCCGCCTGTGGCTGCTGTATGAAGGCAAGGGCATCGGCTATCTGACGCCGGACACCGGCATCGTCTACCAGGCTCCGGCCGCCGACCTGCCGATGGCGATGAGCTTCACCAAGCTGGTGGTCGACGCGCAGGACCGGGTCTGGGTCGGCACGTTGGATGGACTGGTGCTGCGCGACAAGGACGGGGTGCTCAAGCGGGCGCCCGCGGCGTGGGGGCTGGGCGCCGGCAGTGGCCTGTCGTGGCCGTACCGCGCTCCGGATGGCGCGCTGTGGATCGTCGCCGGCGAGCGCCTGTACCGGGTGGAGGATGATCAGCTGGTGCTGATGCACCGCCTGCCGGGGCAGCTGCACCTGACCTCGATGCTGCAGGATCGCCATGGCGACCTGTGGCTGGGCACCGAGAACCAGGGCCTGCTGCGGATCTCAGCGCATGGCCTGGAGCGCCTGCCGGCGGGCCTGAACCTGCCGGGTGGGCGCGTGGTCAGCCTGCGCGAGGATGCCGAGGGCAGCATCTGGGTGGGTGCCAACGGTGGCCTGTACCGCCTGCGCGAAACACTGTTCAGCAGCTACACCGAGCGCGATGGCCTCAGTGGCGACTATGTGCGCACCGTGTTCGAGGACCGCGATCGCCAGCTGTGGGTCGGCAGTGCCAGCGGCCTCGACCTGCAGGCTGCTGATGGCCGCTTCCGCGCGATGCCGCTGCACAACCGCGGCGGCAAGGCACCTTCGGTGCTCAGCCTGGCGCAGGGCCCGGACGGTGACCTGTGGGTCGGAACGTTCGGTGATGGCGTCTACCGTCTTGGCCCCGATGGCCGGCTGCGGCACAACTATGCCGCCGCCGATGGCATGCCGGGCGGCAACATCCGCGCGATCAGCGTGGACCCGCAGGGTGTGGTCTGGGCCGGCACCCAGAAGGGCGTGGTCCGCATCGACGGCGACCGCGTGCAGGTATCAAGCGTTGCGGGTATGCCCAGCGGCCTGATCACCGCGCTTGAGCACGATCACCAGGGCAACCTGTGGATCGGCACCATCGAGGGCATCCGCGTACTGCGCAGCGATCACGTGCAGTCGATCGACCTCGCGCCGATGGGCGGTGGCCGCAGCGTGTTCGGCTTCCATCAGCTGGGTGACGCGATGTGGATCAGCAGCGACCGTGGCCTGTACCGCTGGCGCAACGGCAGGCTGGCACGGGTGGGGCTGGAGCAGGGCATGCCGGTGGATGCGGTGTTCCAACTGGTGCCGGATCGCCTTGGCAACGTGTGGATCAGCAGCAACCGCGGCGTGCTGCGCACCGACATGGCCACGCTCAATGCGGTTGCCGACGGGCGCGCGCCGCGGGTGGTGGTGGAGCGCTACAACGAGATTGATGGCATGGCCAACGCGCAGGCCAACGGCAGCTCCGGGCCATCGGCGATCCTGCGCCAGGACGGCACGTTCTGGGTGGTCACCGCCGGAGGCCTGAGCACCGTCGATCCGCAACGCCTGCAGCGTTTCCGCGAGCGTCTTTCACCGCCGGCAGCGATTGAAAGCGTGCAGGTGGATGGCGCACCGGTGCATTGGGAAGGCCCGGACCGCAACTACATTCCCGGCGGCCGCCGCTTGGCGGTGAGTTATGTCGGCCTGAGCTACCTGATGTCTGACCGGATCCGCTACCGCACGCGGTTGGACGGCCTGGATACGGGGTGGGTCGAACGCGGCCCGCAGCGTAGCGTGGAGTTCGTTGGCCTGCCGCCGGGCGACTACACCCTGCACGTGGCCGCTGCCCATCCGAGTGGCAGCTGGGGCCAGCAGGAAGCGGTATGGAGCTTCACCGTGGAGCCGTTCTGGTGGCAGCGACGCAGCGTGCAGGTGCTGGGTGGCCTGTTGCTGCTGGCCGGGCTGGTGGCGCTGTACCGGCTGCTGCTGCAGCAGCTGAAGGCCAGCAACCTGCGCCTGGCACGGCGCGTGGACGAGGCGACCTTCGACCTGCAGGCCAAGACCGTGCACCTGCAGGCGCTGAACCAGGAAAAGACCGAACTGGCCGAGCGCCTCGCACGCCAGGCCGAGGCATTCGAACGGCAGGCCCGCGAGGATGCACTGACTGGCCTGGCCAACCGCCGTGCTTTCGATGAAACGCTGGCGCGTGACTTCGCGCGTTCGCAGCGCAGCGGTCATCCGCTGTGCCTGGTGGTGCTGGATATCGACCACTTCAAGGACGTCAACGACCGCCACAGCCACAGCATCGGCGATGCCGTGCTGGTGCAGGTGGCGCGGTTGATCGCCGCCGCCAGCCGCGACTCGGACCTGCCGGCGCGGACTGGCGGCGAAGAGTTCGCGCTGCTGCTCAACGACACCCGTCTGGAGGAAGCCGCACAGCTGTGCGCGCGCCTGCGCGGTCTGTTCCATGACCACCCCGACTGGGCCGGCGTGGACGGCCTGCGCGTGACCTTCAGCGCGGGCCTGGTGGAACTGGATGCCGACGACCGCACCCCGGCACTGCTGTACCAGCGCGCAGACCGCGCGTTGTACCGCGCCAAGAGCGACGGCCGCGACCGAACGAGCATTGGTTGATCGCATCCACGCATGGCGTGGATCTACCGTCCGGTGAGTGGTGGGTGCGGACCGTTGGTCCGCACTGCGTGGATGCGGTTGCGCCGTTGGCTGGCTTACCGCGGCCAGGCGTTGGCGATGGTGCAGAACAGCCGCGCGGTCTGCTCGGTGTCATACACCGCGCTGTGCGCCTCGTTGGCATCCCAGCCCAGCCCGGCGGCGGTGGCCGCACGCGCCAGCACGGTCTGCCCGTAGGCGATGCCGGCCAGGGTCACCGTATCGAACACGCTGAAGGGATGGAACGGATTGCGCTTGTGGCCGGTGCGCGCCACGGCGGCATTGACGAAGCCGAGGTCGAAATGCGCGTTGTGGCCGACCAGGATCGCGCGCTGGCAGCCGTACTTCTTCATGGCCGCGCGTACCGGGGTGAAGATGTGGTCCAGTGCCGCCTTCTCTTCCTTGGCCAGCCGGAACGGGTGGTCGAGGATGATGCCGGTCACTTCCAGCGACTTCGGGTCGATCTCCAGGCCCTCGGCCGGCACCACGTGGGCACTGGCGGTCTGGCCGGGGTAGAGCAGGCCGTTCTCGTCCATCTCGATCGGCACGGCGGCGATTTCCAGCAGCGCGTTGCGCTGGCTGTCGAAGCCGCCGGTTTCCACGTCCACCACCACCGGCAGGAAGCCGCGGAAGCGTTGTGACATCGCGCGCTGCGCCTGGGGGACTGCGGAATCGGGAGCGGCGGCAGGTGCGGGGGTGGGGTCAGTCATGCGTGAATTCTAGCAGAGCGACCCTGAGCGCCCGGCCAGCCCTCGGTGCATGCGTTCCCTGCGCGGGCGTGTGTCGACCAAGGTCGACACCTACCGGGGCACCGCGCGCTCAGGATTCCGGTAGGTGCCAACCTTGGTTGGCACACGGTGCGCCGACCAGGTTTGGCGATTACCGGCCTGCTCGCCGTGCAGGCGTGGCCGAGGGAGACCACCGCGCCAACCACGCATCCACGCTCAGCCTGCCGGGGCACCGCGCGCTCAGGATTCCGGTAGGTGCCCACCTTGGTTGGCACGGTGCGCGCCGACCAAGGTCGGCATCTACCGGACTGCTGGCCGCGCAGGCGTGGCCGAGGGAGACCACCGCGTCAACCACGCATCCACACTCAGCTTGCCGGCGCCGGTGAAGATCAGCGGCAGCAGCATGGCCATGAACAGCACCGGCAGCTTGAAGTTGCCGAAGCCCTGGTCGCTGATCGCGTAGCCCATGGCCAGGTCGGCCAGCGAGTTCCACTCCATCGGCCAATGCACCGCATAGGTGGCCACCACGGTCAGCACCAGCAGGCTGGCGGCGGCGAAACGGGTGCCGAACCCGACCAGCAGGCAGGCCGCGCCGATCAGCTCGAACCAGGTGGCAAGCTGCCAGTTCAGCGCCGCTGGCAGCTGGTCGAACGGGAACGGGAAGGCGTCCTGCAGGTCGGCGAACCAGTTCTGGCCGTGCAGCTTTTCGCGGCCGGATTCGAAGTACTCCCAGGCCAGCAGCAGGCGCAGGCCAAGCGGCGCCAACCAGGGGGCGAGGCGGTCCAGCTGGCCACGCGCGGTGGCCAGGGTCGGAAGGTTCATCAGGGGATCTCCGCGAATGAGGTGTCAGGGAGGGGCGGTGAGCGGGCCGATCACGCCGGCCTGCAGGAACTGCCGCAGCAGCGCGGCACCGGGTTCGGCCAGCGCATCCTCGGCCAGCCCGTGTGCACTGGCCAGCTGCTGCAGGTAGGTATGTCCTTCCAGCCCAGGCTGTTCGCCGATGCTGGACAGCAGGTAGACCGCCAGAGGGCTGAGCACGGCGAAGCGCACTTCGCCGTCAGCCTCACGGCGCACCAGCAGGCCGGTCGGTTCGGTGGGCGGCTGCGTCGGTGCATCCTCGGCGCCCAGCCGGTGCACCGGCCACTGGTACAGCAGCGGCCACGCCAGCGGCGAGCGTTGCAGTGGCACCCGCAGCGGATCGATCTCACCCCGCACCGGCAGCGGCTCGGCAGGAAGCTGGTACAGCGCGGTTTCCACCCACTCGTAATGAGCAAGTTCGGCCAACGCCGGATGCGGCAGCTGTGGCTGCGCCTGCAGCCACTGCACGAATTCGGCGGCCAGTTCGGTGAACAGCGGTGTCTGGCAGCGATGGGTGGCGAAGTAGTGGCGTACCAGCGCGCTCCAGGCGGGCTCGCCGAGCAGGCGCACGCAGACCGGGAAGCCGTTGCTCAACAGGCCGAGCAGGTTGTTGAACAGCAGCCGCTGGTACACCGCCACCCGGCGTGGTTCCAGCCCGGCGGGTGCGGCCACCGCCTGCGGATCGCGCAGATGTGCGGTGAATGCATGCTGCTGCGCGCGCAGGGTGCCGGGAGCGTCAGTCATGTGCAGTCCCCGCGTGCGTCGCCTGCAGGCGGCGGATGGTCTGCAGTTCGCCCTGCAGTTCGGCGTACGGGGGGAAGTTGAAATCGCGCTCGAGCAGGGTCGGACGCGCGCCGATGCGCGCATAGGTGCGCGCCAGCAGCGCCCAGACCGGATCGATCACCGCGCTGCCATGGGTGTCGATCTTCAGGTCCGGTGCCTCGTCCAGGTGCCCGGCAACGTGCAGGCAGACGATGCGCTCTGCGGGTAGTCCGGCGATGAAGCTGTCGGCATCGTAGCCGTGGTTGCAGGCGTTGACGTAGACGTTGTTGACGTCCAGCAGCAGATCGCAGTCGGCTTCGGCAAGCACCGCATTGGTGAAGGCCAGTTCGTCCATCGCCGGTTCCGGTGCCAGGTAGTAGGACACGTTTTCCACCGCGATGCGGCGACCCAGCAGGTCCTGCACACGGGTGATGCGCGCGGCGGTATGGCGCACCGCTTCGTCGGTGAACGGAATCGGCAGCAGGTCGTACAGGTGGCCATCGTCGCTGCAGTAGCTCAGGTGCTCGCTGTACAGCGGCACGCGGTGCTTTTCGAGGAACTGGCCGACCTGCTCCAGCAGCTCGATGTCCAGTGGTGCGCTGCCGCCCAGTGACAGTGACAGGCCATGGCAGCTCAGTGGATGGCGCTGTGCCAGTTCGGCCAGCGCGTCACCGGCGGGACCACCGACGTTGATCCAGTTCTCCGGTGCGCATTCGAGGAAGTCGAAGTCGCCGGCCGGTGCATCACGCAGATCCTGCAGCAGCGCCCGGCGCAGGCCCAACCCGGCGGCCGCCGCGCGAAGCGGCGACCGCAGGTGGACAACGCTGGCGCGGACGTCAGTGCTTGCCACCGCACTTGCCTTCGCCACACTTGCCCTCGGCCGACTTCTTGTCGCCGCTCTTGGCCTTGGCGCCTGCCGCAGCACCGGCGGCCTTGCCCTTGTCGGCGCCGCACTTGCCTTCGGCACTCTTGCCGTCGGCACCACATTTGCCTTCGGCGTGCTTGGTCGCGTCCGCGGCCATCTTGGTGTCCGCTGCCTTGGCATCGGTGCTGGTCTTGGCAGCCTGGCCGGCGACCAGATAGCCCTGGGCCAGGTCGCTCATGCTCAGGGCCGAGGCACTGGCGGTCATGCCCAGGCCGGCGGCCAGGGCGGTAGCAGTCAGCAGGGACAGGGTCTTGTTGGAACTGCTCATCGGTGGTGCTCCTGGGTGGTGTGGGCGGCTGCCCGGGTCGCCGGCAGGGATGCCGGTGGAAGCGATGGTGCAGCGATCCTACTCAACGAATCCTCGCCAAGACCTCAAATTTTCGTGAGGTTTGTTACAGAAGAGGAACACGGTTTCCGGTAGATCCACGCCATGCGTGGATGAATTGCCGGAATGTCCAGAAACAAGAAGGCCGCTGTCACCAGGACAGCGGCCACCTTGGAGTCAACTCCGGTGTTGCAGTGCAGCGTCAGGGCTGGCCGGTGCTGGAGGTCTCGTCGCGCTTTTCACGCGGCGGCAGCGGCTGCTCACCGTGCACCAGGAACCACACGTTCTCGGCGATGTTGGTGGCGTGGTCGCCCACGCGCTCCAGATTCTTGGCCATGAACAGCAGGTGTGTGCAGGGGGTGATGTTGCGCGGGTCTTCCATCATGTAGGTCAGCAGCTCGCGGAACAGCGCGGTGTACTGCGCGTCCAGGCGGGCGTCGTCCTCGCGCAACGCCAGCGCGGCATCGGCATCGTTGTCGCGGTAGGCGGCAATGGCACGACGGACCTGCTGCGCGGCCAGGCGGCCGAGCGCCCGCAGGCCCTGGATCTGCGGCAGTGGCGGTACCTTGCCCAGCGCGATCGAGCGCTTGGCGACATTGGCCGCATAGTCGCCAATGCGTTCGATGTCGGCCGGAATGCGCAGGCCGGCCAGGATCTCGCGCAGGTCACGCGCCATCGGGCCACGCAGCGCCAGGCGCATCACGTCGTGGCTGATCTGCTGCTCCAGCGCATCGATCGCTTCGTCGTTGGCAATGATGCGATGGGCAGCGTTCTCGTCGCGCTTCTCGATCACGTCCATCGCCGCTTCGAGCTGGGCGACGGCCATCTCGCCCATGCGCACGATTTCGGCCACCAGGCGCTGCTGCTCTTCGTCGTAGCTCTTGACGATGTGGTCGTTGGGAAGATTCATGTTCATTCCACTCTGTAGAGTCGAGCCATGCTCGACTGACGTTATCCGTAGAGTCGAGCCACGCTCGACTGACGTTAGCTGTAACTCGACTGACGCTTCAGCCGAAGCGACCGGTGATGTAATCCTCGGTCTGCCGCTGCGACGGCTGCGAGAAGATCACTTCGGTGCGGTCGTGCTCGATCAGGTCGCCCAGGTACATGAAGGCGGTGTAGTCGGACACGCGCGCGGCCTGCTGCATGTTGTGGGTGACGATGACGATGGTGTACTCGTGCTTGAGCTCTTCCACCAGCTGCTCGATGCGGCTGGTCGAGATCGGATCCAGCGCCGAGGTCGGCTCGTCCAACAGCAGCACCGACGGGCGCAGGGCCACGGCGCGGGCGATGCACAGACGCTGCTGCTGGCCACCGGACAGGCCCAGTGCGCTCTGCCCCAGCTTGTCCTTCACTTCGTCCCACAGTGCGCCCTGGCGCAGTGCCTGCTCGACGCGGTCGGCCATGTCGGCCTTGCTCAGCTTCTCGTGGTGGCGGATACCGTAGGCCACGTTCTCGAAGATGGTCATCGGGAACGGCACCGGCTTCTGGAACACCATGCCGACCTTGCTGCGCAGGCGGTTCATCGGGTACTTCGGCGACAGGATGTTCTCGCCGTCCAGCAGCACTTCACCACGCGCCTCCAGCTTCGGGTACAGCGCGTAGATGCGGTTGAAGATGCGCAGCAGGGTCGACTTGCCGCAGCCGGAGGGACCGATCAGCGCGGTCACGCGCTTTTCCGGGATCTCCAGGTTGATGCCCTTCAGGGCATGGAACTTGTCGTAGTAGAAGTCCAGTCCACGCGCAGCCAGCTTCACCGGCGACGGCGTGTGCAGGCTCTCGTGCGAGGACGGCACGGCGATGCGCTGCATCGGCACGGCGTTGGAAAGGTCGTTCATGGCGTTATCCACGGAAAGGTCAGTCATGGGAGATACGGTTGCGCAGCAGGATGCCGCGGGCGGCAAGGCTGACCAGCAACACGAAGACAGTCAGCACCAGGGCACCGGCCCAGGCCAGCACCTGCCAGGATTCATACGGGCTGCCGGCGAACTGGTTCATCACCACCGGCACCGAGGCCATCGGCTGGAAGATGTTGTTGTTCCAGTACTGGTTGCCGAAGGCAGTGAACAGCAGCGGTGCGGTCTCGCCGGAGATGCGGGCCAGCGCCAGCAGGATGCCGGTGATGATGCCGGCCGACGCACTGCGATACAGCACCTGCACGATCACCTTCCACTGCGGGATGCCCAGCGACAGGGCCGCTTCGCGCATCTGCGAGGGCACCAGGCGCAGCATTTCGTCGGTGGTGCGCACCACCACCGGCAGCACGATGAAGGCCAGCGACAGTGCACCGGCGAACGCCGAGAAGTTGCCGCCGGTCTGCATCACGTACAGCGTGTAGACGAACAGGCCAAGCACGATGGATGGGGCCGACAGCAGGATGTCGTTGACGAAGCGGACCACGGTGCCGGCCTTGCGGGCGTTGCCGTACTCGGCCAGCCAGGTGCCGGCCAGCACGCCCAGCGGGGTGCCGATGCCGATCGCCAGCGCACACATCACCGCACTGCCGAAGAAGGCGTTGGCGAGACCGCCTTCCTGCATCGGCGGCGGCGTCATCTTGGTGAACAGATCCCAGTTGATGCCGGCCAGGCCCTTGGAGGCCAGGGTGAACAGGATCCAGCCCAGGAAGAACAGGCCGAACAGGGCGGTGGCGCAGGAGGCGGTGATCGCAACGACATTGCCGATGCGACGGCGCAGGTACAGCGAATCAGCGGTGGTGGACATCAGTTGCCCTCCTTGCGGGACAGGCGCATCAGCATCAGGCGGGCGATGGCCAGCACCACGAAGGTGACGATGAAGAGGACGAAGCCGAGCAGCAGCAGGGCCGAGCGGTAGGTTTCAGTGGCTTCGCCGAAATCGTTGGCGATCAGCGCGGCGATGGTGGTGCCCGGTTCCAGCAGCGACGGCGACAGGCGCACGCTGTTGCCGATCACGAAGGCCACCGCCATCGTCTCGCCCAAGGCGCGGCCGAGGCCGAGGAAGATGCCACCGATCACCGCCGAGCGGGTGTAGGGCAGGACGATGTCCCAGCTCACTTCCCACTTGGTGGAGCCCAGTGCATAGGCCGATTCCTTCAGGCGGGTCGGCACGGTCAGGAACACTTCGCGCATCACCGAGGAGATGAACGGTATGACCATGATGGCCAGCACGAAACCGGCAGTGAGCATGCCGATGCCCAGCGGCGGGCCCTGGAACAGCGGGCCGATGATCGGCATCTCGCCCAGGGTTTCGTTGAGGAACGGAGTGACGTACTCGGTCATCACCGGCACCAGCACGAACAGGCCCCACATGCCGTAGATGATCGAAGGAATGCCCGCCAGCAGTTCGATGGCGGTACCGACCGGGCCACGCAGCCAGCGCGGCGCGACTTCGGTGAGGAAGAAGGCGATGCCGAAGCTGACCGGCACGGCGATGACCATCGCGATGAGCGCGGTGACCAGGGTGCCGTAGATCGGAGCGAGGGCGCCGAACTTGTTTTCGACCGGATTCCAGTCGGCGGAGAAGAAGAAGCTCAGGCCCTGCATCTGCAGGGCATGGCGGCCGCCCCACAGCATGGACAGCGCGGCGCAGGCCAGGGCGATCAGGACGAAGATGACGGTGCCGACCAGCACCCATCGGAACAGTTTGTCGTTGCGGGCATCACGCGCATCACGCGTGGACGGGGCGGCTACAGGCTGGGCGATGGCATTCATGGGGACGGCAGGGCCAGGAAGGGGCGGGGCGGCACGGCGTGGAAGAAGCGGTGCCCGCGCGGGGCGGGCACCGTCGTGTCCATCACTTCAGGTCGGTCGCCCAGTAGGCCTCGATCTGCTTGACCAGTTCGGCCGGCAGCGGCACGTAGTGCAGCTCGTTGGCCTGGGCCTGGCCGTTCTCGAAGGCCCACTTGAAGAAGGCCAGGGTGTCCTGGTTGCGCTTGGCATCCTTCGGCTGCTTCTGCATCAGCATGAAGTTGGTGGCGGTGATCGGCCACGCCTGCTCGCCCGGGGCGTTGGTGATGACCAGGTTGAAGTCCTTGGCGCTGGCCCAGTCGGCGCTGGCGGCCGCAGCGGCGAAGGTTTCCGCGCTCGGCTCGACCCAGTTGCCGGCGGCGTTCTGCATGGCGGTGTACGGCATGCCGTTCTGCAGCGCGTAGGCCAGTTCGACGTAGCCGATCGAGCCCTTGATCTGCTTCACGTACGAGGCGACGCCTTCATTGCCCTTTCCACCGACGCCGTCCGGCCACTGCACCGAGGTGCCTTCGCCGACCTTGGTCTTCCACTCCGGGCTGACCTTGGACAGGTAGTTGGAGAAGTTGAAGGTGGTGCCCGAACCGTCCGAACGGTGGACCAGGGTGATCTTGCCGTCCGGCAGCTTCACGCCCGGGTTGGCGGCGACGATGGCCGGGTCGTTCCAGGTCTTGACCTTGCCCAGGAAGATGTCGGCCAGCAGGGCGCCGCTCAGGCGCAGCTTGCCGGTTTCCAGGCCTTCGATGTTGACCACCGGCACCACGCCGCCGATGGCGGACGGGAACTGGGCCAGGCCGGCCTGGGCCAGCTCTTCGCTGCTCAGCGGCTTGTCGGAGGAACCGAAGTCGACGGTGCCGGCCTTGATCTGGGCGATACCGCCACCGGAGCCGATCGACTGGTAGTTGATCTTGGCACCGGTGCTGGCGTTGTAGTCAGCCGACCACTTGGAGACCAGCGGGAAGATGAAGGACGCGCCCGCGCCGGACACTTCGGCGGTCACCTTGGCACCGGCAGCGGCCGGGGCGGCGGCACCGTCGGCAGCCGGCTGCTGCGCGGCCTGCTTGTCGCCACCGCAGGCCGACAGGCCCAGGGCGATGGCCAGGGAAAGGGCGGCAAGGCCGGCCGAGTGCAGTTTCATGGTCACTCCATAGCGGGGAAGAGCCGACGTCGTCGGCGGATGCGGCTATGAAATGATGTTTTTGTTACAGCCGTATTACGACCATGACAGAGGTGTCCTGGATCACGTTCTGACAAGGGTTTCACGGAGTTGGCCACGGTCCGGGAGACCCCCGGAGACCCCGGATCTGCGCACCGGCATGACCGCCGGTTGGCCGTGCAGCGTCGAGCTTGCTCGACTGCCTTTGGCCCTTCGTAGAGTCGAGCTTGCTCGACTGATGTCCGCCGCGAGCAGTCGAGCAAGCTCGACTCTACACGCCCGTGCACCGCAAACGAGAAAGGCGCGAGATCTCGAGGATCTCGCGCCCGGGGTGGGATCGGCGGGGGAGAGAGGACCCGCCGATCCCGTTCCTGCGGGGGAACGCGCTTGCTTACTTCAGGTTCTGCGACCAGTAGGTCTCGATCTGGCGGACCAGGCTGTCCGGCAGCGGCACGTAGTCCAGCTGGCGGGCCTGGGCGTCGCCGCTCTTGTAGACCCAGCGGAAGAACTCCTGGGTGGCCTTGCCGTTGGCAGGGTTCTTCGGCTTCTTGTGCACCAGGATGAAGTTGGTGGCGGTGATCGGCCAGGACTCGGCGCCCGGGGCATTGGTCATCACCAGGTAGAAGTCCTTGGCGCTGGCCCAGTCGGCGCTGGCAGCGGCGGCAGCGAACGACGCGTCGCTCGGCTGCACGAAGCGGCCGGCGGCATTCTTCATCGCGGTGTACGACAGCTTGTTCTGCAGCGCATAGGACAGTTCGACGTAGCCGATGCCGCCCTTGATCTGCTTCACGTAAGCGGCAACGCCTTCGTTGCCCTTGCCGCCGATGCCGGCCGGCCACTGGACCGAGGTCCCTTCACCGACCGAGCTCTTCCACTCCGGGCTGACCTTGGACAGGTAGTTGACGAAGTTGAAGGTGGTGCCCGAGCCATCCGAACGGTGCACGACGGTGATCTTGGCGCTCGGCAGGGTCACGCCCGGGTTCAGTGCGGCGATGGCCGGGTCGTTCCAGGTCTTGATCTTGCCCAGGAAGATGTTGGCCAGCACGGTGCCGTCCAGCTTCAGCGCGCCCGGGGCGATGCCGGCCACGTTCACCACCGGCACCACGCCGCCGATCACCGACGGGAACTGCGCCAGGCCCGCAGCGGCCAGTTCTTCCGGCTTCAGCGGAGCATCGGAGGAGCCGAAATCAACGGTCTTGGCCTTGATCTGGGCGATACCACCGCCGGAACCGATCGACTGGTAGTTGACCTTGTTGCTGGTGGCGGCGTTGTAGTCGGCCGACCACTTCGACATCACCGGGTAGATGAACGAGGCGCCCGCGCCGGTGATTTCAGCGGCGTTGGCGGCGAACACGGACGACGCTGCGAAGACGGCAACGGCAACGCGCGACTTGAAGGCGTGGATCACGGGGTGGCTCCTGGGTTGATTGGGATGCGGGGTTACCCGCCCGGCGCACATTCCATAACGGTTCGATGACAGCGCAGGGACCGTTGTATGACGCAACCGTTACAGCGCTACCCGGCGCCCGCACAGCCAGGGGCGTGAAGGTTCTGAGTGCTGCGGGCAACGTGATGACCATGCGCCGGAGACGGACGTGGCCCGGTTGCGATCACGTTCTATATGTCGCTGATGGACTGCCCGGTGTGGTCGTCAATGCCATCCCGGCCTGGCATTCCGCAGTGATGCCGCGTCATCCACACGAAACCATCAATGCAGGTGAGCGCTGCGCGGCGGTCGGCCCGGGACGCTGATACGTGACGCCATATGCCGCAAGGGATCGACAAGCATGTGGCGGCAAATGAGTCGTACGCATGACCGCACGAAGAAATCTGTGGTTGGTGCTCAGGTTGTCATTCGGCTGTCATGGTTTTAACGGAATGTTCGCAAAACGCTTGACCGGCCCGCCGGCGTGGCGTTCTGCCCAAGCCATTCCAACCCTCTGGAGAAATCCAAAATGCGTTCCCATTTGCTCGCCGCCGCGGTCGTTGCAAGCCTCGGTCTGGTTTCCGCCGACGCCTTCGCAGCTCCCGCCAGCACGGGCGTATCCCAGGCACAGCTGCAGCAGCTGCAGGCGCAGATCGCTGCCCTGCAGGCCCAGGTCCAGCAGTTGCAGAACGATTCGCAGGCGCTGCAGGCACAGTCCGATGCGCAGTCCGAAGTGAACATCACCCAGGCCCAGGCCCTGGAAGGTGCGCAGAAGACCCAGACCAGCGTCGACAAGCTGGCCAAGCTGGTCAATGACAACAAGATCGGCGGTCGCATGTTCTTCGACCTGACCAACATCGACAAGACCAGCAACGGCAAGGACACCGCCGCCAGCGGCACCGGTCTGGACGTCAAGCGCTTCTACCTGACCGTCGACCACAAGTTCAACGACATCTGGTCGGCCAACCTGACCACCGACTTCCAGTACAGCTCGGCCATCGGCAACACCGAACTGTTCGTCAAGAAGGCCTACGTGCAGGGTAGCTTCGACCCGGCCTTCAACCTGCGCGTCGGTGCCGCCGACATGCCGTGGATTCCGTACGTCGAGAAGTTCTACGGCATGCGTTATGTCGAGAACACCCTGACCGACCGCCTGAAGTACGGCAACTCGTCCGACTGGGGCCTGCATGGCTTCGGCAACCTGGGCAACAACTTCAACTACGCGGTCTCGGTCGTGTCCGGCGCCGGTTACAAGAACCCGACCCGCAGCAAGGGCATGGACGTGGAAGGCCGCGCGGCCTATACCCCGAACGAGAACTTCGTGGTTGCCGTCGGTGGCTACAGCGGCAAGCTGGGCAAGGAAACCGACATCCAGAGCGCCGAGAACACCTACACCCGCGCCAACGCGATGGTCGCCTACGCCAGCAGCGACTTCCGCGTCGGTGGCGAGTACTTCCAGGCCAAGAACCTCAACAACGTGATGACCGTTGCCACCGACAAGACCAGCGGCTGGTCGGTCTGGGGCAGCGTGCGTGTCACCGACGGCGGCATCAACGTGTTCGGTCGTTACGATGACACCGACGTCAGCAAGACCCTGGACCCGACCCTGAGTGACAAGTACTGGAACGTCGGTGTCGAGTTCCCGGTCATGAAGAACCTCAAGCTGTCGACCGTGTACAAGTACACGCACCTGGCCAACGCCGGCGACAAGAAGAACGACAAGACCAAGGAATTCGGCGTCTGGGGCGACCTGTCGTTCTGATCACCTGAAGCACGGTTCTGAAAGGGAGACGGCGGGCCTTGTGCCCGCCGTCTTCGTTTCGTCACAACACGATCCGCGTCACGCCTCGGCCGTGGTCTTTTCCTTGAACCGGCACAGGTCGGCGATCACGCAGCCCGGGCAATCCGGCTTGCGCGCCTTGCACACATAACGTCCGTGCAGGATCAGCCAGTGATGCGCGTCGAGCAGGAACTCGGCCGGAATCACCTTCACCAGTTTGTCTTCCACTTCGCGCACGTTCTTGCCCGGGGCCAGGCCGGTACGGTTGGAGACGCGGAAGATATGCGTGTCCACCGCCATCACCGGCTCACCGAACGCAGTGTTGAGCACCACGTTGGCGGTCTTGCGGCCCACGCCCGGCAGCGCTTCCAGTTCATCGCGATCGCGCGGCACTTCACCGCCGTGCTTCTCCAGCAGGATCGCGCAGGTGGCGATCACGTTCTTCGCCTTGGCGTTGAACAGACCGATGGTGGCGATGTACTGCTTCAGCCCGTCCTCGCCAAGCGCGAGGATCTTTGCCGGGGTATTGGCCACCGGGAACAGGCGGCGCGTGGCCTTGTTGACGCCCACGTCGGTGGCCTGCGCCGACAGCGCGACCGCCACCAGCAGTTCGAACGGCGAGCTGTACTCCAGTTGGGTCTTCGGGTGCGGATTGAGTTCGCGCAGGCGGGTGAACATTTCCACCACATCGGCGCGCGGCATGCTGCCACCGCGTCGCGCCGGCGCGCGCGGGGTCTTCTTCGCAGCGGCCATTACTGCTCCTTGCCGGTGGCGCGGGCCTTGGCCCGGGCGAGAATCGCGGCGGCGGCCGGGGGCAGGGCGGGCTTCACGTCCGGCGCCGGGGCTGGCGTGCGTCGCGCATCGCGTTCGGCCTCGCGGCGCGCCAGGCGCACGGCACGGGCACGGTAGCGTTCGCGTGCGGCCCAGGCCGCGTGCAGCTGCTGCTGGGCCTGCTGCAGGCGTCGTGGAAGGTCCGGGTGGCCGGGCAGCAGCTGTTCGTCGCCGGCACGGGCAACGTAGTCCATGAGACCGGCCTGCAGGGCGCCATCGAGATCGTCTGCCTGGACCCGGGCGAACAGCTGCGCGGGGTTGGGTCGGGATGCCATGGCGTCAGCGGTTCTGGAAGGCCGGCGGGCGGCGCTGCAGGAAGGCGCTGGTGCCTTCGCGCATGTCTTCGGTGGCGAACAGCAGGCCGAACTGCGCGCTTTCGTACTCCAGCCCAGCCTCCAGGCTGCATTCGCCACCCACGTGTACCGCGTCGAGCAGGCCACGCAGGGCCAGCGGGGCCGAGCGTGCCAGCTGGCGCGCGATGTCCTGCACGCGGTTGTCCAGCGCATCGGCGGGCACCACCTCGTTGACGATGCCCAGTTCCAGCGCACGCGCGGCGTTGATCGGTGCACCCAGCAGGCACAGCTCCAGGGTGGCGGCGCGGCCGCACAGGCGCAGCAGGCGCTGGCTGCCGCCGAAGCCGGGAATCAGGCCGAGATTGATCTCCGGCTGCCCGACCTTGGCCGTATCGGCAGCGATGCGCAGGTGGCAGGCCATGGCCAGCTCCAGCCCGCCGCCCAGGGCGAAGCCGTTCACGCGTGCGATCACCGGCTTGGGCATGCGCTCGATCTGGCGCATCAGGGCCTGGCCGAGCAGGGAGAAATCACGTCCCTGAACCGCACTGAGTGTGTTCATCTCGGCGATGTCGGCCCCGGCCACGAAAGCCTTCGGACCGGCACCGGTCAGCACCACCACGCGCACGTCCGGGTCGGCGGCGGCGGCGCTGAACGCCTCGGTCAGCGCCTGCAGGGTCGCGGCATTCAAGGCGTTGAGCTTGTCCGGGCGCTGGACGGTCACGGTGCGGATGGCGCCGTCGTCGGCGACAGCGATCAGGGCATCGGCCACGGGGAAACTCCTGAAACGTTAAAAAAAAGTGAGATTGAACTCCGCCAACGCAGACGGGTCTTAGCCTGCATCGTGAGTAGCGGTTACACGTTGTGCCCGTTATCCTAACCCGTCGCCTCAGGGCGGCGCAGAACGTCCCTGAGTTACCACCCCTGGAGAACTGTTTGATGAAGTTGCGTTCTATCGCGGTCGCCGTCGCGGCCCTGGCCCTGACGGGCAATGCCTTCGCCCAGGACGTCTCGTCCGAAAAGGGCAAGCTGAGCTACTACTTCGGTTACGACTACGGCAACAACCTGGCGGAGCTGACTGGTCGTGGTGAGCAGCTGGACATCAACTCGGTGGTGAAGGGTCTGCAGGACGCCTACGCCAAGAAGCAGCCGGCGATCACCGCCGACCAGCTGAAGCCGGCCGTTGAAGCGTTCCAGAAGCGCGAGCAGGGCCGTGCCCAGGCTGCCAAGGCCGAGTACGAAAAGGCTGCTGCCGAAAACAAGACCAAGAGCGATCAGTTCATCGCGGCGAACAAGGCCAAGGCCGGCGTGCAGTCCCTGCCGAGCGGCGTCCAGTACCGCGTGATTGAAGCCGGCAAGGGCGCCAAGCCGACCCAGGCCAGCACCGTGCAGCTGGAAGTGGCCGGTCCGTTCCCGTACGGCCAGCGCCCGACTGAAGCCCGCCCGGCCCAGCAGATTCCGTCGATCAAGGTCAGCGAAGTCGAAATGAAGGCCATGCGCGAGACCCTGCTGCAGATGCCGGCTGGCTCGAAGTGGGAAGTCACCCTGCCGCCGGACCAGGCCTACGGTGCCGACCCGCGCACCCCGTTCCCGCCGAACGTGGCTGTGCAGTTCGAGATCAAGCTGGTCAGCGTCAAGTAAATCGAAGCGGTAAACGAAACGCGCCGGTGATCCCACCGGCGCGTTTTTGTTTGCGCGGAGCGCGACGCTGCCGTGCACTGCATATTGACCCCGCGCAAATTCAGCCCGATCGCGCTACTGTTGTCGGGTGCAAACAATGGAAAAAACGGCGCGTGTTGTCGCAAGTCCCTGCATCGGAGTGTGCACGCTGGATCCGCACCGGCAATGCACCGGCTGCGGGCGGCATATCGATGAGATCGCGCGGTGGTCGTCGATGAGCAACGAGGAACGCAGCCGCATCCTGCATCGCGTGCAACCTCTGCGTGAACAGCTGCAGCAATCACTGCGCGGCTCGCTGGCTGATCACGAGCGCCTGATGCGCGCGCTGCATCCACTGGCCGAGCCGCCGGCCGGCGACGGCTGGAACCGCAGCGAACTGAGTGACCTGCTGCCGCCGGGGCCACCCGTGGAAGCTGCCGTACTGGCCGGCATCGTGCCACGCGCCAACGGCGCACAGGTCATCCTCACCCGTCGCACCGAAACCCTGCGCCAGCATGGTGGCCAGGTCGGCTTCCCCGGTGGCCGCACCGAACCCGATGACCGCGATGCGTTGGCCGCTGCACTGCGCGAGAGCCAGGAGGAAATCGCATTGGCGCCCGGCCAGGTGCAGGCGCTGGGCTATCTCGATCCCTTCGTGACGATCACCGGCTACCGGGTCACGCCGGTGGTGGCCGTGGTCGATCCGGACTTCGTGCCGGTGCCGCAGCCCAGCGAAGTGGCCGAAGTGTTCGAAGTGCCGCTGGCCTACCTGATGGCCGCAGACAATCTGCGCCAGGTCGAAATCAATCACCGCGGCCGCATCCGCCACGTCCTCGAGTACGGCTGGCCCGGCCAGCGTATATGGGGCGCAACCGCCGCCATTCTCTACAACCTGCGTCGCCGACTGGAGCAAGTGCAATGAAGCCGATCGATCCGCCGTGGACCACCCTGGTCGATGTCACCACCCTGGCCGCAGTGTTGGGCGAAGGTGTGCGTGTGGTCGACGCACGTGCCACCGCCAGTACCGCCGTACGCGTGGTCGATGCACGTTCCTCGCTGGCCGATCCGCAGGCGGGTAACGGCCAGTATCTGGCGGGGCATGTTCCGGGCGCGGTGTATGCCGACCTCAATCGGGACCTGTCGGATCTGACCCGCAGCGGCCACGGCCGTCACCCGCTGCCGGACAGCGATGCCTTCGCCGCGAAACTGGGCCAGTGGGGCATCGGTCCCGACACCCAGGTGGTGGTCTACGACGGCAGCGATGGCAGCATGGCCGCCTCGCGCCTGTGGTGGCTGCTGCGCCTGATCGGGCACAGCAAGGTGGCCGTGCTTGATGGTGGTATCGCCGCATGGCAGGGCGCAGGGCATCCCTTGGCGACGGGGCAGGATGAGGTGACCGCGCTGCCGGTTTACCCGGGCCGTTTCGACACCACCCAGATCGCCAATGCCGAGGAAATCAGCGCACGCCTGAAGCACGCGCCGGGCTGGTTGGTCGACGCACGCGCAGGTGAGCGCTTCCGCGGCGAAGTGGAGCCGCTGGACCCAGTCGCCGGCCACGTGCCCGGCGCGGTCAACCGTCCGTTTGCGTTGAACGTCGCCGACGGCCGCCTGCGTGATGCACAGGAACTGCGCGCCGAACTGCAGGGCGTGATCGGCAACCGTGATCCGCAGCAGGTGGTGCTGATGTGCGGCTCCGGCGTCACCGCCTGCCACCTGTTGCTGGCGATGGAAGCGGCCGGTCTGTCCGGCGCACGCATCTACGCCGATTCCTGGAGCGGCTGGGTCAGCGACAGCACCCGCCCGGTTGCGACCGGCGCCTGAGGCGCGCGGGGTCGGATCCGTTTTCCAACGGAAAACGGCTCTGACCCCCCTCGTGCCCGATTCGCACGCAAAGAGCAGTCGAGCGTGGCTCGACTCTACAAAGGCACCCTCCGATCGATTCGATCCCGTGCCGACCAACGGTCGGCACCCACCAACAGCAGCCGGAATCTGTCGAAGGCGGGGTGGGTCCGGTTGCGGGGGCGTGAGCCGCATGGATGCGGCGACCGAGCTTACATGGACGTACTTGCAGCGTCCCCCGCAACCGGACCCACCCCGCCTCCCCTCAGGAAGTCAGCCTCTGCTGTTGCTCTGGCTTCGGCTTCTGCAGGTGCAGGGCGCAGCCCTGCTGCTTACTCCAACCCCTGCAACGGCACCTTCGCCAGCACCCGCGCCCACGGGAACAACGGCCCCGGATCACGCTTGCGTGCCACCATCAGCGCCGGGTCATCGCTGGCCGGCATCTGCTCCAGGTCCAGCTGGTCATGCCCGGCAATCCGCCGCAGCGACGGATAGTGCGCCACCAGCGCCTGCAGCAGGCCTTCCAGCGCCTGCAGCTGTGCCTCGGTGTAGGGCTCGTCCATCGCCTGCTGGCGGCTGTCGAACCAGTGCGGGTAGCGCCCGGTGTTGACCAGCTCGATGCCCAGCGTATGCGCGTTCATGCCGCGCACGTGATGCGCCACGCGCTCCGGCGCCACGTACTGCACCACGCTGCCGTCGCGGTCGATGTAGAAGTGGCCGCTGTTGCCGGCGCCGCTGTCATACAGCACGCGCTCGCCGTACTCACGGGCCATCGCCAGGTCGGGCAGCTCGGTGCAGTGGATCACCACCATCTCCAGCGTGGCCGGGTCGCGCAGTGGCAGACGGTCTTCGTAGGGCAGGGGCTGCAGTTGCAGGCCGGGCAGGAGCGGGTTGGGCATCCGGCGATGCTAGCATTGCGGCATGAACCTGCCTTCCCTTTCCTCGTTGGCCCGCGCCCACGGAGCACGCGCATGAGCCGCGGCCACTGCATCCTGTCCCATGGCTTCGAGAGCGGCCCGGAGGCGACCAAGGTCACCGCGCTGGCCGACGTGGCGCAGCGCCTGGGCTGGACTCATGAGCGCCCGGACTATACAGACCTGGACGCGATGAGCGAGGTCAGCCGCGTAGGTGACGTGCCGACCCGCCTGCGCCGCCTGGTTGAACGCACCGCCATCGCCGCCCGGCAGGGTCCGGTGGTGCTGGCCGGTTCCAGCCTGGGCGCCTACATCTCCGCCATCGCCTCGTTGCAGGTCCCGGTCGCCGGCCTGTTCCTGATGGTGCCGCCGACCACGATGGGCCCGATGCCGGCGCTGGACGCCGCCGCCGTGCCGACCACCGTGGTCCAGGCCTGGCATGACGACGTGGTGCCGGCCGCTGGAGTGATCGCCTGGGCCCAGGCGCGCTCCGCGCAGCTGCTGCTGGTCGACGACGGCCACCGCCTGGAGCACCACGTGGAGGCCTCCGCGCAGGCCTTCGAGCGCCTGCTGCGGCAACTGTGAAGCCCGGGCGCACGGCGCGCCCGCCCGCATTGACTACAATGGCAGCCCCGCCGCCCCCGGCGCGGGCTTGCCGGCCGTGCCTACGGCCCTCCTTTCCGACTGGCCCGGCCCCAGTGCCGCGCCCGACCACCTGCGAACCGATCCTGTGAAATTCTTCGTCTCCTGCGCCAAGGGCCTGGAATACCTGCTTGCCGATGAACTGTCGGCCCTGGGCCTTGGCAAGGCCACTGCCACCATTGCCGGCGTCAACGCCGAGGGCGAACTGGAGCAGGCGCTGCGGATCGTGATGTGGTCGCGCCTGGCCAGCCGCGTGCTGTGGCCGATCGACGAGTTCGAGTGCCCGGACGAGCAGGCCCTGTATGACGGCGTGCGTGCGCTGCCGTGGCACGAGCACCTCAAGCCGGAGATGACCCTGGCGGTGGACGCGCACGTGTCGGGCGACAAGATCACCCATGCCCGCTTTGCCGCGCAGCGGATCAAGGACGCCATCGTCGACCGCATGCGTGATGAAGGCCTGGAGCGCCCGTCGGTCAACACCGACCTGCCGGATGTGCGCGTCAACCTGTCACTGCGCAAAGGCCGTGCCTCGCTGTCGATCGACCTCGGCGGCGGCCCGTTGCATCGCCGTGGCTGGCGCGGCGCCGCTCACGAGGCACCGCTGAAGGAAAATCTGGCCGCCGCGCTGCTGCTGCGCGCGCAGTGGCCGCGGCTGCACGCCGCCGGTGGCGGCCTGCTGGACCCGATGTGCGGCAGCGGCACGCTGCTGATCGAAGGCGCGCTGATGGCCGCCGACGTTGCTCCCGGCCTGATGCGCCACGGCAGCCTGCCGCCGAGCCGCTGGCTGGGCTTCGACAAGGCCGCCTGGAAGAGCATCCAGAGCGAGGCGCGTGACCGCGAAGCGGCTGGCCTGGCCGCGCTGAAGCCGGTCATCCACGGCAGCGACATCGACCCGACCGCGATCCAGGCGGCACGCGAGAATGCCGAGGTGGCCGGTGTCGCCCACGCGATCCGCTTCACCCGCGCCGACGTCGCCGACCTGGCCGCACCGGAGCAGGAGATCGGTGCGGTGGTCTGCAACCCGCCGTATGACGAACGCCTGGCCGCCGACCCGGCGCTGTACCGCGCACTCGGCAATGCCCTGCAGAAAGCGGTGCCGCAGTGGCGCGCCAGCCTGCTGTGCGGCAACGACGAACTGGCCTTTGCCACCGGCCTGCGTGCGGGCAAGAAGTACCAGATGTTCAACGGTGCGCTGGAATGCGCGCTGATCGTCTGCGACCCGATCGCCGTGCCGGGCCGTGACCCGGCGCAGCCGCGCGAACTCAGCGAAGGTGCGCAGATGGTGGCCAACCGCCTGCGCAAGAACCTGAAGAAGTTCAAGAGCTGGCGTGCCCGCGAGGACATCACCTGCTTCCGCGCCTACGATGCCGATCTGCCGGAGTACGCGGCGGCCATCGATGTCTACGAGGAAGACGGTGGCAAGCGCCGCACCTTCCTGCATGTGCAGGAATACGCCGCACCGGCGGCGATTCCGGAGAACGACGTGCGCCGCCGCCGCAACGAGCTGCTGGCGGCCGCGCGCGAAGTATTCGGCGTGCCGCCGGAGCAGGTCTCGATGAAGTCGCGCGAGCGCGGCAAGGGCGGCAGCAAGTACGGCCGTTTCGAGCAGCGTGACGAATTCATCGTGGTGCGCGAGAACAACGCGCTGCTGCAGGTGAATCTGTTCGACTACCTGGACACCGGCCTGTTCCTCGACCACCGCCCGCTGCGCCGGATGATGGCCGAACAGGCGCGTGGCAAGCGTTTCCTCAACCTGTTCTGCTACACCGGCGTGGCCAGCGTGCAGGCGGCGGTGGCCGGTGCCGCCAGCACTACCAGCGTCGACCTGTCGGCCACTTACCTGCAGTGGTGCTACGACAACCTGGCGTTGAACGGGCAGGGCGGCAACCAGCACCTGCTGGTGCAGGCCGATGCGATGGCGTGGTTGGAAGGCGACCGTGGCCAGTACGACGTGATCTTCTGCGATCCGCCGACGTTCTCCAACTCCGCACGCGCCGATGACTTCGACGTGCAGCGCGAGCAGTTGAAGCTGCTGCGCGCGGCGGTTGCGCGGCTGGCACCGGGCGGCGTGCTGTACTTCTCCAACAACTTCCGCCGCTTCAAGCTGGAAGAGAACGCCATCGCCGAATTTGCCCAGTGCCGCGAGATCACCGCACGCACCATCGGCCCGGATTTCGAGCGCAACGCGCGCATCCACCGCGCGTGGGAACTGAAGCGGTTGGGGTAAGTCCGGTAATGCCGGCCGCTGGCCGGCAACGGTGTCAGATCCGCAGAGGGTTCATGGGATGCCGGCCAGCGGCCGGCACTCCCCATCTCTGGCCGGTACATCCATGCCATGCGTGGAGGATTGTTCAGTAGATCTACGCCATGCGTGGATGGCGGTTACAGCAACGCCACCAGCAGCCCGGCCACGGGCAGCGCGATCGCCAGCGGCGCGATCCATTTCGGCCGGTACGGGTACAACCCGAACGACAGCACCACGCCGCCCACGGTCATCACGCCCAGCCACAGCACCGGGCCCATCGCCCAGCCGTGGTCGACCACGCACAGTGCAAACGCTACCGTCAGCAGCACCCAACCCAGCACCCGCCACTGCGTGCGCTGTGCCGGGGTGGCTGCAGCCTTGCCGTGCAGGTCGTGCTGGTGCTTCTCCATCGCCAGCGACAGCGCGGTGAACGCAGAGAACGACAGGGTCAACGCGAGCAGCATCATGCGCTGGCCTCCGCTTCGGCGGTTTCTGCAGCGTCCACCGGGGCCTTGGGCGCCGCCGCCGCCGCTGCACGCTTCTTCTTCTCGGCCGCGCTCAGCGGTGGTGTCCAGCGCTGCATGCGCCAGCCGCACAGCGCCAGCATCGCGCCGAACGCGATCATCGACAGATCAAAGCCAGCCAGCACCCAGTCCCCGTTGCGCAGGGTGTTGCCCAGATGCGCATGCGTGGTCAGCGCATTGACCACCGGCACCAGCGCGAACGCGGCTGCGCCCAGGTACAGCTGCCAGGCCCACATCATCCGCTTCGGCCAGATGAAGGCGGCCAGCAGTGCCGCGCCCCAGGCGTAGAAGAACATGTTGGCCTCGGCGCTGGAGCGCTCGGCGATGTCCAGCGGCAGCAGGCGGTTGCCCCAGAAGTACGCTGCAAAGGCGATCGGCAGGCCGGCCACGGTACCGATGTTCAACGCATCGACCAGGCGCAGGCCGAAGCCTGTGCGGCCACTCTTGGCGTGCTTGGGCCGTTCCTTCACCGCCCACAGCACCACGCCGCTGGCCACCATCAGGCAGCCGACCAGTCCGGACAGGAAGAACAGTGCACGCAGGCCCCAGTCGGCGAAGCGCGCCAGGTGCAGGCCGTACAGCACGCCGCGGGTGGCGGTGGCGCCACCGGAAGGCGGTGTTTCTTCCAGCAGCGTGCCGTTGACCATGTCGTAGCGCACGGCCGGGGTGTCGGTGGACAGGCGCTTGCCGTCACGCTGGCGGATGTCGATCACTGCATTGGCCGCGCCAGGGTTGGACACGGTGAAGCCGGCCACTTCCACGCCGTGCCAATGCGCTCGCGCGCTGTCCAGCAGCTGCGCGATCGGCAGCGGCGTGGCGCGGCCTTCGGCCGGCGCGGTCACCTCCGGCATGCCGCCGAATGCTTCGCTGAAGAACTTGTCCTCGTCCTGAGGGTAAGCCACCTTCACGCCCCACGGCAGGTACATGATCATCAGGGTGACGATGCCGGTGTAAGTGATCATCGCGTGGTAGGGCAGGGCCATCACCGCGCTGACGTTGTGGAAATCGAGCCAGGAACGCAGGCCCTTGTCCTTGCGGAAGGTGAAGAAGTCCTTGAAGATTTTCTTGTGGGTGATGACGCCGGTGATGATTGCCACCAGCATGAACATCGCGCAGAAGCCGACCAGATAGCGCGCCCACAGCACCGGGATGTAGTGCAGGTCGAAATGCAGGCGGTAGAAGAAATCACCGCCGCGGGTCTCGCGGGCCTTCAGTGCCTGCCCGGTGTTCGGGTCCAGTGTTGCGTCGCCGAAGCCCCCTCGACGGCCACGGCTGGGGTCGACCAGCTCCGGCGGCAGCCGCCAGAACATCTGCATGGCGGGGTTGCGCGGTTGTGGCAGGGTGACGAACCAGTTCTCGGCCTGCGCGGCGTTGGCCTGCAGGTAGTCCACGGCACGCTGCGCGGCCACATCGATGCTGACGTTGCTGGAGGGCAGTTCCGGGCGCATCCAGCGGCTGATTTCCTCGCGGTAGTAGCTGGCCGTGCCGGCCATGAAAATCAGCAACAGCAGCCAGCCGACCAGCAGGCCGGTCCAGGTGTGCAGCCAGGCCATCGACTGGCGGAATCCGTTCTTCATGCCCAGGCCCCCAGCATGCGCGCGATGACTGCCATCAGCAGGGTGGGGGCGAGGATGCCGACCCACGCACGCAGCGCACTGCGCGTGGCGAACGCCCACAGCGCCGCGCAGGCGGCCACCAGAATGGCCAGCAGCATGCCGGTCAGCACGGTCTGGCCTCGAGCGCCGGGCAGCGCCACCGCGCAGAACACGCTGGTCACGGAAGCCAGCGCGTAGCCGCCGAAGATCGCCGCCAGCGAGCGTGACAGCACGCCCCAGCGCGGGTTGGAGAAGAAGGTGCGGGGGCTGGCGGTTGCGGGCGAGCGGTCCACGGCGTTCCTGCAGGTTTCAGTGAAAAGGAACCGGCGCACCGCAGCGCGCCGGGGTTGGCCATCCGTGGCCGGGCACCGGTCGCAGAACCGGTGCCATCCATCGAGGGTCAGAGCTTCCAGCGCAGTGTCATCGTCACATTGCGCGGTTCGCCCCAGAACACGCCGTCATAGAAACCGACGCGGTTGTAATACTTCTTGTCGAGCAGGTTGTTCACGTTTACCTGCGCGGTGAAGTTCTCGTTGAAGCGATAGCCCGCCGACAGGTTGAGCAGGTAGATGTCGCCCTGTTCGATTGCCACGCGGTCGCGCTTGCCGCTGGTCAGGAAATCCGCACGCGGCTTGTTGCTCAGGCTCCAGATACCGCTCTGCCAGGTGGCGCCACCGCCCAGCCAGAAACGGCCTTCAGCGCCGCCCGGTCGCCAGCTGGCGTTGAGGCGGAACAGATCGACCGGGATGACGGTGTTCTGGCGCACGCCCTGCGCATTGCGGCTGACGGTGTGGGTGAAGCCGGCCGCCAGGTTCCAGTTCTCACCAAGGCTGCCTTGTGCTTCGATCTCCCAGCCCTTGACCTTGTTGCCCTTGCCGGTGGAGCGGTAGGCACTGACCCCACCCGGCAGCGAGTTTTCCGGCACCGAGTCGTCGAGCTCGGCAACGTTGTCCTTCTGGCCCTTGAACACGGCCGCGGAAGCATTCAGCAGACCGTCGAAGAACTCGGCCTTGACGCCGGCCTCCCACATGTCACCGACCACCGGTTCGAGGTAGTTGTTGTCCCGGTCACGGTAGTTCTGCGGCTGGAAAATGTCGGTGTAGCTGACGTAGCCGCTGAAGTAGCGGTTGAAGTCGTAGATGAAGCCGGCATACGGAGTGAGCGAGTCGTCCGGCTTGTAGCCGCCACGACGCGTATCGGTCAGGCGACCGGCGGCGTCATGGGTGTAGTTCCAGGTGCGCGTTTCCCAGCTGCCGTAGCGCGCGCCGAGCACCGCGGTCAACGGATCGGCCAGCTGCAGGCGCGTCGCCAGATAGGCCGCGCGCTGGCGCAGTTCGTCTTCAGAAGCCAGATAGCCCAGGCGGGTGACCTGCAGCGGCGCGACGTCGCCGTTCCAGCGATGCCAATCCGGTACACGGGTGTAGCTGTCCGGGTAGGCAGCAGTGTCGGTGGCAGGCACGTCACCCTTGCGCACGGATTGGCCGAAACCGAGCACCAGCTCGTGTTCCCGGCCGAACAGCCGGAACGGACCGCCAACGTTGAAGTCGAACACCTGCATGTCGCCGTTCTCGCCGAAGCTGCCGACGAAGGCGCTGATGCCGCTGCCATCGGCATTCGGGTAGCCGGAGGCCCCGTACCACACCGCACCGTCGGTTTCGCGCTTGGAGCGGGTATAGGCGGCCTTGGCGGTCCAGCCGTTGCCCAACTGCTGCTCAAGGCGTGCGAATGCGCTCTTTTCGATGATCGGCCAACTGCTCCAGCGGGCGGACAGGTTGGTCGAGCGCGGCAGTTTGGCGGGCTGGCCATCGGACCCCCAGTACGGCACCACGCCCCAGGTCACGCCTGTAGTGCGCGGCGACTGGTATTCGTAGCCGGCCTCGAGCAGGGTCGTGTCGGTGATGTCGGCCTGGACGATGCCGTAGAACACGTCCTTGTCCAGTTTGTAGACATCGCGGAACGAGTCACTCTGTTGTTTGGCCGCCACCACGCGCGCGCGGATGCGGCCGTCGAGCGCAACCGGGCCACCGAGATCGGCCTCCAGGCGCTGGTTGCCCCAACGCCCGAGGGTCAGGTTGGCGCTCATCTGGAAGCTGTCGGTAGGACGCTTGCGCACGAAGTTGATGGTGCCCGAGGGATCGCCGGCACCGGTGGTCAGGCCGGTTGCGCCGCGTACCACTTCGATGCGGTCATAGATCACGCTGTCGGTGTTGGTCTTGATGTACCCACCGAAGGTGTTGAGCATCCCATCGACCTGGAAATTGGTGATGTTGTAGCCGCGCGAGACGTAGTTGATGCGCTCGCTGTCGGTGACCGATACCGCCACGCCGGTGACCTGGCCCATCACATCGGACAGCGAGAACAAGCCCATGTCATCCAGGCGCTGGCGGGTGACCACGGTCATCGACTGCGGTGTCTGGCGCAGCGACAGGCCGAGCTTGGTGGCCGTGCTGGCACGCTTGACCGTATAGCTGTCGACGATATCGCCGTCAGCGGTGACCTGGACCGTATCCAGCGTGCGCGCGGAAGGATCGGCAGTGCCGTCGGCGTGGGCCAGCGGGGCGATCATCAGTGCGGTCACGGCCAGGGCCAGCAGAGTGGGACGAGGGGGGTTCAGCGGCATTGCCATCGGTGCGATTCCATGCAGGACGAAACAAGCGATGGAATGCGCAGACGCAGCAGCCATGCGCTTCGCGCACGTCGCCCAGCGAGTCCCATCGACGGTGCGCCACCCGCTTGGTGCGGGCGACCCGGTAGTCGGGGGATGTACACGGGCGAAGGGGCGGGTGGGTGCGTGCTTCCGTGCCCCGCTTGGCTAAGCGTACAACCGATCGGCAAATGATAGGCATTCGCATTTCGTTAATCAAGCGTGACGAATTCCGTCTCCACGCAGGGCATGGATCGACTGCCGGATGGGGTCCTAGAACCTGAACACCACCGTCGCGGCGTGCAGCAGCAGGCCGATCAGTCCACCCACCAGGGTGCCGTTGAAGCGGATGAACTGCAGGTCGCGGCCCACGCTCAGTTCCAGTTGCTCGACCAGATGCCGTTCGTCCCAGCTCTTCACGGTCTGCGCGATATGCGTGGTCACGCCTTCGCGCAGGCGGCCGGTGAGGCGCTGGGCGCCCTCCAGAAGATGCTGGTTCAGCGCGTCGCGCAGGGCCGGGTCGGCCTGCAGGCTGCTGCCCAGTGACGCGAGGCTGCGCTGCAGGTGCCCGACTAGCGCCGAATCCTCACGCTGCAGGTCGGCACGCAGGCTGGCATGGATGCGCGCCCACAGCCCCTGCACGTACTCCTGCAGGGCGGGGTGATCGATCATTTCCTGTTTGAGCTGTTCGATGCGCTCGGCCAGGGCCGGGTCCTCGCGCAGGCGCTGCACGTAGTTCTGCAGCCAGCTCTCGTAGTCCTGGCGCAGCGGATGCTGCGGCTCGGCCAGCACCTGCTGCAGTTCTTCCAGCACCGCCCGCGCCAGTCGCTCGGCCAGGCTGTCGCCGATCTCGTCGATCGGCTTGACCCAGTTCACCGTGCTCGACAGCGTCGGCCACTCGCGCTGGATGTAACGCACGATCAGCTGCGAGGCGCGCTCCTTCACTTCCGGCTGCTCCAGCCAGCGCCCCAAGCGCTGCAGGCCCTCGTCCAGCACGCGCTGGTGGCGCCCATCGGCGGTCAGCAGGGCCAGCAGCTCACCGGCGGTGGCGGCGGCATTCCACTGCCGCAGTTGCTGCACCACGAAGGCGTGCAGCTGCCGGCGCACCGCGGTTTCGTCGAAGAAGTCCAGTGCCTGCAAGGCCCAGCCGCGGGCCATGTCGGCCAGCATCCGTGAGCGTGCAGGGTCGGCCAGCCAACTGCCGAGACGGCTGGCCGGGTCGAATACCTGCAGCTTTGCCAAGAGGACCTGTGGTTCAAGGAACTGGTCGCGCACGAACAGGGCCAGGCTGTCGCCGATGCGTTCCTTGCTGCGTGGGATGATTGCCGTATGCGGGATCGGCAGGCCCATCGGCCGCCGGAACAGCGCGACGACCGCGAACCAGTCGGCCAGTGCGCCGACGGCCGCTGCTTCGCAGAAGGCCGAGACCCAGGCCCAGATGCCGCGCTCGCCCTGCCAGTGGCTGACCGCGAAACCGGCCAGCATCAACAGCAGCAGTCCCAGCGCTAGGGCTTTCAGGCGCCGCAGCTGTGCGCGGCGCGGATCGTTGGCAGACGTCATGCCGGAAGTCTAACCGGCACGGCATGAGCATCTGGTAGTGCCGGCCGCTGGCCGGCATCCGCAACGCACCCGGAACGTTCATGGGGTTGCCGGCCCGCGGCCGGCACTACCCGTTGGTTCAGAGCGCTTCGAGCTGCTTGCGCAACGCAGCCAGCTGCGCGCGCAGGGTGTCGTTCTCGCGGGTCAGCGCGACCACGCGGCGGCGCAGCGCCGGGGCATCCTCGCCCAGCTGCTCCAGTGCCGACAGCACCTCGGCGTCGCGGCTGGCGATCTGCTCTTCGTCCGCTTCCTCGAAGTCCATCTCGGCTGCTTCCGGCTTCGGTGCACGCGGCTTGCGCTTGGACTCGCGCACGCGCTTGGCGGCCTGCTTCAGCTCATCCTTGCCACCGGCGGCAGCGGCGCGCTGCTCGTCTTCCGGCAGGTCGGCCACGGCAGCAGCAGCGCTGATCGAGATCACGCCGGCCTTCACCGCTTCCACCACCTCGGCCGCGGCCTGGGCGTGGATGCGTTCGATCATGCCGACCTGGCTGGTGCTCAGCTTGGCCTCGCGGGCCAGCTCGGCGCGGCTGATCTTCGGTGCCGGTTCCCACGGCGGGCTGTCCTCACCCGCGTCCTCGATGGCTTCGGCGGTGCCGTCGCTCTCGCGCTGCAGCTGCGCCTGCTCGATCTGCTTGCGGGCGGCCAGGATGTCGCGCTTGCGCAGCGCCAGCACGCCGCGCTGGAAGTCGGACACGCTGCGGCGGCCCAGGTGCTGCTCGATCATCCACAGGTGCACGTCTTCCATGCTCTGGAAGCGGGTGTTCTGCACGGTATTGAAGGGCAGGCCATGCTTCTGGCAGATGCCGAAACGGTTGTGGCCATCGACCAGCACATCACCCCACAGCACCAGCGCATCGCGGCAGCCTTCGGCCAGGATGCTGCGCTCCAGCGCGTCATGTTCGTCCGCGGTCAGCGGGTCGATGTAGGCCTTGAGTTCTTCTTTGACGACGATATCCATGGGCACGGCAGCGAGCAGGAGCGGAACCGCCCATTGTACCCGCTCGCCACCGCCGGCCCGGGCTCAGGCGGTGGCCCTGATCATCTCGCCCAGGGTGCCGGTGATCTGGTCGATCTGTGCCTTGTCCACGATCAGAGGTGGCGACAGCGCGATGATGTCGCCGGTACAGCGCACCAGCAGCCGGCCGTCCTGGAAGCAGCGCCGGAACACCTCGTAGCCACGGCTGCCGGGGGCATCGCGGCGCGGCGCCAGCTCGACCGCGCCGACCAGCCCGAAGTTGCGGATGTCGATCACGTTGGGCAGGCCCTGCAGCGCGTGCAGCCGTTCCTGCCAATATTCGCCCAGTTCGATGGCACGCTCGAACAGGCGCTCCTCGGCATAGACCTCCAGCGTGGCCAGCGCTGCGGCGCAGGCCAGCGGATGGCCGGAATGGGTATAGCCATGGAACAGCTCGATGGCCTGCGGCGGTGCCTGCATCAGGGTTGCATGCACGGCGTCGCTGGCCAGCACGCCACCCAGCGGTACCGCGCCGTTGCTGACCGCCTTGGCGAAGGTCAGCAGGTCCGGGGTGACCCCGAAGCGCTGCGCGGCGAAGGGCATGCCGACCCGGCCGAAACCGGTGATGACCTCGTCGAACACCAGCAGGATGCCGTGGTGGTCGCACAGCTCGCGCAGGCGCTGGAGGTAGCCGGGCGCGGGCAGGATCACCCCGGCCGAACCGGCAATGGGCTCGACGAACACCGCCGCGATGGTCGAGGCATCGTGCAGCGCGATCAGCCGTTCCAGGTCGTCGGCCAGCTCCGCGCCCTGGCGTGGCAGGCCCTTGCTGAACGCATTGCGCGGCAGGTCCAGGGTATGCCGCAGGTAGTCCACGCCGCCCAGCTGCAGGCCGAACGCCCTGCGGTTGTTGGGCAGCCCACCCAGCGCCATGCCGCCGAAACCGACCCCGTGGTAAGCCTTCTCGCGGCTGATGAAGCGGGTGCGCTGGCCCTCGCCACGCTGGCGGTGATAGGCCAGCGCGATCTTCATCGCGGTATCCACCGCCTCGGAGCCGGAGCTGGTGAAGAACACATGGTTGAGCGGGGCAGGCGCCAGTGCGGCCAGCCGCTGCGCCAGCGCGAAGGCCGGCGGCGAGCCCATCTGGAAGGCCGGCGAGTAGTCGAGGGTACGTGCCTGCTCGACGATGGCGTCGACGATGCGTGGGCGGGCGTGGCCGGCGTTGCAGCACCACAGGCCGGCAGTGCCGTCGAGGATCTGGCGGCCGTCGACGTCCTCGTAGTGCATGCCTTCGGCGCGTACCAGCATGCGCGGCGCGGCCTTGTACTGGCGGTTGGCGGTGAACGGCATCCAGTACGCGTCCAGTGACTCGGGGCGCTGGGTGGCCAGGTCGTGCAGGTCGCTTTCGGGACGCTTCATGCCAGCTCCATCGGGTCCGATGCGACGAATGTAGCGCAGCCGCGTCACGGTGGAGTCGCGGCGGTCCCGGTATAACCAAAGCTCGTTGACCGCTGGAGCTTCCCATGGCCGATTTCCCCAACCGCAGCCACTGGCAGGCGCTGTCCCTTCAGCTCTCGATGCCGGGCCAGGCCTTCATCGATGGCCGATATGTCGATGCCGCCAGCGGCGCCCGCTTCGACTGCATCAGCCCGATCGATGGTCGCGTGCTGGGCGCGGTTGCCGACTGCGACGCGCAGGATGTCGAACGCGCGGTACTGGCCGCGCGGCGCAGCTTCGAGGCGGGCCACTGGTCGCAGGCGAGCCCGGCGCATCGCAAGCGCGTGTTGCTGGCGCTGGCCGCGCTGGTGGAAGCGCACGTCGATGAACTGGCGCTGCTGGAAACCCTGGACATGGGCAAGCCGGTTCGTGACGCACGCCGTATCGACCTGCCCGGTGTGGTGCGGTGCCTGACCTGGACCGCCGAAGCGGTGGACAAGCTGTATGGCGAGATCGCGCCGACTGGCCCGCACGAACTCGGACTGGTCACCCGCGAAGCCGCTGGCGTGGTGGCGGCCATCGTGCCGTGGAATTTCCCGTTGCTGATGGCCTGTTGGAAGATCGCACCGGCGCTGGCGATGGGCAACTCGGTGGTGCTCAAGCCTTCGGAGCGGTCGCCGCTGAGTGCGCTGCGGCTGGCGGCGCTGGCCGCCGAGGCGGGCCTGCCGGAGGGCGTGCTGAACGTGCTGCCGGGCCATGGCGCGCGCGTTGGCGAACCGCTGGCCCTGCACATGGACGTGGATGTGTTGGCGTTCACCGGTTCCACTGCCACCGGCGCGAAGTTGCTTGAGTATTCCGGGCGATCCAACCTCAAGCGGGTCTGGCTGGAATGCGGCGGCAAGAGCCCGCACGTGGTGTTCGCCGACGCTCCCGATCTGGACGCGGCGGCCAAGGCCGTGGCGCAGGGCATCTTCTTCAACCAGGGCGAAGTCTGTACCGCCGGGTCGCGCTTGCTGGTGCAGCGCTCGATCCGTGAGGATTTCGTGCACCAGGTGGTTGCTTATGGCCAGCACATGCAGCCGCAGCATCCGCTGGACGCCGACGCGCCGATGGGCGCGCTGGTGGACGCCGCGCATCTGGACAAGGTGATGCGGGATATCGCACGCGCCGAAGCTGAAGGTGCCCGCCTGCTGCTGGGGGGGCATCGTGCCGAGGTGGAGGCGGGTGGCAGCTATGTGCAGCCCACGGTGTTCGACCAGGTGCGCCCGGAGCAGGCCTTGGCACGCGAGGAAGTGTTCGGGCCGGTGCTGGCGGTGCTTGGCTTTGACGACGAGGCCGAAGCGGTGCGCCTGGCCAACGACAGCCGCTACGGACTGGCCGCCGGTCTCTGGACACGCGATCTGGGCCGCGCGCA
The DNA here is from genome assembly GCF_056482505.1 of Stenotrophomonas sp. 71799_Sma. Taxonomy (NCBI): domain Bacteria; kingdom Pseudomonadati; phylum Pseudomonadota; class Gammaproteobacteria; order Lysobacterales; family Lysobacteraceae; genus Stenotrophomonas; species Stenotrophomonas sp. 71799_Sma. The sequence goes on from NZ_CM151202.1 coordinate 1,558,312, forward strand.
TCGGGTTGCGCGCCAGCTGCGCGCCGGCAGCGTATGGGTGAACGGCTGGGATGGCGGCGACATGACCGCACCGTTTGGTGGTTACAAGCAGTCCGGCAACGGCCGGGACAAATCGCTGCACGCCTTCGATAAGTACAGCGAGATCAAGGCCACCTGGATCCAGTTGTAACGACGTGGCTGCTTGACCGCTGTTCGCTCTTTGTAGAGTCGAGCCTTGCTCGACTACTTTTCGTTCTTCGGTAGAGCCGAGCCATGCTCGGCTGCTTCTCGCGAAGAGCAGTCGAGCATGGCTCGACTCTACAGAAGGCAGACAGCTGTCGAGCTACCGGCAGCGGGTACTCACCTGCAGCACTGCCGCACGCAGCATGTCGCGGTCGGCTTCTTCGACGGCGTTCTGGAAATACTCCATGTCCTGCTTGCCCAGCTCGCAGGGGTCGACAATGTACCCCGGTGGCCACAAACCCAGCAGTTGCGCTACGCCATGCACGATCTGCTCCGGCGTCATCTGCCGGCGGATCCGGAAGTAATTGCGGCGCGGCGCGAATGCCGGGTGTATCTCGCGGCGACCAATAAGGCGCGGAGCGACACCCGCAGCGCTGATGCCGTCGCCACCGTCGATGCTGCCCGCCGGGAGGCCCAGGATCAGCGGCGCCGCAACGGCCGTTTCCTCTGCGGCTGGTAGGGTGGAATCTGTCTGGGCAGCCGGGGCAGGACGTGGCATCGCCGAAGCGGCCGGACGCGTCACCTGTGCGGAGCGCAGGGTAGGCTGTTGAGGCGCCAGCGTCGGCGGTTCCGGCGGCAGCCAGCGCAGCGAGATCCTTGCGTCGTCGTTACTGCGCAGCATGATCCTGCCGCTGCCCAGCAGCCACACTGCCATCAATCCATGCACCAGCAGCACCACCAGCCATGCCGCCATGCGCGGCAGCTTCGGCGAATCGGACCACGACAGCGCGACTGCAGTCATCGGCAAAGCATCCATGCAGGGACCGGTGGCGCAGCCTAGCGGGTGGCCCGAAAAATTCCGTTGGCATCGGTGTCGGCTGAAACCATCGCCCCGTGCGGCCACCGGCCCGTGGCAGAATCGGGCGATCCGCCGTTACCCGTGTTGCCGATGTCGACGATCACCGCTGCCGCGCCGTCCGTGAATTCCCCCAGTCGAGTCCTGCTGGCCAGCCTGATCGGCACCACCATCGAATTCTTCGATTTCTATATCTACGCCACGGCCGCCGTGCTGGTGTTCCCGCACCTGTTCTTTCCGGACAGTAGTGAGCAGGCGGCGCTGCTGCAGTCACTGGCAACGTTCGCGGTCGCGTTCATCGCGCGTCCGGTGGGCTCGGCAGTGTTCGGCCACTTCGGTGACCGTATCGGCCGCAAGGCCACGCTGGTGGCCGCGCTGCTGACCATGGGCCTGTCCACGGTGCTGATCGGTTTGCTGCCGACCCACGCGCAGATTGGCTTGTGGGCCCCCGCGTTGCTGGCGCTGTGCCGCTTTGGCCAGGGCCTGGGGCTGGGCGGCGAGTGGGGTGGGGCAGTGCTGCTGGCCACCGAGAACGCACCGCCGGGCAAACGTGCCTGGTACGGCATGTTCCCGCAGCTGGGTGCGCCGCTCGGCTTCCTGCTGTCGGCCGGCATTTTCCTGGTGCTCGGCCGCTGCCTGAGCCAGGATGACTTCCTGCAGTGGGGCTGGCGTATCCCGTTCGTGGCCAGCGCACTGCTGGTCGGCCTTGGCCTGTGGGTGCGCCTGAACATCCACGAGACGCCCGATTTCAAAAAGGCGCTGGAGCGCAAGGCGCCGGTGCGGCTGCCGATGTGGACGGTACTGCGTGACCATCCGGTGCCGATGTTGCTGGGCACCCTGGGCGCGTTCGCCACCTTCGTGCTGTTCTACCTGATGACGGTGTTCAGTCTCGGCCATGGCACCGCGGTGCTGGGCTACAGCCGCGAGCAGTTCCTGCTGATGCAGATGGCCGGCATGCTGTTCTTCGCGCTGGGTATCCCGCTGTCGGCGCGCTATGGCGACCGTTGGGGCACGCGACGCACGATGATCGTCGCCAGCGTACTGATCGTCGGTTTCGGTGTGCTGTTCGCGCCGCTGTTCCAGCCGCACAGCCCGTGGCTGGTCACTGGCTTCCTGTGCCTGGGCCTGTTCCTGATGGGCCTGACCTACGGCCCCTGCGGCACCTTCCTGGCCGAGATCTACCCGGTGGAGGTGCGCTATACCGGCGCGTCGCTGTCTTTCAACCTGGCCGGCATCCTTGGCGCGGCACCGGCGCCGTACCTGGCCACCTGGCTGGCCGAACGCTTCGGCCTGGTCGCGGTGGGTTACTACCTGTGCCTGACTGCGGTGGCGACCCTGTGCGCGCTGGTGGCATTGCACCGGCGCGCCCTGAGGCTCAACCAAAGAAGCGCTTGAGCGTACGCCCCAGCCAACCGCCCCCTTGGTGCTCGCGGGCGAACTGGTTCAGGTGCGCCTTGACCTGTTCGGCATAGGCCTGGTCATCACCGCGTATGTGATTGAACAGCCAGCGTGAGAGCATGGTGCGCAGTTCGTCGCTGATGTCCTCGCCGGCCTGGAAGCGCATGCGGTATTCCGATACCCGCTTGATGAAGACCTCATGCACGCGCTTGTGCGCGGCACAGAACGGGTAGCCCGCTTCTTCCATCAACTCTTCTTCAAATGCGAAGTGCGACATGGTGTAGTCCACGACCTCGTCGATCACTTCACCCACCGCCGCACGCTGCATGCTGGCCTGGGCCACGTGCAGGTGGTTGAGCATCTCGATGATGCGGCGGTGTTGTTGGTCGATCACATCGATGCCGATGTTCAGATCGTCCTGCCAGACCAGTAGTGCCATCCCCGGCTCCCCTTCGTGCGTATGTCGGGGCCGACTGTAGAGCCGCCGCGCGGGTGCGGCGTTGATCTGGATCAAAGCGGGCCGGTCAGGGCAGGGCCGGCTCGCGCGGGCGCAGCGGGCTGGCCACCGTGGTGCAGCTGACCCGGTTGCGGCCACCGGCCTTGGCCAGGTACAGCTGGCGGTCGGCCTCGGAGATCAGCCGATGCAGCGCATCACGCTGCGGGCGCAGGCAGCACAGGCCAATGCTGACCGTCATGCGAAGCGTCGCGGTGCCAATGTCCACTTCCAGTGCGGCGATGCGCTGTCGCAGTTCCTCGAAGTACTGCAGTGCCTCGTCCTGTTCCATGTCCGGCACCAGCAGGCAGAACTCCTCGCCACCGAAGCGTGCGATCAGGTCCTGGCTGCGTGCATGCGCGGCCACCGCACCGGCCACCGCACGCAGCGCATCGTCGCCGGCCTCGTGGCCGTGGGTGTCGTTGATGTGCTTGAAGTGGTCGATGTCGATCATCGCCACCGCCACGCACTGGCCATGCAGCTGCAGCTGCGGCAGCTGGCGCTGGCTCTGTTCCAGGAAGCAGCGGCGGTTGGGCAGGCCGGTAAGGAAGTCTCGGGTGGCCAGATCCTGCAGGGTGCCGATCAGTTCCAGCTGGTCCACGTTCTGCGAGACCCGGCAGAAGAATTCCTCGCGCGAGAATGGCTTGCGCAGGAAGTCGTTGGCACCGTTCTTCAGGAAGCGCGGGATCAGCGATGCGTCGGTGTTGCCGGAGATGCCGATCACCGCCACCTTGTCGCGTGAGCGCAGGGTGCGCAGGCGGCGGGTGAATTCCACGCCCTGCATGCCGGGCATCTCCTGGTCGACCACCGCCAGGCGGATCGCCGGATGCGCCTCGATCGCGGCCAGGCCCTCGTTGCCATCGGCCGCTTCGTGCACCTCATGGCCATACATGCGCAGCAGGGCGGCGGCATAGCCGCGCGCGGACGGGGAATCGTCCACCACCAGCGCCGCGATGCGGCGGTTGCGTTCCAGCCGCTGCACCAGCCACACCAGGTAGTCGATGCTGCCGGGGGTATTCTTCAGTACGTAGTCGATGATCTGCTGCTGCAGCACGCGCTTGCGCAGGTCCTCGTCGTACACGCCGCTGACCACCACGGTCGGCAGGTCGCGCTTGAGGAAGAACTCGACCACCGCATCGCGGTCGCCGTCGGCCAGCACCAACCCGGTCAGCACCAGGAACCAGCCGCCACCCTCGCTCAGCAGGCGATCGGCCTCGGCCAGGGTGGAGGCGATCACCACCGGCAGTTCCAGGCGCTGCTCGATGGCTTCGCGCAGCATGCCGGTAAAGGCACGGGAATTTTCGACCAGCAGGATCCGCTGCGGCAGCGGATCGGCCAGGTCGCCATCGACGGCGGCCTGCGGCAGGACGGGCATGATGCGGTGGCTCACGAAGGAGGGCTCGGCACGGATAGCGGCGGTTTCGGGTGTAACTTTAGCGGCGAACGTTGCGCGCCGGGCCAGATCCCGTGTCAGGCCGCCGCTGGCGAGGTGTGGGTGATCGATTCATGCAGGACCAGTCGCAGGCGATTGCCCCGGCAGTGGACCGTTCCGCCGTAGGCAAGCATCCGTCCGGCCAGACGCTCGACGGCCTGTTGGGTGGTGCGTGTCGACAGCGTGCAGTCACGGTCGAGCAGGCTCACGATAGCAACGATGCCGCGACGTCCGCCCGCCTGGCCACTTCGGGCACGCACGCAGACCTGCCCAGTCTCCAGCTCCAGCAGCAGTGACACCGCCTCGATCAAGGAGCGGTAGATGGCCAGTTGCAGATCCACAGTCAGCAGGCAGGGGTTACCCGCCAGCCTGGGCGGAATGACGCGATGCGTGTTGTTCCAGATCTCGCATGCGCCGCCTGCTTGCAGCGCGATGTACAACCCGACCTGTTCCAATCCAGTGGGGTAGACCATGCTGGCCTGCTCGCGGAACAGACGTGAGTGCACGGATGACGCGTGTTGCAGGCTGTTCGCCACGGCATGATGGCCCTGCGATTTGAGCCAGCTGACCATTTCAACGAGCGAGCTGTCCATGCCGTCGCCCAGACGCTTCAGATGGGCGGCCCGTTCACGCAGCTCACGTTCGCTGGTCTGGTGAGAACTGCGTGTCAGGCGCAGCGTCGTTTCCTCGGCCAGACCGCGGGATCGGGCGCGCTGATGGTGATAGCTGATGCTGGAACCGAGCGCAAGCAGCGCGACACTCATCACCGCCATGTTCTGTTGGGTGGAAAACGTGCCCAGATCAAACGAGGCCGGCAGGCCGGTGCTGGGGGTGGCGAAATGAAGTGGAAGGTTCAACAGTGGAATCGCGATGGCAGCGCCACGCCATCCATGCATGAAGGTCAGGGTGATGGCTGGGAGTGCCGCCAATAGCACAAGGTGGGTACGGGTCGAATGGGCATCCGTCGAAATCAGCTGCATGCACAGCCCCAGGGCCAGCATCAGAGCAATGGCCACGAGGGATGGAACGAGCAACCTCTTCTGCCATGGAGAACCGGAGCGCCGCCGGGCCCAAAGAAGGGCCAGGGGGGCCATGGTAATGATCGCGGCAAAATGACCAAATACGACTCTTTCGGCAGCATCCAGCAGGGTGTCCGGGGGAGGAACTGGCCACAGCAGGCGAGAAAGGCTCAGGTTGAGGCCGGTAACCGCAACCGCTGCCGAGATTGAAAGGGACAGCAGCCAGAATCCGGTGGCTGCCTCGGATATGGTTTTTCTCAGATGGAGGTGAACTACCAGCATCGCCATCGGCATCAGCAGCGTGGACGCCAGGATGACCCATTCCAGACCGTACTCGTCGATCGTAGGGATGCGCAGATATGCGAAGTAGCCCAATTCTCCCAGCAATACATAAGGCCATCGGCGTTGTGGAACGATCAAAAGCGCTGCCACGCGGATACCGGCGGGAAGGAAAAACTGGTCCAGGGAAAACTGTCGGGCGGAAACGCAGGCAATAGCGTACGCGGCAGCCAAGAGAAGCCCGGCCGGGTGCACTGGAATGCCGGCTAGTGCCATGTTCTTCACGGCGCTCCATCTCGGATGGGCTGGTACGCGAGCAACGCTCACATTCCCTCGGGGCGGTAACGGTCCAGCGGCGAAAGTAGCGGTACTTCGCGGGGTGTGCAACGGTATTGGCAGAAACTCCGCCGTTGTCCGTATCCACGTAGGGCGAGTGATGCGAACGGCGGGGTTGTGAGCGGCGCAAGTATGCTGACAGGGAAGCGTGTCCTGAGATTGTTCACGTCGCCAGGGGGGCACTCAGGGGATATTGCACTATCTACCAAGGCCGCGCCTGTGTTGCCTTGATGTTGTCCACCTTTCAATCATGGAGATGCCTGTGAGATTTTCCCGGTTGTCGAAGTTGAGCGCCGCTGCTGCGCTGCTGGTCGTTCCTGCGCTGTCGTTTGCATGCTGTCCCGGCGGAGGGCAGGGTGTACCACTGGCAACGGCTGGGTTGGGAGAGAGCCAGCCTGCGGCGCTTGATCTGAGTTCAGATCCCGCATGGCTTGTCTACGCATTCGAGCGGGATGGAGTGTCGTACTACCAGGTCAATGATCTGACCGGCCAGGTCAATCTGATCGTTGCCAACATCGAATCGACGTTCTGGGCATTGCCGGCCGGCAAGACCGTAGCTCGCGTGTCGTTGCCGTCCAAACCTTTGGCGATACCGAAGAATGCTCGCCGCAGCGTTGTCTTCCGCGGGCCTGATTTTTCTCTGGTCGTCTATGGAGAGGGCCGTGGGGCAGTCTGGTCCGTCGAGCGCGAGGTCAGTAGCAAATGACGGGCTGAATACAGGTGGCCTGCCTGTGGCTTGCTTCGCAGAGCGAGGAAACACCTCTGCGGGGGGCGAGCCACAGGCGTCGCCTGGGCTATCGATCGTCCGTCTGCGATCACTGGCGCGCGGGCGTCTCGCAAATGTCGTTTCGCTTGTATGGAAGTGTTCCGCGCTCGGCCTCGCCTGCAGTGTCCAGCAACACCATGGTGATGCGGTGGCCCCGGCATTGCACGCGTCCGGAATAGGCGTGCACGCGTGCAGAGAGGCGATCAATGGCGCTCTCCATGGTTCGCGAGGCGAGTGTGCGATGTCGGTCCAGCAGCGCGACCCTCAGCACGATACCGTGCACGCCTCTATAGCGACCGCAGCGAGCGCTGATCTGGATCTGGCCGGATTCGTCCTTCAGGAAAAGGGATACGGCTTCGGCAAAGGTGCGATACGCGGCAAGCTGCAGGCCCATGCTCAGCTGGCATGGATCCCCGCCAAGTATCGGACGGACGATGCGATGGCTGGCGTTCCAGGTTTCGCTGAGTCCCCCGGCACGCAAGGCGACATAGAGGCCTGCATGCTCGAGCTCCGTGGGATAGACCATACTGGTCAGTTCACGGAATCGTCGTGAGCGTTGCGAGAAGGTGCGGAGCAAATCAGACGCAGGAACTTCATGGCCATCGGCCTTGAGTTGTTGCACTGTCTCTCCCAGAGCCTCTTCGATGTCATCTGCAATCTGGCGCAGGCCCAGCGCGCGTTCGCGCAGGTCCTGCTCGTTGGCAAGATGCGCCGAGCGCGAGAGTGCATTGACCCGCGATGCTGACATCGCTACAGGTGTGCGCTGATTGTAATGATGGGTGATGCGCGGTCCCAGCGCGATAAGCGCTGTACTAGTGATGGCAATGATCTGCTGGGTGAAGAAAGTGGTCTCGTCGAATGACCCGGGCAGACCTGTGGTTGGCATGGTCTGGCTGAGGATGATGTTCATCAGAGGAACACCCACAGCCGCCCCTCGCCAACCGTGCATGCAAGTCAGTGCGATGACTGGCAGCACCAGCAACAACTGCAGCGTTGCTCGTGCCGAGTGATCCTCCGTGCTGACCTGGAGCAGCAGGGCGCCCAGCATGCCCAGCGAAGTGAGGGCTGCGATGGTCGGTCGGCGTCGCCAGGTCGTCCAGTCATAGCCGCTGTGTCGGCGTATCCAGAGCAGCGCCAGGGGCGCGACCGTAAGGATTGCAATGTAGTCGCTGAGCACGTAGAGCATCGCGTTCGTGTAGAACGGCATGCTCGGCGGAACTGGCCACAGCATGTGAATCAGACCGAGCTTGAGAGCAGTGGCCACCAGCGCAGCGGATGCCGCGATCGAAAGCAACCAGCTTTCGGTAGTGGAAGCAATCAGCTTGTGATGAAGATGAACGATCAGCGCCACTGCTGGTATGAGGCATGCGGATCCGAAAATGACCCAGGCCATTCCGTAATCTTCAATCATCGGATAGCGCATGTGGGCGAAGTAGGCATACTCGCCAAGTACCAGATAGGCCCACATTCGCTTCGGGGTCAGCAAGAGCGCCGCAACACGGATTCCAGCCGGAAGGAAGAACTGATCGACGGAAAGGTGCCAGGTGGTCCAGCACGCGACAGCGTAGAGTACCGCCAGCGCAAGGCCTGCCGGGCGGATACGGAAACTCAGCTCAAACCCATTTCTCAGCCACTTCAAACGCAAGCCTCCCCTGCTCGTCGAACACTATCGCTGTCCAGTCGATACATGACGCACTCCCTTCAGCGCGACAGTATCGATAGATTCAGATGGGCGCAATCTCACCCTACTATCCGTGATGCGGACATACGAAAAGGAGACTTGGAGAATGTCACGACAAGGTTGTGATATTCATCGCATTTTTCACCGGGCTACAAAGAGTGGGGGGCTGTCCCGGGCGGCTGCAGTCCGGCAGGTACACCGGTTCCCCAGACCGAGGCCTCTTCGCCCTGTGATGCATCGGCTGCTTCAACCAGCATCAGCCTGATTCTCCTACGGCCACAATGCAGCGCACCACGATAGGCGGTTATCCGAGCAGATAATTGGGACGTTGCAAGATCGAGGGTTGCCGTTGACAGCGTCTGATGCGGATCCATCGCCGCAACCACAACGACGATGCCGCGGTGGCCGGCACGTTGCCCGCAGCGGGCCTGGACCATGAGCTGGCCTTTCTCGCTGCCCAGGAGGATCGAAACTGCTTCGACGATCGAGCGATAGGCTGCCAGCTGCAAGCCGGGGCTGAGCTGACACGGATCACCCACCAACCTGGGTTGCCCGATTCGATGCGTGGCATTCCACGCCTCACGCACTCCACCCGCCTGCAAGGCCACGTACAAGCCCAGCCGTTCCAGGGCGGCGGGATAGATCATGCTGGCCTGGGCCCGGAACAGGCGTGAATGCACCTCCGAGGTATGCCGCAGGCTGTCGGCCACGGCGTGATGGCCCTGCGCATGCAGCCAGTTCACCATTTCGTTCAGCGACAGGTCCATGCCATCGCCCAACTGGCGCAGATGGGCCGCGCGCTCACGCAGGTCCATCTCGCTGGCCAGATGTGAATTCCGTGCGAGCTGCAGGGCCGCTCTGCCATCTTCCTCGCGCAACCGGTGCTGGTTCTGGAAGTGGGTGATGCGTGCGCCAAGCAGCAGGAGGGCGATGCTGGCGATGGCCATGGCCTGCTGGGTAGCGAAAGTGGCCGGGTCGAATGCCGTCGGATGGTCGGCGGGGGTGCTGACGCCAAGAATCATGTTAACGGCGGCGACACCGATGGCCGCACCGCGCCATCCCAGCAGGCAGGTCAGGGCGATTGCGGGAATAGGCAGGATCAACAACAACTGCAGCGAGCCAGGCGCCGTGATCGAGGCAGGTACCGGAGTCGCCTGCAGGCCAACGACCAGCATGGCTGCGAGTGCTCCTGCCACAGCAGCAACTGACCGGGGCGTCCATTGCTCCTCGGCGCGACGGATCCAGAGCAGTGCGAGTGGCGCCAGGATGAGGATGCCGGTGAAGTCGCCCAGCGCATAGCGCAACACGTTGGTGATGAATGATGCGTTCTGCAACGGCTCCCAGAGCAGGTACGAGATTCCCAGGTTGAGCAGGCTGATGACCGTCGCGGCGCATACCGCAATGGAGATCACGCCGAGGATCGTGGTGCGCGCAAGCAGCTTCCGGTGCAGGCGCACGATCAGCATCACGGCGGGCATCAGGAACACCGAGGCCAGGATCACCCAGGTCAGGTTGTATTTGCTGATCAGGGGGATGCGCAGATGCGCGAAGTAGGCGTATTCACCAATCAGCAGGTAGGGCCACAGTCGAGGCGGGCACAACAGCAATGCGGCCACCCGTACGCCGGCAGGCAGGAAGAACTGGTCCAATGACAGCTTGCGCGCACCCCAGCAGGCGACGGCATAGACGAGTGCGAGCACCAGCCCCTCGGGGCTGACCCGTATCCTCACCAGCAGGCCGTCTTTCCACCACTGCATCCACGTGCTCCCCCAGCTCCTGCACCGATTATGTGGGCGGGAAGGGTTCCGCTACCACAACGCATCCCGCAGCTTGTACCACGACATCGCTGCCACCAGCAGCGGCATCCGCAGCAGCCGCCCACCAGGGAAGGGCGCGTGCCGCAGGCGCTGGAACACGTCCAGACGCTCGCTCTGGCCGGCAATGGCGGCGGCGATCACCTCGCCGGCCAGCCCGGCGGCGGCCACCCCATGGCCGGAGAACCCCTGCGCGAAGTACAGGTTGCCGTCCAGCCGACCCCAATGCGGGGCGCGGTTGCGGGTAATGTCCACATAACCACCCCAGACCTGGTCCAGTGCCACGTCGGCCAGCTGCGGGAACACCTGATGCATGCGCCGCTGCATCACCCCGCGCAGGCCGGGTGGGGGCAGGGCCGAGTAGCTGGCGCGGCCGCCGAACAGCAGCCGGTGGTCGTGGCTGAGGCGGAAGTAGTCCAGAGCCCATGCGGTGTCGGCCACGGCCATGTTGTTGCCGATCAGCGCCCGGGCGCGTTCAGCACCCAGCGGTTCGCTGGCGCCGATATAGGTGCCGACCGGCATGATCCGCCGCTCCAGCACGGGCAGCAGGCCCTGCAGCCAGGCGTTGCCGGCCACCACCAGATGCGCAGCGCGCACGCTGCCCTGAGCGGTATGCAGGGAAGGCTGTGGTCCCCGCTGCACGCGGGTCACCGCGGAGTTCTCGTGGATCACCACGCCGGCGGCGCGCGCCGCGTCGGCCAACCCGCGTGCATACGCCAGCGGTTGCAGGTGCGCGCTGAGCGGGTCGAACATCGCGGCGCGGTAGCGTGGGCTGTCCAGCTGCGCGCGCAGGGCATCACGGTTCCACCATTGCATCGGGTAGTCGTAGTGGCGCTGCAGGTGCTCGCAGTTGGCCAGTAGTTCACGCTCATGCCGTTCGCGGATGGCGACGCTGGCATGGCCTTCCACCCAATGGCAGTCGATGCCGTGGCGATCGATGCGGGTGCGCATCGCCTGCACCGCGTCACGCGACCAGTCGAACAGGTGGCGTGCATCGTCGCGGCCGAGCTGGCGCTCCAGCTCGTCCACCTCGCAGCCATAGCCCACCAGCGCCTGGCCACCGTTGCGACCGGACGCGCCCCAACCGATCCGCTGCGCGTCCAGCACCACCACGCGCTGGCCACGCGTAGCCAGTTCCAGTGCTGCGGTCAGGCCGGTGTAGCCCGCGCCAAGCACTGCGACATCGGCCTGCACATTCCCCTGCAGCGAGGGAAGTGCGGGCGGCTCGGGCAAGCTGGCGGCGTACCAGCTGGGCGGGAAGGCGGCGCTCATCGCAGGCCTTGCGGGCGCAGTACGGACGGGCGGAGCGCGGGGAGGGCGATCAGCGTTCACGCGCTTAGTTTCGCCGATGCGTGACGGCCATGGTGTGACGGCGACGACTTGCCGCGTTCGCCGGGCGACGGGTAACGTGTCGGCACGCCAAGGAGTTTTCCCATGCGCCGCCTGCCCTGGGTGGGCCTGCCCACCGACAGCACCGTGCTCGGCCATCACCGCTTCGCGGTGGCCGGCGAGAAGTACGTGCGCGCGCTGGCCGAGGCGGCCGAGGTGACCCCGGTTGTGTTGCCGAGCCTGCAGCCTCCTTTGCCGGCTGGCGAATGGCTGCAGGGGCTCGATGGCCTGCTGTTGACCGGCGCGGTCAGCAACATCGAACCGCAGCACTACGAGGGCGGCCGCAGCTGGCCAGGCAATCCGCACGACCCGGCCCGCGATGCCAATGCCTTCGGGCTGCTGCGCGAAGCGCTGGCGTTGGACCTGCCGGTGCTGGCGATCTGCCGCGGCTTCCAGGAGCTGAACGTCGCGCTGGGTGGCAACCTGCATCCGCAGGTGCACGCGGTGCCTGGTCTGGCCGACCATCGCGAAGACCCGCAGGCGCCGGTGGAGGTGCAGTACGGGCCGGCCCACACGGTCACCCTGGCCGCTGATGGCTGGTTGGCGCGGTGGAGCGGCAGTGACCGGACGCAGGTCAATTCGGTACACGGGCAGGGTATCGCTCGTCTGGCGCAGGGGCTCCAGGTCGAAGCCGTGGCCGATGATGGCCTGGTCGAGGCGGCACGCAGCCTGCACCATGATTTCGTGCTCGGCGTACAGTGGCACCCGGAGTGGCGTGTCATGGATTCGCCGTTCTATCACGCTATTTTCCGTGCGTTCGGCCAAGCTTGCCGGCAGCACCAACAGAACCGACTGGATTCCCGATGAGTTCCCGAACGCGCCCGCGCAAGACGGCTACGCCCCCCGCACCGCAGGAAAGCAGTCTGCTGCGTTGGCTGAAGGAGCGGCGCATCACCGAGGTCGAGTGCCTGGTGCCGGACATCACCGGCAACGCGCGCGGCAAGATCATTCCGGCTGACAAGTTCTCGCACGACTACGGCACGCGGCTGCCCGAAGGCATCTTCGCCACCACCGTCACCGGCGAGTTCCCTGACGATTACTACGACCTGACCTCGCCGTCGGACTCGGACATGATGCTGCGCCCCGATCCGGACACGGTGCGCATGGTGCCGTGGGCGGCCGATGCCACCGCGCAGGTCATCCACGATTGCTACACCAAGAGCGGTGAGCCGCACGAGCTGGCACCGCGCAACGTGCTGCGCCGCGTGCTGGCGGCCTACGCCGAGCTGGGCCTGCGCCCGGTGGTGGCGCCGGAGCTGGAGTTCTTCCTGGTGCAGAAGAACACCGACCCGGACTTCCCGCTGCTGCCACCGGCCGGCCGCTCCGGGCGTCCGGAAACCGCGCGGCAGTCGTACTCGATCGATGCGGTCAACGAATTCGACCCGATTCTCGACCTGATGTACGACTACGCCGATGCGATGAAGCTGGACGTGGACACGCTGATCCACGAATCCGGCGCCGCGCAGCTGGAGGTCAACTTCACCCACGCCGATGCGATGGACCTGGCCGACCAGGTATTCCTGTTCAAGCGCACCATGCGCGAGGCGGCGATGCGCCACGGGGTGTATGCCACGTTCCTGGCCAAGCCGATGGAAAACGAGCCGGGCAGTGCCATGCACATCCACCAGAGCCTGGTGCGGGTGAGCGATGGCAGCAATGTGTTCGCCGGTGAGACCCATGCTGAGGGCGAGTTCAGCCCGGTGTTCGGCCACTACCTGGGCGGCCTGCAGAAGTACGTGCCGCAGGCGATGGCCTTCTTTGCGCCGAACGTGAATTCCTATCGCCGGCTGGTGTTCGGCGAGGTCTCGCCGAGCAACGTGCACTGGGGCTATGACAACCGCACCTGCGGGCTGCGTGTGCCGCTGGACACGCCGGAGAACATGCGCGTGGAAAGCCGTTTCGCCGGGTCTGACGCCAATCCCTATCTGGCGATGGCGGCGACCCTGGCCTGCGGCCTGCTGGGCATTCGCGAGCGGCTGGCACCGGATGCGCCGGTGACCGGCAGCGCCAAGGAACTGGGCTACAACCTGCCGCGCTCGCTGGGCGAAGCGCTGGACGGGCTGGAGCAGTGCAGCGAGCTGCAGGCGCTGCTGGGCGAGCGCTTCTGCCGCGCCTACATCTCGGTCAAGCGCAAGGAATATGAGACCTTCTTCCGCGTCATCAGCTCGTGGGAGCGCGAGTTCCTGCTGCTGAACGTCTGAGCATCTGGAATAGAAAAATCCGCCGCCGGGGGGTAGGCTGGCACCCGTCGCCGGCCCCGCCGGCCCCCCTTTCCGCATTCTGGAGCACCCGATGAAGCTGCGTATCCTCACGCTCGGCCTGGCCTCCGCCATGCTCGCCGCCTGCAGCGGTGGCAACGGCGGCGCGCAGGACAGCCAGGTCCTGAACGTCTACAACTACAGCGATTACATCGCCGAGGACACCATCCCGACCTTCGAGAAGGAGAGCGGCATCAAGGTGACCTACGATGTGTTCGACAGTGATGAGATGGTCGAGACCAAGCTGCTGGCCGGAAACAGCGGCTACGACGTGGTGGTGCCGACCCTGAACTTCTTCGGTCGCCAGATCCAGGCCGGCGTGTTCCTGCCGCTGGACAAGAGCAAGATCCCGAACCTGGCCAACCTCGATCCGGCGGTGATGAAGCGCATCGCCACCCAGGACCCGGGCAACCAGTACGGCGTGCCGTACATGATCGGCACCACCGGCATCGGCTACAACGTGGAGATGCTGAAGCAGCGCTTCGGCGGCAGCACCGACATCGCCAACAGCTGGGACCTGGTGTTCAAGCCGGAGAACATCAGCAAGATGAAGGACTGCGGCGTGACCATCCTGGACACGCCGGCGGACATGATCCCGATCGCGCTGCATTACCTGGGCCTGGACCCGCACAGCGGCGACCCGGCCGAGCTGCAGAAGGCGGCCGACCTGCTGAAGTCGATCCGCCCGTACGTGCAGAACTTCCACTCCTCGCAGTACGTGGGCTCGCTGGCCAACGGCGGTACCTGCCTGGTGGTCGGCTGGTCGGGTGACATCATCCAGGCCCGCGATCGCGCCGAGGAAGCCAGCAATGGCGTGCACGTGGCCTACTCGATCCCGAAGGAAGGCGCCCCGCAGTGGTTCGACATGCTGGCGATCCCGAAGGATGCCAAGCATCCGGAAGCCGCGTACGCGTTCATCAACTACCTGCTGCAGCCGAAGGTTGCCGCGGCCAACACCAACTTCATCCACTACGCCAATCCGGTGCCGACCGCGACCCCGCTGGTGGATGAGGCGATCCGTACCGACCCGACCATCTACCCGCCGGCCGACGTGGCCGACAAGATGTTCACCTATTCGATCAACACGCCGGAAACCGACAAGCTCTACACCCGGCTGTGGACCGAGGTGAAGACCGGCCGTTAAGCCGGTCTGGCGCCGCCGGGCCATGCCCGGCGGATTGCTTCATCCTTGGCCGGGCGCGGTACCGCCGCCCTGGTCAAGGTGCCGCAGGATCGCCGGCAACAGGTCACGTGCATCGCGACCGCCGTTGCACAGGAACGACGAACTCATCCGCTGCAGGTTGTGCATGCCGATGAAGAACAGCCCCGGATGCGGTGAAACGCCGAACTCGCCGAGCGGATAGCCATGTGCGTCCAGCACGCCCTGCACGTCGAGCCAGGGCCATTCGGCGACGAAGCCGGTGGCCAGCACCACCGAGCGGATGCCTGCGGCCTGCAGATCCAGTTCACGCGGGGCGGCGTCCGGCTCCCAGTGCAGATAGACCTCGTCGGGAATGTAGCGGGCATCGTCGGTGCGTGGTTCGGGGCGCGTGGCGTAGTACGCGCTGGCCAGCGAATCGAGATAGGCATATTCGGTCCGTGTCGCCTCGATCGCGGTGCGCAGCTGCGGGCGCACATCGGCGAAGCGGGCGACGTTTCCATCGAAGCCCTGCAACCGGCCCAGCAACCTGATGCCTGCGCGGTGCATCGCCAGCAGGCTGATCGAGCTGCCCAGGCCGGCACGTCCCTTGCCGGAAATCAGCGGAAACTCCGCGGTGCGGGCCTTGCGCAGCGCATCCGGTTCTCCGGCCAGGACGGCGGCCGCTTCACTCACGTGCTGGTGGATGCGCCCGGCCATGTCCCACCAGGTCATCGAGTCTTTGCCGCGCAGCCGGCGGGTATGCGAATGCCGCTGGGCCAGTGACCAGTGCACGCTGCGACCGCTGTCGCGCAGGTCCTGGGCGATCTGCGCGCCGGACTGGCCACCGCCGATGACCAGCACGCCGCCGTCGGGCAGCTGGCGGGGGCTGCGGTAGTCGCCGGAGTGCAGCACCGTCAGACCCGGTGCGGGCGCGAAGGGGACCCGGGGCATCCGCGCGCGCCGGTATTCGCCGGTAGCGACCACAACCGCCCCAGCCCGGATCAATCCGTGGCTGGTTTCGATGGCATAGCCGCCCGATTCGGGCGTGACCCGCTGAACCGCACAACCTTCGCTGATCGGCAACGAACGTTCGTCGGCATAGTCGCGCAGCCGCCGGATCACCTCCGGGGCCCCCATGAAACCTTCCGGGTCGTCACCTGCATAGGCATGGCCGTGCAGGGCCATCGTCGCGTTGGCGGTGTTGGTCTGGAACGAATCCCAGCGCCGCTGCCAGCTGGCGCCCACGGTTTCGGCCTCCAGCACGCGATGCTCGACGCCGGCTTCCTGCAGGAGCGCGCTGAGGGACAGCCCGGCCTGGCCGGCGCCGATGATCACGACGTCAAGCGGCGTAGATGCGGGCGGGCAGCAGGGGAGAACCGGTGATGATTCGGATTGGGCCATGTCGGATTCCCTGGAGGGTCGATGTGATTCCCCAATGACAGCGCGTGCCGGGTCAATGATTTCCGCTCTGAAAAACGTTGCATCTGCATGGATTGGCCACGGGCCAAGGCGGAGGCGTTGGTCGCCGGGCGTCGGTATCGTTCTGCCAACGGGCCATTGGCGACATGACGATGGTCGGTTCTCACGCTGATGCGATGGCCACGTTCACTCCGCGTCGGCGCCGTCTGCCCTACCTTCCCGTACGGCACTGACCACAGCCACGAGACGATGACCGAACAGCCCCAGCGCGACGACACCGCCCACGACGATGAAAACGAGCGGCAGAAGGAGTACGCCAAGCCCTCACCGCTGAAGAACCCCAAGGTGCGGTGGATGCTGGCGATCATCGGCATCCTCGTCGTGCTGGTGCTGATCGCTTGGCTGGCCTATCACCTTCTGGTCGGCCGCTACCTGCAGGACACAAACAATGCCTACCTGCAGGCCGACGCCGTGGCGGTCGCCCCGCGCATCAACGGCTACGTCACCGAGGTGCTGGTGCAGGACAACCAGTGGGTCAAGGCCGGCGAACCGCTGCTGCGCATTGACCCGCGCACCTATCGCGCCACCCTGGACCAGGCCGAGGCGGTGATCGCCGTGCGCGAGGCCGATATCGCGGCGGCCACCGCCGGCGTACAGGGCCAGCAGTCCAGCCTGCTCCAGGCCCGCACCCAACTCACCGCTGCCACCGCCTCGCTGCGCTTCGGCAAGGCCGAGCTGGCCCGCTTCACCCCGTTGGCTGCCAGCGGTGCTGACACCCACGAACACGTGGAAAGCCTGCGTCACGACGTCGAACGCGCACAGGCACAGTACGATGCGGCCAGGGCGCAGATCCAGGGCGCGCAGAGCCAGATCGAAGCCAGCCAGGCGCAGCTGGAACAGGCTCAGGCCGGTCTGAAGCAGGCCCAGGCCGATGCCGCACAAGCGCGTGTCGCCTTCGAGGACACCGAGCTTCGCGCGCGCATCGATGGCCGTGTCGGCAACAAGACCGTACAGGTGGGACAGTTCGTCGCCGCCGGCACGCGCACCATGACCATCGTGCCGGTCGAGTCGCTGTACTTGAGTGCCAACTTCAAGGAAACCCAGGTGGGTCTGATGCGTGCCGGACAGCCGGCCGAGATCAAGGTCGATGCGCTGCCGGGCACGACCCTGCACGGCACGGTGGAAAGCATCTCGCCCGGCACCGGCTCGCAGTTCGCGCTGCTGCCGCCGCAGAACGCCACCGGCAACTTCACCAAGGTCGTGCAGCGCGTGCCGGTGCGCATCTGGGTGGACGCCGGTGCCGAGGCGCGCAAGGTGCTGGTGCCGGGCATGTCGGTGGAAGTGACCGTGGACACCCGCAACGCCAAGGACGCGCGCAAGCGCACCCAGGACGAGGCCGAGGCCACGGCCACGTCGGCGCGATGAATGCCACCACTGCCTCCGCAGGGCCCGCCGCCGAAGGCAAGGCCGATGCCGGTGCGTGGCTGGCCGTGGCGGCCGGCACCATCGGCTCGTTCATGGCCACGCTGGACATCTCCATCGTCAACGCGGCACTGCCCACCATCCAGGGCGAGGTCGGCGCCAGCGGCACCGAAGGCACCTGGATCTCCACTGCCTTCCTGGTCTCGGAAATCGTGATGATTCCTTTGACCGGCTGGTTCGTTCGAACCTTGGGCCTGCGCACGTTCCTGCTGATCTGCGCCACGCTGTTCACCGCGTTCTCGGTGATGTGCGGCCTGGCCGATTCGCTGCCGATGATGATCGCCGGCCGGGTAGGGCAGGGCTTTGCCGGCGGAGCGTTGATCCCTACTGCGCTAACCATCGTCGGCACGCGCTTGCCGCCGAAACAGCAGCCGCTGGGCACCGCGCTGTTCGGCATGACCGTCATCCTCGGCCCGGTGATCGGCCCGCTGCTGGGCGGCTGGCTGACCGAGAACGTCAGCTGGCACTACGCCTTCTTCATCAATGTGCCCATCTGCGCTGGCCTGATTGCCTTGCTGCTGCTGGGGCTGCCGCATGAGAAATCGAACTGGGTCGGGCTGCTGCGGGCCGACTGGCTGGGCATCGTCGGCATGACCGCCGGCCTGTCCGCGCTTACCGTGGTGCTGGAAGACGGCCAGCGCGAGCGCTGGTTCGAATCGAGCATGATCGTGGTGCTCAGCATCGTCTCGCTGCTGGGGTTCGCACTGCTGGCGCTCTCGCAGTTCATCAGCAAGGAGCCGGTCATCCGCCTCAACATCCTGTTCCAGCGCAGTTTCGGCGCAGTGTTCGTGATGGTGATGGCGGTGGGCATGATCCTGTTCGGTGTCATGTACATGATCCCGCAGTTCCTGGCGATCATCGCCGGCTACAACACCGAACAGGCCGGTTACGTGCTGCTGCTGGCCGGCCTGCCGACCATCCTGCTGATGCCGTTGATGCCGAAGATGCTCGAAACGGTGGACGTGCGCATCATGGTGTTTGGCGGGATGCTGTGCTTTGCCGCCGCCTGCTTCGTCAATCTGGGCCTGACCCCGGACAGCATCGGCCCGCACTTTGTCATCGGCCAGCTGTTGCAGGGCTGCGGGCTGGCGCTGGCGATGATGGCGCTGAACCAGGCCGCCATCACCTCGGTGCCGCGCGAATACACCAGCGATGCCTCGGGCCTGTTCAACGCCGCGCGCAATCTGGGCGGTTCGATCGGCCTGGCCATCATCTCCACCTTCCAGGAGCGCCGTACCACATTGCACGTGGATGCCATCGGCAGCAGCGTCACCGCCAATTCGACCGTGGCCCAGGATGCGCTGCATGCTTACGGCCAACAGCTGGGCGACGCCACGCAGGCGCTGGCGGTGCTGGCCCAGACCGTGCAGATGCAGGCGATGGTGATGGCCTACAACGACCTGTTCTGGATCTTCGGCCTGATCGTGGTGGCGACCCTGCCACTGGTTTTCCTGCTCAAGCCCCTGCCCAAGGGCGTTCCATTGGCGATGCACTGATGACTTCGACGACCTTGCCTGTTTCCCCGGCCCTGTCCCTTCGCCTGCGCCGCCTGTGGCCTGCCACGGTGCCGCTGCTGCTGGCCGGCTGCATGCTGGGGCCGGATTACGTGAAGCCGGACGTTGCCGGCGATGCCACCGCACAGGCACGGCTGCCACGCGCCGTGCAGGCCGACGTGCAGCCGGCCACGCCACCCAGCCAATGGTGGCGCGCGCTGAATGACCCGCTGCTGGACCAGCTGGTGGACGAGGCGCTGCGCAACAGCCCCAACCTGCGTGCGGCTCAGGCCAAGCTGCTGGCCTCGCGCGCGCTGCAGCGCCAGCGCCGCGCCGAGCAGCTGCCCAAGGTGGGGGCAGTCGCCGGCTACGCCAACGTCACGGCGCCCGATTCCCTGGAAGACAGCGTGCGCGGCCTTGGCGAGAACATCGCCGGCGTGGCCGAAGCCAACGGCCGCCCTCAGGAAGCTACGCAGCTGCGCGAGCAGTTCGCTGATATCGATCTTGACACCGAACTGTACGTGGCCGGTTTCGACGCCAGCTGGGAACTGGATCTGTTCGGGCGCCGACGCCGCGCAGCCGAGCAGGCAGCCGCCGAGGCCGAGGCCAATGCGGCAGCACTGGCCGACGCACAGGTGCAGCTGGCCGCCGAGCTGACCCAGGTCTACCTGGGCTACCGCAGCAGCCGCGAGCGTATCGCCCTGGCCGAACACAACCTCCGCGCCGCCGATGAAAGCCTGCAGCTGATCCGCCAGCGCCGCCAGCGCGGTGCAGATTCGGACCTTCAGGTGGAACGTGCGCAGGCCCAGCTGCAACAGCAGCAGGCCGCGCTGCCGCCACTGCAGGCACAGGCCGATGAGGCGCGCGATGTGCTGGCCCTGATGGTTGGCCGCGAGCCCGGTGCACTGGATGCGCGGCTGGCGGCGGACCAGCCGCTGCCAGCGCTGCCGGCCCGCGTGCCGGTGGATGATGCGGGCGCGCTTATCCAGCGCCGGCCGGATGTACGCAAGGCCGAGCGCGAGCTGGCAGCTTCGTCGGCGCAGATCGGCCAGGCCCTCTCGGCGTACTTTCCGCAGGTGACGCTGTTGGGCAGCATCGGCGCCGGAGCCACTTCGCTGTCCGACCTGGGGCGGGATTCGGCGGCCACGATCGTTGCTCCGTTCCTGCGCTGGTCGCTGTTGGATTTCGGCGTGAACAAGGCCCGTGTAGCGCAGGCCCGGGCGGGTAACGAGGCCAGGCTGGCGGCCTACGAGGGCACGGTGCTGGCGGCGCTGCAGGATGCGAACACCGCGCTGGCGCGGTTCGGCGCTGCGCGGCAGCAGTTGCAGGCCAGTGTCCGTGCCGAGGCTTCGGCCGACCGCTCGCTGGGCCTGATGAGCCAGCGTCGGCAGGCTGGGGCGACCTCGCAGATCGACCTGCTGGACGTGCAGCGCCAGCGCCTGCAGGCCCAGGATGCCGCCGCACAGGCGCGCCTGCAGCTGCTGGTGCGCTATGTGGCCCTGCAGAAGAGCCTGGGCCTGGGCTGGCAGGAGGCGCCGCCGGTGGCCATCCGCTGATGGCCCCGATGGGCATGGCGGGACGGCCGCTATCCACCGCCCGGGTGGTTGCCGATCGTTGGTCAGCGCGCCTTTAAGTGAAGGCGAATGCCGTGCAGTCCATCAGCGATGGAAGCAGCCACGATGAAAAGCGCTGCGGGGGCGCAGGGGTGAAGCGGGTGCAGCCGCTTTTCCCCCGCTGAGAATTCCGTGGAGCAGGGGCGCAGTGTCAGAAAACGCGGGAAAATGGCGAGTGGATCAGTATTCGTTCGTCGACTTCTTGCATTTTCATCCTCATGTCACGGATGCTTGTCGTCCATGCATCTCGTCGTCCATACATCTCAAGGAAGTGAACAATGAAAGCCATATCCTGGATTGGTTCCGCAATCATATTTCTGGCTGGGGCTGCTTCCGCAAATGCGCAGTTGTCCGTGCAGATGAAGCAGGCAGCAGGAGCCGCCATGGCTGACGTCGTGGTCCACGTCACCTACATCAATTCCGGCGCAGAGGCGCTCAGCATTCCCGAGAGGGGGCTGCCCAGAGTCCTGCAGGATGGAAGGCTGTGGAATGATGCGTTTCTTGTCGTTTCGCAAGATGGAGATGCAGCTGCATATCGCGGAATCATTGCCCACTTGAGTGCCGCAGCTCGAGAGAAGACGCTGACGCTGGAGCCTGGGCAGCGGCTTGTTCGACAGGTCAATCTTTCCCTTAACTATGAGCTTCGTCCAGGTCAGACATACAAGATTTCCGCTCCGATTCTTAGATACCGGATTCTTGACGGTACGGCGGCCGCAGGAGCGGCCGCGATCGACAAGGAGGCTTCCACATCTCCCGTCTCGATGCTGATCGTCGCTCCGCTGCCTCGTGCAGGCCAGCGCGCCGAAACTGCGCCGCAGGAGGCATCCCGAGTGGCATCCTGCCCGCCAGCCCGATTAAAGGAGGTAACGGCGGGAATTGCCGCTGCGGCGGGTATCGCCCGCAGTTCGAAGAACTATCTGGAGTCGCTTTATGGATATGAGTTTGGAGAATCATCCATTATCGTGACGTTCAAAGAGACTGCTCGCTACAGGTCGTGGTTCGGTGAGCATGGTGATCCTAACATCGCAAATCCGGTCAATGACCGGATCAGAAAGACAGTCTCGGGAGTCGCTACCCGGTTCGCATTGCTCAAGCAACCTTCTTGCGATTGCCCGGAAGAGATGGTTGGAGACACTAATGCCTGGATCTCCACTGCAGTTCCCTATGTTGTGAATTATTGCCCACGTTTTTTCGATCTCCCGGTAGGTCCCAATGTGCCCTCTGGGTCAAAGGCGGCGACCATCTACCATGAGGTAACTCATTTTTCCGATACCTTCGCACTTGGAACGACCGATTTGGACGAGCAGTTTCCAAGCCCGGAAGACGCGCGCTACGTCGCTAGGACGGCGCGTGATCTGGCATCTGAGCACTCATACGGATACGAGTACTTTGCTGACAATCATGGCAATGAGAACTGATCGGCGGCGCGTGAAGGGTGGTGTTACTTTGTAACAATTGTACTGGTGCGTGGGGGAGCGGGCGGGAATGACGGGGCCGCGGGCAATGCCTCGGCGTCCTCTTGCCAGCTCCCGTCATATCCCCTGCGGCCCCCGGCCGTTAGAATGGCGGCCGCTGTCCACCGCCCGCTCCCGGAGCCCCCATGCCCGTTGAAGCCCAGCCGGTAGCCACCGTCGTCGACACGACCGGTGCGCCCGGCTATCTCTCCATTCGTGACCTGCGCAAGGAATTCGACGGTTTCGTCGCCGTTGACGACGTCAATCTGGACGTGCGCAAGGGCGAAATCTTTGCCCTGCTCGGTGGCTCCGGCAGTGGCAAATCGACCCTGCTGCGCTGTCTGGGTGGCTTCGAGACGCCCACCAAGGGCAGCATCACCCTCGACGGCCAGCGCCTGGACGCGCTGCCGCCGTATCAGCGGCCGGTCAACATGATGTTTCAGTCCTATGCCCTGTTCCCGCACATGACGGTCGAGCAGAACATTGCCTTCGGCCTGAAGCAGGATGGCCTGGGTAAGGACGCGATCAGCAAGCGCGTCGGCGAGATGCTCGACCTGGTGCAGATGGGCCACCTGGGCGAGCGCAAGCCGCATCAGCTGTCCGGCGGCCAGCAGCAGCGCGTGGCGCTGGCGCGGTCGCTGGCCAAAGGGCCGAAGCTGCTGTTGCTGGACGAGCCGATGGGCGCGCTGGACAAGAAACTGCGCTCGCAGATGCAGCTGGAACTGGTCAGCATCATCGAATCGTCGGGTGTGACCTGCGTGATGGTCACCCACGATCAGGAAGAAGCGATGACCATGGCCACCCGCATCGCGGTGATGGATGCCGGCTGGATCCAGCAGGTCGGCAAGCCGGACGAGGTCTACGAGCAGCCGGCCAACCGCTTCGTCGCCGAGTTCATCGGTTCGGTCAACCTGTTCGACGGGGTGATCGACGAGGACCTTCCCGAGTACGTGACCGTGCGCTCGCCGCTGTTCCCGGCGCCGATCTACATCGCCCATGGCATCACCGGCTATGAAGGGCAGCCGGTCGCGTTCGCGCTGCGCCCGGAGAAGGTGATGATCGGCAAGGACGAGCCGGAAGGGCACACCAACAAGGCGCAGGGCGTGATCGAGGACATTGCCTACTTCGGCAGCCACTCGGTGTACCACGTGCGCCTGCCCAGCGGTGCCAAGGTACTGGCCAACTTCGCCAACTCGCAGCGCTGGGCCAGTGATGGCCTCACCTGGGGCGACGAGGTGTGGGTGCACTGGCGCGACAACGACGGCGTGGTGCTGACCTCATGAGCGTCGCCGGCCTGAAGCGCTGGTTGCCGGGGCTGCGTGGCACGGTGATCGGCATTCCGTATCTGTGGCTGCTGCTGTTCTTCGCAGTGCCGTTCCTGATCGTGCTGATGATCAGCTTCTCGCTCAGCCGGGTCGGCTCGCCGCCGTACACCTGGCTGCTGCAGTACGCCGATGGCGGCTTCTCGCTGAAGCTGAACCTGGAAAACTACCTGGCGCTGTTCCGCGACTCGATCTATGCGCAGGCGTTCCTGAGCTCGATCAAGATCGCGGCGATCTCGACCTTCCTGACCCTGCTGATCGGCTACCCGATGGCCTACGCCATCGCCCGCCTGTCGCCGGCCGCGCGTAACGTGGCGATGATGCTGGTGGTGCTGCCGTCGTGGACCTCGTTCCTGATCCGCGTGTATGCATGGAAGGCGATCCTGGACCGCAACGGCCTGCTCGACCAGTTCCTGCAGTTCACCGGCCTGCAGACGCTGATGACGTCGATGGGCCTGCCGAAACTGCAGCTGATCGACACCCCGACCGCCGCCTACATCGGCATCGTCTACTGCTACCTGCCGTTCATGGTGCTGCCGCTGTACGCCAACCTGGTCAAGCATGACCACCGCCTGCTGGAAGCCGCCTACGACCTTGGTGCCAAGCCGTGGCAGGCGTTCCTGCGCATCACCCTGCCGTTGTCCAAGGCCGGCATCATCGCCGGTTGCATGCTGGTGATGATCCCGGCGATCGGTGAATTCGTAATCCCGGAAATGCTGGGTGGCTCGGAGACGCTGATGGTGGGCCGCCAGCTGTGGAACGAGTTCTTCAACAACCGCAACTGGCCGGGCGCCTCGGCGATGGCGGTGGCAATGATCCTGTTGCTGCTGGTGCCGATCCTGCTGTTCAACCGTTCCCAGCAGCGCCTGCTGGAAGGGAAGCAGGCATGAGCCCGCGTAGCGCAAAGGGCCTCGGGCTGGGTGTGCTGCTGCTCGGCTTCGCCTTCCTGTACCTGC
The DNA here is from genome assembly GCF_056482505.1 of Stenotrophomonas sp. 71799_Sma. Classification (NCBI taxonomy): domain Bacteria; kingdom Pseudomonadati; phylum Pseudomonadota; class Gammaproteobacteria; order Lysobacterales; family Lysobacteraceae; genus Stenotrophomonas; species Stenotrophomonas sp. 71799_Sma. The sequence continues at coordinate 1,583,075 of NZ_CM151202.1, forward strand.
CGATCCTGTTGTTGATGTTCTATTCGTTCAACAGCTCGCGGCTGGCGATGGTCTGGGCCGGGTTCTCTACCCGCGCCTACAGCGACCTGTTCGCCGACCGCGCGCTGATGGATGCGATGTGGACCAGCCTGGTGGTCGCGTTCTGGACCGCCTGTACCGCCACCGTGCTGGGCACGCTGGCGGCAATGGTGTTGACGCGCTTCAAGCGCTTCCGTGGCAAGCCGCTGTTCGGCGCGCTGGTGACCGCGCCGCTGGTGATGCCGGATGTGATCCTGGGCTTCTCGCTGATGGCGCTGCTGGCCTCGATGGGCGCGATTCCCGGCTTCCCGGCGCGCGGCCTGACCACCATCTGGATCGCCCACGTCACCTTCACCCTGTGCTTCGTCACCGTGGTGGTGTCCTCGCGGCTGCAGGAAATGGACCTGTCGCTGGAAGAAGCCGCGATGGACCTGGGCGCGAGCCGGCTGACCGTGTTCGGGCGCATCACCCTGCCGATCATCGCGCCGGCGCTGGTGGCCGGTTGGCTGCTGGCGTTCACCCTGTCGCTGGATGACGTGGTGGTGGCCAGCTTCGTCGCCACGCCGGGCTCGACCACGCTGCCGATGAAGGTGTTCGCCTCGGTGCGCATGGGTATCAGCCCGAAGATCAATGCACTGGCCACGCTGCTGGTGTCGGCGGTATCGATCGCCGCGGTGATCGGCTGGTACATCAACGCCCGCGCCGAGAAACGGCGCCAGCGCGACCTGCAGCTGGCGCGGCAGGAAAACGGCTGAGCACACGGTTTGTCGACAGCGTCGGCAACATCCGGCTCACGGCCGGCGGCGCACAATGGGGGTCTTCCAGATGGAGATCCCCCATGACCGTCGAGATTGTCGACCCGGCCACCGGCCAGGTGACCTACCGCCATGAACTGATGGGTGCTGCCGACATCGAGCAGCGCCTGCAGGCTGCTGCCGATGCCTTCCCCGGCTGGGCCGAGCGCTCGCTGCAGGAGCGGGGGGCGATCCTCAAGCAGATCGCTGGCCAACTGCGTGCGCGCCGCGATGATCTGCAGCAGGCGATGACCCACGAGATGGGCAAGCTCAAGGCAGAGGCGTTGGCCGAGGTCGACAAGTGCGCGGCGGCCTGCGAGTTCTACGCCGACCACGCAGCTGATTATCTCAAGCCGCAGCTGATCGACACCGAAGCCCAGCGCAGCTATGTGCGCTACGAGCCGATCGGCTGCGTGTTCGCGGTGATGCCGTGGAATTTCCCGATCTGGCAGGTGTTCCGTTTCCTCGCCCCGGCGTTCATGGCAGGCAACGTGGCCCTGCTCAAACACGCCAGCAACGTGCCGCAGTGCGCCGACCTGATCCTGGCGGTATGCCGTGACGGTGGCCTGCCTGACGGCGTGTTCGATGTGCTGCACATCGACAACGACCAGGCGGCCGAGGTGCTGCGCGACGCACGGGTGAAGGCGGTGACACTGACCGGCAGCGAGCGGGCAGGGCGCTCGATCGCGTCCAACGCGGGCAGCCAGCTGAAGAAGTCGGTGATGGAGCTGGGTGGCAGCGATGCCTTCGTGGTGCTCGACGATGCCGACCTCGACAAGACCGTGGCGGCTGCGGTGAAGTCGCGCTTCGATAACAGCGGGCAGACCTGCATCGCGGCCAAGCGCTTCATCGTGGTCGAGGCGGTGGCCGATGAGTTCACCCGGCGCTTCGTGGAAGCCGCGGCCGAGCGCCAGTACGGTGATCCGGACGAGCGCGGTACCACGCTGGCGCCGATGGCCCGTGCCGATCTGCGTGACGAACTGCACAAGCAGGTGCAGGCCAGCGTGGCCAAGGGCGCGCGGGTACTGCTGGGTGGTGAGCCGATTGCGGGTACACATGCCGGCTATCCGGCCACCGTGCTCGATCAGGTCGGCCCGGGCATGCCGGCCTACGACGAGGAGCTGTTCGGGCCGGTGGCTGCGGTGATCCGTGTCGCTGACGAGGCCGAGGCACTGCGCGTGGCCAACGACACCCGCTTCGGCCTGGGCGGCAGCGTGTGGACGCGCGATCCGGTGCGCGGCGAACGTTTCGCGCAGCGCATGGAATGCGGTGCCGCGTTCGTCAACGCCATCGTCAAGAGCGACGCGCGGCTTCCGTTCGGCGGCAGCAAACAGTCCGGTTTCGGCCGGGAGCTGGCCGACCACGGCATCCATGAGTTCATGAACATCAAGACCGTCTACGTGGCTTGATGCCGAACGGTAGTGCCGGCCGCTGGCCGGCATTGCCTGGTTGCCGGCCAGCGGCCGGCACTACCAGAAGCGGGTCATGCGCCACGGCCAACGGTCGTGGCCTACCTGCGCGGTGGGTATCGACCGTTGGTCGATACCCCTCACAACCACTTCGCGCGCTTGAACAACCGGTACAGCCCCACGCACACACCGCCCACGCCCACGATCATCAGCGGGTACGACCACGGCTCGCTCAACTCCGGCATGTGGCTGAAGTTCATGCCGTACCAGCTGGTGATCAGCGTCGGCGCCGCCAGCAGCGCGGCCCATGCGCCCAGGCGCTTGACCGTCTCGCCCTGCGCCAGCGTCACCAGCGACAGGTTCACGCTCAGCGCGGTGCCCAGCATCTCACGCAGGGTGTCGATCACATCGCTGATGCGTACTGCGTGGTCGTGGACGTCGCGGATGTACAGCTTCACTTCGTCGGGGATCAGCTCGCCCTGGTAGCGGCGCAGCTGCGCCAGCACATCCTGCAGCGGCGCCACCGCCATCCGCATCTTGTTCAGTTCGCGCTTGAGCTCGTACAGCCGCACCACCGTGCTGCGCTTGTAGGTGTCGGCGAAGATGTCCTTTTCCAGCAGGTCCAGGGTGTCGCGGAAGCGGTGCACGATCGGCAGGTAGTTGTCGACCACGAAGTCGGTCACCGCGTACAGGCAGTACGACGGGCCCATCTTCAGCAGCTGCGGCTCGCGCTCGACGCGTGCGCGCACCGGCGCGTAGGACAGCGAGGCGCCGTGGCGGACCGTCACCAGGAAGCGCGGGCCGAGGAAGGCATGGGTTTCGCCATACTGGATGCGTTCGTCGACCATCTGCGCGGTGGTCACCACCACGAACAACGAGTTGCCATAGGTCTCGACCTTGGGCCGTTGGTGCGCGTTGCGCGCATCCTCGATGGCCAGGTCGTGCAGGCAGAATTCTTCCTGCAGTTTCAGCAGCACGTCTTCGTTGGGGTCGTACAGGCCGACCCAGACGAAGCCGTTGCCGCTGGCAATGACATCGCTGATGGCATCCAGGCTGATGTCGTGGCGCTTGCCCTCGTCATCGTAGTGGACGCAGTTGATGACGCAGGTAGGGTTGGCCGAAGCGGGGGCGGAAGCGGAGGCGGGCAATGACATGCCCGCCATCGTGCGTCAGGGCCGTGTTTCGGACAAGTGAGGACGACGCGCCAGCACCCACGCCAGTGCCACGTGCACCGGCAGCAGCAGCACGATCCACTGCACGTTGTACTGCGCCTGCAGGCTCAGCCAGTGCAGCACCAGCGCGGCCACCGCCTGTACCGCCAGCAGCCACAGCACGATCCTGAACATGCGTCCCGGCACGCGCCGGCGCAGCAGTGCGATCGCGCCCGGCAGCAGCAGCACGGCCAGTGGCGAAAGCAGCAGCAGGTTGCGGTTGGCCCATGCGGCGTAGTGGATGCTGAAGCCCCACAGGAACACCAGCACGCCACCGAACAGGGCGCACAGCAGCCAGAACGGCAGGGCCAGCCCGGCCAGCAGGCGCGGGCGGTTGCGCAGTGCCAGCACGCCAGCGGCGATCACCAGGCCGCACAGCAGCCACGGCCACCAGCGGCGTGCGAACTCCTTCGGCTCCGGATCGATGCGGTGCGGCAACAGTTCCTGTTCGGACTGCACCAGCGGCCGGCCATCGCTGTTGCGTGCCTGGCGCAGGGCATCGGCCAGGCGCATCGGGACGAACGCTTCCTGCCAGCGCGACAGCGGCTGGTCGGCGAACGGTCCGAGGCCCACATCGAAGCCCAGCCACATCCATGGTGCCGGCGAGGCCAGACGGACCGATTCACTGCGATAGGTGTTGCCACGCGAGCGTCCCGACAGCTGCGACTGCAGGCCGCCGCCGAGCGCCTTGTCCAGCGTGTCGCGCACCATCGTCGCGCAGTTGGCGGTGTAGTAATCGTAGTGGTAACGCGCGTTTTCCGGCTTGGCCCGCTCGGCCAGGCCGGCGGCCAGCGAGCGCGCCTGGTCCGGGCGCAGGTCCAGCCATTGCACGCTGGCGCCACGGCCGGTCTCGTCGTAGTACGACAGGTCCTGCTGCAGCGGCAGCGCCACCAGGTAGTACATCATGTCGCCGCGCGCGAAGCGGCTGATGAAATCGTCCTCGGACGGATCGAAGTAGCCGAAGTTGTACGAGGTCGCTTCACCGCTGAGCGGATCGACCACCACGATGGCGTCATGGCCGAAGCGTTCGAAGAACACCGTGCCCGGCTGCATGGTCACCACGCCGATGCGCGGAGCAGGGGCTTCAGCGCTGGCCGCGGGCACGGCAGGTGTGGCCGGCGCCGCCTGCGCGACGGCGGCCAGCGGCAGGGCCATGGCGAGCACGTAGAGTGCCAGCCACACCATGAGGATCAGGCCGCGGCGCTTCAAGCGTCGTCCTGCGCGTCCGGCGGCAGCACGGTCACGTGGAAGGCCTGTACCCGGCGCGCATCGGCGCGGGCCACGCGGAACATGAAGCGGTCCAGCGCCAGCTCGTCACCGACTTCCGGCAGGTGGCCCACGGCCTCGGTGACCAGGCCGCCGATGGTGTCGTAGTCCTCGTCGGAGAACGTCGCGCCGAAACGCTCGTTGAAGTCGCCGATCGGGGTCAGCGCGTCGACCACGTACTGGCCGTCGGACTGGATCGCGATCTGCGCCGAGGGATCCTCGGCCTCGTCATGCTCATCGTCGATCTCGCCGACGATCTGTTCCAGCACGTCCTCGATGGTGACCAGGCCGGCGACACCGCCGTACTCGTCCACCACGATGGCCATGTGGTTGCGCGACAGGCGGAATTCCTTCAGCAGCACGTTGAGCTTCTTCGCTTCCGGGATCAGCACCGCCGGGCGCAGCAGCTCGCGCACGTTGGCCGGGCCGTTGTCGGCAACCACGCCGCGCAGCAGGTCCTTTGCCAACAGGATGCCAAGGATGTCGTCCTTGTTCTCGCCGTGTACCGGGAAGCGCGAATGGCCGGATTCGACCACCTGCTTCATCAGTTCCAGGAAGGGCGCTTCAACCGGCAGCGAGACCATCTGCGAGCGCGAAATCATCACGTCGCCCACGGTCAGCTCGGCCACTGAAATGGCGCCTTCCATCATCTTCAGGGTATCGGCGGCGATCAGACCCTCTTCCTGCGCAGTGTGCAGGACAGCGACCAGCTCGTCGCGGGTATGGGGTTCGCCGGAGAAGGCGGAGGTCAGGCGTTCAAGCCAGCCGCGCTTCTTTTCACTGTGCTCCGCAGGGGAGCTACTACTGTCGTCTTCTGACATCTCTGGAAAAAAGGCACCCGGCAGGCCGGGCGTTGACCCAAGTCTAGCAGGATGTGACGGCCTGTCAGTGACTGCCGGTGGCCGGGGTTGGGGCGGCCGGGGCCGGCTCCTCCTCGGGCAGGTCCAGGCTGTAGGTGCAGCCGGCCAGGGTCTTGCCGGGGTGGGAGGCCACGGTGGAGACGCTGAGGATGATCGACTCGATCTGGGCCTCGCCGGTCTTCGGGTCGGTCACGTCGCGGCTGACCAGTTCGCGGCCGGCCATGAACTTGCCGTCCTGGTCGTAGCCGGTCTCCAATTCCAGCCGTTTGGCCAGCGGGCGTGGGTCGGCCTGGTCGAGCACCGCCATGATGCTGGCGCCGGCCACCGCCACCCGCTCGGTCTGTTGGCCGAAGACGGTGATCGGGCTGGCCAGCCGGAACTCGCTCATGAACTGGTTGCCCTGCGGCAGCGGTTGCAGGCCCTGGGCCACGGCCTTCAGCGGATCGGCCAGCAGCGGCGCCAGCGCGGCCTGCTCGGCCACGCCCTGGCGGCATTCGATCAGGGCCGGCAGGTCCAGGCGGGTGGCGAAGGCGGAGGGAGCGGCGAGGGCACAGAGCAGGGGCAGGCAGCAGCGCAGTGACACGGTCGGTTTCCGCAGGCGAAGGGCCGCCATCATAGCCCCGGCGAGCGCCGGAACAGCCCGTTGAGAAGGCGCAGGAAACCGGTCATCGCCCGCCGTACGACCATCAGTGAGAGCGTCAACATGACCGCAAGCATGGCGACCTGCATCGATTGCCCCGCGATGCGCGCCACCGCCGGCCACAGGCCCGGGCTGGTCAGCCAGGGCATCAGTTCCACTGCCGCGGTCCTGGCCACTTTCATGTAGATCACAGCCAGCACGAACAGCACCAGCAGCGAGGTACGGCTGGCGTGGAAGAACGGGAGTGCGTTCACGGAGCGGCCCAGGCGGCGGTGCACGATCATCCGCCACAGGAGCGGAAGGGTCAGTGCACCCACCAGCGTCAGCACCATCGACGTTTCAAGCAGACCGGGGAGATGGGCCGGTTCCAACCGTCCGCTGAGGTGCGGGCCGATCATGCCGATCGCCAGCCCGGCCAGCAGGCACAAGGGCGAGAGCAGGGCCAGGCTGCGCAGCAGCCAGTGCCTGCCGCTGGGTTCGTGGGCGCTGATGCGGCGCACGGCATACGCGCCCAGCACCAGCAGCATGGCGAACAAGGTGGCGCCGATCACAAACATCATTGAGCCGTTTCCCGAGGTCATCCTTGTTCCTCTCGTGTTCCTGGCGACGGGCGGTGGCCCGCTCAGCGCTCGCCCGCGTATGGATCGTCGATGCCCAGCTCGGCCAGGATTTCCCGCTCCAGCTGCTCCATCGCCTCGGCTTCCTTGTCGTCCTCGTGGTCCCAGCCGAGCAGGTGCAGCACGCCGTGCACGGTCAGATGCGCGTAATGGGCATTGAGCGCCTTGCTCTGTTCATCGGCCTCCCGTGCCACGACCGGAGCACAGATCACCAGGTCACCCAGCAGCGGGAATTTGACGCCCTTGGGCAGGCCTTCGGGCACTTCGGCCGGGAAGCTGAGCACGTTGGTGGCGTAGTCCTTGCCGCGGTAATGGCGGTTCAGTGACTGTCCTTCCTTGGCATCGACCACGCGGATGGCCAGATCGGCCTCGCGGATGCGGCCCTTCAACGCGGCGGCCACCCACTTGCGGAAGCTCACTGCCGCCGGCAGGCCGGCGCGCGGCAGGGCATAGCTGACGGCGACGTCCAATCGCACGGGACCACGGGTCATGGAGTTGCTCCAGGTTGGATCTGATGCAGGTCGCGGCGGTCGTACGCGCTCACGATGCGCGCGACCAGCGGGTGGCGGACCACGTCACGGGATTCGAAGAAGGTGAAGCTGACGCCCTCGACCTCACGCAGCACGTCGATGGCGTCGCGCAGGCCGGACTTCACGTGCTTGGGCAGGTCGGTCTGGGTCAGGTCACCGGTGACCACCGCAGTGGAACCGTAGCCCAGGCGGGTCAGGAACATCTTCATCTGCTCGATGGTGGTGTTCTGTGCTTCGTCCAGGATCACGAACGCATCGTTGAGCGTGCGGCCGCGCATATAGGCCAGCGGCGCGATCTCGATGACGTTCTTCTCCAGCAGCTTGACCACCTTTTCCACGCCCATCATCTCGTACAGGGCGTCGTACAGCGGTCGCAGGTAGGGATCGACCTTCTGGCTCAGGTCGCCGGGCAGGAAGCCAAGCTTCTCGCCGGCCTCCACCGCCGGGCGCACCAGGATCAGGCGCTGCACCCGCGATTCATTCAGGGCTTCGACCGCGCTGGCCACGGCCAGGAAAGTCTTGCCGGTGCCGGCCGGGCCGATGCCGAAGTTGATGTCGTGGGTGGCGATCTGGTGCAGGTAACGGCCCTGGTTGGCGCCGCGGCCGCGCACTGTGCCGCGCTTGACCTTGATCGCAACCTCCTGCGCTTCGTAGGAGCGCTCGGCGATCTGCTCGACATTGGCCTGCGCCAGGCGCAGGTGGATGGCGTGGTTGTCGAAGGTCGTTTCGCCGGCTTCGGCGTACAGCGCTTCAACCAGCTTCTGCGCCTCGACGATGGCTTCGTTGGGGCCGCTGATGCGGAACACGAAGCCACGATTTGCGATCTCCACGCCGAGCTTCAGCTCGATCTGGCGCAGGTGCCCGTCGAAGGGGCCGCACAGGTTGGCCAGTCGCTCGTTGTCTTCCGGCGACAGGGTGAAGTCTCGATGATCGATGCTTTTCATTGCTTGGGGTGGGGCGGACGCCTTCCACCGCAGTGTATTCAGGGAGGACAAGGGTAGCGCGCGTGCGGGGCACACGGCCAGCAGACGGTCGATACAGCGTTTTCCACACCCGGTGTGGACGGGGCACGCGGAAACCTGTGGATAGACCTTCGCAATGCTTGTGCCACAAGGCCCATGAGGTCCTGGTGAAAAAAGCGTCATGGTCGCCGGTCGCTACGGCAGCACTGCCACGGGGCGCCTGCACGGGGGGCATTCATCGTGATGGCAGTGCAGGTTTCGTTGCCGGGCGAGCAACAGCGCCGGGTCCTGCCGGATTTCCACAACGGTTGTGGAATGATGCCGAATCAACCTGTGGATAGGTGGTGCGGAGCCTTGCAGCAAAAGGCTTGCCCACGCGTGGTGAAAAAACCGTCAGGGCTGATTGGAATCATTGAGGGTGCACGGGGCACATGGCACCGTGTCGCCGTCGCAGGAGGGGATGGCATGGGCATCGGCAACGGGATGCGTGGAATCGGACTGGCGGGCATCGGCCTGCTGGTGGGGTGTGGGCAGTCAACGCCGACTGCGCTGGGCACGCTGGAGTGGGACCGGATCACGGTGCCGGCACCGGCGGCCGAAGTGATCGCCACGGTGGAGGTGCGCGAGGGCCAGCAGGTCAAGGCCGGGACCGTGCTGATGCAGCTGGACCCGGCGCGGGGAGACGCGCAGTTCGCCGCAGCGCAGGCTGATACGGCGCGTGCGCAGGCGCAGCTGGAAGAACTGCAGATCGGCCCACGCCAGGAGCAGATCGCTCAGGCCCAGGCACAACTGGCCGCGTTGCGCGCACAGGCTGCCGAAGCAAGTGCCTATTACCGACGGGTCCAGCCGTTGGCGCAGCAGCGCCTGATCGCCGCCGCCGAACTGGATCGCGCACGTGCCGCCGCCGGCAATGCCGAGGCCAGCGTGCGTGCCGCCGAACAGGCCTGGCTGGAGCTGGTGCATGGCAGCCGCGCGCAGGACATCGCCCAGGGCCAGGCCGCCGCCGAAGCCGCACAGGCACAACAGGTAGTGCAGGGGGTCAACCTGCAGAAACTGCAGCTGCGCGCGCCACGCGATGGCGTGGTCGATGCCTTGCCGTACCGGCAGGGTGACCAGGCCCCCATCGGCGCACCGCTGGCGGTGATGCTGGTCGGCGAGCGCCCCTATGCGCGTGTCTACCTGCCGCAACCGCTGCGTCTGCAGGTCACCGTCGGGCAGGCCGCGCAGATACAGCTGGAAGGCGGCAACACCGTGCTGAAGGGGCATGTACGTGCGATCCGTAGCGAACCATCGTTCACGCCGTACTACGCACTGACCGGCGATGACGTCGAACGGCTGAGCTATCTGGCCGAGATTGAAGTGGACGGGAACAGCGACATGCAGAAACTGCCAGCGGGTCTTCCGGTACAGGTGCGCTTCTGAACACCGGTGCGGACATCGCGGTGCATGCGCAGGGCCTGACCCGCCGCTTCGGCGAGCTGCTGGCCGTGGACAACGTCGACCTGACCGTACCGCGCGGACAGGTATACGGTTTTCTGGGCCCGAACGGGTCTGGCAAGTCGACCACCATCCGCATGCTGTGCGGCCTGCTGGAACCCAGCGCAGGGCAGATCGAGGTGCTGGGGTTGGCGGTTCCCGAGCAGGCCGAAGCGCTGCGCCGACGCATCGGCTACATGACCCAGCGCTTCTCGTTGTACGAAGATCTGTCGGTGCGCGAGAACCTGGAGTTCCTCGCCGCCATCCAGGACCTGCCGCGCGCACAGGCCCGGCAGCGGGTCGACGAACTGCTGCAGCAATACCGGCTGCAGGACCGCCAGCCACAACTGGCTGGCACGCTCAGTGGTGGCCAGAAGCAGCGCCTGGCCCTGGCCGGTGCCGTGGTGCATTCGCCCGAACTGCTGTTCCTGGACGAGCCGACCAGTGCGGTCGATCCCGAATCGCGCCGCGATTTCTGGGAAGCCCTGTTCGAGCTGGCCGATGCCGGTACGACGGTGCTGGTGTCGACCCACTACATGGACGAGGCCGAGCGTTGCCACCGGCTGGCGATCCTCGATCGAGGCGCGCTGGTGGCCGATGGCACGCCGGCCGAACTGTGTGCACGGCTGGACGGCCGCACGCTGCAGGTCACCTCGACGCAGCCGCGCCAGGCCAGCCGCGCACTGTCTGAGCTGCCCGGCGTGCTGAGCGTGGCGCAGATCGGCACCCAGCTGCGGGTATTGTGCAGCGAGGATGTCGCGGACGCCGCCGCATTGCGGCGCGCGCTGGCCAGCGCCGATCCTCAGGCCCGCATCGAGGCGGTGGCACCGAACCTGGAAGACGTGTTCGTGGCGGCCACCCGCGGCCGTGGCCGGGAGCCGGCGGCATGAACCTGCGCCGCCTGTGGGCGATCATGCTCAAGGAGCTGCGGCAGCTGCGCCGCGACCGCATCACGCTGGCGATGATCGTCGGCATTCCGGTGATGCAGCTGCTGCTGTTCGGCTACGCGATCAATCTCAACCTGCGCCATCTCAACGCCGGTGTCGCCGACCAGGCCAACAGCGCGGCGTCACGCGCGCTGGTGCAGGACATGGTCGCCACCGGCGTGATCACGCCGCGCAGCGAGGCGTACACGCCCGATCAACTGATGCAGGCGCTGCGCCGTGGCGAAATCAGTGTCGGCATCGTGGTGCCGGCCGACTTCGAGCGTCGTCGCTTCGATGGACGCGAGGCGGTGCAGGTGCTGGTCGATGGCAGCGACACCGTGGTGCAGAGCGCGGCGATCCAGCTGGCGCAGGTGCCGCTGGATACGCGCCCGACCAGCAACACGCGGCCGCTGCGCGAAGGCAGCATCGCTGGTGGTCCGATCAGCGTGACCAGCTTCTACAACCCGCAGCGGCGTTCGGCGGTGAACATCGTGCCGGGCCTGATCGGGGTGATCCTGACCATGACCCTGGTGATGTTCACGGCCGTAGCGGTGGTGCGCGAACGCGAGCGCGGCAACATGGAACTGCTGATCGCCACACCGGTGTCGCGCAGCGAACTGATGGTCGGCAAGGTGCTGCCCTATGCGGCCATCGGTCTGCTGCAGACCACGCTGGTATTGGTGCTGGGCACCTGGCTGTTCCAGGTGCCGATCCGCGGCAGCCTGCTGGACATCTATCTGGCCGCGGTGCTGCTGGTGCTGGCCAACCTGGCGCTGGGCCTGCTGATCTCAACGCGCGCGCGCTCGCAGTTCCAGGCGATGCAGATGACGTTGTTCCTGTTCCTGCCGTCGATCCTGCTGTCGGGCTTCATGTTCCCGTTCGCCGGCATGCCACGGCCGGTGCAGTGGCTGGCCGAAGTGCTGCCGCTGACCCACTTCCTGCGCCTGGTGCGCGGCATCATGCTGCGCGGCGCCTCGCTGTGGGAGCTGTGGCACGATGCACTGGCGCTGCTGGCCTTCATCGTGGTGATGATGACCCTGGCGATCCTGCGCTTCCGCAAACGGTTGGATTAGGGCATGCCATCCGGTAGTGCCGGCCGCTGGCCGGCATCAACTCCGGTGGGTGCCGACCGTTGGTCGGCACACCCTAACCTTATTCCGCCACCACGCGCGCGCGCAGCGAATTGGTCAGCGCTTCGGTGATCACCACGTCCACGAACTGGCCGATCAATCGTGCCGGCGCCGGGAAGTTCACCGAACGCATGTTCTCGGTCTTGCCGGTCAGCTCGTTCGGGTTCTTGCGCGAAGGGCCTTCCACCAGCACGGTCTGCACGGTACCGACCATCTTCTCGGAGATGCCGGCGGCATGCGCATTGATGCGTTCCTGCAGGCGCGACAGGCGCGCGTGCTTCTCGGCATCGCTGATCGTGTCCTCCAGATCCGCAGCCGGTGTACCCGGGCGACGCGAATAGATGAAGGAGAAGCTGTGGTCGAAGCCGATGTCCTCGATCAGCTTCATGGTCTTCTCGAAGTCGGCATCGGTCTCGCCGGGGAAACCGACGATGAAGTCCGAGCTGATCGAGATGTCCGGGCGCACCGCGCGCAGCTTGCGGATCTTCGACTTGAATTCCAGTGCGGTGTAGCCACGCTTCATCGCCGACAGCACGCGGTCGCTGCCTGCTTGTACCGGCAGGTGCAGGAAGTTGGCCAGCTGCGGCACGTCGCGGAACGCGTCGATCAGCGAATCGCTGAACTCCAGCGGATGCGAGGTGGTGAAGCGGATGCGGCCGACGCCATCGATCTCGGCGATGGTGCGGATCAGCAGGCCGAGGTCGGCGAACTCGCCGTCCCCATAGGGCCCACGGTAGGCGTTGACGTTCTGGCCGAGCAGGTTGATCTCACGCACGCCCTGTGCAGCCAGCTGCGCCACCTCCACCACCACGTCCTCGAACGGGCGGCTGACTTCGGTACCGCGGGTGTAGGGCACCACGCAGAACGAGCAGTACTTGGAACAACCTTCCATGATCGAGACGAAGGCCGAAGCACCTTCGGCGCGTGGCTCGGGCAGGCGGTCGAACTTCTCGATCTCAGGGAAGCTGATGTCCACCTGCGGGCGCTTCTGCTCGCGCCGTGCACGGATCAATTCCGGCAGGCGGTGCAGGGTCTGCGGGCCGAACACCAGGTCGACGAACGGCGCGCGCTTGATGATTGCCTCGCCTTCCTGCGAAGCGACGCAGCCGCCCACGCCGATGATGACCTCGCGGCCCTTGTTCTTCAGGCTCTTCCATACGCCCAGCTGGCTGAATACCTTCTCCTGCGCTTTCTCGCGGATGGAGCAGGTATTGACCAGGATGACGTCGGCGTCGTCCGGGCTGTCGGTCAGTTCCAGCCCATCGCTGGCGGCAAGCACGTCGGCCATCTTGGCCGAGTCGTACTCGTTCATCTGGCAACCGTGGGTCTTGATGTACAGCTTGCCTTTCACCTGGTCGGGCTTGCGCGGACCGGCGGGCAGGGCAACGAGCGGGGTACCGCCCGGCGTGGCGGGCGGAAAGACGTCTGGCGTCCCGGTCATGGCGCTTAATCCATTCGGGTGGCGGGAAAGCGGGCAATTCTACCCGCATCCCAGCGCGCGCGCCGGCCCAGTAGAGCCAGGCCATGCCTGGCTGCTTTCCGTCCCGCAGGCACGGCGGGCGGGTCATGCACGCATGGCGTGGATCTACTGGAATTCCGGGTCCCCCCCGGTAGCGCCCGGCCGCGCCCGTCGGCATGCCTCAGGCCGCTGCCAGCTCCGCATCGATCTGCCGCGAACGGTCGAAAGCGGTCATCGCACTCATCCGTGCAATGTAATCAGCCGTGGCCGGCGCCGGCTGCACCAGGCCAAAGGCGGTGGTCCAGGCCAGCGCATTGCCCCACAGCACGTCGGCGGCGCTCATCGTCTCGCCGAGCAGGTACGGCCCCTGCGCCAGCTGGGCTTCGATCACCTGCAGCACCGTCTCCGCGTCGTTGTAGGGCGACATCAGGCGCGGCGGCGGCTCGCGATGCATCGCCTTGTCGATCATCGCCGGCTCGAAACAGGCGCCGTAGAAGGCCATCCAGCGCAGGTAGGGGCCGCGCAGGGCGTCGCCGATCGGCGGGGCCAGCCCGGCTTCCGGGTACAGGTCGGCCAGGTACAGGTAGATCGCCACCTGTTCGGTCACCAGTGCGCCGTTGTGGACGATGGCCGGCACCTTGCCCATCGGGTTGATGGCCAGGTAGGCCGGGGCCAGGTTGGCGCCGGCCTTCAGGTCCAGCACCTGCATGCGGTAGTCGGCACCCAGCGCTTCGAGCAGGGCCACGGCGCCGCTCGAGCGTGAACGGGCGGCGTGGTACAGGGTGATCTGGCGGGATGTCATGGCATTGCTCCTTGCGGTGGGTGGTGAACTGGAGCTCATCCTGGGGCACTATTGCGGACGACTTCTGTCCTCGATCCTTCATGCGCCATACCGCCCATCGACTGTTGCGCCTGATCGCCCTGCTGCAGGCCCGCCGCCAGTGGTCCGGGGCCGAACTGGCCGAGCGCATGGGTGTGGACCGGCGCAGCATCCGCCGTGACATCGAGCGCCTGCGCGAGCTGGGTTACCCGGTACAGGCCTCGGCCGGCGTTGGTGGCGGCTACCAGCTGGGGTCCGGCGCGCCGGTGTTGCCGATGCTGCTGGACGAGGAGGAGGCGACCACCCTGGCCATCGCGCTGCGTGCGGCCTCGGCCACCGTCGCCGGGATCGACGACACCGCGCGTGGCCTGCTGTCCAAGCTCGACCCGCTGGTGCCGGCCCGCCGTCGCCAGCAGGCAGGCGAGGTGCATGCAGCGACGGCTACCCTGTCCGATCTTCCGTCAACCGATGCACGCCTGCTGGGCCGGCTGGCCCTGCATTGCCGGCAGGCGGCGCGGCTGGCCTTCGAGTACCGCAGTGCGCAGGACGCGGTGACCCAGCGCGAGGTCGAGGCCCAGCACCTGGTCAATTACGGGCGGCGCTGGTACCTGCTGGCCTGGGATCTGGGCCGCCAGGACTGGCGCACCCTGCGCGTGGACCGGATGGGCGCGGTACGCGAATGCTCCGAGCCGGGCATGCACCGACGCACCCCGGCACCGCCGGATGTAATGGTGCGGCAGGCAGTCAGCCAGGCCCCGTTCGCGCTGCAGGCGATCCTGCGCCTGGCCGGCAGCCGCGCCGAGCTGGAAGGGCGCATTCCGCCCTGGTGCGGGGTGCTGGAGGCGGACGGCGCCGAGCACTGCCTGCTGCGCATGGGTGCTGAGAGCCGGGGCATGATGCTGGCGCAGATCCTGAGCCTGGACCGCGTGCCGGTGGCGCTGTGGACCACGCCGCCGGGCCTGCGCGACGAACTGGCCCAGCGCCTGGCCGGGCTGGGCCAGGTGCTGGCTGTGCCGCCGGTCACAGGCTGAGCCACATCGCTTGGCAAGCCCCGGCGAAGCTGGGACACTCGCCGCCATGAAGGGGATACTGGGGACAACGGCGATCATCATCGCTGCGCTGACCGCTGCGCCGGCCAGCGCCGGAACCCTGTACAAGTGCCAGGGCCCTGACGGCGTCACCAGTTATGTGAGCAAGCGGGTGGCGGGTGCGCGCTGCAGTACCATCAGCTACAGCCGCGACCCCCGTCCGGCGCCGCGCCCGGTGGTGGCCGCGCCAAGGCCGACGCCGACCGCAGTGGCCAGCATCGAACGCAAGCCGGTGGCCGTTGCCGCCAGCGCCGCAACGCCGGCAACGGTCGCACCTGCGTCCGTACCCGCATCCGCACCCGCAGCTGCTCCAGCACAGCCGGTCGCCCTGCGCGCCGGACGCATGGTCAGCGGCCAGGTCTATTCCTTCATGAAGGACGGCGTGCGCCACTACACCAGTGCGCGCCCGACCCAGGTCGCCAACCTCGGCCCGGTGCGGACCATCCGCTACAGCTTCATGGAGCGCTGCTACGCGTGCGGGGTCAATCCACGCGTGGACTTCGGCACCGTGCGCCTGAACACCTCGGCCTTCCAGGCCGAGATCACCTCGGCCGCGCGCGAGTTCGGCGTGGAAGAGGCTGTGGTGCGCGCGATCATCCACGCCGAGTCGGCCTACAACCCGACCGCGCTCAGCCGCGCGGGTGCGCAGGGCCTGATGCAGCTGATGCCGCCAACCGCTGCCCGCTTCGGGGTCAGTGATTCCTACGATGCCGGGCAGAACATCCGTGGCGGCGTGCAGTATCTTGCATGGCTGCTGAAGCGCTTCAATGGCGATCTGACTCTGGCGGCGGCGGGCTACAACGCCGGCGAAGGCGCGGTCGACCGCCATGGTGGCGTACCGCCCTACAGCGAAACCCAGTACTACGTGCGCCGGGTCGGGCAGCTGGCCGAGCGTTACCGCACCGCATTGACGCACCAGTAGTGCCGGCCGCTGGCCGGCAACCCCTGGGCAATGGCCGGTACCGACCGGCCGCTGGCCGGCAACCCCGCAATCAATGTTGTTGCAATGCGTTGTGTGGCGCGCGACGGTTCCGCTACACTCGACCGTGATTCAATGCGGCTCTGGCCCCCACCGGATCCGCTGGCAGCCTTAAAGCTACCTAATCAATATCGGAGTGCCGGATGGCCAACGATGGGGTACACGATCCAGTCAACACCGGACGTCGGCGTTTTCTTTCTGCCACCACAGCCGTGGTGGGCGCCGTCGGCGTCGGATTCACCGCAGTTCCTTTCATCAAATCCTGGAACCCCAGTGCCCGCGCCAAGCTTGCCGGCGCACCGGTGGTGGCCGACATCAGCGCCCTGCAGGAAGGCCAACGCCTGATCGTGGAATGGCGTGGCCAGCCGATCTGGATCGTCAAACGGTCCAAGGCGATCCTCGATGCGCTGCACGGGCTGGACGGCCGTCTCAAGGACCCCGAGTCCGGCGAGAAGGACCAGCAGCCGGAGTACGTGCTGAAGCAGAACCCCGAGCTGCGCTCGATCAAGCCGGACATCTCCGTGCTGGTCGGCCTGTGCACGCACCTGGGCTGCTCGCCGGAAATGGTCGCCGAGATCCGGCCTGAACCCTACGACCCGCAGTGGAAGGGCGGTTACTTCTGCCCCTGCCACAAGTCGCGCTTCGACATGTCCGGCCGCGTCTTCAAGGACGTGCCGGCGCCGATCAACCTGAAGGTGCCCGCGCACCACTACCAGGACGACAACACCATCATCATCGGTGTCGATCCGCAGGGGGCTGCCTGATGGCCAATATCCTCAGCCGTACCGCCAGCGGCGTGGCCGACTGGGTCAATGCCCGGGCACCGGGCCTGATGCCGGTGTACCGCAAGCACGTCAGCGAGTACTACGCGCCGAAGAACTTCAACATCTGGTACTACTTCGGTTCGCTGGCGCTGCTGGTGCTGGTCAACCAGATCGTCACCGGCATCTTCCTGACGATGCACTACAAGACCAACGCCGCCGAGGCGTTCGGTTCCATCGAATACATCATGCGCGATGTGGAGTGGGGCTGGCTGATCCGCTACATGCACTCCACCGGGGCCTCGCTGTTCTTCATCGTGGTCTACCTGCACATGTTCCGCGGCCTGCTGTACGGCAGTTACCAGAAGCCGCGCGAGCTGGTGTGGATCCTGGGCATGCTGATCTACCTGGTGCTGATGGCCGAAGCGTTCATGGGCTACGTGCTGCCGTGGGGCCAGATGTCGTTCTGGGGCGCCAAGGTGATCATCTCGCTGTTCGGCGCCATACCGGTGATCGGCAACGGCCTGACCGAGTGGATCATGGGCGACTACCTGCCCAGTGACGCCACGCTCAACCGCTTCTTCGCGCTGCATGTCATCGCTTTGCCGCTGGTGCTGTTGCTGCTGGTGGTGCTGCACCTGGGTGCGCTGCATGAAGTGGGGTCGAACAACCCGGACGGGGTGGAGATCAAGAAGGGGCCCAAGGGCAACCGCTGGTCGCCGAACGCACCGGCCGACGGCATTCCGTTCCACCCGTACTACACGCTCAAGGATGGTGTCGGCGCCGGCTTCCTGCTGATCATCGCCGCCTTCATCATCTTCTTCGCGCCCGGTTTCGGCGGCCTGTTCCTGGAGCACGACAACTTCACCGAGGCCAACCGCCTGGTGACCCCGGAGCACATCAAGCCGGTCTGGTACTACACGCCGTACTACGCGATGTTGCGCGTGGTGCCGAACAAGCTGGGCGGCGTGCTCGTGATGTTCTCGGCCATCGCGATCCTGTTCCTGGTGCCGTGGCTGGACAAGGCGAAGGTGAAATCGGTGCGCTACCGCGGCTGGATCTCGAAGGTGATGCTGGGCGTACTGGCGGTGTGCTTCGTCTGGCTGGGCGTGATCGGTTCCGGCCCAGGCACCGATGTGCACGAGACCTACATCGGGCGGGTGCTGACCTTCCTGTACTTCGCGTTCTTCATCACCATGCCGCTATGGACACGATTGGACAGGACCAAGCCGGTACCGGAGAGGGTGACCACCCATGACTGAACGCTGGATGGTCCGGCTGGCCCTGACGGCCGCCCTGATGCTGGGCAGTTTCCTGGCCTCCGCCGCCGAGGGCGGCACCAAGCTGCTGCAGGCCGGCAACGACCTCGGAGACCGCGCTTCGCTGCAGCGCGGCGCGCAGCTGTACATGAACTACTGCTCCGGCTGCCACGCGCTGAAATACCTGCGCTATTCGCGGATGGCGCAGGACCTGGGCCTGACCGAAGAGGAGGTGATGAACAACCTCAACTTCACCGGCTCGGCGATCGGCGATCCGATCCCGGTGGCGATGCCCAAGGAGAACGCAGAGAAGTGGTTCGGCAAGATGCCGCCGGACCTCAGCCTGATTGCGCGTGTGCGCGGCAATGACTGGGTCTACACCTACCTCAAGTCGTTCTACCTGGACAGCAGCCGGCCGCTGGGCTGGAACAACGCGCTGTTCGCCAACGCGTCCATGCCCAACCCGCTGTGGGAAATGCAGGGCCTGCAGCATGCCGTGCATGGCAAGCCGGAGGCGCCGGGCATGGACCCGCCGGTGACCGGCCTGCGCCTGGAAACGCCAGGCAACGTCGATGCCGGACAGTACGACCAGGCCGTGCGTGACATCACCAACTTCCTCGAATACGCCGGCGAACCGGCCGCGCTCAAGCGCCAGCAGCTGGGCGTGTGGGTGATCCTGTTCCTGGCCCTGCTGACCTTCCTGCTGTACCTGCTGAAGAAGGAATACTGGAAGGACGTTCACTGAATCTGCCGCCGACCATCACACGGGCCTATTGGCTTTTGTGATGGTCGGTTGCACACTCGGGGAGGAGTCGATCGCTGGCACGGTGCCGGCGGCGCCGATGCGGCAGGCGGTCTCCTGTCGTGGGAGAGCCTTTGATGGCGGCGAGCGTACGCATGCGCAATACACTGACGCTGTTTTCCTCGAACGACGACGTACTGTGCCACCGTGTACGCCTGGTGCTGGCGGCCAAGGGTGTGACCTTCGACTTCGTTCCGGTCGATCCACAGAACCCGCCTGAAGACCTGATCGACCTCAATCCGTACCACTCGGTGCCGACCCTGGTCGAACGCGAACTGGTGCTTTACGCCGCGTCGGTGGTCAGCGAATACCTCGATGAGCGCTATCCGCATCCGCCGCTGATGCCGGTCGATCCGCTGTCGCGTGCCCGCATCCGGTTGGCCATGCTGCGCATCGAGCACGACTGGGTGCCGCAGGTGCAGGCCATCCAGCTGGGCAACAAGACCCAGGCCGAGGCCGGTCGCAAGCGCCTGAAAGAACTGCTGACGGCCTCGCTGCCGCTGTTCAAGGCCAGCAAGTTCTTCCTCAACCCGGAAATGAGCCTGGCCGACTGCGCGATGGCGCCGATCATCTGGCGCCTGCAGTCGCTGGATGTGCCGCTGCCGAAGGACGGCAAGGCGATTGAAGACTACGGCAACCGCATCTTCCGCCATCCGGGTTTTGTCCGCAGCCTGACCGACCAGGAAAAGAAGCTGCGCGATCTGCCGGGCTGATCCCGTCTTGCTTTACCCGTCTGCACGCCGACCGGCGTGCAGACGATCTGCCCCGGCGGGGCGCCGGGCGCGTACACTTCACGCATGACCGAAGACTTCTTCCACATGACCAGCCACCGCCCGTACCTGCTGCGGGCGCTGGTGGAATGGATCAACGACAACCAGCTGACTCCGCACATCCTGGTCGACGCCGGCGTCCCCGGCGTGCAGGTCCCGCCTTCGGCGGTCAAGGATGGCCGGGTTGTGCTCAACATCGCCGAACGCGCTGTCGTGCGGCTGATGATCGACAACGAGATGGTGAGCTTCTCGGCGCGCTTCTCCGGCACCAGCTACCCGGTGCAGGTGCCGATCAGCGCCGTGCTGGCCGTCTACGCCCGCGAGACCGGGCAGGGCATGGCACTGCCGGATGACATTCCGGGCAGCGAAACTGCGCCGACCAGCGACGAACTGCTGCACGAGGAAGGCACGCCGCCGGACGATACCCCGCCGGCCAGTCCGCCGCCCAAGGGTCGCCCGAACCTGCGCGTGGTCAAGTAATCCCTCTGACGCCGCCCCGATGGGCGGCGTTTTCCTTTACAGGATTTACCGGCGGGTGCCGACCGTTGGTCGGCACTCAAAGCCCTTAGACATCCTCGGCATCCTCCGCATCCGGCCGGATCTGGCTGATCCGCGCCGCGCCCGGGCCAGTGAACGAGATCAACTGGTCGCCGCGCAGCACCATGCGGCCCACGTGGCGATCGATGCCATCGTAGGAATACTCGAACTTGAACGTGCGCTCGAAACCGAGCCGGCCATCCTCGCCGCGCGACAGGCGCAGGCCGGTGGCATGCACCGCCTGGTCCAGCCATTGCACGTCGGCTGCGCGGCAGGCATTGCGTCCCAGCTCGACCGCGCGCTCGGCGGCCGAACGCGCAGCGTTCCAGAAGAAGTAGATGATTCCGCCGGCAATCAGCAACAGCAGCAGGGTGGGCATGGCGTCAGCCGTCAGAGGTCGATTCCGCAAAGATGGCGGCGAACGTGCGCTGGATCAAGCGCTGGATTCACCGCCGCGGCTGCGGTTCGCTGGATACCGGTTGCGCGGGCACGATGACCGGTTGCGGTGTCGGGGCGGGCTGCATCGGCGTCGCAGTGGGAGAGGGCATCACCAGCGGTGATGTGGCGATCAACTGCAGCAGCGCTGCCCAGTCCTGCCGGTTGAAGCTGCATTCGTCCTCGCGGCCCGGCGTGCAGCTGGGGTCGATGCCGGTGCTGTTGCGTTCGCGCGCGGGCGGCAGCTTGATCAGCCCGGTGCGGTCCAGCGGCAGCAACCGCATCGCCACGGTGTTCATCACGTTGCCACCGACCAGGTACAGGGTCTGGTCGCCGCCAAGATTGGCCGCTACCACCACTTCGCAATGTGATTTCCAGTGGCCCACCGAGCCATTGCCCAGTGCCTGCACCAGCCCGCTGTAGCTGAGCGTGGTGCTGCGGTCGCGCAGGAAGCACAGCAGGTCGCCCGGTGCGGGTTTTGCGGACGCGGGATCGACCAACCGGTACGGCACGCCCGAGGGGCCGCCCTGGTACGCGCCACGGATGTAGTCGATGTGGCGTGGCGAGGTGTTGAAGCCAGGAACGCCGGATTGCACCATCACCCAGGAAATGAACGCGGCTGACCACGGGTTGTCGACCAGGAAGGCGCGGCAGTCGCTGTCGGTGTAGCGCGTACCCAGCGGTGCCAGGCAGCTGCTGGCGCCGGCGATGCTGCCCATTGCGTTGAGCGTGCCGCTGTTGCGCCAGTAGCCGGCCACGCGCTGCCAGGCGATCAGGCCGTTGTCGGCCAGGTGATCGCTTTCGGCCTCGGTGACACTGAGGCTGGCGGCGCGGCCATCGCGATCAATGAAGGGCCGGAACCACAGCCGGTGCTCGTTGCAGGCGGTATTGCGGATGGCCACCGCCAACGGGCTCAGGCCGAAGCGGGGCGGCACATCGCAGGCTTCGGCGGCCGCTGCGGACAAGGGGGCTGCGGCCAGCAGCAGGCAGGCAGGCAAGAGCATCCGGCGCATGCGCGGCTCCTGTGGGGGATGACCGCAGCGTCGCAGCGCTGTCGTGAACGCCGGGTGTGAGAACCGGGTCAGGCCTCAGCCCGGCGGCGGGCCCAGCTTCAGCGACAGATCAATCGCCTGCACGTGCTTGGTCAGGCCGCCAATGGAGATGCAGTCCACGCCGTCCTCGGCGATCGAACGCAGGCCACCCAGGCCCACGCTGCCGGACACTTCCAGCGGAATGCGGCCCGCCGTGATGCGCACCGCCTCGCGGCGCAGGTCGGGGCTGAAGTCATCCAGCAGGATGCGTTCGCAACCAGCTTCCAGCGCCTGGCGCAGCTGCGCAAGATCCTCGACCTCGACCACCAGCGGCAACCCAGGCCATTGCCGGCGTGCGGCAGCCACGGCTGCGGCCAGTGAACCGGCAGCGCGGATGTGGTTTTCCTTCAGCATCACCGTGTCGTACAGGCCGAAACGATGGTTCTCTCCACCGCCGCAGCGCACCGCGTACTTCTGCGCCAGGCGCAGGCCGGGCAGGGTCTTGCGGGTGTCGAGGATGCGCGTGCCGGTGCCGGCCACCGCCGCCACGTAACGCGCGGTGGTCGTGGCGGTGCCGGACAGCGTCTGCAGGAAGTTCAGCGAAGTGCGCTCGGCGCTCACCAGGCTGCGGCTGCGTCCGTGCAGCAGCGCCAGTACGGTGCCGGCGGTGACCGTGTCGCCCTCGGAGACATGCCATTCGATGCGCACGTCCGGATCGAGCGCGCGGTGGGTGGCGTCGAACCAGGGGCGGCCGGCGATCACCCCGTCCTGCTTGCACAGCAGGTAGGCGCTGTCGGCCTGGTCGGGCAGCAGGGCGGCGGTGACGTCGCCGCTGCCCAGGTCCTCGGCCAGCGCACGCGCGACATCGGCGGCGACAACGGCCGCATCCGGCGTCGGCAGCGCGCTCATGCGGCCGGGAAGTCGGCGATCTGGGCGGTCGGGATGGCTTCCTCGGCCAGCAGCACCGGGATGCCGTCGTCAACGCGGAACACCTGCTTGCGGTCGCGGGTGACCAGCGCTTCGCGCAGCGGCTGCGCCAGCGGGTTGCCATCGGCCTTGTTCACCGCGCCGGTGGAAATGGCCTTGTTGAGGGCTTCCAGGCCCTTGCCATCCAGCAGGGACAGGGGCTGGCGGGTGTCCGGTGACACCAGCAGGTCGAGCAGCTTGCGATCCATGGTTCTTCGTCTTGCGTGGAAGATGGCTAGAATACGTCTTTAAGGCAGGTGACGGCCAATGACCCCCAACCCGATCGCGCCGCTTGTCGGCATCGTCATGGGTTCCCGTTCCGACTGGGAAACCATGCAGCACGCCGCCCAGAAGCTTGAAGCCCTGGGTGTTCCGTTCGAAGTGAAGGTAGTGTCCGCGCATCGGACGCCGGATGTGTTGTTCAGTTACGCCGAGCAGGCGGGCCCGCGTGGCCTGCGCGCGATCATCGCCGGTGCCGGCGGGGCCGCGCACCTGCCGGGCATGATCGCCGCCAAGACCGCCGTGCCGGTGCTGGGCGTGCCGGTGCAGTCCAAGGCCCTCAACGGCATGGATTCGCTGCTGTCGATCGTGCAGATGCCAGCCGGCATCCCGGTCGCCACCTTCGCCATCGGCAATGCCGGCGCCTCCAACGCCGCGCTGTTCGCCGCCGCAATGCTGGCCAGTGACCAGCCGGCGATCGGCCAGGCGCTCGACGCGTTCCGCGCACGCCAGACCGAAGACGTGATGGCCCACGACGATCCGCGCCAATGAGCCTGACCGTAGGCATCCTGGGTGGCGGCCAGCTCGCCCGCATGATGGTACTGGCCGGTGCGCCGCTGGGATTGCGCTTCGAACTGTACGACCCCGCAGCCGACGCCTGCAGCGGCCCGCTGGCGCCGCTCACCGTCGGTGCCTTCGATGACCGCCAGGCGCTGGCGGATTTCGCGGCCAAGGTCGACGTGGTCACGTTCGATTTCGAGAACGTGCCGGCCGACAGCGCGCAGTTCCTGGCCGACCGCGTGCCGGTCTACCCGCCGCCGGCCGCACTGGCCGTGGCCCAGGACCGGTTGAGCGAGAAGACCTTGTTCCAGCAGCTGGGCATTCCGCTGCCGGCCTTCGCTGACATCCGCAGCCGTGACGAGTTGGCCGCGAAGGCTGCCGAGTTCGGTCTGCCGTGCATCCTCAAGACCCGCCGCCTCGGTTACGACGGCAAGGGTCAGTTCCGCCTGCGCAGCGAGGCCGACATCGATGCTGCGTGGGATGCGCTGGGTGCGCAGGTCGAGCGTGCCGGTCTGATCCTGGAAGGCTTCGTGGCCTTCCAGCGGGAGGTCAGCGTGGTTGCCGTGCGTGGCCGCGATGGCAGCTTCGAGGCCTGGCCGGTCACCGGCAACTGGCACGTCGACGGCGTGCTGTCGGCCAGCGTGGCGCCGGCCGTGTTGTCGGCCGCCGAGCACGAGGCCGCGATCGGCTATGCCCGTCGCGTCGCCGAGCACCTGCAGTATGTCGGCGTGTTCGCGCTGGAGCTGTTCTGCCGCGATGGCGAGCTGTTGGCCAACGAGATGGCGCCGCGCGTGCACAACTCCGGCCACTGGACCATCGAAGGCAGCGAGACCTCGCAGTTCGAGAATCACCTGCGCGCTGTGCTGGGCCTGCCGCTGGGCAGCACCCGCATGCTCGGCCATGCCTGCATGCTGAACTGGCTGGGCGCGATGCCGGACCCGGCGCCGGTGCTGGCCCAGGCCAGCGGCCACTGGCACGACTACGGCAAGGAGCCGCGTGAGGGCCGCAAGGTCGGTCATGCCACGCTGCGCGATGATGCTGCTGATGCACTGGCCGATGCACTGGACCAGGTGGGTCTGGAGCTGGGTCGTCAGGCCCAGGTGGCGCCGGCGGTACACGCGCTGCGCAACTGCTGAACCCGGTAGTGCCGGCCGCTGGCCGGCAATGCAACGCTGTGACGCGCCGGTGCAGGCATCGGCGCAACATTCCCGGTGGTAGCGTGGAGCTCCTTTCACAGGAGTCACGACCATGCTCGACTGGAATGCCTACCGCAAGGAACTGAAGGGCCGCATCGGCGAGATCGGCAAGCTCTCGCCGGATACGGTCAAGGGCTATGCCACCCTGGCCAATGCCGGCGCGCAGACCAACCACCTGGATGCCAAGACCCGCGAGCTGATCGCGCTGGCCGTGGCAGTGACCACCCGCTGCGACGGCTGCATCACCGTGCATGTGGATGCAGCGCTGAAGCACGGCGCCAGCCGCGAGGAAATCGCCGAGGCGCTGGGCGTGGCAGTGTCGCTCAATGCAGGCGCGGCGCTGGTGTACTCGGCGCGGGTCATGGACGCGGTGGCCGCGCACGAGAGCGCGTGAAGCTCCGTACTGTTTCCCGGTAGTGCCGGCCGCTGGCCGGCAGATCGGGTATGTCCGTGCGCGTATGGGGATGCCGGCCAGCGGCCGGCACTACCCCGTGGCGGAGCCGCTGCCTCAGCGCAGCTGGCTTTCGGCGAATTCCCAGTTGACCATCTGCCAGAACGCGTCCAGGTAGCGCGCGCGATCATTCTGGTAGTCGGTGTAGTAGGCGTGCTCCCAGACGTCGCAGCACAGCAGTGGGGTGCTTTCGCCGGTCAATGGCGTGCCGGCGTTGCGGGTGGCCTGCAGGCCCAGCTGCCCGCCCGGATGCTGCACCAGCCACACCCAGCCCGAGCCGAACAGGCCCAGTGCGGTGCGGTTGAATTCCTCGCGCAGGCGCTGCACGTCGCCGAACTGGCGCTTGACCAGCTCGCCCAGCCGCCCCTGCGGCTCACCGCCGCCGCGCGGGCGCAGGCACTGCCAGTAGAAGCTGTGATTCCAGGCCTGTGCAGCGGCATCGAACAGCGTGCCCTGGGCGTGGCGGACGATCTCCTCCAGCGACGCTTCCTCCCACTCGGTGCCGAGGATGCCGGCATTGACCGCATCCACATAGGCGCGATGGTGGCGGCCGTGATGCAGTTCCACGGTCTGTGCGGACAGGTGCGGCTGCAGGGAGCCGGAGAGGTAGGGCAGGGCAGGCAATTCGACAGGCATGGACAGGTTCGTTGCCAGGGGGCGGCGGCAGCCGGTTCCATCCGCTTACAATGGCGGCTACCGTGGGCAGTCTAGCCGACCATCACGGTCGGTTTGTCCGGCGAAGCAAGGAGTGTGGTTGTGGCGGTAATGCAGCAAATCCAGGCCGAGGTCGATCGTTACCCGCTCGTGCTGTTCATGAAGGGCACCCCGCAATACCCGATGTGCGGCTTCTCCAGCCGCGCCGTACAGGCGTTGATGGCGGCCGGCGCGGTCACCCTGCGCACCGTCAACGTGCTGGAAGAGCCCGAGATCCGCGCCAACCTGCCGCGCTTTTCCAACCTCCCGACCTTCCCGCAGCTGTTCATCAACGGTGAGTTGATCGGCGGCTGCGACATCGTGCTGGAGCTGTTCGAAGCCGGCGAGCTCAAGCGCATCGTCGAAGAGGCGACCCAGGGATGAGTGCCTGGCCATCGACGTCACCGACCGACGGGGCGCTCGATGGCCGCCCGTTGCAGGATCGCGTGGTACTGGTTGCAGGCGCCGGCGGTGGCTTGGGCAGTGCGGCGGCCGTTGCGGCCGCAGCGGCCGGTGCCACCGTGGTCCTGTTGGGCCGCAAGCCGCGCCGCCTGGACCGTGTCTACGCCCAGGTCCAGGCGGTCGGCCCGGAACCCCTGCTGTACCCGCTGGACCTGGAAGGCGCCGGCCCCGATGACTATGCCGAGCTGGCCCAGGCCCTGCAGCGCGAGCTGGGGCGGCTGGACGGCCTGCTGGTCTGTGCCGCCCACTTCCCGGGCCTGACCCCTGTTCGAGCTGGCCGACCCGGCCAGTTTCGCCCGTGCGGTGCACGTTACCTTGACCGCGCCGGCCTGGCTGGCCCAGGCCTGCCTGCCACTGCTGCGGCAGCGCGAAGATGCGGCGCTGGTGTTTGCGGTCGATGCCCCCGACCGGGTCGGGCAGGCTTACTGGGGCGGTTACGGTGTGGCCCAGCATGGCCTGCGTGGCCTGATCGCCAGCCTGCATGACGAACTCGGCCGCAGCCCGATACGGGTCAGTGGCCTGTACCCCGGCCCGCTGCGCACAGCCCTGCGGGCCCGGGCGTATTCCGTCGACCAGGACCCGGCCGCCCAAGGCCCGGAGGCCGCCGCCGCTGCGGCCGTGACCCTGTTGTCCGGTGCTGGCGCCACCTGGCGCGGCCGGATTCTCGATGCCAGCGGGGCGTCCCCGGCCGAGTGAGTGCTAGGGAAAGGCGGAGTGAAGAACCCGTCACGATTGCGTTGCGATCGGGTGCCGTTTGTCGCACAACCGTCACATTGATGGCGTAGCGTGTTAATCTAGTGTTAACCGTTGTGGCTTTCTTCAGCCAAGCGGTAGGGAACCCCAGATAAATGTCCGACCAGCCACCCGCAGGGCTGTTTGGATGCGCTTTTTTTCCGCCATCGCCAACTCGCATCGAGGCTACCGAAAAATGACCCACCCACTCCGGATGTCCAAGCTCACCCTTGGTCTCGTGGCTGCGCTCGCCGCCGCTCCCGCCTTCGCCCAGAGCACCTCTGCCGGTGTCGGCGGCCAGGTGATGTCCTCTGCAGGCCAGCCTGTCGCTGGCGCTGAAGTCACCATCACCCACACCGAGTCGGGCACCGTTTCGCGTGCCACCACCGACGCGTCGGGTCGTTACAACGCGCGCGGCCTGCGCGTGGGTGGCCCGTACACCATCACCATCACCAAGTCCGGTGAAGGCACCAAGACCGAAGAAGGTGTCTACCTGAACCTGAACCAGGTCAACACGGTCAACGCCAGCCTCGGCGGCGATCTGGCCGCCACCAACCTGGACGCCGTGAACGTTGTCGCCACCGCCGGCGGCCTGGACCTGTTCAGCGCCACCAAGATGGGCAGCGGCACCAACGTGACGCGCGAAACGATGGACGCGCTGCCGTCGGCCAACCGCAACATCCAGGACTACATCCGCCTGGACCCGCGCATCTCGCAGGTCAGCAAGGCTGACGGCGCGATCTCGGCCGGTGGCCAGAACACCCGTTACAACGCCATCCGCATCGACGGCATCAGCGCCTCCGATCCGTTCGGCCTGGGCTCCAACAACCTGCCGACCGAGCGTCAGCCGGTGTCGATGGACGCCATCCAGGAAATCAACATCGACCTGGCCAACTACGACACCACCATCGCTGGTGGTACCGGTGCGGTGATCAACGCCGTGACCAAGTCGGGTACCAATGAATTCCACGGCACCGTGTACGGTTCGTACCGCGACAAGGACATGGTCCGTTCGCGCCTGGAAGGTGACAAGCAGGACTTCAACGGCTTCAAGGACGAGAAGACCTACGGCATGACCTTCGGCGGCCCGATCGTCAAGGACAAGCTGTTCTTCTTCACCAACTACGAAAAGTACGAGCGTAGCGGTGGCGGCGTCAGCCTTGGCGAAAGCCCCTACAACAAGGCTGGCGGCATCAGCGATGCTGATATCGCCCGCGTCCAGAAGCGCATGTCCGATCTTGGCTATCAGGTCGGCGGCGTCGGTGCGCTGAACAACAAGACCGAGATCGAAGAGTACGCGGTCAAGCTGGACTGGAACATCAACGAGAACCACCGTGCGGCCTTGCGCTACAACAAGATGAAGCAGGACGTGGTGCGTTTCCCGAAGGTCAGCAACAGCGAAATTTCGCTGAGTGACTTCTGGTACACCCAGCCGACCGAGTATGAAACCTGGATGGGTGAACTGTTCAGTGACTGGTCCGAGAACTTCTCGACCGAGTTCAAGGTCTCGCACAAGGACTACTCGTCCAACCGCGTTGCCGCTTCGCACCTGCCGCAGATCCGCGTCCGCTTCGACAACAACAATTCGCTGTACCTGGGTACCGAGCAGAACACCCACACCAACCTGGTGGAGTCGAAGGAACTGAGCGCCTTCGGTGCCGGTACCTGGTATGTCGGTGACCACACCGTCAAGTTCGGCTTTGACTACACCGACAACGACCTGATGAACTTCTACGGTCGCAACCTGTACGGCGCGTATGAGTTCGCCAACCTGGCTGCGTTTGAAGCCGGCACCCCGTCCGCGTACCAGGTGCGCGTGCCGCGTGCTGGTGGCAGCCTGGATGACATTCCGGCGAAGTTCCACCTGAAGAACACGGGTCTGTTCATCCAGGATACCTGGGCGATCAACTACAACCTGAGCCTGATGTTCGGTGTCCGCGTTGACATGCCGGACTTCAGCACCCAGCGCCTGTACAACCCGCGCATCGAGCAGCTGTACGGCTTCAACAACACCAAGCTGGTCGACAAGAAGCTGTTCCAGCCGCGCGTCGGCTTCAACTACACCTTCGATAGCGACCGTCCGACCCAGCTGCGCGGTGGCGTGGGCCTGTTCGGCGGTGCTGCCCCGAACGTGTGGCTGGCGGGTGCCTACCAGAACACCGGCCTGAACTACGCCGAGTACAACCTGACCCGCAATCCGGGTGGTTTCAGCTTCGATGCTGACAATCCGTTCATCCCGGACCCGTCGCTTGCTTCGGCACGTCAGAACGTCGACCTGATCGCTCCCGGTACCCGCCTGCCGTCGGTCTGGAAGGCCAACCTGGCCTTCGATCACGAACTGCCGTGGTACGGCATCGTGGCGTCGGCCGAGCTGCTGGTCACCAAGGTCAAGGATGGTCTGTACTTCGATCGTCTGGACGTCATGACCCCGAACGCCAACCGCTCGGTTGGTCAGGACGGTCGTGCGCTGTACTGGAACGACTACGGCATGAACGGTGCCAATGCTGGCTCGAACGGCATGCAGGCTGGCCAGAAGAACGGTCGTGCCTGCTCGGCCACCGATCAGACCTGCCCGAGTGACCGTGTCAACCGTCCGAGCGATATCGGTGACGTGATCCTGCTGCGCAACACCGACAAGGGTCGTGGTTCCCAGGCTACGTTCTCGCTGGCCAAGCCGCTGACCGAGAACTGGGGCTGGTCGCTGGGTTATACCTACACTCAGGCGAAGGAGGTGAGCCCGCTGTCCAGCTCGCAGAACACCTCGAACTGGAACAACACGCTGAGCCTGAACGCCAACGACAACGTTGCGTACAACTCGCGCTATGCGATCAAGGACCGCATTACCGGTACCCTGGAGTGGAAGCACAACTTCTTCGGTGACAATGCCACCCGCGTCGGCCTGTTCTATGAAGGCCGTTCGGGTCGTCCGTACAGCTACGTGTTCTATAACGACGTGAACGGCGACGGCGCAGGCACCAACGATCTGTTCTACGTGCCGAAGGGCCCGGGTGACGTGATCTTCACCGGCGGCGCCGACATGGAGAAGAAGTTCTTCGAATGGCTGGCGCAGAATCCGGAGCTTGATGCCTACCGTGGCAGCGTGGTCCCGGCCAACGCGCACCGCGCCAAGTGGGTCAACAGCTTCGATGTCCGCATCAGCCAGGAGTTCCCGGGCTTTGCGAAGACCCACAAGGGCGAGATCGCGCTGGACATCATGAATGTCGGCAATCTGCTCAACAAGAAGTGGGGTCTGATCGACGATTACGGCTTCTACGCCACCCGTCGCGTTGCCAACTACTCGGGTATCGACCCGGCTACCGGCAAGTACCTCTACAACTTCACCGGCCGTACCGACAACTCGTCGATCCAGGAAAACAACAACGACAAGGGCAACACCGCCGTGTCGCGCTGGTCGATGCAGCTGACCGTGAAGTACAAGTTCTGATCCGTCAGAGCCTGAAGCAGTAAGTGGAAACGGCCGGGGAAACCCGGCCGTTTTCCGTTCATGCGAAAGTCCTTGCAGGTCACCTGGCATCGGCGTAGCATCCGGAAATGTGCGCGGTGCCAACGCCGCCGATGCGGTCCCGGAAAGGCGAACGCGGGAAGCACACATCCAACGGTCGGGCTTCCCGGCCGTTTTGCTTTTTAAGGGGGCGGCAGTACAGTCGGAAACCTTGAAGGAAGCGAAAAATTGGACATGACCACGAACGAAAAATCAGCCCGTGCACTGCCGGTGCAGGACGCGCGGATCTACCCGCGCGGTGGGCTGGATGTGCTGTCGCGGGCCGAAGTGGCCCGCCTGCGCGATGCGTCTGCCGGCGGTATGCACGAGCTGCTGCGCCGCTGCGCGCTGGCCGTGCTGACTAGCGGAAGCGCCTCTGACGATCCGCGCGCGGCGCGCGATCTGTATCCTGATTTCGACATCCAGGTGGCGCAGCAGGATCGCGGCGTGCGCATCGATCTGGTCAATGCACCGGCGATGGCCTTCGTCGATGGCGAGATCATCCGCGGCGTCGCCGAACTGCTGTTCGCCGTGGTGCGTGACCTGGCCTACATGGCCATCGAGATGGGCCCGGCCTACGCGGCCGAGCTGGAGTCGTCCGAGGGCATCACCAACGCGGTGTTCGGCCTGCTGCGCAATGCGCGCATCCTCAACCCGGGCGACCCGAACCTGGTCGTGTGCTGGGGTGGCCATTCGATCTCGCGCGACGAGTACCTGTACACCAAGCAGGTGGGTTATGAGCTGGGCCTGCGCGGCCTGGACATCTGCACCGGCTGCGGACCGGGCGCGATGAAGGGCCCGATGAAGGGCGCCACCATTGCCCACGCCAAGCAGCGCCGCACCGTGACGCGCTACATCGGCCTGACCGAGCCGGGCATCATCGCGGCCGAGTCGCCGAACCCGATCGTCAACCACCTGGTGATCATGCCGGACATCGAGAAGCGCCTGGAGGCCTTCGTCCGCATCGGCCACGGCATCATCGTGTTCGCCGGTGGCGTCGGCACCGCCGAGGAAATCCTGTACCTGCTCGGCATCCTGCTGCGCGAGGAAAACAAGGACCTGCCGTTCCCGCTGATCCTGACCGGCCCGACGGTGGCAGCGCCGTACTTCGAGCAGATCGATCGCTTCATCCGCCTGACCCTGGGCGATGCAGCCGCCGAGCGCTACGAGATCGTCATCGGCGACCCGGTGGCGGTGGCAAAGAAGATGGCCAACGGCATCAAGCGCGTGCGTGAGCACCGCCTGGCACAGAAGGACTCGTTCTTCTTCAACTGGTCGATCGAGATTCCGTGGGAGTACCAGCAGCCGTTCGTGCCGACCCACGAGGCAATGGCCGCGCTGGACCTGCACCACGGACGTGCCCCGCACGCGCTGGCGGCCGACCTGCGCCGGGCGTTCTCGGGCATCGTTGCCGGCAACGTGAAGGAAGACGGCATGCGCCGCATCGAGCAGTTCGGGCCGTTCCAGATCCACGGTGACCCGGACATGATGCAGGCCCTGGACGCGCTGCTGCGCGCCTTCGTCGAACAGCGCCGGATGAAGATCTCCGGCGAATACCAGCCCTGCTACCAGGTGCTGGCCTGAGCCTGCGCCGGCGCGATGGGGATCGCGCCGGGACAGGCAGGGGAGGGCGGGCCGTCAAGGCGTTGACGCCCGTCGCCCCGGAATGACCGTTCATCCTGCCGCCGCTTGCCGGTGGCAGGGCGATGGCCCATCGTGGCCATCAACACGCTGGGGAGCGTCCAATGTCTTTGCGCCGGCAAAACGGCTTTACGCTGGTTGAGTTGATGGTCACGATCATGGTCCTGGCCGTGCTCGCCACGATCGCCTTTCCCAGTTTCCAGAGCACCCTGCGATCCAATCGCATCGCTACCGCGAGCAACGAGTTGATCGCTTCACTGGCATTGGCTCGCAGCGAGGCGGTAAAGAATCGTCGTGGTGCGGGTGTCTGTGCGTCGTCTGCGGGCAGTACATGTGATGGCAAAAGCTGGGCTGACGGCTGGCTGGTCTGGGCGGACACCAATGGGGATGGTGCGCTGAGCGCTGGGGAGACCGTGCTCCGCTACAGCGCCGGCCGACCTGGACTGACTACGATCGGGACGCCGGATCTGTCCGTGGGTTTTGACCCGCGTGGCCGCAACCGCGCCAATGCGTCGCTGGACCTGACCCTGCGCCCGGACACCTGCGGCAAGCAACCGCTGCAACGAACGTTACGCATTTCGCCGACCGGACAGGTCCGGCTGTTGAAGGAGGATTGCAAGTGAGTGCGTCCCGATCCCGTTCCCCGCGCGGCGTGCAAGGGGGCTTCAGCCTGATCGAAGTGCTGATCGCCATTCTCGTGCTTGGCGTTGGCCTGCTCGGTTTCGCGCTGATGCAGACCATGAACGTACGCTTCGTCCAGAGTGCCAACTACCGTACCCAGGCGACCAATCTGACCTACGAGATGCTGGATCAGCTGCGGGTGAACAGATCAATGGCTCCGGCTTACGTCGGTGACTACGCAGCAACGACGGCGGCCAAGAACTGCGTTCCTCCTACCGGCAAGGATATCAGCAGGGATGCCTTCACCCTGGATTGGCGCTGTCGTCTCGGCAAAGCGCTCGGGGAGGGAGCTACCGGCAAGGTGGCGCGCAACGGCAACCAGTACTCGGTCAGTGTGAGCTGGGGGGATGAGCGCTGGAATGCGGATGCTGGCGACACCACGTTCACTGCCAGGAGTGGCCTCTGATGCGCGCACCGTCTTCTGGCCGGTACATGGCCGGCTTGTCCATGGTCGAACTGATGATCGCGCTGACCATTGGCGTGATCGTCATGCTTGGTGTGGTCCAGGTGTTTGCCGCGTCACGTGCGGCCTACCAGTTGTCCGACGGGCTGGCGCGGGTACAGGAAAACAGCCGTTTCGCGATGGATATGTTGCAACGCGAGCTGCGCATGGCCGGACATTTTGGTTGTGTCAACGATCAGGCGCGGAACTCGCCCGACAACGCCTCTCTGTTCACCACGTTCGCCGCCGCACCGCATCCGGCACTGGACTTCCAGACCTCCATCCAAGGCTACGAGGCGACTGCGACTGCGCCGGGTGACGCGCTGACCTTGACCGCCACACCAGCAACCGGGGGTACAGACTACAAACCGGCACTCCCCGCTGAATTCGCGGCGGCGATGACCAATCGTGTCAATGGCAGCGACATCGTTGCGTTGCGCTACCTGATGCCGGATGGCGTGCCGGTCACCGCCAGCGCAGGCACCACCGGGCAGCCGGTCTTCAGCTTCGACAAGGCGCGGCTGGCCGTACTGCAGAGCGGCCTCTCTGATCCGGGCCTGTACGGTGCAGCCGACTGTGCGAGCGCCACCATCTTCCAGGCGCGCGCTGTGGACAAAGCTGCTGGCACCATCACCTTCGGAGCCGCGCCGAACAACACCGGCAACTTCACCCGGCCGGTCACTGCTGGCCAGGCGATGCTGCACCGTGCCGAGAGTGCGCTCTACTACGTCGGCTACGATGCGGCTAGCGCCCGCTCCTCGTTGTATCGTGTCCGCTTCAGTGCGGTCCCCAACGGCGCACTGGTTGCTGGCGCGCCGGAGGCGCTGGTCGAGGGTGTGGAGAACATGCAGCTGTTGTATGGCCAGGATCGCGGACTGACCAGCGTGTATCCGACCGGTTTCATCGATCGTCAAGGCACCGCGGAAACAGTGGAGGCGTCGGCCAATCCTGCCGCAAACGCTTGGCGTCGCGTGGGGGCGGTGCAGATGGGGCTGGTGATGGTGAGTCCCGACCCGTCGGCGGCCCCTCAGGCTGACCAGAAGGCCGTTCTGACGTCGATGGGTGTGACGTACACCGCACCCACGGACGGCCGCATGCGCGCCGTCTATCAAACCACCATCGCCCTTCGCAACCGCCTCTTTGGCAACTGAGGCCACCATGCATCCTCGTCGACGCATTCCTTCGTTCGCATCGTCCCGCCACCAGCACGGAGCCGTGCTGTACGTCGCCTTGATCATGTTGATCCTGCTGGCGCTGATCGGTATTGCAGGCATGCAGGTCACCAGCATGCAGGAGCGCATGGCGGCCAACTACCTGCGCTCCAATCAGGCCTTCCAGAACGCCGAATCCGATGTGCGTGTGCAGGAAGCGGCGATCCAGGCCGCCATCAACAGCGGCAAGATCTTCGAGGCCAACCAGGAGGAGTGCAGCCCGGTGTTCGATCCGGCAACCTGGGCCGATGGCAAGACCGCGGCAACGGCGATCAATACCCGTCGTCTGGATAAATGCGTGCCGGTCGGACCTTTGGGGCTCGGGCGCCGCAAGAACGAAGAGACCGAGAACATCTACCAGATCACCGTCCTGGCCAGTGATGATCCGGCCAATCCTTCTTCCAGCGCTGTCATCGACACGATCTTCATTCCATGAACACTTCGCGCCGCTTCTCCCGCATCGTCTCGACTCCCTGGCTGCGCGCGGGCGCTGCTGTTGCCGTGCTGGCTGGCGTGGGTGCGTTGGTCTACCCGCTGTTTGCTGCGCTCGGTGACTACGACATCGCGCAGGAGCCGCTGTATAGCAAGAAGACCCAGCCGCCGCTGATGATGATGGTGATGTCGCGCGACGAGCAGCTGTTCAACAAGGCTTACAGCGATTACAGCGACCTGGACGAGGATGGCACCCTCGACACCACTTACCAGGACAAGTTCGATTACTCCGGCTACTTCGATTCCAACCTCTGCTACACCTATGCC
The DNA here is from genome assembly GCF_056482505.1 of Stenotrophomonas sp. 71799_Sma. Classification (NCBI taxonomy): domain Bacteria; kingdom Pseudomonadati; phylum Pseudomonadota; class Gammaproteobacteria; order Lysobacterales; family Lysobacteraceae; genus Stenotrophomonas; species Stenotrophomonas sp. 71799_Sma. The sequence goes on from NZ_CM151202.1 coordinate 1,618,371, forward strand.
AGCGGCCAGTTCAAGGCCAGTGCACAGGCCAGCGGCACCTGGAAGCACAGCTGCGGTGGAAACTGGTCCGGCAATTTCCTGAACTGGGCAACGATGAGCCGCCTGGACGTGATGCGCTACGTGCTGTACGGCGGTCATCGCATCACCGACAGCGCCGCCAGCACCGTGCTGGAGCGCGCGCAGATCCCCAATGATCTGCACGCGTGGGTGAAGGTTTACAGCGGTAGCGATATCAACAGTTTCACCCCGTACAAGACCACCATGTCCTTCTGCAACGCTACCATCGAATCCGGTGGTGCACCGCTGATGCGCGCTGCGTCGGGCAACTGGGGCGAGTGGGCGGCCACCGCCAGCCGCCAGTGCATCACTGGCCGAAGCGATGAAGGCAAGGCCGATTCACCTGGCTCTGCCACCAACTTCAATGTCCGGGTTGAGGTCTGCGCCAGTGGCAGCGGAGCTTTCCCGGAGGCGTTCTGCCGCAAGTACAACGATGGCACCAGGGACTACCTGAAACCGGCTGGCCTGCTGCAGTCGTATGGCGAAAGCGGCCGTCTTCGCTTCGGTCTGGTCACGGGCACCTATGTCAATCCGCGCGATGGTGGCGTAGTGCGGCGGAACATCGGAAAGATCGCAGGTAACGGCACCGGCTTCTGTGCGGCCGGCGACGAAATCAACCTGTCCAACGGTCAGTTCTGCAACAGCTTGTCCGGTGGTGCGGAAGGCATCATCAACACCATCTCCAACTTCCGTATCGACCAGTGGAACTGGAGCAATAACTGGAATGACTGTAACGACTACAGCATCCTCAACCGACAGGGCTTCGGTGACAGAGGCAATCTGACCGATCCGGGCAATGCTTCGAAGAAATGCAGTGCGTGGGGCAATCCTCTGGCTGAGATGTATGCCGAAGCTGTGCGCTACATCAAGGGTGAAACCAAGGGCATCTACAGTGCGTCCGGAGACCTGAGCGGTCTGCCCAATTCGGTTGCCTGGAAGGACCCTTACCGTTCCCCGAACGATGGCGGCAATTCATACTGCGCCACCTGTAACATCCTGGTGATGTCCTCAGGCCTGCCGTCGTTCGATAGCGACAACATCGGGTCGATTAATGGCCTGGCGACTGCGACGTCGGCAACGGATGCGATCGGCAACCTTGAGGGCATCACTGGCGGCAGTTACATGGCCGGTCGTGTTGGCCTGACCGAGCGCTATGCTTCGATCAATACCCACGAGGATATCTGCCGTGCGGCCAAGGTTACGGGCCTGTCGCTGGTGCGCGGCATCTGTCCGGATGTCCCGTCCACGGAAGGCAGCTACCTGATGGCCGGCCTGGCCAAGGCCGCTGCCGAGACGGATCTGCGTCCGCGTGTGCAGGACAAGCCGGATACCTACAAGCTCACGGCGACCACCTATACCGTGGCGATGGCTGAGAGCCTGCCCAAGTTTGAGATTCCGGTGGGCAACGGCAAGATCACCCTGGCCCCACTGTGCCAGGCCAACAACACCGGTTCGGCAAAAATCACCAGCAATGGCTGGCGCAGTTGCTTCCTCGGTTCTGTCGGCATCGGCACCAAACAGTCGACGGTCTCGCCGAATTTCGTCTACGGACGTACTTACCGTGCAGACGGCAAGGCTGGCAGTTTCTCGCTGGTATGGGAGGACTCGTTGTGGGGCAATGACCACGACAACGACGTGGTCTCCATGCTCAGCTACTGCGTGGGCGCTACCTGCAGCGACGGCGACAACACCAACTTCCGCAACATCTGCTGGCGTTCCAGCAGTGCAGAGTGCAGCAACAACGCCGTACGCAATACCGTGGGCAGCGATGAGGTGCTGGTCCGCATTGAGAATCTCTCCGCCTATGCCGGCAACGCGATGCTGACCGGTTACACGATCGTGGGTTCGAATGCGGCCGACAACGTGCAACGTCTGGTGCTGCGGCCTGGCGATAAGAACGGTTCGGTACTGACGACCAGTTCCGCTCCGCCGGCAGAATGGACAGGCGCCATTGTCTTGCGTTACCGCCTGGGGAGTGGCCAGGCCAATCAGTTGGAAAGCCCGTTGTGGTACGCCGCCAAGTACGGCGTGCCTGCTGGCAAGAAGTGGGACAGCAAGGTGCCTGGCGTGCCGGACAATTATTTCCTGGCGCGTAATCCGGCCAAGCTCAAGTCGGCACTGGAATCAATCTTCGACAGTGCCGCTGCAGGCGAGGCGCCGGTGGGCGGCAGCGCGACCGGCGCGCGAGTGAACGCGGGATCCTTCACTGTCGCCGCGCACTACACCGTGCCATCGGGCTCCAATGACTGGACAGGTGACCTCATTGCAAGTCAGGTCACCGCAACGGGTGGCATCGGCGCGGAGCTGTGGCGCGCGTCAAGCAAGATGAGCGCCTCCGGGCGGACGATCGTGATGTCGACCGCACCGACCTACGTGAACAAATCCAACCAGTTGGTGGCCGCTGCGGCAGCCGATTTCAACGCTGACAACGTGCCGGGGAGGGATCGCGCCGAGAAGCTGGGCAACCTGGGGCTCAACACCATCCCCAACTGGTTCGGCTCGCACACAGTGGCCGACCTGGTCAGCTACCTGCGTGGGTCCCCGGTCAGCGGTTTCCGTCCCCGCAGCGTACTGCTCGGTGACATCGTCAACTCAGGTGTCGAGATTGTCTCCAATAAGGACGATTACGGCTACACCGCGTGGCAGGCGCAGGGTGGAGTGGGCTGGAAGACCACCCTCGGTACGCGTTATCGCGCGTATCTGACCGCGAAGACGGCCTCAGGAGGCATGCCTTCGATGGTCTATGTCGGCGCCAATGACGGAATGCTACATGGCTTCAACGCCAGTACGGGTACGGCAGCTGGCAGTGAGCAGTTCGCCTTCATTCCGTCGGCATCGCTGCAGCACATGGCTGAACTGGCCAACCCCACGTATGGGCATCGCTACTATGTGGATGGCGGGCTAACTTCGTCTGACGTCTACTACGGTGATGCATGGCATACCGTGCTGGTTGGTTCGACCGGCGGCGGTGGTGCCTCGCGCGGCCCTTCGGCGACCTCGGTCGGCAATGGTTCGGTGTTCGGTCTGGATATCGGCACGCCCACCAGCTTCGATACCAGCAAGGTGTTATGGGAGATATCCGGCAAGACCGAATCGGACATGGGTTTTGCCTTCGGCAAGCCAGTCGTGGTGCCTGTCGCTGGCACTGATCCGGACGGCCCGCCGCGATTTGTCGCCCTGTTCGGCAATGGAGTCAATTCCAGTACCGGTCGGCCAGTGCTGTACGTGGTCGACATCCAGAACGGCCAGGTGCTCAAGCGGCTTTATCCGACCGGCACCAAGTACGCGATTGCCAACGGCCTCAATCACGTCACCGCCGTGGCATTGCACAACAGCAGTGGACTGGCCGACACGGTGTATGGTGGTGACATGCAGGGCAACATCTGGCGCTTCGATCTGACCGGTGGCGATCCCGCCGCTTGGAATGTCTCGCTCAGTGGAACACCATTGTTCACCGCTGTTCGCAGCGCCGTCGCGCAGCCGATCACCGGATCGATCGAAGTGTCGGCCGGCCCGGGCGGTGGCGTCAGCCTGTTCTTTGGTACCGGCCGCTACTTCACTGCCGACGACAACGCGGTCACCCGCAATTCGCCGGTGCAGACGCTGTACGGCATATGGGACGATCTTTCCAGTGCGATCAGCGGCCGCGACGTGCTGGTCGGACAAACCATCAGTGCCAACGGAACCGGCTTCCGTGACATCTCCGGCTACGCCGTGGACTACGCGTCCAAGCGAGGCTGGTATGTGGACCTGGTGGTCGGTACAGGCGTGGAAGGTGAGCGCTTCTTCGGCTATCCGACCCTGCAGGGCGGCAATGTGATGTTCACAACCTACGTGCCCGGGCAGGCGGTCTGCGGTACGGGCGGTGGTGTCAACTGGCGCTACCGACTGAACATGCTGACAGGACAGCCGGCGATGGGGGGCCTTACCGATGAGGTTGGTGGCAATGCGCTGTGCGGCGCGAACTGTGGTGCCGGCGCGCTGACCCGTGGTGGTGACGTTGCTTCCGGGGCGCCCGTACTGGGCACCAACGTCAACAGTACGACATTGAAGGGCTGCGATCCCAGCGACCCGAAGTGCTCGGTCGATGGTTCGATTGACCGGTGCATCGTGGCGCTGAACACTCCGGGCGCGGATACTGCATACGGCCAGCGGGCCTGCGGTCGCCAGTCATGGCGCCAGATCCGCTGATGACCATGAACATGAGATCGCCCATGCACGCATCCTCAACCCGTCGTTTTGCAGCTGGTTTCACCCTGATCGAGCTGATGATCACCGTGGCGGTGATCGCCGTCCTGGCGGCCGTGGCCCTGCCGTCCTATCAGCGGCACGTGCTGAAGACGAACCGGGCCCTGGCCAAGGCCGATCTGGTCGAGATTGCACAGTTGCTCGAGCGCTACCATACGGTGCAGAACAGCTATGACGGTTTCTCGCTGCCGTTCAACCAGTCACCGCGACAGGGCAACAAGCGCTACACGCTGTCCCTGAACGGCAAGGCCACGGCCAGCACCTACACGCTGCAGGCGGTGCCGGAAACCGGCCAGGACAAGGATGTGTGCGGCACGCTGACACTCGATCAGGCCGGGCGCAAGACGCCGGACAAGAAGACCAATGCAGAGTGCTGGTAACGGTTGGGCATCGCACGTGGAAAAAGGGCTTGCGCTGGTCGCCAAACGCTGGCTAAAATGCGCACCCCGCCCGAATAGCTCAGCCGGTTAGAGCACTTGACTGTTAATCAGGGGGTCGTTGGTTCGAGTCCAACTTCGGGCGCCAGATTCGAAAAAGCCGCGAGAAATCGCGGCTTTTTTCGTTTCCACGATGGCATTGCAGGTATCAGCAGGGGGTGGACCTGCGCGGGCGCTGGCTCCTGACCCGTCCGGGGACGCTGATGATGACGCGGCTGTGCTCCTGTCCATCCACGCACAACACGATGGACTGGTTGGTACCGGCATTGCGGCCGTCGGGCCGGAACCGCACGTCGGGCCGATGATCGCTGGTGCGCAGGTCGACATGACGCTGGCGTGTCCTGTGCACGCGCAGTTCCCTTGCGGCGGCGGTCGCGCTGTTGGCCGGTTCGACCTGCACCCGCCAGCCCTGGCTCCATGCCTGGTCACACATCATGCCGTCCGACGATCCGCAGACCGTCACGCGGCGGCGTTCGGTGATGGCGGCGCTGCGCGCCATCGACAGGCTGGCGACCAGTTCGGCGCGCAGCGCTTCCGCCTGGAAGTGCCGCAGCGTGCGTTGCCAGGGGCCCCAGGCCAACGCCAGCAGGACCGACAGCACCATGACGGCGACCAGCAGCTCGATCAGATGGAGCCCGCGGTGGAGCCGGGCAGGGCGAAGACGATGAGGCATGCCTCCAGCCTCGACGTACGCCGGGGCATTCACCATCAGCCAACGCCGCGCTCACCTGCCCGGAAACCCCTCAGCGGGCCGTCACTCCATGCCCCGTATACTCATCACTCCCGGGAACTGGCACCACCATGAGCGACCGTTTTGAACTCGTCTCGCCGTATTCGCCGGCGGGCGACCAGCCTGATGCCATCGCGAAGCTGACCAGCAACTTCGAAGCGGGCATCGCCAAGCAGACCCTGCTGGGCGTCACCGGCTCGGGCAAGACCTACACCATCGCCAACGTCATCCAGAACGTGCAGAAGCCGACGCTGATCATGGCGCCGAACAAGACGCTGGCGGCGCAGCTGTATGGTGAGTTCAAGGCGTTCTTCCCGCACAACGCGGTGGAGTACTTCGTCAGCTACTACGACTACTACCAGCCGGAAGCCTACGTACCGTCGTCGGACACCTTCATCGAGAAGGACAGTTCGATCAACGAGCACATCGAGCAGATGCGGCTGGCGGCGACCAAGACCCTGTTGTCGCGCCCGGACGCGATCGTGGTGGCGACGGTGTCGGCAATCTATGGCCTGGGCGCGCCGGAAGACTACCTGTCGCTGCGCCTGATCCTGTCCAAGGGCGAGCGCATCGACCAGCGCGACCTGATCAACCACCTGACCCAGCTGCAGTACACGCGCAACGAATACGAGCTGCAGCGCGGTACGTTCCGCGTGCGTGGTGAAGTCATCGACGTGTTCCCGGCCGAGTCGGACAGCGAGGCGCTGCGCCTGGAGTTGTTTGATGGCGAGGTCGAGAAGATCACCCTGTTCGATCCGCTCACCGGCGAGACGCTGCGCAACATGCAGCGCTTCACGGTCTACCCGAAGACCCATTACGCCACCACGCGCGAGCGTGTGCTGGCGGCGATCGAGACGATCAAGGTCGAGCTGAAGGAGCGCCTGGAGCAGCTGTACGCGCAGAACAAGCTGGTAGAGGCGCAGCGCCTGGCGCAGCGCACCCAGTTCGATCTGGAAATGATGGCCGAGGTCGGCTACTGCAACGGCATCGAGAACTACTCCCGGCACCTGACCGGCAAGAACGCCGGCGAACCGCCGCCGACATTGTTCGACTACCTGCCGGCCGACGCGCTGCTGGTGATTGACGAATCGCACGTGACCATTCCGCAGATCGGTGCCATGTTCAAGGGCGACCGTTCGCGCAAGGAGACGCTGGTCGAGTTCGGGTTCCGGCTGCCCTCGGCGCTGGACAACCGGCCGCTGCGCTTCGAGGAGTGGGAAGAGCGCTGCCCCCGCAGCATCTATGTGTCGGCCACGCCAGGCCCCTATGAGTACCGCGAGGCCGGTGACGAGATCACCGAACTGGTCGTACGCCCCACCGGGCTGATCGACCCGGTGGTGGAGATCCGCCCGGTCGGCACCCAGGTTGACGACCTGATGAGCGAGGCCAACGCGCGCATCAAGGCCGGTGACCGGGTGCTGGTCACGACGCTGACCAAGCGCATGGCCGAGAATCTCACCGAGTACCTGACCGAGCACGGCATCCGCGTGCGTTACCTGCACTCGGACGTGGACACGGTCGAGCGCGTGGAGATCATCCGCGACCTGCGCCTGGGCAAGTTCGATGTGCTGGTGGGCATCAACCTGCTGCGCGAGGGCCTGGACATGCCCGAGGTGTCCCTGGTGGCGATCCTGGATGCCGATAAGGAGGGCTTCCTGCGCTCGACCGGCTCGCTGATCCAGACCATCGGCCGTGCCGCCCGCAACGTGCGTGGCAAGGCGATCCTGTATGCGGACAAGATCACCCGCTCGATGCAGGCAGCGATCGACGAGACCGACCGCCGTCGCGCCAAGCAGGTCGAGTACAACGAGCAGCACGGCATCGTGCCGCGCTCGGTGGCGCGTCCGATCACCGACGTGCTGGAAGGCGCGCGCTCCGATGCGGCCGAGAAGGAAGCAAAGAAGGGCAAGGGCAGGCCCGGCGTTGCCGAGGAGGGGAGTGACTATCGATCGCTCAGCCCGGCCCAGCTGGCGTCCCGTCTCAAGGCGCTGGAGCAGCAGATGTACCAGCACGCCAAGGACCTGGAATTCGAGGATGCCGCCCGCGTGCGTGACCAGATCCGGCAGCTGAAGGAAGCGAGTCTGGGCTGAACGCGGCAGTGCAGCATCTTCTTCACAAAAGTGTTGCGCTTCACGGCCGGCATCCGTAATATACGCGGCCTGCACCGACGCAATCGCGGACGTTCAGAAGCAAAAACGGGCGGTTAGCTCAGCGGTAGAGCACTACCTTGACATGGTAGGGGTCACAGGTTCGAACCCTGTACCGCCCACCACGAAGTCCCTGGAAGGGGGCTGTCGTGAACTGCAAAGCCCGGCCCTGGCGCCGGGTTTTTACGTAGCAAGGCCAGCTTTCGGGCGGCAAGAACAAGATGGGCGGTTAGCTCAGCGGTAGAGCACTACCTTGACATGGTAGGGGTCACAGGTTCGAACCCTGTACCGCCCACCACCTGGCTCCCGGCATTGCCGGTGCAGCGGTGGATCACGACGGAAGCCGGCCTTGTGCCGGCTTTTCTCGTTTCAGGCATCGATCACGGTTCCACATGGTCAGCGTTGCACGACCAGGTCTTCGACGCTGATCATCCGCTGCAGCTTCCAGTGACCGTCCACGCGCTCCCAGAGCTGGGCGACGCGAACCGTCGCACCACGCGTGGGCTGGGCAACGCCGGGTTCGTGTTGCAGGGGCTGGTTGGCCAGCCTCAGGACCCGGTCCTGGCGCAGCCGGTAAAGCAGCAGGGAGGGCGAACCGCAATCCTGTCGTACGACGTCCGGCTGCTGGGTTTCGGCACGCAGGATCTGGCTGCGAAGGGCCTCTTCAGTGGGCCCGTTGCCAGCGCCGAACAGGCTGGAGAGCAGCAGCATCAGGGCAAGCATCGGCATGGCACGGTGCTCCAGCGGGAAAGTGCACGCAGGCTGGCATGACATGTGGGGTGCTGCAGCCGGCCTGCGACGAAGGCCGGAATTGAACCGCCAAAGACGGCCGGGGGGGCGATGAATCCGGGCCGCGCAGGCGTAGACTCCGGTCTACCGCGCAATCGCGCCGTCACTGCAAGGAGCTGCCGCATGAGTGATCACGTTCCGGTTTCCCGGCCCAATCCCATCATCGAACTGCTGTTCGGCGGCAACATGCTGGAGGGTACCTTCAAGGCGGTGATCTGGGTGGCCCTGCTGGCGGCAGTGCTGGCGTGGACCACGTTCCGCTGAGTCTTCCCGCTGCCTGCGGCAGCGGCGGCGTCGCAGGCCTGCGCTCAGGCGCTGAAGGCCTGGCGCAGGCTGCGCAGCGTGGCCTGGCGATGTTCCTTTGCGGTCGCTTCGCCCATCTCCAGTTCCTGCAGGCGCAATCCCACCAGCGTCATCGACAACGCGTAGCCGCGTGCCGCATCGGCAGCACGCGAAAGGCCCAGTGCGCGGCGCGTCAGCGCGTTCACGTGTTCCAGGTCGGGCAGCAGCCCCAGGTAGACGCGCTCGGCGCTGTCCAGGTCGGGGGCACGCAGGATCGCGTGCGCTTCAGCAGCAGGGGAGACGGAGGCCATGGGGGGGTCCTTGTCCGTTGCGGGCGCTCGATCAGAACGAGCGCATCAGGGAAACGAAGGCCGACGTCTGCGTACCGCGACGGGCCATCGGGCTGTCCTTTACTGCATCGCCGAACCACTGGTTGGCGACGACGCCGGTCGCGCGCCACTTCGTGCCCAAGGGCGTGCTGACTGCGATCTGCAGGCTCGGTGATGTCGCGCTGCCCGGGTTGTAGGCGGCAAGTCCCGAGCGCAGCGCTTCTTCGTCGGTGATGCCGTAGTAGTAGTCGAGCAGGCGCGCACTGGAGTGCACCACGCCGACCTTGGGCACCCAGGTGAAGCGACCGGCCTGGATCGGATAGCTGTAGTGCAGGCGCGACTCCATGCCACCTCCGTGCCCGGTGACCTCGCGCATCACGCTGGCCTCGACGATGCCCCAGTCGGCGCTGTACTCACCGTTGATGCCGACCATGGCCGACATCTGCCGGCTGTGCAGGCGACGCAGCTGCGGGTCGTTCACGTCGTCGGTCTTGAAGCGCAGCGTGTAGGGCGTGACTGCCGCCGACAGGCGCAGGCCCTCGCGCTTGTACAGGTACATGCCCAGCGAGCCCGGGCTGGCGAAGAAGCGCTTGCCCTGCCAGGCAATGGACGGTACGACCAGCGGCTTGACGTCGTAGTGGGCGTACGCCCCCGAGGTCGCGCCGGCACTGATACCGGCCTGCACGCCCGGGTTCCGGTCGGCGGCGTGGGTGATCAACGGCAGGCCGATGGCAGCCGAGAACAGCAACGGGCGCAGCAGGGTCGGGGACAGCGACGGCATCGATCAACCACTTTGCGGGGGATGGCTGTGCATGGTGCGGGCACAACATTGTCAGAACATTGCGCCTTCGCAACTGGCACACGAAGACGCCCAAACCTGGCGCCAGGCACTATGATCGGCACCGTTTCCGGTAGCCGAGCCCCTGATGCGCATTCTCCTGGTCGAAGACGATCCCGATCTGTCCCGAGCCCTGCAGTCGGGCCTGGAGCGGCAGGGCGTGGTCGCCGACGTGGTCGGCAGCCTGGCCGAAGCCGCGGTTGCGCTGCGCGAGCCGGTGCACCAGCTGATGCTGCTGGACCGTCAGCTGCCCGATGGCGATGGCGTGGCTTTCGTCGCCACCGCACGCGCGCTGCGCCCGAACCTGGCGGTGATCATGCTGACGGCCAAGGGCAGGTTGTCAGACAAGGTCGAGGGCCTGGATGTCGGTGCCGACGACTACCTGGTGAAGCCGGTGGCGATCGAGGAGCTGATGGCGCGGATCCGTGCCGTCTCGCGGCGGCCCTCTGCCATGGTGACACCGAGCCTGCATCTGGGCCGGCTGGAATTCGACTTCGAATCGCTGCAGGCACAGGTGGAGGGCCAACCGCTGGCGCTGCCGCGGCGCCAGGTGCTGGTACTGCAGGCACTGGCGATGCGCCAGGGGCGCACGGTCACCCGCACGGCACTGGAGGCCGCGGTGTACGGCTTCGACGATGAGATCCAGTCCAATGCGCTCGATGCGCACATTTCCAAGCTGCGCAAGGCGCTGCAGCAGGCCGGGGCGGGCGTTGAAATCCATGTGATCCGGGGCGTCGGCTACCTGCTGGCGGAGGCCTGAGATGGCACGTCCGACACGTCCGATCCGTTCCATCACGCTGGGGTTGGCCTGGCGGTTGTTCCTGGCGCAGGCCTTCACCGTGCTGTTCGCCGTTGTTGCGCTGATCCTGACCTGGGGCGACAAGGACACCTGGGGCATGGACATGTTCATGGCCGAAGCCGTGGCCAAGGCCGTGCACAGTGAAGGCGGGCGGTTGGTGCTGGACCAGGCGCGCTGGAACAAGCTCGACGCCGAGGCCGGGGGCAACCTCTGGTTCGCGGCGGTCGACGACAAGGGTGTCTGGCTGGAACGCGGCACGATTCCGGCGATCCACGCCCCGCTGCTCGCGCGCCTGCCGACGCTGGGTGCCACCGAACTCGGCTCGCTGGTGCCGCCGTACCTGGACGTGGCGCGGGTCATGATCCGCAAGGAGGACGGGCGGCGCATCACGGTGATGGTGGGTGGGGCGCCGAAGGGCGGGTTGCTGGACGGTGCGCTGATGGTGCTGCGCCTGATCGGGCTGTGGTTTTTCCTGCCGCTGATCGTGATCACGCTGCTGGTCATGCCGACCGTGATCCACCGCGCGATGCGCGGCGTGCGCCGCTCCGCACAACAGGCCAAGGAGCTGGATATCGGCCAGCCGGGGGCGCGTCTGGATGCGCAGCTGGTGTCGACCGAGGTCGCACCGCTGGTGGAAGCCTTCAACGACGCGATCGACAAGGTGCAGCAGGGGTATGCCGCGCGTGACAAGTTCCTCGCCGATGCCGCGCACGAACTGCGGGTGCCGATTGCAGTGGTGCAGGCGCGCCTGTCGCAGTTGCCGCAGGGCGAGCTGAAGTCGCAGCTGCTGACCGACGTGGCGCGGCTCGGTAACGTTGCCGAGCACCTGCTTGACCTGCAGCGACTTGATCGTAATGTCGGCGCACTGCAGCGGCTGGATCTGGCGTTGCTGGTGCGCGAAGCGGCCGCCGATCTGGCGCCGCTGGTGGTGGGTGCCGGTTACGGCTTCGAAGTGGATGCACCCGAGATGCCAGTGTGGATCCATGGCGACAGCCTGGCGCTGGGGCGGGTGATCGCCAACCTGGTGCACAACGCCATCGTCCACGGCGGCGGACGCGGCACCATCTGCGTGCGCCTGGATGCACGTGGCCTGCTGGAGGTCAGCGACCAGGGCGCCGGTATTCCGGTGGGCGACCGTGAAGCGATCTTCGAGCCGTTCCATCGTCTGCGCGCAGCGGGTAGCGGCAGTGGCCTGGGCCTGCATCTGGTGAAGGAAATCGTGCAGCACCATGGCGGATCGGTCAGCGTCGGCGAGGCGGCCGGTGGTGGCGCCAGTTTCCGTGTCAACTTCCATCGCGGCACCGTCCGGCGCTGACAGCCACGCGGGGAAATCCCCGATAGGCAACCTGCCACGTCCCTCGGCAGGCTGCTGGAATGGTTCCCGAACGATCCGCTCCACCGCTGTTTGGCAGTGGTTGTGCCGCCGGTCTGGTGCTGGGTGCGCTGGCCTGCGTGCAGCTGCCGGTGCTGCCGCCGCTGTGGCTGTGCATGCCGTTGGCCATTGCCAGCGCCACAGGCTGGATCGTGCCTTGGCGCGGCCGCGCCTGGACGGCTGCGCTGTTCGGCCTGTCGTGGGCGGCATTGCACGGACACTGGGTCCTGCAGGGCCAGCTTCCACCCGGAGGGCCCGCGCAGGACGTGCAGGTCCTTGGCCGAGTGGTTGATCTTCCACACAGTAGCCCCGGCTATACCCGTTTCGTGTTGAAGGTCAACGAGGCCGATGCGCTGCCCTCGTTGCGTGGCAAGCGCCTGCAGATCACCTGGAACGATCCATGGCGTGGACCGCCTGCGAGCGGCACCGATGGTGGGCGCCATGCGGTTCAAGCTGGCGCGTACTGGGAGCTGTCGCTGCGGGTGCGGGCACCGCGTTCGCGGATCAATCCTGGAGGCTTTGACGGCGAACGCCATGCATTGCTGCGCGGTATTTCCGGCAATGGCACGGTGCGCGACCCCGGCGCTGCGCGTGAGCGCGCGCCTGCACAGGGCCTGCCGGCCTGGCGCGAGCGCAGCAGTGACGCCATCGCAACGCAGGTGGCACATCCTGCCGCGCGGTTCGTGCAGGCCCTGGCACTGGGCGACACGCGCGGCCTGTCCGATGCCGACTGGGAGCACCTGCGCGCGCTGGGCCTGACCCATCTGGTCGCCATTTCCGGTTTCCACGTTGGCGTGGTGGCTGGCTTTGGCGTACTGCTGTGCCGCGTGTCGTGGTGGCTGTGCCCGGTGCTGGGACGGTTCTGGCCTCGGCCGCAGGCGGCGGCATGGGGCGCGGCGCTGGCCGCAGCCGTCTATGCCGTGGCCGCCGGCGGCGCGCTTCCAACAGTGCGTGCGGCGCTGATGATCGGGCTGGTGGCACTGGCCCGTGCCGGGCGTCGCCCGGTGGGTGCGGGGCAGGGACTGGCCCTGGCCGCGATGGTGATGCTGCTGCCGGCGCCGCTGTCGGTGCTGTCGGCCGGCTTCTGGCTCAGTTTCGGGGGCGTGCTGTGGCTGCTGTGGTGCCTTCCACGAACCGGGCCGGACGGCGTCGGTGGGGGCCTGCGCGGCTTTCTGGCCGCCCAGGGCGTGGCCAGCCTCGGCCTGTTGCCGCTGTGCGTGGCCCTGTTCGGCGGCACCGCGCGCTTGGGGCCGCTGGTCAATCTGCCGATCATTCCGTGGTGGACCCTGCTGGTGGTGCCGTTGTCGCTGCTGGGTACCGGCCTGCACGCGTTGCATGATGGCGCCGGGCGCTGGGCATGGCGCGCCGCCGCCTGGCTGTTCGAGCTCAGCTGGCAGGCCCTGCAGCCGTTGGCGCTGCACCCGCAGGCGATGTGGTGGTTGGCCGAGGCGCCGCGCTGGGCGGTGCCGGCGGCAGTGGCGGGGGTGTTCTGGTGGCTGCTGCCACGCGGCGCTGGCGGTACCTTGGCAGGCCTGCTGCTGTGCCTGCCGCTGCTGTGGCCCGCCCGGCATGCACCGGCTGAAGGCGAACTGGAGCTGCTGGTGCACGACGTAGGGCAGGGCACCGCGGTGCTGGTGCGTACGGCGAGGCACGCGCTCTGGTACGACGTGGGGCCGCCGACCGGCGGCGACGGCAACGAACGCATTCTGGTCCCGGCCCTGCGCGCGCTCGGACAGGGGCCGCCCCAGCAGGCGATGCTCAGCCATGACCATCTTGATCACACCGGCAGCCTGCCGAGCCTGCGAAGGCAGCTGCCCGGGCTGCAGCTGCTGGCGCCACCGGGCAGCACCATCGCCGGCGCTGCGCCCTGCCAGCAAGGGATGCAGTGGCAGTGGGACGGAGTTGATTTCCAGGTCCTGCACCCGGCACCGGGCAGCCGCCAGGCCGAGAACGAGGACAGCTGCGTGCTGCGCGTCGCCAGCCGTCACGGCGTGGTCCTGCTGCCTGGCGATATCGGCCGCCCGGCCGAGCAGGCGCTGCTGAAGGCATACCCGGCAGCGCTGAAGGCGGATGTGGTGCTTGTGCCGCACCATGGCAGCGGTGGCAGTTCCAGCGCGCCGTGGGTCGAGGCCGTGGCGCCACGGCTGGCGGTGGTCTCGGCCGGGCACCGCAACCGCTTCGGGCACCCCCGCCAGGACGTGGTCCAGCGCTGGCAGGCGCAAGGGGCCGAGGTGCTGGCCACGGCCGATTCCGGGGCGATCCGCATATGGCTTGGCGCACAAGGGCTGCAGCTGCGTGAACAGCGCATCCACGCATCCCGGTGGTGGGATGCCGCTGGGCGGGCGCGGTCGGCTGCTATCCTATCGCCGATCGAACAAGCGGCCGTTGGGCCGGAGGGTTGAAACGTGTGGGAACTGGTCAAGGCCGGTGGCTGGCCGATGGTGCCGCTGCTGCTGTTGGGCGTACTGGCTTTGGCGATCATCCTGGAGCGTTTCTGGTCCCTGCGACGTACTGAAGTGCTGCCGCCCGGCCTCGGCCAGGAAGTGCGCAACTGGGCGGCACGCGGCAAGCTCGACCCCGCCCACCTGCAGACCCTGCGGGCGAACTCGCCGCTGGGCGCGCTGCTGGCCGCCGCGCTGGAAGCGCGCAACCGTCCGCGTGACCAGATCCGCGAGCGCATCGAAGACACCGGCCGCCACCTGGTGCACCGCATGGAGCGTTTCCTCAACGCGCTGGGCACCATCGCATCGGCCGGGCCGCTGCTGGGCCTGCTGGGTACTGTGATCGGCATGATCCAGATGTTCCTGGGCATCCTCGACCATGGCGTGGGTGATGTGAACCAGCTGGCCGGTGGTATCGGCAAGGCGCTGGTGTGCACCGCCACCGGCATGATCGTTGCCATTCCAGCACTGATGTTCCACCGCTACTTCAAGGGCCGCATCCACGGTTATGTGGTAGAGATGGAGCAGGAAGCCAGCGCGCTGCTGGATACGCTGGATGGCCGCCCCGGCGTGATGAACCCTGCCGCTGCCACGCGGCCGGCCGGCGCGGCCACGGCGAAGGCCTGATCGATGCGTATCGGCAACGACCGATCCCAGGATGAGCCGCATATCGACCTGGTGCCACTGATCGACGTCATCCTGGTGCTGATCATCTTCTTCGTGGTCACCACCACCTTCGATGCGCGCTCGACACTCCAGGTGGAGCTGCCTACGGCCAGCCAGCAGCCCAGCAATGAGCCGCCGCGCTCGTTGAGCGTGCTGATCAACGCCGAAGGCCGCTACTTCATCAATGACCAGGAAGTGCTGCGCAGCGACGTCGAGTCGGTCAAGCAGACCATCGCGGCCGTTGCCGGCAGCGACCGTACCCAGCCGGTGCTGTTACGCGCCGATGCACGCACTCCCTACCAGGCCGTGGTGACCGCGCAGGATGCGCTTGGTCAGCTCGGCTTCCGCCGTATTGCCATTGCAACAGCACCCGAGGTGCGTCCATGAGTTCCAAACACGCGCCGGTGTGGCCGATCTACAAACGTCTGCTGGGATACACCCGTGCCTACTGGGGCATGATGGTCGCCGCCGTCATCGCCATGGCGGTGGAGTCGGTAGCCGGCTACCACTTCACCAAGCTGATGGAGCCGCTGGTCAACCGTGGCTTCGTCAATCCCGAACCGAAAATGGCGGTGATCCTGCCGCTGACCATCCTTGGCCTGTTCCTGATGCGCAGCGCCGCCACCTGGGTGAGCGACTACGCGCTGGCCAAGACCGGTCGCAGCGTGGTGCGCGACCTGCGTGAACAGGTGCTGGCCAAGTACCTGCACCTGCCGTCCTCGCATTTCGATACCGAATCGACGCCGGTGATGGTCAGTCGCCTCAACTTCGATACCGAGCAGGTCACCCAGGCCAGCGCCGATGCGCTCAAGACCGTGGTTGCCGACACCCTGACCATCATCGCCATGCTGGCGGTGATGCTGCAGATGAGCGTCAAGGTGACCGTGGCCATGCTGGTGGTGGTGCCGATGATCGGCGTGATCGTGTCTTACGTGGGCAAGCGCTACCGGCGCATCAGCCGCGGTATCCAGGACGGCATGGGCACGATGGCGCAGACCGCCGAGCAGTCACTGGCGGCCCAGCAGGAAGTGAAGGTGCACGGCACCCAGCAGCATGAGATGTCGCGCTACTCGCGCCTGGCCAACCGCATGCTGGCGCTGAACATGAAGGTGGAAATCACCCGTGCCGGTGCCTCCAGCGTGGTCCAGTTCCTGGCCGCGCTGGCGCTGGCGGTGATCGTCTGGGTGTCGACTCGTGAAGCACTGGCAGGGCGCCTCAATGCCGGCCAGTTCATGGGCCTGATGATCTCGATGACGGCGATCATCCCGTCGCTGCGCCGCCTGACCAGCGTGCAGTCCTCGATCTCCCGCGGTGTGTCCGCCGCCGAGCGCCTGTTCGACATCCTCGACATGCCGGTCGAGCGCGACGAAGGCCGCAACACGGTGCAGCGCGTGCGTGGCGAACTGGCCTTCGAGCACGTCATGCTGCGTTACCGCGAAGACAGTGGCATCGCCCTGGACGACATCAGCTTCGTGGCCAAGCCGGGTACGGTCACCGCCATCGTTGGTCGATCCGGCAGCGGCAAAACCAGCCTGATCCGGCTGGTGCCGCGCTTCTACGAACCCAGCGGCGGGCGCATCACCCTCGACGGGGTGGCACTGGACGACTATCCGCTGGCCGACCTGCGTCGCCAGGTGGCGATGGTCGGGCAGAAGGTCATGTTGTTCGACGACACCATCGGCGCCAACATCGCCTATGGCATGGACGCGACCGATGAACAGATCCGAGCGGCAGCTGAAGCCGCGAATGCCTGGGAGTTCATCGCACGCATGCCGCAGCAGCTGCAGACCCCGGTGGGCGAGAACGGCGCGCTGCTGTCCGGTGGCCAGCGCCAGCGCCTGGCGATCGCCCGTGCGATCCTGCGCGACGCGCCGATCCTGATCCTCGATGAAGCCACCGCAGCGCTGGACAACGAATCGGAGCGCCTGGTGCAGGACGCGCTGCAGCGATTGATGCCCGAGCGCACCACGCTGGTCATCGCGCATCGCCTGTCGACCATCGAGCATGCAGACCAGGTGCTGGTGATGGATCACGGTCGCATCGTCGAGCGCGGTACCCACAAGGAGCTGCTCACCATGGGTGGCCTGTACCAGCATCTGCACAGCATGCAGTTCCGCGAAAGGCAGGACTGATGGCCGGCAAGGGTACCCAGACCCCGCCGTACTGGTACGACGGCACCCCGGTTCCGTGGGCGATGCGCCTGCTGGCGCCGCTGTATGCCGGCGTCACCGCGCTGCGCCGGCGCGCCTATCGGCGTGGCTGGCGCAAGCGCTACACGCTGCCGGTGCCGGTCATCGTGGTTGGCAACATCACCGCCGGTGGAACTGGCAAGACGCCGCTGACCATCGCGCTGGTGGAGCGCCTGCGTGCCGCCGGTTGGAAGCCGGGCGTGGCCAGTCGTGGCTACGGCCGCGAAGATGCCGACAAGCCGCTGTGGGTAAAGGCCGATACGCCGACCGCCAAGGGTGGCGACGAGCCGGTGCTGATTGCCTGGAAGACCGGCGTGCCGGTGCGCGTGGACAGTGATCGTGTTGCAGCCGGCAAGGCGCTGATCGAGGCCGGCTGCGATGTGATCGTCTGCGACGACGGCCTGCAGCACTACCGGCTGGCACGCGACATCGAGATCGAGGTGGTCGATGCGCAGCGCCGCTACGGCAATGGCCGGATGATTCCGGCCGGGCCGCTGCGTGAGCCGGTCAGCCGCGCCAGCGAGTGCGATTTCCGCGTGGTCAACCTCGGCCAGGCCGATGAGGAGACTGCAGCACAGGCCTGCGGCTTCGGCCAGTGGCCGATGGCCCTGCACATCGACAGCGCACAACCGCTGGCCGGTGGCCGTGCCCGTCCGCTGTCGTATTTCAAGGGCCAGCGCGTGCACGCCGTGGCCGGCATCGCCCACCCGCAGCGCTTCTTCGACATGCTGCGCGCGCGTGGCATCGGCGTCGTGCCGCACGCCTTCGCTGACCATCAGGCCTATCAGCCGCAGGACCTGTCCTTTGGCAGCCAGCTGCCGGTGCTGATGACTGAAAAGGACGCGGTGAAATGCCGCGCGTTCGGCAATGACTGGCACTACGCGGTCCCGCTGCGCGCCGAGCTGCCTGCCGCATTCTGGGTGGCGCTGACCGACCGCCTGGACAAGCTGCGACCGAACTGAGTGGCGCGGCGGCGCTTGCATTCATGCGCCGCCGGCCGCATTCCCGTTGTAACGAGCCTGCTGAGTACCGCCCCATGACCGAATTCGTCGTCGCCATCCCGGCCCGCTATGCCGCCTCGCGGCTGCCGGGCAAGCCGCTGCGCCCGCTGGGCGGTGAGCCGCTGGTGCTGCACGTGGCGCGTCGCGCGCTGCAGGCCGGTGCCGGCGAGGTCTGGGTCGCTACCGACGATCAACGCATTGCCGACGCACTGTCCGGCCTGGCCGAAGTGAAGGTGGCGATGACCGCCACCTCGCATGCCTCCGGTACCGACCGCCTGGCCGAGTGCGCGCGCATCGCCGGCTGGGCCGATGACACCGTCGTGGTCAACCTGCAGGGCGACGAGCCGTTCGCGCCGGCGGCGGGTATCCGCGCGGTGGCCCAGGCACTGGTTGAAGGCAATGCGCCGATGTCGACCCTCGCCACGACCGTAGAAGACGCGCATACCCTGTTCGACCCGAACGTGGTGAAGCTGGTGCGCAACGTGCGCAACGAGGCGATGTACTTCAGCCGCGCCCCGATCGCCTGGCACCGCGATGGCTTTGCCCGCAGCCGTGACACGCTGCCGGCCGGTCACAACTGGCTGCGCCACATCGGCATCTACGGCTATCGCGCCGGTTTCCTGCAGCAGTTCGCGGCGATGCCGCCGGGCCAGCTGGAGCAGGTCGAATCGCTGGAACAGCTGCGCGTGCTGGAAGCGGGTTTCCCGATCAGCGTGGCGATCTCGCCCGAACCGTTCCCGCCGGGCATCGACACGCCCGAGGACCTGGAACGCGCCGAAGCATTGCTGCAGACGCTGGCTGCCCGATGAAGCTGCTGGTCGTCTGCCTCGGCAACATCTGCCGTTCGCCGATGGCCGAAGGTGCGCTGCGCGCGCGCCTGGACGCTTCGCCGCTGGCTGGTCGGGTGCAGGTCGATTCGGCCGGCACCGGCGACTGGCATGTGGGCGAGCCACCGGACCGCCGAGCGATCGCCTGCGCGGCCGGGCATGGCGTGGACATCGGCGGCCTGCGCGCGCGCCAGCTGCAGGTCGCGGATTTCGACCGTTTCGACTGGATCCTGTGTGCCGATGAGGCCAATCTGCGCGATGCGGGCCGCCTGGCCACACCCGCCCAGCGCGAACGCCTGGCGTTGTACCTGCCGTGGTCTGGCTGGCAGGGCAGGGGTGCGATCCCGGACCCGTACACCGGCGGCAGTGAGCATTTCGAACAGGTCTGGACATTGGTCGACGATGCAGCAAAACGTGCCGTGGCACGACTGTTGCATGACGCCGACTCCGGCATAATCGGGCCATGAACGTCCAGCCCGTCCCGGACCTGCCCGAGTTCGCCACCTGGCTCAACGCCACCCCCTGCACCCTGACCGAACTGCGCGGTCGGCCGGTGGCGCTGTTGTTTGTCAACGCCGCCTCCGCCTGGAGCGCGCAACGCCTGGCCGAGTTCGGCCAATGGCTGTCGCGCCACCCCGGCAAGCTGCAGCCGCTGGTGCTGCAGGTGCCGCGCTTCGATTTCGAACGCGAGGCCGGCGCCGCATTGAAGCTGCTGCGTCGCCAGGGCCTGACGATGCCGGTGCTGCTTGATGCCGACTGGGATGGCTGGCGCCGCTTCGGCATCACCGCCTGGCCGACCCTGGTGCTGCTGGATGCGCAGGGCCGCGAACAGCAACGGCTGGTCGGGCAGGGCGCACCCGGCGAACTGGAGCGTGCCTTGAACGCGCTGTGCCAGAGCGCGCCGTCGGCGCCGCCGCGCGGTGGCAGCGAACTGCATCTGGAGCCGCGCCACGCGCTGCGCTTCCCGCTCGGCCTGGCGGTCAGCACCGAACGCCTGTACATCGCCGACAGCGGCCATCATCGCATCCTCGAATGCAGCCACGGTGGCCGCATCCTGCGCCAGTTCGGGCTGGGCACCGCCGATTTCATGGACGGCAACCTCGCCGAAGCCGCGTTCCACCGCCCGCAGGCGCTGGTGCTGGAGCGCGATTCGCTGTACGTCGCCGACACCGGCAACCACGCGGTGCGTCGTATCAACCTGTTGACCGGGATCGTCGACACCCTGTGCGGCAACGGCCGTCCCGGTGCGCCGGTGGAAGGCCCGGTCGCGCAGGCGCGGCAGGTTGCGCTGGACCATCCTGTCGGCCTGGCCATTGCCGACAACCAGCTGCACATCGCCATGGCCGGCGACAACCGCATCTGGAGCTACCACCTGGGCCAGCGCAGCCTGCAATGGCGCGCCGGCAGTGGTTCCATCGACGAGCGCGATGGCAGCGGGCATCTGGCTGCCTTTGCCCAGCCGACTGCGCTGGCCGTGGTGCAGCAGGTGCTGTACGTCGCCGACGCATTGGGATCCTCGATCCGTGCACTGCAGCTGCGTGGCGACCTGGTGCAGACGCTGGTCGGGCAGGGGCCCTGGCGCTTCGGCAGCGAAGACGGTCCGCGTTCGGACGCCAGCCTGCAGTTCCCACAGGCCATCGCGCTGAGCCCGGATGCGCCGCTGTTGTGGATTGCCGATACCGGCAACGGCCACCTGCGCACGCTGCGCCTGGGCGGTGGCGAACTGACCACCCAGCCGTTGCCACGACGCCTGCATGGCCCGGCGGGGTTGGCGGTAGGCGCCGGTGCGGTGTGGATTGCCGAGACCGACGCCCATGCCGTGCTGCGATTCGACCCGGACAGCGGCGTGCTCAGCGAAGTCCCGATCAGCGAATGACAGACGTTCCCGCCCCGGCCTTCGACGGCAAGGCCTTCGCGGCCCAGCTCAGTACCGCCCCTGGCGTGTACCGCATGTACGCCGCCGACGACACCCTGCTGTATGTCGGCAAGGCGCGCGCACTGCGCAACCGTGTGGGCAGCTACTTCAACGGTAGCCCGAAGAACGCGCGGATCATGTCGATGATCTCGCAGATCGCGCGCATGGACGTGACCGTGACGCGCTCGGAAGCCGAGGCGCTGCTGCTGGAAAACCAGCTGATCAAGTCGCTGTCGCCGCGCTACAACGTCTCGCTGCGCGACGACAAGACCTATCCGCATGTGCTGCTGACCCGCGAGGACTGGCCGCGCATCGCGCTGCATCGCGGCCCGCGCGCCATTCCTGGCCGCTATTTCGGGCCGTATCCCGGCGTCACCGCGGTGCGTGAAACGCTGAACCTGATGCACAAGCTGTTCAAGCTGCGCAGCTGCGAGGACAGCGTGTTCCGCAACCGCTCGCGGCCGTGCCTGCAGTACCAGATCGGTCGCTGCAGCGCGCCCTGCGTGGAGCTGGTGCCGGCGCCGGACTACGCCGAATCGGTGCGCCGCGCCGCGCTGTTCCTGGAAGGCAAGAGCGACGAGCTGACCCGCGAACTGGGCGAGCAGATGCAGGCCGCCAGCGAGGCACTGGAGTTCGAGCAGGCCGCGCGCCTGCGCGACCTGATCTCCTCGCTGCGCAGCATGCAGACCCGCCAGTACGTGGATGGCCGTGCCGCCGATCTGGACGTGCTGGCGGTGGCCATGCAGGGTTCGCAGGCCTGCGTGCTGCTGCTGGCTTTCCGCGATGGCCGCAACCTCGGTACCCGCCCGTTCTTCCCACGCACCAACGGTGAAGAAAGCCCGGAGGAAGTGCTGGCCGCGTTCGTCTCGCAGTACTACATCGAATTCGAGCCGCCGCGCGAGATCCTGTTGGACCGCGAGATTCCCGATGCCGACCTGCTGGTGGCCGCGCTGTCGGCCTCGGCCGAGCGCAAGGTACAGCTGAAGTGGAACGTGCGCGGCGAGCGTGCCGGCTACGTGGAGCTGGCCAGCCGCAACGCGCAGCTGACCCTGGCGACCGAACTCAACAGCCGCAACGCGCAGCACGCGCGCAGCGATGCACTGCGCGACATGCTGGGCCTGGCCGAGCCGGTCAAGCGTGTTGAATGTTTCGATATCAGCCACACCATGGGTGAGGCCACCGTGGCCTCATGCGTGGTGTTCGACGCCGCCGGTCCGGTGCGCGCGCAGTACCGCCGCTTCAACATCAGCGGCATCGAGCCGGGCGACGACTACGCCGCCATGCGCCAGGCCATCGACCGCCGTTTCCGCCGTGCGGTGGAAGAGCCGGGCGTGCTGCCGGACGTGCTGCTGATCGACGGCGGCGCCGGCCAGTTGGCCCAGGCCCAGGCCGCGCTGGCCGACCTGGGCGTGGAAGGCGTGTTGCTGGTGGGCGTGGCCAAGGGCGTGGAACGCCGCGCCGGCCACGAAGCGCTGGTGATGCCTGATGGCCGCGAGCTGCGCCCGGGCGCGGCCAATCCGGCACTGCAGTTCATCCAGCAGGTGCGCGATGAGGCGCACCGCTTCGCCATCACCGGCCACCGCGGCCGCCGCCAGAAGGCGCGGATGACCAGCAAGCTGGAGGACATCCCTGGTATCGGGCCGCGCCGCCGCGCCAGCCTGCTCAAGCATTTCGGCGGCCTGGTGGGCCTGAAAGCCGCTGGCGAAGCGGAAATCGCCAAGGTGGAAGGCATCAATGACGCCCTCGCGGCACGTATCTACGCTAACCTGCACGGGTTGGCCACGCCTGATGCGGCCGAGTAGAGAGAGAAGCACGCAAGCATGAAGTTGACCCTGCCCACCTGGCTGACGTTGTTGCGGATCGTGATGATCCCGGTGCTGGTGCTGGTGTTCTACCTGCCCTACACCTGGACCAACTTCGCTTCGGCGGCGATCTTCGGCCTGGCCGCGATCACCGACTGGCTCGACGGCTGGATCGCGCGCCGTTACCAGCTGGAGTCGGCCTTCGGTGCCTTCCTCGACCCGGTCGCGGACAAGCTGATGGTGGCAGTGGCACTGTTCCTGATCGTGCAGGGCCATCCGACGCCGTGGATGGCATTCTGGGCGGCGGTCATCGTCGGCCGCGAGATCGCAGTGTCGGCGCTGCGCGAGTGGATGGCCGAGCTGGGCCAGCGTGCCAAGGTGCGCGTGGCGATGATCGGCAAGGTCAAGACCACCGCGCAGATGGTCGCGCTGCTGTGCCTGCTGTATTCGGTGGCCCCGAACGTGCCGGTGGAAGACATCTGGATGGGCTGGCCGGTGTTCCATATCGGCGACTGGACCCTGGCCATTGCCGCGGTGCTGACCCTGTGGTCGGGCCTGCAGTACCTGCACGCCGCCTGGCCGAGCCTGCGTGATGACGAGCGCGCGGCGCGCGAGCGTGCGCGGCAGAAGAAGCTGGGCAACTGAGCCCCGGGGTTGGATCCCTTTCTGCAGGAAAGGGCTCTGACCCCATCGGTGCGTTTATCCACGCATGGCGTGGATCTACTCGACACGCTGGACGGATCTACGGTGATGCCCCATCCACGCATGGCGTGGATCAACTGGAAATGCCGCATCCACGGATGATGCGGATCCATCGGTTTGCGGGGATGCCATAGTAGATCCACGCCATGCGTGGATACGCAATGCAAGGTGCCTCGCAGACCCTAAAAAAGCGCTTGACGCCATCCTTGGAATAGGTAAAATTTCGCCTCCCAAGCGGGAATAGCTCAGTTGGTAGAGCGCAACCTTGCCAAGGTTGAGGTCGCGAGTTCGAGTCTCGTTTCCCGCTCCAGATTCAAGAAAAACGCTCCCGAAAGGGGGCGTTTTTCGTTTGCGTCCAACGCGCTTCATTGCCACTTCACCGTCGCCCCATCGCCCCACCACATGAAGGTTGGATGCTGCATCCTTCGTTCCAAGGGTGACGCCGCGATGCCTCATCAATCCTCCGCCTACGATCACGACGTGGTCATCGTCGGTGCCAGTTTCGCCGGTGCCGCCTGCGCGCTGGCCGCTTCCCAATACGGCCTGCGCGTCTGCGTGCTGGAGCGCAAGGCAGATCCCGGCGAACGCCTGCACACCACCGGCATCGTGGTGAAGGAAGCGATGGAGCAGACCTGGCTGGGGCGCATGCCCGAATACCTGGTGCAACGCGTTGCCAATGTGCGGCTGTATGCGCCGAACCTGCGCAGCGTGTTGTTGGCCGCGCCGGGCTATTACTTCCTCACCACCGATACGCCGAACCTGATGCGCTGGCTGGCCAGCGAGCTGCGCGCGAACGGTGTCGACCTTCGCCTGCAGCAGTCCTTTACCGACGCCCATCGCAGTGGTGACGGCTGGCAGGTGGAAGGGGCAGGGTGCTGCGCCTACCTGGTCGGTGCCGATGGCGCACGTTCGCGCGTGGCCCGGCGCACTGGCCTAGGCCAGGTGCGCGACAATCTCTACGGCGTCGAACGTGAGTTCGCCGGCCTGCAATTGCCGCAGGGTGACGCACTCCATTGCTTCGTCAGCAAGCGCTTTGCACCGGGCTACATCGGCTGGGTCGCGCAGAATCCAACCGGCCTGCAGGTGGGATTGGCGCTGCGCCATGACCCGAATCAGGTACGCCCGCCTGATATTGATGGCTTCCTTGAGCACGTGCGCGATGTGATCGGCATTCCGCCTTCGGCGCGCCCCTCGGCTACCCGTGCCGGCCTGGTGCCTTGCGGCCGGCCGGATGGGCCGATCACTGGCCAACGGCTGATCCTGACCGGCGACGCGGCGGGCATCGTCTCGCCATTGTCCGCCGGGGGCATCCACTCCTCGTGGCGGCACGGCTGGGCGGTCGGCGAGGCGATTGCCCGTCATCTGCGTGGCCAGGGGCCGGAAGCGGAACGGGTGGCGCGGCAGGTGGCGCCGGCATTCCATGGCAAGCGCCTGCTGCGCTGGGCGATGGATCACCTTCAGGCCGATTGGCCGCTCAACGCACTGCTGCACACGGCGACCACGCGGCGCATCGCTGAGCAGGTCTACTTCCATCGCCGTGGCCTGCGAACCTGAGGTATCGGTCCTGGGGGCCTGAACGCCGCCCCACAATGCACGCGAAAATTCCTGTTGACGCCGTGCAGCAATATCGACACAATAGCGCTCCTTCGACGCAGGTCGAACGGAATCTGCGGGAATAGCTCAGTTGGTAGAGCGCAACCTTGCCAAGGTTGAGGTCGCGAGTTCGAGTCTCGTTTCCCGCTCCAGATTCAAGAAGAACGCTCCCGCAAGGGGGCGTTTTTCGTTTGTCACACCGGTTGCACCACCGCCGCGCTAGCGTGCCTTGCCGGGCAGGGCGCTGCACCAGGTCCGGGCATCCTGCCGGTGGAAACCGGGGCAGCGGTTGTCCTGCGGGATGTAGACGTAGGGAGCGTCATCTTCGTAGGTGAAGTGGTAGTAGTAGGTCCGGTCCTTTCCGTACAGCCAGTAGTTCGACGAGCCCTGGTTGATGGCATATGGCTCGAACGTGAAGATCGAAGATTCACGGGGGATGAAGTTGCTGCGCTCCATCAGTAGCAGCACGGCGTTCGAGACCAGTGGGGTGGTCAGGACGAGCACGATCACACCGACAGTCGCTGTCGTGATCGAGCCAATCAGCAGCCAGCGGCGGGGGTGTTTCACGGTCGGGCAGCATCGAAGCAAGACAATGCCGCAATGTGCAATACGCTGTGAAAGTCGTCCAGTGTTCCGTGTCGAGAACGCATTGAAAGCGTAGTGAAAGACTGGGTCGGCGTTGCCTGAACCGCACGCGTGCTGTGACCTTTTTCGGACGATTTCTCCATGTTCGCTCCACAATCGCACGGTAGCCTTCATGCTCCTTCTACACGTTGGCGGGCTGGTGGTCAGGCGTATCACTTCAGTGGCAGTGCCCAAGGCCGGGCACGGACTCTCCCTGCATGCACTGCTGCGCCCTGGTGCGTTGTTGGCAAGCCTGGCCCTGGCCGGTTGCATGTCGGTGCCTGTTCCGGACCTGCCTGACCGCACGCCCAGCACCTGGACCCAGGTTCCGCAGGGCCAGGGCGTGGCCGTGGACGCGAAACAGTGGTGGAAAGTGTTGTCCGATCCGGCGCTGGACGGCCTGGTTGATCAGGCCATCGCCGGCAACCTCGACCTGCAGCAGGCCACGCTGCGCCTGCAGGCCGTGCGGATCGTCGCAGGCACATCGGACTCGCGCTTCCTGCCGGAGATCTCGGCCAGCGCCAAGCAGGTGCAGGATGCTGCCGCTGTCGATACCTACTTCCACGCCGGTATCGAAGCGATCTGGGACCTGGGCCTGTTCGGCGCCGCCGAGAGCGCGCAGCTGAGCGCGCAGGCTTCGGCCGGCAATGCCGAGGCGCTGCGCAATGCCGCACAGGTGGCGGTGATTGCCGACGTGGTGCGCAGCTATCTGGACCTGACCGTTGCACAGGCCCAGCAGGACCTGCTGGCCCGCCAGCAATCGGTGGATGACCGCGGCGAGCACCTGGCCCTGGTCCGCCAGCGCCTGCGCCTGGATGAGCCTGGCGAACTTGATCGCCTGCGTGCACGCCAGGCCGCCACCCACGCCGCCATCGCACAAGCCCGGGAAAACGCCGACAACGCCGCCCGTGCGCTGGCATTGTTACTGGGCCGTGATGGCCCGGATCCGGCTTGGCGCGCCTATCGCTCGCCGCCGAAGCTGGGCACGTTCTCGCTGCAGCAGGTACCGGCCGATCTGCTGCGCCACCGCCCACAGATTCTGCTGGCCGAATCTGAAGTGATGCAGGCCGCGGCGAGCAAGGGCTCCGCACGTGCCGCGATGTATCCGCGGGTCAGTCTTGGTGGCTCGATCCTGTACGCCTACAACCTCACCCAGAACGCCCGCTCCAACTCCGATTCCAGTCCGTCGATCGGCCCGTACGTCGATATCCCGCTGTGGGATTGGGGCCAACGCCGTGCACGTTTCCATGCCGACGAAAAGCAGCTGGATGCTGCACTGCTCGGTTACCGCAAGGCGGTACTGGAAGGCGTGAGCGAAGTGGAGGGCGCGCTGGGCAGCCTGGCGCGCCAGGACAGCAGCATCCAGTCGCTGCGTGCGGCCAATGATGCCGCCGGCCAGCAGGTCAAGCGCCAAGCGCGGCAGGTGCAGCTGGGCCTGTCCAGCGAGTTCGATGGACTGGATACGCAGCGTGCCGCGCTCGCCTCGCAGGCT
The DNA here is from genome assembly GCF_056482505.1 of Stenotrophomonas sp. 71799_Sma. Taxonomy (NCBI): domain Bacteria; kingdom Pseudomonadati; phylum Pseudomonadota; class Gammaproteobacteria; order Lysobacterales; family Lysobacteraceae; genus Stenotrophomonas; species Stenotrophomonas sp. 71799_Sma. The sequence continues at coordinate 1,645,651 of NZ_CM151202.1, forward strand.
GATCTGATCGGTGCGCAGGGCGCACGCGTGCTCGCGTTTGCTTCGCTGTACCGCGCCCTCGGTGGCGCACCGCTGCCGGTCGAAGCCGAGGACGCGTCGCAATGATTGCGCTGGCCCGAAAGACCCTGGCCTATGAGTGGCGCCGGTTCCTGCCGGTAGTGCTGGCGATGTGCTTCGCTGGCGTGCTGCTGATCGTGCAGGCGGCGCTGGTGCTGGGTATCTTCGGTACCGCCGCGATCTACGTGAAGGCATCGTCGGCTGATATCTGGGCCGGTTTCCCCGGCACCCAGAGCGTGAACTACGGCCATGCAATCAGTGCGGATGTGGAAAGCCACCTGCGCATGGATCCGGATGTCACCCGCGTCGAACCCTACGAGTGGGTCGATGGCGAATGGCGCTCCAGCGCGCAGGGTACCGGTAACGTTTCTGTGTATCTGTCCGGCATCTCCACCCAAGGCGACGCGATGATGTTCGCGCGCATCCTGCCCGCCGACCTGCGCGCGCAGCTGCGCGAACCCGGTGCGGTGATCGTCGATAGCGCCGATCTGGATACGCTGGGCGTGGACCTGCAGAACAACCGTGCGTGGATCAATGGCAAGGCAGTGCGCGTGGTCGCGGCACAACCGGGCCTGCGTGGCCTTGGTGGCGTCAACGTGCTGGCCTCGCTGGATACCGCGCGCGCCATCGCGAGTACCGATCCGCACGAGGGCAGTACCTATTTCGTGGCGGGCCTGCGTTCGCCGGACCTGGCCGACCGTGTGCGCGACCGCCTGGCCACGTCGATGGGGCAGGCCACGCCGGTCGAGTTCTGGACCGCACCGGAGTTCGCCAGCCGCTCGCAGCAATACTGGCTGTTCGATACCGGTGCCGGCATCGCAGTGTTGTTCATGGCCGTCATCGTCTGCTTCGTCGGCGCGGTGATCACCAACCAGTCGTTTGCTTCGGTGGTGGCCGGTTCGGTGCGCGAGTACGCCACGCTCAATGCACTCGGTGCCGGGCGCTATGCGCTGGCGCGGGTGGTGTTCGAGCAGGCGCTGCTGATCGGCGGCGTGGGCATGTTGCTGGCGGCGGCGTTCAGTACCGTCGTGCTGTTGATCGCACAGACCCAGCGCGTGCCGGTGCAGCTGACACCGATGGTGATCATCGGTTGCGTTGCACTGGTCGCGGTGATGGCCATGCTGTCGAGCATCATGGCGGTACGCAGTGTCGTCCGCTCCGATCCATCGTTGCTGTTGCGTTGAGGACCGGCCGATGACTTCCATACGCGCCGTCGCCCCGACCCTGCAGGCCGACGCACTTGAAAAGGGTTTCATGTCCGGCGATGTACAGGTGCCGGTGCTGCGCGGCCTGTCGCTGGACATCTATCCCGGCGAGCTGACGCTGGTGTCGGGCCCGTCCGGCTGCGGCAAGAGCACCCTGCTGTCGTTGCTGTCTGGGTTGTCTGCGCCCGATGGCGGCCGCGTGCACGCACTCGGGCAGGATGTGGGCCACATGACGCGCAGTGAAGTGGAGCGCTTCCGCCTGCACCATGTCGGCTTCGTGTTCCAGGGCTTCAATCTGTTCCCCGCACTGACCGCACTGGAACAGGTGCAGCTGCCGCTGGGCTATCGCGGCATGAGCAATCGCGAAAGCGAACCGCTGGCCCGCAAGGCATTGGACGAGGTGGGCCTCAGCCACCGCAGCCACATGCGACCGGCGCAGCTGTCCGGCGGTGAGAAGCAGCGCGTGGCCGTTGCGCGCGCCTTCGCCAAGTCGCCGACGCTGATCTTCGCCGACGAACCGACCAGTGCGCTGGATGCCGAGAATGGCCAGCGCGTGATCGACATCCTGCATCGCTACGCACGTGCGCATGGCGCCACCGTGCTGTGCGTGAGCCACGATCCGCGCCTGATCCGGCATGCCGATCGGGTGATCGCCATGGAAGACGGCATGGTCCGTGATGACCGCCGCCAGAACGAAACTGTAGAGTCCGCCCCATGACCAAGACGTCGCACCTGCTTCCCCTCAGCCTGGCCCTGTCCGCGGCATTGCTGCTCGGCGCTTGTTCCAAAGAGGCGCCGGCCCAAGCATCCGCCGGTAAGGCCAGCACTGCTGCCGCCGACAAGGTTGCGGTCGCGCGCGGCATCATCGACGTCGAGGGCGGTTTGATCGCGCTGGCACCGCCGGTGGATGGCTCGATCACCGCCGCGCCGGTGAAGGAGGGTGCCACGGTGAAGAAGGGACAGTTGCTGCTGTCGCTGGATGGCGCCCTGCTGCAGCAGGAAGTGGCGATGGCCACCGCCGATCTGGCCCTGGCCAACGACCGCCTGAAGGGCAGCCAGGCGCAGTTGCGCGAACTGGAGCGCAACGCCACCCGTCTGTCCACCGGCGCCAGCGAAGGCGTGTCGTCCAACCAGCAGGCCGATGCGGCCAAGCAGCAGCTGGCAGGTGTGCGCGCCGATGTCGATGTGGCCGGTGCGCAGGTCGACATGGCCCAGCACAAGCTGGAACACGCCAGACTGAAACTGCAGCAGATGTCGCTGAGCGCGCCGGAAGCCGGCACCGTGGTCGGCCAGATGCCGGGCCTCGGTGCATTCGTGCAGGGTGGCAAGCCGGCGATCTCGCTGCTGCCGGCACGCCCGCTGCAGGTGCGCGCAGAACTGAGCGCCGCCTATGCCGATGCCGTGCAGGTGGGCATGAAGGCCACCGTCGTACCGGACAGCGATGGCGCCGAGAACACCGGCTCACTGCCACCCGCACGCGTGGTGCGCATCAGTCCGGTGTTCGCGCAGGCGCGCTTGCCCGAAGACGCGGGGCGCGGCGTGGCCAAGGTGGTGGAGTGTGTGCTGGAGTTCGACGGCGAGGCCAAGGCGCGCTTCGGCCAGCATGTGCGGGTGGAGTTCCGGAAGTAGGCGCGGGCCTCAGTTCCCGAGCCAGCGTCGCAGGCGAGGCCAGAGTGAGGCCGGCACAACCACGAGCAGTGCAAGCAGCAGGAGGGCGCTCATGCCGAGCAGCCAGTTCGAGTGGACGTCGCGCACGGGGGATTGATGCATGGCAGCCAAGCCCCATAGGACGTTCCACCCCAGCCATGGAATGAGGCTGATCAGGATCCGCAGCCACAGGCGGCGGAACCGCCATGGCTGCACAGCCAGGCCCAGCGCTGTCATTTCCACGAGGACGATCAGCGCGAACGTGATCACCGAGCCGATGGGATAGGGCAGTGTCCCGGACTCGGTGTGACGCAGTTGCCAGTAGTCTGGCTTGAAGCCGGCATGGATGAGCGCGGCAACCAGCAGTAGCCAGATGAGTGATGCCAGCAGCCAGAAGGAAGGGGGAGCACGGAATGCGATGGGCAGGGGCACGATGCAGGCGTTCGTCGCTGGCGGATCCTCAACCTTCCTGCATCGGCCTGCCGCAATCCATGCAAGAGATCCGAAAATGAAGCGGTGAAGCCCTCGGGTCCAGCGCCTTAAGGAACCGCAGTCGGGGTCTTCTTCCTGCCGGAAATGCGTCCCAGGACACTGACCAGCGACACCACGCACAGCGCCAGCAGCAGTCCCACGTCCAACAGCAGCAACCACAGCAGGTGCATTCCCTGCACCGGTGGTTGGTGCATCGCCGACAGCAGCCATGGTACCGACCAGGCCAGCAGCAGCACGAAGGCAATCAACAGGCGCAGCCACAGTCGCTTCAGTTTCCATGGCCGCACGATCAAGGCGGCCATGACCAGTTCAACCGTGCCCAGCAACGCGAACACGATGACAGTGCTGGTCGGGTAGGGCAGCTCGGCGCCTTCCAGGCGGTGCAGCAACCAGTAGTCCGGGGTGAAGCCGGCATTGACCAGCGCGACGATCAGCGCCAGCCAGGTCAGCGCGACCAGCAACCAGAACAGGCGGACGTAGCGTCTAGGCATCGGCGGTGTCCATGGCGGCGGGGAGGCGGTTGCGTGATGCATACCATGCGGAGATGACGATTGCGGCCAGTGCCAGCAGGCCGGGCCCGGCGGTGAAGTACAGCAGGCGCAGCGGATGGTTGTGCATCAGCGTCCAGCTGGCGAACGCCAAAGGAATCGTCAGGACCAGCAGCTTGGCAAACAGTGGCCGCAGCACCGCGATCAGCGGCTGGGCGCCAATGAACATCCAGAACAGATAAAACTGGGCGATGCCCAGGCCGATGTCGCGATGGGAGGTGAAGCCGAAATGGTCGCGATACCAGTTCATTCCCAGCGGAATCAATGCCCAGTACAGCAGCGCTACCAGCAGATGCAGCGCCAGGGCGATCAACAGGGGCTTGCCGCGAAGGAACATGGGCGCACGGGGCTGGGCGGGGCAGCGTACCCCAGTGCGGACGCCCGTGACCGCATGATGTGAAGACTGTTGACGGCGTGAAGGAATTTGGACACAATAGCGCTCCTTCGACGCAGGTCGAACGGAATCTGCGGGAATAGCTCAGTTGGTAGAGCGCAACCTTGCCAAGGTTGAGGTCGCGAGTTCGAGTCTCGTTTCCCGCTCCAGATTCTACAGGGCCCCGGTAGGGGCCTTGTTTTTCTCCCGCCACGGCAAGGCGGGGCACGTTGGGCCACAAGGCTTTACGCGCAGTCAGAAAAGTGAAATCGCTGGTGTGTGTTCCGGATTTCCGGTACCATGGCGGCTTACGCGGGAATAGCTCAGTTGGTAGAGCGCAACCTTGCCAAGGTTGAGGTCGCGAGTTCGAGTCTCGTTTCCCGCTCCATGTTCCGACAGGCCCCATCATGGGGTTTTGTCTTGTCAGGGCTCCGTTCCTGGCGCGCAGTACGTTGGCCTCATGGCAGAGTGGCTATGCACCGGATTGCAAATCCGTTTACAGCGGTTCGATTCCGCTTGAGGCCTCCAATTGAAAAGCCCTGACTCCGGTCAGGGCTTTTTTGTTTGTCTGGATGCCAGCTAACCTGCGTCCGGATCGATATCCGCTACAGCTTGGCCAGCGCCTGCACCGTGGCTTGGGTCAACGGCTGGGGCAGGGCATCCAGCGCGAACCAGCCCAGCCCTGTCTGCACACCCGGCTCCTGGATGGAGGCCTCGGCACCGGCAGGTGCCCGAGCCTCGAAGATCGGCGCGACCCAGTGCTGCGCAAGTGTCGGCTCGAAATGATCGGCCACGCACAGCAGGCGCAGCAGCGTCACTTCCAACGCCGTCTCCTCGCGAGTTTCGCGGACCACGGCAGCCTCCACCGTTTCCATCCAGTCGACTTTGCCGCCGGGCAGGCCCCAGTGCCCGCGCTCCGGATCGCGTCCGCGCTGGATCAGCAGGATGCGGCCGTCGGCATCACGGACGACGGCGCCGCATCCAACGCGGGGAATCTGAAGTTCAGTAATGGCGGAGAGTGAAGAAGGAGCTGTCTTCATTCTTGCATGCACGCCGTATCAGGCGAACCCGCGCTAGGCTGGGCACCTGTGCATCAGCAAGCTCACAGGTGTGTCGCATGCTTCTCCGGCAACTCGGCGCTGACGACGCCGATATTCTCTGGCAAGCACGGTTGCAGGCCCTTCGCGAGTCGCCTGCGGCGTTCCTGTCCACGCTGGCCGAGGCGCAGAATGACTCGGCGGACGTGATGCGCGCCCAGGTTGGCGATCCCAGCACGCGCTACTTCGGCACGTTCGTGGACGGCATGCTGGTGGGTTTCCTGCGTTACGTACGCCCGGTGCGGATGGCGCGACGGCATACGGCGGAAGTGCACAGTGTCCATGTGGGTGCTGGCCATCGAGGCCAGGGTATCGCCCGTCAGCTTCTTCTTGCCGCGTTCGCGGCTGCGCGCGCGGAAGGCATCGAATCGCTCACTCTCACGGTGCTGGCGGACAACGCCGCCGCGCGCGCGCTGTATGAATCGCTGGGTTTCACCGAATCCGGCGTCGAGCCGCGCGCGGTGAAGCGCGACGGCCGCTATGTGGACATGGTGTCGTACTGGATTTCAGTGACCAGCCACCCACCATCGCCGGCACCTTGAATCACCCGCTCTACGCCGGATCGTGGACCGGCATCTGCGCGCGGAAGTTGCGCCCGACTGGTTCACCCACGCTCAGGTAGTGGCGGAACAGATAGATCAACGGTTTCCAGTGGGCGACATCGATGTGCTGGGTGCCAGCCACGGTGATCGCTTCGTGCGCATGCACGCAACGGATCCGTCCTTCGACGATCACGAAGCCCTGACCGTCATCCTCGCCGGGCGGGTGCATCGCCATCACGCTGACTTCCACCTGCAGCGGGCACTCGGCAATCGCCTCTGGCGCGACGTGCGTCGAGGCGACCGCACTGAAGCCCCCCAGCGCGAACTTGTCGCGGACGTGCACGTAGCCCATCGCCTGTTTGGCAGTGGGCACCGGGTCGCAGCCTGTCGCGCGCGCGATGGCCTCGACCTGTGCGGCCTGCGCGGAGGATGGGAAGTTCAGTACGCACTCGTTGCGCAGCTGCAGGTTGCGATAGCCCTGACCCTGCACGCCGAGGCCCAGCACTACCCGGTTGCCCAGGGCCCAGAACGAAGACAACGGACTGATGTTGCTGCTGCCGTCGTCGTTCAGCGTGGTCATCAGCAACACAGGCGTGCCCGGGTACAGGACCGAAGGGGTGATGCGGCGGCGGGGAATCGGAGCGGTTTTCACGGCAGGCCTTGCACTATCGGGGTGGCCACTGTGCCGTGGCAGCGGGTGCCGACGCTTCGGCCTGCATCGAACTGTCGGCCTGCAATGGCGTGCCACAATGCGGGCATGGTCCACACCTCAGGTTCCCTTGTCAGCGTCGGTGCCCTGGTTGGCGACCAGGCGCGCGCATCCATGCTGCTGCAGTTGATGGATGGGCGTGCGTATACCGCGACGGAGCTGGCACGCGTGGCTGGGGTGACACCGCAGACGGCGAGCACGCATCTGCGCAGGCTGGTCGAGGGCGACCTGCTGGTCGCTGTCGCGCAGGGGCGCCATCGCTATCACCGGCTGGCCTCGCACGAAGTCGCCGACATGCTGGAGGGCATCCTGCGCGTTGCGGACCGCACGCCGTCCTGCACCGCTGAGGCATCACGCAGCATGCCGGCGTTGCGCCAGGCGCGTTCCTGCTACCGGCATCTGGCCGGTGTGCATGCGGTGGCGATTACCGACCGCTTGTTGCAGGCAGGGCACCTGGTCCCGCACCAGGCGCATTGGCAGGTGAGTGTGGAGGGCGCAGCGTTCCTGCAGGAGCTCGGCCAGCCGCTGGCTGAGCTGCTGCGGCTTCCCGTGACGGTCAAGCCTGCGCGCTACTGCCGAGGATGCCTGGACTGCACCGAGCGGCGCCCGCATCTGGCCGGGCTGGTCGGCGAGGCGATGCTGGACAGCTTCGTGAAGAACGATTGGCTTCGGCGGGTTGAGGGTCGACGCGAACTGCGCCTGACGCAGCCGGGGCGCGAAGCGCTGTGGACGCGGTTCGGCCTGGCGACATAAGGGCCCCTCCAGTCTCATTCGCCCACGACATGGCAAGGCGCTATGGTCGAGTTCCAAGTCTTAGGGAGCTGCAATGGCGAGCAAGGACATGAACGATCGCGGCACGCTGGCGGTATGCCGGCAATGAACAAATCTTCTGTGGAAGTACGTTGGCTGACGTTCCGGCTGATGAACGGCCAGTCGATCGGACCGGATCGGCTGAAGGATGGATGGGTGATTGCTTCGGAGACCCGCCACTGTGGCGTGCGGCGTGAAGCCATCGAAGGCGCGGGCGTGGTCTACGCGCTGTATGCACCGGCCAACCTGGCTTCACCGCGGCGCGCGGAGATGCGCATGCGCGAATTCCTGATGAGCTCCGGCTACACCTTCACCATGGGTACGCTGGGCGGCTGACGCCGCCCTTTTGGGGATTACGGGCGTACGGTCAGTGCCTGGCCGAGCATGCCGATCGGACCGCGCGCATCGTGCAGCACGGTGCTGGTCAAGCCGAGACCCTGGTGGCCAAACGACACCGACGTGTCGAAGCCCAGCCACTCGCCTTCGGGCATGCCGAACAGGTGCGCGGTCAGATCGAGGTTGGGGAAGGCGACCTCCTTCGGATCGGCGCGCACGGCCATGCCATTGGACAGATCGAACAGGGTGGCGGCACGGGCCAGCGGACTGACCGGCTCGCCGTCCAGCAGCGCGTGCTTCGCGCGCGCCCAGTAGGTGGCACGGCCGGGCCCCTGATCGTGTCGGCGGATCTCCACGCTCTTGATGAAACCGCCTGGCCAGACCGTACCTGGGTCCCACGCGGGCATTGATTCCGGCGGAGCAATGCCGGCGATCGGCGTGCCGGCGATGGCCTGCGTATCGTTCGGGCGCATCAGCCATGCACGCACGCGCAGCGCCGGGCGATCGTCATGGCGCAGCGTGGCTTCGACCAGTTCGATGGTGCGACCACCGCGCAGCACCTGTACGTCGGCCTCCATCGCTTCGATCGGAATGGTGCCGAGGATGTCGTAGGACAGGCGCGCGATCAGAAAACCGTGCCCACGCGCTGCGGCGTCGCGTTCCAGGTGGTGCGCCAGCAGCCCGATCGCAGGTGCGATGTGTTGTTCGCGGATGTTCCAGGCGCCGCCCGTGTGTTCGGTCGGCAGGTAGCGGGTGTCGCTCAGTCGTTCGAAGAAGGCCATCGTATGCGTTGTGTCAGCAGGGAGGGGAGGCGGCAGATGCTGCGCGGGTCCCTGCATCGTAAGCGTTTGGCAGCGTGGCCGGCTGAGCCGGCTCCCGCAGGAGCCGGCCGGATGCCGGTCAGGAGGACTGGCAATCCATTTCGCGGCACATCTTGTACTGGGCCAGGCATTCTGCGGGTGTCTTGGCCAGTGGGCCTGAGGTTGCGCGCAGACAATATTCGTACTGCTGGCTGCAGAATTCACAGGGGCCTGCGGCGAAGGCCAGCCCGGTCACGGCCATGCCAAGGAACATCACGGTCTTCAAGGTCGTCTTGATCATCACGTCAGTCCTTTGTGTGCCCGTCAATGGGCCCGGCCACCATAGCAGTCCTTATGGCGCGCCCCTGATGCGCTGCGACACGTTGAGCTCAACGCTGGATTGCCTTCAAGGCATCGACAACCTGTGCTTCAGAGAAGCCACAATGCCCTTCGCCCACCGGCGGCAGCACGCGCGGCAATGGTCGCGCGCCGGCCTGTGCGGCCATCTGCGGATACACCGCCTGCATGTGCGGCACGATGGTGGGATCGTTGTTGTTGAACTGGACCACCAGCGGTCGCTTCAACGCGCCGCTAAGTGCCAGCTTCGCGCGGACATCGGCCTGTGCCGCAGGCACGGGAGCGATGCGCTGCACGCCGGCATTGAACGCGGCGTCGTCACCGAATCCGCTGTACACCACACCAAGGTTGCCGGCCGGCATGCCGCCGCTGCGCGTGGCCAGTTCATGCAGGACCAGCGTGTGCAGGCTGATTGTCCCGGCCAGTGCATCCGGAGCGACCTGCAGTCGCTTGGCGAGCACGTCGGCATGCTGGGGATTCCGTTGCAGCGCGTCGGCGATGCCCTGATAGAGCACTCCCTGCGGCAGCACGGCCGCTTCATGCGAAGCCAGTCCGGTGGCCGGCAGGCCTGCAGCGTTGGGGAAGAAGTAATCGAAGGCGACCAGCGTGGTCAGCAGATCTGCGGCGATCTGTTCGCCACTGAGATTGGCACCGCACAGCGAGACGCCACCGGTGTAGTGCTGCGGGAAGCGTTCGAGGCTGGCGAGTGTCACCGCTCCGCCCATCGAGAATCCGAGCAGCCAGGTGTGGCGCACGCGCTTGAGTTCGCCCAGCGCGTGCTGGCGCAGGCGCTCCATGTCGGTGATCGCATCGGCCACTGCCCAGCCCTGGCTGGCGTAGGCACTCTGCGCGACTGCGTAGCCTGCGGACAGCAGCGTTGCGGTGCTGTCATTGGCGGTCATCGGCGTAGTGCGTGGCACGCCCACCGGCTCGTAGCCGTGCGCCAGCATCACCAGGTCGCCGTTCCAGTCAGCCGGCACGTCCAGCCGCCAGGGGGCGCCCTGCAGCTCGCCGCTGAGCATGCGTGGTGCCGTGGGTGGCGCGGCCAGCAGCGATGCCGCAGGCAGCAGAAGGCCGAGGGCGAGGGCGCATCGAAGCAAGGGTCGCATCGTGGTCATTCCATGCGGGAATGGCGCCGAGCATAGATCCCCGCAAAACCTTGCGCGCGCTGCACTGCCGCAGGGGATTGCCCGCCGGCCAGGCTGCGCTCTACGCTGGCGGCATGGTCCTGCACAGCACCGCGTCGATTATCCGCATTCCCCACGGGAAGGCGGGATAGCGCGCGGTCGCCACGGCCATGCAACCCGCCCGGGAAGGCGGGTTGCATGCGGCGCTCTCCCGGGTACTGGAATCCATCGAGGAGAACGCAGATGCATCATCTTTCATCGACCGACAATGCGCCGACCCTGCACCTGGTGTGCGGCAAGATCGGTGCCGGCAAATCCACCCTGTCGCAGCAGCTGGCGGCGCAGCCACGTCACGTGCTGATCAGCGAGGACGCCTGGCTGGCCGCGCTGTATCCCGACCAGATCCATTCCGTTGCCGATTACCTGCAGCGCGCGGCCGCGCTGCGCGGAGCGCTGATGCAGCATGTATGCGCAATCCTGCAGGTCGGCGTTTCGGTCGTGCTCGACGTTCCGTTCAATACGCGGGCCGCCCGTGCATGGGGCCGCGAACTGTTCGAGTCGGCCGGTGTTGCCCACCAGCTGCATTTTCTCGATGTTGCCGACGCCATCTGCAAGGCGCGGCTGCATGCCCGCAACGCGCGCGGCGAGCACCCGTTCCAGGCCAGCGACGAAGCCTTCGAGCAGATCACCCGTCACTTCGTGGCACCTGCGCAGGAAGAGGGCTTCGTGGTGATCCGTCATTCACAGGAGGCTTGAGGGCGCAGAGAGGGCGGCGTTCAGTCGACCATCTCGGTGGCGATTCCGATACGATCTGTCGCATTGAGCTCGCCTCGCTTGACCCGGAGTCCCGTCATGGTCGACCGTCTCGCCATACTGCTTGAACGCTTTGCGGTGACCGCTTCGGTATTCCATGCCGGTGCGCTGTGCGGCATCAACACGCTGGAGGGCGAAGACGAGGCGGGTCAGCTGCACCTGGTGCGGCGCGGGCCGGTGCAGGTCAGCCACGGGCAGCAGACCGTGCAGGTCGAAGTGCCGAGCCTGCTGCTGTATCCGCGGCCGATGCCGCATCGCTTCAGCACCGACCCGCAGCAGGGCGCCGACATGGCCTGCGCCAACCTGCATTTCGAGGGCGGCCGGCTCAATCCGATCAGCGCCGCGCTGCCTGATTTCATCTGCCTGCCGCTGGCCGATCTGTATGGCGGCAACGCGGCGCTGGAACTGCTGTTCGAAGAAGCGTTCGAGCAGCGTTGCGGGCGGGCGGCGATGGTCAACCGGCTGTTCGAGGTGGTGATGATCCAGGTGCTGCGCCAGCTGATGGAAGGCGGCGAGATGCGTGGCGGCCTGTTCGCCGGGCTGGGTCATCCGCGGCTGCGGTTGGCGCTGGTGGCGATGCATGAAGCGCCGGCGCAGGCGTGGACGCTGGAAGACCTGGCCGAAGTGGCCGGCATGTCACGCAGCGTGTTCGCCGCCAGTTTCCGCGAGGCGATGGGCACCACGCCGGGCCAGTACCTGCAGGGCTGGCGGGTGGGGTTGGCGCAGCAGGCACTGCGCCAGGGGCGGCCGCTGAAGCGGATTGCCGATGATGTGGGCTATGGCAGCGAAGCGGCGCTGTCGCGCGCGTTCAAGGCGCACACCGGGCAGTCGCCGCGGGAATGGCGGGGACAGGCCCGTGCCAGTGCGGCCTGAGCGTCAGCCGAGCACCAGCCGGGCCAGCTTCATCCCACCGAACAGGCCGGCCAGGCCCAGTGCCACCGAGCCGCCGGCATACAGTGCCGCCAGCCCATGCTGGCCACGCTGCAGCAGCAGGCCGATCTCCAGCGCATAGGTGGAAAACGTGGTGTAGCCGCCGAGGATGCCGGTGGCCAGCAGCAGGCGCAGCTGCGGCGAGGCGCCATTGCGCATCGCGAAGACCTCGACCACCACGCCCATCAGCAGGGCGCCGCTGACGTTGATCAGGAAGGTCGACCAGGGCCAGGGACTGCCGACGGCCACCCGCGCGCCGATCAGGTTGCAGGCATGGCGCAGGCAGGCACCGATGCCGCCTCCGACGAAGACCAGGAAATAATTGTTCAGTGTTTGCATGGCGTGCCTCGAATGCGGGTTCGCAGGGTCAATGGCGAACGCCGAGGGCAGGCACGACCTGCCGTCGACGAACACCGGGTTCGTCCTGGCAGGAGCCATCAGCCTTCTCAGGCGGTTATCGGGGGAGCCCCATCCCCATCGCGGTCCATGCTACCAGCGGCGGTGCATTCACGTCATCGAGGTCGTCAGCACGCGGGCGACCTTGCTGCGGCTGAAGCCATCCATCAGCAGTTCGAACGCGAGCAGATCCAACGCTGCATGGCGGCGATGGTCGATCTCCAGCCCGTTCTCGGCCACCAGGTGACTGACCAGCTCGTAGGCGTCCTGCCAGACATCCAGATGGGCCTGGCTGGGGATGTAGGCACTGCCAGGCTCACCGACGCCGAGCCCGCTGACCCCGTACAGCAGCTCGCGTGCGTCCAGCTTGGCCGCATCGGCGATGCGGAACAGCTGTTCGGCTTTCACGTGCGAGGCGCTCACGTGGTCGTTGAGCCAGTTGCTGATGGTTGCTGTCGTTGATTTGGCGGCGCGTGCCAGATCGGCCGGGCGTGGGTGCCCGGCCTTCTTCATGGCTGCCGCGAGTCGTTGGCCGAGAGTATTCATCTATGCAAGCCAGCTTAACGCGTGGATTGCGAAGAAGCCTTGTCGCAAGAATCAGTCTGGTTAACAGAAGGACCGACCGTGACCGAATTCTGGAGCAAGCGGCAGGTGCGCACCCGGCTGGGATTCCAGACCGATGCCGAACTGGCCCGCTTCTTTGGCATCAGCCGTTCCGCAGTGTCGCAATGGCCGAAGGATTTCCCGATTCCGGCCCTGCGGCAGTACATCCTGCATCAGCGCTATCCGAACCTGTTCCCCACGACAGAAGCGTCGGCGGGCGAATCCATCTGACTTGCGCCGCCTTTTGTCGCATTTAGCACGCTAAGCGCAATTTGCTAAGTATGCTTAGCGAAATAGGCAAGATCGATCGATCTGAGGGTCACAATCGGCGCAATCTACTGGAGTCATCGGTCCATGGTTCCCGCGGCCTGTCGGCTTCACCCCATCCGGGGGCCCCGGGGTCCCGTATGTGGTTTCGTGAACGATTAATAATTTCAATCGCGAAAGTCGCCGCATGTAATTGACCTGTCGTGAAATCTATGACTAATTGGAGTCAACCAGGCGTGAAGCCTGGGAGTCTTTCAGTAGCACGCAAGTGAGTCGGTAGACCGTCAACAATGCAGAACAAGTCCAACGGAGGTCGTATGGAATACGGCATGCATGGCTTGGCTGAACGGGTACGCCGCGAACTGGAAGCCAGTTACCACAAACACGGATGCGGTCCGGCGTTCTGGGATACCTACCAGCAGGTGCTGGACCGTCTGGTCCCGCAGGGGACCGAGCGTACCGAAGTCACCAACGAAATGGCGCTGATCATCGAACAGCTGGGCATCGTCCGGCGTGCGCAGCTTGTGCCGCCGCACGCCAGCGGGTCGCGTTGATTCAGAGCAGGCGCCAGGCGCCGCAGGCAAGCAGCGCCAGCAACAAGGACAGCAGCGCCAACGTCCGGGGTCGCCACAGGCGCTTCGGTTGTCCGGCCATTGCCTGCGGACTGCAGTAGCGCACCAGCGCCGGACCGAAACCGGCCCGGTGCTGCTGTTGTGCGCAGGCCTCCAGGCAGGCACCGCAGGCCAGGCAATCGGCGTGCGGTCCCTGTCGGATGTCCAGTTGCATCGGGCAGGCAATGACGCAGGCCGCGCAATCGGTGCAATCACCCAGACGGTCGGCGCTGAAGGTCGGCATCGGTCCAGCCAGCAGCGGATGCGCGGCGCGGAATACGTAGTCCTGCGCAGTGGTCGGGTCGAGCAGGCCGCGGCCACGGCCCAGCACCCCGCCGAGCCCGGATGGACGTGGCCCGCGCGGCTCACCGCGACGGGCGTCGTACAGCATGCGCGGCGTATGCGGATCGGTCAGCAGTGGCTGCATGCGTGCGAACGGGCACAGCGAACGGCAGACCTGCTCGCGCAGGAAACCGGCGTTTCCCCAGGTGGCAGCGGCATAGAACAGTACCCAGAACGTTTCCCAGCCGCTCCAGCCAGCGTTTGGCGCGGCGGCCAGCAAGCCGGTGATCGGGCTGAACAGGCCGACGAAGGTAATGCCGGTCCACACTGACAGCAGTCCCCAGGCCAGCTGGGTGACCGGGCGTACAGCAGGTGCCGGCAGCATGCGGGCCGCGCTGCGGGCGATCCAGTCGAAGGCGCGCCGCCACAGCGTCTGCGGGCAGGCATGGCCGCACCAGATGCGTCCGGCGAGGTGGGTAAGCAGCGCCAGGCCGACGGCCAGTACCGCCAGCAGGCCGATCAGTACGCCGACGTCTCCGGGCCACAGGGTCCAGCCGAACAGGTCGAATCGCCGCGCGTTGATGTCCAGCAGCAGCGCCTGGCGGCCCTCCCAGCGCAGCCACGGCAGTGCGTAGAACAGCGCCAGCAGGGCGGCGCTGAGCGTGCCGCGCCAGTGCCAGGGACGGGGAGTCCGGGTACATGACGTGCTCATCCCAGCGGCAGCTCGTCGTCGTCATCGCTCGGCATGGGCCGCTGCAGGTACCAGGTGACCGCGCTGGACAGTGCCGTCACCGACCAGAACATGAAGAATCCCGCCGTGTAACCCAGTTCGCGGCTGATTGCGGTGCCCGGGAAACTGATGGCCTGCAGGCGCAATGGATCGACGAAGGCGAAGAACACCACGCTGGCCACGCCGGCGGCGATGAAGCTGGGCCAGAGGATGGCGCCCCACTGCTGGATCAGCCGCTGGCGGCGGTTGGGAGAAGGTCTGTTCATGCTGTCCCGGATCGAAAAGTGGGCGGCGCGTATACTTCGCCAGGGTCGGCGCCGCATCCGCAGGGCATGCTTCCTGCAAGCGTGCCAGCCTAGGCGCAGCGGACTGCGCCGACATTGATCTGGATCAACGGTGGTGATGGCCGGCTGCGGCACACTGCCGGCACGCTTTGGGTACCCCGATGAACGCAACACCGCCGCCTGTCCTCCCCGTCGCCTCGCCCGAGTTGTGCACCGAGCAGGAAGTGACCCGCCTGGTTCACGACTTCTATGCGCGCGTGCGCGAGGAAGAGCGGCTGGGGCCGGTGTTCGGCGCGCACGTCCACGATTGGCCCGAGCACCTGGCGCAGCTGGTCGACTTCTGGTCGGCGATGCTGCGCGGCACCCGCCGGTTCAAGGGCTCGCCGATGTCCAAGCACATGGCCATCGAGCTGGACAAGGACCTGTTCGACCGCTGGCTGGTGCTGTTCCGGATCACCACCGCCGAATGCAACAACCCGCCGATGCAGGAGCTGGCCAACGACGTGGCCGCGCGCATCGGTGACACCTTCTGGAAGCGCTACCAGATGCTGCGCTGGCCGCAGGTCGGCCTGCCGGTGCTGGGGATCCCCGGCAAGGATTGATCTGGGTCAAGGCGGCGCGGGCCGCCCGGCGCGATGCTGGCGGCATGGACACGTTCTCTCCCGCCGCCGGTGGCCTGGCCTGGACCTTCGACCCCGATCTTCTGCGCCGGCACGACCGGCCGGGCCCGCGCTACACCTCGTACCCGACCGCGCCGCATTTCCATGATGGCTTCGACGCGCCGGCGCTGCGCCAGGCGATCGCCGACAGCAACCAGCTGGCCCGCGCGCTGTCGCTGTACGTGCATGTGCCGTTCTGTTCCAGCCCCTGCTTCTACTGCGGCTGCAACCGGGTGATCACCCGTGATCGCGGTCGTGGCCACAGCTACGTCTCACGCGTGCTGGCCGAGGCCGACCTGCTGGCGCCGCAGTTCGATGACGGCCGTGAAGTGATCCAGCTGCACCTGGGCGGTGGTACGCCGAACTTCCTCGATGCCGAAGCGATGACCACGCTGGTGGAAGGATTGCGCCGGCGCTTCGATTTCAGTGATTCGCCGCAGCGCGATTTCTCGATCGAACTCGATCCGCGCTTCATCGACACCCGCGACGTCGCCATGCTGGCGCGGCTGGGCTTCAACCGGGCCAGCCTGGGCGTGCAGGATTTCGATCCGCAGGTGCAGGAATCGATCAACCGCGTGCAGGGCGTGCAGCAGACGCTGGACATCCTGCGCGCCTGCCGCGACAGCGGCATGCGATCGGTCAACGTCGATCTGATCTATGGGTTGCCGGGACAGAGCCTGGAAGGCTTCGGTCGCACCCTCGAGCTGGTGCTGGCGCTGCGCCCGGACCGTCTGGCGGTCTACGGCTACGCGCATCTGCCGCATCTGTTCCGCGCGCAGAAGCAGATCGACGAAAGCCGCTTGCCGTCACCGGAAGACAAGCTGGCGCTGCTGGGCCTGGCAGTGGAGAAGCTCTCCGCGGCGGGCTACCAGTACATCGGCATGGATCACTTTGCGTTGCCGGAAGAGGATCTGTCGCGCGCACAACGCGCCGGCCAGCTGCATCGCAACTTCATGGGCTATACCACCCACGCCGATACCGATCTGCTCGGCCTGGGCGTGAGTGCGATCAGCCACATCGGTGCCACCTACAGCCAGAATCCGCGCGACCTGCCGTCGTGGGAGGACGCGGTGGACCAGGGTCAGTTGCCGGTCTGGCGCGGCGTGGCGTTGAGTGCCGACGACCGGTTGCGCGCGGAACTGATCCAGCAGCTGATGTGCCAGGGCGAGGTGGATGGCGTGCTGCTGGGGCAGCGTCACGGCGTGGATTTCGAGCAGTACTTCGCCGAGGACCTGCGTTCGGTACAGAGGCTGCAGGAAGACGGCCTGGCCGAATACCGCGATGGCGTGGTGCGCGCCAGTGAACCCGGGCGACCGCTGCTGCGGCTGCTGGCGATGTGCTTTGACCCGTATCTGCGTGCCGCGCACGAGCAACCACGTTATTCGCGGGCGATCTGAAAGCGGGACGTGCTGCGTGCGTGTGGTGCCCGGAGCCGGAATCGAACCGGCATGGGGTTGCCCCCGGCGGATTTTAAGTCCGATGCGTCTACCAGTTTCGCCATCCGGGCCTGCAGCGCGGGGCCGATTGTAGCCCACCTGCGGTTCCGCAACCGGATTGCATCATGGCCGCGGCGTGCTTAACTGTCGATCGCATTCATGTCATAGTCCCTGCCATCGTTCCCAGGGGGGGAGCCACCTGATGTCGCTGCACGCGATTGCCTATGCCAGTGAGGCCCGCGCCGATCTGCAGACAACCGATCTTGACCGCCTGCTGGCCGACGCCACGGCATTCAATCGTGTAGCCGGTGTCACCGGTGTGCTGATGTTCGACGGAGCGCGCTTCCTGCAGTATCTCGAGGGCCCGGAGGACGGCATCGATTCGGTGTTCCAGCGCATCCTCAATGCGCGCAGCCACGGGCAGCTGAAAGTGTTGTGCCGTGCCCCCGTGGTGCAGCGCGCATTTCCGCGCTGGTCGATGGGCACGCGGCGGATCGAACCGGAGCTGCTGGCACAGATCGTCGACGCCGCGTGGCCCGGCTTCCTGCTTGGCAGCGGTGGATTCGAGCGCCTGCTGCAGGCCTGGACCGGCGCAGACGGCGAACTGGAACCGGCCGCGGTGGCGTTGGGGTCCTGAGCCCGCCTTGGCGGCAGGGCGCCGGGGCCGGTAGGCTGTAGCCTTTCTGGCGCAGGTTTTCCGGAGTGGTGCAGCAGATGAGTGTGTTGGCCGAGGCCATGGCAGCGTATGTGCGATCGCATCCGTTGCGCGGGATGTGCCGATGAGTGCGCCGGTAGCGGCGGCCAGCGCACCCCGGTTTGCGGTGATCGGCCTGGGCTACGTCGGCCTGCCGTTGGCGGTGGCGTTTGGCCGGCAGTGGCCGACGTTGGGTTTCGATATCGATGCCGGTCGCATCGCCGAGCTGCGCAACGGCCAGGACCACACGCTGGAAATGGAATCCGACGAGCTGGCCAGTGCGCAGCTGCTGCAGTACGGCAGCGATCCGGCACTGCTCGATGCCTGCAACGTCTACATCGTCACCGTGCCGACCCCGATCGATGCTTACGAGCAGCCCGACCTGGAGCCCCTGCGTTCGGCGACACGGCTGATTGCCAGTCATCTTCGCGCCGGCGACCTGGTGATCTACGAGTCCACGGTCTACCCCGGTACCACCGAGGAAGTGTGCGTGCCGCTGCTGGAGCAGGGTTCGGGCCTGCGCTTCAACGAAGACTTCTATTGCGGCTACAGCCCGGAACGGGTCAGCCCCGGCGACCGCCAGCGGCGCCTGGCCGACATCCGCAAGATCACTTCCGGCTCGACACCGGAAGTTGCTGCGGTGATTGATGGTCTGTACCAGCGCATCATCGCCGCCGGTACCTTCCCGGCACCGTCGATGCGGGTGGCCGAAGCGGCCAAGGTGGTCGAGAACATCCAGCGCGACGTCAACATTGCGCTGGTCAACGAGCTGGCCCTGATCTTCGACAGGCTGGGCATCGATACCCAGGACGTACTGGACGCCGCCGGCAGCAAGTGGAATTTCCTGCCGTTCCGGCCGGGGCTGGTCGGCGGCCACTGCATCGGCGTGGACCCGTACTATCTGCTGCACAAGTCCGAGAGCGTGGGCTATCACCCGGACCTGATCCACACCGCACGACAGGTCAACAACCGCGTCGGCGAGCACGTGGCGGCGCGGGTGCTGGCGATGCTGGCCGAGCGTGGCCGTGCGCCGGCGGACGCACGCATCCTGGTGCTGGGCGTGACCTTCAAGGAGGATTGCCCGGACCTGCGCAACAGCCGCGCGCTGGAACTGGCGCAACGCCTGCGTGATGCCGGTGCGCAGGTGGAGGTCAGCGACCCCTGGGTCGGCCCGGCGGCGCTGACCGGCGAGGGCCTGGATTGGCTGGCCGATCCCGGGGCGGGGTGCTATGACGCGGTGGTGCTGGCAGTGGCCCACGCCCGTTTCAAGGCGATGGATGAATCCGCAATCCGGGGCCTGCTGGCGCCGGGAGGCCTGGTCTACGACGTGAAATCGGCCTGGCCGCGCAACGTGATTGACGATCGCTTGTAAGCCTTGGCAGCGGGTGGCGCGGTAGACTCGGGGGCAGTTGCAACCGAGGAAAGCCATGCACCGGTATATCGTCTACCTGCTCGCCATCCTGATGTTCCCGATATGCCTGTGGCTGGCCACGATCTGGCCGGCCTGGTATTGGGGCGTCGGCCTGACTGCCGCGATGGTGGCGCTGGGGACCTGGGACCTGCTGCAGAAGCGCAGCACGCTGCGCCGCAACTATCCGGTGATGGCGCACTTCCGCTACGGGCTGGAATCGATCGGCCCGGAGATCCGCCAGTACTTCGTGCAGAGCGACCTGGAAGACGTGCCGTTCTCGCGCCAGCAGCGTGCACTGATCTACCAGCGCGCCAAGAACGAGATGGACACGGTGCCGTTCGGCACCCTGCGCAGCACCTATGCGGTGGATTACGAGTGGATCAACCATTCGCTGGCACCGACCGCCATCGCCAAGCATGACTTCCGTGTGTTGATCGGCCCGAACTGTGCCAAGCCTTATTCGGCCAGCGTGTTCAACATCTCGGCGATGAGCTTCGGTTCGCTGTCGGCTAATGCCATCCGCGCGCTGAACGAAGGCGCACGCCGCGGTGGCTTCTATCACGACACCGGCGAAGGTTCGATCTCGCCCTACCACCGCGAGATGGGCGGCGACCTGGTGTGGGAGATCGGCTCGGGCTACTTCGGTTGCCGTGACGAGAAGGGCGGTTTCAGCGAGGAACGCTTCGTTGCCAATGCCACCCATGATCAGGTCAAGATGATCGAGATCAAGCTGTCGCAGGGCGCCAAGCCCGGCCACGGTGGCGTGCTGCCGGCGCCGAAGGTGACCGCCGAGATCTCGGTGACGCGTGGCGTGCCGATGGGTGTGGACTGCGTGTCACCGTCGCGTCACTCGGCGTTCTCGACGCCGGTCGAGCTGCTGCAGTTCGTTGCACGCCTGCGCGAGCTGTCCGGTGGCAAGCCGGTCGGTTTCAAGCTGGCCATCGGCCATCCATGGGAGTGGTTCGGCATTGCCAAGGCGATGCAGGAAACCGGGCTGCTGCCGGACTTCATCGTGGTCGACGGCGCCGAGGGTGGCACGGGTGCGGCACCGGCGGAGTTCGTCGACCATGTCGGCGTGCCGATGCACGAAGCGCTGCTGTTGGTGCACAACACCCTGGTCGGCCTGGATCTGCGCGATCGCATCCGCATCGGTGCGGCCGGCAAGATCACCAGCGCGTTCGACATCGCGCGGACCATCGCGCTGGGGGCTGACTGGTGCAATGCCGGCCGAGGCTTCATGTTCGCGCTGGGCTGCATCCAATCACTGAGCTGCCATACCGACAAGTGCCCGACCGGCATCGCGACCCAGGACCCTGCACGCTGGAAGCATCTGGATGCACCGGACAAGGCCACCCGTGTGTACAGCTACCACGAGCACACGCTGCACGCCCTGAAGGAGCTGCTGTGTGCGGCGGGCCTGAACGATCCTGCCGAGCTGGGGCCGGAGCACATCCTGCGCCGCGTCTCACCGGTGGAAATCCGTTCGCTGGCCTCGCTGTACCGCTACCTGGAACCAGGCGAACTGCTGCACAAGGTGCCCGACCATGCGGTGTTCCATGCGTTCTGGGCCGATGCACGCAGCGACTCGTTCCAGCCGCCGCCGAAGATCCAGGCGCTGCGCGCCAGCAAGTCGCGATAACGATTCTGTAGCGTCGAGCCATGCTCGACTGCTTTTCCACGCAGTCGAGCAAGCTCGACCCTACAAGGAGGCGTCATGCAGTTCAGGACCGGCACCATGGATGATGTGGCCAGGCTGTGGGCCCTGCGTACGCGCTGCGTGCGCGAGATCTGCAGCAGCCATTACCCTCCCGAGGTCATCGCGCCCTGGTCTGCCTCGCCGCCACCGTCGCAGTACGCGCGGCTGTTGTCGCAGGGGGGCTGCGTGGTGGCCGAGGACGGGCAGGGTGTCCTGCTCGGGTTCGGCGTGTTTGATACCGATGCCAACGAGGTTGATGCGTTGTTCGTCGATCCGGATCGCGGCGGCAAGGGCATCGGCCAGGCGCTGATGCAGCGCCTGCTGGCGATGGCCGATCGTGATCGTGAGGTAGTGCTGTCGGCCTCGCTCAACGCCGTGCCGTTCTATCAACGGCACGGGTTCATCAGCGTGCGCGAGGAGACCTATCCGCATCCCAGTGGCATGGCGCTGGCCTCGGTGAGCATGCGCCGGCCGTGGTGATGTAGCGTCGGGCTTGCTCGATGGTTTTTGTAGAGTCGAGCCATGCTCGACTGCTCTATCGCCTGAATCAAAAGCAGTCGAGCATGGCTCGACTCTACAACGCAGGTGTCACCGCGCTGCCAGCCACCCGATCACGCCTTCCGCAGCACGCAGGCCACTGGCGTAGCACGCGGTCAGCAGGTAGCCACCTGTCGGCGCCTCCCAGTCCAGCATCTCGCCGGCACAGAACACGCCGGGCACTGCCCGCAGCATCAGGCCATCATCCAGCGCATCCAGGCGCACGCCACCGGCGGTGCTGATCACCTCGGCCATCGGCCGGGGGCGCAGCAGGCGCAGGGGCAGGCGCTTGAGCGTAGCTGCCACGGCAGGCAGGTCGTTGCCCGCTTCCTTGCCCAGCATCTCGAACACCAGTGCGGCTTTCACTGCATCCAGGCCGGCCTGGCGGCGCAGGTGCTCGCCGAAGCTGCGACCCTTGCGCGGGCGTGACAGGTCGGCCAGCAGGCGTGCTTCATCGCGGCCCGGTACCAGGTCCAGCCACAGCATCGCGTGGCCATCGCGGTTGATGGTCTCGCGCAGGTCTGCGGCCAATGCGTAGATCAGGCTGCCTTCGATGCCGTACTCGCTGGCCACGCACTCGCCCTGCAGCGACTGCGGTTGTCCCGCCAGGTCCAGCCAGTGCGCGACCACCGGCTTCAACGGTGCGCCGGCATTGCGCTCGGCGAAGAACGGCGTCCAGTCCACGTCGAAACCGCAGTTGGCCGACTGCAGCGGTGCGATGTCCACGCCACGTGCCTGCAGTGGCGAGACCCAGGCGCCGTCGCTGCCCAGCTGCGGCCAGCTGCCGCCGCCCATGGCCAGCACGGCAGCATCGGCATGCACTTCAACGGCGCCGTCTTCGGTTTCAAATCGCAGGGCGCCGTCGTCGCTCCATCCGATCCAGCGGTGGTTGGCGTGCAGGCGCACACCCTGTTCTTTCAGGCGGCGCACCCAGCCGCGCAGCAGTGGGGCTGCCTTGCGGTCGACCGGGAACACGCGGCCGGAGCTGCCCACATAGGTCTCCACGCCAAAGCCGGCAGCCCAGTCGCGCAGCGCCTGCGCGTCGAAGCCGTCCAGCCAGCGTCCCACGGTAGAGGCCTGCTCGCGGTAGCGGCTGTCGAACAGCGGCCGCGGATCGGAATGGGTGAGGTTGAGCCCGCCCTTGCCGGCGATCAGGAACTTGCGGCCGGGCGAACCCTTGGCCTCGTACAGGTCCACCTGCAACCCAGCGGCGCGCAGGCGCTCGGCGGCGAACAGGCCGGCCGGGCCGCCGCCGATGACGGCGACCCGTGGAGGCGTTGCGGTATTACGGTTTGACATCGAGCAGCTCGACATCGAACACCAGCGACGAGCCGGCCGGGATCGGGCCAACCCGGCGGTCGCCGTAGCCGTAGTCCGGCGGGATCATCAGCGTGCGCTTGCCGCCGACCTTCATGCCGGCCACGCCCTCATCCCAGCCGCGGATGACCTGGCCGGCGCCGAGCGCAAAGGTGAACGGTTCGCCACGGCTGACCGAGCTGTCGAAGGTCTTGCCGTGCTTGGTTTCGGTGCGGTTGTCGTAGATCCAGCCGGTGTAGTGCACGGTGACCTTGTTGCCGGCAATGGCTTCGGTGCCGGTGCCCGGGACGGTATCGATGCGCTCGAAGGTGGTCAGGGTGCCACCCGGCGGTGGGCCGGACGGTTCGGTCGAGCAGCCAACGGCGGCGAGGGACAGCAGCAGGGGAAGCAGCAGGCGGCGCATCGGGCGACTCCGGAAGGGCGCAGGGCAAGGGCGGCAAGGGTAGCGCATCGGCGCCGGGTATCATGGGGGCATGGCAAAACTCCTGCTCAATCTGCGCAATGTCGGCGACGACGAATATGCCGATGTCTGCACGCTGCTCGACCAGCACGGCATCGCCTGGTATCGCACCGAACCCAGCCCGTGGGGCATCTCCAATGGTGGCCTGTGGCTGCGCGAGGACGCCGATCATCCGCGTGCAAAGGCGCTGATGGCGGAGTACCAGGCCGAACGCGGGCCGCGCATCCGTGCCGAGCGCGAGCAGGCCTTGCGCGAGGGGACGGCGGAGACCTTCGGCAGCCTGTTCCGGCGCCGGCCGGCATATGTGGTGCTGGTGCTGCTGGCGATGGCCGGTGCGGCGGCGCTGGTGCTGCTGCCGTTCGTGCTGTTGCGGGGGTAAGGGGGGCTTCTGGCCGGGTTGCACCCGGCACCCGCCGATGCCAGGGCAACTACAACAGCAACTACAACAGCAACAGCAGGCAATCCGTGGTGGGCAGGGCGGTGTGGGCAGGCGGGACACGCCGTAAACCCGTCCATGGGGGCTCGATGGCGCCATCCATGGCGCCAACGGTCCCGCCTGCCCACACCGCCCTGCCTCTGACAAGTTCTGGGTACCTGCCGGGGGTCGGATTCCTCTGCCGCGCAGAGGGCTCTGACCCCCTGAATCTGTCTGTGTGGGCGGGAGGCGCTAAAATGGCGGCATGATCGCCAATACCGCTGCCTACCATTTCGCCGTCATCGACGCCCCCCAGGCCCTGTGCGACCAGCTGCTGGCGCGTGCCGAGGCGGCGCAGCTGCGCGGCACGATCCTGGTGGCGGGCGAGGGGTTGAACCTGTTCCTGGCGGGTGCGCCGGAGGCGGTCGAAAGTTTCTATGCCGCGCTGCATGCCGATGCGCGCTTTGCCGATATGCGGGTCAAGACCAGCCTGAGCGAGCATCAGCCGTTCGCGCGGCTGAAGGCCAAGGTGAAGGACGAGATCATCAGCTTCCGCCGTGATGACGGCCAGCCGCTGGAGTATCCGCGTGCACCGGCGGTCGATCCGGCTACC
Organism: Stenotrophomonas sp. 71799_Sma; assembly: GCF_056482505.1. Lineage (NCBI taxonomy): Bacteria > Pseudomonadati > Pseudomonadota > Gammaproteobacteria > Lysobacterales > Lysobacteraceae > Stenotrophomonas > Stenotrophomonas sp. 71799_Sma. The sequence continues at coordinate 1,669,905 of NZ_CM151202.1, forward strand.
GTGCAGCGCTGGTTGCGGCAGGGGCATGATGACGCCGGCAAGCCGGTGGTGATGCTTGATACGCGCAACCAGCAGGAAGTGGAGTACGGCACCTTCAAGGATGCGCTGGTGCTGCCCATCCACAAGTTCACCAACCTGCCCGAGGCATTGGCGCCGCACCGCGAAGCGCTGAAGGACAGCACCGTGGTCAGTTTCTGCACCGGCGGCATCCGCTGCGAGAAGGCCGCGCTGTGGATGGTCAACGATGGCATGGACAATGTGCTGCAGCTCGACGGCGGCATCCTCGGCTACTTCGAGGAGGTGGGCGGCGAAGGTTACGAAGGCCGCTGCTTCGTGTTCGACGAGCGCGTAGCGCTGGATGCCGAGCTGAAGCCTATGGTCGACCAGCCGCTGCCGGAGCCGCGCCCCAGCGCGTTCTAAGCCGGGACGTCGATTCCCCGGTAGAGCCGGCCGCTGGCCGGCTGCCAGGGCAGGTTGCCTGCCGGCCAGCGGCCGGCACTACCGGATCAGCGCGGTCAGCCCTGAACCCGTCCCACGGGAATCAGCATCCCGCCACCGTCACTGGCCGCCGCGCCCGACCGACCCCATGCATGGGGGATCCTGTGACGGAAAACTGCTGATGATCCCGTTGTCGATCCTTGACCTGGCCCCGGTCTGCGAGGGCAGTGACACCACCGCTGCCTTCGCCAACATGCTGGAACTGGCCCAGCACGCCGATGCGCTGGGCTACCGCCGCTACTGGCTGGCCGAACACCACAACATGCCCGGCATCGCCAGCGCGGCCACCGCCGTGCTGATCGGTCACGTGGCAGGTGGCACAAAGCGCATCCGCGTCGGTGCCGGCGGCATCATGCTGCCCAACCATGCGCCGCTGCAGGTGGCCGAGCAGTTCGGCACGCTCGCCTCGCTGTATCCGGACCGCATCGACCTCGGCCTGGGCCGTGCACCGGGCACCGATCAGCCGACCGCGCGTGCACTGCGCCGCTATTTCGACAGCGCCGACCAGTTCCCGCAGGACGTGCGCGAGCTGCTGCATTACTTCGAACCGGTACAGCCCGGGCAGGCGGTGCAGGCGGTTCCGGGTGGTGGCCTGCGGGTGCCGACCTGGATCCTCGGTTCCAGCCTGTTCGGTGCGCGCATGGCCGCGTCGATGGGCCTGCCATACGCGTTCGCCTCGCACTTCGCACCGGACGTGATGGACGAAGCGCTGGCGGTATACCGACGCGAGTTCCGCCCCTCGGCCACGCTGAAGCAGCCGCACGCGATGCTGGCCCTGAACGTCGTTGCCAGCGACAGCGAAGCTGAATCGCGGCGCCTGTTCACCAGCCAGCAGCAGAGTTTCGTGAACCTGCGTCGTGGCCGACCGGGCAAGATTCCGGCACCCATCGACGACATCGAGTCCTTCTGGGAGCCGCACGAAAAAGTGGGCGTGGAGCGGGCACTGGCCTGCACCGTGCTGGGGGATCCGCAGCAGGTGGCGGAAGGCATCGCCGCGTTTGTCGAGCGCCACAAGCCGGACGAGCTGATGCTCACCGCCAACCTGTATGACCACCGTGCGCGCCTGCGCTCGTTCGAACTGGCGATGCAGGCCTGGCACGCCCGCCACGCGGGCTGAACAATTGCGTCACGGCCCATTGCGGCCGAACCGCGTCTGATGGGGGCTCATATCGAAGGAGCCCCCACATGGCCGACACCCGCGCCGAACACATTGCCCAACTGGCAGAACTGATCAAGGACGTGGAGGTGGCGATGTTTACCACCACCGGCGTCGACGGCCGCCTCTACAGCCGGCCGCTGGCCACCCAGCAGGTCACCTTCGACGGTGATCTGTGGTTCGTCATCACTGCCGACAGCCCGAAGGTGGCCGAGATTGCGCTCGACCCGCGCGTCAACGTGGCCTATGCCTCGCCATCGAAGAACACCTATGTGTCGTTGGCCGGGCGCGCGCGCGTGGTTGATGATCGCGCGAAGATCGAGGAACTGTGGTCGCCAGCGATGAAGCTGTTCTTCCCGGGCGGCAAGGACGACCCGAACCTGCGCCTGATCCAGGTGCGCGCCGACTCGGCCGAGTACTGGGATGGACCGGGCACGCTGCTGGGCACAGCGCTGAGTTTCGTACTGTCAGCCGTGCAGGACGAACCGGCGGCGTTGGCCGACAACGGATTCATCGACCTTCGATGATGGCCGATGTCCGGTATTGGTAGTGCCGGCTGCTGGCCGGCAAACCTGGAAACGTGGCAGCCGGCCAGCGGCCGGCTCTACCGGATTCCGGATCAGAACCAGCGCTGGAACAGCTCCACCGTATAACCCACCAGCTGCCCCGAACTGAAACCGAAGAAGGCGATCGCTGCCACGGCGGCGATCCAGTTGAACAGCATCAGCGCGCCATCGCGTTCCAGCAGCGCCAGCGAGAACAGCAGCAGCTGGAAGCCGAACAGGAAATTGGTGAAGGGAATCGGCAACGACAGCAGCAGGCCCAGCAGCACCAGCAGCAGGCCGGTGAAGGCGTGCGCCATCAGCGGTGTCAGCAGTTGCGGCAGGCGGGGTTTCAGCATCTTGTCCAGGCGCCGCAGCGGGCGGTCGATGCGGTCCAGGAAACGATGCATGGTGCCGCGCTTCGGCCCGCGGCGGGCAATGAAGCCGGGCAGCCAGGGCCGGCGCAGGCAGAACAGCATCTGCAGGCCGATCAGGACCACCAGTGGGCCGCTGACCGCGCCGCCCATGCCCGGGATCGGGATGAACGACGGCAGGATCGCCACGAACAGGAACACGCCGAACGCGCTCTGCTGCAGGTTGCCGAGGATCTGGCCCAGCGGCATGTGCTCGGCGGGATCGCCAGAGGCGAACATCTCCAGCAGGGTACGGATGCCCTCGTTGCGGTAGGCCGGGCGTTCGTCGCCCGGACCCTTGCCGGCCTCAGGCGGTGAGCTCATCGGCCTGCTCGTCGGACAACGTGCGCAGCAGCAGCTTGTCCACCCGTGCACCATCCAGGTCGACCACCTCGAAGCGCCAGCCGGCCCAGTCGAAGTACTCGCCCGCGTGCGGGATGCGGCCGAAGTAGTGGATGCACATGCCGGCCAGCGTGTAGTAATCGCCATCCTCGGCATCGGGCAGATCGTTGCTGCCGATCAGCTCGCGCAGGTCCTCGATCGGCAGCGAGCCGTCCACCAGCAGCGAACCGTCTTCGCGGGTCACCACCAACGCATCTTCGTCGGCGTTCTCCACCGCCTGCAGGCGGCCGACCACCGCGCCCATCAGGTCGCTGATGGTCACCAGGCCCTGGATTTCGCCGTACTCGTCCACCACCAGCGCCATCGACTGCTGTTCCTCGCGGAAGATCTCCAGCAGCTTCATCGCGTGGGTGGATTCAGACACGTACAGCGGTTCGCGCAGGGTCTGGAACAGCGCGTTGTCGCCGCGCGCCATGCGTGTGGCCAGCGATTTCAGTTCAAGCACGCCGACCACGTCCATGTCGTTGTCGCGCAGCACCGGGTAGCGCGAGAACTCGTGCTCGGCCATGATTTCCAGGTTGCGCTCCAGCCCAGCCTGAGTATCCAGCCAGGCGATACGGTTGCGCGGGGTCATCAGGCTGTCGGCGGTGCGGTCGCCCAGGCGCATGACGCGGTTCATCATGTCGCGCTCGTGGGCGTCGATCACACCGGCCTCGTGGCTCTCGGCCACCAGCATGCGGATCTCTTCTTCAGTCACCGAGGCGACTTCATCCTTGCCCAGGCCGAACAGGCGCAGCACCAGCTGGGTGGTCTTGGACAGCAGCCAGACGAAGGGCAGGGCCAGCTTGGCCAGCCAGCTCATCGGCATCGCCACCAGGCCGGCAATGGCCTCCGAGCGGGTCAGTGCCAGGCGCTTGGGCACCAGTTCGCCGAAGATCAGCGTGATGAAGGTGATCAGGCTGACCGCCAGCGTGGTACCGACGTTGCCGGCGTAGGCAAAGCCCGGCATCAGGCCCTGGATCCAGCCGGCGAAGGCTTCACCCAGTGCTTCACCACCGAGGTAGCCGGTCAGCACGCCGATCACGGTGATGCCGATCTGCACAGTGGACAGGAAGCTCTCCGGCTTCTCCGACAGCTCCAGCGCCTTGGCGGCACGCTTGGAGGTGGCGGCCATCTGCTTCAGGCGGCTCTTGCGCGAGGTCATGACCGACATCTCGGACATGGCGAAGAAGCCGTTCAGCAGAACGAGCGCGAAGACAATCAGGATCATTTCAAACACGGGCGTCGTCCCCGGTTGGTGGCAGGGAGGGCGGGTGCTTGCGATGGCGGCTGGCGCTCAGGAACAGGGTCCGGCGCGGCGCAGGGGGGTAAGGGTCGTCGTCCATAAGGTGCGCCCGAAGGCGCGCTGGCATCTTAGCAAAGGGGCGTGGCAGGGTGGCAACCGCCTGTTCAGGTTGGGGCTTCCAGAGCCCCGGAAGGGGGCAGGGATACCCGTGATGGTCATCTAGCCGTCATAATTCCGTCTGGTGCCGTCCTTCCCGCGACGGCTGACAGGTTTCTCAATGTTCTCTCTGCAGACCATTTTCGGTTCCGGCAAACAGTTCTACACCCTGCTCGATGAGGCTGCCGTCGCGGCTTCCGACGCCGCCAAGGCGCTGCATTCCATGCTGCGCGAGGCCGACCGCCAGCCCGCGCTGGACGCGTTCAAGCTGGCCCGCCTGCGCGAACGCGCGGCCTCGGACAAGATCAGCCAGGCGCTGGTGGACAGCTTCATGACCCCGATCGAGCGCGAAGACATCGAAGCGCTGGGCTCGGCGCTGTACAAGATTCCGAAGCAGATCGAGAAGTTCGCCGATCGCTATTCGCTGGCCACGACCCACCTGGAGCACATCGACTTCGCGCCGCGCGCGGCGATGCTGGAACAGGCTGCCGGCGTGGTGGTGGAGATGGTGGCCGACCTGCGCCACATGAACCTGGACCGGATGACCGCTCTCAACGAGAAGCTGCGTTCGCTGGAGAACGAGGCCGACCGCCTGATGCTCGAGCTGTACCGCGACATCTACTCGGGCCGCCTGGACAACCTGCAGATGTTCCTGCTGAAGGAATTCTTCGAGATCCTGGAAAAGGCCATCGACCGCTGCCGCGAGGCCGGCGTGGTGGCGTACCAGATCGTGTTGAAGAACAGCTGACGGACGCCGCCGCATGTTGACCCTTGTCCTGGTGGTGATCCTGGCCGCGCTCGTCTTCGAGTTCATCAACGGCTTCCACGACACCGCCAACTCCATTGCCACCGTGGTGGCGACCAAGGTGCTCTCGCCCGGCTGGGCGGTGATGCTGGCCGCCTTCATGAACCTCATCGGTGCACTGACCGGTACCGCGGTGGCGCTGACCATCGCTTCGGGCCTGCTCAACACCAACGTGGTCGACGTCACCCCGCAGGTGATCCTGTGCGCCCTGCTGGGCGGCATCATCTGGAACCTGATCACCTGGTGGAAGGGCCTGCCGTCCTCGTCCTCGCACGCCCTGATCGGTGGCCTCTGCGGCGCCGGCCTGGCCGCTGCCCACAACAACTGGGACGCCCTGATCTGGTCCGAGCGCCTGGGCAGCTGGGCGCAGAACAAGGGCCTGCTGTGGAAGGTGTTCGTGCCGATGATCACCTCGCCGATCGCCGGCTTCCTGCTCGGCATCGTGGTGATGGTGCTGCTGTGGGGCCTGATCGCCGGGCTGGCCAGGATCGGTGGCGCCATCGGTCGTCTGGCCCGCCCGCGCATCGTCAACGCCTTCTTCGGCAAGGCGCAGATCGCCTCGGCGGCCTACATGGGCTTCGCCCACGGCCACAACGACGCGCAGAAGACCATGGGCATCATCGCCATGACACTGATCGGTGCCGAGGCCACCGGTGCGCTGGATGACCTGCCGTCGTGGCTGGCCTTCATGCACCCGGACGCCAGCGCCGGTGACGGCATCGCGATGTGGATCGTGCTGACCTGTGCGGTGGTGATGGCGGCCGGTACTGCCTCGGGCGGCTGGAAGATCATCAAGACCCTGGGTCACAAGATGGTCAAGCTGCACCCGATCCACGGCTTCGCCGCGGAGACCAGCTCGGCCACCATCCTGACCCTGGCCGCCCACTTCGGCATGCCAGTCTCGACCACGCACAGCATCTCCACCGCGATCATGGGCGTCGGCTTCGCCAAGAACCCGCGCTCGCTGAAGTTCGGCGTCATCGAACGCATCGTCTGGGCCTGGATCCTGACAATCCCGGCCGCAGGTGGTTGTGCGTACCTGATCCTGAAGCTGTTCGAGCTGTTCGGCTGGACCTGATCGCCGCGCCAAGGTGCACACGAAAAAGCCCGCCGGATACCGGCGGGCTTTTTTCATGGGCAGAGAATTCTTCCGGACACATCGTGTCGACCAAGGTCGACACCTACCAGAGCAGAAACAGGGATCCGGCCTCGTGCCGACCAACGGTCGGCACCCACCAACAGCGCACGGAAACTGTCGAAGGCGGGGTGGGATGGGCAGGCGGGGGCGCAGAGCGCCATGGATGGCGCTCTACGAGGCACGCAGGAGCAGTTTTTGCCGTCCCCCGCCTGCCCATCCCACCCCGCCAACCCACGGAATGCCAGCTCTTGCTGTTGCAGTGGCAGTTGATCCCCAGCGGGTGCCGGGCCGCAGGCCCGGCCACCACCACCCTCAGTTACGCTGGAACAACGCCTGCACATCCCTGCGGAACGCCGCCTGGCTGTCCGCCCGGCTGTAGAACATGTGCCCGCCCGGATAGCTGCGCACCTGCACCCGGTCCGGATTGCTGCCCATCGCCGGCATCTGGTCCACCGTCAGGATCGACCCCATGAACGGGCACGACAGATCATTCCAGCCATGCACGATCAGCACCTGCAGATGCGGATCGATCGCCACCGCCTGCCGCAGCTGGGTCACCGCTCCCTGGCGCAGATCACCGTTGCGGTCCCACAACCGGTTCACCTCGTAGTTCAGCGCCTGGTAGCGGGAGTCCACCTTCCAGCCGACCACGCGCGTGACGAAGTCGACCATCGCCGTGGTGGTCGGCGCGATGATGCTGTCCAGCAGCGGATCGTTGGCGCGCTGTTCCGGATCATTCGGGAACGGATCGAACGCGGTCACGTTGGAGTCGTAGCGGCTGCCCAGCGTGCCCTTGTCGCGGAACACCTCACGCAGATAGGCCTGCGTCTCCAGTCGGCCACCGGCGCGGCGCACGAACTGCGGGTCCAGCCCGGTCAGCTCGGTCACCCGGCGCAGCATCGCCTCGGTCGCCTGCGGATCGCTGCGGCCCTTCATCAGCGCAGTGGCGTAGTCGCCCCGGGTGTATTCCACCACGTCGCGCATCGCCGCATCGGTCAGTTTGCCCTGGCGCTCCAGGTGCGCTGCAGCGATCGACGGCAGCGTCTGCATCCACGCCATCGGTGAGACATCGGCGTTGTCTTCCAGGGTCGGGCTCAGGTAGGGCGACACCAGCACCAGGCCGTTCATCGCCACGCCCAGGCGGGTCTGCAGGAAGTGGGTGATGCGCGGGCCGCGGTAGCCGCCGTAGCTCTCGCCGGTCAGGTACTTGCGTGCACCCATGCGCTGGTTGCGCAGCAGCCAGTCGTAGATCGAGCGCGACAGGTATTCGATGTCGGCGCTGGGGTTGTACAGCTGCTTCTTCGCCTCGTCATCGCCGATGCGTGCACGGCTGAAGCCAGTGCCGACCGGGTCGATGAACACCAGGTCGGTGAAGTCCAGCCAGGTGCCGGGGTTGTCGTGCAGGGTGGCCGGCGCCGATGCGCTGTCACCCTCCGAACCAAAGGTGACCACCTTGGGCCCGATCGCGCCCATGTTGAGGTAGACCGACGATGCACCCGGGCCGCCATTGAGCGCGAAGGTCACCGGCCGGTCCTTGCCCGGCATCGTGTAGGCGGTGAACACCACGTCGGCGATCACCTTGCCCTTGGCATCGCGTACCGGCAGGGTGCCGACGGTGGCGGTGTAGTCCAGGGTGCGGCCGGCCAGGCGCATGCTCTGGCGGGCCGACGCATCGGCGGGCAGCGCGGGCGCTTCGGTCTTGTCGTCTTTCGGGTCGGGCGTGGCCTCGGCGTCAGGCGCGGCCAGCACGCTGGCAGGGGCGATGAGCAGGCCGACGCAGAGCGCGGCAGTATGCAGCAGGGACTTCATGGCACCGGATTGGCAGCGGAAGGGGGTTCCGATGCTAGGCCGGTGGAGGGCATGTCGTATGTGTCCAAAGGCATGGCCGCGCGTCGAGGCCGCCACTGGCCAGATTGGGTCAAGCGGGCAGGGGTGTGCGCACGTCGTCGTCAGCCAGCAGGCCGTATACCGCCGAATCGGACAGTTCGCCCTGGATGCGCCAGCGCTGCCGCAGCACGCCCTCCAGGTGGAAGCCCAGCCGTTCAAGCACGTGTGCCGAGGGCCGGTTGCGCGGGTCGACTTCGGCTTCCACGCGATGCAGGCGCAGAGTCTGGAACAGGTAGTCCAGCAGATGCTGCAGCGCTTCGTGCATGTAGCCCTGGCCTTGCCTGTCGGGGGCCAGCAGGTAGCCGATCTCGGCACGAGCGGCATCGCGATCCAGGGCGAACACCACGCAGATGCCCAGCAACGGGCCGTCCAGCGTTTCGCGCACGGCCAGCTTGAGCTGGGTGCCGGTGGCCTGTGCCGCCAGGTCATCGTCGATCTGCGCGCGCGCTTCGGCCGGTCGTGTCCACGCCGGGTGGTTCCAGAACCGCATCACGTCCGGATCGGACTGGATCGCGAACAGGGCGGCCGCATCGTCGCGGCGGATCGGGCTCAGGACCAGGCGCGCGCTGTGCAGCGGCAGGCCCGGGAACAGCAGCGAGTGGCTGGCCAATACGATGGTCCACACAGATGGACGCGCATTATGGCGCCGCCGGGTTTGCCGATGGGGGCGTAATGCCAAGGGCACATGAACCGGCATTACCGGGCGATGGGGCCAGACCCGTTTCCCTGCAGGAAACGGATCAGGCCCCGCGTCGGGTCAGACTTCCAGCGAAGCCAGATCGCCCTTGCTCTCCAGCCAGCCCTTGCGGTCGGAGGCGCGCTTCTTGGCCAGCAGCATGTCCATCAGCGAACGGGTCTGCTCGCCGTCGTCCACGGTCAGCTGCACCAGGCGACGGGTGTCGGGGTGGATGGTGGATTCACGCAGCTGTGGCGGATTCATCTCGCCCAGGCCCTTGAAGCGGGTGACGTTGATCGCGCCCTTGATCTTCTCGCGTTCGATCTTGTCCAGCATCGAGCGCTTCTCTTCTTCGTCCAGGGCATAGAACACCTGCTTGCCCACATCGATGCGGAACAGCGGTGGCATCGCCACGAACACGTGGCCGGCATCGACGAGCGCCGGGAAGTGCTTGAGGAACAGCGCGGTGAGCAGGGTGGCGATGTGCAGGCCGTCCGAGTCCGCGTCGGCCAGGATGATGACCTTGCCGTAGCGCAGGCCAGCAATGTCGTCCTTGCCGGGGTCGCAGCCGATGGCCACGGCCAGGTTGTGCACTTCTTCCGACGCCAGCACGCTGTTGGAGGACACTTCCCAGGTGTTGAGGATCTTGCCGCGCAGCGGCAGGATCGCCTGGAAGTCCTTGTCACGCGCCTGCTTGGCACTGCCGCCTGCCGAGTCACCCTCCACCAGGAACAGCTCGGTGCGCGACAGGTCCTGGCTGATGCAGTCGGCCAGCTTGCCGGGCAGGGCCGGGCCCTGGGTGACTTTCTTGCGGACGACCAGCTTTTCGGTCTTCAGGCGCGCGCTGGCGCGCTCGATGGCGATCTGTGCGATCTTCTCGCCCAGCTCCACGTTCTGGTTCAGCAGCAGGCTGAACGCATCGTGGGCGGCGCCTTCGATGAAGCCGGCGGCCTGGCGCGAGGACAGGCGTTCCTTGGTCTGGCCGCTGAACTGCGGGTCGGTCATCTTCAGCGACAGCACGAACGACACGCGGTCCCACACGTCTTCCGGGGCCAGCTTGACGCCACGCGGCAGCAGGTTGCGGAAGTCGCAGAACTCGCGCAGCGCCTCGGTCAGGCCGGTGCGCAGGCCGTTGACGTGGGTGCCGTGCTGGGCAGTGGGGATCAGGTTGACGTAGCTTTCCTGCACCAGCTCGCCTTCCGGCAGCCAGGCCACGGCCCAGTCCACGATCTCGGTGTCTTTCTTCAGGTTGCCGACGAACAGCTCGGCCGGCAGCATCTCGCGATCGCCCAGCTCCAGCTTCAGGTAATCGCGCAGGCCGTCTTCGTAGTACCAGGTATCGACTTCACCGGTGGCCTCGTCGGTCAGCTTCACGGTCAGGCCCGGGCACAGCACGGCCTTGGCGCGCAGCAGGTGCTTGAGCGCGCGCACAGCGAACTTGGGCGTGTCGAAGTACTTCGGGTCCGGCCAGAAGCGCACGCGGGTGCCGGTGTTCTTCTTGCCGACGCTGCCGACCACTTCCAGCGGGGTGGCGCGGTCGCCGTTGCGGAAGGTGATGCGGTGTTCGGCGCCTTCGCGCTTGATGTGCACTTCCACCAGGGTCGACAGCGCATTGACCACGCTGACGCCGACGCCGTGCAGGCCGCCGGAGAAGGTGTAGTTGTTGTTGCTGAACTTGCCGCCGGCATGCAGGCGGGTGAGGATCAGCTCGACGCCCGGGATCTTCTCTTCCGGATGGATGTCCACCGGCATGCCGCGGCCGTCATCGCTGACCTCCACGCTGCCGTCCTTGTACAGGGTGATCTCGATCGAGCGGGCGTGGCCGGCAAGGGCCTCGTCCACCGAGTTGTCGATCACTTCCTGCGCCAGGTGGTTCGGGCGCGCGGTGTCGGTATACATGCCGGGACGGCGCTTGACCGGGTCAAGGCCGGACAGGACTTCAATATCGGCGGCGTTATAACGGGCGTTCATCTGTCTTCGAAAGCTTGGAGCGACGGGCAAGTGTGGGGTCTGGCACGGGATTTTGCACGCCTGCGGTTCAGTCTCGGCGACGCAGAGGGGGTAAAATGGCAGCTGCTGGAATCTGAACACCGGCGACCCCCGTTGGGTCGAAACATCCAAGCCATACCGCGAGGAGGACCTCATGAAGAAGTTGCTGACCATTGCGATCCTGGCCGCTGCCGCCGTTGCAGTGCCGCTGGTGGTGGCGCAGAACGCCGGCCAGCCGGCCCCGCAGCAGGGTGACCAGGCCGACAAGGCGCAGGCCGAGGCCGATGCCAAGGCCAAGCGTCGGGCCCAGGCCAATGCCGAATTGAAGGCGCAGGGCCAGCCGGCCCCGCAGCAGGAAGAGGAAGAGGAAGCGCGCAAGAAGCGCTGATCCCGCCCCCTGCCAGGCGCCCTTGCGACAAGGGTTGCGCTCCGGAACGCCCCGCTTTGCGGGGCGTTTCTTTTTAGTGGCGTGCCATCTGCCTCTTGGGTTGGCGGCCATCAATCTGTAAACTATGGCTTTCCGGGAGTAAGTGCGTGTCCACCATTTGCGAATGGGCTGGAGCGGCCAAGCGTGGCTTCCAGCATGGCGGGTCGCAGGTGACGGTCGATTTGACCGGCACGGTCGCCCCGACCTCGCACGGTGGTCCCCGTCCGGCGCCTGCCGCCGCACGGATCAGCACCTCCCTCGCTGTCCCAGCGAACCGGAAAACCCCCTCTGAGCACCATGCCCGCCCTCCGGGTGCGCGTGGTGCTGCCGTTTTCCATTTCCAGACAGGATGCTTGCAGCCATGACTCCCTTGATTTTCGTAACCGGCGGCGTGGTGTCCTCGCTCGGCAAAGGCATTGCCGCCGCGTCGCTGGCCGCCATTCTCGAAGCCCGTGGCCTGAAGGTCACGATGATGAAGCTCGACCCGTACATCAACGTCGACCCCGGCACCATGAGCCCGTTCCAGCACGGTGAGGTCTACGTCACCGACGACGGCGCCGAGACCGACCTCGACCTGGGCCACTACGAGCGCTTCGTGCGCACCCGCCTGAGCCGCAAGAACTCGGTCACCACCGGTCGTATCTACGAGAACGTGATCCGCAAGGAACGCCGCGGCGACTACCTGGGTGCGACCGTGCAGGTCATTCCGCACATCACCGACGAGATCCGCCGCTGCATCGACGAAGCCACCGAAGGCTACGACGTGGCGCTGGTGGAGATCGGCGGTACTGTCGGCGACATCGAGTCGCTGCCGTTCCTGGAAGCGATCCGCCAGGTGCGCACCGAGCGTGGCCCGGAGAAGGCACTGTTCATGCACCTCACCCTGGTGCCGTACATCGGCGCCGCCGGTGAGCTGAAGACCAAGCCGACCCAGCACTCGGTGAAGGAACTGCGCTCGATCGGCATCCAGCCGGACGTGCTGCTGTGCCGTTCGGAACAGGCTGTGCCGGATTCGGAGCGCCGCAAGATCGCCCAGTTCACCAACGTTTCCGAGCGCGCGGTGATCAGCGTGCCGGACGTGGACGTCCTGTACCGCATTCCGTCGGGCCTGCATGCGCAGGGCCTGGACGAGATCGTGGTCAACCAGCTGAAGCTGGCCGACAAGGTCGGTCCGGTCGATCTGTCGATGTGGGAAGACGCGGTCGATGCGACCCTGCATCCGCTGGACGAAGTGACCATCGCCGTGGTCGGCAAGTACGTCGACCACCAGGATGCCTACAAGTCGGTCGGCGAAGCGCTCAAGCACGGCGGCCTGCGCCAGCGCACCAAGGTCAACCTGAAGTGGCTGGAAGCACAGGACCTGGAAGGCACCGACATGGCTGCACTGGCCGATGTCGACGGCATCCTGGTGCCGGGCGGCTTCGGTGACCGTGGTTTCGAAGGCAAGGTGCTGACCTCGAAGTTCGCCCGCGAGCAGCACGTGCCGTACTTCGGCATCTGCTACGGCATGCAGGCGGCCGTCGTCGATTACGCCCGCAACGTGGTCGGCCTGGAAGGTGCCAACAGCACCGAGAACGACCGCCAGTCGCCGAACCCGGTGATCGGCCTGATCACCGAATGGCGTACGGCAACCGGCGACGTCGAAAAGCGTGATGACAAGAGCGACCTCGGTGGCACCATGCGCCTGGGCCTGCAGGAACAGCGCCTGAAGCCGGGCACGCTGGCCCGTGAGCTGTACGGCAAGGACGTGGTTGCCGAGCGCCACCGCCACCGCTACGAGTTCAACAACCGCTACCGCACCCAGCTGGAGGATGCGGGCCTGGTGATCGCCGGCAAGTCGATGGACGACACCCTGGTGGAAGTGGTGGAGCTGCCGCGCGATGCGCACCCGTGGTTCCTGGCCTGCCAGGCGCACCCGGAATTCCTGTCCACGCCGCGTGACGGCCACCCGCTGTTCATCGGTTTCATCCGTGCCGCACGCGAGCGCAAGGCCGGCGGCAAGCTGCTGCAGGAAGCCCGCGCCTGACTTGTGATGGGGGCCGCCGGCCCCCATCTTGCACGCTTCAACCCCCAGCGCACCGGCCCGGCCGGTGCCGCGGACAACAAGGAAACGCCATGAAACTGTGTGGATTCGAGGTCGGGCTGGACCAGCCCCTGTTCCTGATCGCCGGCCCCTGCGTGATCGAGTCGATGCAGCTGCAGCTCGATACCGCCGGCAAGTTGAAGGAAGTCACCGACAAGCTCGGCGTCAACTTCATCTTCAAGTCCAGCTTCGACAAGGCCAACCGCACTTCGGGCACCGCATTCCGCGGCCCGGGCATGGAAGAGGGCCTGAAGGTCCTGGCCGAGGTCAAGAAGCAGATCGGCGTGCCGGTGCTGACCGACGTCCACGAATACACCCCGATGGACGAAGTGGCCTCGGTGGTGGACGTGCTGCAGACCCCGGCGTTCCTGGTCCGCCAGACCGACTTCATCCGCAAGGTGTGCTCGGCCGGCAAGCCGGTCAACATCAAGAAGGGCCAGTTCCTGGCGCCGTGGGACATGAAGCCGGTCGTGGAAAAGGCCAAGGCCACCGGCAACGAGCAGATCATGGTCTGCGAGCGCGGTGCCAGCTTCGGCTACAACAACCTGGTCAGCGACATGCGTTCGCTGGCGGTGATGCGCGATACCGGTTGCCCGGTGGTGTTCGACGCCACCCATTCGGTGCAGCTGCCGGGTGGGCAGGGCACCAGTTCCGGTGGCCAGCGTGAGCACGTGCCGGTGCTGGCCCGTGCCGCCGTGGCGGTGGGCATCTCCGGCCTGTTCGCCGAGACCCATCCGGACCCGTCCAAGGCGCTGTCCGATGGCCCCAATGCATGGCCGCTGGACCAGATGGAAGCGTTGCTCGAGACCCTGATGGAACTCGATGCGGTGACCAAGAAGCACGGCTTTTCGCGCTTCGCGTGAGTCGTGACCCGTGGCTGGCGCTGGAAACCCAGCGTCACCGCCGGCACTGGAAACAGTGGCCCTGGGGCGTGATCGCACTGGGTCTGGCCGTGCTGTTCACCGTGGGCATGTTCGGGCTGGTACTGATCGGCGCTGCGTCGGTGCGGCCCCCCGGTGATGGCAGCAGTGCGCTCGATCTGCGGGCGTACTTCATTGCGCTGCTGATGGCGGAGCTGCTCGGTGCGGTGGGATGCGTCGCTGCCGCTGTGCTGGCCTGGCGGCTGAATCGCGGCAAGGTCACGGCTGGCCTGGCGATCATCCTGCTCTCGCTGTGGCTGGGCGCCCTGTTCTACGGATTGCTCTGATGAATACGACCACATCGGCGCGTGGCTGGCCCTGGGGCCTGATCGCCCTGGGGCTGTCCGTGTTGACCTGGATCGCCCTGGTGGTGGGCGTGCTGGCCTTCACGTCCGGTTTCCGGCCGCCGGGGGATGGAAACAACGGCGTGCAGGCCACGCAGTGGTGGCTGCTGGGCGCGCTGGTCACGATGGTGCTGTCCTTCCTGGGCAGTCCGGTGGCGATGGTGCTGGCCTGGCGACGGCGGCGTGGCCCCATCCTGGCAGCGATTGCCGGTGCATTGCTGGTGATGCTGGTGTCGATGATCCTGATCGTGATCGGGTCCAGTTGGGGCTGAAGCCGCCCACGCCATTTGGCAAGTGGCGGGCAGCCGGGGATAATCACGCGGCATTCGTTTTGTCGCCCCCTCTCCATACAGGTAACCGGCCCGACCATGAGTACGATCCGCAGCATCCACGCCCGTGAAATCCTCGACAGCCGTGGCAACCCCACGCTGGAAGCCGAAGTCATCCTGGAGGACGGTTCGTTCGGTCGTGCCGCGGTTCCCTCCGGCGCCTCGACCGGCACCAAGGAAGCGGTCGAGCTGCGTGATGGCGACAAGACCCGTTACCTGGGCAAGGGTGTGCGCAAGGCTGTCGACAATGTCAACACCACCATCGCCAATGCGCTGAAGGGCTTCGAAGCCACCGACCAGGCCGGCCTCGACCGTCGCCTGATCGACCTCGACGGCACCGAGAACAAAGGCCGCCTCGGCGCCAACGCGCTGCTGGGAGTTTCGATGGCCGCCGCGCACGCCGCCGCTGCATCGAACAAGCAGGCGCTGTGGCAGTACCTGGCTGCCAAGACCGGCGTGACCCCGTCGCTGCCGGTGCCGATGATGAACATCATCAACGGCGGCGCGCACGCCGACAACAACGTCGACTTCCAGGAGTTCATGGTGCTGCCGGTCGGCTTCACCTCGTTCTCCGAAGCGCTGCGCGCGGGCACCGAAATCTTCCATTCGCTGAAGTCGGTGCTGAAGGGCCACGGCCTGAGCACGGCGGTCGGCGACGAAGGCGGCTTCGCACCGGACTTCCGCAGCAACGTCGAGGCGCTCGACACCATCCTCGAAGCGATCGGCAAGGCTGGCTACACCGCCGGTGAAGACGTGCTGCTGGGCCTGGACGTGGCCTCCAGCGAGTTCTTCGAAAACGGCAAGTACAACCTGGTCGGCGAGAACAAGCGCCTGACCTCCGAGCAGTTCGTCGACTTCCTCGCCGACTGGGCCGCGCAGTACCCGATCATCACGATTGAAGATGGCCTGGCCGAGAACGACTGGGCCGGCTGGAAGCTGCTGACCGACCGCATCGGCAAGAAGGTGCAGCTGGTTGGCGACGACCTGTTCGTGACCAACCCGAAGATCTTCCAGGAAGGCATCGACTCGGGCACCGCCAACGCGATCCTGATCAAGGTCAACCAGATCGGCACGCTCAGCGAAACCCTGGAAGCGATCGCGATGGCCGACCGCGCCGGCTATGCCGCCGTCGTCTCGCACCGTTCGGGCGAAACCGAAGACACCACCATTGCCGATATCTCGGTGGCCACCACCGCCACCCAGATCAAGACCGGCTCGCTGTGCCGCAGCGATCGCGTGGCCAAGTACAACCAGCTGCTGCGCATCGAGGAAGCCCTCGGCGCCGGCGCGCGTTACGCCGGTCGTGACGCGTTCGTTTCGCTGAAGCGCTGAGCCGATGCGCGACTGGCGCTGGATGCTGCTGGTGCTGGCCCTGCTGCTGGGCTGGCTGCAGTACCGCTTCTGGTTCGGTCCGGGCAACTCGGGTGAAGTGATGATGCTCGAAGCCCAGGTCGCCAACCAGGAGCGGGACAATGAGGGTCTGCAGCAGCGCAACGACGCGCTCGCTGCCGAAGTGAAGGACCTCAAGGAAGGCCAGTCCGCCATCGAGGAACGCGCGCGCAGCGAGCTGGGCATGATCAAGCCTGGCGAGAAGTTCTACCGTGTGGTCGAGGATGCGCCGGTCCACCCGGCGCAGCCTGCTGCCGGCGTCACTGCCCAGGCGGGCGAACACCCGGCAGACGTGCCATGAGCGCGGCGATCTGGGTCGTTGTTCCTGCGGCCGGCCGTGGCACCCGCTTCGGTGCACCGCTGCCCAAGCAGTACCTGCAGGCGGGCGGGCAGATCCTGCTCGCCCACACGCTGGACGCGCTGCTGGCGCACCCCGCCGTGGCCGGAACGATGGTGGTGATCGGCCAGGACGATGCCGACTGGCCGGGCTGGAATGAGTGGTCGGGCAAGCCGGTGCTGACCTGCATCGGCGGCGCGACCCGTGCCGCCTCGGTGCTGGCCGGGTTGCAGGCGCTGCCGGACACCGTGCGTGCCGATGAATTCGTGCTGGTTCACGATGCTGCACGGCCGAACCTGTCGCTGGCCGATCTCGGTCGTCTGCTTGAAGTCGGTCGTGCCGACCCGGTCGGGGCGATCCTGGCTGCGCCGGTGCGCGACACCCTCAAGCGCGCTGGCGACGACGGCGGCATCGATGGCACCGAGCCACGCGAGCGCCTGTGGCGCGCACTGACGCCGCAGCTGTTCCGCCGCCACCAGCTCAGCCGCGCGCTGTCTGACGCTGCGGCCGCCGGTGTTGACGTCACCGACGAGGCCATGGCCATGGAGCGCCAGGGCCAGCGCCCGCTGTTGGTGGAAGGCAGCGAGGACAACTTCAAGGTCACCACTCCGGCCGATCTGGACCGGTTCGAATTCGTACTTTCCCGCCGCGCCGGCTGACCGTCCGCGCGGCCCTGTTGCAAGGGTTGCATCCATGAGCACCGCACCGTTCCCGCCCGTCCGCATCGGCCAGGGCTACGACGTCCATGCCTTCGGTGAAGGCGATCACATCATGCTCGGCGGCGTGAACGTGCCGCACAGCTGCGGCGTGCTCGCGCACAGCGATGGCGACGTGATCCTGCACGCCCTGTGCGATGCGATGCTCGGTGCGCTGGCGCTGGGCGATATCGGCCAGCATTTCCCGCCGAGTGACGACCGCTGGAAGGGCGCCGACAGCAGTGATTTCGTGCGCCATTGCGACAGCCTGCTGCGCGAGCGTGGCTGGCGCGTCGGCAACACCGACATCACCGTGATCTGCGAGCGTCCGAAGGTCGGCCCGCATGCGCTGGCGATGCGTGAGCGCATCGGTGGGTTGCTGCAGTTGCCGCTGGATGCAGTCAGCGTCAAGGCCACCACGTCTGAGAAGCTGGGCTTCACCGGCCGTGGCGAAGGCATCGCCGCACAGGCGGTGGTGCTGCTGGTGGCGGCATGATCCCGCTGCCGTTGGCGTTTGGTGCACCGTTGCTGACGGCGCGCATCCGCACCACGCCGGACGATTTCCAGGTTGACGAACTGCCGGCCTTCGAGGCGACCGGTGAAGGCGAACACCTGCTGCTGCACATCCGCAAGCGTGGTGCCAACACCGTGCATGTGGCCAAGGTGCTGGCCAAGTGGGCAGGCCTGCCGGAAATGGCGGTGAGCTACGCCGGCATGAAGGATCGCCATGCGGTCACCACCCAGCGTTTCAGCGTGCACCTGCCCAAGCGCGTCGCGCCGGACCTGGCCGAGCTGGCCAGCGACGAGATCGAAGTGCTCGAAGCCACCTGGCACAACCGCAAGCTGCAGCGTGGCGCACTGGCCGGCAACCGCTTCAAGCTGGTGCTGCGCGAGGTGCAGGGTGATGCTGCAGCGATCAGCGAGCGCCTGCAGCAGATTGCCGAGCGCGGCCTGCCGAACTGGTTCGGCGAGCAGCGCTTTGGCCGCGACGGCGGCAATGTGCCGGCGGCACTGGCGATGTTCGGTGGCCGCCGCATGCGCAAGGACCAGCGTTCGCTGCTGCTCTCTGCAGCCCGTTCGGCGCTGTTCAACCGCGTGCTGGCCGCGCGCGTGGAGCAGGGCAACTGGGATCAGCCGCTCGATGGCGAAGTGTGGATGCTCGATGGCAGCCGCAGCGTGTTCGGACCCGAGCCGTACACCGAGGTGCTGGCCGAGCGACTGGCGCGTTTCGACATCCATCCCAGCGCACCGCTGTGGGGCGAAGGCGAGCTGCGCAGCGCCGACGCGGCACGTGAGCTGGAGCTGGCCGCGCTGGACGACGACGAGTCAAAGGCACTGCGGGCCGGCCTGGAAGACGCACGGCTGAAGCAGGAGCGCCGCGCGTTGCGCCTGCGCCCGGCGCTGCTGCAGCACCAGTGGCTGGCCGACGACGTGCTGGAACTGTCATTCGCGCTGCCGCCAGGCTGCTACGCCACCGCCGTACTGCACGAACTCGGCCCCGTCGAAGACGCCTCGCAGGCCTGACAGAAAAAGGGGACGGAGGGAATTAAGTCGTTTGTAGCACAAACGACTTAATTCCCTCCGTCCCCTTTTTCATCTACGGGCCAGCAGCACCAGCACCGCGCCGGTGCCGCCTTGTCCGGTCGGCGCCGAATGGAACGCCAGTACGTCGTTGCGCAGCCGCAGCAGGCGATCGACCAGATTCTTCAGCACCGGTGCACCGCCATCGGACTGCAGGCCCTTGCCGTGGATGATGCGCACGCAGCCATAGTCGTGTGCATGCGCCTCCAGCAGGAACTGGCGCAGCAGCGCCTCCGCCTGCGACGCAGTGGCGCCGTGCAGGTCCAGCTCGTCCTGCACCGAGTACTGGCCACGCTTGAGGCGCTGGAACAAGCGTGGTGGCAGGTTGTCGCGGCGATAGCTGGCCACGTCGCCGGCTTCCAGCGGCGTGCTGTCGCGCAGCAACCGGGCGAATTCGCCGGCGGCTTCGGCCTCGTCACGTTCGGCCATGCGCGCGCGCGGCTTCGGCCGCGGCGCGGCAGGCGCCGGCTCGGCATCCTTGCGCAGCGGCGTCACTTCGCCGATGGCCGCACGGAACAATGCGGCCGGATCTTCGTCTTCAGGGTGCGACATGCGCACAGGGTAAACCGCCGGCGCAGCTCTGCCTATGACGGTTCGATGTCGGTCATGACCGCCGACAGGGTAGGACCGGCGGCTCGCATGCGGCACAATAGACGATGCCCTTGCAGGGTCGACGGCTTCCGCAGGGGAGTACGGCGGTCCCGCCCACACTGCACGGTGACGGAATCGAATTCTTGGAAAATCAAGCGGTTAAATCGAAGATGCGAATCCTGGTCAGTAACGACGATGGCGTCGACGCCGCAGGCATCCGGATGCTTGCTTCGGTGCTGCGCGAGGCCGGACACGAAGTCACGGTGGTCGCGCCCGACCGTGATCGCTCCGGCGCCAGCAATTCGCTGACCCTGGACCTGCCGATCCGCCTCAAGCGCATCGACCATTACACCGTCTCGGTGGCCGGCACTCCGACCGACTGCGTGCACCTGGCGCTGACCGGGCTGCTCGAGTTCGAACCGGACATTGTCGTGTCCGGCATCAACAATGCCGCCAACCTCGGCGATGACGTGATCTACTCCGGCACCGTCTCGGCGGCGATGGAAGGTCGCTTCCTCGGGCTGCCGGCGGTGGCGGTCTCGCTGGTTACCCGCAATCACGATCCGAAACACTTCGAGACCGCCGCGCGCGCTGCCGTGGAGATCGTTGCCCGGCTCAAGGCCGATCCGTTGCCGGCTGACACCATCCTCAACGTCAACGTGCCTGATCTGCCGTGGAGCGAGGTCGAGGGCTTCGAGGTCACCCGCCTCGGCAACCGCCATCGCGCCGAAGGCTGCATCGCGCAGAAAGACCCGCGCGGCAACGAGGTGTACTGGATCGGCCCGGCTGGCCGTGAGCAGGACTCCGGCCCCGGTACCGACTTCCATGCGGTGCGCACCGGGCATATCTCGATCACCCCGATCCAGGTGGACCTGACCCGCTACCAGGCACTGGAGAAAGTGGCCAGCTGGGTCGGCGGCCTCAGTGCCGCGCTGGACCAGCCGGCATGAGTCCACGCCTGCGCCTGCAACCGGAAGCCGTCGGTATCGGCATGACCTCGCAGCGTGTGCGTGACCGCCTGGTCGACCGCCTGCGCGAAGCCGGCATCGTTGACGAGCCGACCTTGAATGCGATCCGGGTGGTGCCGCGCCATCTGTTCATCGACGAGGCGCTGGCGTCACGGGCTTACGAAGACACTGCGCTGCCGATCGGCCACGGCCAGACCATCTCGCAGCCCTGGGTGGTCGCGCGGATGACCGAGGCGGTGCTCCAGGTCGCGCCGAAGCGGGTGCTGGAAGTCGGCACCGGTTCCGGTTACCAGGCCGCCATCCTCGGTGCGCTGGGCCTGGAGGTCTACACCGTGGAGCGCATCGGCGATCTGCTGCGACAGGCCCGCAAGCGCTTCCGTGCGCTGGGAATGAACATCCGCACCAAGCATGACGACGGTCGCGTCGGCTGGGCCGAGCACGGTCCGTTCGATGCCATCGTGGTCACTGCGGCGGCGCCGGCACTGGTCGACGCCCTGATCGAGCAACTGGCCGAGGGCGGCCGCCTGGTGGCGCCGGTCGGTGGCCCCGGGGCGCAGTCGCTGGTACAGCTGGACCGCAAGGCCGACGGCAGCATCGAACAACACGTGCTGGCGCCGGTCACGTTCGTGCCGCTGCTGTCTGGCATGCTCGACTAATCCACGGAGCAGGGTTGCATGAAGATTTTCGGGCCGCTGTACGAGCGGGCGATGAAGTGGGCGGCGCACGAACGCGCGCCGACCTACCTGACGGTGTTGAGCTTCTTCGAGGCGATCATCTTCCCGGTGATGCCGGAGGTGATGCTGGCGCCGATGTGCGTGGCCCAGCCCAAGCGCGGTTGGTGGTTCGCCACCCTGAGCCTGGCCGGCTCGATGGTCGGCGCACTGGTTGGCTACGCGCTGGGTCATTACGCCTTCGAGGCGATCAAGCCGCTGTTCGAGGCGCTGGGCATGCTGCCGGCCATCGAGCAGGGCATCACCACCGTGCAGGCGAAGATGGCCGAGTCGCCGTGGGCAGTGTTCACCTTCCTGGTGCTGGGCGGATTCATGCCCATCCCGATGAAGGTCTTCACGTGGGCATCGGGTATCGTCGGTGTACCGATGCCGCAGTACCTGTTGAGCATGCTGATCGGTCGTGGCAAGCGCGTGTTCGTGCTGGCTGCGGTCATCCGTATCGGTGGTGCGCGTGCTGAAGCGGCACTGCGTCGCTGGATTGAACCGCTGGGCTGGATCGCCACCGCGCTGGTGGTGGTGCTGATCGCCTGGCTTGTATGGAGGTCGAAGTTCGCATGAGTCCTGATCGTCTGAGCAAGGGAGTGCGCATCGGCGCGCTGGCGTTGCTGGTTTCCACCCTGGCCGCCTGCGGCACCGCCACCGTGGTTCGTCCTGGTGGTGGCAGCACCGGTGGTGGTGTGACCACGCCGAAGACCTCGGTACCCAAGCCGGGGCAGACCGTGGTGGTGCGCAAGGGCGACACCATCTATGCGCTGGCCCGCATCCATGACATCACCCCGGCCGACCTGATTGCCTGGAACAGCCTGGACAACCCCTCGACGATCTATCCGGGGCAGGTGATCCGGCTGTATCCGGCCGGTGCCAGCGGCGGCCGCGCACCCACCACGGTGGTCACCCCGCCGCGTTCCGGTGGCAGCAGTGGCGGCAGCACCACGCCGGCCCCGGCGCCGGTCGGTCCGGTGAAGAGCAACATCGCCTGGCGCTGGCCGGCTGATGGCGCCATCGTTGGCCGCTACGTGGCTGGTGATGCGACCAAGCAGGGCGTCGACATCGCCGGCACCAGCGGCCAGGCGGTCAAGGCCACCGCCAATGGCGTGGTGGTGTATTCCGGCGCCGGCCTGGTCGGCTACGGCGAGCTGATCATCATCAAGCACAGCGACCAGTGGCTGTCGGCCTATGGCCACAACCGCAAGCGCCTGGTGAATGAAGGCCAGAGCGTGAAGGCCGGTGAGCAGATCGCCGAAATGGGCCGTACTGGTGCGAACCGCGACATGGTCCACTTCGAGATTCGCTACAACGGCAAGCCGGTCGACCCGCAGCAGTACCTGCCGGCACGCTGATCGTCAGATGCGATAGCGCCGGGCCATGCCCGGCGTTCCTGACCTGTAGAGGCGAGCCATGCTCGACCCGGGTACTGCAGAGTGGTCATTTGCGACCTTGTGTGTCGCAGGCTCACCTTCACGGCGGACGGGATACCCGGCATTCTTGAGCGGTCCCAGTCGATCCGGTGCCCCATGCTCCGTCCTGCTTCCACTCTCGCGTTGCTCATCGTCGCGCCGCTGGCCTCCGCAGCCAGCGATCCGCGCGACGTGGTCACCCGTCTTTACGCGGCCGTCCAGGCGCCGGCTTCGGACGAAGCGACCATTCCGCCGTTGCTGGGCGATGCGCTGCGCTCAGCCATCGATGCGCAGCGCGCTTACGAGCGGACCTGTGCGGTGCTGGCCGCGCATGACGAGAAGCCGCACATGCTGGACCAGAGCCCGTATCTCATGGCGCCGGATCGGCCGGAAACGGTAAAGGTGGGGCTGCCCGCGACGAGCGGCGATGGCAGTTGGGTACCCGTCGAAATGGCGATAGGCGACTATCGCTGGACCGACCGTGTCCTGCTGCAAAGGCAGGGCCAGGACTGGAATGTCATGGACATCCGCTGGGGCCAGGGCGGCAACCTGATCGGGCGGCTGAAGCAGTTCTCGGCCTTCCGCTGCACCGCTTCTGGCGGCTAGCGCCGGGGCGCGCCCGACGCCTCGACCTCAGCCTTCCAGAATGAAAGCGGCCGCGACCTTGCGGCCTTCGCCCGCCAGGATGTTGAAGGTGCGCGCGGCGGCCGGATTGTTCATCACTTCCAGGCCGATGCCGCGTGACAGGCAGGCAGCCATCACCACTGCCGGCGGGAATACCTGGCGGTCACCCGTGCCGAGCACGATCAGCGCCGGGTTCAGCGCCAGGATCGGCTCCAGGTCAGCCAGCTGCAGCGCGGTGGCGCTCACTACCGGCCATTGCGTGACCAGCTGGTCCGGGGTCAGGAAGAAACTGCTGCCCAGCACCTGGTCATTCACCTTGGCCGAGCGGCCATCGGCGGCGCGCAGGCTGTAGGCGTAATCGGGCGGTTCGTGGTTCAGCTGCATGGCAGTAAGACGATCAGCCGCGCGGCAGCACGATCTGGCGCTGTTCCTTGCTCGGGCGGTACAGCACGGCGACGTGGCCGATGCGCTGTACCAACGCGCTCTCGGTGGCTTCGACGATCTCGCCGATCATCACGTCACGGGCGTCGCGGTCTTCGGCAGCGACCTTCACTTTGACCAGCTCGTGGCGCTCCAGCACTTCGTTCAGCTCAGCGATGAAGGCCGGGGTCACGCCCTTGCCGCCGGTCTGCAGCAGGGCCTTCAGGTCGTGGGCTTGGCCGCGCAGGAAACGGGTCTGGGAAGCGGTCAGGGCGATGGACATGCAGGAAAACACGGTTGAATGGGGCGATCAGGGTATCATGAGGACCCCATCAGCCCCTATTTTCAATGGCTACCCGCAGCAAAAGCAGCCAGCGCTGGCTCAAGGAACACTTCTCCGACCCCTTCGTGAAGAAGGCCCAGGCCGAAGGCATGCGCTCGCGCGCGGCCTACAAGCTCGAAGAGCTGCTGGAACGTGACCGGTTGCTGAAGCCGCACATGGTGGTGGTCGACCTTGGCGCGGCCCCGGGCGGCTGGTCTCAGCAGGTTAGGAGACAGATCGGCGATACCGGCCGCGTGCTGGCACTGGATATCCTGGACATGCCGCCGCTGGCCGGCGTGGAGTTCCTTCATGGTGACTTCAGGGAAGAAGCCGTTCTATCGCAGTTTGAAGCCATGCTCGGGGATCAGCCGGTAGACCTTGTGCTGTCGGACATGGCCCCCAATAAGAGTGGTGTAGGCGCGGTCGACCAGCCGCGGATGATGCACCTGGCGGAGCTGGCCCTGGATTTTGCCGACAACCACCTGAAGACCGGTGGCGCATTCCTGATCAAGCTGTTCCAGGGCGAGGGCTTTGACGACTACGTGCGCGACATGCGCCGCCGGTACGACAAGGTCTCCATCCGCAAGCCGGAAGCCTCGCGCAAGCGCTCTCCCGAGGTGTATGCCTTGGGTCAGGGAAAACGCGCCCACATGAAGTAAGCTCGCAACGTACGCAAGTTCGACCCCAACGCAACGCCAGCACTGAGAGGAACACCGGAGCCAATGAGGATGAACGACTTGACCAAGAACCTCCTGCTATGGGTGGTCGTCGCCGTCGTGCTGATGGTGGTCTTCCAGAGCTTCTCGCCGAAGTCCTCGGGGGCCGGCGCGCAGGGCGCGTCGTACTCGCAGTTCCTGGACCAGGTGGACAGCGGCAACGTGCAGAAGGTCGCCTTTGGCGGCGACATGCGCGGCGGCACCAGCCAGCTGACCTACACCACCCGCGGTGGGCAATCGTCCACCATCACCGCACCGTTCGATCGTGACCTGATCAACGTGCTGCGTACCAAGAACGTGGAGATCGTGCAGGAGGAGCCGTCCAGCGGCATTTCCCTCGGCGCGATCCTGATGAATTTCCTGCCGGTCATCCTGATCATCGGCTTCTGGTTGTTCATCATGCGCCAGATGCAGGGCGGTGGTGGCGGTGCCAAGGGCGCGATGTCCTTCGGCAAGTCGCGCGCCAAGCTGCAGGGCGAAGACCAGATCAAGGTCACCTTCGCCGACGTCGCTGGCTGCGACGAGGCCAAGGAAGAAGTGGGCGAGCTGGTCGACTTCCTGCGCGACCCGTCCAAGTTCACCAAGCTGGGCGGCAAGATTCCGCGCGGCGTGCTGATGGTCGGCCCGCCGGGTACCGGCAAGACGCTGCTGGCCAAGGCCATCGCGGGCGAAGCCAAGGTGCCGTTCTTCTCGATCTCCGGTTCGGACTTCGTGGAAATGTTCGTCGGCGTCGGCGCCAGCCGCGTGCGCGACATGTTCGAGCAGGCCAAGAAGCACGCCCCCTGCATCATCTTCATCGACGAAATCGACGCCGTCGGTCGTCACCGTGGCGCCGGCCTGGGCGGCGGTCATGACGAGCGCGAGCAGACCCTGAACCAGCTGCTGGTCGAAATGGACGGTTTTGAAGGTGGCGAAGGCGTGATCGTGATCGCTGCGACCAACCGTCCGGACGTGCTGGATCCGGCGCTGCTGCGCCCGGGCCGTTTCGATCGCCAGGTCGTGGTCGGCCTGCCGGACGTGAAGGGTCGCGAGCACATCCTGAAGGTGCACATGCGCAAGCTGCCGCTGGCCGACGACGTCGAGCCGATGGTAATCGCGCGTGGTACCCCGGGCTTCTCCGGCGCCGACCTGGCCAACCTCTGCAACGAGGCTGCCCTGTTCGCCGCGCGTGGCAACGAGAAGGAGGTCCGCATGGACCACTTCGACCGTGCCCGCGACAAGATCCTGATGGGTGCCGAGCGCCGCTCGATGGCCATGAGCGAGGAGGAGAAGACCCTCACCGCCTACCACGAAGCCGGCCACGCCATCGTCGGCCGTCTGGTGCCCGAGCATGACCCGGTCTACAAGGTCACCATCATTCCGCGCGGCCGCGCGCTGGGTGTGACCATGTACCTGCCGGAAGGCGACAAGTACTCGATGAACCGCGTGGCGATCAAGTCGCAGCTGTGCTCGCTGTACGGTGGCCGCGTGGCCGAAGAGCTGATCTTCGGTGCCGACAAGGTCACCACCGGCGCCTCCAACGACATCGAGCGCGCCACCAAGATGGCCCGCAACATGGTCACCAAGTGGGGCCTGTCCGACCAGCTCGGCCCGATCGCCTATGGCGAAGAGGACGACGAGGTGTTCCTGGGCCGTTCGGTCACCCAGCACAAGAGCGTCTCCAACGACACCGCGCGCCGCATCGACGAGGAAGTGCGCAACATCCTTGACGAGGCTTACGCACGCACCACCGAGCTGATGACGGCCAACCTGGACAAGCTGCACGCGATGTCCCAGTTGCTGCTGCAGTACGAGACCATCGACGCGCCGCAGATCGACGCCATCATGGAAGGCCGCGATCCGCCGCCGCCGGCCGGTTGGAACAAGTCGAACAAGGATGGTGGCAACGACAAGGGCGGCGACGCCCGTCCGCTGCCGCCGATCGCAGGCCCGGCCGAATCGCACTGACGGCCCGCTGCACGTGACACCAGACGAGGCCGGGGCAACCCGGCTTCGTCGTTTCCGGGCCACTGGCCCATCCCGAAGAACTGATCTGACGCTGGAGCCCGCATGTCCGCCCCGAAGCCCGAACCGATTTCCCACACCGCCGAAATGGTCATCGCCACCGTGGTCGGCGTGGGTGTGGGCCTGGGGGCCGACAATCTGCTGCTGGGCTGCGTGGTGGGTATCGGTGTCGGCATCGTGCTGAGCATCGTCAGGACCCTGTACGTGGACCGAAAGCGCCGCCGCCGTTAAGGGTGTTGGCAGGGCTGCGCCCTGCACCCGCGGTAGTGCCGGTCGCTGGCCGGCAACCTCAGCAGCAACAGCAACAGCAACAGCGGGCTTTCTGTAGGATAACGGGGCGGTGTCGGAGTGCGGGGACGCTGCAAGTACGTCCCTGTAAGCTTGGCAGCCGCTTGCTCGCGTGCGCATTCCTGCGCACACGGCAAGACCGGGGTTGGGCGTCCTGCCCAACCCGCCCGAGGCATGCCTCGGGCCCATGCGGCTGACACCCCGCCCTCCGACACCGCCCCACCTCTGACAGATCTCCGCGGCTGTTGGTAGGTGTCGACCTTGGTCGACACATCTGTCAGATATCGAATGAGTCATCCACGCATGGCGTGGATCTACTGCAGATCGCAGAAAACTGTCGAAGGCGGGGTGGGTCCGGTTGCGGGGGCGTGAGCGCCATGGATGGCGCGACCGAGCCTCCATGGACGGATTCACGGCGTCTCCCGCAACCGGACCCACCCCGCCATCCCTCAGTAAACCCGCTGTTGCTCCGGCTCTTGCTGTAGCTCTGGCCTCTGCGGGTGCAGGGCGCCGCCCTGCCGAACTAAACTACCCGCCGTTGTCCCTGCAGGATTGCCCATGTTCGATACCTCGCCCCAGCTCGATTGCGCCGGCCGCATCCTGCGCCTCGACCGTGCCCGGGTCATGGGCATCGTCAACGTCACCCCGGACTCGTTCTCCGATGGCGGCGCGCACGACACCACCGAGGCCGCGGTCGCACATGGCCTGAAACTGGTCGAGGACGGCGCGGACCTGCTCGATATCGGTGGCGAATCCACCCGCCCCGGCGCTGCCCCGGTATCGATCGAGGACGAGCTGCGCCGCGTGATTCCGGTGATCGAGCAGCTGGCCGCCCGAACCCAGGTTCCGATCAGCATCGACACCTTCAAGCCGGAGGTGATGCGTGCGGCCGTGGCCGCCGGCGCCGGCATGATCAATGACATCTTCGGCCTGCGCCAGGACGGGGCGCTGGACGCCGCCGCTGCAACCGGCGTGCCGGTGGTGCTGATGCACATGCAGGGCGAGCCGGGCCACATGCAGGCTGACCCACACTACGATGACGTGGTCGCCGAGGTGCACGGTTTCCTGGTGCAGCGCCTGTTCGCTGCAGAAATGGCCGGCATCGCGAAGAAGAACCTGCTGGTCGACCTCGGTTTCGGCTTCGGCAAGACCACGGCCCACAACATGACCCTGCTGGCGCGCTCGGAACGCTTCCTGGAACTGGGCGTGCCGATGCTGGCTGGCTTGTCGCGCAAGCGCAGCCTGGGGGAACTGACCGGCCGCGACACGCCGTCCGAACGCGTGGCCGCGTCGGTGGCCGCGCACCTGATTGCGGTGCAGCGTGGTGCGCGCATCGTGCGCGTGCATGACGTGGCGGCCACCGTCGATGCGCTGAAGATCTGGCAAGCGGTCGAGGCGGTGCCGACGCCGCGCGCCGACGCCACGCCGACGATCCGCTGGCCGGACGAAGACTGATGGGCATCGACCGGCGGCCGCTGGCGATCGCCGTGATGGGGCCGACCGCCAGTGGCAAGACCGCCACCGCGATCGCTCTGGCACAGCAGCTGGATGGCGAAATTGTCAGCGTCGATTCGGCGCTGGTGTACCGCCACATGGATATCGGTTCGGCCAAGCCCGATGCGGCAGAGCGTGCGCAGGCGCCGCACCATCTGCTGGACCTGCGCGATCCCTGGCAGACCTACTCGGCAGCCGAATTCGCCGCCGATGCCGGCCGGGTCGTGGCCGACATCGTGGCACGCGGCAAGATGCCGATCCTGGCCGGTGGCACTGGCCTGTACTTCCGCGCCCTGTTGCAGGGCCTGTCGCCGATGCCCGAGGCCGATCCGGCGACGCGCGAAGCGCTCAGCGCCGAGGCGGCCGAGCGTGGCTGGGCGGCGCTGCACGCAGAGTTGGCCAAGGTCGATCCAGCAGCAGCGGCACGCATCCATGCCACCGACCCGCAGCGCATCCAGCGGGCGCTGGAGGTCTATCGCCTGACCGGCACCCCCATCACTGAATGGCAGCGCCGGCCGGGCGTGGCGCCGTTGCCGGTGCGCACCCTCAAGCTGATCCTGGCGCCGCGTGACCGCGCGGTGCTGCACCAGCGCATCGAGGCGCGCTTCGACGCCATGCTGGCGCAGGGCTTCCTCGACGAGGTGCGGGCGTTGCGCGCGATGCCGGAAATGGCTGCCGTGGAGGCGCCGCTGGACCTGCCGGCAGTGCGCGCGGTCGGCTATCGGCAGGCCTGGGAATACCTGGAGGGGGAGGGCGATGCCGCCCGCTTCCGTGACAAGGCGATCTTCGCCACCCGCCAGCTGGCCAAGCGCCAGCTGACCTGGCTGCGCGGCGAGCTTGATGCGCGCTGGTTCGACCCCCATATCGACCACGAGCGCCTGGCCGGCGCGGTGTCGACCTTCGTCGCACGCTGAACCCCCGCCAGCCGTGTAACATCATCGGTCGGCGGGCGGCTCGGGGGCCGTGGCAACCGTCGGCAACCCAATAAGAACAATAATCAGGAGTGTGCAATGTCCAAGGGGCAATCGCTGCAGGATCCTTTCTTGAATGCACTGCGGCGCGAACGCGTGCCGGTTTCGGTGTACCTGGTGAACGGCATCAAGCTGCAGGGCACGATCGAGTCGTTCGACCAGTTCGTGGTCCTGCTGCGCAACACGGTCAGTCAGATGGTCTACAAGCACGCCATTTCCACGGTCGTTCCGGCACGCAACGTGAAGGTCGGTCCGGGCGGTGGTTATGTGCAGTCGGGTGAAGGTGGTCAGGCAGGTGATGAAGCAGACGAGTAATACCGGAGCGGTGAATGTTTGACCGCTCGAAGAAGGGCGAACACGCCCTGTTGATCCAGCCCCATTTCGGCAAGCTGGAAGACGATGTGCTTGAAGAGTTCGGTGATCTGGCCCGCTCGGCTGGGGCCAGCATCGCCGCGACGATCACCGCACGCCTGGATCGTCCGAATCCGTCGACCCTGATCGGCAGCGGCAAGCTGGACGAGATCAAGGCCGCGGCCGATGCCAGCGGTGCCGACCTGATCCTGGTCAACCATGCGTTGAGCCCGGGCCAGGAGCGCAACCTGGAACGCTTCCTCGAGCGCCGGGTGATCGACCGTACCGGCCTGATCCTGGACATCTTCGCCCAGCGTGCGCACAGCCACGAAGGCAAGCTGCAGGTCGAGCTGGCGCAGCTGCGTCACCTGGCCACGCGGCTGGTGCGCGGCTGGACCCACCTGGAGCGCCAGCGCGGTGGTTCGATCGGCCTGCGTGGCCCGGGTGAAACCCAGCTGGAAACCGACCGCCGCCTGTTGCAGAAGCGTGTCGAGCAGCTGCAGAAGCGGCTGGAAAAGGTCGAGGTGCAGCGCACCCAGATGCGCCGTGCGCGCGTGCGCAGCGAGCTGCCGCGCGTGGCCCTGGTCGGCTACACCAACGCCGGCAAGTCGACCCTGTTCAACGCCATGACCGGCGCCGAGGCGTACGCCGCCGACCAGCTGTTCGCAACGCTGGACCCGACCGTGCGCCGCATCGCGGTGCCGGGCGGCAACGTGGTGCTGGCCGACACCGTCGGCTTCGTCCGTGATCTGCCGCATGACCTGGTCGCTGCGTTCCGCTCGACCCTGTCCGAGGCGCGCGAGGCCGATTTCCTGCTGCACGTGGTCGACGCCGCCGATCCGCACCGCGAGGAGCGCATCGCCCAGGTGGACGAGGTACTGACCGCGGTCGGTGCCGGTGACCTGCCGCAGTTGCTGGTGTTCAACAAGATTGACCGGATCGAGGGCGCCGACGTTCGCCACGATGGCCAGGATGGCGTGCCCGACGAGTCGCGTCGTGAACGCGTCTGGATTTCCGCGCGTGACGGGCAGGGCCTTGAGCTGCTGCAGGCAGTGCTGGGCAAGCGCCTGGGCCTGCAGCACGTGACCGGTGAACTGCGCCTGCCGCCGGATGCCGGCCGCCTGCGTGCGCGCCTGCACCAGCTGGAAGTGATCCGCAGCGAGCAGGCCGACGAAGACGGCTGGCTGCTGCAGGTCGACCTGCCGATCGCAGAAGCCGAAAAGCTGGCTGCCAGTGCCGACGGCGCGCCGATCCGGGCGCTGCTGCCGGAGAAACTGCCGGAGTGGTGAGGTAGCGGCCCATGCCCGGTAGTGCCGGCCGCTGGCCGGCAGCGCAACCGTGCCGGAGGGGCGCGACATCCAGCTGTCATCTGCGGTACAACGTGCAGGTTCTTCACCCCACCGTCATGCCGATGTCCATTCCCACCGACGCTGAACTCAATGCCCAGTCCGCCGCGCTCGGGCAGCGCCTGCAGCAGGCTTCGCTGCAGCTGGTGACCGCTGAAAGCTGCAGTGGTGGCTGGATCGCCAAGTGCATGACTGATATCGCCGGTTCCTCGGCGTTCTTCGACTGCGGCATGGTGGTCTACAGCTACGAGGCCAAGCAGCGCCTGCTGGGCGTGCGTGCGCAGACCCTGGAGCAGTTCGGCGCGGTCAGCCGCGAAACCGTGCTGGAAATGGTGTCCGGCGCGCTGGTCAATTCCGGCGCCGGTATCGCCGTGGCGGTGACCGGCATTGCCGGACCCGGCGGTGGCAGCCCGGACAAGCCCGTCGGCAGTGTCTGGATCGGCTGGAAGCGCCGCGGTGGCTACGCCCGTGCCGAGCTGTTCCAGTTCGATGGCGACCGCGAAGCCATCCGCCGGCAAACCGTGGCGGCGGCATTGCGCGGTATCGACGCCCAGCTGTGACATGCTGATCCGGTAATCGTCCGGAGCACGCATGATGTGGGAAACGCTGGGCACGGTCCGTGACCTGGGCCGACTGCAGGAAATCGCCGTCGTCCTGATCCGCTATGGCTTCGGCGATGTGGTGCGGCGCATCGGCCTGGCCAGCACGCTGGAGCGGGCAGGGCGCCTGCTGCACTGGAACGAGGAGCGGCAGGAACTGTTGCGGATGACCGCGCCGGTGCGCGTGCGCAGCGCGATGCAGGATCTCGGCCCGACCTTCGTCAAGCTCGGCCAGGTGCTGGCGACGCGCGTCGACCTGCTGCCGCCGGAATGGATCGCCGAGCTCTCTGAACTGCAGAACGCAGTACCGGCGCTGCCGTACGCGGATATCCGTGAGCAGCTCGAGGCCGATCTTGGCGCATCGCCTTCAGAAGTGTTCGCCTTCCTTGATGAAACCCCGATGGCCGCCGCCTCGCTGGCGCAGGCCCATCGCGCGCGTCTGCATGACGGTCGCGAGGTGGTGCTGAAGGTGCGTCGCCCCGGCATCCGCGATGTGGTCGAAGCGGACCTGCGGCTGCTGGCCCGCCTGGCGGAGATCGTCGAGGCGCGCCTGCCGGACCTGCGCCGCTATCGCCCGGCCGAGGTGGTGCAGCAGTTCACCGTGTCGCTGCGTCGCGAGCTGGATTTTGCCGCCGAATGCCGCAATGCCGAGCGCATCGCGCGCAACTTCAAAGGCCGAGACGATATCCTGATTCCCCGCGTGCACTGGCAGTGGACCTGCGAAAGCCTGAACGTGCAGGACTTCGTCGACGGCATTCCAGGGCGTGATCTGGCTGGCGTTGATGCCGCAGGACTGGACCGGCGCGAACTGGCGCGACGCGGTGCGGACATCGTGCTGAAGATGGTGCTGGAGGACGGCAGCTTCCACGCTGATCCGCACCCGGGCAACATCATCTACCTGCGTGACGGCCGCATCGGTGTGATCGATTTCGGCATGGTCGGTGCGCTGTCCGAAGTGCGTCGTTTTCAGGTCGCGCAGCTGCTGCACGGGCTGGTCGAGCAGGACCCGCAGGGTGTGGCCGACGTGCTGCTGGACTGGGCCGGCGGCGTGGAAGTGGACGAGAACCGGCTGCAGCACGACATCAGCCAGTTCGTCGACCAGTACCGTGGCGTGCCGCTGAAGGACCTGCGCATCGGTCTGATGCTGGGCGACATCACCCAGCTGCTGCGCAGCTACAGCCTGACCCTGCCGGCCGACCTGGCGCTGATGATCAAGGCGTTCCTGACCCTGGAAGGCATGGGGCGGCAGCTGGACCCTGATTTCGACATGGCCAGCGCCGCGCGCCCGTTCCTGGAACGGGTGGTACTGCAGCGCTATGCGCCCAAGGCCCTGCTCAAGCGCGGCCGCCGCAGCTTGCTGGGCCTGGTCGACTTCGCCGGTGAACTGCCCCGCGACCTGCGCAAGCTGGTCCAGGCCGCCCGCCGTGGGCGCCTGCAGCTGAAGGTGGAAACCACGGCGCTGCAGGGCTTCGGCGAGCAGGTCAACCGTGCGGCGAACCGGCTGGTGATGGGCATCGTCACTGCTGCCCTGATCATCGGCTCATCCATCGTGATGCACAGTGTAGGTGGCGTCTCCAGCCGCTGGCTGCTGGCGCTGGGCGTATGCGGCTTCATCGGCGCCGGCTTCTGCGGCGTCTGGATCCTGTTTTCGATCTGGAGAAGCGGCAAGCACACATAGTGTGCTTGCCGCAGCGGTTCCCAACGGGAGCCGCGGAATCGCTGCGCGATTCCTGTAGAGCCGACCGCTGGTCGGCTGCTTCTGCTCTCGCCTTTGTCTCTGCCAGCCAGGCCAAGCCCGGCGACGATTACCGAGCACAGCTCGGCACCACAGCTGTCGCCGTGTCGCCCCCGGCACTTGCAGTCCCGCTCATTAGTAGTAATACTACTAACCATGGACCTGACCGACACCCAGCAGGCGATCCTGCAGTTGATCGCCGAGCGTATCGAGAGCGAAGGCGCGCCGCCGTCGCAGACTGAAATCGCACGTGCGTTCGGCTTCAAGGGCGTGCGCGCGGCCCAGTACCACCTGGAAGCCCTGGAGCAGGCCGGTGCGATCCGTCGCATCCCGGGCCAGGCCCGCGGCATCCGCCTGGTACAGGCGCCACCGGTCGAGAAGCTGGCCGAGCCGGGCCTGCCCGACAACGTCCTGCGCCTGCCGGTGCTGGGCCGTGTCGCAGCCGGTCTGCCGATCGGTGCTGATATCGGCTCGGACGACTTCGTGGTGCTGGATCGGGTGTTCTTCTCGCCGGCACCGGATTATCTGTTGAAGGTGCAGGGCGATTCGATGATCGACGAGGGCATCTTCGACGGTGACCTGATCGGCGTGCACCGCACCCGCGATGCCCATTCCGGACAGATCGTCGTGGCCCGCATCGATGACGAGATCACCGTCAAGCTGCTGAAGATCGCCAAGGATCGTATCCGCCTGCTGCCGCGTAACCCCGACTACAAGCCGATCGAGGTGCTGCCTGACCAGGACTTCTCGATCGAGGGCCTCTATTGCGGCCTGTTGCGACCCAACCGTTGACCCGTTCCATAGCGCATTACTCCGCGGTCTTTTGTGGCGATTCTCTGGTTCCACTGAGGTTGGTACGGATGTCCGATAATTCTTTTCAGAGCGCCGGGCAGAATCTCAGCCTGTGCGATACGTCCGACTTAAAGTGAACCCATGGCAAAGAAGACCCCCAAAGACAGCACCTCCAACGACACGACCTCTGCAAGGACCAATCCGATGGACGAGAACAAGAAGCGCGCCCTCGCTGCAGCTCTGGGCCAGATCGAAAAGCAGTTCGGCAAGGGCTCGGTGATGCGCATGGGCGACCGCGTGGTCGAGCCCGTCGAAGCCATCCCGACCGGTTCGCTGATGCTCGACATCGCGCTGGGCATTGGCGGTCTGCCGAAGGGCCGTGTCGTTGAAATCTACGGGCCGGAATCCTCGGGCAAGACCACGCTGACCCTGCAGGCCATCGCCGAATGCCAGAAGATGGGCGGCACCGCGGCCTTCATCGACGCCGAGCACGCGCTGGACCCGATCTACGCCGCCAAGCTGGGCGTGAACGTGGACGACCTGCTGCTGTCGCAGCCGGATACCGGCGAGCAGGCGCTGGAAATTGCCGACATGCTCGTCCGTTCGGGTTCGGTGGACATCCTGGTGATCGACTCGGTCGCCGCGCTGACCCCGAAGGCCGAAATCGAAGGCGAGATGGGCGACCAGCTGCCGGGCCTGCAGGCCCGCCTGATGAGCCAGGCGCTGCGCAAGCTGACCGGCAACATCAAGCGCTCCAACACCCTGGTGGTCTTCATCAACCAGCTGCGCATGAAGATCGGCGTGATGATGCCGGGCCAGAGCCCGGAAACCACCACTGGCGGCAACGCGCTGAAGTTCTACGCTTCGGTGCGCCTGGACATCCGCCGTATCGGCGCGATCAAGAAGGGCGACGAGATCATTGGCAACCAGACCAAGATCAAGGTCGTCAAGAACAAGCTGGCGCCTCCGTTCAAGCAGGTCATCACCGAGATCCTGTACGGCGAAGGCATCAGCCGCGAGGGCGAGCTGATCGACATGGGTGTGGATGCCAAGCTGGTCGAGAAGGCCGGCGCCTGGTACAGCTACGGTGAAGAGCGTATCGGCCAGGGCAAGGACAACGCCCGTGGCTACCTGCGCGACAACCCGACGGTCGCTGCCAAGCTTGAAGCCGAGCTGCGCGAGAAGTTCCAGCCGACCGAAGCCACCCGTGAGGAAGGCGACGACGAAGGCGACGACGAATAAGGCTTGCTGTGGGGCAGGGCGGCGCCGTCAGTGACGTCGCCCTGTCCCGCAGGTTCGAATCGCCCAGGGATGGGCTGGGCGCCACGGATGGCGCCACCCTTGGAGTACCGATGTCCGACGCCGACGACATTCCCACCGGCCGCAAACGCCGGCCGCGCGAGCAGACGCCCGTGCAACGAGCGCTGGGCCTGCTGGTCCGCCGCGAGCACTCGCGCAAGGAGCTCACCCGCAAGCTGACCGCACGCGGCATCGAAGACGAAGCCGCGCAGGCGGCTGTGGCCAAGTTGACAGAGGCCGGCTGGCAGGACGACACCCGTTTCGCCGAGAACCTGGTGCGGATGCGCGCCAACACCGGTTATGGGCCGATCCATGTCCGCGCCGAGCTGGGCACTCACGGCCTGGACAGTGCCGCGATTGCCGCGGCGATGGACAGCTACGAAGGCGACTGGCAGGAAAATGCCCGTGATCTGGTCCGCCGACGCTTTGGCGAGGCCGGTCCGCAGGACCTGACGCAGCGGCGCAAGGCCGCCGATCTGCTGGCCCGACGGGGCTTCGACGGCGACAGCATCCGCCGTGCGACCCGCTACGACCCGGATGACTGAGACTGGCGGCGCCGGGCCTGATACCCTTTAGGTTTTCGGCGGTCCCTCGCGACCCTGGCCAACGCGGCCGGTGGTCCGGGCCCGCCGGCCCGCAGACTGCCAGCCCCCAATGAACGCATCCGCCAAATTCACGACTTCCCAGATCCGCAGCGACTTCCTTGAATTCTTCAAGGGCAAAGGCCACACCATCGTGCCGTCGGCGCCGCTGGTGCCGGGCAATGATCCGACCCTGCTGTTCACCAACTCCGGCATGGTGCAGTTCAAGGACGTGTTCCTTGGCGCGGAGAAGCGCAGCTACGTGCGCGCGGCCGACGTGCAGCGCTGCCTGCGCGCGGGCGGCAAACACAACGACCTCGACCAGGTCGGCTACACCGCACGCCACCACACCTTCTTCGAAATGCTGGGCAACTGGTCGTTCGGCGACTACTTCAAGAAGGATGCGATCGCCTGGGCCTGGGAGCTGCTGACCCAGGTCTGGAAGCTGCCGGCCGAGCGCCTGCTGGTCACCGTCTACCAGACCGACGACGAGGCCTACGCGCTGTGGCGCGACATGGTTGGCGTGCCGGAAGAGCGCATCGTGCGCATCGGCGACAACAAGGGCGCACCGTTCGCCTCGGACAACTTCTGGCAGATGGCCGACACCGGTCCGTGCGGCCCTTGCACCGAGATTTTCTACGACCACGGTGACCATATCGCCGGCGGCCCCCCGGGCTCCCCGGATGAGGACGGCGACCGCTTCATCGAAATCTGGAACCTGGTGTTCATGCAGTTCGACCGCCAGCCGGATGGCACCCTGGTGCCGCTGCCGGCGCCGTGCGTGGATACCGGCATGGGCCTGGAGCGCCTGGCGGCGATCCTGCAGCACGTGCACACCAACTATGAGATCGACCTGTTCCAGGCGCTGATCCGCAAGGCGTCCGAGCTGACCGGCACCGCCGACCTGGAAAACAAGTCACTGCGCGTGATCGCGGACCACATCCGTGCCTGTTCGTTCCTGATCGTCGACGGCGTGCTGCCGTCCAACGAAGGTCGTGGCTACGTGCTGCGCCGTATCATCCGCCGCGCCCTGCGCCATGGCTGGATGCTGGGCGTGCGCCAGCCGTTCTTCAGCAAGCTGGTGCCGACCCTGGTCGAGCAGATGGGCGAGGCCTATCCGGAACTGCCGGCGGCGGTGGATACCGTCACCCGTGCGCTGCAGGCCGAGGAAGAGCGTTTCGCCGAAACCCTCGATGCCGGCATGAAGATCTTCGAGGACGTGGCCGGCAAGGCCAGCAATGGT
Source organism: Stenotrophomonas sp. 71799_Sma (assembly GCF_056482505.1). Classification (NCBI taxonomy): domain Bacteria; kingdom Pseudomonadati; phylum Pseudomonadota; class Gammaproteobacteria; order Lysobacterales; family Lysobacteraceae; genus Stenotrophomonas; species Stenotrophomonas sp. 71799_Sma. Next base: position 1,707,369 of record NZ_CM151202.1, read on the forward strand.
GTGATCCCGGGTGTTGACGCGTTCCGCCTGTACGACACCTATGGCTTCCCGCTCGACCTGACCCAGGACATTGCCCGCGAGCGCGACCTGACCGTCGACATTGCCGGCTTCGACGCCGCGATGGAGCAGCAGCGCGAGACCGCGCGTGCGGCCGGCAAGTTCGGTGGCGGCGTGACGCTGCCGGCCGAGCTGGTGGCGACCCTCAGCCCGACCGTGTTCCTGGGGTATGACCGCCTGCAGGCCGACGGCCTGAGCGTGCTGGCCCTGCTCAAGGACGGTCGTCCGGTGCAGTCGGCCGATGCCGGTGATGCGGTCATCGTGATCACCAACCAGACCCCGTTCTACGCCGAGTCCGGCGGCCAGGTCGGCGACACCGGCGTGCTCACCGGCAACGGCGTGCGCCTGGCGGTAGAAGACACCCAGAAGTTCGCCGGCCAGTTCCATGGCCACGTCGGCACCCTGTCCGAAGGCGGCCTGAAGGTCGGTGATGTGCTGTCCGGCCAGGTCGATGGCGAGCGCCGTGGCGCCACCATCCTCAACCACTCCGCCACCCACCTGCTGCACGCCGCCCTGCGCGAAGTGCTCGGCACCCACGTGCAGCAGAAGGGCTCGCTGGTGGCGCCGGATCGCCTGCGCTTCGACTTCTCGCACTTCCAGCCGATCAGCGCGGAAGAGCTGGCCGTGATCGAGCGCAAGGTCAACCAGCAGGTGCGTGCCAACAACGCTGCCGAAGTGCACAACATGGGCATGCAGGAAGCGCTGGACTTCGGCGCGATGGCCCTGTTCGGCGAGAAGTACGGCGAACACGTGCGCGTGCTGAAGATGGGTGACTACTCCACCGAGCTGTGCGGCGGTACCCACGTCAACCGCACCGGCGACATCGGCCTGTTCAAGATCACCTCCGAGGGCGGTGTCTCCGCTGGCGTGCGCCGTATCGAAGCGGTCACCGGTCAGGGCGCCCTGGACTACGTGGACGCCGAAGAGGCCCGCCTGGCCGAAGCCGCCGACCTGCTCGGTGGCAGCGCTGCCGACGTGGTCGAGAAGATCCGTGCCCTCGGCCAGCGCCAGAAGCAGCTGGAGCGCGAACTGGAAGCCGTGAAGGCCAAGGTTGCCGCCGGTGCTACCGCCGACCTGTCCGGCCAGGCCGTCGAGGTTGCCGGCGTGAAGGTGCTGGCTGCCCGCCTGGAGGGCTTCGATGCCAAGGCCCTGCGTGACGCCATGGACCGCCTGAAGCAGCAGCTGGGCGATGCGGTGATCGTGCTGGCCGGCGCCCAGGACGGCAAGGCCGCCCTGGTCGCGGGTGTGAACGGCAGCGCAATGGGCAAGGTCAAGGCCGGGGAACTGTTGTCCCATATCGCCGGTCAGATCGGGGGCAAGGGCGGCGGACGCCCGGACCTCGCCCAGGGTGGTGGCGAGGACGGGCCCGCCCTTGCCACTGCGCTGGCTGCAGTCGTCGAATGGGTCAGCCCCCGCCTGTGATGAACCTGGCCGTCCCCCTCCTTGTAGGAGCGGGACGGCTGACGGTACCATTGCGAATCTTTTCCCTTTGTCGTGGTAGCGCTTCTTGACGGAGCGTCAAGCCGGTGGGGGATACCCTTCCACACGGTTCCATGGAGACTTACAAAAATGTTGATCCTGACTCGCCGCGTCGGCGAAACCCTGATGATCGGAGACTCGGTGAGCGTCACCGTGCTTGGCGTCAAGGGTAACCAGGTGCGTATCGGCATCACCGCGCCGAAGGACGTCGCTGTGCATCGCGAAGAGATCTACCAGCGCATCCAGCGTGGTGATGAAGCCGGTGGCACCGGTAGCGAAAATTCTGCCGAATAACGCTTTACCTTCGCACTCGATTAACGTTATGATTCACGCCCCGCTGAGGTGCAACGCACCAGACGCGGAGAAAACCCCGGAGTGATGCCCGAGTGGCCGAAGGGGCTCCCCTGCTAAGGGAGTATAGGGTCAAAAGCTCTATCGAGGGTTCGAATCCCTCTCACTCCGCCAGATACAAAGAAGCGCCTGCAGATCCTCGATCTGCAGGCGTTTTTCTTTGCCACCTTGGATAGTCCGTCATGCGAGACGGTGGCGACCTGCGCGCGTTGACATCGCCTATGAGCTGATGTCGCATGCAGGCTACAGAAGATCGCGTTCCAGCTGCAGCCGAGGTCTCACTTTTACTGATCGTGGTTAGAGCCGCACGCCGAGGGCGTCCAGAGTCGGGGTTGTCATCGTTCCTGTCACCCGAATGCCGTGGGCCAGTTGGAACATCCTCAATGCCGATTGGGTTTCGGGGGTAAGAACTCCATCGATGGCGCCTGGGTCGTAGCCCCTGGAATAGAGCGCCGCCTGCACGCGCATGATCAGCAGCTTGAGCGCGTCGGCGTCCCGTCCCTCCTTAACTGGCTTGTCGTAAGTGCTCGGTTCCAAGGTCAGATCGTTCGTGGACAGTGAATTTGCTCGGGTGGTCGGCTGCAAGTTCTGGCTTGGGTAACTACTCAAACTGCTGCCGCCATTACCGCTGGTCCGGGGAGCTGCGGGAGCCGTCGGTGCCGCAGGCGCGGTGTAACGGGTGGGCGGTGGGCTGTAAGTGGCTGGTGGCGGGGTATAGGAGCGATACGAGCTTCCCGAGCCGGACGAATGGGAGCGATGGGAACTGTGTGAGCGATGTGAGCTGTGGCTGCGGTGCCCTGCATACAGGTTGTGCCGGCCGGCATTCAAAGACGTGCTCAGGACGGTCGCGTATTTCCCGTCTATCTCGGAGAGCCTGGAAAGATCGGACTGGCCCTTGGGCGGCTCCGTACCCAAGGCTCCCAAGGTGGCGGCGCCGACGATCATCAGTGTGTTGGACATGATCCGGTTTCCAGGATGGGAGAAATGGACCGGCTGGTCCAAGCCGGTGTGACCCACGAGAAGAAGCCGCCGCACCGCTGCCGAACCGAGCAGCCGTCACAGGCGGGCAGGTAGTCGTTCTTCCAAGGCGAAATGCTCTGCACGGCGTAGGGCCAAAGGGATCGGTCCAACGCACACAGGGGCAGGTTGTAGAGCGAGACCGGAATTCCACCCTCGGCCAGCAGCCCCACCGCTTCGGACAGGACGTCACCGTAGTCCGCAGGATCGGCCCAAAGCTCACGCTGATGTGCTTTGGCAAACCCGATGGGCTCGATGCCCATCAGTGCGACGTGTTCGACGAAGGGTAGGTTCCGCCAGATGTAGCGGGCCAGTTGTACCAGCCGCTCGACCGTTGGCTTGACCAACACGACTCGGATCTCCACCCGCTGCTGGGCGGCTTCCAATGCATAAAGCCCACGAAGGGTCTGAGCGAAAGCACCCTCGCTCTGCACGACGTAGTCGTGCAGAGCATAGCGGTCGCCGTAAAGCGGAATGCCCCAGCTCAGGTTGGGATGGAGCCCTGCAAATTTGGCATGCAGGCCAGGCTCACGCAATCGGCCATTGGACAGGATGTGCAGGTGGGTGTTGGGCAGCATGTGCGCGCATTTGGCCACCACGTTGACCAACCCGTCGCCCAGCAGGGTCGGTTCCCCGCCGCTGATTGCCAGCGAAGGTTCGCCCGGATCGATGAGGTCGATCAGGTCCAAGAGGTGCCTCACCCGCCAATCGTCTTGAACGTCTCGGGGCGGCTGAGAGCACATAAGGCAGTAGCTGTTGCAGCGCTCGGTCGCGAACAAAACATTACCGGTGTCTCCGCGCCGATATCGGATCGCCACCTTCTTCTGCAGGGGATTGAGCTCCACCACATCCCCAGGCTTGCAAACACCAGGCGGACCTTCCAGGCGGACGAGAGGAGCTTCACCGGGAGAGCGCAACCCGCGTGAGGGCAAGACTGCACCCCATGGCAGGTTCAGCAGGTCACTGCTGAAGTGCCCCGCTGGGACGTCCCGTAGGTCCAGCGCCAGACGCTCCAAGGGAAGCGCTGATTGGGCGAACTCTGCCAGAGATACTACCTTTAGCAGGCCGGCTTTTGCCGATGGCGCCAGCTCGGCTCTGGCTTCAAGCGGCAGCATGGACGGCGGCCCCAACCGATGGCTTCGGGACAGCCCAAGAGCGCATCAGCCCTTGGACGTGGCGGTTGGCTTTTTCGTAGCGCTCCAGAAGGAAATCAAAGAGCCCCATGTTCCGCCGGCAAAAGTCGCTGCTGGGCCGATGGCCGATGGGATCCCCTTGGCGGGCGTAGTGCTCGATCGGATCGGCCCCGCACATCGGCACAAACGCGCAGTCGGAGCACGTGGGCAGGGCCTCGGCGACGCCGGCGTCCAGCAAGCGGGCCATGGCAGGCGAGGACAGCCATTGGCCGACCGGTTGGCTGACGTGGCCCAAGGCAAAGGCACCGTCCCCCATGGCGGCCAGCATGCGTGCCTCATCCGACGGATAGACCCGCCCATCATGGTCGTAAATGACGGCACCCAACCCGGCTCCGGAGGGCGATCGGAGATCGACATAGCCGTGCCCGAAGGACGTGAAGAGCTGGGAGAGGAGGAGAGACGCGTAGGACTCTTCCATGGCGTAGCCCGCCAGGTTCACCGACAGCAAGTGGTCGAAGGCGCGCCGGTAGAAGGCGAGGAAGTCTTCCGTGGGGTAGCCGGTGCGGCGAGCAGTCTTGGTGGCGAACCCGTAGGGGCTCAAAGGACGCAAGGAAATGCTGTGGAAACCTAGCTTCCGATATTCGTCGATGATGGCCTCAGGAACCTCGAGGCTCTGGCGGGTCAACGTCGTCAGCGCCGAGACGCCATCGTCTCCCAGCCAACGGCGTCCGCGTTCAATCCCCTCCACAGTCCGCCGGTAGCTGTCGCGGCCGGGCCGGGGACGGTTGGCGTTGTGAAGCCATTCGGGACCGTCCAGCGAGGTGGAGAGCTTGAAGCGGTGCTCGGCCAGAAACGCCAGTTGGTCGTTGGTGAGGTCATGCAGCGTCGAAGCCAGGACGAAGCGCAGGGTTCGCCCAGCGGACCGGTTGCGTTCGACGATCAGCCGGGTGATGGCCTTCACTTGCTCAAAATTGAGCAGGGGTTCACCCCCTTGGAATTCGATCGTCAGGTCTTGGCTCGGCCATTCGAACAGCCGTTCCACCGCCTGTTCGACGTGCGCACTTTCCATGTCGAACGCCGTGGCGCTCGTCTCCTGTCTCGAAACTTGGCAATAGTTGCAGGTGTGGTGGCAACGCAGGGAAACCACGAAAATGTGGAGAGCAGGTCCTCCCATCAGGTAGGACTTTCGGCTACGGATTTGGCTAAGCAGGGGAGCCAAGCTGCTTCGGTCGGTCCCGGCAACGGCCAGGTGCCGGGCTTCCAAATCCGCAAAAAGGGCGGACTCGGTCGGCAACTGGTGGGTCACTAGGCGCTGGACGTCCTCCATCTTCATCAAGAGCCAGTCGCCGGCCATCGACGAGACAAAAGCCCGATCGTGATCCCACGGCAAGCGCCGGAACCGCAGAGGCAACAGTTGGTAGTCCGCTGGGGCGGCGAAAGCCTCAGCGGGCCTAAACCGAGACATGGGGCATCACCGGCTGTGCCTGGTTAAGCGCTGCGCGAAGCAGCTCCTGCTGCAGCCCGCTCGTCTCCGCTCGGACAGCCGCCCGCAGGCGCTCGTCCAGCAAGTCTCGGGAAAACTGGGCCCAGAGGTCCTCTGGCAACTGAGAGCCGTCCAGAGACCAAAAGCCAACGGTGAGGTTGGCGCCTTGGCTGCGCACCTCGATACCAAGCTGACCGGTATAGCGATGCGCGGCCCGAGCCGCCACGTCGTCCGAATACAGTGCGCGATCGATAATGAATTGCGAGCGTTCCATTGCTCATCCCCCCCTGGATGAGTGAACTTTGCTCCTGAGCAGCCCATGTTGCAAGTCGCCAGAAGTCGAAGCTCTCCCTCGACTCAACCCTACCATTAGTGCGCTGGGAACCCGACGCTGTCAACTACTTGATGAGAAACTCACTGAGTTCTTTACCCTTTTGGACCAGCGCAGCCAGCCACCTCGGTTGGCGCACGCGGCCGAGCTAGGTTTTGCTAGATTTGGCCGGATTGCGGTACTCAGGGGGGGGGGCACCTTGCTGCCGGCCGACTTCACCGGTTTCCGGTCGGCCGGTTTTTTAACCGTTCCAGCGGCTGGATTTGAAAGCACTCCGTACAGCTCTTCCATTGTGTAAACGTGGTCTTTGACGTACTGGTTGATCTTGGCTCGCATGGCACTAGCCTTGGGCCGAGTCAACGCCTTGGTTTGCTGCTCTTCTGCGTGAGCGATCAGGGTTTTGAGTTCTTTTGCCGACAGGCCGCTGACATCGATAGTCATCTCTTTGATCCGAGCACCGAGGGCTTTAGCGTAATTCCAAATGGAGTTCGATGTGGACGCGGGCCCGTTTTTCGAAGGTGAATCAGAGCCCGAGAAAATCTATCGCTAACCAAGGATCCTTGTTGATGGCGGGTCGATAGATGTGCGTCGATCACCTATCGGCGGCTTCAAGAAGAAACTGCAGAAGCTTCCTGTCAAATCCATCCATGGCGCCTTGGCAACGCGAATGCAGTTCTTTTATGACTTTTTCACAAGTTGGGGGAGCCGCCGCGCCGCCGATGAGTGCATCGCGGCCGCTGACAATTGTGCCGCTTACCGGACCAAAGTACATCGCGCTGCCGAAGGCTTGCGTGGCCGATCCGAGATCACCGTACGGTCCTACAGCACAGGCCTGCAATGCGGAGGACTGCAGCCTTGAGGTCTCTTGGTAGTCGCATCCATATACAGGTCTGGCGGCGATTAGGAAGACGGTGGCCGCCGATTGGGCTTGCATGAGATCGGTGTTGAAAGCTCGATGGTCGTGGTAGATGGCCGCGACCGAGATAAGGACGCAAAATTAAGCTGTTGTGGAATTTACAACCATCTTTTGCGATAAAAGCACTCCGATGGCCGCAACAATAGCTATCATCATTACTGATAGAGCGATGAGATAGTTGCTATTGAGCAGCTCTCGTACACAACCGCCCAACCCCAAGAGTAGCAGTGATACTGCGCATATCAGTCGAAGCATGGCACCCTTTAGGCATCTATAGCAGAAGATATCGGCGAAAGTTGGCCGAGCTTTATGTGCTGTAGATTCGTTGCGTGGCATTCCTTCGTCAGGAAAATTCATCGATGGCGGTTGGGCACGTTTGGCCTGGCATGCGCGGGCCACATGCGTGGCGGGTACCGCGCAGGAAAATTCCGGCCGATGTTGGATCAACACGGGTTCGGGGCGCAACCAAGCAGACCATGGCGCCGGGCGCCTGCAGGGGCGCACCTGCAGGTTTGCCTTTTTCCCAGGCTTTACTCAGAGCTTCACCGTCACACCCACCTGGAAGCCCCGCCCGGGCAACGGTGCGATGTACTTCAACGGCGAATTGTGCGGCCGTGCTTCTTCATTGAGCAGGTTGCTGCCGTTGACGAACACCTCCACGCCGGCGATGTAGCTGTTGCGTACCGGCAGTTCGCGGCTGACCTGCAGGTCGACCAGGTTGAATGCATCCAGCGGCACTTCCTCACTGACGTTGCGGCCGAGGTACTTCTGCGTGTCGTAGTAGGTGCTGGACAGTTGTGCCTTCCAGCCTTCGCGCTGCCACTGCAGGTTGGCGCCGTAACGGTTGGTCGGCATGTTCGGCAGGTACTCGCCGTCGTTGTGGGCACGCAGCGAATCGGGGTGGTCGGCCTTGTTCTTCACCAGGTCGGCGAAGGCGGAGACGTTCAACGTGCCATAGCGGCCCAGGTCCAATGCCTGCGACGCATCGATCTCGAAGCCCTTCACCGTGGTGTCGGTCTGCTTCCAGTACTTCAGCGGCAGGCGGTTAGCGGTCTGCAGGCCGGAGTAGCCGAGGTAGAGATAATTCTCGTACTTCATCCGGTACGCGGTGGCCGACAGTTCGAAACCACCGAGGTGGAACAGGCCGGTCAGCTCCAGGTTCTTCGCGCGTTCCGGTTCCAGGTTCTGGTTGCCTTCTTCCTGGGTCATCACCGAGTAGTGCGCGTTGCTGGCATACAGCTCGTTGATCTCCGGGGCACGTTGCGAAGACGAGTAGCGAACCTTGGCCGCGAACATCGGCCCCAGCTCGACATACGAACCCAGGCTGTAGCTGTTGAGCCGGTAGTCGCGGTCCTGCAGTTTGGTGTTGGCGGCATTGCGCGCGGTCTTGAAGCGGCTGGGCTGCAATTCGTGATCCACACGCTCGTGGCGCATGCCTGCGTCGAAGGTGGCCCAGCCGAAATCCAGCGTTTCCTTCAGGAACACCGCATTGCTGCGGGTGTCCACGTCCGGCAGGTAGCGCTGCGAGCCGCTGCCGGTGACATCACGCGACTGATGGCTGAAACCGAGCAGGCCGCTGAGCGGGCCGATGCGTTGATGGCTGAGCAGCAGCTCGGCCTGGGTGCTCTCGAAATCGTAGTCGTTGGCCTTGGTGGCGCCCAGCCGCTCGCCTGAGGTGTTGTCCAGCTTGGAAACACGGAGTTCCGCGCGCTCGAACCACGGCAGTGGATCACGCAGCAGGGCTTCCAGCGCGTAGCGCTGTTGCTTGATCACCACGCCCACCGGCAGGCCATCGGCATAGTTGGAACCGAACGACAGGTTCTGCATCGAGAAGCCTGGAACGCCGTACTCGCTGTCCTTGGCATCAATGCTGACACCGACGTAACCGCGGTCGAAGAACAGCGTCGAACCGAAGGCCACCTGCGAATTGCGTGCATAGCTGTTGCCCAGCCGGTGGTGGTAATCGGGAGTCACATCGTTGTTGATCTGCTTCTGCACGTATGAAGGCGTGCCTGCGACGTAGGCCGGGTTGACCGGATTGACGTAGGTACGGCGCTGCCAGACCGATGTCGGATTGTTGGTGTAGAACGAGAAATCACCATCGGCCCAGTCCGGGTTCTCGGTCATGAACTGGTCGATGTATGGCTGCGAGGCCTTGTTGTAGATCTGCTGGACGCGCGCCTCTTTCTGGCAGGCGTCGGCCAGTGCCGAGTTGACGCCCCCGCCTGCCGGGAACAGCCCGGTGTTGCAGACGCTGGCCTTGCTGTTGCCGGGGATGTCGTAGTGCGAGATGCGCTGCCGCGACACCTGCAGATTGGTGGAGATGTTGCGCTGATTGTTGAAGTTCATGCGGAAGCCCTGCGCGTCGGCCGCGTTGAAGCCCTTGCGCAGGACCAGTTCCATCGACTGATCCCTGTCTTCCATGCTGCGCGAGATCAGGCCCGAGTCGATCTCCACGCTGCCGCCGATCGCATTGCCCCCATAGCGCACGGTGTCGGAGGACTTGTTGACGGTGACGCTGCGCACGAACAGCGGATCGAACGGGATGTTGATGTCACCGCTGATCGCGTTCATGCCCAGAATCGATTGGCCGTCCTGCAGGATCTGCACACGGTTGCCGCTGAGGCTGCGGATGACCGGAGCGCCCGCGTTTGGCCCGAAGGCGCTGCTCTGCACACCGGAGACGTGTTCGAGCAGGCCGCCGAGGGTGCGGTTCTGCGCCTGCGGATTGTCGACGGTGACCCGGCTGTCGATGCGCGAGGGTTGGGAGGCCTGGACCTGGAGGGTGGGGAGGGTGGGTTCGTCCGCGGCCTGGGCGGTGTGGACGACGAACAGAATGGCTGCAGCAAGGAGATGGCGGCGCATGACACGATCCGTGAAGTTGATGTGAAATGTTATAACGTAACTATTTGTATCGACAAGGGCGGATTGGGCCTTGCCACCAGGGCTGGATATGAGAACGGTTCTCATATGAGAATGGCGGGTGATTTTTCACGGGCGCACCATGCACAGCCTCACCCTCGCCGACCTGGACCGCTTGGGCCGCAGCAGTGGTTTCCGCTATCGGCTGCCAGCACTCGCGTCCGCCGCCGATTCGGGCGCGCTGTGCGTGGTCGAGGGCAGGGTGGAACAGCGCTGCTTGCGCCCTGGCATCAGCCTGGCGCTGTCGGACGTGGTCGCGCATCAGCCGTTCGAGGCGACTTCGGAGGCACCCCCGCCGTTCGCTGCGATCGTGATGCTGGAAGGTCGTGCCGGAGCACGCCTGGAAGGGCAGGCTGTGATCGGCATGAACCGCGGCGCCGGCGCGATGGTGTTGGCCGATGCCACGCCGATGACTGCGATTCATCCGGCCGGTCAACGGATGCGCAGTCTGAATGTCTCGCTGGATGCACCGGCCGAGATGGATGATCCGGTGATCAGCGAACTGCTGTTGCAGGCGCATCGCCATGGTCGCCGGCGGCTGCACAGCTGGCAGGTACCCGCGCATCTTGAACATGCCGCCGAACAGTTGCTGTCGGGGACCTGGCAGGGCGCAATGCATGCGCTGCTGTGCGAGGGTGTGGGCCTGCAGATGCTGGCGATGGCGTTGGGTGCGCCTGCCCAGGAGGCATCGCCGGACCAGCGTGTTTCAGCACGTGATCGCCGCATGCTGCAACGGGTGATCGACTGCCTGCAGGCATCACCTGCGGCTGACCACAGCCTGGAGGATCTGGCGCGCCTGGCCTGCATGAGCCCGAGCAGCCTGCGGCTGAAGTTCCAGCAGGTGCACCGGTGTTCGGTGTTCGCCTGGCTGCGCGAGCGGCGCCTGCAGTTGGCCTGCGAGCAGCTGCGGCAGGGCTGCAGCGTGCAGCAGGCCGCACATTTCGTCGGCTACCGGCACGCCACCAATTTCGCGACCGCATTCCGCGCGCGCTACGGCATCGCGCCCAGCGAGCTTCGCTGAGTCCGGACCATCGTCGGCAGTGCGCATACGCCTGCTGCGTCCGCGCATACGTGCGCTCACGCTCAAATGACAATAATTCTCATCCAGCCTTTCCTTCCCGCTGGATCTCCCATGCCTGCCTGTTTCCGCCCGTGTGCCCTGGCTAGCGCCATCGGCACGACCCTGGCGCTGTTCAACGCTGCCCACGCCGCCGAACGCACTCCGTCCGTAACGCCTTCCCAGCTTCCAACCGTGCAGGTCACGGCCGACCTCGATGGCAGCACCGAAACGTCGCGTTCCTACACCACCGACTCGATGGGCACGGCGACCGGACTGTCGCTGACCTCGCGGCAGACCCCGCAATCCGTCAGCGTGGTCACCCGCCAGCAGATCGAGGACCGTGGCCTGCTCAGCACCGCCGATGCCTTGGCGACCGCACCTGGCATCTCGCTCACGCGCAGCGACGCCAACCGCTACTCGTTCTCCGCACGCGGCTTCGACATCGACAACTACCAGTTCGATGGCGTGGTGATGCCGGTGCTGTCGCCGTGGAATTTCGGCGAGAACAACCTGGACATGGTGGTGTATGACCGCATCGAGATCGTGCGCGGCGCCAACGGCCTGATGACCGGCGCCGGCAATCCCTCGGCGGCAGTGAACTACGTGCGCAAGCGCCCGCTGCGCGAGTTCGCTGCCAGTGGTGGCATCAGCCTCGGCAGCTGGGACGCACGGCGCGCGTGGGCGGATGTGTCCAGCCCGCTGAGCCGGGAAGGGCGTGTGCGTGGTCGCCTGGTGGCCGCGCAGGCAGAGGGCGACAGCTACACCGCTGGCCTGGACAGTACGGCGAAGACGCTCTACGGCGTGGTCAGCGTGGACTTGGGCGAGGACACCGGGTTGATCGCCGGCATCTCCTACCAAGGCAACGACAACCGTGGCTTCGGCAGCGGCTTCGCGCTGTTCAACGCCGATGGCACGCGCACCCGTTTCGACCGCTCGGTATCAGCCACCGCGCCGTGGGCACGGATGACCACCGACACCCGCAATGGCTTCTTCGACTTCAACCATCGTTTCGGCAACGACTGGCAGGCGCGCGTGTCCTACAGCCGCTCGCATACCGACATGGAAATGAAGCATCTCTATCGCGGTGGCTACCCCGATCCGGTTACCGGCGCCATGCCCAATGGCAACAGCTTCACCCGCTACGACGGTCCGGTGCGCCGAGAAGCGATCAGTGCCAGCCTGTCCGGTCCGTTCCAGCTGTTCGGCCGCCAGCACACTGCGTCCATCGGCTGGTCGCGCTCACGCGATGAAATCGCGCTGGGGCAGTACCGCGCGCTGGCGCCGCTGCCGCCGCTGGCCAGCTATCTGGACTGGCACGGGCCGGGCACGCCGGAGCCGACGTGGGCCAGCAGCAAGACCCAGGCCGACGATCTGGACAACCATCAGAGCGGTGCCTACGCGGTGGCGCGGTTGTCACTGGCCGATCCGCTGCACGTGATCGTCGGTGGCCGCATGAGCAACTGGGAGACCGACCAGGTCTACTTTGGCACCAAGCGGAAGTACCGCTACCGCAACGAGTTCGTACCGTATGCCGGCGTGGTCTGGGACCTCAACAGCTACAGCAGCGTGTACGCTAGCTACACCGGCATCTTCAAGCCGCAGAACAACCGCAATGAATCCGGGCAGATCCTCGATCCGGTCAGTGGCCGCAGCTATGAGCTGGGCCTCAAGGGCAGCTGGCTGCAGGAGCGTTTGAATGCTTCGGCCGCGCTGTTCCGCACCCAGCAGGACAACCTGGCCGAGGCCACTGGTGGTCTGGTCGAAGGCAGCACGCAGGCGGCCTACCGTGCGGTGAAGGGCGCAACCGTGGATGGCCTGGAACTGGAGCTGGCCGGCGAGCCGCTACCGGGCTGGAGCCTGGGTACCAGCTTCACCACCTTCATCGCGCAGGATGCACAGGGACGGGCGATCAACACCGCCAAGCCGCGCAGCCTGTTCAAGCTGTTCACCACCTGGCGGCTGCCGGGTGCCTGGGACCGGCTGACGATCGGCGGTGGCGTTGACTGGCAGAACCGCATGTACCAGACCGCCACCGCGCCAGGGAATCGCCGTGTGCCCGTGGAGCAGCCCAGCTACGCACTGGTGAACCTGATGGCGCGCTACCAGTTCAGTTCCAACGTGTCGGCGGCGGTCAACATCAACAATCTGTTCGACCGCCACTATTACTCGCAGATCGGCTTCTACAACCAGGGCTGGTACGGTGCACCGCGAAACGTGATGTTCACGCTGAAGGTCGGCTACTGAGGATGACGTCGCGCCTTTCAGGGGTCCAATGGATCCATCGGGTCGATGCGAAGTGATTCGGGCGCTGGCACGAACGTGATCGCGTACGGCGAAATGCGTGAACCGACCTTGCCGGGAACGTAGCCCAGCTCACGACGGTTGCGCTCATTGAACCCGTTGCTGGCGACCGAATCGATATGCGATGGACTGCTGACCACCAGTGCCGGTTGCCGTGGCGGTGCCTGCAGGGCCGCCAGCAACCGGGCTGCGTTGCGCAGGTTGGTGGTGGTGTGGCGGGCATAGGGCTCGATGAGGATCGCCTCTGCGGGAATGCCAAAGCGCGCGATCAGCGCTTCGCGCATCTGCACGGCTTCGACGCTTCGGGTGCCGCGTGGATGCACGGCGCCACCGGAGACGATGATGAAAGGTGCATCGCCCGCCGCATAGCGCTGCGCAGCGGCTTTCAGGCGCAGCTTGCTGCCAGCGCTGAGTGGGGTGGTCAGCTCGTCCGGTCCCTGGCCCAGCACGATGATCGCTGTGTACGGATGCGCATTCCAATCGAACTGCCGCGCGCGCGCGAATGGCGCGGCGTTCATTCCCGCGTTGAGGGGCTCGAAGCGGATCGCATCGAGGCGGTCATTGGCATCAAGCAGGCCCACCGCCACGGCGATGCTGCGATCGAATGCGGTGTAGGCCGCGCCGGCGTCCACTTCGCTCATCTGCATGGCAATGGCAACAACTCCGGCCAGTCGCGTGCTGCCTGCCGCGCCGACCGGGCCGTCGATGGCGTCGTAGCGGGGCGGCTGGCCCTGGCCATAGACGGAGAGAATGTTGTTGAGGCCCGCCAGCTCTCTTTCGATGGCATCGGCGCGCGCCGGAACCGTGGTGGCCAGCAGATCGGCCTGCGCCGGCGTCCAGCGCGCGGCCTCGAGTGTGCAGGCCGCCGTCCGGCAGCCAGTCATGCGCTGCGTGCGTTCGACCATGAGGGCGCGCGCAGGGGCGGGCAGTGCGTCGTGCTTCAGCTGCACGAGGGTTGGAAACAAGCGCCCGGCCAGTGCCGCGCTGTCACGGTCGTCAGCGGCCGCTGCAAGCGGCAGCACAGCCGTGGCCAGCAGGGCGAGGGACAAGCTCAATCGTCGGTGCATCACCAGCTCCTGCTGACCATCAGGCGGACGTTGCGGCCGAACAGCGGCCGTCCATAGATTGCCTCGGCCGAACCCTGTCCGGCCAGGGCGTCGGTGCGGGTGTTGCCCTCGGTGAGCCCCTTTTCATTGGTCAGGTTGTCGCCCACCAGCTGTGCGCCCCAGTTGCCGCGCTTCCATGAAACGCCCAGGCCCAGGGTCTGGTAGGCAGGCAGCGCTGTCTGGTTGAACAGATCGACGTAGGACTTGCCGACTACGTCATAGCGCAGCCAGGTCTCGAACTGGTCCTGGCCGTGCTGGAAACTGAAAGTCGGTCGCAGGCTGCCGTAGAGCTTGGGTTCGCGAACGATCTGCTTGCCATTGACCGCCGCCGGATCGGCACCGGAATCGTTCTGCAGGCTGTCGTACTGCGGATCGCTGACCGTGATCGAACCGGCGATGCTGAACCAGTCCAGCGGCCGGAACAGGCCATCCAGTTCGATGCCCTTGGAGACGGCGGTACCGATGAAGGGCACCGACTGGTCATTGCGGCCGGTCGTCGGATTGAAGGCAACGAAGGACGCGTTGAGTGGATCGAACTTCGTGTAGAACGCGGTCAGGTACAGGTAGGACCGGCCAAAAGCCGCCTTCAGGCCCAGCTCGTACTGGTCCAGCTGGGTCTGCACGATGGTCGGATCGATCGAGCGCGCCACCGACGAGTTGGGAACGATCTCCATGTGCGACACGCGGGCGTAGGCGCCCACTGCAGGGGTGAAGTCGAAGTTCGCACCGACCGTCCAGTTGGTGGCGGACGGATTCAGGCGATGGTTCTGGACGACGCCGGTGAACCGGCGTGTGGTGTTGTCGGCCAGTGTGCTGCGATCGCCGAGGTCGACCTGGGCGGTCTGCTCCGCATAGCCTTCGTAGCGGTAGCGTTCATGGCGGATGCCGGCATCAAGCTTGAAGCGATCCGTCAGTGCCCAGGTGTCATTGGCATACACCGCGAACATGCGGGCATCGACCTTGCCGCGATTGAGGGTGGTGGTGTAACGCAGCGTGCCCTTGTCGGTGACATAGCCCAGTGGGGCGCCATCGTTACCGTAGGCCACCAGATCAAGCAGGCGTGGCTTGCCGCGCATCTCCATCAGCATGTCCTGGTACAGGCTGAAGGACGTGGTGCCGAAGAAGGCGGTGTACGCGCCGATGTTCAGATCGTGGTTGCCCCAGGCCGTTTCAAACAGCCGCGTCGCACTGAAATCGGCCTGACCGGAGTAGAAGTCAGAATCAGCAGCGCGGTACTGGGCCGAGATCACCAGGCCGGAATCGGCGTAGGGATCGTAGGCAGTGGCGCCGTTGCTACCGGCCAGCGCGTAGCCCATCCGCGCGACACCCGCACCGAAGGCGGTACGGGCCGCGCCCAGATAGCCGTTGGCGAAGTTGCGTGCGTCGACCGGATTGGTGGTCGAGTACAGCGCGTCGAAGGTATTGCGGCCCTTGGTGTAGCCGGATTTCAGCGACAGGGTCCAGTCGGTGGCGGTGTTCTCGTATTGGAAGCCGATGTTGCCGAAGCGCATGTGGCGGCCATCGGCCAGATCGCGGTTCATGCCCTGCAGGACACCGCCGCCATCGAGGTACTTCAGGTTGACACTGCGCAGCGAGGGCGAGTTCAGGGTGCCGTCGAAGTAGTCGATGTAGGGATCCAGCGGGACGCTGGGATTGCGAGGGTCGGCGACCGGGATCGGCAGGTAGAACGTATTGTGGTCGTCAACGAAGGTTCCGCTGACCTTGAACCAGCTGGTGTCGTCGAAGTAGTGCTTGATGTTGCCGCGGATCTGGCCGCCCTTGTCGTTCGGGAAGCCGTTGTCGCGGTAGCCGTCGTGCTGGCGCAGGAAGCCACCGACGGCGTAGAAGGTGTCCTTGCCCAGCGCGCCGGACTGGTACATCTCGCCGCGGTACAGCCCGGTATCGCCGATGGTCAGCTGCGCCTTGCCGTGGGTCTCTTCCGAGCCCTCGGCCAGGATGTTGTTGACGATGGCGCCGCCGCTGCTGGCATAGATCGGCGCCGGCCCGCCGCGCACGATCTCCACCCGCTGGTTCATCACGTCGAACCGGTTCATGCCGTCGCCGGAATTGAAGAAGTGGCCATCCAGCTCCTGGTAGAGCGGCAGGCCGTCCTGCTGGAAGGCGATGAAGCCACGATCGGTGGGAATGCCGCGCAGCCGGGTGATGTTCTGCACCTCGCCGCCGGTGGCCTCGACATGGATGCCGGGAACCGAGCCGAGCAGGTCGGCGTAGCTTTTCGGTGCGAGCTTCTGCACGTCTTCGCGGCTGAGTGAATTGACGGCGAAGGACGCATCGAAGCGACGCTGGGTGCGTGCCGCGCCGGTGACCACCACCGCATCAAGTGTTGCGGCATCGGCGCTGTCCTTGTTCTGGACGGGGGCGTCCTGCGCAGACGCGCTGCCGTGCAGGGAGATCAGGGCCAGGGAGATGCCCAGGACCAGGGGGCTGATGTTCATCGGAGGGCGGCCATGCAGGGAAGGGGGACCGCTGCACGGTAGGTCCGGGCGATGACGGAATTGTTTACTTCAGCGGAAATAAACAATTAAGCGATGGCGTCGGCGCCCAGCTGATGGATCGGCAGCAGCGCCGCGCCCACCGATACCGCGGATCCTCCCAGCCGTGACACATGCACCTGTGGCAGGCGCAGGCTGTCCAGCGCACTGCTCCAGCGTGCCGGTTGCTGCAGGTGTTGCCCCAACACTTCCAGCACCTGCCTCGGCAGTGAGCCGGACAGGATCACGGCGCCAGGATCGAGCCATGCCACACCGGTATTGGCCGCCACGCCCAGCTGGTTGCCCGCACGTTCTGCCCAGGCATTGATGATGCCGGCATGGGTTTCCAGGCAGGACTCCAGTTCGAACAGTGAAGGAATGCCGGCGCCGGCGTCGCGCAGCGTGGCCAGCAGGTCGATGCCCGAGGGGCGCGGCGCGTCCATGCGGAACAGGCGACCGATATCCCCGGCATTGCCGAACTCACCGCGCATCACATCACGTCGATGGATCACGCCACCGCCCACGCCGTGGCCGACATACAGCAACAGCGCCGACGCGCAGTCGCGGATCAGTCCGCTGTCGTAGTACTCCGCCAGCGCCGCCAGGGTCGCATCGTTCTCCACCCAGACCGGGAAACCGAAGTAGTCTTCGAAGAACTGGTCGTTGTCGATATCGCGCCAACCGTGCAGCCAGTCCACCGCGTGCCTGCGTGCCGGCCCGGTTTCGACCACGGGCCCGGGAACCGCCACGCCGAGGCCCAGGAAGCGCGCGCGCATGAGCCCGGTGCGGCTGGTAAGGCTGCGCAGGCGCTGGTCCACTGCGTGCACGAAGTCGTAGGGATCTGCGCTGTCGAATGCGGTTGCATCGCGGGCGATGACCTGGCCGGCAAAATCCACCAGCGCGATCTCCAGCCAACCGGGATGTACCGTGGCACCGGCGGCATAGCCGCCCCGCCCGGACAGCGCCAGTGGCACCGAGGGTCGGCCGCGCTGGCCATCGGACAGTTGCCCCTGTTCCTCGATCACCTCCAGCATCAGCAGTTCACGCGCCAGGCGGGTCAACGCGCCGTTGTGCATGCCCAGCTGGTGGGCAATGGTGATGCGGGGAACGGCGCCCATCGTGCGCAACAGCCAGATGATGCGCTTGTGGTCGGCATCCAGCGCGATCAGCGGTTTGCGGCGCAACCGCGATGTGGGAGCCAGGTTCATGGGTGCAGGCCCTCGGTACGTGGCAGCGCGACCGGCCAGGCCAATGCGGCCAGCGACAGCAGACTGCCGACGGCAACCAGCGAGACCAGTGCGGCAGAGGTGCCCGGATCACCGGCCTGTATGCCGGGCAGCAGCTGGCCCAGCAGCAATGAGGAGGCGGCAATGGACAGTTTCATGGTTCCAGTGAGCAGCGCAAAACAGCTAAGGTCATCCTCGCGCCCGCTGCGGGCGGCATGGCGACGGGCGATCAGCGCGGTGCGCCGCCACAGCACCAGGCCGACACTGGCTACCGCCGCCCCATGGACAGCGGCACACGCAATCGCTACAGGCAGGGAGGGCTTGGCCTGGTAAACGCAGACGGCAGCGATGACCAGCACCGACATCAGCGCGATCAGGCCTGTCTCGCTGCACAGCGGGGGGCGCAGGCGCAGATCGAGCCAAGGCGCGACCACCATGCCAGCCACCATCGCGAAGGTCAGTGCTGCCCCATGTTCGGCGAAGGGGAACAGACGCCCGGCCAGGCCAACCAACGCGGTCTCCGCCGCCGCGGCCAGCAGAACCGGCAGCAGTGCCGGCAGCGGCAGGGCGCCGGCAACGGGCCTGCTGGTTGTGGCGGGCTGTGCGGGCGTGGCGACGCAGGCCAGGGGAAGCGCGGCGGCCGCGATCAGGATGCCGATGATCATGCAGATCAGCAGCGCGCTGCCACTGCCTGCGGATGCAGGTGCACCGACCACGCCGAACAGTGCTGCAGCGATGCACAGCTTGGAGATCGGTACCACTACCGCGCGAGCGGAAACGTAGCGCATGGCCTCGTTCTCGTCGCGGGGCAACAGCGAAGTCAATGCATTCTGGGCCACGTCGTAAACCGCGTAGCAGGTACGGAACAACAGCGAGGCGGCCAGCAGCGGCAGGAAGGCGGGCTCGGTCGCGGTGCCCGGGCTGAACAGCAGGCAGGCGCTGGCCGCGGTACCGAGGCCGCCGACCAGCTGCAGGCGCAAGGCGAGGCGCTGCTGGTTGCGAAGGCGGGTGAATACGGCGGCCAGCAGCAGGTCGAGAACGCTGCTGTAGGCCAGGGAGATCGCCAGCAGCTGGCCGGTGTGGGCAGCCGACAGTCCCAGCCGCGCGTGCAGGTAGAAGCCGAGTGCCAGGTCCACGAACGACCAGACCAGAGTGCGGGCGAAGTGGCCGGCGGCATAGAGGTGCCGTGGCGAGGGCTGCGCGTTCAACGCTGTTTTTGGGGGAGGAGGCCGGAGATCCGGGATCGTTCTACTACCCCTGTGTGACAGCGGTCTGACATGGTGCGAGGTCGGCCATTCAGCGAGTGGCTTGCAGCACACGCCGTGGGCGAGCAGCATTGACCGTGCTGCGCCCCACAACGCCTCACGCAGAGCCTTCTTCGCCGAATGGAGCAACGTATGAAGCTGTTGTCCGCTGTGTTGTTGTCTGCGCTTTCATTCCCCGCCGTTCCGGCGCTGGCAGTGGAGGCGTCTCCTTCACCGCTGTTGGGGCGCTGGTCGCTGGATATCGCTACGTCTGCGTTGCCCGAGGCGCAGCGCCCGAAGCAGGTGGTGCTGGAGTTCAAGGACGCCGGTGCGGGGCGTTGGAGTTCACATGTGGACATCGTCCTGCACGACGGCAAGACCATGAAATCCGACGGCACGCTGGCCTTGGATGGCACGCCGGGCGCCCTGTCAGGCACCTACGGTGCGGACAAGGCGAACCTGAAACTGCCGGCGCCGAACACGCTGGTGATGCAGCTGGTGGACCACGGCACGCCGGCCTCCACCCGTATCTATACCGTCGCGGCCGACCGCTCGACGATGACCGAGACCAAGGCGTTCTACGGCCACGACGGTACGCCGATCCTGCAGACCAATCTGTTCAAGCGAATGCCCTAGCGTTGCCGCCGGCACCACGCCCGTAGAACGGGCGTGGTGAATGCAGCAGCCTTACACCGCAGCCGGGTCGCGCTTGCCGGTGTCGATGCCGTACTTGTCGATGGCGTCCTGCATCCGCGCGCGCTCGATGCGGCCTTCGTCGGCCAGCGACTTCAGGGCGGCCAGCACGATGAAGTGGCGATCCACTTCGAAGAACGTGCGCAGCGACTCACGCGTGTCGGAGCGCCCGAAGCCATCGGTGCCGAGCGCGGTGAAGCGGCGGTCGTTGATGAAGGGACGGATCTGGTCGCCGACGATCTTCATGTAGTCGGTGGCCACCACCACCGGGCCTTCATGGCCCTGCAGGCACTGCTGCAGGTAGGGCACGCGGGGCTCCTCGGCCGGATGCAGCAGGTTCCAGCGCTCGGCGGCCAGGCCATCGCGGCGCAGTTCGGTCAGGCTGGTCGCGCTCCACACATCGCTGGCGATGCCGAAGTCCTGCTGCAGCAGTTCTGCCGCGGCTCCCACTTCGCGCAGGATCGAACCGCTGCCCATCAGCTGCACGCGTGGCTGCGAGTCGCTGTCGGTGGCCGCCGGGTGCAGCAGGTACAGGCCCTTCAGGATCCCAGCCTCGGCGCCCTCGGGGAGTGCCGGCTGCGGGTAGTTCTCGTTGAGCACGGTGATGTAGTAGTAGATGTCTTCCTGCTCGACGTACATGCGGCGCAGGCCGTCGTGGATGATCACCGCCAGCTCGTAGTTGTAGGTCGGGTCGTAGGACACGCAGCTCGGGATCACCGACGACAGCACGTGGCTGTGGCCGTCATCGTGCTGCAGGCCTTCGCCCATCAGCGTGGTGCGGCCGGAGGTGGCGCCGAGCAGGAAGCCGCGGGTGCGCGCATCGGCGGCGGCCCAGGCCAGGTCGCCGACGCGTTGCAGGCCGAACATCGAATAGAAGATGTAGAACGGAATCGTCGCCAGCCCGTGGTTGCTGTAGGCGGTACCGGCGGCGATCCACGAACAGATCGCACCGGATTCGTTGATGCCTTCCTGCAGGATCTGGCCGTCCTTCGCTTCCTTGTAGTAGCTCAGCTGGCCGGCATCCTGCGGGGTATACAGCTGGCCCAGGTAGGAGTGAATGCCGATCTGGCGGAACAGGCCTTCCATGCCGAAGGTGCGCGATTCATCGGGCACGATCGGAATGACCAGCTTGCCCAGCTCCGCGTCCTTCAGCAGGCTGGTGAGGATGCGCACGAAGCCCATGGTGGTGGATTGGCCGCGATCGCCGCTGCCCTGCAGCTGGGTGTTGAAGATCGACAGCGGCGGCAGCGGCAGCGGATCGACCTTGGCCAGGCGCGCGGGCAGTTGCCCGCCCTGGATGCGGCGGCGCTCGGCGAAGTAGATGGCTTCGGCGCTGCCCGGTTCCGGGCGCAGGTACGGCATGTCCTCCAGCTGGTCGTCGCTGACCGGCAGGTTGAAGCGGTCACGGAAGGCGCGCACCGCGTCGGCGCTCATCTTCTTCAGCTGGTGGTTGATGTTCTGGCCTTCACCGGCTTCACCCATGCCGAAACCCTTGACCGTCTTGGCCAGGATCACGGTGGGCCGGCCGCTGGTGTTCACTGCTTGCTGATAGGCAGCGAACACCTTCTGCGGATCATGGCCACCACGCGCCAGCGCCCAGATGTCGTCGTCGCTCATGTGCGCGACCAGCTCCAGCAGTTCGGGGTAACGGCCGAAGAAGTGCTCGCGTACGTAGGCACCGTTCTGCGACTTGAAGGTCTGGTAGTCGCCGTCCACGCATTCCATCATGCGCTGGCGCAGCAGGCCGCTGTGGTCGCGGGCGAGCAGGTCGTCCCAGCCGCTGCCCCAGATCAGCTTGATCACGTTCCAGCCGGCCGCGCGGAAGGTGCCTTCCAGTTCCTGGATGACCTTGGCGTTGCCGCGCACCGGACCGTCCAGGCGCTGCAGGTTGCAGTTGACCACGAACACGATGTTGTCCAGCCGCTCGCGACCGGCCAGGGAAATTGCCGCCAGCGATTCGGGCTGATCCATCTCGCCGTCGCCGAGGAAGGCCCAGACCTTGCGGCCCTGGTGTTCTTTCAGACCGCGATACTCGAGGTAACGCATGTAGCGCGCCTGGTAGGCGGCGGTCAGCGGCCCCAGCCCCATCGACACGGTGGGGAACTGCCAGAACTCCGGCATCAGGCGAGGGTGCGGATACGAGGACAGACCTTCGCGGCCCGCTTCGCGGCGGAAGTTGTCCATCCGCGCCGGATCGATGCGGCCTTCCACATAGGCGCGTCCGTAGATGCCTGGCGCTGAATGACCCTGGATGTAGATCATGTCGCCGTCGAAGGTGTCGGTGCGGCCTCGGAAGAAATGATCGAAACCCACGTCGTACAGCACTGCCGCCGACTGGTAGGTGGCGATGTGGCCGCCGACGTTGGAATGCTTTCCGGCACGCAGCACCATCACCATCGCATTCCAGCGGATCATCGCGTTCAGGCGGCGCTCGATGGCCAGGTCACCCGGGTAGGCCGGCTGGCGCTCGGGCGGGATGGTGTTGACGTAGGCGGTCCAGGCACGGGTATGCAGGTCGCCATGCTGCTGGGCGTCCAGCTCGCTCAGCTGGTCGATCAGGTAGTGCGCGCGCGGCCGGCCACCGGCCTGCATCACCGCCTCCAGCGATTCACGCCACTCGCGGGTTTCCAGCGGGTCGGTATCGAAGGGGATCAGGGCTTGGTTCATGACTGTCTCCAGAGGGCGCCGGTCGGACTTCTGCCTGGGCGACAACACCGGCAGGGCGCACAGCACTGGAGCGGGGTCGCAACGGCGGGGCCGTGACGCGAAGGGCGACCGTGGCGGTCACCGAGAAGGCAAGCGTAGGCCCGGCCTCCCGGCTTCGATAGGCGGGCCCGGCTTGGGTCTCTGGCAAGCAAGGGTTGGCACGGCGCGCCGTATCATGGGCGGGCGTGCTGGGTGCGGCCGCTGATCAGGCCGGGGACAGGCCCGGGAAGAACATCGGGATGACCGCCACGCCGATGCCCAGCAGGCACCAGGCCACAACCGGCAGCCAACCTGCGAGCTGCTGGCAGCGTTCCGGCAAGCGGCGTCCTCCGATCCACAGCAGCAGGGTGAGCAGGCCGAGCGCGTAGGCGAGGGCGACGACCATCGGATGCACGTGGATGACCCGGCTGGGTGGCCACATCTGCTGCTGGTAGGCGGTGGTGTGTGCGACCAGCAGCAGGAACAGCAGGCTGCTGAGGGTGTTGATGGCGGTGCGGGCGTTCATTGCGGGGCACTCCTTGTGCCGGCTGCCGAAAACTGCAGGGGCGGCATTCTAGCGGCTGCCTGCCGGCAGTTGAAACGTCACTGTCATCGATGGCCGTCACCCTGCGGGGCTTTCCAGCCTCGGGGTGGTTGGCCGGCCGTGAACAGCGTGAGGATCTGGGAGAAGAGCTATGCGTTGCGGCGACGGCTGCTGCGTGGCTTCTTCCTGCGTCGCGGTTCTGCCAGCGAAGATGCCGAAGACCTGGCGCAGGAGGTTTACCTGCGCCTGCTGCGCAGCACCGGCGAGAATGCCGCAGCGATCGAGAACCCGGAAGCCTACCTGTTCGCCGTCGCGGCCAACCTGGCGCGTGAGCATGCACGCTCACGTTCGTCGCTGCCGCCGCTGGAAGACGTTGATCTACTGGCGGAAGTGCTGAAAAGCGAAGAAGACATCGAAGGCGAGTTCGAGCGCGCGCAGCGCTGGAACGATATCCGCAGCACCATCGCTCGGCTGCCGGCGACGACGCGGCGGGTGATGGAGCTGCACTACCGCGACGGGTTGGATTGCCCGGCAATCAGCCAGCAGCTGCAGGTGTCGGTGCACATGGTGCGCAAGCATATCGGCAAAGGGCTGGAAGCCTGCAGGAAGGCGCTGGGCGCCAGGGAGATCACATGAACTGGCATCCATTGCGTGAG
This sequence comes from Stenotrophomonas sp. 71799_Sma, assembly GCF_056482505.1. Taxonomy (NCBI): domain Bacteria; kingdom Pseudomonadati; phylum Pseudomonadota; class Gammaproteobacteria; order Lysobacterales; family Lysobacteraceae; genus Stenotrophomonas; species Stenotrophomonas sp. 71799_Sma. The sequence continues at coordinate 1,731,065 of NZ_CM151202.1, forward strand.
GCCGACGACGAGATCGCCCGTGAGGCCGAGGACTGGTTCCTGCGCAATCGAGAGGGGAGTCTGGGCGAGGCCGAGCGCGCTGCGTTCCTGCACTGGATGAAGCGTTCGCCCGAACACGTGCGCGCCTATATGCACGCCCTCGCGCTGCACCGGCAGGTCGGTGAGGCACTGCAATCGCCATTGCCTGAAGAGGCGCAGGCGCCGCCACGGCAGGCGGCCGCCAAGGTGGTGCCGCTGTTCGGTAGCGCACCCGCCGCGTCGCGCGCTGTACCGCGTCGCGGCCGCGCGCGCCGGTGGGCGGTGGCTGCCGCAGCCTGTTTCGCCCTGCTCGGCGTGGGCCTGGTTCCGCAGTTGATGCCCACCGAACAGCTGTACAGCGCCGACCATGGTGAACTGCGCGACCTGGTGCTGCCTGACCAGACCCAGGTGCGGCTCAACGCGGACAGCCGCCTGCGGGTACGCATGGGCTGGTTCAGCCGCAAGGTGGAGCTGCTGCAGGGCGAGGCCACGTTCGACATCGCCCGCGACCGGCGCCCGTTCGAGGTGCAGGTGAACGGGTTGCAGATCCGTGACATCGGCACCGTGTTCGATGTCTCGCGGCGGCTGCAGGGCACGCGCATCGGCGTGGTCTCCGGCGAAGTGGAGGTGTGGAGCCAGGGCAGGGATGCAACGCGTCTTGCGCAGCTGGGCGAAGGCCGGGTGGTGGAGGTCGACGCGCGCAGCCATGTGGTGGAGTCGCTGGATGTGCCATTGTCGATGTTGCTGGACTGGCAGCAACGCAAAGTGTCGTTCCTTGATGAGCGGCTGGATGAAGTGGCTGCCGCCTTCAACCGCCACAACCAGGTGCAGGTGCGGGTGCTGGACGAGGGCGCGGCATCGGCAAGGCTTTCCGGCAGCCTGGATGCGCATCGCATTGGGGCGCTGCAGGCATTCCTCGAACGCGATCCGCGCTTTGTCGTCCGTCGCGAAGGCGATACGGTGCGGGTCGGCAGTCGCTGAAGGCGACGTGGCCATGCACTGTCAGAAAAGATTCATCGAATCCGCGTTCTCCACTTCGGTGGAAGCGGGCTCTTACTTGGGAGAAGCCGCTGTCGAATCGCTCAGCGGCACCTGCTGCTTTCTCTCTTCCAAGGACCCGTGATGCGTAACACGCTCTACCTGTCGATCATCCTCGCCCTGTCTCCCTGCAGCGTGCCGGTGGCGGCGGCCGCCACTGCGGATGGCCTCGAGGCCCGTGTGTCGGCGCCGATCGCGGCGCAGCCGCTGGCGCGTGCGCTGGAGCAGTTGTCGCGCAGTTCGGGCGTACAGTTCCTGTATTCGGGCAGCGGTGAAGCGCGCATGGCCGGGGCGGTGCCGCGGGGTGCGACCGTCAAGCAGGCACTGGACGCGTTGCTTGCAGGGACCGGCCTGGGCTACACCGTGGTGGACGGCAACGTCATCGCCATTGATCCGGCGCCCGCACGCAACGAACCGAAGCCGGCCGCGCCGAAGCCGCGCGAGGCCGAGGCGGTGGTGGCGCCGACCCTGGGCACGGTGAAGGTGATTGCCGCGCATGAGGTGATCGACCAGAAGAAGACCTCGCCGGTGATCAAGGATTCGGTGGTCTACGACGAGATGGACAGCTACGGCGACGAAACCCTGGCCGAGAGCCTGATGGCCGCGCCGGGGCTGAGCGCGGTGGAAGACGCTGGCGAGCCGCGTTACGTCACGGTACGTGGCGTGCAGGCCAACCTCAACTACACGACCATCGATGGCATCGCGATTGCCAGCGTGGGCGGCAGTGGTTCGGGCGAGCGCATGAACAACCTGCAGCTGATTCCCAGCGACATCGGTACCCGCACCGATATCTACAAGAGCTTCAGTGCCGAGCAGGCGCCGGATGCCATCGGCGGCGTGATCGACATCATCAGCCGCAGTGCCTTCGACCGGTCCGGCAAGTATGTGTTCGCCGATGTGGCCGGTATCTACTCTACTGCCGAGACCAACGTCGAGCGCAGCGCTGGTGGCAACCACCAGACCCTGGGTCACTTCGGCAAGAGCGCCAAGGTGGTGTTCTCCAACCAGTTCGGTGCCGACCAGGAATTCGGCATCGTTGCGGTGGCCCGCTATGAGCAGCGTTCGCGCAATAGCGTCAAGCGCTGGGTGGAGTCGAACTACTACTACAACGACGCCGGCAAGTACCTCACCGACGGCACCACTGGGCCGGACGAGGCCAAGGGCTGGAACGGGCTGCGTGCGCCCGGCAATTTCAGCACCGGCACCTACACCAACTTCATCACCAACTTCGGTGGCTCGGCCAAGCTGGAATGGAAACCGTCGGACGATCCGTTCTACGCGTCGCTGCTGCTGTACTCGTACCGGTTCTACGAGAACTCGACGATGAACAAGACCGATCTGTATGGCAACGCCAAGTTTCCGATCCGCAACCAGACCGATGACAGCGGCACCACCCAGATCAACAGCATCTACATCAAGAACCGGCATGATCGTTGGGATCGCAGCAACCGCGGCGCCATCGCCAGTTTCAACTGGGACATTGGTGACCGTTCGCGGTTGACCCTGCGTGGCGGCCACACCGAAGAAACTTTCCACAACAGCCAGGTCTACTGGGGCGTGCGCGCTTATCCGAGCAACCTGTTCGTCGACTACGAGAACGACAGTCACGGCTTCCCCAACGCGGTGGCGGTGTCCGATTCCAGCCTGTTGACCAGCTCGGCCTTCAAGCTCAACCCGGCACAGGCCTATGTCTCGCCGCGTGATGCCAAGGAGAGCATCGACAACCTGCGCGCCGACTTCAGCTACAACATTGATGCCGATGCGCGCGGCTTCGGCCTGGCCGCCGGCGCCGAATACCGCCATCTGAAGATCTGGCAGGACATCGACTTCGACTACTTCAAGAGCAGTGCCACGCTCAACGATTACCTGTATCCGGGTTCGACGCTGCTGGGCAGCGTGCCGGGCTTCCCGCTGATCGACAACCGCAAGTGGAACGAGGAACTGCTGCCGAAACTGGGCAACAACAATGCGGCGTATCCAAATGCCAACTTCACCAGCGACTACAAGTACGTGGAGGACATCACCAATGCCTACGTGTCCGCACACTACGCCTGGGACCGACTGCTGCTGATCGGCGGCCTGCGCTACGACCACACCCGCTTCGATGCCTACAGCCCATTCAGCGATGATGGCGGCACTACGTATACCTCTGCCTTCCGCAATACGAGCGGTGGCTACAACAACCTGCTGCCTTCATTGAATGCGACGTTCAAGTTGAGCGAGGACCAGCGCCTGCGCTTCTCCGCCAGCCGCACGCTGGGCCGGCCGACACCCAGCAACATCGCCCAGGCCACCAGCACCAGCTGTGGTGATGACGAGGAGGGCAGGGGCTTCTGCACCATCAAGCAGGGCAACGCCAACCTGCAGCCGCGCCGTTCCACCAACATCGACCTGGCGTGGGACCTGTACTTCAACGGCAACAACGGCCTGGTCTCGGTGGCACTGTTCGACAAGGTGATCAAGGACGACATCTACACCCTGACCACCTTCGAGAACGTGGGTGACACGCGCTACCGGGTCACCCAGCCGATGAACACCGATGAGTCCAGGCTGCGCGGCGTCGAGTTCGCGGTCGCCAATCGCAACCTGCAGTGGGGCCGTCAGCGCTTCGACATGTACTTCAACGCCACGCGGCTGGAAGGCCAGACCAACTACCGCATCAGTGATGGCACCGAACGCCGCCTGGACCGCCTGCTGTACCAGCCGGACTGGTCGCTCAATGGGTCGGTGATCTGGCGCATGCCGTGGAAGAGCGCACAGCTGCGCCTGTCCGGTACCTACCGCAGCCGGATGCTGGTCGACTTCGGTGATACCCAGTGGCTGGACTCGTACTACGACCCATACATGACCTTCAACTTGGCCTTCAGCCACAAGGTCAGCAAGCACGTGACGCTGAAGTACGAGGCCAAGAACCTGTTCAACACGCAGCCGACCTACAGCACTGGTCCCAATGGTCGCTTCCGCACCGAGATCGACGACTACGGCCGCTTCTTCTACTTCCACATCATCTACAACTGAGGGCGCATCCGTGGATACGATCAATCGCAGGCGATTCCTGGCCCTGGCCGGTCTGTCCGCCGCCGGCGCCTGGATGGGCACGGCACGGGCGCTGGCCGCGCAGACCGATTCCACCGCGCTGAACCCGCGCAACCTGCTGGCATCGCCGCGGTTCGCCAGTACACCGTTCACCCTGGGCGTGGCCTCGGGTGATTCTTCGGCCGATGGCATGGTGCTGTGGACACGGCTGGCGACCGAGCCGCTGGTGTTCGGCGGTGGCATGCCGACCCGGCCGATGGTGGTCGAATGGCAGCTGGCGGCGGACGAGGGCATGCGCAAGGTGGTACGCCAGGGTTCGGCGATGGCGCATCCCGAACTCGGCCACGCTGTGCACGTGGAGCTGGGTGGGTTGGCGCCCGCACGGCCTTACTGGTACCGCTTCACCGTAGGCGGCCACGCCAGTGCGGTCGGTTGCACCCGCACGCTGCCCGCAGCCACGGCCGCAGTGGATCGCGTGCGCTTTGCGGTGGCCGGTTGCCAGCACTACGAAGAAGGCCACTACACCGCGTGGCGGCGCATTGCCGAGGAATCGCTGGATTTCGTTTTCCACTACGGTGATTACATCTACGAAGGCGAAAGCCAGCCGGGCCTGCGGAGAATGAACGGCCAGCCGTTCACCAACCTGCGCAATCATGTCGGGCCGCAGACCTACACGCTGGACGACTACCGTCGCCGCTACGCCCAGTACAAGAGCGATGCCGACCTGCAGGCCGCGCATGCGTCGGCGCCGTGGTTCGTCACCTTCGATGACCACGAAGTGGACAACAACTGGGCCAGCGCCGAAGACCAGGACGATACGCCCAGCGAAGTGTTCCTGCTGCGCCGCGCACAGGCGTTCCAGGCCTACTACGAGAACATGCCACTGCGCCGATCGGCATTCCCGCGCGATGGCCACATGCAGATGTACCGGCGTGCACGCTACGGCACGCTGATGGACCTGCACCTGCTCGACACCCGCCAGTACCGCAGCAAGCAGGTGAACATGGCGCTGCGTGAGGAGGTGGAATCGTCGGAGCGCAGCATTGTGGGGGCGAAGCAGGAGCGCTGGCTGTTCGATGGCCTGGCCGATGCCGCGCCGCGCTGGCACACCATCGCCCACCAGGTGGCACTGGGCAACTACATGCGCGAGAAGGACGGCGTGGTGCAGTCGTCCGATGACCAGTGGTCGGGTTATCTGGACAGCCGCCGGCGCCTGCTCGACCACATCCAGAAGGTGGGCTTCGGCAACGTGGTGACGGCGTGTGGCGACGCGCACCGGCATTACGCCAGCGACCTGGTGCAGGACCATCGTGATTCGGGCGTGGTCTCCAGTGAGTTCCTTGCCACTTCGATTACTTCCGGCGCCGATGGCCAGGGTGTGGATGCATATGCCGAGAACCAGCTGCGGCACAGCCCTTATCTGAGGGCGACCACCGACAAGCGTGGCTATGTGCTGTGCGATGTCACCCGTGATGCGTGGATCGGCGACATGAAGACGCTGGATACCGTGATGCAGCCGAACGGAACGGTGCAGAGCTGGAAGCGCTACGCGGTGGAACACGGCCGGCCGGGGTTGCAGGAGGCCTGATCAGCCAGCACCACTGTAGAGTCGGGCCATGCTCGACTGCTTTTCGATCGTTCTTCGATCATTGACCGGAAAAAGCAGTCGAGCATGGCTCGACTCTACAAGGGCGGAGCGGCTCAATCGTGCTCGAAGCGCAGTGGTTCGCTGCCCATCGCCGGGTCACTGGTGCCAGGACGCCCATCCTCGGCGCGGCCCGCCAGGCGCAGCACACTCTCACCGGCGTTGACCTGCAGGTCATACCAGCCGGCGGTAGGCGTTGCATCCCACGCCAACGAAGTCTCTGCATGCGCCGGCAGTGCCAGCGTCTGCTCGGGCATGTGCCCGGCATAGGCACCGGCATGCACGCGCAGCTGCTGTGCGGTATCGCTGAGATTGCGCAGGTGCAGCCGCAGCTGGCCGTCGGCGCGCTCGACCGACGCCTGCACAACGGGTCCTTTGGCAGCGCCCTGGAAGTGACGGTGGAAGCCGTTCGGGCCCAGCAGCCAAAGGTCGTAGCGACCGTGCACATCCAGCGGCCAGCGCTCCCGCAGTGGCGTGCCCGGTACCAGTGTATAGCGGCGTGGCACTGCACCCAGCCGCAGCCGATCGTAGACATGCAGGACCGCTGCCGCACCTTCGCAGGACAGCACCAGTTCCACGCCCGATGTGTCGATCGCGGCAATCGATGCCTGCGGCCGATAGGGCAGGGCACGCGCCGGACGTACGCCACGCTCCTGTTGCGCCGGTTCCAGCCCCTCCGGCAACGCTGGCACGGTGCGTCCTGGCAGGGCGGCGGCACGTGCGGCCGCCGCGCTCACGTCGGGCAGGCCGCGTACGAACGGACGGGTATCGCGCTGGGCGAAGTCGAAGGCGTTGCTCAGGTCTCCGCAGACCGCACGGCGCCAGGGTGAGATATCCGGTGCGGCCACGCCGAAGCGGCGTTCGATCAGCCGTATGACCGAGGTGTGGTCGTACACCTGCGAATCGACCCAGCCACCGCGGCTCCAGGGCGAGATCACGTACAGCGGCACGCGCGGGCCCAGCCCATAGGGGCGGCCGCGCAGCTCGGCGGCGTCGTACTTCTCGTCACCCGGCGCCGGATGACGGTGGTACTCGCCTTCGGTACTGATCGAAGACGCACCCGCCCAGCCACCGTTTTCCAGTGAAGGCGGTGCCGGTGGTGGCATGTGGTCGAAGAAGCCGTCGTTCTCATCGAACATCAGCAGCAGGGCGGTGCGGCTCCACACCTCCGGATCGGCGGTCAGTGCATCCAGCACGCGTGCGGTATAGGCCGCGCCCTGGGCCGGGCTGGAGGGGCCGGGATGCTCGCTGCCGGCCGCGTCGGCGATGATGAAGCTGACCCGCGGCAGGCGCCCGTCGACCACGTCCTGGCGCAGTTGTGCCAGCCCACGCGAGCTGACCCCACGCGCGCGCAGCTGCGGGTCATGCCCCGGCGCAGCGCGGTAGGCCTGGCGGAACGCCTCGAAGCCGGCCAGCGGGTTGTCGGTGAAGTTGTCGGCCATGTCCTGGTAGATCTGCCAGGAGACGCCCGCCTTCTGCAGGCGTTCGACATAGCTGGTCCAGCGATACGACGCCGGATGCCCGCCGTGCTCGGGGAAGTTGTCGTGCGAGTTGGCGATCACCGGGCCGCCAGCACGCGCGTGTGCATCATTGTGACCGGTCCACAGGAACACCCGGTTCGGGTTGGTTCCGGCCTGCATCGCGCAGTGGTAGGCGTCGCAGATGGTGAAGGCATCGGCCAGTGCGAACTGGAAGGGCAGGTCGCTGCGCTGGAAGTAGCCCATCGAGTGGTTCTGCTTGGCCTTCGGCCATTGCCCCATGCGGCCGTGGTCCCAGGCGCGCTGTGCGTCCGGCCAGGTGTGCGGCGTGCCTTCCACGCGCATGTAGCCGAAGTGCGCAGCGGTATCCAGCGGGAACGGTGCGATCGCGCGCGTGCCGCTGGCATCGGGTTGCAGCCACAGGCTGCGCGTGCGGCCGCCGGTCTGCAGTGCCGGCGCGGGAGCCACGAAGCGATCGCCGAAACCCCGTACGCCCGGCAGCGTGCCGAAGTAGTGGTCGAACGAGCGGTTCTCCTGCATGAACACCACGATGTGCTGCAGGTCTTCGAGGCTGCGCGTCTGCGCGGCGGGGGCGATCGCTGCAGCCCGGGCGATGCTGGGCAGCAGCGGGGAAAGGCCGGCGGCAACGCCGGCCTGCAACAACCGGCGTCGGCCGATATCAGTCACGGGCTCACTCACAGGTCCACACGGAAGGAGATGCCGACAGTGCGCGGGGCGCCGATGAAGGCGTTGTCGCGGCCGTCCACCCCTGCAAGATACCGCTTGTCGGTGAGGTTGCTCACCACCAGGTTGGCACCCATGCCCTTCAGGCGCGGCGACAGGCCCTGCAGGTCGAAGCCGATGTTGGCGTTGAACACGGTGGCCGAAGGCAGCTTGTTGACGTTGGCGGCATCGAGGTAGCGCGTGCCCAGGTAGCGACCGGACAGGCCGAAGTTCCAGTTTTCGCCCTGCCAGTCGGCCGACAGCACCAGGGTCTGCTCGGGCTGGCCGATCACCTTGGCACCGTCGACGATGCCCAGCTGGGTATCACGTGCGGCATCGCCACTGCCCAGGTACTTGGAGCGGTTGTAGGTATAGGCGGCGTTGAGGCGCCAGCCATTGTCCCAGCCGTAGCCGAACGCCGCCTCCAGGCCGTTGCTTTCCACGCCACCGAAGTTCTCGTAGACACCGTCGGTCTCGCCCAGGTAGTCGATGCCGCTGACAAAGCCAGCCGGCAGGTAGACGATGCGATTGTCGAACTTGATGTTGTACAGGGTGACCGACGCGGTCAGCGGCCAGCGGCTGATGCGCATGCCGACTTCGATGTTGTCGGCGGTCTCCGGCTCGACGTTGCGGAAGCGCTGCGGGTCGGTCTCGCCGAGCACGCCGGAGGGAATGGCGGCGAAGTTCTGCGAGAAGCCAGCGAACAGCTCCATGCCTTCCACACCGGGCGCCCAGGTGAAGCCGGTGGACAGCAGCGGATCGGACTTGGAATCGGATTTGACGTGCTCGCTGGCACCGATCACGCGGCGGCGCGACTGGTCGACGAAGAACTGCTTCACGCCCAGGCGTGCGCTGAACGGCCCGAAGCGGGCCACGTCTTCGACGTAGTACATCTGCTCGTCGACCTTGTACTTGTCCTCGAACTGTACCCAGTAAGGCTGGTGGTCGAAGGCGATGTCCTGGCCTACGTTGAGCAGGCGATGCCAGTCGCGGCGCGCCGAGCGGTCCAGCTTTTCCACCCACAGACCGCCACGGATCGTGTTGTCGACCGCACCGAAGGTCTGCCGCCATTCGACGTCGGCGGTCACGCCCATGCGGTCGTTGTCGTAGTGGGTGTGGCGGTAGGACTGCGCGCCCAGCACGTTGCCGGCGTAGCAGTTCGGATCGTACTCGGCGGTGAAGCCCAGCCGTGGGGTGCAGCTGGCCAGGCGCTGCGCGGCGCTGCCATCGGGATTGACGAAGAAAATCTGGCCGCGGTTACTGCCGCCGTACACGGTCTTTCCACCGGTGTACTCCGACTCCGGGCGACCGGCACCATCATCGCTGACCTGCGCCAGGTAGGGGGGCAGCCAGTCGCCACGACCTTCCATGCGGTGCCCGTAAGCCGCCACCGAGGCCTTGAAGCCGTTGCCGCCGTCGAAGGCCGCGCGCAGGTAGCCGAAGGTGTTCTCGCGCAGCGCACGCGAGCCGGAACGGTAGTTCTGGTCCAGGTACGGAATGCCGGTGAGGGTGCCGACCAGGTTGTCGCGGTCCGGATTGGTGGCGAAGCCCTTCGGCGAGACGCTGGTGTACTCCGGCTCGTCGGCATCGTTGTAGGACAGGTAGCCGGTCAGCGTCCAGCGATCCAGCTCGGTGATGAACTTGCCGGCGATGTGGTCATTGCTGGTCTTGCCGCTGCCATCGATCCAGTCGTGCACACGTGCGGAAGAAGCGCTGACCCAGGCGCGGGTATGGCCGCCGAGCAGGCCGGTGTCGTAGCGCACGTAATACTTGCGCGCTTCGTTGTCACCGGCACCGACCACGAAACGCAGGCGGCTGTCCTGCAGCGGATCGCTGGTGAGGAAGTTCAGGGTGCCGCCGAGGGCTTCGTTCGAGCGCGAGGAGATATCGGCGGTGCCCTGGCTGACTTCCACTGTTTCCAGGTCCAGGGTATCGATGTAGCGGTTGGCCAGCGAACCGCCACCGTAGCCCGAGCCGCCATTGGGCAGGCCGTCGATGGTGGTCCCGATCTGCTGGGTGTCACGGTTGGTGACGAAGCCGCGCATGCTGATCTGCGTGCCCCACACCGACGAGCCGGTGGCATCGGCCTCGCTGACCACCACGCCGGGCACTTCGTTGAGCGCGTCGTTGACGCTGCTCATCACGGTCTGCCGGTTCAGTGTTTCCGCGCGCACCGAAGTCTTCGCGTAGCTGGTGGCCTGACCAATCACCTGTACCTGGTCGAGGGTACGCGCATCGCTGCTGCGCGCTTCGCCCGTATCGCCCTGCGGTGCTTCTGCGAGGGCGTCCAGGGCGGGGGCGATCAGCAGGGCCAGCAGCGAGACACGGGGAAAACGCGCAATCGTTCGCATCGAAACTGGACCTTCAGAGGGAGGAAACCCCGGAGTGTCGGCAGCGCCAATGACATCGGCATGACGTGGCAGCGCAGGAACGATGGCACTGTGGGGGCGGTCACGGCCTTCGGGTATGCTCGGCGCTTCAATGGACCTGAGGTGGTGGCGATGCAGAAGCGATCGAAGATCTGGCTGGGAGGTGCAGCCCTGGTGCTGCTGGCAGGGTGCAACCGGACGCCCTCGGATGGAGAGGTGGCACCGTCTGCGCCAGCCACGGCGGACGAGGCCGCAGCACCGGCCGCCGCCCCAGCGGGTTCAACGGCCGCCGCCGACGGCACCGCACTCACCGACCGCGATGGCAAGCCGGTGCCGCTGGTGCCTTTCGACACCGGCAGCGTGCCGCTGAGCGACACCACGCTGGGTGAGCTGCCGTTCTTCAGCCTGCCGCAGGGCTACGCGCCGCAGAACGCCCCGCACCCGCGCGCCTGGGCGCGCTTCCCGTTCCGGATGGGCGAGGGTGTGCATTGGGCGGAAGGTCCGAGCTGGTCGGCACGCATCGTGACCGACAGTGAGGCGGCCCCCGACAAGGCGTTCTCCGCGCTGGAAGTGCAGCGCAACTTCGACGGCGTGATCACCGCCGCCGGCGGCCGCAAGGTCTTTGAAGGCACGCTGCTGCGCGACATCTACTACGGCCCGCAACTGGAAGGCGAGATCGGGGGTGGCTTCATCGATGCGGTGAACGGTGAACAGGACGCACCCACCACCGTCTACGTGCTGCGCCAGGTCAACCGCACCGTGTGGGTGCAGCTGGCAGTGGACAGCAACGGCGCCGGTCTGGTGGTCGTGGATGACGTGCCGTTCAAGGCCACCGCGCAGTGGTCGGACCGTTTCCCGCACCTGTCCCTGCCGGCCGGCTATCGCGAGCGGAACACGCCCGAGCAGCGTGATTTCGATGCCTTCCCGTTCTGGACCGGAGATCACTTCGAACCGGTCGAGGGCCGCACCTTCGCTGCCGATTTCGACAAGGGCGAGCGCGAATACTCGATGCATGAAGTCCGTCGCAACCTTGAGGCGATGATGGCCCAGGTCAACGGCACCAAGGTGTTCGAGGGGCGCATCCCGCACGAGGCGGCCGAGGGCGTGTCGAAGCAGGTGCAGTCGTCCTACGGCAACGCGGCCAGCTACAGCTGGGACAACTACGACACCGTTGTCTATCGCGTCGATCTGGCTGACGGCCGCCAGGTGTGGGTACATGCTCGCCTCGAATACCTCAGCGCTGGCTGGGTCGTGGTCGAGCGCAAGGGTTTCACCCAGACCGCGGCGCTGCTGCCGGCCGATGCGTTGAAGAAGAAGCTGGACAGCGACGGCCGCGTGGCGATCCAGGTCAACTTCGCCACCGACAAGGCGCAGATCCTGTCGACGTCCGAACCGCAACTGGCGCAGGTGCTGGACCTGCTGCGTGCCGACCCGTCGCTGAAACTGTCGATCGAAGGCCACACCGACAACAGCGGCGCGGCCGCGCACAACCGCAGCTTGTCCGAGGATCGTGCGCGGTCGGTGGTGGCGGCGTTGACCGCCAAGGGGGTCAACGCCGACCGCCTGCAGGCGGCCGGCTTCGGCGCCGACAGGCCGGTGGCCGACAATGGCAGCGAGGAAGGCAAGGCGCGCAATCGCCGGGTCGAGCTGGTCAAGCGCTGAACCACGCCCTCCTCAGTACCGCGCGTCCTTGGGTTTCGGGTCGCGCGGCCAGTCCTTGGCCTTGTTGGCGAAGTCCGGCCGCGGCTGGTTGATGAAGTAGCTGGCGATGTCCACCGCATCCTGGTCGGGCATCACCTGCTGCCCCAGTGGCGGCTCGCGGGTCACCGCCGGCGGCATGTTGTGCTTGACGAAACCGGCCGCCTTGTACAGGCGCGCCATGCCGGCGCCGATGTTGAAGCTGTGGTCGCCCCACAGCGGCGGGAAGGCGATATCACCGCTGGCGTCGCGCCGGCCTTCGCCGTTGTCGCCATGGCAGGCGGCACACTGCACGGCGTACAGCGCCTGGCCACGGATCGGGTCCGGGGTCAGCGTGCTGTCGATGGGGCCCTCGCTGGGGGCGGCCACCTTTGCACCGTCTGGCACGGGACTGCTCAGCCACGCCATGTAGTCGAGCATGGCGCGCATCTGCGGTGAGTCCTTCGGTAGCGGCTTGCCGTTCATTGAGCGCTGCAGGCAGCCATTGATGCGCTCGGTCAGCCCGATCACCTTGCCCGGGCGCGGCATGTAACGCGGATAGGCGCCGCCGCCCGTATTGAAGTAGTGGTTGCCGAACGGTCGCTTGCCCTCGGCCATGTGGCACGAATTGCAGTTCAGATCGTTGCCGACGTTGTCCGGAAGCAGGCGCGCGGTCTCGTTGAGGATGCGGCGGCCAAGCATCACCGATTCGGCATTGCCGAGCCCGGCGATCTCTTCGGCGCTGGGTGCGTGGTAGTGGCCGACCACCTTGCCCTGCGCATCGAGGATATCGATCGTGCTGGCTACGGCGGCATCCAGGTCCGGGTACAGATGGCGATAGGCGAGGGTGCCGGCGCCGGCCAGCAGCACGAGGGTGACCACGCTGCCGATCAGCAGGCGGGAGCGTTTGCGCGAACGTTTCATCGTGCGGCCTCCTGCGGAACGTAGTGCACCGGCTTGTCACGCACCACCCGGCGCATGCGCGCCACGTCGACCTCGCTCACCGCGCTGGCCTGGTTGCCCCAGCTGCTGCGGATGAAGGTCAGGATCTGTGCCAGCTGTGCATTCGGCAGCTGCTCGAAACCGGGCATGGTGAAGGCCATGCGGTCGTGCGGGGTATGCGGCGTGCGGCCGCCGATCAGGGTTACCTGTACCAGCGAGCTGGGATCATCGGCGAACACGATCGAGTTGCCGGCCAGCGCCGGGTAGACCCGTGGCATGCCGCGGCCGTCGGCGCGATGGCAGGCCTGGCAATGCTCGGCATAGGCCAGCGAGCCGGCCACGCGATAGTCGCCACTGCGTAGTGCGGCGGTGGAGGTGTCGGTACCCGGTGACCACTGTGCACTGCGGCCCTCGCGCGCCGGCAGCTGTTTCAGGTAGCGGGCCATCGCCAGCAGGTCGGCGTCGGACAGGTACTGCGTGCTGTGCTCGACCACGTCGGCCATGCCGCCGAAGGCCGCGGAGCGATCGGTGCGTCCGGTGCGCAGGAAGTCGACGATCTCGCCCTCGTTCCAGCTGGCCAGACCGGTTGATTCATTGCGCAGGTTCTTCGCATACCAGCCTTCCAGCACCGAGCCGGACAGGAACTGGCGGCTGCCATCATCGGCCATCGCCTTTTCCTGGAACGCGAGGCCACGTGGCGTGTGGCAGGCGCCGCAGTGGGCCAGGCCTTCCACCAGTTCGGCGCCGCGCTGCTGGCTGGCATCCAGCGACGGATCCGGGTTGAACGTACGCGGGCGTGCGAACAGCAGCTGCCACCAGGCCAGTGGCCAGCGCATGTTGGCCGGCCACGGAATCGTGCTGTCGGCGTTGCCCTGCTTCACCGGCTGCACCGAGCCCATGAAGTAGGCGTACAGCGCCTTGATCTCGGCATCGCTGGCGATCACGTATGAGGCATACGGCATTGCCGGATACAACGGCTGCCCATCGTGACGGATGCCGCGACGGACCGCGCGCTCGAAGTCGGCGTAGTCGTAGGCGCCAATGCCGGTGTCCGGATCGGGCGTGATGTTGGTCGAGTAGATCGTGCCCATCGGCGTCTGCATACCGAGGCCACCGGCGAACGGCTTGCCGCCCGGCGCAGTGTGGCAGGCGGCGCAGTCGGCGGCGCGCGACAGGTACTGTCCCTGCGCGATCAGCGTCGGATCGTGGATGTCGACCTGCGCCGTCTGTCGCGGTGCGAACCAGTAGGGCGTGGTGCGGGCGATGCCGTAGGCGGCGGCAAACGTGGCGGCCAGGGCAATGGCGAGCTTGAGCGAGGTGCGCATGGCGGCACTGTGGGCAATCCCGCGCGCGCGTTCATTGATCCGGATCAATGACTAAACGGATACAGCTTGTACACCAAGCTGAATCGTTCCTGCGTTGTCATCAAGCCGTCATCCGTGCGCGATAGATGACCCACGCCCGCGTCGCTAACCTGCCACGCTGTCGCACCTTTTCCCCGATTGCCCATGAAGCGCCTGCTGCTGTTGTTGCTGGCGTGCGCCGGCCTGTGGCTGGCTGCATGCTCCTCCTCCATCAATGCCTCGTCCACCTCGCTCGCCGACAGGCTGATCGCGCCGGGTGGCGTATCGACGCTGCTCGATCGTCCACGCATTGCCGCGGCCATTGCCGAACTGCCCAACCGCCATGGCTTCGCGCCGGGCCGCGATGGCGTGCCGATCTTCTGGCGTGTATTCGATCCCGGCGATTACGGCGCGCGTTACCACTACCTGCCGCAGCGCCACGAGAACGGCCTGCCGCTGGATACCGGCCTGAGCCTGGCAGTACCGCAGCCGTTCCGCGCGCAGGCCCCGCGCGGCACCGTGGTGCTGCTGCACGGTTGGATGATGAACGGCGATTCGATGCTGCCGTGGTCGTTGCAGCTGGCCGAATCCGGCTACCGCGTGATCACGCTGGACCTGCGCAACCATGGGCAGTCCGGTGCAGGTCCGTCCGGATACGGCACCTATGAATCCGACGACGTGGTCGATGTAATCGGTGAGCTGCGCGCGCGTGGTGAAGTAACCGGCCCGCTGTACCTGTTCGGCGTGTCCTATGGCGCCGCCACAGCGGTATTCACCGCCGACAAGCTCGGTGACCAGGTGGAAGGCGTGGTGGCGATGGAATCGTTCGCCAATGCCGGTGTGGCGATCCGCACGATGATCCCGCACCTGATGGGACTGCAGCCGGAAGGCCTGAAGGCGCAGGCGGTGGCGTCGTACGCGCGCTGGCGCTACGGCGGCCAGGACATCAACCAGGTGATCGCCGCCGCCAGCCGCCGCATCGACGTCGATCTGGACCGCGTGGATGTAGCGCGCGCGCTGGCCGATACCCGCGCCTGCGTACTGCTGCTGCACGGCCAGGGCGACCAGCACATTCCGGTCAGCCAGGGCCGCGAACTGGCGCAGGCCAATCCGCGCGCGCACTACATCGAGATGCGCGGCGAGGACCACATCACCCTGCCGCTGCGACTGGACCTGCTGGCGGGCGTGGTCGATGACTGGATGGCGCGCGACGAGCACCATCCGCAGAGTGCCTGCCCGGCGCCCCAGCTGCCGGCCCAGGCCGAGTGGCTGACACGCAGCTGAGAAAAGGGGACGGAGGGGATTAAGTCGTTTCCCGCACAGCTGGGCCAGAAACGACTTAATCCCCTCCGTCCCCCTTTTTTCTGTCAGGCCACCCGTCTTGCCAGCGAGCGCGCAGACGCCGCGACGCCCAGCAGCAGCGCTGCCACGCACAGGAAGGCGAAGCCGAGGCTGGTAGCGTGTGCGAGTGCGCCGATCGCTGCCGGTCCGGCGAGGATGCCGGCGTAGCCCAGCGTGGTGACCGCAGTGATGGCGATGCTCTCCGGCATCACCCGCTGTTGGCCGGCCATCGAGAACAGCGCCGGCACGATGTTGGCGCAGCCCAGCCCAACCAGTATGTAACCGGCCAGCGCCACCGGAAACGATGGCACCAGCGTGGCCAGGGTGAAACCCGCAGCAGCGGTGATGCCGCCGAAGACCAGGGTGCGGGTCCGGCCGAGGCGCTCGACGATGCCGTCGCCGAACAGGCGCATCGCGGTCATCGCCAGGGTGAACAGTGCAAAGCCGGCACCGGCCTGGTCACGTGGCACCTGCCGCACTTCGGCGAGGAACACCGCGCTCCAGTCCAGCATCGAGCCCTCGGCGAGGAACACCACGAAGGCCAGCACGCCGATGAACAGCACCACGCCATGCGGCAGTGCCAGCAGGGGGCCTTCATGCAGGATCCGTTGCGGGCGCCAGTGCGGTGCCGACAGCACTGCCACCAGCAGCAGTGCGGCCACCGAAACCAACGCGGCCAGCCACAGCGGCGTACCCAGGATCAGCATGCCGGTCATGCAGCCGGCGCCGACGAAGCCGCCGATGCTGTAGAAGGCATGGAATCCGGACATCA
Source organism: Stenotrophomonas sp. 71799_Sma (assembly GCF_056482505.1). Lineage (NCBI taxonomy): Bacteria > Pseudomonadati > Pseudomonadota > Gammaproteobacteria > Lysobacterales > Lysobacteraceae > Stenotrophomonas > Stenotrophomonas sp. 71799_Sma. Next base: position 1,747,447 of record NZ_CM151202.1, read on the forward strand.
TCGCGCGCCCGGCGTCGCGCTCGACCGCGACCGCCTGCATGTTCATCGCACAATCCAGTGCACCGACGCCGGCGCCGAACACGAACAGGGCGGCGCCCAGCGCTACCGGAGAGGGCGCCAGCACCAGCAAGGGCAGGGCGCACAGCATCATCGCGCAGGTGATCACCATCACCCGGCGGCATCCCAGCCGCCCGGTCAGCGCACCTGCCAGTGGCATCGCCAGCAGTGAGCCGAGCCCGAGGCACAGCAGCACCGCGCCGAGGCTGGCGTCGGACAGCCCGGCCTTGGCCTTGGCGTAGGGCACCATCGGCGCCCAGGCGGCGGTGGCGAATCCGGGAATGAAGAAGGCGGCACGGGTGGCGTGCTGCTGGGCACGTGGGGATGAAGGCGTCATGCGCGATACGAAGCTCCAAGGATCATTTATGAAAACGTTTTCAAGCGGGATCGGCAAGTGCCATGCATGACATCCAGCGACGCATACGATTGCAGTGACCCGAATGCGTCACCGCTGATTAACGCCAAAGACGGACAGTGGCGACACGGTCGGCATTCCGCCGGCCGCTGCCGGAGATCCGTACATGAGCACGACACCGACCATCCTCCTCGTCCATGGTTTCTGGGGTGGGGCCGCACACTGGGCCAAAGTGATCCTGGAGCTGCATCGCAACGGCCATGACCGCGTGCAGGCGGTGGAACTGCCACTCACCTCGCTGGCCGACGATGCCGGCCGCACCCAGAAAATGATCCGGCAGATCGACGGGCCGGTGCTGCTGGTCGGCCACTCCTACGGTGGTGCGGTGATCAGCCAGGCCGGCAACGAGGCCAACGTGAAGGGCCTGGTCTATATCGCAGCGTTCGCCCCGGATGCCGGCGAGAGCCCCGGTGGCATCACCCAGCAGCATCTGCCGGAAGCGGCACCGAACCTGGCGCCGGACAGTGATGGTTACCTGTGGCTGCGCGCCGACAAGTTCCATGAAAGCTTCTGCCAGGACCTGAGCGACGATGAGGGCCGGGTGATGGCGGTGACCCAGAAGGCGCCGCTGGCCAGCACTTTCGGTGATGCGGTGAGCGACCCGGCGTGGAAGCACAAGCCGAGCTGGTACCAGCTGTCCCGCCATGATCGGATGATCGCGCCGGAAAACCAGAGGGCCATGGCCACGCGCATGCAGCCCAAGCGACTGCTGGAGCTGGATGCCAGCCATGCCTCGCTGGCCTCGCAGCCGAAGGACGTGACCGCACTGATCCTGGAGGCCTGCGCCGCCATCGGCGGCTGAGCCTGCGGCAGCGCGCCGCACCACAGCACACCGCACGACAGCCGGGGCGCAGGGGAGTACACTCCTGCGCCTGCGCCTGCGGCCATCCGGCCGCGTCCCCGTCTTCCCTCCAGCCGCCGCCAGAGGATCCCACTCGATCGTGGAGGTCCCGTCGTGCTGTCTGTGCCTGATGCCCGTATTCCGTCCCCATTGCCGCGTCGCCGTGCGTTGCCGCAGGCGCTTGCTCGGGGCCTGCTGATCACCGCACTGGCCAGCAGCGGCATCGCAGTCGCGCAGTCCGCCGCCGAGCCGGACAAGGCCGCCGAGGCCCCGGCGTCGCAGACCCTGCAGACCGTGCAGGTCACCGCCAACCTGCTCGGCACCATCACCGAGGGCAGCGGCGCGTACACGCCCGGCACCATCGCCACCGCCACCCGCCTGGTGCTGACGCCACGGCAGACCCCGCAGACCATCAGCGTCATTACCCGCGCTCAGATGGACGACTTTGGCCTGAACGGCATCGATGACGTGATGCGGGTGACCCCGGGCATCAGCATCGTCACCTACGACAGCGAGCGCACCGAGTACTACGCACGTGGATTTGCCGTGCAGAACTTCCAGTACGACGGCATCCCGATGTCGCGTGACTCGGCCTATTCGGCGGGCAACACGCTCAGCGATACCGCGATCTATGACCGCATCGAAGTGCTCAAGGGCGCGACCGGCCTGCTCACCGGCATGGGCGATCCGGGCGCGACCATCAACCTGGTGCGCAAGAAGCCGGGCAAGGAGTTCGCCGGCAGTGCGACGCTGGGTGTGGGCCGCTGGGATGACTATCGTGCCGAGATCGATGTTGGCGGCCCGTTGACCGCCGATGGACGCGTGCGCGGTCGTGCGGTGGGCGCCTGGCAGGACAAGCATTCCAATCTCGACTTCTACCAGCGCACCAGCAAGGTGGGCTACGCAGTGCTGGAAGCCGATCTGGGCGAGCGCACGCTGCTGACCGTGGGTGGCGATACGATGGACAGCGACCCGAAGGGCTCGACCTGGGGTGGCATCCCTCTTCTGGACAGTGCCGGCAACTTCAATGACATGCCGCGTTCGTTCAACAACGGCACGCGCTGGAGTGGCTGGCGCCAGTATGTGCGCACCGGCTTCGCCACGCTCGAGCACACCTTCGCCAACGACTGGGTGGCCAAGCTGCAGCTCAACCACCAGGTCAACGGCTATGACGCGGCACTGGCCGGTGCCGCCGCCGGCAATCCCGATCCGTTGACCGGCGAGGGCGTCAGCCTGTGGCTCGGCAAGTACGTTGGCAAGACCGTCAGCAATGCGGCCGACTTCTACCTGAGCGGTCATTTCGGCCTGTTCGGCCGCGAGCATGAGCTGGTCGTCGGTGGCAGCGCCTCGCGCAAGCGCTGGACCAACACCGGCTACGGCCCGCAGGCGGGGTTCCCGGATACCGTGCCGGACTACAGAACCTGGAATGGCGACATTCCCGAGCCGGAGTGGCAGCGCAGCTACAGCAACAACGAAGTGACGCGTGAGAACGGCCTGTACGTGGTCGGCCGCTTCGACGTGGCCGATCCGTTGAAGGTGATCGTCGGCAGCCGCCTGGCCAGCTACCGCTCGCCGCAGACGCGCGAAACCGGCGTGTTCGTACCGTATGCCGGCGTGGTCTACGACCTTGGCGAGCACTATTCGGTGTATGCCAGCTACAGCACCATCTTCAAACCGCATAGCGAACGCGACGAGCAGGGCAAGGCACTGGATCCGCTGGAAGGCCGCAGCTACGAGATGGGCCTGAAGGCCGAGTTCCTCGATGGGCGCTTCAACGCCAGTGCGGCGCTGTTCCAGCTCGACCAGGACAACTTCGCCCAGCCCACTGGTGGCAAGACACCGGACGGGCAGGATGCCTATCGCGCCCTGATGGGCGTGCGTACCAAGGGTTACGAGCTGGAAATGTCGGGCCAGCTGGCCGAGGGCTGGCAGGTGCAGGGTGGGTTCTCGCACAAGATCGCCCGCCAGGCCGGTGCCAAGGTGACCACACTGGAGCCGGAAAACCAGTTCAGCCTGCACACCAGCTACCGCCTGCGCGGCGACTGGAAGGGGCTGACGCTGGGCGGTGGCGCGCGCTGGCAGGATTCCACTTTCGGCGAGATCACCAACCCGGCCACGCAGGCCAAGGTGGTGCATCGCGCCCAACCCTACTGGCTGCTCGATGCAATGGCGCGCTATGAATTCAACGATCGCCTGTCGGCCACGCTCAACGTCAACAACCTGCTGGACAAGCGGTACTACACGATCTTCAGCTGGTACAGCACCTATACTTGGGGTGAGCCGCGCAACGTGCGCCTGGCGATGACGTACAAGTTCTGACGCCGGTGGTGCTGTAGAGCCGAGCCCGCGCTCGGCTGGCTGTCAAACCGCAGCCGAGCATGGCTCGGCTCTACAAATACGCCCGCGATGCTTTTCGGCATCGCGGGCGTTGTCGTTACAGCGGCAGGTCGAACACCAGCACTTCGGCGTCGTTGCCGTTTTCCAGGGTCAGTTGCGCTTCGTCGCTGATCTGCAGTGCATCACCGGCTTCCAGTGTGATGCCATTGACCTGCAGCTGGCCTCGGGCCACCTGCACATAGGCGCCACGACCGTTGCCGAGGGCGTGGTGCAGCTTCTGGCCGCCATCGAGGATGGTGGCGAAGATGCGGGCATCCTGGTGGATGCGCAGCGAACCGTCGGCACCGTCCGGCGAGGCGATCAGGCGCAGCTGGCCGCGCTTGGTTTCCGGTGCGAAGTGGGTCTCTTCGTACGACGGAGTAATGTTCTCCGCGTCCGGGAAGATCCAGATCTGCAGGAAGTGCACGGTCTCGTCGGCGGAGTGATTGAACTCGCTGTGGCTGACACCGCTGCCGGCACTCATGCGCTGCACGTCGCCGTAACGCAGCACCGAACCGGTGCCCATCGAGTCCTTGTGCTCCAGCGCGCCGCCCAGCACATAGGAAACGATCTCCATGTTGCTGTGGCTGTGGGTGCCGAAGCCCTGGCCGCCGATCACCCTGTCTTCGTTGATCACCCGCAGCGGTCCGAAGCTGACGTAGCGGGGGTCGTAGTAGTTGGCGAAGGAGAAGGTATGGCGCGAGGACAGCCAGCCATGCTCGGCCAGGCCACGGGTAGCGCTCTTGCGGATCTGCAGCATGATGGAATCTCCTTGTTCGATGGTTTCGATGGGGCGGGGTTGGCTTGTAGCCGCTGTGTTTCCCCGTTGGAGAGAAGTATCCGCTTGCGATAGGGGTTTGAAAAACGGATAGTTTTGACAGCCATCATCGAAAAATTCGAATGCTCAAACTCAGTCTCGATGCCCTGCAGATCCTGGACGCCATCGACCGCCGCGGCTCGTTCGCCGGCGCCGGCAAGGCCCTGCACAAAGTGCCTTCGACCATCTCCTACACCGTGGCCAAGCTGGAGGAGGACCTGGGCGTACAGCTGTTCGACCGGGTCGGCCCGCGCGCCGAGCCGACTGAGGCTGGCCGCGCGCTGCTGGACGAAGGCCGCCACCTGCTGCGCGCAGCCCGGGAGCTGGAACTGCGGGTGCGCCGGGTGGCGTCGGGCTGGGAGACCGAACTGACCCTGGCGGTGGACTCGGTGTTCCCGACCTGGCTGCTCGGCCCGGACATCGCCGCGTTTCGTGAGGCGGAGGCGCCGACCCGGCTGCGGCTGATCGGCGAGGCCCTGTCCGGCACCTGGGAGGCCCTGCTGGACCGCCGTGCCGACCTGCTGGTTGGTGCGCCGGGCGAGGGTCCCAGCGGCGGCGGTTACGTGGTCGAGCCGCTGGGTACGGTGGAGTTCGTGTTCGCGGTCGCCCCCGGTCATCCGTTGGCTGCAGTGCCGGGCGTGCTCGGACGCGAGCAGCTGGTCGAGCACTGCGCGATCGCGGTCTCCGATTCGGCACGGCGGCTGCTGCCGCGCACGGTCGGTCTGTTGATGGGGCAGGAGATGCTGACGGTGCCGGACATGGCCAGCAAGCTGAAGCTGCAGTGCGAAGGCGTGGGCTTCGGTTTCCTGCCCGAGCCGTGCGCGCGCGCGGCGGTGGCGCGTGGCCAGCTGGTGATCCGCGAGGTGGAGGAGCACAAGCCGGAAGAGACCTTCTGGCTGGCCTGGCGCACCGGCGAGGATGGTGCCGCACTGCGCTGGTGGCGAGAGCGCCTGCGCAGGCCGGAGCTGCTGTCACAGTGGTGGCAGTCAATGGCCAGGGGGTAGGGGTACGGCAGGGCTGCGCCCTGCACCCGCTACGAGCTGGAGCAACAGCAACAGCAACAGCAACAGCAGAAGCTGGTTTCCTGTGGGGAGGCGGGGTGGGTCCGGTTGCGGGGGCCGCTGCAAGTACGTCCATGTAAGCTCGGTCGCCGCATCCATGCGGCTCACGCCCCCGCAACCGGACCCACCCCGCCTTCGACAGAGTCCCGCGATCTGTCGGAACGGCGTACTGCTCTGGTAGGTGTCGACCTTGGTCGACACGGTAGATCCACGCCATGCGTGGATGCTCTTCGATCAATTATCGAAATACTCGAACTCGATGGAGTCATCCACGCATGGCGTGGATCTACCAGATCGCGGAAATCTGTCAGAGGTGGGGCGGCATGGGCAGGCAGGACCGTTGGCGGCATGGATGCCGCCATCGAGCCCCCATGGATGGGTTTACGGCGTGTCCTGCCTGTCCATGTCGCCCCGCCAACCCACGGAATGCCAGCTTTTGCTGTTGCCGTTGCCGTTGCCTTGGCTTGAAGCATCTGCAGGTGCAGGGCGCAGCCCTGCCGAAAAACACACATAAAAAAACAGCAGGCCGAGGCCTGCTGTTTCGGTGTAATGGTGCGCCCGGAGAGATTCGAACTCCCGACCGCCTGGTTCGTAGCCAGGTACTCTATCCAACTGAGCTACGGGCGCCAATTACATAAACTTGTTGTGCTGACTGTGTATGGTGCGCCCGGAGAGATTCGAACTCCCGACCGCCTGGTTCGTAGCCAGGTACTCTATCCAACTGAGCTACGGGCGCGCGGTACACAATCAACTTACTGCTTAATTTTACTGCATTTCCAGCGGCGGATGCTGGAAACCTGTCGAGTGGTGCGCCCGGAGAGATTCGAACTCCCGACCGCCTGGTTCGTAGCCAGGTACTCTATCCAACTGAGCTACGGGCGCCCTGCGACAGGAGCGGAATTATGCGGATGTCGGCGCGTACCGTCAACAGTTTTGTGAAAATTTTCATCCAACTGAATGAAAAAGCTGTCAGCTACGGCCTCCGGCGCCTTCAGCCACGCGAAATGATCGGCGCGCGTGCCCAGTTCCTGCGCGGACAGCACGCGTAGCTGCGCGTCCACATTCGGCAGCTTCGCCAGCAGCGTCTGCATCGATCCGGTCGGTGCCAACCAGTCGTGCTCCATCAACACGGCCTGTGCGCTGCCATGCACGCGCGCCATCTGCGCATCGAGGTCTTCGTCCATGCCGGCCGCGGCGTAGTGGTTGTTCAGGCCAACGCGCGCCCAGTCGGCGATCAGCCCGCGCGCTTCGGTGCCACCGAAGCCGAGGCGCCGACCATGCAGCACGCCCTGGCGTTGCGCGATCCACGGCAGGAAACGATAGACCAGTGGCAGCAGCCAGCCACGCGGTGGCGGGAAGCCGCGCCAGAACGGTGAGCCGCTGGCCGCCAGCCACAGCCGGTTGAAGTGCTGCGGGTTGCGGCCGGCATGCACGCAGGCCAGCTGCCCGCCCAGACTGTGTCCACCGATGATCCAGGGCAGGGCGTCGGCGGCGTCATCGGCTGCGGCCAGGACGGCCTGGCTGGCCGGCAGATCCTGTTCGAGTACCTCGCGATAGCCCCAGTCCTGCGTGCGCGACGGGCGCAGTGAGCTGCTGCCGTTGCCGCGCCACTCATGCAGGTAGACCGCCACGCCCTTCGCCGCCAGCGCCGATGCCAGTGGCAGGTAGTGACGCGCGGCCACGCCCAGCGCTGGCAGCCACAGCAGGCGCGCGATGGGCTGTGCAGGCACGCAGGCGATCACTTCGTAGCGATGGCCGTCGTCGCACTGCACGGCGAGGACGCTCGACGTCAGGCTCATGCGTGCGGTGCCGCGCCGAAGTGATCGAGCACCAGCACCTCGCTGCGGCCAGGCGCGTAGCCCTGCTGCAGGCCGCGCGCAACGTAGTCGATGCCGGCTTCGCAGGCATTGGCCAGGCTCAGGCCGTTGCACAGCTGCGCGGCGATGGCCGAGGCGAGCGTGCAGCCTGTGCCATGTGCGTCCAGCGGCAGGCGGGCGTGGATGAATTCTTCGCTGCTGACGCCGTCGAAGTAGCGATCGATCACGCGGTTGCCTTCCTGCAGGTGGCCACCCTTGAGCAGGACTGCGCCGGCTCCGAGATCGAGCAGGGCAGAGGCAGCCTGTTCGGCGTCATCGCCGTTGCCGATCTTCCGGCCGATCAGGAGTTCTGCTTCCGGGGTATTGGGCGTAACCAGCGTCGCCAACGGCAGCAGGCGTTCGCGCATGGCCTTGAGCGCACTTTCCTCCAGCAGGCGCGCGCCGCTGGTGGCGACCATCACCGGGTCCAGCACCACGTGCGGCGGGCGATGTTTTTCCAGTGCGTCGGCGACGGCATGGATCACCTCGGCGTTGGCCAGCATGCCGAGTTTCACGGCATGGATATCGAAGTCATCGAAGCAGGCTTCGATCTGCGCCTGCAGGAATGCGATCGGTGGCACATGCACGGCGGTGACGCCACGGGTGTTCTGTGCAGTCAGCGCGGCGAACACGGCCAGGCCATGCACGCGGTGCGCGGCGAAGGCCTTGAGATCGGCAGGGACACCGGCGCCACCGCCGGAGTCGGAGCCGGCGATGGTGAGGGCGGAAACGGGAGTGGTCGGGCTCATCAGTTGATTGTGCCGTGGTCCCGCAGGGGAAGGTAGATCCACGCCATGCGTGGATGCCTTTGATTCAATGCCGCCAACGCGCCCACTGCTGGTACACCACATACCCCAGCCCGGTCAGGCCGGTCAGCAGGGCGGGGGCGAGCAGGGCGTCGTATTGCCAGCGCATGAACAACCAGGCGCCGAGGATGCCGCCGCCGAGGAAGCCGCTGATGATCAGGCCGCTGAGGGTCAGCCGCCGTACCTGCAGCGGCAGTCCGCGCAGCAGGTGGCCCAGGCCGATGCCGAGGTCGGTGAACATGCCGCTGAGGTGGGTGGTGCGCACCACCGCGCCACTGAAGGTGGTGGCCATCGCGTTCTGCAGGCCGCAGGCCATGGCGGCGGCCAGTGCGCCCCAGATCTGATGCTGTTCGAACAGCGGAATGGCCACCAGCAGCAGTGCCGATTCCAGCGCCAGCGCGACGCCGTAGCGGCGGCCCAGCTGCAGGGCGCTGTCCTGGATCAGCAGGCCGCTGAGCATCGCGCCCAGCGAGAACGCGATCAGCAGTCCCCACAGATGGCCGACCGCGCGCCAGTCACCCTGCGCAATGGCCATGCCCAGCTGGCTGGTGCTACCGGTCATGTGGCTCACCGCCTGGTGCTCGAAGCCCAGGAAGCCCACCACGTTGACCATGCCGGCCACGCTGGACAGCGCCACCGCGCCGATCCAGACCCAGGTGGGCAGGCGTATTCCCATGCCGCCGCCTCAGGGCGACGGCACTTTGCCGCCGTTGAACTGCAGGTCGCTGAAGGTGCCGGTGGCCGGATCGAACACCGCACCCCAGAACTGCCGGCCGCCATCGCAGACGCGGATCGCCTCGCGGGCGGGGTTGGTGCCGGCGCCTTCAGGCAGGTGGAATGCGTTGATGTAGATCAGCTGCTGGCCACCGCTTTCGATGCCCACGTACTGGCGGTCGAAATCCAGTACGCGCGGCACCTGGGCTTCCAGCGAGGACAGCTTGGCTTCCATCTGGTCCACCTGCTGCCGGCTGGGTGCCCAGTAGCCGCTCACCCGCCCGGCCTCGCGGCCGGGGCTGGTGCGCGAGCAGGTGTCCAGCACCTGCGCGGCGATGGCGGGGCGGGTCACCACCCACGATTGGCCGGTACGCTCGGCGGTCGGCACGCTGGCCGGGCCGCGCGTGGTGGTGCAGGCGGCCAGTGCGGCTGCGAGGGTGATCGCAGCCGTAGGCAGCAGCAGGCGGGTGCAACGGTTCACAACACCTCCGAAGCGTAATCGGCCAGGCGCGAACGTTCGCCGCGGCGCAGGGTGATGTGCGCACTATGCGGCCAGTTCTTGAAGCGGTCCACCGCGTAGGTCAGGCCCGAGGTGGTTTCGGTCAGGTACGGGGTGTCGATCTGCTCGACGTTGCCCAGGCAGACGATCTTGGTGCCGGGGCCGGCACGGGTGATCAACGTCTTCATCTGCTTCGGGGTGAGGTTCTGCGCTTCATCCAGGATCAGGTAGCGCGACAGGAAGGTGCGCCCGCGCATGAAGTTCATCGAGCGGATCTTGATGCGGCTGGCCAGCAGGTCGTTGGTGGCCTGGCGGCCCCAGGTGCCGCCTTCCTGGTTGTGGGTGAGCACTTCCAGGTTGTCGGTCAGCGCGCCCATCCACGGCGTCATCTTTTCTTCCTCGGTGCCGGGCAGGAAGCCGATGTCCTCGCCCACGCTGACCGTGGCGCGGGTCATGATGATCTCGCGGTAACGCTGCTGGTCCATCGTCTGCGCCAGGCCGGCGGCCAGCGCCAGCAGGGTCTTGCCGGTGCCGGCGGTGCCGAGCAGGGTGACGAAGTCGATCTCCGGGTCCATCAGTGCGTTGAGCGCGAAGTTCTGCTCGCGGTTGCGCGCGCTGATGCCCCACACGGCGTGGCTGCCGTGGCGGAAATCATCGACCAGCGACAGCACCACCTTGCCATCGCCGACCACGCGGCTGACGCGCAGTTCGACCTCGTCTTCGCCGGGCAGGTAGACGTACTGGTTCGGGTACCACTCCTCGCCATCCTGCGCGAGGATCTCGTAATGCGTGCGGCCCTTGTCGCTCCAGCTGCGCAGGTCTTCGCCGTGGCGCTTCCAGAAGTCTTCCGGCAGCTCGGTGGCGCCGGTGTAGAGCAGGCTGAAATCGTCCAGCGCGCGGTCGTTCTCGTAGTCCTCGGACACGATGCCGGCGATGGCGGCCTTGATCCGCAGGTTGATGTCCTTGGAAACGAACACCACCGGCAGGTCGGGGGTTTCTTCCTTCAGCGCCAGGATCGCGCCGAGGATGGCGTTGTCCGGGATGACCTTGCCGAAGCTCTTGCCCGCATCAAAATGGCTGGTCTGGAAGCGCAGCTTGCCGGCGCTCTGCTTGCCGCGCAGCTGCAGGCCGTTCGGGCGCTGCAGCGGAATGCCGTCGGCCAGGTTGTCCAGGCCCGATTCCTGCACCAGCTCATTGAGGAAGCGGCTTACCTGGCGGGCGTTGCGGCTCGCTTCGGAGGTGCCCTTCTTGCCGTTGTCCAGCTCCTCGATCACCTGCATGGGCAGGTAGACGTCATGTTCCTCGAACTTGAACAGCGCGGTGGGATCGTGCATCAGCACGTTGGTATCCAGCACGTAGATGCGCTTGCCTCGGGTCATCGTCATTTCCTGGTTACGGACAGGGAAAAACCACCATGACCTGCTGCAGGGCAGGGTGGTGGCGGACACAGTGGGCAGTGGGACTCACTTGGACTGGGAGGCCTTCAGTTCGGCGAGAACGGCATCGGCATGGCCGGCAACCTTGACCTTGCGCCAGGACTGCACGATGCGGCTGTCGGGGGAAATCAGGAAGGTGCTGCGTTCGATGCCACGTACCTGCTTGCCGTACATGTTCTTCATCTTGATCACGTCGAAGGCGCCGCACAGCGCTTCGTCGCCATCGCTGACCAAGGGGAAGTTGAAGCCCTGCTTGGCACAGAAGTTGTCGTGCGACTTCACCGAGTCGCGCGAGACACCGAGTACCACCGCGCCTGCCTTCTTGAATTTGGGCAGAAGTGCGTTGAAGTCGATGCCTTCGGTGGTGCAGCCGGGGGTGCTGTCCTTGGGATAGAAGTACAGCACCAGCCAGTGGCCGGCGTAGTCGCCGAGAGTGGCCTGTTCGCCACCGGACAGCGCCAGCGGCAGGGAGAGGGTGGTGCTGTCCAGGGTATCGCCGTTGTTCATGAGGTCCTTCTGTCGAGCCTGGGTTCTTTCTACGACAATTGCATGAAACGCCACGCGCCCGTGAGAGGCGCGCGAAGAATCAGAATTTCATCGGGTCCATGATCGCGTCCAGGTTCAGGTGGTCGCAGAATTCAAGGAAATCGTCGCGCAGCGCGGCGATGTGCATGTTGGCCGGCACGCCGATGGTGACCTGCGCGCTGAACATCTCCGCACCGGTCTGCATGGCGCGGTAGCGCGTGCTCTGCAGGTTCTCGATGGTGATGCCCTGGCGGTCGAAGAAATCGGCCAGCTGGAACAGGATGCCGGGCTTGTCGGCGGCGATCACTTCGACGATGTACGGCAGCAGGTTGGACTGCGCCTGCTTGGCGGCAGTGCGGTACCAGACCAGCTTCAGGCCCTCTTCGCGCTCCAGCCGGGTCAGCATCGCTTCCAGCTTGGCCACCGAGTCCCAGGAGCCGGTGGCCAGGGCGGTGACCGAGACATCGCGGCCGACCGTGGCCAGGCGTGCGTCCACCAGATTGCAGCCGCTGTCGGCAATGCGGCGGGTGACGGACAGCAGGGGGGACTCCGGATGCGTCGTGTAGGCGTTGATCAGGAGGTGGTTTTCGCTCGGCGCGGGGCGCGGGGTGGTGTCGGTCAAGGCGATTCCGGGTAATGCATGCGTTAGTCTGAATGCCCGCCAGAGGCGGGGATCCACCGGTGTCCAGCATACTTGCCCGTGCTTTCGCGCCGCAAGTAACATTCAGGTCGCCCCCGGCCTTTCGTGGCGGGCGTTTTCCCTTTCCAGCCAAGAGCAGCACGTCCTTGTCCCTTTCCGGCCTCATCACCGCGCTGGCGACCCCGTTCCGGGCCGACGGCGCCCTCGATCCCGACGGTTGGCAGCGCCTGCTGCACCTGCAACTGGAAGGTGGCGTCCATGGCGTTGTCGTAGCCGGCTCGACCGGTGAAGCAGCGACCCTCACCGATGCCGAGTACGACCTGCTGCTGGCCAGCGCGGTCGAGCGCATCGGCGGCCGCATCCCGGTCATGGCCGGTACCGGCCTGTCGGGCACCGCCAAGACCATCGAACAGACCCGCCGTGCCGCCGCGCTTGGCGCCAGCCACGCGCTGGTGGTCACCCCGCCGTACGTGCGGCCGACCCAGGCTGGCCTGATCGCCCACTACCGCGCGGTTGCCGACCAGGGCGGGCTACCGGTCGTGCTGTACAACGTGCCCGGCCGTACCGGGTGCGACATGCAGCCGGAGACCGTGGCCGAACTGGCCAGCCATCCCAACATCGTCGGCATCAAGGAGGCGGTGGGTGACACCGGCCGGGTGCAGGCGCTGCTCGCCCTGCGCAGCCCGCAGTTTGCCGTGTTCAGTGGCGACGACGGTACGGCCGCGCGCTCGATCCAGGCCGGTATCGATGGCCTGATCTCGGTCGGCTCCAACGTGCTGCCCGGCGCCTACCGCCGGATGTGCGAGCTGGCTGCCGCCCACGACCACGAAGCCACCGGGTCCTGGGATGCGCGCCTGCAGCCGTTCCATGATTTCTGCGGCGTTGAGCCGAACCCGATTCCGGTCAAGGCGTTGCTGCGCCGTATCGGCATCGGTCACGACCTGCGCCTGCCGCTGCTGCCGCTGTCGGTGGCGCACCATCCGGCGGCCGATCACCTTGCCGGCGACATCGCCGCCCTCGAAGCCCTTTCCAGCCACTGACCTTCCGTCTTGGTCTGACCCAGGAGATTCACATGCGTCAATCCGTATCCACCGTCCGCGTGCTGTCCTACGCCCTGCTTGCGGTGGCCGTTGCCGCCGGCACCACCGGCTGCTTCAAGCGTGGCGTCAAGGGCGACTACGCCCTGGCCCCGGAAATGCGTCCGCTGGAAGTGCCGCCGGACCTGAACCTGCCCAACGCCACCAGTGACAACAAGGTGCCGACCCTTGCCTCGGCGACCAAGCCGGCGGCCCCGGTGGCTGCGGCCCCGGCCGTGGGCAACACCGGTTTCACCATCGCCGGCGGCAAGGACGAGGCTTTCGCCAAGGTCGGCACCGCGCTGGAAGGCGTGGAAGGCGTGACCATCGCCAGCCGCGCGCAGCTGCTGGGCTCGTATGACGTGGCCTACGAAGGCAGCAACTTCCTGGTCCGCGTGGTCGCCGTCGATGCCGGCGCCTACATCTCCGCGGTCGACCCGCGTGGCCTGCCGGCCACTGCAGAAGCGCCGGTGAAGCTGATCGCCGCGCTCAAGGCAAAGCTGGCCCAGTAAGGGCCGGTCGGGTGGGTGCGGGCCCAGGTCCGCACGTGCCCGGGTAGAGGCCGACCTTGGTCGGCGCTTCTGTGCCAACCAAGGTTGGCACCTACCGGATCTTGCGGTTGGCACCTATCGGATCGCGCGGATGCTATCTGCCGAGCAACGAAAAAGGGCGCCATAGGCGCCCTTTTCGTTGCCGCAAGAGGCGCTTCTCAGCGCTCCAGCAGCTTCAGCTTGTCCGGCTTGCCGTCCCATTCGCCGGCGTCGGCGGGCGGGTCCTTGCGCACGGTCAGTACCGGCCACTCCTTCGCCAGCTCGGCGTTGAGGGCGACGAAGCTCTCCTGGCCGGCAGGAACATCGTCCTCCGGGAAGATCGCGTTGACCGGGCATTCCGGTTCGCAGAGGGTGCAGTCGATGCACTCATCCGGGTCGATCACCAGGAAGTTCGGGCCTTCGTGGAAGCAATCCACGGGGCATACTTCCACGCAATCGGTGTGTTTGCACTTGATGCAGTTTTCGGTGACGACAAAGGGCATGGGCTGGGGGTGGATCGATTCCTGAACCCGCCAATTCTAGAACAGGTTGGCCCCCGGTGTCGGCGCGGGGCGGAAATCGGGCGTCTGGCAGGCGCGGCCGTGGTGGTCGTTGGCGGCAGGGTGAGGCCTGTGCGACGCTGCGGGTCAGCCGGCTGCGTTGGATGGCCGGACCCCTTCCCAGCAGGATCGTTCATGTCCCCAGCTCAGCCCTACATCGCCTCCCATGGTGGTGAGAACACCGCATTCATCGTCCTGATCAGCTGCGTGGCCACGCTGGGTGGATTCCTGTTCGGCTTCGACAGTGGTGTCATCAATGGCACGGTCGACGGCCTGCGCCAGGCCTTCAACTCCAGCGAGGCGGCGCTCGGTTTCGAAGTGGCCTCGATGCTGCTGGGCTGCGCGATCGGTGCCTTCCTGGCCGGCTGGCTGGGGGATCGCCTGGGCCGTCGTGGCGTGCTGATCGCCTCGGCACTGATGTTCCTGGTCTCGGCGCTGGGCGCCGGTGCCGCTCACGCTTCCTGGCTGTTCATCGCCGCACGCGTGCTCGGCGGCTTCGCGGTGGGCGCGGCCAGCGTGATGTCGCCGGCCTACATTGCCGAGGTGGCCTCGGCGCGCTATCGCGGGCGTTTGGCCACGGTGCAGCAGATGGCGATCATCTGCGGCCTGTTCGCCGCCTTCCTCAGCAATTACCTGCTGGCCCGAGCTGCTGGGGCGTCAACCGAGCCGCTATGGCTGGGCCATGAGGCCTGGCGCTGGATGTTCTGGATGCAGGCGCTGCCGTCCGGGCTGTTCCTGCTGTTGTTGCTGGTGATTCCGGAAAGCCCGCGCTTCCTGGTCCTGAAGGGGCGTCAGCAGCAGGCGAGGGCGGTACTGTCGCGGCTGTACGGCGAGGCGGCAGCGGCGACCAAGCAGGCCGAGATCGAAGCCAGCTTGGCCCAGGATCAGCACAAGCCGCGCTTCAGCGACCTGCGCGACACGGTCACCGGCAAGCTGCGCCCGATCCTCTGGGTAGGCATTGGCCTGGCCATGTTCCAGCAGCTGGTCGGCATCAACGTGGTGTTCTATTACGGCGCGGTGCTGTGGCAGGCGGTGGGCTTCTCGGAAAGCGACGCGCTGCTGATCAACGTGCTGTCCGGCGCGCTGAGCATCGGCGCCTGCCTGCTGACGGTGCTGTTGATCGACCGCATCGGGCGCAAGCCGCTGCTGTGGATCGGCTCGGTTGGGATGTCGGTGGCGCTGGTGCTGATGGTGGTCGCCTTCGCCAGTGGCAGCCTGGCCGATGGTCGCCTGCAGCTGTCCGACGGCATGGGCCGGCTGGCGCTGGTTGCGGCCAACGTCTACGTGGTGTTCTTCAACATGTCCTGGGGCCCGGTGATGTGGGTGATGCTGGGCGAAATGTTCCCGAACCAGATCCGCGGCCCGGCGTTGGCCGTTGCCGGTGCGGCGCAGTGGACGTCGAATTTCGCGATCACCGTGACCTTCCCGATGCTGCTGGCCGGCATCGGCCTGGCCGGGGCCTACGGCATCTACGCTGTCGTTGCGATCCTCTCGATCTTCTTCGTGGTCCGTTACGTGCGCGAGACCAAGGGCAAGGAGCTGGAGCAGATGGAAGGCTGACGGCCGGCCTGTGTTTCAGCGCCTCCTTTCTCCGTGGGGAGGCTGCAGGCCAGCCGATCCAGGACACGCCGTAAACCCATCCATGGGGGCTCGATGGCGCCATCCATGGCGCCAACGGTCCTGGATCGGCTGGCCTGCAGCCTCTCGACACATTGCGGGTGGCGGACGCAGGTCTGCGCGTCGGGATTGAATTGGCTGCGGAGGAGCGAGGCTGTTCGTGCCGCCGTCGCGGGAAATCGTCTGGAGGGGGTGGCCCGCCCCCTCCCGCGCAGGAACAGGAAGGCGCTACTGCGACCAGGCCGACCGATGCCAATGCAATCCCCGGAAAACAGAAAAGCCCGCACAAAGGCGGGCTTTTTCGGTTCCTGCTGCGGCGACTGGCGCTCCCTAGGGGACTCGAACCCCTGTTTTAGCCTTGAGAGGGCCACGTCCTAACCACTAGACGAAGGGAGCGTAACTGTGTCGCTGCCGAGGCAGGAGCGCTAGTATATGCACCTCGATGCCATTGGGCAATCCCGAAACTTCAACCGGAAGCGCCAACATCATTTCCTCTGCTACATCACCGTTCAGCCTGCGCGTCATCCCGCGCGACCAGCACACGATCTCCCGCAAGGACATCAGCCCGAACGCCCTGCGCGTGCTTTATCGCCTGCGCGATGCCGGCTTCGGCGCCTACCTTGTCGGCGGCGCGGTGCGCGATCTGCTGGTCAATGGCCAACCCAAGGATTTCGACGTGGCCACCGACGCCACGCCCGAACAGGTCAAGCAGCTGTTCCGCAACTGCCGCCTGATCGGTCGCCGGTTCCGCCTCGCCCACGTCGTGTTCGGCCGCGAGATCATCGAAGTCGCCACCTTCCGTGCCAACAGCGATGACGGCAGCGGCGACCGCGAGATGGAAAACGGCATGCTCGTGCGCGACAACGTGTACGGCACCATCGAAGACGACGCCATCCGCCGCGACTTCACCTGCAACGCCCTGTACTACGCCATCGAGGACTTCTCGGTGCGTGATTACACCGGCGGCTTCGAGGACGTCCAGGCGCGCCTGATGAAGCTGATCGGCGACCCCGAGCAGCGTTATCGCGAAGATCCGGTGCGCATGCTGCGTGCGGTGCGCCTGGCGGCCAAACTCGGCTTCCAGATCGAAGAGGGCACCGCCGCGCCGATCCCGCACCTGGCGGGCCTGCTCAACGAAGCCGCACCGGCGCGCCTGTTCGAAGAAGTGCTCAAGCTGTTCCTGTCCGGGCACGGCGTGGCCAGCTTCGAAGGCCTCGAACGTTACGGCCTGCTGGACGTGCTGTTCCCGGAGAGCGCCAAGGCGCTGAAGTCCAACCGCACCGGCGCGCTGCGCCGCATGCTGGTGGAGGGCCTGGCCAACACCGATGCCCGCGTGGCCAACGATGAACCAGTCTCGCCCGCGTTCCTGTTTGCGCTGCTGCTGTGGCCGGCGTTCTGCCGCGCCCAGGCAACCCTGCTCAAGCAGGGCGTGGCACCGGAAGAGGCGCAGCGCCGTGCCGCCGATCGCGTCACGGTGCAGCAGCTGAGCACCATCGCGCTGCCGCGCCGCTTCTCGCTGCCGATGCAGGAAATCTGGCTGCTGCAGTCGCGCTTCAGCTCGCGCCAGCGCAAGCGCGTGTTCCGTACCCTGACCCATCCGCGCTTCCGCGCTGCGTTCGACTTCCTCAGCCTGCGCCAGGTGGCCTCGGCCGAGCACGCCGCCGATGTCGAGTTCTGGCGTGAGGCGCAGGCGCAGTCCGGTCGCGAGCTGGAATCGTCGCTGGACGTGATGCACAGCGAAGAGGGGGATGACGAGAGCGGGGCACCGCGCAAGCGCCGCCGTCGCCGCCGTCGTCCGGGTGCCCCGGCCGGTGCGGCTGGCGAGTAAACGATGACCCTTGCCTGGATCGGCCTCGGCGCCAACCTTGGCGACGCGGCCGTCACCGTCGGCGCGGCGATTGCCGCGCTCGACGGCCTGCCCGATACCCGCCTGCGCCAAGCCTCAAGGCTGTACGCCACGCCGGCCTGGGGCAATGAAGACCAGCCGCCGTTCGTCAACGCGGTGGCTGCGGTCGAGACCACGCTGCCCGCCGATACGCTGCTGCAGGCGATGCTGGCGCTGGAGCAGCGTTCTGGTCGCGTACGCGATCCGGCGGTGCACTGGGGCCCGCGCGCGCTGGACCTGGACCTGCTGCTGTATGGCGCGCAGGTGCTCGACCAGCCTGGTCTGCAGGTGCCGCATCCTTACCTGCACGAGCGTGCCTTCGTGTTGGTGCCGCTGGCCGAAATCGCGCCGGATCTGGCCATTCCCGGCCATGGCCGCGTGCGGGATGCAGTGATGCGGGTGGATGCCTGCGGGATTGCGCCGATAGGGTGATAATGCCCAGGTTATCTCCCCCGGTTATCAGCACATGAGCACCCACGCAGACAGCAAGCCCTGGACCGTTCCCGCCCTGGCCGAGGCCAAGCGCAATGGCCAGAAGCTGGTCATGTTGACCGCCTACGACGCCGGCTTCGCCCGCACTTTCGATGCCAACGGCGTCGACCTGATCCTGATCGGCGATTCGCTGGGCATGGTCGTGCAGGGCCATGATTCGACCTTGCCGGTGACTGTGGCCGACATGGTCTACCACACCCGCGCCGTGGCCCGCGTGCTGCAGCGTGCGTTGCTGGTGGCCGACCTGCCGTTCGGCGCCGATGCCACCCCGGAGCGGGCGCTGGATGCCTCGTTGCAGCTGCTGCAGGCGGGCGCGGAGATGGTCAAGATCGAAGGTGCCGGCTTCAAGGTCGACATCATCCGCTACCTGGTGGAGCGCGAGATTCCGGTCTGCGCGCATCTGGGCCTGACCCCGCAGTCGGTGCTGCGACTGGGCGGCTTCAAGATCCAGGGTCGTGGCGATGCCGCGCGCCAGCTGGTGGAAGATGCCAAGGCTGTGGCCGCTGCCGGCGCCAGCATCATGGTGCTCGAATGCGTGCCGACTCCGGTCGCCGCCGAAGTGACCGCTGCGGTGGATGTGCCGACCATCGGCATTGGCGCAGGCCCGCAGTGCGATGGCCAGGTGCTGGTGCTGCATGATTTCCTCGGCCTGGACAGTGGTCATCGCCGTCCCAAGTTCGTCAAGGATTTCCTTGCCGAAGGCGGTTCGGTGGCCGGTGCCACCCGCGCCTATGCCGACGCGGTGCGCGACGGCAGCTTCCCCGACGAACAGCACGCCTACGCCCAATGATCCAGACCTTCAACGAGCTCGGCGCACTGCGCGGGCAGATCGCCCAGTGGAAGCGCGAGGGCCTGCGCGTGGCGCTGGTGCCGACCATGGGCAACCTGCATGGGGGTCACCATTCGCTGGTGACCCTGGCCCGCCAGTACGCCGACAAGGTGGTGGCGAGCATCTTCGTCAACCCGACCCAGTTCGGGCCGAACGAGGATTTCAGCCGCTACCCGCGCACGCCCGAGGCCGACGTAGCCGGGCTGGAGCAGGCCGGCTGCGATGCGGTGTGGCTGCCCAGCGTCGAGGTGATGTACCCGCTGGGGGTGGACAAGACCACGCGCATGCACGCGCCGGGCGTGAGTGAAGTGCTGGAAGGCGCCAGCCGTCCGGGGCACTTCGATGGCGTGTGCACGGTGGTGGCGCGCCTGTTCCTGCAGGTGCAGCCGGACGTGGCCGTGTTTGGCCGCAAGGACTACCAGCAGCTGGCCGTCATCAAGCAGATGGTGGCCGAACTGTCGTTCCCGATCCAGATCGTCGGTGCGGACATCGTGCGCGACGAGGATGGCCTGGCCAAGAGTTCGCGCAACCAGTACCTGAGCGCCGAACAGCGCCCGCTTGCGACCACCATCCACCGCACCCTGCTGGGCATGCGCGAAGGCTACGTGGCCGGGCAGGCACGTGATCGCATCGAGGCCGACGCCACGGCGGCATTGCAGGTGGCCGGTTTCCAGGTCGACTATGCAGTGCTGCGGACCCCGGAGCTGGCCGAGCCGACCTTCGACGGCGGTGGCCGCGTGGCGCTGATCGCCGCGCGGCTGGGTACTACCCGCTTGATCGACAACCTGGAGTTCTGAGCCGCATGCGGCTCCGGGGCGCCCGCAACGGGCGCCTCTCGACTTCCCACGGACGGGAGACCGGAAATGAAGACCCCCAGCACTGATACCGGCCGTCTTGCCCAGGCCTCGATCCTGGCGGTGCTGGCCGCCGGCATGCTGCCGGCCCAGTTGTTTGGCGGCCTGTTGTTCGCGCTTGAATTCCGGCGCACGCCGATGCCTGCGCTTACAGGCGGTGGGCTGATGTTCGTGTTGGCCGTGTGCAATGCGATCGCGGTGTTGCTGCCGATGGCGCTGATCCTGCAGTCTCAACAGCGGCTGCGCCGGACTGGATTCGTGCTGGTCGGCTTCGGGTTGGGCGCGCTGGCCATGGCCACCTGCACCTGGCCGGGCGCGGACAATGGTCCGCTGCTGCAGCGCCTGCGCTATGTCGACACCTTCGACGTGATCAGCTATGCCTTGCAGGTGCTGGCCGCAGGTGGCTTCGGCCTGGTCGCCGGGCTGGCCTTCCATACGGTGTTCCGGCTGTCTCTGGAGGGCCGTTCCGGGCATGCCGCGCCGCCGCCGCCGGGGGAGGGGGCCTGAACAGCCTTCAGCGTCCTGTTGCGGCCCCCTGACGATGGCCAAGCGGGTGCTAGAATCCGCTCTTTCCTTTGCCGTTGCAGCGCCCCCATGCACCTGTCCCTGCTCAAGACCAAGATCCACCGCGCCACCGTCACCCATTCCGAGCTGAACTACGAAGGCTCGATCGCCATCGATGACAACCTGCTGGCTGCCACCGGCATCCGCGAGTTCGAGCAGGTGCACATCTGGGACGTGACCAACGGTGCGCGCTTCTCGACCTATGCCATCCGCGCCGAAGCCGGCAGCGGCGTTGTCTCGCTCAACGGTGGTGCCGCGCGCCACGTGCAGGTCGGTGACATCATCATCATCGCCGCGTTCGCCAGCATGACCGAGCAGGAAGCTGACAGCTTCAAGCCGAAGCTGGTGTACGTTGATGGCAAGAACCAGATCTCCCACACCAACGACACGATCCCGACCCAGGCCGCATGACAACGAACAAAGGATTCGACTCGCTGCATTCCCACGCCCAGCGCCTGAAGGGCGCAAGCATTCCCAGCCTGCTCGCCGCCGAACCCGGCCGCGTGCAGGACCTGGCGCTGCGGGTCGGTCCGTTGTACGTCAACTTCGCGCGGCAGAAATACGATGCCGCGGCGTTGCAGGCCCTGCTCACGTTGGCCGCCGACCGTGATGTCGGTGGTGCCATCACCCGATTGTTCCGTGGCGAGCAGGTCAACCTGACCGAAGGTCGCGCCGCGCTGCATACCGCGCTGCGCGGCGACGTGGTCGATGCGCCGGTTGCAGCCGAGGCCTATGCCACCGCGCGCGGGATCCGCCAGCGCATGGGCGTGCTGGTGCGTGCGCTGGAAGACAGCGGCGTCACTGACGTGGTCAGCGTCGGCATCGGTGGTTCCGATCTCGGTCCGCGCCTGGTCGCCGATGCGTTGCGCCCGGTCACCGGCGCGCGCCTGCGCGTGCATTTCGTATCGAACGTGGACGGCGCGGCCATGCAGCGTACGCTGGCCACGCTGGATCCGGCGAAGACCGCCGGCATCCTCATCTCCAAGACCTTCGGTACCCAGGAAACCCTGCTCAACGGCCAGATCCTGCACGACTGGCTGGGTGGCAGCGAGCGCCTGTATGCAGTCAGCGCCAATCCGGATCGCGCCGCCAAGGCCTTCGCGATCGCCGCCGATCGCGTACTGCCGATGTGGGACTGGGTCGGTGGCCGTTATTCGCTGTGGTCGGCCGTTGGTTTCCCGATCGCGCTTGCGATCGGTTTCGAGCGCTTCGAGCAGCTGCTGGAAGGCGCCGCGCAGATGGATGCGCACGCGCTGGATGCACCGCTGGAGCGCAACCTGCCGGTGCTGCACGGCCTGACCGACATCTGGAACCGCAACCTGCTGGGCCATGCCACGCACGCGGTGATGACTTACGACCAGCGCCTGGCGCTGCTGCCGGCCTACCTGCAGCAGCTGGTGATGGAAAGCCTGGGCAAGCGCGTGCAGCGTGACGGCCAGCCGGTCACCACCGACACCGTGCCGGTGTGGTGGGGCGGCGCGGGCACCGATGTGCAGCACAGCTTCTTCCAGGCACTGCATCAGGGCACCAGCATCGTTCCGGCCGACTTCATCGGCTGCGTACACAACGACGATCCCTACACGATCAATCATCAGGCCCTGCTGGCCAATCTGCTGGCGCAGACCGAAGCACTGGCCAATGGCCAGAGCAGCGACGACCCGCACCGTGATTACCCGGGCGGCCGCCCGAGCACGCTGATCCTGCTCGACGCGCTGACCCCGCAGGCGCTGGGTGCGCTGATCGCCATGTACGAACACGCCGTGTACGTGCAGTCGGTGATCTGGAACATCAACGCGTTCGACCAGTTCGGTGTCGAGTTGGGCAAGCAGCTGGCCAGTGGCCTGTTGCCGGCGCTGCAGGGTGAGGATGTGGCGATTGCCGATCCGATGACCCGCGAGATCCTGGCGCAGCTGAAGAGCTGACCCGGCCTGCGGATGTGCCGGCGCCGGCCGGCCATCCCATGTCTCTCCGGTTGCCTTCGATCCGGTCGCGCATGAATGTCTGCGCGGCCACTCATTCCGTGTCGTTACCGTGCTGCGCATGCAGCGCATCCGCGTGCCTGCCGCAGCGCAGCTTGACTGTGCATCGCGTGCCAATGCAGTGTGCACAGGCGGCTGTACCTGTCATCCAGTATCGCTCGCAGCATGATGTTGATGCCAGGGACTGGCCGTATCCGAAGGGACGTGGAATCGATCCATGTCCTCAACGCCTCATGTTGTGAATGACAGGAGATTGCGAATGGATCTGAACGACGATGTTGTGTCCGGCTGGCTCAATGGCTCGGACGATGTGGATGGATGCGCCAACCCTGCGGGTTCGCTGTTCATCTATGGCGCTGGGGCCACCGAGTCCGCGCTCACGTCGGCCTCCGACACCCTGATCACCGGTGGCGGTACCGAGTGCACCACCACGATGTCGGTGGTCAATCACTGCCTGTGCTGTTGATGTAGCCCGAGCCGGCACGCAGCGGCTTGCGCTGCGTGCCGGCGACTGGAACAGACTCTGGACACTTTGCAGGGGGCGTAATGACCGCTTCTCCGGCTGCGGCCGCGTTTGCGCGCATCACCGAACATTTTCTTGTCGACGCGCGCACAGCGTTGGCGGCTGGCCTGCATGACCCCGCCATCGATCTGCGGCCAGACGAGCGCGCACTCCTGCATGAGCAGGGCGATGCGGCGCTTCGTGAACATGCCCAGCTCAAGCTCAACCGCGTACTGCTGCTGGAACTGCATGCGGCCGCGCGCGGTGGTGACATCGGCCCGCTTGAGGGCGCCGGTGCGCTGGACGAATTCGTAACCCTCGCCACCAGCGAGGGCTTCCATGAGCATCTGCAGCGACGCTACCCGGTGCTGCTGCCGCGGCTGTCGCGCATGCTCGAAGGACAATGTGCGGCTGTGGTGGAGCTGGCCGCGCGCATCGGCCGTGATCGTGCGCTGCTGACGGACCTGCTCGGCAGTCCGGCAGGATCGCTGCGTGCCGTGTCGCTGGGGCGCGGTGACCTGCACGGTGGCGGCCGGACCGTGGCGCGGTTGCAGTTCGACGGCGGTACGCTGATGTACAAGCCGCGCTCGCTGCGCATCGATGCCACGCTTGATGGCCTGCTTGAAGCCGTCTTCGGCGAGGGCCCTGGCCGGGTACGCGTGCCGCGCGTGGTGGATCGTGGCAGCCACGGCTGGGCTGCATTTGCTGAGCACCGTTATTGTTCCGGTGACGAAGAGCTGCGCGCCTACTACCGCGGTCTCGGTCACTGGCTGGCCATCCTGCGCCTGGTGGGCGGGACCGACATCCATCTGGAGAACCTGATCGCGGTCGGGCCGGTGCCGGTGGTGGTCGACGCCGAAAGCGTGTTCTCGCAGGTCATCGACGTCGAACCATCCGGTCTGGGCGATGCCTATGACACGGCAGTCAAGCTGATGCGCAATTCGGTGCTGCGCACCGGTATCGTGCCGTTCCGCACCACCGGCCTCGGCATGGAAGGCGTGGACCTGTCCGCCGCCGGCGCACTGCCGGGCGAGCAGCCGCGCGTGCAGGTGCCGGTGATCATCGAAGACGGGACGGCGCCGGCGCGGCTGGGCTTGGTCGAGGCAGAGGTCGCCATCGCACAGAACCATCCGAGCCCGCAGCCCGATGTGTCGTTGTACTGGGATCACATCAGCGAGGGTTTCGTCGATGCCAGCGGGCGCCTGCGTGCGCTGGATGCCAGGGGCGAACTGATGCCGTTGCTGGCCGGTTTCGAGGGCTGCCAGGTGCGCGATGTGCGGCGGCCGACCATGGCCTACGCCGAGCTCGGGCGGATGCTCTGGCATCCGGCATCGCTGCACAAGGAAGCCCAGGCGGTTGAACGCGCGATCGACCTGCTGGTGCGCAATGCGGCGGTGTCACCGGCCGCGCCATCGGACCTGGAGACCGTGCGCGGCGAAGTGGACGACCTGCGCCACGGTGACATTCCGATCTTCGCATCGCAGCTGGACGCGGCCCGCATCCGCTCCATCACCGACAACTGGCGTGCGATGCGCATCGACCTGGAAGACGTGACCATCCGCAGCACGCTGGTAGCCACCGACCTGAACCAGCATGCGCTGGCCCGCGCCGAGGCTAGATCCGGCCACAGCTATGCAGCACAGCATCCGCGTGCGGACGACCTGGATGCACGCCGTCGCACGCTGGCCGCGCGCGCGGTGGAGAGCCTGCTGCGGCTGGCGGTGCACGGCGAAGACGGTTCGATGACCTGGATCACACCCGAGGTGACCCGTACCGGGTGGACCGTCCAGCCGGTGCAGCCCGACCTGTATTTCGGGCTGGGAGGCATTGCGTTCGCGCTGGCGGCCTACCGCCGGGAAGTGGAGCAGGGACGTGCCGATCCGGTGGCTGGGTTGGATCCGGCCATCGAAGGCGCCATTGCGGTGTTCCAGACCATGTGCGAGCGCCATCCCGCCGGGATCGATGGTGGTTTCGTCGGCTCGGGCTCGCAGATCTGGATCCTGCTGGCATTGCATGATCTGCTGCAGCGCCCCGCACTGCTCGCGCTGGCCGAGCGCTGTGCGGAAGGAGTGGAACGTCGTGGTTTCCAGGGGCCGGTGAAATTCGAACTGATTGATGGCGTGTCCGGCATGATCCTGCCGTTGCTGGCGCTGGCCGAGGCCACCGGCAGATCGCGCTGGCTGGAGTTGGCGGCTGCAGCCGGGCGCCGCATGCAGGAAGCAGCGATCGTCGATGCCGACGGCGCACGCTGGCCGACGCCACAGTTCCGCGAGCCGATCGGTGGCTTTGGCCACGGCGCGATGGGCATGGGCTGGGCGCTGGCACGGCTGGCGCGTTCGGATGCCGGCAGCGTGCCTGAGCGGGCCGCCTGGCGGCAGCTGGCCGAAGGAGCCTTTGCGTTCCAGGCGGCGCTGTTCGAGCCGCATACCGGGCGCTGGCGCGATATCCACCTGGAGGACGGGCAGAAGAATTTCCCGACCTGGTGCCATGGCAGTGTTGGCATCGGTCTGGCGGCGGCGGATCTGTATGCCCGCACCGGCGATCCCGCGCAGTTGCGTGACATGCGGCGGGCTGTGGCCGACGCGCGCGGCAAATGGGGGTTCAGCCACACCCTGTGCCATGGCGATGTGTCCACCCGGGAGTTGCTGGTGCTGGCGGCTGCGTTGGATCCGGAGGGGTGTCCCTATCCGCAGGACGAGGCCGCCATCGAGATCGTTTCTTCGATCGAGGAGCACCAGGGCATGGTCGGCGGGCTGACCCGCGCGGCCTTTACTCCGGGCCTGATGATCGGTCTGGCAGGGACGATCTATGGCTTCCTGCGCATGCATCCGGCCTGCACGCTGCCGTCGCCGCTGCTGCAGGAGACGGTAGCGGCGCGGGTCGATGCGTCGGCGTCGCGCTCCAGCGCCGCGCAGGACCGAGCAGTGCTGGCCGAGGTCTGAGCCGGACGGGTCCGGTGATCAACGGCTGGGATCGCGTTCCGGGCTTGGCCGCTTGGCCAGCTTGCGCTGCAGCGAACGCCGGTGCATGCCGAGCAGGCGGGCGGCTGCGGACACGTTGCCGCCGGTCTCGTGCATCGCCTGCTGGATGTGTTCCCACTGCAGGCGGCTGATCGGCGTCATCGCGTCGGGCACTTCCATCTCGCCATCGTCGGCCGGACCATCGTCTTCCTCGCCGAGTGCGCGCAGGATCATCGGCACCGTGGCCGGCTTCGGCAGGTAGTCATCCGCGCCCAGCTTGATCGCCTCCACGGCGGTGGCAATGCTGGCGTAGCCGGTCACCAGCAGGATCCGCATGTCCGCGCGCAGGGCACGCAGCGGCTGGATCAGTGCCAGGCCGGAATCGCTGCCCAGCTTCAGGTCGATCAGCGCGAACGCCGGCGGGTGCTGGCGGGCCAGCGCCAGCGCACTGGCGGCATCCTGTGCGGTCTGCGTTTCAAGCCCCTTGCGGGCCAGGCTGCGCTGCAGGGTGCGCAGGTACAGCTCGTCGTCGTCGACCAGCAGGCCCAGGGTGGAGTGATGAAGGCTCATGGGGTGTCCTCACGTGGGGCCAGCGGCAGGCGGAAGCCGACGCGACTGCCGGCCCCCTGGGCCGGGCGCATCCACATCTCGCCGTCGAGGCG
Source organism: Stenotrophomonas sp. 71799_Sma (assembly GCF_056482505.1). Lineage (NCBI taxonomy): Bacteria > Pseudomonadati > Pseudomonadota > Gammaproteobacteria > Lysobacterales > Lysobacteraceae > Stenotrophomonas > Stenotrophomonas sp. 71799_Sma. The sequence goes on from NZ_CM151202.1 coordinate 1,774,000, forward strand.
TTCGATGGTGGCATGGGACAGGGCCAGGCCGACGCCCATGCCCTCGCTTTTGCTGCTGCCGAACAGCTTGCCCGGCAGCACCGCGGCACGGGCGTCGAAGCCGTGGCCGTAGTCGCGGACTTCGCCGATCAGGTCGTCGCCTTCGATGCGCAGGTCCAGGTCCACGCGCGGCCGGCCGGCCTGCTCGCCGGCATCGGCGGCATTGTTGAGCAGGACCATCAGCAGATGACCCACGCCCGGGTCGAGTGGCAGCCGCAGCGGCGCATCGTCATTGCGATGCAGGTCGATGGTCGGCCGCACCAGGCGCCACTGTTCCAGTACCTGCTGGGCGCTGGAGTGGCTGCGACCCGGTGCATCGGCCGAGGCCGGTGCGGCCAGCGCCAGCACGCGCTCGCGGCACTGCACCAGCAGCTCGCGCAGGGTTTCCATGTCTTCGCGTACTTCGGGCTCTTCGCTGCGCTCGGCGACGTCATCGGCGAGCAGGGTCATGGTCGCCAGAGGCGTGTTCAGTTCATGCGCCACCGAGGCGGCATGGGTGGCCAGGGCGACGATGCCCTCGTTGCGGGCGAAGCGTTCGCGCAGGGCCGACAGTTCCAGTTCGCGCTGGCGCAGCGCCAGTGCCAGGCGGGTGGAGAAGGTCAGCACGACCGCTGCGGAAATCAGGAAATTGGCGACCACGCCCCAGCGGTTGAGGTCCTGGGCGCGGAAATAGCCATCCGGCAGCGACTGGCCGAAGATGCCGCTGGCGGCGTAGCCGAGCAGGCAGGCCAGCGCCACCGCCAGTGCCCAGCGCAGGGGCAGGGCGAACGCGGCGAGCGCGATCAGGATCAGGAACAGCGAACTGAACGGGTTGGCCATGCCGCCACTCCAGCCCACCATCCAGGTCAGGATGATCACGTCCACCAGGATGTGGCCGAACGCGGTCAGTGGCGCGGTGTCGGCCGCCTCCGGGCGCAGCTGGGTGTAGATGTTGAACAGGGTCAGCACGGCCACGCCCGCCCACAATGGCAGTTGCGGCAACGGCAGGCCCAGCACCCAGGTGGCAACCAGGATGGTGGCGGCCTGGCCACCTACGGCAAGCCAGCGCAGGCTGCACAGGGTTCGGAGAAACGGGGCGTCGGGACCGGTCATTCACGCTCATCGTATGCGTTCACGCGTGACCGTGCCTGCGACAATCGGCCGCAGCCGTGCCGCCGGCTGAATGCGAGTCACCCGGAATGCGGAGGCGGGCGGTAGAATGCGCCCATGCACGACGCCGTTACCCGCCCGACGCCCCCTTCCGATGCCACTGCCTGGCCCCGCCGCCAGACCCATGCCGTCCAGATCGGCGGGGTCACCGTAGGCGGAGGCAAGCCGGTCGTGGTGCAGTCGATGACCAACACCGATACCTCCGACGTGGCCTCCAGCGTGAAGCAGGTGGCCGAGTTGTGGCGTGCGGGTTCGGAAATGGTGCGGCTGACCGTCAATACCGTGGAAGCGGCTGCGGCGATCCCGCGCATTGTCGACAAGCTGGCGATGATGGGCATCGACGTGCCGCTGATCGGTGACTTCCATTACAACGGCCATCAGCTGCTGACCGCCGAACCGGCCTGTGCCGAAGCGCTGGCCAAGTACCGCATCAACCCGGGCAATGTCGGCTTCGGCAAGAAGAAGGACCTGCAGTTCGCCCAGCTGATCGAGTTCGCGATCCGCTACAACAAGCCGGTGCGCATCGGTGCCAACTGGGGCTCGCTGGACCAGGCCCTGGCGGCAAAGCTGATGGACGAGAACAACCTGCGTGAGCAGCCCTGGGACGCCGGCCGCGTGCTGCGCGAGGCGCTGATCCGCTCGGCGCTGGATTCGGCAGAGCAGGCGGTGGAGCTCGGCCTGCCGCGCGACCGCATCGTGCTGTCGGCCAAGGTCAGTGGCGTGCAGGAGCTGATCGCGGTGTACCGCGACCTGGCCCAGCGCTCGGATTTCGCCCTGCACCTGGGCCTGACCGAGGCTGGAATTGGCAGCAAGGGCATCGTCGCCTCGTCCGCGGCGCTGAGCGTGCTGCTGCAGGAGGGCATCGGTGACACCATCCGCATCTCGCTGACCCCGGAACCGGGCCAGTCGCGTACGCAGGAAGTGATCGTCGCCCAGGAGCTGCTGCAGACCACCGGCCAGCGCGCCTTCACGCCGCTGGTCACGGCCTGCCCGGGCTGCGGCCGCACCACCTCCGAGTTCTTCCAGGAGCTGGCCAAGGTGGTACAGAACCACGTGCGCGAGAAGATGCCGCTGTGGAAGATCCACCACCCGGGTGCGGAGAACATGACCCTGGCGGTGATGGGCTGCATCGTCAACGGACCGGGTGAGTCGCGCCATGCCAATATCGGCATCTCGCTGCCCGGCACGGGTGAAACGCCTGCAGCGCCGGTGTTCGTCGATGGCGAAAAGAAGGTGACCCTGCGTGGCGAGAACATCGCCCAGGAATTCGTCGCCCTGATCGACGATTACGTCGAACACAAGTATGTCCGAAGCGCCGGATAAGCCTGCGATCCTCGCTGCACCGGAGTCCGCCTCCGGCTTCCGCCACTGGATGGCGCGCAATGCCTGGCGCCTGGTCCTGCTGTTCGGTGGCGTGCTGCTGCCGCTGGCCGGCTTCGTCGCCCTGGCTGACGAGGTGCACGAGTTTGAATCGTTCCATTTCGATGCGCCGCTGCTGTGGCAGATGCATGGCCTGCATTCGCCGCTGCTGGACCGCTTCTTCGTGCTCATTTCCAGACTGGGCTACGAATGGTTCCTGATCCCGGCCGACGTGCTGATCATCGGCGTGCTGCTGGGCTACCGGCGTTGGCGCGAGGCGACCTTCGTGGCGGTCAGCTTCGTCGGCTCGGCGCTGCTGAACATGGGCAGCAAGCACTTCTTCCAGCGCCAGCGCCCCAGCCTGTGGGAATCGATCGCGCCGGAATCGACGTTCAGCTTCCCCAGCGGCCATGCGATGGGCTCGATGACCCTGGCAGTGACCCTGGTACTGCTGGCCTGGAACACCCGCTGGCGCTGGCCGGTGCTGCTGCTGGCACCGGCATTCAGCCTGCTGGTCAGCGTGTCCCGGGTCTACCTGGGGGTGCATTACCCCTCCGATATCCTGGCCGGATGGTGTGCCGCGCTGGTTTGGGTGGTAGGGTGCTATCTGGTCATGTTCAGTCGCCGGCACCCATGGCGACGTCACGGCTCGCCGCCAGCGAAGGCCAGCGAAGCATCATCACAGGGGGATTGACGTGGATGGCCCTTGAGGGACGTCTACGTGATAGATCAGTTGTTTCGTTGCAGCAGGTTCTGCAAGACAGGGGGCAAGCACAACGCGCGGTAGTGTGATGCGCAAGGCAGATTGCCGGGGTCGCATTCCGAACGCGCTTGCAGGGGTATCGGCACCCTGCCTAGCTTGACCTGCAATGGCCGCATTCGAAGAGGTACGTGAATGACGATTCGAGTCTACCTGGTGGATGACCATGCGCTGGTCCGCACCGGGATGAAGATGATTCTGTCGGGGGAAACCGACATCGAGGTGGTGGGCGAAGCCGAGACCGGCGAAGACGCGCTGCGTGAAGTCCGCCAGCTGCTGCCGGACGTGGTGTTGTGCGATCTGCACCTGCCGGGCGTAAGCGGCATGGAAGTGACCGAGCGCATCGTCCGCAGCCACCGCAACACCCGCGTGGTGATCGTGTCGGTGCTGGAAGACGGCCCGCTGCCGAAGCGCCTGCTGGAAGCCGGTGCTGCCGGGTACATCGGCAAGGGCTGCGATGCGCAGGAACTGCTGCGCGCAGTGCGCGACGTCGCCGGTGGCCGCCGCTACCTGGGCACCAGCATCGCGCAGAACCTGGCGTTGTCGACGGTGGAGGGCAACGGTTCGCCGTTCGACAGCCTGTCACCGCGCGAGCTGGAAGTGGCACTGCTGCTGACCCAGGGCCTGCGCCAGGAAGACATCGCGCGGCGGCTGAGCCTGAGTGCGAAGACGGTGAACACGCACAAGGCGCGGTTGTTCGAGAAGATGGGAATCCACGACAACATCGCGCTGGCGCGGATGGCCAGCCAGTATGGGCTGGTGGATCCGGCACGGCCGCTGTAAGGGTTTCGGCCAACGGCTGAGCCCCTCGCGGTGTGCGGCAGGATTCGTGGGGTTGGCCCTGCGGAGGGATTGCGCAGGGGACGCCGTGGATCCATCCCTGGAGGCTCGGGCGCGCCATCCATGGCGCTTACGCCCCTGCGCAATCCCTCCGCATGGCCACGGACAGGTTCCGTACGCGTCCACCGCGGAATGAAGAAGGAAGAGCAGGAGCGGGTCGCGCGCTGTGCGCGCTCGTCGCCTGGGGTCGGATCCCTTTCCCGGTGGGAAAGGGCTCTGACCCTTGATGATGCCGGAGCCGAGCGTGGGCGCGGCTCTACACCTTTGTCGGGCTCAGTGGCCGCGCACGCGCTTGATGATCTTTGCCGCGTCTGCGGCGCTGGCGCGCACCTTGTCCCATTCGCCGTCGGCGATCCAGTTGCCCGGCACCATCCACGAACCACCGATGCAGACCACGTTCTTCTGCTCGAGGTATTCGGCGGCGGTGTTTTCGGTGATGCCACCGGTCGGGCACAGTTTGAGGTCGGCAACCGGGCCGGCCAGGCCCTTGATCATCGCCAGCCCGCCCACGGCCGTGGCCGGGAACAGCTTGCACACGCGGAAGCCGCGCGCGTACAGCGACAGCAGCTCGGTCGGGGTTGCCGCACCCGGCACCACCGGCAGCGGCGCAGCGGCCAGTGCATCAGCCAGCGCCGGCGGCGTACCCGGGGTCACCAGGAAATCCGCACCCGCATCGATGGACTGCTGCATCTGCTCCACGGTCAGCACCGTACCGGCACCCACCACCACGTCCGGCAGCTCGCGCTTGAGCATCGCCAGCGCTTCCATCGCCACCGGCGTGCGCAGCGTCAGCTCGATGGCTGGCAAGCCACCTTCCAGCAGCGCCGCGCTGACCGCACGCGCCTGGTCCAGCGTATGAATCGTCACCACCGGCAGGATGCCCGCCGCACGCAACAGCTCCGCCGCCTTCACCTGATGTTGTTCGATACCCATGCTTTTGCCCTTGCCTTTGCTCTTCTTGATTCAGTGGCCGCAGCGCAAATGACGCGCCGGGAATTGTCCAAGGGCAGTAGAGCGCCCTGGCCGGGACCGTGAGCGGCATGGATGCCGCGATCGAGCCCCCATGGATGGGTTTACGGCGTGTCCCGGCCAGGGCGCTCTACTGCCCAAGCCGGGAAGCCTGCCGCGGCTTTTCGCTTCAGGCGTCTTTCGCCTCATGCGGCGCCGCCGCCGCCGCGGCATCGTGCCCCAGCTCATACTCCGCGTCGTACTCCCACGGCCCACCATCAGCCGCCGCCGGCCCGCACGAAATCGAAATCGCACCCTGGTCGGCCGGACCCACCACACGACGGTTGATCGCGAACAGGTTGCGGCCCAGATCATGCGCGGCAGGCGCGGTGTTCGGCGCCAGCGGACGTGCAGCCCATTCGGCTGCGTCCACCAGCACTTCCAGCGTGCCGGCCTCGCCATCGAGGCGGATCATGTCGCCCTCGCGAACCTTGGCCAGCGGACCACCCCGCGCCGCTTCCGGCGTCACATGGATCGCCGCAGGAATCTTGCCCGAGGCGCCGGACAGGCGGCCGTCGGTGACCAGCGCCACGCGCCGGCCCTGGTTCTGCAGCAGGCCCAGCAGCGGCGCCAGCGAATGCAGTTCCGGCATGCCGTTCGCACGCGGGCCCTGGTAACGCACCACCGCCACGAAATGCTCGGGCAACAGGCCGCCGGCATGCAGCTTGTTCAACACCTGCGGCGCATCGACCACCACCGCCGGTGCTTCGATCGTGCGGTATTGCGGCTTCACCGCCGACAGTTTGATCAGCGACTTGCCGAGGTTGCCGCGCAGCAGGCGCAGGCCACCCTGGTGTTCGAACGGATTGTCGACGCCACGCACCACCTCTTCGTCGGCGCTGCGTTCCAGGCCCGGCAGGTAGACCAGCTTGCCGTCGCGCAGCTGTGGTTCGCGTGCGTAGTCGGCCATGCCGCCACGCGCCACGCTGACCAGGTCGCCGTGCATCAGGCCGGCCTTGATCAGTTCGCCGAACACGAAGGCCGGGCCGCCGGCAGCTGCAAAGCGGTTCACGTCGGCTTCGCCGTTCGGGTAGACGCGGGCCAGCAGCGGAATCAGCTGCGACAGCTCGTCGAAGTCGTCCCAGGTCAGCACGATGCCAGCCGCGCGTGCCACCGCGATCCAGTGGATGGTGTGGTTGGTCGAGCCGCCGGTCGCCATCAGCGCAATGACCGCATTGATGATCGCGCGCTCGTCGATGATCCGGCCGAGCGGACGGAAATCGTCGCCCAGTGCGGTGATGTCGAGCGCGCGCTCGGTGGCTTCACGGGTGAGGGCGTCGCGCAACGGCGTGCCTGGATTGACGAACGATGCGCCCGGCAGCTGCACGCCCATCGCTTCCAGCAGCACCTGGTTGGAGTTGGCGGTGCCGTAGAAGGTGCAGGTGCCCGCACCGTGGTAAGAGGCCGATTCCGCTTCCAGCAGTTCCTCGCGGGTGGCCTCGCCGGCGGCGTAGCGCTCGCGCACTTCGGCCTTCTGCTTGTTCGGGATGCCCGGGGTCATCGGGCCGGCCGGCACGAACACCGCCGGCAGATGGCCGAAGGCCAGCGCACCGATCAGCAGGCCCGGCACGATCTTGTCGCACACACCGAGGTAGACGGTGGTGTCGAACATATCGTGGCTGAGCCCGATCGCGGTGGCCTGCGCGATCACATCGCGCGAGAACAGTGACAGTTCCATGCCGCCGCGGCCCTGGGTGACGCCGTCGCACATCGCCGGCACGCCGCCGGCCACCTGTGCGGTGGCGCCCAGCTCGCGGGCGATCTCGCGGATCTGCTCGGGATAGGTCTCGAACGGCTGGTGCGCCGACAGCATGTCGTTGTAGGCGGTGATGATGCCGAGGTTCGGCGTCACGCCGCCGCGCAGGCGGCTCTTGTCGGTGCCGCCGCAGGCGGCGAACCCGTGGGCGAGGTTGCCGCAGCTCAGGCGGCTGCGGAACGGGCCTTCACGCAGGGAGGCGTCGATCGCGGCCAGGTAGGCGGCGCGTGAGGCGGCGCTGCGGCGGATGACACGCTCAGTGATGGCTTGCAGTTGCGGATGGAGGCTCATTGGCTACCGGCGTTCGTGGTGGCGAGAGGCAAGCGGCGGCACGGCGCCGCCGCCAACATCAATCAGCCCAGTGGACGCGCAGGCGCGCGCCGTCCAGGTTGATCGCATTGAGGATGGGGTAATGCTGGGCGTCATTGCTGTCCAGCGCCTGGCGCAGTACCTGCAGCTTCTGCTTGCCGCGCAGCAGCAGCAGGCGCTGGCGGCACTGGCGCAGGCCATGCGGGGTCAGCGTGATGCGCAGCGGCCACTGGTTCGCGCCCGGGCAGCCGGTGGCATCCAGCGCCGCGTAGGGCAGGGTGCTTTCCAGTGCGCGGGCCAGGTCCTTCGAGCCGGGGAACAGCGAGGCGGTGTGGCCGTCGTTGCCCATGCCCAGCGCCACCAGGCTCGGCGGTTGGCTGTGCTGCGCCTGCAGGTTGGCGGTGTACACGCATTCCGGAAGCGGCTTGCCGATGCGCACCAGTGGATCGAAATGCGCACCTTCGGCGCGCTTGAGCAGATTCTCGCGCACCAGCCAGGCATTGCTGTCGCGATCCTGCGGCGACAGCCAGCGCTCATCGGCCAGGCTCACTTCCACGCGGTCCCAGTGCACGTCCAGTTCGGCCAGCGCCTGGTAGACCGGTGCCGGCGTGGTGCCGCCAGACAACAGGATGCGGGCGCGGCCCACTTCGTTGATGTCGTGGTTGAGGGTCTGCGCCATCTCAGCGGCCACCGCCTCGATCCAGCCATCGGCATCGCCGTGCTGGATGAACTCGATGCGGTCGTCGTGGAAGGTGGTGGGGCTCATGCGGCAACTCCAGGTGCGTCACGTTCGGCGTCGGCGGCGTAGGCGGCGGCGCCCAGCAGTCCGGCGTGGGGATGCATCACGGCCAACGAGGGCACCCGCGCCATGATCGAAGAGAAGCGGCCCTTGTGTTCGAAGCGCTGGCGGAACCCGGAGTGCTGCAGCGAATCGAGCATCTTCGGGGTCAGCCCGCCGGTCAGGAACACGCCGTCCCACGCGCCCTGGGTCAGCACCAGGTCGCCGGCAATGGCGCCGAACACGGCGCAGAACACATCGACGGTGCGCATCGCCTGCGGATCGCCATGCAGGGCGCGGGCGGTCACGTCCACCGGCTGCAGCTGGCCCGGGTCGATACCGGCCATCTCGCACACCGCGCGATGGATGTTGACCAGGCCAGGGCCGCAGATCAGGCGCTCGTTGGAGACGCGGCCGAACTGTTCGGACAGGATCTCCAGGATGCGGATCTCCTCCGGGGTTCCCGGCGGGAAGCTGACATGGCCGCCTTCGGTTTCCAGCGGGTAGCAGCGGCCGTGGCGCAGGATCAGGCCACCGACACCCAGGCCCGTACCCGGCCCGATCACCGCGTAGTTGCGCGGCTGGCCGGGTTTGCCCGGCACCCAGGCGGCACCGCCGACCTGGACCACGTCATCGGGCTGCAGCAGCGAAATCGCCATCGCCTGTGCGGCGAAGTCGTTGATCAGGTGCAGTTCGTTGAAGCCGAGCATGGCGGCGGTGCGGCTGCGCGAGATCACCCACGGGTGGTTGGTGATGCGCGCTTCGTCACCGTCGACGCGACCGGCCACCGCGAACACGCCGCGGCTGGCCGTGGCGCCGATCTGTTCCAGATGGTGGCGCGCGGCATCACCCAGCGACGGGAACTCCGCCACCGCGTACTCGCGGATGCTGTCCTTCTGCAGTGGTGCGTCCTGCGAAGTGTCAGCCAGGGCGAAGCGGGCATTGGTGCCACCGATGTCGGCGACCAGCACCGGCTGCGAGCTGGCGCTCATGCCGACGCTCCGCTGTCCGGCGCGTCCACGCCCTGCGGCAGGAACTCGCCGGCATTGCTCGGCCCCCATTGGCCGGCGGGGTAGGGCTCCAGCGGCAGCTTGGCGTCCTTCCAGGCGTCGGCGACGCTGTCGATCCAGGCCCACGCTGCGCGCACTTCGTCGTCGCGCACGAACAGCGTGTGGTTGCCGTTGAAGGCATCCAGGAACAGGCGTTCGTAGGCGATGCGGCGGTGCAGGCCAGTCGGCACCGACAGTTCCAGTTCCAGCGGATGCAGCTCCAGCGCGCCCCATTCCGGGCCGGCCAGGCTGCTCATCAGGCCCAGTTCGATGTTTTCCTGCGGCTGCAGCTGGAACACCAGGCGGTTCGGTGCGGCCTGCGCGCGCTGCGGGCGCTCGAACAGCCAGTGGGTGACCGGCTTCAGCGTGACCACCACGCGGGTGGTGCGTTCGGGCAGGCGCTTGCCGGTGACCAGGTGGAACGGCACGCCGCTCCAGCGCCAGTTGTCGATATGCGCGGTGACCCCGGCGAAGGTCTCCACGTCGCTGCCTTCCGGCGGCTGGTAGGCCTGGGCCGGCTGGCCGTTGATGGTACCGGCGGTGTAGCGGCCACGGATGCTGTCACGCGCGGCGTGCTTGGCATCGAGCGGGCGCAGGGCGCGCAGCACCTTGACCTTCTCGTCGCGGATGCGGTCGGCTTCCAGCGAGGCCGGCGGCTCCATCGCCACCATGCACAGCAGCTGCAGGATATGGCTCTGCACCATGTCGCGCAGCGCGCCGGAGCGGGCGTAGTAGGCGTCGCGGCCATCCACGCCTTCGCTTTCGGCGACCAGGATGTGCACCGATTCGATGTAGTTGCGGTTCCACACCGCTTCCAGCAGCGTGTTGCCGAAGCGCAGCGCGATCAGGTTCTGCACCGCCGCCTTGCCCAGGTAGTGGTCGAGGCGGAACACACGATCCTCGTCGATCCACTGGCCGATGGTGCTGATGATTTCCTCGGCGCTTTCGCTGTCGCTGCCGATCGGCTTCTCCAGCATCAGGCGTGCCGGTGCGGCGAGGGCGCCACCCTTGGCCAGGCCTTCGCAGGTGGAGATGTACAGGCCCGGCGGAATGGCCAGGTAGCTGACGCACTTGCGGTGCACCAGGTCGGAGACTGCGGCGGCAACCGAGTCGACGTCGCGCAGGTCCACCGAACGATAGTCGATGCGGCGCAGCAGGGCGCTGATGTCGTCCTGCGTGGCCATCGGCATGGCCTGCTGCAGGCGCGGCCGCAGGATGTCATGGAAGGCTTCGGTGTCATGCCCGGACAGGGCCAGCGCACGGATGCGGAAGTCCTCCGGCAGCAGGCCGTCGCCAAGCAGGCGAAGCAGCGAAGGGAACAGGTAGCGCTGGGCCAGATCACCTGTGGCACCGAACAGGAAGAGGGTGTCGTGCATCGCTCGAGTTTCAGATCCGGGTGACATCGTTGTCAATCGCTTCATGGCTGGGTTCGGGGGACATCCGCGCAACTGCCTGTCCGAGGTTCGTCAGGGGCGATCTCCGGGGTAGCGGAAGACCGTTCCATTCGAAACCACTGCCTCGGCGGAACCTTCGTTCAACCGCCGACGCAGATCGGTGCGCACCGATCATCGGATAGTGCCACGTGAAAACGTTTACATGGCAGAATGGGCAACTGTATTCGATTGCAGTGCTCGCCGTCATGCGGCAGGCGCGCAATCATCACTGCCATCGGGAGGGCCGAGGCAGTCCCAAAAGACAGCCCGGCTTCGGGCGGACCGGATAGGTGATATGGCAAAAGTGCAGTTGCAGGGTGTGCGCAAGGTCTATGACAACGGCCAGGTCGCGGTGAAGGACGCCAGCTTCGAGGTCGCCGATGGCGAGCTGATGGTGCTGGTCGGTCCGTCCGGCTGTGGCAAGTCGACCCTGCTGCGGATGGTGGCTGGCCTGGAGGAGATCAGCGGCGGCACGCTGACCATCGGTGATCGCGTGGTCAACGACGTGGCGCCGAAGGACCGCGACATCGCCATGGTGTTCCAGAGCTACGCGCTGTACCCGCACATGACCGTGGCCGAGAACCTGGCCTTCGGCCTGAAGCTGCGCGGGCATGACAAGGCGACCATCGACAAGCGCATCGCCGAAGCAGCGCAGACCCTGGGCCTGACCGAGATGATGGACAAGCTGCCCAAGGCGATGTCCGGTGGCCAGCGCCAGCGTGTTGCGCTGGGCCGTGCACTGGTGCGCGAGCCGGCGGTGTTCCTGCTGGACGAGCCGCTGTCCAACCTCGACGCCAAGCTGCGCCACAGCGTGCGTACCGAGATCGCGCAGCTGCATCGCAAGCTGGGCACCACCATGATCTACGTGACGCACGACCAGGTCGAAGCGATGACCCTGGGCCAGCGCATCGTGGTGCTGAAGGACGGCATCATCCAGCAGATCGATACGCCGATGGCGCTGTACGACCGCCCGGCCAATCTGTTCGTGGCCGGTTTCCTCGGCAGCCCGGCGATGAACGTGCTGCGTGGCACGCTGCAGGGCGATGCCGGCGGCGTGACCGTGGTCGACGGCGAATGGCGTGCACCGCTGGGCCAGGCCACGATCGATCCGGCGTGGCTGCAGAAGCCGATCGCGGTGGGCGTGCGCCCGGAACACCTGCAGCCGGCCCGTGCCGATGATGCGCATGCATTTGCCGCACGCATTGAAGGCATCGAACCGGTCGGTAACGAGATCTTCGTCAACCTGAGCAGTGGCCAGCATGCGCTGACCATGCGCGTAGCGCCGCAGTCGCTGCCGGCGGTGGGCGAGCAGATCCGTGTGGCGATCCACCCGCAGGGCCTGCACTTCTTCAACCCGGAAACCGGCGAGCGCCTGTAACGGGTAGTGCCGGCCGCTGGCCGGCAACTTCAACCATGCGTGGTTGCCAGCCAGCGGCCGGCACTACCATTCCTTGCATCCACCGGATTCAGCGCGCCAGGCCATCCAGCAACGGCATGCGCTGCGCGATGGCATCACCCACCTGCAGATCAGCGTCGCTGGCCTCCAGCGGCAGCACCGCCAGTGCCAGGTCGCCGGCCACGCAGGCAATCGTGCCCAGCGCTGCGCCGTCCTGCTGCACGCCATCGCCTGCCTGCGCCGGTGCCGCGGTATGCAGCAGCTGCACCGCACGCTTGGCCTTGCCGAGGAAGTGGGTGCGGGCGACGATTTCCTGGCCGGGATAGCAGCCCTTCTTCACGCTGTAACCGTTCAGGCGGTCCAACCCCAGCTGCTGCGGGGTCCACACTTCGCGCTGGCTTTCTTGCAGCCGGGGCAGGCCGTAGCGCAGGTCGGCCTGGCGCCAGGCCAGTGCGAAAGCGGCCTCATCGGCTTCACTGCCGGCGGCGAAGGCATCGGCGCTGCCAATGCGCAGGGTCCGCGGCAAGGCGTCGCTGCCCAGGTCCAGTTCCCAGCCGTCACCTGCGGTCTGCGCAATCGCAGCGCCGCTGGCGGCTTCGGGCGCAGTGAACGCACCGGCCACGGCCAGATCGCTGCGCACCAGTACCTTCACCTTGCGGCGGAACACGAAGCGCTGCAGTTGCGACGCAATCGCATCGGCATCGCCGTCGGCCAGCACCAGCATCACGTGGTCGTCCGCTAGCCGAAGCAGCTGGAACACCGCCAGGGTGCGGCCCTTGGCGCTCAGCCAGGCGCTCCACTGCCAGTGCTGCAGGGGCAGGGCGGTGACATCGCTGCTGAACTGGGCGTGGGCAAAGACAGCTGCATCCGGGCCTTGCAGGCTCAGCAGCTGGTGGCCGGGCAGGCGCGGATATCCGACGAAAGCAGGGGGCAGGTTGTCAGGCACGTGAACGAGGTCTAAAATTTGTGCGTTGCGAGACCGAACATGATAGGCCAAACAACCCCCACTCCCGACGACGAATCTGAAGCCCCGCTGGTCCCCGCGGCACCCGTGCCCGTGGAACAGGAAAAAGCAGAGGAATTCGGCGGCCGCGGCGGACTTGATCCGGTGCGGTATGGCGATTGGGAGAAAAACGGACGCTGCATCGATTTCTGATCAGCATTGAGCCAACGCGGCCGTGTGCCGCCCAGCCGAGACAACGAGCCCAGCGAATGGCGACCAGACAACGCCCACTTTCCCCGCACCTTCAGGTGTATCGCTGGCAGATTCAGATGGCCACCTCGATCCTGCATCGAGCCACTGGCGTCTTTCTGTCTGTTGGTGCCCTCATCATCGCCGCCGGCCTGCTGGCCCTGATGATGGGGCCCGAGTCCTGGAACTGCTTCACCGGCCACGCCGGGGCCTGGTATGGCCGCGTGTTCCTGTTCGCGTGGACATGGTCGTTCGCCTATCACCTGTGCAATGGCATCCGCCATGTGGTGCAGGACTTCGCCATCGGCTTCAGCATCCCCGCCTTCATCCGCAGCAGCTGGCTGTCGGTCATCGGCAGCCTGGTGATCACCCTGCTGGTGTGGGCCTATGTGATGTTCGGAGGTGCCGCGTGAGCAAGTTCCGTACCCCGTTGAAGAGCGTACGCGGCCTCGGTTCGGCCAAGACCGGCACCGAGCACTTCGTGCACCAGCGCCTGACCGCCGCCGCCCTGGTGGCCCTGGGCATCTGGTTCCTGGTCTTCGTGCTGGGCCTGCTGGGCTCGGACTACGCGACCGCCGCCGCCGCCGTGGCCAAGCCGTGGAACGCTGTGCCGCTGATCGGCCTGCTGATCGCCATGTTCTGGCACGCGCAGCTCGGCATGCAGGTCGTGCTGGAAGATTACATCCACGAATCGCTGCTGGCCCTGGTGCTGCAGACCGCGGTGAAGTTCGTCGCCGTGCTCGGCATGATCGTCAGTGTGTTTGCGGTGGGCCGCATCGCCCTCGGCGTTGCCTGAGCCCAGGCACCTACACAGGAATCCAGATTAGATGTCCGCTTACAAGATCACCGAACACAAGTACGACATGGTCGTGGTGGGCGCCGGCGGCGCCGGCCTGCGCGCCACGTTCGGCCTGGCCGCCAAGGGCCTGCAGACCGTGTGCCTGACCAAGGTCTTCCCGACCCGTTCGCATACCGTTGCCGCCCAGGGCGGTATCTCGGCCGCACTCGCCAACATGGGCGAGGACGACTGGCGCTACCACTTCTTCGACACCATCAAGGGTTCGGACTGGCTGGGCGACCAGGACGCCATCGAATACATGTGCCGTGAGGCCATCCCGGCCATCATCGAGCTCGAACACTACGGCGTGCCGTTCTCGCGCACCGCCGAAGGCAAGATCTACCAGCGTCCGTTCGGTGGCATGACCACCAAGTACGGCGAAGGCCCGGCGGCGCAGCGTACCTGCGCGGCGGCCGACCGTACCGGCCACGCGATGCTGCACACCCTGTACCAGCAGTCGCTGAAGCACGACGCGCGCTTCATGATCGAGTACTTCGCACTCGACCTGATCTTCGATGACGAAGGCGCCTGCCGCGGCGTGCTGGCTCTGGACATGTCCGACGGCACCCTGCACCTGTTCCGCGCCCAGGGCGTGGTGCTGGCCACCGGCGGTTACGGCCGTGCCTACTTCAGCGCCACCTCGGCGCACACCTGCACCGGCGACGGTGGCGGCCTGGCCATGCGTGCCGGCATCGCCATGCAGGACATGGAGTTCGTGCAGTTCCACCCGACCGGCATCTATGGCGCCGGCTGCCTGATCACCGAGGGTGTCCGCGGTGAAGGCGGCATCCTGCGCAACAGCAGCGGCGAGCGCTTCATGGAGCGCTACGCGCCGCACTACAAGGACCTGGCCTCGCGCGACGTGGTCAGCCGTTCGATGACCATCGAGATCCGCGAAGGCCGCGGCGTCGGCGAGCACAAGGACCACATCCTGCTCGACCTGACCCACCTCGGCCCGGGCGTGATCGACGAGAAGCTGCCGGGCATCGCAGAAAGCGCCCGCATCTTCGCCGGCGTCGACGTGCACAAGCAGCCGATCCCGGTCATCCCGACCGTGCACTACAACATGGGCGGTATTCCGACCAACTATCACGGCGAAGTCGTGCGCAAGGTCGGCGACAACCCGGATGCCGTGGTGCCGGGCCTGTACGCCATCGGTGAAGCCGCCTGCGTGTCCGTGCACGGCGCCAACCGCCTGGGCTCGAATTCGCTGCTGGATCTGGTGGTGTTCGGTCGTGCGGTGGCCAACCGCTGCGCCGAGACCATCAAGCCGGGCGCGTCGCACAAGCCGCTGCCGGCCGATGCCTGCGACAAGGCGCTGGGCCTGCTGGACAAGCTGCGCCACGCCAACGGCGATACCCCGACCTCGGTCATCCGCGATCGCATGCAGCGCACCATGCAGGCCGACGCGGCCGTCTTCCGCACCAGCGAGACGCTGAAGGAAGGCTGCGAGAAGATGGACAAGATCTTCGACTCGTTCCAGGACGTGAAGGTCTCCGACCGTTCGCTGGTCTGGAACTCGGACCTGATCGAGACCTACGAGCTGAACAACCTGCTGCTCAACGCGGTGGCGACGATCAACTCGGCCGAACAGCGCAAGGAAAGCCGCGGCGCGCATGCGCACGAGGACTATCCGGACCGCGACGACGTCAACTGGCAGAAGCACACCCTGGTCAGCGTCGACGAGAAGGGCAAGTGCAGCTTCGACTACCGTCCGGTGCACATGTACACGTTGACCGACGACGTGTCCGTAGTGCCGCCGAAGCCGCGCGTGTACTGATCCGACCCCGCCTACCATGCAATCCGCGCCCACGGGCGCGGGCCGCCTGAGCCAACGAGAGCAGCCATGGCCGAGTTTTCACTCCCCAAGAATTCCAAGATCACGAAGGGCAAGCACTTCCCCGTCAAGAACGGCGGCAAGAACGTGCGCACCTTCAAGATCTACCGCTGGAGTCCGGACGACGACAGCAACCCGCGCACCGATACCTATGAAGTCGATCTGGACGCCTGTGGCCCGATGGTCCTGGACGCCCTGATCAAGATCAAGAACGAGATCGACCCGACCCTGACCTTCCGCCGCTCCTGCCGCGAAGGTATCTGTGGTTCGTGCGCGATGAACATCGACGGCACCAACACCCTGGCCTGCACCCGAGCCATCTCGGACTGCGGCAAGAAGGAAGTGCCGATCTACCCGCTGCCGCACATGAACGTGGTCAAGGATCTGGTTCCGGACCTGACCCACTTCTACGCGCAGTACGCCTCGATCAAGCCGTGGATCCGCACCCAGACTCC
Source organism: Stenotrophomonas sp. 71799_Sma (assembly GCF_056482505.1). NCBI lineage: Bacteria > Pseudomonadati > Pseudomonadota > Gammaproteobacteria > Lysobacterales > Lysobacteraceae > Stenotrophomonas > Stenotrophomonas sp. 71799_Sma. The sequence continues at coordinate 1,790,198 of NZ_CM151202.1, forward strand.
GGCACCGCCGGATCGTGAGCGCCTGCAGTCGCCGGAAGACCGCAAGAAGCTGGACGGCCTGTACGAGTGCATCCTGTGCGCCTGCTGCTCGACCAGCTGCCCGAGCTACTGGTGGAACGGCGAGCGTTACCTGGGCCCGGCGATCCTGCTGCAGGCCTACCGCTGGATCATCGACTCGCGCGATGAGGACACCGGTGCGCGCCTGGACGATCTGGAAGATCCGTTCAAGCTGTACCGCTGCCACACCATCATGAACTGCGCCCGGACCTGCCCGAAGGGCCTGAACCCGGCGCTGGCGATCGCCGAGATCAAGAAGCTGATGATGGAACGCCGCGCCTGATCAGGCCTGGCTGTACCCGGTAGAGCCACGCCACGCGTGGCTGTGCCACCCCAGTAGAGCCACGCCATGCGTGGCTTTGCTGTATCTGGAGAAACATGATGGAAGAAGACGTTCTGCTGAAGAAGCTGCGCTGGCGTTGCCGCCGCGGCATGCGTGAGCTGGACCAGCTGTTCGGTCGCTACCTGGACCACGAATGGAGCACTGCGCCGACCGAAGAGCGCGAGGTTTTCCTGTTCCTGCTCGACTGCGAGGACGATAAGTTGTGGCGCTGGTTCATGGGCTATGAGGCCTGTCCACATGCGCACGCGATCCCCCTCATGCAGAAGATCCTCGCCCTCAAGCCTTGAGTGGCGCCCCTCGCGGCTGCAGGCTGCCGCCCAGTTGGCGGTGCTGCTGGCTGCGCCCTGGCTGCTGCGTGCATCGGATCTGCCTTCACGGCTGCTGATGCCCGCGGTGGTGCTGGCCTGGGTCATCGGGTTGGCCGAACTGGCCTGGCGCCAGCGCAGGCCACGCGTGCAGGTGCTTCTGCCGCTACCACCTGAGCCGCTGCAGGTGGCCGGGCAGGACGCCGATGCACCCCAGCTGGTCGTGCGTGGCCCATGGCTGTTGTTGCTCTGGCGTGAGGATCGGCGCCGCCGGCGCCTGCTGTTCTGGCCGGATGTGCTCGATTCCGGGCAGCGACGTGAACTGCGACTGGCCGTGGCCGCACGTGGCGTTTCCCGTAGGCCCCGGTCGATGGCACCATAAGCTGAATTGACCGGCGTGCCTGCATGTTCAAACCCATTCCCGTGGCCATTGGCCTGCGCTACCTGCGCGCCAAGCGCCGCAACGGCTTCATCTCCTTCATCTCGATGGCATCGATCCTGGGCATCGCGCTCGGCGTCACGGTGCTGATCACCACCTTGGCCGTGATGAGCGGTTTCCAGAAGGAAATCCGCAGCCGCCTGCTGCAGATGACCGCGCACACCACCATCAGCCGTGACGGCGAGCCGATGCCGGACTGGATGCGCGTAGTCGACGTGGCCAGCAAGGACCCGCGCGTGGCCGGTGCTGCGCCGTACATCGAGATCCAGTCGATGATCAGCGGCCCGCGCGTGCAGGGCGCGATCATCCAGGGCATCGACCCGGCGCTGGAGCCGAAGGTATCGGTGATCGACAAGAAGGTCACCAAGGGGAGCTATGGCAGCCTCACGCCGGGCAGCTTCAACCTGCTTCTGGGCAAGGAACTGGCGATCTGGCTGGGCGTGGACGTTGGCGACCAGGTGCTGGTGACCTTCGCCGAAGTGCAGGGCACGCCTGCCGGTGCGGTGCCACGGATGAAACGCTTTACCGTGAGCGGCCTCTTCGAGGCCGGCTACAACGAGGTCGACCGAGGTGTCGGCTTCGCCAACATGAAGGACCTGGAGCGCGTGCTGCGTTCCGATGGTGCTACCGGCGTGCGGCTGAAACTGCACGACATGGACCGTTCGCTGGAAGTGGGCGTGGATCTGGCGCAGAGCCTTGGCGGCGCTTACCGCGTGAGTGACTGGACCCAGCAGAACGCCAACCTCTACCACTCGCTGCGCATGGAGAAGGTGGTGATGGGCATCCTGCTGTCGCTGATCATCGCCATGGGCGCGTTCAACCTGGTGTCCTCGCAGGTGATGCTGGTCACTGACAAGCAGGCCGACATCGCCATCCTGCGCACGCTCGGCCTGACCCCGGGCGGGGTGATGCAGGTGTTCATGGTCCAGGGTTCGCTGATCGGCATCTTCGGCACGCTGGCCGGCCTGATCGGTGGCATCACCCTCACACTCAACCTGGAGCGCATCCTCGGTGCCATCGAGAGCGTGTTCAACGTCAAGCTGATGCCGGAGGATGTGTACTACATCACCGGCCTGCCGACCGACATGCAGACCGGCGACGTGGTGGCGATCACCGTGGTCGCGCTGCTGATGAGCTTCCTGGCCACCCTGTATCCCGCCTGGCGGGCAGCACGCACCCAGCCGGCGGAGGCCCTGCGTTATGAATAAGGTCTTCAACCGCGGCGATGAAGTGATCCGCGCCGAAGCACTGGGCAAGACCTACGCCGAAGGACGCATGCAGACCCCGGTGTTCGATGGCCTGGACCTGACCGTGACCGCCGGCGAAACGGTGGCGATCATCGGTGCCTCCGGTGCCGGCAAGAGCACGCTGCTGCACCTGCTGGGTGGCCTGGACATTCCGACCGCCGGCGAGGTCTATGTGACCGGCCAGCGCATGTCAGCGCTGTCCGATACCGCGCGCGGCCTGCTGCGCAACCAGGCGCTGGGCTTCGTCTATCAGTTCCACCACCTGCTGCCTGAGTTCACCGCGCTGGAAAACGTGATGATGCCGGTGCTGCTGGCCGGTACTGCAGTGGCCGAGGCGAGCAGCCGGGCCACCACGCTGCTGGAAGCGGTCGGCCTTGGCCATCGCCTGGACCACAAGCCCGGCGAACTGTCCGGTGGCGAACGCCAGCGTGCCGCAGTGGCGCGTGCGCTGGTCAATCATCCGGCCTGCGTGCTCGGCGACGAGCCGACCGGCAACCTGGATGACCGCACTGCGGGCACTGTGTTCGAGCTGATGCTGGAACTGAATCGTGCGCGGCATACCAGCCTGGTGCTGGTGACCCACGACCGCAGCCTGGCACGGCGCCTGGACCGGGTGCTGGAGCTGCGCGAGGGGCGCCTGCACGCGCTGGCCCACGCCGACGTCTGAGGCGCCGGGCCCGCTTTGGTGGAAGCCGACCTTGGTCGGCTGCTCCTGCAGGGCAAGCGCCAACCAAGGTTGGCGACTACCGGAATCCGGAGCCTTGGGCCTGCTTGGGGCGACCGCCGACCGGCTGCTGAATGGGGTACTGGCTTTCGCGCCGGCGTTGTCTGCGCAGGCGCATGATGGCGACAGTTCCCCGAGGAGATCGCCATGAAGACCCCGATCCTGATGGCCGGACTCTGCCTGGCGCTGGCCGCCTGCGCGACCACCGGCCGGCTCAGCTCTGCCGAGAAACTTGACCTGTACCGTGCCCATGCCGGCGCGCCGCAGAACGACATGCAGTTCTTCGGCAGCCTCAACGGCTGGACCGAACTGGGTGATAGCGCGCTGGCGGTGTGGACGCGTCCCAGCGAGGCCTATCTGCTGGAATTGAGGGGGCCCTGCCAGGACCTGCCGTATGCCACCGCCATCGGCCTGACCAGCCAGATGAACCGTGTTTCGGCGCGTTTCGACAAGGTGCTGGTGCGCGACCCCACCGGCGGCCCGCGCATGCCGTGCTTCATCGACAGCATCCGCAAGCTGGACGTGAAGGCGCTGCGTGCCTCCGAGCAGGAGCTGCGCCAGGCGCAGGTGCAGGAGCGCGAGGAAAGCACGAAATAGCGTGGTAGTGCCGGCCGCTGGCCGGCATCGCGCAGATGCCAGGTTGCCGGCCAGCGGCCGGCACTACCTGTGTGTCAGGCTTCCGGGGTGAAGCCGGCCGGCTTTTCCGCGTCCTTCTCGAACAGGAACTTGATCAGTTCGCCTTCAAGGAACGCGCGATGCTCCGCCGTGCGCGGCGACAGGCGGTTCTCGTTGATCAGCATGGTCTGGTGCGCCAGCCACGCAGCCCAGGCCTGCTTGCCGATGTTGTTGAAGATGCGCTGGCCCAGTTCGCCGGGGTAGGGCACGAAGTCCAGGCCCTCGGCATCGCGTTGTTCGTACTGGCAGAAGACGGTTCGGGACATGGCATTCACTCGTGGTTGCGGGGTTTCTTGGAATTTCGTTTCGGCGTCTTGATCGTTGCGCCGTCGAGCAGTTTGCGGATCGGTGCCGGCAGGCCCAGCGCGTGCAGTTCGTCGCTGGCGACCCAGCGCAGCGTGGGTTCTTCCACGTGCAGGCCGTGTACCTGCCGCGACAATACCTGCAGATGCAGCTTGTAGTGGCTGAAGGTGTGCTGCAGCACCGGCAGCTCTTCGGCCTCTTCCAGCGAGCCGTCGACGTGCACGTCGAACCAGTCCTGCAGCACGCTGCCGGCATCGGCCTGCGGCAGCGTCCACAGCTGCGCCCAGATGCCGGTGTCCGGCCGCTTCTGCAGCAGCACACGCTGCTGGGCGTCGCGCAGCAGCAGCGCAACGGCCTCGCGCTCGGGCAGGGTCTTGCTGGGCTTGGGCGTGGGTAGTTCAGCCGTGCGGCCTTCGCGCCGTGCCACGCAGTCATCCTGCAACGGGCAGATCACGCAGGCCGGTTTGGCACGGCTGCACACCGTCGCGCCCAGGTCCATCTGCGCCTGCGTGTAGTCGGCCATGCGCCCGGCCGGCACCTGCATCACATGCGCCTCGGCGATCGCCCACAGCTGCTTCTCGATGGCCGGCAGCCCGGGGAAACCATCGATGCCGTGGTAACGGCTGAGCACCCGCTTGACGTTGCCATCGAGGATCGCGAACGGGTCGTTCCAGGCCTGGCTGAGGATCGCACCGGCGGTGCTGCGGCCGATGCCGGGCAGGGCATGCAATGCATCGAAATCACGCGGCAGGTCGCCGTCGTGCAGTTCCACGCAGCGCTTCGCAGCGGCATGCAGGTTGCGTGCGCGGGCGTAGTAGCCGAGCCCGGCCCACTGCGCCATCACCGCGTCGTTGCTGGCGGCGGCAAGGTCGGGCAGGGTCGGGAAGTGCTGCAGGAACCGCTGGAAATACGGGATGACCGTGGCCACCTGGGTTTGCTGCAGCATGATTTCCGACAGCCAGACCCGGTAGGGACTGCGCGGGTGCTGCCAGGGCAGGTCGTGGCGGCCGTGGTCGTCGAACCAGTGCAGCAGGCGGGCGACGAAACCGTCTTCCCGGGCAGTCTTGGCGCTGGCGTGCGGCTGGCGGGGCATCGGTGTTCCAGAGAGGCAGCCACCCGTGGGGTGGCTCTACTGGATTGCAGTAGAGCCACGCCATGCGTGGCTGCACGGTGTATCAGGCGCCCAGCGCTTCGGGCAGCAGGGCGTCGACGAAAGCTTCCGGGTCGAACACGCGCAGGTCTTCCGGGCGCTCGCCGATGCCGGCGAATCGGATCGGAATGCCGAACTCGCGGGCCAGTGCGAACACCACGCCGCCCTTGGCGGTGCCGTCCAGCTTGGTCACTACCAGGCCGGTCACGTTCACTGCGGCATTGAACTGGCGCAGCTGCGACAGCGCGTTCTGGCCAGTGGTGCCGTCGATCACCATCAGCACTTCGTGCGGGGCGGTGGGGTCGATCTTGCCGAGCACGCGGCGGATCTTGCCCAGCTCGTTCATCAGGCCGGATTGGGTGTGCAGGCGGCCCGCGGTATCGGCGATCAGCACCGAGGTGCCACGGGCCTTGCCGGCCTGCAGCGCGTCGAATGCCACCGAAGCGGCATCGGCGTTCTGCCCCTGCGCGACCACGGCCACGCCGTTGCGCTCGCCCCAGGCCTGCAGCTGGGCCACGGCAGCGGCGCGGAAGGTGTCACCGGCGGCCAGCATCAGGCTGTGGCCATCGTCCTTGAAGCGCTTGGCCAGCTTGCCGATGGTGGTGGTCTTGCCGACGCCGTTGACGCCGACGGTGAGCACCACGAAGGGCTTGGCGTTGCGGTCGATCAACAGCGGCTTGGCCACCGGCTGCAGGATTGCGATCAGCTCGGCGCGCAGCGCGGCCAGCAGCGCATTGGCGTCGGCGAATTCGCGCGATTTCATGCGCTTGCGCAGGCCCTCGACCAGGTCGGTGGTGGCGCCCACGCCGACGTCGGCGGTGATCAGTGCGGTTTCCAGCTCGTCCAGCAGGTCGTCGTCAAGCTTGGGGTTGCGCGAGAACAGGCCACCAAAGCTGCGCGCGATGACGCTGTTGCGCAGGCGCTCGCGCCAGCCGGGCTTGCCAGCCGGCGCCGGAACGGCGTCGATCGAGGCGGCGGCAGGCAGGTCGTCGGTGACCGGTGCCGGTGTCGGTGCCGGGGTGGGCTCAGGCAGCGGTACGGGGGCCGGTTCGATGGCCGGGGTCGCGATGGGGGCGACGTCGATCTGAGCCGACGGTGCAGGAGCTGCCGGAACCGGTGCGGCTGGGGCCGGAATAACCGGGGTGGGCTCGACAGCGACCGGAACGGCGGTTGCTGGGGGCGGCTCGACCGGTACAGGCTCGGCCGGTACGGCTACCGGCGCCGGCTCCTTGTCCTCGACCGGCGCGGCCGACGGGAATGCCGCCGCCAGCTCTTCAGCCGAGTAGTGCTGGGTCTTGGGCGCCTCCGTTGCGGGGGCATCCTGGGGCTTCTTGCGGCGGAAAAAACTGAGCATTGGCAAAAGGCGCTGAAATCAGAGGGATATGCTACCACTCGGGCCTGTCGGGCCGATGTGGACTCAAGGTTGCGGCCCACCGGCCGTTAACCGGTCCGGAGGGCTGCGTCGTGCGGCCCGGAGACCGCCATGGACAACGTGATGGGAATCGCCCTCAGCGGGATGCGTGCGGCCCAGCAGGGCGTGCAGGTGGCCGCGCACAACGTGGCCAACCTGGCGACCCCGGATGCCCAGCACCTGCAGTTGCAGCGCATTACCACCGAGCAGGGTGGGGTGCAGGCTTCGGTGGCGTCCATCGGCGCCGATGCCGGCGCGCCGCTGGGTGATCTGCTGGCCGCGAAAGCCGAGGTCGTGGCCTTTGCCGCCAATGCCACGGTGATCCGTCGCCAGGACCAGATGCTGGGCTCACTGCTGGATCGGGACGCCTGAACCCCCTCGGCAGCTGCCAACCGCCACCCCTGGTGGGTGCCAACCTTGGTTGGCACGCTCGACCCGCCCTGGTAGGTGCCAACCTTGGTTGGCACGCTTTTGGGGCGCCAACCAAGGTTGGCCTCTACCAGGGCAGCAGTGCCAACCAAGGTTGGCACCTACCAAAGCAGGAATGCCAACCAAGGTTGGCATCCACCAGCACCCGGTAGCGCCGGGCCATGCCCGGCGACCACCGCCTCGATCAGACCGACAGCTCCAGCAGCAGCTTGTTCAGGCGCGCCACATAGGCACCCGGATCCTTCAGGCTGTCACCGGCGGCCAACGCAGCCTGGTCGAACAGCACCCGGCCGAGGTCGTCGAAGCGCGCGCCATCGGCTTCGGCATCAAGCTTGGCGATCAGTGGGTGGCCCGGGTTGATCTCCAGCACCGGCTTGCTGTCCGGCACCTTCTGCCCGCTGGCCTCCAGGATCTGGCGCATCTGCAGGCCCAGGTCCTGTTCGCCGATGGCCAGCACAGCCGGCGAATCGGTCAGGCGGTGCGAGACGCGCACTTCGGCCACGTCATCGCCCAGCACCGTCTTCAGGCGCTCGACCAGGCCCTGCTTGTCCTTCGCCGCCGCTTCCTGTTCCTGCTTGTCCGCTTCGGTTTCCAGGGCGCCCAGGTCGAGGTCGCCACGGGCGATGTCGACGAAGCCCTTGCCGTCGAAATCGGTCAGGTAGCCCATCAGCCACTCGTCGATGCGGTCGGTCAGCAGCAGCACTTCCACACCCTTCTTACGGAACACTTCCAGGTGCGGGCTGTTGCGGACCTGGCTGTAGCTCTCGCCGGTCAGGTAATAGATCTTGTCCTGGCCTTCGGTCATGCGGCCGAGGTAATCGGCCAGCGACACGCTCTGCGCATCGCCGTCGCCACGGGTGGAGGCGAAGCGCAGCAGGCCGGCCACCTTCTCGCGGTTGTTGTAGTCCTCGGCCGGGCCTTCCTTCAGCACTTGGCCGAATTCCTTCCAGAACGTGGTGTACTGCTCCGGCTTGTCAGCGGCCAGCTTTTCCAGCATGTCCAGCGAGCGCTTGGTCAGCGCCGCCTTCATCGAATCGATGACCGGGCCGGACTGCAGGATCTCGCGCGAGACGTTCAGCGACAAGTCGTTGGAGTCGACCACACCCTTGATGAAGCGCAGGTACAGCGGCAGGAACTGCTCGGCCTGGTCCATCACGAACACGCGCTGCACGTACAGCTTCAGGCCCTTGGGTGCATCGCGGTGATACAGGTCGAACGGTGCGCGGCCGGGCACATACAGCAGCGAGGTGTACTCCAGCTTGCCCTCGACCTTGTTGTGGCTCCACGCCAGCGGATCGCTGTGGTCGTGTGCCACGTGCTTGTAGAACTCGGTGTACTCGGCGTCGCTGATCTCAGTGCGCGGGCGGGTCCACAGCGCGCTGGCGCGGTTGACGGTCTCCCACTCGCCGGCAGCGCCGTCTTCGCCCTCCTTGGGCATCTGGATCGGCAGGCCGATGTGGTCCGAATACTTCTTGAGAATGCTGCGCAGGCGCCAGCCATCGGCGAAGTCGTGCTCGCCGTCCTTCAGGTGCAGCACGATGCGGGTGCCGCGCTCGGCCTTGTCGACCGTGGCGACTTCGAAATCGCCTTCGCCGCGCGAGGTCCAGCGCACGCCTTCGCCTGCAGCCAGGCCAGCGCGGCGCGAGGTCACTTCCACTTCGTCGGCGACGATGAAGGCACTGTAGAAGCCGACGCCGAACTGGCCGATCAGCTGCGAATCCTTCTTCTGGTCGCCGGACAGCTGGCGCAGGAAATCGCCGGTGCCGGACTTTGCAATCGTGCCGAGGTGGGCGATGGCTTCGGCGCGGCTCATGCCGATGCCGTTGTCTTCGATGGTGATGGTGTGGGCGGTGGGGTCGAAGCTGACGCGCACGCGCAGTTCGCTGTCGCCTTCCAGCAGGGCCGGCTGGGTCAGGGCCTCGAAACGCAGCTTGTCGGCGGCGTCGGCGGCGTTGGAGACCAGCTCGCGGAGGAAGATTTCCTTGTTGGAGTACAGCGAGTGGATCATCAGTTGCAGCAGCTGCTTGACTTCGGTCTGGAAGCCAAGGGTTTCGGTCTGGGTGGTCTCGGTCATCGATAAGGCTCCGTGTGCAATGCCGCGCCAGCGCGTGCGGCCTCGCCAAGGGGTATGGCTGATTGTCCCGAAATCAAGGGGGCGAGCGGGGGGGGGGCGTGAATCCCGTTGGATTGCCTTGACCGTTCGCTGCCATCACTCGCGTGGGTCGCATTTGGCCCTGCTCAAGGCGGTCGGTCAGCCCCAGGGTCGCGTCAGCCAGGCACACGATGGGCTGATCCAAGGGGGGCGCCCAGATTGTCGTATTCAATCTCTTGTCTTGCCCAGGAAAGCCGGTCAGGGTCGTGAGACAATTCAGCGGGGCGGTTCGATGGCGATAATCACCATGACAAGGCATCTGGATTTCGATCAGTTCCTCAGGGAGCAGAATGCAGGGAAGGCCGAACGCGGCAACTTGGTTGACCGCAAGGCTCAATGGCTGGAGAAAATCCAGATTCTCTATGCGACTGTCCAGGAAATTCTTTTTCCGTACATAGAGCGCGGCGCCATGGGGGTCCGTGTGTCCAGCATGGAGCTCCGTGAAGAGTTGCTGGGTAGTTACGAAGTGCCGAGTCTGAACATCGACCTGGGAAACAGCAGCGTACGCTTCGTTCCGGTAGGGACGATCCTGCTGGGGTCGCCTGGGCGTGTGGACCTCGTGGGGCCGCACGGCAAAGTCCGCTTCGTGCTGACCTTGCCGGATGCAGATCGACCGATACTTGTCGGGTCGACCGCTTCCGAAGGGGCTCGCCCCGACAAGCAGCCGAAACCGATGGATCTGGCTGCGTACGTCTGGAAAGTGTCCACGTCTCCGCCCCTGATCCGCTACAGCGCTCTGGATCCGGAAGCACTGCAGTCGGCCATCATGGATGTTGCCCGTGGCCAATCCGCTCGTCGTTAATCCCGATCTTCCCAATTACATGCACGTGATGGGACATCACGCCACCACACGCGCAGCGATCGACCTGCTCTTTTCCGAAGACAATCCTGACAACTCGGACCTATCCCGGCAGGAGCTCGAAAAGCGCCGCAAGGCATGCGTCCAAGTCCAGCAAAATCGGGACATGATGGCGTTGCTGGCCTTTCTGGAAGCATGTTTCCGATTGGACTACGCAAACAGAAAGCGTCTGAAGCTCAAGGATGGACTGTCCAGGGTCCTCATCAGGTTGTTCAATCGCAAGCGCAACAAGGCCGCGCTCATGGACGACATCGTCAAGGCCTGGCTGCAGCAGGGTGTGCTGACCCATCACCAGTACGACCGTATCAACAGCGCATTCCAGCTTCGGCACTGGATTGCCCATGGACAGTATTGGTCCCCAGCGAAGATCAAGCCTCATGATCTTTGGGAAGTGGCCGAGTTCGTAGAGAGTCTGGTCAATGCGCGGATGTTTCAGAGCGATGGAGTCGACCTGGCTGGGGCGTGATCCCGACATTGGAGTCCCATGCCCCCCAGGTGACCTGCGGTGACCGTTGATTCGACGCATCCCCGGGCGCTGCCCGGACGACTACAATCCCGCTCATGCTGAAATTCTCGAATACCTCCCGCCGGGGGAGCCGATGAGCGGCCGTGGCGGCAATGAAGGCCAGGTCCGCATCATCGGCGGGCGCTGGCGCAATACCCGCCTGCCGGTGCCGATCCTGCCGGGGCTCCGCCCCAGCAGCGACCGTGTGCGCGAAACCCTGTTCAACTGGCTGATGCCCAGGCTCGGTGGGGCCCGCGTGCTGGACCTGTTCGCCGGCAGTGGCGCACTGGGCCTGGAGGCGGTCTCGCGCGGTGCCGCACACGCCACCCTGGTCGAACGCGACGCGCAGCTGGGACGCAATCTGACCGCTGCCGTGACCAAGCTGCAGGCCAGCGACCAGATCAGCGTCGTGCAGGCCGATGCCCTGCGCTGGCTGCAGGGCGCGCCGGCGCAGCAGGCCGATCTGGTCTTCATCGACCCGCCGTTCGCCGACGGCTTGTGGCAGGACGTGCTGGCGCAGCTGCCGCGGCATCTGGCCGCCGATGCCTGGCTGTACCTAGAATCGCCGGCCGGCCACGTGCCGGTGCTGCCGCCGGACTGGCTGCTGCACCGCGAGGGTGGCACCCGCGAGGTGCGCTTTGCCCTGTACCGCCGCGCCACTGCTACACTTTGACCTCATCTGAACATCTGCAACCGCCCATGACCGTGGCCAATCGCCGCATCGCCGTTTACCCCGGCACGTTCGACCCCATCACCAATGGTCATATCGATCTGGTGAGCCGGGCCGCGCCGCTGTTCGAAAAGGTCGTGGTCGGCGTGGCGCAGAGCCCGTCCAAGGGCCCGGCGCTGCCGCTGGAGCAGCGCGTGCAGCTGGCGCGTGGCGCGCTGGCCCACCACAGCAACGTCGAGGTCATCGGCTTCGATACCCTGCTGGCGCATTTCGTACGTTCGGTCCAGGGCGGGGTGCTGCTGCGCGGCCTGCGCGCGGTGTCCGACTTCGAGTACGAGTTCCAGATGGCCAGCATGAACCGGCACCTGATCCCCGAGGTCGAGACCCTGTTCCTGACCCCGGCCGAGCAGCACAGCTTCATTTCGTCCTCGCTGGTCCGCGAGATCGCGCGCCTGGGCGGCGACGTGTCCGGCTTCGTGCCGGCCGCGGTGCTCGAAGCCCTGCGCAAGGTCCGCGAAGCGAAGTCGGCACAGTCGTAAGCCCCGCTGTACCCGCACCCCATTACGTACAACACCACGCACCATTCCGGGAGGAAACCCATGAACACCACCATGCGCGCGATGCTGATCGCTTCGTTGGCCCTGGCCTTCACCGCCTGCAAGAAGGAAGAGGCCGCTCCGGTCGACGAGGCCAAGCAGGCCCTGGTCGCTCCGTCCAAGGACGACGATGCAGGCTGGAAGAAGTACCTGCAGGAAGTGGCGATCCAGAACATGGGCAACATCACCAACAGCCCGTTCCTGTACTACCTCTCGCCGGAATCGGACCCGGACTTCCAGGCCAAGTACGAGCGCCAGACCGAGAGCGCGACCCAGGCCGTGGCCCGTGGCGTGCAGCCGGGCAACATGCTGGCCTTCGGTTCGTCGGCCTCGGGCAAGATGGCTGACATGATCCAGGCCGTGTTCAAGGACGTGTCGCCGGATTCGATGAAGGGCGTGCGCGTCGTCTTCATCGGCCAGTCGGCCGACAACGCCCGCGTACAGGCTGCGATCCAGCCGACCGGTGCCGAATACATTTTCGTCGAAGCCAAGTAATACCGAGCCATGGCGGCCATGCTCCGGCATGGCCCGGGCGGCGTCCTGCAAGGGCGCCGCTGATGACCTGACCGGCCCGCGCGCCCGCGCTGGCCGGTCCTTTGTCCCAGGGCGCGGGCGAGGAGTATCGCCGTGTCGCTGAAAATCAACGAGCTCTGCGTCAACTGCGACGTATGCGAGCCGGCCTGCCCGAACCAGGCCATTGCGATGGGTGAAACCATCTACGTGATCGACCCTGCGCGCTGCACCGAATGCGTGGGTCATTTCGACGAGCCACAGTGCGTGGTCGTCTGCCCGGTCGAGTGCATCGACCCGGACCCGGAGATCGTGGAAACGGAAGACCAGCTGCTGGCCAAGCTGCGCCAGCTGCAGCACGATCACCCCGAACTCTACGCGGAGCCCCCATCCGAATGAAGACGCTGATCGTCCGCCCCCTGTTGCTGCTCGGCCTGCTGCTGAGCCCGATTGCCTGGGCCGACAGCCCGGCCCGTGCCGAGCGCCCCGATGGCGCGGCCATTGCCAGCGGCCATGCGCTGGCCACCCAGGCGGGCATCGACATCCTGGCGCAGGGCGGCAACGCCTTCGATGCCGCGGTGGCGGTATCGTCCACGCTGGCGGTGGTCGAGCCGATCAGTTCCGGCCTGGGCGGCGGTGGCTTCTTCCTGCTGCACGACGCGGCTACCGGCAAGGATGTGATGCTGGATGCGCGCGAGACCGCACCGGCCGCTGCGACCCCGCAGGCGTTCCTCGACAAGCAGGGCAACCTCGACCGTGACCGCTCGGTCAATGGCGCCTGGTCGGCCGGTATCCCGGGCCTGCCTGCGGCGCTGGTCGAGCTGTCGGCCAAGCACGGCAAGCTGCCATTGGCGACCTCGCTGCAGCCGGCGATCCGCATCGCGCGCGAAGGCTTCCCGGTGTACGACCGCATGGCCAAGGGCTATGCCTCGCGCCGTGAAGTGATGGAGCGCTATCCCGGAACGCGCGAGGTCTACCTGCGCAACGGCAAGCCGATCGCCAGCGGTGACCTGTTCAAGCAGCCGGAGCTGGCACAGACGCTGGAGCGCCTGGCCGCAGGTGGCTTCGATGGCTTCTACAAGGGCCAGACCGGAACGCTGTTGCTGGCCGGCGTGAAGCAGGCCGGCGGCAAGTGGACCGCTGAAGAGCTGGCCGGTTACCGCGTGAAGCAGCGCGAGCCGATCGTGTTCAACTACAACGGCTGGAAGATCACCACCGCGCCGCCGCCGTCGTCCGGTGGCATCGCGCTGGCCAGCATGCTGCAGATCCTGGAAGGCTGGGATATCAAGAAGATGGACCCGGCGCACCGTACCCACCTGGTGGTGGAGTCGATGCGTCGCGCCTACCGCGACCGCACCTTCTTCCTCGGCGATCCGGACTTCGTGCAGATCCCGCAGAAGGTGCTGACCAGCAAGGACTACGCACAGGGCCTGCGGGCGACCATCCATCCGGAGAAGGCCACGCCCAGCGACCTGCTGTCGGGCAACCCGACGCCGCTGGAAGACGACGAGACCACGCACTTCTCGATCATCGACCGCGACGGCAACCGCGTTGGCGCCACCCAGACCGTCAACCTGCTGTACGGCTCGGGGCTGATTCCCAAGGGCACCGGCGTGCTGCTGAACAACGAGATGGACGACTTCGCGCTGAAGCCGGGCACGCCCAATGCGTTCGGTGTGATGGGCTATGAAGCCAATGCGCCGAAGCCGGGCAAGCGCATGCTCAGCTCGATGACGCCGACCTTCATGGAGAACGCCGACAAGGTGGTGGTGCTGGGCACCCCGGGTGGCAGCCGCATCATCACCATGGTGCTGCTGGGCATCCTCGGCTACGACGACGGCCTGGATGCGCAGCAGGTTGCCGCACTGCCGCGCTACCACCACCAGTGGCTGCCGGACCTGATCGAAGCCGAGGACGATGCGTTCGACGCGGCGACGGTGAAGCAGCTGCAGGCGATGGGCCACAAGATCGACCTGCCGGGCAATGTCGCCGCGGGTGGCCGCGGTTCCAGCCACGTGTGGGGCAACCTGCAGACCGTGGAATGGGACCGCAGGGCCAACAAGCTGTTCGGTGGCAGTGACCCGCGCAACCCGGTGGGCAGTGCCCAGGTGGTGCCGGCACACTGATCCGGTGGTGCCGGCTGCTGGCCGGCAATCCGGCTGATTATCGAAACCCCGCCTTTGCCGGCGGGGTTTTCTGTTTCCCTTCTAGCGATTATTTAACGAGCCGGCGCCGATAATCGACACATGAAACTCTGGTCTATTCGTGGAAACTCGCAGCGCCTTGATGGCGGCGCGATGTTCGGCAACGCGCCGCGCGCGTTGTGGGAAAAATGGGCGGCACCGGACGAGCTCAATCGCATCGAGCTGGCCTGCCGTGCGCTGCTTGCCAGCCCGCTGGAAGGCAAGACGGTGCTGTTTGAAACCGGTATCGGCGCGTTCTTCGATCCGCGCATGCGCGAGCGCTACGGCGTGCAGGAAAGCCAGCACGTGCTGATCGATTCGCTGCGCGAAGCCGGCTTCGAGCACGAGGATATCGACGTGGTGGTGCTCAGCCACCTGCATTTCGATCATGCCGGTGGCCTGCTGGCGGCATGGAGCGAAGGACGTGAGCCCGAGCTGCTGTTCCCCAACGCAACCTATGTGGTCGGCGCGCAGCATTGGCAGCGCGCCGTGCAGCCACACCCGCGCGATCGCGCCAGCTTCATTCCGGAACTGCCGGGCCTGCTGCAGGCCAGTGACCGGCTGGAAGTGGTGGACGGGGAGTACTCGAAGGCGCTCGGCCGCAGCGTGCGCTTCAGTTACAGCGACGGGCATACACCGGGGCTGATGCTGGCCGAGATCGTCGGTCACGCGCATCCAGGCGAAAGTGCGCATGGTGGCGTGGTGTTCTGTGCCGACCTGATCCCGGGCCGCTCATGGGTACACGTGCCGATCACCATGGGCTATGACCGCAATGCCGAGCTGCTGATCGACGAGAAGCGGCAGTTCCTGGAAGACAAGCTGGCGCGCAACGTGCGGCTGTTCTTCACCCACGACCCGCAGGTGGCATTGGCGCAGCTTGGCAGGGATGACAAGGGGCGTTTCGTGACCCTGCACGAGCAGGGTGAGCTGAAGGCACGCGCCCTGGGGTAATGGCATGGCCGGGCAATGCCCGGCCTTTTACTGATGACGGTATATCCACGCCATGCGTGGATGGCGTTTCATCCGGACACGACCATTACGACGCCTTCAGGCAGCTGCTCATGAAGGTCTTGCGCGCATCACCGGCCAGCTTTTTGGCGCCCGCGTCAGCGTTGCACTTGCGCATGCGTTCCTGCTGCGTATTGACCGGCTTGGCGTCGGCGGCGTGGCCGCTGAGGCAGGAGCTCTGTGCAGTCTTGTAGGCATCGCCCTTCAGCCCCTTGTTCTTGGCCGAACATTCGGCCATGCGCTGCTGCTGCGGAGTGGTGGCATTGGCAGCCAGGGGCAGGCCGACCAGCAGGACGGCGGCCAGCAGGAAAGAGGCTTTCATCGGGAGCTCCAAGGGTAGCGGGTGCGCGGAGCATTCGCTTCCCGGCGCCAAGAGCACGTGAAGAATCGCAACGCGGCCGCGATGGCCTGCGCTGTTGGGGTCAGACCCCTTTCGCGGCGAAAGGGCTCTGACCCCGGTTCTTCGGATCAGCCGACGCGGGTACCGAAGATGCGGTCACCGGCATCGCCCAGGCCCGGCAGGATGTAGCCCTTGTCGTTGAGCTGGGCATCGATGGCCGCGGTGTAGATCTCCACGTCCGGGTGCACGGCCTTGACCGCCTCGATGCCTTCCGGCGCGGCCACCAGGAAGATGCCCTTGATGCGGCGGGCGCCGGCACGCTTGAGCATGTCGATGGTGGCGATCAGGGTACCGCCGGTGGCCAGCATAGGGTCCAGGATCAGCGCGTCGCGCTCTTCCAGGCGCCCGGTCAGGCGCTCGAAGTAGGGCACCGGCTGCAGGGTTTCCTCATCGCGCTGCAGGCCGACCACGCTGACACGGGCCGCCGGGATCAGCGACAGCACGCCGCTGAGCATGCCCAGGCCGGCGCGCAGGATCGGCACCACGGTGATCTTGGCGCCCGCAATGCGCTGCACGGTGACCGGGCCGGCCCAGCCGGGCAGGGTGTGCGGCTCGGTGTCCAGGTCGGCGGTGGCCTCGTAGGCCAGCAGCGTACCCAGCTCGTTGGCCAGTTCGCGGAAATCCTTGGTGCTGAGCGCAGCGTTGCGCATCAGGCCGATCTTGTGCTGCACCAGCGGGTGGCGCACTTCGACGATCTTCATGGTCGGAAGGGGAAAAGGAGAGAGGGCGCCATTTTGCCGGATCGGCGGGCCGAACCCAAACCGGGCCGTGGCCCTGGTACGCGAAATGTGCAGATGCATGTCATTGCCATGCAACCTTGCGGACATACCGTGCAGACCCATTCTTAACAGGAATGGGGATTCCCAGTGCATATCAAGACTCCGTTGGCCGTTGCCATCACCCTGACCCTGGCGATGGGGGCCGCAGCCCCGCTGCAGGCGGCCGGGCAGCAGGCGGTAGCCGCCACCGGCGCCGTGGCGTCCGACGCGGTCGACCTGGACCGCATCGAAGTGCGCGCCCAGCTCGAATCACAGATCCGCGCGGTTGACCTCAAGCGCAGCAGTGATGCGATCGAAGACGCCGTGTCCTCCGATGCACTGGGCCAGTACCCGGACAAGAACGTGGCCGAGTCGCTGCAGCGCCTGCCGGGCATCAGCGTGACCCGCGACCAGGGCGAGGGGCGCTTCGTGGTCATCCGTGGTCTGGACGCCAACCTCAACAGCGTCAGCGTGGATGGCATCGCCATCGGTACGCCGGAGGATTCCAGCCGCGCCGCACCGCTGGACGTGATCCCGTCCGACTCCACCGAGCGCCTGCGCGTGGTCAAGTCGCCGACCCCGGACATGCCGGGTGATGCCATCGGTGGCGCCGTGCTGGTGGAATCGGCCTCGGCCTTCGACCGCAACGGTCGCAGCCTGCGTGGCAAGATCGAAGGCAGCCACCAGCAGTTGTCCGGTGAGACCAGCCCCAAGGCTGCCTTCAACTACAGCGAAGTGTTCAACGACACCTTCGGTGTGGCGCTGGGCGTGAACTACCAGAAGCGCAAGTTCGAGTCGGACAACACCGAAGTGGAGTATGACGGCAAGGACGATGCCGTCCCCGGCGATGTCACCGCGATCAACCTGCAGCACCGCAAGTACGAGATCGAGCGCAAGCGCATCGGTGCCAACCTCAACCTCGACTGGCGCCCGAATGAAGACAGCAAGTACTACCTGCGCACGCTGTACAGCCAGTTCGACGATGCGGAGACCCGCCAGCGCGTGATCTTCAACTTCGACGACGCGAAGATGGTCAAGACCGGCACCGACCAGTACCGCCTGGATGGAATGCCGAAGGATTCCATCGACAAGCGCATGCGCTACCGCACCAAGAAGGAAAACACCTTCGCGGCCAGTCTCGGTGGCGAGAACAAGCTGACCAACGCCGTGGTCGATTACCGGATCGGCTACACCCGTACCGAAGAGCGCGTGAACGACGAGATGGAGGCCCGTTTCAAGCTTGATGGCAAGGCCTTCAATGGCACCCTCGACCAGCGCAGCCGCCTGCCCAGCTACAGCTTCGACAACCCGCAGTGGCTGGACAACAGCAACTACGCGTTCGACCGCTTCGTGCTCTCGCCCAAGCAGGTCAACGACAAGGAACACAGCGCGCAGGTCAACGTACGCTTCGACGGCGACAGCAGCAGCATCAAATTCGGCCTGCTGGGTCGCTGGCGCGACCGTGACGTGAATGTGGACGAGCGCGAACTGCGTGTCGGCCCGAAGGTGGCGCTGTCGAGCTGGAGCACCTCCTCGCCGGAGCACCGCCACGGCAACCTCGGTGACGGCATGGATTCGGCCGCGATGCGTGCCTTCTGGGCGGCCAATGGCGGCCAGTACAGCGCCCGTCCCCAGGATGCCGGTGGCAACGCAATGACATCGCTGGAAGAGGACTACGTGGCCAGCGAAGACATCTTCGCCAGCTATGCGATGGGCACATGGGACGTGGGCGCGCTGCGCATCATCGGCGGTGTGCGCGTGGAAAACACCCAGTTCAAGGCGGTCGGCAATCAGGTGGACGTGGCCTCCAACGGCCGCAGCTTCACCGTCACCCCGAGGGTGGCCAACAGCAGCTACACGAACGTGCTGCCGGGCCTGCACCTGCGCTACGACGCGGCCGATGACTGGGTGCTGCGCGCCTCGGCCAACAAGACCGTATCGCGCCCGTCCTTCGGTGACATCTCGCCGCGCGTGGGCTACAGCCGCGGCGACGAGGAAGTGCGCCTGGGTAATCCGGAACTGGATCCGTACGAGTCGAAGAACATCGACCTGTCGGTGGAGAAGTACATCGGCAGCACCGGTATCGTTTCACTTGGCCTGTTCCACAAGTCGATCGATGGCTACATCGTGCAAACGGTGCGGACCAATGATCCCGCTTATGGCGGCTTTGACGTGACCCAGCCGATCAATGGCCGCAAGGCCACCGTGCGTGGCGCGGAATTCAACTGGCAGCAGCAGCTGGCCTTCCTGCCGGACGGCCTGGATGGCCTGCTGGTCGGTGCCAGTGGCACCTGGCTGGATACCAAATTCGATGCCGGCATCAAGGACCGTGCAGGCGAGGATTTCACACTGCCGCGCGCCTCCAAGCATGTCTACAGCGCACACATCGGCTATGAAAAGTACGGTGTAAGTACACGCCTGGCGGCGGTATACCGCAGCGAGTACCTGGACAGCATCGGCAAGGGCCGGGCGTTCGACATCTACGTTGCGCCGAACACCCAGCTCGATTTCTCGCTGGACTACAAGTTCACCCCGCGCGTAAGCATGTACTTCGAGGCGCAGAACCTGCTGGACAAGCCGCTTGAGCTGTACCAGGGCACGCGCTCGCGCACCCTGCAGATGGAAGAATACGGTCGTACCTACGCGCTCGGCCTGAAGGTGGCACTGTGATGGGGCGTGGCATCACCGTCCTGGCGGTCGCGCTCGCGGCGACCCTGGCCGCCGGCTGCACGCCGGCGACCGGCAGCGATCCGGCCGCGGCCCCTACGGCAGCGAAAGCCGGGGGCGCGCGCACGGTGACCACCATCGCCGAAGCCTTCCTGTCACCGATGACCCCGGCCGACAACATCGACTCGCCGGCGGCCTGGCGCGCGCCGGACGGCGCGCTGTGGCTGATCGCCACCGCCAAGGCCACCGACAAGCTGGTGGTCTACGACGGCAGCACCGGCCAGCACCTGCGTGACGTCGGCAGCAGCGGCTCCGCGCCGGGGCAGTTCGACCGCCCAAACGGCATCGCGGTAATCGACGACCTGCTGTGGATCGTGGAGCGCGACAATCACCGCGTGCAGGTGCTGAGCCTGCCGGACTTCGCGCCGCTGGCGACGTTCGCTGCGGACGACCTGCGCAAGCCGTACGGGCTGTGGGTCGACCGCCGTGCCGATGGCTACAGCGTCTACGTTACCGACTCCTGGGACAACGGCGAGGATGCGCAGGGGCGTGACATCCTGCCGCCGCTGGCCGAGCTGGACAAGCGCGTGCGCCAGTACCACGTGACCCGCGACGGTGCGAAGGTCGAGGCGAAGCTGGTGGCCAGCATCGGTGACACCAGCGAAGCCGGTGCGCTGCGCGTGGTCGAGTCGATCTGGGGCGACCCGGAGAATGATCGCCTGCTGATCGCCGAAGAGGATGAAAGCTACGCCAGCGAGTTCAAGGTCTACACCCTTGCTGGACGCTTCACCGGCACCACATTCGGTCGCGACGTGTTCAAGGCGCAGGCCGAAGGTGTGACCCTGCGTACCTGCGGCAAGGACGGCTGGTGGATCACCACCGAACAGGGCAAGCAGCGCAGCGTGTTCCATCTGTTCGACCGGCACACGCTGAAGCCGGTGGGCGCGTTCCAGGGGGATACCGTGGCCAACACCGACGGCATCTGGATGATGCAGCAACCCAGTGCGCGCTTCCCGCACGGCGCACTGTATGCAGTGCATGACGACCAGGGCGTGGTGGCGTTCGACTGGGAGAGCATCGCCAAGCAGCTCGCGCTGCCGCTGGAGTGTGGCGCATGAGCGGCCAGTGCGTGATGCGTTCGCTGGTGCTTGGCCTGCTGCTGGCAATGCCGTCGCTGTCGTTCGCAGCGGCCGAACCGAATACCCAGGTGTCAGCGGGCAGCCGGCATTACGCAGCGACGGCGGTGCCGGATCGCATCGTCGCCTCGCCGGCGGTGGATCCCAGCCACGGTTTCGCCGTGGCCTGGCGTACTGACGGCAGCGTGCAGGCACCGCTGCTCGAGATTGCCCTCGCCGGGGATTCGCCGGCGATCGAGGGCATCCGCCAGGTGCGCGCAACGACCCGCGCGCTGCAGACCGAGAACGGGCTGTCGCATCATCATCGCGCGGACATCAGCGGCCTGCAGCCGGATACCCAGTACGTCTACCGCGTGCAGGGCAACGGCAGTTGGAGCGCCTGGAACCAGTTGCGCACGCTGGCCGCGGCCGATCAGCCGCTGACCCTGCTGTACTTCGGTGATACCCAGAACAAGAACGTCAGCCATGTCAGCCGTGTAGTGCGCGCCGCGCAGAAGGCCGCACCGCAGGCACGCATGAGCCTGTTCGCCGGTGACCTGGTCAGCGGCGGCGACAACATGGATGACAGCGAATGGGGCGAGTGGTTTGCCGCCACCGGATGGTTGGCGCAGGAAACACTGGTGGCCCCGGCGATCGGCAACCATGAGTACTTCGAGGAATTCGAGGACACGCCGCAGGAGCGTCGCGTGCTGGGCCGGCACTGGCCGGTGACCTTCGCGCTGCCGGGCAATGGCGCCACCGCCGCGCAGCAGACCAGCTACTGGTTCGATGCGCAGGGTGTACGCGTGGCGGTGGTCGATGGCACCTCGGCACTCGACCTCGGCACCGCCAAGGCACAGGCGCAATGGCTGGACAAGGTCCTGGCCGGCAACCGGCAGCCGTGGACCATTGTGCTGCTGCATCAGCCGTTCTACTCACCCCGCGAAGGCCGCGAGAACGCTGCGCTGCGTGACGTGCTGCTGCCGGTGGTACGCCGCCACAACGTCGACCTGGTGCTGCAGGGCCACGATCACACCTATGGTCGCCGTGGCGAAGGGCAGGCCGCGACGCCGCAGTATGTGGTGACCGTGGCCGGACCGAAGCAGTACCGCCTTTCCGACGAAGCACGCAGGACGATGGATCCGGTGGCCGAGGATACCCAGTTGTTCCAGGTGTTGAACATTGATCCGCAGCACCTGCGCTATGAAGCACGCACGGTGACCGGGCGCCTCTACGACGCCTTCGAACTACGCCGCGATGCCAAGGGCGCAAAGCAACGCACGGAGTTGACCGAAGGCCGCATCGCACCGCGCGACTGCCCGCGTGCGCAGACCGCCAAGGGTCGCGCCGACCGCTGCTGGGAATGACGAGATGCCAATGACCACGCTCCGACGCATCCTTCCTCTCGCTGCCATCGGCGCCGCCCTGCTGTTGCTGGCCAGTGCGGTGACGGCCGCCGATACCGTGCTGCATCCGTTCCTGGTCGCCCAGCCGAAGCAGGCCCCGCAGGAGGTGAATCTGGCGGTGGAGATTCCGGCCGGCAGCTTCACCAAGTACGAGATCAAGGAAGACGGCCTGGTCCACGTGGACCGCTTCCAGTCGATGCCGGTGGCCTATCCGGCCAATTACGGCTCGATGCCGCGCACCCTGGCCGGTGACAACGATCCGCTGGATGCGCTGGTGCTGACCCGCGAACCCCTGCACCCAGGCGTGATCGTGCGCTTCCGGCCGATCGGTTACCTGAAGATGATCGATGGTGGCGAGCACGATGAGAAGATCATCGGCGTGCCGACCGACAAGGTCGACCCGACTTACGCCAGCATCCGCGACCTGAAGGATCTGCCGGAGGTCGAGCGTCAGCGCATCGAGGCGTTCTTCCGGGTTTACAAGGACCTGCCGGCGGGACGCAACCCGGTGCAGCTCAATGGCTGGGGCAACGCCGCCGAGGCGCGGGTACTGATCAGCGAAGCGATGAAGCGCTTCGAAAAGTAGATCCACGCCATGCGTGGATTCAGTCCAGCAACGTCTCGATGAACGACTCGGCCTGCAGGCGGTCGCCCAGTACCCGGGCCACCGCCTGTACGGCTGCCTCCTGGTGTTCAGGACGGATGCCGCCATCGTCATCGTCGTTGTAGAGGTCATCGCCGGCATCGAGGTACACCGTGCCTGCAGCAGCCAGAGCCGCCATCAAGGTCGGCACATCGGCAGTGATCTCGCCGGCATCCAGCAGGCCCGCACCGTGGTGACTGAACAGCACACGGCCGTCATCCAGGTCGAGGATGAACGGATCAGCGCCGCGATCGGCAATCACCAGCCAGTTCGATGGCCAGTTGTCGATCGGATCGCCGCTGATGCCATGCCAGCGATAGCCGGCCTGGTGACTCCACACGCGTCGCAGCGGCGGTATCCAGACTTCGAGGCCCGGAATGGTGATTCCGGAGTTGCCCACCTTCGCATTGATCTCATGACCCAGCGGTCCCACCTGCGCGTAGAAGCACGCCAGCACCGGTGGTAACGGGAACGGTCCCTGCCAGTCACCTTCGTGCTGGGCCCGCAGCAGCCCGAAGCGGGCGAATGAGGCGTACAGATCATCCATGGCGGGTCCAACGAGGAGCGGCCCAGCAGCCTAGCAGACGGCGTCTGCGTGCAGCGCCTTCACCGCCGCTGGCTATCATGTCCGCCTTCAACAACGAAGGCGGTGTCTGTGTCGGTAGCGTTGGTATGGTTCCGCCGTGATCTGCGGCTGCAGGAAAATCCGGCCCTGCAGGCCGCGCTGGATGCCGGTCACGACGTGGTGCCGATCTACATCCATGCGCCCCACGAAGAGGGTGAGTGGGTGCCGGGTGCCGCCTCCGATGCGTGGCGCCACCGTTCACTGGCCGCGTTGGACGCCGACCTGCGCGTGCGCGGTTCGTCGCTGGTGCTGCGCAGTGGTGACAGCCTGCCGGCCCTGCAGTTGCTGATCGAGCAGACCGGCGCCGGGGCGGTGTACTGGAACCGCAAGTACGAACCGGCCACCCAGCCACGCGACGCCACCATCAAGCGCACGTTGCGCGAGCAGGGCATCGACGCACAGAGCTGCAATGGCAGCCTGCTGTTCGAGCCGTGGGACATCGCCACCCAGCAGGGCCAGCCCTACAAGGTATTCACGCCGTACTGGCGCAATGTACTCAGTCATTGGCGCCTGCCCGCGCTGCAGGCCGCACCGGAAGCATTGGCGACGCACGCGGTCGACAGCCTGGCATTGGATGATCTCCAGTTGGCACCGACGCTGGACTGGGATACCGGCTTCTGGGAGCACTGGCAGCCGGGTGAAGCCGGTGCGCTGGAAGCGCTGTCCGTGTTCGAGGACGGTGCGCTGCGCGGCTACCGCGAGCAGCGTGACCTGCCAGATCGCGTGGGCACCTCGCGACTGTCGCCGCACCTGCATTTCGGCGAAATCGCACCCTGGCGGATTGCCCATGCGCTGGAAGGGCTGCGCAGTGCCGACACCGACGCCGACATCGACGGCTACCTTCGCCAACTGGGCTGGCGTGACTTCGCCTACCACCTGCTGCATCACTTCCCGAAGACGCCGACCGACAACCTCAACCCGCGCTTTGACTGTTTCCCGTGGGCCACACCGAGTGCCGCGCAGCTGCACGACTGGCAGCGCGGCAACACCGGCGTGCCGATCGTCGATGCAGGCCTGCGCGAGCTGTGGCACACCGGTTACATGCACAACCGGGTGCGGATGATCGTGGCCAGCTATCTGTGCAAGCACCTGCGCGCGCACTGGCTGCATGGCGCGCGCTGGTTCTGGGACACCCTGGTCGATGCCGACCTGGCCAACAACACGATGGGCTGGCAGTGGGTGGCCGGGACCGGTGCCGATGCCGCACCTTACTTCCGCGTGTTCAACCCCGTGACCCAGGCCGAGAAGTTCGACCCCCAGGCCCGCTACATCAGCCGCTGGGTGCCCGAACTGGGGGCGCTGCCGGTGAAAGCGCGCTTCGCGCCGTGGCAGCATCCGTTGCTGCTGGCGGCACATGCCCCGGGCTATCCGCGCACGCCGCTGGTGGATCTGGCGGTTGGCCGCGATGCCGCGCTGGCTGCCTATCGGCAGTCGGGAGCGGGGTAAAGTGCGGGCCGAGCGATCCGGTCAGTTAGCTGAACGCGGCCCTGTCGACGTGCCCGATCATCATTCCGGCATCGCATCGGGCTGTTTATTCTCTTTGCGCCCGCAGGCCGCCGGCCGACCGGAAACCAAGGAGAACCTCATGATCCGCAATACCACCCGCAACGTCGCACTGGCCCTGATGAGTGCGGCCGTCCTGTCGGCCTGCGCCACCGGCGGCTCCTACGTACAGAGTGACCAGTACGGCAACCCGACCGAGCAGCAGAACCGCACCGGCCGCAACGCGCTGATCGGCACCGCCATCGGCGTAGCCGCCGGCCTGCTGACCGGTGACAGCGCCACGGAGCGTCGTCAGCATGCGCTGATCGGCGCCGGTATCGGCGCGCTCAGCGGCGCCGCGGTAGGCCAGTACCAGGATCGCCAGGAACGCGCACTGCGCGAGCGCACTGCCAACACCGGCATTGATGTGCAGCGCCAGGGCGACAACATCATGCTGAACCTGCCGGACGGCATCACCTTCGACTTCGGCAAGTCGACCCTGAAGCCGCAGTTCTACGGCTCGCTCAATGGCGTGGCAGGCACCCTGCGTGACTACAACCAGACCATGATCGAAGTGGTCGGCCATACCGACAGCATCGGCAGTGACGCGGTCAACAACCGCCTGTCGAAGGAACGTGCCGACTCGGTCGCGCAGTACCTGATCGGCCAGGGCGTGCAGAGCGTGCGCATCGAAACCCTGGGCGCCGGCAAGTCGTACCCGATTGCCGACAACAGCACCGATGCCGGCCGCGCCAAGAACCGCCGCGTCGAAATCCGCGTGATTCCGCTCAAGCAATAACGCTACGCGTTATTGCTTGAGCCGGTCCGGCTATTGGCCGGAACGAAAATGCCGCCCTTGCAGGCGGCATTTTTGTGGGTGCCGAGCGTTGCTCGGCACGCCGATAGCGCTCCCGGTTGCGGTTTCTCCAAACGGCGCCGACCAAGGTCGGCATCTACCGAAAGCCACGTAGCCGGAACGAGAATGCCGCCCTTGCAGGCGGCATTTTCTGTAGGTGCCGAGCTTGCTCGGCACACCGATAGCGCTTCCGGTCGCGGCTTTTCCAAACGGCGCCGACCAAGGTCGGCATCTACCGAAAGCCACGTAGCCGGAACGAAAATGCCGCCCTTGCAGGCGGCATTTTCTGTAGGTGCCGAGCTTGCTCGGCACACTGATAGCGCCCGTAGAGTCGAGCTTGCTCGACTGAAGCGCAAGAGCAGTCGAGCAAGCTCGACTCTACGGAATGCCGGTAGATCCACGCCATGCGTGGATGCTTCCGGTCATGCGGCCGAAGCGGCCACCTTCTCCAGAATCCGCTTGCCGCTGCTTTCCAGCGCCGCGTCTTCCTTTTCCTTCTGCTGCTGCGCCAGCTTCGCGCCCGGGCACTGCGCCAGCATGTAATTGGCGTCGAAGTTGAGCTTCTCGACCAGGAAGTCGACGAATGCACGCACCTTCGGCGAGACCAGGCGGCCACCGGCGAACACGGCGTTGAAGTCCACTTCCGGCCCGGTCCAGCCAGCCAGCACGCGGCGCACCATGCCCGACTCAACGAACGGCTTGGCCATCACGTCCCCGGTCAGCAGCAGGCCTTCGCCGCACACCAATGCACCATTCAACGCAGACATGTCGTTGGCGGTCATCAGCGGGGTAACAGGGAAGTCGCGCAGCTCGCCGCCGTTCTCGCCCAGCTGCCAGGTGAAGCGCGGCGAGTTGCCGGTGTGGTACGGCTTGCGCATCGCCAGGATGCGATGGAACTGCAGCTCTTCCGGATGCAGCGGCTCACCATAGCGTTCGATGTAGGCCGGGCTGGCGAACACCTGCGTGCGCAGGCTGCCCAGCTTGCGAGCCACCAGGTTGGAATCGGGCAGGGCACCCACGCGCAGGGCCAGGTCCGCCTCACCTGCAATCAGGTCCAGCTTCTCGTTGCCCATGTGCATGTCCAAGCGGATCTCTGGATACTGCGCATGGAACTGGCCCAGCAGCGGTGCAATCCAGGTGATGCCGATCGAGTAAGGCACAGTGAAGCGCAGCCAGCCGCGCGGACCGGACTGGAGCTGGCTCACCGCGCTCTCAGCTTCTTCCAGTTCGCGCGCGATGCGCTGGCAATGTTCGTGGTAGATCGAACCCGCTTCGGTCAGGCCGAGGCGGCGGGTGGTCCGGTGCAGAAGGCGCGCACCCAGGCGCGTTTCCAGCTCCTGCACTTTGCGACTGACCGTGGTCTTGGGCAGGCCGAGCGATTTGGCAGCGGCAATGAAACTGCCTTGCTCGACCACTTTGACGAAGATCAGCGTCTCGTTGAGATCGTGGGACATGGTCTGGGATCCTGGACGTCGGGGATGGGACAATCGTGACAGAACGATTGGACCGGGAGCGGGATGATTATTCCCCTTAATCAGGACTAATCAAGTAAAGGTTTGAGGTCTATCGTGGCGCCATTCGTTACTTGGAGCCCGTCCGCCATGAGCCTGCGCAACATTCTTGCCCGTCTCCGGAACGCCGGCCAGAGCACCCTGGACCTGGCAATGACCGTTGAAGTCCGCCCGAGTTCCTTGGTACACAAGGACTTCCGTGAGTTTACCGCGCCGATGCGTCAGCAGCGTGGCGGTGCCATCCGCCTGGCGCCGCACAAGGGCGACCGGCTGCGTCGAATCGGGACTATCCCGGATTTGGGAGGAAATGTCCCGTGAATGGGATGCTGACGCCCGAAGTCCTGGTCCTCGGCGGCACCGGTGCCGTCGGCCAGGGCGTGGTTGGCGCACTGCTGGAAGCCGGCAGCCCGGTGCTGGTGGTCGGTCGCGACCCGGGCCGGCTGGCGGCGCTGCATGAGCAGTTCGCCGATGAGCCGGGCCTGGAGACGCTGCTGGGTTCGCTCAGCGATGACGGCTCGGCGCGCGCACTGGCCGAACGCATCGCGCATCGCCCGCGTCCGCTGGCGGCAGTGATCGCCGCAATGGGCGGCCCTTACCGTCGCGGCCGGGTGACTGACCGCAACGGCGATGAACTGCTGGGCGCGATGCAGGCCGATCTGATGCCGCACGTGCACGCAGTGCGTCATCTGCTGCCGCTGCTGCAGGACAACGTGCATGCGCGTCGCTACGTGATGATCGGCAGCCCGGCCAATGCCAAGCCATGGGCGGGCTATGGCGAAACCTCGATCACCACTGCGGCGCTGCGTATGTACGCGCAGGTGGTGCACCAGGAAGCCCAGGCATTGGGCGTGCGCGCGCAGATGCTGGAAGTCTGCAGCCCGGTGTGTACGCCGGCCAACGCGGCCAATGCCTGCATCGAGTGGCCCAGCTCACTGCTGGTCGGCCGTCGCGTGGTCTCCCTGCTCGACGGCTGCCGCGACAACCGCGCCATCGTCCGCTGCGACAGCAGTGATGCCGAACTGCCGCGCGGCCTGCTGCACCTGGACGTTCCTCCCCTGTGGCGCGATACCGCAGGCGTCGCTTGACCTCGACCATGGTTGAGGTCGCAGGATACGCCGCCTGTTTTTGCAACACGTTCTCATCTAGCTGTACCACCCCTCCGTACGGATGCATGCCATGACTTCCCCCAATTCCACCCCACATCGTTTCGGCCATCGCATCGCGATGGTTGGCGTGTCGATCCTCGCCGCAGCCGTGCTGGCGGCCTGCAGCGGCGGCCACGCCGAAGAAGCCGGTGCACCGCCGCCGCCGCAGGTCAGTGCTGCACCGGTGCTGGTCAAGCAGGTCAGCCAGTGGGACGAGTTCAGCGGCCGCGTCGAAGCGGTACAGAGCGTTGAACTGCGCCCGCGCGTGTCCGGCTACATCGACAAGGTCAACTACGTCGAAGGCCAGGAAGTGAAGAAGGGCGAAGTGCTCTTCACCATCGACGCGCGCAGTTACCAGGCCGAGTACGATCGCGCCGCTGCCGAACTGGCCCGCGCCCGCACCCAGGCCACGCTGGCCCGCAGTGAATCCGAGCGTGCCAAGCGCTTGTCCGAGCAGCAGGCCATTTCCACCGAGACGGCCGAGCAGCGTCGCGCTGCGGCTGACCAGTCCGGTGCCGCCGTACAGGCGGCCCAGGCTGCGCTGGATGCGGCCCGCCTCAACCTGGAGTTCACCAAGGTGCGTGCGCCGATCGACGGCCGTGCCGGCCGCGCGATGGTCACCGCCGGCAACCTGGTCACCGCCGGCGACAGCGCCAGCGTGCTGACCACGCTGGTCTCGCTGGACACCGTGTTCGTCTACTTCGATGCCGATGAAAGCACTTTCCTTCGCTATGCACAGATGGCACGCAAGGGTGAACGCCCGAGCGAGCGTGACAGCGATCTGCCGGTGAAGGTCGGCCTGTCCGGCGAAGAGGGCTACCCGCACTCCGGCAAGGTCGACTTCCTCGACAACCAGGTGGCGCGCAGCACCGGCACCATCCGTGTCCGCGCGCTGCTGGACAACGCCGACCGCCAGTTCACGCCGGGCCTGTTCGCCCGCGTGCAGCTGCTCGGCAGCGGCCAGTTCCAGGCCCTGCTGATCGACGAGAAGGCTGTTCTGACCGACCAGGATCGCAAGTACGTGTACGTGGTCGACAAGGATGGCAAGGCCCAGCGCCGTGACATCCAGCTCGGCCGCACCGCCGACGGCCTGCGTATTGTCGAGCATGGCCTGGCGGCCGGCGACAAGGTGATCATCGACGGCGTGCAGAAGGTCTTCATGCCGGGCATGCCGGTGCAGGCCAAGGCCGTGGCGATGCAGCCGCAGGCTGCGCCGCCGGCACCGGGCCGCGATGCCACCGCCGCGCTGAACCACTGATCCGCCGTCTCCTGATCCGCGTCCCCGCTTAGCTGCCGGCGCCAGCGGCAGCCTTCCCTGCCTTCGTCATCTCGGCGAGGGGCGGGGAGGCTGTTGCCCGCCGAACGCCTTTCCCAGGAATTCCTCCATGGACTTTTCCCGTTTCTTCATCGACAGGCCGATCTTCGCGGCGGTGCTGTCGATCGTGATCTTCGCCGCAGGCCTGATCACGATTCCAATCCTGCCGATCAGCGAGTACCCGGAAGTGGTGCCGCCGTCGGTGGTCGTGCGCACGGTGTATCCGGGCGCCAACCCCAAGGTCATTGCCGAGACCGTCGCCACCCCGCTTGAAGAGGCCATCAACGGCGTCGAAGGCATGATGTACCTGAAGTCGGTCGCCGGCTCGGACGGTGTGCTGCAGATGACCGTCACCTTCCGCCCGGGCACCGACCCGGACGCGGCGGCGGTGAAGGTGCAGAACCGCGTGGCGCAGGCGCAGGCGCGCCTGCCCGAGGACGTGCGCCGGCAGGGCGTGACCACGCAGAAGCAGTCACCGACCTTCCTGATGGTGGTGCACCTGACCTCGCCGAACGGCAAGTACGACACCCTGTACCTGCGCAACTACGCCCGTCTGCACGTCAAGGATGCGCTGGCGCGTATTCCGGGCGTGGGTGACGCGCAGATCTTCGGTGGTGGTGACTACGCCATGCGCGCCTGGCTGGACCCGGACAAGGTCGCCTCGCGCGGCCTGACCGCCAGTGATGTGGTGCGCGCCATGCGTGAGCAGAACGTGCAGGTCTCGGCCGGCCAGCTCGGTGCCGAACCGCTGCCGAACAGCCAGTTCCTGACCCTGATCAATGCCCAGGGCCGCCTGAAGACTGAAAAGGAATTCGGCGACATCGTGCTCAAGAGCGGTGTTGATGGCGAGATCGTGCGCCTGGCCGATGTGGCCCGCCTGGAACTGGGTGCCGGTGACTACACCCTGCGTTCGCAGCTGGACGGCAAGAACGCGGTGGGTATCGGTATCTTCCAGTCGCCGGGTGCCAATGCACTGGAGATCCGCGACCAGGTCATCTCGACGATGGACGAGATGCAGAAGACCATGCCGGCCGACGTGAAGTACGAAGCCGTGTATGACACCACCATCTTCGTGCGCGACTCGATCAAGGCCGTGGTCTCCACGCTGCTGGAAGCGATCGCGCTGGTGGTGCTGGTGGTGATCCTGTTCCTGCAGACCTGGCGTGCGTCGATCATTCCGCTGATCGCGGTGCCGGTGTCGGTGGTCGGTACTTTCGCCGCGCTGTACCTGCTGGGCTTCTCGATCAACACGCTGAGCCTGTTCGGCCTGGTGCTGGCGATCGGCATCGTGGTCGATGACGCGATCGTGGTGGTGGAGAACGTCGAGCGCAACATCGAAGAAGGCCTGTCGCCCACCGCCGCGGCCCACCAGGCCATGCGTGAGGTGTCCGGCCCGATCATCGCGATCGCGCTGGTGCTGTGTGCCGTGTTCGTGCCGATGGCCTTCCTGTCGGGTGTCACTGGCCAGTTCTACAAGCAGTTCGCGGTCACCATCGCCATCTCCACGGTGATCTCGGCAATCAACTCGCTGACCCTGTCGCCGGCCCTGGCTGCGCGCCTGCTGAAGGCCCATGGTGCGCCGAAGGACGGGCCGAGCCGCTTGATCGACCGCCTGTTCGGCTGGGTGTTCCGTCCGTTCAACCGCTTCTTCAAGTCCAGTTCGGAGAAATACGAGCGTGGCGTGGCCCGCATCCTCGGCCGTCGTGGTGCGGTGTTCGTGGTCTACGCGATCCTGCTGGTCGGTACCGGTGTGATCTTCAAGCTGGTGCCGCCGGGCTTCATCCCGACCCAGGACAAGCTGTACCTGATTGCCGGTGTGAAGCTGCCGGAAGGTTCGTCGATCGCGCGTACCGATGAAATGCTGCGCAAGGTCGCCAAGATCGCTCAGGAAACCGATGGCGTGGCCCACACCATCTCGTTCCCGGGTTTGAACGCGCTGCAGTTCACCAACACGCCGAACACCGGTGTAGCGTTCATTCCGCTCAAGCCGTTCGCCGAGCGCCATGGCCGTACCGCCGCGCAGATCAACGCCGAGATCAACCAGAAGATCGCCGGCCTGCAGGAAGGCTTCGCCTTCTCGATGATGCCGCCGCCGATCCTCGGCCTGGGCAACGGCAACGGCTACCAGATGTTCATCGAGGACCGTGGCAACCTGGGTTACGGCGCGCTGCAGAATGCTGTACAGGCAATGCAGGGCACCGTTGCGCAGACGCCGGGCATGGCCTTCCCGATTTCCAGCTACCAGGCCAATGTGCCGCAGCTGGATGCCGAGGTCGACCGCGTCAAGGCCAAGGCACAGGGCGTGCAGCTCACCGAACTGTTCGACACGCTGCAGACCTACCTCGGCTCGGCCTACGTCAACGACTTCAACCAGTTCGGCCGTACCTGGCAGGTCATCGCGCAGGCGGACGGTCCGTACCGCGAAACGGTCGAGGACATCGGCAAGCTGCGTACCCGCAATGACCGCGGCGAGATGGTGCCGATCGGTTCGATGGTCACCATCAAGCAGACCTTCGGCCCGGACCCGGTGCTGCGCTTCAATGGCTATCCGGCGGCGGATCTGGCCGGTGAAGCCGACCCGCGCCTGCTGTCTTCGGCCGAGGCGATGAACAAGCTGACCGAGATCGCCGGCAAGGTGCTGCCGGTGGGTATGACCACCGAATGGACCGACCTGAGCTACCAGCAGGCAACCCAGGGCAAGGCCGCCTTCATCGTGTTCCCGGTGGCGATCATGCTGGCCTTCCTGGTGCTGGCCGCACTGTACGAGAGCTGGTCGCTGCCGCTGGCGGTGATCCTGATCGTGCCGATGACCCTGCTGTCCGCGCTGTTCGGCGTGTGGCTGACCGGTGGTGACAACAACGTGTTCGTGCAGGTCGGCCTGGTGGTGCTGATGGGCCTGGCGTGCAAGAACGCGATCCTGATCGTCGAATTTGCCAGAGAGCTGGAGATGGGCGGCAAGGGTATCGTTGAAGCTGCGCTGGAAGCCTGCCGCCTGCGCCTGCGCCCGATCGTGATGACCTCCATCGCGTTCATCGCCGGCACCGTACCGCTGGTGCTGTCGCACGGTGCAGGTGCCGAGGTGCGCTCGGTGACCGGTATCACCGTGTTCGCCGGCATGCTGGGCGTGACCCTGTTCGGCCTGTTCCTCACCCCGGTGTTCTACGTGGCCCTGCGCAAGTTCGTCACCCGCAACGGTGGTGGCCAGCTGGTGCAGCACGGCGAGCCGACCATCCACCACTGACATGGAACCCCGTCGCCGCCGGTCGCTGGCCGGCGGCGGCTTCCCCCTCACGAGGCAAGAATCCATGAACTCTCATCAGAACAAGATCGCGCTGGTCACCGGCGCCACCCGCGGCATCGGCGCCGAGACCGTGCGCCAGCTGGCCCAGGCCGGCGTGCATACGCTGCTGGCCGGCCGCAAGCGCGAGACCGCCGTAGAGCAGGCGCTGAAGCTGCAGGCCGAGGGCCTGCCGGTGGAAGCCATCCAGCTGGACGTGACCGATGCCGCCAGCATCGCCGAAGCGGTCGAGCAGGTACGCCAGCGCCATGGGCGCCTGGACATCCTGGTCAACAACGCCGGCATCATGATCGAGAACCCGGCACAGGCGCCGTCCGAACAGTCGCTGGATACCTGGAAGCGCACTTTCGACACCAACGTGTACGCACTGGTTGCGGTGACCCAGGCCTTCCTGCCACTGGTCAGGCAGGCCAAGTCCGGGCGGATCGTCAACGTTTCGAGCATGCTCGGCTCGCAGACCCTGCACGCTGATCCGACCTCGGGCATCTACGATTTCAAGATCCCCGCGTACAACGCCTCCAAGGCAGCGGTGAACAGCTGGACGCTGGCGCTGGCGCACGAACTGCGCAGCACCCAGATCAAGGTCAATACCGTGCATCCGGGTTACGTGAAAACCGATATGAACGGCGGCCACGGCGAGATTGAGATCAGCGAAGGCGCGCGCTCCAGCGTGCAGATGGCACTGATCGGCCATGAAGGTCCGAACGGCAGCTTCACCTACCTGGGTGAGGTGCTGCCATGGTGATCCGCACGTTGGCGATGGCTGTCTCCAGCCTGGTGCTGGCAGGCTGTGTCAGCGTCGGCCCGAACTACAAGGCCCCGGTGCAGGAACCGGTGGTGCTGCAGGGGGCGCAGCAGCCGGTGTTCAGCACCACCTCGCCGGTGGCGAGCTGGTGGGCGCAGTTCGATGATCCGGTGCTGGAAGAACTGGTTCACGGCGCACTTTCGGACAACCTGGACCTGCGCGTGGCCGTGGCCCGCGTCAGCCAGGCCCGCGCGGTGTTCGTCGAAAGCCGCTTCGACCAGGCGCCCCACGTTACCGCGGGCG
Source organism: Stenotrophomonas sp. 71799_Sma (assembly GCF_056482505.1). Lineage (NCBI taxonomy): Bacteria > Pseudomonadati > Pseudomonadota > Gammaproteobacteria > Lysobacterales > Lysobacteraceae > Stenotrophomonas > Stenotrophomonas sp. 71799_Sma. Next base: position 1,824,033 of record NZ_CM151202.1, read on the forward strand.
GCAGCTACGATCGCCGCAAGCAACCCGATCCGCAGCTGGGTGGGCAGCGGGTGTTCAGTGAAAGCTACCAGCTCGGCTTCGATGCGGGCTGGGAGCTGGATCTGTTCGGCCGCAAGCGCCGTGCTGCAGAAGCCGCCCGTGCCGACCTCGATGCCGAGCAGGCCAACCTGGCCGACGCACAGGTACTGATCGCCGCCGAAGTGGCACGCAACTACTTCGAGCTGCGCGGCACACAGAAGCGCATCGCCGTGGCCCAGCACACCCTGGTCAATCTGCGCGAGACGCAGAAGCTGACCGAGGCACGCTGGGAGCTGGGCGCCGGCAGCGAGCTGGACGTGCAGAGCAGTCGTGCCCGGCTGAAGGCGATCGAGGCCGACATTCCGCTGCTGGAAGTGGCCGAAACGCAGTCGCGCAACCGCCTGGCGGTTCTGCTGGGCCAGCGTCCGGAAACGCTGACCGCCATGCTTGCGCCGCACGAAGTGCCGGCATTCGCCAAGGCGCTGCCGCTGGGCGATACCCGCGAGCTGCTGCGCCAACGCGCCGACGTGCGCGTGGCCGAGCGTCGTCTTGCCGCCGCTACCGCGCGGGTGGGCGTGGCCACGGCGGATCTGTTCCCGCGGCTGTCGCTGTCCGGATTCGTCGGCTTCCTCGGTGGCGATGCCAGTGGCCTGGTCAATGGCAACAACAAGGCCTGGTCGCTGACGCCGTCGCTGAGCTGGGCGGCCTTCGATTTCGGCACCGTACGTGCACGCCTGCGTGCCAGCAAGGCCGAGGCCGAAGGCGTGGCAGCACAGTATGAGCAGACGGTGCTGCTGGCACTGGAAGACACCGAGAACGCGCTGACCCGCTATTCCAAGCAGCAGGCGCGGCTGGCGATCGTGGTCGAGCAGGCGCAGGCGGCACGCCGTGCCGAGTCGCTGGCGCAGATCCGCTATCGCGAGGGCTCGGAGGACTTCCTGACCCTGCTGGATGCGCAGCGTACGCAGCTGGCAGCCGATGATGCGTTGGCCGCGGCCGAGTCCGAGGTCAACGTCAGCGTGGTGGGGGTGTACAAGGCGCTGGGTGGTTGGGGTCAATCACCGCAGCCGGCGAGTGTGGCGCAGGTGCAGTAACCGCAGGGGACGGAAGCAGTGGCTTCCGTCCCTTTCTTCTTTCAGGGCCAGTGATTGGCTGGTGTTTCGCGCTCGCGCATGCGCACGATGCAGAAGCGATGGCCGGTCGGTGCTTCCATCACCCACCAGCGTTTGACGAAGCCTATCCGCCGCGCGCCGAGCCTCTCCAGGCGGTCGGCCTCGGCGTCGATGTCGTCGCTCTCGATGTCCAGGTGCACCCGTGAAGGATGATTGACGCGTTGCACCTCCACGTTCAGGCCTGCGGGCGCGCCCTGCAGGTCGGCGTACTCGGCGCCGTCTTCGGCATAGGCGGGCTGCGCCTGCAGGCCGAGCGCGGCGGACCAGAAGCGGGCGCCTTCGTCGGCGGGAATGCCCTCGCAATCGATGATGAAACCGGCCAGGCGACTCTGGTGTGCCATGCCTTTCTCCACAGTTCGGGAACGGGGGCAGGGTAGCGCGGTGTGTGCTGTGGACGTTGTCACAGTCGTGACGTTTCTGACTCTGCCGGAAGCCGTGTCCGCCGTGTAACTAGTGGGGCAGATTCCAGGGAGTAAAGACGATGAGTGATGACAGGCGGGATACCCAGCGCATGCTGTTTGGCGACCCGGGGCCACCCGGCGCGGGCCTTTCGGTGGCGGTCGTTGTGCTGCTGGTGCTGGCGACGATGGCCGCTGCGATCGGTTTCCTGCGACTGCCTGATCCGATGCTGGGGCTGGGCCTGATCGGCGTTGCCGTGTTCCTTGCTGTCGGCGCCCGCATCTGCCAGGCGCGCAACCAGCACCTGGCATTGTACCGGCTGTTGTCGCGGCAGCCGCCGCGGTAGCCACGGCTGCCGCAGAGATTCAGTGCGTCGGCCAGTCCAGCTCGACCACCAGCGGGAAGTGATCCGACGGCAGCACGCCGTCGATGCGGCGGTCATCGGTGAGGAAACTGCGGGCATGGAAGCCGCGCACCAGCACCCAGTCCAGCTGCACGGTGGCCTTGCCGGTGAAGTCGTGGAAGGTCAGGCGTGGTCCCTGCGGTGCCTTCACCTGCGTGCGTGTGTCCTGCAGCAGGCGGGTGAACGCCTTGTAGGTGTCACCGCCGGGCTCGCTGTTGAAGTCACCGGTCAGGACCACCGGCAGGTCGGCAGGCAGGGCTTCCAGGTGCTTGCCGATCAGCTCGGCACCCTTCACCCGGCGCGGTTCGTCCTCGTCGCGGTAGGGCAGGTGGGTATTCATGAAGTAGAAACGGCGGCCATCATCCAGGCGCCGGAACAGGGCCCAGGTGACCATGCGCGGGTACAGGTTGCCCCAGGTGATGCTGCCGGGTACTTCGGGCGTATCGGATAACCAGAAGTTGCCGGATTCCTCGATGGCCAGCACCTTGCTGTCGTAGAGCACGCCCATGTGTTCATCGCCGCTGCCACCGCGGCGGCCTTCACCGAACCAGCGGTAGCCGGGCAGATGCCCGGACAGGAAGTCGGCCTGTTCCTTCACCAGCTCCTGCGTGCCGATCACGGCCGGGTGTGCATCGAGGATGACCTTGACCATGGCATCGCGACGGTCCGGCCAGCGCTTGCCCGGTTCGGTATCGGCCGGGGTACGGACATTGAACGACATCACTTTCAGTGGCACCGGCGCAGCAGCCCAGGCGACGGCAGGCAGAGCAAGCGCCAGCAGCGCACACAGCGCAGGGCGACGGAAACGCGACAACATCGTGGAATCCCTCCATTCCATGAAAACGGTTTCATGAAGCATGCCATGGACGGTGGGGTCGGCGATATGCCGGGATGGGCGGATGGAAGATGCCGGGCGGGCGGTGAAGGTCCCGCCCGGCGGATCGCGCGGGCGCGATCAGGAGGTCATGGGTTCTTAGTCGGCAGGCAGGTACCACTGGCCATTCTGGTCAATCCAGTACACCTGGATGTAGGGAGTGCCGTCCTCGTCGAAGTACGTCACTTCGCAACGTTGATGGTAATAGGGCCCCATCTTGACCCGGACGCAGTTCGTGTTCTCCGGACCACCGCCACCACCGCCGGCGGTGGCCTGGGACGGCGTGGAGAGAGCTCCCACGGCAAACATCAGTGCGGCCATCGAGGCCAGGTGCAGTTTCATGGGCATCATCCTTGTGTCTGCAATCGCGCATCTGCGCGGTGTCGTGCAACTACCCCCGGGTAGAGCATGCACCCGAGCGGCAGCTGCTGCATGCGCGCCGGCCCGGCGGGCGGCCCGGCGCAGTCCCCTGCCGGCTCAGTCGCGCAGGTAAGGGTTGCCGTACTCGTCGATCCAGTACTCGGCTTCGTACACGTTGCCGAACTCATCGGTGTAGGTTTCCGTGCAGTGCTGGTGGACCCGGTTGTGGTCCACTTTCACCGGCACGCACGAAACATTTTCTTTCGGTCCCACGGCATTGGCGTCCGCCACCGGAGCCAGGGTTGCCGTTGCCATCACCAACGCGGCCATCGCGGCCAGTTGCAGTTTCATAAGCATCGTCCTTGCTTTCTGCAATCGCGCACATGCGCATGGCGTGTGTAACACGCGAACCAGAGCGCCGGAAGTGTCTTGCCCGGATCAGTCCTCGATCTCGCCGCGCCGACTGGCAGCACGCACCGCCTGCGCGGTGGTTGCCACGCCCAGGCGCTGGCGCGCGCGTCGCAGATGATTCTCCACCGTACGGGCGGAAAGCCCCAGCGTGGCCGCGATTTCCGCCTGGCGACGGCCGGCGGCGACCCAGCGCAGCACCTCGCGTTCGCGCGTGCTCAACGCACTTCCGGAAAGCTCGGTGGGCGTCTCGGAAAGCCGGCGTGCGGCACGGAATGCTGCAGCTGCAGCAGCATCCAGCAGCAGTCGCGCGCTGGCCGATGCATCGATCGCTGTCCCGGCAAAACTGATCGCGCCTTCCAGCCCTGTGGTGCCGAACACCGGCACCTGCAGACCGTGCAGGCCTTCACCACGTGGCTGCTTTACCACCTGATAGCGTTCGCCGCGAACGCCCTGGCGCTTGCTCCAGAAGAACGGCGCGTCACTGTCCAGAACGTGGCGATTGACCGGACAGGCGTGCAGGTAGCGCGCGAGGTCGGTAGTGCTGCCGTCGCCGAACCAGTCGCCCTCGATCCAGTACACGCGCTGGGTACCGCGTTCCAACCCCGTGCCGGTGGCGAACACCAGCACGCGGTCGTAGCCCAGCGGTGCACAGATGCCGCGCAGTACCGCGCCCACCGTACTCAGTGAGCGGGCGCGTTCCAGTTCCAGCAACGCCTGCACCAGATCGCTCACGCCAGTCAGCGCCCGGCCAATGCGTCGAGCAGCGTGCGCGCGGCCAGCTTGCCCAGCGCATTGCCGGCCAGCGGGCTGTCGCCGGTCAGCAGCAGGCGGTCCTGCAGCACGCTGCCATCGATGCCGTCGTTGACGATCTGCACGCCCTGCTGCGCCAGGCGCTCACCGAAGAACCACGGCAGCTGCCCGGGCATGTAGCCGATCTCTGGCGTCTGCCGGTCCATCGCATCGGGGAAGGCACAGATGCGGTAGCCGCGGAACAGCGAGCCACCCTCGGCCTCGTCAACGCCTGCGGCCAGCAATGCGGCCGGGCCGTGGCAGAGGGTGATGATGTGACGTTGCTCGGCCATCGCCCAGTGCAGGGCCGCCTTTACCGCGCGACTCTGCGGCAGCCCGATGAGGGCGCCGTGGCCACCGGGAATGAACACGGCTGCATAGTCCGACGCGGCATCGAGGCCTGCCACCACTTCTTCCAACGGCAGTGGCTGGCGGAAGCGGGCTTCGTAGCGGTCGTACAGTCCGCCGATCTCCTTGTCCTCATGCGGGAACGCCCACCACTCGAACTTGGCGGCGTTGCCGGACAGCGTCGCCACATCGATGTCGAAGCCGGCCTTGTCCAGGTGGTACATCGGCAGCAGGGTTTCCACCGGATGGTTGCCGGTGGAGAACAAGTGGCCGTTGGCGGTGGGCAGATAGCGTTCGTCCGCAGCGATCATCAGCACCTTCCAGCGGCCATCGCGGCGCGCGTCGGGATAGTCGGCGCCGGACAGGTCGCTCTTCGCCGATGTGAACTGTGACAGCGAGTACGGCGACGGGAAGAAGGCGTCGCGCTCGGCCGGATCGGGGCTGGGGTGGCGGCTGGGCTCTTGCGTGTTCATGCGGACCTCCAGTGGGGTAGTGGAGCCAGCATAGAAGGGCGGATGCGTACAGGCGATGAGGGTTTTCCCCTCATTCGCGCGACGTTGCCACCTGTTGGCGCCAGGCATTCGGGCTCATACCGAAGGCGCGGCGGAAAGCACGACTGAATGCCGGTTCGGAGAGATACCCGACGTCTCCGGCGATCTGAGAAACCCGCCGGTTTCCGCTGCGCAGCAGCTCTGCGGCCAGTTGCAGCCGCGATCCAGCGAGATAGCGCATGGGTGACATGCCAGTGGCCAGGCTGAACCGCTGCGCGAAATTCGAGCGCGATTGATTCAGGCTTGCCGCCAGAGACTCGACCGTCCATGCCTGTGCGGGGTGTGCCTGCATCAACGCCAGTGCCCGCCCGATCAATGGGTCGGCCAGCGCATGCAGACGCTGGCAGTTGTGTGGACTGGAGGTTCCCAGCCAGTAGCGCAGCGTCCAGACAAACAACAGGTCGAGCAGGCGTGACAGCATAAGCCCACTGCCCAGGGTGGGCCGGGCCGCTTCAACCTGGATCGCGCCCAGGGTAACCGCCACCCAATCGGCCGAGCTGGCGGGAAATCCGTTTGGCATCCGGTCCACCCCGGGGACATGCAGCCAGCCGGGCAGGGCATCAAGCAGCAACTGGCTGCCTGGGCCGTCAAATCCAAAGGATGCCGTGGTCAGATGGACGGGCTGCAGAGCTTCGCCGGCACAGTCGATGCGATGTGTCCGGCCATGCGGCATCAACAGCAGCTCGCCGGCCTGCAGTGGCACGACCGCTGCATCCGCATGCAGACGTGCCGTGCCCTGTTCGATGAAATGGAAGCAGCCGCGCCCCTCGGCAATGATGCGGGTTCCATCGGGCTGCACGACGTGGCGGGTGATGTCGCCGCCGTGCATGCGCGAGGACTGGAAGATCGCAAACAAGGCATCGGATCCGGCCTGGAGCGATTCGGTGGTGTGGAGCCTTGGCATGGTTTTCAGGAGTCCGTGCATCGCCGCTGGCAGTGGCGATCCGTAGTCTGGTCGGGTGGCTTCAGGCAGCGCTGGTGGCTGTCGGGCAACGATCCCATCCAAGTGAGGAGTTCTGCAAGATGAGCAAGCCAAGCATCGTTCTGGTTCATGGTTTCTGGGGTGGCGCCGCGCATTGGTCCAAGGTGATCCTGGAACTCGATCGCCGGGGTTTCCACGACCTGCATGCCGTGGAACTGCCATTGACGTCGCTGGCCGACGACGCAGAGCGAACCCGGCGCATGATCCGCCAGATCCCGGGGCCGGTGCTGCTGGTCGGTCATTCCTATGGTGGCGCGGTGATCTCCGAAGCCGGAAACGAACCCAACGTGACCGGCCTGGTGTTCATCGCCGCGTTCGCGCCGGATGCGGGTGAGAGTCCCGGTGGCATTACCGAGCAACAGCTGCCGCAGGCGGCGGCCAATCTGGCGCCGGACAGCGACGGCTATCTGTGGCTGCAGCCCGGCAAATTTCACGAGAGTTTCTGCCAGGACCTGCAGGCCGACGAGGCGCGGGTGATGGCGGTCACGCAGAAGGCGCCGATGGCGAGCACGTTCGGTGATGCCGTCAGTGACCCGGCGTGGCGACACAAGCCGAGCTGGTACCAGGTCTCCAGCGCTGACCACATGATCCACCCTGACAACCAGCGGCGCATGGCGGCCCGCATGCAGCCACGTGCCAGCATTACGCTGGACGCCAGTCATGCTTCGTTGGCATCGCAGCCGGTAGCGGTGGCCGAACTGATCACCGACGCTGCGGCCCACGGACAAGGCTGAGTACGCCGGTCATGCCTCAGTGGCGGTGTCCCGGCCCGCCAGAGCACTGCTGCCGTGATGCCGCCACGCTTGCGTTACTTGTTCTGCCGGTCGTGCTCCTGCATGTCTTCATGCAGGATCCGCCGCAGTTCGACGATGGCTGGCGTGGCTTCCTGCACGCTGTGCCCGGACACGATCACCTTCTCCGAATCCGCGTGCGGAAGGTGCGAGCTCCAGTAGGGCACCAGCCCGTCGTCGGTCTTTTCCAGCGGACCATCTGCCTTGGCGCGCGCGATGATCGAGTGGTAACGCACCTTCGGTGCCATCGGCAGGTCGGCCACGGCGCGCACGAAGGGATCGTCCTTGTCCAGGTTCTGGATGCTGTTCATCTGGTAGCCGTGCTTGCCGTCGTTGCGATCGATCTTGCCGTCGTTGGCGATGGTGGCCACGTCCTCCAGGACGGTCAGTGGCAGCCGTACCAGGCGGCCGATCCAGCGGCCGAGGCGGGTGCTCGCCACATCGGTACCGCGGTGCGGTGTGGCAATGAATACCACGCGAGATACTTCCGGTTCCGGCAGGAAGGTCAGCACCGGCGCGCCCTTGGTGCGCAGCAGCTCCTGCTGCGCAGGCGTCATCTGTGCGGTCGCCAGCAGGGTCTCTACCAGGTGGTCGCCGGAAGAAGACACCATCAGCCGTGAGATCACCCCACCCATGCTGTGCCCGACCAGCACCATGTCATGAGAGGCCTGCGCCTTGCCGCTGGGGTCGAAGTGCTTGAACACCTCATCCAGCGTGTGGCGCATCGCATCGTGGCTCATCGCGATGGGCATGTTGGTCGGGTAGTAGAACTGCCAGACCTGGAAGTCCTGGCGGATCTCGTCGTCGCGCATCAGCTCGTTGGCGACGTTGACCCAGGCTTCCGGGCTGCTGGCCAGGCCATGGATCATCAGCAGCACGCGGCGGTTCGGGTCGTAGGGCTGCATCATGTACAGATGCGGCGTGTCGATGCCGCCCTTGCCACCGAACAGCGAACGCAGCGATTGGTGGCTGAAATTGGAGCGCGCCAGCCACAGTGCGTAGCCTGCGGTGAAGTTCGCGGCCAATGGCACCTGCTGCCCATGCAGGGTGACTTCCGTGACCTGGTAGGGATCGTGGATCTCCAGTTCCGGCTCGTCGTCGTGCAGTACTTCCCACAGGTTCTTTCCGGAGAAGCGCAGCAGCACCGTCATCGATGGCGACGGCATCTCGCTCCAGCTCTGCGTGACGGGCGTGGTGGCCTGCGCGGCGGCTGTGGTGGCCGGCGGCGTGGTGGCCGTAGTGGCGGCGGGATCATCCATCACGGCCACCAGTTCGGCACCGAAGCCATCGCGGCGATGCACGCTGCGCAGCGTGCCGGTGAACGACAGCGAGGCTGCCGGTACCAGTTCGGTGGGCGTACGCGTATCCAGCGGTGATGCTTGGCCCGACGGCGCCAGCACGAACGTCCAGCGGCCCAGCTGGAAGTGGCTGGCTTCACCATGCACGCGCCCGGTGGCATAGGCGTTGTACAACTGTACCGAGGCTTCCTGCACGGCCAGGTTGTAGTAGTCGCGCACCTGGGTCTGGCGGTCTTCGAAACCGCGCTGGTTGGCCGTGCGCTCGGTGAAGAACAGGTAGGCGTAGGCCTGCCGCGCGACCTGCATCCACGCGTCCAGGCGCGGCTGGAAGTCCGCATCCAGTTCGGTGATCGCGCTCTTGGCACGGCCTGACGTGGAGTACTCGCGCTTGGGCGCGGGCAAGGTCATCGCATACTGCAGCCACAGTTCGGCCAGGCTTGAGCGCTTGTCCTCCTCGCGCACCACGATGCTGCCTTCCATCGCCTCGATGCAGGGCAGGCCTGGCTTGGCGCAGACGCCTTCGTCGAGGCCGGCGACGCGCAGCGTCTCCATGGTGGCCGAACTGAGCTTGCCGGTGGTCAGGATGTCTCCGCGTTTCAGGGCGATGTACTGGCCGGGGGTGACCGAGGCCACCTGCACCGACGGCCCGAACTGGCGCAACGTCGCGCAGCCGCCCAGGGTGAGCAGCACGGTGATGATGAGGGTCGTGCGGCCGATGAAGCCCAAGCCCGTGGTTGCCATACGATCCTCCTGCGCGGTGGCGCCACTCTAGCGGTCGGCATGTCAAAGCGGAAGATACCGGGCGGTCGGTTTGGAGCGCGGAAATGCCGCCAACCGGGCGATTCAGGCATTCCCGTGTGACACTGGGGTGAACAGGATGAATGCGGGGCTGCGATGCGATGGCTTGAGACCCGTGTTCCTCCGCCTCTCGTGATGCTGTTGTGCGCCGCCATCGGCTATATGGTCAGCCGATGGCAGCCGGGCGGGGCGCTGCAGCTACCCGTGCCGGAGTTGCTTGCGGGTCTGGTGATGGCCTTCGGCGTGGTATTGAACCTGCTGCCGAAGCTGGCCTTCCGGCGCGTGGGCACCACGGTCAACCCCCTGCGGCCAGCGACGTCGAGCATGCTGGTCACGCACGGCGTGTACCGCTATACGCGCAACCCGATGTATCTGGGCCAGGCCACTGTCCTGGCAGGTGCCATGCTGTACCTGCAGAACCTGACCGCACTGCTGGCCGTGCCGTTGTTCGTGCTGTACATCAACCGATGGCAGATCATGCCGGAAGAGCGGGCACTGTCGGCCCGCTTTCCCGAGGCATACGCAGCCTTCCGCCAGCGGATACGGCGCTGGCTCTAGCGCGGGTCAGGCCGTCACGGTGTGATCTGGCACTTCACGGCAGCGGAATAGCCTTCGTAATCATCACCGGCAATCACGTGCAGGGTGTGGTGCTTGTCGACGCGCTTCACGTAGGACGGTGCTTCGGTGTTGGCGTATTCGTTGACCGTGGTCACCGACCAGGTCTTGGCCAGGCGCTTGGGGTCGACACCGTTCAAGTAGACGAAGATGCTCTTCTCGCCCTCGGCGACATTCACGTCGGCATGGGTGACGGTACCGCCGAACAGGGCGACCGGCGTGGTTTCCGGCTCGAACGTGCCACCAGGCTTCCTGGCCAGGCCGGCTGCCTGCAGGGCATCGATGGCCTCGGCTTCGCTGAAGGTCGAGCCTGCCTTGCAGGCCAGCAGGGCTTCGAGTGTTGCGGTGCCGGGCGGCGCGATGGCGGGTGCAGCCGCGTGCGCAGCCGGGGTCGCGGCACAAGCAGCCAGGAGCAGGGCAGAGGTGATGATCACGATTCTCATCGCAGGTCCTTCTGTAGGTAGTGGGCAGCAACACGGACGGAGGATGCCGCCTCATTGTGCGATGTTCCAGTCAGTGCCGCGTGCAGCAATGGATCATGACCCATTCCGGCTGCCGTCGTCCGATTCAAGCAAGACGGCCCCGTCGCCGCGTTGTGACAACTGGTCGCCAGGGTTTCGCAACGGACAGTCCTTCAGTGACAGGCAACCACAGCCGATGCAGCCGTCAAGCTGGTCGCGCAGCTGGACCAGGCTGCGGATGCGCTCGTTCAGCATGTCGCGCCAGTTGCTGGACAGCCTTGCCCAGTCCTTCGAACTGGGCGCCCGTTCGGCTGGAAGATCATCCAGCGCGATCTTGATCGTGGCCAAGGGAACGCCTGCACGCTGTGCGACCTTGATCACGGCAATGCGCCGCAGCACGTCGCGGCGGTAGCGGCGCTGGTTGCCGTTGTTGCGCCAGCCATGGATCAGTCCCTTGGCTTCATAGAAGTGGACGGTGGCAATGCTGACCCCGCTGCGACGCGCGACTTCGCCCACGGAAAGCGGAACGCTGACATCGATCTTCATGGCCGGGGTTCCTTGACCTCATCAATACATGAGGTTTTATAAGGCAGTTCCCTTTTTCCTGCATGTGAACCCTGGGCTGCAGGTCATGAATCATAGGTTTGAACGAAAATGGAACAGCAAGGCATCGCCGTCCCCGGCACCCGCTGGGGCGATCTCCTGTCCGGCCGCAATGCAGTGCGCTCACTTGCCCTGGCGGGCGGGGTCGCACTGCATGCGGTCAACGTCTACATCGCCACCACCATGTTGCCAACCGTGGTGGAGGACATCGGTGGCCTGGATCTCTACGCATGGAACACCACGCTCTTCGTGGTCGCGTCCATCCTGGGGTCGGCATTGTCGATCAAGCTGCTTGAACGTGCCGGGCCTCGTGGAAGCTATGCACTGGCGACGCTCATCTTCGCAGCCGGTGCCGTGATCTGCGCGCTCGCGACCTCGATGCCGATGATGCTGGTGGGGCGGCTGGTGCAGGGTGTTGGCGGCGGCTTCCTGTTCGCACTGGCCTACGCCATGATCCGGCTCGCGTTCGAAGAACCGCTCTGGCCCCGCGCGATGGCCCTGGTTTCGGGGATGTGGGGCGTGGCGACGTTGATCGGGCCTGCGGTGGGCGGCGTCTTCGCCGAATGGGGCGTATGGCGGGCCGCATTCTGGTCGGTCACCGCGGTTGCCGTGTTGTTCGCGCTGCTGGCGTCGAACGTCCTTCCGCAGAGGGAGGCATCGTCTTCAGCTGCGGCCAGGTCTTCGGTCCCGTGGCTGCAGATCCTGCTGCTGACCCTGGCCGTCATCAGCGTCTCCCTAGGCAGTACATCCTCGAGCGCAGTCAACAATTTCATCGGCATCGTGATGGCCGTGTTCCTCGCAGTGGTGCTGGTGAGGATCGAGTCCCGAGCGAAGCAGACGCTGCTTCCTTCCGGCGCTCTCCGGCTCCGCTCGCGGCTGGCCGCGTTGTATGGGCTGATGTCGCTGCTGGTGGTGATGATCACCAGCGGCGAGGTCTTCGTGCCACTGTTCCTGCAGGTGCTGCATCAGCAATCACCGCTTGCTGCGGGCTACCTCGCGGCGCTGATGGCGGCCGGTTGGACGCTCGGGTCGTTGGTCGGCTCCGGCTTCAGCGGGCGCGCCGTTGACCGGGCGTTGATGATCGGCCCGGCGCTGGGGTGGGTGGGCATGATCGGGCTGGCGCTGCGGGTGCCGGCTGCGGGCAGCGGTACGTGGTTGCAGATGGTGCCGATCTGCGTGGCGCTGGCCGTCATCGGGATCGGCGTGGGTCTGGCTTGGCCTCACCTGCTGACACGTGTTCTGACCTCTGCACCGCCGGAGGAACAGGAGCGCGCCGGTGCGTCGATCACCACCATCCAGCTGTTCGCCACCGCGGCCGGGGCAGCGCTTGCCGGGATGGTCGCCAATGCAGCGGGACTGATCGAGCCGGGCGGGGCCGAGGGAACCGCGCGTGCGGCCCGGTGGCTGTTTGCCACCTTCGCGCTGGCGCCGATGCTGGGCATGCTGCTGGTGAAGCGATGCCGCTTTCCGGCAGACGTGAACTGAGGAACGGAGGAGGGCGCAGCGACCTTGCCGGGCCGCTGCGCCATGCCATCAGTTGCTGGCTGCCTTCACGGCTTCGGCCGCGTCAATGATGCCTGGCCCGCAGCCACCCGGGCAGTTCGCTGCGGCGATCGGGTGCGCAGTGCGACGCAGGATGTCCTTGACCTGGTCGGTGGTCTTTGGCACCGGCGCCACCGCTTGCATCAGCGCGACGATGCCAGCGACGTGAGGCGCCGCCATCGAAGTGCCGGACATGAAGTCGAAGGCGTTGTTACCCACCGTGGACAGGATGCCCTGTGCCGGATGCTGACGGGTCGGGGCGCAGTTGGCCTGGCTAGGCGGCGTGGCCAGCGGCAGGAACTCGCCGACGGACGCGCGGCAGGACCAGGTTTCACCACCGGGTGCGGTGATATGGATGCCTGCGCCATAGTTGGAGTAGAACGCGCGTCGCCCGCCCTGATCGTTGGCAGCCACCGCGATCACGCCCTTGCAGTTCGCCGGAGCAAACTCGGACACATCCAGATTGCTGTTGCCGGCGGCGACCACCACGATCGTGCCCTGCGCGGTGATGTCGTCGATTGCATCCTGCTCGGCCGGCGAGCAGGCGCGGCGGCCGCCCAGGCTGAGATTGATGACTTCGGCCGGGTTCGCATTGGCCGGGACGTTGGGCACGTTGATACCGGCACTCCAGAGCATGCCATCGATGATGTCGGCGGAACCGCCATTGCCCTGGTTGCCGAGTACGCGTACCGGCACGACCTTCGCGTTGTAGGCCACGCCGGCCACGCCGATCTGGTTGTTGGTCACCGCAGCGACCGTTCCAGCGACGTGGGTGCCGTGTGCGATGCCCGAGGCATCGAAGGCATCCGCGTCGCGTCCATCGCCATCGTCGGAGCCGCCACAGCCGGGATTCATTCCGCCGATGATGCATTGCCAATCACTGAACGGACGGGTCGACGAGATCATGTCGTAGCCCGGCAGCAGGTTGGCCTGCAGGTCGTTGTTGTTGAGGTAGCCCGAATCGACCACAGCCACCACCACGCCCTGGCCAGTGGAGCGATCCCACGCGCCGGGCAGGCGCGCGCCACTGGTCGGATTGCTGTAGTGCCACTGCTCGCCGTAGCGTGGGTCGTTCGGTGTGGCGAATGCGCTCATCATGTAGTTCGGCTGCACATACTCGACGTCCGGATCGTCGGCGATGCGCTGCATCAGGATCTGCGCTTCCGGGAGGTCCAGTGGCTTGTCCGTGGTGACCACGTCGGCCCCGCCGCCCATGCGGCGTTGATGGGTTACGGACGCGGCTGCTGGCGGTGCGTTGCCGATCGAACGCTTGCTGCGCTGCTGGACGCCGAGGCGCTTCTTCAGCGCATCCTGCGCGGTGGTGGCGGAGACGCGCTTGCTGCTGCCGTCCCGGTACTTGACGATGAAACTGCTGTACTGCTCGTTGCTGGCCATGCCTCGCGTCCATACCCGTTCGGTGGGTTGGGCGAAGGCGGGGGCGCTGGCCAGGACCAGGGTGATGGCGCTGGCAAGGGAAACCCGAAGCGACGTACGCATGGATACAGTTCCTTTGTGGAAGATGTGTCGAGCAGGCCGTGCCCTTCGGGCTCGGCTTGGATGTGAAGGGTGCAGGTGTCCCGTGGTCTCCTTTTGATGGCGACCAAGGACGAACGGCTTCGCGGACACATCCCCCCCAAGGAGAGGGTGGGAAATTTCTGAAGTGGTTTAGTGATGTCGAAAGCGAGAGAAGATGGCGGTTGCCGACATTGCTTGACGGCATCGGACCGCGATTGCGCCGGGGCGTCGAACTTCGCAGCGGCGTAGAGCAGCCAATAAAAAAGCCCGGAAACCCACGCTGGTGGAATTTCCGGGCTTCTCCGGTCCTTGACGAACCGTTCGTTGGTGGAGGTGGGCGGAATTGAACCGCCGTCCGAAGGCACTCCATCCCCAGCACTACATGCTTAGCTCACCGTTGAATCTCATCCCCGAGCAGCACGGTGTGCAAAGCGCACCCGGGAACCAGCCTGTTGTGTTCTAGTGCCGGACTGACAGGCAGCCGCCCAGCGCGATTCCATGATAATGACTCTACGCTGCGAGCATGGACACAAGCAGTTTCGAGGCTCCGCCTAAGTCGGCAGAAGGTCACGCACCGCAGTTTTTAGGCTGCGAGAGCGACCGGAGCGTAGTTGTCGTCGTTGGCAACTAGAGTTTTGCAGCTGGATTTACGAGGAAAGCTACCCCCTCGGCATGCGCCAGGCGACTTCACAACCCCCGTCGAAACCAATGCACCCCCGGTTTCTTCAAGCATTGCAAGGCTTTGGGGCCAATGCCGTCATAAAAGCTGACACTGACCCTGCCCAACGAGACGGATCTTACGGCAATCTTCCTGAACAGTCACGCGGGTGAGCGTCCGTCTCCCAGCTGATTGGCACGTTGCGATCCCTTGGGACGCCGTGCTCGAATTTCCGGTACCACTCCACGGGGGGCCTCATGGCCATTTCCGTCAGCCCCGGCAACTGGGGACAGTATCGGATCGGGCAAGAGGTGCGCGCTGGCATGCTGTCGGCTGAATCGTCCTGGTACATCCAGCCACACGCAGATCGGGCGGCGAAGGCCCTCGCGGCGGCGTTTCCGGCAACAGGTCCTGCATCAGGGCTGCAGGCCGATCTGTTGTTGAAGGCAGTGGCATCGGTCTGTGCTCAAGACGGGCCGCAATAGCGCCAAACGCTGAAGCGGGCCGGCGTAGGTGCGATCAGGCTTGATAGCATCCAGATTCCTGAAGTTGAGCCAGTGGAAGGACGCCATGACGCTAGACGTTGCAGTAACAGATGAACTCAGCGACGAAGCGCTGGAGGTGATTGGCACTGGCTTGGACCAGTTCAATCTGGAGGCTGCAGGGTATGCCGATCGACGCGCGCTGGCGGTACTGGTTACCGATCCGGCCAGCGGCAAGGTAGTAGGGGGCCTTACCGGGCGAACCTCACTGGGCCTGTGGTTCGTGGATCTGTTCCATCTGCCAGCGGCCCATCGCGGCAACGGGCTGGGGTCGCGTGTGCTGAAGGCCGCAGAGGATGAAGCGCGGCGTCGCGGTTGCCGTTCCGGCGTGCTGTACACCCTCAGCTTCCAGGCGCCCGACTTCTATGTGAAGCATGGATGGGTCGTGTTTGGCCGGGTGCCATGCGATCCGGCCGGCACATGCAGGGTGTTCCTCAGCAAGGATCTGTCGGCGGGGTGAGCGCTGCGGGCGAGCCGCGCGTCCTGTCAATCCGCAACTTGTTGTAGAGCGTCTGTCATAGCGGATTGCTAACTTCGTGGGCACGAATTTGCGACACACTGGCGATGACCATCCGAGCCAGGACAGACACGGAGACCATGGGTGACCGATGCAAGCCAACAACGCAGCCTGCGGCAGCTGATCGGGCCGGTCGGTGCCGACTACCAGCGGCGTGCGTTGCCGCCGGGCTGGGTCTGGGCGGTGCTGGCGGTGCTGCTGGCGGCCACCTGGGTGACGGAGTTGCCGGCCACGGCAGCTGCGGCACTGGTCGCCAGCGCGGTGGTGGTGCACTGGTCGCAGCGCGGCCGCATCCATTGGCTGGGGTGGCGCCTGCCGGGCCTGGCGGTGCTGGCTGCCCTGCTGTGGGGGCCGGAGGTGCTGTCGCAGTGGTTCGAGCACGGGCTGGCCGTGGTCCTGATGTCGCTGGCCAGTCTCAGTATCGGTGTGCACGTGTGGCAGTCGCGACAGATGGCACGCCAGCTGCAGGGCGCGGCCGATGCACTGGACGACGCCCAGTTGCTGGCGTTGCTGCCGGCTGATGCCGCGAACCTGGCCCAACAGTGGCGCTTGGGCGATGACCGTTACGCACCGGAGCTGGCGGTAGTGATGCACCTGGCGGTGATGCACGCGGCGCTGTCGCCGCGGATGCGCAGGCAGGGCATGCTGGCGGGGTGACCTGCCTTTTGTAGAGTCGAGATCCTATGTTCGTGGTCAAGCCTGCTGGAAGCAGGCTTGACCCACCTTCAGCATGGCCGGATCGAAGTCCCGGCCGCTTTTGAAGACACCCCAGGCGATCCTGGCCAGCTTTCTGGCCAGGATGTTGAAGACGGCGGTGCTGGGGTGACCGCGTTTTGACAGCTCGTCGTAGAGCGGTTGCCCCCGGCGACACCGCTTGAGCCCCATTGCGGCCATGTAGAGCATCTGGCGCAGCACTGGCGCGCCCTGTTTGGACAGCCGACGCCGTCCCGTTCTGCCGCCAGACTCGTTGGGCCGGGGATCCAGGCCCGTGCAGGCGATCCACGCGTTGGCGTTGGCCAACGGCCAGCGCGTCATGTAGTAAATCAGGTGAGCGGCGACGGCGGGGCCGATACCAGGGATGGTCAACAGGCGCTTGTAGAGCGTGCCATGCTCTCCATCGCGACCCAAGCGCTGCAGTTCGCTTTCCAGCTCGGACAGCGTCCCAGCCAGAGCGCAGAACAGATCTGACAGCTCCCCGGGGGCACTTTTGCTTACCCCGAAGGATTGCTCCAGGCGCGCGCGTGTCTTTACCAGCGTCTGCCGCTTGCGCAGCAAATCGTGCATCTGCTGCTGCTCGTCGGTACGCGGTACGTATTCACGCAGGCGATCGCTCTCCTTCTTCACGTACCGGGCGATCGCTTCGGCGTCCATGGCGTCCGTCTTGCCACGCGAGCCCGTCGCCCGGCCGTAGTGCTTGATCAGACGTGGATTGATCACATAGACAACGTGGCCTGCCTGGCCAGCCATCCGAGCCAACAACTCGTAGTACCGCCCCGTCGCCTCCATGCCAATCCGGCATCGCTGGGGCAAGGTGTTGAGCCACTGGGCTATGCCGGCCCGGGTGTTGGCGATCCTGTCGCCGGCCTTGCGGTCGGCCACTGCCGGTACGAACTCCTTGGAGTCCACGTCCACGCCAATATCGAGAGAATCAGACATTTGTACGGCTCCCAGCTATCTTTAAGGGGCTGGGGTGGTACCGCACCGACGTTAGCTTGCCTACATCGACGATCCCCTTTGGGGGCCGTACGATCCTTTATCGACGTTCGTGTGCGGGATGGGGATCGCTCGACTCGTCTGTCGGCTAGTATCCGCAGATGCATGCTTGACGGTCCCTCCACCCTGGCTCCTACATACCGCGTAGGAGCCGGGAGGAACATACAAGCCATGCTCGACTGCTTTTCTTATCGAAGCCGAGCATGGCTCGGCTCTACAGAAGCCAAGGCAGTCGAGCATGGCTCGACTCTACAGGGTGATGCGCAGACGCCTTACGCGTCGCGGTTGCCGCGACGCATCACGCGCTGCTTCTCGATCGCCCAGTCGCGGTCCTTGGCGGCATCGCGCTTGTCGTGGGTCTGCTTGCCCTTGGCCAGCGCGACTTCGAGCTTGATCTTGTTCTTGCTCCAGTACATCGCGGTGGGCACGATCGTGTAGCCATCGCGCTCGACCTTGCCGACCAGCTTGTCGATCTCGCTCCGGTGCAGCAGCAGCTTGCGATCGCGCCGGTCGTTGGCCACGACATGGGTCGAGGCCTGGATCAACGGAGTGATCTGCGCGCCGATCAGGAAGATCTCACCATCCTTCACGTAGGCGTAGGCGTCGACGATGTTGCCGCGGCCAGCACGGATCGATTTCACCTCCCAGCCCTGCAGGGCCAGGCCGGCTTCGAAGCGGTCTTCGATGTGGTACTCGTGGCGGGCACGCTTGTTCAACGCGATGGTTTTGTTGGCCGTCGCGCTCTTTGCTTTATCCTTGCCGCTGTTCTTGCTCATTTCCGTATTGTCTCCGATTCGGGCCCGCCCGGTCGATTGCCGAAACGTCCTGTATTCATGCCTACTATCCGCCGCAGCGCCCTGGTCGAACATTCGGCCGCGCGCATGTTCGACCTGGTCAATGATGTCCAGGCCTATCCGCGCCGTTTCCGCTGGTGTTCGGCTGCCCAGATTCTGGAGCAGGGCGAGGACCGGCTGGTAGCGCGCCTGGACCTGGGCCTGGGCTCGTTCAGCACCTGGTTCCAGACTGAAAACACACTGCAGCGCCCGCACAGCATCGATATGCAGCTGCGCGATGGCCCGTTCAAGCAGCTGCACGGCCGCTGGGAGTTCCATGCGCTGGCCGAAGATGCCTGCAAGGTCACCCTGACCCTGGACTTCGAGCCCAGTTCGCGCCTGCTCGGTCCGGCGCTGGCATTGGGCTTCCAGAGCCTGGCCGACCGCATGGTCAACGACTTCATCCGCGTTGCCGACGAGGCCTGAGCGATGATCGAGGTCGAGGTGGTGCTGGCCTGGCCGCAGCGGGTGCTTTCGCGCCGGTTGCAGCTGGACGAGGGCGCGACCGTGGCCGAGGCCATTGCCGCTGCTGCGCTGGAAGGCAGTGCCGACTGCCCGGCGGCGGCCGTGCATGGGCTGCTGGCGCGCCCGCAGCAGGTGCTGCTGGATGGCGACCGCATCGAGCTGCTACGCCCGTTGCAGGCCGACCCCAAGGACAACCGCCGGCGTCGCGCGCTCGGCGGTTGATTCCTGTCGCCCGTCCGCGAGGACGGGCAGGGGGCGTCAGCGACCCTTCTTCTTCTTGTCCTTCGGCAGATTGCGGCCGAACTGGCGCACGGTCTGCTGGGCCAGGGCCTTGTCGTTACCCGGGAAGTAATCGCCTTCCCAGCGGGTCACGTTGTCATTGTCGAAGAACACGGTGAAGTTCTTCACCTCGGTACGGCCCAGGCGGTTCACGCGCTGGCTGGAGGTGTAGTCCCAGCGCTGGGCGTGGAACGGGTCCGGAATGGACGGGGTGCCCAGCAGCGCGGTGACCTGCTGCTTGCTCTGCCCGACCTGCAGCTTGGCCACGGCATCTTCCCGGATCAGGTTGCCCTGATAGATGGGTTGCTTGTAGATGATGCCGCACCCGGTGGTGGACAGGGCGACGGCGGCGACCAACAGGAGATTGCGCATCGGGACTGGCGGTTGGGGAAATCAAACCGATGATACACTCCCGGCGTGCCACCGCGACCCAATCCGAGGCAGCTGGCGCTAAATCGCCAATGAACGGAGACCTATGGAAACCCACGACCTGCGAAAAGTCGGCCTGAAGGTGACCCATCCACGGATGCGGATCCTGGCGCTGCTTGAACAGCGCAATGCCCAGCACCACATGACCGCCGAAGACATCTACCGCCAGCTGCTCGAGCATGGCGACGAGATCGGCCTGGCGACGGTCTACCGGGTGCTGACCCAGTTCGAGGCCGCCGGCCTCGTGCTCAAGCACAATTTCGAAGGCGGCCAGGCCGTCTACGAGCTGGACCGTGGCGGCCACCACGACCACATGGTCGACGTGGACAGCGGCAAGATCATCGAGTTCGAAAGCCACGAGATCGAGGAGCTGCAGCGCAAGATCGCGGCCGACCACGGCTACGAGCTGGAAGAGCATTCGCTGGTGCTGTACGTGCGCAAGAAGCGCAAGTAAGCCGTTCCAGCCAGCTGGATGCGACGAAACCCCGGGCCTGCCCGGGGTTTTTCGTTGCTTACGGCAGATCCGCGCCATGTGTGAGGGGCCCCATCAACACCTCCAGATCCACCGCCTCGGCCATGGCCCGGTTACCCGCATCGCCCGGATGCAGGTGGTCGCCGGAGTCGTAGGCGGCGGCCATCCGTGACGGATCGGCCGGGTCGCGCAGCGCCGCATCCAGGTCGATCACCGCATCGAACGGGCTGTCGCTGCGCAGCCAGGCATTGAGCTGTTGGCGCAGGGCCTCCTTGTCCGGCTGGTAGTAGTCGTCCAACGGCGTGCCGGGCAGGGCGCCGGCGAACGGCGTCAGGGTGGCGCCGAGGATGCGTAGACCCCGCCGATGGGCCTGCTCGGCCAGGGTGCGATACCCCGCCTGCAGTTCGGCCAGCGTGGGCCGGGCCTGGTTCCGGGCGAAGGCGGTGCCGGGCCAGCTGATGTCATTGATGCCGATCAGCACGACTACGCTGACCACGCCTGGTTGATCCAGCACGTCACGCCGGAAGCGGGCCAGGGCGGATTCGCCCATGCCATCGCGCAGCAGCCGCCCCCCGGAAATACCGGCGTTGACCACGGCAACGCCCCGCGATGCCAGGCGCGCCGCCAGATGGTCGGTCCAGCGCTGGTCCTGGTCGAGGCTGGCGGTGGCGCCGTCGGTAATCGAGTCGCCGATCACCACCACGCTGCGTGCGCTGGCCGCCGCCTCGACCTCGATGCCAGCCAGGAACAGGCGGGCAGTGGTGCTGCTGGCCCCGCTCAGAGCCTGGGTCTGGCTCTGGTCGCCGGGCGCAATCCAACTGGTCTGCCGACCCTCCCAGTGGAACGTCTGCACGGGCGTCGGCCCCGGCACAAAGACACTGATCTGCAACGCCTGGTGGTCATCCGTGGCCAGTGGCAGCGGATCGCTCAGCCGTTCCTGACCGGGGCCGATCAGCACCCCGGGCTGGCCGTCGAAGCTGAGCGGCTGCGGCATTGCGCCTGCCTGTGCCGTCACGCTTGCCGCCCCAATCCGCAGCGGCTGTCTGCCGTAGGCGTTGCTCAGCCTCACCCGCAGCCGAGGCCCGCCCAGGCTGATACGCGCCGTCTGGCGGAAGGTCTGGTCCTGCAGCGTGGCCGGAACCAGGGTCGGGAACAGGAAATCGGCGCCCCAGACCGGTTGCGGACTGGCCTGCCAGCTGGCGACCCAGTGCGGGGCCGGGGCGGCACTGGCTGCGCTGGAGAGGGCGATCAAGGCGGTCGCGGTGAGCTGGCTGAGGCGGTTCATCGGGCAATCCCGGGAGGAGGGAGGGCCATGGTGATTCTCCGTCGATCTGTGAACTAGACTGCGCATGGATAATCATCTGTGAACTGGATTCATCGCCATGGCGCGACCCGACATCAACCGATCCGGCGAACTGGAAGTGTTCGTGCGGGTGATCGAGACCGGTGGCTTCTCTGCCGCAGCGCGCACCCTGGACATGACGCCGTCGGCAGTCAGCAAGCTGGTGTCACGGCTGGAGCAGCGGCTGGGTACGCGCCTGCTGCAGCGCTCCACCCGCCAGCTGCAGCTGACCCCGGAAGGCTGCGCGTTCTACGAGCGCGGCCTGCGCGTGCTGGCCGACCTGGAGGAGGCCGAGCGCTGCGCCAGCGCCCATGCCGAGCCGCGCGGACGCCTGCGGGTCAATTCCAACGTGCCGTTCGGCCAGCATTTCCTGTTGCCGCTGCTGCCGGCGTTCCTCGAACGCAACCCACAGGTGGGCGTGGACCTGACCTTGAACGACGAGGTGATCGACCTGCTTGAGCAGCGCACCGACGTGGCGGTGCGGGCAGGCCCGCTGAAGAGTTCCAGCCTGGTGGCGCGACGGCTGGGTGCGACGCGGATGATGATCGTGGCCGCGCCAGCCTACGCGCAGCGGCATGGACTGCCGCGCAACGCTGAGGAGCTGATGTCGCACAACCGTCTGGACATCGGCCATGCGCGTGCGATGCAGGGCTGGCCGCTGCTGCAGGACGGTCGCGAGCGCATGCTGCTGCCCAGTGGCAATGCCCGCGCCAGCAACGGCAACGCGCTGCGGCAGCTGGTGCTGGGCGGGTTGGGCATGGCGCGGCTGGCGACCTACCAGGTGCAGGAGGACATCGCCGCCGGACGCCTGCTGCCGGTGCTGGAGGAGGCCAACCCCGGTGACCTGGAAGAGGTGCACGCGGTGTTCCTGGGGCAGGGCGGCTACCTGCCGCTGCGGGTGCGCGCCTTCCTTGATTTTCTGGTGGAAACGGTGGATCTGGCGCAGCCACGGGGGTAGTGCCGGCCGCTGGCCGGCAACCTCATGATCTTCGTTCACCTGTGTTGGGTTGCCGGCCAGCGGCCGGCACTACCTCGCGCGTTGTAGATCCACGCCATGCGTGGATAACCGCGAACAGGCCTCAGACCTGCAGCAGCTTGCGGGCGGCGGCGCGCGCTTCCTTGCTCACTTCCACGCCGCCGAGCATGCGCGCCAGCTCTTCCTCGCGCGCCTTGCTGTCCAGCTTTTCCACCGCGCTCTGGGTCATGCCTTCCACCGGCGCCTTGCTGACCCGGTAATGCGCGTGGCCCTTGGAGGCAACCTGCGGCAGGTGGGTCACGCACAGCACCTGGCGCTTCTCGCCGAGCGCGCGCAGCTTCTGGCCGACGATGTCGGCTACCGCGCCGCCGATGCCGGAGTCGACTTCGTCGAACACCATGGTCGGCACTGCATCCAGGTCCAGCGCGGCCACTTCGATGGCCAGCGAGATGCGTGACAGTTCGCCGCCGGAGGCCACCTTGCGCAGGGCGCGCGGCGGCTGGCCGGCATTGGCTGCGACCAGGAATTCCACGCGCTCGGCACCCTGCGGGTCGGGCTTGCCGGCGTCCTGCGGTTCCAGCTCGATCAGGAACTGGCCGCCGCCCATGCCCAGCTCGGCGATGATGCCGGTGGTGGTGGCCGACAGCTCGGCAGCAGCGCTGCGACGGCTGGCGGTCAGCACTTCGGCCTGTGCGCGCCAGGCGGCGGCGGCCTTGTCGATCTCGCCGGCCAGGCGCTGCAGGCGTTCGTCGGCGCCGCGCAGCTGTTCCACTTCGGCGTGCATGCGCTCGCGCTGCGCACCCAGCTCGTCCATCGGCACGCGGTGCTTGCGGGCCAGGTCGTGCAGACGGCCGAGGCGGCGCTCGTTCTCCTCGAACTGTTCCGGGTCGGCGTCGAGGTCGTCATGCACCCGATCCAGCAGCGACAGGGCTTCGTGCAGCTGGATCGAAGCGTTCTCGATCAGGCCATCCACCTCGCCCAGGCGCGGGTCGTGCTCGATCAGGCGCGACAGCTCGTGGCGCACCTGCTGCAGCAGGTCCAGCGCGGAGCTGCCGTCGTCGCCGTTGAGCTGGTTGCTGGCGGCCTGGCAGGCGCTCAGCAGGGCGCTGGCATGGGCCTGGCGGCGGTGGCTGGCGCCGAGTGCGGCAATCGACTCCGGCTCCAGGTCTTCACGGTCCAGCTCGCGCAGCTGGTGCTCCAGGAAGCCGATCCGGTCACTGACGTCGCCCTGTTGCGACAGCGCCAGCGATTCATCGACCAATGCCTGCCAGGCCGCGGCGGCGCGTCGCACCTGGCGGCGTTCGTTCTCGTTGCGCGCATAGGCGTCGAGCAGGGCCAGCTGCGACGGGCGCGTCAGCAGGGCCTGCTGTTCGTGCTGTCCGTGGATCTCCACCAGCAGCGAGGCCAGGTCGCCCAGTTGCGCCAGAGTCACCGGGCGGCCGTTGATCCAGGCCCGCGAACCGCCATCGGCGCGGATGACCCGGCGCAGCTGGCACTGCTCCTCGTCGTCCAGCTCGTTGTCGGCCAGCCACTGGCGTGCAGCCTGCAGCTGCTCCAGCGCAAACTCGGCCGAAAGCTCGGCGCGCGCGGCGCCGTGGCGGACCACGCCGCTGTCGGCGCGCAGGCCGGACAGGAAGCCCAGCGCGTCGACCATCAGCGACTTGCCGGCGCCGGTCTCGCCTGAAACCACGGTCATGCCTGGCCCGAACTCCAGTTCGGTGGCGCGGACGACGGCGAAATCCTTGATCGAAAGATGTCTGAGCATGGGTAAGGGGGTATCAGCAGCCGCGCAACGCTAGCACGCGGGCGAGGGAGGTCCAATGACTTGCCAAGGTGATGCGCCGCCATTATCTAGTGTCCGTGTCTCACAGGTTGATTCCATGCACGGTTCTCCCGACCAGCTTGCCCCGCGTGCGCGCCATCTGCTGCGCACGCTGATCGCGCGTTACATCCAGGACGGCGAGCCGGTCGGCTCGCAGACGCTGGCGCGCGTGGCCGGGCTGGAGGTCAGTCCGGCCACCATCCGCAACATCCTGGGTGACCTGGAAGACCTGGGGCTGCTGGCCTCGCCGCACACCTCCGCCGGGCGCGTCCCGACCGCGCATGGCTACCGCGTGTTCGTCGACAGCCTGCTGCAGATGCAGCCGCCGGGCGAAGGCGAGCTGGCCCGGTTGCGCCAGGAACTGGCTGGCGGCGGCAGCACCCAGGCCCTGCTCGGCAGCGCCTCGGAGCTGTTGTCGGCGATGAGCCACTTCGTCGGCGTGGTCAGCGCGCCGCGACGCGAGCAGTTCGCCTTCCGCCAGATCGACTTCGTGGCGCTGGACGGGCGCCGGGTGCTGGCGATCCTGGTGTTTGCCGACAACGAGGTGCAGAACCGCGTCATCGAGACCCGGCAGGAGTTCGCGCCGGGCCAGCTGGAGCAGGTCGCGAACTACCTCAATGCCCATTTCGCCGGCCTGCCGATGGCCGAGATCCGCACCCGACTGCTGCTGGAACTGCGCGATGCCCGCTCCGAGCTGGAACAGCTGCTGGCGCACAGCATCGAGCTGGCCGAGCAGGCCCTGCAGCCGGCGGCCGACGACATGCTGGTGGCCGGCCAGACTCGCCTGATGGGGGTGCAGGACCTGTCCGACCTGGAGCGCCTGCGCGAGCTGTTCGAGCTGTTCTCCAGCAAGCGGGAGATCCTGCAGCTGCTGGAGCGGACCATCCAGGCGCCCGGCGTGCGCATCTTCATCGGCGAGGAGACCGGGATGATGCCGCTGCAGGGCGTCTCGCTGGTCACTGCCCCTTACACGGCCAATGGCCAGGTGCTGGGCGTGCTGGGGGTGATCGGCCCCAAGCGGATGGCCTACGACCGCGTGATCCCGCTGGTCCAGGCTACCGCCGATGTACTGGGCGCGGCGTTTTCGCCAGCCGGCCGCCCGCCGGGAACATCCGACGCTTGAAACGCAGCATCCCGCCCACACTAGGGTGGGTGGAGGCGGAGATTGACCGCCAGGGACCCAGACATGAACCACGAACAGCCAGATATCGAATCCCAGCAGAGTGCCGCCGATGCGGCCGCCACCGCCGGCGTCAACGACGAAGTCGAGCGCCTGCGCGCCGAAATCGAACAGGTCAAGGCCGATGCCCTGCGTGAGCGCGCCGACCTGGAGAACCAGCGCAAGCGCGTTGCCCGTGACATCGAACAGGCCCGCAAGTTCGCCAACGAGAAGCTGCTGGGCGATCTGCTCCCCGTGTTCGACAGCCTGGATGCCGGCCTGAAGGCCGCCGGCGACGACCCGCACCCGCTGCGCGAAGGCCTGGAGCTGACCTACAAGCAGCTGCTGAAGGTGGCCGCCGACAACGGACTGGTCCTGCTGGATCCGATCGGCCAGCCGTTCAACCCGGAACACCACCAGGCCATCAGCCAGGTGCCGACGCCGGGCGCTGCCCCGGGCAGCGTGGTGACCGTGTTCCAGAAGGGCTACCTGCTCAACGAGCGCCTGCTGCGGCCGGCGCTGGTGGTGGTGGCCGCCGATTGATGGACCAGGCCGGGCTTTGCCCGGTCCCGGTTGTGCCAGGCCATGCCTGGCAAGGTTTTCCAGGCGCTGAACACAGCGTTCGGGAGACGGCTTGAATGTTCCACGAGCCTCCCCCACATCGTATTCATCCACCGGCCGAACGGCCGGACTGACACCAACAAGCATCCTCAGGAGTCTCCCCCATGGGCAAGATCATTGGTATCGACCTCGGCACCACCAACTCGTGCGTGGCGATCATGGACGGCGGCAAGGCCCGCGTCATCGAGAATTCGGAAGGCGATCGCACTACCCCGTCGATCGTCGCCTACACCAAGGACGGCGAAGTCCTGGTCGGCGCCTCGGCCAAGCGCCAGGCCGTGACCAACCCGAAGAACACCTTCTACGCGGTGAAGCGCCTGATCGGCCGCAAGTTCACCGACGCCGAAGTGCAGAAGGACATCGCGCACGTCCCGTACAGCATCCTGGCCCATGACAATGGCGACGCCTGGGTGGCCACCAGCGACGGCAAGAAGATGGCCCCGCAGGAAATCTCGGCCAAGGTGCTGGAAAAGATGAAGAAGACCGCCGAGGACTTCCTCGGTGAGAAGGTCACCGAAGCGGTCATCACCGTGCCGGCCTACTTCAACGACAGCCAGCGCCAGGCAACCAAGGACGCCGGCCGCATCGCCGGCCTGGACGTCAAGCGCATCATCAACGAGCCGACCGCGGCCGCGCTGGCCTATGGCCTGGACAAGGGCGACAACAAGGATCGCAAGATCGTGGTGTACGACCTGGGCGGCGGCACCTTCGACGTCTCGGTGATCGAGATCGCCAACGTCGACGGCGAGAAGCAGTTCGAAGTGCTGGCCACCAACGGCGACACCTTCCTGGGCGGCGAAGACTTCGACAACCGCGTCATCGAGTACCTGGTTGAAGAGTTCAACAAGGACCAGGGCATCGACCTGCGCAAGGATCCGCTGGCCCTGCAGCGCCTGAAGGACGCCGCCGAGCGCGCCAAGATCGAGCTGTCCAGCGCCCAGCAGACCGAAGTGAACCTGCCGTACGTCACCGCTGACGCCTCGGGTCCGAAGCACCTGAACATCAAGCTGACCCGCGCCAAGCTGGAAGCGCTGGTGGAAGACCTGATCAAGAAGTCGATCGAGCCGTGCCGCGTCGCCCTGAACGATGCCGGCCTGCGTTCGAGCGACATCAGCGAAGTGATCCTGGTCGGTGGCCAGACCCGCATGCCGAAGGTGCAGCAGGCGGTGACCGAGTTCTTCGGCAAGGAACCGCGCAAGGACGTCAACCCGGACGAAGCCGTGGCACTGGGTGCTGCGATCCAGGGCGGCGTGCTGGGCGGCGACGTCAAGGACGTGCTGCTGCTGGACGTGACCCCGCTGTCGCTGGGCATCGAGACCATGGGCGGCGTGTTCACCAAGATCATCGAGAAGAACACCACCATCCCGACCAAGGCTTCGCAGGTGTTCTCCACCGCCGAGGACAACCAGTCGGCCGTGACCGTGCACGTGCTGCAGGGTGAGCGCGAACAGGCCCGCTTCAACAAGTCGCTGGCCAAGTTCGACCTGTCCGGCATCGAGCCGGCCCCGCGCGGCCTGCCGCAGGTGGAAGTGTCCTTCGACATCGACGCCAACGGCATCCTGCACGTGTCGGCCAAGGACAAGAAGACCAACAAGGAACAGAAGGTCGAGATCAAGGCCGGTTCGGGCCTGTCCGAGGAAGAGATCGCACGCATGGTCGCCGACGCGGAAGCCAACCGCGAAGAAGACAAGAAGTTCCAGGAGCTGGTGCAGGCCCGCAACCAGGCCGACGCCCTGATCCACGGCACCCGCAGCGCCATCACCGAGCACGGCAGCAAGGTCGGCGGCGATGTCATCGGCAAGGTCGAGGCGGCGCTGGCCGACCTGGAAACCGCGATGAAGGGTGACGACAAGGCACAGATCGAAGCCAAGTCGAAGGCACTGGAAGAAGCCGGCCAGTCGCTGTTCGCCGCCGCTTCGGCCGACCAGGGCGGTGCCGCCCCGGGTGCCGACGCTGGCAATGCGGGCAAGCCGCAGGATGACGTGGTGGACGCCGAGTTCACCGAAGTCAAGGACGACAAGAAGTCCTGATCCGGACCGACACGGGACGCTGGCCATCAGCGTCCCGTTGTCGCATCAGGGTCCTGACCGCCCACCGGTGTGTCGGGGCGCCCGACGCAAGAGCGGACCTGGTTCCGCTCTTCCGCTTTGACGAATCCCGACTTTCCGGAACCCGATTCACGATATGAGCAAGCGCGATTACTACGAAGTGCTGGGCGTTGCCCGCACCGCCAACGACGAAGAGCTGAAGAAGGCCTACCGTCGATGCGCGATGAAATTCCACCCGGACCGCAACCCGGGTGATGCGGCGGCCGAAGCCTCCTTCAAGGAGTGCAAGGAAGCCTACGAAGTGCTGTCCGACGGCAACAAGCGCCGCATGTACGACAGCCATGGCCACGCCGCGTTCGAGCACGGCATGGGCGGTGGCGGTCCGGGCGGCCCGGACATGAACGATATCTTCGGCGATATCTTCGGCAACATCTTTGGCGGTGGCGGCGGTGGTCCGCGCCAGGCCCGTCGTGGCGCCGACATCGGCTACGTGATGGAACTGGACCTGGAAGAGGCCGTGCGCGGCGTCGAGCGCCGCATCGAGATCCCGACCCTGGCCGAGTGCGGCGACTGCGATGGCAGTGGCTCCGAAGACGGCAAGGTCGAGACCTGCAACGTGTGCCATGGCCGCGGCCAGGTGCGCATCCAACGCGGCATCTTCGCCATGCAGCAGGCCTGCCACAACTGCGGCGGCCGCGGCCAGATCATTGCCAAGCCCTGCAAGACCTGCCACGGCAATGGCCGTGTCGAGGAAGACAAGGTGCTGTCGGTGAAGGTGCCGGCGGGCGTCGATACCGGCGACCGCATCCGCCTGCAGGGCGAAGGCGAGGCCGGTCCGGCCGGTACGCCGCCGGGCGACCTGTACGTGGAAGTGCGCGTGCGCGAGCATGCGATCTTCCAGCGCGATGGCGACGACCTGCACTGCGAAGTGCCGATCCGCATCTCGCAGGCGGCACTGGGTGACACCGTGCGGGTGGCCACCCTGGGCGGCGAAGCGGAGATCCGCATTCCGGCCGAGACCCAGACCGGCAAGCTGTTCCGCCTGCGTGGCAAGGGCGTGCGTTCGGTGCGCAGCCGCAGCGAAGGCGACCTGTACTGCCGTGTGGTGGTGGAGACCCCGGTCAACCTCACCAACGAACAGCGCAAGCTGCTGGAGCAGTTCGAAGCCACCTTCGTCGGTGAGGAAGCGCGCAAGCATTCGCCGAAGTCGGCCACCTTCATGGATGGCGTGAAGGGCTTCTGGGACCGGATGACGTCCTGATCCATCGACGCATGTGTTGAACGACAGCGCCGGGCAATGCCCGGCGTTTTCGTTTGTGGTGCCGCACTGCCGCCGCCGGGCATGGCCCGGCGCTACCGGAAAAACGCCGCCGGCGTCTGCCCGAGCTGGCGCTTGAACATGCTGGTGAATGCACTCGGGCTGTCGTAGCCCATCGCCAGCGCGACATCGATGACCTTGTCGCCGACCGCCAGTCGCTCCAGGGCGGCCAACAGCCGCGCCTGCTGCCGCCACTGCCCGAAGGTCATGCCCAGTTCACTGGCGAAATGACGCTGGATGGTTTTCACGTCCACCTGCAGCGCCTGCGCCCAGTCCTGCAGGGTGGCGTCGTCGCCGGGATGTTTCTGGATGTGCTGGCAGATCCGCTGCAGGCGCGGGTCGGAGGGCGAGGGCAGGTGTAGCGGCAGCACGTCCATGCGGTGCAGCTCGTCCAGCAGCAGGCGCACCACGCGGCCGTCGCGGCTGTCATCCACATGC
The DNA here is from genome assembly GCF_056482505.1 of Stenotrophomonas sp. 71799_Sma. NCBI lineage: Bacteria > Pseudomonadati > Pseudomonadota > Gammaproteobacteria > Lysobacterales > Lysobacteraceae > Stenotrophomonas > Stenotrophomonas sp. 71799_Sma. The sequence goes on from NZ_CM151202.1 coordinate 1,853,595, forward strand.
GCGGTCTCGATCAGGCTGGCGGCGAGCAGCAGCTCGCGCAGCAACGGCGCTACCTGTACCGCGAACGCCTCGTCCGGCAGCTGCGGCGCGAAGTCCGGTTCCACATACAGGCTGCGCATATGCACCTCAGCGATGCAGTCCACCGCATGCGCCATGCCGGCCGGCACCCAGATCGCGCGGGTCGAGGGTACGACCCAGCGGCCCCCGTCCGCACGCACCACCATCAGTCCGGACATGGCGAACACCAGCTGGTGACGGCGATGCCGGTGGGGCGCGATGTGGGTGCCGGGTTTGTAGTGGCGGGCGCGGCAGGTCACCGGGCGGTGCACCGGAACCTCGTTCCACGGCGCAGTCTCGCGGACCGGGCAGGGAGTGTCCTTTTTGCGATATGCCATGACCCGAACGCGGCAGAAGGGAGGGGGAGGCCACCGTAGCATGCGTGGCTCGCCCCCAACCTGACTGTGTCCATGTCGACCCTGGCTTCTCCCGCAACGACCTCACGCCCGGTTGCCCCCGGCGTGCTGGCCGCCATTTCCACCTCGCATGTCGTCAACGACATGATGCAGTCGCTGATCCTGGCCATCTATCCGGTGATCAAGGGCGGCTTCAATCTCAGCTTCACCCAGATCGGCCTGATCACGCTGACCTACCAGCTCACCGCCTCGATCTTCCAGCCCTTGATCGGCATGGCCACCGACCGTCGCCCAGCCCCGTACTCGCTGCCGATCGGCATGGCCTCGACCCTGTGCGGCATGCTGCTGCTCGGCTTCGCACCGAACTACGCGGTGGTGCTGATGGCGGCGGCGATGGTCGGTATTGGCTCGGCCATCTTCCATCCGGAGGCCTCGCGCATCGCGCGACTGGCCTCGGGCGGCCGTCACGGCTTCGCGCAGTCGGTGTTCCAGGTGGGTGGCAATTTCGGAACAGCGCTGGGCCCGTTGATCGCCGCCGCAGTGATCGTGCCGTATGGCCAGCACGCCGCATCGTGGTTTACCGGTGCTGCCCTGATCGGCATCGCATTGCTGACCTATGTCGGCCGCTGGTACGCGTTGCATCTGGGTACGCCTCGACCGGTCAGCACGGCTGCGATGGCGCCGCGGCATCCGCCGCGCACCGTGGCCAAGGTACTGGCGATCCTGCTGGTGCTGATCTTCAGCAAGTACTTCTACATGGCCAGCATCGGCAGCTACTTCACCTTCTACCTGATCCACCACTTCGGCATTCCGGTGGCGCAGGCCCAGCTGCATCTGTTCGCGTTCCTGGTGGCGTCCGCCGCCGGCGGCTTCCTTGGTGGCCCGCTGGGTGACCGCATCGGCCGCAAGCCGATCATCTGGACCTCGATCCTGGGCGTGGCCCCGTTCGCGCTGATGCTGCCGCATGCTGATCTGCTGTGGACGACCGTGCTGGCGGTGCTGATCGGCTTCGTGCTGTCCTCGGCGTTCTCGGCGATCGTGGTGTACGCGCAGGAAATGATGCCGCACCGCATCGGCATGGTGTCCGGCCTGTTCTTCGGCTTCGCCTTCGGCATGGGCGGGCTTGGGGCGGCTGTGCTGGGCCTGCTGGCGGACAAGACCAGCATCGAATACGTCTACCAGTTGACCGCGTTCCTGCCGCTGCTGGGCATCGTGGCGGCGTGGCTGCCACCGTCGCGGCCTGCTGCTCACTGAGGGGGTGGGGTTTGCAGGGCTTGCAGCCCTGCACCTGCTGAATCAACGTCAACGTCAAAAGCCTGCATTCCGCGCGTTGGCGGGGTGGGTCCGGTTGAGGGGGACGCTGCAAGTCCCCCTCCGGGGCCCGGCCCAGCCGCTGGCGGCTGTGCGTTCGGGCGCTTGCGAAGCAATGCTTCGCAAGCAAAGCGCCCTCACCCATGTAAGCTCGGTCGCCGCTTGCTCGTGTGCGCAGTCCTGCGCACACGGCAAGACCGGGGTTGGGCGTCCTGCCCAACCCGCCCGAGGCATGCCTCGGGCCCATGCGGCTCACGCCCCCTCAACCGGACCCACCCCGCCTTCGACAGTTTTCCGCGATCTGTCGGAACGGCGTCCGGCTCTGGTAGGTGTCGACCTTGGTCGACACGGTAGATCCACGCCATGCGTGGATGAATTCATTCGATATCTGACAGATGTGTCGACCAAGGTCGACACCTACCAACAGCCGCGCGGAACAACAGCCGCAGTTACCAACAGCCGCGTGAACCTGTCGAAGGTGGGGCGGTGTCGGATTGCGGGGTGTCAGCGGCATGGATGCCGCTGCCAAGCCTACAAGGACGTACTTGCGGCATCCCCGCACTCCGACACCGCCCCGCCACCCCACGGAAGGCCGCTTTGGCTTCGGCCGTTGCGATTGCCGTTGCATTGAGCAGGTGCAGGGCTGCAAGCCCTGCCGAAAACTCCCTTGGGCGTAGAATGCGGCCATGAGCGAATCCCTTGATAACCACCTGGTCCACGGCCGCCGCCAGCGGCCGGATGGTCCGTCGCCGATCGATGTCATCTCGGTCCAGTCGCAACTTGTCTACGGCCACGCCGGCAACAGCGCCGCCGTACCGCCGATGCGCGCACTCGGCGTGCGCGTGGCGGAGATCCCGACCGTGTTGCTGAGCAACGCGCCGTTCTACGACACCACGCGTGGTCGCGTGCTGCCCGCCGACTGGTTCGCCGACCTGCTGCTGGGCACCCACGAGCGCGGCCTGCCGCAGCGGGCGAAGATGCTGGTGTCCGGCTACTTCGGCAGCACCGCCAACGGTGCCGCCTTCGCCGACTGGCTGGACAACATCCTGCCGGCCTGTCCGCAGCTGCGTTACTGCCTGGATCCGGTGATTGGTGACACCCACACCGGCCCCTACGTGGAACCGGGCCTGGAGGCGATCTTCGCCGAGCGATTGCTGCCGCATGCCTGGCTGGTGACCCCGAACGCCTTCGAACTGAATCGTCTGACCGGTATGCCGGCACTGGCCGAGGCCGATGCCATCGCCGCCGCGCGCACGCTGCTGGACCGTGGCCCGCACTGGGTGATCGCGCACAGCGTGGGCGGTAACCCGGGTGAGCTGGTGACCCTGGCGGTCGGTCGCGAGGAAACCTGGCGCTGGACTTCGCCGCTGCTGCCGGTGGACGTGGCCGGCACCGGTGACGTGCTGATGTCGCTGGTGGTGTCGTTCCTGTTGCGAGGTGAATCGATGCAGCAGGCGATTTCGCGTGCGATTGCCGGTACCCATGCGGCGCTGGAGGCGACTCTGGACAATGGCTTCGAAGAGTTCGACGTGATCGCGGCGGCGCCTGCCGCACTGGCCGAAGGCACGCGCTTCCGCGCCGAACGCGTGGCATGAGCGGCTTGCTCGAACGCACGCCGCGCACGGTCGGCATCGTCGGCAGTGCCGGCGCCTATGGGCGCTGGCTGAGCCGCTTCTTCCAGCAGCACATGCAGCTGCAGGTGATCGGCCACGATCCGGCCGATCCGGACTCGCATACGCCGGAACAGCTGCTGGCGCAGGCCGACGTGCTGGTGTTCTCGGCACCGATCCGGCATACGCCGGCTCTGATTGCCGAGTACGTGCGGCAGTCGGCCGGCCGTGAGCAGGACCGGCTGTGGCTGGACGTGACCTCGGTGAAGGAAGCGCCGGTGCAGGCGATGCTGGCCTCTCAAGCCGAAGTGGTTGGCCTGCACCCGATGACCGCGCCACCCAAGGCGCCGACCCTGAAGGGCCGGGTGATGGTGGTCTGCGAAGCGCGGCTGCAGCACTGGCAGCCATGGGTCGATACGCTGTGCACGGCGCTGCAGGCCGAGTGCGTGCGGGCCACGCCGCAGCACCACGACCAGATGATGGCGCTGGTACAGGCGATGGTGCATGCCACCCACCTGGCCCAGGCCGGCGTGCTGCGCCAGTACCAGCCGCAGCTGGGCGATCTGGCCGCGATGATGCCGTACCGCTCGGCATCGTTCGAGCTGGACACGGCGATCATCTCGCGCATCCTGTCGCTCAACCCGGCGATCTACGAAGACATCCAGTTCGGTAACCCGTACGTGGCGCCGATGCTGGAACGGCTGGTCGGCCAGCTGCAGGCCCTGCAGGCGCAGGTCGGGCAGGGCGACGACCGTGCGCGTGGTGAATTCCGCGAGCAGCTGCTGTCGGCAAACCGCGGTGCCTTCGGCGAGCAGGCGCTGGCGGACGGCAACTACACCTTTGAACGCGTGGGTTATCTGCTGGCTGACCTGACCGAGCGTAATGCGTTGTCGGTGCACCTGCCGGAAGACCGGCCCGGCTCGCTGCGTGAGCTGCTGAACGTGTTCGAGCAGCATCGCATCAGCCTGGCTTCGATCCATTCCTCGCGCACGCCTGGTGGCGAAGTGCATTTTCGCATCGGGTTCGTGGCCGGCAGCGATGCGGCGGCGATCACCCGGGCAGCAGCCGACGTGGACGCCAGCGGCATTGGGCGGGTGCTGGGCTGAATTCATCCACAGGCGGTGTGGATGGTTCCTGAGCAAACGTGTGGATAACCTCGCTCAGGCCCTGCCAGCAAAGGCTGTCAAGATGCTTGGCCAAAAATTGATCACGCCATTTGTAGAGTCGAGCCATGTTCGACCGCCTTGGGCAAAAGGTGTGTCGACCAAGGTCGACACCTACCAGAGGCAAGAAAGCGGGTCGATCAAGGTCGACACCCGCCAGAGCGGGGCGATACGAAATCGGGTAGCGCCGGGTCATGCCCGGCGAACCTCAGATCGTCAGTCGCAGCTCGCCGCCACTGGTGGTGAACTCGCGGCCATCGCGCACCAGCGGCCGCCCGTCATCCAGTTCGTAGCGTGGCGTGGCTTCAGAGTGATGCCCGCTGCCATTCGCCTCGGGCTTGAACTCGATGATGATGTGGCTTTCGCCGTTGCTGTCGACGGCGGGGAACTGACGGAACGACATCGTGCACCTCCTTCAGCGGATGCGGTTGTTGCGCGGCCAGCTTGGCCGCGCCGATGTTAGCCGGACGTCATCAATCGATGAACTGCAGGCGCGCAAGTTCAGCGTACAGTCCACCTTCGGCCAGCAGCTGTGCGTGCGTGCCCTCGGCGACGATGCGGCCCTGGTCCATCACCACGATGCGGTCGGCCTTGAGCACGGTGGCCAGGCGGTGGGCAATGACCAGTGTGGTGCGGCCCGCCATCAACCGCTCCAGCGCTTGCTGCACGCTGTGCTCGCTCTGCGCGTCCAGCGCGCTGGTCGCTTCGTCCAGCAGCAGGATCGGCGCATCCTTCAGCAGCGCACGGGCAATCGCCACACGCTGCTGCTGGCCACCGGACAGGCGGGCACCGCGCTCGCCCAGCTCACTGTCATAGCCCTGCGGCAACGCGCGCAGGAAGCCATCGGCCTCGGCAGCACGCGCGGCAGCCTCGACTTCGGCGTCGCTGGCCTGCAGGCGGCCATAGCGGATGTTGTCGCGCGCACTGGCAGCGAACAGCGTCGGCTGCTGCGGCACCAGCGCCAGCTGCGCACGCAGCTCGGCCGGGTCGACCTGGCGCACGTCGATGCCGTCCACGTCGATGCGGCCGCTGGCTGGATCATGGAAGCGCAGCAGCATCGAAAGCACCGTGCTCTTGCCCGCCCCCGACGGACCCACCAGCGCCACGGTCTCGCCGGGGTGCACGTGCAGGTTGAAGTGGTCCAGTGCGGCCTGGTCCGGTCGCTGCGGGTAGTGGAACACCACGTCGTCGAACCGGATCTCGCCACGCAGCGGCTGCGGCAGCGCGTGCGGCTGTGCCGGCGCGCGGATCTCGATGTCTTCCTGCAGCAGTTCGCCGATACGGCCCATGCCGCCGGCCGCGCGCTGCAGTTCGTTCCACACTTCGGCCAGCGCGCCCACCGAGCCGCCACCGATCAATGCATACAGCACGAACTGGCCCAGCGTACCGGCGCTGAGGCGGCCGTCGATGACGTCGTGCGCGCCCAGCCACAACACACCGACGATGGCGCCGAACACCAGCAGGATGGCGCTGGCGGTGACCAGCGACTGTGCGCCGATGCGGCGACGGGCGGCGCCGATGGCATCACCGAGTGCCTTGTCGAAGCGCCCGCGCTCGTACGGCTCGCGTGCATGTGCCTGCACCGTGCGTACCGCACCCAGGGTTTCACTGGCCAGGCTGTTGGCATCGGCGATGCGGTCCTGGCTGTTGCGTGCGACCGTGCGCAGCTTGCGCGCGCCGATGATGATCGGCAGCACCGCCAGCGGAATGCCTAGCAGCGACCATGCGGCCAGCCGCGGGCTGGTGACGAACAGCATTGCCAGGCTGCCGATGACGGTGACCGTGCTGCGCAATGCTACGGACATGGTCGAGCCGACCACGCTGCGCAGCAGTTCGGTGTCCGCGGTCAGGCGCGAGACCAGCTCTCCGCTGCGGCTGCGGTCGTGGAAGCCGGCGCCCAGCTGGATCAGGTGGGCATACAGCTGGCTGCGCAGGTCGGCCACGACCTTTTCACCCAGCAACGATACGAAGTAGAAGCGCGCGGCCGTGCCCAACGCCATGACGACCGCCACCAGCATCAGCAGGGCGAAGGCGCGGTTGATCTGGCCGCCGCTGCTGAAACCGTGATCGATCATCTGCTTCACCGCCGGAGGCAGGCTCAGCGTGGCTGCAGAAGACACCGCCAGGGCCAGCAGCCAGGCGGTGAACAGGCCGCTGTGGCGGCGCACGAACGGCCACAGCGTGCGCAGGCTGCCGAGGCGCCGCAGCGGCGGGGTCGAAGCGGGGGCGTCGTCCTTGTCAGTCATCCTGGTCGTCGTCTTCTATGCGGATACGGTCACGGGTGGCGTCGCGCAGGCGGATTTTCAATGCGTCGACCTGATCGGCAGGCAATTCGATCCGCAGGCACACACCATTGGCATCGAACTGTTCATCGCGCTTTTCGGCACCGAAGGCGGGCAGGGTGGCATGCAGGGTACCCAGGTCCTCGAAGCCGGCCAGCAGCTGCAGCCGGGCCATCGCCACCAGCGGCAGGCGCGGGGCGGTGCGCAGGCACTCGGCGGCGGCGCCGCCGTAGGCGCGCACAAGGCCACCGGCACCGAGCTTGATACCGCCGAACCAGCGCGTCACTACCACCATCACCCGGTCGAAACCCTGGCCGTCGATCGCCGCCAGAATCGGACGTCCAGCCGTGCCGGCCGGCTCACCATCGTCGCTGGAGCGATAGTCCTGCCCATGCCGGTAGGCCCAGCAGTTGTGGGTGGCATCGGCCACCGCAACCTGCTGCAGGAACGCCATGGCCGCTGCGGCGCCATCGATCGGCGCGGCATGGGCGATGAAACGGCTGTGTTTGACTTCCAGCGTGTGGCTGACCGGCTGGGCGAGAGTATCGAGCATTCCCGTCATTCTACGGGGTTGCCGGGTATTCCCGTCCGCTTCAGTCGTCCAGCAGCGGGCGCAGGTCGCGCGGCAGGCGTGCTTCCGGGTACTGCTGCATGTAGCGCTCCAGGCTGGCACGGGCCAGATCGCGCTGGCCGTCGTCGCGTCGTGTACGGATCTTCTGCAGCCACTGCCGGCGCGGCAGTCGTGCGTCAGCGTCCACCTCGGCCTGCACGGCATCCGCGCTCAGGCCCGCATCGCTGCCGCGGCGCATGATGCCAGGTGCGGAACGGCTGGGAGCCTCGCGCTTCATCGAGGTGATTTCTACCCGGTCCAATGCCGGGGCCTGTTCGGCCTGCACGCTGTTGGACTCTGGCGTGCCTGCCGAGCGCGCCTTCAGCGAACCACTGGCGACAACCGGCGCCATCAGCGGCGCGGGTGCCGAGTAGGCGGTGGGAGCCGGAGGCGCAGGGGGGCTGCTGCCGGCGCTGCGGCCGGAGCGGGCGGCAGGGCCGCAAAGGAGGTATCGGCGGCCGCATCCGCAGCCATCGATCGTGCAGCCTGGGCCGGCGCTTCAGCGGTCTCGGCCGGCGCAGGCTTGCTTGCGCGCGCGATGGCCGGTGCCGGGGCAGCGGCAACCGGGGCTGCCTCGGGTGCTGCGGGCGCAGCGGCCGGTTCCGCAGTCGCCACCGCGCTGTCGGCTGCACTGCGCTCAGCGGCCTGATCGGCAGCCGCGACGTCTTCTGCCGCAGCCGGTGCCGCCGCAACAGCGGCCTCACCCGCCGGAATCGGTGGCGGTTCCGGACGCAGCTGCCAGGCGATGCCGATGGCGAGCACCATCGAGGCGGCGATGCCGAACACCGCCGGCCAACGCGGGCGTGTGCGCTGCGTACGTGGTGCTTCGGGAGAGGCGACCGCATCGGCAGCCGGAGCGTCCACGGCAGCGCGGGCCGCGGCCAGGATGGCGGCGTCCAGTGCGGCGGGCGGTGCCTGTTCGGCGCGACGGCCGAGCAGCCGGGCCAGCTCGCGTTCTTCCGGCGTCAGCGGTTCGTCTCGGTTCATGCGTTCAATCCCGCACGCAGCTTGTCCATCGCATAGCGCAGCCGCGATTTCACGGTTTCCCGGCCTACGCCGGTGATCTGGCCGATCTCCTCCAGGCTCAGTTCCTGATCCAGCCGCAGTTGCAGCACTTCGCGCTGCTCGGGCGGCAGTTGTTCCATCGCCAGCTGGATGCGGCGACGTTGTTCGAATTCGGAAAGCTCGCCTTCCGGGGTCTGTCCATCCTCGATCGCGGCCAGGCGCAGATCGGCATCGGCCGGGGCAGCCGGCCGGTGGCGGGCGGCGCGCCAATGGTCGTTCAGGCGGTTGTGGGCGATGCGGAACAGCCAGGTGCTGAACGCCGCGTCCGGTTGCCACCCCGCACGGGCGCTGATCACCCGCTGCCAGACGTCCTGGAAGATCTCCTCGGCCAGCGCGTTGTCGCGCAGTTGCCGCAGCAGGAAGCCGAACAGGCGCTTGCGATGGCGCGCATACAGGCTTTCAAACGCGCGCAGGTCGCCACCGGCCCAGGCCAGCATCAAGGCTTCATCGGTTGGCAGTGCGCTGGCTTCCACGGCGTACAGGGTAAGGCCTGCAGGCGATGGCGCATAGCCGGTGGCGAGGGCGGGCAGGGCGAGGGTCATGGCTCGGAAGGGGCTACGGTCAGCAGGAAAAACGTACGGGCGCACGATTCGGGGTTCACGGGCTTCCATTGCCCCCCGGGTGGCGCGCTATGCTCGGCGGCTCAGGGGAGGCGACGCACTGACGGCGCCAAGAGATTGTCATTTGTCCACGCATGCTGAACCGGCGGAAGAGCCACCACACGAGGCCGTGCTGAGCGCGGCGCTGGTGCGCGCGTTGCATGCGCTTCTGCCGGAAGCGGCCGTGGTCCGCGTCGGCTGGGATGACCCGCAGCTTGGCCGTGGCCAGGGGGCCTGGCCGAGGGCGGCTGCCGGAGGTGATGCGGCGGCGCCAGGCGTGGGCGACGGCCAGCACGGCTGGGAACATGATGGGGCGCGCCTGCTGTTGTCGGTGGAAGGCGCGGTGCCTTCGCCGGCATGGTGGGGGGTTGCCCGGCAGGCGATGGAGCTGGCGCTGCAGCGCGGCCGCCAGGCCGGCCAGATCAAGGCGCTGGAAGAGGCCGAGCGGTTGCAGCAGGCCTTGTTCCAGATTGCAGATCTGGCCGGTGCCGACCTGGAAATGCCCGAGATGCTGCGCCACGTGCATGGTGTGCTGGGCACGCTGATGTATGCCGAGAACTGCTACATCGTGGAATACGACGATGTGCGCGACCAGATCCGTTTCCTGTACTTCGCCGATCAGGTCGATGATTTCGTCGCCGATCCCACGCAGAGCCATGACGCCAGCGAGATGCCGCGCAGCCTGACCGTGGCGTTGCTGCGTCATGGCAAGCCGCTCAGTGGTCCCTCGCGCGAACTGCTGGCGCAGGTGATGGAGCAGGAGCACGACCCGCAACGCGGGCCCGAAAGTCTGGATTGGCTGGGCGTGCCGATGCTGCGCGATGGCCGCGTATGCGGTGCCATCGTGGTCCAGAGCTATGAGCAGGCGGCCCGCTATGGCGAGGCCGAGCGCGCATTGCTGGGCTTCGTTGCGCAGCACGTGCAGACCGCGATGGACCGGCGCCAGGCGCAGGTGCGGCTGGAGCAGCAGGTGGCGCGGCGCACCCAGGAACTGCAGCGCGCCAATCACAGCCTGCAGGACGAGGTGGCCGAGCGTCGACGCGCCGAACAGCTGCAGACCGCCCTGTACAACATCGCCGAGATGGCGATGTCGGCCGACAGCCTGGCGCAGTTCTACGGACAGGTGCATGGGGTGGTCGGGCGCCTGCTCGACGCTCGCAATTTCTACATCGCCCTGGTCAACCCGGCCGGCAACGGCCTGGACTTCGTCTATTCGGTGGACGAGCACAACGCCAGCCGCGCGCCGCGACCGTTCAGCCGGGGCCTGACCGAGTACGTCGTGCGCAACCGGCGGCCACTGTTGGCATCACGTGCGCAGATCGACGCGCTGCTGGCCAGTGGCGAAGTGCGTGAATCCGGTGCGCGTTCGCACTGCTGGCTGGGCGTACCGCTGCTGCGCGACGACGAAGTGGTCGGCGCGATCGTGGTGCAGAGCTACAGCGAGAACAGCATTTTCAGCGTGCATGACCAGCGCCTGCTGACCTTCGTCGCGCAGAACATCGGTACCGGCCTGGCCCGTCAGCGCGACCAGCAACGGCTGCGCTCGGCGCATGCCGAGCTGGAGAAGCGCGTGGAGGAACGCACGCGCGAACTGGCCGAGGTCAACGAAAAGCTGCTCGGCCAGATCGGCGAGCGCCTGCGTGCCGAACAGCGCCTGACCCACCAGGCCATGCACGATGCGCTGACCGGGCTGCCCAACCGCCTGCATCTGCTGGACCGCCTGCAGGATGCGCTGGCCCTGGCCAAGCGTGAGGGCGGCCCGGTGTTCGCCGTGCTGTTCCTCGATTTGGACCGCTTCAAGCTGGTCAACGACAGCATCGGGCATGCTGCTGGCGATCGCATGCTGGTGGAAGTGGCCAAGCGCATCGTATCGATGGCCGGCACCGAGGACGTGGTGGCCAGGCTGGGCGGTGACGAATTCGCGGTGCTGCTGCAATGCCCGCAGGGCCTGGCCCAGGCCTTGGACTTTGGCCAGCGCCTCCTGCTGGCGCTGCAGGAATCGATGTGGATCGCCGGGCGCGAACTGTTCCCGTCCGGCAGTCTGGGCATCGCGCTGTGGAACCCCCGCTACCGCACCGGCGAAGAGCTGCTGCGTGATGCCGACGCGGCAATGTACCGGGCCAAGGCGCAGGGCCATGACCGCTGTGCGATCTTCGACGAAGACATGCGCGAGCAGGCCATGCGCAGCCTCGATCTGGAAGCCGACCTGCGTCGTGCGATCAACAACCGCGATTTCGTGCCGTTCTACCAGCCGATCGTGCGCCTGTCCGATGGCGAGGTGGTGGGCCACGAAGCGCTGCTGCGCTGGCAGCATGAGCGCCGCGGCCTGCTGCTGCCGGGGGCGTTCCTGGAGCTGGGCGAGGAAAGCGGCCTGATCGAGCAGGTCGACTGGCTGATCTACGAACAGGTGATTGCCGGCCTGGCCGAGGGCGGGCAGAGTTACGTCTCGGTGAACGTATCACCGCGCCATTTCCGCTCCGCCGGGTTCAGCGGCCGCCTGTTCGGCCTGCTGGATGCATGTGGTGCCGATCCGCGCCGGCTGCGCCTGGAGATCACCGAGGTGGCGCTGCTGGACGATGGCCCGCACACGCTGCGCATCCTGCAGGGCCTGCGCGAGCGCGGCATCCAGGTGCAGCTGGACGATTTCGGTACCGGCTTCTCGGCGCTGTCCTACCTGCACCGTTTCCCGATCAGTACGCTGAAGATCGACCAGAGCTTCATCGCCGGCCTGCATGGGCCGGAAGTGCAGAGCACGCGGGCACTGGTCGAGGGCGTGCTGTCGTTGGCGCGTACGCTGGGCATCGAGACCATCGGTGAGGGCATCGAAACCGAGGCGCAGCGGCAGACCCTGCGCGAACTGGGTTGCGACTACGGCCAGGGCTATCTGCTGGGGCGGCCCGCACCGTGGAGCTGCGCGGCGGTCTGAGCCGCCGCGCAGGAAAGCATCAGCGCAGGGCGGCGCGACGCTTTTCGTCGATCCACTTCGAGGCCTGCGCTGGCTTGTAGTTCTTCATCCACTCCAGCATCGCTTCGATATCCGAGCCGTACCACAGGTCCTGGCGCTGGTCCGGGTGCAGGAAGCGCTCTTCCACCATGCGGTCGATCATGCCGATCAGCGGGGCGTAGAAACCTTCCACGTCGAGGAAGGCGCACGGCTTGTTGCCGATGCCAAGCTGGCGCCAGGTCAGCATCTCGAAGATCTCTTCCATGGTGCCGAAGCCGCCGGGCAGCGTGACGAAGCCATCGGCGAGGTCGAACATGCGCGACTTGCGCTCATGCATCGAACCGACAATTTCCAGTTCGGTCAGGCCGCGGTGGGCCACTTCCCAGTCGGCCAGCTGGCGCGGGATCACGCCGGTCACTTCGCCGCCGGCGGCGAGCACGGCATTGGCCACGGTTCCCATCAGGCCGACATTGCCGCCGCCGTACACCAGGCGCATCCCGTCGCGGGCGATGCGGTCGCCCAGGGCAAGGGCGCGTTCGGTGTAGGCCGGCTTGCTGCCAGCGTTGGAACCACAGTACACACAGATCGATTTCATGGATCTTCCTGTCTCTTGGCCGGAAACGAAAACGCCCCGTCGCCGACCGCAGGGCGGTCAGGGACGGGGTGCCCAAGGATTATGAGGCCTTCAGGGGCCTTCTGTAGAGCCGCGCCGCGCTCGGCTGCTCTTCGTTCAGACCGCGGTGGGCCCCTGTAGAGCCGAGCCATGCTCGGCTGCTCTTCGTTCAGATCGCGGCTACGGCTGAGTCGAGCAAGCTCGACTCTACAAAGAACGAGACTTACGCCGCCGCTGCCTGCTCGCGGCGCGGGCCTTCACGCAGCGCGCGGCCGACCATCCCCACCAGCAGGTCCAGCTCTTCGCTGTCCATGCCGAAGTGCGGAGTGAAGCGCAGCGAGTTCTCGCCACCGTGAATCACGTTGATGCCGTGCTGGCGCAGCCATTCCTCGGTGGAGTTGGCGCCGTAGCACTTGAATTGCGGCGCCAGTTCGCAGGAGAACAGCAGGCCGGTGCCCTGCACCTTGGTGATCAGTCCGCCCAGCTCGTTCTTCAGCTGTTCAAGCTTGCGCACGGCCTCGGCACCACGCTCGGCGATGTTGGCGCGCACCTGCGGGGTCAGCTGGGCCAGGGTGGCGCAGGCCACGTCCAGTGCACGCGGGTTGCTGGTCATCGTGTTGCCATAGATGCCCTTGCGGTACAGCTGCGCGGCATGCTCGGTCACCGCCAGCACCGACAGCGGGTACTGCGCGGCGTTGAGTGCCTTGGAGTAGGTCTCCATGTCCGGCGGGTCCAGGCCTTCGAAGCCCGGGTAATCGACCACCGAGAGCACGCCATGCGCACGCAGGCCGGCCTGGATCGAGTCGAGCAGCAGCAGGCTGCCATGGGCACGGGTCAGTTCGCGGGCGACGGTATAGAACGACGGCGGCACCGAGCGGCCCGGGTCGCCTTCGCCCATCACCGGTTCCAGGAACACCGCCTCGATGAACCACTGGTTGCGCGTGGCATCCTCGAACACCTTGCGCAGGCCGGCTTCGTCGTACGGCGCCACTGTGATCACCGAATCCTCGCCACGGTAGCTGGCCAGGTGCTGCATGTAGCTCTTGCGGCTGGAGTCCGAATAGAGGGCAGGGCGGTCGGTACGGCCGTGGAAGCTGCCCTTGACCACCACGCGCTTGATCGCAGCACCGGCGTGGCGTGCGCCCGGGTCGGTCTGCAGCTTGGCGTTGACGTCGGCGATGCGCGCGGCCAGGCCGACCGCCTCGGAACCGGAATTCAGGCACATGAAACGGGCGAACGGGCAGCCGCCACGGCGGTGGCCGATCTCGGCGCGCAGGGCGGTGATGAAGCGCTGCTGCGACAGGCTGGGGGTCATGATGTTGGCCATAACCTGCGGGCGGGCCATCGCCTCCAGCACGGCGTCCGGGGTGTGCCCGAAGCCGAGCATGCCGTAGCCGCCGGCGTCGTACAGCACGGCGCCTTTCAGGGTGACCACCCACGGGCCGCGCGCAGCCAGTGCCACATACGGGGTCACCGCGTCATCGGCATAGAAATTGACGAAACCGTCCTGCATCGCGTCGATCTGCGCCTGTTCGTCCTGCGCCAGCAGCGGCCCCAGGTCGGCCTGCACGCGCGCGAATTCCTCGGCGGCGGCGTCCACCGCGGCGATCAGCTGCGGGTGGTTGGCGGACAGGGCGGTCAGGGTGGCGTCGTCCAGGCCGGAGGTGAGGCGGGTGCCGGGCTGGTTGCGCAGGGGGGCGAGGCGTTCGATGAAGCTCATTGCAGATCTCCTGAAACAATGGGTCGCACGGGTCTTCAAAAGCAAAACGCGCGTCATCACGCGCGCTTGGGGCAGGCTCGTGCAGCGGACTTCCGACTCGATGCTAGCACTTGTTTTTTTGCGCGATAACCCCGCGGAAACCTGCTGCATAGCAGCATTTTGCGCGACGTTCGCCGCGGAGCGCGCTGGCTCGCAGACGCTGGACGTACAATGCGCGCCATTGTCGACCTGTTGCCGCCCACTGCCTTGAAGAAGTCCGATTTCAACTACGACCTGCCGGCTGAACTGATTGCGCAGGCGCCCCTGGCCGAGCGTTCCGCCAGCCGCCTGCTGCTGGTGCCTCCGGCGCCCGATGCCTTCACCGACCTGCAGGTGCGTGACCTGCCGTCGCTGCTGCAGCCGGGCGATCTGCTGGTGTTCAACGACACCCGGGTGATCCCGGCGCGCCTGTTCGGGCAGAAGGCCAGTGGCGGCCGCGTCGAGATCCTGATCGAGCGCCTGCTCGGCGGCCAGCAGGCACGTGCCCAGGTGGGCGCCAGCAAGTCGCCCAAGGCCGGCAGCCGCATCGCGCTGGATGCCGGTGGCGAAGCCGAGGTGCTGGGCCGCGACGGCGAGTTCTATGTGCTGCAATTCCATGTGCCGGAATCGCTGGAACAGTGGCTGCTGCATGCCGGCCGCCTGCCGCTGCCGCCCTACATCCAGCGCGAGCCGGGCATGGACGACCGCGAGCGCTACCAGACCGTATTCGCGCGCGAAGTGGGCGCGGTGGCCGCGCCGACCGCCGGCCTGCATTTCGACGAACCGCTGCTGGCCGCGCTGAAGGACAAGGGTGTGGACTTTGGCCACGTCACCCTGCACGTGGGTGCGGGCACCTTCCAGCCGGTGCGTGCCGATGATCTGAAGGACCACGTAATGCACCGCGAGTGGCTGAACGTGGGTGCCGAGCTGGTGCAGCAGGTACGGCGCACGCGCGCCGCCGGCGGTCGGGTGATCGGCGTCGGTACCACCGTGGTGCGCGCCCTGGAAAGCGCGATGCGCGATGGCGAACTGCTGCCGTTCGCGGGTGAAACGCAGATCTTCATCACCCCCGGCTACCGCATCCGCAGCGTCGACGCGATGGTGACCAACTTCCACCTGCCGGAAAGCACGCTGCTGATGATGATTTCCGCGTTCGCCGGCAAGGCGCGCGTGTTCGAGGCCTACCAGCACGCGATCGCGCAGCGCTACCGTTTCTTCAGTTACGGCGACGCGATGCTGTTGTTCCCGCAGGCGGGGTAGGGCGCTGACCTCTGCCTGCTTGTGGTGGGTGCGCACCGTTGGTGCGCACTTGCCGGTGCCTGGAGGCCAGGAAAGCCACGCATGGCGTGGCTCTACTGCCGTGCCGTTCAGGCCTGAATGGGCGGTCGACCCGGTTTTGGGAGACAATGGGCGACTATTTGCCCGAATGACCGCTCCATGTCCCGATTGCAGTTTCAGCTCAAGACCCGCGACGGCCGTGCCCGCCGTGGCCGCCTGACCTTCCCGCGTGGCACGGTGGAAACGCCGGCCTTCATGCCGGTGGGGACCTATGGCTCGGTCAAGGGCATCCTGCCGGACCAGGTGCGTGCGCTGGGCGCCGAGATCATCCTCGGCAATACCTTCCACCTGTACCTGCGGCCGGGCCTGGACATCATCGCCGACCACGGCGGCCTGCACGGCTTCTGCCGCTGGGATGGCCCGATCCTGACCGACTCCGGCGGCTTCCAGGTGTTCTCGCTGGCCCATCGCCGCAAGATCACCGAACAGGGCGTGACCTTCGCTTCGCCAACCGACGGTGCCCGCGTGTTCCTGGGCCCGGAAGAGAGCATGAAGATCCAGAAGGTGCTCGATTCGGACGTGGTGATGATCTTCGACGAGTGCACCCCGTACCCGGCCACCGAGGATGTCGCCCGCCGTTCGATGGAGCTGAGCCTGCGCTGGGCCCAGCGCAGCCGCAACGCGCATGACGAGCTGGGCAACGACGCGGCCCTGTTCGGCATCGTCCAGGGCGGCGTGCACACCGACCTGCGCAGCCGCTCGGCCGATGCCCTGCAGGCGATCGGTTTCGACGGCTATGCCATCGGCGGCCTGGCCGTGGGCGAGCCCGAAGACGAGCGCAACGCCATGCTCGACCACCTGGACCCGGAACTGCCCGCCGACCGCCCGCGCTACCTGATGGGCGTGGGCCGGCCGGAGGACCTGGTCGAGGGTGTCGCACGTGGCGTGGACATGTTCGACTGCGTGATGCCCACCCGCAACGCGCGCAACGGCCACTATTTCACCTCGTTCGGCACCGTTCGCATCCGTAATTCCCAGTACGCGCGCGACATGGACCCGATCGAGCCGGGCTGCGGCTGCGTGGCCTGCACCGGCGGCTACACCCGGTCCTACCTGCGCCACCTGGACCGCTGCAACGAGATGCTGGCGCCGATGCTGGGCACCCTGCACAACCTGTTCTATTACGAAAAGCTCATGGCCGACATCCGCGCGGCGATCGAGGCGGGAACCTTCCTGGCCTTCCGTGAGTCTTTCTACGCGGCACGCGGGGCGGTCGCGCCGCCCCTGTAACCCGAACACCCCCTGCCAAACGGCCCAAGGACGAATGCCCGGGGCCGTGGCATACTTCAAGGCTGACCCAGATCCGCGGTCGACACCTCGTGCCCGTGAAAGGGCCGAAGCGCCGCCCAACCAAAGGACCAACGATGAACCTGCTTGCCTTCCTGATTCCCGCCGCCCACGCCCAGGCCGCCGGCGGCCAACCGCAGGGCATGGGCCTGACCACGCTGCTGTTCCCGGTCATCCTGATCGCCATCATGTACTTCCTGATGATCCGCCCGCAGATGAAGCGGCAGAAGGAACACAAGTCCATGCTGGAGAAGATCAAGCGTGGTGACGAAGTGCTGACCAATGGCGGCATCGCCGGCAAGGTCACCGACATCGGCGACAACTTCATCACCATCGAAGTGGCCGAGAACGTGCGCATCCGCGTGCAGAAGGGCGCTGTTGGCAGCGTGCTGCCGACCGGCACCCTGGATTCGGCCAAGTAAGCCACTCCCTTTCCGATGCACAACCGCGGCGCCGGGGATGGCGCCGCGCGGGACCCAAGCAATGCTCGAATTTCCACGCTGGAAGTACGTCGTCATCCTGATCGTACTGGCGCTCAGCGCGCTGTACGCGCTGCCCAACATCTACCAGAAGGACCCGGCCCTCCAGATCACCGCCAACCGTGGCGGCCAGATCGACGATGCGCTGCGTGACCGTGTGCTGGCCGACCTGAAGACGGCCGGTGTCACCACCATCGGTGTCGAGAAGGAAGGGGAAAGCCTGATCGTCCGCCTGTCGGACCTGAAGGCGCAGTCCGCTGCCAGCGACGCCCTGCGTGACACGGTCGGCGAAAAGTACACCGTGGCCCTGAACCTGGCCTCGACCGTGCCGGACTGGCTGGCCAACCTCGGCGGTCGTCCGATGGTGCTGGGCCTGGACCTTCAGGGTGGCGTGCACTTCGTGCTTCAGGTCGACCAGAAGGCCGCCCTCGACAAGCGCCTGGACGCCTACACCGAAGACGTGCGCAGCACCCTGCGCGACGCCCGCATCCCGTACCAGTCGGTGGAACGCCGCGCTGACAACAGCATCGTGGCGAACCTGAGCCCGTCCGCCGGTGACGACGCCGCGCAGCGTGCCCGCACCGCCCTGGTGAAGGCGCAGCCGACCCTCGGCTACGACGTCAGCGGCAATCGCATCACGGTGACCGTGCCGGAAACCGAAATCACCCAGATTGCCAACGGCGCCATCGAGCAGAACATCAACACCCTGCGCAACCGCGTGAACCAGCTCGGTGTGGCCGAGCCGATCATCCAGCGCCAGGGTGCCGACCGCGTGGTGGTGCAGCTGCCGGGCGTGCAGGACACCGCCGAAGCAAAGCGCATGATCGGCGCCACCGCTACCCTCGAGTACCGCGCGGTGGTTGACGGCAATGCACAGGACGCCATCAACTCCGGGCGCATTCCGCCGGAAGCGAAGGTCTACCAGCGTCGTGATGGCGGTGGTCCGGTCCTGCTGAACAAGCGCGTGATCGTCACCGGTGACCAGATGGTCGGCGCGCAGGCGGTGACCGATTCGAACAGCGGCTCTCCGGCGGTCAGCGTGACGCTGAACAATGTCGGCGGCCAGCGCATGTTCGACTTCACCAGCGCCAACGTGAACAAGCCGATGGCGGTGGTCTACACCGAGCGCGTGCCGACCGTGACCGTCGTCGACGGCCAGGAAGTGCGTGGCTTCAAGGTCAACGAGGAAGTGATCTCGGTGGCCAACATCAACGGCGTGTTCGGCAAGAACTTCCAGACCACCGGCCTGCAGAAGAAGGAAGCCGAGGACCTGGCCAAGCTGCTGAAGTCCGGCTCGCTGGCCGCGCCGATGGACTTCGTCGAAGAGCGCGTGGTGGGCCCGAGCCTGGGTGCCGAGAACGTCAAGAACGGTATGCGCGCGGTGGTGTTCGCATTCCTGTTCACCCTGGTGTTCTTCAGCGTCTACTACCGCATGTTCGGCGTGATCACCTCGATCGCGATGCTGTTCAACCTGCTGATCGTGGTGGCGGTGATGTCGCTGTTCGGCGCGACCATGACCCTGCCGGGCTTCGCCGGTCTGGCGTTGTCGGTCGGCCTGTCGGTGGACGCCAACGTGCTGATCAACGAGCGTATCCGTGAAGAGCTGCGTGCCGGCGTGCCGGGCAAGACCGCGATCGTGACCGGTTACGAGCGTGCTTCCGGCACCATCCTCGACGCCAACCTGACCGGCCTGATCGTCGGTGTGGCGCTGTTCGCATTCGGTACCGGTCCGCTGAAGGGCTTCGCGCTGACCATGATCATCGGTATTTTCGCCTCCATGTTCACCGCGATCACCGTGTCGCGTGCGCTGGCGACGCTGATCTACGGCCGCCGCAAGAAGCTCCAGAACGTGGCCATCTGACGGGACGACACGCACATGAAACTGTTTCCGCTGCACATCCTCCCGAACGACACCAAGATCGACTTCATGCGCTGGCGCCATGTCGCGATGGTTGTCACGGTCATCGTGTTCCTGGCCTCGGTTGCCATCATCGGCTTCAAGGGCTTCAACTACGCTCTGGACTTCACCGGCGGCACCCTGATCGAAGCCCGCTTCGACAAGGCGGTGGACGTCGAGCAGGTCCGTACCAGGCTCGAGGAAAGTGGCTTCGACGGTGCCCAGGTGCAGAGCGTCGGTGGCAACACCGATCTGCTGATCCGCCTGGCCCCGCACGGTGAGCACGCTGCCGGTACCGGCGACGCCGCGCACGAGGACAAGGCCACCGCCGCCGCCGTGGTGAAGGCACTGTCCACCGCCGACAACCAGGCCACCGTGCTCCGCAACGAGTTCGTGGGCCCGCAGATCGGCAAGGACCTGGCGATGAATGGCCTGTACGCCACCATCTTCATGCTGGCCGGCTTCCTGATCTACATCGCGGTGCGCTTCGAATGGAAGTTCGCGGTCACCGCCAGCATCGTGGCGATGTTCGACCTGATCGTGACGGTCGCTTACGTGTCCCTGCTGGGCCGTGAGTTCGACCTGACCGTGCTGGCCGGCCTGCTGTCGGTGATGGGCTTTGCGATCAACGATCTGATCGTGGTCTTCGACCGCGTCCGCGAGAACTTCCGCAGCCTGCGCGTGGACTCGATGGAAGTGCTGAACCGTTCGATCAACCAGACGCTGTCGCGTACGGTGATCACCGCGGTGATGTTCTTCCTGTCGGCGCTGGCGCTGTACATGTACGGCGGCAGCTCGATGGAAGGCCTGGCCGAGACGCACATGATCGGTGCGGTGATCGTGGTGTTGTCCTCGATCCTGGTGGCGGTGCCGATGCTGACGATCGGTTTCCTGCGCGTCAGCAAGCAGGACCTGCTGCCGAAGGCGAAGGACATCGAGGCCCTGGCCCGTCGCCCGTAAGCACCCGCTGCAGGCAACACACAGAGAACCCCGCGCAAGCGGGGTTTTTGTGTGCAGGGCTTGCAGCCCTGCACCCGCGGTAGTGCCGGCCGCTGGTCGGCAACAGCAATAGCAACAGCGGGCATTCCGTGGAATGGTGGGGCCATGTGGGTTGGCAGGACACGCCGTAAACCCGTCCTTGGGGGCTCGATGGCGCCATCCATGGCGCCAACGGTCCTGCCAACCCACATGGCCCCACCTCTGACAGATTCCTGCGGCTGTTGGATCGCGCGGCTGTTGGTAGGTGTCGACCTTGGTCGACACATCTGTCAGATATTGAATGAGTTCATCCATGTCGACCAAGGTCGACACCTACCAGAGCAGAATGCCGCTCCGACAGATCGCGGAAATCTGTCGAAGGCGGGGTGGGTCCGGTTGCGGGGGTGTCCGCGGCATGGATGCCGCGGCCAAGCCTCCATGGACGGATTTACGGCGTCCCCCGCAACCGGACCCACCCCGCCAACCCACAGGAACCCAGCTTTTGAAGTTGCTCCGGCTCCGGCCGTTGCTCCGGCCTCTGCGGGTGCAGGGTGCAACCCTGCAGAACAAACCCCACCCTACGCCGCCGTCGGTTGTGCAATCTTCCCCCGCGCACTACGATCCTGCGGTTCGCGCGCGCAGGCGCGCGCCCGTATTCCTGCTGAGCGCCCCGCGCGCCGCATCTGCCAACCCGAGGTATCCATGGTCATCAAACCGCGCGTCCGCGGCTTCATCTGCGTCACCACCCACCCGACCGGCTGCGAAGCCGCGGTCAAGCAGCAGATCGACTACATCCGCGCACGTCCGCCGATCCAGAATGGTCCCAAGCGCGTGCTGGTGATCGGCGCCTCCACCGGCTACGGCCTGGCTGCGCGCATCACTGCCGCCTTCGGCAGTGGCGCCGCCACCCTGGGCATCTTCTTCGAACGCCCGGGTAGTGAAACCAAGCCGGGCACCGCGGGCTGGTACAACTCGGCCGCGTTCCACAAGTACGCCGACGAAGCCGGCCTGTACGCGAAGAGCATCAACGGCGATGCCTTCTCCGATGAAGTGAAGGCCAGGACCATCGAGATGATCAAGGCCGATCTCGGCCAGGTCGACCAGGTCGTCTACAGCCTTGCCGCGCCGCGCCGCAAGCACCCGAAAACCGGAGAGATAATCAGCTCCACGCTGAAGCCGATCGGCGAGCCGATCACCCTGCGTGGCCTGGATACCGACAAGGAAGTGCTGACCGAGACCCATCTGCAGCCGGCCACCCCGGAAGAAATCGCTGGCACTGTCGCGGTGATGGGTGGCGAGGACTGGCAGATGTGGATCGATGCGCTGGCCGACGCTGGCGTGCTGGCCAATGGCTGCACCACCACCGCCTTCACCTACGTGGGCGAAGAGATCACCCAGGCGATCTACTGGAATGGCTCGATCGGTGCGGCCAAGAAGGACCTGGACAACAAGGTGCTGGGCCTGCGCGAGAAGCTGGCCAAGATCGGTGGTGATGCACGCGTGTCGGTACTGAAGGCCGTGGTCACCCAGGCCAGCTCGGCCATTCCGACCATGCCGCTGTACCTGTCGCTGCTGTTCAAGGTGATGAAGGAAAAGGGCACGCACGAAGGCTGCATCGAACAGCTCGACGTGCTGTACGACATCCTCTACGGCGGCAAGGCCGATGGCGTGGCGGTCGATCGTCTGCGCCACGACCTGGTCGATGGCGATGGCCACACCGTCGCGCTGGTCGATGACGACGGCCGCCTGCGTGCCGATTACAAGGAAATGGCCGCGGACGTGCAGGGCAAGGTGGTCGCGCTGTGGCCGCAGGTGACCAACGAGAACCTGTACGAGATCAGCGATCTGGCCGGCTACAAGGCCGATTTCCTGCGCCTGTTCGGTTTTGGCGTGGAGGGTGTCGACTACGAGGCCGACGTCAATCCGGACGTGAAGATCGAAAACCTGGTCGACATGACCTGATCAACGAAGAGGCCGGCGAAAGCCGGCCTTCTCTTTGGGTAGTGCCGGCCGCTGGCCGGCAATCCCGGGTACCTGAGGTTGCCGGCCAGCGGCCGGCACTACCATCGGTCATCCGAACTCGAAACCCATCTCCGGCAACGCCGGGCCAACGAAGTCGCCCTGCACGTAGTCCACGCCGGCACTGAACAGCAACGTCATCGAATTGGCATCGCTGACGAACTCGGCGATGGTGCGGATGCCGGCTTCCTGCGCGCGCGCGGTGATCTGGCTGATGCGGTCGATGTTCTCGCGGGTGGCTGCCAGGTCGCTGGTGAAGCCACGGTCCAGCTTGAGGAACTGCGGCTGGAAGTGGGCCAGCAGCTGGAACGAATCCAGCCCCGAACCGAACTGCTCCAGGCCGATGCGGCAGCCCAGCGGTGCTACTTCGGCAAGGAACTGCTGTGCACTGCGCAGGTGGGTGAACACCTTCGCTTCCGGCGCATGCAGCCACAGCCGTTCGCCGGGCACACCCTGAGCCTGCAGCTCGCGGCGCAGGGTAGCGATCATCTGCGGGTCGTCGAAGGATTCCGGCGTCACTTTCACCAGCATCTGCGTGGCATGGCCTTCGCGTGCACGCTGGCCCAGCACCGCGATGGCCCGTGACACCACCCAGCGGTTGATGTCGGCCAGCAGGCCGTGCTCCTCCGCGATACCGAGGAACGCGGTCGGGCTCAGCAGTTCGCCATTGTGCTCCAGGCGCAGGTAGGCCTCATACAGCTCCAGCGACTCGCCCTGCAGGTTCAGCACCGGCTGGTAGTGCAGCTGGAAGCCGTCACCGGCCAGCGCTTCACGGATACGGGCGACCCAGCGCAGCACGCGTTCTTCCTCCACGCGGTCGGCGGCGGCCGGGTCGAAGATGCGGCAGGTGTTGCCCAGTTCTGCGGCGGCCTGCGTGCATTCGCTGGCGCGTGCCAGCACCTGGCCGATACTGGCGATCTTCTCGCCCACCTGCACGCCACCGATGCTGACCGTTACCGTGGCCGAGCGTGCGCCGATGCTGAAGACGTGCGCGGCGTAGGCTTCGCGGATGCGCTCGGCCAGTGCCACGGTCTGCGCATAGGGCCCGGCCTGCAGCACGGCGAAATTGTGCTCGCCGAAGCGGGCCAGCTGTGCGTCTTCGCCAACGACTTCGGCCAGCAGCGCGGCGAGCGCGCCGATCAGGGTGTCGGCCGAGGCCAGGCCAATGTCCGGCAGCAGGCGCGCGTAGTGGTCCGGCTCGATCAGCAGCAGGCCGAACTGGCCTTCGCTGCGCCCGGCCTGGGCCACCGCGCTTTCCAGCTGCAGCATGAAGGTCGGGCGATTGAGCAGGCCGGTGACCTGGTCGCGCTGGCGCAGGTCCTCGACCTCACGTGCCAGCTCGGGGTCGAATTCCATGCGGCGGCGGAGCACCACCTGCAGGCAGGATTCGCCTTCGTAGGTGGCAGCGGCAAACTCCATCGTCGCCGGGAACGCACTGCCATCCTCGTGGCGCGCGTCGAGCTGGTACTGGGGCGGCGGCGCCTCGCCACGGCTGAGGCCCTTCAGCAGCTGCTTGAAGCCCTCCACGTGCTGGGCGGCGACCATGTCCAGCAGCGAGATGCCTTCGATGTCGTCGAAATGCTCGTAACCGAACATCTCCAGATAGGCGTCGTTGGCGCGGATGTGCATGCCTTCATGCACGTAGGCGATGGGGTCGCGCGAGGAGGCGATCAGCGCGTCGCAGCGGCGCTCGGTCTCGCGCATCTGCGCCTCGATGCGGCGCAGGCCACGACGCGCCTGCAGGTCCACCCACTGGTCACGGACCACGGCGAGCAGATGCTCCGGACGTTGGCGCAGGGCGAGGGCGCGGATGCCATGGCTGCTGGCCTGCACCAGTTCGTCCTCGTCGATGCGCTCGGCCAGCAGTACCAGTGGAATGTCCTTGCCGCTGGCAGCAATATGCTGGGCCACCAGTGGCAGCGGGATGCCCTGGGAGGGCGAAGCCAGCACCAGGTCGATGGCCTGGCTGGCCAGCACCTGGGCCAGCTCGGCTGCATCCTGCGGACGCCACGGGCGTACCGCGATGCCGCTGTTGCGCAGCGTGCTGACGATGGCTTCGGCATTCTCGCCGCTGTCATCGACGATCAGCAGGCGGATGGTGATGTCGTTCGCGTTCTGCATGCACTGCTCCCCAATCTGCAAATCTAGATACACGATGCGCGGCGAACCGTCCATGCGCGCACCCCTTGCACGCATTGAACGGCGATGTGGTTCACACCACGCCACCGGCTGCGTGGCCGCTGGCCCAGGCCCACTGGAAGTTGTAGCCGCCCAGCCAGCCGGTCACATCCAGCACCTCGCCGACGAAATGCAGGCCGGGCACGCGCTTGGATTCCATCGTCGAGGACGAGACCTCGGCGGTATCCACGCCGCCCAGGGTGACCTCGGCGGTGCGGTAGCCCTCGGTACCACTGGCCACCAGCGGGAACGCGCCCAGCAGCTGCGCGGCCTGGCGCAGCACCGGCTCGTCCAGCTGGCGCACGGGCCGGTCGGGCAGCCAGTGTTCGCACAACCGCTGTGCCAGCCGCTTCGGCAGTACCTCGCCCAGCACCGTGCGCAGCTCGGCGGCAGGACGTTCGCGCTTCATCTGGCGCAACCACTCGCCGGCATCCTGGCCGGGCAGCAGGTCCAGCTCCAGCGCGTCGCCGGGTTGCCAGAACGAGGAGATCTGCAGGATCGCCGGGCCACTCACGCCGCGATGGGTCAGCAGCATGAAATTCTGGAAGCTCTTTCCGTTGCAGCGCGCCTCGATGGGCAGAGCGACGCCGCTGAGGTCGGCCAGCCGTTCCTGGTGCTTGCCGCTGAGCGTCAGCGGCACCAGCCCGGCGCGGGTCGGCAGCACCTGGTGGCCGAACTGTCGGGCCACTTCATAGCCGAAGCCGCTGGCGCCCATGCTGGGAATGGAGAGGCCGCCGGTGGCCACCACCAGCGAGGCGCAATGGAACAGGCCCTGCGTGGTGTGCACGCGGAATCCATCGCTGCCATGCTCGATGCGCTGCACGCTGCAGTCGGTACGCACCTGCACGCCTGCCGCCTGGCATTCGTCCACCAGCATCTTCACGATCTGCTTGGACGAGACATCGCAGAACAACTGGCCCAGCTCTTTTTCGTGATACGCGATGCCGTGCTTGCTGACCAGCTCGATGAAGTGCCAGGGCGTGTAGCGCGCCAGTGCCGACTTGCAGAAGTGCGGGTTGGCCGACAGGAAGTTGGCCGGGGTGGTGCCGGTGTTGGTGAAGTTGCAGCGGCCACCGCCGGACATCAGGATCTTCTTGCCGACCTTGTTGGCATGGTCGATCACCTGCACCTGGCGGCCGCGCTGGCCAGCCGTGATCGCGGTCATCAGCCCGGCCGCACCGGCGCCGATGACAACCACGTCGCAACGGATCGTGCTCATGCCTTGGCGCGCTTGCGCCAGTTCGGGATCACGTCGAGCTGGATCTGGTCGTTGAGCAGCTGCACTTCACCGTCCTGGATCAGCACGCTCCAGCGCATGGCGCGCTGGATCTGCTGGCCCCAGCGCTCGACGAATTCACCGTCCAGATCAACCACCGAGAGATTGTCGAAGCGTGCCAGGCCCTTGCTCTGCTTGCCCCACCAGATCTCCGAGGCGTTGCCGCCGTAGTTGATCACCTGCACCTGGCGGCTGCGGTTGCTGGCCTTGCGGATGCGCGATTCGTCCGGATGGCCCAGGTCGATCCACTGCAGGATGTCGCCGGTGTAGTCGTGTTCCCACAGATCCGGCTCGTCATCGGTGCTCAGGCCGCGGCCGAATTCCAGGCGGTCGCTGGCGTTCAGCGCGAAGGCGAGCAGGCGCACCATCAGGCGATCGTCGGTCTCGGACGGGTGCTGGGCCAGGGTCAGGTTGTGGGTCGCGTAGTAGCCGCGATCCATGTCGCTGATCTGCAGTTCGGCCTTGCGGATGGTGGCGGTGAGGGCCATGGGGGGTCCGTGGACTAAAGACGACAATGATAGAGGTTTGCTCCAGGGGTGTCCGTTGCCGGTCTGTCTGCGCAGCGTCAACGGTGGCACTCTTGCGCTCTTTCCCGTGGCCGGAGTGGACGCCATGACCTTGCCCAGCCGCCTGCAGCTGCCACCCGGCCACTGGTCCAGCCTGCTCGATGGCCTGTGCGCGCGTTTCCCGCGCATCGACCGTGCGCAATGGCAGGACCGCTTCGCCCGAGGCCGCGTGCAGGATGCGCAGGGCAGGGCACTGGCGCCGGACATGCCTTGGCAGGTGGGGCTGGAAATCCAGTACTTCCGCGAGGTGGCCGACGAGCCGGTGATTCCCTTCGCCGAGACCATCCTGCATCTGGATGCGCACCTGCTGGTGGCCGACAAGCCGCACTTCCTGCCGGTGACGCCGGCCGGTGGGTATGTACGGGAAACCCTGCTCTCGCGCCTGGTCGTCCGCACCGGCAACACCGAGCTGGTGCCGCTGCACCGCTTGGACCGGCTGACCGCCGGCCTGGTGCTGTTTTCCACCCAGGCAGGCACGCGTGATGCCTACCAGCGGCTGTTCCGCGAGCGGCGCATCGGGAAGACCTACGAGGCGCTGGCACCGGCGCTGCCGGGGCTGGCGTTTCCGTTGCAGCGGGACAGCCGGCTGGTGCCAGGGGAGCCGTTCTTCCGCATGGCCGAAGTGCCGGGCGAGCCCAATGCCCGCAGCCGGATCGAGCTGATCGAGGCCGAGGGGCCGGTCTGGCGCTACCGGTTGCGGCCGGAAACCGGCCGCAAACACCAGCTGCGCGTGCATATGGCGATGCTGGGCGCCCCCATCGAGGGCGATGACCTGTATCCACAGCTGATGCTGCGCCCGGATGAAACGGTCGAGGCGCCCCTGCAGCTGCTGGCGCAGGGGCTGGCCTTCGACGATCCATTGAGCGGCGAGCCCAGGCGGTTCAGCAGCCAGCGCCGCCTGTGCCTGCCCGGCCTGGGCGGGTAGGGCCGTTCAGCGAACCGGGCGCCGCGCCAGCCAGCGGTCCAGTTCGGCGGCGAACAGCTGCCGGTCACGGGGTCCCAGCGGCGGTGGGCCCCCGGTCTGCACCCCTGCGCCGCGCAGCTCTTCCATGAAATTGCGCATCGACAGCCGCTCGGCCATGTTGTTCGGGGTGTACAGCTGGCCACGCGGGTTCAGCGCCACCGCCTTCTTTTCCAGCACCAGTGCGGCCAGCGGGATGTCCTGGGTGACCACCAGGTCACCGGCGGCGACCCGCTCGACGATGGCGCTGTCGGCCACGTCCAGGCCCTGGGGGACCTGGATCGAGCGCAGCCAGCGTGAGGGCGGGGTCCGGATCCACTGGTTGGCGACCAGGGTCAGCTCGATCCCAACGCGTTCAGCGGCACGGAACAGGATGTCGCGAATGACGGTGGGGCAGGCGTCCGCGTCTACCCAGATGCGTGGGAGAGCGGGTTCAGCTTGGGTTTCAGCTTCAGTCATTTACCCAGTGTAGGGTAGGAAAATCCTGAATGGGGACTCGGAGTTAGCCTCGATCGGCTGCCAGCCCTTGTCACGTCTAGCGGGCGGGGTCTGCCCATGAACGTCCGGGCTATCGCTTTTTGCAGAAAACACGCGTATCGTTCGTCCCACTGTGTTTGCTAGGGTCACCGTGAATCGTGGCCTGGTGCAGTTGATCTCACGATCCGCTCATCGATCCGCTTTACCAACGCCTGCAACTCAGTCTCGGCCCCGATACCCGGTGGCTGCGATTTTTTCAACATGTGTTTCAGGAGTTAGTCAAATGTCTGATCGTCAGACCGGCACCGTCAAGTGGTTCAACGACGCCAAGGGCTTCGGCTTCATCACCCCGGAAAGCGGCCCGGACCTGTTTGTGCACTTCCGTGCCATCCAGGGCACCGGCTTCAAGACCCTGCAGGAAGGCCAGAAGGTTACCTTCATCGCCGTCCAGGGTCAGAAGGGTATGCAGGCTGACCAGGTGCAGGCGGTCTAATCCGTCTGCTACCGTTTGGTAGCCAGAACGCCGGAAGCGAAAGCTTCCGGCGTTTTTTATTGCCCGCCGTTTTTTGTAGAGTCGAGCCACGCTCGACTGTTCTCAAAGCCAGTCGAGCATGGCTCGACTCTACAAAGGGCATGCACTGCGCGCGGTACGATGTGGGCCTCCCCAAGGATCACCCCCCATGCGCATCGTCCACCATCTGGAAAACTCCCGTTCCCTGCGCGTGCTGTGGATGCTGGAGGAGCTGGGGCTGGACTACGAACTGCGCCGCTATCCGCGTGATCCGAAGACGCTGCTGGCGCCGCCGGAACTGCGCAACGTGCACCCGCTGGGCAAGTCGCCGGTGCTGCAGGATGGCGAGCTGGTACTGGCCGAGTCCGGGGCGATCCTCGACTACCTCGCTGACCGCTACGACACCCAGCGCCAGCTGTCGCCGTCGCCGACGCCTGCCGATGGTGCCGAGCGCATCGCCTACCGCTACTGGCTGCACTACGCCGAAGGCTCGGCGATGCCGCCGCTGCTGCTGACCCTGGTGATCGGTCGCATCCGCAGCGCGCCGATGCCGTTCTTCGCCCGCCCGATCGCACGCAGCATTGCCGACAAGGCCGAGCGCGGCTTCATCGGCCCGCAGCGGCGCCTGCACCTGGACTGGATGGAGCGCCGCCTGGCCGAAAGCCCGTGGTTTGCCGGTGAGCGCTTCAGTGCGGCCGACATCCAGATGAGCTTCCCGATCCAGGCCGCTGCCGCGCGCGGTGGTGGCCTCGACGACAAGCCGGCACTGCGTGGCTTCCTCAAGCGTATCGGTGAGCGCCCGGCCTACCAGCGTGCCGAGGCCCACGGCGGCCACCTGCAGGCGCTCAGCGGCAATTGAGGCGGGCGGCCGTCGCCCCCATCTTCAGCACCATGGATACCGACAGCCCCCGTTTCGACAACCGCCTGCTGCATACCCTGCCGGGCGACCCCGAATCCGGCCCGCGCCGCCGCGAAGTGCTGGGCGCGGCCTGGTCGCCGGTGATGCCGACCCCGGTGACGGCGCCCACGCTGCTGGCCTGGGCGCCGGACGTCGCCGCGATGCTCGGCTTCGATACCGCTGAGGTCGAGAGCGAAGGTTTCGCGCGTGTATTCGGTGGCAACGCACTGTATGCAGGCATGCAGCCATGGGCGGCCAACTACGGTGGCCATCAGTTCGGCCATTGGGCGGGCCAGCTCGGCGACGGCCGCGCGATCTCGCTGGGCGAACTGGTCGCACCCGATGGCCGTCACTGGGAACTGCAGCTGAAGGGTGCCGGACCGACGCCGTATTCGCGCGGCGCCGATGGCCGCGCGGTGCTGCGCTCGTCCATCCGCGAATTCCTGTGCAGCGAGGCCATGCACCATCTGGGGGTGCCGACCACGCGCGCGTTGTCGCTGGTCGGTACCGGCGACGACGTGGTGCGTGACATGTTCTACGACGGCCACCCGCGCGCGGAGCCGGGTGCCATCGTGTGCCGGGTATCGCCGTCGTTCCTGCGCTTTGGTTCCTTCGAACTGCCGGCCTCGCGTGGCGAAACCGCGTTGCTCCAGCAGTTGGTCGACGCCTGCATCGCCCGCGACTTTCCGGAGCTCGAAGGGCAGGGCGAGGCGCTGTATGGCGACTGGTTCGCGCAGATCGCGGTGCGCACCGCCGAGATGATCGCGCACTGGATGCGCGTGGGTTTCGTGCATGGCGTGATGAACACCGACAACCTGTCCGTGCTCGGCCTCACACTCGATTACGGCCCTTACGGCTGGGTCGAGGATTTCGATCCGGACTGGACGCCGAACACCACCGACGCGCAGGGCCGGCGTTATCGCTTCGGTACCCAGCCGCAGGTGGCGTACTGGAACCTGAGCCGATTGGCCCAGGCGTTGTCGCCGTTGTTCGCCGATGTGGCGCCGCTGCAGGCCGGTCTGGCGGCCTACCAGTCCACCTTCGTGGCCTGCACCCGTCGCGATGCCGCAGCCAAGCTGGGCCTGGCCGCTGCCGACGATGACGACCTGCAGCTCTACCTGCGCTGGCAGCAGTTGATGCAGGACGGTGCCATGGACATGACCCTGGCCTGGCGCGCGCTGATGCGCCTCGATCCGACGGCAGCGGATGCGGCGCTGCTGGACGCGGTGTACTACGACGAGGCGCGCCAGCAGGCGGTGCAGGCACCGTTGCAGCAGTGGCTGCAGGACTACGCGGCACGGTTGCAGGCCGATCCGTTGTCGGCCAGCGAACGCACGGCGAAGATGGCCGCGGCCAATCCGCTGTATGTGCTGCGCAACTGGTTGGCGCAGGAAGCCATCGACCGCGCCGAACAGGGCGACCTCGGCGGTGTTCATGCGTTGCAGGACGTACTGCGTGATCCGTACACCGAGCGTGCCGGGCTGGAGCATTTCGCCGGCAAGCGCCCGGCGTGGGCCGACAACCGCGCCGGCTGCTCGATGCTGTCCTGCAGTTCCTGAGGGTGGGTTTCGGCAGGGCTGCGCCCTGCACCCGCAGAGGCCAGGGCAACAGCCAGAGCAAAAGCGGATTCCGTGGTCTGGCGGGGCGGTGTGGGGCTGCAGGACACGCCGTAAACCCGTCCATGGGGGCTCGATGGCGCCATCCATGGCGCCAACGGTCCTGCAGCCCCACACCGCCCCGCCTCCGACAGATTCCCGCTGCTGTGGGTAGGTGTCGACCTTGGTCGACACGGTAGATCCACGCCATGCGTGGATGCTCTTCGTTCAATTCTCGAAACATTCGATTTCGATAGAGATCCATCCACGCATCGCATGGATCAACAGATCGCAGAAGTCTGTCGAAGGCGGGGTGGGTCCGGTTGCGGGAGTGTCCGCGGCATGGATGCCGCGGCCAAGCCCCCATGGACGGGTTTACGGCGTCTCCCGCAACCGGACCCACCCCGCCATCTCTCGGAATGCGGCTTTTGCTTTCGCTTTTGCTTGCGCGGTAGCCTCTGCAGGTGCCGGGCGCAGCCCGGCCGAACACCCCCAACAGGCAGGCGGCGCCCGGAACAGGTACCCTATGCCGCCATCAGATAGCCAACGTGACATGACCGACGCCATCGTCGCTCCGCAGTGGGCCTCCCGCCTGCGCGACATCGCCGACTTCCCCAAGCCCGGCATCCTGTTCAAGGACATCATGCCGCTGCTCGCCCACGGCGAGGACTTCCGCGGTGCCATCACCGCGATGGCCGACCGCTGGCGCGACCAGAAGCTGGACGCGGTGGTCGGCATCGAATCGCGCGGCTTCATCCTCGGCGCCGCGATGGCGCTGGAACTGGGCGTCGGCTTCGTGCCGGTGCGCAAGCCGGGCAAGCTGCCGGGCCAGGTGCTGCGCGAGGAATACACGCTGGAATACCGCAGCGACTGCATCGAAGTGCACGCCGATGCGCTGCCGGCCGGTGCCCGCGTGGCAATCATCGACGACGTGCTGGCTACGGGTGGCACGCTGGTCGCCGCGTTGTCGCTGGTGCGCCGCCTGGGCGTTGACGTGGTCGGTGCCGGCGTGCTGGTCGAACTGGACGGTCTCGGCGGCCGCGCCCGCTGGGAAGCGGACCTGCCGCTGCACACCGAACTGGTGTTCTGATCGAAGGGTGGGTGCCAACCAAGGTTGGCATCTACCAGAGCGAATGGCCTGGAGCCGGTAGTTGCCAACCTTGGGTGGCAGCGCTGTTGCCGTTCGCTGTTCCCACAGAGTCGAGCATGGCTCGACTCTACAGGTCACCCGGTTACATCATCCGCACGCGGAAACGTCGGCCCTTGATCTTGCCGGCTTCCAGCTTGGCCACGGCCTTGTTGGCCTGCTCACGCGCGATCGCCACATAGGAGCGGGTTGGGAAGATCGCGATCTTGCCGATGAACTTGCTCGACAGGCCGGCGTCGCCGGTCAGTGCACCGAGGATATCGCCCGGGCGCAGCTTGTCGGTCTTGCCACCGTCGATACGCAGCGTGCGCATCGCGGCCTGCGGCAGCTCGGCCGGGCGCGAAGTCGCCAGCGGCGTCTTCTGCCAGTCCAGTGGCTGACCCATCTGCGCTTCGATGGCTTCGGCACGGGTCTTCTCGCGGCCGGCCACCAGGCTGATCGCCAGGCCGCTGGCACCAGCACGGCCAGTACGGCCCACGCGGTGCTGGTAGCTCTCCACGTCGGTCGGCAGCTCGTAGTTGATTACCGCCGCCAGCTCTTCCACGTCCAGGCCGCGTGCGGCCACATCGCTGGCCACCAGTACGTTGCAGCTGCGGTTGGCCAGCAGCAACAACACTTCCTCGCGGTCGCGCTGCTCCATGTCGCCGTGCAGGGCCAGTGCGGAGAAGCCGAACTGCTGCAGCGAGTTGGCCACTTCGTCCACGTCCTTGCGGGTGTTGCAGAACACCACCGCCGATTCCGGCGTGTACTTCAGCAGCAGGCCAGCCAGCGCCTTCTGGCGGTGCGCCGGTTCCACCTCGCAGAACAGATGGCGGATGGCCGGTGCCTGGTCGGCACCCTCCACGGTCACTTCCACCGCGTCGCGCAGCAGGTCACGCGCCATGGTGCGGATGCTGTCGGGGAAGGTGGCCGAGAACAGCAGGCTCTGGCGATCCTTGTGGGTGCGGCCGGCGATCTCGCGGATCGGCTCCTCGAAGCCCATGTCGAGCATGCGGTCGGCTTCGTCCAGCACCAGCGTGCGCACCGCGCCAAGATTCAGCGCGCGCTTGCGTGCAAGCTCCTGCACACGGCCAGGAGTGCCGACCACCACGTGCGGGTCGTGGCCTTCCAGCGACGCCAGCTGCGGGCCCAGCGGCACACCGCCGACCAGCAGCAGCAGCTTCAGGTTGGGGATGCCGGTGGCCAGCTTGCGGATCTGCTTGCCGACCTGGTCGGCCAATTCGCGGGTCGGGCACAGCACCAGCGCCTGCACGCGGATCAGGCTGGGGTCGATGGCCTGCAGCAGGCCGAGGCCGAAGGCGGCGGTCTTGCCGCTGCCGGTCGGCGCCTGTGCGATCACATCGCGGCCATCCAGGATGGCCGGCAGGCTCTGCGCCTGCACGGGGGTAAGGGTGGTGTAGCCGAGGGCATCCAGGCCGGGCTGCAGGGCCGGGCTCAGCGGCAGGGTCGAGAAGTCAGTCATGGCGCATTGTACCCGTCCGCGCGGCCGCTCCCGCCTAATGGGGTGGGGTCGGATCCCTTTCCGCAGGAAAGGGCTCTGACCCCCAATTGGAGCCGCCATCCACGCATGGCGTGGATCTACTGGTGGGTGCCGACCTTGGTCGGCACGCTCCTGCTCAGCCAAGCACCGCCAGCACGCCCTGGTGGATCGCCAGGCCCCCGAACAGCAGCCAGGCGAACAGGATCAGTGCCAGCAGCAGCGGCTTCAGGCCGGCCTGGCGCAGCGCCGAGACGTGGGTGGTCAGGCCCAGCGCGGCCATCGCCATCGCCAGCAGCACGGTATCCAGCTGCACCAGCCCCGCCTGAAGGCCGGCCGGCAGCAGATGCAGCGAGTTGAACCCGGCCACCGCCACGAAACCAAAAGCGAACCACGGCACCACAATGCGCGCCTTGCTGCCATCGGCGCTGGCCTTGCCGCCACGCGCCAGCCACAGCGACAGCGCCACCAGGAACGGTGCCAGCAGCATCACCCGCACCATCTTGGTGATCACCGCCGTGTCAGCCGCCGCTTCGTTGACCGCGCGGCCAGCGGCGACTACCTGTGCCACTTCATGCACCGTCGCGCCGGTGAACAGACCGTACTGGCGCGCGTCCATTGCCAGCCAGCCGTGCGACTGCACCAGCGCATACAGGGCGGGATACAGGAACATCGCCAGCGTGCCGAACACCACCACTGTCGACACCGCTACCGTGACCTGCGCAGCACGGCCGCGCACCACTGGTTCGGCGGCCATCACCGCCGCCGCGCCGCAGATCGCGCTGCCGGCACCGATCAGCATTGCCGCCTCACGCTCCATCTTGAACACACGCACGCCCAGCCAGCAGGCCAGGCCGAAGGTGCTAGCCACCACCAGCACGTCCATCAGCACGCCGCTGACGCCGACATGGCCGATGTCCTGGAAGGTCAGGCGCAGGCCGTACAGCACGATGCCGGCGCGCAGCAGCCAGTGCTTGGAGAAGCCGACACCGGCTGCGCTGCTCGGCGCCAGCCGCGGATAGAGGGTGTTGCCGACCACGATGCCGGCGACGATGGCCACTGTCAGCGCGCTCAGACCGTGCGCCTGCAGCCAGGGCAGCTCGGCCAGGTACAGCGACGCTGCCGCGATCAGACCCACCAGCAGCAGGCCGGGCAGGCGCGGCTGCCAGCGTTGGCGCAGGGCGGGCAGGGACCAGGGGGAGAGAGCGGGGGCGTTCATGGCAGGGGCAGGGCTGGAGTGATGGGGCAAGCGTGCGCCTCTGTCGCTGACCTGTAAAACGAATAATATGGGTGAAACCTACCCATCAAGAAGGTAAGTGCC
Source organism: Stenotrophomonas sp. 71799_Sma (assembly GCF_056482505.1). Classification (NCBI taxonomy): domain Bacteria; kingdom Pseudomonadati; phylum Pseudomonadota; class Gammaproteobacteria; order Lysobacterales; family Lysobacteraceae; genus Stenotrophomonas; species Stenotrophomonas sp. 71799_Sma. The sequence goes on from NZ_CM151202.1 coordinate 1,888,348, forward strand.
ATGCGCCTGACCTTGCGCCAGCTGCAGGTCTTCGTCGCCATCGCCGACCATGGCAGCACCACTGCTGCCGGCCAGGCCATTGCGCTTTCGCAGTCGGCCAGCAGCGCCGCCCTGCAGGAGCTGGAAGCGCACTTCGGCACGCCCCTGTTCGACCGCATCGGCCGCCGCCTGGCGCTGAATGGCCACGGCCGCGCCCTGTTGGAACCCGCGCGCACGCTGCTGGTCAACGCCGCCGACCTCGAGCGCCAGCTCGCCGCCGGCGGTGACCCGTCGCAGGGCGCGCCACTGCGGCTGGTGCTGGCCGCCAGCACCACCATCGGCAATTACCTGCTGCCCCCACGCATCGCCGATCTGCTGCGCCAGGCGCCACAGGCCGAGGTCGACCTGCGCATCGACAACAGTGCCGGCGTTGTCGCCGCCGTGCAGCGACTGGACGTGGACGCCGGCCTGATCGAAGGCCCGTGCCACGAGCGCGGCCTGCAGGTCACCGCCTGGCAGCAGGACCCGCTGGTGATCGTCGCCGCCACCGATGCCCCCGCGCGCTGGTCGCTGGACGAACTGCGCCGCGCACGCTGGCTGCTGCGCGAACCGGGCTCGGGTACCCGCGAAGCGGTGGAGCAGGCCTTGTTGCCGCACCTGCGCGGTTTCGCGCAGACCCTGCAGCTGGGCAATACCGAAGCGATCAAGCAGGCCGCCATCGCCGGGCTCGGTCTGGCCTGTCTCTCGCGTCATGCGCTGGAAGAGCCGCTGGCCCTCGGCCGCCTGCGCGTGCTTGAGACCCCGTTGCCCGCCCTGCAGCGCACCCTGTGGCTGGTACGGCATCCCGGCAAGCAGTGGCTGCCGGGGTTGCAGGCGTTGCTGGGGGAGGTGGGGTAATCCATCAGAACCCCAGTTGATTCCATCCATCGACACTTCTTGTAGTGCTCATCCACGCATGGCGTGGATCTACTGTGTCGACCAGGGTCGACACCCACCAGAGCAGAATGCCGTTCCGACAGATCGCGGGATCCACTCCGCCATCCCGCAGGAAACCCGCTTTTGACGTTGCCGTTGAGGTTGCCGGCCAGCGGCCGGCACTACCGCGGGTGCCGGGTGCAGCCCGGCCGACGCCCCCAACCGGTACAATGGCCGGATGCCTCTGATTACCCTACAGAACGTCGACTTCAGCGTCGGCGGCCCGTTGTTGCTGGAAAAGGCCGAACTGTCGATCGAGCCGGGCGAACGCATCGCCCTGATCGGCCGCAACGGCGCCGGCAAATCCACCCTGCTCAAGCTGCTGTCCGGCGACCACAAGCCCGATGACGGCGAAGTCCGCGTGCAGCAGGGCGTGCGTGTCACCCGCCTGGAGCAGGAAGTGCCGCACGGCGCTGCTGGCTCGGTGTTCGACGTCGTCGCCGACGGCCTCGGCGAACTGGGCCAGTGGCTGGCCGAGTTCCACCACCTCAGCCATGCCGAAGTATTCGATGGCGAAGCCCTTGGCAACGTACAGGCCAAGATCGACGCCGCCAACGGCTGGGGCCTGGACCAGCGTGTCAGCGAAACCCTGACCAAGCTCGACCTGGATGGCGAGGCCGAGTTCGGCCGCCTGTCCGGCGGCATGAAGCGCCGCGTGCTGCTGGCCCGTGCGCTGGTGTCCAGCCCGGATGTGTTGCTGCTGGACGAACCGACCAACCACCTGGACATCGAAGCCATCGACTGGCTGGAAGCGTTCCTGAAGGGCTGGAGCGGCAGCGTGGTGTTCGTCACCCACGACCGTCGCTTCCTGCGTGCACTGGCCACCCGCATCGTCGAGATCGACCGCGGCCAGGTCACCAGCTGGCCGGGCGACTGGGCCAACTACGAGCGCCGCCGCGAGGAACGCCTCAACGCGCAGGCGCAGGAAAACGCCCGTTTCGACAAGCTGCTGGCGCAGGAAGAAGTCTGGATCCGCCAAGGCATCAAGGCCCGTCGTACCCGCGACGAAGGCCGCGTGCGCCGCCTGAAGGCGATGCGCACCGAACGCTCGCAGCGCCGCGACCTCAGTGGCAACGTCAAGATGGAAGCTGCCCAAGGCGTCAGCTCCGGCAAGAAGGTCATCGACGTCAAGGACATTTCGTTCGCCTTCGGCGAGCGCACCATGGTCCGCGATTTCACCACCACCATCCTGCGTGGCGACCGCATCGGCCTGATCGGCCCCAACGGCAGCGGCAAGACCACGCTGCTGAAGCTGCTGCTGGGCGAACTGCAGCCGGCCAAGGGCGAGGTCAACGCGGGCACCAATCTGCAGATCGCCTATTTCGACCAGTACCGCGCGGTGCTGCGCGAAGACTGGAGCGCGATCGAGAACGTGGCCGAAGGCCGCGATTTCCTCGAGTTCAACGGCAAGCGCAAGCATGTGCATGCCTACCTGCAGGACTTCATGTTCACCCCGGAACGTGCGCGTGCGCCGATCACCCGCCTGTCCGGTGGCGAGCGCAACCGCCTGCTGCTGGCCAAGCTGTTCGCGCAGCCGTCCAACCTGCTGGTAATGGACGAACCGACCAACGACCTCGACGTGGAAACCCTGGAGCTGCTGGAAGAGCTGCTGGGCGAGTACACCGGCACGCTGCTGCTGGTCAGCCATGACCGTGACTTCATTGACAACGTGGTGACCTCCACGCTGGTGATGGAAGGCGACGGCGTGATCGGTGAGTACGTGGGTGGCTACAGCGACTGGCAGCGGTACGCCAGCAGCATTGCCGCCGCGCCGGCGGTGGTGGCTGCCGCCAAGCCAGCGGCAGCTGCACCTGCTGCAGCGGCCGCTACGCCGGCCGCGCCCAAGCGCAAGCTGGCCTACAAGGAAGCACGCGAGCTGGAGCAGCTGCCGAAGACCATCGAGAAGCTGGAAGGCGACGTCGAAGGGCTGACCTCGGCGATGAACGACCCGTCGTTTTACACCCGCAGCAGCGCTGAAGTGGCGGCGCACACCCAGCAGCTGGCCAAGGTGCAGGCCGAGCTGGATGCGGCGTACGCGCGCTGGGAAGAGCTGGAAGGCTGAGCTGAGCGTCCGCCGGCGCTGCCGGTGAACTCAGTAGATCCACGCCATGCGTGGATATCGGGATCCGTGCGGACCAACGGTCCGCACCTACCGAAGCCGGTTACGCCTCCGTACGGACCAAGGTCCGCACCCACCAATCAACGGTCCGTGCGGACCAAGGTCCGCACCCACCGGGGCGCCGGCGGTCATTTGACCCCGTGCAGATCCCGCAGCTGGCTCGGCCGGCTGCCGAAATACGCCGCCAGATCAGCGATGTCCTGATCGCTCAGGTCCTTCGCCTGTGGGGTCATCAGCGCATGCTGGCGGTCGCCGGCACGGTACGCCTGCAGCGCATGCGCCAGATAGTCGCCGTACTGCCCACCGAGCTTCGGGTAGGTCGCATCGATCGGCGCGTTGCCGTCGGCGCCGTGGCAGTCGATGCAGCTCTGGTTGGTGGCCTTGCTCTTCACCTTGGCGCGGGCCTCGCCGGCGGCCTCGCGGCCCGGTGGCAGGCCGGCGGAGGATGAAGAGCCGTGTTCGCCGCTGGCATGGCCCGGGTCGGCGGCGGATTTCTCGCTGTTTTCCACCTGCGACTGTGAACAGGCGGCCAGCAGCAGGGCAACGGACAGGGCGATGGCGTGACGCATCGGATGCGCGGCTTTCGACATGGGCGGGCCTTACTTGACGGTGGACAGGTAAACAGAGAGATCGGCGATCTCCTGTTCGCTGAAACTCATCGACTGCGCCTGCATCGTCGGATGCCTGCGCTTGCCCTGGCGGTACTCGGTCAGGGCCTGGGCCAGGTACTGCTGGGTCTGGCCGCCGATCTTCGGCACCCGGTAACTGGGGTAGGCGTTCTTGTAGCCGGTGATGCCATGGCACCCCTGGCAGGTGTAGGCCAGGACACGGCCATTGTCGAAGTTGCCGGTGGGGGCGGCAGGCGCCGGGGCAGCGGCGGGAGCCGGGGCCGGGGCAGGTGTGGCAGGAGCAGGAGCGGGCTGTGCGGCGGCCCCAAGGGGCAGGAGGACGGCCAGAGCGAGACAAGCGGCGAGCGGCTGCGGGCGCATGGTGTCGTTTCCGGGGATTCGGGTCTGGTCGTTCCGGCGTGGGGTACGGAACGACCCGAGTATAGCCCCAGGTTTCATCTAGCTGAAATGGGGGGCGGGCCGACCAGTGGCACGAAGACACCATGACCTTTGGGATATGGTGTTGCCGTGAAGTGGTGCATTACTTTGCTACCACACCTGTCCACGCATCCTCCAGGGATCTGACGATGTCGCACCCAACCTTCCTGTCAGGCCGTCGCAGCGGAATCTGCGCTGCCGCACTGCTGATCTCCACCTCCCTGCTGCTGGGCGGTTGCGCCGCAGGGCCCAATTCCGAAGCCAAGGCCGCCGAGACCAAGGAGGAGAAGAAGGTCGATGCGGTCCCGGTCGAAGTGGCCGTGGCCAGCCACCGTGCTGTCGCGGCCAGCTACACCGGTACCGCTGCGCTGGAACCACGCGCCGAGTCGCAGGTGGTGGCCAAGACTTCCGGCGTGGCGCTGGCGGTGCTGGTCGAAGAAGGCCAGCGGGTCACCGCCGGCCAGCCGCTGGTGCGGCTGGACCCGGACCGCGCTCGGCTGGCTGTGGCGCAGAGCGAAGCGCAGATGCGCAAGCTGGAAAACAACTACCAGCGCGCGCAGAAACTGGTTGGCCAGCAGATGGTCAGCGCCGCCGACGTCGACCAGCTGCGTTACGACCTGGAAAACGTACGCGCGCAGTACCGCCTGGCCACGCTGGAACTGTCCTACACCACGGTGGTGGCGCCGATCTCCGGCGTGATCGCGTCGCGCTCGATCAAGACCGGCAACTTCGTGCAGATCAACACGCCGATCTTCCGCATCGTCGACAACTCGCGGCTGGAAGCCACCCTCAACGTGCCCGAGCGCGAGCTGGCCACCCTGCGCGCTGGCCAGCCGGTGACGCTGGCCGCCGACGCGCTGCCGGGCCAGAGCTTCACCGGCACCGTCGATCGCATCGCGCCGGTGGTGGATTCGGGCAGCGGTACGTTTCGCGTGGTCAGCGCCTTCGATGGCGCCGCACATGCGCTGCAGCCCGGCATGTTCGGGCGCATCCGCATCGATTACGACCAGCGTGCCGATGCGCTGGTGGTGCCGCGCCTGGCGCTGCTCGACGATGGTGAGCCGGCGGTGTTCCGGGTGCGCGAAGGCAAGGTCGCACGCGTTCCGGTCAAGCTGGGTTACGCCGAGGGCCCGTGGGTGGAGATCCGTGATGGCCTGGCGGCCGGTGATCAGGTGGTCACCGCCGGCAAGGTCGCCCTGCGCGACGGCACCGCAGTGCAGGTGATCGCCGATCCGAAGGCAAAGCCGAAGACGGTCGCAGCGGCCGCCAAGCCGGCAGACAAGGCCGGGAGCACGCAATGACCGCCCCGGGCCACGACCACGGTGCCTCGCCGGCGAGCGACGGCGCCGCCGCCAGCATGCGCGGCGGCCTGGTGGAATTCGCCACCCGCCGCCGCGTGACCATCGCCATGTGCACGGTCACCCTGCTGCTGTTCGGCCTGATCGCGCTGGGCAACCTCAAGGTCAACCTGCTGCCCGACCTGAGCTACCCGACGCTGACCGTGCGCACCGAGTACACCGGTTCGGCGCCGACCGAAATCGAAACCCTGATCACCCAGCCGGTTGAAGAAGCGGTCGGCGTGGTCAAGAACCTGCGCAAGCTGAAGTCGGTCTCGCGCACCGGCCAGAGTGATGTAGTGCTGGAGTTCGCCTGGGGCACCAACATGGACCAGGCCAGCCTGGAGGTGCGCGACAAGATGGAAGCGCTGAACCTGCCACTGGAGGCCAAGGCCCCGGTGCTGCTGCGCTTCAATCCGTCCACCGAGCCGATCATGCGCCTGGTGCTGTCGAACAAGGTGGCGCCGACCAGCGATGCCGATGCGGTCCGCGAGCTGACCGGCCTGCGCCGCTACGCCGATGAAGACCTGAAGAAGAAGCTGGAGCCGGTCAGCGGTGTGGCGGCAGTCAAGGTCGGTGGTGGCCTCGAGGACGAGATCCAGGTCGACATCGACCAGCAGAAGCTGGCCCAGTTGAACCTGCCGATCGACACCGTCATCAAGCGCCTGAAGGACGAGAACATCAACATCTCCGGCGGCCGCCTGGAGGAGGGTTCGCAGCGCTTCCTGGTGCGTACCGTCAACCAGTTCGCCGATCTGGAGGAGATCCGCAACCTGCTGGTCACCACCCAGGCGTCGAACGGCAGCGCGGCCGACTCGGCGTTGCAGCAGATGTTCAACATCGCCGCGTCGACCGGTTCGGCGGCAGCCATCGCGGCGGCATCGGCGGCGCAGAGCGCATCGTCCGGCGGTGGTTCCAGCGTGGTCGCCAACGGTGTGCCGGTGCGCCTGAAGGACGTGGCCACCGTGCGCCAGGGCTACAAGGAGCGCGAAGCGGTGATCCGCCTGGGCGGCAAGGAATCGGTCGAACTGGCGATCTACAAAGAAGGCGACGCCAATACCGTGTCCACCGCCGAAGCGCTGCGCAAGCGCCTGGAGCAGATCAAGGGCACGTTCCCGTCCGATGTCGAGATGACCACCATCGAGGACCAGTCGCGCTTCATCGAGCACGCCATCGCCGACGTCAAGAAGGATGCAGTGATCGGCGGCCTGCTGGCGATCCTGATCATCTTCCTGTTCCTGCGTGATGGCTGGAGCACGTTCGTGATCAGCCTGTCGCTGCCGGTCTCGATCATCGCCACGTTCTTCTTCATGGGCCAGCTCGGCCTGAGCTTGAACGTGATGTCGCTGGGCGGTCTGGCACTGGCCACCGGCCTGGTGGTGGATGACTCGATCGTGGTGCTGGAGAGCATCGCTAAGGCCCGCGAGCGTGGCCTGGGCATCCTGCAGGCGGCCATCGCCGGTACCCGCGAAGTGAGCATGGCGGTGGTCGCCTCCACCCTGACCACCATCGCGGTGTTCTTGCCGCTGGTGTTCGTCGATGGCATCGCTGGCCAGCTGTTCCGCGACCAGGCGTTGACCGTGGCGATCGCCATCGCGATCTCGCTGCTGGTGTCGATGACCCTGATCCCGATGCTGAGCTCGCTGAAGGGACGGCCGCCGCTGGCGTTCCCGGAAGAGGCGCCGAACGCGCCGTGGCAGCCGCAGAGCCGCTGGCAGAAGCCGGTCGCGCTGGGCCGCCGTGGCGTGGTCGCGACCGCGCGCTGGAGCTTCTACGCACTGGCCTGGCTGGTGGTGCGGGTGTGGCGTGGCGTGGTGGCGGTGGTGGGTCCGGTGATGCGCAAGGCCAGCGATCTGGCAATGAAGCCTTACGCCGGTGCCGAGCGTGGCTACCTGCGCCTGCTGCCGAGCGCGCTGGCGCATCCGGGCAAAGTGCTGGGCGTGGCCTCGATCATCTTCGTGGCGACCATGGCGCTGGTGCCGATGCTCGGTGCCGACCTGATTCCGCAGCTGGCGCAGGACCGTTTCGAAATGACGGTGAAGCTGCCGGCCGGCACGCCGCTGAAGCAGACCGATGCGCTGGTGCGTGAACTGCAGCTGGCACACGGCAAGGGCGAAGGCGTGGCCTCGCTGTACGGTGTCAGTGGCAGTGGCACCCGCCTGGATGCCAGCCCCACCGAGAGCGGCGAGAACATCGGCAAGCTGACCGTGGTGATGGAAGGCGGTGGCAATGCACGCACCGAGGCCGAGATCACCGAGCGCCTGCGTGACACCATGGGCCAGCACCCGGGTGCGCAGGTCGATTTCGCGCGGCCGGCGTTGTTCAGCTTCTCCACGCCGCTGGAAATCGAGCTGCGCGGGCAGGACATGGCCACGCTGGAAGTGGCCGGCCAGCGCCTGGCGGCGCTGCTGCGCGGCAATGCGCACTACGCCGATGTGAAGTCGACGGTGGAAGAGGGCTTCCCGGAAATCCAGATCCGCTTCGATCAGGAGCGTGCCGGTGCGCTGGGCCTGACCACCCGCCAGATCGCCGACGTGGTGGTGAAGAAGGTGCGCGGCGACGTGGCCACCCGCTACAGCTTCCGCGACCGCAAGATCGACGTGCTGGTGCGTGCACAGGAAGGCGACCGCGCCAGCGTGGAGAGCATCCGTCGGCTGATCGTCAATCCGGGCAGTACCCGTCCGGTGACGCTGGACGCGGTGGCCGAGGTGGTGGCTACCACTGGTCCCAGCGAGATCCATCGCGCCGACCAGACGCGGGTGGCGGTGGTGTCGGCCAACCTGCGCGACATCGATCTTGGCGCGGCCATGCGCGAAGTGCAGCAGATGGTCGCCGAGCAGCCGCTGGGTGCGGGCGTCGGCCTGCACATCGGTGGCCAGGGTGAGGAGCTGGCGCAGGCGGCGAAGTCGCTGATCTTCGCCTTTGGCCTGGCGATCTTCCTGGTCTATCTGGTGATGGCGTCGCAGTTCGAATCGCTGCTGCATCCGTTCGTGATCCTGTTCACCATCCCGCTGGCGCTGGTCGGCGCGATCCTGGCGCTGATGCTGACCGGCAAGCCCATCTCGGTGGTGGTGTTCATCGGCCTGATCCTGCTGGTCGGTCTGGTCACCAAGAACGCGATCATCCTGATCGACAAGGTCAACCAGCTGCGCGAGGCCGGCGTAGCAAAGCACGAGGCGCTGGTGGAAGGCGCGCGCTCGCGCCTGCGGCCGATCATCATGACCACGCTGTGCACGCTGTTCGGCTTCCTGCCGTTGGCGGTGGCGATGGGTGAGGGCGCTGAAGTGCGCGCGCCGATGGCGATCACCGTGATCGGCGGCCTGCTGGTGTCGACCCTGCTGACCCTGCTGGTGATCCCGGTGGTGTACGACCTGATGGACCGTCGTGGCGATGCGTATTACCGCGAACGTGGCCGCAAGCATGCCGGTGAGGTCGAGCCGGGTGCAGCGGGCAGTGCGGCGGGTGCGGAGGAACCGGCATGAGTGTGGCCGAGTTCTCCATCCGCCGTCCGGTCACCACCATCATGTGTTTCGTTTCGCTGGTGGTGATCGGCCTGATCGCTTCGTTCCGGTTGCCGTTGGAAGCGCTGCCGGACATCTCCGCGCCGTTCCTGTTCGTGCAGATTCCGTACACCGGCTCCACCCCGGAGGAAGTGGAACGGACCATCATCCGCCCAGTCGAGGAATCGCTGGCGACGATGACCGGCATCAAGCGCATGCGCTCGTCGGCCACCTCGGAGGCGGCGCTGGTCTACATCGAGTTCAGTGACTGGGACCGCGACATCGCCATCGCCGCCTCCGATGCACGCGAGCGCATCGACGCGATCCGCAGCGACCTGCCCGACGACCTGCAGCGCTACAACGTGTTCAAGTGGTCCAGCAGCGACCAGCCGGTGCTGAAGGTGCGCCTGGCCAGCACCACCGACCTGACCACCGCCTATGACATGCTCGACCGCGAGTTCAAGCGGCGCATCGAGCGCATTCCCGGCGTGGCCCGTGTCGACATCACCGGTGCGCCGCCGAACGAGGTGGAGATCGCCATCGATCCGAACCGGCTCAACGCGCACGGCCTGAGCATCAATGAACTGAGCGAGCGCCTGCGTACGCTGAATTTCTCGATCTCGGCCGGGCAGATCGACGACAACGGCCAGCGCGTGCGCGTGCAGCCGGTGGGTGAGATCACCGACCTGCAGGAAATGCGCGATCTGGTGATCAACGCCAAGGGCCTGCGCCTGGGCGATATCGCCGATGTGCGCCTGAAGCCGGCGCGGATGAACTACGGGCGCCGCCTGGACGGCAACCCGGCGGTTGGCCTGGATATCTTCAAGGAGCGCAGTGCCAATCTGGTGGAGGTGTCGCGCGCGGCACTGGCCGAGGTTGAATCGATCCGTGCCGAAGCGTCGATGCGCGACGTGCAGATCAAGGTGATCGACAACCAGGGCAAGGCGGTGACCTCCTCGCTGCTGGAACTGGCCGAGGCCGGTGCGGTCGGCCTGATCCTGTCGATCACGGTGCTGTTCTTCTTCCTGCGCCATTGGCCGTCCACGCTGATGGTGACCCTGGCCATTCCGATCTGCTTCACCATCACCCTGGGTTTCATGTACTTCGCCGGGGTGACGTTGAACATCCTGACCATGATGGGCCTGCTGCTGGCGGTCGGCATGCTGGTCGACAACGCCGTGGTGGTGGTGGAGAGCATCTACCAGGAGCGCGAGCGCATGCCCGGGCAGCCGCGGCTGGCCTCGATCATCGGCACCCGCAACGTGGCCATCGCGCTCAGTGCCGGTACGCTGTGCCACTGCATCGTGTTCGTGCCGAACCTGTTCGGCGAGACCAACAACATCAGCATCTTCATGGCGCAGATCGCGATCACCATCTCGGTCTCGCTGCTGGCCTCGTGGCTGGTCGCGGTCAGCCTGATCCCGATGCTGTCCGCGCGCATGGCCACGCCGAAGCTGGTGCACTCGCAGACCGGCCTGATCGCGCGGCTGCAGCGCCGCTACGCCAAGCTGCTGGACTGGTCGCTGCGCCATCGTGGCTGGAGCCTGCTCGGCATCGTGCTGGTGGTGCTGGTCAGCCTGGTGCCGATGAAGCTGACCAAGGTCGACATGTTCGGTGGCGACGGCGGCAAGGACATCTTCATCGGCTACATGTGGAAGGGCGCCTACACCTACCGGCAGATGTCCGAGGAAGTGGCGCGTGTGGAGAACTGGATCGACGCCAACCGCGAGCGCCTGCACGTCAAGCAGGTGTATTCCTGGTACAGCGAGCAGGAAGGCAGCTCCACCGTGGTCACCCTGGACGAGAAGTACGCCAAGGACATCAAGGCGCTGCAGGAAGAACTGCGCAAAGGCCTGCCGAAGTCGGCCCGCACCGACTACTTCGTCGGCAACCAGGGCGGTGATGGCGGCGGTGGCGGCAACCAGGGCGTGCAGGTGCAGCTGGTCGGCGACTCCAGTTCGATGCTGCAGGAGATCGGCCAGGAAGTGGTGCCGCTGCTGGCCCAGCGCACCGAGCTGCGCGATGTGCGCATCGACAATGGTGAAAAGGGCGGCGAACTGAAGGTGCGCGTCGACCGCGAGCGTGCGGCGGCGTTCGGCTTCAATGCCGAACAGGTAGCCAGCTTCGTCGGCCTGGCGCTGCGCGGTGCACCGATGCGCGAGTTCCGCCGTGGTGACAACGAAGTGCCGGTATGGGTGCGCTTCGCCGGTGCCGAGCAGAGCAGCCCGGAAGACCTGGCCGGCTTCAGCGTGCGTACCGGCGATGGCCGCAGCGTGCCACTGCTGAGCCTGGTCACCGTCGACGTCGGTTCGTCCGCCACCCAGATCGGCCGCACCAACCGCCAGACCACGCTGACCATCAAGGCCAACCTGGCCGAGAAGGTCACCGCGCCGGATGGCCGCAAGGCGATGGAGTCGGTGCTCAAGCCGATGAACTTCCCGGCCGGTTATGGCTTCACCTTCGATGGCGGTGACTACGGCAACGACGACGAAGCGATGCAGCAGATGGTGTTCAACCTGCTGATCGCGCTGGTGATGATCTACGTGGTGATGGCGGCGGTGTTCGAGTCGCTGCTGTTCCCGGCGGCGATCATGAGTGGCGTGCTGTTCTCGATCTTCGGCGTGTTCTGGCTGTTCTGGATCACCGGCACCTCGTTCGGGATCATGTCCTTCATCGGCATCCTGGTGCTGATGGGCGTGGTGGTGAACAACGGCATCGTGATGATCGAGCACATCAACAACCTGCGGCGCGGCGGCATGGGACGCACCCAGGCGCTGGTGGAGGGCTCACGCGAGCGATTGCGGCCAATCATGATGACCATGGGCACGGCGATCCTGGCGATGGTGCCGATCTCGCTGACCAGTACGCAGATGTTCGGCAACGGCCCGGAGTACGCGCCGATGGCGCGCGCGATTGCCGGCGGCCTGGCGTTCTCGACCGTGGTCAGCCTGCTGTTCCTGCCGACGATCTATGCAGTGCTGGATGACCTGCGCAGTGCGGTGACACGCTTGATCCGCCGCGCCCGCGGTCTGGAGATCGTGCCGGGTACCCCGGTGTAGTGGTCGAGCTTGCTCGACCGTCCGTAATGCACGACAACGTGTTGTGGTGTGGGGGAGGCCGGTCGTAGTGGGGCGGCCTCCCCCTTTCTTTCAGCTCATTTCGACCTTGATCACCTGTGATTTGAACTTTGGAAACAGCGTGATCTGATGGTTGAGGAAACCCTTTACGCGCGCGTGAGGGTCTAGACGCCTTACCGAGTTTTGTTGGGGGTCTGATGCCCTCCAAAGGCCAAACGCAATGACATGGGTGCCATGCGGATACTGCTGGAGCCATTCTTGGTCAGTGTGACCGATACTTGCTCCATACGTCAGCTGTATCCCGTCAGTTCCAACCTTGTGCCGTTCCGGAATCAGATTGAGAAACGTATTCCGTTGATTCGAACCGGTGTTTGGAAGCCAGATTCGATCCACAACGCCGGCTATCGCAAACGGGTGGGCCGAAGGCTCGGCCTTACGCAGCATTTTCCAAGCGTCCTCATACCGATCTTGTTCAAAGTAGAAACGGCGCCAAGGGATTTTGCGATTGCCAAAGCGCAGGAGCAGCGTCGCGCTCAGCTCGGCATCCTCCTCGCAGCGTTCGCGCAGCTTGAGAATGTCCATCGTAGTTCGGAGATAGCCGTCGAGCTTTCCACCAGTTCTGATGTAGTCTGTTCTTATGTGTTCATCTTTAGTTTTCGATCCAGTCTGGTAACCAGCCTTCACAGATCGATCAGAATTGCCAAGTGCGTTGTGTAGCAGCTGTAAGCGAAGCTCGTGTTTTCCTTCGTCAAGGCTTGACAAGAAGTCAGGATCAGATTGATTGGCGATGATCAGCTTGAGCTTTCCGGTTGCGTTGTAGCTGCAGCTTGTCGCGTGATCTGAATCTCTGGCTGATGTGAGGCCTATGTATGCAGCCCGCTCTACCGGCTCTTTTCCCGGCGGTCCATTTCGAAGTCCAAGTTTGACGAAACGGACGGACGCAGAGCATCCAACACCATCACAGAACAGTGGAGGGATTGTTTGACCATTTTCGGCTCGATTCTGCAGTGATTCGAGCGTATGTCGGTTCCTCCGATCGTCCACGGCTGAAGCCATCTTGATACCTTTTCCCATACTGGCCCTCCAGGCTCAGAAAAGTTTCATTGATCATACTTGCCGGAAGCGTGGCACAAAAAAAGCCACGCAATGCGTGGCTTTTTTGCTTGGGAATGATGTGCCAACCAAGGTTGGCACCTACCAGAGCGCAGTCGAGCTTGGCTCGACGCTACACGGAACAATCAACCCGCCACCTTGCCCCACACCTTGAACGTGGTCAGCCACAGGCCGAGCATGCTGCCGATGTTGGTCAGCATGAAGGTCAGCACCACGCGGGTGACGCGGTTGCGATACCAGCCCTTCAGGCTTTGCGCATCGTCGCGCAGCTTCAGGAAGTCCTCATACGCCGGCTTGCGCAGGCGCGCTTCCACCAGCGCCGAGAATGCGCCGGTCGGGATGCTCAGGCGGAACGGCTTGAACGGCGCCACCGCGATCGCGGTGAGGATGCTCAGCGGATGGCCGCCGGCCAGCAGGCAGCCCAGGCCGGCGAGGCCGCCGGTATACATCGCCCAGGTCGCCAGCAGTTCGGTGCCCACGCCCAGGCCACCGCGGTAGAAACCTACGCCGATGCCGGTCGCCACGATGGCCAGGATGCCCAGCGTGAACCACGGAATGTTGCGCTTCTTCGGCACCGCTTCCAGCTCGGCGCGCAGCGGTGCCGGTGCTTCGGTGTCGGTTTCCAGGTAGCGGGCCAGCCCGGCAAGGTGACCGGCACCCACCACCGCCAGCACTTCACGCTGCTGCGGGTCGTGTTCCTCGCGCAGGCGCGTGGCCATGTAGCGGTCACGCTCGCCGATGATGGTCTCGTACAGCGCCGGGCTCTCGCTGGCGAACTCGCCGAAGCTCGACTCCAGCATGTCGCCCTGCTTGAGCTTCTCGATCTCGTTTTCGCCCACTTCCTCGGATGAGAACAGACCTGCGCCAAGCCCGGCGACCAGCTTCAGCTTGCCGAAGAAGCCCAGCCGTTGCGAGGCACGGCGGAAGGTCAGGCCGACTTCACGGTCGATCAGGTGTACCGGCAGGTTGCGCTCGCGCGCCAGTTCCACCGCGCGCTTCAGTTCGGCGCCCGGCTCGATGTCGAGCTGTTCGGCCAGGCGGCGCTGGTACGCGGACAGGGCCAGGTTGGCGGCGAACAGGGCCACGCGGCCCTTGCGGATCACTTCGACCAGATCGAGCTTGGCCAGTGTGTCCGGATCGCTCAGCGCCTGCAGGCGCTGTGGGTCCAGTTCAACGGCAACGGCATCGAAGCGGCCGCTGTCGATGGCTTTTTCCACCGCCTCGACGCTGGCGCGGGAGACGTGGGCAGTGCCCAGCAGGGTATAACGCACGCCATCGCGTTCAACGACGCGCACCGGCTGGCCGGCGAACAGGTCGTCGCCGGTTTCGGGAAGGGTTTCGGTCATGGGTTCATTCATTGGAAGGTGCGGTGTCGGCGCCATCGCCGAGCGCGCGCTGCATCTGCACGGTATCCAGCCAGCGGCCGTGCTTGCGGCCAAGGCCACGGAACACGCCGACCAGCTCGAAGCCGAAGCGTTCGTGCAGCTTGATCGACGCGGCGTTGGTCGGTTCGCCGATCACGGCCACCATCTGCCGGTAACCACGCGCCACGCAGGCATCGATCAAGGCCTGCAGCAGGCCGGTGCCCACGCCCTGGCCCTGGAACGCGGCATCGACGTAGACCGAGTTCTCCACGGTCCACTGGTAGGCAACGCGGGTGCGGTAGGTGTTGGCGTAGGCATAGCCGGCCACCTGGCCGTCGATCTCGGCGACCAGGTAGGGGAAGCCGCGATCGATGATGTCGCGCATACGGCGCAGCATCTCGGTCGCGTCGGGGATGTCGTACTCGTAGGTGTTGACGAAGTCGGTCACTTCCACCGCGTAGATCGCGGTGATCGCGGCGATGTCGGCCGGGCCGGCATCACGGATGAGGACGGCCATGCGCGGGCTCCGGCTCAGTCGATGTAGCGCTTGAGCAGGTCACCGTACGCGTCGATGCGGCGATCGCGCAGGAACGGCCAGATGCGGCGCACGTGCTCGCTGCGCTGCAGGTCGACATCGCACAGCAGCACGGTGGCGTCAGTGCCGGCTTCGGCCAGGAATTCGCCCTGCGGGCCGAGCACGTGGCTGTTGCCCCAGAACTGGATGCCCGACGCGCCCAGTGGCGATGCCTCGTGGCCGACGCGGTTGCAGCTCAGCACCGGCAGGCCGTTGGCCACGGCGTGGCCGCGGTGACTCAGCACCCAGGCGTCGCGCTGGCGGGTCTTCTCGTCCTGCACGTCGTCCGGGTCCCAGCCGATCGCGGTCGGGTACAGCAGCAGCTCGGCGCCGGCCAGCGCCATCAGGCGTGCCGCTTCCGGGTACCACTGGTCCCAGCACACCAGCACGCCGAGGCGACCCACCGAGGTATCGATCGGCTTGAAACCGATGTCGCCCGGGGTGAAGTAGAACTTCTCGTAGAAGCCCGGATCGTCCGGGATATGCATCTTGCGGTACTTGCCGAGCAGCGTACCGTCCTTCTCGAACACCACGGCGGTGTTGTGGTACAGGCCGGCAGCACGGCGCTCGAACAGCGAGCCGACCAGCACCACGCCATGCTTCTTCGCCAGCGCGCCCAGGCGCTCGGTGCTCGGGCCCGGAATCGGCTCGGCCAGGTCGAACTCGTCCACCGATTCGTGCTGGCAGAAGTACGGGCCGTTGTGCAGTTCCTGCAGCAGCACCAGCTTGGCACCCTGCGCAGCCGCCTCGGCCACGCGTGCTTCGATCACCGCCAGGTTGGCGGCGGCATCACCGTGGTTGCGCTCCTGGATCAGGGCGACGGTAAGGGGGCTGCGCGAGTTCATGCGGGGCGTTCCTGCGGGGGAAAACCTGCATGTTAGCGCGGATGGGCGGCGACGGCGTGTCGCGCGCTGAATGGGTGTTGGTAGTGCCGGCCGCTGGCCGGCAACCCCGTCAATCCATCAGGCATTGCATGGTTGCCGGCCAGCGGCCGGTACTACCCATCCTCAGGCCTTCAACAACCCGGCCGGCAGCTGCATGGTGATGCAGTGCAGGCTGCCGTTCTGCCAGATCAGCGAGCGGCAGGGCACTTGCACGATCTCGCGGCCCGGGTGCGCCTGCGCCAGTACATCGCGGGCCAGGTCATCGGCCGGATCGCCATAGGCCGGCATCAGCACCGCACCATTGACGATCAGGTAGTTGGCGTACGACGCCGCCAGGCGGCGGCCTTCGTCGATCACCGGCTGTGCCCACGGCAGCGGGAACAGGCGGTACGGCTGGCCATCCTTGGTACGCAGCGCGGCCAGCTCATTGCCCATCGCCTGCAGTTCGGCGTAGTGCGAGTCGCTCTCGTCGTCACAGGCCTGGTAGACAATGCTGTCAGCCGAGGCGAAGCGGGCGAGGGTATCGATGTGCGCATCAGTGTCGTCGCCTTCCAGATAGCCGTGGTCCAGCCACAGCACACGGTCCTGCTGCAGCCAGTCGGCCAGGTGGGCAGTCAGGCTGGCGCGGTCGCGGTCCGGGTGGCGCTCATGCAGGCACTTCCAGGTGGTCAGCAGGGTGCCTTCGCCATCGGTTTCGATGCCGCCGCCTTCCAGCGCGAACGGAATGCTGCGCACCGGTGCGTCGTTGAACACGCCGGCCTGGTCGAGCACGCCCACCAGCTGGTCATCCAGGGTGGCGTCGAACTTGCCGCCCCAGCCGGTGAAGCGGAAATCCAGCAGCTGGAAGCCGCCGTCGGCACGGCGCAGGGTGATCGGGCCGGAGTCGCGCAACCAGGTATCGTCGTAGGCCGCCGTGGTGAAGTGGACCTTGTCCATGTCGATGCGGTTGGAGCGCAGCCGCATCTCGGCATAGGTCTCCACATCGTCGTCGGCCACGCAGATCAGCACCGGCTGGAAGCGGGTGATGGCCGCGACCAAGGCGATGTAGGTCTCTTCCACCTGGCCCAGGCGGTCGGCCCAGTCGGTGTCGGCGGTGGGCCAGGCAATCAGGACGCCGCTCTGGGCTTCCCACTCGGCAGGAAAACGAAGGGTCTGGTTCATGGTCTCGCTACACAGGCCCGCCCAGGGCGGGTAAAGGGATCAACGGATCGGCGGTTTCGGGCCGATTTCGTTCGGGTCCGCCTGGTTGGCCACCACGTCGATCACCTTCTGCTTCTCGAAGTAGACGGTGAACTGCGGGTACACCCAGCGGTTGATGGTCGGCCATTGCCGCTTCTGCCCGCCACGCGGCTGCAGCTGCTCGCTCGGCGCGCCGAACTGCGCCTGTACCTGCTGCATGCTCTGGCCGCGCACGGGCAGGGCACCGGCCGGCTTCTCGCGGGCACGGTCGACAAGCAGGGTATCGGCCAGCGCCGGCGTGGCGGTGGCCAGGGTGGCCATCACGGCCAGGGCGGACAGGTAACGCTTCATCTCGATCTACTCCCCAGTGGTCAAGAAAGGCGATTACAGCAAAAACGGCAGGAAAAAGCCGCATAAACAAAAAACCGCCCGAAGGCGGCTTTTTGCATCGGGTCGGCCCCGCGTAGGGCCAGCCGCAGCCGCGAAGGCTGTTGGGCTTAGCGCTGACGCGCCTTGAAACGCGGGTTCGACTTGCAGATGACGAAGATCTTGCCACGACGACGCACGACCTTGCAGTCACGGTGACGGGCCTTCGCCGACTTCAGGGAGGACAGGACTTTCATGGCATACCTCGGCGTAAACAGTAGTTGTTCGGGTGGAGCGTGGCCGCGATATGCGAAAGACAATCGGCAGTTGACGCTCGTTCAAGCCCGCCATTCTACCGGGCTTTTCCTCGTGGTTTCAAGTGGTTGCACAAAAGATCCCATTGGGGGCGTCTGACAGGGGCTAGAATGACCCCTTCACACGCTCTGGGAACCCCATGAATCCACTCGCTCCCGTCCTGACCATCGACGGCCCTTCAGGGGCTGGCAAGGGTACCATCAGCCGCATCATCGCGCGCCGGATGGGCTGGCATTACCTGGATTCGGGCGCGCTGTACCGGGCAGTGGGCGTGGCCGCGAGCTGGGCCGACATCGATACCTCCGATGCCTCGGCGCTGGTCCGCTGCACCTTTGATACCCACGTTCAGTTTGTCGAGCAGGGTGAAGCCATGCGGGTCATGGTGAACGGGACCGATGCCACCGACGAGCTGCGCCTGGAGACCACCGGCGCGCTGGCCTCGGCCATCGCCGCCATTCCCGAGGTCCGGGCTGCCCTGAAGGAGCGCCAGCGCGCATTCAGGGAGCTGCCCGGCCTGGTCGCCGATGGCCGCGACATGGGCACGGTGATCTTCCCGGACGCCTCCTTCAAGGTCTTCCTGACCGCCAGTGCCGAGGAGCGCGCCGAGCGCCGGCATAAGCAGTTGAAAGACAAGGGGGTTTCTGTTAACTTTGATGACCTCCTGCGCGAGATCATGGCCCGCGACGCCCGTGATGCTCAGCGTACCGTGGCGCCCCTGAAGCCGGCAGACGATGCTGTCCTCATCGACACCACAGGCATCGGCATCGCAGATGTCGTTGCCAGAGTGATGGATCTGCTTCCGGTTCCGGCTGCCTGATCCGTTCGCGCGGGAGCACTGCCAGCAGCATCGGTGGTGGTCGCGCATAGCAGTGCTGTACCAGCTCCGTCGCGCAATGATGCGTGGCGGTTTTCCTACTACACACGACCTGCGTTTCCGGGGTCGACCAACAGGCGGGCGGTCGCCATTCCCCTGAAGGGGACGCCACCGACCCATGTGTCCAACAGAGTAAATCTAATGACCGAATCATTTGCCGAACTGTTTGAAGCCAGCCAGGCCAATCTGGCCAAGCTGAAGCCGGGCGCCATCGTCAGCGGTACCGTTGTTGAGGTCCGCGGCGACGTCGTGGTGATCAACGCTGGCCTGAAGTCCGAAGGCATCGTGCCGATCGAACAGTTCCGTAACGACGCTGGCGAAATCGACGTCGCCGAAGGCGACATCGTCAAGGTCGCCCTCGACTCGATCGAGAACGGCTTCGGCGAAACCGTCCTGTCGCGCGAGAAGGCCAAGCGCGCGATGGTGTGGGACGAGCTGGAAGAAGCGTTGGAAAAGAACGAAACCATCACCGGTCGCATCAGCGGCAAGGTCAAGGGTGGTTTCACCGTGGACATCAAGGATGTCCGCGCCTTCCTGCCGGGTTCCCTGGTCGATGTGCGCCCGGTGCGCGATCCGGCCTACCTGGAAGGCAAGGAACTCGAGTTCAAGCTCATCAAGCTGGACCGCAAGCGTAACAACGTCGTGGTCTCGCGCCGCGCTGTCGTCGAAAGCGAGCACTCGGAAGAGCGCGAGCAGCTGATGGACAAGCTGCAGGAAGGCGCGATCCTGAAGGGTGTCGTCAAGAACCTGACCGATTACGGCGCGTTCGTGGACCTGGGCGGTATCGACGGCCTGCTGCACATCACCGACATGGCGTGGAAGCGCGTGCGTCACCCGTCGGAAGTCGTGAACGTCGGCGACGAGCTGGACGTCCGCGTGCTGAAGTTCGACCGCGAGCGCAACCGCGTTTCGCTGGGCCTGAAGCAGCTGGGCGAGGATCCGTGGGACAACATCGGCCGTCGTTACCCGGCCAACAGCCGCGTCTTCGGCAAGGTCTCCAACGTCACCGATTACGGCGCGTTCGTTGAGATCGAGCCGGGCGTCGAAGGCCTGGTGCACGTCTCCGAGATGGATTGGACCAACAAGAACGTCAACCCGTCCAAGGTTGTCCAGGTTGGTGATGAAGTCGAAGTGATGGTGCTGGACGTCGATGAAGAGCGTCGCCGTATCTCGCTGGGCATGAAGCAGGTTGCCGCCAATCCGTGGGAAACCTTCGCTGCCACCCACAAGAAGGGTGACAAGGTGTCGGGCCAGATCAAGTCGATCACCGACTTCGGCATCTTCATCGGCCTGGACGGCGGCATCGACGGCCTGGTTCACCTGTCCGACATCAGCTGGAACACCACCGGCGAAGACGTCGTTCGCAACTTCAAGAAGGGCGATACCCTGGACGCCGTCGTCCTGGCTGTCGATCCGGAGCGCGAGCGCATCTCCCTGGGCGTGAAGCAGCTGGAGCAGGATCCGTTCGGCCAGTACATGGCTGCCAATCCGAAGGGCTCCAAGGTCGAAGGCGTGGTGAAGGAAGTCGACGCCAAGGGCGCGATCATCGAGCTGGCTGACGGCATCGAAGGTTACGTCTCGGCACGCGACATCGCCAACGAGCGCGTTGACGACGCCACCCAGCACCTGAAGGTCGGCGACAAGGTCGAAGCCAAGTTCGTGGGCATGGACCGCAAGGGCCGTACCCTGCAGCTGTCGATCAAGGCCAAGGACGACGCTGAAATGCGCGAAGTGCTGGAGGAATACCAGTCCTCTTCGGCTTCCAGCGGCACCACCCAGCTGGGCGCGCTGCTGCGTGCACAGCTGAACGGCAACAAGTCCGAGTAATCGGCCTTACGCTGTTCGTTGTTTCCTGGACGGCCCGGGCATTGCCCGGGCCGTTTCAGGCTGAGATACCCCTGATGTGAGCCGGTAATGACCAAATCCGAACTGATCGAAATCCTTGCGCGCCGCCAGGCGCACCTGAAGGCCGATGATGTCGATCTGGCGGTGAAGTCGTTGCTGGAAATGATGGGCGGATCGCTGTCCGCCGGGGATCGCATCGAAATCCGTGGTTTTGGCAGCTTCTCGCTGCACTATCGTCCGCCGCGCCTGGGTCGCAACCCGAAAACCGGCGAATCGGTTGCCCTGCCGGGCAAGCACGTCCCTCATTTCAAGCCGGGCAAGGAACTGCGTGAGCGGGTCAGCAGTGTGCTGCCGCTGGACGCCGATCCGGCCTGAGCCTTCCGTCGCGCCACCGCGTGCGAATCCAGCCGCGAGTCGGATAAGCTACGGACTCCTGCCACTGGAGCTGTCGCATGAAGGTTTTTCGTCTGCTGGTCCTGCTGGCGGTTCTGATCCTTGGGTTGATCATCGGTGCGGTCAACATGACCGCGATGTCGATCAACCTGCTGTTTACCCAACTGCATACCTCGGTAGGCGTGGCCCTGATCGCCGCGCTGCTGGTGGGTGTCATCGTCGGTGCCGGCCTGGTGCTGGTGAGCGTGGTCATTCCGCTCTACAGCCAGTTGCGCCGCGCCAACAAGTCCGCTGTCGCCACGCCGGCACCGGTTGCTTCCCCCCAATCTTTTGATGGACGCTGATCGAAGATGGATTTCGTCACCGAGTGGTTCTGGTTCTTCCTGTTCGTTCCGCTGGCCGCACTGGCCGGGTGGGTGATCGGACGGCGTGGTGGTCAACGCCACGGTGACAGCCAGGTCAGCCGCCTGTCCAGCACCTACTTCCGCGGCCTGAACTACCTGCTCAACGAACAGCCGGACAAGGCCATCGAGCTGTTCCTGCACATCGCCGAGCTGGACAAGGAAACCTTCGAGACCCAGGTCGCGCTGGGCCACCTGTTCCGCCGCCGTGGTGAAGTCGACCGCGCCATCCGCCTGCACCAGGGGCTGGTCAATCGCCATGACCTGAGTGATGCGCAACGCGTGCAGGCGCTGCTGGCGCTGGGCGAGGACTACATGAAGTCCGGCCTGCTGGACCGCGCCGAGACCGTGTTCACCGAACTGGCCCAGCTGGATCAGCGTGCTCCGCAGGCACTCAAGCACCTGATCGGCATTTACCAGGCCGAGCGCGACTGGGAAAAGGCGATCGACAACGCGACCCGTTTCGAGGACGTCACCGGCGAGCCGATGGGCAAGCTGATCGGGCAGTTCGAGTGCGAACTGGCCGAACGCTTCCGCGGTGCTGGCAAGCTGGAAGAGGCGAGGGCAGCGATTGCCCGGGCCTACCAGGCCGATGCGATGTCGGTACGTGCCGGCATCATTGAAGGACGCCTGGAAACCGATGCCGGCAATCCGGAAGCGGCCGTACGCGCCTTCGAGCGTGCCGCGCGCAACGATCCGGAGTACCTGCCGGAGCTGCTGCCGGCGCTGATGCAGAACTACCGCAAGGTCGGCGATCTGGCAGGCGCACGCGCGTTCCTGTCGGAGATGACCGAGCACTACCGCGGCATCGCCCCGGTGCTGGCGCTGACCCGCCTGATGGAAGAGCAGGAGGGCGTGGCGCCGGCCCGTGCCTACCTGGGCCGCCAGCTCAAGGATCGCCCGTCGGTGCGTGGCGAGTCCGCGCTGATCGACCTGACCCTGGCTGAAGGCGCCGATTCCACGGCGACCCTGCACGACCTGAAGCACATCACCGACCAGTTGCTGGTGCGCAATCCGGCCTATCGCTGCACCCGTTGTGGTTTCGGTGCGCGCACCCACCACTGGCAGTGCCCGAGCTGCAAGGAGTGGGGTACGGTCAAGCCGCTGCTGAACTACGCGGTGCTCTGATCCATGCCGTGGCTCGTGATGGGCGCGCTGCTGGGCCTGGCCCTGCTGAGTGCGGCACTGACCTGGGCGGCGCGGGGTTACGCGCTGCGCCGGCAACTGTTTGACCAGCCGGGCGAGCGCCGCAGCCATAGCGTGGCGACCCCCCGCGGCGGCGGCATCGCCATTGTCATCAGCCTGCTGGTGACCGCCGGTGTTGCCATGTGGGCCTGGCCCGAAGCCCGTCCGAGCCTGCTGGTCGCCAGCCTTGGCCTGGCGCTGGTGGCGGGTATCGGCTGGTGGGACGACCACCGGCCGCTGCCGGCCATGCGCCGCCTGATGGTGCACTTCATCGCCGCCGCGCTGCTGGCCGCGCTGGTCAAGGTCCACGGTGGCAGCTGGCTGCTGGCCGTACTGGTCCTGCTGTTCACCGCCTCGCTGATCAACATCTGGAATTTCATGGATGGGATCAACGGCATCGCGGCCAGCCAGGCCATCGTGGTCGCGCTGGGGCTGGCGCCGCTGCTGCCCTGGCCGTACTCGCTGGCGGCGGTCGCGTTGGGCCTGGCCTGCCTGGGCTTCCTGCCGTTCAACTTCCCGCGGGCCCGGATCTTCATGGGCGATGTCGGGAGTGGCGCGCTGGGCTACGCGGTCGCGGCAGTGCTGGCACTGGCCAGCGTCAAGACCGACATCCACTGGATCCTGCTGCTGGTGTCGGCATCGCCGTTCCTTGTGGACGCAGGCTTCACACTGCTGGCGCGCATCATTTCGGGACAACGCTGGATGGAACCCCATACCCAGCATGTCTACCAGCGCGCGGTGCAGGCAGGAGCCAGTCACGCCCAGGTAACAGGGATGTACTTTGCTTTGGGCCTGTTCAGTATTACAGTGCTTAATGTCTGCTCCAATTTGCAGCCGAGGTGGGAGGCTGCCGTGGCGATCGCGTGGTTCATTGCGCTGAGCGTCCTCTGGCTCCTCCTGCGCAATGGATTGCGCCACCCAAAAGGAAATACCTGACTTATGGCTTCACCCTGGCGGGACAGAATCCTCGGCCTGATGCCGCGTTCGGCCATCGTCTGCCACGACCTGTTCATGGTCTGGGCATGCTGGCAGCTGCTCCACGCGGGGCGGTATTCGATCCTGGCCAACGCCCCCGAGCTCCCTCTCTGGAACGTCGACACCACGCTGGTGCTGCTGCTGCAGGGCATGGTGTTCTGGCGCGTGGGCCTCTATCGGGGCCTGTGGCGGTTCGCCAGCGTCAGCGACCTGCTGAACATCTTCAAGGCCAGCTTCATCGGCATGGTCGCCATCGTGCTGGTGCTGATGTGGAAGCGCTTCGACGGCGTGCCGATGTCGGTGCTGGTGATCTATCCGTTCGCGCTGTCGGCGCTGCTGGGCGCGCCGCGCCTGCTGTACCGGGCCTGGAAGGACTATCAGGCACTGCAGTCGGACTCGTCCGCGCGCCGCGTGCTGATCCTGGGTGCCGGCCAGGCCGCCGAGACCCTGGTCCGTGACCTGCGCCGTTCCGGTAATTTCGAGCCGGTCGGCCTGCTGGACGACGCGCCGCACCTGCGCGGCGCCAAGCTGCAGGGCCTGCCGATCCTCGGCACACTGGACGATGCGCCGACAGTGGTCCGGGAGACGGCGGCCAAGCTGCTGGTGATCGCCATTCCTTCGCTGGACGCGGCGGGCATGCAGCGGATCGTCGCCATCTGCGAAAGCACCGGCGTGCCGTTCCGCACCGTGCCCAAGCTCAGCGACATCCTGCAGGGCCAGTCGCTGCCGGGGCAGCTGAAGGAAGTGGCGATCGAGGATCTGCTGGGCCGCAAGCCGATCATGCCGGACTGGAACCTGATCCGTGGCTGGCTGGGCGGGCGTACGGTGATGGTCACCGGCGCCGGTGGCTCGATCGGCTCCGAGCTCTGCCGCCAGTGCGCACGGCATGGCGCCGGCCGCATCATCCTGCTCGAGATCAGCGAACTGCTGCTGCTGACCATCGAAGGCGAGCTGCGGCGCAGCTTCCCCGATGTCGAGATCGAAGCGGTGCTGGGCGACTGCGGTGACCCGGCGGTGATCCGCCACGCCCTGTCGCTGCATCCGGTCGACACCGCCTTCCATGCGGCTGCCTACAAGCACGTGCCGGTGCTGGAGCGGCAGCTGCGCGAAGCGGTGCGCAACAACATCCTGGCCACCGAGAACGTGGCCCGCGCCTGCCTGGAAGCGCGCGTTGAGCATTTCGTGTTCATCTCCACCGACAAGGCGGTCGACCCGGTCAATGCACTGGGCGCCAGCAAGCGCTATGCGGAGATGATCTGCCAGAGCCTGGACCAGAAGTCCACGCATACCCGTTTTGTTACGGTGCGCTTCGGCAACGTGCTGGCCTCAGCCGGCAGCGTGGTGCCGCTGTTCCGCGAACAGATCCTGCGTGGCGGTCCGGTGACCGTCACCGACCCGGAAGTCAGTCGCTACTTCATGACCATCCCGGAGGCCTGCCAGCTGATCCTGCAGGCGGCCGCTTCGGCATCGCATGGTGCGATCTATACGCTCGACATGGGCGAGCCGGTGCCGATCCGCGTGCTGGCCGAGCAGATGATCCGCCTGGCCGGCAAGCAGCCGTACAAGGACATTCCGATCATCTACACCGGGCTGCGTCCGGGCGAGAAGCTGCACGAGACGCTGTTCTATTCGGACGAGGACTACCGTTCCACCGCGCACCCGAAGATTCTCGAGGCCGGTGTACGTACGTTCTCGCGTGACCTGGTGCTGGGCAATGTCCCGCGCCTGCGCGATGCCGTGGCTGGTTACGACACGACCAGCATCCAGGAGATCCTGTTCGCGACGATGCCGGAGTTCTCTCCCATCGAACAGGATGCTTACATTTCATCCGCTAAAGTCGTGCCCTTTCCGGCACGTGAGGCCAACAGGCACCAATGAGCAAGCGAATTCGCAAGGCAGTTTTTCCAGTGGCAGGGCTCGGGACGCGCTTTTTGCCGGCAACCAAGACGGTTCCGAAGGAAATGTTGCCGATCATTGATCGTCCGCTGATCCAATATGCTGTGGATGAAGCAATCGAAGCAGGCTGCGATACGCTGGTGTTCATCACCAACCGCTACAAGCATGCCGTGGCCGACTACTTCGACAAGGCCTACGAACTGGAGCAGAAGCTCGAGCGCGCCGGCAAGCAGGAGCAGCTGGAGATGATCCGCCATGTGCTGCCCAAGGGCGTGCGCGCGATCTTCGTGACCCAGGCCGAAGCACTGGGCCTGGGCCATGCGGTGCTGTGCGCCAAGGCCGTGATCGGTGACGAGCCGTTCGCGGTGCTGCTGCCGGACGACCTGATCTGGAACCGCGGCGACGGCGCACTGAAGCAGATGGCAGACCTCAACGAGGCCAGTGGTGCCAGCGTGATCGCCGTTGAAGACGTGCCGCACGACAAGACTGCCAGCTACGGCATCGTTGCCACTGACGCGTTCGACGGCCGCAAGGGTCGCATTTCGCAGATCGTGGAGAAGCCGAAGCCGGAGGACGCGCCGAGCGACCTGGCGGTGGTTGGCCGTTATGTGCTGAGCCCGAAGATTTTCGAGCTGCTGGAGCAGACCGGCAGTGGTGCTGGTGGCGAGATCCAGCTGACCGATGCGATCGCGCAGCTGCTGAAGACCGAAGAGGTCGATGCCTACCGCTTCGAGGGCACCCGCTTCGACTGCGGCACGCACCTGGGGCTGGTGGAGGCGACGATCCGCTTCGCGCTGGACAACCCGAAGCTGGCAGGGCCGGCGCGGGAGAAACTGACGGCGATGTTGGCGGAGTAAGGGTTCTATCAAGCGCTCCGTGCTGCGCCTTGATTGATACGTGATGGGCGGGACGGGTGGGCCTTTGCAGGACACGCCGTAAACCCGTCCATGGGGGCTCGGTCGCCGCATCCATGCGGCGAACGGTCCTGCAAAGGCCCACCCGCCCCGCCTGTCATGTTTCCTGCGGGCGCGGACGGGAAGGGCGGAATCAAAGGCAAAAACAGAAACGAAAAAGGCAGCCAATGGCTGCCTTTTCCGTTTCCGCGAGCATCCACGCATGGCGTGGCTCTACTGCCCTTGCCTTTGCTCACTCCTCCGCCGGGGGAGGCTGGAAGGGCCGGGTCGGCAGGGCTGCCCGGGACCGTTGGCGCCATGGGCCCAAGGCATGCCTTGGGCGGGTTGGGCAGGACGCCCAACCCCGGTCTTGCCGTGTGCGCAGGACAGCGCACACCAGCAAGGCGCCATCGAGCCCCCAGGGGTGAGGGCGCTTTGCTTGCGAAGCACCGCTTCGCAAGCGCCCGAACGCACAGCCGCCAGCGGCTGGGCCGGACCCCGGAGGGGGGTTCACGGCGTGTCCCGGGCAGCCCTGCCGACCCGGCCCACGCCATGAAGCCCAACGAGGCAACGCTTTGAACCTTACAGCGCCTCGAAAATACCCGCTGCGCCCATGCCGGTGCCGATGCACATCGTCACCATGCCGTACTTCTGCTGGCGACGGCGCAGGCCGTGCAGCAGGGTCGCGGTACGGATCGCGCCGGTCGCACCGAGCGGGTGGCCCAGGGCAATCGCGCCACCCAGCGGGTTGACCTTGTTCGGGTCCAGGCCGCAATCGCGGATCACCGCCAGCGACTGCGCGGCGAACGCTTCGTTCAGCTCAATCCAGTCCAGCTGGTCCTGGGTCAGGCCGGCCTGCTTCAGTGCCTTCGGGATCGCGGCAATCGGGCCGATGCCCATCACTTCCGGGCGCACGCCGGCCACCGAGAAGCTGACGAAACGGGCCAGCGGGGTCAGGCCGTAATCCTTGATCGCCTGTTCCGAGGCCAGCAGCACGGCACCGGCGCCGTCGCTCATCTGCGACGAGTTGCCAGCAGTGACGGTGCCGCCGAACTGGCCGTTGCGGAACACCGGGCGCAGCTTGGCCAGGCCTTCGGCCGAGGAATCCGGGCGCGGGCCTTCGTCGGTGTCGGCGATCTTGTTGCGGGTGATGATGCGCTGGCCATCGGCCAGGTCCGGCAGGTGCGAGACGATCTCGTACGGGCTGATCTCGTCCTTGAAGTCGCCGTTCTGGATCGCGGCCATGGCCTTCTGGTGCGAGGCCAGGGCGAAGGCGTCCTGGTCTTCGCGCGAGACCTTCCACTCTTCGGCGACCTTCTCGGCGGTGATGCCCATGCCGTAGGCGATGGCGACGTGGTCGTTGTCGAACACGCTCGGCGCCATGGCGATCTTGTTGCCCATCATCGGCACCATCGACATCGATTCGGTGCCACCGGCCAGCATCAGGTCGGCATTGCCCAGGCGGATTGCGTCGGCGGCCTGCGCCACGGCCTGCAGGCCGGAGGAGCAGAAGCGGTTCACGGTCTGCGCCGCGATGGTGTTCGGCAGGCCGGCCAGCAGCACGCCGATGCGCGCCACGTTCATGCCCTGCTCGGCTTCCGGCATGGCGCAGCCGATGATCGCGTCATCGATGCGGTTGACGTCCACGCCCGGGGCCTGGGCGACGACGCTGCGCAGCACGTGCGCAAGCATGTCGTCGGGGCGGGTGTTGCGGAACATGCCCTTGGGCGCCTTGCCAACCGGGGTACGGGTGGCGGCGACGATGTAGGCGTCCTGGATTTGCTTGGTCATTGCAGTGATCTCTCGAATAGGTTTTGTAGAGTCGAGCCATGCTCGACTGCCACAGCAGGTGGTGCCGGCCGCAGCCGGCACCCGCCATCAATCAGTTACGCAGCGGCTTGCCGGTCTTCAGCATGTGCGCGATGCGGGCCTGGGTCTTTTCCTGCTGGGCCAGTTCGACGAAGTGCTTGCGCTCCAGGGTCAGCAGCCACTCTTCGTCCACCAGGGTGCCGCGGTCGACCTTGCCACCGCACAGCACGGTGGCGATGCGCTCGGCGATCTCGTAGTCGTACGGGCTGATGAAACGGCCTTCCAGCATGTTGACCAGCATCATCTTGAAGGTGGCGATACCCACGTCGCCGGCCACCTGGATGCGGCGTGCCGGCAGCGGCGGACGGTAGCCCGCTTCGGCCAGGGCGCGCGCTTCGGCCTTGGCGATGTGCAGGGCCTCGTAGCTGTTGAACACCACCTTGTCGGTGCTGCGCAGCAGGCCCAGTTCCTTGGCGTTGACCGCCGAGTTGGAGACCTTGGCCATCGCCACGGTTTCGAAGGTCTTCTTCAGTTCGGCGAACACGTCACCGCCCGGGCCAGCGGCCTGCGAGGCGCGCACGGCCAGTTCCTTGAGGCCACCACCGGCCGGCAGCAGGCCGACGCCGGCCTCGACCAGGCCGATGTAGCTTTCCAGGAAGGCCACGGTCTTGGCGCTGTGCATCTGGAACTCGCAGCCACCACCCAGCGCCAGGCCACGCACGGCAGCCACCACCGGCACCAGCGAGTACTTGATGCGCTGGCTGGTGCGCTGGAAGTTGGCGACCATCTCTTCGAACTGGTCGACCTTGCCGGCCTGCAGCAGGCCGAGCGCACCGGCCAGGTCGGCACCGGCGGAGAAGGGTTCCTTCTGCTGCCAGATCACCAGACCCTGGAAGTTCTTTTCGGCAAGTGACACGCATTCCTGCAGGCCGTCGAGCACGTGGTCGGACACGGTGTTCATCTTGGTCTTGAAGCTGACCACGGCGATGCCATCACCGTCGTGCCACATGCGTAGGCCGTCGTTCTCGAACACGGTCTCGCCCGGCGCGAACTTCTCGCCCAGCAGCGGATCCGGGAAGCGCTGGCGCTGATACACCGGCAGCGACGAGCGCGGCAGCTTGGCGTTGCGCGACGGGCTGTAGCTGCCTTCGGCGGCGTGCACGCCGTCGCGGCCATCGAACACCCAGTCCGGCAGCGGGGCGTTGCTCATGCTCTTGCCGGCGACGATGTCATCGGCAATCCACTGCGCCACCTGCTTCCAGCCGGCGGCCTGCCAGGTTTCGAACGGGCCCAGCGACCAGCCGTAGCCCCAGCGGATGGCCAGGTCGACGTCGCGCGCGGTTTCGGCGATGTCGGCCAGATGGTAGGCGCTGTAGTGGAACAGGTCGCGGAAGGTCGCCCACAGGAACTGCGCCTGCGGGTGCTGGCTTTCGCGCAGCTTGGCGAATTTCTCGGCCGGGTTCTTGATCTTCAGGATCTCGACCACTTCCGGTGCGGCGGCGCGGTCGGCCGGACGGTAGTCCTGCTTCTCCAGGTCCAGCACCACAATGTCCTTGCCGACCTTGCGGAAGATGCCGGCGCCGGTCTTCTGGCCCAGCGCGCCCTTGGCGATCAGCGCGTCCAGCCACTTCGGCGACTTGAAGAATTCATGCCACGGGTCGTTGGGCAGGGTGTCGCCCATGGTCTTGATGACGTGGGCCATGGTGTCCAGGCCGACCACGTCGGAGGTGCGGTAGGTGGCCGACTTCGGGCGGCCGACCAGCGGGCCGGTCAGGCCGTCCACTTCATCGAAGCCCAGGCCGAACTGCTGGGTGTGGTGGATGGTGGACAGGATCGAGAACACGCCGATGCGGTTGCCGATGAAGTTCGGGGTGTCCTTGGCGTACACCACGCCCTTGCCCAAAGTGGTGACCAGGAATTCTTCCAGGCCTTCCAGCACGGCGGCGTCGGTGGTGGTGGCCGGGATCAGCTCGGCCAGGTGCATGTAGCGCGGCGGGTTGAAGAAGTGCACGCCGCAGAAGCGGTGGCGCAGCTGCTCGGGCAGCACGTCGGCCAGCTTGTTGATGCCCAGGCCCGAGGTGTTGGAGGCCAGCACCGCGTGGTCGGCCACGAACGGCGCGATCTTCTTGTACAGGTCCTGCTTCCAGTCCATGCGCTCGGCGATGGCCTCGATGATCAGGTCGCAGTCCTTCAGCTGCTCCAGGCCGGACTCGTAGTTGGCCGGGGTGATGGCTTCGGCCAGCGACTTGCTGGCCAGCGGCGCCGGGCTCAGCTTGCCCAGGTTGGCGATCGCCTTCAGCACGATGCCGTCAGCCGGACCCTCCTTGGCGGGCAGGTCGAACAGCACGGTGTCGACGCCAGCGTTGGTGAGGTGGGCGGCGATCTGGGCACCCATGACGCCGGCACCCAGCACGGCGGCGCGGCGGACTAGCAGGGAATTGGACATGGTGTAGGGCCTTTGTTGGTCAGCAGTTACTGGGTGGAATCAAGGGGAAGCGGGCAGGGCGCTGGCGCGTGCGGCGGCGCGGAACCCGGCTTCGGCGAAATGGATCAGTTCGTGGGCGGCATGGGCACGATGCGCCGCTTCGGTGACACCGGCGGGACGCTTGATCAGCCCGAAGTCGGCCATGGCATAGGTGAGCGAGCCGGCCAGGAAATCCAGGCGCCAGTACAGCTCTTCCTTGCTCAGGTCGGGGGCGCATTCGGCAATCGCCTTGCCGAACGCACGCAGCACGTGACCGTAGTGGTCGGACAGGAACTTGCGCAGGTTGTCGTTCTTCTCGGCGTAGGCGCGGGCGATCACGCGCACGAAGGCGCCGCCGTTCTGGCGGTCCTGGGCCAGCGCCAGTGCCGGCTCGACGAAGGCGGCCAGCACCGGGCGCAGCTGCCCGGGGTGTTCGCTGCGGGCGCGCTCGAGCTGCGCCAGGCGCGCGCCGGTCATCTCGTCCATGCGGCGGCGGAACACCTCGTTGACCAGGTTTTCCTTGGAGCCGAAGTGGTAGTTGACCGCAGCGATGTTGACGTCGGCCTGGCTGGTCACCTGGCGCAGCGAAGTGCCGGCGAAGCCGTGCTGTGCGAACAGCTCCTCGGCCGCGCCGAGGATCCGGTCCTTGGTCGAGAAGTGGGCGGGTTTGGCCATCGGCGGGCGGACCTTAATCAAACGATTGTTTGATACTAGGACCAGACGGTAGCGTATGGCATTTTGCAGTGCAGCAAAAATGCCCGGACCGGTCAGATTTCACTCAGGTGGGTGAATGGGCGCAAAGGGTAGTGCCGGCCGCTGGCCGGCAACCGCAGGCAGCCCGTGAGGCGCCAGCCTGCCGGCCAGCGGCCGGCACTACCACCCTGCCGCTTTATCTTTTACAATTCGCCTACGTTTATCAGGCTAAGCCCGCGTCCCGACGCGGGTTTTTTTCATGTTACCCTTCGGGCCATCAGCGGCCCGATTCCATTGGAGACATCCCATGGCGCTGGAGCGCACCCTTTCGATCATCAAGCCGGACGCCGTTGCCAAGAACGTCATCGGCGAAATCTACGCCCGCTTCGAGAAGGCCGGCCTGAAGGTCGTGGCCGCCAAGTACAAGCAGCTGTCGCGCCGTGAAGCCGAAGGCTTCTACGCCGTGCACCGCGAGCGTCCGTTCTTCAACGCGCTGGTCGAGTTCATGATCTCCGGCCCGGTGATGATCCAGGCCCTGGAAGGCGAGAACGCCGTCCTGGCCCACCGCGACCTGCTGGGCGCCACCAACCCGAAGGAAGCCGCTGCGGGCACCATCCGCGCCGACTTCGCCGAATCCATCGATGCCAACGCCGCCCACGGCTCGGACTCGGTCGAGAATGCCGCGATTGAAATCGCCTACTTCTTCGCCGCCACCGAAGTCGTTTCGCGCTGAGAGTAATGCCGTGAACGAGGTCGTACAGTCCCCCGCCATCCAGCCGCTGCCGAAGTCGGCACCCACGGCTGGCAAGCAGAACCTGCTCGACCTCGATCGCGCGGGCCTGGAGAAGTTTTTCGTCGAGGTTCTCGGCGAGAAGAAGTTCCGTGCCCATCAGGTGATGAAGTGGATCCACCATCGCTACGTCACCGATTTCGATGAAATGACCGACCTCGGCAAGGTCCTGCGCGCCAAGCTGCAGGCCCATGCCGAGGTGCTGGTTCCCAACATCGTGTTCGACAAGCCCTCCGCCGACGGCACCCACAAGTGGCTGCTGGCGATGGGCGTGGATGGCAAGAACGCCATCGAGACCGTGTACATCCCGGACAAGACCCGCGGCACGCTGTGCGTGTCCTCGCAGGTCGGTTGCGGCCTGAACTGCACGTTCTGCTCCACTGCCACCCAGGGCTTCAACCGCAATCTGACCACCGCCGAGATCATCGGCCAGGTGTGGGTTGCCGCACGCCACCTGGGCAACGTGCCGCACCAGATGCGCCGCCTCACCAACGTGGTGATGATGGGCATGGGCGAGCCGCTGATGAATTTCGACAACGTCGTGCGCGCCATGAGCGTGATGCGCGACGACCTGGGCTACGGCCTGGCCAACAAGCGCGTGACCCTGTCGACCTCCGGCCTGGTGCCGCAGATCGACCGCCTGTCTGCCGAAAGCGACGTGTCTCTGGCGGTGTCGCTGCATGCGCCGAACGACGCGCTGCGCGAGACGCTGGTGCCGCTCAACAAGAAGTATCCGATCGCCGAGCTGATGGCCTCGTGCGCACGCTACCTGCGCGCCAACAAGCGCCGCGAATCGGTCACCTTCGAATACACCCTGATGAAGGGCATCAACGACAAGCCCGAGCATGCCCGCGAGCTGGCCCGCCTGATGCGCCAGTTCGACAACGCGGTGCAGGCCAAGGATTCGGGCAAGGTCAACCTGATTCCGTTCAACCCGTTCCCGGGCACCCGCTACGAGCGTTCGGAAGAAGCGCACATCCGTGCCTTCCAGAAGATCCTGCTCGACAGCAACGTGCTGACCATGGTCCGCCGCACCCGTGGCGACGACATCGACGCCGCCTGTGGCCAGCTCAAGGGCCAGGTGATGGACCGCACCCGCCGCCAGGCGGAGTTCAACAAGACGCTGCAGGCGGGGAAGGGGAGCGATGCCGCGGCCTGACCGCCTCTGGCTGGTTCTGTTCGCAGGCATGCTGGCCGTTGCGGTCGGCGGCTGCAAATCCCATCCCAAGGCCAAGCTGGGCCCCAGCGAGGCGCCGGTCTACTCGGTCCGTGATCCGGACAGCGTGCGGCGCCAGGTGCGCCTGCAGGACCTGCTGGCCCTGGCCGCCCGCGACATGCAGGTGGGCAACCTCGATGCGGCCGAGCGCAAGGCGCGCGAGGCGCTGAAGCTGGCCCCCGAGTCGCCCGATGCGCTGGTGCTGCTGGCCGGCATCGACGAGCGCCGTGGCCGGACCCAGCAGGCTGGCGAGAGCTTCCGCAGGGCTGCCGAGCAGGCGCCGCAGCGCGGGGACATCCTCAACAATTACGGCGCGTGGCTGTGCCAGCAGGGCCGGCCGGCCGAGTCGCTGGTCTGGTTCGATCGTGCGCTGCAGGCGCCGGGCTACGCCACGCCGGCCGAGTCCCAGGCCAATGCCGGGGGCTGTGCGCTGGATGCCGGCCAGTTCGAACGTGCCGAGCGCGACCTGCGTGCGGCGCTGGCAACGCTGCCGGGAAACCCGGTCGCGCTGGAGGCGATGGCCCAGCTCAGCTTCCGCCAGGGGCGCTTCATGGAGGCCCGGGCCTTCGCCGAACGTAGGATTGCGGCTGCACCCGCAACGCGTTCCGTGTTACAACTTGCGTCTCAAATCGAAGCGCGGCTGGGAGATCGGGCGGCATCTGACCGCTATCTTCAGCGCATTCGACAGGAATTTCCGCAGGAAGCGGGCTCCTAACTCCAGGGTTGATGCATTGTGATTGATGACCAGACTGTGAGCGCTCTCGAGACTGCGGCCGGCTGCGGCAGCCGCCTGCGCCAGGCCCGCGAGGCGGCCGGACTGACCCTCGAAGATGTCGGCTCGCGCCTGCGCATGCCGGTCCAGGTGGTCAGGTCGCTGGAAGAGGAACAATGGCAGAAGCTGGGGGCGCCGGTGTTCGTGCGCGGCCAGCTGCGCAGCTACGCGCGCCTGCTGGACGTGGATGTGAGCCAGCTGCTGGAGCAGGCCCAGGTCGGCCCGGTGGTTCCACCCACCCTGGTCAGCCATACCCACACCCCGCGTGCGCGCCGCATTGCCGAGAATCTCGGCCGTCGCGTGCTGTATGTCGGTATCACCGCGGTGCTGGCGGTGCCGGTGTGGTTCGCCACCCGTGGTCATTTTGACGGCAGTGCGACGCCGTCGCCGAACACCGCTTCGCTGGACGCGATCCCGGCCGCTGTGCCGGTGACCCCGTCTGCCGCCGGCGTCGAGCCGGCTGCCGTGGCTGACGTGGCGAGCGCCCCGGCCAGCAAGCCGGCCGCCACCCCGTACGTAGCCTCGCTGGCCCCGGTGCCGCGTTCAGCCCCGGCACCAGCGGCTGCCGCCAACACGCTGGACATGCAGTTCAGCGGCGACAGCTGGGTCGATATCGGCGGCCCGGACGGCGCTACCGTCGAGAAGGCGCTGATCAAATCCGGCGAGAGCCGCAGCTTCACGCCGGGCCAGGTGACCCGGGTGACCCTGGGCAACGCCTCGGCGGTCCAGGTTCAGCAGAACGGCGCTATCGTCGATCTGACCCCCTACCAGCGAGCCAACGTGGCACGCTTTCAGGTATCCTCTGAAGGCTCCGTAGTCCCGGTTTCGCACTGAGGCGCGGTTTCACCACCTTCGATTAATCCCAATGGTCCCTCCCGATGGGCGGGGCGAGAGTACGCATGGCGATCGACGATCTGCTCGACGAGCACGAACAAAGTGAACGCGTCCGCAGCTGGCTGCGGAAGAATGGCGCCAGCATCCTCGGTGGCGTAGTCATCGCCATCGGTGCCATTGCCGGCTGGCAGTGGTACCAGAAGGATCAGGGCGGCAAGCTGGCCTCGGCCAATGTCGAGTACCAGAAGGCGCTCGTTGGCCTGCAGCAGAACAAGCTCGACGACGCCTCCAAGGCGGTCAAGGCGCTCGAAGCCGGCCCGTCCAGCATCTACGGCGACCTCGCGGCGCTGCAGCTGGCCAAGGCCCAGGTCGACGCCGGCAAGAACGAAGAAGCCCTGGCCACCCTGCGCGCCGTGAAGGTCGAAGGTGACCTGCAGCGCGTGGTCGACCAGCGTGTGGCCCGCCTGCTGGTGGCCACCGGCAAGAGTGACGAGGCGATCAAGCTGCTGGGCAGCGCCACCGACAGCAGCAGCCTGGAAATCCATGGCGACGCGCTGATGGCGCAGGGCAAGCGTGATGACGCCCGAGGCCAGTACGAGAAAGCGCTGAAGTCGCTGGACGTGGCAGCGCCGCAGCGGCGCCTGCTGGAAACCAAGGTTATGGACGCCGGCGGCACCGTTGCCGCCCCTGCGGAGTCGGTTTGATGAGTCAGAAGGTCATGATCACCCGCGTCGCCACCGTGCTCCTGATGGGCATGGCCCTGACCGGCTGCAGCACCGTGAAGGGCTGGTTCGCCGGCAAGGACGCGGCCGCGAAGAAGGCACAGGAACCGGCTGAGCTGGTCAAGTTCGAGCCGACCCTGAAGGTCAACAAGGCCTGGTCGGTCAACCTCGGCAAGGGCGAGCGCCGCATCGGCGTGCGCCAGGGCCCGGCCGTTGCCAACGGCCACGTATTCGCTGCGGCACTCACCGGTGGCGTGCACGCCATCGACCTGCAGACCGGCAAGAAGGTCTGGACCTGGGAGCCGAAGAAGGAAAAGAAGAAGGCCAAGCTGCGCCTGTCCGGCGGCCCGGGGGTCGGTGAGAACCTGGTCGTGATCGGCACGCTCGATGGCCAGGTCATCGCCCTGGACATCAACGACGGCAGCGAGAAGTGGCGCGCCCGTGTTCCGGGTGAAGTCATCGCCGCGCCGGCCATCGCCCAGGGCGCGGTCTACGTGCGCAGCAATGACGGCCGCATCACCGCGTTCGATGCCGGCAACGGCACCCAGAAGTGGTTCAACCCGAGCGAGCTGCCGGCGCTGACCGTGCGTGGCAACGCGCCGGTGGTGACCGGCCCGGGCGTGCTGTTCATCGGCAAGGACGAGGGCGCGGTTGCCGCCCTGGCCCAGCAGGATGGCCGCACCCTGTGGGAACAGAATGTGGGCAACGGTGAAGGCCGTACCGAGCTGGAGCGCATGGCCGATGTCGACGGCGCGCCGGTGCTGGATGGCAACACCCTGTTCGTGAGCAGCTTCAAGAACCAGACGATGGCCATCGAAGGCCCGACCGGTCGCCCGCTGTGGGCGCGCGACCATGGCGGTGCCGGTGGCGTGGCGGTCTCGTCTGGCAATGTGTTCGTCACCGACAACAAGGGCGGCGTGTTCGGCCTGGACAAGGCCAGCGGTGCGGCGATGTGGTCGCAGACCGCACTGGCCCGTCGCTCGCTGACCGGCCCGGCACTGCACGGCGACTACGTCGTGGTCGGCGACTACAAGGGATACGTGCACTGGCTGCAGACCTCCGATGGTGCGATGGCGGCACGGGCAAAGAGCGGCGGTGACGCCCTGCTGGCCCAGCCAATCGTCGTAGACGGGGTGCTGCTGGTGCAGAACGTTGATGGCAAGCTGACCGCCTTCCGGTTGGCAAATTAAAAATTGGAGTAATCGCGATGCTGCCTTTGGTCGCCCTGGTTGGACGGCCGAATGTCGGCAAGTCGACTATTTTCAATGCGCTTACGCGCACCCGTGACGCGCTGGTCCATGACCAGCCCGGCGTCACCCGCGACCGCAACTACGGTGTCTGCCGTCTGGACGAGGACAATCATTTCCTCGTCGTCGACACCGGCGGTATCGCGGAAGAGGAAGAGGGTCTGGCAGGGGCTACCACCCGCCAGGCCCGCGCCGCTGCGGCGGAAGCCGACCTGATCCTGTTCGTGGTCGATGCCCGTGAGGGCACCTCGGCGATGGACGACGAGATCCTGGCCTGGCTGCGCAAGCTGTCGCGCCCGACGCTGCTGCTGATCAACAAGATCGACGGCACCGACGAGGACACCGTGCGTTCGGAGTTCGCCCGCTACGGCTTCGGCGAGATGCTGACCGTGTCGGCCGCGCATCGCCAGGGCCTTGACGACCTGCTGGACGAAGTGGTCCAGCGCCTGCCGGAAGAAGGCAGCGGCGAAGAGCTGGACAACGATCCGAACCGCATCCGCATCGCCTTCGTCGGCCGCCCGAACGTGGGCAAGTCGACGCTGGTCAACCGCATCCTCGGCGAGGAGCGCATGATCGCCTCCGACGTGCCGGGCACCACCCGCGACTCGATCGCCGTGGACCTGGAGCGTGATGGCCGCGAGTACCGCCTGATCGACACCGCCGGCCTGCGCCGTCGTTCGCGCGTGGACGAGGTCGTCGAGAAGTTCTCGGTGGTCAAGACCATGCAGTCGATCGAGCAGTGCCAGGTGGCCGTGCTGATGCTCGACGCCACCGAAGGCGTGACCGACCAGGACGCCACCGTGCTCGGTGCCGTGCTCGACGCCGGCCGCGCGCTGGTGATCGCCATCAACAAGTGGGATGGCCTGACCGAGTACCAGCGCGAGCAGGCCGAAACCATGCTGTCGCTGAAGCTGGGCTTCGTGCCGTGGGCCGAGTCCGTGCGCATCTCGGCCAAGCATGGCTCGGGCCTGCGTGAGCTGTTCCGTGCGGTGCACCGCGCGCACGAATCGGCGAACAAGACCTTCACCACCAGCGAAGTGAACAAGGCGCTGGAAGTGGCGTACGAGACCAACCCGCCACCGACCATCCGCGGCCATGTCTCCAAGCTGCGTTACGTGCACCCGGCCGGGGCCAACCCGCCGACCTTCATCGTGCACGGCACGCGCCTGAAGGAGCTGCAGGAATCGTACAAGCGCTACCTGGAGAACTTCTTCCGCAAGCGCTTCAAGCTGATCGGCACGCCGGTGAGCTTCATCTTCCGCGAGGGCACCAACCCGTACGAGGGCAAGAAGAACGTCCTCACCGAGCGGCAGGTCAAGGCCAAGCGGCGCTTGATGAAGCACGTCAAGGGCAAGTGATGCAGAGAAAGGCGGCCGCAGGGCCGCCTTTTTCGTTTGTGGTAGTGCCGGCCGCTGGCCGGCAATCCCCCGTGTTCGCAGATACCGGTCGAGGCGGTCCGGCGCCCCGTGCCCGACAATATGGCCACGAGCATCGAAGAGCTTTCCCCCGCGTAGGCGTGTGAGCGCCTGGCCTACGGCGCCGCGATGATTGATGTGCGCTAGGCGGTCGCTGGGGGACCTACCTCAATGTGGAACTCGACGAGAGGACCTTTCAGCGACGGGATTTGGGTATGGACGCTTCTTTATGGCCAGGACTGGATTCGACTTATGCAGTTCCTTCTGTCATCTGCCTGGCTGAGGCCAGCACGAATTCATCCTGATAGTGACCGGCGGCAACAGAGAGTCCAACCGGGCAATTGTCGACAGTCAGCAACGGCATGGAAATCTCGGGCAGCCGCGCGACACCGGAAAAGGCGGTGATCGCCATTGTCCTATCGTAGAAGTCCAGCACGGCCTCCAGCGTCGTCAGCGATCCCTTGAGGGGGGCAATGACAGGCGTCGTGGGGAAGCAGATGACGGTTCCGGGCATGAGGAAAGCATTGATCCTCTCGAAGAACCATTCGCAGCGGGTGATGCTGTCGAGTGCGGTAAGCCGGTCGAACGATTGCACATTTCCATACGCCATGGAGAAGGCAAAGCCAAGCTCGGGCTTGTGTGTTTCGATCCAGCTGCCAATCGTGCTCTGGAATTCGGCCGTCTGCAGATTCCGAAGCGCCTTCACATTGCAATCGACTAACGGAACGTCCGCGCCGACGATCTGCGAGAAGCGGACTGTCTCCGGCTCGATGCCTGTGCGGGTGGCGATCGCCTGCAAGGCGGCCTCCGCCTGGTTTCTCACTGCTTCGTCAGCAATGTCCAGCGCATCGGCGAGGACCAGGATACGTCGCAGCGGCGCCGGCTGGCTTGAGCTGCTGCGCAGCAAAACCCGTGTCGCTGCATCAAGCAGGTTCAATGATGCAGCAACGACGCCCACCGTGCTGACGCTCGGCATGAAGGGCAGCACGCCGGCTTCGGAAATCCGGTGCAGGGATGGGCGCATGCCCCAGATGCCGCACAGGCTCGCAGGAACACGGATCGAGCCGCCCGAATCGGTGCCGATGGAGAAATCGGCTACGCCATTGGCGACCGACGCTGCCGATCCACTTGAAGAGCCGCCGGGAATGCGATCTGGAGCCCTGGCATTCACCGGCGTGCCGAAGAATTGGCTTTCGCCATCGAGGCTATACGTGAATTCGTCCGCGACGACCTTGCCCACGCAGCGCGCGCCCGCAGCCAATACCTGATCGACGCAAAGCGCATTGAGCTTCGGCGCAGGATGCCTGGCCCGCCAGGCCGGGCTGCCATAGGAGGTCTTATGACCCGCCAGATCGATATTGTCCTTCACCGTGAAGGTTGTTCCCTCCAAAGGCCCTGCTCCAAGCGGTGCTATGTCGATCCTTTCGACGATCGAGCCGGACGGATCATCAGGGTAACTACTGTGCATGCTCATCTCGTGGTCGGTTCCGAAGCGTTGTGACGATTGTCCGTGCGAACATCGGCCTAATAGTATGAAACCCGAACGCTGCTGTTGCGGGCGCGCTGGGCGCGCCAGCCAGGCATGGGTTTGGTTCTCGATGTCTCGATCATGGCGGACTGCTGCGACGAGCGCGGCAATGAGGCAACGCGCATGGCATGCCTCGGCCGCGCCGCGATGTTGAAGCCGGTTGCACCTGGCTTGTGGCGGGGATCGATTCCGGCAGCTGCACCTGCCCCGTGATGCTTGCCCAGACCAGGGTCGTACCCAGTGCACCTGCCAGGTACGCCACCGACACCGCCCCGATCAGCAGGCCCGCGGCATGCTCCAGCCATGGAAGCAATCGGCAACACCCCTGTGCCCTGCGCGGGTGGCTGCCGAGCCACGCCATCAGCAGGCCGAGCGACAGCGCGACGCCACTCAGGCAGGCCACGTAGGCGGCCTGGGTGCCCGTGTCGGCGACGAGGCCGGTAACCAGGGCTGCAATCGCGAACTGCAGCATCCAGTTGCTGCTGCTGGCGAGCGCCAGCAGGCATCCTGCTTCGGCGTGCGGCCAACGGGAGCGGGCGCGCAGGCCCAAGGGCATCTGCAGGGAAAGCGGAGAGAACGGGGTCAAGCCGGCGTCGCGCAGGCACATGCCCGCCAGGCGCAGCAGCAGGAGGCAGCCCGCGCACTGCATCGCCAGCGTCCACAGGCCGCGGTTTCCCAGCATGCCCGCTGCAACGAAAGCCGTGGCGCAGATGACGCCCGTACCGGTGGCGATACCGAACGACGCGGCCATGGCGGCGTGCCCGCCCGCGCCCATTGCGGTGCGCAGGATCTTCGCGTGATTGGAAGCAGGCAGGAGCATGGCGAAGCCGTACAGCACCGCGACGATGAAGAACTGCTGCACGTAAACCTGCCACCGACCTACAGAAAGTGCCGAGTGTGGGTTGGTGCGGACGCGCCGTATTGAACGCTATTGCGACAGGCGCGAATCGCCGGCATCAGCCGGCCCACAGCGACACGACGATCCATAGCGCCAGTGCGATCATCAGAAGCCCTGCGGCCCGCTCCAGCCAGGGCAGGGCGCGTGCGAACCGACGCAGTACCCACGGGTGGCCGACCAGCGCGGCGACCAGCAGATCCCAAAGCAGGACGATGCCGAACATCCACGCGCCATAGAAGAATTTCGTTGCGGCGTTGGCCTGCGGGCCGTTGAGCATTGCCGCCAACGTTGCATAGAACAGCGCATTCTTCGGGTTCAGCAGCGCAGACAGGGCGCCCAGCCCTGCCGCCTTCCACCACCCGTGCGTATCGCCTGCGCGCGATTCCGCGGCAGGTGCCTGCAGCGTCGTCGAGCCCGCATGGCGCAGGAACAGCGTGCCGAGGTACAGCAGGAATCCGCAGCCCGCCAACTGCACCGCAATGAACCCTGCGCTGCCCGCGCGCAGCATGGCCATTCCAGTGAAAGCCGCCACGATGAAGACGCCGTTGCCAACGGCGATGCCTGCGCAGGCGCCACTGGCGGTGCGCCAGCCAGAGGTGATCGCGGTGCGTGCAACGAGGAAGAAATCGGGACCGGGTGATAGCAGGGCGAGAAAATGAACGGTGGCGATGATCAGGAACTGTTCCATCGGGTCCGGCGGCGGCTGGCTGGGGCGCCAGTCTGGGGATGTGCCGTGCGGTGGTATTGAACGTTATTGCAGGCTCAGCGCCGGTACTGGCCCGGGGTCGCACCGGCGTGGGCCTTGAAGACCCGCTGGAAATGACTCTGGTCGGCAAAGCCCAGTGCATGCGCGACCACGGCCAGTGCCTGGCCTTCGCACAACCGTCGGCGAGCCTCCTGGATGCGCTGGTCGATCTGCCAGGCGTGTGGGGTCAGGCCCGTGGCACGTCGGAAGGCGCGGATCAGCTGGTAGCGGCTCATGCCTGCCAGCGATGCCAGTTCCTGCAGGGCCGGGGTGTGTTCGAGCCGCTGGCGCAGAAGGTCCATCACCGGCTGCATCCGCTGCTGTAGTGCGGCATCTTCAGGTGGGCCGGCGACGGCTACACCATCGTGTTCATCCAGATCGCCGACGAACGCGATCAGGGCAGCTTCCTTGACGCTGACCGGATCGTCGGAGAACAGCGTCTGGTTGAGCTGGCAGTACTGCTGGTAGCGCGGGCGATGGTTGGAAATCCGGATCGGTTCCTGCTGCCAGTCGGGTTCGGGCAGGTCGTCATACTCGGCGCGGACCTCGGCCATCCAGCGCGCGTCCAGATGCAGCATCTGGTAGCTCCAGACCTGGCCGGGCAGGGGGTTGCAGGCGTGCACGCGGCCTGCAGGTACGCCGACCAGGCTGCCAGGCTGCAGCAGACGCGGTCCTTCCACAGCACCGGTGAACAGGCTGCTGCCGGCGTCCACGGCGCCGATCGAGAAGGTGTCATGGCTGTGCGGGCGATGGCAGGCGCGGCTGTCGCACGCCCGTCGGCTTTCGACGAAGGGCATGCGCGGGTCACGCCAGAATTCGGTGGCAGAGCGCATGCAGCGGTTCCGGGATGCAGGGAGCAACGCCCGCATGGTGCCATGTTCGGGGCAAGGCGCGTCGAGGGTGTCTGCGCGATAATGCGGCCATGAGCATCCAAGAGCTTTCCCCCGCGCAGGCGCGTGAACGCCTGGCCCACGGCGCCGTGCTGATCGATGTGCGCGAGACGCATGAACGGGCCGGGGGCATGGCCGAGGGCGCGCGTGGCGTGGCCAAGGGCGCGCTGCAGGCCGACCCGGCCGCGCATCTGCCAAAGCACGACCAGGAGATCCTGCTGATCTGCCAGAGCGGCAAGCGCTCGGCCGATGCCGCGCAGTTCCTGCTGGAGGCTGGATATACCAATGTGGCTTCCGTGAGCGGCGGCACCGTGGCCTGGCGCGAGCAGTCGCTGCCGCTGGTGCAGCCGCTGGCCAGCGCCGCCGACCGCGACTTCTACGACCGCTATTCGCGCCACCTGCTGCTGCCGCAGGTGGGCGAGGCTGGCCAGCGTACGCTGCAGCAGTCGCGCGTGCTGGTGCTGGGCGCGGGTGGCC
The DNA here is from genome assembly GCF_056482505.1 of Stenotrophomonas sp. 71799_Sma. Classification (NCBI taxonomy): domain Bacteria; kingdom Pseudomonadati; phylum Pseudomonadota; class Gammaproteobacteria; order Lysobacterales; family Lysobacteraceae; genus Stenotrophomonas; species Stenotrophomonas sp. 71799_Sma. The sequence goes on from NZ_CM151202.1 coordinate 1,931,138, forward strand.
TGGGCGCGCCGGCCGGTTTCTATCTGGCCGCAGCGGGGGTGGGGCACCTGCGCTTCGCCGACCATGACCGCGTGGAGCGCAGCAACCTGCACCGGCAGATCGTGCATACCGAAGCCAGCGTCGGCCAGCTCAAGGTCGATTCCGCGCGCGAGCGATTGCTGGCGCTGAACCCGTCGATCGAGGTCGAGGCGGTGCCGGAGCGGGTCACCTCCGAAAATGTGGATGCGCTGCTGGAGGGCGTGGACGTGGTGCTGGATGGTTCGGACAACTTCCCGCTGCGCTACCTGCTCAACGACGCCTGCATCAAGCACGCCGCGCCGCTGGTGTATGCCGCCATCGAGCGCTTTGACGGCCAGGTAAGCGTGTTCGATGCCGGCCGCCAGCGCGGCGTGGCGCCGTGCTACCGCTGTCTGTTCCCCGAGCCGCCGCCGCCGGAGTTCGCGCCGAACTGTTCCGAGGCCGGCGTGCTGGGTGTGCTGCCGGGATTGGCCGGCGTGCTGCAGGCCACCGAGGTGCTGAAGCTGCTGCTGGGCATCGGTGAGCCGCTGGTCGGCCGCCTGCTGCGCTTTGATGCGCTGGGCATGCGCTTCCGCGAGACCGGCATCCGGCCGGACCCGCATTGCCCGGTGTGCGCGCCGGGCGTGCCGTTCCCGGGGTATATCGACTACGCCGCGTTTTGCCGGGGCGGGTGAACCCGGCCGGGGATTCATCCACGCATGGCGTGGATCTACTAATGCTTCGGTAGATCCACGCCATGCGTGGATGGATGTATCGGGTTTCGGGATGATGCTGGGGGTCGCTCCTCACATCGTTCCACCTCCAAGACAATCCGGCGCAACATGCGTGCTATTGCCGTCATCGGCATTGCTCTATTGTTGAACCCGATTCTGGATCTTGGGGAAAACACCGCATGGCGGTAGAAGCAGCGACCAGCGAGCTGGTCAAGGTCGTGGCCCTGCTGGGCGCGGCGGTGGTGATGGTGCCTTTGTTCCGCCGGGCCGGCCTGGGCTCGGTGCTGGGCTACTTCGCCGCTGGCCTGGCGATCGGACCGTTCGGGCTGGGCTGGTTCTCCGACCCGCAGGCCATCCTGCATACCGCCGAGCTCGGCGTGGTGATGTTCCTGTTCGTGATCGGCCTGGAGATGCGGCCCTCGCACCTGTGGAGCCTGCGCAAGGAAATCTTCGGGCTGGGCACGCTGCAGATCGTCACCTGTGCGGTGGTGCTGACCAGCATCGCCAAGCTGTTCGGCCTGCCGTGGCAGGTGGCCTTCATCGGCGCCACCGGTTTCGTGCTGACCTCCACTGCGGTGGTCATGCAGCTGCTGGCCGAGCGTGGTGACATCGCGCTGCCGTCGGGGCAGAAGATCGTCTCCATCCTGCTGTTCGAAGACCTGCTGATCGTGCCGTTGCTGGCGCTGGTGGCCTGGATGGGCCCGAGCGCTGGCAGCGCCGATGGCGAAGGTTCGCGCTGGCTGTCGGTAGCGATCGGCGTCGGCGCCATCCTCGGCCTGGTGCTGGTCGGCCGCTTCCTGCTCAATCCGCTGTTCCGCGTGCTGGCCGAATCGAAGGCGCGCGAGGTGATGACCGCCGCCGCGCTGCTGGTGGTGCTGGGTGCGGCGCTACTGATGCAGCTGTCCGGCCTGTCGATGGCAATGGGCGCGTTCCTGGCCGGCGTGCTGCTGAGCGAGTCGACCTTCCGCCACCAGATCGAAGCGGACATCGAGCCGTTCCGCGGCATTCTGCTCGGCCTGTTCTTCCTCAGCGTGGGCATGGCGCTGGACCTGAGTGTGGTGGCCGCGCACTGGCAGCTGATCCTCGGCCTGGTGCTGGCGTTGATGGCGGCCAAGGCGCTGTGCATCTACGTGGTGGCGCGCGTGATGGGCAGCGATCACGCGCAGGCGCTGGATCGCGGCGTGCTGATGGCGCAGGGTGGCGAGTTCGCCTTTGTGCTGTTCTCCGCCGCCGCATCGGCCGGCGTGATCGATCTGGAGATCAATGCCAACTTCACCGCCGTGGTGGTGCTGTCGATGGCGCTGACCCCGCTGGTGGTGCTGGTCTACAAGCGCATCGCACCGAAGCCGACGGTGAACATGGACGGCGTGGACGAGGCCGATGGCCTGTCCGGCAGCGTGCTGCTGATCGGCTTCGGCCGCTTCGGCCAGGTTGCCAGCCAGTCGCTGCTGGCGCGCGACGTGGACGTGACCATCATCGACAACGATGTGGAGATGATCCAGAGCGCGGCGCGGTTCGGTTTCAAGATCTACTACGGCGACGGCACGCGTCTGGATGTGCTGCATGCTTCCGGCGCCGCCACTGCGCGCGCGATTGCCGTGTGCGTGGACAAGGCCGAAGCGGCTGACCGCATCGTGGAGCTGGTGGCGCACGAGTTCCCGCAGGCCAAGCTGATGGTGCGTTCGTTCGACCGCGAGCATTCGCTGCGGCTGATCCATGCCGGTGTCGATTTCCAGATCCGCGAGACGTTTGAATCGGCAGTGCTGTTCGGCCAGGCCGCGCTGGTGGAGCTGGGGGCGGATGAGGATGACGCGGTGGAGATCGCCGAGCAGATCCGCCGTCGCGATGCCGAGCGCTTTGAGCTGGAAATTGCCGGTGGTGGTTTGAATGCCGGCGCCCGGATGATCTACGGCAACAGCCCGCAGGGTGTACCGACGCCGACGCCGTTCACTGCGCCGAAGCGTGAGAGCAAGACGCTGAACCCGCAGGATGTGCCGGAAGAGGAAGAATAGCCCGGTAGTGCCGGCCGCTGGCCGGCAACCTCATGACGTCGGGACGTTTCCGTATTTGCCGGCCAGCGGCCGGCACTACCGACGGATAGTGCGCTGAGGTTGCCGGCCAGCGGCCGGCACTACCAGGTGGTCGGCCATTTGCCGTTGTCGGCCAGCGGCCCGTGTTGCCGGTCGGTGGCAATGTGCCGTTGTCGGTCAGCGGCCGGCATTGCCAAAGCCGGCGGTGGGCGAGGGGGCCTGAATCGGGGACAATAGCGTCCCCGCCGCCCCACGCCTGCTCCCGATGACCGATTCCGCCCCCCAGCTTCCTGCCCGCATCCTTGATGGCCGCCGTATCGCCGAGGACCTGCTCGACAGCCTGAAGGTGCGCGTCGACGCCCGCGTGGCCGCCGGTGGCAGCCGTCCGGGCCTGGCCGTGGTGCTGGTCGGTGGCGACCCGGCCTCGACCGTGTACGTGCGCAACAAGCGCCGTGCCGCCGAGAAGGTCGGCATCGAAGCACATGACTACGACCTGCCGGCCGGTACCACCGAAGCCGAGCTGCTCGACCTGATCGACCAGCTCAACGCCGACCCGAAGATCAACGGCATCCTGATCCAGCTGCCGCTGCCGGGCATTCCCGACGCGCGCCGGCTGATCCAGCGCATCGACCCGCGCAAGGACGTGGACGGCTTCCATCCGGAAAACGTCGGCCACCTGGCCCTGCGCGAGTTCGGCCTGCGCCCTTGCACTCCGCGCGGCATCACCACGCTGCTGGGCCACACCGACCAGCCGGTGCGCGGCCGTAACGCCACCATCGTGGGCGTGAGCAACCACGTCGGCCGCCCGATGGGCCTGGAACTGCTGATTGCCGGCTGCACCGTGACCAGCTGCCACAAATTCACCCCCAAGGACGTGCTGGAACAGGCCGTGCGCAACGCCGACATCCTGGTGGTGGCCGTCGGTCGCCCGGGCATCGTGCCGGGCGAGTGGGTGAAGCCGGGCGCGGTGGTGATCGATGTGGGTATCAACCGGTTGGATGACGGCCGCCTGGTGGGTGATGTCGGGTTTGAAGCGGCGGCCCAGCGGGCCAGCTGGATCACCCCGGTGCCGGGTGGCGTGGGCCCGATGACCGTGGCCACGTTGATGCAGAACACCCTGGAAGCCGCGGAAGCGCTGAGCTGACCTGCTGTTGGGGAGATCTGCCGTCGGTGGGTGCCGACCGTTGGTCGGCACAATGCCAGAGGGGTGGGGCTCCTGCTGGGGCACTGGTGTCTGAGAGAGAGTGCGGACCAACGGTCCGCACCCACCACAGGCAGGCCGACGACCGGCTGTTGGTAGGTGCCAACCTTGGTTGGCACGATCCGTCCGGCGCCTGGACCCCAGATGGGATGACGGCCTCTCCCTGCTTGTGCCAACCAAGGTTGGCACCTACCAAAGGCGGTTCCGTGGCGGTTCCATGTCCGTGGCGGTTCGGTGGGTGCCAACCTTGGTTGGCACGATCCGTCCGGCGCTGGACCCCAGATGGGGTGAAGGCCTCTCCCTGTTTGTGCCAACCAAGGTTGGCACCTACCAAAGGCGTTCCGAGGCGGTTCCATGTCCATGGCGGTTCCGTGGGTACCAACCAAGGTTGGTACCCACCCAGGCCCCCCCCTGAACCAACCACCGCCCGCGCGACACTGCGTCGCATCTACCCCCTGCCACAGGGTGCCAAAAAGGGGTAAAATGTCGCGCTTCCCCACATCTCGGGTATGCCGATGCTGCGCATCCAGGCTGAAGCACTCACTTACGACGACGTCTCGCTCGTCCCCGCCCACTCGACCATCCTGCCCAAGGACGTCAACCTCGAAACGCGGTTGACCCGAGACCTGAAGCTGAAGCTTCCGATCCTGTCCGCCGCGATGGATACCGTCACCGAAGCCCGCCTGGCCATCGCCATGGCACAGCTCGGCGGCATGGGCATCATCCACAAGAATCTCAGCCTGGAACAGCAGGCCGCGGAAGTGGCCAAGGTCAAGAAGTTCGAGGCCGGTGTCATCCGCGACCCGATCACCGTCGGCCCGGAAACCACCATCCGCGACGTGTTGGCCCTGACCCAGGCGCACAACATCTCCGGCGTGCCGGTGGTGGGCAGCGACGGCCTGCTGGCCGGCATCGTGACCCACCGCGACATGCGCTTCGAGACCGAGCTGGACGATCCGGTCCGCCACATCATGACCAAGAAGGATCGCCTGATCACGGTCAAGGAAGGCGCCGCCTCCGACGAAGTGCTGCAGCTGCTGCACCGCAACCGCATCGAAAAGGTGCTGGTGGTCAATGATTCGTTCGAACTGCGTGGCCTGATCACCGTCAAGGACATCCAGAAGAACACCGACTTCCCGAACGCTGCCAAGGATCTGTCGACCCGCCTGCTGGTCGGCGCTGCCGTCGGCGTGGGTGGCGACACCGATCGCCGCGTGGAAGCGCTGGTCGCCGCCGGCGTGGACGTGATCGTGGTCGATACCGCGCACGGCCATTCGCAGGGCGTGCTGGACCGCGTCAGCTGGGTCAAGAAGAACTTCCCGGGCGTGCAGGTCATCGGTGGCAACATCTGCACCGGCGAAGCCGCACTGGCGCTGCTGGACAGCGGCGCGGACGCCGTGAAGGTCGGCATCGGCCCGGGCTCGATCTGCACCACCCGCGTGGTCGCCGGCGTCGGCGTGCCGCAGGTCACCGCGATCGACCTGGTGGCCGAAGCGCTGCAGGACCGTATCCCGCTGATCGCCGACGGTGGCATCCGCTACTCGGGCGACATCGGCAAGGCGCTGGCCGCCGGTGCCTCGACCATCATGGTCGGTGGCCTGCTGGCCGGTACCGAGGAATCGCCGGGCGAGACCGAGCTGTACCAGGGCCGTTCGTACAAGAGCTATCGCGGCATGGGTTCGCTGGCTGCCATGGAGAAGGGGTCGAAGGACCGCTACTTCCAGGACGCCGCCACCGCCGACAAGCTGGTGCCGGAAGGCATCGAAGGCCGCGTGCCGTACCGCGGCCCGGTGGGCGGCATCATCCACCAGCTGATGGGCGGCCTGCGCGCCACCATGGGCTACGTGGGCTGCGCCACCATCGAAGACATGCGCAGCAAGCCCAAGTTCGTGAAGATCAGCGGCGCCGGCCAGCGTGAGAGCCACGTCCACGACGTGACGATCACCAAAGAGCCGCCGAACTACCGCGCCTGATGCGCTTGCGAACTGCTCTTGCGATTACGGGCAGCCTGCTGATGGCAGGCTGTTCGTTGTCCGAACCGCCGCCGCGCTCCGGGTCTCCGGGCGCGGCGGTTTCGCAATTGCAGGATGTACAGGCGTGCCAGAACGCGTTCTCGCTGCCGAAGGGCTGGCAGGTGCAGGCCGCTGGCGAACAGCGCTGGCTGCTGAAAGGTACTGGCGAGCGTCCGCTGCAGGTCACGCTGCAATGCATTACCGAGCTGCTGCACGGGCCGGATGATCCGGTGCTGACGCCGGTGCTCGGTCCGTTGGAGCCCGCACGCATGAGCGTGCGCTGGGCGTCCTGGGGCGCTGCGGAGTCGGGCGTCTCGATGGCGGCGCTGCAACGGCGCATCGTGCCCGGCACCGAAGTGCAGGAAATCGCCGAGCTGCCGCGCGCCGACCGCTCCAACCCCAGCGCACCGCACGGCCTGCTGATGCTGCGCTGGGACGAGGAAGACACCTCACATATTCAACAACGCGAGGCGTTCATCGCCACGCTGACGCAGAGCCTTGAAGCGCCGGGCGCTGCGAAAAACACCACTGGAACGGCACCATGACCAACATCCATAACGACAAGATCCTCATCCTCGATTTCGGCGCGCAGTACACGCAGCTGATCGCCCGCCGCATCCGCGAGCTGGGCGTCTACTGCGAAATCTGGGCGTGGGACCACAACCCGGCCGAGATCGCCGCGTTCGGCGCCAAGGGCATCATCCTGTCCGGTGGCCCGGAATCGACCACGCTGCCGGGTGCGCCGGCCGCACCGCAGGAAGTGTTCGACAGCGGCCTGCCGATCTTCGGTATCTGCTACGGCATGCAGACCCTGGCCGCTCAGCTGGGCGGTGCCACCGAAGCCGCTGACCAGCGCGAATTCGGCCACGCCGAAGTGAACGTGATCAACCCGGATGCACTGTTCAAGGGCCTGAGCGACCACGGCGGCGCGCCGAAGTTGAATGTCTGGATGAGCCACGGCGACCACGTCTCCGTCGCACCGCCGGGCTTCACCATCACCGCCACCACCGACCGCATTCCGGTGGCCGCCATGGCCAACGAAGAAAAGCGCTGGTACGGCGTGCAGTTCCACCCGGAAGTGACCCACACCCTGCAGGGCCAGGCGCTGCTGCGCCGCTTCGTGGTGGATGTGTGCGGCTGCCAGACCCTGTGGACCGCCGCCAACATCATCGACGACCAGATCGCCCGCGTGCGCGAACAGGTGGGCGATGACGAGGTGATCCTGGGCCTGTCCGGCGGCGTCGATTCGTCCGTGGTGGCTGCGCTGCTGCACAAGGCCATCGGCGAGAAGCTGACCTGTGTGTTCGTGGATACCGGCCTGCTGCGCTGGCAGGAAGGCGACCAGGTGATGGCGATGTTCGCCGAGCACATGGGCGTAAAGGTGGTGCGCGTGAATGCCGCCGACCGTTACTTTGCCGCGCTGGAAGGCGTGAGCGACCCGGAGGCCAAGCGCAAGATCATCGGCAACCTGTTCGTCGAGATCTTCGATGAAGAGTCGAACAAGCTGAAGAACGCCAAGTGGCTGGCGCAGGGCACCATCTACCCGGACGTGATCGAGTCGGCCGGCAGCAAGACCGGCAAGGCGCATGTGATCAAGAGCCACCACAACGTGGGCGGCCTGCCGGAACACATGAAGCTGGGCCTGGTGGAGCCGCTGCGCGAGCTGTTCAAGGACGAAGTGCGCCGCCTGGGCGTTGAGCTGGGCCTGCCGCGCACCATGGTCTACCGCCATCCGTTCCCGGGCCCGGGCCTGGGCGTGCGTATCCTGGGCGAAGTGAAGCGCGAATACGCCGAGCTGCTGGCCAAGGCCGATGCCATCTTCATTGATGAGCTGCGCAAGGCCGACCTGTACGACAAGACCAGCCAGGCGTTTGCCGTGTTCCTGCCGGTGAAGTCGGTGGGCGTGGTGGGTGATGCGCGGGCTTATGAGTGGGTGATTGCGCTGCGGGCCGTGGAGACGATTGACTTCATGACGGCTCATTGGGCGCATCTGCCGTATGAGTTCCTGGGTACGGTGAGCAACCGGATCATCAATGAGTTGCGGGGGGTTTCGCGGGTTGTCTATGACATCTCGGGGAAGCCGCCGGCGACTATTGAGTGGGAATGAGTTGAAGAGCGAGGGCGCCGAGAGGCGCCCTTTTTTATCCACATGACCCGTCCTGAATTGGGTTGACACCTTTTCCCTCTGGAAAAGGAATGTTCAATGAAATCAACAATCAGGCGCAGTCAGCGGGATTACTCGCTGGCCTTCAAGTTGTCCGTGGTCGATCAGGTCGAGCGTGGAGAACTGACCTATAAGAAGGCTCAGGAGCGATACGGTATCCAAGGCAGCAGCACGGTTCTGAAGTGGCTTCGCCGCCATGGTCGGCAGGATTGGTCAGGTGGTGCATCATCTGCCCCCATGACGACTTCTCTCAAAAGTGGACCGGCCACGCCGCTGACGCCGGAACAACAGATCAAGGCCCTGCAGGTCCAGTTGCGGGAGGCCAACGAGAAAGCACAGCTTTTCGAAGCCATCGTGGATGTCCTCAAAGAGGATTACGGGGTGCGCATCGTAAAAAAGCCTTCAGGCAAGTCCTCACGCAAGGGCGCCTCAAAGGCGTAAGCGTGGCAAGGGCTTGCCGCCATTTCGGCATCAGTCGACAGGCGTTCTATCAAGCGGGGTGCCGGCATCAACGACGACGCGCCAGCGAGACCAAAGCACTGGCGCTGGTGAGCGATTGCCGCGTGCGGCAGCCACGGATCGGGACGCGCAAGTTGCACCATTTGATCGAACCGAAGCTGCAGGCGGCGGGAATCACCATGGGACGTGACCGGTTGTTTGACGTACTTCGGGAAGCGCGCCTGCTGGTACCGAAACGTCGGGCTTATCACAAGACTACCGACAGCCATCATCGCTTTCGCAGGCATCCGAATCTGCTCAAACCTGGCCAAGGATGCGTAATACCAACCGGTAGCGAGCAGGTGTGGGTGGCGGACATCACCTATCTGCCGACGCAGGGGAAGTTCGTGTATCTGAGCCTGGTCACCGATGCCTGGTCGCGCAAGATCGTGGGCTGGAGCGTGCATGAAACGCTACAGACAGAGCAGGTAGCTCAGGCGCTGGAGATGGCGCTGAAAGGGAGAAAGACACCGCAGAAGCTGATCCATCACTCTGATCGTGGAATCCAGTACTGCTCGGATTACTACCAGAAGATCCATGCGCGGCACGGCCTGACCTGCTCGATGACCGACGGCTACGACTGCTATCAGAACGCTCTGGCAGAGCGAGTCAACGGGATCCTCAAGTGCGAGTTCCTGCTTCATCGCCCACGGGACCTGGGGCAAGCCCGCCAGATGGTGGCTGAGGCCGTAGACATCTACAACGCTGAGCGCCCCCCCTGTCCCTTAAAATGCAGACGCCCGATGCGATGCATCGGGCGTCTTTGGCCGCCTGACGGCGGCCGGACCATCCACCCATCGGTGTCAACCTATGGCAGGACGAGTCAACAGGATGAACTAAAGGCATGCCTGTCGCCTTGGCACCCTTGGGGGGCATTGCCGTCGTGGGAGATGATGTCTTGCAGGCAATGTTCAGCTACCATTTCCTGAAACAAATGGGCGATAGCTATGCGCCAAGCTGACAATTCATCCCTCGCTCGCAAATTCCACAGTCAGTACTACACCAAGGCAGCGATTGGTAGGCTGTTGGTCGCCTCACTGCGGCAGAACGATGTCGCAACAGCCTTGGAGTTGGGGGCCGGAGAGGGGGCCTTGATCGCAGCAGCCCGGGGGCGTTGGCCAAGCGCACATTTCGTGTCTGTTGATATAGACCCGAGGAATGCGCCCACGGGAATTGCGACTTCTCGTTCTCACTTTGTCGACGACGCATTGCGGCATGACTTGCCAGCCCGCATCGGTATGGCTGAAGGGAGTGCGGATCTAGCTTTGTGCAATCCACCCTTTGCTCTACGCAAGTGGGACAAGCGATATCAGCAGATCCTTTCTCGCGCAGGTCTTCCGACCGCAGGCGCAGCAACCTTTGGAGCTGACGCTTTCTTCATTGCGCAGAATCTGTGGCTGCTAAAGCAGCATGGCGAGCTAGGCGTGATAGTCCCGGCCGGATTAATTGCTGGGAGTAGGAGTCAGGCGATTCGCGAGGCACTGTTGGAGCAACATCAAGTTCACCAAGTCGTTGAACTGCCCGCTGGTGTCTTTAGTAATACCGAAGTACGCACATACCTCCTTTGTATTCAGAAAGGAAGTCGAACGAACGCGCCAGTCACCCTTCGTCGCCTCGATGTTGATGGGTCTGAGGGAGCCCCTATTGCGATCGGAGCAACGGAGGCTGCCTCTCGGATGGATTATTCGCATTACGCGGCCGAGCATCATTCAAGCGTCAAACAAGCAAAGCTAGGCGATTTGGAAGTTCTTCGTGGGACAGTGGAGGTTGGTAGTGCGCGACGCTTGGGTGCAAGGCTGATCCACACCACGGATATACAAGGTGGGAGCGTGACTTGGTCGGGAGATCGGGTTGGCGAGCTTCCTGACTCTACCGTTCGAGCGCGACAAGGAGATTTGCTTCTCGCTAGGGTTGGCCGAAATTTCTTCGCGAAAATCGCTGTTTTGGACGGTGATGAAGCGCCTCTGAGTGATTGTGTATTTGCAATTCGCTCAAATGCATATGAGCCGTCTCAGCTGTTCGGTGCCTTCACGAGCGAGGCTGGTCAGCAGTGGCTGCAGGCGCGTGCCCGCGGTGCATGTGCGCAGTACATAACCAAGGATGATCTTCAGATGTTTCCAGTGGCGGAGTTTATTAAGTGACCGGGAATTTGGCTGCAACGGACGTTGCGTTTGTTGAGCGTGCGGACGAGCTTGATGAGGCTACGTTGGTCCGCAAGACCGTTGATAATCAATTCTATCTTGACATTCGCCGCCGCCTCCTTTCACAGGGCGCAAAATTGCTGGTCGGGCCGCGTGGGACTGGAAAGACTCACCAGATGCGCTTTGTTTATCAGGAGTGTGTCAGGGATTCCACCAAGCCTGCGGCAATATTCTCTAGCTTCTCCCGCTATGTGCGCCTTGAGCCGCTACTGAAGACATCTCGTTCGGCTGTTACTGTATTCCAGTCTTGGGTTATTGCAAAAATATCTTTGGCTGGCTTTGCACTTTTGCGTGATATTGATCATCCTGTTGACAGCGTTGAGCGTTCCTACCTTGATTGCTTTGATCTCAATAGTGAAGATGCTGAGCGATTCGTTTCTTTCATCGAAAGCAGGGGTGGCAAGGAGGTAATTCCTCCAGAAGGATTTACGCTTGGGGCTCTCCATCAATGGTTTGATGAGCTGCTTCGGCTGTCCAATAGAACGCGTTTAATTGTGCTGCTTGACGATGCTGCGCTGTCGATGACTCCAGAGTACTTGGTTGAGTTCTTTAATATTTTCCAGGATCTGAAGTCTCCGACTGTTTCACCCAAAGCATCTGTCTATCCAGGTACGTCGCAATACGGGCCTAGACTGCATCTTCGACACGATGTCCAGCCAATCAATGCATGGCTTAGCATTGAGGATCCTGCGTACGACGAGACAATGAGTAAGCTCATCGATGCATGGTCGGTGCGCTTAGCAGAACTTCCGGAAGGTGTCGTAGATCTATTCAAGTATGCGTCGTTCGGGGTGCCGAGAGTACTCATGTCATTGCTCCGAGCTTACGTAGAAGGCTCTTGGGGCACTGTTCAGCAGGGTGTGAATGCTGTTATCGAGCAGCAGGTCGAGTTGATGATTGCGGAATATGAGTCGCTGGCGCAGAAGGTTCCTCAGTTTGGCACCGTAATCGGCGCGGGTGCGACGCTGTTTAACTCGCTGGCTAACCAGGTTGCGGAAGCCAACCGTCAGCAAAAAGATTTACGCCAGGTCATTGTTGGTATAGCGGCGAAAGACATTCGTACGCTTGAGGCCAGAATGCTCAGGTTCCTGGTTGAAGTTGGCCTCCTTTATCCCATGTCATCAGTTAAGCACGGTGATGATCGCGCTTATTTGCGATTCATTCCTCATCTTGCTCCGCTGATATTCCGAAGGGCGTTTGAGCACTCAAGTGGGTTTTCGGCTAAGCGGCAGGTTGCTGTTCTGAGGGCTGATCACAAGCGTCAGCCCCTTAGGTTTTCATTATCCAAGCTACTTCCTGATGTGCATCTTCATCTCGATCTTTCTCGTTGCACGCGATGTGATACATCAAGGCTTTCGGAGGTTCAGAAATTCTGCCACAACTGTGGCGCTGAACTAATAAATCAGTCGGCTTACGAAGCATGTATGGCCCTTTCAATTGATGTCTTGCCTATAACTGAGCGGCAGAAAGAGGCGCTTCGCGAGCAATTCTCTACGATTGGCGACATTATTGCCGCCCAAGATCCTGCTACCGAGTTGCGGACCTACGGATTGATCGGGCAAAGACGTGCCGCGAACATCGCGGAGAAGGCACAGAAGTACGTGGATGAGTATTTCTCATGAGCTCTCACAAGGGTGCAGTCAAGAAGTCGCATGTGTCCGCCTTGTATTTGGAGGCGACGATCACCCAGCCAATGACATCATTCCTTAGTCATGAGTTGATTGACCCGGATCTCGAGATTGATGCTCGATCTGCCATTGATCAATTTGTGGCCACAATTGAGGAACTGAATGTTGTGCTCGCTCGGCATTCAAAGGTTGGGGCAGCTGGAATAGATGAAGTTGAAGCTTCCGTCGAAAATGATGGCGACTCATTGGAGTCGCTATTTGCAATTGATGACTCAATTGAAGATTCCAATGGGGTTGAGATTGGTCTGAGCAATCAGGAGGCATCAGATGACGAGGGGATGGCTCGCGCCATTTCACCAGAGAGTCCGAGCTCTTCTTCCGCCGAGGATGAGGTTACCCTGCAGCTAAATAATCTAGTCTTCTTGGGCTACATGTCTGCAGTAGAAAGCTACTTTCGCTGCCTGACTAGACAGCTAATTCACGTTGATGAATTTACAGCTGAGGCGGTTCAGGATGTGAAGATCGCATTTGGTGCAGCGAAGCACGCAGCACCGGGCTTGCTTCCAGAAGTTCTTATGGAAGATATGACTTTTATTACTAATGATTCGATCAGGGATCTGCTGAATAAGGTTATTGGTGTGGGCGTGGACGGAGTTTCGGATCTAATCAAGGAGTACGACCGCATATGCCAGTTGAGGCACTGTATCGTTCATCGATTTGGGAGGCTTGGCACACGCAACGCGATGAAGCTTGGGTTTGGTGTGCATAAGTCACTGCTGGAAAGAAAGATAAAGATTCCGGGTGCCAAGCTTGAGGTTATTGCCTTTAATCTTCTTAATTTTGTCAAGTCAATTAATAATCATGTGTACTCTGGCGTTATGAAGCGAAGCTCTTCTGAGAGTTTGGATTGGCAGTGGAATATTGATTGCGATAGAGAGGCATTCGCCCGGTACTACTCAATATTTCAGAAGACAACGTCTCCTGGCGAGTCTCTTCAGGTCGACGATGCATACAATGCGTTTAGATCAACATTTGAGAAAGGCAGCGCGACTCAAGTGCAGAGGGCTAAGCAGGCCCGTCGCGCATAGCGCCGGATATTCCATTTGATTGGGTGGACGCCGCTGCCCGTCGATGATCGTGGTTCGCTTGGAGGGTGCTTACTCCGGCCTCACCTCACAACAAGCCCACTCAACCAGCCCCCGGCAAGCCAGAAACAGCCCATCCACAACCCCCTCATCCAAATGCCGCTCCGGGTCCGCTGCCACTCGGCAGCGGTCTGCCGCGTGCAGCAACTCCAGTACCGTCAGCGCTCCCACCATCGCGCGCTCGCTCCTGGCCAGACTCACGCGGCGGCCGGGTGACACATCGGTTTCCGGCCAAGGATGCCCATCCGCCCCTTCGCAGCCGCGCATGCGCTTGAGGATGCCGAGCAGGGAGTTCAGGTCGGGCAGGGGAGTGTCGTCGTTGATGGGCTCAACAACCGTGTACGAAGAGAAGGTGTCGGATTCGTTCATGGCGGCGGCTTCCGTGGCTGTGCTTAACAGCGCCACCGCGAAGAGGTGGCGGACGGTGCGGGTTCCAAACCGGGACAGACAGTTGTCAATAACCGGCGGGTCCGAAGACCCCCACGCACCGCCCGCCATAAAGGCCGACGGATTGCCCGCCGGCACCGGTTAAGGACGGTGCCGACGGGCAAGCGTAAACAACTATCTGTCTCGGGTTTGGACGCCCGCTGCCACCCGTTGTCGGTGGCGCGCCATGGTGTTTACGCAGCCGCTTCGAATGCCAATAGAAATTCGCGAAGGAAACGCGGAATCCGAGAGCAGAGGACTATTGTTGCACGCACCATTCGTGCAGCACGCGACGCCAGTAGACGCATTCGCGCAGCTACTCTGTCGATTGCGAATTCGCGTGGCGCAATCGCCCACGCCACAAGCGAATAGCGCGACGGCCTTCTTTGCAACAGTTCTTAGTCCGCCTCGGCATGCAACGGCACGCGATCAGCCCCACACCCCGAAAAACGGTTCAAACCCGACATCGCAAACGAGCTTTGTAGCCTCAACCAACGCCGTCCTCAGCCGTGCTCGCATTCCCCACCAACAACTCAATCATCGCCCGCGCCGCCGCCGACTGCCGCCGATGCGGCGCATAGATCACCGAGAACGGGCGCGATCTCCCCCGCAGCTGCGGCAACACTTCTACCAGCTGCCCACGCTGCAATCGCTCGCGCACGATGAACGCATAGCTCTGGCAGATGCCGATGCCCTGTTCGGCCAGCGACACCACGCCCAGCACATCGTCGGAAGTCTCGATGGACGAACGCGGCAGCCAGTCCACGTCGCGCCCGTCGTCGCGGAAGATCCACGGCGCCAGCCGCCCGGTGCGCGGCATCACGAAGGGCAGGCACAGGTGCTGCTGCAGGTCGTCCAGCGTCTGCGGCGTGCCGCGGCGCTGCAGGTAGTCTGGCGCGGCCACCAGCAGCAGTGGGGCGTCTTCCAGCTTCCGCCCCACCAGCCCGCTGTCCGGCAGCTGGCCCAGGCGGATGGCCAGGTCGAAGCCTTCGGCCACCAGGTCCACGTTGCGGTTGGTGATGTTCAGTTCCACCTGCACCTGTGGGTACTGCTGCGCAAAGCGCGCCAGCACGGGCGGCAGCCGGTAGTGGCCATAGGTGGTGGGCACGCTCAGGCGCACGCGGCCGGCCAGCGCGCCGTCCTGGGCCAGTACGTCGCGCTCGGCGTCGTCCAGCAGGCCGAAGGCGGTGCGCACCTGTTCCAGATAGAGCCGCCCGGCGTCGGTCAGGCCCACGCGGCGGGTGGTCCGCTGCAGCAGCTGCCGGCCCAGCCGCGCTTCCAGGCGGGTGACCGCGCGGCTCAGCACCGAAGGCGTGGTGGACAGCGCCACCGCGCCGGCCGTGAACGAGCCGTGCTCGACCACCGCCAGGAACACCTCCACGTCGCCCAGGTAGTCGAACTTGCGGCTCATTTAGCTCTCCGGGGAACAGATGTTTTGCGATGGGGCCAATTTATCGCCGCTGGGGCGATGAATAAAGTGGCGGCCATTCCCCGATAGGAGCTCCCCATGAACCTGATGACCCGGCTGGCCGCAGCGCTGGCCCTGACCCTGGCCGCCAGCGGCGCGCATGCCGCCAACGTGCTGGTGGTGCTGTCCGACGAAAACCACTTGGACCTGAAGGACGGCAAGGTGCTGTCCACCGGCTTCTATCTCAACGAGTTGATGCAGCCGGTCAAGCTGCTGCTGGACGCGGGCCACGAGGTGACCTTTGCCACGCCGCAGGGGCGGGCGCCGACGGTGGATGCGTCCTCGGTGACGGCGGCGTACTTCGGCAACGATGCCGCGCAGCTGGCGCTGCACAAGGAACTGCTGGAGAAACTGGCGCTGACATCGCCGACCGCCTCGCCGGTGGTCAGCCTTGCGCGTGTCGAGCAGCAGGGCTATGCGCATTTCGATGCGGTCTACATTCCCGGTGGCCACGCGCCGATGCAGGACCTGCTGAAGAGCCCGGCGCTGGGCCGGCTGCTGGCCGACTTCCACCAGCGCAACAAGACCACCGCGCTGGTCTGCCACGGGCCGATCGCGCTGCTGTCCACGCTGCCGGATGCGGCGGGTTTCGTGGCGAAGCTGGACGCGGGTGCGATGCCGGCTACGCCGAAGTGGATCTACAGCGGCTACCAGATGACGGTGATCAGCAACCAGGAGGAAGAGCAGGCCAAGCCGCTGCTGGGCGGCGGTGAGATGAAGTTCTACCCGCAGACTGCGTTGGTGCGGGCGGGGGCGAGGTTCAGCAGCAATGCCGCGCCGTGGACGGGGCATGTGGTGGTGGACCGTGAGCTGATTACCGGGCAGAACCCGGCTTCGGCGCTGGAGGTGGGGCAGCGGTTGGTGGAGCGGTTGAAGTAGGGCGGATTCAGTATCGCATGCGGTGCCGTGGCACCATGGCGGACTGGCCTCGTCCTTCCGGGCGGGGCCGTTTTCCCAGGGAAGCCCTCGAACACGACATGCGAACGTCTCTTTTCATTCTCTCCGCCCTGTGCCTTGGCTTGCTGTCCGGCTGTGCCAGTGGCCCGGAGGAGCACGCCTCAAGCCGCGAGATCACCGGTGCGTTCGTGGCCGACGATGGCCAGCTGTACCTGCTGCCGCGCTTTGAAGAGCCGATGCGTTTCAATGCCGCGCCGTTCCGCGAGTACCGGGCGCTGATGGACAGCCCACTGCGCGAGGCGGTGGCCTGCGCGCAGATGTACTTCCATGAGGACTGGCGCGACCCGGCCAACAAGGCCAAGGTGCACGGCAGCTATGCGCTGCTGCTGCGGCCGGAGCAGGTGACGCCGGAACAGGCCGCGCAGTTCAAGCTGGAGCGGATTGAGGTGCTCCCGCGCGAGGCGAAGTATGTGGATGAGCGTGCGCGCTACTACCTGCCGCAGGACCGAAGCCGTTATGCGCTGGCGTTTGATCGGGCCTGCAATCTTTCAAAGAAGGGCGGCAGCTACTACAGCGCGCTGTTCGAGGGCGACGGCGAGCGGGTGAAGTTGCCGGACGCTGCTGCGTTGGCGGAGAAGGGAAAGCTGGCGCAGCCGATCAGTGCGCGGGCGCAGCGGATCCTGCCGGAGAGGGAGGACAAGCCGGGTGTGGGGACGGCGGCCGGCAAGGTGCTGGGCGCGGCGTTGATTCCTGTGGCGGTTCCGGTGTTTGTGTTGAGCCTGCCGTTCCTGGGGCCGGATCATTGGAAGTGATGGGGCGTTGAAGCCAGAGCATCCACGCGTGGCGTGGATCTAGTCGGGCCTTGCAAGTGCCTGAACGTTCATCCTGGAGATCTGTGTGCCCAGCACGCTGGAAACTGTTTTGAAGACCGTAGGCTTTGTTGTCCTTGTGGCACTTCCGTTGGTGATCCTTTGGTTCATCCTTCGGCAAATGCCAGCGAGAGCCCGTTCGGCGTTGGGATCAGGGTTGCGTCTGAATCCTCCGCGCCGGATCTCCGGCACGTCCATGACCTTGGTGATGGTGGATGGGAAAGAGGATCGGGAGCACTACTTCTTTGATACAGAATACTTCTACCTGCGGCGGGGGCCGGTTCCCACGGCAGTTCCGCTTTCGCAGATCACCTCAGTCACTCGAACGTCCGACGTCATCTATGCGCGCTATTTCTGGCAGGTATGCTTCAGCAGAGCATCGGGTAGAAAGTGCGTGATGTTCACCAACAACCTTTCGCTGTTCAACCGCGACTTTCTGCTCTTTCTGGAGGCGGTGCGGAAGGCTAATCCGCTCGCGACCGTTGAGCGAGCGAGTCTGTTCTTCTGAGTGCTGGATGATTCAGATGTGCGGGCGTTGAGGGAGTGAATCCACGCGTGGCGTGGATCTACAGCTTGGCCTGCCGCCAGCCACACAGCTTGCCCGCCAATGCTCCCAGGCTTTGGCATCAATGCCAGCCTTCATCGCGATGCCCTGCAGCTCCGCCCAATTCTTCGGCGAAGGCGAGGCCAGCAGCCCGCGCATGAAGGCCTGCATCTTCGCTTCGCCCACTTGCTTCTCCAACGAGAGCAGCAGCAAGGGCGCATAGACGTAGCGATACATCTCGCCCAGATCCGAGTTGCCGTCGATGGCATCGAACGCCGGCAGCGGCTTCTCCTGCTTATCGATGGCCGATTGCAGTCGCGCAATGTAGCGATCCGCCGCGGCATCGCCACTGATCTCGCGCAGCGCCTTGATCGACAGGAATTCCGCGCTGGATTCCAGCAGCACCCAGAAGTAGGGGCCCTGCGGGCGGTTCAGTGTGCCGAAGTAGTAATGGCCCATTTCGTGCGCGATGTACTGCACGCGCCGCTCGGCCTTCTCGCCACCGGCCAGCAATGAATCGGCCACGTTGCCGATGCTGCCGCTCATGGCGATGGTCGGCCAGGTGGCAAAGCCCCATTCGCTGCCCTCGCGGTCGCGCTCGATCTGGTTGAGCGTGACCATGCGCAGGAAGGTGGGGCGGTCGGCCAGCGGCACGCCCATATAGCGGCTGTGCACGTCGGCTATCTTCTGCACGGTGCCGGAAAGAGCATCGACCTTGGCCGCGGGCAGCGTCTCGTTGAGGATCGTGACCTGCGCGGTGCGGGTGATCGGGCCGCTGCCGCCGAACAGCAGGATCGGTCGTGCGTTGTCGCTGCGGAAGCGGCCCTGCGCGCCTTCGATGGCCTGGCTGCCGTTGAGATACAGGAACCGGCAGCCGGCGCAATCCACCTGCAGGTCGTAGCGGCTTTCGCTGCTGCGCACGCGGGCCCTGGGATCGAACGCCTGCGGTAGCCATGCGGACTGTTCGGTGAAGCGGGCGCTGTCGCCGTTGAAGGCCATCAGGCCCTTGAAGTCGGTCGGGGCATCGTGCCGGGCGTAGACCGGGAAGGCGCCCACGTACTGCACGCAGAGCGTGGCGGGTGGCTTTGCCACGGTGTACACGCGTGCTTCGCCATCCACGCCGGGGGCATACCAGCCTTCGAAGTCCATCGGAGCGCCATCGCCATCGGTGACCCGGGCGACATTCAGGCCGGCGTTGAGCACGAATGAGCCCATCGATTCGGCAGGGCGGTTGGATACGCAGACGTTGCCTTCCACGCGGCCGGTCGCTATATCCAACCGCACGCTGCCGGTGGTGAGCGGTGTGGCGTCTTGAGCAGGCGGCGCGGCCTGGCTGATGGCAGGGACGAGCAGTGCGGCAACAACGGCGGGCAGCAGGGCCTTGCAGGGGTTCATCGGGCCATCCATGGGTGGATTGGGGTGAATATAGGGGGGATGTGGATCTTTGCCGAGGGGCAGCATCCACGCATGGCGTGGATCTACTGATCCAAGCGTGCGGTGGATCCAGAGGGCTACACTGCCTACCTACGCCCCTTGGAAGCTCACCCATGTTCTCTGGAAAGGTTGCGGTGGTTACCGGCTCCACCAGCGGTATTGGTCTTGGCATCGCTACGGCGCTGGCGCGGCAAGGCGCCGATATCGTGCTGAATGGCTTTGGCGATGCGGCGGAGATCGAACGCATCCGTACCAACCTGGAAACCGAGTTCGGTGTTCGCGTGGCGCATGACGGTGCCGACCTGTCCCGTGGCGAGGCGGTGCGCGGAATGATCGCCCACGCCGTTGCGACGATGGGGCGCATCGACATCCTGGTGAATAACGCAGGCATCCAGCACACCGCGTCGATCGAGGAATTCCCCATAGAGAAGTGGGATGCGATCATCGCGCTGAATTTGTCGGCGGTGTTCCATGCAACGGCGGCAGCCTTGCCCCATATGAAGCAGCAGGGCGCCGGCCGCATCATCAACATCGCATCCGTGCACGGGCTGGTGGGCTCGGTGAACAAGTCGGCCTACGTGGCGGCCAAGCACGGCGTGGTGGGGTTCACCAAGGTGACAGCGCTGGAGAACGCGGGCACCGGCATCACCGCCAATGCGATCTGCCCGGGGTGGGTGCGGACGGCGCTGGTCGAGCAGCAGATCACCGCGTTGGCCGAGCACGAAGGCACGGATCAGGAGACCGCTGCGCGTGCGCTGCTGGCTGAAAAACAGCCGTCGTTGCAGTTCGTGACGCCCGAGCAGCTGGGCGAGGTGGTGGTGTTCCTGGCTTCGGACGCGGCGGCGCAGATCACCGGCACGGCGTTGCCGGTGGATGGGGGTTGGACGGCCCGCTAGCGGACCGGCATCGGCCGCGTTGCCGACGCCGCAGCGGCCAAGGCGCCTGCGGCGTCGTCCCGGCGCAGCCGTTTACTGCGGCTTGGCAAACACATCCAATCCCTTGCCGGTCTCCAACAGCGACTTCAGGCTCGACAGCACGATCGGCCAGCCCTGGCGGATGCCGGTATCCATGCCACTGCCCGGTTCCAGTTCGTCATGGGTGACGGTCAGCCGCACCATGTCCTGGTAGGGCACGATGTCGAAGGTGACGCGGCTGTAGGCATCCGGGTTTTCGGCCTGCGAGGCGGCGGCCCAGGTGATGACCAGCCGCGAGGGTGGGGTGCTTTCCACCACTTCGCCGACCAGTTCAACCGAGCGCGTTTCGTTCGCACGTACATGCTGCCAGCGCGAGCCGGGCTTCCAGTCCGAGACGTTCTCGTGGCCCCAGTAGCGGCTGGCGATCTCGGGGCGGGTGATGGCCTCGAACACCTTCTGCGGGGTGGATGCGATGTAGATCACGTGGATGAAGCGGGTGGACTCTGCGGACATCGTCATTCTCCTTCCAGTTCTCGTTTCAGGTCATGCAGCAGGCTCAGGCGCTGCTGCTCGAACTTGCGTACCCAGCGTTCGTACACCTCGTGCAGCGGCACCGGGTTGATGAAGTGCAGCTTCTCGCGGCCGCGGCGCACGGTGCTGATCAGGTTGGCGTCTTCCAGCAGGCCCAGGTGCTGGGTGACCGATTGCCGGGCCATGTCCAGGTGCTCGCACAGCTGGCCGAGCGTCTGCCCGTTGTCTTCGCAGAGCAGGTCCAGCAGCGTCCGGCGCGTGGGATCGGCCAGTGCCTTGAAGACCTTGTCTGCGTCGCGCACGTTGTCTACCGCCATGGGGATGTCTTCAGTTCCAGTTGTCGATCCTGACGTCGTGTGGATTGGGCTGGCCCTTGCCGGTTTCCAGCAGGGCCTTCAGGCTCATCAGGAACACCGCCCACTTGGTGCTGCAGTGGGAGGTGAACTCGACGCGCTCTTTCCAGCCCTCGTGGGTGAACAGGACGATGCAATAGTCGCCCTCCTGCTTCAGCACGAAGCGCGCGTGGGTGCCGATCCATTCGGCGGGACCGGCGAGGAACCGCCAGAGCACGAGCTCGCCTGGAATGAGCTGTTCCAGCTTCATTTCCATGACGCCGATCTCCTCGCCGTTGTTCGTGAAGCGCGCCTTGACCGTGCCGCCGACCTCGCGGTCGCCCTGGGTGTCTTCGGCCCACCAGGCGGCGACGCCTTCGGGCGTGGCCAGGGCCTGGTACACCTGGCTTGCGGGGGCCTTGATGCCGACCCTGTGTGCGATATCCACCATTGCGGGTTCCTCGCGATGGGCCGGCAGGCGCCGCCCTTGATTGGACTATATGCAGGTAAATGCCTGCATGTCAAATCCGGTGGACGGTGGACTGGATCAATACACTGGGCACCTGCCAGGCATGGCCTGGCACTACTGGATCTACGGAACGTCAGGGAGTGCATGCATGACTGAAGCTGGAAAGGACATCTTGAACATCCGCCGCGCCAGCGAGGCGGATACTCCTGCAGTGCTGGCGCTGTTCGATGAGGTGATCGAGTGGTTCGTATCGATCGGCAATCTGCAGCAATGGGGCAGCGAGCCGTGGTCGACGATGCCGCGCCGGATCACCCAGGTGACCGATGCGTGCGCGCTGCCGGGTGCATGGGTTGCGCAGAACGAGCTGGGTGAGGTGCGCGCGTTCCTGGCGCTGGGCGAGTCGATGCCCTATGTGCCTGCGCCCACCGGCCCGGAACTGTATGTGCGGGTACTGGTGGCATCGCGTGACGTGCGCGTGCGTGGCATCGGCCGCCGCCTGATGGCCTTTGCGGATGAGCAGGCGCGCGCTGCCGGGCTCGACCATCTGCGCGTGGACTGCTACGGCGGTGGCAACGGTGATCTGGTGCGCTTCTATGAGTCCTGCGGGTATACGCGCATCGCGCCGTTCAATGTGGACGGCTGGCCGGGGATATTGCTGCGGCGACAGCTCTGACGCGGCTGCGTCATTCCGTCGCAGCACGCATGCAGGAAACGGTACATCGGTTCGGCGCTAGAGTAGGGGCATGACCTGCATCGGATGGCTGTGTCATTCCGCTGCGGGTTCCTGATGACCCCCTCCAGGAAGGAGCAACGCATGTACTACAGCAGTGGCAACTACGAAGCCTTTGCGCGCCCGCGCAAGCCCGCGGGTGTCGATGACAAGCGCGCATGGTTCGTCGGTTCGGGCCTGGCCTCGCTGGCCGGCGCCGCGTTCCTGGTGCGCGACGGCCGCATGGCCGGTGAGCGCATCACCATTCTCGAGCAGCAGCAGATTGCCGGCGGCGCGCTGGATGGCCTGAAGGTGCCGGAGAAGGGCTTCGTGATCCGCGGCGGCCGCGAGATGGAAGACCATTTCGAGTGCCTGTGGGACCTGTTCCGCTCGATTCCGTCGCTGGAGATTGAAGATGCCAGTGTGCTGGACGAGTTCTACTGGTTGAACAAGGATGATCCGAACTATTCGCTGCAGCGGGCCACGATAAATCGCGGCGAAGATGCACACACCGACGGCCTGTTCACCCTGACCGAGCAGGCGCAGAAGGACATCATCGCGCTGTTCCTGGCCACCCGGCAGGAGATGGAGAACAAGCGCATCGACGAGGTGCTGGGCCGTGATTTCCTGGACAGCAACTTCTGGCTGTACTGGCGCACCATGTTCGCGTTCGAGGAGTGGCATTCGGCGCTGGAGATGAAGCTGTACCTGCATCGCTTCATTCACCACATTGGCGGGCTTCCGGATTTCTCGGCGCTGAAGTTCACCAAGTACAACCAGTACGAATCGCTGGTGCTGCCGCTGGTGAAGTGGCTGCAGGACCATGGCGTGGTGTTCCAGTACGGCACCGAGGTGACCGACGTCGACTTCGATCTGCAGCCGGGCCGCAAGCAGGCCACGCGCATCCACTGGATGCGTGATGGTGTAGCCGGTGGCGTGGGTCTGGGCGCGGACGATCTTCTGTTCATGACCATCGGCTCGCTGACTGAGAACTCGGACAATGGCGACCACCACACTGCGGCACGCCTGAATGAAGGCCCGGCGCCGGCCTGGGACCTGTGGCGGCGCATTGCCGCGAAGGATGCAGCGTTCGGGCGCCCGGACGTGTTCGGCGCGCACATTCCGGAAACCAAGTGGGAATCGGCGACGGTGACCACGCTGGATGCGCGCATTCCGGCCTACATCCAGAAGATCGCCAAGCGCGATCCCTTCAGCGGCAAGGTGGTGACCGGCGGCATCGTCAGCGTGCGCGACTCGCGCTGGCTGATGAGCTGGACCGTGAACCGCCAGCCGCATTTCAAGAACCAGCCCAAGGACCAGATCGTGGTCTGGGTGTATTCGCTGTTCGTGGATACGCCCGGAGACTACGTGAAGAAGCCAATGCAGGACTGCACCGGCGAAGAGGTCACCCGCGAGTGGCTGTACCACCTGGGCGTGCCGGTGGAGGAGATCGACGAATTGGCCGCGACCGGCGCGAAGACGGTGCCGGTGATGATGCCGTACATCACCGCGTTCTTCATGCCGCGCCAGGCCGGTGATCGGCCGGACGTGGTGCCGGAGGGTGCGGTGAACTTCGCCTTCATCGGACAGTTCGCCGAATCGAAGCAGCGCGACTGTATCTTCACCACCGAGTATTCGGTGCGCACACCGATGGAAGCGGTGTACACACTGCTTGGGATCGAGCGCGGTGTGCCCGAGGTGTTCAATTCCACCTATGACGTGCGCTCGCTGCTGGCCGCCACCGGTCGCCTGCGCGATGGCAAGGAGCTGGATATTCCCGGGCCTGCGTTCCTGCGCAACCTGCTGATGAACAAGCTGGACAAGACCCAGATCGGTGGCCTCCTGCGCGAGTTCAAGCTGGTGCAGGAAGACTGAGCGCGCGTCAGCGTAGAGGGGAGCGTGCCGGCAACGCCGCGGATCAGTCGGCCAGCACAGTACCCGCTCCTTCGCCATAGGTTGCCCTGGCGCTGCCACACACCGCGTAGGTGGCAGCGCTGGCTGGCAGGCCAGTGGCCTTGATGCCGCGCCGCGAATCGCCGTCAAACAGTTCGGCGTAGCGTTCGGCGGCCAGCGCGTCATCGGGCAGCATGTACAGCAGGACGCGCTGCAATGTGGATTGCCCCTGCAGTGGCTGCGGCTGCCGGAACGCGGGCACCTGCACGCGCGCGCTGTGCCACCGCGTCGGCACGTCTGCAGTCTGCCAGCGCACCTGCAGGGGCAGGTTGAGCGGCAACAGCGCGGGGCTGACCGGGTAGCCGTAGGCTGTGCAATCCCGGGGCGCTTCCGGGATGTTCGCGATGGCCCCGTCGCCGATGTCCAGTGTGAGGCCATTGATTTCCATCCGCAGGATGGGCGCACTGCCGTAGTTGTGGATCTTGAACAGCGTCAGGCCTTCGAAGCGGCTGCGCTCCAGATCATCGGTGGTGAAGCCACTGAGGCGTGCGAGCGCGGGCGCGACCTCTACGTGATCGCTGTAGTGGTAGTAGATATGCACGAGCTCGGGTGTACCCGCACGTCGCCAGGCCGCGTTGAATGGCGCAAGGTCAGGGTACGGCCGACGGACCAGCGGCACATCGGTGACGGCGCGATCTCCAGACGGTGTGGCGTAGCGGTAGTGGTCGACGGAGGGCTTCAGGCGCGCTTGTTCATACGGGAAGGCCCTGTCTGCATCGGACTGCGGGTTGGGGTAGCGGTGGAAGGCCAGGAAGCGCTGGGGCGTTTCGCCCTGCATGGGCAGGTCCGGGCCAGCGCCAGAACCGGTGGATGCATACGGCGAGGTGTCCAGCCAAAGGGGTTGCCCGCTGAGGTTGACGTGCAGCTCGGCGATGGACGCACGTGAGCCGCCGGCCAGGCTGTCCACACTGCCTTGCAGGAAGTGCCACAGTGGAATGATGAGCATGGCGGCGGCGGTTGGCACCAACATCAGCACGTGTATGCGGCCCGGCACCTGCCCGCGCTGTCGCACCATGTAGCGCAGCCACACCAGCAGCAGGACCAGCAGCAGCGGGAGGCCGACCCAGATCGCGATGGTGGCCAGCGCCACGACGCCCCAACCCAGGTTGGGGCTGGCCACGGCAATCAACGAGAGCGTGGCGATCAGTGCCGCCAACAGCAGCGATACGCCGATTCCAACGCGGTAGGTCCTGTAGGGACTGTCGGTCATCACCGGTCCGTCGGCAGTGCGGGGCATGCCCCTATAGTGCAGTGGTGGTGATGGCGTGGAAAGTCGTCGACGAAGAGGGCGGGGGGCCTTGCCTGCCGGCCAGGGGCCGGCATTACCCGGGGCTCAGCAGCCGACCAGGCGGTCCGCACTGATGCCGTTGCGATGCTGGCTGCGGTACTCGGTGGGGCTGGCATCGACCTGGCCACGGAAGTGCCGACGGAACGACTCCTGCGAACCAAAGCCGGCCTGTTCGGCAATCCACTGCAGTGGCCGGTCGGTGGTTTCCAGCAGCTCACGGGCGAGGGCTACGCGCTCGCGGATCAGCCAATCGATGGGCGACAGACCGGTGGCTTCCAGGAACTGCCGTTGCAGGGTGCGCTGGCTGAGTGCGGCCTGCTCGGCGAGGCTGCCTAGCGAATGTGGCTCGCGCAGGTTACGGCGCATCCACTCCATCAGCTTCGCCAACCGCGTGGGCTCGCCGTTGGGGATGGCCCGGCTGACGCGCTGGCTGCGCCCGGCATCACGCCAAGGTGCCAACACCAATCGCTCGGCCACCAGATTAGCCACGCGCGCGCCGTAATCCTTGCGCACCATGTGCAGCATCATGTCCATGCCGGTGGCCGAGCCGGCCGAGGTGATGATGCTGCCGGTGTCCACGTACAGCACATCGTCGCGCACGTCGATGCGTGGGAAGTCGCGTGCCAGCGCTTCGGTGAGGCGCCAGTGAGTGGTGGCCTCGCGGCCATCGAGCAGCCCGGCCCAGGCCAGCACGAACGCACCGGAGCAGATCGACGCGATGCGTGCGCCGCGTGCATGGGCGCGGATCAGTGCATCGAGCAGGCCCTGCGGCGGACGTTCGCTGGGTTCGCGCCAACCGGGGATGACGATGATGTCGGCGTCATCGACGCTGCTGAGATCGTAGGGCAGCTGCACCTGGGTGCTGCCGAGCATGCGCAGCGCTCCGGGTTCGCCCGCGCACAGCTGGGTGCGGTACCAGGCCACGCCCAGCTCTGGGCGTATCGGTGCGAACAGGCCTACAGCACAGCCGAACTCGAACAGCCCCTGGCCGTGGCAGGCGACGATGGCGACGAGTGGCGCAGTAGGATCGGCGGGTGGGCTGGGCATGGCTTGATGCTACGGGTGGCGGTGCGTGGCGCAGAGCGGTGCGCGGGCATGAGGTGATGCCTGCGGAGCATGTAGAGCCGAGCCATGCTCGGCTGTTCTTTGTGGCTCAATTGAATGGGCTTCGTCTGGCATTGAGCCGAGCATGGCTCGGCTCTACAGAGAGCAGTGCGCCGGTGCAGGCCGCCTAACGTCATTACCAGCAGTCATGTGGGTGGCCGGATGTTACGGCTGGGTGACGCGATCCCGCCTGTCGCGGTGGGTGAACAGGCCCTTGAATGGAAGCGTGTTTCCGGCCCACCCCCACGAGCCCCCATGCCTGCCGCCCACAATCCTGTCCTGAGCACTCTTGCCGTCCTGATCGCGGCCGCCCTCGCTGCATCGCCCCGCCATGCGGCGGAAGCCGATGCAGACCCTGCCACCACTGCAGCCACTGCCAATGTGGCAGCCTCCACGCTGGATGCGGTGGTGGTCACCGGCTCTCGCACCAGCACGCGCACGGTGAAGAACAGCTCCACGCCCATCGATGTGATTTCCGCTGAAGACCTCGCCGCCACCGGTCAGGGCAATCTGCTGGAAGCCCTGCAGCGCAGCCTGCCGTCGCTGAGCCAGATCGGCGGTTACCAGAGCGACCAGGAGAGCCTGATCCGCGGCTACCAGCTGCGCAACCTGTCGCCGGGCTACACGCTGGTACTGGTCAACGGCAAGCGCCGCAATGCCAGCGCCTATGTAAGCGGGGCCAATGGTGGCGGCTTCCCCGGACATGCGTGGGCGGACCTGGCGTTGATTCCGGTCTCGGCCATCGACCATGTGGAAGTGCTGCGTGATGGTGCCTCCGCCATCTACGGCTCGGACGCGATCACCGGCGTAGTCAACGTGATCCTGAAGTCGCAGGCGCACGGTGGTGATGTGTCGGTGGAGAGCGGGCAGAGCACCGATGGTGATGGTTCGCGAACCAGCGTGCGCGCCAACGTCGGCCTGCCGTGGGGCGAGGATGGCTTCGTCAATTTGTCCGGTGAGACCACCCGCCAGCACCATGCAATCCGCACCCGGCGCTACATCGACGGCTACCTGAGCTATCCGGCCGTGGATGGCAACGGCAATCTGGTGGCGCTGCGGCCGAACAATCGACTGCCTGCAGGTGCCACGCCGAACCCGGCCGAGGCCAGCCGCAATGCCGAAGCCAATACCATCCTCAGCTCGCCGTCGTATGCGTTGAAGGCCTTCGCGGTGAACGTGGGCCATGGCCTGGGCGAGAGCGCGCAGTTCTACGCCAATGCTACGGCCAGCGATCGCACTGCACAGGCGATCCAGAATTTCCGTCTGCCGGCGACCATCTTCACCACTTACAGGGCTCCCGGCGTTCTGAGCGTGTTTCCTGACGGCTTCCTGCCGGTGCTGGAAACCAAGGAGAAGCAGTACACCGGTACGGCCGGGGTAAAAGGCCAGATCGCGGGTTGGGACTATGATGCCAGCCTGACCGGCAACCGCAGCACCGTGCGCACCTATACGCGTAACTCGGTGAACTACTCGCTGCCGTATCCCGGTTCACCCACTGATTTCTATGACGGCAAGCTGGACTACCAGCAGGGCATCGCCAACCTGGACCTGCGCCGTGGCTTCGAGGTGGCGGCATTTGCTTCGCCGCTGGAGGTGAGCGCGGGCGCCGAGTATCAGCACGAACAGTACGAGCGTGGAGCAGGGCAGTGGGAGTCGTATACCGGCTTCGGCGCTGCAGCCTTCGTCGGCTATTCCACTGCGGACGCGGTGAAAGCCACCCGTAACAGCAAGGCGGTGTACGTGGGTGCGGCCACCAACATCACCTCGCGCTGGTACCTGGATGCGGCCGCGCGCTGGGAAGACCATTCCGACTTCGGCAGTGTCTCCACCGGCCGCCTGACCACGCGCTTCGACTTCACCGACGCGCTGGGTGTGCGTGCCACGGTCAGCAATGGCTTCCATGCGCCCAGTCTGGGCGCGCAGTACTACCAGGCCACCGGCAGTTGCCCGTGCGGGACCACGCTGGTGGCGCAGGTGTCTTCGCCCGCGGCGATTGCGTTGGGTGCCACACCGCTGAAGCCAGAAAAGGCCACCAACTACAGCCTGGGCGTGACCTGGGACCCGAGCCCGGCGTTCCATCTGGCGTTGGATGCCTATCAGATCGACATCCGCGGCCAGCTCGGCCAGTCCAGCCAGATCGGCTACAACGCGCAGGATCCGGCGCGCGTCACCGACAACAGCGGCACGGTGCTGAGTGCGGCGCAGAAGAACACCATCGATGCACTGCTGGGTTCGGCCGGCATCAGCATCCTGCCGGGTGATGCGTTCTACGCCAGCTACTTCACCAACGTGGGTAATACCCGTACACGGGGTGTGGAGTTGACCCTGGAGGCGAACCAGGAAACCGCGTGGGGCAAGCTGCGCTGGAGCTACGCGGCCAACGTCGGCCGTACCACGATCCAGAAGGTCAGCGACATTCCGGCGGCGCTGCAGGGCCTGCCGAACATCAACCTGCTGACCAGATCCAGCGAGTATGCGCTGCGCTTCCGCACGCCCAGCTATACGCAGGTGGCGGGGCTGGGCTGGCAGAACGGGCGCTGGCGCTCGAATCTGGACTTCACCTACTACGGCCCGATCAAGCGCCTGAACAACGGCGTGGAGTACAGGCAGCCGCCGGTGCTGGTGACCAACCTGTCCGGTGGCGTGGAGCTGGGCGCGGGCTGGAGTGCGGCGCTGGGCATCAACAACGTGTTCGACAAGCGCACCCGCAAGGTGCCGGAGTACGCGCGCAGTGCCACCGATGTGGCGAGCATCGAGACCACGTGGGACAGCGGCGATGTGCTGAGCAATGTGGGTGCGTATTGGTTTGGCCGGGTCAGTTACCGGTTCTGAGGTGGGAAGCAGTCGAGCATGGCTCGACTCTACAAAAGCGAAGGGCAGCCGAGCATGGCTCGACTCTACAAAAGCGAAAGGCAGCCGAGCATGGCTCGGCTCCATACGGGAGCAGTTCATGTCTTCTGCATTGAGGGTGGTTGCATTGGTGGGGTCACCGACCAGCTCGGCGACGTCGCGCACGTTGTTGCTGGTGCGGCATCTGCTGGCGTCGCTGCAGCAGCGGGTGCACGCCAGCGTGGACCTGGTGGAGCTGGCGCCGATCGCGCGTTCGCTGGGCCAGTCGCTGTCGCGCGGCGAGGCGGAGCCGGCGGTGGAACGGGCACTGCAGACCATCGAAGCGGCGGAGCTGCTGGTGGTGGCCGCGCCGGTGTATCGCGGCTCGTATCCCGGCTTGTTCAAGCACCTGGTCGACTTCATCGAGCTGGAGGCGCTGGTGGATACGCCGGTGCTGCTGGCAGCCACCGGCGGCAGCGAGCGACATGCGTTGGTGATCGATCACCAGCTGCGGCCGTTGTTCAGTTTCCTGCAGGCGCACACGCTGCCGATCGGGGTGTATGCCACACCGGCCGACTTCGAGGGCGAGCACATCAGCAGTGCGGCCTTGCAGGCACGCATCGAACTGGCGACCGAGCGTGCGGCCGGGCACTTGGCCACGCAGGCGCAGGCGCTGACGGTAGCGGCGCCGCTGCGACGTATCGCCTGACGCCATAACCGGCAGCGCTTTGCTTATGGCTACGCCGCATCTGCGTGGCCGGATCTGACCGCCGATTGTCGCCAGCCGTCGCTGCTGCGGCTGCTGGCATCTCTAGCATCGATATCGAAGCGGCATCGCATTGCCGGCCCCGATGAGGACGACCCCTGTGACTTTCGACGCAGCAAGCAAACCCATCCTGTTCCTGCTCGACCGTGAGTTCGAGGACGGCCAGATTCCCGGCCAGCGCTTCTTCTGTCGGCACAGCCTGCTGCTGGAGGGCGCGCTGTCGAGCATCGATGGCCTGGACGCGCAGCTGGATGTACGCCGCATCGGCTTCGCGCGGCCGCGCCGCGAGGTGATCGCCGAGATCGGTGAGCAGGACCAGTCACTACCCAAGCTGGTGTTGCCGCAGGGCGTGCGCAGCGAACTGGCCAGTGGCGCGCACCAGGACCGCCAGTACATCTCCGGTGCAGAGCCGATCCTGGCCGCGTTGAACGGCTTGCTCGGCATTCCCGTGGCCCACCCCTGAGCGAGGACGTGACCATGAGCTATCAGATCAGCGTGCTGGACAAGAGCCCGGTGGCCGAAGGTGCCTCGCCGGAGCAGGCGCTGCGCAACAGCCTGCAGCTGGCGCAGCGCGCCGAGCAGCTGGGCTACCACCGCTACTGGTTTGCCGAGCACCACGCTACGCCGACGCTGGCCAGCCCTGCACCGGAAGTGCTGGCTGCGTGGGTGCTGGCGCAGACCCGGCGCATCCGCATCGGCAGTGGCGGGGTGATGCTGCGCCACTACGCGCCGTACAAGGTGGCGGAGAACTTCAACCTGCTGTCGGCGCTGGCGCCGGGGCGTGTCGATCTGGGCGTGGGCAAGGCCCCCGGTGGCCTGCCGGCCTCGACCGCGGCGCTGGCAGCCGGGCGTCCGGCGTTCGCCGACTTCGACCAGCAACTGCGTGACCTGGAAGGCTATCTGTCCGGGGCCGACACCGAGGCACAGGCTCGGCCGGTTCCGCAGCAGGCACCGGAGCGCTTCCTGCTCGGGGCCAGCCCGCAGAGCGCGCAGCAGGCGGCCGAACTGGGCTGGCGCTTCGTCTACGCCGCGCACTTCGATGGTGACCCGAAGCATATCGAGGCCGCGTTCGATGCCTACCGCAACGTTTCAAAGCAGCCGCCGCTGCTGGCCACGGTGGCCTTCGCCGCACCAACTGCCGAAGCCGCAGCGCGTCATATCGGCGCGCTGCGCGTCTACAAGCTGCACCTCGGCCCCGGCCAGACGGTGAATCTGCCCAGTCCCGAGGCGGCTGCCGAGTACGCGCGCCAGGTGGGCGTGGCTGACTTCCGCATCGAGGAAACTCGCCCCAGCGTGTTGTCCGGTGATGCGCAGCACGTGCGTGACGAACTGGATGCGCTGCACCGGCGCTTCGGCGTGGGCGAGTTCATCCTCGATGCGCCGGTGGCCGACCTTGATGCACGCCTGACATCCCTTGAACTGCTGTCGCCCGCGCCGCGCGCGGCGGTGGCCTGACCTGCAGGAGCGATTCCCATGAGCACGACCCCGCGCCACATTCCGTTCGGCATCATGCTGCAGGGTCCTGGCAGCCACATGCATGCCTGGAAGCATCCCTCCAATCCGGCCGATGCCAGCGTCAACCTGCAGTTCTACATCGACATCGCGCGTACCGCCGAGGAAAACGGCATCGCCTTCGGCTTCGTAGCCGACGGCCTGTACATCAACGAGAAGTCGATCCCGCACTTCCTCAATCGCTTCGAGCCGATCTCGCTGCTGTCGGCGCTGGCCACGGCGACGAAGAAGATCGGCCTGGCGGGCACGCTGTCGACCTCCTACAGCGACCCGTTTACCGTGGCCCGGCAGTTCGCTTCGCTGGACCTGCTCAGCGGCGGTCGTGCGGGGTGGAACGTGGTGACGTCGCCGCTGGAGGGTTCGGGGCGCAACTACGGTCGCCCGCACCCGGAGCACGCGCTGCGCTACCAGATCGCCGACGAGTACCTGGACGTAGTGCAAGGGCTGTGGGATTCCTGGGACGACGATGCCTTCGTGCGTGAGCGCGACAGCGGCACGTTCTTCGCGCCGGACAAGTTCCGCCGCCTCGACCACAAGGGCCGCTTTTTCCAGGTGGAAGGGCCGCTCAACATCCAGCGTTCGCCACAGGGGCAGCCGGTGATCTTCCAGGCCGGGTCGTCCGACGATGGCATCGCGCTGGCCGGGAAGTACGCCGATGCGGTGTTCACCCATTCGCCATCGCTGGAGGAGACCCGCGCGTTCACCCAGAAGGTGAAGAACTCGGCGATCGCCCACGGCCGCAGCGGCAATGACGTGAAGATCTTCCCGGGCATCGGCCCCATCGTCGGTCGCACCGCGGAGGAGGCTGAAGCCAAGTACCAGGCGATCGCCGCACTGGCCACGTTGGAGGATGCGCTGGCGTACCTGGGGCGCTTCTTCGACCACCATGATTTCAGCCAGTACGATCCGGACGCGCCGTTCCCGGAGCTGGGTGACATCGGCAGCAATTCGTTCCGTTCCACCACCGACCGCATCAAGCAGGATGCACGTGAGAAGGGCCTGAGCCTGCGCCAGGTGGCACTGGAAGCGGTGAGCCCGCGACCTAATTTCATCGGCACGCCGGAGCATGTGGCCGACGAGTTGATCCGCTGGTTCGATGCCGGTGCCAGCGACGGTTTCATCCTCGGTTTCGCGGCACAGCGCGAAGGCCTGGACGATTTCGTGACCCAGGTGCTGCCGATCCTGCAGGCGCGCGGCTACCACCAGCGCGAGCTGGAAGGGCAGACGCTGCGAGCGCATCTGGGCCTGCCGTACAAGGCCAGCCGCCATGCGACCGATGCCGAGCCGGCGCGGAAGGCAGGGTAAGGCGATGAGCGGAGAAAGCGCGGCAGCACCGGGCCATGCCCGGCGGAATTCCCCAACGACTGGCGTGCTGCCGGAAATCGCGGCACGCGCCGAGGCGGCCATCGCGATCCGCCATGACCTGCATCGGCACCCGGAGCTGGCCTTCGAGGAACACCGCACCAGCGCACGCGTGGCTGAGCTGCTGCAGCAGTGGGGCTATGAGGTCACCACCGGCCTCGGCGGTACCGGCGTGGTCGGTACGCTGCAGCGCGGGCAGGGCAGCCGTCGCCTTGGGCTGCGTGCCGACATCGATGCACTGCCGATCCATGAGGACTCCGGCCTGGCCTACGCCAGCCAGAACGAGGGGCTGATGCATGCCTGCGGCCACGATGGGCATACCGCCATCCTGCTGTCCGCGGCGCACTACCTGGCCCATCACGGCCGCATCGACGGCACCCTGCAGCTGGTGTTCCAGCCGGCCGAGGAAACCGGTTCGGGGGCCTCGAAGATGATTGCCGACGGCCTGTTCGAACGCTTCCCGGTGGATGCGATCTATGGCCTGCACAACTGGCCGGGTGTGCCGGTGGGCCACTTCGGCTTCGTCGACGGTCCGGCGATGGCATCGGTGGACTGGGCGCGGCTGAAAGTGATCGGCAAGGGCGGTCACGGTGCCGAGCCTCAGGGTAGCGTCGACCCGATCCTGGCGGCAGCGCATATCGTCACGGCGCTGCAAAGCGTTGTCTCGCGCAATGTGGATCCACGGCAGATGGGCGTGGTCACCGTCGGTTCGATCCACGGCGGGCAGGCCGCCAATGTGATCCCGGACGTAGTGGAGCTGAAGCTGACCGTGCGCGCCTACCTGCCCGAGGTACGTGACACCCTGCGGCGCCGTGTTACCGAGGTCGCCGAGCGGACCGCCGCCGCGTTCGGCGCGCGCGCGGAGATCGAGTTCCCGCGTGGCTTCCCGAGCGTGATCAACCATCCGCAGCAGACCGCCTACATCCGTGAGGTGGCCGTGCAGGGCTTCGGCAGCGAACACGTGGTGCCCGAATTCGCGCCGCGCACTGCCAGTGAGGATTTCGCGTTCCTGCTGCAGGCGCGGCCGGGCAGTTTCGTGTTCGTCGGCAACGGCGACAGCGCGCCGCTGCACAGCCCGCGCTATGTATTCAACGACGCCGCCATCGCGCCCGCTGCCAGCCTGTGGGCGCGGCTGGCTGAAGACTATCTGGTGAAGGACGTGGCATGAGCAGCAACGAACGCTTCCTCTACACCTCGGTGGATGATCCGCTGGCGCGGCCGCTGTTTGATGGTCTGGAACAGGAGTACGACAGCCGCTATGCCGACGTGCGCCGACGCATCGGTGGCAGCGCCCGCGAGGAGCTGCAGCGCTACCCGGCGCAGGCCTTTGCGGCCCCGGTCGGTGCCTTCGTGCTGCTGCTGCGCGACGGGGTGGCGATTTCCGGCGGCGCGTTCATGCCGCACCGTGATCCGGACACCGCCGAGTTCAAGCGCATCTGGACGCTGCCCGGCCTGCGCCGCCAGGGCATCGCGCGGCGCGTGCTGCAGGAGCTGGAAGACCAGGCGGCGCGGCAAGGGTACCGGCGGGTGTTCCTGACGACCGGCTTCCGCCAGCCTGAGGCTGTTGGCCTGTACCTCAGCCATGGCTACACCGCGCTGTTCGACCTGGAGGCCGACCCGGAAACGGTTGCGCATCTGCCGTTCGAAAAGCACCTGCGGGCAGCGACGCCTGTCGTTGCGCCTGCGCAGACCCAGCTGCAAGGAGCCCACGCGTGAGCACGCCTTCGACCGCGCTGGATGGCATTGCAACCCGGCCGGCGCCAGCACCGGCGCTGAAGATCGTGCCGGCCCGGCATCCGCTGCAGGTCTTCGGCACGGTGCTGGCACTGGCGCTGATCCTGATCGGGCTGCAATCAGTGCTGGGCAATCCGCGCTGGGGCTGGGGCACCTTCGCCGAGTGGTTCTTCGCACGCCCGGTGCTGGAAGGCCTGGGCCGTACGCTGCTGTTGACCGCACTCGGTACCGGTCTAGGCTTCGCGCTGGGCACCTTGCTTGCGCTGGCCCGGGTGTCCGGTTCACCGCTGCTGTCGGCGGTGTCGTGGGGCTATGTCTGGTTGTTCCGTTCGATCCCACTGCTGGTGCTGTTGTTGCTGTTGAACAACCTGGGCTACCTGTACACCACCATCGAGCTGGGCGTGCCGTTCACCGGTATCAGCCTGTTCTCGTACCCGACCACGCAGCTGATTGGTGTGTTCACCGCGGCGGTGCTGGGCCTGACCCTGAACCAGGCGGCGTTCTCGGCGGAGGTGATCCGTGGCGGCATCCTGTCTGTGGACCATGGGCAGTATGAGGCGGCCGCCGCGCTTGGCCTGCCGCGTGGCCGCCAGGTGCGCCGCATCATCCTGCCGCAGGCGATGCGCTCGATCCTGCCGGCCGCGTTCAACGATGTGATCGGCCTGGCCAAGAGCACTTCGGTGGTCTACGTGCTGGCGCTGCCTGAGCTGTTCTACACGGTGCAGGTGATCTACCGCCGCAACCTGGAAGTGGTGCCGCTGCTGATGGTGGCCACGGTCTGGTACCTGGTGATCCTCACCGTGCTGTCGTTGCTGCAGCGGCGCGTGGAGCAGCGCTTCGCACGCGGTCAGCTGCAGCGCGAGCGTTCGGTATCGCGTGTCTCGTCACCGACGCGCGCCACAGGTGAGGCTGCACCGCGCGTGGTCAATCGCCCGCGCATCGCCGCGCAGGTTGAAGCGGGCGAGGGGGCATCGGTATCGCTGCACGGTGTGGGCAAAGTGTTCGGCGACCAGCCGGTGCTGGAAGACGTGAACCTGGACCTGCGCGCTGGCAGCGTGACGGTGCTGATCGGCCCGTCCGGCGCCGGCAAGTCCACGTTGCTGCGGCTGATAAACCACCTGGAACGTGCCGACAGCGGTTACGTGACCGTCGGCGGCCAGCTGATCGGCTACCGCCGCGATGGTGACACCCTGTACGAGCTGCCCGAGCGTGAGATCCGCCGCCGTCGTGCGGAGGTGGGCATGGTGTTCCAGGGCTTCAACCTGTTCCCGCACCTGACTGCGCTGGAGAACATCATCGAGGCACCGATCGCAGTGCGTGGCGTGTCGCGCGCGCAGGCCGAGCAGCAGGCGCGCACGCTGCTGGAACGGGTCGGCCTGGCCGATAAGGCCGATGCCGTCCCGCGCCAGCTGTCCGGCGGCCAGCAGCAGCGCATCGCGATTGCTCGTGCGCTGGCCCTGCAACCGAAGGTGCTGCTGTTCGACGAACCGACCTCGGCACTGGACCCGGAGCTGGTGGCCGAAGTGCTCAGCGTGATCGAGGAGCTGGCAAGCTCCGGCACCACGCTGGTGATTGTCACCCACGAACTGAGCTTCGCCCGCCGCGTGGCCGACCACGTGGTGATGATGGACCAGGGGCGGGTGATCGAGCAGGGCTCGCCCGAGGCGCTGTTCGAGCGCCCGCGCCAGCAACGCACCGCCGATTTCCTGGCCAAGACCCTGTAACCCCGGAAGGAAGACCATGAGCCCTGCAGCACCGCGTCGCCCCTCACGCAGCACCCTGTTGATCGTGGGCGTGCTGGTCATCGGCATCGCCGGCATCGTCTATTCGCGCGTGCGTCAGGGACCGGATGCCGGCACCGTGGCCGCAACCAGCCTGGCGGGTGCGAACACCGCCATCCTGAAGGGCACGTTCGATCCGAAGGCGCAGGCATTGATCCCCACGGGGTATCGCTTCGTCACAGCCGGTACGTTCACCGTTGCCACCCATCCGGGGCAGCTGCCGCTGGCCGACTACGGTACCGATAGCAAGGACGTGGTCGGCATCGAGCCGGACATCGCACGGCTGATCGCCGATGGGCTGGGCCTGAAGCTGGTGATCGTGCCGGTGGCGTGGGCCGACTGGCCGCTGGGTCTGGAATCAGGCAAGTACGATGCGGTGCTGTCGAACGTGACGGTGACCGAAGAGCGCAAGAAGAAGTTCGATTTCTCCAGCTACCGTTACGACCTGCTCGGCATCTATACGCGCAGTGATGGCCCGATCCAGAAGATCGAAAAGCCGGCCGACGTGGCCGGGCTGAAGGTGGTGGTCGGCGCCAGCACCAACCAGGACCAGATCCTGCGGCAGTGGGACCAGCAGAACATCGCCGCTGGCTTGAAGCCGGTGGAGTACCAGTACTTCGATGACGCCGTGGTTGGGCGGCTGGCGGTGATCACCGGGCGCGCCGATGTCTCGTTCGAGCCCAACGCCGCTGGTGCCTATTCGGCGCGCGATGGCAAGGTGCGGCGTGTGGGCCTGTTCCCGGGGGGCTGGCCGAACGCCGCAGCGATCTCGGTGACCACACGCAAGGGCAGTGGCCTGGCTGATGCGGTGACGCAGGCGCTGAACACCCAGATCGGCAGCGGCACCTATGCGCAGGCGCTGAAGCGGTGGAATGTGGCCGAGGAGGCCGTGCCGCAGTCGCAGACCAACCCGCCGGGGCTGCCGACGCTCTGACGCCGGGCATGGCCCGGCAGCTACCGCTGCTTTTGTAGAGCCGAGCCATGCTCGGCTGCAGTTCGCGTGGTGTGCGATGCGTTGAGCATGGCTCGACTCTACAAGAGCATCCACGCATGGCGTGGATCTACTCGCAGAGTCTGATTTCTGTAGAGCCGAGCCATGCTCGGCTGCATTACCAGACCGCTTCCAACGTCCGGAACGGTTTCGCCAGGCGCACGCCCTCTGCATCGAAGTCGGAAACGCTGCGTCCATCCACGCGCACAGACTTCGGCGCGGTCCGGTTCGGCCACCACATGCGCACGGCGGTGTCCTTGCGCAGCCCCTCGCCAATCACCACTGTCAGCAGCCCGTCGCGCTGCCGCGCCTGCATCTGCAACGTGCCATACGCGGTCGGCAGACGCTCCACCGCCAATCCATCGCCCGCCACCCACGAAGGCGGTGTGCCCGGCAGCAATGACAACGCGTCATCGTCCTCGCGCATCAACATGCCGAACAGCGTGCGGCCGTATTCGGCGCCGATCCAGGTGTGCGGCATGTCGCCGAGATAGCGCGGAAAACGCAGTCGAGAGTGCACGACCTCGGCCAGAACCTGCCACTCGCGCGGGCGCCGATCATGCAGCAGGCCCTGCAGCAGTTCGTCGGCTGCTTCGGGTTGGCCCAGGTGCACATAGCTCAGCACATTGCGGATTTCGTAGGGCGTATAGGCGTACAGCGCGCCGGGCTGGTTGCGCTTGCGCACATCGTCCAGATAGCGGGCGAAGGTGGTCCGCAATGCATCTGCCGGCAGCACGCTCTGCGCACCGGTGGGGTCCAATGCAATCGAAACGCCGGTGGGATCACCATCGCCCAGATCCGCCGAGGACGGAATGAAGTCGATGCCCTTCCACGCCATCGTCGCCCGGATCGAGGCATGCAGTGCGTCGTACAGCAGCTTGTACTGTTCGCGCGCCCAACGGGCGGTTTCATGGTCGCCAAGTGCCTCTGCCAGCCACGCGCCGTCGTGCCAGCCCTTCAGGCCCCAGTAGTCATCCCAGTAGCTGTGGGTGGGCGACGGATAGCCCTCATGGCTGATCGACGGCGCAAGAATGCCCGCGAAGCGCTCCGGCGCTGGCTGGTCAGCCATGTAACCCGCTACCAGCGTGCGCTCGCGCAGCTGCTGCAGGAAGCGCAGCGCCGCCTTCACTTTCGGCAGGTACGCGCGCACCGACTCCGCACCGCCATCGAGGCGGGCGACATCGGCGACCAGTGCCACATACTGGCCCTGGCTGTCGTACTCGATGTCCGAACCAAAGCCGGTGTTGACGCTGCCATCGTCGTTGAGGATCGGCGAGACCAGTCCGCTGCCGTGCACGCCGTGCTGGCTGTACCACGCCAGGTAGTCGCGCGCGACCTTGGCTTCGCCCATGCGCAGCAGCACCGCCGAGGTGGCCATGCCATCGCGGATGAAGGAGCGGTTGTAGTTGCGCGGGCCGGGCTGCATGGCCGGGCCGGTCTGGTTGATCAGCATGTAGGCAGCCTGCGCGCGCAGCATGTCGACCAGCGAGGGATCGGGCAGGCGCAGGCCGACCTGGCCCAGCCGCGCCTGCCAATCTGCGGACGCCTGCGTGGCCAGCGTCTCGAACGCCGCATTGGCATCACGGGGCAGCGTGGACAGGTCAAGCGCAGGCGCCTCGGGCAGCACGCCATTGGCATCGGCAGCGGCGGTACCGAGTGGGAACGCCACGACCACCGCATCGCTGGCACCGGGCGCGAGGCGGATCCGGTAGCTCAATGCGGCTGCGGCCAGTCCTTGCTCGTCACGTGCCTGCTGCGAGGAAGGCAGTTCGCCGGCAGCGACGTCCGCGGTGATCTCCGTTGCGCCGTCCTTCCCGAACGGCGCCACGCCGGACGCAGCCACTGGCGTGAGCGAATGCAGCAGCGTGCGGCCATTGATGCGCACGGCCTGTCCGTCGATGCGCACGTCCCGGATCGGCGACAGCCCGCCGTTCTGCCACGGCGGATTCATCTGCATCGGACGCACGACCAGACTGAGCGTGCCGTCGATCCGGGTGCTGCCGGTGTTGTGCAGTCGATGGCGGAGGAAGGTCACCGGCTGGCCATCGCGCTCGATGGCGAACACCTCACTGCGCAGCTCCAGCCCAGGCTGCGGCGACCAGGTGGCCGAAGGCATAGGCTTCCAGCCATCGCGCAGGGCGTGCTGTACGGGCTGACCGGCGGCACCTGCAGCACGCCCGTCGGCGCTTCGCCAGATCGGCTGTACCAGCGGCGCACCCTTGAACGCTTCCAGGTTGCCGTATTCGTCGAAGATGGATTTCTGCCGACCCGCGTGCACACCCACGGCGGTCCAGTAGGTCTGCTGCATCTGCAGCGAGGCGGGGAACAAGGCACGTTGCGCACCGCTGGCGGCAATCTGGTAGCGCTTCATCGGCGTCATCACGGCTTTCGGGCCAAGCAGGCGCAGGCGCGCGATCTGCGGGGCAGCGCCGTCCACGGCCAGGCGGAATGCGCGTAGAGGTTGTGCCGTGTCAGCAGCCAGCCAACTCTGCCGATGGCTGGCCGCCTGTGCATCGTGTGCGAGGTCCTGCCATCGGCCCTGTGCGTCCTGCGCCCGCAAGCGGGCGGCGCCGCGCCCGCCATCGGCCCAGTCGACCGCGAGACCGGCCGTGGACTGGGTGCGAGGCAGCATGATCTCGAGCGTATGGGATCCACCTTTTCCGGCTGGAACCGCGACGGTGCCACCGCCTTGCCAGAGCGCCGCCGCCTGCGCTGCATCGACACCGCTGATGCGTGCGCTGAGCGTGCTGTCCAGCGGCTCCATCTCGAAGATCGACACGCCCCAATCGGATGTGCGCTGTGGGCTGGCCAACCGCAGGTAGCGCGCCTGGCGTGGCGCGAAGGACAGCGTTTCCACGTCGCCCAGCGAATCGGCCATGGTGTACGCGGTCTGCCACTGTGTGCCGTCCAGCGAGGTCTGCAGTGAATAGCCCTCTGGATTGGAGACATCCCAGGTGATCCGTGCGCCCGCCAGCATCGTCGGTGCACCCAGATCGATCTGGAACCAGTGGCCCGGACTGAAGGCGCCGCCGGTGACGGTCTTGGGGTCGCCGTCGATCAGGTGGCTGATCGCCATCGCCGGTACCTGCTGCGAGGACGCGCTGGCCTGCCATTGGCTGCGTGGTGGCAATGTCTGTGCCTGCGCGGAGGATGCCAGGACGGCGAGCATCAGAGTGGCGGCAGGTCGCCATGGGGCAGGTGAGCGGAAGACCTTGGAACGTTCGGCGCGCAACGTCATTACGGACAGCCTCGCAGGTTCGGCCGGATTCGGGCGAGCGCTAGGCTAGCAAGGGATGTAATCGGTTACATGACGCACTGCAGCGCCGCCGGGCGCTGGCGCTGCCATCGCGGGAGCGCTGACGGATGTGGCTCTGGACGGCTGCAGGCTTGCCCCTATGCTGATTGGCAACGACCACCGATCTGAAATGGATTGATGATGGAGTTCAGTTTCACGCTGATGTACCGAGTGCCTGATACCGGAAAAGATCTCAGTGCATTTGAGCGAGGTCTTGCAGAGGTGGGGTGCGACGATGCGCTGCTGGGCAGTGGTTCGCCGGGCGTGTTGGCGTTGCGATTCCAGCGAGAAGGCACAGCCGCAGACGATGTCGCGCGTGCCGCATGCGTGCAGGTCCAGAATGCGGTACCGGAAGCCGAATTGATAACCGTGCATGTCGATGTCAGCAATGCTGGCGGCGTCTCCAATTGCGGTGACTCCAAAGCTGAGCTTGTTTGACGTCCACGGCGCACTTCTCAGAAGCAGCCGAGCATGGCTCGGCTCTACATGGCTTCCGGCAGGTCAAGCGACATCCTCCATTACAGCTCCACCGTCTCCCACCAGCGCGTACCCGCCTGCGGCGCCTGCATGTCCAGTGCTTCGCCCATCATCGGCGTGGCCACCGGCACGTTCTTTGCGCCAGCCAATGCAGTGATGCGCTCGAACGGCTGCTGCCAGGCGTGCAGCGCCAGATCGAAGGTGCCGTTGTGGATCGGCAGCAGCCACTTGCCGCGCAGGTCCAGGTGCGCCTGCAGGGTCTGCTCGGGCTGCATGTGCACGAACGCCCAGCGCGGGTCGTAGGCACCGGTTTCGATCATGGTCAGGTCGAACGGGCCGTACTTCTCACCGATGGCCTTGAAGCCGTCGAAGTAGCCGGTGTCGCCGCTGAAGAAGATGCGGAAGTCATCGTCCTGGATCACCCATGACGCCCACAGGCTGCGATCGCTGTCGCCCAGCCCACGGCCGGAGAAATGCTGGCCCGGGGTGGCGGTCAGGCGCAGGCCGCTGGCTTCGGTGGACTGCCACCAATCCAGCTGTTCCACCTTGCTGGCGTCCACGCCCCACGCAATCAGCTGGTCGCCCACACCCAGCGGTGCGATGAAGCGCGCGGTCTTGCCGGCCAGCTGCATCACCGCGGCATGGTCCAGGTGGTCGTAGTGGTTGTGCGAGAGGATCACGCCGGCGATCGGCGGCAGCTGGTCGATGCTGATCGGCGGCGCGTGGAAGCGGGCCGGGCCCATCCACTGCACCGGCGAGGCGCGCTCGGAGAACACCGGATCGGTCAGCCAGTATTGGCCACGCAACTTCAGCAGGATCGTGGAATGCCCGAGCCGGAACAGGCTGCGATCAGGCGCGGCGTCCAGGGTGGCGCGGTCCAGCGGCAGCACCGGAATGGGGTGGGCGGGCACGGTGCCCTTGGGCTTGTTGAACAGGAACGTCCACCAGATCTCCGCGCCATCGCGCAGGCCCATCGCCGGACGCGGCAGGGCATTGCGGAACTTGCCGTCGCGGTACTGCGGCGAATCGGGGAAGTCGGGGAGGGACCAGGACTTGCAGAAGGTGTAGGCGGTCACGGCGAGGATTCCAAGCAAAAGGACAAGGAGCAGGCGCTTCATGGGTGACGTCCGCTGGGTACACTGCACAGTGTAGTTTCGTGTTTTTCAAAAGTACACTGCCGGGTGTAAAATGGTGTCGTCCGTTCAGTTATCTGGTTCCTGCCATGTCCCGTGCCCCGCAACGCCTGACCGACCGCAAACGCGAAGCCATCGTGCGTGCGGCGGTGGAGGAGTTCCGTGCATCGGGCTACGAGGCGACCAGCATGGACCGCATCGCCGAGGTGGCCGGGGTCTCCAAGCGCACCGTCTACAACCACTTCCCGAGCAAGGAAGCGTTGTTCTCGATGATCCTGGAGGAGCTGTGGGAGCGCAGCGTGGCCAGCGACGCACTGCCGTACCGCGCCGACCAGCCGCTGCAGGCGCAGCTGATGCAGCTGCTGGGGCAGAAGCTGGAGCTGCTCAGTGATGCCAACTTCATCGACCTGGCGCGGGTGGCGATGGCCGAGATCATCCATTCGCCGGAACGTGCGCAGGCCATCGTCTGCCGCATGGGCGAGAAGGAAAGCGGTGAGAGTGCGTGGATCCGCGCGGCAATCGCCGATGGCCGGCTGCGCCAGGTCGATCCGGAGTTCGCCGGCCACCAGCTGCACGGGCTGGTGAAGAGCTTTGCATTCTGGCCACAGGTGACGATGGGGCAGGCGCCGTTGAACGAACAGGAGCGCGCACGCGTGGCCGAATCGGCGGTGGCGATGTTCCTGGGTTACTACGCGGTCTAGCTGGCGGCGAAGCGGCGGAACTCGTCGGCCGGCAGCGCCGCCGAGTACAGATAGCCCTGGCCGACATCCACACCCAGTGCGCGCAGTTGCTGTTCCTGCGCGAGGGTTTCGGTACCCTCGGCCACCACGATCGCACCGCAGCGATGCGCGACTTCGACGATGAAGCGAACGATCGACTGCGACTTGGCGTCGGACAGGGTGGCAATCAACGCCTGCTCGATCTTGACCTCGGCAATGGCCAGCTGCGAGAGCAGGATCAGGGTTGAATAGCCGGCACCGAAATCATCCAGTGACAGCGTGACCTCCGCCGCCAGCAGCTGTGCGATGTTGGCATCGACCACGTCGCGCTCGACGATCTCGGTCCATTCGACGATCTCCAGGCGCAGCATCACGCCGGGCACATCGTGCAGTGCCAGCAATTCCTGCAGGCGCAGGCCGAAGTCGGGCAGGCGCAGTGACTCGGCCGAAACGTTCACGGCGATCTTCAGCTG
Organism: Stenotrophomonas sp. 71799_Sma; assembly: GCF_056482505.1. Taxonomy (NCBI): domain Bacteria; kingdom Pseudomonadati; phylum Pseudomonadota; class Gammaproteobacteria; order Lysobacterales; family Lysobacteraceae; genus Stenotrophomonas; species Stenotrophomonas sp. 71799_Sma. The sequence goes on from NZ_CM151202.1 coordinate 1,974,758, forward strand.
CGAGCCATCGCGTCGGCAATGCTGCAGGAAGTGGATGGCCGACTGCAGCGTGGCCCATTCCAGTTCAGCCAACCGCCCCTGCCGGCGCAGCAGCGAGATCACCCGCATCGGCGCGATCAGCCGGCCCTCGCCGTCGCGCATGCGCAGCAGTGCTTCGGCGCCGACCAGCTGGCGATCCTGCAGACGATGCTTGGGCTGGTAGCACAGGGGGGCATCTCCCTGCTGCAGCCAGCGTTCGAGGGCGACTTCGATCAGGGCGTCGATCTCGCTGTCGCGCTGGATCGGGTCGTCGAAGAACACGACGCCGGATTCGATCGCACTCAGCGCCACGGTGATCGCGCGGAACGGAAGATGTCCTTCGTCGGCATCGGCGGGGGGCTTCAATTCGACCACCGCACAGCGGAACAGCGGCCGGAAGCCGGGCCAATCGCGGCCGACCCGATCGGCCAGGTTGCTGGCCAGCTCGGTGATCTGCGGCTGCGTGCGCAGTTCGAACAAGGTCAGGTCGCGCACCAGGATCGCCAGCGCGGCATCGCCGAACTGGTAGATCTCCAGCTGCCCGGCTGGCAGCGAGGGCAGCAGCCGATGCACCTCGTCGGTGCTGTCGCGCTGCCACAGGCCGTTGTCCTGCAGCGGACCATAGCGCAGGCGCAGATCGCGCAGGTTGCCCATCTCGGCCACGATCAGGCAGGCCTTGCCGATGCCGTCGTTGTCGCGCCAGTAATGTTGCAGGCGTTCGCCAAGTGCACGCATGTTGGGCAGGCCACTGATCGGATCGATGCGCAGCCAGGCCTGTTCGCGCTGACGCTGTGCATCGATCTGCGCATCGTTGTAGACCAGCGCGAACACCGCGCCGAGCATCAGCAGCGATAGTGGCAGTGCCAGCAGCCGCTGGATTGCCAACTCCTCCACGGGCAGCTGATTGGCGCCGATGATTGCGACGCCCAGTGCCAGGCCCAACGCAGTGACGGCGATACGCACGCCCCAGGCCTGCAGGATCACGCGCAGCGAGAGCTCATTGAGCATGCGCGGGTGCAGGCGCCTGCGCAGCCAGACGCCGGCCAGCATCTGCAGCGTGGCCTCGAGGCCGGCTGGCAGGAAATACTGGGTGCCGGCAAACTGGTAGCGCGCCAGCAGGCTGGCGGCCAGGCAGGTCAGGCCGCCGCGCCAACCGCCCAGCAGGCCACTGACCAGCAGGATGTCGAAGCCGAGGTGCAGCTTGACCACACCCTGGGTGTAACGGGCCACGAACCAGGAATTGAACAGGTAGATCAGGCCCAGCGCCACGCCGACATACAGGCGACGGCCTTCAATGGCGTGCCCGGCGCGGCGGGTGGCGATCAGCAGCACGCCGATCATGCCGATCACCGCCGTGGCCTGCAGCAGGTACAGCGGCAGGCTGGGCAGGGCGCTGTCCAGGACCTGGGCCGAGACCCGTGAAAGCGCATCCATAGCAGGTTCCCGCCTGTGACCGACGGCCAGTGACGAGCAGCGTAGTCGCAGCAGCGCGCAGGTTCAATTGCGCTGGCTGCGTTCGGGCAGGAGGTGTTCGGCCATGAAATCCACGAACGCGCGTACACGCGGCTGCTGATGGCGATGGCTTGGCCAGAGGGCCCAGAAGGTGCTGCGCTCGGTGCTCCATGGGTCCAGGACGCTGACGAGTTCACCGCGGTCCAGCGCATCACGCGTGGCGAAGTCGGGCAGGCACGCAATGCCATGGCCATCAATGGCCATGTGCAGGATCGTCTCAAGATGATTGGCGGTCATTGCGGCAGTCAGTCGCAGCTCGGTGCCTCCCTCATGCGTGGGCAGTGGCCAACGTTCGATCAGGCCGGTGCCGGGAAAGCGATGGAGAAGGCACGCGTGGCCGCTCAGATCCTCCGGGTGCTGTGGCGTGCCGCGCTTGGCGAAGTACGCAGGGGCGCCCACACAGAGCAGGCGGGCACTGCCGAGGTTGCGGCCGTGCAGCCTGGAGTCGGCGGGGATGCCCGTGCGGACAACGGCGTCGAAGCCCTCCTCGATGACATCGACAAGACGGTCGCTGAAGTGCAGGTCGAGCTCGATGGCGGGAAAGCGGTGCGCAAAGGCCGATAGCACCGGCAGCATCAGTCCGCTGGCGAGTGGAAGACTGACCTTCAGGCGACCGCTGGGCGCGGCCTGGGCGTCGGTCAGCTCGCGCTCCGCTGCGGCGACCTCGGTCATGATGCGACGGCAGCGTTCAAGGAACTGCTCGCCTTCGGCAGTCAGGCTGACGCTGCGGGTATTGCGATTCAGCAGGCGGGTGCCCAGACGCTCTTCCAGCCGGGCGATGGTCTTGCTTGCCGCCGAAGGGGTGATGCCACGCTGTCGTGCTGCGGCCGCGAAGCTGCGTGCCTCGGCGACCAGAACGAAGAGGCTGAGACCGGCAAAGCTGTCCATGACATGGCCATTGATGACGTTAATGTCATTAAAGCACGGACACAACGATGGATTTTTACGCGATAGCGTCGTCGCTAGCATCAATGCGGTGGCGCCTGGCCACGCTGGAGTTTCATCGACATGTCAGTTGCTTCTGCTGAGACGGCCGGATCATCACGCTTTGGAGTGGTGCTGGCGGGCTGCCTGACGGCGCTCACCATTCCGTTGAGCATTGCCAGCCCCGCCGTTGGCATTCCCGCCATCCGGGACGCGCTGGGCGGTTCGCCTGCGGCGTTGTCCTGGATCATCAACGCTTATCTGTTGACCTACGGCTGCACCACGCTGGTGGCCGGTGGGCTGGCCGATCTGCATGGCAGGCGCCGGATCTGGCTTCTGGGCGGCGCGTCGTTTGCGCTGGTCACCGGCCTGATCCCCTTGATGCCCGGTGTGGCGTGGATCAATGCACTGCGACTGCTTCAGGGGATGGCGGCGTCGGCTGCGTTTGCCGGTGCGATGGCGTCGCTGGCGCAGGTGTTCGACGGCCAGGCGCGGGCAAGGGTGTTCAGCCTGATCGGCACCACCTTTGGTGCAGGAGCCGCAGGCGGTCCGCTGCTGGCAGGCGGATTGATCGATGCGCTGGGCTGGGAATGGGTGTTCTTCCTGCCTGCGTTGCTGGCCGCCCTGACCGTACCGTTGGTCGCCCTGTCATCCGTCGAATCGAAGAGCACCGGTTCGCCACGCCTGGATTGGCTGGGCGCCGTCACCTTCATGCTGGCGCTGGGGTCACTCACCTACGCCATGATCGTGCTGCCGGAACGCGGCCTGTTGCATCCGCAGACGCTGGTACTGCTGGCGCTCTCGATGGTGTTGCTGGCCGCGTTCATTGCCGTCGAGCGCTCCCATCGAACACCGCTGCTGGATCTCGGCCTGTTCCGCAACCGGCGCTTTGTTGGCGTGCAGATTCTCGCCGCTGCCCCCGCGTTCTCGTACGTCGTTCTTCTGGTGGTGCTGCCGGCGGGGTTCATCGGTGTTGAAGGGCTGCGGCCCACCGAGGCTGGACTGGCGATGGCAGCACTGTCTGCGCCATTGCTGGTTGTCCCCCTGGTTGCGGGTCACCTGCTGCGCTGGATTCCGGCGCGGACGCTGTGTTGTGCGGGCCTGTTGATCGGCGCGCTTGGGCTGGCATGGCTGGCGCAGGTGTTCCAGCTACCTTCGGTGCGCTGGATGCCGATGCTGGTCATCGGGATCGGCATCGGTCTGCCTTGGGGGATCATGGATGGCCTGGCGGTCAGCGTGGTTGGCAAAGAGCAGGCAGGCATGGCCGCGGGCATCTTCAACGCAATGCGACTGGCAGGCGATTCCATTGCCCTCGCGCTTGTCGGCATCATGCTCTCATCCCGCATTGGTGGGAGTATGGCGCTTGAGGCCAGCGTCGTGGCCCGTGCCGCCGTGCATCGGCTGTCCATGGGCGACCTTGGCGGAGCGGTGGAGGCATTGCCCGGCGTTTCGAGAACGGCGCTGGCCCAGGCATACATGGAGTCCGTCCGTGGCCAGCTGTTTGTCCTGGCGATGGCGACCGTGCTGACCGCCATCGTGCTTGGGTACCTGTTGCGCGAAGAGGCCGAGCCTGGCCTGCGCAGAGTCGGTCAGTAGCGCGGGTCGGCGATGGCCGGCAGCACCAGTTCGCGCACGAAGCCGGACGGTGACAACTGCAGCAACGCGCGCACCATCGCAACGACGTCGTGCACCGGCACCAGCTCGCCGTCGCCGCGCGCTGCGGCCTCGGCCACCGGCACTGACAGTGCATCGTCGGTGTTGAGGTAGCCCAGCTGCAGGCTGGTCACCGCCAGGCGGCGATCGCGGAAGCCCTCGCGCAGTGCATCGGCGATGCCGTTGAGCGCGAACTTGGATGCGCCGAACGCCACTTCCGGGCGGCCGCTGCGTGGCAGTGCCGAGGTCGAGCCGGTCAGCACCAGCTGCGGGCGTGATGCGCGCAGCACCCGCGGCAGCAGGCGCTGCAGCAGCACCAGGGTTGCGGTGATGTTGACGTCGACCAGTTGGGTGAGTGCGGCATCGCTCTGGTCGAGGAAGGCGTACTCGTCGCTGAAGGCGGTCTGTTCCCAGATGCCCACGTTGTGGATCAGCACATCCAGATCGGCAGGTGCCTGTGCTGCGATGTGGTCGGCAGCCACGGTCGGCTGGGACAGATCGGCTTCGATCCACTGCAGGGTGACGCCCTCGGGGCATTCAATATCGCGCGGTCGGTTGCGTGAAACGCCGATGACGGTGTCGCCTGCACTGCACAGGCCTTCCACGAACGCCCGACCGAGGCCCCTGCTGGCGCCGATGACCATCAATTTCATGTTGCTTCCTTGTTGTACTGCGGCGGCCTCAGTCGACCGCCAGAACGGTGTCCCAATCGGCGAACGCACGCAGGCCGCTGCGTTCGGCGGTAATGATCGAGGCGGTGTTGTCGAGCTGGCAACGGTACTGCGGCTGCAGCCCGGCCGCCCGCGCGGACACGGCCATGGCGCGTACCAGCTGGCGCGCGTGCCCGCGACCGCGGGCTTCGGGAAGGGTCAGCACGCCCATGTCGGCCAGGGCCGGATCCAGGCTCCACGGGTACATGCTTCCCGCGGCAACCAGCCGCTCGCCATCGAAGGCGCCGAACACCTGCCAGTGGTCCAGCTCGACCCAGGCGGCATCCAGATCCTCCTCGCTCGCGCTGGCCTGGAACCCGTCGAACGCGGCTGCGTCGGCCGGGCCAAGACAGCGGATATGTGGCGGTGCAGGGCGCTCGGCCAGGGCCGCAAGTTCTGCGGCGGGGAAGTAGAAGACGCGATCCGCGCCATGCGTGCGCTGGCCGAGCTGCTGCAGGCGCAGTTGCAGCTGCGGGAGCGTCCAGTGCGGCTGCGCGTGCAGTTGCAGGCGAGCGGCCAGGGCCGGGCGCAGCAGTGCGCGCGCGGGGCCCACGACCGGCTGCAGCAGCATGCCGTCCTCGCCCTCATCGAAATCATCGCTGCACGCCAACTGCAGCAGTGGATCATCCTGCAGCATGCGCTGCCCGGAGAACACGCTGCGCCAGGTCGCATCGATCAACGGGGCAAACACATCATCCATGACCGGTGTCTCGCTCAGTGCCGGGGCAGGTCCACCTGCAGGCCGGCGGCCTTCCATTCGGGGTAACCGGCGGCGAGCCGCTGCGCGGTCAGTCCGGCCTCGCGCAGCATCGCCACCGCATCGTTGGACAGCACGCAGTAGGGACCGCGGCAATACGCGACAATGTGGACGGCACGCGGCAGTTCGTCCATCCGTGCACGCAGTTCCGTAACGGGAATGTTCAGCGCGCCGGGCAGGTGTCCCAGATCGAATTCCTCACGCGGCCGCACATCCAGCAGCACCACGCTGCTGCGTTGTTCCAGCAACTGCTCGACAGTCAGGCCTTCCAGAGCATCGCGGCGCTGCAGGCTGTCGTGGATCACGCCGTGCATCTCGCTGCGCTGGTGGTCGGCATAGTCGCGCAGCGCGGCCAGCAGGTTGCCCAGCGGACCCTCACCACTGCGGTAGAGGATGCGCTTGCCATCGCGTCGGGTCTGAACCAGGCCGGCACGGCGCAGCTGCTGCAGATGCTGGGAGGTATTGGCCACCGACAGCCCGGTCAGGTCGGCCAGGCGCTCCACGGCGCGCTCGCCCTGGGCGATGTGCTCCAGCAGGGCCAGGCGATGGGCATGGCCGAGCGTGCGGGCGATTTCGGCCAAGGCTTCCAGCGGTGAGAGCGGTGGCTCTGTTGCAGCGTTCATGCGGCGCACGCTAGCATCGCTCTATCATTCAAGCAAATAATTGAAGGTGTGCGATATGGCTGGCCTGGCGACATTCGTGATGGATTCGGTGGTAGTCGGCGTGGGAGCGACCGCTGTGATGGACCTGTGGGCGCTGGTGCAGCGGCGGCTGCTCGGCATTCCCTCGCTGGATTTCGCGATGGTGGGCCGCTGGTTGGGGCATCTGCCGCGCGGGCGCTTCCGCCACGATGGCATCGGCCGCGCGGCTGCGGTCAGTGGCGAGCGCGCGCTGGGCTGGACCGCGCATTACGTGATCGGTGTGGTCTTCGCCGCGTTGCTGCTGGCCGTGGTGGGGAACGGTTGGGTGCAGGCGCCGACACTGTGGCCGGCGCTGGCCTTCGGCATCCTCAGCGTCGCCGCACCGTTCCTCATCCTGCAGCCGGGCATGGGCGCGGGCATTGCCGCTTCGAAGACCCCGGCGCCGGGCAAGGCGCGCCTGCGCAGCCTGGTGGCGCACAGTGTGTTCGGCCTGGGCATGTACCTTTCCGCGTTGTTGTTGGCTGCGGTCCATGCAGGATGAGCGAGAATCCGTGGGGTCACCGGCAACAGGAACACCTCGGCATGGAAGCACCCAAACCCATCACTGATGACATGCCGCTGCCGTGGGCGTGGCAGGACGCATTGGCCGATGCGCGCATCGAGCGGCAATCGATCGGTGTGTCGCGTGCGGATGTTGCCCGCGTGCATCGGCCGGGCCAGGCCGATGCCTTCCTGAAGTCGGAAGTGATCGACGCCTTCAGTGAGCTGGGCGATGAGATCGCACGCCTGCGTTGGCTGCAGGCACAGGGACAACCGGTGCCAGCGGTGATTGCCACTGCCGAAGAGGCGGGCCGGCGCTGGTTGCTGATGAGCGCGCTGCCTGGCCGCGACCTGGCCTCGTCGCCGGAGCTCGCGCCGCAGCAGCTGGTGGAGCTGCTGGCCGACGCGCTACGCGGGCTGCATGCGTTGCCGGTGGCAGCCTGTCCGTTCGACCAGCGACTGGCGTCGCGCGTGCAGGTTGCGCAGGCCCGCGTTGAAGCGGGCCTGGTGGATGCCGATGATTTCGATGACGAACGCCTGGGCCAGAGCCCACAGCAGGTCTTCGCTGAACTGTGCAGTACCCGGCCCGACCATGAAGTCCTGGTGGTCAGCCATGGCGATGCGTGCCTGCCGAATCTGATGGTGGTCGAGGGCCGCTTCAGTGGTTTCATCGACTGTGGCCGGCTGGGTGTGGCCGACCGCTACCAGGATCTGGCGCTGGCCGCGCGCAGCCTGGTCCACAACTTCGGCGACACGCGTTGGGTTGCGCCGTTGTTCCAACGCTACGGTGCGGTGGCCGACGAGCGCCGGCTGGCGTTCTACCGGTTGCTCGACGAGTTCTTCTGAGCCCGCGCATGGCTGGCGATGGCCGCGCAGATCAGGCCACCGACCACGCTCAGGTGTTCCAGCGCGAAGAACAGGGCCAGCTGCTGTTCGGCGCCGTGCTTGTTCCAGAAGGTATGCACGATGACGATGGTCAGCAGCATGAACACCGCCAGCGCGCCGCTGCCCAGCCAGAGCAGGCGATCGAGCAGCAGGCACAGTGCGCCGCCCAGCAGCACCACGGCGCTGGCGATGTTGAACAGCACAGGCGGTTGCAATCCGGCGGCCTGCATTTCGGCCACGCTGTTGTCCCACGCCAGCAGCTTGGCCAGGCCCGAGGACAGGAACACCACGGCCAGCAACAGCCGCGCGAGGAACCACAGCACGCGGCTGTCGAGCAGGGTGGTGATCATCCGTGGCATGCAGGAACTCCGGGTTGAGCGTGGGACAGGCCGCGCAGCATCGGGCCTCAACCGCAGTTGAGGTCAAGGCTGGCTGAACGGAGCCCGGCGTTGGCTGGATTGCCAGCTTCTAATCGGACGAACGTTCGTTCACTATTTGCGCCATGAACCGAGCCGACCGCAACGAGCAACGCATCGCGCAGATCCTGCAGGCCGCCCTGCAGTGCTTCCTCGTGAAGGGATTCCACCAGACCAGCATGCGTGACATCGCGCAGGCGGCCGGCGTCAGCCTGGGCAATCTCTACAACCACTTCCCGGGCAAGGAGGCGATCATCCTTGCGGTGGCGGTGGCCGAGAGCGAAGAACTGGCACCGTTGCTGCAGCGACTGGCCGCGTCCGATGGCGAACGCACACAGGTGATGGCCTTCCTGCAGGACTTCCATGCGCTGTGCCGGCAGCCGGAATGGGCAACACTTGCGGTGGAGGTGCTGGCCGAGAGCGCACGCAATCCGGCCGTGGCCGAGGCCTTCGCGGCCAATCGCAGGCAATTGCAGGCGACGCTGGCCGAAGCCCTGCAGCAGATGGCACAGCGCGAACGTCGGCGTCCCGTACTGGCGCCGGCACTGCAGGCGCAGGTGCTGCTGGATGCCATCGAAAGCGACGCACTGCGTCGGGGGCTGGGCGAAGCCGAGGGCACCGATGAAGCATCGCTGGATCTTGGCCTGCTCGCGCTGCTGCTGGGGGCGCGTGCATGAGCGCCATGGACCGGCGGCTGCACGGCCTGGATCTGGCACGCTACCTGGCACTGGCCGGCATGGTGCTGGTGAATTTCCGTCTGGCGATGGCCGTGCCGGCAGAGGGTGAGGGTTGGCTGGCAGGGTTCTTCCATCTGCTGGAAGGCAAGGCTTCGGCGACGTTCGTTACGCTGGCTGGCTTGGGCCTGGTGTTGGCCACGCAGCGGCAAGGGGGGTGGCCGGCCAGCGTGCAGACCTGGAGGCGCGCGCTGTTCCTGATGGTGCTGGGCCTGCTCAACCTGACCCTGTTCCCGGCCGATATCCTGCACTACTACGCGGTGTACTTCGCGCTGGCGGTGCTGTGGCTGCGTGCCTCGCCGCGGGTGTTGCTGGCCAGCATCGTGGGCCTGGCGGCCTGTTCGTTCTGGGCGTTGCTGCATTGGGATTACAGCCAGGGATGGAACTGGCAGACGCTGGAATACGCCGGTCTGTGGCAATGGCCGGGCGCGGCCCGCAACCTGCTGTTCAATGGCTTCCACCCGTTGATGCCGTGGCTGTGCTTCTTCCTGCTGGGCATGCTGCTGGCGCGCCTTCCGTTGTCGCAGCCGCGGGTGCAGCATGCGTTGCTGGTGCTGGGGCTGCTGCTGATCGGCGCCGGCCAGGGCGTGCAGCATCTTGCGCACGGAACGCCCTGGCAGGCGTGGCTGGGTACGCATCCGATGCCGCCAGGACCCGCCTACGTGCTTACTGGTGCGGGCGCGGCCTGCAGTGTCATCGCCGCCTGCCTGTGGCTGGCACGGGTACATCCAGGCGACTGGCTGGAGCCGTTCACCGCGGCCGGGCGCATGACCCTGACCCTGTATGTGGGTCACATCCTGCTGGGCATGGGCACGCTGGAAAGCCTGGGCCTGCTTGATGGCAGTGCCTCGCTCGCGTCGGTGCTGCTGTGGGCGCTGCTGTTCCTGATGCTGGCGACCGCTGCGGCGTGGCTGTGGTCATGGCAGTTCGCGCGCGGTCCGCTGGAGGCGGTGATGCGCCGTATTGCAGGCTAGTTCTTTGGTCGTGCCGAGGTGATGTTGTGACGGACATGTCTGTGTCGTGGCGAGCGCATCTGCGATAGTGGCGGCAGGTAACACTTTCCGCTTGCATCCATGTCATTCGCTTCGGCGCAGCATCTCGGCGAAGTCCTGCAACGATCCTATGGCATCACCCCCACCGCCGTGGTGCCACGCCCGGTGGGCGCCGACGCCAATGCCAGCGTGTATCGCGTCGATGCGCGGCACGGGCAGTGGTGGTTGAAATGCCGCACCTACCAGGTCGACCCATCGGTGTGGGACAGCCTGCACTGGATGCGCGGCACGTTGGGTCTCGATGAGATCGTCGCGCCGTGGCCGGCACTGACCGGTGGTGCGTCGGTACAGCGCTGGGGATTGCAGTTCACCCTGTTCCCTTATGTGGAAGGCCAGTCCGGGTTCGAGGCAGCGTTGAGCCGCACCCAGTGGAAACGGCTGGGTGAGGTGCTGCGGCGCCTGCACGGCGCGCAGCTGCCGGCGGAACTGCAGCAGGCGCTGCCGATCGTCCGGCTGGAAACCGCGGCGCTGGAGACCGTCGGGCAGTGGTTGGCCGGCGAGGGTCTGGCGGCCGCGAAGGACGGGCTGGGCCGCGCATTCGTTTCGGTATGGGACCAGCAGCATGCGCGCATCGCGGCGCTGCATTCACAGGCACGGGAACTGCTCGCGACCTTGCAGGACGTGCCGGTAGACCTGCACCTGTGCCACACCGATCTGCATGCCGGCAACCTGCTGATGGGCAATGACGGGGGCCTGCACCTGATTGATTGGGATGGCCTGTCGCTGGCACCGCGCGAGCGCGACCTGATGTTCATCGGTGGTGCCGTGGGCGGACGTTGGGGCCGTGAGAATCCGCTCGATTTCGCAGCAGGCTATGGCAGCGACCTGGGGGATCCGCGCTGGATCGCCTGGTACCGGCACTGGCGCATCCTGCAGGACCTGATCGAGTTCCAGCAGATGCTGCTGGGCAGCGATGGTGAGGAGCGTTCGCCGCAACTGCGCCGGCAGTCGCTGCATTACCTGGGCGAGCAGTTCGCGCCGGGCAATGTGTTCGATGCGGCGGAGCGGGTGTATCGGGCGTTGTAAATGCACGTCACCTGCCATCGATGAGGCGTCGCGCTGCGCGCGATGAGTCGAGCATGGCTCGACTCTACAGTTGCGCTCGGCTGCTCTTCGCGCCGCCATCGTTGATCAGGCGGACAGGAATCATCCGCGCAGGGCGCGGATCTACTCGGCGGGCTTGGCCGCTGCCGAGGCCGCCGCGCTTGCGGCGCGGCGCGACAGCACGGCCTCGCGATGGGCGATGTAGGCGTTGGCGGCGAGGATGATGCCGGCACCGATGATCGTCCAGCGGTCCACCGTTTCGTTGAACAGCAGCCAGCCGCACAACGTGACCAGCGGCAGCTGCAGGAAACTGATCGGGGTCAGTGCCGAGACTTCGCCCAGGCGCAGCGCACGTGTCCACAGCAGCTGGCCGATGGTGCCGAGCACGCCGGTGGCCAGCAGCCACAGCCACGCCATGCCGGTGGGCCAGACCCAGACGAACACTGCCGGGATCAGCGACAGCGGCACCCAGAACACGTAGGTATAGAGCACCACGGTGTCGGCGCTGTCGATGCGGGTCAGCTGCTTGATCTGGATCGCCACCAGCGAACTGAGCACGGCCGCACCCACCGCCACCAGGCTGCCTGCAGTGAAGCCCGCGGTACCGGGGCGGACGATCACCAACACGCCGATGAAACCGACAACCACCGCCGCCCAGCGGCGCACGCGCACGGTCTCGCCCAGCCACAGCACGGCGGCAATGGTGACGAACAGCGGCGTGGAGTAGGAGAGCGACACCGCCTGCGCCAACGGCAGGTGGCCCAGGGCCCAGAACGCGCACAGCATCGATCCCAGGCCGATCGCACTGCGCACGAAGTAGCGCGGCAGCTGTTGGGTCTTCAGCGGCGCGTGGCCTGGCCGCAGCAGCATCGGCAGCAACGCCAGCAGGCCGAAGGCATTGCGGAAGAACGCCACTTCCTGGGTGGGCACGTAGCGCGTGGCGTAGCGGATCGCCAGGGCCATCAGGCCGAATGCCATCGTGCTGCCGAGCATCAGCAGCGCCGCCCGCATCGGGGTGGCGCTGGGGGAGAGGGCGGGGGTGTTCACCACTGTGCGCCGAGCAGGCGGGGCTCCGGTTCGATCGGCACGCCGAACTTCTCCAGCACGGAAGCAGAGATGCGTCGCGCCAGCGCCAGCAGTTCAGCGCCGGTGGCGTTGCCGTGGTTGACCAGCACCAGTGCGTGGCTCGGCGCCACGCCAGCATCGCCTTCGCGGAAGCCCTTCCAGCCGCAGGACTCGATCATCCATGCCGCCGAGACCTTGCGCTTGCCGTCCTGCTCGGCCGGGAACACGGGCAGGTCGGGGAAGTGCTGCAGCAGCACGTCGACCTGTTCCAGCGGCAGTACCGGGTTCTTGAAGAAGCTGCCGGCGTTGCCCAGTACATCCGGGTCGGGCAGCTTGCGGCGGCGGATCGCGATCACCGCATTGGCCACGTCCACCGCACTGGGCAATTCCACACCCTGCGCCTGCAGTTCCTCGCGGATGCCGGCGTAGTCCATGCGCAGGTCATGCAGCAGTGGCAGCTTCAGTTCGATGGCGGTGATCAGGTAGCGGTCCATCTGCTGCTTGAACACGCTGTCGCGGTAGGCGAAGCCACACTGTTCGTTGTCCAGCCGCACCCAGGCCTGTTCCTGGCAGTCCCAGGCTTCGACGGCCTGGATGAACTCGCCGACCTGCGCGCCGTAGGCGCCGATGTTCTGGATCGGCGCGGCACCGGCGGTGCCGGGAATCAGGGCGAGGTTTTCCAGGCCGGACAGGCCTTCCTGCAGCGACCACATCACCAGGCCGTGCCACGGCACACCGGCACCGGCGCGGATCACGGCATGGTCGGCGCGATGCTCGAGGAAGCTGATGTCACGGTTGCCGAACACCAGCACGGTGCCCGGCAGGTCCTCGGCGATCAGCACGTTGCTGCCGGCACCCAGCACCAGCAGCGGGCCGCTGGCCACGTCGGGCAATGCCAGCACTTCCGGCAGCAGCGTGGGATCGTGCAGTTCCAGCAGCTGAGCGGCGCTGGCCTGCACATGGAAGGTGTTCAGGGCCTGCAGCGGCGCATTGCGGGTGAGCGTCCAGCGCAGCGGGGCGTTGCCGTCGACGGTATCCATGGGTGTGCTCACAGTGGGGCCACCGCGCCGCGGCTCGGCGCTTCGCGGCGGCGACGGATCGCCTCCACGCATTCGGAGACGAGGGCCGGGCCGCGGAAGATCAGGCCGCTGTAGCACTGCACCAGGGCCGCACCAGCAGCCATCTTGGCCACGGCGTCGGCACCGGACAGGATGCCGCCGACCCCGATCAACGGCACCGACTCGGGCAGGCGCGAACGCAGGCGGCGCAGTACCAGGGTGGACTGCTCCAGCACCGGCGCGCCGGACAGGCCACCGGCCTCGTTGGCCAGCGGGTCGCCGGCCACCTTGCTGTGGTCGATGGTGGTGTTGGTGGCGATCACGCCGTCCACCTGCAGTTCGCCCAGTACGCGGGCAGCGGCATCGATGTCGCGCTCGCTGAGGTCCGGTGCCACCTTGACCAGCATCGGCACGCGGTGGCCGTGGCGGGCCGCGAGATCTTCCTGGCGGTCGCGCAACTGGCTGACCAGCTGGCGCAGCGCGGTTTCTTCCTGCAGTTCACGCAGGCCGGCGGTGTTGGGCGAGGAGATGTTGACAGTGATGTAGTCGGCCAGCGGGTACACCTTGTCCAGGCAGGCGATGTAATCGTCCACGGCCTGTTCGTTGGGGGTGTCCTTGTTCTTGCCGATGTTGATGCCGAGCAGGCCGCGGCGGTTGCGCGCGCGCTCGACGTTGCGCACCAGCGCGTCCACGCCCGCATTGTTGAAGCCCATGCGGTTGATGATCGCGTTGTGTTCCGGCAGGCGGAACAGGCGCGGCTGCGGATTGCCGGCCTGCGGGCGCGGGGTGATGGTGCCGATTTCGACGAAGCCGAAACCCAGCGCGAACAGCGCATCAATGTGCTCGCCATTCTTGTCCAGGCCGGCGGCCAGGCCGACCGGATTGGGGAAGGTCAACCCGAACACCGTGCTGGGCATCGGCGCGATGCGTGCGGCCAGCAGCGGCGTGGTGCCGGTGCGGTAGGCCAGGTCCAGTGCGGACAGGCCAAGGCCGTGGGCGCGCTCGGCGTCGAGCGAGAACAGGAAGGGGCGGGCAAGCGAATACATGCGTCGGTTCAGTCCAGCGTGCCGAGGAAGGCTCGGGTTCGATATTCAAAAGCGACCTGGCCGTCGACCGCGTGGGCGGCGAACAGGTCCTGCAGAGCGTCGATCATCGGCGCGTGACGCGGATGACCGGCTTGCGGGGCATAGGAGGAGGACAGCAGGCGCCCGCGCAGGGCGTCGAAGTCCAGGTGCTGCACGTTCGGCAGCTCGACCATGCCGCGCAGGCTGGGGCCGAACCAGGCCTGCATGGTGGCATCGTCCTGGTAGCGCTCGGCCACGGCGGAGTAGTCGGTGCCGTAATCCAGAAGCAGCTGTTCGTAGCCGACCAGGAACGGACTGGCATCGAGCAGGCGCGAATTCCAGTAGATCAGTGCCAGGCCACCCGGGCGCAGGATGCGCTGCCACTCGGCGCGCACCGCCACGGTGTCGAACCAGTGGAAGGCCTGCGCGACACTGACCAGATCGATGCTGGCGTCGTCCAGTGTGGTGGCCTCGGCGCGGCCGTCGACCGCGCGGAACTGCGGGTACTGCGGTGCCAGCCATTGCTCGGCCGCGCCCCGCATGGCGGCATTGGGCTCAACCGCGACTACCGGATGGCCGCTGGCCAGGAACTGGCGGCTGGAAATACCGGTCCCGGCGCCGATGTCGGCGACCAGCGCCTCGCGGCTGACGCCCATCGGGCCGTGCAGCCATTCCAGCAGCGCGGGTGGGTAATCGGGCCGGTAGCGGACGTAATCGGCGACGCGGCTGCTGAAGCGTTCAGTGCTGTCGGAGGCGGTCATGGCAGTCAGTTCGACATCGCAGCGAGCCAGGCCAGGCCGCCGAAGAACAGGATGAAGACCAGGATGGCGGCGATCACCGCGCCGACCATCACCCAGCCCAGTACCAGACCGGTGACGGCCAGGCCATCGCCTTCCAGTTCATGCGGGCGGCGGCGGATCTCGGCGCGGGCCATGTGGCCGGTGATGATGGCCACGATGCTGGCCACGAAGGGCAGGACGGTCCAGCTGGCGATGCCCATGACCAGGCTGACCACGGCCAGGGCGCTTGTCTGTCGGGGTGCCACGCTCATCGGGGTCCTCCTTGGCAGTGTGCACATGATAGTGCCTCTGCCCGGGCAATCCCATGCCCGGCGGATGCGATGGTGGGCGTCGACCTTGGCAGAGGCAGGGCATTTCAGCCAGGTAGGCCTCGACCTTGGTCGACGAAAGGCATTCCAGCCGTGGTAGGCGTCGACCTTGGTCGACGAAAGGCATGCCAACCAAGGTTGGCAACTACCGGCGTGCCGGTGTCAGCCCATCAACACCTGGCCACCATCCACGTTGAGCACATGGCCGGTGATCCAGCGCGCCAGCGGCGAGCACAGGAACAGGGCGGCATCGGCGATCTCACGCGGGTGGCCGAAGCGGCCGAACGGAATCTTCGCCAGCGTGCCGTGGTACAGCGCCGGGTCTTCGGTGCGGCGGCGGTCCCAGAGGCCGTCATCGAACTCGATCGAGCCCGGTGCGATGGCATTGACCCGGATCCGATCCTTGGCCAGCGCCAGCGCCTGCGAAGTGGTGTAGTGCGAAAGCGCGGCCTTGGCGGCGGCGTAGGGTGCGCCACCGGGGCGCGGCTGCTGCGCGGCGATCGAAGAGAGATTGAGAATGCAGGCGTCACTGGACGCGCGCAGCCAAGGCAGGGCCAGGCGCGATGCACGCACGGCCGCCATCAGATCGATCTGCAGGCTGGCGGCCCAGCCATCCTCGTCGTCGGCCATGCCATAGCCGGTGGCGTTGTTGACCAGCACGTCGATGCCGCCGAGCGCATCGGCGGCGGCCTGCAGCCAGGCCTGGATCTGGCTTGGATCGGCCAGATCGGTGGAAAACGTGTGCAGTTCGAAACCCTGTGCCTGTGCATCGGCGCGCAGCGCATCCAGGCCCGCCTGGCCGCGCGCGCAGGCCGAGACCTGCGCACCGGCGCCGGCAAACGCCAGCGCCATTTCACGGCCAATGCCCTTGCTGCCGCCGGCGATGAGTACGCGGCGGCCGGTGAAATCAATCACCGGCTTGCCAGCCTGAAGAGCCGAGCCATGCTCGGCTGCATTATCTGCGGTGTTCATGGCGCATCCTGCCGAGCATGGCCCGGCACTACAGATAGCGTTACAGGTCGAACTTGATGCCCTGCGCCAGCGGCAGCGAATCCGAATAGTTGATGGTGTTGGTCTGGCGGCGCATGTAGACCTTCCACGCATCCGAGCCGGACTCGCGACCACCGCCGGTGTCCTTCTCGCCACCGAAGGCACCACCGATCTCAGCACCGGACGTGCCGATGTTGATATTGGCGATGCCGCAGTCGCTGCCGGCCGCCGACAGGAACTTCTCGGCGGTCTTCAGGTTCTGGGTGAAGATCGAAGACGACAGGCCCTGCGGCACGCCGTTCTGCATGTCGATGGCTTCATCGAGGGTGTCGTACGGCATCACGTACAGGATCGGCGCGAAGGTCTCGTGCTGGACCACGGCGTCGCTGTTCTTCAGGCCCGAGACAATCGCCGGCAGCACGAAGTTACCGGCGCGGTCGATGCGGGTGCCGCCGGTTTCGATGGTGCCGCCGGCAGCCTTGGCCTGGGCGATGGCATCGAGGAACTGTTGCACGGCGCCGTCGCTGTTCAGCGGGCCCATCAGGTTGGCGGCATGGGTCGGGTCGCCGATCTTGCCTTCGACCTGCTTGTAGGCCTTGACCAGCGTGGCCAGCACGTCGGCATAGATCGAGCGGTGCACGATCAGGCGGCGGGTGGTGGTGCAGCGCTGGCCGGCGGTGCCGACGGCGCCGAACACGATGCCCGGCACGGCCAGCTTCAGGTCGGCGGTTTCGTCCAGGATGATGGCGTTGTTGCCACCCAGCTCCAGCAGGCAGCGGCCGAGGCGGCGCGCGACCTTTTCGTTGACGGTCCGGCCAACCTGGGTCGAGCCGGTGAAGCTGATCAGCGGCACGCGGCGGTCATCGACCATCTTCTCCGACAGCGCAGTGCCGGCATCGTTGATCAGGAAGAAGATGTCCGGGAAGCCGGCTTCACGCAGGGCGTCGTTGCAGATCTTCAGCGAGGCGATGGCGGTCAGCGGCGTCTTGTTGGACGGCTTCCAGATGCACACGTCGCCGCAGATGGCGGCCAGGAACGAGTTCCAGCTCCACACCGCGACCGGGAAGTTGAAGGCCGAGATGATGCCGACCAGGCCCAGCGGGTGGTACTGCTCGTACATGCGGTGGCCGGGGCGCTCGGAATGCATGGTGTAGCCGTACAGCATGCGGCTCTGACCCACGGCGAAATCGGCGATGTCGATCATCTCCTGCACTTCGCCATCGCCTTCCGGCTTGCTCTTGCCCATTTCCAGGGCGACCAGCGAACCCAGAGCGTCCTTGTGCTTGCGCAGCGCCTCACCGCACAGGCGCACGGCTTCACCGCGGCGCGGGGCCGGCGTGGTGCGCCAGATCTTGAAGGCTTCCTGGGCGCGGGCGACGACGGTCTCGTACTCGGCCTCGGTGGTCGCGCGGACCTGCGCGATCGGCTCGCCGGTGGTCGGGTTGACCGGGGTGATCAGCTCACTGCTGGTCGCGCTCGACCACTCCCCGTTGCCCAGGTACGTGCCAGCGTTGATCGCGTCCAGGCCAAGGGACTTGAGCAGCTCGGAAGACATGCAGACTCCTGTGTTTCGTTACGTTGTTTGGCGCCATCGCGGGCAGGTGGGGGACGCGATGAACAGAACCGCCGATGGTAGCAGAGGGAGGTTGCTGGGCTTTGGTGCGGTGCGGGGTGAAACCGCACCGATAGGCCATCCCTATTCGGGGTGCCTGTTCAGGCAGGCAGGGCTTCGTCCAAGCTGCGCGCGGTGTCAGGAATGGCCGGCTGCGGCGACCACGCGGGAGGATAGCGATGCCAATGCCAGGCACTGGCGATGATTGGCGCCAACTCGGTCCAGCGCGGCTGCCAACCCAGGATCTCGCGAGCGCGGGCAGAAGACGCCACCAGGCTGGCCGGATCGCCCGGGCGGCGTTCCGCCATCTCAAACGGAATTTCGCGTCCGCTGACCGCTGCCGCGGCTGCAATCACCTCATGGACGGAGAAACCCTGCCCATTGCCCAGATTGAAGGCGTGCGCACCGGGCGTGTGCTCCATGTACTCAAGTGCCAGCGCGTGGGCTTGGGCCAGATCCTGCACGTGTACATAGTCGCGCACGCAGGTGCCATCGGGTGTTGCGTAGTCATTGCCGAACACTTTCATGGCGTTGCCGATGCCCAATGCGGCACGCAGGACATTGGGAATCAGGTGGGTTTCGCAGGCATGGGCCTCGCCAATGCCCTGGTCGGGCAGGGCGCCTGCGGCATTGAAGTAGCGCAGGCAGGTTGAACGCAGGCCGTAGGCTGTGGCTGCGTCAGCGAGAATCCGCTCTGCCATCAGCTTGCTGGCGCCGTAAGGGTTGATGGGCGCCTTGGGGTGGTCCTCATCGATCACGTCCGACTGTGGATTGCCGAATACCGCAGCGGTGGAGGAGAACACGATGCGATCGATGTTGTGGCGGCGCATGGCGGCAAGCAGGTTCAGTGTGCCAGTGACGTTGTTGGCGTAGTAGGCATAAGGATCAGTAACGGACTCACCGACCAGCGAGCGGGCAGCGAAGTGCATCACGGCATCGAACTGGCGGCCATGGAGAGCGCGTTCGAGCGCTTCGGGATCCAGCAGGTCGGCTTCCAGCAGTTCGCCCCAGCGGACCGCGTCGCGGTGGCCCGTGGACAGGTTGTCGAGCACGGTTACAGAGTGGCCGGCCTCGGCCAGGTACTGGGCCATGTGGCTGCCGATGTAGCCGGCGCCGCCGCAGATGAGGATATGCGTCATGAGGTTTCCGTCCTTGATGTTACTAATTCACGAGAGGGTGTCGGTTTACTTCAGGCGAGGGATTTAGCCTACCTTTGAAAGGTTCGTGAGCTGCTTTGCGACGTAGACGCCAGGCTCGGAGATCGACTTGCGGACAACTGCTCCCGCTCCGATGGTTACGCCATCACAAATTCGCACGCCCTTGAGGATCAATACGTTGGATCCAACCCAGCAGTTGCTGCCGATCACTATGGGGGCGGTCAGGAAGCTATCTTTCAGCGGTATGCCCGTTTCTGAAATGGCGTGATCGTGATCGTAAATGCGAACCCCTTCGCCAAAGAGCGTGTTATCTCCAATGTCTACCCTGCTCATGCAGTTGAGAGAGCATCCATTATTAAAGAATACGCCCGAGGAAATGATGACCTTTCCTCCGTCACAGAATATCGAAAGATCGCTTCTAGAAATTATTTTTCCAATGGATACGCTTCCTCCCGATCTTATTTTTATATTCAGGCGAGGGCCGAATCCGATGGGATGTGCCGCCAGTGTGCTAGGGCCGTAGCACATCCTCAGCAATATGATCTTCAAGGCGGCTAGTACCAGCTCCACTAGCCTCATGACTCTATAGGTCATTTCAATTCCTCTACAATGTGTAGCCAAGCGTGTGCTGGGAACTTTCGGCGAGTAATACGAGCGCGGAAAGGACGATGAATGAGTAGAGGTACATGGCGCTCTTAAGAGGGGAGGGTGCTCTTAACCTGTCAACCAATAGCGCTGCCTGGAGGGGGGCCGCCAGCAACAAGAAGGGCATGTACCGTTCGGCAAAGTCTGCTGTGTTTACGCCAAATAGAATTAGCGATAGAAAAAGGCAGGTGTACTTGTGTAGGAAGCTGTTACTTAGAGATCTTGGGTTAATGAAGGAAAGGAATGTTGCTGACAATAGGGTGCATATCCAGAAGTTTGCCGTCTTCCATACCGCTCCTACATGCGATTCATGTGTCCCCGAGAAATACAGATTGAACTTGTCAGTCAAGCTAGATATGCCAATAGTGGCGACTAGGTCTCCTATGATCTTGGAGGCCAGCGTGGAGAAGATAAGTGCGCTGAGAGCAACGATCAGGTAGGCCCTGTCTCGATCAAGAAGGCGTAGGTTAAACAATGGAGCTGCGAGGAACGCCACACTGGACCAGTGCAAGCCAATCGCTACGGCAATGAGGAGGGATGCAGAGATGCGGCGCCTCTGGAAGAACAGGAAGAATCCAAGCGCGCCCAGCGGAGCCGCAAGCGCCTGTCGCATGATGTTCCCTGAGTACACGAGGAAGAACGTAAGAAAAACCAGGGCGAATATCGCGCTTGACAGCCCTAACGAGCGCGCCGCGCTACGATAAAAGAGCCATGTTGCGACGAACACCAATACGAAATTGGCGATCAGCCAGTTCGAGGCATTAAGAAAGGTTGCCAGAATGCTCTGAAGCGGCCACCAGAGGAATTCCGTATTGCCGTAGTAAAGGGTCCCGATCGCGATTGCGCTAGTTGGCCCATTCAGATTGGAGTAGGTGAGGACGTAGCGAAATGTGTCATTACCAGCGTCAAGGGGTCTTAGTGCGACTAAATAGAACCCGTATACAAATACCGGTGCTGCCAGAAGCATCAGTTTCAGCGCCCGCGCGCTGGCGCTTGTGGTCGCTGCATACGCTGGCGTGTTCCGAATGGTGAGGCAAATAATTGCAGCGCCAAAGAAAATCGGAAGGAATAGTGAGAGCAAGACTTCAGTGCTCATTGTGATAGGCTGTCTTGTCGGATTTCAGAGGGATGCCGTAAAGTTCGTGTAGGCGTTTGTCAAAGGCGGACAGCGAGAAACGGGTCTTCGCTTCAATATTTGCCGCGCGCTTGATTCGATTGAAATCAAGGCTGTCATTGACGATGCTCTGAATAAACTCCTTCGCTTCACGCGGATTGGAGTAGAGTAGCCCAGTTCTCCCATGATCGATGACATCGACATTCCCTGCACATTTGTTGGCAATTACTAAGGTATTGCTGGTCATTGCCTCGATGATGGATACAGGAAGGCCCTCCCATCGTGCGGTTGAGAGGTAAATGTCTGCGGCGTTCAGCTCTGCGTAGACGCCAGTCTTGGGTAACCATCCAGTAATTGAAACGCCGCTGTCGGCTAGCTTATCAACTGCTTCAAGCTCCCCGTGGCCGATCCATTTGAATTCTACGTCGATGCCTTCTTCCAGGCACGTTCTTGCAATGGTCGCAAATTCCTCGGGTCCCTTCTGTAAGCGCACGCCCCCTGCTGTTACGACCTTTATCGGGCCGTTGCGTGGCGTGGCGTCAATTGATTCAACTGTCGAAACGGACTCTACGGCATTCTCCAGAAGCTTGGCGTTGGCGCCGGTCCAGCGAAGAATTTCATTCTTCTCACTCATTGAGCACGCGAGGTATGTGCATCGCCTAATGCTGGCCAGGCGTTCCAGAGCTGCGAATATGAATCGCTTGGCGCCGATATCCTGGCGCATGACAGAGATGCAGTGAGGGCTATAAAAAATCTTTGCTTTCCGCAAAATGCCAAATGTGGCGAGGCGTCCGATGAATCCCGCAAAAGAGGAGTGCAGGTGGACGATATCCGGTCCTAGCTGAACCATCTTCTTGCGCAATGACCAAATCGCTCTGAATGCATTCGAGCCTCCCATCGGAAGCTCGTGGAGCTTGATATCTTGATGAAACAGAGTAGCGACATTGCGTGGAGTTTCAGGTCGTCTGGAGTAGATAACATGAACATTTATGCCTCTAGCTGCCGAAAGATTCGCTGCGGCACATACCATGGTGAGAGTGCCAGTAGCGGTCGCTTCGACGACGTGAACAACTCTGCTCATGGTCAATGCCTTCCTGTGCGCTTGAAAAGCTCGGCCATGCGCTCGAAGTCGGCATCCAGAGTGATCGGTGCTGCACCTTGGGGGAATTTCGACAGCATCGCGGACGCTTTCTCCAGGATCTCTTCCGTACTGGGGCAGTCGACCGCCGTGATGTAACTGGCCTGTTGCAGCCATGTCTCAATGAGATTCCGGACTTTCCCGTTGAGGTTATCCATTGCAACGCAGGGTGTGCCCGTAATTGCGCAGAATATGACGCCATGCAATCGATCAGTGATTACCAGTCGGGACGAAAGATAGGCGTCCCAAATTGCTGATATCGAGCCTTCGCGCTCGTCCAGCTGATGATGCATGTTGTCAACGTTGGTGTCACGGTGTATGACTTGAATTCCGGCCTTCACCAGCTCATGCTCCAGTGAATTAATCATTTTGCCATCGAGTCCCGACTCGATATCTCTGCGAATCGAAAGTACTACCTGGTTTCTTCTGGGTTCTGTGGAGGAAACTGGTGCCAAGCTGATGACGGTATCTGGGTAAAGCGCAATCTCATTTTGTGGGAAGCTGGACTTCATCTTGTTGTAGCTGGTCTGATCTCTGGCAATTAGCGTCAATCTGGTGTGCTGCGAGTAGATGCGTTTGGATTTGGCAAGAAATTTTGCGCCGGCCGAGGAGTGCTCGAAGAATACTGATTGCGGAAACTGATAGATGCGGTTTCTTTTAAATAGACGTATCAAGAATCGGCGTTGCTGCTCCGCATCTTTGTAGATGGTCCCCATATTTCCGCCACCTGTCAGAAATATAATGTCATCCACGGTGGAGTGCTTCTTGACCACTCGGGCCGACTCGTAAGTGTTGCTGTGAGTAATTTCAACCACGTCGTAGCCGTGGAGATTCTTTTCTAGGAAGGATTTCTGTGCAAGGCCAATTGCTAGGTCGCCAATATTGCCTAGGTCGGGGACCATGAAAATATACGCTGTACGGCCCTTCCGCTGGTGGCTAGAGGGGAGCTTTGCCGGGAGGAAGTGATACTTAAACAGATTGACAATTTGAGAAGGGATTAGCCGTTTGGCGTCCTTCAGCATTGCGAGTTCAAGAAGAATTAGCGCAGCGGCCAGTTCGTTCCCAAGAAGAAATACATAAATTCGGCCCTTGATGCCGAGCTTACTCTGATCCGGCTTCCCGACTTCGCGAAGCGACTTCAATTCATGTCTTGTTTGGTTGAACTTACCGCGTAGCGGAAATTTTGCGTCGGACACGATGCGCTTTATCTTCCACTTGACGTCCATGTAAGTATTGAGGGCCTGATCATGCGTCATGCGCCGGGTTCCTTCTTGGGGCCGAGTACAAACAGATTGCGTAGGCTGATCACCAGCTTGGTTGGGAGAATTCCGGCGACAATTGATCTGCAGATATGAAAGTAATCAAATGGAGAAGCGCCCAGTGCGGGGTAGTAGTGCAGACGCGCCTTGATTTCGCCGCTGCGATTCTTCAGCGTTCGCTTCCTGAAGTCGCCCGGGTTGACGCGATAGTTGAGCAGGATTTCGTCCATAACGAAGATTCGCTTCCCAGCTACGACGAGCTTGCACCAAAGTGCCAAATCTTCCGCGCGGTGATAATTGTCGTACATTCCTTCCGAAATGACGTCGCTACGACGATAAATTACCGCCGGATGAATTGGGGCGTCGCCGTGCATGAGCTGCTTTGGTCCCTTCTCTCCGGGCTTTCCGAGAATATGACCATTGCCGGTTTCATTGGAAAACTCTATTGCAAGAGAGGCTGCTACAGTGAATTCTGGGTGGTCGCACATGAATTTATAAAGCTTTTCAATGCGATCATTCATTGCTATGTCATCAGTATCCATTCTTACGATGAGCGGCGCCCTCGCGGCTTGGATTGCTAGATTTAGCGAATAGACGAAGCCTCTATTTTCGCCGTTGTGGATAATCCTGATCCTGCTGTCGCCAATTCGTGCCTTCAGTTCTTCGAGGTCATTTCTTCCGCCATCGTCCACAATGATGAGCTCAAAATCATCAAACGTTTGAGTCGTGATACTCCGTACCGATGCCTCAAGATGCCCTGGGTCCGTATTAAATTCAGCCATGATGACTGAGATGGCTGGATTCCTTGTTTCCACTGTAGTTCCTGTCAGGATGTTATTCTATTTAGATTAGTGCGCATACTGAGTGTGCGCACTCCTGAATATAGCGGTGCGTCTAACGTAGATGGCAATCGAAAAAAGCAGTAATAACCCTATTTCGGTTCCGAGGGTGGCGACCGCCGCTCCCGTAGCTCCGTGCCCCGGAATAAGTAGCATGTTGAGGGCCACGCAGAGGGCAGCGCAGAGTGCTTTGATTGTCACGCGCATTCGCATTTGAGAGCCGGTAGTCAGAATCGCACCGATACTGGTGCTGACGAATCGAATCGGGGCGCAGATCGCCAGAGTCACAAGGACGGGCTTGGCGTCCTGGAATCTCGAGCCATACAGGACGTTGATGATGAAGTCGCTGGCGAGCCAAATGGCAAGTCCGCATGCGGTACCGGCCGCGAGCATCGAGGCGCTTCCGGCTTTGAGCGCGCGGAGCAGCTTGGTCTGATCATGATGAGCCCATCGATGAAGCTTCGATAGAAGAAACTTGGTGTAAAGCGTCGTCGGCAAGAGGTACGCCGCATTCATTATCGTGAAGGCGGCAAAATATATGCCTGCGTCGCGATCCCCGGCGAGATACAGCAGCAGAATATTGCTGCATTGGAAGTAGGCAAGGTAGAGAAGGGTGTCGGCGCCATAGGGCCAGACGTGTACGAGCGTCCTCAGTACTCCCGGGGCTTCGTCTGTGTCCTCGCGCGCCCGGTGGCCGTGGTGCCCGAGCGGTTCAAAATCATTGCGCAGCATCCGGCGCAGCTGCTGGATTGCGATAGCAACAATGATCACTGCTGCTAGCGAGTACGCTGCGGTGGTCTCAAGCAGGATTTCGCCAGTGGCAGTCATCACAATGGGAAAGATGAGCGCGAATCTCAGCCCGTGATGAATCACCTGCCATGCTGCGACTGATGCGAATCGTTCCTCAAGCTGAAGCTTGGCTGCCACAAGCTCGACTGCTGCGAAGCCCAAAATGCTTGGCGCCATTAAAGCGAGTGTTTCGGCTGTGCGATGGGAGCCTGGGCCAAGAGCTGCGATGAGGAACAGTGTGAGCACCGCCAGTGTCGAGGATGCTGCAAGGAGTTTCAGGCTGCCGGGAATCCATCTTGCCCCATGACGCCCTTCTCGGCCATAAACACTGAGCCAAAAAGTTTGGAGGCCAAGTCCAGCTACCTGCGAAAGCAACATGCATTGCGCAAGCGCATTGCTGAAGATGCCATAGTCGCCTGGCCCCATATGTCTGCCGAGCACGACCTGGGTAAGGAAGGCCAGTCCTGCTCCCGCCAGTGAGCCGCCCCACAGGAGGCAGATTTGAATTGCGGCTGTAAGTCGAGGGGACTTGGAGGTGCGGGGTGGGCTGCTCACAATGTTCTTCTAGCGTCTTGCGAACGGGCGCAAGCTGGGATATCGGTTGCGATATTGCCTCGTGCTCGGCTGTACTCTGCACTGGCTGGCGGTCGAGATTTAGTATGCGTTCTTGTTGACAAATCCCTTGAACAGAGTCATCACGACAATCTTCAGATCAAACGAAAGCGACCAATTCTCGATATAGAAAAGATCGCACTCGATGCGCTTGTGAAGATCGGTCGAACCTCGCCAGCCGTTGACCTGAGCCCAGCCGGTGATGCCCGCCTTGACCATGTGCTTCTTCATGTAGGACGGAATCTCGTGCTTGAACTTGTGCACGAACACCGGTCGTTCCGGCCTCGGTCCAACGATCGACATGTCGCCCAGCAGGACGTTGATGAACTGCGGCAGTTCATCGAGACTGGTCTTCCGAAGGAAGCTGCCCACGCGGGTCGCGCGATTCTCGCCGGCCTTCGCCCACACTGCGCCAGACGCGCCTTCGGCGTCGACCGGCATCGAGCGGAACTTCAGCATCCAGAACGTCTTGTTGTTCCAGCTCATCCGCTCTTGCCGATAGAAGATCGGGCCCGGGGAGCTCAGCTTCACCGCCACCGCAATCGCGAGCATGATCGGGGAGATCATGAGCAGGATGAGGCCGGCAAGGATACGGTCTTCCAAGGCCTTGATCAGGCGGGCGCCGCCCTGGAGCGGAGTCTGCTGGAGATTGATGACGGGAAGGCCGGCGACCTGCTCGACGGAATGGTTCAGCAGATGCAGCCCGAACATGTCAGGCACGAACTTGATATCGGCAGTGGAATGCTGCAGCTGATTCAGGGCAATTGCGATATTGTCTTCGTCGCGCATCGGCAGGGCAATCCACACCTGGTCGATATGATTGGCCTCCACGTACGCGCCGAGCCCTTCCAGATCGCCCAGTCTGCTTGCGTGCTGCACGCTGCCTCGATCAGATGGGGTCGCGAACCAGCCGCGCACATCGATGCCTGCCCAGGTCGCCGATCGCAGGGAGCTGACAATGTGCTCCGAGTCGGTAGTGGCACCGACGATGACAGCGCTGCGGAGGTCTGCGCCACGAGCACGGATCCAGCCAGCGATGCCGCGAACGCCAACTCGGAGGGCAAATGCGCCAGTCAGGCTCAAGCCAAACCAGGTAGCAAGCCAAATGCGCGAAAGCTCATCCGTGACTTGGATTGCGGTCGAGTAGGCGAGAAGGCCTCCGAAGATCACGGCAAGCTTCATCACGACCTTGCCGAGTTCCGCGAGCAGGCCGCGCCCGCGCCAGCTCTCGTACAATGACGAGGATCCAAGGACCAGAAGCGCGAAAAGAACTGTGATGGAGACCAGCCGGGCGTAGTTCATCGGCATGTGCAGATCGCCGAATCTCATTGCATAGGCTGCTAGTGCAGCCGCCACCAGGACGACAGGATCCCCGATCCTCAAGGCCAGGCTGAGCGCAGGAGTGAACCTGTTTCCCGAGACGTTCCAAAGCCCGGCCTGGTGCCGTGCGGGCATGTAAGACATGTCGATTTCTTCCTTGTTGAGGATCCGTGCATCCAGCAATCGCCTCGCTGCCCGGGGGGCTGGCGGCGCCGATCCGGCGGTCAGTCCAACCAGTTAGCTGTTACAATCGATCACAGGATGATAACAGAACCTTCACCCAAACGTGACCCGGGTCAGGATTTCCGGGGTAGGGTGCCGCTCCGTTGCCCTGGTAGGGCTGGGTTCAGTTACGCCCTCATGTCAGGTATGCTGCTCGGCTAGTTTTCTTTCGTATGCGTAGCGTTGCCTGCTGGCGTACGCGCTCCACGTCGCCCGCCAGAGGATTGGCTCATGTTCAACAAGGTGCTGCTGGTCTGCATCGGAAACATCTGTAGAAGCCCAACCGCAGAAGTGCTCATGCGGCACCAGCTTCGGGACCGCACGGGGGTAGAGGTCTCATCTGCAGGGCTTCAGGCATTGGTCGGTCGGCCGATAGATGAGACCGCAGGAGAGCTGCTTCGGGAGAAGGGGCATGATCCCAGCGCCCATCGAGGGCGTCTGGCGACGCCATCTGTGCTTGCGGCGGCTGACCTGGTGCTGGTGATGGAGCAGTCCCACGTGGCGCGAATCGCCCGCGAGGTTCCTCAGGTGAGCGGCAAGACGTTCCTGTTGGGGCATTGGGACGGAAGGTCGGAGATCCCCGATCCTTACCGACAGCAGCGGATTGCGTTCGAACACGTCTACGGTTTGATCGAGCAGGGCGTTGCCCGCTGGGCCAGCCACATCAAGTAATTGCCGCACTGGTGCGGTTTTTTCACGAAACGGAAGCTATGACCAAGGAAACCAGTGCGCGGCCTACCCGCGAAGACGACGAGATTGATCTGCGGGATCTGCTGGGCGTTCTGATTGACCGCAAGTGGTGGATCCTGGGAACAACCTTCCTGTTCGCGATGGTTGGCGCCGCCTACGCGATCCTGACGCCGCCAGTGTATCGGGCTGAGGCCACGGTGCAGGTTGAGTCGAAGATGCCCACCATTCCGGGTCTTGCAGATCTGACCTCTCTGGGCGGGGGCGGCAGTACCGCATCCACCACTGAAGTTGCGCTGCTGACCTCGCGCACGATCGTTGGTACCGCGGTCGACAAGATGCAGCTCGAGACGGTCATCGAGCCTCGGCGTTTCCCATTGGTGGGCGGACTGATTGCGCGTCGTTTCTCGGGTGAGACTGAGGGCGAAGTGGCGGCTCCGGTTCTGGGGCTTTCCAGCTATGGCTGGGGCGGCGATGAGCTGAAGATCCATCGCCTGGACGTTCCAGCACGGTTGCTCGACGAGCCGATGATGCTTGTTGCGGGTGACAAGGCCGGGGAGTACTCGCTGCTTGATGACGAGGGCGAAACCATTCTTGCCGGCAAGGTCGGCATGCCCGCCGAGGCCCGCGGGATCAAGATTGAAGTCGCGAGCCTGAATGCCAATCCGGGCATGCGCTTCACGCTGACCAAGCAGCGTCGCCTGGACGTGATCGCCGGGCTGCAGGAAGACATCCGTGCATCCGAACAGGGCAAGGACTCTGGCATCCTTCGTGTCAGCTATGAAGACACCGATGCGGATCGTGCGCAGGCGCTGGTGCAGAACATTGCCGAAGCGTACGTCCGGCAGAATGTTGATCGAGGCTCTGCTGAAGCGGCAACGCAGCTTGCCTTTGTGAAGGATCAGCTGCCAACCGTGCGCAAGCAGGTTGAGGACGCGCAGGCGGCAATGGCGGCCTACCAGTCCCGTTCGAATTCCGTCGACATTACGATGCAGACCAAGGGGCTGCTCGAGCAGGAGGTTGCCGTTGAGGCCAGCATCCAGCAGCTGCGCCTGAAGCAGGCGGAGATGGATCGCAGCTTCACGCGCGAGCATCCGGCTTACCGTGCGATGTTGAACCAGATTGGCGAGCTTGAGGCGCGCAAGAGTGGCTTCCGGCGTGAAGTGAGCGCACTGCCCGATACGCAGCAGGAGCTGCTGCGACATACCCGTGATCTGCAGGTCAGCAACGAGCTGTACACCGCGCTGTTGAACCAGGCGCAGCAGTTGGATGTTGCGCGGGCCGGTACGGTTGGCAATGTCCGGATCGTTGACGACGCGATCGTCGATATCAGCAAGCCGGTGAAGCCTCGCAAGCCGCTGATTGTTCTTGTGTCGTTCCTGTTGGGCGCATTCCTGTCCACTGCCGCGGTCTTCCTGCTTCGCATGCTGAATCCTGGTGTGGAGGATCCGGCGCAGATCGAGGAGTTGGGGCTGCCGGTGTACGCGGCCATTCCGCTCAGCAACTCGCGGAATCTACTGAAGGTTCAGAAGGGCAAGGGTGGCAAGAAGCGCGTGGTGGCAGATGGCCGCTCCCATCTTCTGGCCGCTGCCGAGCCTGCCGACCTCGCGGTGGAGGCACTGCGCAGCCTCCGTACCAGCCTGCACTTTGCGATGCTTGAGGCCAAGAACAACATTCTGGCCATCTCGGGGCCGCGCCCCGGCGTCGGCAAGACCTTCATTTCGGCGAACCTGGCGGCTGTCGTCGCTCAGGCGGGCCAGAAGGTTCTCGTCATCGACGTTGACATGCGAAAGGGCACCCTGCACAAGGTGCTGGGCGTGTCGCATTCCGGGGGCTTGTCTGATGTACTGGCTGGCAAGGTGACCCTGCAGGATGCAATTCATGCTGTCCCGGGCCTGGAGAACATGCATTACATCACCCGGGGTGATATTCCGCCGAACCCGTCGGAGCTGCTCATGCACCCGCGGTTCCTTCAGCTGCTGGAGGGCCTGGCCAAGGAGTACGACCTGGTGATCGTCGATACGCCGCCGATTCTTGCCGTCACCGACGCCGCAATTGTGGCCAACCACGCCGGCTCTACCTTGATGGTGACTCGATTCGGCGTGAACCAGCCGAAGGAGATCGAGCTTTCGATGAAGCGCTTAGAGCAGAATGGCGTGAAGGTGAAGGGCGCGATCTTCAATGCGGTGGAGAAGCGTGCCACGGGCTACTACAGCTACGGTTACTACGAGTACGCCTCAAGCGAGAAGTAATTGCCCGGACGGGGTCAGCTAAAGGGCTTTCCCCTCCGAGAGACAGAAAGGGCCGGTTGCATGTGCAACCGGCCCTTTCTTTTGGCTGCAGGAGACTGGAGCAGCGTAGGCAAACGAGAAGGGCCGGCTGCGCTGGCAGTCGGCCCTTCCTTGGTTTCTGTCGAATGGAGAGGGTGCCCGCCGTCAGTCGTCAGTCGTCAATTCTGTCGAGATTGTCGAAGAAGAAGTCCGGATCCCGCTCTGAAGTCAGCTGGTAAAGCGCATAGCTTCGGCTCAGGCGTGCGCCGCCGTCCCTGTACAGCGGATTCCATGCGAACGTTGCGCGCGCGCGCGTCGAGCGAGGCAGCAGGAAGTCGAAGGGAATCGAAATGAAGATGCCTTTGTCGAAACTGCCTTCGCCAAAGTCCTTGGACGAAACGTCGGTCTTGGTGGCGTACGCGCCCATGTTCACGCCGTTGTCGAAGGCGCGCGCGACCGAGATCGTGGCGCCCCAGTCCTTCGCCAGATAGCGGCCAGCGCTGATCATGCTGGTGATCTTGTGCTCATCGCCCCACTGATAGTAGAAGCTGGCGTGGCCGGTGGTGGTGCTGTAGTCGCGGAAGCTGAAGCGCTGATCGAAATCGCGCTGCTTCACCCAGTTCAGCTCGGCACCCACCGCCCAGCGCTCGTTGAGGGGGCGATAGAGGATCTCGCCACCCACGCCGCCGTACATGGCCTCGAACAGGCCGGCGTAGGCCGAACCATACAGGTCCTTGCCCAGCTGATGATTGCTGGTGAACTGCAGGTTGGTCAGGGTCAGGTCTTCCGTGGTCAGGTACTTACGGATGTTGGTGCGGACCCGGGGCAGGTTGCTAGGCGCGTCGTAGCGGAAGCGGTCGTAGTTGTTGTACGCGTTGTAGCTGGCCGTTCCACTCAGCCAGGTATTCCGCGTGAAGTGGAAGTTGACCGAGTAGGTGCCTGCGACCTGGAACAGGAAGAAGCCATCCGGTCCACCCAGCTGCTGCTGGTATCCAATATTGAACGCGCCGTCATAGCGTCGAAGTGGGGCCATATAGAGACTCTCGCGGCGCTGCTGCGCAGGCGCCGCCTGCTCGATGTGGCCAGCCAGCTCGCTCAACGGGGTGCGATTGTCGAGGTAGCTGTTGAAGGTGCTGCGCTCGATGCTGCTTTCCACGACGGGTACGCCTAGACGGGTATTCTCGATCGTGAACCAGGTGGTATCGGATGGCAGTTCGGAATCCAGGATGCGCGCCGCACGCCCAACACCCTGCGCGGGGTAGTAGAACCGACGCTGTTCACCGCTGACGATGACTTCCGATCCACGTCGGCTGATGCCCGTGACACGAAGGCCGGCGTTCTCTTCCAGGGTCCGGCTCAAGGCGGACCAGTCGATGTCACCCATTGACTGCGCAGAGGGTGCCGCGGATGCTCGCGCAACCGGAGGCGGATCCAGCAGCTTGGGCGTGGACTTCGCCCGCGCCACATTGCCGCGCAGGGTAATGCCGAACATGGCTGTGTCGCCCCGTTCCCAGCCAAGATGCAGTTGCACGTTGGGATTCACGGCATAGCTTGCGCCAAGGTTGATCGGGCTCTTCTGAGTCTGATTGTTGTTCTGTGGTTCGCGCTTGTAGTCGTTGCCGTCATACTCAAGCTTCAGCTGCAGGGGTTCCCAGGGTGTCTGGTAGGCGATGCCGCCGAAAATGCCGACGGGACCGCGGAACATGCCCTTGCTGTTGAAGTTGCCAGTGCCCTGCGCGCGCGGGCGCTCTTCAAAGCGATCGCTGATCACCCGAAGCGGATTCGAGAAGTCTCCTCGATTGCCGATGTAGCCGGTGGCAAGACCAAGGCTTGCATCGATCGGTCCGAACCGCTTGCTTGCAACCAGGTACTCGCTGGAGAACAGGCCGGTACCACCGATATCGCGGAAGCCTGCGGACACCTCGGGGGCCCATCGGCTTTCCTGCCACAGCCTGACCTTGAGGTCGATCGACTTGTCCTTGTAGTTCTGCTTGCCGCTCAGCCATTCCGGACCGTAGCGTCGGTTTGCGACCGAAACATAGCGGAACGCACCTTCAACCCATGGCAGGGGCTGCATCACCACGTTGTAGCGACTGTAGGGCGAGGTATGGCTTGCGGTGAAGCTCACTTCGCCGTCGTCGGCCATACGTGCGGTGGGGGTCTGCAGCAGGCCGACGCCGCCCCAATCGCTGGCGGTGGGCGCAGGGGCTGTTTGTGCGTGCAATACAGCGCTGACGCTCAGGCTGAGAAGGGCAACACTGGCGCGTGCCAGTGGGATGGAGCGATGGCGCATCAGTATGAAACTCCGGGTGCATCCAGCACCTGGGTGGCAAGGAAGCGCACGGCATCCTCGTTGACATCGGGGGCGATCGTGCGGATCTTGGCGGCGTCCAGCGGCACGTAGATTATGGCGCCAGGGGCAAGGTGCACGGGGGTGCTGCGGTTCCACAGGGCCACGCCGAGTTGCTGCACTTTGCCGTCGGGCTGGATGACGTAGAGATCATCCCGGCTCGCTGCTGGCAGCAAGGCACACGCGTTGCGGTAGCTTCGTGCGTCAAGTGTGGCTTGATGCTGTAGCTTGCACGGCTGTACGACCGCGCCAACAACCTGCACGGTTTCGGGTCGGCCGGGATAGACGATGCGGTCGCCGGCCAGCGCGGGTCGATTTTCCGCGACACTGGCTTCCAGGCGGCGCGGATCAAGGAGCTGCGGTTCGCGCCCGGTCACTGGCATGTCACCGAGCTCGCGCGCCAGCTGTGCGGCCGCGTCGGCAAGCTCCGGAGCATCCTGCTGGGAGGCGAGTGTTTCAAGATCGAAGAGCAGGCCCGCTTTGAGGCGGGTCTGTGGCGTCAGTGCACGTTGCCGAAGAAGGGCGGCGCCCAGCATATAGGCTTCCTCTTCCGGCGCTGCAGCAAGTGCGGCTGTGCTGAGGCGGGCCTCGGCGGGAAGCGTGTGCATGCCGGGATTGCGAACATGACCGGCCGCTTCGACGTTGATCGGCGATGAGGCGTGCGCATGTGAGGCCAGCGCCAGTGCCAGCCCAAGGATGATCGGTCGCAGTGTCATCGGTTCTGCAGGTCCTGCGAGTAGGGCTTGAGCTGGACAACTTCAAGGCTGGTGTCGGGAGCGATGGCCTGGATGCTCTTCCAGATGAACCCGTTGGCAGGATCGACCCAGTAGTGGTTGTCGCGCTTCCAGCCGTCGCCCTGAAGTCGCTCCCGCACGTGCAACAGCTCGCGCTCGCTCTCCAGGATATGGACCTTCTCCTTGCCCAGGGTGGTCAGGGTGCCGGTGACGCTCATTCCATACCGGTAATAAGGCATGACGTCGTAATGGCGCTGCACGGTCGTGCCATCCGCTATCCGATGCAGCGCGTGGAAGGGGGAATCCCCTTCGAGCGTCAAGTCCTCAAGTTCCGGGCTGCTGCCATGGGTTCCGACGACGATGCCATCCTTTAGGAAGACGATGCTTCGCTCGGAGCTGTACCACGCCTGGCGCCCGGAGTCGATGTTGCCAAGCACCAGAACGGCGCCACCCGCTGGACCGGTGACCTTGATCTGCGGGAATCGATTGGCGCCCACCTCGGTGGCCGTGGGTTCCACGTTGGGCTTGCCCTGCAGTGCCATCTGGACCGACTTGACGCTGGTCTTGCCCACGACACCGCAACTGGTTGCGGTGATGAGAACAAGCAAGGCCAGCGCCACGGGGCGCTGGCGGGTTGCATGTCGGGTGGCAGCCTGAGCGATCCTGCTCATGGTGCGGGCCACCTTACTTGTCCAGGTCGCTGCGCGCGCTGGCGGCGTTGCTGATAATGGAGGTGAACGGCAGCAGCTGGTTCACGAACCGGCTCCAGCGGGTTACGCCGGCGGCACCGACAAACACGACATCGCCGGGCTGCAGGTCGAACTGGCTGGCCACGGCAAATGCGGTCGGCGACTTGGCTTCCAGGTGGAACACCTGCGACGGAGTGCTCTGCAGGTCATTCGAACCGCGGATCACGTAGACAGCGTTGCCGTTGGAGGTGGTCTGCAACAGGCCGCGCGCACGGCCAAGTGCCTGGCTCAGGGAAATCTCGCCGGTCTTGAAGTTCATAGCGCCCGGCTGATTGACTTCGCCGACCACGAATACTTCCTTGTGGTCGAGATAGGGCACGTAGATGTGATCGCCGGACTTGAGGAACACATTGGTGTCGCCGCCGCCGCTGCGACCCAGTCGGTCGAGGTCGATGGTGTAGGTGGTGCCGTCACGTGTCAGGCGAATGCCGGACAGGTCGGCCTGTGCCGGATCAAGGCCCGCCTGGCTGATGGCGTCGCCCATCGTCAGTGGCGTTACCGTCAGCGGAACAGTGGCGGCCTGACGCGAGGCGCCGGTAACCCAGACGCGCTGGCTGGCATAGGTCAGCATGGAAACGTCCACCTGCGGCGCTTCGATGTAGCGGGCCAGCTTGGTGGAGATCTCTTCGCGCAGTTCGCCGGGCGTCTTGCCCGTGGCGGTGATCTTGCCGATATAGGGATAGAAGAGCGTTCCGTCGGACTGCACGAGGCGGCCTGCGGCGTTCAGCTGCTGCTGCGGGCCGGCCGGCACGGTCAGTTCGGGGTGATCCCAGACGGTGATGTAGAGAATGTCGCCCGCACCGATGCGGTAGGGGCCCGGCTGATACTGGGTCAGGGCGGCGGGCAGCGCCGCGACATCGCGGGTGGCGCGCTCCATGGCGATCAACTTGGGCGTGATCGGAATCAGTTCGATCTGGTCGTTGCCAATGGGCTGATCATCGCGAGCGAAGGTGCTCGAGCGAAGATGCTGGCCTGGCGCCCACATGCAGCCGGTCAGGGTGAGTGCCACCGTCATTGTGGCTACGAAACGCTTGCAGTCCATCGAAATCTGTTCCTGGCCCGATCGGGCATGAAAAAGCCCTCGCCGAACGTCGCCCGGCGAGGGCGGGGTTACTGCTTCGGCGGACCGATCAGTTGGTGCCGGTAGTGCCGGTGGTGCCGGTCGTACCGGTGGTGCCGGTCGGCGGGTTGGTGGTGCCGGTACCGCCGTTGTTGCCCGCGTCATCCTTGCTGCTGTCAGCAGCAACGCTGTACAGCACGCCAGCAGCGGCGATGCCCAGACCCACGGTAGCGACGGTGGTCAGGGTGCCGGTGGCGGCAGCGCCAGCAGCTTCAGCGCCAGCAACTTCAGCGCTGGTTTCGGTGGCGACAGGAGCTTCCTGAGCGAACACCGGCGAGGACAGGCCCAGCAGGGCCAGGGCGGCAATCATCTTCTTCATCTACGGGGTCTCCTACTCCGTGAGGGAAATTTTTCCACCGCTATGTTGGCTTCTATTCATTTGCCCTGTCAAGGAACGTGAAGGAAATGTGGAGTCGCCCTGGCGATTCTCAGAAGTTTTGGAAGATCTCAGCCCTGCCGGAGATGAGCTTTGCTAGTGCAATGACGAGTTGGTGCGTATGGACGTCCGGCAAGGCGAGGGGCAGCACCATTCCTGCGAGTACGGCAGCGACAACAGCCAGCGCAGGGGCGCGACCGACGGGTGATGCGGCCTGCAGTGCCCACGTGCTGCAGCTCAGCCCAAGAGCCAGCCCGGCAATGACTTCCGAAAGGCTATGGGCATGCAGCGGGATTCGTGACCAGGCAATGGCGGTGGCCAGCAGCACGCCCATTACCAGGCCGATCGCCCGTGCGCGATTGCCGGGGCCGGCAATCAGTACACCAACGACCGGATAGACGACACTGGACATTGCGGCATGCCCGGAGAAACCGGTGAAGTGCACGCTCTTGATGCCAATCCCCCAGCCCATGAAGGCCAGCTTTGAGGCAAGCGTGACGCCGGCGGTGACGGCGACGGCCAGCAGCCATCGCCATTTCAGGCGTGCGTCTGCACGGGGCAGGGTTATCAGTAGCACCAGGGCCATCGGCAGCAGCCAGCGGCTGTCGCCGAGGGCGGAGAGGGTTCGCCAGACGTCGGACATCCAGTTCACAACGGGTCGCGGCGGGCCAGCATATCTACTCCGAGTGCCCTGCAGAACGCCCCGCGCTTGGTCCATTCAGCCAGACGAGGTATCCTTTCCCGCTGCCAATGGCCCCGTAGCTCAGCTGGATAGAGCGTCCCCCTCCTAAGGGGAAGGTCGCCCGTTCGAATCGGGCCGGGGTCACCATATATCAAGCACTTAGCTGTTCGCCCTTGGCTTCAGGGTGCTCTATTTTGCTGTCCTAAGCATGCTTTTTGGCACAGTTGGCACACGCTCCTTCGGCGCAGGACTCGGAGTCCGGAGGCGCGTGATTGTTGCGCTCGGTCTCAGCATCTGGGAAATTTGCGGCTTCAGGGACCGATGAACAGGGGGAGGGGATGCCGATCCCGGCTTTAACGCAGGAGGGATATCTTCCTGCGGGTGAACATCTGTGTGATTTCACAGAGTTCGAAGAGACGTTCGCTCACAATGAGCACCGTGCTGCCTTACTGGCAAAGCTGCGAGACTTCCTTCGATTTCTCGATGGTGAAGGCTTAGCCCTGCCGTACTACCTGGACGGGAGCTATTCGACGGACAAGGCTTTCCCTGGAGACATCGATTTCGTTTTGGATTGCTCAGCGGCCTCCGGTGACCAGATTCGTGCTGCCTTTCTGTTGATGACCACGCGGCAACAGGAAATCAAGAACATCTATCAAGTGGATTTTTGGGTGTACTTCCCCGGGGCGCCTAGTGACCTGCGAAAGTTCTTCCAGTACGTTCGGGTGGAGGAAATGCAGGCTAAAAATATGTCTGTCGGCGCGCGCAAGGGCATCCTAAGGATACCGCAATGAAATGGGTTACCGAGGTTCATTCGAAGGCCCAGATACTTCAGGCGCAGATCGAGCATGCGCGCTCGATGGCGCGAGAATTCGGTCTCAATGAGGCAGATGCGATCGCGCCCTATCTGCGAGAAGTAGAGCGAATCTATGAGGCGGAATTTCCGTTGGCCCGTGCGATGGATGATTCCGATCTGGTGTTCCACATTGAAGGCCCAGCACTGGCTGATCACACCCCCAAGCTCAGTCTGGTCGAGTCAATCTTCGCGAACATCCGAACCCAGGTGTTTTCCGTCGCGAAGGCTGTGGCGAACATGGGAGCTGGCACGCACCTATCCGACAAGGATGTCGAGCTGTCGCTCTCTGCGCTCGCGCCAGGAAGTCTCTACATCGGGGTCAAGGCGGAGCCCCCAACATCACGGACTGGGCAGCAGCATCTGCTGGGCGAAGATGATCGGATTCTCATTGCAACCCGAGAGGCGATGAGGTCAATTCGGCTGGTCAGCCAACATTTAAATGATGACGCTCCCGAAGTGTTGGCGGAGATCCCAGACGCTGTGGTTCGGGATGCTGCTCTTGTTGCCGTTGCTCGTCTCGCTCCCACAGGGAGAGTGGGTATTACCAAGATCACTCTCGCCTCTGCAGATCAGGGTAGGGCGTTTATGGGTGAGGGGCTTACACCCAAAGTTAGGAATGAACTAAAGCACCAGCTGCGAGGATCATTCCGCTCCGGACATAACGTAGTGACTCTGCGCGGCGAGGTTCGGGAGCTTGACTTGGATTTCGAAAGATTCGAACTCAGGCGAATCGAACAATATCCAGATCGGTCGGTCCGCTGTCGAGTGAGCCCGGAAGTGTTCATAGATATCCAGGCGCTTGTTGGGCAGCACGTGGAGGTCATTGGTTTGGCTGCAGAAGCAGCTGGTGAGCTTCCAAGAATGCTGCTGGTCTCCGAAGTGCGCGTCCTCGGCGGAGATCGTTCCGTGCTTCAGCCGACCCTGATCTAAGATCGTTGAAGAGAGATAGGTTTGATCAAGGACATCCCAACTGGTGCAGATTTTGAGGCTATTGGCTCCGCACTTCTGAATCAGGCGTGGGGAGATTTGATGTCACTATTGGTCGATCTTCAGGCAGCTCAGGAGTGGCTTGCCGACTCAGAGATTGAGGGGGACGAGTCGAGGGTGGTTGCAGAGGAGGAGTACTGGAGATCGGCTACGACCAGGCTGAGCACCATACTCGCAATTGCCCACCAATCTGCTGAGTTCTATCTTAAAGGAAGAATTGCGGATGTGAGCCCGTTTCTATTGCTTTCAAATAGCGTTAGGGACTGGCCTAAGGCTGATGCTAGTGGCGACACATCATTCTCTAAACTTCGTACGATCGATGCGCAGGATATTGTGCGCTTGCACGATCGTTGCTCGTCGTCTTCGCTCAGCGATTCGTTCAAGTCGCAGCTGGAGAATCTGCGAATTCGCCGAAATTCCATTATGCATATTGTTGACTCGGGTGTTGCTGTTAAGGTGAAAGAGTTGATCAGGTCGATTCTCGCTATTCATAAGAATCTAGTTGGGGGTAAATGGCTGGACTTCCGGAGGGCATCTCTTGATCAATCGAGTGGTAGTAAACTCTATCCTGACGAAGATCGATGGAGCGATGGGCATGTCGTATCAGAGTTTTTGACCCTTGAGTCCATTCTTTCGGGTGCTGAGTTTGAGGAGCACTTTGGTCTCCCCGCGGGTAGGCGGCGTTACATTTGTCCCCAGTGTACGTGGGAGACATTTTCGGATTCTGGCGTGAAGGTGTTCTCGGCTGTGCTGGAGCCAAATTCGCCAGAATCGAAGACCATATGGTGTCCTCTGTGCGATAAGGTGCAACCCGTTTATCGGTTGAGCTGTGAGGATGAATTGTGTCGCGGGAATGTGATTTCGGATGATTGGCTGAAATGCGCGACTTGTGCTGGTCGGCAAGTCAACCATCCGGATTAGCGTCAGCTAGTACTTGAGTTTAGATACCGCTCTCTCATCACCCTCTGGCGATAGATGGGCGTAGTATTTTTCAGTCGTCGCGTAATCTGCGTGTCCTGCTAGCAGCTGTACTCGGCGGAGAGGCACTCCGGCGATCACCATGTATGCGCAGAACGTGTGACGGAGCCTGTGAAGGTGCCCGCCTACACCGGCTAGGTCCGAATCCTTCTTGAACCAGTCGGATACGGTGTCCTTGTGCACCGTGACGAGCGGATCAGGCAAGTGGCGTAGCGCCCACTTGGCGTAGCGGTTGAGGGGAACTTCCCGCCATTTTCCTGACTTCGTCCTGCCTTCACCGCTTTCATCCGGGTCACTCTCCACCAGGAGGCGGCCCGCGACAACCGAGCTTTTCTCCAGGCCGATGATCTCGCCCCGCCTTAGCCCGGTGTGGGCCATGAAAAGCCACAGCGGCGCCCGCTCAGGGTTCGCCCGATACAGACGGCGCATGGCCGCCCTGTCATAGAACTTGACTGCCACGCTCCGCACGCCGCGAGGCGCCTTCACTGAGGCGAGCGGGTTAACGTCCAGCTCTTTCCATTCGACGCCGCGGTTGAACGCCGCCTTCAGCCGTCGAATCTCCTTCCCCACTGTTTCCTTTGCCGCCTTGTCGTCCAGCAGCCTGGAGCGCTTGTACTGCTCGACCTCGACTGCCCGGATACTATCGATGGGCCGGTGGCCGAAGCGCTCGATGAATCGCTTCACTTCGCTCCTGGCCTTCGAAATCGTGGTCGGGTGGCCTCCAGGGTAACGAGCGCCGAGAACACCTTGGCCAGCACAGCAAGCCAGGTCACCGATCTAAATACCACCATCACCACCACGTTCAACCGCGGCGACAACATCAACACCAATTCCGGTTTCGACGGCGGCATGGCCCCGTTCGTGAAGACGAACACGGGCGCTACTGGTGGTGACATTGTGTGGTCCAACGGTGCGGGGCAGATCGGCTCGGCGGTAGACGTGACCGTGGTACAGAACGCGACCCAGTCGCCAGGTCTGTTCGCCAACGGTAATCGCTGGTCGGGTATGAAGGCGGGCACCGGCCGCCGCATGCGCACCGTCGTTGTTGCTCGGGCAATCTCGGGCACTGCGTCGATCACGGCTCGCTGCCGTGTGCGTACGGGTGGGGTGGCTGGCGAGGGTAGCAACGACCAGACAACCCCGAACCTGACCACGGAGTGGCAGCGGTTCCAGCTAGAGCACCCCATCGGTGACGATCGTACGGAAGTCCTGTCCCACGTGTGGGTGACGAACCGTGCAGGGTCTACGGGCCCGGCCCGAGTCCTGATTGACCGGATCGAGTTTTACGACATTACCAACGAGGTCAAGATCACCGCCAATGCTGCTGCAACGGCCGGCCTCACCACGACGGTGAACCAGCAGGGCAGCAAGCTGGACGCGACTGCGCAGGATCTGGTGAGCCTGAAGACGCAGGTGGGGGACGTGTCGGCGGATGGCTTCGATCAGCTAAAGACGGAGGTTTCGCGGCAGGACGGGAGGATCAGCGCTAACGCCGTGGCGCTTCAAGGAGTGCAAGTCGGGCTGGAGGATAAGGCTGACGCGGCCGTGGTGGTGACCATGCAGGCGCAGATCAATGAGCAAGGAAGCTCCGGCAACTTGATTCCCAATAGTCTGTTCCCCGCTTGGAGCAACGTCACCTGGGTTGCACCGAATCAATTCGCAAGTAGCAGCAACGAAGCGTATCTGCCCTACGGTGTGCGGTCCGCTGCGTCTGGCTACCGTGCAGGGCAGTGGGCTGCAGGTTCGCAGAATGCTGGCTGGGGGCCGGGTATTCCTGTGGTTGCAGGCAGGTTCTACTGCTTTTCCGCATACATAAATGTCCATCGCTGTCGGATACAGCTGTACGTTGAATGGAAGAACGCAGCGGATCAGGTCATTGGGCGGATGCTCACACCTGTCGTGGGCCCAACTGGGCAAGCGAAGCTTCCACTGGATCAGTACAACCGGCCGTTCGTCATCGGTAAAGCTCCAATTGGAGCTGTGCAGGCCGTGGTGTTCTATTTGTTGGTGGGCACAGGTGAGTTGGATCCCTTCTACTGGATGTGGTATCCGATGTTCAGCGAAGTCGCCGATGGAGCAACCAAGCCCCCGACGTTTTCCGCATCAGGTGCGCAGGCCACCGCGCAGTGGGGGGTGAGTGTTCGAGCTGACAAAAAGATTGGTGGAGTGCAGCTCTCAGCTACGGGTGAGATATCTGCCTTTGATGTTCTGGCGGAAGTGTTCCGCGTGTCCTCCCCTAGCAACAGCGGCCAGCGCACCGAGTACAGCGACGGTCACTGGCGTTGCTTCTACCCGAACGGGCAGCTCGCCACTCGCATGGGTTGGTGGCAATAGCAAATGGCGGGAGGCGCAAGCGCCCTCCCGCCAATCACTAGAGGAGTAGAGCGCATGCCTGCGGGCATTCAGACCTTCAATCTCGACGGATCGCTGGAGATTGATTACACCACCCGCTTGGGGCTGTTCATTGGCACGGTTCAGACCGACGCCGTGCACGGTAACTCGACCTGGGTGGGGCCACTGCCACCAGGGGATTTCCTCTTCTACGTGGTGCCGCCTCCGGCGCAGCCTGGCCGTACACCGAGCGTTTGGTATTCAGATGGCCGGGTGTACTGGGGCACTGATGTGGATGCCAACGGGCAGCCGGCCTTTTCCCTGGTTCCGGCAACTGTCCTTTACGGGGTTCACCGAAATGCTAGTAGGAGGGTTTGAGGCATACACCCCATCTGGAACGGTGCAGGTCCGAAGTGACCTGCTCAACTTCCATCTACGTCACAAGTTCGATATCAACGAAGCTGGCGCCGTTGCGTACGAGGTGTCAGGGATCGTAGTAACCCGGTTCGTCACCCGTGACTTCCAGGCCAAGAGCCCAGTGGTTGCGGTCACCGGTCCGAACAACAACTTCGGGCTCAGCGTTATTCTGACCAATCTCGGTGGCAACAACTGGCGAGTGTCAGCGTACACCGGCTCAACATGGGTCGCTGGCACGGCGTGGGTGTACGACTCGGTTGTGACTGGAACACCGGGCAAGGAAGGAATCGAGGTGTACCGAGAGCACACCGGCGAACTGGCCTTCGCTTCCTGGGCGAAGCCCGTACGCATCATGGGCGTGACGACTGCTCCGTTCGGAGCGGCTGAGGGTGCATACATGCAGGTCCCGGCTGGAAGACGCTACGCGGTGATC
Source organism: Stenotrophomonas sp. 71799_Sma (assembly GCF_056482505.1). Lineage (NCBI taxonomy): Bacteria > Pseudomonadati > Pseudomonadota > Gammaproteobacteria > Lysobacterales > Lysobacteraceae > Stenotrophomonas > Stenotrophomonas sp. 71799_Sma. Next base: position 2,016,603 of record NZ_CM151202.1, read on the forward strand.
TCGTCTCGTTCGTGTCAGCGGATTGAGCGCGGCGTGGGCTTCCGCCTGACCGGGCCGCAGGGGGATGGGACCGGTGCAGCGGGTTCGGGGCGCTTCTACTATGCTGGCGCGACTGCCCTGATCCCGCAGTCCGACAATGCGACACAGTTCAGCGCATCCGGTCACTTCGTGCTGATCGATGTAACCGGCCATTGATTGTCGGTCTCATGCCTCCGCAAACCATGCAGCATCAGTCGGAAGTCACCTGGTGCGAGACGCAGGTTAGATTCAATGCCAACCGTTCATTGGCTAATTGAAATTGATCGATTTGAACTTTGTCACTTTGTGGACTCGCTGCTCTGGATACGATCAAAGGGCGAGCAAGATGTTCGCGATTGAAGAAATGGAGCATTTCGTGAAATCGAGTCTTCTGAGTATTTCTTTGCTTCTCGCAGTTGGTGGCGCGTCCGTCGCCCATGCAAGCGGGACTGACCTGGCATCCGTGGCGAATGCGGCGGTGCAGATGGATCCCAGTCTTGCTGTGCCGGCTGGTGTCACGCTGGCAGAACTCCACCGCATCTACCAAGGCAAGAACAACACCCACAGAATTCTTCACTACGATATTGCCTCGTGGGTGCGTTCGGGCTGGATGGACGAGGGGGTCATCGGGTTTATCTCCACGACACCCTTTGAGAACAGTCACCCGATTAGGGAGTGTTTCAGTCACACCCCATGGGATGGCTTCACCTCAAAGGACATGAATTGTGAGGGACAAGTCATTCCTCCCAATCAAGGGCCGATCGGCTATGTATCGTCGGTGCAGCTGCCAGGAACCGCACCACTGTATCGATGCGCTTACACGTGGAAGGGGAAGCTCCGTCATTTCGACACCCGCGATGTTGGCTGCGAGGGAATTTCGGGCGCCCACAACGACGGGCCGCAAGGCTACGTCTTCATGTGATGTGGTAGCCGCCTAGCCTGTGGCTAGGCGGCTTCACCGTGGCACGATACTTTCTGCAGTGAGATGGTGGGCATGTGCTATTCCGCCCAGATCACCGCCGCCTATCAGAAGCTGGTCCGGATGACGGGCGCCACGCTGTCGCTGCAGGAGTTCGCCGCCCTCTACGCCCACGATCCGGGCAAGAAGCGGCCCAAGACCCCGAAGGCGATTGACGATGCCCTCGGGATCAATCGGTCAACTGGACGGGCTCAAGTAGAGAGAACAGGCTGATCTATACTGCTAGTTACACGCAGGTAATCGAGGTGCGAACCATCGGGCTCTTTACGCCATCACTGTCTTCAAGGTAGCGGTCCAGTACGATGACGCTGCCTGAAACTGGGTAAGCGTTAGTGCAGCGGGCCACCGCATTAAGCGTGCCTGGAGTGCTTCCGGGGAAAGGATACTGCGTAGAGTTCTGACTACAGTTGTAGTTCGGAGGGCAGGTCACAACCTTACTGCGAAGGTAGAGCGGATAGGTAGGAGAGCCTACGAACTGCAAGGTGTAAGGGATATCAGTGAGGTGCGGGCCTGTGACTGGTGGCAAGTTGGTGATTGTCAGCGGTCGGCAATCGGTTTCACCCTTCTTGAACGTGCGGTAACCCTTTTCCACGCCTTTCATGGCTGCTGAGCGGAATTCCGAGTCCTGAAGTGCCGCCGCATCTTCGGTGTTGGTATGGAAGGCCACCTCGATCAGTGCCGTGGGCATCTCCGCCTCTCGGACTTCAGCCTTCTCACTGCCGTCTACGAGGTCAGGCCGGATGGTAAAGTCAGCATACTTTTCAACTGCATTGATCTGTTCCTTCATGTAGCAGAGGATGTTCTTAGAGAGCTGCACGGATTGTGGATCATCCGTTTTTGTCATGACGAGGGTGCCGCGGGCGGTTGGGGCGGCGCCATTGGTATGCAGAGAGATGAAGGTCTCGGCATTGATGTGGTTAGCGTACTTGGCGCGGGCCATCAGATCGTCGTCGTACTCCCGAAGATTTGCCCGATTGGGTTTCCCATTTGGGTAGAGATTCCATATCGTGGAGCCTTCATTAGGCAGTAGTGATTTGATGTAGTAACGGGCGGCTAGATCTTTCCACGGAAGATTGCTCTCCGGTTCGATGAATGGCATCAGGATGTCACGGGTGTGGCGGACGTCAGTGACGTGCATGTAGCTGCGCGAGGTCAGGTATGTGTCCAGCATCGACGCATACTGCGGCGTGATGTCGTCCTCATGGACATTGGTGGTGCCTGCATAGGCAGTCGGGCGCTGGTACTTCCAAACGTTATCGCCATGGTGGAAGTATTTTCCGTGGCCTGGATTGATGAGAACCATTCCCGGCACAGGGGATGCCGCAGCGCGAGTACTACGTTGGATTTTCCTTTCTTTGACGTACTCAGGTGGGAATATCTCACTGAGTGTCCTGCCGCCAATTCTCAAGCTAACAAATTTGAAGGAAACGACACCAGATAGATAGTTGTAGAGCTCCATCTTGATGTCGCCAATTTTGTCGCTTAGATCTTCGTTGAGCTCCGTGGTGCCTTTGGGCAGATAGCCCGAATCAAGGTCTATCCAGACTATTCCGGTAGATTGATCAGGAGAAATTCTAACTAGTACCTTCGATTCCTGTCCGGGTAGTCTTTTCTGTTTATCAACGAAGCGCTGTAGCTCAGGTTCAAGTTGGGCGAAAATCGCCGTGCTTTGAGCAACGGATCGAAGTGGTTGTTCCTTTATAGGCTGCGTTGATTGAGAGCTTGCATTGGTGGTAAGCGCCAAAGAAAGCGCTAGTCCTGCAGCTATACAAGCAAGCTTCTTGCCTTGAGTAACAGACATCATGCATCTCCTTTGCTGATGGATCCCCCGCTTTTGAGGGTAACAGCAATGACCCCGTTAGGTGAAATGGTGGGCCATTGCGTTTGTTGCAAATAGATGAAGTTTTGTGAAGGTGAAGAATAGCCTCACTGCTGGTGCAAGCGGCCGCCGTAGGGGAATGGCTAGGCTTCAACGCGGAATTGCCCGATTGAGCTCGCTGAGCAAGACGGGCATTCTGACCTTGTCGGATCCGGGGCCGCAGGCAGCTCAACCCGGGGGCGCGTGAGCAGCGCCGCGCCGGCTCAACTGCAGTGGACAGTTGGTTAGGGCTGTGGCCATAGTCACGGCTGGCCAATGGATGTGCCCTATGAGCATCCTCAACGTACTGATCAGCCGTGACCAGCTTGTCGTTGCAGTGGATACGCTTGCGGAGGATGTCCTGACGGGCGCCCACTCTGCCGGTGCCAAGGTGCTCCTGATACCGCAGCACAACGTGCTACTGGCCACCAGAGGTGGGGCCCAGTTCTTCCTGAAGATCTACGAGCTGGCTCTGCAGGCGAGCTTCAGGGCCGACTTCTCCATTGAGCAGCTTTCGGCCGAGATGGGGCCTGTAATGGACCAACTGTGATTGAACTATGAGAAGGCGGCCGCAGAGGCTGAGCTGCCTATCGAACAGCTCGGGACTGAGATTGTCCTGGGCGGTTGGTCGCCCAGAAGCGGCAGAATGATGGCCACGGTTTATGCCAAGAGCGACAGCCGGCAGGCTACGGCAGTGCAGCCGATCGGCGGCCAGTTTGCATCACCAGGTGATCCACTCAAAGGCGTGGCACCGAGCATGCTGCAGGTCGACTTGATGGCGGCGGGACGGCTCCAGGCGAGCTACCTCAACGAGCAGATGGGCCGCCAGGTCGCCGGCGGGCGTCTGCTGATCGGGTTCTTGCAGCAGGGCCAGGCTGTGGTGAAGGACTTGGGACCGATCTGACGATCTGGGCGAGGTAGCTGGACGAATCGGCCGCACATGGCGCGATTCAGGCCGGCATCGCAAGAGGCATCGTAGGCCCCAGCACTTGGTCGCATTCGACCAAGCGGGCGTTGCTGACTGCCTGACGCTCGCCGCATCCAGCGCAAGCGAGCAGGGTTCCTCCCGGCATTGTCTGCAGGTCCGGAGCGCTTGAATGGGTGACATGTCTGCACTGGTTGCAGCGGACAGTAATGGCACCTACGTGCTTCAACTTGCCCAGCTCGTCGCGGTCCGCGTCGAGGTCGATAACGTAAAAAAGGCCTGTATCTGGCATTGCTAACTACCTGAAAATTTTGCGCATGCTGCGCTTTGTGGTGCCTGCATCTTGTGACGAAGGTCCGAATCCAGCAACACCCGAAGCTGACGCGTTCAGGACGATTCAACGACCTCACGCGCACATGAGCCCGCTGCTGCTACGGTGGTCCTTCATCAAGGAGGTGCGCAATGCCCATCAGGGCGGTTGTATATGTGAGCGGTGCCGGAGAGGGAATCGCCGGCGACAAGCTGGGCCTGTCCAACGGAAAGCTGGATCAGATCGTGGATGACGCGGCCCGGTTCAACCGTAATGCTGGGGTTACGGGGGTGCTCCTCTTCGATGGCGGACGCTTCCTCCAATACATGGAGGGGCCAGAGGACGGATTGGCAGTGGCCTACTCCAGGGTTCTGGGTGCCACCAGCCACAACGGCATTGTGGAGCTGCAGCGGGGCAGGGTGGGGCAACGCCGCCTGCCGTTCTGGCCCATGAAATGGCTGCCAGTTGAGCCGGAGGAGCTTAAGCGGGCGGCCCATGCGGACTGGACTCGGTTCAATCAGCGCGGCGATGCCCAGGCCGCCTATGCGACCGCGATGGATCTGTTGGTCGCGTTAGTTGAGCCGTACGCCATCGCAGCCTAGCGCTTGCTGCTTGGCTCGCCGATTTGCTCGGTCAGAACCATCAGCGATTGCTCAAATGCGGCGGCGAAGAGATCGCCGCCATCGTGCTTGTGCTTCGTCGCGATGCTGGGAAGTAGGCGTAACCAGGTGTCGGTCAGCTGCTCGGGCGCCGGGTGGGTCAGTACACAAACCCTCAGCGCGTACACCGTAGCTTTCAAATAGCCGCGATGAACCTCGATCGCAACTTCGCAGGAGTGGAGGCGGTCCCGCAGTTCGGAGATGCCATCGGTCATTTTGGGTCCTCGATGTCGAGTGGATCGTCGGGCTTGGGGTCGAAGAGCGCCAGAAGTCGTTCGCGACGGCACTGCTCTAGCCAGTGATGCCAGATCTCCATTTCGTCCATCAATCCTGTCGTTCCGCAAGCAGGGCACGTAAGCGTGGTTCCCGTTCGATCCTTTTGAAAGCCTGCACCCTCAGTCATCGACGACCTGAGCCCACAGCTTTTACAGGTTGATCGCACCTGCTCCAATCGGATGATTGCGCCATTGGGCGCAAGCAGGGGCAGGATCGAATGGATCCTGAAAGCGTTGGGAGGGTGCATAGCCGTGCCGCTGGAGGGCTGGACACGGGAGCAAAGGATTCTGCACCGGAGAAGAGCCGCGAGACCCTACTGTGCTCGCCCTAACGTGAACACTTCATCACAGCGGGCTGAGCGGTGGTGTGCCTTCGCAGGATCTGCGACGGCCGGTCGTATCCTTCCGGCCATGCATTCCTCCCACGGCTTCCGCAGCGCCCCGATTCCCTCTGGCTGGGTCCAGACCGGTGAGCGCTGGGCGCTCTGGTACAACGGTCGGGAAACGGCGAACGTCACGCTCGATGGCGGTCCTGGCGTCCGGCTGTGGATGGAAGGCCAAAAGATGTGGCACACCAAAGAAGCGCGCGCCGCCAACGTCCGGCAGGCGAAGCGCTGCGCCGAGCGCTGGTGCGCGGCCAGGCTGTACCCCGACATGCCGCTGCGCCAGGCGGTTGCCCGGTTGACCGACAGCACGCCGATCCAGCCGCCACCACCATTGCCAAGCCTGCCGCCAACCCGCGAGCAGCAGCAACAGGCCCGGCGCTTGGCCGAGGCCGGGGCGGTGGAACTAGCGCGAATCAAGGAGGCGCTGGAGCCGGGCCGACCGCCGAAGGAGACCAAGCCCAGGACGAGGGATCCCATGAAGGCGTGGGTCAGGGCGGGGCGGGCGCAGCTCCGGGGCGGTTACTGACCAATGGCCGGTTTCCGGCTGCTCAGCAGCAAGCCGACGCCGGTAACGAGACATGCGGCTAGGGCTGCGATGGACAGAGGGAGATGGAATTCCTCGCGGCCAGCAATGGCAAACGCAACGTGGATTGCCGCTGTGCCGGCACCGACTATCCCGCACAGGCGGGCATACGCTCGCGCGGATGGCTTGGCCAGCGCGACTTGGCGATACCCGTGCAGCAGGGCGCCCACAGCGGCCAAGTTGAAGATCAGGAACCCTTGGATGCCCCCGGGGACCCGGAACATGTCCCATTCATGCCAGAACGCGGCGTCGATCTGGTGCAGGATCAAGGCCAGCAGTGTTGCCAGATACCACCGTTCCATGGGGCTTCCCGTCCAAAGGTGCGCGAATTCTAGCAGCCGGGCTCGGTTATGCAGAGCAGGGAGGCGCAGCGGGTCAAGGAAGCGCTGGAGCCGGCCAAGCCGCCGGCGACCAAGCTCCGCCCGAGGGACGCGCGCAAGGCGTGGGTGAGGGCAGGGCTGGAGCAGAGCGGCGGGGGTCTGAAAGATCCGACTACGCTCCGCCATGGCTGGGGATACTGCGTTTTACAGCGCTTGCGGCCCCCTGGCGGCGCGTAATCTGGCACAGCTTTGGCACAGATCGCACCAAGAGCATTGACGGATATAGCCGGATCGCCCCCCTCCTAAGGGGAAGGTCGCCCGTTCGAATCGGGCCGGGGTCACCATCTTCCGCAGGCGCATGGCAGCCGCACTCCGGGGCTCTACAACAACCCCAGCCCACCCAGCACCGCCTCCACCTCCTCGCGATCCCCGCCACGCAGCCCCTGCAACGGCAACGGCAGGCAGTTCTCGCCGCACAGTCCCAGCAGGGCTGCCGCGCAGGCCATGACGCGAATCCCGCCGAACCGCTCATATAGGGACCACAGCGGCGCCAGCCGCGCAGACAGGGCAATAGCACCCTCTTCATCGCCACTACCCACGGCCCGCATGATCTGCAGCGCAACCTCGGGGAACAGTCCGGCGGTCACCGAATACCAGCCGTCACACCCCGCCAGCAGCCCTCGAACCGCCGAGGCGTCACCACTGACGCCCAGCGTCACATGTGCGGGAACGCACGCACGTAGTGCAGCAACGCGCGCGTCAGCCTCGACGGGATCATCAGCAAGGCGCGGAATCTTGATCGAAGCGATGTTGGGCAGTGCGGCGATCCGGCCATGCAGTGCATCGGTGAAGCGGAAGTGCGTGGTGCCCGGATTGTCGTAGACGCAGATCGGTGTACGCACCGCCCTACAAATGGTCTCAAACAGTGCTTGCACCTCATGGTCCTTCAGGGGCTGGTAAGACACGGGGGCGAGCAGCAGGCCTGCAGCACCTGCATCCTCGGCGTCCAGGGCCAGCTCCAGCACATCGCGGGTACGCAATGCACCGATGCCGGCGATCACCGGAACACCCCCGGCGTGCGCGAGTGCTTCGCGCAGCACGCGCTTGCGCTCGTGCTTCTCCAGATAGGCGTAGCTGCCAGTGGAGCCAAGCACGCCCATCGAATCAACATCGGAATCGGCCAGGCGCTCGATCAGTCCGGCAAACGCACGAAAGTCGATGCCGGCTTCAGAGAGCGGGGTCAGTGGAAACGCGCTGAGGCCTTTGAACATGGGATCTCCCGAAGGGGGAATGGGCTGGACGCCTGGAATTGTTTATTGTCCTATGACAAATCTCAAGTGTCGCCACGCAGCGTGTTTAATCGTCACGAATGACGCACCATGCGGGTCATGAAACCAAGCCTTTGCGCCGTCCAGCCTTCCCACTACGCCACCATTGCCGATTGGCTTGATTCCGCCGAGGCCACCCAGCGCTGGGCGGGCCCCGGCGTGCCGTTTCCCTTGCCGCAGGAACGGTTCGCGCAGGTGCTCGAACTCGGGCCGAGGCCGGGCTGGGCGCTGCTGGACGAGCAGGGCCAGTGCCTGGGCTTTGGTCAGTACTGGATGACCGACGCCGGTACCGCGCACCTGGGCCGCATCATTGTTTCCCCGCTGGCACGCGGGCGCGGCCTTGGCCGGCTGCTCATGCAGGCCTTGAGTGCACAGGCCATGCGCGAAGCCGGTGTGCAGCGCCTCACGTTGCGCGTCTATCGTGACAACGCAGCTGCCGTGGCCCTGTATCGCGACCTCGGCTTCCAGCAGGTTGATGCGTCCTCGACGCCGGAACTTCTGTTCATGCAGCGCACGTCGGCCTGAACTTCGCTCATGCTGGCAAGGTGGCCTGCAGGGCAAACCATTGCTCGCGGGTGATGCGGCTGATGTGCTCTGTGCGGTAGTCGCCGAGGAAGCTGTTGAACTTGTTCACTTCGGTATGGTGATGCTGGAAACCGCATTTGCTCTGTGCGCTGAGCGATTGCAGGTTGTCAGCGAAGTAGCCGCACCACAGTGCGTCCAGTTCCAGCTGCATGAAGGCGTGCCGCATCACTTCGCGCACCGCTTCGGGCACCAGTCCGCGGCCCCAGTACGGAACGCCGATCCAGTAGGCGATCTCACCCTCTCGATCGCTGATCTCGAAGTTGCTGTCGGTGCCGATCAGGATGCCGACACAGCCGATCGCATGGCCGTCCTCGCGGCTCTGCAGTGCGTAGACCTCTGGCCGGTTGAAGACGGTGCGGATGATTTCGGTACTTTCCTCAACGCTGGTGTGCACCGGCCAGCCGGCGATGGGGCCCACGCGCGGGTCGCGGGCGTACTCGTACAGATCGGCAGCGTCGGTGTCGCGCCAGGGGCGAAGGATCAAGCGTTCGGTGTGCAGCTGCATGTCGATTCCACGGGAACAAAGAGAGTGCACAGGCTAGGTCGCCAGGCGCGATCGGCCCAGAGCGGGACCTTGATGGTTTCGGTACTTTTCACAACGGGTGGCCGAGCCCGGGTATGCTGGGGCCCGGAATACAGCCGGATCGGCCCATGGATCGCGTACCCCAGCTCCTGGACCAGGACGAATCCATGCGCTTGGAGGTCAGTACGCTGGCCGAAGGGCAGGGCGTCCCGTTGTCGTTCGGCCACGCTTATCTGGCGGTGCTGGTATGCGTATCGGGGCGCGCACGCTTTGCACTGAACTTCCGCGAGGTAGCGGTGCAGCGGCACGATGTGCTGGTGCTGGCAGAGGACACGCTGGCGCTGCTGCGGCAGCGCTCACGCGGCTTTCTGGCGGTGGTCTGCCTGATGCCCAAGGCGCTGGCATCGGAGGTGGCCTATGTGCTTCCCAATGCACTGTTCAAGTTCCTGCACGATCAGCCCCACTGCGTGCCGTCGCCGCTGGACGTGCCGCTGCTGCAGGGCTGGCTGCAGCAGTTGATGGATGCACAGCACAATGGCGGCCGCTATCGTCACGTGATGCTGCGCAACCTGCTGCAGACGTTCTTCCTCAAATTCGCAACGCTGTTGCCGGCGCGCAGTGTGGCCGTGGCGCAGGTCAGCCGACGCGAGCGCTTGGCCTGGAATTTCTGGGAACTGGTCGGTGAGCGCAGCACGCGCCAGCGCGACGTGCAGTCCTATGCCGACGCGCTGTGCATCACCCCGTTCTATCTTTCGCAGCTGACCCGCGAGTGCTTCGACGAAACGCCAAAGGCGTTGATTGATCGCCAGGTGGTGCTGGAAATCAAGGCGCTGCTGACCTACAGCGAATTGCCGATCGGTCGTATCGCCGAGCGCCTGTGCTTCGAGGATGCATCCTACCTGTGCCGCTACTTCCGGCGGCACACCGGGCAGTCGCTGACCGGCTATCGCCGGGCAGGGCAGGGCGGTACTAGTGCGACACGAACAAGGGCGCCGGTACTTCGGCCAGCAGATCCTCGGTGACCCCGCCGAGCACACGCTCGACCACCCGGCTGCGGCTGTAGGGGCCCAGCACCAGCAGGTCGGCGTCGGCATCGAGCACGTGCTGGCGGATGGTCGCGGCAACGCCGCCCTGGCTTGAACTGATCGCCTGGATCTCTACTTCGACGCCGTGCCGCGCCAGGTGCTGGGCCATCTCGGCGCCAGGTGTGGCCTCGGCCTTGGGCGTGTCGACCATCAGCAGGTGCACCGCTTTTGCACGTGCGAGCAACGGCAGCGCATCGGCTACCGCACGGCGTGCCTGCTTGCTGGCATTCCAGGCCACCACGATGCGATGGCCGACCTGGTCGCCATGCCAATGCGGTGGCACCAGCAGCATCGGCACGCCGGTCTGGCGCAGCGTTCCCAGCGGGTGCCAGCCAGAAGGGGCGCCGGGAGTACGCGGATAGCCGGCGATGATCAGGTCGCAGTACAGCGACTGCAGGGCCAGGTCGGCGCCGCCGAGATAGTCCGAGACGATGCGCAGTTCGGTGCTGATCTGCAGCGGCTCGGACACGGCACGCAGGTTCTGCATCAGCTGCGCGGTGCAGGCGGCATCCGCACGCGCCTCATGGTCGAGCGCGGCGGCGATGCCGGCACCGCGCGCGAAGCCGTTGGCGATGTCGGTGGGATGCTGGGCGGTGGAGACCGCGACCAGATGGGCCTGCTGTGCCTGCGCCAGATGGGCGGCGATGTTGAGAACGCGGTCCCCGGTGTCGCTGGCGTCGAACAGCACAGCGATATCGCGTAGTGGATGCAGCATGGCGTTGTCTCCTTCGATGCCTGTGACGCGTTCCCTGCCGTGCACCGACCCGGGTGCACCGGACGCATCCCTGTTTTAGCGCATCGGTGATCCGAATGAATCATCTTTGATTCAGTTTATTAATTGGTGATTCATGCTAGCGTGAGGGCGAACCCACACCTCAGCGCTTTCATGCGACCTGCCGCAGCACGCACCCGCCGCGACCTGCCTCACGCGCTGGCGGCCACCCTGGTCAGCCATCCACGCTGCACCCTCAGCGAACTCGCGCGCGGGGCCGGTATCAGCCGCGCGACTCTGTACCGGTTTGCGCCCACTCGGGAGGCGATCGACGAGGCACTGTTCGCGGCCGGCTTCGAGCGCGTGGAAGCGGCGGCGGTCTGGTTCGATGAGGGCGGTGATGCGCGCCACGTGCTGGAGCAGGTCACCGCCACGCTGCTGGCGGACTGGGAGCTGGTAACGCTGCTGTTCGCGCGGATGATGGAAGAGCAGCAGCGCCAGGGTGACCTGCATCTGCTGCCGGAGCGCTGGGCGCCGATCGGCGAGCGCTTCGAGGCCTTCTTCCTGCGTGGTCAGGCGGCCGGAGAGTTCAACGTTGGTTTCACCGCAGTGTGGCTCGCGGACTTCTACTGGACCTGCTTCTACGGCATCACCTGGTCACTGGCGCGCGGTCGGCTGGCGCCGGCAGCGGCAGCCTCTACGCTGCTGGCTTCGTTCCAGCGGGGAGCGATGAAGGGTTGACCCAGGGGCCTGCTGCCGGGGCGCCGTGGCTTACGCCTGCTTCAACAACTGCACCAGCTGGCGCAGGCGGTACGGCTTGGGCAGGAATTCCACCTGTTCCGGCAGGGGCGGCAGTTGCGAGCGCGCATAACCGGACGACAGGATCATCCGTGCCTGCGGCTGCTCGCGTGCCACGTGCTCGCTCAGCTCGATGCCGGACATGCCGTTGGGCATGCTGACGTCGCTGAACACCACGTCGAAACGCGCTTCGCCCTTCAGCAGGGCGGCGGCCTCATGCGCATCGGCGGTCGTGGCCACGTCGATGCCGAGGTCGCGCAGGGCCAGGCCGATCATTTCACGCAGATCGGTCTGGTCTTCCACCATCAACACGCGGATCGGGTCATCGGTCATCGGCAGGGTCCTCCATTGCGGGGAGCAGCAGGCTGACCGTGGTGCCGACACCGGGCGTGGTGGACACGTCGACGAAGCCGCCGCTCTGGGTAGTAAATCCGAACACCTGGCTCAGGCCCAGGCCGCTGCCTTTGCCGATGTCCTTGGTGGTGAAGAACGGCTCGGTCGCCCGTTCGGCGATGTCGGCCGCCATCCCGTGGCCCTCATCGCAGACGCTGAGGGTGACATAGCCACGTTGCAGCGTGGAGTCCGCATCCGGGTCGAGGCGATGCTCCAGTGCAGTGCCGATCAGGATGCGGCCGCCTTCAAGGGTAGCATCCGCGGCATTGGCGACCAGATTGGCCAGCGCCGTCTGCAGCTGCAGCGCATCGGTGTTGATCGCAGGCAGGCCGGGCGCCAGCTGGGCATCCAGCACCACCGTGGGCGGGCAGGCGCGTTGCAGGTCCGGCAGCCACTGCCGTATCAGCGCATTGATATCCAGAGGCTCGCGAATCAGGGTCTGGCCGGTGCTGAAGGCCAGCAGCTGGCGGGTCAGCAGCGCACCGCGATCGGTCGCAGTCTGCGCCGCATCAAGCAGCTCGGCGGCGCGTGCATCGTCACCGTTCACGCGCAGGGACAGCAGGTCCAGCGCGTTGCCGATGGTGGTCAACAGATTGTTGAACTCATGCGACAGGCCGCGGCTGAGTCGGCCGACGGTCTCGAACTGTTGGGTATTGCGCAGCGCTCGTTGGGCATCACGCAGCAGGCGCTGTGCCTGCCACTGCTCGGTGATGTCGCGGGTGATCTTGACGAAGCCGAGCAGCTCACCCGCTTCAACCACCGGCTCGATGACAACACTGGCACGGAATGACGAGCCATCGCGGCGTACCCGCCAGCCCTCATTGGCAACGTGGCCATGCTGCGCTGCATGGCGGAGCAGGCGTTGCGGTTCTCCTGCCTCGCGGTCGGCGGCCAGGTAGAAGCGACCAAAGTGGGTGCCGACCACTTCATCGGCTGAATAGCCCTTGATGCGCTCCGCACCCGGGTTCCAGCTGCAGACGATGCCATCCGGATCAAGCAGGTACAGCGCATGGTCGCGCACGCTGTCGATCAGCAGTCGCAGTTGGCGGGAAGGGTCCGTCAGCACGGACGTCGTAGAAGCAGCTGCGTCCACGTGGAAATGAGCATTACCCCTGGAAGGGACGTGAAGCTAGGCAGTGCAGTGTGAAGAGTGCGTGCAGGCGCGGCACGTGCCAATGGTCCTGTGCGGCTGAATACGACACGGAGTACCATCACCCACCCTTTGTGCTCTGGAACCGACCTGCATGCGTCCTGGTGCGACTACGCGTGACCGCTGGATCTGGATGACCTCCGCCGTACTGCTGGCAGCGACCATTGCGTTGGAACTGGTGGTTCCGCTGGGCTACGCCGTCTGGCTGGCGTACTTCCTCGCTGTCGGCGTCACGCTGTTCCAGCGCAGTGCACGCGCGCCGTTCATCGTGACCGTCGTCGCCTGCATCCTGTTGATCATCGGCTACAACGTTGCCCCGGCCAGCTCCAACTCGGCGTTTTCGTTCGTCAACCGCAGCATTGGCGGGTGTGCGTTCCTGATGATCGCGCTGATCGTCTCCCGCGCCATCCAGGCGCGGCGCGACGCGATGCGCGCGCTGTGGCTGCAGGAGGCCGAGAACGCGGTGGCGATGAGCCTGCGCGGTGATCTGGGGCCGGAGCAGATCGCCGAGGCGGCGGCGACCAGCCTGGGGGCCCAGCTGCAGGCCGACGTCGCCGCCGTCTACCGCCTGGAAGGCGGGCGACTGCAGCTGACCGGCGGCCTGGCGTTGCCGTCCGGTATGCCGGCGTCGCTGGCATTGCAGGAAGGCGTGGCCGGGCAGGTGGCACGGGACGAGCGCATCCGCCACCTGCATGGGGGTGATGATGCGGTGCTTGAGCTGCAGACCAGCCTGGGGCGGTTGCCGGTGCGCGAGCGCATCCTGGCGCCGATCAGCAGCGATGGCGCGGTGGTGGGCATCATTGAACTGGGACGCACCCGCGCCGGCGAACAGGATCGACTCGATGTCGAGCTGCTGGAGCGCTGTGGCGAGACCATCGGCATGGCGCTGCGTGCATCGCTGCTGCGCGCACAGTTGGTGGTGCTGCTGGAGGAATCGCAGCGTCAGGGCGAGGAACTGCAGGCCCAGCAGGAAGAGCTGCGCGTGGCCAATGAGGAGCTGGAAGAGCAGAGCCGCAGCCTGCAGCACTCGCAGACCCATCTGGAAGAACAGCAGGCCGAGCTGGAACAGAGCAACGTCCAGCTGGAGGAGCGCACCCATGAGCTGGAAGCGCAGAAGCAGGCGCTGCTGGTCGCGCAGAGCCAGCTGGTGCGCAACAGCAACGAACTGGCCGCCACTTCGCGCTACAAGTCCGAGTTCCTGGCCAACATGTCGCATGAACTGCGCACGCCGCTGAACAGCTCGCTGATCCTGGCCAAGCTGCTGGCCGACAACAAGGACGGCACGCTCACCGAAGAACAGGTGAAGTATGCGCGCGCGATCCTGTCGTCCAACAACGATCTGCTGGCGCTGATCAACGACATCCTGGACCTGTCGCGCATCGAGGCCGGCCACGTCGAGCTGGCCGATGAAGTGGTGGTGACGGGCAGCGTACTGCAGCGCCTGCGCGAGACCTTCGAGCCGATGGCGCGGCAGAAGGGCCTGGCCCTGCAGATCGAGGCCGATGCGCTGGCCCCCAGCCAGCTGGTGGTCGACAGCCAGCGCCTGCAGCAGATCCTGAAGAACCTGCTGGCCAATGCGGTGAAGTTCACCGAGCATGGGAAGGTCAGCCTGCACGTGCGTGCGGGCGGTCAAGGACGCATCCGTTTCGAGGTCTGCGACAGCGGTATCGGCATTGCCCGCGAGCAGCTGCAGGTCATCTTCGAAGCCTTCCGCCAGGCCGATGGCAGCACCCGCCGCCGCTACGGTGGCACCGGCCTGGGCCTGTCGATCTCGCGCGATCTGGCCGAGCGCATGGGTGGCAGCATCCAGGTCGACAGTGAACCGGGTCGCGGCAGCTGTTTCATCCTGGAACTGCCGTTGCAGGGCGCGCCGGTTTCGGAGCCGCGCGAAGTGCCTGCCGCCGCCTCAATAGCGCCTGCGCCGCAGCCTGCGCCGCCGATCGCTGCGCGCACCCCTGTCGCACCGACCGTTGCATCCGTGGCGCCCATCACCGCCAGCGTGGCCGATGACCGCGGCCGTCGCCAACGCGCCGGCCGCTTGATCCTGGCCGTCGAGGACGACGCCACGTTCGCCGAAGCGCTTGTGGCCCTGGCCCATGAACTGGACTTCGACTGTGTGGTGGCCGGGACCGCCGAAGAGGCGCTGACCCTGGCCAGCGAACTGCGCCCGAACGGCATCCTGCTCGATATCGGCCTGCCGGACGTGTCCGGCCTGAGCGTGCTGGAGCGCCTGAAGCGCAACCCCGATACCCGGCATATCCCGGTGCACGTGGTCTCGGCGATGGACCGCAGCCAGGTGGCGCGCGAGCTGGGTGCGATTGGTTTCGCGATCAAGCCGACCACGCGCGAGCGGCTGGTGACGGCCATCGAACAGCTGGAACAGACCAGCCAGCGCGACGTGCGGCGCCTGCTGATCGTCGAGGACGACAGCGAGCTGCGCCACAACCTGGAACTGTTGCTGGGCCGTGATCAGCTGCAGATCGTTGCAGTGGGAACGCTGGCCGGCGCGCTGGAGCAACTCAGCACGGTCACCTTCGACTGCATGGTGATGGACCTGTCGCTGCCCGACGGCAGCGGCTACGACCTGCTCGAGCACATGGCCGGCAATGATGATGTCGGCTTCCCGCCGGTGATCGTCTATACCGGTCGCGCGCTCGGCCGCGAGGAAGAGCAGCGCCTGCGCCGCTATTCGAAGAGCATCATCATCAAGGGCGCGCGTTCGCCCGAACGCCTGCTGGATGAGGTCACCCTGTTCCTGCACAGCGTGGAAGCCAGCCTGCCCACCGACCAGCAGCGCCTGCTGCGCGAGGCCCGCCGTCGCGACACCGTGCTCGATGGCCGTACTGTTTTGCTGGCCGAGGATGACGTACGCAACATCTTCGCGCTGTCCAGCGTGCTTGAGCCGCTGGGCGTGACGCTGGAGATCGCGCGCAACGGCCAGGAAGCGGTGGATCGCCTGGCCGAGCGCGAGGTCGACCTTGTGCTGATGGACATCATGATGCCGGAGAAGGACGGCCTGGCCGCGATGCGCGAGATCCGCGCGCAACGTCACCTGCAGGACCTGCCGATCATCGCGCTGACCGCCAAGGCCATGCCCGATGACCGCGAGCGTTGCCTGCAGGCCGGTGCCAACGACTACATCGCCAAGCCCATCGACGTCGACAAGCTGGTCTCGCTGTGCCGGGTCTGGTGCTCGCGGCAATGAACGAACAGGCGTTGTTCGACCTGGAACTGAAGGTCCTGCTGGAGGCGCTGTACCAGCGTTACCACTACGATTTCCGCAGCTATGCGGTGTCGTCGCTGCGCCGGCGCATGCGCCAGGCGATGCAGCGCTATGAGTGCGAGCGGCTGGTCGACCTGCAGTACCGGCTGCTGCACGAGCCGGACCTGTTCGCCCAGGCCATGCAGTTCTTCACCGTGCAGGTCTCGGAGATGTTCCGTGACCCTGCGTATTTCCGTGAGCTGCGCGAGCAGGTGGTGCCAGTGCTGCGTACCTATCCCTCGGTGAAGCTGTGGGTGGCCGGCTGCAGCACGGGCGAGGAAGTGTGGTCGCTGGCGATCCTGCTGCATGAGGAAGGCCTGCTCGAGCGCAGCATCGTCTATGCCACCGACATCAATCCGGCCGCGCTGGCCACCGCCGAGGCGGGCGCCTATGGTATCGACCGGATGGCCCAGTTCAGCCGCAACTATCTGGCGGCCGGTGGCACGGCGTCGTTGTCCGACTACTACGCCACGGCCTACGACGGCGCGGTGTTCGACCGCCAGCTGCGCCGCAACGTGGTGTTCGCCGACCACAGCCTGGCCACCGATACCGTGTTCTCCGAAGTGCACCTGGTGTCGTGCCGCAACGTGCTGATCTATTTCAACCGCGACCTGCAGGACCGCGCTGTCGGCCTGTTCCGCGAAGCGCTGGTGCACCGGGGCTTCCTCGGTCTTGGCAGCAAGGAATCGCTGCAGTTCGGGTGCCACCATGACGCCTTCGAGGTCTGTTCGCGCGAGCACCGCCTGTACCGGAAGGTGGCCTGATGGCGCCGCCGGCGCGTCCTGCCGTGCTGGTGATCGGCGCGTCTGCCGGTGGCGTGGCGGCCCTGCAGGCCGTACTCGGTGCGCTGCCGGCGACGCTGCAGGTGCCGGTACTGGCCGTGCTGCACCTGCCGCGTGACCGCACCAGCCGCATCGCCGAGGTGCTGGCGCCGTACTGCGCGCTGCCGGTGCGCGAAGCCGAAGACAAGCAGCCGTTGCAGCTGGGCACGGTGACATTCGCGCCGCCGGATTACCACCTGCTGGTGGAGGACGAGGGGGCGGTGGCGTTGTCGGTGGATGCGCCGGTGCTGTTCTCCCGTCCGGCCATCGATCCGCTGTTCGACTCCGCTGCTGCGGTGTTCGGCAGGCGGGTATTGGCCCTGCTGCTGACCGGTGCCAGCAGTGATGGAAGCGAGGGCGTTGCCGCCGTGCGCCGTGCCGGTGGCCGTGCCTGGCTGCAATGTCCCGAGGAAGCCGAAGCGTCGATGATGCCGGCCTCCGCCCTGCAGTACGCCGGCGCCGATGCCGTGCTGCCCCTTGAACTGATGTGTCGTCGCCTGAAGGAGTTGTTTGCATGAACCTGCTGCCACCGGACCCTGCGCAGTCGCAGTCCCCGGTCAACCTGCTGATCGTCGATGACGTGCCGCAGAACCTGGTGGCCATGCAGGCGCTGCTGCAGCGCGAGGGCGTGAATCTGCTGCTGGCCGGTTCCGGCGCGCAGGCGCTGGAGCTGCTGCTCGAGCACGAGGTGGCACTGGCCCTGCTGGACGTGCACATGCCGGAGATCGATGGCTTCACCCTGGCCGAACTGATGCGCGGTTCGCATCGCAGCCGCGACGTGCCGATCATCTTCCTGACCGCCTCCCCGGATGATCCCCTGCGCGTGTTCAAGGGCTACGAGAGCGGTGCGGTCGATTTCCTGCACAAGCCGGTGGCGCCGCAGGTGATCCTGAGCAAGGTCAACGTCTTCATCGAGCTTTACCAGCAGCGGCAGCTGCTGAAGGCGCGCAACGAGGCGCTGGAACGCGCGCTCAAGCTCAACGAAACAATGGCGGCGGTGCTGACCCACGACCTGCGCACGCCGCTGTCGGCGATCCTGCTGTGCAGTGACAAGCTGGCGCTGGAGATCCCGCAGGACAATGCGGGTGCGCAGCAGACCCTGCAGTACCTGGAGGCCAGCACCCTGCGCATGGCACGCATGGTCGAACAGCTGCTGGACTTCTCGCGGATCCGCAGCGGTGGCCTGCGGCTGCAGGCCAGTGCCTGCGATCTGGCCGACGTGACCCGCGCGGTGGTGGCCGAAGCCGGCAGCGCGCATGGCGCGGACCGGATCCATCTGGACATGCACGGCGATACGCGGCTGCAGGGCGATCTGGACCGTCTCGGCCAGGTTGCCGCCAATCTGGTCGGCAACGCGCTCACCCACGGCAGCGAGGCGAGGGTGGAGGTGGACGGGCGCGATCCGCGCAGCGTGCTGCTGCGGGTCAGCAATGCCGGCCGGATCGACGACGCGCTGCTGCCGCGGCTGTTCGAACCGTTCAAGGCCAGCTTCCACCAGAGCAAGGGCCTGGGGCTGGGCCTGTATATCGTCGATCAGTTCGTGCGCGCGCACGGAGGGCGCATCGCAGCGCGCAACGAGGCCGGGCAGGTGGTGTTCGAAGCCCTGCTGCCGAGACGCGCAGAAGGGCTGCCTGCAGCGGCAAACTGAATTCTTCAGGAAACATCCGCGGGCACTGAGACGAACTCGTCCGCAACTGCTACCGTGGGTGTACATCTTGTCAAGGAAGCACCATGCCACTGCGTGCCATCGCCTACGTCAGCCAGGCGTTGCCGGATCTTTCCGCTGAACGGTTGCAGGCGCTGGTCGACGATGCCGCCCGCTTCAACAAGATGGCGGGCGTGACCGGTGTGCTGCTGCATGACGGCGGGCGATTCCTGCAGTACATCGAGGGGCCGCCGGACGGTATCGATTCGGTGTACGAGCGCATCCTGCAGGCCGGCAGCCATGTCGACATCATCGAGCTGGCGCGCGGCCGCCTGGGCCAGCGTCAGTTTCCGTACTGGTCGATGCGCGCGTTGCCGGTGGATGCGGCGCTGCTGCGCCAGCTGTCGGCCAGCGACTGGTCGGGTTTCAGCCGGGCGCTGGAAGGTGATCGTTCGGAGCCGACCCCGGTGGATCTGCTCGACAACGTCGTGCAGCCTGCCCTGCACGCCGGCTGAGTGTCAACGCGAAGTGCCGCCGCAGTAGGCGGCATGCAGCGCCTGCAGCACGCCCAGTGCGGGCCCTTCAATCACGCGGTAGTGGATGGCCTGCGCTTCGCGACGCGTCGCGACGATATCCAGTTCGCGCAGCACCGCCAGATGCTGTGACAGCGCCGATGCGCTGAGGCCGGTCAATGCCTGCAGTTCCGGTACTGGTGCCTCACCTTCGACCAGGCGGCACAGTACGCGCAGCCGCGCAGGATGGGCCAGGCTCTTAAGCAGCGTTGCAGCCTCTGCGGCGTGTTCGGCCATGGCGGCGCTGTCGAGCGGGGTGCGGGCCATGGTTGACCTTTTTGTTTAGAAGTGTCTAATTTAGATAAATCTAAATCAAAGGGCAATCCCATGAGCGGCGTGAAAGAGGGCAGGGCATGAACCTGCCATGGACTGCGGTGGCTGGCGGAGCGCTGATCGGCGCCGCCGCGGTGTTGCTGCTCGCCACTGTCGGGCGCGTGGCGGGTATCAGCGGGATCGCTGCGGGCAGCCTGCGCGCAGCGGAAGGCGAGCGTGGCTGGCGCTGGGCATTCCTGCTGGGGCTGCTCGCAGCAGCGGGGCGGGTGCTGTGGTGGCAGTCGCTGCCCGAGGCCTCGCCACGTGTGCTGCTGCGCGATGCCTTGCCTGCCTGGCAGTTGATCGGCGCTGGCCTGCTGGTGGGCTTCGGCACGCGCCTGGGGAGTGGTTGTACCAGTGGTCATGGCGTCTGTGGCATGGCCCGCGGCTCGAAGCGCTCGCTGCTGGCAGTGCTGGTGTTCATGGCCTGCGCGATGCTGACCACGTTCCTGGTCCGTCACGGCGGAGGCCTGGCATGAGTCGCGCGGTCGTGGCCGCCGCTACGGCGGGTGCGCTGTTCGGCGCGGGACTGGCGCTTTCGGGGATGACCGACGCGCGTCGCGTACTCGGCTTCCTCGATGTGGCCGGTGATTTTGATCCAACGTTGATGTGGGTGCTGGGCTCGGCACTGCTGGTCAGTGCCGTCGGGCAGCGCTGGGTACTGCGACGCGCGCAGCCGTGGTTCGCGCTGCGCTTCCAGCTACCCAGTGCACGTGATGTTGATGCTCGCCTGCTGCTGGGCGCTGCACTGTTCGGTATCGGCTGGGGATGGGCTGGTTACTGCCCCGGACCGGCCATCGCCGGGCTGGCTGTCGCATCGCGTGAAGCGCTGTGGTTCGTGCCTGCCATGGTGGTGGGCTTCTGGCTGCACGATCGCTTCGTGCGCTGAGGCTTCACCCCTGTGTCACCATGGATCGGGTCAGATCGACGGACCACGGGGAAAGGAGCGTAACGACATGGCACGGATGAAGTGGAAGGGAAAGGCAATGCTGGCCATGGCGCTGGCATCTGCGATCACGCCGGCACTGGCCTGCACGCGTGCGGTGTATCGGGGCGACAACGGCGATGTGATCACTGCGCGCTCGATGGACTGGAAGGTCGATGTAGCGACCAACCTCTACGTGTTGCCGCGTGGCATCGCACGCACCGGCCTGGCCGGTCCGAAATCGCTGGCCTGGACTGCGCGCTACGGCAGCGTGGTGGCCACCGGCTACGACGTGTCGACCACCGATGGCATGAACGAGAAGGGGCTGGTGGCCAACCTGCTGTGGCTGGTGGAATCGGAGTATCCGCAGCAGCGTGGCAACAAGCCGGGACTGGCGATCTCGCTGTGGGCGCAGTATGTGCTGGACAATTTCGCCACCGTGGACGAGGCGGTCGCGGCGCTCAAGCGTGAGCCGTACTCGATCGTCACCGACAAGGTGCCGGGCGAAGACCGCCAGGCGACGCTGCACCTGTCGCTGTCCGATGCCACCGGCGACAGCGCCATCGTCGAGTACATCGGCGGTCGCCAGGTGATTCACCATGACCGCCGCTATCAGGTGATGACCAACTCGCCGATCTTCGAGCAGCAGCTGGCCCTCAACAGCTACTGGCAGCAGATCGGCGGCACGGTGATGCTGCCGGGCACCAACCGCTCCGCCGATCGTTTCGCGCGCGCCTCGTTCTACATCAACGCCATTCCCAAGGCCGAAGATCCGGTGGAGGCGCTGGCCAGTGTGTTCAGCGTGATCCGCAATGCGTCGGTGCCGTATGGCATCACCACGCCGGGTGAGCCGAACATCTCATCCACGCGCTGGCGCACGGTGGCCGATCACAAGCGGCGGCTGTACTTCTTCGAGTCGGCGTTGACCCCGAACACCTTCTGGGTCGATCTGAACAAGGTCGATTTCGGCGGCCAGGTGCTCAAGCTCGATCTTGGCAAGGACCAGCGCAACACCTTTGCCGGCGATGCACTGGGCCAGTTCGTGCCCAGCGCACCGTTCACCTTCCTTGGCGTCGACGGTTAGTTCGACGCCTGGCTGGAGGCCGGGTAGACCGCCTGGATCGTGCAGCTGCCGCGGGTGTACTGCGGCAGTGGGGCGATGCTTTCACCGCGCAGATCGTCTGTCTCGAACTCGGCAGTCATGATCCGATCGCCGGGATTGCCACAGATCAGGCCGTTCTGCAGGCCCGAGTGGAAGCTCAGCTGCGGCGCACGGTCGAGCTGGCGGCAGTGGCTGCCGAGTTCGACCCGGTAGTAGCGGTGGCCGCCATTGCGGCGCGGATTGGTCTCCACCAGCATGCCCTGCGGGTCGGATGACCAGGCACGCACGTTGCGGGTGGCAAAGCAGTACGACGGTGAGCCGCCGAAGCTGCGGCGGATTTCCTTGCGCTCGCGGATGGTCACGGCGGGCAGGGTGGCCGTGCGCAGGCGGTCGCTGTCGCGGGCGACGCTGGCGTAGTCGCGATCCTGCAGCGGGGTGACCGCACTGACGGCGCAGCGGCGGCCGTCGACCACGACGCGTTCGCTGGGGCGACCACAGGCCCAGCCGGCAGGTGCTTCCAGCTTCAGCGAGGTAGCACCGCGGACGCCGGGGCAATCCTCGCTGAAGTCGATGCGATAGGCCTGTCCGGAGGCGGCGCGCAGTGCGATCGAGCGCGGTGATGCCTGCTCCACTTCCTGCACGCCGACCGCGTCCATGCAGTGCGGGGCCGGGGGCGTACGCTCCTGTGCTGAGACCGAAGCTGCGAGCGCCAGGCCGAGGCTGGTGGCGAGCATCAGTGACACCTGCCGATGGGTCATGTCCTGCACTCCCTGCGTTGGATGACGGCTCGACTATAGCAGCGGTTTGCACGGCCGTTGCTACACGCGCACACTGCGCGGATGGGCGCCATCTTCCATCTGCGGCACTACGGCCAGGCCACCGGCCTGGACCGCCATGACTACGCGCAATGGGTGCTGCCGCTGCAGGGCGAACTGCACTTCGAGATGGAAGGCCGCGGTGGCCGCCTCGACCTGCTGCAGGGGGTTTTCGTTGCGGCCGGCGAAGCGCATGACCAGATGGCCGATGGCCCGAACGGTTTCGTGATCGTCGATTGTCCTCCCGGCGTGCTTGATGACGGCACGCAGGAGCATCTGTGCCGGCAGCGCTGGCTGCACCTGCCGCATGCGCTGCGACAACGCCTGGCGGGCGTGCAGGACGGGCAGCCGATGCCGGCCCTGCTGCCGCAGCTGCTGCAGGTATTTGCACCGGCCGGCAGTGGCGCGCGCATGCAGGGACTGTGTGCGGCAGTGCAGGCCGATCCGGGCCAGGCGTGGCCGGTGGCGCGCATGGCCGCGTCTGTCGGGGTCAGCGAGAGCCGGTTGCACGCGCTGTTCCAGCGTGAGTTCGGGCTCAGCCCGCAGGCCTGGCTCAGTGCAAGCCGGTTGCGCTGGGCCAAGCACCAGCTGCGCACCAGCACGGCGCCGATCAGTGATATCGCGCTGGCCGCAGGCTATTCCGAGCAGAGCGCACTGACCCGCGCGCTGCGCCGTGAGTGTGGGCAGACCCCCGCCGCGTGGCGCAGGAACGCCGGACTGTAGCGTCGAGCCATGCTCGACTGCTTCTGCACCGACCACCTGGCGAACGGCAGTCGAGCATGGCTCGACGCTACAAAGGCGGGAGGGCAGTAGCCTCGGTCAAGAGCGCCCAGCGGCCAGCGCTTACACTGCGCGGCCTGTTCTCTCCCCCCGAAGAACCCGAATGCGCAACAACCCGATGGCCCTGGGCATCGCCAATGGCGTTGCCGCTGGCGCGCTGTGGGGCGTGGTCTTCCTCGCGCCCGCCGTGCTGCAGTCGTTCAATGCCCTGCAACTGTCGGCCGGCCGCTATCTGGTCTACGGTCTGATCGCTGTAGCCCTGCTGCTGCCGCGCTGGAAGCGGCTGGCACCACGGCTGGGCCGCGCCGAGTGGATCGGCCTGTTGTGGCTGAGCCTGGCCGGGAACCTGGTGTACTTCCTGCTGCTGGCGACGGCGGTGCAGTGGGCCGGCGGTGCGGCGGCGTCCTTGATTGTCGGCCTGATTCCGGTGGTGGTGACCCTGGTCGGTGTGCGCGAGCAGGGCGCGGTGCCGCTCAAGCAGCTGCTGCCGGCACTGGGCCTGTGCGTGCTGGGCGTGGCACTGGTTGGCTGGGAAGCACTGATGTCTGAGCACCTCGCGACACCGTGGCGGCAGCGCCTGATCGGCCTGCTGTGCGCGTTCGGCGCGCTGTTCTCGTGGGCGTTGTACTCGATCGGCAACAGCCGCTGGCTGGCGCGCCGACCGGATCTGTCCAGCCACGACTGGTCGCTGCTGACCGGTGTCACCACCGGCGGCCTGGCTCTACTGCTGGTGCCGATGGCCTTCATCGGCCACACCGGCGGGCACACGGCGGCGCAGTGGAGTGGTTTCTGGGCGATCAGCGCGGGTGTGGCGGTGGTCGCCTCGATCCTTGGCAATGCGTTCTGGAACCGTGCCAGCCGCCTGCTGCCGCTGACCCTGACCGGCCAGATGATCGTGTTCGAGACCCTGTTCGCGTTGCTCTACGCATTCGCCTGGCAGCAGCGCTGGCCCTCGCTGCTCGAAGCGCTGGCGATCGTGTTCCTGGTGGCCGGCGTGATGCTGTGCGCGCATGCGCATCGCACGCCCCGCGCGATCGCCGAACATGCCGGCTGAATGCGGCCGTCAAGCATACTGATGGCCGCTTTGTCTCAGATGCAACCAAATGCCGGCACGTTGGCCGATGATCGCGGCAACGACTTTTTGCACCGCAGCACTTGACAGCGGCCCGGCGCACGGTGTTTTCTGTGCGTCATGGTTCTTGATGCCGCCCACGCCAGCCTGATCGCCCCCGCTACTGCGGGCCGTTCGACTGCGCCGGTCGCCACCACCACCATTACCACCACCACCGTCACCACTGCCCTGGTGCGGCCCGTCGTCTTCGTGTAACTCCCGAAAACCACGGCCCCGCACCATACAGGTGGCGGGGAAACTCGACACCTGCATGCGACGGGGCCTCCTACCGAGGTCTGCATGTCTTCCCACGCCCCCGCTCATCCCGTTGCCCCGGCCGATCTGGCTGCACCGTCCATCGTCGTGCACAAGTTCGGCGGCACCTCGGTGGCCGATGCCGAACGCTACCGCCATGTTGCCGGCCTGCTGCTGGCCCGCCCCGAATCGCTGCAGGTCACTGTCGTCTCGGCGATGAAGGGCGTCACCGACGCACTGATCGATCTGGCCCAGCTGGCAGCCAAGAGGGACGAAGGCTGGCGCGAGGCCTGGCATGCGCTGCGCGCGCGCCATCGTGGCGCCGCTGTGGCGCTGCTGGGCGAGCAGGTGGGCGAGACCGTCGAATGGATCGACGCCCGCTTCGATCAACTGGCCGACGTGCTGGCAGCGTTGGCGGTGATCGGCGAGCTGCCACGCGAAGTACTCGACCGCGTGCAGGGCCTGGGCGAAGTGTTTTCCGCGCAGCTGCTCGGCACGCACCTGCAGGCGCTGGGCGCAGACTGTGCAGTGCTGGATGCGCGCGACGTACTGGTGGTGGGGCATGGCGAACTGGGCGTGGATGTCGACTGGGAAGCCAGCGCCGACCGCCTGGCCAAGTGGCGCCTGCAGCATCCGCAGCCACGTCTGGTCGCTACCGGCTTCGTCGCCCGTGACCGTCATGACCGCATCACCACGCTCGGCCGCAACGGCAGCGATTACTCCGGCGCGATCTTCGCCGCGCTGTTCAACGCCGATGAACTGCACATCTGGACCGATGTCGACGGCGTGCTGTCGGCCGACCCGCGGCTGGTGCCCGAGGCGGTGCAGCTGGAGTCGCTGAGCTACGACGAGGCCTGCGAGCTGGCTTATTTCGGCGCCAAGGTGGTGCACCCGCAGACGATGTCGCCGGCGATCCGCCTCGGCCTGCCGATCTTCATCCGCAATACCTTCCAGCCGGCGCATCCGGGGACGCGCATCAGTGCCGAGCGCTCGCCGCGTGGGCCGGTGAAGGGCCTGACCCTGAGCCCCGGCTTGGCCCTGTTGAACCTGGAAGGCACCGGTCTGATCGGCGTGCCGGGCACTGCAGAGCGCGTATTCGCCGCCCTGCGCCAGGCGCAGGTGTCGGTGGTGATGATCTCGCAGGGTTCGTCGGAACATTCGATCTGCTGCGTGGTGCGTGCTGCTGAAGCCGGCCGTGGCCGCGAAGCGCTGCTGCATGCGTTCGCGCATGAGCTGTCGGTGGGCCAGGTGCAACGCGTGCAGGTCAGCGAGGGGGTCAGCGTGCTGGCCGCGGTCGGTGACGGCATGGCCGGCCAGCCCGGTGTGGCCGCACGTCTGTTCGAGGCGCTGGGCCGTGCGCAGGTGAACATCCTGGCGATCGCGCAGGGCTCGTCCGAACGCAACATTTCGGTGGCGGTGGACAGTGCCGATGCCACCCGCGCCCTGCGCGCCGCGCATGCCGGCTTCTGGCTGTCGCCGCAGACCTTTGCGGTCGGTGTGATCGGGCCGGGCAACGTCGGTGCCGCACTGCTGGACCAGCTGCTTGCCGCACGCCCGCAGCTGCTGGCCAAGGCCAATGTGGATCTGCGCCTGCGCGCGCTGGCCTCGCGTTCGCGCATGCGCCTGGAAGTGGATGGCCTGCACGCCGACTGGCGGGAGGCCTTGCGCGAAGCCGGCGAGTCCAGCGATCTGGATCGTTTCACCGAGCACCTGCTGGCCGCACACCTGCCGCATGCGGTGGTGATCGACTGCAGTGGCAGTGCCGAGGTGGCCGAGCGCTATGAGGGCTGGCTGGCGGCCGGCATCCATGTGGTCACCCCCAACAAACAGGCCGGTGCCGGGCCGCTGCCGCGTTACCAGCGCATCCGTGCTGCAGCGGCGGCCAGTGGCGCGCGTTTCCGCTACGAGGCCACGGTCGGCGCAGGCCTGCCGGTGATCACCACGCTGCGCGATCTGGTCGATACCGGGGACGAGGTGCTGGCGATTGAAGGCATCTTCTCCGGCACGCTGGCCTGGCTGTTCAACCGCTTCGATGGCAGCCAGCCGTTCTCGCAGCTGGTCGCGCAGGCGCGGTCGATGGGCTACACCGAGCCGGACCCGCGCGATGATCTTTCGGGCGTGGATGTGGCGCGCAAGCTGGTGATCCTGGCCCGCGAAGCCGGCCACGCGCTCAGCCTGGAACAGGTACAGGTGGAAAGCCTGGTGCCGGCGCTGCTGCGCGATGGCAGCGTGGATGAGTTCATGGCGCGGCTGGGTGAGTCTGATGCCAGCCTGCTGCAGCGCCTGCAGGACGCGCGGGCGCGGGGGGCGGTGCTGCGCTATGTGGCACGGCTGGGTGCCGACGGCGCCTCGGTCGGCCTGCAGGAACTGCCGGCCGATCATGCCTTCGCCAACCTGCGGCTGACCGACAACGTGGTCCAGTTCCGCACCCGCCGTTACTGCGACAACCCGCTGGTGGTGCAGGGGCCGGGCGCCGGCCCGGAAGTCACCGCGGCGGGTGTGTTTGCCGACCTGCTGCGGGTCGCGGCCGGTGAAGGAGCGCGCCTGTGATCGCACGTGCGTTCGCGCCTGCCTCGGTGGCCAACGTGGCGGTGGGCTTCGATATTCTCGGCCATGCCATTGCCGGCATTGGCGATACCGTGAGCGTGCGCCGCATCGATGAGCCGCTGGTGCGCATCGAGGCGATCCGCGGCAGTGCCATTGATTTGCCGCTGGATGCGGCTGGAAACACTGCGGGTGCAGCGTTGATGTCGCTGCGCGCAGGGCTGGGCCTGGACTTCGGTTTCGCGGTGGAGATCGACAAGGGCATTCCGTTCGGTTCCGGCATGGGCGGTTCGGCAGCGTCGAGTGTCGCGGCGCTGGTCGCCGCCAACGCGCTGCTGGATGTGCCGCTGTCGCGCGAGGCGCTGTATCCGTTTGCGCTGGATGGCGAGGCGGTGGCCAGTGGTGGCCGCCACGGTGACAACGTGGGGCCGCTGCTGCTGGGTGGTCTTGCGCTGTGCACGGCCGATCGGCTGCTGCCGATTCCAGTGCCGGCTACCTGGCACAGCCTGTTGGTGCATCCGCACGCGGTGCTGGAAACGCGCCGCGCACGCCAGGCGCTGCAGGGCAGCTATGCGCTGGGCGAGTTCGTGGCGCAGAGCGCGAACCTCGCGCTGGTGCTCAGTGGCTGCCATCGCAGCGATGCCGCACTGGTGCGCGCGGGACTGCGCGACGTGCTGGTGGAGCCGCGCCGGGCCGGATTGATTGCCGGCTTCGAAGCTGCCCGTGATGCGGCGCTGTCGGCCAATGCAATGGGCGCAGGCATCTCCGGTGCCGGTCCCAGCGTGTTCGCCTGGTTCGAGGATGCCGACCAGGCGCGTGCCGCCGCCACACCGGTGCAGGCGGCATTCGCCGCCGCAGGTTTTGACAGCGATGCCTGGGTGTCACCGCTGGATGCACCGGGAGCCCGCTTGTGCTGAATCCTACCCCTTTACTGGATACCGAACCCATGCAATTTGTTTCGACCCGCGGCCAGTCTCCGGCCGTTGGCCTCAGCGCGGCGATCGCCGCCGGATTGGCGCCCGATGGCGGGCTGTATGTTCCGCAGATGCTGCCGGCGCCACGTGAGCTGCAGGCCGGCGCGACGCTGGCCGATACCGCCGCCGATCTGCTGATGCCGTTCTTTGCTGGCGACGCGCTGGAGTCTGCTCTGCCATCGATCTGTCGCGACGCCTTCGACTTCCCGGTCCCGCTGCGCGCTCTCGGCGATGGTGACCACGTGCTGGAGCTGTTCCATGGACCAACCGCGGCGTTCAAGGACATCGGCGCGCGCTTCCTGGCCGGTACGCTGTCGCAGTTGCAGGCCGGCAAGGACCGCGATCTGACGATTGTCGTCGCCACCTCCGGCGACACGGGGGCTGCGGTGGCAGCGGCCTTCCATCGCCAGCCGGGCGTGCGCGTGGTGGTGCTGTATCCGGATGGCCGCGTATCTCCGCGCCAGGCGCATCAGCTCGGTTGTTTCGGCGACAACATCCAGGCCCTGCGTGTGGCGGGCGCGTTCGACGATTGCCAGGCGATGGTCAAGCAGGCACTGGCTGACCGCGAACTGCAGGCGCAGGTGCCGTTGAGCTCGGCCAACAGCATCAGCCTGGGCCGACTGCTACCGCAGATGAGCTATTACGCGCATGCGGCGTTGAGCCACTACGCGGCGCATCGTCGCCGGCTCAATCTGGTGGTGCCGACCGGCAACCTGGGCAATGCGATGGCGGCCGTGCTGGCGCGCGCGCTGGGCGTGCCGATCGGTCAGATCGTGCTGGCCACCAATGCCAATGCGGTGCTGCCGGCGTACTTCAATGGCGGCGAGTACCAGCCGCAGGCCAGTGTGGCGACGGTGGCCAATGCAATGGACGTGGGTGCGCCGAGCAACTTCGAGCGACTGCGCTGGCTCTACCACGGCGACGACGCGGAACTGCGTGCTGCGTTCCGTGCATTCGCGGTGGATGACGTGACCATCCGCGCGACGATTGCGGCAGCGCATGCCAGCCGCAGCGAGCTGTTCTGTCCGCACACGGCGACGGCGGTGAAGGTGCTGCAGGACTTGCGTGCGCGCGGTGCCAAGGGCGACTGGGCGGTGGTGGCCACGGCGCATCCGGCCAAGTTCGAGGCCGTGGTCGAGCCGTTGATCGGCGAAACGGTGGCGGTGCCGCCTGCACTGGATGCGTTGCTGCAGCGGCCGGCGCACGCCGAACCGTTGTCGGCCGATTACGCCGCATTGCGTGAGGTACTGCTGCGCTGAGCGGAGAGGGACGCGGTTGCCGGCCAGCGGCCGGCACTACCCGTGCTGCGTTATCTGGTAGTGCCGGCCGCTGGCCGGCAACCCCATGAACCGCGATGCGGTCAGATCAACCCTTCACCGGCCAGCGTACGCAGCCCATCCTCGTCGAGGATCTCCACCACGTTCAGGTGGGGCAAGGCGATCAACCCCTGCTGGCGCAGCTTGGTGAAGGTACGGCTGACCGTTTCCATGGTCAGGCCCAGATGGTCGGCGATATCGCCGCGGCCCATCGGCAGCGATACGCGCAGGCCGTCGCCACCCAGCTTGGCCTCGCGCGCGGCCAGGCGCAGCAGGAAATCGGCCAGCTTCTCGGCCGGCTGCAGGCGCGCCAGTGCCAGCGCGGCATCCTGTGCGGCATCCAGCTCCTGGCAGGCACGTTGCAGCAGCTTGCGCTCCAGGTGCGGGAAACGGCTGCGCAGGGCCTTCATCTGTGGCAGCGCGACGCGGCAGACGCGGCTGTCGGCGATGGCCTCGATGTCGTAGCGATGGTGGTCGCTGCCGCTCAGGCCCAGGTAGTCGCCGGGCAGCACGAAGCCGTTGATCTGGCGGCGGCCGTCGGCCAGGGTGCGCACCAGGCGCAGTGCGCCGCCGGTCAATGTATAGACATGGTCGCGCTCTTCACCGGTGCGGGCCAGCGTGCTGCCCATGCTGACCTGCTGCGAGACGGTGACCTGCTCCAGCGCCTGCACTTCATCGGGCGACAGCGCCGAGCACACCGCAAGGTGGCGAACCGAGCAGTGCAGGCAGTCCAGCGTGGTGCAGGACGGCGAGGCGGGATCGTTGGTGGCGGGCGGAGCGCCGGAAGGCCGTGACATGTTGCGGGGGGGGCGTATCGCGGGCGGGGAGGGCCTTATGATACTTCAAGCGGCCGTTCGACCCTGCCCGTGGCGGGGGCGCTAGAATGTCGCCCCCTCCCACGTCCCGTTCCAGCAGGAGTTCCGCCCGTGATCAAGCCCCGTACCCCGCCCGGCACCCTTGAACTGCTGCCGCGCGAGCAGATTGCGTTCCAGCGCATGCTGGACGTCATCCGCCGCAACTACGAGCGCTTCGGGTTCCTGCCGGTGGAGACGCCGGTGTTCGAGCTGTCCGACGTGCTGCTGACCAAGTCCGGTGGCGAGACCGAGCGCCAGGTGTACTTCGTGCAGTCCACCGGGGCGCTGGCGAACGCGGCCGAGTCGGGCGATCGCTCGCTGCCGGAAATGGCGCTGCGCTTCGACCTGACCGTGCCGCTGGCGCGCTACGTGGCCGAGCACGAACACGAACTGACCTTCCCGTTCCGCCGCTACCAGATGCAGCGCGTCTACCGCGGCGAGCGCGCCCAGCGCGGCCGGTTCCGCGAGTTCTACCAGTGCGACATCGATGTGATCGGCAAGGACAGCCTGAGCGTGCGGTACGACGCCGAAGTGCTGGCGGTCATCCATGCGGTGTTCTCTGAACTGCGCATCGGTGATTTCAGTATCCAGTTGAACAACCGCAAGCTGATGCGCGGCTTCTTCGAGAGCCTGGGCGTGGCCGAAGGCGAGCGCCAGCTGGCGGTGCTGCGCGAAGTGGACAAGCTGGACAAGCGCGGCGCCGATTATGTGCGCGAGACGCTGGTGGGCGAGGGCTTCAACATCCCGGCAGAACAGGTCGAGAAGATTCTGGCGTTCGTCGCCGTGCGTTCGCAGGGCCATGCCGATGCGCTGGCGCAGCTGGCGACGCTGGAAGCCGACGCCGGTTCTTCGGAGATCCTGCGCACCGGCGTCGCCGAACTGCGCGAAGTGCTGCAGCTGGTGCAGGCGCTGGGCGTGCCGGAAACCGCTTACTGCCTGAACTTCTCCATCGCGCGCGGTCTGGATTACTACACCGGCACCGTCTACGAGACCACGCTGACCGACCACCCGCAGATCGGCTCGATCTGCTCGGGCGGCCGCTACGAAGACCTGGCCAGCCACTACAGCAAGTCGAAGCTGCCGGGCGTCGGTATCTCCATCGGCCTGTCGCGCCTGTTCTGGCAGCTGCGTGAGGCCGGCCTGATCGACGGCATCGAAGCCAGCAGCGTACAGGCGCTGGTTGCACTGATGGACGAGCAGGGCATGCCGCAGTCGCTGGACATTGCCCGCCGCCTGCGTGCCGGTGGCATCAACACCGAAGTGCAGATGGAGCCGAAGAAGATCGGCAAGCAGTTCCAGTACGCGGCCAAGGCAGGCATCCGCTTCGTGGTGCTGGCGGGTGAGGATGAACTGGCGCGCGGTGTGGTTGCGGTGAAGGACCTGCTGCGCGAGCAGCAGTTCGAAGTGTCGCGCGACGAACTGGCCAGCACCCTTCTGGTGGAGCTGGAGCAGTCCAAGGCGATGGTGTGAAGCCTGCCGCCGCAGGAGTGCTGAGCGTGCTCCTGCTGGCGGGCTGCCAGAGCGACCCGGCGCTGCACAGCACGCGGATCGGTCCGGGGCAGTATCGGCTGGTGGTTGATCGCTGCCATGCGATCGACCGCGCACAGCTGGAGGACGACCTTCAGGCCCTGGCCTCGCGCAAGTGCACGGCAGGTGCGGGGGCGTTGGAAAACATTCAGTCCCGGCCGAGCCGGCAGGGCAGCCTGTTCGGCGAATGCCTGCGGCGCGGCGCGCTGCAGGCGGAGGTGCGCTGTCTGCCCTGAGTCGGGCCAGATTGTTGATTTGAAAGCAGAACGCCCGCCCTTTGGTGGGCGTTCTGCGTTTTAGGGCGAACAGCAGTCGAGCATGGCTTGTATGTTCCTCCCGGCTCCTACGCGGTATGTAGGAGCCAGGGTGGAGGGACCGTCAAGCATGCATCTGCGGATACTAGCCGACAGACGAGTCGAGCGATCCCCATCCCGCACACGAACGTCGATAAAGGATCGTACGGCCCCCAAAGGGGATCGTCGATGTAGGCAAGCTAACGTCGGTGCGGTACCACCCCAGCCCCTTAAAGATAGCTGGGAGCCGTACAAATGTCTGATTCTCTCGATATTGGCGTGGACGTGGACTCCAAGGAGTTCGTACCGGCAGTGGCCGACCGCAAGGCCGGCGACAGGATCGCCAACACCCGGGCCGGCATAGCCCAGTGGCTCAACACCTTGCCCCAGCGATGCCGGATTGGCATGGAGGCGACGGGGCGGTACTACGAGTTGTTGGCTCGGATGGCTGGCCAGGCAGGCCACGTTGTCTATGTGATCAATCCACGTCTGATCAAGCACTACGGCCGGGCGACGGGCTCGCGTGGCAAGACGGACGCCATGGACGCCGAAGCGATCGCCCGGTACGTGAAGAAGGAGAACGATCGCCTGCGTGAATACGTACCGCGTACCGATGAGCAGCAGCAGATGCACGATTTGCTGCGCAAGCGGCAGACGCTGGTAAAGACACGCGCGCGCCTGGAGCAATCCTTCGGGGTAAGCAAAAGTGCCCCCGGGGAGCTGTCAGATCTGTTCTGCGCTCTGGCTGGGACGCTGTCCGAGCTGGAAAGCGAACTGCAGCGCTTGGGTCGCGATGGAGAGCATGGCACGCTCTACAAGCGCCTGTTGACCATCCCTGGTGTCGGCCCTGCCGTCGCCGCTCACCTGATCTACTACATGACGCGCTGGCCGTTGGCCAACGCCAACGCGTGGATCGCCTGCACCGGCCTGGATCCCCGGCCTAACGAGTCTGGCGGCAGAACGGGACGGCGTCGGCTGTCCAAACAGGGCGCGCCAGTGCTGCGCCAGATGCTCTACATGGCCGCCATGGGGCTCAAGCGGTGTCGTCGGGGGCAACCGCTCTACGACGAGCTGTCAAAACGCGGTCACCCCAGCACCGCCGTCTTCAACATCCTGGCCAGAAAGCTGGCCAGGATCGCCTGGGGTGTCTTCAAAAGCGGCCGGGACTTCGATCCGGCCATGCTGAAGGTGGGTCAAGCCTGCTTCCAGCAGGCTTGACCACGAACATAGGATCTCGACTCTACAAAAGCCGGTTTCGATCCGACCCACGCCATTCTGAAAGATCGCGGGAAACTGTCGAAGGCGGGGTGGGGCCGGTGGCAGGGGTGTGAGCGGCATGGATGCCGCGACCAAGCCCCCATGGACGGGTTTACGGCGTCCCCTGCCACCGGACCCTGCCCGCCAACGCTCAGGAAACCGGCTTTTGCTGTTGCTCTGGCTCTTGCCTCTGCGGGTGCAGGGCAGCAGCCCTGCGGCCCCCTCAATCCTCGATTTGACGCACTGCGCAAGAATGCGTTAACGTACTAACGCGCTATTACATTGATGCATGGAAACGACCCCGTGAAAGCCCGCCCCGAGATTGCCGCCAAAGACCCGAAGGCCGACCTGGAAGCCCTGGCCCAAGCCTTTGCCGCCCTGCGCGAGCCGGAACAGGTCGAAGCCTTCCTGCGTGATCTGTGCACCCCGGCCGAGCTGGAAGCCATGGCTGACCGCTGGAAGGTGGTGCCGCTGCTGCAGCAGGGCGTGCCGTACCGCGAGATTCACGAGCGCACCGGCGTCAGCGTGACCACCACCGGACGGGTGGCACGCACGCTCGAGCATGGCCATCGAGGCTATGCCGCCGCCATCGACCGCCTTGCTTCGCGCTGATCCGCGCCCCGTTCCGAACTTCGAGACATCCCCCATGAGTGCAACCCAGGCAGCGCCGGCACGAGACCGGCTGCGTATCGCCATCCAGAAGAGTGGCCGGTTGGCCGAACCCGCCCGCAACCTGCTCAGCGCCTGCGGCCTGAGCTGGCGCGAGAGCCGCGACAAGCTGTTCTGCTACGGCGAATCGCTGCCGGTGGACCTGCTGCTGGTGCGCGACGACGACATCCCCGGCCTGATCGCCGACGGCGTCTGCGACCTCGGCATCGTCGGCCGCAACGAGCTGGACGAACAGGCCGCGGCACGCCGTCAGATCGGCCTGCCGGACGCCTACCAGGCGCTGCGCGGGCTGGGCTTCGGCCAGTGCCGGCTGATGCTGGCGGTGCCCGAGGAATGGCAGTGGCAGGGTCCGGCGCAGCTGGCCGGCACCCGCATCGCCACCAGCTACCCGGCCATCCTCAAGCAGTGGCTGGCCGAGCAGGGCGTGGACGCACAGGTGGTCGAGCTGTCCGGTTCGGTGGAAATCGCCCCGCGCCTGGGCACCGCCGACCTGATCTGCGATCTGGTGTCCAGCGGCGCCACCCTGCGCGCCAATCAGCTGACCCCAGTGCACAACCTGCTCGACAGCGAGGCGGTGCTGGCCGGCGCGGTGCGCGCGCCGGATGATGCACGTGCATCGCTGCGCGCGATGCTGCTGCGCCGCCTCGACGGCGTGGTTCAGCGCCAGGACCGCAAGCTGTTGATGTTCCGTGCCAGCGAGGACCGCGTCGACGCGCTGGCGCAGCTGCTGGCCGATGCCGAGCCGTTGGTGCGGTTGCCGGCCGATGGCGGTGCGCTGCGCTTGCAGACCATGTGCCCCGGCCCGCTGAGCTGGCAGCGCATGGAGGAACTCGAGCGCGCGGGTGCGCAGGGCCTGATGGTACTGAGCGTGGAGCGGTCGCTGGCATGAACCGTCTGATCTGGTCCCGACTTGATGAGGCCGCGCGCAGCGCGGCATTGACCCGCCCGGTGCAGACCGTGGCGCAGCAGACCCGTGACGCGGTGGCGGCCCTGATTGCACAGGTGCGCGCGCAGGGCGACGACGCATTGCGTGCGATTACTGCACGTTTCGACCGTGTCGAGCTGGCCTCGTTTGAAGTTTCCGAAGCCGAATTCGCCGCTGCCGAAGCCGCCGTGCCCGCCGAACTGCGACAGGCGATGGTCGAAGCCGCCGAACGCATCGCGCGCTTCCACGCCGCTGGCATGGGCAAAGGCTATGCAGTTGAAACCGCGCCGGGCGTGGTCTGCGAACGCATGTTGCGCCCGATCGGCCGGGTGGGCCTGTACGTACCGGCCGGCAGCGCGCCGTTGCCGTCCACCGCGTTGATGCTGGGCGTTCCGGCGCAGTTGGCCGGCTGCCCGCAGGTGGTGCTGTGTACGCCGCCGCGCGCCGATGGCAGCGCCGATCCGGCAGTGCTGGTGGCCGCGCGCCTGACCGGCGTGCAGCGCGTGTTCAAGCTGGGCGGCGCGCAGGCGATCGCCGCGATGGCCTATGGCACGGCCAGCATTCCGGCCTGCGACAAGCTATTCGGGCCCGGCAACAGCTTCGTCACCGAAGCCAAGCAGCAGGTCGCACAGGATGGCGCCGCCGCCATCGATATGCCGGCTGGTCCCTCCGAAGTACTGGTGATCGCCGATGCCGGCGCCAATCCGGCGTTCGTTGCCGCCGACCTGCTGTCGCAGGCCGAGCACGGTCCGGATTCGCAGGTACTGCTGCTGACCGACGACCCCGCGATGCTGGCGGCGGTCGAGGCAGCGGTGGAGCGCCAGGTGGCCCTGCTGCCGCGCCAGCAGATCGCGCGACAGGCGTTGTCGGCGTCGCGGCTGATCCAGGTCGATTCGCTGGACGAGGCCTTCGCGATCAGCAACCTCTATGCGCCCGAGCACCTGATCCTGGCCCTGCGCGATCCGCGCGCGTGGCTGGACAAGGTGCAGGCCGCCGGCTCGGTGTTCCTGGGCGATTACACCCCCGAAGCGCTGGGCGACTACTGCAGCGGCACCAATCACGTGCTGCCCACCGCCGGTGCCGCACGTGCCTACAGCGGCGTCAGCGTTGCCAGCTTCCAGAACCTGATCAGCGTACAGAGCGCCAGCGCTGCAGGATTGGCGGCAATCGGCGGCTGCGCACGCATCATCGCCAGCGCCGAAGGCTTGGATGCGCATGAGCGTGCGGTTGCGCTTCGCATGGAGGCAGCGGCATGAACGCGGCTATCGATGAGGTGCTCGCACTGGTGCGCCCCGATCTGCAGGCCTTCGCCGGCTACAGTTCGGCGCGCAGCGCGGCGGTGCAGGGCGAGGTCTGGTTGAACGCCAACGAGTCGGCCTGGGCCAATCCGGCCGACGCCGCGGGCAGCAGCCGGCGTTATCCGGAGCCGCAGCCGCTGGCGTTGCGTGAGGGCCTGGCGGCGCTGTACGGCGTGACGCCGCCGCAGCTGCTGATCGGCCGTGGCAGCGACGAAGCCATTGATCTGCTGGTGCGTGCCCTGTGCGTGCCGGGCCGCGATGGCGTGCTGGTCACGCCGCCGGTGTTTGGCATGTACGCGGTCTGCGCGCGCCTGCAGGGCGCCGCACCGATTGAAGTGCCCCTGGTGGATACCGAAGACGGCCTGCGTGCCGATCTGGATGCTGTGATCGACACGGCCAGGGCACGCAATGCCACGCTGGTGTTCCTGTGCGCACCGTCAAACCCGGCCGGCAGCGATATCACCCTGGACGAGGTCGAGCGCGTGGCGGTTGCCTTGCGTGGGCAGGCGCTGGTGGTGGTGGACGAGGCCTATGTCGAGTATGCGCAGCGCCCGTCGGCGACCACGTTGCTGGCCACGCATGCCAATCTGGCAGTGCTGCGCACGTTGTCGAAGGCGCACGCACTTGCGGCCGCGCGCATCGGCACCCTGATCGCCGCGCCGGAACTGATTACCGTACTGCGGCGCTGCCAGGCGCCGTACCCGGTGCCGACCCCGTGCGCCGAGCTGGCCGTGCAGGCGCTGCAGCCGGCCGCACTGGCACGCACCGCCGAGCGCGTAGCCACGGTCATTGCCGAGCGCGAACGCCTGTTCGCGGCGCTGCCAGGCCTGCCCGGCGTTCGTCGCGTGTACCGCTCGGCCGGCAACTACCTGCTGGTCCGCTTCGCTGATGCGCAGGCAGCGTTCGACACCTTGCTGGATGCCGGTGTGGTGGTGCGCGACCAGCGCGCCGCGCCGCAGCTGGGTGATGCACTGCGCATCAGTATCGGCAGCCCCGAAGAGAATGACCGCGTGCTTGCGGCCCTGTCGGCGCGGAGGGCCGCAGCATGACACCGATCCTGTTCATCGACCGCGACGGCACCCTCATCGAGGAGCCGTCCGATTTCCAGATCGACGCCTACGAGAAGCTGCGCTTCGTGCCGCAGGTGATCCCGGCGCTGCTGAAGCTGCGCGATGCCGGCTACCAGTTCGTGATTGTCACCAACCAGGATGGCCTCGGCAGCGACAGCTATCCGCGCGCCAGCTTCGATGGCCCCAACGACCTGATGCTGCAGATCTTCGAGAGCCAGGGGATCACCTTCCGTGACGTGCTGATCGACTGCAGCTGGCCGCAGGACAATGCGCCGACCCGCAAGCCGGGCATCGGCCTGATGACCGCCTACCTGCAGGACCGCAGCATCGACTGGGCGCGCTCGGGCATGGTCGGCGACCGCATCACCGACCTGCAGTTCGCCGACAACCTCAACATCCGTGGCTTCCAGCTGCGCACTGAACAGTTCGGTGGCGAGTGGGACTGGCCGGGCATCGCCCACGCACTGGCCGACGCGCCACGCATCGCGGTGGTCCAGCGCAACACCAAGGAGACGAAGATCCGAGTTGAACTGGATCTGGACCGTGCCGGTGATGCGCGCATCGCCACCGGACTGCCGTTCTTCGACCACATGCTGGAACAGATCGGCAAGCACGGCGGGTTCGCGCTGGACATCCAGGCCGAGGGCGACCTGCACATCGACGAGCACCACACCATCGAGGACACCGGGCTGGCGCTGGGTCAGGCCCTGCGCGAGGCGCTGGGCGACAAGCGCGGCATCGGCCGCTACGGCTTCACCCTGCCGATGGACGAGACCCTGGCCAGCGCTGCGCTGGATTTCAGCGGCCGCCCCTATTTCGTGTTCGAGGGCGAGTTCAAGCGTGAGCGCGTGGGCGATATGCCGACCGAGCTGGTGCCGCACTTCTTCCGTTCGCTGTGCGATGCCAGCGGCCTGAACCTCAACCTGCAGGTGCGCGGTGACAACGATCACCACAAGGTCGAGGCCTGCTTCAAGGCACTGGCGCGCGCGCTGCGCCCGGCATTGGCCCGCCAGGGCACGGCACTGCCGAGCACCAAGGGGGCGCTGTGAGCGACGTTGCGCTGATCGACGCCGGCGGTGCCAACCTGGGCTCGGTGCGCTACGCATTGGAGCGCCTGGGCGCGACGGTGCGGCTGGTGCGCGATGCGGACGGTCTGGTCGGTGCGCAGCGGGTGATCCTGCCCGGCGTCGGCGCCGCCGGTCCCGGCATGCAGCGCCTGCACGCACAGGGCCTGGTGGAGCTGTTGCAACGACTGGAAGTTCCGTTGATGGGCATCTGCCTGGGCATGCAGCTGCTGTTCGAGCGCTCCGAGGAGGCCGGCGTCGAGACACTGGGCTTGATTCCCGGCGTCGTGCGCAAGCTGGTGCCGGCCTGCGGCATCCGCGTGCCACACATGGGCTGGAACCGCCTGCTCCCGCTGCGCGAATCGCTGCTGCTGCGCGGTGTGCCGGAGCGCGCGAGCGCCTACTTCGTGCACAGCTATGCGGCGCCGCTCAATACCCACACCGTCGCTGCCTGCGACCACGGTGGCCTGTTCACCGCTGTGGTGGAGCAGGGGCGCTACTACGGCGCACAGTTCCATCCGGAGCGCTCCGGCGAGACCGGCTCGCTGATGCTGCGCAACTTCCTCGAGGGCACTACTGCATGAGTTTCATCGTCTACCCCGCGCTGGATATCCGCGACGGCCGCGTGGTGCGGCTGCGCCAGGGCGACTATGCGCAGGAAACCTCCTATGGCGACGATCCGCTGCCGCGCGCGCAGGCCTTTGCCGCGCAGGGTGCGCAGTGGATGCATCTGGTCGACCTGGACGCTGCGCGCGCCGGTGGCTACACGCTCGCGCCGCTGCTGGCGGATATCCGCGGGCAGACGCCATTGCGGGTGCAGACCGGTGGCGGCGTGCGCGGTCGTGATGATGTGTCGCGCATTCTCGATGCTGGTGCCAACCGCGTGGTGGTGGGTTCGCTGGCGGTGCGCCGTCCCGATGAAGTGGTCGGCTGGCTGGAAGAGTTCGGCGCCGAGCGCATCACGATTGCGCTGGACGCTCGCCAGGACGCACAGGGGCAGTGGCAGCTGCCGGTGCACGGCTGGACCGAGAACGCCGGGGTGACCCTGGATGACCTGGCCCGGCGCTACGCGCGCGCCGGCATGCGCCATCTGCTGTGCACCGACATCGCCCGCGACGGCATGCTGGCCGGGCCCAACATCAGTCTCTACCAGCACCTGTCGGCGCTGCTGCCGGGCGTGGTGGTGCAGGCCTCCGGCGGCATCCGCAACGTGGCCGATGTGGCCGAAGCGCGACGTGTGGGCTGCGGCGGTGCGATCCTCGGCAAGGCGCTGCTGGAGCAGCGCATGGACCTGGCGGAGGCGCTGGCATGTTGAGCCGACGCATCATTCCGTGCCTGGATGTGCGCGACGGTCGCGTGGTCAAGGGCGTGCGCTTCCGCGACCACGTCGACATGGGCGACATCGCCGAACTGGCCCAGCGCTATCGCGACCAGGGCGCCGACGAGCTGGTGTTCTATGACATCGGCGCCAGCCCCGAAGCGCGTTCGGTGGACGTGGCTTGGATCGAGCGCATCGCGCGGTTGATCGATATTCCGTTCTGCGTGGCCGGTGGCATCGACAGCGTGGAAACCGCGCGCCGCGTGCTGTTCGCCGGTGCCGACAAGGTGTCGATCAACTCGCCGGCGCTGGGCCGCCCGGAGCTGATCACCGAGTTGGCAGACGAGTTTGGCGTGCAATGCGTGGTGGTCGGTGTCGATTCGGTTCGCGAGGCGGATGGCCAGTGGCGGGTGCGCCGTTTCAGCGGCGACCCGGGCAAGACCCAAGCGGTGGCGCTGCGCACGCTGGACTGGATTGTCGAAGCACAACGGCGTGGCGCTGGCGAGATCGTGCTGAACTGCATGGACAGCGATGGCGTGCGCCGTGGCTACGATGTCGTGCAGCTGCAGCAGGCGCGGGCCCTGTGCCAGGTGCCGCTGATCGCCTCGGGCGGTGCCGGCGCGATGGAGCACTTCGCCGAGGCCTTCGACCAGGCCGACGTCGACGGCGCGTTGGCGGCCAGTGTGTTCCACAGCGGCGCCATCGCTATTCCAGAATTGAAGCGCTACCTGCGCGGACAGCAGATCGAGGTGCGGGATGTCTATTGAAGTGAGGCCGTCGCTGGATGCGCTGCAGGCGCTGGACTGGGGCAAGGGCGACGGCCTGTTGCCGGCGGTGGTGCAGGATGCCGATACCCTGCAGGTGCTGATGCTCGGCTATGTCAGTGCCGAGTCATTGGCGGCCACGCTGGCCATCGGCCACATGACCTTCTTCAGCCGCAGCAAGCAGCGGTTGTGGACCAAGGGTGAGCAGTCCGGCAACGTGCTGGTGGTGCAGTCGATCCGTGTCGACTGCGATGCCGACACCCTGCTGGTGATGGCACGCCCGGCAGGGCCAACCTGCCACACCGGTGCCGAGAGCTGTTTCGACCAGGCGCCAAAGGACTTCTTGGGCGGGCTGGGCCAGCTGGTGGCGATGCGCGAAGCGCAGCGTCCGCCGGGCAGCTATACGACCAGCCTGTTCGAGGGCGGCATCCGCCGCATCGCGCAGAAGGTGGGCGAGGAGGGCGTGGAGACCGCATTGGCCGCCGTGGCGCAGGATGACGAGGCGTTGCTGGGCGAGGCCTCGGACCTGCTGTATCACCTGCTGGTGCTGCTGCGCGCGCGCGGGCTGTCGCTGGATGATGCGCGGGCGGTGCTGGAAAAGCGCCATCGTTGAGGAACGGTAGTGCCGGCCTCTGGCCGGCAACCTCATGATCGTCGGGCATCGGCTGGATGCCGGCCAGCGGCCGGCACTACCGGCAATGCGCCACCGCGTGCGCGATGTCATCAACGGAATCTACAATAGGCGGTCTTTCTTTCCCGGACCGCCCATGAAACTGCCTGCCGCCTGGCTGTGCTGCCTGTTGCTGACCTCGCCGGCCTGGGCCGCGGATACCGTGGTCAGCGGCAAGGTCTATCTGGAGCGCGACGGCAGGCCCGGGCGGGGTGCGACCGATCCGGGTCTGGCCGGGGTGCAGGTTTCCAACGGCGAGACCATCGTCAAGACGGCCGCCGACGGCAGCTACAGCCTGCCGGTGCGCGACGGCCAGACCGTATTCGTGATCAAGCCCGATGCCTACGCCTTCCCGAAGGCGACCGACGGCCTGCCGTCGTTCTGGCGCCACTACCGCCCGAATGGCTCGCCCGCACTGAAGTACGGTGGCATCGCCGCCACCAGCGATATCACCCGCAACTGGGATTTCGCGCTGCAGGCGGACCGCCATGACAGCCGCCGTGGTTTCCAGATGCTGGTGTTCACCGATTCGCAGACCGCCAGCCTGAAGGACATCGGCTACTACCAGCAGTCGATCGTGGCGCCGCTGGTTGGCCAGACCAGGGCGCGCATGGGCACCACCCTGGGTGACATCGTCAACGATGACCTGACCCTGTACCCGGCGATCAACAAGGTCACCACCGCGCTCGGCTTGCCGTGGTTCCACGTGCCGGGCAACCACGACCTCGACTTCGATGCGGCCAGCGATGAGCATTCGCTGGACAGCTGGCGCAACATCTACGGCCCGGACACCTACGCGGTGGAAGAGGGCGGCGCCAGTTTCGTGTTCCTGGACGACGTGGTGTATGACCCCAAGGCTAAGCCGAAGTATGTCGGTGGCCTGCGCGAAGACCAGTTCGCTTTCCTCGCCAGCTACCTGAAGGGCCTGCACAAGGACCGCCTGCTGGTGCTGGGCATGCACATCCCGCTGTTCGACGCGGCGCCGGGGCGCGAGACCTTCCGTCACGCCGACCGCCAGCGCCTGTTCGACCTGCTGAAGGACTTCCGCAACGTGCTGGTGCTCAGCGGCCACAGCCACACCCAGCAGCACGTCTACCACGGCAAGGCCGAGGGCTGGAACGGTGACAAGCCGCTGCACGAATACAACGTCGGTGCCAACTGTGGTGCGTTCTGGTCGGGCGTCAAGAATGCCGCCGGCGTGCCGGACAGCACCATGAGCGATGGCACACCGAAGGGTTATGCGCTGCTCGACGTGGCCGGCAACGGCAGCTACAAGCTGCAGTACCGCGTGGCCGGCCAGCCGGCCACCGAGCAGATCGGCCTGCATGCACCCAAGGTGCTGCGCCAGGGCGCCTACCCGGCCTGGGGCATCTATGCCAACGTCTACATGGGCGAGGACGCGAGCGTGGTCGAGTACCGCGTGGATGGCGGCGCCTGGCAGCCGATGAAGCAGGTCAGCCAGCCCGATCCGCGCCTGATGGTGGAGAACGTGGCCGATGATCTGGCCAGCAGCCTGCGTGGCTACGATCGCTCGCCGGAGGCCACTGCATCGCCGCACCTGTGGCGCGGCGCGTTGCCGACCGATCTGGCGGTGGGCAGCCACAAGGTCGAGGTACGCTCCACCCAGCCTGATGGTGCAGTGTTCACCGCCACCACCAGCTACAGCCTGCAGACTGCCCAGCCCTGATCCAGGGCGCCGCTGCCCAACGCGAAAGGACCCCGCATGGATATCCGCTTCATGGCCGGCACCACGCCGGTGACCCTCAGCCGCCACTGGTTCACCGGCGCGATGCTGCTGCAGAGCGCCACCGAGAAGGTCTGGGTGCAGCACCCGCTGCATCCGGGCACCCACTTCTCGTTCTCGCTGGTACAGTCGTGGCTGCGTCACATCGCCGGCCACGAAGTGCTGGTCGAGCGCACCCGGCCGCTGCTGTTTGCCGGCTTCCGCCCGCAGCGGCTGCGCGTGCTGGTGGATGGTGTGCAGGTGGCCGAACAGGAAGGCATGTAGGCCAACCTGAACCATCGGCGTGCTAGGCAAAGCCGCCCCGATGCCTGAGAATCGGGGCGATTCAATCGATCCAAGCAGGCCAGCGTGACCATCGCAGCAGCGTCCCCGGTTTCCTCCGACTCCGCCCGCGGCGGTCTTCCGCGCCATCTGGTCGTTGCCGATGTCGGCGGCACCTTCGCCCGCCTGGCCTTGGCTGAGACCCAACCCGGCCACGCGCCGCTGCTGGGCAGCCATCGCACCTATGCCTGCGCCGAGCATCCCAGCCTGGCCGCGATCCTGGCCGATTTCACCGCAGGCCTTGGCCAGCCGGTGCAGACCGCGGTGGTCGCCATCGCCGGCCTGCTCGATGGCGATGTGCTGATCAATGCCAACCTGCCGTGGACAGTCTCGCTGTCGACCACGCGCGAACAGTCCGGCCTGCGCGAACTGCAGCTGATCAATGATTTCGAAGCGGTGGCGCTGGCCATCCCGTACCTGCAGCCGGAAACCCTGGTCCCACTGAATGGCGACGCCGATCCGGCGCAGGCCTTTCCGGCGCTGGTGCTGGGTGCCGGTACCGGCCTGGGCGCCGCGCTGCGTTTCGCCGATGGCGAGCGCCCGGTGCTGGCCAGCGAGATCGGTCATGCCGCGCTCGGCGCCGGCAACGCGCTGGAACTGCAGGTGCTGGGCAAGTTGCTGCAGCGCTGGGCGCACGTGGACAACGAGCGCGTGCTGTCCGGCAGTGGCCTGATGAACCTGTATCCGTGCCTGTGCGAACTGCGCGGCGTCACCCCGGTGTGGACCAGCACCGAGGCGTTGATCGGCGCGGCGCGCAGCGCCGAGGATGCACTGGCGGTGGAAACGCTGCAGGTCTTCTGTGCCTGGCTGGGCAGCCTGGCCGGCGACGCGGCGATCGCCGTCGGCGCGCGTTCGGTGTACCTGGCCGGGGGCATTTCCGCGCATGTGCAGGATTTCCTGGCCGATGGCCGCTTCCGTGAGCGCTTCCTCAACAAGGGCGTGCTGACCGA
Source organism: Stenotrophomonas sp. 71799_Sma (assembly GCF_056482505.1). Lineage (NCBI taxonomy): Bacteria > Pseudomonadati > Pseudomonadota > Gammaproteobacteria > Lysobacterales > Lysobacteraceae > Stenotrophomonas > Stenotrophomonas sp. 71799_Sma. The sequence goes on from NZ_CM151202.1 coordinate 2,060,648, forward strand.
AGTGCTGCGCCAGGTGCCGGTATGGCGCGTGGAGCACGGCCAGCTGGGCGTGCTCGGTGCAGCGGTCTGGCACGCCGCACGGCAGCCCATGCACGACTGATCGGCAGGGCCGGCATCGGGCCGGCCGTGCATTGCAGACTGGGAGGGGACGATGGTGGATCGCAGGCAGTTCCTGCAGGCCGGTGCACTGGCCGCAGGCATGGCGGCTTTGCCGGGCGTGCAGGCGCGCACGCAGGGTGGGGCCAAGGTGGTTTCGACCTGGGACTTCGGCGTGCCGGCCAACCAGGCCGCATGGAAAGTACTGGCGCAGGGTGGCAGCGCACTGGATGCGGTGGAAGCAGGCGCACGCTGGGCCGAGAGCGAGCTGTGCAACCCCACCGTCGGCCATTGCGGCAATCCGGATCGCGACGGCGTGCTGAGCCTGGACGCGAGCATCATGGATGGCGATGGCCGTTGTGGTGCGGTGGCGGCGCTGGTCGACATCCTGCATCCGGTGTCGGTGGCGCGCAAAGTGATGGAGAACAGCCCGCACGTGCTGCTGGTGGGCGAGGGCGCGCAGCAGTTCGCGGTGCAGCAGGGCTTCGAACGCAAGCACCTGCTGACGCCGCAGGCCGAAGCGGCCTGGCGCGAGTGGCTGAAGACCGAGAAGTACCAGCCACAGATCAATGCCGAGCGCCGCGGTATTCCCGGCAACAGCGACAACCACGACACCATCGGCATGCTGGCGCTGGATGCCAAGGGCCATCTGGCCGGTGCCTGCACCACCAGCGGCATGGCGTGGAAACTGCACGGTCGCGTTGGCGACAGTCCGATCATCGGTGCCGGCCTGTACGTCGACAACGAAGTGGGCGCGGCCACTGCTTCGGGCGTGGGTGAAGAGATGATCCGCAACGCCGCCTCGTTCCTGGTGGTCGAGCTGATGCGCCAGGGGCGCTCGCCGGCGCAGGCCTGCCGCGAAGCGATCGACCGCGTGGTGCGCAAGCGCCCGGAAGCGAGCAAGACACTGCAGGTCTGCTTCCTGGCCATGAACAAGCAGGGCGAGGTCGGCGCTTACGCGCTGCATCGCGGCTTTGTCTACGCGGTCTGCGATGGGCAGCGCCAGGATGACCTGCGCGACTCGCCATCGATCTACACGAGCACCCAGACGTGAGCACGCGGCTCACCCTGGAGATCGCCAGTAATTCGCTGGCATCGGCGCTGGCCGCGCAGGCCGGCGGTGCCGACCGCATCGAGCTGTTCGACAACCTGGCCGAAGGCGGCACCACACCGTCGTTCGCCAGCATTGCGATTGCCCGCGAACGCCTGTCGATTCCGCTGTTCGTGCTGGTGCGGCCGCGCCCGGGCGACTTCCACTACGACGGGCTGGAAGCCGAACTGATGCTGCGTGACATCGCGCAGTGCCGCGCACTGGGCTGCGATGGCGTGGTGATCGGCGCGCTGGATGTACAGGGCGGGATCGACGTGGCGCTGTGCCGCGAGCTGGTGCAGGCTGCCGGGCCGTTGCAGGTGACCTTCCACCGTGCCTTCGATGCCGCCCGCGATCTGCCGGCGGCGCTGGAGCAGGTGATCGGGCTGGGTTGCCAGCGCGTGCTGACCTCGGGCGGTCAGGTCAGTGCCGAGGCGGGTGCCGATGTGCTGGCAGGCCTCGTTACCCAGGCAGCAGGCCGCATTACGGTGATGGCTGGTGCCGGATTGGCACCGGGCAACATCGCTACCGTGGCAAGGCAGACCGGCTGCACCGAACTGCACGCCTCGGCCAAGGGCCTGCGGCGCTCGGCCATGCAGTTCCAGAACCCGGCTTTGCGAGGGCTGGACCCGGACTGGAGCCAGACCGCCACCGCCACCGTAGCCGCGCTGCGGCAGGCGCTGGACGCCTGATCGCAAGCCCCGGGTCGGATCCCTTCGCAGAAGGGCTCTGACTCCATCTGGATGCAGTCGGGTCAGGGCCCCTCCTTGAGGGGATCCGACCCCGTATGCCGGCCCGCCACGGACAAAATAGTTCCGCGCACGATTGTCGCGATCGTGTCATCGACGTGTGCGCCGTCTTCTCAGCGATGTTTCGCAACCCGTTGATTGTTTTGGATACCTGCAGCCGATAACGGCATTACGCCACGTGTTGCTGCGTCGCCGCATGCCGGGCGTGGTTCAGCTGTGCTTTAGTTTGGATCGATCCACAGGGGAGGGTGTCGGGACGGTCTTGAACCGATCCAGGTGCCCGGATCAGCCGTAGTGCCGCGCCACCACCCGTCCGTGCGTCCACACTTTCGAAGAGCAACCACCCATGGCTCAGATCGTCCGCAAGCGTCGTCATCTGCTGTCCCAGGCCCTGGTCCTGGCCCTGTTGCCCCTGGCGGCCAGCGCGCAGGAGGCCGCCAGTTCGTCCACCAAGGATCTCGACGCGGTCACCGTCACCGGTTCGCGCATCAAGCGCGCCAGCGTTGAAGGCCCGGCGCCGGTCAACGTGATCACCGCCGCACAGATCCAGAAGGAAGGCTTCGTCAGCGTTTACGACGCACTGAAGACGCTCACTGAAGCCACCGGTACCGTCGAGGCGGCCTCGCAGTGGGGTTCGCACACGCCCAATGCCAGCGGCCTGAACCTGCGCGGGATGGGCCCGAACCGTTCGCTGCTGCTGGTCAACGGGCGTCGCGTAGCGGACTACCCGCTGCCCTACGGCGGCGAAACCAACTTCTCCAACTACGGCAACATTCCCGCTGCCGCGGTGGAGCGCATCGAAGTGCTGACCGGTGGCGCCTCGGCCATCTATGGCTCGGATGCGATCGCCGGCGTGGTCAACGTCATCCTGAAGACGAACTACGACGGCGACGAAGTGCGCGTGCGCGGCGGCACCTCCACCGAAGGCGGTCGCGATACCTGGGATCTGTCCTGGGCCGGCGGCAAGACCGGCGACAACTGGAGCGTGACCTACGCGCTGCAGTACACCAAGCGCGATCCGCTGTTCGGCCGTGACCGTCCGCAGATGGACGATGCCGACGATGCGCCGTACCCGTCCTGGAACATGGAACAACGCAAGGTCGGCTTCCGTCCCACCGCCGGCCTGGCGCTGATCGATCCCACCACCGGCCAGCGCCTGGCGCCGCCCACCGGCACCTGCGAGAAGTTCGACGGGGAGTACTACACCGCCGATCGCCTGGTCTACAACTACGCCGCCAACACCATCACCAACACCGGCCGCCTGTGCGGCATGAGCGCCGACTACGCCAACTGGCTGCTCACCGGCGGTGCCGAGAACGTGTCCGGCAACCTGTATGCCACCTTCGATTTCAGCAACGACCTGCAGGCCTGGACCAACCTGGCGGTATACCGTTCCGAAGCGATCTGGGGCACCAATCCGCCCGGCGTGTCGCTGATCGACGATGACAACGGCTACTACTGGGATGCCAACCGCAATCGCCCGATCCTCGGCGTGCGCCAGTTCACCCCGAACGAGGTGGGCGGCCTGGATACGCTGCGCAACACCAACCGTGAACTGTCCTGGGACTGGAGTGCGGGCCTGCGTGGTCGCCTGGCCGATCGCTTCGACTGGAGCGCCACGGTGGGGCGTTCCTACTACCGCGTTGAAGAGCGGCAGAACGTGGTCGACAAGCAGAAGTCGTACGACTATTTCCTCGGCCCGAAGCTGGGCACTACCGCCGACGGCGAGGCGATCTATGCGTTGAACGAATCGCGCTGGTGGAACCCGCTGACGCCGGATCAGTACTGGCAGATGGGCACCGTGGCGAAGAACCGTGCGTCCTCATGGGTCAATCAGGCTTCGGCGGATATCACCGGCGAGTTGTTCCAGGGCTGGGCCGGCCCGATCTCGTTCGCGGCGGTGGCCGAAGTCGCGCAGCAGGGCTACCACCTCAGTCCGGATCCGCGCGCCGGCATCGACTTCGACCTGCAGAACGTCGATCGCGGTGGCGGCGAGCGCACCCGCTATTCGGCCGGTGTCGAGTTCAAGATTCCGCTGCTGGAAAGCGTGACCGCCACTGCGGCCGCGCGCTATGACCGCTATGGCAGCTACAAGGCTGACAACAGCGGCGAAGCGCTGGACATCGGCAGCCAGAAGGAGACCACCTGGAATGTCGGCCTGGAATGGCGCCCGGTGGAGTCGCTGCTGGTGCGCGGCTCCTATGCCACCAGCTTCCATGCGCCGGACATGCACTACCTGCTGGGCCAGCCCAGCAGCTCCGAAGTGCAGACCTATGACCGCCTGCGCTGCATCCAGAGCGGCGCGTACCTGGTCAACAACTGTGGCGTGGGCAATACCGATGTCTGGTACACGTTCGACGTGAACCGGCGTGGCACGCCGCTGCTGCGCTCGGAGACCGGTGATTCGTGGACGGTCGGTTTCGTCTGGGACGTGATGCCCAATCTGTCGGTCAGTGCCGACTACTGGGCAATCAAGCTGGAAGACATGATCGTCGACGTTGGCGCCGACGAGGTGCTGGCCAGCGAAGCGGGCTGCCTGACCGGCAAGAACATGGACGGTACGCCGTGGGCCAATCCGGCCGGTGGCGAGTATTGCGCTGGCATCCTGGCCCGCGTGAACCGTGACAGCAATGGTCGCCTGGTATCGATTGAACGTGGCCCGTTCAACCTGGCCAGCCGCGAAGTGCGCGGCATCGACCTGACCGCACGCTATCGCCTTGAAACCGCGCAGTGGGGCAGCTTCCAGCTCGGCCTTAACTACACCAACCAGATCTCAACCAAGGAACAGCGCTACGCCAACGATCCGAATCCGGAACGCCGCGATCGCGACCTGCGCAGCAAGCTGCGTGCAAGCCTGGCCTGGCAGCGCGGCAACTGGAACGCCAATGTCTATGCCGATCGCATCGGTTCGGTGCCGGGCGTGCGCTATCACTGGGGCACCGATCGCCTGAACAATCCTGGCGGCTGCCTGCCGTTCGCCGATGGTTACGTGCCCAGCGACAGCCCGTCGCTCAACTGCCTGGAGCCGGCGACGCGTCCGGACGGCTCGCCGAATCCGAATCCCAACGCCGGCCAGCAGACGGCGCGCTACTACGGGCGGGTCGGGCCGTTCATCACCTGGAACTTCAACGTGGGCTACCAGGTGACCGAGCACGCCAAGGTCAACGTCTACGTCAACAACGCGTTCAACTCGGCCAGCTGGAACCACAAGGACCCGTACAAGCTGGACTACGATTTCGCCCCGACCCGCCTGCTCGGCGCGGTTGGCCGCGAGTTCGCGTTGGAGTACGTGTTCACCTTCTGAGGCGGACAGCGGGGGCGTCGGGCCTTGATCCGCAAGGCGCCCCCGTCCGCCCGGTAGATCCACGCCATGCGTGGATGAATCCCTTCATGAACCCCGGGGTGGCTGGATTTGACCTTCCCACGATGGCAAGGTTTAGCCTGTCCGCATCCAGAAGGAACCCCGGGAATCCGATCATGAGCACGCCCCGCGCCACTGCAGTCCCCGCAAGCCCGTCCACCATCAGCCTGCCCATCGAGGGCATGACCTGCGCCAGCTGCGTCGGTCGTGTCGAAGCGGCGCTGTCCAAGGTCGAGGGCGTCGGCAGTGTTTCGGTCAATCTGGCCACCGAACGTGCGGATATCCGCGCGTCCGGTCCGGTTGATCGCGCCGCGCTGATCCAGGCGGTGGAGCGGGTGGGTTATGACGTGCCGGCCGGCACCATCGAGCTGGCAGTGGAAGGCATGACCTGTGCCTCCTGCGTCGGCCGCGTCGAGCGCGCGCTGCTGGCGGTACCGGGCGTCAGCCAAGCCAGCGTCAACCTGGCCACGGAGCGTGCGACCGTGCGCGGCGTTGCGGGCGTAGACGCGCTGATAGCGGCCATCGACAAGGTCGGTTATGCCGCCCATGCCATCGAAGCGGGCGTTCAGTCCGATGACGAAGCGGCGGAAAAGAAGGATGCCGAGCGCGCCGAACTGAAACGCGACCTGATCGTGGCCACCGCACTTGCACTTCCGGTGTTCGTGCTGGAAATGGGTTCGCACCTGATTCCCGGCATGCACGAATGGGTGATGGCCACCCTCGGCATGCAGACCAGCTGGTACCTGCAGTTCGTACTGACCCTGCTGGTGCTGGCCATTCCCGGCCGCCGTTTCTACCAGAAGGGTTTCCCGGCACTGCTGCGGCTGGCGCCGGACATGAACTCGCTGGTGGCGGTGGGTACCGCCGCAGCGTTCGGTTACTCGGTGGTGGCGACCTTTGCACCGCGGTTGCTGCCGCCGGGCACGGTGAACGTCTACTACGAAGCAGCGGCGGTGATCGTCGCGCTGATCCTGCTCGGCCGCTTCCTTGAGGCGCGCGCGAAGGGCCGTACCTCCGAGGCGATCAAGCGCCTGGTCAACCTGCAGGCCAAGGTCGCGCATGTGATCCGTGACGGCCGCACGATCGAGATCCCGGTCAACGAGGTTCTGAGCGGCGATGTGGTGGAAGTGCGCCCGGGCGAGCGCGTGCCGGTCGATGGCGAGGTGATCGAGGGCCGCAGCTACATCGACGAGTCGATGATCAGTGGCGAACCGATTCCGGTCGAGAAGCAGCCGGGCAGCAGCGTGGTCGGCGGCACGGTCAACCAGAAAGGTGCATTGACCGTGCGTGCCACGGCGGTGGGCGCGCAGACCATGCTGGCGCAGATCATCCGCATGGTCGAACAGGCACAGGGCTCGAAGCTGCCGATCCAGGCGGTGGTCGACAAGGTCACCCTGTGGTTCGTGCCGGCGGTGATGCTGGCCGCACTGGCCACGTTCCTGGTCTGGTTGATCTTCGGCCCATCGCCGGCGCTGAGCTTTGCGCTGGTCAATGCGGTGGCGGTGCTGATCATTGCCTGCCCCTGCGCGATGGGCTTGGCGACGCCGACGTCGATCATGGTCGGAACCGGTCGTGGCGCCGAGATGGGCGTGCTGTTCCGCAAGGGTGAAGCACTGCAGTTGCTGAAGGACGCGCAGGTGGTGGCGGTGGACAAGACCGGCACGCTGACCGAAGGCCGCCCGCGCCTGACCGACCTGGAGATCGCCGACGGCTTTGATCGCGCCACGGTACTGGCCGCGGTGGCTACCGTGGAGTCACGTTCGGAGCATCCGATCGCCCGTGCCATTGTCGATGCAGCCACCGAGCAGGGCCTCGCATTGCCGGCCATGGTCGACTTCGAATCGGTCACCGGTATGGGTGTACGCGCCAGCGTGGAGGGTGCGCGTGTGGAGGTCGGTGCTGATCGCTTCATGCGCGACCTGGGCGTGGACATCACTGCATTTGCGGCGCTGGCGGCCGAACTCGGCGCGCAGGGCAAGTCGCCGTTGTACGCGGCCATCGATGGACGCCTGGCAGCGATCATCGCAGTATCCGATCCGATCAAGCCGAGCACGCCGGCCGCGATCGCGGCACTGCACCAGCTGGGCCTGAAGGTGGCGATGATCACCGGCGACAATGCCGGCACCGCGCAGGCGATCGCACGCCAGCTGGGTATCGATGAAGTCGTTGCCGAGGTGCTGCCGGAAGGCAAGGTCGAAGCGGTGCGTCGCTTGAAGGCCACGCACGGCCATGTCGCCTTCGTTGGTGACGGCATCAACGATGCGCCGGCGCTGGCCGAGGCCGATGTCGGCCTGGCGATCGGGACCGGCACCGATATCGCGGTGGAGTCGGCCGATGTGGTGCTGATGTCGGGCAACCTGCAGGGCGTGCCGAATGCCATCGCGCTGTCGAAGGCAACGCTGGGCAACATCCGGCAGAACCTGTTCTGGGCCTTTGCCTACAACACCGCGCTGATTCCGGTGGCTGGCGGCGTGCTGTACCCGGTCTGGGGCGTGCTGCTGTCGCCGGTGTTCGCCGCCGGTGCGATGGCGCTGTCCAGCGTGTTCGTGCTGGGCAACGCGCTGCGCCTGCGCCGCTTCCAGGCGCCGATGGCGGATACCCCCGCCGCGAGCCACTGAAGGAGAACCGCATGAACATCGGTGAAGCCGCCAAGGCCTCCAGCGTTTCGGCGAAGATGATCCGCTACTACGAACAGATCGGCCTGATTCCCGCGGCCGATCGCACCGAGTCCGGCTACCGGGCGTACTCGCAGGCGGACATCCACCGCCTGCGCTTCATTCGGCGGGCGCGCGATCTTGGCTTCCAGGTGGCCGAGATCACCGATCTGCTCGGCCTGTGGAACGACACCTCGCGGCACAGTGCCGACGTCAAGCAACTTGCCGAACAGCACATCGCCGACCTGGAGCAGCGTATCGAAAGCATGCGGCAGATGGCCGACACGCTGAAGTCGTTGATCAGCTGCTGTGCGGGCGATGAGCGCCCGGAATGCCCGATCCTGCAGCGGCTGGGCGAGGATGAAGAGACCCTGGCACCGCCGGAGACCGCGAAGACCGGTGCAGTACGGCGCCGCACGCACAAGCACTGACCTGGCGTTGCATACATGAAAAACCCGCCCGGTGCAGCTGCACCGGGCGGGTTTTTCGTTGCAGGCGCAGGCTAGGGGATCAGGCCGTGCGCGGCGGGAAGCCTGCATCGGTCAGCGCCGCCACGATCTGCGCTTCGCTGGCCGAGGTCTGTACCTGCACGCGACGGCTGGCGGGATCTGCCTGCACGCTGGCCTGCGGATCGACCAGCTCGATCGCCTTGGTCACGCTGCGTGCGCAGCCGCCGCAGGTCATGCCTTCCACGTGGAATTCCATCTGTAGCTCCTTCGGTGCTCTTGGGGTGGCGCCAGTGTGCACCTTCCAACATTGGCAGGGTCAAGCGCAGGGCTGAACCGAAGACAAAGCACCAATGAAAACGGCAGCCACCTGTACCAGCGCGGCTGCCGTGGAGGAACGTCCCCGCCAGGGCGGGGCGTGGGTTGCACCGGGGCGGGCCCGGGCAACCCGGTGTTGCCTTAGAACTTCCAGGTAGCGCCGAAGTACAGCTGGCGGCCTGCGTAGGTATTGGAGATCAGGCGTGCCTTGGTGTCGCTTCCCAGGTGCACGCGCTGCTCGGACTTGGTGGCATTGATCACCGAGGCGGTCAGGGTCCAGTCCGGGGTCAGGTTGTAGGCCACGTTCAGATCCAGCTGGTCATACGGCTCGGTGTAGACGGTGAGGCCATTGTTGAGCCCACCGACAACCTGACCGCGACGGTTGAACGAGGCGCGCGCGAGGAACTTCTCGTTCTCGTAGAACACCGTCACGTTGGCTTGGTTCTTGGCGCTGCCGACCAGTGGCGAGGAGCCGATTTCCTGACCGTCCAGAACAATGGAGGCCAGGTTGGTGTCGTTGTAGGTGTAGTTGGCCTGCACGCCGAAGCCGAAATCGAAGGTGTACTGGCCATACAGCTCGACGCCTTGCGAGACACCATCGCGGCCATTGGCCTGGGTCTCGTAGCGCTGCACGTTCACCGCTTCACCGTTGATGACCATCGGCGTGTCGCGCACCACCGGCAGGGTGAAGTTGTCCACGTTCTTGCGGAACAGGCCGACGCCGGCGACCGCGCCCGGCTGGAAGTACCACTCCAGGCCCAGGTCGAACTGGGTGGCCTTGAACGGTTCCAGCTGCTTGTTGCTGCCCTGGCCGACCCAGCCTGCGGTCGATGCGCCACCGGCAACGCGGCGATCATTGACGTACTCCTCGCTGTAGTAGCTCAGTGCACCCGGTGCTGCGATGTCGGTGTAGCCGGGGCGGGCGATCACCTTCGACGCGGCACCACGCAGCACCAGCGTGTCGGTGATGTCCCAGGCGATATTGAAACTCGGCAGTACGTCAGTGTAGGTGCGATCCACGCCGATCAGGCTGTAGGTCTTGCTCTGCGCCAGATCGTGCGGCAGGCGCACGAAGCCGCTCTCGCAGCTGTAGGTCGGGTAGGCCGCAGCGGCCGGATCGGTGCACGCCATCGGTGCGCCGGACGCGTTGTCCAGGAAGTAGTCGTTGAACTTCTCGATCGAGTCGGAGGACTGCGCGAACTGCTTGGTACGCACCACGCGCACGCCGACATTGCCGCGCACGCGTTCGGTGCGGAAGTTGGCCTGGAAGTAGCCCGAGTAGATCTTCTCGTTGACGTTGTAGACGAAGTCTTCCTCGGTGCGGTTGTGAGAACCACCGTAGGTCTTGTTCAGGTAATCGATGTAGGCCGGGTAGTTGATGCCCGGGAACACGTTGGCATTGAAGCCGCCCGCGATGTTGTTGATCGGATTGGACAGGAAGAAGCCCGGCTGCGCGTCGCCCGCAGTCGGATCGCAGCCACTCTGGTAGCGGCTGTTGTCATAGTCGGCCGGGTCGCGGCCCGGGCACACCCAGTAGGTGTTGCCGGTATTGCGGTGGACCTTGCCGTCACGGTACTTGGCGCCGAACTGGATCGAGTCCAGCCAGCCGGACTCGAACAGCTTGGTGACGTCAGCCTGGAAGTAGTTCTGCTTGACCTCGGTGCGCTTCCACGACGAATCGGTCGAGCCGGTGTCGACTTCGGCGATGCCGTTCATCAGCTGCTGCTGCAGGTCGGGCGAGAAGGTGGCCGACGGCGTACCGGTCAGGTCCCAGGCGCTGTACAGGTTGCCCGACAGGTAATCGTTGCCGACCTTGCGGCGCGGCTTGGCCGACATCCGGAAGTTCATCGACGGACCACCTTCGGACCAGGTACGGCCGCCGGTGAACGAGGCCTTCCACAGCGGGCTGATGTCCCAGTCGATGGTCAGGTCAGCGGTCTGCGAGAGCGCCTTTTCCTTGCTGTAGCCACCGGTCAGCTGCGGCGTCGGAACCGTGCAGTCGTCCGGGCCCCAGCCGCCGGGCTTGAGGCCAGCGGCCTTGGCCTGGTCTTCGCTGCAGTAGTAGGTCTTTCCAGCCAGCTTTTCGAACTGGGCGCCGGTAACGGTGTTGCCGCTGGGATCGAAATCCAGGCCGTTGAGCAGGCGGCCGCCGGCCCAGTTTCCATCGCCGTTGAAGCGGGCCATGCTCCATTCCGGAATCTTCAGCATGTTCTGGGTGTAGTCACCCTGCAGCTCGAAGCGGAAGTAGTTGGCCGTCATCGTAACGTTGTCGACCGGCTTGAACTGGAAGGTCAGTTGGCCGCCCTTGCGTTCGCGCTTCTCTTCCTTCACCGCGAAGTTGACCGACGTCGGCATGAAGAAGTCGCTGTAGTTGCCGCCGGTCTGGTTGTTGAAGCCGGACTTGCCCCACCAGTAGTGGATACCATCCTGCGCCTGCACGTTGCCATAGGCATCGCGCGCCTTGCCGGCGCCATACCACTGGTAGTCCTCGGTGCTGGCTTCCATGGTGCGGGTGGTGCGCTTCTGCTGCGTCACGCCGATCAGCACGCCGAAACGCTCGTCCTTGCTGTGCCACGAATACAGGGCCGACGCCTGCGGGTCGATATCGTGGTGGGTATCGGAGGAGGTGCCCTCGAGCGTGACGAAGCCCGAGTTGGATTCCATGTCCAGCGGGCGACGGGTGTGCAGGATGACCGTGCCGCCGATTCCGCCTTCATCGATGCGTGCTTCCGGCGACTTGAACAGCTCGGCGCTGGACAGCATGTTCGACGGCAACAGGGTGTAGTTGAACGAACGGGTGGCTTCGTCGTTGGTTTCCGACGTGGCCACGTAGTTGCCGTTCAACTGGGTCAGGGTCAGGTCGGGTGCCAGGCCACGCACGCTGACGCTCTTGCCTTCGCCGCCACTGCGGGTGATGACCACGCCGGGCACGCGCTGCAGTGCGTCGGCCACGTTCTTGTCGGGGAACTTGCCGACGTCTTCGGCGGTGATCACTTCGACCACGGCGTTGGCGTCGCGCTTCTGCTCAAGGCTCTTTTCAATGGCGTAGCGGTAGCCGGTGACCTGGACGCTGTCCAGGTTGGTGGCTTCCTGCGAGCCGGTGGAAGCGGCCTGCTGCGCGGCGGCGCCAGCCGGAATGACGGCGGCGGCCAAGGCCAGCGCGATGGCCAGCGCCAGTGCGTCCTGGCCATGCGTACGTGTTGAATGCTTCATTCCCATCTCTCCCTCTCTCCTGGATTGATCCGGTGACGTGGCACGGACAACTTGAATCGATCTAATTTGAAGTGACATTGTCGCTATTGCCATGCAGTGGCAGTAGCACCGTGCGCGTGGCCTGGTACGTCCTGTTGCTGCTCCCCCAACTCCCGGCCATCGCAGTGTCGTTCTTGGATCGATCTAAGCGATGGGCGGGCGTTTTTTAGCATGGGTCGCCCGCGGGCGCATGCTGCTCCGCAATATGGTACTGGCGTGGCGAAGGCATGACGGTTTGCTGAAATCAGTGAAATCGTTTTCGTGCGCAGGGGAGGGTGGGGCGGCAGGGCTGCGCCCTGCACCTGCTGTAGTGCCGGCCGCTGGCCGGCAACAGCCAAAGCCAAAGCCAAAGCGGCTCTGGGTTTCTGCTGGTTTGGCGGGGCGGTGTGGGCTGGCAGGACACGCCGTAAACCCGTCCATGGGGGCTCGATGGCGCCATCCATGGCGCCAACGGTCCTGCCAGCCCACATCGCCCCACCCCCGACAGTTTCCTGGTGACGGTTGGATAGGTCCTGGAATCACGCGAGGTCATGGGGTCAGATCCGTTTTCCGTTGGAAAACGGATCTGATCCCGATTGATTTCGTTATCCGACAGAGATTGATCCACGCATGGCGTGGATCTACTGCAGATCGCGAGAAACTGTCGAAGGCGGGGTGGGTCCGGTTGCGGGGGCGTGAGCCGCATGGATGCGGCGACCGAGCTTACATGGACGTACTTGCAGCGGCCCCCGCAACCGGACCCACCCCGCCTCCCCACAGGAAATCAGCTGTTGCTGTTGCTGTTGCTCCAGCTCGGAGCGAGTGCAGGGCGCAGCCCTGCCGAACCCCCCCTCTCATGCTGCGCCGCAGAATGCATTCGGCTGAACCTGCATGCTCTACTTGAATCGATCTAAATTCACGGTCTGGTGGGTCGGGCGTCATTCCAGGGGGAGCTTTCTGCCAGTCATGGCGGGGCTCAGCGGAACGGTGCCGGACGGCCCCGGCCGTCTGCCTCCGCCTCATCGACTACAGGAACCCGACATGCGTCCAGTGCCGTCCGATCCCGCCGTCCCAGTGTCCTCGCGCCCGCTGCTGCGCCTGGCCTGCCTGCTCGCACTGTCGTCAGTGCCGGTGCTGCTGCAGGCCGCGCCGGCTGCGCTGGAGCGCGAGGTCAACACCTTCATCGGCAGCAAGGACGACGGCAACACGTTCCCGGGCGCGTCGGCACCGTTCGGCCTGATCCAGGTCAGCCCGATCGGCAGCCACTATTCGGGCTGGCGCTACGACGACGAGAAGATCCGCGGTTTCGGCCACTCCTTCATCTCCGGCGCAGGTTGCTGGGAGCAGGGCGGGCAGGTGTCGGTGCTGCCGGTGACCGGTTCGATCGGTCCCGGCGGCGATTTCGATACCGGCAACGCGAAGAAGTTTGACCACAAGGCCTATGCCGCGTCGTACACGCATGACGGCGAGATCGGCCAGGCGGGCTATTACAAGGTGCGGCTGACCAGCTACGGCGGCATCGATGCCGAGACCACCGCGCGTACGCGTGCCGCGGCCGAGCGCTACACCTTCAGCCAGCGCAGTGGCGATGGCCACGTGCTGGTCAATGTCGGCCAGGCGAACGAGCGCCACTCGGTGATCGGCAGCGTGGTTGATGTGGTCGGCGACCGCGTGGTGGAAGGCAAGCTGGTCACCAAGAGTTTCTGTGGTGGCCATCAGTACACCACCTGGTTCCGCATCGAGTTCGACCGCCCGTTCAAGGCACACGGTACCTGGGGCGAAGGCGGTGGCCTGCCGGGTGCGCGCCACAGCATGGAAGGCGAGCAGAAGCCGAACGGCGCCTGGCTCAGCTTCGACCTGGCCAAGGGCCAGTCGGTGACGGCGGTCAGCGCGATCTCGCATGTGGACGCCGAAGGCGCGCGCATCAATCTGCGCGCAGACGGCATGCAGGGTGGGGCGCTGCTCGGTTTCGACCGCATGCGTGCGCTGTCCCAGCAGTCGTGGCGCGAGCAGCTGGGTCGGGTGCGTGTGCAGGGCGGTACGTCCGATGACCGCACCGTGTTCTACAGTGCGGCCTACCACGCGCTGCTGCAGCCGATGACCGGCAACGACGCCGACGGCCGTTATCGCGGCTATGACGATGGTATCCACCGCGCCGATGGCTGGACCTATTACGAGTACTTCTCGCTGTGGGATACCTACCGCGCGCAGAACCAGTGGCTGGCGCTGACCCGCCCGGACGTGGCGCGTGACATCGGCCGTACCCTGCTGGCGATCGACGAGCAGGGTGGCTGGCTGCCGCGCTGGGGCTATGCCAACTTCGAGACCAACATCATGACCGGCGATCCGGTCACGCCGTTCATGGTCGACCTGTGGCGCTTCGGTGCGCTCAAGGGCCGCGAATCACAGGCGTGGGATGCGCTGCGTCGCAATGCGTTCGGCACGCCGCCGCTGAACTCGCGCATGGCCGGCCGTTCCGGTAACCCGACCTACCTGGACAAGGGCTACGTGGTCTACGACCGCGCGTTCCCGTCCAAGGGCATGGACGTCGATCCGCACCACGGCGGTTCGGCCACGTTGGAATATGCGCTGGCCGACTGCGCGCTTTCGCAGATGGCCGATGGCCTCGGCCACGCGCAGGACGCGGCGACGCTGCGTGAGCGCGGCCGCAACTGGCGCAAGGTGTGGGACCCGCAGGTGCGCGATGCCGAGACCGGCTTCACCGGTTTCCCGCGCCCGCGTACCGAGGACGGCCAGTGGTACACGCCGGCCGATGGCCATTACAGCCCGCGCTCGCACCATGGTTTCCATGAGGGGACGGCGTGGCAGTATCAGTGGCTGGCGCAGCAGGACGTGCCGGGCCTGGTCGAAGCGATGGATGGCCGCGAACAGGCTGGCCGCCGCCTGGATGCGTTCTTCGCGATGGACGCGCTGCAGGCCGACCCGCTCAATGCAGCCCGCAAGGAGTGGGTGGTCGGGCCGTACAGCTACTACAACCAGTTCCGCTACAACCCGAACAACGAGCCGGACCTGCACTCGCCGTGGCTGTACACGCTGATCGGCCAGCCGTGGAAGACCGCTGCCGTGGTGCGTGCCGCGCAGCAGTTGTTCACCAATGCCCCGAATGGCGTGACCGGCAATGATGACCTCGGCACGATGTCGGCCTGGTACCTGTTCAGTGCCATCGGTGTGTATCCGGCGGTGCCGGGCAGCGGCCAGTTCCTGCTGCATACCCCGCGTTTCAGCAAGGTGGAAGTGGACATGGGCAATGGCCGCACCCTGCGCATCGACGCGCCGGGTGCCGATGGCCGCCGCCTGCAGTACGTGCAGGTTGTGAAGGTCGATGGCCAGGCGCATGCGCCGGTGTGGCTGGACTGGAACCAGCTGCAGCAGGGCCCGCGCCTGCAGTTCGCGCTCGATGCGAAGGCGCCGGAGCAGGGCTGGGGCACGGCGGTGAAGGACCTGCCGGTGTCCTGGTGTGCGGCACCGGGTAGCCAGCTGCGCTGAGACGGATTGTGCCGTTCGCGGTGACCCAGCGAACGGCACGGCACGACAGGGCCCTGATCCATTAGGCTTGAGCATCCAGCGGAGTCCGGGAAGACGATGAACGACAACGGCAGCAGTCCCAGCAAGCGCGCCGGCAAGGCGGTGACGGTGACCGACATCGCGCGTGCCATCGGCGTGTCACGGGCAACCGTATCGCTGGTGCTGCGCGGCAGCCCGCTGGTCAACGTCGATACCCGCGCCAAGGTCGAGGCCGAACTGCGCCGCCAGCGCTATGTCTACAACCGCGCGGCGGCCAACCTGCGCCGGCGGACCTCGTCGAGCATCGCGCTGGTGATCAACGATCTGTCCAACCCGTTCTTCGCCGAATTCGCGTCTGGCGTGGACGAGGCGCTGGGCGGACGCGGTTACGTGACCCTGCTCGGCAGCACCGGCGAGTCGCCGGAGCGTCAGCAGGCAGTGCTGTCCACGTTGATGGAGCACACACCGGCCGGCCTGATCCTGTCGCCGGCCGAGGGTAGCGACACCGCGCTGCTGCGGCAGGCGCTGGGTGCCAACGCCAACGTGCTGCTGTTCAACCGCGAGCTGGACGGGGCCGACTGGGATTTCCTGACCCTGGACAACCAGCACGGCGCCTATCTGGCCACGCGCCACCTGATCGAGCGCGGCCATCGCCAGATCGCCTTCTTCGGCGGCCACGCTGCATCGAGCTCGTGCCACCAGCGCCGTGCCGGTTTCCAGCAGGCGCTGGCCGAGGCCGGTCTGTCGCTGCCGCCGGGCTGGATGATCGAGTCGGCGCCGAACCGCCTGGAAGCTGCGGCGCGCACCGATGAGCTGTTTGCCGACGGACATCGCCCGAGTGCAGCGGTCTGCTACAACGACACCGTCGCGCTGGGCCTGATGCTGGGCTTGAATTCGCGTGGCATCCGTCCGGGCGGTGACTTTGCCGTTACCGGTTTCGATGATATTTCCGAGGCGTCGGTCGCGGTGCCGCCGTTGACCACACTCACTGCCGATCCGCGCGAGCGGGGCCGGCAAGCTGCCGCGCTGCTGCTGCAACGACTGGACGAACCGGATGCGCCGCCACGGCGCACGGTTGCGCCGGTGCAGCTGCGCATCCGCGAAAGCAGTGCCGCACGACCGAACTGATTCCTCCGTACACCCCTTCCACGCAACAACGACCTTCCGCGCATCGAGGCGCGTACCGCATGCCGATCTCCGCAACGCCCCGTCCATCGGGTACCTCCAGCAGCCAGGCGCCGGTCATGAATGTCCGTGCTGCTCTGGCGGTTGCCACCACCATATTCTTCATGTGGGGCTTCCTGACCAGCCTCAACGACGTGCTGATTCCGCACCTGAAGGCGGTGTTCGAACTGAATTACACCCGCGCGATGCTGGTGCAGTTCACCTTCTTCGGCGCGTACTTCCTGATGTCGGTGCCGGCCGGTCGGCTGGTGGCCCACCTGGGCTACAAGAAGGGCATCATCGCCGGCCTGCTGATCGCCGGCGTGGGCGCGCTGGGCTTCTGGCCGTCGGCCGCATTGCGCACCTATGAAGCGTTCCTTGGTTCGCTGTTCGTACTTGCTACCGGCATTACCGTGCTGCAGGTGGCAGCCAATCCCTACGTTGCGCTGCTGGGCCCGGAACAGACCGCATCGAGCCGTCTGACCCTGGCGCAGGCACTCAACTCGTTGGGTACCACGCTGGCGCCGCTGTTTGGTGGTTTCCTGATTCTGAGCACCGCAGTGAAGAGCGGCGACGAGATCAACGCGCTGCCCGTGGCCGAACAGATTGCCTACCGTACCGCCGAAGCGCAGTCGGTGCAGGGCCCGTACGTGGGCCTGGCCATCGCACTGGTGCTGCTGGCAGTGTTCGTCTACCTGTTCCGCCTGCCCAGCCTGACCGAGACCACCGAGCAGGCCGACAGCGGCCACCACACGCTGCTGGATGCACTCAAGCATCCGCACGTACTTTTCGGCGTGCTGGCTATTTTCTTCTACGTCGGTGCTGAGGTGTCCATCGGCAGCCTGATGGTGAACTACCTGGCACTGCCGGAGATCGGCGGCATGACTGAACAGCAGGCCACGCACTATGTGTCGGCCTACTGGGGCTGCGCCATGGTTGGTCGCTTTGCAGGTGCGTGGTTGCTGGCCAAGTACTCGCCGCGCGGCCTGCTGGCCGGATTCGCAGTGGCCAATGTGGTGCTGCTGGGCGTCACGCTGGCGTCGGGTGGCAAGGTCGCGCTGTACGGCATCGTGGCGACCGGTCTGTTCAATTCCATCATGTTCCCGACCATCTTCTCGCTGGCCATCGAACGCCTGGGCCCGCTGACCAACAAGGCGTCCAGCCTGTTGATCATGGCCATTGTCGGCGGCGCGATCATCCCGCTGCTGCAGGGCATGCTGGCCGACCGCATCGGTCTGCACCTCAGCTTCGTGCTGCCGGTGGTCTGCTACGTCTACATCATCTTCTACGGTCTGGTGGGTTCGCGCCCGCCGGCTTCCGCAACGCAGGGAGGCTGAGTCGGAAATGGGTGCCATTGTCTGCTTCGGCGAAATTTTGATCGATCTACTAGCGCAGCCGCCGGCCTCGGCCGATACCCCGCGCGCGTTCCTGCAGTACGCCGGCGGTGCGCCGGCCAACGTCGCGGTGGCGGCTGCGCGGCTGGGGGCGAAGACCCAGTTCGTCGGCATGCTTGGCCGCGACATGTTCGGTGACTTCCTGGCCGACAGTCTGGTCGAGCACGGCGTGGGCACGGATTACATCGTGCGCACCGACGCCGCCAAGACTGCGCTGGCCTTCGTCGCGCTGGATGCCAGTGGCGAGCGCAGCTTCAGTTTCTACCGCCCGCCGGCGGCTGACCTGCTGTTCCGTGACAGTGACTTCCAGGCGGAGTGCCTCGACAGCGCGCAGTGCTTCCACGTCTGTTCCAACAGCCTGACCGAGCCGGCCATCGCCGAGGCGACCTTCGCCGGCATGGAGCGCGCCCGTGCCGCCGGTGCGGTGGTCAGCCTGGACCTCAACCTGCGCCCGGCTCTGTGGCCAGCCAACGAAGATCCGACGCCGCGCCTGTGGCAGGCGCTGGAGCGCGCCGACCTGGTCAAGCTGTCGCGCGAGGAGCTGGATTACCTGGCGGCACCGCTGGGTGCCGATGGCGAGTCAGTGGTGCTCAAGCGCCTTCTGGCCGCGCAGGCGCGCTGGGTCATCGTTACCGATGGTGCGGCCACGCTGCACTGGTACACGCGCGACAACCACGGCACGGTCACCAGCTTCCGCGTGGCCACCGTCGATACCACGGCCGCCGGCGATGCCTTCGTCGGTGGCGTGCTGGTCGGCCTGCTGGAGCGTGGTGGGGCGGGCGCAGGCTTTGCCGCGTTCTGCCAGGACCCGGAGGCGATCACCGCCACGCTGCGCTTCGGTGCCGCCGTGGGTGCGCTGGCTGTTACCCGCAAGGGCGCGTTCGCCGCGATGCCCTCGCTCGATGAAGTGCAGCAGCTGCTGCAGGCCCAGGACATTACCGCATGAGCACCTCGCCCGATTTCCGTTCGCCCGCGTTCCTGCGCGCGCATATCGCCGACACGATGGCGTTCTACCACCCGCGCTGCATCGATCCGGACGGCGGTTTCTTCCACTACTTCCGTGATGACGGCAGCATCTACGATGCCAGCCACCGCCACCTGGTGAGCAGCACCCGCTTCGTCTTCAACTATGCGATGGCCTACCGCGAGTTCGGCAATGCCGAATACCGGGAGGCTGTCGAGCATGGCGTGCGCTATCTGCGCGAGGTGCACCGCAACCCGGCCACCGGCGGTTATGCCTGGACCCTGCGCGACGGCAAGGTCGAGGACGATATGAACCACTGCTACGGCGTGGCCTTCGTGCTGCTGGCCTACAGTTGCGCGCTGAAGGCGGGCATCGAGCAGGCGCGCGACTGGATGGACGAGACCTGGCAGCTGCTGGAAGCACGCTTCTGGGAGCCGCAGCATGGCCTGTACAAGGACGAGGCTGACGGCCAGTGGAGCTTCACTGGCTACCGCGGCCAGAACGCCAACATGCACATGTGCGAGGCGATGCTGGCCGCGTTCGAGGCCAGTGGCGAGCAGCGCTATGTCGAGCGCGCGCTGCAGCTGGCCGACAACATGACCCGCCGCCAGGCCGCCAAGGCCGGTGGCCTGGTCTGGGAACATTACGATGTGAACTGGGAAATCGACTGGGACTACAACCTGGACGATCCCAAGCACCTGTTCCGCCCGTGGGGCTTCCAGCCGGGGCATCAGACCGAGTGGGCCAAACTGCTGCTGATCCTCGATCGCCACGTGCAGGCCGACTGGCTGGTGCCGACCGCGCAGCATCTGTTCGACGTCGCCGTCGCACGCAGTTGGGACGACACCCGTGGTGGCCTGTACTACGGCTTCGCACCGGAATCGCGCCGGCAGCCCGGTATGGACGGCGCCCCGATCGGCGGCGACAGCTTCGTCTGCGACGATGACAAGTACTTCTGGGTGCAGGCCGAAACGCTGGCTACGGCCGCGCTGATGGCCAAGCGCACCGGCGATGACCGCTACTGGCAGTGGTACGAACGCATCTGGGCGTATTCGTGGGAGCACTTCGTCGACCACCAGTACGGTGCATGGTTCCGCATTCTCGATGCCGACAACCGCAAGTACAGCGACGAGAAAAGCCCTGCCGGCAAGGTGGATTACCACACCATGGGCGCGTGCTACGAAGTGTTGAACGTCGTGCGTTGAAGATCGTTCGAATGCAGTAGTGCCAGGCCATGCCTGGCAATCCGAAATCGGTAGCGCTGGGTCACGCCCGGCGGAAAAACAGGAGCGCCACGTGCATCGCCTTTCCCTCGTTGTCCGTCTGCTCCTGCTGCTGGTCGCAGCCTCCGCTTTCCCGGCAACTGCAGCGCCTCTGCAGGCGCAGTGGGAATTCCGCATGCTGCCCGGCGACGCCGAGGGTGCAGCCCACCCGGGCCTGCAGCAATGGCGGGCGGCGAAGGTGCCGGGCAGCATGCACACCGACCTGCTGGCGCATGGGCTGATCCGCGATCCGTACGTCGGTGCACCCGAGGCCGAGCTGCAATGGATCGGCCTGGCTGCCTGGGAGTACCGCGCCCGCTTTGACGTGGATGCGGCGACGCTGGCCAAGCCGAATGCCGAGCTGCGTTTCGACGGGCTGGATACCTTCGCCGAGGTCAGCCTCAACGGCAAGCCGCTGCTGCGCGCGGACAACGCGCACCGCACGTGGCATGCACGTGTGGACGGGCGCCTGCGCGCGAGCGGCAACGAATTGCAGATCGTGTTCCGCTCACCGATCCGCACGCTGCTGCCGAGCGTACAGGCGATGCCGCACAAGATTGCCGGCAACTATCCTTCACCCTATGGGGATGAGCCCAAAGACGCGATGGTCGGCAACTTCGCGCGCAAACCGGCCTATCACTTCGGCTGGGACTGGGGCCCGCGCTATGTCACCGCCGGCGTGTGGCGCGGGGTCGACCTGCAGGCCTGGGACGCGCACCGTCTGACCGATCTTGCCGTGCGCACCGATGCATTGAGTGCAGAGCAGGCGAAGCTGGCGGTATTGCTGCAGGTGGAGCAGGGCAGCGCTGCCGGTTCTGCGATGGTCACTGTGGATGTGCAGGATCCGGAAGGCCGCAACGTTGCCCAGGTGCAACGCACGGTGTTGCTGAAGCCGGGCCAGAATACGGTTGAGCTGCCGGTTGAGCTGGCCACGCCGCGGCGCTGGTGGCCGGTGGGCCATGGTGCGCAGGATCGCTATACCGTGAAGGCTCGCCTGGATGGTGGCGGCGATGCAACGCTGGCGCGCGAGCAGCGCATCGGCCTGCGCACGGTCGAACTGCGCCGCGAGGAAGACGGCAAGGGAGGGCAGGGCTTCGCCTTCGTCATCAATGGTGTGGAGATCTTTGCCAAGGGCGCCAACGTCATTCCGTTCGACGCCTTCCCCGCACGCGTCGATGCCGCACGCCTGCGCCAGGTGCTGACCGCCGCGCGCGACGCCAACATGAACATGCTGCGCAACTGGGGCGGCGGCTACTACGAGGACGATGCGTTCTTTGACATCGCTGATGAGCTGGGCCTGCTGGTCTGGCAGGACTTCATGTTCGGCGGCGGCATGCAGCCGGGCTACGATCCGGCCTTCCGGGCAAGCGTGGTGGCCGAGGCGCGCGACAACGTGCGCCGGCTGCGCCATCACCCCAGCATCGTGCTGTGGTGTGGCAACAACGAGGAAGAAACCGCCTGGAAGGACTGGGGCCACGGCCGCGACCTGAAGGCGGCCGACCCGGCATTTGCGGCGAAGGTCTGGCAGGGCTACGTCGACCTGTTCGGCAACGACCTGCGCCAGGTGGTGGGTGAGGAGGGGCTGGGCGTGCCGTACTGGTCCAGCTCGCCCAGCAATGATCTGGATGAGAAGGCCAACGATTCCACCCGCGGCGACAAGCACTACTGGCAGGTCTGGGGCAATCCAGCGCTTCCGGTGCAGGCCTACTTGCGTGAGACCCCGCGCTTCATGTCCGAGTACGGGCTGCAGGCGTGGCCGTCGGTGGCGACGGTGGACCAGATCGCCACCCGCGCCGAGCAGCGCATCGACAGCCCGGTGATCCGCGCGCACCAGAAATTCATGGCCGGCGAGGGCAACAGCCGCCTGCTGCACTACATCGAACTGGGCTACGGCACGCCGAAGGACTTCGAGGACTTCGTCTACCTCAGCCAGGTGATGCAGGCCGATGGCATCGCACTGGCGGCGCTGCATCATCGCGCCTCGCGGCCGTACACGATGGGCTCGCTGTACTGGCAGCTCAACGACGTCTGGCCAGGTGCTTCATGGTCCAGCGTGGACTACTTCGGTCGCTGGAAGGCGCTGCACTTCGCCGCGCGGCGTTTCTTCGCGCCGGTGGCGGTGGCGGCGTTGCGCGACGAGGGCAGTACGCGGGTGCGCCTGATCAACGACGGTGCCGCGCTGGATGCACGCTGGCGGTTGCGGGTGGTGGATGTAGACGGCAAGGTGCTTCGCCGCCGCGAGGAAGCGGTGTCGCTGGCTGCCGCCGGTGTCACCTCGATCGGTGATTTCCGCGACGCCGAATTGCTGGCCGGTGCCGATCCAAAGCGCACGGTGGCCGTGTTCGAACTGCTGCAGAACGGGGCGGTGAGTGCCCGCCAGGTGGTCGGCTTCGTTGAGGCCAAGGATCAGATCCTGCCGCGGCAGAAGCTCAAGGCCAGCCTGTCCATTGACGGCGACCACTACCGTCTGCGATTGGAAAGCGCGGCCTACATGCGTTCGGCGTGGATCGACTTCGGTGCATTGGACGTGCAGGTGGAAGACAACCTGCTGGATCTGCTGCCGGGCGAAACCCGCGACATCGCAGTGCGTGGCCCGGTGGACCTGGTGACCCTGCGCGAAGCGCTGAAGGTGAAGACCCTCAACGACCGTTGAGGGGTATCCCGCATTGGTAGGTGCCAACCTTGGTTGGCACCCCGAAACATGCCAACCAAGGTTGGCATCTACCATTTTGCTTACAGCTGGATCTGCTGGAAATTCTCGACCCGCTCGTGGCCGTTGGCGGCCTGGCCGGTGCGCGGCAGCGGGTAGTCATCCAGGCGATCAATCAGGCGGGTCTGCAGGCCGGCTTCGCGGGCAGCATCCAGTTCTTCCACCACATCCGACAGGAACAGGATCTCGCCGGCCGGCACGCCAATGGCCTGCACGATGCGGCGGTAGCTGTCGGCCTCGCGCTTGCCGCCGACTTCGGTGTCGAACCAGCCCGACACCAACGGGCTGAGGTCACCGGCGTCGCTGAAGCCGAAGAACAGCTTCTGCGCCGGCACCGAGCCGGAGGAGTACACGTACAGCGGCAGGCCGGAGGCGTGCCAGCCCTTCAGCACCGGCGCCACTTCCGGGTAGAAGTGCGCGGTGTAGTCGCCGCGGCGGTAGCCTTCGTCCCAGATCAGGCCCTGCAGCGCCTTCAGTGCGGTGTGCTTGCGGTCCTGGTCGATCCAGCCCTGCAGCGTCTCGGCCACCAGGCTGTCCTCGCAGGCGCCGCCGATCTCGGTGGCCACCGCATCCAGCCAGCGGCGGACTTCCGGCTGCTGGCCGTGCTCGGCGACGAACGCGGGCAGCGCCTTGCGGGCATAGGGGAACAGCACGTTCTTGACGAACGAGATGCTGCTGGTGGTGCCTTCGATATCGGTCAGGATGACGCGGGGCTGCATGGATCAGGACGCCTGGGTAGGTACGTAACGGGGGAATTTCTGCGCGATGTCGGTGCCGGTGAAGTGACCGACCCAGCCATCCGGCTCGGTGAAGAAGCGGATCGCCACGAAGCTGGGCTCGTCGCCCATGTCGAACCAGTGGGTGGTGCCATCGGGCACGGCGATCAGGTCGTCCTTCACGCACTCGATCTCATAGACCTTGTCACCCACGTGCAGGGTGAACAGGCCGGAGCCTGCGACGAAGAAGCGCACCTCGTCTTCCTTGTGGAAGTGCTCGTCGAGGAACTTCTTCCGCAGCTCGGCGCGGTTCGGGTTGTCCGGGGCGATCGAGGCGACGTCCACGCTCTTGAAGCCGCGCTCGGCGACCAGACGATCGATGTCCGCGCGGTAGGCGGCGAACACTTCCTCCTGGCTGGCGCCGGGCGCAACCGGTGCGGTGGCCTGCCAGCGCTCGAAGGTGACGCCGATCTTCTGCAGTTCGGCAGCGATGACCGCGCCGTCCTGGGTGTCCAGCAGCGGCGATTCGGGGCGGGTGTCGTCGTAGATGCGCAGTCGGCTCATGGCGGCAGCTTGAACGTCTCGGGGGGAAGACAGGGTATCAGGGTGGGGGCGAGGTGCAGATTCCGGATCGGCATCTGCACCTGCGCGCGGGTTCAGCCGCGCAGCCTGCGCAGTTCCAGTTCGCAGTGGAACAGGAATTCGAAGGCTTCCAGGTGGCGCCGCGCCTCGGCCATGTCACGGCCCCAGGCGTACAGGCCATGGCCGTCGATCAGGTAGCCCCACAGGTTCTGGCGGTCGAGCAGGTCATCGACCTGCTTCGAAAGCACGTTCATGTCCTGGGTGTTGGCGAACACCGGTACGTCGATGGCCATCTCGTGGGTGCTGTTGCCGGCGAAGGCCTTCAGCAGTTCGTAGCCTTCCAGGTGCACATGACCCTGCGGCGCGTACAGGCGCGAGGCAATGGTCTGCACCGGCGAATGGGTGTGCAGTACGCAGCCGATTTCCGGGAAGCGGCGGTACAGCTGGGTGTGCAGAAGGGTTTCGGCGGAGGGGCGCAGCGGGCGGCCGACGGCCTTGCCATCGAAGTCCACCACCATGATGTCGTCCTCGATCAGGCGGCCCTTGTCCTTGCCCGAGACGGTGATCGCGGCGTGGCGGTCGTCCAGGCGGTGGGAGAAGTTGCTGCTGGTGGCCGGGGTCCAGCCGGCCTGGGCCAGTTCGCGGACGTTGTCGATCAGCAGCTGGGCCAGTTCGCTCAGGCGCGCGGTGTCGTACGGGAAGGTGGGGGCGTTCATGCCGGCGATTTTACTGGATTCGGCCAACGGCTGAGCCCCTCGTGGCTGTCTCGCCGGGCTGGATTTCTTGCTTTGGCCGGGCGGGTGGGCTGTGCAGGGGACGCCGTAGACCCTTCCTTGGGGGCTTGGCCGCGGCATCCATGCCGCGGACACCCCTGCACAACCCACCCGCCCGACCACGGACAGGTTCCGTGCGCGTCAGCCACGGAGTGAAGAAGGAAAGGCAGAAGCGGGTCGCGGCGCTGCGCTTGCTCGGAGCCGAGCATGGCTCGGCTCTACAGAGAATTCATTTCCCAGACCGAATTCATCCACGCATGGCGTGGATCCACCGGATGCGCCGGGAGACTGTCATGGGCGGGGAGGCATGGGTTCGCGGGGGTATCCGCGCCATGGATGGCGCGGCTAAGCCTCCATGGACGGATTCACGGCGTCCCCCGCGAACCCATGCCTCCCCGCCAAACCCCTCAGCCCAGCTGTTGCCGTTGCTCCGGGCGGGTGCAGGGCCGCAGGCCCTGCAATCCCTTTACTTCACCCGCAGGCGGCTGTGCCTGAACCCGTAGCAGAAATAGATCACGAAGCCGACGAACGTCCACACCCCCATCAGCATCCAGTTGTGCATCGTCATCGCCGACAGCAGGGCAAGGCAACTCAGCACGCCCAGGCTGCAGATCAGCCACGCCATCGGCATGCGGAACGGACGCGGCAGGTCCGGCTGGGTGCGGCGCAGGATCAGCACGCCCGCGCACACCGCCGCGAACGCGATCAGCGTGCCCATCGAGGTCAGCTCGCCGAGGATGTCCAGCGGGAACAGCGCCGCCAGCAGCGCGATGCCGATACCGGTGATCACCGTGTTGATGTGCGGGGTACGGTACTTCGGGTGGATCTTGGTGAACACCGGCGGCAACAGGCCGTCGCGGCCCATGATCATGAAGATGCGCGGCTGGCCGATGATCATCACCAGCACCACCGAGGACAGGCCGACCAGTGCGCCGACCTCGACCACCCAGCGCAACCAGCCCAGCTGCGGATGCGCGGCCACCGCGGTCACCACCGGCTCGTCGGTGCCCAGCAGTTGGAACGGCACCAGGCCGGTCATCACTGCGGCCATCGCGATGTACAGCACGGTGCAGATCACCAGCGACAGCATCATGCCGAACGGCATGTCGCGCTGTGGATTCTTCGATTCCTGCGCCGCCACCGACACCGCCTCGAAGCCTATGTAGGCGAAGAACACCATCGCCGCACCGCGCAGCACGCCTTCCATGCCGTACTTGCCGGGGCCTTCGTTGGCCGGAATGAACGGGGTCCAGTTGCTGGTGTCCACGTACTTCCAGCCGACCACGATGACCAGCACGATCAGGCCGGTCTTGAGCACGACCATCGCCATGTTCATCGCCGAGGACTTGCTGATGCCGACGTAGCACAGCCAGGTCAGCAGCAGCACCAGCGCGGCGGCCGGCAGGTTGGCGATCGCGCCGGTGGGGCGCAGCTGTGCATCGAGTGGGGCACTGACCAGCGCCGCCGGTAGATGGATGTCGAACTGGCTGAGCAGGCTGAGGAAATAGCCGGTCCAGCTGACCGCGACCGCCGAGGCGGAGACGCCGTATTCGAGCACCAGCATCCAGCCGATGAACCAGGCCGAGAGCTCGCCGAAGGTGGCGTAGGTGTAGGTGTAGGCGCTGCCGGAGACCGGCACCATCGAGGCGAATTCCGCGTAGGCCAGTGCGCAGAAGGCGCAGCAGATGGCGGCCAGTACGAAGGACAGCATGATGGCCGGGCCGGCGTGGTTGGCGGCGGCCTGGCCGGTGATGACGAAGATGCCGCCGCCGATCACCGCGCCGATACCCAGGGCAGTCAGCCCCCAGGGGCCGAGGTGGCGGCGCAGGCTCAGGCCGTTGGCGTCTTCATGGGCGGCATGCGGGTGCTTGGTGGCCCACAGTTGCTTGAACATGTGTGGTGGTCTTGTCGAAGCGCGCCATGACCGGCGCGCGGGGAAAACGGACGGGCCGGCGCGAGGCCGGCCCGTAGGCGGATCAGGGCGACTTGGCCAGCTTGCTGTTGCGGATGCCGTAGCCCAGGTAGATCAGCAGGCCGAGCAGCGTCCAGCCAACGAACAGGTGCCAGTGCACCACGAACGCCTGCCAGAACAGGAACAGGCAGGTGGCTGCGCCGAGCGGGCAGATGATCCACACCGCCGGCACGCGGAACGGGCGGTGGATCTCCGGCTTGGTATAGCGCAGCACCAGCACGCCGATGCAGACCGTGGCGAAGGCCAGCAGGGTGCCCATCGAGACCAGTTCGCCCAGCACGTTCAGCGGTACCAGGCCGGCCAGTGCCGCGGCGATCACGCCGACCACGATGGTGGCGACGTACGGGGTGCGGAAGCGGGCGTGGACCCTGCCGAAGAACTTCGGCAGCAGGCCGTCGCGGGAGATGGTGTAGGCGATGCGGGTCTGGCCCATCATCATCACCAGCACCACCGAGGACAGGCCGGCGATGGCGCCGATCTCGACCAGGGTCTTCAGCCAGGACAGGGTCGGGTAGGGTTCCAGCGCGGTGGCCACCGGCTTGTCGGTGCCCAGCAGGTGGTACGGCATCATGCCGGTCAGCACCGCGCAGACGATGATGTAGACGATGGTGCACACCGCCAGCGAGCCGAGCAGGCCGATCGGCATGTTGCGCTGCGGGTCCTTGGTTTCACCGGCGGCGGTGGAGACCGCATCGAAGCCGATGTAGGCGAAGAACACGATGGTGGCCGCACGGAACACGCCGCTCCAGCCGAACTCACCCGCCACGCCGGTGTTTTCCGGGATGAACGGCTGCCAGTTGGCCGGGTCGATGTGGGCCGCGCCGATGCCGATGAACAGGCAGATGACGGTGACCTTGATCGCCACGATGATCGCGTTGACGAAGGCCGATTGGGTCACGCCCACGTACAGCAGGCCGGACACCGCCGCCACGATCAGTACTGCAGGCAGGTTGAACAGCTTGCCTGAGGCGATGAACTCGCTGCCGGTCCAGGCGATCGGGGCTGCGCTGAGCGCATCCGGGAACGGCATGTGCAGCGTGGTGGTGATGAAGCTGATCAGGTACGCCGACCAGCCCACCGCGACCGAGGCCGAGGCGAACAGGTATTCCAGCACCAGGCACCAGCCGATGAACCAGGCCATGCCCTCGCCGAGGGTGGCGTAGGAGTAGGAGTAGGCGCTGCCGGAGACCGGCATCATCGCCGCGAATTCGGCGTAGCACAGGCCCGCCAGGGCGCAGGCGAAACCGGCGATGACGAACGACAGCATCACTGCCGGGCCAGCGTGGTTGGCCGCAGCCTGGCCGGTCAGCACGAAGATACCTGCGCCGATCACCGCACCCACGCCAAGCAGGATGAGGTGTTTAGCCGTGAGGGTCCGTTTCAACGTGGCTTCGCCGTCCAGGCTGCCTTCGATGGGTTCGCCAGCATCGACGTGCCCGGCCGGTTCAACCGGCTTGACCCTCAACAGAGCTTTCAGCATGCAGTACTTCCTAGTGATCGGATTGGGTGGGCCGCCGATACGTTGCCGGCAACCCTGGAATGGTGAAGGCCGCGCGAACGGCCCGCTGTACCTTAGCCAAAGCTGAAGCCAACGCACAAGCGCAATCGCAACAATGAACGGCGATAATGAGCAGTATTTTTCCAAACGCCGCCCATTCATGAGCCAGACCGCCGAAACCCTTGCCGTGCTTGACGATCGCCTGCGTGGCCTGCTGCGGGACTACGCCCGCCGCGAGCCCGCCCACGACGCATTGGCTGCCGAATTCGGCACATTGTTGGACGATCCGGAAGATCCGTTCCGGCGCGAACGGCTGGCCGGCCACTTCACCGCCAGCTGCTGGCTGGTCAGTGCCGACGGCCAGCGCCTGCTGCTGACCCATCACCGCAAGCTGCAGCGCTGGCTGCAGCTGGGCGGCCACGCCGACGGCGACCGCGACCTGGCCCAGGTGGCGCTGAAGGAAGCCGAGGAGGAGTCGGGCCTGAGCGGCCTGGTGTTGGAAGACCCGGCCATCTTCGATCTGGACAAGCATTGGATTCCGGAGCGCAAGGACGTGCCGGGGCACTGGCACTACGACGTGCGTTTCGTGATCCGGGCGCTGGGTGGCGAGGCCTTCGTGCTCAGCGAGGAATCGCTGGAGCTGGCCTGGCGGCCGGTGACCGAGGTCGCCGCCGATCCGGAATCGGACGAATCCATGCAGCGCATGGCGCGCCGGTGGCTGACGCGCTGAAGAAAAAGGGGACGGAGGGGATTAAGTCGTTTACGCCGCATGTGCCGCAAACGACTTAATCCCCTCCGTCCCTTTTTTCAGTACAGGATGCGCGTGCGCAGCGTGCCCGGAATCGCGGCCAGCTCGTCGCGCACGGCGGCGGCTTGTTCCTCGCTGGCGGTGATGTCGATCACCACGTAGCCCACCTTCGGGTCGGTGCGCAGGAACTGGCCGTCGATGTTGACGTTGTGGCGCGAGAAGATCTCGTTGACCTTGGACAGCACGCCCGGCACGTTCTGGTGGATGTGCAGCAGGCGCAGGCTGTCTTCGTGTTCGGGCAGGGTCACTTCCGGGAAGTTGACCGCCGACAGGGTGCTGCCGTTGTCGCTGTAGCGCACCAGCTTGGCCGCCACCTCCACGCCGATGTTGTCCTGCGCCTCCAGCGTGCTGCCGCCCACGTGCGGGGTCAGGATCACATTGTCGTGGCGGGTCAGCGGCGATTCGAAGATATCGCCATTGCCCTTCGGCTCGACCGGGAACACGTCCAGCGCGGCGCCGCCGACGTGGCCGCTGGCCAGCGCCGCGTCCAGCGCATCGATGTCGACCACGGTGCCGCGCGCGGCGTTGATCAGGTGCGCGCCCTTGCGCATCTTCGCCAGCTCGGTGCTGCCGATCATCCACTGCGTGGACGGGGTCTCCGGCACGTGCAGGGTGACGATGTCGGCGCGGGCCAGCAGGTCGTCCAGGCTGGCCGCAGCACGCGCATTGCCCAGCGCCAGCTTGGTTTCCACGTCGTGGAAGATCACCTGCATGCCCAGCGATTCGGCCAGCACGCCGACCTGGGTGCCGATGTGGCCATAGCCGATGATGCCCAGGGTCTTGCCACGCACCTCATGGCTGCCGCTGGCCGACTTGGACCAGCCGCCGCGATGGCACTCGGCATTCTTCTGCGGAATGCCACGGGTCAGCATGATGGCCTCGGCAATCACCAGCTCGGCCACGCTGCGGGTGTTCGAATAGGGCGCATTGAACACCGGGATGCCGGCCAGCTCGGCCGCGTCCAGGTCGACCTGGTTGGTGCCGATGCAGAAGCAGCCCACCGCGATCAGGCGCTTGGCCTCGGCCAGCACTTCGGCGCTGAGCTGGGTGCGCGAACGGATCCCGACGATGTGCGCCTCGGCGATGCGCGCCTTTAGTTCGTCCTCGGGCAGCGCCTTGGTGTGCGCTTCGATCTGGCTGTAGCCGGCGGCGCTGAATACCTCCACGGCGGTCTGGCTGACCCCCTCCAGCAACAGCACGCGGATATCCTGCTTCGGGAACGAGGTCTTCTTCGGCGACATGGGGCGACACGGCCAGTGGGACAGGGGCTGACCACTATGCCAGATCGCAGCGACCATGGTGCAGTGCGCAATTGGTTGCATCCGTAGCTATCTGCACGGCTGCGGGGCTGGACGCTGGCGCGTGCCGCTGGCACGCTTGCCCGTTCTTCACGCACCGCGCTGGACCGTCATGACCGATTCCCGCATTGCCTCGCTGCAACAAGCCTGCCCCGGCCTGAAGCTGAAGACCGATCCGTCCGACCTGGAGCATTACGGGCGCGACTGGACCCGGCGCTGGACGCCGGCGCCGCTGGCGATCGCACTGCCGGCCACGGTCGAGGAAGTGCAGGCGGTGATGCGCTGGAGCGCAGGCGAGGGCGTGGCCGTGGTGCCGTCCGGTGGCCGCACCGGCCTCTCGGGTGGCGCGGTGGCCGCCAACGGCGAGCTGGTGCTCAGCCTGGAACGGATGAACAAGGCGCTGGCCTACGACGCGGTCGATCGCACCCTGGTGGTGCAGGCCGGCATGCCGCTGGAAGCCGTGCACAATGCCGCGCTGGACCATGGCTTGATCTACCCGGTGGATTTCGCCGCGCGCGGGTCCTGCTCGATCGGCGGCAACATCGCCACCAATGCCGGTGGCATCCGCGTGATCCGTTACGGCAACACCCGCGAGTGGATCGCAGGGCTGAAGGTGGTCACCGCTGACGGCGAGTTGCTGGAACTCAACAAGGGGCTGATCAAGAACTCCAGCGGCTATGACTTCCGCCAGCTGCTGATCGGCTCGGAGGGCACGCTGGGTGTGATCGTCGAAGCCACAGTGAAATTGACCGACCCGCCGCCGGCCAGCAACGTGATGCTGCTGGCAGTGCCGAGCTTTGAAGTTCTGATGCAGGTGTTCGCCGCGTTCCGCGCGCGCCTGCAGCTGCAGGCCTTCGAATTCTTCACCGACCGGGCGCTGGAGCACGTGCTGGCACATGGCGCACAGGCACCGTTCGACGAGGTGCATCCGTACTACGTGGTGACCGAGTTCGCCGCGGGCGACGAGGCCCAGGAAGCGGCGGCGATGGCCGCGTTCGAGGACTGCATGGGCAATGGCTGGGTCAGCGATGGCGTAATCAGTGCCAGCGACGCGCAGGCCGCGCAGCTGTGGCGCCTGCGCGAAGGCATCACTGAGTCGCTTGCCCGTTACAAGCCCTACAAAAACGATGTTTCGGTGCGGATCTCGTCGATGCCGGCGTTCCTGGCCGAGACCCAGGCGCTGATCGGGCAGGCCTATCCGCATTTCGACGTGGTCTGGTTCGGCCACATCGGTGACGGCAATCTGCACATCAATGTGCTCAAGCCGGACGACACCAGCGACGCTGATTTCGTGGCGCAATGCGAGCACGTAACCAAGCTGTTGGCGCAGGTGCTGGCCCGCTTCGATGGCAGCATCTCGGCCGAGCACGGCATCGGCCTGGTCAAGAAGGGCTACCTGGACAGCACCCGCGGCCCGGCCGAGATCGCCCTGATGAAGGCGGTCAAACGCGCGTTCGATCCCCAAGCGCGGCTGAATCCCGGCAAGCTGTTCGACGTTTGAGCCGGGCAAATCCTTCACGCACCCGTTACGCTCCACGCTTCCTAACAACCGGCTTCGAACCGATGACCCGTCCGCTTCTGCTGCTCGCCCTGCTGTCCCTGCCGCTGGCCGGCTTCGCTTCCAGCTTCGCCGGCACGTCGGCCGGTTCCGCCACGGGCGCTTCCTCCGGTTCCTCGGGCAGCAGCTCGGGCGATGACAAGGTGGTACTGGCTGCGCGCGACGATGCCGCTGCGTTCGTCGCAAGCGACGGCCAGATCCGTGGTGCCCGCCTGCAAGCGGCGCTGGTCCACCTGCGTGAGCAGAGCACTGCCGCACAGCAGCAGAGCGATCTGGAACTGGCCCGCGCGCTGCTGGCACGTTGATCCCGCCTTCGGGTAGTGCCAGCCGCTGGCCGGCAACGCCATGACATCTGCACGGAACGCAGCCACGCATGGCGTGGCTCTACTGCTGATCGCCCACGTCGCGCACGCGGCCGATCGCCTGCAGCTCGATCCTGCAGGGCTGAGCCCTGCACAGCAGCAGGTGGCGACGCAGACCCTGGCCGACGTGCAGTCATTGTTGCCAGATGGCCTGCTGCGCGCCCTGCCGGCGCAGGTGCAGGTGCGCTGGAGTGATGGCCTTCCCGCCGAGGTGCATGGCCGCGCCTTCGCCGGCCGCATCACGTTGCGCCGCGATCTTCTGGATGACGGCATGCCCGGCGCCCGGCGCGCACGCCGCAGCGCGCTGGTACACGAACTGACCCATGTTGCCGACCGTACGGCGGCGAACTGGTCGCGCAGTGTGCGCTGGCGTGATCTGGCCGGGTGGCAGCGCAAGCCGTGGCATCTCGGCCGTGGCGGCAATGACTTCCGAGACCGTAGTCCCGATGCGTATGAACTGAAAGATCCGGCCGAGTACCTGGCAGTGAACGCCGAGCATTTCGTGCTCGACAGTGAATTCGCCTGCCGGCGACCGGCACTGGCGCAGTGGTACCAGATGCATTTTGGAACGCCGCCTTCGTTGCCGCAGCCGCAATGCGCTACGACACTGCCGTTGCTGCAGGCCGAACCGGAAGAGGGTGCGGCGTCGTTGCTGCACCTCGACCCGGCACGCGTCTACGCGGTGGACTACCTGTTTGCCGAAGGCAGCGCGCAGCCGATGAGCCGCTGGGGCCACAGCATGCTGCGGCTGGTGATCTGCCGGCCGGGCCGTGCGCCGGGGCCGGACTGTCGCCTGGACCTGGAATACCACCGTGTGCTTTCGTTCCGTGCCTTCGTTGGTGACGTGCAGATTTCCAACTGGCGTGGCCTTACCGGTGGCTACCCGTCGCGACTGTTCGTGCTGCCGCTGCAGCAGGTGGTGGATGAGTACACCAAGGTGGAACTGCGCGGGTTGCAGTCGCTGCCGTTGCAGTTGTCGCCCGGCGAGATCGCCAGCCTGCTCGAGCGCACTGCGCAGGTGCACTGGAGCTATGACGGGCGCTATTACTTCGTCAGCAACAACTGCGCGGTGGAAACCGCCAAGCTGCTGCAGGCGGGTGTGCCTCGGCTGGGGGAGGCCGGGCTGGCCCAGCTGAGTCCGCGTGGTTTGAAGCGTCGGCTGTCGCAGCTGCATGTGCTGGACGAGCAGGTACTCACGGACCGCAATGCAGCACAGGCGCAGGGTTACTACTTCGCCTCGGCACGCGATCACTACCAGCAGTTGTTCGGCGCGGCGGCAGCCCAGCTGGCATTGCCCGCACGCGACGTACGCGGCTGGTTGAAGCTGCCCGCACAGCAGCGTGCGCTGTGGTTGCTGCAGGGCGACCTGCGCGCAAGCGCCGGCCTGCTGCTGCTGGAACAGGCTGCGCAACGCCGCGCCGAGCTGCGCGCGCGCGATGTGCTGAAACGGCGCCTGCTGGCCGCACCGGACAGTGCCGAGACCCGGGGCCTGCGCCAGTTGCTGGAGCAGGGTGGGCAATGGCTGCGCCCGGGTACGCTGCTGGCGGACGGCGGCTACGGGTTGCCGCTGGCCGATGAGCAGGCGGTGCTGGCCGAAGCGGTTGCCACCGCCAGCGCACAGGCGGTGCCGGCCTGGCAGGCGCTGCGCGTACAGCTGCGTCAGCAGCTGCCGGAGAAGCAGCGCAACGAAATGGATGCGATCGACGCCAACCTCGCTGCGCTCGGTGCCCGCCTGCGGGAACAGGCAGCCACGCCGGCTATTGGCGCGGCAGCTCGATAACGAAACGGCTGCCACCAGCGTTGCCCGCCGTGCAGTAGACGCGGCCGCCGTGCGCGTCGGCGATGGCCTTGACCACCGCCAGGCCGAGCCCGCTACCGCCACCCTGGCGCGAACGCGAACCGTCGGCACGCATGAACGGAGAGAAGATGTCGGCGTGCAGCTCAGGGTCGATGCCCGGGCCCTCATCCTCGATCGCTACCTGCACATGGCCCGGTGTGTCATGCACGGCAATCCGCACCTTGCCCGGGCTGGCATAGCGGCGCGCGTTCTCCAGCAGCGCCAGCAGCGCCTGGCGCAGGCGGGTCGGGTCGCAGTGCGCGTTGTGTTCTTCGCGGCTGGTTTCCAGCTCCAGCACGAAGCCGGCGGCGCGGAACTGGGGATCGACCAGGGTCATCACCGAATACACTTCGGCCACCACGTCGGTACGTGCGCGGCGCACGTCCAGCCGCGCATTGTCGGACAGGCTCAGCACGCGCAGATCCTCGATCAGTCGTGACAGGCCCTCGACCTGGGCGAGCAGGCTGCGGAACTGTGATTCGTCCGGCTGGAAGACGCCCTCGGCCAGGCCCTGCAGGCGGCCGCGCAGGATCGTCACCGGAGTCCGCAGTTCATGGGCGATGGCTGCATGCCACATCGCACGCTCGCTCTCCACGTGCTGCAGCCGCCGCGCCATGGCATTGAAGTCCTCGACCAAGGTGGCCACTTCGCCCGGCGAGTTTTCCTCGACGCTGGCACGGGCACCGAGGTCGCCGCCCGCGAGCGCGCGCACGCTGTCCACCAGCGAATTCAACGGCGACAGGATGCGATGGGCAAGACGGAACGAGGCGGCGATGGCCAGCGCCAGGCCGGTCAGGATCACGCCGACCATCCATGCCAGTTCAGGGCCGGTCGGCAGCCAGCTTTCCGGTTCCTCGGTAGTGCCGGGGAAGAATTCGACCAGCACCGCATACAGCAGCCAGGACGACAGGATCATCATCACGATGACGCCGATCACCATCAACGACATCGAGACGATGATGTGGCGGCTGAGCCCGGAGCGGCGCAGGCGGGCCATCAGCGGTCGGCCATCAACCGGTAGCCGACGCCACGCACGCTGGCCGGCACATTGACCATGCCCACTTCATCCAGCTTGCGGCGCAGCTTGCTGACATGACTGTCGACCGTGCGCTCCAGCGCCTCGCTTTCCGGCAGGCATTCGTGCATCAGTTCGCTGCGGCTGAAGATGCGGGTCGGCGCCAGCGCCATGCAGTGCAGCAGCTTGAACTCGGTGAGCGTGAGCAGCACTTCGTGGCTGTAGCCGTCGCCTTCCACATGCACGGCATGGGTGGCCGAGTCGATCAGCAACGGGCCCGCGCGCAGTGCGGTCGGTGCGTCCACGCGCGAGCCACGCAGCGTACGCCGCAGCACGGCGCGCACGCGCGCTGCCACTTCGGCTGGATTGAACGGCTTGACCACGTAGTCGTCGGCGCCCATGCGCAGCGCAGTCAGCTTGTCCAGGTCCTGGTCCAGTGCGGTCAGCATGATCACCGGCGTCTCGCCGCGCTGGCGCAGCTGGGTCAGCACGCTCCAGCCATCCAGCCGCGGCAGCTGCACGTCGAGCAGGACCAGGTCGGGGCGGGCGCTGCGATGCAGGTCCAGTGCGCTGTGGCCGTCGGCGGCGCGCAGCGTACGCAGTCCTTCGCGTTCCAGATAGGCGGTAAGAATGTCGGCGATCTCGGCCTCATCCTCGACGATCAGGACGAGGGCGGCGAGGGCAGGGGCGGCATGCATGCAGGGGCGGGGCCTTAAGGTGCTTGCCTCCATCGTATCTCCACAGTTCCTCCATCGAAACCCCATCATCGCCCCGCAGACTGCACGCTTCAGAACCTATCAGCCGCCCGCGCGGCATTGTGCACAGCAATGAGAACCTTCAGGACTCCGGTCGCGTTGATCGCGGCCCTCGCCCTGGCCATGACGGCCTGCTCCGCCCCCGAAGCCACGCCCGAAGCGGCACCGCGCGTCAGCGTGGTTACTGTCGGCCCGCAGGTCGTGCAGCGCGATGACGAACTGCCCGGCCGCGTGGCCGCCGTACGCACCGCACAGATCCGTGCCCAAGTGGGCGGCATCGTGCAGCGCCGGCTGTTTGAGCAGGGTGCGGAAGTGCGCGCCGGCCAGGCCCTGTTCCAGATCGATCCGGCGGCGTTCCGTGCCGATGTCGACTCGGCACTGGCCGCACTGCAGCGCAGTGAGGCAGCCTTGGGCCGCAGCCGCGTGCAGTCGCAGCGCCTGCATGCGCTGGCGGCCGCGCAGGCGGTCAGCCAGCAGCACCGCGACGATGCCAGTGCCGAGTACGAACAGGCCCGTGCCGCGGTGAACGAAGCGCGCGCGATCCTGGCGCGTCGCCAGCTCGATCTGCGCTATGCCACGGTCAGCGCGCCGATTGCCGGCCGCATCGACCAGGCGCTGGTGACCGAAGGTGCACTGGTCGGCGTGGCCGATGCCGAGCCGATGGCGGTGGTGCAGCAGATCGACCAGGTCTACGTCGATGTACGCCAGCCGGCCGCGCAGCTGGAGTCGCTGCAGCGCAGCGCTGCCGGTGGCGGCGAGCTGCCGGTGACGATCATCGGTGCGGCCGGCAAGCCGCTGCCCGAACGTGGCCAGATGCTGTTCTCCGGTATCAATGTCGATGCGCGCACCGGTGATGTGATCCTGCGCATCCTGGTCGACAACCCGCAGCGCCAGCTGCTGCCCGGCATGTACGTGCGCGCGAAGGTGCCGCGGGGTGCGCCGGCCAGCGCGCTGACCGTGCCACAGCAGGCCGTGCTGCGCAGTGCCGGTGGCCAGGCCTATGCCTGGGTGATCGGTGGCGATGGCAAGGCGGTGATCCGCACGCTGGAAGTGGACGGTAGTGTCGATCGCCAATGGCTGGTGCGCACCGGCCTGAAGGCGGGCGAAAAGGTGGTGGTCGAAGGCCAGGAGCGCCTGCAGGAAGGCGTGGTGGTCGATGCGCGCGACTGGCAGATGCCGGTCGCCAGCGCCGGCGCGGTGCAGGCCGGCAGCAAGGGCTGAGCCTCTACCGAGCCGGTCCCTCCAGGAAAATCCAACATGGCACGTTTCTTCATCGATCGCCCGGTGTTCGCCTGGGTGCTGGCGATCTTCATCATCCTGGCCGGTGTGCTGGCGATCCCGCGGCTGGCGGTGGAGCGCTATCCGGCGGTTGCCCCGCCCAGCGTCAGCATCTATGCCAGTTACCCGGGTGCGAGCCCGCAGACGCTGAATGACGCGGTGGTCGGCCTGATCGAGCGCGAGCTGTCCAGCGTCAAGCACCTGCTGTACTTCGAGTCGTCGGTGGACACCTCCGGCGAAGCCTCGATCACCGCCACCTTCAAGCCGGGCACCAACCCGGAGCTGGCGCAGGTGGACGTGCAGAACCGGATCAAGGCGATCGAGCCGCGCCTGCCGCGCAGCGTGCGCCAGAACGGCCTGTTCGTGGAGGCCGCCGATTCCGGTTTCCTGATGCTGGTCGGCCTGCGTTCGCCGGATGCCAGCGTCAGCGAGGCCGCACTGGGCGACTTCATGGCGCGCAACATCATCGAGGAGCTGCGCCGCATCGATGGCGTCGGCCGCGTGCAGCTGTTCGGTGCCGAACAGGCGATGCGCGTGTGGCTGGATCCGACCCGGTTGACCGGCTATGGGCTGACCATGGGTGACGTGGCCGCTGCCATCGAGCAGCAGAACCTGGAGATCTCGCCGGGGCGCATCGGCGATTCTCCGGGTGTTCCGGGCCAGCGCATCACCGTGCCGCTGAGTGCCGATGGCCAGCTGTCCACGCCGGAGCAGTTCGCTGCCATCGTGCTGCGCGCCGGGGCCGACGGCTCGCGGGTGGTGCTGGGCGATGTCGCCCGCGTCGAGCTGGGCGCGCAGAGCTATGCCTGGGGCACCCGCGAGGATGGCCATCCGGCCACCGCCGCCGGCGTGCAGCTAAGTCCTGGCGCGAACGCGGTTCGCACCGCGTCGGCGGTGCGCGAGCGCATGGCCGAGCTGGCGCCGCTGCTGCCGCGCGGCGTGGAGTCGAGCATTCCGTTCGACACCGCACCGTTCGTGAAGATCTCGATCCAGAAGGTGGTGCAGACGCTGCTGGAGGCCATGCTGCTGGTGTTCGCGGTGATGTACCTGTTCCTGCAGAACTGGCGCTACACGCTGATTCCGGCGCTGGTCGCACCGATCGCGCTGCTCGGCACCTTCGCGGTGATGCTGGCACTGGGCTTCTCGATCAACGTGCTGACCATGTTCGGCATGGTGCTGGCGATCGGCATCATCGTCGACGACGCCATCGTGGTGGTCGAGGGCGTGGAACGGATCATGGCCGAGGAAGGACTGCCGCCGCGCGAGGCCACCATCAAGGCGATGCGCGAGCTGACCGGTGCGGTGATCGGCATCACCCTGGTGCTGACTGCCGTGTTTATTCCGATGGCGTTGGCCAGCGGCTCGGTGGGCGCGATCTACCGCCAGTTCACCGTGGCGATGGCGGTGTCGATCCTGTTCTCGGCGCTGCTGGCATTGAGCCTGACGCCGGCGCTGTGCGCGACCCTGCTGCGCCCGAATACCCATGGACACCATGGTCGTGTCGGGCTGTTCGGTGCCTTCAATCGTGGCTTCGAGAAGATGACCGGGCGCTACCAGCGTGGCGTGGCCTCGGTGCTGCAGCGCAGTGGGCGGGTGATGGGCGTGTTCGCCGCACTGGTGGTGGCGCTGCTGCTGGGCCTGCACTGGTTGCCGGGCGCATTCCTGCCGGAAGAAGACCAGGGCTATTTCATGACTTCGATCCAGCTGCCGGCCGAAGCCACCGCCGAGCGCACGCTGGCCGTGGTCGAAGCCTACGAGCGGCACGTGGCCTCGCGTCCGGGCATCGGCTCCAACCAGTCGATCCTCGGCTACAGCTTCTCCGGCTCCGGCCCGAGCGCGGCGCTGACCTACACCATGCTCAAGGACTGGAGCGAGCGTGCAGGCGCCACCGCGGCCGGCGAGGTGGAGGCCGCGCAGAAGGCGATGTCCACGATTGCCGAGGGCGAGGTGATGAGCGTGATGCCGCCGGCGATCGACAGCCTGGGCCGTTCGTCCGGCTTCTCGCTCGCCCTGCAGGCGCGTACTGGGCAGAGCCAGGCCGAACTACGCGCGGCCCTGCAGCAGCTGCTGAAGCTGGCCGAGGCCAGCCCGCTGCTGTCCGAGGTGCATGCCGATGGCCTGCCGGCCGGCACCAGCGTGCGGCTGGACATCGACCGGGCCAAGGCCGAGGCGATGGGCGTGGGCTTCGAACACATCAGCAGCACGCTGTCGGCTGCGATGGGCTCGCAGTACGTCAATGACTTCCCCAACAAGGGCCGGTTGCAGCAGGTGATCCTGCAGGCAGACGCCTCGCACCGGATGGAACTGGAGGACGTGCTGAAGCTGTACGTGCGTAACAGCGAGGGCGGCATGGTGGCGCTGTCCGAACTGGTGACCCCGCACTGGACCGAGGCGCCGCTGCAGCTGCAGCGCTATCTCGGCTTCCCGGCGCTGAATCTGTCCGGCGCCCCGGCCTCCGGCGTGTCGACCGGTCAGGCGATGGCGGAGATGGAGCGGTTGGCGGAGAAGCTGCCGTCTGGCTTCGCCCTGCAATGGACCAGCCAGTCGCTGCAGGAGCGCGAATCCGGTGCGCAGGCGCCGTGGCTGTTGCTGCTGTCGATGCTGGTGGTGTTCCTGGTGCTGGCGGCGCTGTACGAGAGCTGGTCGATTCCGCTGGCGGTGATGCTGGTGGTGCCGCTGGGCCTGCTCGGCGCGGTCGCCGCCGTGTTGTTGCGCGGCATGCCCAACGACGTGTTCTTCAAGGTCGGCATGATCACGGTGATCGGGCTGTCGGCGAAGAACGCGATCCTCATCGTCGAGTTCGCACGCCAGCTGCAGCAGCAGGGCCGTGGCCTGGTCGAAGCGGCCTTGGAGGCGGCACGGCTGCGCCTGCGGCCGATCGTAATGACCTCGC
Source organism: Stenotrophomonas sp. 71799_Sma (assembly GCF_056482505.1). NCBI lineage: Bacteria > Pseudomonadati > Pseudomonadota > Gammaproteobacteria > Lysobacterales > Lysobacteraceae > Stenotrophomonas > Stenotrophomonas sp. 71799_Sma. The sequence goes on from NZ_CM151202.1 coordinate 2,100,957, forward strand.
TGGCGTTCGCGCTGGGCGTGGTGCCGCTGATGCTGGCGCAGGGCGCATCGAAGGAAACCCAGCAGGCGATCGGAACCGGCGTGTTCGGCGGCATGGTCAGTGCGACCGTGCTGGCGGTGTTCTTCGTGCCGGTCTTCTATGTAGTAGTGCAGGGTGCGCGGCAGTGGATCGCGCAGCGCCTGCGCAGGCGCCGGCCGATGCCGGAAGGAATCGTGGATGGAACGGAACATCGTTGAAGATCTGCACGAGCAACAGTTGATGGCGCTGGAGCAGCGCCTGTGCGCAGCGCTGCTGGAAAATGATCACGATGCGCTGACCGCGCTGGTATCGCCGGCCTTGTTCATGATGGACGGCCATGGCGGCCGCATGCTCGACCTGCCGTGGCTGGGCGATTGGCTGGCCGGTGGCCTGCAGGTACGGAACCTGCAGTTGCACGCGGTGGAAACGCTGCTGTGCGGACGCCTGGCATTGTTGTCCAGTGACGTGCGCTTGTCGGTGCGCGGGCAGGGCCAGGAGCGCGAGCTGAAACTGCGCCTGCTGCGGGTCTGGACCTGCAGTTCCGGCGACAGTGGCGCACAGTTGCTGTCGATGGCGGTGCTGGCCGCGTGAGTGCGGTCAGGCCGCTTTCAGGCCCCGCTCACCGGCAGGTGGTAGGGTCGAAGATCTCTGTAGTGTCGACAAGGAGTCGAGCCATGCGTGTAGTCCCCAGTCTGTTGGCAGCCTCCCTCGGGTTGGTCCTGGCCGCGTGCCAGCCGGCACAGCCACCCGCTGCGGGCGGCACTGATGCCGCGCCGCCGGCCGCGCCCGAACCGGCTGCCAGCACCGGCGCCGGTACCGGCAGCGAGACCATGTACCGGTGTGGTGATCTGAACGTGCGCGCGACCTTCAATGGCGAGGATGCGGCGACGGTAGTGATCGGCGAACGTACCTTCGCCATGACCTCCGAGCGTGCGGCGTCGGGCGCGAAGTATGGCGATGGCCAGGGCAACAGCTTCTGGACCAAGGGCAGCGATGACGGCCTGTTGAGCCTGAAGGGCGAGGCCGATCGCGAGTGCCATGCGGTCGAAGCCACCGAAGGCGATGGCAGCGCCGGCAATGCCGCGTTCCGTGCCACCGGCAATGAACCCGGCTGGCTTGCAGTCGTTGACGGCGATGCGCCGGGCCTGCAGGTGGAAGTCGATTACGGCGAGCGCCGCTTCGATGTGGCCAAGCCCGCCGAGGGGGCCGACGGATGGAGTGGCAAGGCGTCCGACGGTACCGACGTCAAGCTCAGCTTCCAGCGCACCACCTGCCAGGACGACATGAGTGGTGAGGCGTTCGAGGCCAAGGTGAACCTGACCATCGGCACCCGCCAGTACCACGGCTGCGGCAATTTCGGCGCGAAGTAACGCCCGATTCCGCGGATCGGTGACGCCGGGCCATGCCCGGCGTGCATCGATCAGCCCCCGCAGGGCTTCAGGTCGAGATCGAAGTCCAGGTCATAGCGGCCGTTGATCCCGATCAGCGCTGCGCGGACAGCGCAGTCACCGCGATGACGCGCGACCAGATCGGTGAAGTTCTTCTCGCGGCCTTCGCAGTATTTGGCGCTGGCCTCTTCCAGTTCACGGCGACGCTCGTCGTCGTACGGCTCTTCGCCGGCAAAATGCTGGCAGGTGTTCTCGCGCGCGAGGAAGGCCTGCACGTCGGCCGGCATCGCGCAGTAGATGCGCACGTCGTCGACGTCATACACATCCTCCGGGACCGGACAGCCTGCGGCTGCACGTACCTTGTCCAGGTCCTCTTCGCCCGAGGGCTGCTCGGTAGCGGGCTCCGCTTCGGCGATGGCCTCCACGGCGGCCGGTGCCTCCACCGCTGGTGCGGCGGTCACGGCCGGTTCGGCTGGCGTGGCGTCGGCAGCATTGTCCGCTGCCTGCGGCGAACATGCCGCAAGCAGGGACAGGCAACCGATCAGCGCAAGGCGCTTAGTCGGCACGGCCAGCGAATTCGCCGGTGGCGGTGTTCACCAGCACGCGCTCGCCGTTGACGATGTACTCCGGCACCATGATTTCGATGCCGGTGTTGAGCTTGGCCGGCTTCGGGCGCTTGGTGGCGGTGCCACCCTTCAGTTCCGGCGGCGTCTCGATCACTTCCAGCACCACCGAGGCCGGCAGCTGGATCGCCACCGGCTGTTCGTCGATCACCTGCACGTAGATACCGGTCAGGCCGTCGGTGATGTAGCCGGCGTCGTCGCCGATCACGTCTGCGTCCAGGGTGTACGGGGTGTAGTCCTCGTCATCGAGGAACACGAACGCATCGCCGTCCTTGTACGAATAGGTGGACTGGCGGCGCAGCAGTTCGACCTCGACCAGGTTGTCGTCGGCATCGAAGCTGGCATCGAGCTTGTTGCCGCCCGGCACGCTGTACATGATGAAGCGGAAGCGGACGTTGCCGCCGCGACCCTGCGGCGAGCTGCGCTCGATGTCGCGGATCTGGTACACGCCGTTGTTGTACTCGACGACGTTGCCCTTCTTGATGTCGTTGGCTTTCATGGTGATCTAGGTCGTTGGGGGAGGGCGCCGTCCCGGCGCCCGGGGGGAATCACTTCGGAGCGAGGCGGGTAGCGCCGTCCAGGCGGATGGTCTCGCCATTGAGGTAGGTGTTGCCGAGGATGAAGCCGACCAGGCTGGCGAAGTCTTCCGGCTTGCCCAGGCGCGACGGGAACGGGATCGACGCGGCCAGCGACTGCTGCACCGCCTCGGGCATGCCGTCGACCATCGGCGTCCAGAACACGCCTGGAGCAATCGTATTGACGCGGATGCCGAAGCGCGACAGTTCGCGCGCCATCGGCAGCGTCATCGACACCACGCCGCCCTTGCTGGCGGCATACGCGGCCTGGCCAATCTGGCCTTCATAGGCGGCGATGCTGGCGGTGTTGATGATCACGCCGCGCTCGCCGTCGGTGCCGGCCTCGTTGTGCTGCATGCGGTTGGCCGCGGCCTTTGCAACGTTGAAGCTGCCGACCAGGTTGACCATCACCGTGCCCTGGAAGCCGGCCAGCGGCATCGGGCCTTCCTTGCCCAGCACGCGGCCGGCGCCGAGGATGCCGGCGCAGTTCATCGCCACGTTCAGGCCGCCGAGGAAATCGTGGGCCTGGTCGATGGCTGCCGAGACGGCCGCTTCATCGCTGACGTTGACGTTGAAGTAGCGGGCCTTGTCGGTACCCAGATCGGCGACGGCGGAGGCGCCCTTGTCGTCGTTGAGGTCGAACAGGGCCACCTTGCCGCCCTGGGCGACGAGGTGCTGGGCCACGGCCAGGCCGAGGCCGGAGACGCCGCCGGTGATCACGGCACGTACGGAAGACAGCTGCATTGCACGGTCCTGCAGGTTCGAGAACCGCCGATTCTAACGGAAGCCGCGACCGCCGCTGTTGTGCACTGCGCCGCCGCTGCAGGGCGGCGCAGTGCGGCGGTCAGCCGGCGGCGGCCAGTGCCTGGCCGGTGCGGCTGGCAGTGGCGCGGCCGAGCAGGCTGGCCAGCCAGCGGCCGGTCTCGGCCAGTGCAGGCAGGTCCACGCCGCTGTCCAGGCCCAGGCCCTGCAGCAGGTAGACCACATCCTCGCTGGCGACATTGCCGCTGGCGCCCTTGGCATACGGGCAGCCACCGGCGCCAGACACCGCGCTGTCGACCACGCGCACGCCTTCTTCCAGGCAGGTGGCGATGTTGGCGATGGCCTGGCCATAGGTGTCGTGGAAGTGCACGGCCAGTGCGGCCATCGGAATCTCGGCGGCAACCGCCTGCAGCATCGCCCGTGCCTTGCGCGGGGTGCCGACGCCGATGGTGTCGCCCAGCGAGATTTCGTAACAGCCCATCTGGTGCAGGGCACGCGCCACCCGCACCACGTCGGCCAGTGGCACCTCGCCCTGGTAGGGGCAGCCGAGCACGGTGGAGACATAGCCGCGCACGCGCACGCCATCGGCGGCGGCGCGGCGCAGGATTGGCTCGAACCGGGCCAGCGATTCGTCGATGCCGGCATTGGTGTTGGTGCGGTTGAACGCTTCGGATGCTGCGGTGAACACCGCCACTTCCTCCACGCCCACCGCACGGGCGCGGTCGTAGCCCTGTTCGTTCGGTACCAGCACCGGGTAGTGGATGCCGGCCCGGCGCTGGATGCCGGCGTAGACCTCAGCGGCATCGGCCAGCTGCGGGATCCACTTCGGGCTGACGAAGCTGGTCGCCTCGATGCTGCGCAGGCCGGTGGCCGACAGGCGGTTGATCAGTTCGATCTTGTCCGCGGTGGACACCGACTGCTTTTCGTTCTGCAGCCCGTCACGCGGGCCGACTTCGACGATGCGGACGTAGTCGCTCATGCGGCCACCTCGCTGACGGGGCGATGGCAGACCACCTCGATGTTGTTGCCGTCGGGGTCGAGCACGAAGGCGCCGTAGTAGTCGGGGTGGTACCACGGGCGCAGGCCCGGCGCGCCGTTGTCGCGACCGCCGGCGGCGAGGGCAGCGGCATGGAAGGCGTCCACCTGGGTGCGGCTGGCGCAGGCGAAGGCCACGTGCACACCGTGGCTGGCGGTGCCGCCATTGCCGAGCCAGAAGAACGGCTTGCCCTCGCTGCCGAAGCCGATGTGGTCGTGCGCGCCGGTCTGTTCGGCGGTGACTTCCATCACCACGCCGATCTGCAGCGGCGCCAGCGCCTGCAGGAAGAAGGTCTTGCTGCGCGCCAGGTCGGCGCTGGTCAAACCAAGATGATCGAGCATGTTCAGGCTTCCGTGACCCAGTGGGGCGCGCGCTTGTCGAGGAAGGCGCCCAGGCCTTCCTGGCCCTCGGCGGACACCCGCAGGCGCGCGATCAGGGCGGCATTATCGCGATCCAGGGCATCGCGGTCATGGCTGTCACGCACCTGCCGCACCAGCTGCTTGGCGCTGGAAGAAGCGATCGGGCCGGCCTTGTCGAGCAGGGCCAGCTGGCGTTGCACGGCCTCGTCCAGGCGTTCCGGCTCGACCAGCAGGTGGACCAGGCCGATGCGCAGCGCAGTCTCGGCGTCGAAATGCTCGCCGGTGGCGAACCAGCGACGGGCCTGGCGCGGGCCGATGGCCTCGATCACGTAGGGCGAGATCACCGCCGGCAGCAGGCCGAGGCGGCTTTCGGTCAGGCCGAAGCGGGCCGCGGTGCTGGCGATGGCGATGTCGCAGCAGGCGACCAGGCCGACGCCGCCACCGAAGGCCGCGCCGTGGACCCGGGCCAGGGTCGGCTTGGGCAGCTCGTCCAGGGTGCGCATCAGCCGCGCCAGGGCCAGCGAGTCCTCGCGGTTGTCGGCCTCGCTGGCGGCGGCCATGCCACGCATCCACTGCATGTCGGCGCCGGCCGAGAAGGAGGCGCCGTGGCCGGCCACCACTACCGCGCGCACCGCGTCGTCGCGTCCGGCGGCTTCGAGGGCGGCGGTCAGCCGCGCTATCAAGCCGGCGTCAAAGGCATTGTGCAGCTCGGGCCGGTTCAGCCAGAGGGTGAGGACGGCGCCGCTGCGCTCGATCTGCAAAGCATCGTTCATGGGATTCCAGGGTCACTCCATACCTGTATGGATCATAGCGGGCCATTGGTCATGGGCCATGACGCGACGCGGGAATGTTAGAATCGAGAACCATTTACATCCAGCAGAGAATGCGCTAGATGACGCTGTCCGAACTGCCGCTGCACGCCTCGGCCGTGGTCGAGTCCGTGCAGGACCTCCATGCCAACGATGCCATCGCCCGTCGCCTGCGCGAGCTGGGTTTCGTGAAGGGCGAGGAAGTGCGCCTGGTGGCCAAGGGCCCGGTCGGTGGCGAGCCGCTGCTGGTGCAGGTCGGGTTCACCCGGTTTGCGCTGCGGATCAGTGAAGCCAAGCGCGTCGTGGTCGACGCCAACCGCCAGGAGCGTCGCGCATGACCGCTGCAACTTCTACCGCGCCCCTGCGCATTGCGCTGGTCGGTAACCCCAACAGTGGCAAGACCGCGCTGTTCAACCAGCTGACCGGCAGCCGGCAGAAGGTTGCCAACTACACCGGCGTCACCGTTGAGCGCAAGGAAGGCCGCCTGCGCGCGCCGTCCGGCCGCGAGTTCGCCGTACTCGACCTGCCCGGTGCCTACAGCCTGCACCCGGCCAGCCTGGACGAGGCGATCACCCGTGACCTGTGCCGGGGCTTCTACCCGGGCGAGGCTGCACCGGACGTGCTGCTGTGCGTGATCGACGCCACCAACCTGCGTCTGCACCTGCGCTTCGCGCTGGAACTGCGCGAGCTGGGCAAGCCGATGGTGGTTGCGCTGAACATGGTCGATGCGGCCCAGCGCCGTGGCATCCAGGTGGACGTGGCCGCGCTGGAGCGCGAGCTGGGCGTGCCGGTGGTGGAAACCGTGGCGGTGCGCAAGCAGGGCGCCAAGGCCCTGGTCGAGCGCCTCGATGCGATGGTGCCGCACCTGGATGCGCCGGTGCCGGGCCCGGAAGGTGGCATCGACTACCACGCCAAGGTGCGCGAGATCCTGTCAGTGGCCGTGCGCATGCCGGCACGGACCGCCAAAGTCGACGACGCGCTGGACCGCTGGCTGCTGCACCCGGTGTTCGGCCTGATCAGCCTGGCGGTGGTGATGTTCCTGATCTTCCAGGCGGTGTATGCCTGGGCGACACCGTTGATGGATGGCATCGAGGCCGGTTTCGCCTGGCTTGGTGCCTTCGTTGGCAGCGTGCTGCCGGAAGGCCCGTTGGCCAGCCTGCTGACTGACGGCATCATCGCCGGTGTGGGTGGCGTGGTGGTGTTCCTCCCGCAGATCCTGATCCTGTTCTTCTTCATCCTGGTGCTGGAGGAATCCGGCTACCTGCCGCGTGCGGCGTTCCTGCTCGACCGCATGATGGCCGCCGCCGGCCTGTCTGGTCGCTCGTTCATCCCGCTGCTGTCCAGCTTCGCCTGCGCGGTGCCGGGCATCATGTCCACGCGCAGCATCCAGGACCCGCGTGACCGCCTGGCCACGATCCTGGTGGCGCCGCTGATGACCTGCTCGGCGCGCCTGCCGGTGTATGCACTGCTGATTGGCGCTTTCATCCCGCAGAAGACGGTGTGGGGCGTGTTCAACCAGCAGGGCCTGGTGCTGTTCGGCCTGTATGCGGCTGGCATTCTCAGTGCGCTGGCGATGTCGTGGATCATGAAGAAGTGGCGCCGCGACAAGAGCGAGCACCCGCTGATGCTGGAGCTGCCGTCGTACCGCCTGCCGCACCTGCGCGACCTGGCGGTGGGCCTGTATGAGCGCGGCATGATCTTCCTCAAGCGTGTCGGCGGCATCATCCTGGCGCTGACCATCCTGCTGTGGGTGCTGCTGTCGTTCCCGGCGGCTCCGGCCGGCGCCACCATGCCGGCCATCGATTACAGCTATGCGGGCCAGATCGGCCATGCGATGGCGGTGTTCTTCGCGCCGCTGGGCTTCAACTGGCAGATCTGCATTGCGCTGATTCCGGGCCTGGCCGCGCGCGAAGTGGCGGTGTCCTCGCTGGCGACCGTGTACGCGCTGTCCGCAGCCGATGACGATGCCGCCAGCCAGGCGCTGACCCCGCTGATCAGCGATGGCTGGTCGCTGGCCACCGCACTGTCGCTGCTGGTCTGGTACATCTATGCCCCGATGTGCATCTCGACGCTGGCCACCATCAAGCGCGAGACCAACTCGTGGAAGCAGATGGGCTTCGCTGCGTTCTACCTGTTCGCGGCGGCCTACGTGGCGGCGCTGATCACCTACCAGGTGACCAAGGCACTGGGAGGCGGCTGATGGATACCGGCCTGCTGCTGCAGTACCTGATCATCGCGGTGGCCGTGCTGGTCAGTGCCTGGGTGGTGCTGAAGAAGCAGTTCCCCGGCACCGTGCGCAGGCTGCGCGGGGCGCTGGCGCTGGCCCTGCTGAAGCCGGGCCGCGCTGCCTGGCTGCAGGCGCTGGGGCGGAAAATCGCGCCGCCGGCGACGGGCGGTGGTGGTGCCTGTGGCGGTTGCGACAGCTGCGGGCCGACTCCGCCGAAGCAGCACTGACGCTGCTTTTCCTGCCCTGGTGGGTGCGAACCTTGGTTCGCACGCTTGCGGGCTTCATCCACGCATGGCGTGGATCTACTGTGGGTTTTCCGCCACGCATGGCCGCCACGCATGGCGTGGATCTACCGGACCTCGGCTGGATTCAAACCTCTCTACGGATGATCGCGCGGAAACTTCCGTCCTGATTCAATCGCCGCACCGACTCCCTGTTTCCATGGGTTGTCGCGAAGCCCGCCACGTCGGCAAGGGCATCGAGCAGCAGGCATTTCATCCCATCGCGATTGCCGGCCTCCAGCAGATCATCCAGATCCTGCTGGATAAAAGCCCGGCGCAGGCCGGGCGTCTCTTCGATCCGCCAGTCGACATGAGGCGTGGGAATGCTGGAGCGGTATCTGAAGGCGGTTTCAAGGTCGTCAGGCGCGAGGGGATACGCGAGCAGTTCTGGAAAGTAGAGCCCGGCATTCACATAGAAGCCCCGGCTTTCGCTGGCGCGTTGGTGATTGACGACAAGCAGGGCGGCATCCAGCAAGCGGTAGCGGGTCGTCGACGTGCCGGAAAAGCCGGTCTTCCTGGCGCACTTGCTGAAGACAGTCGAGGATTTCATGGGCTTTGCCTGGGCCGTAAGAAGTGCCTACAGCCTTGAGGCGCGGTGCCTGGCGGTCAATTGGCAAACGCGACACATGGAATGTGGCCGGCATTTCATCCACGCATGGCGTGGATCTACCTGGCGCGTGAACCCAGCTCTGCTGCCAACGCCAGCCACTTGCTGCGTTGTGCTGGGGTACTGCTGCGCACCGCACCGAGACGGCTGACCCGCACCGGGCGGATGCCGCAGAATTCCAGAATGGTGGCGCGGATCTGGGTGATGCCCGGGTCGCGGTAGATCCAGCGGTAGTACCAGGGCGGCGTATCCAGCGTGGTGATCACCCGCGCGCTGCGCGCGGCCAGCAGCCGGTCCCACCACACCGAATCGCGCCGGTAGCGGAAGGCGTACCCCGGCAGCAGCACACGATCGAAAAAGCCCTTCAGCAGCGCCGGCATCGCACCCCACCAGGTTGGGTAGACCAGCACCAGGTGATCGCAGGCCTCGATCGCATCGGCGGCGTCCTGCAGATCGGCTTCCAGTGGCTGGATCTGGCGATAGCCATGGCGCAGCACGGGATCGAACTCAAGGTCGCCCAGTGCGATCAGTCGCACCCGATGACCGGCGTTCTCGGCGGCCGTGGCATAGCGCTGGGCGAGGGCGCCGCACAGGCTGTCGCGGTCGGGATGGCCGAGCAGGATCAGGATGGAACGGGACACGGCAACCTCGGGCAATGGAAAGTGCGCGAGGCTGCGGTCTGCCCCAAGGGCAGAGTCAAGCCTGGGTCGTGCAGCCGCTGGGTTCCAGCACGCAGTCATTGCTGCCGGAGAGCAGCCACTGCTGCAGTTCGTCGCTGACCTGCTGCAGGTCGAGCTCGACCTGCGCCAGCCGTGCCCGCTCGCTGGCAATGCGGCTGCGCTGCTGCTCAAGCAGGGCCAGCACTGCCTGCCAGTCGAGCCGCCCGTCGCGGCCCTGCAGGCGCGAGATTGCCGCCAGCGTGATACCCAGCCCCAGCGCCTGGCGGATCAGCTGCACCCAGGCCACGTCCTGTTCGCTGTAGTCGCGGTAGCGGTTCAGTCGTGGCACCGGCGGCAGCAGGCCGCGCGCCTCGTACAGTCGGATGGCCTTGGCGCTGGCACCGGTCAGGCGGCTGACCTCGGAGATGCGCATCGGCTCAGTCCCGCACCAGTCCGCCATCCACCACCAGGTTCTGGCCGGTCACCGCGCGTGACCACGGGCTGGCGAAGAACAGCGCGGCATCGGCGAATTCGGTCGGGGTGGTGACGCTGCGCAGTGGGGTGTTGGCGGCGATGTAGTCGAATACTGCTTCCGGCGTGGCGGAACTGGCATCGGTGGTGCGCAGCAGGCCGCCGGACAGCATGTTGACGGTGATGCCATGCGGGCCGAGGTCGCCGGCCAGGGTGCGGGTCAGCGACAGCAGCGCGGCCTTGGCAGCGGTGTAGTCGTGATAGGGCACCACCGGGTTCTGGAACAGATTGGTGCCGATGTTGATGACGCGACCGAAACGGCGGGCCTGCATCCCGGGCAGGGCGGCCTGCACGGTGTTCAGTGCGCCACGCACGCTGCCCTCGAACTGCGCCTGGAAGGCCGGCCAGCCGATTTCCGCGGCGCCGTCGCGGGCATCGCCATTGAACGAGAAAGCGGCCAGCGCGTTGTTGACCACGGTGGTGACACCTTGGCCGAAGTGGGCCAGCGCGTGCTGCAGCATCGCATCGACCTGGGCGCGGTCGGTGACGTCGGCCGGCAGCGCGATCGCCTGTCCGCCCAGCTCAGTGGCCAGCGTACGTGCGGCGGCTTCGCTGCGGTGGTAATTGATGATGACGCGGGCGCCCTGGGTGGCGAAGGCGCGGGCGATGTGCTTGCCAAGGCCGCGGCCGGCGCCGGTGACCAGCACCAGCTGTTCGCTGATCTGCATGAAGGAGCTGCCATCCATTGCATGAAAGGGCATGCAGCGTAGCAGCGATGGCGCTTGCCGGAGCGGGCGTGCTGCCGCTAGCCTGCGGGCATGAACCAGACTCCCCTGCGATTGCTCATTCACGGTGCCTCCGGGCGCATGGGCCAGGCCCTGCTGCGGCTGGCCGCCGAACATCCCGAAACCCTGCAGATCGTGGCTGCGGTAACCGGCCGTGCGCCGACCCAGCGCGTGGTCGACGGCGTGCCGTTCTTCGGCGCCAGCGAACTGCCTGGCGCGCCGGTGTTCGATGTGGCGATCGACTTCAGCCTGCCGGAGGGCTTCGACCCGATGCTGGCGCTGTGCGTGGAGCGGGGTGCGGGCCTGGTCTCGGGCACTACTGGCATCTCCAGCACACAGCGGCAGGCGCTGGAGGCCGCGGCGGCGTCCATCCCGCTGGTCTGGGCGTCGAATTTCAGCCTGGGCGTGGCGGTACTGGACGAGCTGGTCGAGCGCGCGGCGCAGGCGCTGGCCGGCTGGGACTGTGACATCGTCGAGTCGCACCACACGCAGAAGAAGGACGCGCCGTCGGGCACCGCGCTGACCCTGGGCGCGGCCGCGCAGCGGGGCGGGGCGGAGCCGCATTACGCCAGCCTGCGTGCCGGTGACATCGTCGGCGAGCATCTGGTGCAGTTCACCGGCCTGGGTGAGCGCATCGAGCTGGTGCACCGGGCCACCAACCGCGACATCTTCGCCCGCGGCGCCCTGTTTGCCGCCCGCCAGCTGCAGGGCCGCGCCCCGGGCAGCTACCGGGTGCGGGACCTGCTGCAGTAAGGCGGTAGTGCCGGCCGCTGGCCGGCAGCTTGCGGGCGCCCGAAGGCGTGGGGATTGCCGGCCAGCGGCCGGCACTACCAGGCGCCTGATGATATGCAGATTGCCGGCCAGCGGCTGGCACGATCTGGCGGCGGACCCCGCATACGCCGCCGGATTGAAATGAATGCGCAATCGCCTGTTCATGAAGTGCGATAACCGCTGGCGCGAGCGCCCCGGCAGCGCTACAATTCGCACTCGCCGAATCACGAAAGCCGGACCGGTCCCAGACCGCACGTCCGCGCTTTTTTGCAACCGGATTTCCGTGAAGCGCAGGCGTGACTTCGGCAGCCCCCTCGGTAGCCAAAGTGAGATTCCCGTGACCCAAGCCGCAATCCTCGTCCTCGAAGACGGCACCGTATTCGAGGGCGAATCCGTAGGCGCGCCCGGCCTGTCCGTCGGTGAGGTGGTGTTCAACACCGCCATGACCGGCTACCAGGAAGTGCTGACCGACCCGTCCTACGCCCGGCAGATGGTCACGCTGACCTATCCGCATATCGGTAACACCGGCATGACCGACCAGGACAATGAAGCGTCCAAGGTGTGGTCGGCCGGCCTGATCGTGCGCGATGTTCCCCGCCGTCCCAGCAACTGGCGCAGCCAGGTGTCGCTGCAGGACTGGCTGATCCAGCGTGGCGTGGTCGCCATCGCCGGCATCGACACCCGCAAGCTGACCCGCATCCTGCGCGAGAAGGGCGCGCAGAACGGTGCGTTGATGGCCGGTGACATCGACGTGGAAAAGGCACTGGAAGCCGCCCGCAAGTTCCCGGGGCTGAAGGGCATGGATCTGGCCAAGGTCGTCACTACCGAGAAGACCTACACCTGGACCGAGGGCCAGCTGGACCTGGATGCCAACGCCTTCGTCAGCGTGCCGGCCAAGTACAAGGTCGTGGCCTACGATTTCGGCGTGAAGACCAACATCCTGCGCATGCTGGCCGAGCGTGGCTGCGAAGTGACCGTGGTGCCGGCACAGACCCCGGCCGCCGAAGTGCTGGCGCTGAAGCCGGACGGCGTGTTCCTGTCCAATGGCCCGGGTGACCCGGAACCGTGCGACTACGCCATCGAAGCGATCAAGACCTTCATCGAGGTGAAGATCCCGACCTTCGGCATCTGCCTGGGCCACCAGCTGCTGGGCCTGGCCTCGGGCGCGCAGACCATGAAGATGGGCCACGGCCACCACGGTGCCAACCACCCGGTGCAGGACCTGGACAGCGGCCGGGTGATGATCACCTCGCAGAACCACGGCTTCGCGATCGATGAAGCGACCCTGCCGCCGACCCTGCGCGTGACCCACCGTTCGCTGTTCGACGGCACCAACCAGGGCGTGGCCCGCACCGACGTGCCGGCGTTCTCGTTCCAGGGCCACCCGGAAGCGTCGCCGGGCCCGACCGATGTCGGTCCGCTGTTCGACCGCTTCGTGGTGCTGATGGAGCAGGCCAAGGCGTGATCAGTACGCCGCCGGCCCGCCGGTGGCGTCGCGATGGACCGTAAACCCCGCATCGCTGCTGCCGCTGGCGCGGTGCTGCGGATCAAGATTCCTGATCGACAGCGTGCGATCACCCCCCTTGTCACGCTGTACTGACTTAGAGAAGAAAATGCCCAAGCGCACTGACCTCAAGACCATCCTCATCATCGGTGCTGGCCCGATCGTCATCGGCCAGGCCTGCGAGTTCGACTACTCCGGCGCCCAGGCCTGCAAGGCCCTGCGTGACGAGGGTTACCGCGTGGTGCTGGTCAACAGCAACCCGGCCACGATCATGACCGACCCGGAGATGGCCGACGCCGTCTACATCGAGCCGATCAACTGGCAGACGGTCGAGAAGATCATCGCCAAGGAAAAGCCCGATGCGCTGCTGCCGACCATGGGTGGCCAGACCGCGCTGAACTGCGCGCTGGACCTGGCCGACAACGGCGTACTGGAGAAGTACAACGTCGAGCTGATCGGCGCCAAACGCGAAGCGATCCGCATGGCCGAAGACCGCGAGCTGTTCCGCGTCGCCATGGGTGAGATCGGCCTGGAATGCCCGACCGCCGCCGTCGCCCACACCCTGGACGAAGCGCTGGAGATCCAGACCCGCGTCGGTTACCCGACCATCATCCGCCCCAGCTTCACCCTGGGCGGCAGCGGTGGCGGCATCGCCTACAACCGCGAAGAGCTGGTCGAGATCGTCAGCCGCGGCCTGGAACTGTCGCCGACCACCGAAGTGCTGGTGGAAGAGTCGGTGCTGGGCTGGAAGGAGTTCGAGATGGAAGTGGTCCGCGATACCGCGGACAACTGCATCATCGTCTGCTCGATCGAGAACCTGGACCCGATGGGCGTGCACACCGGTGACTCGATCACCGTGGCCCCGGCGCAGACCCTGACCGACAAGGAATACCAGCGCCTGCGCGACGCCTCCATCGCCGTGCTGCGCAAGATCGGCGTCGATACCGGTGGCTCGAACGTGCAGTTCGGCATCAACCCGAAGACCGGCCGCGTGGTCGTCATCGAGATGAACCCGCGCGTGTCGCGTTCTTCGGCGCTGGCCTCCAAGGCCACCGGCTTCCCGATCGCCAAGGTCGCCGCCAAGCTGGCCGTGGGTTACACCCTGGACGAACTGAAGAACGAAATCACCGGTGGCCTGACCCCGGCCTCGTTCGAGCCGTCGATCGACTACGTCGTCACCAAGATCCCGCGTTTCGCTTTCGAGAAGTTCCCGGCTGCCGACGCCCGCCTGACCACCCAGATGAAGTCGGTGGGCGAGGTGATGGCGATGGGCCGTACCTTCCAGGAGTCGGTGCAGAAGGCGCTGCGTGGCCTGGAAACCGGCAAGGTCGGCTTCGACCCGACCGGCCTGGACCTGAGCAATGAAGAAGACCTGCAGACCCTGCGCCGCGAGCTGAAGGCCCCGGGCCCGGAGCGCCTGTTCTTCGTCGCCGATGCGTTCCGTGCCGGCATGAGCGTGGAAGAGATCTACGCACTGTCGTTCATCGATCACTGGTTCCTGGACCAGATCGAGGAAATCATCGCGGCCGAAGCCGACGTCGCTGCCGGTGGCATCGACGCGCTGGACGCCGCCCGCCTGCGCAAGCTGAAGCGCGCTGGCTTCTCCGACGCGCGCCTGGCGCAGCTGACCGGCACCAACGAAGCCGCCATCCGCGCGCTGCGTCGTGCGCACAAGGTGCGCCCGGTCTACAAGCGCGTGGATTCCTGCGCCGGTGAGTTCTCCACCGGCACCGCCTACCTGTACTCGACCTACGAGGACGAGTGCGAGGCCGCGCCGAGCAACCGCGACAAGATCATGATCCTGGGTGGTGGCCCGAACCGCATCGGCCAGGGCATCGAGTTCGACTACTGCTGCGTGCACGCGGCACTGGCGCTGCGCGAGGATGGCTATGAAACCATCATGGTCAACTGCAACCCGGAAACCGTGTCGACCGACTACGACACCTCCGACCGCCTGTACTTCGAACCGCTGACCCTGGAAGACGTGCTGGAAATCGTCGAACTGGAACAGCCGAAGGGCGTGATCGTGCAGTACGGCGGCCAGACCCCGCTGAAGCTGGCGCGCGCGCTGGAAGCCAACGGCGTGCCGGTGATCGGCACCAGCCCGGACTCCATCGACCTGGCTGAAGACCGTGAGCGCTTCCAGCAGCTGGTCGACAAGCTGGGCCTGAAGCAGCCGCCGAACCGCATCGCCCGCAACGACCAGGAAGCCCTGCTGCTGGCCCGCGAGATCGGCTACCCGCTGGTGGTGCGCCCGAGCTACGTGCTGGGCGGCCGTGCGATGGAAATCGTCTACGGCGAAGCCGACCTGGCCCGCTACGTGCGCGACGCGGTGAAGGTGTCCAACGATTCGCCGGTGCTGCTGGACCGCTTCCTCGACAATGCCGTGGAGTGCGATGTCGACATCATTGCCGATGCCCAGGGCAACGTCCTGATCGGCGGCGTGATGGAGCACATCGAAGAAGCCGGCGTGCACTCGGGCGATTCCTCGTGCTCGCTGCCGCCGTACTCGCTGTCGGCTGAAACCCAGGCCGAGCTGCGTCGCCAGGTGGTGGAACTGGCCAAGGCCCTGAACGTGGTCGGCCTGATGAACACCCAGTTCGCGATCCAGACCAGCGATGAAGGTGCCGACACCATCTACCTGCTGGAAGTGAACCCGCGTGCCTCGCGCACCGTGCCGTTCGTGTCCAAGGCCACCGGCATGCCGCTGGCCAAGATCGCCGCCCGCTGCATGGCCGGCAAGACCCTGGCCGAGCAGGGCGCGACCAAGGAAATCGTGCCGGACTACTACTCGGTGAAGGAGGCGATCTTCCCGTTCGCCAAGTTCCAGGGCGTCGACCCGATCCTCGGGCCGGAGATGCGCTCCACCGGTGAGGTGATGGGCGTCGGCCGCACCTTCAACGCTGCCTTCGCGCGTGCGCAGGAGGCCGGTGGCATCAAGGCACCGCCGGTCGGCAAGGCCTTCGTCTCGGTCCGCGATCCGGACAAGAAGCGCGTTCTGCCGGTGGCCAAGGCGCTGCTGGCGCGTGGCTACAGCCTGGTCGCCACCCGTGGCACCGCCGCGTGGCTGCAGCAGCACGGCATGGACTGCGAGATCATCAACAAGGTGGTCGAAGGCCGTCCGCACATCGTCGACTCGATCAAGAACGGCGAGATCGTCTACATCGTCAACACGACCGAAGGTCGTTCGGCGATCAACGACTCGTTCTCGATCCGTCGCGAGGCGCTGCAGCATCGCGTCACCTACTCGACCACCATTGCCGGCGCCAAGGCGCTGGTGGATTCACTGGAATTCCGCGGCACCGGCCCCGTCTGGTCGCTGCAGGAGCTGCACAAGGAGTTGAATGCATGAGAGCCCCCATCACGATGAAGGGCGCGCAGAAGCTGCGCGACGAACTGGATCACCTGAAGTCGGTCAAGCGCCCGAAGGTCATTGCGGCCATCGCCGAAGCGCGTGAGCATGGCGACCTGAAGGAAAATGCCGAGTACCACGCCGCGCGCGAGGAGCAGGGCTTCATCGAAGGCCGCATCAAGCAGCTGGAAGGCGAGCTGTCGCACGCCGAGATCATCGACGTGAGCAAGCTCAATGCCGGCTCGAAGGTGGTGTTCGGCGCCAGCGTGACCCTGGCCGACGTGGAAACCGACGAAGAGAAGAAGTACCAGATCGTCGGTGACCTGGAAGCGGACATCAAGCTGGGCCTGATCGCCATCTCTTCGCCGGTGGCGCGCGCGATGATCGGCAAGCTGGAAGGCGATTCGATCGTGATCGACGCCCCGGCAGGCCAGCGCGAGTACGAGATCGTCAGCGTCAGCTACGTGGACTGACCCGGTGGCAACGGCGACCCTGCTGTTGCCCGCGCGCAGCCGCTTTGCCGCGGCTGCGCTGCCTGATGACGTGGCGCGTGCCCTGGGCCGCGCCAACGCCTCGCAGTTCGAAGCCGGCGAGCGGGCACAGCTGCAGCGCCATTTCACGGTCGCTGCGCCGCACTGGCCGGTGGCCGCACTGAGCCGCCAGCGTGACGTCGGCGATGCTGCCGGCGCGTGCTGGCTGCGTGCCGATCCGGCCTGCATGGTGCCGGACATGCACGGCGCGCGGATGATGGCCTACGGCGAAACGTTGCGGCCGACGCTGGCCGACTGCCTGGCCCTGCTGCCGGTGCTGCAGCCCTTGTTCGCCGATGCCGGGTTCGTGCTCGACGCGCCCGACCCCTCGCGCTGGTACCTGCGGCTTCCGATCGACCTGGCCCTGCCGGACTTCGACAGTCCGGACGAGGTGCTGGGCGATGACCTGTTCTCGCACCTGCCGGAAGGCGAGGGCGGTCGCCGCTGGCGGGCGCTCATGACCGAAGCGCAGGTGCTGCTGCACAACCATTCCTGGAACCAGCAGCGCGCCGCGCAGGGACAACAGCCGATCAATTCGCTGTGGTTCTGGGGCGGTGGCGTGATGCCAGTGTCGGTCAGCACGGCGCATGCGCAGGTGCGCAGTCGTGATGCCCTGCTGCAGGGCCTGGCTCTGGCGGCGGGCGTGGCCGTGGATGGCGAGCAGGCGGTGGATGCACTGGTCGACCTGCGCCAGCTGCGCTCCCTGCAGCAGCTCGGCAATGATGCGATCCGGCCACTGCTGGCCGCGCTGAAACGCGGCGAGCTGCAGCGACTGGTGCTGGATTTCGAGGATGGCCTGCAGTTCCAGCTGGATCGTGGCCAGCGCTGGCAGTTCTGGAAAAAGCCGCGGCAGCTTCACGATTGAGCGGGATCGGATCCGTTTTCCATCGGAAAACGGCTCTGACCCTGGACGTTTGCCGGGGTTGCCGGCCAGCGGCCGGCACTACCGCAGGAGCCGGGCGCAATCCCGCCAGCCTCTCCCACGCGCGGTATCATCCCTCTGTCTTTCGTAACCGGCGATGCCGATGTCCCTTGCCGCCGATGCCGTGCAGCCCTCCTCTGATACGCCGACGATCCGCCGCCGCGATGCGGTTGCGCCCGCCAACTGGCCGGAGGGCACTCTGCCGTTGCTGGCGCGGCTCTACGCCAGTCGCGGTGCCGGTACCCCGGAGCTGGCGCTGCCGAAGCTGGGCAGCCTGCATGCGCCCGAGCTGCTGACCGGCATCGACGATGCAGTAGGCCTGCTGGTCGAGGCCATCGCCAACGACAAGCGCATCCTGGTGGTCGGCGATTTCGACTGCGATGGTGCTACCGCCTGTGCGGTCGGTGTGCGTGGCCTGCGCATGCTCGGCGCGCAGCATGTCTTCCACGCGGTGCCGAACCGCATGGTGCACGGCTATGGCCTGTCACCTTCACTGGTGGAGGAGTTGGCCGAGCTGCAGCCGGATCTGCTGGTCACGGTCGACCACGGCATTGCCTGCCACGCGGGTGTCATCGCGGCCAAGGCGCGTGGCTGGCAGGTGCTGGTCACCGATCATCATCTTCCCGGTCCGCAGCTGCCGCCTGCCGATGTCATCGTCGATCCGAATCTGGACGGCGATGCCTTCCCCAGCAAGTCGTTGGCCGGTGTCGGCGTGATCTTCTACGTGCTGATGGCGCTGCGCCGGCAGATGCGCGAGGCCGGCGTCTTTGCCGATGGCAAGGGGCCGGACCTGACCACGCTGCTGGACCTGGTGGCGGTGGGCACCGTTGCCGACCTGGTGGCACTGGATCCGAACAACCGTGCGCTGGTCAGTGCGGGCCTACGCCGTCTACGCGCAGGGCAGGGCTGTGTCGGCCTGCGTGCGCTGATCGAAGCCAGTGGCCGTGATGCCGCGCGACTGACCGCCACCGATATCGGCTTCGCACTCGGCCCGCGCCTGAACGCGGCGGGCCGGCTGGAAGACATGGCGCTGGGCATCGCGCTGCTGCTGACCGAAGACCCGCGCCAGGCGCGCGAGATCGCGCAGACGCTGGAGCAGATCAATTCGGAACGGCGCGCCGTGCAGCAGTCGATGACTGACGACGCCGAGCAGGCGTTGACCCGCGTGGTGCTGGACATGGCCGGCCAGCGACCGGTGGCGGCCTGCCTGTTCGACGCCGATTGGCACCCGGGCGTGGTCGGCCTGGTCGCGTCGAAGATGAAGGATCGCCTGCATCGCCCGGTGATCGCCTTCGCGCCTGCAGAACCCGGTGCCGACACGCTGCGTGGCTCGGCGCGCTCGATTCCCGGCCTGCACATCCGTGACGCACTGGCGCTGGTCGATGCGCGGCATCCGGGTCTGATCGAACGTTTCGGTGGTCACGCCATGGCGGCCGGCCTCAGCCTGCGGCTGGATCACGTCGATGACTTCAAGGCGGCCTTCGTGGCTGTCGTGCTGGAAATGCTCGACCCCGCAGCATTGCAGCAGCAGGTTCTCAGCGACGGCGAACTGGCCGCAGACGAGCTCGACCATCGCCACGCCGATGCGTTGCGCCTGGCTGGACCGTGGGGCCAGGGCTTCCCCGAGCCGCTGTTCGATGGCCACTTCGAAGTGGCCAACTGGCGCGTGTTGAAAGAGCGCCACCTGAAGCTGGAACTGCGCCTGCCCGGTGTACCCGGCACGATCAACGCGATCCATTTCGGCGGCTGGCACGGCAACGCACCCGGCCGTCATGTGCATCTGGCCTATCGACTGGCCTGCGACGACTATCGCGGCGGCAGCGCCATCCAACTGATCGTCGAGCACTGCCTGCCTGCTTGAGAAAAAGGGGACGGAGGGGATTAAGTCGCAAGTGGCAAACAAGGCACAAGCGACTTAATCCCCTCCGTCCCCTTTTTCTGTGACGTCAGCGGACCTCGCTGACCAGCATCGGCAGTTCCCAGGTGCCCCCTGGCACGCCCCGGCATAGCCCAGGTGCCACCTCCGACGTCGCGATGAAGTTCGTCCCGTCCCACGTCCAGGCTGCGTGCGAAATGCAGTCAGCGAGGCCGCGGCCCTTCTGCGCGGCAATGATCTGGCCATCGTCGTAGTCGATGGCATCGCTGGTCACCCATTGCGCCTGGAACGGCGCCTGCGGGCGCGCGACCCAATAGCCATCGCCGATGTCGTAGGCCCCGCGCCAACACGGGACCGTGACCAGCACATGCTGCGCGTCCAGGCGCCGGACCTGCAGCGGGGAGTTGCTGAGCGGAACGTCGGCATCAGTTTCCTGCAGACCTTCGCAGCTGTCGTCCTCCAGCGTGGCACGCAGTGCTGCGCGCAGGGCGGGTGAGGCGGCCAGCCGCGCGAACGCCGGGTCGTCCGGGGTCGAGTCCAGGGTGGCGGCCTTGCGCACCACCGGCACCGGCAGTGCGGCGGGGACGCTGGATTCAGGCATGCTGCCCTTGCGCATCACGGCGCCGGGCGTGCGGAGGCGGCCCTGGTACTCATCGATCTTCAGCAGTACCGCTGCGGCACCCTTGTCCGACAGCGGCCAGCGATGGCCAGCGCCATCGGTCACGCTGATTCCACCGCCGCGCACCAATGCGTAAAGCAGTGCGCTGGTCTGCGCAGCAGTCAAGCTGTGCCTGCCTGCGCTCTTCAAGGGAGCAAGGACACCCAGGTCCTGTTGCTGGATGCGCAGATGCAGCGCGCCCTTGGGCTGGGTCTGGCCTTCTTCCGGCTGCAGCGTCAGGCGGCCCTGGATGGCCTGATCCGGGCCGCCCTTGCGGGTGAGCAGCACACTCAGGGTGCTGTCATCGTCGGTGGCGTAGCCGGCGGCGCGGCAGGTCAAGGTGTTGTCACAGGCCACGACCCAGTCGTGGTGCTGGAAATACAGGCTTTTGGCCGGAGCCGCAGCAAGGGCCGTCAGGGGGCAGGCCAGTGCCAACAGAGTGGCCAGCAGGGGCAATCGCATCGGCATCCTTGCGCGTGTGGGAGCGTGGGGCATGGTGCCTGTGGATGCGGGCAAAGAAAAGCCGCGCACGGTCCAACCCCATTCCGGCTGTCCGTGCGTTCAAATGTCCACGATCCCTCTGGAGCCCTGTCATGGTCTTCGTCCGTTGCTGCGCTGTGTTGTTGCTGGCCCTCGCGGCCGGGCCTGTCGGCGCTCAGTCGCCACGCATTGCCAGGCCGCAAGCCACCACCCCGCTGTTGATTGCGCCCGCCGCCGAACAGCCGGTGCAACTGCAGCGCGCCCGCATCGAAGGCGAGGTCCAGGCCGGCGTCGCCCAGACCCGGATCACCCTCGAATTCCATAACCCGAACCGGCGCGTGCTGGAGGGCGAGCTGCAGTTCCCGCTGGCCGATGGCCAGCAGATCACGGGCTTCGCGCTGGACATCAACGGTGAACTGCGTGACGCCGTGCCGGTGCCCAAGGACCGTGGCCGCCAGGTATTCGAGGAAATCGCCCGCCGCGGTGTCGACCCGGGCCTGCTGGAACAGACCGCCGGCAACCAGTTCCGCCTGCGCATCTATCCGCTGCCGGCCGGTGGCAGCCGACGCGTGCAGCTGGTGATTCGCGAACCGCTGGCCTTCGCCGGCCAGGGCTGGCAGTGGACGCTGCCGCTGCAGTTCGCCGCTGGCGCTGCATCGGTTGAGCTGAAGCTGCAGGCGCCGGAAGCGGCCACCGCAGGTACGGCTCCGTTCCGTATCAACGCAGGCCGGCTGCAGTGGCAGGGCAGGGGCGCGCAGTTGCCGGCGCAGCTGCAGTGGAGCCTGCCGGCGGCACGTCAGGCACAGGTGCAGGTGGCACCCTGGCAGGATGGTCACTACCTGCTGGCGCAGCTGCCGGTGACGGTCAGCCGCACGCCGCGCACGCTTCCCAGCGAAATCGGCCTGCTGTGGGACGGTTCCGGTTCGGCGGGCCAGCGCGATCGCACACGTGAGTTCGCCTTGCTGGATCGCTATTTCGCAGCGCTGGGTGACGGCACTGTGGCATTGACCGTGCTGCGTGACCGTGCCGAACCGATGCGTCGCTTCCGTGTCCGTGCAGGCAACTGGAGCGAGCTGCGTGCAGCACTGCAGGCCGTACGCCCTGACGGTGCCAGCGCGCTGGCGCAGTGGCAGCCGCAACCGAGCGTGAAGGAATACCTGCTGGTCAGCGATGGCCTGCTGACCTATGGACCGGAAGCACTGCCAGCACTCGCACCGCAGCAGCGCCTGTTCGCGGTCAGCAGTGCTGGTGCGCGAACCGATGTAGTGCGCCTGCGCGGCTGGAGCGAAGCGCATGGCGGTCGCTTTGTCGCGCTGGGCAAGGATGTTGATGCGGCCGCTCGCGAACTGCTGTCGTCGCCGTTGGACGTGCAGGTCGATGCGGGCCGTGGCGTACAGGATGTTGTGATCGATCGTCGCAGCGAGGCCGAAGGCTGGCTATGGCTGCATGCCCGCCTTGCGGCGGACGGCGTGCCGATGCGGGTGCGCGTGGGCGGCGGTGAATGGCAGGCGCTGCCGGCAACGCAGAAGAGTGACGACGGTGAGCTGCTGGCCGGCTTGTGGGCGCAGGCCCGTCTGCAGCAACTCGGCGCCGACCGCCGAGGCAACCGCGAGGCAATGCAACTGCTGTCGCAGCAGTTCGGCCAGGTCGGACCGGACACCTCGCTGATCGTGCTGGAAACCCTGGAGGACTACCTGCGCTACGCGATCCGCCCGTCCGGCAAACTGCGCGCCGAGTACGATGCCCGCTTCGCACGGCAGGTGAGCGATCGCGCCGCCGCCGATCGCCAGCGCCTGGACCAGGTTGCCGCACGCTGGAAGGAGCGCCAGCAGTGGTGGAACCGAAGCTGGCCGAAGGGAGCGCCTCCGCAGTTGAAGGGCGGGGCGCTGGAAGTTGCATCCGCGGATTACGCGATGGACTCGGCGCCGGTGGCGATGCTCGCTGCGCCGGCCCCCGCGGCACCGCCCGCGCCGGCACCGATGGCCGCAGCCGCCGAGCAACGCATGGAAGCCAGCAGCGCGCGTGCACGTCGCTCAGCGTCCGCATCGAACAAGGCCCTGGATTCAATCACGGTCACTGGTGGTCGTGTCGCTGCGCCCGCTGCCGCCAACGAGGGCGAGCTCGGCATCCAGCTGGCGGCCTGGCAGCCGGATTCGGCCATCGCCCGGCGGCTGCGCCAGGGCCCGGCGTCGCAACTGTATGACCGCTACCTGGCCGAGCGCGATGCACATGCCGACAGCAGCGCGTTCTTCCTCGATGTGGCCGATCTGTTGCTGGAGCAGGGCCAGCGCGAACTTGCACTGCGCGTGCTGTCGAACCTGGCCGAGATGGACCTGGACAACCGCCACCTGCTGCGTGTGCTCGGCTACCGGTTGATGCAGGCGGATGCCCCCGCGCTGGCGGTGCCGGTGTTCGAGCAGGTGCTGGCGATGGGCCAGGAAGAACCGCAGAGCTTCCGCGATCTTGGCCTGGCACTGGCGGCTGCGGGCAAGCCGCAGCAGGCGTTGGCGCCGCTGTATCAGGTGGTGGTGCGGCCGTGGGACAACCGCTTCGACGGCATCGCCCTGATCGCGCTGGATGAGCTGAACAACCTGGTGGCACGCAGCACGCCACGGCTGGATACCCGCAGCATCGACCCGCGCCTGCTGCAGGCGATGCCGCTGGACCTGCGCGTGGTGCTGTCGTGGGATGCCGACAACAGCGACATGGACCTGTGGGTGACCGACCCGAACGGCGAGCGCTCGTACTACGGCAACCGCCTGACCTACCAAGGCGGGCAGATGTCGCAGGACTTCACCGGCGGCTATGGCCCCGAGCAGTTCTCGCTGCGCAATGCCAAGCCCGGCAAGTACAAGGTGGAGGCCAATTACTTCGGCAGCCGCCAGCAGCTGGTGACCGGTGCGACGACCCTGATGCTGCGGCTGACCACGCACTGGGGCACGCCGAAGCAGAAGGACCAGGTGGTCACGATGCGATTGAAGGATCGTGCCGAGACGGTGCTGGTGGGTGAGTTCGAGGTGAAATGACCGACCCCAGGCATATGTAGAGTCGAGCTTGCTCGACTGCCTCGATGTAGAGCCGAGCCCATGCTCGGCTCTATACGACGCAATCCTGCTGCTATTTCCCGCGCATCCATGCGTCGAGTTGTCTAGCCAACGTACGATTCTTGTAGGCAGATGCAGCTGAGCCAGTGTCTGGAACCAGATTGATTCCTAGTCGTGCGTTTATCTGCTTGACCCATTCAGGGAAATAATCAAGCGTGGCGCCGATGATTGGCGGCAATTGGAAATCATTGCTGGTGGGTTCGTCCCGGTAGGCGACGTAGGAGCCATTGCCGACGCTCAGATTGATTGACCAAGGGGTATCAGGCCAGCTGTTGAGATCAAGTCTGATCCGGGGATGCCCCGGCTCGCTGCTGTACTCACCTCCGTGATAGAGGGTGATGCTGGCATTCCAATCACGGATGTTGTCAACGTGCCAGCCCTCCCGCTGCGCCAACTGGACTGCGTCGCTCGTCATGATCCGGGTGTCGTGCAGCTGCGCCAGATGTTCGCAGAGAACGTCGAACTCGGCGTCCGCTGCGCAATGGGGCCGGGTCGCCTCGGCGGTGTGATGAAGCAGGGAGAGCACGTGGCCGCGTTCCCTGTCTTCGGGCCAGTTCCTGGCTATCAGGTCGTTTGTCATCTGGATGCGTGTGTCCTCATCGAGCAGTGCAATGAGCGCCATGCCCCAATAGAGGATTCGACCCATACCCTTGATATCGTGTTGCAGGAACCGAGCTGTCTCGAGAATGGTTCGCGCAAATGGGCGATATGGCAGAAATTTATCGACCTTCTCTCGCTGGGCCTGGAACGACTGGTACTTCCTGCAGTGCTCCACCAGACGCGTGCGCTGTTTCAGATCCGCGGCATTGGTAACCACACCGCTTGGCAGCTCGCCATGTTCATTGAAGCCGAAGCAGAAGAGATGCGGGAGGCTGAGGCCTGGCTGGCGTGTGTCGTAGCCCACAGGGAGCTTCGTGAGCTCCTGGTACGCGGCAACAAGGATGGGAAAGTCTCTCTGC
Organism: Stenotrophomonas sp. 71799_Sma; assembly: GCF_056482505.1. NCBI lineage: Bacteria > Pseudomonadati > Pseudomonadota > Gammaproteobacteria > Lysobacterales > Lysobacteraceae > Stenotrophomonas > Stenotrophomonas sp. 71799_Sma. The sequence goes on from NZ_CM151202.1 coordinate 2,125,713, forward strand.
GGAAGTCCTGCGACCTTCCAGTCTCCCACTCGCAGCCAATGGAAGTAGAAGCGTTGCAGCATATCCTGGGGCAGGCCGTTACCAGCCCTTGGTGCGAGTGCCGCGAGTTGATAGTGATAACTCGGATAGAAGTCGCCCTGACGTTCTTCAGCAAGCGCAGCCTCCTCTGATTCAATGAAGGCGGCCAGCATATTGATGTCGGATTGATCCATTGCAGGTCTCCAGGGCAAAGGTCCACTTCCGTCTGGAAGGCGACCAGGGAGAATCGCAAGGTTCTTGGGAACATCCAATGCGAATAGTTGCAAATGCCGTGAAGGTAACCAACAGGTAGGGTTAGTCTCAGACCTTGGAGACCCCATGCGGAATCCACTGCATCCACCGCGCCAGTGCCACACCGCCACCGAGGATCAACAGCGTGCCAACGGTCTGCCACAGCACTTCGGTCGCCGGTACATCAGGCAGCGGAATGGCCGCGGCGAACAGATCGATCAACGGCCGTGCCAGTAGATAGATCACCACCACAGCCAGCACGCGCAACCCCCGCTGCACGATGTTCTTCGGATCCACCGGCCAGCCGCGCCATTGCATCCACGCCACCAGCAGGCCCAGCGCGAGCAGTCGCCCGGCTTCACCAACTGGAACGAAGTGGGTGGTCGCCGCCGCCCATGCCAGCAGCACGCCAAGCCCCAACAGGACCGGCAGTTGCCATTGCCTGCTTGAGCGCATCCCTGGCATCAGCTGCCATGCCAACAGAGCCACGCCGATGCCGATCAGCCATCCGCCCAGCACGTCGGCCAGGAAATGCCGGCCCAGGTACATCCGTGACAGCGCCATCAGCAGCGGCCAGCCCAGCATCAGCGTCCAGCGCAGCCAGCGGCGGCGGATGCCGAACGCCAGCAGCAGCGCAACGCCTGCGGCCGTGGTGATGCCTACGTGGCCGCTGTTGAAACCATAGTCGGCATGCGGCTGGGCGCGCAGCATGGCGGTGGCCTGCGCATCGGGAAGCGACCAGAAAGTGTGGCCGCCACCATCCACCACGAACGGGTGCGAAGGCTCGCCCTTGTCCAGCACCGCCGCATCCACGTCGGAGGGACGGGGCAGGGCGGCGCCCTGTTTGATTGCATGCGTGGCACAGGCCATCAGCAGCACCGCCAGCATCACGCAGAGGCCAGCGCGAAGGCGTGCCCCGAATGCACACACCAGGATCAGCGCGGTATAGGCCATTTCATAGCCGAGCATGCTGATGAACTGCATCAGCGCCAGCATCCAGCCGCTGTCGAGAGTCTGCTGCAGCCACAGGTGCCAGTGGGTCTGGAACATCCGTTGTCCTCATCATCCGTTGGTAATCAGGCGCAGCTCAACAGAACCGCGCCAAAGCAGCCGAGTGTGGACTCGGCTCTAAACCGGCGCAACACGTGCCACGAGCAGCGATGGCGATGCGGCGCGCAGGCCGAAGAGCGGACGCAGCCAGCGCACGCGGCGGATCAGCAGTTCGTGGATCAGCAGGCAGCCGCCGACCGTGCCGGCCACCAGCAAGGCAGGCTCCAGCCATGGGCCAAGCTGCAACGGTCGCAGCGCGTACAACAAGACGATCAGCACGGTCTGGTGCAGGCTGTACCAGCTGAACACCGCTTCCCCGCAATAGCCCAGGCCTGGCCACGGGCGGGACAGCAGCACCCGCGCCCAGCCGAACAGGGTCAGCAGCATGCACCACGTATACAACGCGCGGCCGACGCGTTCGGTCTGGGCCCACGGCAATGCCAGCACCCACGCATCCAGATCGCCCACATGCGGCAGGCGGGCCAGTGCGCGGATGCCCAGCTCCAGGCAGAGCCCCAGCGCCGCCAGGGCCAGGGTCACGCGACGCCCGCGCACCAGCAGATCCCAGCCGCGCTGCCAGCGTGCCGCCAGGAAGCCGCCGAGGAACAGCGGCAGCGACTCGGCATGTACATAAACGTCGTCCAGCAGGGCGTGGGTGGGTGGCCAACGCGGCATCAGTACCAGCAGGGACCAGGCCAGCCAGGCCACTGGCACTACCAGCAGTGAGGCGCCCAGCAGGCGGTCGCTCGGCTGCCAGCCTGGCAGCAGCTTGCGCAGTGGACGCAGCAGGCTGGCCAGTACCACCGCCAGTACGGTGTAAGGCAGCAGGTAGGCCAGATACCACAGGTGGTTCCAGGTGAAGCCGTAGGCGGCACCACTGAAATGCGCGCCCGGCCACGGCTGGAACTGCCAGTAGCGCCACAGGAACCGGGCCAGCCCCGGTGCCACGTCGCCCTTGTCCAGCGCTTCGTAGTAGGCCTGCAGGGACACGACGGCGACGATGCCGAACAGCAATGGCAGAAGCAGGCGCCAGCCACGGCGGAGGGTGTGCTGCAACCGGCCCCGGTCGGGCAGGGACAGGCCCAGCGCGATACCGCTGATGGCGAACAGCAGCGGCATGCGCCATCGATTCAGCGCGATCATCGGCCACTGCAGCCATTCGGAGGTGTAGGTGCTCTTGAGGTGAAAGTCCCAGCCGGCCACGTAGGCCATGGCGGCGTGGTAGAGGATCAGCAGGGCGAAGGCGGCGATGCGCAGGGTGTCCAAGTCGTGGCGACGGTGCATGAGCGGCGGGCTTCGGGAGGAAGCTGCACGCTCTGCCAGCCAAGGCCCGGATGCCAGTGGATGGGGCGCGATGGCGGACGTTCAGGGGCCAGTGGTGGGGTGGCTGGGACCAATGGCTGATGCGCATGGAGCCGGATGGGCAACAATGGAGGCATGGAGAATGGAGATTCGGCGGCGCTGACCGCCCCAGTTGCAGAACGAACGCGTCGCCCCGGGCTTGCCGTCGCATTCTGGTCGTTGCTGTTCCTGGGCACCGCCGCAGGCAATGTGCTGGCGCAGTGGATGCGGGCATTGCGCGACGCGCAGCCCTTTTCCGCAGGGACTGTCTCGATCGAGGAGTTCAGCAGTGCGGTTGCCAGCCTGGGCCTGCTGGCACTTCTGCATGCCGCCGCTCACCGCTGGCCGTTGCATGCAGACACCTGGCGGCGCCGGATCGGCTTCTACGTGCTGGGTGGCGTTGCCTGGTGGCTGTTGCATGTCAGTGCCATGGTGCTGATGCGCAAGCTGGCCTTCGCCCTGATTGGCCAGCACTACACCTATGGCGCCTGGCCGGCGCAGTGGTTCTACGAGTTCTTCAAGGACGTGCAGACCTACAGCCTGCTGGTGATTGCCGTGCACGCCGTGGCCTGGTTCGGCCGCCAGCGGCAGGGGGAAGCGCACCTGCTGGCCGAGCCCGATGTCGGCCCGCCGGTGGAGCCGGTCGAGCGCCCCCAGCACTTCCTGGTGCGCAAGCTGGGCAAGGAGTTCCTGGTCGCCACCGCCGACGTGGAGTACGCCCAGGCGGCGGGGAACTACGTGAACCTGCGGGTACGCGGCCACGACTACCCGCTGCGGATCACCATGGCGGTACTGGAACAGCGGCTGGACCCGGGCGAGTTCCTGCGTCCGCACCGCAGCTGGCTGATCCATCGGGGCCAGCTGCGCTCGATCGAGCCGCTGGACGGCGGCGAGGCCCTGCTGCACATGGCCGACGGGGCGAAGGTGCCCTGCAGCCGGCGCCAGCTACCGCTGCTGCGGCAGGCGCTGGGGGCAGGGTGAGGCCCTCATTCCGGGCATCCCCGGCCTGCGGTATCATTACCAGTCATCTTTTGAATGCATAACCGCCGACATGATCGAACTGAATCCTGTCCGCCAGCGCATCACCGATCTGACCGATCGCGTGCTGTCGCTTCGGGGGTATCTTTGACTACGACGCCAAGAAAGAGCGTCTTGAAGAAGTAACGCGGGAGCTGGAAAGCCCCGACGTCTGGAACAACGCCGAATACGCCCAGAACCTGGGCCGCGAGCGTTCCAGCCTGGAAAAGACCGTGGGCGGCATCGCCTCGGTGCTGGACGGCCTGGCTGATGCCACCGAACTGCTTGAGCTGGCTGAGTCCGAACAGGACGAAGACACCGCGCTGGCCGTGGTCGCCGACCTGGACAAGCACCAGTCGCACGTGGAGAAGCTGGAGTTCCAGCGCATGTTCTCCGGCGAGATGGACAATGCTGCCGCGTTCGTCGACATCCAGGCCGGTGCCGGTGGCACCGAAGCCCAGGACTGGGCCGAGATCCTGCTGCGCATGTACCTGCGCTGGTGTGAATCGCGCGGCTGGAAGACCGAGCTGATGGAAGTCTCCGGTGGCGACGTCGCCGGCATCAAGTCGGCCACGCTGCGCGTGGAAGGCGACTATGCCTACGGCTGGCTGAAGACCGAGACCGGCGTGCACCGCCTGGTGCGCAAGTCGCCGTTCGACTCGGACAACCGCCGCCACACCAGCTTCACCTCGGTGTTCGTGTCGCCGGAGATCGATGACAACATCGACATCACCATCAACCCGGCCGACCTGCGTACCGACGTGTACCGTTCGTCCGGTGCCGGTGGCCAGCACGTGAACAAGACCGAGTCGGCGGTGCGTATCACCCACATCCCGACCAACATCGTCGTGGCCTGCCAGACCGGCCGCAGCCAGCACCAGAACCGCGACAACGCGATGAAGATGCTGGCCGCCAAGCTGTACGAGCTGGAGATCCAGAAGCGCAACGCCGAGAAGGACGCCGTGGAAGCCACCAAGTCCGACATCGGCTGGGGCAGCCAGATCCGCAACTACGTGCTCGACCAGAGCCGTATCAAGGACCTGCGTACCGGCATCGAGCGTTCGGATACGCAGAAGGTGCTGGACGGCGACCTGGACGAGTTCGTCGAGGCCAGCCTGAAGGCCGGCCTGGCCGTGGGCTCCAAGCGCGTCGATGCCTGATCGACGTGCCTGCGCGGATATCATCACCCTCGTGCGCAACGCCGAGGGTGGTTGAACCGTTTTTGTGTAGAGCCGAGCCATGCTCGGCTGCTTTTCGCGAGCTGGTGGATGCGTCGAGCATGGCTCGACGCTACAAAGTGTAGGACGGGCCGATGATGCGCAGCGAAAGTGAACGCAAGGAACTCGGCGGCTTCCTCAAGGCCTGCCGCGCCCGTGTCGATCCCGCCACGCTCGGCCTGCCGGCCGGGCGCCGGCGTACCCCGGGCCTGAAGCGCGAGGAAGTGGCACTGGCGATCGGGGTCAGTGTCAGCTGGTACACCTGGATCGAGCAGGGTCGCGAAGTGCGCGCCTCGCCCGAGGTGCTGGAGCGGCTGGCGCAGGTGCTGCGCATGAGCGACGACGAACGCGCCTACGCGTTCGCGCTGTCCGGCTACGGCGTGCCGCTGGAATCACCGGACGAGAGCGTGACCGACGGCCTGCGCCAGCTGGTCGAGGCCATGCAGCCGATCCCGGCCTACGTGCGCAATACCCGTTACGACATCCTGGCCTGGAACCCGGCCATCGCCGACCTGTTCGTGGACTACAGCCAGCTGGCGCCACATGAGCGCAACACGCTGCGGCTGATGTTCCTGTACCCGCCGTACCGCACGCTGATCCTCAACTGGGAAGAAATGACCCGCGGCCTGCTGGCAGGCTTCCGCGCGGCGATGGCGCAGGCGCCGGACAAGGCCCCGTTCCTTGCGCTGGCCGAGGACATCGCCGCGCACAGCGAGGAGTTCCGCCAGTGGTGGCCGGAGCACGACGTGCGCCGATTCGACGAAGGTGCGAAGAAGCTGAACCACCCAACGCGCGGGTTGCTGGACCTGCAGTACGTGGCGTTGGTGCCGGAGAGCCGGCACGACCTGTCACTGGTTACCTACCTGCCGCGTAGGTAGGGGGTTGTTCGGCAGGGCTTGCAGCCCTGCACCTGCTTCAAGCCGAAGCAACGGCAACAGCAACAGCGAGCTATCCGTGGGTTGGCGGGGCGGTGTCGGAGTGCGGGGACGCCGCAAGTACGTCCGTGTAGGCTTGGCAGCCGCATCCATGCGGCTGACACCCCGCACTCCGACACCGCCCCGCCTCTGACAGATTCCGGCGGCTGTTGGTAGGTGTCGACCTTGGTCGACACATCTGTCAGATATCGAAATTCATCTGAAGTTGGATCCGTTCCGACAGATCGCGGAAAACTGTCGAAGGCGGGATGGGTCCGGTTGCGGGGGCGTGAGCCGCATGGATGCGGCGACCGAGCTTACATGGACGTACTTGCAGCGACCCCCGCAACCGGACCCACCCCGCCATCCCGCAGGAAACCAGCTTGTGCTGTTGCTTCGGCTGTTGCTGTTGCTTCGGTGGGTGCAGGGCGCAGCCCTGCCGATAACCCAATTCAGGCAGGTAACTGCAGGTCACAGGATAAGCAGACGCCTTGTTGCCTCCGCCAATCGGGTCCACATTCCTGTGCAGGAGACGGGCCGCCGCCCGTTGTCGAGACACCAGGAGACCTGCATGTCCGCTGCCCCCAGCACCGCCATTTCCCGCGATCCGGCCACCGGCCAGCAGATCGCCAGCCATCCCTTCGCCACCGACGCCGAACTGGAAACAATCCTGGATCGCGGCCAGGTTGGCTTTGCGGCCTGGAGCGCCAGGAGCCTCGAACAGCGCGCAGACGTACTGCGTGCGATGGCCGCGGTACTGCGCCGTGACCGTGAAAAGCTGGCCGTGCTGGCCACCGCCGAAATGGGCAAGGTCCAGGCCGAGTCGCTGGCCGAGATCGAGAAGTGCGCCGTGCTGTGCGACTGGTACGCCGACCACGGTGCGCAGTTCCTGCGCGACGAACCGACCCAGGTGCCCGACGACAAGGCTTACGTGTCCTACCTGCCGCTGGGCGTGGTGCTGGGCATCATGCCGTGGAACTTCCCGTACTGGCAGGTGATGCGCGCGGCGGTACCGATCCTGATGGGCGGCAACGGCTTCCTGCTGAAGCCGGCCGAGAACATCGTCGGTACCGCGCAGCTGCTTGACGCCGCCTGGCGCGACGCAGGCCTGCCGGAAGGCACCTTCATCGCCGCCAACATCAGCCGCGAGGGCACCAGCCGTGCGATCGCCGATGACCGCATCGCCGCCGTCACCCTGACCGGCAGCGTGGCCGCCGGCCGCAGCATTGCCGCCCAGGCCGGGCAGGCGCTGAAGAAGGTGGTGCTGGAACTGGGCGGCTCGGACCCGTTCATCGTGCTGGCCGACGCCGATCTGGACGCTGCCGTCGAAGCGGCGGTGGCCTCACGCTTCCAGAACACCGGGCAGGTCTGCATCGCCGGCAAGCGCATCATCGTTGAAGACGCGGTGTACGACCGCTTCGTGGCGCAGTTCTGCCAGAAGGTGCAGGCGCTGACCATCGGCGACGGCCGTGAAGCCGGCAACCGTATCGGCCCGATGGCGCGCCAGGACCTGCTGGAACAGCTCGACGCACAGGTACGCGCTTCGGTGGAGGCCGGTGCGCAGCTGCTGGTCGGTGGCCACCAGTTGGATCGCCCGGGTGCGTTCTATGCGCCCACCGTGCTGGCCGGCGTGGAGCCGGGCATGCAGGCTTTCGATACCGAAACCTTTGGTCCGGTGGTCTCGATCAGCCGTGCCCGCGATGCCGACCATGCGGTGGAACTGGCCAACCAGAGCGAGTTCGGCCTCAGCGGCAACCTGTGGACCGGCGACCGCGCGCGGGCCATGCAGCTGGCGCGCCGGCTGCAGACCGGCGGCGTGTTCGTCAACGGTTTCTCCGCCTCTGACCCGCGCGTGCCGATCGGCGGCGTGAAGAAGAGCGGCTTCGGCCGCGAGCTCTCGCACTTCGGCATCCGCGAATTCGTCAACGCGCAGACGGTGTGGTTCGACAAGCGTTGACGCGCAGCTTCCATCCTTCCTGCAACGATCCATCATCAGTCCAGCGAAAAGGACGGCATTCCAATGTCCAAGGGTTCAGATCTGCTCGTCGCCGCGCTTGAGAACGAAGGCGTCGAGCGTATTTTCGGTATTCCCGGCGAAGAGAATCTCGACGTGGTCGAGTCGCTGCGCCATTCCAGCATCGAGCTGGTCATCACCCGCCACGAACAGGCGGCCGTGTTCATGGCGGCGACTTATGGCCGGCTGACCGGCAAGCCGGGTGTGTGCCTGGCCACGCTCGGCCCGGGCGCGCTCAACTTCACCACCGGCGCCGCCTACGCGCTGCTGGGTGCGTGGCCGGTGATCATGATCACCGGCCAAAAGGGCATCGTCGCCAGCAAGCAGGCGCGTTTCCAGATCGTCGACATCGTCAGCACCATGAAGCCGCTGACCAAGCAGGCGCGGCAGATCGTGTCGGCGCGCACCATTCCGACCATCGTCCGCGAGGCATTCCGTACCGCGCTGGAAGAGCGCCCGGGCCCGGTGCTGCTGGAGCTACCCGAAGACATCGCGGCCGATGAGGTCGGGGACGTGGCGCTGATTCCGCCGCACGCGGTGGATCGTCCCATTGCCAGTCCGGAAGCACTGGACCGCGCGGCGGAGATCATCCGCAACGCCAGGCGCCCGCTGCTGATGATCGCCTCGGCGGCGTCGCGGCCGCAGTCCAGCGAAGCGCTGTCGGCGTTCGTGCTGCGTGCCGGCATTCCGTTCTTCACCACGCAGATGGGCAAGGGCGCGGTGGCCGGTGGTTCGGGCCTGTACATGGGCACCGCGGCGCTGACCGAGCGCGACTACGTGCACATGGCGATCGACCAGGCCGACGTGATCGTGACGATCGGCCATGAGGTCACCGAGAAACCGCCGTTCGTGATGCGCCCGGGTGGGCCGACGGTCATCCACATCGGCTATTCGCAGGCGGCGGTGGAGCAGGTCTATTTCCCGCAGGTGGAGGTGATCGGCGATATCGGCCGTTCGCTGACCCAGCTGGCCGACCGTATCGAAGGTGCAGTGCCGAACGCCGACGCGCTGCTACCGCTGCGCGCGACCATTCTGGAACACCTGGCTGACCGTGCCGAGGAAGCTGGATTCACCCCGCAGCGGCTGGTGCACGACGTGCGCCAGGTGATGCCGCCGGACGGCATCGTGGCGCTGGACAACGGCATGTACAAGATCTGGTTTGCGCGCAATTACCGCACCCAGGTGGCCAATACGCTGCTGCTGGACAACGCGCTGGCGACGATGGGCGCGGGCCTGCCGTCGGCGATCATGGCCTCGATCCTGTACCCGCAGCGGCGGGTGCTGGCGGTGTGCGGCGATGGCGGTTTCATGATGAACAGCCAGGAGCTGGAGACCGCGCGTCGGCTGGGCCTGAACCTGGTGGTGCTGATCCTCAACGACGGCGCCTACGGGATGATCCGCTGGAAGCAGGCGGTGGATGGCTTCACCGACTACGGCATGACATTCAGTAACCCGGATTTCGTGAAGTATGCGGAAGCCTATGGCTGCAAGGGGCATGAGGTGACGGCCATCGAGCAGTTCATCCCGACGCTGGAGGCGGCGTTCAACGAGGGTGGGGTGCACCTGGTATCGGTGCCGATCGACTACTCGGAGAACCAGCGGGTGCTGGTGGACGAGCTGCGGCAGGCGTTTCCCGGGAACGGTTGACGCCTACCGGGGCATCGGTTCCCCGGAATCCGGTAGGTGTCGACCTTGGTCGACACGCGGACCGCCAACCAAGGTTGGCGGCTACCAGAGCGGCGGGCAGCGGACCTGGTAGGTGTCGACCTTGGTCGACACGATGGAGCGCCAACCAAGGTTGGCGGCTACCAGGCGGCGGGCAGTGGGCCTGGTAGGTGTCGACCTTGATCGACACACGGACCGCCAACCAAGGTTGGCGACGACCAGGCAGGGGCCCGGCCCAGGGCTGGGGCGGGGCGGTTTTGGTATGCTGGGCAACCGGCTGTGCCGGGCGCAACATCCCCCCTCACTACACGATTCCCGCAGATCCATGAGCGAAGCTACCGATACCCCCCCCCCGTTGACGAAAACAAGTTGATCGCCGAGCGCCGCGAGAAACTCAAAACGCTGCGTGGGCAGGGCATCGCGTACCCGAACGACTTCCGTCGCGAGGACTTCGCCGGCCGCCTGCAGGAAGAATTCGCCGACGCCGAGCAGTGGACCGCCGAGGCCCTGGAAGGCAACGGCCGCCAGGTGAAGATGGCCGGTCGCCTGATGGCCAAGCGCATCATGGGCAAGGCCAGTTTCGCGCAGATCCAGGACGAGTCCGGCCGCATCCAGCTGTTCCTGCAGGGCACGGTGCTGGGCGATGCCTACACCGCCTTCAAGGGCTGGGACGTGGGCGACATCATCGCCGTCGAAGGCGGCCTGACCCGTACCAAGACCGGTGAGCTGTCGGTCAAGGCCGAATCGATCCGCCTGCTGACCAAGTCGCTGCGCCCGCTGCCGGACAAGTGGCATGGCCTGGCCGACGTCGAGCAGCGCTACCGCCAGCGCTATGTCGACCTGATCGTGACCCCGGAGTCGCGCGCGGTGTTCATCAAGCGCTCGAAGATCATCCGCGCGATGCGCGCGTGGCTGGACAACCGCGACTTCCTGGAAGTCGAAACGCCGATGATGCATTACATCCCCGGCGGCGCGGCGGCCAAGCCGTTCACCACCCACCACAATGCGCTGGACCTGGACCTGTACCTGCGCGTGGCGCCGGAGCTGTACCTCAAGCGCCTGACCGTGGGTGGCCTGGAGCGCGTGTACGAGATCAACCGCAACTTCCGCAATGAAGGCGTCAGCACCCGCCACAACCCGGAATTCACCATGATGGAGCTGTACGAGGCCTATGCCACGTACAACGAGATCATGGACCTGACCGAAGGCGTGATCCGTGACGTGGCCACGACCGTCAACGGTTCCACCGAAGTGGAGTGGGACGGCGCGAAGATCGACCTGGGCCCGGCGTTCCGCCGCTGGCGCATGGACGAGGCTGTGCGCCACCACAACCCGGAAATCTCTGCTGCCGACTGCACCGACCGCGAGGCGCTGCTGCACCACTGCGAGCGCTTGAAGATCCGCGTCAAGCCGTCTTACGGCTGGGGCAAGCTGCTGCTGGAGATCTTCGAAGCCACCGTCGAGCACACCCTGATCCAGCCGACCTTCATCACCGACCATCCGGTGGAGGTCTCGCCGCTGGCCCGTGCCAACGACAACGATCCGGGCTACACCGACCGCTTCGAGCTGTTCGTCAACGGCAAGGAGCTGGCCAATGGCTTCTCCGAGCTGAACGACCCGGAAGACCAGGCCCAGCGTTTCCAGGCCCAGGTAGCCGCGAAGGAAGGCGGCGATGACGAGGCCATGCACTACGACGCCGACTACATCCGTGCGCTGGAGTACGGCATGGCACCGACCGGCGGCCTCGGCATCGGCGTCGATCGCCTGGTGATGCTGCTGACTGGCAGCAGCTCGATCCGTGACGTGCTGCTGTTCCCGTACATGCGTCCGGAGCAGTAAGTCGTCTTTTTGACTCCTGTTTGTGCGCGCCGTCGCGAAATGAGACGGCGCGATTGACGCCTCCCGCACTCGGCGTATCGTTAATGCACTACCTTGACGTCTGTTGTGGCTTGATCGGCGCCAGGGGGAGTGCGCATTGTGGAGAGTCCGCTTCACAATGTGATGACGATCATGAACCGGGACGCATGACACGGGAGTCAGGCCGATGCAGGGTGCGAGCGTTCGCAGCGGCAGGGTATCCTCGCCTGCTGATGATCCAGCATGGTCGAGAAACCAGGCAGAGTACGCGTTGAACATCGTCATTGTTGACGACCAGACGTCCGCCCGGACGATGCTGCGTCACGTCATCGAAGATATCGCGCCGGAACTGAGCGTGTATGACTTCGGTGATCCGCTGACCGCATTGGCCTGGTGTGAGGCGCATCCGGTCGACCTGCTGCTGCTCGATTACCGCATGCCGGAAATGGACGGGCTGGAGTTCGCCCGCCGTTTCCGTCGCCTGCCCAAGCATCGCGACATTCCCGTGATCCTGATCACCGTGGTCGGCGACGAGCCGATCCGTCAGGCGGCGCTGGAAGCGGGGGTCATCGACTTCCTGGTCAAGCCCATCCGTCCGCGCGAACTGCGCGCGCGCTGCTACAACCTGTTGCAGCTGCGCCAGCAGACCGAGAACGTGAAGCAACGCGCCTTGTCCCTGGAGCAGCGCTTGCTGGCCAGCATGCACGAGGTCGAGGAGCGCGAACGCGAGACCCTGTCGCGGTTGGCACGGGCGATCGAGTTCCGTGATGCCGGCACCAGTGCCTACCTCGAACGCATGGCGCGCGTGGCAGGGCTGATCGCCGAGCAGCTCGGCCTGCCCGAAGACGACGTGCGCCTGATCGAGATGGCCGCGCCGCTGCATGACATGGGCAAGATCGCCATTCCCGATGCAGTGCTGCTCAAGCAGGGCAAGCTCAACGACGAAGAACTGGCGATCATGCGGCGGCACCCGCGCATCGGCCATGAGCTGCTCAGTGGCAGCCAGAACCGCTTCATCCAGGTCGGCGCATTGATCGCACTGCGCCACCACGAACGTTACGACGGCAGCGGCTACCCGGATGGGCTGGTCGGTGAGGCGATTCCGCTGGAAGCGCGCATCGTCGCCGTGGCCGACGTCTTCGACGCACTCATCTCACCCCGTCCGTACAAGGAAGCATGGACCATGGAAGCCACACTGGCCTATCTGTATGCCCAGCGTGGCCGCCTGTTCGATCCACGCTGCGTGGATGCGCTTATGCGCGGCCACCAGCAGTTGATGGATATCTGCGCCCAGCACTCGACGGCATCGACGCGACCGGGTGGGTGACATGCAGGACCTGTTCGCACGCGTGAAGCGCCGGTTGGCGCAGCGTCCGGATTCGGAGCATGGCCAGGCGATCGTGCGGGTGGTGCTGATCTCGCTGATCCTGGTCTATGTGCTGCTGTCCGGTGCGCGCCTGCACCGTCTGGAGCAGTACCAGGGCGTGCTGGCGACGGTACTGACCGGATTGGGACTTTCGCTGCTGCTGTTCGGTTGGCTGCTGTGGAAGCCGGAGCGCTCCGATCCGCGGCGGGTGGCCGGGATGCTGGCCGATTACGGCCTGATCGCGGTCGGCATGATCCAGATGGGTGAGCCGCTGGCGTGGGTGTATGCGGTGGTGATGTGGGTCACGGTGGGCAACGGCCTGCGCTTCGGGCCGCGTTACCTGGCCGCGGCCATCGTGCTGGCGATGGTCAGTTTCGGCACCACCGTGCTGTTGACCCCTTACTGGCAGGCCAACCTGGGGCTGGCCATTTCCCTGTGGTTGGGGTTGCTGGCAGTACCGTTGTGCTGCTCTTCCCTGCTGCGCCGAAGGATGCGACATCCGACCATGGATACGACTCCCGCCGCTGGCTCCGACAAGCGCTCGCTGCTGGCCCGCTTCAAGCAGCGCCTGTCCGGGCGCGAGGACAGCGAGCACGCGCAGAACCTGATCCGCATCATCATCACGGCGCTGTTCATCAGCTATCTCGGCTGGCGCTCGCTGAGCGGCGGCGGTGAGGCATTGACTGCGACGTGGCTGATCCTCGCCTTCGAGCTGACCATTTCCGCCGGCCTGCTGACCGCGATCCTGGTTAATCCGGGTGTGTCGCATGTGCGCCGGGTGATCGGCATGCTGACCGACTACACCTGCATGGCCTGGATCATGACCATCCAGGGTGAGCCGGCGGCACCGCTGTATGCGGTGATGCTGTGGGTCACGATCGGCAACGGCATGCGCTACGGCAGCACCTACCTGCGCGTGGCCACGGCCATGGGCTGCCTGGCCTTCCTGTGCACGGTGATGCTGTCGCCCTACTGGCGCGGCCACGACTATCTGGGCTGGGGCCTGCTGCTGGGCCTGGGCGCGATTCCGCTGTACTTCGATTCGCTGCTGCATGCCTTGACCCGGGCGGTGGCAGAGGCGCGCCAGGCCAACGAAGCCAAGAGCCGTTTCCTGGCCAACATGAGCCATGAGTTCCGCACGCCGTTGAACGGGCTGGCCGGCATGACCGAAGTGCTGGCCACCACCCGCCTGGACGACGAACAGCGCGAGTGCCTGAACACCATCCAGGCCTCGACCCGCAGTCTGTTGGCGCTGGTGGAAGAGGTGCTGGACATCTCCGCGATCGAAGCCGGCAAGGTGCGCGTGGAGTGGCACGAGTTCGCGCTGGCCGACGTGCTGCAGGCGATCAACCTGATCCTGACCCCGCAGACCCGCTCCAAATCGCTGGACTATCGCGTGCAGGTGGATGACAACGTGCCGCCGCGCCTGCTGGGTGATGCCGGTCATCTGCAGCAGATCCTGCTCAATCTGATGGGTAACGCGGTCAAGTTCACCGACAGCGGCTACGTGCATCTGCGCGTGTCCAGCCCCGATGTGCTGGGTAGCGAGCGGATGCGCCTGCGATTCGAGATCGTCGACAGCGGCATCGGCGTACCGGTGGCGCTGCGCGGCCGGCTGTTCAATGCCTTCGAGCAGGGCGATGTCGGCCTGGCCCGCCGCCATGAAGGCACCGGTCTGGGCACCGCCATTGCCAAGGGCCTGGTCGAGTCGATGGGCGGGCAGGTCGGTTATGCGCCGAACAGCCCGCGCGGCAGCGTGTTCTGGGTCGAGATCACGCTGGACGTCGCAGACACCTCATCAGCCCCGGCGGTTCCGTCCGAGGTGGCTGAAGCCGGCAATGTCATCGCGTTTTCCAATCCCTTCCTGCGCCATCGTGCGCGGGTGCGCAGCCTGCGGGTGCTGGTGGCCGACGACCACGAAGCCAACCGCATGGTGCTGCAGCGGTTGCTGGAGAAGGCCGGCCACAAGGTCACCTGCGTCAATGGCGGCGCCGAAGTGCTCGATGCGTTGGAGCAGGCCAGTTACGACGCAGCGATCGTCGATCTGCACATGCCCGGCATGAGCGGACTGGACCTGCTCAAACAGTTGCGGGTGATGCAGGCCAGTGGCATGCCTTACGTTCCGGTCATGGTGCTGAGCGCGGACGTCACCCCCGAGTCCATCCTGCGTTGCGAGCAGGCCGGTGCCCGCGCCTTCCTTGCCAAGCCCGTGGTGGCCACCCGTCTGCTGGAAGTGCTGGCCGATGTCGCCGCCAATACCCGCGCCGAGTCCGGCATCCAGTCGGTGCCGGCATTGCCGGTTGGCGATGGCGTGCTCGATACCGCGGTGCTGGACGAGCTGGCGTCGCTGGGCATGGGCGATGGCTTCGAACGCAAGTTCATCGACCAGTGCCTGGCGGACGTCGACGCGAGCATGGGCCAGCTGCAGGGCTGCGGCGAGCGCCAGGCCTGGGAGGATTTCCGCGAGCACGCACACGCGCTGCGCGGTGTGGCGAGCAACCTGGGGCTTGTCCAGGTTGCCGCCTCCAGTGGCGAAATCATGCGCATGGCGGACTGGCAGCTGAAGGGTGAATGGAACGCCCGCCTCGGCAGCCTGGCGACCGCCCTGCGCAACGGCAGGAATGCGTTGGCTGCCCGTAGTGCGGGGGCATCGCACCGCGACGACAGCGAGCGCAGCCCGTCCTGACCCGCCAGACGGTCAGGCCGGGTCGCCATTGCGCCGGGCCTGCGCCCGTACCAGCCGATCCATGGTACGCAGGGACTTCTCGCCGAGCTGCATGGCGGTGTCCACCCAGATCTCGGTGATCCGCATCATTTCATGCAGCGGCACCATGGTGGCGATCTCGTTGACCTCACGCATCGCCGCCCACGCGTGCGGAATGCGCCGGCTTTCCTTGATCACCTGTTCGACCGCGGCAACGCCTTCGCCCACCGGCACCACGATGTCGACCAGGCCCATCTCCTTCAGCTGGCTGGCGGTGTAGAGGTTGCCTTCCAGCATGATCTTCTCGGCCAGGCGCGGGCTGATCCGCTGGCACAGGAAGGAGTAGGCGCCCATGCCCGGGAACAGGTCGAACAGCACCTCGGGCAGGCCCATCAACACGCCTTCCTCGGCGACGATGGTGTGGCAGCTCAGTGCGGCCTCGAAGCCGCCACCCAGTGCATTGCCCTGGACCAGGGCGATGCTGTGGGCACGGGTGCCCAGGCCGGCATGGAAGGCATGCACGCCGCGCACGCAGCGTTGGGCATAGTCGAGCAGGCGGGCGCGGTCGCCCTCGCGGATCAGGCGGCAGAACAGTTCGAGATCGCCACCCAGGTTGAACACGTCGCTGTCCGAGGCAAGAACGACATGGGGTGACAGAGCGTGCGAGGCGCTGAGGCGATCGCCTAGTTCGCGCTGGTAGTCGACGATGTCATCGACCAGACGCGAGGCGAAGCACGGCCGGCCCGGCTGGTTGACCAGGTTGGCGTGCATGTGGATCCAGTAGACATCCCGCTCGGGTTCTTCGGTGATACGCAGGGTAGGGTGCTGCGAGGGACGGGTGATGATGGGGCGTACTGCGGACATGGGAGTTCTCCGTGTGACCGTCCGGCCAACCGCAGAGCGGACGGAGAGGAGTGAGGGGGCGGGCTGAACGTGCGGCGGCGACTGATTCTATGCACCCGTCGTGAACCGCCCGCAAGCGCCGGGCCGGCCATGTTCCGGTAATAAAAAAGACCCCGCCGTCCCCGGCGGGGTCCCTGTACTCTCCCGTTGCCCGGAAACCCTTACTGGGCGGGCGTATCACGCAGCTCGCGACGGAGAATCTTGCCGACGTTGGTCTTCGGCAGCTCCTTTCGGAATTCTACGATTCTGGGGTGCTTGTAACCGGTCAGGTTTGCCCGCGCATGTTCCTTGACCATTTCCGCGGTCAGGTTCGGGTCCTTCTTCACGATCACGACCTTGACCACTTCGCCGGACTTCTCGTCCGGGACACCGACGGCGGCGACTTCCAGCACGCCCGGCATCATCGCGATGACGTCTTCGACCTCATTCGGGTACACGTTGAAGCCGGACACCAGGATCATGTCCTTCTTGCGGTCGACGATGTAGAAGAAGCCCTGTTCGTCCATCTTCGCCATGTCGCCGGTGTGCAGCCAGCCGTCCGCATCGATGGCGGTGGCGGTTTCTTCCGGACGCTGCCAGTAGCCCTTCATCACCTGCGGGCCCTTGATGCACAGCTCGCCCACTTCGCCCAGCGCCAGGATGTTGCCGTTGTCGTCCTTGATGCAGGCATCGGTAGACGGGATCGGCAGGCCGATGGCACCGTTGTACTCGGGCAGGGTGAGCGGATTGATGCAGGCCGCGGGCGAGGTCTCGGTCAGGCCATAGGCTTCGACCAGGGTCACGCCGGTGACCTTCTTCCAGCGTTCGGCCACGGCACGTTGCACCGCCATGCCGCCGCCCAGGGTGAACTTGACCGAAGAGAAGTCGATCTCGTCGAAGCCCGGGGTGTTGAGCAGGCCGTTGAACAGCGTGTTGACGCCGGTGATGGCAGTGAAGCGGGTGCCCTTGAGCTCCTTGACGAAGCCCTTCATGTCGCGTGGGTTGGTGATCAGGTGGTTGCAGCCACCGAACTTCATGAAGACCAGGCCGTTCGCGGTCAACGCGAAGATGTGGTACAGCGGCAGGGCAGTGATGATCACTTCCTTGCCCGGCTCGATGCCGGAGGTGGACAGCCACGCTGACGCCTGCTGCATGTTGGCGATCAGGTTGCGGTTGGTCAGCATCGCACCCTTGGCCACGCCGGTGGTCCCGCCGGTGTACTGCAGGAAGGCAATGTCGTCGTGGTCGATCTCGACCGGCGGAAGCGCGTGGCGGCTGCCCAGCTTGAGCGCCTGCTTGAAGCGGACGGCGCCCTTGATGTGGTAGTTGGGCACCATCTTCTTGATGTACTTCAGCACGAAGTTGACGATCGCGCCCTTGGCGCCGAGCAGGTCGCCCAGGCCGGTGGTGACCACGTGCTTGACCGGTGTATCGGCGATGACCTGTTCGACGGTGTCGCCGAAGTTGTCGACCACCACCAGGGCACTGACGCCGGCATCAACCAGCTGGTGCTTGAGTTCGCGCGCGGTGTACAGCGGGTTGACGTTGACCACGGTCAGGCCGGCGCGCAGCACGCCGAAGGTGGCCACCGGGTACTGCAGGCAGTTGGGCATCATCAGGGCGACGCGGTCACCCTTCTTGAGCTTGAGCTCACCCAGCAGGTAGGCGGCGAACTGGGTGACCAGCGCGTCCGTCTCACCATAGGTGAGGACCTTGCCGAAGCTGGAGTAGGCGGGACGGTCGCGGAATTTCGCGACGGAAGCGTCGAAGACCGAGGCGACCGAATGGAATTCGTTGACGTCGATTTCGGCGGGAACGCCTTTCGGATAGCTCTGCAGCCAGGGACGATCCAGACTCATATTCCCCCTCCAGGAATCGTGATGTTTTAGGTTACGGCCCTGAGCGTATCGACAATGGCCGTTCATTGCAGCATACCCCGCCGTAGGGAAAACGCGAAGAGGGGTCGCGGAGGCTGCAGTGGTAGGTGCCGACCTTGGTCGGCACAGGATTGCGAGGGGGCGCTGTGGAGGCGTGCCCACCAAGGTGGGCACCTACCGATTAGGGGTGTGCGTCTGCCGAAGGGTCGCTTGCGTCAGCCCTGCTTGCGTACCGGTGCGCCGTTGGCCTTGTAGTACGGCGCGGTGCTGCGGGCCAGCGGGGTGCGGCCACGGATCACGTCGGCCAGCTTCTCGGCCATCATGATGGTTGGTGCGTTGAGGTTGCCGGTCACCACCTGCGGCATGATCGAGGCATCGACGATGCGCAGGCCTTCCAGCCCGTGCACGCGGCCCTGGCCGTCGACCACCGCCATCGGGTCATCGGCATGGCCCATCTTGTTCGAGCACGACGGGTGGTAGGCGGTCTCGGCATGCTCGCGGACGAACGCATCGATCTGCGCATCGGTCTGCAGTGCGCTGCCCGGCGAGATCTCGCGGCCGCTGTACGGAGCCAGTGCCGGCTGCGCGAAGATCTCGCGGGTGATGCGGATCGCCGCGCGGAACTCGCGCCAGTCCTGGTCGTGCGACATGTAGTTGAACAGGATGCTCGGATGTTCGCGCGGATCCTTCGAACGCACGTGGATGCGGCCGCGGCTGGGCGAGCGCATCGAACCGACGTGCATCTGGAAGCTGTGTGCCTTGATCGGGTTGGAGCCGTTGTAATTGATCGCCACCGGCAGGAAGTGATACTGCAGGTTCGGCCAGTCGAATTCGGCGTCGCTGCGGATGAAGCCACCGGCCTCGAACTGGTTGCTGGCGCCGATGCCGGTGCCCAGGAACAGCCACTCGGCACCGATGGCCGGCTGGTTGTACAGCTTCAGAGCCGGGGCCAGCGAGACGGGCTTCTTGCACTCGTACTGCAGGTACATCTCCAGGTGATCCTGCAGGTTGGCGCCGACGCCCGGCAGGTGGTGCACCAGGTCGATGTCCAGGCTGCGCAGCAGGTCGGCAGGGCCGACGCCCGAGCGCTGCAGGATCTGCGGCGAGGCGATGGCGCCGCCACACAGCAGCACTTCGCGGCGGGCGGTGGCACGCTGCGGCTGGTCGTTGTGCAGCCACTGCACGCCCACCGCACGCTTGCCCGAGAACAGGATGCGGTCGGTCAGCGCGTGGGTGACGATGGTCAGGTTCGGGCGCGGCTTGGCCAGGTCCAGGTAGCCACGGGCGGTGCTGGAACGACGGCCCTTCGGGGTCACCGTGCGGTCCATCGGGCCGAAGCCTTCCTGCTGGTAGCCGTTGAGGTCGTCGGTGCGCGGGTAGCCGGCCTGCACGCCGGCCTCGACCATCGCGGCGAACAGCTCGTTGTTGCCGGCCTTCGGCGTGGTCACGCGCAGCGGACCTTCGCCACCGTGGTAGTCGTTGGGGCCGATGTCACGGGTTTCGGCCTTGCGGAAGTACGGCAGGCAGTCCAGGTAGGTCCAGTCTTCCAGGCCGGGCATGCTGGCCCAGTTGTCGTAGTCCATCGCGTTGCCGCGGATGTAGCACATGCCGTTGATCAGCGACGAGCCACCCAGCCCCTTGCCACGGCCGCAGTCCATGCGGCGGTTGTTCATGAAGGGCTCGGGATCGGTCTTGTACGCCCAGTTGTAGCGCTTGCCCTGCAGCGGGAAGGCCAGTGCCGCCGGCATCTGGGTACGGAAGTCGAGCCGGTAGTCCGGGCCACCGGCTTCCAGCAGCAGCACGCTGACATCGGCATCTTCGGTGAGGCGGGTGGCCAGCACGTTGCCGGCCGAACCGGCGCCGATGATGATGTAGTCGTACTCGTTATGGGTGCTCATGGGTGTCTCCTGCAGGCCGGGGCGCGCTGCATGCAGGCGTCCCGGCGGAATGTCGGATCGGCGCAGTGGCCGGACGAAGGTGCGCGCTCGGGGCGCGCCGATCAGAACACGCTGGCGTAGTCGCCCAGTTCCACCTGCACCGACTTGATGCGGGTGTAGTGGCCGAGGGTGGAGAGGCCGTTCTCACGGCCGACGCCGGATTCCTTGTAACCGCCGACCGGCATTTCGGCCGGCGATTCGCCCCAGGTGTTGATCCAGCAGATGCCGGCTTCCAGGCGGTGGATGATGCGATGGGCGCGGCTGACGTCCTTGCTGACCACACCGGCGGCGAGGCCGAAGGTGGTGTCGTTGGCTCGACGCACCACTTCGTCTTCGTCGTCGTAGGCGAGGATGCTCATCACCGGCCCGAAGATCTCTTCCTTGACGATGGTCATGTCATCGCGGCAGTCGGAGAACACGGTCGGCAGCACGTAGGCGCCATTGGCCAGCGCGCCTTCGGTGGCACGGCCGCCGCCGGTCAGCAGGCGAGCGCCTTCGGCCTTGCCGCTTTCGATGTAGCGCAGCACGTTTTCCATGTGCGGGAAGCTGGTCAGCGGGCCGAAGTTGGTCTCGGCGGCCATCGGGTCGCCGATGCGGATGCGCTTGACGCGCTCGACCACGGCGGCTTCGAACGCGGCCAGCATGCTGCGCGGCACGAACACGCGGGTGCCGTTGGTGCAGACCTGGCCAGAGCTGAAGAAGTTGGCCATCACCGCGATGTCGGCTGCGCGGTCCAGATCGGCGTCATCGCAGATCACCAGCGGCGACTTGCCGCCCAGCTCCATGGTCACTTCCTTCAGCGACGAGGAGGCGGCGCTGGCCATCACCTTCTTGCCGGTGGCGACGCCGCCGGTGAAGGAGATCTTCTCGATCACCGGGTGCTCGGTCAGCCACTGGCCGATCTCGCGGCCCGGGCCCTGCACGACGTTGAACACGCCGGCCGGCACACCGGCTTCGGTGTAGATCTCGGCCAGCCGGATCGCTGTCAGCGGGGTCACTTCGGACGGCTTGAACACCATCGCGTTGCCGGCGGCCAGGGCCGGGGCCGACTTCCACATGGCGATCTGGATCGGGTAGTTCCAGGCGCCGATGCCGGCGACCACGCCCAGCGGCTCGCGGCGGGTGTAGAAGAAGCTCGATTCGCGCAGCGGCAGCTGGATGCCTTCGATGGCGGTGGCCAGGCCGGCGTAGTACTCGACCACGTCGGCGCCGGTGACGATGTCCACGGTGGTGGTTTCGGCCAGCGCCTTGCCGGTGTCCAGGGTTTCCAGGTGGGCCAGTTCGTCGTTGCGCTCGCGCAGGATCTCGACGGCGCGGCGCAGGATGCGCGAACGCTCCATGGCAGTCATCGCCGCCCACACCTTCTGGCCTTCGGCCGCGCTCTGCACGGCGCGTTCGACATCGGCCTGGCTGGCGACCTGCACTTCAGCGATCACGTCACCGGTGGCCGGGTTCACGGTCTTGAAGGTCTTGCCGCTGGTGGCATCGACGCGCTGGCCGTGGATGTAGAGCTGTTGGACGGGCAGGGTGGTCATGGGGCGTACTCCTTGGAAGGGGGCGGATGCTGCAACGCTTATAGCGCGGCAGCCTGCAACTGGAAGTCGATGTAGCCGTAAGCGATGCGCCGGGACTTCTCGGCATTGAACTGGCCGCCGACCAGGCTGCCGCGCAGCCACAGGCCGTCGATCATCGCGGCCAGGCCACGGGCGGCCAGGCGGGCCTGCGTGTGGGGCAGCAGGCGGTTGAACTGGTGGCACAGGTTGGAGAACAGGCGCTGGTCGTTGGCGCGCTGCAGGCGGGCCAGTTCCGGCTGGTGCATGCTCGCGGCCCAGAAGGTCAGCCAGACGCGCATCGCGGTGCCGTTGATCTGGCTGTCGTCGAAGTTGCCATCGACGATGGCGCGCAGCTGCTCGCGCGGGTCGTCGCCAGCGTCGGCACGGTATCGGGCGACCGCGTCCTTCAGTTCACGCAGGATCTGCCGCATTGCAGCATTGAGCAGGCCGTCCTTGTCGCCGAAGTAGTGGGCGACGATGCCGCTGGACAGCCCTGCTTTCTTCGCGATGGTGGCGACGGTCGCATCGGCCATGCCGATCTCGTCGATGGTCTGGAAAGTGGCCCGGATCAGCTGTTCGCGCCGTACCGGTTCCACGCCTTTCTTCGGCATTGTCTCTCCACGGATTGCGACCCGAAGGATCGGGCTGCCCGCCATTATGCTTTTTATTGATTGAACGTTCAATCAATAAACCCTAGGATGCGCTCGCGCCCCACGCCATGGGCCCGGTTTACCGGTCCGGCCCCGCCCATGTGCCCCCTCGGACTTGATGAGACGACCCCATGTCTTCCCTGGCTCATCCCAAGCGTTCGCCCCTGCGCTTGAACCGTTTTGTCTTCTTCAGCTCTTCGGTGTCGATCGGCATCCTCGGGCTGCTCACCGTTCTTTATCCCGAAAGCAGCGAGCACTGGCTGCAGTGGGCGCAGGCCGAAGTCTCGGCGGCGTTCGGCTGGTGGTACATGCTGCTGATCGTGCTGTGCCTGGGCTTCGTGCTGTGGCTGGCGTTCTCACCGTATGGCCGCATCCGCCTGGGCCACAACGAGGAATCACCGGCCTTCGGTTACGTGGCCTGGGTGTCGATGCTGTTCTCGGCCGGCATCGGCATCGCGCTGCTGTACTACGGCGCCTACGAGCCGCTGGACCATTTCCTCAATCCGCCCGGGCAGCCCGGCGGTACCGTGGCCGCCGGCCGCGAGGCGATGGTGCTGACCTTCCTGCACTGGGGCCTGCACGGCTGGGCGCTGTATGCGCTGGTCGGCGTGGCGCTGGGCTATTTCGCCTACCGCCGCGACCTGCCGCTGGCGCTGCGCTCGGCGCTGTACCCGATCTTCGGTGAGCGCATCCATGGCCGCATCGGCGACATGGTCGATGGCTTCGGCATCCTTGCCACGCTGATCTCGATGGTGACCAACCTCGGCATCGGCGCGCTGGTGGTGCAGTCCGGCCTGGTCTACCTGTTCCACATTCCGGATACGCCGCAGGTGCTGGTGGCAATCGTGCTGGTGATGATGGTGGTGGCCACCATCGGCGTGGTGGCGGGTGTGGAGAAGGGCATTGCCTGGCTCTCCAACCTCAACGTGCGCCTGCTGTGCGGCCTGCTGCTGTTCGTGCTGGTCACCGGCCCGACCCTGCACCTGTTCGATGGTCTGATCCAGAACACCGGCGATTATCTCGGCGCATTCGTGCGCAAGAGCTTCGACATGTACCTCAACGACCCGAAGGGCCGTGAGTGGATGGGCTCGTGGACGCTGTTCTACTGGGCGTGGTGGATCGCCTGGGCGCCGTTCGTCGGTCTTTTCGTGGCGCGCATCTCGCGTGGCCGCACCATCCGTGAAGTGATCATGGGCGTCCTGCTGATCCCGCTCGGCTTCACCCTGGCGTGGCTGTCGATCTTCGGCAACACGGCTATCGACCTGGTGCTCAACCACGGCCAGGCGATCCTGGGTGACGTGGCCCAGCATGATGCGGCGATGACGCTGTTCAAGCTGCTGGAGTACCTGCCCGCCGCGCCGTACGTGGCCGGCGCCGCAGTGGTGATCGGCTTCGTGCTGTTCCTGACTCCGGTCGATTCGGGCACGCTGATGATCGCCAACCTGTGCACGCGTCGCGTCGATGATGGCGTGGAGGACGGCCATGACGCGCCGATCTGGCTGCGCGTGTTCTGGGCAGCCGGCATCACCGTGGCCAGCGTCGGCCTGCTGCTGGCCGGCAACTTCAGTGCGATGCAGACCGCGGTGGTGCTGTGCGGCCTGCCGTTCTCGTTCACCCTGGCGTTCTACATGTGGGGCCTGCTGAAGGCACTGCGCACCGACCCGGACGCACCGCGCCGGTGATCGGGCACCTGGCATCTATCCCGATGCCGTCGGTGACGCAGTAGAGCCAGGCCATGCCTGGCTGCGGAGAAACAGGAAGGGCCGGATCCGCGAGGATCCGGCCCTTCTTCTTGTTGTAGAGCCGAGCCATGCTCGGCTGATGCTGTGGCAATGTAGCCGAGCGCAGGCTCGGCTCTACAGGTGACGCGTTACTTGCTGGCCAGCTGGCGCAGCACGTACTGCAGCAGGCCGCCATGGCGGAAGTACTCGACTTCCTTCGGGGTCAGCAGCATCACCGAGACTTCGAAGGTCTTCTTGGTGCCGTCAGCCTTGGTCGCGGTGACCGTGGCGCGCTTGCTGGCACCGTCCTGCAGGCCGGTGATGTCGATCACTTCCGAACCGTCCAGGCCCAGGCTCTGTGCGTTCTCGCCGTTGCGGAACTGCAGCGGCAGCACGCCCATGCCGACCAGGTTGGAGCGGTGGATGCGCTCAAAGCTCTCGGCCACGACCGCCTTCACCCCCAGCAGCAGGGTGCCCTTGGCCGCCCAGTCACGCGACGAACCGGTGCCGTATTCCTTGCCGGCCAGCACTACCAGCGGCACCTTGTCGGCTTTGTACTTCATGGCTGCATCGTAGATCGCCAGCTTTTCCGGCTGGCCGCCGCCGGCCGGGTAGTACAGGGTGTTGCCGCCTTCCTCGCCACCGAACATCAGGTTCTTGATGCGGATGTTGGCGAAGGTGCCGCGGACCATCACGTCATCGTTGCCGCGGCGGCTGCCGTAGCTGTTGAAGTCGGCCGGCTGCACGCCGCGCTCCTGCAGGAAGCGGCCTGCAGGCGAGTCCTTCTTGATGTTGCCGGCCGGGGAGATGTGGTCGGTGGTGATCGAATCACCGAACAGGCCCATCACGCGTGCACCGTGCACATCGTCGATGCTGCCGGTCTGCATGGTCATGCCATCGAAGTACGGCGGGTTCTTGATGTAGGTGGAGGCATCGCTCCACTCGTACAGGTTGCCGTCCGGCGAAGCGATGGTGTTCCAGCGGGTATCGCCCTTGAACACATCGGCGTAGTTCTGCTTGAACATCTCCGGGCCGATGGTGGCGGCGATGACGTCGCCGATTTCCTTGTTGCTCGGCCAGATGTCGCGCAGGAACACCGGCTGGCCATCGCTGCCGGTACCCAGCGGCTGGGTGGTCAGGTCGATGTCGGTGGTGCCGGCGATGGCATAGGCCACCACCAGCGGCGGGCTGGCCAGGTAGTTCATCTTCACTTCGGGGTGCACGCGGCCCTCGAAGTTGCGGTTGCCGGACAGCACCGAGGTGACCACCAGATCGCCGGTGGCGATGCCGGCGCTGACTTCGGTCGGCAGCGGGCCGGAGTTGCCGATGCAGGTGGTGCAGCCGTAGCCGACCACGTAGAAGCCGATCTTCTCCAGCTCCTTCAGTACGCCGGCCTTTTCCAGGTAATCGGTGACCACGCGCGAACCTGGGCCGAGCGAGGTCTTCACCCACGGCTGGCGGTTCAGGCCCTTGGCGGCCGCGTTGCGGGCCAACAGGCCCGCGCCGATCATCACCGCCGGGTTGGAGGTGTTGGTGCACGAGGTGATGGCCGCGATGACCACCGCGCCGTCCTTCAGGCGGACCTTGCGGCCTTCGGTTTCGATGTCGGCGTAGCCCTTGGCCAGCTGCTCGTTGCCGACCGCGGCACCGCCGCCTTCGTTGACGAACGAGGAGACATCGTCGCTGCGCTTGTCACGGTTGGTGGTCAGGCCAACCAGGGCTTCGCGGTAGTTCTTCTGCACGTCTTCCAGCAGCACACGGTCCTGCGGACGCTTCGGGCCGGCCAGCGACGGCTTCACCGTGCCCATGTCCAGTTCCAGCGTGGTGCTGTACTGCGCGTGCGGGCTGCCCGGTTCGTGCCACAGGCCCTGCGCCTTGGCATAGGCTTCAACCAGATCGATCTGCTCTTCGCTGCGGCCGGACAGGCGCAGGTAGTTCAGCGACTCGGCGTCGATCGGGAAGATGCCGCAGGTGGCGCCGTATTCCGGCGCCATGTTGCCAATGGTGGCGCGGTCGGCCAGCGGCAGGTGCTGCAGGCCGTCACCGTAGAACTCGACGAACTTGCCGACCACGCCCAGCTTGCGCAGCATCTGGGTGACGGTCAGCACCAGGTCGGTGGCGGTGGCGCCCTCGGGCAGCTTGCCGGTCAGCTTGAAGCCGACCACCTGCGGGATCAGCATCGACGACGGCTGGCCGAGCATGGCCGCCTCCGCTTCGATGCCGCCCACGCCCCAGCCCAGCACGCCGATGCCGTTGATCATCGTGGTGTGGCTGTCGGTACCGAACACGGTATCGGGGTAGGCGACCGCCTTGCCGTCCTTGTCCGCCGTCATCACCACGCGGGCCAGGTTCTCCAGGTTCACCTGGTGGACGATGCCGGTGTTCGGCGGCACTACCTTGAAGTTGTCGAAGGCCTTCTGGCCCCAGCGCAGGAAGCCGTAGCGTTCCTGGTTGCGCTGGAACTCGATCTTGCCGTTGAGGTCCAGCGCGTCCGGCTTGCCGAACACGTCGACCTGCACCGAGTGGTCGATGACCAGTTCGGAGGGAATCTGCGGGTTGATCTGCTCAGGCGAGCCGCCGAGCTTGACCACCGCGTCGCGCATCGCGGCGAGGTCGACCACGCAGGGCACGCCGGTGAAGTCCTGCAGGACCACGCGCGCCGGCATGAAGGCGATTTCGGTGTCCGGCTCGGCCGCCGGGTTCCAGCGGGCCACGGCTTCGATGTGGTCCTTGCCGACGGTGATGCCGCCGTCCTCGTGCCGGAGCAGGTTCTCCAGCAGGATCTTCATCGAGTAGGGCAGGTGGGAGATATCGAAGCGCTGGCCCAGCGTGGGCAGGCTGAAGTAGTCGTAGGTCTTGCCGCCGACGTTCAGCTGGCTGCGGGTGGAGAACGAATCGCTCATGCGGGGTAACTCCTTCTTGCGGATGGCTTGCAGTGGCCCGCGCATGGGCGGACCTGCTTGCGGTCGCCGCGGGCCTGACGGCCCCGGTGGTCCCAGTATGAACCCCAGACTGAATGGATTCATCCGGGCCGGGTTCCGGCCTGCGGCATCGGTTCCAGACTACAGGGGAAGGTGTATGGCGTATGTCACGTTTGTGGCCGATCCTTTGCGAGGCAAGGGCTGGCGGGTTGCCGGTCCTGTTCAGGGTGGAAGTATGCCCGGGGAAGTATGTATAATTTGTGCATACTCTGGAGGGCCTACCGATGGAAGCCACTGTTGCAGAACGCGGACAGATCACCCTGCCCAAGGCGGTGCGTGATGCCCTCGGCCTGACCAAGGGCACGCTGCTGAAGGTCGAGCTGGACGGCAGCCGCATCATCCTGCGCAAGAGTGTTGACGATGCCATTTCACGGGCGCGCGGCAAGTTCGCGCTGGACGGTTTCGAGTCGTCCGACGCAGCGGTACGTGCGGTGCGTGACGAGGAATAAGCCGTGATGATCGCCGTCGACTCTCCGGTGCTGGTCGAGCTGCTCAGCAATGGTCCGCAGGCCGATGCCGTGGAAGCCATCCTCAGGCAGAGCCTGGTCGGTGGCCGCGTGGTGGTCTGCGGCGCGACCCTGGCCGAGGTCTGCGCATCGCTGCGTGGCGGTGCCGAGGTGCTCGAAGCGCTGGAAGAAATGGGCGTGCACTTCAACCCGATGGAAGCCAAGTCGGCGCTGCGCGCCGGCGAGATGCACCGCCGTCACCGCCAGCGCAGCGGCAGTCGCCGCAGCCTGGACGAATTCATGGTCGGCGCCCATGCACTGCTGCAGTGCGATGGCCTGATCACCTGGAACGACACGTTTTACCGCGACTACTTCAAGGGCCTGAAGCTGATCGTGCCGCAAGCCTGAGCCCATTTTGTTTTTTCAACCTACGCATTACCCGGGAGTTGTCATGTTGGAAGCCTACCGCCACCACGTCGCCGAGCGCGCTGCGCTTGGCATCCCGCCGCTGCCGCTGAGCGCGCAGCAGACGGCCGATGTCATCGAACTGCTGAAGAACCCGCCGCAGGGCGAGGCCGAGTTCCTGCTCGACCTGCTGACCCACCGCGTGCCGGCCGGCGTCGATGACGCGGCGAAGGTCAAGGCCTCGTACCTGGCGGCGATCGCCCTGGGCAGCGAGCAGAACCCGCTGATCAGCCGTGAGCGCGCCACCGAACTGCTGGGCACCATGCTCGGCGGTTACAACGTTGCCCCGCTGGTGCAGCTGCTGGACGACGCCAGCGTCGGCACCATCGCCGCCAACGGTCTGAAGAAGACCCTGCTGGTGTTTGATGCCTTCCACGATGTGCAGGAAAAGGCCAAGGCCGGCAATGCCAACGCCCAGTCCGTGCTGCAGAGCTGGGCCGACGCCGAGTGGTTCACCAGCAACCCGGAAGTGCCGCAGAGCCTGACCGTCACCGTGTTCAAGGTGCCGGGCGAAACCAACACCGACGACCTGTCGCCGGCGCCGGACGCAACCACCCGCCCGGACATTCCGATGCACGCCCTGGCGATGCTGAAGAACAAGCGCGACGACGCGCCGTTTACCCCGGAAGAGGACGGCAAGCGCGGCCCGATCCAGCAGATCCTGTCGCTGAAGGACAAGGGTCACCTGGTCGCCTACGTCGGCGACGTGGTCGGCACCGGTTCCTCGCGCAAGTCGGCCACCAACAGCGTGCTGTGGTGGACCGGTGATGACATTCCGTTCATCCCGAACAAGCGCGCCGGTGGCGTCTGCCTGGGTTCGAAGATCGCCCCGATCTTCTACAACACCATGGAAGATGCCGGTGCACTGCCGATCGAGCTGGACGTGTCGAAGATGGAGCACGGCGATGTCGTCGAGCTGCGTCCGTACGAAGGCAAGGCGCTGAAGAACGGTGAAGTGATCGCCGAGTTCCAGGTCAAGTCCGAAGTGCTGTTCGACGAAGTGCGCGCCGGTGGCCGCATTCCGCTGATCATCGGCCGTGGCCTGACCGGCAAGGCGCGTGAAGCGCTGGGCCTGGCCCCGACCGATCTGTTCCGCCTGCCGGTGCAGCCGGTCGATACCGGCAAGGGCTTCTCGCTGGCGCAGAAGATGGTCGGCCGCGCCTGTGGCCTGCCGGAAGGCCAGGGCATGCGCCCGGGCACCTACTGCGAACCGAAGATGACCTCGGTCGGCTCGCAGGACACCACCGGCCCGATGACCCGTGACGAGCTGAAGGACCTGGCCTGCCTGGGCTTCTCGGCCGACCTGGTGATGCAGTCGTTCTGCCACACCGCCGCTTACCCGAAGCCGGTGGACGTGAAGACCCACCACACCCTGCCGGAGTTCATCTCCACCCGTGGCGGCGTCTCGCTGCGCCCCGGCGACGGCGTGATCCACAGCTGGCTCAACCGCATGCTGCTGCCGGACACCGTCGGCACCGGTGGTGACTCGCACACCCGTTTCCCGGTGGGCATTTCGTTCCCGGCCGGTTCGGGCCTGGTTGCCTTCGCCGCTGCCACCGGCGTGATGCCGCTGGACATGCCGGAGTCGGTGCTGGTGCGCTTCAAGGGCAAGATGCAGCCGGGCGTGACCCTGCGTGACCTGGTCAACGCGATTCCGCTGTACGCGATCAAGTCGGGCCTGCTGACCGTGGCCAAGGCTGGCAAGAAGAACATCTTCTCCGGTCGCATCCTGGAAATCGAAGGCCTGCCGGAGCTGAAGGTCGAACAGGCGTTCGAACTGTCCGACGCCTCGGCCGAGCGTTCGGCGGCCGGTTGCTCGGTGCGCCTGAACAAGGAGCCGATCATCGAGTACCTCAACAGCAACATCACCCTGCTGAAGTGGATGATCGCCGAGGGTTACCAGGACCCGCGTTCGCTGCAGCGCCGTATCGAGAAGATGGAAGCGTGGCTGGCCAACCCGGAGCTGCTGGAGCCGGATGCCGATGCCGAATACGCTGCCGTCATCGAGATCGACCTGGCCGACATCCACGAGCCGATCGTGGCCTGCCCGAACGACCCGGACGACGTGAAGACCCTGTCCGAAGTGGCCGGCGCCAAGATCGACGAAGTGTTCATCGGTTCATGCATGACCAACATCGGTCACTTCCGCGCGGCCGCCAAGCTGCTGGAAGGCAAGCGTGACCTGCCGACCCGCCTGTGGGTGGCCCCGCCGACCAAGATGGATGCCTCGGAGCTGACCAAGGAAGGCGTGTACGGCACCTTCGGCGCCACCGGTGCACGCATGGAAATGCCGGGCTGCTCGCTGTGCATGGGCAACCAGGCGCAGATCCGCGAAGGTTCCACCGCGATGTCGACCTCGACCCGCAACTTCCCGAACCGCCTGGGCCGCAACACCAACGTGTACCTGGGTTCGGCGGAACTGGCGGCGATCTGCTCGCGTCTGGGCCGCATCCCGACCAAGGAGGAGTACATGGCGGACATCGGCGTGATCAACGCCAATGGTGCGGAGATCTACCGCTACATGAACTTCGACCAGATCGAGGAATACCAGGACGTGGCCAAGACGGTCGCCGCCTGATGCGGTAACGAAAAGCCCCCGGCTCGCGCCGGGGGTTTTTTTGTGGGCCGACGACGCATGGTAGTGCCGGCCGCTGGCCGGCAACCCGTTGAAACGAAGAAGCCCCGGTGAAAGCCGGGGTTTTTTTTGTTGCCTGATGGCCTGTAGCACCGAGTCCATGCTTGGCTGCTGTTCGCGCCATGCGCGATGAGTCGAGCGTGGCTCGACTCTACAACGGCATCCACGCATGGCGTGGATCTACTGCAAGCGGAGTCCTTGAGCCGGGGCGCGCAATCAGCCGCGCGCCAGCGCCAGCAACCGTTCCGCAATCCGTTCCAGCGGCACCTGTTCCTCGGCGGCGCCGAGCTTGAACGCGGCACCGGGCATGCCCCAGACCACGCTGCTGGCCTCGTCCTGCACCAGCGTCGGGGCGCCGGCCTGACGCATCTCTAGCAGGCCGCGTGCACCGTCATCGCCCATGCCGGTGAGAATGGCACCGATGGCGTTGCCGCCGGCGTTCTGCGCGACCGAGCGGAACAGCACATCCACCGCGGGCTTGTGCCGGTTCACGGCCGGGCCGTCGTCGACCCGGCAGCGCCAGCGCGCACCGTCGCGGATGATCCGCAGATGCTTGCCACCCGGTGGCAGGTAGGCGTGGCCGGGCAGCACCGCTTCACCGTCGCTGGCCTCACGCACTGCCATGGCGGAATGGCGATCCAGTCGTTCGGCGAAAGCCGTGCTGAAGCTGGCCGGCAGGTGCTGGGTCATCACCACGGCCGGGCCGTCGGCGGGCATGCCTTCCAGCACTACACGCAGGGCCTCGGTGCCACCGGCCGATGAGCCGATCGCGATCAGCCGGTCGGTGGTGCGGAACTGGGGCGTGGCGGGACGCGTCGCTGGGGAGGCGTCCAGCAGGAGCTTCGGTGCGGCAGCGCGCACCAGCGGGCGAACGCGCGAACGCGCCGCCATCTTCACTTTGGCGATGATCTCGTCGGCGTAGCCCTGCAGGCCCCGCGCAACGTCCAGCTTCGGCTTGGAGACGAAATCCACCGCGCCCAGCGCCAACGCCTGCAGGGTGGTGTCGGCGCCGCGTTCGGTCAGCGAGGAGATCATCACCACCGGCAGCGGGTGCAGGCGCATCAGGTTTTCCAGGAACGCCAGGCCGTCCATGCGCGGCATTTCCACGTCCAGCGTGATCACGTCCGGGGCCAGGCGCTTGATCTTCTCGCGCGCCAGCAGCGGGTCGGCGGCGGTGCCGACCACGTCGATGGACGGATCGCTGGACAGGATTTCCGTGAGCATCTGGCGCACGACGGCGGAGTCGTCGACGATCAGGACCCGGCAGGGGGCGTTGCCGGTCAGGGTCATTCGAACAGCTCCACGCCGCCGGTGACCGGGGCCTTGGACAGGCGTGCACGCACGGCCGATTCGGTCGCAGCCACTTCGGCTTCATGGGCATGCGGCAGACGCTGCACCACCACGCGGCCGGTATCGGCGAAGAACCAGATCTTGCGCGGATGGATGCCGCACAGGTCTTCGGCGATGATCGGAATGTGCTCGGCCTGCAGGTACTGGCGCACGAACTCGGCGTTGCGGGTGCCGACCGGATTGCTGGTGAACCCCTTGAGCACGTTGGCGCCGCCGAACACCTTGGCCTCGATGCGCTTGCGGTGCGCGCCGCGCTTGAGCATGTCGTTGATCAGCAGTTCCATCGCGTAGCTGCCGTAGCGCGCGGGTGCGCCATCGCCGGCGTTGCCTTCGGGCAGCAGGAAGTGGTTCATGCCGCCGATCTTCAGCACCGGGTCGCGCAGGCAGGCGGCCACGCAGGAGCCGAGTGTAGTGGTCAGCGCGGTGGTGTCGTCGACCACCAGGTACTGGGTCGGCAGCAGCTTGGCCGCAATGGTCTTGAAGCGCGCGTCCTGGTAACGCATCACATCATCGGTACGCAGCGATGCGTTCATGCGCCGGCCTTTGCCGCACGGCGGTACAGGGTGCGTCCGCAGGGCTGGATCAGGTCGGCGGCGTGCAGGTAGTTCTCCGAGTGGCCGGTGTAGAGCAGGCCATCGTCGGACAGGTGCTGTACCAGCCGGCCGAGGATCGCGCGCTGGGTCGGCTTGTCGAAGTAGATCATCACGTTGCGGCAGAACAGTGCATCGAACGGGCCGCCGACGTCGTAGCGCGGGGCAAGCAGGTTCAATGGGCGGAACTCGATCAGCTCGCGCAGCGCCGGCAGCACGCGGCACTGGCCCTCGTTGGGGCCGCTGCCGCGCTGGAAGTAGCGGCGGCGCAGGTCCGGGTCGAGGCTGGTGACGCGGTCGATGTTGTAGACGCCACGGCCGGCCGTGGCCAGCACCTGGGTATCGACGTCGGTGGCGATGATGCGTACCGGTGGCTTCAGGGTGCCGAAGGCTTCGCAGGCGGTGATCGCCATCGAGTAGGGCTCTTCGCCGGTGGACGCCGCGCAGGACCACAGCAGCAGCGGCGTGCGGCTGGCGCGCTGCTGCAGCTCCTCGCGCAGCTTGTCGAAGTGGTGCGGTTCGCGGAAGAACGAGGTCAGGTTGGTGGTCAGGGCGTTGGTGAACGCCTGCCATTCGTCACCGTCTTCCTGCTCCAGATGGTCCAGATACTGCTGGAAGCTGCGCATGCCCAGCGTGCGCAGGCGGCGCGACAGGCGGCCATAGACCATGTCGCGTTTTGCCGGGGCGAGGGCGATGCCCACGCGCTGGTAGATCAGGTCGCAGACGCGGCGGAAATCACGGTCGGCGAACTCGAATTCGCGCGGGCCGGTGACGATGGGAGTAGGACTTTGCACGGGGGACGTGTCCATCGGCAGAGGCGGCGGCCGAAGCCGCCGCGGGTGGGTCTCAGAATTCCTGCCAGTCGCTGTCGCTGGCGACGAAGGTGCTGGCGTTGCTGCTGCGGCGGACCGGTGCTGGCGTCGGAGCCGGCCGCGGACGCGCCACGGCGGCGGCAACATGCACCGGCTCGACACGCGCGGCCACTGCCTTCATCGCGGCCGAGACCTGGTTGTCCAGGCGGAAGATCGCCACGGCGTCGGCCAGCTGGCCAGCCTGTTCTTCCATCGCACGTGCGGCGGCGGTGGCTTCTTCCACCAGCGCAGCATTCTGCTGGGTGGTTTCGTCCATCTGCACCACGGTCTGGTTGACCTGCTCGATGCCAGCCGACTGCTCCTGCGAAGCCGCGGAGATCTCGGCCATGATGTCGGTCACGCGCTGCACCGAGGCGACGATCTCGCCCATGGTGCTACCGGCCTGGTGCACAAGGCTGGAGCCTTCGGCGACCTTGCCGACCGAATCATCGATCAGGCCCTTGATCTCCTTGGCCGCGGCGGCCGAGCGCTGGGCGAGGGTACGCACTTCGCTGGCGACCACGGCGAAGCCGCGGCCCTGTTCGCCGGCACGTGCGGCTTCCACTGCGGCGTTCAGCGCCAGGATGTTGGTCTGGAAGGCGATGCCGTCGATGACCGAGATGATCTCGGCGATCTTCTTCGACGAAGCTTCGATGGCCGACATGGTGTTGACCACCTGGCCGACCACGCTGCCGCCTTGGGAAGCAACACCCTGCGCGCCGATCGCCAGCTGATTGGCCTGGCGGGCGTGCTCGGCGTTCTGGCGCACGGTGGAGGTCAGTTCCTCCATTGACGCGGCGGTTTCTTCCAGATTGGCGGCCTGCTGCTCGGTACGGCGCGACAGGTCACTGTTGCCCGAGGCGATCTCACCGGCGGCCAGGGTGATGCTGCCGGCGCTGGCCTGGATCTGGCCGACGATCTGGGTCAGCTGGGTGACGGTGGTGTTGGCGTCGTCCCGCATGCGTGCGAACACGCCCTGGTAGTCGCCGTGCATGCGCGCGGTCAGGTCGCCTTCGGCGATGGCCGACAGCAGCTGCGAGAGCTTGCCGAGGTTGTCATCGCTGACCGCCATCATCGCGTTGAGGTTTTCCAGCATCAGGCGGAAATCGTGATCGAAGCGCTGCGCGTCGCCACGGCGGCTGAAGTCGCCTGCGGCGGCGGCACTGGCCAGCTGCTTGATCTCGGCGTTGATGCGGCCGAGGTTGGCCTTGACCGTGTCGACGGTGGTGGTCATCGCGGCCTTCTCGCCGGGGTAGCGCGCGACGTCGCGGCTCAGATCGCCCACCGCGTACTGCTGCACCACGTCCAGCACATCGTGCAGGGTCTGCACGTGGCCGCCGACCAGAGCATTGGTTTCCTGCACCATCAGCCCGTACTCGCCGGGGAAGGCGCTGGCATCGATGCGGTAGCTCAGTTCGCCGCCGTCGTGGCGACGCGCCATCTCGCGCTGGCCGCTGATCACCGCGTGCAGCTGCTGCTGCATGCCGGACATGGCGTCCAGCAGGCGGCCGGTCTCGTCATGCGGCTGCGGGCCGATGTGGCTGTCCAGCTTGCCGCGGGCGATACCCTCGGCGACGGCCGTTGCCTGCTTCAGCGGTACGGCGATGCGGTTGCCGATGAGCCAGCTCAGGGCCAGCACGATCAGTACCAGCACGCCACCGGAGACGGCCATGATGGCGGTGAACACCAGTGCCTGCTTCTGCACGTCGTCCATGTAGACGCCACTGCTGACCACCCAGTTCCAGGGCGCGAACAGGCCGGCGTAAGCCACCTTCTCGACCTCGCCCTTGCTGCCGGGCTTGGCCCAGCGGTAGTTGACGAAGCCGCCACCGGCCTTGGCTGCTTCCACCTGGTCGTAGTAGATGCGCACGCCGTCGTCGGTGCGGAAGTCCTTCATGTCCTTGCCGACCAGGTCCTTGCGGAACGGGTGCATCAGCAGGCGGTAGCCGGTGTCGTAGATGTTGAAGTAGTAGGCATCGTTATCGGCGCGCATCACTTCCAGCGCCTGCAGGGCGGCGGCCTTGGCAGCGTCCTCGCTGAGCTCGCCGGTACCGGCCAGGCGATGGTAGTGCTGGAGGATGCCGTAGCTGAGTTCGACCTGGGTCTTCAGCGCGGTCTTGCGGGTCTCGGTCAGGTCGAGGTACTGCATGCGGGCGGCGATCACCGAGAGCGCGATCACGCCAAGCGCGATGAGCAGCGTCAGCAGGTTGAGCTTGCGCCGGACGGAGAGGTTGCTGAAGTAGTGTTGCCAGCGATGCATGAGATTCATCGAGCAGGACCAGGTCGAAGCGGGCGGGCGGCGCCGTGCCGATCACAGCGGGACAAGCGGTGACAACCCCGTTATCGGCCGCGCGGGCGGGGGATTGAGGTGCGGTGTCCGAACGTATTCAGGTTTCCTTGCAGCGGCGGCTGCGGCGCTGCCTGCGGCAGGCTTTTGAAGCAACAGCAACAGCAACAGCAACAGCAACGGCGGTTGGTCGGCTCTGAATTTTCAGTGGGTGGCTGGATCGGGGTGGGCTGGCGGGACACGCCGTAAACCCGTCCTTGAAGTGACCCCCGAGACTTGGACGGGGTCAGGCGGCCGATTGGGCCTGCTCCCGGTACTTTATCGGGCTCAGACCTTTCAGTTTCAGTTTGATGCGCTCTTCGTTGTAGTACTGGATGTATTCCACCAGCCCAGCCTCCAGACTCTCGAGGCTGTCAAAGCTGTTCAGGTAGAAGAACTCCGACTTCAGCGTTCCAAAGAAGCTCTCCATCGCCGCATTGTCCAGGCAGTTGCCGCGCCGGGACATGCTTTGCTTCAACGAGTGCTTTTCCAGCATATGCCGGTAGTTTTCATGCTGGTACTGCCAGCCCTGGTCGGAGTGGATCATGGGGCGCTCATCCGGGGAAAGCTTCTTGATGGCCTCCTCCAGCATTTGACCCACCAGATCAAATACGGGCCGACGCTTGATCTGATAAGCCACGATTTCACCGTTGTAGAGGTCCATGATCGGCGACAGGTACAGCTTCATGCCCTGCACCTTGAACTCGGTCACGTCAGTCACCCACTTCTGGTTGGGCCGCTCGGCATGGAACTGGCGATTGAGGTCATTGCCAACCACAACATTGGCCGCCCCCTTGAAGGCCTGGTAGCGCTTCACACGCACCCGCGATTTCAGTCCCATCTCCCCCATCAGGCGCTGAACCCGCTTGTGATTGGTCCGATGACCCTGATTGGCTAATTCCAGCGTCACCGTGCGATAGCCATAGCGCCCTTGGCTTTGATCGTAGATTGCACGGATGCGCTCGCACAGGGCTGCCTCATCCTGATCCGGATGGGCCAGGACATGGTTCTGGTAATAGAACGTACTGCGTGACAGCTCAGCTGCTTCGAGCAGAAGCGACAGCGTATGAACCTGCCTCAATCCTTGGACGGCTTGCGCTTTGCGTCCTGCGCCGCCTGCTCTTCCCGGATCAAGGCATCGAGTTTTTTTAGGTAGTCGGTCTCCGCACGCAGATAGGCGACTTCCTTGAGCAGCTCATCGCGGCTCATATCCTCAGGTGGCTTGGACGAACGGGTCTTTTTCATCGGCTTTCGGGGCGGCGGCGGAGGGGGTGCCAACGCTTGGGCACCGCCTTGAGCATACAGGCGCCGCCATCGTCCCACCGCGCCGGCATCGCCAATTTGAAAGTAGGTGGTGGCCTCCCGCCCGGACAAGCCGTCCTGGCTCATCTTCTCCAGGACAGCCAGTTTGAACGGGAGGTCATAGGACCGGGCCTGGCGATGAAATCCCCGCCTACCATGCAGCCGATAGGTCGCCACCCAGCGCCTGACCGTGGAGAACTCCAGGCCGTGGCGACGGGCAATGGCTTTGACCGATGTGGAGGTCTTGCAGGCCTCTTTGGCGACCTGCAGTTTGAAACGCGCGTCGTATTTGTTCATGTATCCCTCGGGGTTGGATCTGGTGTCCAACTCCCGGGGGTCACTTCACCTTGGGGGCTCGATGGCGCCATCCATGGCGCCAACGGTCCCGCCAGCCCACCCCGACCCAGCCCTCTCGGCATTCCTGTGACGGACGGCAAGAGCGTTGGCCTTCCAAGTGGGAAGAGGGGGCAGATCCGTTTTCCTGCGGAAAGCGAATCTGAACCCGGAAGCGGTGCTGTTGCTCTTGCTCTTCTTTCTTCAATCCGGGGTGGACGCGCACGGAAACTGTCCGTGGCCGGGAGGGTGGGCTGCGCAGGGGCGTGAGCCGCATGGATGCGGCGACCGAGCTTACATGGACGTACTTGCAGCGGCCCCTGCGCAGCCCACCCTCCCGGCCAACCCTCAGTAGCCACGCGCCTACCGCGACCACCCCGAGGGGCTTCGCCGTTGGCTGGATATCCAGATACCCCGTAAACAAAAACGCCCCAGCGCAGGGCCAGGGCGTTCTCGTACATCAGGTCAGGCAGGCATCAGAATTCCTGCCAGTCTCCGTCGGCCAGTTCGGTGGCCATGGGGCGACCACCGGCGGTGCGGCGGGCCGGCGGGGCGACCGGGGCCGGTGCGGCCGGTGCGGCAGCACGCGGGACCGGGGCAGCGGCGATGCGCGGGGCAACCACGGTCTCGGCTTCATCCACCACGAAGATCGACACGGCCTCGCTGAGGTGACCGGCCTGTTCTTCCATTGCGCGTGCGGCGGCGGTGGCTTCTTCCACCAGCGCGGCGTTCTGCTGGGTGGTTTCGTCCATCTGCACCACGGTCTGGTTGACCTGCTCGATGCCAGCACTCTGTTCCTGCGAAGCCGCAGAGATCTCGGCCATGATGTCAGTCACGCGCTGCACCGAGGCGACGATCTCGCCCATGGTGGCGCCGGCCTTGTGCACCAGTGCCGAGCCGTCGTTGACCTTGCCGACCGAATCATCGATCAGGCCCTTGATCTCCTTGGCCGCGGCGGCCGAGCGCTGGGCGAGGGTACGCACTTCGCTGGCGACCACGGCAAAGCCACGGCCCTGTTCGCCGGCGCGTGCGGCTTCCACCGCGGCGTTCAGCGCCAGGATGTTGGTCTGGAAGGCGATCCCGTCGATGACCGAAATGATCTCCGAGATCTTCTTCGACGAAGCCTGGATGGCCGACATGGTGGTGACCACCTGGCCGACCACTTCACCGCCCTGCGAGGCCACGCCGTGCGCGCCGATGGCGAGCTGGTTGGCCTGGCGGGCATGCTCGGCGTTCTGGCGCACGGTGGAGGTCAGCTCCTCCATCGAGGCGGCGGTTTCTTCCAGGTTGGCGGCCTGCTGCTCGGTGCGGCGCGACAGGTCACTGTTGCCCGAGGCGATCTCGCCGGCGGCCGAGCTGATCGCGCGGCTGGACTGCTTGATGCGGGTGACGATCTCGCTCAGCTGCGCGGCGGTCGCGTTGGCGTCGTCTCGCATACGGGCGAACACGCCCTGGTAGTCGCCGTGCATGCGCACGGTCAGGTCACCCTGCGACAGTGCGGCAAGCAGCCCGGAGATCTGTTCGATGCTGCCGGCGTTGGCATCCAGCAGGCCGTTGATCTGCTGGGCCAGCTGCAGGAAGAAGCCTTCCTTGTCGGTGGCATCGATGCGGCCGGACAGGTCGCCAGCGGCGGCCTGGGCGATCACGCGGGCCACTTCGGCTTCCACCTGCGCTTCCTGGGTGCGGTCGCGCCATTCCACCACGTAGCCGACGGTGTCGCCGCCTTCATTGCGGATGGTGGAAACCACCTGGGCGAACTGGGCATCGCCGTACTGCATCGGGCGACGGGCGACGCCGTGTGCCTTCAGGTTGCCCAGCAGGGTCTGGTCCATCTCGCCGCGATGCTCCAGCACGGTGACCGGCTTGCCGATCAGCGAGGCCTGCGCGTCGAAGTCCGGCAGGTCGCGGCGCACGTCGTCCTGGTACTGGCTCAGGGTCTGTTGCAGGGCGCGATTGGTGTAGACGATGGTATTGCTGGTGTCGGTCAGGTACACGCCGGTGGAGCTGTAGTCCAGCGCGGTGCGGATGCGCAGGTTCTCGCGGGCGATGGCCTGGTCGGTTTCGGTGCGCTCGCGCAGGTCGCGCTGCATGCGCTGCATCGCCTGCATCAGTTCGCCCACTTCGTCCTGGCGGCTGACGTCGATGTGGCCATCGAGCTTGCCGCCGGCCACATCGTTGGCAACCGAGACGGCGCCGCGCACGCTGCCGACCAGGGCACGGGCAAACAGCCAGACCAGCACCAGGCCGAGTGCGGCGCCGCCCAGCAGGGCGATCACGGTCAGCACGGCCGAGGCGGAGTAGGTGGATTCGGCCTCTTCGCGCGAGGCGCGGGCGAGGCGGTTGTCTTCGGCGATCAGCGCTTCCAGCGCCGAAGCGGCCTTGCGGTGCTTGGTGCGGGTCTCGCCGACGAAGGTATCGATGGCGTCGTCCGGCAGGTCCAGTTCCAGCATCTCGGTGACGCTGTCATAGGAGGCCAGGGCATCCTTCCACTCCTTGGCGAAGGTGTCGAACAGCTTCTTCTGCTGTGCGTTGTCGACCAGCTTCGGATAGTCCTTGATCGACTTGTCCATGCTGGTACGCAGCTCGACGGTCTGCTTGCGTGCATCAGCCTTGACGTCGTCACTGGCGCGGATCAGCTGCTGATAGGCGGCGTTGCGGTATTCACCCAGCATGCCGCGCATCTCGCCGGCCATGCGGATGCTCTCCATGCGAGAACCCGCCAGCTCGGTGGTGACGTTGTTCAGCGAGTGCAGGCCGCGATAGGCGACGATACCCTGCAGCAGCATCACCAGCAGGAGGACACCGAAGGTCAGCAGCAGCTTCGGCATCAGTTTCAGGTTGTTGATCCACGGCATGGGCGTTGCGAGCTCCTAAGGCAGACGCGCCCGGGCATCGGGCCCGGTTGCAGCAGAAACCACGCCGGCACCAGGTCCGGCGTGGTTCGACGGACAGCGGATTACTTGATGTTTGCCAGCTTCAGGCCGGCCGGCGAGCTGACTTCGATTTCGGCGCGCGAGGCGTCGCGCTGGATCTTGCCGATCACGCAGACGGTCTTGCCTTCCAGGGTTTCCAGCGGGAAGGAGAACTTGCCGCGGTTCTCGCCAGCGATGCGGGCCGAGAAGGTGTGGCGCGGGAAGGCGCCGCCCATGTACAGGAAGGTCGGCTGGCCTTCGGAACCTTCTGCATAGCGGGCCTTCTCGACCTTGCCGCAGACCATGCCGTCCTTGCCGACCGAGCGCGGTGCCAGTTCCGGCGGGATCATGTCGGCCGACTGGGCGAACGCGGCGGAAGCAGTGGTGGCCAGGACAGCGGCCGAAACGAACGCAAGCAGGGACTTCATCGAGGTGTATCTCCGGGGATGGTGATGGTCGTTCCGGTTCTGCGCGCTCCTGCGCGACCGGCTTCTGTCCCCCTATCGGCACTGCCGGAGGGAACTGAAGGGGTTTGTGACCAGAACGTGAAGCAGGTCCGTTCGATCAGGCAGCGGCGTCTTCAACGACGCTGGCCTGGCCCATGTCGGCGCTGTCCAGCAGAGTCTCGATGTCGAGCAGGATCAGCATGCGGTCGTCCTGCGTGCCGATGCCGGAGATGAAGCGGGTATCGACGGCGGCGCCGAATTCAGGGGTCGGGCGGATCTGCTCGGCCGACAGCGGGATCACGTCCGAGACGCTGTCGACGACGATGCCGACCACGCGGTCATCGACGTTCAGCACGATCATCACGGTGAAGGCGTCGTAGCGGGCATCGTCCAGGCGCAGCTTCAGGCGCAGGTCGATCACCGGAACGATGGTGCCGCGCAGGTTGATCACGCCCTTGATGTAGTCCGGTGCATCCGGGACCCGGGTCACCGCGTCATAGCCGCGGATTTCCTGGACCTTGAGGATGTCCACGCCGTAGTGCTCGGCACCGAGGGTGAAGCTGAGGAATTCGCCACCGGCGCTGGCGGCGGAGCTGGTCTTGTCGTTCATCGAGGGGTCCTGGTTCTGCCGGAAGTCCCGGTGTCAGGCTCGATATCGGCCCCTCGTCGGGGGACTTTAGGTGCCGGGGAAGACATCCACGCATGGCGTGGATCTACCGGGGAAGATGGGGGCATCCACGCATGGCGTGGATCTACACGGGAAGCGCTAGTGCCGGGCGCTGGCCGGCAACCTGGCAACAATGTGGATGCGGCCATTGCCGGCCAGCGGCCGGCACTACCGGTCGGGAGGCCTTACAGCTCGCCGTTGCGGCGCGCCTTGCGCTGGCGGTCGATGCGGAAGATGTAGCGCTGGATGGCACTGTCGGCGCCACGCGGCAGGATGTCGAAGCGCATGCCCACGCGCTTGATCTCGATGCCATTGGGTTGGCGCTGCGGCAGCAGGTTGCAGACGACCAGCTCGATCTCCAGGTCGGGGCCGTCGGGCAGCGACAGCATCGCCGGGTAGCGCTTCTGCAGGCTGAACACCGCGCAGTCGGTAGGCACGGCCACCGCCAGGCCGCCGCCACTGATGTCCACCACCCGCATCGACAGCGCTTCGGCACGGCTCTCGCCGGCGGGGATCAGCAGCTGGGGTGAATCGGTGACTGGCGTCTCCAGCCGGTACATCTCACGTCGCTGCAGATGGACCAGTTCGTCCGGCAGAGGGGCACGGAAGGCGACGTGGCCGTCGTTGTCCACACGTTGCAGTGCCTGCAGACGGAACCGCACCAGCACGCGTTCGAGCTGGGCAAAGCACAGCAGATGGTCGGCCTGTTCGGCGGCGCGGTTGGACGCCTCCTGCGGGCTGCCATCGAGCAGCAGGGTGTCGTCGTCCTCGTCGAGCTCAAGCAGCGCGGTCGGGAACGAGCGGTCGCGGCCGTCGATATGCGCATTGATCAGTGATCGCTGGTCGATCAACGATCGCAGCAGCTGCCGCAGCTGGCGCGGATTACGGACCAGGAAACGTTCGTCAGCGGCATCAGCCGCGTGGACATCATGCACTGCAGTGTCGTTGCCGTCGGACATGGAATCTACGGTCAGGGGCGGGCGCCAGCACGCGTTGGCGCGAGGCTCGATGGGGATATCGGCCACTGTGCCCGATTATGAAGTGAGAATTGCATCACTTTCCATGCGTCAGGGGTCGGATCCCTTTCCCGAAGGAAAGGGATCCGACCCCGGGTACATCAGAACTCCTGCCAGTCGCCGTCTGCGGCCAGCGCCGGCTGGGCCGTCGCCGTGCGCAGCGTACGCGCCGGGACCGGCTTTGCGGCCGGTGCGGCGGCTGCGACCTGGCGCGGCACCGGTGCCGCCAGCGGGCGTGCCGGGATGGCCGTCGTGCCCTGTGATGCCAGCCGGAAGCGGGCCACGGCTTCACCCAGCTGCACGGCCTGGTCTTCCATTGCACGTGCGGCAGCGGTGGCTTCTTCCACCAGCGCAGCATTCTGCTGGGTGGTCTCGTCCATCTGCACCACGGTCTGGTTGACCTGCTCGATGCCGGCACTCTGTTCCTGCGACGCTGCGGAGATCTCGGCCATGATGTCGGTCACGCGCTGCACCGAGGCGACGATCTCGCCCATGGTGCTGCCGGCCTGGTGCACCAGGCTGGAACCTTCGGCGACCTTGCCGACGGAGTCGTCGATCAGGCCCTTGATCTCCTTGGCGGCCGCAGCCGAGCGCTGGGCGAGGGTGCGCACTTCGCTGGCGACCACGGCGAAGCCACGGCCCTGTTCACCTGCGCGGGCAGCTTCCACTGCAGCATTCAACGCCAGGATGTTGGTCTGGAAGGCGATTCCGTCGATGACCGAGATGATCTCAGCGATCTTCTTCGACGAGGCTTCGATGGCCGACATGGTGGTGACCACCTGGCCGACCACTTCACCGCCCTGCGAGGCGACGCCATGTGCGCCGATGGCGAGCTGGTTGGCCTGGCGGGCGTGCTCGGCGTTCTGGCGCACGGTGGAGGTCAGTTCCTCCATCGACGCGGCGGTTTCTTCCAGATTGGCGGCCTGCTGCTCGGTACGGCGCGATAGATCACTGTTGCCCGACGCGATCTCGCCAGCGGCGAGGGTGATGCTGGACGCGCTGGCCTGGATCTGGCCGACGATCTGCGTCAGCTGCGCGACGGTGGTGTTGGCGTCGTCACGCATGCGTGCGAACACGCCGTTGAACTGGCCGTCCATGCGCGCGGTCAGGTCGCCGGCGGCGATCGACTGCAGCAGCTGCGAGAGCTGGCCGAGGTTGCCGTCGGCCACCTGCATCATGCTGTTGAGCTGCTCGATCATCACGCGGAAATCGTGATCGAAACGCTGCGCATCACCGCGCTGGCTGAAGTCGCCGGCGGCAGCCGCCGAGGCCAGCTGCTGGATCTGCGTGTTGATGGCCAGCAGGCTGGC
The DNA here is from genome assembly GCF_056482505.1 of Stenotrophomonas sp. 71799_Sma. NCBI lineage: Bacteria > Pseudomonadati > Pseudomonadota > Gammaproteobacteria > Lysobacterales > Lysobacteraceae > Stenotrophomonas > Stenotrophomonas sp. 71799_Sma. The sequence goes on from NZ_CM151202.1 coordinate 2,169,378, forward strand.
CTTGGCCGCATCCATCGACTCGTGCAGGATCGCGCGGCTGCCGGGCAGGCGGCGTGCGTCCGGGGTGAGGTTGCCGGTGGCGTACTGGTTGAGCACGTCGATGGCATCGCGGATCGCGTCGAGATGTTCGAAGATGACCGTGTTGATGCCGCTGGCCAGCTGCCCGTAGACGCCCGGGAAGTCTTCCGGAATGCGATGGCTGATGTCCGGACCGGCGTGCATCTGCGCCATCAGCTGGGTCTGCTCGGAGAAGCGGCGCAGCATCGCGGTCATTTCGGTGGTGGCGGCCAGCATCTTGCCGGCTTCGTCCTTGCTGGTGGCCTGGGTGCTGACGCTGAGATCGCCACGGGCAACGGCCTGGATCGCGTGCACGGCCTTGCCGAGCGGGCCGGTGACGGCGCGCGAGATGACCGTTGCCAGCGCGGCTGCCACCAGCGACAGCAGCACGATGCAGCCGATGATGGCGATCATGCTGGCGCGGTGGGTGGCATTTGCATCGGCGATCTTGGCATCCATCAGGCCGGCGATATGGGTGCCGAGGGTCTTCATCGCAGCGAACAGGTCACGGCGGGCCGGGCGCGACTGTTCGTCGGAGATCTGCCGCGCCAAGGTGCCGTCGCCTGCCGCGACGGCTTCGCGCATGGCCTTGTTGGCAGCGAAGTAGCGGTCCAGCTGCACGTTTGCCGCAGCGTACAGCTCGCGCTCCTTGGCCAGGGCTGGCAGTGCCGAGTAGGCGGCCAGTTCGTCATGTACGGCCTTGGCGGTGTCGTCCATGCGCTTGTAGTAGTCGGCCACCTTGTCAGGTTGGTCGAGCATGCTCAACAGAGCCAGCTCGTAGGTGCGGAACTCGCCGAGTTGCGAGCGCGCCTCGCCGAGATGCTGCACCGAGGGAATATCGTTGCTGGCCATCTCGCCCAGTTGCTTGTTGGCCTCGTTGAGCCGCAGCAGTGCGAATGCGCCGAGGACGAGGGTCATCAAGGTGGTGAGGGTGAACCCCACGGCCAGCTTGCGGGCGATGGGCAGATCGTGGAACCACTTCATGCAGGGTGCTCCAGGTGGGCAGGGCGCCGGCGTCGTTGCGTCGGCTGGGGGTGGTTGCAGAGCGAACGGTGGTGCCCGGTGGGGGTTCGGTGACGGCCGTCAAAGCGAAATAGCGGCGCAGTTCGGATGGACTTTATGGACGCAGATCACATTCGGTTGCGTAGGGATGACGTCGCGAAAGTGGTGCCATGAAAGGGCTTTCGCTTGAACGGCAAGGTTGCGCCCGAAACCTTCGTGCAGACGGAGTTCACGGTATGCCTGGCGAAGCGGGCGCGGTCAGATCGTGGCCGTGCGCGCAAACGAAAACCGCCGCCCCGAAGGGCGGCGGCTCAGTGCACGCATTCAACGTGGATCAGGCGGCCTGCGGCATCCGCAGCGAACGCACCAGACCGCCGATGTCGACGATCAGGGCCACGCGGCCATCGCCAAGGATGGTGGCACCGGATACCCCGCCGATGCGGCGGTAGTTGTTCTCGATGTTCTTCACCACCACCTGCTGCTGACCGACCAGCTCGTCCACTTCCAGCGCAATCTTCTGGCCATCACCTTCAACCACCACCACCAGCGATTCGCTGCCCGGTGCGCGGTTGCCGTAGCCGTAGTACTCGCTCAGCGACAGGATCGGCAGATACTCGCCACGCACGCGCAGCACGCGGCCTTCGCCGGCCATGCTGCGGATGTCCTCGGCCTGCGGCTGCAGGGCCTCAAGCACATAAGCCAGCGGCAGGATCAGGGTTTCACCGGCCACCGCCACCGTCATGCCATCGAGAATGGCCAGGGTCAGCGGCAGGCGGATCAGCGTGCGGGTGCCAGCGCCGAGGCTGCTTTCGATCTGGACCTCGCCCCCCAGCGCCTGGATGTTGCGGCGGACCACGTCCATGCCGACGCCACGGCCGGACAGGTCGGTGACTGCATCGGCGGTGGAGAAACCCGGCTGGAAAATCAGGTCCCAGACCTGCGAATCGGTCGGGTTGTCCGGCACCGCCAGGCCGCGTTCGGTGGCCTTGGCCAGGATCTTGGCGCGGTCCAGGCCGCGGCCGTCGTCGCTGACTTCGATGACGATATGGCCGCCCTGATGCGAGGCTGCCAGGGTGATCGTGCCGGTCTCGTCCTTGCCCGCACCGCGACGTACGTCGGGCATTTCCAGACCGTGGTCGATCGAGTTGCGCACCAGGTGCACCAGCGGATCGGCGATCTTTTCGATCAGGCCCTTGTCCAGTTCGGTGCCTTCGCCGACGGTGCGCAGGCGGACCTGCTTGCCGAGGCGGCTGGACAGGTCGCGGACCAGGCGCGGGAAGCGGCGGAACACCGCATCGACCGGCAGCATGCGCACGCCGATCACCGCTTCCTGCAGGTCGCGGGTGTTGCGTTCAAGCTGGTCCAGGCCGGCGAACAGGCTCTCGGCGTGGACCGGGTCCAGCGCGTGCGAGACCTGCTTGAGCATGGCCTGGGTGATGACCAGTTCGCCGACCAGGTTGATCAGCGCATCGACCTTGTCGACGCTGACCCGGATCGAGGTTTCGGCTTCCTGGCCGCCAACGCTGCTGGCAGCGGCGGCGGGTGCCGCCGGTACAACGGCAGCCGGTGTGGAAGGGGCGGGTGTGGCAGGTGCCTCGGTGGCCAGGCTCGGCGGCGCAGCCGGACGGATGTCCAGTTCGCAGTCGTCCAGCACCCAGGCGAAGGTGTCTTCGATCTTGCTGCGCGGCACCTTGCCGACCAGGCCGAGATCCCACGCCAGGTGGGCCTCCAGCGGGTCGAGCTGGGCGAAGCCGGGCAGGCGTTCCATGCGCGCGGCGACCTGCAGCGAACCGAGATGTTCCAGTTCGCGGATGATGCGCAGCGGGTCGTTGCCGCTCATGAACAGCGATGGCGCCGGGGTGAAACCGATCTGCCAGGCTTCCGGCGTATCGTCCACCTTGGCTGCGGCGGCCGCGGGGGCGCTCGCTGCGGCCTCCCCGGAAAGAACCGCCTCCAGGCGCGCCTTCACCGCAGCAACTGCGGCGGGATCGGCGGCTTGGCCGTGTTCGGCTTCGCGCAGCAGGGCGCGCAGCACGTCCACCGAGGACAGCATGGCGTCGACGGCGTGGCCTTCCAGCGCCCGCTTGCCGGCACGCAGCTCATCGAGCAGCGTTTCCAGCACATGGGTCAGGCCGGCGATCGCATCGAAGCCGAAGGTGCCGGCGCCGCCCTTGATCGAGTGGGCGGCGCGGAACACCGAATTGATGATCTCCGCGTCCTGCTGCCCCGATTCCAGGGCCAGCAGGCCAGCCTCCATCGCGTCGAGGCCTTCGCGGCTCTCCTCGAAGAAGGTGGCGTGGAAGCGTTGCAGGTCCATGCTCATGGCAGTGGTGGTCCGGAAGCGAAGAGGGGGAGCGGTGGCGGGCGATCAGCCCAGCACTTTCTGCACGGTGGCGACCAGCTGTTCCGGATTGAACGGCTTGACCAGCCAGCCGGTGGCACCGGCGGCCTTGCCTTCGGACTTCTTGTCGGCGGCCGATTCGGTGGTCAGCATCAGCAGCGGCGTGAACTTGTAGTCCGGCAGCTGGCGCAGTTCGCGGATCAGCGCGATGCCGTCCATGTTCGGCATGTTGACGTCGGTGACTACCGCATTGAAGCGCTGGCCCTTGGCGCGACCGAGCGCGACCGCGCCGTCTTCAGCTTCTTCGACGGCAAAACCGGCCGAGGTGAGGGCGAAGGACACCATCTGGCGCATTGACGCCGAATCGTCCACCACCAAGATACGTGCGCTCATGCAGCGTTCTCCACAGATTTCAGGTTGTCATGGGTTACGTCCAGGCCCAGGGCCTGGGTGACGCCCAGCAGGCGCGCGGCGTCACGGAAGGTTGCAGTGCAACCGTGGAAGCCGGTGCCGAGGCCTGCCTCGCGGCGGGCCTGCACGAACGCACACAGCACCTGCACGGCGGCTGTGTGGATGCGGGCGACCTGGCTGGCATCCAGGGTCAGCTCGCCTGCCTGCGCCACCAGCGGGGCGAGGCGGTTCTTGAGCTCGGTGGTGCTCTCGATGCCGAGATCCCCACCCAGTTCGACAGTGCTCATCGTTGCTCCGGACAAACGGTTCCGTGATCCATAACGGCACCCCGGCGGGGTTCTTTAGGGGAATCGACGCGGTGCGTCGATGCGGTCGCTGTTGAAAAGGGGACGGAGGGGATTAAGTCGCAACTGGCTCGGCGCTTTGCGCCGATGCGGTGCCTGTCGGGGACGCAAGGCGTTGATCCGTTGGATCAACACCTTACGTCCCCACTGCGTGGTCGCCGTTGCCGAGGGTGGCTGCGGAAGAGCCTGGTCGATTGCGACTTAATCCCCTCCGTCCCCTTTTTTTCCGCTCAACTCAGCAACCGGGTGGCATCCAGCAGGATCATCGGGCGCTGGCTGACCCGGGCGACGCCACGGAACAGGTCGTTGGAGATCTGGCAGATGCGCGCGGTATCGGGCGGTTCGATCTGCGAATCGGTGAGGTTGGCGACATCTTCCACTGCCGACACGCGCAGGCCGATGGTCTCGCCGTCTTCCTCCAGCACCACGATGCGGGTCTGTGAGTCGTCTTCGGCGGCTGCGGCGCCCAGGTGCAGGCCGAGGTCCATCACCGGTACCACCTGGCCACGCAGGTTCATGATGCCCAGCATGGCCGGCGCAGTGCCGCGCAAGGGCAGCAGCGGCACTGGCAGCACCACTTCCTGCACTTTCAGCAGTTCCAGTGCATAGGCCTGGGTGCCGCAGCGCAGGCGCAGCCAGCGCGAGGTGCGCTCGCCGGCGCGTCGGTTCTGTGGATGCGGGCTGCTGGCGGGCCGATGTGCCTGTGCCTGCAGCTCCTGCCAGCTGCTCGGGCGGTTGCCTGCTGGCGCGTCCACGGCCACGCGCGGGGGCGGCGCGGCATCGGTGCGTGCAACTGGAGCGGGTGCTGCGACCACGGCCGCTGGTGGCGCAGGAACGTCCTCGCCGCCGGCTGCGGCCTCGAACGCGGCCTCCAGGCCGGGGCTGTCGGTGTGGGCGAGTCGATGGCTGTCGGCCGGATCGGTCTCGTAGATCACTTCGTCCGGCAGGTCGTCCCATGTAGGTTCCGGGCCGGACTTGGCGGTGGCGGGAGCAGTGGCCGTTTCGTGGATCACCTCGTCAGGCAGGTCATCCCAGGTCGGTTCGCGCGCGGGGGCGGCGACAGGCATTGCGGCGGCCTCGAAGGCGGCCTCCAGTGCTGCGTCGTCCTCTGCCGCGGCAGCAGCAACAGTCTCCGTTTCGTAGATCACTTCGGCGGGCAGATCGTCCCAAGTGGGCTCGCGCTCAGCCGTTGCGGCCGCCTCGAAGGCGGCTTCGAGTGCGGCGTTGTCGACGGCAGGCGCAGCGGCGACGGTCTCGGTTTCGTAGATCACCTCGGCCGGCAGGTCATCCCAGGTCGGCTCGCGTTCGGCGTCGGCTGCAATTGCTGGGCACGCTTCGTCGCTCGCCGGCGGCGGTGCAGCCGGTGGTGCCACGGCGATCGCTTCGCCCAGCAGTTCGTCCAGGTAGTCGTCCAGTACACCGGTGCTGTTCATGCGGCCTGCTCCAGGGCACGGGCGTCCTCGCCGAGGATCCAGTTCAGCGCGCGGCGATAGGCGGCCAGGCCGCGGCCCGGGTAATCCTCACCAACGCTCGGCAGGGTCAGGCCGGCGGCGTTGCTGATGCGGGTGTCGATCGGAATCGCGTCTTCCCACACACGGGTGCCGTGACGATCCTGCATCGTGCGCAGCGACTCGTTGCCGGCGCGGGTGCGGCGATCGAACAGGGTCGGCAGGATCGAGATCGGCAACGGGCGGCGGCGCGAACGTTCGACCATCTCGCCGGTGCGGACCATGCCATCCAGGCCATGCAGGGCCAGCGGCTCGGCCTGGGTGGGGATGATCAGGCGATCGGCTGCGGCCAGCGCATTGATCATCAACAGGCCGAGGGTGGGCGCGCAGTCCAGCAGGATGTAGTCGTGCTGGCCCTGGTGGCGCGCAAGCGCATTCTGCAGCGCCAGGCCAAGGCCAGGCTGGTTGGCGCTGCGGCGTTCCAGCGTGGCCAGCGCGGACTGTGCGCAGACATAGTCCAGGCCATGGATGCTGCTGGCATGGCACAGGCTGGAAAGATCGGCGGGCGGGGCGCCGAACAGCTCCAGCACGCCAGCCGGCGGCGGGTCTACCGGTACGCCGAACGCGCGGCTGAGCGAGGCATGCGGATCGAGGTCGATCAGCAGCACGCGATGGCCAAGTGCGGCCAGTCCGCGGCCGAGGGCGAGGGTGGTGGTGGTCTTGCCGACTCCGCCCTTCTGGTTGGCGACTGCCCAGATGCGCATCGGATTACTCCTTCATTGCCGGGGGAACGGCGGCGCCGACGCGGCTGCCAGCCGGCACCGGCGGCAACTTCACCGGTGCGATGGGGGAGGTGGGGGCGGTAGCCGGAGTTGCCGCGGCTTGTTCGGTATCGGTGTTCCGGGTGGCGCCGGTGGCTGCGTTCAGGCGCTGGCCGAGCGGGTCCACCGAGTGCGAGGTGTCGGCCAGGATGATGACCATCACCCGGCGGTTGCGGTTGCGGCCCTGCGCGCTGTCGTTCTCTTCGCGCGGGCGGAACTGGCCGTAGCCGACCATCGCCAGCCGCGACGGCTGCACGCCCTGGTCGGCGAACAGGTGCACCACGCTGGCCGCGCGCCCGGCCGACAGTTCCCAGTTCGACGGGAAGGTGGCGGTGGCGATCGGTACGTTGTCGGTGTGGCCTTCCACGCGCACGCTGTTGGGTACGTCGCGCAGGACCTCGGCCAGGCTGGCCAGGGTCTGCCGCGCATGCACGTCCAGCGCCGCCGAGCCGGTGGGGAACAGGATGTCGCTGTTGATCTCGACTTCGATCCACAGCTCGGTGCGGCGCACGCTGATCATGCCGCGGTCGATCAGCGGCGCCAGTGCGGCGGTCAGGCGGTCGGCGATGCTGTTGAGCTGGCGCTCGGCGCGCGCGATCTGCTCCTGGTTGTGCACCGAAACAGGCATACGCATCTGCGAGGCCATCGACGGCAGCAGGGTCGGGTCGTGCGACGGCGCAGGCGCCGAGGGCCCGATCTTGGTGCCGGACTTGATCACCGAGGGGCTGTCCCAGCCGCCACCCTGCACCTGCTTGTTGCCGACCTGTACCGGATTGATCGTGCGCGGCGCGCCCCCGAAGGCATCGGTCAGCGCGTCGGCCATGATCCGGTACTTGCCTTCGTTCACCGAGGAAATCGCGTACATGACCACGAAGAAGGCGAGCAGCAGCGTCATCAGGTCGGCATAGGGGATCGCCCATGCTTCGTGGTTGGCGTGCTCTTCGTGGTGCTTGCGGCGGGCCATGTCAGTGCAGGAAGCCGGAGAGGTTGGTTTCGATGTTGCGCGGGTTTTCGCCCTGGGCGATCGAGATCAGGCCTTCAATGACCATTTCGCGGTCGCGGGTGTTGTGCGAGATCACACTCTTGAGCTTGGCGGCCACCGGCAGGAACAGCAGGTTGGCCGAGGCGATGCCGTAGATGGTGGCGGTGAACGCTGCGGCGATGCCGTGGCCGAGCTTGCTCGGGTCGGCCAGGTTCTTCATCACCGCGATCAGGCCAAGCACGGCACCGATGATGCCCAGCGTCGGTGCATAGATGCCCATCGCTTCGAAGACCTTGGCACCGGCCTGGTCCTGGTGTTCCTGGCTGCCCAGTTCGATTTCCAGCATGTGCCGCATCGATTCGGGTTCGACGCCGTCCACCAGCAGCTGCAGGCCCTTGCGCAGGAACGGGTCCTGCTGTGCTTCCACCTGCGATTCCAGGCCCAGCAGGCCCTGGCGGCGGGCGATGTTGCTCCACTCGACGATCTGCTGGATCAGTTCGCGGCGATCGCTGTGCGGCGGGCGCACGACCCAGCGCACGATCTTGAAGGCATGCTTGAACACCGCCGGCGAGGTGTGCAGCAGGATCGCGGCGACGGTGCCGACGATGACGATCACGAACGCCGCAGGCGACCACAACGACGCCAGGCCGGCGCCCTTGAGGATGCTGCCGCCGACCAGCGAGGCCAGGGCGAGAAAGAGTCCAATGAGGCTGAGTCTATCCATGGTTCCGGTATCGGCGTGTATGAATGGGACTTGAGACACCGGTAGATCGCGTACAGACGGTGGTCACAGTTTTCGGGGCGCCGGGCATGGCCCGGTGGGGTTCATCGCAGCCCGTCCACGTCCAGGATCAGCGCCATGCGACCATCGCCGATCAAGGTTGCACCGGCATAACCGCGCAGGCCGCGCAGCGCTTTCGGCAGCGGCTTGATGACCACTTCCTCACGCCCGCGTACCTGGTCCACGACCAGCCCGAAGCGCGCTTCGCCAGCCTGCAGCACCACGATGGTCAGCAGCGGCGAGGCGGCCGGCGTCACATCCAGCCACTGGCGCAGATCGACCAGCGGCAGCGTGTGCGAGCGGCGGTCGAGCACGGCACGGCCATCGAACCAGCCCAGCGAGGTGCGCGGCGCGTGCAGCACTTCCATCACGCGGGCCAGCGGCAGCGCATAGACGTCCTCGCCGGCCTGCACCAGCAGGGTCGGCAGGATCGCCAGGGTCAGCGGCACGCGGATCAGGAAGCGGCTGCCACGGCCCAGTTCCGACTGGATCTGGATCTGGCCGCTCAGTTCGCGGATGCGTGACTGCACCACGTCCATGCCGACGCCACGACCGGAGATGTCGGTGACCTGCTGCTTGGTCGAGAAGCCGGGCAGGAACACCAGGTGCAGGCACTCCTCGCTGCTCAGGCGCGCGGCGGCTTCCGGATCGATCAGGCCCTTCTCGCGCGCCTTGGCACGCAGCTTTTCCGGGTCGATGCCGGCGCCATCGTCCTGCACCTCGATGCTGACGTAGTCGCCTTCCTGCTGTGCGGACAGGCGCACATGGCCCATCCGTGGCTTGCCCTGTGCCTCGCGCAGGTCGGGCATTTCCACGCCATGGTCGATGGCGTTGCGGACCAGGTGCACCAGCGGGTCGGCCAGCGCTTCGACCAGGTTGCGGTCGAGCTCGGTCTCGGCGCCGATCAGTTCCAGGTCCACTTCCTTCTTCAGCGAGCGGGCGACGTCGCGGGCAACCTTGGGGAAGCGCGAGAACACCTTGCCCACCGGCTGCATGCGGGTGCGCATCACCGCCGACTGCAGGCGGGCGGTGGCGATATCCAGAGTGGACACGGCCCGGTCCAGCTCTTCATCGCGCAGGCGTGCACGCAGGGTCTTGAGCCGATTGCGTGACAGCACCAGTTCGCCGATCAGGTTGACGATCGCGTCCAGGCGCTTGGTGTCCACGCGCACGGTATGTTCGGCCTCGGCCAGCGGCTTGGCGGCCGGCTTCGCCACCGGTGCCGGTGCGGCGACCGGGCGCGGCGCTGCGATCGGTGCCGGTGCCACCACGGCCGCAGGCTTGGCGCCGGGTGCCGCGCCACCGTGCAGCTGGTCGAGCAGGGCTTCGAACTCGTCTTCGCTGATCAGTCCGTCGTCGGCCTTCTTCGCTGGCGCGACCGCGGTCGGCGCGTTGCCACCATGCAGTTGGTCGAGCAGAGCCTCGAATTCGTCGTCGGTGATCAGGTCGCTGCCACCCGCGGTGGGTGCTGCTGCGGCGGCGGGTGCAGCCACGGCACCGCCGTGCACGTCGAACTGTGCGATCAGGTCCGGCGGCGCATAGCCCGGCTCGGTGCCGGAGGAAACCGCGTCCAGCATCGACTGCAGGTAGTCCAGCGATTGCTGGGCCGCGTCGAAGTGGTGGGCCTGCAGCACGGCCTGGCCGGCACGTGCGGCGCCCAGCGCCTCTTCAGCGGCATGGCACAGCTCGACCATGGCGGTGACGCCGAGGAAGCCGGCGCCGCCCTTGAGCGTGTGGTAGCCGCGGAACACCGCGTTGAGCTGGTCGCTGTCCTGCGGTGCCTGCTCCAGCGACACCAGCTGTTCGCCGAGGCGATCCAGGATCTCCTGCGCCTCGATGATGAAATCGGCAGTGATGTCGTCGGATACCGCGCTCATGCTTACAGCCCCAGATCCGACAACAGGTCGTCGGCGTCGTTCTGCGAGACCGCGTGGCGGTCCAGTCCCTTCAGTGCCGGCCCGGCCAGTTCCGGGTCGGTGCGATGCTGTTCCGGCGGCAGGCCGAGCGCGCCGAAGCCTTCGTGCACGCGGCGGACGATGCCGACCACGCGACGGATGATCTGCCCGGTCAGGTCCTGGTAGCTCTGGGTCAGGGCGATCTCGGTCAGGTTGTGGCGGATGCGCTCGAGCTGCGCGTCCTGGCCCGGCTGCAGGCCTTCGGCGCGCAGCTGTTCGGTCAGGCTGCGGCATTCCTCGGCCAGGTCCAGGGTGCGGTGCGTGGCCTGTTCTGTCATCGCCACCACGTGGTCCAGTCGCGCGCAGGCGTCGTCCAGTTCGCCGGCTTCGCTCGGCACGGTCGGCAGTTCGCCCAGCGCCTGCCCCAGCTCGCGGGCCAGCCGCGAGAGGCCGCTCATCATCGGCTGCGTGCGCAGCGCGACCAGCCCATCGATGCGCTGCCGCCAGGCGGCCTCGTCACCGGACTCGAGTGCGTCCAGGGCCTCCTGCAGGCGCAGGGCGAGGGCGTTCTTGTCGACCGTGGTATCCATCAGGCGCTGGCCGCCAGGCGTTCGAAGATCTTGCCGAGCTTCTCTTCCAGCGTCTGCGCGGTGAACGGCTTGATGATGTAGCCGTTCACGCCGCTCTGGGCGGCTTCGATGATCTGCTCGCGCTTGGCTTCTGCCGTGACCATCAGCACCGGCAGGGTCTTCAGCTTGGCATCGGCACGGATGGCCTTGAGCAGCTCGATGCCGGTCATCACCGGCATGTTCCAGTCGGTGACCACGAAATCGAACGGCTGGCTCTGCAGCAGCGACAGCGCGGCATGCCCGTCCTCGGCTTCGGCGGTATTGGTGAAGCCCAGATCGCCCAGCAGGTTCTTGACGATTCGACGCATGGTCGAGAAGTCGTCGACGATCAGGATGCGCATGTTCTTGTTCAAAGCAGAATTCCTTTGTTGTTCATTCCGGACGGCCGGGGGCAGCCGCCTCGGGGATGTTCATTCTTCGAGGCCTGCGTCGGCAGCCTCGAACAGCTTCAGCCGGCCACGCAGGCGCAGTACCGCCTGGCCGTGGATCTGGCAGACCCGCGACTCGCTCACGCCGAGCACCGCGCCGATCTCCTTCAGGTTCAGTTCCTGCTCGTAGTACAGCGAGAGCACCAGTTGTTCGCGCTCGGGCAGGTGGCCGATGGCCTTGCCCAGCTCGCGACCGAACTCACCGCGCTCCAGTACCTGCTGCGGGGTCGGCCCGCCCTGGGCGACGGTGTCCAGCTCGCCCTGGTCCTCGATGCGCGATTCCAGGCTCAGCACCTGGCCACGTGCAGCGTCTTCCATCAGCCGCAGGTACTCAGGCAGCGGCATCTCCATCGCGGCGGCCACTTCAGTGGCGCTGGCGGCACGGCCACTGCTCTGTTCCAGGCGGCGGATGGTGGCGGCGGCATCACGTGCACGGCGGTGCACCGAGCGCGGGACCCAGTCACCACGGCGGATCTCGTCGATCATCGAACCACGGATGCGGATCGAGGCGTAGGTCTCGAAAGAAGCACCCTGGTCGGCGTCATAGCTGCGCGAGGCTTCGATCAGGCCCATCATGCCGGCCTGGATCAGGTCGTCGACCTCGACGCTGGCCGGCAGGCGCGCGGCCAGGTGGTGGGCGATGCGCCGCACCAGGTCCGAATGCTGGGCGATGACTTCGTTTGCCGCCGAGCGCTGCACTTCCCTGTACTGGGCTGCGCCTTTCATGCCGTCACCCCACGCTGCTTGAGGATGCGTTCGAGGAAGAACTCGACGCCGCCACGCGGTTCGGTCGGCGCCTGCCAGCGCGCGGTACGGCGCGCGATCTCGGTGATCGCCAGCGCCGCCGGGCTGGACGGATAGGCCTTCACCACCGGCTGCTGGCGCTGCACCGACAGGCGCAGCCAGTCATCCTGCGGCACGCAGCCCAGGTAGTTCAGCGAGACATCGGCAAGGAACTTCTCGCAGACGCGGGTCAGCTTTTCGTACAGCACGCGGCCCTCGTTCGGGTCGCGCACCATGTTGGCCACCACCTGGATGCGGTCCACGCCGCGCTCGCGCGACAGCACCTTGATCAGTGCGTAGGCGTCGGTGATCGAGGCCGGCTCGTCACAGACCACCACCACGGTGTCCTGTGCGGCCTGGCAGAAGGTCAGCACGCCATCGGTGATGCCCGCGGCAGTGTCCACCACCATGATGTCCAGCTCGCGCTCCAGCTCGGAGAACACGTTGACCAGGCCAACGTGCTCAGCCGGGGCCAGCTCGGCCATGTGGCGGCGGCCGGATGCGGCCGGGACCACCAGTACGCCGTTCGGGCCTTCGACGATGACGTCGTCCAGCGAACAGCGCCCGGCGACCAGGTCGGCCAGGGTAAAGGTGGGGTTCAGGCCCAGGATCACGTCGATGTTGGCCAGGCCGAGGTCGGCGTCCAGCAGCAGCGTGCGCTTGCCCATGCCAGCCAGGGCCACGGCCAGGTTGGCCGACACATTCGTCTTGCCCACGCCGCCCTTGCCGCCAGTGACCGCAATGGTGCGCACAGGGCCGAGCGGCTCGCTGCGGGTGGCCGACAGCGGGAAGGTCTTGGTCAGCTTGGCGTACTCACGCGACGGCATGGTTCAACTCCGGGTTGCAGGGCATATCGGCCGCGCGGCGCAAATCTTCAAGGCGAAGTACAAGATTGGCTGCACTGGCCCGGTGCAGGTCCTCCGGGACGTCCTGGCCATCGGTCACCCAGGTGATCGGCAGGGCATGGTCCACGGCCACCGACAGGGCGTTGCCGAAGCGGCCGGTCTCGTCCAGCTTGCTCAGTACCAGGCCCTGCAGGTTGGCGGCGCCGAAGCGGCGGACCACCTCGTCCATGTCGCCGAAGCTGGTGTTGGCCGGCAGCACCAGCAGGGTGCGGACCTGGCGGGCGGCACGCAGCCACTGCAGCTGGGCGGCCAGGGCGCGGTCGCGCGGGCCCAGGCCGGCGGTGTCGATCAGCACCAGCTTGTAGTCCTTCAGGCGTTCCAGCAGCTGGTCCAGGTCGGTGCCGCTGTTGGCCTCGTGCACCGCGATGCCGAGCTGGCGGCCGTAGCCGTACAGCTGCTCGCGGGCACCGATGCGGGTGGTGTCGGTGGTGACCAGGGCCACGTCACGCGGCGCGTGCTTCTCGGCGAAGCGCGAGGCCAGCTTGGCGATGGTGGTGGTCTTGCCGGCGCCGGTCGGTCCGACCAGTGCGATCACACCACCTTCTTCCAGCGGGTCGACCGGGGCGATCGGCAGCTTGCGCGAAATCAGCCCCAGCATCAGGCCGCGGCCTCGATGGGCCTCGGTCTCCAGCGGGATCTGCATGGCCACGTCGCGGGCCAGGCCGGCATCGAAGCCATACTCGTCCATCAGGTCCAGCGCGGTGGCGCGCACCGGGCAGCCGCGCAGGCGCTCGTCGGTGAAGCGGTTCATCTCGCGCTCGATCACATGGCGCATGCCGGCCACTTCCTGGCGCAGCTGGCGGATCTCGGCGTCGTCCTGGGCCACCAGGGTCAGTGCCGGGGCTGGGGCCAGCACGGGGGCAGCGCCGGTTTCGTCGCTGGCTTCGACCGGTGCCGGTTCGCTGGCGACGATCCCGGGTTGCGCTTCGGTCACGGCAGCGGTAGGCAGCGGCGGCGGCTGCACGGCCGACGCCGCGCTTTCGTGATGCGTCTCGTGCGGCGGGTCGATCTGGAAGCGGGCGCGGTTGGCCGGTGCGGCGGTGCTGGGCGCCGGTGCGACGATGGCTTCGGCGAACGGAGCGAAGGGCTGATCCGGCAGCGCCGGTTCGTTGACGGCGGCGCGTGCCAGGGTGGCGGCGAAGCCGGTGCTGCCGCGGGTCGGCACGATCTCGTCGGCGCTGTCCAGGGTGCGGCCGGTGGCGCCGACCGCAGCGCGGGCGAGGGCAGCCACGGCCGAGGTGGTTGCGGCGACCGGTTCCGGTGCCGGGGTGTTGCTGCGGCGGCGGGTGACCGCGGCGATCACCGCGTCGGCGGCGGTGCGCGGCTTCGGCGCCGGCGGCGGAGCGATGTCACGACGCGAGGCTTCCAGTGCACGCTGCACGGCGCTCTCGTCGTAGTTGGCGGCGGCGACGATCTCGATGCCTTCCTCGATCCGGCGGTTGGACAGGATCACGGCGTCAGGACCATGTTCCTTGCGCACCAGGTTCATGGCCGAGCGCATGTCGGCGGCGACGAATCGTTTGATTTTCATGCTGTGGTCACGGGACGAAGACGGCGGGGTGGCGGTCGGAGAACTCGGGTGGTCGGTGGTCTGCACGGTGCGGGTTCCCCTTGGTATCTGTCTGTTGCGTTGGTTCGAAAGTGGTGTCTGTTTTCTGGCGCATCGGAGGGCGGCGTCAGCTGATCGTTCCGACCAGCTTCAGGCGCTTGTCCTCCGGCACCTCGCTGTAGGCCAGGACCGACAGCGACGGAACGCTGTGGCGGACCAGGCGGGCCAGCGCGGCACGCACCGGGCCAGGTACCAGCACGACCGCGGGCTCGTTGCGGGCTTCCTGCTTGCTGACACATTCGGCCAGGCTCTGGTGCAGTCGCTCAGCGAGTCCGGGTTCCAGCGCGGCGCCGTTGCCCTGCGTGGACTCCTGCAAGACACGTTCCAATTGTGGGTTGAGCGTGAACACCGGCAGCTCCGCCGACATTCCGGCGATCTCCTGCACGATGAAACGACCCAGCGCGGTGCGCACCGCGGCGGTCAGTACGGCCGGGTCCTGGCTGTTCGGAGCGTGTTCGACCAGTGCTTCGGCGATCTTGCGCAGCTGGCGGATCGGAATGCGCTCGATCAGCAGGTTCTGCAGCACGCGTACCACCGCCGACAGGGGCAGCGCCTTCGGCGTCAGATCTTCGACGAGCTTGGGCGCGCTCTTGGCCAGGTTGGCCAGCAGGTGCTGCACTTCCTCGTGGCCGAGCAGCTCGGGCGCGTGTTCGCGGATCAGGTGCGACAGATGGGTGGCGACCACGGTGGCCGGATCGACCACGGTGTAGCCCAGCGTTTCGGCCTGGGCACGCTGGTGCGGTTGGATCCAGGTCGCGTCCAGGCCGAACGCGGGGTCCTTGCCGGCGATGCCTTCCAGCGCGCCGAGCGCGCTGCCCGGGTCCAGTGCCAGCTCGCGGTCCGGATGGATCTCGGCGGTGGCCACCGGTACGCCGTGCACCAGCACGCGGTAGCCGTTGGCCGGCAGTTCCAGGTTGTCGCGGATGTGCACCGACGGGATCAGGAAGCCGACGTCCTGGGTCAGCTTGCGGCGCACGCCCTTGATGCGTGCCATCAGTTCGCCGCCCTGGCTGCTGTCCACCAGCGGAATCAGCCGGTAGCCGACCTCCAGGCCCAGCGGATCGACCGGGCGCAGTTCGTCCCAGCTCAGTTCGGCAGTCGGAGCCGGCGCGGCCGGGCGGCCGAGTGCGTTGAGCGCGGCAGCGTCATTGCCTGCGGCTGCCGGATCGGTGGCCGCGGCCTTGCCCTTGCGGTAGACCTTCCAGGCGATGAAGCCGAGGATCGCGGACAGTGTCAGGAAAGCGACGTTGGGCATGCCCGGCACCAGGCCGACCACGCCGATGATGCCGGCGGTGATCGCCAGCGCGCGGTACTGGCCGAACACCTGGCCGGTCATGGCCTGGGCCATGTCCTGCGAACGCGAGGCGCGGGTGACCAGCATGGCCACGGCGCTGGAGACCAGCAGCGCCGGCAGCTGCGCCACCAGGCCATCACCAATCGACAGCAGGGTGTAGGTGGCAGCGGCATCGCCGAACGGCATGCCATGCTGCAGCACGCCTACGGCCAGGCCGCCGAGCATGTTGATGAACAGGATCAGGATGCCGGCGATGGCATCGCCGCGGATGAACTTGCTGGCACCATCCATCGCGCCGTAGAAATCGGCTTCCTCGCGGACTTCCTCGCGGCGCAGCTTGGCTTCTTCACGCGTCAGCAAACCGGCGTTGAGGTCGGCGTCGATCGCCATCTGCTTGCCGGGCATCGCGTCGAGGATGAAGCGCGCGGTCACTTCCGAGACGCGGCCGGCGCCCTTGGTGATGACCACGAAGTTGATGATGGTCAGGATCGCGAACACCACGATGCCCACTGCGTAGTTGCCGCCGATTACGAATTCGCCGAACGCGGCGATGACCTTGCCCGCGGCGTCGTGGCCGTTCTGGCCGTTCAGCAGGATCACGCGGGTGGAGGCGACGTTCAGCGCCAGCCGCAGCATGGTGGTGATCAGCAGCACGATCGGGAAGATCGTGAAGTCCAGCGGGCGCTTCACGTAGACCACCGCCAGCAGCACCATCAGCGAGATGGCGATGTTGAAGGTGAACAGGGCGTCGAGCACCGGCGCGGCCAGCGGCACCACGACCATGGCCAGCAGGGCCAGCACGATCAGCGGTGCGCCAAGGCCCTGGCGGATCATTTCCAGCGCGCGGCGGGTGTTGAAACCGGTGGAGGGCTGGGCGCTCACGGGCGGCCTCCCTTGCCGAATTCATCCACCTGGATGTGCGGGGCGTCCGGCATCGGGCCAGTGCGCCAGGCGCGCAGCTGGTAGACGTAGGACAGGACCTGGGCGACGGCCGAATACAGTCTCACGGGGATTTCCTTTCCGAGTTGGCCTTCCCGATACAAGGCGCGTGCCAAAGGCGGGGCGGAGACGATCGCCACCTTGTTGCCGTCGGCCACTTCACGGATGCGCAGGGCGGTCTCATCCACACCCAGGGCGACCACTTTGGGGGCGTTCATGGCGCCGCCCTCGTACTTAAGGGCCACCGCGTAGTGGGTGGGGTTGACTACCACCACGTCGGCAGTGGGCACCGCCTCCATCATCCGGCGGTTGGCCATCTGCTGCTGCAGCTGGCGGATTCGGCCCTTTACCTCCGGGCTGCCCTCGCTTTCCTTCATTTCGCGACGCAGCTCTTCACGCGTCATCTTCAGCTTGCGCATCCAGTTCCAGCGCTGGTACGGGGCGTCGATGGCCGCCAGCACCAGCATCGCGCCGGCGGTGGCCAGCAGCAGGCGCAGGGTGAAGCCGAGACCGTCGGTGATGGCGGTCTCCAGCGGGTGGTGGATCAGCCCGCGCAGGGTGTCGAAGCCGGTCCACACCACCAGCCCGGCGGCAACGCCGACAAAAGCCACGCGCAACAACGACTTGGTGAACTCGGCGATGGCTTCCGGGCCATACAGGCGCTTGAGCCCGCTCATCGGGTTCATGCGGTTGAAGTCGGGCATCATCGCCTTCTGCGACCAGCGCAGGCCGCCCATCACCAGCGGGGCGACGAAGCTGGCCAGCAGGCAGACCAGCACCAGCGGCGCGATCACCAGCATGAACTGCAGCAGCAGGTCGCCGAAGTGGCCGAACAGTTCCTTCGGGTTCTGCCGCAGGCTCTGCTCTGGGCTGAGTGCATGCTTCATCCAGGCGCTTGCACCACGGCCGATCGAGCCGCTCATGGCCATCACCGCCAGCACGCCGGCGCCGAACACGGCGGCCGTTCCGAGCTCGCGCGAGCGCGGCAGGTTGCCCTGTTCACGGGCGTCGCGCAGGCGTTTTTCGGTAGGTTGTTCGGTCTTTTCGCCGGCGGATTCGTTCTCGGACATCACGGGCACTGCGGCAGGGGATGCCGGGGTGCGTGCAAGAAGTGTTCCGTGATGGGTTCATGTGCCAACCAAGGTTGGCATCTACCAGAGCAGGTGCAGGTGGGAGCGCAGCCTGGATTTACCCCGGCGGGTGCTGCGTCGGCGGGCTCTGCGCCAGTTCCACCCGAGGCCGCGGCAGGTCATGCAGCTGCATGAAGCGCGCCGCATCCACCGGACGGCCGAGCAGGTAGCCCTGCAGGTAATCGCAGCCCAGCCGCTCCAGGTAGGCGCGCTGCGCGGCGGTCTCCACGCCCTCGGCGACGATGTCCATGTCCAGCGCGTGGCCCAGCGCCACGATCGCCGAGACGATCACCACGTCCTCGGCGCTGTGCTCCAGGTCGCGTACGAAGGCGTGGTCGATCTTGATTTCGGTGGCCGGCAACCGCTTCAGGTACAGCAGGCTGGAATAGCCGGTGCCGAAGTCATCGATGGAGATGCCCACGCCCAGTGCCGAGAGCGCCTGCAGCAGGCGCAGGCTGGTATCGGTATCGCGCATCACCGTGCTTTCGGTGATCTCCAGCACCAGGTGGCGTGGGGCAATGTCGTAGCGTTCGATCACTTCACGCACATCCTGCAGCAGGTGCGGCGAACTGAACTGCACCGGCGACAGATTCACCGACATCGACCAGCCCTCGTGGCCGGCATCGTGCCAGCGGCGCAGCTGCTGGCAGGCCTGGTCCAGCGCCCAGCGCCCGATCTCATTGATCGCACCGCTGCGTTCGGCCAGCCGGATGAAGCGGTCCGGCGGGATCAGGCCATGCTCCGGATGGCGCCAGCGGATCAGCGCTTCGGCACCGGCCACCTTCTGCGTGGCTACCTGGATCTTCGGCTGGTAGTGCAGGAACAGCTGCTCGCTGCCGATGGCCCGGCGCAGGTCGGCCAGCAGCCGGAACTGTTGTTCGGCGCTGTCATTCATCCAGTCGGCGAACAGCACGAAGGCGTTGCGTCCGGATTCCTTGGCCTGGTACATCGCTGCATCGGCAAAGGCCATCAGCTGCCGCTCGCTGGCAGCGTGATCCGGACAGATCGCCACGCCGATGCTGGCGGTCACCTGCAGTTCGTTGTCGGCCAGCAACGGCCCGCTGCCGACCGCCTGCAGGATGCGCCGGGCCAGCGTCGGCAGGTCCTCGTCGTGCTCGATGCGCACCACCAGCACGAATTCGTCACCGCCCAGACGGGCCAGCATGTCGTTGGGCCGAAGCAGCTGGCGCGTGCGTTCGGCCACCGCAACCAACAGTGCATCGCCGGCCTGGTGGCCGTAGGCATCGTTGACCTGCTTGAAGCCATCCAGGTCCATGAACATCACCGCGAAGCGGCTGCCGCCCTGTTCGGCCTCGGCCAGCGCCTGCACGATCCGACGCTGCAGCAGCAGGCGGTTGGGCAGGCGGGTAAGCGGGTCGTGCAGTGCGGCCTGGGTCAGTTCCTGCTGTGCGTCGGTCAGTGAGGTACTCAACAGGGAATTGCGCAGGCGCAGCAGCTGCGCCTCCACCCGCTGGTCCAGCCAGGAGACCACCAGCACCACGGCCAGGATGGCGACGGTCAGCACCACCACCAGCATGGCCAGCCATTCGCTCTGCAGCCCATCGCCGACGGCTGCGCCGCAGATGCTGCCTTCCGGAAAGCGCGCTGCGGCCATGCCGGTGTAGTGCATGCCGACGATGGCCAACCCGAGCAGGCCGGCAGCCGCGAGCCGGTCGCCGACACGGGTGCGCTGCGCGCGCAGGCGGAACGCCACGTACAGCGCCGTCCACGAGGCGGCCACCGCCACCATCAGCGAAAAAAGCAGCCAGCCCGGGTCGTAGTCGATGCCCGGCTGCATGCGCATTGCGGCCATGCCAACGTAATGCATGCCGGCAATGCCGGTGCCCATCAGCAGCGCGCCACCGGCCAACCGCGGGTGGGGCAGGGTACGCAGCGAAACCAGCCATAGCGCGAACACCGATGAGGCGATCGCCAATGCGAGGGAAAGCAGGGTGATCGGCAGGTCGTAGCCGAGCGGAATGGGCAGATCGAAGGCGAGCATGCCGATGAAGTGCATCGACCAGATGCCCAGGCCCATGGCGAAGCCACCACCGAGGCGCCACCACCACGCCGCGCCCTTGCCGGGTGCAGTGACCGTGCGCCCGGCCATCGCCAGCGCGGTGTACGAAGCCATCACGGCCACCAGCAGCGAGATCGCCACCAGCCACGGGTTGTACGTGCCTACCAGCATTCGTCAGTCTCCCGGACCTGCCTGTCGACGGAAACCACGGTGGGGCATGCATGAGGCAGGCCGACGCACGGCGCCGGCCACGTGCGGCATCCCCCCGGTTGCCGCGTATTCACTCTAACGCGCAGACCCGGGGGAAGGGCAAGCAGTAAAACGTGATGATCCGGTCAGTGTGTGACCGTGTCCGCAGCCTGGAAGGCGGCATCGAAGAGGCGCTGTACCGGCGGACCCATTTCCCCGGCCAGCAGCGCCAGCAGGAACAGGCCCAGCAGCAGAGACACTGGCAGGCCGAGCTGGATCGGGTTCAGCGCCGGGGCCGCACGGGCCAGGACGCCGAACGCCAGGTTCACCGCCAGCATTGCCACGGTCAGCGGGATCGCCAGGGTCAATGCGCCGCGCAGTACGGTCAGCAGGAAGGTTGGGGCGATGCTG
This sequence comes from Stenotrophomonas sp. 71799_Sma, assembly GCF_056482505.1. Taxonomy (NCBI): domain Bacteria; kingdom Pseudomonadati; phylum Pseudomonadota; class Gammaproteobacteria; order Lysobacterales; family Lysobacteraceae; genus Stenotrophomonas; species Stenotrophomonas sp. 71799_Sma. The sequence goes on from NZ_CM151202.1 coordinate 2,189,797, forward strand.
AAGAAGGCGTGCGGGTCCGGCAGCGGGGCGCCGATCGGCAGCGCCCGGTAGCTGTCCACCACCAGCGAGATCAGCGCCAGGTGCCCGTTGGCGGTGAAGAACAGCAGGCCGAACAGCAGATAGAACCACTGCCCGATCACGCCGGAGGTGCCGCCACGCAGTGGGTCACTCATCTGCGCGAAGGCCAGGCCAGTTCCCTGGGCGATCAGTTCGCCGGCCATCGCGCCGGCCTCGAACACCAGCCGAAGCAGGAAGCCGATGGATACGCCGATGGCCAGTTCACGGGCGATGGTAAGGACCGTGGCGGCATCGAAACCGGTCCAGTCCGGTACCGGCGGCAGCAGCGGCGCCAGTGCGATGGCCAGGGTGCCAGCCAGCACCACGCGCACCCGCGCGGGAACGGCACGGGTGCCGACCATCGGCATGGCCATGGCCACTGCGCCGATGCGCAGCATGGTCCACAGCACGGTGCCGATCATGCCGAAGGCCTGCAGGCCGTCGGCAGCCATCTGGGTGGCGGCGTCCATCGAAGCGCGTGTCCTAGCCGATCAGGTGTGGAATGCGCTGGAACAGCAGCGTGGTGAACTCCACCAGGTGGCCGATCAGCAGGCTGCCCAGCGCGAACAGCACCGCGGTCAGCGCCGCCGCCTTGGCAACGAAGGCGATGGTCGGCTCATTGAGCTGGGTCGCGGCCTGCACCACGCCCACCACCACACCGACCACCAGCACGGTGAGCAGCAGCGGGCCGGCCACCCACAACACGGTGATCAGGCCGCCACGCAGTTCGGTCAGGGCAAGTTCGGGAGTCATTCGGGTTCCATCTGCTCATGTAGAGTCGAGCCGCGCTCGACTGTGCTTCTGTAGAGTCGAGCCATGCTCGACTGCCTCTCGATCACGCCGGATTGAAGCTCGCCGCCAAGGTGCCGACGGTCAGCACCCAGCCATCCACCAGCACGAACAGCAGGATCTTGAACGGTGCCGACACCAGCATCGGCGACAGCATCATCATGCCCATCGACATCAGCACGCTGGCCACGACCAGGTCGATGATCACGAACGGAATGAAGATCAGGAAGCCGATCTCGAAGGCGGTCTTCAGTTCACTGGTGACGAACGAGGCGACCAGCACCGGGAACGGGATCGCGTCGGGGCTGGCGTAGGTGCCATGCCCGGCGATGCCGGCAAAGGTCATCAGGTCGGTCTCGCGGATCTGCGCCAGCATGAAGGCGCGCAGCGGCGAGGTGGTCAGCGTCCAGGCGGTCTGGAAGTCGATCTCGCCATTGAGGTAGGGCGCCATGCCGGTGCTCCAGGCCTTGTCCCAGGTCGGCAGCATGATCATTGCGGTGAGGAACAGGGCCAGGCCCAGCAGCACCTGGTTGGACGGCGTCTGTCCGGTGCCCAGTGCCTGGCGCAGCAGGCCCAGCACGATGATGATGCGGGTGAACGAGGTCAGTACCAGCAGCATCGACGGGATCAGGGTGATCGCGGTCATCAGCAGCAGGGTCTGCAGCGGCAGGCTGACCGGTGCACCGCCGATCTTGCCGACGTTGATGTCCGGCAGCGGCGTGGTCGGGGCACCGGGTGCGGCGAATGCCAGCGCCGGCAACAGGCACAGGGCGAGCATCAGCAGCCACGGCATCAGGGTGGCAAGACGGGTACGGGTGACACGCATGTCAGGGATCCTTGCGCAGCCGCTGCTGCAGCAGCTGGGCGAAATTCGGCAGGTTCTTGAAGTCCGGCACGCGCACCGGCGCGGGCGCCGGCAGCGGTTCGGGCAGGGTGTGCAGGGTGTTGATACCGCCGGCGGTGACGCCCAGCAGCAGCTGCTGGCCGTTGACCTCGACCACCACCACGCGCTCCTTGGCACCGACACTCAGGCTGGCCACCACCTTCATGCCGTCGGCCGGGCGGAAGCCGCTGCCGGGCAGGCGCTTTAGCAGCCAGCCGAGGCCGATGACCAGCGCCAGCACGGCCAGCAGCGCCAGCACCGCACCGAACAGGCTCGGTGCGGCGGCCGCGTGCTGGCCGACCTGCGGACCGATCGGTGCGGCGGTCTTGCCGACCGCCAACAGGGTGGAGGCCAGCAGGCTCAACGCAGTCTCCGGATCCGCTCGCTCGGGCTGACCACGTCGGTCAGGCGCACGCCGAAGCGGTCGTTGATCACCACCACCTCGCCGTGGGCGATCAGGGTGCCGTTGACGAACACGTCCAGCGACTCGCCGGCACCGCGTTCCAGTTCCACCACCGAGCCCTGGTTGAGCTGCAGCAGATTGCGGATCGGCAGGCGGGCACGACCGACTTCCAGCGACAGGGTCACCGGCACGTCGAGGATCACGTCCAGGTTGAGGTCGGCGCCGGCCCCTTCTTCGGCCTGCAGGGTGCCGAACTGGGCCGGGGTCGGTTCGAGGGCGTCGATATCGTTCATTGCGGGTCTTCCTGGATGACGGGTGCGCGCGGGCGGGTGCCCGGCGGATGGGTAGCGGTGATCTTCACGGCGTTCATGCCGTTGGCGATGCCGAACTCGCCGGTGAACACCGGGATGTTCTCCACGCACAGCGGCACCTGCGGGCTGAGCTCGATCGGCAGGATGTCGCCGACCTTCAGCTGGGTCAGGTCACGCAGGGTCATGCGCTTGCTGGCCAGTACGCTGGACAGGGTCACCTCGGCGATGTTGAGCTGTTCGCGCAGGGTCTGGCCCCAGCTTTCGTCGCGATCATTGCGGTCGCTCTGGATGCCAGCGTCGAGCAGCTCGCGGATCGGTTCCAGCATCGAATACGGCAGGGTCACATGGATGTCGCCGCCACCGCCGTCGAGCTCGACGTGCAGCCGGCACACCACCACGTACTCGCGCGGCGTCACGATGTTGGCGAAGTGCGGGTTGATCTCCGAGTTGATGTACTCGAAGTCGACATCCATCACCGGTGCCCAGGCCTCGCGCAGGTCGGCGAAGGTCTGCTTCAGCAGCAGGTGGATCACCCGCATTTCGGTGGCGGTGAACTCGCGGCCTTCAATGCGGGTCGGGTAGCGCCCGTCGCCGCCAAAGAAGTTGTCGACGATGGCGAACACCAGGGTCGGTTCGAACACGATCAGGCCGGTACCGCGCAGCGGCTTGAAGCGGATCAGGTTCAGGTTGGTCGGCACATACAGCGAGTGCATGTAGTCGTTGAACTTGATCAGCTCGATGCCGCGCACCGACAGTTCGGCCGAACGGCGGATCAGGTTGAACAGGCCGATCCGCCACAGGCGCGCGAAGCGCTCATGGACCATTTCCAGGGTCGGCATGCGACCGCGGATGATGCGGTCCTGGCTGGCGAAGTCGTACGAACGTGCTTCGCCTGACGGCGGTTCCGCATCGGTCTCGACCGCGCCACTGTCCACGCCGTGGAGCAGGGCATCGATCTCGTCCTGGGACAGCAGATCATTCATCTGTGGGCCCTTACTGGGTCACGAAGCTGGTGAACAGCAGATCGTCGGCGCCGTTGCTGCCGGTCTCGGCCTTGAGCACTTTCTGCACTTCGGCCAGCGAAGCGGCCTGCAGCTTCTGCTTGCCGGCGATGTCGGCGATCTGGTCGGGGCTGACCTGCGAGAACAGCATCAGCAGGCGTGCGCGAATGGCTGGCGCATGCGTCTTGATCGCTTCCAGTGCAGCGGGATCGCGGGTCATCAGCTGCACTTCCAGCTGCAGGTAGCGCGGGCCGTCGACCGGGCCGTTGAGATTGACCACGAAGGCCGGGTCCAGCGCGAAGTACTGCGCCGGTGCCGGAGTACTGGCCTTCTTCGGGGCCTGCGCGGTCTTCTCTTCGTGCTTGGACTGGGTGAAGAACCAGACGCCGCCACCGGCGGCAGCGGCGGCGAGCACGGCCACCAGTGCGGTGATCAGGATCGGACTACGCGGCTTGGCGGCCTTGTCCTTCTCGGCGGTCTTCTTGGTTTTGTCAGCGGCTGCGGCCACGGGGTGAAGCTCCTGAGGGTTGCTTCACCGGGATATGCAAGGGGTGTGCCGGAGCCGGGGCAGAGGGGTGCGACGGAATTCCGTCGGGGTGCCGGTGGGGCCGTGCGGCGCACGCTCCGCACCCACCAACGCGATACTGGTAGGTGCCAACCGTCCCGCTCTGGTGGGTGCCAACCTTGGTTGGCACGTCTGTCAGGCGTACGCGTCCAGCAACCCGCGCTGGCGGATCAACTGCGCGGACGACACGCTGGCCTCGCCCGGCGACGGTTCTCCGTCACCCGCGATGCCGCCGCCACTGGCCTGGCCTGACGCATTGCCGTCACCACCGGGCGCCTGATGACCAACATCAGCATGAGCCAGCTGGAAGCCCTGCTCGCCGAGGAGTTCGCGCAGGCGCGGCAGGCTGCTTTCCAGTGCCTGGCGCACATCCACGTGTGGGCTGCTGAAGCTGGCATGCACCTTGTCGCCGTTCAACTGCAGGCGCACATCGACCGGGCCCATGTCGTCCGGACTCAACCGGATGTGGGCGTGGCCGATCTTCTGGTCGGCCAGCCAGCCCAGGCGCGCGCCGACGGCCTGGTCGAAACCATCGTCACCGAGCACCGGCTTCGGCGTCGGCTCGCCATTGAAGATGGCATTGCCGGTGGCCAGCGCGGCTTTCAGATCCTGCACGGCCGCATTGCTTGGCGCATGCAGCAGCGGCGCTGCGGCACGGTCGCCGATGAAGGTTGCGTCGCTGTCTTCGCCACGTTCGTTGCGCTTGCCGGGCAGCACCAGTTCAGGCAACGGCAGCGTGGCTGTCTGGTCGGTGCCGCTGCTGGTGGTGGACGATGTGGCAGCCGCCGCTGTGGATGGCAGGGCTGCGGCGGCCGGCAGTGCGGCGGGGGCGGGTAGTGCGTTGCCGTCTACGTCGGTAGCCGTTGCGGCCACTGTTGGCAGAGCGGCGGCAGGATCGGCAGGCGCGGGTACCGCCAGCACCAGCCCGGCCAGGCCGAGTGGCGGCCAAGGGGCTTCCTCGGTCGCCGCCGGGGTGTCCTTTTCGGCAACCGGCTTGGCCGGTGCTGTGGGCACCGTGGCGGCGGTCTCTTCGGGGACGGCAGTGCTGTCCGGCCTGCGCTCGGCGCCGGCCTGGCCAGTGCTGTCCGATGCCGGTCCCTGCGTGGACGGCATAGGCGAGTTCGAGGGTTTCGAGGGTGCATCGGCAGCCGGCGAGCCACCGTGCAGCAGTTGGCTGAACTCCTTGTTGCCATCACCGCGTGGCGCGCGGGGTGCGCTGCTGCCGGAATGCTGTGGCTGCGCGTTGGCGCTGCTGGCCAATGGCGCGGGCATCACGAGCGGCCCCCCTGCTCGGCGCCGTCCTGATCTTCGGCCTGCACCAGGCGGGCGCGACGCGCGCCAATGTCGTCCATCTCGCGCTGGTCGCGGCGGTCCGTCACTACCTTTTCCTGTGCGCGGTAGCTGGCGGCCAGCTGTTCCAGCACGGCCTTGTCACGGCTGGCCAGGATCAGGCGGGCGCGCTCGGCTTCCACCTTTTCGCGGTTGCCGTTGACCGTGGCCTGCTGCTGCTCCACCGCACTGTCGAGACGGTCGAGGAAGGCGCGCCGGTTCAGCAGCTGCGCCGGGCTGGTCGCCGCCATCTGCGCGTTCGCGTATTCCTCGGCATAGCGGCGCAGTTCGTCCAGTCGCGATAGATGGGTATCGAGCACGCGCTGGCGTTCGGCCAGATCGCGGGCGACTGCGTCCTCGTGTTCCTGGGCCCGCTTGAGCAGGGGATCGATGCGCTTGGACTGGTTCATGGCTTAACTCTCTTGTTCCACCAGGCGCTGCAGTGCCGCCTGGCTGTGCGGGAGATCTGCGGCCTTGGCGACGTCCTGGCCGAGGAACTCCATGATTTCCGGCCAGCGTTCCAGGGCTTCGTCGGTGGCCGCGTCGTTGCCGCGCTGGTAGGCACCGATGGCGATCAGGTCACGGTTGGCCGAGTAGGCCGAGACCAGCCGCTTCAGCTTGCGGATGCGCAGGCGCCACGGTTCGTCGGCGATTTCCGTGACCACGCGGCTGACCGACGATTCAACGTCGATGGCCGGGTACAGGCCACTGTCGGCCACGCGCCGCGACAGCAGGATGTGGCCGTCGAGGATCGCGCGCGCTGCATCGGCGATTGGATCCTGCGGATCGTCGCCTTCGGTCAGCACCGTGTAGAACGCGGTGATCGAGCCACGGCCCTTGGCACCATTGCCGGCACGCTCGACCAGCGCCGGCAGCTTGGCAAACACCGACGGTGGGTAGCCTCGGGTGGTCGGTGGTTCGCCGACCGACAGGCCGATCTCGCGCTGCGCCTGGGCGAAGCGGGTCAGCGAGTCCATCAGCAACAGCACGTTCAGGCCCTGGTCGCGGAACCATTCGGCGATGGCGGTAGCGCGATAGGCACCATGCAGGCGCGCCAGCGGCGGCCGGTCGGCGGGACTGGCCACCACCACGGCGCGGCGCAGGCCTTCCTCGCCCAGCGTGGTCTCGACGAAGTCGCGTACTTCGCGGCCACGTTCACCGATCAGGCCGACCACGATCACGTCGGCGGCGGTGTAGCGGGTCATCATGCCCAGCAGCGTCGACTTGCCGACGCCGGAACCGGCGAACAGGCCGACACGCTGGCCGCGGCCGATCGGCAGCAGCGCGTTGATCGCGCGCACGCCCACGTCCAGCGGCTGGGTGATCGGCTCACGCGCCAACGGATTGATCGACACGCCGGCCATGCCGACGTGGCCTTCGGCGCGGATCGGGCCCTTGCCGTCCAGCGGCACGCCGTCGCTGTCGATGACGCGGCCGAGCAGGCCTTCGCCCACTTCCACGCCGCCGCGGCGCGCGGACGGCACCACCCGTGCGTTGGGCAGCAGGCCGTGCAGTTCGGCGCTGGGCATCAGGTAGGTGCGCTCGCCGGCGAAGCCGACCACTTCGGCATCGACCCAGCCACCATCGACCACTTCCACCTTGCAGCTTGCGCCCAGCGGTGCCTCGCAGCCGACCGCTTCCAGGGTGAGCCCGACTGCGCGGCGCAGCACGCCCTCGCGGATCAGGCCGCGGCCATGGGCGGTATCCACGCGCAGGCCGTCGAGCCGACGGGCCAGACGCAGGTTGCGGGCCATGGCCCAGTCGGCCGGTGGCGGCGTCGGCTGCGGATCGGGGTTCATGCATTGGCTCCGGTCTGGCGGATCACCGCGTCCAGCGCGCCGCGCAGGCGGGCTTCCAGGGTGCCGTCGATGCGCACGGCTTCAGCGTGCACGCGAAGATCGCCGCGGCTCAGGCTGGTGTCGGGCACCAGGCGCTGTTGTGGCGGCAGGCTCAACAACGGGGCGAGGGCAGCGATGTCGTCCGGGTGCAGTCGCACTTCGACCTCGCGGGTGCTGCCACCCACTGCGTCGATGGCTTCACCGACCAGCTGTGCAAGCAGTGCCGGGTCAGCTTCATAGGCGCGACCGACCAACGCACCAGCGATGCGTACCGCCAGCTCGCCCAGTGCGCCGACCACTTCGTTCTCCAGCCGCACCAGCGGTCGGCTGAAGTTGTCCAGGATGCCTTCGATCTGCGCGGCGAGACGACGCACCTCCGCCTGGCCCTGACCGTAGCCTTCGGTATGGCCGTGCTGGAAGCCTTCCTTCTCTGCGCTGTCCTGGATGGCCTGGATTTCCTCCAGGGTCGGCAGCTGCAGCGGCGGCTCCGGCTCGTGTTCCGGGTCCGGCTCGGTGAGTTCGAACGCATCCGCCTGATCCAGCACCGGTTCGGGCTGGGCCAGCAGGTCCGGGGCAAGCCAGCGCACGACGTTGCTCACAGCATGGCCTCCGCGCTGCCACCGATGGTGACGGTGCCTTCATCGGCCATGCGCTTGACGATGGCCAGGATCTCGCGCTGCGCGCCTTCCACGTCGGACAGGCGCACCGGGCCACGGGCTTCCATGTCTTCCAGCAGGATTTCCGCCGCGCGCTGCGACATGTTGCGGGTGATCTTGTCGCGCACCTTGATGTCGGCACCGCGCAGGGCCAGGCCCAGGCGCTCGCCGCTCACTTCGCGCAGCACCAGCTGCATTTCGCGGTCGTCCAGGTCTACCAGGTCGTCGAACACGAACATCAGGTCCTGGATGCGGTTGCTCAACGGCGCATCGATGCGGGCGATCTCGCCCAGGATCGCCTGGTCCTGGCCGCTGTCCATGAAGTTCAGGATGTTGGCCGCGCACTGCACGCCGCCGATGTTGGACGACTTCAGGTTCTGGTTGCCGGCGAACTGGCGCTCCATGATCTCGTTGAGTTCATTGAGCGCGTTCGGCGGAATGCCATCGAGCGTGGCGATGCGCAGCAGCACGTCCACGCGGGTACGGTCGGGCAGCAGCTTCAGCGCGTCGGCGGCCTGGTCGGTTTCCAGGTGCGCCATCACGATGGCGATGATCTGCGGGTGCTCGTTGCGCACCAGGTCGGCCACAGCACGCGGGTCCATCCACTTCAGCGCGTCCAGGCCGGTGGTGTTGCGGCCGAGCAGGATGCGGTCGATCAGGTTGCCGGCCTTCTCGCTGCCCAGTGCCTGCACCAGCATGTTGCGGATGTAATCGTCCGAGCCCACGCCCAGCGAGGTCTTCGAGCCCAGCTCCTGGCCGAACTGGTCCATCACCCGTTCCACCTGTTCGCGGGTGATGTCGGTCATGGTGGCCATGGCGATGCCGATTTTCTGCACTTCCTTGGGTTCCATGTGACGCAGCACTTCGGCCGCATCCAGCTCACCCAGCGAAAGCAGCAGTACGGCGGCGCGCTGCACGCCAGTCAGTGCGGCCTCAGTCATTGGCCACCCAGCCCTTGACCACCTGGGCCACGCGCTTGGAGTCGGTCTTCACGGCTTCACGCGCCATCCGCAGTCGTTCCTCATATGAATCCACCGGCAGGGCCAATGCATCCGGCCCGCCCAGGCTGGCCCGGTCGGCGCCCAGCGCCGGCAGCGGCATGCCATCGTCATCGACCAGCTGCACGTCCGCGGTATGCGGCTCCAGTGCCAGCTGGTCGTTCTTCTTGTTCTGGCCGGTGATCGCGCGCAGTGCAGGGCGCAGCACACCGAACAGCAACGCCAGCACCACCACGGCACCCAGCAGCATGCGGCCGGCGTCGTGCACCCACGGCAGCTCCCACCATGCCGGGCCTTCGACCGGCGTGGTGTCACGCACGAACGGGGCGTTCATCACCGACACGGTGTCGCCACGCTCGGCCTTGAAGCCGACGGCCTGCTTGACCAGCGCCTCGACGCGGGTCAGCTCGGCCGCCGACAGCGGCTGCGGCGCGACTTTGCCGTTGGCACCGGCGCGCGGCACGTTGTCCACCAGCACCGCCACCGAGACGCGCTTGATGCGGCCGGCCGGCTGACGGGTGTGCTGCAGGGTGCGGTCCAGCTCGTAGTTGCGGGTCGCGTTCTTGCTGCTTTCGGTCGGAGTCTGTGCGGTTGCCGGTGCGGCCTGCTGGCCCGGCGGGCTGTTGCTGGTCGCGCCCGGCACGCCCTGCGGGCCCGGGGTGCTGGTGGTGTTCTCGCTCATCTGCTCGCTGCGCAGCTTCTGCGGTTCACCGTTGTAGAGCTCACGGGCTTCCTCGGTTACCGAGAAGTCCATGTCCACGCTCACTTCCGGATTGACGCGGCCAGGACCGGTCATCGGCTCCAGCAGCTCGCGGATGCGCTGGTTGAACGAGGTTTCCTGGCGGCGGACCTGCTCGAACTGGGCCGCATTGACTGCCGCTTCGCTGTTCGGGTCGGTGATGCTGAGCATGCGCCCGCTCTGGTCGACCACCGTCACCCGTTCCGGAGCGAGGTCCGGAATGCTGGCCGCGACCATGTGCACGATGGCGTCGACCTGGCTGCGTTCCAGCTGCTGGCCGCCACGCAGTTCCAGGGTGACCGAGGCGCTGGCCACGTCACGCTGCCGGGTGAAGGCGCTGGGTTTGGGAATGGCCAGGTGCACGCGCGAATCGCGCACCGGGCGCAGCGTGTTGATGGTGCGCGACAGCTCGGTTTCCAACGCATGCTGGTAGCGCGCGCTTTCCACGAACTGGCTGACGCCGAAGCCCGGGTCGCGTTCCATCAGCTCGAAGCCGAGCTTGCCGCTGTCGGTCAGGCCGGAGCCGGCCAGCTTCAGGCGGGCGTCGTGCAGGTTCTTTTCCGGCACGGTGATGCCACCGGTGGCCGGGTCGAGCGCGAACGGGATCTGCGCGGCGCGCAGCAGGTCGGTCGCTTCAGCGGTGGCCTTCTGGTCCAGGCCGGTATACAGCGGGACCATGCCGGGCTTCTGCGACCAGAAGAACACGGACAGCCCGGCCGCTACGGCCACGGCGATCATCGCCATCAGTCCGAGCCGACGGGTGATCTGCAGGCTTTGCAGCCGATCGAACCACTGGCCCGCCTTTTCGGCGTTCAGGGATTCCTTGGAGAGCGACAGGGCCATGCGGTTCTATCCTTACAGCGGCATGTTCATCACGTCCTGGTAGGCCTGGACGAGACGGTTGCGGACTTCCACGGTGGCGCGGAAGGCGATCTGGGACTGCTGCGAGGCGACCATGACCTTGGCGAGGTCGGCGCTGGGGTCGCCCATTTCGAAGGCTTTTGCCAGGGCGCCGGATTTCTGTTGCGCGTCGTTGACGCCGGCAATCGCACCACGCAGGGTTTCGGTGAAGCTGGCCGGCTGGGCCTGCGGTGCATCCAGCACCGTGCCCGGCAGGGCGTTGCTGCGCGGCGTTTCGCCCAGCGGGTTGAGCGCCGGCTGTCCCATCTGGGTCTGATAGGAGCGGATCTGCGAAAGGATCGACGTGACGGAGTGGGACATCTGCAACGGTTCCAGAAACAGGGGATGGGGTTGTCTGCTGGAGCAGGTGCAAGTGCCGTGCCGAAACCGGTTTTCGATTCAGTGAAGTGAGGGTTTTGGGTGTGCTGGCAGGGCTGCGCCCTGCACCCGCCGAATCAACGTCAACGTCAACGGCGGGCTATCCGTGGGGGGCGGGGTGGGTCCGGTTGCGGGGGACGCTGCAAGTACGTCCATGTAAGCTCGGTCGCCGCATCCATGCGGCTCACGCCCCCGCAACCGGACCCACCCCGCCTTCGACAGAATTCCGCGATCTGTTGGAACCTGCTGCTGATGGTGGGTGCCGACCGTTGGTCGGCACGGGCTCTTACCCCATTGAAGGCGCCATTTAACCGGCGTCGGTTTTCTGGCCTATGGCTGCAGGGTCCAGCGGCCGGAATTCTGGCGCTGGCGGGGTGCGATGGGGCCGTCGTGCTGGGTGTAGATGAAGCGGCCCTGGTGGTCGGTCTGGCAGGTCAGCAGCAGGGTGTAGTGGGTAGGGCCGGCCGGGTGGGCTTCGGTCATCTGGATTTCCGCGATATGGGGGGCCAGGTGCTGATAGCGGTAGCTGCCGCCGATGCGGAGGTCGGTGCCGAGGATGTCCAGCACATACTGGTTGCCGGCGAAGCTGACCTGCACCATGCGTCCGGCATTGGGGTTGTCCGGTGCGTACAGCGGGTCGCTGAGGTTGGTGAACTGGCGCTGGTCCAGCGTGGTGGGCAGGGTGCAGTCGGCGGCGCTGGCCAGGGGCGGGCAGAGCAAGGCGGCGAGCAGAGTGAGGCGATGCATGGTGGGACCTCGTTGGGATGTCCTTGCCATGCTCCGCACTGCGGCGGTGATGTCTTTAGGAAAACGTGCAAATGCAATGGGGTCAGATCTCTTTCCGCAGGAAAAGGGATCTGACCCCAGGTACTGGAAACACCAACGCCCGGGCAAGCCCAGGCGTTCGTGCCCCCTTCATGCTGGTCGCGAGGTTCAGCCGGCCAGTTCGGCCTGCTCGCGTTCGATGCCGTACTTGCGCAGCTTTTCCACCAGGGTGGTGCGGCGCAGGCCGAGCAGCTGGGCGGCGTGGGCGACGACGCCCTGGGTGCGCTCCAGTGCTTCGTTGATCAGGCCCAGTTCGATGTTGGCCATGTGGTTGCGCAGGTCCATGCCTTCATCGGGCAGCGCCGCCGGTGCTGCGGCGCGATTGACGGCAATGCTGTGCTCCAGCGCCGGTTGGCTGCCGCCGCCCGGGGTGTGGAACGAGAAGCTGCGCAGGTCGAGGCGTTCTTCGCTGGCCGTCGGCTGTACCGGTGCCGGTGCGGCCACCGCTGCCAGTGCAGCGTCGCCACGGTAGCGGGCCGGCAGGTCCTGAACGCGCACCGAGCCGCCCGGGTGCAGCACCGCCAGGCGCTCGACCAGGTTGGTCAGTTCGCGCACGTTGCCGGGCCACTCGTAGCCGGCCAGGGCCTGCAGGGCTTCCGGGGTGAAGCGCACTTCGCCACGGCCGGTGCGGGCCAGCTGTGCGGCGATGGTTTCCACCAGCGCCGGCAGGTCTTCGCGACGCTCGCGCAGGGCGGGCACGTCGATCGGGAACACGTTGAGGCGGTAGAACAGGTCCTCGCGGAACTTGCCTTCGGCGATGCGGGTTTCCAGGTCGCGATGGGTCGCGGCCACAACGCGTACGTTGCAGCGGATGGTCTGGTTACCACCGACACGCTCGAAACTGCGTTCCTGCAGCACGCGCAGCAGCTTCACCTGCATCGGCAGGCTCATGTCGCCGATTTCGTCGAGCAGCAGGGTACCGCCTTCGGCCATTTCGAAACGGCCCTTGCGCGCGGTCAGTGCGCCGGTGAAGGCACCCTTTTCGTGGCCGAACAGTTCGCTTTCCAGCAGGTCGGCCGGAATGGCGCCGCAGTTGATCGCCACGAACGGGCCGTCGCGGCGCGGCGAGCGCTGATGGATTGCGCGCGACACGACTTCCTTGCCGGTACCGGATTCGCCCAGCACGAGCACGGTGGTGTCGAATGCGGCCACCTGTTCGATCATCGTGCGCAACGCAGTCACTGCCGGACCGTTGCCGGTCGGGCCCTGGTCCTGGGCGGCGCCGGCCTGGTGCTCGGCGTCCAGGCGCTTGAGGCTGGCGCGGCGCAGCAGGGCTTCCATCTGCGCATGGCGCAGCGGCGTTTCCAGCGGCCAGATGTTGGCTTCGTGCAGGCCGTGCTGATGGGCAAAGGCTGCGGCATCACCGTCGGCCAGCAGTACCGGCGGCGGCAGGCTGCTGCCGCCCAGCCAGTTGTACAGCGCGGTGCTGGCAGCGGTGTCGTCCAGGCTGCCGACGATCACGGCCATCCAGTCGTTCTGGCGCTGGCGACCCAGGTCGAAGTCGGCCGCGTCGGAAACCCAGCGCGGGTTGAAATCCATGAATTCCAGCAGGGCAACGGTGCGCTCTGCGCGCACGGCGTCGTTGTCCAGCACCAGGATGCGCGATTCGCTCACGATCGATCCTCCCTGAGGCCTTCCAGGATCGGCATGACTTCCTGGATGTAGGACAGCTTGCTGACAAAATTGTCGGCGCCAGCGCGTAGCGCGTGTTCGCGGTGCTCGGCGTCGTCGAAGTGGCTGGCGATCACGATGTACGGTGCATCGTCCTGCGACTTGATCAGGCGGGTGGCCTGCAGGCCGCCCATTTCCGGCATCGCCAGGTCCATCAGCACCACCTGCGGGCGCAGCGTTTCCGAGCGCTCGATCGCTTCCAGGCCGTTGCCGGCGCTGCCGACGATCTGCAGCCAGTCGATCTTGCGGAAATGGCGCATCGCCGCGTTGATGAAGCCCTCGTGGTCATCGACCAGCAGGACCGTGAGCTTGTTCATGTCCAACATCCTTTTCAGCCCACCCGGGCCAGCTGCGGTTGCCTGGCGCCAAGCCGGCGCCGTTCACGGGCCGGGGCGATGTCCAGTTGTTCTCGGTATTTTGCGACGGTTCGGCGGGCAATGTTCACCCCCTGGCGCGACAGCAGGCCGGCGATGGCCTCGTCGGCCAGCGGGCGGCCGGCCGGTTCGGCGTCGATCAGGCGGCGGACCATGGCCTTCACGGCCTGCCCGGAGACGCTGGCGCCTTCCAGGCGCACGGCGAAGAAGTGCTTCAGTTCGAAGGTGCCGCGCGGGGTCTGCAGGAACTTGCCGGTGGTGATGCGCGAGACGGTGGACTCGTGCATGCCGATTTCCTCGGCCACTTCCTTCAACGTCAGCGGCGCCATGGCCTCCTCGCCACGCACCAGGAACGCGGCCTGGCGTTCGACGATCACCCGCGCGGTGCGCAGCAGGGTGTCGTAGCGCATCGACAGGCCGCGGCTGAACCAGCGCGCTTCCTGCAGCATTTCGCGCAGTGCCGGTGCGGCCTCGCTGGTCTCGGCCAGGGCCTGTTCGTACTGGCTGTTGATCGAGACGCGGCGGCTGGTCGCCGGATTCAGCGCCACCTTCCACTTGTCGTCGGCGTGCCAGGCGACCACGTCCGGCACCACCACGGCATTGCGTTCGGGCAGCAGGCTGTCACCCGGGCGCGGCTGCAGCGAGAGGATCAGGCGCACCGCCTCGCGCACGTCGTCGATCTCGGCATCGTGCTGGCGAGCGAGGGCGGGGTAGTCGTGCGCGGCCAGCGCGTCGAGCGCGCCATCGAGAATGCGTGCCGCCAGGTGGCGGGCGGGGACTACGCCGTGCAGGCTGCGCAGCTGGGCCTGCAGGCCTTCGCGCAGGTCCTGTGCGGCCATGCCGGCCGGCTCGCCATGCAGCAGCTGCTGACGGATGGCTTCCACGCCGTCGGCGGCGATGTCGAACTGGGCGCTGGCCAGCAGCTGCAGCTGGTCCAGCGGTGCCTGCAGGTAGCCTGCCTCATCGCAATGGTCCAGCCAGAAGGCGGCCACGGCCAGCTCGCGGTCATCCATGTCCAGCGACAGGCGCTGCAGCACGCGCAGCTGCGGGTCGCTCGATTCGCCGGCGGCGATGCGCGCCATGCGGTCGTCGTCGCCGTCCTGCCAGCTGGCGCCGGCCACGTCCCACATCGACGACTCGGGCAGCTCGTCGAACGCAGCGGTTTCCAGCGTGGTGGCGCCGGCCTCGGTGGCTTCGGCGGTGGGTGCTTCAGCCTCTTCGATCTCCAGCAGCGGGTTGGAGTCCAGCAGGCGCTGGATTTCCTGTTCCAGGTGCAGGCCATCAAGCTGCAGCAGCCGGATCGACTGCAGCAACTGCGGGGTGAGGTGAAGTTGTTGGCCCAGCTGGGCCGAGAGTGCAGCCTTCATCGTGGTTCCCCGGCACCGCTCCCCGGCGCCTTGTGGAACGCATCTTGCTTTTGATCCGGCGGGGGCGGAATCAGGGGGTTCCTGAGGGGCTTCGTGAATGTCCTGACAGGGTGTAGGGGTATTCCCTACATTGTCGCGGAATGTTGACGATGATCGCCGCTAAGTTGCTGATTTCCGGTGTGGGTCCCGGATTGATCGGGCTGCGCCGTGTACGGATTCCTGTCAGGGCGTGTCGGGGTGACGGGAATTCGTCGTCAGTGAAGAGGGCGGGCGTGGGTTGGTAGAGTCGACTGCCAGTCGACTGCTCTCCGGTCAGACAACGGAAAACGCCCGCGCTTCGCGCGCAAGTCGACTGGCAGTCGACTCCACCCGGCATTTTCCCGACGCCCACGCACGGTGGGGTCGGATCACTCCAGCTCGTGCTGGTGGCGCGCGGCCAGCAGCAGCAGATCGTTGGCGCGGCGACAGCCCAGCGACTCCATCATGCGTGCGCGGTGGGTTTCCACTGTCTTGACGCTGATGCCGAGGTCGGCGGCGATTTCCTTGTTGCTTTCGCCCTTGCCGATGCGGCGCAGGATCTCGCGCTGGCGCGGCGACAGTGCGGCGATGCCGGTGGGTTTCTCGCGACCGAGCATCGGTGCCAGCATCTTGGCGGAGATCTGCGGGCTCAGGAACACCTGGCCGGCGTGCGCGGCACGCAGCGCCAGTTCAAGCTCCTGCGGTGCGGCATCCTTGACCAGGAACCCGACCGCACCGCGATCGAGTGCATCGCGCACGTGTGCGGCGTCGTCGTGCATGGTCATCATCACCACCCGCGTGCCGGGGGCGCGCAGGCGGATGTCGCTGAGGGCTTCCAGGCCGGTGCGGCCGGGCAGTGACAGGTCCATCAGGATCACGTCCGGGGCGTGCTGCAGGGCCAGCTGCAGTGCCTGCTCGGCATTGCTGGCCTCGGCGACGAGCTGCACGTCGGCAAACCCCTGCAGCAGCCGCGCCAGGCCGGCGCGGACCAGGGTGTGATCGTCGACGATGAGAACTCGCACAGGCACGTTGGAGGTCCGTGAGGGGAGTCCACCTTAACTTAGCTGAACGGGCGCGCCAAGGGTTGCCCATCCGGCGTCATGGTGGCAGGTTTCAGCGGGCGCGGCGTGCTTCGGCCACCTGGCGGCGATGCAGGCGGAACAGATGCCGCTCCATTGCCATCTCCAGGCCATCGCCAAGACGCTGGAAACGCAGCCACAGGTAATGACCACCGCCACCGTCCGCCGCTTCGGCGATCACTTCCACGGGAAGGTCGATATGGTCAGGCAGCCAGTCGCTGGGCTGCAGACGCACCAGGCCGGCCTGGCCGGGGCTGGCGCCGCTGCGCGGCCCCAGCTGCAGGCGTATGCCGCGGCGTGACCAGCGCACAGGGCGCAGCGTCAGTTCCTGGCCCTGTTGGCGTACCAGACGGCCGAGCAGCACCATCGCCAGATCCAGCTTGGCTTCCAGCCGCTGCAACTGCAGGCTGGACTCATTGCGGTCGTCGTGCTCGTCAACGCGGCTGTCCTCGACCAGGGCCAGGCTGCGCAGCAGACCTTCGGCACTGCTGGTGCGACCGGCGGCGCTGCCTGCCTGGAACTCGGCCGGCAAGGCCAGCTCGCAGCTGAGCGTTTCGTCGAACAGCTCGCTTTCGGCGGGGTGGTGCAGCGACGTGGTCGGCAGTTGGGTCATGCGAGTGATTCTGCCTGCAGGTAGGCATGCGCCGCGCGAAGGGAGCGGCCGGTGTGCTTCAGGTGAGCTGCGGCTTCATCGCGGAGGGAGATCATGCGCGCCAGTACGCGTTGCTGGTGGTCGCGCAACGCGAGGATGGCGGCATCACTGGGGCGCTCGACAACCAGCGACAGGGCAGCCACGGCTTCCAGGTGTTCGGCCATCAGCCGTTCGCTGGTGTCGTGGTCCTCGCCCTCGAGGCTGGTTTCCAGCGTATCAAGGGCGTCGTGCATAGTCTGAAGGTTCATGGCGCCACCGCTTTGGTGACCTGGCGCTGGTCTGCCGGAATCGCGTTCCAGGCCGAGTCGATCTCCACCATCAAGCCCAGGGCTTCCTTCAGTGCGGTCGGATCGTTGTGCAGGTTGCCCTCGGTCAGGCGCATGATGACGAAGTCGTACAGTGCCGACAGATTGCCGGCAATCTCGCCACCGGCTTCGTGATCGAGCGAGCCGTTGAGGTGGCCGACGATGGCGCAGGCTTCGCCGATGGCCTTGCCCTTGCGCGCCTGGTCATTCTGCTGCAAAGAGGCTTCAGCGGTGCGGATGCGCTCGCAGGCACCGGCCAGCAGCAGCGCTACCAACTTGTGTGGATCGGCATCGACGACCGAGGTGGTCACGCCGACTTTTCGGTACTGCTCGGCGAACTGCCGATTGGAACCGTACATAGGGGAAGTCTCCTGGAATGCCTGCCCATCCGCGTGGGTTGAGGGGTTCGGCACGGGTCTAACGGGTTATCGGCGCAGCCGGGGCTCTACTTGAGTACCGACTGCGCCGGAAAAATGCCTGGAAATCAGTTGCCGAGCTGCTGGATGAGCGAGCCGCCGGCCGATTGCATCTGCGTGACCATCTTTTCCATCGCGGTGAACTGCTTGGTGTAGCGGTCGGCCACCTTTTCCATGTTCTTGTCCAGCTCGTCCAGCTGCTTTTCCAGTGCCTTGATCTGCTTGTTCAAGGTCGCCGTACGCTGGGTGATCGTGCCGGTGGTCGCGTCCAGGCTGCTCTTGAGCAGTTCGGTCATCGGCTTGCCCAGCGCGCCCTCTGCACCGAACAGCTTGGTGGCGGCCTCCGGGTTCTTCGCCAGCGCGGTGTCGAGCTTGGCGCCATCAAGGCTCATGCTGCCGTCGGCGGCAATGGTGATGCCCAGATCCTTGAGGTCGTTGACGTTGGCACTCAGCTGGGCGCGCAGCTGCTGCTGCAGGCCACGGACCATGGCGTCACCGGTCATGGTCGAGGCCGTGCGCGTCTCAGCGTTGTAAGCGCTGGAATTCTTCAACGTGGTCTGGATGCCGTTGTAGGCGGTGATGAAGGCCGTGAGATTGGTCTTCAGCGTGCTGTTGTCCGGAGTGACGGTCAGCGTCTGCGTCTCGCCTTCCTTCGCCTTGGTCAGGGTGAGGCTGATGCCAGGTACCAGGTCGGTGATCGTGTTGGAGCTGCTGGTGCGGGTGAAACCATCCACCACCACCACTGCATCCTTGGCGGGCACCATCTCGGTCATCTTCGATGCGGATGTGCCGTCATAGGCCAGCTCGGAGAGTCCGCCATTGCCGCCACTGGCGCTGACCTTCAACGCGCCCTTGCTGCCGGAATCAACGGCGGTCAATACCAGGTGCATGCCATCGTCGGCGGTCACCACGGCTGCGGTGACGCCCTTGCTCTCGGCGGCGGAATTGATCTCGGCTGCGATCTTCTCCATCGTCGCGCCGGGTTCGATGTTCACGCTGATGGACTTGTCGCCGTATGCGATCGTCAGCGTTCCGTCGCCAACCACGGCGTCCTTTGTATACGCCTTGGAGCTGAGCTTCTGGTTCTGTGCCAGGGATTTGACTTCCACCTGGTGGCTGCCCGCAGCAGCCTTGCCGGCGGTCGTGCTGGTGTCCAGGGTCGCAGTGAAGTTCGACTCGGTTGGCGTGCTGACTTTCAGGCCGGGGGTGGCCACACCCTTGACCAGGGTCTTCAGCGCGCTCTGCAGACCTGTCATTCCGCTTTTGATGGTGCCAAGCGCCGAAAGCTTGGCGCTGGCGGCAACACCCGCCGAGTTGATCTGCTTTTCCCGGGGCTCGCGTTCCTTGGCGGTCAGCTGTGCAACCAGGCTGGGAATGTCGAGGCCGGAACCAATCGTGCCGATGGCCATGAGGGGAATCCTTTATCTTGGACGGGCCGGGCGGGTGTCCTGCACCTGCTATCGGCCTGGGAGGGGCGAGCTTGAGCGTGGAAACGCTCTCCAGCCTTCTGCAAGGCCCATGCCAATCCGCCACCGGGCACGAAGAAGGGGGCTTGCGCCCCCTTCCCGTTGTTGCCTTGTACTACCGCTGGATCAGCGCAGCAGGCTCAGCACGTTCTGGCTGGACTGGTTGGCCTGGGCAAGCATGGCGGTACCGGCCTGCTGCAGGATCTGGTTGCGGGTCAGCTCGGCGGTTTCCGAAGCGTAGTCCACGTCGCGGATGCGGCTGCGGGCAGCCGACATGTTTTCCGACGAGGTGTTCAGGTTCGCAACCACCGAGGTGAAGCGGTTCTGGATTGCACCCAGGTCGGCGCGGG
This sequence comes from Stenotrophomonas sp. 71799_Sma, assembly GCF_056482505.1. Taxonomy (NCBI): domain Bacteria; kingdom Pseudomonadati; phylum Pseudomonadota; class Gammaproteobacteria; order Lysobacterales; family Lysobacteraceae; genus Stenotrophomonas; species Stenotrophomonas sp. 71799_Sma. Next base: position 2,209,167 of record NZ_CM151202.1, read on the forward strand.
CGGAGTTGATCGAGTTCAGGGCAGCGTCCATCGCCAGGATGGCGTTGTCGGCACCGTCCTTCGAGGAGATGTCCAGATCGGCAAAGCCTTCAGCGGCCTTGCCTGCCGTGAACTTGGCGGTGCCAGTGGCCAGGCCGGTAGCATCCTTCAGCTTGTCGGCGGTCAGGCTGCTCTTCACTTCGAAGTCGGCCTTCTCCGAGGTCAGCTGCAGCTTGCCTTCCACCAGCGAGGCGGTGACACCCGTCTCGTGGGTCTTCGCATTGATTGCGTTGACCAGTGCGGTGCTGCGCTCGCCTGCGGTCTTCGCACCGCCGACGGTAATGTCGACGAAGCCGGAGCCATCACTCTTGCTGATCTGAAGTTCGCCAGCGGCGACGCCGGTGGAGAAGTCGGCAGCCTTCGGCAGAACGGTCGCTGCAGCAACAGTCTTCGCTGCGGTGAGGTTGCCGCCCGTCATGCTAAAGCCGGCGCCAGCGTTCGAGATGACGCCAGAAGTGCCATCCATGGTCACACCAGAGGCGGCCAGAGTAGCGTTGCTATTGATCGCCGTGGCCATCTTCGAGATGAGGTCGGCAGCAGCAGCGGCATTGTCCGCGCCCGTTGCAGCAGCGACGGTGACGTTCACACCGTTCACATTCAGAGTGGACTCGGCATAGCTCGTAGCTGCCGTGAAATCACCCGCCGCGACGGTCGCCGCAGTTGCATTTGGGGTGCCTGCGGTTGCGCCACCCACCGGTACGGCGCCGGTTGCGGTCGCAGCTTTCGACGCGGTGGTCCAGTTACCCAGCTTGCTGATGTTGGCGTTGGCAACCTGCGAGATGTTGATCGTCTGGCCCTGGTTGGCGCCGATCTGGAAGGCCTGGTTGGTGAAGGTGCCGTCCAGCAGGTTGGTGCCGTTGAAGTTGGTCTGTTCGGCGACGCGCTGGATTTCCTGCTTCAGCAGCTGCACTTCGGCGTTCAGGGCCTGACGGTCGGAATCAGAGTTGGTTGCGCTGCGCGACTGCACGGCCAGCTCGCGGACGCGCTGCAGGTTGTTGCCGATCTCACCCAGTGCGCCTTCGGCGGTCTGGGCCAGCGAGATGCCGTCGTTGGCGTTGCGGGCGGCCTGGTTGGCGCCGCGGATCTGGGTGGTGAAACGCTCGGAGATCGCCAGGCCGGCAGCATCGTCCTTGGCGCTGTTGATGCGCATGCCCGAGGACAGGCGCTGAATGGTGGTGGCCAGGTTGGCGCCGCTGGTGCCCAGGTTGCGCTGGGCGTTCAGCGACATGGTGTTGGTGTTGATGACTTGTGCCATGGTGCGGTTTCCTTGTAGGCAGTGTGTCCGGCAGAGCAGCCTGACCGGTTTCGGGGGGCAGTGGCTGGCGTCCCCCCAAGGGGTGTGCTACCGCTGCTGAAATCAATAACGGCACTACCCCTCCGGCCTTTAGCGGAGTTTCGATCCTTTTTTCTCTGGTCAAACGAAAAGGCCCCGCCATCTGCATGGCGGGGCCCGGCTCCAGCTCGAGTGGTGCAGGTATTACGACTGCAGCAGGCGCAGTACGTTCTGCGGCACCTGGTTGGCCTGGGCCAGCATGGCCGTGCCGGCCTGCTGCAGGATCTGCCCGCGGGTCAGTTCGGCGGTTTCCTGTGCGTAGTCAACGTCGCGGATGCGGCTGCGTGCGGCGGACAGGTTCTCCGAATTGGTGTTCAGATTGGCGATGGTCGAGGTGAAGCGGTTCTGGATCGCGCCGAGGTCGGCGCGGGCCGAATTGACCGACTGCAGCGCCGCATCCATGGCGAGGATGGCGTTGTCGGCGTTGGCCTGGTTGGAGATATCCAGTTCTGCAAAGCCCGTCTGGGCCGTACCTGCGGTGAATGCCGTGCCATTGGTGGCGCTGCTGCCTGCCGTCAGGCCAGTGGCATTGGCCAGCGCGGTGGCGCTCAGCGAGCCACCAATGGTGAAGTTGCCTTCCTTGTTTTCCAGCTGCACCTTTCCGTCGATCAGCGATGCGGTGACGCCGGTTTCGTGGGTCTTGGCGTTGATGGCGTTCACCAGCAACGTATTGCGTTCCGAGGCGTTCTTTGCGGCGCCAACGTTGATGTCGACCACGCCACTGCCATCGGCCTTGGTCAGCGTCAGCTGGCCGGCAGTGATGGCGGGGAAATCAGCAGCAACTGCCGGCGTGCCGTTTTGATGGTTGGCGACAAAGGCGCCAGTGGCGAAGCCCTCACCGGTACCAGCGCCGGTGACGGTGATCGGCAGATCATTGCCGTCGGCGCGCGAGAACGCCAAGGTGCCGGCAGCGACGGTGCCACTCATGGTGATGCCGGCGGCGGCCAATGCATCGGACTTGCTGGCCAGTGCTGCGGTAATGTCAGCGGCGGTGACATTGGCGCCAGCAGCAGCGGTATGGATCGAAATGCCGCCTACTGAGAAGCTGAAAGCAGGAGCAGCGGCCGCGACATCATTGAAAATGCCGGAGGTACCCGAGGTCGTCGGAATCGCAGCCTCGGCGCCACCGGTCGCAGTCTTGCCGGCCACGCTTGCCGGGGTCGAGGCACTGGTCCAGTCGCCCAGCTTGTGCACATTCGCATTGGTGATCTGCGAGATGTTGATGGTCTGGCCCTGGTCGGCGCCGATCTGGAAGGCCTGGTTGGTGAAGCTGCCGTCCAGCAGGCTGGTGCCGTTGAAGTTGGTCTGCTCCGCAACGCGCTGGATTTCCTGCTTCAGCAGCTGCACTTCGGCGTTCAGCGCCTGGCGGTCCGAGGCGGAGTTGGTTGCGCTGCGGGCCTGAACGGCCAGTTCGCGGATGCGCTGCAGATTGTTGCCGACTTCGCCCAGTGCGCCTTCAGCGGTCTGTGCCAGCGAGATGCCGTCGTTGGCGTTGCGCGCGGCCTGGTTGATGCCACGGATCTGGGTGGTGAACCGCTCGGAGATCGCCAGACCGGCGGCGTCGTCCTTGGCACTGTTGATACGCATGCCCGAGGACAGGCGCTGGATCGAGGTGGCCAGCGAGCTGCTGCTGGTGGACAGGTTGCGCTGAGCGTTCAGCGACATGGTGTTGGTGTTGATGATCTGTGCCATGGTGCTTCTCCGTGGTTGCTCGGTTGTTTCGGTGTGGAAGGCGCGGGACGCGCCGTGCTGGAAGACGGATGGAACGAGGAAAGGGACTAGCGGATCTTGTTGAACAGGGACATCGCCTGCATCTGGCTGAAGATCGTCTGGGCGGCTTGAAGGGCGGCGGTCTCCAGCTTGTATTGGCCGATGGCATCGGCGTAATCGAGGTCGCGCATCGTCGAGAGTGTGCTCTTGACGGTGACGGCTGTGGCTTCGCGGGCGCTGGCCGCGGTATCGATGGCGGCCAGCTGGGCGCCGCCCTTGGCGCGGGCGTCGATCATCGTTTCCGAGGCCCTGTTGAGGTCGCGGATGCTGGACTGCAGCGTGTTCTGCAGCGCCGTGCGCTGGCTTTCGGTGGACGGGTCGGTTTCCAGTGCGGCGACCAGTTTGTCCAGGGTGGAGAAGATGTCGCGGCTACCCGCGTCGCTGACGTTGAACTGATCACCGGCGGCTGGCTTGCCCTCGATGCGCATGCGCACGCCGCCAACGACAATGTCCTCGCCGGGTTTGTGGGTTCCGCTGCCGACCACCGTTCCGGTGCCATCAACCACCTCATAGGCACCTTCGGCAGTGCCGGTGAAGCGGACATTGAGCGTGCCGCCGGCCCAGCTGCCGCTGCCGTCACGGCTGACCGAGGTCAACAGGCCACTGCCGGTGTTGCCGGCGGCCGCGCTGGCATCCACACGGCCATCGCCGGTGGGGATGCGCATGAAGATCTCGCTGCCGGGCAGGGCGTCGGAGACCAGTTGGCCCGGTGCCACCTCCACCTGCCGCTGGTTCTGGTCACCGCTGTAGGTCACGGTGCCGCCGCTTCGCTGGAATGGGGCGTCAGCGTCGTTGCTGCCACCGAACAGGTAGCGTCCGCTGCCATCCCTGGAATTGGCCAGCGACAGCAGGCTTTCCTGGATGGTCTTCAGCTCGCTGACGATGGCCTTGAGGTCACTGGCCTTGGGCACCGGGCTGTTGGCCTGGATACTCAACTCCACGGCGCGCGACATGAGCTCATTGACCTGAGCCAAGGCGTTTTCCTGCAGGCCCAGGCGGTTCTGCACGCTGTTGGCGTTCTTGCCGAGCTGCTCGAGCCCGGCCACGACACGGTCCAGGCCAACGGCCGTACCTGCAGCGACCGGGTCGTCCTTGGCGGAGGTGATCTTGCTGCCAGTCGCGATCTGCTGCTCGAGGTGGCTGATTTTCGACTGCTTGGCGAGCATCAGCGACACGGACTGGTTGAACATCATCCCGGTGGAAATTCGGCTGCTCATCGACGGACGGCTCCCAGGATGGTCTGGAACATGTTGTCGGCGGTGGAGATCAGCTGTGAGGCGGCCTGATAGGCCTGCTGCAACCGCAGCATGTCGGCTGCTTCCTCATCCAGGTTGACGCCGGAGATCTCGTCGCGGGCTGCCTGCGCCTTGTCCGTGATGACCTGCTGCGCGTCCAGCGAGTACTCGGCCGAACGTGCCGCCGCGCCGACCTGCGTGGTCAACCCCCCCAGCGCACCGTTGAGGGTGACGGTGCCGCCGTTGAACGCCTTGGCGTCCTCGACCTTGGCCAGCTTTGCCGCGTTGCTGTTGTCCGACGAGCCTGCCGGAGTAGGGCTGATATTGAAGGTGTCGCCGACCTTCGGTGCGCCGTCCAGCACGAAGCTCCAGCCATTGGCGCTGATGGTCTGGCCCGGCGTGTAGGTCTGCGGCGGCCCACCGTTGATGGTGTAGGTGGTCGCCGACGTGAACACGATTGCGGCTGGGTCGCGCAGGTTCGGATTGGATACGTCGTTGACGGTGACGCCGGTCAGCTTCCCGGTGCCGGTGTTGGCCAGTGCAGCCGTACCCTTGACCGCTGCCGCTGCGGCGATGCGGGAGGGATCGGTGATGGCGGTTTCCAGGCTTCCGGCGACGCCCGCGGTCGGCTGCAGGAGGAAACGGTCGTTGGTGGCCGGGGTGCCGCCGACCACCAGCCTGACGCCATTGATCACCAGCGGATCGGCGGCGGTGCCGGTACCGGTCAACGCAACGGTGGCGCCAGTGTCGGCGCGGGTGGCCTGCCACTGGGTGCCGTCGAACTTGAGGACGATGTTCTGTGCCTCCAGCTTGGAGAGGTCACCGTAGGTCGCAGTGAGGCTGCCGGTACCGGTATTGGTCGCGTTGGGCGTGACGCGTGGGTTGCCGATGGTGAAGAAGTCGCCGCCCATCTTGCCGTACAGGTCCACGCCCTGGTGGTGCGCCTGGTTGAAGCTCTCGGCCAGGCCGACGGCGAGCTTGCCCAGTTCGGCCTGGGCCGGTGTCAGCACGGTATCGCGGAACTCGAGCATGCCGCCGATCTTTCCGCCCACTGCCTTGGGATCGAGCGTGATCGTGTTGCCCTGGGTTTCCAGCGCCAGTTGCAGGCGTTCGGGCTGGTATGGATCGGTCACCGTAGTGACCTTGGACGCGGTCGTGCCCACCACCAGCGCATTGCCGCCTGCGGTATAGACGTTCATCACGCCGCCATCCTGGACGACGGCAGTGCCACCGGTGTAACCGATCAGCTGCGAGATCAGCTGGTCGCGACGGTCGAGCAGGTCCGGCGCCGCGTTGGCCACGTTGCTGCCAATGGCGCCGTTGATCTGCGCAATCTCCTGCGCCAGGCGATTGACTTCCGTGGCGCCGGCAATGAGCCCGTTGTTGACCTCGCTGCTCAGGTTGTTCATCTGCGTGTTGAGCTGCACGAAGCGGCTCGCCAGGGCCTTGCCGCCATCGAGCAGGCTCTGCCGGTCGGCCGTGCCGGCCGCGTTGGACGAAAGGCCACTGACGGCGTCGAAGAAGTTGGACCAGGAGCCGGCGACATTCGTGGCCGGGTCCGAGAACAGGGCATTCACCCGGTCGGCCATGCCCGAAAGCTGCTTCAGGCGTGCCAGCTCGCCGCTGCTGTCGAGCAGGCGCGAGATGGCCAGCTGGTCGGCAGCACGGCGGATATCGGTGATGCGGGTGCCGCTGCCAACGTCCCCAAAGCCGTAGTTCTGCGGATCAGACGTGGCGAAGTCGACCTTCTGCCGGCTGTAGCCAGGGGTGTTGATGTTGGCGACGTTGTGGCTGGTGGTCGCCAACGCACGCTGGAAGGCGAGCAGGGCACCAGTACCGGTGGAAAGTACGCTGGACATGGGGTTCCTCAACGACGAGTGATACCCAGCGCCGCGGTTGCGGTGCTGGCGAAGGTCTGGCCAAGGCGTGAGCCGGCATCGGCGACGGCGCTGACGGCGCGCTCGATGGTCGGGCCGCCGGCGATCGCGGCGATCTTGGCCGCGTAACGCGGATCGGTGGCATAGCCGGCGCGCTGCAGGCCGCGGGCGAAGCCCTGCACGTCGGTGCCGGCCTGCAGGGCCTGCTGGTAACGCGGGCTGGTCTTCAGCAGACGCACGTAGTCGGCGAAGCTTTCGGCCGGCGAACTGTAGGCACGGAAGCTGGCGGTCTCGTTGCGGCGCACGCCATCGACATATTCATGGGTGCCGGCTACGGCGCGCTGGCCGTTCCAGCCATTGGCCTTGATGCCGAACAGGTTGTGCGAAGTGCTGCCATCGGCGTGCTTGATGTGGCGCTTGCCCCAGCCGGTTTCCAGCGCGGCCTGGGCGACCAGGGCGCGGGCATCCACGCCCAGTTCCTTGGCTGCACTCTGCGCGTGCTGCCAGATGCTGGCAACGAAGCCTTCCGGGGTGTGCTCGCCCAGCTGGGCGACGGCGGTGCGGGTAGCCATCGCATCGGCCGGGCTGATGGCGGTGCCGCGGTTGCTGGCGGTGGCCGACCAATGGTCGCCGTTGGCGGCCCAGTCCTCGCCCTGCAGGCTGCCGATGTACGGATCCTCGGTGCCCAACGAGCGGTGCATGCTGCTGCTCTCGCGGCCGGCGATCAGGTCCAGGGCTTGTTCCATCGGTGCGACTGCCGCCTGCGCACCGTGCTGTGCACCGGCGGCCATCTGCTGCAGCAGGCGCACGGCCTGACTGCCGTCTTCCAGCGGTAGCGACGGTGCCGGCTTGGCCGGTGCATTGAGCTGGTAGGCACGACTGGCCTTGGCCGGGTCCACGCGGGTATCCAGCGCAGGGCCGTCGGCGGCCTGGCCGGACAGCTGCCGGCTGATCATGCCCGACAGGCCCAGGCCCTTGCCGCGGGTCATCGCCTCGGCAATCTTCTGGTCGTACATCTCGCGGAACATCTTGTTTTCGCCGGGGAACAGCGAATCGCCGAAGCTGGCGTCACGCATGCTCTTGACCAGCATCTGCGCGAACTGGCCTTCCAGCTGGCGCGCGACCTTGTCGATCTTGGCCGGATCGTTCTGTTGCGCCGGGTGCAGATCGAATGCGGGATTAATACGCATATCAGATCACCTCGAGCTCGGCACTCAATGCGCCGGCCTGCTTCAGGGCTTCCAGGATCGCGATGAGATCGCCCGGTGCTGCGCCCACGGCGTTCACCGCGTGCACGATCTCGTCCAGGGTGGTGCCGCCGCTGAACTTGAACATGCGGCTGCCGTCGTTGGTGGCAGTGATGGTCGACTGCGGGCTGGCCACGGTGCGGCCGCCGGACAGCGCATTGGGCTGGCTGACGTTGGTGTTTTCCTGGATGGTCACGGTCAGCGAACCATGCGAGATCGCCGCAGGTCCCACGCGCACCTGTTGGCCGATGACCACGGTGCCGGTACGCGAATTGACCACCACCTTGGCCGGGGCGCTGCCGGGGGTCAGTTCCAGGTTCTCGATTCGCGCCAGCAGGCCGATGCGTGCGCCCGGATCGGTCGGCGCGGTAACCGCTACGGTCACGCCGTCGACCGCACGCGCGGCACCTTCGCCGAAGGCGTTGTTGAGCGCGGCAACCATGCGCGAGACCGTGGTGAAGTCGTTGTTGTGCAGGTTCAGGGTGATGTCGCCGCCGTTGGCCAACGGATCGGGCAGGGCACGTTCAACGGTGGCACCGTTGGGAATGCGGCCGACGCTGGGCACGTTCACCGAGACACGGGAACCATCCTTGCCCTGCGCACCAAAGCCGCCGACGATCAGGTTGCCCTGGGCGATGGCATAGATCTGGCCGTCAGCACCGCGCAGCGGCGCCATCAGCAGCGAACCGCCGCGCAGCGAGACCGCGTTGCCGATCGAGGACACGGTGATGTCGATCGGCTGGCCCGGCTTGGCGAACGGCGGCAGTTCGGCGTGGATCGCCACGGCGGCCACGTTCTTCAGCTGCGGGTTGACGTTCGGCGGCACGTTGACGCCCAGTTCGCCGAGCAGGTTCTTCAGGCTCTGCACGGTGAAGGGTGCCTGGCTGGTGCGGTCGCCGCTGCCATCCAGGCCGACCACCAGGCCATAACCCACCAGCGCATTGCCGCGCACGCCGCCGACCTGGGCCAGGTCCTTGATGCGCTCGGCGCTGGCAGGGGCAGCCACGACCAGCAGCATCAGCGCGACGAACGACGCCATGCGTCGCTGCCAGGAAGAAGAGGAGAAGAGTTTCATGGCCATACTCAGAACGGCGTCAGGCCGGAGTTGAAGAAGCGGCTCAGCCAGCCCATCGCGTTGGACTGCGCGACGGGACCGCGGCCGCCGTAGACGATGCGGGCCTCGGCCACGCGGCTGGACGGAATGGTGTTGTCCTGGCTGATGTCGCCCGGGCGCACGATGCCCTGCACCTGCACCAGTTCATCGCCCTGGTTGAGCCGCAGGTTCTTCTGCCCCTGCACCACCAGGTTGCCGTTGGGCAGGCGTTGGACCACGGTGACGGTGACGCTGCCCTGCAGGCGGTTGCTCTGCGCGCTGTTGCCCTTGCCGGTGAAGTCACGCGCGCCCTTGGCTGTGGCACTCAGGATGTCCTTGCCGCCGAGGGTGACCGGAGCACCGAGAATGGACGGCGTACCCAGGCTCAGGTTCGATTCCTTGTTGGTGGCCGTGTTGGCACTGGTCTGCGCGGTGGTGTTTTCCATCAGGGTGATGGTCAACAGGTCGCCAACATCGCGCGCGCGCCGGTCCGAATACAGCTGCAGGGTCGGGCCGGCAGCGTAGATCGCGCCGGCGGTCGGCTGTGCCTGCGGCGGCATGATCGGCTGGATCGGTGCCATCGTCGGGTAGGGGCGCACGTCGCCCGCGATCACGCAGCCACCGAGCAGGGCGGCCACGGCGCAGGCGAGGGCAGTGCGGGCGAAGTTGGAAATGGGCGACATGGCGGTTTCCCGGTTTGGCCGGTCAGAGCTTGTTGTTGAGATAACCGAGCATCGAGTCGGTGGTGGAGATCGCCTTGGCGTTCATCTCGTAGGCGCGCTGGGTTTCGATCATCGACACCAGCTCTTCCACCACGTTGACGTTGCTGCCTTCCAGCGCGCCCTGCACCACGGTGCCGAGGCCGTTGAGGCCGGGGTTGCCGTTCTGTGCCGGACCGGACGCAGTGGTCTCGAGGAACAGATTCTCGCCACGGGCCTGCAGGCCGGCCGGATTGACGAAGTCGGTCAGGGTCAGCGCGCCGACTTCCACCGAGGCGGCGCCGTCGGCCATCTTCACGCTGATGGTGCCGTCGGTACCGATGGTTACCGACTGCGCGCCTTCGGGAATCTGGATGCCTGGCTGCACCGGGTAGCCGCTGTTGGTGACCAGCTCGCTGTCCTGGTTGATCTTGAACGAGCCATCACGGGTGTAGGCCGAGCTGCCATCAGGCATCTGAACCTCGAAGAAGCCGCGGCCATTGACCATCACGTCGAGGGCGCGGCCGGTCTGCTGCTGGCCACCCTGTTCAAAATTCTTGGCGGTGGCGACCACGCGCACGCCGGTACCCAGTTGCAGGCCGGTTGGCAGCTGCGTCTGTGCCGAGGAGGAGCCGCCGGGCTGGCGCACCTGCTGGTACAGCAGGTCTTCAAAACTGGCACGGTCCTGCTTGAAGCCGGTGGTGTTGGTGTTGGCGAGGTTGTTGGAAACCACCGACATGCGCATCTGCTGCGCATCCAGTCCGGTTTTCGCGATCCACAATGCCTGGTTCATCTTCGATGTCCTGTCTGGTGAAGCCGGCCGCGTGGTGCGGCCCTTGGTATCGGGTGTGCAAGCGGTGTGCCAGCGCTGGCATCAACCGGCGCCGGAATTCCGTCAGCTGCCCAGGCGCAGCATGCTGTTGGCGCTGCGCGCGTTTTCGTCGCCGTGCTTGATCACCTGCACCTGCATTTCGTACTGGCGCTGCAGCTGGATCATCTGCACCAGCGCGCCAGCGGCATCCACGTTGCTGCCTTCCAGCTGGCCGCTGTGCACGGCCGTGCCCTGTGCCGGTGCGAACGGCTGCAGTGGGTCGGTGTTGCGGAACAGGCCGTCCAGGCCACGCTCCAGGCGTTCATCCGGTGCCTGCACCACTTTGATGCGACCGATCTGCGCCATGGTCTGCGGACCTTCGCCCTGCGGGATGATCGAGAGCGTGCCGTCGGCACCGATCTCCATCGCCTGGTAGGGCGGAATGGCGATCGGGTTGTTGTTGTCATCCAGTACCGGACGGCCGCTGGAGGTCACCAGCTGGCCGTTCGGCGTCACCGACAACGCCGCGCCGCGCGTGTACGCCTCGCTGCCGTCACTGGACTGCACGGCCAGCCAGGTGCCGGTCTGCAGGGACAGGTCCAGCGGCTTGCCGGTGATGTGCTGCGAACCGGGCGTGCGGTTGAACCCGGCATCGACATGCAGCGCATCCACCCGCGAGGCAAAGCCCGGGCCACGGATCGGGAAGGCTTCGGTGTTGGCCAGCGCTTCCTTGAAGCCGGGGGTATCGGAGTTGGCGAGGTTGTGGCTGAGCGTGCCCTGCGCCTGCAGGGAGGCGCGGGCACCGGTCATCGCCACGTAAAGGGCTTTATCCATGCGGGGAGTTCCGTGACAGGGTCAGCGCGTCATCAACGGATGTTGATGACGGTCTGGGTGATCTGGTCCTGGGTGGTGATCATCTGCGCGTTGGCCTGGAAGTTGCGCTGCGCGGTGATCATGTTGACCAGCTGCTCGGTGAGGTCGACGGTGGACGCTTCCAGCGAACCGGCCTGGATCTTGCCGAGGTTGGAGGTGTCCGGCATGCCGGTGCGCGGCGTGCCCGACTCGAACGTCTCCACCCACAGGTTGTTGCCCTTCTGCTCCAGACCCTGCGTGTTGTTGAACGTGGTCAGTGCGACCTGGCCGAGGGGCTTGTCGTCGCCGTTGGAGTAGCGGGCATAGACCACGCCGGTTTCCGACACGGTGATCTCGTTGAGCTTGCCGGCGGCGTAGCCGTCCTGCTGGGTGTTGCGCAGCGCGAACTTCTCGCCGTACTGGGTCGAGCCGCTGATATCCAGCGTCATGTTCAGCTGGCCCGCGCCGGTGGTCGGGGTGAAAGTACCGAGGCTGACCTTGCCGTTGGCAGGATTGGTCAGCTTGCCGCTGTTGTCGAACGTCACCGGGGTCGGTGCGCCGGCCGGCTGGCCATCCACGTAGTTGCGCACGGTCCACTCGTTGGGGTTGGCGCCTTTCACGAAGTACGAGACCTGGATGTGGCTCACGCCCAGCGAGTCGTACACGGTGATGCCGCCGCTGGAGTGGTTGTAGCTGTTGGAGTCGGTCGGATCGAAATTGGTGACCGTCGGTTGCTTGGCGTTGGCGGGCAGGGTGAAACCGACCTTCACTTCGCTGGTCTGCTTCGGCGCGCTGTCGGTAGTCAGCAGCTGCAGGTCCACCAGGCGGCCGGCATCGAAGTTGGTGCCATCGGCGTTCGGCGCGAACACCTGCAGGCGCGCGCCCTGCGGGTTGATCACATAGCCGGCGGAATCGGTCTGGAAGTTGCCGGCACGCGAGTACACGCGCGAGCCGTTCATGTTCATTGTGAAGAAGCCCTCACCGGAGATCGCCATGTCCAGGCTGCGGCCGGTCTGCTCGTTGTGGCCCTGGATGAATTGTTGGGCCACGTTGGAAACACGCACGCCCGAGCCGGTCTGGTTCTTCGACAGGCCGTAGCTGGTGGAGGCGAACAGGTCAGCGAACTCGGCGCGTGATTGCTTGAAGCCGGCGGTATTGACGTTGGCGACGTTGTTGGCGGTGACGCTCAGGTCGGTATTGGCGGCATTGATGCCGGACAGGGAGACGTTGAAGCCCATGGGATGCTCCTGGTAGATGCGGAATGTGCGGCTCAGCTGACGCGGAGCACGTAGTCGATCGGGGCCGTGCCCAGGCCCTTGAGATTCAGGTACAGGCCGTCGGAGCCGACGGTCACGCTCTCCACCGGGGCCTGCACGAAGGTGGACAGCTTGGTGCTCTTGCCGGCGGTGTCGACGTGGTTGGCGACGATGGAGTACTTGCCCGGTTCCATGCGCTTGCCGTTGGCGTCCTTGCCGTCCCACTGAAACGCGGTTTCGCCAGCGGCCTTGGCTTCTACGCTCAGCGAGGTGACCTTGGTGCCGTTGGCATCGGTGATGTCGACGGTCACGATGCCGGCCGAGGGCGCAGCCACCGTGCCTTCGACGCTGCCTTCCTTTTCCAGTACCAGCTTTTCCGACGGCACCAGTACCTGGTGGCCAACCAGAGCGGCACCGCGCAGCACCTGGTCGCTGGCCATCGATTCCTGGAAACCCTTCACCGTCTTGTTCAGATCGGTGATGCCCTGCACGGTGGACATCTGCGCCATCTGCGCAACCATCTGCGTGTTGTCCATCGGCTTCAGCGGATCCTGGTGCTGCAGCTGCTCGGTCATCAGGCGCAGGAAATCGGCCTGGTCCAGCGTGTTCTTCTTCTTGGTGGCGTTGCTGTTCGGGGCGTTCAGGCCGAGCGCGGCGTAGACGTCCTGGTTGGTCTGGTTGTTGACGGCGGTGGTCATGGTGGTATCCGGTGCTGCGGGCCTCAGCGGCCCATGGTCAAGGTGGCCAGGGCCAGTTCCTTGGCGGTGGTCAGCATCTCCACGCCAGCCTGGTAATTGCGCGAAGTCGAGATCAGGTTGACCATCTGCGCCACCGGATCGACATCGGGCTGGTAGATGTAGCCATCGCCGTCGGCCAGCGGGTGGCCCGGTTCATAGCGCTTGATCGGCGCGGCTTCGCTCTGGGTGATCTCCTTGACCTTCACCGACGTGATGTTCGGATCGTTCTTGCTGGTCACTGCCTGGAAGATCGGTTCCAGCGGCTTGTACACGGCATCGGCGGAACCGGCGACGGTGTCGGCGTTGGAGAGGTTGGAGGCGATGGTGCTCATGCGCACCGACTGCGCCTGCAGCGCGGAGCCGGCGATATCGAAGATCGGCAGGTTGCTCATGGCTTATTGCCCCGTGATCGCGGTCAGCATGGAACGCACCTTGCTCTCGACGAAGCTGAGCGAGGCGCGGTATTCGAGTGCGGCGCGGCCATAGGCGGCACGCTCGGCATCGGGATCGACGGTGTTGCCGTCCAGGCTGGGTTGCACGCCTTCGCGCGCGATCTGGAACGGGTTCAGGCCACTACTGATCTCGTAGTGCTGCTCGTGGGTGGTGGCCATCAGGCCATTGGCATCCTGCCCCTGGGCGTGGCGCAGGGCGGCATCGAAGTCCAGGTCCTGGGCCTTGTAGCCGGGAGTGTCGGCATTGCCGAGGTTGCTGGCGATCAGCTTCATCCGCTGTTCGCGCAACGGCATGGCCTGGGCGTGGACGCCCAGGTAGTCGGTAATCAGGTTGCGCACGGTGCACTCCCACAGGAACGTTGCCCGGGAAGCTGCAAGGGGTGTGCCAAATTCGAGAGGGTAGTGCCGGCCGCTGGCCGGCTTCCCGGATTGTCCGCGGTTGCCGGCCAGCGGCCGGCACTACCGGATCAGAGGCCTCAGGCCGCCATCGCGACCTTGCGCAGGCGGTCCAGCACGAAGTCGGCCAGTTCGTGCGGCGAGTACTTGGCGACGAAGGCGTTGGCGCCGACGCGCTCGACCATCGCATTGTTGAATACGCCCGACAGCGAGGTATGCAGCAGGACGTAAAGGCCGGCCAGGCCCGGATGGCGCCGGATTTCCGTCGTCAGCGTATAGCCGTCCATGGCCGGCATTTCGATGTCCGAGATGACCATGGCGTAGCGCTCGGCGGGGTTCTCGCCCGAGGCCTGGATCTGCAGCAGGTGGTCCAGCGCCTGCTTGCCGTCGGAAAGCAGGGTGGCGCCCACCCCAAGCTGGTCCAGCACGCTGCGGATCTGTTGGCGGGCTACACGAGAGTCGTCCACCACCAGCACCTGCAGCTGCGGGCCGTCGGCGGGCATTGCCATCGCCGGGTCGAGTACTGCTTCACCGCGTACCTGGGCGATATCGGCCAGCACGCTTTCAACGTCGATCACCTGGATCAACTCGCCCTGGAAGCGGGTCACCGCCGTCAGATAGCTCGATTCGGCGCCCAGTTCCGGTGGCGGGTGGATGTCTTCCACCGCGATGTTGACGATGCGCTCCACGCCGCTGACCAGGAAGCCCTGGATCGAGCGGTTGAACTCGGTGACGACCAGGTAGCCGGGCGAGGTGTCCGCATCGGGCTCACGCTCGGGGTGGCCGATGGCCAGGCCCAGGTCCAGCACCGGCACCGAGCGGCCACGGACGTCGGCCACGCCGGCGAACTGGCTGGGCAGTCCGGGTACCTGGAACAGCTCCGGGCGGCGCAGGACTTCCTGCACCTTGAAGACATTGACGCCAAAAAGCTGACGTCCGCCGAGGCGGAACAGCAGCAGCGCCAGGCGATTGTGGCCGGCCAGTCGGGTCCGCTGGTCGATCCGGTTGAGCAGGTCATGGGACATGGCTGCTGTATCGGCGTGGTAGGCGCCGAACTTGAGCGCTTTTGTAGAGTCGAGCCATGCTCGACTGCTCTGCTCCGGACGGCCAGTCGAGCATGGCTCGACTCTACAGAAGCCGCTCCGTCGATCTGGCACACCCCTTGCACGCACCAGGGCCAGATCCCTTCGACAGGAGGCGCCATGCGCCGGGTCACATCGCTCTTCGCCATCGCGCTGGCCCTGGCCTCGCCGTGGGCGGTTGCCGCCGACTGGCAGCCGGTGGCCAGTATCCGCACCGCCGCGTTGTCGACGCTGCCGGCAGGCAGCGAGGGCGAGGCCCAGGTGGCCGATGCGCTGCGCTTGCCCAGGTGTGGTGGCGCGCTGCAGGTGCAGCCCACCGCCAACACCACGGTTGAAGTCAGCTGCCCCGATGCCGGCGGCTGGCGCCTGTTCGTGCCAGTAAAGGTGCGGCGCAACCAGACCGTGCTGGTGCTCAACCGCGGAATCGGTACTGGAGAAACCCTCACCGCCGCCGATATCACCACTGCCCAGCGTGATGCCGCCCGGATTGCCGGTGCGGTGCTGGCCGATCCGAATGCGGCGATCGGCCGCATCGCCCGCCGTCCGTTGCAGGCCGGAGCCCTGCTGTCGAACAACGATCTGGTGGTGCAGCGTCTCATCAGGCGAGGAGACAATGTGGCCCTGGTTTCGCGTCGCGGCTCGGTCGAGGTCCGTATTGCAGGCCGTGCGATGGGCGATGCCGGTGAAAACGAACGGGTCTCGGTGGAGAACCTGTCCTCGCGGCGGATCGTGCAGGGCACGGTCGATGCCGCCGGTGACGTAATCGTGGCGCGTTGATTTACCGCAAAATATCCCTAAAGATCACGGCCCTGCGGCCGTTATCCCTTGTGAACGGCAACTCCAGGACACCCCATGAGCCAGAAAATCGACGGCAACCTGCAGGTCCCCCAGGCACTGCGCAGCGTGACGACCCCGGCCAACAAGCCCGGCGTCAGCACCGATGCGGCGACGCGCCCGGTCGAAGCGGCCGACAGCCTGCGCCTGACCGGCGAGGCCACCAATCTGCAGGCCATCGAGCGTGAGCTGACCACCGCCCCGGCAATCGACGCCCAGCGTGTGGCCGCAGTGCGCGAGTCGCTGCAGAACGGCACCTACAAGATCAATCCGGACGCGATCGCATCGCGCATGCTTGAGCTGGATCAGCAGCTGCACGGATGACCGCGCCGATGAGCGAACAACTGCAGCGGCTGGCCCAGGCGCTTGACGTTGAACGTCAGGCGCTGGTCGATCATGACGTACACGCGCTGATCCGGGCGACCGGTGCCAAGCTGGAGGCGCTGCGTGCACTGGAAGGCACGCCGCCGCTTGGTGAGGGGGATCACCTCCAGGAACTGGCCGAACGCAACCGAGCCAATGGTGTGCTGCTGTCGCGCCGGCGCCGCGAGGTCGATTGGGCGCTGCGCCAGCTCGGGCGTACCGAGGCCTCCTCCTCCTATGATGCCAAGGGCCAGTCGCATACGGTCACTGCGCGGCGCCCACTCGCCATCGCCTGACGCGACGGCGGTCGCACATCCCCCCCCGCGGGCTGAAGCTCGCCGCACGACCGCGTATATTGGGCGCCTGTTCGAATGCCCCGAGTCGCCGTGTCCGCTGCCAATGCCCTGGTTACCGCCCCCCTTCCGCCGCAGCCGGTGCTGCAGGCGCTGCTTGAGCGCCTGCGCGAAGGGCTGCTGCTGTTCACCGAAGACGGGCAGGTGGCCCTGGCCAACCCGGCCGCGCAGAACCTGCTGGCCAGTGGTGAGGGCGGCGGTCTGCCACCGCCGCAGCGCCTGCGTGAACTGCTGCCGCCCGATGCGCTGGAACAGGCGCGCCAGCATGGTCACTGGAACGGCAGCCTGCCGCTGGGCGAGGGCGTGGTCATCGCCCATCTGTATCACCACGGCCCGGTGGGCCAGGGCCACTTCCTGGCATTGTTCCGCCACATCGAAGGCCAGGAAGACTACGAACGCGAACTGCAGCAGCGCCATGCAGAGCTGCGGCAGGCCTACCTGCGCCTCAACGGTACCCAGGAAAAACTGCTGCAGTCGGAGAAGATGGCCTCGATCGGCCAGCTCGCCGCAGGCGTCGCGCACGAGATCAACAACCCGATCGGCTACGTGCACTCCAACCTGGGCAGCCTACAGGAGTACCTGCGCAGCCTGTTCACCGTGATCGAAGCCTACGAACGCGCATTGCGGGCGCCGGACCCGAAGGCGCTGATCCCGGAGATCGACGATATCCGTGACCGCCTGGACATCGATTTCATCAGCCGCGACCTGCCGCAGCTGATGGCCGAGTCGCGCGAAGGCATCGAGCGGGTGACGCGCATCGTGCGTGATCTGAAGGACTTCTCGTATTCCGGCCGCGACGAGTCGTGGAAGCTGGTCGACCTGCACGCGGGCCTGGAATCGACCATCAACATCATCTGGAACGAGCTGAAGTACAAGGTCACCCTGGTGCGGGAGTTCGGCCAGTTGCCGTTGGTGGAGTGCCTGCCGTCGGAATTGAACCAGGTCTACATGAACCTGCTGCTCAACGCCGGCCACGCCATCGCCGAGCGCGGCACGATCACGGTGCGTACCGGCGTCGATGGCGATCATGTATGGGTCGAGTTTGAAGACACCGGCGGCGGCATCTCGCCGGAACTGCGCCAGCGCATCTTCGATCCGTTCTTCACCACCAAGCCGGTCGGCAGCGGCACCGGCCTGGGCCTGTCGATCTCCTACAGCATCATCAACAAGCACCACGGCCGCATCGACCTGGACAGTACCCCGGGCGTGGGTTCACGTTTCCGCGTGGTGCTGCCGGTGAAGCAGCCGCGCTGACCGCTTCAGGTAGTGCCGGCCGCTGGCCGGCGATCCCATTGGACCGGGCATCGAGAGCAGCCGGCCAGCGGCCGGCTCTACCAGGGCTTGTCCCCGACCTGGTTTCGCGCTTCGGGTAGTGCCGGCCGCTGGCCGGCAACCTCATTGAACCCGACATCCAGAGCAGCCGGCCAGCGGCCGGCGCTACCAGAGGGGATCGTTACCGCAATGGGCGATCCTCGCCGCCATCTCCGCTTTCCACCGGCGCCGGACCGGCGTTGCTGCGGCGCTGTTCCTCATAGGTGCGGAACGCCTGGTGGATGTGCTTGCGCAGCTCGTCGTCGTTCCACGGCTTGGTCAGGAAGCGATAGATCGCACCGCGGTTGATCGCGTCGGTCACGGTGTTCAGATCGGTGTAACCGGACAGCACCAGGCGGATCGTGTCCGGGTACAGCATCTTCACCCGGCCCAGGAACTCGGTGCCGCTCATGTCGCTCATGCGCTGGTCGGACAGGATCACCTGCACGTCATTGATTGCCAGCAGGTCGAACGCATCGCGCACGTTGCCGGCGGCCAGGATGCGGTAGCCGTCGCGACGGAACAGACGCACCAGCGAGCGCAGTACGTTCTCTTCGTCGTCCAGCAATAGCAGCGTGCGGTCGGGACGGGTCTCGGCAAAGGCTTCCGGACGCAGGTAGCGGCGGCGCAGGGTCATGCCGGCGGCATCGGCCGACATCGGTTCGCCGAACAGATAGCCCTGGAACACATCGCAGTCGTTGCGGCGCAGGAAGCCCAGCTGGGCCTGCGATTCCACGCCGTTGGCGATCACGGTCATGCCCAGCTGGTGGCCCATGGCGATGATCGCGCGGGCAATGGCTGCCTCACGGTTGCCGGCCGGCGCGCTCTTGATGAAGCTGCGGTCGATCTTGAGCTTGTCCACCGGGTAGCGGACCAGTGCACTCAGGCTGGAATCACCGGTGCCGAAATTGTCCAGGCTCAGGCTGATGCCTTCGTTGCGCAGATTGGCCAGCGTCTCGTGCACGAAGTTGACGTTGTTGGTCAGCGCGCTTTCGTTGATCTCCAGCGTCAGCATCTGTGCCGGCACGCCCGCGGCCTGGATCAGGCCCATGACTTCAGCGAAGAAGTTGGGCCGCAGCAGCTGCAGGGTGGAGACATTCACCGCGATGGTGAAGTCGTCGAAGCCCTGGTCGCGCCACAGGCGTGCCTGCTTCAGTGCGCCTTCCAGCACCCAGGTGCCGATCTGCACGATGATGCCCAGCCGCTCGGCGGTGCGCATGAAGCGCTCCGGCACCAGCATGCCCAGCGTCGGCGACTGCCAGCGCAGCAGCGCTTCCATGCCGACCACGTGGCCATCGCGGGCGCTGACCAGCGGCTGGTAACGCAGTTTCAGTTCGCCGTTGGGAATGGCGTCCACGATCTGGCGGGCGATGATGCTCTCGCTGTGCGCGCTCGGTGGCGTATCCACGGCGTGGATGCGCACCGCGTTGCCGCCTTCGCGGGCCGCCTGGTACAGCGCATCCTCGGCGTGATCGAGCAGGCGCGAGGTGCTGCTGGCATGGTCCGGGCACAGGCTGACGCCCAGCTTGCCGGTCATGAACAAGGTGTACGGCAGCACCGACAGCGGCAGCTCCATCTGCTGGCGGATCTCCTCGGCGAAGTCCTCCGGCAATGGCACGTCGGCAGTGCGTGGCACTGCGATCAGGAACTCATCGCTGCCGTGGCGCCACAGCTTGCCGCGACCACGCAGGTAGGACTGCAACCGCTGCGCCACCAGCACCAGGGCCTGGTCACCCACCTCGGCGCTCATGTTTTCGTTGACCGAGGCGAAGTGGTCGATGTCCACGTGCATCAACATCAGTGCGGTGCCGCCCGAGGCCGCCTCGGCGACCATCGCCTGCAGCTCGGGGTTGCCGGCGCCAAGGCGATCAGGCGCATCATCGATGCTGACCGGGGGCTGGTTGGGATTCCACATAGGCTCAGTAGTCCGGTGACTCAACGGCGGCCATGCTGGCCGCCTGGTAGGGGAGGTGTACGTCGATCAGGGTGCCTTCGCCGTGTGCGGATTCGATCCGCACATGGCCACCGACGCTCTGCGCACGCTCACGCATCACGATCAGGCCCAGCCCGCGCGGACCGTCCGGGTCGAAGCCCTCGCCATCATCACGGATCTGCAGGTGCAGGCCGCGCTGGCCGACATCGCGCAGCTGCAGCAGGACCTGGCTGGCGCGGGCATGGCGCAGGGCATTGGTCAGGCTCTCCTGCGCGATGCGGAAGCAGGCCTGCTCGATGCTGTTGTCAGGACGTTGTGGCAGCGGTTCGATCTCGGCCAGCAGTTCCACCGGCGAGGAACGGAACAGCACCCGTGCCTGCCAGCTCAGTGCGGCCTCCAGGCCCAGGGCATCCAGCTGCGGCGGGCGCAGCAGCGTGGAGATGTCGCGCAGCTTGGCCACGGTGGTGTCGGCCAGGCTGACGATCTGCGCCAGATCCTCGGCGCGGCGCTGTGGATCATGCTCGTCCTGCGCAGCATGGGCGGACAGCTTGATTGCGGTGATCGCCTGGCCGATATCGTCGTGCAGGTCGCGCGAGATCGCGCGGCGTTCGTCTTCCTGCAGCGAGAACAGTCGGCCGGCCATCGCCTGCAGCTCACGGTTGCTGGTTTCCAGTGCAGTGCGGGTGCGTTCGGAATCGCTCAGGTCGCGCACGATCAGCAGCTTGCAGTCGCGTCCGCCATAACGCACTTCGCCCACCGCCAGGCCGGCATGGAAGCTGCGGCCATCCGCGCGCTGCATCGCCACCATGCTGCTGTGACCGGGCCCCAGGTGTGGTTGGCCTGCACGCAATTGGCTGCGCACGCGGGCCAGATCGGCGCTGTCCACCAGTGCTGACAGGGGTTCGCCCAGCAGGGTGTGGCTGCCATAGCCGAACAGGCTGGCGGCCCAGGCGTTGGCGTACAGCACGTGTTCGTCGGAGAGGATGACCACGCCGTCGGGCAGTACTCGTACCAGCTCGCGGAACTGTTCCTCGCGCTCGCGCAGCAGGCGTCGCGACTGCTCGCGCTCGGTCACGTCCTGCAGGGTGCCCAGCACGCGGTTGCGGCCGGCCTCGTCGATGCCGCTGGCCGCACGCAGATGCACCATCAAGGCGCGCCCATCCATCGACAGCAACGGCAGCAGCACGTCCACCTGCACGGGATCGCCGGAGCAGAGCTCGGCCAGCAGCTGTTCGGTCTGGGTGGCGGTGGCCGGGTCGGCCGGCACCAGCAGTTCGTCGAAGCGATGCCAGCGCCGCGCCTCGGGCGGGCGGCGACCGAGCAGGCGATAGACCTGGTTCGAATAGCGGCCAAGTCCCGTGGAGGGGTCCAGTTCCCAGGCGCCGATGCGCGCCAGCTCGTGGGCTTCTTCGACCCGCGCCAGCGCCTGGTCACGGCGCAGCTGGGCCAGGTCTTCAGCGGTGCGGTCGATGGCAATCAGCAGGCGGGCGTTGTGGCCGTCATAGCTGATGGCATTGGAGCGAAGTTCCATCTGGCGCAGGGAGCCGTCGCGCAGCTGCAGTTGGGTACGCAGGATGCACAGTTCCTCCGGTGCCTCGCGGATCGCTTCCAGCTTGGTCTGCAGCGCCAGGTCCTGGCCTGGCGGCCACAGCGAATCGATGGTCTGCTCCAGCAGTTCGTCACGGTCCCAGCCAAAGGCCGTACAGGCCGCCGGATTGGCATCGAGGATTGCCAGTGTGTCCAGGTCGTAGACCAGGATCGGGCCGGGGTTGCCTTCGAACATCTGCCGCAGGCGCAGCTCGGAGGCCTGCTGGCGTGCATGGGTGTGCAGCACATGCTCGGCCAGCGGGCGCAGCAGCAGATACAGCAGGCCGGCGCTGGCAAGGGCGAAGAACGAGCCCTTCAGGCCCTGCCACAAGGCCGCCTGCTGCGGGTCGGGCACCAGTGCCTGCACTGCACTGTCGGTGGAGATCATCCAGGCCAGTGCCATCGCCAGGTAGCTCAGCACCACCCGGCGCCGGTCGCGGCTCAGCGCCTGCGCCATCCGCGGGTCGGGAACTGGGGCGTTGCCGGTCGGTTCTGCGGGCATGGACAGGGCGGAAGAAAGGGGCGCCGGCCATCTTACCGCGCAGGTGCGCCCAGACCACTCAATTATCCGCCGCAGGCGCCGTTAACCACTGCGTGCCCCGCTGACGGGCGTGTCATCCGGAGCAAGATCGCGTGGACCAAGGGATCATCGCCAGCCTGCTGCAGCACCCGCTTGCGTCGGCGCTGGTCATCGTCGACCGCACGGGCCGCCCGCTGGCGGCCAATCCGGCTGCGCGCGAGCATGGCCTGCCGGCGACCGTGGCTGCGTATGCGCCGATGCTGGAAGATCTGCGCCTGATGGCCGCTGATGGCGGCATCGTGGCCTGCACGCTGCCGGGTGGCCCGCACGGGCACTACGACGGCCACCTGCGCGCCGTGCATGATGGCGCCGGCAACCTGCTGGCCTTCACGCTGAGCATTCCCGAGCCGGTGCCGCTCGGCGGCGGTGGGCGCTGGGAGCTGGCGCTGGACAGCGCCGGGCACAGCCTATGGGACTGGGACATTCCCAGCGACCGTGTGGTGCGCACCCCGGCACTGGGCGATGAAACCGCTACCGAGATTCTGGCCCGCGTGCACAGCGAGGACATCGCACAGGTGCGGGCTGCACTGGAGGAGCATCTGCGTGGCTTGAGCGAGCAGTACAGCGTACAGTTCCGTTTCCGCCAGGCCGATGGCCAGTGGCGTTGGGTACTGGACCGCGGGCGCGTGGTCGCGCGCACCGCCGATGGCCAGCCGCTGCGCATGGTCGGCACGCATACCGATATCGAACAACAGAAGCAGCTGGAAGGGCTGCTTCAGGAACAGCAGCTGCACCTGAGCGAGGCCCAGCGCATCGCCAGCATGGGCAGCTGGTCGTTCGACCCCAACAGCGGTCATTTCTGGTGGTCGCCGGAGCTGCGTTCGCTGCTGTCGTTGGAGCAGGGCGCCGTACCCGGCCAGCGGCGCTGGCTGAAGCAGCTGCATCCGCGCTCGCGTGGTGCGCTACGCGCAGCATGGCGGCGCTTGTGGCGCGACGGCCGGGCCGCCAACCTCGAGCTGGAACTGACCCGTGGCCATGAACCGTCGCAGCACCTGCGGCTGTGGATGCAGCCGCTGCTGGACATGGATGGCCAGCCCAAGCGGCTGCTTGGCCAGGTGCAGAACATCACCGAGCAGCACCAGACCGATGCGCTGATCCGCTGGCGTACCGAGCTGCTCAACCGCGTCTCCGCGCTGGGCCGCATCGGCGGCTGCGAAATCGAGGTGCAGACCCGGCACATGCAGTGGACCGAGGAGTGCTACCGCATCCACGGCCTGCGCAAGGAGCCGATCACTCTCGATCAGGCGCTGGCGCTGTATACCGAGGATTCGCGCAATGCCTTCGAGGCGGCGCTGGGCCGGATCGCTGCGGGTGGACTGCCCGAACAGCTGGACCTGTGCTTCTATCGCCAGTCTGGCCTGCGCGTGTGGGTGCAGGTGCTGATCGAACTGGATCGCCGCGATGGCCTGCCGCCACGCTTCGTGGTCCTGTTCCGTGACATCACCCGCGAACGCGAGGCCAACGAGCGCATCGAACTGCTGGCCCACTACGATCTGCTGACCGGCCTGCCCAATCGCGTGCTGCTCGGCGAGCAGACGGCAGAGGCCATCGAGGAAGCACGTGACCGTGGCACATCGCTGGCGATGCTGTTCATCGACCTGGATGGCTTCAAGACCATCAACGACAGCTTCGGCCACGCCACCGGTGATGCACTGCTGAAGGCCGCTGCGACGCGCCTGCACCAGAACCTGCGCAACAACGACCTGTTCGGTCGCTTCAGTGGTGATGAATTCATCGTGGTACTGCGCGACCTGGCCGAGCCGGAAGACGCCGGCCACGTCGCGCGCAAGCTGATCGCTTCGCTGGCCGAGCCGCTGCGTCGTGGCGAGACCACGTTGAAGGTCGGCGCCAGCGTCGGCATCGCGATGCTGGGCGATGCACAGACCGATTTCGATTCATTGCTGCGTGCCGCCGACGCCGCGATGTACGCGGCCAAGGAAGCGGGGCGCAACACGTACCAGTACTACAGCCAGGACGCATTGGCCCGCATCCAGCGCAAGCTCGAGTTGGAGCATGCCCTGCACGGGGCGATCGAACGCGAAGAGTTCAGCCTGGCTTACCAGCCGCTGCTGCATGCGCATCAGGGCGAGCCACCGGCGATCGAGGCACTGCTGCGCTGGCATCGGCCCGGCATCGGCTACTGCAGCCCGGCCGAGTTCATTCCGATTGCAGAGAAGTGCGGCGAGATCGTGCGCATCGGCGACTGGGTGCTGAACGAAGCCTGCCGCCAGGCGATCGCCTGGGACCGGGCCGGCCTGTGTTTCGACCGCATCGCGGTCAATGTGTCGGCGGTGCAGCTGCGCGACCGCGGTTTCGCTGAACGCGTGATCGAGATCTGCCATGCCCATGGCTGGCCGCCGCAGAGGCTGGAACTGGAGCTGACCGAGTCGGCCCTGATCCGTGACACCGACATCCTGCGCCACTGCTTCGACGTGCTGGAACGGCATGGTGTGCCACTGGCGGTGGATGACTTTGGTACCGGCTTCTCCAATCTGAACTACCTCAACCGTTTCCCGGTGGGGCGCCTGAAGATCGACCGCAGTTTCGTGCAGGGCATGCTGCATGACTCGGGCACGGCCGAAGTGACCCAGGCCATCGTGCACCTGGGTCACGCGCTGGGCATGAAGGTGGTGGCCGAGGGCGTGGAAACGCACCAGGAAGAAGACATGCTGCGTCGCCAGGGCTGCGACGAGATCCAGGGCTACCTGTACTCGCGCCCGCTCAGCCCGCGCGACCTGGCGCAGTGGCTGCGCCAGCAGCACGCCGCGCCCGGGCGCACCGACGCTGCCAGCGAGGTCGTGCTGGCACGCTGAGGGTAGCGCCGGGCCTTGCCCGGCGGGATCGCCGCACGCCGACGCACCGCTCTGGTAGGTGTCGACCTTGGTCGACACGAATGCCGGTGCTCGCGATCATCCACGCATGGCGTGGATCTACTGCGATGCGGCAACCATTCGCTGCGGAAATTCGGAGCGAAGCCGTGCGCGCACTGCTTCCACCACATGTGCATAGCGTCGGCGCTGGATGAAATAGCCCATGTAGAACAGCAGCAGGGCCACCAGCATCGGCGACGCAGCCGGGCGGACCAGGATGATCGGCACCAGCATCAGTGTCAGGCCCAGCGCGAACCAGCTGCACCGCCCGACCACCCGCACCTCCCTGCGTTGCGCGTCGATCATCACCCGCCCGCGCATCAGCGGAAAGTAGCGACCGCCAAAGCTCGGCGCGAAGCTCTCGCGAAAGGCGACACTGCCGTCCGGCAGCGCGCGGAACACCAGGCGAAGCCAGGTATCGGCCGGCAGATCATGCTCCAACCCGGCCAGCGAAAGCTGCGCCAGCTCTGCCGGCGTAGCGGCAATGCGTTGATTGAACAGGACGATGCCGGTGCGGAAGAAGAACGGCGCCCACAGCACAAGCAGCAGGACTTCGATCAACAGCGCGGCGATCAGGGCGATGGCCATCGGTCTTCCATGAACGGGACCTGCGCATCATGCCATAGCGATTTCGCCACCCCAGTAGATCCACGCCATGCGTGGATGTTGCCCGGAACCAGCTACCGTCCTCGCGGGGCGGTCCAGTGAATCGAGCAGTCTCCTGGATTCAATCGTCTTCCACCAGATCGCTGAGATCCAGAATCTGTGGATCAACACTGTGCGCGACGATGCTTCGGAGCATTCCAGCCTTTGGGCGTAGGGCATAGCAATGCATCGTATGGATGGGATTGAATTCCAGCCACGGGCAGGATGAGTGCCCCACGATAACCGGCATGTTGAAATTGATGTCTTTTGGATCATCCAGTGGCAGGGGCCATTTGCCGCCGTGATGCTCCCACACTACATCGCCCAGATATCGTGCAAACACAATCCTCAGGCCATCCTGTTCGTCCTCCGACAACGTTGCAGCCATCGTCGTGTACAGCGTCTCCAGGCGATCAAGGCTCTCCAGGCTGCCGTCAAGGTCGACGCCGCGGAGCTGTGCTTGTTCGATCAGCCATTCAATCTGATCGTCCATGATGATCAGAAACTGTTCGAAGGTTTCTCGCGCTTCTTCGAAATTGAATGCCATGCGGCCACCAGGGGGGAGAGCGACGAGTGTGCCCTGCGCCTGTGACCCAGGCCATGCAACAAGTCCGAAAGGATGGAGTGTGGAGGGGCGATCGCATGCATCCACGCATGGCGTGGCTCTACCGGTTCATCAATGCGATGCCTGCAATGGAATAGCTGGCGATCAGCAGTCCGAACACGTACGCCGCCACGATGATCAGCCAAAAGGTCATCGGCTCGATGTCCCGCCATGCATCAATGGTGCCAGCGCGGTGATGGCTTAGATGGACGTGCCCGGTGTTGATGGCAGTTGCCGCCATCCAGGCACATAGAAAGGCTATCAGCATGAAGAGCAGGCTGCCGAACAGGAATGCGACAGGTCTATGCCGAGGTGGCCGCAAAGTGGCGTAGGCGGGGCGCCAGGTGAAGGTGACCGCGATGAGCACCATCACAGCAAATCCGAGCCAGGTCATGAACGTGGTGCTCATGCGACGACACTCCGTGTCCAGCCGTAGATGGCATGGGCGGATCATGCCATGGGTTTGGAGCGGGTGGTGGTGAAGACCATCCACGCATGGCGTGGGTCTACCTCAAGGCGTCCCCGTCCAACCCCAGGTCCCACGCCAGTCCCAGCAGCGCCTCATCCGCCCGTGACGGGCCAGGCCGCGCATCCGCCAGCTGCTGCAGTTCGCGGATCTCCTCACGTGCTACCTCTTCCAGCTGCTGCAGCTGCTCACGCACGCTCGCGTTGCGCGGGCGCTCGGTGTCGGCGAGGGAGGGCAGGGCGCGGATCAGGGTCATGGTGCTTGTACAGGATGCATCCAACGGCGGGTTACAGGCAAAGGCCCCGGACGAACCGGGGCCTTGCGGGCTGCCGGCGGCGGCAGCGGACATCAGGATCAGAACAGCTCGACGGTGCCGGCGCCCATGCTCTGCTGGGCAACCGGCTTGTGCGGCGGGCGTTCCCATTCGCTGCGCAGTTCGCGCAGGCGGCTGCCGGTGCGCTGCAGGGCGGTGGCGATCTCTTCGTCGAACACGCCGCCATTGCGGTGCAGCAGTTCCTGCAGGGCCACCGCCTCGCGGTTGATCGCGGTCAGGCGGTCCAGGTGGGTGTGCACGCCGCCCAGCGCCTGGGTGGCGATGTCTTCGAACTGCAGGGCGCGCACGGCTTCGGCCACGCTGCCATCGATCGAACGGGCGCAGTCGGAGACTTCGCGCATGCCATCACCCAGCGACGCATTGATCTGCGCGACGTTGTCGAGCATCGCCGCCGCTTCCTGGCGCGCTTCGCGGGAGCGGTCCATGTCACGCGAGGCCATGTGCGAGACCGTCTCGCGCACCTTGGCGATGGCGTCCTTGGAGCTGTGCGCCAGCTTGCGGATCTGCTCGTTGAAGGTGGTCGAGCGCTCGGACAGGTTGCGCACTTCGTCGGCGACCACCGCGAAGCCACGACCGGCTTCACCGGCACGCGCGGCTTCGATGGCGGCGTTCAGCGCCAGCAGGTTGGTCTGGTCGGCGATCGACTTGACGTCTTCCAGCAGCGCGAAGATGCCATCCAGGTGCTGCGCCATCTGGTCGATGTGCTGCACGGTGGTGCTGCTCTGGCCGCTCACCTGTTCCAGTGCTTCCACCAGCTGCTCCATGCGATGGCTGGCGTGCTGGGCGAAACGGGCAACGTCGAGGCCGGCATTGCCTTCATCACCGGCACGATCGACGATGCGCGACAGGGCCTGGCTCTGCTGGCGCGACTTGCGGTTCATGGCGTCGAAGCTGCCGCCCAGGCTGGACACCGCTTGGCGGATCAGGTCACGGGCGCGTTCCACTTCGCCACGCGAACCGTCGATCTCGTTGCCGACGAAGTTGCGCAGTTCGGTCAGCAGCTGGTCCTGCTCACGCAGGACACGGGCGTGTTCCGGGGAACGGTGCGCCTGGGCGCGGGTGGTCCACCACGCAAAGCCGAGCCAGCTCAGCGTCATCGTGGTCAGGATCGCCCAGCGCAGGGCGGCCGGCCATTCGAAACCGATGGCGAAGGGGAGCAGCAGGGTCAGAGCCAGGGGGGCGGCCAGACGGATGAAAATGCGTGAGTACATGGACGTTCTCGGGAGGTGCACGGAGGATGTATCGGCCGTACCCCCTTTCTCTTTAACGTCGAAATGCCTCGAAGTGCATTCTGAATGCGCCGGTTTTCCGACGCTGCCGGGACGTTCGGGGTCAGAGCCCTTTCCTTGCCGGAAAAGGATCCGACCCCATGCGGCTCAGACCAGCTGGCGGTCCACGGCCTCGATCATCGCCTTGCGGCTGAACAGGAAGTCCCAGTAGCTGCCGCCCAGCTGCCGCCACAGCACCGCCGAGCGCACCGCGGCCAGCAGCAGGGCGCGGATCTCGGCGACCACACCGGCCTGGCCCAGGTAATGCGGGTTGCCCTGCACCATCACCCGCGGCTTCAGGTGGCTGATGGTGTCGGCGTACAGGCCACCCAGGTTGGCCAGCACGTCCGGGTGGCCACTGTCGCCCAGCTCGACGGCTTGGCGCTGGGCGCGTTCGATGCCGGAGGCGACCTTGTTCACGGTGGCGCCGTCCTGCACGAAGCGGCGCTCCAGCTGCAGCACCGACAGGGCCAGCTTGGGCAGGATCGGGTCCTGGCCCTGGCTGCGGAAGTAGTTGTGCAGCAGGCGCAGCCCAGCCTTCAATGCATGGCGGTCACCGAACACCTCCTGCGGCGAAGACGCGTCGACGCGGAACACGCTGTCCACGGCGGTGCGCACGGCGGCGGCGTCGGAATGGCCGGTATCGGCGATGCGGCGTACCTGCTGCAGGGCCTGGGCAATGCCGGCCAAAGCCAGGACGCGGTCGTCGACAGTGAAACTCATGCAGCGATTACCTCAAAAGGGGAAGGGGTGGTGCGCAGGCGCTGTTCCAGCGGCGCATCGGTGGCGGCGATCACCGCGCCACCCAGGCACACATCACCGTCATACAGCACCAGTGATTGACCGGGAGTAACGGCGCGCTGCGGGCGCGCAAAGGTGACCAGCACGCTGCCATCGTCCAGCACCTCGACCGTACACGGCTCGTCGGGCTGGCGGTAGCGGGTCTGCGCGGTGCATTCGAAGCGCCGTGCCGGCGGCGCGCCGGCAATCCAGTGCGCGGTTTCCGAGCGCAGGCGGTCGGACAGCATCCACTTGCTGTCGCGGTCCTGGTCCACGTACAGCACGTTGCTGGCCACATCCTTGCCGACCACGTACCACGGCGCGGCCGGGCGGCCACGCACGCCGCCGATGTTCAGGCCCTCGCGCTGGCCCAGGGTGAAATAGAAGACGCCTGGGTGCTCGGCGATCACACTGCCGTCGGCCGGGTCCAGGATCTGCCCGGGCTTGGCCGGCAGGTAGCGGCCGAGGAACTCGCGGAAGTCGCGCTCACCGATGAAGCAGATGCCGGTGGAGTCCTTCTTGGCGTGGGTCGGCAGGCTGACGTCACGCGCGATCCGGCGCAGGTCGGTCTTTTCCAGGTCGCCGATCGGGAACAGGGTGGCCGCCAGCTGCGCCTGGCCCAGCTGGTGCAGGAAGTAGCTCTGGTCCTTGGAGCGGTCGGCACCACGCAGCAGCAGCCACTGGTGGCCGCGCTGGGCCACGCGCGCGTAGTGGCCGGTGGCGATGCGCTCGGCGCCCAGCTCGCGGGCGGCATCCAGGAAGTGCTTGAACTTCACTTCGCGGTTGCACAGCACGTCCGGGTTCGGGGTGCGGCCGGCCGCGTACTCGGCCAGGAAGTGCTCGAACACGCCCTGCCAGTACTCGCTGGAGAAATCACGGAAGTGGAACGGGATACCGAGCAGGCCGCAGACGGCCACTGCATCGCGGCGGTCGTCCTCGGCGCGGCAGTCGCCGCTGCCGTCGTCGGCCCAGTTCTGCATGAACAGACCGGCTACGGCCTCGCCCTGCTGCACCAGGCGCCAGGCGGCGACCGAGGAGTCGACGCCACCGGAGACGCCCACCATCACGCGCGGAGTGCTCATGCGACCTCCCGGACCAGCGAAAGCGGATGGCGCTGGCCACCCAGGAAATCAGCCACCACCTGCCAGACCAGCGGGCTGCGCAGGCGCACCGTGGCGGCCTGCAGCTCGGCCGGGGTCAGCCACAGCGCGCGATCGATGCCGGTGTCCAGCGGCTGCGCCGGGTCGTGCGAGACCGGACGCGCCGCATAGCAGAAGCGCAGGAAGGTGGTGCCGTCGCCGGCCGTCCACTGGTAGCAGCCTATGAAGTGGGTCAGCTGCACCGTCCAGCCGGTTTCCTCGCGGGTCTCGCGCAGGGCTGCCTCGGCCAGGCTTTCGCCCGGCTCGAGGTGGCCTGCCGGCTGGTTCAGCACCTGGCGGCCGTCGATGGTCTCCTCGACCAGCAGCACGCGGCCACCGTCGACCACCACGGTGGCGACAGTGGCGTGCGGTGCCCAGCGCGGGTCCGGCGTGGTGTTCAACTCAGAACTCGTCCTTCTTGGTCAGTTCCAGCTCCATGGCGTCGGCGGTGCGGATGGCCGCATCGATGGCGTCGCTGAGCTGGTCGGCCGTGGCATCGGCGTCGATCTTGACCACGAACATGGCGGTGGTGTCCTGTTTCACCCAGCCGCCCATCTTGGCGTCCTGCGAATCTTCCAGCAGGCGGTTGGCTACGGCCACCGGGAACTGCTTGGTCTTGGCGTTGTAGGCCGGCGACCAGATCTCGCGGATGTTGTGGGTGCCGAAATCTTCCACCGACGAGCGCACGTAGACCATCTGGGTGCGATCACCCTCGACGTCGAACACCATGCGGTAGTCGCCGTCCTCGTCGACCTCGTAGGTATAGCCCAGCTTGTCCAGGTGGCGGGCCACGGCCTTGTCGGCCTGGGTCTCGGCGGCGGCGGAGCCGGCGGCGGCCAGGGCGATCAGCAGGGCGGGAAGAAGGGTCCTTTTCATGAAGATCCTGTGAAACAGTGTTGAGAGAGGGTGCAATTGTGACGGTGGGCGTGCGTGCCGTCCAATCTGCGGCAGGCCGACGCAGGCTGGCCCGTGCCTCTATAATGGGCAGATGCCCCATGAGTCTTCACCCGATTCCCATCACGAGCACGGCGTTGCCGTGGAGCCCGCGCGCCCGGAAGTGGCGCCGCCGCCGTTCTACCAGGTGATGCTGCTCAACGACGACTACACCCCGATGGATTTCGTGGTGGACGTGCTGCAGCAGTTCTTCAGCATGGACCTGGACAAGGCCACGCAGGTGATGCTGCACGTCCATACCCGTGGCCGCGGCGTGTGCGGGGTGTTCACCCGCGAAGTGGCCGAGACCAAGGTCGCCCAGGTCAACGAGTACTCGCGTATGAACCAGCACCCGCTGCTGTGCACGATGGAAAAGGCCTGACCGGCTGACGGTTTTCGTCCGGGCACATCGACTCCGGACCCGGTGTGCCCACCAAGGTGGGCACCTACCAAGGCAGGGGCCTGTATCGATAATGGATGGGGCGTGCCCACCAAGGTGGGCATCTACCAGAGCGCGGGATCAGCCCTCCGCCAGCGCCTCCAGCGCCATTCTCGCCACCGCCTCGTCGACTTCGGCGGGGTCGCCATCATCCCGGAACCACGCCGCTGACAGCCCCGCGCTGGCTGCGATCCAACGCAGAAGGCGCGTGCGTTCCAGGCCCGCCAGCGCGCCGACCTGTTCCAGCCGGGTGGCAAACCGCTCGGGTCGGGTGGCCACATGGATGCCGGGGCCGCACAGGTCCGGATTGCTGAACATCGTCGTGTAATCGAACGCGCGGTCGCCCAGCAGCCGCTTCGGGTCGATCGCCAACCAGCCGCGCGCGCCGAAATCCAGCACGTTGTCGTGGTGCAGGTCGCCGTGCAGCGGCCGGATCTCCTGTTCCTGCTGCAGCAGTCCCTCCGCCAGCGATCTGCACTGTTCCAGCAGTGGCGGCAGCGCAGCCCTTGGCTGCAGCAGGTCGGCGAACCATGTTCGCAGGCAGACCAGTTCCGCTGGCGGTGCGCCCCGTGGCCGGTGCAGCCGTTGCAGGACCTGGCACAGGACCGTGGTGCAGCTGTCATCGTCGCCCTTGATCGAACGTTGCCGCAGCGAGTCGCCGCCGGCACGTTCGATCAGGATCGCCGACCCCTCGTGGGCCAGCAGGCGGGCGGCGCCGTCACCGTCCCACCAACGCAGCAGGCGATGGCTGTTCTGCTCTTCGGTTTCGCTGCTGATCTTCAGCATGGCCGGCTCGCCGGTGGCGGTCAGCACCGGCCAGAGCCGGGCATGGGGCGTTTCGATGGCTGCGCCATCACGCCGCAATCGCCAGCGGCTCAGGTAGGGTTCGCTCATGCTGGGTGGGCTGTCCTGGAGTGAATGAAGATCAAGCGATTCGCACTGATAACGCCATCTGAACGCAGCAATCCGCTAGGGTGATGGAAATCGCGTAGTCAGGCCGCATATTGTCCCCATCTGCCGCCGGAGTAATCCATGTTCAGCAAAGACCTCGAACACACCATCGGCCAGTGCTACAAGCGCGCCCGTGAGGCCCGGCATGAGTTCATGACGGTCGAACACCTGCTGTTGGCACTGCTCGACAACCCGTCCGCCCAGGCCGTACTGAAGGCCTGTGGCGCCGACGCCGAACGCCTGCGCCAGGAGCTGGAGCAGGCCATCGAGGCCTCCGTGTCCCGCCTGGCCGAAGATGACGGCCGCGATACCCAGCCGACCCTGGGCTTCCAGCGCGTGTTGCAGCGGGCCGTTTACCACGTGCAGTCCTCGGGCAAGAAGGAGGTCACCGGCGCCAATGTGCTGGTCGCCATCTTCGGCGAGAAGGACTCGCACGCCGTCTACTACCTCAACCAGCAGGATGTCACCCGGCTGGATGTGGTCAATTACCTGTCCCACGGCATCGCCAAGCTGGGCGAGGAAGGCGAGCAGCCGTCGTCCTCCTCCGAGGGCGAAGGCCGCATCGAAGGCGGGGAGGGCGAGCCGAAGGGTGATGCCCTGACCGAGTTCGCCAGCAACCTCAACGAACAGGCCCGGGCCGGTCGCATCGACCCGCTGGTTGGCCGAGCCGACGAGATCGAGCGCACCATCCAGGTCCTGTGCCGCCGCCGCAAGAACAACCCGCTGTACGTAGGTGAGGCGGGCGTAGGCAAGACCGCCATCGCCGAGGGCCTGGCCCGCCGCATCGTCGAGGGCTCGGTGCCCGACGTTCTGGCCGATGCGGTGATCTATTCGCTCGACCTGGGCGCGCTGGTGGCCGGCACCAAGTACCGCGGCGACTTCGAGAAGCGCCTGAAGAGCGTGCTGACCGCGCTGAAGAAGGTGCCCAATGCGGTGCTGTTCATCGACGAGATCCACACCATCATCGGTGCCGGCTCGGCGTCGGGCGGCACCATGGATGCGTCCAACCTGATCAAGCCGGCCCTGGCGTCCGGAGAGCTGCGCTGCATCGGCTCGACCACCTTCCAGGAGTACCGTGGCATCTTCGAGAAGGACCGGGCGCTGGCCCGCCGCTTCCAGAAGATCGACATCGTCGAGCCGACCGTCGGCGAGACCTACGAGATCCTGCAGGGCCTGAAGTCCAAGTACGAGCTGCACCACGGTGTGACCTATTCCGACGAGGCGCTGCAGGCGGCGGTGGACCTGTCGGTGAAGCACATCGGCGACCGCCTGCTGCCGGACAAGGCCATCGACGTGATCGACGAGGCGGGCGCCCGCCAGCGCCTGCTGCCGGAAGGCCAGCGCAAGGAACTGATCGACGTCGAGGAAGTGGAGGCGATCGTCGCCAAGATGGCGCGTATCCCGACCAAGCAGGTCAGCGCCACCGACAAGGATGTGCTGCAGCACCTGGAGCGCAACCTGAAGATGGTGATCTTCGGCCAGGACCCGGCCATCGAGACGCTGTCCTCGGCGATCAAGCTGGCCCGTTCGGGCTTGGGCAACCCGGAAAAGCCGATCGGCAACTTCCTGTTCGCCGGTCCCACGGGTGTCGGCAAGACCGAGGTGACCAAGCAGCTGGCGCTGCAGCTGGGCATCGAGCTGGTCCGCTTCGACATGTCCGAGTACATGGAGCCGCATTCGATCAGCCGCCTGATCGGTGCGCCTCCGGGCTACGTCGGCTTCGACCAGGGTGGCCTGCTGACCGAGAAGATCGTCAAGACGCCGCACTGCGTGCTGCTGCTGGACGAAATCGAAAAGGCGCATCCGGACATCTTCAACATCCTGTTGCAGGTGATGGACCGCGGTGTACTGACCGATACCAACGGTCGTGAAGCCAACTTCAAGAACGTCGTGCTGGTGATGACCACCAATGCCGGTGCGGCGCAGGCCTCGCGGCGTTCGATCGGCTTCACCAAGCAGGACCATGCCACCGACGCGATGGAGACCATCCGCCGCAGCTTCACCCCGGAATTCCGCAACCGCCTCGACGCGGTGGTGCAGTTCCAGGCGCTGGGCTTCGAGCACATCCTGCGCGTGGTCGACAAGTTCCTGATCGAGCTGGAGATGCTGCTGCAGGACAAGCACGTCAGCCTGTCGGCCACCCCGACCGCGCGCGACTGGCTGGCCCACCATGGTTTCGACCCGCTGATGGGTGCCCGCCCGATGGCCCGCGTGATCCAGGACAAGATCAAGCGTCCGCTGGCCGACGAGCTGTTGTTCGGCAAGCTGGTCGACGGTGGCAAGGTCAGTATCGATGTTCGCGACGACGAGCTGGTGGTCGAGACCCAGGCCGAGCCGGAGCGGCTGCTGCCGGTCACGGTGGAATGAGCTGATGCCATAGGCTTGGCGTGAAAGCCTGGAAATGACAAGGGCGGCTTCGGCCGCCCTTGTTGTTTCCAGTGGGACTATCGTCCGCGGCCTTGCTTGAACGGAACGGAGGTGCCAATGCTGTCTTCTGGTCGCGATAGGGTGTTGCCCTGTTTGTATCGCGAAACGATACAGGATACAGTGATGATCATCGGTTTTCGCCACAGGGGCCTCGAGCGGCTCTACCGTTCCGGCAGTAGCAGTGGAATCCGCCACAGTCACGCCAGCAAGGTGTTGTTGATCCTGTCGATCCTGGATGTTGCTTCGGGTCCTGAGGATCTGGCCATGCCTGGATTGCGTCTGCATAAGCTCCGGGGCGGCCTGAAAGGGCATTGGTCTGTATGGGTCAATGGAAACTGGCGGATTACCTTCCGTTTCGCCGGCAGCGACGTGGAGCTGCTGGATTACCTGGACTATCACTGAGGCCGCGCATGATTCATCACCATCCGCATCCCGGGCAGGCGATCAAGGCAATGGTCTTTGATCCAATGGATCTGTCTGTGACCGAAGCGGCCGAGCGCCTGGCAATGTCGCGGGTAGCCCTTTCGCGGGTTCTGAACGGCAAGGCGGGCATCAGTCCTGACCTGGCCATCCGCCTTGAGATGGCGGGGGTAAGTACTGCGGTTTTCTGGATGGGGCTGCAATCCAGCTACGATCTCTGGTTGGCACGGCAGCGCGCGCAACCGAGAGTGTTGTCGCTGGTTGCCGCGACGCGTTGACGTATATCGCGACAAGGGCGGCTTCGGCCGCCCTTGTCCTGTCTGGGGTCAGCGGCTGCGGCGGCGCGCCTCACGCTTGAATCGCTCGGCATCGATCGGTTCGATGCGTGCAACCTCGCAGCTGCCGCGACCTGTGTCCAGTGCGCTTCGGCCCTCGCTGCACAGCTCGTCAGCTTCTTTGCCGTCGGTCTTGAAGCCGAGGCGGGTGGCCAGTACGGCAGAAGGGCAGCTGTTGCGGAAATGCACAACATAGTGGTCTTCGCCGGAGCGAAGCAGGATGTTCTTGTTGGCGCCGGCGCGAACGATCTGCTGTTCGCCGGTCAGTGATACGCACTGTGCCGGCGCGGTGTCGGCGGCATGGGCGGACGACGCCAGCAGGGTGACGGCAGACAAAGCCAGGGGGATGAGCAGGGAAGACAGGTTCATGGCGGGGCAGGGGGCAGCGATCCGGACTGGATCGGATCCCAAGATGCCGCCGCCGCTGCAAATGCGAATCTGCCGCAAGCAGGGCTGACCGACGCCACGGTGAGATCGGTCACGATGACCTTTGGCGCCTCAGGCCGCGATCGAACGGAATCCCTGCTGGCGCCCCTGGTCGCCGCCGTCTTCGATGACAAAGGCGACCGCCTCGTGCGGAATGTGCAGGCGCTGCTTGAGGGTGCTGCCCATATGCGGAATCTCGCGCTGCACGGCCAGGTACAGCGGGTGCGAGGCGTCCATGCTGGTGCAGACCAGGCAGGGCTGGCCGAACCAGGTGCCGTCCGGGCCCTTGCTGGCGTAGCAGCGGCTGGTGACGGACTGGGGGTCCAGGACGATCAGGTGGGTCATGCGCGCAACGCCTTCTGTGAAGAACGCATTGAGTCTAGAGTCGCGGCGCGATGCGGTATTTCGGACAGGGACGAAAATCGATCGGTCCCGGTGCCGGTCGCTTTCTTCCGCGCACGACAAAGGGCCAGCAGCGAGGCCGGCCCTGTCGGAGTGGCGCAATGCGCCGACCGCTTACTTCATGCGGTAGGTGATACGACCCTTGGTCAGGTCGTACGGGGTCATTTCAACTTTGACCCGGTCACCGGTGAGGATGCGGATGTAGTTCTTGCGCATGCGGCCGGAGATGTGGGCGATGATTTCGTGCCCATTTTCCAGACGAACGCGGAAAGTGGTGTTCGGCAGCGTCTCGCTGACGGTGCCCTCGAACTCGATGGAATCGTCTTTCGACATGTAGTCCTGTGCGGTTCAGAAAACGGCCACGCTGGGCCTAAGGCGCGGTATTTTACGCGTGATGGGCCCGGCTTGCAAAGTTTGTGTTAACCCCCGGCCAAACGCTGTGCTGGCAAGCGTCCTACCGCCTGGGTCCAGGGGCCTTCACGGCCGTCATGGTGTACGGCCTGACGGACGTGCTCCAGGAAGTCCGCGCGCGGCAGGTGCTCGGCGCCCATCCGCAGCAGGTGCGGATTCTCCACCTGGGCATCGATCAGTTCCCAGCCCCAGCCACGCAGGGTGGCTGCCAACGCGGCCAGGGCGATCTTGGAGCCGCCACTGGCGCCACTGAACATGCTCTCGCCGAAGAACATGGCGCCGATCGCGACGCCGTAGATGCCGCCGACCAGTGTCTGCCGATCCCAGACTTCGAAGGAATGGGCGAAACCAAGGTCGTGCAGTTGGCTGTAGGCCTCGACCATCGCCGGGCTGATCCACGTACCGTCCTGGCCAGGGCGTGGTGCGGCGGCGCAGGCGCGCATCACCTGGCTGAAGGCGGTGTCGGCGGTGATCTCCCACGTGCTGCTGCGCAGCTGGCGGCGGAAGCGGCTGGACAGATGCACGCCGTCGGTGCGGAACACCATGCGCGGGTCCGGCGACCACCACAGGATTGGCTCACCCTCGCTGAACCACGGAAAGATACCGCCGGCGTAGGCATTGAGCAGACGCACCGGATGCAGGTCGCCGCCCACCGCCAGCAGGCCATCGGGCTGGCGCAGTGCGGTCTCGGCCGGAGGGAAGGGGGCGTCCGGCGCATCGGCCAGGCGCCAGGGCAGCTGGCGGGTCATGGGGCCATTGTATTCGTCGTGGTGATTCGTGATGTCTGGCACCATCACTGTTCACCGGCAAGGAGCCTCCGAATGAGTGACTCGATCAGCGCCATCCTCGACCTGCATGACGCCCCGCGCACGCGCAACGACAGCCAAGGCATGCTGCTGTCACTGGCCACTGAACAGCCGCGTCAGCTGGGAGAGTTGATGCTGCAGGCGCTGGCGCGGCCTTCGCCGGGCTCAGCCTTCCTCGACATGGCACTGGACCTGCTGCCGGATGACGCGGTGCCCGCGGTCGCGGCCGACGCGTGGCGCCGCTATCGCGCGGGCGAGCGCGGTGACGTGTTGACGAGCGTGATGGAGTTCGCCAGCTATCAGGCGCCGCAGGTGCTGCAGGGCGATTGGGAGGCATTGCTGGCGGTCGCCAGTGAGGATGAGGTGCAGTTGGCCGCGCAGGTCTGGCAGGGCCTGCCCAGCGCGACGGCAGCGCATTGGGCGCAGATCCTGGCCGAAGCCGATGACGATCGCGAAATGGCGCGGGCCAGGGCGCTGCTGCTCGCCGTCCAGCCCGAAACCTACGCCATTGCTCGCGGCTACCTGGTCGACTGGGGGCGCTTGGATGCCGAGGTCTGGGCGCACTGGGCCGGCGTCGCCGAAGGTCCGCAGCCGCGTCGCCTGCATGGCGAGCGGCCATTGCACTTCCGCTTCGGCCGCGAACAGCATCGCGCGCAGCAGGCGGACGAGCCGAGCTGGCGCAAGCGCATCTGGCGCCTGCACCCGACCTGGAATGGTGGGCAGGTGCATCACGCCGGGCAGATGGGAGGACCACTGGAAGCGCTGTGTGGCAGCTGCCATGCGCCGCTGCAGCGCCTGCTGCGGACCGATGCTGCCGCGCTGCAGCCGGGCGCGTCGGGCGAGATCACGCTGGGGCTGTGCCTGGACTGCTGCGGCTGGGAAGACCCGCCCGTGCGTTTCTATCGCCACGATGCCGACGGTCTGCCCACCTGCCATCCCAGCCAGCACCGTGCGGTGCCGAGTACGCCCACCGACAGTGGCGACCTGATGCGGGCCGAGGTGGGCCTGGTGGCGCTCGAAAGCGCGCGCTGGCAGCAACAGGACTGGGGCCAGTCCAATCATCGGCAGAACCTGTCGCGTGTGGGCGGAGCGCCAAGTTGGGTGCAGAGTGCGTGGTACCCGGCGTGCATCGATTGCGGCGAAGAGATGCCGTTCGTGATGCAGCTGGATTCGACACTGCCGACCACGGGTGAGGGCACGCTGCTGTGGGGCAGCGGCGGCATGCTCTATACGTTCTGGTGTGCAAAGTGCCGGGTGAGCGGGCACTTCTGGCAGTGCACCTGAGCACAGCGCCCTCGCTATTGCCTTGGTAGGTGCCAACCTTGGTTGGCACGCCTTTCGGCACCGCGCCAATCGAGCAAGCGCGCCTCTACGGTTCTACGCGGAACGGCCCATGCCGCTGCAGCTCCTGCTGGTAACGCCGCACATTACGCCGCTCCTGCCGGCACCACTCCTGCAGCGCTTCCGCGAAGTCCGGATCGGCCACCCAGTGCCGGCTGCGCACCAGCGTGGGCAGGAAACCGCGTGCCAGCTTGTGCTCGCCCTGTGCGCCCGGCTCGAAGCGGGTCAGCCCTTCGCGCAGGCAATACTCGATGCCCTGGTAGTAGCAGGCCTCGAAGTGCAGGCCGGGCAGCGTGGCGCCGCCCCAGTAACGGCCGTACAGCGTGTCTCCACCGCGCAGGCATAGCGCGCCGGCAATCGGCTCGCCGTCCTGTTCGGCCAGGAACAGCACCAGCCCCCGACCCAAAGAAATGGCCAGGTGACGCAGGAAGGTCTCGGTCAGCGCCGGGGCATTGCCGTACTCGAGGAACGTCTGCAGGTAGAAGCGGTACATCGCCTGCAGATCGGCGCGGCTCGCTTCATCGCCGTGCACCACGCGGAAGGTGATGTCTTGGCGAACGACCTTGGCCCGTTCCTGGCGGATGTTCTTGCGATGCTTGTGGTTCATCGCACCGAGGAACTGGTCGAACGTCGCCCAGTCGCCCGGGTTCTGCCACTGGAACTGCACGTCTTCGCGCAGCAGCCAGTCATCGCCGAACAGCGCCTCGTCCACTGCGGTGTGGAAGTTGATATGGGCCGAGGACACGTCCAGTGCCGGCAGCGCCTCGCGCAACGCCGACAGCAATGCGGTGCGCTCTGAATCGTGACGGGCCAGTAGGCGCGGGCCGGTGACCGGCGAGTACGGCACCGCGCCCAGCCACTTCGGATAGTAGTCGCGGCCATGACGGGCGTACGCGTTGGCCCAGGCATGGTCGAACACGAATTCGCCGTGGGAGTTGGTCTTCAGGTAACCCGGAATGGCGCCGACCAGATGCTCGCCTTCCCATAGGGTGAAGTGCCGAGGCTGCCAGCCCCAGTCCTCGCGCAGGCAACCGTGCTGTTCAAGCCCGGAAAGGAAGGCATGACTGACGAAGGGGTTGCGGCCGTCGTGCAGGGCATCCCAGTCGGTTGCGGAAACGGACTGCAGGGAATCGAGGAAGCGGGGGGAAGGCATGAGGGAAGGATAGGGCAGATGAAACAGAAAGGCCGACGCACTGGCGTCGGCCTTTTGCCTGAGTCGAACCTGGCTCGACGCTACAGCAGCGGGTTCGCCCCTCAGCTGGCCTTGCCCTGCGCGTCCAGATAACGCTCGGCGTCCAGAGCGGCCATGCAGCCGAAGCCGGCCGAGGTGATCGCCTGGCGGTAGTGCTGGTCGGCCACGTCGCCGGCGGCGAACACGCCTTCCACCGAGGTCTGGGTGGCGTTGCCGCCCAGGCCCGAACGGATTTCCAGATAGCCGTTGTTCATCGCCAGCTGGCCGTCGAACAGGGTGGTGTTCGGGTGGTGGCCGATGGCCACGAAGAAGCCGTGGGCGTCTATGTCGCGGGTGCTGCCGTCCAGGGTGGACTTCACGCGCACGCCGGTCACGCCGGCGTCATTGCCCAGCACTTCCTCCACCTGGTGGTGCCAGACGGTCTCGATCTTGCCTTCGGCCACCTTCTTGAACAGCTTGTCCTGCATGATCTTTTCCGCCTTCAGGGTGTCGCGGCGGTGGACCAGGTAGACCTTGCGGGCGATGTTGGACAGGTACAGTGCCTCTTCCACGGCGGTGTTGCCGCCACCGACCACGACCACGTCCTGGTCACGGTAGAAGAAGCCGTCACAGGTGGCACAGGCGGACACGCCGCGGCCCTTGAACTCGTCCTCGGTCGGGATGCCCAGGTACTTGGCGGTGGCGCCGGTGGCGATGATCAGGGCATCGCAGGTGTACTCGTGGCTGTCGCCGATCAGCTTGAACGGGCGCTGCGACACATCGGCGGTGTGGATGTGGTCGAAGATGACCTCGGTCTCGAAGCGCTCGGCATGGGCCTGCATGCGCGCCATCAGGTCCGGGCCCATCAGGCCGTGGGCGTCACCCGGCCAGTTGTCCACCTCGGTGGTGGTCATCAGCTGGCCACCCTGCTGCAGGCCGGTGATGACGACCGGCTTCAGGTTGGCGCGGGCGGCGTAGACGGCGGCGGTCCAACCGGCCGGGCCGGAACCGAGGATGACGAGGCGCTGGTGGCGGGAGGGCAGGCTGGTGCTCATGTAGACTCGCGAAAAGGTAGATGGGACAAGGCGCTGGCGATGTTTGCGCAGCATCCGTGGCTGGTCATAGAGTGGCGGCTGGGGCAGGGCGATTCAAGCCGATGAACAGAACGCCGTCATCCAGCAGTGGTTCCGGCCCTCTGATTGCCCTGTCAGATGTCGCATAACTGAAAACTGACGCCGTCTCATTTATTATCAATCACTAACAGCGCATTCCAAAGGTATGGTCTAAGGTGGCGAAGCAGGTCCCCGAACGCTCCAAGTCCGACGACAGCAAGGCGTCACGTCGCACGGCCGCGGCGGCGACGACCGACAATCCACGCCGCCAACGCCTCTGGCGCGACCTTGGCCTGATCGCCATCGCGCCGGCGCTGCTGTACCTGGCGGCCAGTCTGTTCACCTATTCAGCGACCGACCCGGGCTGGTCGCACACCGGCAGCGTGGTCGCGCCAGTGCACAACCTCGGCGGCCGCGCCGGCGCCTGGATCGCCGACGTGCTGCTGCAGCTGTTCGGCTACATCGCCTTCCTGCTGCCGGTGGTGCTGGGCGCGCTGGCGTGGATCGCCATGTTCGGCCTCAAGCGCGAGAGCAAGGGCGAGAACGACCTGGACCCGGCGCTGCGCCTGGTCGGCCTGGTCGGCTTCCTGATCGCCGGCACCGGCTTCCTGCATGTGCGCCTGTTCAGTGGCGATGTCTCCAGTGCCGGCGGCATCCTCGGCAAGCTGGTGGGCAACTCGCTCACGGTGGGCTTTGGCGCGCTGGGCGCGAACCTGTTCGTGCTGGTGCTGCTGCTGGCCTCGATCACCCTGGCCACCGGGCTGTCCTGGTTCACGGTGATGGAGAAGATAGGCCGCGGCGTGATGTCGCTGGCGCCGTTGCTGGCGCGCAAGAAGGAAGAAGTCACCGAGTGGCAGCAGACCCGGGTGATGCGCGAGGAGCGCCAGGAAGTGCGCAAGGCCGATGCCGAGGTGCGCGCCAAGCGCGAGCCGGTGAAGATCGAGCCGCGCCCGGAACCGGTGATCGAGAAGAGTGACCGAGCCAAGCGCGACACGCAGATCCCGATGTTCCGTGGCGTCAACGGGGATGGCTCGGACCTGCCGCCGCTCGCGCTGCTGGACGACCCCAAGCCGCAGCCGGTGGGCTACGACAAGGAAACCCTGGACGCGCTGTCGCGGCAGATCGAGTTCAAGCTGAAGGACTTCCGCATCGACGCCCAGGTGGTCGGCGCCAACCCCGGCCCGGTCATCACCCGTTTCGAGATCGAGCCGGCGCCGGGCATCAAGGTCAGCCAGATCAGTTCGCTGGACAAGGACATCGCGCGCGGCCTGTCGGTGAAGTCGGTGCGCGTGGTCGACGTCATTCCGGGCAAATCGGTGATCGGCCTGGAAATTCCCAACGTCACCCGCGAGATGATCTACCTCTCCGAGCTGCTGCGTTCGAAGGAATACGACAAGTCGGCCAGCGTGCTGACCCTGGCGCTGGGCAAGGACATCGCTGGCCGCTCGACCGTGGCCGACCTGGCGCGCATGCCGCACCTGCTGGTGGCCGGTACCACCGGTTCGGGCAAGTCGGTGGCGGTCAACGCGATGGTGCTGAGCCTGCTGTTCAAGGCCTCGCCGAAAGACCTGCGGATGCTGATGATCGACCCGAAGATGCTCGAACTGAGCGTCTACCAGGGCATCCCGCACCTGCTGGCGCCGGTGGTCACCGACATGAAGGAGGCCGCCAACGGCCTGCGCTGGTGCGTGGCCGAGATGGAGCGCCGCTACAAGCTGATGAGCGCGGTGGGCGTGCGCAACCTGGCCGGCTTCAACAAGAAGGTGAAGGAAGCCCAGGACGCCGGCCAACCGCTGATGGACCCGCTGTTCAAGCCGAACCCGGAACTGGGCGAGGCGCCGCGGCCGCTGGAGACGCTGCCGTTCATCGTCATCTTCATCGACGAATTCGCCGACATGATGATGATCGTCGGCAAGAAGGTGGAAGAGCTGATCGCGCGCCTGGCACAGAAGGCGCGTGCGGCCGGCATCCACCTGATCCTGGCCACGCAGCGCCCGTCGGTGGACGTGATCACCGGCCTGATCAAGGCCAACATCCCGACCCGCATCGCCTTCCAGGTCAGTTCCAAGATCGACTCGCGCACCATCCTCGACCAGTCCGGCGCGGAAACCCTGCTGGGCCACGGCGACATGCTGTATCTGCCGCCGGGTACCGCCATGCCCGAGCGTGTGCACGGCGCCTTCGTCTCCGACGAGGAAGTGCACCGCGTGGTTGAGCACCTCAAGGCGATGGGCCCGGCCGATTATGTCGACGGCGTGCTGGACGAGGTGCAGACGATGGGCGACGGCGTGGTCGTCGGTGCCACCGGCCTGCCCGAGAACAGCTCTGCCGGCGATGAGTCCGACCCGTTGTATGACGAAGCGCTGCGGGTGGTCACCGAGACCCGTCGCGCCTCGATTTCCGGCGTGCAGCGCCGGCTGAAGATCGGCTACAACCGTGCAGCGCGACTGATCGAGGCCATGGAAGCGGCCGGCGTGGTCAGTCCGCCCGAGCACAACGGCGACCGCACGGTGCTGGCACCGCCGCCGCCGAAGTAAGACCCGACGTATCCCCCACGACGTCCAAGGAACCGACGCATGCTTCACCCCGTACCAAGCGCGCTGGCACTGGCGCTGGCAGCCTTCCTGGCTGCCGGCCCGGCACTGGCAGACACCGCCACCTCCGCGCCCGCCACGGCGCCGCCTTCCACCAGCGGCGATACCGAAGCCAGCAATAATTTCAGCATTGTCCGCTACCGCGCCGACTATCAGGTGCGGCCGGATGCAGGCAATGTGCAGACCGAAACCTACGAAGTCCTGCTCAAGACCAAGGCCTCGGTCGAGCAGTTCAGCCAGGTTCGGCTGAGCTACAGCGAGAAGATGGAGACGCTGGAAGTACTCGGCGCCTACACCATCACCGCCGACGGCCAGCGCCGCGACGTGCCGGCCGACCGCATCTACACCCAGGAAAGCTATTCCAGCGCCTCGGCGGCGATGTATGCCGACCGCAAGGTGCGGGTGATCGTGTTCCCGAACCTGGCCCCGGGCACGCGCCTGTTCTACCAGGTACGCCGCACCCAGGCCACGCCGTACTTCCCCGGCTACTTCGGCCTGTGGGAAACCTTCAATGTCTTCACCGAGTACGAGGACGCCGAGGTCACCCTGAGTGCGCCGGCCAACCTGCCGATGTTCGTCGACAGCCGCGGCGTGCAGGGTAGTGATCGCCCGACGGTGAAGAACGGCCAGGCACAGTGGCGCTGGCGCTACCAGCGTCGCGAAGCCATGCCAGC
Organism: Stenotrophomonas sp. 71799_Sma; assembly: GCF_056482505.1. Taxonomy (NCBI): domain Bacteria; kingdom Pseudomonadati; phylum Pseudomonadota; class Gammaproteobacteria; order Lysobacterales; family Lysobacteraceae; genus Stenotrophomonas; species Stenotrophomonas sp. 71799_Sma. The sequence continues at coordinate 2,253,554 of NZ_CM151202.1, forward strand.
ACAGAACTGGTCGGCGGCGGGCTGGGAGTTCGGCCCGAACATCATGGCCAGCACCTATCGTGACTGGTCGCAGATGGGTCGCGCCTACCAGCTCAAGGCCGGCCCGGCCGCGCAGGTCACGCCGGAGCTGCAGGCGCTGGCCGATGAGATCACCGCTGGCATCAGCGACCGTCGCGAGCAGGCCGACGCGTTGTACCGCTGGGTGGCGCAGAACATCCGCTACGTGGCGGTGTACCTGGGCAATGGTGGCCTGGAGCCGAACAGTGCGCAGAGCATCCTCGACAACCACTATGGTGACTGCAAGGACCATGTGACGATCCTGGAGGCGCTGCTGGCGGCCAAGGGCATCGCCAGCTCACCGGTGCTGATCGGTGCCGGTGGCGGCCCGACACTGCCGAAGATTCCGGTGCTGGGTCGCTTCAACCACGCCATCACCTACATCCCCGAGTTCGATCTGTACCTGGATTCGACCACCGCGTGGGCGCGCTTTGGGCAGTTGCCGGAAGGTGACCTGGGCGCACCGGTGATGCGTACCCGCGACGCCTCACTGGCGCGCACTCCGGCCAATACGCCGGAGCGCAATGCCACCTCGATGGAGGTGCGCTTCACCTTCGACGCCAACGGCAACCTGCGCGGCGAGACGATTCCGAAGCTGGGCGAGAACGCCGAGATCGGCATGCGCGCCCAGTTCTCCCAGCTCAACGCGCAGAACCGTGCGCGCGCTGAAGAGCAGATCATGGCCGCGTCCGGTTTCGATGGGCGAGGGCAGCTGCAGATCCAGGGCGTGCCGGTCGACCTGACCCGGCCGTTTGGCTATCGCATGGCGTTCCAGGCCGAGGACTACGCCGACTTCAGCGTGGCCGGCGGCATGGCCGTGCCGGATCCGCCGGGTGGCGAGTCGGTGCGTGGGCTGTACGCCACTGCCTCGGCGCCGGCCAACGAAACGCCGTTCTACTGCAATGCCAGCCTGCGCGAGGAAACCTATCGCCTGCAGTTCCCGGCCAATGCGCCGATCATCGCCATCCCGGCCAGCCAGCGTTTCGCCAATGCAGCCGGCGAGTACCGGGTGGACTGGAGTCGCGAGGGGCAGGAGGTGATCGTGCACCACCGCTTGCAGCAGAATGCAGTGCGTGGGCCAGAGGCGTTGTGCCAGCCGCAGGACTATCCGGCGTTCCGCGCGCTGTATCGCGAAGTGCGGCGTGGCTTCCGCGGCCAGGTGCTGTACGGCAAGCTGCCGGGATCCGGTGGCTGAATCGCCGATGGACGTTCAGGGCGGCATAATGTCGCCCTGATCGCCCATTCATCTTTCCCCGGGCACACTGGCAACCACCTTTCCTGGCGCCCGCGCCCACAGGATTCCCGCATGAACTTCCGCTTCCGCCGTTTCCTTGCCACCACCACCCTGGCCGTGGCCTGCGCCGCCGCCGGCAGCGCCTGGGCTGGCGCCCGCGATGACCTGAAGACCTTCACCAGCGGCCTGAAGGGCCTGGATGGCCAGTTCAGCCAGCAGGTGTTCGACAGCCGTGGCAAGGTGAAGGAATCGACCAGCGGTCGCGTGGCCCTGTCGGCGCCGCGCCTGTTCCGCTGGGAATACGTGCGCCCGCACGAGCAGTTGATCGTGGCCGACGGCAAGAAGGTCTGGATGTACGAGCCGGACCTGGAGCAGGCCACCGTGCGCGAGCAGGGCAAGGAAGAGCAGAACAGCCCGCTGACCGCGCTGATCAACCCGGCGCTGCTGGAGCAGCAGTACGACGTCAGCGAAGAGGCCGCGCAACGCGACGGCCTGCAGTGGCTGTCGCTGTCGCCGAAGCGCGAGACCGAAGCCAGCTTCCAGTACGCCGCGCTGGGCTTCAACGCCCAGGGCCTGGCCAAGATGGAAATCACTGATGCCGTTGGCCAGCGTACCGTGATCAGCTTCAGTGGCTGGAAGCGCAACCCGGGCTTCGCCGCCGGCACCTTCAGCTTTACCCCGCCGAAGGGCACCGACGTCATCGGTAATTGATCTGTGGCCCGGCGCAAACTGCTCTGGTGGGTGTCAACCTTGGTTGACACGCTTTTGATCTGCCGGCCAGCGGCCGGCACTACCGGAATCGTGGCCACCCGGCGCGGTACAATGGCCGTGTGCCAAGACATCGCTCCACTTCATTCCCCGGCCCCGATCTGCTGAGCGTCGATCGGGAACATCTGCGCCCGCTGGCCGAGCGCATGAGACCGCGAACCCTCGACGAAATGGTCGGGCAGAAGCGCCTGCTCGCGCCGGACAGTGCGCTGCGCCGCGCGGTCGAATCCGGTCGCGTGCATTCGATGATCCTGTGGGGGCCGCCGGGCTGCGGCAAGACCACGCTGGCCCTGCTGCTGGCCGAATATTCCGACGCCGAGTTCCGTGCGATCTCCGCAGTGCTGTCCGGCCTGCCGGAAGTGCGCCAGGTGCTGGCCGAGGCGGCGCAACGGTTCGCCGAAGGCCGCCGCACCGTGCTGTTCGTGGATGAGGTGCATCGCTTCAACAAGGCGCAGCAGGATGCGTTCCTGCCGCACATCGAGCGCGGCACCATCCTGTTCGTCGGTGCCACCACCGAGAACCCGTCCTTCGAGCTGAACTCGGCGCTGCTGTCGCGCTGCCGCGTGCATGTGCTGGAAGGTGTTTCGCCTACCGACATCGTCGAGGCGCTGGAGCGTGCGCTGGGTGACCGCGAACGCGGCCTGGGCGAGGAGGGCATCGAGGTCGCCCCCGAGCTGCTGCTGGAAATCGCGACCGCCGCCGACGGCGACGTGCGCCGCGCGCTGACCCTGTTGGAAATCGCTGCCGAGCTGGCGGGCGGGGAGGGGGGTCGCATCACCCCGCAGACCCTGACCCAGGTGCTGGCCGATCGCACCCGTCGCTTCGACAAGGGCGGCGAGCAGTTCTACGACCAGATCTCAGCGCTGCACAAGTCTGTTCGCAGTTCCAACCCGGATGCCGCGCTGTACTGGCTGACCCGGATGCTCGATGGCGGCTGCGATCCGTCCTACCTGGCCCGCCGGCTGACCCGCATGGCCATCGAGGACATCGGTCTGGCCGATCCGCGCGCGCAGAGCATGGCGCTGGAGGCCTGGGACATCTACGAGCGGCTGGGTAGCCCGGAAGGCGAACTCGCGTTCGCTCAGTTGGTGCTGTACCTGGCCAGCACCGCCAAGTCGAATGCAGGCTATGCGGCCTTCAACCAGGCCAAGGCCGATGTGCGCGAGAGTGGCACCGAAGAAGTGCCGCTGCACCTGCGCAATGCGCCGACCAAGCTGATGAAGGAGCTGGGCTATGGTGCCGAGTACCAGTATGACCATGATGCGGAAGGCGGTATCGCACTGGACCAGACCGGCTTCCCGGATGCGATGGGCGAGCGCGTGTATTACAACCCGGTGCCGCGCGGCCTGGAAATCAAGCTGAAGGAAAAGCTGGATCGGCTGCGCGCCGAGCGCGAAGCGGCAAGGGCGGCAAAGGGTCGTTGAGCCCGCTCTTGTAGAGTCGAGCCATGCTCGACTCCGCTCTTGCACGGACTACGGGTGCCTTCTGGAACAGCAGTCGAGCATGGCTCGACTCTACAGAGGGCAATGGCAGTCGAGCATGGCTCGACTCTACAGGGGGGCAATGGCAGCCGGGCGTGGTTCGTCGCCACATTGTCCTGTGCGCCTGCATTTGGCACACTCCGCGGCTTCTCTTTCAAGGATCGATGCCGTGCAGGAAATGATTCTGCCGTTGAAGCGCTACGCCCAGTTCGAGGGCCGCGCCAACCGCCGCGAGTACTGGATGTACCAGCTGTTCCTGTTCCTGGTCGCAATTGCGGTGATGATGCTGGCCGGTGTGCTGGCGATCCTCCTGCGCAACAGTCCCGATGCACTGGCCGGCATCCTGATCGGCATGGTGGTGCTGCTGGGCGTGATGTGGCTGGCCACGATCATGCCGCTGATTGCCGTGACCGTGCGCCGCCTGCATGACTGCAACCAGTCGGGCTGGCTGTTCCTGCTGGCGCTGGTGCCGGGCGGTGGCATTGTGATCATGATCTTCTCGCTGCTGCCGGGCACGCCGCAGGAGAATGTTTACGGTCCGGTGCCTTCGGGGCCGTGATCTTGCATGAGTCGAGCATGGCTCGACGCTACAGAGGCAAAGAGAAGAAGCCGGCGTTTCGCCGGCTTCGTCGTTATTTCAGGGTGCAATCGCCGAAGGACAGGTAGTCCGTGCCGGAGCTGAACTGCAGCGTGCAGCTGGCGGTGAAGGTGGCGCCTTCTTCCAGTGCGCCCAGCTTGGCCGCCTGTTGTTCGTCGTCGGTTGTCAGCCGGGCCAGGACACTGCCCTGGTCATCGCCCGCTTCGATCAGCGGCTCGCCCGCCAGGTTGCTGGAGACGCCCAGTGCCACGGCGGTGAACGTCACCGTCTGGTTGAGTTGGTCCATGCTCAACGTCGAATTGCCGGCCTCTTCAAAGGCCTGGTAGAGCGACGGCAGATCCTGCGCGGCGTGGGCGGCCAGCGGGGCGAGCAGGCCGAGGGACAGGGCGATCAGTGCGGTGTGCTTCAAGGGTTCTCACAATCATGGGATCCAATCCCATGGCGGTTGTGTGCAGATGAACGCGACCCGGATGGCGGCAAGTGCCCGCCATCCACGGCTGCGCTGGAAGCGGGGCGATCCAATGCCCCGATGGCCGGCAAAATAGGGGAATTGCCGCCCCTTGCGCAACCCGGCATGCGCGCGCGTGATACACAGCGTGACGTTCGATCGATGTGATAATCATTCGCGTTTAAGGTAGACTGCGGTCCCTTGTGAACCGGCGGCCGTGAGCCGCTTCTGCCGCCGCTGATGAAGCATTTCGTCCCGCCTTCGCGCCGTGGTCCACTGGCCCGCGGCCTGGTCGCCTTGATGATGGGTCTGCTCCTGGCCACCCCGTACGTCCATGCGCAGCAGCGCAATCCGCTGCAGAAGATCGGCCACACCGTGCTCGACGAGCCGGCGGTCAGTTATCGCTTCGAGCATTTCGTGGTGGACAGTCCCGACCAGCAACGCCGCTGGCGGGTGAATGTGGCGATCCCGGCCAAGGCCAGCAACGCGCCGCTGCCGGTGCTGTACGCGCTGGATGGCAATGCCGTGGCGATGGTGCTGGATCAGCCGTTGCTGGCCGAGCTGGCGGCACGCAAGGCGCCGCCGGTACTGGTGCTGATCGGTTATGACAACGACCTGCGCATCGATTCCAAGGCGCGCACCCGCGACTACACCGCGTGGATCGACCGCGCCGACGACGAGAGCGGTACGACCCAGGCGGTCGGTGGCGGTGCTGCCGCGTTCCTGGATGTGATCGAACGCCGCATCAAGCCGGAAGTCGAGCGCCGCGCACGCATTGATACGCAGCAGCAAGCACTCTGGGGCCACTCGCTGGGTGGGTTGTTCGTGCTCAATGCGCTGTACACCCGTCCCGCCGCCTTCCAGTCCTATCTGGCGGCCAGTCCGTCGCTGTGGTGGAGCCAGGGCGCGGCGCTGGGTGATCCGGAACAGCAGTTCGTGCAGAACGTCCATGGCCAGCCAGCAAAGCTCTGGCTGATGCTGGGCGGTGCCGAGCGTGTCGGTGATCGCGGCAAGCGCGACATGAGTAATCCGCGCGTGGTCGCACACCTGCGCCGCATCGGTGGTGCCACCCCGGATGCGGCGATGCAGCTGTCCGAGCGGTTGGCCAAGGTGCCGGGCATGCGCGTGCAGTACCGCGAGTTCGACGGCCTCGGTCACGGCCCGATGCTGCCTGCGTCGTTCCATGCCGCGTTGCATGAACTGTACGGCGTGACCGACCGCAGTGCCGGTGACGGCGCACCCAATAGCGGTGACAACGCCGCCGAATGAATCCCTTCGCATGCCAAGGCGTGCGACCCCACTACCCAGGCGAGGCTGCCGATGTGCAGCGGCCCAGGCAACCGATGAATCCCGCGTCACGTGGCGCGGCCTACGTGTGCAAGGAGCCTTCCATGTCGTTCCGTCCGTCTTTCCGTCTCACATCTCTCGCCGCTGGCCTGTTGCTGGCCGTGACCGCCACCGCACAGCCGGTGTTCGATCAGCCGGCCAACGCCACCTTCAAGGGCGAGGTCGTCTCGCGCGGTGAGAACGTGGTTCCCGGCAGCACTGCCGACGTGGTCGGTCGCGGTTTCGTGCCGGGCCAGAAAGTCAGCCTGTTGCGTGGCGACAGCGTACTCAACACGCAGCCGCTGGTGGTCGATGCCGATGGCAACTTCAAGACCCAGCTGAGCATTCCGGCCGACGCCGTGCCGGGTACCCACCCGGTGGTGGTGCGCGCCAGCCAGCCGGCTGCAGCCACCGTGCTGAAGCTGCGCGTCTCGCCGCAGCTGCCGCTGTCCGGCCAGGCGCAGTTCGCCACCCAGTCCAACAAGCTGGTGCCGGGCCTGTATCAGTCCGCCTACAGCGCCGCCAGCAACGCGGTGTTCGTGACCTCGGCCGTGGGCCGCCCGCCGGTGACCCAGTCGCAGCTGTTGAAGCTGGACCCGAAGTCGCTGAAGGTGACCAAGGCGATCACCCCGGCGCAGGTGCCGGGCAGCACCAATGGCGCGGTCTACGCGGTCTACGGCGTTGGCGTGGATGACACCAACGGCAATGTATGGGTCACCAACACCCGCCAGAACTCCATCGCGGTCTACCGCCAGAAGGACCTGTCGCTGGTCCACCAGTTCCCGGTCGATGCCGTGCCGCACGCGCGCGACGTGGTGGTTGATGGCACCCACGGCAAGGTGTTCGCCTCGGCCACGGGCGAGGACCATCTGTCGGTGTTCGACGCCAAGACCCTCAAGGAGCTGCCGGCGGTGACGCTGGAGTCCGGCGTGGACGACGGCAAGTTCACTCCGATGAGCCTGGTGCTGGACGAGAAGGGCGGCAAGCTGTTCACCGTCAGCATCGGCACCCCGGAAGCGGCAGTGATCGACGTGGCCAGCGGCAAGGTCGAGAAGGTCATCGACCTGGGCAACTCGATCAGTGCCTCGGGCGTGGCCTTCGACGCAGCGCGCAACCGCCTGTACGTGGCCTCGCAGGGCACCGACAACCTGCTGATCGTCGATGTGGCCGCCGGCAAGGTGCTGCACGATGTGCCGGTCGGCGCCGGCGCGCTGAACGTCGCCTTCGATGATGCGTCCGGCCTGGCCTACGTCAGCAACCGTGGCGCTGGCACGGTCACCGTGGTGAACGGTGACGGCAAGGTGGTCGCCAACCTCGACGGCGGCACGCTGCCGAACCACGTCCGTGCCGATGGCAAGGGCAACGTGTTCGCGGTGAACAAGTCGCGTGGCGCCGAAGACCCGAAGGGTGACCGCATCACCCGCATCACCCCGAAGCAGTAAGTCACACGGCAGGGCGGCGTGCGCGTCGCCCTGCCAGCAAGGAGAACGAGCATGAACATCGCGTCCCGTCTGCGCCTGTGTGCGCTTCCGTTGGCTGTCTCGCTGGCACTGGCTGCCTGTGGCGGTTCATCGACGCCCTCGGACACCGGCAAGCCGGTTGAACCCGCCGCCGCAACCGCGGCTGGCGAAGCCGCGTTGCCGGCTGGCTGGCAGCGCGTGGCCGGCACCGATATGCCGGCCGTGCGCGATCAGAAGGCTGTGCTGCCGGCCCAGGTGCATTCCGATGACGGCGCCGACGTCGAGGTGGCCGATACCAGCCGCATCATTGCCGGTGGTGACGACGTGATCGCGGTGATCGAGGCGCTCGGACTGGACAAGCAGGTGTTCGCCGCGCCGACCAACACCACCACCGGGGCCGGCCTGGCCGCGCCGCACCAGTTCCTGTTCAACCGCACCACGGGCGTGGAGGGCGTGCTGAGCCTGCAGGGCTCGCTGTTCCTCGGCAACAGTCTGCGCCGCCACACCGAACTGGCGAAGAAGCTGCGCGAGGTGGGTGAACCGGCGGTGGTCATCGATGACCTGCAGCCGGCGCCGGACAAGGTGCGCAAGGTCGCCGCCGCACTAGGGCTGGCCGAGGCAGGGCAGACGCTTGCCACACAGGTGCAGCGTCAGCTCGACGAGGCTGCAGCGATTGGCAAGGGGTTGGGCCATGCGCCACGAGTGATCCACGTCTCGGCCACCGGCGCCGGTGGCTCACCAACCGTTGCAGGTGCCGACAGTGCGTCGGCGCAGCTGATCGCACTGGCGGGCGGCATCAACATCGGTACCGAAGCGGGAGTGAAGAACTACTCGCAGCTGAGCAATGAGGGCGTGGTCGCGGCGGCACCGGAAGTGATCCTGGTGACCGAGCATGACCTGCAGCTGTTCGGCGGTGCCGAAGGCCTGTGGAAGGCGTACCCGACGCTGAAGCAGACCCCGGCCGGGCAGGCCAATCGGGTCTGGGTGATGCCGGATGTGCAGCTGAAGTACACCAGTGTCGGTTCCGGTGCTGGTGCGCTGGCGCTGGCCAAGGCCCTGGCGGCGTTGCCGAAGGCATGAGTCCGGCGGATCGGCGCCGCCGTCGCGGGCGGACGATGTTGCTGGTGGCGTTGCTGGCACTGCTGGGGGCAGTGCTGGCCTCGTTCGCCGTGGGTCCGTTGCGGCTGCCGCCGATGGAGGTGATGCAGGCGTTGGCGGTGAAGCTGGGTCTGCTCGATCCACAGGCGGTCAGCAGCCGCGACCTCGCCGTGGTCTGGCAGCTGCGTATTCCGCGTGCCCTGTTGGGCGCGATGGTCGGTGCGTCGCTGGCGATGGCCGGTGCCAGCCTGCAGGGCCTGTTCGGCAATCCGCTGGCCGATCCCGGCATTGTCGGTGTCAGCCAGGGTGCTGCGCTGGGTGCAGTCGCTGCCATTGTTCTCGGCGCTGCGGGCGCAGCCGGCTGGCTGGTGCCGGTGGCTGCATTCGCTGGTGGTGCACTGGCGATCGGCCTGACCTACGCATTGGCCCGGCCCGGCAAGGGTACGGGCAACGCCACGCTGCTGCTGGTCGGTATCGCGATGGCCGCGTTCTGCTCGGCGTTGATCGGTTTCCTCACATATATCGCCAGCGAAAGCGAGCTGCAGTCGCTGGTGTTCTGGCAGATGGGCTCGCTGGCGCGCGCCAACTGGGCCGATGTGGCGGCCGTGGTGCCGTTGTTCGCCATCGGTGTGTTCGCGCTGCAGCGATTGGCTACGCCGCTGGACATGCTGGCGCTGGGCGAACGCCAGGCACAGCACCTCGGGCTGGATGTCACCCGCACGCGTCGCCGCCTGGTGGCGTTCAGTGCGCTGCTGGTGGGCGCAGCGGTGGCGTTTGCTGGTTCGATCAGTTTCGTCGGCCTGGTGGTGCCGCACGTGGCGCGCCTGCTGGTCGGCCCTGGTCATCGCTGGTTGCTGCCGTTGTCCGGCCTGCTGGGTGCACTGCTGATCGTGGTGGCCGACACCGCCGCGCGCACATTGGATCCGCCGGCGGAGATTCCGCTGGGCCTGTTCTCGGCTGCGCTGGGCGCGCCGTTCTTCCTGTGGCTGGTGCTGCAGCAGCGCCGCAAGGCCGCACCATGAGCGTGTTGTTGAAGCTGCACGAAGTGGTGGTGCGCCGCCAGCAGCGCGAGATCCTGCACGGCATTTCGCTGGCGTTTGAACCGGGTACGGTCACCGCACTGGTTGGCCCGAATGGCGCGGGCAAGTCCACGTTGCTGGCTGTGGCGGCAGGTGACCTGCGTGCCGACGCTGGCGAAGTAAGCCTACTCGGCAAGCCGTTGGCCGGTTACAAGGCCGGGCCGCTGGCACGCGAGCGCGCGGTGATGCCGCAGGAGCATGGCGTGCGCTTCGCCTTCAGTGTGGAAGAAGTGGTGGCGATGGGCCGGCTTCCGCATCCGCCGGATCCAGCCGTGGATGACGCCCAGGTGGAAGCGGCAATCGATGCCGCTGAACTGCAGGCGCTGCGCCTGCGCGAGGTGCAGCAGCTGTCGGGCGGTGAATCGGCACGGACCACGTTCGCGCGCGTGTTGGCGCAGGACACGCCGCTGCTGCTGCTGGATGAGCCGACCGCAGCGCTGGATCTGCGTCACCAGGAACGCACGCTGCGCAGTGTGCGCGCCTGTGCCGAAGCAGGTGCTTGCGTGATCGTGGTGCTGCACGACCTGAATCTGGCCGCTGGCTATGCCGACCGCATCGTGCTGCTGGAGCAGGGCAGGGTGGCGGCAGACGGTACGCCGCTGCAGGTGCTGACCGAAGATAATCTGCAGCGGGTCTACCAGCAGGATGTGGTGGTGTTGGAGCACCCAAGGCGTGGGGTGCCGCTGGTGGTGGTGACCTGATATCAGGGTGATGTCGTAAATAGCCGCGTCTTTGACAACACCCTGAGCTGATTTTCGGTGATTCTCCGCCCTGCCACCGGGGAAGCTGGTGTGTTGGGCCTTGGGGTGGCAGGAGCTGCGCTGGCTGCGCCCTCCCTTCAGGTACGAGCGCTGCTAGTTGATTGTTGCTTTGATGTTTCGGGCTGACTGACCATGGGGCATTCCGGAGCAGGGAAGTCCATATGTTCACCTTTGGCCGCGAGCATGAAATCAAATGCGCGATTAGCAGACACCACAAGGATGATGAGCTCCAGATGGTGCTTGCCATCGTCAACGCCATTCACGATTTCAAGGACGGCATCGTTCCGATCGAGAGCGCAGTGAATGCGATTCGCAAGGGTCTTGTGGACGGCGCCTCGGGGACATGGGAGACATCTGGTAGCTGGCTTTGCAAGCTGAATGACGCGTATCCAACTACAGAGTGCGTCTGGTTTGAACTGGCATCGCACTCCACGGCCAAGGTCAGATTCCGAGTGGCTTGCCACATGCTTTGGATCTCAGAGGGGCTTGCCGCGAGGTTGTATCCGATACTCGCAAAGGATAGGAGCCGGCGCGTCAGGGAGCAGACGCAAGGAAAATGGGACTACCTGCAGTACCCGGAAAAGTACGGTGGGGATTCATAGCCCCTATCTTGGGGGGCTGCCAAACTCCAAGCAGTAGATCCTACTGGTCCGCGCTTGGCCTGCCGCCTGAGATGTAGACCAGTGCTGGCCGGGGCTTAGCGCGGGTAGTGGTCATAGGCCATTCCATGCGCAAGGGAGGACCCGATGAGCATTTGCTGGAATTGGTTGTCCTTTCCTGTGCATCTCAGAAAAGTTGCATGGCACTGGAGTGCTTCCGCTGGGATCGTGCTGGGAGATATGCACTGCTCCGAAAATAGTATGAATCGCGCACACTACATCTCACTGCTCATCAGCCTTCTGGTGTTGCCCAGCTGTGCTCCTGGGCCTGGAAGTGCTGCGAAAACGCGATACATCTGCAACAGCCGCTTGGAGGGAGCAAGCGATCAATGTGCAGATGAGGCTTTGGCAGCCCTGCAACGCATTGTTGCCGGGCGTGGAAAGCGATTCGAGCGTAGGGATGACTGCTCTGCCATCTCCAGCCGGAGCGAGAGCGTGGGAATTTCGTTCTTTTCCCAGGTGCTGCGTCCGCTGGAATATCCGCCAGAGAAGCGCTCTGGCGGTGTGGCGCGCTTGCGGATGCACGTGGATGCCTCGGGCCTGCTTCAGTCCGTTGAGGTTGTTCAGTCAAGCGGTGATCCTGCACAGGATGCTGCTGCCATCGAGCATGCATGGGGATGGTGCTGCGTCCCTGCGCAGCGCGCTGGAAAAGTCGTTGGCGGCACGGTTGAAGAGACTTTCCCCTTTGACATCGAAGCGCTGTAGTCCCGGTAGCCTCGATCGTGCCGGGTATCATGTTGGGCTTTCCGCCATCAAAGGAATGACCCCATGCGATTCAAACTCCCGCGCTTTGTACTTCTTGTTTCGTGTGTTGCCACGACGTGCGCGGCCCACGCCGCGTCCGCATCCTCGGTCTCCCTGATCAAGGCCGCCGAGCAGGCCTCGCTGATCGAGAGCCGGTACTCCGCCGGCGGGAGTGCTCCGGTGGTTCCGGTGACGACCCGCTATTTCGCCAGTGATGAAGTGCTCATCAGCTGGGATGACCAGCAGGTGCTGATGCTGTGCAGGGAGGCGGTGTACCTGCAGATTCCTGCCGGCAAGGCAGGTGACGTTGCGCTGGCCGCCGAACAGCGGCAGATGATTGCCTATCAGGCAATGATGTCCGGCCTAGGTTCGCTTGCGACCGTGGCCGAAGCGGCAGGTGATTCCGTGATGGTGGCAGACGACGGCAGCGAGACCCGTCGTGCGGGCGAGAGCAGCTGGGCCTACGGGGTGGAACGCCATGACGTCACTACCCAGCGCATGGCCGATGGCGCGCTGCGGATCCGGGCGCGCAAGACCGAGACCGTGAACAAGGCCAAGCCTGCGGAGCCGGACGACATGTTCAGTACCGAAGACGACCAGGCGGCGCGACTGTCGGAGCTGGCGCCGGTCGGCAGCTGGACCGAGGTGGTGGTCCATGGCGGCCCGCGCCAGGCGCAGGTGGATCCGACGATGTCGTTGAAGGGCTGGATCTCGATGGGGGACGACCAGGCTGCGACGGTGGGTGAGGCGCGCAAGCTGCACGACTGCAAGTAAAGCAGGGCAGGGGTCAGAGCCCTCTGCCGCCGCAAAGTGATCCGACCCCGATGCCGGTCGGTCTCATCGTTCTATCTATGTGCGCAATATTCACTTGCGCGCCAGATTGGCAGGTCTAGAATGCGCCCCATGAACCGGATGCCGCTCCTGAAGTTTTTCACCCTGACCCGCGCAAGCGCGGAACGGGCGTGTCTGCCTGGAGCCCCACGAGGCCGTTGAAGCGGCCATCACTGGAGCTTCGACAGAGCGCCCTCCGGGGCGCTCTTTTCGTTTCCGCAGTTCCATTTCCCGTAACCCGATGTACCGCAAGGAGAACGTGCCATGCACCAGATCGCAGAGACCGAACGCTAGCCGCGCGCCCTGTCGCCAACCGGGGTGCGCGGCCCCCGAAGTTGGCTTTGCAGGAACCTTTCTCATGAACACACAAGTCCTTTCCCGCCGTCGCAACCTCGGCATCATTGCCCACATCGACGCCGGCAAGACCACGCTGACCGAACGCCTGCTGTGGAAAAGCGGCGAGATTCACCGCGTCGGCGAAGTGCACGACGGCAATGCGACCACCGATTTCTCGGCGATCGAGCGCGAGCGTGGCATCACCATCGGCGCCGCCGCCGTGCAGGCGCAGTGGGCGCCACGCGACCTGCCGCCGCATCGGCTGACCCTGATCGACACTCCCGGCCACATCGACTTCGCCATTGAAGTCGAGCGTTCGCTGCGTGTGCTCGACGGCGCCGTCGCCGTGTTCTCGGCGGTGGACGGCGTGCAGCCGCAGTCAGAGACGGTGTGGCGCCAGGCGCGTCGCCATCGCGTGCCGCTGATCGCCTTCGTCAACAAGATGGATCGCGTCGGCGCCTCGTTCGAGCGCGTGCTGGAGCAGCTGCAGGACAAGCTGAGGGCGCGGCCGTGGGCGCTCGGTGTGCCACTGGGCAGTGAAAGCGATTTCAACGGCTGGGTCGACCTGGTCGATGAGCGCGTGCTGCACTGGCAGGATGGTGCCGTAACCACGGTGGCCCCGTGGGACGACGCGGCGCGCACCCTGTGGCAGCCGCAACGCGACGCACTGGTCGAGGCCGTGGCCGACCACGACGAACTTCTGGCCGATGCCTGGCTGGAAGGTCGCGTGATCGATGCCGAACAGCTGCGCGCGGCGATCCGACGGGCGACGCTGGCCGGTGCGGGCGTGCCGGTACTGGCCGGTGCGGCCTTCAAGGACAAGGGCATCGAGACGCTGCTGGATGCGGTGGTCGATTACCTGCCGTCGCCGCTGGATCGGCCTGCCGTGACCGCTGAAAGCGAGAGCGGCGAGGTGGTGCTGCCGCCGGATCCAGACGGTCCGCTGGCGGGCCTGCTGTTCAAGATCACCCACCAGCAGCACGGCGCATTGAGCTTCGTGCGGCTGTACTCGGGCACCTTGAAGGTCGGTGATGCCGTGGCCAGTTCGCAGCATCCGCAGGGTCGACGTGTCAGTCGCCTGGTGCGGGTGCAGGCCGACCAGACCCACGACATCGAACAGGCCGTGGCCGGTGACATCGTCGCGGTGCTGGGCTGGAAGGATGCGGTCAGTGGCGAAACGCTGAGCGGCCGTGCGCAGCCGCTACGCCTGGAGAACATCCAGGCACAGGCGCCGGTGCTGGCCTGGCGGCTGGAGCCGGCGCGTGCGGCCGACCTGATCCGGATGGCGCAGGGTCTGGCCAGCCTGGCCCAGGAAGACCCCTCGTTCCGCGTCGAAACCGATGGCGACACGGCGGAGACCCTGGTCTGGGGCATGGGCGAGCTGCACCTGGAGGTGATGGTCGAGCGCCTGCGCAGCGAATGGAAGGTCGAGGTGGGCGTAGGTTCGCCGCGCGTGGCCTACCAGGAGACACCGCTGCGTGCGATGGCCGGCGTGGTGGGGCGGCTGGTCAAGCAGACCGGTGGCCAGGGCCAGTTCGCGCATGTGGTGCTGGATGTATCGCCGCGCGAGGACGACCAGGTGGTGTTCAACGACCGCATCGTCGGTGGCGTGGTGCCGCGCAGCTTCATCGCGGCGGTGGAGAAGGGCGTGCGTGCCGCGCTGTCGGAAGGTCCGCAGGGCCATCCGGTGGTCGGTATCGAGGTCAGTCTTGTCGATGGCCAGACCCATGCCAAGGACTCGTCGGAGATGGCGTTCCACCGTGCCGGTGCCGAGGCGATCAAGGCGGCGCTGGTGGAGGGCGGTACGCAGCTGCTGGAGCCGGTGATGGCGGTGACGGTGCATTCGCCGTCGGCGTCGGTGGGTGATGTGGTTGGCGACCTCAACCGCCGCCATGGTCGCATTGCCCGCATCGACGACCAGGACGGTCGCGCCGAGGTCAGCGGCTTTGCGCCGCTGGCGCAGCTGGTGGGTTACACCACATCACTGCGTTCGCTCAGCCAGGGGCGGGCCAGCAGTGAGGCGCACCTGCATGGTTACGAGCCGGTACGCGCTGCATGAGGAAAGGCGAGGGGAGCCCGTGAGCGGGCTCCCTTTTTTTGTCGTCGGGAACGCCCATCCACGCATGGCGTGGATCTACCGGGTGATCGGGTTGCAGGCCCTGCAGTAGATCCACGCCATGCGTGGATGAATTCGCATCGACACCGGGATAATGCACTGCATCGCAACAAAACTGCAGAAAAAGCTGGATTAAAGTGATGCCTCACGATAAATTGCGCACCCCCCGTTGCTCGCCGCCGCCCGCACCCCTCTCATGCGTGATGACAAAGACCCCGGAACCCTGGAGCTGACCCTGCCGCGAAAGCGCGGTCGTCCGCCCAAGTTCGGGTACGCAATGAGTGACGCGCAGCGCGCAGCACGCTACCGCGCGCGCCGGGCTGGGCAGGCCAACCACGCCGATGTGCGCTCCTGCTCGGACATGGTGCTGCTGGACAAGATCCGCGCTGCGGTGAGCGCGCGCGACACCGAGCTGGCCGGGTTCCTGGTCCACGTCCTCTGGCAGCGCTACCCCCTGCAGTTGAAATAGGCCGTCGGTGGGGTGGCCGTTGTCATCGAGCTTGTTGATAATGCGGGATTCAGGTTGTTCCCGCTGGCGCGCCCGGGATGGCAGGCGCGCATGATCGAACGGTTCCCAAGATGACGACCACCAGCGACACCACCACCGAAGCGGCGCCGAGCAGCGCCCCCCTGTTCTACACCCGTCCGGTGCCGCTGCAGGCCGATGTGCATGCCGATCTGCGCATCCTGCCGGGCAGGCTTGAGTTTGCCGCCGGCAACAACGCCATTCCGCTGGTGCTGGGCGAGTTCTCGCTGGCCCTGCACCACTTCCCGATCCTGTTCGCCGGCCCGACCGCCGTGCCGATGGCCGCCGTCGGCGTTTCCGATCAGAACCTGTTCATCAAGGACGGCCTGTGGGAAGACGAGGCCTATATCCCGGCCTACCTGCGTCGCCACCCCTTCATCTTCATCGACACCGGTGCAGACAACGACTTCCTGCTGGGCATCGACGAAGAGAGCGCGCGCGTGGTCAAGGGCGGTGACGAAGGCCAGCCGCTGTTCGTTGATGGCAAGGCCACCGACATGGTGCAGCAGGCGTTGGAGTTCTGCGGCCAGTACACCCGCGAACACGAACAGACCCAGGCCTTCTCCAAGGCCCTGATCGACAACGGCCTGCTGGTCGAGCGCAACGCCACCGTGCGCACTCCGGATGGCCGCGAGTTCAATCTCAACGGCTTCCTGGTGGTGGACGTCGAGAAGTTCGTGGCGCTGCCGGAAGCGACCGTGGTCGAGTGGCACCGCAGCGGCTGGCTGGCGCTGATCCACCAGCACCTGATGTCGCTGGGTCGCTTCAATGACCTTACCCGTCGCCAGGTCGAGCGCCTGGCGGCCTGATCAGGTCGATGGTGCGGCTTCCGCCCTGCGGGAGCCGTGCCACTGCTGCAATCCCCGCAGCAGTCGCCGCGCCTCGACCCAGTCAGGCGCGGCTTCATGCCCCAGTTCCCACAGGTCGGCCGCCGTGCCGGCCTGATCCGTTGCCCGGCACATCTGCAGCGTTCCCTGCAGCCGGTGTGCATGATGGAGCAGTGTCGAGGCATCGGCGTCCTGCACGGCCTGTTCAATCCTGGCCAGCTCATGGGCAATGTCCGCAGCGTAATCCGGCGCGGCGCGAGGGGTGTCATCGGGCGCAGTGCCGTGCGCCGAGGGCGGCAGGTCCAGCGCCTGCAGCAGGCTCGCAACCTGCAGCGGCTTGACCAGGATGGCGTCGAAGCCGGCCCTTCGGCAGCGTGCCGCGTGCCGGCGCCCCGTGCGGGCGGACAGGGCAATCACTCGCAGAGGTGCCTGTGCCTGCGCACGCAGCTGCTGCGCCAGTGCATAGCCATCCGAGCCGCGAAGCCCGATATCCAGTACGACCGTGCCGCGCGGTCGTAGCGCTTGCTCGGCCAATGCGGCGTCGGCATCGGCAACCGCGCGTACGTCGGCGCCCAGCCGACGCAGTTGCTCTGCGACGACATGCCGGCTGAGTGCATGATCTTCGACAAGGAGCAGGTCGATGCCGGTCAGTGGCGACTGCTGCAGCGGCTCGATGGGCGGCTGATCGCCGTGAACGGCGCGGACCGGCAATCGCAGGGTGAAACGGCTGCCGCGCCCATGCACGCTGTGTGCGGTCAGGTTGCCGCCCATGGCAACGGCCAGTTCGTGCGCAATCGTCAGGCCCAGTCCGCTGCCGCCACGTCTCTGGCCATCCTCGTTCTGCTGGAATGGTCGGAACAGAAGCGCCAGTTGAGCGGGTGCGATGCCGATGCCGCTGTCGATCACATCCAGCAACAGCTCCCGGGGAGACAGGGTGGGTTGTAGTTGCAGGCGCACCTCGATACCGCCGACATCGGTGAATTTCAGTGCATTGCCCAGCAGGTTGTCGACAATCTGGCGCAGTCCATCAGCATCGAGCACAACCACCGGCGCTGGATCGGGCGCGCGATCCAACTGGAGTGACAGCCCTCTCCGCAGTGCCTCCGGCCGGATTGCTTCCAGTGCACGGGCACAGAGTTGGCCGACGTCGCAGGGCGTGGGATGCGGCCTGAAGCTGCCGCTGGCAAGGCGCGAGAACGCCAGCGAGCGATCGAGCAGCCTGCGCAGCGAGTGGCCGGCGGCAAGGGCAGCCGCGAGCAGTTCACGCTGCCCCTTGGGCAGGTGTGACTGGCTCAGCAGGTCGATCGAAGCCAGTACTGTCTGCGCGGAATTGCGCACTTCATGGCTGATCATTCCCGCCGCGCGCCCGAGGCGTTGTTCCGCGCGGCCGATTCGCCAGCGTAACGCCTGCCAGAGCACGGGCAGGCCGATGAGTGCCGCGGCCAGACACAGCAACCAGAGCAGGAGCGGGGAACGCACACGATCCAGTGCGCTCTCGATGGATGTGGGCAGCATCTGCTGCGCCCACAACTCCAGCAGGCCTGCGTGCTCTTCGAGGGTGATGGCGCGCAGCGCCTGATCGATGCGCGCCAGCAGCTGCTGGTCCTCCCGGCGGACAAGCAGGTGCAGATCGGTAGAGAATCCGCTGTCGAACGGGTGCAATTGCAGGTTTCCCGTGAAGTGCTGCCGGATCATCGAGTGCAGCGTTGCTTCCAGGCCGATCGCAGCATCGGCGTTGCCGCTTTCAACAGCGGCCAGGGCCGCATGGCGGTCGGGGAGATGCAGGAGGCGGATCCGGGGGTGGTGGATCGTCAGCCAGTCGGCATAGGGGCCGCCGTCAACCACGGCCAGCAGCTGCGCCCTCACGCCGGTAATGTCACGGGGCGGGCGCCCATCTTTACGCACGGCCAATACCGTCTTGCCGCCATGGAAGGCGCCGGAGGCCATCAGGTCGGGACAGGGAAGCGGGTGATGCGAGGGGCTGCCCATGACCAGCACCAGGTCGGCCTCGTCCCGGCAGACGGCAGCGACCGCTGCGCTCGTGCTGGGGTAGTTGAGATCGCGGAAGCGCAGGCCGGAATGCCGAGCCACAAGCTTGGCATAGCCATGGGCGAGGGTGGGCAGTGCGCTTGAATCCGCCAGCGTTGGGGGGGAGCGGTCGCAATGATGGCGCGGTGGCAACCCGCACTTCGCGGCCGGCGGACCATCTCCGCAACTGTGCATCCTCGGCCGATGCAGCCGGCAGCAGGATCAGGGCCAGCAACAACGTGCACGACGTGCGCAGACGGAGGCGAACGCGCCGCCTCATTGGAGCTCCAGCTGCTGCCGCAGTGCATAGATCTCCACGTCATTACGCAACCCGAGCTTGCGCAGGGCGGCGACCTTCTGGGTGCTGACCGTCTTGACGCTGCGGTGGCGGCGCAGCGCGATCTCCGAGACAGTCAGGCCGGCCAGGAGCAGGTCCAGCACTTCGCGTTCATTGCGGCTTAGTTCCTCGCGGCACGCCGGGAACAGGCAATCAGCAGGGAGGCGGCACAGCCCCTGCGAGATGCGCACGATGGCATCAGACAGCATCTCCAGGGGCTCGGACTTGCTGACTACGCCGGAGATGCCGCTCGCCAGCAGGTGGTCGATGCGGGTGGTTGGCGTCAGCGTGGCGAAGGCGAGCAGGGGGATATGTGGAAAACACTTGCGCAGCAGGGGAACCAGCTCATCACTGCTGCGGTCGCCAGGCGCCAGGGTGAGATCGATGATGGCGACATCGACTGCCAGCTGGCGGAGGCTGCCGATGAGCTCGTCGCTGCGGGTGTGGCTGGCGACAATGCTGAAGCGAACGTCGCGAGACAGGTGCAGGACGGTGCCGCGGCGGACGATTTCGTGATCGTCCAGGAGTGCCAGCCGCAGTCGGCGCGGTGCAGGATATCCATTCATGCGCAGGGAGGTGATCGGCGCCCGCAGGGCGTGGCGATCATTCTGGCGCCGCTGTCGCGTCGAGCATCGAACTTGTTGGAATTTTGCGATTATTCCTAAGAATCGATGCGTAAAGCCCATCAATTCAATGCCGCCGATTGATGAGGTGGATCGTCAGGCCCCAGTTACGCGCTTCGGGGTCGCGAAGCCGGCAGCCGGGTTCCATGTAGACATTGAGATTGATCAACCACTGATGCTTCAGGAAGATCCGCCCGGGGAGAAGGCTCCGCGTCATCTCACCGACTGCGGCACCCGCCTCAGCTTGTGGGTGTCGTAACCCATGGCCGCAATCCGCTCGACCGCTTGCTGGTAGTCACTGTCCGATACCTGCGGGGTGCGGGCCATGTACCAGACGTAATCGCGCTTGCTTCGTGCCACGATGGTCTGATGGTAGCTTTCATCGAGCCAGGCGATCACGTACTCAGCCTGGATCGGCCAGATGAACTGCATGCCCCAGATCGCGCCGTTGCCTTCCTTCTCGACACGGCCGACGGGGTGCATCGACTTCTGTGGCGCGTCGAAGCTGCCTTTGCGGTAAGTGAAGGTGGTCTGGATGCGTCCATCGGGGCGCAGGGCATAGCTCTCCACGGCGTCGAAGGCCTCGCGCTCAGGGCGCGACGGGATATGCGCGATTACGTACCAGTCGCCCATGAAGCGCGGTACATCCACCGACGGCGGACGCGGCAACGGGCGGGTGTCGCTGGAGCTGCAGCCGGAACCGAACAGGCCGACCGCGATCAGGGGGAGCAGCGGAAACATGCGCATCGGGCACCTCAGCGGGGTCGGAACAGATAGTGGGCCACCAGCCACTGCTGGCCGTCGTCGTAGCCGAACAGCTCGGCGCATGCCATCCAGAACATGCGCCAGCGCTGCCACCAGACCTTCGCTGCAGCCTGGCCATAGGTGGCGATCAATACCGGCATCACCCGCTCGCGGGCTGCATCCTGGTTGGCCAGCCAGTGGTCGGCCGTGCGCTGGTAATGGGTGCCGTCCAGCAACCACCGTTGCTCCAGGCGCAGGTCGCGCTGGAAATGCAGCAGTGTGTCGGCTGCCGGCATCAGTCCGCCGGTAAAGAAGTGGCGACCCATCCAGTTGTCGCCGCCGTCTGTCTCGAACGGATACATCAGTGTGCGATGGGCGAAGATGTGCACGAACAGTGCACCGTCCGGTTTCAGCCACCGTGCGATGCCTGCCAGCAGGCGCTGGTAGTTGCGTACGTGCTCGAACATCTCCACCGAGACACAGCGGTCGAACCGGGCCGTCGGCAGGTCAAGCTGGTTGACGTCGCGGGTCATCACCTCGACGTTGCCCAGGCCGCGCGCCTGGCACTGCGCCATGATGTACTGGCGTTGGCTGTGCGAGTTGGAGACGGCGGTGATATGCGCCTGCGGGTAACGTTCGGCCATCCACAGGGTCAATGAGCCCCAGCCGCAGCCCAGCTCAAGTATCTGCTGGCCATCGGCCAGTCCGGCGCGCTGGCCGTACAGTTCCAGCATGGCGTCCTCGGCCTGGTCCAGCGTTTCGCGCCCGGTGGCGTAGTAGCAGCTGCTGTACTTCAGCCGCTTGCCCAGGCAGGCCTGGAAGAATGCCACGGGAACTTCGTAGTGCTGGCGGTTGGCCGCTTCGGTATGTAGCGCGAGTGGGCTGTCGGCCAGCTCGGTGATGCGCTGGCTGAAGCGTGCCGATTGGCCTTCGATGCCGCCTTCGCTGTCCTCATGCAGGCGTTGCGCGCACAAGCGGCGGATGCCCGCACGCAGCGCCGCATCGGGCACCAGCCCACGTTCGGCCCAGGCGATCAGCCCGGTTTCCGCATCTTCGGCCGGATTCAGTGACGGGATCGCGCTCATGCGGAATGCTCCTTGGAAGAACGGGGGAACCAGGGAAAGAACATCGAGGTAGTGCGCTGGTAGGCGCGGTAGTCGTCGCCGCGGCTGCGCAGCGCTTGCTTTTCAGTGAAGGGAATGCCGCTGAGATAGCGCAGGAACACGTACATCAGCAGCGGGCCGGCCCACGCCAGCCACCACAGTGGCGAGCCGACCGCGAGCAGGACATAGCTGAACCAGTGCAGCCACTCGAAGAAGTAGTTGGGGTGGCGGGAGTAGCGCCAGAGCCCCTCGCGGCAGGTGCGGCCCTTGTTCGCCGGGTCGGCGCGGAAGCGGGCCAACTGGCGGTCGGCCAGGCTCTCGCCGCCGACGCTCAGCAGCCAGACAAGTGCGGCGGCCACGATCCACAACGTCATGCTTGTCTGCGGATTGGCCGCCACCGCGACGAAGGGCAGGGCGAACAGCACGACCAGCAGCGCCTGGGCCATGAAGAAGCCGAAGATCTTGCCTTGATGCCCTTGCCAGTGCTCGCGCAGATAACGGTAGCGGCCGTCTTCCTGTTCGTGGCGGACCCGGTGCCACAGGTGCAAGGCGAGTCGACTGCCCCACAGGCCACCGAGCACGCCGAGCGCCATCCGTGGCGCCGCCGCACCATCGCCGAGCCACGCCAGCAACAGGGCTGATGCGCCCACGCCCTTGGCCCAGAGCACATCGACCACGCCGATGTTGTCGTGGCGGCGCTGCCAGGCCCAACCCCAGCTCATCACAAGTACGGGATACAGCAGGACCCACAACAGATTGATCATGACGGTGCTCCTGCCAAGGGCGGCGGGAGGGTGCGGGAGCCGCGACGAGCGGCCATGCACAGCAGCGAAAGCGCGATGCTCCAGCCCACACCCAGCACCAGCAGGCCCTGCCACAGCGGCGCAGTGAAACGGACCGCCTCGAAACCGCGCGCTGCGGAGAGATACGCCAGCGGGGCCAGCAACAGGCCAAACAGGGCTGGCAGGGCAGGGTGGCGCAGCAGGAAGCGCATCGAAGTGGTCAGCGTCATCGCAAACGCGGCCCACAACGCCATGATCCAGAGGGGCGGAGTCCAGCCCAGCGGGGCAGCAGCGTAGCGCACGGCGCCGCTGGCGGCGGCACTGGCGTCGACGAGCCACGCGCAGGCCAGCGCCAGCAGCATCAGCCGAAGGTCCAGTCGAGGGTGCGGTGAAGTGAGCAGCTGGCTGCCGATATAGATCGTTGCGGCCAGCAGCGCCGGCCACTGCCAGCCTCGCCCTGCGCCGGCCACGGCACACAGCCAGACCAGCTGGTTGCCAAGCAGATTGGTCCAGAACCGGCGCATGTCAGCGGCTGTCGCCCGCAGCGAGGACGGGCCGGTGGTCCGGACGGGCCAGCAGCAGATGCGAGACGCCGATCGAACGTTCCAGGAAGCCGCCCTCGCAATAGGCCAGATAGAACTCCCACAACCGGCAGAAGTGCGCATCAAAGCCCTGCGCCTGCACCGCAGGCAGCTGGGCCAGGAAGCGCTGGCGCCAGGCGCGCAAGGTCAGTGCGTAGGAGTGGCCGAAGTCCTGCTGGGCGATCAGCTGCAGGTCGCTGGATCGGGTCTTGGCGGCCATGATCGCGTTGATCGATGGGATGAAGCTGCCCGGAAATACATAGCGCTTGATGTAGTCGACGCTGCGCCGGGCCTGTTCGTAGCGATGGTCCTCGATGGTGATGGCCTGCAGCAGGGCAACGCCATCCGGCTTGAGCAGGCGTTGCAGCGTAGCCATGTAGGTGTCCAGGTACTCGGCGCCGATCGCTTCGATCATCTCGATCGAGACCAGCTTGTCGAACTGGCCCTGCAGGTCGCGGTAGTCCTGCATCAGCAGCGTGACCTGATCCTGCAGGCCCGCCGCCTCTACGCGCTGGGCGGCCAGCGCATGCTGTTCCGCGGAGATGGTGGTGGTGGTCACATGGCAGCCATAGTGCTGGGCGGCGTGTACCGCGAAACCGCCCCAGCCCGTGCCGATCTCCACCACGCGGTCGCCTGGCTTGAGTTGCAGCTGCTGGCAGATGCGGTCCAGCTTGCGCCGCGAAGCAGATTCCAATGACTCGAATTCGCTGTCGAACATCGCCGACGAATACATCAGGTCCGGCGACAGGAACAGGGCAAAGAAGTCGTTGCCCAGGTCATAGTGCGCGGCGATATTGCGGCGGCTGCCTTCACGGCTGTTGCGGCGCAGGCGGTTCCAGACCCGCAGCATCCCCCCACCCAAGCGGGCCGGGCCACGCTCCATGCCGTCGAGCAGATCGCGATTGCGCACCAGCAGCCGGATCAGTGCCACCAGATCATCGCAGTGCCACTCGCCCTGGATGTAGCTTTCACCTGCGCCCACGCTGCCTTGCGCAGCAACCTTGCGATAGAACGCCGGGTCATCGATGGTGACGGTGACATGCAGTTCACCACGGGTGTCGCCCAGCCAGACCTCGCCGAGTGCATCGCGCACGCACAGCCGACCGTCGCGCATCGGGGCCAGCTGGGCCAGCAGGCGGCGGCGCAGGAACGCGTCCAAGGCGCCGGGGCGCGGCAGGGCAACCCAGGGAGTCATCGAGTTCATCGCGGTTTCTCGGTAAGAGTGGGGTGGTCGTGCACCGGGTTGCGTTTCAACCACAGCCGCAGTGCGTGCCAGTGAATGGCGGCCACCACCTGGGTGGTCATCAGGGGATAGCAGGCCAGAACCCGGGCCAGCCCGCGGCCATCCAAGGCACGCCGCTGCATGGCCTGGGTGGCATCAAACTGGCGCACGCCGTCCCGCCAGACCTGCATGTGCACGCGCAGGTCCTGGTCGGGGCGGTTGAACCGCCAGTCGTAGCCGCAGTCCATCGGCATGAACGGCGAGACATGGAAGCACTTGTCGAACTGCCAACGCAGTGAGCTGCCTTCGTGCGTGGCGGTAGCGACCGGCAGCACATAGGCGTGCCGTTCCTTCCAGGGCGTGTTGGTGATCTCGGCGACAATGCAGTCCAGCGTGCTGCCGTCGGCCTGGTAGCAGTAGTAGAAACTGACCGGGTTGAACACGTGCCCGGCAAAGCGAAGATGGGTGAGCAGGCGCACAGGGCCGGTCGGCCGGTAGCCAAGCGTGTGGGCAGCGTGATCGCGGATGGCATCGGCCAGGGGCCGTGCGGGATCGCCGAAGTAGTCGCTGCGGCGGAACTCGGCCAGGTTGCGGCGATTGACCGACCACAACCAGCGCCCGTCGAACACCGTATCGAGTTCTTCCAGATCGAGCAGGAGCTGGGCGATGGGGTAACGGAAGGCATGCGGGTGCGGATGATGCCGGCGATGCATCACCTGCCCGATGTAGAGCGCGCTGGCACTCATGCCGCCACCTCATCCGCGGCGGATGCCAGCCGATGTGGGGCGCAGGCCTGCAGGGCATCGACCACGCGGCGGGCGCTGCGGATGCCATCCTCATGGAAGCCCCAGCCCCAATAGGCGCCTGCGAACCACGTATGGCGACGGCCCTGCAGTTCCGCCCAGCGCTGTTGCGCGCGCACTGCGGCATGGTCGTGCACCGGGTGGGCGTAGCGCAGCGTACGCAGTACTTTGGCCGGATCGATTGCCTCGCTGCGGTTGAGGGTAACCACCAGGGGCGTATCGCCGGGCAGGCCCTGCAGCAGGTTCATGCAATAGCTGACCGTGCAGGGCGCGGCGCGATCCTCTGGCACGTGCGCGTTCCATGCCGCCCACGCCTTGCGGTTGCGCGGCAGCAACGAGGCATCGGTATGCAGTACGGCCTCGTTGGATTGATAGCGGATGGCGCCAAGGACCTCACGCTCGATGGCATCGGCGTCGCACAGCAACGCCAGCGCCTGGTCGCTGTGGCAGGCCAGGATCACTTCGTCGAAGGCCTCCGCGCCGGCCGCGCTGTGCACGCGTGCACCCCAGGGCATGCGTTCGACCATCCTGACCGGGCATTGCAGCCGCTCATGCACCCGCCAGCGGCGGCGCAGCGCATCCACGTAGCGCGCCGATCCCCCGCTGACCACCCGCCAGCTCGGGCGCCCGGTCATCTGCAGCATCTGGTGATTGGCCATGAACTGGGCTAGGTAGCGCGCCGGGAAGTCCTGCACGGTGGCGGTCGGTGAGGACCACAGTGCCGAGGCCATCGGCAGCAGGTGCTCGTCGATGAAGGCCTCGCCATAGCGCTGGCTGCGCAGGTACTCGCCGAGCGTGGGGCCGTCTTCCTCGGCCAGCAGCAACGGCGCATCCCGATAGAACCGGCGCAGGTCGGCCAGCATGCCCCAGAATCGAGGTGACACCAGGTTGCGGCGCTGGCAGAACAGGCCATCCAGCGAGGTGGCGTTGTACTCCACGCCGCTGCGCTCGCTGTGCATCGAGAAGCTCATCGTGGTCGGCTGCGAAGCCACACCCAGCTCGTCGAAGAGCGCGGTCAGCAGCGGATAGTGCTGGGGATTGAACACGATGAACCCGGTATCCACGGCCATGCGTGTCCCACCCACCTGGACGTCGTGCGTGTGGGTATGGCCACCGAGGTAGTCGTTGGCCTCGAACAGCGTGACGTCGTGCTGGCCATCGAGCCACCAGGCACTGGCCAGCCCCGCGATACCCGAGCCGATGACGGCGATGCGCATGTCAGTACCTCGCCTTGGCCAGGACCCACTCGGGGATGGGCTTGAGACCTTTGACCAGGCCCAGGGCCGCCATCGCGCGCAGTCCGTACCAGGTCAAATCCACTTCCCACCAGCGGAAGCCCTGGCGGACAGTGCCGGGGAAGAAGTGGTGGTTGTTATGCCAGCCTTCGCCGAAGGTGAGCAGCGCCAGCCAGAGGTTGTTGCGGCTGTCATCGCGTGTGTCGAAGCGGCGGCGGCCGAATCGATGCGCCAGCGAATTGATGGTGACCGTGGCATGGAACAGCACGATGGTGGAGACGAAGAAGCCCCACACCAGCAGCTGTGGGCCGGAGGTGTGCAGGCCCGGTGCCCAGCGCTCCAACCCGGCGCCCAATGCATACAGCGCTGCGGCCAGCAGTACCGGTACGGCCGTATCGAAACGGTCCAGCCAGCGCAGTTCGGGGAAGCGCGCCAGGTCCGGTACCCGTGACAGATCGGTGGCGAACGCCTCGCGGGTCAGGAACCAACCCATGTGGCTGCGCCAGAAGCCGCCCTCGCGTGGCGAGTGCGGATCCAGCGGCTGGTCGGCATGCCGATGGTGATGGCGATGATGGGCGGCCCACCAAAGCGGCCCACGCTGCACGCTGGAGGCGCCGATGACAGCGAACACGAACTGCACCGGCCGCGATGCCTGGAAGGTCCGGTGCGAGAAATAGCGGTGATAGAACGCCGTGATGGCAAACATGCGCACCGCATAGAGCACTGCGGCGACGATCACCGCTGTCCATGAGATTCCGACCCAGAGCACAGCGATGCAGGCCAGGTGCATCAGTGCGAATGGCACGGCGCGCAACCAGTCGATGCGGCCGGGCTGTTCGCCGGTGGTCTCTGCGACGTTGCCGGTGTCGATCCAGCGCTGCAGCGTACGCAGCAGGCGCGAGCGTCGACGGGGGAGGGGCGCTACAGAGGCCATTGGGGGATCTCGGCGGGTGTCGTGTCTACCTGTACGCAGCAGCGCGTGCAATGGATGCGCTGCGACGCGAAGAATCTCGACTTCACCTGGGCGTCACGGCGCAGCGGTCGATCAGAGGATGCGTCCAGGCCTGCTGCCATTCCGCGGCAGTCTGCTCGGCAGCAGGCGAGCTGAAGCGCACCGTCACCTGCGGATAAGTGCCGCTTGCATCGCGCAGGTTGCTGGTACCGCGGAATTCCAGCAGGCGGCGGTCGGTGCTGGCATAGACGAGTGACAGACGCGGGGCGATGCCGCCGTACCAGGTGTCCAGACTGACGTCGATCGACTGCCCATCAATACCCTGCCAACGTACCGGACCGATGCGCCGCACCTGCACCGGGAAGTAGCGCTGCCGCCCAGGCACCAGGAAGGGCAGACTGATGAGTTCGCCGCGCAGCAGCGCCGGCCAGTGCAGGCGCACCGCAGCGTCGAACCCTGCATCGATCACCGCGTCCGGCGGCAGTTCAAGCCGGCGCTGACGCGGCTGGCTGGCGGCATCTTCCTTCCAGGCAATCGACACCGAGTCGCCAGTGGCGTCGACTTCGGCGGTCTGGCCGCTGCGGCGGTCCTGCAGCGAATAGCCCCGTGCCTGCGGGCGGGCGCTGGCGGGCAGATGCTTGCGGGCGAAGGGCTGGCCATCCGGGCACTGGTACAGCACCCAGCGTTCGGCACCCTCCGTTGCCTCGCGCCGCCAGTGCACTTCACGGTAGAGGATGTCGCCCTGCGCGGAGGTGGCCACACCCTCACTTCGCAGCCAGGGTGCCGCCAGCGCGGCATGGGGCAGGCACAGCAGCAGCCAGGCAGTGCGCATGGTGTTCATCCGGAAGGGTAGGTCTCTCAGGTCATACGGCGGGGGCGCCCGGTTGGATGCGCAGTGCCGACTGCATCCAATGGCTGCCCCTGCACGTACAGAGGACAGACCTTCACCCGCCCGCCGCGAACGCAGATGTACCCTGACGCCGCCAGCACACTCCTCAACTTCGATACCGCACGTACCGTGTCCAGTTACCAGCAGCCGAGCAGCGAGCCGACGAACTGGGCCGGTGACATGGACGGCGTGGCGCGGCTGCGCGACCGCGAGTGTTTCATGCGGATCTACGACTACTTCATGCCGCGGCTGTGCGTGTACCTGCGCGGCCTGGGCGCACCCGATGCCGTAGCCGAGGAGCTGGCGCAGGAATGCCTGTTGCGCCTATGGCTGCGGGCCGCCGATTTCGATCCGGCACAGGGGGCGCTGAGTACGTGGCTGTATCGCATCGCCCGCAACCTGCATATCGATCGAGTGCGCCGCGAGCGCAGCTGGATGCAGGTGCAGGCAGCGGTGGAGGACGCGGCGACGCTGGATGTGATCGAGCGCAGCAGCGCCGAACAGTTCGCCGACCAGGCGCGTCTGCGCCAGCGCATCAACGAGCTGCCTGCGGTGCAGGCGCGGCTGGTGCGGATGTCCTATTTCGAGGCCAAGAGTCACAGCGAGATCGCCGAAGCGCTGGGCATGCCGCTGGGGACGGTCAAATCGCACCTGCGCCGTGCCTTCCTGCAACTGCAGGCGAAAGTGGGAGGTGTGCTGTGAATCCGCACCACCACCTGCACGAATCCACGCTGATGAGCTATGCCGCGGGTGCGCTGTCGTCGCCGTTGAGCATCGTGGCCGGTGCCCATCTGGAGCAGTGCCCGCATTGCCGTCAGCGCCTGC
The DNA here is from genome assembly GCF_056482505.1 of Stenotrophomonas sp. 71799_Sma. Taxonomy (NCBI): domain Bacteria; kingdom Pseudomonadati; phylum Pseudomonadota; class Gammaproteobacteria; order Lysobacterales; family Lysobacteraceae; genus Stenotrophomonas; species Stenotrophomonas sp. 71799_Sma. Next base: position 2,282,027 of record NZ_CM151202.1, read on the forward strand.
GCGATGCTGAGGCGATCGGTTCGGTGCTGCTGGAGCAGACCCAGCCGCCTGCAACCGACACGCGGCGCGAACAGTTGCGCGAGGCCATGCTGATGCAGCTGGCCACGGAAACGCCGATGGCCATGGCGGAATCCCTGCGCCCTATGCCGAAGGATCGGCCCGAGGCTGATCCCGATCATCTGCCGGCGTCACTGCATCCCTACTTTGGCACCTCGCTGGGTGACCTGCGCTGGCGTTGGATGGCGCCGGGGGTGCACTGCATCCGGGCCGAGCAGATGCCCTCGCTGATCATGCTGAAGATCGCCCCCGGCAAGTGCCTGCCTATGCACAGCCATGGCCGCAGCGAGCTGACCCAGATCCTGCGCGGTTCCTACAACGACGCGCTGGGGCTGTTCGCGCCGGGTGACGTTGCGGATCTGGACGAGGAGGTGGAGCACCAGCCGGTGACCGCGCCGGGTGTGCCGTGCATCTGCGTGTCTGCGTTGGATGCGCCGTTGGTGTTCAGCGGTTGGCTGGCGCGGAAGATCCAGCGTTTCGTGAAACTCTGAGGCGGGTGCGATGATGGTCGGGACGGGTGCATTGCGGATTCTGTTGACCGGTGCCGCAGGCCTGGTCGGGCAGGGTGTGGTGCTGGCCTGCCAGCGCTCACAACAGGTCTCCCGCCTGACCGCGCTGGTCCGTCACCCCGGCAGTCTGAGCGGCACCGGCAGCGAACTGATTGTCCCGGACTTTCTGCGTATCCAGGAGCGGGTGGAGGAGCTCGCCGGGTTCGATGCATGCCTCTACTGCGCCGGTGCGCCACCGGTCGGCACCGCCGAGGCCGAGTACCGACGCGTTACCGTGGACACCACGCTGGCGGTGGCCCGTGCCTGGGCGGCCGCGAATCCCGGGGGATGCTTTCTGTATGTATCCGGTGCGGGTGCAGACCCTCAGAGCCGGCTGATGCCGCTGAGGGTCAAGGGCGAGACCGAAGTTGCTTTGCAGGCTCTGCCGGTGCGCTCGGTGATGCTGCGCCCGGGTGGCGTCAGGCCGGTCGCGGGAACCGGCACCCGTCATGCCCTGTTGAAGCCCTTGTACTGGGGCGGCGCGCCGTTGATGAAGCTGGCCGGTGCGGTTGCGCCTTCGTTGATGACCAGCAATCTGGCCCTGGGCCAGGCGATGATTGCGCTGGCCGCCAGGGAGCATCCGCCGGCCACGGTGGAGTGCGCGGACATCAACCGGATCGCCGCTGGCATGCGCGATCCGGCGTCCTGACCTCAGTGCGGCGTCGCCTCCAGCGCGGTGCGCACCGCCGCTGCAAGATCACTGCGGGTAAACGGCTTTGGCAGCAATGAAACGGCGCGTCCCTGGCTGCCCACCTGGTCGTGGTCGCGTGGATAGCCCGACGTGAACAGGACGGCGACTTCCGGCCAGCGTTCACGTACTTCGTGCACCAGTTCCCAGCCCGACATGCCGGGCATCACCACGTCCGAGAACAGCAGATCCACCTTGGTGTCGGGGCGTTCCAGCAGCCGCAGTGCGGAGGGTCCGTCGTGGGCTTCCAGCACGCGGTAGCCGAGCAGCCGCAGCGCATCCACCGTGTGGGCGCGGACATCGTCATTGTCCTCGGCCACCAGAATGGTTTCCTCGCGCGGTGAGTAACCCGCCAGGCCGGTCTGTGGGGTGCGTGCTTCGCAGGGCAGGGACAGCGGAGAGCGCGGGAACATCATGGTGATGCTGGTACCGCCGCCTTCCACCGAGTCGATCAGCACGTGGCCACCGGACTGCTTGACGAAGCCATGCACCATGGACAGGCCAAGCCCGGTGCCGCGGCCAACCTGCTTGGTGGTGAAGAACGGCTCGAACACGCGCGCCAGGGTCGCTGCGTCCATGCCGTGGCCATTGTCGCGCACCCGCAACATCACGTACTCGCCTGGCGTTGCATCGGGAAACAGGGCGGCGTAGTCGTGGTCGAGGTGGCTGTTGTCGACTTCGATCACCAGCCGGCCGCCATGCGGCATCGCATCGCGGGCATTGACCGCCAGGTTCAGTACGGAGGCCTCCAGCTGGCTGATGTCGATCTCCACGCACCAGATGTCCTCGGCGTTGCGGATCTCCAGCTGCACCAGCTCACCCAGTGCACGCTGCAGCATGTCGTGCATGTCCAGCAGGCGTTCGTTGAGGTTGGCGGCCTGGCTGTGCAGCGGCTGGCGACGGGCAAACGCCAGCAGGCGCTGGGTCAGGCTGGCGGCACGGCCGACGCCTTTCAGTGCATTGTCCAGTGCACGGCTGACCATTGCCCCGGGTTCTCCGGCGCGTTCGTTGAGCAGCATGGCGTGCTCGACGTTGCCGGAGATGACCGTCAGGATGTTGTTGAAATCATGGGCGATGCCGCCGGTGAGCTGGCCGACCGCCTCGATCTTCTGTGACTGGCGCAGCGCGTGTTCTGCTTGTAGCCGCGCGGTGGTTTCCACCGCCTCGGAGACCACGGCGGTGACCACGCCTTCGGTATCCAGCAGCGGGCGGAACGAGAAGTCGAAGCTGCGCCGCCCGGTCGGGAGTTCCAGTTCCAGTGCATGCAGCGAACTGCGGCCCTGTACGGCTGCGGCGACGGCCTGGTCGATCAGCGCACTGATGCCATCGGTTGTGGCAAACCAGAGCGATTCGCCGAAGCGCGCGCCAACAGTGTCCTTCTTGTCCGCAAGCACCGCGGCCAGTGACGCGTCATTGGCATCAACCACGCGTCCGGACAGATCCAGCAGCACCTGATGCTGGAAGCTGGATTCGAAGATCGCCTGCAGGCGCCGCTTGCTGGCCCGCAACTCGGCGGTGCGTGCCTGCACCTGTCGCTCGAGAACCTGGTTGTCCTCGCGCAGCGCCAGTTCGGCCTGCTTCAACAGTGAAACATCGCTGCCCATGCAGATGTAGCCGACCACGCTGCCATCGGCCGCATGTTCCGGTACGCAGTCCATCTGCACGAATCGTGATTCGCCGCTGCGGTGGACCAGTTCGACCTGGAAGCTGGTGCGCTCGCCCTGCAGTACCCGCTCCAGGCTGGGCAGGGCGTGCTCGAAGGCGGAAATGCCGCTGACATCCCGTGCCGCGCGACCCAGCAGTTCGGCCAGGCTGACGCCGTGCCAGTCCAGGAACGCCTTGTTCGCGAAGCGGTAGCGATGCGCCGTGTCGAGCTGGGCGATCAGCGCAGGGACGGCATTGGTTACCTGCTGCAACTGCGCCTGGCTGTCGTTCAGTGCGGCCTGCGCCTGCACAAGCTGGGTGCGTTCATGGGCCTCCTGCCGCGCACGACGGATCGCATCCGGCAGGCGCTGCAGGCGCTGCTTGACCACGTAGTCGCGCGCGCCGCGGGTCAGCGCCTGCACGGCCAACTCCTCGGTAAGCGTGCCGGAGACGAAGATGAAGGGCGTCTGCGGAATCCGCTCGCGCGCCAGCGCCAGTGCAGCGTCGCCGTCGAATCCGGGCAGCACATGATCGGCCAGGATCACATCGAAGGCGCGATTCTCAATTGCCTCGATGAAGGCATTGCGGGTCCACAGGCGCTCGGCCTCGAAATCGAGGCCGGCACGCTGCAGCTGTGCGCTGATCAGCTCCGCATCAAGCGCGCTGTCCTCCAGCATGAGGATGCGCAGGCGCTCGCTGCGGCGCGATCCATCACGCATTGTGCTGCCCCGAGCCGTTGGGCCGATGCGGCGGGGGCTGGTTGGTGATGCCCCAGAACATGCCCAGCCCTTGGATGGCGTCGAAGAACTCCTTGAAGTCCACTGGCTTGACCACGAATGCGTTCACGCCCAGTTCGTAACTGCGCACGAGATCCTGTTCTTCGCGCGAAGAGGTCAGCATCACCACCGGGGTGCTGCTCAGCTGTGCGTCACCACGCACCTGTTCCAGCACTTCCAGGCCGTTCACCTTGGGCAGCTTCAGGTCCAGCAGCACCACCACCGGGCCGCCGTGCATGGCGCCGGCGAACTTGCCTTCGCAGCGCAGGTAATCCAGCGCTTCGGCGCCGTCACGTACATGGATGACATCGTTCAGCAACTGGCAACGCGACAGCGCCGCCAGCGTCAGCTCTGCATCCTTGGGGCTGTCCTCTACCAAGAGGATCGGCCGCAGGTCCCTCATGGGTGATCTCCTGTGGAACGGGGTAGGGTGAAGTGGATCGTGGCGCCCTTGCCAGGTTCGCCCTCGGCCCAGGTCCTGCCGCCGTGGCGGCCGACGATGCGGCGCACGTTGGCCAGGCCAATGCCGGTGCCTTCGAATTCCTCGACGTGGTGCAGGCGCTGGAATACGCCGAACAGCTTGTCCACGTAGCGCATGTCGAAGCCACAGCCGTTGTCGCGCACGAAGAAGTGGTCTTCGTCGTCGTTTCGCTGGTGACCGACCTCGATGACCGCCTGCTCGCGCTCGCGGGTGAACTTGATCGCGTTGGCCAGCAGGTTCTGCCAGACCAGGCGCAGCATCGTCGGGTCGGCTTCGACCTCCGGCAACGGCGCAAGCGTCCACTGCACGTCGCGGCCGCTGTAGTCCAGGACCAGGCTCCGGCGCACATCCTCGGCCAGCGCGGCCATATCCAGCCGCGCCCGGCCCAGCGTAGAGCGGCCCATCTGCGAAAAGCTCAGCAGGTCGTCCACCAACGTTCCGGCAGATTTGGCCGACTCCACGATCGTATCCAGGAAGCGGCGCTCGGTATCGTTGAGGCGTTCGCCGGCCGAGCTGCCCAGCAGTTCCGAGTAACCGACGATATGGCGGAATGGCGCGCGCAGGTCATGGCTTACGGAGTAGGAAAACGCTTCGAGTTCCTTGTTGCTGCGGACCAGCTGCTCGTTGAGCTCAGCCATTTCCTCGGCCTTGCGCAGCACGATGTCGACGATGGCCGTGCGCATCTCGTGCGCGGCATCGCGGTCGGCGTCATTCCACGGCAGGCTGCGCTGCTGCACGGTCTCTTTCCATGCTTCGAATGAACTGCGCGGGGACAGTGCCACGCCGGGCGCCGCCGCTTTGCGTGGGTCGCCCCCCCAGCGCACGGTGTGCACCACTTCCGGGCGGAACCACATCAGATAGCTGTCGTGCAGCTGCGAAATGGACACCGCCAGTACGCCGCTCGCCACGTCGGACAGGCGCGCGCCGGGCGCCCAGTCGGCTGCCAGATGGTCACTGCAGTACGTTTCCTGCCCGGCCTGCTGTGCGGCCAGCCAATCGGCCAGGGCCAGCACGTCGGTCGCGGGCGGGCACTGGCCCACACGCATGCAGTCGCCCTTGTGCACAATGGCGGCGCCTGCGGCACCGGTCAGCGACAGCAGGCTGGCTTCATCGTGGCGCAGCGCAGCCATGAAATCCTCGTCGCCGGCCATGCGTGCCAGCAGCTTGACCAGCACCGAGCGGCGCGCCACGCGTTCTTCGATGGCGCGTGCACGCTCCTTCAGCGCGATTTGCAGCGACAGGATCTGGCCCATGAATTCACAGGCGGTGCGCACGTGATAGGGCAGGCGGCGCGGCTGCACCGTGTGGCAGGACACCAGGCCCCACAGCTGGCCCTCATGCACGAGCGACACCGACATCGACGCGCCGGTGCCCATGTTGCGCATGTACTGCAGGTGCACGGGCGAAACGCTGCGCAGCACGGCCAGGCTCAGGTCGGTGGCCGGCGCGTCGCGGTGCTCCTCGCTGCGCATCAGCGGGGCAGGGGTGTAGCTGTTGTCCGCGATCAGTCGCACCCGGTTGCGCCGGTACAGCTCGCGGGCCTGGGCCGGAATGTCCGACTCGGGGAAGCGCAGGTCCAGGTAGGACGGCAACAGGCCGTTGCCATCCTCGGCGACGACGATGCCGTTCCAGCCTGCATCGAACTGGTAGACCAGGGTCCGGTCGAAGCCGGTCAGCCGGCGCATGTGCGCGGCCGCCAGCTGGCACAGATCTTCCACGGTGGTAGCCGATTCGATGCCGGTCATCAGTTCGCGGATCGACGGATACAGTTCTTCCAGCGAACCCGGCTGGCCGGGAACCGGTGCCTCCAGCTCGATCAGCAGATCGGTGGCGGAGCGATGCACCAGCAGCTGATGTCGGCCGTGGCCGTCCAGGTGCACAGCGCCTACATGGGCGCTGCTGCCCACCGTGGCCTGCTGGAACAGCGCCTGGAAGGGCGCCAGCACGCCGCCCAGTACCTCGCTGACGTGCTGCATCAACGGTTCGCCGAACTGCTTCAGCAACCCCGGCTGGCTGATGGCGCGCTCACGCACCCGCAGTGACTGAGGCTCCACTACCAGAAGCACCCCATATGGCTGGATGGCACCGGGCGTATGAATCGGTTCGCGCGCACAACGGGACTGGGCGGTGTCGTGCGTGGACTCAGCAGAAGGCATCAAGGGCGGGACTCATGATTCGTGGATGGCTGGAAAGGCCCAGCGTCGCATCCGGCATGCATGGATGGTGAAGCAAAATCGTGCATTCGCCTACCAGCACGTTCGCGTGAAGAGCGTTTCATTCAAACCTGAATTCTTCATCTGACCATTCCAACAGCACTTGCATGTTTCGCGAAAGGTACATGTGCGCTGCACGCGCGCTCGACACCGACTTGCCTAGGGTGAACGCACATTCCTGAGTGACCACGCCCGTGAACCTGCAGACCTTGCCTTCAACGCCATACCGCATGCTTGCCGACAGCTGCCAGTTTGAGCTGCTGGATGTGGATGCCCTGCAGGATCCGGCCAGTGGGCGCCTGCTCCACCTGTACTCGCTGGTTGCGCGCTGCCTGTGCTGCGAGACGGTGTTCAAGGCGGAAGAGGGGCAGGGACTGGTCAGCCACACCGCCGCGCGGGTGGTGCGATGCCCCACGGGTTGTGGCCAGCAGGCGTTCAAGCCGGCATTGCTGCGTGCATGGAAGCCGCAGCGCGTCGCACAGGCCTGAGAGCACTGATACTGGCTCACAGCACCCCGGGATTGGCGCGCCACACCGCGAAGTTCAGCGCCGAGGCAAACGATATCCAGGCCAGGTAAGGCAGCAGCATCACCGCCGCACCGCGATGGATGCGTGCGAAGGCAACGATCGTTGCGCAGACCAGCGTGATCAGTACCAGGATGTCGACGAAGGCCAGCGCTCCCAGCTTCCAGCCGAAGAACAGCCAGCTCCAGAGGGCATTGACGGCCAGCTGCACCAGATAGAGCACCAGGGCCGGTTGCGCGTTGCGCCAGCCGCGTTCGCGCCAGACCAGCCACGCCGCAATGGCCATCATCGCGTAGAGCAGGCTCCACACCGGGCCAAACACGCTGGCAGGCGGTGCCCAGGCAGGCAGGGCGAGGGTGGCGTAGAAGCTGGCGGCGGAGGCCGATGCCCATGCGCCGACTGCGGCCGCCGCAAAGGTGGCCACGCCCCATCCCAGAAGACCCAGAGCCTGTGAACGCCGCTTCATTCCGTACCGCTCCATCCTGCGTTTACCGCTCATACGAACGGAAGCGGCAAATGGATGCAGCCCGGGGCGATCAGTCTGAAGAACCTGCGGCGCTTCCACCTTCGGCAGCCGGCAACAGCGAAGGGCGCTGATCGAACCATTCACGCGCCTTGGCCAGATGCCACTGGCGCTGTTCGCCATCAAGCTCGATGCCCGCGCCCAGCAGCCCCCAGCGGAGGTAGAGATCGCCACGCTTGCGCCGCTCCAGCAGATCCAGCCGCGCACGAACCGACAGGCGATCATTCTCGGCCTGCAGTCCGTCGATCAGCAGATGACCCGGGCGCCAGCGCAACGTGGCCTGTGCATCGACCTGGCCGGAATCCAGCAGGGACAGCGTCCAGCGCGGGTAGTCGGTGCGCTTGGCGAACACGGCCAGCAAGGGGCGTGCATCGCTCAGGGTCAGATCGGTGGTAGCGTCCACCTGGAACGGGGACTGCGCGTCGATGCGGCCCCGCTTGAACACAGCACGGCCTTTCCACGCGCTGTTGGAATCGGTGCCGGCCACCTGCACATTGCGCAGCTCCACGGTGGTGCCGGACAGATCGAAATGGCGCTGGTTGAAGTCCCCGCGGCGAAGCGTCGCGTTCACGTCGACATCGCCGCCCATGTCCAGGCCCGCCACCTTGGCGCTGGCATTGCGACCTAGCAGCCGCGCGGTGCCATGGCCGACGCGGCCATCGGTGTCGAGCGTGGCGTCGCCGCTGAGGCTGCCGGAGCCACGCAGCAGGCGCACCTGTTGAGAGCCAAGGTAGCGGTTGTAGGCGGCCAGGTCCGGGATGGTCGCTTGGCTGAAGCGCAACCGCGCACGAACGCCCTTGCGCAGTTCCTGCAGGCGGCCATCGCCGGTGAGGTCCACGGCCAGGTCGCGACCGTCGAACAGGCGTACATCCTTCGCATCGCTTGGGCGAGCGGTGAAGCGGGGCAGCCGGATCGCCAACTGTGCCTGAGTGGGGCTGCCGGCCTTCAGCTCGCCATGCGCACTGGCCGTGCCGGCCAGCCGCACGCCAGCGACCTCGGCCACGGCGGCAGCCGAAGGGATGTCCACGGTACTGCCTTCGATCAGTTCGCCATTGCGCAGGCGCAGATCTGCTTTCAGGGTGCCGCCGCCATCCAGCTGCAGCCACGGTTTGCGTACGAACAGGGCAGGGATCCAGTTGAGCGAGGTGAAGGTCCATTCGCCGCGCACAGTGCCGGAGCTGCGTTCCAGCAGCTGGGCAGGGTGCTGGAAGGGAATCTCGCGCCCGGTGATGTGCAGGTCGGCATCGATGCCAGCGGCCGAATCCGGGCGTGGCGGCAGGCGGGCCTGCAGGCGCAGGTCGTTGGCCACGTTGAGCTGCAGGGCCAGCACGCCGCGATCGGGTGCGCCGTCGCCGAGGTAGAGCGGAACCTGCCAGAGCGCGTGGTCACCAGGTTGCAACTGGCCGTCCAACAGGTGGACCGCCAGTTGCAGGCGACCGGGAACCGGCGAACTGGAGATGCGGGGCGTCTGCGCGTCCGTATCCATGCGCAGGCCCTGGCTGCGCGCATCCACTTCAAGTTGCGCATGCAGCAGCTTCAACTTGGCCAGGCCGGGCGCCTGGTCGCGATAGTGGCGCGGATAGCTGAAGCGCGCGGTCAGATCCATGTCGCCCAGCAGCTGCACGCCGTCATAGCTGGTGTCTGCCTTGCTGAACGAGACTTCGGAATCGAACAGTTCGGACGGGCCGCCGCGCAGCTGCTTGAGGAACCCGACCGTACCCTGGCCCTTGCCGATGATCAGCAGCTTGCCGAGCCGGGCACTGCGGATGCTGTCGCTGTGGATGGCGTCGAAACGCAGGGTCCAGCCTTGGTCGCTACGCGGCGGTGACGGAATGGCGTCCTCGACGCGACTGATCTCGGCCGACACGCCAGTGGCCTGCAATCGCGGAACCCGCACTTCGCGGCGGAACAGGGGCAGGACTGCCAAGCGGGCGCTGGCACGCTCGGCGTGCAGTACGTAGACGGTATGGTTGACGTGACCGCGCATATGCACGTTCCAAGCAATGACGTGGCCCGGCAGCAGCGTGATGGCCGGGCCGGTCGTCATCACGAACTTGTGCGGCTTGCGGTTGGTGACCTGGCCGAACAGCGGGGTGTTGAGGAAGATGTTGCCGGCCAGCAGGTAGAGAACGTACACGCCAAGCAGGATGTAGCCAGCGACGCGCCATCGGCGGAGCCGGAGCGGGATGCGCGCGGGAATAGGTGGCATGTACTGTTCCAACGGCTGGAATTCACTCAACTATTGCGGAACCGATGGCGGTGGCGCGTGAAGCGGGTGCGGGGCGCTTGCTGGATTCTGCTAGTGTCCGCCTTGCCCACTACGCCGATCCGCGAGGAATCGCATGGAAATCCGAGCTGCCACCGACGGTGACTTCGACGCCATGTGGGCGATTTTCAAGGCGGCCATTGCGATGGAGGATTCGCTCCCGTTCGCCGGCACCTTCGAGGCCGGCACCTTTCGGAGCCATTGGTTCGGAGTGCAGGCGGCCTTTGTGGCCGTTCTGGAAGGGCGCGTGGCCGGAATGTACAAGATGGGCGCCAACTTCCCGGATCTGGGTGCGCATGTGGCCAGCGCCACCTATGTGGTCGATCCTCGGGTACAAGGTCGCGGCATTGGCCGGGCGCTGGTGGAACACAGTCTGGCCCGGGCCCGAACGGAGGGTTTCCTGGCCATGCAGTTCAACTACGTGGTCAGTACCAACACGCCGGCGGTAGCGCTGTACCGCACGCTGGGGTTTGCGGTGGCCGGGACGCTACCGGCGGCGTTTCGGCATCGAACGCTGGGGTTGGTTGATGTATATGTGATGCACCGGTTCCTGTAGACAGCGATATCGCTGTCCATCGGCTTCGGTGCGTCGGGCGGAATGGGATTGAAATGCCGTGGCGATGTGTATCGCCGACGGCACAGCTATCAGGCGAAGACGCGCTCGATGTCCTGCTGGGCGTGCCGCAGTGCCTGTGCGCGCGCATCGTCGCCCATTGCCAGACCTTCGGCCCGGATGAACTGCAGGTCGGTGACGCCGAGGAAGCCGAACAGGCTGGTCAGGTAGGTTTCGTGATGGTCCATGGCCGCACCCGGCACATCACCGGCGTACATGCCGCCGCGGGTGGAGGCGATAAGCACCCGCTTGCCGCCCGCCAGGCCTTCCGGCCCCTGTGCGGTGTAACGGAAGGTCTTGTCGACAATCGCAATGCGGTCGATCCAGGCCTTGAGCTGGCTGGGAATGCTGAAGTTGTACATCGGTGCCCCGATGACGACGACATCGGCCTGCAGGAAGGCATCCAGATCGTCGGCACCGAGCGCCACGTCCTGCTGCAGGGCATCGGCTTCGATGGGGGCGCCCTGGGCAGCGGCAAGGTGGGGCGGAGCAAGGTGGTCGACCGGTGCCAGGGCGAGGTCGCGGTAGGTCACGTTCACGTCGCCATGCTGCTTGCGGGCAGCTTCGATGAGCTGGGCGGTGAGCTGGCGGCTGACCGACTGCTGGCCCAGGATGCTGGAATCAATGTGCAGGAGCTTCATGGCGGTTCTCGTAGTGGAGGGTAGGACGGGCCCGGCGAACGCACTGCCATGGGCCACGGCTGCACTCTATTTCGGGGCATTGGGCCCCACTAGCCGATTGCAGCGGATTTCATTCGTCCACGGATGGGAGCAATCCCGCTGTGGGTGGATTCGTCCATGAATGGACGGGTGAATTCCCCCTGGGGCGGCTAGTGGGCGGTGGAAGGGGCGCCTAGAGTGCGTCCCGCTGGCAATGATGATGTCGTCGTTCCTGCCGCTGCCACCGTCCCTCTTGTTTCAACACGCCTCCAGGAAATGCAGACATGTCCACTTATTCCACAACCACCTTTGGTGCCTCGTCCTCCACCCGCCTGCAGGGCGCAGTCGAACTGCTCGGCCGCCTCCTGCTGGTCGCACTGTTCCTGCTGTCGGGATTCGGCAAGCTGAGCGCCTACGAGGCCACGGCGGGGTACATGGCCTCGGTCGGTGTCCCCGCGCTGATGCTGCCGCTGGTGATCCTTGCAGAGGTCGGCGGAGCGCTAGCGATCGCAGCGGGTTGGCAGACCCGGCTGGTCGCCATGTTGCTTGCCGGCTTCACCCTGGCTACCGCCTTCCTGTTCCACAACAACGTTGCTGATCAGACGCAGATGATCATGTTCCTCAAGAATGTCTCCATTGCCGGTGCCTTCCTGATGCTGGCCGCCAACGGCGCAGGCCGGTTCAGCCTGGATGCGCGCAAGGCCCGATGAGGGCAGGGCGCTGCGCCGAGCGCCGCGACACCATTTGCAACACAATGCAGGGACCTCCGTACCGGAGGTCGTCTGCATGGAGACCACGGGTGATCGATCTCAATGATGTGGCCCTGTTCGTACAGGTGGCCAAAGCCGGCAGCTTCGCCGAGGCCGCGCGCCGGATCGGCATGCCCTCCAATACTGCCAGCCGGCGCATCCAGCAGCTGGAAGAGCAGCTGGGTGTCCGGCTGCTGCATCGTTCCACCCGCAAGTTGACCCTGACCGATGCCGGTGAGGGCCTGTACGCACGCAGCGTGGAGCAGATCGAGGCGCTGGCGGACGCCACCCTGGAGCTTTCCGAGGGAAGCGAAGTGCCGGTGGGCAAGGTGCGCGTCGCCGCGCCGGTGGACTTCTTCAACTGGTTCCAGCTGGAGTGGGTGCAGTCATTCCTGCAGGCCCATCCACGGGTCCGCCTGGAGTTCGTGCTCAATGACGCGCGCGCCGACCTGGTCGCTGACGGCATCGATGTTGCGATTCGCGCAGGTGCAGTCACCGGGCCAACACTGATCGCGCGCCGGGTGGGCAACAACCGTGCAGTGTTGGTGGCCAGCCCGGCCTACCTGGAGGCACGGGGAGCGCCCAGCTCATTGGAGGAGCTGTCCACGCACGACTGTATCGCCGTGCCCTCGGGCTCAGGGCGCACGCAGTGGCGCTTGATGGGGCCGGATGGCCCCGCCGACGTCGAAGTGCGCGGGCGATTCAGCGCCAACTCGGCCTTGGCCTTGACGAAGGCCTGCGTGGCCGGCATGGGCATCGCGCTGCTGACCGAGGCGATGGTGGCGCAGCCGCTGCGGGAAGGGACGCTGGTCCAGGTCCTGCCCGACTACCGGATTGATGGGCTGGAGTTGTTCGTGGTCTACCAGAGCCGGCGACAGTTGCCACGCGCCGCCAGCGCGTTTGTCGACTTCGCCATGACCCATCTGCTGCAGGGCAACTGGTAAAACACCTGAGCTGCAGGCGCTGCCGCCTCCACGCGTGGCAGCCATTGCTCCAGCGATGGAGGAATGAAATCCGCACTGGCCGGCTACTGCCGTGCGTGCTCAGTGCCTACCTTGGACGTACGACGTCGCCGCGACGTTCGAAACCTGCTTCCAAGGAGACCACATCATGCTTGCCGTCCACCCCTCCGAATCCACCGCGATGCCTCCGGTCGCCTCCGTGCGCCGCATCGTGCATCGCACCCGCGGCCGCAGCCACGGACCCATCACCCGGCTGGTGAGTCCTTCCGACCTGGGCGAACGTCTCAAGCCGTTCGTCTTCCTCGATCTCATCGACGCGCGCGATCTTTCGCGCGCCGAAGCCCCTGCGCTTGGCCTGCATCCGCATTCGGGCATCGCCACGCTCACCTGGCTGCTGGAAGGGGCCGTCGACTATGAAGACGACCAGGGCCGCCAGGGCAGTATCGAGGCCGGCTGGATGGAGTGGATGCAGGCCGGCAGTGGCGCGTGGCACGGTGGCGGATTCGGTGATTCTGATCGCCTGCGCGGTTTCCAGTTGTGGCTCGCGTTGCCACCTGCATTGGAGCTGGCTGCACCTTTCAGCCGCTACATCGGCCCCGAGCAGATCCTCAGCGAAGGCCCGGTGACCGTATTGCTGGGAGCGTACGGCACGGCCCGCAGCCCCATCGATGCCCCGGCACCGATCAACTACTTTTCGGTGAAACTGCGGGCGGGAGAATCGTGGCGGTTCCAACCGCCGCCGGGACATGACGTAGCCTGGGCCGCCGTGAGCGTGGGCTCGCTGCGTGTGCCCGAAGCGATCGGTGCAGGTGAACTGGTGGTCTTCGAGGAAGGCGGCCACGAGGTCGCGTTCTTCGCCCGCGAGGACACCGAGTTCGTGTTCGGTACCGCAGCACAGCATTCGTATCCGCTGGCAACAGGCTACTACTCGGTCCATACCAGCCCGCAGGCGCTGAAGGCGGGTGAGGCGCGGATCCGGGAGCTGGGGAAGCAGATCCGGACGGCGGGAAGCGCTGGCTGATGGAGTCGGCTCTGGAGCAGGGCAGGAGGGCGGGGCCCAGCTATCCTGAGTGGCCGCTACTGCTTCCGCGCACGAAGGCGGCTGCCAGCCGCAGTGCATCGTCGCTGCCACGATCGCCACGCAGGGCATTCACCAGCCGGCCGGGCGTTACCCCGGTCCAGCGGACAAGATCATGCGTGGCATGGGCCTGGTCGCTGTAGCCGTGACGTGCGGCTGCAGTGGCAATGCTGGTGGCTTCTCCATCCAGGGTGTGCAGAATCGCCTGCAGACGGCGCACACGAGCGTACTCCTTCGGGGGCATGCCCACCGCGGCCAGAAAGCGGGATTGCAGGCCGCGCAGGGACATGCCAAGCCGCCGCGTCAGTTCGGCAATGCGCAGATCGCCCTGCATCGCATCCAGCTGCGCAACCGCCTGTTCGACACGTTCGTCCAGGACGAAGCTGGAACAACGATCCCGCAGGACCTGCCAGAGAGGCTCGGGCGTGTTGGTGGCCGCACTGGCGCGTGCGGCGGCACTGAACGTTTCGGCAAAGGAAGCATCCAGCGTGTAAAGGTCCGGGGCCTGGTCACGAAGGCCGGGCAAGCGGGCACCGGCGATCAAGGCGCTCGCGGCCGGCTGCAGCCGCACACCGATGCAGAACACCGCACCAGCGGCCTGCAAACGGATTGGCCCTGACTGCTGTGCCGCGAAACAGAACGGTAGATCGGAACGGATACGGCCATCTGTGCCATGCAGCTGCAGCGGCACGCCCACTTCGGCCAGCAGCTCGCAACGGCCATCGGGATAGATAACCTGCACGTCATTCCCGGGTGCGTCGTCATGCAGCCACCAGATGCACTGGACGTGACGGCGGAGGTCGTCGGGGGCAGGGTGCTCGCAGTAGTCCATGCGGCATCGGACGCCATCCTGCGCGTTTTTACAAGCGCCCTCGGTGTCCGTGCCGCTAGCCTGCAGCCAACCCAACCAGGAGGTCAGGACATGTTGAAGTCGAAGGTGGCGGTGCTGGGCGCTGGCCTGGCGTTGGGAAGTGGCGCGGCTATGGCCGCACCGGCCGAGTTCGACTGGCTGGCCGGGCATTGGTGCGGCGGTACCGAGGAGCGCAGGCTTGATGAGGTCTGGCTGCCCGAGGCCGGCGGGGCCTTACTTGGGATGTCACGGACGCTGAGCCACGGCGATATGGAGTCATTCGAGTACATGCGCCTGGTGCCGGCGGGCAAAGCGGCTGGCCTGCATGTGCAGCCCAATGGCGTGGCGCCAACCACGTTCGTCATTGCAGACCATGGCGCGAACTGGGTGGTGTTCGAGAATCCGCAGAATGACTTCCCGAAGCGCATCGAGTACCGGCGTGATGGCACTGCGCTGAAGGCGAGCATCTCCGGTCCGGGTGATGACGGGAAGATCCTGCGGATTCCGTTTGACTATCAACGCTGCGGGGATTGAGTGGGAACGCTGGCCAGGAGTGAAGTCAGGGATCTGAGGACTGGTGAGGCTCTGGCTTCTTGGGTAGCGATCTTGCCTGTAACATAATATACATACCGCCGTTCTCGGCACCGCTAACCGCCTGAATTTGGGCGGTTTTTGCGTTTGCGAGGCCCGGCATGGACAGTGCCACCAGCGCAAACACCGCAGCCGCCGCGCTGATCCGGTCCAGCATCAAACGCCAAAGGGCCCGCTCGGTCTGAGTCTGCGCACGCTCGGCATGGACCATCGCGATCCATAGCGGGCCATCGAGCTTTGCCATCGCGCAAATCTGCGCAATTCGCTCATCAGGGATCGGATTTCGAGCCTGTCGCCAGTTCGACACGACTGCGCGAGTCACGCCCATTCGCTGAGCTAAAGCATTGTCCGAAGGGAGGTTTGCACCGATCCGGGCTTGGTCGAGGAGTTGGTTGACGGCATCCATGTACACGATTCCGTTGACAGGGTGTATTCGGGAAACTATACATCGACCCCGTATGCGGGATCGCATACACCCGCCCCCGGCCTTCCCTGTGCCGGTGCGGCGGGTCCTACAGGGATACAGGGACGCGTAGGGGGCTCTATGAGCTTGTGGCTGGCGGTACAGCCACCGGGGGTTCTTCTTCTCCTCGGGGCTTTCGTGACACTCATGGCGCTGGGGGCAGCGCTCACCGCAATCCGGCTTTTCCGCTACTGGCAGTGGGCCAGGTCAGCCGAGCAGCGTCGGCAGGATTTCGTGGTCGCCGCGGTCGCCGCCACCTTGGCCGCGGGAGCCGCCGCCGCCGCGATCGCCGGGCCTCAGGCCCCCGCCGACGACGCCGAGACGATCGCCGACCTGCAGCAGGGGAGGGTGGGCTATGGCGACTGACACCAAGGCCCTGCAGGCCGTGCCTGCCACGCCCGCCGTTGATCCTTCGGCCACCGCACGGCGTGACATGGATCACCTCGTTTTTCTAATGGCCCTTCCGATCCTGATTGCTGCCTTAGTGGTGTGTGTCAAGCGCGACGTCACCCACCGCACGCGTAATCGATAGGTCCGGGGCGAGCGCTATTTGCGTAGCAAATTGCGTTCGACGTGGACCCAGCGCCGGGCCGATACACCCGATCACCGCAGCACCCCCACACCGGGGCTTACAGGGGCATCTATGACTCGTTCTGAATGGAAACAGGCGTGGTACATCGCGCGCCTTATGGGAGCTCAACCCTTCGGCATTTCGCGGCTGCACATGCGCGTTCGCACCGCTTGGGACTGCCTGCAGCAGCGCGAGGCGCGCAGCGCCGAGCTGGGCTTGTCTCTCTCTCCGACAAGTGACAAGTAATCAGGACGCCTCCGCAGCCATGAACGAAAATCCTCTTCTCACGCTGTTCAAAGGTCTTTTGCTCCTCGCCGCTGTAGCGGCTCTCTACGTCGTCTTGTGCGTCGTAGCGCCTGAGTTGGCTATGGGCTTGTTCGCCCTGGCTGTCATCACCGCACCGTGGTGGTATGGCGCTGTGCGCCGGGCAGGTCGCTAATGGCCTCTCTCCGTAAAGCCATCCCCATGCTGGCCGCAGCCCTTGTGTACTACTCCCTGCTGTTTGCGGCGATCACCGGTTACGTCTGGTTGATGCTTGGCGGCGAAAGCGTCTACGACGCTCTTATCGCAGCCATAAAGCTGCTTTCCGGCTTCGTTGTGGCGCTTCTCGCGGCTGGGTCCTTCAACGCTGCTTGGCGTCGCTATGTCAGCAAGCCTTCTGACGGGCAGGGGGGCTAATGGAAATCACGACGGCCTCAATGAAGCAAGCGCGTCTGTCCAAGCTGGCGAAAGGTGTCAAAGCATCTGCGCTCGCAATCGATCACAAGTTCCGTGATGCGTTCGGCTCACCGATTCTCCGGCAGGGCGGAAAGACGGGTGTGTACGCCCGCAACAGTCCCTATCGCGTCGCATTGATCACGCTCACGTATCGGCGTGATGGTCAGTGGGACCCCGGCCACATATCCGCCCTGATTAAGCACTACCGCGAGTGGTTCCGTCGCAATGCGAAGGGCCAGGACGTGCCCGAATTCCACTACGTGTGGGTGATGGAACTGACTGAGATTGGCCGACCGCACTACCACATCGTGGCGTGGTTCCCGAAGGGCGTCACGCCTCCGTTGCCTGATCAGCAGGGTTGGTGGCCGCATGGCTCCACCAATGCTGTGTTTGCCAAGTCGCCTGTCGGCTACATCACCAAGTACGCCAGCAAGGCCGAATCGAAGTCCGGCCATCACCTGCCCAAGGGTGCGCGTCTTTGGGGTTTTGGTGGTCTGAAGATGGTGGAGCGTGCGCCTGTAGCTTTTGCCACTGCACCGCGTTGGCTGAAGGGCGTGATTCATCACGAAAGCCATCCCAAGAAGCGGCACATCAGCATCACCGAGAAAACCAAGTTTGGTGCATCGATCACTACCAAGGTTTCTGCATGGGTTCTCACGGCTGGCCTGTCTGCAGGCTGGGCCTTTTTCTCGCCGTTCGATTACGACGGCTTCACTGGTACCGGTATCGCCCTACGCCATCGGGGGCATATCGAAGTCCTTACCCCTGATGGCGATCAATTCCACATACAGCACAGGAGTCATTGAGCATGAACGTTCGTATCGAAATCGTTTCGACCTCGGTCAACACCATCGAAGGCGTGTCCAAGTCCAGCGGCAAGCCCTACAAGATGCACAAGCAGGAGGCGTACCTGCACAACGGCCACCACTACCCGGACCGCTTCGACGTTGCACCCGTTGAGGTTGAGGGCAAGCCGGTTCCCTACGAACCGGGTTTCTACACGCTGGCGCCGGGTTCCATTGGCGTGAACCGCGAGTACGGCAACCTTGAAATCAACCGTTACGAAATGAAGTTGCTGCGCATTGAGGATGCCCAGGCCAAGCCTGCTGCCTCTGCGAAGGCTGGAGCCTAAACCTCATGGCCGGTACTGAGTTGGTAGCGACCAAGTACGCGGCCTGTGCCGAGTTCGATCCCAGCAGCGGGCAGTGCACCACCGTTGTATGGGTCGACGCACCGTCGCCGATTCCACCACTTACAGCTGAGCAAGGTGCTGCCCTCGGTGGGGCCACCATCATCGTGTGGGTGGGTGTCATCGCGGCTGTGCTGATTCGCAAGGGTGCACGCCTTGAACGTTAGTCAACCATCACAGGAGTTTTGCAATGAACAAGAACATCACCATCGCTCGCCCGTCGATCAAGGGCCGTTTCAAGTCCGCCGCTTCGAAGGTTACCGGCGTTGTCGTCGGTTCGCTGGTCTCAGCGTCTGCGTTCGCGCAGGCTGCCGATCTGCCCGCCAGCGTCGACGGCGCTGCGGAGTACATGACCACCAAGGGTGGTATTGCCATCGCCGTGTGCGTGGCGATCACGCTGATCACCCTGGGCATCACTGCAGCCAAGCTGCCGCGTAAGGGCACCTAATCGGTGCTTCCTTGGGGGCCACTTCGGTGGCCCCTTTTCATTTCGTGATTGGGGGTTGCTATGGAACTGTTGGATCACCCGTATATGGGGTACTTCGTTTACGTCTGCATGGTCGGCGGGATGTGGCTCGGCTCTCAGCTCGGGGGTGATTGAGATGGCCGTGTACAGGCATCTTTCAATGCCGTTTGCCTCTCTCGGACTCAGCCTCACTCTTGCTGCGCTCGCGTCCTTCGTTCCGGTTGCGCATGCATCCGGTGGGAAGTACCCGACGCAAGGTGAGGCCTATACCGCGTGCATGGCCGACGGCAAGAACGGCCCTTCGGCATGGCAGCCGATGCGTTGCAACGAAAACCTCTACAACGGCGGTGGAGGGTCCTACAACGCATGGGACCGCTCGGGGCGTGACGTGGGTTGGCCGTCTTACTGGTGGTCGGCGGGTAGTGATTGCATAAAGCAGCCGGAAGAGACCGGATGGAAGCCTGATCAGGAGTTC
Source organism: Stenotrophomonas sp. 71799_Sma (assembly GCF_056482505.1). Classification (NCBI taxonomy): domain Bacteria; kingdom Pseudomonadati; phylum Pseudomonadota; class Gammaproteobacteria; order Lysobacterales; family Lysobacteraceae; genus Stenotrophomonas; species Stenotrophomonas sp. 71799_Sma. The sequence continues at coordinate 2,301,130 of NZ_CM151202.1, forward strand.
GTTTGCCACAAAGGCTGCAAGTACAAGGGCTACAAAGACCCCGCGCTGGGCAGCTTCTACTCCACGTTCGATATGGCGAATTCAAAGGGCCTTGGCGTGTGCACCAGCACCGATGCGCCACCGCCTGAGCCTAAGCCTGATCCGGGCACCGATCCGGGTGGCGGTGATGGGGGAGGGGATGGTGGTGGCGATGGCGGCGGTGATGGCGGGGGAGACGGCGGTGGTGATGGTGGTGGTGACGGCGGCGGTGATGGTGGTGGCGGTGATGGTGGTGGCCCTGATCCATGTCCTGCCGGTTCTACGGGTCCTGACGGTAAGCCTTGCCCGGGCGACGGCGGCGGCACTGATCCCGGTGGCGGCTCCAATCCCGGCAACGGCAGCGGTACCGGCAGCGGTAGTGGCACTTGTGCTGCACCACCTGTTTGTAGCGGTGACCAAATCCAGTGTGCACAGCTATTTCAGCAGTGGCGGGCTGGGTGCCAGGCTGAGGGCTTGGGCGGCAAGATCACGGGCAACCCGAGTGATTGCAAAGCCACGTACAAGTGCGAAGGCAACGCGGTCGCCTGCGCTCAAGTTGATGTCATGCGGCAGCAGTTGTGCGGCGCCGGGCAGGGGGACGGTGACGGCACACTGACCGGCGACGGCACTTGTGCGCAACAGTTCGTTTGTACCGGTGGTGATCCCGTTGCGTGCGCAGAGTTAAAGCAAGTGCACATGCTGCGTTGTGCCGTAGAAAAGCTGACAAAGGAAGGCAATGGTGACGACGACTATGGCGAGACTCTGGAGGCTACCGACTACGTCGGCGTCAGCGAAAAGGGCCTTGGCGTTGACGGACTCGACGCCGATGGTTGGCTCGGTGGCGGTTCTTGTCCCGCATTGAACAATTCCGTTCTCTCGCAGATGGGGGTGCAGGGTCTTGATGCACTGTGCGATGGCGCTGCAATTCTTGGCATGTACGTTCTGTTCCTTGGTTGGCTGCACGCCTCTGTAATTCTTGGTCGTTCTCTCACTGGAGGTGGCTAATGTGGGGTCCTCTACTTGCCGGGCTTTCCCGGCTTTTCAGTACGCGAGTAGGGCAATGGATTCTTTCTGCGCTCGCTTTCTTGGGTCTTAACTTCGTTGCCCAGGAGTTCGCCGTTACGCCGTTGTTGGATCAGATCAAGGGCTCCATCAATGGCGCGCCCGGCGACATTCTTGCGTGGGTGGGCTTCCTCAATGTGGACAAGTACGTCACGTTGATCCTCTCCGCCTATGCCACCGCTGCAGCTGCAGGCGCGCTGAAAATGCGCATGAAGAAGAAGTAGGGGGTAGGGCATGCTTCACCTGATCACAGGCCAGAATGGCGCTGGGAAGTCCTTGCGCGCCATCCAGCTGATGTACAAGCGCCATGGCGATGGCATGGAGGTCTACGCTTTCGGCTTCCGTGGGCTGAAAGCCCCCTTCGTCAAGCCGTTCGCAGATCCGCGCAAGTGGCGTGATCTGCCGTCGAATGCGGTTCTGTTTGTCGATGAGGCGCAGCAGGTTTGGCGTACGCGCAGTGGTGGGCGGCCAGTGCCGCCTGAGGTGCTTGATCTCGAGACACACCGGCATCAAGGCATAGACATTTACCTGATCACACAGAGTCCCATGTACCTGGACTCGCACCTGCGGCCACTGATCTCATCCCATGAACACCTGATCAGTTACGACAAGGGATCTGCGCGACTGTTCCGCTTCACTGAGTGCTATGAAGACGTCAAGTCATCCGCACTGCGCAGCAAGGCACAGTTCGAGGTATGGAAGTATCCAGTAGAGCATTACGCCGACTACGACTCCGCTGAGGTGCACACTGCGAAGGCCAAGATTCCTTGGCGTCAGCGCATTGCGAAGCTGTTTTTCGTGCTGGCGGCGCTGCTGATCATTGGCAGCATCGCGTGGTTGGTGTGGGGTCCTGAAATGCCTGAGTCAAAGGCGGCACCTGCAGCTGCACAGCCCAAGCCTGCCAGTTCGTGGCTCTCGGGCAGCGTGGGTGGCCTTGGTGGTCTCGGCAAGGCTCCAGATCGGCGATACGCCAATGCCCAGGAATACATCCAAGCGCACACCCCGCGTGTTTCGCAGATGCCGTGGTCAATGCCGGCATTGGATGGGCGTGAGGTCAAGGCTGAGCCACGCCTCTACTGCATGTCGTCTGGCGAAGGTATAGACCGCACGTGCACGTGCCTCACGGAGCAAGGCACCAAGTGGCAGATCCGCATCGACCAGTGTGTGCAGATGGCCCGCTGGGGCCCGGCCTACAACCCGTACAAGGAGGCGCCTCAGGTAGCGTCCACGGCTCGGCAGGACTTGCAGGAGGTCCGCCACGATGGCCGACGTGGGAATGGCCCTCAGGAGCCCTCAGGCGTCGCCATTAGTGCCGACGGCACCTTTGAACGCGCGAAGGCTTATCCGACGAACTGGTAGCTCTTTGGGGCGGTCTATGACGGTGGCCAGGTCGATCACGTTGGCGGCTTCGAACTGCAGCTTCTTGCGCGGCTTGCTGCCGGGGCGTCTGGCCTCCATCATTCGCCGCCATTCCTGTGCTTGGGCGGCGGTCAGTGCCAGCCACGCGAGATCTTCGGGCAATAGCTCCCGGCCTTCAGGTGTGACCAGTCGGCCGCCCTTAAACGAAAAACCGGCCCAAGGGCCGGTCAGTTTCCGATCACGCATTGATCAGGCTCCATGTGTTGCACGCGCAAAACTATGATTCTGTATCTCATTGATTAATCAATGGATCGATGCGGTGTTGCACCACAATCGCGCGCGCGCCAATGCTGTGTAGTTGGACATTGCACAACGCTAGTGCATGAATTTGGTGCGGCGCCAATGCACGGCTTCTAATTTGAGGCAAAGCCAATGGAGCGGCTGTGCCCGGCGGCGTAGTTCAAACGAGCGTAATCAATGCTGTGGGGACTGGAATGCTCTTGTCCGGCAGGCTATCGATGATTGTGGCCGAGCCGCTCTCGCAGCAGTCGAGGTGGCCATTGGAGGTTGCGAACCTCTTCCTTTAGGTCGGCCCCGCCACGTGGTCGAGGTGGGGCTCGGACTCGGACTCGGAGGAAGGGATAGTCGCGGCATCGCTAGAGATTCAGCCAGCCTCGCGCTGGCCCGCTGACGCTGATTGTGCACAAGCTAATCGCGCGACGCCCCAAGTTGAAACATCCGTGCTCCGGGCCGGAAGGCAGCGACCTCACTCGGTGCACCTCGAGCTGGGCACGAAGCGCGTGAAGCCTAGAGGCGTCTCCCTCAGGCAAGCTTCCTCGCTAAACAGCGCGGAGTACCCGGGCAGGCATGCCTCATGTCGCGCCCAACAGCTGCCATGACCAAGCCATCACTTCGTCAGCCACTGGCCGTAAGCCTCAACATCAATCATCGGTACGGTCCCACTGAACTGAAGTTGGGCGATGAGTTTGAAGAGGAACGCCGTCGCGGGCTTGTTCTCATTCACAAAGAGATAGCGATCCTTGGAATGGTCAAAGAAGAAGTGACCATGCGCAGCAACGCAGCCAAGGTCCAAGCGCCCGTCGCCGGGATTGGCGGTCAGTGCCCTTTCCAGGGAGGGCCCAAGCGCTGGACTCCAGTCACTTTCAAAGGTCAGCAGCCCGCCAAGAATTGGCATCAAGGCCTTTGGCGGATAGACCCCACCCGCGTGCGGGATTGGCAGGCTAGTGCGCTGCAACTGTCGAACGCTTGCCACCTTCTGCTGGGCGTACGCCACCAGCTCTGCATTCGCTGTCTGCTTGGCTTCGAACACCGCATAGACGCTCTCGGCAGGAACAATGATTTCACCCTCGTAGGTGAAAATAAACGGTGAATACTGCCGATCGAAAATCACCACATCAATCTGCTGGCTGAAATTTCCTTGACTATCCACCACGTGTGCCTTCGCAGCTTGATAGCGCTTTGGTAGGTAGGTATCCAGCAAGCTGATCCACACGTTCTCACTGGCATCCCCCTTGGACCCTGGGTGATTGAACGTCTTCCGGACAGTGGCAAGGCGCAGCTGAACATCCTCATGCAATGAAGAAAGCAGCTGTGAAAGTGACCATTGGGACATCTTGGGACCTCCATACACTCAGCAGCAGGCGCTTGCCTGGTCAACAATGTGAAATAGCAGCGACTGGGGTGGGGCAGCCAGCTGTGCCACACGAAACAGTGTCAGCGGCGCCCCGGCGCGTGCTGGGAAGGCATCTCAGCCATGATCCTGAAACGCCGGCGTTGGCTGCATTGGGCGAGCAATCTCAAGCGCGCGTTTGCTCTCAATCGATCGGTCTGGATAAGCATCTAGTACGATCGAGGGGATCAACCGCTGTGTGATGTCAGAGTAGGTGAAGCCGACCTCTTGTCCATCCTTCGCTCCAGTGGCCTCTACCAGCCCTTCGATCTGCACGGAGGATAGACCCAGCGGTCGCAACTGGTGTTCCAGGACGTAGCGTCGCTGAGCTGAATCAGGACGGTTGAAGGTCAAAATGTCAGCGGCGCGACGGCGTACGGCCGGATCCAGCGCGTTGAGGCGATTGGTGCACATGATCACGGCGGCGGGCACCTTCGTCTGCGCCAGACGATCGATACCCCTGATGAAGGCATTGACCCCTGCTCGATCCTCATGGTGCATCTGCGCCGATTCCCGAGACTGGGTCAGCGCATCGGCCTCATCCACCAGCAAGATGACCCCTCCGGTGCTTTTTCCGCGACCTTGCAATTTGGTCGCTTCTGCCAGCGCGTAGTCGAACGCTGTGGTGAGTAGCTGGGTCATCTCGCCAACCTGTCCCTTGCCTCGGGTGGCCAGGCTGAGCGGGAACAAGGTGATATCAATCTTCTCCTGTCGCGCCACGGCATCACCGATAGTCTCTGCCAATTCGGTTTTGCCAGAGCCGACGTCACCGGAAAGAATGACCAAAGGAGGTCGGCGCAGTACGGAATCAAGCAGCGTTGCGGCACCTGGGTGATGGCGCTTGGCCCACAATTCCAGGCCAGCTGGGTGGACTAGCAGGCCGAGAATCTTCGACAAGCGAGCCTTCTGATCGTCCACGCCAATCAGCCGATCCAACCGGGTGCGGGCGTCGATGTCCGGATAGATGCGACGTTGATCAAACAACTCGTCAAGGGTTGGCTTTGAGTGCATTAGTAGCTCCTGACACTGAGGCGGTCGAGTGCCTTGCCACCCGCAGAGTAGCTGCGGTCAGACACCAGGCTTCCGCTGATACCAGGCTCGGCTGCCCCGGTACGCTGAAATGGAAGCGACTTTTCAAATGACTCCCGCTGAGGAGCCGACAGCGTGAACCAGGCAGAGGAATACGTCAGGTAGTTGTAGAAGCTCGCCCCGGATACATCTGCGCCTGGGCGGAGCTTGCCGGGATCGTCATCGATTCCGGACATGCCTGCAAGATCTTTTGCGGTGTAGCGCAGTGTGGGCTCGATCCAGTTATCACCCCGCTTGAAACCGTAGGTGACTGTGTCCAGATAGCCGGCCTTCAACAATTCAACCACTTCGGTCTCATAAGCGGCGATTCTGTCATCGCTGGGCGCCCCATAGAAGCGCTGCATACGCTTGAGGTCGGCGGCCAATTTCGCTGCCATGTGGCGGGCATGAGTGATCGTAAAGGTGCTGGTGCTTGATTGTGTGTAGCTGCCAGTCATAGGGCCCTCACGCTTGGAAGGAAGAGCCGAAGACCTTTTGCCAGTAGCGCACGGTCTCCTGCTTGGTCGGTGCAGCCAGTGCCGCATCAATCGCGTCGCCGGCATCCAATGCCGCCTCGACAATGGCATCGACCTGCGCGTGACCGTACAATTTGGCCACGTTGTTCTTCTCGTTCACCGGATCAATGATCTGCATAGGCTCGGAGAAGGCGGCGATAATGGCGGTAGGGTAGTAATCCTGGAATGCGATTTGTTCGCGAAGGCCGCTCTGCGCCACGTAGGTGAAGAAGTGCTGGAGCGCTTCGGGGTAGTTGGAGAAATCACGCCCCTCATCGCACAGCTTTGCCAGGATCATCTCGATCATGAAGGACTTGAAACGAAAGCCGGGAACTTCCGTCTTCATGCGCCTTGCCCAGAACTTGACCAAGCGCACCACCTGCACAAAATCCGAAGGCTGCAATTGTTTACGCCGCTTGGCAAACTCTAGGTGCCGGGGAATGCTGGTTCTCAAGAACGAGCCATCATCCTGACTGACTAGGTTGCCATACCAGTCAGGATCGCCGTCATAGAGGATCGGCACCACGTCCACATCCAGCCCAGAACCTTGGAACGAGACTGTTACGGAGTAAGTCTGGGGCTTGACTTGTTCGGGCTTGAAATTTGGATAAGCCTTTCGAAGCCGCTCTGCCAAGTACTCCAGCAGCCTCCCAATGTCCTTGGGGGCGTCTGCCCCACTGATGTAACAGGCCACGTCAATGTCGTTGAGCGACCGCAATGCGGTGCCTTTTGCCAGACTTCCCGAAAGGATCATCTTTCGAAGGGTGAAATCCGGGTGCTGCCCTAGGTAGGTCTCCAGACGCTCTCTCAGTCCACGCGCCTGCGCGCGTAGCTCATTGGCTTTATCGCGTGGCAGATTGACCCGATCGTCGGCAAAATTGACAAGCTCCCTATGGCCTACGTGCTGCGTTCCCATGCATCGATCTCCAAGCCGGGCGCGTGCCGACCGGCGGATAGGTGAGGTGGTACTGCGACTTCCCCGCTGCCAACTTGCCGGCTCGTTGTCGCAGGAACTGCGACTCTTCCCCGATCACGGGCCGGAAAGCTGATAGCTCCCGATCAACATTGGGATGGCTTTCACAGTTTCAAGGGCGTGGGTGGGTGCCGGGACGCGGCGCGCCTGGGACGGGCTCAATCCGCGTCGAGCAGCCGTGCGGCCGGGTTGTGCTGGGCGCCGCCCTGCTGGAAGTAGCCAGCCGCGCTGGCCACCGAGCGGTGATCGGTATTCGCCATCAGGGCGGGCAGCGCCAAGCCTTGGTGCGCCCCTTCGGTGATGAAGCCCGAGCGCAGGTTGTGTCCGCCGAAGTCCCCTCCAGGCCGGCGAGTGCGGCGCGGTGCTGGATGACCACGGCGGTGGTGTGGGGCGCCTATCGCCAAGTCAACCCGGGTGCCCGCACGCGGCAGGACAGCGCGTCATCGGTGATCCTAGCGGTGGGCAGTATCCGCAACTGACTGGCGCACAACGGCAGATGGTGCGCGAGGAGTACATGCGGGGCACCTAAGGTCTTCGGTTTGGGGTGGAAGTCCCGCTGGTCCAGTACGTCATTCAGGCCTATCGCGCGGCGCCGAACCCTCAGCGTCATCTTGCTCCTGACTATCTACTGATGGTAGACCAGCCAGAGTCTCTGCCCGATGGCGCCATCTGGCATTGACTGGTGCATCAGCATCACGGATTGAAGGCGCCTGGCCCTGGCGTGGATTCGATTGCTGTTGTTGGCAAATGCTACGAATAAATGGGTGCCGCCCATTTCCAGGTGCAAACAGGCGGCTTCTCTATCTCGGCAGCTGAGTTGTGCGTCAGAAGTTTAGGGTGGGGCGATCGATGCCTTTGCTTAGGGTTGCGTTATCCGAACGCCACGCGCAATTCGTGTGGATGGCTCGTATCCAAAAGCGCAATGGGACTGGGCGATCTATAACGCTCCGGAAGCGCGCTCAAGTTGCCCTCATGCTCCGAGAGGAGGATGCCGTCCGCGTAGCCCTGGGCGAGCACCGCTAGTCTCACTCGTAGTCCCAATCCCGAGTTGCTCACCCGCTGCGGGCTGGAATGGCTGAATTTGCCCAGGAGCTCATCTACGAAGTTCAAATAGTTGGGGTGAATCACTCGATAGCGCCCGCCTGGCCTGGTCGCGGCGTAGCTGCTCCATCCATCCGGAGCCGGTTGATCCCGAGCTCCGGCGACTCGCTCGCCTTGAGGGCTAAAGGCCTGATCTGATCGACCTCGTCGGGAACCTCTGGCTGCATTCTGGTCAATGTAACGGAGGATTGGGCCTGAGTCGTCCTCAGAGCCCGTATGGTTTGCACGTAGTGCTGTATCTGCGCCTGCTGGTGGTGATTGTTGATCTGGGTGTGTCGTGAGCCTGTACCTTTTAGCGTTGCAGACCCTCCTGGCCTGGCGTAGCGCCAGGCCAGGAGGAAGGTCCACAAGGCTGGAAATCCTGCTGGGATCAACGTGTACCCCTGGAGTTACGATCAGCCGACTTGTACGCCTTTGCTCCGCACACCAGTTGAGGTAGGCCTGTAGATACGCCGTGGCATTGGGGTGGGGGTGTCTCTGCAAGGCGGAAGCCGACTCATTCATAAGGTCAAAGCCGCACGCACAGGTGAGCAACTTCGTGGGCGTGCCAGCGACTGTCACCGGAAATCCATTGCATCGTGGGCAACTCTGGCGCAGGCGAACGCCATGCCAGGGACACGTGGAAATCCAGGGCAGCTGATGCAGTGTGGTGTGATACCCGAGTCTGATGCAAGGAAGGCAGTACCTCAACCTGAGATGGGAGGGCAGTCTCGGGTCGTCCGTCATGAACGGATACCACGCCGCCAAGTCCCACTCGGGCGGAGTCTCGATCCCAAGGGTTGTAGAGAGTGCCTCTTGTTGTACTTGCGAGGTCGTCAGGCTCAAGAGCAGGTTGATGTTTCTGTTTGGCTTGATTCCGAGGAGTTGTGAGTACTCCGTGACCCGCCTGGCCTGGTTCAGTCGCGATAGCCTCGCGACGCAGCCAAAAGCCGATTGGTATGGAACAAGTCGGAGGTTGCCGCCGACCAGCTGAGCGCCGCTCCTCATTTGCCTACGGCCCTATTTCTTGAGCTTTCGAAGCCGGCGTATGCGCTGCGCAGGAGAGCTTCATCAATGTGCTGGGTAGTAAGCCCTTCGAAATCGTTGCGCCCAGCAGCGATCTTGGTGAGTAGGTGGTAGACAAACTGGTTGAAGGAGGCCATGAGCCAATCCTTGGGAACGGGATAGTTGCCTTGATTGGCAAGGTTCTCAATTCGTTCGCGTATCGCTTCGGTCTCCTTCTCAAGGCGCCAGCCAACGCTGTAAGCATAGGGTGCGAATGCTTCGGTGTAGGTCTTTCCTCCCTCGTCCGGCCACCTCATAACTTGGTCAAGCTGGCGAAATGCCAAGGCGACATCACATGCGTCCTGCACGTCAGCGTCCTCCGTCGGGATGTCCCAGAGAAGCCCGGTAAAAGGATGGCTGTCGACAAAGAATCGGCCATACAGATGTGGCGGCGCCAGCTGACTAAGATCGTCTGCGCCTCCAATCACGCTGTTGCTCTGGTGGATGAAGAGAAAGAACGGTTGCACTGATGATCCGAGGAAGTGGTTCTGAAGCTTTGCAAGGTGGGCGTAGTCCTTGAGCGTGAGCTGCTCAGCCGTATCGATCGCAATCACGACCACGTCGGCCGATGCTCTAGCGGCTTCCTGCTCAATTGCCCGGATGATCCTGAGGAGGAGATCCTGTGGGCTGGCTACGGTTGTTGCCCTCATGCCCAGTCCAAGGATGACCTCGCGGAAGAAGTTGCCTTCGCTAGGGGTAGTCGGTTTTCCGACGACCATCCGGAGGAATCCAATAGGAAATGGTCGCCAAGAAGTGGTGGTTTCAAGTATTCGCGTGGCAGTTGACTTCCCACACCGGCCATCGCCAATGATCCTCAGGCTCGGCCGCCCATACTCCAGGCACGTGGCGAATCCAGATGCCATTCGCAGTAAGGGGAGAGTCTGGATATTGGGGCGATGTCGCGCGTGCATTGGGTGGTTCTCAAGGCTCGCCGGGGCCTTCATCAGCGGAGCCTCGTGTTGAACGTGGCCCTGCGGATTCCCATCAGTGGAGAGCCTTGCCCCTGACTGTTGGTCGTGGAAGGTGGCTTGGGCACATCGCCAGCTGCCATGAGCGAGGCGCTGTCCCTGACGCCAGCGGCCGCCGATCGGACGGCTGCGTGATAGGCCTCAATGTTGTCGGCTAAACAGTAGTTACCGGGCTCCCGTGACGCGTCGCTCTTCGCCCAGCGTGCCGCGCGCTTCCTGATCGACAGCGTGTGGGCCACGCTCGCATATGGGGCGAGAGCGTGAAGTGTGAGTACACGCTTACCGCCTCTCCAGAGGGTCAGCTTGCGAATGTCTCGCCAGTCTTCGTAGGTTGCGTCAAATGACTGCCCAATCAGGTGCCACTGTCCAGACAGTGTTGGTGACCTGTACCTAGCGTGGTCGAGATAGACGAGGGGAGGTACACCACTCCTTCTGGAGCCTCTGATGGTCACCTTCATCCGCCTAACGGTCATGTTTCTCACGTCATCTTCGGTGCCAGGTGCATGCCACACCCACTCCCCAGATGCCAGATGCTCATCAATGATTCGCTTGGGCGACCTGGGTTCGCGAGTGGACCGGCTCGTCACATTGTGCGAGGTAACATAGGTGTCAATGAGGTCTTTCAAGACCTCCAGGAGAATGGGGTGGTCTTTCCCGTCAAGCTTTGTAGTGACTTGACGCTCATTCACTTGCGTTGCGGGAGCAAAGCCGCCGGCGATGTGGCGCAGCAGGCCATTCTCAATCTTCTTGAATAGAGCCTCGATGTAGGGGCGACCTTCGCCCATCCCGGATCGTCCAAAGTGCAGGATTCCCTTGTGATGATCAATGAGATTTCGGACTGTCATCTTGGCGTGATGGGATGAGTCGTTGTCCATTGCGATCATTGCGCTTCTCATCACTACCTCATCCACTAGGTAGATCGACGGCATCCATGCACTAGTCGAGTAGCTCAAGTTCGACGTGCTCAGATCCCTTGGTTGCCAGGGGCTCATGATCTTCGCGAACAGGCTGACTACATCGTGTTGCTCGTACTTCCGGCCAAGCACCATTTCCCAACCAAGGATGGCGCCACTCCCGACATCAACAACTGCCAGTAGCCAGATCCGACTAATCTTCTCTAGCCGGAATGAGCCGTCCGCCATCGGCATGGCCAGCCATGCGTCGATGTCGACGGAATGCTCGTCGTACTCAACTCGATCAAATGGCCGAATGCTGAGTAGGTTCTCGATTCGGGTGGAAGTAGGCTCATCCGCAGCCAAGAGCATCTCATTTTCGCTCTTTGTGCCTCGGATGCGCTTTATGAGGGAGGTCAGTGCTCGTCTTCCCTTGTCACGGATGTTGAGCGGATACATGGCCTGAAAGCCCTTCCCAGTCAGCACCTTCACGAACTGGGAATGCAGCCTGTCGAACGCGGGGCTCCTTTTGGACTGTGTTGGCAAGGCGCCCTTGAATCTTGCGACTGCATCGCCGAGTTCGGGGATCGCTTGCAGGACAGCATCTATGGCGAACGGATGTGAACTATCGGGGACGACCGAGTTGTTGCGATCTGACACGCTGAATCGCGCATAGGGAATGCAGGCTCGGTATCCGACTCGATGACCGCTCTCGTCGAAGAGCAGTGCGGTCCGGATCATTCGAGAGAGGGTATTTCGCGGCACGCCCCATCGAAGGGCTGCGTCGACCAAGGTTGCCCCATCAAGGACGCTGGTGAGTGCTGACAGGCGGGCTTGAAATTCCGACTGTTGATCAGCTGGAAGTACGATCCCATTTGGCCTTGGAGTTGCCCGGATCGACTCGAGGTCGACGGCATTGAACTTGGAACTCATGGGTCGGCCCTCCAGATCCTTGATCGCCCCGTCATTCGAGGAAATGCATCGGTCGCCAGAAATCCGACGTGAAGCAACTCAGCCACGACCCCCTGAATGTGAGTTCGAGGGTGGTGCCTGAGCTCATGGATGAGTTCATCTGCACTGATGCTGCCGCTTCGCTCGATGGTCGCGGCGATTTCCTGTCGCAACGCCAGGCTGCTCCCCAGATCCTTGGCTGACTGGCAGAACCCGAGCAGTTGGTAGCAGAGCTCATTCCTGCCGCCGGGCGCCTTGAGTTCGTCCTCCGTGATTAGCCACAAAGAGATGCCTGCATCCTTGGCTGCTGAACGAAGCCGGTCCAGCTCGCGAGGACGACGCTTGCCATCCACGCCGGGTACTGTCTGCGAATTCGGAATGACGTTTGCATAGATCTCCTGGCCTCCGCGCCTCTGAAACCAGAAATGGAGTTCCATGCTGTCAAGTCCTACCGGGATGGACCGAGGCCTCTCGGTCACGGCCGCCACTGATGGATCAAACTCCAATTGCAGTCGAAGCGCGAGTTGCAGGGGGCCGTGTACGGTAACCGTCCGGTTCTCTTTCGGGCTAAAGAAGGTGAAGATGTCCCCCCTCTTGATCTGGCCAGCGGTTAGTTCACGGGGGGCCAGCGGTCGATCCTTCCCATTGTGGAGCGGGTCGGAGGCGCGTGCAGACGCTACGCCTTGGAACGGGCTCACGGGATTGGTCGCGTGGTTGCTCATGCTGCCTCCTTGTGGATGACTGCAGTTCGCATGGTCGAGGAGTGGCGCTGCGCAATCGCGATTGAGGGATGACTCAATGCATGGTCAGCTGAGTGTTGGATCTTCATCGATCGACTTCCCGGTTGGCCTCGGAGAATGAGGCTCGGTACTGGCGGCAATGGCCAGCAGGGTCATTGGGGATTTCGGGCATGGGGTGCCGTGCCGATTGCCATACGATGGCAGTCGGAGCGCGCAGATGCCCGCTCAAGCAGCTTTGCCGCTTGACACGAAGTCGGAATTGCGGGAGCCTACATACGTTATCGTAGAGCTTCACCCCCTCTCGCTCCGGCGAGGCTATCGCCCCCGTTGCTGCGGGGGCGATTTCATTTCCGGGGTCGGAGATTTGATGAACTGGGGGGCTAAATGCCTCCTTTGAAGCTGGAGTTTTGGCGTCAAGCCGTTCAGGGGCGCACTGTGCGCCTAGGTGAGTTTCAGCAGATCAGAAGTGGTGCGGGCCTTTTGGCTTCGGCCTCAGCTCGCGTGCTCAGGAATTACAGCGAGTTCAGCCACTCAGCGACATCTCGCGTTTTGGCGAACAACCCCCGCCGACCTGGCAGCGGAAAGGTGCGAACCGGCAAAAGTTCACGCTGGACGGCTCGGCCGAAGGTGCGGCCGTTTGGAAAGCCAAGGTTCCGCTGGAGGTCGCTGCCGCCCATGAGCTCCCCATGCCGCTCTAGCAGCTCGCGACTGAGTTCGGTGGAGACTGCTGCTTCTGGATTCTGGATAGGCATGACGCAACTCCTAGCTACCGTTGGACCCCATCATGCACAATTGCAGCCAGTTCTAGGGGATTCTTTAGTCCCGCTTCAGAAGATCCATAAGTATGCCTCGTGGCAAGATTCCAACAGACGTGGCGCTGGTCGTCCGCAATAGCGTGTGGGCCTGCGTTGTGCGAAGGCTGCATGGCGATCGACTGACCTGGGATGATCTTGATCAGTTGCTCTTGCCTAGAGTTGGGCTCGATATACACGCGCAAGCGGCCAACGGTCGTCCCCGATCCTTCTACCGGTTCTTCAGCAAGGGGCATCATCCAGGGAAGCTACGCGGTCCTGGTGGATACTTGATTGACTCGGTGCATGGGGATCCAGCGTTCGCGGCTGCAAAGGAGGCCTTCGAGCATCCGATCTGGATGATCTGCAGCACAGAGGCTCCCACTGCGGAGCAATTGCGGGGCGTACGTCGATCACTAATGGAGCGTCTTGGGCTACTGATGCCGTCCATCACCGAACGCCTGGTGGCTTCTCATCACAATCTCCCTGGCCTCAGCAGCTATGCGCCAAGTCGGGTAGATGCCTTGGAGTCCATGTTCAACGTGGCCGAAGGTGGCTCCTTGGACGCGATAGGCCTGTGTGCGTGTAACTATCTGTTAGCTATAGACAGCGGTAGGCTCGAGACTGCAGTAGATGTCCGGGATGCACTACGCTGGGCAATTATTCGTTTTTGTGCTGTTTGGGGATTGCGCCCCGACGCATGCACGGCAATCCAGCTGTTGATGGAGCAGCGGGTGGTCAGGCTTCGTAGGGGATCGCTGTTGCCAAAGGATGTTGGGTTTCCACTTGGCAATACGGATTCCAGCGCGTTTAGTAGCAATTCGGCGAAGGGGGTATTCTTCGCAGATGACTATCCGTGCATGCTTCCGGTGACTCCTCGCACAGGTGGGGTGGATACATTCTTCGCCCGGTTTCACTCGCACTATCTTGCTTTCGTGAATGATCTGACAAGGCAAGGAGCATTCGCGCAGCTGGCTGGGACTGAGCTCGGCGGATCTTTGCCGACTCAAGATGCAATTGACGACCTGTTTCTTGGGCTGCTGGACGTGCCGGAGGATGTTTGTCACGGCGAGGTTGCAACTCTCAAGCAGTTTGCGCCAATCAGTCCGGTAGCGGCATGCGTGGCGGAAGTCCTGCCCACTTCTAGCATCGGAAGCTCGCCTTACACCCGCATCAAGCCTCTGGGCGCAGTGCTTCTGAAGTTCATGCGTTCTGTCGACATGCTGGTTGACGTTGAGCATCCGCATCCCATGGTTGATGAGCCGTGAGATGCGCCTCCAGGATCTTTCGTTACCTTGAAGTGGCGTCAACAAGGGAGAGGTATCAACGCTAGCCGCGCGGTGGAGGTCACTGTTCTTGCGGGGAGATGCGCATGCTGGTTCTGCAATGCATGCCGAGCCTTTTAAGCTATGGTCAGTACGAAGAGGTCGCCCCAAAGGGATTTCCTTGAAGCGCTGAACCTCTTATTGCGAAGGAATCGTCAGTCAAGCGCGCCGACAGGGCTTATGAATGCTTTCCCTTCTAGCTCGGATGGTGCGCTGGAGGCCACCACTTGACCAGCCAGTCCTGTGTAGCCAGAACTGGCAAGAAGCCATTTGCTCAAAGTGGTCGCATGCTCGTTGAGCGGGATAGTGGGGTGGGCACTAGGCGTGAGCCTAGTGGTACGCATCTGAAGAAGACTGAGCCTTAGCTCAGTAAAGTCAGTCTTTGAGTCGCTTCTCAAAGTCGGCAATGAGCTTGCCCAGGGATAGGCCTGTCAGGCGCGCTATGTCCCTAAGCTCCACGACGTCAACCCTGCGCTTCCCTGTCTCAACATCGCTAATGAACGACTGGCTGCGCCCCAGCTTGCTGGACACTTGTACTTGGGTAAGGCCAGCAGCCAAGCGCGCGTCTCTGACGGTCTCAATCAGGGCGGCGTATTCCTTGCGATGGATTGTCTTGGCCACGGCCGCACCCTGGTTGAGCGGCTTCAGAAGCTATATCCAGTTCTCCGATATCTAAAAACCAGATATCCTGTGCTTCTCATTGACAGGGGAAGGGCATGATCAAAGAACAACGTCGACGCGACGCAGCTGGCTGGGGCAGGCAGGGCTTGCTGCTTGCTCTGACGGTCCTAGTTGCCGCCTGCAGCGGTCCAGTAGACAGGAAGTTGGTCACTGACGGCACGCAGGAGCAATACAGAGCGTCGATTGACGCAATTGACGCCGAGCTGAGTGCCCATGAGCGGGATGCCTTCAACTGGGCCGTTGCCGGCCTTGATCTGGCTGAGCTGAACAAGGCCTACCCGAATGCATCTATAAGACAGGTGGTTAGGGGGCACATCAAGCAGATTAGGGATGCCCATCCAAAAGAAATTCTTGCTCTGCAGGAGCAGGCCAACGCGCAGCGGCCGACGATCACCGAACTAGAAAGAGTGCGTGCGAGTGGCGCAACGTTACGGATCGAGGACAGCTTCTTTGGCCCGAAGCCGGTCATTGAGGCGCGAATTGCGAATAGCTCAACTTTGGCGCTCAGCCAGGCCAGCTGGGCGGCGACGCTCTACATCAATGGCGAAGCTCAGCCCACGGCAAAGTCGCGGGTGCACAGCGACTTCCGATCGATTGATGGCCTCAAGCCGAGCCGCGGCGTCACGGCGCGCTTCAATGTTGGCTTCGTAAAAGGTGATGATGCGTGGTCGACACTGGCAATTCGACAAGCGTCTTCAACGCGAGTCGAGCTCGAACTAATTCCTCAGACGGCTTTGGACTTCAATGACAAGCCCTACATAGCTGCCAACTATAGGGAAAAGATCCAGTCTCTGGAGAATCAGCTTAAGCAAGCCGAGAAGTTCTCAGATATCTGACTCATTGGCGTTCCGCAACTGCGTCCGATGACCAAGCGCAGCGCGGAACGCTCCAGATCCAAGTGTCCAACTGCTGATGAGGATCCTAGCGCTCAATGCGACCGACCATCCTTGCTCTCGATCTCGAGGGGACGCTGATCTCAAATGCTGTCAGCCAGATTCCACGCCCAGGGCTTTATCAGTTCCTTGAGGTCGCTCATGAACTCTTCGAGCATCTGGTCATCTACACCACGGTCCCTGAGGCAGCTTTCCGCAGGATTTCGCGGCTGCTGGTCGAGGAAGGGAGCGCGCCAGGCTGGTTCGCTGAGTTGCCATATACATTCTGGGGAGGGGCAACGAAGGACCTCCGGTATGTGTCTCCGATCCTGGGTGCAGCGCTGTTGCTGGACGATCACGCGGACTACATCCATCCGGGGCAGGAGCGCTATTGGATTGAGGTCTCTTTGTTCGGCGCTCCATATGACGCGGATGACGCCGGCCTGGAAGTGGCCCTTGAGATGCTGAAGGAACGATTGGTTGTTCCGTTGTAGTTGGTGTGCTTAGTGAGTGGGTTGGCGGGTGCAGCTCTTCCAGCCAGCAGCGCCGGTTGCTGCATAGGAATGGGCTGTCGTTCAGGAGATCCGACATGATTCGAACAAGTTTGACCCACCCTTTAGCTATCGCGGAACTCCCGGTTGGCGAAAGGGGAGGGGCAATTGGTGTGACCTTCGCGCCAGGTAAGTACCAAGAAGTTGCGATGACGGGGGCATGGGCGAGAGACATCGATGTGGATGTCTCTGTGATTCAGTGTTGGGGAGCCAGCCACCTGATCACGCTACTCGAGCCGTGGGAGTTCAGTGAGTTGCGGATCGAGTGCTTGCCTCAAGTGGTTGAAGGGCAGGGCATCTCATGGCATGGCCTTCCAATCACGGATGGCGCAGCACCTGACCAGAGGTTGCTCGAACGATGGCCAGTACTGGGGTCAATGCTCGTTCGGAGTTTGCATTCGGGCCTGCGCATTGTGGTCCACTGCAAGGGTGGGCTGGGGCGAGCCGGCACTGTCGCAGCGATGCTTCTACTGCAGTCAGGGGCTGAGCGAACAGCGCAGGCTGCCATTGGCTCGGTGCGACGTGTCAGGCCGGGTGCCATCGAGACCGCTGTCCAGGAGGATTTCCTGCAGCAATGGGCACAGGGACTGCGCTCGTAGTTGCCCTTCCAGATCAAACGCGTGGCGAGCTCATCAGTCGTTCAAGGCCAGCCCTGGCTATTGGCGCCACCGATACCTACGCGATCTAGTCGACCGCTGACACCGGATTCGCTGGGTCGCGCGCCCACTAGTGGACGCGGCGCGGAGAGTATCCGCTAAAGCCTCCAGTCGCTACTTGGCTGCAGCCAGTACTGTCTGCCCAGAGGGATAAACGTCTCCATTGCCACGTCCAAGATCAACGGCTGACGCCAGCCATGGCCTGGCACGAAGCAAAAGTCAGTCGGGCCAAGTGCTCCCGATTGAACTCGGCTAACGAGCCAAGTGCATCTCCTGCTGATCTCTCGATCAAGTACCCGACGGGCGGCCTCCTCGTCCAGATCAGCTTTCAGGAACTCCGACGCAACGTTGCGCATGCCGGCCCACAGTACATACCTCTTGCGTCCCAAGCTCAGTGCATTCCACTCCGGGAGCTGGGTCGATCTCAGGCCATTGCCCAGCGTGGGAGATAGCCGATACTTGCGTAGCAGGTTGGCCAGGTATGCACGGGCTTCGCTCTCTGCGAGCGAGGTTCCCAAGGTCCGTTTGGCAGTGGACGGGCATTCGGCAGCCCATCGGGTAAGCGTACTGGTCAACCTGGCCTCCAGACTCACGTCCTGACGTGACCAAGCGGCCTGATAGGTCCATGCCAGAGGCTCATACAAGGACCTCGCCCCGGAATTGGGGGCTGCGATGGGAATGCGCTGCAGTACGCGAAGTGAGGCAAGCGTATCGAGTGCGGCTGAGGCCAAGCCCTCGGCGGCAACAGGCCCGCTTACGGTCCTTGAGCGCTCCAGTGCGCACCAGGCGCAGGCTAAGAACGGGCCGATTGAACGAACGAAATCGTCCAACTCTGGCCAATGCGAAATGAGGGTCGGTTGGGTGACAACATAGGCCACTTGTCTCTCAGATCGCTCGCCTAGCTCACCAGCATAGCAGCGAGGCGAGTCCGCGTCTATCTGATCTTCAGATATCGCCACACTGCTGTCCGTGGCTGCGCTGGAGTTGTGAGTGAAAGTCCCGTCGCTTCCTCCAGCGGTGTTCTAGGTTCTTTGGGGAGCCGTGCTATGCCGAGGAGCGCGAGTAGGCCATTGAGCATGGACGAATCAGTGGTTCAAGTTCCATGTCGCGCGGCCGATACAGCCCTGTCCAGACTCCTGGCGGGTCGTCCCGGCCACGAATCCAGTCGATGGCATCCCGTTTGCCCAGGAGCTCCGGAGCGACGTTCTAAGTACCCTGCCATGTACTCAATTCAGAAGATCATCGACCTGCTGCTGCTATTGGGCGTTCCTTCGCTGCTCTTCATTGGCGCTTACGTTCTGCGCCGCCCCAAAAGAGAGCTCAGTTGGGAGCCGGTGCTGGATCAGCGAGTTCATTGCTGGAAATGGTGCGCCTATGGCTTCATTTTTCTCTTGTATGTTCCCGGGACGACGTTGTATCGAACGTTGATTCCTACGGGTTGTGATGGACTTGTTTGCGTCCAGTTCTTCACCGCGAGTGGATACCGTATCGCCCCGAGCGAACTTCATGTTGTTCTCGTCGCAACTGCCGTTTTCGCGGGGTACTTCTTTGCGCGTGTTCGAGCTTCGTACTCACCGATTCCTACCAGGGCCCGGGGCTACGTCCTGAAGGTTGCCTATCATGGCAAGGGGGAGTACTCGCCACACTTGGAGATAGCCCGCCAAGTTCGCCGGCGTCAGCTCAGAGCGGAGCTTGCTGAAAGGCGTAGGCTTGAGCGGGAGGGCTTCCACCTATGGTTAAGATCCGTACGGCCGTGGGTTTGCACGTTGGCCAGAGGCTCTACTGTTGAGCTACTTAGCCCCATGCTGTCGGGAAGGGACCCACTCACTCTTGTCAGGTGGCTATCTCGTAGCGGCCCCATACATGATGTAGTCCTTCTTTCTAGGCGACTTCGTTGGTGTGAGGCGTTCTTCTACCACCTCACCGTGAATCATCGACTTTCCTTCAAGTCAGTTCGATCCGAAGGCATACGATTCAGGGTCGGCTGAAGGCCCCACTCATCACATCCTGTGTGTCTTAGGGCGATACACGATTCTGGGAGGCCGGGCGTATTGGCTAACTGATTGAGTCAAGTCGAGGGCCAGAGGCGGTGGCATTTGACCTTCGGCTTAGCTGAAGATAGTCCAGTGACATTCAGTTCATGAGTCGGCCGCCACCGAACCCACTCGCCCTTTCCGGGCTTTAGTTGAGCCCATTCTCCACTTCAGGCGAATGGGCGGCATATCACGCTCAATGATAGCTCGTGCTCGCACTCACCTTGCCGCGGAAAACGCGGTATGACCAGGCGGTGTAGCCCAGGATGACAGGAAGCATGACCGCCAAGCCGACCAGGCTGAAGCCAAGCGACGACACTGGCGCTGCTGCATCCCAGATCGTCAATGCCGGGGGGAGCAGGTACGGCCACATGCCGAGTACGAGGCCTAGGTAACCCAGGACAAACAACGACAGGCTCAGTAGGAAAGGGGCAAGATCATGAGTGGGGCGTTTCTCCGCGCGCCACAGCGCCACTGCCACGGCGAGCGTAAGAAGGGGGACGGGGGACAGCCACCAGAAATTCCCGTCACTGAACCAGCGAGTCATTAGTCGCAGATCAAGGAACGGCAGCCAGCTGCTCACGAGCCCCATGGCCACGATCACGGCGACCACCAGGGGGCGGGTCAGGCGCCTGGCAAGTGCGTGGGTTCGCCCCTCGGTCTTCAAGATTAGCCAGGTGCCTCCAAGCAAGGCGTAGCCGGCAACCAAGGCTGCTCCGGTAAGCATGGCAAAGGGGCTGAACCATAGGAATGGCCCGCCAGCGTAGGTGTCACCAGTCATTGGCACGCCTTGCACCACCGTGCCAAGAATCACTCCTTGAGAGAACGCGGCCAGAAGCGAGCCAAGGCCGAAAGCCACGCTCCAAAGCCTCTTGGAGCGATGGGCTTTGAACCTGAACTCAAAGGCGACCCCCCGGAAAACCAATGATACAAGCAGCAGAAGTACTGGAAGGTACAGGGCCGAAAGAAGCGCTGCATAGGCTGTTGGAAACGCTGCTAGCAATCCGGCTCCGCCGAGCACCAGCCAGGTTTCGTTGCCATCCCATATTGGGGCAGCGGTGTTCATCATCACATCGAGCTGCTCTTCATCCTCGGCAAAGGGCGCGAGAATGCCAATACCGAGTACGAAGCCGTCGAGGACGACGTACATCAGGACGCCGAAGCTGATGACGGCGAACCAGGCGATGGGCAACCAGGTCATCGAGTCCATGTCAGCGTTCCTCAGAGAGATTGATCAGCGGCCGAGATAGGCCGTGCAGGTGTGCGATCACCACCCTCTAGCGACGGACTTCCGTCTTGGGCATGTGGGCCATGTCGGAGGATCTTGACCAGATACCAGATGCCCCAACCAAATACGAACGCATATCCAGCGACATAGACCGCGAGTGAGATCGCTGTCATCCAGGCCGTTTGCGGTCCCACGGCATCAGCCGTTCGCAAAACGCCATAGACAATCCAAGGCTGGCGCCCCATCTCGGTGACAAACCAGCCGGCCACCAAAGCAACGAACCCACTTGGAAGCATCCAGTTCCAAGCGCGCAGCAGGGCCCCGGAATCGAACAGCTTACGGCGGGCCAGGGTGAAAGCAGAAAGCCAGGCGAGCAGTAGCATGAGGGTGCCTATCCCAACCATGATCCGGAATGCGAAGAACACAGGCGTGACCGGAGGTCGTTCGCTCGCCGGTACGGATGTCAGCGGTGCGAAGGTTCCATCCATGGAGTGAGTCAGGATGAGGCTGCCAACACGCGGAATCGCGATCTCAAGATCGTTCCGCTCTTCCTTCTCATTTGGTACAGCGAAGACGACCAGCGGAACTCCTTCACCTTCTTGGCCCTGATGCCAGTGAGCCTCTACCGCTGCGATCTTCATCGGCTGGTGCTTGAGGGTGTTCAGACCATGCATGTCACCCACGAAAATCTGAACAGGAACGGTAATGGCCGCAAATATCACAGCCGCCCCAAGCATCTTGCGGCCGGCTTCGACGTGCTCCTTACGCCGCAGGTACCAGGCGCCAACACCACCCACCACGAAGCAGGTTGTTATGAATGACCCTATTGCCATATGGGCCAGTCGATAGGGGAACGATGGATTGAACACAACCTCGAACCAGTCAACCGGATGGACCACTCCGTTGATCATTTCGTAGCCCGCAGGCGTATGCAACCAGCTGTTGGAGGCAAGAATCCAGAACGTTGAAAAGAGCGTTCCAAGTGCGACCATGCATGTGGAAAAGAAGTGCAGGCGTGGTGATACTCGCCCCCAGCCGAACATCATCACTCCGAGGAAACTTGCCTCCAGGAAGAAGGCTGTCAGGACCTCGTAAGTCAGTAGGGGGCCGATTACGGTTCCGGCGATCTGGCTCAAACGAGGCCAGTTTGTGCCGAACTGGAACGCCATGACGATACCGCTTACCACGCCCATGCCGAAGGACACGGCAAAGATCTTCTGCCAGAAGAAGAACAGATCCCGCCACACCGGGTTGCGGGTTCGAAGCCAGCGCCATTCCACGAAACCAAGCCAACTGGCCAAGCCAATGGTGAAGGCAGGGAAGAGCACATGGAAGCTGATGAGAAAGCCGAACTGAATTCGGGAAAGGAGGAGGGCGTCCATAACGATCCCAATAGGGGGTGGGTGGTGGCTAGCGGCTCAAGTTCCGATGGTGCCTAGCAATTTCATCGGCGGAGATCCTTGCTCATTGCACGGCAGGCGTCATCTGGCGTCATACGGCTGCTAGGTGTGCAGCTTCCAAATCGAGTAGGCGCTGGGGGTGTGAATAGATGTTGAAGCCATCCGAGCGCGCGAAACCGACAAGACAGATCCCTGCGGCCTTTGCGAGATCTATGGCTAAGGCTGTGGGTGCCGATACCGCTGCAACGATCGCCATGCCTGCATAGGCGGCCTTACTCACCATTTCGTAGCTAGCACGGCTAGATAGAAGCACGAGACCTTCGTTGGTTGAAGTCGATGAGCGCCTCATTGCACCAATGAGCTTATCTAGTGCGTTGTGCCTGCCCACGTCTTCGCGTACCACTTCGATAGCTCCGTCCGGGAGAACCCATGCTGCTGCGTGGGTTGAGCCGGCAGCCTCGTTCATTGGCTGTAGCCCTTTTAGCGAGGACAGTGCTACGCGTAGCGCCAAGGCGGAGTAGGTGGTGGGTCGGTCGATTGGCAAAGGCATTCTGAGCACTTGCTCCAGTCGACTAGCTCCACATAGCCCGCAACCGCTACGCCCGGGTAGGTTGCGGGTGGCGTCGTTGGGCATTGACACGATGGGCGCACTATCTGTGACTTCCATCGCC
The DNA here is from genome assembly GCF_056482505.1 of Stenotrophomonas sp. 71799_Sma. Taxonomy (NCBI): domain Bacteria; kingdom Pseudomonadati; phylum Pseudomonadota; class Gammaproteobacteria; order Lysobacterales; family Lysobacteraceae; genus Stenotrophomonas; species Stenotrophomonas sp. 71799_Sma. The sequence continues at coordinate 2,323,720 of NZ_CM151202.1, forward strand.
AGCTCAATGCCTTCCAGCGATGGCCTCACTTCAATCCGGAGAAGTTGGGAGGGATCAGAAATTGTTCCCTCCGTCATGGAAAAGCCCAGCGCAAAGTCTTCCAGATCCGTTGGGCTGGCCATCATCACCGAGAAAGGACTGTCGTTGTAGAGCATCGCGACAGGCACTTCTTCGGCAACGCTGTCCATGATTGAGCCGCGCTCGCCACCACGCCACCGAAGGGTTCTTCGATATGCGATGCCGCAGGGCTCGTTGGCAGGTACTGGGCTGGGCGCTTGCATGGAGATGAGGCCTGGCGGGGAGGGAAGCCGGTAACGATGATCTGGGCGTGCAGGGTCCCTCGGGTCGGGGACTTCTTAGTGGTTTGACAGTGCGGAGAGTATCCCAAGGCGTACACCCCGCTGCGGTCAAAATTTACAAATGTTCGCAGATGGACAGTTTGGCTGAGTTGATCCGACATTCTGTTCGAGGGGCTGTGGCCCGCCTGTCCGCTACATGTGCCTGTAGCTAGAAAACGCCCGATAAATTAGATAGTTACAATCGATGGCGGGTGGCGTGAAGACCTGTTCGTGGTGAGGGCCAGGATGAGCGCTTCGGGTCCGTTGAGGCACTCGTATCGGACACCAGTGCCTCGATTCGATCCCCGGCGTGTACGCCGGACGTCTTGTCTGGGCAGGGTGGACATACTGTCCGTGGAAGGGGAGGCCGTCGCGTGCTTAACTTTTCCCACTCCCAATTGCATGCTGCGAGTGCCTGTCATGTCAGAGCAGAAGATCCCCCGTTACAAAGCCTACGACCATCCTGCCGGTGGTTGGGGTGCCGCCGGTGCAACCGCCAAGGTTCTGATGCAGCAGAGCGTCATTGCCAAGGGATCTAAAGCGCTTTTGTCGATGAATCAGCCTGGGGGATTCAAGTGCCCCAGTTGCGCTTTCCCGGATGCAGATCACACCAAGAAGCTGGAGTTCTGCGAAAACGGTGCGAAGGCCTTGGCATGGGAGGCAACCAAGCATCGCGCCACGCGTGAGTTCTTCGCGGAGCACACTGTCCAGGAGCTGATGGCGCAGTCCGACTATTGGCTGGAGATGCAGGGTCGATTGACCGAGCCGATGCGATATGACCCGGTATCCGACCATTACGTTCCTTGTAGCTGGGATGAGGCCTTCGCGCTGATCGGGCGACACCTGCAGGCCCTGTCCAGCCCGCATGAGGCTGAGTTCTACACCTCGGGGAGGACGCCGAACGAAGCCGCGTTCCTGTACTCGATCTTCGTGCGCGAGTTCGGAACCAACAACTTCCCGGACTGCTCGAACATGTGCCACGAGCCGACCAGCCGGGGGTTGCCGCCGGCAATTGGTGTCGGCAAGGGCACTATCGTGCTCGATGACTTTGAGCATGCTGAGGCCATCTTCGTCATCGGCCAGAACACAGGCACCAACTCACCACGAATGATGTCCAACTTGGTGGAGGCGCGGAAGCGTAATGCTCCAATTGTCGCGGTCAATCCTATGCCGGAACGTGCGCTGATTCGCTTTGCCGAGCCCCAGGACGTCGTGCAGATGGCCACGTTTGGCTCCACCGAGATTTCCAGTGAATTTGTACACATTCGCATCGGCGGTGACCTGGCCCTGATCAAGGGCATCATGAAGGCTATGTTCGAGCGGGAAGCGGCCGGCGAGTCTGTTCTCGATCACGAATTCCTGACCGAGCACACCGTCGGGCTGGAGGCATTGCGTGAAGAAGTGATGTCCCTGGAGTGGAGCCAGATCGTCCAAGTGTCCGGGATCAAGAAGGAGCAGATTCTGCGTTGTGCAGAGATCTACATCCGTTCCCGTGCGACCATTATCTGCTATGGCATGGGCCTGACCCAGCACCAGCAAGGATCTCGCCTTTTGCAGCAGGTTGCCAATCTGCTGATGCTGCGCGGCAACTTCGGAAAGCCCGGGGCGGGCATTGCTCCTATTCGCGGCCATTCCAACGTGCAAGGCGACCGTACCGTCGGCATTGATGAGAAGCCGACGCAACGCTACCTGGACCAAGTTCGCGACGTGTTCGGGTTCGAACCGCCGCGCGAACATGGGCACCATGTGGTTGAGTCTATTGAGGCGATGCTGGCTGGAACCGCCAAGGTCTTCATCGGCATGGGCGGGAACTTCATCCATGCTGTTCCTGATACCGAAATTGCCTACAGGGCAATGCGTGGTCTTGAGCTTACGGTTGGCATCGCCACCAAACTCAACCGTGGCCACCTAGTGCATGGCAAGGAGGCGCTGATCCTACCGGTGGTGGCGCGCTCGGAGTGGATCCATACCCCGCTGGGTGAGCAGTTTGTCACCATTGAGGATGCCATGTCGAATGTCACCGCATCCCGTGGAGTACTGGAGCCTGTGAGTGAACATGTTCTTCCGGAAGTTGAGATCGTGTGCCGCATGGCAATGGCAACACTGCCGGACAGCAAGGTCGACTGGGCAGCTTGCATGCACGATTACAACCATGTTCGTGAGCTGATCGCGGCGGTCTATCCCAGCATCTACGCAGACTTCAATGAACGGATCCAGGCGCCGCGTGGCTTCCACTTGGACATTCCGCCGCGCCGCCGTGAGTGGCCGACACCTAACGGGAAGGCCAATATTCTGGTGTTGCCGGGTCTTGAAGTGAACGACCTGGTCGAGGATCCCACTATGCTTCGGCTGGCCACGGTTCGCTCCCATGACCAGTACAACACGACAATCTACAGCTACAACGATCGCTATCGCGGTGTGTATAACGATCGAATGATCCTCTTCATGAACCTGGAAGATCGAGTAGCACGAGGGATTGGGAAGGAGGAACAGGTGAGCCTCGAGACGATCTCCAGTGATGGCGTCTGCCGGCGGGTCGATGGGTTGACTGTGCTTGACTATCCGATGCCGCGTGGCGCGATTGCGGGCTACTACCCTGAACTCAATCCACTGCTACCTCTGGATTACTTCGATCGCATCAGTGGTACCCCCGCGGCGAAGTCGATCCCGGTCAGGGTGGTCATTTCACAGTGATTGCGCCGGCATGTCGTAGGGAGGACTAAGAATGTCAGCCGAGCTCATTCGGGCGCCAGAGCCGGTAGGTGAGGGCGCACTGGCAGATCATCCCCGCCAACTCACCGACGGTTTCGGACGCAGCTTTCCGTACCTGCGCCTTTCGTTGACCGAAGCCTGCAACTTCCGTTGCAGCTACTGCCTGCCCGACGGCTACCAGGCCGATGGCCGCCCGCGCTTCCTGCAGGTGGAAGAAATCGCGCGCCTGGTGCGTGCGTTTGCCGCGCTGGGCATGAGCAAGATCCGCCTGACCGGCGGCGAGCCCAGCCTGCGCAAGGACCTGGATGAGATCATCGCCACCGTGGCGGCGGTGCCGGGCATCCGCAAGGTGGCCATCACCACCAATGGCACGTTGCTACCGCGGCGCCTGCCGGGCTGGCACCGCGCCGGCCTGACCGCGCTGAACGTGAGCATGGACAGCCTGCAGCGCGAACGTTTCAAGACCATCACCGGGCATGACCGCCTGCCGGAGATCGAACAGGGCCTGGCCCTGGCGCAGGCGCTGGGCCTGCCGGCGATCAAGCTCAATGCGGTGCTGCTGCGTGGCCTGAACGACGACGAGCTGCCGCAGTGGATGGACTACCTGCGTGACCGCCCCTTCAGCGTGCGCTTCATCGAACTGATGCGCACCGGCGACAACGAAGCCTATTTCCAGCGCCACCACCTGCGCGCCGACGTGGTGATCGAGCAGCTGCTGGCGGCTGGCTGGCACGAACGGCCGCGCGCCGCCGATGCCGGCCCGGCGCGTGAGTACAGCCACCCGGACCATCGCGGCACGGTGGGCATCATCGCCCCGTATTCGCGTGACTTCTGCAAGGGCTGCAACCGCCTGCGGGTGACCGCCAAGGGTGACCTGCGGCTGTGCCTGTTCGGCGAGTTCGGCGTGCCGCTGCGCCCGCTGCTGCAGAGCGACGATGACCATGACGCGCTGCTGGCACGCATTACCACGCAGCTTGGCCTGAAAGCGGCCGGGCATGGACTGCACCAGGGCCAGACCGGGCTGACCCCGCACCTGGCCTCCATCGGAGGATGAGCAACACGATGAGTGGGGAATTGAATGCGGCCTTCCATATGGCCGATGTCCGCGACAAGCGCATCACCCGCCGACGTGCGGTGGCGGTGGGCGAGCTGCATGCCGGTCCAGTGGCCTATCCGCTGATCGTCGAGCGCCGCCTGCCCAAGGGCGATGCGCTGGTGATGGCCGAGATTGCCGGCCTGCAGGGCGCCAAGATGGCCTCGATGCTGATGCCACTGTGCCACCCGCTGCCGCTGGAACTGGTGCAGGTGTTCTGCGCGCCGGTACCGGAACGGCAGGCGATCCGCGTGTGGTGCGAGTGCGCCAGCGAGGCGCGCACCGGCGTGGAGATGGAGGCACTGGCCGGCGTCAACGCGGCGCTGCTTACCCTGTACGACCTGAGCAAGCCGGTGGAACCGGCCCTGCGCATCGAAGGTATCCGCCTGCTGTTCAAGGAAGGCGGCAAGCGCGGTGTCTGGCTGCACCCCGACGGCATGGACGATGCCGAGCGCACGCGTTTCAAGCCGCGTGCGCCGAAGGGCCTGGAGGGCGCGGCCTGCGCGGTGATCACGCTGAGCGATCGCGCCAGCGACGGCACCTATGAGGATATCTCTGGCCCGACCCTGGTGACCGGCCTGAAAAAGCTGGGCGGCGAGGTGGTGGCCGCTGAGGTGTTGCCCGATGGCATCGAGCCATTGGCGGGTCGCCTGCAGGCCTTGGCCGCCGAGGGCGTGCGCCTGTGCCTGTGTACCGGTGGTACCGGACTGGGCCCGCGTGACCTGACCCCGGAGGCGCTCCGTTCCCTGAACGCGCGGCCGGTACATGGCCTGGCGCAGATGGTGCGCGCGCTGAGTGCACAGCACACGCCGATGGCCTGGCTGAGCCGCGCCGAGGTGGTGCAGCTGGGCAACATGCTGGTGTTCGCGCTGCCCGGCAGCCCGAAGGCGGCGGCGCAGTGCCTGGATATCCTGGCGCCGGTACTGGGCCACGCCCTGGCGATGGTCGAGGGGGATGGCCACTCATGATTCCCTATTGCGAAGCCTTGCAGCACCTGCTGGACGCGGCCACGCCGCTGCCGGCCGAGCGCGTGCCGCTGCATGAAGCCGGCGGCCGTACCCTGGCCAGTGACATCCACAGCGGGCAGTCGTTGCCGCCGTTCGACAATTCGGCGATGGACGGCTTTGCGCTGCGCGCCAACGGCGCGACGTTCGAGGCCGGTACCGAATTCGCGGTGCAGGGCTGGCAGGCAGCCGGCGATGCCGGCGCCGAAGGCGGCGAGGGTGCCTGGGAAATCATGACCGGAGCGCGCATGCCGGTTGGCCTGGATACGGTGGTGCCGGTCGAGAACGTGGAGATCCTCGCCAGCGAGGACGGCCGCCCGACCCGCATCGCGCTGACCGCGACGGTGAAGCCGGGCCAGAACGTGCGCCTGCGCGGCCAGGACGTGCGCGAGGGTGAGCGCGTGCTGTGCGCCGGCCAGGTGCTGGATATCAATGCCCGCACCCTGCTGCACGCCCTGGGCGTGGGTGAGGTGGCGGTGGTGGCGCGGCCGAGGGCGGCGGTGATCGCCACCGGCAAGGAACTGGTGACCGAGGCGGCGCAGGCGCTGGAATCGGGCCAGATCCGTGACAGCAATCGCCCCTACCTGGTGGGCCGCCTGCAGGCGGCCGGTGCCGAGGTGGTCTGGCAGGGCACGGTGGGCGACGACGTGGCCGCGTTCAATGCGGTGCTGGATGAAGCGCTGGCCGCTGGCGCGCAGCTGCTGATCAGTACCGGCGCGGTGTCGGCCGGCCGCTACGACTTCGTTCCCGATGCGCTGCGTGGCCGTGGTGCGCGCATCGTCTTCCATAAGGTGGCGATCCGCCCCGGCAAGCCGTTGTTGTTCGCGGTGTTGCCCAATGGCGCGCTGTACTTCGGCCTGCCCGGCAACCCGGTTTCGGCTGCCGTGGGCCAGCGCTTCTTCGTCGAGCCGGTACTGCGCCGCCTGCTGGGGCTTGCACCGGAACCGGTGTTGCGGCTGCCGCTGCAGGCCGACGTGCGCAAGCCGCCCGGTCTGCGCTTCCACGCGCGGGCGCGGGTGGAAATGGACGGGCAGGGGCGCCTGAGTGCGCGCGTACTGTCCGGGCAGGAGTCGTTCCGTTTGATGTCCATGCTGCAGGCCAACGCCTGGGTGGTGCTGGAGGCCGAGGGAGACCTGGCCAGCGCTGGCACCTTCGTGCGCGTGCAGGGCTGGGGTCACCACGAACCGGTGCAGCTGGTGAGCCAGGAGTCATGATGAAACAGGTGAATCTGCAGTTGTTCGGTGCGTTTTCCGATCTGGATGCCAGCCGCGAAATCGCCGTCGATGTGGCCGGTGGCACCGTGGCCGATCTGCGCCAGGCGCTGCGCGAGCTGCTGCCGGTGCGTTGGCCGGGTTTCCGCGCGGGCCTGCTGGACTACTCGGCGTTTGCCGACCAGCAACGCGTGCTGCGCGACCACGAGGCGCTGCCCGACGATGGCCGCGTGGCGATCCTGCCACCAGTGAGCGGGGGCTGAGCGATGAGCGAGAAGATCATCGCGACGGTGGTGGACCGCGCGCAGGCGGCGATCGATCCGGCCGAAGGCATCGCGGCGGTATCTGATCCGGGCTTCGGCGGCATCGACGTGTTCATCGGCAAGGTGCGCGACGTCAACATCGGCCGGCCGGTGACCGGGATCACGTACGACCTGTTCGAACCTTTGGTGCTGAACGAGTTCAAGCGCCTGGCGGCAGAGGTCGAGGCGACGTTCGGTCCGAAGCTGAAGCTGTATGTGGCCCACGCCAAGGGCCGGTTGGGCATTGGCGATGTGGCGGTGGTGGTGGCCGCCGGCAGCCCGCATCGAGACGAGGCATTCCGGGCCTGCCGGCAGTTGATCGAGGTGGTCAAGCACCAGTGCCCGATCTGGAAGCAGGAGCATTACGAGGACGGCGACAGCGAGTGGACCGAAGGCTGCAGTCTCTGCCATGCGGATAACGAACCCACGCAAGCTCATGACAATGCCCATGAATGTGCACACGATCACGAACATTCCCACTGACGGCATCGTGCTGGCCGGTGGTCTTTCCAGCCGGATGGGCCGTGACAAGGCGCTGCTACCGTGGCACGGGCGAACCCTGCTAGAGCACATGCGTGGCCTGCTGCGACAGGCAGGTGCGGAAAGGGTATGGGTGAGTGGCAACTACCCGGCCTTCGGTGGCATTCCTGATCGCGTGGCACGCTGCGGCCCGTTGGGCGGGCTCTACAGTGTGGCCATGTGCATGCCGGACGCTGCCGCTCTGGTGCTTCCGGTGGATACGCCCAATGTGACCCCGGCGTTACTACAACGGTTACGTGATGCGCCTTCGGCTGCCTGTGTGCTGTTTGCGGAAGAACCCCTGCCGATGCGGTTGCAGATTGATGACCATTGCCGGCATGTGTTGCGGGAATTGATCGAGAATCCGGCGGCGCACCGCTCGCTACACGCCCTGCGAGAACGCTTGGGCGCAATCGAGCTGCCACTGGCGGATAGCGAATACGACCAGCTACTCAACTGCAACACCTCAACCGAGCTCGAGTTCATTGCATCATGAAAGTCCAGCTACAGCGGCAGGCAGTTCGTCTGCGCGTTGATGAAGAGGAGCTAGCGCAGTTGCTGGCCGGCGAATCGGTGGAGAACCTGACGCGGTTCGGCGGCGATCGCGGCTGGGGCATGGTGCTATCACTGCATGCAGGGCAACAGGCGGTGCTTCTGGAGGGGAGCGAGTACTGCCGGTTGATGCTTCCTCGCGAAGCGGTTCAGTCCTTGGCATTACGTTTGCCCTGTCGTGATGGTCTGGGTTTTGGCATTGCGCTGGATGATGACATCTCGCTGCAGCTTCAATTCGATGTGGATGTACGAGACAGCCTGCGCCAACGAGGTCCGCACCGTCGTGCACCCTCTACCTAGCTCTGGGCGGGCCAGCTATGTAGCGCCTGCGATGCCAAGGATAGGCGGTGAAACCGATCTAAACCCAACCAAACGGGGAAACCAATGATGAAACGAGTTGGACTGTTGTTGCTGGGACTGCTGGCCACGGTGCCGGCCTTGGCGGCCGACCTGACGGTGTCGGCGGCATCGAGCTTGACCGAGAGCTTCCGCGAACTGGGCACCGCCTATGAGAAGGCACACCCGGGAACCAAGGTCGATTTCAACTTCGCCGCGTCCGGCGTGCTGCTGCAGCAGATCAGCCGCGGCGCGCCGGTGGATGTGTTCGCGTCGGCCGATGAAACCACGATGGACCAGGCCCAGCAGCAGGACCTGCTGGCGGCCGGCACCCGCGAGGTGTTCGCGGTGAACGCGCTGTGGGTGGTGGTGCCGCCGCAGGCCAAGGCTGCGCCGCGTACCTTGAAGGACCTGGCCGGTGCCGGTGTGCAGCGCATCGCACTGGGCAACCCGGACAGCGTGCCGGTCGGCCGCTATGCCAAGGGCGCGCTGGAAGCGGCGGGCCTGTGGCCGTCGGTGCAGGGCAAGACCATCACCACGCAGAACGTTCGCCAGTCGCTGGACTACGTGGCGCGCGGTGAAGTGGATGCCGGCTTCGTCTATGCCACCGATGCGCAGGCGATGCCTGATCGGGTGCGCCGTGCCTTCGCGGTGCCGGTGGCGGGGCGCATTGCCTATCCGTTGGCGGTGACCAAGGCCAGTGCGCAACCGGTTGAAGCCAAGCGCTTCACCACCTTCGTGCGTTCGGCACAGGGCCAGGCGATCCTGGCCAAGCATGGGTTCGGCAAGCCCTGAGGCATGGATCTCGACTGGAGCGCACTGTGGTTGTCGCTGAAGGTGGCCGGCTGGGCCACCGCGATCAATCTGGTGCTGGGCGTGGCACTGGGCGCGCTGCTGGCACGTCGGCGATTTCCTGGCCGTGAGCTGCTGGATTCGCTGCTGACCCTGCCGATGGTGCTGCCGCCGACCGTGCTGGGGTATTACCTGCTGGTGCTGATCGGCCGCAACGGCCCGATCGGCGCGTGGCTGCAGTCGTGGTTCGGCATCAACCTGGTGTTCACCTGGCAGGCGGCGGTGATCGCTGCGGCGGTGGCCTCGCTGCCGCTGGTGTTCAAGCCGGCACGCGCGGCGTTCGAGGAAGTGGATGGACAGTTGGAGCAGGCCGCACGCACGCTCGGTGTGTCCGAAGCAGCGGTGTTCTTCCGCATCACGCTGCCGCTGGCGTGGCGCGGCATCCTCGCCGGCCTGCTGCTGGCGTTTGCACGCGCGATGGGCGAGTTCGGCGCGACGCTGATGGTGGCGGGCAGCATTCCCGGCCGCACGCAGACGCTGTCGATCGCCATCTACGAAGCGGTGCAGGCCGGCCAGGACGGCAAGGCCAATGCGCTGGTGATCCTGACCTCGGTGGTGTGCATCGTGATCCTGCTGCTGGCCGCGCGGCTGGTGGGCGGACGTCGCCGGGAGCTGCGTGATGTGGCTTGACCTGCAGGTGCAGCGTCGCCTGCAGGCGGCCGGCCAGGATTTCGTATTGGACGTGTCGCTGCAGTGCACGCAGCGGCAGGTGGTGCTGTTCGGGCCCTCGGGCGCGGGCAAGAGCCTGACCCTGAAGGCGGTGGCCGGGCTGCTGAGGCCGGGCCAGGGTCATGTGCGCCTACAGGGGCAGACCCTGTTCGATGCGGCCACCGGTGTGGATCTGCCGCCGCAGCACCGCCGGCTGGGCTACGTGTTCCAGGATTACGCGCTGTTCCCACACCTGAGCGTGCGCCAGAACGTGGCGTTCGGTCTGCAGAAGGGCTGGTTGAATCCGCGGGTCGGCCAGCGCTTCGATGCGGTGGAGCAGTGGTTGCACGCATTCCGCATCGATACGGTGGGTGATCTGCTGCCCTCGCAGGTGTCCGGCGGCCAGCGCCAGCGTACCGCCTTGGCACGCGCCTTGGTGACGCAGCCGCAGGCGCTGCTGCTGGATGAACCGTTCTCCGCGCTGGACCAGGATCTTCGCCAGCACTTGCGGCAGGAGCTGGAGGCCGTGCTGGACGGGGCCGGTATTCCACTGCTGCTGATCAGCCATGATCCCAACGACATTGAGATATTTGGGGGCCAGATCGCCTGCATCGAAAATGGGCGACTGATCTCTCCTCCCGGCTCGCGTCAGAGGCCGACCCGTCAGCCCCGCCTTCTACCATCCTTAGTCGGCTCCCCAACAAGCCCGGGTCTTGAGGGGAAGAGCAACCATCAGTCAGTCGGAGACTCAGAGAGTCCAAAGCCACGATACATCTGCCCGCGAGCCGCGCAAATGGGAGACGACCCTGGTGCATAGGCATCTCTATGCCGGTAGGCGAGCGGTAGGGCCTGGACCTTCTTGCAAGGCGGATCGACTCGCCCGCGCTTGGCCGCGCTGCGTGGCTCCGGCCGAGGCGGGGACAACGCGCACCCAGCGCTTCCCATATGGCCGAATTGGCGTAATGATCCGCTCGAAGGGAGCGAGACTTCTCCAGCCTCCCGTGGCGACCGACCGCCGAGGGGCTTGGAGGGGCACGGAGGCCATTGGCGCTCTGGGCAATATGGCGAGGAGCCCCCGGTCCGTTTGGCCACCAAGAGGTCGATACTAGGCTCGTAGGGCAAGAGTTCCGGATTGGCATATGACTGAGGTCGACAGCATTGAACGTCTCAGACTGGCCTTTGGTGCACAACGTCCTACGTCGTGAGAGGGGGTGTTTTGTTCGATATGTCACCCGTCATCTAGCGGTCGAAAGATCGAAATGAACTCGAACACGAATCGACGGAACTAGCCACGCTTCAATTGTACTGAGGGAAACATGACGCCAAAGAGCGCCAACCAATCTTCCGAAGAGCGCGCAAACGGCGATCTTGCATGGCCGGACCTTGCGCGCTCATCGATACTGATCGTTGACGACGAACCTGGCATGCGTAGCTTCTTGGTTCGTGCCTTGCGACCGCGATGCAAAGTTGTGGAAGCTGCAGCTGACACCATTGAAGCGGAGCAGCATCTGACGGAGCGCCACTTTGACATCGTGATTGTGGACAACGTGTTGCCAGGGAAGAGTGGCATCGCGTGGCTGGAGGACCAGCGCAGGGGAGGGGTCTTGGCCGACTTCATTCTGATTACTGCGTACGCAGACTTGGATTCCGCTATCGGCGCTATCCGCGCGGGAGCGGCTGATTTTCTTCTCAAGCCTTTCAGAACCAATCAGTTGCTGGCCGCTATATCGCGCTGCCTGGAACGCGGTCGCCTACGGCGGGAGAATGCCATTCTCCGTCACGAGCTACATGGCTCCGGTGCACCAGCTGCGCTTCGAGACAGGCTCACAGGTAGCTCGCGTGCGATTCAGGCCACCAAGGATCTGATCGCGAAGGTCGCACCACTGCCCAGTAGCGTGCTGTTCACTGGAGAATCCGGCTCTGGAAAGGAGGTTGCCGCAAGATCGCTGCACGCGTTGTCCGCACGGGCATCTCATCCTTTCATTCCAATAAATTGTGCAGCTGTTCCCAGCGAGTTGATTGACGTTGAACTGTTCGGGAGTCTCAAAGGAACGTTCAGTGGAGCGAACTCGTCTCGCCAAGGACTGGTCGCCTATGCAGAAGGCGGAACATTGCTGTTTGACGAAGTCGCTGATCTTCCCTTGGCTCTCCAAGGAAAGCTGCTAAGGATGCTTGAAGATAGACGGATACGACCAGTTGGCGCAGATCGGGAGATTCCGATCGATGTCAGATTCATCTTCTCAACCAACAAGAATTTGGTTGCGGAAGTGAAGAATGGAACATTCCGGTCGGATCTCTACTATCGCATCAACGTTCTCGAGGTGTCGCTTCCTCGCCTTCATGACCGCGGCGCTGATGTGTTGGAGCTGGCGGCGGGCTTCATGCGTGAGCTGGGGCTGCAGCTTGGCCTTCAACCGATTCCGATCGACGAAAGGATCCGGGCATATCTTCAGAGCTACTCGTGGCCCGGGAACGTCCGCGAGCTTCACAACTACGTTGAGCGTAGCCTGATACTCGGACACTTTCCGACTCAGCTTGAGCGGTTGGAGTCACTCTCTGACCCACGAAGCCGGCTGCTCTCGGAGGTCGAGCGCAGGCACATCCTTGCAGTGCTTCGTGAGACTGGCGGAGATCGCGAAAGAGCGGCCACGATCTTGGGCATATCGCGAAAGACGATTGATCGTAAGTGCTCCAGTTGGAATGTATCAGCCTAGGAATCTGCAATGAACCGAGCGCGCTCAGTTCGCTTCCGCCTGCTTCTAATCGCGATCCTTCCAATGTTTGTGATCCTGCCGGCTATCGTCGGCGGACTCATCTACCAATGGGATTTGCGCTTCGACCGACTGCTCGCCTCGAAGGTTGGCGGGGACCTGAAAGTTGCGGGACAGTACATGAACCAGCTGCTCGTCAACGACCGCGCGACGCTGGCTGCGATTGCTGATTCGCAGAGCTTCCATGGCGTCATTAGCCAGGGGGTCAACAAGAATGCAGAGCTTGGCAGCCTACTAGCGTCGAAAGCCCAAGGTGGTTCACTAGACTTCATCGCACTGTTGGATTCAAACGGTCGCTTGTTGGCTAGTAGTGAGCCGGCCTCGCCAGCTGAGCTTGACTTGGACTGGTCAGTCATCGAAAAGGCCCTGAAGGGAGCGTCCAGCGTGGAGGTGGGGGTGGTAAGCCGGGACGATCTGATGGAGATCTCCCCAAAGCTCGCCGCACGGGCCGAGGTCATTCGTCCGCATAACGCAAGGAATCCTGTCGATTCGGCCCAGAGTGAGAAGCGGGGCCTAATGATTCAAGCTGCAACGCCGGTTGCACTTCCAAACAATCAGGTTGGCGTCTTGATTGCGGGTACTCTGCTGAACCACAACACCGAGTTCATCAAGCAGATCACTGATCTTGTCTACCGAGATAAGGCCCTGCGTACTGGCGCAACAGGGATAGCCTCCATCTTCCTTGGTGATACCCGCATCAGCACCAACGCGTTGTTGGCGGGAGGGAACCCAGCGTCGGGGACACGGGTGTCTTCTGAAGTGGCCGAGGCCGTGCTGGGCCAGGGAAAGACCTGGCAGGCGAGAGCCTACGTAGTCAATGATTGGTACATTGCCGGCTATATGCCCATTCTCAATGGCCGGGGCGTACCTATTGGTATGCTCTTCGTGGGCTTTCTGGAGGAGCCATTCACCACCGCCCGTCGAAATTCCATCGGAGCGATCGTGTTCGGTTGCCTCCTTGTTGCAGTCATCACCGTACCCCTTTTTCTGTACATCGCTCGCGGCGTGTTCAAGCCACTTGAGCGGATGGATCAGGCAATTGGACGGGTCAAGGCGGGCGACCGCAGTGCTCGCTCCGGAGCAGGGGCATCCAATGATGAAATCGGACGTGTCGCTTCGCACTTGGACCAGCTGCTCTGTCAGCTGGAAGAGAAGGAACGGCAGCTGGTCGCCTGGAACGAGGAGCTCAATTCCAGGGTAGAGGAGCGAACTGCTGGTCTCGCACTAGCCAATAGACGGTTGGAAGAGACGACCCAGCACCTGATTGTCACTGAGAAGCTGGCAACAATTGGCGAGATCGCAGCAGGAATAGCGCACGAGATCAACAATCCGCTTGCCGTCATGCAGGGGAACCTCGAGCTTCTGCGTGACTCGATCAGGGAGCCCGAGGGTCAAGGGTTTGGAGAAGAGATTGACCTCATTGAGGATCAAATTGGGCGTATCAGCACCATTGTTTCCAAGTTGCTGCAGTTCTCCAAGCCCAGTGAGTACTCCGGTCATAGTGAGCTGTTAGAGCCTGCCACGCTGATGTTGGAGACGCTGCCCCTGATTCAACACCTCATCAAGCGCCATCCCGTGAAGATAGAGAAGAACTTCCTGTCCACACGGCTCGTAACGGGCAATCGGGGCGAGCTGCAGCAAATTCTTGTGAACCTCCTGATCAATGCAATCTATGTCATGCAGAAGGGCGGAACGCTGGGATTGGCGACGTTGGACGTTGACGACGTTCATGGTCACCCTGGCGTCGCTTTGCGAGTCTCAGATACTGGAAGCGGCATTCCTCAGGACATTCTGGTCCGAATTTTTGAGCCATTCTTTACGACCAAACATCGTCAAGGTACTGGGCTGGGTCTTTCCATCAGTCAGATGCTTGCCAACCGCCACGGTGGCAGCCTGTCGGTAGTGAGAACCGGCCTGACAGGGACGGTCATTGAACTATGGATGCCCGAGGCTGCCGACGATGAACTGCTTTAGACCTGCTGTAGCAGTGTCATGCGAACGGCGTGATGTCATTCGCATTTCGAACTCAAGTGGAAGGAATTTGTTGCCTAGGCGTATCGACGCCAGCAGTCGATCAATGAATCAGAGGTTGGCATGACACACCGTCTCCCAGATGTTGAAACGAGAATGCGAAGGCAGCCGACGTTGTGGGACGTTGCGTTTGCCGTCAGGGGTACCATCCTGCCCAGGATCGCATTGCATCTACTACTGATTAGCATTGTGACCGCAGGAGCGGTGCTCGCATCAACGGAGCATCCAGGAATCTTTGCTCGCTTCAGTGCCGTTCCGTTCACGCTCATTGGTATCGCACTTTCCGTATTCATGAGCTTTCGAAACAACGCTTGCTACTCCAGATGGTGGGAGGCGAGGCACCTTTGGGGTGACCTGGTCATAGCGTGTCGCTCAATAGCCAGGCAGACGTCCCTGCTGGATCCAAACAGCCGAGCACAGATCCTGCGAGGCCTGTGTGGCTTCAGTGCTGGCCTCTATTCTCGACTGCGCCGGGCCGACGAAGCCCATGCGATCGCACCTTGGTGGGATATTGGCAAGGCATCACAAGGCCCGAATCCGACGGACGCTGTGCTCCAGGGCATTGGCTTGAAGCTTGCCCATCTGGCTCATGAGGGAAGGATCGACTCGATTCAGTACTCGGTGATGGATAAGCAGCTTGCCAACTTGGCTCGTATCCAGGGGGGTGCGAGAGGATACTCAATACTCCGATTCCATTCTCGTATTCGCTGCTGCTTCACCGGACTGCGATCGTATTCTGCACAACACTTCCTTTTGCGCTGGCAGGAACATTGGGGTGGTGGACCTTTTTACCGGTGCTCATTGTGGCGTACACGTTTTTTGGTCTCGATGCGCTGGGCCGTCAGCTGGAGGAGCCATTCAGTTCCGCGCCGAACGCGCTCCCGATCTACTCAATGCAGAGGACGATCGAGACAGAGCTAATGTCAACGCTGGCTCTGACTGCGGTCGATCAGGAGTCGGTACAGCAGCCAGGTAGGGAGGAGTGAGGCGTGAGCGGAGGGCGGCGGGTGCACTTCTGAGGCCGCTCCGGCATGTAACGACATGCCAGCTCACGCCCTAGCGCTAGTCAGGCATGGGTTGCCAGGCTCACCTGAAAGGAACTCGCCCAAAGATAGCATTCGTACAGCCCCCTTGGTTCCGCTCGCACATATGGGATGGAGTCTGTGAGACGGGAATAGTTCCTCTAACGATCAAGAATGAGCCAGTAGGAGCGTAAGTGATGTCAACAGATATGTTCGTAATGCATTCGGATCATACGCCGGCCGGGGATCAACCCGAAGCGATTGCCAGGCTAATTGCTGGCATCGAGGAGGGAGCAACACATCAGACCTTGAAGGGAATTACAGGGTCAGGGAAGACCTTCACGATGGCCAATGTGATCCATCGGCTGAAGCGACCCACGCTCATTCTTGCGCCAAACAAGACGTTGACTGCTCAGCTCTACGGGGAGATGAAGGCGCTGTTCCCCGAGAACGCCGTGGAGTATTTCGTTTCCTACTACGACTTCTTCCAGCCAGAGGTCTATATCCCAGGTAGCGATCGTTACATCCAGAAAGACTCAGCCATCAATGATCACCTTGAGAGGCTTCGACTATCGACTACGAAGTCTCTGATTGAGCGTAGAGACGTGATTGTTGTCGCTTCGGTGTCCTCAATCTATGGACTGGGAGACCCACAGAGCTACCGGGATCTGCAGGTTGAGCTTGCGCTTGGAATCGAACTGGATCAGAGGGACTTCCTGCGTCGGCTTGCATCGCTTCAGTACGACAGGACTGAGCGGACCCTGAAGCGTGGCACGTTCCGTGTGTCTGGCGATGTGGTCGATATTTTTCCCGCCGACTCTGAGTACAAGGCAATTAGAGTAGAGCTCACGGACGAGGGGAGAGTGCAGTCGCTCACCTGGATTGATGCGGTTACAGGGAAGAAGCTTGGCGATGAGACGCGCTACCTCGTTTCTCCAAAGACACTCTTCGCAAGCCCCAAAACAGAAATCAATGAGGCTACGAAGGCCATCCTCAAGGATTTGGAGGCCAGGGTGACGGAGCTCAACGCATCTGGTCGAATCGTTGAGGCAAATAGGCTTTACGAGAAGATCACGAACGACGTGGAGATGATGAGGGAGCTGGGATATTGCTCTGGCATGGAGAACTACTCCAGTTACCTGAACTCGAAGCCTTCAGGAGCTAGGCCGACGACACTCATGGACTACCTCCCGAAGGATGGCCTGCTATTTGTTGATGAGTCGCACGTCATGGTTCCTCAGATCGAGGCGATGTTCAGGAGCGATCAGAGCAGGAAGGATACTCTAATCGAGTACGGGTTCCGTCTACCTTCGGCGATGAACAACAGACCGCTTAGCTTCTCTGAGTTTGAAGCCATCAAGCCCCAGACGATCTTCGTTTCGGCTACGCCTGGCGCCTATGAGATTGGGAGATCCAAGGGAAGATTGATTGACCAGCTCATCAGGCCCACTGGCTTGCTCGATCCGCTGGTAGAGGTGAGGCCGAGGGAGGGCTACAGGCACGATCTTCTGTCAGAGATCGCCCGTTGTGTACGAGAGGGCGACAGGGTCTTGGTGACCACGCTGACAAAGGTGTCTGCTGAGGAGCTGTGCGAGTTCCTCGAGGATCAAGGGGTGCGTGCGAAGTACATGCACTCGGATATCAAGGCAGAGGATCGAGTTGAGATCATCAATGGGCTGAGGGCCGGCGAGTTCGATGTGCTAGTGGGTATCAGCCTGCTGAGAGAGGGGCTCGATATTCCTGAGGCCTCTCTGGTCGCTATCGTTGATGCGGACCAGGCGGGCTTCCTTCGGTCGAGCCAGGCCCTCATTCAGATGATTGGACGAGCCGCAAGAAACTCGCGCGGTAAGGCGATCATGTATGCCGATACGATCACTAGTGCGATGCGGCAGGCCATTTCTGAGACTGATGACAGGCGACAGCATCAGATCGCGTTCAATGAGGAGTTCGGCATCACCCCGTCAACGTCTCGCGGAATGTTGGGATCAACAGAGGCTCGACCTGACCGGTCGCAAGCCCATTCAGCGGAGTTCTGCGCCAACCTAAAAGACCTCTGTGATCGAATTACATCAAAGGAGCGACAGCTTCTGGAGCTCTCTGATGCCGGGGACGAGGAGGAGATCGAGTTCGTCAGGCTGGAGCTAGACAAGCTATACCGCCAATTCATCTACATGTAACCACTCTTTCGAGTGGTGGGGCGTGGCTCCTACAGGAGCCCGCCTTTTGTGGTGTGGGGGTGGGGCGGGAGGGGTCTGTCACTGGCCTCTGGCGGCGGCTCGAAATCAGGCGCAGACTCAGTTGACGGAGTTAAAGACCCTCGCAGATTGCTAGCTTGCATACTATCGGGGAGTATAGTATCGTTCCCTCATGTGATACGGACAGGTGCGCAATGCCTCACAGCCCTCGGGAGAAAAAGCAGGCCCTTACCCGCGTACGTCGGATCAGCGGACAGGTGGCTGCATTGGAGCAGGCTCTGGAGAGCGGGGCGGAATGTGCTGCAGTACTTCAGCAGCTTGCTGCTGTGCGCGGGGCGGTCAATGGTTTGATGGCGACGGTTCTGGAGAGCTATCTGCGTGAAGAGTTCCCGCATAGCGACACCCACACCGACTCTCAAAGGAAGTCGATTGACGAGACCATCTCTATTGTCCGCTCCTATCTCCGTTAGTCAGTTCGCGACATTGCTTGATGGCGCTAGTACTAAGTAGAGGAGGCAATCTATGGGTGTCCGAACTACTTCATTTCCAAGTAGAACCCGCCATTCCTAACCCCTTCGTGGGTTAGGGCGTCACGACTAGGACGTTGAGGCCTTTCCAGGAGGCTCCAAGGCATGCTGGATGATGTCAGTCGAGTTGCGCCTGTCTGTATTTCTTGGAGCGGGCAATCTCTGTCGGCATCGTTGCCTTCGGCATCTGACTGAGTCATGGGAGGCCCTTTGAAGTGAGCTTCCAGCCTCGTTGCGACTCCCATGCGGTCCGCGCCTGGCTGGAAGGTGGGAGAGCAAGGGCCTGCGATCTATGCGGTGCTGTCCTCCCAGCTTGTTGTGGTTCCCACTACCGCCCTACACCAGAGCCGGCTCCACCACACGACCTTTCGCTGAGCTATCGCACAAGCAAGTGATAGACCTCCCGTGAGCGGTGTTTAGAAGATCATCCATTCTTGAGGCTATGTATGAATGACCCATCCGGCCTGAGCCAAGCTGCAGGCACGCCAGCAGAAGGCTACGTATATGGGATGCCGGCGCACGCGGACCGCCGCGCCGCCGTTGAGGAAGTCCATGCGCGACCGCACCTTCTCACCCAGTCTCCGCGAAGCCTTCTCCAGCTCTCCTTCATGACAGAAGGGGACATGAGTCGAGATCGTGCCGCGATCGACGATCTTTCAGGTCGTATGGGGGCTGCAGTCGAGGATCACACCACACCTCATCACGCGCTTACGTGGAATGAGGGTGATCTGCACTGCGAGAAGCACACTGAGTTCTCTTCCTACCTCTGGAGCGCACCACTGAGCTCAGAAACAGGTGAGCCTTGTGGGGACAACCCGTTTAGACAGGGATTCAAGCCGCCAGGACCCGTGATCTCGGCTGTTAGCGTCAGGCTTTTGCCTTGGACCGCGGAGGCGGAGAAGGAAATAGATTGCTTTGATCCCGTCAGCCGCTGCTACTCGCTGGTTGAGAACGGTGCCGCGGCCATTGTGACCGACTTCCGTCAAGACGAGGAAGGGCTAACCCACATGCTCATCCTTGATCGCGACCTGACTCCGGCGCGGGCAGGAGCGCTGGCGCAACGACTGCTCGAGGTCGAGACATACCGAACGCTTGCCCTCCTAGCGCTACCGCTGACTCGTTCCATGACGTCGAATCTTCGTCGCATGGAGGCGCGTCTGGCTGCAATTACTGAAGAGATGCGCAGGGCCTCCGGCGGACGTCGTGACAGTGACGTGCTCCTCTCGGATTTGACCAGCCTGGCTGCAGAGTTGGAGGCGGACGCCGCGGCAAATCTCTATAGGTTTGGTGCAAGTCGGGCTTACTACGAAATTGTTGAAGAGCGACTGGATGCGTTGGCGGAGGATCAAGTTGCCGGCTATAGCACCTGGGCGGACTTCTTGTATCGAAGGATTGCACCGGCCATGCGAACTTGCCAGTCAGTGAAGGAGCGACAGGGGAAGCTCTCAGACAAGTTGACGCGCTCGATCTCGCTCCTCCGGTCGTGGATTGATGTTGAGCTCGAGCGGCAGAACCGCGACCTACTGGCGTCCATGAATGAACGGGCGAAGGTTCAGCTGCGCCTGCAGCAGACGGTGGAAGGTTTGTCGGTGGCCGCCATCTCGTACTACGTCGTGAGTCTTCTCGCATACCTGCTCAAGGGTTTGCCTGGGACGCATGACATCGCAGCAACCGTCACTGCGATCTTGGTTCCCGCTGTATTGCTGCTGATTTGGTGGATTGTCCGAAGGATCAGGCATGCACACGGTGACTCGGCAGTCGAGGACAAGGCCTAAAGCCTCGCTTAAGGCCACATTCGATTCGCGATAGATGGCCTATCAAATTCAACTCAGAGGAAAGAACAATGGAACGCATTGAGCGTCACGCAAGCTTCGGTGGATGGCAGGACGTCTACCAGCATGAATCATCCAGCCTTGGTTGCACCATGAAGTTTGGAGTCTATCTCCCTCCGCAGGCGTCCAGCGGCCCGGTACCTGTTCTCTACTGGCTCTCTGGCCTGACGTGCACAGAGCAGAACTTCATCACCAAGTCTGCAGTGCAGCAGCTCGCTGCTGAGCATGGCATTGCCATCGTTGCTCCGGATACAAGTCCGCGCGGAGAGTCCGTCGCGGATGATCCAGCTTACGATCTCGGCCAAGGTGCGGGGTTCTACGTCAATGCCACCGAGGCACCGTGGTCCGACCACTACCGCATGTATGACTACGTTGTAAGTGAGCTGCCTGCTCTCGTTGAGAAGAACTTCCCTGTTAGCCAGGCTCGCTCAATTAGCGGCCACTCAATGGGCGGCCACGGTGCCTTGGTCATCGCTTTGCGAAATCCAGGTCGCTATCGCAGCGTATCCGCCTTCTCTCCGATCGTGGCACCCACCCAGGCTCCTTGGGGCCAGAAGGCGTTTTCGGCCTACTTGGGGGGAGATCAGGAGCAGTGGCGGCAGTATGACGCCGTGGAGCTGATTGCAGATGCAAAGGAGCGCCTGCCCCTGCTCGTGGATCAAGGGCTCAGCGATGATTTCTTGCAGAATCAGCTCCGCCCCGAACTGCTTCAAGATGCATGCGCCAAGGTGAATCATCCGCTTTCGCTGAACCTTCGCGATGGTTACGACCATAGCTACTACTTCATCTCCAGCTTCATTGCCGATCATCTCAAGCACCACGCATCGGCGCTGAACACCTAACCAAGGAGTGCTGCCGTGATCAAGACCTCCAGAAATCGTCATCAAGTTGTGATCGTTGGGGCGGGCTTCGGCGGACTGGAGGCCGCCACGCACCTTGAAGGAGTGGATGTCGATGTAACAATCATTGACCGGCGGAACTATCACTTGTTCCAGCCGCTGCTCTACCAGGTGGCTGGTGCGTCACTGTCACCGTCGGAGATCGCATGGCCGATCCGCTATCTGTTCCGTGACCGCCCGGAGGTCAGAACCCTCATGGCGGAGGTCGAGGGTGTGGATAAAGCTGCCCGCCAAGTGATCCTTCAGGACGGCACTCGATACCCTTACGACACCCTTGTGCTCGCTACGGGAGCAACACATGCCTACTTTGGGCATGACGAATGGTCGAAGTACGCTCCAGGCCTGAAGAGCCTGGAGGATGCAACAACCATTCGAGGCAGGATCTTGAGCGCGTTCGAGCAAGCGGAGCTCTGCAATGATCCCGAGGTTCGAGAGGCCCTTCAAACCTTTGTGATCATTGGTGGTGGGCCTACAGGTGTCGAGCTTGCCGGAACCATCGCGGAGCTGGCGCGTGGCACGCTGCAGGATGACTTTCGGTCAGTTGATCCCAGCAAAACCCGGGTATTTCTCATTGAGGCGGGTCCGCGGCTGCTCCCCGTCTTTCCTGAAAAGCTCTCCGAGTACACGAGGCGCGCCCTCGAGAAGCTTGGGGTATCCGTTTTGTTGGGGGCCCCTGTCACCGAGTGCGCCTCTGATGGGGTGATGCTCAATGGCAAGAAGCTGGCGGCATCCACAATCGTCTGGGCAGCGGGAGTTCAGGCGTCTCCAGCCGCACGTTGGCTCGACACCGAATCAGATCGGGCGGGGCGCGCAATCGTCGGCCCTGATCTAACGGTGCCTGGTTCCCCCAACATTTTCGTGATCGGGGACACTGCTTCATCAGCCACTGCGGACGGAAAGACCGTTCCTGGAATCGCGCCGGCGGCCAAGCAGCAAGGCAAGTACGTCGCGGGCCAGATTGAAGGGCTGATAACAGGGGCGCGGAGGACCGCTGCATTCAAGTACCGGCACCAGGGCAACCTCGCCACGATTGGACGCAGCCTTGCAGTAATCGATATGGGGAAGCTAAAGCTGAGCGGAGGAATCGCATGGTGGATCTGGAAGCTCGCTCACATCTACTTCCTTATCGGAGTGCGAAATCGCCTGAGCGTCGCAATGAGCTGGGTATGGAATCACAGCGTTGGATACAGAGGGGCTCGCATCATCCTCCGTGAAAAAGCAAGCAATGCCACAAGCGGCTCATTGGATGGGAAGCTGAAATAGGGGCCAAGACGCTCTGAATGCACACTCGCAACTGACTTCCCGAAGGAGAACACCTTGGCAGATCTATTCACAGCGAAACCAAGGGCACCACTGGCCGAACTGCTACGACCGAAGTCTCTCGACGAGTTCGTTGGGCAGCAACACCTGCTGGGGCCGGGGAAGCCTTTGCGTCTTGCCTTTGAAGCAAGAAGTCTGCACTCCTTCATCATGTGGGGGCCCCCGGGCGTCGGTAAGACCACCCTGGGGCGCCTCGCAGCGATGGTGACTGACAGTCACTTCATTGCGATCTCCGCCGTACTCGCCGGGGTAAAGGACATCAGGCAGGCCATTGATGATGCGCGGGCCGAACTCGACGTCCGCGGTCGCTCCACGGTACTTTTCGTCGACGAAATTCACCGGTTCAACAAGGCCCAGCAGGATGCGCTGCTACCTCACGTTGAATCAGGGCTACTCACGCTGGTGGGCGGCACCACAGAGCATCCAGGACTGGCCGTTAACTCGGCGCTGCTTTCGCGCGCGCAGGTGTACACACTTGAGCCTCTGTCTGACGCAGATCTTGAGAAGCTCTACGAACGCGCCAGACCTCACTTGCGAGGCGTTGACCTCTCCGATCCCGCATTGCAGCTGCTGAAGGGCTTCGCTGATGGTGATGGCCGCAGATTCCTGAATCTTCTCGAGCAGGTCTCAACTGCGGCCTCTGAGAAGCGGGTGGAAGAGGTGGATCTTGAGTTTGCCAAGCGCTCCACCAGCCCGTCACTGCGTCGATTCGATAAGGGCGGGGACGAGTTCTATTGGCAGCTCTCCGCGTTTCACAAATCACTGCGTGGCTCTGATCCCGACGCCTCCCTCTACTGGCTAGCGCGCATTCTGGATGGGGGCGGGGACGTGAGCCAGGTCACACGTCGAATGATTGTTATGGCAAGCGAAGATATCGGAAATGCTGATCCGGGCGCTCTGCACTTGGCCATCCACGCTGCGCAGGCGTATGAGCGACTTGGCTCTCCTGAAGGTGAAATTGTCTTGGCCCAGGCTGCGACCTATCTGGCGCTCTCCCCCAAGTCGAATGCGTCCTATGCGGCTTGGGATCTAGCAAGGGCCTTCGTCAAGGAGCACGGATCATTACCAGTTCCCATGCATCTTCGGAATGCTCCAGCGAAGCTTATGAGGCAGATGGGGTATCGACAAGCATATCGCTACGCGCATCATGAGCCAGACGGCTACGCAGCTGGACAGACGTACCTGCCGGAGGGTGTGGAGAGGCCGAACTGGTATCGGCCCACTGATCGGGGAGCTGAGCGCGCCTTGGCTGAGAGACAGGCATGGCAGCGAGCCTTGGATGAAGAGGCATCGCAAACCGAAGCCGATCCCTCTTCGGGCCAGTGATCCAGCTGAACTTAACGTCTACAACCTACAGAGACATGCACATGCCAAACGCCACATTCGGTGAAGCTTCCTGCAGTGTCGCAGCAAGCGGCCTTGTAGAGGTGCGCGGTGCGCGTGAGAACAACCTTAGAGACGTTGATGTCTCAATTCCTCGCAACGCACTGGTCGTCTTTTCCGGTGTATCCGGTTCCGGGAAGTCATCTCTTGCATTCGGGACAATCTATGCGGAAGCTCAAAGGAGGTACTTTGAGTCCGTTGCTCCCTATGCTCGACGCCTAATCGATCAGGCAGGCGTCCCTGATGTTGACTCCATCGATGGACTCCCGCCGGCAGTAGCGCTGCAGCAGCAGCGTGGTGCCAGCAATGCGCGATCTTCGGTGGGTAGCGTCACCACGCTATCCAGCCTCATTCGTATGATGTATTCCCGCGCGGGAGCATATCCGGCTGATCAGCCTATGCTTTATGCCGAGGACTTCTCACCCAATACTCCCCAGGGCGCATGCGCGACCTGCCATGGCCTTGGCCATGTGTACGAGGTGACAGAGGCCCTCATGGTGCCGGATCCAAAGCTGAGCATCCGTGAGCGTGCCATTGCTTCGTGGCCACCTGCATGGCACGGGCAGAACCTTCGCGACATTCTGGTGACGCTGGGCTACGACATTGATAGGCCTTGGAAGGACCTTCCCAAGAAAGACCGCGATTGGATTCTGTTTACCGAGGAGTCGCCCACTGTGCCGGTCTATGCTGGGTTCACGCCGGCGGAGACGCGTGCGGCCCTGAAGCGTAAAACTGAGCCGAGCTACATGGGAACCTTCACTGGCGCCCGTAGGTATGTCCTGCACACGTTTGCTAACACGCAAAGTGCCCTGATGAGGCGCCGCGTATCGCGATACATGGAGGGTAAGCTTTGTCCCACCTGCCATGGCAAGCGCCTTAAGGCAGAGTCGCTGTCAGTGACATTTGCGGGTGTGGACATTGGTCAATTCATGCAGATGCCTCTTGACCAACTGGCTTCCCTGCTCGAGCCCATTTCTCAAGGAGACTTCAGTGCTCATGCTGGCGGGGGCAAGGCGAACAAGGAAGCCACCCGTCGTGATCGCGCCGATAGGGCGGCCAGTGGGCGGGCGGTCCACGCGGTGTCTCCTGACGTCCGCCGCACCTCAGCGCTGTCGGAGGAGAAGCGCCTGGCCGCGCAGCGCCTCGCTAGTGGAGTGATGAGCCGAATCAGTCAGTTGCGTGGCCTTGGGCTTGGCTATCTAACTTTGGATCGCGCTACGCCGACATTGTCCGCTGGCGAGCTGCAGCGATTGAGACTCGCCACGCAGTTGAGCTCGCTGCTCTTTGGCGTGGTGTACGTGTTGGACGAGCCGTCGGCAGGTCTTCATCCCTCCGACAGCCAGGCTCTCTATGACGCCTTGGACCGCCTCCGCGACGGTGGTAATTCCGTATTTGTTGTGGAGCACGATCTGGAGCTGATGCGCCGTGCCCAGTGGTTGGTGGATGTTGGGCCTGAGGCGGGAGAGCGGGGCGGCAAAGTGCTCTACAGCGGAGAGCCGGATGGTCTTCGTGACATCGACGAGTCACGTACCGCGTTGTACCTCTTTGACAAGGTCCCGCCCCCTAGTGGCCAAGAGCGTCAAGCGAGTGGTTGGCTGGAACTTCAGGGCATCCAGCGTCACAACCTGAAGCGCATTGATGCGAAGATACCTCTGGGCATCCTCACCGCGGTGACCGGGATTTCGGGATCGGGCAAGTCCAGCCTCGTCGCCCAAGCGTTGCCGGAGCTGATGATGCTTCAACTTGGACACGAGCCTGAAGACGACGCGGTGGAAACGGGGGCAGCAGACGGGCCAACCGTCATCGAGACGACAGGGGGACACCTCGGCGGAGATGTCGATGCTATTCAGCGTCTCGTCCAGGTTGATCAGAAGCCAATCGGACGGACGCCGCGATCGAATCTCGCGACTTACACCGGCCTTTTCGATCATGTTCGAAAGCTGTTTGCCGCAACACCAGATGCGCGGCGTCGACGTTACGACGCAGGTCGATTCTCCTTCAACGTGGCCAAGGGACGTTGTGAGACGTGCGAAGGGGAGGGGTTCGTGAGCGTCGAGCTGCTGTTTATGCCTAGCGTCTATGCACCGTGCCCAACGTGCCACGGTGCGCGATACAACGAAGCTACGCTGAAGGTGCTTTGGAACGGTAAGAACATTGCAGACGTTCTGCGGATGACTGTCGAGGATGCACGTGAATTCTTTGGCGATGAGGACGCGATCGCTCGCCCACTTCAGTTGCTGAAGGAGATTGGCCTTGGATACCTTCGACTGGGCCAGCCGGCTACCGAGCTATCGGGTGGTGAAGCGCAGCGCATCAAGCTGGCCACAGAGCTTCAACGAAGCCAGCGCGGGCGGACACTGTATGTCCTGGATGAACCCACTACGGGCCTCCATGCCTCGGACGCGGATAGGCTGCTTGTGCAGCTCCAGCGGCTCGTTGATGCCGGCAATACGGTGGTCATGATTGAGCACGACATGCGTGCCGTTGCTCAGGCGGATTGGGTAATCGACGTGGGTCCAGGTGCCGGTGATGCGGGCGGGCAGATCGTGGCGGCAGGAACTCCAAAACAGGTCGCTCGCGTGAAGAGAAGCCGTACCGCCCCCTTCTTGGCTGAGGAACTCGCCCGCGCGGGTTGACCCGACGCTCTTTTGGCCACCATGAGCGTCCCTGGCGCTCATGGCGGCCAGATCCCGTATCAGAGAGCGGCCAAGCGACTCGGCATTAGCGCTTCCCTGCTTTGGATGGCGTTAGGGCCGAGGTGGGGGAGGGCGCCATCTGCGTAAGGCTTGGTAGTGCTCCGACGGCGGAATGGAGTGCATCGAAAACTACTCTGACGCGAGGTGAGACTGGGCCGCGTTGAGGCCGATAGACGTACAAGCCCCACGGCGCAGGATCGAATTCTTCCATCACACGCTGCAGAACACCTGACTGAATGAGTGGGGCAGCCATGTAATCAGCAAGTTGGGCAAACCCCAAGCCCGCAATGACCCCTGCCATCTCCATGTCGGCATTGTCTGCAATGAAGACCGGTGCTGTCGGCGCCACCTGTACGCCTCCAGCCAGGTACCAGGGCCAGGGCCTGCCTGTATTGATGTCCACCGATGCAACCAGTGGAAACCGCGAGAGCTCGCTAGTCTCCGCTGGTGCTCCGATTCTCTCTACAAGTGCGGGGGAGCCAACGATGTGCAGTCGCATCTCTCCTGCCTTCTTCGCAATGAATCTGCTATCACGCATGAAGCCGACGCGGATTCCGACATCGATCCCTTCATCGACAGCGTCTGCAACCCGATCGCTTAAGCGAACGTCCAAGACAATTCCCGGGTGACTTTGGGTCACTGTATCCAAGGCGGCAAGAACTGCCCTGGAGCCCATGCTGTGAGGGGCACTAATTCGGACTGTGCCCACAATCTGTGAGGCCGTCGCCTTGGTTCGCGGGCGCCACAGCTTGTCTAAGCCCTCAAGCGCCGGCCGCAGCTGATGTAAGAGATCCTCCCCAAAGGCCGTGATGCGAACCTGGCGTGTGCTTCGGTGGAACAACAGCTCCCCGTAATGACTTTCAAGGGCCTGTATCGCTCGGGTGATGGCCTGAGGAGAGCTTCCCAGTCGAACAGCGGCCTCACGAAAGCTCGGCGCCTCAGCCGCGGCCCTAAACGTCTTTAGAAGATCCAGCTCGCTGTTCATCTCAAGGCCCCCATGGTCGTTGGGCTCATATTATTCCATTTCAGGGAATTATGAAATCCTATCAATTCCATATACAACAATTCTTCAGGTCTCCAGAATTCCTCCACACCCTCACCTGACCGGAGAACCTGATGAGCAAGTTCAACTACATCGAAGAGTACTACCAGGCATTCAACCGCGGTGATCGCGACGCGATGCTCTCGATGCTCACTGATGACGTTGTGCACGATCTAAATCAGGGGAGTCGCGAAGTAGGGATCGACGCATTCCGCGCGTTCCTGAGCCGCATGGATTCCTGCTACAGCGAGCAGCTTCACGACATCGTGGTGATGTACAGCAGCGATGGTGCGCGTGCCGGCGCGGAGTACGTGGTGCACGGACTCTACCACCACACGGACGAAGGTCTCCCTGCAGCGGCAGGGCAGATCTATGTTCTTCCCGGTGGCGCGTTCTTTGACATCCGTGATGGAAAGATTGCGCGCGTCACCAACTACTACAACCTGGAGGACTGGATTTCCCAGGTCCACAAGGCGCCCTGAAATGGCTACCAACGTGCGAGTAGAGGTACTGGTCGGCACCGAAATCGAGGACTGGCTCGATCGCGTCGCTCAGTTGCGGATCGAGATATTCAGTAGCTATCCCTACCTGTACGAAGGAGACATGGACTATGAGCGTCACTACCTCCGCAATTATGCGACGTCTGACGGGGGCATCGTTGTCCTGGCCAGGGATGGAAGGGACGTTGTAGGTGCATCGACTGGCCTTCCTTTGTTGAGCGCCGATGCCGCTTTCATTCGTCCCTTCCAGGAGCACGGTCCCCGGCCAGAAGAAGTCTTCTACTGCGGGGAGTCCGTACTGAGGCCGGAGTACAGAGGAGCTGGCTTGGGCCACGTCTTCTTTGATCGAAGAGAGGAGCAAGCCCGACGAAAGGGCTTCAAGTGGTCTTCTTTCGCGTCGGTGGTTCGGTCGGAGACTGATCCGCTTAGGCCACCTGGATATCGAAGCAATGAAGGCTTCTGGACTCGCCGTGGGTATGCACAACAGAGCGCGATGAAGGTCGCTCTTCCTTGGCGGCAGCATGGGGCCACGCACGAAACCGAGCAGACACTTTCACTTTGGCTCCGTTCCTTGGAGGACGTTACATGAAGATTGCAGCAGCTAAGTACGTGATCGGTCGTCCGAAGACCTTTGCCGAGTTCGCTGCGCGCCAGCGCCGAATTCTGAATGACGCACGGGAACAAGGAGTTGAGCTTGCAGTACTTCCGGAATACCTGTCGCTGGAACTGGGTTCGACTCTTCCAGAAGCTCTTCAGCTTAGCCTGAGGTCCACCCTGGAGTCGCTCCAGATCTATCAGAGCGCATGGTGTGAGCTCTATAGCACCTTGGCTGTCGAACTGGGAATGACCATCCAGGCAGGAACGTTCCTCACCGCAACATCCCATGGGATGTATCGCAACCGTGCCTGGTGGTTCACAGCTGATGGTCGCAGCGGATGGCAGGACAAGCTTCAGCTTACTGGCTTCGAGAAGCAGGCAGTTGTCATCGAGCCTGGCGATCGCATCGCGGCGTTTGAGCAGGACGGAAAGCGTGTCGGGATTGCGGTTTGCTATGACAGCGAATTTCCGCTTCCTGTTCGCCTCCAGCAGGAGGCAGGGGTGCGCTTGCTGTTGGTGCCAAGTTGCACCGACACCGACGCCGGTGCCACCCGTGTCGATGTTGGGTGCCGAGCGCGAGCGCTTGAGAATCGGATGTTCGTGGCAAAGGCGGTCACCGCTGGCGTCGCCGACTGGAGTGAAGCGCTTGATGTCAACACCGGTGAGGCAATGATCCTCTCACCGATGGACCATGGCTTCCCCAGTGACGGCGTGCTCGCAGCGACCTCCGACGATCAGGAGTGGGCGATTGCTGACATTGACTTCGCAGCGCTCGAAGCAAGCCGTGCACGAGCGCAGGTAGCCGTCGACAAGGATTGGGATGGTCAGCTCCGCTTCCATTCCGTTGAGGTCCTGAACTAACCAACGTCTAGATGCCTGGGCCATGAAGTGCTCGTGGGCGTCGCTGGCAACTCAAATACCTGGGGAATCAAAATGCATCGTATTGTCATTGTTGGTGGTGGGGCCGGAGGGCTGGAGCTGGCTACGCAGCTGGGCCGGAAGCTCGGGCGCTCAGGGCGAGCAAAAGTCACTCTTGTCGATGCTCGGATGACGCATCTGTGGAAGCCACTTCTTCACGAGGTTGCCTCAGGCGCGTTGGATGCCGCAGAAAGTGAGCTCAACTATCTCGCCCAGGCTAGCTGGAATCACTTCCAGTTTCAGTTGGGGCGGATGACGGGTTTGGATCAGAAGTCCAGAAAGATCGAGCTTGCCCCACTGTACGATGAGGAGGGCAACGTTATTGCGCCCCGTCGCTCGATCTCCTACGACACCCTGGTGATCAGCGTGGGTAGCGGAACGAACGACTTTGGAACTCCCGGTGCAGCGGATCATTGCCTGTTCCTGGACGATCCCGATGCCGCCATTGCTTTCCAGAAGCGGCTGCTGAGCGAGTACATGGGCGCGCAAGCGCGCGGCAAGTCAGAAACACTGGAGGTTGCGATCGTCGGCGCCGGCGCCACCGGTGTCGAGCTGGCGGCCGAGCTGCGTGATGCTGCAAGGCAATTTAGCGCTTATGGGCTGGACAAGATCTCTCCCGAGAATCTGAAAATCACGCTTATCGAGGCTGGTCCGCGAGTGCTGCCAGCTCTGCCAGAGCGCGTGAGCCTGCCGGTCGCCGAGCGACTTGTACATGAAGGCGTTCGTGTCATGTGTGGCTCGGCTGTGACCCTAGTGGATGAAGAGGGCCTGCAACTCGCCAATGGCATCAAGGTTGCTGCGAGGCTGAAGGTATGGGCGGCGGGCATCCGTGCTCCCGTCTTCCTTGCATCCCTCGGGAACCTAAAGACCAATCGCATCAACCAGCTCGAGGTATCTGAAACGCTGCAGACAACGCAGGATCCGAACATCTTCGCATTCGGGGATTGTGCAGCCTGCCCGAATGGACACAGCGGTACAAACGTTCCCCCCAGGGCACAGGCCGCTCATCAGCAGGCTCACTTCCTTGCGCAGGCGATTACCCGCCGTATCGAGGGACGCCCGCTGCCCAGCTTCACCTATCGAGACTATGGATCGCTGGTGTCCCTGTCGAGGGAGGGCGCCGTTGGCACGCTGATGGGTAACCTCATGGGGTCATTCAAGGTCGAGGGCTGGCTGGCCAGGATGTTCTACATCTCACTGTATCGCATGCACCAGAGGAGCCTGTTCGGTACACGCCGGGTGGTTGCGCGCATGCTGGCAGACGCATTGGGACGGAGTACGGAGCCTCGCCTCAAGTTGCATTGATGCGGGCGAGCTGAGGGGCGGAGCTGCGAGTCAACAATTCCAACGCAAGGAATTATGAAATCCAATCTGTTCCATATACAGCAATCCATCGAAGTCCAATACTTGGTCCCAACAGCTCGCCAAGAAGAATGCTGTAGGCGCATTCGACCTGATTGAAACGCGTTCTAGAGCCGGCGCCAGGGGCGGCGCGCCCGATGTACCACTGATCAAGCTCGCCCCAAAGACCGTTGTCGCACTTATCTCGTTACACCCAAGGAGAACTCACATGAAATCCCGTGCAGCCGTTGCATTCGGTCCCGGTCAACCGCTCGAGATCGTCGAAATCGATGTTGCTCCGCCGAAGAAGGGCGAAGTACTGGTGAAGATCACCAGCACTGGTGTCTGCCATACCGACGCATTCACCCTGTCGGGCAATGACCCTGAAGGCCTGTTCCCGGTGGTGCTGGGCCATGAAGGCGCCGGCATCGTTGTCGAAGTGGGCGAGGGCGTGACCAGTGTGAAGCCCGGCGATCACGTCATCCCGCTGTACACCGCAGAATGCGGTGAGTGTCTGTTCTGCAAGAGCGGCAAGACCAACCTGTGCGTTGCCGTACGCGCCACCCAGGGTAAGGGTGTGATGCCTGATGGCACCAGCCGCTTCAGCTACAACGGCCAGCCGCTGTATCACTACATGGGCTGCTCGACCTTCAGCGAGTACACCGTCGTGGCCGAAGTCTCTCTGGCCAAGATCAATCCGGAAGCGAATCCGGAGCACGTCTGCCTGCTCGGTTGCGGTGTCACCACTGGCATTGGTGCGGTGCACAACACGGCCAAGGTGCAGGAAGGTGACAGCGTGGCCGTGTTCGGCCTCGGTGGCATCGGCCTGGCGGTGATCCAGGGTGCTCGTCAGGCGAAGGCTGGTCGCATCATCGCAGTGGACACCAACCCGTCCAAGTTCGAGTTGGCCAAGCAGTTCGGCGCAACCGAATTCGTGAACCCGAAGGATTACGACCGTCCGGTTCAAGAAGTCATCGTTGAGATGACCGGCTGGGGCGTCGATCACAGCTTCGAGTGCATCGGCAACGTCAATGTGATGCGTTCGGCGCTGGAGTGTGCACACCGCGGCTGGGGCCAGAGCGTTGTCATCGGTGTGGCCGGTGCTGGTCAGGAGATCTCCACCCGTCCGTTCCAGCTCGTGACCGGTCGTCGCTGGATTGGCAGCGCCTTCGGTGGTGTGAAGGGCCGTAGCCAGCTGCCTGGCATGGTCGAAGACGCCATGCGGGGTGAGATCGATCTGGCTCCGTTCGTGACCCATACGATGGGCCTGGAAGCAATCAACGAAGCCTTCGAACTCATGCACGAAGGCAAGTCCATTCGTACTGTCATCAACTACTGATGCACCGCAGCACCGGGCAACCGGTGCTGCACTTCCAACAATAGGAGTTTAAGTCCATGCAACACCAAACTATCCATCCCTCGGTCGATTCCGGCGTCGTTGCCGGAACCGCCGGCTTCAAGGGCGGCACGCTGAAGTGCCTGTGCTCTGACAAGCCGGTTGAGATCTCCGTCGCAAGCAATGTGGCCCACAACCATGCCTGTGGTTGCACCAAGTGCTGGAAGCCGGAAGGCGCCATCTTCTCCGTGGTCGGTGTCGTTCCCCGCGATACCGTTTCGATCACGGCGAATGCCGACAAGCTGGCGATTGTCGATCCGGCTGCGACCATCCAGCGCCACGCGTGCAAGGACTGCGGTGTCCACATGTTTGGCCGCATCGAGAACAAGTCCCATGCCTTCTACGGCCTGGACTTCATTCACGTTGAACTGTCCGAACAGAAGGGCTGGGAAGAACCGCGCTTCGCCGCATTCGTGTCTTCGATCATCGAAGGCGGCGGCGCAAGGCCGGAACAGATGGACGGCGTCCGTAGCCGCCTGAAGGCTCTGTCCCTGGAGCCGTACGACGTGTTGAACCCGCCGCTCATGGATGCGCTGTCCGCGCATGCTGCACGACTCAGCGGCGTTCTCTCCTAAGCAGTGTAAATGCCGCCCCTTGCATGCAAGGGGCGGTACTTCCTGACAGTACGCCACCGGCGTATACATTTTCGCTCAGAGCCTGGAGTCTTCGACCATGTCCTTGCTTCCCCCCAACGCAATGCACGAGCGGACTCTGCAGGGCGTACAGAGCACCGGCAACGCACGGGCAATTACGAAGGCCGCGACTCTCACTGCGGTCATGATGTCCGTCGAAATTGCTGGAGGATGGGCCTTCAACTCGATGGCTCTTCTCGCAGATGGCTGGCACATGAGCTCTCACGTGCTGGTACTCCTGTTCGCACTTTCTATCGCTTGGTACGCTGAGCGGAATCAGAGCCGCCCAGAGCGCGCGGCTCGGGTGCTAGCGGTTGAGCTCATCGCGGCGAGCGTAAGCGCGATGATCATGCTTTGGATTGCCGCTTCGATGGCCTATGAATCGACGGAGCGTCTCCATGCGCCAGAGGCTGTTCAGTACTCAGAAGCGCTTGCCATCGCCGTTGCGGGTTTGATTACAAATATATTCTCAGCGCGGTGGCTACATTCTGCCTACCATCGCGAAGGTGCTGCGGTTGATCACTGCCACGTTCCGCATGAGCGCCATGCTGACGAGAAGGGGGCCGATGCGCGCAGGAGTCCCAATCTTCGTGCGGCCTATCTTCACGTCGCTACGGACACCGCTGTAACGGCACTCGCAATTACTGCACTTGTCGTGGGGATGATCTGGGACGTGACGTGGCTGGACTCAGTCACAGGCCTCATCGGAGCGTCGGTTGTCGCAGTCTGGGCCATTAGATTGCTTCGTAGCTCCATTTCGGCGTGGATAGGTCGGCGTAAGTAGCTAGTGCGGTGGTGCCTCCGTGCTCAGCACGGAGGCTAGCCCTGCGATTGGGAGCCTTCCACAAAACTCGCTGCGACCGGAGTCATTCCTGGACGCATCTGGCGAGCCCGCTGAGCGCATATGCCCCACCTCACATGATGCGGAGTTGCTGGCGGGGTGGCCATTCTCTCAGTCAGAGATCAACAAACTGACTGTGATTCTGAAACGTCCATCTTGAGCGGCTGACGTTGCTTCGCAGCGAGGTGACGTGCCCTTCAGTCTAGGTCAGTACCTGGGGCGCCGGCTGTTGCGGCACTAGGGGAGGGCCTGGACGATCTCTTGCTCAGGCGAACGTCTTGGCGAGCCCAAGAGCGCTAGATACTGCTGCAGGGATGCGCCGCCTTTGAAAGCAATTGGCGTGCGGCCGGCTGATGGCCTGGTGTATGGCTCAAACCCCTTCCTCCGGGTCTACTGCGACAGCGCATTAGATCTTCAATTGAACCTCACATTGAGTCAAATGGCAGCAAGCCCATGAAAAGACTGGCGCTTAGTCGGTTGTCTGTGATGGCGGCACTCGTGTTCCTGGCCGCTGCCCGAGCCCCGGTGGCCCAGGCGGCCGAACAATGTGGCCCGGACGCGATGCGCGATCACCCGCCGCAGATCAGCTTCCGCGTCGACAACGACCTGTTCGGTGGCCGCCACCAAGACCAGGGCTATACCAACGGCGCGCAGCTGACCCTGGTCTCGCCGAACCTGGTCGACTACACCGCCGACCCGTGCCTGCCGCGCATGGCGCGCTGGGTGAACCAGTACCTGGAAGGCCTGCACCCCGGCAGGTTCGAGCAGCAGAACATGATCTTCAGCATCGGCCAGGCCATCTTCACCCCCACCGACCCGACCCGCCGCGACCTGATCGAGGATGACCGGCCGTATGCCGGCGTGCTGCTGGCCAGCTTCGGCTTCAACGCACGCAGCGGCGACCGCCTGCAGACCACCCAGCTGGCCGTGGGCGTGGTCGGGCCCTGGGCCCAGGGCAGGCAGGTGCAGAACGCCGTGCACGACGCGCTAGGGGACGAGAAGTTCAAGGGTTGGGACAACCAGCTGCACAACGAGCCGGTGTTCATGCTGACCCACGAGCGCATGCGCCGCTGGCCGGCCGATGCCAGTGTCAATGCCGGCGGCTGGGGCTGGGATGCGATCAGTCACTATGGCGGTGCGATCGGCAACCTGGAAACCAAGGCCAACGCCGGTGGCGAAGTGCGCTTCGGCTGGAAGCTGCCCGACGACTTCGGCAGCACGCCGCTGCGCCCGGCCGGCGAGAACACCGCGCCGACCCGTGGTGGCCGCCTCAGCGGCTGGTCCTGGCACTTGTTTGCGACCACCGACGCGGCATGGGTAATCCGCGACATCACTCTGGACGGCAATACCTTCCGCAACAGCCACAGCGTGGACAAGCGCCACGTGGTCGCCCAAGGCGGCTACGGCATCGCGGTGATGCGCGGGCGCTGGAGATTCGCAATGGCGCGTTACCACAGCACCCGGGAGTTCTATGGCCAGCGCCAGTCGCCGGTGTTCGGAAGCTTCACTATTAGCCGCTCGCTATAGTAGGTGGCGACGATCGCGGGTGTTCGACCATGCAATGTCCTTGAGTGCAGTACCTCGCAGAGCGACTACAGAAGTAACGCGGGAGTGCATGATGGAGAGTACTGAATGATGCTAATCACCAAGCTCGTCGTAGTCATCGTCGCGCTTGCCGCTGGGATCAAGGTGATTGATTGCTGTGTCGTGTGGGCAGCGCGACGAAGGCTGGAGAAACTTCAGAAGCTAAAGGCGCCGGCCCCATCGAGATCTCCTTTACCCGATGCCCTGGTGGTCTACTACTCTCGCTCTGGGCACACCGCCTTAGCCTCTAGTTATCTGGCGAACCAGTTACACGCCGATCTGCGTGCTGTCGAAGCATTTGACTACTCATTGGGCTTGGCCGGGTGGGTGAATGCTATGGCTGATGGGGGTCTTGATGACGCGTGGATAAATCCCGCGTGGATGGATCTAGCTCCCTATGACGCTATCTATTTGGGAACACCCATCTGGCGTGGTTGCCCAGCGCCGCCGGCTTGGGAGTTTGTTAGGAGCAACATGTTCCCTGGGAAAAAGGTCGTACTAGTCACTACATCCAGAGGATCATGGAAGCAGTCAGCTATTGAGCTCCTTGGGCGAGAGATAGTTCGACGAGGTGCGCGATCATTCGAGCATCGGCCTTTGGCGCGCAAGCGTGCCTGGTTCAGAAGATCGGACCCAGATGATCTCAGAATTACGGATCTGATGTGACCGACCTACCATGAATGCCCCCGGCCAATGCTGCGTTTAGTCGGCACCCCTCGCCTTAGCTAGCGCTATGCCAATCGCCGCGTCGCCCCTTGCTGCACGCTCGTCAACGGCCTAGGGCCGTCCCGAGAGTTTCGTGAGGTGGTTTCATTCGCGATTGTCGAGCCGTCCGTTAGACAACGCATGCTGGAGAGCAATCGCAACCTGCGTCGCGGCGTAGACCCAATCGTTGTCTTCTTCGTACGGATCCACTTCCGAATCTTCTTTGCCACCATGGAAGAGGTTGTTGCGGACTTGCCGCATGGCTTCCACCAGCGCGACCGCATCCGATTCGGCATCCAATGGGCAGGGGCAAAAGCGGGCCACCAAGTTCCCGTTCTCTTCAATAATCATCTGCTTCATGGGGCGCTCATCGCGTTGACAGAGAAGGCGCGCACGCGCCGACTCAGGAACCTCTGACGCGAAATCGTCGCCCAACTTTCGGACGCGCTCTTGCACCTTGCGCCAAGCCACGTCGGACGTCGGTTGCCCCGTCCGGTCTTTCCGGAAGAAGTCCCCGTGCCGTCGGAGCTGGAATTCCAGTTTGCTCACGGTCTTGAGAAGGTCGTAGGCGAGATTGGCGCTTACCGGCATTTCAGCATTCTATGTGAGTAGTGTGAGGTCCGAATCGCAAACTGCCACAGCGAAGGCACAAGGACCACCAAGAAATGGCGCTACTTGAGAGCCGCCTAACACGCGGGAGGATGTCATCCTGTAGGCCGGGCGTCGCACCTCATCTAGATTCTTGACCTATAACCGCTTCGGGCTGGCAACGCAGGTCGGCAGTGACTTGGGACAACTTTGCCTAGACACCGCTAAGAATACTTGGATGGGGTTCGCGTGAAGGCCGCGCTTACGATTCGCCTCTCAGTAGTCGTCCATTGATTGCAGGTGAGTGCTGCGCTTCGACTTGGTGGCTGTCGAGTCTGGGTCGGGTTCATCTCCGTTCACCGTTACCCACTCGATGAGAGGGCCCAGGTCGGATTGGCGGCGGGCTTCCGCATACAGCTTGCTATAGGCGGCCATGGCGTATATCGGCGACAGCATGAGCTCCGCTGCCAAGGCGAAGACATCGGACTCGGGTGGCAGCGACACAGTGGTGAAGGCGCCGCTGTCGGCATCGGTGTGGCGCTCAGCCAGCGCATCCAGAAGACGCCGACGGAGTGCTTGCTGGAAGGGGCTATGGGTGGGATTAGGACACCTCAGGCCGTCTTCGACCGGAACCCAGGTGTCCAGTGACCAGGCGGGGGCGAGCACTTGCGGGGTTGCCGCGTCGTCAATCCCCTGTGCATTACCCTTCAGAGTGCCCATAGCCTGGTCAGAAAGCCGATTTCGCAACAACCAGCGGTCATCAACTGAACGCTGCCAGAGAGTCCATAGACTCCCACCGGACCGCCATTGGCCGATCTCCTCGAACAGTTCGGAGGCCAGTCCGCCTCGCGCCTCCAGCTTTGAGGCAAGGCTCCATGAGGCCGCCAGCGCGGGTGGGTTACGGAGCGGATGGGCCACGTTCGATAGGCCTAGCCATTGCGCGAGCACCGCAAAATCGGATAGACCCTCCCTGATTTCCTTAGGAACGGCTGCAACGCATTGTCCAACGGTATCGATGTGCTGCCCGCCCCGCTGGAAGGCAGCGAGGGCCGCGTACAAGGCCCACATCGGGCTGGCCATTGCTTGCTCGGTTGATGGCACCGCCACCTCCCGGCCGACTGTAAGCTGCGCTCGCGCCGCCTCCGTCGCAAGCCCGATCGGATCGAACAGCAGTGACGCACTTCCCATCCGGACCAGATGGATGGAGGCAGTCGCCAAGTCGAGCATTCGTGCGCCCTGAGTGTCCACCATCGGAGGGGTTGGCGGAGCTGAGGTACAGTCAAGGTAGATCTCGGTACGCCACCCCTTAATCACCGGGACGACCAGTCCGTCTTCATTCGACTCGTCCCAAGGGCTGGCCGTTCGCAGTGCGAGGCTGCCAGCTGTTGCTGCTAATTTGAGGTAGGCGTAGCCGAGCCTGTCGTCCGTACCACTGTGGATGAGGCGCTCCTCCAAGGTTGCCCCTACAAGGGAACTGAGGTGCCACTGCCGCCACGGTGGCGCGGGGTTTAGAGAGCCGTCGGGACTGAAACTGGAGTCGCGCGCGAAGACAAAGACCTCACCGATTTCGCTGAGATCGCGGCTTGGCTCCGTCGGAATCATCGAGTATTCAGCGGCATGAAGGGACTGATTTTGGTGCGTGGTTGACGTGCCGATGACGGGCGCAGCCGCGGAAAATTCGGGCCCGGGCAACCGCTGGTCGAGGGGCGCATCCGCAACAACGAACAGCGATTGCGCCGATTCGGCCCCGACGTGCACCAGGGCTTTGTAGAGTCCCGGAGCTAAGGACAGCGAGACCACTCCCGTACCGATGCTGACACGAGCGTAGCTAGCATCGAGCACCGTGATCTGCGCGTTGGGATTGTCCGTCCTCAACACCACCGGCTGCGCTGCAACCTCGTCGGTTCGCAAAGCGGGCATGTCGATAGGTGCAGCAACGGGAGGGGTGTTGCCTGCAGCTGGCAGCACCGGGTAGGGAACCTCGAAGGCGACGTCGGGTAGATTCCCTGGTGTAACGACGAGATGCAGACCCGGGGTCAGCTCCACGATGGGATGCTCGAGCTGGCGAAGCTGGCTACTGCGTAGCTGCCCATTTGGCGTCATGTCGGTGGGCGGCGCGGGTGGGTAAGGTGAGATGTCAGGATCCGGTTGCCGGTCGATGGCCGCGAATTTAGCAATGATGCGGCTCAGGTCGACGGCAACCCGGCGTGGGAGCGCGGAAGCTGGCGCCGACGCCGGGCGCTGATATATTCGAATCCGCTTCGTTGCGGGAGTCAGTGGTGGCGTGTATCCGGTTTCCTGTTCGTAGCGATCGGCCCATAGCACCTGGAAGTAGTCCGCGACGGCGCGATCCGTCACCCATCCGTCGGCGTCAGGCGGTGCGCTGCGCAGCGCGTCCAGTAGGACGCTAGTGAACAGGCCGCGAGACTGCCCGGCCGGGCCAATGTTGCGCTCAAAGGACTGACGTCCCCGCGGCGCTCCATACGCCTGGAACAATCGGACGTGTGCCGTTCGTTGCCGGTCCGGCGGGGTCCAAGTCGGCTCGAGCACCTGGCTCGCCTTGAGTACGTCCTGGCAGCAGTCCGTTACCAGGATGATTTCATCAAAGAAACCCGCGTTGGCGATTTTCGACGCATAACGCAGGACGGCGATATGCGCCGTGTCGCCGTTTTGCGCGACGGCCGAGAATAGTGCCGGGTCGTGAATCGCCGAACCGGCTGTGAACCCGTGTCCGGCGAAGAACAGATACAAGCGCTGTCCAATGCGGTCATGCCATCCGTTCGGGGTGCGCAGCCATAGATTAAGCGCCTTCTTGAGCTCCTTCTCGGTCGGGTTTGCGTCGTCCGGGGTCGCTGCCACGCCATAATCCTGCGACCGTATGACTTGGATACGTCGGGTGTCCAGGTCGCCGTACTCCGGATCGAGGAGCCATTGCCGGAACTCTTCGCCATCGTTCTCAGGTCCATGGAGGTCACTCAGGCCGGGATAACGGTTAATTGTCAGCACGATCGCGTAGTGATCATCTCGCGGCATGTCCACATCTCTCCCTGTTGCGTACACAAGGGCACCTTTGGCGTGCTCTCGAAGATGTCACCATCCGCCGAGGAGGCTCTCAACGCTGAGCAGCGTATCTTCGTC
This sequence comes from Stenotrophomonas sp. 71799_Sma, assembly GCF_056482505.1. Classification (NCBI taxonomy): domain Bacteria; kingdom Pseudomonadati; phylum Pseudomonadota; class Gammaproteobacteria; order Lysobacterales; family Lysobacteraceae; genus Stenotrophomonas; species Stenotrophomonas sp. 71799_Sma. Next base: position 2,363,245 of record NZ_CM151202.1, read on the forward strand.
GTCGTCGAAAGCTCCGTGATCAATGCTTGTGCTGTTCAAGCCTGCTGTCTGTCCTTGGGACTTGGACCAGATCGTACGGTTCGGTGCAGCTCCGAGCCACGCGCGGACTGCACCTATTTCGGGAAACTTGCTATCTGAGTAGATGTGGTGCCAAGCGAAGAAGCGTTCCATGCCCAGCAGCGGCATGTCCGGTTCGTCGACGAGCGTTCCGTCGGAATTTGGGCGCGATTCGAGGACACCCGACACCAGATAGAGGAGGGAGCTGGGATAGATGAAGCGCTTCCAGTCCTGCCCATTGGGAAATTTAGAGTCGTCTCCGACGACCTGATCGTCCCGTTCGAATTCATCGCGCATGCCAAACAAGCGGAAGTGACGGATGCGATCGCCATGTTGGGTGATCGTGGCGGCAAAGCGCTCGTAGGTGATGGCGGGCGCCAGGAACACGACGTCGAATGCAATCTCGGCCGGCAGAAGCTCTGATGCCTTGTCAAGCCAATTGGCGATGTAGACGGCGCCAGTGCTGTGGCCGACTAGAGTGATCCTCGATAGCAGCCCTTCAGAGGCATGGGCGGCACGCAGCCGCTCCAGCAGCGCAGTTCCGGCATACAGGTCGGAGCCGTCGCCGAACGCATCGAGTGAGTCCTGCTTCATGCGGTTCCACTGGAGTGCCTTGCCCCATTCATTGAGTCCACTGCCACCAAAATGAACACCACGCAACACTTCCTCTACGACCGTTGCATACAGGCCGTGATCGCGTTGATCCGCGTACCGACGCAGAACACCCTGCAGGATGCGCTTCACCAGAAGGGAAACTTTGAACCAGACGATCAACCCGCGGCCTCCCTCGACCCCGGCGACCTGCGTTGATACCGCCTGCGAGAACGGGGTATCTCGAACGCTCGCTCCGCCCCCGATGAATGCATCGCGTGCTTCGTCTAACGCGGTTGGCAGGGTTTGCATGGCGACCACAAACTCGCTGTCGGTTTGCAAGTCGGCTTCGATCTCGGCGTCGTCGATCAGCGCACTCGCCGCACGCGCACCTGAGGGCCCCACTACAGGTTTGAAATCACGGTAGGGCACGTGATTGCGACTGGGATCGCTCCAATATGTATCAACTGCCTGGCGGACCTTCCCTGCATCGACGTTGCCCGGCGTGATGGTCCGGGCGCCGTTGCTACCTCCCAAGCGGCGGAGCGCGTACTCTAGCGCCTTGCGCACCAGATTCTTGAATACCGGCTCATCCGGCAGCTCGCGCAGGTTGTTGCGGATCGTTTCAACGAAACCCGACTCCCACACGGAAAAAACCGGATAGGCCGATTGAGAAAAGCGCCCCTCAAGTCGCTGGGCAATACCGATACCCGCGGCCTTGTCGACCAGGCCCCCGTGAAAGTAAAGCAGCAAATGACCACGCCCGTCCTTACGAAGCGCCGTGACGATAGCGTCGATATCCTCTGGCTTCGTATCGGTTCCGGCACCGATACGGCCGTTGCGACTGTGGATTTGATGCAGACTGCCCATACCTGGCCCCCTGTGACCAGAATGATGCCAACCCAGAGTGCCATGAGTTTATGAAGTGGGCAATCAGTAATCGCCTAGGTAGGGATTGGTCACCTCAATGCCGAGTAAGCGAAGGGCTAGAGTTGAATGCCCCGGACCATGCCGCAGCTGGGGCGGTAGTTTGCATTTGGCGCTCGATCGATAGGGACACGAGGGCACGGCTCATCGACCTGATCATTGAGGTACAGACGGAGAATTGGCTTTGAATGCCAATGGCGTCCATCTGATACGGTTCCTATGTAGGGTAGCTACCCAGGCAGGGGTAGCGCGGTATCCGTGCCGGGCCTCAAGTTTGGCTACGATCATGCCATCCGCTAATTCAGCTCGCCAAATAGCCACGGTTGGATCGCGGTTGGATCGTCGACGCAGAGGTGAAATTCGTTCGGCGGCTCCTTCTCTGCATCGGTGGCGCAGCGCAGTTCATGTAGTCGGTATTGGAGTAGTGCGGCACGGGTTCTTAACCTGTAGGCTGCCTTACCTCCGAAATACTCGATACGCACCATATCCTTCTGATCTGGTGTCAGATGCGGATGGGGGACGATCGACAGCTCTACCTGTGTCTGCCAGGCGGCGTCCTGGCTAGGCTCGGCCCGCTCTGGCCGAGGATCAGCCAGCTGTTTCAAGCCGCTCAGCCGATTTATAGACAGGTCCAGGAAGCGTCCGGCTTCCGCCTCGTCCTCGGCGATGACAAATGCGCGAACATGCCAGCGCCTGCCTGCCTGCACCAGCGCATGAGGGAACAGTCGTTTGGTGCGAGGTGCTGGGTTGCGCATGGACCGGTGCTCGCCAACGAGCCCCTTGCCCTCTCTGCAGGCACGATTAAGCAGTGCGAAGTGGCGTCGTTCAACGCCGCCGAGGATAAGCTGGGAGCTCTCGATAAAGCCTGTAGCTTCCTGGGGGCGCTCAAACGCAAGGTACTCTTCGATCAGCCCTTCGGTTAGGAGGGGTCTGAAGCCAGACATCGCCACGTATCCGCGCACATGGCTTCGGTACTCAAGGCCGCCTCCATTGAGTTCAGCATATTGGGTTAGCAATCGACTTACCGTGGTGATATGCAGATCAAACACTTGGCGTACTCGCTCATTGGTGACTTGCCCCTCCCAGAGGAGCAGCGTTTCGATGGCTCGAAGTGTTTCCGGACTTTTGTTTGGATTGGGGCGGGGGCGGGGCATGGGGCTGGGCCGGGGTCAGATGACACGCAGCTTAGCATTGATGCTAAGTTAGCGTTTATGATATGTTAGCGTTTATGCTAATGTGAAGTAGATAGCCCAACTTCTGTGGAGTTGCACAGTGTCCAGCTCTCTGTTTGAGGTACTGCCATCGCAACTCTTTCGCCCATTGGCCTCGGCAAATCGGGAGAACTACTGGCGGCTGCTCTTGGGTCTGTACGAAGAATTCTTCGGGCCAGAGGCTGAGGTTCCCCCGGCGACCGGCTGGGAACGGCGGCAGTTGACGCAGTTCATCGAGAACTACCTCGAACACGATGACGCTTGGCAGGCAGAAGAGGGGGTAGGCCAGCTCACTCCGCTCAACATTCGCGCCAACATGTACTTGAGCCATCTCACGGAGAATGGCTGGTTCGAAGAAGAGCAGGTGGGACTCACGCGCACTCTGTCCATGACTGCTGTGGTAAGCCGTTTCCTTGCCACCTTGCAGGTCTTCACAGAAGACACGCCGGCGATGGTGGGCGCGAAGATGCGTTCCATTGAAGACACATTACGTCGGGTGCTTGATCCTGCAAGCAATGTCTACGGTGACGACTTCGTAAACGCCGGCGACAGCGCCCATGCGCTTCTGTCCGGGATTGCCGCCATGAGTCTGAACGTGCGTACCCTGCAGCGCGAGATATTCAAGTCCGCGACCCCCGGGGCGGCTATCCGTCGGTTGTTTGAAGACTACATTTCCAAGCACGTCATGGCTGACTATGCGGACTTGGCTGGCGCCGATCACCCCCTCGCACGAAAGGCGCAGGTGTTGAGCCTAACTCAGGAAATCCATTACGGGGATCATCGGGAACGGATCATCGTGTGGTTGGCCGAGCGACGCTACAAAGGTGATAAAGGCACGGCTGAGGCTGTCTATGAGAAGGCGATCAGGCGATTGAGCAATGTCTATCGTCTGCAAGACTACTTCGATCGCTTGGGCCAGGATCAGCGCCATATCGAGCGTCGCATGCTGGCCATGATCGAGTACCAGCTTCGCGCGCCGGGCCAGCTCGAGAGACGGATCAAAAAGGCTATCGCCGGAGTCAATGCTGCGGAGAACTTCGACGCCTCCATGCCCGTTGGGCCCGGAGCATTGCTTTCCGGTGAACTCCTGTTTCAACCACGCATCGCCCGTCCGCCCATTCCCAGGACCGCGGATTCTCCGCGGCAGATGACAGCCGAGCAGGAGGCGCGGATGAACCTGCACAGGCGTGCGCGTGATGCGCGTACCGCCATGCCAACAGAGGTGAGGGTGTACTTGCAGGGTGTCATGGGAGGAGGTAGGCAGATCCGGGCGTCTCAGCTTCCCATCACCGGTATCAAGCAATTTCGAATGGTGCAGACGCTGTCCACCTACGCACAGGAAGCAATGACAGGCCTCGGAAAGAAGCACCATGAAGGAATTTCAAAGCGACTACCTGGATATCGCTTCCAAAGCGCCGGTGATGAACGAATTGCCGGGCCGTATTTGGACATGCCGGACTTCTACATCACCAAGGTGAAATGACATGGCACGCCACTGGGAAAAGGCGCTTAGCCGCGACACTATGTACGAAGAGCAGGACTACGAGCAGGCGGCCTATCGGCTAGTAACCCATCAGGTCTTGTCCGCCTCTGACCGGGCGACCCGGAAGGATTACGGCATTGTCAGCCGAAATATCAATGACTTTGAGCAGGCAGTTCGTCCCCTTGGCATCGAGCTGTTGCACGACACCAACTACCAGTACATCGTGGCGCGGCCCGTGCACGTACTGACCCAACAGCGAGCCAGCAAGGACGAAACCCTGCTGCTGTTGGTGCTCGCCGGCGTTCATCATCGCGTCCGTTTCGAGGGGCGCGAAGAGCCAAATGGCGAAACTTTCGTCGATTTGCCTGACTTGCAAGAGCACTACGAGAAGGAAACGGGCAGGGACTTTCCCTCGCCTGGGGACTTCCGCTCTTTGATGACCAAGTTCAAGCGCTGGGGGATTGCTGCCTTTGAGGACAAGGACGATGTACGGAATCAGCTCGCGAAGGTTCGCATCCATCCCGCGATCGGAGATCTGCTGCGGAAGGAATACTTGAGCCATCTGGAATCCTTCCGTAAGGAAGTGGCAGGTGAGGGGGATGCGGCTACTTTCGACGCAATGAATGAAGTCACGGAGGATGGCGATGTATCTGCTTGAGAAATTTCACTTGGTACAGTTTTTCCTATTCCGTGCCGAAACCCTGAGCTTTAGCCCTGCAACAGGCATTGTGGCGCCTAACGGATCTGGAAAATCTGCGATTCTGGATGCGATGCAGATCGTCTTGTACGGAGGGGATCAGAATCAAATCGATCTCAATGCGCAGTCAGGGGGGGTATCAGGCACTCGAGGGCGTTCAGTGCGCGAATACTGCCTCGGCTACTATCGCGGTGACGAGCATATTCGTGAGAATGCGACGTCCTATTTGACCATGGTGTTTCGCGACACTGAGGGCGAATTGCCGCCGGTTTCGGTTGGCCTGGCCCTGGGCGCGTCAGTGGGCGACCCAAAGCTGCACGTCTACGGGCGCTATGTGGTCCAAGGGGTTGCGCTCGCGTTAGATGATCATCTTGAAGCGAACGCCGAGGCGGAACTTTTGCCGTTGGCCTGGGGAACGTTCAATAAGCTGATGGAGGACGCAGTCAGTCGCGTGAATGGTAGGCTCGCAGTGCCTCCGTCGGCGGAGAAGCAGGTTGAAGCAATGTTGTTCGCCTTGCGCCCCAAAGGAGGGGGCAGCATCGACCCGAGAGCTTTTCGGCGAGCGATGAAGAATGCGCTTAATCTGCAGAAAGTTCCTGACACCAGCAGCTTTGTTCGAAATTACATTGTCGATGCCTATCCTATCGAGCTCAAGAACTTCCGCTCCCAGCTCGACAATCTGCGCTCGCTTCAAGCCAAGGTTCTGGAAACACTGGACAGGCTTGAGAACGTCAAAAGCTTGATCGCAGCCGGTCATAAGGCTACTCAGACTCGGATGCACGCAGCGACCTATAGGGCGCTGTTGGATGACTATGAGCGTGAACAACACATGGATGCTGTTGATGCGGCACAAACTACGCTGCATGAAGCGCGGGACAGGCATCAGGCAGCGCAGAATGCAGTCGACAGCGCCAAGGCGGAGCATGATCGACTCAACGGCGTGTACATCGAACTAGAGCTTCAATCAGCAGCAGATCCGGCGATCAGTGCCGCCCGTGACCTGGCCAGCGAACGAGAGAGATCACTTAGACCTATCAAAACCAACGTGGCCCAGGCCATTCGCGAGGTGGTGGCGGGCTTCGAGAAGGCCAACCGCGTGAAACCCGATCTCGGAGGCTGGCAGCATCTGGCGATGCCGTGGGTTGAGCTTCTTGATGCGGTTTCCAGTACATCCGTATCCGATGCGCTTGTGCTTGACGTTTCGCAGGCCTCGGCAGCATTGCGCGAGTCCAGCATGCGGGTTGCTCCGATCATCCAGTCGGCACGGCGTCAGCTAGACCATGACGAGCAGAGGCTGTCCAAGCTTGGAAATGAACTTAGGATCGCTAACGAGCAGATCAAACGCATCCAGGAAGGCAAAGCGGAACTCCCGCCGGCCGTCCAAGCAGTTGTGAACATACTTGGAGACAAAGGACTTCTGTGCACGCCCGTCTGCGATTTGGTTACAGTCACAGATGCCGACTGGGCACCCGTAATCGAGGGATTCCTTGGTCGTTCGCGCACTGCCCTGGTTGTCCGTAGCGGCAAGTTTGAGGATGCCTTGTCCGTTTTCAACAAGATTCCGTGGGATACAAAGCCGGATTCAGTACTGTTGGTGAACCCGGTGAAGTCGAAGGCGGATATGGGTGTGGTTCCGCCAATGGGTCTCGCGCACCTGATCGCGGGTGACAATCAAGTGGCGGTGGACTATATCCGTCTTCGACTCGGCCGGCTGGAGCGATTGGAGCGCGTCACCACGGATAGCCCAGAGGGCTTCACCCGTACTGGCGAGCAGGCTGGACGTGCTGATTTCGGCCGTCGACGCCCCTTGTCTGCAACGGAACTGGTGTTGGGACGCCAAGATGCGAGCCATCGCCTGGCGGTGCTTCGGCAGCAGCGCAGCACTTTGGGGCAGAACGCAGCCGAATGCGAGCAGGAGGCGAACCGGTCGCGCCAGTTGGTTGAAGCCCTTGAGAAGTTGGTGGGACTTGAAGGACGTATCCAGGACATTGAAAGATGGCTGAACTCGCACATTCAGGAGCAATCCGCGCTTGATGCAAAGGCGGCGATGCAAGAGATCGCAAGCGCACCTGATCTCCTTGCTCGTCAGCTGCTCATCACAGAGGCAAGGCGAGCTGCCCTGGCAGCACAGTCGAAGCTGGAAGAAAGCAGCAGAGACGTCGGAACTCATGGTGAGGCTTTCCGGCAAGCACAGAGACGGCTAGACGAGCTTGCGGATAGAACCAACGGAATCTGCTCAAAGGCGGCTCTCAGTCGCCGCAATGAATACGTGGGTGATGAGTGGTTCGAAACAAAACGCGATGAGTTTGATGGTTCCGGCCTATCGCTGCATACGATTGTGGCGAAGATTAGTGACGCTACGGTTAGAAGTGGCAATCAGCTGTCTTCCCAGGTGCAGGCCTTGGCAAGTGACATGTCTACATACGCAAACCAATTCGATCCGCAGATGGATATCGCGGTGGGCGACTTGGGTGCCATGTGCGAGACGATGGCTCAGGAGAAGCAACGGCTAGAGGAATCCGAGCTCCATCACTACCAAGTGCTTTCCGCGGAAGCTGCAGAAGCGGCAGAGCAAACGTTCAAGGTGCAGATCGCCGCCCGCCTGAGCGACCACTTCGCCAGCATGCGCAGCACGCTCAATGAGCTGAACAGTACGATGGAGCGCTTGCCGCCATTCTCGAACAACGAGAAGTATCACTTCGTCACCAATCTCAATAAAGATCATGAGTCGCTGTACAAATTCATACTGAAGGTGGCTGGTGCGGGACCGGAGGGGGATATCTTCTCTGGACAGGTGGATGCTCCTCCTGAGTTCAGGGCGATGCTTGAGGGAAAGGATGCAGAGGCCAACAGGCTTCTGGAGGACTATCGCAATTTCTTCAACTTCGAGATTGACGTTCGCAGCAATGGTGTGACGGTGACCGACTTCTCAAAGCGCATGGACAAGGGTTCCGGGGGCGAGCACCGCGCGCCTCTTTTCATCGTTGCTGCAGCGTCGATGGCGCGCGCATTGGGAAAGTTGCGCGGTGATCAAGGCGGCATGTCGCTGATAATTTTCGATGAGTTGGGTGACAAGATTGACTCAGTGAATACCCGTGCCGTCTTTGAGTACCTGAAGGCATTGGGCCTTCAGCCCATCGTCGCGGCACCGGACGATGCCTTGGGTAAGATCAACGAATCGGTGGATACCTACATCGAGATGTACCGTGACGACGATCTTATCTCCATCAAACACGTACGCATTGATGACGATGGTCATGTAATTCTGGATTCCGATAACTGGCGCAAGCATCCCGAGCTTTTCGAGGAGGAGCTCAAGCGTGTTGAAGCAAGTCGAATGCCCCATGGGGAAGGGGTCGTTGCATGACTATAGCCCGGGCCTTCCTTACGTCAATTTTCAATCGCTCCCAGAATGCAGTGAGTCGTGGCAAGGATGAGCGAATAGCTCTCAGGCTGACGGAGTCATCATGCCCAGAGTTCTTCAGCCTGCGCAGCATCGAGGATGCAAGAGCGTTTCGTTCCGAACTTGAACTGGCTGAGCGCTCTGGAGCCATCGAAATCAAGGCCAAGGTGATGGTGCAGCCGCCTCTAGATGTTGCGGGCGTTGCCGTACTGAACCTCGCAAAGCTGGCGAACTTCTTGGGCGCACGACTTCGTCGTGATTCCGTATCAGAGGCCCGTTCCATGCTGGACACTCACACCGGCCTTTTCCCCGTACTGACCGAGGTCATTGAGCGCTGGTCGCTGGGCCATAAGGTTCGCGGGCAAGAGGCTACCGATGCTTCTGTAGCGCAAATACTGGATGCAATCAGACTCATTTCAGCAAGGCGAGGTGTCGTCAGGGACGAACTGTTGCGCCGGGTTTCGGCCATGATGTTTGGTGACAGCAAGCGAGTGGAGGGCATCGTGAAATGGATCGATTTGCTTTGGTTCAACTCTATTGCACCATCTGGACTTGATAGTAGCGAGGTCTTCTCGGCCATAGGCCTGCACAAGGAACCATTGCCCGTACTGATCTCAGGTCCGCTTACGGTTGTTACGTCGACTACGGTGGTGGGAGTGGTTCATCCATATCTCGGCTTCGCTCCTGCCCACATCACTGGATTCGTGCCGAATCCAGCCGTGTTGAGTTGGCGTGTTCTCACCATAGAGAATCGACAGACATTCCATGAGTTTGCTGAAGCTGCATCTGATCAAGTCGGCCTCGTGCTGCTCTATACCGGTGGTATGCCGTCCCCATCCTGGAGACAGGTCTACATGCTGATCTTGAAATCACTTCCTTGCCAGACAACTCAGGCGTTTCATTTCGGCGACTTGGATGAGGGGGGGATGAGAATTGGCGCCGTCATCGCAGGATCTGCCGCCGAGGCGGGGTTCACCCTGAAGCCGTGGTTGATGGATCCCAGGGAGCTCATTGGTCTCGGTTACGCTCTCAAGCCAACGGCTGAATCGGTGTCTAGCGCAATATCTCGAACTTGTCGATCCATCGGGTGGAATGACTTGGCCATTCATGTGGAAACGCATCCGGGGACGCTGGAGCAGGAGGTTCTCCTTCCACAGTTTCCAGGCTCCTAGAATTCTGGGCAGTCTGACCTAGGCGACAAATTGCTTTGCGCCGTCTTTAATGCCTTGATGCGCGTGCCCCGATCATTGCGGGAAGGGAATCATGAGATTTTTTGAACTTGATGCTGTAGATATCACAGCGCTCAGTGCTGGCGATCTGCGTGAATTGGTTGCCCGTCTTTGCGAAGCGGAGGTAATCCAGCAGGGGCGTCGGCCGAAGAGCGTTATGTGGGGAGGTGCGCAGGAGGCACCTGATGGCGGTTTGGATGTCCGTATTGAGGCTATGGACTTGCCGTCCAACGACGGCTTTGTTCCTCGTGGGATCTGCGGTTTCCAGGTCAAGAAGCATGCTATGGGTGCGGCGGCATGCAGGGACGAGATGTTGGAGGGTGGCACCCCAAAGCTCGTACTTGCAGATCTTGCCGATCGAAATGGTGCCTACATTATCGTTAGTGGCAAGGACGATTGTTCAGACAGCATGTTGGCGAGTCGAGTGCGGGCGATGGAGGCGGTCGCGGAGACCCTTCCTGGAAAAGCGTCTCTGCGCGTTGACTTTTATGGTCGAGATCGATTGGCGACTTGGCTACGGCGGCATCCAAGCGTTGCGCTGTGGGTTCGTGCGCGCCTCGGCCGCCCCTTGTCCGGCTGGAGGCCTTTCGGGAGGTGGGCAGCTACTCCCCCAGCCCAGAACGACGCATTCCTTGTTGATGACCACCCCTGCGTGATTGACGCGAACTCGAGCGCAAAGACTCCTATGCCTGTTTCTGAGGGTATACATCTAGCTCGAGAACGGTTGCGCCGCCGCGGTAGTGCGGTGCGCATCACCGGCCTCTCCGGAGTGGGGAAGACGCGATTCGCGCAGGCCCTGTTTGAGGCGAACGTTGGTGAGGAGGCCTTGTCACCAGCTAGCGCAATCTACGCCGACCTGGGTGAGAACTTGACACCGACGGCATCCGAGCTAGTTTCATACATCGTTGCTAACGATCATGCGGTTCAATTGGTGCTGGACAACTGCCCGCCAGACGTGCATCGGCAGTTGCAGAAGCAGGTCTCCGCAAGTAGCGCGATGCTCAGCCTTCTGACAATCGAGTACGACATCTCGGACGATCGTCCTGAGGAAACCGAAGTGATCCACCTCGAGCCGTGCAGCGAGGAGACGGTCTCGATGCTGATCCAGCGGCGGCACCCAGACATCGGGAAGTTGAACGCGGGCAAAATCGCCGAATTTTCCGGCGGCAATTCGCGCATCGCGATCGCGCTGGCCAGCCGGGTAGATGCAGATGAGACGTTGACAAACTTCTCCGACGAGGACCTTTTCCATAGGTTGTTCAGTCAACGAAAAGGAGCGTCCAATGAACTTCTGGAATGCGCTGAAGCGCTATCGCTCGTCTATTCCTTCAATGTCTCCTCGTCCGAGTTCAATGATGAGCTTGGCGTCCTAAGTGCCATCGTTGGCCTCGATCGTCGTGGTCTGCATCGGGCTCAGGCTGAGTTGATGCGTCGTCAGCTCGCGCAGAGTCGTGGTGAGTGGAGAGCAGTTCTTCCTCATGCACTTGCCAATCGTTTGGCGAAGCGTGCGCTGGAGAACATCCCTGTCGATGCAATCAATGCCGAGCTGCTAAAGCCAGAGAACCTCCGACTTTTCGTCTCATGTGCGCATCGACTGGGATACCTGCACGATTTCGAGCCTGCGGTTCGGATGGCAAATAGTTGGGTGAGCCCCGGCGGACCGCTGCATGATATTGGATCGTGTAACGAAGGCACGCTGTCTGCATTGCTATACATAGCGCCGGTATTCCCGGAGACCGTGCTGCAGCTGATCGAGAACGCCGCAACCAAGCCAGGCTTTGCCTCGCGCGAGAACCGAAACTTCAGGTTGTTCGTGCGCCTGCTGCACCAGCTAGCTTACGACGACGATAAGTTTGATCGTGCTGCGACGGTCATGCTGAAGTTCTCCGAGGGCGAGAAGTCAGGTGAGAACAGGGACAGCATAGTTGGACAGATGCGGCATCTGTTCTCGTTGCACCTGTCAGGTACGCTGGCGCGACCAGAACGGCGGTGTGCGTTTGTCAGCAAGCTACTCGAGTCGGGCACCGAGAGGCATCGCGAGATCGCAGCCGAGCTGTTCCATGCTGCGTTCGAAGCGACGCACTGGACGTCTTTCTCTGCGTTCGACTTCGGTGCACGTAGACGTGATGCTGGCTGGCAGCCGCGAACGCGTGCCGAAGAGCTCGAGTGGTATATCGGCTTCTTGAACTTGCTGCGACCGGTGCTGACATGTGATGACTTGACTCTTCGCGACTGGGCGCGCTCACTTCTGGCAGGTCATTTCCGGGAACTATGGACGTTTGCGGGCTGTTTTGATGATCTCGAGGAGATAGTCAGAAGTCATGCTTCGAAAGGGGAATGGCCGCAGATGTGGGTCTCGGTAAAGAAGACGCTTGGCTTCGATGGCGACTCAGCTCATCCTGATCTACTGGCTCGGCTGGAGTCACTTTCGCGCGTTGCGGCACCATCCGACCTCTATTCTGAGATCGAGGCCTATGTGCTGTCCAATACTTGGGATCACATCGAGAGTAGGGGGGGGCAAGTAGCCTTCAGTGACGAGATGATCAAAGAGAAGGTCATCTCTCTTGGTGAGATGGCCGCAGCAGAGCTAGGTTGCTTAGAGCGATTGGGTCCAGGGCTTTGGTCGGGCGAGTTCGATGCACTGCATCCTTTCGGCATTGGGCTGGCGCAAGGCAGCGTCGACCTAATTGCCACTTATGAGCGTCTTTTGAGCCTGGTGCAACTGCAGGCGCCTGCGAAGCTCAATCCACAGGTGCTTCAAGGCTATATCAGCGCTGCAAACGATATCGACCCCCGCTTGGCCATGGTGATGTTGGAGCGGGTGCTAGATCATCCCTTGTTGCGGACCTTCTTCATCTACCTGCTCAGCGCCATCAAGATTGGCCCATGGGGGTTCAATATGCTGATTGAGTTGGCTCGAGGGGAAGAGTTCGAAGCGTGGCGGTTTGGACAGCTTGCCTATGGCCGCATGCACGAGTCCCTTACCGACAGCGAGCTCGCGGAACTGTTCACCATATTGAACCAGCGCCATGATGGCTTCTACACCACGCTTAGTGTGCTAGAAATGCGATTCTTCGCGGGGAGGGGCGGAAACTACGTGCCGAGTGAAGATCTCCTTTCGACAGGGCGCGACGCCATTCGCGCTCTACTCGGGGGGAAGCGCGGACAGACTGAATTGAATCGCATCCGAGGGACCAAGCGGATCGCCCAGCAGTGCCTATCTGAGTCTGCTCCAGAACAGGAAGTCGAGGAGATCGTGAGGTTGCTTTGCGAAGGGTTGGATGATCTTAGAATTCGCAGCTCTGATTTCGAAGTCCTCATGACAACGCTATTCCGCAACTTCCCGGAGATTGTCCTTGGAGAGATCTTCACGGGCGACGATAGGGAGCGTCGTTTGATTGATCGCGTTTTCAAGTGTCGTTTCGGAGGTGCTTCGCCGTCACTCAATAGTATGCCGGTGGATCGGTTGATTACCTGGTGTCGAGGTGATCAAGATCGGATCGTGGGTGTTGCCGCAGCGACCTGCGCCTACTCAACTGTAGAGGCAACCGATATACCACTAGAACATCCCAAACGCGTTGTCCTCAGTGCGTCCATCAAAGGCTTGCTGGAAGCCGCAGTGGACAAGCAATGCATCGTCGATGTGATGTTTGCCGGAATCCAGCCCATGAGTTGGTCTAGCTCGTTGGCTGACATCATAGAAATTCGGGCCAAAGCTTTTGCTGAGCTGCTGGAGCATCCATTGGCCGAAGTTAGGAATCTTGTGGCGGAGAGGCTTGAACGGATCGAGCTCACAGTGCGAAGAGAGCGACAGAGGGAGGCGGAAGATCACAGTCGACGGGAACAGCGCTTTGAATGATGCGTATGGGTGAGATGGAGCCGGCTAGTCATCTTGGTGTTGCGCCCCGCATAGATACTCGGTCCTGTTGGCTCATTGTGAATTCGATGTACATAGATGAAAGGACCCTGTGCACACTGATTGGTTCTACGCGGGCACAATCAGCTGTGGCCGAACAGCAACAGGGCGGCAACTCAGGCGGGACTGTCACTCAAGCAGCTTGGGACCCAGTAAGTCCTTGGTAGCAGGTCGCCGAAGAACCGCCGGATGAACGCTGTTCTTCGGCGTATCCCTGTGGTGACAGACGGCGCTTTGCGTGGTCCAGCCGATATGGGGCCAGCTGGCATCGCCAGGTGAGCCGCTCCAGGTTGTGACGCCTAACATGGCCCAGTCGGATCTGCTGGGCCGTGGGCGTATGCAGGCCGGCTACCTCAACGGGCAGCGGGGCAGCGTGGGTGCAGGCTGCGCTCAAAGATCTAGGAGAGATCTGGACCAATGGTGTCACTTCGACTAGCGCCAAGATTCGACTCTGCCTCTTTTCCAGGCTCCGCGCGAATCCTGGGAGTGACCGGCTAGAAGATATTGAAGTCTCTCCCGATTTATCCGATGCGCCCAGGAAGGATGGGCTTTAGGTTCAGCCTTGGCTCCAACAGCGATGGACCGAAGCAGGCTCAAGGCCAAACATGGATTCGGGGTGTCTATCGTGGTAGGGCAATGGCTGCTTCCGACGCATAGCGGTCGTTCCAGTTCTTACGCCAGAAGGGCTGCGTCAGCGATAACAGCCTGTAGTTTAGCGTCTAGGATCGAAGCGGAGTATGGATGGCCTTAGACCGAGTATCCGCCCTTCGCCGTTCTTAGGAGAGTTTGCCCGCAATTACTCGGCTGCTCTATATGCCTGCTTGCGAACACATTAACGGCTAAGGACTCTTTCCCATAAGCGGCGGTGAGTTGTTCCAGGCCAGCCGGCGTCACAACGAGGTAGCAACCCTCGCCCCACAGAGAATCCGCATCGATTCCAACCGGGCCAGCGTCACGCCACCAGTGAAGCTCTGCGACCACCGTTCCGCTCGCATCGAAGAATACGCTCGGTGTCTCGTCATGAGCGCGCCAGCGAAGCCCCTCAACCCAGTTTGGGCATAATGCAAACGGATTGGCCGCTGTGTCAAAGCCCATGTCCACGGAGCAGACAACTCGCCTTACCAGCGTTGGTGCCAGATCATTGTCGAGTGGGACGTACTGGCCTAGCCAAACAGCGATGGGCAGCTTGGCGTAACAATCGTCGAACTCTTCACTATCAGTCTCTGCCCAAGGTGCTCTAAAGCGGTAGAAGCGGTGCTCTGACAGTCGTGCCTTGTGGATATGGAAGCGAGACACCTCGGCCACGACTTGGCCGTCGCAGTGCGCCAGGAAAGGGGCAACATCGCCGTCAACCTCGTCAATCCACTTCTGCTCTCGCTCGGACCAACCGGCACTTCGGTCAATCAGCGGCCTTCGAATCCACTCGGGACGAACTCGCGGGAGCATCAATGGCCGAGGCGGAAGCGGGTAGCCCAATCTCTCCAACAGCATCGGACTGTCCCGGCTCTCCAACTTGCCGGCCAGGCGCAGCTCCCCTGCGACGTGGCGAAGGGCAGCAATGGCGATGTAGGCGTGTGGCTTCATGTAAGTGATCTGCATATCAAGGACACGAAGCTGAGCCTCAAGCTCTTTGACACCAGAGGGCCCGAAGGCCTCAAGTCCACCCCAATCCTGGATGAACATCGCCGCGCGACGGCGAACTGTCATCTCCTCGATGTCTGCCGCCTTTGCAATGTGACGTGCCGTCGAGCGCAACATACGAGTCCAGCCAAGCGGCGATTCGACGCGCATTGCACCAGTTCTCTCGTCCGTGAATGCCTGGTCGCTCTCTGGCAGGTCACTGAATTCGAGGAGATAGAAGAGCGGCAGTGGCGTCGCGTCAAAAGAGACAGCCAGCCCCCACCGATGCGACAAGAGCGTGGCTGACTCGGCTACTGCAATGTCACGGTGACTGACCATTGCAGCTACGGCGCGGCCCAATACGGGCTCGAGGTTCGCGCTGTCGGCAGCGAGCAGCGTTCCGAGTGCCTGCAAGGGGGCGTCCAAGTCACCGTCCATAAGTCGCCGGATAAGGGATGTGAACAAAGATTGACCCTGTCCGACTTGCCTTGCCAAGCTCAGGGCGCAATTGCGCGCGTGCCGCTGAACCTCTGCAATGGGAAGTCGATAGGCAAAGTGCAGCAACTCCTCCAAAAGGTCCGTGTCGCTGAGTGGTAGCTCGCTCGACTGGAAGGGTCGCCCCAACTGGAACTCGCGAGTGCAGGTCATCTGCTCCTCAATCAGCGACCAGATAGCCGGCCAATCTGGCGTCAAGCTGATGACCGGCAGTATCGAATCCAGCTCTGTGAGCAGTGCCTGGGTATTCTCCTGGCCCGTTGTCACTGAATCGACTATGTTCTCGAAGGCCGCAGGGCATGTGGATGATCCGTGCAGAAGCTTCTTCGCCTTAAAGTAGAAGAACTTGCCGCCACCCATCCCTTGGCTCCAGGAACTCCAGGGGTCGTTGCTTGTCTCGTAGCCTTGCATAAGCTTCTTGGCGTAATCGACCTCATCGGCTGCAGCAAACCGCTTCACCATCAGGAAACGGCAGCGTGCGTTGTCCTGCAATACCTGCCAGCGCTCAAAGACCCTTCGCGCCAGATGAATCGGAGCTGTGTCTGCCAGCTCTTCGAAACGGTCCGGGGCGTTGTGGTTCAGCTCGTCGCTATCTGCTTCAAACGCGAGTTCAAGATCCGCGAGAGTAGCTTCCGAGGCGTACTTGTTAGACGTATACGAGTGTCGAGGCTCCGGCGCTTCTGGCGTCCACCGGGCGATGGCGGCTTCGAGCTCAGGCGACGAGAATCCATGCTTTCCGGAAGCCTTGTGAATGCGCTGGAGCAGCGTGATTCTCTCGTGCGCTCTGCTGGCTACCTCGACCGCCCCAAGCAGCATCAGAGCGAGCGGTTCAATCTGGTCAGGGCCGGCTGCGTCCGCGGAGGCGTCGATGAAGTCACCAACATGGGACGGATCCCGGTAGTGCGGTTCCATATAGAATGGCAGGCAGAGACCGCACCAGACGGTCGCGCATGCCAAGACGAGTTCAGGGTTTCGCCTGACCATCCCCGTCATGAGCAGGTCGACACGATTCGGCCAGCCGATTAGATGCCAATCCGCCAGTGTCTTTGACACCTCGAAGCCGAAGCGAGGTCCAACCTGCATCGCTTCCTTAATCAGTGCCATGGTAAGGCGACGCGCGGCCGACGACCCTTCCGTTTTGGTCATGCCACCGACCTGACGCATCAGGTCTGAGACCCGCTTGACACGGTTTTCCGGGTCAGCCGCGTTCGCGAGAGCTAGAGTGTTTCGCCAGATCGCGTACTGCGGGTCTTTCTTGGGAGCCAAGGCATAGCCAAGGCATTGCTCAGGAACCGTCGCCAGCAACTGATTCGCCCGCTCTAACTCCCCGACCGCAGCCAACCCGATGGCTAGATTCGCTAGCCCGTCGATCTGCTCGCTTGGTGTACTTTCTTTAAGCTCCGCCACGAGGGCATTAAGCCGATCCGCCGCCGCCGCACGATCACCGTCAACGCGATATGCATCGACAGCCAATCTGCGTCGCAGGTAAGCAGTTCCCTTCGACGCCGATGAAGCGATGGCTGAGTCAACCTCCCGAAGTACCGCGCGATACTCAGTCTCACCGCGCTCGGCGCCGAGCCTCAGCAGCGCTTGCACGAGCGTGGGGATCGCTTTCAAAGACTGCTGGATACGGTATGACTCGCTGCCGCCTTCTGATGCGAGACGTAGGACATACCCAAGGGACGTGCGGGCTATGCCTTGGATGCCGCCTGCCGATAAGGACCCGTTGACGCCGGCAGCGCGAGCTAGAAGCACACCTATCGTCGAAGCGTGCTGTTGGAGTGGATGAAGGAAGGTGTGCTTCGACGGTGTCACGCTTGGCAGTGGCCTCTTGAGCAGCGTGCAAAGCCTCGCGTGATGCATCACTGCGCCGACCAGATTGCCCAGCCCAGCCAGGTCCGTCTTGTCGTCGCACATGGAGATCATCGGTGCGACCAGCTTGTCGAACAGGGCCTCGGCTAGGTCACGACGGCCAGCTTCGAATGCGATCAGCGCCATCCGTTGACGGTAGCCGTTTGGTACCTCCCCGAACCGGGGAAGAGCGACGGCACTATCAAACAGCGCAAGCGCTTGCCCAACGTCGCCACGTCGACTGGCCGCAAGCCCTGCGTGAACCATCACCGACGGCTTATCTTCGTTGGCTACTCCGAGCTTGCTACATAGTTCTTGAGGATCGGAGCCAACCTTCTGACCTAGCATCGCCTTTGCGGCTTCCCTCCTAAGATGCAGCCGCAGCGCTACGGCAGATTGCGGATCCACCGTTTCCGGCTCCCTTAGACCCTCTGCGGCGAGATGATCAATCGCTATCTGGATCTGCTCGGTGTCTCGGAAGTGGACGGCGCGCATTGCCCATCTTTCGAATTCCTTGATGTTGTGCTGGTGCCCGTAGTTTCTGAACTTGGGCGTATGGAGCTGCGATAGTGGTTCGAGGCTTTCAAACAGCTCCTTCGCGCGGTCGAAGTCGCCTCGCGCTAGTAGGGCGTCGACGACCTCGTAGCCCTGGCTGGGGAAGTCCTGCACGAGGGAGACAGCTGCTTCAATGTTCCCCACCGCCAGCATAGCCAGCGGGAGTTGGTTGGCGTACTCAAGGGCTGATTTGCGCCGATCCACTTCGTCACGACACAGCAGCAGTCGTGTAAAGGCGGTCGCGTCGTGCGTTTCACGCACTGCCAGCAGGGCGAGGCGGATGTCGGCGTGAATCTCGGCGATAGAACGCCCGTCAGCCAGCTGCTGCCTGAAGCGAGCGGGCATCGCCAATGCCAGTACATCGGCACCGTCGCCGGCACGCGCGCGGTAGCGCAGCTCAAGCCAGTACTGTGCCGATTCAGGTGGCGCGCTCTTCGCCAACTGGGCAAGGTTGCGGTATACGCGCTGCGAGTATTCAGCGTCGACGCTCCCGAGGCGGGTTCGCGGTTGAGCGATGACGAACAGCCTAAAGCTGTTGTGGAAGACGCTCCATCCCCGGGATGAACTGCGGAGCAGGTGCTGCGCAATGACCAGGGCGCGTTCAATCGAGGACTCCTTGACCATCGTGGCCAGCAGTCGCAGGTCCATGGGTGCCTCAGCCCGAGCGATGAAGCCCAGCACATCCATGGCATCGACATCGTTTGCGATCTCGCGCCAAGCAGCTGAATATACAGTCTCAATATCGCCGTCGAACGGCATCCCGCCGCTAAGAAGGTGCTTGCGACCAGCTTCGTCAGCGTGCAGCAGTGCCTGAATCAAGTAGCGCGTTGCCAGCGGGTGGCCATGCGTGAGATTGCTGAGATCCAATCTTGGAATCTCGGCAGGCAAGCCTAGCGCATCCGCCATCCAGGTGAGTTCCTCGCGACCGAGAGGCCCCATGAGAACCTGTCGCTCGCTCTTCTCCGCTTGCGCTCTTACGGCGGGCTTCAGATTAGCGAGATCCAACCGTTGCGTGCCGAGCACGAACACGACCCCATTTGGGATTGCCGCGGGAAGAGGCAGCTCTCCCAGAAACGAATTGGTCGGCCGTTCTTCGCGTGGCACATGGTCTAGCCCGTCGACAACGATGATTGTACGGATCCCTTCGCGAGTGAAGCGCTCACCAGCCTGCCGTAGCAGGACGCCGAACTGTTCGCGGCGCTCAGATAGCGAGTCATCGCGAAGACGAAGCCCAACTAAACCGCTGTTCCGCAGCTGCGTACCTACGTCGGTCAGGAAGTTGTCGGCCTCCCCACGACCCACGCCTTGAGCCGCGCCCGGCACGTACGCTAAGTAACGAACGAGCCGGACACTTGCTTCAGTGGCCAGCGCAACCTGCAGGAGAGTGGATTTTCCGGAGCCAGGTGGTCCTATGAGTGAGACGTAGCCGTGATTGGAGGCATGAAGCGCTGCTAGTAGCTTGACCTCAGTGTCCCGATTGCGCTGGACATAGGCGCCGACCGGGAACCGATGGATGAGCAAAGTCTTGGCGGGATCGCGCCATCCAAGCTCATGAAGCAGCTCGTCACGCGTCCACCTGTCCTTGTCGCGTTCATCGGCGACTAGCTTGGGCAGCACGCTGGCAATCTCGCATGCCTGTCTCGCCTGCTCCGCATTCAGCTTGTGCGACTGGATGAAGTTCGCTGCAGCTCCGCACACCACGCGCAGGGCATGCATGAACTGTTCGAAGTCGTCATCATTTAAGCCGGCTTCGCGGCGCAGGTGGTCGATCAGTCGGCTCCATCCTCGCGCGGACCAATCCGACAGCGACCGATTTGGATGCTGTTGGAACTCCTCGAGAAATGCAGCGCTGTGCCGTAGCCTGCCGTCGCCTGGCTTGTCGGTAACCGATGG
This sequence comes from Stenotrophomonas sp. 71799_Sma, assembly GCF_056482505.1. Lineage (NCBI taxonomy): Bacteria > Pseudomonadati > Pseudomonadota > Gammaproteobacteria > Lysobacterales > Lysobacteraceae > Stenotrophomonas > Stenotrophomonas sp. 71799_Sma. The sequence goes on from NZ_CM151202.1 coordinate 2,383,173, forward strand.
AAAGTCGTTGACGACCAAGTGAATCTCGACGCGACTTCCTGGGTTGTCCTTGGACAGGCACTGCCAAGCTTGAACTAGGGGCTTCAAGAGACCATTGGCACCAGTAAACAGCGTCTCAACAGTGAAAGTGCCTGGGAACTTGGACGTCTTGAACTGGTGACCGACCACCAATCCATCGAATCCTAGTACCAGGTCGTCCGCAATGCCCGCGTTGCGGTCAGCGACGCCAATCCAAAGCAGCTCGTCGCGCTCAAGCGCGGCATAGATGGCAGCGCCCGCGCGCTCGTACTGGCCGACGTATCCACGAAGCGCTCGGCGTTCGCCCTCCGCCGGTGCCGTTGCGGGAGCTGTAGCAGCGGATGGCTGCGAATTTTTGGGCGCTTTCGAGGCCATAAATATGGATTGGGTAGTGGGTGCGAACCTGAGAAAAGGGAGCCGCTCCAGCATAACCCGGGGGCGTCGAGCACCAGCGGGTATGCCGTCGCCGCATCGAGCGGCATTGTGAATCGAAGTATATCCGTCGTCGATCACATCGGTCACTCGCACGGACGCGAGAACGGCTGTTCAGCCCATGGCTGACATTTGTCCGTAGGAGCTGATCGGACGCATGTGGCCGCAGGCGGACATCAACGGAACAAAGGGGGGGGGCAGGGGGAATTATCGGGGGTGAAGCATGGCAGCTGTCGGCCCGAAACGGAGGCTCGACTTACACCTTCCAGACTTTGCTAATCACGGGCACATCAGCTTTATCGAGTCTAGGGAGATAGGCAATCAGTTTGTAGCCGCCAGGTCGAAAGTGGTCGAGACGAAGCTCCGCTTCTGCTTGCAATCTGGTGCCGTCCGGACCTTCGACCATGACCGCATAAACGGGATTCTTCTTGCCATGCGAGAGCGGCAAATCGGACGGCAGGGTCGAGTGGCCATTGCCTTTCGCACCGCCAAGCATCGCAGGATCTTTGGTGTAGCCGCGCGCGATTTACTGGAGACGGCCGACTCAAGCATCGGGCACAGATCACCCGATCTCCGTGACGTGAGGGCCGACTGCGACGGGAGATCATCAGAGACCGACAGTGATAGATCGCAGCGAAGCCGCGACGATCAAAGGATACTTCTACTAGTTTGACCGCACGATTGCCTAGGACTCAGCGCTCGTCGTGTCTCCATACCGCCCTATGGGGCGCTCGGCACTTGACCTTGCGGCAGCTTCCAGCATTCGAGCCGCCGGATTCGTTTCGGCCGCACCGGCCTGATAGTAGCCGATGACACTGACCACCGATCGGTGATCGGTCATTGCCATAATGGCTGGCAGGGCAATTCCTTGCCTAGCACCTTCCGTTACGAAACCCGATCGTAGGCTGTGACCGCCAAAGCTCCCCACCAATCCGGCAGCGCGGGCGCGATTCTGGATGATGGTGGCCACCGACTTGGGTGACAAGCCGGCCCCAACTTTCCCGCGTGTCAATTGGCGGAAGAGGGCACCCTCCTGCAGTCCAGCCGCTTCGATCCAGGTGCGAAGCGCTTCGGCCGGTGGACCTAACAAGGGCTTGTCCGGCGAGCCGCCTGCTTTGACGCCCTCCTGAAGCGTTTTGCCGACGTCCAGGTGGTAGAGGTAGCCGCCGTCGATCGGCGCAAGCTTGCTCAAGACGGCATGGGCCGTCTCGCTCCGACGGCGCCCACCACTGGCGAAGGCGAAGTAGAGCAGGGCACGATCACGTTTCCCAACAAGATCGTCCTCACAGGTCGCAATCATCGCCATCAATTCGGTCGCAGTGATCGCCGTCTTCTTGCTCGGCCGCTCGCCGCGCTTATGTGCGGCGCGACGGCCCTTGGCCAGCAGCTGCCGAACCTCGCTGCTTTCGCAGGGATTGGCCAGCTTGAGCAATTGATGGGCGCTGGAGAGCACCGCAACGCGGTGGACGATGGTCGACAGCTTGAGCGGTCCTTGGCGCTGCTTGAATTTGCCTTCCACCAAAAGCGCATCCAGTGTCGGCGGCAGCTCCCAGGTCAGGGCATCGCCTGAGCGCCGGGCCAGATGATCGATGATGAACTGGATCACGCAAGACGCGTCGACCGGCATGGCGATGACCGCTCCGTAGCGGCCTTGGTACCAGGCCGCCCAGTAGCGCAAGGCGGTGGCGTAACTGCGCGTGGTGTTGGCCGAGGCCGCTTCGGCGAAGACTTCGCGCACCGCGTCCGCCGAGGACTGCGAGAGCTGCGCCACAGTCGGATTGGCAGGAGCCGCGGTGGTCAGAGCTGGAAGAAGGTCGCTCATAAGTGGTTGAAAGTAGGGATTAAAAATAGCCTGAGTTCCGATAAATATATCTTATCGGAACCGTATATGTCGCACTTACTAAGATCACGGAGACACGTTCGGTGTCAGTCTCGAAGGATCGAAATGGCCGTCTATGTTGTCACCTGGAATTTGAACCGAGAAGCCAACTACGACGCAAAGAGGACTGCGTTCCTCAAGCACCTGGAGCGCTACCAGAACGTAGCAGATCCTGATCTGGAGTCGGTCCGCTGGGTGTCCGGGGATATGAGCGCTCACGATCTATCTGCCGATCTTCAACAGAAGCTCGATAAGAATGACGGGATTTTTGTATCCCAGCTTGTCCGTGGCGAGTACCAAGGCTACCTCAGCAAGGCGACATGGGAATGGATCAGTCAGCGCCTTGACTGACACCGCCGAAGTCCAAGGGGTTCTGACGTGGTTGGGGCTCGGGGACCGCGACACCGGAGCCAGCAAGTGAATTGTTCGCTTGGACTCTTCAAAATTGGAGGGTCCAAGCCGCTGAGCTAGCTCAGAAATGAAGCCGACGGTCATAGCCGTCTCCCAAATTAGATGCTCTCGAAAGCGCGTGGCTGCAACGCCTTGGCAACATCATTGGAGATGCAACAGATTCGCGACGCACCATTGGTGATGCACCAAGATCACAGCGAGTCATTGGGACTGCACGTAGCTCAGCGCATCAATTGCTACAAGTTGCCGCGCAAGCTGCCCCAAATTCGCAGCGCTCAACACCATGCCAACGTAGGAGCCGGGGGCTGGGCAAGAGCCGTGCCAGCCACCCCTGCAGGAGCTTGAACATAATATACATTATGCGAAATCTAATATCCGCCAAATATGGGCCTTTGTCGGCTCAGCGTGGCAATGGCTGGGCCTCTGGATCGGCTCTTGCCTGCTGACTGCCACAACGGAAACGCCCCAGATCCCACAGCTGTCCGCCCGTACTTCCCCACAAGGACGCCCGCGATTTCCAGATCTCCCCCAAAGATGCCCTTGATTCCTGGATCCGCACCTAAGACGCCCTCGATTTCTGGCTCCACATCCAGCTCGCCCTTGAGTTCCCAACTGCGCACCTGATCGGTCAGAGCTTGTTGTTCATCGCAAACACTCTTAGTGTGCCACCTGTGGTCACTGTGTCCGAACGGTCACCCAAGCCATTCAGGCCCTTGACCCCCACGCCCAGGTGGACGTCGATCTGGGCAGTGGCGTGGTCAAGATCGAGGGCCTGCTTGCCGTAGAACAGGCGGTTGAGGCTATCCAGCGGCAAGGCTATGTGATCGCTGCGGTGCTCCCTTCTGAGGCTGGTACGCCGGCCGCCCCGGCCGTCGCATCCTCCTGCTGCGGCGGATGCCACCGCTGAGTCCGCGCGAGGGCTTGATCCTGATCAATGACAGTCGGCCCCAAGAGGGCTAGACTGGCCATCATGAGAGCTCGCACGTCCCCTGCCCTGATCTGCCCAGCGTCCGCAGGCGCTGCTTCGGGCGTGCGGGAGCTGTCATGGTGAGGCTGCTGAGGCGATGGCGGCGACCCCGTTCTCGTGCCCGACTGGCATGGCTGGGACTGTGGGCGCTGCTGCTGCAGCAACTCGCGCTGGTGGCTTACGCCTGTCCGCTGGAATCGGTGGAAGCTGGACAAGCGACCCTGATGGTCGGTTGCAAAGAGATGTCCACGCCGGATCCCGATGCTCCGGCGTTGTGCGACCAGCATTGCCAGCGCGATCACATCGCCACGGCCGATGCGAAGGCCCCTCAAGTGCCTTACCAGCCCGCGCTGGCCGCCTTCGCGCTGGTGCAGGCTCTGTTGCCACCGGTACACGCGCAGTTCTATCGGGATGTTCCGGTGTGCGTGTCCGATCCGCCTCCCCTGCAGCGCTTCTGTAGCCTGCTGATTTAAGCCCCCTCCTGGATTGACCCGTGCTCGTGCTGCATGCGTTGCAGCGCGCTCGTTGTCGTTTCCCGGAGGTCTTATGGAGATGTCTTTCTTCTTGCGTGCAAGGCGCAAGATGGCGTGTGGGTTCGTGTTTGCCCTGGCGCTCAGTGGTCCTGTGCTGGCGGCATCGCCCGCTATCCCGATCAGCTACACAGAAGCCCTACAACGGGCGCTTGCTAACGCCCCAACCCTGCAGGTGCGCCGATCTCAGATCGATGCCAGTACCGAAGAAGCCGCGCGTGCTGGCGCGCTTCCCGACCCACGTTTGATCGTGGGGCTGGCGAACTGGCCCGTCAGCGGACCCGATGCCTTCAGCTTGCGGGCCGATGAGATGACCACCCAGCAAATCGGTCTGATGCAGGAGTTTCCTGCGCGTGCGAAACGACGTGCCGAGCACGCGTTGGCGCAAGCGACGCTGGCGCAAGCGCGCTCACTGTCGATGGCCGAACAGCAGATGGTGGCCCAAGCGGCCGCGCTGGCCTGGATCGAGCTGTGGAGTACGCAGCAAGCCGTAGATGCGTTGGAAGGTCTGCGCGAGCCGGCCCGTATAGCCGAGCGTGCGGCGCGTGCTCGCTTGGCAGGCGGCACGGCCGGGGCCAGTGATGTGCTTGCCGCCCAGGCCGCCCTACTGCAGTTGGACAATCGCCTGGAGCAGGTACATGCGGAGCACGCCGCCGCGCAGGCCGGCCTGGCGCGGTGGTTGGGTATTGCACCAGAGGCGATCTTGGCCAGTGGTGCGGCACCGGATTTTTCGCAGTTGCCATTGGAGCCCACCCAACTGCTGGCCAAACTGGACCAACACACGCCACTACTGGGCTGGGAGGCACGCGAGAGCTTAGCCCAGGCCCAGGTGGATGCGGCCGTGGCCGAAACCCGCCCGGATTGGAGTGTGGAGCTCACCTACGGACGTCGCGAGCGCGCACCCGACGGCATGGCGCGCAGCGACATGCTCATGGTGGAAGTGGGTGTGGGCCTGCCGCTGTTCCAGAAGAACCGCCAAGCACGAGGCATCGCGGCACGGCGGGCCGAGCTGGAGGCGGTGTCCGCAGAGCGCGATGAGGCCCGGCGCATCCAAGCCGAGTCGGTGCAACGCGCGATAGCGCGATGGCGCGGGTTAACCGGCCAGTTGGAGCGCCAGAACACGCAGAGCCTGCCTTTGGCGCGCGATCGTGCACGCACGGCGTTGGCCGCCTACGGCGCCGGTGCCGACCTGCAGCCGTGGCTGGAAGCGCGGCGCGATGAGATCGAATTGCACCTGGAGAACGCCCGTCTGCTGGGCGAACAGGGCCGTGCCTGGGCGGCACTGGCCTATCTGCTACCCCATGAGGAGAACACGCCATGAGCCCGTCCAAGACGCGTCTCACACAGCTCGCCGTGGCCCTCGGGTTGCTGGCGCTCGGCTTTGCCGGCGGCTACGCCTGGATGACTCGAACCTCTGATACCACCCCGCCCCCCGGCACGAGCGTCGCAGATCAAGCACGCAAGGTGCTGTACTGGTACGACCCCATGGCGCCGGAGCAGCGATTCGACAAGCCGGGCAAATCTCCGTTCATGGATATGGAGTTGCTGCCCAAATACGCAGATGAGGCCATAGGGGGCGGAACGCAGATCGATCCGCGCCTGCAGCAGAACGTGGGCATACGCACTCAGGAAGTGACGGTAGAGTTACTAGGGACTGCCGTACGCGTGCCGGGCACACTGACGTGGGATCTGACCCAGGAAAGCGTGATCAGTGCGCGCATGGAAGGCTTGATCACCCACGTGCAGGTAAAGGCGCCGTTTACCGAGGTTCGTCGTGGTCAAACGCTGGCCACCGTGCAGGCCCCGGCATGGAACGCGGCCATCGCCGAAGCACATGCCCTGAGCCAAGCTCAGTCCGCGGGCGCGCGTGAGCTGCAGGGTGCGGCGCAACAACGGTTGCGTTCGTTGGGTGTTCCTTCTGGCGCCTCGGCCAGAAGTGGCGTCGTGCTTAGCGCAGATCACAGTGGTGTCGTGACCGAGATCCTGGCACGCGAGGGACAGACGGTGATGCCCGGTACGCCACTGTTCAAGATCAATGGGCTGGACACGTTGTGGCTGGAGGCCTCGGTACCCCAGGCAGCGCTGGGCACCTTGCGGCCGGGGACCTCAGTGCAGGCCACGGTCAGTGCCTGGCCGGCAGAGCGCTTTGCCGGACAGATCCAGGCGTTGCTTCCCCAGGTCGACATGGCTAGTCGCACGCAGCGGGCGCGAATTGTGCTGCGCAACCCGCAGCGTCGGCTGGTGCCGGGCATGTTCGCCGAGGTTCTGGTGCAGCCCGACGCCGAGCAGGCCCTGCCAGTCGTTCCCACGGAGGCGCTGATCGCCACCGGGCGGGACAGCCGGGTCATCGTGCAGGATCCGGACGGGAGCTTCCGGCCAGTGCGGGTGAGTGTGGGACGTAGCGTGCAAGGGCGCACGCAAATCGTGGCAGGCTTGGCCGGTGGTGAACGCGTGGTCGTCTCGGGTCAGTTCTTGCTCGACTCCGAAGCCAGTCTCTCCGGTGCGTTGGAGCGCCTGGGTGCTGCACAACCGACACGCCCTGCCAGCGCATCAGGTGTGCACGAGCGCCATGACGCCGGGCACGAACCACGCACTGTCGTGCCGTCACCGTCCAGACAGCCGGCGCCTGTCGCGCCAGACACCTCCACCTCTACGCCGCCGCGCTGCCCGGTGCAGTACTGGTATGACCCGATGGTGCCGGAGAAGCATTTCGACAAGCCGGGCAAGTCACCGTTCATGGATATGCAGTTGGTACCCAAGTTCGGCCCCGCCGCAGCCGCTGATTGCCAGGCAAGCGAGGTCATGTCCGAAGCGATGGAGGGCACACCATGATCGCGCGCCTGATCCATGCTTGCATCGCCAATCGCGTGCTGGTGCTGGTTGCCGCCGCGCTGCTGGCGGTGGTCGGTATCTGGTCGGTAAAGAACACGCCGCTGGATGCGCTGCCGGACCTGTCCGATACCCAGGTCATCATCCGCACGCAATGGGCGGGGCAAACCCCGCGCATCATCGAAGACCAGGTCACCTACCCGTTGGCCACCACGATGTTGTCCGTGCCGGGCGTGAAGGCGGTACGCGGCTTCTCCTTCTTCGGTGATTCATTCGTCTACATCCTGTTTGACGATGCCACTGATCTTTACTGGGCGCGCTCTCGAGTGCTCGAGTACTTGAGCCAGGTACGCGATCGACTTCCGCCGAATGTGAATCCGGCGCTGGGTCCTGATGCGACAGGACTGGGCTGGATCTACCAGTACGCCTTGGTGGATCGGACAGGTCAACGTGATGTGGGGCAGCTGCGTGCGTTGCAGGACTGGTTTCTTCGTTATGAGCTAAAAACCGTGCCGGACGTGGCTGAAGTAGCCAGTGTGGGCGGTGCGGTGCGCGCCTGGCAGATCCAGCCCGATCCGCAGGCGTTGGCGGCCCGTGGACTGACGGTGGCCGAGCTCATCGAGGCGGTGGATGCGGCCAACGGCGCTACCGGGGGCTCGGTGATCGAACAAGGCGAAGCCGAACTGATGGTGCGCAGCGAAGGCTACCTGCGCACACAGGAGGCGTTCGAACAGGTGCCGGTAACCGGCAACGACGGCATCCCCGTCCTGCTCGGCGAGGTGGCCACGATCAGTCGCGGGCCGGTCTTCCGTCGTGGTATCGCAGAGTTGGATGGTCAAGGTGAGGTGGCCGGCGGCGTGATCGTCCTGCGGACCGGCAAGGATGCCTTGGGGGCCATTCGGAACGTCAAAGCGCGACTGCAGGCGTTGCAATCCAGCTTGCCCGAGGGCGTGGAAGTGGTGCCGGTGTACGACCGCTCCGAGCTGATCCAGGATGCGGTACGCAACCTCACCCACAAGCTTGGCGAAGAGTTTCTGGTCGTAGCGCTGGTATGCCTGCTGTTCCTGTGGCACCTACGCTCGGCGTTGGTGGCCGTCATCACCCTGCCTTTGGGTATCCTGGCGGCCTTCATCGTGATGCACGCCCAGGGGATCTCCGCCAACTTGCTGTCATTAGGCGGCATCGCCATCGCCATTGGTGCGATGGTCGATGCAGCGGTGGTGATGATCGAAAATGCACACAAGCATCTGGAGCACTGGCGGGAGGCGCACGGCCGGGAACCTCAGGGTGAGGAGCGCTGGCAGCTGATGGCCCGCTCGGCGGCCGAGGTCGGACCGGCCGTGTTCGCCAGCTTGCTGGTCATCACCCTGTCTTTCGTGCCGGTTTTTGCCCTGCAGGCGCAGGAAGGGCGATTGTTCTCGCCTCTGGCCTACACCAAGACCTACGCGATGGCCGCCGCAGCAGGGTTGTCGGTGACCTTGATCCCCGTCTTGATGGGCTACCTGATCCGCGGCCGCATCCGCCCGGAACAGCAGAACCCCATCAATCGCATCCTGATCGCTGGCTATCGGCCCATCCTGCTGTGGGTCCTCAAACATCCCGGTGTCACCTTGCTGCTCAGCGGCCTGCTGCTAGTGCTCACCTTGATCCCCTTTAGCCGGTTGGGCAGTGAGTTCATGCCGCCCTTGGAAGAAGGCAGCCTGTTGTACATGCCCACGGCCCTGCCCGGCCTGTCCGCCGACAAGGCCCGTCAGTTGCTCCAGCTCTCGGGCCGGATGATCAAGACCGTACCGGAGGTTGAGCACGTGTTCGGCAAGGCGGGCCGTGCCGAAAGTGCGACCGATCCGGCACCGATCGAAATGTTTGAGACCACCGTGACCTTCAAGCCGCGGGATCAATGGCGCCCGGGCATGACCCCCCAGAAGCTACGCCAGGAGTTGGACGCAGCGGTCAAGATTCCCGGTCTGACCAACCTATGGGTCCCGCCCATTCGCAATCGCATCGATATGTTGGCCACCGGCATCAAGAGCCCGATTGGGATCAAGGTCTCCGGACCCGATGTGGAGCAGATCGAGCGCCTGAGCCAGCAGATCGAGCAGGTGGCCAAGACTGTGCCCGGCGTGAGTTCGGCACTGGCCGAACGCGTCACGGGTGGGCGCTATGTCGATGTACAGGTGCGCCCGGAAATCGCTGCACGTTACGGATTCACTCAAGGCCAACTCCAGCAACTGATTGCCACGGTCGTTGGCGGTGATCCAATCGGGGAAACGATCGAGGGGCGCGAACGCTATCCCATCGTCTTGCGCTACCCCCGTGGCCAGCGTGACTCGTTGCAGGCCTTGCAGGATCTGCCGCTGATCGCGCCAGGCGGTGTGCAACTGACCTTGAGCCAGGTGGCGGAGCTGTCAATCAGCCCAGGCCCGCCGATGCTCAAGAGCGATAACGGCCGGTTGGTGGGCTACATCTACGTGGATGTGGCCGATCGCGACTTGGGATCGGTGGTCCAGGACCTGCAAGCCGCGGTGCAGACCCAGGTGAGTTTGCCTGCCGGCTATGGTCTGGCGTGGTCGGGGCAGTACGAGTATCTGCAACGGGCTTTGGCACGCCTGCAATGGGTGGTGCCCGCGGCGTTGGCGATCATCTTCCTGGTCATCTGGATGGTGTTTCGCCGGCTTAGCGATGTATCCATCATCCTGCTCAGCTTGCCCTTGGCGTTGGTGGGCGGTTTCTGGTTGATCTGGGGGCTGGGCCATGCGATTTCGGTGGCCAGCATGATCGGATTCATCGCCCTGGGCGGCGTTGCGGCTGAGTTCGGCGTCATCATGCTGCTGTACCTGCGTCATGCCTGGGAGCAGCGCTTGGCCAGCGGTGCGCCGGAAGATGTGTCTACCCTGCAAGAGGCTATCTACGAAGGCGCCGTGCAACGGGTGCGCCCGAAGGCGATGACGGTAGCCGTCATCCTGGCCGGGTTGTTTCCGCTTTTCGTCGGTGCCGGTGCCGGCTCGGAGGTCATGCAACGTATCGCCGCGCCGATGCTGGGTGGCATGCTCACCGCACCGGTGCTCTCTATGGTGGTGATTCCCGCAGCGTTCTATCTAGTGCGGCGACGTGGATTGCGCGCGGCGCGGGGCGACCAATGAGAGACAGACTGAGCACTTGAGGTAAGTCCCCACAAAAAGACGCCAGTCATGGAAGAAGTCATGACTGGCGTCAAAGGGGAGAGTACCGCCTACATGCTTACTTATCAGTGCCCGGCGTGCGGGGAAATCTCAAAGCTCAGCGACGCCCGATCCGACACAAAATCCAAACCCTTTTGTGTAGAGGGCACCATGTGATTGGTGTGGATGTACCAGGTCTTGGCGGTGGTCACCTGGAAACTGGCTTGGCCTTGGGCATCGGTGCGCAGGAGCGTAGCGCTACCGTGCCCACCCTTGACCGGTGCGTCAGCACGATGACCGACGTACACGCGTAGGTTGGGCACTGGCGTGCCCTGCTGCAGCACCTGGAACGACAGCTGTTCGCCGACCTTCACGCTTCCAGGATTGCGGGCCAAGCGGATCTCCAGCGGATAGCCCAGCGAGGCAGCGAAATCGTCGGTCAGTTTTGTGCCCACCTGTCCAATGGTACGAGCATGCTTGGTATAGCTATAGGTGACCCCTTTGGGAAACTTGCTCGCATCATAGGTGGCCAGGGTATCGGGCAAGTCTTCCAACTCCAGGTACTTGCCGAACTCGCTGGCCGTACGCGTGCTGGTGGAGGCCATCGTCGAGACCCCCAGCAGATAGGTGCCCTCGCCCGCCGGATGCACGGTGAGCTGGCTCTGCTTGCCGACCTCTTTCCAACTGGCCAAGTCCGGTGCAGCCTTAGCGCCGCCCTGACTCAGCGAAACGTCCTGTAGACGCGCTCGGGTGACTGCACCTGCACTTTCATCGAAGGTGCCATTGTTCACCAACGCTGTGTTCGCCTCGCCCGCTGCGGTGCCAGGCTTGGAGAAAGCGACAAACAGGTCGTGCGCACCGGCACTGCCGGCCACAGCGAACAGCAGTAGTGTGGCGGATAGTTGCGTGTTTCTCATGATGTGTAGCTCCTCGTGATCGTGGCTTACCAGTGGTAACCAAAGCGGACGTTCCAGCGACGACCCAGCAAGTCGTACGTCATGGTGTCGGTGTCGGTGTTGGGGTTGTTCTTCACGAACGGCGCCTTCTTATCGAGCACTTTTTCAACGCCGGCGGAGATATCCCATTTCTTCTTGATGCCGTAGCTCAGTTGCAGGCTGTGGTACACCACGCTGGACACATGCGAGCCGATCGTGTCGGGCACGGCGATGATGTCGTCCGCGCTGCCGATGTACTGCGCCGAATAGACGCCGGTCCAACGGTTCTTGCCCATACGCAGTGAGCCCAAGCCACGCCACTGGGTGTAGCTACCCAAGCCGCTGGTGATCTTGCCGGCGTACTCAATGGTGGTGGCCCCGGGCGTGAGCGCCCCCAACCCACGCGGGGTGAGTCTGGAGGTCCTGGAAGCCCTGCTGGATCTGGTCATGGCCTCGGGCAAGGTACGTGTGGTCGACGTGGCGGAACTGTGTCCGCCCCTGGATCCGGATCAAGCCACCGCACGTGTGGCCGCGCGTTTGATCCACCGAATGGTCAGTGCGCAGGCTCAGTGAAGTGATATCGGCTGGCAAAAGGCAGTGAGCTAATGGGAACGCTCAGCCAGCAACTGCTTCATTTGCGCGATCTCCTGTGTCTGCGAGGTAATAATGTCCTGGCAGAGCTTCACCAACTCAGGATCCTTCAGACGATTCTCCTCACACATCAGGATGGCGCCAGCGTGGTGGGGAATCATCGAACGGATGAACTGCTTGTCAGTGACCGCTGCTTGAGTGCGAATGCCCCACCAGCAGAACAGCATGAACGCCACCGTCAGACCAGCCAGAATCAGATTGCGTCGGCGATCGGGGTACATGCTGGACATTAGCCACAGCTCGATCAGCAGCATGGGAGCGGCCATCAGGCCCGCCATGTAGAACTGGTTCACGTTGTTATAGACGTTAGCCCACTGATCAACCATTGCGTACATCAATGCGTACATGGCCACGAAAGACAGGCCCATCATCAACAACAGGCGGCCGTAATGGCCTTGATGCCCTTGTTGTGCCTGGTGGGCAGGTTGGTGTGAGGCGTGCGGTTTTGCGTGCTGGGACTGCGGGTCTTGCGCGTTTTCGTGCGTACCGTGCGAAGAGGACATAACAATCTCCGTGGGAATGGCAGAACGGCGGAAGAACCCGGGAACTGTTGGAACAGCTCCCGGGCTGAGAACACTTACATACCCTTGCCGGCAGCGAATTCCTGCGGGCTCAGCTTGCCATCTTTGTTGCTATCGAGCATGCCAAAGTGCGGCGCCAGCTTGTGCTTGGCCAGTTCTTCCTTGGACAGCGAGCCGTCCTTGTTGGCATCGAGCTTGGTGAAATCGGCATCGGCCGCCGCCGGCTTGTGCTGACCGTGGTCGGTGGTGGGCGTGGTGGTCTGGCCGCCGGCGAAGGCCGCGCCCGCCATCAGGAACAAGGCCATCATCGAGAGGGAGGCATAACGCTTCATTGCAGTACTCCTTGTGGGATATGAGCCATCAGTGACAGGAATGGCCGCGCGCAGGCTCATCGGCGCGGTCAGGGTGGGGGTGGCAACAACGGTGGAGCCGGACAAACGCAGGGCATTGGTGACCACCGAAACCGAGCTCAGGCTCATGGCCAGGGCCGCCATCATCGGACTGAGCAAAAGGCCGAAGCTGGGATACAGCAAGCCGGCGGCGATAGGCACGCCGATGGCGTTGTAGACGAAGGCGAAGCCCAGGTTCTGCTTCATATTGGCCACCGTCAAAGACGAGATGGCACGGGCTTGCACGATGCGCCTCAAATCACCCTTGACCAGGGTGAGCTGGGCGCTGGACATGGCCACATCCGTGCCCGTCCCCATCGCGATGCCCACATCGGCTGCCGCCAGGGCCGGCGCATCGTTGATGCCATCGCCAGCCATGGCCACGCGACGACCCTGGGCTTTGAGTTGCTGGACCAGGTCGGCCTTGTCCTGCGGCTTGACGCCACCACGCACATCCTCGATGCCCAGCGTGCGCCCCACGGCCTCGGCCGTCGCCTGTGCGTCACCGGAGGCCATCACCACGTGCAGGCCATCGGCACGTAGCAGGTTCAAGGCAGGCAAGGTCGTGGCTTTGATGGGATCAGCCACCGCAATGGCGCCGGCCAACCGACCATTGACCGCCAGGAACATCACGCTAGCGCCTTCTTTCCGAAGACGCTCGGCGCTGCTTTGCAAAGGTGCTACATCGGCGCCAACCGACGCCATCAGGCTTTGGTTGCCGAGCACGACATCCTGATCGGACACGCGCCCGCGGACGCCTTGGCCGGTGAGCGAATCAAAATCTTGGGCGGCCACCAGGTTCAAGCCACGTCGCTGGGCTTCAGCCACGATGGCCTCGGCCAAGGGGTGCTCACTGCCCTGCTCCAAGCTGCCGGCCAAACAAAGGATCTGATCGGCGTCGAAGCCGGCGTTGGAGAGCGTGTCGCGAAAGGCTGGACGCCCCTCGGTCAACGTACCGGTCTTGTCCACGATCAACGTGTCGATCAGACGTAGCTGCTCGATCGCCTGAGCATCGCGGAACAGGACCCCGACCTGCGCAGCGCGGCCAGTGGCGACCATGATCGACATGGGGGTAGCCAAACCCAAGGCACACGGGCAAGCAATGATCAGAACCGATACGGCATTGAGGACGGCAAAGGTCCAGGACGGTTCGGGTCCAAACAGACCCCATCCGAAGAACGTGAGCACCGCCGTGGCCAGCACGGCCAGGACAAACCAGTACGCCACCTTGTCCGCCATACGCTGCATCGGCGCGCGGGAGCGCTGGGCTTGGGCTACCAACTGCACAATCTGCGCCAGTACCGTCCCGGATCCGACTTTGTCCGCCCGGATGACTAAGGCGCCCGTCCCGTTGAGCGTGGCGCCTATAACGTGATCACCGACAGCCTTCTCCACCGGAATGGGTTCACCGGTCAGCATCGACTCATCGACACTGGCGCGGCCTTCGATGACTTCCCCATCGACCGGCACCTTCTCGCCCGGTCGTACGCGAAGCAGATCACCCACGTGCACGTGATCCAGCGCAACGTCCTCTTCGCCCCCATCGGGTTTGACGCGGCGAGCCGTCTTGGGCGCCAATCCCAGCAGGGACTTGATGGCCGCCGAGGTTTTGGAACGCGCCCGCAGTTCCAGCAGCTGTCCGAGCAGGGTGAGCGAGACGATGACCGCTGCCGCCTCGAAGTAGACCCCTACCCGTCCATGCTCGCGGAAAGAGTCCGGAAACAGGTCCGGTGCCACGGTGGCCACCACGCTGTAGCCAAACGCGGCGGCCACGCCGATGCCGATCAGCGTCCACATGTTGGGGCTGCGATTGCCGATGGACTGTAGGCAGCGCTCAAAGAAAGGCCACCCCGCCCAGAGCACCACCGGGGCGCTCAGCACGAGCTCAATCCAGGTGCGCGCCTGCGTGGACAAGCCGGGCAGACGGTGTCCCAGCATGGCCAAGACCAGGACGATCAACGTCAAAGGCAACGTCCACCAGAACCTTCGGGTGAAATCGCGTAACTCTGGATTGTCGTCCTCCTCCAGCGAGGGCATCTCCGGCTCCAGCGCCATGCCGCAGATCGGACAGGTGCCGGGACCTGGCTGACGAATCTGCGGATGCATCGGGCAGGTGTAGACCGTGGCGTGGGTACCGCTGGGTTGGGCCACCGCTGCTGGGGCGGTCACTTCAACTTGCTGGGGAGCATCGTCCGTATAGCGGACGGGATTGGTGATGACCCGTCCATCCGCAGCCTCGACAGGGGCTGCGCCTGCAGAATGGTGATGGTCATGGGACGACGGTGAGTTCATGCCGATGCTCGCTTTAGTGGGGATGGACTGCCAAGGCAGTGTGCCATTGCGGGTTACACAGCTATTCGGGGCTGAGCGTCCCGAGCACTGAAACAACAATCAGGATCAAGATGGCCAGCGCGGCCTCAGCCGTAACACTCTGCCGCAAAGCCCGCACCTCCTGCGCGGGATCTCCGCTGGTCAGCGCTCGTTCCAAGCGCGGCACCAGCGTCCAATGGACTGCCAAGGCAGTGTGCCATTGCGGGTTACACAGCTATTCGGGGCTGAGCGTCCCGAGCACTGAAACAACAATCAGGATCAAGATGGCCAGCGCGGCCTCAGCCGTAACACTCTGCCGCAAAGCCCGCACCTCCTGCGCGGGATCTCCGCTGGTCAGCGCTCGTTCCAAGCGCGGCACCAGCGTCCATCGGTGCAGCGCTCCCAAACCCAGCATTCCAGCGAACAGGGCCAGTTTGAAAAGCAGCAACTTCCCGTAGGTGCTCTGGAACAGGGCCGAAAACGACCACGCGGTGAGATCCCCGTAGTGCGCGATGCCGGACACGATGAGCGCACCAACGAAGATCGTTCCCAGCGTCGAAAAACCATGCAGAAAGTCATGCGTTGATCGCAGACGCCCGCTGCCGTTCGTCTCTTTGCCGCGCAGCAGCATGGCAAGGAACATCAGGACCGCTGCGATCCAGCCGCCTGCCGCGAGAAGATGGACGATGCCTGCAGCAAGCCGGACCGCGCCTGCCAAGCCCTCGCCAGCGGCGGCGTGGCCGTTCCATGCCAGCGAAGCGAGTGCGCCGCCCGCCAGCATCGCCCCCAGCGGGAAGGCGGTCTCCACCTTCCCGCGGCGACGATGCCATCCGAGCACGAACATCAGGGCGACCAGCAGCGCGCCTCTCGCCATGGCTGCCCGGCCCGCGGACGTCTCGAGCAGATACCAGCCAAGCGATGCGCGATCAACCTCGGCAAGCGGCATTCCCATGATGCCCGCGGTCTTGAAGACGACATCGAGCCCGGTGAGCACGAGACCGGCTACGGCACCCGCCAATAGAACGCCCATGAGTGACCACCCGGCCAAGGCGTCGGCGAGTGCCGATCGACGCGACCCGTACCAACCGAAGAGTGGAACCCCGAAAAGAACCATGATGACAAGGTATTCCAAGAATCTCAGTGCATAAGCCGACAGGTCGAACATTCGCGACTCCTCAGCGCACCGTGAAGCTGAAGCTGCCCGGCATGGGGTGGTTGTCACCACCGACGGCGCGGTATTCCACGGTATAGACGCCCGGAGCCAGCGGTCCAGGCAACTTGGCACGCAGGGTCTTGCCGTTGTTGACGATCTCGGTCGTGAAATTCTCGATCGGCATGGTGGAACTGCCGTGCTTCATGAGCAACTTGAGACGCGACGCCCGCGGAATCAATGTCTCGTTGAACACGAGATCGATCTGGCCTGGCGAGGCCACCACCGCATTTGCCGCCGGTGTGGACTGCTGCAGCGCGGCGTGGGCGTGCGCGACCTGCAGCGAAAACTGCCCGGCCGCGATTGCGAGGACGAGCGCGAAGGAGCGAATGACGTTGGACGACTTCATATGGATAAATCCTCATTGGAATGTGATGCAAAGCCCGTTCGGGAGGGGCCGCGCTGTGTTCGATGCGACAAGCGTTAGATGTCGGACTGTCACTGAAACCACGATTTGTCGGATTTTCTTGATACTTCCGCTTTCGCGAGACGAGGATCCCACCGGCTCAGGCGGGATCCTCGACGCATTACGCTGCCATGGCGCTGCAGCTTTCCGCGCAGCGGCGACAAACTTCGGCGCAGCGCGTCATCTCAGGGTCGTTCATGGCGTCGCATGCATCGGCGCACTGGCGGCAGATCTCCGCGCAGGCACCGCAAACCACGTCGTGAACGCTGGCACCGCGCAGCATCGCGTCGGCACTGGTTGCGCAGGTATCGGCACACGTCGCCAACAGGGCGATGTGCTCCGGGGCCGCGTGAACACCTCCTTTGGTCAGGCAGTAGTTGATGGTCTCCAGGCAGATCGCATGGCATTGCGTGCAGTTGTCGATGCACTCGTTCATGGCCTGGGGCCGGTGTGCTGCGGAATGGTGAGTCATGTAGTTCTCCTTCTTCCTCGCGGGCGAGAATCGGCGCGCCCGCAACACCGTCCCCTGTTGCTGCGACGGATCAGTGCTGTGCGAACGGTTCAGTGGTTCCGTCGCGATGGATCAGCTCGACCGTGAACGGCTGCTGGCGTCCCTCCGGGACCTCCATGCCCGGAGAACCAAGCGGCATCCCTGGGAGGACCAGGCCGCGTGCGTTCGGCTTTTCTTCGAGGAGACGCTTGATGTCCGCGGCCGGAACGTGGCCTTCGATGACGTATCCGCCGATCTCGGCCGTGTGGCAGGAGCCCTTTGCATAGGGGACACCCAACCGCTCCTTGACCAGACCCAGGTCATCCATGTCGTGCGCATCCACGGTGAATCCCGCCTTCTGCACGTGGTCGATCCAGACACCGCAGCACCCGCAGGTCGGGGTCTTGTGGACGGTCATGCGTGGCAGGGCTGCTGGAGTCGCGTCGGCTGATTGGACGACAACCTGTGCGGAGGGCGAGGTTGTGGGTTGCGCGGATGAAGCATCCTGGGTGCAAGCACCCAGACCAGCCACGGCAAGGACCACAAAAGTCAGACGGTGCAATGTGAGCGTAGTCATTTCAATCTCTCGACTCAGCGCTTGGTCCGCGAGGACCAGTGGATGTGGACGATCCGCCAGCCGTCCGCGGTCTCCTTCAGCACCATCGTCTCGTCGCTCTGGACGGTCAGTGGCTGGCCGTCCTTCTGGGCATGCAACTCGCTTTCGGTTCCGACCCACGCGAACTCGCCAGCGGCTCGTGCGCGCTGACGGAGCAGCTGGCGATGGGCGCCCTTGAGGAACGCCGCATCGCTGACTGCGTGATGGCCCATGTATTCCTCGCGGCTGCGTTCGGCGCCCCCGGACTCGAGGATGAGAACGTCGGCAGCGAGCAGGGCTTCGACCGTGGCCAGATCGCCGCTAGACAGGGCCCTGTTGAAACGCTCCGCTACGGCGACCGCGGCCTCTGCAGTGACTGGGACGTCGACGTCCGCAGATGCCGCGGCAGCGGGGTGATGTGCGTGCGGCTGTGTCGCCTGCGCCATTGCGGGGGACACGACGGCCAGTGCCAGTGCGAGGGTGAACGAGATTGCTGTTGCGTTCATTGCGTGGGCTCCAAGGAGATCAATGGGTGTGCGCATGGCCGTCATCGGCCACGGGCGTGTGTGGTGCAGGGTGCGACTCCACCTTGCCGTCGGGATGGCCGTGGCTCACCAACCCGACTTCCGTGTCGCTGGGTGTCGGGCCGTGGTGATCGTCGTCCACGCCCGGCGGGTGCGCATGCGGCATGGAGTTGTTGCCCGGCTCGAATAAGGCAGGGTGATCCTCGGCCTTTTCGTCGTCATGGTGGCCTTGCGTCTCGCCGCCGCCATGCGAATGGCCCTCGCTGCTGTCGACAAGTTCCTTGTACGCAGTCGCGTCCAGCGTGGGCAACTTCTGCAGGAAGGCCGACATGTTCCATATGAACTCATCGTCCATGCTGCCGCCCCAAGCGGGCATGCCGCTGGCCTTGATGCCGTGCTTGATCACCCAGAACGCCTCAGCTGGAGCGACCGGCTGTTTGCTTAGGTTCGGTGGCGCGGGGTACAGGCCCTTGCTCATCTCGGTGGCCGCCGCGTCTGGTGAAAGATGGCAGGTCACGCACATGGCGTTGTAGTTGCCCGCACCCTGGCGGATACGCTCAGGATCATCAAGGTTCGTGGGTAGCTGAAGCTTGGCGGCGCGCACCTCAATGGAACGCTCGCGCGCCGTTTCAAGTAGCGCATACACCGGGCGACTATGCGGATCGTCGGCGGCCACGTTGTACACGCCCAGAGAGACCGTGGCGGTTGCGACCACCGCAACCAATGCCACGCCGGCACCGAGCCATACCCACATCTTTTTGTTGGATTTCATTGTCAGTTCCCCTTAGAACCAGGTACGAAGGCCGATGACCAAGCGCGTGTCTTCAAAGGACTCGCCATGCTCGCGTCGCATGTCTGCGGTATTGCCAAACGCGCGCTCGTACACCACGCCGATGTAGGGAGCGAACTTTCGGGTGAACTCATAGCGAAGTCGTAGCCCCGCCTCAGCGGCACTCAGACCCGAACCTATCCCGCGCAATGGATCGTTCTTGCCATAGGCGGTGACTTCCACCAGCGGCTGCAAGATCAGCCGGTTGGTTAGCAGCAATTCGTACTCGGCCTCGACATTGGCGGCAGTCTGGCCCCCTTCGCCGAGATAGGCTGTGGCGGACACTTCGAACTTCATCGGCGCCAAGCCCTGCACACCGATAGCGGCGAAGTTCTGCGATGCCCCAGGCTTGAAGTCATGCCGCACACCGGCCACCACATCCCACCACGTGGAGATACTGCGGCCGTAAAGCACTTCCAGATCAGCCGACTCGGTCTGACCATCCGTGCGTTCGCCTTCACTGCGGAGCCAGACGCGATTGAGGTCCGTACCGATCCAGCCCTGGCCCTCCCAGCCCAGCCCGGTGCCCGGATCGGCATCCCAGGTTTCCAGGCGATTGAGCAGCACGTAGCTCTTGATCGAGTTGTCATGCACCGGATGCGCGTGTTCCGGCGCGATGGCCGCCTTGCGATCCGCGTCCGTCACCGCGGGAATCGGGGTGCGCGGCTGCGTTGGCGCTGCAGGCCCGTGTCCCATCTGACTGTGGTCCATGCCCTCCATCGATTGCATTCCCGCTTCTGGTGTAGCGGGCGCGGGCGAATCATGGCCCATCTGCGAATGGTCCATCCCCTGCATCGCAGGCGTGGCCGTGCCGGAGGTGTCGGCTGCAGCGGGCTGTGCCATCTGACTGTGATCCATGCCCTGCATCGACTGCGCCTGCGCTGTGGGCGCCGCAGGTGTGCTCGCGGGCGAGCCGTGCCCCATCTGCGAATGGTCCATGCCCTGCATGGCAGGCTCGGCTGCGTTAGCCTGCGGCTCGGCGTGGCCCATCGCCGCATGATCGATCGTCGCTTCGCTCGTCTTGGCCGGTGTTGCAGGCTTTTGGGCTGGCGCAGGTTTTGATGTCGGTGCCTGATGTGCAGAGTGATCCTGAGTCTGGGTCTGCGCGCCCTGCTCCATCTGCATGGAGCCGTGCTGCATAGATTGGGCGCTGGCCGCATTGGCCAGGGCCAGCGAGATAGCCGTCAGCGCAGTCAGGGTGGTATCGCGTCTATTGATGTTCATTCGTCGACCCTCACCGTGCGCATCATTCCGGCTTCCATGTGATAAAGCAGGTGGCAATGGAACGCCCAGCTGCCCAACGCATCGGCACGCACGCGATACGTGCGTCGGCTACCTGGCGGCATATCCACCGTGTGCTTGCGCACCATGAAGTTGCCGTTGTCGTCCTCCACGTCACTCCACATGCCGTGCAAATGGATGGGATGGGTCATCATCGTGTCGTTAACCAATACGATGCGCATACGCTCGCCGTAGTTCAGCCGCAGCGGCTCGACATCGGAAAACTTCTGACCGTTGAAGCCCCAGGAGAATTTCTCCATGTGTCCGGTCAGATGCAGCTCGATCTCGCGACCGGGGTCGCGTCCGTCAGGGTCTTCAAAGGTGCTCTTGAGCATGGAATACGTCAGCACATGACGGCCGTTATCGCGCAGGCCATTGCCCGGATCATCCAAGCGCGAACTCACGCTCATGGCTTGGTTGTCCAACAGGGGATTGTTGGTCTCGCTAGCAGGGTGTGATTGCATGCCCCCGTGCTGCATGCCTGCCATGGCACCATCGCCGGCGGCGGGCATCGCATGGCCTGCATGGGCCGAGGTCGCGTTACCGCTGACAGGTGGGGTCATGCCAGGCATGCCCATGGCCGCACCACAGCCGCCTTCCATGCCCTTGCTGCCGCCAGACATATCCATCGACCCATGATCCATGCCCATGTCTGCCATCGTCAGCAGCGGCCGGGGATCCACAGACGGAACGGGCGCGCGTAATCCTTCGCGCACAGCGAGCGTGCCGCTGATGTAGCCGGTGCGACCGGAGTCTTGGGCAAAGATGGTGAATGCGTCCTGCCCGGAGGGCTCCACGATCACATCGAAGGTTTCTGCTACCGCGATGCGGAACTCGTCGACGGAAACCGGATGGACATACAAGCCATCTGCCGCCACCACGGTCATCTTCAGCCCCGGAATACGCACATCGAAGTACGTCATGGCAGAGCCATTGATGAAACGCAGGCGCACCTTCTCGCCACTGCGGAACAAACCGGTCCAGTTGCCCAGTGAGGTCGTGCCGTTCATCAGGTAGGTGTAGGTGTTGGCGTTGACGTCGGACAGGTCCGTGGGCGTCATCCGCATCACGCCCCACATCTTGCGATCTTCCAACGTGGCCGACAGGCCGTTGCGCTTCACATCGCGCGCAAAATCGCCGACCGTGCGCTTGTAGTAATTGTCATGGCCCGGCATCTTCTTCAAACGATCGAACAGGGCCGTCGGGTCCAGGTCTGTCCAATCGCTCAGCATCACGACGTAGTCGCGATCGAAACTGAAGGGCTCCGGCTCCAATGGGTCGATGACGATCGGGCCATAGAGCCCGGCTTGTTCCTGGAACCCTGAGTGGCTGTGGTACCAGTAGGTTCCGCCCTGATGCAGGGTGAACCGGTAGTGGTAGGTCTCACCACGTCCGATACCGTCAAAGCTCAGACCCGGCACGCCGTCCATGTTGGCCGGCAAAATGATGCCGTGCCAATGGATGGAGGTGTCCGCGCCATGGATGGAGTTAGCGGGCAATGCATTAGAGACGCGCAAGTTGACCGTGGTGCCTTCCCGCCACCGCAGCAACGGCGCCGGAACGGACCCGTTGACCGTGATCGCGGTGCGGGTCTTGCCGGTGAAGTTCATCGGCGTCTCGCCAATGGTCAGGTCAAACTCAGTGCCCGATAGTACGTTGGGTTGTCCCGGCCCCTTGAGCGCCCAACTGGCTTTGGGCCAGAAACCTAATCCTGCGACTGCGCCTCCCAAGGCCAAGCCTTGGACAAATCGCCGCCGCGAAGGCAGCAGGGGTCCACCGCGTGGACCACGAAAATCATCATGCGACATGAAAATGCTCCAAGCGTCGTGTTGCCACCGGCGGGCGGTGGTACAGAGCGGGCGGCTGGCCTAAACAGGCATGCAAGCCACACCAACGGCGCCATTGCGGCGCCTAGGGACGCTTAGCCGATCGGTGGTCGGATCAGATGAGGCAAGGCAGGTGCCGCATGCCCTAGGGGCAGCGGCATGACATCCAGGCCCAAGGCCAGTTGCACCGAAACATGCAGGCGCGCAGGAAGTGCGCTCGCGCAAGCGTGTACGCAGGCGCACCGGCACGCAGAAGACTTGCAACAGTCGGGACCGGCATGGTCGCCATGCCCAGTGCCAGCCTTTTCAATCGATGTGGCATCGGGATGATGCTCAGCACTGTGATGGGCGAAGCAGTCTTCGTCGACTTGCACCGCGGCAGCCACTTCGCTGGCCTGCTCTTCCATGACCGGGTTCATACTGACGGACGCAAACGCCGACCACGCGCCGTTAAGCACGAGCATGGTGATCAGGAACAGTCGCAGTAGAAGTGAGGAGGCTGACACGGGCGACATGGTATATCACTTTAGACAAGGCGCGTGTGTATCGGTCGTGAACAAAATCTCAAGTAAGCCTGAGATGTCGCGACTTGTCAGTCGCACTAGCCGCGGACACTGCAGCTCCCTCCAGAAGCGCCCAAAGGGCGGGTTGAGGCGAAGAGTTGCCCATAGGGCGAGCGCTTGTTCGGTTTACTTCTCGGGCGTGGCCTCGATCAGCTTCACCAACTCGCGCTTCTGCTGCTTGCTTAGCGAGCCCCAGCGCAGGAGCAACTTGGCCAGCAGATCATCGTCGGTGTAAAGGAAGGCGGCGGGGATCCCCAACGCTTGGGCCAACCGCTCAGCAATCTCCAGCATGGGCTCGTGCTTGCCACGCTCGTACTGGTTGATTCGGGGGCTGGCCACGTGAGGATCCAGACCGGCCCGGATGCCCAACTCCTTCTGCGACAAACCCGTGTGCAGGCGGGCTTGTTTGAGGCGTCGAGCGAAGGTCGGTGTTGAGTCGACGGACAAAGTCACGCGCGCACCCCATAGAGACCCCATAAGGATGGCGGATGTACCCTGCCTTGCATACTAAGATATTCTTAGCTTTGAGGCAACCGGCGACACCGGTAGCGCCGCCCCCCCCCCCCCCCCCAGGAGCCACGCCGCTCCCTCATCCCCGGAAACCGCATGCCCGGAACCTCGTCAATGACGCCATCTGGGGTCGCCAGCATCGAGGAGTTGGGCCTTCGTGGCACCCTTTTCCTAGCCGCACTGTTAGCCGCGCAGCTACGACGCCTACCGGTGGCGCCCACACGCCGCTCCACCTTGCTGGTGCTGGACACGCTGCGAGACTTGGCCTTGATCCAAGTTCCCTGGCCAGCGGATCGATGGCAGATCCGCCCCGATGCCGAGGTCACGCCCATCGAAGATCTGCAATGGGCTTTCGCCTGGTCTACCCACGAGCGCAGGCACCTGCTCCCGGTGCTGGAAGACCAACTCGGCGATATGGCACACGATGTAGACTTGGCGGACGCGAAACTGGAGCTGTGGGATGAACTTGCACTCTGGGAGACCGAGCAGTTTCTGGAGCAGCAATTGCTCAAACATCACTTCGACCTAGGCTGGGCACGTGATGTGGGGTTCGTCTTTCAATCCGGACCGCGGGGCTTGCCGATCGCGCGGTGGCGTTACTGCTGCTGGGCGGCGGTACGCCAAGGTGCCTCGGTGGCGATGCGTCTTGGCGTGCACGACAGCGCCCATGTGCGGGAAGCCATCTTTCAGGAGGTCCAGAAGCGCCTGCGCTACCTGATGACCAGTTCGCCCGAGCAAGGCATGTTCAAGCCCTATCATTTGGCACCGGAGTCCTCAGTAGCCAAACTGTTTGTAGATTGGGTCGTCCCTATGGAATGGGCGTACTGGACAGGTGAGCGCCACCCCAGCCGCTAGCAGACAAACGAGCAGCCTCGTCAGTCGGCTCCCCCATCTTGCGCATGGCCGCGCCGAGTTTTCTTCACCGCATTTTGTGCTGGCGTCAGTTGATTCAGTAGAGGCTCTAGCGCTTCAAGACGTGCATTGGCACGCAACGCATCGGCTTCAGCGCTCTCGCGGCGCTCACGCTCCCGCGCAAGGGTGTCTTGAACTTGAGCTAGCTCGTTGCGCATGGTATCCAAGGTCTTGGCGTCAGTCTTCCAGCGCTCCTGCAGTGCCAAATAGTCCGTCGCGGTCTGGCGCAACGCCACGACCTCGCTGTGTTGGCCTTCGTGGGCCTGTCGTAGCTGGGCAAGCTCACGCTCAATCCGCCCGTGGCGCTCCAGCCATTGACCATTGTCGCGGTTCAGCACCAACAGCTCCTGATTCTTCGCGCCCAAGGCTTCATTGGCCTGACGTAAGGCTACTTGCAGCTCTTGGACCTGATGCTCGTGACGGCGAAGCTCTTGCTCACGCTGCTCTTTGGTTGAAGTGCGGTAGTGCTCAAGCGCTTCCCGGGCATGGGCATGCTTGTCCTCCAGAGAACGCGTATGCGCCTCATGATCAGCCAGCCGCACCGTCATGCCAGCGATGCGCTCGTTCAACTGGGCGATTTCCGCGATCCTGTCACCTAGATTCTGTTGAAGGAGGGCGTGAGCAGCTTGCTCTTGGTGCAGGCTTGCTTCGGTGCGCTGCAGCCGACTGCTCAAGGCGGCAGCCTCCTCTTGGGCACCGGAAAGCGCCTGTTGCCGACTGTGGAGCTCAGCCTGATGGCGCTCACGCTCCTGGGTGAGGATGGCCTCTGCTTCCTCCTGGAGCCGCGAGGCCAAGCGCGCAACCAAGTCCTGCAAAGCATCACTAACGGCTACCGTCCTCGCCGGACCGCCGCCTTCCTCTCCTTCCAGTTCACGCAAGTAGCGGTGGATCGTGGTCTTGGAGCCCGTGTTGCCCAAGGCCACTCGCACCGCGTCGACTGACGGCTTCTTGCCTTGGGCCAGCAGCGCGTCGCGCGCCTTCTGGATGTCACTCTTATAGAGTCCTGCGCGCGCCATCGTGCCACCTCACTTTATTTCGTAATGTATTACATACCATGTAATTACATACTATTAAAGCAGGTAGACGACCGCTCGTCGGCGAAAATAGTTATACGGGATAATATTGAATTATCCCGCGTAAGGCGGATTCTGACCCTTCCCCGCGTCCCAAGCAGTACGAAACCGCCCAGGGCCGGCGATCGCTGGGTAGTATGGCCCAGAGCGGAAAGGAGGCCAGCCAGGGTGCAGGCAGGCTCCGCCACCGAGCCCGTTGGCCATCAAAGGACTGTGCATGCCGATCGAACGTATCGTCATCGACAACTTCAAGTCGTTTCGCCATCTGGACCTGCCCCTCAATGCCCACATGAACCTGGTGGTGGGCGACAACGAGGTCGGTAAATCCACCCTGCTGGAGGCCATCCACGCGGTGGTCACCGGCCAGCTGCATGGGCGCAATCTTGCCTACGAGCTCACGCCCTACCTGTTCCACCAGCCCATGGTGCAGGAGTACTTGGGAGCGCTTGCCACGGGCACGCCGGCCTCGCCGCCACGGATCTCCATCGAAGCCTATTTGGGCGCCGACGCCGCGCTGGCGTCGTTACGCGGCACCAACAACTCCCTGCGTCTGGATACCGCCGGCATCCGGCTGCTGGTCGAGCTCAACGACGACTACCGCGAGGAGTTCAACGCCTACCTGCAGCAGCACCAGGGCGCGGTCAGCCTGCCGGTGGAGTACTACACGGTGCGCTGGTACTCCTTCGCCAACAATGGCGTCACCGCCCGTAGTATTCCGTTCGACTCGACCATCATCGACACGCACGGCATCAAGACCTTGTCCGGTGCCGATCGCTATATCGCCGGCATCATCGAGCAGGCACTGACGCCTGCGCAGCGCGTCTCGCTGTCGCTGAGCTTCCGCCGCATGCGGCAGAGCTTTTCCGAAGAAGCGGATGTGGCAGCGATCAATGCCTACTTGACCGAGCACACCGGGGACATCAGCCACAGGGCATTGACGGTAGGCGTGGACACATCGCCGCGCTCAACGTGGGAAACCAGCCTGTCACCCTACCTGGATGAGCTCCCGTTCACCCAGGCCGGCAAGGGCGAGCAAAGCGCGGTGAAGATGAAGCTGGCGATGCACGCGGCCGGCGCGGCTCACGTGCTGCTGATCGAGGAGCCGGAGAACCATCTGTCCTATTCCAGCATGACCCAGCTGATCGACAAGATTGCGGCCCTCTCCACCGCCCAGCAGGTGATCATCGCCACCCACAGCAGCTTCGTGTTGAACAAGCTGGGCGTGGACAACGTGATCCTGTTCAGCGCGCAAGGCCAGATGAAGCTGGACCAGCTGCCCAGCGATACCCACGACTATTTCATGAAGCTGCCGGGCCACGACACGCTGCGGTTGATCCTGGCCAAGCAGGCGATCCTGGTGGAAGGCCCTTCCGACGAACTGATCGTGCAGCGTGCCTACAGTGACCATCACGGCGTGGCGCCGATGGCTCACGGCGTAGACATCATTTCGGTCAAGTCGTTGGCATTCAAACGCTTCTTGCAGATTGCCGATCGACTGAGGATTCAGGCCAAGGTGATCACCGACAACGACGGTGATATCGCAGTTGTGCAAGAGCGCTATGCCGAGCACATCAACGCGATCTATTACGATTCCGACGAGAGCGCCCCTTCGCTGGAAGAGCAGCTGATCAAAGCCAACTCGCTGGCCGAACTCAATACCGTGCTGGGCAAGGCCTTTGCCGATGAGGTGGCGCTGCTCAAGTACATGAAGGGCCATAAGACCGATACGGCCTTGGCGATTTTCAATAGCCCGCACTCGATCAGGTTCCCGGACTATGTCCAGCGTGCCATCACCTAACCGGGTCCTGCTCTCGGCAGCCGGCTCGGGCAAGACCACGTTGCTGGTCCGGCAGGCCTTGGAGCGACCTGGGCGCCGCATCGCGATTGTCACCTACACGCTGGAAAACCTGGAAGAGATCCGGCGCTCGTTTGAGGCCCACGCAGGCGCGGTCCCCGCGCATGTCACCTTGCACAGCTGGTATGGCTTTCTGCTGCGCCAGTGCATTCGCCCGTACCAAGCTGCGCTTTGCCCTGAGCCTCGCATCGAGACCATCCTGTTCGTAGAAGGTGTCACCAACAACCGCGCCCCACGCACCCAGGTGGCGCGCCACTACCTGGCGGGCAACCGGATGTATTCGGACCGAGCGGCCGATTTCGCTGTGCGCTGCGATGAGCTGACCCAAGGCCAGGTCGTGGCGCGATTGGCGGCGATGTACGACGAGCTCTACATCGACGAAGTCCAGGATCTGGCCGGCTTTGATCTGGATCTGGTCGAACGGCTGTTGAAGAGCGAGATTGCCATCACGTTGGTAGGCGATACGCGCCAAGCCACGTATGCCACCAACTATGCGCAAAGGTACAGCCAATACCGTGGTCCGAATCTGGCAGCGCTGTTTCAGATTTGGGAGGCCGACGGCTTATGCCGGCTGGATCACCGCCTCACCAGTCTGCGCTGCGTCCAGGCCCTGTGCGATATGGCTGACACGCTCTATCCGCAGATGCCGCGGACCCAATCAGGCAATGGCGAGGTCACCGGACACGATGGCATCTACCTCGTCGCTCCAGGGGATGTGGCCGCGTACATGCAGGAGTTCGCCCCCACCGTGCTCCGGCATGACCGGCGGCAGGCGTGCGACGGACTGCCGGCGGTGAACTTTGGGCAGTGCAAGGGCCGCACCTACAGTCGGGTCCTCATCTTTCCGAACGGGCCGTTGACGCAGTACCTGCGCACGGCCGATGCAGCGCGTATCACCGCGCCGCCGAAATACTACGTGGCCTTCACCCGGGCGCGGCAAAGCGTGGCCTTTGTGTATGCCGGCGCGTGCGCGTTGCCGGGTCATCAGCTCTATGCGCCTGCCAGCGCAGACGCATAGAGCCAGGGGCTGCGATCACATCTTCTTTAACGGCGCCGCGGTGGGCGGCGGCGGTACCGGGCCCGGGTCGTTGAAACACAGCATGATCTGATCGATGCCGAATTGATCGGCCAGGACCTGGGCAATCACAGCATGCACCAGGTCCAGGTCGACCGAGGGCGCCGCGACCGTGATGGTGGCCGCGATCGCACGGCCATGCTCACCGGCGACCAGGCGCAGGTCGTCCACCGCTTTCACGCCCGGGTCGGTAAACATCGCCGCACGGACCTGTTCCAGGTTGAGCTCGTTCATGGGGACTCCAAAGCAGTGCTACCGGCGCGGGGAGCTCGGTCGCGATGCAGCCAACGATAGAGCACCGGCAGCACCAACAAGGTCAATGCGGTGGATGAGACGATGCCGCCGATGACGACAGTGGCCAGCGGCCGCTGCACTTCCGAGCCAGCACCGACATTCAAGGCCATGGGTAGGAAGCCCAGCGAGGCTACCAGGGCGGTCATCAACACCGGTCGCAGGCGTCCAAGGGCGCCGTCGCGCACAGCGTCGTCTAGCGGATCGCCCTGTTCGCGCAGACGGCGGATGAAGGCGATCATGACCAGCCCGTTGAGTACGGCCACGCCCGACAGCGCGATGAAGCCCACACCGGCAGAGATCGACAACGGAATCCCGCGCAGAGCCAGTGCCAGCACACCGCCGGTCAGCGCCAGCGGCACGCCACTGAACACAATGGCCGCATCCTTGGCCGAGCCGAAGGCCATGAATAGCAGAGCGAAGATCAACGCCAGTGTCACCGGAACGACCACGCCCAGGCGTTGGGTGGCCGAGATCAGCTGCTCGAAGGTGCCGCCGTAATCGATCCAGTAGCCCTCTGGAAGCGCGGCATCCTGGCCGATGCGTGTGCGCAACTCGCCGACGAACCCGCCCAGATCGCGCTCGCGCACGTTGGCGGTGATCACCACGCGGCGCTTGCCGTTCTCGCGGTTGATCTGATTGGGCCCGCGCTCTACCTGGATCTTCGCCACTTCCCGCAGCGGCACCGTGCGAGGCCCCCCATTGGCGCCGGCGGCCAGACGGCTGGACTCATCGACACTGGTGCTTGCCGGCAGCGGAATGGGCAGATCTGCCAGCACAGCGGGGTCTTGGCGCTGCGCTTCGGGCAGGCGCACGACCAGGTCGAAGCGGCGGTCGCCCTCGATCAACTGGCCGGCAACACTGCCCCCAATGGCGGTGGCCACCGTTTCCTGCACATCGCCCGGGTTCAGGCCATACCGTGCCAATGCCGCCGGATCTGGCGTGATGGTCAGCAGCGGCAGGCCGGAGACCTGCTCGGCCTTGACGTCTTCGGCGCCGGGGACGCTACGCATGACCCGCTCGACCCGGCTGGCCAGGCGCGTCAACTGGTCAAGGTTGTCGCCGTAGACCTTGACCGCCACGTCCGAACGGACGCCGGAGATCAACTCGTTGGTGCGCATCTGGATGGGCTGGGTGAACTCGTAGTTGCTGCCCGGGATTTCCTTGGCCGCCGCCTCCAGCTCTTCCACCAGCTCGGCCTTGGGCTTGCGCGGGTCGGGCCACTGGTCGCGGGGCTTGAGCATCAGGAAGGTGTCGGCCATCGACGGCGGCATAGGATCGGTGGCCACCTCGGCGGTGCCGATCTTTGAGAAGATGTTGGCCACCTCCGGGAACTGGGCCAGGCGCTTCTCCAGCGTTTCCTGCATGGCCACCGACTGCTCCAAGCTGGTGCCGGGAATACGCATGGGCTGCAAGGTGATGTCGCCCTCATCCAGGCTCGGCACGAACTCCGAACCCAAGCGGGTGGCCAGCACGCCACAGCCCACCACCAGCACGGCCGCGCCGGCCAGCACCACCACGCGCCGACGCAGGGCCCAATCCAGCAGCGGCGTATAACGGGCACGCGACCAGCGCATCAGGCGGTTGTCGTGCTCAGCCACACGGCCGCGCAGGAAGCTGGCGATCGCCGCCGGCACGAAGGTCAGCGACAACACCATGGCGCCGGTCAGGGCCAGCACCACCGTGATCGCCATCGGGTGGAACATTTTTCCTTCTACCCCGGACAGCGCGAAGATCGGCAGGTAGACCGCGGCGATGATGCCCAGGCCAAACAGGCTGGGACGGATCACCTCGGCGGTGGCCGAGGCGGTCAGGTCATAGCGCTCTTCATCGTTGAGCTGGCGGCCCAGCGCGTGCTGCGCCTCGCCGAACCGGCGCAGACAGTTCTCGATGATGATCACCGCCCCGTCCACGATCAGGCCGAAGTCCAGCGCGCCCAGGCTCATCAGGTTGCCCGACACGCCGCCACGCACCATGCCGATGATGGTGAACAGCATCGCCAACGGGATCACCGCCGCGGTGATCAACGAGGCGCGCACATTGCCCAGCAGCAGGAACAGCACCACCACCACCAGCAGCGCGCCCTCGATCAGGTTCTTGGACACCGTGCCGATGGTGCGATCCACCAGCGCGGTGCGGTCATAGACGGCCTTGGCATGGACGCCGGCAGGCAGGCTGGCGTTGGCGGCATCCAGCTTGGCCGCGGCCGCCTGGGAGACTTCCCGGCTGTTGGCGCCGAACAACATGAAGGCGGTACCGACCACGACCTCGTGGCCATTCTGGGTGGCCGCGCCCGTGCGCAGCTCCTTGCCTTCGCCCACGCTAGCGACGTCGCGCACCCGAATGGGCACGCCATCGCGCCGGTCCAGCACGATGTTGCCGATTGCCTCCAGATTGGCTAGCTGGCCCGGCACGCGCACCAGGAACTGCTGTCCGTTGCGCTCGATGTAGCCGGCGCCGATGTTCTGGTTGTTGCGCATGACCGCGGCGACCACGTCGTTCAACGTGAAGCCCAGCGCCACCAACTGAGCTGGATCGGGAGTGATGTGGATCTGCCGCTCGAAGCCGCCGATGGTATTGACCTCGGTGACGCCGGGCGTGGTGCGCAGCTGCGGCCGGATCACCCAGTCCTGCAGGGTGCGCAGGTCCGTGGCCGTGTACGGGGTGCCGTCGGGCTTGCGAGCGTTGGGCTCGGCCTCCACGGTGTACATGAAGATCTCGCCCAACCCGGTGGAGATCGGCCCCATTTCCGGGTCCAACCCTTCGGGAAGCTGGGAGGCGATCTGCTGCAGGCGCTCGGCGACCTGCTGGCGGGCAAAGTACAGGTCGGTGCCGTCCTTGAAGACGACGGTGACCTGCGAAAGCCCGTAGCGCGACAGCGAGCGGCTGTAGTCCAGCTTGGGCAGACCGGCCATGGCCGTTTCGATGGCAAAGGTGACCCGTTGTTCGGCCTCCAGCGGCGAGTAACCCGGGGCCTGGGTGTTGATCTGGACCTGGACGTTGGTGATGTCGGGTGTGGCGTCAATGGAAAGGTGACGGTAGCTCCACACGCCCAGCGCAACCAGCGCAGCGGTGAGCACTAGCGTCAGCCAGCGATGGCGGATGGACAGCCCAATGAGGCGTTCGAGCATGGCGGGCCTCATTCTTCTTCCACGGTGGACTTTTCGATGTCGGCCTTGATCAGGAAGCTTTGGGCCACCACCATCTGTTCACCGGCCTTGAGGCCTTCCAGCACTTCGGCGCGTTCGGCGTCGCGGCGCCCCAGCTTCACCGGCCGGGTGTGGTAGGTTTCGCCCTGCTGCACGTAGACCACGTCCTGGTCTTCTGCGGTCTGCAGCGCCGTGATCGGCACCACCAACGCTGCCGATTGGCGATCCACGGTGACCCGCGCCTTGACCGCCGACCCCGGCCGCCACAGGCCATCGGTGTTGGCCACCGTGCCGCGCGCAATGGTGCTTTGGCTGGCGGTGGCGGTGCCGGGCAGGACGCGCTCCAAGGTGGTCTGTGCGGTGACGCCATCGCTCAAGCGGGTAACCGTCACCGGCACGCCAGCACCGATGTGCTGGGCGTCGGCGCCGAAGATGTGCAGGTCCACCCACAGCGTGGACAGGTCGGCGACCTCAAACAGCGGCGCGCCCTCAGCGGCGGCCATGCCTACGGCGGCCGTGCGCGCCATGACCACGCCACTGATCGGCGCGGTGACGGTATAGGTGGTCAGGCTCAGGTTGCTCTCTACCGTGGCCAGTGCCTGGCCGGCCCGTACCTGATCACCCACGCCCGCACGCACGGAGCGGACCGGTCCGGGGAAGCGTGCCGTGACCTGCGCGATGCGACCGTCAATCGGGGTCAACAGCCCTTGCACCTCATGCTCGTCAGCAATCTCACCGGGGCCTGCCGGTGCGACCTGGATACCCGCTGCCTGCGCAGCTTTGGCGGCAATCTTGGTTTCCAGCGGCGCTTCCTCGTGCTCGCCGTGCTCTTCGCCCTCAGCGGCGGCGCCGCCTTCGGACGCTTCGTTGGGGGCCGACGCGTTGCAGGCGGCCAGCATCATCAGGGCCATGCCCAGTGCGGTCCAGGAAAAGCGATTCATGGGGTCTCTCCGGTGGAAGCAGCCGCCGGCGGCGCGACAAGCGCCTGGCCGGTCAGGCGTTGAATTTCGATCAGGGCGCGCTGCGCATCGAGCGCCACGTCCAGCTGCTGCTGGGCCATGGCCGTGCGTTCGGACTGCAGCTGTGCCCATTCCAGGTAGCTGATCGCGCCGGCGCGATAGGCGCGCTCGGCGGCCTGCTCAGCCCGGGCCAACTTCGGCAGCACCTCGCCTTGCAGCCGTGCCACCTCGGCCTGCGCCACGGTGTAGCGACCATGGGCTTCGACCAGCGTGGAATACAGCGACAGGCCCTTGGCCTCGCGCTCGATCGTCAGAACCTCCAGCTCGGCTTCGCCGGCGCGGATCTCCGGCTGCGCGCGGCTGCGGCTGCCCAGTGGCATGGACAGGCTGGCCACCAGCGCGGTGTCGTCAGTCTCCTGCAGGCGGCGCACGCCCAGCTGCCACGACAAGTCCGGCGAGGCCGCCGAACGCGCCAGCTGCAGTCGTGCCTGCGCGATCCGGCGGGCATCGGCAAACTGCGCCAACTCGGGAGTGCGCTCCAATTCCTCGGCCAGCGACTGCATGGACGCGATCGCCGGCAGGGTCATGGGATCCGCCGCGACCACCTCGAAGCTCGGAGCACGTTCGCCCCAGAGGGCAGCAAGGTGCTGCCGGGCGGCAATGCGCTGCTGCTCGGCCCGATCACGGGTCAATTCTGCTCTCGCCAGTGCTGCTTGTGCGGTGAGCATCACCGATTCGGGAGACGCGCCAGCCTGCAGGCGCTGCCGGGCAGCGGCGACGGTCCGCTGGCGCTGGCCGACATCCATGTTCGCCAGGCTGCGTTGCCGGTCGGCACCGACAACGGCCAAATAGCGCTGCGCCGTCTCGGCGAGCAGGTCCAGCCGCCCGGTCTCGCGCTGCACGGCCAGTGCATCAATCCGGCTTTGGGCCAAGGTGCGGCGGGCGTCGAGCTTGCCGCCGCGCTCCAGGACCGAGCTCAGGCTCAAGGTCAACTCCGCGCTGTCCAGGCCACGGGCCGCGCCCGTGCCCAGCGCATTTTCAACCTCCGCCCCCAACGTCCACGGTGGCCGCTGCACGGCCTGGTCGCGCTCGGCAGCGAGCACCGTGGCTCGCGCATCGACCAGGCGCAGCTCGGGGTGGGTTTGGGCCACGCGTGCAAACGCGTCGTCCAAGGTCATCAGCTCTTCTGCTGTCGCCGGCGTTGCCGCCGCGCTCAACAGTAGCCACGCGGCCAGGGCCGCCAATCGCACATGCATGAAGTACTCCAGAATTTTCGATAGCCAACAGGGATCCGGCGCACGCCGGCGCGCATCACCCTGCGATCGGCGGCCGGAACGGCGCGAGCAGGTGCTCATGCCGATATCTGTCCGCATGGGCTGTCGCCGACGGCCAATGCCGGCCGATATGAGCAATGGCCAACACTATTTCTGGAGCCGGCGCGGCCTGGCTACAGCACAGCACCAGCTGCTGTAGCCGGTGCAGCGCGGCGTCTACGCCACGCTCGGAAGCTGGTGATGCCACTGCCGGGTCATGGTCGGCCGCGGCCAGATGGGTTTGAGCATGGAGCTCGCCAACCACTGCCAGCACCGGCTGCGTCACAAGGCCCACGGCCAAGTGCGCCAGCAGCAGCCAGCGCAGGCCACAGCTCAGCCGGCCAAGCGCTGTCATGCACGCGTTTTGCGCGCGTCGGCACGCGCCCGGCGAGCATCACCCAAGATCTCGAAAGCCTCCTTGATCACATACAGGCCGATCAGGGCGCCGATCACGAAATCCGGGTAGGGGCTGGCCAGCCACCACACCAACAGGCCGGCCAGAATCACCCCAACGTTGGCCACCACATCGGCGCGGGTAAACAGCCAGGTCGCTCGCAGATGCACTTCGCCAGACTTCAAGGGGGCGAGCATACGGAGCACCTTCAGGTTCACGGCCAGCGAGACCAGAGCGGTACCGATCATCCAACCGCTGACCGGCTCGGCGCCGTACATCACCCGGCGGCCGACTTCGACCAGCACGCCTACGCCCAGCACCAGCAGCACGCTGCCACTGACCCACGCGGCGTTGGCCTTGAAGCGCGCCGTGCGCCCGATAGCGACCAGGCCAATGGCATAGGCGGTGGCGTCAGACAGCATGTCCAGCGCGTCAGCCAGCAGCCCGGTGGAATGGGCAATCCAGCCGGCAATGCCGCCGATCACGGCCATCGCTGCATTCAGGACCAAGGCGATCCAGAGGATGCGTCGCTCCTCCTTGTTCTTGGCTTCGTGGTGGCACCCGCAATCACTCATGTCTTGGTCCTCTGCTGTGTTGTTTCATTGCTTGTTTGCGCCTGGCTGTCTGCGCACACCGGAACGGGCATTGGCGAGGAACCCCACGATGGCGGCGGTGCCTACCAATACCTGCGCCAGCAGCGACTGCCAGGTGGGATACAGGCCGATCCACTCGATGCGCGGCAACGCGAGCGGTGTTTGAGAGATCCAGCCCGCTTCCTGCAACGCGGCCACGCCTTTACCGATCAGGATGACCGCCATCACCGCGATGAGAATCGAGCTGATCGAAAAGAACCGGCCAATCGGCAGCCGCCTGCTCATGCGCAGCATCCAGTACGCCACCGCAGCCAACACCGCGATTCCCGCCACCAGGCCTGCGAGGATGGCGGTGGACGCCTGATCGCTCCACATCGCGATGTAGAACAAGATCGTCTCAAACACCTCGCGGTACACCGCGACAAAGGCCAGCATGAACAGGAAAACAGCCGAGCGCCGTGTCAGCGCAGTCGTCAGCTTGGCGTGCAGGTACTCCTGCCACCGCCCTGCAAGGCTCTTTTGGTGCATCCAGATGCCTACGCTGAGCAGGACAGCGGCAGCGAACAAGGCCGAGACGCCCTCAGTGACTTCCCGGTTCGCACCGCTGATATCAACAAAGTAAGTGGCCACTGCCCAGGTAGCTGCGCCTGCCAACAACGCGCAGATCCAACCCGCATGCACATACGGCAACACATCAGACCGCTCGGCTTTACGCAAGAACGCCACGATACCAATCACGATCAGCAGCGCTTCCAGTCCTTCGCGTACCAAGATGGTAAAGCTGCCTAGAAACGCGGTGCTGGCGCCTATTCGGGTGTCCTGCAGCGCCACGTCCGCGCGATCAAACAGCTGGGCAATTTGCGCTGCCTGCCCGGCAACGTCAGCCGCGGGCGCATGCTGATCCAGCTGCGCGCGGTAGCCTGCCATGGCCGTCTCGATCTCTCGCAGCAATGACGGATTGCGCGTGGCCAGCGTGGGTTCAAGCGGCTCTACACCATCCAGATAGGACGAGAGCGCAAGCTTTTTGGCTTGAGCCAGGTCCTCATCAGCGTAAGCGCGCTGGCTGGCGGCCAGTCGCTGCCGCGCCACCGCAAAGCGATCGGCTCCTGGTACCGCTTCGTTTACTGCCTGTGGCTGCGAACGCAGGTAGGCGATGATCGCGTTTGCCTGATCGGCGGGCATCGTGGTGGCAAGATCGGCCTCTCGCGTGCGTGTCAGCGCTTCGAGCGAGGGAATGTGCGTATGGGCCTCTGCACTGGTGCGCCATAACGCCTCACCTTGAGCCTTGGCTTGCGAGGAGTACCCCAAGCTGCCCACATAGAATGCCAACGCCCAGCGATCACTTTCTGACAGCCCAGAGAAGCTGACCATGCCGGTACCCGGCACACCCTGGGAAATGACCTCGTACAACGACAGCGGCGTTCGCTGCGCGGCGCGAGTGGCATCGGTGAACGCGATCGGCGGCGGACTTAACGCTTGCGCGGCGGGGCCATCACCGTGACCTGTGGGGCCGTGACAGGCCGCGCACTGCTGGCTGTAGATGGACGCGGCCTGGGAGGTCTTCGGCGCGCTCGCCGGAACAGCGCCGATCGGGTAGCGGGCCAACAGCGTCGTGCCGAGCCCGCGCGCCAACGTTGCCACTTGCGCCGGGTCGGCCTTCTCTGCCACCGCCTGGACCAGGCGGTCGGCCTGGGCCGTCAGCTCCTGCTGGTTCTGGCCACCGGGCAATGCTGCCAGCTGACTGCGCACGGCGCCGGCAAACTCGCTCATTTCGGCGTATTCGTTGGGGGCAATTACGCGACCGGCCTGGACCGCGCCGGGGTAGTCGACCGCGATGTAATCGAGCATCTGCCAGGTTTGGCGCAGGTCTGCTGCGGCAGGCTCCGCCTGAGCAGAAGCGGGCAGAACCCAGCCGATCAGCAAGGCAATCAGGCAGTAGCGAATCAAGGCGATGGGCAGTGGCATGGTCGTCACATGCAGCGCCGCGGCCGGAGTGGCGGCGGATACGGGTTCAGCGTAAAGTCCGTAGCTACTACGGAGTCAAGCGTACTACGAATGAAAATCAGTGAGGCTGCCGACGCCAGCGGATGCCACTTGGAGACGATTCGCTATTACGAGCGGATCGGGTTGCTGCCGCGCCCGGGGCGCACGGGCAACGGCTACCGGGTCTATGGCCCGGCCGACATCGAGCGGCTGCGCTTCATTGCGCGTGGCCGGGACCTGGGCTTCAGCCTGGAGGAGGTCCGCAGCCTGCTGCAGCTGGCCGGCGATGAGGAGCTTTCGTGCGGGGACGTGGACCGGTTGGCCCGCAGCCATCTGGCCGACGTGCGCGCCCGCATGGCCGACCTGCAGCGCATGGCCAGCGAGCTGGAACGGGTGATTGCCAGTTGCCATGGCGGGCAGCGGGCGGAATGCACCATCCTGTCGACGCTGCGCCAGACGACCTCGGTGGAGGCCACGCGCCAGTGACCGAACTGGACCGCTACCTCGATGCGGCCACGCGCCAGAACACGGTGCGCAGCTATGCGTCGGCGCTGCGGCACTTCGAGGTTGAATGGCAAGGCCACCTCCCAGCGACACCTGACAGCGTGGCCCGGTACCTGGCCGCTTATGCGCAGACCTTGGCGACCAGCACCCTCCGCCAACGTCTGGCGGCCATCGCCTCTTGGCACCGCGACCACGGCTTTGTCGACCCGACCCGATCGCCGCTGGTGCGCAAGGTGCTCAAAGGCATCCAGACCCTGCACCCGGGCCAGGTCAAGCAAGCCGCGCCGCTCCAGATTCGGCGGCTGGTCGAGCTCGATGACTGGCTGGCCGCGGCGATCGCTGCGGCACATGCCCGGGGCGATGGGCCGGCGGCGCTGCGCCATCAACGAGACCGAGCGCTGGTGCTGCTCGGGTTCTGGCGGGGATTCCGTGGCGATGAACTGCTGCGTCTGGACGTGGCCCATCTCACGCTGGTGCCGGGACAGGGGATGACCTGCTTCTTGCCACGCAGCAAGGGTGATCGCCAGGCAGCCGGCGTCACCTACAAGGTGCCGGCGCTGTCGCGGTTATGTCCGGTGGAGGCGACCCAGGCGTGGCTGCAGGCGGCCGACCTGCAAGAAGGGCCGGTGTTTCGGGCAGTCAACCAATGGGGCCAGGTGAGCGCCGAAGGCCTGCATCCCAACAGCTTGGTGCGCCTGCTGCGCGAGTTGCTGACCAGTGCCGGCTTTGCCGATGCGGGGCTCCACAGCAGCCATTCGTTGCGCCGCGGCTTTGCCAGCTGGGCCAACGACCAAGGCTGGGACATGAAGGCCTTGATGGAGTACGTGGGCTGGCGCGATGTGCAGTCGGCCATGCGTTACCTGGACGGGCGTGACCCGTTTGCCCGGGACCGCATTGAAGCAAGCCTGCCCAGTCCAACCGTGCCGGTACCGGCGATGGCACTGCCGGCGCCGGAGGGCAAATCGGCCCTGCAGCTGCGCCTGCGCATGGTGCTGACCCCGTTTGCCCGCACGGGCCGCGGCGCGGCCAAGGCCCGAGGCCGAATTGAAGAGATCTGCTTGGCCCCGTTCCAGGCTGTGCGCCTGAACACCGCCAGCAGCGAGTACCAGTTGACTGCTCCCACCGATCCCGAAAGGGATCTGGATGAAATCCTGGCCACGTTGCTCGATGACATGCACCGCATGGCCGATACGCACCAGTGCTTCCTGGAAGCGTCGCTCAGTACAGACGACGGCCGGCACTGGGACTGATCTCCCTCACACCCTCCGGATCCAATGGCTACCCTTCACGAGACCGCCTACCCGCGACTGAAGCCTGATCCCACCGCCAAGGAACTGGAGGAGATCTATACCCCGACCGCCGCTGAGATTGCATTCGCCAAGCAGCTGACCACCCAGCCGGGTCCGCAGCTGGCGGTACTGATTCATCTCAAGCTCTTCCAACGCTTGGGCTACTTCACGCTGTTGGCCGACGTACCCGAGCGGATCCGGAAGCACATCGCCAAGGCCGCCCGACTCGGGCGCGTATTGGACACCGACCAGCTCGAACGCTACGACGCTTCCGGCAGCCAGCGCCGGCATATGCCGCAGCTTCGGCAATTCATCGGGGTACGTCCCCTGGATAAATCGGGCTTGGCTTGGCTGGACACAGTGGCCACCGGAGCAGCCCAGACCAAGCACACCATCCCGGACATCGTGAACGTCCTGCTCGAAGAGCTGGTGCACCATCGCTACGAACTGCCCGGTTTCCGCACTCTGGAGCTGGCCGCCATCGGCGCCCGTGAGCGGGTCAATCTGGGCTACTACCGCAGCATCAGCCACGCGCTGACGCCTGCCACGCGCACGCTCATCGACGAACTGCTGCGCGCACCGGAAGGGTCCAGGTTCACCGGCTGGCAATCACTCAAGCGCGAGCCCGGCCGGCCCACCAACAAGGAAGTTCGGTTCTACCTGCAGCACATCCGCATGCTGCAGCAGTTGGCCGACCAGCTGCCTCCCATCGATGTGCCGGTGCCCAAGCTCAAGCAGTTCCGTGCAATGGCTCGGGCCTATGACGCCAGCGAGCTGGCCGAACTGGCTCCGGACAAGCGCTATGCGCTGGCCACCATCTTCATTCGCGCCCAGCATGCCAAGACACTGGATGATGCAGCCGAGTTGTTCATCAAGCAGGTGCGCGGGCTGGAGAACACGGCCCAGCAGAAATTGCTGGCCTACCAGCTCGAACATGCCAAACGGGCCGACTTCCTCATCGGCCAGCTCAAGGAAATCCTGCAGGCCTATCAGCTAGACGGCAGCGATAGTCAGCGCGTGGATGCCATCGACAACAGCCTGGAAGCGGAAGTGTCGACCTTGCTGGCCGAATGCGAAGAACATATGGCCTACGCCGGGAAGAACTACCTGCCTTTCATGCTGCAGCCCTATGGCGCGGTCAGGCCGCTGCTGTTCAATGGGCTGGAGCTGATGAAACTTCGGGCGACCAGCCACGACGCCGGCATGGAGCCGCTGATCGCAGCGGTGCTCTCGCTGCGCAACCAGCGCCGTGAGCTGATCGAGGTCGCCTCCCTCGGTTTGGACCCGGAAAAGGACTTTGACTGGATGTCCAAGCTCTGGTGTCAGCACGTGTTCGGCAAGCGGGCCAGTGCAGCCGGCGCCGGCTGGATGCACCGTAAGTACTTCGAGCTGGCCGTGCTGGTGCAGGTCAAGGACGAACTGAAGTCCGGAGATCTCTTCATTCCCAGCAGCGAACGGTTTGATGACTACCGTGAGCAGCTGGTCGATGAAGCCACCTTGGCCCAGGAACTGGAAGCCTACGGCCAGGTGTCAGGCCTGCCCACCGACGCCGAGTCTTTCGTGGCGGGATTACGTGCACAACTGACCTCCCTGGCCGATGAGGTCGACGCGCGTTTCCCGGAGAACGTACATGCGGACATCCTGGATGGGCGCCTGGTGCTGCGGAAGGGGCAACGCGCCGAAGTCTCCAGCGCGATTACCACGGTGGATCGCCTCATCGCCGAACGGCTTCCAGAATCCAGCATCGTCGATGTCCTGATCGATGCCAGCCAATGGCTGGATCTGCACCGTTTCTTCCGCCCGATCGCCGGCACCGAGAGCCAGGTCGAAGATCTGCCCCGACGTGTGATCACCACGCTATTCTGCTATGGCTGCAACCTGGGGCCGACGCAGACGGCGCGGTCGATCAAGGGCTTCAGCCGGCGCCAAGTCGCTTGGCTCAACCTGAAATACGTGACCGAGGATGTGCTTGAGAAGGCCATCGTGGAGGTCATCAATACCTACAACAAATTCGACCTGCCTGGCTATTGGGGCAGCGGCAAGAGCGCATCAGCTGATGGCACGAAGTGGAGCGTCTACGAGGACAACCTGCTGTCGGAGTATCACATCCGCTACGGCGGCTACGGTGGCATCGGCTACTACCACGTGTCCGACAAATACGTAGCGCTGTTCAGCCACTTCATTCCCTGTGGCGTGCACGAGGGCATCTACATCCTCGACGGTCTGTTGGCCAACACTTCCGACATCCAGCCTGAGATCGTCCATGGCGACACGCAGGCCCAAAGCTATCCGGTCTTCGGCCTGGCCCACATGCTGGGCATCCAGCTGATGCCCCGGATCCGGAACATCAAGGACCTGACATTCTTTCGGCCCGAACCGGGTAGGGCTTATAAGAACATCCAGGCACTGTTCGGGGACAGCATCGACTGGCAACTGATCGCCACCCATCTCCACGACATGCTGCGGGTGGTGATCTCAATCCGATTGGGCAAGATCACCGCGTCCTCGATCCTGCGCCGGCTGGGCACCTACAGCCGGAAGAACAAGCTGTACTTCGCCTTCCGGGAACTTGGCAAGGCCGTTCGAACGCTGTTCTTGCTGCGCTACATTGATGACAATGAGATCCGCAAAACGATCCATGCTGCCACCAACAAGAGCGAGGAATACAACGGCTTCGTGAAATGGGTGTTCTTTGGCAGCCAGGGGATCATTGCTGAGAACGTCCAACACGAGCAGCGCAAGATCATCAAGTACAGCCAGCTGGTGGCCAACATGATCATCCTCGACAACGTGGAAGGCATGAGCCGGACCTTGGCCGAGATGAGGAAGGAGGGGATTGAACTGACGCCCGAGATCCTGGCCGGCCTGTCGCCTTATCGGACCAGCCACATCAATCGCTTCGGCGACTACCACCTGGATCTTGAAAGGGAAGTGGCGCCGCTGAGCTACACAGCCAAGGTGCTTGAACAGACCCCATAGATGGGGAGAACCTGATCGAGAGACGAGCAATCAACTTTGAAATTCAGTCGCTTAGGCAGCTTTTGGCCCTGTACGTAATGATTCCCTGCCGACCCTCGTTCCGGAGCGGCTGGCCACTTCCGCCGCAGAAGCGGTGCGAGACATCCTGCAGGAGGCCGAAGCGCCTAACACCATTCGCAGCTACGCCGGCGCCCTGCGCTATTGGGCGGGCTGGTTCGAAGGGCGCTATGGCAGGCCCATCGCCCTACCCGTCCCCCCGGCGGCAGTGGTTCAGTTCATCGTGGATCACATGGGGCGCTCAGGCGATTTGGGGCTTCGTTGGGATCTGCCTGCAGACTTGGATAGCGCCTTGGTGCATGCGGGCCTGAAGAAGAAGCCTGGGCCGCTGGCGTTCTCCAGCCTGGTCCACCGGGTGGCGGTCTTGTCGGCGGCCCACAAGCAGGCCCGCCAAGACAACCCTTGCGAGGATCGCGCCGTGAGGACCCTACTGTCCAAGGGGCGCAGGGCTTCTCACAAACGAGGCGAGCGCCCGGCCAAGAAGACCGCGCTGTCAGCCGCAGATCTGCGCGCAATGGCGGCCACCTGCGACACCTCGCTCAAGGGGAAGCGCGATCGCGCCCTGCTCTACTTTGCCTTTGCTAGCGGCGGGCGCCGCCGCAGCGAAGTCGCCGAGGCGACGGTGAATCACCTCACCCGACTGCCCGAAGGCGGCTACACCTATCGCTTGGATCACGGAAAAACCTTGCAGTCCGGGCCAGTGGTTGGCAGCAGCCCCGACAAGCCCATCCTGGGAGAGGCAGCCACCGCACTGCAGGACTGGCTGGACGTGGCCGAGATTACCGACGGCCCCCTGTTCCGGCGCGTCTGGCCACGGTCATTGGGCGGCGCGCTCAGCGGCAAGGCGGTCGCCGCCATCGTTAAGGACCGGGCGCGGTTGGCCGGTCTGGACGGGGACTTTGCCGGCCACAGCCTGCGCTCGGGCTTTGTTACCGAAGGTGCGCGGCGTGGGGTGGCCCTGCCGGCGCTGATGGCGATGACCGATCACCGCTCCGTGGCCAGCGTGATCGGATATTTCCAGCAGGGCGGCGTCGGCAGCAACCCCGCCGCGCGCCTGATGGATGAGGACTGAGCCTCCGGCCCGAGCGGCCAGCAGTGCGCGTTGAATGTGCCCCGCTCGGGCCCTATCCTGCACAAGACGCGCACCATCCACGGCAGGAATCAGGGGGCAGCATGAAGCTAGTCAAGGCACGGATCCGAAACTTCCGTTCTGCAGAGGATTCCGGAACGTTCGATGTCGGAGAGCTGACCTGCTTGGTCGGTAAGAACGAGGCGGGCAAGACTGCAATTCTGACGGCGTTGTTTGGTACCCGTCCCATCGCCGACCAGTTTGCTTACGACACGGTGCGCGATTACCCCCGCCGCTTCCTCACGCGGTATGAGGAACGCCACGACGACGAACCCGCACCGGCTGCCACCCTGACCTGGGAGCTCAGCCACGAAGACCAAAAGGCGGTCGCCGACGTCCTGGGTGCCGGCGCGTTAAGTAGTACGACCGTTGACGTAACGACAGATTACAGTGGCCACAGCACTTGGAGCATTCACGTCGATCCCAACGTGGTGCGCGCGTTTCTGCTCGACCAGCACGGTGTGGCAGGCGAAGAGCGGGAGAAGTTTTCCAAGATATTGCTGGATCGACTCGTGGTCGAGATAGATGCGCACCCCGAGCCGTCTGACCAATTGCAGGCGGTCAAGCGGTCCATCAGCGGCTTCCGCAAGGGGAAACCAGTGCTGGCGGCCATCGATATCCTGCAGAAAAGGATGCCGGCGTTCTTCTATACCTCTCACTTTGATCGCATGTCCGGGGAGATATCGCTGGACAAGCTGTCTCGTGACACCCAAAGCGGCGCGACGATCTCCCCGGGTGACCAGATTTTCCTCGACTTCCTCGAGTACGCCGGGACGTCGGTCAGCGAATTGCAGTCCAGCACACGCCTGGAAGAGCTCAACGCACGTTGCCAAGCCGCCTCCAATGAAATTACCGATGAGATCTTCGAGTTTTGGAGTCAGAACGACGCGCTCAGTGTAGAGATAGCGCTTGCCCAAGGCCTCTCCGAGGATCCCGCCCCCTTCAATAGCGGGACTGTTGC
This sequence comes from Stenotrophomonas sp. 71799_Sma, assembly GCF_056482505.1. Lineage (NCBI taxonomy): Bacteria > Pseudomonadati > Pseudomonadota > Gammaproteobacteria > Lysobacterales > Lysobacteraceae > Stenotrophomonas > Stenotrophomonas sp. 71799_Sma. The sequence goes on from NZ_CM151202.1 coordinate 2,426,953, forward strand.
CAAAATCCGCATTCGGAATGACAACCACAAGGTTTCGGTGCCCCTGTCTGAGCGCAGCGCCGGATTCGTCTGGTTCTTCTCCTTCCTGTCGCAGTTCAAGCAGATGCGAAAGAGGAACCCCGGTGCGATCATCCTTCTGGATGAGCCTGGATTGACGCTACATGGAAAGGCGCAAGCTGATCTGCTCCGCTACATCATTGAGCGTCTACTCCCCGACCACCAGGTCATCTACAGCACCCACTCGCCCTTTATGGTGCCGGCCGATCGTCTTGCGGACGTTCGCGTCGTCGAGGACGTTGTCACCTACGACCAGCGTCGCCGCCCCACCGTTAAGGGCACACAGGTCTCCGCGGACGTCCTGAGCGTCGATCAGGACACGCTGTTCCCCCTTCAGGCCCATCTCGGTTACGAGGTTACCCAAAGCCTGTTTGTGGGAGCGCATACCCTGTTGGTCGAAGGACCTTCGGATGTGCTCTATCTTCAGGCGGCATCGCACGCGCTCAAGCAACGCAAGCGCCAAGGCTTGGACAGCCGGTGGGTGATCTGCCCCACAGGCGGCATAGACAAAGTGCAATCGTTCGCCTCGCTCTTCTCTGGCAAGGGCATCCACATGGTCGCCTTGTGTGACTACGGCAATGGCGATAAAGGCAAGGTGCAGCGGCTGAGGGAGTCTCAGATCATGAAGACTTCCGGCGTCTTGGTAGCCACGGATTTCACCGGAAAGGCGGAGAGCGACATTGAGGACTTCTTCGCACCCGCCGTCTTCGCCGACATCCTCAACGGTGCCTACGGTCTGAAGGGAAAAGGGCAAATTTCCGCCCGGCAGTTCAGCCAAGACGGTGCCCTGACGCGCCAGGTCAAACAGGCCGAAGCACTGTTTAATGTCATGGGGGCTTCCGTTCCGCCCCTGGATCATTTCACTCCCGCCAACTGGCTCATCCAGAATCAGCACGTGCTGGCCGCGGAAACTACGGCCATCAATGAAACGCTGGAGCGCTTTGAGAAGGCCTTCGCTGAGATCAATGCGGCGCTAGGGGCCGGTGCGTAGATGAACCTCTGCCAGAGCTCCGCAATGGCAGCGGGTTCCTCTCCCGGCGCGCACTCATCGGAGGGCAGGACTCGGCTGCCTGACTCCCGCGCCATGAAATCGGCCTCTAACAGTGCGCCCTTTCCCTGCCATGCTGGCCCTGCGAATGCCGGGTCCGCAGAGGGCGCTTTAGACGCGCCAAGCCCAGTCTGATCCGTGAATGCGGCGACCACCCTGCCGGTTCCAGCGGAACGCCTCCCACATCAGAGTCGGCGGCGTTCCACCGTACTTCAACTCATCAGCCAACCGGATGAACACCTCATCGGTAATCCAGGTTGACGGGGCAAGGTCCAGGTCCGTGAGCTTGGCCGCATGATTGGCCGCGCGTCCAACCCAGACGATGTCGTTGCCGCCTCGAATACCCGTGCGAGCAGCTCGGATTGGGCTGCTGTCGATTCCGACGACATGCCTCACGGTACCTGTCCAGTCGGGGTACTGCTGTTTCAACGCTGGCATGACGATCATCTTGACCGCATAGTTGATTTTCAACCCGGCCTTAGCCGCCGGCGTGGCTTGCCGGTCACCCACCCAGATGCCCATGACACGATCTCCGTCGTAGGAGGTGATCTTGCCGCCCTCTTTCCTGATGATCGTCGCTGCACAGTGCAGGAACGCTTTGTAGATCTCTGCACTCAACTGCCAGGCTTCGGTGTCGACCATATTCGTTGAGCCGTTCAGGTCCGCGTACAAAACAGTGGCACGATCAAACTCCACTGCGTCATTGCCCAATCGCAGATCTTCTGGATCGGGTACAACTTGACCTCTCCGTGTAGACCATCGGGTTTGTGCTATCGCCTGCACGGCGGCCGTCATCTCTTCCAGCAGTGCCACCGTCAGTCCCTCGGCCCAGCTTCGAGAATGCGGGAGCGAATTTGTTCGCATGCCGGTGCAATCAAAGCCCGGGCGTCCGGGCCAGGGGTGTATCGGTAGGGGACGGTCGTGAGCCCCGTGAGATCACTGGGAAGCTTCAGCTTGTCTTCGCGCGGCTCCATCAAGAAGGCGCGCCGACGCCCCAGGAATCCAATGAACATACCCAGTTCAAAGACGACGTTGTCGCGCATGACAGGCCACTCGTCACCGCGGCTGATGACCATGTCATCCGCGTGGGCCACGGCAATGGCAAAGTCTGCCTGTTCCAGCTGGCGCTCGAGCTCGTCAAGTGTGTAGTTGGCGGCGCGGAACACCCCGTGGTCCCATACCACCGTCAGGAACGGGTCGTGCTCGAAGTGCTGTACCAGCAACCGCGTGACAGGGAGCGCCTCCACCGACGACATCACAAAGACCCGGACCTGTCCGCGAGGTTGGGTAATCATGTGATTGCGCTCTTTTAGACGGCGCGAAAGGGTCGCGGCCAGCCGCCGCCAGATGACGGGGTGTGAATCCGCAATCCTGCTGAAATCGATTTCCGGCACCTTTAGCACTACGGTCGGCTCGCGTGCAGTAACAGTTGCCGCCCGCAGTTGCGCCGGTTCGATGGCTGCCATTTCGCCGACGTGGTCCCCAGCCCTTCGGGTATTAACCACTTTGCCGTTGACCAGCACGTCCACGGAGCCGGAGACAATGAAGAAAACGTCGGTCTCTGGGGCGTCCTGAGTGATAAAGGCCTGCTCTGTCCCCACGTCGAGCAATTCCCCGGCCTGTGCCAGCTGGGCTGCGGCCGCGTCCAAGCCGGCCAGCAGGCGGAACTCAGCCAAGGCGGCGATCAGTCGCCTGCCATCATCCGCCGCGAGGCGCTCGACGATCCCAGTCCCCATACTGCCCCCTTGAAAGTGTGAACTGGGTCCCAATATACGCCCAAAGGAGCTGGAATGAATCCGGCTGCCAGCCACGCCGTAGGCGACGCGACCCGCCCGGCCTGGCCTCCTCTTGGGCGCAGGGAGTAGCACGATGGGACACAGCTGGAAAAAAGATCGCACCAAGAAGCGCATTGCCACCCGTTACGCCGAAGTCCGCGACGTGGACATCCGCGATTACAAGCGGGAAACCTCGCTGGTGGATATTCCAGTCAATCGCGCCTATCGCGTCCAAGGGGCGCATGTCTACATCGACATCGTCAATCTGGCGGACATGCTTAGCTGCACTGACATCGAAGGCGAAACCTGCCACAAGCGGGCCCTTCGATTCCTGAATCAGCACTACCGCGCCGTCCATCGCATCCTCGTTGAAAGTGATGCCATCCGTGTGGACTTTCACAACCAGCGGCTGCATGCGGTTGTGACCAAGCCGTACGGCGATGCCAACGAACGCGCCCGGATCGAGCGCGCGGTTGCGATCGCCCAGCTCGCCATCGATGTGCTGGCTGAAACGGGCGACTCGGACGCGCACATCCCCAATGCCCAGGTTCGTGTCGGCATTGACAGCGGGATGGCGTTGGCCGTCAACAATGGTCGTCGCGCCAGCCGAGAACCTCTTTTCTTAGGCTCCCCAGCCAATCAGGCGGCCAAGTGTGCCGGGCATGGAGGGGCTGAAGGCATCTACCTGACGCACGGCGCACGTGCCGTGCTTGAACTGCCTACCTTGACCGGCAACAAGGACCGCACCACTTCGCTGACCGATGCTCAGATTTCCGCATGCGTCGAGGCCGCTGCACTCGGCATTTCCAAGTCGCGCATCATCGAACTCTGGAAAGATGAACAGGCCGAGCTCCCTATCGGCGAATTCAAGTTCAGTCGACCGACGCCTCCGCTTTCTGATCTGGACTTCTCCCTGCTCAGCGCGGCGAACTCAAGGCGATTTGATGGCGTTTCGATCTATGCCGACATTGACGGATTCACCGACTTCGTGGACAAGCACTTAGAGGAGGATCCCGAACATCTGGTTCGAACACTGCACGTATTGCGCTCTGAGCTGGATGCGGTCGTACACGAGGATTTTGGAGGGCGTCGTGTCCGTTTTATTGGCGACTGCCTTCATGGGGTGCTGCTGGAGGGCACGTCACAGACGACAGATGCGCAGGACACGGTCAGCACCGCTGCCCAGTGCGCGGGTGCATTGCGCAGCAGTTTCTCCACTGCCCTGGAGCAACTGAGCGCCGAAGGCGCGGAAGTGGCAGAGCTGGGATTGGCCATTGGCTTCGAACTTGGCCCCCTTGCCATTTCCCGCCTGGGCATGAAGGGGAGCCTTCTGCGGTGTGCCACGGGGCGAGCGGTGTTGGAATCTGAAGCCCAACAACGACTCTGCGACGGTGTGGAGACGGCCATTGGTGAAAATGCCTACAAGGCCGCCAGCGCCGCGATACGGACCGTCTTTACCGACAAGCGAAAGGCGGCGAACCTAGACTATGCCGCAGCGGTGGAGGAACTCGCCGCATCCGGGGACCGCGTGGCGAAGGCAACACTGGAGGCACACTACGCTGAAGTGGCACCCGCAGTGGCTCCTGCGCTCGCGCAGCCGATCCGTCCTCATGTGGCCGCGACGTGACGCCAAGGCCTTTGGAGCTGCTGCAGCGCGTGGCACCGGACTACGGTGCCACGTTGATCGTAGACCCTGTCGGGGGGCTGGTTGGGATCACAGTGGTTCGGGCCGGCGGAGCCGAGTACGCATTTAGATTGCTCGTCTCCGTTGCAGGCGAGCACGTCTCAGTGCGCGAGATCGCCGACCCCGGCATGCTGCCGGGGTTCTGTCCCGATCGGCATATCAACGGTGACCGTAGCTTCTGCCTCGGCTGGGGAGAAGACAATCCGAGCCGGATCCAAGACGAAGCAGCAGCGAGGCATTGGTGGGCCACGGTCTACCAGTACCTGACCTACCAGATCGGCGCGAACGCCCGCCGGGTCTTTCCTGGAGCGGAGAACGGCCGCGCGCACGGTCGTGCTGCGCAGCATCAGGCCAATGCTGAGCAGGCAGCCGAACGACTGGGTCCGGCATTCAAGGCAGATGTGCTCGCGGGGCAGTTCATGGTCCGCAAGGATTCGCGCCCTCAGAAGCGGAGGCTCGAGCTCTGGCACGGCAAACTACTCCTTGCTCGGGTGTCGACGCGCACTGAAACCTTGGTCGGGAGACCCCCAGTCTGCCCATGTGGCCGCGATCCTGACGGTGCGATCACTGCATGTGGCGACCACGCTGCGGCCCTGGTCACTTTCATCTTGGAACAGCACCGATGTGCGCTGGCCGACACAGCTTTCCTTGAGGATTGTGCGGCTGCAGGAGCGCGCTGCTGCGGAACGCTGGACATCTGCGGTCTTCGATCTGCCATCAAACGAACACAAACCGTATCCCTCAAGACAGAGAACTCACCCCGTGCAAGAACCTCAAAATTCTGGCGGCCACCCGCCAAATCAAAGCGACCGCGTTAGTGCCGCTTGGCAGCAGCTGAATTTGGTCTTGGGCTTCTTCTCCCGTGTAGACACAAAACTCTCGGTCGGCCTGGGTATCAACCTGGGCATGCTTGCCATGATCGCGACGCGGCTGCCGAAACTTGATGAACTAACGGCCCTGATCTCGGTTGTGGGCGTTTTGTTCCTTACACCGCTTACTGTTAGCTTCTGGCACCTGTGGTACGGATATTTTCCGGAACTGCGAGGCGGGTCAAATTCGCTCATCTTCTTTGAACGGGTGTCGAGCATGGCCGAGCACGAGTTCTTGCAGAAGTGCGCGGAGCGTACGCTGATGGAGTTCGAGGAAGACCTCCTGGGTCAATGTTGGCGCAATTCCAAGATTCTCTCGTCAAAATTCAGCTGTTTGAAGTACGCGTACATTGCCACTGTTCTGGCAATCGCCCCATGGATGGCACTCATCGTTGTGCTGCCTCCGCCGGCAAAGTGACACACAAGTGGCTTCTGCTCATCCAGTTGTTGAGCCGGAGCCCCGGGCAGCGCTGACAGGGCCGGGCCTTCCGGCCCAAGTCGGCCCAAGGTGAGAAACGGTGCTGGCCATTGCCGGAGTTTGGCCATCGGCTATCACACGCACGTCGCAGTTAGCTCCCTTTCGGAAGGGGATGCCAGCCTAGACGTGCAGCAAACTCACGACGATAGACGGTGTCAATCTGGGGCGGGGCTCGCCGGACGTACTCTTCTGCGAGCGTCGCAGTTTGCCCTGAGAGGCTTGCGAGGTAGGCAACTGCTTCTTCCACTGATGGGACGCGTTGATTTTCCCCGTTGAACTTCGGTGGCAGCGCCGTCCATAGCACAGTGGTAATCCCGCGAGCAGCGGCCCAGTCAGCGAGCCCAGGAATACTCGCCGGTGCTGGACAGCCATGTGTCCAGACCCCCAAGTGTCGCTCCATGTTCTTTGAGGGAATGGCTTCCCGCTCACGCAAGGCTCGCTTGGCGTCGCCCTCGTCGTCGGTACCAGCCTCAACCCAGAAGGAGGTGACAGCAGACGCGGCCGCATGCATGACCAACGTAAGCCGTCCATTGCCGGATTGCCTTAAAAACTCTACGCAAACCGTTGGGCCGTCTGCCAGCCACTGTCCACGAACCGGTAGACCGTCGGGTTGCCATACCAGCGACCCCCAACCAAGATAGGCAATCATCTTGAGCCTCTACTCGACTGCGACAGCCGTGCCGCCCACCACAAGCGGCTCATTTCGTAATCGGTCGAGCCTTTAGTCTCTGCGCTCACCATCCTGGATGCCTCCTCGTCTCAACAAGACTCTGTATTGATAGCGCTACCGCGCCATCTGCCGCGATGTTGCGCTGCAGGGTCCGACGCCGGGCGAGAAGAAGCGCGAAGACGGAGCATGCTGCTGATTGCGGACTACCTGCAAGAGCGGGTGACGCATGCCTGGGAGATAGTCGAACCCGCTGTCTTCAAGCTCAAGTACGAGGCGGGAGAGAACCTCATGCTGCAGGAGCAAGCGGCGTCGCGACGATGCAATCCGAACACCCCGGCACCCTGTGAAAGGAAGCACGAAATGGCTGAAGTACCAGAACAGCTCTTCGGCAATAAGCTGGATGGGACTATCCTGCCCCACCAGTAGCAGGCAATCGTGCAGTGCACGCCCCAAGGCAAAGCAGTCATGCCGTCTGCCCTGCTCATGGGCGACCCTCAACATCACCACTAGTGCCGCCAGGCTATCCAGAGTGCCCAGCCCGCACAAGCCCTCGGTGATCTCTCGTAACCGACGGTCTCGGCGGACAAACATGCCGGCTCGCAAGCTCGCTCCGCTGAACACTTCCAGTTGCACAGGTGCACTGAGCGACATGAGTATTGATTCTCCACAACCGCCAAGTGCCTCGTGGACATTCAGAGCGGCCCAGACCGGTGAACATAGAACCATGCGGGAGCCGGGATAGCGCGCCTCGGCTGCTGCCTGCGTCGCCTGGGACGGGACGTGTTCCGCATGGGCATATTTCACCCACACATTGGAGTGGCAGCCGGGACGCTCCGGGGATATCGACTGTCCGAGCGCGTATGCGCTGGATAGGCCCATTCGGCTTCGCAAGCATTCAAACCACAATCCGACACTGAGTAATCGCAGGCAGTACGGCACGGCTCGGTTGGCGGGAAGTATGCTCGTGCTTGCACGCATGCGGGCAAGTCGCGCCTCGCCGTAAAAGGGTATCTCTTTGAGCGCCATGGCCGTGCCCCTCCCCATTCACCTTTGATGGGTAACGAAACGCGAGTTTGTTACTCCTTCCACCATCCGTATTAGAGGGGCAGAATCAGGAGGACACAAGCGACGGGGTGTGACCACGCCATGACGGAGCGGACCAACGAATCAATCCTGGCCCCGGAACGCCGTGAGATCGAAAGAGAATTGACCTTTCATTTCGGGCCTCTCATCGGCTATGAAAACTTGCCGCGAGCTCTTGGCTATCGCTCCAGCCACGCGCTCCGCCAAGCAGAGGCACGCGGAACCTTGCCCGTGAAGATATTCAAAGTGCCCGGCCGCCGCGGCAAATTTGCCTTTGCGATGGACATCGCCGACTGGATGGTTGGGCTGAGGGCCGCAATCAGTCCGCCGGCAGTATCTGGCACCCCGCAAGATGAAGCGGCTGCTCTGAAGCCCAACCAGGAATGACGCCCCACAACCCAAACTCAAGGGGCCGGGCTTGTAGCGTTTCAAGAACAGACTCAAGACGTCCCCGAAGATGCGCTCGCCGAGCGCCGAGGAGAGTACCAAGAGCCGGAAACTAACATCTCCGAACCCTGGAAATGACTTGCCCCCGTTGGCGCGGGGGCAAGTGACATCTGTTGGAGCAGATGGTGGTGAAACTCAGCCTGTACCCTGAGGCTCACCCTTTTCCTTGACAAAGTCAAGCGACTTCCCGTTCGCGCGGAGGGGTGCGCCCATTTCCTCCCCATCTCATATGGCGGAGGCGAACCTGAATGGGCACCTTGTTCCAATCTCGAGACCGGGCAGACGTTCGCAAGCCGACGGCTGAGGAGCAGGATGATGACCGCAGGAAAAAGCGCGACCGCCAAACCGATGGACGAAGACCGCCGTGAGGGGCATCTGCCCCATTCCCCTCTCGAGCTAGCACGCGGCAAGCGCGACCGCCGCGAAATCTTTGTATTTCAGTCCCCGAAGAATGGGCGGACCGTAACGGTGGCCGACCTGGTCAACTTTTGCCAGGCGCTGATGCTCGAATTTGACCCCCAGGTGGAGATGTATGTTGAGAGGCCGCGTCGAATCACGGTAGGCGAGAAGCGCGACCTTGAGTTGAGCTTCTGGGTCGGGCGGAGGGATGGCACCCAGCACTACCAGTTTGTAATCCCTACAAAACGGGTGGCTTCACTGAGCGTTGGCTTAGTCAAGCTTCCCGCAGATGACGAGCTCATCCACATGGCCTTGAATCAAGGGCTCGTATTGCGACTTGTCCACGAAAACTCTCTGGCATCTCGCGCCAGCGAGGTCGCTGTTGCCTACGAACTACTTCCGCTTGTCTGGGCCAATGCAAAGATCGCGGGGGCCAGGCAGTTGGAAGTGAGGATTGAGGACATGCTCCAGAACGTTGAGCGCCTCACCATGAGCGCATTACAACTGCAGACGGGCCAGGCCCGGTTCGCAGTGGCTTGCGCAGTGGCAAGCCTCGTCTACACCGGCCGCGTACAACTCGTGGACTATCGCCCAGGGGATCCGGATGCCCTCGTGGAGGTGCGTCATGGCTAGGTACGAAATCTATGATCAGGCGACACTCGACGAGTGGTACTCCCCACATCCGGTTGATATTGCACCAGATCATCTCTCCAAGTTCCGCGTGGCCAAGGAAGCACTCACCGCCTTGCTTCTGGGCCGTTCCACCATCACCGCTATATCCCGGAGATATGGAATCTGCCACAAACGCCTGAAGCGCATGGCAATGAAAGCGCCCACGATAGCCCACGATGGCATGCCGCACGGATTTCGCGTATGCATTCCATGGGGCAGTTACTCGACTGAGCTTTCCTTCGAACCCGCGGAATTGCCGCTGGTTCCAGGAAGATTTGCGTGGCACAAAGTCTCCGAAGCTGTGCCGAGTGTTAAAGCCTTGATCGATGGCTTTGCAACCCATCTGCCGCCGGGCCGCCCTCCAAGCGCGTTCGTAAAATTGCACCAACGAGTCCTTGCGGAGCTGAAGCAGCACAACCTGGAGGACAAATTCCCCCTGAACGATCCTGGCAAGGGGAAGCGCTCGCTGCTTGCTTTGCTCAAGCGGCGGCAGTCGGCAGTAGCCGACGTGGACCTTTATGAACCTCAATCGGCATCGAACGCTCCTGTCGCTTTGGAGCAAGCAGTACGGATGGGCCTGTTCGCCAGAACGGAGTTTGACGCGCACCAAATCGATGTTGAATGCAAGATCTCCATCGATATGCCCAATGGCGCGCGTGTTACGCGCAAAGTGTCACGGCTATGGCTTCTCATCGAAATAGAGACTGAATCCAGGGCGGTAACGGGATGGCTTCTCTGTGTCGGCCAGAGCTATGACAATCTTGATGTAGCGCTCTGCTTGTCCAAGTCAATGGAACCCTGGGCTCCCAGGGACCTGACGATCCCGGACCTCTTCTACGCACCTGGCGCTGGAATGCCCGTCTATCAGGCAGCAACGCCGATAGTCACGCGCTCGGCCGCTGTCGCACTGGACAACTTCCTTGCGCACTCGGCCCATGCACTCGAAGCAGCATTCTGCAGGGCTCGGGGAGGTGTGATGATCTTCGGAAAGTCGCACACACCGCGCTCACGACCCATTGTAGAGCAATTCTTCTCGCGCTTGGAACGTGGTGCGCTGCGTAAGATCCCCGGCGGTTTTGAGCCCGCCAAACGGCTGGGGGAAAACAAGATCAGGATCAGCAACTTCTCTCCGGATGCCCATCCCATCCAGATGCACCTTCTCGAGGAGCTCCTGGACGTCATCATAGCCAACTACAACGCGACGCCTCACTCCGCACTCGGACAGATGACGCCGCTAGCGTATCTCACGAATCGCAAAGAGTCAGCGTTTGCGTTTGCGCCGGAAACCTGTGGCCTGGATGCTGCAGATATGGCTTCGACAATCGTAAGCCTGCCCGTAAAAGGCAACAAGGATAATGGGGAGTTGCCCCATGTCACCTACTTGTATGCGGACTACCGATCCCCTTCCCTTAACGATAAATGGGGACTGATTGGCACCAGGATTCTTGCGCGCGTGAATAGGCGCGATCTTCGTTCAATCGTGCTACTTCAAAGTGCCACCGTGCCATTCGGAGTGGCTACCGCGCGAGCGCCTTGGTCGCGCGCGCCGCATGACGAGAGGACGCGAAGGATCATCTGTCGTTGGTCCAAACAGCGCAGTGATTTCTCAATCGCTGGCGTGGAGTGTGCAATTGAAGCCTTCATAGCGCATCTTCGATCTACTGCAGACACGTCCCAACCCGCAGTCGACCAACTTGCGCGCTTGCAGCAGTTGCACTTCGGCCGTCTGCCCGACATTCGGTCCCAGCCAGCTCACATCCCGGTAAGAGTCCCCCGGGGAGGCAAGGTGAATCTTGATGACTAGATCGGACCTTGCGGAGGCCATCATGGCCGTCCGTCGCCTTGACCCCGACCATCCACTTTTCATTGAGTCTGGCTACCGTATCAACACGAAGCCTGTCGAACGCATGGCGGATTTCGTTCTGTACAACATTCAGCAGGGTCATCATGGATGCTCTCTTTATTCAGAGAGCGGGGTTGGCAAATCCACGGCGCAAGACTATCTAGTCGAAACCGACTGGCGCTGGCTCGTGGAGGACGGACGCCGCGCAGGTGTGGCCAGGGCAATCGTCGCAACCTCAGATGCATGCAGGAGCCCGCTGAGCTTCTGGCACGCGCTTTCACATCAACTGGGAATGCCGCGCTGGTCATCGGCCAGGCCTCACGAGCTGAGGGCACGAATACACAATCACATGCGCGCCGCGTGTGGGCACGCCGACGTACGCAGGTACGTATTGTTCATCGACAGTGCTCAACGGCTCACCAATCTTGAGTTTCAGTGCTTAGAAGATCTTGATAACTTGATGAGCAAGGACAGGCTTACTCTCTTTTTGGTCTTTGTGTACCAAAGTGACCAGCAGGGCATCGAGCTTGGCGACATGTGGCAGCACCATCCGTCACATGTTGTTCGCCGGTGGTTTCTGGACTCAGCCCCATTTCTTCCTCTTGCGGCGCGAGATGAAGTCAGGCATGCCCTGTCGCGCTACGACGGCGCAGCATGGTGGCCGACAGAGGACATGCCATTTTCTAGATACTTCGCCACCGACGCATTTGATCGCGGATGGCGGCTGGAATCTGAAACGGAGATGATTTGCGATGCTGTGTCCGCCCTCCGGAGGGAGGTGGGACTTCCCGAACATAGTGGCTGGCCGATGTGCTCCTTCACATCGACCGTGCGGAATCTGCTAACGAACGCTTGGTTTCAGCAGAGTTTCGAACGCTTCACTCCATCTGACGTCCGTGCTGCGCTTGTGCATGTCGGGTACCTGCGAACCGAGTTCATTCGCATGCGCGAGAAGATGTCCGACAAGGCAATCGCCATCATTGAGAAGATACAGAATACGGCAAACCAGGTAGGGGGAAGCAATGAATAGCTCTCGCGCCGTAAATCCTTCTACGCCTCGGATTGTCGGCGCAGAGCATGAGTTCTATCCATACATATCGGGCTACGGCGTGCTGCAGCGGATCGTTGCACTGGGCATGCCAACAAGTGAGCAACTCATGATCATGGGGGTGAGGCGTAAGACTGGGCGCTCCATGCTCCGCCCTTTGCTTCTGCCGGGCCGGGTGCAGGATACTTTTGCGTCAGCCATCGAAGTCCGTGACGTCACAACGAAGAATCTATGGAATCCGGCCGCGTGGCTTCCAGTTCAATCACTTCGACTTCTCGCGGGTAGTGAGCTTCCATATATGCGGTGCCCCGCATGCGCACTTCACGGCTACCATTGTTCACTATTTCTCCTTCCTTCCATCTCTGCGTGCCCTTGGCATGGCGAGAAGCTCATCAGCCACTGCGAGGCATGCGGAAGGACGCTGGGCACCAGTTTTGACCACTCCGGTGGTCTCGGGACTTGTACTTGTGGATTTCAGCCAATCGACGCCCACACAGCGCTACTGGACGTCAGGCAATTTCCCGCTCGTGAAGTGTCGCAGTGGGTGGATGACTACCTTCATTGGGCATCACGCCAGCGGGCAGGCCGAGTGATTCACTTCCCCAGTGATGCGCAAAGCTGGCCTTCAGCTCTGGCGCGCCTGATTGATAGAACGACTCCTATGCCGCCCGTCCACCAGGACGATGGCAATGCTCACGTAAGGTATGAGGCTTTCCAGCCATCCGCTGACGATCCGGAGCCAGGGGCGTTCTGGGGCTGGGCAATGATTGGCGGCAACTCGGGCCTCATGTGCGCTCCGCTCCCATTGATGGCCTACGATGCTTTGACGCGGGCCACTGCAGCGGCATGCGCCAGGGTCGGACTTGAAGGCCTATCTGTCCTGAGCTTCCGCTCAACGCACTACGACACCCAAGGACCCACTGAGGTAGAGCGGCACGAGTCGTTCCTAGCTCCCTATGGTGTTTCTGCCAGCGGCGCGACTTGGCTCAATCTCTCGGTTGTCGACCCGATGGTAACGTTAGCGTGCGGCACAGCGCTGGAGCTGGCCGCTGCGGCCTTTGGTATCGCGAACGACAAGCCGGATAGGTCCCCTTCCGTAATCGTCGCTTCGGTATTGGACAGCATTAAGGGAAGATCCGCCTTGGTCGACGCGCTTGTGTGGGTTCTGGCAACCGCTTATGAGGAAGGCTTGGCGTTGACGCTTGCAAGGGTGTTCAAGCTGAATCCGAAGGATGTACTGCCTTCAGGTGGGTATCCGGTCATCGAGCTTCAGGGTTCCGCCCGTTCCTTGAGAGAAGTCCGGGTCGCCTGGGTGACACCTCGAAAAACAGCTAGAATCCAGCAGAAATCCTAAGGCAGGCAGTTCTTAGCAATTTTTGCCATCATTGGGGCAACGGCACTGTCTCGTGCCGGACTGCGAACGGCAGTAGCCTTCATGCGAGTACGCAACACAAGGGGAGGCTTTGCCGCCGCGTGGGCTAATTGGCAATTCTAATGAACCCCCGGCAGTCGTGGGCGTGTTTTATGGGCTTCCGGAACTGTTGGGCGTTATTTATGTACTTCTGGAAATGCCGGGCGTCTTTGGTGAACTTCCGGGAATATCGGGCATGTTTGGTGGACTTCCGGAAATATCGGGCATCTTTGGTGGACGGAAGCTGCCAGGAAGAGGCTAAGCCCACCCCATCCATATCTTCTAAAATCAATGCGTTAGAGGCCGGGCGTTTTCGGTGCGGCAGACACCTGCGTCCTCAGTCCCCGGCCAAGGATGAGCTTGCAGCATGCTCGAGATCGATCCGCACGACAGACACGCTGGATTTCGCTCTGGCGGATCTTTCGGTGGCCAGTATTGAGTGAGCGCTTGGCCGTCCCCGTGCGAGCGTCGGCCATCATTGGCCGCCATTCTCGGACGATGTTGCAGGCTGGGGATCACTAGGTCATATCGCCGGGTTCCAGCTTGATAACCTTCAGGGGTGAGCATATATCCCCTCCTTAATCAGGCGTTTGGTGGGTAGGGCTTGGATTCCGGGGGGGGGGGGCGTGCTCATGGGGCGCGCACCTGCGCGCAGGCCTCAACGGCACAAGATGGCCGGGCGCTGATGTCGTGTCGACTCCGTTGGTAAATTTGCACTTGCCCGCCCTCCCCTCATCAAATCTTCGGCCTGCAGGCCCCGGAAGGCATCGAGGCCTTTGTTAGAAATGCACTGGCTTGGTTGTTGCAGCCCTTCCAGCTGCCGCCGCGTATGTGGGGTGCATGGGGGGTGTGCTCTGGCGCCTAATTCAGGTTCTTCCTCATGTTGACTCTTACTTTTCCCTTCTTTCCAGGAGTAAGTGTGGACGCAAACTTACGTCTTTCCAAAGCAGCGAGTACAGGGTCAATGTCCTCGCCTGGCGCCACCTCAACTGTCCTCCCCGCTGATAGTCTCGCGAAATCGCCACCCATAGCCTGTAGTAGTGGGGTTACTGCTGGCCACTCCATTGCAGGTAGGGCTGCGGCGAGCAAGCTGGTGGACCATGGCTGCTGGACTCCCTCCGTTTGCAAGATTTCCTGCGCGGCCGCCATTAGGGATCGTGGGAATTCCTTATCCTCGGCAAGTGCCCTCTCAGCAAGGCGGCCAATGACGCTGCTTACAGTTGCAGTGTCGGCCTGATCCATCCTGCCGAATATCCGAAGTGACTCATCTGTAGATAGAGTGCCGCTCTTGAAGATTCGAGTCGCCAGCTGAAAATCCAACTCCGGTTCTTCAGTCGTGAGTCGCAGCTTCTCCCACGCACGCTCAAGATATGATGCCTTTACCTCTAAACCTCGAAGCTGAATGGCATTCCAAATTTCAGCGTTTGGCGCTAAGTGGCCGTTTCGTGCGAGAAGCTGGATGCGGTCATCGCCAGCGTACTCATTTAGAGATGCAGCGCTAACGATTGTGGTCTGCGACAGTAGCTTGAGGACTGTTTCGTCAGTGAGTTCGACTGCCATGACGATCCACTCTTGCACGACCTCATCGAATTCCTCGCCAGTCCATAGAGTCTTTGCCACATCTTCAGCATACGTGTTGACATAGCTTGCCAGGATCGAGTTCGTACTGGCCTGCCCCTTATTGGTCTCCGCATCCGTGCTCCAGTCCACTCGGTGTTCAATGTATGAGCGAACTGTGGCGGCTCGGTCCTCTAGTCTGTCGCCACGAATCGCACTATCCCAAAGATAAGGCTCAAGCTGTTCCAAGGCGGATATTTTGCAGATTGTTGTCTCAAAAAATTGCAGTGCTAGGAGCTTATCTTCTTGGATCTCCTTAAGAGTTGGTAGTACGACTGCTACGCCATCACCCAGTGGTGCCCCTTGCTTGATAAGCTCCTGAAGAACGTCAGGCAGGTGGCTAGCGACATATCGACCAATAGATGGAATGCGATCAGCTGCATATAGAGTCGAAAGCGTTACGGGCGACTTAAGTGAATCTTCGCCCTCGCCATTCCTCGCCGCGATTTCGAGCATCGCAAGAGTTGGGGCGAGTGTTTCGGTCTCCATAAGGGTGGATATCACTTCGGGTTCGGTCTCTACCACCAGGTTGTCAAATCGCACGCCCGATCCCCTCATCCACTCCCATGCTTCACTTTCTGGAGGCAGTTCCGAGGCAAGTGTTGATGCATCGGCTATGGACGCGATTCGGTGCCTGAATCCAGGGTCGGCTCGTTCAACGGTTCGTAGTTGATTGGCATTCAGTGCCCTCAATACCGCTGAAGCGCGGTTAGGTTTCGATGGGTCTGTAGGCTCAGTGCTCGCATTGAGGATGAATGAAAGGATTTCCGGTCGATGATCGTATATGGCTCTAATTAGATTGGCCTCGCCTCCTCGCTGCGCCAAGATATCAAAGGCCTGAGAGAGCCTGCCTAGGTGTGCCAACGCATCCTCCATAATTCGCTCGAAGAATCCGCTGCCGGGAGAATGGGGCGGCTTCGTGTAGATTTCTGCGAGGTGGGCCAGCAGCTCTGCAATGATGCCCCGGCCGCGGTCAATGTTTCGTGGGCGCAGCTTTCGGAGGAATTTAACCGGATTCTTGATGCTGGCATCTACCCCACAGTCCTCACCCTGCCTGAGGGTGAAAATCAAATTCATGTCTTCGCGGTCGATGGCATGGCCGTAGAAGTGGCCCAGATAGTCCGCATAATCCTCGTCCAAATTGCCGGAAACTAGCAGATAGCGAATGATCTCATGCTTTGCTAGTTCTTCGGAGTATCCTTCCTGGTAACCATCAAGGAGCGCTTGAGAGAGTTGAAGTTTATGCAGATCTCGTAGCTGGTCCAGCTTTGACTGAATATCTGATCGAAGATCGGAATCTCTAACTTCAATGATTCGAGAGCGTCGCTCATAGTCCATGTCAGCGAGAGCGCCCGAGAACGAGAACCGATTCCCAACATGACTTGAATTCTGAATGAAGAAGAGATTGTTAGCCTGGGCGATGGCTTGAAAATTGCCGTCATCCAGAAAATCGTTCAGCGTGTAGCGCGTGTGATTCATGACAATCTGCGTTGCCCCGCTAACTCCGGCGAGGGACTCGGCCGCATGCCAGCTCAGTTGACGTAACTCTTTGATGCTGCGCGCGACGTCCTGTTGTTTTTGCACAATCATCTGTTCAATGCTTGCTATCTCAGATCGCAAAGTTTCCGCTCGAACACTTCGCCACTGAGTGTACTCGCTGATTAGCTTGTAAAGAAATCCAGTGCGTTTGGTGAGCTGCCAGTACTGATCAGAGTGTAAGTTTTTGACAACTATCATGGCAAAGATCTTGCTCAACGGTAGCTCCAGATCTTTCGAAAGTACCTCTGAGAAAATATCGAGCTCGTTAACAATGTTCTTGGCCACTCGCATGTCGTCGATGCGATAGGAGATGGTTTCTAGAAGTTCCTCATCAATTTCGGTGGCAAACACCTTGCCCTTTAGGCTTCTCCTGGCAAGGAGTTCGATCATCTTTGCATGCGAGTTCTCTTTATTGATTACCGGGACGATTGGCAGTATTAGATCAAAGAACTTGGTTTTTTCGCTGCCCGCGAAGAGTTCGTCATTCAGCGCGTAGATAAACCGAATGGTTCGGTTAATCTGAGGGGAGTCATTGATGATTGCATTTATCTCGCGCAGCCTAAAGAAGACGTCCTGCACTCCAAATCTATCGAGGTCCTCAATGACAACTATGTCGGTCTCGCTGTTCTGGAAGCAGTAGAGAAGTTCGTCAACATTTTTGTGCAGCACTGAACTATGCTGCATGCTCTCAATGGTTCCGCCTTTGATGGTCCAGCCATCAATATTTAATAGCGAGAGCGATCTGACGATTTGGTAGAGCGCCCATGTGCCAATTGATGCGGCGATGCCGAAGGCGCACCATGCCGGAATCCAACTGAGCTTGTTCGTGAGCCACTGGGTACCTGGGACCTCAGATGGCAAGCGTGCTTGCAAATACAGGTGTGTGACAGCGACGGACGCTATGCTTAGTGCAAGTGTGATGCTCCAGGAGCGCAACTTGGAGGGCTGCGTGATTCGCTTGAGTCGAGTTCTGGGGAGTTTCGAGGCAGGAACTGAGTAGAGCAATTGCTGGACAATCGTCTCCTCAATTCGTTCTACCAGCGCACTAATTTGCTCGGCACTGAGGGGCTTCTTCTCGTCGGCTTGCAGCTGTTGCTGCGTGGGCGCAGTGTCGCCTGCGCTATGGTTGATCACGCCATCCTTGCGAAACGTCGCAAGTGAGACTGCGGCGTACTTGAAGGAGGGGTTATGTTCTTTGAAGGTGCGAATGAGGCTGCTCTTACCAGAACCATATCCGCCTGTGATCGCGATGTTTCGAATCTGCGGATCGGCCATGGCCGCCACGATTTCGTGCTCATACCTTGTGGAGTGCGCCGAATCGAGGAGAACCGGCGTCAGAGTCTCCAGGCGCTGGTTGATCGTCGAGGGGCTTTTCAGTGCAGCTAGAGCCGCGGCGAAATGCTTCCCGGCGGCTCTGACCCTGCTTCTCCACGGGATGCGCGGCACTGTCATACGCAGCCACCAAAGCTGACATTGCTCCATCGTTGACGCGCGTTCAATAGGCGGCTCCCGCCGGCCGAGCAAAGCGTGATCTCCATACCCCTCCATGATAGGCCGCGGCCACTGAGTTGCGGCACCCTTAGTTTACTCTGTCCCCCATAGTCAGGGCGCGCTGGACCGGCCAGGATTTCGTAGACAGCTCAGAGCCATAATCAATGGCCTTGACTGGCAAGTGGCACGGTCTACGGCTACCGCAAGATCATGTGGGAGCTTAAATAGGCCGGCGAGCGCTGCAGGCAGGTCGATTCGGTGCGCCAAGAAGCACTAATCCAGTGATCCGTGAGTCTGATGGGCCGGGGGGGCGCTCGCGAGCCTCCCCTTTACCTCCAACAGTGCAAAGTCCAATGTCTGATAGGCCACCCTTACAGCAACGGCGTGGCCGGCTGCAACGACAAACAGCCCAGTGAACGAAATTGCGGCAGCAATGGCTGGGAAGATGCTCGCCTTCAAAGTGTCCGGTGAAATAGCAGGGGAAAGCACGCGTGCCGTGACAAGCCAAAACAAAGCACCCCAGAGGATGCCAAAGAACACGTTGAACCGCGCCATTCGCTCGGTCGTTTGCGTCTTCACGAGTTGTACCCCGGAAGATAGACGCTCCAACTCCGCCTTATCCTTCACAAATCCCTCGATAGCGACCGCAAGCTTTCCAATAGACTTTGCGGTGACACCAGCAAGGACGGTACGAGTAGGAAGGCCGAAGTAGACGCTAACAACGCTCAGCGAGAGTGCAGCGAGGACCATGACAGGATCGAAAGCCGTCTCGAGAAGGCAGAGTCCAGTCACGAAGACCAACGTGAGGAGGAAGATCCAAAGCAGACGTTTCCAGATAATGCCGAAGCCACTCATGACCAACCATGGGCCGACTAAAAGCTCCTCTGAAAGTGCGCGCAGCCCGTCTTCCTTCACCCGAAGCGGTGGTCGGTCGACGACCGCGTATTCCGCGAGCCTGACTACTGACCGGATCTTCTCAAATTCCATTTCTCCTCCTTTGAATTACCCAGTTCTTTCAAGGCCCAACAGGTCCGCTCTGGGTCGGATAAGGCCCGAGCCAAGTACAGAGACGCGTCACGTCCGATCAACATCCCATTGGCGTCCCACCCCACTCCCACTATAGTGCCAGCCTTTATTGGGACCAGGCGCCAACATGCCCTATATCGGAATCGGACTCCACGTACTGGTGGCCATCTACTTCGCAGTGCACGCCATCCGCTCTGGCCAGAGCCTTTACTGGCTCATCCTGCTCTTTTCATTCCCGCTGCTCGGCAGTGTCGTCTACTTCCTGGCGATCTACTTCCCGGAAGCCCGTAATTCGCGGGGCGCCCGTCAGGCCATCCGCTCCGCCAAGCAGTTGATGGACCCAGGCCAGGACCTGCGCAACGCCCGCGCGGAGCTGTCGCGCACGCCCACCGTGCAGAACCGGGTTCGCCTGGGCATGACGCTGCTGGATGCCGGCCAGGCCGAGGAAGCCAGGACCCTGCTCGAGCAGGCGGCCAGTTCGCCGCTTGGCGACGATCCCTACATCCTGACCGGCCTTGCCCGTGCCCGCCTCGAGTCCGGGCACGCTGCGCTTGCGGTGGAGACGCTGGACGGCCTGTTCGCCCGCCACCCGGACGTGCGTCGCAAGCCGGAACAGACGCTGCTTTACGCGCAGGCACTGGCGGCTACCCAAGCGCCCGGCACCCGTGCCGCGTTCGAGCGGGCCGTGGAATGCGGAAACGATGCGGCCGCACGCTGCCTCTACGCCGAATGGCTGATGGCGCAGCCGCAACCCGACGATCGCGAGCAAGCCCGCAGCCTGTTCGCCAGCATCATCGACGATGCTCAGCACTGGTCGCGCCACGCGCGCAGCCACAATGCCGCATGGCTGGAGCGAACCAAGGCTGCGTTGAAGGGTTACTGACGCCTGTTCGCTCCTGGCGAAACTGTCGCATTCGCCTCCCTTACGACCCCGGCGGGCGGATGCCGACAGTCCGCGGGCATCCAGAGCCGACATCGCCGTTAGCCTTGCAGCGCAAAGATCCGGCCTCGCTGCGCCATATGCAACGATTCTGAAAATGTTGAATGTGGTGACGGCATCGGCCTTACTGCATTGGCATCGCGCACAACCGGGCGTATTTCTTTGCGTGCCACCGAAAACGGGTGGTCGAGGCCTCGAAATCCTCGGTTCTGCAATCGTAAAAAGCGCTTGCCAGTCGGCACCACCGCCGCGTGGTGCCGACTGGCAATCCGTCAGCCGGCTATGGCGGACGGTGCGTGGAGGCCTTGTGCCTGCCGGTCTGATTGCACACCGGATTTCGAGCCACGCACCGTCCGCCACCTTTATCGGTGGCGGCTTCTGCATGCACGCAAGGAGCCCTGCCATGACCAAGCCCCACTCCCCTGCCCCGCATCCGATCCACGACGCGTCTGCGAACAGCCCCGCGCTGGATCCGAACACCCTCATTGCCCTGCTGCACAGCATCGGCGCCGGCGCCGCCTCCGATGGCCAGCCCTGGCCTGAGCGCCATCAGATGCCGGGCCGGCGCATTGCCTTGGCGGATACCGATTGCTCGCTGGCCGGCCTTCGCGTGGTCCTGGAGATTCTGCTGGCCGCGGAGCGCGCCCGCGAGAACGGCGAGTTGGAGCAATACGTCGGCCCGCGGGTGATGGAGGGCCTAATCATGGCCGGACTCGGCCTCACCGCACACGCACGCACGCGGCTGCATCCGGAGGGCTGAGTGGCGTGGTGCCGCTGGGCCGCCACGGTGCTTTGCCTCGCAGCGGTGGTTGCGGCACAGATTCAGTGGCCGGTGCCGCCGGTGCCTGAGCAGCTCGCGTTCCAGAGCATCCCCGATGAACGGTTTTCACTGCTCCGCCGACAGGCAAGGCAGTTTGTGGAAGCGCGGCCACGGCAGGGCTTTGAGTTCGTCGAACAGCGTCAAGACGCCGCTTTGCAGATCTACTGCAGGGGCGTTCCGGTGCTGTGGGTGGAGAGGCGCTCGCACTATCTGCTCCTGCAGGTTTCACTGGACGCCCGGCATCGGGCGCCCGACGTTGTGCAGTTGCGGGCGCTCCTCCAATGGCAGTTGGAGCCGTTGGATTACCTGGAGCAGGTACTGGCTGGCGTGCCGGAGCCTGTTCTGTTGGATCGGGTGCTGCAGAGGCTTGCTGGTGATGTGCCTGATGGGGCGCGATGTGGCGTGCCGTAGTCGAGCACGGCTTCCCTCTACAGGGCAGCGAGGCTCCGGGCTCCAGCCCTGCCGCTCGTCACCTACGCGACAGGCATTGGTCCAGTGATCATGCGAGTCACCTCCCGGCATCGATCCAGCCCGCATCGCGCGCACGCGCAAGATCTTCTGGCGTATCGATATCCAGGCCCAGTTCTGGTGCCTGTAGGACATGCACCGTATCGACAGGAAGTTGCCTCAAGCGCGCTCCGAAGCCGCGGTCACCGCTTGCACCCACCTGATTGAACCAGGCGCGCGGCACTACTGCAGGAATGCCAAGCGCGTCTCCATGACGGGTACCCGCGCACCCTGACGCCGAGGCTCGGGCACCGGAAAGCAGCGCCTGCAGATGGGAGCGCTCGATTGCGGGCTGGTCGCATGCCACGACCATCACCGCGGTCACCGTGGGCAGCAGCTGTGCGCCGGCAACCTGCAGACTGCTCGCCAGGCCGCGCTCCCAGTGGTGGTTGGTTACCGGAGTGGCATCCAGCCCGGCAATGCTGGATGTCACGGCCTGTGCGTTTGCGCCCACCACGACCAGCACCTGCGCTGGCGCGAGCTCGCGCGCCAACCGCACCACGCGATGTACCAGGGTCTCGCCCTGCCGGGTCAGAAGCTGCTTGGGCTGGCCAAGTCGGGTGCTCCCGCCGGCAGCCAGCACGACGACCGCATGCGCGTCAGTCACGTGCCGTGCGCGCTTCGCCATTGCTGCAGCTGCGCGGCGATGCTGAGCGAAATCGCCTCTGGCCCTCGCCCGCCGATGTTCAGGCCGACCGGTGATCGAAGTCTCGGGGAAAGGCGGTGGCGCTGATCCGGTGTCAGCAGCTTGAACAGGTCCTCGCGCCTTCGCCGCGGACCCAGCAGTCCAATGAACGCGACGTTGGTATCAGCCAGGGCCACCAGCGCCTCCCGGTCCAGTTCGAAATCGTGATGCATCACCAGTGCCGCGTCGCACGGGTCGCCATGAAGGGCCTCGGCCGGGCTGGTCTGAAGATGCGCATCCGCGCACTGCCCGGCTGAGGCCCAGCGCGCTCGCCGTTCGGCCACGCTGACCCGCCACCCCAGTCCCCGCAGCAGCGGAACCAGCAAGGGCGTTTCGGGACCGCCCCCCAACACCAGGGCCCGCGGAAGACGGGGCAACGGCAACCGCCATGCGCCCTCGCCAAAGGATTGCGCCCCCTCCATCGGATGCAGCTGCCATGCCTGCTCGCGATGGCCGGCGCGGAAGACGACCTGGCCCGACGTACGAAGGTCGCGCTGGAGTGACACGCCCTCGCGCAGCCAGACCTCGATGACGTCGTCGATGCCGGCCATGGCACGCAATGGCAGGAGCGCAATCCGCAGCCGGCCGCGGCACCCGAGCGCGGACCCACTCAACAGATCGTCGTCACTGCGGGTGTCGATCTCGATCCAGTCGACCCGCCCTGCCGCGCTCACCTGCTCCGCGCGTCGCGCGAGCTCCGGCTCCAGGCATCCGCCGCTGAGCCAGCCGACCTGGCTGCCGTTGCAGAACAGCACCATGTCGCCGGCACCGGCGTAAGTGGAGCCATCGGTTTCCAGCACCAGCGCGAGCACGGCGTGCTCCCCCGCGCGCATGCGCGTCAAGGCCGTATCGAGTACGCCGCGCGGGCTGCCTTCGGTGAGGAAGCTCAGCGGTGCGGACAGGTCCTCGGCAAGATCGCCGGGCTCCCCTCCGCCTGCAGCGGAGGCCTCCAGAGTGGTCGAGGCTGCGGGACGGTCCATGCGCAAGGGTCAGCCCACGTCGGGCAAGCCGGGCAACAGCTTGTCCAGGGTAATGGGATAGTTGCGCACGCGCACGCCGGTTGCGTTGTAGATCGCATTGGCGATCGCGGCGCCGACCCCGCAGATGCCCAGTTCACCCACACCCTTGGCCTTCATCGGCGAGATCACCGGATCCAGCGTGTCGAGGAAGACCACCTCCTGGTACGGAATGTCGGCGTGTACGGGAACCTCGTAGCCGGCCAGGTCGTGGTTGATGAACAGGCCAAGCCGTTTGTCGACCACCAGCTCCTCCATCAGGGTCGCGCCCGCACCCATCACCATCCCGCCGATGACCTGGCTGCGTGCAGACAGCGGATTGAGGATCCGGCCGCCATCGCATACGGCAAGCATGCGGCGAATGCGCGTCTCTCCCGTGTAGGCATGCACGGCGACCTCGCAGAAATGCCCTGCATAGGTGCCGACGTCGTAGCCTTGCTTGAAGTCGCCGAAGGCAATGCCGTCCTCCGCCGACAGTGTGCCCGCCTCCGTCAGCTTGATGGTCCGCCCACCCGCCTGGATGCGGCCATTGGCGAAGTCTGCGGTGTCGCCGTCGAAGCCCAGTTTCTCGCCCACCTTGCGGCGCAGGCTGACGCACGCCGCGTACACGCCCGCGGTCGAGCTTGCCGCGCCCCACTGGCCGCCGGAACCGGCGGAGGCGGGATGACGGGAGTCACCGAGGGTCACCTGGACCCGGTCCAGCGGCACGCCCATGGTCTCGGCTGCCGTCTGCGCGATGATCGTGTAGGAGCCGGTGCCGATGTCGGTCATGTCGGTCTCCACAATCACCCCGCCCTGGCCGTCAAGCCGGACCCGCGCCGCCGACTTCATCGTCGGTGCGCCGCGATAGCCCGCAGACACGCCCATGCCGATCAGCCAGTCCCCTTCCCTGACCTGCGCCGGCCTGGGGTTGCGCTTGTTCCAGTTGAAGCGCTCCGCGCCTTCGCGCAGGCAGCGCACCAGGTTGCGGTCGGAGAACTTCTTGGACGGATCGCCGGGTACGACCTCGGGCTCGTTGAGGATGCGGAACGCGATCGGGTCGAGACCCAGCTTCTCGGCCATTTCGTCCATCGCCACTTCCAGCGCCATGTGGCCCGGTGCTTCGCCCGGTGCGCGCATCGCATTGCCTTCGGGCATGTCGAGCGTGGCGATGTAGTTGGCCACCAGGCGGTTGGCGCCCGCATAGAGCTTGGGCGTCTGCAGGGTGCCGTTTTCGCCGTCCTCGCCGTTGATGTTGCCCGACCAGTTCTCATGGGCGATGGCGGAGATCCGGCCATCCTTTCCGCAGCCGATCCGCACGCGCTGGAGGGTGGCGTGCCGGTGCGTGGTGTTGTTTGGCATCAACGGGCGTTGCAGCGCGATCTTCACCGGCCGCCCGATTTGCTTGGCCGCCAACGCGGCCAGCACCGCGTCGGCACGGATGAACAGCTTGCCGCCGAAGCCGCCGCCGATATAGGGCGAGTCCACGCGCACCTTGGCAGGATCGATGCCGAGGATCGCCGCCATGCCCTGCCTGGCCCAGTCGATCATCTGGTTCGCCGTCCACAACGTGAGCGTGTCACCCTCCCAGGCGGCGATGGTGGCGTGCGGCTCCATCATCGAATGACTTTCGTCGGAGGTGTGGTAAGTCTCGTCGAGCTTGACCGCGGCGCTCGCGTAGGCGGTGTCGAAATCGCCCAACGCCTGCCGGTCGGGCTTGCCGTCACGCCCCTTTGCCAGCGGCGCGGACGGTGCCAGGGCCGGGAAATCGAAGCGGCCCTTGCCGCGCTCGTAGCGGGTACGGATCAACGCCGCGGCGGCGCGGGCCTGCTCGAAGGTCTCTGCCACCACGCAGGCGATGGCCTGATGGTAGTGGGCCACTTCGGGTCCGCCGAACAGCGGCGCATTGTTCCAGTTCGATGTGCCGACCGGCTTGGTTTCCGGTGCGGTGATGACCGCCAGTACGCCGGGCGCGGCACGCGCGCGGGAGGCATCCATCGAAATGATGCGCCCTTTGCCGATGCCCGCGCCGACGATGTAGCCGTAGGCCTGGTTCGGCGCCACGTCATGGCGCTCGTAGGCATAGGGGGCGGTGCCGGTGGTCTTGCGTGGACCGTCGATGCGCGGCGTCGACTTGCCGACGACCTTGGCCTTGTCGAACAGGTTGTCGCCGGCGGGGGCGTTGAATTCAAGGGGCATCAGCGCTCTCCTTCCACCAGCACCGCTGCGAGGGTGCGCTCTGCGAGCGCGATCTTGAACGCGTTCTCCGGCGTCGGACGGGCACCGGCGAACACCTGCCGGGTCGCGGCCTTCACGCCGTCGCGCAGCAGGGGTTCGGCTGCCTCGACGCGCCACGGCTTCGGCGCGACCCCACCGAAGGCGAACCGCGCCGAGCCGTCACGCTGCACGACCGCGGCGACCGACACCAGTGCGAACGCATAGGACGCGCGGTCCCGTACCTTGTGGTACACGTGCCGACCGCCCAGGGGTTCCGGCAGCGTGACGTGGGTGATCAGCTCACCGCGCTGCAGCACGTTGTCCTGCTGCGGCCTGTCGCCGGGCGAACGATGGAAATCGGCAATCGGGATGCTGCGCGTACTGCCGTCCCCCCTGACGGTCTGGATCGAGGCGTCCAGCACCCGCAGGGCCACCGCCATGTCGCCCGGATAGGTCGCGATGCAGCTGTCCGAGGTGCCGATCACGCCCATCTGCCGGGAGAACCCCTCGAGTGCGCCGCAGCCGGATCCGGGCAGGCGCTTGTTGCAGGGCAGATTGGGGTCGTAGAAATACGGACAGCGCGTGCGCTGCAGCAGGTTGCCGCCGGTGGTGGCTTTGTTGCGCAACTGCCCGGAGGCGCCTGCCACGATCGCGCGGGTCAGCACCGCGTAGTCGCGGCGCACGCGCTCATGCGAGGCCAGCGCGGTATTGGTGACCAGCGTGCCGATGCGCAGGCCGCCCTCGTCGGTGGGTTCGATCCTGTCCAGGCCGATGTCCTGCACATCGACCAGGTGCGCTGGCGTCTCGACCTCCAGCTTCATCAGGTCGAGCAGGTTGGTCCCTCCGGCCAGGAACTTCGCGCCCTCGGTACCGGCGACGGCCCTGGCGGCCTCGGCCGGGGATTTCGCGCGTTCGTAACTGAAGGCCCTCATGAGCGCCTCCCTGCAGAGGTCACGCCAGCGACCTCTGCCATCGCCTCGGCAATATTGGAATAGGCGCCGCAGCGGCAGAGGTTGCCGCTCATGCGTTCGCGCATTTCCATGTTGGTGGCCTGGGGCCGTGCGCTGACGTCCGCCTGTACATGGCTGGGCACACCCCGCTTGATCTCGTCCAGGACCGCCACCGCCGAACAGATCTGCCCCGGCGTGCAATACCCGCACTGGTAGCCATCATGCTTGATGAAAGCGGCCTGCATCGGATGCAGGTCATCGGGAGTTCCGAGGCCTTCGATGGTGGTGATGGCATCGCCCTGGTGCTGCACCGCCAGGCTGAGGCAGGCATTGATGCGCTCACCGTTGACCAGCACGGTACAGGCACCGCATTGACCGTGGTCGCAGCCCTTTTTCGTTCCGGTCAGCTTCAGATGTTCGCGCAGGGCATCGAGCAGCGTGGTCCGGGTGTCGAGTTCAAGCTCCCGCCGCTCGCCGTTCACGGTCAACGCCACCGTGCTGATGACCGGCGGCCTGGGCGGCGGGGGCGCCGCCAGTTCGGCGGCGAGCGAGGAGGCCCCCGGTGCGGCGGACATCGCCACGGTCGTGACGCCGCCGGCGATCACCTGGCGGCGCGTCAACTTCATTCCTTCATCACAACTTGGCACAGTGACCTCCTGGCGTTCGGGGAACCCCCGTGGCTGGATGGACGCGCTCACACTACCGAAGGGCTACTATGCCCCTCTGCGGAGTACAGACCTGTGAAGTCGGCGAAATGTACGAACATGATGCAGCACGCCCGAAGAAATCGGCTGCATCCAGCCGCAGCGCGGCACTCTTGAGCCATGCGTATGCCTCACTGGATGACTCACAGTCCTGTTTGTCCCTCAGCATGAGGAACATGATGGCCCGACGCTACAAAGGCGTTGGCTGGGAGGGCTCGGGTTCGTGGATGGAGCCCTCCAACAAGGCAACGTAGGTATCAAGCCTGGTGCGAAGGCCGATCAGCATCCAGCCCAGCAGGTACAGCAGCACCATGGCGAAGATCAGTAGTGCACCCAGCGGGCCAACATCGAAAGCGCCCGCCCAGTCGCCCCATTTCCATCCGCGGAACTGCAGGTAGAGGGCAATCAACAGCGGGAATGGTCCCAGCCGCTGCAGGCCGCCATACATCATGCCCATGCGCTCAATCATGTTTGTGCGCAAGGTGCTGACGAACTTGAGTCGCCGCTCGCGCTGGACGCGCGGGAATCCGCGAAGCTCGGTCACCACCGCTTGCCAGTGAGCGAAGTCTTCATCCATCTCCCGGGCGTGCGAGAGCCGCGGCTGGCTGAACTGGCGAATGCCCCTGCGGGCGGCCAGTACGCCACCGACAATGAACCCTCCGATTTCGATTGCCAGGCAGGCAACAACCACCTGGAGCACTACGCCAAGAGGCAGCCATCGATCCGGAAGCTGACCCATGAGAATGCCGATGATCGCCGCACCCACGCCGATGCGAAACGCCCACGTCTCCACCCTGCCCGCCTTGGGGTAGATGCTGTGCTCAACCAGTCCCTGCACCCGCTGGTAGAGCCAGTGGAATGTCAGTTCCTGCGAATCGGTCTTTGCCGGCGGATCGAATCCGCCCCCTGCCTGCATGTCCATTGCATCCCCTGCCCCACCGGCCAGGTTGCCGGCGCCACCATCGTAGCCGAGCGGGGTTGTGGCGGAATACGGCCTAGCCGTGTAATCGTCAGGGCCAGGACCTTCCCGGAGTCGAGCATGGCTCGATTCTACAGAGGCGGAGCCTGCGGGCCGACCCGAACATGCACCACATGGCTGACGCCGCGATGGAACATCTTGGCGTATGGGCAGACGCGTTCGGTGTTGCGAACGAGTTCGCAGGCCAGGTTCTCATCCATGCCGGGAAGATGTACCACGATCTCGGCCGACAGCAGGTACAGCCCATCTGCCGGATCACGGGCGAAGGTGACCGCCACTTCGATGCTGGGGTTGTGCAGCAGCAGGCCGGCACGCGCGGCCACCAGCACCATGGCACCGTGGAAGCAGCCAGCGTAGCTTGCGGCCAGCAGCTGCTCGGGATTGGCGCCGCCGCCAGGCCCGCCGAGTTCCGGCGGCAGGCGCAGGTCCACCGCCAGTGCACCGTCGTCCGACCGCACGACGCCGGACGCCCGCCCGTGCTGGGCCTGGCCACCGCTCACCCGCACGCGGCCGGTGTACAGCGGCTTCACGTCGTCGCCCTGGTAACGGTCCAGCATGGCGGGCGAAGGAGGCTTCAGCTCGGTCATTGCGCGGCTCCATCAAGCGCAGCTGCGGCAGGCGATCGATTCGCCGCTCAGGCAGGCTGCCGCTGCAACAGGCCGGACTGCTGCAGCCAGGCGTCGAAATCGACCTGCCCCAGCCACGCGTGTCCGACCGGCACCAGCGTGTCGATCTGCAGCGGCGCGCCGAAGTACAGCGCCTGGGCATCCGCAACGACCTGCCGGGAATCACCCGTCAGTTGCAGATACTGCCTGGCCAGATCCGCCATCGCGCTACGCTGCGGCCCGGCGATTTCCAGCACGCCATTGGCCGGCGGCTGCTGCGCGATGCGTGCCACCGCTTCGGCAACATCCTCGGCGGCAATCGGCTGCACGTCGGCGGCCGGCAGCCGCAGGGTCTCCCCATCGCCGGCGGACTGGATGATTCCCGGCAGGAACTCGAAGAACTGCGTGGAATGGATGATGGTGTACGGCAGGCCCGAGTCGCGGATCAGGCGCTCCTGGGCGATCTTGCCGCGGAAATAGCCACTGGCTGCCAGCATGTCGGTGCCTACGACGGAAAGCGCAACGTGGTGATGTACGCCGGCACGGATAGCGGCCGCAAGTATGTTGTGGCCAGCGGTCACGAAGAACGAAAGCACTGCCGCATCTTCGAACGAGGGCGAGTTGGCAAGGTCCACCACCACGTCGACGCCGTCCATGGCGGCATCCAGACCTTCACCGGTCAGCACATCCACCCCGGTGGAGGGTGCTGCCACCACGATCTCATGCCCGGCTACGCGCAGGCGTTCCACCACCTTGCTGCCGATGCGGCCGGTACCACCGATGACGAGGAACTTCATTGCGTATCTCCTGGAATGTAGAAGGGCTACCGGATGTGGCCGGGCGCAGGCATCGTAGGTAGCGCGGGCGCGAGGCAGTAGGTCCATGGCGGGCCGCGCACTGTTGCCCGGCACGCACCAATACGCTCAGGCCCAGGCAGGCTGTGCGCCTGGGTTCAGAGGCGTGGCCTGCTGGCGCGCTTCCCAGTGCGAGATCACATCCAGCTCGAGCGCGCGCACCCGCTGCGTGCTGAAGTCGATGAAGGCCCGCACGCGCTTGGGCAGCTGGCGGCGGCTGAGGTAGCACAGGTAGTGGCCGCGATCGAGCGGCGCATGCCGATCCAGGCAGGTCACCACCCTGCCCGCCCACAGCGCTTCACGCACCTGATAGCTGGGCAGTTGGGCGATGCCGAGCCCGTCGATGACGGCCTGCAGGGCCAGGTCGGCATCGTTGAACACCATTGCGGAAGGCGGCTGCAGGTGCACTTCGGCACCGTCGACACGGAATTCCCAGGGCTGCATGCGTCCGCCCGGCAGGCGCCGCCCGATGCAGGCATGCGTGGGCAGCGCGTCCACCGACGCGGGTAGGCCGTGCACCTGCACGTACGCCGGTGATGCACATACGACCAGCTGCATCGGCACCAGCTGCTTGGCGATCACCTGGCTGTCTTCCAGCAGGCCGTCGCGAAACGCCACGTCGATGCGGTCACCGGCCAGGTCGGGGGCCTGCTCGTCCAGCAGCAGTTCCACGGATACCTGCGGGTACTCGGCGCGGAATGCGGCCAGCAAGGGGGCGATCACCCGCCGGCCGAAGCCGTGGCTGGCACTGATGCGCAGGTGCCCGCGCGGCGGGCCCTCGCGCAGGTCGCGCATTTCCTCCAGCGCCTGCAGGATGCAGGTCACGCCCGGGTTGCAGCCCTCCAGGAACAGCTCGCCTTCCCGGGTGAGCGTGGTCGAGCGCGTGGTGCGCAGGAACAACCGCACGCCCAGCTGGCTTTCCAGCTTCTGCACGCTGCGGCTGACGGCCGAGCGGCCGATGCCGAGGCGGTCGGCCGCGCGCGCGAAACTGCCCTCGGACGCCACTGCAATGAAGGCCAGCACACCGGCGTAGCTGGTGGAGAAGGACGCATTGAGCGCATCGTGGCCGTCACTGGCCGCGCGGGGCGTTGCGGCATTCATGGGTGGCCTGGCTCCAGGCGGGCACGTTGTGCGTGCAGGTGGCTCCGCGCCAGCGCCAACCGTTGCCTGCACGTGGAAGGGTCGAGCCCCAGCAGGGGCACGATGTCCTCGAATCCGGCGCCCAGCACGTCGTGCAACAGCAGGATCGCGCGTGCGTCGGGCGGCAGTTCGCGCAATGCGGCGAGGAAGGCCTGCCAGACCTGTTCGCTGGCAGGGCGCGATGCGGTGCGCAGGTGCGATGAGGTGTCCATGCCCGGCAGACGGCCGAGCATCGGCCGCTGTGACAGGACATTGGTGTTTTTCATGCAACAGCGTGCGGCCCGGCCCCCGCCTACCGGCGTTGCGAATGCAGGCCTAGCCTCGCTGTGCCCTTCACACGCTACAGGAACACACCATGACCGCACGCCTGGATTACGCCGCGCAATCCCCCGAACTGTTCAAGAAGCTCGGCCTGTACTCGCATGCCGCCCACACCGCCTCGATCGAAGGGGCCATCATTGATCTGGTCAACATCCGTGCATCGCAGCTCAACGGCTGTGGCTTCTGCCTGGACATGCACGTGAAGGAGGCCACCCTGCGTGGTGAGCGCCCGCTGCGCCTGCATCACCTGGCGGCATGGCGTGAATCAACGCTGTTCAGCCCGCGCGAGCGCGCCTGCCTGGCCTGGACCGAAGTACTGACCCAGCTGCCGGCGCAGGGGGTGCCCGACGAGCTGTACGCGCGCGTGCGCGGCCCGCTGTCCGATCAGGAAATTGTCGACCTCACCCACGCGGTGATGGCGATCAACGCCTGGAACCGCGCCAACGTTGCCTTCCGTACCACGCCCGGCACCCTGGATACGGCCTTTGGCCTGGACAAGGCCGGCCTGGCCTGATCCTTCCGCCGCTGCCCCATGCTGCGGCCCTCCTCTACCGCTTTGGAGACCTGCCATGCGTCGTTCTGTTCTGGTCCTGTTTGCGCTGCTGCCACTGTGCGGCGCTGCCGCCACCCCGCCCTCTCCTGCGCCCCAGCCCTTGGTGCGCGAGGTGATGACCCGCGCCCTGCCGGAGCAGCCCGGCAAGGAGGCGCTGATCCTTACCGTGGAGTACCCGCCGGGTGGCGCCGATCCTGTCCACCGCCACGATGCCCATGGCTTCGTCTATGTCCTGGAAGGACGGATCGTGATGGGTGTGGCCGGCGGCAAGGAAGTCACCCTTGGCCCGGGCGAGGCCTTCCATGAGGGCCCGGCCGATCTGCACACCGTAGGCCGCAACGCCAGCGCCACCGAGCCGGCGAAGTTCGTGGTGTTCCTGATCAAGGACATCGGCAAGCCGGCGGTGCTGCCGCCGCACTGATCGCACGTCCGGCGCTGGCACCAACGACAGGTTCCCGGGTGTCACAATCCGGGGACCTGTCCCGTCTACGCTGGCATGGACGAATCCACTGCGCTGTTCTCACGCCTCCGCCCACGCCTGTTCGGCGTGGCCTACCGCATGCTTGGGTCTTCGCACGAAGCCGAAGACGTGGTGCAGGATGTCTGGCTGCGCTGGCATGGCGCCGACCAGTCACAGATCGAGAATCCGGAAGCCTGGCTGGTGGCGGCCACCACCCGTCGCGCCATTGATGGCCTGCGCCTGGCCCGGCATGCGCGCGAACACTATGTGGGCATGTGGTTGCCCGAGCCGCTGCTGACCGATGACGCCGCCACGCCCGAGTACGTGCTGGAAACCGCCAGCGATCTGTCGGTCGCCTTCCTCAGTGTGCTGGAACGGTTGGCCCCGGATGCGCGTGCGGCTTTCCTGCTGCACGATGTGTTCGATCAGGATTATGCGGTGGTCGCGCGCACACTGGACAAGACGGAAGCCGCTTGCCGGCAGATCGTGCATCGCGCACGCCAGCAGCTCAGGCAGGAGCGCCCGCGCTACAACGTCCCGCAGGACGTGCACCAGAAACTGCTGCGCCGCTTCGCCGAGGCTGCATCCAGTGGAGATTTCCGCACGATGAAGGCGTTGATGGCCGAATCGGCCGAGCTGGTGGGTGACGGCGGCGGTATCGTCACCAGCTTTCCCGGGCCGATGCTCGGCGGCACACGCATTGCCCAGCTGCTGTATGCCCCGCACCTGCGGCGCAGCGCGCAATTGCGGATGGTACCGGCCATGCTCAACGGACGGTTGGGACTGCTGCGCTATTTCGATGGCGTGCTGGAGGCGGCGATGGCCTTCGAGACCGATGGCGAACGGATCACGCAGATCCTGGTGCAGCGCAACCCGCACAAGCTGCAGCGGTTGGCTCGCCCTACCGCCATCCAGTAGTTTCACGCCAGGTGTGGATGGCGTCCGTTGTCGGCCTCGTCCTTGCGGGATTCGAGCGGGGCGCCGATGCGCCCCGTCGAAAACCCCTGCTTGCGCTGTATCCGCAGGATCCGATCAGAAGTCCCAGAACACCGGCACCCAGCGGAACGTCTCGCCCTCCAGCGACACCCGGCCCACTGACGGGAACGGAAGATGCGTGGCCACCAGCATTTCGCCGGTGCCGGCCAGTTCCTTCAGCAGAGCGATGCGTACGCGTGCGGATTCCTCCGGGTCGTGCTCAAAACCGTTGTGCCAGTTCGGTTGGTCGAAGCCGACCGCGAACACGGCGTCACCGGCAAAGGTCAGGGCCTGCCCCGCGGACGCTACGCGCACTACGCAGTGGCCCGGGGTATGCCCACCGGTACGGCGGGCCGTTACGCCCGGCGCGATCTGCTGTTCGTTCTGGAAGGTATGCACATAGCTGCTGTACTCGGCCCAGAAGTGCTTGGCCGTGGCGCGTAGCGCATCGGGGAAACCCTGCGGCATGTTGGTGCGGCTGAAGTCCGGCGACTTCCAGAACTCCACCTCCGCTGCGGCCACGTGGATCTTCAGGTCCGGGCGCAGCTGTTCCTTCACACCTTCAACCAGCAGCCCGCCGACGTGGTCCATGTGCATGTGGGTGATCACCACATCGGTGATTTCGCCCAGGTTGATACCGGCAGCACCAAGGCGACGGATCAGCTGGCCGGCGCGCGGCAGCTGCAGGTCCGGGTCCATGCCCAGGCCGGCATCGATGAGAATGGTGCGATCCCCGCTGTGCACCACCATCACGTTCAATGCCCAGTCGAAGGCATCCTGCGGCAGGTACATCTCTTCGAACCATTCGGCACGGGCGGCCGCCGGTACGTTGTGGCCGAGCATCTGGGTGGGCAACGGCAGGACGCCATCGCTGATCACCAGCACTTCGACGTCGCCCACTTTCAGGGCGTAGCGCGAGGGCACCAGTTCATCGAGGGCGGGGGCAATGGGCGCGGCGGTGTTTTCCATACTGAACATGAGGGATCTCCACGAAGAGCCATTTGGCGGGCAGCAATGCAAGGCTGGCGCGAACGAATCCGGGCGCTTGCCCATGGCGCAGGCAGTGACATTGCCAGGGCACGGTTGCCTGGCAGGCCAGCGCTGCGGAGTTCATGGGAAGACGGGCCACTGCGCGGGCAATGGGCCCGGAACACGGCAGGTGCCGTGTGGGATCAGCCTAGGCAGTACGCCGCAGGTGCGGTAGCGCCGTGAAGGGGTACGTCATGTTGCGTTCCGGGAAGCAATGCGGAACCGGCTGCAATGCCACCATTGCAAGCACCTCTGGCTCGTTCGGTAGCGCGCAGGCCCAGGTCGGGCAGCTTCGGATGATCATCCAGTCGACCCCACTGTGGATCCGTGCACTCAGGACGATCTATCAAGAAATTCGGACTTGTCATATCCCTGGCGCCTGATCGCGGGCGCAAAGTACGTCTCACCACCCACCCATGAGAGTTCCCCGCATGAACACCTTCACCCGTGCCCTGGCCGTTGCCGCCCTCGCTCTCTCGGTCCAGGCCGGCCTGTCCGCGCAGGCCGCCGAACCGGCCACGCCGGCGGCAGTCACCAGCATCGCGCGCACCGCCAGCTACATCACCACCGCCGATGGCGTGCAGCTGTACTACAAGGACTGGGGCCCGAAGGACGGCCCGGTCGTGACCTTCAGCCACGGCTGGCCGTTGAACTCGGACAGCTGGGAATCCCAGATGATCTTCCTGGCCGATCATGGCTACCGTGTCATCGCGCATGACCGTCGTGGCCACGGTCGCTCCAGCCAGCCGTGGGACGGCAACGATATGGATCATTACGCCGATGACCTGGCCACGGTGATCAATACGCTGGACCTGCACGATGTCACCCTGGTGGGCTTCTCCACCGGTGGCGGCGAAGTGGCGCGCTACATTGGCCGGCATGGCACGGGGCGGGTGAAGAAGGCCGTGCTGATCAGCTCGGTACCGCCGTTCATGCTGAAGACCGCCGACAACCCGAACGGCCTGCCGATTGAAGTGTTCGATGGCATCCGCAAGGCGCAGATGGATAACCGCGCGCAGCTGTACAAGGACATTCCGTCGGGCCCGTTCTACGGCTTCAACCGTCCGGGCGCGAAGGTCTCGCAGGGGCTGATCGATGCGTGGTGGGCGCAGGGCATGCAGGGCGGCCACAAGAACACCTACGATTCGATCGCTGCGTTCTCCGCCACCGATTTCCGCGCGGACCTGAAGAAGTTTGATGTGCCCACCCTGGTCATCCACGGCGACGACGACCAGATCGTGCCGATCGATATCTCAGGCCGCCAATCGGCAAGGCTCATCAAGGGCGCCAGGCTGATTGTCTACCCGGGTGCGCCGCACGGCCTGACCGACACCCACAAGGACAAGGTCAACCAGGATCTGCTGGCGTTCCTGCAGGAAAAGTGAGTGACCGGGGCTCTGTTGTGATGGCAGAGCCCTTCCTTCCCAGAAGCAGGGCTGGCACCGGAGAAGCGCCGGGTGCCGCGTCAGTGCACGATTGCGGGCGTAGGATTTCAGGCCAACGATGGAGCGTGTTCCGCACTTTGATGAAGGGTTAACCTCCAACGGAGGACACTGCGCCCTCACGGCTCTTCTCCGGCGCAGAATCCTTTGCTCCCGTGTCCAGCCCAAGACGACACGGCCATGCACCCTCCCAATGCCTTCCGGATCCATGCGATCCAGCCCCTTCTTGCGCGCAATGGCGCCATCGTTCGCCTCGATCAGTTGCGATCCACCTGCAAGAGCTGCGGCTTGCGCTCATCAATGACTCAGGACGAGGGCATCAAGACGAGTCCATCGGGTACGACGCTCACGTGCCCAGCGTGCGGTGCCACGGGGCTGATGGACGAGGTGGAGATATGGCACCACTGGCTCGAACAGTGCCGGCGTGAGCGGATGCTGGCGCTCTTCGATCCCGCGCCTCACGAACCACTGGGGCCTGGTGTCCCCGAATGAGAGCGGCTGTCATGGACTCTTCGGCCGGCGCCTCAGCGCCGCGCCTCAGCCGTCGCCCGGGTGCCGCCCCGCCAGGCTGCCCATCGTGAAGGCGTAGCCGGCCTCCTCCAGCAGCGCTCTCATGCGCAGCTCCACGCGCCGGGGGGAAAGCAGGCTGTTGGGTGCGTACAGGGCATAGACGTAGCCGGCGCCGTCGATGATCTCGCGGCGCACGGCGCAGTCGTTGGATTCTGCCGCCTCGGACCAGACAGACATCAACCTGGCGGGGCTGATGGACTGCCCGTTGCGAAGGCGAAAGAACAGCCAGCGCACTCCCAGGGAATGGGCTGGATTCAACCTGACCACTGAGAGCCTCCAATGCGCCGGAAGAGATCCCTGAGAACCTCAGGATCCAATCGTGGATGCTCGTCTTTTGAGGATCGCGGAAGGTCGATGCGCGTGGGACCCTTCACCAGTGCAGGCAGATCGGACTGAAGGTCGATCCACCATCCCGCAGGCAGCCGGAGCCCTGTGCCCGTTCTATCGTAGATGCAGATCGGAAAAGTCATCGCATTGCTCCTGAATGACTCGAGCATACGCCTGCGCGATGTCAGGTCCGGATGCGACGCCTAGGGAGATGCCGCATCGGTGCGCTTTGCGCATTCGAATACGTGTGCTTCGTCCTGCTGGACCCTGCGGAACGATTCCAGCCAGCCGAACGCTGCACCACGATTGTGAATCGTATCGCCGAGCCTGCCGGTCAGGCACCGTGCGCACTCCATCCCGCCAGGGCTGGGCGCGTGGCAGCAACGGCATTGCGCCATTGTTGTGATTTTCTCCGGGCGACACTGGTACATGATCTTGGTCATCAGGCTGATCGCCTGGCTTTGTGCGGACATGCACGCTCCCTGTCTGCTGCGGAAGCAGCCGCGCGGCGCGCGGCTCCTCCTGTTCCTCAGCGGCGGGTATCGCCGCCGAGACCGCCCTTCTTTTCATCCGCTGGCTTCGGGCTCTCGCGATCCTTGTTGTCCTGCTGCTGTTGCTGCCCTTGCTTGCCGGGCTCCTTCCCGCCAGGCTCGCTCCCCTCGACCTGCCCCTGCTGTGCAGGCTGTTCTGCTTCAGCGGACGCGTTGGAGCGGTCATTCCTGTTCTGTTCGGGGACGCTGTTCATTTCGATTCTCCGCCGCAGCAAGTCTGCTGCCGATTGACTGTGGGCGTGTCGCCGTTACGGGAACGTACGGGGACGCGTCCCATATGAACAAGGGTCATGAACAGGCCCGCAGCAACAAGCGTGTACAGTGGAGTTTCGAAAAGGGGTAACGCCATGATCCATGGAAGAAGCAAGCACGTTGTCGACGTCGAGCGCGAGCTGGCCCACTGGAAAATCGCGTTCAACCTGGGCGCCCTGCCCGCGATGAGCTTCCGATATGAAGTGGCGCCCGTTATCCGGCTTGCCTGCGATATCTATGTGAGAGATCCGCATGGCACCCGGTCGGCATGGATTGACGATCTGCAGGGCAGGCTTGCGAAGCGATCGAGCCTGCGCGGCCATCCTGGCGCAGCGGAGATTGCCGATCGGTGCTGGTCCCTGCTTGGCTGCGCCTAGGCGCGGCTGGCTGCGTGATTCCGCTCGCGCATCAACTCATCATTCAGTACGTGGACAATGGACATCACCGCGTCGGCAAGTCCACGAGAATCGCTGATGGATCCGTAGAAGTAGATCCTGGCGCCTTCAATGCGAACATCCGCCAGCTGGAGCTGGGACGCCAGGGCCCTGCACTTGATGAGGAACATCTCTGTCCAGCGAGCGCCCGGCGCCAGATCCAGCAGCGCGGTGATGGCCTCGTCGGTGGATGCGTCTACACGCTCATGCAACAACGGGACATCGAAGCCGACGATTCTTGGGAGCATGGAAGCGTTCACCTGACCATCCTCTCGCTGATGGGCGCTGCGAGTACTCCCACAGTACAACAGAATGCGTCCAGCCCCAGATGAGATGGCGTCAGCTGGCCTGCCCCAGCTCGCGCGCAAGGAACGGCGCAGTCCTGCTTCCCTTGGCGCGGGCCACCTGTTGCGGCGTGCCCTTCGCCACGATGGTGCCACCCGCGCCGCCTGCACCTGGCCCGACATCAATCACCCAGTCCGCCTGTGCGACAGAACGCATGTCGTGCTCGATCATCACCACGGTGTTGCCAGCCTCAACCAGCCGTTGCAGCTGCTCCAGCAACCTGTCCGCGTCAGATGCATGAAGGCCGGTGGTGGGCTCATCCAGCACATACAGCGTGCGCCCGCGCTGGCTGCGCTGCAGCTCGGTCGCCAGCTTTATGCGCTGTGCCTCACCGCCTGAAAGCTCGGTGGCCGGCTGGCCCAGCCGCAGGTAGCCCAGACCGATTTCCTGCAGCAACTGCAGCGGGCGGGCAATGGCGTCTTCTTCGGCGAAGAACGCCTGCGCCTGGTCCACCGTCATCTGCAGGACCTCGGCGATGGTGCGACCATTCCACAGCACCTTCAGGGTGGCCTCGTTGTAGCGGGCGCCATGGCAGGTGGGGCACGGCGCATAGACGCTCGGCATGAACAGAAGTTCGACGCTGACGAAGCCCTCGCCTTCGCAGGTTTCGCATCGGCCCTTGGCCACGTTGAACGAAAAGCGGCCCGCGTCGAATCGGCGGCGGCGCGCGTCGGGTGTCGCGGCGAAGAGCTTGCGCACGTGATCGAACAGGCCGGTGTAGGTGGCCAGATTGGATCGTGGCGTGCGGCCGATGGGCTTCTGGTCTACCTGCACCACGCGCTGGATGGCGTCCACGTCGCCGGCCAGCTGGCCCCGCGTGGCTTCGATCACGGTCGGCCCATCCGCGGGCGTGCTGTCGGCGCTGTCGTCCACCGGCTCATGCCCCAGGTGCAGCAGTATCAGCTCGGGCAGCGCTTGTGCCATCAGGCTGGACTTGCCCGATCCGGAAATACCGGTCACTGCGGTCAGAAGCCCCAGCGGCACCTGCGCGTCCACGCCCTGCAGGTTATGGCGATGGATACCCTTCAGCTCCAGCCAGCTGATGACACTGCGCTGCCGGCTGGCGGGCGCAGGCACCTGGTCGAACAGGTACTGCGCCGTGCGCGAATCCTGAACGTCGCGCAAGCCATCGGGCTCGCCACTGTAGAGAACGCGTCCGCCATGCTCCCCTGCCTGCGGGCCCACATCGACCAGCCACTGCGCGCGGCGCATCAGCTCCAGATCATGTTCAACAACGAACACCGAGTTACCGCCGTCGCGCAGCCGTTCCAGTGCGTCGTACAGCGCCTGGCTGTCGGCCGGATGCAGGCCGGCCGAGGGTTCGTCGAGCACGTACAGCACGCCAAACAGCAACGAGCTGAGCTGCGTGGCCAGCCGCAGGCGCTGCAGTTCGCCGGCCGACAGCGTGGGCGTGGCGCGATCAAGTGATAGATAGCCCAGGCCGAGCTCGCGCAGTTGCCGTACACGCGCCATGACCCCGCCCGCCAGACGTTGTGCCGCCAGGCGCTTTTCCTCAGACAAGGCTGAGGTCAGGCGCACGTCGGGTGCGCCTTCGTGGGTCGCGCGGCCACTTGCTGCCCGCTTGGCGCGATCGCGGGGCGTTGCACGCCTGCTGGAACGCGCGCCGTGGCTGTGTGCACTGAAGTCGCCCCGCGCGATGGGCTCGAGCAACGCCGCCAGCTGGTCCAACGGCAGCCGCATGAACTCGCCGATATCCACACCGGCAAAGGTGACCGAAAGCGCCTCCGGTTTCAGGCGCTTTCCGTGGCAGGCCGGGCACAGCTTGCCTTCCATGTAGCGCGACACACGCTTGCGCATCAGGGCGCTCTGGGTGTTGGCAAAGGTGTGCAGCACGTAGCGGCGTGCGCCGGTGTACGTGCCCATGTAGCTGGGCTCCTGCTTGCGCTTGAGTGCGGTACGGGTCTCGGCCGGCGTGAAGCCGGCATAGACCGGCACGGTGGGCGTCTCCTCGGTGAACAGGATCCACTCACGGTCCTTCTTCGGCAGCTTCTTCCACGGCACATCGATGTCGTAGCCCAGCGTGACCAGGATGTCGCGCAGGTTCTGGCCATGCCATGCCGGTGGCCAGGACGCGATGGCGCGCTCGCGGATGCTCAGCGACGGGTCCGGAACCATCAGTGCTTCAGTCACTTCGTAGACATACCCCAGGCCATGGCAGGTGCTGCAGGCGCCCTGTGGGGTGTTGGGCGAGAAGTCTTCGGCGTACAGCATGGGCTGGTGGGCCGGGTAGGCTCCCGCCCGCGAAAACATCATGCGCACCAGGCTGGACAGCGTGGTCACGCTGCCCACCGAGGAGCGCGCATTGCTGGCGCCGCGCTGCTGCTGCAGGGCGACCGCCGGGGGCAGCCCGTCGATGGCATCCACATCGGGCACGCCCGCCTGGTCGATCAGGCGGCGCGCATAGGGTGCGACGGATTCGAAGTAGCGCCGCTGCGCCTCGGCGAAAACCGTGCCGAAGGCCAACGAGGACTTGCCGGATCCCGACACGCCGGAGAACACCACCAGTGCATTGCGCGGAATGGAGACATCGACATTCTTCAGGTTGTGCTCGCGCGCACCACGGACTTCGATGCAGCCGCTGGCTGCGGCAGCACATGACGACTCGCCATAGGGGGTGTTGGACATCTCAGCATTCCTGCAATCGGTGGGCGGCTCGCGCATGGTGCGCCCGGTAGGCCATTCTCGCTGTTGCGGGGTGAATGGCGTGAGGGGGTGCGCAACCACGTGCCGCATCAGAACGCCATGGCCGACGCAGACCGCGCCGCCGCGCTGATTGTTAACGCGCGTTGCCTGAAGGATTGACGCCACGTTGCCCCGCCCTTGATGAGGCCGCTCACAGTGCATTCCTATGCTGGGCCCGCCACCTGCGAGGTGGTGATCAACCTGGAGATGCACCATGCAACGCGACCAGAAAGACCTTCCCCATCCGGACACGGAGGCGCAGCGCCCCGATCCTGTCAGTCCGCTGCAGGCGACGCTGCACAACCGCCGCAATCATGACGAGGCGCTGCAGGAAACCTTCCCCGCCAGTGACCCGATCTCCCCCTTCGTCGCTGCGCCCACGCCGGACGAGCAGGCCAAGCGCCTCGGGAAGCGGGTCAAGCTGCCGGACCGCCACACGGATGAGGAGGCCGCGGGAGGTGACCAGTGATCCGGCGCGGTTTTGCCCGTGTCGCGGCGGCGACGGCGCGATTGTCCGGCAGCCTGGGGGCATTCGTCGCAGCGCTGGGGGTGATCATCACTTGGGCTGCCAGCGGGCCGGCCTTCCACTTCAATGACACGTGGCAGCTGGTGGTGAATACAGGAACCACCATCGTGACCTTCCTGATGGTGTTCCTGATCCAGCATACGCAGAACGCTGATACCGCTGCGCTGCACATCAAGCTGGATGAACTGATCCGGGTGAGCAAGGACGCCAATCAGGAGTTGTTGAACCTGGAGTCGATGGAGCCGGCCCATCTTGAAGAGATACGCCAGCGTTACGAGGCACTGGCGAAGACCGCTGCAGACATCAAGTCCAAGAAGGAGCGCTGCATGCCCTGCGATGCGGATGCAGCCGCCGAAGCCTGAGGTGGATGCCTGCGCCTACAGCTGTTCTGGTGTGAGGCCCTGCCTGGCAGGGCCTTCCAGCAGCGCTCCGGTGGCGGAAAAGCGGCTGCCGTGGCAGGGGCAGTCCCAGGTGCGCTCATGGCCATTCCATTGGACAACGCACTTCAGGTGCGGGCAGAGCGCCGACATCATGTGCAGGCGACCGCCCTCGTCGCGGTAGACCGCGGTTCGCTTTCCGTCCACGTCCAGTAGTGCGCCGCAACCACGGGCCATCTCACTGGATGAGTGTGACGGCGCCGTGGCAAGGCGATCTCCCACCATGTGCCGCGCCACCGTGGCGTTGGTGCGGGCCCAGCCAGCGGCCGAGCGCACCGGCGTGAAACGCATGGGGCTGAGCAGTTGCTCGATCTCGCTGGTCGTGCCCATGATTCCCTCGGTGATCGCGCGCGCGGCCACGCCTGCCCAGGTCAAACCGTCCGGCCCATAGCCGGTAGCGACCCACACATTATCGTGGGCGCTGCCGCCGATGTAGGGCAGCTGGTCGGCGGGCCGGAATTGCTGCGCCGACCAGCACAGCGGCTCGCCCAGCACGTTGAAGTTGCGGCGCGCGTCGGCTAGCAGATGCTGGGCCGGATCCACCGCTGGCGTTTCGCCTGTGCGGTGTGTTTCGCCAACCAGCACAAGCCAGTCGCGGCCATCAGCGCCGTGCACCCCGCGCAATGAGCGGTGCCGGTCGGCGATCCAGTGAATGCCTGCCGCAGGTAGGTTGGCAACCGGCACCGCC
Organism: Stenotrophomonas sp. 71799_Sma; assembly: GCF_056482505.1. Lineage (NCBI taxonomy): Bacteria > Pseudomonadati > Pseudomonadota > Gammaproteobacteria > Lysobacterales > Lysobacteraceae > Stenotrophomonas > Stenotrophomonas sp. 71799_Sma. Next base: position 2,469,119 of record NZ_CM151202.1, read on the forward strand.
ACCCCGTACTCGCGGTACACCTCCATCTCGGCCTGCACCAGGTTGAAGCCTGCGGGCGAATGCGTAGCCAGCACGAACTGCCTGGCCTGTATGCGGGCGCCATCGGCTGTCGCAACGCCGGCGGATGCCTCGATGCGGTTGATCCGGGTCCAGTCGTGGATGCGCACGCGACCTGCCAGATGACGTGCCAGTTGCCTGCAGAACGCCGCAGGATCCAACTGCGCCTGATCGGGAACGCGGAAGGCGTGGCCCAATGCGAACGGCAGTCCGGACTGCCGGTGTTCGCACTGCAGGCCGACGCGCTGATAGGCCTGCAGCTCACGCTCGAACTGCGCGGTGACCTCGCGGGTTCGCTCCTGCACGCCGTACTGCATGCCCACGCGTTGGAAGCCACAGCGCAGATGGTAGCGATGAACCAGTGTTTCGATGGACCGCAGCGCCTGCTGCCGCCACTGCACGACACGGCTGGCCGTGTCGCCGCCCCAACGGGAGATCAGATCGGCCAGCCGGGAGACGGGCGCGTAAAGATTGCCGGTGGACATCACCGTATTGCGCCCGCCGATGGGCCCCGCATCAACCACCAGCACATCCAGGCCGCTATCGGCCAGGCGGGCCGCTGTCAGCAGGCCGGTCATGCCGGCGCCCACCACCAGCACGTCCGCGCGCGTCGTGCCGGCAAGGGGGCGGAAGCTGTGCGACTCGGTGTCAGCTGACCATAAGCTGGCGCGCGGGAACGGTTCGGACATGAAAGAGATCCTTGCAGCTTCAGCTGGGAGGCCTCTCTGATACGCCTTGCCGGGTGAAACGACGGTGGCGTGGTCGTGCAGATGATGCTCACGCGCTGCCACGATCAACGCCATGGTCAAGGCCAGGTGAGCGTTGCGTGGGCAACACGCCTGTGTCGCCTCTGCGAACCGCAACTCCTTGCTTGCAGCGTGGTCGCTAACGTACCTGGAAGGAGGATCAGGCAGTGAGCACGCACTTGGATCTGATGATCGCGCAACTGGAGGAATTGCTGCCGACCTGGGCAGCGCTCTACCCCGAGCCGCAGTTCATCCGCATGCTCGCCGAGGCACTGGACTATATCGCTGCCAGCGCGGAGCCGGAGGCGCGGCTGTATTGCGTGATGCGCACCGGGCACCTCCATGTGTGCAGCGGCGAAATTCCGTGGGCCGAGCGCCATGGAGGTCGCTAGGCCGGTGGATCACGCCGCCACGGCATAGGGTTCCACCAACCTGGCCAGGACATCCATCGCCGTCTCGGTTGGCGCTTCGTCACCGCTGTGCTGGGCGAACCCCGACCAGTCCGCGCAGGCAAGAATTTTCAACTGCTCGGGTTGCGTCGGCAGCCAACGCATCGGCCAGAACGGGAGTCGCCGGTTGCCCACCCTGCCCCGCTGCAACTCGATGAGCCCTGCGTGGCTGGAAGCACCCACCACTCGCGAGTACGCCACGCTCAAGCCGTCCTCGGGTCCCTCCATGTACTGAAGGAAGCGGGCGCCATCGAACAGCAGAACTCCGGTAACGCCGGCATTTCGGTTGAAGCGGGCGGCATCATCGACCAGATCGTCCAGCTTCCCGCTGCGCAGGCCCAACGGGTCACCCGCAACGGCGGGGCCCGCTTCGCTGACGTATGCGACTGCCCTGATCGGCATTGACTGCTCCTGTAGTGAATCCCCCCAGATTCCGTGCCGCTAGGATAGGCCACCTGCGCCCCGCAGTTGTTCCCATCCTGTGCATTTTGTGAATCAGTTGGGACCCAGCCGACAAACGGCATGCAGGACGCCTCCCCGCCCAATGCCATGGATCGTTTACGCTTGGGGCAGATGACTCGAGAGCACCCCATGCCCAATACCGGCCTTTTCCATGTTCTGGAGCTGGACGCCGCTTCCGGCGTGCAGGGTATTGAGCGCGTCAGGTCCATTCGCGTGCGCTGCAACACCTGCGGCGGGATTACGCAGTTGTCGGGGGACGCGTTGGGGGCGGTACCCGGTGGAACGACGCTGGTGTGCGGTGCTTGTCCGTCGCGCCAGACGGTCAGCAACGCGCGGCTGGTCGAATGCGATCATGTATTGCCCGGTAGCGTGCAGGCGCCCGAAGCGTAGGCGCGGGCTACGGGTCTGCCTGCGCCCATCGCGCAAGATTCTGTTTCACTTTCCCGATACCGGCCCAAGGGTCTTTGCGCTGCCGTTTCAGCTTTGCTGGCACGTCCTTGATCGTGAACGCGTCTGCGCGCTTGAGTTTCGTCAGATCGCCCCAGGCGATCGGCAGTGCTACCGGTGCCCCCGGCCTGGCCCGCAGCGAGTAGGACGCAACCGCCGTCGCACCGCGCCCATTGCGCAGATAGTCCACGAAGATCCGCTTGTTGCGGAGGCTTTTGGTGGCCGTCGCCAGGAATCGCTGGGGCTCGGATTGCGCCAGCGCATCGGCGAAACCCTTCGCAAAGCGCCTGGTCAGGTCCCAGTCGCATCCCGGATTGAGTGGCACGACCACGTGCAGGCCCTTGCCACCGGATACACGCAGGAACGATTCCAGCTCCAGCTGCGCCAGCAGTTTCCGGATGTCGGTTGCCGCTTTCTTGACCTCGGCAAAGGGTACGTCCGGTCCTGGATCCAGGTCGAACACCACGCGGTCGGCCTTGTCGGGCGCTTCGGCGTGGCTGCCCCAGGGGTGGAACTCCAACGCGTTGAACTGCACCAGTTCAAGCAGGCTGGCTGCGTCCCGCACCACCAGGTAATGGGCGTTTATACCGCTTTCTTCCTTGAGCTTTACTGCGTCGACCAACTCCAGCCCGGCTGTATGGTGTTTTTGGAAGAAGCAGGGTTTTGCGGTGCCACTGGGACATCGGATGATCGACAGCGGACGATCAACCACCTCGGGCAGGAGATGCTCCATCACTGCCGCGTAGTAGTCCCATACCTCCTGCTTGGTGTAGCCATCGCCAGGAAACAGGATCTTGCCGGGAGACGACAGCGCGGGCGGTGTGCGGTCGGTAGCGGGTGACGTTTTCGCATCGCGCGCAGGACGCGCCGTTGCGGACTTCCCACCAGAGATCGTGACCGGCCCGGCGCGATCGGAATCTGCGAGATCGGCGATGTCCTTGTCCGCCCGTACCGCCTTCAGTGACGCCTGGCGCAACAGCTTCTGCCCGCCAATCCCGCGATAGAAGACCTCCACCACGAAACGCGGCGGGAACCAGGTCGCGGCGCGCAGGTCGGTGTCCTGGGTGGGCACGTACGCCGTCGGCTTGCGGCTGCCGCCGCCTTCGATGCGCTTGCTGACTTCGCCGATCAGTTCGTCCGAGAACCCGGATCCGACGCGGCCGACGTAGAGCCAGCCATGTTTCGGGTCTGGCCGCGCCAGCAGCAGCGAGCCGAACCCGGTGCGGCTGCCTTTCGGCGTGGTGTATCCGACCACCGCAAACTCGTCGCTGGCCAGCTGTTTGGTCTTGCGCCAATCCTCACTGCGGCCACTGTGGTAGCTGCGCTCGGCGCGCTTGGAAATGATGCCTTCGAAGTGCTGCTCACCGGCCAGGCGATAGGCCTCGTCGCCATCCCCCTGTACATGCGAACTGAACGCCAATGGCCTGCCCTGCCCTTCCAGCACGGATTGCAGCAGGGCCTTGCGTTCCAGCAAGGGCGCATCGGCGACGTCCACGCCATCAAGGTGCAGCAGATCGAACAATGCATACGTCAGGACGCCCTGCCGCTCGCCGGAGAGCGTGGCCTGCAGCAGGTTGAAGTCCTCCCTGGTGCCGGCGCCGGCGATGAGCTCACCGTCCAGTGCCGCCGAGGTGAGGCCCAGTGCTGTGATCGCGTCACGTATTTCAGGGAGCTTGCCGGTCCATTCCAGTGCGTTCCGCGACCACAGCTGCACGTTGCCCTCAGCCACCGTAGCAAGGATGCGGTACCCATCCCATTTGATCTCATGCACCCACTGCCCGCCCTGGGGCGGCGCTTCGCCCAGCTTGGCCAACTGTGGCTCAAACGGCCCGGACGGCGCTGCGGCCTTTCTTGCCTTGCTGAGCGCCAGGGCCTTCTTCGCCCAGTTCTTTCGTCGGGCGCGTGTGGCGGGTACGACCGTGAGTTTCTTCTTCGCGGTCTTTCCGGCCCCGGCACGCTTCAGGTCCACCGGGGGCGCTACAGCAACATCCGCCAGCAGATCGTCTGCCTCGATGTCGCTCGCAAATTCATCGTCGTCCTTGAACAGCAGCCACTGTGGCTGGCGCGCTGGCTTGCCTGAACGGACCAGATGCCATCCACCCTTGAGCTTGGCGCCGAACAGCTCGAATCGTAGATGGCCCTTGGCGAGCTGGGCTTCCGGGTCGCCCTGCGTAGCCCACACACCGTGGTCGAACTGGGCGACATGGCCGCCGCCGTACTGGCCTTTGGGGATTTCGCCTTCGAAGGTCGCATAGTCGACAGGATGATCTTCCACCTCCACCGCCATGCGCTTGACCTTCGGGTCGTAACTGGGCCCCTTGGGCACGGCCCAGCTCTTCAGCGCGTCACCCACCTGCAGGCGGAAGTCGTAGTGCCTGCGGCTGGCGTGGTGCAGCTGCACCACGAAAATGGCGCGTTGCCCTTTCGGTAGCGCCTTGCCCGGCTCGGGCTCCTTGGTCTTGTCAAAACTGCGCTTGCGGCGGTACTCGACCAGGGACATGGGCAACTCCGCGCTATTTTCCCAGATGCTTGCGGACAGCAACGGCTGTGGGGCCGACCGCCGCCACAGCGGCACGAAGTTCCTCGGCGGACACGCCCAGCGCCGTGGTCCAGTACTGCAGCTCGTAATCTTCGTTGACGTTGATGCGATCCCGGTCCGGGCGGCCGGTGTTCTTCTTGTCGTCGCTCATGGGAGTCTCCACGCGTGATCGGGCGTGAAGTGACCGTACCGGCCGGTGCATGGGCACCAGGCGATGCCATTGTGAAGCCATGGCGAAGGCTTGGCGGCACCGGCGCCAACCCGCAGTGGCGGATCCCGCATCGTGAAGGGCACGCGCACGGTTCGCGTGGACCTTCACATGCCGCCTTCACCTGGCACCTGCCTGATCGCAACCGGGAAGACCCTACGCTGATCGCTCCACTCACTGCGGAGCCCAGTATGGCTATCAAGACGGCGGAAGACCTGTTCATCCACGAACTCTCGGACATCTACAGCGCCGAGAAGCAGCTGACCAAGGCCCTCCCACGCCTGGCCCGTGCGGCCGAGAATCCGGACCTGGCCACGGCGTTTGAGACGCACCTGGAAGAAACCCAGGGCCAGATCGAGCGCATCGACCAGGTTGTGGAGATCCTGGGCATTCGCCTGAAGCGCATCAAGTGCGCGGCGATGGAGGGCCTGGTGGAGGAAGGCAAGGAAGTGATCGACAGCATCGACAAGGGCCCTGTGCGCGATGCCGCCCTGATCGGTGGCGCACAGAAGGTCGAGCATTACGAGATTGCGTCCTACGGCACCATCGCCGCGCTGGCCAAGCAACTGGGCTACAAGGACGCCCTGCCGTTGCTGCTCGAGACGCTTGAGGAAGAGAAAGCCACCGACGAAAAGCTCACCCTGCTGGCCAAGGGCGGCGGCAACGCCAAGGCAGCGCAGGCCGCCTGATCGACGCGCCCCGGAACCCGGCTGCCACGGACGGCAGCCTCAGGGCCCGTACAGCACTTGATCATTGGGGCAGAAGAACGTGCGTCGCCGCGTGGTCCCCATGTAGAGCTTGCTGATCGGGCCACCGCACACGGGACAGACCTTCTTCGTGTGCACCTGCCAATGCTTCTTCAGCTCAAGGCAGCGCTTCCATTCCAGGAAATCGAAGCTGTAGGCGCGGGCCTGCTCGATCAGCGCGGTAAGCCTGCGTGGCGGCAGGTCGCCCAATCGGGTGGCGGGATGCACGCCTATCCGGAACAGCACCTCGTTCTTGATGATGTTGCCGACGCCGGCGAAGACCGTCTGGTCCAGAAGCGCATCGCAGGCAAGGACGTCCGGCATGGTTTTCAGCTTGCGCCTGGCCAGCTTCGGATCCCAGGCATCGTTCATCACGTCCGCCCGCCAATCGTAGATGTCGTCCAGAGGCTGGTCGATCAGGCGCACGGAACACGCATAGAAGTTCAGCTCACCGTTGTCGAACACCAGCGATACCCGCGCCGGGGCTGGCTTCCGCTCGTCGATGCGCCAGCTGCCGAACATCATCAGATGGATGCGCAGCGTGTGATGGCTGAATTCCAGCAGGAAGTGCTTGCCCCAACGGCGGACCGCCTTGACCCTTCGGCCCTGCAGCGGCGACAGGTCGATGCGGCTGTTCCCGGAGACGGTGCGGACCACGTGCCCCTTGAAATGGCTCGCTGCTTCGCGCAGCAGGACGATCGAAGGGCCTTCAGGCATGTTCGTTCTCCTGCAGCAGCGCCTGCAGGTGCAGGGCATTGCCGGTGGCGTGACCCAGCGCGGTATTGTCCAGTACGAACCAGGCGGGTCGTTGCGCGTCGGCCTCGGCCAGCAGCTGCCGCGCAAGGTGGGCAAGGGTCGGCTCGTCGTAGGCACTGCGATAGATCTGCGGCTGGCCGTGCCAGCGCCAGTAGCTCCACGTGCGATCACCGCCGGGAATCGCTGCCGCCGGCACACGTGCTGGATCTGCGGCAACCCGTGCAACGCCATGCGCGCTCAGCAGCGCATCCACGTCCGCCGTAAACCAACTCGGATGGCGCGGCTCGCACGCTACTTCGGCCTGCGTGCGCGCGCGCAGGCCCCGCAGGAAGGCTTCGGCCGTGACCGTGTCGTACACCAGGCTGGGCGGCAACTGCAGCAGCAACGGACCGAGCTTTCCACCCAGTTCCAGCACGCCTTCAAGGAACCGCTCGAGCGGTTGCATTGCATCACGCAGCCGACGCTCATGGCTGATCTCGCGCGGGAGTTTCACCGCGAACCGGAAGCCCTCCGGCACGCTCGCCGCCCATCGCGCATAGGTCTTGGCCTGGTGCGGTCGATAGAAGGATGAGTTGATCTCCACCATCGGCAGGCGTGTGGCGTAGCGCTGCAGAGCGCTGTCGCCCGCGCCGAACGCCTCCTGATCCGACCGCGACAGCGACCACCCCGCACAGCCGACGCGTAGCAGCTCAGGCACCACCGGGGCGGCTGACGACATCATCGTGCCAGCTGCCCGTCTGGTTCCATGATGCCGCCCGCGCCTGCTTCCGTCTGCGATTGCGAAACCGACAGTAGTCGATCCAGGGCGCTGGTGCCCGATTCCAGCGCCGACGCGCTGCGCACGAAGCCGGTCCAGTCGGATATGGCGATCTTCCCCAGCGCGAGCTCATCCACCCGCACGCTGCGCATCCGCCAGTGCGGAAACTGCCGGCGCCCCACCCTGCCCCGGTTCAGTTCGACGATCCCACTGTGGCTGCCGGCCGCGAGAATGCGCGCGTAAGCCGCATTGATCCCGGCCTCCGGGCCCTCCAGATACTGCAGGAAGCGCGAGCCGTCGAACAGCAATGTGCCGGTGACATCGGCGGACTCATTGAACTGCACCGCCTCTGCCACAAGTTCCTGCAGCCGCTGTTCCGTCAGGTTGCGGGAGGCTTCACTTACATAGGCAATCGCTCTGAAGGGCATGGCACCACCGGTTGTTGCAGACCGCTCTACCTTAGCCACACCGATCGTACGCGCGGTGAGACCGGTGTGGAGGCTGCGTCGAACTGTGGCGTGTACCTTCCGCATCGCGTTGACGCGCGGTTGGGCCGCTGAACGTGTGCCTGCCACTGTGCGCACGCACGAATGTTCGTGGAGGCCGGATGAGGAATCAGAGCCTTCGGGATGACGCGACGTTGGCAGTCGTGCCACCGCCGTCTAGCGCCGGATCTGGAAGATGGTCGCTGCCGCCAATGCGGCGGCTGAACCCAAGGAGACTTTCCATGGCCAACCAGAACCAGAACCAGGGCACCAGCAACCGCGGTTTCGCTTCGATGGACGAGGACAAGCAGCGCGAGATCGCCGCCAAGGGTGGACGTGCCGCGCACGAGTCAGGCAACGCCCATGAATTCAGCTCGGAAGAAGCACGCGAAGCCGGCCGCAAGGGTGGCGAAGCGGTGAGCCAGGACCGCCAGCACATGGCTGACATCGGCCGCGAAGGCGGCCAGAACAGCCGTGGCGGTGGTAACCAGGGAGGCGGGCAGCAACAGCAGCAACGCGGCGGCAACAACCGCGGTGGCCAGCAGCGCTGATCGGCGCTGAAACCCGATGCATCCCTTCGTGGGCGGACGTGATGTCCGCCCACTTTCGTACGCCCCACGCTGCCCAGGGGCGTTGCAACCGGGGCGCCGCACGGGCGCACCGGGTTCTTTCACGGCTCGCGTGGTGGCAGGTCCAGTGCGCCTGCGCCCGGGCCGGCCCCCAGCTCGGCCCCGGTGGTCGGCCGCGCTTCCGGGTCGGAGAGCGTGCGCAGGGTCATGGCCTGTACTGCCGCTTGTTCGCGTGGGTCCAGGTCCACCGTGCCGCCGCCGTCGCCACCATCCACAGCGGCCTGTGCCTCGCGGTCGCTGACCCGCTCCCAGAGCTCGCCGCTGTTCCAGCTGCCCTGCAGGTCGTCGGCGCCGTCGCCCTGCGACATGTCCATGTACAGATCGGTGAATGCAGGGTCCCCCGGCAGCTTGCCCGGCGGGAAGTTGGGCTGGATGCTGTGCAGCGCCTTCTCGAATGACTTCATGTGCGCGATCTCGCGCGTCATCAGGAAGCGCAGCGCATCCTTGATGCCGGGGTCGTCGGTGACGTTGATCAAGCGCTCATACACCAGCTTGGCGCGCGCTTCGGCCGCGATGTTCGAGCGCAGGTCGGCGGTGGGGTCGCCGATCGAGTCGATGTAGGCGGCTGTCCACGGCACCCCGCTGGAATTGACCAGCGCGGGGCCGCCACCGTACAGGATCTGTTCGGTGTGGCTGGTGCTGTTCTGGCCCAGCAGGCGCATGTCCTCGGCCTCGGCAAGCCCTTCGGACTGGATCGCCTTGGGCCCGCGGTTGAGCATGGCGATGATGGTGCCGATGATCTCCAGATGGCTGATCTCCTCGGTGGCGATGTCCATCAACAGGTCCTTGCGCCCGGGGTCGCATTCGCCAAGTCCCTGGGTGAAGTAGCGCATCGCGGCGGCCAACTCGCCCTGTGGGCCGCCGAACTGTTCAAGCATGAGACTGGCGAGCTGCGGGTTGGATTCGCGCACGCGTACGGTGTACATCAGCTTCTTGTGATGAAAGAACATGAGGGTTTCTCCGGTGGCTGGCGTGGGCTGGCTTCGGGGTCAACGCTTGGCCTGGGCGCCAGGCGTTTCGTCACGGTTGAGGAACGCTCCGACCAGTCCGTCCTGGTGGTCCTCCAGCCAACGCGCCATGGCAACCTCTTCCTGCAGGATCTGGCCACACACGGCCGCAATGTCGGGCGCGCCGGCGCGCTCGGCAGCGATCACCAGCGCCCGGTACGTGGCGATCTCGGTATTCTCGAAGCCGAACGAGAGGCCTACGCTCTTGACCACCTCGTCCTCCATCAGACTGGTGCCCGCCGCGTGGAGGGCGGCAGTCATGCTCGCGAACAGCCCCTTTGCGGTGGGCACGCTTCCCCCAAGCGCCTCAATGCACTCGCGCAGGGAAGCTGCCTGCCCTTGCGTCTCCTGGACGTGCTGGCTGACGCGTGCGGCAAGCTGGGGATAGTTCTCGATCCGCGAAGCCATGGCCTTCATCATGGTCTCCGCTTCCTGTTCCATGGCGTAGGCGTCCTGCAGCCACTTCAGCAGGCGCTCGCTTCGGGCGGTGTTCTGGTCTGCCATCTCGATCTCCGGTGCGGGGCAACATGCCTCCGGAGACCATGGTGGAGCGCTGGCAATCACCGCCTTGTCGGCCGCTGTGATCCGCCGAAGCTCGGCGCTGCACGCAGCGCTGATGCGGCGATAACATCCCCAGCCCCGGGCTGGACCCGGGGCGCTCTCAGGTCGCCAGAGCGCTGGATACGCCTACGTTGACTGCAGGGCGCTGGCGCCTGGCGTTCGAGGCGCCCGCGCCCTCTGCCGCCATCACGGCCTGCATGACCCGATGTTCAGCACGATGCGCGCCGCCGTCCACGCCCACGACATAGACAAAGCGCCCATCAAACTTGGCCTGTGCACCGTCCAGGGCGTCGTCGGCCAGCAGCGCTCGCTTCAGCGACTTCATCCAGGTCCGCTCAGGCGTACGGTCCAGTTCCACGACAATGGCGGCGCCGCCACAATCGAGCGGCATGCACTCGATACGCAGCACGCCAGGAGAGGCCGCTTCGGTTCCGGATTGAGGCATGACAGAAACTCCGATAAGGGGTCGGCGGCAGTATCCACAGTGCATGCCAAGAAGCCGTCAACGAAATCCATAACGCCTTCCACGCCTCCTCCACGAGGTTGGCCACGCGCGCAGAGCTTCGCGCCGGACTGACAATGCACACGCAGGATCTTGATGCAGCACAGCAGAAACTGGTGTTCCCAGGACAACACAGGCATGCACGCATGCAATCCGCAACCGGCCAGCGCAGATGCAACCTGCTGCTGGTGGAAGACCAACTCGACCTGGCCGCACTCATGGAGCACGCCCTTGAGGACGTCGGCGATCAGGTGACGCATGCCTACAGCGTGTTCGACGCTCTCGGGCTGCTGGACACCCAGCGGTTCGACGGCGCCGTGCTCGATGTCGAACTTCGCGACGGTGTGGTCTTTCCCGTCGCTGATCGCCTGGCAGAACTCGGCATCCCCTACCTGTTTGTCTCTGCGGTCTACGACCAGCTGGTGCCGCAGCGCCACCGGCGCGCAGCCTTCGTGGCCAAACCGTTCCATGTGAGTCAATTGCAGGACACGGTCCGGCGCGTGCTGGGCGATACCTGCGCGCAGCCGCCCGCGCATTGACTCCATACAACCGTCACCCCAGGTACGGGGCCACCACCAGGCTCAGCTGGCGCAGCGCGCCACCACGGGAGAGCCCATCCCAGTTGCTGCGCGCCACGCTGCGGATCTCGGAGTAGGCAGGGATGAGGGCCTTCGTGGCCTGCCCTGTCCCAACGCTTTCCTAAACCGCACGCCCCGATAACACGAGGCCCTTGCGTGACGGAGTGGCTGACCCTCAGGTGATCAGGGCGGGTGCTTCCGCGCCAGAGCGCTCGCCACCCAGCGCCGCCAGATAAGCGGAGAATCCGCCTGTAGCGCGCCCCTGCAGACGCGCACTGGTCATCACCACGGGAGCGCCGGCCCATCGCACCACCGCACCGCGGCGTTGCAGCGCTCTGACAAGCGCCACGTCTTCACTACAGTGCAGGGGAGCAAAGCCGCCAACGGCCCGATAGGAACAGGCAGAGACGCCGAGGTTGGCACCGTGGATGCGCCCATGATGGTCGCCCCACTGCTGCCTTGCCTGGAATGCCCTGCGCAGGCGCCGTTCACTCTGGCAGGTCGTCGCTATGTCCACCAGTCCGCAGAAAGCGTCACAACTGCTCTGAACCTGTGCGGCCAGCCACTCGGGAGGCACCTCACTGTCAGCGTCCGTGCTTGCCAGCCACCTGGCGCCCCGCCCCAGCAGTTCAGCAGCGGCTGCGGCCCGGGCGACACCGACGCAGCGTGCATCCAGCTGTACGCTCCCGACCCGGTATCGGTGGCAGATGGTGCCCGTTGCATCCGTACAAGCGTCCAGCGCGACCATTACCTCCACTGCTTCGCCGCCGAGGCCTGGGTGCAGGGCCGCCACCCGGATGGATTGCAGGCACCGCGCGATACTGTCCGCCTCATTGTGGGCGGGTATCAGGACGCCTATCACCGCAAGCCCTCGTTCCGGGCCAATGACAAGGGGCCCCGTGTCCATCCCTGAAGCACGAAGTCCGCATCGCGGTAGTGGAAGGCTTCCTGCAGGCCTTCCCCCAGGCATCGATGCACCACCTCGGTCCGGCTCGCGCGTCCCGGGAACGAGGGCAACCAATGGCAGGCGACCAGCAGGCCGTCATCGCGAAGTGCTTCATCGATGCCACCGCGCAGTTCGCGCAGTGCGCCTGCCCCCAGGTAGTAGCCCATTTCGCCGCAGACGATCAGGTCGAAGCGTCCTGGCGGCCATTGCTCGGGATGGCTGGCGCAATGGACCTGCACGTGCGGCAGATGGGCCAGGTTGCGGCGCGCCTGGAACGCCGCACGTGGACTGATGTCGGTTGCAAGCAGGCGTTCGCAACGTGCCGCCAGCGCCTCGGTCAGTACGCCGTTGGAACACCCCAGTTCCCAGCCGCGAGCGAACTGGCGCTGGCTGAGGCTTGCCAGCAGCAGCGCACGCTTGCGCTCTTCATACCACCGGCTGCGGTAGCCGAACGGGTCCTCCTGCTCATGCAGGTCATCAAAGTACGGTTGGGCGCTCATGCCAGAAACACCTCGTAGTTTCGGAAGAATCGGGCGAGTACATGTGCGGGCAGCACCGGCGGGCTGTTCAGGCCCGCCACGTCACCCGTCTGCGTCCGGAAATGCGCGATCGCGTTTCGTTTTGCGGACGCCACCGCTGAAATGTCGATCAGCTTCGGAACCTCCCACGCCATATGTGCGCAGGCAGGGTCAAGCCAGTGCCAGCCCCACACCGGGTACTCCAGCCGGTGGCAACCGGCCGCCCGCGCGGCGCGGCAGGCAGCGCGCCCTGCGGCTTCGTGATCGGGGTGGCCATCAAACCGCCATGGCGCCAGGACCAGATCGCGCGGTTGCAGATACTGCTGCAGCCAGCCTTCCAGCCCCTGCTCGTGCGCGCTGACCGCGCCGTCGGCGATACCCAGGTGGAAGATGGAGCCGACCGGAATACCTAGTTCGCCCAATGCCGCGGCAAGCTCCGCTCGGCGCGTTGATCGCAGGCGTTCGGGCGTCCACCACGGCTCGCCCGGATAGCATGCTTCACCGTCGGTCACCGCAACGACACTGACGTCGATACCCTGCCCCACAGCGTGATGCAGCAGCCCGCCACAGCCGAGTATTTCGTCATCCGGATGCGGCGCGACCACCACCATGCGGTCATGCCCGCTGCAGAGTGCGGTTGCCGGTATGGTCGGTTGCTGCCAGAGCCAATCGCAGTGCAGCCAGGCCTGCTCCTGGGTTCCTTCCCCTTGCAGGGGTGTCCTGGCTACAGCGCCCATGTCGCCTCCTGTGTGGCACGCTGCTCGCCCAGCCATTCCCAATCGCGATCGGCGTGGCTCTGGCGAAGGAACACGGTCAGGTCCGCGCAGCGCCGGGCCTGGGAGGCCTCCAGGCACATCGGGCCCGGGCCCAGCGCGCGACCCGCCAGGTCCAGCACACGCGTTGCCGCACGCTCGACCACACAGCGCAGGCGCACCACATCTTCGCGATGGGTCAGTTCGGGCGCGGCGTCGATGCGCGCCGCCAGTTCGCGAAGCAGCGCGGCAGCCGGGCCCAGGGCGAGGTCCACTTCACCCAGCAGCCGCGCGCGATTCCCCTCGGTGCAGGCCGGTCGCATGCGCTCGGCCAATGCGGCCGCTGCGCCAAACCAGACCGCCGCGATGCCTGCCCCGCCATGCCAGAAGCCCGGGCGCTGAAGGTAGTCATCGCGCGTCCCCAGGATCACCATCGGTGCGCCGTCAAAGCGCACCGTGGTGGACGGGATTGCGGCCATGCCCACGGCGGGCCATGGCTCGCCTGCAAGTGTGTGCCAGTGTTCCGCCGCCACCTGGCATAGCCACACGCCCTGCGCGTTGCGAACCGTTACCAGTGCCGAATCCACCCATGCGCTGCCGGAACACCAGGGCTTGTCACCGTACAACCCACCGCCGGCATCGATGCGAACGGTGTTGGTCGGACCCTCTGCAGCCCACACCGCCAGCAACGTGTCTTCAGCATGGATGGGCGCCTTCAACTCGGCAGCAATCGCTTGGGCGTCATAGTGGGCCTCCAGCACCTTGGCCAGGCAGAGATCCTCTGCCCCCCAGGCTGCCAGCGCCTGCCAACGCTGCAGCGTCTGGCCGCCCCCGGGCAAAGGCAATGCCGGTTGCTGTACCAGCACCTGGCGTGCGCGATTGAACAGCGAAGAGGATGACGTCACATCCTGCATGGGTGGCAGACCTGCAATGGAGATACGCCATGAACGTAGGCGGCAGGCAGTCACATGCCTGTCTTGACCGCGTGGCGGGCACATGAATGCCCGGTATCGTGATCCTCACGGATCCGTCTGCGTGCGTTGCTCTCGTGCACGCACGCACTGCCGCAGTTCCCACAGCCATGGCAGCACCACCAGGCCCAGTGCCGGCAACAGGGCGAACCACCAGACGTCCGGTGCTGCAGGTTTCACGTCGAGCGACCACCCGGGGTGGACCTGCCAGCCGACCCAGCCCAGCAGGACCCACGGCGCGGCATCCAACACGCTGTGCACATGTTGTTCCGCCGGGCTGATGCGTCGACGGCCGTCCGCGCTGACGGTATCGAAGTATCCGGCGACCGCGTGTGCGATGACCAGAAGTGCCAGAAACGTGAGGAGCGACAACGTGTTTTCCAGCAGCAGCCACGCCAGCACGCCGCTGCCGATCAGCAGCAGCTGCACCCCATGCAACAGGCTTTCGCGCATCGCGGAGGTGTGTGGAAGGTCGGTCCGGCGGTGAAAATGGAAGTCCAGCGAACCGGCCACCAACCACAGTGCGTACACACAGCCCACGACAATCGCACTCATGGCGCCACGCTCACGGTGTCAGAACGATCTTGCGGCAGTCGTCATCCTTGGCATCAAACATCGCATAGCCCTGCGCTGCATCGGCCAGGCGCATCCGGTGCGAGATGATGTCACCCGGGTCCAGCTTTCCTTCCATGATGGCGTCCAGCAGCTCGGGCATCAGCCCCTGGACATGGGTCTGCCCCATCTTGAACGTCAAGCCCTTGTCGAACGCGTCGCCCAGCAGGAAGCCGTGGATGAAGCCGGCATAGACACCGGGGATGCTGACCACGCCGCCGCGGCGGGCCGCTGCGATGCACTGCCGGATCGCCACCCCGCTGCTGCCCTCCAGCTTCACGGCAGTCAATGCTGACTCCAGCGCACTGCCCTCGGCTTCGAAACCTACCGCCTCGATGCAGGCGTCTACGCCGCGCCCGCTGGTCTGGGTCAGGATGTAATCGGCCGGGTCCTCGATCTCCCTGAAGTCGATGGGGGTCACCCCGTAAGCGCGACGCGCGTAGTCAAGGCGGTAACGAAGATGGTCGACCATGAAGATGGTCTCTGCGCCCAGCAGGCGGCAGCAGGCCGCGCTCATCAGCCCCACCGGGCCCGCACCGAAGATGGCCACCGTCGAACCCGCCTTCACCCCTGCGTTCAACGCAGCCTGGTAGCCGGTGGGGAGAATGTCAGACAGGAACAGCACCTGCTCATCAGCAATGCCTTCCGGAATGCGCAAGGGACCCACATTCGCCTTCGGTACACGCACGAATTCGGCCTGCCCACCGGCCACGCCGCCATACAGATGGCTGTAGCCGAACAAGGCGGCCGGAGGCAGTATGCCCTTCTGATTCAGTGCGGCGCCCTTGCCCGGATTTGTGGTCTCGCAGGCGGCATGCTCGGCCAGCCGGCAGTGGAAGCACTCGCCGCAGGCAATCACAAACGGGATCACCACGCGATCACCGGGTTTCACCTGGGTCACGCCGCTGCCGACCTCTTCCACCACGCCCATGAATTCGTGGCCCAGCACATCGCCATCGTGCAGGTCAGGAATCTTGCCCCGGTACAGGTGCAGGTCCGAACCACAGATGGCGGTGGCGGTCACCCTCAGGATCAGATCATCCTCGGCCGCCAGCACCGGGTCCGGCACAGTCTCGACGCGCACATCCCTGCGGCCGTGATAGGTCAACGCCTGCATCGCGGTTCTCCAGAAAGATCGGAACACCAGCATCGCAGGACACTCCTCCTGCTGCGGTGACATCCGGGTGTGCGCAGCGTTCATTCCGCGGCGTCGTGGCGTTAACCCGGACCGGTGCAGGCTTCAGGTTCTCGCCGCAGGAGCTGCCCATGAACGACAAGCTGCCTTTCAATCCAACCACAGACGTGGACGATCAGTCGAAGGCCCATACGCCGGACAAACGTCGCAACGACCAGGCCAGGTGGAAGGACCACGACATGCCCGACGATGGGGACGACCCCAAGGCGGTACCTGAAGACTACGAGCGGCCGGATCCTGACCCGACAGGCAAGCGTTGAGCCCGCCTCACATCCTCGATGCGCAGTAATCACGAGCCCTGCCCTCTTGCCCGCGCATGCTTCCGCACGGTCTTTGGAACAGCTGATCGAGGTGTTGCATGTGGAAACGCAACGGTCTCTCGCTGGTGCTGCTTGTACTCACCGTCGTGTTCATCGTTGGGCAGGCAGTTGCGGGGCACCATGTCCACAACGAGGAGTTGACGCAGCACGGGCGCGCGCCGATCGATCTATGGCACTACCTGGAGACCGGCCACTTTGTAAGCGCCACATTCGAGAACTGGGAGAGCGAATTCCTGCAGATGGGCATGTATGTTCTCCTGACCGTCAGCCTTCGCCAGCATGGCTCGGCTGAATCGCGGCCGTTGGACCCTGCACGGGAGCAGAGCCGCGTCGAGCCAGGACCTACGCCCTGGCCGGTGAAGCGTGGCGGCATCTGGAAGGTGCTGTACGGTCATTCGCTTGCAATCGCCTTCGGGCTGTTGTTCCTGCTGAGCTTCACGCTGCACGCGTTGGGAAGCTGGCGAGCCGAGCAAGCCGAGAAGCTGTTGCAGGGCCTGCCCGCACCCGGCTTCCTGCAGCACCTGGCCAGCAGCACATTCTCGATGCAGAACTGGCAGAGCGAATTCCTCGCCGTGCTGTCCCTGGTTGTACTGACGATCTTCCTGCGCCAGAAGGATTCGCCGCAGTCCAAGCCGGTCGAGGCCCCGCACGCACAGACAGGTGATTGAGCCATGGGACATGATCCATCGACGGCCTTGCTGATCATCGACATGTTCAGCCGTTTCGACTTCCCCGGGGCGCAGGATCTTGCGCCCGCTGCGGAGCGGGCGGCCAGACAGATCCGGCGTTTGAGAGACCACTTCGATGACCGTAGGTGGCCGGTCATCTATGCCAATGACAATTTCTCCGACTGGAAGCGTGACTTCCGCCAACAGGTCGCACAGTGCAAGCGGGACGGGGGGCAGCCGGACGGATAGCCGAGCTGCTCTCTCCCCTGCCCGATCACTACTTTGTGCTCAAGCCCAAGCACTCGGCGTTCCTCGCCACCCCGCTGCCGGTCCTGCTGGCCAAGCTGAGCGTGCGCCGACTTTGGCTCAGCGGGATGACAGCCGATTCGTGCGTGCTGGCAACCGCGTTGGACGCCAACGCCAGGGAGTTCGACGTCGTGTTGGCACGGGAGGCCGTGGCGGGGAGGCCGTCGCAGAAACAGCGGGCAATGGCGCTGCTCGCCGACTCGGGAGCAGCCCGGGTGGCACGAATTGCTTCTCTTGTGCCGGCATGACCAGCGGGATGGAGCTGCATCCCGCTCAAGCCCGGTCTGCGACACCCTTTACACCAGCATGACTGGCGCAATGTGCGCAGCAGAAGATCTGGCCGTTTCCCT
Source organism: Stenotrophomonas sp. 71799_Sma (assembly GCF_056482505.1). Taxonomy (NCBI): domain Bacteria; kingdom Pseudomonadati; phylum Pseudomonadota; class Gammaproteobacteria; order Lysobacterales; family Lysobacteraceae; genus Stenotrophomonas; species Stenotrophomonas sp. 71799_Sma. The sequence continues at coordinate 2,486,686 of NZ_CM151202.1, forward strand.
CGACACCGTGTCCGATGATGGCGCAATCGCAGTGGGTGCAGCGCGGGGCGAACGCATGGATCGCGCATTCGAACGAATCGAACGTGCCGCTACGCCCGCCCTGGTGAAGGGTGAAGCTCTTGTCGTAGTTGTTGCCGCAGACATCACAGGTGGCCATGGGGCACCTCGTGCTGTGGAAGGAACATGCAGTGTGGACAGCGCGGGTGTCGGTAGCCGTGAATGCACCGTGTCGCGAGGGTGTAGGACGTTCGCGTCGTCACGCGTTGAGCGCGGCCTGTTCTATTCGTCTTTGCCGGGCTCGGCACTGCCACCACGTGACGCGCCGCCACCACAGGGAAAGGCCGTTCGAAGCCCTTCGGCAACCAGTGAAGACGCATCCTGCTGCAATCGCTCGCGGGGCAGCTGTCGAAGATGTGAAGCGACCCGGTCAACCAACTCGTGCGGAAGAATCCGGCCTTGGCCACACCACTGGGCGTGGCTGGCATCGGCAACGCCCTGGATATAGGCGCTGGCGCGAGCGCTGGACAGGCTTCGGCACTCATCGCCGTCGCAGAAGCCGTCGGCGCCATTTCCTTGCAGCAGCGTCATCAGCTCCGCACCACTGACAAGCCAGGTGCGTGCCGGTTGCGTTGTACCGGCAAGGGCGGATCCCGGCAGGACGCAGAGGCCCAGTGCGAGGAGCCAACGTATGCCGCGACGCGCATGGAGGGCGTGATGTCCTTTCATGTCGGGGTCCTTGGCGGTCGTCCCAGTGGGATACACACAGCGTGGGTCAAAGTCGATCGAGCTGGTTGCGCGGATGAAACTCCGGGTCGTCCTGGTCTTCCAGCATGGCCTCCACCAGTGTTTCGAAGGACGCGGTGACGGTATCCAGGTCCGTGGAAGACAGGAAGCTGGATTCCCCCTGGCCGACCAGCGCAATCGCGGCAACGGTCTCCCGCTCATCGTCCTCGGCCCAGAGATAGTCGTGGATCAGCGCCATCCCTTGGTCGCCTGCCGTCAGGAAATCGGCGGCGCTTCGTGCCACCGCAAGAAACGCGATGAGATCGTAGAGGCTTTCCGAATAGGTCAGCGATCCTGCAACAAAGTGCGTGCTGCTGCGGTCATAGGCGGCAACCTGGATGTTCTCAGCCTGTGCAGAGGCCAGGAAGGCTTTCAATGCGGCGCGATTGTCTGGGTAACGGGCCAGCAGCGCCTGGCAGTCCGCGAGCAGGCGATCCAACGCCTCGTCGCTTGAAGAGGCCAGGTATTCGCCGTTGCCCAGGTGCCACTGCCCGGCGATGCATCGCCAGTCGGACCATCGGGATGCTGCGGGCACGGGCGCCGCCAGCCATCTGGAGAGATCTTCGTGGCACAACTGCAGGCGGAGCAGCGCTGAATAAGGCTCTGACAAGGCGATCATCCATCGTGTCTGCGTGTACAGATGGCTTGTAACAGACAACGGCTGGCCCGCCAACACCCGGACGGCGCTCTCAGGGTCGCCGCAATCGGGCGTCGAGCTATCGCGCAGCCGTCGACCCTCTGACCACGCACCGGCCCGTCATCACAAGTCGGCGCACCGGCAGCTCCGGCGTGCGCAGGCGTTCAAGCAGCATCGACATCGCGGCCCGCCCCATCTCCTCAACCGGTTGCTCAAGCACGGTGATGCCCGGCTCGACCAGCTCGGTCCAGCGTTCGTTGTCGAAGCCGGCCAGTGCCAACGCGTCTGGAAGGGCACAACGCTTGCGATCACCTCGGTCGTACTGGGCACCGAGTTTGATCGCAAGGTGGAGTGTGCGACGCAGTAGGCGCGGTGTTGAATGCCTTGGCGCGGCCGTCACGGAACGCGCCGCGCCAGGGCATTCGCTGGGCAGCCGGCACGGTATGATGCCGCAACCCCGGCACTTGCACTGATCGCAGCGGGCGCCTGCACGCCGATCACATACGCCGGAGAACCGGCGGCGGGGTCGATGGATGGCACCGCGCACGCCCCTACTCCATGCTCGCTTCCCATTCTTCGCTCATCATCTGGATGGCGGTGGCCGTTGCCACTGTCGGCCTGCTGTTCCGCCCGTTCCGCATCCCGGAGTACGTGTGGGCGCTCGGCGCGGCGGCGTTGCTTCCGCTCAGCGGCACCGTGTCGTTCGGCACTACCTGGCACGCAGTCGCCGAAGGCCGCGACGTCTACCTTTTCCTGGTCGGCATGATGGTGCTGGCCGAGCTCGCCCGGCGCGAAGGCCTGTTCGATTGGGTGGCGTTGTACGCGGTCCGGCATGCGGGCGGATCCGGGCGACGCCTGTTCGACCTGGTATTCCTGGTCGGCACGCTGGTGACGGTGTTCCTGTCCAACGATGCAACGGCCGTGGTGCTGACCCCGGCGGTCTACGCCGCCTGCAAGGCGGCGCGTGCCAATCCCCTGCCCTACCTGTTCGTCTGTGCATTCATCGCCAATGCGGCCAGCTTCGTGCTGCCTATTTCCAATCCGGCCAACCTGGTGGTGTACGGCCAGCACATGCCGCCGCTGCTGCAGTGGCTGGCGCAGTTCGCGCTGCCGTCGGCGGCGGCGATCGGTGCCACCTACCTGGTCCTGCGCTGGGTGCACCGGCGCGAGATCGCCCAGCCGCTGGTGGCCGCGCCGGCGCATCGCCCGTTGACCGACGGCGGCCGGCTGAGCGCACTGGGCGTGCTGTTCACCGGCACCGTGTTGCTGGTCACGTCCGCCTTGAACGGGCCATTGGGCCTGACCACGTTCTGCGCGGGCACGCTGAGTGTGGCCGTGGTGGCGATCCGCCAGCGGCGCAGCCCGCTGCCACTGCTGCGCCACGTGTCCTGGGGCGTGCTGCCGCTGGTGGCGGGACTGTTCGTGCTGGTGGAAGCGGTGGCGCAGACCGGTGTCATCCAGACCGCGGCCAGCTCGCTGCAGGCCGTGGCGCAGGCGTCTCCCCGCCAGGCCAGCTGGCTGGCCGGTGGCGCGGCTGCGCTGCTGAGCAACGTGGCCAACAATCTGCCGGTCGGCCTGGCCGCCGGTTCGCTGGGGCAGATGGCCGACCTGCCGGCGCAGACCCGTGCCGCATTGCTGGTCGGCGTGGATCTGGGGCCCAACCTGTCGGTCACCGGTTCGCTGGCGACGATGCTGTGGCTGGTGGCGCTGCGCCGCGAGGGCGAGCATGTCAGCGCGCTCGACTTCCTGCGTGTCGGCGCGCTGGTGATGCCGCCGGCGTTGATCGGAGCATTGCTGCTGCTCTGATCGGCGCGCGAGCGGCATGCGTTTCTAGAAGGCCACCTGCAGGCGGGTATTGAAGGTGGTGCCTTCATCCCTGCCCTGGCCGGTGCCGCTGCGGTTGCGGGTCTGCCAACGGATCGCCTCGAACATCACGCGGCTGAAGTCGTTGAGATACCAGTTCGCACCCAGCGTCCACGCGTGGCCTGTACCGCCACTGGGCAGCTCGGCATAGTCCACGTCCTCGTAGCGCCCTTTCAGTTCCCAAGCCCCGGCGCCGCCGCGGGTGACAGGATCGGCCACCTTGACCCGGCCCCAGGTGCCGGCCTTGCCCGAATAGGCCGGCCTTGCACCAGCCAGGAACCAGCCCGCCGAAATCGCCCAGGCCTGGTGGTCCAGATCGTAGCGCCCGCTGGCGTCGGCCCCGCGCAGGTTGCGCGTACCCCATTCGCCGGTCGCCCAGGCCGGCCCGAAGAAGCCTGCCAGTTCCGCGCCATGGGCCGTGCTGCGCTCGGCGCCCAGCAGTGTGCCCGGCGCGATCTTGACCAGGTCGTTGAAGTGCCCGGCGATGGCCGAACTGCGGACGACGCCGCTGGCGCCTGCGGCGATCTCCTCGTGGAAGACCCAGGCCCCCAGGTGCACCGTGACCGCATCGTTGGCCACCGGGTTCCAATGCACGCGCGTGGCCCAGGTCTGGCTGTCGTTGTCGGTGCCGGTGTTGTTGAGATCGTTGCCGGCCACCGACAGGCTGGCATGCCAGTCCTTGCCGTACACGCGCTCGGTCAGGCCGACACCGAACAGGCCGCGCTGCGGCAGCATCAGCGTGCCGACCACGTTGCGGTCCTGGAACGGCGTGTTGGACGTGCTGCTGGAGCCGTCGATACCCCGGTCGTTGAGGCGGTTGCCCACGGTCAGGTCGGCCGGCAGCCCGAACAGGCGGTGGTCCACGGTGGCGTAGACCGACTTCCACGCCACCGCGTTGTCGGCGAAGTCACCTTCCACCGCCCAGCCGAGGATGCCGTAGCGGCCTTCGGCGCCCAGCCGCACCGAGCGGATCTCGGTACCGGAGATGTTGCGGTCACTCACTGAGGACCCATCGGTGCTGGATGCGTCGACGAACAGGCGTCCGCGCGGACGGAACACCACGCTGCCATCGGCACTGCTGAATTCCGGTGCGCCCTTGGACCAGGTGACCTTGGGCGCCTTGGCCTGGCTGGATTCCAGTGCGGCAATGCGGGTGTCCAGCGCGGGAGCCTGCGTTGCGACCGCCGCGCCGGAAGTGCCGCGCCCGCCCTCCACGGCACGCAGGCGCGCCTCCAACTGCTGGATCTGCAGCGCCTGCTGCTGCACCAGGCGTGAGAGTTCGGCCTGGCTCAGTGGTGCGGGAGGGGACGAAACAGCCTGGGCGCCAACATGGCCACTGGCCAACAGCAGGCCAAGCGCGACCGGCAGCACTGCCAGCGGCAGCACGGTGGAATGATTCATGGGCTCTCTCTCCGGCCAGCCGGCCCCCTGGCCCGGCGCTGGCCTGTTGCGGTGGTGCGGGGGAAGATCGGGGGAGGAAGTGCGCGCCGCCGGATCGGTCCGGCGGCGCGGCGGGCCGGTCAGCGCGGCCGGTTCAGCTGGTGGCCTGTGCCTGGGCGTTGGGACGCCAGGTGATCAGCTTGTTCTCGACCACGTCCAGCAGGGCGTCGATGACCAGCACGAAGGCGGCCAGGATGATGATGCCGGCGAACACGCCCACGGCATTGAAGTTGCCCTCGGCCTGCGCGATCAGGTAACCCAGGCCCGCCGAGGCCCCGAGGTACTCACCGATGATCGCGCCGACCACCGCGAAGCCCACCGAGGTGCGCAGCGAGGACAGGATCCAGCTGGCTGCTGCAGGGAAGTAGACATGGCGCAGCAGGTCGCTACGGCTTGCGCCCAGGATGCGGGCATTGGCCAGCACCACCGGATTCACCTCGCGCACGCCCTGCATGGCATTGAAGAACGTGGTGAAGAACACCAGGGTGACCGCCAGCGCCACCTTCGACCACAGGCCCAGCCCCAGCCACAACACGAAAATCGGCGCCAGTACTACGCGCGGAATTGCGTTGAAGCCTTTGATGAAGGGGTCGAGGATGCGCGCCGAGCGTCGGCTCAGGCCCAGCCACACGCCGCCAGCCACACCCAGGCCGGTGCCAATGATGTAGCCCAGCGCGGTTTCGGTCAGGGTGATGTAGACGTGCTGGTAGAACGAGGTATCGGACAGCCAGGTCCAGGCCTGCTGCACGATCGCTGTTGGCGAAGGGAAGAAGAACGGATCGATCACGCCCAGCGCGATACCGCCTTCCCAGCCGCCGAACACGGCGACCACCAGGGCCAGCTGGATGAACTTGTCAGTCTTGGCGTGCATAGCTCTTCTCCACTTCGCCGCGCAGGCAGGCCCAGATGTCGCGGTACAGGTCGGTGAAACGGTCATCCAGCTTGATCTCGGCCACATTGCGCGGACGCTCCAGATCCACGTCGAAGCTGCGCACCACGCGGCTGGCTGGGCCGGAGGACAGCACCACCACGCGATCCCCCAGGGCGATCGCTTCTTCCAGATCGTGGGTGATCAGGATCACCGAGCGCCGGTCCTCCTGCCACAGGCGCAGAAGCTCGTTCTGCATCAGGTGCCGGGTGTGGATGTCCAGCGCCGAGAACGGTTCATCCATCAGGATCACCTTCGGCTCGACGATCAGCGCCTGCGCCATCTGCACACGCTTGCGCTGACCACCGGACAGCTGATGGGGGTAGCGATGCTCGAAACCGGCCAGGCCGACCTTGGCCAGCCACGCGTTGGCCTTGGCCTTGCGTTCGGCTTCGGGCACGCCGCGGAAGCGCAGGCCGAGTTCAACATTCTGGTAAGCCGTCTTCCACGGCAGCAGCGCATCCTGCTGGAACAGGTAGCCGACCGACTCCTGCACACCGCTGACGGCGCGGCCGTCGATGCTGACCTGCCCGGAAGACGGCTTCAGCAGACCCGCCACGGAATTGAGGATGGTGCTCTTGCCGCAGCCGGTCGGGCCGACGATGGCAAGGAACTCGCCGTCACCCACCTGGATGTCGACATCACGAACGGCGGTGAATTCGCCAAAGGACATGGTCACCTTGTTGAGGGCGACCATGGTCTGTGCAGGCTCCAGCTGCGGCGCGCCGTTGAGCTGGCGCACGGTGGCATTGAGGGCCATGGGATTACCTCCGCTTACGGTTGGGCCGCCGGCGCCGCAGCGTTGGCACGCTCGACGAAGGCATTGGTGTAGGTCCTGGACAGATCGATGTTGGCCTTGGCCACATCCGTGTTGAACTCGCGCAGCACCTTCAGCGGAGTTTCCAGGTCGGCCGGCGTGAAGTGACCGTCCCGGGTAAAGATCGCGCGGGCGTTCTCCACCGCGCGGGCATAGGTGGCGCGGTCGCCGGAGACGTAGCTGTCCGGCAGCGCGGCAACGATCTCTTCGGCACTGTTGTCGGCGATGAACTTCAATGCCATCTGCTCGGCACGGGCGATCTTCTCGGCCGCTTCGGGGCGCTTGTCCAGGAAGCTCTGGTTGGCATACATCACCGAGGTCGGGTACAGGCCGCCATAGACCTGGCGGGCGCCGTCGTCGCTGCGCGCGTCGAGGAGGATCTTCCCGACCTTGCGCTCGGTGATCAGGGTGGCGGCCGGGTCGTAGTTGACCAGCAGGTCGATCTTGCCCTGCTCCAGGGCGGCAACCGCTGCGGCGCCGGAGCCGACGCCGATCAGCGAGATGCTGTCGGCCGGAATATCATGCTGGGCGAGGAAGTGACGGACGAAGAAGTCTGACGAGGAGCCCGGTGCGGTAATGCCGACCTTCTGGCCCTTGATGGTGTCCGGGCGGGCCGGATCGAAGGTGGCATCCTCGCGGCCGGCCATCACCAGGCCGGAGTTGCGCGAGAGCAGCACGAAGGCCACCACGTCCTTGCCCTTGGCCTGCATCTGGATGGTGTGGTCGTAGAAGCCGACGGCCACGTCGGTGGAATTGGCCACCAGCGCCTGCAATACCTTGGAGCCGCCCTGGGCGAAGTTCTCGGTCTTCACTTCGAGACCGACATCCTTGAAATAGCCCTTTGCGTCGGCGATGAAGAACGGCAGGTTGTTGAGGTTGTAGGAGCCGACGCTGATGCGTACCGGTGCATTGTCACCACCGCCGGCGGATGCGCCTTCGGTGCGCCCGCTGTTGCTGCATCCGGCCGCGGCCAGACCAGCCGCGCACAGCGCGGCCATCAAGAACTGCTTGTACATCATCCCTCCCAGGAGTGAAGCATCTACGTTGTAATGGCGGGCATGCGTGTCTACGCCGGCCCGTCCGGATTCAGATCATGCCGCTGACGTCCATTGGCGGGCTTGGGTGGCACTGGCCGTGGTGGGCGCGGGCGAAGTCGCGTACACGCGCCCCTCGAACAAGCGGCGCGCGGTGCGGACCACGCTGGCAATCACCGGCGAATCGCCCGAGCTGCGACTGAGGCCCACCTCCAGGGCCCCGCTCGGATGTTCGAGGGTAATGCGGCCGGGAACGGACAGGCATCCGACCAAAGTGTGGGCCAGCGTGCCCGGCGTGACGGCGGCGGTGGCCAGGCCAACGGCACCGGTAATGGCCAGCGCGGTGTGGCATTGATGCGGCATGAAATAGCGCACCTGCAGATCGCCCCCATGTTGCGGCGCCGACAGCAGCACCGGCTTCGGAATGACCTTGTTGCCAGCGTCGGCGATGCCCATGCGGGCGCCCGCATCGATGCGCAGCGCTTCCAGCCGGCGCATGAATACCGCGTCCGCGTTCAGTTCGGCGGGCGGGGCATCGCCGCGCACGCCCAGGTCTTCGGCACGCACCAGCATCATCGGCATCGCGCAGTCCACCAGGCTGACCGGCACGCCATCAATGGTCTCCTGCGCGTGCCCGCTGGGCAGCAGCTTGCCGGTGCGGGCACCTGCCGCATCAAGGAAGGAGAGCCTGACCGGCGAAGCCGAGCCCGGCGCGCCGGCAATGCGCGTGTCACCTCGGTACACCACGTTGCCGCCGGGCGTTTCCACCGTGGCGACGATCAGCTTGCCGGTGTTGACGTTGTGGATGCGCACCTCGGTCTGCGGATCCTGCGCCTGCACCAGCCCACGCTCGATGGCATACGGGCCTACGGCCGCCAGCATGTTGCCGCAGTTCGGCGAGGTATCCACCACCTGCTGCTCTACCCGTACCTGGGCGAACAGGTAGTCGACATCGGCGTCCGGACGGCTGGAGCGGTCGATGATCGCCACCTTGCTGGTCAGCGCGTTGCCTCCGCCGATGCCATCGATCTGCAGCGGATGCCCCGATCCCATCACTTCCAGCAGCAGGCGATCGCGTTCGGCGGTGTTAGCCGGAAGGTCGCTGGCCAGGAAGAACGGGCCCTTGGAGGTACCGCCGCGCATGAGAACGCAGGGAATGCTGAGCAGATCGTTGGACATACGTGTGCTAGATTGATGCGTATAGGGGATGAATGACCCCTCTGTGATTCGATACTGGCATGACCCCAATTAATCTGTGAATTGCTGATTTTTGGATGATTGATACCCAATGAGCATCAATTGCGAAATCCTGGATCTGCGTGCGTTCCTGCTGGTGTCGGAGACCCGCAGCTTCCATCGCGCTGCGGAAATCCTGCACGTCTCCCAGCCAGCACTCAGCCGGCGGATCCAGAAGCTGGAACAGGCGGTGGGGTCGCCGCTGCTGGAGCGGACCACGCGCAGCGTCAGTACCACCGCTGTCGGCGAGAACCTGCTGCCGCTGGTGCGTCGCATGCTGGAGGAATTCGATGGATCACTGTTCTCACTGCGCGGCCGCGAAGACACCCGCGGCGCTACCGTCACCATCGCCTGCCTGCCTACGGCCGCGTTCTATTTCCTGCCCAGCGTGATGGCGCGTTTCCACGAAGCGCACCCGAACGTGCGCTTCCGCATTCTGGATATCCCGGCCACGGAGGGCCTGCAGGCAGTGGAACGTGGCGAAGTCGAGTTCGGCATCAACTTCATGGGCGCCAACGATCCGAATCTCGACTTCGACGTACTGGCTGAGGACCCCTTCGTCCTCGCCTGCCGGCGCGATCATCCGCTGGCGCGCAAGCGCAAGGTGGAATGGGCCGACCTGGCCGAGCACCAGTTGATCACCGTGCATCGCACCAGCGGCAACCGCACGCTGCTGGATGGTGCGCTGGCGCGCGAGAACCTCAAGTTGAGCTGGCACTACGAAGTGACCCACCTGTCGACGTCACTGGGCATGGTCGAGGCCGGCATCGGGGTGTCGGTGCTGCCGAAGATGGCCACGCCAGATGGGGGTCACCCCACCCTGGTGACGCGCGCGATCGGCAACCCGGTGGTGTCACGCACGATCGGCATCGTCCGCCGCCGCGGCGCCCTGCTCTCGCCCACGGCGGAGCGATTCCTGCAGATGCTGATGAGCCAGTGGCGTGGGGAGGCGTGAGCAGCCCCGCAGTTCACGCACCCATCCGTTCCGGCACACTGGGCGCTGACAGGGTCGCCCTTCATGACGAGGCCGCGAAGATCGACGCAATACCTGCAAGCGATCCCACGGCCACCCATGAGAGCGTGGCGAATGCAGTCAGCAGTACCTTCCGGTGGACGGCCTGCGCTTCGTTCTGGGCCTCCGACCGTCGCGCATAGGGCCTGGAGAAACCCAGCAGTTCGCCGGTGACAGTCAACACCCCCATCAGGATCAGTGCGGTCACGCAGAAGCCGAACATGGAGCCTATGAAGGCCAAATGGCGGGTGTCGCCGATAGCCGGCTGAGTCCCGGCCAGGGCTTCCACAAGTTGCCCCGTCCACCGGGCGGGCAGCCAAGCCAGGGCTGCGACAATGCCGAAGTGACTGGCCACGTTGATCCAGAACCAGGATGTGGTCTTCATGACGTCAGCGTTTCCGGTGTTGGCCAGTGGCGGGCATCGTGACGCCTGCGCCAGCCCCGCGCAACGCTGCATGGGGAAGCCAGCCAGCGGCCGGCACTACCAGGTCAATCAGCCTGCGGTTTCCAGCCCCTTGCCTGCCGCATCCATCCGCAACGAGGCCAGGTACCGGCAGTACTTGCCGACGAACATGAGCGGTCCCTTGGTGAAGGTGGCGAGGGGCCCTCGCCTTGGCGCTCACTATTCGCTTCCGCCCCAATGGCGACCAGTGACAGCTGTCAGTCTTCGTGGATTACGCCGCGCGCACCGCGAACACGCTGCCGGTACTGCTCGATCCACTCCAGCGAGGGCGCAACACCGCCGAACGGGAACAGGTGCGGACTGACCTGGCCATGCGCGCTGGTCAAGCCCTTCACCAGGCGATCGACGAAAACCTCCGGCCCCGCCGTTCCGAGCAGGCGGCCGATCGAGATGCCATACCGGGCGAGCATCGATGCACTGGCGCCTACGCCGCACATCGCCGCATAACGCAGCAGGCGGGTGATGCTGGCCGGACCCGGCACACCGACCAGCACCGGAACGGTGATGCCACGCGTGCGCAGTGCATCCAACCAAGTCAGCACGGTATCGGCATCGAACGCGAACTGGGTGACGATCAAGGGGGCCATGCCGCGTGCTTCGATGCGCTGGCATTTGTGTTGAAGCGCCTGCCAGCGTTCGTCACTGCTCATTACCGGGTGGCCTTCCGGATGCCCACCGATGGCGGCGACCTTGATACCGTGTCGCTCCAGAAGACCGGTCTCGATGATCGACGCGCTGTCTGCAAATGGTCCGATGGGCGTGGCTAGGTCACCCGCGATCAGCAGGCAACGCGCGACCCCGGCTTCGCCGGCGGCACGTTCCAGGAAGCGTTCAAGCGCTGCGTGTGACCCGATACGCCGGGCGGAGAGATGCGGCATCGGCTCGAAGCCGAGCTCGCGCACCGCGCATGCGGCGGCCAGGCGTGCGTCGTCGTCCTCGCTGGCTAGCCAGGGAATGGAGATGATTGTGCCGCGCGGTATGCGGGCCGCCTCGGCGCGCAGCGCAGGCATGGCTTTCGCGCTGACTTCCAGTGAAAAGGCGTTGAGGAAGGCGTCCGCCCGCAGTGACATGCCTGCCGACATCAACGCGCTCCGCCCACATTGCCGGCAAGCGGCGAGCTGTTACGGGCCAGCTCGATGAAGGCCTGGAGGTAGTCGATACCGGTATCGGCCTCGCGCGCGCTCAGGTAGATCTGCTTGGGGATGCCTTTGGCACCCAGGCGGACGGGCACGACGTCCATGCGCGCGGCGTACTCCTCCACCAGCCAGCGCGGCATGGCGGCCACGCCGCGGCCGCTGGCCACCATCTGCATCATGATGTCGGTGGTTTCAATGGCCTTGTGGCGCCGCGGCGTGATGCCGGCCGGCAGCAGGAACTGGTTGTAGATGTCCAGACGCTCGAACGGCACCGGGTAGCTGATCAGCACTTCCTGGCCGAGCTGGCGCGGCTTTACGTAGTCCACCTTGGCCAGGGCGTGGTTGCTGGCCACCACCAGCACCTGCTCGTAGTCGAACACGGGAATGAACTTCAGGCCTGGCTTCAGCAATGGGTCGGGGGTGACCAGCAGGTCGATCTCATAGCCGAACAGCGCGCCGATGCCGCCGAACTGGAACTTCTGCTTGACGTCCACATCCACGTCCGGCCATGCCGCCAGGTACGGCGAGACGATCTTCAACAGCCACTGATAGCAGGGATGGCACTCCATGCCGATGCGCAGCGCGCCGCGCTCGCCCTGTGCGAACTGGCCCAGCCGCTCCTCGGCCAGGTCCAGCTGCGGCAGCACGCGGTTGGCGACTGCCAGCAGGTATTGCCCGGCCTGGGTCAGCCGCAGGCTGCGGCCTTCGCGCAGCCACACATCGGTGCCGAGCTGCTGCTCCAGCTTTTTCATGCTGTGGCTCAGGGCTGACTGGGTCAGGTTGAGCACGCCGGCCGCGGCGGTGAGCGAGCCCTGCAGCTCAACCTGCTGCACGATGCTGAGGTGGATCCGTTCCAGCATGACGATGAATCTCGCTCATGGATTGGTGAAGTAATACCATTTTACGTCATGGAAGGCACTGACTAGGATCGGGTCATGCTTTCACCTGCCCACCCCCTTCGAATCGTCGCCGTCTCCGGCGGATTGCAACGCCCTTCCAGGGCCGCCACGCTGGCCGAGCATCTGCTGGACCTGATCGGCGAGGACATCCATTGCGAGCAACACCTGATCGAACTGGGCGAGCTGGCGCCGCAGCTGGCCGGCGCACTGTGGCGCTCACAGTTGCCCGACGCTGTGGAGCGGCAGCTGGTTGCTGTTGAACAGGCCGACGTACTGGTGGTGGCAACGCCGGTCTACCGCGGTTCGTACACGGGGCTGTTCAAGCACTTCTTCGACTTCATCCACCAGGACGCACTGGTCGACACCCCCATCCTTCTGGCCGCCACCGGTGGCAGCGAGCGCCACTCGCTGGTGATCGACCATCAGCTGCGCCCGCTCTTCAGCTTCTTCCAGGCGCGCACCCTGCCAGTGGGTGTCTACGCCACCGATCGCGATTTCGCCGACGGCCGCGTGCACAGCGACGCCCTGATCGAGCGGGCGCGACTGGCGGTACGGCGGGCCATGCCGCTGCTGGCGCTGCCCCGCCATCGTGCCACCGCCCTTGAGACCGCCGCAGCGCTTTGAATGCCGGATGCCCTCGCCCGCATCCGGATGCCACCCCGCAACACGGAACGCCGCCCATGACGACCGACACCTTCACCTTCAGCATCACGCGCATCCCCTTCAACGAGGACTACCAGCCCGCCGATGGCACGCGCATCACCACCAATTTCGCCAATCTGGCGCGCGGCGCATCCCGGCAGGAGAACCTGCGCAACACGATCAGCATGATCAACAACCGCTTCAACGATCTGGCGCACTGGGACAACCCGAGCGCGGATCGCTATGCGGTCGAGCTGGACATCATATCGGTGGAGATGCACATCGACGGCAGCGATGGCCGTGATCCGTTCCCGTTGATCGAGGTCCTGCGCCCAACCATTGTCGACACGCAGACCGGTGCGCGTACCGAGGGTATCGTCGGCAACAACTTCTCGTCCTACGTGCGCGACTACGATTTCAGCGTGGTGCTGCCGGCCAGCAACGAGGGCAAGGCCACCTTCGGCATTCCGGAAGGCTTTGGCGACCTGCATGGCAAGCTGTTCAAGCACTTCCTGGAGTCTGACGCCTACCGTGCCAACTTCAGCAAGGGGCCGGTGATCTGCATCAGCGTATCCAGCAGCAAGACCTACCACCGCACCGAGAACCACCATCCGATCCTGGGCGTGGAATACCGCCAGGGCGAGTTCTCTCCCACTGACCAGTATTTCGACAAGATGGGCCTGCAGGTGCGCTACTTCATGCCACCGGGCAGCGTGGCGCCGCTTGCCTTCTACTTCCAGGGCGACCTGCTGGGGGATTACTCGAATCTGGAACTGATCGGCACCATCAGCACGATGGAAGCGTTCCAGAAGATCTACCGCCCGGAGATCTACAACGCCAACTCCGTGGCCGGCAAGGTCTACCAGCCCAGCCTGAAGCACCAGGACTATTCGTCCACCCGCATCGTCTACGACCGCGAAGAGCGCAGCCAGCTGGCGGTCAAGCAGGGCAAGTTCACCGAAGAACACTTCATCAAGCCGTATCGCGCCGTGCTTGAGCAGTGGGCTGCCCGTTGATCCATCGATTTTCCATTCGCCCCCAGGAAACAAGACGCAATGTCGACGAAGAAACTGCTCCCTACCTCCACCGCCGGCAGCCTGCCCAAGCCGTCCTGGCTGGCAGAACCCGAAAAGCTCTGGTCGCCCTGGAAGCTGCAGGACAAAGGCCTGACTGAAGGCAAGCAGGATGCCCTGCGCCTGTCCCTGCAGGAACAGCAGCATGCCGGCATCGATATCGTCAGCGACGGCGAGCAGACCCGGCAGCACTTCGTCACCACCTTCATCGAACACCTCAGCGGCGTTGATTTCGAGAAGCGCGAGACCGTGCGCATCCGCAACCGCTACGATGCCAGCGTGCCGACCGTGGTCGGCGCAGTGAGCCGTCCGAAGCCGGTGTTCGTGGAGGATGCGAAGTTCCTGCGCCGGCAGACCATGCAGCCGATCAAGTGGGCACTGCCTGGCCCGATGACGATGATCGACACGCTGTACGACGCGCACTACAAGAGCCGTGAGAAGCTGGCCTGGGAATTCGCGAAGATCCTCAACGAGGAAGCAAAGGAGCTGGAAGCCGCTGGCGTGGACATCATCCAGTTCGACGAGCCGGCCTTCAACGTGTTCTTCGACGAAGTGAACGACTGGGGCGTAGCCGCGCTGGAGCGTGCGATCGAAGGACTGAAGTGCGAGACCGCCGTGCACATCTGCTACGGCTACGGCATCAAGGCCAACACCGACTGGAAGCAGACGCTGGGATCGGAATGGCGGCAGTATGAAGAGTCGTTCCCCAAGCTGCAGACCTCCAACCTCGACATCATCTCGCTGGAATGCCACAACTCGCACGTACCGATCGACCTGATCGAGCTGGTGCGTGGCAAGAAAGTGATGGTGGGCGCCATCGACGTGGCTTCCAGCACGGTGGAGACCGCCGATGAAGTAGCCAACACCCTGCGCAAGGCCCTGCAGTTCGTGGATGCCGACAAGCTTTACCCGAGCACCAACTGCGGCATGGCGCCGCTGGCCCGTGAAGTGGCACGGGGCAAGCTGCGTGCGCTCAGCGAAGGGGCCCGGATCGTGCGTGAGGAGCTTTCGGTGTAGCCCTGGCTGGAGATGTGTTCCCGTTTCGGCGCGGGGAGGATGGAATCTGGCCGGGTACAGACCAGGCTCCACCTCGTCCCTGCACCTCGGGCCTGGCGGCCATCATGCGCGGCCGTGGTGTCAGCGCTTCCTTGATCCTCCCCATCTCCCCTGCCCCGGCTTCAGCCAGGCGCCGGGCCTGCTGCCGCTGCTCCCGCGTCAGCACCTGCGAGGGCACGGCGCCCGCGCCGGGCGCAACAGCCACCAACCGCGCCACCGCATCGCGCAGAGGCAACTGCGGGCAGAGCCGTGCAGCACACCAGCGCTCGGCGTAGCGCTTGGCCTGACGGGCGCTGGCGGCGGACACGACCTTGGCCTGTGACATCTTGCGTGCGTCCAGATACAGGCGGAACCCGAGCACGGCATGCGGCACGATACTGGCCACCGAACGGCCGTTCCACCACAGATCCCAGCGCTCGCCGCTCTGCACCCACCCGGATGGCCGGGAGGCGGTCATGCACGCAGGGAATTTGAACGAAGAAGAGGCCATGGCGGGAAGGATACGAACACCCGTCGCATGACTTGAGACCGGGCGAACACCTGCGCGGAAGGCTGCCCGGATGCACCATTACCGTGACGCGTCACGCACGATGATGCTTTCGATCCAGTTGAGGTAGCGGGACACGCGGACGTTGTAAACCACCTGGCCATAGAAGCCCGCCTCTAGCGCATGCTCGGGAACGGCGGTGATCCAGGAGCCGAGGCCCACCAGCTGCCAGGTCCCTTCCTTACTGATCAGCAGCGGGCCGCCGCTGTCGCCGTTGCCGAGCACGCCCTCAAGGGGAAGGCCCTGCGGAGGTGGATCGAACCGGTACCAGAGATAGCGCGTGTTGCCGCCGGTGATCGCGTTGCAGGCTCGCCGCAGCGTCGTACGATGCGACCCGCCGGGCGCCAGCCCCACGGCACCGTTGCCGGTGGCGCCTTTCCCTATCAGGGAGGCGACCTGCGTGACCTCGTCGGCGCCACGGTAGAGTGCGACCGGCGGCACACCGCTCACCGGGGCGGCAAGTCTGATCAGTGCAATGTCGTCCGACGCTGCCAGAAACGCATGGATTTTCGATGCGCTCCCGGTTGCCATCGCTTCCTTGCCCAGCGCCTCGGGCATCCTCCGGTAGCCGGGGTGCAGGAAGACACGCTCGACGCCGTAGCCCTTCCCATCGATGGTGATCGTGGCATCCATCCCCTCCATCGGCGCGGCATGCGCGGCAGTCAGCACCCACTGCGGTGCGATCAGGACGCCGTGCCCCTCGCCCGGCATGTCTGCCAGTGCCGGGAACACCGATGCGTCGATCCGGTACCTGGCATCGTCAACATCATCGCGGATGACCACGGCACCGGCGGCGAACGGGAGCGTGGCCAATGCCAGGAAAATCCAGCGCTTCATGATTGCTTTCATCCTTGCAGTTCAATCACAACAGCCTAGGGGATATCCCTGCAATACGGGGAGATCGTGCGACCACTCCCGGCGATGGCCGACGAACCCGGGGAAACGGGAGTTGAAGCCAGGTGGGCCATGCCCTACCTGCGGCCCCGATAGGGTTCGCAGCCCACGCCGTCATTGTCACGATCGAGGTGCGGGCCATACCCCGGATCACCACGCCGTACCGGCGCAACCCCGGCGGCGCGGGCCTCCGCGCAGTTGGCAAATGCCCGGGAACCGCGCGCGGGGGCAGGGGCGAAACTGCTGCGCGGAGTGTCGACGTATCGAGGGGCGGCTGGAGCGCCTCGATGGCAGTGATACTCACCCGTTTTCCGGTTGGTGTGGCAACCCTGCTTGTCGAG
Organism: Stenotrophomonas sp. 71799_Sma; assembly: GCF_056482505.1. Taxonomy (NCBI): domain Bacteria; kingdom Pseudomonadati; phylum Pseudomonadota; class Gammaproteobacteria; order Lysobacterales; family Lysobacteraceae; genus Stenotrophomonas; species Stenotrophomonas sp. 71799_Sma. The sequence continues at coordinate 2,503,487 of NZ_CM151202.1, forward strand.
CCCGCCCGGATGCGCGAGCGCATTGTCGGACAGTGCCAGTGCGAGCATGCCGGATGCAGCCAATACGATGGAATCTCGGCGCCGGGTATCCATGCCTTCCCCCTGTCAGGCAATCCTGCCAAAGGGAAGGCTAGCATGGTGTCTCGACCGCCAGGCTTGACGCTGCAGCGGCGACCACTCAGCGCTGGTAGTCCTTCAGGAACAGCCAGGTGATCAGCGTGGCATCCGGCCCCTTCGGGTCGGTGAATGGCAGGCCCGACTGGCTGCCGCTCCAGGCATGCCCCATGCCCTGCACCACATAGTGCTGGACCAGCGTCCTGCCGCCGTACGCGTAGGTGTCGACGGTATACGCGCGGCCGCCCGGCACCTGGCCGTGATAGGTGCTGGTCGGCACGTACTTCACCGAATCGTTGTCCATGCCGTCGTCGGCCAGGTCATTGGTCTGCAGGAACTGGCGCACGGCCTGCTGCCCGTTCACCGGGTTGACGGTGAGGTCGGCGCTGCCATGGAACACCAGCACCGGCAGCGGTCGCGGCGACGGCGAACCCGAACACTGCCATGCCAGGCGACCGTTGCTGTCCGGCGAGTAGATGCTGCCGGCCAACAGTGCGTAGGCGCTGCCGGAAATCGTGGTCGCGCCCTTGAACATGCCACCGGAATGGATGGCACCTGCGGCGAACACGTCCGAATAGCAGCCCAGCATGATCGAGGTCATCGCGCCGCCCGCCGAAATGCCGGTGACGTACACGCGATGCGGATCAACACTGTAAGCCGCCTTCACCTTTTCCACGATGCCGGCCAGGAGCGAGGGCTCGCCACTGTCGCGTGCCTGGTTGATCGGCAGCTGCCAGTTCCAGCAGCGGGCCGGATTGGAGGTGACGTTCTGCCGCGGGTAGACCACGATGAAGCCTTCGGTGTCGGCCACATCGTTGAAGCCCGAGGCCTCGCCCATCAGGTTCGGCCCGGTCACGCAGCCGTGCAGCACCAGCAGCAGAGGCAGCGGTTGTGTGTCGTCGTAGCCGGCGGGCACCCACACCTGGTATTCGCGGGCGCCGAACAGATTGCCGTACAGGCCAATGTCCCAATGCCCGGCCGGGCCTGCGGCACCGGCGCTGCCCGCCATTGCCAGCCAACTGCACAGCACCAGCAGTACAACCTTGATCGAATCGATTCCGGATTTCATGGCCAGATCCTCATGCGTGAGTCGTGGATGAAGGGGTACCGGGATGCGCTTCCGGCTGGGGGCGCGCCCAGTATCCGCATCCGGCGGCCGCTGCCGACTGGACCTAGGTCCACTCGCCGCTGCCCGATGACACCGCTAGCCTTCGCTGCAGGGGTGGCAATGGGCCATCTGCAAGCACCTGTCTGGGGGAGGACCGAATGAAACGGAATTGTTTGAGTCTCATGATCGGCGCGCTGCTGGCTTCCAGGCCGGTACTGGCACAGGAAGCGCCCCAGGCCACGCCGACGGCGGGCAGGACTGCATCACCCACCAACCTGGACAGCATCAAGGTCACCGCACGCAAGCGCGAGGAAACCCTGCAGGAGGTGCCGGTTGCCGTCACTGCGTTTACCTCCGAGGCGCTGGACAAGATGAATGTCCAGGACATCAGCGACCTGGATGCGCAGGTGCCCAACCTCACCATCTACGCTGCCCGCGGCGCCAGCAGCACGGTCACCGCCTACATCCGTGGCATCGGCCAGTCCGATCCCACCTGGGGCGCCGATCCGGGCGTGGGCATCTACCTGGACGACGTCTATATCGCGCGCCCGCAGGGTGCGCTGCTGGATGTGTTCGATGTCTCGCGCATCGAGGTGCTGCGCGGCCCGCAGGGCACGCTGTATGGCAAGAACACCATCGGCGGCGCGATCAAGTACATCTCGCGCGGCCTGCCCACCCAGGCCGAGGGCTTCGCCCAGATCACCGTGGGCAACTACAGCCAGCTGGATGCGAAGGCGGCCATCGGCGGCCCGATCGGCGGTGCCGACAGCGGCCTGCGCGCCCGTGTAGCGGTGGCCAGCATGAACCACGACGGGTTTGGCGAGAACACCTTCAACGGCCAGCCGGTCAGCGACAAGCAGATCAACGCGGCACGCCTGAACCTGGGCGCGTATGCGGGCGATGACTTCGACGTGCAGTTCGCACTGGACTGGATCGACGATCAGTCCGGCATGCGCGGCTCGAAGATGCTGGCGCCCAATCCGTTCCTGCCCGCCTACCCGCCGATGGACAGCCGCTATGACATCCGCTCGGGCATGCGCAACCTCAACAACGTGGAGAGCAAGGGCCCCTCGGCCACGGTGAACTGGCGGCCGAACGAAGACATCGCACTGAAGTACGTGATCGCCAAGCGTGAATCGGACAGCGAGGCCAACATCGACTTCGATACCGCGCCGGTCAAGCTCGCCGACGTGGGTGGCACCTACCACGACGACCAGGTCAGCAACGAAGTGCAGTTGAACTACGATGCCGGCGGCCGGGTGCGCGGCGTGGTCGGCCTGTACCAGTTCAGCGGCGAAGCTGGCGGGCAGATCCAGAACAACTACTTCAGTGCGCAGTTCGCCGACAACCAGGGCAAGGTGCTGACCGACAGCATCGCGCTGTACGCGGACTGGACCTTCGACCTGACCAGCAGACTGAAGCTCGATGTCGGCGCCCGCTACACCGACGAGGACAAGCGCGCGATCGTGCTGAACCGCCTCTACGCCGACCCGGGCTTCAGTCGGCCGGCGGCGGTGACCGCCGATTTCGACAAGAAGACCAACTTCAAGAACGTCTCGCCCAAGGTCTCGCTGGACTACCAGATCACCCCGGACATCATGGTCTATGGCCTGGCGACGCGTGGCTTCAAGTCCGGTGGCTACAACATCCGCGCCAACGCGGTGGCGGTACCGCGCTCGGCGGAGCCGTTCGATGACGAGACCGTGGACAGCTACGAAGTCGGCAGCAAGATGGCCTTCCTCGACCAGCGCCTGTTCCTGAACCTGTCGGCGTTCTACAACAAGTACAAGGACATTCAGCTGTCGGTGTTCACCGGCCTGGATACCAACGGCGATGGCATCGACGATTCCTTCTTCGGCGACTTCACCAACGCCGGCGCCGGTACCGTCAAAGGCCTGGAAGTCGAGTATCAGTACCTGCCCAGCCAGCACTGGCTGATTTCCGGCAACCTGGCATGGCTGGATACCAAGTACGACGAGTACATGGACCGCGGCATCAACGTGGCCAGGCAGATGAAGTTCACCAATGCCCCGGAATTCTCTGGTGCGTTCAACGTGGAATACCGCACCGACCTGGCCAACGGCAGCAACCTGTCGGCACGGGTGAGCTACAGTTACCAGAGCGAAGTGTGGCCGACCACCGACCTCAGCCCGGTGATCCGACAGCAGGGTTACGGGCTGGTCAATGCCGGCGTCATCTGGCGCTTGGATGACGCGTGGACCTTCTCGCTGCAGGGCACCAACCTGGCCGACAAGGAATACCGCACCACCGGCTACAACATCCCGGCGGTCGGCACGCTGATTGGCTTCTATGGCCCACCACGCGAATATAGCCTCAGCGTCCGTTACGATTTCTAGCGCATCCGTTACGATCTTCAGGAAGCTTCTGCATGACGCAGTCTTACGACGACCTGTACTGGAACAGCAATGATGGATTGCGCCTGCATGCGCGCGACCATGCACCCGATGCGGGGCAGGCAGCGCGTGGCACGGTGGTCTGCATTCCAGGACTGACCCGCAATGGTGCCGACTTCGATGCGCTTGCCAATGTACTCACCGCCGAGGGCTGGCGCGTGATCGCGGTCGACCTGCGTGGTCGTGCAGGCTCGGAACGCGCATATGACCCGTCCAGCTACAACCCGCGTGCCTATGCGGATGACATGGTTGCGTTGCTGCGCTCGCAGAACGTCGACAAGGCGGTGTTCATCGGCACCTCGCTGGGCGTGCTGGTGACCATCACCCTCGCCTCGCGCGCGCCCGGGCGGATTTCCGGGGCGGTGCTCAACGATGCCGGCCCCAAGGTGCCACGCGAGGCGCTGGCACGGATCGGCAAGTACGCCGGCAAGCCGGTCCCTCCGATGGACCTGGTGCAGGCCACGGCCTACGTGGAATCCATCGGCAAGGCTGCGTTCCCGCGCTTCAGCACCGACGACTGGCGGCAGATGGCGGTGCGCACCTTCCGCCCGCGCAGCGATGGCCTGCTGGAACTGGACTACGACCCGGCAGTGATCCGTACTACCCGGCCATGGTTGCTGTGGCTGTTGCGTCCGCTGCTGTGGCGTGCGGTCCGCGGGCTGACCGCACGGGTGCCGGTGCTGGTGGTACGCGGTGCGCTGTCCGACATTCTGCCGGCCGATGTCGCGCGGCAGATGGCGGCCACCTCGGAAAGTGCCCGCCTGGTGGAGGTGCCCGATGTGGGGCACGCGCCGATGCTGTCCGAGCCAGAGGCGCGTGACGCGATCCTGACCTTGCTGGAGCGTGTGGCGTGAGTGCGGACAGCGACCTGCCTCCCGCCCTGCAGGCGTTGCAGCAGTGGGCCGCCAGTGAGCGGCTGAGTGGCGTGACCCGCGTGGACCAGGCGCGCATCGATGCTTTTGCCGACGCCACCGGTGACCACAACTGGATCCATGTCGATCCAGCGCGGGCGCAGGCGCAGATGCCGGGTGGGCATACCATCGCACATGGCTTCCTGTTGCTCTCGCTGACGGTGGAGGACGATGTGGCCGCCCTCGTCGGCTTCCCCGGCATCGCCCATGCGCTCAACTACGGCTTGAACAAGGTCCGCTTCCTGGCGCCGGTGCCGAGCGGGTCCGAGGTGCGGGTACGCTCGCAGCTGGTGTCACTGGATGCGCGCCAGCCCGGCCAGTGGCTGCTGACCCAGCGCAAGGCCGTCGAGCGGGTCGCCGATGGCGAGCTGGCACTGGTCGCTGAGCAGCTGTCACTGATCGTGATCGCCGCCTAGCACCACCCTGCCCGCTTCTCTCCCTACACTGGAGCGATGTTGACGCCCTCCATCGTCCTCTTCGCCTGCATTGCATGGACCGCACTGCTGTTTGGCGTGGCGCTGTGGGGCGAGCGCCGCGGGCACCGGCTTTCGAAGGCCTGGCCGCTCATCTATGCACTGTCGCTGGCCGTGCACTGCACCGCGTGGACCTACTACGGTGCGGCCTCGCAGGGGCTGCAATGGGGTTTCCCCATTCCACCGACCCTGGCCGGCATGGCGCTGATCTTCGCGTTGGGCCTGCCGTTCCTGCTCCGCCTCGGGCGGCTGGCCAAGCAGCACAACAGTGCCACCATCGCCGATCTGGTCGTTGCACGACTGCGTGCCGATCGCGGCCTCGGCTTCACTATCACCCTGGTGGCGCTGTTCGGCATCATTCCCTACATCGCACTGCAGCTGAAAGCCGTCAGCCAGGGGCTGGGTGCCCTGCTGGGTGATCGGTTCGCGCCTGCCGGTGCGCAGCTGGACATGTCGTTCTGGTTCGCGCTGACGATGGCCGCGTTCACCCTGCTGTTCGGTGCACGCAAGGCCTCGGCTACCGAGCCCAACCGCGGCATCGTGGTCGCGCTGGGCCTGGAATCGGTGCTGAAACTGGTCGCACTGCTGGCCATTGGCCTGTATGCGGCGCTGTCCGTGCACAAAGCCGGCACGCCGCTGCTGGAGAAGATGGCGCAACTGCCGCCACCGGCCATCGTGCCGGACTATCTCACCATGGTCGCGCTGGGGGCGATCTCCGCGTTCACCCTGCCTCACCAGTTCCACGTCGGCGTGGTCGAGCTTCGCCAGACCTCGGACCTGAAGACGGCACGCTGGATGTTCCCGGTCTACCTGCTGCTGATCGGTCTGCCGTCGGTGCCGATGGCATTGGCCGGTGCCGCGCAGCTGCCGGCCTCGGTATCACCGGACCTGTACGTGCTGGCGCTGCCGCAGGCCGGTGGCCATCATCTGCTGGCGCTGCTGGCCTATCTGGGCAGCCTGAGCGCGGCCACCGGCATGATGATCCTCTCCGGGCTGACCCTGTCGATCATGCTTGGCAACCACGGATTCGGTTCGCGCCTGCTCGGCGGCATCGAGGGTGGCGTGGCCAACGCCGATCTGCGCCCGCGCGTGCTGGCGTTCCGCCGTGCCGGCATCCTCGCCGTGTTCCTGATGTCGTGGCTGTACAGCCGCGCGATGAGCGACACCGAGGCACTCAGCGATTTCGGCCTGATGTCCTTCACCGCCCTCTCGCAGCTGGCACCGGCTGTGCTGCTGGCGGTGTATCGCCCACGTACGCCCTCCGCGGCCATCATGGCCGGCATTGTGCTGGGCTCGTTGGCCTGGCTGTGGCTGGTACTGCTGCCGATGGTGATCCCGGCCGCGACGCCGTCGGTCGGCGCTGACGGGCTGCATTGGTTGTCGGTGGTCTCGCTGCGCGTGCAGCCGGGGCATATCGCCATCAGCATGGGGGCCAGCCTGGCGGTCAACCTGCTGGCCGTGACCCTGGTGTCGCGGGCCGTGCGTCCGTCCTTGCCGCGGAGGCGGGATGCGGTGGCTGCGGCGTCCCTGCGCAGGACCGCCGGACGCTTCCTTGGCCAGGAGCGTGCGCGCCAGCTGCTGGAGGGCCACGCCGGGCAGATGCTGGATGACGACCGGGTCACCGCCGTCGAGCGTGAGCTGACGGCCGTGGTCGGCGCAGGCATGGCACGGCTGTTGGTCGAAGCCGCACGCGAGGGCGGCGCCGCGCCGCTGGATGCGGTGACCCGCGCCGTCGGCGAGGCCACCCAGGTGCTGCGCTTCAACCAGCGCCTGCTGGAAGCTGCGCTGGAGAACATGAGCCAGGGCATCAGCGTGGTCGATGCGCAGCTGCAGCTGGTGGCCTGGAACAGCCGCTACGCCGCGCTGTTCAAGTTTCCGCCGGAGCTGCTGCAGGTCGGGCAACCGGTGGTCAACCTCACGGCATGGGCACTGGGACAGCTGAAGATCGGCGACGGCCCTGGCGACACGCCGACCAAGGCATTGCAGCGCCGCGTCGCGCATATGCGCCGTGGCACGCCACACCTGTCCGAACGGATCTTCCCCGATGACACCATCGTCGAGATCCGCGGCAACCCGATACCGGGCGGTGGCTATGTAGCCACCTTCACCGATGTCACGGCGTTCCGCCGCGCGGAAGATGCGCTCAAGCGCAGTAATGAGAATCTGGAACGCCGGGTACAGGACCGCACCGCGCGGCTGCAGCAGGCGGTACAGGAGGCCGAGCGCGCGAACGCGGCAAAAACGCGCTTCCTGACGGCGGTCGGCCATGATCTCATCCAGCCCCTGCATGCGGCCCAGTTGCTGACCGAGGCGATGTCGCAGCACATCGAGTCCGAGTTCCTCGACAGTTTCCTGCGGCAGATCCGCGGCGCATTGGATTCCACTGATGACCTGCTGTCCGGCCTACTGGATATCTCGCGACTGGAAGCCGGTGGGCTGGTGGCCGATCCGCGCCCCTTCGCGCTGTCGACCGTGCTGGATCCGCTTGCGCAGGAGTTCGCGGTGCTGGCGGCGGCGCGTGGCCTGCAGTTCCGCCACGTGCGGAGCCAGGCCTGGGTCCATAGCGACCCACTGCTGCTGCGCCGGGTGCTGCAGAACTTCCTGGCCAACGCCATTCGCTATACCCGCCATGGCGGTGTCTTGCTGGGTGTGCGCCGCCAGGGGCAGGCACTGATGATCGGCGTGCATGACACCGGCCCCGGCATTGCTCCGGAGCAGCAGGCGGTGGTGTTCGAGGAGTTCCACCGGATCGATCGCAGCAACGGGCAAGGACTGGGCCTGGGCTTGACCATCGCGCACCGCATCGCCGACCTGCTGCATGCAGCCTTGCACCTGCGCAGCGTACCCGGGCATGGCTCGGCCTTCTCGATCAGCGTGCAACGCGCAGCACCCCCTGTGACCCCGCGCAGTCCACCACCGACGGGCGGCAGCAGCGCCCTGAAGGGAATTCGTGTACTGGTGGTGGACAACGACCCGGACGCACTGGAGGCGATGCGGCAGCTGCTGCATTCCTGGGGTTGCGATGTGATCGCGGCAGGCAACGCCGATGACATCGGACCCTCAGCGCACGAGGCGGCGCTGTGGCTGTTCGACTATCACCTGGATGATGGCGATACCGGTGTTGCGCTGTGGAAGCGGCTGGTGGGCATGCATGGGCCGCGGCCGACGGTGATCCTCAGTGCCGATACCGGCAGCGATACGCGCGAGGCGGTGCGCGGCGTTGGGCTGTCCCTGCTCAACAAGCCGTTCAAGCCGTTGGCGCTGCGCTGGGCGATCAACCACCTGCTGGCGACCACTGCCACGCCCTGACCCATCAGGGCTCGGGAAGCTCTTCGATCTGCCGGGACGGATCGGCCAATCCCATTTCGTGCAGCACGCGGATGGCCTGCGCGCGGTTGCGCACGCCCAGCCGCTCCATGATGCGTGTCATGTGTGCCTTGACCGTGCGCAGCTGTACGCCCAGCCGGTCGGCGATCTGCTTGTTGAGCAGGCCCTCGGCCACCAGCCCCAGCACCTTGTACTGATGTGCCGACAGGCTGGCCAGGCGTGCGGCCAGGTCGGCATCCCTGCTGAACGGTGCCACCCGCGCCACCGGCTCGCGCAGCAACGCTGGAATCCAGCGCTCACCCTCCAGCACGGACTGCAGCGCGGACTGCAGTTCGTTCAAGCCCGAGCTCTTGGGCAGGTAGCCTGCGGCGCCGAGGTCGATGGCACGCCGGATGACCTGCGGCTCCTCGTTGGCGGAGACGATGATGATCGCCAGGCCCGGCTGCAGGGCACGGATCGTGGCCAACCCGGCCAGCCCGTGGTTGCCGGGCATGTGCAGGTCAAGCAGCATCAGGTCGATCGACTGGTTCTCGATCACCTCCAGCACGCCGTCCAGCGAATCAGCCTCGCTGATCTGCAGATCGGCGACCGCCTCTTCCGCCGCGCGATGCAGTGCCGCACGGAACAAGGGGTGATCATCGGCGATGAGCAGGGTTGGCATGTCCTGGCGAGATTATCAAATCGGCTGCGCGCGGGAACAGGTACCTAGGTACGCTGGTACAGCAGGAAGGGCTTGCTAGTGTGGGGCGGAGAAGGCCGGCGACCGCAACGCCGTCCACGAGGAAATGCCATGTCATCCGCCCCCACTCCCGATGCCCATGCCTATCCACTGCTGATCAAGCAGCTGCTGCTGATGCCGCTGGCGGTGAGCCCTGGACAGGAAATCGTCTACGGCGACCAGGTACGGTTCGATTACCGCACCCTGCACGCGCGCATCGGCCAGCTGGCAGGCCTGCTGACCTCGCTGGGAGTCGGCCACGGCGACACGGTGGCGGTGATGGACTGGGACAGCAACCGCTACCTGGAGGCCTACTTCGCGGTGCCGATGATCGGTGCGGTGCTGATGATGGTGAACGTGCGCCTGGCCCCCGAGCAGATCGCGTACACGCTGAACCACAGCGGCGCGCGGGCGATCCTGGCCAACCGCGAGTTCCTGCCGCTGCTGGACGCCATCGACGAGCAGCTGCCGGACCTGCGCACCCGCATTCTGCTGGACGATGCCGATGGCCCGCTGCCGCCAGGCTTCGCCACCGAGTATGAAGCGGGCCTGCGTGATGCCACGCCGGTCGTCCGCTTCCCGGACTTCGACGAGAATGCCCGTGCCACGGTGTTCTACACCACCGGAACCACAGGGTTGCCCAAAGGGGTCTATTTCAGCCATCGGCAGCTGGTGCTGCATTCGCTGGCGGCGATGGCCGCGCTCGGCGGCGCCCCCCGCCAGGGCCGCCTGCACCGTGACGACGTCTACATGCCCATGACCCCGATGTTCCATGTGCACGCGTGGGGCCTGCCCTACGTGGCTACCGCGATGGGCATCAGGCAGGTCTATCCGGGGCGCTACCTGCCTGCGAAGCTGCTGGCGTTGATCGCGCGCGAAAAGGTGACCTTCTCGCACTGTGTGCCAACCATCCTGCACATGCTGCTGGAGCATCCGGACGCGGCGCAGACCGACCTGGAGCGCTGGAAGGTGATCATCGGCGGTGCGGCCCTGCCCCGTGCTCTGGCGCAGCGTGCACTGGCACGGGGCATCGACATCTTCGGCGGCTATGGCATGTCCGAGACCTGCCCTCTGCTCACCATCGCCCAGATCGACGTGGACAGCATGACCGATGCCGACAAGGTGCTGTCACTGCGCACCAAGGCCGGCACTCCGGTGCCGCTGGTGGACCTGCGCATTGTCGACCCGGACATGGGCGATGTCGTCCACGATGGCGTGGCCACCGGCGAAGTGGTGGCACGAGCCCCCTGGCTGACCCAGGGTTACCTGCACGATCCGGACGCTTCGGCAGCGCTGTGGGCGGGCGGCTACCTGCACACCGGCGACATCGGCAACATCGATGAAGGTGGCTACCTGCGCGTCACCGATCGCATCAAGGACGTGATCAAGACCGGTGGCGAATGGATCTCCTCGCTCGCGCTGGAAGACATCATCGCACTGCACCCGGCGGTCAGCGAGGTCGCGGTGATCGGTATCGCCGATGCGAAATGGGGCGAACGGCCGCTGCCACTGGTGGTCAGGCAACCCGGCCGTGATGTGTCAGAGGCGGAGATCATCGAACTGGTCGCAGCGCGCAGCCGTTCCGGAGACATCTCACGCTATGCGATTCCGGAGCGTGTCAGCTTCGTGGATGCGATCGAGCGGACCAGCGTGGGCAAGATCAACAAAAAAAACTGCGCGGGCTGCATGATCCGGGCGCTGGCACCGGCGGGCGCTGACGCCCTCTGCCGGCACGACTCAACCGCGCGATGCCCTGCCCTGCAGCAACTGGACCCAGGCCTGGAATCCCTCCAGGAAGCGCTGCAGGCGCTTGCGCGTCGCCGCGTCGAAATCGTCCGCGTCATTGTTGTAGGCGGCCGCTGCTTCGGCCACATAGAGCTGTGGCGAGGCCATGGTCAATGCCCCCATGGCGGTCAATATATGGCGCAGCTGCGACTGCGCCAGTTTGGTGCCCCAGTGACCCGGCGTGGCGCCGATGATCGCCACCGGCTTGGCCGAAAGGACCGTGCGGTATTCGGCATCGTCGCGGGACAGCCAATCGAGCGTGTTCTTGAGTACGCCGGGCAGTGACTGGCTGTACTCCGGCGTGGCGATCAGCACGCCGTCAGCGGCTGCAATGGCCGCGCGCAGGCGCTTGACCCCGGCAGGACCGGCCGGGTCGGCGGCTTCCAGGTCTTCGTCGAACAGCGGAATATCGGCAATGGTGTCATGCACGGTCAGCAGCAGGCCCGCAGGCGCGGCGCCTGCTGCAGCCCTGACCAGGCGCCGGTTGTAACTGTTGCTGCGCAGGCTGCCGGCAAACGCCAGGATGTTCAGCGGTGGAGGGTTGTCGGACATGCGGGATTCCTGGAATGAGTCGGTGCGGGGTCACGGGCCAGGCATCGACAGCGCGGGAGGCACCGGGAACGGTCGCGCACAGCGTACCCCAGAAGCATCGCGCCCCAGCTGCAGGTGCAGGTGTCCGCCAGGTCCCGTCAGCCCGTGGCCAGCACGATCACCTGGTCGGCTGCGGTCACCACGCTGCGGCGATGGGTGATGGCCACGATCGTGACATCACCGGCAAGCGCGCGGATATGGCCCATGATCTCGCGCTCGGTCGCCTCGTCCAGCGCCGAGCTGGCTTCATCCAGGAACAGGATGGCGGGCTCTCCGTAGAGTGCACGCGCAATGGCGATGCGCTGCCGTTCGCCGCCGGAAAGTTTCAGGCCGCGCTCGCCCACCGTGGTTTCAAAGCCCTCGGGCAGCGCGTCGATCAAGGCCAGGATCGACGCCTTGTGGGTCGCGCGGCGCAACCGGGTGTCGTCGCGCGGGCGCCCCAGCAGGATGTTGTCGGCCAGGCTCTCGTTGAGCAGGATGACATCCTGGGGAACGACGGCGACGGCGGCGTGCCACGCGGCACGGTCGATGTCGGCCAGGTCGATGCCATCCACCAGGATGCGACCGTGCTGGGGCTCGATCGACTTCAGTGCCAGCTTGAACAGCGTCGACTTCCCTGCCCCGGTCTCCCCCATCAGGAAGTTGATGCCGCCGCGCCCGGCGTGGAAGGACGCATCCCGGACGCCGCGGCCATTGCCGTAGCGATGGCTGACATGCTGGAACTCGATCCGGCCGCATTCTCCGTGGAATCGGCCGGCGTTTGCTGCCTGCCGCTCTTCGGGTGCCGCCCACAGGGACGATAGCGGCGTCAGCAGCGTCCACGAACGGGCAACGTCATCGATCGAGCGCGCCATCATTTCAAAGGGCATGTTGAGCTGCAGCAACAGCAGGTTGAACAGCACGATATCGCCGACGCTCAGGTCACCGCTCTGATAGCGCGGGAGCAGCATTGCGAAGGTGACGATGAACTCGACCGCCAGGCCGATGCCCAGCAGCGCGATGAAGCCCACCCGCTGCAGCACGTAGGCCCGCCAGCTGTCGCGCACCTCCTGGGCCTTCTGTTCGAAGCGCTGGATCATCCACGCGCTGCCGCCGAACTGGCGCAGCGTCTCCATCGCATTCATCGCATTGCCGACGAAGCGCGCATTCTGCTGGCCCGCTTCGACCGCCGCCTCACGATGGATCCGTGCTCGCCGGGTAGCGATGGCCGAGAGCGTGACGGCCACAGAACCGTAGCCCAGCACGATCGCCACCATCTGCAGGTTGATCAGCGCACCCAGTGTCAGCAGGGTCAGCAGGATCTGCAGTGCGCTGGGAATGAACACCACCAGGCCAAGCTGCACCACGATCTTCAGGGCGTTGCGGCCCTTCTCCCCGGCCACCTGCAGTTCGGCTGCGTTGTAATCCAGGAAGAAGCTGTGTGTCTTCTTCAGCAGCCGCGCGAAGTAGCGAGTGCTGGTGATGAAACCCAGGTTCTCGCCACTGAGGAACGACAGGTACTGCACGGTGTTCTGCAGGATGCTGGCGGCGCCGAGCATCACCGCGTAGAGCAGGAACCCTCCCGCCAGTTCACGGATGCCTTCCGTGCTGATGCGGTCGATCAGGCGCGAGAACAGGTACGGCGCTGCCACCGTGGCCAGACTGGAAAGCACGACGATGGCGGCGATCAACAGCAGCAGCCTGCGGTCCGCCTTCCAGTACGCGGTGAGGATCTCGGTGACCGGCGGCGGCAGCGCGAACATTCTCATCAGCGTCGGTCCGGCATCGGTGCAGTGGCTCCTGTGTGGCGGTGCGCCTGCCGTCGCCCCTCGGCACAGCAAGAGATCGTCGCGCATCTTAAATGCTATGATATAACATCTCCATTGAAGGCGCGATGGCTCGTGCCGCAGACCAACATCCGATGAGATCGATGGACCGGGGCATGAACAACGCATCCACCGCCAGGCCGGCGGCATTGGTGGTCGCCAGCCTGGCCGCCGCTCTGCAGCTCAACGCGCCGGCAATGGCGCAGGATGCCAGCGTTCCCGGCAGTCCTGTCCAGGGCGACCGGCGATCCGATACCGCCACGCTGGACAAGGTGATGGTCATTGGCAGCAACATCCGCGATGCCATTGGCGGCGGCGCCTCCCCGGTCATCGTGATCGACCGGGAGGCCATTGATCGAACCGGGGTGGCCTCGTTGCAGCAGCTCTTCGAGAAGCTGCCGCAGAACTTCGGCGGGGGTGCCAACGGCGCCAACGTCGGCAACCTCGGCGTCGACCGCGACACCGGCAACAACTTCGGCCAGGGCACCGCCATCAACCTGCGTGGCCTGGGCACGGGCACCACGCTGACGCTGATCAATGGCCACCGCGTGACCTCCTCGAACCGCTATCAGTACGTCGACATCTCGCTGATTCCGCTGAGTGCCATCGAGCGCGTGGAGATCCTCACCGATGGCGCCTCGGCCATCTACGGCACCGACGCCGTCGGCGGTGTGGTCAACATCGTCCTGCGCCGCGATTTCACCGGCTATGAAACCTCGCTGCGCTACGGCAGCGTCACCCGCGGCAACATGGACGAGTACCAGGCCTCGCAGTCGGCCGGCTGGTCGTGGGAGGGTGGCCACCTGATGGCCAGCTACGAGTTCCTGAAGCAGGGCAACCTCGCCGCCGTCGACAAGGACTTTTCCCGGAACGTTACGGTCAGGCCCTACGACATCTATCCCGGTTCGAAGCGGCACAGCCTGTATCTGGACGGCGTGCAGGAGCTCAGTGATGTGCTGACGCTCAACCTGACCGGCTCCTTTGCCAAGCGCGAGATGGACACCACCATTTCCGGCACCGCCGACGAGACCCGCCTGTTCCCGCACACGCGGCAGTTCGATGTGTTCGCCGGGCTTACTCTCGAGCTTCCGCGCCAGTGGCAGGCCCGCCTGAATTCCGGATTCGGCAGAAGCGACGTCTCCTACGAGAGAACCACCATCACCGGCAGCTCGGTCAGCACCGCACCGCCGACGGATACGAACTCCGAATCGCGCTATCTGGAAGTGATCGCCGACGGCGAGCTGTTCAATCTTCCGGCCGGCGGCGTACGCGCGGCATTCGGTGCGGGCTACCGCCGCGATGGCTATGAACTGCTCGATCACCGTGGGCTTGAGAAGCCGCTGGATCTGCAGCGCACGATCCGTTCCGCTTTCGCTGAGTTCAACATTCCGCTGCTGGCAGACATGCCTGGCGTTCGCCGGCTGTCGCTGACTGCGGCCGCACGCTACGACGACTACAGCGATTTCGGTTCCACCCTCAATCCCAAGCTCGGCCTGCTGTGGGAAGCAACGGAAGGACTTTCATTCCGCACCAGCTACGGCCGCTCCTACCGCGCGCCGGTCTACCAGGACATGCAGCTGAACAACACTGTGGTGGTGGCCAAAGTACCCAACCCGAGCGCGGCCAACGGAAGCACGGTGCTGATGATGCTCTCCAACGGCAACCCGGATCTGGGGCCCGAACGTGCCAAGACCTGGACCGGCGGCTTCTCGTTCGCGCCCCCGTCGCTGCCGGGCCTCAAGATCGACGCGAACTACTACCACATCGAGTATGCCGACCGGATCGGCAGCGGTTTCGGCGGCAGTTTCCCGTCGCTGTTCCTGCAGTCCACCGCGCCCTATGCGGACCTGCTCACCGTCAACCCGACGCCGCAGCAGATCCAGCAGGCGCGCCAGCTGGGTGCCTCCGGCCTGGGACTGTTCGTATCGCGGGTGGGCCCTTATGCCCTGGCACCAGGAACCGATGAAACCAGCAGCGAGGTCATCCTCGACAACCGCTTCCGCAACAACGCGTTCACTTCGCAGCGCGGCGTCGACTTCAATGCCTCCTACGATTTCGACGCCGGCCAGACCCGTATCGCATTGAACCTTGCCGGCCAATACATCATCGATTCCAAGCGCCGCGTGACCGCCACCTCGCCCGAGGTCGACGCGGTGAACGCGGTGTACTTCCCGGTCGACCTGAAGGTGCGCGGTGGCCTCGCCGTAAGCCACCGGCAGGTCGCCGGTGGGTTGTTCGTGAACTATGTGGACAGCTATCGCGATCCCGCCAACCGCGCCGACCCCCATGTCAACGCGTGGACGACGGTCGACCTCAATCTCAGGTATGACTTCAGCGGTTCCGCCGGCACCGGCCAGGGCACCTCGCTGGCCTTCAACGTGCAGAACCTGTTGGACAGGAATCCGCCCTTCATCGTCAACAGCATCAACACCGGTTTCGACCCGACCAATGCAACGGCGCTCGGCCGCTTCCTGTCCATGACATTGACCCATCGCTGGTAGGGCGCCCGCCATGAGCGATGCCTCCCCCGCCCTCTCCAGACCCGCATCCGCCCTGCGCCAGGCGCTGGCCGTTGCCGCGACCCAGCTGAAGCTGATATGGCGCGAGCGGCGCCTGTTATGGCTCGCGTTGACCCTGCTGCTGCTTGCGGGAGCGTCGGTTACCACGGGCGCAGCACGGCTGGCCCAGCAGGCTCAGGAGCGCCAGATCGTAGCGGAGCAGGAGGCCGGGCTGTGGGACAGCCAGGGCACGATCGACCCGCATGCTGCCGCGCACGTCGGCCGCGCCATTCCCGCGCCGGTGCGGCCGCTGGCGGCGCTCGACCCGGGCATCACGGATTTCGTCGGCACCTCGGTGTTCATCGAAGGCCATGCGCAGAACCCGGCCCGGCACC
Source organism: Stenotrophomonas sp. 71799_Sma (assembly GCF_056482505.1). Taxonomy (NCBI): domain Bacteria; kingdom Pseudomonadati; phylum Pseudomonadota; class Gammaproteobacteria; order Lysobacterales; family Lysobacteraceae; genus Stenotrophomonas; species Stenotrophomonas sp. 71799_Sma. Next base: position 2,519,626 of record NZ_CM151202.1, read on the forward strand.
GACCCATCGACGCCGGCACCGCGCTCAGCCGGTTCGATGGCTTCTCCGTCGCATGGGCGCTGCAGGTCGTGGCGCCCCTGCTGATCATCCTTGCCGGATTCGCCAGCCTCTCCGGCGATGTCGCCCGCGAGACCCTCCGCCAGGAGCTCGGCAGTGGTGCATCGGCCCACGTGCTGATCGGTGGCCGCCTGATCGCGCTGGCAACGGCATCGCTGCTGCTGGTCCTCGCCCTGCTGGCGGTCAGCCTTCCGGGCATGGTCGGCCGCACCCTCGGCACGGCCGACATCATGGCGCTCGTTGCGATGTTCGCGGCGTATGCGCTCTATCTGCTGGTGTTCTGCGCCATCACCATCGGTGTCTCGGCGCGCTTCAGCGCAGCACGCACGTCGCTGGTGGTGCTGCTCGGCTTCTGGGTGGTAGCCACCCTGCTCGCGCCACGGGTGGCACCCGCACTGGCCGAATCGCTGGATCCCACGCCTACCGCACCCGCGTTCCGGGCGGCGGTCACCGAGGACGCGGAGCACGGCGCCGATGGCCACGACCCGGCGGACAAGCGGCTGGATGCACTGAAAGCAGAGATGCTGGCACGCTACCAGGTGAAGGACGTGGACGATCTTCCGGTCAACTTCCGCGGTGTCGCGCTGGAGTTCGCCGAAGCGAATTCCACCGAGACCTACAACCGCCACTTCGAACGCATCTATGCCACCTACCAGCGGCAGGCGATCACGCAACGCGCCTTTGCGGCGCTGTCCCCCACCCTCGCGCTGCAAGCCGCGTCACGGGCACTGGCGCGCACCGACTTCCCTGCACATCTGGCGTTCCTGCGCGGGGTTGAAGACTATCGCTACCGGCTGATCCAGGCACTCAATCTGGAAGTGAAACAGCACAAGACCGCGAACGGCAGCAAGCATCTGGCCGATATCGCGACCCTTACCCGCTCCGTGGCGTACAGCCCGCAACACCCCCCGCTGGGCCACATCGCCGCGACACAGTCGGTGAACTTCGCCATCCTGCTGGCCTGGGTGCTGCTGGCCCTGGGGCTGGTGTTCACGTCGGCGCGGCATCTCGGGAGTGCCCCATGAGCAGCCTGTCGATCGCAGGGCATGAGATCCGTCGCCTGCTGCGTGACCGGGCGTTGCCGGTGCTGCTTGGCCTGCTGGCGGTGCTGGCGGCCTTTGCAGCATGGAATGGCAGTGCGTGGGTCGGGCAGCGCGAGGCAGCCATCAGCCTGATCAACGCGGAAGAACAGGATGCCAGGGACCGCAGCCGGGGGTTCGTTGGCAAGACGCCGTCGGTACTGCCCCGCGTCCAGCCGGTGCTCCCTCCCGGCCCGATGGCGGCGTTGTCGATTGGACAGGCGGACGCCTACCCCTACACCGCCGACGTGGTTGCGCTGGGTGACCGTAGCCAGCTGCTCAGGCATGTGTGGTCCGACATCGGTAATCCCGCCGTGCAGGCCGCAGGCCGATTCGACCTGGCCTTCGTCATTGTGTTCCTTCTGCCCCTGGTCATCCTCGCGACCACCTTCGACCTCTGGTCGCGCGAACGCGAGCGCGGCATCACCGCGTTGATGTTGTCACAGCCCATCGCGGCGGGACGGCTGATCGCGGTCAAGGCCCTGGCCCGCGGTGCCATCGTGCTGCTGCCTGCGCTGGCGATCATCCTTGCCGTTGCCGCTGGTTCGGGGGCTACGAGTCCTTCCGGCCTGGCCGCGCTTGCCCTGATCGTGCTCGCCTACGGCAGCGTCTGGCTGGCGCTGGCGGTGCTTATCGGCTGCTTCGCCCGGCGCACCACCGAGGCCGCGATCGCTTCCGGCGCACTGTGGCTGCTGATCGTTGTCATGGCCCCCTCGCTGGTCCTGGCAGCGGTGAACCTGAGGGTTCCACCGCCCTCGCAGATGCAGCTGGCGACCGCATTGAAGGCGCAGCTGGCCAACACTGCCCGCCAGCAGCAGCTGCGCCACGCGGCAGCCTCCCCCGCCACGCGTTCGCCAGCACCGCGCATTGCGGACGCCGTGCGCGTGGCCTATGCCGATCTTGTCCAGGCCGATCAGGCCATCGCGCCCTTGATCGCCGCGCACACGGAGGCTGAGGACGCGCGGCGCCAGGCACTCGACCGGGCGCGCCTGCTGCTGCCGTCGGTCGCGGTGCAGGATGCACTGGACCGCCTCGCCGGATCCGACGCCGACCGGGCGCTGGCGTTCCAGCAGCAGGTCCTCATGTACTGGCACGCACGTCGGCAGCTGCACAAGGCCTATCTGGACCGTGACGTGCCACAGACGCTGGCCGAGTACGACGCCCTGCCCCGTTTCGAATTCCAGGACACGGCGGGCGCCCTGCAACGCGGTGTAATGATCGACCTGGCCGCGTTGGCGGTCGCCACCCTGCTTCTGCTGATCGCAGCCTGGTCGATGCGGCGTCGGCTGGCCACCCCCTGAGGTACACCACTCATGCTGACTGCAACGCATCTGGTCAAGGAACACGGCACGCATCGGGCGCTGGATGATGTGAGCTTCACGGTAGCTCCCGGCGAGATCTACTGCCTGCTGGGTGCCAACGGGGCCGGCAAGTCGACCACGATCAAGCTGTTCCTGGGCTTCCTAGAACCCACCTCCGGATCCGCCGAGGTTGATGGGCTCAGTGCCTGGCAGCGGCCACAGGAGGTACGCCGGCGCCTGTTGTACATCCCGGAGAACGTGGCGCTGTATGACGAACTGACCGGCTATGAAAACCTGGATTACTTCGCGCGCCTGGCTGCGGTGGAGCAGCGTTCGCCCGCACGGCTGAAGGACGCGCTCAGGTCAGCCGGGCTGGCGCCCGAGGCATTCGGGCGACGCGTCGGGCTTTACTCCAAGGGCATGCGCCAGAAGGTGGGCATCGCGCTGGCCATCATCAAGGAAGCCAGGGCGCTGCTCCTTGATGAGCCGACGTCCGGCCTGGACCCGACCGCTTCGGCCGAGTTCCACGAGCTGATCGTGCGCCAGCGCGACCGCGGCACGGCGATCCTGATGGCCACCCACGATCTGTTCCGTGCCCGCGAAGTGGCGACGACCATCGGGCTGATGCAAGCCGGCAGGCTGTGCAGGACACTGGATGCCAGCACGATCACCGCCAATGACCTGGAGAGCCTCTACCTTGAGGAAATGAGCCGGAGCGCCTAGGCCACGCCGGCCGCAGGCGCGCCTGGCCGGCCCATCCAGCGCCTGAGCCAGGCTTCGATGTTGACCTGCGGACCGAAGATGCCCAGCACCTGGGATGAGTGATCCGGGCTGACCCTGCGGATGCCCGCGTCGGCCGATGCGCTGTCGATGTAGCCCCGCCGCGCCAGCAGGCCATCCACCAGCAGGCCCCTGATGAACTGCTGATGCCGCTGGGTGACCGCCACCGAGTGATCGTCGAGGTAGGACTTCACCTTGCGCGACAGCAGCGCCTGCGGCAGCAGGCCCTGCAGTGCGCGACGCGCGATCGTCCGGTCTTCCGCGCCGGCCATCAGCAGGTGCAGCGGCAGGCGGGCGAACAGTTCCACCACAGGCTGCGCGCTGATGGGGGATACGCCGTGCCAGCGTCCGGCGCCCTCGAAGGGATCGAGCACGCTGGTCGGGAAGATCATCCGGCCGATGTGCGCCAGCTTGTGCGGAGAGAGCCTGTGCCCCTGTGCGCGTGCCTGCCGCAGCCAGGCCGGCGGCACGCCATCCTGTTCGGACGCATCCACCTTCACCCATTCGCACGGGTTGCCCCAGCGGCCATTGATGTTGCCCGGCTTCTTGAGCACGCCGTGGACGAAGGCATCCTTGAATACCCCGTACAGCGAATCGCCCGACTGCGCGGTTTCGAACGCAACACGGAAAAAGTCACGGTCGATCCCACGCCGCCACGCATAGTCGATGGCAGCGGCATTGCCCTTGAAGCGGAGGAAGACCGCATCGCCGCCGACACCGGTGAACTGCACCGTGTCCACGTCGACATCCACGTCGCGCCGATGCAGCAGGTAACCCGAGCAATGCGCAGGACGCGCGGTTCGCGGGAAGTCCATGATCTCTTCCAGCGAGCAGTGCGGCTGCCGCAGGTACTCGACGAACTCGCAGCGTCTTCCGGAGGATTCACTGGCACCGGCAACGGCCATGCGCGCGAACATGCGCTCATCGGCACCAATGCCGGCATCGTAGTGATGGACGCACTTCACCTCCGGTGCGGAGGGCGCATGCAGCAGGCCGGCGAGGACGATGGAGGAGTCCAGCCCGCCGGACAACTGAAGCTGGATGCATCGATGCTGGCTCGCCAGCGCACCGATACAGCCCAGCAGCGTTGCACGTGCCAGTTGCACGGCTTCCTCCAGATCTTCGATGGGCGCTTCACTGGCCTGCCGCACCACATCCCACTGGTAGTGCCGGCCGATCGGCCGGCCATCACGGATCGTCACTGCCTCGCCCGCTTCGAGTGCGGTGACCTCCTCGAAGCCTGTCTGCAGGCCGTCACGGAACGGGAACAGCAGCGAATAGGACAGGAACGACCAGTCGACGTTGAAGTCACCCACTCCCAGCAGCAGGCAGTCTTCCATGCTCGAAAAGACCACCGTCAACTGATCGACCGTGGTCATGTAGCACGGAATCTCCGCTGTCGGATCGCGCAGCACGAACCAGCGGGTGGTATCCGGCTGGTAGCCCACGGCAACGTAGCGCCCCCAGTACTGCTCCACCAGGCTCCTGCCCTGCGTACTGCAGGCGCTGTCTGCCGATGCAGCATCGGGAAATGCCTGTGCGGGAACGGTATCGGCGGCGAACACCTTGTGGAACAGCTTGCCGAGTACCACCAGCGGACCGGACCGGCTGTACTCGAAGTAGCCCGGGTTGTCGGTCTGGGCATAGATGGCGCCGCCGCAGCCCTTCATCACGCAGGCGATTCCGGGGCGGCCCGCTTCGATCCGTTCCATGGCCTGCAAAGCCTGCGCACGAGCGGATTCGGAATGTTCGTTCCAGAACAGAGCGATGTATCGGTACATGCCTCAAGCCGGTTACAGCACCAGGATGGGCGTCATCCGGCGCAGATTGAAGGGGATGTCGGTCAGGACCTGGTCGCCGTGCTGCAACCAGCAATGCGCTGCGAACGGCTGGGTCCGCACCGCGAACACCCACGCCGGAACGATGCCGTACCGCGACAGGAACTCACGCATGGCCAGGCAGTAGAGGAAGCACTCATCGGTCTTCCTGAAGGCGATCGGTCGCAACCAATCGAACACCCGGACCAGGAGGGCCAGCTGCTGCAGATCCACCTCGCCCGGCGTAGCTTCCTGACCGCGCCTGCGGGCTGCCGACACCGTGTAGCTGAAAGGCAGGAACGTCCTGCTGCAGGCCGCGCACGTGACCGAGGCCAGGAACCGGCGCACATCGCGGGCCGTGATCGGCGGACATCCTCGGGACTCGCCCTCGCGCACCCAGTGCCGGGGCAACGCGATTTCGGCGCTTGCTGCGGATTTGCCACGCAGCGGATCCTGGGTGATCAGGCGCCGATCAAGCAGCGACTGCAGCATCCTCGGCCTCGACGCTCCATCGGAGGCCAGGGGCCAGTCCTGCACCAGCCCGCCAAGCGCCGCCGCTCCGCGCCGATCGATGGAGAGATAGCTGCCGGAGGCCTGATCAAGAATGACCATTGCGTCACCGGTCACACAGACATGTGCGTGCTTCGAAAGGAAGTAGGTGGTTTCAGGCTGGTCCATCGCGAGCGTGATCTCATGCTGCTGCAGGCATCAGAGCGGTGCATGCGGGGGGCATGCACCGCAGGTCATGCAGGGTGCGATGGATCAGGGCGAGGTGGTCGGGAAGACGCCATCCCACAACGTGCCGTGGTTGTGCGCCTTCGTTTCGGAAACCACCGAGCCCAGCTCGATCAGTTCACTCGGATCTTCGTGATTCTGCTCTCCAGCCACTACGCCCAGCTCAATCAGTTCGTTCATGAACATCTCCTCTAGTCAGTGGATGCACCCACGCGATGCAGTGGATGCACAGCGGCCAGGCCAGCGTCGCCCTGCGTGTTTCAGGACGATTGCCGCCAAGGCACGCAAATGTTACGATATAACATATTATTTTGGTGTGACGGCCGACCGTGATCGGACGCCGCTGCAGCGACTCCCAAGAGAGCGAGATGGATGCCCACCGAGATCAATGACGATGGCCTTGATTCCACCCTTCTGCTGAAGGGCCTGTTTCCACTGCCGAAGTTCATCCGCTTCGTCAGGGAGCGTTGCCCACCAGGAAGCTTTGATGAAGCGATGCTGGTGGAGCAGTGGCGGGAAGCCCGCGCCCTGGTGCGTCGCCTTCATCACGATGAAGCAGACCACGCCGATGCCATGGACGTCCTCGACCTCCCAGAAGAGATGCGGCCACTGGCCGAGCAGGCGCTTCGCCAACCCTCGATGCACCGCATGACGAGCATGGTCCCACGCAGTTGGAAGATGGTGGAGATCGACCGGCTGGTGGTCTTCCAGGAGTGCATCAACCTGCGCCACATCGATCAGCTTGCAGCGGCCACGGCCGCGTCACCCGATGCAAGCGAGATCATGGAGCTGGTGGCGCGACGTGGACGCCACGCACATCCGGATGTGCGCTTTACCCAGTCCGATGGCAGCTACACGTTCGCATCTGCGTCCAACGACCTGCGCCTCCTCGACGTGGCGACGATCGACCCTCGCACCATCGCCGGTTACGAGCCGTTCGGCGCAGCCAGCCACGCCCTTGTCGTCTATCTCGGTTTCAGCGACAACCTGATCAGCGCCACACGCATTGGCCGCCGGATCATCCTGACCAACGGCTCGCACCGGCTGTACCTGCTGCGCAGGCTCGGCTTCCGCCATGCCCCCTGCCTGGTGACCGATGCGTCCGACAGCGATCTGTCCGACGTGTTGCTGCCCGCCGCGGTGAAGCAGGATCGGCCGTTCTATCTGGGCGCTTCGCGACCGCCGATGTTCAAGGACTACCTGGATCCACGCCTGACCTGCACCGTGCCGGTCACCCGCAAGCACTATGCGCTCAGGGCCAAGCTGGATCTGCAGCGGATCACGGTTCCAGCGGTGTAGAAAGGCCGTGGGCATCACGCCCGACGGCGGTAGCCAGCCACATCAGGTCGTCGCCCGCAGAACGCCTTTCAGATACGCGTCGTCGCCATGAACCGTTCGCGGTCCTGCTGCGTGCGGCGGCGAATCTCCTCCAGCGCCTGGCTTTCGGTCGCCTGCAGCATGGCTTCGAACAGGCGCTGGAAGTGATGGCGCATCGCATTGCGTGCGGCCACCGGATCACGCGCACGCAGGGCTTCGAAGATGGCCATGTGCTCGTCGGCACGGCTGGCGCCATCATCGTGGCAGACCCGGGCATAGACCTCGGTCACCCGCGGCAGTTCGCTGCGCATGCGCCAGATCTGCTGCACGAAAAATTCCACCACCGGATTGCCGGAAAGCCGTGCGATGGCCAGGTGGAAACGGCGGTCGTACTCGCCGGCTTCGGCGTCGCTCAGGTCGCGACGGCACAGCGCTTCGGCCAACGCCTGCAATTCGGCAATGCCGGCATCATCCAGATTGCTGGCAGCCAGCGCGGCAGCCTCGGCTTCGAATACCGCGCGGGCAGCGGTGAGGTCGAAGGCGCTGACATCCGGCAGCCCGCCGGACGCCTGCGTCGGGCGCGGCTTCACATGCACGCCCGAACCGATGCGGATGGCGATCCAGCCCTGTGCTTCCAGTGCGATCTCGGCTTCGCGGATGGTGACCCGGCTGACACCGAACCGTTCGGCCAGTTCACGCTCGCCCGGCAGCCGCGAGCCCGGCGGAAATTCGCCGTCCTCGATCAGCTTGCGGAGCTTGGCAGCGATGGTCTGGTAAAGGCGGTTGGCGGACATGCGGCTGACCCTTGGCGATTCCCTCCGGGTCCCTGCCCTGCCACCGCGGCCGGCAAGGGTCCGGTTGGAGCGACGGCGCGACCACTGGCCGCGCCGCCCTGTTCAGAACTTGTATCGTACACCGAAATACGCACGCCGCCCGTAGGTCACCACTTCGCGGAAGTTCCCATAAAGCGGCTGGTAGGCCACGCGCGGCTCGTTGGTCAGGTTCATCAGCTCCAGCGACAGCGACAACTGCTTGTTCACCCGGTAGCGCAGGCGCAGGTCCACGCTGGTGTTGTCATCATAGTAGCGGTTCTGCTGCGCGGTGTTGCCGGTGAAGTCCTGGTAGTAGTGCGAGCGGAACTTGCCGATGGCCTGGATGTTGAAGCGCCCGACGTCCCAGTAGATCGAGCCGGACAGGACGTGCCGCGAGAAGCCGCTGAGACCCGCCGGCGGCACGATCGCCGGAATGATCGTGCCATCACTGGCCAGCTGCTCGCCCAGTCGTGAGTCCTGGGTCCGGTAGTCGGCATCGGCGTAGTTGTAGCTGACCTTGAAGCCCAGCCCGTCGAACGGCTTGGGCAGGTACGACAGTCGATGGGTGGCGGTCAGCTCGAAGCCGGTCAGCGTGCTGTCCTCGTCGGTGGTTACCTGCTGCCGCACCGGCACAGTCACGCTCTGGCCGTCGATGGTGTAGGTCTCCGGCACCAGCGCAGTGGCGGTGCCGCCGTTGAACTGCTTCCAGTACACCGCGCCGGCCAGCATCGTGTCCGGGTTCGGGTACCACTCCAGTGACAGGTCGCCGTTCCAGGACATCAGCGGCTGCGCCGCCGGGTTGCCACTGGCGCTGATGTCATCCAGCGCATCGGCCAGGTTGCCGTAGGTGGCATCACTGCTCACGTTGATGGTGCGCCCCGCACCCAGCGCGGCGATGTCCGGCCGTGACATCGCGCGGTATGCACCGACCCGCAGCAACACGTCCGGGCGCAGTTCGAAGGCCGCGTTGAGGCTGGGCAGCAGCTTGTCGTTGCCCGCCTTGAACACCTGCGTGCTGTACTCGCCGGTGGGTTGCAGGCGGATCGTCCCGTCACCGTTGTCCTCGATACGCAGGCCGGTACGCACGCCTTCGGAGCGAACATCGGTCTTGACCCAGCGCAGGCCGAGGTTGCCGGTCACCGGCAAACCGAACAGGCTGCTGCTGAACTCACCCAGCAGATAGAGCGCGCGTGTCTTCTCGGTGATATCGACATTGTTCGGATCCTGGAAACCCGGATCCAGCCCGCTGTCGAGGCTGCCACGGAACGACTGGTACAGGCAGTTCGGATCGAAGTACGCCCACGAGGAGATCGTGTTGCCGCTGGCGGCATCCATGAAGTCATCCTGGGGGAATGGTGCACGGCAGGCTTGGTTGGCAGCGATGATCTTCGCCTTGTCGGCCGCCACGCGCTGGTCGTAGTCGGTTACCAGGGTGTTGTCGCGCAGGCGGTAGTCGGCCTGGCTGGCGCGCACGCCGCCCTTGATGCGGGTGAAGAAACCGGACTCGGGCATGAAACTGGCATCGAAGCGGCCGGCCTTGATCTTGTGGTCATTCTCCGTTGCGCTTGAGGTCACCCGCGCCGCCCCGGTGTAGGCGTCCCAGTTGGTGGGGTCGAAGTTCGGCGCCAGCGCGACACTGGGCACTTCGCCGTGCCAGTCCCAGTCATAGTCCACGTAGCCGGTGGCACCACTGCTGATGCCGGGCACGGCGGCATTGTTGACGTCGCGCTGGTTCGCGCGCAGGCGGGTCATGCGCTCGCTATCGAGGCGATTGGTGTGCGAGTACGAAAGATCGGTGGACAGCTCCCAGGCCGGGGTCGGTCGCAGGATCAGGTTCAGGCCACCCCCGGTGTATTCCTCGCCACGCCAGTAGCGGTTGGAGGTGGAGTCGATCGAGGTGCTGCCATGCAGGTGGCGCACGATGCCCTCTGCGTCCACGTCGCGCTGGGTGATGCCGCGACGTGCGTTGGACAGGCTCAGATCGCTGCGGTTCTCGTACCAGTTGCGCTCGGTGTGTTCGAAGTCGAGATTCACTTCAACCACGTCATTGGGCCGCCACTGCAGTGCAGCGAACTCGCTCTGGCGGTCGTTGCGCTCCTGCTTGAGCCGGTAGATGCGGCTGCTGGGCACCAGGTAGTAAGGTGCGCCGTTGGCGATGGCCTGCGCGGACACTTCATTGCAGTTGGCATTGCCCACGTTCTGCGTGCCATCGCAGGCATACCAGGTGGAACCGCTGGTGATGCTCTCTTCCGGATCGGTGCCGTCCAGGCGCTGGAAACCCAGCGAAATGCCCAGCTTCTGCCCGTTGCCGAACTCGAACTGGTCGATGTAGCTGGCGGTGCCGCGGTAGCCGATGCCGTCGTCGTCGCGGTACTTCTTGTCATACTCGGCCCAGCTGCCACGCAGATCGATCTGCGTCGCCCGCTTGCCGTACTCCAGTGGGCGCACTGTTTCCAGGCCGATGGTGCCGGCCACGCCGCCTTCGATGATGTCGGCGCGCTGGGTCTTGTAGATGGCGACCGTATTGATCAGCTCGGCGGGGAACATGTTGAAGTTCACCGAGCGGTCGCCGCTGCCGTTGGTGATCTCGCGGCCATTGAAGTTGGTGCTGCTGAGGAAGGCGCCCAGGCCACGGATGGAGATTTCCGAGGCCCCGGTCTTGTCGCGGGTCGAGGCGGCGCCGGTCAGGGTCTCGATCGCGTCGGCCAGCGAGGGCGCCGGCAGGTCGCCGATGTCATCGGCCGAGAGCACATCGGCAATGACCGTGTCGTCGCGCTTCTTGTTGATCGAGCTCTGCATCGATTCGCGGATGCCGGTGACCTGCACCTGGTCCAGCGTGGTGGGATCCTGCCCTGCTGCCTCCTTGCTGGATTGCGCCTGGGCAGTGGGCAGGCCCGCCAGCACGGCAAGCAGCGCCACGATCAGGGGTGTGGGGGACAACGAGATGCTGTGCACTGCTCCGGCGGGTCGCCGCATGGTTTCCTCCTCCCAAAGGATCGCCTGCATGCCAGGCGTGGGACGCAGCTTCGGCACGGCGACATGAAAATGTCAACCAATTGGTATGTGAATGTTCAAATGCCTTTGATCCATACCAGTTGATCGCAATTTAATGTGCTTCTGCAGCATGACTTTGCGCGAAAACTGGCTTACAACAGACCCGAAAGTGGTATGCAGACCCACCCTGAAACGACGGCCGGGCCGTCCCTGGAAGGATTTCATGCGCATTCACTCGCTGGCACGTCACCCGTCCAACTATCCATCACTGTTTTGCCTGGCCACTGGTCTGGTCATGTGCCTGACCACTTCAGCGGCAAGTGCTACCAGCTGGCTCGTCCACGATGTCGCTGAGTTCACTACCGCCACCTCGGCGCTGCAGCCCGGCGATGAGATCGTGTTGGCTGACGGCATCTGGACCGACGCCCGGTTGCTGCTGAAGGGCCAGGGCACGGCAGCCGCGCCGATCACGCTGCGCGCGCAGACCGCCGGCAAGGTCGTCTTCAGCGGGCGCTCGGACCTGCGCCTGGCAGGGAGCTACCTGCAGGTGTCCAACCTGGTGTTCCGCAACGGCTACGCACCGGGTGATGCGGTGGTGGCATTCCGCGAATCGAGCAAGGCCGTCGCCAGCAACAGCCGCGTCACCGGCCTGGTGATCGACGACTACACCAACCCCGATGCCAGCGACCAGGACTACTGGGTTTCCTTCTATGGCAGCCACAATCGCCTCGATCACAGCCAGCTGCGCGGCAAGACCAATGCCGGGCCGACCGTGGTGGTGGTGCGCGATGCCACCCAGGGCCTGGACAACCAGCACCGCATCGACCACAACTGGTTCGGCCCACGCCCAGCGCTGGGCGTCAACGGCGGTGAAACGATTCGCGTCGGCACCAGTGACACCTCACTGAGCAATTCCAACAGCACGGTGGAGAACAACTGGTTCGAAGGCTGCGACGGCGAGACCGAAATCGTCTCCAACAAGTCTGGCGGCAATACCTACCGCGGCAACGTGTTCTATCGTTCGGCCGGAGCACTGACCCTGCGCCACGGCAATGGCAACCGGGTGATCGACAATGTCTTCCTCGGCGATGACAAGGCCGGCACCGGCGGCGTACGCATCATCAACGCCGACCAGACCGTCAGCAACAACTACTTTGAACGGCTGGCCGGGTCCAGCAACCGTTCGGCACTGGCGGTGATGGATGCGCAGGCCAATCCGCCGCTGTCCGGCTATGCGCCGGTGGTGAATGCCACGATCAGCCGCAACACCTTCGTGGACGTGGCGAAGATCAGTTTCGGCGTCGGCCATGATGAGGCGAAGGGCATCGTGGTGGCCGCCAGCAACAGCCGCTTCACCGGCAACCTGATCGTCAACCGCACCAGCAGGAACCCGCCCAATGCCGCCAGTTCGCTGGCCGGTATCGACTTCAGTGGCAACGTGCAGTCGCCGGCAGCCAGCACTGTGTTCCCGGGAGGCGTAGAGAGCCGTGGTGTCAGCCTGCAGCAGGCTGATAGCGGATTGTGGGTTGCCACGCCTGCCCTGCCCGCCGTGGGTGCCGATCCTGCCCTGGCAATGACCGCGCGCGAGGCGACCGGCGTTGCCTGGTATCCCAAGGTGGGCGAAGTTGCCCTGCCACGCACCCCCAGTGGAGTTGATCGATGAGGTTGCAGCCGCTGTTCATTTCCCTGGCTTTGGCCGCCCCCTTCGCCCTGCTGCCGAGCGCATCGCTGTTCGCAGCCCCCACTGCTGCCGTGCGACAGGCCGAGGCCGCGCCGGTGCTGGTCACCGCCGCGCAGTGGCAGCAGATGGCCAGCGAAGGCCGCCGCTACCCGTGGTTTTCCAAGGAACAGGCGCGCACCGAGGCGACGCTGAAGAAGATGATGAAAGCCGGTATCGACGTGCCGGTACCCAAGGACAAGGGCGGCGGGCGCACCCATGAACAGCACAAGCGCAACTACCAGGCGCTGCTGGCGGCGGGCACGCTGTACCGGCTGACCGGCGACAGGGCCTACGTGGACTATGCGCGCGACATGCTGCTGCAGTATGCCCAGCTCTACCCGACGCTGGGCCCGCACCCGGAAGGCCGTGGGCAGATCCCCGGGCGCGTGTTCTGGCAGGTGCTCAACGATTCGGTATGGCTGGTCAACGCCATCCAGGGCTACGACGCGATCCGCGACGCGCTGTCCGCCAGCGACCGCAACACCATCGAATCGAAGGTGTTCCGGCCAATGGCCGAGTTCCTCGTCAGCGAGCCGAAGAACTACGACCAGATCCACAACCACGCCACCTGGGCGGTGGCCGCCACCGGCATGACCGGCTACGTGCTGCGCGACCCTGAGCTGGTGGAGAAATCCCTGCGCGGCAGTCGGAAGGACGATCAATTCGGCTTTCTTCGGCAGATCGACCTGCTGTTCTCGCCCGATGGTTACTACGAGGAAGGCCCCTACTACCAGCGCTATGCACTGGCGCCGTTCCTGCTGTTCGCCAATGCCATAGAACGCAACGAACCTCAGCGGAAGATCTTCGCGCGCCGTGACGGCGTGCTGTTGAAGGCCGTGGATGTGCTGGTGCAGTCCAGTTACAACGGCTTGTTCTTCCCGATCAACGACGCCATCCTGGACAAAGGCATCGACACCGAAGAGCTGGTGGCCGGCATCGGCATCGCCTATGCGCGTACCGGTGATGACCGCCTGCTGTCCGTGGCCCAGCAGCAGAAGCGCCTGCTGCTTTCGCCCGAAGGGCTGGAGGTGGCGCAGGCGCTGGCGGCGAACAAGGCCAAACCTTTCGACTACAGGCCGATGCTGCTGCGCGACGGCCCTGACGGCGACCGCGGCGGCTTGGCCATTCTGCGCATGAACGGCGAGCGCGGCCAGGCGCTGGTGCAGAAGGACACCATGCAGGGCATGGGCCACGGCCACTTCGACAAGCTCAATTGGCTGTTCTACGACAACGGCAATCCAGTGGTGACCGACTACGGCGCGGCCCGCTTCCTCAACGTGGAAGCCAAGCGCGGCGGCATCTACCTGGCTGAGAACCGCAGCTGGGCCAAGCAGACCGTGGCTCACAACACCCTGGTGGTGGACGAGCAAAGCCACTTCAAGGGCGACTGGAAACGCGGCGAGGAGCATGCCCCGCAGGTGCGCTTCTTCCAGGCCGATGCCGATACCCAGGTCGCCTCGGCAACCATGCGCGATGCGTATCCCGGCGTGATCTTCACCCGCACCCAGGCACTGCTGCGCCACCCCGACCTGGGTCTGCCAGTGGTGCTGGATCTGTTGCAGGTGCACGGTAACAAGGCCGCGCGCTACGACCTGCCGCTGCACTTCAACGGTCACATCGTCACCACCGGCTTCGAGGCCGAACACTTCCCCGCCCAGCGCCCGGTGCTGGGCAAGGACAACGGCTACCAGCACCTGTGGCTGGATGCACGCAGCAAACCCGGCAGCGAACCGCGTTCGCTGGCCTGGCTGCTGGACGGCCGCTTCTACACCTACCGCTTCGGCAGCAGCGCACCCGCGCAGGCGCTGCTGGTGGAAAGCGGTGCCAACGACCCGGAATTCAACCTGCGCCGCGAACCGGCCCTGCTGCAGCGCGTGGAAGGCCAGAAGGACGTGACCTTCTTCAGCGTGCTGGAGCCGCACGGCGAGTACAACGGCACCGCCGAGTACGTGCACGGCGCAGACAGCCGCATCAAGGACATCGTGCGCACCCGTGGCAGCGATGCCGAGGTGATCGAACTGCGCCTTGCCAGTGGAGCCCGCATCGCGCTGGGCGTGGCCGATGACAGCAGCGCCAAGGGCGAGCACAGCGTGACCGTCGACGGCCATGCCTACGGCTGGAGCGGCAGCCACGCGCGCATGGACCGCAGCAAGGATGACGCGAAATGAACGGCCCTGCGGTGGTGGCCAACCTGCGCAAGGTGCCGGTGCGTTCAACAGTGCGCTGGCTGATCGTGGGCCTGATCGCCGTGGCTACGGTCATCAACTACATCGACCGCAACGCACTGGCGGTGATGTGGCCGGAAATCGCCAGGGAAGTGGGCGCGACCAAGGATGACTACGCGCTGCTGGTGACGGTGTTCATGCTGTTCTATGCCGCCGGCCAGTTCCTGTTCGGGCGCCTGTTCGACATGATCGGAACGCGCCTGGGTTTCGCTCTGTCGATCAGCGTGTGGTCGATCTCCATCGCCCTGCATTCGGTCACCCATTCGATGCTGTCCTTCAGCCTGGTGCGGGCGATGCTCGGCATCAGCGAGGCCGGTGCCTGGCCAGGCGCGGTCAAGGCCAATGCCGAGTGGTTCCCGGCACGCGAGCGCGCACTGGCGCAGGGCGTGTTCAACGCAGGTGCGTCGATCGGCGCGATTGTCTCCGCACCGGCCATCGCCGGCCTGTACCTGTGGCTGGGCTGGCGCGGCACCTTCGTGCTGGTCGGTGCGATCGGCTTCCTGTGGCTGCTGCCATGGCTGTTTGTCTACCGCGCCGGGCCGGACAAGCATCCGTGGGTGAGCGATGCCGAGCGCCGGTTGATCCAGGAAGACCAGGCCGGGCAGCAGGCAGAGGTGGCACCGAAGGCCAGCGTTCGTGAGCTGCTGGCCCACCGGCAGAGCTGGGGCATGCTCGCCTGCCGCTTCCTGCTGGACCCGATCTGGTGGTTGTTCGTGTCCTGGCTGCCGATCTACCTGGCCGAAACCTTCGGCTTCGACATCAAGCAGATCGGCCTGTTCGCCTGGGTGCCGTTCGTTGGCGCGATGCTGGGCAGCCTCAGCGGCGGTTGGCTGTCCGGGCGGATGATCCGCGCCGGGCACAGCGTGGACCGCGCCCGCAAGCTGGCCATCACGCTGGGCTGCGTGATCATGGCCCCTGCCCTGCTGGCTGCCGTGCTGGCCAACCAGCCGCTGCTGGCGGTGCTGGCGATCGCTGCCGTGCTGTTCGGCTTCCAGGTGGCCATCGGCAACATCCAGACCCTGCCGGGCGACCTGTTCGACGGCCGCTCGGTGGGCACGCTGGCGGGCCTCGGTGGCCTCGCGGCCGTGGCCGGCACCTTGATCACCACCTGGCTGGTGCCGGTGCTGACCCGCCATTCCTACGCTCCGATCTTCATCCTCGTTGCCGCGCTGGTGCCGCTGTCGCTGGCCGCGCTGTGGTGGTGGACCGGGCCTATCCAGAAGCTCGACCGCCGCGCCGGTTGAGCCTGGGTCTCCTTCTTTTCCAAGTACATCCATTCCCCCGCAAACCAAGGAGTTTTCCGCATGTCGTTCCAGGACAAGGTGGCCATTGTCACCGGCGGCGGCCGCGATATCGGCCGCGCCGTTTCGATCAAACTGGCTGCCGCCGGTGCACGCGTCTGCATCAACTACGCCAATGATGAAGCCAGTGCCCAGGAAACGCTGGCGCAGATCCAGGCGGCCGGTGGCCAGGCCATCGTGCATCGCGCCGACGTCACCGATGCCGCTGCCGTCGCCGGCCTGGTCGCTGCGGCACAGGCCGCGTTCGGTGAGCGCATCGACCTGCTGGTGAACGTGGCCGGTGGCATGGTGCAGCGTCGCCCGCTGGCCGAGATCGACCCGGCGTTCTTCCACACGGTGATGGACCTCAACATCACCTCCACCTATCTCACCACGCACGCGGTGGTGCCGCACATGCGCGAAGGCGCGGCCATCGTCAATTTCGCCTCGCAGGCCGGTCGTGATGGCGGCGGCCCGGGCGCATCGATCTACGCCACCGCCAAGGCGGCGGTGATGACCTTCACCCGCGCCATGGCCAAGGAGCTGGGGCCGAAGGGTATCCGGGTGAACGCACTGTGCTGCGGCATGATCGCCACCCGCTTCCACGACGAATTCACCAAGCCGGAAGTGCGCACGGCCGTTGCCGGCGCCACCCCGCTGCGCCGCCAGGGTGCGCCGGACGAAGCCGCTGACGCTGCTGTATTCCTGGCCTCGGATGCGGCGGCGTTCATCACCGGTGCGAATCTGGACGTCAACGGCGGCACCTACTTCTCCTGACTGGAATCCTGCTCATGCAGCGCTGGACGCTCCTGCTTTCATTGACGATCTGTTCCGCCGCGGCCGCGCCTGCCGCTTTGGCTGCACCGGTCTGGGTCACCGCCTGGACCGCCTCGCCGGCACCTGACCGCAAGGATGGCACCGCCGAGGCACCCGTACAGTTCGCCGCACAGACCGTGCGCCAGGACATGCGTATCGGCAGCCGTGGCGATGCGCTGCGCCTGCGCATAAGCAACGAGCTCGGCACGGCACCCTTGCGGGTCGAGGACCTGCGCGTGGGAGTAAAGAACGGCAAGGCCGCACCGCTGCCGGTAACGGTGGATGGCCGCGCGGTCATCGAGGTGCCGGTGGGTGCAGCGCTGCTGAGCGATCCGGTGCGGATGCCGGTGGCGGCGCTGCAGGAAATCAGCGTGAGTGCCTATTTCCCGCAGCCCACCCGTCCCGCCGTGCGCCGCACCGAGCTGCGGGTAGCGGACGGCAGGCAGGCAACCGTTGCCGACAGCGTGCGGCTGAGCTACCAGCAGAACGTGTTCTCGGCGGTGATGGTGCAGCGCGCAGATCGTCCCCAGGTGATCGTGGCGCTGGGCGACTCCATCACGGAAGGTGCCACAGCCCGTCGCGGCACCTTCAACCAGTGGCCGGAGCGGTTGGCGCAGCGCCTGCAGCAGGCCTGCCCGAACCGGTTCGTGGTGCTCAACCAGGGCATCAGCGGCAACAAGCTGCTTGACCATGGCCGCAGCCACAGCGCACTGTCACGATTGGATCGCGATGTGATCGCGGCGGCCGATGCCGATCAGGTGATCCTGTTCGAAGGCATCAATGACATCCGCCATAGCGGTGGCGCGCAGCCGCTGCCTGGCCGCAATGCGGCGGACATGCTGACGGGCTATCAGCAGGTTGCGGCGCGGCTGCATGCGCATGGCATCCGCGCCTGGCTGGGTACGTTGACCCCATTCGGCGGCTCCGAGCGCTACGAGCCCGTGTCCGCAGCCACCCGCACCACGATCAACCAGTGGGCACGCGGTGGGCAGACCGGGTTCGATGGCATCATCGATTTCGATGCCGCCCTGCGTGATCCGAAAGCGGCGGAATCGTTGCCCAACGACATCACCCGCGACCATCTGCATCCCAACGACGAAGGCTACCGGCGCATGGCCGATGCCATCGATCTGCGCATGCTGGGCTGCGCCACCGCCGACTGAGAGGGAACCGATGAGCCGCGTCGTTTGTTTCGGTGAGTTGCTGCTGCGCCTGGGTGCGCCGGGTCGTGAACTGCTGCTGCAGACGCCGCAGCTGCAGGTCCATGTAGGAGGCGCCGAGGCCAATGTTGCGGTCTCGCTGGCCTGCCTGGGCCACGATGTGCAGATGGTCAGCACGGTACCCGGCAACGCGCTGGGCCGGCATGCCGTGGCCGAGCTGCGGCGGCATGGCGTAGGCGTGGCCGGCGTGCGCGAAGTGGATCGCGACCGCATGGGCCTGTACTTCCTGGCGCCCGGTGCGGTGCACCGCGCCAGTGAAGTGGTGTATGACCGGGCGGGGTCTGCATTCGCAAACAGCAGCGCCGAGGATCATGCGTGGCCCGCTCTACTGTCCGGCGCGCAGCTGCTGCATGTCTCCGGCATCAGCCCGGCGCTGGGCGACAACGTGGCCGGGTCCGTGCTGGGGGCCGTGCGTGCGGCGCGCGCGGCGCGCGTCCAGGTGTCCTTCGACGGCAATTACCGTCCCTCACTGTGGCGACGTTGGGGCGGCGACGCCGGGGCGATCCTGCGCGAAGTCTTCGCCGAGGCCGACATTGTCTTTGCCGATCATCGGGACATCGAACTGGTGCTGGGGCTGCACTTTCCGCAGGACGATGCCGTCGCCCGAACCGAAGCCGCTGCGGCCGCCGCCTTTGCCGCCTTCCCGCATCTGCAGTGGTTGGCGTGCACCCAGCGCGATGTGGTGAGCGCAGACCATCACATCCTGGGCGCGCTGCTGCTCGGCCGCGACGGCTCGCGGGCGCAGGCACCACCGCGCCCGCTCCCCGGTATCGTTGATCGCATCGGGGGCGGCGATGCCTTTGCCGCCGGCATCCTGCACGGAATGCTGTCCGGGCTCGACGCAGAAAGCACAGTGCGCTTCGGACTGGCTGCGGGCGCGTTGAAGCACGCCATTCCCGGTGACTTCAGCCCGGTAGCTGAGGCGCAGGTGCTGGCCCTGCTGGGCGATGGAGGTGCGGATGTCCAGCGCTGAATGCCGAACGCGCGTGGTCACCCCGCCGGGGTGGCGACGAAGCGACGGTTTGGACGCAGATAGATGCTGCCGGAACGGGCATCCAGCAGGATATTGAACTGCTGCAGGACTTCGCTGCCAAGCGTCCCGTCGTCCGTGGAGCCATCGTCATCGACGGTGATCGAGGCTTTCGGCCCCTTCAGTTGCAGGGTCGAGATGCTGGCCACGGGCACGCGCACGTCCACCGCGCGGATCTTCCGGCCCGCGCTGCCGCTGAACTGTGATGTTCCAAGTCGTTCCGGAAACGCTTCCTGCAGGCGGTGGGCGCTGCCGAAGGCGTAGGACAGGTCGATGTTGCCGTTGCTGCCGGTGTCCAGGGTAAGCCAGGGTGCGAAAGTGCTGCTGCCGTTGCCGAGCGTGACCTGGATGGCCGGGATATTGTCGATCCAGCGCACGTTGGCCCGGACATACCCGGCAAGGTCGGGAACATCGTCGTGCACGCGCAGCAGGCTGCGGTCGTAGTCGATCTCCAGCACCTGGCTCTGGAAGAAGGTCCAGCCCAGTACCGCATCGAAGGGGCGCCCCGTGTAGTCGATCACCACGGCCCCCATCGGTCGCTGCACGCCGCCGATCTGCACGGCGTTGTGCGTGCTGTAGTCGAGAAGCGTGACGCCATCGGAACCGGTGTTCTCACTCTGGTCGTCAATGACCAGCTTCGCGTCCTGCTGGATGTGCCTGGCAACGGCCATGGCCGACGCGCCTGTATCGACGAGAAAGCGCAGTGGTCGCGAGCCGTTGATCGTACCCTCCACGTAGATCCGGTGATCCTTGCCCAGCTCGAAGGGAACTTCGGTGACCGCAGCACCTGCTGCGAAAGGCACCAGCATGATCAACATCGCGCATTGAAGCGCAGTACGAGGCAGTTCGCACATCCGAGGGCTCCTTCGTTCAGTAGAGCTGCAGCAGCGGTTGCCGGGCTCATTGCGGGTTGGATGCAGCTGCCGGTGAAAAGGTTTGATGTGCCGGAACTGCTTCACCGGTACGCCACCAGGACGGGATCATCGTCCGGAGATCCACGCCTCAAGTGCTGCGGTGTCCCGCATGTCGCCGGTATAGCGATGATCGGGCACGTGCGGTTCGTTCGAACCACGCACCCGCCCCCCGGAACACCTTCATCGGCACTGAAATCCTGGCCAGCCCGCTTGGCAGCCGCTCTGGCCGCACGTCCATGTAGAGACTGTCGGCCGATGTCTCGACGCCCACCTGCACCGCGCCCAACCGCTTCCACAGGTCCAGCGCATCCAGGCAGGCCGAACCACAGGCGGCATCAGCCACGATCACCACCCTGCCCTTGCGCAGCGGTGCGGCCGGGCCTGAGGTTGGTGCTGTATCTGCGCTGGCCTCGGACGGCTCGCGCCACAACGCCTCACCCCGGCCGCGTGCCTGTGCCATGCCCGCCGTCACCGACTCCAGCATGCGACGCAGCTCTGGCGACGCGTCGGGCGCCTGCACCAGCTTCTGCAGGAACCTGCGCAACTGGGCGATGTTGGCCTCGGAGGTCCGCCACTCCACCCAGCTGGGGTCGGGCAGCACGTCCACGGCGGCCCGGCCCCAGATCAATCGCGCCAGTTCGATGCTCCATTGCGAAGCTCCGCCGCTGTTGCCACGCACGTCCAGCACCACCGACGGTGCCTGCTGCAGGGCTTCGGCTTTCGGAGCAAGCTGCTCAAGCAGGGCGGTCAGTTCCTTGAAGTTCTGCTCCGTGGGGTCGGCATTGAAGCTGCTGGTGGTGATCCAGTAGCCGCCATCGGGCATGATGCGCCAGCCGTTCGCCGGGCGGAAGCTGCGCCGGGTGTCGGCCAGACGCTCCTTGCGCTGTGCCGCCTGCAGTGGTTGCCACTGCAGTGCGTAGGATTTCTCGCGTCCATCTACCTGGAAGACGCAGGCGTTCAGCGTGGGCACGAACGGATTGCCCTGCTCCAGCAGCACTTCGCCACCGCCGTGGATGCGGCTGGCCTGCAGGTTCCAGCGCCCGCTGAAGTCCCCGATCCGGCGCGCAGCCAGCGTCTGTGCATCGATGCCATCACAGGACAGCAATCGCGCCCCAAGTGGCGGATGGCCATGGCCACCATCCACGGTCATGACCAACTGCGCATCGCCGTCGAAACCGGTCAGGAACCCGGGCCACTGCGTTGGAACATCGGGAGCGTCGGCAAGCGCGTTGAGGCTGACATGCCCATCGTTGAAGAACGCCCCATAGCCTTTCATCGCCCACCAGTAGCCCTGGTAGTTGGTGACCCGACCTGCACGCGAACGTGCAAGCGCCTGGGCCTCGTCGAGCTGCGCGCCGAACCCGGGATTCCGCAGATCCACTGCGCCCGGATGACTGCCACGCAGGGCGGCGTCGGCAGCGTCCAGATCCTTCAACAGCGTGTCCGGCCAATCGATCGGCGCACCTTTCGCGGTGGGTGCCGCGAGCACCGCACCGAGCAGCAGCCATGCAATGACCATGGATTCATCCGTTTGCCGGGACAAACACGAGTCTCGCAGTTTTCCGGCCCGGTGTACCGCGCCCGCCGCAACGGGCGCGGCCGCACATCAATGCAGCGGCACTTTCAGCACCGACGGCGCATTGGCTGGCGAGCTGAAGGTCACCGCCCCACCCAGCTGGCTGATGCCCGCATAGCGCAGGTCCACGGTATCGACCACCAAGGTCAGGCGGCTGCCGGCTGGAAGGTTCCAGCTGCTCGCTTCCAGCCGCAGGTCGAGCGTTTTCGCCTGGCCCGGCGTGGCACCGCGCAAGGTATACGGCTTGTGGCTGATCAACTGACCATTGCCCAGCACATCCTCGGCGTACAGGTAGGTGTACAGCGTGGTGTTGGCACGGCTGGGCGTGACCGTCAGGCGCACTTCCGGCGCACCGTCCAGGCGTTTGGCGCTCCACTGGATCGGCCCCTGCCAGACACCGGCGGCACTGCGGCCAACAAACGGTACGTAGGCACCCGGCGGCAGGTTGATCATCTGCAGCGCGCCGGAGGCCATCGCCACGCCGGAATTGGCCGCAGTCAGCAGGCCGCTGCCGATGCGGTAGTTCCAGCCGGTGCCGCCACCGTGCTCGGCCAGGCCGCCGGTCGGCAGCAGCAAACCAGAGGGTGCGGTCAGGCCGTAGCTGACCGCACCCTTGCTGGTCGCCTGCCAATCCGGGTAACTGCTCCAGCTGCCCTTCTGTGACTTCAGCTGCACCGCCGGCTGGCGGTCGATGCCGTTGGCCACTGCCTTCAGATAGTGATCGAACCAGTCACCCACCTGGTCATAGACTTCGTTGGGAATGCCCAGTGCACCGAGCGCTTCGTTGAGCGCGTGGTCACCGTGGCGCAGCTGCAGCTGCTTCGGGCCTTTCAGCCGGTTGAAGAAATCAACCAGCTGGCCCGGCGGGAACAGGCTGTCGTTGAAGGCGTTGGCCAGGAACACCGCCGGCTGGTTGGCGTTGATCTCGTCGATGCTGGCCGCGGGACTGCGCTGCGCCGCCACCGGCAACAGCGAATCCACCGCGCCCTGGTAGTTGCCCGCCAGAACATTGCGGTTGATCGTGGCCAGCTCCGCGCCAGGGCGTCCGGTCACCAGGCCGGCCGCAACCAGCAGTGCGATGCCCTGCGCGCTCGGGGTGTCGTTGCTGTACAGCGAGGCCTGCAGATCGGCCCAGCCACTGAGCGCGGCCACGGCCTTGATGCGCGGATCGCGTGCCGCCGCCAGCAGGCTGGTGCCCGCACCGTAGGAGATGCCCGAAACGCCGATCCGGTCCGGGTCAGCGCGGGTGTTGTCCAGCGCCCAGTCGATCAGCGCGCTGACATCCTCCACCGTGGAGGGCCCGGCGATGTCGATGCTGCCGCCGGATTCCCAGAAGCCACGCGAGCTGTAGCTGATCACCACATAGCCGCGCTGTGCCAGCGACTGCGCCACCCCCACGTACTCCACGCTGGGCACCGCCCAGCTGCTGGGCATCACCAGCAGCGGATAGCGCCCGCCGCCCGCATCCTGCGGTTCGATGACGAAGGCCCCGAGAGGCGTTCCATCCCAGCCGGCAATGGTGCGATGGGTGGTCTTGACCGTCGCGGCCCAGGCAGTGGGCGCCAGGCCGGTCAGCAGGATCAACAGCAGCAATACCTTGCGCATCGTCGTCTCTCCCCGTCGGTGGTGGTGCAACGGGTTGGACCGTACCAGTGCGAATGGTGAGTGGCGCCTTGCGACGCAGCATGACGTTTGCTGCACGTTCGCAGCGCTTGTTCGCTGAACAGGGGGCGCTGCGCGCCCCCTGCCCTGCATTGCCTTACAGGTCTACGCCGAAGCCCATGCCGGCAGACCTCTCGCCATTGCTGAAGGCACCACCCAGCGAGAAGGAAGCACGCTCGCCGATCCGTTTACCGTATCCGATCGACAGCGCCTGCTCGCCACCCTGGAAGCCGGCACCCACCGCAATGCGACCGCGCGGGCTCTGTGAGCCGGCGGCGTTGATGGCCATGTTCAACATCGCCGAGCTCATCGCGCCCATGCGATCGATCCGCTGGTCCTGATGACGCAGGCGGCGTTCCATCTCCTGCTTCAGCCCGTTGTTGTCCAGCGCGAACTGCGCCAGGCGCTGGTCGGTGTAGGCATTGGCCGTCGTCACCGCCTGCGCGGACTTCGTATCGGTATAGGAGTTGGCCGAGGAGAGCGTGGTTGCGCTGCTGGCATCGGTATAGGCCTTTGAGGTCGTCACTGCCGCGGCGCTGCTCGCGTCGGTGTAGGCGTTGACGGAGTTGATGGTCGCCGTGGCCCGCGCATCGGCATAGCTGTTGGCCGAAGTCAGCGTATTGGCGTTGGCGGTATTCATCTGATTGAGGTTCACCGCATCGGTGCCCTGCGTGGCGGCGGCCACGTTGGTCAACTGGCGTTCGTTGCCGGCGCTGCCTACCGATACCGAGTTGGCACGGTCGGCGACGGAGCCATTGCCCAGTGCAACGCTGTCGTTTGCAGAAGCGATGGCACCATTGCCCACGGCACTGCTGTTGTTGCCACTGGCTTCGGACAAGCTGCCGAGCGCGGTGCTGTTTTCGCCCGTGGCGTTGCTGCCAGCGCCTGACGCGGTGGAGAACGAGCCCGTTGCGGAGCTGCCCGAGCCACTGGCACTGCTGAAGTCACCACTGGCGGTGGCGCTGTCGCCGATCGCCGCACTGTTGGCGCCGGAGGCGGAAGCACCCACGCCCACGGCGGCGCTCTGGTCGCCGGAGGCGCTGCTGGCTGCGCCGATCGCCGTACTGCCGGTGCCGCTGGCACTGGCGCCGGTTCCGACGGCCGCCGATAGATCACCGCTGGCATCGGCACCACTGCCGCACGCCAGCGAGGCGGCACCACCGGCGCTGGCGCCACCGTTGGACACGCCGCCGAAGCCATCGTCCAGCTGGCAGGTATCACCGGCCCACGCCGGTGCGGTTGCCATGGCCAGTGCCACGGCAAGGATGTGCTTGTGCATCGTCTTCACGGTACCCCCGAGGTCCATCAGGAAGGGTTCCCGGCAAGCGCCGGAAACGGTGGGAAACCGGCCGCCCCTGCACAGGGGCGGCCGGGATGCTGCTGGCGCCTTACGGCGTTACGGTCAAGGCGACACGGACAGCAGTCTTCGGCGTGCTCGGGTCATTGCTGCCGACACAGACGAAGCCCGAATAGCTGCCCGGCGCGAGGCCGCTGGCATTGATCTGCACCTGCGTGCTCTGGCTGCCGCCTGCGGAGATGCGGCCCAGGGCACGGGTCGGTGTGCCGATCCAGCCGGCGCCGCACGCATTGCTTCCGCCCAGCCCATAGGCCAACCCAGGCGCGCCGGCGGTGGTGGACCAGGCACCGCTGCCATCGGGATTGATGATCGCGCTGCGGTACACGCTGTCGCCGCTGGTGGCGTTGAACCAGAACCAGCTGGTAGCCAGCGGCGCGCGCACCGAGACCACCAGCCAGTAGCGGCCTGCCGGCAGGTTCACGTTCTGGCCTGCAGCGGCCAGGTCAAGGTTGATGGTGGCCAGCGTGGCCGACGTTCTTACGCCCGGACCGCTGACGGTGGAGGTGTAGCTCCACAGCGCCAGCTGCGGGCTCGATTCCGGATTGCCCTCCGGATTGCCGCCAACATCCCGGTAGATCGACCAGTTGATGTTGGTCGAAGTTGCCAGCGAGCCACCGTTGACGAAGCCGTCAGCGACGATGCGGGTAATGCCGGTGGCCTCGCCCAGAGTGAAATCATCGGCACCAAGCTGTGCACGTGCACCCACTGTCGCCGCATCGGTGAAGCGCGTCGAGCGACGGCCATTGGCGTTGTTTGGCGCCTGCGCTACCAGCGTGCGGGTGCCCACTCCGGAATTGTCGATCTGCCATTCCAGCGGTGAGCCGCCGGTATTGGCGATCTGCAGGTTCACCGTTCCACTGCCACCGGCCGGCAGGGTCAGCGAGTTCGTCGGCGGCGTGGCGGCGATCTGCGGCGGCGGCACCGACACGGCGATCGGCAGGCGCAGCAGCGGCTGGCTGGTATCACCGCCCTGCGGTGAGAGGGTGAGCCTGGCAAAGCGCCAGCTGCCATCGTTCGGTACCGAACCGGTGGTGACGATGACCCGCACCGACTTGCTTTCACCCGGCGCCAGGGTAAACACCGATGGCGAGACAACCGCGGTCAGGCCCTGCACCTTCGCCGTCCACGTCTGCCGGGTCGGCAGCACATTGCGGAACACGCGGGTGAAGCTGCAGCTGTCCGCGCAGCTGCGCTTGCCGAGGCTGGCGATGTTGAGCGACGACACTTCACCCCCATTGGCTGGATTGGCGGCCAGGAAGTTGGTCTTGGTCTCGTTGAGCACCAGCCCTGCGCGCAGTGCCTGGTCCACCTGGATGCGTCCAGCGCCCATCGCGAATGCGTCGGCCGGTGTGACGCCATCTTCCTTCAGCACCTCCTGCCGCGCGGTCATCATCAACGCCGAGCGTGTCTCCTGCACGGTCCAGTCAGGACGCGCCTGGCGCAGGAGCGCGGCGGCACCGGCGTGATGTGGTGATGCCATCGAGGTGCCGTCCATCAGGCCGACGGCGTTCTCCGAGCCGGTCACCTCATTGCCTGCGATCACGGCCAGCACACGCACACCCGGGGCGGTCACGTCCGGCTTGACCAGATCAAAGATCCCGGCCGGGCCGCGCGAACTGAAGTCGCCCAGCACATCCGGCGTATTGCTGATCTTGCTGGCCGGATAGGCAATGCCGGCGGTTGCGTTGTTGCCAACGCTCGACGCAAAGGTCCGCAGTGCATTGGCGTCCGACTGGTCGATGGCGAAGGCGGGAATGGTCGCCCCGGCCACGTTGGGCAGGATGGGGGCCGGCTGGTTGTTGCCGATCAGCACGGCGATCGCACCCGCTGCAGCGGCGTTGTTGACCTTGTCGCTGAAGTTGCACGAGCCACGGCGGATCACCGCAACGGCGCCCTGGAAGGTATTGGCCGGGAACGGCGCGCACCCATCGTTGGCACTGTCGATGCCTGCACTGACACGCAGCGGCGTGGTTGCAGGAATCGGCGTTGCGAACGGCACGCCGCCCGAGCCTTCGGTCAGCAGGATGGCAGTGAGCGCCGGCGGCACGCTGCCGGGGCCGCTGACCGCAGCGAACAGCACGATGTCGCCGCGGCCATGCGTGGCCGCCGCAGTGCTGCCGGTCCAGGGTTCCAGATGGCCCATCGTGTTCGGACCTGGGCCGGAGTTGCCGGCCGAAGTGGCCACATAGATGCCGGCATCGGATGCGTTGAGGAACGCCAGCGAGACCGCCTCTCCCCACGGCGCGGTGCCACCGGCAATGGAGTAATTGATGACGTCGACCACGCCATCGGCGAGGGCCTGGTTGACCGCTGCCAGCGTCGAGGTGTTCGGGCAGAAGCCGCGCCCGGTAGAGACCTCGGTGTAGCAGGCGTCGTAGGCGATGATGTTGGCGCGCGGCGCAACACCGGAAATGTGGATCTGGTTGCCACGGTAGGACGCAGTGTGCGGGTTGCCGGCGGCGGTGGAAGCGGTATGGCTGCCATGACCGTTGGTGTCACCAAATCCAGGCTCCTCGCGTACGTCCGCAACGCCACACTGGTTGCCCGGCGCACCGCAGACGAAGTCGTAGCCGCCGATCAGCTTGCTGTTGCAGCGACCTTCGTCGATGCCGCCCGGCGCGCAGGTACCGAGGTAGTTGCCTGCGCCCAGCGGATTGACGTGCTCGTAACCATCTTTGGCGCGGGCGGTGAAGGCCGGGCTGCCGAAGTTGATGCCCGAGTCGATGACGCCGACCACCACACCTTCGCCACGGAACGGCGCAGGTGTGCCGTTCCACAGCGCAGGTGCGCCGATCAACCCCGGTCCGACGTCGGTGTCCTGCTCATACTCCCTGTACTCTTCAACCAGCTGCACATCGGGAAGTGCGCGCACGCGCTCCGCTTCCTGCGGGTTCATCTGCAGCACCGATGCGTTGATCGCATGCTGCATGCGCCGTTCGACCTTTACGCTGCGACCCAATGCTGCATTGATGCGGGCCTCGTGCTGTACCTGGCGGTCAGCGAGGAAGCGCACATAGTCCTGCGAGCGTGCCCCCTTTACAGCGATGCGCGGTGTCGGCGCATTGCCGGTGGCTGCCGCTGCACGCGCGGCGCTGGCGGATGGGCGCATGCGTTCCGGTGCCGCGAGGCCCTGGATGTCGCCCTTGTAGGTGGCCAGCGGCTCCTCGCGGTAGACCACGATATAGCGGTTGGAGAGCTCGGCGAAGCCGCTACCCGGACCGCGTGCCGCAGGCCCGGACGGATTGCCGGCGCGCGCGTCCACCGAGGGATTGCCGGTCTTTGACTGGGCACCGGTACTGCGTATGCCCACGGCAGCGGCGGCCAGTGCGGCACCCGCCACCAGGGTCAGTGCAACCCATTTGCTTCGTTTGATCCATGCATTGCGCATCGAATACCCCCTTTTCATTGAAAGCCCGAGATGCACGCCGGCGTCAACGCCGGCGCTGTGATGTCTGGTGCTTCAATTGCGGGTGCGGCGCGTAGTCCCCGACGCCTTGCACCCCGCTGCGCCCCGGCAGCAGAATCGACACTACCTCAAAATTTGACGCGGCGCACAGTTTTTCGTGACAGCGGCAAGACAGAGATCAGTACGCGAAAGTATGGATGCGCGCCTGCATGGCGTAGCCATGGCCCCGGCCGCCGAAGCGGCAACGCGTTCGTTGCCCGTCGTTGAAGGGCAACGGTGTCCAGTGCTATGACTGCCTGCGCCCATCAACGCACGGATGCCATGGATATTTTCCGCACTGCACTGATTGCCGGTGTTGCCTGTGCAGCAGGACCGGCATGGTCCGCTGAATCACCGATCGCAGACGCCGACGCGCGCGGAATCTTCATCGAAGCACAGCACCTGTGCCAGGTCGATGGCGGCCAGCTGTGGGGGCAATCCCTGTGCGGGCCGATGATGCTGGTCGATCCGAAGAGCCGCCAGGTCACCGCCTCGCATGCGGATGTACACGGCGCGTTGAAGGGGCGTGGCGAGGTGTTCGTGGGCCAGCTTCCGCCCGATGCGATCGTTGCCAACACCGCCGTGGAATGGTCCGGCATACGCTGGACGCAACTGCTCTGGCCATTGCCGCAGGACGTGTCCAGGCGCAGTACGCTGCTGGCTCTCGAAATGTTCCATCGGTTGCAACCGGCGTTGCCCATCACCGCGCCGACCGAAGGCGGCAACGAGCACCTCGACACACTTGAAGGACGCTACTGGCTGCAGCTGGAATGGCGCGCGCTTGCGGATGCGCTCACGGCCACCGATGCAATGGCGCAGCACACTGCGGTGAGCGACGCACTCGCCTTCCGCGCCGAGCGCCACCGCCAGTTCCCTGCGGCAGCGCAGGAAGAAGCGGCGCTGGAATTGAACGAGGGCCTGGCCGAGTACACCGGCGTGTTCGTCGGCAACCCAACGCGCTCCACACGTATCCAGGCGGCGCTGCATGACCTTCGCGCGCACGTTGCCGATCGCAGTTTCGTCCGCTCTTTCGCCTATGCCACCGGTCCGGCCTATGGCCTGCTGTTGGACCAGGCGGCCCCCGGCTGGCGCAACCATCTCGCCCACCCCGCCCGGGACCTCGGCACGCATCTGGCCGAAGTGACCCGGACCCCGATGCAGCGGGGTGCGACCGAGCTGCGGGCCGCTGCTGCGCGCTACAGCGGACGGGCACTGCGCGAAGCCGAAATGCTGCGCGAACGGCAGCGCATTGCGCAGCTGGAACACAACCGTGCGCGCTTCGTGACAGGCCCGGTCGTGCGGCTGGATCTGCGCAGCATGCGCATCCAGTTCAATCCCAACACGATGCAGTCGTTGCCGGGCCGTGGCACGGTATATCCAACGATGCGGCTGACCGACACCTGGGGCAGCCTGGACGTCACCGACGGAGCGTTGATGCAGAGCGACTGGAAGGCCGTGTTCGTGCAGGCACCCGCAACTGCCGACCCGCCGCTACAGGGTCCAGGGTGGTCGCTGAGTCTGAAACCAGGATGGTTACTGGTGCCGGGAACACGCAACGGCGATTACGTGTTGAAGGCGACCCCCTGACAACACCCGCAGGCATCGCGATGCTCTAGCACGCGAGCGTTTCAGCCACGTCCTGCTCCATTTGACACATCTCCAGTGCTTGCGCGCTGTCACAGCTTCGTCTTTTCATCGTTGACCGAAAGACGACAGCTTGTGACGCTTACGACACCGCACGGCCTCCACGGCCCTGTCATCGCGGTCACGTCTCACCGCAATCCGTAGCACCCGTCTCCGCAACGTCCCCCATGACCTCGCCTCGGCCCGGTCGTGGCGGACGGCTGCGCCCTGAACTTCTGCTGGAGAACCGCAATGCGCCTTGCAAGCCTCTTCTTCGCGTTCGTCCTCAGTGCCTTCGCTGGCGCTGCCCAGGCCCAGGTCGTCACCCTCAACAAGGGCGGCTTCGTGCTCACCTACGACTGCAGCATCCACAGCGCCACCCGCTACGAGTACACGCTCACCGCCGACACCGGCTCGGCCGCGCGCCCGTCCAGCTTCTACAAGGATCCGGACCTGCCGGCAGGCTGCCTCGGCCAGACCAGCACCGCCTCCTACGCCAGCATCAAGTCCGGCTATGACCGGGGCCATCTGGTGACGTCCAACCACATGGACTACAACGCGACCTACATCCGCCGCGCCAACTACATGACCAACATCGTTCCGCAGGTGTCCAGCTTCAACCAGGGCATCTGGGTGAAGGCAGAGAACGTGGCCGAGTGCTACCGCGACATCGCGCCGGTGGATGTCTACGGTGGCGTGGTCTATGGCGATGCCTCCAACGACTACTTCCTTTCCAGCCACGGCATCCCGACACCGGAGTTCTTCTGGAAGACGATCATCACCCGCGATCCGAACACCGGCACGGCCAAGGCGATCAGCTGGATCATCCCCAACGAAGCGAACCTGGGCAGCCTGGACAGCTACCTGGTGACCATCGCCGATCTGGAGGAACTGCTGGGTGCCAGCTACGTGGCCATCAACGCACCTGCCTCGCTGAAGAACATGCTGCCGGCCAGCACCTGGCCGCAGCCGGCGGGGTGTGACCTGGGTTGACCGGCCTGCCGGGAATGGGTGGCATCCTGCGCGGGTGCCACGCAAGGATGGCTGTGGGAAAATGACGGGCAATTGCACCACCGCATTGCCCCCTGGAGCTGTAGATGTCCCGTTTTCCCTTCGATGCCGTGCTGTTCGACTGCGACGGCGTATTGGTTGATTCCGAGCCGCTGGTGGCCCGCGTCCTCTCCGAGATGCTGACCGAACGTGGCTGGCCATTGACTCCGGCACAGGCGGGTAAAGTCTTCCTTGGCCAATCCGTTGCCCACTTGGCCGGACTGATCGAAGAACGCACCGGCAAGCCGTTCACCGAGGCGTGGCTTGAAGAGTTCCGCCAGCAGCGCAACCGGGCACTGGAACGTGACCTGGAAGCGATCCAGGGGGCACCCGAGGCCGTGCGTGCGATCGCTGCGGCCACCGGTGGGCGGATCGCCTGCGCCTCCGGCGCCGATCTGCTAAAGGTGAAACTGCAGCTGGGCAAGGTCGGCATCCTCGATGCCTTCGGCGACCACGTCTACAGCGGCCAGGACATGCCGAACACCAAGCCGCACCCGGACGTCTACCTGGCGGCCGCTGCCGCGCTGGGTGTGGATCCGAAGCGCTGCGCGGTCATTGAAGACACCGTGACCGGTGCGACCGCCGGTGTGGCCGCAGGTGCCACCGTGTTCGGCTTCAGCGAGGGCGGCCCGCACCACAGCACGCCCGAGGCTCTGCGCGCGGCCGGTGCCCAGGTGATCTTCCAGCGCATGGAAGATCTTCCCGCACTGCTGGCGGCCTACACCGCCGACGCTGCCGCCTGACCCGGCGTCAACCCGCAGCGCCCTGCCCGGCGCTGCGGCACCTGCCGCTGTAGTGCAGCGCAAACAGGTACAACCCGGTGAACAGCTGCAGGAACAACGGCGGCAGCGGCGAATAGGTGATCCACGCCGCAGGCTCGCCCTGCCCCAGCCCGCGCACCACGAAGTTGGCGATCACCGCCAGGGTGAACACGATCGAGGTCCAACGATGCACGGGCCGTGCCCAGCCACCGCGGCTCATTGCCGGCGCCTCGCTTCGGAACGGGCTTCGATCATCTTCCAGCCATTGCCCGATGGATCGCGGAATCCGGCGTCGACGGCGCCAAAGCGCTCGATCGGCTCCTGGGTGAATTCCACGCCCTGTGCCAACCACTGCGTGTAACGCGCCTGGCAGTCATCCACAGCCAGCACCAGGGGCGGCATTGCGCCTTTGGCCACCAGCTGCTGCAGCGAAAGCGCGGTGGCCGCATCGTGGGTGGGTGGACCCGGCACGAACAGGCCCAGCTGGAAACCGTCCTGGCCTGGGCTGCGTACCGTCAGCCAGCGGTAGCTGCCATTGCGCACGTCGGTATGCACTTCGAAACCGAGCTTGCCGACGTAGAACGCCAGCGCCTCATCCTGGTCGCGCACATACAGGCCGACCGTGTTCACAGAATTGGTCATGGGACCTCCCTCAGGTGGGGTCCACGTTAGCAACCACCTCACGGCGGCGCTTCTCCAAAACTGCGATCTTCAGGTCCGGGCGCTGCGCGGCGCGTGCGTGGCATTCCGGCACACTGGCCGACGCCGCCTGGGCTGCACGCTCACGCTCGCGCACAGTGCCCGGGCTGTCACCGGTGATGTCACGGAAGATGCGGCCAAAGGTGCCCAGGCTGCGCCACCCGGTCTGCGCGGCGATTTCGGTCACCGCCAGATCGGTATCACGCAGCAGCGCCACCGCTCGTTCGATGCGGCGGCTGAGCAGATAGCGGTGCGGCGGCAGCCCGAAGGCCTGCTTGAACGAGCGGGCGAAGTGCGCTGGCGACACTGCACTGACCTCAGCCAGGCGCGCGACAGGCCATTCCTCATGGCTGGCCCGATCCATCCGGTCCTTGGCACGCAGCAGGCGCCGCAGCAGTTCGGGGCTCTGGTTCATGGCATCACCACGTGGGACAGGTAATGACGTGCCGCACGCCGCGCCGCGGCGGCCTGCTCGACCAGCCAGTCACGGAATGCAATGACCTTGGCACTGCCACTTCGCGCCGTGGGTGCCACGAACCAGAAGCTGCGACCGTCGCTGGCGACACCCGGATGCGCCTGCACCAGGCGCCCGCTATCCAGCTCGGTCTGGAACAGGATCGGCGAACCGATGGCGATGCCCTGCCCCGCGATCGCGGCGCCGACATCCAGATGCTCGACGGCAAAGGGCGTGACGAAACTCCCCGGTGCCGGCGGTGGAATGTGACCGTGCGCTGCAAACCACAGGGCCCACCAGTCCGGCCGCCCGAGCAGGGGAACTTCCAGCGCGCTGCTGCCCAGCCCACGGGCCGCTGGCAGCAGCGCCGGCGCACACAACGGTGTGAACACGCTGGGAAACAAGGGAGTTGCCTGAAGACCTGGCCATTCACCCTGGCCATTGCGGATGGCCGCATCGAAGTGACCGGCGGCCAGATCCTGCGGCTCTGCCGACAGGTCCAGCTCCAGCACGAACTGCCGGTGGCGGGCGCGGAACGTGCCCAGCCGCGGCGTCAGCCAACTGGTGCCCAGCGTGGGCAGCACGGACAGGCGCAGTCGCGCCGCATCCATGTCTGCGGCGCGCATGAAGCTGGCGCGCAGTGCATCGAATGCCCGGGTGGCCTCCTGCGCGACGCTGGCCCCCGTCGCCGTCAGTTCTACGTGCTGTGCATGGCGCAGGAACAGGCAGGTACCGGTCTGGGCCTCCAGCCGCCGCACGTGGTAGCTCACCGATGCCGCGCTGGTGTCGAGCTCTTCGGCGGCACGCGCGAAGCTGCCCAGCCGCGCCGCCGCCTCGAAGGCACGGATGGCGGCAAGCGACGGAAGCTGGCGTTGGGTCACCATAAGTGTGGCTTAGCCTGAGTCCCGATATCTGCGTGGTCAATCCCCCCTCGTGCCCGCAACGATGGAGGCACGTTCGGTAGGGGATCACGCACATGGATCGACGGCAGTTCCTGGCCACTTTGGCCGCCGCGGCAGCGTCCACCGCCCTGCCCTCCGGGTGGGCCCTGGCCAGCCACAGCGAAGATTGGACATGGTTGCAGGGCAACTGGCGGGTCCGGCACCAGCGCCTGAAGGAGCGCCTGGTGGGCGATACCCTCTGGGAGTCTTTCACCGGCTCCAGCGCGGTCTGGCTCACCCTGGGCGGGCTCGGCACCATTGATGACAACGTCATGGCGCTGCCTTCGGGCCCCTACAGGGGGCTGGGCGTGCGTGCATTTGATCCAGTGTCTTCCACGTGGTCGATCTGGTGGATCGATGGCCGCAATCCTGCCCATATCGAAGCCCCCGTGCGCGGGGGCTTCGAGGGCGATGCCGGCAGCTTCCGTGGCACCGACCGGATCGACGGGCGCCCCATCGATGTGTGGTTCCGCTGGCATGACATCCACGGCGAGGAGCCGTGGTGGGAACAGGCGTTCTCCGACGATGCCGGTGCGCACTGGGAAGTGAACTGGCGCAACTGGTTCCGCCGAACTGCTGCGGCCCCCTCTCCGCTTCCGAAGCTGCCGGATGCACCGGGCGACTTTGATTTCCTGGTGGGCCATTGGAACGTGCGCCATCGTCGCCTGCGCGCTCGGCTGGCAGGCAGCGATGCGTGGGACGCGTTCAACGGCACCCTGCACAACTGGCCGGTCCTGGGAGGATTCGGCAACGTGGGAGACAACCTGATGGACGTGCCTGGAGCACCGCTGCGCGGCATGGGCATCCGTGCCTGGAATGCGGCGGAGCGGCACTGGCTGAGCTGGTGGCTGGATGGCCGCGAGCCGACCCGGATCGGCGCGCCACTGCGTGGTGGTTTCCAGGCTGGTGTCGGCCGCTTCTTCGGCGAAGACCAGCACGACGGTCGATCCATCCAGACGCGGGTGATCTGGTCACGCATTACCCCGCGCTCGGCGCGCTGGGAACAGGCGGCCTCGGCCGATGGTGGGCGCAGCTGGGAAACAAACTGGGTCAGCGACTTCGAGCGACAGGCATGAAGGCGCTGCTGGCCGTGATGCTGCTGGTTGCTGCGTCGCCTCCCGCGTCTCCATCAAGGGTGCTGCGGATCGTCGGCCCCGCCGAGCGCTTTGCCCCGGGCGTTGCATCCACGCAATACGACGAGATTCGACTGACCTTGAGTCCGGACGGGAAAACCGCACTGTGGTTCAGCCGCAACCGGCCCGGCGGACCGGGCGGGTATGACATCTGGGTCTCCCGCAACGATGGGCAGCGCTGGCGGCCGGCGACGCCGGTGCCGTTCAACCCGCCGGGGCGCGACTTCGATCCCGCCTTTTCCGCCGATGGCCGCGTGGTGTATTTCTGTTCGGATCGCGCAGGTGGCCAGGGCGGTGACGATCTGTATCGGGTCAGCATGGGGAGCGACGGTCGATTCGGGGAGCCGGTCAATCTTGGTCCCGCAGTGAACAGCGCGGCCGATGAGTTCGCACCGATGCTCTCGCCGGACGCAGCCACGCTGCTGTTCTCCAGCGATCGCGCAGGCGGTGCGGGTGGTCATGACCTCTACATTGCAGCGATGGTCCGTGGCATGGCGCAGCCGGCACGGCCGCTGCCGGGAGACCTCAATACCGCAGCGCAGGAGTTCGATGCCACCTTCCTCGGTGACGGCCGCACGGTGGTGTTTGCCCGCGCCCAGGACTTCGGCAGTGCACCGGTGCGCCAGTTCATTGCCTACGCGCGTGGAGGCCGTTATGACGCAGGCCATGCATTGCCCTCGCCCTTGAACGAGGCCTCCGGCGACAGCTACGGCGCGATGCTGGATGGCTCGCAACCCGGCACCTTGACCTATTCGGCGCGGCGCGCAGACGGTGCAGGGTTGGACCTGTACCGCATCCGCTACCAGATGTCGCGACCTTGAGGGCAGGTGGTGTCGATTTCCAGCGCGCTGGTTCGTCGAGAGGATGAATGCCCCAGGAGAAAATGCAGATGCCCTCCCATCAGTCGCTTGCATGCGCGTGCGGCCAGGTACGCCTGACCGCCACGGGCCAACCCATTGCCACCGTCGAATGCTGCTGCGACAGCTGCCGCAAGGCCGGCGCCATGCTGCAGTCGATGCCCCGAGCACCGGCCGTGCTGGGCCCGCACGGCCAGACGCTCTTTGTAATGCACCGCAAGGATCGCGTCAGCATCGATGCCGGGCATGCCATGCTGCGTGCCTTGCGATTGTCCAGCAGGGGCGGCAGCCGCCGCGTGCTGGCGGGCTGCTGCAATACGCCGCTCTTCCTGGAGTTCAGCGGCGGCCATTGGCTGAGCCTGTATGGCCTGTTGTGGCCGGCATCGACAAGACCTGCCGTGGAGATGCGGACCATGGTCAGTGATCTTCCTGATGCGTCTGTGCTTCCTGACGATGTGCCGAACCTGAAGACCCGGTCGCTGCGCTTCTATGCCCGGTTGATGAAGGCGTGGATCGCCATGGGCTTCCGCAGCCCACGCATCGAGGTCGCGGGAGATACCCATGCCTGAGCCCGGACGGATCGAGATCGAAAGCATCACCACGCCCGGGCACATCCAGCGCGTGGATCGCGCCAAGTACCTCGCCATGCGCCATGCCTTGCTGCGGGCGCTGCCTGCGCAACCGCCCGGCCTGACCGTTGCGCAGGCGAAACAGGCACTGCTGCCACACCTGCCCGCCGCGCTGTTCCCGGCAGGTGCGACCGCCGGCTGGTGGTTGAAGGCCGTGCAGCTGGACCTGGAAGCCAAGGGCGTGATCGAGCGCGTCGCGGGCAAACCGTTGCGCCTGTTCAAGCACCTGGCGGCCGGCTGATCAGCGCTGTGCAGGCAGTTCCAACCGGTGCTTGCGGCACAGGCGATACACCGTGACCCGCGATATCTGCATCTGCCGCGCGCACTCGGAGACGTTGTAGCCGGTCTGGCGCAGGGTCTGCAGTAGTACATCGCGCTCGGCCTGGCCGCGCGCGTCGTGCAGCATCGCCGCGGGCAGGACCGCTGCCAATGCGCCCAGCTCCAGGTCACGCTCACTGATCAGCTCGCCCTCGGCCATGATCGCTGCACGCTGCACACGGTTCAGCAGTTCGCGTACGTTGCCGGGCCAGTCGAAGCGCCGCATCGCCTGCAGTGCGGCCGGTGCGAAGCCGCGTGCACGCACGCTGTGGCGCAACCGGAAGCAGCGCAGGAAGTGCTCGGCCAGCAGCTGCACGTCGGCACCGCGCTCGCGCAGCGGTGGCATCGGCAGGCGCAGCACGTTCAGGCGGTAGTAGAGATCGCTGCGGAACCGCCCCTGCGCCACCGCGTGTTCCAGTTCGACGTGGGTCGCGGCAAGTACCCGCACGTCCGCGCGCAGCGGCTGGCTGCTGCCCACGCGCTCGAAGGTTCCCTCCTGCAGCACGCGCAGCAGGCTGGTCTGCGCTTCTGCCGGCAGATCGCCTACCTCATCAAGAAACACCGTACCGCCATGGGCGGATTCGAACACGCCGATCTGCCGCTTGTCGGCACCGGTGAACGAGCCACGTTCGTGGCCGAACAGCTCCGACTGCACCAGGCTGGCCGGAATCGCACCACAGTTCACCGCAATGAAAGGCCTGCCGGCGCGCCCCGACAGCGCATGCAGCGCATGTGCAGCCAGTTCCTTGCCTGTACCGGTTTCGCCGGTGACCAGCACCGGCAGTTCCACCGGCGCGAACTTGTG
Organism: Stenotrophomonas sp. 71799_Sma; assembly: GCF_056482505.1. NCBI lineage: Bacteria > Pseudomonadati > Pseudomonadota > Gammaproteobacteria > Lysobacterales > Lysobacteraceae > Stenotrophomonas > Stenotrophomonas sp. 71799_Sma. Next base: position 2,557,033 of record NZ_CM151202.1, read on the forward strand.
CAGCACCGTGCGCACCGCATGCAGCGCAGCGCTTTCGCCAATCAGTGCATGCGGTCCATACCCACTGCAGGTTGCATCGACAGGCGGATCATCCGCATCGAACTGCTGGCGCATTGCGCAGACCAGGTCCTGAAGGCCGAACGGCAGCGTGAAGCGCGCGCCACATCGCTGCAGCAACGGCAGCCAGGCCGGCGATGTGGGTCCGGCGCCCGGTGGCAGTACCGCCAGCCAGGGCAGATGCTGGTGCTGCTCGATCCACGGTGCCAGCAGCTGCAGCGACGCCGCATCGAGATGGCGCAGATCGAGTACGGCGAGCAATCGATCGCGCCCACGCAGGCCTATCGCCATGGCGGGATCGGGATGGATGCTGCGCACATACCAGCCTGCTGCCGCCAGCGCACTGCGCTCGTTCGCCAACGGCTCGCCAAACCAGAGCACGCAACGTGACGTAGAAGCCTCCGGGACCGCTGCCATGCTTCCCCCAGCATCCGGACACCGTCGGCGGACTGTCAGGCAATCGCCGGCGTGCCGCCCCCCCGCCGGGACCTCTACGGCCACCGGGGCGGCCTTTGTTGGGCGGATCCTAGCGCTTCCCTAAACGGCAGCGCAATGAGCAATGCGTCAAGAAATTCGTGGCTGAACCGGCACCGTTGCAGACGGCGGCGCCACCTGTAACACCCATGCGACAGTTGCCCGCCGCCCTTGCCCCGCGGTGCCTGGGGCTTCGAAATCCCAACGATTCCGCGACGTGCCTGTAACACCGTGGCAGCAGCACGGTCAGGTGCTGCACGGTCCCGACATTGGCGGGTGGGCACTTCCAGGTTGGCACGGTTGATGCGTGGTTCCGCCGCACCCACCGCGGGAGATCGGCATGGACGGCACCACCCTGATTCGCTGCCTGGCCGCAGCACTGGCAATCGCCCTGCTGTTGGTTGGCGCGGGCGCATCCGCGTCCGGCGCCCGCCAGGGCGTGAAGGCACAGCCGGGCGAAATCGTCCTGTTGCGGGACGTATCCGCGCGGCCGGCCTATCGCATGGCACCACCGGGCATGGCGCTGATTGCCGACCCGAAGCCACAGCGCGAGATCGCCACCGCATTGGGCGCCGGTGGCACGACGAACGGCATGGACGAGTTGAGCGATGAGGACTATGCCGGCATGGGTGCCGGCCAGGCAGCGTCCGTCGCGACACCGGGCGGCACTACGGTTGAACGGGTCACCCAGCAGGCCCTGGGCGGCACGCTTGGCCGCGGTGGTGATGGCATGGTCGGCAGCGACCTCGGGGGCGCCATGAGCGGTCCGCTTGGTGCGGTCGGCAGCAACACCCGCGGTATCGCCGATACCGTGCGCGGCGCACTGGCCCAGTTCCCCCTGCAGGGCACGGCCCCGGCAGGTGGAAAATGAAGGCCCTGCACGGCTTGCTTCTGCTGCTCGCTGCCGTGCCCTGGGCGACCCGGGCCGATGACTACGGCGGCATGCTCGCCTATCTCGACGTGGCCCGCATCGACGGCCACGCACTGGCCGGGGCGACGGGTGCCATCGCCGTCAACCAGGCCGCCGGCGACCTCAACGTGCAGGCCAACCTGCGGGGTATCGCCAAGGGCGATCGCGCCGACGTGGCGATCAATGCCCGGCAACTGCAGCAGGGCAACCGCGTGCTGTCCGGGCCGCTGCAGGCCACCGCGTTCATTGGCGGTGACGCACTGGCCGGTGCCAGTGGCATCGCATCCATCAACCAGGCCAGCGGCATCGCCAACACGACGCTCAACGTCGTCAGCGCGACGCTGGCCCGACAGGGCATACGCGAAACCGACGATACGGCCTTGGCCGCCGAGGGTTCCGCGTTGGCAGGGGGGCGGGACGACACCGGTCGCGGCGTCGCGACGGGCACCCGCAGCGCCGGTGTAGCCAGCACCGCACTGCGGGGATTCGACGGGGTCCTGCAACTCAATCAGATCGCGGGCAACGGCAACGACACGGCCAACGTACTGGGCCTGGTCGTGCAGGACCGCCCGTGACAACCACCCAACCGATGCACCACCTGATGAGAGAGAGGGCACCATGAAAGCGACCGTCAAAAAGACCATGCTCGCCATGGCGATTGCCACTGCCTCGACCGCCGCTGCGGCCAATGGCTGGGACAACCAGAACGCCAACGCGAACATCAACCACAACCACACCGTCAGCGAGACCCGCAACGACACGCACAACCACACCGACAACGACGTGCGCAACCGCACCGTCAACGTCAATGTGCAGAAGCACAGCAACATCCAAGCCGACGAACGCAAGGAAAAGAACAACCACGGCGTCGACGTGAACCTGGAGAAGGACCTCCGCCTGAGCACCGACATCAATTTCTCCGGCGACCCGAACATCACCGGCGACATCGACCTCGACTCGGCGGCCATTGCCGTGATCGACAACCGGCAGTCGATCAGCAACAACGCCACCAGCAACAGCCTGATCACCAACAGCGCGTCGATCGGTGACAGCGTCGGCGCCGGTGCCTCGGGCAATCTGGGCTTCAATGTCGTCTCCGGCGACAACAATGCGCAGGACAACGCGGCCTCACTATCTGCGGCCGATGCGTCCTTCAGCTTCGGCATGGCCGACGCCGAGGTGTTCGTCAACCAGGCCGGCTTCGGCAACGCCACAATGAACTCCGGTGTCACCAACGCCGCAGGTCTCAGCGGCAACGCCTTTGGCGGCGCGTCCGGCAACATCGGCGTGAACATCGCCTCGGGCAACAACAATGAGCAGAAGAACGCGCTCGCGGCGTCGGTAGCGACCACGGCGGTGGCCCAGTCGAGCATCAGCTCCAACCAGGTCTCCACCGGCAACACGGTCAGCAACGCCGGCTTCGTGCAGTCCTACACCGATACCGTGCAGGTCGGCATGCGTGGCGGCGTCAGCGGCCTGACACTGGCCTATGGCGCGGGCACCTACCGCGGCACCGGCAACGCCTACCAGATGGCCAACTACTACCTGGATACGTGGAGTGGCGAGCTGCCGCACCCGGGTGGCAACAGCACCGGCCATATCGATCTGGACAACCAGATCCAGAACGCCACGATGAACCCCAACCGGCCGGGGGTGGGCGGCCTGGGCTTCGATACGCGTGAGAGTGGCACCAGCCAGTTCGTCGAACTGGGCGTGGCTGACCTGTATGCCAGCCTCAGCGGCACGGTCAGCACCACGCGCTGGGTGAACGTCAATGCGAGCAACACCTCGGCCTTGTCCGGCAGTGCCTTCTCGGGCGCCTCCGGCAACATCGGCGTGAACGTGGCTTCCGGCACCGGCAACCTGCAGGCCAACAGCCTTGCCCTGGCAGTGGCCCAGCCCAGCACCGGCGGCGGTGGTGGCAGCGGCGAGTAAGCGCAACACCCCGGCCGTCCGCCAATGGCCGGGTCCCCGGGAGCCCCTGTTCCTCCTCCCCCTTGGAACGGGGGCTCCCCCCTGCTGCCGGAGAACGTAGATGATCCGTTGCCCTCCATCGATGCGCCTGCTGGCCTGCCTGTGGCTGCTGGGCACCGCATCGGCGTGGGCCGGCGAGGTCCACTTCGCCGGCGTGCTGCCCAACGGCGCGCTGCTGCGGCAGAAGGTGGAAAGCATGCAGGAGCGGCGCTACCGCAACGTGGTGCGCCAGCACACCGATTACAGCTGCGGGGCGGCCGCATTGGCGACCATCCTGCGCCATGCCTATCACCTGCAGACCGACGAAGCGACGGTGATCGAAGGAATGATGGGGGTTTCCGATCCAGCGCTGGTGGCCGAACGCGGCTTCTCCCTGCTCGACATCAAGCGCTACGTGGAATCGCTGGGCATGCGTGGCCGGGGCTACCGCATCGATGAAACACGACTGCGCACCCTTCGCGTGCCAGGACTGGTGCTGATGGACGTGCGCGGCTTCCGCCATTTCGTGGTGCTCAAGCAGGTGCGCAACGGCATCGTGGAAGTGGCCGACCCGATCCTCGGCAACCGCAGCCTGGCGCTGCCGGAGTTCCTGGCTGCCTGGCCATCTCGCGCGGTCTTCGTGGTGATCGGCAGCGACTTCGATCGCAACACCGTTCTTCTGCAACCCAGCGAACGGCCAAGTGCCCGCGCGCTCTATGCGCGGCAAGGGCCGATCACCGATGCCGAACTGGTCGACTTCGGCTTCAGCCACGCCGACCTGTTCTGAGGAGGTACGACCATGTTCCGTCAACACGTATGGATGGCGCTGCTGCTGATGGCCCCTGCCCTGCCCCTGCAGGCCGCCGACGGCAGGACCGGGCGTGGACTCACGGAAATCCCCGACCCGGAGCTGAGCCTGATGCGGGGGCGCTACACCGTGGGTGGCAACAACGTTGCCTGGTTCGGGGTCACCATGGTGTCGCAGTGGCAGGCCAGCAACGGCACGACCCTGCAGGGCAGCCTGACCCTGGGCATGGACTTCCGTGGTGGTGGCGCGCCGAAGCTCAGCTTCCAGCCCAGCGTGCATGTCACGGCAGCCGATGCGCCGCTGCCCGATACCCACGGACGCAGCATCGACAGCAGCGGCCTGGCCAATGCCAGCGGCCTGGTGCAGAGCGTGCAGGTGGCCGGCGATGGCAATGTCGCGCGCAACGTCACCACGCTGACCGTCCGCGAGGGTGGCGTGCCGGCTGTTCTCTCTGATGGCGCAGGCAACATCACCGCGCAGCAGGCCGGCGCCAGCGCGACGGCCGTGCTGGAAGGCAACCAGGCACGCCTGCTGCTGCAGGTGGATGGCCAGGGGCTGGTGCAGCAGTGGATCCGCAATGGCAGCGTCGGCCAGGGCATCGCCCTCGCTGGTGACGGCCAGATCGCCAGCAACCAGCTGCGGCTGGAGCTGGTGCGCAACGCCGTGGGCGGCAACCTGCCGTTGAGCCAGAACGTGGCCCAGGCGATTGCGTTGAACCGCGGCATGGGGCCGGGCCAGTAGCAGGGCCTGGCATTGGGGGAAACGCTCCACAACGCAGGACACGAACATGCACACCCTGATGAGGATCACCCCGTTGGCGCTGGCGGCGCTGGCGGGCACCGCCCTTGCCGCGCCGCCGACGCCTGTCGATGGCGCAGACGTGCAGGCCCTGGCCAACCAGCTGGAACAGCTGAAAGCCAACTACGCCCAGGAAGTGCGGCGGCTGCGCGAACTGGACATGCAGGTGCAGGCCATGCAGGCCCGCCTGGGCGGGCGGGTTGGCCCAGCCTCGACCCCACCGGCCGCGCCATTGGCGCAGGCGGCGGCCGCCGCGGTTCCACCAGGCAGCGAGGGCTACGCCAGTACCGCCGCTGAGGCCCAGCAGGCCAAGCAGGAGTCGCGGCGCAGCGTGGACGACGTGAAGCAGCAGCAATCGGCCCTGTTCTCCCGGCGCTTCACCGTCGAGAACAGCCTCACCTACGCCCGCTACGACCGCAAGCAGCTCACCCTCAACGGCTTCCTCGCGTTGGACGCCATCTTCCTCGGCAATATCGCCATCGAGAACGTGGAGTCCGACTCGCTGACCTACAACGTGGCGGCCCGCTGGGGCGTCAGCCCGAACCTGACCCTCAACCTGGATGTGCCCTACCTGGCGCGGCGCACCGTATACCAGAAAGGCGGCGCCGGCGGTGCAGCGGCCGCCATCGCGCAGGAGCAGACCAACGGCAATGGCCTGGGCGACATTGCACTGAGCGCGAACTACCGGCTGTTCGGCGAACGCGGCTGGCGCCCGGAGACCGTGCTCACGGCCGGTGTCACCGCCCCCACCGGGCGCGCGCCCTACGGCCTGGACTGGAAGGTGATCGAACGCGATGACGACGACTACATCCGCTTCGCCGTGCCGCGCGAGCAGCCCACCGGCAACGGCGTATGGCAGGCCAACCTCGGCCTGTCGATGGTGAAGACCGCTGACCCGGCCATCCTGTTCGCCAACATCGGGTACGTGCACTCCATCCCTCGCGGCTTCAGCGACATCGACAGCAATCCGGATACGGTCAATCCAGGCGACGTGAAGCTGGGCGGCTCGGTGTACTTCGGTGCAGGTGTTGCCTTCGCATTCAACGAGCGGACCAGCCTGAGCCTGTCCTTCAGCGACCGCGTCAGCGCCCGCGCCTCCACCCGCTTCCAGGGTGGCAAGTGGATGAAGGTGATCGGCAGTGACGCCAATGCGGCATCACTGAACCTGGGCGTGACCTATGCGTTGAACCAGCACACCACGCTGGTGACGTTGCTGGGCATCGGGCTGACCCCGGATGCGCCGGACTTCACGTTGGCGTTCAAGATTCCGTACATGTTGTAGCTACTTGACCAGCTCGTCCCAGCCAGTCATCGGCATGGCTGGGCCGGCTGCCCTGCCCTCATTATCGGTATCGGCTGAATACACACTCCAGAAGTGTGTCCATCGGCTTTGAATAGTTTCCCTGCAGACTATAGAGGAGCTTCATCCGGCGAAAGCGCCGCTTGATCTCTTCATCAGAGAATTCAGGCGATCCCGATCGATTCGCGAGGAAGAATCCATCGATCACCGGACTCAGCACTGCCTCGACAAGCTTCACCGGATAACCACGTCCCAGAATGGGCCTGATCTCTTCCCGGAATCGGGCGTAGTCAGGTACGTCTTCGAGTGAGCACTCATCAAGCAGTGCATGGATGTCGTCTGCGAATGCATTGGCCTCGGCGGAGAACCGCACTTCGATGTCTGGCAGCAGATCAGCAGCCCTGGAGAACGCACTATCGATCAGATCTGCAACCAAGACGATCTGTTCGAACGCCGCGTCATCCTCACAGCAATCGCGCAGAGCCCTTCGCATCGCCGCAAGCCGATCGGGGAGAGCAGGATGAGTGCCGGCATCAGCCGCACGATCGCCCAGGCGTTCCATCAAGGACCACGACTGCAGCGCGAACTCCGCAGCGGCATAGCTGAGCATGTGGAAATTCGGATCATCATTACGCGCCAAACTGGCGTGCATCGAGAGCTGCACCGCGATGTAGTCGCAGACAAGCTCCTCCTCCACGGCGCCGACGGCTTCTGGCCGCTCCTCTCGCAGCTTATCCTCGACGTCACACATCACATGCGCGAGTTCATGTGCAACCAGAAAACGCTGAGCACGCATGGCGAGCTCGCTGGCATAGATGCGCTGATGCTTTGAGATTTCGTAGTCAGGACCGAAACTGCCCTCGCACTGCCACCAGACAATTTCGCTGAGAATGCGTGCCAGCTCGTCAAGCTCAAGCCCCATGGAAGGATTGCTTTCAAGACGAATGAGCGCACTGGAAAGAGGTCTTGCGACCCGATAGAGGTACTCGGGGAGCGCTGAGGTCACCACGATGCCGTAACTCCCGTCCTGGAACGTCTGGACGTATACGGCAGGGTTGTGCTCGCAGATCTCCGCAGCTGAGATCCGGCCATCGTCAAGGCGGCTGATGATGGACTCCGGAAGAAGCGGCCGCAGATCTTGAAGAACCATCTGAACCCGGCAGATGGCATCTGGCAAGCCAGTTGCCACAGGTAGTTCCAGCTCCTCGGCAATCTCAGCGATCAGTTCGGGACGCACTTTTCCGAGCGGGTGATCCTGTTCCTGCTTCCGACGTTCGATGAAACTGCTGGCTTGAGTGCTCATCCCATCAGCCCTTCCGTTTGAGCTTGAGCTTGAGCCCCGCCTGGGTTCCGGCCGAGAACTTCCCGAGCAGTTCAACGCCGCCGCTTGCAGTTACGGCCAACGAAAGTTCGATTTCGTCCACAACGACTGAAGTCGACGCCAGAAAGCCATCCTCCAGCATCTTCGAGAAATGATCGGCCATCTTTCGGACACTATCGTCCATTTCCATGGCACCTACTTCAACCACACGTGCCATGCCGGAGCGCATCGATGCCAGGCCGTTTCTTACATTGCCCTCGGAAGGCTCTTCAACCAGAACGCGAATAACATCCATGAATCCCCCTGTTCTTCCGTTGATACTCTGAAGTTCATATTGCCTTATTTGAGGCAGGCTGATTATGTCCCGGTGGTGCGCCTGAATGCCAGATCAATCTACTGCCCGGACGCGCTGAGCCGATCTCGGCGCAAGCGATCGAAGGCACCGACGGCATTCACCCACCGGCACCACAGCTGCCCCCGGCCACTGCTATATTCAGTCCAGCTCGGCAGGCATGGTGCCTGCCCTCGAATCACAGGGAGTTGGTCATGGGTCTGGTACAGGCGGTGAAGGGTGCGGTTGGCGGTGTGCTGGCCGACCAGTGGAAGGACTTCTACACCGTGCCGGCGGGCCTGCCGTCCACGGCCGCCCTGTTCGCGGCGGTGCCGCAGGGCACCAACGCCGGCCGCGGCTCCAACACCAGCGGCTCGTCCAACATCATCAGCAACGGCTCGAAGATCATCGTGCCGGAGGGCTACGGCCTGCTGCTGTTCCAGGACGGCGCGATCACCGCGTTCGTCGCCGAACCGGGTGGCTACGAGTGGCACTCGGACGATCTGAACTCGCAGTCGATCTTCGCCGGCGACGGCCTGGTCAGCACCTTCATCAAGCAGAGCTGGGAACGCTTCAAGTTCGGCGGCCAGCCGGGTTCGCAGCAGGCGGCCTATTTCGTCTCGCTGAAGGAACTGCCGGACAACCGCTTCGGCACCCAGTCGGAAATCTACTGGGACGACGGTTTCCTCAACACCCAGGTAGGCGCGGTCACCCGTGGCTCGTACACGCTGAAGATCGTCGACCCGATCCTGTTTGTGAAGAACTTCGTGCCGGCCAGCTACCTGCAGCCGGGCCAGGTGTTCGACTTCACCGATCTGGACAACGCCGCCGCCAGCCAGTTGTTCAATGAAGTGGTCGGTTCGCTGGCGCCGGCCTTCAGCCTGTATACCAACGATCCGGGCAAGGGCAACCGCATCACCAAGCTGCAGCAGGACTCGCTGGGCTTCGCGCAGAGCCTGTCGGCCGCCGTCGAACAGGGTTACCAGTGGAAGTCCGACCGCGGCCTGGCCATCGTCAAGACCGCCATCGTCTCGATCGAGTACGACGCCAACACCCGCGAGCTGCTGAAGACCGTGCAGCGCGCCGATGCGCTGTCCGGTTCGCGCGGCAATTCCAACCTGCAGGCCAGCGTCGCCCAGGGCATCCAGTCGGCCGGCGAAAACGGCGGCGCGGCAGGTCTGGTCGGTGTCGGTATGGCATCTGGCATGTTCGGTGTCGGCGGCATGCAGCAGCCGGTCACCCCGGCGGCCGACGATCCGGTCGCCAAGCTGAAGAAGGCCAAGGAAATGCTCGATCTGGGCTTGATCACCCAGAGCGATTACGACGCGCTCAAGGCCAAGGCACTGGGCCTGTAACGGCAGGACGTACACCCAACATGTCCGATCCCCGAAACGGCCCACCGCCGCTGCCCGGATCCGCGCCCGCGACGCCGCCACCCCTGCCGGCGGCGTCGTTGGATGGGCCCGGTTCGCCGCAGGACGTCCCTCCCCTGCCCGGCAGCTTCCCGCTGGACACCTCCAAACTGCCCCAGGCCATCCGCGATGAAGTGGAAGCGCCCGATCCTGTGGCCATCGATACCTCGGCCAGCGAGCTGAAGGACGGTCTCAACCGCTGCCCGAAGTGCGGCGCCACCGACATCCGGCCCAAAGCCGGGACCGATATCCTGGTCTGCCTGTACTGCCGTCACGAATGGCATGGCGCGCGGGTCGAGGAAGAATTCGGCCTTGGCGAAGCCATCGACCAGCTGCGCGGTACGGTCATCGCCTCCGGTGCGCGTGACATCGATGCCGACACCTCGGCACTGATGACGTTCAAATGCACCGGGTGCGGCGCAGAAGTCACGGTCAATACCGAGAGTACGATGACGGCGCGTTGCCACTGGTGCCGCCACGTCTTCGGCGTCAACGAGCAGATCGCCAACGGCGCGGTGCCCGATGCGGTGCTGCCCTTCCATATCAAGAAGGACGATGCGGTCGCGCGCATCCGCCAGTTCGTCGACAAGCGCCGCATGTTCGCGCTGAAGGCATTCAAGGATCAGTTCACCCCGGAGAACGTGGTGGGCGTGTTCCTGCCCTACATGATCGTCGACAGCAATGTCAGCGCGGCTGTGGCCGGCAAGGGCGAGATCCAGACCCGGCAGTACACCGTGGGCAGCGAGAAAAACAAGCGCACCCTGTATGACGCCGACGTCTACCAGGTCGAACGCCAGGTCGATTTCACCGTGAATGACCTTCCGCTGGAATCCTCGGCCGAGCGCGGGAATCTTGATATCCGCGCCAACACCAACAACATCATCAACACCATCCTGCCATTCGATACCAAGAACGCGGTGAAGTGGAATGCCTCGTACCTTGCTGGCTTCACTTCGGAGAAGCGCAACCTGGACGTGGAGAAGCTGCGGCCGCGACTGGAAGACCAGCTGCTGTCAATTGCCCGCGCACAGGTGGAAGGTTCGGTGAAGCGCTATAACCGTGGCGTGCGCTGGGAGCAGGAACAACTGGAGGTGCATGGCACCCGCTGGGTGTCGATGTACCTGCCGGTGTGGTTGTATTCGTACCACCAGCCCGGCAGGAACGGCGGCATGCTGCACTACATCGCAGTGAACGGCCGTACCGGCGAAACCATGGGCAGCGTGCCCGTGCAGCAATGGAAGATGCTGCTGGCGGCACTGGCCACCGGCACCATCATTGAAGCCCTCGCAATTGCCTTCCTGGTGGCATCGACATGAGTGACGACAGTGGCCTCTGGCTGTTGGCGGCAGGCCCAGCCGGCGCGACCGCGCTGTACTGGGCGCTGTACCGCTATTACCGCAACACCGACAAATCGCACTCCTTCGAGCACGAGACCGAGATCGAGGCACAGCCCGTGACCGGTTCGGACCAGAAGGTCGACCGGATCACCGGCACCGAGGACAAGCGCATCCGTGGTGACAATGTGTATGAGTACCGGAAACGGGTGGTCAGGGTGAAACCCGATCAATAGAGCCAGGCCGCCTGGCTGCGGGTAATGCCGGCCGCTGGCCGGCACTCCTTCGGTCTCTGAGCGTCAAAGGGGAGCCGGCCAGCGGCCGGCACTACCCTTCAGCGGACAGCACCTACCCTTGGCTGGCTTGCCTCAGGGCGCGCCCTCACACCGTCTCCCACCCCACCGGTTCGATACTCGCGCGATCCACCCTTCCGAGGATCCTGCGATGGCTGCCCTGCTTGCCTGTAGCTGCCTGTCGGCGCTGTACTTCCTGGCCCTGCCCGCCCTTGCCCAGGACGCCTCGTTCGGCTTCGGCGAACAGACCACCCGCACCGACCAGGCCACCCAATCGAGCAGCACAGAGACCCGGACCAGTGGCTCGGTGACCACCCAGACCACCACCAGCGGCAGCTCGCAGTCCGAATCACGCAGCGAAAGCAAAGAGATCGACGTCGGCTTCGGTTTCCACGACGACAACGACGACTGGAGCCATGACCGCCACCGCGGCGACCGCGATGTGCGCGACAGCGATCTGTTCGGCAGCTGGACGCTGGGCCAGGAGAACGGCAGCACCTGCACCATCGAGCTGAAGAACAGTGAGTGGTTCGGTGGCTACAGCGCCTACGTGCCTGCCGGCTGCCCGGACGGATTCTTCTCGGCCAACCGCTGGGTGCTGTCGGGCAACCAGCTGCTGCTGACCGATACCAGCAATACGGTCTTCGGGCGTTTTCGCGCGTCGGGAGGTGGGCGTTGGACGGGCTACCGTGAATCGGATGGGGCACGTTTGTATCTCAATCCCAAGGGGCACTGATCGCATCGTGCACACAGTAGGCACGCGCTGATCGGGAAGATCAGGAATCCGCCTCACCCCGCCGCCGAAATGTCCGCTCCCACTGGTTCCCGCCTGGTCATCTACGCCGCCCTCGCGGGCAACCTGGCCATTGCCATCGCCAAGTTCATCGCCGCCGGCATCTCCGGCAGCTCGGCCATGCTCAGCGAGGGCGTGCATTCGCTGGTCGACACCCTCAACGAGGTGCTGCTGTTGTACGGGCTGCGCCGCGCCGGCAAGGCGCCGGACCCGGTACATCCGTTCGGCTATGGCCGCGAGCTGTACTTCTGGAGCTTCATCGTCGCCCTGCTGGTGTTCGCTGCCGGCGCCGGCGTTTCGGCCTACGAAGGTATCCAGCACATCCGCCAGCCGGAGCCGGCCACCAACCACGCGTTGAGCTACAGCGTGCTGGGCATCTCCATCCTGTTCGAAGGGGCCTCATGGTGGGTGGCGCTGCGCGAGTTCCGGCGCACCAAGGGCAAGCTCGGCTACTTCGAAGCGTTCCGCCGCAGCAAGGATCCTTCCACCTTTACCGTGCTGCTGGAGGATAGCGCGGCCCTGCTGGGCCTGGGTTTCGCACTGATCGGGCTCGTGGCCGCCCAGGTCCTGGACATGCCGGTGCTTGATGGTGTGGCGTCGCTGTGCATCGCCGGCGTGCTTGCCGCCACCGCCTTTCTTCTCGCACGCGAAACCAAGGGACTGCTGGTGGGCGAGCCGGCCCATCCTGCGGTGGCTGAGCGGATCATGGCCGTGGCCGAAACCGATCCGGACCTGCGCCGCGCCAATGGCGTGACCACCATGCAGATGGGCCCGGAACAGGTCGTGGCCATGCTCAGCGCGGAATTCGAGGATGACCGGAAGACACCCCAGATCGAGGCGTGCATCACCCGCATCGAATCAGCCGTGAAGCGCGAATATCCGGAACTGGTGGCGCTGTTCATCAAGCCGCAGACGCCCGAGATCTATGCCTCCCGCCGCGCGGCACTGGTCGCTCCGCCTGCGCAGGAATGACACTGCGTCTGCGCCCGTTTCACCTGTTTGGTGCCACAGTGCCATCACCGTTTGCCCGAGCCTGCCTCTACCGTGCCGGATTGGTTGCCCGCCGCTCTTCAGATCCTCCCCCGCAGCTTCTACCGGCGCCCGCCCGTCGAGGTTGCGCCCGAGCTGCTCAACAAACTTCTGGTCCGTGACGATGGCCGAACGGGTCGCATCGTTGAAGTCGAAGCGTACGCGGGCAGCGCCGATCCGGCGGCGCACTCCTATCGCGGGCAGACGCCGCGCACGGCCAGCATGTTCGGTGAGGCCGGGCACCTGTATGTCTACTTCACCTACGGCATGCACTGGGGCAGCAACGTTGTCTGCGGCAAAGTGGGCGAAGGCGTGGCGGTGCTGCTGCGGGCCATCGAGCCGCTGGTGGGCCTGGAGCGCATGCGCGAACTGCGCCCCGCCGCGCGCCGCGACCACGATCTGGCCAGCGGGCCGGGCAAGCTCTCGCAGGCCTTCGGGCTGGACCGCAGTTTCGACGGCGCCGACCTGGTGACTGGCAGCCACGGCATTGTCATCGCCAGCGATGGCGTGCGCCCCCCGGAGGATCCAGTGGTCGGGCCCCGCATCGGCATCAGCCGCGCTGTTGATTTCCCCTGGCGATGGCACATCCGTGATCACCGTCACGTATCGATCCAGCCACGTCGCGCTTCCGCCCCTGCGAGGAAACGATGATGACCCCGCTCGACAAACCACTGCGCCGCGAAGTGCACATTGATGGCCTCCCCTATACCCTCACCGTGGACCCCGAAGGCCTCAAGCTGGTTGAGAAGGGGCGACGCAAGGGCATCATCCTACGCTGGCAGGACTTGGTATCCGGAGACGCGGCGCTGGCCGCCGCCTTGCAGGCATCGCTCCAACAACACTGAGCCAGCGCGCCCACCTCACATCGGCATCACCCCGCCGTGGCGATACATAACGGCGCGCGCACTAGCGTAGCGTCAGACAGCCGCCGCAACCGCCCTCGCCACCCAGCCCTGAAAAGCGCCATGGACGAAGCCGAACGACTGCTCGAAATCGAACGACTGCACCTGTTGGATACGCCCCCGGAGCCGGTGTTCGATGCCATCGTCGCCGCGGCCCGCGCCGCGACCGGCCTGACCATGGGCCTGATCAGCGTGGTGGCCGAAGACCGCCAGTGGTTCAAGGCCAACATCGGCCTTGAAAGCGTCAGCGAAACGGCCCGCGAAATTTCCTTCTGCACCCATGCCATACGCCAGGACGAGCTGTTCGAGATACCCGATGCGCGCCAGGACCCACGCTTTTCCACCAATCCGCTGGTGACGGGTGGGCCGCGCATCCGCCACTACGCTGGCATCCCTCTGGGCTCGGCGCACGGCGCCCGTATCGGAACACTGTGCCTGCTCGATCCGATGCCGGGCGTACTGTCGCCCTCGCAGCGCGAACTGATGGTGCATCTGGCGCGGGTCACCACCCAGGTGCTGGAACAGCGCAGCACCCTGATGGCACAGGTCGGCCAGGCCAAGGCACTGCACCGCGAACTGAAACGCAGCGAGGACTTCCTGGAACGCACCAACCGCGCGGCACGGGTGGGCGGCTGGGAGATGGACCTGCTCTCCCACGAAGTGCGCTGGACCCGCGAAACCAAGCAGATCCACGGCGTGCGCGGCAACTATCAACCCACGTTCGACACCGCACTGTCCTTCTATCGGGAGGACAGTCGCAACATCATCCGCAGCGCGGTCCAGCGCTGCATCGAGGAAGGCACCTCATGGGAAGTGCAGCTGCCAATGACCACCGCCGATGGGCGCTCCATCTGGACCCGGGTGGTCGGTGGCCGTCAGCAGGTGGATGGGCACCCTCGCCTGGTCGGCGCCATCCAGGACATCACCGAGGAGCGTGCCGCGCTGGATGCCCTGGAGGCGAGCGAGACGCGCTACCGGCGCCTGTTCCACTACAGCCTCGGCCTGATCTGCACGCACACGCTGGAGGGCGTGCTGACATCGGTGAACCCGGCGGCCGTGCAGTCGCTGGGCTTCGATGAGACTCATATGATCGGGCGCAGCCTGTGCGATCTGATGCCTCCCGAGAAGCGTGCTGCATTCAAGGCCTATCTCGCGCGGATCACGGTCAACCACACCGATGCCGGCGTCATCGAACTGATCGCCGCCGATGGCACCCGCCATTTCTGGGCATATCACAACGTGCTCGACAGCGAGGCGAACCCTCCCTATGTGCTGGGCCATGCGCAGGATGTGACTGCACTGCGGATGCAGGAGCAGCAGCTGCGCGAGATGTCCTTCAAGGACCCGCTGACCCAGAGCTACAACCGCCGCTTCCTGCCGCGCCTGGACGAGCTGGTTGATCAACCCTGGGCCTGCCTGATGTTCGATCTGGATCATTTCAAGCAGATCAACGATACGCAGGGCCATGCGCGAGGTGACACGGTGCTGGTCGAGTTCGCCGCCTTCCTGCGCGCTCCATTGGGGGCAATGGAAAGCGTAGTGCGTATGGGCGGCGACGAGTTCATGGTGGTGCTGACCTGCCCGGAGCCGGGGCGGTTGGCCGCGCTGGAGCAGTGGTATACGCAGCAGGCCGGTCGGTCACCCTCTCCCTTCTCACTGGGTGCGACCCACCACGCCCCGGGTGAGTCGGTGGCCGACACCCTGCAGCGCGCCGACAGTCGCCTGTACCGCGAGCGCGCACGCGTGCGCACGCACCCGCGACCTGCAACCTGAGACTCTCCCCGCAGCGGGCGCGACCCTACTCCGCCGCCAACGCCTGGATCGGGTCGAGCTGTGCGGCACTGCGCGCCGGGAAGTAGCCGAAACCGAGCCCGATGGCAGACGAACATGCCAGCGCGGCGAGCACCGGCCCAGGCGTGAACAGGAACGGCACCCCCAGCGACAGCAGGCTGGACAAAGCGCCCACAGCCAACGCGAACAACACCCCCAGCACGCCGCCGAACAGGCAGATCAACACGGCCTCGATCAGGAACTGGCGCAGGATGTCTCCCTGCCGGGCACCCACCGCCAGCCTCACACCGATCTCGCGCACGCGCTCCTTCACCGACACCAGCATGATGTTCATCACCCCCACGCCACCGACCACCAGCGCCACCGCTGCAATGGCCGAAACCAGTGCCGCCATGGTCTGGCTGGACTTCATCACCGCCTTGCGGATCTGGTCGGCGTTGTAGATGAAGAAATCACGCCGGCCGTGCAGGCGTTGCAGCTCCGCGCCCAGCGAGGCCTCAGCGGCGGTGGTTGGCACGTCATCCCGCACGCGTACGGTGATGCTCTCCAGTCGCTGGCTGCCAAGCAGGCGCGAGGACGCGGAGGTGTACGGCACATACACCGTCGGCGTCGCTCCGCCGGCGAATGCGTTGGGGCCGACCACGCCGATCACTTCCACCGGCATGCCGCCCAGCAGCACCGTGCCGCCGATCGGATTGCCGTTGAACAATGCCTTGGCCGCCTTCTGGTCGACCACGCCCACCGCGCGATGCGCCTCCACCTCGGCATCGGTGAAGAACCGGCCCGCCTTCAGCCGCAGCCCGCGCACACGCGGTAGATCAGCGCCCACGCCAAGCACCTGTGTGTTGGCGCGCCGGTTGCCCTGCAGTGCCGCCACCGAACCGCTCAGGTTGGGGCTTACGCTGTCTACGTAACTCAATGCGGCCAGGTGATCGGCATCGTCCACGACCAGCGTTTCGATCTCTGCCGAGCGCGGGTCACCAAAGTCCGCGCCCGGGAAGATGTCCAGCGTACTGGCACCCAGTTCGTTGATCTGTGACTCGACCTGTGCCTGTGCGCCCTTGCCCAACGCAACCACGGTCACCACCGCAGCCACGCCGATGATGATGCCCAGCATGGTCAGCAGGGTGCGCAGGCGATGGGCCAGCATCGAACGTACCGCCATCCGTGCAGCTTCCCTGATTGCATCCAGGCGCGCGCGGCGCTCGGCGCCCGGTTCTGGACTGCGCTCGTGGGCAGCAGCATTGCGTGCTGCCGGAGGATCACCCATACCACGGTCGGATACGACCCGACCGTCTGCGATCTCGATCACGCGTGAGGCGTGCGCGGCGATCGCCGCATCATGGGTCACCAGGATCACGGTATGGCCCTGCGCATGCAGGCGCTTGAGTTCCGCCATCACCTGCCGGCCGCTGGCATGATCCAGCGCGCCGGTCGGCTCGTCGGCCAGCACGATGGCGCCGCCGTTCATCAGCGAACGCGCAATGGAAACGCGCTGCTGCTGGCCGCCGGACAGCTGGCTGGGCCGGTTCGTGGTGCGCTCACCCAGCCCCAGCGTTTCCAGCAGCATGCGCGCACGGGCGGTGCGCGCATCGGCATCCACGCCGGCATAGACCGCCGGCAACGCCACATTCTCCGTGGCGCTCAGGTTCTCCATCAGGTTGTAGCGCTGGAAGATGAAGCCGAAATGCTCGCGACGCAGGTGCGCCAGTTCATCCGGTGACATCTGCTCGGTTGCTGCGCCCTGCACCCGGTAGCTGCCTTCGCTTGGCCGGTCCAGGCAGCCCAGAATGTTCATCAGCGTGGATTTGCCCGAACCGGACGGGCCGATGATGGCGATGAACTCGCCCGCCTCGATGCGCAGCGACACGTCCTTCAACACCACCACCTCGCCGGCGGCCGAGCGATAGGCGCGCGATACGCCATGCAGTTCCAGCAGCGCGTCGACCATGCTCACATCCCCAGCAGGCTGGTGGGCTCGGCTTCCGCGCCGCTGGGCGCCTGCCCGACCACCACGTTCTCGCCCGCCTTGAGGCCGGACAGGATCTGCACCGCAGTCGCGGTGCGCAGGCCGGTCGTCACCGCCCGCTCGTGCGCACGGCCCTTGGCATCGATCACCTGGACGGTCGCGCGGTTGCCCGCCTTGTCGTCGCGCTCGGACACTGCCGTCAACGGCACCTGCAGCGCATTGGCGGCACGCGCCAGCTGGATCATCACCTTCACCGTCATCGACGGCTTCAGTTTCAGGCCCGGATTGGGCACGTCAAACAGCCCGGCGTAGTACACCGCCTTAGGCGTCTGCGCCGATCCACCGGTGTTGCCGGTGGCCACGTCGGCAATCGATGACGGCGCAGGTTCAAGCTGCTGCAGATGCGATTCGTAGCGGCGTCCGCCCGGTCCCAGCGTGGAGAACCACAGGGGTTGGCCAGGCGCGATCAGTTCCACATCGGCCTCCGCGATCTCGGCGCGAACCGTCATCGTGTCCATCTGTGCCAGCATCACGATGGTCGGCGTGGTCTGCATCGAGTTCAGCGTCTGCCCGGCCTTGGTGACGATGGCCACGATGTAGCCGTCGGAAGGTGAGACGATGCGGGTGTAGCCCAGGTTGATCCGCGCGGTTTCCACCTGGGTCACCGCCTGGTCGATCTGGGCCTGCAGCGCTGCCACGTCCGAGCGCGCCGCTTCGCGCGCCACCCGTGCGGTCTCGAAACCTTCCTGCGAAACAAGCCGCGACACCACCAGCTGCGCCTGGCGCTCATACACGCGGATGGCCTGGGCGTAGCGCGCCTGGCTGGCCGCGTGCTGGGCACGCAGCGTGTTGGCAGCCGCTTCGGCGCTGCGCAGGGCGATGCGCTGCGGCTGCGAATCCACTTCGGCAATCAGGTCGCCAGCGTGCACGCGCTGGCCCAGCACCACATGCAGGCGCGTGACCTGGCCCGACACCTGCGCGCCCACCGCCACCAGTTCCTTGGGGTTGACCCGGCCGACTGCCTGCACAGTCTTTTCCAGGTCCGCCACCCTTGCCGGGGCCGTGATCAGCGCGGCATCATCACCTTCGGCGAACAGCCACCCACCGGTGCCGCCTGCAAGAAGTACAACGATTGCGGCAATGATCCAGGTCCTGCGGTTGTTCATCGGAAGGCTCGCATGCACGCAGCCACCGGATGTGACCGCAGAAGCCGCAGTCTGGAAGGTGGTGGTGGATGTTTCTTGGAGCCACTGTGGAGATTGCATGGAGGCCGCACATCCGTTCAGGCACGGGGCCCGCTCCTGAACGGCACGGATCGCGTCCACGAAATCTCGACACAATCTCGACCAAGTCTCCATCAACGGCTCCTAGCCTTGTCGGCCTCGCCGACTGCGCTCCCGCCGTGTCCCTTCCGTTTCCAGACCTGCCTCCCATCGATATCCGCCGCGCCTACCTTGCCTGGTGCGCGCCTTCGCCGTGGCTGCTTGCACTGGTGCTGGCGTCGACCAGTGCCTGGATGCTTGCCAGCGCGAACCCGGCGCCGCCCCTGCTGGCGGGCGCCGGTGCCGCCGCGTTGGTGTGGTTCCGCAGCGAAGGCCCCGGTCATTCGGCGCGCGCGGGCACCCTGGCGTCGGCGTCGCTGATCGGCCTCGCGGCCTGGTCCGCCTCCGCCGCTGACGTGAGCCTCATGCCAGCAGGGATGGCGGCTGTCCTGGTGGCTGCGTTGCTTGCCCTGCGCCTGCGGGCCTTGGTCCACATGGCCCGCCGCCTGCAGGACCGGGTGGACGCAACGGGCATGGAATCACGGTGGAGCAAGCTGCCTGCGGCCGTATCGACCCTGCTCGCACAGCACCTGCGCGCGACCGCAACACTGGCGCCCGCCCTGCAGCACACGCTGGTGCTGGCCACCCTGGCCTGGGCCGCCCACGAAGAAGCGCAGACCCTGGAACGGCCACGATGACACCGTCGCCGGCGTTTCCCATTCCTCACTTGAAACCGCAGCATGCAATGAAATCCGACGCCCGCACGCGCCAGGCGCCCCTGGTGCTGATTGCCGAAGATGAGGGCGAAATTGCCGACATTCTCGGCGCCTACCTGGCCCGCTCCGGGCTGCGCAGCGCCCGTGCCGCCGACGGCGAAGCCGCCCTCACCAGCCACCGCCAGCTGCGCCCCGACCTGGTGCTGCTGGACGTGCAGATGCCGAAGATGGACGGCTGGCAGGTGCTGAGCGAGTTGCGCCGGCGCGGCAACACCCCAGTAATCATGCTCACCGCACTGGACCAGGACGTGGACAAGCTCACTGGCCTGCGCGTCGGTGCCGACGACTACGTGGCCAAGCCATTCAATCCGGCCGAGATCGTCGCCCGCATCCAGGCGGTGCTGCGCCGTAGCGCGAAGCCCATTGCAGAAGAACCCAACGGGCTGATCCGGCAGGGGCCGTTCGAGATCGACCTGCGCAGCCATGAGGTCACCGTACGCACCGATGACCACGTGCATGCTCTGAGTTTCACGCTCACCGAGTTCCGTCTGCTGGTACACATGGCGCGCGCACCGCGCATGGTGCACAGCCGGCTGGATCTGCTCCAGACCTGCCTGCCGGAAGGCGATGCACAGGAGCGCACCGTGGACAGCCACGTCAGCAAGCTGCGCCGCAAGCTGGAGGAAGTAGGCGTCATCGGCATTCCCGCCACCATCCGCGGTGTCGGCTACCGCTTCCTGGACTGAGCCGATGAACCCCAAAGGCAAGAGCATCGGGCGCCAGATCACGCTCTCCATCACGGTCGCGTCGCTGTGTTCGACCGTACTGTCGATCAGTGGTTTCTACCTGTTCTATTACCTGATGGAGGTGTTCTATCCACGCTGGTACGACGAACCGGAAACCATCATGCCGTCAGGCCTGGAATGGCTGTGGATCGGCCTGACCGCCACCGTGGTCGTTGCGCTGGCCACATTGATCGCCTCGCGCCTGACCCGGCGCATCATCACCCCGCTGAACTCGGTCGCCGAAAGCCTGCGTCGCGTCGCCAGCGGTGATCTGGAGGCGCGTGCGCGCGGCGGTGACACCTCGATGACCGAGGCCGCCACGCTGGTCAGCGACTTCAATTCCATGGCCGAGCGATTGAGCCGGATGTCGGAGAACCGCGTGTTCTGGAACGCGGCGATCGCACACGAACTTCGCACGCCGATGACCATCCTGCGCGGCCGCCTGCAGGGCATCGCCGAAGGCGTGTTCGAGCCGGGGCCGGAGCAGTTCAACAGCATGCTCACCCAGCTGGAGGGCCTGACCCGCATCATCGAGGACCTGCGCGTGGTCAGCCTAGCCGAGAGCGGCCACCTCGATCTGCGCCTGCAGCGCAGCGACGTCAGCGTGCAGGTGGCGGCGGTGGTCGAAGCGATGTCGGAGGCGCTGACCGAGAGTGGTTTCTCGGTGACGTTGGACGCACGGTCTTCGCTGGCCGACTGCGATCCCGCGCGCATCCGCCAGGCGGTGCTGGCACTGCTGGAAAACGCTCGCCGCCATGCCATTCCCTGCCCGCTGCAGGTCCGCGTCACGCTGGCCGAAGGCCATTGCACCGTGACCGTTGAGGATGGTGGCCCCGGTGTGCCGGACGACCTTCGCGACAGCATCTTTGAAGCCTTCCAGCGCACCGATGTGTCGCGCTCGCGGCAGAGCGGCGGCTCCGGGCTCGGCCTGGCGGTGGTGCGGGCGATTGCCGTGGCCCATCACGGAACGGCGCGATGCCGGGCTACCGAACGTGGCGGCAGTGCCTTCGAAATCCGCTGGCCGGTGCACGCGCGTCGTTGAGAGCACGGCGTTGCGGCAGACGCTGCCCTGGTAGCAGCCCACCTTGGTGGGCATCGGCACACTGCGGCGCCAACCAAGGTTGGCGACCACCACGACTCTGGTAGTTGCCCACCTTGCTGGGCACCACGCCCTCCACTGAACGCCACCGGTTTCTCCACGCAATCTCCATCGTCCCTCCATGCCCGCTCCAAAGGGCTGCAGATACTGGGCGCGACCCGGGAGATCGCAGGCATCCGTCCCCTGCCCAGTCCCCGACCCACCCAGGCATCCCATGAAACACCCCCATGATCCAGCGGCCGCCGCCGGCAGCATCGGCCAGCAGAATGCGGCCGCCACCCTGAAGGCCATCCTGCGCACCTACCCCTGGCAGCTCACCGGCACGTTCTCGCTGGTGGCACTGGAGAACACACTGCTGCTGGCCTATCCCTTGTTCGCCGGCTTCGCGGTGGACGCGATCATCAGCGGCAACATCGGCCATGCCGTCTCCTATGCCGGCGTGGTGCTGCTGTTCTGGTTGGTCGGTGCCGCCCGTCGAGCGGTCGATACGCGCACTTTCACCCGCATCTACGCCGATCTGGCGGTGAGCGTGGTGCAGGCGCAGCGCCGCCTGGGCCAGGCCACGTCCACCTCGGCGGCGCGCGTGGTGCTGGCCCGCGAGTTAGTCGACTTCTTTGAAAAGCACGTGCCGATCATCGCCACCGCACTGGCATCGATGTTCGGTGCGGTGGCCATGCTGCTGGCGATCGAGCCAATGGTCGGTGCCGCTGGCCTGGTCACCCTGCTCGGCGCCCTGCTGGTGCTGCCCTCGTTCGCACGCCGCAACGAGCAGCTGCATGGCCGCCTGAACAACCGCCTGGAGCACGAAATCCGGCTGGTCGACCGGGTCAGTCCCTCGGTGCTGCGCCGCCACTACACCACGCTGTCGCGCCTGCGCATCCTGTTGTCAGACCGCGAAGCGGGCGCCTACGTGGTGATCGGGCTGGCTGCCGCGGCATTGTTCGCACTGACCATCGGCCGCCTGGCCACCAGTGAAGGCGTCACGCCGGGCCATGTCTATGCGGTGATGACCTATCTGTGGACCTTCGTCGGCAGCTTGGACGATGCGCCGTCGATGGTGGACCAGCTTGCACGGCTGAAGGACATCGGCCGGCGAGTCAGCCCCGGGATGGACGACGCGGAGCACAAGGACGCCGCTTGACCGGTAGATGCCACCTTGATGGGCCCCGACACATCGCGGGGCCAACCAAGGTTGGCGACTACCGGGAGCGATAGCTACCAATGCGCCGCTCGGCGCTACAGGAACTCCGCCATGCGCTGCAGCTCGTCTTCCAACGCGCCACGAAACACCCTGTCGCGGGCCAGCGACTTGCCGGCATAGCCCACACTCGATGCCAACTCACCGTCGCGCACGCTGAGATTGGCCCAGCCCACCACCTGGTCGTGCCACAACACCGGCAGAGCGTAGTACCCATACTGTCGCTTCGGTGCAGGTGTATACGCCTCGAACTTGTACACCCATCCCCACAGCAGCTCGAAGCGGCGGCGGTCCCACACCACCGGGTCGAACGGCGCCAGCAGGCGCACCTGTTCGTCCGGTGCATGGCGGCGCGAGCGCGGATTCTCGTCCACCGGCCAGTACCAGGTGGTGCCCTCCAGCGTGCAGCTGGCCAGTTGTTGCTTGGCCAACGCCAACGCCTGCCGGGTCTGCTCGGCCAGATGTGGGGCGCCATAGCCCAGCAGGCGCACCAGATAGGTCAGGCTGGCCGAGGGCAGCGGCGCGTACTTGCGCACCACCAGGTCGATCAGGGCGGCGGCCCGTTCAACCTGCGCCTGCTCGCTGGCGTCCGGCTCGGCGTGCTCGGCCACTGCATAGATGCGGGTGCCACTGTCGCGCCGCTGCACCCGCAGCAGGCCACGGTAGTGCATGCCGTCAAGCAGATGCGTGCTTGCGTTGCTGGTGCCGCCCCAGTAATTGGTCACCCGCCCATGCGCGAACGCCTGGTCCACCTCGCGCGGGTGCACGCTGCCGCGCTCGCGCACGAAG
Source organism: Stenotrophomonas sp. 71799_Sma (assembly GCF_056482505.1). Lineage (NCBI taxonomy): Bacteria > Pseudomonadati > Pseudomonadota > Gammaproteobacteria > Lysobacterales > Lysobacteraceae > Stenotrophomonas > Stenotrophomonas sp. 71799_Sma. The sequence goes on from NZ_CM151202.1 coordinate 2,580,357, forward strand.
GCCAGTACGTCGGCCGCACGGCGATGGGTCTCGGCGTCCCATTCGCGCTTGGACACGCGCGGGTGCATCAGTGCCAGATGCTCGCGCGGCAGGAAGCCGTAGTTCACCAGGCAATCCTCTTCCACCGGCAGGCGCGTGTAGCGCCGCTCAAGATCGCCTGCGCGGTAGTCCTTCACCCGGTGGCGCAGGGTCAGGTCCTGTGCGCGCGCCGGTGCCCTGATCGGGTCGGCCTGCACGAAGCCCAGCCGTCGTATCGCGGTCAGCAGCGTGGTCGGCTTGAACAGGGTGCGCGCCACCGCGTAGCGGCGAAGATCATCGAGAGTAGGCGTGGCAGGCATGGCCGCATTGTATTCTCGACACCACGCGATCCGTCCAGTAGAGCCAGGCCATGCCTGGCTGGCGTCAGGGTGAACGGCCAGGATCGTTCACGCATGGCGTGCATCTACCGAAGCCGCGATACCTCCAGCGAACCGATCACCAGCGCCCGCATGCCCTGCTTGAACTCGGTGATCACCTGCCCTTCTTCATCGTCCGCAATCGCGTAGATCGTATCGGCGCCGGCGATGCAGTAGAAGGCGATCGTGGCCAGCAGCCAGCGCGCCTTGTCCACCGGCAGGCCGAACACATCAGCCACGTGCGCCTGGTGCGAGGCGATCTTTTCCAGCATCGGCGCAGTCGCCACCGTGCGCCGCAGCAGGTACGGTGGCAGCCCGGGATGTGCCTTCACCACCTCGCACAGTGACTCCACGAACCGCATCAGGTAGGCCTCCAGCCCACCCGGTGCGTCGACCGACGCGCGCGGAATCTGCCAGCGCTGGAACACCGCCTCGGCCACCAGGCGTTTCAACGCCTCCAGGTTGGCCACGCGCTTGTACAGCGCCGCCTGGGTCACCGCCAGTTCGGCGGCCACGTTGGCCATGGTCAGGTTGGGTAGGCCCAGGCGGATGCCGATGTCGGCCAGGCGCTCCGGGGTGATGGTGGGCGGGCGGCCACGGGTCGGCGCCGTTGGATCGGAGTGAGGGCTCATACGGTGCGTGCTCATACCCTGCTGAGGGTGCCAGCAAAGGGACCCTCTTGTCCGCTTCGATTGATTTAGTTTAATTTACTCAACTAATTCGGAATGCGTCCAGCACGCTGCCCGTAGTCGAGCCCATGGCTCACCTTCCGCCAGGTCCCCACCCAGCCAACAACCCTGCGCTGCGCCCTCTCACCGTGCTTGCCGTCGGCAGCGCGCCAGGCGCGCTCGCGCCTGCGATTCACAGGAATCTGGCATGACCGTGTACAACTTCTCTTCTCTGCAGCATCGCGCTGCCGCCGCATCTTCCGGCCTGATGCATCCACCAGGCATCGCCCGGCGCTACCGAATGTCGGCCCTCGCGCTAGGGCTGCTGGCCTCGTTTGCCGCGCTGGCCGACTCCGCGCCGTCCACCCTGCCCTCGGTGCAGGTGCAGGAACAGCGCCGGGTCACTGCAGACTATGCGGGCGGGCAAGTGGCCGCTGGCAGCCGCGTCGGCCTGCTCGGCGACAAGGACTTCATGGACACGCCGTTCAATACGGTCAGCTACACCGAGTCCTTCATCCGCGACCGCCAGGCCAAGGACCTCACCGACGTCATCGCCGCCACCGACCCCACGGTGTTCAGCAACGGCGTCACCGGTTCGTGGAGCGAGAACTACGCGATCCGAGGCTTTGCCTCCAACACCAGCGACACCACCTTCAATGGCCTCAGCGGCATGGCGCCGTACTACCGCACTTCGCCGGAAATGTTCGAACGCATCGAGGTGCTGAAAGGCCCCTCCGCGCTGCTCAACGGCATGCCGCCGGGCGGCTCGGTCGGTGGCAGCGTCAACCTGGTCCCCAAGCGTGCCGGCGATCAACCGCTGCTGCGGGTCAGTGCCAACTTCGCCTCCGATGCGCAGTTTGGCGCCCATGTGGATGCGGGGCGTCGCCTGGGCGCGGACAAGCAGTTCGGCATCCGCTTCAACGGCGCGTACCGTGATGGTGATGGCGCGGTCGGCAAGCAGAGCAAGAAGGTGCAGCTCGGCGCACTGGCAGTGGACTGGCGCGGCGAACGTGCGCGGCTGTCGGCCGATCTGTACAGCGCCGATGACCGCGTGGACGGCCCGGCACGCGGCGTCGGTCTGGCACCGGGCGTGGCCATTCCGCGGCCGCCGCGTGGCGATACGCTGATCAACCCGGACTGGGCCTACGTGGACAGCCAGGACAAGGGCGCGATGCTGCGGGGCGAGCTGGACATCAATGACACCCTGATGGCCTACCTGGCCTACGGCACCAGCAAGACCGACTACCGCTACAATGGTTCGATCAGCGCGCAGATCCTCAATCCAGCCGGCGACTTCACCACAGTGATCGGCCAGCTCGCCTTCGATATCAAGAAGCAGTCCGCAGATGCCGGCCTGCGCGGCTCGTTCCACACCGGCAGCATCGGCCATCAGTGGGCCGCCAACGTGACCCACTACCAGCACACCCAGAACGATTACGGGCGCCGCAGCGTGCCGGGCTGGGACTGGACCACCAATCTGTACAACCCGGCATGGGGCCCGGCGGCACCGTTCGTAGCGCCGCACATCTCGCACACCGAGCTGCGGCTGGACAGCCTCGGTTTCGCCGACACCCTCGCCTTCGCCGATGACCGCGTGCAGCTGACCCTGGGCGTGCGCCGCCAGCAGGTGGTCAGTGAGACCTTCAATGTCGCCAGCGGTGCGCGCACCTCGCGCTACGACGAGAGCGCCAACACGCCGGCAGCGGCGCTGCTGGTGAAGGCCACCGGAAGGGTCTCCATCTACACCAACTACATCGAAGGCCTCAGCCAGGGCGCCACCGCGCCGATGACCGCTGCCAATGCCGGTGATGTGTTCGCACCGTTCCGCACCAGGCAGAAGGAGCTGGGCCTGAAGCTGGACCTGGGCAGCTTCGCGCACACCTTCAGTGTGTATGAAATCAAGCGGCCCAGCAGCTACACCGACCCGGTCACGAATATCTTCTCGTTCGGTGGCGAGCAACGAAATCGCGGCGTGGAATGGGGCTTCTTCGGCACGCCACTGGATGGCGTGCGCCTGCTCGGTGGCGTGGCCTACGTGCAGCCGAAACTGACCCGCACGGCCGGTGGCGTGAATGAGGGACGCATCGCCACCGCCGTAGCGCAACGGCAGGCCAAGCTGGGGGTGGAATGGGATGTACCGACCTTGCAGGGCCTGACCTTGACCAGCAATGCCACGGCGATGTCGAAGCAGTACATCAGTGCCGACAACAGCCTGTCGGTGCCGGGCCGCACGTTGTTCGATGTCGGGGCGCGCTACAGCACCACCGTGGCGGGTCGACCGCTTGCGCTGAGAGCCAGTGTGAACAACGTGACCAACAAGGCGTATTGGGGCATGCCGTTGCTTTCCAGTCTAGCGCTGGGAGCGCCGAGAACGGTGCTGGTGTCGGCGACGATGGACTTCTGAGGCAGGCGCCTCCACGCCAGACATGCATCACCTGTGGAGTCGAGCCATGCTCGGCTCGCTTTGCCGGTCACGCATGGCGTGGATTTCCCAGAACGTGTAGAGCTGAGCCATGCTCGGCTCCGGCTCGCCCGCTGAGTCGGGCATGGCTCGACTCTACACACGCCGATGGCGGCATGCTTCACCCCCACCTGCGACGCGCATTCCTTGACCGCATCCGGCATTCAAGACACTCGACATGCCAGTTCCGAAATTACACAAGCAGATGGGCAACCAACGCCAGCACCGCCAGATGCCCCCCGTAATACCCGTAGAACGCCCACCGCCAGCGCGGCAGCTGCCACGGCACCCGCGCCGCCAGCAGCACTACCGGAATGGCCAGCAGTGCCCAGCCGTTGTGGTTGGCCCAGCACACCGTTGCAAGCGCAACCAGCAACAGCCACCACGCCCGGTGCCGGAACGCGATCCAGGCCAGCAGCACGCTGCCAACCCCGGCCCACTGATAGTCCACGAACATCGGGAGCACGCCGGCAGCCAGCAACAGCTGCACCGGCCGATTGTTCGCCAGCGCATGTACGGCTACTGCTGCAAATGCAAAGGTGAGCAGGATGTTGAGCGGCAGCCAGGAACCAAACGCGAATGCGTGCAATGGCTGTGCGATCAGCCCCCACAGCGCGAGCCGGCGCATCGACTTGCGCAGGTCGGCCCCGGGCTGGGCGAGATTGCAGGCCATCACCAGCGCGAACAGCGGGAAGGCGATGCGCCCCAGTTCGCTGACCACCGGCACGTAGCCGCCGAAGACCACCTTGGCCACGTGGTCACCCGTCATGGCCAGCAGTGCGATCCACTTCAGCAGCTCGCGCGCGCCGCTGCGGAGGGTGAAGTTGAAGGTTGACGTCCCGGTCGTGGTCGCTTGCATCGCGGAAGCTTATGCGCATCGGCCAGCCCATTTCCAGCGCCGCGCAGGAGCACGACGCTGCAGGCAGCAGGCGGGGGGCGCTATGCTGGCCGCCCCTGCTTGTGAGACGTCCGCCGTGCGAACCCTATACCCCGCCATCGAGCCGTACCGCGAGTTCACCCTGAAGGTGAGCGATCTGCACACGCTGCACATCGAAGAGTGCGGCACGCCAGAGGGCATTCCGGTGGTGTACCTGCACGGCGGCCCGGGTGCTGGCATCTCGCCCACCCACCGCCGCTTCTTCGATCCGGCGCGGTACCGCATCGTGCTGATCGACCAGCGCGGCAGCGGCCGCTCCACACCGTTCGGCGAACTGCGCGACAACACCACGCAGGATCTGGTGGCCGATATCGAGAAGGTGCGTGAGCACCTGGGCATCGAGCGTTGGCTGGTCTACGGCGGCTCATGGGGTTCGACGCTGTCGCTGGCCTATGCGCAGGCGCATCCCGAACGCGCCACCGGCCTGATCGTGCGTGGCGTGTTCCTCGGCCGCGAGATGGAGAACCGCTGGTTCGCCGAGGCCAACGGCGGTGCGCGCTGGATCTTCCCGGAACGCTGGGAACGCTATGAGGCCTACATACCGGAAGCCGAGCGTGGCGACATGATCGCGGCCTACTGGACGCGCATGGATGGCCCGGATGAAGCGACCCGCATCGAAGCCGCGCAGGCTTGGCTGGGCTGGGAAGACAACGCCGCCACCCTGCAGCACGACGTGGATGCGCAATCCACCGACGACCCGCTGGACACATTGGCAAAGGCCCGCATTGAAGCGCATTACTTCCGCAACAGCATCTTCCTGGAGCCGGACCAGCTGCTGCGCGATATCGATCGCATCCGCCACCTGCCCTGCGTGATCGTGCAGGGGCGCTACGACATCATCTGCCCGCCGCGCAGTGCGTGGGATCTGGCCAAGGCCTGGCCGGAAGCCCGGCTGGAGATGGTGACCTCCGGCCACAGCGCGAACGAGCCGGCCACGGTGGATGCGCTTGTGCGGGCGACGGACGCCTTTGCCGACCGTTTCTGAGCAGATGGTGGTGCCGGCCGCTGGCCGGCATCCCACCGTTCGAGGGTAGCGTCGACTCCGCGCAATCGCTGCTGCGCGGCCAGGTGAATGGCGACCCACCGGCAACGGTCCACGGCCCCATTCTTCGCAGCCCGCTTACAGCTCCGCGCAGAAGATCCGGCGGTGACCACCGCACCGGTGGTTCGCCCTTTCCCCAGGAGCACGCCATGACCGGTTATCGCTGCCTTCCCATCGCTCTCTCGCTATCTGCGGGCCTGCTGCTGGGCGCCTGTACCAATCCGCAGGAGGCCAGCAAGGCCACCGCCGCCGAGGACGTGACAGAAGTAAGGCTCATCCCTGCCTACGAATCGCTGGACAAGGACAAGGACGGCATCGTCACGCTGGCCGAGGTGGATGCCGTGGCACCGGACTGGGCCGAACGACTGCACGCCTGCGACACCGACCGCAACAAGACGCTGAGCCGTGGCGAGTACGACGTGTGCAAGCAGACCAGCGCTTCGCATTGATCCATCATTGAGCCCTCGACTGACGCTGCGCATGCCGGCTATACCAAGGTATAGCCGGGCTAACCCACGAGCCTCTAGGCCCGTCCCATTCAGGGGCGGACAATAGCGCCACTGGCCAGGGCAATCCTGGCCGGCACCCTCCCCTCATGGAGACGCAGATGGACCCCGACCCTGCCGGGCGCACCGCGCCCCGGATGACCGCTTGTTGCCTGTTCCTGGCGCCTGCCCGCCGGCCCCTGCATGCCTGAGTGACGGGGGGCCGCCAGGCGCCGTTTGCCTGGAGAGCACCCCCATGTCCTACAAGATCCTCTACATCACCCTGCGCCGCCTGATCGGCGAGCGCGATGTTGCCGCGCTGCGCAGCCAGCTGCTGCAGCACGGCCCCGTGATGTTTGCCCATTCGCTGTCACTCGGTTCGCCACGCGTGGTGGCCGACGCCTTGTCGCTGCTGCCGATCAGCGAGCGCATCACCGTGCTGCGTCATCTGCCCTATCCGCTGCGTGATGCGATGAAGCCGCTGTGCATCGGCGGCAGCCAGCGCCTGCACATGCAGCCGTGGTCGCCGGCGGTGCTGGCGATGCGCCACGCCTGATCGGTTGCATCCGTTCCGTTCGTGTTCCGGCCCCGGCCGGCTCTGACATTCGAGGAGAGTCCCATGAGCCTGCTCAACGCCTGGTTCAATGCCTTCCTGCGCAGCCGTCGCGCAGGCAACCTGTTCCGCCGCCGTGCGATGCCCGAAGCCGGGTTTGGCCCGGGCAGCGCCGACGCGGCACCGTTCGCGCTCACCACCGGCCTGGTCACCCTGGCCCAGCAGGAGGAAGCCGAGCTGCTGGCCACGCTGGGGTCGCATGCCGATGGCCTCAGCCCGCATGAGGCCGAGGAACGGCTGGCGACGCTCGGCCCCAACGAGGTGGATCACGAAAAGCCGCTGCCGTGGTGGCGGCACCTTTGGCAGTGCTACCGCAATCCGTTCAACCTGCTGCTGACCGTGCTGGCGGCGGTGTCCTGGCTGACCGAGGACATCAAGGCCACCATGGTGATCGGTGCGATGGTGCTGCTGTCCACGCTGATCCGCTTCGTGCAGGAGGGCCGCTCGAACCGTGCAGCCGAGCGTCTGAAGGCGTTGGTCGGCAATACCGCGCGCGTGCTGCGCCGCAATCCCGGTACCGAGGCCGCCGATGTGGCCGACCAGTACTTCGGTGCGCACCTGCACAGCCGGCGCCCGGCGCGCCTGCTGGACCTGCCGATCCGCGAACTGGTGCCCGGCGACCACATCGTGCTGTCGGCCGGCGACATGATTCCGGCCGACTGCCGCGTGCTGACTGCCAAGGACCTGTTCGTGGCACAGGCCGCGATGACCGGCGAGTCGCTGCCGGTGGAGAAGTTCGCGCACCCGGGCGACGGCCTGGCTGGCCTGCTGGAACAGCACAACCTGCTGTTCATGGGCACCAATGTGGTGTCCGGCACTGCCACCGCCGTTGTGCTGGCCACCGGCAACCGCACCTACTTCGGCACGCTGGCCCAGCGCAGCACCGCCACTGACCGCGCGCCGACCGCATTCCAGGCCGGCGTCAACAGTGTCAGCTGGCTGCTGATCCGCTTCGCGCTGGTGATGGTGCCGTTCGTGCTGCTGATCAACGGCTGGACCAAGGGCGACTGGACCGAGGCGTTCCTGTTCGCACTGTCGGTGGCAGTGGGCCTGACGCCGGAAATGCTGCCGATGATCGTCACCTCCACCCTGGCCAAGGGTGCGGTGCTGCTGTCGCGGCGCAAGGTGATCGTCAAGCGCCTGGATGCAATCCAGAACTTCGGCGCGATGGAAGTGCTGTGCACCGACAAGACCGGCACCCTCACCCAGGACAAGATCGCGCTGGAGCGTCATACCGATGTGTTCGGCCACGATTCGGAAGACGTGCTGAAGTTCGCCTATCTCAACAGCCACTTCCAGACCGGGCTGATCAACCTGCTGGACCGTGCGGTGCTGGAGCACGTGGAGCTGCAAAGCTCGCTGCGGCTGTCGCAGGACTACCACAAGGTGGATGAGATCCCGTTCGACTTCGAGCGCCGCCGCATGTCGGTGGTGGTGTCCGAGCGCGAGGACCACCATGAGCTGATCTGCAAGGGCGCGGTGGAAGAGATGCTGGCGGTGTGCAGCACCGTGCGCGAGAACGGCCAGGACATGCCGCTGGACGAGCGCCGCCTGGCGCGGGTCCGGCAGACCACCGAGGAGTTGAACGAACAGGGCCTGCGCGTGGTGGCGGTGGCGATGAAAGAGACCGCCGCCAGCCAGACCGCCTACTCACAGGCCGACGAGTGCGGCCTGACCCTGGTCGGCTACGTCGCCTTCCTGGACCCGCCGAAGGAATCGGCAGCGCAGGCGCTGCAGGCGCTGGCCGCGCATGGCGTGGAGGTCAAGGTGTTCACCGGCGACAACGAACTGGTGACCGCCCGCGTCTGCGCGCAGGTGGGGCTGGACGCCGACACCATCCTGACCGGCCCTCAGATCGAGCGCATGGATGATGGCGCATTGTCACGGGCACTGCACCACCACCGCGTGTTCGCACGGCTGACGCCGCTGCACAAGGAACGCCTGGTGCGCGAGCTGCGCGCCCAGGGCAAGGTGGTCGGCTTCCTCGGTGACGGCATCAACGATGCCCCGGCGCTGCGTGCGGCCGACATCGGCATCAGCGTGGACAGTGCAGTGGACATCGCCAAGGAGGCGGCTGACATCATCCTGCTGGAAAAGAACCTGATGGTGCTGGAGGAAGGTGTCATCCAGGGCCGGCGCACGTTCAACAACATGCTGAAGTACATCCGCATGACCGCCAGCTCCAACTTCGGCAATGTGTTCTCGGTGCTGGTGGCCTCCGCCTTCCTGCCGTTCCTGCCGATGCTACCGCTGCAGCTGCTGGTGCAGAACCTGCTGTACGACATCTCGCAGATCGCCATTCCGTTCGACAACGTGGACGAGGAGCTGGTGCGCAGGCCGCTGAAGTGGAACCCGGCGGACATCGGCCGCTTCATGGTGTTCTTCGGGCCGATCAGCTCGATCTTCGACCTGACCTGCTTCGCGCTGATGTGGTACGTGTTCGATGCGCGCACCGCCGGCGACCAGAGCCTGTTCCAGTCCGGCTGGTTCGTGGTCGGCCTGCTGACCCAGACCCTGATCGTGCACATGATCCGCACGCCGAAGGTACCGTTCCTGCAGAGCATCGCCGCGCCGCCACTGCTGCTGATGACCGGCCTGATCATGTCCATCGGCGTGGCCCTGCCGATGAGCCCGTTGGCCGGTTACTTCAAGCTGCAGGCGCTGCCGGCTGGCTACTGGCCGTTCCTGGTGGCGATCCTGTTCGGCTATGCGGTGCTGACCACCGCGCTGAAGAAGTTCTACATCCGCCGGTACGGGTGGCAGTAAACGCCCGCCGCTTGTCCAGGGAGAAACACAATGGACTTCAATCCCAACCTGCCGGCCTTCAACGCCGGCGCGACCTTGAGCTCGCTGATCAGCCTGTCGGTGGCGTTCGTGCTGGGCACGGTCATCGGCCTGGAGCGGCAGCTGCGCCAGCGCACCGCAGGCCTGCGCACCAACACGCTGGTGGCGGTGGGCGCGGCAGTGTTCGTCGATCTGGCGGTGCGCTTCCATGACCTGTACGGTGGTCCACCCTCGCCGCTGCACGTGGTGGCCTATGTGATCTCCGGCGTCGGCTTCCTCGGCGCCGGTGCGATCATGAAGGACGGCGCCCAGGTGTCCGGCCTGAACACCGCCGCCACCCTGTGGGGCTCGGCGGCGGTAGGTGCGTGTGCCGGTATCAAGCTGCTGCCCGAGGCGGTGCTGGCGGCAGTGTTCGTGCTGGCCGCCAACACCCTGCTGCGGCCGGTGGTGAACCGCATCCAGCGGCAGCCGCTGCCGGAAGCGTTCAGCGAGGCGACCTATGCGATCAACGTGGTCTGCCAGCGCGAGCAGCAGGCCGAGGTACTGGACCGGTTGTTGCTGCTGCTTGAGCAGGCGCAGTACCCGGTGCGCGCGGTGGACCAGCGGCCATTCGGCGAGCGTGACGTGGAGATCGAAGCGGTGCTGTATGCCACCACGGTGGATGCCGGTGAGCTCGATGCCGTGCTGGCCACGCTGGCGACCACGCCCGGCGTACTGCAGGGGTTCTGGAACGCCAGCCTGGAGGAGTAGCGGCTCGGTAGTGCCGGGCGCCGGCAGGCAACACCGTGCACCGCTTTGGTAGGTGCCGACCTTGGTCGGCACAGAGCTATCCGATGCCATGCCTACTGCGAGAGCCTGCCGACCAAGGTCGGCATCTACCAACAGCCCGCATGCATCGCTTTGGTCGGTGCCGACCGTTGGTCGGCACAACCCCTCATCGTCCCGCCGTTCAAGTGCTGTGCCGACCAACGGTCGGCACCCACCAGGAGCCGGCACCCACCGCGCAGGAGCACGCCGACCAAGGTGGGCATCCACCAATACCGGCTTTGCTATCCTTTCCGCCCACGCCAGGGAGCCATCCCGATGCCATCGCTGTCGCCCCGCCGCCCGCTGATGCTGCTGGCCCTGATCGTCGTGATGGGGGCGATCTTCCTGATCGATACCGTCACCGATTACGCGGTCGCGGCAGCCTGCTTCTACGCAGCGGTCATCCTCGCCGCATCACGCGTGCTGAGCGCGCGCGGGCTGATCACCCTGGCCGTCGCCTGCATTGCATTGACCGGGCTGAGCTTCTTCCTGACCCGCTTCGGCACCTATCGCATCGGCCTGGTCAACTCGGTGATCGGCATGCTGGTGATCGGCATCACCACCTACCTCGCCCTGAACATGGAAGCGGCCAAGGCCGCCGTGCAGGAAGCGCAGGGCCGTCTGCTGCGGGTGGCGCGCGCCTCGACCGTGGGCGAACTGACCACTTCCATCGCGCATGAAGTGAACCAGCCGCTGGCGGCAATCGCCAGTAGTGCCGAAGCCTGCCAGCGTTGGCTGGCACAGGATCCGCCGAACGTGGACAAGGCACGCCAGACCGTGGCCCGCATCCTGGCCGACGCGCACCGTGCCGGTGACGTGATCGCCCGCATCCGCGGACTTACCCAAGGCGCCGCTCCGGAACGGCACGCCTTCGACCTGAACCAGGCCGTGGAGGAAATGCTGGCGCTGTCGCGCAGTGAACTGGACCAGCATGGCGTGGCCGTGGCCCTGCTGCTGGATGCCGACCTGCCCCCGGTGCAGGCCGATCGTGTGCAGGTACAGCAGGTGATCGGCAACCTGATTCTCAATGCGGTGGACGCAATGGAAACCGTGCCTCCCGCCGACCGACGCCTGTCGCTGCTGACCCGACGTGACGGTCAGCGGGTCAGTCTCAGCGTGCGCGACCGCGGCGTCGGCCTGCCCGCCGATCATCCCGAGCGTGTATTCGATGCCTTCTGGACCACCAAGTCACACGGGCTGGGACTGGGCCTCAGCCTGAGCCGTTCGATGATCGAGGCCAACGACGGCCAGATCCGCGCCGAACGACCAGCAGGCGGCGGTGCCTGCTTCGTCTTCGACCTGCCCATCGCCACGGACGCTCAACATGCGTAAGCCCGCTGCCCCAGCCATTGATCCAGCACCCATCGTCTTCGTAATCGACGACGATCCGTCGGTGCGAGCGGCACTGGAAGACCTGCTGGCCTCGATGGGCCTGCAGGTGCGCGCCTTCGCTTCCACCCAGGCGTTCCTCGAACACGAACTGGAAGATGCACCGGCCTGCCTGGTGCTGGACGTGCGCATGCCCGGCCAGAGTGGGCTGGAGTTCCATCGCACGATGGGCAGTCACGGCCTGCAGCTGCCCGTGGTGTTCATCACCGGCCACGGCGACATCGCGATGGGCGTCAACGCGATCAAGGACGGGGCCATCGAGTTCCTGACCAAACCCTTCCGCGACCAGGAACTGCTGGATGCCATCCACAAGGGCATCGAGATCGACCGCCAGCGCCGCCGCGAGGGCGACGTGCTCGGCGCGCTCCAGCAACGCTGGGATTCGCTGAACGCGGGCGAGCGCGAGGTGGTCGATGGCGTGGTACGCGGCCGCCTCAACAAGCAGATCGCCGGCGACCTCGGCGTCAGCGAGATCACGGTGAAGGTGCGCCGCGCACAGGTGATGCGCAAGATGGGCGCGCGCACCCTGGTGGACCTGGTGCGGATGTATGACCGCCTGCAGGGCAGCGCAGGCTGAGCGATGCCTCGTTCTATTCCGGATCGGGCAGCGCGTACTCCAGCCTGTAGTCATGGCGACCGTCGCTGATGGTGATTTCCAGGATTCCGCTCAAGCCGAGCAGCCCTTCACTGCCCGAATCGGGCACCACCACCACGTTCAGCTCCGGCGTTCCCCGAGTCATCAGACCGTTGTGCTGCAAGGTAAAAGCGCCCTGACGCCCAGCCAGCGTGGCCGTTACCCGTTCCATCGCCACATAGCCCGCTGAGCCCTGCACCGGGCTGCGGAATGCCAGCATCTGGCCGACACTGCTGCCCTGCAGGTCACCATGGAAGACCTTGTCGATCGACATCACCCCGATCGGGCCGTCGTTGCCACCGATCGGCAGCAGCTTCACTTCAAAGGTTCCGCGCGCTTCGCCCTGCATCCTGCTCTCCCTCGTCGATCATGCGGCAACGGCGCGTGCGGATCATGCGCGCCGCAGGCGACGCTTCGACTGCGTATCCATCAAGCCCACCGCCAGCAGCACCGCGCTGGTCAGCCAGCCGGCGCCCAGCAGATGGGTGTGCGGCAAAACCACCCCCAACACGACCAACGCCACTGCACCGACCAGATGCGAATACGGGGCGCGCCCGTACACGATGCGCTTGTACAAGGCGCTGCCCAGCAGGTAGATCAACGGTCCGGCAACCAGCACCGTAGCGTAGACCAGGGTCACCGCCGCGCCAGGATGGTCCATGACCAGGTCATTGCCGACCGCGGTGGCGATGATGCCGGCGATCAGCAGCGCATGCACGTAGTGGAAGTTGGCCCCCATCCGCCCGGCGTCCTCGGAATGGGTGATCGCCGCGGTGGCATCGCGGCTGGAGATGCCGAAATACAACCACCACATGGCGATGGTGCCGGCGAAGGTGGCCAGCACCGCCGAGACCACATCGCCGCTCCAGTGCTCGACCTCGCTGAGCACGCCGCCAGTGGCCAGCAACGTTTCACCCAGCGCGACGATGACGAACAACTGGCAACGTTCGGCCAGGTGCCCGCCTTCGATGGTCCACTCGCGGGTGTGCGAACGGCCCAACCCCGGAAACGCGAAGCCGAACATCGGCGAGATGTACTCGCAGGCCACCGCCACCGCCCACAAGGCCAGGCGCAGGTTGCCCTCGGCAGCAGCGCCTGCCAGCCAGAAGCAGGCCGACACGCTCACCCACGCCAGCATGCGGCGGAAATTGGGCGCCAGCGGATGGTTGCGCCCGACCTCCAGCAGCACGAACACCGTGCGCCCGACCTGCATGGTGGCGTAGGCCCCCGCGAAGACCCAGGCGCGTTCAGCGAAGGCCTCGGGAATGGATGAGGACATCAGCAACGCCAGCAGCATGGTGACGAACAGCAGGCTGCGGATGCGTGGCGTCTCCGGATCGAACCAGTTGCTGACCCAGCAGGCGTACTGCCAGCCCAGCCAGACCGCGAACCACAGCACCAGGGTCTGCATCACCCCGACCAGATCCAGGTGATGCAGCAGATGGTGGCTGAGCTGGGTAACCGCAAACACGTAGACGAGGTCGAAGAACAGCTCTTCGTAGGTCACGCGGGCGTGGTGGCCATCGCGCTGGCGCAGGGCAGGCAGTCGCAGTCGTGTGCTCATGGCCGTCCTTCAGCGCGCCAGGCGCCAGTACAGCAGACCGGCCAGCAAGGCCGGCACCGCGAACACCAGCAGCAGGATCGGCAGCTCCTCCCGGACGGCGTAGCCGGCCTTGCTCACGCCCACCCACATGTTGGCCACCGTCACCAGCAGCCAGGTGGCGATGAACGCGATCAGGGCCGTGGGCAGCTGTGACTGGCCTACGCTCCACAGCCGCCCGAAGAGCAGGAACACCCCCAACAACAGCACCCCACCCACCATCACCAGAAGCACGTGCATGGTCCATCTCCTTGAGCCTGCTGGCAGGCTAGCCGCGGCCGATTCTGCGCTCCAGCCGATGATCGTGGTTTCACTTTCCAGCCTCCCCGAACAATCCCAATCCCCGAACCACATAGCAAACGAGAACGGTTCCCATTAGTATTGCGTCATCGCGCAGGGATGCCCTCCCCGTGCCCGCCCCTTGCCCCTGCTTCCGGTCCGGATGTCCCGACTACCTTCCCCACACCCTCCTGCGCTGCCGCTGGTGTCCTCGCTGGTGCGCCACTACGAGGAACTGGTGGAGTACCTGCGCTGCCGTTTCCGGTCGCCAGGGCTGGCCCGTGAAGTGGTGCACGACGTCTGCGTGCGGCTGCTGGAACGCCCCGCCGCCTACGATGCACGGCAACCCATCGCACTGCTGCGGCGCATCGCCCACGATGCGGCGGTGGACCGCTGCCGCGCCGAGGCTCTGCGCCGGCACTGGGTGGAGTCGCGTGCCGAACTGCCCGATGACGCCTGCCCACGCCCAGGCCCCGAGCAGCAGGCGCAGGGACAGCAGGCGTTGCAGCGCCTGAGCGCGACCATCGAGCGCATGCCCTGCCGGCGCCGGCAGGTCTTCATCCTGCACAAGATCCACGCGCTGCCGCAGGCCGACGTCGCGCAGCGCATGGGCATCGGCCTGAAGGCGGTGGAGCGTCACCTGCGGCTGGCCATGGCCGATTGCCGCCAGCAGGGCACGCTGCAATGAGCGATGCACCTGCACCACCGCCGCCACCCGAAGTCCCCAGCACCGACCAGATCCTGGACCAGCATCGGGACGCCCTGAAGCAACGCTTTCCGCTGCCCGACCCGGAAACGCTGCGCCGCCGGGGTGGCGGCGCGAAGCGGGTACTGCCCGTGTTGCTGGTGCTGGCCGGCGCCGTACTCGTGGCCGACCCGGCCTGGCAGGTCCGCGATTACCAGACCGGCGTGGGCGAACGCCGTGAACTCGTCCTGGCCGACGGCAGTCGGGTACAGCTGGATGCAGGCACCCGCGTGCAGGTGCGCCGCCATCTGCGCTCCCGGCAGGTGCTGCTGGAACAAGGGCGGGCACGCTTCGAGGTGCAGCACTCGGCCTGGCGACGCTTCGGGGTGGATGCCGGCCCGGTCCACGTGCGCAATTACGGCACGGTGTTCGACGTCGACCGCCAGGGGGAACTGAGCGAAGTGACACTGTGGCGCGGCGAGGTCGGCGTGCGCGTCGACGAGGGCGGCAGCGAACAGCGGCTGGAGCCAGGGCAGCGCCTGCTGGCCCAGCGCGGTTCGCTGTCACCTCCGGAAGCCATCGATCCAGAGCAGGCGGACTGGACCACCGGACGCCTGCAGTTCGACCGCATGCCACTGACCGAGGTCCTGCGCATCCTGCAGCGCTATCACGACCGTCCCATCGTGCTGGACGACCCAGCGCTGGGGCCCCTGCAGGTGTCGGGCGTCTTCGATGCCGACCGCGCCGAGACCGTACTCGCGCTGCTGCCCGAGATCCTGCCGGTGCAGGTGCATGCCGGCACCGATGGCAGCCTGCATCTGCGCGCCCGCGATTGAATGCCACACCGAGGGTGGGTTGCGCGCCGTCCCATCCGGCAAGTGCTTGAACCCTTCCGAAGGACCCCCGCATGACCCGCCCTGTTCCGCCTGCCGCTCTGCGCCGGCTGGCCCCCACCCTGCTCGCTGCCTGCCTGTGTGCGGCCCTGCCCGCCACGGCGCAGACCGCTGCGTCAGCGCCCATCGAGCTGCACCTGCCGGCCGGCCCGTTGCAGGCTTCGCTCAACTCGCTGGCGCGGCAGAGTGGCATCCAGCTGTTGTTCGCCGCCGACAGCGCGAGCGGCCGCAGCGCCCCGGCTGTTGATGGCCGCTACACCCCGCGTGAGGCCCTTCAGCGGCTGCTGGCCGGGCAAGGCCTGGCGATGCAGGAACGTTCGCCGGGTGTGTTCGTGGTGAGTGCCGCGCCAGCGCCGGCGAAGCCGCGCACCCCGGCCCGGGCCGCATCATCGGCGCCGTCATCCGCCACGACGACGTCGCTGGCCCGCGTTACGGTCTCGGCCTCGACCGCGCGCATGCCGCAGGGCGAGACCGCCATGCCCAATACCATCACGGTGCTGACCCGCGAGGACATCGCCCAGCAGCTGGCGCTGGGTTCGGATGTGTCGCGGGTGCTGTCGTCACAGATCCCGGCATTTGCCCCGGCGCGCGAAAAGATGTCCAACTACGGCGAAACCCTGCGTGGCCGCGGCATCCTGTACATGGTCGACGGCGTGCCGCAGTCCACGCCGCTGCGCGATGGCTCGCGTGATTCGCACACCATCGACCCGGCGATGATCGAACGCATCGAGGTCATCCACGGCGCCAACGCGCTGCAGGGCATCGGCGGCACCGGCGGCATCGTCAACATCATCACCCGCAGTGCGCCCAGTGAGCCGGGCGCGTTCCTGCTCGACACCAACGTCAGCTACAGCGCTGCCCTGCCCAGCCGCCACGACGACAATGGCCAGCGCGGCTCGGCCCTGGTGGGCGTGCGCGGCGAGCAGTTCGACCTGGTGGCTGGCCTGGCCTATGAGAAGCAGGGCCTGTACCACGACGGCGAGGGCCGATCGATCGGCACCAACGCGCAGGGCGAGCTGATGGACTCGACCTCATCGAACGTGTTCGCCAAGCTGGGCTGGAACATTGCCGAGGGCCATCGCCTGCAGGTCATGGCCAACCGCTACGAACTGCGCGGGATGGACAACTACCTGGCCATCAACGGTGACTATCGGACCGGTCGCCCGACCATTTCGGTCCCCGGCGATACGCCACTCGATCCGCCGATGAACCGCTCGCGTTCGCTGACGGTGGACTACAGCGCCGCCGACCTGCTCGGTGGCCGTTTCCAGGCGCAGGCCTTCGCGGTGGATTTCGAAGGCCGCTACGGTGCCAGCCAGTGGGACCCGTGGGGCAACACCGGCGCCAACGCCGCCTGGGACCAGACCCAGAACGAATCGGACAAGCGCGGCTTCAAGCTGACCCAGAGCTGGACCCGCGTCGTCGACACCACGCTGGACGTGACCCTGGGCCTGGACGGCCTGCGCGACCGCACCCACCAGGTGCTGCTGGCCAGTGGCATGAACTGGGTGCCGCAGACCACCTACCAGAGCCTGTCACCGCTGCTGCAGCTGCACTGGTGGCCGACCGATCACCTGATGCTGTCCGGCGGCCTGCGCTACGAAAAGGGCGAGCTGGAGGTGGGTGACTACACCACGCTGCCCCGTTACGGCGCACGCAAGGTAGCCGGCGGCAAGCCGACCATGAGCGAGACCCTGCCCAACTTCGGCGCGGTCTGGTACATCAACGACCGCCTCAACGCCTATGCCTCGTACTCGGAGGGCTACACCGTGGCCGACGTCGGCCGCGTGCTGCGCGCGATCAACCGCGACGGCCAGCGCGTGGACAGCCTCATCGACCTGTCACCGGTGGTGTCGGACAACCGCGAGATCGGCCTGGAGTACGACGATGGCCGCTTCAGCGGTGACATTGCCTACTACACCTCCGAATCCAAGCTCGGCTCGGTGCTGATCTACGATCCGGGCATCGATGCCTATGCGGTGCAGCGTCAGGCCACCCGCGTGGAAGGCTTTGAAAGCAACCTGCGCCTGCGGTTGGGCGACAGCCGGCTTGGCCTGGGCTATGCGCGCGCCAACGGCCGCTACGATGCCGACGTTGACGGCCGCCTCGACAGCGACCTGGCTGGTGTGAACATCGCACCGAACCGGCTGACCGCGTTCTGGGAACAGAGCTGGACGCCGCAGCTCAGCACCCGCCTGCAGGCCAGCCATGCCTTCGACCGCGACTTCGACCTGCGTGGCACGCAGGTGGCGGAGTTCAAGGGTTACACCACTCTGGATCTGGTCGCGCGCTATACGCTGGACAAGCACGCCTTCACGCTGGGCGTGCAGAACCTGGCGGACAAGCAGTACATCAGCTACTACTCGCAGACCACGCCGTCGAATCCGAGCTATTTCTCCGGCCGCGGCCGGGTGCTGACGCTGGGGTGGCAGTACCGGTACTGATCCATGGCGCCCTTATGGGAGCCATGAAATCTATGCGAGACGCGATGAAGGGGGCCCATGCTAGTTTCTGGGCCTCCTTCAAACGGACGTGAACCATGCGTTGTTCCCTGCTCGCCTTCGCCCTGGCCGCTGCTGTTCCGGTCGCGCACGCCAGTGCCGCCGAGGCACCACTGCCGCAGCTGCGGGCCTACACCGTGGACACCTCCTGGCTGCAGCCGATGGCACCGCTGCAGATCGCCGACCACACCTGGCAGATCGGTACCGAAAACCTGACCGCGCTGCTGGTGCAGACCGCCGAGGGCGCAGTGCTGCTGGACGGCGGCATGCCACAGATGGCCGGCCACCTGCTGGACAACATGAAGGTGTGCGCGGCGTGGCCCCGCAGGACCTGCGACTGATCCTGCTCAGCCATGCGCATGCCGACCACGCCGGCCCGGTGGCCGAGCTCAAGCGTCGCACCGGCGCGCACGTGGTGGCCAACGCCGAATCGGCTGTGCTGCTGGCGCGCGGCGGCAGCAACGACCTGCACTTTGGCGACGGCATCACCTATCCGCCCACCAGCGCCGACCGCATCATCATGGATGGCGAAGTGGTCACGGTGGGCGGCATCGCATTCACCGCGCACTTCATGCCGGGGCACACATCGGGCAGCACCGCCTGGACCTGGACTGACACCCGCGATGGCAAGCCGGTGCGCATCGCCTACGCCGACAGCCTGAGTGCACCGGGGTATCAGTTGAAGGGCAACCCGCGTTATCCGCGCCTGATCGAGGACTACAAGCGCAGCTTCACCACCGTGCGTGGCCTGCCCTGCGACCTGCTGCTGACCCCGCACCCTGGCGCCAGCAACTGGAACTATGCCGCCGGCAGCAAGGCCGGCGCCAAGACACTGACCTGCAGCGCCTACGCGGATGCGGCCGAGAAGACGTTCGACGCGCAGTTGGCCAAGGAATCTGCGGCACACCGCTGATCCTGTAGAGCCGAGCCTACGCTCGGCTTGCCGGAAGAAAACAGCCGAGCGTGGGCTCGGCTCTACACAGGACACGTGGGAAGGTGCCGGTCAGGGCGACCGGCACCTGCGACCATCAGCCACCCTGCCCGTGCTGGGCAAACGGCTCGGTGCTGCCGTCGGCGCGCACCAGCTCAACGGTATACGGCTGCACGTAGCCATCCGGCATTTCCATGCCCGGCGAACCGGCCGGCATGCCCGGCAACACCAGGCCGCGCGCTGCGGGCCGCTCGGCCAGCAGTCGCTTGATGTCCTCGGCCGGAATGTGGCCTTCAACCACGTAACCACCGATCTCGGCGGTGTGGCAGGACGCCTTGCCGACCGGTACACCCAGGCGGACCTTGATCGGGTTCATGTCGTCGGTGTCGCGCACATCCACCTGGAAGCCTTCGGCCTTCAGGTGATCGACCCAGATGCCGCAGCAGCCACAGCTGGCAGTCTTGTGCACGATGGCGATGGGCAGTGCAGGATCCACCTGCGACGGACCGGCCATGATCGGTGCCGCAGGGGCGTCGCTGGCAACCGGTGTGGCGGCGGATTCTTCAGCGGCACGCGCGCAGGCGGTGGTGGCCAGCACGGTGCCCAGCAGCAGGCCGAGGGAGAGAGAACGGTTCATGGTGTTGATTCCTTTGCAGATGCGGGCAACGCGGCCCGCTGCCTGTACATCGAAGGCACAGGCAGAGTCGAGAATGAGTCGAGCAGCTATGGCAGGCACTTGAGGCCTGCAGGGAATCACACGATGGGAGGCCGTAACGGGTCCGGCAACGGCGGCGGTGCGCGTTGCTGGGCGCTGGTTGGCAAAGGCGCCTCACGCCATGGCAAGGCGGGCGTTCCGCTCAGGGAGGCCAGCATGCCGAGGCTGGCCGGCGGGCATTCGCACTCATTGCTCTGGCAGACCGTTGATGCTGCATCGTCGCAGCATCCGGCCATGGCCGCCGAATGCGGTGCAGCGCAATGGTCCTGGCTGGCCGGGCCGCTGTACGAAGACGCGGCGAGCGCCAGCGCCGGTGCATTCAGCACCAGGGCGACAAGCAACGTCCATCGCAGCAGCAGGCCAGACAGGTTCACACGCCGATGATAGCCGATGCGCGCGCTACGCAATCGCCGCGGCCATCGCCTGCACCCGCACCGGAATCGACTTGGCGGCGGGCGTGCCGCTGATGCGGTCGTAGTAGTCCAGCGGCAACAACGGGTTCAGCTCCGGGTAGTAACCGGCCAGCGCGCCGCGCGGCATCGGGTAGTCCAGCACGGTCAGGCCCTCGATGCGCCGCTGCACGCCATCGCCGCTGATCGTCTCCAGGCTGACCAGCGCCTCCTTCTGCAGTCCGCGCGCCAGCCGGTCCTCGATGTTCATGAACAGCACCATGCGATCGTTGTACACGCCGCGATAGCGGTCGTTGTAGCTGTAGATGGTGGTGTTGTACTGGTCGTGCGAGCGCACGGTGGCCAACCGCAACATGTCCGGATCGTGCACCGGATCGTCCACGTCCAGGCCGGGCATCACCAGGATGTTGGCCTTGCCATTGGGCGTGGGCCAGACGCGGCGGCGCGGCGGAATGTCCAGATGGAAACCGTGTGGCTGCTGGATGCGCTCGTTGAAGCCGGTGTAGATCTCCGGGTACACGGCAGCGATCAGATCGCGGATGGGCGCATAGTCGTGCATGCACCGCGCCCAGTCGACCTTGCTGTCTGGCAGTGCGGCCATCGCCATGCGGCAGACGATCTCGACCTCGGGCAGCACCTCGGTGCTGACCGGTTCGAGCACGCCGCGCGAGGCGGTCACGTTCGACATCGCGTCTTCAATGGTGACGAACTGCTCGCCGGCCGGCGTGACGATGCGCTCCGAGCGCGCCACCACCGGCAGGATCAGCGCATCGCGGCCATGAACCAGATGACCGCGGTTGAGCTTGGTGGCGATGCCCACGGTCAGGTCCAGCCCACGCATCGCTTCATACGCGCGAGGCGTATCGGGCACCGCATGGATGAAGTTGCCACCCAGGCCGATGAACACCTTGGCGCTGCCGTCCAGCATCGCCTCGATGGATTCGACCACATGATGGCCATGCTCACGCGGCGGATCGAAGCCGAACACCTGCTGCACGCGGTCCAGATAGGCCGGCTTGGGCTTCTCGTCGATGCCGACGGTGCGGTCGCCCTGCACATTGGAATGCCCACGGATCGGCCCGATGCCCGCACCGGGCTTGCCGAAGTTGCCGCGCAGCATCAGCAGGCTGGCGACCTGCTGCAGCAGGCGCGAGCCATACTGGTGCTGGGTCAGCCCCATACCGTAGCAGATCACGGTGGCCTTGGAGCGGATGTAGATCTCCGCACAGCGTCGGATCTGCGCCTGCGAAATGCCGGACACCTGCACGATCTCGTCCCAGTCCTGCGCCATCACGTCTTCGCGAAGCGCCTCCAGCCCCACCGTGTGTTCTGACAGGAAATCATGGTCGAGCACGCGCTCGCCCTGCGCCTCGCGCTCGAACATCACCTTCATCATGCCTTTGATCAGAGCCAGGTCGCCGCCGATACGGATGTGCACGAACTCGCTGGTGATCTCGGTCGAACCGAACGTGGCCATCTGCACCACGTCCTGCGGCTCGGCAAAGCGGATCAGCGCGCGCTCGGGCATCGGATTGACCGCCACGATCGGGATGCCGCGTTTGCGCGCCTCGACCAGGTTGCTCATCATCCGCGGTGAATTGGTGCCGGTGTTCTGGCCGATCACGAAGATCGCCTCGGCGTGCTCGAAATCCTGCAGCACGATCGTGCCCTTGCCCACCCCGATGGCCGGCGGCAGGCCGCGGCTGGTCGGCTCGTGGCACATGTTCGAGCAGTCCGGGAAGTTGTTGGTACCGAACTCGCGCACAAAGATCGAATACAGGAACGCCGCTTCATTGGGCGTGCGCCCGGAGGTGTAGAACTCGGCCTGGTGCGGGCTGTCCAGCGCCTGCAGGTGGCGGCCGATCAGCGCGAAGGCATCATCCCAGCTGCACGGCACGTAGTGGTCGGTGGCTGCGTCGTAGCGCATCGGCTCGGTCAGCCGGCCCTGCATCTCCAGCCAGTAGTCGGTCTGCGCCATCAGTTCGGTGACGGTGTGCTGGGCGAACAACTCGCGGCCGGCGCGGAACTGGGTGGCTTCCCAGGCCAGTGCCTTCGCGCCGTTCTCGCAGAACTCCAGCTTCTTGCGTTCGTCGGCGTCGGGGAACGCACAGCTGGGGCACTTGAAGCCACCCGGCTGGTTCATCGCCAGCAACGCCTTCGAGCCTTTGCCGATCACGCTTTGCTGCAGCAGCACCTTGGCCGTGGCACCGGCGGCACCCCAGCCACCGGCCGGCTGGTTGTACGGCTTGTAACGCGGTGGCTTCTGCTCGGACATGTTCGGGGACCTTACGGTAGGAACGCGGCAACAATGGGCACATCGCAGTCCGGCGGCGCTTTCAATCGCACGGCCAGCCCCACAGTCAAACACGGCCTGCACGGCTTCGCCAGTGGCTGCGCGCTGTTTTCAGCGCAGCCTGCCATGACAACGGTTACACCTGCGTCAGCGCACGGCCACTGCGCTATTCTCGATGCCGTGGGTGGTCCACCACCTGCGTATTTCCTTAGTCCGGACGCGCTGCATGCCAGATTCGACCCCACCGCACACCCCGCCTGCCGGCACGGCCCTGCGCCCGTTGCAGCGCTGGCGCAGCAAGGGGCAGCAGCCGCAGATCGACGTGGTGGCCGAGGAAGTGCCGGTGGCGCTGCGTTACAACGGCGCCGCCTTCGCGGTGATGATGGCCACACCCTGCGACCTGGAGGACTTCGCGCTGGGGTTCTCGCTCAGCGAGGGATTGATCGCTACGCCTGCCCAATTGCTGGCCATCGAGGTACGACCGCAACTGGAAGGCATCGAGCTGCAGATGACCGTGACCGAGGATGCACCCGGTGCCGACCTGGATCCGGCCAACGGGCGCCTGCTGCCCGGCCGCGGTGGCTGCGGCCTGTGCGGCACGCGCCAGCTGGAGGAAGTGCTGCGGCCGCTGCCCGAGGTGCGCGAACGGCGAACCTACCCGCCAGCAGCCCTGCAACGGGCGCTGGCCACGCTGGTGCAGCATCAGCCGATGAATGCGGTGAGTGGCTCGACCCATGCCGCGGCCTGGGCCGATGCCAGCGGCCGCATCGGCTGGGTGCGCGAGGATGTCGGCCGCCACAACGCGCTGGACAAGCTGATCGGCGCCCTGCATCACAATGAACACACGATCGAGGGGGGCTGCTGGTGATTTCCAGCCGCGCCAGCTACGAAATGGTCAGCAAAGCCGTACGGGCCGGCATCAGCGTACTGGCTGCTGTCTCGGCACCGACCGCGCTGGCGATCGACCTTGCCCGTAGTGCAGGCCTGTGCCTGGTCGGGTTCGCGCGGGAAAGCGGATTCAACGTGTATACCCATCCCGAGCGGCTGCAGGCGAACGATAACCGGGACGACTGAGAACGACCGGGAGCACGACGCCCCCGGTCTGGCACAGCTCAGCGCAGCGCCACCTTCGGGAAGTCCACCGGCACGTCGAACGCTACGTTGACGTAGTTCGTGAACAGGTTGAGCGCTACGTGGGCGAGGATCTCAACGATCTGCTCATCGTCGAAGCCGGCCGCACGCAGCGCCTGCACATCGCCATCGGTGACCTGCGCACGCTGCTCGACTACCTTCAGCGCGAAGTCCAGGGCAGCGGCGGTAGCCGGGTCACTGGACTGACCGATCTGTGCAGCGGCCATCTGCTCGCTGCTGGCACCCGCCTTGCGGCCCAGCGCGGTGTGTGCGGCCAGGCAATACTCGCAGGCATTGCGGTTGGCGATGGCCACGGCGATCTGCTCGCCCAGCAGCGGCGACAGGCGACCGCCGCCCAGCGCGCCGAACGAACCCCACATGCTCTGCAGGGCGGCTGGCGAGTTGGCCACGGCGCGGAACATGGCCGGGGTGGCGCCGAAGGCAGCGTGGACCTGACCCAGCAGGGCCTCGCGGTCGGCGGTGGTGTTGGCGGCATCGATCAGGGGGACACGGGACATGGTGGATCTCCTTGGGAAAGCGCCCGGGATTGGACGACCCGCTCATCCTAGGTAGACTCGCTGGACGCTTCAGGCGCAATCAGCCACACATGTTGTCCATTCATCCATGAGCACGCCCACCGACACCTCCCCACCCGACCGTCTCTCCTCCCTGCTGGAACGCTTCCGGGTGCAGGCCGCGCTGTTCCACAGCGGTCCGCTGTGCGGGCGCCATGTCTTCGAGCCGCAGCCCGGTCGTGCCTTCCTGCACATCCTGCGCCAGGGTGAAATGGAGGTCCGTCATCCCGACGGCGATATCGCGCTGCCCCGGTTGAAGATCGACACACCCAGCCTGCTGCTGTATCCGCAACCGCTGCACCATGTGTTCTTCAATGCACCGCTGGAAGGCCCGGATTTCACCTGCGCCACGCTGGATTTCGATGGCGGCGCGCGTAATCCGATCGTGCAGTCGCTGCCGCCGGTGATGGTGGTGCCACTGGCCGCGATCGGCGAACTGGATGACACCCTGCACCTGCTGTTCGCCGAGGCCGATCGCCAGCGCTGTGGTTCACGGCTGCTGACCAACCGCCTGTTCGAGGTCGCGCTGATCCAGATCCTGCGCTGGGTGGTGGACCACCCGGATGCGGCCGGCGTCAGCCATGGGCTGATGCGGGGGCTGTCCGATGTACGGCTGGCACGCACACTGGTGGCGATGCACCAGGCGCCACAGGACGAATGGACGCTGCCGCGCATGGCCGCGACTGCCGGCATGTCGCGCAGCGCGTTCGCGGCCGTGTTCAAGGACGTGATGCAGGCAACGCCGGCCAGTTATCTGCTGGACTGGCGGCTGAGCCTGGCCTGCGCGCAATTGAGGGCCGGCGTGGCGGTCAAGCAGGTGGCGATCGAGGTGGGCTTTGCCGATACCGCGTCGCTGTCGAAAGCGTTCCGCAAACGGTTGGGGGCCTCGCCGAGGGCGTGGTTGGCCGCGAGCGCAGCGCCGGCTGGGTAAATAGGTAACGGGTAGAGTCGACCGCAGGTCAGCTATCGCGCGAAGCGCGGGGGTTTCGTTGCCTGACCGGAGAGCAGTCGAGCATGGCTCGACGCTACAAGTGCGGTGACCCATCAGACTTCGCCAGCAGCCCGGCGATGCGCTCGGCAACCTGGGCACGTACGCCTTCGTCCAGCTGCCCTTCGTACATCGCCTCGTAGATCCACAGGCCATCGGCGGCCAGCCGCGCCACGAAATTGTCGAGCGCTGCGCTGTCTTCCGCTGTACCCGCCTCCGGCGGCAGCGGTGCCCAGCGACGCACCGCCGGTCCCCACGGGCGCTCTTCGGCGTCCGGGTCGGCCGATTCGAGCATGAACATCAGCTCGGCACGGGTGGCGCTCTGGGCCGACACGCGCACGAAGGTCTGGTAACGCTCCAACGCAGTGGCCTGCTCGGCGGTCTTGCCCAGCAACGCTTCCATCGACGTCTCCCAGGCCTGTACCAGGTGTTCGTCGATCCCCCGCAGCAGCGCCTCGCGCGACGGGAAGTGATACAGCAGGCCACCGCGTGTCAGCTGGGCCTCGGCCGCCACCGACTCAAAGGTCACCGCGCGCACGCCGTCACGATTGATCACGTTGACGGCGGCGTCGAGGATGCGATCGCGCTTGCTGGTTCTCATCGCTTCATTTTACGCGATCGGCCGCGCCCTCGCGGCTGCCGACGCGGCCGCGCAGCAGGCGCGCGATGATCGCCGCACCCAGCGCCAGCACCGCCATGATCACCAGCAGCACGATCTGGTAGCCACGGTCATACGCGGCCGCAGCCAGTGCGAACCACTCGCCCTGCCCGCTCTCGCGCGCGGCATGCAGCGCCTGGGTGAAACCCTCGCGGGCAAGCGCGGGCATATCGGCCGAGACCGGCAGGAACGCGCTGTACATTGCGGCACTCAAGCTGCCCAGCATCGCCACCGCCAGCAGGCCACCGAACTCATAGGACACTTCTTCCACCGACGAGGCCATGCCCGCACGGTGCGCCGGCACGTTGTTGAGGATGGCGGTGGACGCCACCGAGATGGCCGAACCCATACCGAAGCCGGTGATGGCCATGCCAGCCGCCACCCAACCAAGGCCGTGCAGGAAGCCGAACGCCACCACGCCGACGCCCAGCGCACCTGCGGCCAGGCCACCACAGATCAGCGGGCGCAGGCCCACCCGGTGCAGGATGCTGCCGCCGAGCAGCGCACTGGGCAGGCTGCTCAGTGCCGCCACCGACACCAGCAGGCCCGCCTGCAGCGGCGTGAAACCTGCCACCAGCTGGAAGCGCTGCGTGGTGACCAACTGCAGGCCGGCCATCGCGAACAGGGTGAACACCGCCGACAGCGTGCCGGCCAGGAACGCCGGATTACGGAAGATCGCAAAGTCCAGCAGCGGGTACGGCAGCTGCTGCTGGCGGCGCGCGAACGCCGCACCGCTGATGACGGCCAACACCAGCGCGGCTGCGCCCAGCGCATATGAGGGCGGCGTGGCGATCAACGACTTGATCGCCAGCACCAGGCCGGACAGTGCAGCCAATGCCAGCACTGACGACACCAGGTCCCATGGCCGCGAGGTGTCGCGCTGTCCTTCCGGCGCCAGCAGCAGCGTGGCCACGAACGCGACCACCACCACCGGCACGTTGATCAGGAACACCGAGCCCCACCAGAAGTGCTGCAGTAGCCAGCCGCCAATGATCGGGCCGAGCGCCGCACCGACGATGGCGACCGAACCCCAGATCGCGATGGCGATGTTGCGTTCGCGTTCTTCGTGGAAGCTCAGTCCGATCAACGCCAACGTGGCCGGCATCATCGCTGCGGCACCGATCGCCAGGAATGCACGCGCGGCAATCAGCTGCGTTGCGGTGTCAGCGAACGCCGCTGCCAGCGAGGCGACGCCGAACACCACCAGGCCGATCAGGAACATGCGCCGGTGACCGATGCGGTCGCCCAGCGTGCCCGCACCCAGCAGCAGGCCGGCCATCACCAGCGGATAGGCGTTGATGATCCACAGCGCCTGGCCGGCACTGGCCGAGAGTTCTTCGGTCAGGGTGGGCAGCGCGGTGTAGAGCACGGAGTTGTCGAGCGTGACCAGCAGCAGGCCGGCGGCGACGGTGAACAACAGCGCCCAGCGACGGGCACGCGACAGGGCCGGAGCACCGGCCAAGGGCTGGGACAAAGCCATGGGAGAACCTGATGGGGGTGGAATACGGCCATAACTATACAGGATGTCCTGTATAGTTATGAAAACAGCGCCACCAATTCAGATTGGGGCCCGGGCAATGTTCATGTTGTCGTGCCCCTCATGCCGGGTCGTGCCCGGTGTCAGGGATCATCACCGGCAATCTTCCGGCAGTGCGGCAATCGCCGATACCACCGCCGCCTGCATGCCCTTCCCCACGGCCATGTCCAGTTCCCCGCCAGTTCCCCCATGCTGGCGCCGCAGCTCGTCCTCGCACAGGCCGCGCACCCGCGCACGGGCATTCGCGCGCAGGCTGCTGCACCGCCAGTCGGCGCCACCCAGCGGCAACACCGAATACACCACGCTGTTGCAGGCGTTGCCGGCACGCTGCTGCAGCGACAGTCCACCAAAATCCCGCGGTTCGCTGCTGCGTTGCGGGTCGAAGTAGCTGTCCGGAAACGTGCGCGCATACTGTTCGATGTCCACGGCCATGCTGCGCCCACCGGCCAACGGCATCTGCAGCGGCTGCCCGCACGGCGTCGCATCGGCGCGGTGCTGGATGTACTGGTAGATCGGCCGGTCCAGCGATGGGGCCTGCTGGGTCACCGCGCTGACTGCCGCCAGCACCGGCAGCGATGCACGATTGGCCATGCGCGCCAGCAGCCCCGCCTGCGTCGGCTGGCAGCGGTCGCGCAATGTTGCTGCGAGCAGGAAGAGCACGTCGTTGCGAAACGCGGGGTCATCACCCAGACGCTGTTCGATGCGCTGGCTGGCAGCGGACGCCGGTGCCGGAAACGCGACCGCAGGCGGCGCGGTGGGTGCGCGCTGCCGCTGCCACCACACCAGCAGCACCACCGCGCCCAGCAGCACCCCGGTAGCCATGAGCCATCGCCTGCGCATCAGTTGCGGATCGCCGTCAGCGTGGCTGCCGCGGCATCGTAGGACGCGCTGGCGATGTCCGCGTCGAAACGCTTCACCTGCAGGCGGCCGGCAAGCCGGTACGGATCCCACAGATCGCCCAGCGCGATCGGTGTCGCCAGGGTCACGTGGATGATCTGGTTGGGTGGCGGCGGCGGCACATGGATACACGCGCCGTAGAACGGCACGAACAGCAGTTCATCGACCAGGCCGGCATCGTTGGTGCCGAGCGGCACCACGTAGCCATCCAGATCCACCGCGCGACCGTCGACAGCGTCGACCACGCGCGAGGAGCCGAACTGCTTGGCCCGGTCCGGGCTGGAATGGTCGATCTCCAGCCCCGGTGGCGTGCCCGAGCCGGTGTCGTCGATCAGGCCACCCACGCCCTCCATGCCATTGCGTGACAGGCCGATCTGCGGGGGTGGGCGCTGGTAGCTCACTTCGTCGGGTCGCAACGCGTCCCAACGGTCGATGGGGGCTTCGGCCGTGGCGGAGGGCGCCGGCTTGTCCTGCGGCCCGACCACCAAGGCATCGCCGCCCGGCGCCGTACAGCCTGCCAACCACAGGCATCCCGCCGCCAGCAACAGGTGACTACGGTTCATAGGGCCTCAGCTGTGCGTCACGCATGGTGTAGGCCGAACCGGCCAGATCGTCATCCAACCGTTCGGCGCGCAGGGTGCCCGCCAGGAAGAACGGTGAGTACATGTCCGGCATCTCGATCGGGCGCGGCAGCACTACGTGCACGATCTGGTTCGGTGGCGGTGGTGGCACGTGGATGCAGGCGCCGTAGTACGGCACGAACAGGAATTCGGTCAGCCGCCCGTCCTGCGCGTTGGCCAGCGGTACCACGTAGCCCGGCAGGCGCACCGGCCGCTGCAGCACCGAATCCACCGTGCGGAAGGTGCCGAACTGCGGCATGCGCCGGTTGCCGTTGTGCTCGACCTCCGGGCCCTCGCCCCGCTCCAGTGCGGCCAGCTCGTCCTTCGGCATCATCTGTAGCCAGTCCAGCTCGTGCTCCGCAGCGTCTGCAGGATCATCGCGATCAACCACCGGCGCGGGTGGCAACGCCTGCACGCCGGTATCCACGGGCCGCTCACAGGCGGCCAGCGCCAGCACCATCGGCACTACCCACATCCAGCGCATGCTCAGCCTCCCGGTGAAAGGCCATCGGCCAGGGTGCGCCGGTAAGCGAGCAACGCCGGCACCAGCCCCGCTACCGCGCTGACCAGCAGCACGCCCGCAGCCCATGTCAGCTCGCGGCCATCCGGCCAGACATGGGTGATCGACAGGCCGAAGGTGGCAAGTACCCAGCCGCGCCCGGCAATGCTGGCGACCACCAGCAGCGACAGGGCCAGCACGCACGCCACGGCACTGGTCGCCACCGCTTCCACCACGAGCAGGCCCGCGATGTAGCCCGGTCGCGCACCGGTGGCACGCAGGATGGCCATCTCGCGCCGCCGCTCCTGCAGGGTCGAAACCAGCAGCGCCACCAGTGAGACCATGCCCAGCAGCACCACCATTGCACTGATCAGCTGCAGGGCTCGCTCGGCGGTGCCCAGCGACTGCCACAGCTGCTGCAGGGTCACGCCGGGCAGGATCGCCAGCATCGCCTCGTCCGGATACTCGTTGATCCTGCGCTGTACCGAGAACGTGGAGATGCGCGAGTTCAGGCCGAGCATGAAGGCGGTGATGCTGGTCGGGGTCAGGTCCAGGTGGCGCGCCTGCTCGGCGCTGACGCTCTGGCTGCGCAGCTGCACGCCCGATCGCCAGTCAACATGGATCGCCTCGATGGCCGGCAGCGAGACCAGCAGCGACGAATCCACCGGCGTGCCGGTGCGCTGCAGGATGCCGGCAACGCGGAACGGCTTGTCGGCATGCGTGGCCAGCGTGACCGCGCCGGTGCCGTGCGCCAGCACGATCTCGTCGCCGAGGCCGACCTTCTGCGCGCGAGCCACCTCCGCGCCGATCACCGCGTCATACAGATCATCGAAGGGCCGCCCCTGTGCAAAGGCCAGCGCGTGGCCGGAACCATAACGATAGTGTTCAAAGTAGCCGCCAGTGGTACCCACTACCCGGTAGCCGCGCCAGGAATCGCCCAGCGACAACGGCACCGACCACTTCACCTGCGGCAATGCGGACAGCTCCTGGTAGGACTGCCAGGACACGTTGTTGGTCGGGTCGCCGATATGGAACACCGAATACAGCAGCAGGTTCACCGGTCCCGAACGCGCACCGACGATCAGATCGGTGCCCGATACGGTGCTGGCAAACCCCTCGTGCGCCTGCGTGCGTACACGCTCGACGCCCAGCAGCAGCACCACGCTGAGGGTGATGACCAGCACGGTCAGGCCCACGCTCAACGCGCGGCTGCGCAGGCTGGCCCAGGCAAGCTCAAGCATGGCCGGCACCTGCCTGGTTGATCTCGGTCAGTGAAATGGTGCGATCGAACAACGGCTGCAGGCTGTCGTCATGGCTGACCACCAGCACCGTGGTGCCGGCCGCCTGGCACTGCGCGGACATCAGCTGCAGGAAGGCGCTCGCCGCTTCGCGGTCGAGCGCCGAGGTGGGCTCATCGGCCAGCAGCAACGTCGGACGGCCGATCAGGGCGCGCGCTGCCGCCACGCGTTGTTGCTGGCCAACACTGAGCGTACCCGCCCGCCGCTGCATCAGCTCAGGATTGAGCTGCAGGGCCTGCAGCAGGCGGGCGATCTCGGCATCCAGCGGCCCGCTGATGCGTGCGCTGCGCAGGCGCGAGAAGCGCAGGCCCAGCGCGATGTTGTCGCGCACGGTGAGGAACGGCAGCAGATTGAACTGCTGGAAGATCACGCCCAACTGGTCGGCACGGAAACGATCCCGCGCCGCACCACCCATGTCCTGCAGTGCGTGGCCGGCCACCTCGACACGGCCCTTGCGGGGCAGCAGCACGCCCGCCAGCAGGCCCAGCAGGGTGCTTTTGCCGCCACCGCTGATTCCGCGCAGCAACACGCTGCTGCCCTGCTCGACCCACAACCGCGGGATGTCCAGCACCAGCCGCGTGCCGTAGCCGAACTGCACGTCTTCCAGCGAGATCACCGGTGCCGCGCTCACGGTGCCAGCACCACGCGCAGGTTGTCGGGCGTCAGCACACTGCGGTTTTGACCATTGGCGGTTGCGCTGTTGACGATGACTTCGTGCAGGCCCGGGAAAAGTACGGGCAGGCGCACGACGATGGCGCGCAGCGCGGCAGGTTTGGCACAGTGGTACTGCAGCGTTGCGCTGAAACCTGCGTGCCGGTGCTGTCCCGGCGGCGGCGCGGCGGCCGTCGCGTCGAAGCCCTCCGCATCGGCTTTACTGGTGGCCAGACGGCAGCCCGCAGCGGTGGGCAAGGTGACCCAGTTGCCGCCCTTCAGCAATGACGTCGCCCGTGCCAGCGCGGCCTGCTCGGCTGCATTGGCCGGCGGCCGCTCGTAATCGAGGATGCCGATGCCGGGGGCCTGAAGGGCGAATTCCAGGGTTTGCTGGTCAAGCGCAACATCCACTGTCGCCTGGCCATGCACATGCGGTGCGTTCTGGCGGATGTCGTGGGCCTGCGCGGCGCTGGCAGCCAGCAGCAGGAAAAGAGCAGCGGGAAGCTTCATGGGAAAGACTCCAATTGTTACTATGTAACATTATGGACCACATTCCCACGACCCCCGCAAGGGCCCTGGCCCAGCCGCCAACTTCGGCACGCTGGCACCCCCGCTTCGATCTTGCCGGTGCCTGGCTGTCCCTGGCCTGCGCCGCCCACTGCATCGCCCTGCCCCTGCTGCTGGCCTTCGTGCCGGCAGCGATGATGGCGCTGCGCTCGTTCCAGCATCCCGGCCATGGCGCGATGACATTGCTGCTGATGATGTCGCGCTGGGAATGGCTGTTCGCGCTGCTGGCCTCCTCGTTGGCCTTGGCGAGTACCTCGGCCGGGGTGCACCGGCATCGGCGCTGGCGGCCTGTGCAGCTGGCCTGCGCCGGCGCCATCCTGCTGCTGTCGGCCTCTCTGTACCTGCCGCTGAAGGAATCGCTGCTCTGGCATGGCGTGGCCACGGCATGTGGTGGCGTGCTGTTGGCGTTCGCTCACATCGGCAACCGACGGGCGCTGCGCAAACGGTAGTGCCGGCCGCTGGCCGGACGGAAAAACACCATCCACGCATGGCGTGGATCTACTGATGCACTTCCGGCAGCCGGCCAGCGGCCGGCTCTACCCTTCTCTATTCGTCGAACGGTCGCTGTCCCAGCGTCTGCGTCACGTGGTCGACGAAACAGGTGATGCGCGCGGCCAGCGCGGTGTTGCGGTAGTACACCGCATTGATCGGCTGCCGCACCTCCTGCGTCTGCTTGGCAAACAGCTGCGCCAGGCGGCCATCACGCCGGTCCTGGCGGGTCAGGAAATCAGACAAGCAGGCGATGCCCAGCCCGGCCACCGCCATCTGCCGCAGTGTCTCGCCACTGGATGAAGCGATCGCCGGCTCGATCACGAAAGGCCCACCATCGGCATCGTGCAGCGGCCATTCGTTCAACGAACTGGGCTGGGTGAAGCCCAGCAGATCGTGCTTGCGCAGCTGCTCCACGCGTGTCGGCGTGCCATGCCGTCGCAGGTACTCGGGACTGGCGACGACGCGGATGCGGCTGTGGCCGATCGGCCGCGCATGCAGGGTGGAATCGCGCAGCACGCCGATGCGGAACGCCACGTCGGTGCGCTTCTCGATCAGGTCGGTGATGCCCTCGTTGGAATTCAGCTCCAGCTCCACTTGCGGGTAGCGCTCGCGGAAGCCCTCCAGCAACGGCACGATCACATGCAGCATGAACGGCGTGGCGGCGTCCACGCGCAGGCGCCCGACCGGCTGCAGCCGCCGCGCGGCCATCTGTTCCTCGGCCTCGTCCACCGTGGCCAGGATCGTGCGCGCGTACTCCAGGAACGCCGCGCCCTCCTCGGTCAGCTCCAGCCGCCGCGTGGTCCGCCGCAGCAGCGTGGTCTGCAGCTTGTCTTCCAGCCGCGCCAAGGTGCGGCTGGTGGCGGAGATGGTCAGTTCCAGCGCCTCGGCCGCCGCCGTGATCGAACCACTGTCGACCACGGCCACGAAGGCCTTCAGCTCATCCAGGGTGGTTTTCATTTTTTACCTCGGCGCAAAAGCGTTTCCCGTATACACAGCTTAATCAACAAATGTAAAGCGCCCACACTTCGCCCTGTCCCGAGCCCACCGGCTCCCAACGAAGTCCCTGGAGTCCATCATGAGCGTTCCTTCCTTTGGCGTCGGCACCTTCCGCCTGACCGGCCAGACCGTCATCGACTCGGTGCGCAACGCCCTCGAGGTCGGCTACCGTGCGGTCGATACCGCGCAGATCTATGGCAACGAAGCCGAAGTCGGCCAGGCCATCGCCGAATCCGGCGTCCCACGCGACCAGCTGTTCCTGACCACCAAGATCTGGGTGGACAACTACGCCGCCGACAAGCTGATCCCAAGCCTGCGCGACAGCCTGGCCAAGCTGCGCACCGACTATGTCGACCTGCTGCTGATCCACTGGCCGGCGCCGGGCAATGGCGTTGAACTGCGCGAGTACATGACCGCGCTGGCCGACGCCAAGACGCTGGGCCTGACCCGCCAGATCGGTGTGTCCAACTTCAACATCGAGCTGACCCGGCAGGCCATCGAGGTGGTCGGTGCCGGCGAGATCGCCACCAACCAGATCGAACTGAGCCCCTACCTGCAGAACCCGGCACTGACCACCTTCCTGCAGGACCAGGGCATCACCGTGACCTCCTACATGACCCTGGCCTACGGCAAGGTGCTGAAGGATCCGGTGCTGGCCACCATCGCCGACAAGCACCAGGCCACCGTGGCCCAGGTTGCGCTGGCGTGGGCGCTGCAGCGCGGTTACTCGGTCATCCCGTCCTCGACCAAGCGCGAGAACCTGGCCAGCAACCTGCTCGCCCAGGACCTGCGCCTGGATGCCGATGACATGGCCGCGATCGCCGCGCTTGACCGCAACGGCCGCGAAGTCGATCCGCCGGGCCTGGCCCCGGCCTGGGACTGAGGCGCCAGGCCATGGGCAGTGCGATGACCCGGTTGCAGGCCGGTGGTTTCAGCATCGGCATCGAAGCACCGCTGGACAATGACTGGACGCCGCTGGGCGAACAGGCACGACGCGCCGCGCGACGCCTGCCCGGCGAACCGGACCTGCAGTGCCATGCAGAACTGGCACGCTTGGCCGACCGCCTCGGCTTCCGTGCGCTGTGGGTGCGCGACGTGCCGGTGTACGACCCGGCCTTCGGTGATGCGGCACAGGTGTTCGAGGTATTCAGTTACCTCGGCTATCTGGCTGGCATCACCAAGGACATCCTGCTGGGTACTGGTGCGGTGGTGCTGCCGATCCGCGAGCCGTTGCTGACCCTGAAGTCGGCGCGCAGCGTGCAGCGGCTCAGCGGTGACCGCCTGCTGCTGGGCGTGGCCAGTGGCGACCGCCCGGTGGAGTACCCGCTGTTCGGCCGCGACTTCGACACCCGCGGCAGCCGCTTCCGCGAACAGATCGCACTGCTGCGCGAAGGCGCCGCTTCGCACCTGCCGCAGGGCCTGGACGTGTTGCCCGCGGATGGCCCGGCCCTGCCGTTGTTCGTGGCCGGCCTGGCCCAGCAGCAGCCGGCGTGGATCGGCCAGCACATGGATGGCTGCCTGGCCTACCCGGGCACGCCACAGGACCATGCGCAACGCGTGGCGGCCTGGCGCGCCGTGGCCGGCAACAAGCCGTATGCCAGCTTCATCCACCTGGACCTGGTGGCCGATGCCGATGCCCCGCTGCAGCGCTGGCGCTTTGGGCTGCGCGGCGGCCGCAACGCCCTGCTGGCCGAGCTGCACGCCATGCAGGCGGCCGGTGTCGACCACATCGGCCTGCAGTTCCGCCGCAACGAACGGCCGTTGGCCGAGACCTTCCACGAGATCGCCGAGTACGTGCTGCCGCACTTCCCGGCCCATGCCGACGCCGCTGCGCCGCATGCCCCGCTTGCCGCCCCCGCGACGGCCTGACAGTTACCGGAGCTTTGCCATGAAAATGAACACCCTGGCCGCGCTTGCGCTGGCCACCCTGCCGCTGTCCTTCCAGGCCACCGCCGAGGACTGGTACCCCTCTGCCTACGGCGCCAACGACGAGATCGGCGCCGCCAACCTGCTCACCACGGACGTGGTCAAGCACGCGGTATCGCTGGTCAGGACCGGCAAGACCTATCCGCTGGCGGTGCCGGTGGACAAGAACCTGCCCGCGTTCCGCCACCGCAGCTTCCGCCTGTACAACGTGCAGGTCGGCCAGCAGGCCGGCAAGTCGCTGGGCCCCAACAGGTTCACCTTCAACGATGAACTGGTGAACGCCTGGACCGGCGTTGGCACCCAGCTCAACGGCATCGGCCATATCGGCATCGACAACGTCTACTACAACGGCAACAAGGCCGCCGACTTCGTCACCGTGGACGGTGTGCGCAAGCTCGGCGTCGAGAAGGTGCCGCCGATGGTCACCCGCGGCGTCGTGCTGGACATGACCGCGCACTACGGCAAGGCGATCGTGCCCGGCGGCACCGAGTTCACCGTGGCCGACATCCAGGCCGTGCTGAAGAAGCAGGGCCTGAGCCTGCGCAAGGGCGACGTGGTGCTGTTCAACACCGGCTGGCTGGAACTGATCGGCAAGGACGACAAACAGTTCCTGGAAGTGGAACCGGGTATCGGCATGGAGGCCGCGAAGTGGCTGGCCGACCAGGGCATCGTCGCCTTCGGTGGCGACACCTGGGCCTCGGAGGTCTACCCGAACCCGGACGGTGCCGAGGAGTTCCCGATCAACCAGTACATGCTGGCCAAGCGCGGCATCTACAACCTGGAGCTGATCGACAGCCGTGCGCTGGTGCGCGACAAGGCCTGGGAATTCCTGTTCGTGCTCGGCCAGCCGCTGTACGTCGGCTCGACCCAGGTCAACATCAACCCGGTGGCGATCCGATGAACGCCGCCTCCGCCCTGCCATTGTTCGCCGGCCGTCGCTTCCGCGTCAGCTATGACGGCCTGGCTGCCGACAATGTCTACAGCGCCGATGGCCGCCACGTGCAGTACGCCATCATCTCCGGCACCTATGCCGGTGCGCAGGGCGAAGCCGCCTGCGAGTGGCAGCAGATCAGCGAAGGGGTCTATGTCATTTCGTGGCAGGAAGCCGATGGCGCAACGGTCGTGCATGTCGATGACTTCGTGGGCGGGCATTCGCTGGCCTGGTTCACCGCCACCGATGGCAGTTTCCATCGCATGCAGGGGCCGCTGCACGCGCTGTGATGCCGGCCAGCGGCCGGCACTACCTTGTTAGTGGGCCGCACATTACAGATCGGTAATGTGCGGGTCAGGGCAGCGAAAGGCGCTGCCCTCCACCCTGTGGGCCACGTCTTCCACAGGTGTCCCACGCATGGCCCGCTCCCTGCTCCGCTCCACCGTCCTTGCTGTCCTGCTGACCGGCCTCGCGGTTGCGCCGCTGGCGCTGGCCCATCCCAGCCTGGTGCGCTCGACGCCGGCCGCCGACGCCACCGTAGCCCCGGCGACCGAGATCACGCTGCAGTTCAGTGAGAAGGTGATGCCGCGTGCCACCCGCATCGAACTGAGCATGGACCATGGCCGCATGAAGATGGCCATGCCTACCGTCGCGCAGGACGTTTCCGAAGATGGCCACACGCTACGCGCGCGTTTCGCCAAGCCGCTGCCCGCCGGCAGCTACGCACTGCAATGGCGCGCGGTCGGTCAGGACAGTCATCCGATGACCGGCAGCTACCGCTTCACCGTGAAGTAAGGCTGCCGCCATGGCCGAGCTCTCGCCGTATGCACTGCGGCTGGCGCTGTACCTGGTACTGATGCTGCTGTTCGGGCGGCTGCTGTTCGTCCGCCCCGGGCTGCCACGCGGCATCTCGCTGGCGCTCGCCGTGGTTGCGCTGATCCTGGTCGTCATCGATGCCGTGAACCGGTTGTCGGGCGTGCTCGGCATCCCGGCAGCCGATATCGACCCAGCAACGAGGCACTGGTTCCTCACCGGTACGCCGGTGGGTGAGGCGGGGCTGCTGCGCATCCTGGCCCTGCTGGCAATGCTGCCGCTGCTGGCAGTCAATCGCCCGGTGCAGGGCCTGCGCCGTCTGGCGCTGCTGATACTCACGGCGGTAGCTCTGGCCAGCCTCGCCTGGAATGGTCACGCCGCCGCCGGTGATGGATTCGGCGGGACGTTGCGGCTGGTGGCCGGCATCGTGCACCTGCTGGCCGCCGGTGCCTGGGTCGGCGCGATCGCCGCCATCCTGCAGCTGGCGCTGCGTCCACAGGGCCTGCGCCTGCACGAACGTACCCGCGAACTGTGGCAGGCCGCGCACAGCTTCGCCGTGCCGGGCACGATCATCGTCGCCCTGCTGGCGATGACCGGCACCTACACCTATGTCGATCTCGGCGGTTCCATACAGACCCTGACCGGCGCCGCGCATGGGCGTTGGCTGATGCTCAAGCTGGCGCTGGTGGGCGGCATGCTGGGGCTTGCCGCGCTGCATCGCTGGCGGCTGGTACCAGCGCTGGCCAGCTCCATCCGCGGCGGCTGGCAACCCAGGCCGCTGCGCTCACTTCGCCACAGCCTGGCCTGCGAATCGGTGCTGGCGCTGCTGGTGCTGGCCTGCGTGGCGGTGCTCGGCACTCTGGACCCATTGGCATGACTCATCCGTTCCAGCACGGGCCCAAGCTGCGATGATGGGCACACCATGAAACTGCTGATCGTCGAAGACGAACCCAAGACCGGCAACTACCTGCGCCAGGGCCTGATCGAGGCCGGCTATGTGGTCGATCTCGCCTGCAACGGCGTCGACGGGCTGCACCTGGCCGGCAGCGGCGAGTACCAGCTGGTCATCCTCGACGTGATGCTGCCCGGCCTGGATGGCTGGAACGTGCTGTCGCGGCTGCGCGAGGCCGGATGGCAGGTGCCGGTGCTGTTCCTCACCGCGCGCAGCAGCATCGCCGACCGCGTTCAGGGCCTGGAGCTGGGCGCGGATGACTACCTGGCCAAACCATTCGCCTTCGCAGAGCTGCTGGCGCGCGTGCGCACCCTGCTGCGTCGTGGCCAGGCGCTGCCGCAGGCCGAACGCATCGTCATCGCCGACCTGGTGGTGGATACCCTGCGCCGCCGGGTCGAACGCGGCGGCCAGCGCATCGCCCTCAGCCAGAAGGAATACACCCTGCTGGAACTGCTGGCGCGCCGACGCGGTGAAGTGCTGCCGCGCTCGTTGATCGCCTCGCAGGTATGGGACATGAACTTCGACAGCGACACCAACGTGATCGACGTGGCGATCCGCCGCCTGCGCGCGAAGATCGACGATGACTTCGACGCCAAGCTGATCGTCACCGTGCGCGGCATGGGCTACGTGCTCGAGGCACCGGACGACGGCACTGTGAACAACGGATGAGCCTGCGCCGTTCCATTGCGGTACGCCTCACGCTGCTGTTCGCCATCGTGGCTACGCTGGTGCTGGCCGCATTGGGCGTGGCGATCTATGTCAGCGCCCGCCACGACCTGGTGGCCCAGGACTTCAGCGAACTGGAGAACAAGGTAGCGTTGATCCGTGACCTGGCCGGCAACGGACCTGCATCCGCACGCGGGCAGCGATTGGCGGAGGCACTGGGCCACCATCCGGATATCGCCTTCCACATTGTTGATGGGAGCGGCGCGGTGCTGTTTTCCACCGCACCGGCACTGCTGCGCGAGCATGCACGCAGCCAGCCGATCGACGCCGCGCCACGGCGGCACGACTGGATCCTCGCCGATGGCCGCTGCATGCATGCTCTGCACCTGCGCCAGACCCTGGCCGACGGCAGCCAGCTGGACACCCTGCTGGCCATCGATGACGACCGCCATGCCGATTTCCTGCAGCGCTTCCGCCATCTTCTTGCAATCGCCATCATCGGCGCCGCCGTGGCCAGCAGCCTGCTCGGCGGCTACGTGGTGCGGCGCACGCTGCGGCCGCTGCGCACGCTGGCCGATGAGGCCCGGCAGATCACCGCTGGTCGCCTGCAGCGCCGGCTGAGTGCACGCAGCGCACCGGCCGAACTGGAGCAGCTGGCGCAGACGCTCAACGGCATGCTGGCGCGCCTGCAGCAGGACTTCGCGCGGCTGACCGAGTTCTCCGGTGATCTCGCCCATGAACTGCGCACACCGATCACCAACATGCTGACCCAGGTGCAGGTGGTGCTTGCGCACCCGCGCAGCAATGAGGCCTATCGCGAGACGCTGGCGTCCTGCGCCGAGGAACTGCAGCAGCTGGCGCAGACCGTGGGTGACCTGCTGTACCTGGCGCAGGCCGAAGCGCCGGGTGCACTGCCCTCGCGCGAGCCAGTGGCGCTGGATGCGGTGGTGGATTCGCTGCTGGAGTTCTACGAGCTTCTGGCCGAGGACCGACAGTTGACCCTGCGCCGCGAAGGTGTGGCGAGCGTGGAAGGCAACCGCTTGCTGCTGCACCGGGCGATTGCCAATCTGCTGTCCAACGCGTTGAAGTACGCAGCCGTGGGCAGCGAAGTGCGGGTGCGGCTGGTCGAGGCCGATGGCGTGTGCAGGGTCAGCGTGCACAACCTTGGCACGCCGATCGCCAGCGAGGCGCTGCCGCGCCTGTTCGATCGTTTCTACCGCGGCGAGCGTGGCCGCCAAGAAGGTGCCGGACTGGGCCTGGCGATCACACGCGCGATCGCACAGGCGCACGGCGGCAGCGTGAGTGTTGTCTCGGATGACACCGGCACCCTGTTCGAGCTGGTGCTGCCGAGCACCTCAGCCCGGTAGTCCCGGCCGCTGGCCGGCAACCCCGGTCTGCTCAAACACCCCGGTCACCCAATCGATGAACACCCGCAAGCGCGGTGACGGCGTGCGGTTGCGTGGGTAGACCAGGCTCAGCGGACTCGGCGTCGGTGGCGTCTCGGGCAACAGCTCCGCCAACTGTCCGCGCGCGATGTACGGGTCCATCCGGTAGCGCGGCGCCTGGATGATGCCCAGGCCCGCCAGCGCGGCACCAAGGAACGCGTCAGCACCGGACACTCGCACCCGTGCCGGCAGCGGCACGTAGCGCACCTGCCCGCCCTGCTGGAACTCCAGAGGAATCAGCTGGCCGGTGGCGCTGGAGCGGTAGCCGACCATCTGGTGGCCGTCCTGCAGCGATTCGATGGTATCGGGCAGGCCGTGCGCCTGCACATAGCCCGGCGAGGCCACCGTGACCTCGCGCAGCATGGTCAACCGTCGCGCCGCCAGATCGCTGTCGGCCAGCGTCCCCACCCGCAACGCCGCATCCACGCCTTCACGCAGCAGGTCGACATAGCGGTCACCCTCGCTGACGTCCAGTTCGATCTCCGGGTAGCGCTGCAGGAATTCCGGCAGGTGCGGAAACAGCAGGTGCCGGCCCAGCGTGCCATGCACTTCGATACGCAACGGGCCGCGCGGCGGCGCGTCACGGAACGCAGCCTCGGCATCATCCATGTCGGCGATCAGGCGCAGGCAACGGCCATAGAAAGCCTCGCCTTCCAGCGTCGGCACCACCAGCCGCGTGGTCCGGTGCAGCAGGCGCACGCCCAGCCGCTGTTCGAGCGCTTTGATCGCGTCGGTCACCGTGGCCCGCGGCAGGTCCAGGTCCTCGGAGGCCCGCGTGAAGCTGCGGCGCTCGACGATACGGACGAAGGCGCGCATGGCCGTGAAGCGGTCCATTGTTCGGCTACCCGGATGATGTTGGCGGATTATGCATGATTATCCGGGCGGGAGAGATGACGAAGATGGCCCTGCGCCATTCCGGCGCGCTCCGCTGGAACCGACCATGACCCTCTCCCCCGCCCGCACTGTCGCCCTGGTCACCGGCGGCTCCCGTGGCATCGGCGCCGCCATCTCCCGCCGGCTCGCCGCCGATGGCCACGCGGTCGCGATCAACTATGCGGGCCGCCGCGACGACGCCGAAGCCTTGGCGGCCGAACTCAACGCAGCCGGCGCGCAGGCGATCGCGCTGCAGGCCGATGTCGCCGATCCGCAGGCGGTGCGGCAGCTTTTCGATGCCATCGAGGCGCGTTTCGGCGGCATCGACGTGGTGGTCAACAGCGCCGGCGTGCTGCAGCTGGCGCCGCTCGCCGACACCGACGACGCCCTGTTCGAGCGGGTGATCGGCATCAACCTCAAGGGTGCCTTCAACGTGCTGCGCGAAAGCACACGACGGGTGCGCGACGGTGGCCGGCTGATCACCTTGTCCACCAGCGTGGTCGGCATCAAGCTGGAGAACTACAGCGTGTACGCGGCCAGCAAGGCAGCGGTGGAGACGATGGGCGCCATCCTCAGCAAGGAGCTGCGCGGGCGCAACATCACCGTGAACGCAGTGGCCCCAGGCCCGACCGCTACCGACCTGTTCCTGGACGGCAAGTCACCGGAACTGATCGAGCGGTTGGCGAAGATGAACCCCCTGCAGCGATTGGGTACACCGGAGGACATCGCCGGTGCGGTGGCGTTCCTGGTTGGTGCCGATGGCGGGTGGATCAACGGCCAGGTGCTGCGCGCCAATGGCGGGATGGTGTAGTCCGCACAGGTGGCATCCACGCATGGCGCGACGCCCTTGTAGAGCCGAGCCCATGCTCGGCTGCTCTTCGCGCAAAGGCCAGAAGCAGCCGAGGATGGGCTCGGCTCTACAGGTAGGTCAGGCGATGCGCGCCTCGCGGCGGCGATGCACCCAGTAGTACAACGTGGGCAGTACCAGCAGGGTCAGCAGCATCGCCGACAGCAGGCCGCCGATCACCACCACCGCCAGCGGCTTCTGGGTCTCGGCACCGATCGCATGCGAGGTGGCCATCGGCAGCAGGCCGAACATCGCCAGCAGTGCGGTCATCAGCACCGTGCGCAGGCGCTGCAGCGAGCCCTGTACCACCGACTGCAGCAGGTCCATGCCCTGCTCGCGCAGCTGCGCGAAGCGACTGAGCATCACCACCCCGTTCAGCACCGCCTGCCCGAACAATGCAATGAAGCCGATCGCCGCCGACACCGACAGTGGAATCCCAGTCAACCACAGGGCGAGGATGCCGCCGATCATCGCCAGTGGCACGTTGGCCAGGATCAGTGCGGCGCTGCTGACGTCCTTGAAGGCATCGAACAGCAGTACGAAGATGATCAGCACCGACAGCGGGATCACCCATCCCAGACGCTTCATCGCACGTTGCTGGTTCTCGAACTCGCCGGACCACTCCAGCCGGTAGCCTTCCGGCAGCTGCACGCTGGCCTCCACGCGCTTGCGCATGTCGGCCACCACACTGCCCATGTCACGCCCGGCGATGAAGATGCTCACCGCCTTTACCCGCTGTGCGTTCTCGCGCGAGATGTTGATCGCGCCGCTGGCCATGCGGAAGTCGGCCACGTCGGCCAGCGTCACGGTGTGGCCATCGCCGATGCCCACCGGCACCGTGCGCAGCCGCTGCAGGTCGCGGTCGGCGTCGTCCAGGCGCAGCGTGATCGGGAACCTGCGGTCGCCCTCCCACAGTTCACCGACCTGGCGCCCGCCCAGTGCGGTCTCGATCACTTCGTCGACGTCGCGTACGTTCAGGCCATAGCGCGCGGCGCGGTCGCGGTCGATCTCGATCTGCAGCTGCGGCAATGACCCGTCGCGGTCGATGAAGGCGCTCTCCACGCCCTCCACGC
Organism: Stenotrophomonas sp. 71799_Sma; assembly: GCF_056482505.1. NCBI lineage: Bacteria > Pseudomonadati > Pseudomonadota > Gammaproteobacteria > Lysobacterales > Lysobacteraceae > Stenotrophomonas > Stenotrophomonas sp. 71799_Sma. The sequence continues at coordinate 2,623,314 of NZ_CM151202.1, forward strand.
CACGCACCTGACCCAGGATCGCCTGCGCCTGCTGATTCAGCACGTCCAGGTCCGAGCCGCTGACCTTGATCACCACCTGGCCCTTGATCTGCGAGATGCTCTCCAGGATATTGTCGCGCACCGGCTGCGAGATCGAGAACTCAGGCCCCGGGATGCGCTGCTCCAGCGTGCGCTGCAGGTCGCTCACCAGTTGCCGCTTGTCCACGCCCTTCGGCCACTCCTTCTCCGGCCTCAACGCCACCAGCGCCTCGATCTGGTTGGCGCCCTTGGCGTCGGAGCCGTCTTCCGGGCGGCCAAGCTTGGCCACCACCGTCGACACCTGCGGGAAGGTGCCGACCAGCTCACGGATGCGCCGCGACTGCTGCTGCGCTTCGACCAGGCTGGTGCTCGGGTCGAGCGTGGCGGTCAGCCAGATCGAGCCTTCGTCCAGCTCGGGCAGGAACTCCGAACCCAACCGGGTGCCTAGTGCGAGCGTGCCGACCAGCAGCGCAACCGCGGTCAGTACCACCGCACGCGGGCGGGCCAATGCACGCTCCAGGATCGGCCGATACCAGCCGGTCAGGCGGTCCATCAGCGGATTGCCGTCACGCATGCGGTCGCGCCGCAGCCACCAGTAGCAGAACAGCGGCACCACGGTCAGCGCCAGGATCAACGCACCGATCAGGGCCGAGGTCACCGAGTACGCCATCGGTGCGAACATGCGGCCTTCCTGGCGCTGCAGGGTGAAGATCGGGATGTGCGCGGCGATGATGATCAGCATCGAGAAGAACGTCGGCCGCCCCACTTCCGATGCGGCCGAGAGAATGGTCGAGAACCGTGTCTTCCGGTCGGCCGCAGGTGGCAGCTTCGACAGTCGCGAGACGATGTGTTCGGTGACGATCACCGCGCCATCGATGATGATGCCGAAGTCCATCGCACCCAGCGACAGCAGGTTGGCCGGCACGCCCCACAGATGCAGGCCGAGGAAGGTCGACAGCAGCGCCAGCGGCATCATCGCCGCCACGATCAGTGCGGCGCGGGCGTTGTACAGGAACAGCCACAGCACCAGGAACACCAGCACCGCGCCTTCCAGCAGGTTGCGGAAGACGGTTTTCAGCGTGGTCGAGACCAGCCACGAGCGGTCGTAGAACGGCTCGATGCTGACCCCGGCCGGCAACTGGTTGGCCTCGATCTCGGCGATGCGCGCATGCAGGGCGTCGAGCACGTCGGACGGGTTCTCGCCCTTGCGCATCAGCACCATGCCGAACACTGCATCGTCGTTGTCGTCCTGGCCGACCAGGCCCTGGCGCGGCAGGCCGGTGTCGGCGATGCCGGCCAGGTCGCGCACCAGGATAGGCGTGCCCCCGCGCTGCGCCACCACCACGTTGCCAATGTCCGCCGGCGAACGCATCAGGCCCACGCCACGGATCAGGAACTGCTGCTGCCCACGCTCCACGTAGCCGCCGCCCGCATTCGAGCTGCCCTTCTCCAGCGCCTCGGCGAACTCACCGAGGCTGATGCCACGGTCACGCAGCTTGTCCAGGTCCGGCTTGACCTGGAAGGTGCGCGCGAAGCCACCGAAGCTGATCACATCGGCCACGCCCGGCACGGTGCGCAGGCTGCGTTCCATTGTCCATTCCTGCACGGTGCGCAGCTGGGTCGGCGTCATGTGCGGGCCTTTCAGCACATAACGGTAGATCTCACCTACCGCCGAGCTCATCGCCTCCAGTTCCGGCGTTACCCCTTCCGGCAGTTCCACGCCCTGCAGGCGTTCCAGCACCTGCTGGCGCGCGAAGTAGTCATCGGCCTTGTCGTCGAAGGTCAGGATGATCATCGACAGGCCGAACTGCGTATGCGAGAACACCCGCACCGAATGCGGGATGCCGGACAGCGCCACTTCCAGTGGCATCGTCACCTCGCGCTCGACCTCTTCGGCGGCACGGCCCGGGTGCAGCGACACCACGGTCACCTGGGTGTCGGATACATCCGGGAAGGCTTCCACCGGCAGTACACGGAACGCGGCAATGCCAGCGCCCATGAACAGCAGCAGTGCCAGCATCACCATCAATGGCTGGCGCAGGCAGTAGGCAATCAGGCGATCGATCATGGAGCGGCGTGCCCCGTGCCGGTGCTGGCGGCGGCCGGTGCGCTGTCCGCCAGCTGCTGCAGCAGCAGGCCGCCTTCTACCACCACCCTGGCGCCTGCGGCCAGGCCCTCACGCACCCACAGCCGGCCATCGCCCAGCTCCTCGGCATGCACCGCGTGACGCACGAAGCGGCCCTTGCCCTCCTCCACGAACACCACCTGCTTGCCGTCGATCAACAACACGGCCGCATCGGGCAGCGAGACACCGCCCTCGGCCGGCAACGCCACCTGGGCGCGCACGTATTGCCCCGCCTTGAAACCGCGTGCGCGGTTGTCCAGCTCGGCGCGCGCCTGCACCACGCGGCGTTCGCTGTCGACGAAGTCATCCACGTGCTGCAGGGTCGCCCGCAGCGGCTGTCCATCGGCCCCGGGCACGCTCACCTGCATGCCCGCCTTCAAGCGTCCGGCCAGGCTCTCGGGAACATCCAGCAGCAGCCACAAGCGGTCAGGATCGCCAATCACCGCCAACGGTTGTTCGCTGTCGGGGCTGACCGCCACGCCCGGGCTCATCCGCCGCTCCACCAGCACGCCATCGATCGGCGCGCGCAACGGCAGGCGCTGGTCGACGTGCTGGCCATTGCCATAGGCCTTGGCGAAGGCGGTCGCACGCGCGTGATCGGCCTGGCTGCCGGCGAAATTGGCCTCGGCCTCGTCCAGTTCGCGGCCCGACGCCACACCTGCCGCATGCAACTCGCGGGTGCGCTCCAGCTCCTTGCGCGCCTGCTGCAGCTGGGCACGGCCGCGCACGCCCTCCGCCTGGGCCTGGCCGAATTCGGGCGAAGTGATCCAGGCGATCACCTGGCCCGCCTTCACTTTCTGCCCCGGCTGTGCCTCGATGCGCGCCACCTGCCCCGCCAACGGCGTACGCAGCGCGCTGGAGCGCGTCTCGTCCCAGACCACCCGGCCCGGCAGCTGCAGGCTGGCGCTGGCGCCGGCGGTGACCGCCTCGCTGCGTAGCACGTCCAGCTGGCGGCTACCGGCAGGAAACTGGATCTGGCCAGCACTGACCTTCGGCGCGTCCTCGGTATACGACGCCGGTTCGCGGCCGCAGCCGCCCAGCAGGGCCAGCGCCAGCAAGGCCGGCAGCACGGCCTGTCGCGCCTGCGGTCGATAAGCGACGGTGGACTTCATCGGGACTCTCCTTCAGCAACGGATGTGGCCGCTTCCCAGCGCGCCAGGGCAATGGCATGGTCGGCACGCGCTTCAATCAACGCGGCCTCGAACTCGCGCCAGCTGCGGCGCGCATCCAGCAGATCAGTCAGGCTGGCGGCGCCGCGGCGGTAGGCCAGCTCGATGCCCTGCACCGCCCTGCGTGCGGCGCCGGACTGCAGTCCTTCGTAGTCGCTCCGGCGCTGCGCGGCGGACTGCGCGCTGGCCTGCAACTGGTCCAGTTCGGCACGCGCTTCGCGCTGCAGCACCTGCAGCTCCAGCGCGGCACTGTCACGGTCGGCCTCGGCACGCTGGATCGCGCCGCGTGCACGGGACGGGCCGCCGAGCGGTATGGTCAATGACACACCCCAGGTGACGCCGCTGATGTCAGCCGGCTCGCGCTCGGCCTCCACGCCCAACTGGATGTCGCGGTGGCGCTCACTGCGCGCCAGTGCCACACCGGCGTCGGCCGCGGCCAGGCGCGAACGTGCCGCGCGCAGATCGGCACGCTGCTGCGGATCGAACGCACGCACGCTGGCCACGCTGCTGGCCTCCGGCCAAGGATCATCGGCGCTGAGGTCATGGCTGTCGTCGCGGCCGAGCAGCAGCCCCAACGCATGCCGCGCATCGCGCAGATCAAGCGACGCCTCGCGCGCCGCGTCGGCCACCGCCAGGTCGTCCACTGCCAGCCGCGCGCGGTCGACCGGCGCCATCGCCCCGGTGGCAACCTGCTTGTCCGCCGCTGCCATCTGTTCGGCCGAACTCTGGCGGTTGGCATCGGCAATCTGCGCCAGCTCCTGGGCGCCCTTCAGAGCGAAATAGGTTTCATGCAGAGCCACCTGCTGGCGGCGCCGCGCATCGAGCATCTCCAGCCCGGCCACTTCCAGCAGCGCATCGGCCTGGCGGATACGCAACGCACGCTTGCCACCGCGCTCCCAGGTCCAGCCCAGGCCCACGGTGCTGTCCACCCGCTTATCCTGCCAGCGTCCGGAGCCGATGCCATGCTTGGGGCTGATCTTGCTGGTGCCGATCGACAACTCGGTGGCCGGGCGCAACGCCGCCGTCTGCACATCGCCCTGCACGCCGCGCAGCTCCAGTGCCGCCGCACGCAGGTCCGGGTTGTGTGCTTCCATGGCGCGCTGCGCTTCCTGCAGGGACAGCGCCGAAGCGGTGGGCGCGCACAGAAGAGTGGCCAGCACGGCCGCAAAACGAGGGGAGAAATTCATGCACGTCACGGTAAGGTGATGCACTTGCGCCAAACTTGCCCCAACCTTGCACGAAGCTTGCAATGCGAATCCTGCTGATCGAAGACGACGCCGCGCTGGCCGATGGACTGATCCGCGCCCTGCAGGGCGCCGGCCATCTGTGCGACCACCTCTCGCGTGGGCTGCACGCGCCGGCGGCACTGGCCAGCGCACCGTATGACGTGATGGTGCTGGACCTTTCATTGCCTGACGTCGATGGCCTGGACCTGCTCTCACGCCTGCGCAACGACGGCGTCACCCTGCCGGTGCTGATCCTGACCGCACGCGATGGTGTGGAGGACCGCATCCTTGGGCTGGACCGGGGTGGCGACGATTACCTGGCCAAGCCGTTCGCACTGGGTGAGCTGGAAGCACGCCTGCGCGCGTTGTCACGCCGGCGCAGCGACGCGCCGGCGCGGAAGCGGCTCGGGCGCCTGTGCTTCGACAGCATCCGCAATGAAGTACAGGTGGATGGACAGCGCATCGAACTGACCGCGCGCGAGCTGGCGCTGGTCGAGGCGCTGATGCAGCATCCCGGCCGCACGGTTACCAAGCAGCGCCTGTTCGATGCGTTGTACAGCTGGGACCACGAGGCCAACCTGTCGGTGATCGAAGTGCATGTCAGCCGCCTGCGCCGCAAACTGGAACAGACCCACGCCGGCGTCGGCATCCGCATGCTGCGTGGGCTTGGATACCGGTTGGAGGCCGTGGGTGACTGAGCGCGTGCACAGCCTGCGTGGCCTGCTGCTGAGACGCCTGTGGCTGCCACTGCTGGTACTGCTGTTGTGCAGCGCAGTGGGTTCATTCGCCTTGGCGCGCTTCTACGCCGGCCAGGTCTACGATCGCTGGCTGCTGGATTCGGCGATGTCGTTGTCCGAGCTGGTGACGGTGCAGGACGGCCGCGCGTCCATCGAGATCACCCCGGCGGTGTCGCGCATGTTCACCTGGGACACCGCCGACGAAGTGCATGGCGAGGTGGTCGACGCCGCGGGTGGGCGCCTGTATGGCGACCTGCCCGAGGCATTGCCACGCCCGTCGATGTCCGCCGGCAGCGACGACCCGGTCTACTATGATGCGCGGCTGCGTGGGCAGGCCGTGCGCATGGTCGAAGTGGTGGTCAGCGCCAGGCCGGGTCATGACATCCGGCTGCGCGTGGCCGAGACACTGCGCAAGCGGCACCGGCTGGAGCGCAAGCTGCTGCTGACCAGCGTTCCGTTCCAGGCTGCGATCCTGGCACTGGCGGCATGGCTGGCCTGGTCCGGTACCGGCGCTGCCGCACGCCATGCCAACCTGGTTGCGCGGAAGCTGGCCAGCCCGCGGCCGGATCCATTGGCGCCGCTGGATCCGGCGCAGGAAGCTCCGCGCGAACTGTGGCCGGCGGTGGAGGCCTACAACGCGCTGCTGCAGCGCCTGGACGCGATGCAGGATGCACAGCGGCGCTTCGTCAGCAATGCCGCGCACCAGCTGCGCACGCCGCTGGCAGCGATGCAGGTGGAGCTTGAGAGTTCATTGCGCCAGCACGATCCGCAGGCCCAGCAACTGGCGCTGTCCGGCACGCTGGCCGGGCTGGCGCGGCTGCAGCACCTGGTCAACCAGCTGCTGATGCTCAGCCGATCGGAAGATCCACATGGCAGTGCACTGCCGCTGCGGCCGCTGGATCTGGCCGCGCTGGCGCGCGGCGTGGTCGAGCGTTACGCCGATCGCGCGTTGGCTGCGGGCGTGGACCTGGGTTACGACGGACCCGACGACGGCGTGCAGGTGCAGGGCGATCCACAGCTGCTGCGCGAGGCACTGGGCAACCTGCTGGACAACGCGCTGCGCTATGGCGCCTCGCGCGGTGTGATCACCCTCGGCGTTCGGCAGGAGGTCGAAGGCACGCAGGTATGGGTGGACGATGACGGCGCCGGCATCGCCGAAGCCGAACGCGCGCGCGTCACGGAACGCTTCTATCGGGCGAGCAGCGACGGCGACGGCTGCGGGCTCGGGCTGGCGATCGTGGCCGAGATCGCGCAGCGGCATGGCGCGACCTTGATGATTGATACCGCCCCGATCGGTGGCGCGCGGGTGGGGTTGAGGTTCCGTTCCCGCTGACGTCCTGCGTGCCAACCAAGGTTGGCACCTACCAGAGGCACCCCGGCCGGAAGATTCCGGTAGTCGCCCACCTTGGTGGGCGCCGCTGACCTCCCACGTGCCAACCAAGGTTGGCACCTACCAAAGGCGCATCAATGCAGTCCGCCGGGCATGGCCCGGCGCTACCGTTATGGCGTCGTCATCGAGTACGGCGCCTGCGCGCCCTGCCCCGGCCAATCCTTGTTCGGCTCGGCCTGCATGGTGAAACGCAGCTCGCCACCTGCCAGGATCTCGTCATGGCGCAGGAAGGTGCGCTGCAGCGGCTTGCCGTTGAGGCTCACGTTGCCGACGTAGGTGTGCCTGTCATCCAGCCCATCGGCCACGATGGTGAACGCCTTGCCGTTCGGCAGGCGCATCGCGGTCTTCGGCAGGAACGGGCGGCCGAGGATGTACTCGCCCGAGCCCGGGGCCACCGGATAGAAGCCCAGGGCGGTGAACACGTACCACGCCGACATCTGGCCGACATCATCGTTGCCGGCCAGGCCATCGGGGCGATCGGCGTACTGGGTGTCCATGATCTGCTTCAGGCGCGCCTGGGTGCGCCACGGCTGGCCAGCGTACGAATACAGGTAGGCCACATGGTGACTGGGCTCGTTGCCATGCGCATACCAGCCGATCAGGCCGGTGATGTCTTCCATGTGCTCGAAGATGGACGGATCCACCTTGGCGTTGAACACCTCGTCCAGGCGCGCGAGCAGCTTGTCGCTGCCACCATGCGCTGCCGCCAGGCCGGCGACGTCCTGCGGCACGTACCACGAATACTGCCAGGCGTTGCCTTCGGTGTAGTCGGTGCCATAGCCGCTGGCGCTGGGGTCGAACGGAGTGCGGAAGCTGCCATCGCGCTTGCGCGCACGCATGAAGCCGGTGTCCTTGTCGAAGGCATTGCGCCAGTTGCCGGCGCGCTTGTCGAAGGTCGCCGCCACATCGGTCTTGCCCATCGCCTGCGCCATGCGCCCGATGGTCCAGTCATCGAAGGCGTACTCCAGCGTCTTGCTGGCCGCCTCGCCTTCCTCGTCGATCGGCACATAGCCCAGCTCGCGGTATTGCGCGATGCCGTCATAAGGGCCGTAGTTGGCAGTCTCGATCATCGCCTTCAGTGCCTTGTCGGCGTCGAAGCCACGAATGCCCTTCACGTAGGCATCGGCAATCACCGGCACCGCGTGGTACCCGATCATGCACCAGTCTTCCAGGCCATGGAACGACCACACCGGCAGCATGCCGTAGGGGCTGTGCTCGTGGTGGGCCAGCATCGAATTGACGAAGTCGCTGTTGCGTTTCTCCGGCTGCACCAGCGTCAGCAACGGGTGCAGCGCGCGATAGGTATCCCACAACGAGAAGGTGGAGTAGTTGGTATAGCCCTTGGCCTGGTGCACGGCATTGTCCGAGCCGCGGTACTGGCCATCTGCATCCATGAACAGTGTCGGCCCCAGCAGGGTGTGGTACAGCGCGGTGTAGGCGCTGCGGCGGGCATGCTCGGGGGCGTCGATATCGAGCACCGACAGCGCCTGCGTCCACTCCTGCTTGGCCTGCGCGCGCACGCGGTCGAAATCGAAATCGGCCACTTCCGCGTCAAGGTTGGCGATGGCGCCGGCTTCGCTGACCGGAGAAATGGCCACCTTGACCACCAGCGGCGCGTCCAGCTTGCCGAAGTTGAAGGTGCCGACCAACTGACGCCCCTCGATCTGTGCTCGCTGCGCCGGATCTTTCTCGCCCGGCGGCGGGAAGCCCTTGTAGGCGATGTCCTTCTCGGAGTTGTGCAGCTCATGTCCGGAAAGCGGCCGCGAGAAGCGCATCGCGAAGTACAGCTGGCGGCCCGCCGCCCAGCCGCGGGTTTCGCGGAAGCCGGTCACCGTGCCATCGGCGCGCACCCGCACCCGCGACCACAGCACCTTGCCCGGGTAGTCGTACATGCTGGTGCGCATGTCCAGCAGCACCTTGGCATCGGCGCCCTTGGGGAAGGCATAGCGGTGCACGCCCACGCGCGTACTGGTGGTCAGCTCCGCGCGAACCTTGTAGTCATCCTGGGTGACCGCGTAGTAGCCCGGCTCGGCCTTCTCGTCGTCGTGGCGAAAGCGCGAGGCGTAACCACTGCGCGGCTTTTCCGGATCGCCACGTTCCAGCCCCGGATTGCCGGTGAACGGCATCAGCAGGATGTCGCCCAGATCCGAATGGCCGGTGCCGGAAAAATGGGTGTGCGAGAAGCCGACGATGCTGCTGTCGTCGTAGCGATAGCCGGCCGCCCAGCCGTAGGCCTTCTCGCGCGGCTGGATGCGCGTATCCGGGCTGAGCTGGACCATGCCGAACGGCACCGTGGCACCGGGATAGGTGTGGCCTTCGCCACCGGTACCGATGAATGGGTCGACCGAGGCATAGGCCTTGTCGGCGGCCGTTCTGGCAGGATCGGCCGACGCCAGGCCGGAAGCGAGCATCGCCGTGGCGGCGACAACGATCAGGAGACGACGGTCCAGCGTGGGCATCGGCATTTGGATCGATTCAGATGGTTGCCGGATGCTAGCACCGGGTGTGCTGCGCCGCATGCTGCAGTGCGGGCGTCCGTCCATCGGCCGTCTCAACGCTACATAGGCATCAATCCGGCAGCACGCCCTGCAACGTTGCCAGATCTGTGCTGTCGACCGGGCGCACCACCCGCGCCACTTCCAGGCCATCGCGCAACAGCACCACCGTCGGCCACAGCTTCACCTTGAACGCGCGGCCCAATGGCTTGCCCTTGCCATCTTCGATCTTCCGGTGCGGAAGATCGTTCGCCTCGACGAAGGCTCGCAGCGCCGGCTGCGCGGCCTGGCAATGACCACACCAGGGCGCACCGAACTCCAGCACCTGCCAGCCAGCCTGCGCCGCCACCTCCACAGAGGTGGGCTCGTTCGCAAGGTGATCACGCATGAACGGCATGAGCGCTACGCCGCCAGTGCCTTCTGGATGTCTTCCAACGGCGCGTTGGTCAGATCCTTGGCAATATCCCCGAGCAATCGCGCCTGGACCTCTTTATGCAGCAGCGGACGAATGCGACCCAGCGTGGTCGGGTCGGCGATCAACACCAGGTGCGCATAGCGGTTCTTCAAGGCATCTTCGTTGAGCTGTTCGGCCACCTGCTTGGCAAACGTCGCCTCGTTGAGCTGCGAGACCGACATGTCCTTCGGCACGGCACCCGCAGGCCCCTGCCCGGATACGCCCTGCTCGCTGATGTCCTGCAGGCGCAGTTCGCCTTCCTGCTTCAAGGTCAACTGGTGGTTGCTGCCCACGTTGGTGAACACCCGTGCCGAACCACCGTCGGCAACCACGATCAGGGTTCCTTCGGGAATCGTCCGCGCCATTGCATCCTCCATCAATCCGAAAAGTGGGTGTGCGCTCCACCTTATGCACGCCGATGTCACCAGAGCGCGTACAGGATGTGATCCCGTCATCGCAATCTGCAATCAGCGCTAAATTTGTCCGGCTGCCTGCCGCTATGGCCTCCATCATCGCGAGGAACCTCTGTGTACGCTGGCTCACTGTTCCACGTCTGCTTTGCCACCAGCCTGGCCATTGCCGGCTGTGCCGGTTGCATCCACCAGTTCCTGCAGGGCCAACCGTTCTTCGCCCTGGCCATCATGCTCTCGGTGCTCACCATGATCGGCGCCGCACTGGTCACGCGAAAACTGGCACTGCCGGGCGCCCTGGCGATGGCCTGCACGGTGTTCGGCTTGGTGGCGAAGTCGGCCTGAGCCTTCTGAACAGGCGAGGTGGAACACAGCGTGCAGATCAGCCTGCTTCGCTGCATGCTCACGCCGATGCCGTTATGATGAACAGATGATCGACACGACCCACTACGTGACGGGCGCACCTGTTACGTGGGAAGCACTGCCGACCGGCGCTTCGCTTGCCACGAATGCTCCCGCCCTGCATTTCCATCGCCTCGCGCTGGATCCCGGCGGATGACGCCCGCAGGCGCTCTGCCTGCACCCCCTACGCTGATGTGATACCTGGCCGCTGACTGCGCGGCCGCTGTGATCCCGTTTTCGCGTCTCCGCCCCTGCGGCGGTGCTTTGCCGTGCGCGTGGCGTTGCGCCTGCACACATTCCCCGGCCCCCACGCCGCCTTCCGATGCCCCTGCGCCACTTGCGCCTGCATCGCCGTTTCCGATTTCCGGGACACACCACAGCACCCATTCCCCTATTCCATACCTACAAGGGAGCCCCTATGCAGGACACGCCCGATTCCCATGCCCACTTCGGCTGGTTCAAACGCCGCCGCCACCTGAAGGTCGATGAGATCACCGTCGTCGACAAGCCCATGCTCAAGCGCGCCGTGGGCGCCGCCGCACTTGGCAATGCCATGGAGTGGTTCGACTTCGGTGTCTACGGCTATCTGGCCGTCACCATCGGCCAGGTGTTCTTCCCGTCCAGCAACCCCACGGCACAGGTGATCGCCGCCTTCGCCACCTTCACCGTGGCATTCCTGGTGCGTCCACTCGGCGGCCTGGTGTTCGGCCCGCTCGGCGACCGTTATGGGCGCCAGAAAGTGCTGGCGTTCACCATGATCCTGATGGCGCTGGGCACGTTCTCGATCGGCTTGATTCCCTCCTACGAGCGCATCGGCATCTGGGCACCGGTGCTGTTGCTGCTGGCACGTGTGGTGCAGGGATTCTCCACCGGCGGCGAGTACGGCGGTGCGGCCACCTTCATCGCCGAGTATTCCACCGACCGCAACCGCGGCCTGATGGGCAGCTGGCTGGAGTTCGGCACGCTGGGCGGCTACATCGCCGGCGCCGGAACCGTGACCGCGCTGCACATGCTGTTGAGCAGCGGACAGATGCTGGACTGGGGCTGGCGCATTCCATTCCTGGTGGCCGGCCCGCTGGGCCTGCTCGGCCTGTACATGCGCATGAAACTGGAGGAAACGCCGGCCTTCCGCACCTTCGCCGAGGAAGCCGAGAAGCGCGAGCACGACCGGCCCGGGCTCGCCGCGCTGTTCCAGGTACATGGCCGCCAGTTGCTGGTCTGCATGGGCCTGGTGCTGGTGTTCAACGTGACCGACTACATGCTGCTGACCTACATGCCCAGCTACCTCAGCGTCACCATGGGCTATGCCGAGAGCAAGGGCCTGCTGCTGATCATCATCGTGATGCTGGTGATGATGCCGCTGAACATCGTCGGCGGATTGTTCAGTGACAAGCTTGGCCGCCGCCCGATGATCATCGGTGCCTGCATCGCGCTGCTGGTGCTGGCCGTACCCTGCCTGCTGCTGATCGGCAGCGGCAACGACTGGCTGATCTTCCTCGGCCTGATGCTGCTGGGCCTGGCACTGGTGTGCTTCACCAGCTCGATGCCGTCCACGCTGCCGGCGCTGTTCTATACCCCGGTGCGCTACAGCGCACTGTCGATCGCCTTCAATGTGTCGGTGTCGCTGTTCGGTGGCACCACGCCACTGGTGACCGCATGGCTGGTGGAACGTACCGGCGACCCGCTGGTGCCGGCCTATTACCTGATGGGCGCGGCGGTGATCGGCCTGATCACGATGCTGTTCGTGAAGGAAACCGCCGGCCTGCCGCTGCGCGGTTCACCGCCGGCGGTCGGCAGCGACAAGGAAGCCGCCGCACTGCTGAAGAGCGATGTGCCGGTGACGGTGGACCCGAGCCTGCCGCCACTGCCGGAGACTGCGGAGCCTGAGCAGGTAAAGCCGGCCTGAGGCTCGGCGAAGCCGGCGTTGTTGTACGGCCAAGCCCGCGCGCGGCTGCCTTTCGAGGGATCAGCCGAGCGTGGGCTCGGCTCTACAACGTACGCGCCCTCAATCGCGCGCAGCGTTCAACTCCATCGCACGCATCACGATGGGTTTGGCCCAGTCCGGCGTGTGCAGCAGCTCGGCCACCGAGACCGGGTACTGCAGCTGGCCGTGCGCCATCGCCAGCACCGGCAGCGGCTCGACGCAGCCGTCGGCGTCGGCGGGAGCGCTGTTGTCGTAGACATGCAGCTCGGCCAGGTGTGGCAGCAGTTCCAGCAGGTTCTCGCGTGCCGAATCGAAGCGGGCGTGGATCTTCTCCACCGGAATGTCATGGCCGCCGGCGGCCACCCGCGCTGCAACACGGGCAATGTGCAGGTCCACCGTGGCCAGGCCACAGAACCAGATCGCGACGTGATGGTGCTCGCAGGCCTCGCGCAGCAGGCGCGGAATGGTGTTGCCGCCCAGCGTGGTCTCGAAGGCGAAGTCCGTGCCATCGGCCATGGCCTGGCGCAGGCGGCGGGTGCCTTCCTGCCAAGCCTCGGCATTGGCGTCGGGCAGCGGCCAGCCCGCCTCTACCAGGCGGCGGGTGAACGAATCGGGGTTGAACCAGCCCAGCCCTTCGGCTTCCAGCCAGGTTCCCAGCAGCGAACTCTTGCCGGCGCCGTTGACGCCGGCCAGCACCAGGATCCGCCCCATCGGTCAGAGCGGACGGCCGAGGGTGACCTTGCGGCCGCGGCGGATCGGCTGGCCCAGCACCTTGCCCAGCCCCTCACCGCGCTGCAGGCCAGCCAGAGTCTGGTCGAATTCGCCGCGCAGGCGCAGCAGTTCTTCACTGCGCTCACCGGCATCGCTGCCGGCGGCCTTGGCCAGCAGCTCCTGGTAGGTGCGGATGTCCACGATCACCGCTTCGGGGTGGTTGTGGTTGGTGATGACCAGCGCCTGCTTCTCGCGCACGGTACGCATCAGGCTCGGCCAGCCCCGGGTCTTCACCGACGAGGCTGGGGCCTTCTCGAGGCCAGGCAGATCCAGCGGCAGGGTCATGGCACGGCTCCGGGCAGGGTGGATAATGGCCACTATACCCAATTTGGCCCAATTGGGGATAAATGGACCTTTACCTGCCGGAACCGTCCGCCGCTGCGCCCGGCGCATCGGTCTGCAGCAGACTGTCACGCTCGCGCAGCGGGAAGCGGATCCAGGCATCCAGGCCTTGTGGGCCAAAGCGCAGCTCGCCGCTGCCGGCGAGCTCGTACGGCACGCGCTGCTCGATCAGCGCCCGGCCAAGGCCACGCTGCCGGGGCAGCTCCCAGTCTTCCACGGTGGCATGGCGTTCACACCAGTGCAGCCCCAGCCACGGCTGCCCGTCCTGCACCTGCAGGTGCCAGGACACGTCGATCCGGCCGTCCTCATGGGTCAGCGCACCATGCCGCAGGGCGTTGGTCGCCAATTCGTGGATCGCCAAGGACAGCACTTCGGCCGCCTTCGGCGGCAGCAGCACGTCCTCGCCCTGCAGGCGGTAGGCGGCCGCTGCTGGCGTCTGCGCCGCGATCTCCTCATCGATCATGCCACGCAGGCAGACCCCGGCATTGGCGCCACGGGTCAGCAGGCTCTGCGTGCGTGCCAGCGACATCAGTCGCCCGCACAACCGTTCGGCGTATTCATCCACACTGCTGACCGACTCGCGGGTCCGCCAGGCAATGGCATGGATAGTCGACATGATGTTGCGCACCCGGTGCTGCAGCTCCGCCAGCAACACCGACTGGCGCTCGGCGGCACGCTTGAGATCGTCGATGTCCACGGCGATGGCGAACACCCCGCTGACCTCACCATCGCCATCGCGCAGGGGCGCGGCCGCGACCCGGGTCCAGCGCGCGCGGCCATCGTCGTGCAGGTACTGGAACTCCAGCCCCGGCACCACGGTCTCGCCGCGCATCGCACGGGCGATGGCGAAATCCTCCGGCCCGATGGCGCTACCGTCGGCATGCCAGCCACGCCAGCGATGCAGGTTGGCCTCATCGGTGGAAGGCACCTTGCCGCTGGGCAGGTAGGCACGCATCTGGTCGTTGGACAGCAGCATGCGACCCTGCAGATCGACGATGCACAGGCCGACCGGCAGCATCCTGAAGGCCAGCTCCAGGCGTCGCTCGCTCTCGCGCCGCCGCAGTTCCTCGCGCTCGCGCGCGGCCCGCGCCAGATGCGCGGCGGTGGTCTCGAACATCGTCACCAGCACGCCGTTGATGCGCCCTTCCTCACCACGGATCGGGCTGTAGGTGATGGTGAACCAGATGTCCTCCAGACGCCCCCGGCGGACCAGCGGATACAGCTTGTCCTCGAAGGTGAGCGTCTCGCCCTGCCAAACCCGGGTATAGAGCGGCCCGTTGATGTGCCAGACCTCGGGCCAGCACTCGCGGGTCGGCTGGCCGAGTCCACCGGGATGCTTGTCGGCCAGGATCTCGGCATAGCCATCGTTGTAGAGCTGCACCAGCTGCTCGCCCCACAGCACGATCATCGGGAAGCCATGGGCCAGCATCAGGTCCACGGTAGCGCGCAGGTGGGGCGGCCACTGCGCGCAGGCACCCAAGGGCGTGGATGACCAGTCATGGCGGGCGATACGCGCGGCCATGCCATCGTGGCGCGCATGCAGGCGCGGCGCAGGTGGCATCCCGCCACGCAGCGTGGCGGCGTGGATGCCTTCAGGACGGCGCGACATGCCGCGCAATCAGGCGATGCCCGCAGAGACCTGCGGCGCCGCCACCAGCCCGGCCAGCTGCTGCACCAGGGTTTCGATGTGATAAGGCTTGGTACAGCGCGGCGCGCTGGCGAAGCGGCTGGGCAGGTTGTCGTCGTAACCGGAGGTCAGCAGGAAGGGGGTACCCGCCTCGGCCAGCCGATCGGCCAGCGGATAGACCTGCTCACCGCCCAGGTTGATGTCCAGCAACGCCACATCGATGGGATGGGTATCGACCAGCTGCCCCAACGCCTGCAGGTCACCGGCAGGCCCCACCACCTGTGCGCCTTTCAGCTCCAGATAGTCGACCAGGAACATCGCGATGGCGAATTCATCCTCCGCCACCAGTACACGCAGCCCTTTCAGGCCCTCTGGTTTGTTGCCCGCTTCCAGCACGACCGGCGCTCCTCGATACACGCGGCCCACCTCTGCCGCAACGCCCGCAGGATGCGCGAACCGGGCTACAAGAGCGCGTGATGATGGATGAAGGTCGCGGCCACGGCGCGTTCACCGCGGCATTGCAACGCCGCGTTCAGAAGGCCCGTTCCCACTTCAGGCTGAGCAGGCTGCGGTCGTGGCTGTACAGCCAGCCGACGTTGCTGTCGATGCGCGCGTAGCGCAGGCTCAGGCTGGGTACCAGCCCGGCCACGGCCAGGCGCTCGCTGCGCACGATGGCGATCAGGTTCTGTTCGTCGTCCTGCCTGCGCGCCTCCAGCAACGGACTCCAGGTGTCGTAGTCGCGCTGGCGCAGCGACACGAATACGGTGGCCGTGGTGCCACTCCACTGCCGCGCCGCGCCCAGCCGCAGGCCGCGCTGGCGGTAGCCGTTGGCCGGGTCGGCTGCGCTGCTGTCGGTAACATCCAGCCCGGCGAAGACCGTCCAGCGTGGATTGAGCGCGCGGAACCAGGTGGCGTACAGCGATGCCAGCTCGCCGTCGTAGTTGCTGGCAAGGCCCTGCTGGCGGTAGCGCTGGCGCTTCCAGTCAGCCTCCAGCTTGAGCAGGCTGCGTGCATCCAGGGCGTACTGCCATTCCGCGTGCACGCCGCTGCCGCCCTGCAGCGCATGGTTGCCCAGGGCCTGGTAGTCATAGCTGGGGGCGAGCATCACGGTCTGCCGTGCACTACGCCAGCTGTAACCCGCCTGCACGTTGGCATTGAGCTCGTTGTACGCACTGTGCCCGCGCCATGCCTGGCCGAAGGCGAGACCGCGCACATACAGCCCATGATGCCCGCCGAGCACCCAGCGCCGTTCCAGGCTGGCGTCGTAGTCGAGGCCCGCCGCGCGCTGGGCGTCCGGCAGTTTCCGTTCGATGATGCAGGCGTCGCCCACGCCGAACAGGCAGGTGCGACTGGCCGAACTGCGGTTGATGTTGTCACTCCATGCCGGGCCGGCGGACAGCGCGCCTTTCCAGCGCTGGCGCGCCTGCAGGGCACCCAGGTAACCGTCCACGCGCGCGCGGACGCCGGCCGTGGCCGGATCATCGGCATTGATGCCTGCAGCGATGGCCGTGAACAGCGCGGCCGCATCGCGATCGCGCTGGTCTTCCGCATAGACACGTGCCAGCTCGAGGCGGGCCGGCAGGAAATCCGGCTGCGCCGCCAGCAGCGCTTCGTACTCCTTCGCCGCGCGACGATGGTCGCCTGCCACCCGCGCCAGCGCCCCCTGCGCATAGTGGCGCAGCAGGGGATCATGCCCCGGCAGTTCGATGTACTCCTCGAGGAACGCAGCGGCAGCCTGCCATTGCTGATGCTGCAGTGACAGGTAGAGGGCCTGGCCAAGATCATCGACGGTGCGCTCCACGCGCAGCGTCTGGCCGTCGATGGTGATGGTCGGCCGCTCCGACTCCGCCTGCTGCAGGCGCTGCTGGTCCTGCTGCTGGTGGCACAGTTCGGTGCCCTGTTCAAGCACACGACGAAGATCGTCCTGCTGGGCGCGCACGTCGGTGGCAGCCAACAGCAGTACGACAAGGAAGATGGAATGGCGCATGGTCGATCCGTGGTGGTGCATGCAACGGGCCGAAGCAGGGACTGGCGGATCGCGGCTTGTCCCTGCCCTGCCCCGTCAGGGGCGTGGCGATCAGTTCTTGCTGCCGCCGAAGGCGGTGTCGTACTGGCTGTTGCCGGTGAAGGTGGCGATACCGGCCAGGGTGGCCGCGTTGGCGCCGAAGAACTGGCCCTGGGTGGTGCCGCTGACCGAGCCGTTGGCGGTGGCGGTGCCGGCGAACGAGGCGTTGGCGCTGTTGATGTTGGCGTTGACGTTGATCGACAGGCCGCCACCGCTCAGGCCACCGAGCAGGGTGCCATTGCCGAAGTTGGCGCGGAAGGTGCCCGACAGCAGGTTGCTGCCATTGAACTTGTTCAGGCCCGCGACGCTGTAGGTGGCCACACCGGCCGGCAGCGTGGTGCCGGCACGGTCACCGACGAAGTAGACCTGGCGGTTGTTGAAGCCACCAGCGGCGCCATCCTTGGACCACTCGCCGAACCACACATCGCCGCTGCCGACCTTGACGAAGTTGAAGTGGCCCATGCCGGAATGGCTGCCCGGGGTACCGGTGATCGGCATAGCCAGAGTGCGTACGGTGACACCATTGACGGTGGTCGGGGCCGAGTAGGCCGCAAGGCCCTGGAAATCGACCGGCTTGGCATTGGACACGGTGCCGACGCCGATACCGGCCTTGCCGGCCGAGTGCGGGCCGCCGTTGACTTCCGACGCACCCACCTTGACGTACAGCTGCGCATCGGTCGCCGGGCTGGCAGCGCCGACGATGTCGGCCGCCTGCGCAGTGCCGGCCAGGGCCAGTGCAGCGGCGACGGCCAACAGGGAACGGTTGATCATTTTCATGGTATTGCTCCTTGGGTTGAGGGAACTACAGGTACAACACAAAAAGGAACGGCGGCGGATCAGTTGCGCTGACCGCCGAAGGACGTATCGAACTGGCTGTTGCCGGCAAAGGTTGCGATGCCGGTCACCGCACTGGCACCGGCGCCGAAGAACTGGCCGCTGCTGGTACCGATGATCGAACCATTGGCGATGGCCGAACCGCTGAACGCACCGGTGGCGCGATCCAGCGTGCCGCTCGCGGCGAGCCTGTATCCGGTCCCGACCAGGCCGGCGGTGACGGTGCCGGTATCTAAATTCGCCCGCAGTGCACCTTCCAGCACGCCGCTGCCATCAAAGCGGTTGATGCCAGCCAAGGTGTAGGTCACGATGCCTGCTGGCAGCGAAGTACCGGCACGGTCACCGACGAAGAACACCTGGCGGTGATTGAAGCCCGCCTGCGCGCCGCTGGATGACCATTCACCGAACCAGACATCTGCATTGCCCATCTGCACGAAGCTGAAGTAGCCCACGCCAGCGGTGGCGAACGGCAGGCCTGCGTCCGGGCCCAGCGTGCGGACCGTGGTTGCGCCGCGCACCACCGTGGTGGCGTAGGGCGCCAGGCTGGCCACGTCCACTCGCGCCGCATTGGCATACGGCCCCAACGAAATGCCTGCGCGACCGGAACGGTGCGGACCGGCATTGAGTGTCGATTCGCCTGCGTTGATGTAATGGACGCCGTCCTGGGCCGGGCTCTGCCCGCCAGCGATGTCGGCAGCCATGACCGGCATGGAAGCCAGCAGGCCGATCGAAAGTACAAGGGTGCGGGGCTGTTTCACGGTTGATTCTCCCTGTCGAATACGGACTCAGAAGCGCGCGGTGATGCCAAGCTTGATCGTGCGGCCCGGTGCCGGAAGCGTTGAGCGTGTTGCCGGGTCGACGTAATAGCGGTTGCCGAGATTGCTGCCGACCAGCTCGACGCTGGCGTGCTGGTTGAAGCGCCAGCGGGCGTAGGCATCCACCGTGGTGATGTTTCCCCAGGTGAAGGGCACGTTCTGCCAGAGCAGGCTGCTGCCCCCGGCGATCAGGCGGTCGCGGTAGGCCTGCAGGTCCGGATTGTCGTGCCGCTGGTAGTGCACGATGCGGCTGCCCAGCTCCAGGCGCTCATCGAACAGGCGGGTGCCGAGTGACCAGTTCACCGACAGCTTCGGCGTGGCCTGGGTCAGCAGATAGCCGCTGACGAAGCCATCCTGGACGCAGTTGGGCACCCGCCCCTGGTCCGCATCCAGCCGTACCGCCGAGCTTTCATCGCAGACTTCGTTTTCAAGGATGCGGCTGATGCCCAGATCGGTGAAGAAGCGCCGGTTGTCGAAGCGCGCCTGCAGCTCGATGCCGCGGATGGTCTGCTTGTCGATGTTGTCGAACATGAAGTACGCATCACGCTCGATGACATTGCGGGTCTTGTGCACGTAGTAGGCCAGCTTGACGTCGGCATCGGCGGTGTTGCCGAACAGCCCGGAAAGGTTGTGCACGTACCCCAGCTCGTAGTTGTAGGCATGCTCCGGCTTGAGTGGATACAGCGGATTGAGGCTGCTGGAGAACGCAATGGTGCTTTCGAACATGCTGGGGAAGCGCACCTCCTCGCTGTAGCGCAGATAGGCACGAGCGGCCGGCGAGAAACGCACCGTCGCCGAGAACGTCGGCAACCAGGCGTGATCGCGGTGCCGTTCGTTGCGCCCGGCCACCGACTGCATCGCCCCGCTCCCGATCCTGCAGCGGATGTCGGTGCCGAGGACCATCGGCAGCAGCCCGGGGATGGCGGCGACCTGGCCGTTGAGGCAGGGATTGGTGGCTCGGCTGTAGTTGCCGTTTGCATCGGGCAACCAGGGAACGCCGTGCTGGACCTCCCTGGGTGTCTCGTACTTGCGCAGCAGGTCGGCCAGCGACTGATCGACGATCCAGCCCATGCCGATGCTGTCCCAGAATTCCCGCTCGCTCTCGAGTGCGTCGATCTCGCCCTGCAGGCTGTCCGGCCGCGGTGGCAGTTCATTCACCCGGTACTGCGCTTCGCGCGGCACGATCGAGGTCGTCTGCAGTTCCGGGTGGGCCTGCAGGAAGTCGTCGAACGCCCAGTAACGGCTGTAACGCACGCCGGCATTGAGGGTCAGGAAGTCGACCGGACGCCATTCCAGCGTGAGGTAGCCCTCGCCCTCCTGGCGACGGCCGGCACGCGGGTACATGCGCCAGCCGTCGGACGGGCCGAAATACGGGTCGCGCGAACCGAGCTTCTCGTATTGCCAGTTGCCGCCCACGGTCAGGTCCAGGGTCGAATGCAGGGCGAAGCGGTTGCTCAGGGTCAGGCCGGTCCGGTCGTTGATCGCATTTGCCAGCGCGGTGTTGCGCAGAATCGGGCTGGCGCCGGCATTCCAGTCCGGATTGCCCGGGGCGAAGTTCGGAAAGCCGCCTGCGGTGTAGGTATCGCTGTCCGTCTCTGTGCGCCACAGGTTGGCGTAGAGGTCCAGCCAGCGGCTGCCGGCCGGCTGGAAGCGGTACTCCAGGTTCCAGGCATCGGACGCAACCCGGCTGAGCGGCCACTGGATGCGCCCATAGTCCGGTGCCGACAGGATGCGCGACGGCATGATCTCGCCGTAGTGCGACAGCGTTCGCCGCCAGGTCGCCTTCAACTGCTGGTCATCGTTGATCTGCCAGCTGCCCTTGACCAGCCAGGACTCCTGTTCGCTGGAAGTATTGGGCACTTCATCGCCGGGCTTGAAGTAGCGCGCCAGCGTGGTGATGTAGTCGATGCCCTGGTACTCGAACTGCTCGCGCCGGTCCTGGTCGTAGTAGGCGCTGCCCTGGGTCCCGGAGAAGTAGTTGCCGCGCTTGCGCCAGGCGTAGGCGGCCATCAGGTCGACGTTGTCGCCACGCACGCCCAGCGCCAGGCGCCAGGCCTGGTCCTCGCCATCGAGGGGGTTGTTGCCACTGCGCGACTTCACCGGCACCACCAGGGTGCGGTCGTCGTAGGGCGAGTTCGGCGAGCCCTGCGGAAACCCCGGCACGGTGCGGTAATCCTCGCCGGTGTGCAGCCGCGGCAGGCGTGGCGCCACCGCATTGCTGCTGCCTTCGATCTTCAGCTCCCCGCCGAAGCGCTCACCCGCTTCCACGATGTCATCGACGTCGATGGTCTTGATCACCAGCGCGCCACCGATCCCGCTGTGCACATCGCGCACCAGCCCTGGCCCCTTGATGACCTGGATGCCACCCATCAGGTTGGGATCGATGTAATTGCGGTTGCTGACGCCGTTATAGCCGCGCCAGACCGTGAGCGCCTGTTCGCCACCGTCGATGCTGACCGGCACCCGCCCCGGCCCCTGGATGCCGCGGATGTTGATGTCCAGCGCGCCGCTGTTGCGCGCATCGCCACTGAACACACCGACCAGATCCTTTACCACGTCGGCCGGGTTGGAGCCGCGATAGCGCTCCACCCGGTCGCGCCCCGAATACGCCGTGGTCAGGTCCAGCGCGAACACATCATCGTAGCCGCGCCGATCACGCGCCTCGCCCCCTTCCGACTGCAGGCGACCGGCCACGTCCAGTGTTTTGGTCACCCGCACCCCTTCCCCCTCACCCGCCTCCGCTGCGGCCCGCAGGCTCCAGGTACCGTCCATGCCGCGCTGTGCACGCACGCCGCTGCCGCGCAACAGCTGCTGCAGTGCCTGCATCTGGCTGTACTCACCACTCACTGCACTGGAGCGGCGGCCCTCCACCAGGTCACTGCGGAACACCACCTGCACATCGGCCTGGCGGCCAAAGGCACGCACGGCGTCGGCCAGGGGCTGTTCCGGAATGGTGTACTGGCGCAACGGTGCGACGACCACCGGTTGCGCCTGCACGGCCGGCACCCAGGCCAGCGGCAGCAATGCGGTGGAGATGGCAAGAGCCAGGACGGTGGCGCGACGATGACAGGCGGATGCCGTGGACGGCATGGACAGGAACTCCTCAAGCGTGGCGGAACCACGGGCACATCCAGTGCCGGTGGCATGTCTGGCTTGAGGAGAAACGGTGTTTCGCTCTGGCTATACCTCTATAGACAGCAGGGCACAGCGAGTGCCCACGGTTTTTTCATGTTTTTTTTCCATGTGGGGCGCTGTGCGCTGTGCCGCAGGCACCTCACCACACCACCAGCGCTCCGCCGGGCAAGCGCTGCACACGCAGTCCTGCCTGCGCGGCCACCGCATTGATGGCGGTCTCCGATTGCTGCAGGTGGAACAGGCCACTGACCCGCACGCTCGCGCCCTGCCCGCCCAGTACCCAGACCGGAGCACGACGGTAGCGCGCCAGATCGGCGATGGCCTGCGCGGCCAGCTGATCGTCGATCACTACCTCGCCACGCCGCCACGGCGCCATGGTCGCGGTATCTTCCAGCTGCACCGGCTGCAGCCAGCGACCGTCACGGAACACACGTGCCTGCCCGGCATGCAGGCGCTGCACACTGCCATCACCCGGGCGCACATCGACCCCGCCCTCGCTGACCTGGGTCAGGACCGTGGTGTCCTGCATCGACACGCTGAAGGCCGTGCCGATGTCACGGATCTGGCCGCCCGCCGCCTCCACCTGGAACGGGCGCGCCTCGTGCGCTACCTGGAACCAGGCCTGGCCGCGCAGCAGACGAAGGTGGCGCTGCTGGCCATCGAATTCAATCGCCAGTGCGGTGCCGGCGTCGAGTACCGCGGTGCTGCCGTCCTCCAACTGCACCATGCGCGGTGCATCGCTGCTGTGCAGGTCACTGCGTGCCAGCAGCAGCGCGTGTGGCGCAGCGGCAACCATCAGCACCACTGCGGCAGCACTGGCCAGCAGCCACGGCAGGCGGCGGCGCGACGCGAGCGGGCGCAGCCCCTGGCGGTCTTCGGTCAGTTCGGGCAGCGCGGCCAGCACCTCCGGCCCGGCGGCATCCAGCCCCTGCCAGAAGGCCTGCTGCTGGCGCCAGGCCAGCACATGCTGCGGATCGGCCCGCAGCCAGCGCTGCAGGGTTCGTTGCTGGCGTTCCGGCAGCGGGCCTGCACTGCACCGGATCACCCAGCGCAACGCCTGCCTGGCCTGACGCGGCGAGGGTTCGGACGTGGTCATGGTTGTGGCCTGCCGCACCGCGAACGGGTGCGCTTTCCTGTTGTGACAACGGCGGGCGCGATCTGCCCACGGCAATCGCAGCTCATCGGCGTGTTCCCTGCTGGTGCTGCTGGATCAGCAGCGCCGCGCGCAGCACGTATTTGCCCACCACGCTCTTGGAGATGCCGAGGCGGGTGGCGATCTCGCGCTCACTCAGGCCCAGGTATCGATTGAGCACAAAGCACTCGCGCACCTGTGCCGGCAAGGCAAGGATGGTCTGGGTGATCTCGCGCAGCTGTGCCTGGTCCAGCGCCTGTGCCTCACCGTCGTGGCCTGCATCGGCCATGTCGGTGGCGTACGCGGCCATTGCGCGCCGCTCGCGGGCGTCGGCCTGACTGCGGTTGAGCGCGTGGTGATAGGCCATCCGGTACAGATAGCCGCGCGGCTCCAGGATGGGCGGATCGCCGGGTACGCTGCTGGCCTTCAGGTACAGGTTCTGCAGCGTGTCCTCGGTACTGGCCGGGTCGAGGTAGCGCGCGATGAAGCGAGACAGCGCACGGCGCTCGCGGATCAGCAGTTCGACCAGCGCCAGGGCATTGGGAGACATAGGTGCCAAGGCCGGACCGGGGAATGATGGGCGTGATGGCGACGGTCCGGACGTGGATTGTGGGCTGCCGGGCCGCAGGCGGCAAGCCGCCGCCGCCCACATCATCCATGCAGGGCAGATCCGAGCATGGCTCGACGCCACAGTGGGATTGGCCGAACATGACTCGGCCCTACAGACAACAGGAGATCCCGATGGCCTACGCACGCATTGTTTCGACCGCCGACAACTACCTGCACCACATCAGCAATGGCAGCTTCGATGTGGATGCGGACGAGCCCGCCTCGCTGGGCGGCCAGGGCAAGGGTTTCGCACCGTTCGACCTGTACCTGGCCTCGCTGGCGGCATGCACCGCCATCACCCTGCGCATGTACGCGCAGCGCAAGGGCTGGGAGCTGGGCGAATTCCATGCCGAGCTGCGCTCGGAACGTGACGCGGATGGACGCTTCCACGTGCACCGCGTGCTGCATGCCAGCGCCGAGCTGAGCGATGCGCAGTGGCAGCGGTTGCTGGAGGTGGTGGAAAAGACCCCGGTGACCCTGGTGATGCGCGAAGGTGCACGCATCACCAGTGAGCGTGGGGCTGCAGCGTAACCCCATCCACGCATGGCGTGGATCTACAGACGACGCTCGCCGGGCATGGCCCGGCGCTACCGGAGCGGCGCGGGGCCATCGGGTAGCGCCGGGCCATGCCCGGCGGCCACTCAGCGCCGCGAATGCAGCACGGTGCGCTGGCGCATCGCGTTGAATTCCTGCTCCACCTGCTGGATGTCTTCGGCCTGGAACCCGGCCGCATCCAGCAGCTGGTCGGCGGCGGCCGCCGCCAGCGGATCATCGTCACGCTGGCGCCAGCAGCGCGCCGGCAGGAAATAGCCTACTTCGCTGCGCCCGCGCATGATCACCACAGGCCGGCCCGCATACAGCAGGAACTCGGCCAGGTGCTGGCGCAGCCCCTCCACTGAAACATAGGCCGGTCCCACACCCAGCATCTGGCTGGACGGTTCAGGACTCTCGAACAGCTTGCGACGGCTCATCCACTCCTCCTTTTGAACAACGCGTGGTCTCCCTTCCTTAGACGGGCGCATCGCTGCGCCCCCGCCACGCACGACGTGATCCGCATCACGCCCGCCACTCAGAACCCGGTATTGAACTCCAGCTGGAACACGTCGATCGACAACGGCGCACCGGACACTTCCTTGGCCGCCATCCACTTGCCGCTGATCCAGCTGCGCGCATCCAGCGCGTAGGCGCCGCCCACGTAGTAGCCACGGGCGTTGGTGCCGCCGAGGTGGAAGTTCGGGTCGTTGTACGCGTCCGGCAGCGCATCGGCCTCGATATGCTTGTAGCCCAGCAGCGCCTGCCACTGGCCCTTCTCCTTCAGGTCAGTGGCGCCGAAGGTGGCCTGCACCATCCAGGCGGTGTCGCCACTGCGGAAGGTATCGATGCTGGCGGCGCCACCGGCACCGTAGTTGTTGACGATGCCGTTGTTGGCGCGGCTGAACATGGCCTGCTTGTCGTAGGCCAGGTTGCGGATGTAGTCGCCATCCAGGCGCAGGCCGATGCCCTGGGCCAGCTGCGTATCCCAGCGCAGGTTGAGCGTGGCCAGGCGGAATGCCGAGGCCAGGCCGACATACTGCGGGGTCGGCGTGTTGGCCGGGTCCAGCGGATTGCGCGCGATGTCGCGGATCAGCATCAGGGTATTGCCCTTCTGCATGAACGCTGGGCGCGACCAGTCGGTATCGCAGCCCACCGCGCCCGCATATAGCGCGCACGGCGAGGACAGGCGGCCGCTGATGTTCTTGAAATCGTAGTAGCCCAGTGCGGCACGCAGCGCATTGTCGTCGTTGAAGCGCCAGTTCATGCCGACCTGTGCACCGGACAGCCACTTGTTCTCGTTCGGGGTCTTGACCCGGCTCTGGCTGGGCGCGCTGTCGGAGGTGTACTCCAGCGGTACCACGGCAAGGTTGGCGAACAGGCCGAGGTCACCACCGTCAAAGTCATGCTGCAGGTTGGCGGCCAGGCCGTCGAAGTTCAGGTCGTTGGAGAACAGCGTGTCGCTGGTCCAGAACGGATTGCCGAAGCGGCCGCCGCGCACCGTCACCCAGTCGGCCGGGCTGTAGGCCAGCCAGGCCTGGTCCAGCCACACGTCCTTCTTGCTCAGGCCACCGCCCAGCTGCTCGGTGGTCGACACCGGGCCATTGCTGCTGCCGCTGGCCAGGCGCACGCCGGCCGTGGTGTGCTGGCCGATGGTGGCCTCGATGCCCAGGCGGGCGCGGATGCGCCACAGGTTGCGGCGGTCCTGGCGGGTGTTCAGCAGCGGCGGCAGCTGCAGGTTGGTGTTGGTGTTGGTGTCGAAGCCGTTGCCGGAATTGATCGACGACCAGTTGCTCACGATGTCGCTGTTGCGCTCGGAATAGAAGCGCGACTCGCTGCGCACGCGCATGTCACCGGTCACCTTGATGCGCTTGGTCCACTCAGCCACTTCGTTCGGTGCCGCCCAGCCCTCGGACCTGGCCTGCGCCATCACGTCCTGGCGTACTTCGTCACGAATGCCGTCGCGCACGCTCTGCGGCACGTAGGGCACGCGCACGTCGCCGGCCTCCAGGGCCACGCCACCGCTGGCGGCCGAAGGTGCGGTGGTCGTAGTGCGCGATGCGGCCGCTGCTTCAGCCTCGGCCTGCACCAGCAGTGCCTGGCCGTCTTCTGGCTTCAGCGCGCCGCTGGCGATCAGGCCCTTGATCAGCTTGACCATGGTGGTTTCTGCGGCCATCGCACCGGCCGGGGTGGCCAGGCTGAGCAGCACGGCGCAGCACAGCAGCGCCCGTCGGGCCGGCCGCGGGCGGCGGGAGTCGGTTCGTGCGCGGACGTGGTCGTTCATCACGGTTCTCATCGAAAGAAGGGAAATCACGGAGGTCGGGAATCAGGCCCCGGGCCGGCGGCCCTGGATCAGCACGCGGGCGGGGAAATCGAGCGACGGCGGCGGTGCCTGGTCGACCTTGCCGATGCGTCGCAGCGCATCGAGCACGGCCGCGTCGGCCTCCTCGTTGCCACTGCCACGCACCAGTTCGACCTTTTCCAGGCGGCCATCGTTGGACAGCCACACATTCACCTGCAGCTGGAACGCCAGGCGCTTGACCTTGTCGTCGCGCGAGATCGCCTGCTGCATCAGGTAGCCGAGATAGCGCCCATAGGTGGCATTGCCGGCGCCGCCACGGCCCACGCCGGATGAACCGCCGCCACTGCCGGACTGGATGCCGAAGTTGTCACCACCGGCCTGCGCATCGGCATTCATCGTCACCGGGTCGGCGTTGTCCGGGGTCGGCGTCGGCTCTTCCGCCGGCGTCGGTTGATCCAGCGGCTCCGGCTCGGGAATGGTCTCTTCCGGCGGCGTCTCCGGCTCCGGTGGCTTTTCCGGCGGCGGTGGCGGCGGCGGAGGGGGGCGGCAATGCCAGCATCGGCGGCTGCACCACCGGCCTGCGGGTGCTGGCGGTGTCCTTGAACAGCATCCACCATACGGCGATGCCGAGCACCAGCAAGGCGGCCAGCACCAGCGCGACGGTCACCAGCAACTGACGACCGCGCATGCCGGGCTCCGGCCGAGGGGATTGATGGGCCGTCATGCCTCAGCCCTGCGCCTTGCCGGTGACCAGGCCAACCTGGGCCAGCTCCAGCCGCCGCAGCAGGTCCAGCACCTCGACGACGCGGGCGTACTGCACCTGCGCGTCACCGCGCACGATCACCGGGAAATCCGGCGTGGTCGCGCGCTCGGTGCGCAGGCGGTCTTCCAGCTCGGCCATCGTCACCGGATAGGCATCCAGGAACACCTGACCACTGGGGTCGATGGTGATCGCCTTGGTCTTCGGCTTCTCCAGTGCCACGCTGTTGCTGGCCTTCGGCAGGTTGACCTCGATGCCGGGGATGGAGGCGTTGCTGGTCAGGATGAAGATCACCAGCACCACCAGCAGCACGTCGACGAAGGGCGTTACGTTGATGCCCTTCTCGCGCTTCTTGATGCCGAACTTCGCCTTCTGGCCCATGGCGCGCCCCTCAGCCCTGGACCGCGGCCGGGCCGCGCCCGTCCTGCTCTTCGGCCAGGCGCGCGGCGAACTCGTCGATGAACACCGCCATGTCGGCGCCGATCGCCTCGGCACGTGCACCCAGGTAGTTGTAGCCGAACAGCGCCGGAATCGCGACGCCGAGGCCGGCTGCGGTACACAGCAGCGCCGCGGCCATGCCCGGTGCCACCGAATTGATGTCCACCGCGCCGGCCATCGCCGCCACCACGAACACCAGCATGATGCCGATCACGGTACCGAACAGCCCCACGTACGGCGCGCCTTCGATGGTGGTCGACAGCCAGTTCATGCGCCGTGCCATCGCTTCCTGCTCGCGCACCATCACCGCATCCATCGAGGCGCGGATCGCGGCGATGGTGGCGCCACTGAGGTAACCGCTGTTGCCATCGCGCTGGTGGCGCTGCTGCATTTCATCGATGGCCACCTGGTAGATCCGCCACAGCGAACCGTCGTGCATCGCGGTCGGCGCCTTGCCCTGGCGGTCCATGTCGGACAGGGTGCGCAGCGGCACGCCGGACAACTTGCCGAAGCTCTCGGTGAACACCGCGTTGGCCTTGCTGGTGCGGCCGAAGTGGCGCCCCTTGGCGATCATGATCGCCCACGACAGCAGCATCATCAGGCCGAGGATCGCCACCACCACCCAGGCGTCGAACGGCATTGCCTTGAGGATGAAGGCGAAGTGGCTCTGACCGGCGGACTGCTCGTCGGCACCGTAGCTGATCAGGCGCGAGTCGGCGCCCTGTGCGGTGGCATCGGCCAGCAGCAGTGCCGCCGGTCGTGCCACGCGCGAGATACGCAGCTCATCCAGTGCGCCCTCGAAATTGGCCAGCGGCTGCATCGCGCCAGGAGCATCGGCGCCCACCACCGGGGCGGTGCCCAGCGCCGGCAATTCGCCGCTCAGCTGTGCGACCACGCGGCCATTGAGGTACAGCTGCAGAGCGCCCTTCTCCGCAGTCAGCGCCACATGCGCCCACTGCCCTTCCGGAATCGGCTGTGCCGGCGTGCTGCGCTGGCCATTGAGCTGCACGAACGGCACCCGGTTCTCGATGCCCAGCACCAGTTCGGAAGCACCGTCACGACGGGCGTAGATCGCCTGTGCGGCGTTGTTGCTGCCCGGCTTGATCCAGGCCGAGACGGTGAGCGGCGCGCCCGCCTCCTGCGCAAGCGATGCGCTGGCCGGCAGCGGCAGCGGGGCTGCGCCCAACTGAACGCCACGGCCGATCACCGAGCCTTCCGACGGCGGCGCCACGGCCCCAGCGTTGTTTCCATAGGCGGTGGTGTCGCGGGCCGGCGCATTGGCCTCGGCAAAGTGGTAGACCAGCGTGTAGTCCGGGTCGAACACCTGCTGGCCATTGCCGCTGGCCGGGGCCTTCTCGTTGCCGTAGTACATCCAGATCGTCTGCGGTGCTGCGGCGCTGACCGCCGGTACGTCCACCCAGACCAGGGCCAGGCCCAGCTTGGGATCGAACTGTTCGATCTGGTGGGCCAGCACGGTGCGGCCATCACCCGAGACGAAGCGCAGGTCGTTGCCCGCTTCCTGGGTGCCGTCGAAACCGAAGTTGCCGGTATGCAGGCGCAGCAGCAGCGGCGTGCGACCCGGGTCACCGGCCAGGCCCGCGCCCTGCGGGCCGGCGTCGACGGTGATCGGCTTGCGGTATTTCCATTCGGCCTGCCACCAATTGGCATCGGCCGCAGCGACCGGCAGCGCAACCAGCGCGGCCAGCAGCAACAACACTCGGGAAAGCAAACGGTCCATGCGAAGGGTCTCCGGAGAACGCATGTTCAAGGGAAGGGTCAGTAGCTGGTGCTGATGTTGAAATGCAGGCGCGGGTCGTCCTTGCGCGTGACCGGGCCATCGGCATAAGGCCAGGCGTAGTCCAGGCGCAGTTGCAGGTGTTCGCCGAGGCGCATCTGCGCGCCCAGGCCGACCGAGGCCAGGTTGTACTTGTCACGCTGCTCGGGCAGCGGCTGGCGCAGGCGCAGGTAGGCCGCGTCTGCAAAGCTGTAGACGCGCAGATCAGTGCCGCTCCACAGCGACCACGCCGGGGTGCGCCATTCCAGGCTGGCCAGGCCGCCGTAGTCGCCGATCGCCTCGGCCGACAGATAGCCGCGCACGGTGTACATGCCACCGGCGGCAAACTGCTCGGCCGACACCAGCGGCGCGTCGGTCACCTGCAGCAAGCCACGTGCGTACCACTGCCAGTCGTTGCCGAAGGTGTGGGTGTTGGCCACGTCGGCCTTGAAGGCCACGAAGCTCGGGTCGGCCCAATAGCGCTTCTGGCCGAAGGCGGTGGCGTCGCTGCCGTAGCCGAACAGGCGGCGGGTGCCGGCAACCAGCTGTGTGTTGATGCTCAGCTGATCCTGCTCGCCCTGGCGCACGCCCACGAAGGCCAGCGTGATAGGCGCGTACTTCAGCGGCGTCTTCAGGCTGTCCTTGCCCATCTGGGTATCTTCCTCGGTGTCCTTGAAATCCACACCAAGGCTGAGCTGGCGCCACCACTGACTGCTGCCCGCCAGGCGGTAATTCAGCTTGACACCGATTGAATGGCCATTGCCGATCACATTGGTACCGCTGCCGGCGCCGCCCTGCCCACCCGCGTTCAGCACGCGGCTGTCGGATTTGTAGCCGGACGCTTCCAGGCTCCACGGCGTGCCTTCGAACGGCATCGTGTACGAGGCCGAGAACACCTTGGCCTGTTTGGTGTCTTCCGGTGCCAGATACACGCCGATGTTGGCGCTGTGCCCGCGCTTCCACAGGTTGTCGTAGGCCAGCGATGCACTCAGGCGCAGCTTCTCGGTGTCGGCGCTGTGGTCATTGTTGAGTGACGCGCTGGCACGCCACGGCGACTTTTCTTCGACCTGCAGGTCCACATCCATCGTGCCCGGCACCTGGCCTTCGCGCACCAGCGGCATCACCTGGCGACGCCCGCCCTCATTCAGCGCGGTCAGTTCTTTCTGGGCCTGGTCGAAGTCCGGTACCTTGCCTTCCGCCAGCGCTGGTACGCGTTCGCGGATGCGCTCGGGCGATTCGTGCTTCGTTCCCACGACCCGCAGCTGGCCGATCGGTGTCTGCTGTACCTTCAGCAGCACCACGCCACCACTGACCTGCTGCTCGGGAAGCTCCACATAGACCGACTGGTAGCCCGCCTGCTGGTACAGCGCATTGACTGCATCGCGTGCCTTCTCGACATCGGCCAGGGTCTTTCCCGGGCCGAGGAAGGGCTCGACCGCGCGCTCGATCTGGCGCGGATCGAGCACGGTATTGCCACGTACGATGTATTCATTGATGTTCACGCTGGGCGCAGGCGCTGCCTCCTGCGCGAACAACGGCAGCGGCATCGCGGCCAGGGCCAGCACCAAGGGATGCAGGCGCAAGGGAAGGCGGACGGCTCGGCACGGAACAGGAGTCATCGAAGGCATCGCGTCGTATCGAAGGTAATGGCCATGGAGCGGCGCGTGGGTCTACCAACAGGACGTGCACGCCGCGTCAAAACCGCCAACAGTTTTATGACAGCACTGTCATCTTTTGACAGCGCCGCAACGCACGCAGGCGGACCCTGCCTTCGCCACACGTCTTCATTGCAGAACGTCGATTGCCGCGGGAAGTTCGAGATGCGTGAATCATTGATAATGGAGCTGCGCGCTGCCCTCACCCTTGCGTTGCTGCTGGTGTTGGCCCCGCTTCGCGCCGACGAGGCGAAGAAGCAGGAAGGCGCCGCGCCCTGCATCGAAGTACAGGTCAATGGCGAGCGCATTCCGGCCTGGGACTGCCTGCAGCGCAAACTTGCGCCGGCATCGAAAACGGCGAAATCACCGGCGCTGCCGGAGGCCGAACGCCTGATGCGGCAGCCCGGCAACCAACTGATGCAGTACAACCTGGAAGGCACACGACAGCGCATGGGCGAGGCCTTTGGTCGTTCGGTGGTACCGCAGCGCCCGGCGCGCTGAGCCTGCACAGTCGCGGTGCAAAGCCCCAGCCCGGCAGGATTCTGTAGCGTCGAGCCATGCTCGACTGTTTTTCCAGGCGCAGCCGAGCGTAGGCTCGGCTCTACAGTGCGGCCGGCACGATGCCATCGATCGGCACCGGCGGCAGCTCAGGCACCGGCAAGCTGCGCGATTGCCCGGCCTGGTTCAGTTCCACCGCGCTGGCACTGATGCTGGCCAGCACCGTGCAAGGTCCGAGCCGTTGGCCGGGCGCATACGCTTCCGCCGGGCGTCCATCCACCGAGAGCAGGGCCAATGGCGCATGGTCACCGGCCATCACGCCCAGCACCACCACCTCGGTCTGCACTGCACCGGGGGACAGCAGCCGCACCAGCGGCAGGCTAGCCACTGCATCGAACATCGGCCGTACCGGCGCCACGGCCTTCGCCTCGCTGGCCGCGGCCGCTGGCGCCACGGCAGACAGGGTGACACCCCAATAGGCCACCACGGCCAGCAGCAGCGTCGCCGCCAGCAGGGTCAGTATGCGATTGCGATCCCAGCGCCTGCCATCCATGTTCCGCACCACCGCCACGTTCGTGTCCGCCCACGCTAGCAGCTGTGGCTGACGCTTTTGTTTCATCATGCCGGCCTACGCTGGCAGCTATCGACCCGGACAGGAGGCAACGTCGATGCAGCGCGTGCCGCGTGGTTTCACCCTGCTGGAACTGATGGTGGTGCTGGTGATCATCGGCATCTGCACGGCCGGAATCGGGCTGGGCCTGGGCAGCCTGCTCGACCCGGGCCGGCAGCTGCGGCAGGAAGCCGAGCGGTTGGCGCAGCGCCTGCAGGTGGCGCGCGATGAGGCGCGCATCGATGGCCGCCCCCTGCGTTGGCAGGCCGACGCCAACGGCTATCGTTTCAGCCGCCGCGAAGGCAGCGGTTGGGTGACCGTTGAACACGATGATCTGCTGCGTCCGCAGAAGTGGCAGGCAACGGGCATTGCGGTGCAGCCCGCCAACCCCATTGAGCTGAGCCCGGAGTGGATCGGTATCGCCTGGGAGCTTGGATTGTCGCTGGAGGGTCGCAAACTGCGCCTTCGTGATGATGGCAGCGGACAGTTGCAGGTCGTGCAATGAAGCAGGCGGCGCGCGGATTCACCCTGATCGAAGTGCTGATCGCATTGGCGATCGTATCGATTGCACTGGCGGCGGTGATGCGCTCGGTGGCAGTGGCGACCGACGATCAGTCACGGCTGCGTGATCGTCGCCTGGCACTGTTGTGTGCGCAGGATCGCTGGCAGGAACTGCGCCTGAGCGGACAGGCACCGCAGGATGCCCGGCAACGCTGTGTGCAGGGGCGCAGCAGCTTCCTGGTGCTTCAGCATCTGGGCACGGGCAACGATGGCCAGCCGCAGGTGGAACTGAGTGTGGTTGCCGAGGACGCTCCTCGGCAGTCGCTGGCGCGGATGCAGTTGCCATGGACGGCGGCGCAATGAGGCGCGCCGTCCGCGGCTTCACCCTGATCGAGGTGATGATTGCGATCACCATCATGGGCGTACTGGCACTGATCTGCTGGCGGGCGCTCGACAGCGTGGCCAACAGCGACCAGCGCCTGCGCCAGGCCGATGCCGAGACCACGACGGCGCTGCGCGTGCTGCAGCAGTTCCAGCGTGATATCGAAATGCGCGCAGACGATGCGTTGATGAATGGTGCAGTGCGGCCGGCCGATCAACCGCAGCGGC
Organism: Stenotrophomonas sp. 71799_Sma; assembly: GCF_056482505.1. Classification (NCBI taxonomy): domain Bacteria; kingdom Pseudomonadati; phylum Pseudomonadota; class Gammaproteobacteria; order Lysobacterales; family Lysobacteraceae; genus Stenotrophomonas; species Stenotrophomonas sp. 71799_Sma. The sequence continues at coordinate 2,656,672 of NZ_CM151202.1, forward strand.
TGCTGCCGCCTTCGCTGGTGAGCGAGCGGCATCCGGATGGGAGCTTCGCGCTGGAGATCACCCGCAGTGTCGGCAGCGATGGGCTGCGCTGGCAGCGGGTGCGCTGGTGGCGGCAGGGAAGTACGCTTTGGCGGGCCAGCGGCGCAGCGACGGATCGGTATCCCCTGCCGGCGCCGGATCTGTCGAAGGGCATTGCCGTGGCGCGCGAGGTACAGCGGTTCGAGGTGCGGGCCTGGCAGCCAGGAACGGGATGGGCCGTGTTGCCGAGCGAAGGCGAGGTAATGCCGGCCACCGGACTTGAACTGCGGTTGGGCCTGCGCGATGGGCGTGGGCCGCTGAGTTACCGGCGGGTGCTGGAGCTTTAGGATTCTTCCCAGGCAAGGCATCCACGCACGGCGTGGATCTACGGTGGGTGCCGACCGTGCCTTGGTGGGTGCCGACCGTTGGTCGGCATTGTTGTTGGCTCCGGAATCCGCGCATTGCATGGATCCCCCCGCCTGCCGCCGGGCACTCTCCTGCACCCGGCGGCGTTGTGTCGGTGGTCCTCACCGCTGATGGCCGCTCCCTGCCCTCCGTGCCGTCCTGGCTGGGGCCGCCACCGCTCCGTGGCGGCTGGCCCGATGCTGTCCGTTCTTCCGGCCCGATCGCATCCACGCAAGGCGTGGATCTACCTTGGTGCCGACCGTTGGTCGGCACGCTTGCAAGAGGCCTACCGGCGCTGCGTGCCCTCGTCGCGACTTGCCTGCGGGAACTGGAAGGCACTGTTGGCGTCATAGCCAGCGTTGGCAGTATTGCCACGCGCCGGCGGGTTGATGCTGCTGGTGCCGCTGCCGAAGCCGAGGATCTGCACACTGATCACCGAAGGCTGGTTGCGCCGCGCATCATCCTGGCTCTTGCGCATCACATCCTGTGCCGCTTGGCTGGCGCTGTTGGCTGCTGCACTGGCCGAGGCCAGCGCGTTGACGTTCACCGTGGCCAGCACGGGCAGGCCCTTGCTTTCACCCTGTACCTGGATGTTGGCGGCATTGAGCACCTGCAGCGCGGCCAGGTTGATGTTGCCCGAGACGCGGATGCCAGCCTCGCCCGCATCGATGGTGCCCAGCGGCGCGATCAGGTCGACGTCGCCCGGTCGTACTTCGGCAATGGGGTTCAACGTTGCGATACCTGCACCACTGGCCGGGGCCTGCGGCGACAGGATCACGTTGCCCCAGCCGTCATAGACGCGACGCGGTGGCGTGTACAACAACGTGGTCTGCGAACCACGACCGGCGTTGATGTCACCCTGCTCCGACCAGGCCAGGATGTCTCCGCCGAACGTTGTCATCACCCGAGACAGCCCCAGCAGAACGCTGTCCTGGCTGAACAGACGGATGTCACCCTGCCCCTGGGTCACCAGCCCGGCACTGGCCGGCGGCACCACGCCCTGCACACCCACCACGATCTGTCCGCCCGGCGCCATCAGCTCGATGTTGCCGCCGGCTTCGGTACGCACGCCGGAGCCTCCGTACATCAGGATGTCGCCGGTGCGCTGGATCGTCGCCCCCGTCGCATCCTTGTCCGGCATCAGCGTGGCGATGGCCTCGCGGCCGCGCAGGTAAGAACCGAAACGCGGACCTTCGGCATCGGTGTACTCGCGGCCACCTTCACGCAGTTCGGCGTAGTAGACCTGGCGCAGGAAGATGCGCTGCTGTTCCTTCGGCAGCCGGTCGAATGCTGCCAGGGCCTCGGCGCCATCAACCGCCAGACCGAAGCGCTGCTGCAGCCACTCCCTCAACTCCTTGTCGTAGATCTTCACCGCCTTGCCCGGCTGCGCAGCCAACGACTGCGAGGAATCGGCGAGGTTGGCCGGATCCAGGTAGTGCGTGCGCAGTGCATCGAAATCAATGCCCTGGTTGCCGGCAGTCACTGCGATGCTGGCGCCGGGACGGGCATCGCCTTGCACGACGCCGCCCAGGCTCACGATGCTTCCGGCCTCTTCCTGGCGCAGCTGCCGGCCCGCACTCACTTCGACGTTGCCGGGGCCGGCAACCGTCAGGTTGCTGCGGATGATGTCCCGGCCCGCTTCGATCCCGCTGATATCGGTACCGCTGGTGTTGAGCGCGGTGACATCCGCGCCGATCACATCGCGACCGGCGCGCAGCTGTACCGCCGAGCCCGCTTCGTACCAGTCGAATACGGTACGCGCGCCGTTCTCGGCATTGCGCGACAGTTGCCGCCTGTCGCCGCTTCCCAGCCCGATGATATCGCCGGCCACTGCATAGAACCGGCTGGCCACGGTCGGTGTGGTTGGCAACAGCACGCCGAGCGCGGTATTGGGACCGAAGGCAAAGTACGGCAGCGTAGTGCCAGGACTGGCGCCGTTCCCGTCCGCGGGTACATTGCTGCGCACGGTTCCTGCGTTTCCGGGGCCTTGCGCGATGAAGCCGGGATTGAATGGGCCGGGGACACGGGCATCACTGCTTGAGCGCACAATCTGAGTGGCCCGGTCGGTAGCCAGGATCGATCCTCCCGCCAATACCTCCAGCCGACCCGACGCCGAGGGCGCCAGCACGATGACGTCCTGGGCATCGGGCACGCTGCCACTGCGCAGACTGGCGAGATTGATGTTCCCGGAGGCCGCGATGGCCGTGAACCGGGAGGGATACAACCAGTAGTTGAGATAGGCATCGCCATTGCTGGGGTTGATCCTGATCACCTCCCTACCCTGGTTGCTGCCGGTCGTGTGCTGCGTGCCAACCAGGCCCGGCGAGAGATTTCCGCCTGCGGAGAACAGGTCGAGCGCGGTGCGCGGCGTCCACAGCGAGAACCAGCTTGTGCCCGACGCGTGGCCGCCCCCTTCCAGCAGGATATCGTTGAAATTGGCCACGGGAACCCGGCCGGGATCGGCGGCACTACCCAGTACCACATCGCCGCGCGCCTGCACCTGGGCGGTGGAATCGCCCAGCACCAGCACCGGCCCGGCCATCGCAACGGGTGCGTCGGCCACGAACGGATTGTGCAGGCCCAACGTGCCGTAGCTGCTTTGTATCGCGCTGAGACCGCCGATGCGCGCCGCCTGCAGCAGCGTGCTGCCGCGTAGATTGGTCACGGTGCCGTTGAGATCCAGATCCTGCTGGAAACCTTCGGGCTGCTGCGCGCTTGCGCGCAGGCCGGGGTTGACCGCTCCGCCGCTTCGCAGCGTCAGGTCTCCGCCCCCCGTCAGATGCAATTCACCGTTGCTGACCCGTCCGGTCGACCCGACCGCCGCGACGATCGCGCTGGAATGGGGCGCCGTCAACAATCCCAGAGCATTGCCCATCGGCGCGATCACGCCCGAGTGGCGGCCTGCTTCCAGGGACAGATTACCGCCGCCCAGCGTGCCGAAACCGGTAAAGCCGACCAAGCGAGGCGTCGCATCCAGCTCAGGGCCCACCGTGCTGTAGGTACCGAAATTGATCCACCAGCTGGTTGCGCTCTGCACTACACCAGCAGTCGTGCCCGATCCCTGGCGCCACAACCAGTTGCCCACCGCGGCGCTGGAATGCCCGGCCTGGTCGCGCTGCGGCGTGCCCGCCTCTGCGCGCGCGCTCCAGGTATCACCGGTGATATCGCGGCCCGCTTGCACGTGCAGATTGCCACCCTGGTCGGGATACCACGCCTGGTAAGTGGCGATGGCGGCATCGTAGCGGCCGGACGCCTGGACCGGGCCCAGCAGCGCGGTGTTCCTGGGCACTGGGGCCCGCCCCGGGGTGAACTGCGTGTCACGGCCATCACCCAGCGCCGTCGGCGCACCTGCGGTGTACACACCGAAACCGGACTTCATGCGCACATCCTGCGCGGCCAGCAGCGCCAGGTCACCCTTGCCGGTGCGCAGGACGCTCCAGGCCGGTGCACCCAGGCGCTTGCCATAGGTCGTGACTTCAGTCAACGTGCCGCCGCCATAGCAGTAGCCCATCGCCGCGCAGATTTCTTCCTCCGACATGCCCATCTCGGCCCCGAGTTCCGTAGCCGGGCGGCCGACCCACGATTCATCGCCCCACCATGCCAACGAGCCTTCCTTGTCGACCAGGCGCGGGGCCGGACCGCAGTAGGGTCCGGAATCACAGACATCGCTCTCGGTCATGCCAAGCTCCCGAGCGAGATCCGCTACGGGTTTTCCGACCCACGACTCATCGCCCCATAGATCCAGCGAGCCATCCACGGTGATCACGCGGTCGCCCTTCCATTCCGTCGTCGTGGTCACCGTACCGATGGTGCTGTAGTGGCTGTCGGCCAGCACGATGCTGCCGTCACTCCCCCAGCGCCGGGTACGCGGATCGGCGGCGGTCGTATCAGCACCGGCCACCGCGGTCAGGTCCCACGAGGTGGTGCCTTCGGGCAGCATGGCCGCCAGCGCCCAGTTGCGGCCCTGGCGTCCGCTGGCATCGGCCGCCCGCAGCTTCACCGGTGCATCGCCTGGCAGCTCCACCTTGGTCATCGACGGGATGATCGCACCGGCATGCAGGTTCAGCGCGCCTGAAAGCTTCATCGCCATGGGCAGGGCGACGCCGGCCGGCCACACCTGTGCGGCCAACGGCGCCGGCGTGCGCAGGCGGAAACCGGCACCCAGTCGGGCACCGGACTGCAACGCCAGCGCCTGTGCCAGCACGGTGCCGGCCACCATCACCTGTCCGCTGCCTGTGGTCACTACCGCGCCCAGCACGGTACCGGCCGGCAGCAGCAGCGGCCCGGACAACACCATCTCCGCCGGTAGCACGGTTCCGGCCGGCAGGGTTACCGCCTCGAAGGGCAGCGCATAATTCAGCGTGGCACCGGCGCGGAACTCGGTGCCGCCCTGGAGCTGGACACCCTCGCCCGGCACGATCAGGTCACCGCCAAACGCGGTGTTCGGTGAACCCGTACTGCGTCCTTCCAGCAACACCCAGCCGTCTTCATCGGGATTGGCAGGCGGTGGCGCGAACCCATCGTTGATGCTGCCGTAGACATTGACGTCGCCCTCGGCACGCAGTACCAGCGCGGCCGACTCACCGAAGCCACGGCGCGCAGGATCGGCCCGGTTCGACTGCGGTCCGTAGCGGTAGCCGGACAGATCGATATCACCGGCCACGACCAGATCACCGCGCGGGTTGTCACTGCTGGTTCGCGCCATGATCTGCACACCGGGGCGCAGGCGATAGCTGCCCAGTGCGGAGATGCGCTGCTGCAATACGGTATTGGCCAGCGCGGCGTTCATCCACTGGCTGTTGTCCGGATCCACCACCGTATCCAACCATTGCTGGTTGATCACCTGCGGACGATGGCCATGCACGTCCGGAGCGCTGGCCAAAGGCGCCGAATCATAGCTGCGGAAGGCGTTGACCTGGAGGTCGCCGGCGCCGGCAATGCGGATGCCGCTGGCCACTTCGATTGCTGCATCGTTGCTGCCCACGCGGGGCACGTTGAGCTTGACGCTGCCGCGCGCGCGGGCGTCGTTCTGGCCCGGGCCGCTACCGGTCGCCACCGACGTGCCGGCGCGCAGGTCCATCGAGGCAGCCGCACCCAACTGCAGGCTGCCGTTGGCCGAGGTCAGTTCGATCATGGCCCGGTTCGGGCTGTCGATGATCTTGCCGTAGCTGTCCACGCGCAAGGCGCTGCCATGCGCGTCCAATGTGCCATCGATACGCAGCACGTCGCGGGCGGACAGGCGGATGCTGCCGACCTGTTCGCCACTGGCATCAACGCGGCCATTGACCTGCAGGCTGCCGCCATCGACGCTGATATCAACGTTGCGGGCCTTCACCTCATCGCCGATCACCAGGTCGCCTTCGCTCAACTGGAAGGTCCGGCCACCGGTAATACCACCGGCGGTAAGCCGTGTATTGAGCCCGGAGAAGTCCTGCAACTGGCGTGCGCGCACCACCACTTCGCCACCGTCATAGGGCACTTCGGTGCCACCGGCGTCGTAGCGGCCGCTGGCACCGCCAAGCAACGAACCTGCCAGATCGACACGGCCGCCCTGCGGGCCCAGCGCAGCAACGGTCAAGCGGCCGCCGCGGTTGTTGCGGGCGGAAAGATCGATCCGCGACGCCGCGTCGGCAACGATGTCACCTTCGCGGCTCGACAGCGCCACGTCACCGCCCCAGCTGTACTTGTCCACGTCGAACAGGCTGACCTTGCGCCCTGCCATGTCCAGCACTGCATTGCTGCCAAGCACCACGCCCTGGCGTGCGTTGGCCTCGAACCTGCCGGACGCCAACGCCACCCTGCTGTCGATCACAACGCGTTCGGCCGTGATGGACAACTCGGCACCCAACGCATCGCTGCCCGCGGTCGCCGCGGCGCCGCGCAGCTGCACCGTACCGCCATTGCGGATTGCCAGCTGCGCACCGGCATCACCGGTCAGCAGGGGAGTGACGATGTCCAGCGCGCCGCCACTGAACTGCCAGCCGCTGCCTGGCAGATAGTCGCCCTGCTGCTGGAACACATCGAGGCTGCCCTTGCCCGAGAACAGCATGCGGTCCGACGCTGCCAGGGTAACGCCGGCAAAGCCGAGCACCTGGCGACCGGCCGCCACAGACGAGTTGGGGCGGGTGAACGGCGCACGCCCCAGTTCCAGCACCCGTGTATTGATCTCCAGCTGCCCTTGGCCGAGCCGGCCCACCATCGCCTCGCCGGGCGGTTGTGCCAGCTCGCCGCCGGGCAGGTCGGTGCCGGCCAATGTCCCATCCCAGACCAGCGTGTCGGCGAAGATGCGCGCGCGGTCGGTGGCGGCAGCATAGCCGTGGATGGCCGGCGCACCCAGCACCAGATTGCGCAGGCTGCTGCGACCGGTCGCGCCATCGCGCGTATCCAGGTCGACACTGCCGAACACGTTGATGGCATCACGCGCGGTCAGGCTGAGCGCCTCCAGTGCGGGAGCGCCGATGGCGGTGTTTCCGCGCAGCAACCGCTGCAGCACCTCCTGGTTCATGGTCATGCCCGTGGGCAGGCCGCCGGCCGCCGACGCCATCGCAATGGCCTCGGTGCTGCCCAGGTTGAGTGCGGACATGCCCAGGCCGAGCTGGCGCGTGCCATAGCTCAGCGAGTCACCCATGTTCAAGGCGCCGTCGGTGACCACGTTGATGCTGCCCGCCGACAGCAAGCGGGTCTGCCCACTGCAGTCCGCCTCGCAACCGCCGATGTCGATCGCTACCGGCCCGCCGGCACTTCCGCCCTGTGCACTGAGCGCCGTCAGGCGCTGGTTGGACACGGCAAGCAGGCCGCCCGCGACCAGGTAGGGCGCCGTGGGCTGCGCCACGCTCGACGGGCCCGACTGGGACAGGGTGTCGATCGAAACGCCCTGCTCGACCAGGATACCCCTGCCTCCGAACGCGGCCGACAGCAGCACTTCCTGCGCCGTCAGGTTGACGCCGTTGCGCACCACGATGTGCTGTGCGCCGCCCTCCAGCGCATAGGTGGTTGCATCGCGCCGCAGCGTGCCGCCGATCAGCATCGTTACCGGACGGAATGCATTGAGCGTGGTATCGGAGACGGTAGCGCCGCGCCCGCTGGCGGCATCGGCGCCCTCGCTGGCGATCTCCAGCGTTGCACCATTGGAGACACGCAGATTGACCGAGAGCGTGCCGCCGAGCCCGTCACTGCTGCCGGCGCCAAAGCGGGACAGGCCGAGGAAGGTTGCCGCCGGGGTACCCGACCGTCCTGCGCCTTCACCGAACACCAGGTTGAGGCTCCCGGCATCCACCGTCCGCCAGCGCAGCGCTTCGCCACGCCGCTCGGCCACGCCCTGCACGAACGCGTTGTAGGAGGTTTCGTTGTAGCCGGCGTGGCGGCGAACCGCCTCCGCTGGTGTCAGCACCAGGTCGGTGAGCAACGGCGACACCGCCCCGCCCAGGCCCTGCGCGCGGTGCCCGCTGATGCGCCAGGAGCCGGTGCCGGTCGCCACCGGCGAGACGTTGCCCAGCGCGCTCTCGGCGCCGATCTCGACGCGGAATGCGCCCTTCTGCAATGCGTAGTTCGCCGGCAGCAACGTGTAGTTTCCCGCCGGGAGTCCAGGCACGCCGTCCGGAATGACGATCTCCTGGCCGACACGGGGATCGACGCTGCCGTCACCGGTCGCCAGCGGTGCCTGCACGTCCGCTCGGCCCGGCACGATTGCGTAGACCGCATTGCCCGCGCGACTGAAGCCATAGCGTGGATTGGCATCCGCCAACGAATGCCGCAGGACATCGACCGAGCCACCGCGCCCGGCGACGAACGCAGCGCCGGTCAACTCACCTCCGCCGGAGACATCCACGATGCTGCCTGCGGCACCGTTGAAGGCGTTGGCGACGATGTCCACACCGATCGGGGCATCGATCGATCCAGGAACCAGCACATCGAACTCGGCGCCGTTCCGGCGCCATGTCACACCGTCCACGGTACCGCCAAACGGAAGCGCCAGGCCGGCGCCACTGATCGAGGTCACGCTGCCACCCAGCAGGTCGACGCGGCTGGCGCGATTGGTGTTTCTTTCACCGCCACCCAGTTGGACGCGGCCCCACGGCGCCTGCACGTTGCCGCCCTGCACCACCGTCGCCGCGACCAGTTCCAGGCGGCCGAATGCCGAATCCGGTGCCGGTTGCGTGGCACTGCCAACGCCGTGGATGCGCAATACAGCCTCCGGGTTCTGCCAGGCAGGCTGTCCCGACGGACCGATGTCCGCAACGCCAGCGACGATGCGCCCGCGCGCCCGGGCCGCCGGGTACAGACGGGCTGCACTGATATCGATCGAACCCGGGGACGACAACGAAGTTTCCTGGGCGCTGCTGGCTCCCGGTGCCAGCAGGCGGATGTCGCCACGGCTGTCCAGGTTGACATGGTCGAAGCCCGCCAGCCAGCTAACGTCGCGCAGGTCGATCAGGTTCGCCTTCACATCGAAACGATGTTGCTTCCCTTCGTCGAACCGCGCCTCGACCGGCCGCAGCGTGCCCTCCCCCGCCGGCTGCCACCAGCGTCCCTGCGCAAGGCGCACGTAGGGCGCGCTCAGCAACAGGCGGCTGCCCTCGCTGTTGCCTTCCGCAAACCCCAGGGCGCGCTCATTCATGCCATGGATGCGCAGGCTCTGGTCCATGCGCAGATTGACATCTCCCTGGGCGCGGAAGTCGCCGAACAGGGCCAGATGATCGAAACCACCGGCCTCGATCTGCTCCACCGACAGTGCCGCATGGCCGTACTCAAGGCGTGCAGGCAGGTCCGCCGTCTGCGCGGCGTGCTGGGTCAGCGAGATCACCCGCGGCGCCAGCACGTCCTTGCCCACTGCCGTTCTGCCGTAGGTGCCGCCCCCAAAGGCAACACCGAGGGTGCCGCCGCGCGCGCCGTCGCCGCCCGCTGCTGCGTCCAGTTCGCCCTGCAGGTACAGCGCATTGCCCGCGCGCAGCACGATGCTGCCGCCATCGCTGTCCACCCGGGTGCGCCCGCTGCCATCAATGTCCAGCAGCGCCGAAGCACCGGACGCGTCCAGCCGCGCACCGCGCTCCACCACCACGAAGGTATCGGGCGGCAGGTGGCGTACGTTGTCCTGGTCTTCCCAGTCCAGCGCCCCCCCGATCTCGATCGTTCCACCCTTGCGCACCTGTCCGCGCAATGTCCGGCGCGCGTCGGGCAGGGAAACGCTATCGCCACTCACGTCAAGCAGTGCGCCTTCAGCGATTGTCCACTGGCGCTCGCGGCGTGCATCGCCGCGTACGCCCGACGGATCGAATGCCTCATCCAGGCGGATGCGGCCGCCGGCCGCCTTCAGACCGCCAGCCACGTCCAGGTTGCCGGCGCTGAACAGTTCGATCGACTGGCCGGCATCGACCTCGATCCTTGCACCCTTGCCAACGCGCAGATCGGCCGTGGACAGCAGATGCCCTGCGCGCAGTGCCAAGCTCGCGCCGCCGCGCTGCGATACACGCCCGCTGGCCGGATCCGCCTCATACAGCGACGGCGTCCAGGCCTGAACGCCCTGCTCGCGGGCCAGTGCCTGCTGTGCGCCCTCGGCCAGGCGCAGCGCCGGTCGTTCGACCTGCAGCTGGGTACCCTCTTCAACCGTCAAGCCGTTGTGACCGGCGATGTCATAGCCGGCGAAGCCACTCCTGAACAGTGCTGGCTGCAATCGCAGCGACGCCGCCGATGCATCCGTGCCAGGCGCGCCGATGGACACCACACCGCCGGTTGCCAACGTGAAGTTGCCGCTGCCATTGCCGAGCGCGCTGAAGCGTGCGTCCTCGCCGATACGGATCCGTCCGCTGCCGTCAGTGCCAACCTCGGTGCTGGCCGCGAGCAGGCTGGCACTGCCACCCTTGCCTACGCGCCCCTTGCCACTGGCATCGATCGCGCCGCCGGCATCGACCAGAATCGCGGCCCGCTCGCCCACATGGATGTCGTGGCTGCTGTTGAAGCGCACCTGTCCGCCGTCGATCCACGCCTGTGCGGGACCGCCATCCGGCGCAGCAAGCGCGTTGCCCCAACCGCCGCCAAGATCGATCCGTGCGCCGGCCGCAACATCCACCGCACCACGTCCGGACGTCAGCAATGCCGTGGGCCCGCCAAGCGCCGCAAGCAGATTTCCGGCTTCCACCTGCCCGCCGGCAATCTGCACCGTTCCACCAAAGTTGACGCGGCTTGCGGTGAGTCCAAGCCGGCCGCCCTCCTGCAACCTGAGCGTGCCATCGAGGTCGATACGACCGGCCGATGCGAGGTCCACCTGCCCCCATCGCTGGGCGCTCAGCACCTCACTGTCCAACCACACGGTATTGCGCTGTGCTTCCCCGACTGGCGCCTGCAGCGTCCACGGCCGGGTGTCGGCCTGGAGCGCTCCAATGCGGACATTCGAGTCGAACACCGCGCTGCGCCCGCTGTTGTCGAAACGCCCGAGCCAGAGCTGGGCGTTGCGGGCCGCCGCCGTCTGTGCCTGCGCGTAGCCCTCCTGCTCCTGATCGGGCCGGCGCGTCTGCTGTGCGCCCTGGAAGGCCACCGTATCCACCTGGCCCTGCAGAACGGTCGTGGGCGCCGAGATCAACAGGCGGCCAGCATCGCGTCCCACGGTATAGCCATTGTCGAAACGCTGGGTGGGTGCCACCAGCGGATTGCGGAACGATTCGGTCATCCCCCACCGTTCCTGCTTCACTTCATAGCCCTGGTACAGACCGTCGTACAGCATCTCGGCCGGTGCATCATCAAGCCGGTACAACTGCCCGTCGCGGCCCCGCAGCCAGCTCTGCTGCACCACGCCGGACTGCACATCCAGGCTGCCACCGGCCAGATTGATGCGCGAACCGGCGTGGCTGACCACTTCCTTGCCTGCCAGCTGGACGGTGCCGCCCTGCGCCGCCCATTCGCTGATCGAATGCCCCTGATTGTCCAGGTAGCCACCCACTTCCAGCAGGCCGCCGCCGGCATACCAGCGCGTGCCTTCATAACCGCCGGTACCGGCGGCAACTTCGGTCAACTGGCGGCGGTCGATCCACACCTCGCTGCTGATCAGCTTGCCGCTGTCACGGTTGTCCGGCGAATCGCGCAACTCATTGCCCTGCACCTTCACCTTGACGTTGTTGCTTTCCATCGCCACCTGCACACCCACCGCACCGGAGACGTCCACGCGCGCGCCATCATCCAGATAGCTGCGCCGACTGGCGTCGGCGATCACCTGGCCGCCGGTGGCCACCGCCAGCGAACCGGCCTGGAAGTTCACATCGCCGCCGGAGACGACTTCGATGCGGGATTGCTCACGGCGGTCCTGCAGGCGCGAGAGATTGTCGAAGGTGCCACTGTTGCTGGAACCGCGCAGCTTGTCCTGCTCGGCCGATTCCTTGATGAGCGCGTTGCGCTGGCTGTCCAGCGCCGTGCTCTTGCCATCGTCTTCCAGCAGTACTGCCGTGGTCGAGCCGGCGGCCAGGGTCACGCTGCCGGCCGCATCGGACGCCGAGTTCAACAGGTGCACCGTACCGCGCTGGTTCAACGTGGTGGTCGCAACCGCAACGCCGGCCTGCTCGACGGTGCGGCCGGCCAGCGTGACATCGCCTTCGCGCGCCTGGATCAGACCACTGTTGCGAACACTGCCCGCCGTGCTGTCAGCGACGAAGCGCGGGGCAATCTCATTGCCGCGGGTGGTGGACGCGGTGTTCTGGGCGGTTCCCACGCCGCGACGGATCACGAAACTGTCACCGGCGGCCAGCTGGGTCTGTCCCTTGCGGGTTTCAATCTGGCCCGCGTTTTCCACGCTGTGGCCAGCCAGCAGCACATAACCGCCGCCCCGTGTAGCCGTGGTCGGTTCGTGCGTGGTGATGCGCGCACCGCGTTCGACCATGACCTTGCCCACGGCGTCGGTCAGCGCCGAGGTGTTCGCGTCGGCACTGTACAGGCCCTGCTCGCGGAACTGCGCATCGCTGATGCGTGCGGCCGCTGCCACCAGATTGCGGACATTGACCTGGCTGTTGTTGCCGAACACCACACCGTTGCGGTTGGCCACGAACACCGTGCCATTGGCCTTCAGCTGGCCAAGGATCTGGCTGGGCCTTGCGGCGGGATCATTGACCCGGTTCAACACGGCCCAGTCGGGGTTCTGCAGGAAATTCAGTGTGGTGTTGCCACCAATGTTGAAGGTTTCCCAGTTCAGGATCGCCTGGTCGGCGGTCTGCTCGATGTTGACCAGCACCCGCCCGTCGGCCGCCTGCGACTGGATCGCGTCGCGCGCATTGATCCAGCCACGCGTCAACGGATTCTCGTCAACCTTCAGGCCATCGTTGCCCAGGCCATCGGCCACTACGAATCCCGCCTCGCGGCGCGCCTGCCGTGCCTGTTCCTGCAGGCGCTGCTGCAGGGCGATGGCCTGCGCGGCCGTACCAAGGTTGTCGATCGACTGCTGCAGCTTCTGCCGTGCCGCATCCTGCTGCTGCGCGGGTAGCTGGAACTGGATCGGCACACCATTGGGCATGCGCCCGCTCTGTGCGGCCGCGCCCTGCGCCGCACCGCGCTCGGCGAACCAGCCGGGGCTGAACGCCTGTTGGGCCTGAGTGGCCGGAGCCACCACGCTGCCCAGGGCCACTGCGACGGCCCAGGCCATCGGGTGGCTGCGCCACAGGGCAGCAGGGAAACGGGCGGTGGGCGAATGCGGGTGCGACATCGGGGACCTCGTCAACCTGATGGGCCGCGCTGGCGGCGGCGTGTACGGATGGGCCTGCGCCAGGCACGCCCTGCACCTCATAGACGGTGGCGGCGGCGTGAAGGCGACAGGCGCATCACTGTCATGCAGCGGACATACGCAGAAGGCGCCGGCATTGCTGCCGGCGCCCTTGTACGTTTCCTGCAACTACCAAAGCAATCGCAGTTACAGCGGACGGCCGATGCCCGAGCAGGTGCTGGGGTTGTTCACGGCCCCGGCGTTGGTGGCGGTCGCAAAGCGGGTGCGGATCGCATCACGCCAGGCCTTGGTCAGCGGGATGAACTTGTGCGCGCGGATGGCGGCGTCGTTCGGGCCCTGCTCCACGCCGTTGATCACCGTGCTGCCGTAGTGGCGGGTCAGGAAGCCGCGGATGTTGGCGCCCACGGTGCCGTTCTTGTAGCACTGGCCGAACACGAAGTTGGTGTAGCCCGCGATCGGGTAGCCCGCGTTCGGGTTGCCGAACACCGGCACCCAGTTGGCCGGGTTCTCAGCGGCGGCATCGGTCGGCGGAGCGACGGTTTCCAAGGTCGCCTGCACGCTCACTTCGTCCGGCGAGAAACCCTTGACCTTGGCGACCTTGGTGGCGTCGGTCAGGCTCGGGATCACGTCCGGGCCGACGTAGCCGATGCGGCCATCGGCAGCGTACACGGCGTTGTACACCGAGGTGCCGCCGGTGGCCGGGGCAGCGACGAAGTTCGACGGAACCGTGGTGAACAGGTTGGCGAAGGTCGACTGCACCGAGAAAGCCGGCACGCCATTGGTCAGCTTCAGCGCGGTACCGGAGACGTCGGCCGGCTTGCAGGCGCTGGTCAGGAAGCGGGCCAGCAGCTCGGTGGTACCGCTGCTCTCGCCACGGTAGACCACCTGGATGGCACCGCTGCGGGCGCTGTCGATGCTCGACCAGCTGGTGATCTTGCCGGAGAAGATGCCGCAGATCTGGGTCACCGACAGGTCAACGGCCGAACCGGCCTTGTTGAACGGAATCGTGACCGAGGTGGCTACCGACGGGATCTGCACCAGGGCGCCGTAGCGGTTGGCATCGCCGGACACGTTGTAGGTGCTGTTGTAGGTATTCAGCTCGGTGCTGCTCAGCACCGAATCGCTACCGGCGAAGTGCACGGTACCGGTGGTGGAGAACAGCGCCGAGTTGTTTTCCAGGAAGGCCTTCTTGCCGGTGCCCGAACCGGTCACGGCGTAGCTGAAGTTGGCCGGCAGGATGCTGTCAGCCGAACCCTTGTAGAGGTCGGCCGGCAGCGAGGCGCCGCCGCCGGTGACGGCGGTCTGGGCCGAAGCGGCACCGGCAGTGGCCAGCAGCGCGGTGGCAACCAGCGCGGCCAGGGTCTTGTACTTGTTCATGATCTTCTCCTGAAGGGTTTACTGCGAAGGGAAACACCAAGGGAGGAACGGTCACTACACGCCTGCTGCCGCCGAGGGCCTCCCAGCCCACTCTGCGGCGACGTGTCCATGCTGGTCCGCGCCGATGACAGGCCGCTTAAGAAACCTGTGGAAGATCGGAAAAAGGTGTGGAGGATTGTGTGGAGAATCGAAGGCACGCCGTGCTGCGCGCTCGCCGGGCATGGCCCGGCGCTACCCGTGTTGCGCGTTGCGCATCACTGCACCAACTGGTTCATTTCCATGATCGGCATCAGCACCGCCAGCACGATCGTCAGCACCACGCCCCCCATCACCAGGATCATGGTCGGCTCCAGCAGCGCGGTCAGCGCCATTGCGCGACGCTCGATCTCCCGCGAGATCGTCTGCGCAGCGCGATCCAGCAGCGGCGCCAGCGAACCGGTCTTCTCGCCACTGGCCACCAGATGCACCAGGATCGGCGGATACACCTTCTGTACTTTCAATGCAGAACCCAACGCAGCGCCTTCGCGTACGCGCGCGGACACGTCGTCGGCGCAACGCGCCAGCAACGCGTTGCCCAGGGTCTGCCGCGCGGCCTCCAACGCGCGCAGCAGCGGCACGCCCGCATCCAGCAGGATCGCCAGCGTCGAAGCAAAGCGCGCACTGTTCACCCCCAGCACGAAGCGCCCGACCATCGGCACCCGCATGAGCATCGCGTCCCAGCGCAGGCGCAGCTCGGGCCGGCGCAGCGCCAGCCACCACACCACCACCAGCGCAGCGATGCCCAGCCCTACCCACACGCCCCAGCTGCGCACGAAGGCGCTGGCCGCCAGCATCACCTGGGTCAGCATCGGCAGCGTCTGCCGCGCCTGCACGAACGCGGTCACCACCTGCGGCACCACGTAGCTGAGCAGGAAAATCACGATCGCCACCGATACCAGGCTGATCGCCGCCGGGTAGATGAAGGCGGTCAGCACCTTGGCCTGCAGCGCGTTGCGTTCTTCGATGTAGTCGGCCAGGCGCTCCATCACTCGCGCCAGGTCGCCGGAGTCTTCACCTGCCCCCACCAGTGCCCGATAAATCGGTGGGAAATCGCGCGGCCGCGCGGCCAATGCCACGGTCAGGCGCTGGCCGGCACGCACGTCGGCGCGTACCGCGGTGAGTGCCTGGGCCACGTGCGGGCGCTCGGCCTGCTCGATCACCGCACTCAATGCGCCTTCCAACGGCAGGCTGGCGGCCAGCAGACTGGCCAGCTGGCGCGTGGCCCAGGCCAGCTCGCTGGCGGACAGCCGCCGAGCGCCCCAGCCACTGCCGGCACTGCGCGCCGCGCTGACCTGCACAGGCGTCAGCCCACGCCCGCGCAACAGCTGGCGCGCACCGCGCGGGCTGTCGGCATCCAGCTGACCCTTCTCGATGCGGCCCTGCGCGTTGGCAGCCTGGTAGTCGAACAGTGCCATGCAGACCTCAGTCGTCGCCGGTGACGCGCAGGATTTCTTCCAGCGTGGTCACCCCGCTGTCGACCCAGCGCTGGCCGTCCTGTCGCAGGGTCCGCATGCCGGCACGCCGTGCCGCCTCTCGTAGCGCAGGCTCGCCCTGCCCTTCATGGATCAACGCGCGCGCGCGGTCGTCCACCACGAACAACTCATGGATGCCGGTGCGTCCTCGATAGCCGCTGTTGGCGCAGGCCGCGCAGCCCACCGCGCGCCATACGGTGCGACCCTCGCCGTCCACCTCGGCACGACGGCACTGCGTGCACAGCCGCCGCACCAGCCGCTGCGCCAGTACGCCGCGCAACGACGAAGCCAGCAGGAACGGCTCCACGCCCATGTCGGCCAGGCGGGTCACCGCCGAGATCGCATCGTTGGTGTGCAGCGAGGCCAGCACGCCATGCCCGGTCAGCGACGACTGCACCGCAATCTGTGCGGTTTCCAGGTCGCGGATCTCACCAATCATGATCGTGTCCGGATCCTGACGCAGAATCGCGCGCAGCGCGGTGCCAAAGCTCATGCCGATGCGCGCGTTGACCTGGATCTGGCCGATGCCGGCGAAGTCGTACTCCACCGGGTCTTCCACGGTGAGGATGTTGCTGGTGCTGCTGTCGAGCTGGCCCAGTGCGGCGTACAGCGACGTGGTCTTGCCGCTGCCGGTCGGCCCGGTGACCAGCACGATGCCGTGCGGCTGCCGGATCAACCCGGTAAACGTGGCCAGGGTGTCATCGGCCATGCCGAGTCGCTGCAGCTGCAGCCGGCCGGCATCCTTCTCCAGCAGGCGCAGCACAGCACGCTCACCATGCCCCGTCGGCACCGTGGAGACACGGATATCCAGTGGCCGGCCGCCCACACGGATCGCGATGCGCCCGTCCTGCGGCAGGCGCTTCTCGGCGATGTCCAGGTGGGCCATGATCTTGATGCGCGACACCAGCGCCGCATGCAGTGCGCGCCGGGGCTGCACCATGTCGCGCAGCGTGCCGTCCACGCGGTAGCGCACCACCGAATGGGTCTCGAACGGCTCGATGTGCAGATCGCTGGCGCCATCGCGTGCAGCCTGTGCCAGCAGCGCATTGATCATGCGGATCACCGGCGCATCGTCCTGCGCATCCAGCAGATCGGTGACCTCCGGCATGTCCTGCATCAGCCGGTCCAGGTCGACTTCGCTTTCGGCGGCACCGACCACGGCAGCGGCATCACCGCCGTCACGGTACTGCTCACCCAGCCGCTGCTGCCAGGTCGCGGCATCCAGTGTCTGGAACGGCAGCGGTCCATGCCGGCGGCGCAGCTCGGCCACGGCCCACGCCGCGGTGTCGGCGGTGCCAAGCAGCACCGGCTCGCCGCCGGCCTCGGACAGCATCACGCCATGGCTGCGCACCCAGGCGTACGGCAGCGGCGCGGCGGCGCTCACGGCCCAATCACCAGTTCCGGCGTGTAGCCCAGCCCACGCAGCTGCTGCAGTGCCGGGTCCAGCGTTGCCGGATCGCGCGGCAATCGCACGCGCAGGCGCTGCCCGCTCTCGCCCGGCGTCGCTTCGGCATAGGCCTGCAAGCCCAGTGCCCGCACCTGCGCCACGCCCTGGCTGGCACGCGCCGGGTCCAGCCCCTGTGCGAACTGCACCAGCTGAGCATCGCCGTCACCGGCCGGATACAGCGCTGCCAGGCTGGTGTTCTGCAACGGCTGGCCCTGGCCATCGCGCGCATTGCCCTGGCCGAGCACAGACAGGTCCTGCGGCGGCAACTGCGGTGCCGACAGCGCCGGCAACGCCCAGCTCTGCACGGGTTGCGCACCGGCCTGCGCATTGCGCATGTAGTCGTAGCGGTCGCGGGTCAAACGCTGGCCGGCGGCGGGGTCACGCACCACGTGCGGGCGCAGGAACACCATCAGGTTGGTCTTGGAGCGCTTGCGCGTATCACTGCGGAACAGCGCCCCCAGCACCGGCAGCTTGCCCAGCCCCGGCACCGCATCACGACCGTGGCTGACGTTGTCCTCCAGCAGGCCACCCAGGACCATGATCTGGCCATCGTCCAGCAGCACGCTGGTATCCAGCGCACGCTTGTTGGTGATGATGCCGGCGGCACTGTTGGCACTCTGCGCGTCGATGCTGCTGACTTCCTGGTAGATGTCCAGCTTCACCGTGCCGCCCTCGGAAATCTGCGGGCGCACCCGCAGCTTCAGGCCCACGTCCTCGCGCACGATGGTCTGGAACGGGTTGTTGCTGCCACCACCGCCGTCGGTGACGTAGCGGCCGCTGACGAACGGCACGGTCTGGCCGACCATGATGCTGGCTGCCTCGTTGTCCAGCGTCATCAGGTTCGGCGTGGACAGGATGTTGGCGCCGCCCTTGCTCTGCAGCGCGTTGGCCAGCGCTTTCATGTTGAGGATCTGGCCGACACCGGGCAGGTTGATGGTGCCGTCGATCACGCCGATCTTCAGGCCATCCTTGGGCAGCACGTCCAGCGTGGTACGCGCGCCGGTATTGAGCCCGCTGCCGCCGGTGGCACCACCGAAGTGGGTGCCACCAAAGGTGCGTCCATTGCCCAGCATCCACTGCACGCCCAGCTCAGCCGCGTCGGTCTGGTTGACCTCCACGATCAGGCTTTCCACCAGCACCTGTGCACGGCGCTGGTCGAGCTGGTCGATCACACGCCGCAGGTTGCGGTACACCGGCTCCGGTGCCGAGATCAGCAGGGTGTTGGTGGCCACGTCCGCCTGCACCGAAATGCCGTTCTGGCTGAAGCCGGTGCTTCCTGCGTCGATCGGGTCACGCCGGCTCGGGTCCAGCCGCTGCGATTCCAGCGCATTGCCTCCGGTCTTGGCCTGCTGCGGCTGCGACGGCTGCGCGGGCGCGGAACGGTTGGCGTCACCCAGCAGTGGTGTGATGCCTTCATTGCTGCCCATCGCCGCTGCATCGCTCTGACCCGCCACCACGCCTCGCAGCACACCGGCCAGCTGGTTGGCCTGGGCATTGCGCAGGTAGACCACATGCAGGTTGCCGGACTCGTCCTGCGCGCGGTCCAGCTTCTCCACCAGCTGCCGCGCCAGGCGGGTGCGCCCGGGGCTGCTGGAACGCAGCAGCACGCTGTTGCTGCGCGGGTCGGCCATCACCACCACCCTCTGGGTGGGCTCGGCGCCCTGCGCATCCAGCAGCGGCGCGACCATCGCCGCGACGTCAACGGCAATCCCCTGCTGCAGCTTCACCACATCGGTATCCATGCCGGCCGGTGTATCGACGCTTGCGATCACCCGTGCGATGCGCTCCAGGTTGTCGGCGTAGTCAGTGATCACCAGGGTGTTGTTGCCCGGATTGGCGGTGATCGGATTGTCCGGACTGATCATCGGCCGCAGCACCGCCACCAGCGCGGCTGCGTTCTCGTAGCGCAGCGCGAAGGTGCGGGTGGTCACCTCACCGCCGGCACCACCAGTGCCGACGCGTCCTCCCAACAGCTTGGCATCGGCCTGCGGCACCACCCGGCTGACGCCGCCGTTCTCTACCACGGCGAAGCCACGCATGCGCAGTGCGCCCAGCAGCAACTGGTAGGCCTGGGTACGGCTGACCGGGCCATCGGAAACCACTGTCATCTTGCCGGTCACCCGTGGGTCGACCAGGAACTGGCGGCCGGTGAAGCGTGCGGCCATGCGCAACACGCCACCGATATCGGTGTCGACCAGGTTCAACTGCACCGGCTCATCGCGGGCGTCCTGCGCCAGCACCGACGCCGGTGCGTGGGCCATGCACACGATCAAGGCCAGTGCGGTACTGCAGGCAAGGCTGCGCATCGCCCTCATGGATGGGCACCCACGTTGAGCGCCATCACGATGTTTCCGGAAATCCGTGCCGCCGGCATGTTCGCATCCCCTGTGCGTGTCAGTTGCAGCTGCTGCAGTTCGATGGCCGGATCGGCCAGCACGGGCAGCAGCCAGTTCCACAGCGCGTCAGCGGGCACCGCGTGCACCTGCAGGTGCCAACGCCCGTCGCGCGCTTCGATATGCAGTCCGTCGGCGAGGCCGGCTGACTTGATTCCATCACGCAACCCGGCCATCGTCGGGCGCTGCCCCTGCGTCTGCTGCTGGCGCTCGCGTGCCTGCAGCAGTGGTGCCAGTACACGCGCCTGTGCCTGCAGCCGCGGCAGCTCGGCCTGCCAGTGCGTGCGCTGCTTCAGCAGCGGCTCCAGCCACAACATCCACAGACCCGCCGCGAGCAGCGCCACCACCATCACCCACAGCATCAGCCGGTCGCGCGGTGGCAGGCGTTGCCAGCGTTGCTGCAGGCCTGCCAGTCCCTCGCCCAGTCGCAAGGTTCGGGTGGTCACTGTCCAGCCCCGTTCACCCGCAGGCGTCCACCGGCTTCGCGCGCCAGCTGCAGGCCCTGCGCCCGCACCGCCTGCTGCCAGCGTTCAAGTCGCTGTGGATCATCGGCCAATGCCTGGGCATCGGCATCCAGCTCCATGTCCAGCTGGCCCGGTTGGTAATGCAGGCTGCGCACCTGCCCCGCCAGCTCCGGGACCGCCTGCAGCGTGCTGGCAACCTGGCGCTGCAGCGGCGGCAATGGCGGCGCCGGCGGCGGCACCGCAAGTGCTCGCCTCGCCTGCAACACCGGGTCCACCACATCGGTGACCTCCGGGAAGCGTGCGCTGAACTGGCGTGCCATGTCCTGTTGCAGGGCCTCGCCCTCACTTCGCCACCGCGAGACCTGCAGCTGCAGACCGAGCGCGGCCAGCAACATCGCCGCCAATGCCAGCCCGATCGCAAGCCGCGGCGCTTTCTGGCTCGCCCCGGGCAGCGGCAATGACCAGCCTGGCAAGGAGCCAGAGGCCTGCCGTTCATGGGGGATGGCGGTGGCCGGCAGGCTGTCCGGCCACGTGGGCGGCACACCATCGATCCACTGCACGGCCTGCATGCCGGCCTGTTGCAGGCGCACTGCCAACGCATGCATCACCGCACAGGCATCACGTCCGCCATACCATTGA
The DNA here is from genome assembly GCF_056482505.1 of Stenotrophomonas sp. 71799_Sma. NCBI lineage: Bacteria > Pseudomonadati > Pseudomonadota > Gammaproteobacteria > Lysobacterales > Lysobacteraceae > Stenotrophomonas > Stenotrophomonas sp. 71799_Sma. The sequence goes on from NZ_CM151202.1 coordinate 2,677,623, forward strand.
ACGAAACCCCGGTCGCGCCCGCTGCGTACCAGCAGGTGCTCGCCGCTGACCTGCAGCGTGGCATGACCGTCCTGCCAGGGCAGCAGCAGCGGCGTCGGATACAGCGCCTGCAACCGCAGTGCACACGAAGCCAGCAGCTGCTGCGCCTGCAGGAGCGCCTGCTGGCCCAGCCAGGCCACAGGAACCGTGCCGTCCGTCGCCTGCACACCGTGGGCCAGCGCTACCTCCTGCAGGTCATCCAGCAGCATCGCCTCCACCTCACCCTGCAGCGCCGACTGCAGACGGCGCCCGGACAACGGTGGCAACTGCAGTTCCAGCAGGATCAGGTCGTTCGGATCGAGGCAGGCATGCACCGCAGCCTGCGGATGGCGCAGGCCCAGCGCCGCCAGCGTGTCGCGGCCGTGAGCCAGCACCTCGCCCTTGTGCAGCTGCGCCCAGTCCACCGCGCTGTCGGCGCGCAGACGCTCAAGCGCCGGCAAGCGCACCCGAAGCTGCACGGTCATGCGCCGATCCTCGTCCACACGCGTTGCACACGCACGCCATCGTCGCGGTACTCGCGCCAGAGCAGCGCGCGAAAATCAACCGCGCTGCCGTCAGCCTGCACCTGGCCGACTGCCAGGAACCACTCGCTATGGATACCCAGGGGAAGCACGGCCATCTGTTCGTTGCTCAGTTGAAGTCGATTGGCGATGTCGCCGCGGTTGAGCAGCCAATGACCGCCGTCGCGCTCACCGAGCAGCGCCTGCAGCCGTGCGGGCTCGACCGCAGGCGTCACCGCCTGCAGAACGCTCAGGTCGCTGGTATTGGCGTTGACCAGGGTCTGCGCCGGCAGCACCACGGTGCGTCGCGCCAGCGCCTGCAGTGCCACCGGATCGGCACCAGCCAGTGCCTGCGCGATCAGTGATTCGCGCGGCAGTGGGGCCTGTGCCTGGATGTCACCGTCGCGCAGGCGCGCCTGGATGTGGTCCGCCGCGGATGCGCAGGCACCCTGGCCCAGCCCCTGTGCAGCACACAACGCGATGAACGCGCGCCGCGCCTCGGGGTCCGGCCTGCCATGTGCCAGCAGGTTGCGCAGGTTGAACATCGACTGCGCATCGACCAGTTGCAGCTGCACCGGCAACGGCGCCTGCAGTTCCAACGGGCGCGCCCAGCGCCCGCTGCGCACCGTGGTCAGCTGTTCCTTTACATCCTCACGCAGCTGCTGCGCCGCACGCTCCAGCGTGGCGTCCACCGCCATGCGCACCTGCGCGCGTAGCTGGTCACCACGCAGCGCACGCAGCTGCGCCGACTGCCGGGTCAGCAGTGCCGTGGCAATCACCGCCACCAGTGCCACCACAAGCAGGGCGACGATCACCGCCATGCCACGTTGACGGACACTCGAAACAGAACGCATCCGGGCTGACATCGGCCTGCCTCACAGCTGCCAGGAGCCGATGTCCGCGTTCCCGGCGTCGCCGCCGGGCTTGCTGTCCGCGCCCAGCGAGAACACATCGACGTCGCCGTGGGTGCCAGGTATCTGATACTGGTACGGATGGCCCCACGGGTCATTGGGCAGGCGATCCAGATAGGGCGTGACCGGCATCGTGCCACCGCCCTGCGGGGGCTTCACCAGTGCCTGCAGGCCCTGCTCGGCACTGGGATAGCGACCGTTGTCCAGCTTGAACAGCTTCAAGGCCTGCATCAATGCGGCAATGTCCTGGCGCGCCGCCACCACGCGTGCCTGGTCGGGACGGTCCATCAACCGCGGCACGATCAGCGCGGCGAGGATGCCGATGATCACCACCACCACCATGATCTCGATCAGGCTGAAACCCTTCTGCCGAGCTTTGCGACCACGAACCTGCCTTGCCATTGTTCCGCCCTCGTCATCCTGGAAGAGACCGCTGCGCCATGGTCAGCGGTGCATGTGTCAGTACGATAAACATCCGCCGGCAATTCGCTGCGCGTGTGCCTGTACGGGCGCACCACGCGCAGCCGGTGCACATGCAGACTCGAACAGATGCCGCGGTACGCTGGCCAGCGCATCGTCGATGCAGCCGCGCAGCAACGGATGCGCGCAGGCCTGCAGCAGCCGCACGCACTGCATCGGAGACCACGCTGTTCCATGATCGAGGCCGATGAACATCCGATAGGCCTGGTGATAGCGCAGGTCGTCGTACACGCGCTGGGCACTATTCAGATCGCGCATGACCACCAGCAGGGCCGCGCGTTGCAGCAGCCGCGCATCGCCTGCATCAAGCGGCAGCGGGCTCATGGCCGCTTCGGGCCAGGGCCGCAGCTGCAGATCGATGGCTTTTCGCAGCGCCACCAGTGGGTGCGCACTACCATCCAGTGCCGCCCAGCGCGCCGCATCTACCCAGGCATCACTGGACAGCACCCAGACCCAGGAGTGCCCATAGCGCTGCACGTTCAATGGCGTATGCCGCGCCTGCTCCAGTGACTGGCTCAGGTGACGATCCAGCTCCAGCATGCTGATCCTGCGACTGTCTGCCATCGGCGCCGCCCGTGCTCCGCGACGCGTGGTGCGCCGTACTCTGGAGAAGACGTCAGCAAGGCAGGTGAAGCGACAGCGCACATGCAGCTCTGTGCGCTGCGTGGCGCTTCATCGCCAACGTCATCGCAGCGTCATCTGCCTGCAGGCTTCGCGCTCCAGTCGCGGTGCGTCGCCCCCGCAACGGCGCGCCAGTATCGCCACATCGCTGCGCGCGGCGAACGCGGCCAGCGCATCGGTCATCTCCGCGTCATCGCACCATGACCCCATCGCAACGCGCAGCGCCGGCAATTGCCAGCTGTCCATCACACCGTGGGTACCGGCCACGAACCAGTGCCACAGCCGATGGTGCAGCACCTGCTCATGCAGCTGCGCCAGATCGTCAATGCCATGAACCCCCGTCAACAGCAGTGCGCGCGCGAGGGCCGCAGGTGACAACGCACCGGCTTCAGACAGGGGAAGCGCCTGCTGCTGCAGGCGCAACAGCATCGCCAGCGGGTGCGACTGCGGATCGAAGTCCAGCAGCACAGCCTTTTCCTGCCACTGCGCGTCGGACACCACGCACACCCATGGCGAGCCGTAGCGGTGCACCATCAACGGCCGTCGCTGGGTTGTTTCCAGCAACGCCGACAGATTGCGACGCAGATCCAGCACACCGATGGTCTCGTTGCGCATCCTTGGCTTCTCCTTGCTTGCAACAGCCCTGCGCGGTGCGCACGGCCAGCGTCTTCATCTATCCAAGGACGGCAATGCCACCCGGAAAGCGACGCAGATCCAGCGACATCGTCAGTCGCAGCTGCTCCAGTGCCGCGTCCGGATCATCGATGCGGAAGCGACCGCTGACCGGTGCGCGCGCCAATGCCGATTCACCCAACAGCACCTTGCCACGACGATAACGGTTGATCTCGTCCACCACCTCGCGCAGCGGTGCGCGACGGAACACCAGCATGCCCTCGGTCCACGCACTCACTTCCGACGCCACGGCCTCGGCCACCACACCACTGAGGCGCTCGTCGTACTGGGTCTGCTGGCCCGCCTGCAGCTGCAGCCGGCCCTGCGGATGCTCGATGCGGGCACTGCCCTGCAGGCAGGTCACCCGCACCTGGCCATGGGTGTTGCGGACGTCCAGGCGCACCGCTCCCTCATCGGCAATCACGCAGCCCGGGCCCGCGAACAACGCCAGGCGCAGGCCGGCCTGGGTCTCGATCGCGGCCTGGCCCTGCACCAGCTCGAAGCCTTCGCCCTGCGTGTCCGCGCGGCGGCGCAGGCTGCTCTGCGTATCCAGTTCGATCTTCAGCTGCGGCGAGGGCGCGATCTGCAGTCGCTCACCGGTGCCAGTATGGAAATCGGCTGCCATGGCCGTCACCGAGGGCCACAGCCCCAGCGGCGGGCGGATGGCCGCCACCACTACCAGGCTGGCCGGGGCGGCAATCGCGGCGCCCAGGAAGGCGCGTCGGCTCCAGCGCTGGGCCGGCGTCGGCACGACCGGTTGACGCGCGGTGGCGGGCAGCTGCTCGCCTGCCAGGCGTACCTGCTCCCATTGCCGGCGCGCTCGGCCAAACGCTTCGCGATGACGCGGGTCAGCCTCACACCAGGTACGGAACCTGCGCCCGTCGGCGGCGGTCGCCTCGCCCGAGGTCAGCCGCACCACCCACGCGTGGGCCTGACGCTCGACGGCATCCAGCGGGCGTTGCGGGCGATCGTCAGGATCCATGAGGGCTCATGCCGGACCCGCACGCTGCGGGGTTCTGCTCGGCGTCAAAGTGTAGACGGATGCCGTCGCTCAGAACCGCACCTGGCGCCCCTGCCCGCTGCGCTCGGCCAGGTAATCCTGGGCCGCCTTCAGCTCACGCTGCACCAGCCGCAGCGACACGCCGAGGTGGTCGGCCACGTCGCGCTGCTGCAGGCCATCGACGCGGATTGCCAGCAGGATGCGGCGACGGCGCTCGGGCATGCGCTGCAGCAGGCCGACCATGTCTTCCAGCGCGAAGTCCAGTTCGGCCGCCTGCGCCGGGCCGGGTGCCGGGTCGGCCATGTCCATCAGCGTATCCACCTCCTCTAGGCTCAGCAGGCGGTGGTCCGCACGTTGGCGGTCGATCACGGTGTTCATTGCCATGCGCAGCAGGTAGGCCGCGGGGTTCTGCACGGCGTCCAGGCGGTCACGGCGCGCGCTCAGGCGCATCCAGGTGTCCTGCAACGCGTCGCCAGCCAGCTCTTCCGAGCCCAGCTTGCGCACCAGCCGGCGCTTCAACTCATCGTAGGCACCCAGAAGGTGGTCCATCAGGTCAACTGCCCCAGCCGTACCGTTGCTCATGTTCGAATCCTTGAAGTCATGGAAGGGGCGCGCGCCGGCCACAGTCGTGGTCGGTGCCGGAAGGACGGATCTGCAGCGTCACCGGCTGTGGCAGCGCAGCGGCATCGGGCGCCAGCACCAGGCCCTGCAGCGCCTGCAGCAGGCGCGCATCGCGGCGGGCGCTGCCACTGCCTGACAGCAGCTCGGGCTCGCTCACCTGGCCCGCGCCGTCGATGCGGAAGCGCAGCGTCGCGGCATAGCGGCCGGGCGCGATCTCCGGGTCGTCACAGAACGCCGCACGCAGCCGCTGCTGCAGGCCGCCGTAGCGACGCCGACGTTCGGCCTCGGGAAGTTCGGCGCCAACACCCGATTCAGCGGCCGAGGGCGCGCCCCGGCGCAGCACCACGCGCTGCTCGCCGATCACCTCGGCCTCGATACCGGAGTCCTGCAGCAGCACCTGCAACGCAGGCAGCGGCGCCAGGCTGGCGCGCAGCGCATGGCTGCTGCGGCCTGCGGCAAGATCGCCCGGGTACATCACCGACCACCCGCTGATGACGCTGAAGCGCTCGACCGCCTGTTCCAGAGGCTGCGCAGGGATGTCGTAGGCATGAACACCGTCCTGCGCGGCGGCGGCAAAGGACAGCAGCAGCCATGCGGCGATGGCCACCTTCCAAGTTCTGACCGCATGGTGTCCATTCAGCCCCCTGACGTAGAACACATGACCCTCGGCAGCGACAGCAGCTGCAGTGGACGCGCATCACGACCGGAACCCCGGCCCGCGCGCGACCCGCAAGCGGGCTCAAAACGTACCGGTGCCAGATGTCATTGCGATGACCGCCGCCACGGCTGACGCCGAGGCAGACTCCGTGGCGCCAGTCATGCATCAGGAATCAATGAACCGAGCAGACAGGTTCATCTGCGCACGGGATCCGACCCCGACAGATCGCGGAAGCTGTCAGGCGGCGGGGCGGTATGGCCAGGCAGGACCGTTGGCGCCATGGATGGCGCCATCGAGCCCCCAAGGAAGGGTTTACGGCGTGTCCTGCCTGGCCATGCCGCCCCGCCGCCCCACGGAGAATCGCTGTTGCTGTTGCTGTTGCTGTTGCTGTTGCTGTTGCTCCTGAGGTTGCCGGCCAGCGGCCGGCACTACCCGCGGGTGCCGGGTGCAACCCGGCCGCAAACCCCACCGCTCAAAGCGGCAACTGGGTCGTCTGCTTGATCCGCTGCATCGGAATCTCGGTCTTGGTGTTCTGCACCCCGGCAATCCGGTTCAGGTGCTGCATCTGGAACTGCCGGTAGGCATCAAGGTCCGCCACCGCCACCCGCAGCAGGAAATCGCAGTCGCCCGCCATCAGATGGCATTCAAGCACTTCCGGGAAAGACTTGATGCTGTTGATGAAGTGGTTGGTGGTGTCCTCGTCCTGCCCGCGCAGCCAGACCCGCACGAACACCGTGAAGCCACGGCCCACCTTGGCCTCATTCAGCAGGGCAACGTAGCGGTCGATGTAGCCGCCCTCCTCCAGCAGCCGTACCCGCCGCAGGCAGGCCGACGGCGACAGCCCGACCAGCCGGGCCAGTTCCAGGTTCTGCAGGCGGCCGTCGCGCTGCAGGGCGTCGAGGATGCGCCGATCGATGTTGTCGAGTTGATACTGCATGCAATTTCGCCCTTGTCACTTCTGGCCGCATGAAATATCAATCATCCGGAATCCAGTGGCATCAACGCAACCCGATTTCGCGATTGGACCGCTAGCATGGGCCACCCCCACCTTGTTGTGCCGTTCGATGGACGCCCGTACCACCCTCCCCCTGCCCGGCACCTGCGATACCGCCCCGCGTGCCGAATTCCTGCGCGGCCTGCGTGCCGCCGTGCCGGTGATGATCGGCTTCATTCCGTTCGCCCTGGTGCTCGGCGCGCAGGCGGCCCAGAAAGGCCTGAGCGCACTGGAAGTGCCACTGATGACCGGCCTCAACTTCGCTGGCGGCTCGGAGTTCGCCGCCGTCGAACTGTGGACCTCGCCGCCGCATATCGCACTGATCGTGGCGATCACCGCGCTGGTCAACAGCCGCCACCTGCTGATGGGCGCCAGCCTGGCTCCGCTGCTGCAGCATCTGCCGCGCCGCCGGGTGCTGCCGGCGCTGTTCTTCATGTGCGACGAAAGCTGGGCGATGGGGGTTGCCGATGCGCGCCGCCGTGCGCTCGGCTTCAGCCTGGCCTATTACCTGGGCGTTTCGGCAGGGCTGTACACGGTCTGGGTGGCCTGCACGGCACTGGGCGCGATCGTCGGCCCGATGTTGGGCGACATCCATGCCTACGGTTTCGACATGGCCTTCCCTGCGGTATTCCTGGTGCTGCTGCGCAGCATGTGGCAGGGCATGAAGGCAGCACGGCCGTGGCTGGTCAGCCTGATCGTGGCCGCCGCCACCTACCTGCTGATCCCGGGCGCGTGGTACGTGGCCAGCGGCGCACTGGCCGGCCTGGCGGCCGCCTGGCTGCTGGCGGAGGACGCGGAATGATCTTCAATGGACTGATCCACTGGACCTCGGTGCTGACCATCGTGCTGATGGCCGCCGCCACTTACCTGACCCGCATCGTCGGCTTCCTCGCGCTGCGCAACCGCACGTTGAGCAAGCGCGCCGTGACGGTGATGGAAGCTGCGCCGGGCTGCGTGCTGATCTCGGTGATCGCCCCGGACTTCGTCGCCGACAAGCCCGCCGACCTCGGCGCGCTGGCGATCACCCTGCTGGCCGCCACGCGGCTGTCGATGCTGCCGACGGTGCTGATCGGCGTGGTCTCGGCCGGGGTGTTGCGTTATCTGATGGGCTGAGGCGCTCGCTCTGGCGTGGGCTCGGTTCTACATGGCATCTCCCTGCGACACCCGGTCGCAGGCCATCGCATCACCCACTTGATCAATGTCAAACCGCCCGCCGCCGCGCGGGCGTATTTCTATGCAGGACCCGAACACGCCGGCGCTGCCGGCATCCACAAGGACCCTGCGATGAGCTACACCCCCGACAACGTCCAGCTTCTGAACGCCATGCAGAACGTCATGGTGATCTCCACCACCGACCTGCAGGGCAATATCACCTATGCCAACGACCTGTTCTGCACGCTCACCGGCTTCGCCCGCGAGGAACTGATCGGCCAGCCGCACAGCATCGTGCGCCACCCGGATGTGCCCAAGGCGGTCTACAAGGACATGTGGGACACCATCAAGGCCGGCAAGACCTGGACCGGCATCGTGCCCAACCTCGGCAAGGGCGGCGTGCTCTATGTGGTCGATACCACCGTGCAGCCGCTGTTCGACGCCGACGGCAACATCACCTCGTACATCAGCATCCGCCGCGTGGTGAACGACCTGATGCAGAACTACGACCTGGTCGAGTTCAGCAAGGAAAAGTTCGACGACTTCTACGAGGCCGCGTGAACGCCCTCCCGGCCAGTACGCCCTTCAGCCGCCTGCTGGTGGGTTTCGCGTCCGAGTCGGGCAACGCCCGCGCCCTGGCCCAGCGCCTTGGCGCGGACCTGCAGCCGCACGGGCCGCAGGTGCTCCCGTTCAACGACATCGACGTAGCCAGCCTCGGCCACGGCGATGTGCTGCTGGCGATCTCCAGCTCGTTCGGCGATGGCGAGCCGCCAGCCAACGGCGAGCAGTTCTTCGAAACGCTGCGCCAGACCCCGACGCTGAGCGGCCTGCGCTACGCGGTGTTCGGCCTGGGTGACACCGGCTACCCCAGCTTCTGCGGCTTCACCAAGGCGCTGGATGCTGCGCTGCGCGAGCGCCAGGCGCAGCCACTGCTGCATCGGGTGGACGCCGACCTGGGCTACGAGCAGTTCTTCCAGCAATGGCAGCCGGTGCTCGGCCAGGTGCTGGATGGCGACCTCAACGCTGGCCAGGACCTGCGCCTGCAGGTCACCGCCTATGGCGAAGACAATGCCTTTGCCGCCCCCATTCTCGAACGTCGCCGCTTGAACAGCAGCGACCCGGCCGCCTGGCACCTGCAGTTGGACATTGCCGGCAGTGGCATGGCCTACCGCGCGGGCGACACCCTGCACGTGGTACCCGAGAACGACCCTGCCCTGCTGCAGGCATTGACCACCTGGTACGGCGACACCACCGCCGTGGCCGCCCTGCATGACCGCGAGCTGCGCCTGCTGAGCAAGGGGGTGCTGCGCGAAGTGGCCCGGCTCAGTGGCAGCGAATTGCTGAAGGACCTGTTGAAGGTCAGCCAGAAGCGCGAACTGGACGCCTACCTGCACGGCCTGGACCTGCTGGATGTGCTGCAGGACCACGCCACGCCGGACAGCGTGCCGCTGGCCCGGTTGCGCGAACTGCTGTCACCGCGGCTGCCGCGCGCCTATTCCATCGCCTCGCACCCGTGCGACGACCAGCTGAGCCTATGCGTGCGCGAAGTGCGCTACACCCTGCGCGGCCGCGAACGCTTCGGCACTGCCACCGGCAGCCTGCTGCATGGCGGCGACCATGCCCGTGTGTACTGCCGCTCCAACCCCGGCTTCCACCTGCCCGATACGGGCGAGGCGCCGCTGCTGCTGGTCGGCACCGGCACCGGCATCGCGCCCTTGATGGGCCTGATGCAGGAACTGCAGGCCAACGCCTGCGAACGTGAAGTGCACCTGGTGTTCGGCGAGAAGCATCGCCAGCACGACTACCTGTACCGCGACCAGCTGCAGGACTGGCACACGCGTGGCGTGCTGGCCGGACTGCATACTGCGTTCTCGCGCGATGGCACCGAAAAGGTCTATGTGCAGCATGTGCTGCAGCAGCGCGCCAGCGAAGTGCGCGACGTCCTGGCCCGCGGTGGGCATCTGTACCTGTGCGGCAGCAAGCGCCACCTGGAAGGCGCGGTGCGCGAGGCCATCGATGCCGTCGCGGGTGCAGGGCAATGGGACGCGCTGCGGAATGAAGGCCGCACGCACTGTGAACTGTATTGATCCGTTGATCCTGTAGAGCCGAGCCCACGCTCGGCTGCTGTTGGCGGTGTCGCGCAGAGCAGCCGAGCATGGGTTCGGCTCTACAGGCGCCGGTCAATCGCCGACGATGCGGCCGTCGACCACGCGCGCCACCTGCTGGCCGAACATGGCCACGTCCTGCGGGTCGTGGCTGATCAACAACAACGGGATGCCGGTCCGGTCCAACACGGTTTCCAGCTCCTGGCGCAGGTGCTGGCGCAGGTCGTGGTCCAGTGCGGAGAACGGCTCATCCAGCAGCAGCGCCTGCGGCTGCGTCACCAGGGCGCGCGCCAATGCAGTGCGCTGGCGCTGGCCACCGGAGACCTGCGAGGGCAGCAGATCGCCCACCGTGTCGATGCGGAATGCGTGCAGCCACTGCTCCACCGCATCGAAGCGCTGGCGCGCGCGCGGATTCAACCACCCGCGCTCCAGCCCGAACGCCACGTTCTGGCGCACGCTCAGGTGCGGGAACAACGCGTAATCCTGGAACACGTAGCCCAGCCGGCGGCGCTGCGGCGGCAGATCCACGCCGTTGGCCGCATCGAACAAGGTCTGCCCCTGCACGCGCACATGTCCCTGCCCGGGCCGCAGCAGCCCGGCCACCGCCTTCAGCGTCAGGCTCTTGCCGGCACCCGAGGGTCCGAACAGCACCACCTGCCGCTGCGTGCACTGCAGCGATACGTCCAACACGAAATCCTGGCCGGCCGCCTGCAGGCGGCGCTGCACCTGCAGGTCAAGCCACATCACGCAGCTCCCGGCGACGTCCGCCCACCAGCCGCGCAGCCAGCAACAGGATCACGATGCAGACCACCGAGGTCAGGATCACCAGCGCATTGGCCTTGCCATCCTGACCGGCCTGCACCGCCTCGTAGATGGCAATCGACAGCGTCTGCGTCCGGCCGGGAATGCTGCCCGCCACCATCAGCGTCGCGCCGAACTCGCCCATCGCGCGTGCAAACGCCAGCAACAGACCGGCAAGAATGCCACGCCAGGCCAGTGGCAGCGTGATGCGGAAGAACACCGCCGCTTCGGACACTCCGAGCGTGCGTGCGGCCTGCTCCAGCTGCCCGTCCACTTCCTCGAACGCCGCGCGCGCCGGCTTGAACACCAGCGGCAACGAGGCCACCGCCGCCGCAATCACCGCGGCCTGCCAGGTGAACACCAGGTTGATGCCGAACCACGATTGCAGCCATGCACCGACTGGGCCGTTGCGACCGATCAGTACCAGCAGGTAGTAGCCCAGCACCGTTGGTGGCAGCACCATCGGCAGGGTCAGCAGCGAATCCAGCAGCTCACGGCCTGGAAAGCGCCGACGGGCCAGCAGCGCGCCCAGTGCTACGCCCAGCACCAGGTTGATCGCGGTGGCCCAGCCGGCCACCTTCAGCGACAACCCCAATGCGCTCCAGTCCAGATCCATGCCTCAGGGCGTGCCGAACCCGTGTTTGGCCAGGATCGCCTGGCCCTGTGCCGAACGCAAGAAGGCGGTGAAGCGCCTGGCTTCCGCCTGCTGTGGGCTGGCCTTGATCACGGCCAGCGGATAGGCAATGCGCCCTGCCACCGGCACCGCGAAGGCACGGCGCACGCGGTTGGGCATCGCCTGCGCATCGGTGGCATAGACGAAGCCGGCATCCACTTCACCGCGTGCCACGTAGTCCAACGACTGGCGCACGTTCTGCGTGGTGATGGCCTTGCCCTGCACCGACGGCCACAGGCCCGCCGCTTCCAGCGCGCCCTTGGCATAGCGGCCGACCGGCACGCTGTCCGGGTTGCCCAGTGCGATGCGCTGCACACCGGCACCGGCCAGGTCCTTCAAGGTACGCGGCGCGGCCTTGGCCTGCGGTGGCACCACCACCCACAGCGCATTCACCGCGAACACCTCGCGGGTACCGGCCGCCAGCAGGTCCTGCTGCTGGGCCTGGTCCATCGTGGTTTCGTCGGCCGAGGCGAACACATCCACCGGCGCGCCGCGGCTGATCTGCTGCAGCAGCACGCCGGAGGCGGCGAAGTTGAAATCCACCTTGGTTCCCGGGTGTGCCTTCTCATAGGCGGTGCCCAGTTCGCGGAAGCTCTCGGTCAGGCTCGATGCCGCCGACACCGTCAGCTCAGCCGCCCAGGCCGGCACCGTGGCCAGCAGGCCCAGCAACAACAGTCCAGCTCGCTTCATCGTCGGCTCCCGGCCAGGTTCAGTTCGGATCGGATTCGTCGGCCACCGCCAGCGCTGCCAGGCGCTCGGGCTGCAGCAACAGGATCTCGCGCTGCTTCACCGCGATGATCCCATCATCGCTCAGGCGGCGCAGCACGCGGCTGGCGGTTTCCGGCGCCATCCGCAGGTAATTGGCGATCTCGGTACGCGCCATCGTCAGGTTGAAGCGCGTGGCGGAAAAGCCGCGCCGCGCGTAGCGCTCGGACATGTCCAGCAGGAACGCGGCCATGCGTTCTTCGGTACGGTGGTTGGCGGCCAGGGTCGCGACCTTGCCGATCTCCGCGCTGAGCAGGCTGAACAGCTTGGCCTGTAGCCCCGGCATGCGGGTGGCCAACAGGCTGAGCTTGGGGAACGAGATGCGGCACAGGTGCACGGTGTCCAGCGCCACCGCATTGCAGGGAAAGCGTGAACCGTGGATCGCGTTGAGGCCGATCACTTCACCCGGCAGGCTGAAGCCCAGCACCTGCTCGTTGCCCTGGCTGTCATCGACGAAGGTCTTGACCATGCCAGCGCGCACCGCAGCAATCGAATCGAACGATTCGCCAGCGCGGAAAATGTAGTCACCCGCATGGAACGGACCGACATGGTCCACCAGCACGTGCAGATCGCCCAGTGCTGTCTTGTCGTAACCCTGCGACATGCATGCGTCGGAGAACGCACAGGTGCTGCAGAAGTGCAGTGCGTCGCCATCATCGGCGGCGGCGGGGTTGGGTGTGGCCCGGCCGAGACGGCCCTGCGAAGGCGGAATTGAAGACATCGGGGCAAGACTCAAGCGATGGCGGCCGCCGGCCGGAAGCATGCGGCCATCATACGCCACAGCAGGCGCCCTTCTTCGGCCAGGCGCAGTACGCGCGCATCCCACTGCGCCCAGCCGCGTGCCAGCAACGGCGACAACGCGGGCAGCTGTTCGGCAAAACATTCCTCGAACGGTTCATCGTTGCGCCACTCGAAGGCAGCTGCATCGAGGGCGTGGTCACAGGCGATGCTCTGCGCCACTTCGGCCACCAACCGCTCGTCCTCGGACAGGATCAACCCGGCAGACACGCCCATGTGCCCGGCCTGCAGCCGCGCACGCCATTCGCCCAGTTCGTCCTCCAGCCGGTAGAACACCTCGCCGATCTGGCTGCAGGCGGACAGCCCAAGGCCGATGAAATCGCTGCGGTCGCGGCGTGGCACACCGGCAAGATCGCAATGGCGCTGGCCATCGCCCGGACCGTGCGGGTTCGGCAGATCGCCGCGCTGATAGTGATCGCCACCGATCGGTTCATAACCCGCAGCGCGCAGCAGGCGCCAGGCCTGCAGCCAATGGACGGCCGAGGGATGTTCCGGCAGCGCACACGGCGCCGGCAGCAGGATGCGCTCCGGCGCCTCGGCCAGCACCTCGTGCAGCCGTTCAATGAAGCCGGCGTCCTCGCTGCCGGGTACCCGCAACTGGTAGTAGCGCGCGGTGAAGCCCACCTGTCGCGCCTGTGCCAGCAGGGTCGGCCCCGGTGCATCGGCACGATCGATCACGTTCAAGCGGGTGCAGCCCACCGCACGCAGCTGCGCCGGCGCCAGCGCGCTGCCTGCGTCCAGCCGCACCTCCACCTGGGGCCGCGCCACGGTGCGCAGGTGCTGCGGCACCGCATCCAGCAGCTGGCCCAGCTGCGGCGGCGGCAACGTCTCGGCCAGCCCCAGCTGCAGCACCATCGCCACCACTTCACGGTCCTCGGCCAGCGCGTCGGCCTGCAGCCGCAGCGCCAGCAGCAGGGTATCCAGATACGCCTGCGGTGGCGCATCGCGTCCGCCACGGCCGGCCTGGAAGCCGAGCGTCAAGCCACGCGGAATCAGGTGCTCGTTGCTGGCGCGCACGGCGGCGCGCCACCCGCTTTCGCCAAAGCCGGTGCTGAACTGGTCAGCCGGCGGAAACAGCACGTGCCGGGGCTGCCGCAGCAATGCCGCCTGCAGCGCAGTGTCCTCGCTCTCGTCAACGTGGAAGCTCATGGCAGACATCTTCGGGCGTTCCTCTTCGCGTGGCCCTGATTGAAATCAAGCGCGGCGCATCTGATGGTGGCTGCCGGCCAGCGACCGGCACTACCCCTTCACCCACCATTTGGTAGTGCCGGCCGCTGGCCGGCAAACACCTTCACCCGCCGCGCACCCGCTCGGCGGCGGCCGCATCGATGGCTTCGGGCAGATCGGTTTCGCGGTCGATCTGCGGGAAGTGGCGGCGTTCCATGCGACGGATCGCAAAGTGCATCCACGCCAGTGCAGCCGCCACCAGCACGAACAGCAGCATGAAGCAGCTGCTCCAGATGCCCACCGCGTCATTCAGCGCGCCAAACACGATCGGCAGGATGAAGCCACCCAGGCCACCGATCATGCCGACCACGCCGCCCACCGCACCCACGTGCTTTGGGTAGTACACCGGAATATGCTTGTAGACTGCGGCCTTGCCCAACGACATGAAGAAGCCCAGCACGAACACCAGCACGGTGAACATCACCACCCCGATGGCCAGATGGAAGTGGATCGGGCCATGGATGCCCTTCACCACATACTCGGTATCCGGGTAGGCCAGCAGGAAGGTGCAGATGGCCGACACGCCGAAGGTCCAGTACATCACCCGGCGCGCGCCCATCCGGTCCGACATCCAGCCACCGACCACGCGGAACAGGCTGGCCGGGATCGAATAGCACGCCGCCAACATGCCGGCGTGGCCCACGTCCATGCCATAGGCGCCCACCAGGTAGTGCGGCAGCCACAGCGCCAGCGCCACGAAGCCGCCGAACACGAAGAAGTAGTACAGCGAGAACCGCCAGACCTGCAGGTTCTTCAGCGGCGCCATCTGCTCGGCGAACGGCACCGGCTTCACGCCCTCGCGGCGGCGCTGCTCCAGCGACGGGTCTTCCTTGCTGAAGAGGAAGAACAGCACCGCCGTGACGGCCAGCGCAACGGCCCAGACCTTGGCGACCATGGTCCAGCCGGCCGCCACCATCACCAGCGGCGCCAGCAGCTTGGTCACCGCCGAGCCGATGTTGCCGGCACCGAAGATGCCCAGCGCGGTGCCCTGCTTGCTGGCCGGGAACCACTTGGAGACGTAGGCCACGCCCACCGAGAAGTTGCCGCCGGCGATGCCCACGCACAGCGCGGCAGTCAGGAACTGGGTGTAGGTCTGCGCATAGGTCAGCATCCAGGTGGCCACTGCGCCACACAGCATCACCAGCACCATCACCTTGCGGCCACCGAATTGATCGGACCAGATGCCGAGGAAGACCCGGCTGACCGAGCCGGTCAGCACCGGGGTGGCGATCAACAGGCCGAACTGGGTGTCATTCAAGCCGAGCTGTTGACTGATCTGGATACCGATGATCGAAAAGATCATCCACACCGCAAAGCACACGGTGAAGGCGAACGTGCTCAGCCACAGCGCACGTTGCTGCTGCCCGGCACTGGCGGGGGCAAGAGCCTGGTTCATGAATTCTCCTGGTTCAAGGGGGGTTCAGCCGATATCCGCTTCGGCTTCGATCTCATCCAGCCCGCGCACCGGGTAGCGTTCCTGCAGCTGCAGCAGGTAGGCCTGCACTTCACGCTGGCGCACCTGCAGCTCCAGGTAGTCACGCAGCTGCGGCAGCACCGCCTCGAACGGCTGCGGCTGGCCTTCCTCGCGGGCATCGACGCAGACCACGTGGTAGCCCCAGCGTGATTCCACCGGGAAACCGGCCAGGCCCTCGCGCAGGCGGAACACCTGGCGGTCGAACTCCGGCGTGGTCTGCCCGCGCTGCAGCCAGCCCAGGTCGCCGCCTTCGCTGCTGGATGGGCAACGCGAATGGCGCAAGGCGAAATCGGCGAACAGGTGCGGCGACTCCTTCAGCAGCCCGACCAGCCGCTCGCCCTCGGTACGTGCGGCGAAGCGCCCAGCCACGTCGTCGGCCGGCGCGGCCAGCAGGATATGGCGCAGGCGCACGCGGTCGGGCGAGCGGAAGCGCTCCGGGTTCTGCTCGAAGTAGCGGCGGCAGTCTTCATCGGTCGGCACGCGGTCTTCGATCGCATCTTCCAGCAGTTGCTGAATCAGCACTTCCTCGTCGCTTACCCGGTTGCCCTCCGGCGCCTGCAGCCCAAGCCGCTGCGCTTCCAGGCGCAGCAGCTCACGCACCACCAGTGCACGTGCCGCTTCAGCACGAGACTGCTCCGGGCGCATCGCCCGGTGGTGCTGCATCTCGCGGGCGATGTCAGCCTCGCTGATCGCGGTCTCGTCCACGAACAGCCGGCACGGTGCCGGCTGCCCGAGCGAGCGCGGCCCCTGCGCTGCCGCGTCATGGTGGTGCGAATGCGCCTCGGCGGGAACCGGCGCAGCGGAGTCGATCACGGTGATCGGCAGGAATTTCGGCAGGCTGCCCATGGCTTACTCCCGCGGACCGTAGCGCAGCGTGGCCTGGCGGCGGCGCACCACTTGGTAGGGCCTCCACAGGTAGCTGATCGGAATGCTCCACACGTGCACCAGGCGGGTGAACGGCGCGATCAGGAACAGGGTCAGGCCCAGGAAGATATGCATCTTGTAGACCCAGCTGACGCCCTCGATGTAATCAGCGGCACCGGCGCGGAAGGTCACGATGTGCTGCGCCCACTCGGCCAGCTGCACCATCACCCCGCCGTCCAGGTGCCCGGACGAGATGCGGATGCTGTACAGGCCCAGGCACAGCTGCGCGAACAGCAGCACCAGTACCAGGGTGTCACCGAAGCTGCCGGTGGCCCGCACGCGCGCGTTGAACAGGCGGCGTACCAGCAGGATGCTGATGCCGATGAAGCACAGTGCGCCGAACACACCACCAACCACCATCGCCAGCATCTGCTTCTGCGAGGAGGTGATGAAGTGCTCGTACACCGCGTGCGGGGTCAGCAGGCCGACCAGATGGCCACCGAGGATGGCCAGGATGCCGATGTGGAAGCAGTTGCTGCCGATCCGCATGCCCTTGTCCGACAGCATCTGGCTGGAGCCGGTGCGCCAGGTGTACATGGCCTTGTCATAGCGGGCCCAGCTGCCGATCAGCAGCACCGCCACGGCGATGTACGGGTAGTACTGGAAGGCGAATTGATGCAGGGAGTAACTCATGGCTGGACCTCTCGATGCGAAGGACGGGCCGGCGAACGCACGGGCGGCTTGCAGTCTTCGGCGGGGGCTTCGGCGCCGAAGCGCACCGCCTCCTCCTCCCACAAGCGATCCATGGCCTCGGCGGTATCGTCGCGGACTTCCTCGCTGGCACGCTGGCGCAGCGCCTGCAGATCGGCCTTGCCATCACCGGCTTCGACCAGGATCTCGAACAGCGCCCGGTGCGGCAGCTCACGCTCGGCGGCACGCGCCGCCAGCATCCCGGCGATATGGCCGATGTGGTGCAGCCACTCGCGGGCCTCGCTGCCGGGGCGATGGGCCAGGAACTCCAGCAGCAGCGGCAGGTAGTCCGGCAGCTCGCGGGCATCCAGTTCGAAGCCGTTGCGGCGGTAGGTTTCGACCAGGTCGACCATGGCCTGGCCGCGGTCGCGCGACTCGCCATGGATGTGCTCGAACAGCAGCAGGCTCATCGAGCGGCCGCGGTCGAAACTGGCCAGCCACGCCGCCTGCGCATCCAGCGCATCGGTGGCCAGCAGCTGCTGCACGAAGCTGCGCAGCTGCTGGCGGCGGGTGGCGTTCAGCGCCGGGTCGTCACAGGCGGCGAGCAGTTCCTCGCCGTGCTCCCACAGTTCCTCGCGGGGGTAGTCCAGCAACACCCCGACCAGCTTGAGCACGCTCATCAGACCACCTCCTTGCGGCGGTGGTTGGGACCGTTGTCGACCACGAAGGTGGTGCTCTTGCGCTGGCCAAACAGGTCGGCCGGGCTGTCACCATTGCAGCCGTTGCCGAAGGTGAAGCCGCAGCCGCCGCGCTCGCCGAAGGCATCGTTGGCGTACTCGCGGTGGCCGGTCGGAATCACGAAACGGTCCTCGTAGTTGGCGATGGCCAGGTAGCGGTACATCTCCTCCACCTGGGCGATGCTCAGCCCGGTCTGCTCCAGTACCGCGGTGTCTTCCACGCCGTCCACGTTCTTGGCCCGGCGCCAGGCACGCATGGCCATCAGCCGTTCCAGCGCGCGTACCACCGGTGCCTCGTCACCGGCCGTCAGCAGGTTGGCCAGGTAGCGCATCGGGATGCGCAGCGACGCAACGTCCGGCAGTTCGCCGCTCATGCCCACACGGCCACGCTCGGCGGCGGACTGGATCGGCGACAGCGGTGGCACGTACCAGACCATCGGCAGCGTGCGGTATTCCGGGTGCAGCGGCAGCGCCAGCTTCCAGTCGATGGCCAGCTTGTACACCGGCGACTGCTTGGCCGACTCCAGCCAGCTGTCCGGGATGCCCTCCTTGCGCGCGGCGGCGATCACCGCCGGATCGTTCGGGTCCAGGAAGATGTCCAGGTGGGCCTGGTACAGGTCCTTCTCGGCCGGCACCGAGGCGGCCTCGGCGATGCGATCGGCGTCGTACAGCATCACGCCCAGGTAGCGGATGCGGCCCACGCAGGTTTCCGAGCACACGGTCGGCTCACCCATCTCGATGCGCGGATAGCAGAAGATGCACTTCTCCGACTTGCCGCTCTTCCAGTTGTAGTAGATCTTCTTGTACGGGCAGGCCGACACGCACATGCGCCAGCCACGGCACTTGTCCTGGTCGATCAGCACGATGCCGTCTTCCTCGCGCTTGTAGATCGCGCCTGATGGGCACGCCGACACGCACGCCGGGTTCAGGCAGTGCTCGCACAGACGCGGCAGGTACATCATGAAGGTCTTCTCGAAGGCGCCGTAGATCTCCTTCTGCACCTGGTCGAAGTTGTAGTCGCGCGAGCGCTTGCTGAACTCCGAACCGAGGATCTCCTCCCAGTTGGGGCCCCACTCGATCTTCTGCATGCGCTCGCCACTGATCAGCGAACGCGGGCGCGCGGTCGGCTGGTGCTGGCTGTCCTTGGCGGTGTGCAGGTTCTGGTAGTCGAAGTCGAACGGCTCGTAGTAATCGTCGATCTGCGGCAGGTCCGGGTTGGCGAAGATCTTGGCCAGCATCCGCCAGCGACCGCCAGCGCGTGGCACCAGCTTGCCGCTGCCGGTACGCACCCAGCCGCCGTTCCACTTCTCCTGGTTCTCCCATTCCTTCGGATAGCCGATGCCCGGCTTGGTTTCAACGTTGTTGAACCAGGCGTACTCGACACCCTCGCGCGAGGTCCAGACGTTCTTGCAGGTGATCGAGCAGGTGTGGCAGCCGATGCACTTGTCCAGGTTCAGCACCATCGCGATCTGTGCACGGACCTTCATCACACCACCTCCTTGGCAACGGCCGGTACGGCCTCGCCATCAAGCCAATCGATCTTGTCCATCTTGCGCACGATCACGAACTCGTCGCGGTTGGTGCCGCAGGTGCCGTAGTAGTTGAAACCGTAGGCCAGCTGCGCGTAGCCACCAATCATGTGGGTCGGCTTGAGCACGATGCGGGTCACCGAGTTGTGGATACCACCACGGGTGCCGGAAATCTCCGAGCCCGGCACGTTGATGATGCGTTCCTGGGCGTGGTACATCATCGCCATGCCCGGCATCACGCGCTGGCTGACCACCGCACGCGCGGCAATCGCGCCGTTGACGTTGAACAGCTCGATCCAGTCGTTGTCGACGATGCCGGCACTGCGCGCGTCGTCCTCGCTGATCCACACGATCGGGCCGCCACGCGACAGTGTCTGCATGATCAGGTTGTCGCTGTAGGTGCTGTGGATGCCCCACTTCTGGTGCGGGGTGATCCAGTTCAGCACGATCTCCTTGTTGCCGTTCGGGCGCTGGTTCAGCAGCGGCTCCACCGTGCGCGTGTTGACCGGCGGCCGGTAGCTCATGAAGGCCTCGCCGAAGTCGATCATCCACTCGTGGTCCTGGTAGAACTGCTGGCGACCGGTCACCGTGCGCCACGGAATCAGCTCGTGCACGTTGGTATAGCCGGCGTTGTAGCTGACGTTGTCATCTTCTAGGCCCGACCAGATCGGCGAGGAAATGATCTTGCGCGGCTGTGCCTGGATGTCACGGAAGCGGATCGCCTCGTGCTCCTTGCCCACTGCCAGGTGAGTGTGCTCCCGGCCGGTGAAGGTGCCCAGCGATTCCCACGCCTTCACTGCCACGTGGCCGTTGGTTTCCGGCGCCAGATGCAGGATCACTTCGGCCGCGTCGATCGCGGTCGAGATGGCCGGGCGGCCCTGGCTTACGCCTTCTTCGTGCACGGTGTGGTTCAACTTGCCGAGGAACTCGACCTCGTGCCTGGTATCCCAGCTCATGCCCTTGCCGCCGTTGCCCTGCTTGTCCAGCAGCGGGCCGAGCGAGGTGAACTTGCGGTACAGGTTCGGGTAGTCACGCTCCACCACCGTCATCGACGGCATGGTCTGGCCCGGAATGGCCTCGCACTCGCCCTTCTTCCAGTCGGCCACGCCGAACGGCATGCCCAGCTCGTTGGGGGTGTCGTGCAGGGTCGGCACCAGCACCAGGTCCTTCTCCACACCCAGCACGCCCGGCGCCATCTCGCTCACGGTGCGGGCCACCTCTTTGAAGATGTCCCAGTCACTGCGCGATTCCCACGCAGGGTCCACCGCCTTGGACAGCGGGTGGATGAAGGGGTGCATGTCCGAGGTATTGAGATCGTCCTTCTCGTACCAGGTCGCGGTCGGCAGCACGATGTCCGAGTACAGCGCGGTGGTGCACATGCGGAAGTCGAGCGTGACCAGCAGGTCCAGCTTGCCTTCCGGCGCCTCGTCGCGCCACTTCACCTCCTGCGGCTTCACTGCGCCCATTTCGCCCAGGTCCTTGCCCTGCAGCCCGTGGCGCGTACCCAGCAGGTGCCGCAGCATGTACTCATGGCCCTTGCCCGAGGAACCGAGCAGGTTCGAGCGCCAGATGAACATCATGCGCGGGTGGTTCTGGCTGGCGTCCGGGTCGGCGAAGGCGAAGTCCAGCGAGCCGTCCTTGAACTTGCCCAGCGCGTAGTCCGCCGGGGCCACGCCGGCCGCTTCGGCCTCGCGTACCAGCTGCAGCGGGTTGCGGTCGAGCTGCGGGGTGCTCGGCAGCCAGCCCATGCGCACCGCGCGCAGGTTCAGGTCAGCCAGGCTGCCGCCGTACTTGCTGGCATCGGCCAGCGGCGACAGCAGCTCGTCCACCTGCAGCTTCTCGTAGCGCCACTGCCCGGTGTTGAAGTAGAAGAACGAGGTGCCGTTCATGTGGCGCGGCGGCTTGCTCCAGTCCAGCCCGAACGCGAGCGGCTGCCAGCCGGTCTGCGGGCGCAGCTTTTCCTGGCCCACGTAATGCGCCCAGCCGCCACCGGTCTGGCCCACGCAACCGCACATGATCAGCATGTTGATCAGGCCGCGGTAGTTCATGTCGTTGTGGAACCAGTGGTTCATGCCCGCGCCGACGATGATCATCGAACGGCCATGGGTCTTGTCGGCGGTACGCGCGAACTCGCGGGCGATCTCGATCACCTCGGCGCGCGACACGCCGGTGATGCGCTCCTGCCACGCCGGCGTGCCCGGCACCATGTCATCGAAGCTCGATGCCACGTTGCCGCCGCCAAAGCCACGGTCCACGCCGTACTGGGCCAGCAGCAGGTCGTAGACCGTGGCCACCAGCGTCTCGCCGCCGTCGACCGTGACCAGCCGGCGCACCGGAATGTTGCGGTCCAGTACGTCTTCGGCCGGCGCGGCAGTCCAGCCGTCGCTTTCAATGCCACCGAAGTACGGGAAGCTCACCGCCTCGATGCCGTCGTTGGCGTCGGACAAGCTCAGGCGCAGGCGTGTGTCGGCGCCATTGCTGGCCTTCTCTTCGATGTTCCAGCGGCCCTTTTCACCCCAGCGGAAACCGATGGAGCCATTGGGCACCACGATCTGGCCACTGTTCTCGTCGTAGGCCAGGGTCTTCCAGTCCGGGTTGTTGGCTTCACCCAGCCCGCCCAGCTCACTGGCACGCAGGAAGCGGCCCGCCACCAGGCGGCCATCGTCGCGGCGCTCAAGGCGCACCAGCATCGGCATGTCCGAGTACTGGCGGCAGTAGTCCTGGAAATACTGCGAGGGCGAATCGACATGGAACTCGCGCAGGATCACATGGCCGAAGGCAAAGGCCAGCGCCGCGTCGGTGCCCTGCTTGGGGTGCAGCCAGTGGTCGGTCAGCTTGGCCAGCTCGGAATAGTCCGGGCAGATCGCCACCGTCTTGGTGCCGTTGTAGCGCGCCTCGGTGAAGAAGTGCGCATCGGGCGTACGCGTCTGCGGCACGTTCGAACCCCAGGCGATGATGTAGCGGCTGTTGTACCAGTCGGCCGACTCGGGCACGTCGGTCTGCTCGCCCCAGATCTGCGGCGAGGCCGGCGGCAGGTCGCAGTACCAGTCGTAGAAGGACAGGCAGGCGCCACCCAGCAGCGACAGGTATCGCGCACCGGCAGCGTAGGACACCATCGACATCGCCGGAATCGGCGAGAACCCGACCACGCGGTCCGGGCCGTACTGCTTCACCGTGTACAGGTTGGAGGCGGCGATGATCTCGTTGGCCTCTTCCCACTGCAGGCGCACAAAGCCACCCATGCCGCGGCGGGTCTTGTACGAGCGCGCCTTCTCCTTGTCCTCCACGATGCTGGCCCAGGCATCGACCGGGGCCTTGCTCTTGCGGGCTTCGCGCCACAGGCGCAGCAGCGTGCCGCGGATCAGCGGGTACTTCAGCCGGTTGGCGCTGTACAGGTACCAGGAATAGCTGGCGCCACGCGGGCAGCCACGTGGTTCATGGTTGGGCAGGTCCGGGCGCGTGCGCGGGTAATCGGTCTGCTGGGTTTCCCAGGTGACCAGGCCGTTCTTGACGTAGATCTTCCAGCTGCAGGAGCCGGTGCAGTTCACGCCGTGTGTGGAACGTACGATCTTGTCGTACTGCCAGCGGGCGCGGTAACTGTTTTCCCAGTCGCGGCCCTCGCTCTTGGCAAAACCATGGCCATCGGCAAAGGTCTGGGGGTCACGCTTGAAGAACTGCAAGCGATCGAGGAAATAACTCATCGGGGATCTCCCTTTGCGGACATCGGCATCGTGGCTGTGTGTGTCATCTGGCTGCGGTGCGTTTTCATGTCGTCAGCAGGGTGTCTCGGCACCGCGCCGGTAGTACCACCACCAGGTCACGGCCAGGCAGGTGACATAGAAAACAACGAATCCGTACAGCGCCATGTCGGGGCTGCCGGTCAACGTAATGGACGAGCCGTAGCTCTTGGGAATGAAGAAACCGCCGTAGGCACCGATCGCACCGGAGAAACCGACCACCGCGGCCGACTCGATGCTGGCCTGGTGTGCGGCCGTGGCCTTGCCCTCGGCGTTGTCGTTGGCCGACCAGCGCTCATGCAGGGTGCGGAAGATCACCGGGATCATGCGGAAGGTGGTGCCGTTGCCGATGCCACTGAGCACGAACAGCGCCATGAAGCTGAGCAGGAAGCCATGGAAGTTGCCGCCCTGGCCATGGCTGGGCAGGAAGTGCAGCACGCCGAACACCGCCGCGATCATCAGCGCGAACACCCAGAAGGTCAGGCGGGCGCCACCCCAGCGGTCGGCCATGCTGCCGCCCACCGAACGCATCAGCGCGCCCAGCAGCGGGCCGATGAAGGCGTAGGCCAGCGGGTTCACGTCCGGGAACTGGCTCTTCACCAGCATCGGGAAGCCGGCCGAGAAACCGATGTAGGAACCGAAGGTGCCGATGTACAACCAGCACATCAGCCAGTTGTGCTTGCGGCGGAAGATCACCGCCTGCTCGGAGAACGACGAGCGGGCGCTGGTCAGGTCGTTCATGCCGAACCAGGCCGCGATGGCGCACAGCGCGATGGCCGGCACCCAGATGAAGCCGGCGTTCTGCAGGAACAGCGGTGCCCCACCCTCCACCGCGGGCTGCGGTGCACCACCCAGCGCACCGAACACGCCTACGGTGATGACCAGCGGGATCACCGCCTGCGCCACCGACACGCCCACATTGCCCAGGCCGGCGTTCAGGCCCAGCGCCAGGCCCTGCTTCTGCTTGGGGTAGAAGAAGGAGATGTTGGACATCGACGACGAGAAGTTCGCGCCGCCGAAGCCGCACAGGATCGCGATGGCCACGAACACCCAGTACGGCGTGGCCGGGTCCTGCACCGCAAAGCCGAGCCAGAGCGTCGGCGCCAGCAGCGACGCGGTGGACAGCGCGGTCCAGCGGCGGCCGCCGAAGATCGGGATCACGAACGAATAGAAGATGCGCAGGGTTGCGCCGGACAGGCTGGGCAGCGCCACCAGCCAGAACAGCTGGTCGGTACTGAAGTTGAAGCCGATCTTCGGCAGGCTGATCGACACCGCCGAGAACAGCACCCAGACCGAGAAGGCCAGCAGCAGCGAGGGGATCGAAATGACCAGGTTGCGGGTGGCAACCCGCTTGCCGGTGCGCTCCCAATAGCCGGGGTCCTCCGGCGTCCAGTCGCTGATGACGCGACCCGGACGGGCAGTGCTGCGGACAACAGGATCGCTACCGACGGTCATACATGGCTCCAAGGCTGTGGAATGACGTGGGTATTGCTTTCAAGTTGTGACCCGTCGTCATGCAGCCATTAGGCCGTGCAGCAACTACGACGGGGTTGATCTGGATCAATCAGGAGCCGGTTTCCACCCTGCCCCTGACAAATGTCAAATCGATGAAGCGGTATTGCGGCGCGTGACTCCGCGCTGGCGCACGCTATCGCGCACGTCTACATCGAACTGCAGCTGAAGCTGGCTGCCATCTTCCAGGGCAATGTCGAATGGCAGGCCATCCCGGCACGGCAGCCGTGCCGCCAAGGCCTCAACTGCCGAGCGCGGCAGTACCAGGCGGCAGAAGGTGCCACCATCGAGCAGTACCGGTTGATCGCCGCCATGCAGCGAGACCGCCATGCCCCAGCCCTCGATACCGCCGAAGCGGGTCATGTTCTCGACCGATTCACCGGCCAGCAGGCGCGCCAGTTCGGCCTCATCCAGGCGAAGCCGTACCGATTGGTCCTGCAACTGCACTTTCATGACGCAACATCCTCCCATTGTTCGGGGGTATTGCAGTTGACCAGGCAGGCTTCGTCAACGCTTTCAAGCGCCAGCACGTGCATCTGCAGGCGACGCTGGAACGCCTGTACAGAGCGCGGCCCTTCCGCATCATCCAGAATCGCGGCCAGCACGCTACGAGTGGCATTGTCCACATTCAACAGCATGGGAAAGGGATGCCCGTCAAAGATCGTGCACGCGCCCCGCCCCTCGGCAGCCAGCCGTTGCAGCAGCCGTGGCGCCAGCAACGGCGTATCCACCGCTACCACCCAGGCCGGGCTGTCGGGCATCTGCTGCATCACGCTGTGCAACCCTCCCAGTGGGCCGCAGCGCGCAACCTGATCGGGGATGCCACCGAAGGTCGGATAGTCACCGCTTACCCATACCCGTTCGGCGCCAGCCTGCATCAACAGGCCACGCATGTGTTCCAGCAGCGTGCGGCCCTGCCACGGCAGCAGTGCCTTGTCGCGACCCATCCGGCTGGACAGGCCACCGGCCAGTACGATGCCGTTGATGCTCATCGCAGTAGAGCCACGCCATGCGTGGCTGCGTCGGCATCAATGTTGATGATCATGCGCATGGTCATCGGCATGTCCGGGTTCGCTGTCCACGTGACACAGGCTGCAACCCTCGCTCCACGCGCTGTCGCCGTCCTCGTAATGCTCCTGCTTCCAGATCGGGCACTGGTGCTTGACCACCTCGATCAACTGCCGGCAGGCGCGGAACGCCTCGTCCCGGTGCGGGCTGCCGGCGGCCACCACCACCGCCACATCACCAATGCCCAACCGGCCCTTGGCATGGGCCACATACAGTATCAGCTTCGGGCCAAACGTCGCCTCGACCTCGGCGGCCAACCGCTTGAACTCGTTCAACACCAGCGGCTCGAACAGGTCGTAGGTGATCCCGGTCACCGGCCGGCCGATGTTGACGTCGCGCACCTTGCCGATGAACACGTCGATGCCACCGAAGCCCGGATCAGAGACCGCAGCGATGCCCTCGGCCGGATCGATCGCCGCCTGCGCGCGGTCCACCACCTTCGCGATGATCTTCTCGTTCATCGCTCAGCCCCCGCTCACCGGCGGCAGGATCGCCACCCGGCCATCGTCGGGCAGCGCCTCGTGATCGCGCAGCACGCGTTGCTGGTCGGCAAACGCCGAATAATCCAGCAGGCCGGCACGGAAACCCGGCCAACGCAGCGGCAGCAGCTCGCGCAGCGCCTGGCGCAGATCGGCCACGGTGCCACCGGCTACATCCACGGCGATCTCGCGACTGGCATCCAGATCGGAAAACGCACCGAACAACTGCAGATTCACCTGTTTCATCATGACTCCTGGCTCACCAGCTGCACCGGTTCGTGGTGACCCCAGCCCTGCACGCGCACGTAGGTGCCGGCGCTGGCCAGGTCACCCTCACCCTCCAGCACCACCCAGGCGTTGGCCTGCAGCATGGACATCAAACGGAACGACTCCTGCCCGGACAGCACGCGCGCACTCAGGCGCCCCTCCCCGTCCATTTCCACCCGCGCACGCGCGTGGAAGCGCAGGCCCGGCGGCTTGCGCACGTCGGCCTGCAGCGGCAGCTGCAACATGAGCTCCGGCGCCAGCCCCAACAGGCGGCGCAGCACCGGCTCGACGAAGAAACGCTGGCCCACGGCCGCCGACACAGGGTTACCCGGCAGGCCAAAGTACAGTGCGCCATTGGGCAGCACCGCGAACAGCAGCGGCTTGCCCGGGCGGATGGCCACCTTGTGGAAGACGATGCGCGCACCACGGCCGCGCAGCGCATCGGGAACGAAATCGTAGCGGCCGGCCGACACCGCACCGGTGCTGATCAGCACCTGCGCGCCAGCGGCCAGCGCTTCATCCAGCACCGCATTGAACGCGGCCACGTCGTCGCCCACCGTGCCCTGCCAGACCACCTCGGCACCGGCGGCCAGCAGGCGGCCGACCAGGTACGGCCGGTTGCTGTCACGGATCTGCCCGGATTCCAGCGTCTGCGCCGCCTCGGTCACCAGCTCCTTGCCGGTGGCAATCACCGCCGCCTTCGGCCGCGCCACCACCGCCACCTGGCCCACGCCGATGGCATGCAGCAGGGTGCGCGCATTGATATCCAGCACCTGCCCGGCCTGCAGCACGCGCTCGCCTTCGCTCACGTCCTGGCCGCGCAGGCGCACATGCTGGCCCGGCTTCACCGATGCCTTCAAGGCGATGCGGGTCGGGCGTCCCTCCTCGCTGGCGAGGATCTCCACGTTCTCGACCGGCACCACCGTATCCAGCCCGGACGGCATGCGTGCACCGGTCATGATTTCCCATGCACCCTCGCCGCCTTCGGCGCCGGCATCGCCGGCCGCCTGCCAGCCCTGCACCGCGAATTCGGTACCGGCCTCGAACGCCGCGCCGTTGGCGCGCAGCGCGAAGCCGTCCATCGCCGAGTTGTCGAACGGCGGCAACGACTGCCCGCTGTGGATGTCACTGGCCAGGGTACGGCCGCCGGCCTCATGCAGGGGCAGGCGCTCGGCCGGCAGCGGCGTGGCTGCGTCCAGCAGGTGCTGCAGGGCTTCGCTGTAGGCAATCATCAGTGGCCACCACCCTCGACCATCGCCAGGGCATGGCCCAGTACCGGCGCCAGGATGTCCAGGCACTGCGCCGCCGCCTTCGGGCTGCCGGGCAGTGCGAACACCAGCATGTTGCCCAGCTGCACCACCTCGGCGCGGCTCAGCCAGGCCATCGGCGTGTGCTGTGCACTCAGTGCCCGCACCATCTGCGCCAGGCCATGTACCGGCCGCGCGTTCAGGGAACGCAGCGCCTCCGGGGTCAGGTCACGCGGGCCCAGCCCGGTACCACCGGTACACAGGCACAGGCGCACGCCCTCGGCGGCCAAGGCCTGCAGGCGGCCCGCCAATGGCTCGATGCCATCGGGCAACACCTCAGCGGCCACCACCTCGCCGCCCAGCTTTTTCAGGCCGGTCACCAGGGTCGGGCCAGAGATATCCTCATAGGTGCCGTCGCTGGCGCGATCGCTCAGCGTGATCACCGCGCAGGCCGCGCCCTCCAGGCCCTTCGGCGCACGCGGCTTGAAACGCGTGCGCTCGGCATCGTCCATGCCGTCGGGGTGCAGCCAGACACCGCGCTTGCCGCCTTCCTTGAACAGCAGGCGGATGCCTTCGATGCGCAGGGCCGGTTCCACCGGCTTGCTCAGATCGTACAGGGTAAGCAGCGCCGCGTTGACGCCGGCCAGTGCCTCCATCTCCACGCCGGTGCGCGCCTCGCTGGCGCACTCGCACCACACGCGGATCGCCTGCCGTTCCGGTACCGGCGTGCAGAACACCTGCACCAGTTCCAGCGGCAGCGGATGGCACAGCGGCATCAGCATCGAGGCCATCTTGGCGCCCTGCAGGCCGGCAATCTCGGCCATCACCAGCGCATCGCCCTTGGGCAGGCGGCGCTCGACGATCAGCGGATAGGCCACTGGACCGGCATGCAGCTCGCCCACCGCCACCGCACGTCGGCGGGTGATGCGCTTGTCGCGGACATCGGCCATATGGAAGGCCGCATTCAATTCCCCACTCATCGTGTTGCTCATCCTCCGATGGAGGCCAGGTGCGGGGTCAGCCCGGTCTGGCCCTGGTGCAGTCCATGCCCGGCCGCTTTCAGGCCAAGCTGTGTGGTGATGCGTGCCAGCAGCGCGTCATGGTCGTCGTCGCTCTGCAGCAGCGGGCGCAGCGGCACGCCGAACTCGCCGAACAGGCACAGCCGCAGGTCGCCCTTGGCGGTCACCCGCAGGCGGTTGCAGCCCTTGCAGAAGTCGCGCGAATACGGGGCGATGATGCCGATGCTGCCGCGATGGTCAGGGTGGCCGAACTCGCGCGCCGGACCGGCATCGGCGGCGCGCGGCCGTTCGTGCCAGCCAGCCGCCAGCAGCTGCTCGATCACCACGTCGGCGCGCAGGTGGTGGCGCTGGAAATAGGCTTCGTTGTCGCCGGTGCGCATCAGTTCGATGAAGCGCACGCTGAAGGGACGATCGCGCAGGTAGTCCATCCACTGCGGCAGCTCGTCGTCGTTCAGGCCACGCAGCAGCACCGCGTTGAGCTTGATCGCCGGCAGGCCCAGCGCCTGCGCCAAGGCCAGGCCCTGTTCGATCTCCGGCAGGCGGTCATGCCCGGTGATGGTCCTGAAGCGTTCGCGCTGCAGGCTGTCCATGCTCACGTTCAGCGCGGTCAGGCCGGCGCGGTGCCACCCCGGCAGGCGCCGCGGCAGCAGCGTGCCGTTGGTGGTGATGGCCACCTTGCGGATGCCCGGCACCGCCGCCACGGTGGCGATGATCTCATCCAGGTCCTTGCGCAGGCTGGGCTCGCCACCCGTCAGGCGGATCTTGCTCATGCCCAGCGCGGCAAACGCACGCACCAGACGCGCGATTTCATCCACCTGCAGGAAGCGCGGGCGGCCATCGGCCTGGTAACCGTTGGGCAGGCAGTAGCTGCAACGGAAGTTGCAGGCTTCGGTCAACGACAGGCGCAGGTACGGAAAGCTGCGTCCGAAACCGTCGGTGAGTTGGCTCATGGCTGGTCCACCTTGTTGCTCCACCGTCTTGCCTGTGCCCGGAACGGCCCGGATACCCTCGCCTGCTGGAACGATTGCCAGAGTACGCGGCCTTCAGTTCCATGGGCATGACTTAAATCAATCGTCTTCGGCCCCGCGCGGCAGGCGTTATGGCAGCATGCGGCTTTCCGTGCAGCGGGCGTGTGACAACCCTCATGATGATGAACGATTTCCAGCAACTGCTGCATGCCGCCGGCCAGCAGGCTGAACCGCAACGCTTGCTGTTCGTATTCGTGCGCGCTGAGCTGCCCGAATCGCCCACCGGTGACCAGCGCGACCGGCATGACCGCCGCGAGGGCGGCACCCTGTCGCCGGTGCTGTGCGTGGACAAGCTGCCGGACGAGGTGCCCAGCTTCCAGGCGCTGGCGGCCGAGTCGACCACCACCGGCATCGACTGGGACCTGGTGTTCGTGGCGGCACTGGATGGCAGAGGTGGTTTCGCACCCAACAGCGACGAAGCCGCGCGCCCGCTGAAGCTGATGGTCAACGCCATCCACGACGGTCAGATCGGCCGCTTCGCCGCCTTCGACCGGGGCGGCGAGCCTGTTCAGTTCTATTGAGCCACCAGCTGCAGGGTCAGAAAGAAGATCACCAGCACAGTGTTCAGCCCCCAGGCCACGGTCAGCCCGCGCGCCGCCACGCCCAGGTTGGGGTTGTGCGCGGCGGGCGCCGCCCGCCAGACCGCCGGGATGATCCAGCCGGTATAGAGCAGCAGCACGGCAAATACCCCCAGCAGCAGCGGGGTGCGCTGGTTGGCCAGGGCCCAGAGGGCCACCGCCCACAGAATATTGCTGGGAATGACGCCCTGCAGCCAGAAAACACTCCAAAGGCGGGAACGGCCCTGAGTGTCGGGGGTTGGGTGCAGCGAAGCGGTCGCGGTCATAAGTCTCCTTCTGTTTAGGAAACGTGCTGAACAAGCCTGCGCTTGGTGGCTGGGAACGTCAAGGAACAACGGAATCGGTAGCGCCGGGCCATGCCCGGCGGAATCCTCCATGTTCATGCGCCGTCGGCTCGCCGGGCGTGGCCCGGCGCTACCGGTCCTGTTATCCCTGTCGCCATCGCCCCTCCCCACCCGCCCCCTTCCTCCTTCCAACCTCGACACCTGTCGCAGATTGCACGGTGCGGGCGGATCACCGCGCCAGCCTGTGCTGGCAGTGCTTAACAGCGTGGGAGAATGCCGAAAGCGTCTCCAATCGAGTGATCTTTGCAACTCTTCTGATTGGCATTGCACAGCGCCAAGGGCTCAGATGGCGTGCCACCGGAAAAGGGTGGCCGGGCTTCGAATCCCGTGTTGGCCTTGAGTAAGTGCGCTTGCCAGCCGGCGTCACCATGCGTGGCGCCGGCTGGCAATCCGTCTGCCGGCTATGGCGGGCGGTGCGTTGGGGGCGTTCGCGCCCGCCGGCTTGAGGCCAACCCGGATTCGAACCACGTACCGCCCGCCACCTTTCGGGTGGCGGCTACCGATTGCCCTGCACGGAGCCTCGCCATGAACGAATCGGACTTCCCGCATCTGCACGCCTACCGCAGCACCGCCGGCGACGACGGTTCGCCACAGGCTGCGCCTGCGGTGGACAGGAACACCTTCATTGCCAATCTCCACCGCATCGGCTCCGGTGCGGCGGCCGACGGACAGCCCTGGCCGGAGCGGCATCAACTGCCCGGCCGCTGCCTGGACCTGGCCGATGCCGATTGCGCGTTGAACGGGTTGCGGGTGGTGCTGGAAATGCTGCTGGCGGCGGAACGCACGCGGCAGAACGGCGAACCGGAAGAGTACGTGGGCGACCGGGTGATGGAGGGATTGGTCATGGCCTGCCAGTCGTTGTGCGCGCAGGCGGTGGGGCGGTTGCAGGTCGACCCGTGATGGCAGTGGACGATCAGACTGCTCCCTCCATCATCCGACATAGGCTCTTTCATCGCGCGACCGATTGTGGCCTGCCCGCCCGACATGCCAGCGGCGTAGCGCCCTTGTCCGGTGGAATCGCGAGTACATTCCAGCGCTCGGCCAAGGTGCGTTCGACACGGGAAGAAAATGACTGGGCCTCGGCAGGCTTCCTCCCTTCAGAGAAGCCGATGGCTATTTCGAAGCGATCCAATCCGAGGTTCCCCGCCTCCATTCCGGAGCCATCTTCCCGCTTGACTCCGACGTAGACGACAGGACGCTTCACGTCGACCTTTGACTTGGCGAGCTGCCGATCCAATTCCGCGCTGCCATCGAAGAACTGCATTCCTTCGTCCTTGGCGATAGCGCGGAGGGTCTGTTTGAACAGATCCAGGCCCTCTTGGTCGTGCACGCAGAACTGGATCATCTTGAAGGGCCGTTTTCCGATGGCGCATGCGCCATCGGATAATCCAAGTCCCACTCCAATCAGAAGTACCACTGTCAGGAGCTTTACCATCAACGTGGCCCAACGATGCAAAGCGTTGCGGCCAATGTCGCCGCCGGACCAAAAATCAGGAAACCAAGCGCATCGTTGAGTATCGGATTGGGCCCGGATCCTTCGCCCACGATTGTGATCTGCGACCCGATTCCCAGCGGCCCAGGCGCCACCTTCCACGATACCGTACCCGGATGGAACTGATGGCCCGGACGGGTTGAATTTACGATCGTCATGTTCTTTGAGTCCACCCACTGAGTAATGTGGTTTCGTCCACCGTTCCCGACAAGCTCAACGTCCGGAGTGAACCCCTCTCGGGCCGGTGGCGCACCTGGAGCACTTACCACTCTCGCAGCTCTGAATGCGGACTGCGGAGAGCAGAGACTGAATCGATCAATGCGGTAGACGTGATCATCCTCGCACAGACCAAACGGATCAGCAGCACCAAGCGGACCCGACGATACGTATGCGTAAGTCGTCATCCCCGCGCTCAGCCCGAGTGGGTCGCTCTGCGAGTACCGCCCCACTGCGGGGTCATACTCGCGCTGGTAGTTGTAGAACAGCCCACTCGCATCCGTCGCCTGCTGCCCGGCGAAGCGCAGCGCCAGCTCGAACGCCACACCGTCACCATCCGGGTCAGCACTCGGGATCTGGTTACCGAACACCTCGCTCTTGTTGCTCCACTCCCAGATCGCGACATTCCGCACTGGGTCGATCACCACACGTGGCGTACCCAGATGATCCGGCTGGACGTAGGCCAGCTCCGGCACGCCGGTACTCGGCACATTGATCAGCGCCACCGGGTAGTTGTCCAGCCAGATGGCCTGCTGCTGCGCCTGGCCCGTGGCTGAGTAGTTGCCCAGCCACTGCCCTGCTTCGTCGTACAGCGTGATCTGGGCAGTTCCACCGGTCGGGGTGCGCAGCACGCGCTCCCCACGATGGTTGTAGGCGTAGCTTTCAAGTACGGCATTGCCCTGCTTCACCGCGTTCATGCGATTGGCATCGCTGTAGGTGAACGTCTTGCTGCCGATGCTGGTGGTGTTACCCACCGCGTCATGGGTGCGCGCTTCGCCATCCACCGCAGTCAGGCGATGGCTGGTTGCGGGATAGGTGTAGCTGGCGGTGCCTGCCGACGTGGTCAGCGCGGTCCGATTACCGGTGGCGTCGTAGGCATAGGTTTCGATCGGCGTGCCGGTCGTACCGTCCTGGGTCTGGGTCAGGCGGCCCAGCGTGTCGTAGGCGTACTTGGCGAGTACCGTTGAGCCTGTGCCGTTCTTCAGCTCGGTGATCGAACCGACCGGGTCGTAGCCATAGCCCAGCGACAGGCCACCTGCGGCCGGGTCGTGTACCGCCTGCGGGCGATAGTCCAGGTCCAGCGGACGCTGCAGCTGTCGGCCATTGCCATAGGTCCAGCCCGTCGCCGGGCCGAAGGCCGCATAGGTCACGTTGTTCACCACGATCTGGCGTGCCTGGCCGGGCCGGGTCAGGCCGATCTGGCTGATGCGGCCCTGGGTGTCGCGTACGTAGTCGGCCACGCTGCCGTCGGGGTAGGTCAACGCGGTCAGGCGGCCCGACTTGCTATAGGCGTAGCGCAGCGTGCTGGCAACGCCGTTGACGGTCTGTACCTTGCGGGTGACCTGGCCGAAACGGTCATAGCAGTACTGGGTACTGCCATTGGCGTGCAGCACCTGCCCCAGCCGTCCCTTGGCGAAGCGCTCGTCGGCGGCACAGGCGGCAGGCGCCACGTCATAGCTGTAGCCCGCGTCCAGATTTGGGTCTGAATAGGCGATGCCGCTCAGGCGGTTGAGTGCATCGTAGTGATAGGTGGCGGTGACGCCGCGTGCATCGGTAGCTGTCTTGCGGTTGCCTGCCGCATCGACGGTGAAGCTGCTGGCGCCACTGTCCGGGCTGACCTGCCCGGTCAGATTACCGAAACCGTTGTAGGCATAGGTCGTATGCAGGCCTTTCGGGTCGGTGACCTGGGTGACCTGGTCCAGCGCGTTGTACTGGCTGCGGATCTCCGCCGCCACGCCGCCGACATCCTGCAGGGTCTGCGCCAAGCGGTTCAACGGGTCGTACTGCTGGCTGGTCACGCGCTGCAGGGCGTCGGTCACGGTCTGCGGGTTGCCGTTGGCATCGTAGGCAAAGCCGGTAGCGTGGTTGCCTGCGTCCTTCAGTGCGGTCAGCTGGCCGAGTGTGTTGAACGTCCGTGCCAGGGTACGGCGCAGGGTACCGCCTGCATCGAGCGTGTCTTCCTTGAGGCGATTGCCGGCGTTGTCCAGCGTGTAGTGAATCGTGTTGCCGGCGTTGTCCTCGATGTCGGTCAAGCGCAGCGCCGCATCGTAGACGTAGGACACGCTGCTGCCATCCGGCTCGGTGATTCTCTGCACCTGGCCGGTTGGCCAGTAGCTCAGCTGGGTGACCCGATCCTCGGCAGTGGTCGCGCCGCGCACGGTGATGGAGGTCGGCCAGCCGCGGGGATGGTAGGTGTAATCAGTCACCACGCCGTTGGCGTCCTTGACCGACAACGGCCGCCCGAAAGCGTCGTAGGCCAAGGTCTCGACCGTCTGGCCCAGCGCATTGGTCACGCTGCGCAGGTCGCCCTTGCGATAGCTGCAGGCACCTCCGGTCGCGCACCCTGCATCATCCGCCGAGTAATAGGCATAGGTAACGGCATCGGCCACATCCGTGCGCGGGCCATCCACACTCTTCAGCAGCCCCTCCACCGGGCAGCTGCCTGCCGCTGCCACATCAGCGGCTTCGCAGTACGTGTAGCTGGTGATGCGCGTCTGGCCGGACGCGGTGTCGGTTACCGTGTTGGTCGTTGGCTGGCGCCGGGCATTGAAGGCCGTGCGGGTTTCGCGGCTGCCAATCCGGGTGGTCAGTACCGCATTGGTTTCGATGTCGCGCGCGGTGGTCACCACACGCTGTTCGGGCAAGCCGACCGCTTCGGTCACGGTATGGATGCTGACGGCGCGACTGCTCACCGGATCGGTGCCCTGCGCATAGGTGTGCCTGGTCTGGATACCGCGGCGATCGGTGTAGGTATCCAGACGCCGGCGGAAGTCGACACTCTGGTCGTAGTAGGTTCGGCTGACCGTTCCCTGCGAATCCGTCAGGCCGGTCACCTTGCGCGACGGAGCGCTATCGCCTCCGGGTGTCAGGGTGTAGTCGGTCTGCCGCCCCAGCGCGTCGGTCACGACTGCACCGCCGTTGGGGCTGTAGGCCAGTGTCACACCATCGGCACCGCCGGCATGCTGACTGGAGATCACACGACCGATGGAATCGTAGCTGAAGGTGCTGTAGCGGCGACCGTCCTCGGCGGTGATACCGGTCAAGTGCTGGGGGAAGTCCTGGTTCTCGTAGTGATACGTCCGCACACCACCACCCGCATAGGTCACCGTGGCGACCTGGTTCTGCGATGTGTAGGTGTAGGTGGCGAGCGCAATGCCCTCGACCAGCACCGAACTGATCAGCGCCTCATAGTCGTTGGACTGATAGACGAACTCCAGCGTGCGGCCACTGCTGTGGGTGACGGCCGCAAGGCGGTCGCTGTCGTCGTAGATGTAGGTCAGCGACGTGCCATCCGGGAAGCGCTTGGCGGTCAGACGCCCGTCCGCGCCGAAGATCGAGATGGAGCCCGCCGAATACAGTGTCCAGTTGCCGTTCTGGACGAGACGATCGCCACTGTCGTCGTCCGCCTCATAGGCCTGGCCGATCTTCTTGAACGCCCGCTGGAAACCGGTGCTTTCAATGATGCCAACGCTGTCAACGCCATCCAGTGCCAGGTGGGCGCCCAGCGAATGGGTCCAGCCATAACCGAAGCCACCGGAGGACGTGGAGATGCCGGAGTGATAGAAACGCGTCAGTGCGATCCAGCCAAGATCGAAGTCCCGCGCGATCTCATACTTTTCACCGGTCTTGACATCGCAGGGGTTGCCGACATTGCCGTCGCAGGCGCCACCATCCGTTTCCGGCTCATTTCGGGCAACTGGGCTCATATCCATGCCGAACTCAGAAGCACTATCTCTGCCCGTCAAAGGGCAACTACCATTGCCACCGTCCTTGTCGCACTTCTGCGACTTGGAAGTGATGGTGGCAACGAACTCTTCGCTGACGCAGGCGTTGTGCTTGTTGGACCACTGCGTAAGAGGAACAGGGCAATCAAGGCGGCGTTTGCGTCCGAAGGCCATCTGGCTCACGTAGGGAGCGCAAGGCGATTCGGCCGTGTTCTGCCCGATCATATGAGTGATCTGATAGAACCTCGACTCCACAACGCCTTCCGTTTCCGGCGTACCAGAGAACCAGTCGCCTTGAGGTGTGACAGCAGCACCCGGACAGACAGGGTTGCTTGACTGGACTTCCGCGAGGAAGCTCGCAACCATCGCCTCTTCCGTCGAAAACTCTTCTGTACTCAGATAGGTCCAGTCTGGATCGGAGGGTTGCGCCTTCCCCATCCAGTAGGTGATCGACGTGTTGCCGTTCAAGTCCACGACTTTCGACTTGATCTTGTCCACGTACTGCCAGCCGAACTGGAACTCCGGCGGGAACGGGCTGGGTGCGGGCAGGTTCTTGATGGCAGCCACCGCCGCCTGCTGGGTCTTGTATTGAGTCGCATCGCCGCCGGGCTGCGAAATACGCCAGGTGATCCTGCTTTCCTGCGCCTGTGCCACGGCAGGGGCGAAGCCGCCGACGGCAACAATCGCCAGCACGGCACACGAAATGGTCTTCAGTCGTTCCAACATCCCTGTTCTCCTTCCTGGACGAACACAGCGCCGGCGGGAACGAGAACGCGGAGCTGTGCCCCGCGTCATGCTTCGGATCGTCCCTGGTCCGGTATGCGGCAGTGCCACATGCCGCCTTTATCGTTGAGGACGCTTGCACGTTCAAGTGTGGAGCCGCGTAACCGATCACAGATTCAAGCATCCAACGCCATTCAGCGGTCTACGCCCCCGTCTCTATGACTTCCTGCACAGGGGGTCGGTGTTATACATCACTACATTACCAGCACGACCTGTCGCGAGGTCGGCAGGCTGTGGCACTTCGCTGCATACCTGACCCATCGGAAGGGCTGGCACGCGGCACGGCCCAGGGGGAATGGCAATGAATAGCAGCCGAGTGACGATGTGGGTGCTGGCCGCGGTGATGGCCGCAGCAGGCTCCGTCCACGCCGGCGAAATCCAGGTGGATCGCGGCGCCTACGCACTGCAGGCCGAAGAGACGGGGACCGGCCCGATCGCTGTGGTCTTTGAATCCGGTTTCGGGCAGGGCGCGGGCGCCTGGAAGGAGGTGGTTGCGGGTCTGGGGCGCGACTACCACAGCATCACCTACGCCCGTGCAGGACTCGGCAAGTCCGGCAGCGACGGTCACGCCAAGCGCATCGATGCGCATCTGGCCGACCTCACAGCCGTGATCGATACGCTCGCCCCCGGTCGCCGCGTGGTGCTGGTGGGTCATTCCTATGGCGGCCTGCTGGCCACGGAGTTTGCACGCCGCCATCCGGAGCGCCTGCAGGGCCTGGTGCTGGTGGACCCGGCCACGATGGGTCAGCGCCATGCGTTCAAGCAGGCCGACAGTGCCCGCGTGCAGGCAGACGATGCCCAGCTGCGGGCAATGCTGCCGCCGGCCATGGCCGCCGACTATGCCGTGCTGACGGAACAACTGGATGCACCCGGTGCACAGACCCCGCGCTCAATGCCGGACGTGCCGGTCGCGCTGCTGACTGCAACCCAGCTCGCTGCCGAACCGCTGTTCTTCGAAGAAACCGCAGCGGGCAAGGCACTCTGGAAGGCGCAGCACGCCCTGCTCTTCTCGGGATTCACGCGCGGCACGCATCGCTACCTGGCGACCGGGCATACCCTCCAGCGCGAGGATCCTGCTGCGGTGGTGACCGCGATTCAATCGGTCTCCGGCACCTTGAACTAGCCATTCCAGGCAAGGGCTTGCCGGGATGTTCCCGACTACTGCCCGCGCAGGCGCACCGCAAAGTACCGCGTCGGGGAAAGGCCAAGCGCCTTCTTGAACATCGTGATGAAGGCCGTCACCGACTCATAGCCCAGCGTCTCGGAAACGCGTTGTACCGGTGCACCCGCGGCGAGTTCACGAATGGCGATGAGCAGGTGCAGCTGCTGCCGCCAGCGCCCGAAGGACAAGCCCGTTTCCCGTTCGATGAGCCGGGTCAACGTGCGCTCGCCCAGGGCCAGGCGCACGGCCCACTGGCCGATGGTGCTGCGGTCTGCCGGATCCGCCGACAGCGCCGCCGCCAGCGCACGCACCTTCGGGTGATGGCTGACCGGCAACGACAGGTGCTCGGCCGGCATCTGTACCAGCTCGTCCAGCAACACGCGCGCCAGCCGGTCGGTGTGGCTGCCATGCGGGTAGTCCAGCGGCGCGTCGGCCAGGTGCAGGATCATCTCGCGCAGCATCGGGGAGATCGCCAGCGTCACGCATTGCATGGGCAGATCGACGATGCCGGGCTCGACGAACAGGTAGCACAGGCGCGCGTTGGCGGTGGCGCGGTTGCTGTGCGGCATGCCACCCGGAATCCAGACACCACACTGGGGCGGCACGATCCACAACGCATTGGCCACTTCGCAGGTCACCGCCCCATGCAGCGCAAGAATGAGCTGACCCTTGCGGTGCTCATGCACGGGAATCTCCGCGTCGTGCTCGGCCACCTGCAGGCGGCTGGCGACCGCCGGGCGATCGGTCTCGTCCGGGTCCAGGTCAAAGCCGGGGAGCGAAATGCGAGCCATTCTCACATTGGCCGGTTTTAGCGATTGATTGTCATTGTAGCGAAATTCGCCAGTGCGGCCGATCACTAGCATGAGCCGCATGCACTCCCCCACCCCGTTCCGCCCCTACATGCGCCAGGCATTTGCCCGGTTGAAAAACCCTGCCCTCAGGACCGATCAGGAAGCGCTGCTGTTCTCGCTCAAATGTCTGCTCGCCGCGTCGCTGGGGCTGTATGTCTCTCTAAGGGTCGGCCTGAATCGCCCGTTCTGGGTGATCGGCACGGTCTATCTGGTGTCACAGCCCCTTTCCGGGGCAACGCTCAGCCGCGGCCTGTTCCGCCTGCTCGGTACCGTGGGCGGGGCCGTCGCCACCGTCGTGCTGGTGCCACGTTTCGCCAATGCCCCCTTGGTGCTGAGCGCCGCACTCGCCACGTGGATGGCGCTGTGCCTGTATCTGGCGATGCTCGACCGCACGCCACGTGCCTATGCGTTCCTGCTGGCCGGCTATACCACCAGCCTGATTGGATTTCCTGCGGTGATGGTGCCGGGAGACGTGTTCACCATTGCCATCACGCGGGTGCAGGAAATCGCCATCGGCATCCTGGCTGCAACGCTGGTACATGCGCTGGTGCTGCCGCGCCGGGTCTCGATGCGCGTGCACGCGCGGGTTGCTGCCGTGCTGGATGATGCGGAACGATGGACACGGGACATGCGCGCCGGTGCATCGGACACGGTACTGGCGACGGACCGCTCGAAAGTGGCCGCCGACCTGCTCGAGCTGCATGTGCTGTCGATCCACCTGCCCTACGACAGCGCCCACGGCGTGGCGCAGGTGCAGATCCTGCGCGCCCTGCACGACCGGATGCTGGACGTCCTGATGCTGTCCAGCGCGGTGGAAGATTCCATCGACCGACTGCGTTCACCACAGGCCGGCGCGATGGATGCAACGGGCTGGCGCGATCTGCTGCAGGCCGGCCTCGCCGCGCAACAGGCCGAGCTCGACCTCGCCCACGCCGACTGCCGCGTGCTGCAGGCGCAACTGCACACTGCCCGTCCCGACTGGCGCCGGCATGTACCTGCCCGCCTTGCACGACATGTGCAGGGTGCGGTACTTCACCGGGATCATCGGCTTGCCCTGCGCAGCGCGCTGGGCGCGTTCGTCGGCATCCTGCTGAGCTGCGTTCTATGGATCGCTACCGGCTGGTCGGAGGGCGCCACGGCGGTGTCCATCATCGGCACGGCGTGCGTGCTGTTCGGCACGATCGAAGCGCCGGCACCGCATGTCATGCGCTACCTGGTGGGATCGTGCATCGGCGTGGCCGTCGGCCTGCTCTACGGTCTGCTGATCTTCCCCGCGTTGTCCGATATCACCGGCCTGATTGCCGCGCTCGCGCCGGTGCTGCTGCTGTGCGGATCGTTCCTGGCCCGGCCGCCCTTCATCATGGCCGCCCTGGGCGTGGTACTGACCTTCCCGATCATCGCAGGCCTGGGCGCGACCAATTCGGTCAACATCGTCGGCGCACTCAACAACAGCGTTGCGCTGTTCGTGGGTACGACGGTGGCACTGTGCAGCATGCAGCTGTTCCAGACCGCCGACGCGGGCCGCAACCGCGCACGGTTGGAGCATTCGATCCGTCGGGATATCGCACGACACACCGCCGGACGAGGTGATGTGACCCGCGCCTGGCTCAGCCGCATGCTGGATCGAATCGGGCTGCTCGCTCCAAGGTTGCAGGGCCGTTCCAGCGCAACACACGACCTGCGGGCATTGTTTGCGGACGTTCGTGCGGCACATGCATCCAGCCAACTCCGCACACTGGACAAGTACCTGGACAACCCGCACGTTCGGGCGCTACACGCGGCGCTGGTCGAACGCGTCGCCGCACATTTCAGGGTTCGCGCCCACGCGCCACGCAGTGTCGATGCCCATCTTCTGAAGTTGTTGGACTGCATGCGCGAGGCCGCAACAGCCATCGCCGAGGCCGATCGAGGGAATCTGCTGCACCTGCTCAGCGGGTTGCGCCGCGACCTGCTGGCCTCACCGCTCACCCATCGGCACTGACCGCATGCTCTCTGATCTTTCCATTGATGGCGTGCTCATTCCCGGCCTGCTCGCCGTGGCCGCTGCCGCCTTGGCGCTGTCGATACTGACTTCACGCCTGCTCGCCAGCCTCGGTCTGTACCGGCTGTTCGCCGCGCGGCCGCTGGTGGGCCTGTCCCTGTTCGTGATCCTGGCGGAGCTGATGATCCGGCTCTCGCCCCTGCTCGAGAAATGAAATGAAAGACCTGCTTGCTGTCATCGGGCGCTGGAGCGCAACGCTGGGCGTGTGTGCGCTTGCCGCCATTGCCGCGCTCTCCCTCTGGAATCGTTACGAAATGCGCCCGTGGACGCGGGATGGGCGGGTGCGCGCCGATGTGGTGCGCGTTGCGTCGGACATGGGGGGGCTGGTCACCCAGGTGCTGGTGCACGACAACCAGCGGGTCAGTGCCGGCCAGCTGCTGCTGGTGCTCGATCAGCCACGCTTCGCCGCCACGCTGGAGAAGGCAGACGCGGCGGTCAGGAGCGCGCATGCCACGCTGGCGCTGGCCCGCCGCGAATCGGCGCGGGACAACGCACTTGGCAACCTGGTCGCTTCGGAAACCCGCGAACGCAATGCCGCCAAGGTCGATACCGAGCTGGCCGCGCTGGCGCAGGCACGGGCCGAACAGCGCGTTGCCCAGCTCAACGTGCAACGCACCGAGGTGCGCGCAACCACCGATGGCATCATCACCAACCTCGACCTGCACGCGGGCGACTACCTGCAACCCGGTGCGCAGGCACTGGCGCTGATCGACACCGGCAGCCTGCGTATCGAGGGCTACTTCGAGGAAACCAAACTGGCCTGCATCACCGAGGGCGATGCCGCCGTGGCCCGGCTGATGGGCGACAACCACGACGTCCGCGGACACGTGGATACCATCGCCGCCGGCATTGCCGACGATCAGCGCTCAAGCACACACAACCTGCTGCCCGCCGTGGCGCCAACTTATACCTGGGTGAGGCTGGCGCAGCGCATCCCGGTACGCATCCGCATCGATGATGCGCCGTCGCATACCCGCCTGATCGTGGGTCGCACTGCGAGTGTGACCATCACACCCTCGGCACCGGGAGCCTGCAAGTGAGCGTGCGAACACTACGCGGTGGGCTGCTTGCCCTGCTGCTGCCCATGACGGCCTGCGTATCCGGCCCCGACTATCACCTGCCTGCGAATGCGGTCGCGGCCTCCCCCCAGGTGGCGCGGGCGTTCGTCTCGGGCCAGGAGGCATCGTTCAGCCAGGACGCGCCACCAGATCAATGGTGGCACCTGTATGGCGACCGCCGGCTTGACGCCTACGTACGCGAAGCACTGGCGGCCAATACCGACCTGCGCGCCGCCGATGCCAACCTTCGGCGCGCCAGCGCAACCGTGCTGGAGTACCGCGCGCGCGGTGCCGTGCAAGCCGACGTGGATGCATCGGGCACGCTCACCCATACAGGTGGTTACGCCCAAGCGTCGGCCGCGCCGCAGTCGTATGCGCTGGGCCTTCACCTCTCCTATCCACTGGATCTTGCAGGCGGCATCCGCCGCGGCATCGAAGCCGCCAACGCGGACGCCGAGGCCGTCGCTGCGGCACGCGACCAGGTCCGCGTGGTCGTCGCTGCTGCCGTCACGCGTGCCTATCTCCAGGTGTGCACCCGCAATCACACGCTCGCCGCAACCCGGCAGGTGCTGGCGATCCAGCACGCCACGCTGGAGGCAACCCGCCGCCTCGCCGCAGGCGGTCGAGGAACGGACTTCGATGTCAGCCGTGCCGGTGCCGCCGTCAACCGCAGCGCGGCGGGGATACCGCACCTGCTGGCCGAACGTCAGGCCGCACTGTTCGAACTGGCCGCATTGATGGGCAGGGTGCCGGCAGACTATCCGAGGGAGGCGGAAGCGTGCCCGCGCCCCCCGGAGCTGGAGCAGGCGCTGCCGGTCGGTGAGGGCTGGCAGCTGCTCCAGCGGCGCCCTGACATACGTGCCGCCGAGCGGAGCCTTGCCGCGGCCACGGCGATGATCGGCGTAGAGACCGCGGAACTTTATCCGCGGGTCACCCTGGGCGCATCCCTGGGCACAGCAGGCACGCGAGGGCAGCTGCTTTCGGCCGACGGTTTCGGGGCGAGCGTCGGGCCGCTGCTCTCATGGCACTGGCCCAACCGCCGCGTGGCCAAGGCCCGCATCGCGGCGGCCGGCGCCAATGTGGATGCCGCTCTTGCTTCCTTTGATGGCATCGTGCTGCAGGCACTGCGCCAGACCGAGACCGCGCTTTCTGCCTGCACGCAGGAGCTTGAACGCGAGCGCAGCCTGGCGCAGGCGCGCGGGGACGCGGCGCGCGCAGCCGGACAGGCACAGCAGCTTTACCGCTTCGGCAGGATCGATTTTCTCGACGTGCTTTCGGCCCAGGCCGCGCTGGCAGATGCGGAGTCCGCACTGGCGGCCTCCCGCGCGGAGCGGGTCGACCGTCAGATGGATGTGTTCCTGTCACTGGGTGGCGGTTGGGCTGCAGGGGCCGTCGCCATTGGTGCGGCCCGCTGACGTCGTCTTCGCAGCAGCAGCCGCTACCCGATCTGTTCATGAAAGCCCTGTCCACATCCGTATTCATTCACACGGCCTGCCCTATATTCGCGCTCACAGCGCCGCATATCGCGGCCATGACGGAGGCATCCCGATGACATCCATACGTCTTCTTGCCATTGCCGTGGGCTCAGCCGCAGCACTCGCCGTAGCGCCCGCCTTCGCCGATCCGCCGCACCATGCCCGCGGCAACGGCCCGCCGCCGCATGCAGGCGGCCCGCACCACCGCGATGCGCCGCCGCCGGGTTGGCAGAAGAAGGCCTGGCGCCGTGGCGAGCGCCTGCCCTGGGCCGAAGTGGACCGCCGCTACTGGGTAGACGATTACGCCCGCTATCACCTGCGCGAGCCGGGCCGCGACCGGCGCTGGGTGCGCCAGTCCGACAACGAGTACCTGTTGGTGGAGATCGCCACCGGGCTGATCATCGACGCCCTGCATCGCTGAAGCGACCTGCAGCGTCCCACATGGAGCGATTTACCCCGGTGCAGACACCCTACGACCGGGGTCGCTCCGGTCGGCGGTGTTTGCGCCCACCGCGCCCCACATGCCTCCGCTGCCGCCCGGCATGCATGCCCTCCCGCAGTGCGATATGCCCGCACATCAGCGCTGTGGCAAATAGCCCCATCGCCACCAGTATTTCGAATCCCCGATCACCAAAGAGCAGGCGGATGGAGGTCTCCAGTGAGCACAGCCTGCCGCAGCGCAGGCCGTGCTCGTTGAAGCCATGGATGAGCACCAGTACGCCCATCAGCCCGCACCACGCCATCAGGGCCAGGCTTGCGATGAAGATGAAAGGTCGATGGATACGCATGCGCTCGTCGCGGTCTTCTACGGTGATGTCCAGCGCGACGTTGCGAGCACGCGATCGGAAGCATCCAGCTCTACCGACCAGGCTTGGGTATCCAGGCGCAGCCGGTTCTCATACCACCATCGCTGCGCACAGCGACCACTGCATCCACGGCTGGCATAGCGGGTAAAGGGAGCACCGGCGTGCTCCACAACGTCAGGGTGCCCCGGCACCCGCAGTACCTCGGCCCTGCTCGCCCCGACCGAGACCGAGGCAAGCGCGTGGGAATGCCACGCTGAGATCGCCGAGCAACTGGCAACGTACGCCACGAACGGGCCGGCAAGCCCCTCGATCAGTGTCCTCATTGACAGACCCCCTCCTGCGCCTCGCGCCCGCGCATCATCCGCGCAGACCTTCTTCAACGTCAAACCTCGACAAGCGGGCCTGTTGCAGCGCCCGGCATCCGTGCTAGCGTGCGCCGACCGATGATTCAGGATGAACACAG
This sequence comes from Stenotrophomonas sp. 71799_Sma, assembly GCF_056482505.1. Taxonomy (NCBI): domain Bacteria; kingdom Pseudomonadati; phylum Pseudomonadota; class Gammaproteobacteria; order Lysobacterales; family Lysobacteraceae; genus Stenotrophomonas; species Stenotrophomonas sp. 71799_Sma. The sequence goes on from NZ_CM151202.1 coordinate 2,722,285, forward strand.
GGACGCCCGTCGATGGCAGGCAAGCGCCGGAAGGACAGGATCGCGCAGGAGATCGGCCTGTTCATGCAGCAGTACGCGCGCAAGGCGCAGCGCCATACCGAACCCAACGACCGGCCGTACGATCGGAAACTGGAAGCGCGGCTCAAGCGCTTGCCACCGGAAGAACTGGGTAGGCTGCTTTCCGGAGAAGAGGACGACGATGACTAGCCCCGCCGGAATGGCCAGGCGCGCCATCGTCGTGACATTCTGTAGCGCGCTCGGCGCCTGCGGACTGGTGATGGACAGTTCGTTCGACACTCTGTGCGAGGCGCTTGACGCCGACATGGTGAACAAGGGATGGATTCCCGATTGGGTACCCCACGAGGCGACCGACCTGCGCGAGGTACACGAGCTCGACTCGAACACCAGCGCGCTGGCCTTCACCAAGCCCCCTGCGATACCACTGCAGCTGCCTGCGGATTGCCAGGCAACCACATTCAACGACCGCGATCCTGTTGCGTTCAATCGACACTGGTGGCCTGGCGACGCGACGCTCAGCGCGTCGTACCGCGTCTTTCGCTGCGCACCTGAATCCGGAAAATCGGTCTTCGTCGCCATCAACAGGACCGAAGACCGCGTGCTCTTCTGGCGAACCTACGCACGGTGATGCGCCCGCACCGTCGCCCCTCTTCTCAGGAACCCATGATGCCCAACGCGCGTGCACGCTTCGTCGCCCTCGCCCTCTCTTTCGCGGGGTGCCTGCCGGCCTACGCCGCGCAGAACGCCCCCGCCGACATCGAAGCGATCGAACAGGTTGTCGAATCCTTCCGGACCTCGCTGATCAACAAGGACAAGCCGACCTACATGGACCTGTTCTTTTCGGACAAGCCGGAAGACATCGGCTGGCAGTATGTTTCCGAGGACGTGCGCCTGCAGGACATCCGCAAGGCCAAGCCCGATGCGATCAAGGCGCGGCAGATTCCCGCCAACAACTTCATCGCGCTGATCGATGGAGCGGTGGCCTCGCCGAAGCCGAAGGAGGAGAAGTTCTCCAACACGAAGATCGAGACAGACGGCGACGTGGCCTCGGTGTCGTTCGACTACAGCTTCCACGACGATGGGGGGAAGACCAACTGGGGCAAGGAAATGTGGCAGCTGGTCCGCACCGAACAGGGCTGGAAGATCTTTTCGGTGATCTATTCGATCCGCGACTCACGCAGCCCGGCCGATTGAACGTCGCTTGAGGACGCTGAGCGCCGATTGCCGATTGCGATCCATTCAGCCAGGGCATTGGCATCCGGCAAGAGATCGGGCAGAGTTCGGCCACGCGCAAGGACGCACGCCATGACCCGCCTGCTGATCATCGAAGACAACCCCGAGCTGGTTGCCAATCTGTATGCCTTCTTTGAACCGCTGGGCTACGTCCTGGACGACGCCCGCGACGGCGCCAGCGGACTGCGCCGGGCCACGCAGCACGACTACGACGCCATCCTGCTGGACCTGATGCTGCCGCGGCTGGACGGCATGACGCTGTGCCAGAAGCTGCGCCAGGAGTTCCAGAACCCTGTACCGATCCTGATGCTGACCGCGCGCGATCCGGTCGAAGACCGCGTGCAGGGCCTGGCCCTGGGCGCGGATGACTACCTGGTCAAACCGTTCTCGCTGACGGAACTGGATGCGCGGATCAAGGCCCTGGTACGACGCGCCCAGGGCCGCCAGGTCCAGAGCGTGCTGGCGTGGAAGGATCTGCAGGTGGACACGCGCTCGCCGCAGGCCTGGCGGCAAGGCCGCCGCATTGCGCTGACACCCACGTCGCACAAGCTGCTGATGTGCCTGGTGCGCGCGGCGCCCGCTGTGGTCCGCAAGCAGGAGATGGAATACCTGGTCTGGGGCGACGAGCCACCGGACAGCGGCGCGCTGCGAACACACATCCATGAGCTGCGCCTGCAGGTGGACCGCAGCTTCGACGCCGCGCTGATCACCACGGTGCACAGCGTCGGCTGGCGCATGCAGGCGTGAGCCCTGCCTCCCTCTACCGCCGCCTGAGCTTGCGTGCCCGCATCACGATCTCGTTCGTGCTGTTGATGGCCGGTGCCATGGGTTTCATCGTTCTGGCCGAACAGGTCGACTACGACCAGGTCCGGGCGTCTGTCGTCGCGCGGACCCAGCACGGTGAAGTGGAAAGGCTGCAGGCCGCGCTGGCTCGTGGCCAACGCCCCGCCCTGCCACCGGGGACCCAGCTGTTCGATGCCCATGACGCGCCTGTCGTGCTGCGCCAGTACGGCCCGGGCCATCACGGCGAAGAGGCGCCCAACGAGTGGCACCTGAGCGTCTTCAACAACGGCGACCAGCGCTACTACCTGCTGCAGGATGCGGCGCACTATGGCTATCTGGAACACCTGATCAACGCCTTTGCGGCACTGGTCATTTCGATCTGCGTGCTCGGCGCCTTCCTGATCGGCCGCAAGGTAGCGACGCACGTCATCGCACCCATCACGCGATTGGCGGACGCGGTGCAGGACGGCCAGAAGCCTTTTCCCTACCAGGACGCGCGCGATGAGATCGGTGTACTCGCCCGCGCCTTCGCCCGACACAGTGACGAGCTCGAACGGTTCCTGCATCGCGAACAGTGCTTCAGCGGCGATGCCAGCCACGAGCTGCGCACGCCGCTGGCCATCATCGGCGGCGCTGCGGAGACGCTCGCCTGCCAGCTTCCGGCCGACAGCCACCTGGTTCCCAGCGCGGAGCGCATCCTGCGCACCACCCAGGAGATGCAGCGCCAGCTGACCTGCCTGCTGCTGCTCTCACGCGCCCCCAGTACCGTGCCGCGCAACAAGGTGGCCCTGCGCCCGCTGATCGAATCCTGCATGGAGCGCTGCCAGCCGTGGATTTCCGGCAAGCCGGTGATCGTTGCGCTTGATGCCCGGCATGACGCCGTGCTGCACACCAACGCAGATCTGGCGCACAGCGTGATCTGGAACCTGCTGCGCAACGCCTGCCAGTACACCGAAAGGGGCGAAGTGAGGATCACCCTCCACGACACCGCACTCACCTTCGCCGACACCGGACCCGGCCTGCCCTCCAGTATCGACCCACAGCAGTTCCAGCGCTTCGTGCCCGGCAGCCCGCACAGTGGCGAGGGACTGGGGCTGTCCATCGTGCAGCGCATCGTCGAGCACCTGGGTTGGAGGATGACGGTGCGTTCCTCGCAGCAGGGCTGCCGGTTCAGCCTGGAGTGGCCCATCTGACGGTTTCCTGACGCGCACCTGCACATGCTGGGGATTGCTCACTTCACGGCGGAAACGGCATGCAGCACCCCAAGGACAGCGGCAAGTACCCGCACGGCAAGAGCGGCCTGAGCCGCATCTTCCACACCCTCATCCATTCGCGCGATGGTTTCATCGCCACCTTCCGCGGCGAGGCGGCCTTTCGCCAACTGCTGCTTCTGCACGCGCTGTTGATCATTGCAGCGTTCGTGCTGGACATCAGCAAGCTCGAACGGGCGCTGGTGCTGGCGGTCTGCTTCATCAGCCTGCTGGTGGAACTGCTCAACTCGGCGATCGAAGCAGTGGTCGATCGCATCTCACTGGAACGGCATCCACTGTCCAAGAACGCCAAGGACATGGGCAGCGCCGCGCAGACCACCGCACTGTTGATGGTGGGCGCGGTGTGGGGCGTGATCCTGCTGGGCTAGTCCGCCCAACCTGACAACTTCCTGATAAAGCAGTTTCGATACTGCGCGCACTCCCGCTCCACGGAACCTGCTCGTGCGTCAACGCCGCCGTTTTCCACGGCCCCATCCGATCGTTCTGGTCTGGGCCACCGCACTGTTCTTCACCACGATTGGAAACATCGCCCTCTGGAAGACGCTGTGGGGGCTGATCGACCTCAACAGCCTGCGCAGCGTGCTGTTCCTGGCCAGCTTGCCGGTGGTGCTTTTCTGCCTGTTCAACCTGCTGCTGACGCCACTGCTGGCACTGCCGTTCCTGCGCAGGCCGCTGCTGGTGCTGCTCGTTGTCGTCAGCGCCGCCTGCAGCTACTTCATGCTGCACTACAACGTGCTGATCGATCGCAGCATGGTGCAGAACGTGTTCGAGACCAACCAGGCTGAACTGAACGCCTATCTGTCGCTGCCACTGCTGTTGACCCTGCTGGCGCTGGGCGGGCTGCCCGCGACCGGGCTGGTCCTGATGCGCACCGCCAGCGGGGCGGGCTCGATACGTTCGTTCCTGGTGTGGCCAGTCAACGTCCTGGTATCCATGATGGTGCTGCTGGCGATCGGCTTTGCGTTCTACAAGGACTATTCGTCATTGCTTCGCAACAACCGCTACATCCGCGACCAGGTGCTGCCGTTGAACGTGGTGCGGCATACCCACGGTTACCTGAAGAGCCTCTACAGCACCCGCCAGCAACCGCTGCGCGCGATTGGCATGGACGCACGGCGCGCGCCGGGCCCGCGCCCGAAGCTGGTGATCCTGGTCGTCGGCGAGACCGCGCGATCACAGAACTTCCAGCTCAACGGCTACCCACGCGCGACCAATCCCCGGCTCTCGCGCAAGGAAGGCGTCATCAGCTTCAATGATGTCTCCTCATGCGGGACCGCCACGGCCATCTCGGTGCCGTGCATGTTCTCGCAGATGACCCGAGGCCAGTACGACGACGTGCGCGCCGCAACCGAGGAAAACGTGCTCGACATCCTGCAGCGCACCGGCATCCGCGTGCTCTGGCGCAACAACAACAACGGCGGCTGCAAGGGCGTGTGCGAACGCGTACCGACCGAGGACATGCCTGCGCTGAAGGTGGCCGGCCAGTGCGTCAACGCCGACGGCACCTGCTACGACGACGTGCTGCTGCACCAGTTGGGCGCACGCATCGATGCCATCAACGGCGACGCCCTGATCGTGCTGCATAAGCTCGGCAGTCATGGGCCGACCTACTTTGAACGGTATCCCGCAGCGTCGCGGGTTTTCAGCCCCACCTGCGACAGCAACCAGATCCAGCATTGCAGCAATGAGGCGCTGGTCAACACCTACGACAACACTCTGGTCCACACCGACCACCTGCTGGGCAAGGCCATCGACCTGCTGCAGGGCTATGCGGACCAGCGTGATGTCGCACTGATCTATGTGTCCGACCATGGCGAGTCGCTGGGCGAACGCGGGATGTACCTGCACGGCACGCCCTACTTCATCGCCCCGCGCGAGCAGACCCAGGTGCCGATGGTGATGTGGTTCTCACCGGAATTCAGCCGCAACGCAGGCCTGGACCTGGCCTGCCTGCACCAGAATGCCCTGCACCGGGCGCACAGCCACGACAACCTCTTCCACTCGCTGCTGGGCCTGTTCGCGGTCAACAGCGGGGTGTACCAGCACGATCTGGATGTGTTCGCAGGTTGCCGCGCGTCGGCTTCGCCGGCTGTGGCCACCTCACCGGCCAAGGAAAGGCGCCGGCTGATGCCGGTCGCTGCCCGGAACGTGGCGCGCTACTGCGCCGCCAGGGCGAAATCCAGGCCCGCACACACCGCCGCCACCTGGGCGTCGTTGCATTCCTGCGGGTTGGTGCGCGGGCTGTCCGGGTAGACCTCGGTGGTGGTGGCAAAGCGCGCGTCGGTGAAGCCGGCGCAGGCGCCGATCGAACGCGATTCACCCCAGACCACGCCCGGCGACTGCAGCGGCAGGCCGACCAGGTTGCCTTCGGCATCGGCCGGGGCGATATGGGTGACCGGGGCCACGGCGGTGATCAATGCCTTCTGGAACTCGGCCTGCGGATCTTCGCTGTTGCCGATCACGTAGAAACCATCCGGAATGGTGTCGCGCTCGAATGGCTTGCCGTCGCGGGCACAACGCGCCGGATCGAACTCGTGCAGGTCGCTGTCGGTGGTCTCGTGCAGGTCCAGGTGCACCAGCAGGTTCGGCTTGCGCTCGGCCACCCAGGCCATCAGGGCGGCGGCTTCCACGATCTGGCCGCCGTCACGGAAGCTGCGGTTGGGGTCGATGGCGTCCGGGTTCCAGCGCTGGATGCGCTCGTAGCCCCACGGGCTGACGCACGGCGCCACGATCAGGTTCAGCCGGCCCAGGTAACGCTCCGCCTGCTGCTCCAGGAACTGCAGGGCACCGTGCACGCCGCTGGTCTCGTAGCCATGCACGCCACCGGTGATCAGCGCGGTCGGCAGCGCCGGGTTCCAGTCGTGGTTGACCACGGCGAACAGCGGGTAATGGTCCGGTGCATAGTCCAGCTGGCCGTACTGGATCACATCGAAGCTGTCGTCCAGGCGCTCGAGCGCGGCCACCACGTCGTCGTGGTAGCTGCGCCGGCGCTGCTGGCGGGCCCGCCACTGTGCGCGTTCCGCGTCGCCCCAGGGCTGTCCGGGGGTGCCGATCGGGTAGAACTGCGCAACGGTCATTGGGGAACTCCAGGGGTCGAACGGGATGGGTGCAGCCGGACATTCTAAGCCTTGTCGCGCCTGCGGGCGCCCCCGCCCCGCCCCGCCTTCATCCAGCCGGGGTCATCTGGTTGTAAAATCAATGGTTTTTGGCCCCTCACCCCTTGATGGCGAACGCAGCGCAGCCGGTCCTGGGTGGACCGGAGTTCCTCCGCCTGCTCGCCCGTCTCAGCGACGGCGCGATGCCGGCCACCAGTCCCGCCCTGACCGATCGCCTCGGCCAGTGGGTGGACTGGAGCCGTGCCGTGGCCCTGTCCGGGGCGCTCGGCGGACGCCTGCCCGAGCCCGGTGAAGCCGCCGAAGCGGTCGAGGATGTACTGGCCGACTGCGCCCAGGCGCACGCCAGCCTGCTGGCCTCGATCCGCGAGGATGCCGAGGCCGAGCGCCTGCTGGACCTGGCCGAAGCTGCCGCCGCACCCAACTTCGCCTCGCTGCGCCAGCGCTACCGGGTACTGCAGCAGGCCATCCAGACCGCCACGGGCCGCCTGCGCGGCCGCCTGCGCGACCAGCTGGTGCAGGTTTCGCCCGAGCTGGCGCGGCTGGCCGAGGTCGATGCGGTGATGGAACAGACCCTCACCCCGCGCGAGCACAGCCTGCTGGCCACTGCGCCGGCTGTGCTCGGCGCCCGATTTGAACGCGTGCACGGCCAGCCCGGCTGGCGCACAGCCTTCCGCCATGACATGCGCACGCTGCTGCTCGCCGAGCTGCAGCTGCGCTTCCACCCGATCGAAGGGCTGCAAGACGCCCTGCGCTCCCACTGACCGGAACACCATGTCCAGAACTGCTTTCCATGTCGTTGTCTTCCTTGTCGGCCTGCTGGCCGTGTGCTGGATCGGCATTGGCTACGTTTCGGTGCATCCGCTGGGTGCAGCGGTGGCGGCGATCATCGCGGCCTGCTACATCGCCGGTGGCGTGGAGCTGTACCGCTACCGCCAGGCCAGCAACGGCCTGCGCGCCGCACTGAACGACCTGTCCAGCGCGAAGGAAAGCCTCGCCCCCTGGCTGGAGCGCGTGCCGGTAGGCCTGCGCAACGCCGTGCGCCTGCGCGTGGAGGGCGAGCGCACCGCCCTGCCCGCACCGGTGCTGACCCCGTATCTGGTCGGCCTGCTGGTGCTGCTGGGCATGCTCGGTACCCTGCTGGGCATGATGGACACGCTGCGTGGCACCGGACTGGCCCTGCAGAGCGCGACCGACATGGCCGCCATCCGCGGCTCGCTGGCCTCGCCGGTGCAGGGCCTGGCGGTGGCATTCGGTACCTCGATCGCCGGTGTGGCCAGCTCGGCCATGCTCGGCCTGCTGGCGGCGCTGCTGCGTCGGGATCGGCTGCAGGCCGTGCAGCAGCTGGACCGGGCCATTGCAGGCGACCTGCATCCCTACTCGCAGGCCTGGCAGCGCGCCGAGTCGCTGCGCCTGCTGCAGGCACAGTCCGCCGCGCTGCCGGCACTGGTCGACCGCCTGCAGGCGATGACACAGACCTTTGAACAGCACAGCACGGCCGCCAACGAGCGCCTGCTGGCCGGCCAGGCCGAATTCCTGACCCAGAGCCAGGCGCTGCAGGAGCGTCTGGCGGTCTCGCTGCAGCAGTCGCTGCGCGAAGGCGCCGAAGCCAGCGCCGCCGCCATCGGCGGTGCGCTGCAGCCGATGGCCGAGACCACGCTGGCTGGCCTGGCCCGTCACAGCGAAGCACTGCACGCCCGCGTCGAGCAGGCCGTGCACCAGCAGCTGGCCGGCCTGAGCGACGGTTTCGAGCGCAGCCGCGTTGCGACCGAAGCCAGCTGGGCCAAGGTGGTGAGTGAACAGAGCCAGGCACAGCAGGCCCTGGTGGACGATCTGCGCCAGCACCTGCAGGCCTTCAGCGATGGCCAGGGCACGCAGGCCGAAGCACTGGTCGCGCGCATCGGCGAGCGCCTGCAGGTTGATGCCAACGGCAACGCCGAGGCCTGGCGCGCCGCCATCGAGCAGCAGCAGGCACTGAACAGCGCGCTGGTCGAGCGCCAGCAGCAGGCGCTGCTGGCGTCCGGCCAGCAGCTGGACGAGCATGCGCAGGCATTGCTGCGGGCACTGGAGCAGCGTCACGACGCCAGCCAGTCGTTGCTGCAGGACCACGAACAGCAGCGCTCGCAGCAGTGGCAGGCCGCCCAGGCTGCCGCCGCAGCTGCGCACGCCGAACTGCAGGCCTGCCTGGACACTCGCGAACAGCAGCGCCAGGCGCGCTGGGACGCGGTCAGCGCCGAACTGCAGCAAGCCCACGCCGCGCTGCATGCGCAGCTGCAGGCCGGCGACGAACAGCGCCTGCAGCGCTGGAGCGATGCCTTGCAGCACGTTTCCACCGACCTGGCCGAGCGCCTGCGGGCCAACGGCGAGCGCCTGGCTGCGCAGCAGCAGCATGTCTGCGAGACGCTGGCGGCGACCGCGCAGCAGATCGGCGAGAACGGTCGCGCGCAGGCCAGCGCCACGTTGGCCGAAGTGTCCACCCTGCTGCAGACCGCGGCGGCGGCACCAAAAGCGGCTGCCGACGTCATCAACGAACTGCGCAGCACGCTCTCTGAAAGCCTGGTGCGTGACAACGCAATGCTGGAAGAACGCGGTCGCCTGATGGCCACCGTGCAGACCCTGCTCGATGCGATCAACCATGCCTCGCACGAGCAGCGCACCGCCGTGGACGCGCTGGTCGGCGGTTCGGCCGAGCTGCTGGAGCGCGTCGGCAACCGCTTCACCGACCATATCGCCGCCGAGACCGGGAAGCTGGACGGCATCGCCGCAGCGCTCAACGGCAGCGCCGGTGAAGTGGGCCAGTTGGCCAGCACCTTTGGTGAGGCGGTCGCGCAGTTCGGCAGTGCCTCCACCGAGCTGTCCGGCCGCCTGGAACAGATTGGCGGCGCACTGGATGCCTCGCTGGCCCGTAGTGATGAGCAGCTGGCCTACTACGTGGCACAGGCGCGCGAGGTGGTCGACCTCAGCCTGCTGTCGCAGAAGCAGGTGATGGAAGAACTGCAGCAGCTGGCCACGCGCCGCGGCAAGGCCGGCAGCGCATGAGCGACGAGCTGGAGGTCGATGGCGGCTCACACGCCCCGATCTGGGCCGCCTTCGGCGACCTGATGTCGGTGCTGCTGGGTGCGTTCGTGCTGATCCTGGTGGGTGTGGTCGCGGTGCAGCTGGAGCTGTCGCAGCGGTTGGACCAGGAAGTGAAGCAGCGCCAGGCCGAAGCCAAGCGCCTGCAGACGCTCGAACAGGCACTGGCTGGCCCGCTGGCTGCCGGTCGCGTGACGCTGGTTGACGGCCGCATCGGCATCAGCGGCAGCGTGTTGTTCGCGCTCAACTCCGACCAGCTGCAGCCGGAAGGCCAGGAGCTGCTGCGCAGCCTGGCGGCACCGCTGGCCGCCTATCTGGGCAGTCGCGAAGAAATCCTCATGGTCAGCGGCTTCACCGATGATGCGCCGGTGCGCGAAGGCAACCGCCGCTTCGCCGACAACTGGGAGCTGTCCGCGCAACGTTCGCTGACCGTGACCCGTACCCTGATTGCCGATGGCGTACCGGCTGACGCCGTGTTCGCCGCCGCGTTCGGCAGCGAGCAGCCGGTCAGTTCCAATGCCAATGAGGAAGGACGCGCACGCAACCGTCGCGTGGAGATCGCGCCGATTCCCAAGCCCAAGGCCCCGGATGCCAAGTAAGCCGCCCGCACTGGAGGGACTGCGCGCACTGGTGCGCGACCTCGATGCGGGGTCGCGCTCGCTGCCGCATTACCCGCGGGTGCCGATGCTGCAGCAGGTACAGCGCGAGTGGTCGGAACTGCGCAGCGAACTGCAGGTGCGCCGCTCGCTGCGCGCCGAGGCGCCGGCTGACGGCGGCCCGCTGAACTCGGCGGTGCTGGTGCAGCGCATGCTGGACACGATGCAGGCCGCCAGCCCAGGTTACCTGCGCCATTTCATCGACTACGTGGACACCCTGTCCTGGCTGCAGGCGCTGCAGGACGGTGCCGTGAGCAGTGGTGACACCGCAAAGCCGAAGCGCACGCGCAAGCCGCGCCGGACGCCGAAGGAGTAGTGCCGTCGCGTGCCATTGTAGAGCCGAGCCATGCTCGGCTCCGGCCAGAAACAGCCGAGCATGGGCTCGGCTCTACAGGTCAGTCCCTCACAACGACTGAACATGTCACCAGACAGTCATCTGTCTAGCGCACCATTTTCACGTTGACCCACGGCGCCCGCAGCGCCTGCAGTCGCATCGCTTGTCTCCCCTTTTCAATTCCATGAGCTCCGCGCCAGCGCGGTGGCTCGTGCCTGCCTGAGTGTCTGCAACATGACGAAGACTTTGTTGGCCGCCGCGCTGTCGATCGCGCTTGCTCCCGCGGCCTGGGCGCAGGATGCTGCCCCGACCTCCCATGGCACGTCCGCCACCGACCTCGATGCGGTTTCGGTGATCGGCAGCGGTGAAGCGCGCCAGGTGCAGCGCATCACCCGCGAGAACCTCGACATCCTGCCGCCGGGGACCAGCCTGCAGAAGACCCTGAACCTGCTGCCGGGCGTCAACGCGCAGTCGGCCGATGCGCTGGGCACCAACGAGCAGTCGATGACCCTCAGCCTGCGTGGCTTCAACTCCACCCGCCTCGGCTACACGCTGGATGGCGTGCCGCTGGGCGATGGCGCGTACAACAACTACAACGGCCTGACCATCAACCGTGCGCTGATCAGCGAGAACATGGCCGGCGCCGAACTGGCCGTGGGTATCGGCAGCCTCGGCACGCCGTCCACCAGCAACCTCGGTGGCACCATCTCGTACACCTCCGACCGCCCGGCCCAGGAACTCGGCGGCCGCGTGGTGCAGACCTTCGGCAGCGATGCCAACCGCCGCACCTTCGTCCGTGTGGACAGCGGCGAGTACAACGGTTTCTCCGGCTATATCTCCGGCATGAATGCCGTCTCCGATCTGTGGAATGACCAGACCGCCTACAACAGATCCACCACCAAGCAGTTCAACGCCAAGGGCGTGTGGAACTTCGGCCGCGGCCAGATCACCGGCTTCGTCGATACCTCGCGCACTACCCAGGCGGACTACTTCTACCTGTCCAAGGACGAGATGTCGCGCGGGCTGGGCTGGGACTGGGGCGGCTATGCGCCGGACTGGAACAAGGCCGTGGCCAAGGCCTACTGCAATACCGCCAGCTTCAACGCGAAGAAGTGCGACAGCAGCGGCCCGGACAAGGATGCCGACGGTGCGTTCACCGCCGGGCAGATCCTGCGCGATGACAACCTGTACTACCTGGCCGGCGATTTCTTCCTGGCCGATGGCTTCAGCCTGCGTGCCCTGGCCTACCACCACGACGACCGCGGCGAAGGCCACAACTGGAACAGCGGCGCGTGGTCGAACAAGGGGACCGCGCAGGAAATCCCGATCATCTTCCGCAACACGATCTATACCATCGACCGCGATGGCGGCACGCTGTCGTTCGATTGGGAACTGGGCGCGCACCGCATCGAGGGCGGCGTCTGGTACGAGCGCAACACCAGCAGCGCCGAGCGCTACCAGACCGCCGTGGACGGCCCGCGCGACCTGAGTGGCATGAACACCCTGCCCTCCGATGTCGGTGTGTTCGCCCAGCGCACGCGCTGGAAGACCCACCAGTTCTTCCTGAAGGACACCTGGCGCCTGCTCGATGATCGCCTGACACTGGAGTTCGGCGCCAAGAGCCCGCATGCCACCTCCGATGCGCAGGCCCTGCCGGGCGACGCGAAGGCGCCGATCTCGCCGACCTCCAACAACCAGTTCGCCACCGGCTCACTGAAGGCCAGCAAGAACTTCCTGCCCAGCATCGGCGCCAACTTCCGCTTGGCCGAGCACCACGAAATCTTCGCCAGCTACGCCGAGAACATCGCCATGTTCCAGGGCGGCTTCAAGCTGGGCCCGCAGGCAGTCAGCCAGGCCACCTGGAACGCGCAGGGCAACCTGAAGCCGGAAGAATCCCGCTCGCTGGAGGCCGGCTACCGCTTCGTCACCGATACCCTGCAGGCCTCGGTCGCGGCCTACAGCGTGCGCTTCGACAACCGCCTGCTGCAGTACAACCCCTGCGACTCGCGGCAGCCGGTCGGCCCGACCTGCGGCAACCGCTTCTACAACGTGGGCGGCGTCGACAGCCGCGGCGCCGAGCTGACCGTGCTGTGGACCCCGAACGAGCACTTCAGCTGGTACACCTCGGCCTCGCTGAACCGCTCGACCTATGCGTCCAACTACGTGCAGGCGGGCGTCGAGCAGCAGATCAAGGGCAAGATCCAGACCGATACGCCCAAGCAGCTGCTGGCCACCGAGATCACCTGGCGCGACGACGGCTGGTTTGCCAGCCTGCGCGGCAAGTACACCGGCGAACGCTTCTACACCTACACCAACGACCAGGGCTTCGGCGGCTTTACCGTGTTCGATCTGGCCGGTGGCTATGACTTCGGCCAGGTCGGCTTCGCCAAGGGCGTGCGCGTGTCGTTCAACGTGACCAACCTGACCAACAAGCGCTATGCCAGCAACCTGGATTCGAGCGTATTCGCCCCGAGCGACCCGGCCGGCAAACTGTACGTGTTCCATGCCTCGGCACCACGCCAGGTGTTCGGTACGATCGACCTTCGCTTCTGATTGACCGCCCGGAGTCCACTGATGCTCACGACCGCCCTGCTGCTGGCCACTCTCTCCGCCAGCGGATACTCCGCTCCGCATGAGGCGACGGGCGCAGCGCCGCGCACCCTGCAGCTGGGCGGTCGCACCTATGTGGACAAAGGCCTGGTCGCCGCCGGGCGGCTGTCGGCGGGCACGGTGGACTTCCTGGGTGACACGCTGGGATCGTTCTCGTCGCTGGCGGTGCAGCCCGGCACCTGGAAGCGCACTGCCAACGGCTACGAAGGCGTGTTGTGGACCCTGCCCGACCGCGGCCGCAACGATCCCGGGGCTGGCCTGTTCTACGACTACACCGGCCGCGTCGAGCGCATGCAGCTGCGCATCGACGTTTCCCCGGGAAAGCCCGAGCTTGGCACGCTGACGATGGCGCCCGACAAGGGTGTGGTACTGAAGGATTTCAACGGGCAGCCGTTCACCGGTGCCGACCCGGGCGACCACACGGTCACCCGGCGCCAGATGGTGCTGCCTTCGCCGGCCAGCGGCGCCGGAGCGGGCAAGGTCTCGCTGGATGCTGAGTCACTGCAGTTCACCGCAGATGGCCACTTCTATATCGGCGACGAGTACACCGCCAACGTCTACTACTTCGATGCGCAGGGCCAGGTGCAGGGTGTGATCGTGGCACCGCCCGCGATCCGTCCGCAGCGCGACGGCAAGCCGGCGCTCGGTTCGCTGGCGCCACCGCAGACCGGCCGACGCAACAACCAGGGCGTGGAAGGCATGGGCCTGTCACCCGACGGCAGCCGCCTGTTCGTCGTCCTGCAGAGCGCGACGCTGCAGGACAGCGCGCAGGGCAACGCGGCGGGCCGCATCAACACCCGCGTGCTGGTCTACGACGTGACGGCCTCGCCAACGCCACAGCAGCCGATCGGCCATTACGTGATGGCTTTGCCTGCCTACGCGCACGACGGCAAGGGCAAGCTGGACCGAACCGCGGCGCAGAGCGAGCTGCGCGCGCTGGACGGCCATCGCTTTCTGCTGCTGGCCCGCGACGGAAACGGGCTGGGCAAGGACGGCGACGACCCGATCGTCTACAAGTCGGTGCTGCTGGTCGATGTGGCCGATGCCACCAACCTGGCCGAAAGTGCTTATGAAACCGGCACGGCCTCGGTTCTGGCCGACCCGACCGACACCGCGCTGAAGCCGGAGATCATGCCAGCACGCAGCGACGAACTGCTGAACCTGCTGGACCGCCCGCAGTTGGCCCGTGCCGGGCTGGACCTGGACACAAAGCGCGGCCCACATGCCGGACTGCTGTCAGAGAAGTGGGAAGCCATGGACGTGCTGCCGGCGCTCGACCCGCAGCACCCGAACGACGTACTGCTGCTGATCGGCAACGACAACGACTTCATCGCCCGCCACTGCCGCATGCAGGGCCAGGCCTGCGACACCCCGTACGACAACGACAACCGCGTGCTGGTGTACCGCCTGACCCTGCCTTGAATCGTCGCCGGGCTTGGCCCGCCGCTACCGGATCAACCCGCTGTTTGTTGTAGGGCCGAGCCCATGCTCGGCTGCTTTTCCTTCAGGCATCCGTATCTCTGAAGGAACAGCCGAGCATGGGCTCGGCTCTACAAAAGCTCACCCACGCAGGGTGGCGCCGCCGTCCACATACAGGTCGCTCATCGCCACATGCCCGGCCTGTTCGGAGAGCAGGAACATCACCGAGTGCGCGATGTCCTCCGGGGTGGCCAGCTTGCGCAGCGGAATGCCGGCCTTGTAGGTTTCAAGGGTGCCGGCGATCACCCGCTCGGCACCATGCTCGTCCAGCCACATGCCGGTCTGCATTGGGGTCAGTGTTGAACCCGGGGCAACGATGTTGCAGCGGATGCCCAGCGGCGCCAGTTCCAGCCCAAGGCAGCGGGTGAACATGGTGGCCGCGGCCTTGGACGCGGCGTAGGCGGCCATGCCGTGCCGCGGCACGCCGGCCGCATTCGAGCTGACGGTAACGATTGCGCCCAGCCGGCGCGGCGACATCACCCGCGCCAGCGCACGGCCGACATGGAACACGCCATCGGCATTGACCGCGAACACCCGGCGCCAGTCATCGTCGCCGGTTTCGGTGACGCCGCCCACATGCAGCACACCGGCCACGCTGGCGGCCAGCGCGATCGACCCGATGCTGGACTCGACCTGGTCCACCAGGGCGTCCACCGCGGCGCTGTCGGTTACATCGAGTGCGAACGACGTCACCCGGGTATCTGACACACGCGGCACCTCGCGATCGGTCGCCACCACCGTGCAGCCGGCCTCGGCCAACAGCCGTACCAACGCCTCGCCAATGCCGCCGGATGCACCCGTAACCAACGCCACGCGACCCTCGAAACCGGTCAACTGCATGTTGCGATCTCCTGTTGCTCATCCCAGTGGCGCAGCCGCGCCGACAACCACGGCGCCAGCTGCGCCACCGCATCGCGGCCGGTCAGTTCGGCGTGCAGGAACGGCAGTTCCAGCGCCTGCACCCTGCGCGCGTGGGCCCGCCACAACGTCGATTGCAGCTGTGGCCGCGCCTGATGATCCCGACCAGCACGGACGTGCACCAGCGTGCCGTCGAACGGTTGGTGAATATGTTCGCGGATCAGTCGATTGGTGCCGGTCACCGCGCGCACCACGCCATCGAGCACCACGTCCGGCAGGCTGCCGAGTGCACTGCCGCCACGGCGCAGGAACCCCAGAATGCGTTCACGGCTGTCGAGTTCCGGATGCGCATCCGGATCGTGGCCGGCAATCGCCAGCAATGCCCGCAATGCAGCGATGGGATCGGGTTCCGGTTCGGCCCGCCAGCACTCGCTGGGATACGCGTCCAGCAGCACCAGCTCGCCGACGTCGCGGCCGATTTCATGCAGGCGCACCGCCATCGCCTGGGCGAGGATGCCACCTACCGACCACCCCACCAGATGCACTGGCCCCTTCGGCTGTAGTGCGACCACGCGCTGCACGTAGTCGTTGGCCATCGCCTCGATGCTGCTCGGCAGCGGCTGCCGGGCGTCCAGTGCCGGCGACTGCAGGCCGTACACCGGGCGTGCCGGCTGCAGTGCCCGGGCCAGGGTGCGGTAGTTCCAGGCGATCCCCCCGGCCGGATGCAGCACGAACAGCGGCGTGGGCCCGGCGGCGTCGGTTGCGGCCAATGCGATCACCGGCCCCAGTGCGTGATCGGCCAGCGCGGGAGGCTCGGCAATACGAACCGCCAGCGCGGCCACGGTGGGCTGCGCAAACAAGGCACCCAGACCCAGATCGCAGCGCCAGCGCTGCTCGATCGCCAGCAGCAGGTGCACCGCCGACAGCGAATCACCGCCGAGACTGAAGAAATCTGCATCCACTGCCACCGGCGCCTCACGCCCAAGCGCCTGGGCGAACAACAACGCCAGCTCCTGTTCCAACGGCGTGCGCGGCGCCAAGCCGGCAACTTCAAGTTGCGGTGGCTTCGGCAACGCGTTGCGGTCGAGCTTGCCGTTGGCGGTCACCGGCCAGTGGTCCACGCCGACAAACGCCGAGGGCACCATATAGTCCGGCACGCGCGTGGCCAGGTGGCTGCGCAGCGTTACGGCATCGGCAAGCGCGGTCGGCAGATACGCCACCAGACGCACTTCGCCGGGAGCATCCTGGCGCAGCAGCACTTCCACCCGCTCCATGCCAGGCAGCTCGCGCAGTGCCGCCTCGATCTCGCCCAGTTCGATGCGCAGGCCGCGCAGTTTCACCTGGTGGTCGCTGCGGCCGAGATACTCGACCGCACCATCGCGGCGCCAACGGGCTACGTCGCCGGTGCGGTAGATACGCTCGCCCGCCCGGAACGGATCTGCAATGAAACGTTCGGCAGTCAGATCATCGCGACCGAGATAGCCACGCGCCAGCTGGACGCCACCCAGGTACAGGTCACCGGGCACGCCCACCGGCACCGGCTGCATCCGGGCGTCCAGCACGTACAGGCGGGTGTTCCAGACCGGGAACCCGATCGGCACCGGCCGCGAACGATCCTGCGCCGACGCCGGCCAGTAGCTGACGTCCACCGCAGCTTCGGTCGGGCCATACAGGTTGTGCAGCTCGGCGTGCACACGCGCGTGGAAGCGGTCGCGGGACGAAGCATCCAGCGCCTCGCCACTGGTGAACACCCGTCGCAGCTGCAGCCCTTCGGAGGCCGGTGCAGCGAGGAAGGCATCCAACATCGATGGCACGAAATGCGCCGTGGTGATGCCATGCTCGCGGATCAGCCGCGCCAGTTCAGTGGGATCGCGATGCGCGTCCGGCCCGGCGACCACCAGCGTGGCCCCGCACAGCAGCGGCAGGAAGAACTCCCAGACCGAGACGTCGAAGGTGGCCGGGGTCTTCTGCAGCACGCGGTCATCGGCGCGGATGTCGTAGTGCTCGCGCATCCACAGCAGGCGGTTGACGATGGCACGGTGTTCGATGACCACGCCTTTGGGCTCGCCGGTCGAGCCGGAGGTATAGATCACGTAGGCCGCATCGTCAGGTGCCGGATCGGCCCACGGTGCGGCAAAACTCAGCGCAGTCCACTGCTCCGGCGCGAGCACCGGTACGCCGGCCACGCGCGCCGATACGTCCGCCGCAGCCAGTACGCACACCGGCTGTGCCGACGCGAAAATACGTGCCAGCCGCTCATCGGGATGGGCCAGGTCCAGCGGAAGGTAGGCCGCGCCTGCTCGCAGCACCGCGACCAGAGCGATCACCAGCTCCAGCGAGCGCGGCAATGCCACCGCCACCACGCTGCCCGGGCCGACATCCATCGCCCGCAGCTGTGCCGCCAGCGCGAAACTGCGCGCTTCCAGCGTTACGTAGTCCAGCGTAGTGTCGCCGAACACCAGCGCTGGAGTGTGCGGATCCCGATCCATGCCCTGCTGCAGCAATTCAACCAGTGTGGTCTCAGGAAGCGCGTGCGCGGTGGCATTGAAGCCTTGCAGCACCTGCTGCACCTCGTCGGTCGTCGCCAGAGGTACGGCTGCGATATCGTCAGCCTGCAGTGCCGCCGACACGAAATGCAGCAACCGCGCCGCGTGCGCCTCGACATCCTCGCGACTGTACAGCGCGGGATTGGCCTCGATCTCCAGATCCAGCAGACGCTGGCCATCGCCGCGGAAGCCCAGCGTCAGGTCATCCACCGGCCCGGTGCACAGCACCTCCAGCGTCGCCTGCACGCCCGTCAGCGCCAGCGGCTTGTAGAACGGCTGCACATTTACCATGGGACCGTGCAGGCGCTGCTGCGCGCCCACCAGACCCAGATCCCGGCGCAGTTGCTCGCCTCGGTAACGGCCGTGCTTGCGCCCTTGGCTGAGCTGCCGGCCCAGGCTGCGGGTAAAGGTTTCGACGCTGCCCTCGCCGGCGGCCACGCGCAGCGGCAACACATTCATCACCATCGCCGGTACCCGTGCCGACGCGTTGCCAAGCCGGCCCATGTAGGGCACGCCCAGCACCACTTCATCGGCCGCGCTCATCCGCCGCAGGTACTCGGCCGACAACGCGGCCAGCACGTCTGGCCAGGGCTGCAACCAACGTACCGATGCCTGCAGCAACTGCTCACGGAATGCCGCATCGAGCGGCTGCACCCAGCGCAGCGCGTCGTCACTGGCCGCGAGCGTACCGGCCAGGCCGACGCCCGCCGGTGCCCCCTGCATGTGCTCGCGCCACCACTGCCCGGCCTGCGTGCGGCGCGGGTCGGCACGATAGGCGGCATCATCGGCCAGCACGCCCGCCAGCCCCGGCAGTGGCTCACCCACACGACCGGCATACAACGCGCACACGCGATCAGTGAACAGCGCCATGCCGTAACCATCGGTGGCCAGATGATGCACACGCAGGTACCAGACCCAGCGCTGCCCGCCCAGCTCAAGCAGCACCTGCTGACTGATCCGGTCGCGGGTGGGATCGACCGGGCTCAGCCGGTCGGCGTGCATCAGGTTGCGTGCCGCAGCGGCGGGATCCGTCTCGGTGGACACATCACGCACCGAAAGCAACGGCACGTGTGCGGGGTCATGCCACTGCAGCGGCTGGCCATCGGCCCCTTCGGCAAAGCGCAGTGCTAAGGCCTGGGCCTCGCCTGCAGCCTGGTCTGCCGCTACGACGAACGCGGCCACGTCCAGCGGGCCATCGATCCACACCGCGTGCGCGGTATTGAATGACGGGTTGTCCGGTGCCAGCCGCTGTGCGAACCACAGTCCCGCCTGGGCCTCGGTCAATGCCACCGGCGTGGCCAGCGCGGCGGCGTTCATGCGCTCTGTGCGGCCTGCAGCGTCTGCACCACGCCCCACCACTGGCGCAGCGTGGTGTGCTCGGCCAGCTGCGAGAACTCCAGCGGCAGACCGGTGTTGCCCCAGGCCAGGACCAGGCCGAGCATGCGCATCGAATCCAGGTCCAGGTCGATCAGGTTGTCGTCGTCACCGATCTCGGCCGGCGTGCACTCCAGCACGCGCGCCACATCGGCACGCATCCGCTCCAGATCCAGCATCTCGCCGGCGGCAGCCATCACAGCACCTCCAGCAGCTGGTCGGTGGTCATCGGCACCCCGCTGGTGCGCGCGATCCAGTGCAGTGCCTGATCGTGATCGGCACGCGAAAAGTCCGCCACCGCATCGGCGGCAATGAACGCTTCGATGTCGCGCTGGAAGGCTTCCACCACGGTCGCGGTGCAGCCGATATGGGCGTACACGCCGGTGACCAGCAGCTGGTCACGGCCGCGCACCCGCATCAGCGTTTCAAGGTTGCTGCGCTGGAACGCGCTGTAGCGGTGCTTCACCAGCACGTGCTCGCCTGGCTGCGGTGCCAGCGCCTCGATGATCGGTTCGTGGTCGGCGCTGCGGCGCATGCCCGGTCCCCACAGGTCGGCCTGCAGGCCACGGTCACGTCGGTCCTGGTCTCCATGCTGGGCGGTGTAGAACACCGGAATGCCGTGCGCGCGGCAATGTGCCAACAGGCGTGCGATGTTGTCCACGGCCGGCCGCAGCGGCGCATTACCGGCGTCGAATGCGGCCAGGAAGTAACGCTGCATGTCGTGCACCAGCAGCGCGACACGATCGCGCTGGGGGCGCCACGGTCCGCGCGCCTGCGGGAGTTCAGCGGCGGTCGGCAAGGGGTAATCAGTGATGCGGGGCAGCGCCATCAGCGCGTTCCTCCTGTCTGTTGCAGATGACGCGCACGCAGCTGCGCGCGCAGTTCGCGGCGACTGATCTTGCCGACCGCAGTGGTATCGAAGCTGTCGACGAACACGATCTGGTCCGGCACCTTGAACGCCGCCAAGCCGCGCCCGCGCATCCAGGATTTCAGAGCCGGCGCCTTGAACGGTTCGCCCTGTGGAATCACGAAGGCGCAGCTGCGCTCGCCCAGATACTCATCGGGAATGGAGACCACGGCGGCGTCGAACACGCCGGGGTGGGCCAGCAGATGATCTTCGATCTCCTCGGCGGAGATCTTCTCGCCGGCGCGGTTGATGTGGTCACCTGCACGGCCCTGCACCACCAGGTAGCCTCCGGGCAGCTGCTGTACGCGGTCGCCGGTGCGATAGAAGCCGTCGTCGGTGAACGAGCGCGCATTGGCCACCGCATCGTTGTGGTAGCCACGGATGGTGTACGGGCCACGGGTGAGCAGATGCCCCACCTCGCCTTCGGCCACCGGCTGGTCATGGTCATCGACCACGCGCACTTCATCATCCGGACTGATCGGCCGGCCCTGGCAGGTCACGATCAGTTCCTCCGGGTCATCCAACCGCGTGTAGTTGACCAGGCCTTCGGCCATGCCGAACACCTGCTGCAGCGTGCAGCCAAGACCGTCGATCACGCGCCGTGCGGCTTCCGGCACCAGCTTGGCCCCGCCTACCTGCAGTACCTGCAGGCTGGACAGGTCATGCTTGCTGGTGGCGGCGGCCTGCGCCCACAGCAGCGCCAGCGGCGGCACCAGCCCGCAGCAGGTCACCTTCTCGCGGGCGATCAGCGGGAAGGCCGCATCCGGACCGGGGCCGGGGCTGAGCACCACGCGGGCGCCGGCATACAGTGCGCCGAAGAAGCCGGGCGAGCTCATCGGGAAGTTGTGCGCAGCCGGCAGCGCGACCAGGTAGACGCTGTCGCGGTCGATGCCGCAGAGGTCATTGCTGGCGCGGAACGAGTAGATGTAGTCGTCGTGGGTACGCGGAATCAGCTTGGACAGCCCGGTGCTGCCTCCGGAAATCTGCAGGAACGCCACCGACTGCGGGTCCGGATCGGGCGGCAGCTGGCTGCGATCGCCCTGCAGCGCCTCCAGCGCGACGAACTCCGCCGCTTCGCCGTCGATCACCACATGGCGAACCGCCGGGACCTCGGCCTGCAGCGCCCGCGCCAGCCCGCGGTGATCGAAGCCGTCGTGCAGTGCCGTGGTGATGTAGGCACTGGCTTCGGCCTTGCTGGCGAAGTGCACCAGCTCGGTGATGCGGTGCGCCGGCAACGCGTACACCGGCACCAGCCCGGCACGGAACAGGCCACAGACCGTGGTGATGAAGCCTGCCGTGTTGCCCAGCTGCACCAGCACCCGCCCCCCTGGCTGCAGGCCCAGCGCCAACAGGCCGGCGCCGATCCGCCCGGCCTCGTGCCACAGCTGTGCATAGCTCAGGCGGACGTCGCCGGCGACCACCGCGATGTCATCGGCATAGCGTTCCGCACGGTCGCGCAGGAACGCCGGGAAGGTCTCGCCACGCCAGTGACCGGCCTCGCGATAGCGCGCCACCAGCGCGTCGGGCCACACCTGCTGCAGTGGCAGGCGGGAGGATTCAACGGAAGCATTCATGCGGCAGGCTCGATGGCGGGCGCGGATTCATGGACACCCAG
Source organism: Stenotrophomonas sp. 71799_Sma (assembly GCF_056482505.1). NCBI lineage: Bacteria > Pseudomonadati > Pseudomonadota > Gammaproteobacteria > Lysobacterales > Lysobacteraceae > Stenotrophomonas > Stenotrophomonas sp. 71799_Sma. The sequence goes on from NZ_CM151202.1 coordinate 2,744,157, forward strand.
CGCGTTCAACAGGGCAGCAAACTTCGCTGCGGTTTCAGCCACCTCGGCCTCGGGGTGCGACTCGGCGACGATGCCGGCACCGGCATACAGGCGCAGTTGCGTGCCCTGCAGGCGCGCGCAGCGGATCGCCACGTACCAGTCGCCGTCACCCTGCGCGTCCAACCAACCCACGGCGCCGGCATAGAAGCCACGCGGTACAGGTTCCAGCTCGCGGATGCGCTGCAGCGCCGCCAACCGCGGCGTACCGCAGACCGCCGGCGTGGGATGCAGCTGTGCCAACAGCTCGGCCGCCGATGTCTGCGGAAACTTCAGGGTGGCGTGGATGCGGGTGCCGAGGTGCCACATGCTGGCGGTGGCATGCAGCACCGGGCGCGGCTGTGCATCGATGTGGCTGCAGTACGGTGCCAGGCCTTCGACGATGGCTTCGACCACGTGGCGGTGCTCGTCGTGGTCCTTGGTCGAGGCCAGCAGCGCCTGCGCCGCACGCTCGTCCTCGGCGGCATCGGCACTGCGCCGCGCGGAACCCGCCAACGGATGCGACAACAGTTCGGCGCCGCGCTTGCGCAGCAGCAGCTCCGGCGTCGCACCGACCAGCCATGCCGGTGCCTGGCCCAGCTCCACCGGAAGCGGCACCGCGTAGGTCGCCACCGACGGATCCGCGCCCAGGCGTGCCAGCAGCACGTCCGGAGAAAGCGCCTGGCGGGTGCGTGCCAGCAGGCTGCGCGCCAGCACCACCTTATGCAGGTTCTGCTCGGGCGCACGCAAGGCCTGCACTGCCGCAGCGACTGCAGCGGCATAGTCCTGCGGCACAGGTTCGGCCCGCAGGGCGCCGTCCAGCGGCGGTGCGGCCTGCGGCTGCAGTGCCAGCGCCGGCAGCAGGCGCTCGGGCTGGTACAGCGCATCGTCGGCACGCGGCTCGAACGGCACCGCGCCAACCAGCAGGCCCGGGCCGCCACGCTGCTGGGCAAAGAACTCCGAAACGCGTTCTGCCAACGTCGCCAGTGCACCGGCTGGCAACGTGGCGCGGCAACCGCGGGCGTGCACGTGCTGGCCGGCATGCCGCAGCAGGAACAGCGACGCGTCGTCGGTGCTCTCCTGTGGTGCTGGCGCAGCCTCCGGCCACGCGCCCTGCATCAGGGAATCGTTCATGGGGTCTCCTTCATCCGATGCGCTGCGGCCAGCGCGCACAGCAACAGCAGCAGCGCGCCCACCAGCAGGTAAGGCAGGCTTGGCCCGCCGCGATACAACAGCGTGCCGAGCATCGGCCCGGCCACCATGCCCAGCCCTTGCGCGGCCGCCACGGTGCCTGCGGCGGCGCCCTGCTCGTGCGCCTCTACCGCATCGGCGGCCAGCGCCTGGAACGAGGGGAATACGAAGCCCATGCCGAACGCAGCCAGCGCATACGCCGCAGGCAATTGCCAGGCCTGCTGCACGCCCGCCACCGAAGTGAAGCCGATGCCGGAAATGAGAGCGCCGAGGACGATCCAGCGACGTGGATGCACCTCCAGCTTCATCACCAGCGCCTGCGCCAGGATCAGGCCGACGCCAACGGCGGTGAGTGCAATGCCGGCCATGCGCGCGCCGGTCGCCGCATCCAGACCCAGGCGATCAATTGCGAAGAAGCCGACCGTGACCTGCGCGATAGTCACCGAGACCATGGCGATGAACGCTGCCAGCTGCGGCAGGCACAGGCGCGCGTCGAGGCGGCTCATCGGCGTGCGGCGCTGTGCGGACGCGCCCACCACGGGCGGTGTAGCCGGCAGCCGCCAGGCCAGCAATGCCAGTGCCAGCAACGGCAACAGCGCGGCCACGTACAGCGCCAGCGACAGATTCGTATAGGCCAGCCAGCCCGCGGCGGCCGGGCCGAGCACCATGCCCAGCGCGTTGGCACTGCCCAGGCGGGCGAGGAATTTTGCACGCTGTCCGGTGGGTGCCTTGTCGGCGATCAGCGCGGCTGCGGTAGGAGGCACAGCCGCGTAGAACAGGCCGATCAGGCCACGCGCACCGACCAGCACCAGCACTGACACCAGCACCGGCGGCACTGCCTGCAGGGCGACATCGATGAACACCGCCAGCGCGATATAGACGACGGTGTAGGCGCTCATCGCCAGCATCAGCACGCGTTTGCGGCCGATGCGGTCGCTGAGCTGGCCCCAGGGGCGCGCGGCCAGCATCCACAGCACGCCTGCGGCGGTGACCGACAGGCCGGCATGCCACTCGGACAGGCCGAGCATGCGGACCACCGGGCCGATCACAGCGACGAAGGACATCATCGCCATGGTGCCGATCAGGGCAGCCAACACCAGCGCCGGCAAGCCGGGAACGACGGGACGTGCGTGCATGAAACACCAGCCGTAACAGGAAAGGATTGGCCGGGCGCGTCTGCACGCCCCGCCCGGCACCCGCCCCACTCAGGACCGGATGCCACCCTCAAATGATAACGGCTCGTATTTGCATTTGATACCCATTCTCTTGAATGGGCATGCAACAGTGGGTTCAGCGCATTGCACGCAGGCCCAGCAGGCCACGGCGCTTGAACCACCACTCCAGCGGCAGCGTCACCAACGGCGGGATGGCCGCCAGCAGGGCCAGGGCACTGGCCCACCACGGCCAGCGCAGGCGCACCGCCGCAAACAGCGTGACCGCCACGTACACCAGGAAGGCCACGCCGTGCAGGGGCCCGAACAGCTTCACCAGCGCCACGTTGGTCATGGGGCCGTACTTCATCCACATGCCGATGAGCAGGCCGGCCCAGGTCACGGCCTCGATGAAAGCGACCGCTGCGAACAGGCGTCCGGTCGGGTGCATGGGGGAACGTTGGGTCACGCGGGGCTCCGGCATCGGGGTATCAAATGCGAATGATACGCAGATGCACGCCCCATGTAGAGTCGAGCCGTGCTCGACTGCTGGAACGTGTGCACCAAGGTGGACACCTACCGGAGCATATGTGGCAGCACCTGCTCTCCAATTTCGCGCAGCACCGCGTCCATCGGTCGCCCGTTGTCGACCAGGTTGAACATCACATGCGCCACGCCCTGCACATGTACGCGCAGCAGGTAGTCGCGCAAGCCATCGCGGCCAACCTTCAGCCCCAGCGGCAGTGGCTCGGGTGGCGCCTGCGGATCGGCCTGCAGATCCAGCAGCATCGACTGCACGAACGGCTTGCCTGGCCCAGCGCCTTGCGCCTGCGCCTGTTGCCACAGGCCGATGCGCCCTTCCTGTGCGGCTTCCTCGCGGTGATAGGTAGCCCAGCCTTCGGCCTCGCGCGCGATCCACTGCAGGCTCTGCCGCGCAGTGCCCACCACCAGCATCGGAATGCGCGTGGCCGGGGCCGGCAGCACGTCGAAGCCACCGGTTACCTGCAGTACCTCGGCCCTTTCTTCAGCCTCCGGTGACAACGCCGCGCGCAACAAGGTCCAGCGCTCACGGAACGTCGCCGCCCTGCCCTCCAGGTATTCGCCGAATGCCGCGAACTCTTCCGGCCGATCGCCAGACCCGAGGCCCAGCACGAAGCGGCCGTCGCTGATCCGGTCCAGGCTCAAGGCCGACTTCGCCACCTGCAGCGGATGGCGCAATGGCAGCACGATGGCCGCGCTGCCGACCACGATGCGCTCGGTCGCCGCAGCCAGCATGCCCAGCCACAGGAACGGGTCGTCCAACGCGCTCGTTGTCGCGTCCGGACCCTGCGGCACCATCAGCGGCACGTCGCGCGTCCACAACGCGGCAAAGCCCAGGTCATCGGCCAGTCGCGCGATACGTCGCGCCTCACGTGGATCGGCCAACCCATGCGACGCCACGGGCGTCATGAGGCCCAGGCTCAGACCCTGCTGCGGAAACAAGGCAGCGTACGCGGGATTGAAATCACTCATGCCGCCAGCTTAGCGTGAAGGCCTGCGGCAACAATGACGCGCCGCCCACCACCGGAAGAACACTGCATGCCGACGATCCGCCCTGCCCACGTCGATGACCTGCCCGCGATCAGCACGGTGTGCCTGGCTGCCTTCACTGCGGCGGTCGCACCTTCGCTCAGCGCGGCCGGCATCGCCACCTTCGGCAGCGTCGCCGCGGCCGAAGCGTTCGGCGCGCGCCTACACGGCGACAACCACATCCTGGTGGCCGAGCAGGACGGCCGCGTCGTCGGCGTGATCGAACTGAAGGAAGGCCGGCACCTGGCGATGCTGTTCGTCGATCCCGGCTGCCAGGGTCAGGGTATCGGCCATGCTTTGTTCGAGGCGGTGCTTCCACAGGTGCGCGAGCCGGTCCTGACCGTGCGCGCCTCACTCAATGCAGTGCCAACCTACCTGCGCTATGGCTTCGTGCTGGACGGCGAGGTCGGCGAGTTCAATGGGCTGGTGTATCAACAGATGGTGCGGGCAGCGGCCTGAAGGCATCCGCCCGGCGTTGCCCGGCAATGCGCGGTGGGCGTCATGCCCTGCAGCACGCCCGTCATAAGCAAACTGAATCAGCGAGCTCCCCGGCGGTTCCTACAATGGCCTGTCACCCTGCCCTTCGAGATGCTGCCGATGCGCGTCGCGCTTTCCGTGTTGCTGCTGGCTTCGGCGCTGAGCGCCTGCACCCCGGCCCCGGTTTCCACCGCCAACTCCGCCGAGGCGCCCGCGCCGGCGTCCGCCATCGCCTGGCGCCAGGGCGATGTCGACGATGCCTTCGCCGAGGCCGCCGACAGCGGCAAGCCGGTGCTGCTGTACTGGGGCGCCGTCTGGTGCCCACCGTGCAACCAGCTCAAGGCGGGCCTGTTCAAGGACCCGGCCTTCATCGCGCTGACCAGCAAATTCGTTCCCGTCTACCTGGATGGCGACGAGGAAGGTGCGCAAGCCTGGGGTGAGCGCTTCGGCGTACGCGGCTATCCGACCCTGATCGTGCTGGACCCAAAGCGCAACGAAATCACCCGCGTGGCCGGCGGCAATGATGCCGCCGAACTGACCCGGGCACTGACCGTTGCCGCAGGCCGCCGCAGTGCTGTTGCCGCCACCCTGGCCACAGCGCTGGCGACGCCGGGCAAACTGGCTGCCGAAGACTGGCAGGTGCTGGGCGACTACGGCTGGGAAGTGGACGCCAACCGCCTGGCCGGCGAGCGCAGCAGCGAGGATGTGCTGCGCCAGTTGTCCAAGGCCGCACCCGACGCTGCCCTGCAGCGCCGCTTCGCCCTGCTGGCCTTGGCAACGGCCGAAAAGCCCGATGCCTCGCCCACCGAAGTACGCGAGCTGCTGCAGGCCGTGCTGGCGCAGCCCGCCGAAGTCCGCCGCAACCGTGAGTTGCTGGGCTATGCAGGCGTACAGCTGGTCAAGCAGGCCAGTGCCGGGCCGGCCACCAGCAACACGCTGGGACAGCAGCTGCTGGTGGCATTGGAGCGGGCAGACGCCGAGCGCGGCGACCGCGCCGACGACGCGTTGTCCCGTGCGTTGACCGAAGTGTCGCTGGTCCGCCAGCAGCAGCCGGAGGGTGCACTGCCCGCGCCGCTGGTTGATCGGGTCAAGCAGCGCGTGGCCGCTGCCGATGCCGCCGCCACCGATGCGCATGCGCGCCAGGCCACGATCAGCAGCGCGGTCCATGCCCTGCGCAAGGTTGGCGACGACGCGGGTGCCGAAGCGCTGTTGCTGGCCGAGCTGAAGCGCAGCGAACAGCCGTACTACTACATGCCCGAGCTGGCCGAACTGGCCGAGCAGCGCGGCGATACCGCCGGGGCGCTGGAGTGGTTGAAGCGTGCCTACGACGGTGCGCAGGGCCCGGCCACCCGCGTGCAGTGGGGCGTGCTGTACGTGGAGGGCCTGCTGAAGCTGGCGCCGGACGACGCACCACGCATCGAGCAGGCCACCGCCTCGCTGATCGCCGAACTGGAAGCGCAGCCTTCCGGTTACCACCAGCGTACCCGCCAGCGTTTCGAACGCCTGGCAGGGCAGTTGAAGACGTGGAGCGGCAAGCACCAGGGCGCGGAGACGCTGGCGCGGCTGCAGCAGAGGATGCAGCAGGCGTGCGGCGATCAGGTAGATGGCGCGTGCAAGGATTGGTTGAGTTGAGTTGATGAAAACGCTGGCGGCGGGTTCGCATGCCGGCGCTTTTGTTGATATCGGTTGTGGCGGGGGGAGGGGCTGGCCGGGACACGCCGTAAACCCATCCCTGGGGGCTCGATGGCGCCATCCATGGCGCCAACGGTCCCGGCCAGCCCCTTCCCCCGCCACCCGACGGTTTCCTGCGAGCGCGGGCAACACATCAGCGCGCCGGTGAGGTTCGAAAAGCGGGTTCTCGTAGTGCCGGCCGCTGGCCGCCAACCCGACCTTCGCTGATTGCCGGCCAGTGGCCGGCACTACAACGTCGCTCTTGCTCCCTTTCACGCATTTCAATCCTTCCCCTTGACCTCAACCAATGTTGAGGTGCGATAACGATCTCCCCACGGCCAGCCTCTCTGGCCTTCCCCACGGAGATTGCTTCGATGTCGTACTCGCTTCCCCCGCTTCCCTATGCCTATGACGCCCTCGAGCCGCACTTCGATGCGCGCACGATGGAGATCCACCACAGCAAGCACCACCAGACCTACGTCAACAACCTCAACACCGCCATCGAGCAGGCCGGCATCGCCGAGCAGCCGATCGAGGCGCTGATCGCCAACCTCGATGCCGTGCCCGAGGCGCAGCGTGGCGCGGTCCGCAACAACGGCGGTGGCCACGCCAACCACAGCCTGTTCTGGACCGTACTCAGCACCAACGGTGGTGCACGCGATGATGAACTGGCCGCCGCCATCAACCGCGATCTCGGCGGTTTCGATGCCTTCAAGGATGCGTTCACCAAGGCTGCGCAGACCCGCTTCGGCAGCGGCTGGGCGTGGCTGACCAGCGATCGCGATGGCCGCCTGCAGGTGGAAAGCAGCGCCAACCAGGACAGCCCGCTGATGGGTGCGGCCGTGGGCCTGTCCGGCAACACCCCGATCCTCGCACTGGATGTCTGGGAACACGCCTACTACCTGCACTACCAGAACCGTCGCCCGGACTACATCGGTGCGTTCTTCAACATCATCAACTGGGCCGAGGTCGGCCGGCGCTACCGCCAGGCCAGGGCCTCATGAGCGGCGAGACACTGCCATACGCCGGGCCGTGGGCGGGGGTCTTCCCCTCCCCGGCCCCGGTGCCGTCGGTCGAGATGCCGCCGCGGGCCCTGCGGCGGCTGCTCGGCCACTTTCCTACCGGCGTGGCCATCGTCTGCACCCGCGATGCGCAGGGCAAACCCATCGGCCTGACCATCAATTCGTTCGTGCCGGTGTCATTGCAGCCGCCACTGGTGCTGTGGAACCTGGCGTTGCATGCGCAGAGCCTGTCCACCTTCCAGCGCGCCACCCGCTTTGCGATCAGCGTGCTGGCGGCCGACCAGGAAGCGCTGGCCCGGCGCTTTGCCGATCCGCAGGTCCGCAACCGCTTCGACGGCCTGGCATTGCTGGATGATGACGAGGATGCCCCACCACGCATCGCCGGTGCGGTCGCCCACCTCACCTGTACCCGCCACGCACAGTGGCCGGTGGGTGATCATCTGCTGCTGGCTGGCCGCATCATCGAAGTGCACGAGAACGGCGGCGCGCCGCTGCTGTTCCATCGTGGCCGCTTCCAGCCCGGCCCCACCGAATTGCTGGTGGAGGTGCGCGGATGAACATCGAAGCCCTGGAATGCATGCTTGCCAACGGCAAGGACGGCGCGCTGCTGCGCTTCGGCCTGGGCAAGGGTTGGCTGGATGCGGGCAACCCGGTGCGCGCGGCCACCCATCTGGGCCGGTGCGTGGTGCTTGATCCGCAGTATTCCGCGGCGTGGAAGCTGCTGGGCAAAGCCTGGCTGGCCAGTGGCCAGCCGCTGGCGGCGCGCGAAGCATGGCAACGCGGCTTGAGCGTGGCCGGCAGCAAGGGTGACCAGCAGGCACACAAGGAAATGCAGGTGTTCCTGCGCCGCCTGGACCGCGAACAGGCGGCCCTGGCGAAGGCGGGCTGAGTCGATCAGCCCGCGTTGGCCGATGCCGGTGCGGACATGATGTCCGGCATCGGCAGGCGGCGCGGCTTGCTGGGGAACGCGTGACGCAGGATGCGCCAGACCACCTGGCCGAACTGGCGCGGCAGCGAGCCGTTGTTGTAGTGCTGGCCGTAACGGCGGCAGATGTCCTTCACTTCCTTGGCGATGGCCGCATAGCGGTTGGCCGGCAGATCCGGGTAGAAGTGGTGCTCGATCTGGTGGCTGAGGTTGCCCGACAGCACGTTGATCAGGAAGCCACCGCTGATGTTGGACGAACCGCGCAGCTGGCGCAGGTACCAGTGGCCGCGCGACTCATTGCGCAGGCACTCCTTGGGGAAGGTTTCCGATTCGGCGGTGAAGTGCCCGCAGAAGATGATCACGTAGGTCCAGATGTTGCGCAGGCCGTTGGCCACCATGTTGCCCAGCATCACGGTGAGGAAGAACGGGCCGGCCAGCAGCGGGAAGAACACGTAGTCCTTCAGCACCTGGCGAGCCATTTTCCGCGCCACCGGGCGGGTCTGCATCCACATCGCACGGCCACTGATGCGGCCCTTCAGCCAACGGCCCAGGCGCAGGTCCTGCGCGGCCACGCCCCACTGGAACAGCAGCGCGAAGATCGGCGCGATGATCGGCTGCAGCAGGTAGAACGGCTTCCAGCGCTGTTCCGGGAAGATGCGCAGCAGGCCGTAGCCGATGTCATCGTCCATGCCACGCACGTTGGTATAGGTGTGGTGGCGGAAATTGTGGGTCTTGCGCCAGTTGTCGGCGGTGGCAACGATATCCCACTCGTAGGTGTTGCCATTGAGCTTGGGGTCGCCGGTCCAGTCGAACTGGCCGTGCATGACGTTGTGGCCCAGCTCCATGTTCTCCAGGATCTTCGACAACGCCAGCAGCAGCGTGCCGGTGATCGCGGCCGGCCACAGCAGCGGCATCCAGAACAGCGGCGAGAATGCTGCCAGGAACAGCAGGCCACGGCCACCCACGCCGAACCAGCGCACGGCGGCAGCCACGCGGCGGATGTAGCGGGTATCGGAGGCGCCGAGGCTGCCGATCACACGGTCGCGGATCGCATCGAGTTCCTCACCGAAAGCATGCATCTCGGCGGTGCTCAGGGCACGGTCGGTAGCGCGGGTCATGGCAGGCGTCCTCAGAGATCCAGGGTCAGGTCGGTGGTCGGTGCGCTCACGCAGATCCGCACCGGCTGTGCCGACTCGGACTGCAGGTCGCCGGTGCGCAGGTGGCGGGTGGCGCCACTGACGCGGTCACAGCTGCAGCTGTTGCAGATACCCATGCGGCAGCCGTGCTTGGGCTTGATGCCATGGGCTTCGAGGCTTTCCAGCAGCGAGCGGCCACGCGGCACGCTCAGCTGGCGGCCACTGCGCGCAAGCGTCAGCGACACCTCTCCTTCGCTGCTGGCATCGCGCAGCGGCGCCGGCGGGGTGAAGGCTTCGGCCTGGAAGCCGGCCACCTGGTGCGCCAGGCGTTCGCGCGCAGCGGCAACGAAGCCGTCCGGGCCGCAAGCCAGCACATGGCGCTGCGCAAGCGGCGTGTCATCACCGGCCACCTGCAGATCATGGGTATCAATTCGCGCGGCCGGCGCCTCACCCTCGCGGGTGGCCAGCAGATGCACGCGCAGGTTCGGATGTGCCGCAGCCAGCGCCCGCAGTTCATCACGGAACTGCAGATGGGCAGCAGTGCGCTCCCAGTAGAACAGGTCCACCGGTGCTGCCAGCGGCCGCTGGCAGGCGTCGCGCAACAGGCTGCGCATCGGCGTGATGCCACTGCCGGCAGCCAGCAGCAGCACCGGCGCCGCGGCCGGCATATGGAACTCGCCGAAGGCGGCATCGAGGCGGAACAGTTCGCCCGGCTGTGCATGGTTGACCAGATGCTGGCTGACCCGGCCGCCGTCGATCGCTTTGACGGTGATCGCCAGCTCGCGCCGACCCAGTGCGGTGGGGCTGTAGCTGCGCTGCCACAGGCGTCCTTCAATCTCGACGCCGAGAGTAACGTGCTGGCCGGCGCGCATGCCGGCCCAGTGCCGGTTGGTGCGCAGGACCAGGGTCGCCGCGCCCTCGCCAGCCGGCTCGCGGCGGACCAGGCGGGCCACCGGCTCGCGCAGGGTCCACAGGGGATTGAGCTGGCCCGCCCAGAAATCGAACAGCGACGGCGACACCCAGCGGTACGGAGAGAACAGGGACGGACGGACGACAGCGCTCATGAGTGAACTATACGGGCGCACATACACCTGTGTATACATGTGTATATTGAACCGGATTGGGTATGATTCAGCCTCGCCCTACCGGAACCCCCATGGCCGCCGCCACCGCCTTGTCGACGCCCGAAGATGCCAACAGCCCGGCCCGCCGTACGGTGACCCGCGAGGATCTGCTGGCCGCCGCCCTGAAACTGATCGGGCCGCACCGCAGCCTGTCCACGCTCAGCCTGCGCGAAGTGGCACGTGAGGCCGGCATTGCGCCGAACAGCTTCTACCGGCAGTTCCGCGACATGGACGAACTGGCCGTGGCGCTGATCGATGCAGCCGGCCGTTCGCTGCGCACCATCATCGGCGAGGCCCGCCAGCGCGCCACCTCCACCGCTACCAGCGTGGTGCGGGTCTCGGTGGAGACCTTCATGGAGCAGCTGCGCGCCGACGACAAGCTGCTGCACGTACTGCTGCGGGAAGGCGCGGTCGGCTCGGACGATTTCAAGCACGCGGTCGAACGCGAGCTGCACTACTTCGAGGAAGAGCTGCAGCACGATCTGGTGCGCCTGGCCGCACTGGATGGCGCGGTACTGCATGCCCCGGAACTGGTGGCCAAGGCCATCACCCGGCTGGTGTTCGCGATGGGCGCCACCGCCATGGACCTGCCACCGGAGAAGGATCCGGAACTGGTCGAACAGATCTCCACGATGATCCGCATGATCATCGTCGGCGCCCGGACCCCCGCCGCATTCCGTCGCGGCTGACGATCCGACCGCGCCTACACGGCAACTCCATCCTATGGACATGACCACCGGCAGGGTTGTGGTCGTTTTGTGTAATGTTATAACACACAAATGATCTGACTCGACTGGCGCCCCAATCGCAATTGCCTCGGCTTCGTTATATAGCACTTGCTATATTCATAAGCCGCTGCTTTCATATCGTCAGCCAGGTCGCCCTCGCCGCCTTTCTTCTCCCAAGGACGACGCCCTCATGCCCGTTGCCACGCCCCTCTTCCATCGGCTGCCCCTGGCCGCCGCCATTGCCCTGACCCTGCCGCTGCCTGCACTGGCCGCCACCTCGAAGCCGACCGAGCTGGACCGCGTGCAGGTCAAGGTCAGCACCGCCACCCGCAGCGAACGCCTGCTATCCGATGTCCCGATCCGCACCGAAGTGCTGCGCAAGGAAGACATCGCGCTGCGCGCGGCCACCGACTTCTCGCGCGCCGCCGAGCTGATCAACGGCCTGCGCGTGGAAAGCAACTGCCAGAACTGCAACACCAGCGAAGTGCAGCTGCTGGGCCTGCCCGGTGCCTACAACCAGCTGCTGTTCGATGGCATCCCGCTGTTGTCCACGCTGGGCAGCGTCTATGGCCTGGAGCAGATTCCGGCCGGGTTCGTCGACCGCATCGAAGTGGTCAAGGGCGGCGGCTCGGCGCTGTACGGCCCGGGTGCGGTGGCCGGTGTGATCAACCTGATTCCGCCGCTGCCGGCGCGCAGCGGTGGCCATGTGCAGGCGGGCGTGGATGTCCTGAAGGGCACACCGCAGAAGAATGCCGACGTGCGCCTGGACCTGGTGGCGAAAGATGCCGACGCCGGGCTTTCAGTGATTGCCCAGCGCAACTGGAACAGCGGCATCGACTACAACGGTGACGGCTACACCGAGATCACCCGCAAGAACCTCAAGGTCGGCGGGCTGCAGGCCTGGTACGCGCCCACGCCGGGCACGCGGCTGCGCCTGGACCTGCAGGTGACCGATGAAACCCGGCGTGGCGGCAATCGACTGGATCAGCCCGAATACCTGGCCAACATCGCCGAATCGCTGGATACGAAATACCGGCGCGGCAGCGTGTCGTGGGATCAGGAAATCAATGCCGACGCCGATTTCCGCCTGGCCTACGCCTTCGCCGACATCGACCGCGACAGTTTCTACGGCGGTCTTGGCGACGTGGTTACCGATCCGTCTGCCCCCGGCCATGACCCGTCGCAGCTGGATCCCAACGTGGCCGGCAGCGCGGCCTCGCGTTCGTGGCGCCAATACGGCCGCACCCACAACCCGCTGCACTACATCGACAGCCAGTTGAACTGGCGGCTGGGCGCGCACGCGCTGGCCTTCGGCGTGCAGTACAAGCACGAGGCGCTGCGCGACGACAACCGCACCGGTGACGGGCAGCGCTTGGCGGTGTTGGAAGATGCAACCTTCCACAATCTGGGCGCCTTCATCCAGGACGAGTGGAGCCTGCGCGACAACGTCGACCTGGTACTGGGCGCACGCGTGGACAAGAGCTCGGAGCTGGACAGCGCGGTGTTCTCGCCGCGCATCGCCCTGGCCTGGCAGGCCACGCCCAACCTGAAATGGCGAGCCGGCATCGCCACCGGCTTCCGTGCACCGGAGATCTTCGTCGAGGACGTGCACGTCGATACGCTGGGTGGCGAGCAGGTGCGCGTGCGCAACACCGATGGCCTGAAGGAAGAGCGCGCGTTGACCACCCTGTTCGGCTTCGACTGGCGCTCGGACCCGGCCAATCCAGTGTGGAGCTGGGATGCTACCGCCTCCTATGCACGCATCCGCGACACCTTCGCGCTGGGCGAGATCCAGCGCGGCGATGACGGACAACTGAGCCAGCTGCGCTACAACGCCTCCGGCTCCAACGTACTGGGGGCGGAAACCAACCTCGGCTGGCAGCCGTCGCCGCAGTGGCGCCTGACCGCCGGTGCCTCGTGGTACCGCTCGCGCTTCCGCGAACCGCAGCGCATCTACGACGACACCGGCGACGGTGGCGACACCATCATCGAAAGCCGCGACTACCTGAAGACCCCGCGCTGGACCGGCCTGGCGCAGCTCAGCTGGATGCCCGCCGAGCCGTGGGAAACCTTCGTCGCGCTGCGCCATACCGGGCCGATGTCAGTGCTGAACAACCGGTTGGGCGAGCTGCACCGTACGCGTTCCTTCCTGGTCACCGATCTTGGTGCTCGCTGGCACCGCCATCTGGGCGCGCAGGCGCAGCAGGAAGTGTCGGTGGCCGCGGGTGTCAAGAACGTGTTCGATCAGCGCCAGAAAGATCTGGAAGTGGGCGCGCTGCGCGACAGCGACTATGTCTACGGGCCGCGCTTCGCGCGTTCGTGGTACGTCAACCTGCGCTATGCGTTCTGAAGCTCTGCGAGCGTTGTTGCTGGCCTGTGCCGTGCTGCTGGCCGCACCGGCGATGGCTGCGGACCTGCACGCGCAGGTCTCGGCCTCGCTGATGCGGCCGGAACAGCGCTCGCTGCGACCGATGCAATGGACACAGCCGCCGAAACTGGTGGCGCTGTACTTCGGTGCCGACTGGTGTGCACCGTGCCATGCCTTCGTACCCACGCTGCGCAGCGTGCGTGATGCCCTGCGCCAAGCCGGCGCCGATACCGAAGTGGTGTACGTCAGCCAGGATGAGAGCGAGAGCGCGCTGCGCCGCTACATGCACGCGCAGGACATGCCGTGGCCGGTGCTTGACCCGCGCCGCGCTGCGCGCATGCCGGCCCTGCAGGCATTGGCCGGGCTGGCACCGCCGAATCTGGTACTGATCGATGCCGACGGCACGGTGCTGGCCAATGGCTGGCAAGGCCGGCGCTACCAAGGCCTGCAGCCGGTGTTGAAGGAATGGACGAAACGGGCGTGCGCGCAGGAACAGGCCCGCTGCCCGCCTGACCTGTAGCGTCGAGCCATGCTCGACGCATTCCATCACCGTGCAAACGGCAGCCGAGCATGGCTCGGCTCTACAAAAACCTGGATCGCGCGAACGGCCGCCGGGCATGGCCCGGCGCTACCGTTACGGCGCCTCGCCCTCGGCCTTGCGCACGAACGCCTCGAACAGCGCCAGCGTCTGCTCGCTCACATGGTGCTCGATACCCTCCGCATCACGCCGTGCCGTATCAGGGTCCACGCCCAGCGCCAGCAGGAAACGCTCCACGGTCTGGTGCCGCTGGCGGCTGGCATGGGCCAGCGCCTCGCCTTCCGGGGTCAGGAACACGCCGCGGTACGGCCGCTGCACCACCCAGCCATCGCGGGCCAGGCGCCGCAGCATCTTCGCCACGGTGGGCTGGGCCACGCCCAGGCGGGTGGCGATGTCGACCTGGCGGGCCTCGCCGCCGTCGGCCAGCAGGTCCGAGATCAGTTCGACATAGTCCTCCACCAGCTCCATCCGGTGCGCTTCGCGCACTTGCCGGAAGCTCTCGACCTGGCGCTCAGCCTCGATCAAGGGGGTGCTTTTCAGCGATGTCGAATCGTCGGTCTTGCCCACGCCTGCGCCTGTCCTTCCGGTCTACTCCGGGTTTGAAACTGAATTCTGGACCAGTAACGCGATAAAGACGATTGTTTCACATTGCTAATGACTATAGCAGGAGCTATATTCGGACCCATGAACACCCTGGCGCCCCACGACCCTTCGGCCTCCACCCCGGCCAGCCTGGGCGCGCTCAACGCCTCGGTCGCCGTTCCCGACAAGGGCCATTGGTGGTTCCGCCTGCTGGCCTTCCTCGGCCCGGGCTACATGATCTCGGTCGGCTACATGGACCCAGGCAACTGGGCCACCGACCTCGCCGGCGGTTCGCGCTTCGGCTACCTGCTGCTGTCGGTCATCCTCATCTCCAACCTGATGGCGGTGATCCTGCAGGCGCTGTCGGCACGGCTGGGCATCGCCACCGGCATGGACCTGGCGCAAGCCTGCCGCGCGCGGTACCCGAAGCCGGTGAACCTGGCGCTGTGGGCGCTGTGCGAGGCAGCGATCATCGCCTGCGACCTGGCCGAGGTGATCGGCACCGCGATCGCATTGAAGCTGCTGTTCGACCTGCCGCTGCTGTGGGGCGCGGTGATCACCGCGCTGGATACGCTGCTGGTCCTGCTGCTGATGAACCGCGGCTTCCGTGCGCTGGAAGCCTTCGTGATCGCGCTGCTGATGGTGATCTTCGGCTGCTTCATGGTGCAGATCGCGCTGGCCGCACCGCCGGTGATGGACGTGCTGGGCGGATTCATTCCGCGCGCGCAGGTAGTGACTGATCCGCACGCGCTGTACATCGCCATCGGCATCATCGGCGCCACGGTGATGCCGCATAACCTGTACCTGCATTCTTCCATCGTGCAGACCCGCGCCTATCCGCGCACCGACGAGGGCCGTCGCAGCGCGCTGCGCTGGGCGGTGACCGACAGCACCCTCGCGCTGACGCTGGCACTGTTCATCAACGCCAGCATCCTGATCCTGGCGGCGGCAGTGTTCCATGCCAATGGCCGTTTCGATGTGGAAGACATCGAGCAGGCGCACCAGCTGCTGGCGCCGATGCTGGGCGTGGGCGCGGCGGCGACACTGTTTGCGATTGCCCTGCTGGCCTCGGGCCTGAATTCGACAGTGACCGCCACGCTGGCCGGCCAGATCGTGATGGAAGGCTTCCTGCACCTGCGCCTGCCGCCGTGGCTGCGTCGGCTGATCACGCGCGCACTGGCGATCATTCCGGTGGTGGTGGTGATCATGCTGTTCGGCGACCAGGGCGCGGTGAAGCTGCTGGTGCTGAGCCAGGTGGTGCTGTCGATGCAGCTACCGTTCGCGATCATTCCCCTGGTGCGGATCGTGACCGACAAAGTGACGATGGGCGCGCTGGTGGCACCACGCTGGCTGGGCGCGATCGCCTGGGTGATCGCGCTGGTGATCGTGGTGTTGAACGTGAAGCTGCTGGTGGATACCTTCAGCGGAGCCTGACGCCGAACCACGGACCCTGCCCCGGTAGCACGCCATGCGTGGATGCCCTTGTAGAGTCGGGCCATGCTCGACTCATCGCTCACCGCGCGAACGGCAGCCGAGCATGGGCTCGGCTCTACAGATGCAACGCGATCGCGGCCTCGATCTGCTGCGGTGACTGGAACCCTGCCAGGCGCGTGCGCTCATCACCGTCACGGAACAGGGACAACGTCGGGGTCTGCCGCAGTCCCAGCTCCCTGAAGAACGCTTCACCCAGCACCTCCAGCTGCACGCGCAGCAGGGTCGTGCCCTGCCCCGCCACGCTGTTGGCCACCCGGTGCAACGACACCTCCAGCATCCGGCAGCCCGGGCACTGGTCCTTGTGGAAATCCACCAGCACCCGCGGATGTTCGGCCAGAAGCTGCTGGAACTGCTCAGGCGTGGTGGCGTCGATGATCTGCATCGGTGTTGCTCCAGTAATGGGCCAGGACCGCATCGGTCCAGGCATCGATGGTCCCGGCATGGCGTTGGCCATGCGGCATCTGTTCGATCTCCAGCGGCGGGTAGTCGCTGCGGAAATAGCGGATCAGCCGGTGCACGGCGCCGCAGTAGTACTCCTGCCCCCACTGCGTTTCACCGGTGCCGAACACCGCCAGCTGCCGTGGCCGCTCGCCGCGCTCGGCGATGCCGGCCACCCATGCCTTCATCTCCGCCGGCGTGCGGCCGGCGTTGTCGGTCCAGCAGCCCAGCAGCACCAGGTCGGCCTCATCGGTCGCCAGCGGCGGTGCCTGGCGCAGGTCGTCGGCCTCCTGCCAGTGCACCGCATGACCGGCAGCGCGGCAGCGTTCGGCAATCTGCCGGCCGAGTTCGCGGGTGTTGCCGCTCAAGGAGGCGACCACCATCAGGATGCGCAGCGCGGCGACTGGCTCAGAGATCGTCGAAGCCGTTGTCGACGTTGGTCTTCTTGTAACTTGCATTGCGCATCTCGAAGAAGTCGGTCTTGGTCTCGGTGAAGTTGTCGGCGTAGGCCTTGATCCACGGCATCACGTTGTCGGTGGTGTCGCTGTACAGGCGCTCGATGCCGAGCATGCCGGCCATCTTGTTGGCGCGGTACTTCACGTAGCGCACCATCTCGTCCACGTCGATGCCATCGATGCCATCCAGCACCTCCGACGACCACTGCGTCTCAAGCTCGATGGCATGTTCGAATGACTGGTGCACGTAGGCGGTCAACTCATTGGTCTGCAGCTCGGGGTTTTCACCGATGATGGCGCGGATCAGCTCGCTGATGAACTTGGTATGGGCCAGCTCGTCGCGATTGATGAAGCTGATGATCTTGCCGGTGCCGTTCATGCGGTTCTGCCGCACCATGTTGTAGAAGTAGGCGAAACCGGAATAGAAGTTGATGCCTTCCAGGATCGAAGACTGGATCAGCGACTTGAGCAGGGTCTCGGCGGTCTTCTCGCGCATGAAGTCGTCATACGCGCCCATGATCGGGGCATTGCGCTTGATGATGGTCGGGTGGGTGCGGGCGATCTCGAAGATGCGGTTCTGGTTCGGCAGGTCGGTGATCGAGGCCAGTACGTAGCTGTAGCTCTCGTTATGGATCACTTCCTGCTGGCCGATGATCGCCGCATTGGCATGCGCGGCCGGGTCGGTGATGTACTCGGCGACGTTGTAGATGAAACGGGTCTGCGGTGAGTCGAGCGTGGCCAG
The DNA here is from genome assembly GCF_056482505.1 of Stenotrophomonas sp. 71799_Sma. NCBI lineage: Bacteria > Pseudomonadati > Pseudomonadota > Gammaproteobacteria > Lysobacterales > Lysobacteraceae > Stenotrophomonas > Stenotrophomonas sp. 71799_Sma. Next base: position 2,761,783 of record NZ_CM151202.1, read on the forward strand.
CAGGCCGATGATCGAATCGTAGGCGTTCTTTTCGCGTGCGTTGAGCTCGCCGTACTGGCGGGCATCGAGCTTCATGTCGACCTCGTCGGGAATCCAGAAGTTGGTCGACAGCTCCTTGTAGGCCCGATAGAAGGACGGATACGGGATATCGTTCCAGTTGAGGATGCCGCTGGTACGGCCGTTGATGATGCCGGTGCTGCGGTTGGGATGGCGCGGTTCGAGGATCTTGATGCGGTCGAGGGGGGTTGCCATGGTGTTACCTGCAGGGGGTAGCGCCGGGCCATGCCCGGCGGAATGTGCGACGGCCGCGCGATGCGCTCGCCGGGCGTGGCCCGGCGCTACCGTGGATGGTCAGCTGGCGCACCACTCGCATTCGCTGATGTCGATGTCGTTGGAGCGCACGTAGTAGGTGGTCTTCAGGCCTTCGCGCCAGGCGCTCAGGTGCAGCTCCAGCAGGGTGCTCGCGCGGATCGTGCTCGGCACATACAGGTTGAAGCTGATCGACTGGTCGACATGGCGCTGGCGGCGGGCGTTCTGGCGCACGCTGGCGAACTGGTCGACCTTGTAGGCACCCTTCTCGTAGTACGGCCAGGTTTCCAGCGACAGGCCCGGCGCCGCCACCGGCCGCCGGAAGTCCTTCTTTTCCTCGTAGTAGAACGCGCTGTAGATCGGGTCGATCGACGCGGTGGAACCGGCAATCTGCGCGGTACTCATGTTCGGCGCCACGGCCAGCAGCCAGCCGTTACGCAGGCCGTGCGTGGCGACCTCGTGGGCCAGGCTGTCCCATGCGGCGCCGCTGTAGTCGCGGTCACGGAAGTAACGCCCGTTGTGCCAGTCGCTGCCCGCGAACATCGGGTAGCTGCCCTTCTCCTTCGCCAGCTGCGCGCTGGCCTGGATGGTCAGGAAGTTGATGCGTTCGTAGAGACGGTCGGCCAATTCTTCGGCATCCGGTGATTCCCACTGGATCGCCTGCTGCGCCAGCAGGTGGTGCCAACCGAACGTGCCCAGGCCGATGGCGCGGTACTTGCGGTTGGTGATGGTGGCCTGCGGCACCGGCAGCGCGTTGAGGTCAATCACGTTGTCGAGCATGCGCACCTGGATCGGGATCAGGCGCTCCAGCACGTCGGTGGCCAGCAGGTCATCCGGCGCACTGATTGCCCGGCCGAGATTGATCGAGGACAGGTTGCAGACCACGAAGTCACCGGCGCGGCGCGTGGTGACGATCTGGTCGCCGCTGACGATCTCCTGGATCATCCGCGTCGGGCTCATGTTCTGCAGGATCTCGGTGCACAGGTTGCTGGAATAGATCATGCCCGCGTGCTTGTTCGGGTTCCGGCGGTTGACCTCGTCGCGGTAGAACAGGAACGGATTTCCGGTCTCCAACTGGCTGAGCATGATCCGCTTGAACAGATCGATCGCCTTCACCGTGCGGCGGCTGATGCGCTCGTCGGCCACCAGTTCGGCATAGCGGTCGCGGAAGCTGCCCGCACCGCGCGTCTCATCGTAGAAGTCCTGCAGGTACCAGCCCTTGGCCTGCTTCACCTCGTGCGGGTCGAACAGGTACCAGTCGGCGCGGCGCTCGACCGCTTCCATGAACAGGTCGGGCACGCACACCGAAGTGAACACATCGTGCGCGCGCAGGCGCTGGTCGCCGTTGTTGAGGCGCAGGTCCATGAACGCTTCGATGTCGCGGTGCCAGATGTCCAGGTACACCGCCACCGCGCCCTTGCGCTGGCCAAGCTGGTCAACCGACACCGCGGTGTTGTTGAGCTGCTTGATCCACGGCACCACGCCGCCGGAGGAATTGGCCACGCCCCGGATCGGCGCGCCGCTGCTGCGCACATAGCCCAGGTAGGCGCCGACGCCGCCACCGTGCTTGGACACGCGGGCGATATCGGTGTTGGAGTCATAGATGCCCTGCAGGCTGTCGTCCACCGTGTCGATGAAGCAGCTGGACAGCTGCCCACCCACCTTGCCGGCATTGGCCAGGGTCGGTGTGGCGACGGTCATGTACAGGTTGGACAGCGCCCAGTACGCCTCGCCGACCAGCTGCATGCGCCGCTCGCGCGGCTTTTCTTCCTGCATGAGGTACAGCGCGATGGTCAGCCAGCGCTCCTGCGGCAGTTCGTAGACCTCGCGGCTGCGGTCGCTGGCCAGATAGCGCGTGGCCAGCAGGTACAGGCCGTTGTAGGCGAACAGGCGGTCGCGCTCCGGGTCGATCATCTCGCCGGCCTGCTGCAGCTCTTCCTTCGAATAGCAGCGCAGGATGTCGTTGCTGTAGATGCCGCGGTCAGCCAGGCTTTCCTGCAGGCCCACGTAGGAGCCGTACTTCAGGCCGACATCGTAGAAGCGGTTGCGGCTGGCACGCTTGTACAGGCGGCGCAGGTAGATGCGCGCGGCAAACTGTTCCCACTCGGGTGCAACCAGGTCCACCCGCGATTCGGCCTCACGGATCAGCAGATCGACCAGGTCGTCGGCGCTGATGCTCGGTTTGCGCTCGACCATCGCCTGCACCACGCGGCGATAGTCGCTCACGTCCAGCTGCGGGAACTCGGCATGCACGGCGTCGATGCTGCGCTGCAGGCGCTCGGCCTCGAACGGCAGGCGGCGGTTGCCGGCCTCCTTGGTGATCCAGGTCGGCACGCGCTCGCCACCGGCGCGCAAGGCGTCGCCAGCGCCGGCCAGATCGGCCACGCGGAAGGTACTGTCGGTCATGGTGGTGAAACTCCAGGCTCGCACGCGCTTTGGCGGTCGATGCCATGGCGGCCCTGAACGCGATACCGGCGCACGGGGCGAACGGGTGGATTGCCAGGGCACGGGAACGTAGGTCGTCGGCATCTGCCTGCGCCTGCGGCCGGTATCCGGGCCGTGGGGGCGACCTGCGTCCGCACGATGGCGGCCGCGTCGACACGGCAAGCCTTCAGGGGCGGGCCGCGGGACGTTTGCTGCATGTCCGGCGGCGGCGGCTGACCGGGAGTGACGGCCACAACATAGTGGGGATATCCCGAACCGTCAACACAAGATGCGGTAATCAGCACATGTCGCGACGATCAGTCGCAGGATGCCGTGTTGCAGCTGCGGCGCCTTGTCGACAACGCCTGCGTCCCCAGTTCGGTACAACATCCACTTTCCCCGGAACACCACCCATGCGCGCTGCCCAGTACCCCTCCTTCGGCAACCCGGCCGACGTCCTTGCCATTGCCGATGCGCCGCTGCCCGAGCCCGGCCCCGGCGAGGTGCGCATCCGCACCGTGCTGGCCTCGATCCACAACCACGATCTGCTGACCGTGCGCGGCCTCTACGGCTACAAGCCGACCCTGCCGGCGATCGGTGGCAGTGAAGCGCTGGGCGTGGTCGATGCACTCGGCGATGGTGTCGACGGCCTGCAGATCGGCCAGCGCGTCGCCGCAGCCTCGGTACACGGTACCTGGGCCGAGGCCTTCATCGCGCCGGCACGCATGGTGATTCCGATGCCGGAGGCGATCCCCGACGAAATGGCCGCGCAGCTGATCGCCATGCCGCTGAGCGCGCTGATGCTGCTGGAGTTCCTGCACGTCGAGGCGGGCCAGTGGATCGTGCAGAACACCGCCAACGGCGCGGTGGGCAAGTCGCTGGCGATGCTGGCGCGGGCGCGTGGCGTGCATGTAGCCAACCTGGTGCGCAATGCGGATGCCGTCGCACAGTTGCAGGCGCTGGGTATCGATCATGTGTTCGACACCTCGGTGGACGGCTGGAAGGATCGCGTTCGTGAAGCGACCGGCGAAGCACAGGCGGCGGCCGCCGTGGATTCCATCGGCGGCGACGCCAGCGGTGACCTGGTCGACCTGCTCGGCCACAACGGCACGCTGGTGTCGTTCGGCGTGATGAGCGGCGAACCGATGCGCATCCCGGCCGGCGGCCTGATCTACAAGGAAGCGACGGTGAAGGGCTTCTGGGGCAGCAAGGTCAGCCAGGCGATGGCGGTGGAGGACAAGCGCCGGCTGGTTGGCGAACTGCTGAAGCGTGCGGCGAGCGGCGAACTGACCCTGCCGGTGGAGCAGATCTTCGCACTGGACGACATCGCCCACGCAGCGAAGACCGGTGCGGGTTCGGGTCGTAACGGCAAGGTGCTGCTGCGGCCGTGATCGTCTGACATTGCCTTCTGTAGAGCCGAGCCATGCTCGGCTGCTTTCCGGCCAGTGTGCGGAGCCGAGCGTAGGCTCGGCTCTACAGGGGCGTGCGGACCAACGGTCCGCACCCACCGAGCCGGTTCGTTAAGAACCTGTGATGCATAACTGAATGCGCTTTCGTCATTGGAAGGTGCATATACCTGCATGCGGTACTGACGGCTCCTCCCCCGTTCGGCGTTGTCGCTTCCATGTACCGCACCACCCTGAACCTGCTTGCTGGCGCCATTGCGCTGGGCCTCACCGCCGGCGCTGCCGGCGCCGCTGAATCCGCCGACACCGGCAAGGACAGCACCACCCTCGGCACCGTGCTGGTGACCGGTTCCAACATCAAGCGCAGCGATACCGCCGGGCCCAACCCGGTGCAGATCGTCAGCCGCGAACAGATCGAGCAGACCGGCCGCTCCACCCTCACCGACGTGCTGCGCAACCTGTCGGCCAATGCCGGCAACAGCTTCGACGAGCAGTACACCGGCAGCTTCGCCGCCGGCTCGGCCTCGATCGGCCTGCGTGGCCTGTCGCCGAAGAACACACTGGTGCTGGTCAACGGCTACCGCGTGTCCAACTTCGGCTTCGCGCTCAATACCCAGGACACCTTCGTCGACCTCAACGCGCTGCCGATCAGCGCGGTGGAACGCATCGAAGTGCTGAAGGACGGCGCCTCGGCGGTGTATGGCTCCGACGCCATCGCCGGTGTCATCAACATCATCCTGCGCAAGAACTTCCAGGGCGTGGAAGTGGGCGGCGGCTTCGGTACCGCCACACAGGGCGGCCTGGACGAACGCAAGGCCAACCTGCTGGCCGGCTTCGGCGACCTGGAGCAGCAGGGCTGGAACGTGCTGTTCGGGCTGGACCTGCTCAAGCGTGATCGCCTCGACGCCGACCAGCGCGCCTATACCCGCAGCGGCGATTTCCGCGACAAGCCCGGCGGACGCCTGGCCGGCTGGTCCACCGCCGGTGGCAATTGGCTGTCCAACCCGCGCGCGCCGCAACCGTTCGCCAACTGCCCGGATGGCAGTCAGCTGCGTCCCTACAGCGATTTCGGCAGCACCCTGCCCGGCCAGGCCTGCGCCTTCAACGCGCAGCCGTTCAAGACCCTGCAGCCCGGCGCCGAGCGCCTGCAGGCGTCGTTGAGCGCGACCTACCGCTTCAATGACAGTGTCGAAGCGTTCGCCGACGTGCTGTACAGCCACAACAAGGCCGACCAGATCTTCAGTGCGCCGCTGACCGTTGGCCCGGGCCTGCGTGCCTACAACCCGGCTACCGGCACGCTCATCGACGTGCCGGCGGTGCTGCCGGTCGGCCATCCCAACAACCCGGGCAGCACGCCACTGCCGTTCGAGTACACCTTCTTCGATCTCGGCCCGCGCCTGAAGGACAACACGCAGGTGTTCTACCGCGCCCTGGCGGGCGTGCGCGGCAGCGGTGAACGCTGGGACTGGGAAGTGGCGGCGCTGACCTCGCAGAGTGCACAGCGCGAGTACGTGGACAATTTCGTCAACCGCTACGCGTTCGAACAGATCCTGCGCGATGGCAGCTACAACTTCCTCAACCCGTCCAGCACGCCGGGCGCGCTGGATGCACTGCGCCTGCAGACCAAGCGCCCCGGCTGGTACAAGCTGCACGCGTTGAATGTGAAGGCCTCGACTTCGCTGTGGGAGCTGCCGGCCGGTGCGATCGGCTTCGCCTGGGGTGCCGAGTTCCGCAAGGAATCGCTGGATGCGCGCACCAGCGCGCAGGTGCTGTCGGGCACCGAACTGCGCCCGGCCATCAACGTGGTCAACGGCGAGCGCCAGGTCAGTGCCGCCTATGCCGAACTGAGCGTGCCACTGCACCGCACGTTGGAGCTGCAGGTGGCCGGCCGCGGCGATCACTACGATGACTTCGGCAAGGCGTTCTCGCCGAAGGTGGCGCTGCGCTGGCAGCCGCTGGACAGCCTGCTGCTGCGCGGCTCGTTCTCGCGCGGCTTCCGCGCACCCTCGCTGCCGGAGATCGCGCCGGGCCAGACCGTCAGCTACGGCTCGGTGATCGATCCGCTGGATCCGCTGCAGCCCGGCGGCAGCCGTGGCGTGACCAACATCCGCACCGGCAACCCGGATCTGAAGGCGGAGCGCTCGCGCAACTTCAACGTGGGTGCAGTGTGGTCGCCGGATGGTGATACCAGCATCGGCCTGGACTGGTACCGCATCGAGCAGGACAACCTGGTCAAGCCGGACAGCGCGCAGTTCATCGTCGACAACCCGACGCTGTTCCCCGGTCGCGTGCAACGTGATGCGCAGGGACGCATCCAGTTCATCACCAACCAGTACGCCAACCAGGGCGAACTGACCACCTCGGGCCTGGACCTGGACGCCAACCGCACCTTCCGCACCGTGGGCTGGGGCACCTTCACCGTGGCCGGCAGCTGGACCCACCTGCTCAGCTTCAAGCAGCCGCTGGTGGCTGGGCAGGCACCGTATGACGGCGCCGGCAACAACCGCCACGGCGCGCTGCCGCGTACCCGCGGCACCACCTCGTTGAACTGGGCGGTGGGCGACTGGAGCAGTACGCTGAGCCTGCAGTACGTGAGTGGCTACGACCAGCGTGTGGCGACGGCAACCAGCAACCCGGGCCTGCGCGACCGCATCAAGCCGTATCACCAGCTGGACCTGTACGTAGCGTACGAAGGTATTCCCAACACCACGCTGTCGCTGTCGGTGCTGAACCTGACCGACAAGGACCCGCCGTTCGACCCCGCCGGTGGCTCCAACGGTTTCGACATCAGCCAGTACAACCTGCGCGGACAGTTCGTCTCGCTGGGCGCTCGTTACAGGTTCTGATTGCCACTGTAGAGCCGAGCCATGCTCGGCTGCTCTTCCGACACCGAGGAGCCGAGCGCGGGCTCGGCTCTACAGGGGGTGCGGACCAACGGTCCGCACCCACCGCATCACCGGCTCAGGTGCAGGAACTGCAGGTGCCGTTCGTACTGGCTGATGATGTCGTTGATGATCTGCTTGCGGCTGTAGCCCACCAGGTCGTAGTCCTGGCTGCCTTCGAACAGGTGCACCTCGGCGCGGTAGTAGCGCTGGTTGCGCAGCTGCTGTGCGGCGAACGACGGGGTCAGGTAACCGCTCAGGATCACCCGGTACAGGAAGTCCTGCTGCTCGCCATGGTTGACCGTCAACTCCATGTCGCCCGCCTCGAAGCGCGTGGCCACGTCCCAGCCCTGCCCGCGCAGCTGCTCGGCCACCGCTTCCATCGCCGGCTTCACCGTGTCATCCATGAAGCGGTAGACCTGGTCGCGCACCGGGAAATGCATCGCCTGGCTCAGGCGCTGGCGCCAGCCCTGGTGGTGGCGATCGTCGCCGATCAGCGGCGATGGCCGGTACTGCAGCGCGCGCTTGCGGTGCGATTCGTCACTGAAGGCGCGGGTCAGCCCCCACATCATCAACAACAGGATCGCCGAGAACGGCAACGACGCCAGCACCACCGCCGATTTCAGTGCGTCGATACTGCCGGCCAGCAACAGGCCCGCGGTCAGCACCGCGATCACCGTGCCCCAGAACACCCGCAGCCAACGCGGACCATCATCCTCGGGTGCGCCGCCATGCGAGGACAGCGTGGACAACACCACCGCCCCCGAGTCGGCCGAGGTCACGAAGAAGATGAAGCTGACCAGCACTGTCACCGTGATCACCGCGCGGCTCCAGGGGTAGCCGTCCAGCAGCGCATACAGCACGGTCGGTGGATCATCCACCGCCAGCTGCGCCAACTGTTGCTGGCCGTGGTGCAGCACCTGGTCCAGCGCGCTGTTGCCGAAGATCGACAGCCAGGCCAGGGTGAAGCCCAGCGGAATCAGCAGCACGCCGAACACGAATTCGCGGATGGTGCGGCCGCGCGAGATGCGCGCGATGAACAGCCCGACAAAGGGCGCCCAGCCGATCCACCAGGCCCAGTAGAACACCGTCCAGCCGCCCAGCCATTCCGGTCGGCCGCCGTAGGCATACACATCGAAACTCTTGCCGACCACGCTACCGAGGTAGTCGCCCAGGTTCTGCATCAAGGTGCTGAACAGGTACTGCGTCGGCCCGGCAAACAGCATGAACAGCACCAGCGCGATCGCCAGCAGCATGTTGATGTTGGCCATCCAGCGCACGCCTTTCTCCACGCCGGAGACGGCCACGGCCACCGCCGCGCCCATCATCGCCACCACCAGCATGATCTGCACCAGGTTGGAATGCGGGATGTTGAACAGGTGCGCCAGCCCGGCATTGAGGTGCAGCACGCCGAAGCCCATGTCGGCGCCGATGCCGAACACGGTGGCGACGATGCCCAGCGCGTCCACGGTGTAACCGATCGGGCCATTGATGCGCTTGCCGATCAGCGGGTACAGCGCCGAGCGCAGTGCCAGCGGCAGGTTGTGGCGGTAGGCGAAGTAGGCCATCGCCATCGCCGCCAGCGCGAACACACCCCAGCCATGCAGTCCCCAATGCAGGAACAGCAGCTGCATGGCCTGGCGCGCGCCGGCCTCGCCCGCCGCCGGGTCGCCCTGCGGCGGCTGCAGGTAGTGGGTCAGCGGCTCGGAAACGCAGAAGAAGAACAGGGTGATGCTGATGCCTGCAGCGAACAGCATGCCGGCCCAGGAGAGGTAACTGAACTCCGGTTCGTCATGGTCGGCACCGAGCTTGATGCCACCGTACTTGGACAGCGCCACGCCGACCACGAACACCAGGTACAGGGTCATGGCCAGCAGGTAGTACCAGCCGACGTTGAGTGCGGCCCAGTCCTGCGCCTTCAGCAGCAGGCGGCCTGCGCCCAGCGGGAACAGGCTGACGAACAGCGCGAACGCCACGACAACGATCGCCGCGAAGGCGAACACAGGCCGAAGGGTGCGCACCGGGGATTGTTGCGGCTCCAGTACATCCATGGGGCGGCGTTCTCCGGTAGATCAAAGGGTTAGCCGACCGATTGTGGCTGAACCGCAGTGGACAGAGCATGAAGTTGTGGCCAGCGGTCACAGGCCGGATCCACCATTACGTGTTATCACGCGCGCGCCGGCAGACGCCTGCGAGCACAGCCGCGCGCACTGCCTGCGACGCGGCCACGCGCGTACTGTCCAATTACGACATCACATGCACCGCGCACAGCTTGTTGCCATCCGGGTCGCGCAGGTAGGCCAGGAACAGCTGGCGCCCGGCCATGCTGCGGATGCCGGCCGGGTCTTCGATGGCGGTGCCGCCATGGGCCACGCCGGCGTCCTGCCAGCCACGCACGGCCTCAGCACTGTCGAGGGTGAAGCCGATGGTGCCGCCGTTGGCGTGGCATGCCGGCTGACCGTCGATCGGCGCGGTGACGATGAACATACGGCCATCCTTGAAATACACCAGACGGCCCTTGTCATCGAAGACGCCCGGACGTGCGCCCAACGCACCGAACAGTGCATCGTAGAAGCGATGCGCGGCGTCCATGTCGTTCGTTCCAACGGTGATGTGGCTGAACATGCGGGCACTCCCTGTGGAAAACCGCAGTGTCGGCGAGCACGTCGGGCATCGCAAATCCGGCGATCTCCCCCGCTGCGCCCCGCGCAACGTTTGTCGCGCGCCGCTCGATCACCCTATAATGGGAATCATTCTCATTAATGATCGATGCCGATGGCCGTGCCCGCCGCCTCCAGCACTGCGCTGGCGGGGTTCTACCGCGAACACCATGGCTGGCTGCTCGGCTGGTTGCGCCGCCGCACGCACAACGCCGACTGCGCCGCCGACCTGACCCAGGACACCTTCCTGCGCCTGCTCAGCCGTCGTGTCGATCCATCAGAACTGCGCTTGCCGCGCGCCTATCTCAGCACCATCGCGCACGCCCTGCTGGTCAACCACTGGCAGCGCGCGGACCTGGAACGCGCCTACCTGACCGCGCTGGCCACCCAACCGGAGCCGGTGCATCCCTCGGCAGAGGAGCGCACCCAGGCATTGCAGTTGCTGCATGCCATTGCCGACATGCTGTCCGGCCTCGCCGAGCGGCCACGGCGCGCGTTCCTGCTGGCGCGGCTGTCCGGCCTTGGCTATGCAGAGATCGGCGTGCAGCTGGGCGTGTCCGAGCGCATGGTCAAGAAGTACATGGCGCAGGCGATGCTGCATTGCCTGCGCCTGTCCGGCGACGCGGCGGCATGAGCGCGGCATTGGCCGGCCCGGTGCTGGAACAGGCTGCCGAATGGTTCGCGCTGCGCCAACAGGGCTGGAGCGACGGCGACCAGCAACGCTGGCACGCCTGGCTGCAGGCCGATGCTGGTCACGCCGACGCCTGGCGACGGGTCGAGGCGGTCTGGCAATCGTTCGCCCCGCTGTCGGCTCCGGCAGCCGCAACGGCACTTGATGCTGCGCGCCTTCGCCGGCGGCGGGCGCTGCGCGGCATCGGTGGCGCCCTCGGCATCGGCGCGGTCTCCCTGCTCGGCCTGCATGGGCTTCAGGCGCAGCGCCGCCTGCAGACGCACCGCACCGCCGCCGGGCGTACCGGTCATTGGACGTTGGCCGATGGCAGCCAGTTGTGGCTCAACGCCGGCAGCGAAGTGACCGTCGACATCGGCAACGGCCACCGCGCCCTGCATCTGCTGCGCGGCGAACTGCTGCTGCAGACCGGCCACCACCCCGCATTCGTCGGCCTGCCCCTGACCGTGCATGTACCCGGGGCGCGCCTGCAGCCGATCGGCACCCGCTTCGCGGTCGGCCGCGAAGCGCAGGACAGCCGGTTGGACGTGTTCGAGGGTGGGGTGCGGTGCCTGCCGATGTTCGGTGCGGCGCTGGATGTTCCTGCGGGAAGTGCGCTGCAGATCGGACCGATGGGGGGACTCACAACGGTCGCTGCCGATCCTCTGCGCGGCGACTGGCAGGACGGACGCCTGCGGGTGCAGGACACGCCGTTGATCCGGGTGATCGACGAACTGGCCCGTCACCATCAGGGCTATCTGGGCTGTGATCCGGCACTGTCCGCATTGAATGTCACCGCGGTATTGCCGCGCCTGGACAGCCTGCAGGCCCTGAAACTGCTGGCGCGCGCCCTGCCGATCCGCATCGAGCAGCGTTGGCCGTGGTGGACCGTTGTGCGCCCGCGTTGAAATCGCGGTTCCCTTTCTGCGCGCTCGGCGGGCACTACAAGGGAACCCATTGCGGATGTTGCCGCCCCCATGAAACTACCCTGCCCTTCTCCTCGCCCGCTTGCCATCGCGCTGTGCCTGGCCCTGGCCACGCCGTGCCTGTTGCCGGCGGCCGCCCACGCACAGGATGCAGCCGCTGCCGTTCGCTGGCAGATCCCGGCCGGACCGCTCGACCAGGCCTTGACCACGTTCGGCCAGCAGTCCGGCCTGTCCATCGCCGCCGATGCGCGCCTGACCCGCGGCCGCCACAGCAGCGGCGTGCAGGCCTCGCTCAACACCGAGGCCGCGCTGGCGCAGCTGCTGGCCGGCACCGGCCTGACCTTCCAGCGCGATGCCAGCGGTGTGGTGCTGCAGGCCGCCCCCGGCACCGATGCCGGTGTGCGCCAGATCGGTACGCTGCGGGTCGCCGGCCAGGCCAGCGAAGGTGCATCGTCGTGGGGCCTGGCCGATGCCGATGCCGTGTACCGCGACAGCGGCTCGCGCGTGCACCTGGACCGCCAGCAACTTGAGCGGTTCCGCGGCCAGTCGATTGGCGATGTGCTGGCCGGTGCGGTCGGCGTGCATACCGCTGACGTGCGCAACGGCGGCGCACTGGACGTCAACATCCGTGGCCTGCAGGGCCAGAACCGGGTTCCGGTGATCATCGACGGTGGCCAGCAGGCCATCGACGTCTATCGCGGCTATGCCGGCGTGCAGCAGCGCAGCTACCTCGACCCGGACCTGATCAGCTCGGTCAGCATCGAAAAGGGACCGAGCCTGGCCGCCAACGCCGCCAGTGCGATCGGCGGCGTGGTCTACATGGAAACGCTGAACGTCGATGACATCCTCGACGACGGCCAGGCCTGGGGACTGCGCGTGCGCGGTGGCGTGGCCGACAACAGCATCGACCGCACCCGTACCTTCAAGCAGATCGCACGCGGCAGCGACAACCGCAACAGCCTGCGTGACCCGCGCGACTGGAACGGCAGCGTGGCCTTCGCACAGCGCGGCGAGGACTGGCAGCTGGTGGCCGCTTACGCGCGTCGCCGCCAGGGCAACTACTTCGCCGGCAGCAACGGCGCGCACCGCTACGACGACCAGCATCTGTCCAGCGGCGGTACCGGCATGTCCAGCCAGGCGGTCTCGGACATGTACCACCCCGGCGATGAGGTGCTCAACACGCACACCGACAACGAATCGGCGCTGCTGAAGTTCACGTGGACGCCCAACCCCGACCAGCGGCTTGAGCTGAGCCATCGTTACTTCAACTCCAGCTTCGGCGAGATCATGCCGTCGGCGATCGGTCGCGTGGGCGAGTCCAACGAATGGGTGACCTACGTGGACAAGGCCAACACCATGTTCCAGTTCGAGCCCGGGAAGATGCGGGTCAACGCCACGTCCCTACGCCATCGCTACCGCCCCGAGGCGCACCCGTGGCTGGACCTGAGCAGCACGCTCTGGTTCACCACCGCCACCAGCCGCATGTTCAACAGCAATATCGCCAATACGCCGCTGTTCAAGGAAATGGCCTCCGACCAGATGCCCGACACGCTGGGCGAGACTTACGGCCCCGGCCTGCAGTCGGACGTGAAGACCCGGCGCTGGGGCGTGGACAGCAGCAACACCACCCGCTTCAGCAACAGCCTGGGTGACTGGACACTGCGCTATGGCGCTGCGTTCCAGCATGAGGACACCGCACCGAACTCGCCGGTGCTGCCGGTGGACTACAACAACAACCGTTACCTGCGCTCGGGCACGCGCCGCGAAGCCAGCGTTGTGGCGTCGCTGCAATGGCAGCCGTGGGACTGGCTGTCGCTGACCGCTGGCGGTCGCTTCATCGACTACCGCACCCGTGACCGCAACCGCGTGGCCTTCGTCAGCGAATCGCGCGACCTGCGCTACACCTTCGCGCGCCTGAGCAAGGGCGGCCAGCTGCTACCGGGCTGGTACAAGGAGTGGTACCCGGATGCACAGGGCAACTACACCTACGACTCGCTGCGCGCTACGCCCTACGGCGACAGCACGCTGGGCCAGAGCTACGACTTCGATGGCTTCATCCCCGACCCGCGCGGCGCCAACGGTTTCTATACCAAGCAGATTCCCACCGCCTGGGGCTACAAGCCGGCGATCCGCCGTTCCGGCCACGGCTTTGCGCCGTACGCAGAGGCCCGCTTCAACCTCGACCAGGACATGTTCTTCTACGTGAAGTACGCGCAGGGCTGGAAGATGCCCAGCCTGTTCGAGTCGACGCTGGGCAACAGCACCTCGGCACCGGTGGCCGGCCTGAAGCCAGAGAAGAACCGCTCCTGGGACATCGGCTTCAGCCTGCTCAAGCAGGACCTGTGGCGCGATGGCGACCGCCTGGCGTTCAAGGTGGCCTGGTTCAAGAACGATATCGACAACGCGATCACCCGCCGCTTCGATTCCAGCAACTGGGCGTTCTACGTCGACAACGTGGACAACTACACGGTGTCCGGCTACGAGCTGCAGTCCGGTTATGACGCCGGCATCGCCTACCTGGACCTGTCGGCCAGCTACTACCAGCGTGCGCGGACCTGCGATGCGGCCACCGCCAAGCGCCTGCGCGAAGACCCCTATGCGAAGTGGAGCAAGCTGGACACCACGCCGGACTGCGTGGATGGCGGCTTCGGTACCTCATTCGTCAACGCACAGAATCCACCGAAGTACTCGATCCACAGCACGCTGGGCTTCCGCCTGTTCGACAAGCGGCTGGATACCGGCATCCGCCGCACCTACAACAGCGGCCCGACCCATGAACTGGACAAGCCCTGGAACACCACCGGCTCGACAGGCCTGCAGAACATCTACCTGCCGACCGCGATCTACGACTTCTATGCGCGCTGGCAGTTCACCCAGAAGGCCGAGGTGGAACTGGTGGTCAGCAACCTGCGCAACACCTACTACATGGACACGCTGGCGATGAGCCTGATGCCCGGCCCGGGGCGCACCACGCGGTTGAACTTCACCGCACGCTTCTGACCGCTGCAGCATGCAGACGCCCCGGGGAGATCATCCCCGGGGCGTCTGCATGCTGCGGCTCACGCTCTGACAGGTACCAACCCGGGTTGGCACAGCAACTCAGCACGGGTAGGTGCCAACCAGCAACTCAGCACGCGTAGGTGCCAACCTTGGTTGGCACAACAACGCGTTACTTCGCGGTGCTGAGCAGCAGCACCGCAACAGTGACCAGCGCGATGCCGATCCAGCCGATCGGGCGCAGGCGGTTGCCGAACAGCAGGCGGCCGCAAGTGGCAGTACCGATCACGCCGATTGCACCCCACATCGCATAGGCGGTGGCCAGGTCCATGTAGCGCACCGCCTGGCCCAGCAGGGCGAAGGCGATCCAGACCATGACGACCGCGCCGACGCCCCAGCGCCAGCGGCGGAAGCCCTCCGACTTGGCCACCATCATGTTGGCGGCAACGTCGATCAGCGCAGAACAGATCACGAAAAACAGGGCCAGGGTATTCATCAGTGCGCCTCCCCGAGGGTGACACAGACGATGCCGACCACCGCCAGCACGAGGCCGGCCAGCTGCTGCAGCGACAGGCTCTCGCCAAACACGGTGAGGCCGACCACGGTCAGCAGGGTCAGGCCCAGGCCTTCCCACACCGCATAGGCGACACCGACCGCGATGCGGCGGACCGACAGGGCCAGGAAGTAATAGGACAACGCCAACGCGCCGGCCATGATCAGGTAGCCGGTCCAGCCGCCGTCGCGGGCGGCATGGGCCATGAACGAGGTGCCGACCACTTCGGCAACGATCGCCACGGTCAGGCAGGCCCAGGCGACCAGCGCGCCACGGGCGGGAACAGTACGGGACATGTGAAACTCCTTGCGGGACGCGGACAGCGCCCCGCCCTCAGTAGATCCACGCCATGCGTGGATGCCCCGCAGACAGGGGCGACGGCGGACAGTATCATCGCCTTTTACGGTCGATTCAAAATGGATACCATCGACAGGAGCGATGGATCAATGCCCTATTCCCCTGAATCCCTGCAGGCGTTCGTCGAAGCGGCCGCGCTCGGATCGTTCTCGGCGGCGGCGCGTCGCCTGCGCAAGACCCAATCGACGGTCAGCACCGCCATCGCCCACCTGGAGGCGGACCTGGGCGTCAGCCTGTTCGACCGCAGTGGACGCTACCCACAGCTGACCGAAGCCGGGCGCCAGGTGCTCGGCCATGCCCAGGAAATCCTCGCCGCCGATACCCGCCTGCAGCAGTTGAGCGTGCGGCTGGCCGCCCCGGTCGAAGCGCGGCTGACCGTGGTGTTCTCCGACGTGTATCAGCTCGATCCGGAGCAGCGCGTGTTGCAGCGCTTTGCCGAAGCGTTCCCCGAGATCGAACTGGAATGGCTGGATGCCGAAGGCGAAGACGTGCTGGAACTGGTCGGCAGTGGTCGCGCCGCGCTGGGCCTGCTGCCGCGCCAGGAAAGCTACCCGGATGGTCTGGTGGCACGGCCATTGGCCCATCACAGCGAACTGTCGGTGTATGTGGCGCGCGACCATGCGCTGGCCGACGCCGGCCGTCGCGCAGCTTCCCAGCTGGCACGGTACCGGCAGGTGCGATTGAGCGCGGAGGTCGACCATGCGCGGGCGGTTACCGGGCTGGCGTGGACCGCCACCGACTACCTGATGGTGATGGAGATGGCCGAGGACGGCATCGGCTGGGCCGAGCTGCCACGCGCGCTGGTACAGCGCTACGACCGCGGGCAGCTGGTGGAACTGACTCTGCCCGGCTGGCCACGACGCATCCACAGCGACCTGCTGTGGCGCCGCGACACGCCGCCGGGGCCGGCGGCGCTGTGGTGGGCCGACGCGTTGGGGTGAACCGAAATCAACGATGGGCGAGCGCGTAATCCAGCGACGCGCACACCGCTGCCACCTGGGCGTCGTTGCACTGCTGCGGGGTCGCCCGCGGGCTGTCCGGGTAGACCTCGGTGGTGGTGGTGTAGGTCGCACCGGTGATGCCGGCACACAGGCCCAGCTTCACCAGCGGGTACTCGATCACGCCGTGAGCGACCACCGGCGAACCGATGATCTCGCCCTTGTCGTCGGCCGGCGCGATGTGGGTGACCTTCTCCACCTCGGCAATCACCGCCTGCTGGAAGGCCGGTTGTGGGTTCTCGCTGTCGTCCACCAGATAGAAGCCATCCGGAATCAGCCCCGGCTCGAACGGCTTGCCGTCACGCGCGGCCAACGCCGGGCGGAACTCACTCTCGTCGCTGTCGGTAGTCTCGTGCAGGTCGATGTGCAGCACGAACTGGTCCTTGATCGGTGCGATCAGCTCGATCAGCGCGGTCGACTCGCGGGCCGGGCCATCGGCGCGGAAATTGCGGTTCGGGTCGATCGCATCGAAGTTCCAGCGGTTGATGCGCTCGAAGCCCCACGGATTCACGCACGGTGCCACCAGCAGATTGGCCTTGCCGGCGTAGTCGGCGGCGTGCCTTTCGAGGAATTCCAGCGCGCCCATCACGCCGCTGGTCTCATAACCGTGCACGCCGCCGGTAATCAGGGCAGCCGGCAGCGCCGGGTTCCAATCGCGGCTGCGCAGGGCGAACAGAGTGTAGGTCTCGCCAGCGTAGTCGAGCTGGCCATAGGCCACCTTGTCGAAGCGCGAAGCCAGCGCCTCGATGCGGGGCAGCACCTCCTCGTCATAGCGACGCAGGCGCTGCTGGCGGCCACGCCACACCTCCCGTTCCGCCGCTCCCCACGGCTGGCCAGGGGTTCCGACGGGGTAGAAAGCGGCTTGGGACATGGCAGATCTCAGCGAGTCAGGAAGCAATCGCCCACTGTATCACCGGGGCATCGGCATGAACCGAAGGCGCATTCCAATAGCGAATGGACTCAGCAATAATTCTCATTTACGACCTTCCACAGCCTGCACCGATGCCCATCCTCGCCCTGCAACCGGCCCGCCTACCCCTGGCCGCCGCCCTCGCCCTGTGCCTGCTCCCGACCACCCGTGCCTTCGCCCAGGACGGCGCCACCACGCTGGACAGCATCCAGGTCTCCGGCAGCTGGCTGGGCACCGGCCTGCATGACAGCGTGAAGCGCTTCGCCGGCGCGCGCACCGTGGTTGACCGCCAGCGCATCGAGGCCAGCGGCGCGGCCAGCCTCGGCGATGCCATGCGCCGCATCCCCGGTGTGCAGGTCACCGACAACTCCGGCACCGCTGGCAGTTCGGTGTCGCTGAACATCGGCGTGCGCGGCCTCACCGGGCGCTACTCGCCGCGCTCGACCGTACTGTTGGACGGCGTGCCGCTGGCGGTGGCGCCGTATGGCCAGCCACAGCTGTCGTTCGCGCCGACCAGCCTGTCCAACATCGAGTCGATCGACGTGGTGCGCGGCGGCGGCGCGGTGCGCTACGGGCCGCAGAACGTCGGTGGCATCATCAACTTCAGCACCCGCGCCATTCCCACCGAGGCCGGCCTGCACGGCGAAGCCGGCGTCCGCTACACCGCCTACGACCATGGCGGCGGTGACAGCACCCAGTACAACGCCTTCCTTGGCGGTACCGGCGACAACGATCTGGGCGCCGCCCTGCTGTACTCCGGCCAGGATGGTCGCGGCTGGCGCCAGGGCAGCGATGACCGCTTCAACGATCTCGCGCTGAAGTTCGCCTACGCCATCGACGAACAGCAGGAGCTGCGTGCCAAGCTGTCCTACTACGACGTACGCTCGCTGACGCCGGGCGGCGTGACCCGTGCGCAGTACGAGGCCGATCCGTTCCAGAACACCCGGCCGACCGATTTCTGGAAGGGCCACCGCACCGGCATCGACCTGGGCTACACCAACACGCTGTCGGCCAACAGCGAGTTCGAGGTGCTGGCCTATTACAACGAGAGCACCCGTGCCAGCTCGCTGATCAACGCCGCCAACACCCAGCTGACCGTGCAGCCGCGCGACTACCGCGTGCTCGGCATCGAGCCGCGCTATACCCAGCGCCTGCACTGGGGCAGCGCGGTGCATGACATCACCGCCGGCTACCGCTTCCTGCGCGAGCGCGGCAACGACCGCAGCTACACCGTCGCCCGCCGCACCGGCGCGGCCAGTGCCACCACCCGCTTCGACAACGCCACCGACGCGCACGCCTTCTACATCGACGACCGCATTGCGATCGGCCAGTGGCGGATCACGCCCGGCGTGCGCATGGAATGGATCGACATGGACCGCCGCCAGGCCGGAGGCACGGCGACCTTCAGCAGCCGCAACGACAAGGCCCTGCCCTCGATCAACATCGCCTACCTGCTGACTCCGCAGCTGACCGTGTTCGGCAACTACACCACCTCGTTCGGACCGGTACAGAACATCCAGCTCAATTCGCAGACCGCCAGCAATCCGCTGAACCCGGAAGTGGCCAGGACCACCGAGCTGGGCGCACGCTGGCAGGATGGGGCAGTGCGCGCGGAAGTGACCGTGTTCAAGATGCGCTTCGACAACCAGATCCTGCAGGTGCCGGGCATCACCCCGCCCACCTTCCAGAACATTGGTGCCACCGACCACAAGGGTGTGGAGAGCGCACTGGAGTACCACTTCGCCGAGGACGGCGCGCTGGCCGGGCTGGAGCTGTACGCCAACTACACCTGGACCAAGGCGATCCAGCAGTCCGGCGACAACCGTGGCCTGGACGTGCCGTTCTACTCGCGCGACACCGACAGCATCGGCGCCCGCTACGCGCTGGCCGGCTGGACCTTCAACGTCTCCAGCACCCACCAGAGCGGCCAGTTCTCCGACGCCGCCAACACCTGGGCCGAGAGCGCTGACGCGCGCGTGGGACGCGTGCCGGGCGTACGCCTGTGGAATGCCCAGGTGGCCTGGCAGGTGCCGGGGCTGGGTGACAGCGAGATCGCGCTGGGCGTGAACAACCTGGCCGACAAGCGCTGGTACACCCGCAATGTCGATGGCAACGCCGGCCGCATGGTGGCCGCGCCGCGCACCTTCTACGTGCAGGGCCGCTACCGCTTCTGAGCCGGTAGCCGCCCGATGCGGTGACGGTGGCGCTCACGGTGGCGGCGTATCATGCCGCCACCATGTCTTCGCCCGTTTCGCCATCGCGCCTGCATCTGGCCTTCCAAGGCCTGCGCCTGCGCCTGCGTGGCAGCGACCTGTGGTTCATCGCGCTGGCGCTGCTGGTTGGCCTGATCGCCGGCTACCTGACCCTGCTGCAGTCGGGCATCGCGCGCTGGCTGCAGGGCACGTTGTATGGGCTGGACGACGGTATGCGGCTGAGCTCCCTGCCCTCGCTGACCTGGACCGCGCTACTGGTGCTGCCACTGGGCGGGCTGCTGGTCGGCCTGGTCAGCCTGGCGGCGACGCGACTGAAACGGCCACTGCTCGATGCGGTGGAAGCCAATGCGCTGCACGGCGGCCGCATGTCGATGCGCGACAACCTGATCGTGCTGACCCAGACCCTGCTGTCCAACGGCTGCGGCGCGTCGGTCGGCCTTGAGGCTTCGTATACGCAGATGGGCGCGGGCAGCGGCTCGCAACTGGGCAGGGTGATGCGCCTGCGTCGCAACGACGTGCGCATCCTGGTCGGTGCCGGTGCCGCCGGTGCCATCGCCGCTGCGTTTGGTGCGCCGCTGGCCGGTGCGTTCTACGCCTTCGAGATCGTCATCGGCGCCTACACCCCCGCTGCGCTGGCACCGGTGGCCGTCGCAGCGCTGGCCGGCGCGTTCGTGGCCGACCAGGCCGGCATCGAAGCCTATCTACTGCCAGCGGCCTCGACCATCGACGTGCGCGCCGCCGACTACGCGATCTACGGCCTGCTCGGCTGCTGCTGCGCGATGGTCGGCATCGCCATCATGCGGCTGATCGCCTCGATCGAAGGCACGGTCAAGCGCAGCCCCCTGCCCGCGTGGGGACGGCCGGTGGTGGGTGGACTGCTGCTGATTCCACTGGCACTGGCCAGCCCGCAGGTACTGTCGTCCGGCCACGGCGCCCTGCATCTGGACCTGACCACGCACCTGCCGCTGATCTGGATCGGCGGCCTGTTGACCCTGAAGTGCCTGGCCTCGGGCATCTCGCTCGGCTTCGGCTTCCGTGGCGGCCTGTTCTTCGCCTCGCTGTTCATGGGCACCCTGGTCGGCGCGCTGTTCGCTGGACTGCTGGGCATGGCCACCGGCGTTCCGGTGATCGACGCCACCTCGGCCGCGCTGGCCGGCATGGCCGCACTGGCCGCCGCCGTCGTTGGCGCGCCGATGACCATGGCCATGCTGGTGCTGGAAGGCACGCACGATTTCCTGCTGACCAGCGTGGTGATGAGCGCGGTACTGGTGTCCAGCACGCTGGTGCGGCAGTGGTTCGGCTACTCGTTCTCGACCTGGCGCATGCACCTGCGCGGCGAGACCATCAAGAGCGCCCGCGACGTGGGCTGGGTGCAGAACCTCAACGCCGGCCGGCTGATGCGCAAGGGCGTGGCGACCGCCCCGGCCGATCTCGATGCCGCCGCGTTCCGCCAGCGCTTCCCGCTGGGCTCGGGCACCCGGGTGATCCTGATCAACAGCGAGGGCCACTATGCCGGCATCGTGCAGATTCCACGGGTCTACGGCGATGGCGTGAAGCCGGAAACCCTGATCGGCGAACTGGCCGAGAACCGTGACGTCTCGCTGGCACCGTCCTCCGACGTGGTCAGCGTGATGCAGCGCTTCGACCAGACCCAGGCCGACGAGCTGGCGGTGGTGGCTGCCGACGGCCAGGTATTGGGCGTCGTCTCCGAAGCCTTCGTGCGCAAGCGCTACGCCGAAGAACTGGACAAGCGCCAGCGCGAGCTGATGGGCGAGCGCGTCGACGATACCGACTGATCCCGAAAAAGGGGATTAAGTCGTTTGTGGCCCATCCGGGTATCCACGCATGGCATGGATCTACCGTCACACGACCGGGGTAGACTCCGGCCATGCGCTTTATTGAGACCTTCCAGGCCGGTCCCTTCGCCGACACCGTGGTCAGCCTGCTGGCCGCTTTCGTACTGGGCACGCTGATCGGCGCCGAACGCCAGTACCGGCAGCGCACCGCCGGCCTGCGCACCAACGTGCTGGTGGCCGTCGGCGCCGCTGCCTTCGTCGACCTGGGCATGCGCATCGCCGGCAGCGCCGAGGCGGTGCGGGTGATCTCCTACGTGGTCTCCGGCGTCGGCTTCCTCGGCGCCGGCGTGATCATGAAGGAAGGCATGAACGTGCGCGGCCTGAACACCGCCGCCACCCTGTGGTGCTCTGCGGCGGTGGGCAGCTGCACCGGCGCGGACATGCTGGCCGAAGGCGTGCTGCTGACCGTGCTGATCATCGCCGGAAACACCCTGCTGCGGCCGCTGGTGAATGCGATCAACCGCATTCCGATCAATGAGGCCGCCACCGAGGCGACCTACGAAGTGCGCCTGAGCGTGGATGCAGAAGCCGTGCCGCGCGTGCGCGAGCGGTTGGTCGACGCGCTGGAAGCAGCGCAGTATCCGGTCGGTGATGTGCAGGTGGTCGAGCATGCCGATGCACCCACCGATGTGATCGCGGTGCTGGTCAGTACGGCCGTCAGTGCCGATGAGCTGGACGTGGTGCTGGCGCGGATGGAGCACGTGCCGGGCGTCCTGCATGCCACCTGGGAAGTCAGTACCCGCGATTGAGCCGGTTCCGGCAACTCACCCACCCGCCATGCGCTGCTGCGCCCGCAGCAGCTTGCGGAATGAACCGCACTGCCGCGCATCCTGCGCTTCCGGGCAGGCCGCCGCGCGCTGCAGGTGCCGGCGCACCCGCTGCAGCTGGGTGATGTGCCTCTGCAGCACATCAGCCTGCGCCAGCAGCGCCTCACGATCCAGGGAGATACATCCACGCTGCGGCGGCAGCGATGCCCCGATCTGCTGCAGTGACATCCCGGCCGCCTGGCCGAGACCGATCAGCGCCAGCCGTTCCAGCACCTGTTCGTCATACTGCCGGCGCAGGCCACGGCGCCCAAGTGCCTGCAGCAGCCCCAGCTGTTCGTAGTAGCGCAGGGTCGAGGCCGGCACGCCACTGCGCTTGACCACCTCGCCGATATCCAGTTCACGCATGGGCTTGACCTCAAGTCGTCTTCAAGCAGCAACCTATGGGCCACTTCCCGACAAGGCAAGACCATGGCCAGCCCATCCCCCGTTGATCAGAACACCCTCTGGAACGGCCCCGGCGGCCAGATCTGGGTCGCCCAGCAGGCCATCCTCGATGGCCTGTTCCAGCCGATGGCCGACCTGCTGGTCGCCGAGTTGCCAGAAACCGTCACGCAACTGCTCGACATCGGATGCGGCACGGGCGCAAGCCTGCTTGCCGCCGGTGCGGCACGCCCGGCCGCCCACTGCACCGGCCTGGATATCTCCGCACCGATGCTGGCAATGGCGCGCGAACGGGCAGAAACGGCGGGGCTGGACGCTGACTTCATCCTTGCCGACGCGCAACGGCACCCTCTGCCTTCCGCGCACTTCGACTGGATCCAGTCGCGGTTGGGGGTGATGTTCTTCGAGGATACCGGTGCGGCCTTCGCCAACCTGCACCGCGCCACGCGGCCCGGTGCCGGCCTGCGTTTCATTGCCTGGCGCAGCGCTGACGAGAATCCATTCATGACCACGGCCGAGCGCGCGGTCGGCGATGCGCTTGAGCTTCCGCCGCGCGTACCCGGTGCCCCGGGACAGTTCGCCTTCGCAGATGGCCAACGCGTGCAGCGCCTGTTGCAGGCTGCCGGCTGGAAGGATGTGGAGGTGGTTGCGGTGGACCTTCCGTGTTCGATCGCACGCGATGAGCTGCCGACCTACGTCGGCCAGCTGGGCCCGGTGGGCCAGGCGCTGCGGGCGCTGCCCGAAGCGGAGGCCGCTGGGCTGCGCGACCAGGCGCTGGCAGCATTCACACCATTCATCGACTGCGATCGGGTCCGCGTGGATGCTGCCTGCTGGTTGATCCGCGCACGCGCATGACACAGAAAAGGGGACGGAGGGGATTAAGTCGTCCATGTCCCTGCCGTGCCGGGAACGACTTAATCCCCTCCGTCCCCTTTTTCTTCTACAGTGCCTCGCCGGCGTCGGCCAGGCGCGATTCGATCAGCGCATACCACTGCTGCAACACGTCGATGAGCATGTCCAGTTCGGCGTCGGTGCGCTGTGCGCGACCACTGCGCAGGCAGGCCTGGGCTTCCTGCAGCTGGGCAAGGAAGCCGGCCACGGTGTCTGCCTGCAGGATCAAGCCCGGCAGGCGCCGCCCGGGAATGCGCACCACCGCATGGTTGCCGAGCTGGCCGTACACACTCAATGTGGCTTCCGTCTTCATGGAAAGAGGCAGGAATTGGGCGTTCATCGCGTGCACCATGGAAAACCTGAGCCGCCGGCAGGCATGGTCAACGGGGGAGACGTAACCACGTCCTGCCGACGGTCAGGGGGGACTCGGGATACCGGGGCATGACCCCGGTGTTGGACTCTCAGCGCGGCTGGGCCATTCCAGCAATCTGCACACGCCGGTTCGGCGCCAGGCAGGCGATCAGCTCGCGACGGTTGCGCTGCTCGCACTGCACGATCGGCTCGGCTGCGCCCCGCCCTTCGGCGCTGATGCTGGCCGCAGGCACCCCACCCTGCACCAGCGCGCTGCGCACGGCCTCGGCACGCCGCTGCGACAGGGTCTGGTTGTAGCTGGCACTGCCGATACGGTCGGTGTACCCGGTCACCCGGATCGACTGCACCTGACTGGCCTCGCGCACCTGCGCCAGCACGCCCTGTATGGCCTGCTGGCCTTCGGCACTGAGCACCGCGCTGTCGAACCCGAACAGCGCATCCGCCGACAACCGCAGCGGCTGCTCCGGCAACGGTGCCGGTGCTGGCGGCGCTGGCGGCCGCGGCGGTTCCAGCACCGCCGCGCACGATTCCGGCTTCCAGTAGCCCCCTTGGGCGATGCCCTTGCCGTCGAAGCGCACCTGGAACTGGCAGGTGAAATACTCCGCGCCCTGCGCAGTGCGGAAGTTGAACAGGTAGTTCCACTCGCGCACGCCCCACATGCCTTCGTTGAAGTGCGGCGTGCCCAGCAAGGTGTACAGCTGGCGCTTGCTCATGCCCGGCGCGAAGCGGCGCAGGTCGGCGACGTCGGGATAGATGCCTTCCTTCAACGAGGCCTTCGAAGCCTCCGGGAACTGCACGGCGGTGGTTTCGGCAGGACCCTCGGCGGCCGGCGCATGGCTGCGACAGGCGGCCAGCAGGCCCATTCCCAGGACCAGGCCCAGCACTGCGGCCATCTGGCCGGTGCGGGCGATGCGATGCTGTTTCATGTCATTCCACCTATGGACGTTTCCGCGATGCCGGGCCGCGCGTGCGGCCCGGCGGCGGGGATCACCACTGGATGCCGGCACCCACGGCCACACCGGCCTCGCCACGGCTGTTGGTGGAGCCGCTGAACTTGTAGATCCAGCGCCCTCCCTCGGAGACACCGGAGATACCGACCGCCACGCCCGACTCGCCGTTGTAGCTGCCGGCAGCGACCGAGGCCATGCTGCGGCCCGCTTCGCTGGGCTGCGGCAGGGCTGCGGTGGCCATCGCCGAAGCGATACCGGCCGAGGCGCGGTTGTCGGTCTTGCGCAGGTCGCGCTCGAAGCCCCCCATGCGCTCGTCGGTGTAGGCCTTCGACCAGTCCAGGGTCTGCGCCATGCCCGACTTCAGCTGGTCCACGTTGACTGCGTCGGTACCGGCGGTGCCGGCGGCGACGTTGCGCACCGTGGTCGGGCCGCTGTTGGTGCTGCCCAGCGTGACACTGTTGTAGTTGGTCGCACCGTTCACCGTGGTGTCGTAGCGGATCGTGCCCTGCTGCGAGGCCTGCAGCTGGCGCACGTTGACCGCATCGGTGGCCTGCGAACCGTCAGCCACGTTGACGACCTGGCGTTCGGCGCCGCTGGCACCGACCGAGACCGTGTTGGCCCGGTTCGCCACCGAACCCGCCCCCAGCGCCACCGAGTTGTCGGCCTGCGCCTGCGAACCATTGCCCAGCGCGGTCGAGTTGGCACCGGCGGCGGTGGAGCCTGCACCACCGGCGGCCGAGTTGGCACCGCTGGCGGACGGATCGGCCAGGTTGTTGGTGTTGTTGGCGCGGAAGCTGCCGGCCACGTTGGTGATGTTCTGGATCTTCTGGTCGGTGTACTTCTTCGACTCATCGATGGCGTAGTTCACACCATTCTTCAGCTGGCCGACATTGGTTGCGTCGTAGGTGTCGGAGCCATCGGCAACGTGGGTGATCTTGCGCTCGCTGCCGGTGCTGCCGACCGAGACCTCACCGGCCGAGTTGCTGGCGCCGGTCTGGCCGTAGGCACCGGTGTAGCCGCTCTGCGCACCAACGCTGGCCACCGAACCGGCACCCAGGGCGACGCTGTTGCCTGCACTGGCGCTGGCACCGTTGCCGACCGCCACGCTGTTGGCACCGGCCGCACTGGCCTGCGGGCCGACAGCCACCGCTTCCGCGCCGGCAGCCGATGCAGCCGCTGCGGTCGAGTTCACCGCCAGGTAGGCGCTGCCACCGCCGCCGTTGGTGATGCGCTGGTTGAGGACCTTCAGCGAGCCGTCCACCGCAGTGAAGGCGGCGGTGACGTTGTTGTAGTCGCCGCTGGTAAACGTGCCGTCGGTGGCGATGCTGGAGATGCTGAACTTCGGCGCGGTCCACACATTGGTGGTGCCGTTGTACGCGGTGGTGCCACCGAAGTAGTTGGCGATGGTGCTGTTGGTGTTGAACAGCTGGTCGCCGGTGATGGCATCGCTGCTGCCGGCCAGGATGCTGCCGGCGGCGACGTTGGTGATCTTCACCGCGCCGGTGCCGGTGCCCGTCAGCGTCACGCTGTTGAGCACGTTGCCGCTGCCGTCGACGTCGTACTTCACGGCCAGCTTGTCGATCTCGCCGGTCTGGTCGGCGACGTTGGCCAGCGAGTTGCTGACGGCATCGAAGGCGGTACCGACGTCGTTGTAGCTGCCCTTGGTGACGGTGCCGTTGGCGGCGACGTTGTTGATCGCGTAGGTCGGTGCGGTCAGCACACCGCTGGCATTGACCGCTGCACCACCTCCGAGGTGGGTGGCCACGGCCTGGTTGGCGGCGAACAGCTGGGCACCGTTGATGGCCTCGCTGCTGGTGGCACTGACCTGGCCCGGGCCGAGGTTGCGCAGCGTGGTGGCGGTGCCAGCCTGGCCCAGCGTGGCGCTGGCATAGTTGACGCTGCCGTCGCCGTTGAGGTCATAGCGCAGGGCGCCCTGCTCCGAGGCCTGCAGCTGGCCCAGGTTGACTGCATCGGTCGCTGCGGTACCGGCCGCCATGTTGGTGACCTGACGCTCGGCACCGGCGGCACCGATGGACACGCTGTTGGCACGATAGGCCAGGCTGCCGGCACCGACCGCGATGCTGTTGGCGGCGGTTGCGCGGGCGTTGGTGCCGACTGCGATCGAGTCGGCACCGCTGGCCAGGGCCTCGGTACCGGTCGAGTTCACCCGCAGGTACTTGGTGCCACCGTTACGGATGTCGGTGATCTGCGTGTTGAGGTTGACCAGCGAGCCATCGACCGCGGCGAAGGCATCGGTAGCGTTCTCATACAGGCCCTTGGCGATGGCGCCGCCGGTGGAGATGGTGCTGATCTCGAACAGGGGCGCAGTGAACGCGCCACTGGCAGGATCGAAGGCTGCGCGGCCGCCGAAGAAGCTGGCGATGGCAGCATTGGTCGCCGCCAGCTGGCCACCATTGACCGCTTCCAGGCTGCCGGCCGTGACTGCACCGCCAGCCAGGTTACCGATGGTGGTGGTGCCGGTGCCCGCGCCGAGCGTGACACGGCGATAGTTCGGGTTGCCGGCACCGTCCAGGTCATAGGTCACCGCAGCGGCCGCCACATCATCGATCAGGCTGATGGCCCCCTTCAGCTGGGCCACGTTGACCGCATCGGTATTGACACTACCCGCCGCGACGTTGGTGATCTGGCGCTCACCGCCACCGGCGGTACCCACCGACACTTCACCGGCAGAGACCTGCGGCGCAGTGAGGCCATAGGCGCTGTAGCTGGCCTGGGCACCGCGCAGCGCGGCCGAGCGGTAGCCCAGTGCGACCGAATTGGCCTGGTTCGAGGTGGCCTCGGCACCGAGCAGGGTCTGCCCGTTGGCAGTACCCACCGCGCTGTCACCGACGATCACCGAGTGGCCCATGCGCGCGGCGTAGTCCGCGGTCGGCACGCCGGTCGGGTTGCTCGGGTCATTGGTGCCTGCACCCGGGAAGGCCACGTTGGCATCGACCTTCGGCAGTTCGTGCCGCGCATTGGCACCGATCACCACTTCCTTCGAGCCGTTGGCGAAGGCGCCGTCGCCCATCAGCACCTGGTAGTCCTGCGCGGCGTTGACGGCCCAGCAGGAGATGTCGGCCAGGGCGATGTCCAGGCACTTGGCGGCCCAGGCCGGCGAATCCTTCGGCAGCAACAGGCCCAGCAGGCCACCCGGATTGCCGTTGTTGATGTTGTAGATGTAGCTGTCGGAGGTGACGCCACCGATCAGGGTCAGGTGCGAGCTGCCGCCGGTGACGGCGCCGCCGAGGCCATTGAGGGTGCTGCCGACCGGCGACAGGTTGACCACCGGCAGTCCCAGCACATTGACCGTCGAGTAGGTCTGCATCACGTTGGCGTTGCTGAGCTTGAGGTTGCCGTTGCTCAGGTAGCCGTTGCCGCCGAACAGGCTGGTGGTGGTCGGGCCGATCAGCTGCCCGACATTACCGACCAGGCCGCCGGTGCCGATGATCAGGCCAGCGTTCGGGTCGGCCGGAGCCGGCGCCTTCGGGCTGGTCGGCGGGATCGCCGAGGGCTTGGTCAGGCCGAGGCCGCCGAGCGTGCCACCGACCAGGCCGCCTACGGCACTGCCGAGATTGCCGATGGTGCCGTTGAGGTTGCCATTGAGCAGGTTACCGACGGCGCCGCCGACATTGCCGAGTGTATCGCCCAGCAGGCCACCCAGGCCGCCGGTGCTGCCACCTGTTGCGCCGTTGAGTACACCGCTGACGGTGCTGCCTACTGCACCCACCGTATTGTTGAGCGTGCCGCCCACGGCACCGCCAACCGAACCGACCGTGCCGTTGAGTGCACCACCCACGGTGCCGCCGACTGCGCCAACCGTGCCAACCGCACCGTTGAGCGCGCCAGCCACCGCGCTACCGACAGTTCCAACGGTGCCGTTGAGCGCACCGCCTACGGCTCCGCCAACCGTGCCAACGGCACCATTGAGCGTGCTGCCCACTGCGCCGCCTACCGTTCCAACCGTGCCGTGCAAGGCGCCGCCGACCGCATCAACCGTGTTGCCTACGGTGCCATCAAGCACGCCGCCCACGGCGCCACTTGCTGCGCCGACAACGCCGCCCACCAGGCCACCGACGCCCAGCGCGCTGTTCTGCGCTGCCACGGTGGCTTGGCCGGCCAGCTTCAGATTGCGGTCGGCCACGACCTCCTGGCCATCCGGCGCCTGCACGCGCACTTTGCCGGCAACACCGGTATCGAAGGCCGCGGTGATCGCACGATCATGAGTCTCGCCCGGCAGCTCCTCCTTGGCCGGCAGCGTGACCGCCGCCGTCGCCTTGACCTGCCCCTGGCCGTCGATCTGGTGGCCCGCCAGCTTCAGCTGCGAATCCACCTTGCCGTCAACGGACGCCTTGAGGCCGGACAGCGAGCCAGCCGGTGCGCCAGCAACAGCGGCGGCCGCCTTGGCACCGGTATCGATCGAGGCCACCTGGGTACCGGCGATGCCAACGCCGGCCTTCGCCTGGGCATCCGCAGCCACACCGAGCGGCGCATGCGCGGACGGCGCAACGTTGGCCGCCAGCGATGCATCAATCTTCGCCGCATTGGACGCTGCATGACCCAGCCCGACATTGGCGCGAACATCGGCAGCCAGCGCAGGAACCGCGACCTGCTTCGGCGCGGCGTTCGCCGCCACCTTCACCTGCACGGTGGCCGGCAGCACGTCGCGTACGATCGGCAGCGAGTTCGTACTCAGCTGCAGGCCGACACGTGCGTCAGCGCTGATCGCCGGACTGCTCTGCGCCTGGCGCGATGCGGCGGCCAGCGCCACTTCCGCGTCGACCTTGACCGGCATCGGCTGCGCGTACTTCGCGGCCAGTGCCTGCAGGTCACGTAGAGACTGATTGGATTCGGATGCGCCTGCATGCCCGCTGGCCAGCGCACACAGCAGGGCCAGGGCCAGTGCGGTCGGCATCAGCAGTGCACTGCGCGGATCGCGGGCGGCGCTGCCGCCGCTGTCGCCGGTGGCCAGTTCCGAGGCCACAACCAGAGCATTGAGCTGGCGGTTCCATACACGCCGGTAGATGCGGTTCATGAGCATTTCCCCCGTAGGCGAACAACTGGAATGTCAGTGGACTTGCCGTTAGGCAGGTGACTGACATTTCAGCGTTTGCAACGGCGGCTGCGCACTTCATTCCGGCACGGAAATCGCGCATTCCGGCAAATCCACGGTCGGAATCGGCAGCCGGTTATGCAGAAGCGGCAACCATATCGGCAAGCGGATATGCAATTCCGGCAGGAACTGCCGGGAAACCCTTACGGGGCTTGAATCAAGCTGGCTGGCCGATCTGCGCGGGAGCGCGCATCAGCGTGTCACGCGGCAGTTCACCGAAGACCTTGCGGTAGTTGTCGGCGAAGCGCGACAGGTCCCACAGGCCACAGCTGAGGGCGATGGCCTTGACCGAACGGCGGCTGGAATCAGCCATCGACAGGCTGCGGCAGGCCGCGCACAGGCGCAGCATCGACAGGTAACGATTGGGCGACGTGCCGAACAGGTCCTCGAACGCGTAGCGCAGCCCACGCTCGCTGACACCGGCAGCATCGCAGATCTCATTCATGTAGATATTGCGGCGCAGGTTGAGGCGCATGAAGTTTTCCGCCCGCTGTGCGATCAGATAATGTGTGCGCCGCGCACGGCTGCAACCCGGGCGATCGGCGGAACCCGCGCCCAGCAGTGCCTGCACGTGTTCGTGCAGCAGCCGCTCGGTTTCTTCCGGCTGCAGGCCCGTGCCCTGGCCCAGCTGCAGGTGCAGCTGCTGGTAGTGCTGTGCCAGCGGGGCGGCCTCGCTGGCGAGATTGAACAGCGAAAGTGCCTGTCCGGCCGGCGGTGTACTGCGCAGGCTCAGTTCGGTCAGCTTGCGCTGCACCCGTGCCACCGGCACCAGCATCAGGGTCATGTGCGTGCCCGGGCTCAGGGTGAACTCGCTGATACCCTCCGGCATCACGGTCAACGCCATTCCAGGTACGAGCGGTACACCGTGGCACCAGCTCAGGGTTTCATCGGTCGCGTGCAGATACCCCAGCATCGCCCAGTCCGGCGGCAGCATGAATCGTCCACGGCAATGGAATCCACAGCTGATGCTGCAGAACAACGCCTCCTCGTGCACGCGTGAAGCGAAGGCCGCCCGCGGCCCATTGCCATCGAGCAGTAGCAGTTCGACATCACATACACGAAGCACGCCGCTCAGCGTCGCCAGGTCGATCGACCGCAGGCCGCTGTCGTCGCTGTCTCCTACCCCACCATCGACCATGACAGTGTCGTCCCCCGATTATCCGTCGTGCGATACGGCCCCCACTGCCTGACAGGGCGCGCACCTCTCATGGAATCTCTTCCATCGCCGGGATGCGCGCCAGCAAAGTGCGCACCCCAAAAGAAACGCGAGTACTTGAATACGAGTATGCCCGATAATTCAACGGGGTAAACATCTGCACCGCATTGAATAAGATGGATACAGACGTGAAAACAAGGTCGTGGTGTTTGGCACAGTTTTCGCATGCAACTGAAAAACGCGCCTCACATTATCTGCACGTCGATGAATCGTTTTGCGAACGAACGGATTTCCGTCACAGAACCCGCGTGAAAAATTAAGGACCGAAGGGATTCTGCCGAATTTGCATATAGGTTCCGGTTGCAGCCGGCCGCCATTCAGGCAAAGTCGATAACACGGTGATCCGGTCTTTGATAATGACCACACCCAGGGGGACAGCATGACCATGCACGTATCGCTCGACACTTCGACCAACGGCTCCGCGCCGTGCGGTCGCGGTTGCGCGAACGGCGTCCCGCCTGGAATCGATCACCCTGCTTGAGCATGGCGGGTCCATCCCGCCGTGCCTCCTCCGCCAGGACGTGCGGAGGTCCACGGACGATCCCGGCGGAGCCGGGCCACCGCCCAACAGGTGTCCTGTAGCAGACAGGTAGAGGGAGACAAACGTCATGAACGCATCGATCCGCAAGTTCCTGAAGGAAGAAGATGGCGTTACCGCACTCGAGTACGGCCTGCTGGCGGCTGTGATTGCGGGTGTCCTGATCGCACTGGGCAGCACGCAGATCAAGGATTTCTTCGAAACGCTCTTTGAGAATCTCACCAAGCTTGCCGACAAGGCGTCAGGCAACACACCGGCCTGAGCCGCTCCCAGGCTGATCAGGGACAGCAGCTGCTGACCGTCCACTGACGGACAAAGGAGGGTGCGATGACACTGCTGGGATTGCTGGCCATCGGTGTGTGCCTGCGGATCGCGATCAGCGATCTGTACGCCCGTCGGGTGCCCAACGCCTGGCTGCTGTCCGCATGCGCGATCACCGTTGTCGTGCTCATCGCTGGACAGTTCAACGCGCCGCGCCTGCCGTGGGCTTCCCACATTGCCGGCGCGGCGCTCGGCCTGGTCGCATTGCTGCCTTTCCATGCAGTGCGCTGGATGGGCGCCGGCGATGTCAAATTCTTTTCGGTACTGGGATTGATGCTGGGCTGGCAGGCACTGCTGCCGATCTGGATCGCGGCCAGCCTGGCGGCGGGCGCACATGCCGCACTGGTGCTGGTATCACGCCGGTTGGGTCCAGTACTGCCCATCGGCCTTCAAGCCCATATGCATCGGGCAAGTTCGCAATGGCATTCGCACCCGGCGCTACGCGGAATGCAGAGCGCCCGCCAGGGACGCCAAGGCATTCCCTACGCCGCCTACCTGGCGGTATCCGCCATCGCCTGGATCCTCATCAGCACGTACGGAGGTGTGGCATGAACATCCAGAACCCACGCCGGCAACGCGGCGTGGCCAGCATCGAGTTCGCACTGATGCTGATGCTGGGCCTGCTGCCACTGCTGTTGTTCACGTTCTCCGGCGTGATGATCATGGCGGCCCAGCAGACCCTGGCAACCGCCTCGGCCGAGGGTGCGCGCGCATCGCTGCGCTATGGCAGCGCCAACGAACGCCGTACTGCAGCCTGTGTTGCGGCGCGCAGTTCGATGCAGTGGCTGCTGAACTTCTCGGGTCAGCCGGTCGACTGCAGCAATGGCGGAAGCAACGCCATTCTGGTTTCGGCGCAGGCCCCCTGCGCCGGACTGGCCAGCGCCCAGTGCATGACCGTGACAGTCAGCTACGACTACGCAAGCCACCCCTTCCTGCCCGGCACCGCCACGCTCTACAAGTGGGTGATGCGGGCTCCCATCCGCAGCGTCGCGGTCGCTCAGCTCGACCTCGGCAGCGGCAACTGACGTTCGGTACAGGAGACGGTTCCATGCTCAAGTTGACCCGCATTGCTGCCGTCGCCCTGATCGGGCTGGCCGTGCTGCTGGCGGTGATCGCCTTGATGATCGGGCGTAAGCAGGCCGCGCCGGCCACGGTTGCCCCGGTCGCGCGGAGCGATGCCCAGGCGATCACCGTGGTGGAGGCGGTGGCACGCCTGCCGGCCGGCGAACCGATCTCTGCCAACGGATTGCGTCTCGCACAGCGCAGCGCCCCGGTTGCCGGTGCCGCCACCAGCATTTCCGCCGTGGTCGGAAAGGTACCGGTGCAGGACATCGCCGAAGGCGCGGCGATCAGCAGCAATGCACTCGCGCAGGGATTCTCGCTGCAGCTGCGCCCCGGGGAACGCGCACTCGCGGTCCCGGTGGACGAGCTGGTGGGTGCCGGCAACCGCATCCTTCCGGGTGATTTCGTCGACGTGTTCCTCAACCTGCGCACTGCCCAATCCAGCGCCAGCGGCCCGGCCGATGCAGCACAGACGCGCCTGCTGTTGTCACGCCTGCGCGTGCTCAGCTATGGCCAGCAGGACATCGCCCCGGCCAACCATGACGCTGTTGCCAGCACTGAAGCCGATGCCCGCAACGATCCGCGCGCCGCTGACATCACCGGAAGCAGCAGCACCCAGAGCACGGGCAGCGAGACTGCCCAGCCCGCACGCAGCGCGGTACTGGCGGTACCGGTGGCCGACGCCAACCGGCTGCTGCTGGGTGCACAGCAGGGCAAGCTGTTCCTGGCCCTGCGCAACCCTGCCGATTCCGGCCAGCCCGATCTGGCGCTGTTCCCGCAGGCACGCGGGGTGATCGATCCGCTGCGGGGGCTTGATGCGGAGCAGCAGCTTGCGCTGCAACGGCCAGAGAATCACGCCTTCGCCGGCATCGACGGCGATGCGTTGGCCGGGCGCAGCAACACACCGGCGCGCAGCGCCCAGGATGCCCCGGCACGCGCACCCGCACCGCGGCGCAGTGCCCCGCGCGCATCGGGTATCGAAATCATCCGAGGCGACAGCTCCGCCCCCCGTGGTTCCCTTTGACCTGCATCGAGCGCATCCATGACCGAACGTCGCCGCAGTCCACGCCCTTCCCCCCGCCAGCGCTGGCTGGCCCTGCTGCTGGTGCTGCTGGCACCGGCGACGAGCGTGGCCGCCGACGACCTGGTGCTGCAGGCGCGTGAGCAGCGTCCCTGGACCCTGCCGGGCGATCTGGAGCGGGTCGCCATTGCCGATCCGGGCGTGGCCGATATCGTGATGCTGCGCGGCCAGCGCCAGGCATTGCTGGTCGGCAAGGCGCCTGGCACTACCACGCTGCTGCTCTGGCACCGAAAGCAGGCCGAACCACAGCGCCTGCAGGTGCGGGTACAAAGCGCGGTGCAGGGTGCGGCCGACACCGGCGCGAACGGGCTGGTATTCACCCAGCAGGACAATCAGGGCCTGCTGCAGGGAAGCACCGACAGCGTGCTCTCGCACATGCAGGAACAGAAGACCGCCGCCATGGCGCTGGGCAAGGAGGGCCTGCTTGCCGACGCATCCACGGTGAGCAGCGGCGGCGTGGTCCAGGTCGAGGTCAAGGTGGTCGAGTTCAACAAGACCGCATTGAAGCAGATCGGCATCAGCTTCCAGAACCGCAACGGCAACTTCGCCTACGGCTTCGCCCGCCCGGGCGGCCAGTTGCCGGGCAACACCGGCATCCTGCCCGGCATGAAGGAAGGCAACTCCGGCAACGAAGCCGAATCACCCATTTCTTCGGCCTTCCGCCTGGTATTCGGCTCGACCAAGGGCCTGTGGAATGCCGACGTCGACCTGCTGCAGAGCAATGGCATGGCGCGCGTGCTGGCCGAGCCGACACTGGTCGCGCTGTCCGGACAGAGCGCCAGTTTCCTGGCCGGCGGCGAGCTGCCGATCCTGGAACCGCAGGGGCTGGGCACCACGACGATCACCTACAAGCCCTTCGGCATCGGCCTGACCGTGACACCGACGGTACTGGCGCCGAACCGCATCGCCCTGAAAGTCGCACCGGAAGCCAGTGACCTGGACTACAGCAACGCCATCGCGCTCAACGGCGTGCAGATTCCCTCGATCACCACCCGCCGTGCCGACACCACGGTCGAGCTGGGCGATGGCGAGAGCTTCGTGATCGGTGGCCTGGTCAGCTCCAACGTGGTGTCCAGCGTCGGCAAGATCCCGCTGCTGGGTGACCTGCCGATCATCGGCTCGTTCTTCCGCAACTTCGACTACAAGCGCCAGGACAAGGAACTGGTGATCATCGTCACGCCACGCTTGGTGAAGCCGCTGGCACGCAACACCGACCTGCCACTGCCCGGCGACCGCGAAGCCAAGCCGCACATGCCCGAATGGGGCGCCTGGCTGCTGGGTCCGATCAGCCAGGATCCGGTGCCCGGCTTCTCACGCTGATTCCATGATGCCTGCGATACCACGCCCATGCCCTACGCCACTGCCCAGCCGCTGCATCCGCAAGGACCGCCGATGAACCTGGTCCTGTATGGAATGGATCGCGAACTGCTGCCCCGGCTGGCGGCCAAACTGCCGCCGACCACTACCCTGCACTGGCAGGACAGCAGTACGCCGACCTCCGCCCAGGATCTGCAACGTGGGCCGCAGAGCCTTGTGCTGCTCGATTTCCGCCCCGAACATGCGGCCGCCTCCAGCGTGCTGGCGCAGCAACTGCAACAGACAGAGCCGGATCTGGCATTGGTTGCCGTCGGTGCCACCAGCGCCGGCCAGGTGGAAGGCGTTGTCATCGCATTGCGGGCGGGCCTGCGTGATGTGCTGGACCTGGACAGCGACAACGTCGGCATCGAGGCCGCGCTGCGTCGCGCCCTGTCACCACGACCGGCCGCCGCCGCGCAGCAGGCGCACAAGGCCCGCCTGATCGTCCTGCTGGGCGTGCGCGCCGGGGTCGGCACCAGTACGCTGGCCGCGCATCTTGCGGTGCTGGCACAGCAGACCCGTGCACTGGCACAGGGCGAGGCACTGCAGCAGGATGGCCTGCTGATGGAGCTGGCCCAGCCTTCGGGCGACCTCGCCCTGTACCTCAACCTGGACAGCCGCTTCCACTACGAAGACGCGCTGCGCAATGCCAGCCGCATCGACGCCACCCTCGCCCGTACGGCCATGGCCCGTCACGATTCCGGACTGGTGCTGCTGGACCGCGCCAGCGGCAGCGATGCGGTACCGCCGTCCGATCCGGGTGCGCTGCTGCAGCGCCTGCGCACCGTGTTCGCCAGCGTGCTGTGTGATGCCGGTGGCTGCCCGCTGCGTCAGCTGCCGCCGCTGCTGCTGGACCAGGCCGACGAGATCTGGCTGGTCACCGATGCCTCCATTGCCACACTGGTGTCGCTCGACCAGGCACTGAAGCATCTTGCCGGGCAGCGCGAACGCGAGAAGCGCCTGCAGCTGGTGATCAACCGCCACGATGACAGCAGCGGCATGAGCCCGGAGCAGATCGCGCGCCGCTTCGAGGTTCCCCTGCTGGCCACGCTTCCCGAACGACCGCGCGTGCGCCTGGCTGCCAGCCAGGGCCACCTGCTGCTGCAGGATGCGCCGCGCGACCCCTACCTGCGTGCCCTCGCCCCGCTGGTTTCGCGCCTGGATCCGGCTGCCTGCCCGGTCCAGGCGCAGGGCCTGCGGGAAAGACTCTCCCTTGCCCTGGGTGGATCGCAATGGAAGACAAGGTAACCCCGTTCCCGCATGCCGTTGCCCGGCCGGTGCTGCCCGAAAGCTCGCCGGGCCATCAGCCGTTCGCGCAGACCGAGCAGTACCAGAAGGTGCTGTCGGCCGCGCATGAGCACCTGCTCAACAGCATCGAGGACGAGCGCATCGACATCGATTCCTGGGCCCCCGACACCATCGCCCGCTGGGTGCAGGTGCAGACGGTGGGCTTCATCCAGGAGTGGCGCATCCCGATCAACGAAGAGGAGATGCAGGTGGTCGCCGACGGCCTGGTCAAGGAGCTGACCGGCTTCGGCCCGCTGGACGACCTGCTGCACGACCCGTCCATCGAAGACATCCTGATCAACGGTTTCAAGGATGTGCACGTGTCCCAGGGCGGCCAGCTCAAGCGGGCCACCCAGCGCTTCACCGACGATACGCATCTGCTGCGCATCCTGCGCCGCATCCTCGCCCCGCTTGGGCGCCGCCTGGATGACTCCAATCCGATGGTCGATGCGCGCCTGCCCAACGGCGGCCGTCTCAACGCGATCATCTCGCCGCTGGCGGTGGATGGACCGATGGTGTCCATCCGCAAGTTCCGCAAGGATCCGTTCACCCCCGATGAACTGCTGGCCAAGGGCACCTTCGATGCGCCGATGCAGGCCTTGCTGAAGGCGATGGTACTGGGGCGCTGCAACATCCTGGTGTCCGGCGGAACCAGCTCGGGCAAGACCTCGCTGCTGAACGCCCTGGCCAGCTACGTCCCCGCGAACGAGCGCGTGATCACCGTCGAAGACACCGCCGAGCTCTCGCTCAACCACCCGCATGTAGTTCGCCTGGAAAGCCGTATCGGCGGCGCCGAAGGGCACGGTGCGGTCAGCATCCGCGATCTGGTCCGCAACAGCCTGCGCATGCGCCCCGACCGCATCGTCGTCGGCGAGGTGCGCGGTGCCGAGGTGCTGGAAATGCTGCAGGCGATGAACACCGGCCACGACGGCTCGATGGCCACCATCCACGCCAATTCGCCCCGCGACTGCCTGTACCGGATCGAGATGCTGGCCGGCTTTGCCGGCTTCCAGGGCAGCGAGGACAGCCTGCGCCGGCAGATCGCCAGTGCCATCGACTTCATCGTGCAGATCTCGCGCCTGGGCAGCGGGCGCCGCGTGCTGGTCTCGATCACCGAGATCACCGGGGTCAGCGACAACCTGATCACCACCCAGGAAATGTTCCGCCACGAGCTGCAGATCGACGGCAACGGCAAAGAGATCGATCGCTGGGTCGGGCTGGGCTTCCATCCGCACTCGCACAAGCTGGAGCCGTTCCGCCAGCAGCTGCGCGAATCGCTCTACGGAGACTTCTGAGCATGGGAACCGGCGCGCTGCTGGGCATGCTGAGCATCATCGCGGTGCTGCTGGCGCTGGCAGCCTGGCTGTGGGGCACGGCCAGCAGCCGTGAGCAACGCCAGGTTTCAATGCGGCACGCCGAGCAGCAGCTTTCGCGCGGAAGCGCCACGGGCGGAGCACCCGCCGGGCCGTCCGTCACCGCTGCCAACGACCCGGCGCGGCCCGCCAGCGCCGGGCGCCGCGTGCTGCCGCTGGATGGCCTGCTGCAGCGCGCAGGGCTGCAGACCGGCTGGAAAATTCCCATCATGCTGCTGGTACCGGGGCTGGTACTGTCGGTGGTGGCGATGCTGCGGCTGGGCACCGCATGGATGTTTCCGCTGACCCTGCTGCTGTACCTGCTTGGCTGCTGGCTGTGGGTGATGCGGCGGACCACCAAGCTGCGTGCGCAACTGCTGCATCAGCTGCCGGACTTCCTCGACAACCTGGTGCGGCTGACCGCACTGGGCAACAGCCTGCAGGCCGCGTTCCAGGTTGCGTCGATGCAGACGAGCGCGCCGTTGCGCGGGCTGCTGGACACCACGGTGCGCTTTGCACGCAGCGGCATGGAGCTGGACCGTGCACTCGCACAGGCCTCGCATCCCTATCGCATGGATGTGCTGAAGGTGTTGTCGGTGGTGATCGGTGTCAGCGTGCGCATCGGCGGGCGCTCCGACCAGATCCTGCAGCGCATGGGCGATTTCATGCGCGATCTGGAACAGGCCCAGCAGGAGCTTGCAGCGACCACCTCGGAGACGCGGATGTCAGCGTGGGTGCTGGGCCTGTTGCCACCGGCCTGCGCGGTACTGATGGCGATCACCAGCCCGGACTTCTTCCAGCCGGTGCTGCACGATCCGCTCGGCCACAAGATCCTGCTGCTTGCACTGGGCATGGAACTTGTCGGTGGCTTCCTGCTGTATCGCCTGGCCAAGTCGCTATGAACCCCCTTCGCCCCGCCGGAGACAACCGATGAGCGCCAGCGCCTGGTTCGCCCTCTCCCTGCTCGTGCTGGCCGCCGGTATCGCCCTGCTCGGTATCGGCGGCTGGGTACGCAGCCATCGTGAGCAACGTACAACGGCCACCTTGAAGACCGCCCTGCAGCCGCGCGAGGCGTCCCGTGACACCGAGCCTGCGCGGCACGATTCGCTGGGCTGGCTGGAACGCTTCGGCCGTGCCCTCAGCGGCGGCCGGCTGGAAACGGCGTTGCTGGCCAATGAAGACCGGCTGCTGTTGGATCTGGCCGGGTGGAACACCCGCCGCGGTACGGCCATCTACCTCGGCCTGCGCCTGCTGCTGGCCGTGCTGGTGCTGGTACTGGTGCTGACATTCAGCAGCGTCACCGGGCTGGCCAGGATCATGGTGATCATCGGCGCCCTCGCCGCCGGCCTGCTGCTGCCCAAGTTCGTTCTCTCCTCCTGGGTGAAACGGCGCCGACGAGCGGTCGACAACGAGCTGCCGCTGCTGATCGACCTGCTGCGTCTGCTGCAGGGCGTGGGCTTCAGCATGGACCAGAGCCTGCAGACGCTCGGCGACAAGCTGCGCGATGCATTGCCGGTCCTCGGCGGCGAGCTGCAGGAGGCCAACATCGCCTATACCCACGGCCGCACGCGCGCACAGTCGCTGCGCCGGCTGAGCGAGGTCTATGCCGACGATGACCTGACCAGCCTGATGCAGCTGATCCTGCAGGTGCACGCCCATGGCGGCGCGGTGCAGGAGCCCCTGCGGCAGTTCAGCATCCGCCTGCGCGAACAGCGTCGCAACACGCTGAAGGAAAAGGTCGGCAAGCTCTCGGTGAAGATGACCGTGGTGATGATGCTGACCCTGCTGCCAGCGTTGATGCTGGTCCTTGCCGGCCCGGCGCTGGTCGCGCTGGCCACCACCATGTCCAAGATGGGGTCCCCCTGATGCCTGCCCTGCGCACTTCCTGCCTCATTGTTGCCCTGGCTGCCGTTGCCGGCGCCAGCGGCTGTGCATCGACCACGCCGAAGTACCTGCGCGCGCCCAGCCTGGCCGCGCCCGAACCGGCACCGCAGGACAGCCGCAATGCCTACCTGGAGCTGATCGAGCGCATGCAGCAGCAAGGCGCATGGTATGCCTCGCTCGCCCACGTCGACGCCTTCCGCCAGCGCTACGGCGATCCGCCGGCGTTGCGCCTGCTGCAGGCCGACGCGCTGCGCGAGACCGGCCAGGCCGATGCCGCGGTCACCCTGTACCGCGATCTTTCCAGTGGCCCCCAGGCCGCCGCGGCCGCCCATGGCCTGGGCCTGATTGCCGCGCGCCGCGACGACGACGCCGGCAGTGAGCAGGCGTTGGCGCGGGCGACCGAACTGCAGCCATTGAATACAAGTTATCTCGGCGACCTGGGCTATGCGCGGCTGCGCGCCGGGCAGTTCGAGCGCGCGCGCGAACCCCTGGCCAAGGCGCTGGAGCTGTCGCCGGGCAATGCCAAGGCCACCGCCAACCTCGCCCTCTGGGCGGTACTGCGGGGCGACACCGCCACTGCCGAACGCCTCGCCCAGCAAGCGAACCTCAACGACGAGACCCGGCTCAGCATCCAGCAGCAGGCGGCGCAGATCCGTGCCCGCCTGCAGCAGCGCCAGGCCGCAGCGGCAGCCGCCGCAGTCGTGCCGGCCGCTGCCCGTGCTCTCGCCAGCGATGCCGCCGGCAACCCGCCCGGCGCCACGCGACTGGCGGCGGAACCGCGCCGCGACAGCCGCGATCAACGCGATCCGCAGCGCCTGCCGCCCTCGATGCTGGAACGCTTCAGCGCCTCCGACCACCCGAACGGGAACACACCATGACCGCGACGCCCCTGACCCGACGCCTGCTGCCCGTTCTGATCTGCCTGCTGCCAGCCGCCGCCGTGCAGGCGCAGCAACAGCCGCTGACCGGGCAGATGCTTGGCGGCAGCACGCCGGCTGCGTCGGCTTCGCAGCCGCTGCAGTCCGAGTCACTGCCCACCGTGGAACTGGCGGCCCCGCCAGCACCGGTGCCGCATGCGGCGCCTGCAGCAGTGGCCAACACCGACGGCAGCACTGCAGCCCCGCGGCCCGGCCGCAGCCAGATCGGCGATACCACGCGCAACCTGTTCCGCCTGCAGGCATCGGGGCAACAAGCCGGACAGCACCTGCCGATCCTCGGCGACCAGGCGACGCTGAGCTACGCCCGCTACATGAAGAGTTTCGAACACGAGATCCCGGACTTCTTTGAAGCCGATGTCGCCAAGTCCAAGGGATCATCCTCATCCGGACGCTGAGGTAGGCCATGAAACGCCCACGCCAGTTCAGTTTCAGCCGCCCACGGGGCGGCATGTCGATCACCATGATGCTGGTCATGCTGGCACTGCTGGCGATGCTGGGCCTGATCGAGATCGGTTACCTGTTCTGGGCCAAGCGCGATGCACAGAAAGTCGCTGATCTGGCCGCACTGGCCGGAGCGCAGCGACTGGAACTGTGCACCTCGGACAACAGCGACAACAGTGCTGCGCGGCAGAGCGCACTCACCCAGAACACCTTCGCAGGAAGCCTGGAAGTCCGCTGCGGAAACTGGAACGTGACCCGCGCCACCGAAGGGCACTTCAGCCCGGTCGTCGATGCAGCGAATCAACGCAATGCTGTCCGTGTCATCACCCGCCGCGCGGTGCTTCCCTTCTTCGGGCAGAACAGCAGCCTGCCGACCGTGACCGCACAGGCGGTGGCGCGCCGTGCAGAACCGACGGCGGTTTTCAGTGTCGGCTCGCAACTGCTGCGCATCAATGGCAACACGCCACTGGGAAATGTCCTGAAACTGGTGGGTGCCGACCTCGACAAGACCACCCTGCTCGGCTACGACGGCCTTGCACAGGCGCATATCACCCCGAACGGACTGCTGCAGGCACTGGGCATTCCGATCGACGTCAACATGGGCGTGGCGGAGTTCAACAATCTGCTGGCCGGCCGCAAGGTCAAGCTGGGCAAGATCCTTCAGGCGACCGTTGACCTGCTCACCCAGCAGGGCGTTGCCCACGTGGACCTGAGTGCACTGGAGAATGCCCTGGTCGTGAAGGGCATCGACCTCAAGCAGCTGGAGGTGAAACTCGGCTCCGATGACAGCGGTGGCGGCCTGTTCGCACGCGTGGTCGCGCCGGATGGAACGATTTCCAGCGCGCTGCAGGCCGATGTCAATGTGCTGGACCTGATCGGCACCAGCATCAGCATCGCCAATGGCGGCCGTGCGGTCTCGGTCGATGAACTCAACCTGCTGGGCCTGGTCAATGCCAAAGCCGCTGTGGTGGAACCGCCGTCCATCGCCATCGGTGGCATTGGCTCGCGCGCTTACAACGCGCAGATCCGTGTCTTCCTCGACATCGACACCAACAACATTCCCGTTGCAGGCGGCGTGCTTTCACTGCTGGGCATCCGCCTGAAGCTGCCGGTCCATGCGGACGTGACCAATGCAATGGCGACCCTGACCAGCCTGCAATGTGGCAGCACGCCTCCCACGGCGACGATCAAGGTCGAGTCTTCCGTGCTGCGCGCCTGCGTCGGCAAGGTGGCCGACAGCGAGCGGTTCTCCAAGCAGAATGTCTGTGGCGACACCCTGCAGAAGGAACAGATGCTCACACTGCTCGGCGCCCCGTTGATCAATGACAGCATCAAGGTCAATACGCTGACCGACACGCAAAGCCTCACCCTCCCCGCCGGCGCGACCGGTTCAACCCAGGTCAACTCCCTGGAGGTGGGCACCGCCGTGTCCGAGCTGGTCAGCGAACTGCTGCGCGTACTGTCCGGCATGCTCGATCCGCGCGACGATGGCATGAGCCAGGGCTCGACCGCAGCGCAGTTGGCCGATCGCTACCTGAAAGCAGCCAACGTTGGTCGCAATCGCTACGACGTCGATGCGTCCATCAAGCTGCTTGAACTTGGCGACCAGACGCGGGGGTTGAAGCCTTTGGGCGCGTGGGATGTACCCAAGGGTGTTCCAAAACCCTGCCTGGTGGGCCTGCTCACATGCTGGGAGGATGGCTCGGTCTGGAAAGGCTATCGCACGGCTGTGACTGGCGAAGGGCTGGGCGTGCTGCCGGCACTGCTGGGTAGCCTGCTCGGCGGACTGACCGTCAACCGGTGTGCAAGCCTGCTGATTTCCTTGAGCGACCAGGCCTACAACAACTGCATGACGCAGAACCTCGCGTCTTACCTGCAGACCGCCCACGACGGCTTCCTGGACCAGTTCGCCGGCGACGGTGTCACCGCCCCCGGCAATGGCCCGGTCAGTTGTTCGGGCCTGCTGTGCTTGCTGCTGAAGCCCGCCCTGGACGTCCTGAAGCCGCTGCTCAACAGCGTCGGCTCCCTGCTGCGCTCGCTGCTGGCGCAGGTGCTGGGCCTGGAACTGGGCCGTACGGATGTGCATGTCCAGTCCATCCAGTGCACGCCCGCACAGCTGGTCTACTGACCCGTGACGGGCGCCCTTGGCGGCGCCCGCGCACATGCTAGACTCCCGGCGGGGAACCACCTTCATCTCAACCCACACTCATCCGTGGATGGTCTAGACATGCGAGAAACTTCAGGGGGCGCGGTCTTCGCCCGGCACGCGCGCGGCGCGGCACTGCTGGCCGTGGCCATGATGCTGGTGGCACCGGCGGCGATGGCTGCCCGTGGCGACCGCGAAGCAGCCGCAGAGCCGGCCGCACGTACCGCACCGGTGGTGCGCAACACCGTTGACGAGCTCAAGCAGCTGATGGATGCCCGCCAGCTGACCGAGCTGCGCACCACCTACAACGGCAACTACGGCGCCAGCCTGCTGTTCAATGCCAACACCCTGACCTACTACGTCGCCCTGTTCCAGGAGAAGAACTTCTGGCGGGTGATCAAGACCGATGCCGTCGACAACGCCGAGCGTGTCTACCGCACCTTCGCGCAGCAGTCAGAGCAGCTGGCCCAGGTCTACATCGACACCACCCGACTGGAAGCCGGCAAGCGCTATACCGAGCGCCTGGTGGCCTACAACGAGGAGCGCCTGCGCACCCTGCAGCAGGAAATGGAACAGCAGCAGGCACAGTCGGCCCAGGTCAGCGCTGCCCTGCAGCAGGCCCAGCAGCAGGCGGTCAGCCTGAGCAGCGAC
The DNA here is from genome assembly GCF_056482505.1 of Stenotrophomonas sp. 71799_Sma. Taxonomy (NCBI): domain Bacteria; kingdom Pseudomonadati; phylum Pseudomonadota; class Gammaproteobacteria; order Lysobacterales; family Lysobacteraceae; genus Stenotrophomonas; species Stenotrophomonas sp. 71799_Sma. Next base: position 2,805,748 of record NZ_CM151202.1, read on the forward strand.
GTGCAGAGCACCAACAGCCAGCTGGATTCCCTGCAGCGCCGCATCCAGATCCTGCAGGCCGAACAGGGCAACCCGGAGCTGAGCCTGCCCAAGCCGGACAGCGTGCCCTCGCCGGCACCGGCGGCCGCCAGCGACGGTCGCTGAGGTCCAGCGCCTGGCGTGCCGTCCAACGGCGCCTACGGGCGCCGTTGTCGTTTCCGGCACCATTCCATTTCAACGGCACGCCTCATGCACGGCATCGTCCAGTTGCCGGCGCTGCACGAAGTCCATGCGCTTGCCATTGGCCAGCACCTTCCCACGATGCTGCCGCGCGCGCTCACAGGCGGCGGGATCCGCGCTGATCGGTATCAGTGCAGCCCGCGCACGCCGCTGCTGCACCACACGCGGACGCAATGAAGCTGGGCTCGCTGCCTTGGCCGCGCTCGCACCTGTTGAGGTCGGCTCCGCCGGCACCTCCCAGCGCCATTCCGCGCGCCCCTGGCACGGCGTCTGCTGGTAGACCGGATGCGGCCCGTCCACACATTTGTAGACGTTGGTCTGAGCATGCGCCCCCGTGGCCAGCAGCAGGTACAACAGCGGGCTCCAACACGCGTTCGACATTGCAGGCTCCTCGTCAGGGCTGCCGCCATCCTCGATGCCGGCACGGCTTCGTGCCAGAGCGATACACGTCACATCCGGCGTAATCCAGCACAGCCGTGCAAGTCGTCGGTCTGGCGCTGCGCTGTACTGCCGAAGGCACCGGCATCCGCGCCAGCGCCTTCCCTCCCTTCCGTCAAGGAAACCACAATGAGCAACTTCGTCACCGTCGCCGACGGCGCGCGCATCTTCTACAAGGATTGGGGTACCGGCCAGCCGATCGTGTTCGCGCACGGCTGGCCGCTGTCGTCCGATGCCTGGGACCCGCAGATGCTGTTCATGGGCCAGAACGGCTTCCGCGTGATCGCTCACGACCGTCGCAGCCACGGCCGCTCCAGCCAGACCTGGGACGGCAACAACATGGACACCTACGCCGACGACCTGGCCGCCGTGCTCGAGGCGCTGGACCTGAAGGACGCGATCCTGGTCGGCCACTCCACCGGTGGCGGCGAAGTGGCCCATTACATCGGGCGCCACGGCAGCAAGCGCGTGGCCAAGGTGGTGCTGGTCGGCGCCGTGCCGCCGCTGATGCTGAAGACCGATGCCAACCCGGCCGGTACCCCGCTGGAGGTCTTCGACGGCATCCGCAAGGGCACCGGCGGTGACCGCTCGCAGTTCTTCAAGGACCTGACCACGCCGTTCTTCGGCGCCAACCGCGACGGCAACACGGTCACCCAGGGCATGCGTGACTCGTTCTGGCTGCAGGGCATGCTCGGTGGCGTCAAGGGCCAGTACGACTGCGTGCACGAATTCTCGGAAGTGGATTACACCGAAGACCTGAAGAAGATCGATGTGCCAGCGCTGGTGGTGCATGGCGATGACGACCAGATCGTGCCATTCGATGCCTCGGCCAAGCTGTCCTCGCAGATCATCAAGGGAGCCGAGTTGAAGGTGTACGCCGGTGCGCCGCACGGCCTGACCGTCACCCACGCCGACCGGTTCAACGCCGACCTGCTGGCGTTCGCACGCGGGTGAGGCACTGCGGCGGCGCCACCCAGCGCCGCCGCCCCTGTGGTAGAGCCGACCGCTGGCCGGCTGCGCAGGATCGGGATGGATTGATCGCGCAAAAAGGGGACGGAGGGGATTAAGTCGTTTGTGCACAAACGACTTAATCCCCTCCGTCCCCTTTTTTGTCAGATATCGCTGTGGTGGTGCGGGACCCCGGTCTTCGGCAGCGGGTCATGCCCGCCCACGAAGTGGCGCACCACCGGTGCACGCTCACCGCGATGCAGCCCGCGCAGCACTTCCTGGATCGCCTTGTCATCGGCGGTGATGCGCTCGTGCTGGCGCAGGTGCTCCAGCCACGATGGGGTCACGAAATACTCCAGGTGGATGCCCGGACTGGCCACATCCTCGACCACGCCCCAGACCACCGCGCCATCGCGGCGGCGGATCGTGCCCAGCGCGCGCATCTGCGCCTGGAACGCGGCGCGGTCAGCCTCGTCGATGCGGTACTCCAGGGTGACCAGTACCGGGCCGCGATCGTTCGATACCGGCACCGACAGTTCCGGTGCCGGCCAGTGCCCGGCCGGACGCAGGTTCAGATCCTCGGTGCCAGCGATGCGCACGCGCCACACCAGCAATCCGCCGATCACCGCGCCGGCAGCCGCCACCAGCAAGGCCAGCTCCGGCGAGGTGCGCTGCGCCAGCGCGCCCCAGCTCAGGCCACCGGCCGCCATGCCAGCGGAGAACACCATGATGTACAGCGCCAGTGCACGCGCCCTTACCCACGCTGGCACTGCGGTCTGCGCGGCAATCTGCAGCGACGACAGCACGGTGATCCAGGCAAAGCCATTGATCAGCATCACCAATGGCAGCACGTACCAGCTGCGGGTCAGTGCCAGCCCGACCAGGCTGAGCGCCAGCGACAGCGTGGCCAGCAGCACCAGCAGGTCGCGATCCATCTGCGCGCGCAGCTTCGGCAGCAACAACGCACCACCCACGGCACCGATCCCGATGCAGCCGAGCAGCATGCCGTACTGCCCCGCCCCACCCTGCATCTGGCCGCGCACCACCACCGGGAGCAGTGCATTCATTGCCGCAGCAAAGAAGAAGAAGCCGACCGACTTGATCAATACCGCCTGCAGGCGCCCGGCGCGGCTGGCATAGCGCAGGCCCGCCTTCAGGCCGGCACCGAAGCCTTCCGGCGGCAGGCTGGACTGTTTCGGGTCGCGCTTCCAGCCCCACACCACGAACAGCATCGCGGCAAAGGTGATGGCGTTGAAACCGAATGCCCAGACCGCGCCGAGCTGGGCGACGATCACACCGCCGATGGCCGGGCCGATCGAGCGCGCGATGTTGATGCCGATCGAGTTCAGCGCCACCGCCGAGGCCAGCATCGGCTGCGGCACCAGTTCGGATACGATCGCGGCCTGCGCCGGCATCGCCATCGCCGCACCGCAGCCCATGCAGAAGGTCAGCAGCACCAGCAGCTGCGGCGTCAGCATGTCCATCGCGGTCAGGGCCGCCATCACCGCGGCGACCAGCAGCATCCAGCCCTGGGTGGCCAGCAGGTACCTGCGGCGGTCGACGATGTCGGCCAGGGTGCCGGCGGCCAGTGCCAGCAGCACGATCGGCACCGTGGTGGCCGACTGCACCAGCGCCACCATCAGTGGTGAGCCGGTGCGCTCGGCCATTACCCAGGCGGCGGCCACATCGTTGACCCAGGTGCCGATGTTGCTGGCCAGGATCGCCAGCCAGATCGAGCGGAACATCCGGATTTTCAGCGGGGACCAGGCACCTGCGGCCTGTGCGGGGGGTTGCGACGCGGTTGCGTTCACCATTGCCATGCTCCAACGATCGAGGCGAACAGCGTGTCCTGGCCTCCGGCCTGCTTCAGTGCAGGACCGGCATCGACCCAGGCCAGCTGCAGCTGCCATTGCCAGTGTTCGCTGGCCTGCCAGCGTGTTTCGGATTTGTATTGATTACCGATGCGGCGCGCGCCACCGGCGCTGCCTGGCAACGCCACCAGCGGTGCCGGCGTGGTGTAGACCGCATCGGCACGACGATGCTTCCAGGCCATCTGTACGCCCAGTTCCGTCGTCACCGCGTCGTGCAGGCGCAGGGTCAGGGTCGGCTGGAGGTCCATCAGGTTGGCCGGGGCCAGCAGGCTGGCCTCGCTGAAGTAGGCCGATTTCGGGAACAAGGCGTTGAAGGTTCCCAGGCGGCCGTCATGCAGGTTGCCATCGCCACTGGCGATGTCGGCCTTCAACCCCAACCGCGGCTGCAGCGGCAGGTTCGTCCAGCGCCACCCCGTATCGGTCGCCAGCGTCCAGGCGCGGATATCGAGGGTGCCGGCGGTCGTCCGCAGTTCACCGCCCTGCGCCACCAGCTCGCTGTTCCAGTCCAGTGCACCGGCATGGCCGAACCAGCGCGCGCCCAGAGTGTGCCGACGTTCGGTACCGCTGCCTGCGGCGAAGCGCGCGCCTTCGCGGCGGTAGTCCAGCAGATACAGATCCCACTGTCCCGCGCCCTGTCCCCGCACCGTGGTGGCATAGGCACCCCACAGGTGGGCACCGTGCTCGCCGCGATCATCAAAGGCACCCGGTCGGTTTTCCACTGGCCGCAATGCCATCAGATCAAGCGTACCCAGGCGGCCTTTCCAACCCACACGCGCACCGTCGAACGCCAGGCGAATGTTCGGCCCGTCGCGCACCGACAGCAGCCGTGAACTGCCATAGCCGGCTTCCTGCCGGCCGAGTTGCAGGTGGAAGCCATCGCGCTGCCAGCGCCAGTACGCCTGCTGCACGTCCAGCGCGCTACGGTCGGTACGGCCGGGGCCGCCGGCCTTGCCCCTCTCACCGTGCACACCCAGCTGCAACTTCGCCTGCCAGGTCTCTTCCACATACGTGGCCGAGGCCAGCGCGCGCAGCAGGCCATAGCCATCCTCGCTGCCGCCAATGCCGAACCGGGTCGGGTCGTAGTACAGCCCACGCACACGCAGCGACGCATCCCATTGCAGTTGGCCGTCACCGGCGTCGCTGCAATGACCGCCGTCGCAGGCCTGCACCAGCGACGGTGCGGCCAGCAATGCCAGGCTCAGAACGCGAAGCACGAGCATCCCATCGCGCCCCAGAACGCGGTCAGGTCATCGGTGGGCGCCGCGTGCCGGGCCGCATGACCATGAGCACCGTGAGTGCTGCAGGCTACGCCGTGATGGTGACGATGGGCGGCGGCCAACCCGGTGGCGGTACCGCCGACGTGGTAGCCGCCGAACCGGTTGACCGGCGACCAGTTGGGCATCGCCGGCGGCAGCTGCGGCGCAAGCCCTGCATAGTCGGCGTCGGCATGCACGATGCGGCCACCGACCACGGTCAACACGCTGGTGATGTCGGCGATCTGCGCATCATCCACGCGGAAGAAATCGGCCGAGAGCAGGATGAAATCGGCCAACTGGCCGACCTTCAACGTACCCTTCACTGCTTCGTCGCCGGAGAACCAGGCACTGCCCTGGGTCCACAGGCGCAGCGCCTGCTCGCGTTCGAGCAGGTTCTCATCGCCATACAGGGCCAGCCCGCCGACGGTGCGCCCGGTCACCAGCCAGGACAACGCCACCCACGGGTTGTAGCTGGCCACACGGGTGGCATCGGTTCCAGCACCGACCGGCACGCCTTCGGCCAGCATGCGCTTGACCGGCGGCGTATGCCGCGCGGCCTGCACGCCGTAGCGCTCGACGAAGGCTTCGCCCTGATAGGCCATGCGATGCTGCACGGCGATGCCGCCACCCAGCGCACGGATGCGCTCGATGTTGCGCGGGGTGATGGTTTCGGCGTGATCGATGAACCAGTGCAGGCCATCGAACGGCACCTCGCGGTTGACCTGTTCGTACACATCGAGGATGCGGGTGATGCTCTCGTCGTACGTCGCATGGATGCGGAACGGCCAACGCTTCTCGACCAGCAGCTTCACCACATCGTGCAGTTCCGGCTCCAGCTCCGGCGGCAGTTCCGGGCGCGGCTCGTTGAACAACTCGAAGTCGGCCGCGGAGAACACCAGCATCTCGCCGGCACCGTTGTGGCGCAGCAGGTCATCACCCTGCCGCGGCTGCAGCATCTCGCTCCATCCGCGGAAGTCATCCACTTCCTTGCCCTTGTTCTGGGTGAACAGGTTGTAGGCGATGCGCACGGTCAGCTGGTCATCGCGGTGCAGCTGCTCGATGACCTGGTAGTCCTCGGGGTAGTTCTGGAAACCACCGCCGGCGTCGATCACCGAGGTGATGCCGAGACGGTTCAACTCACGCATGAAATGACGGGTGGAATTGGCCTGGTACTCGATCGGCAGCTTCGGACCCTTGGCCAGGGTCGCGTACAGGATCAGCGCGTTGGGCTTGGCCAGCAGCAGCCCGGTCGGGTTGCCGAGCGAATCACGCACGATCTGCCCGCCCGGCGGATCCGGGGTGTCCTTGGTATAGCCACAGGCACGCAGTGCGGCGCGGTTGAGCAGCGCCCGGTCGTACAGGTGCAGCAGGAACACCGGCGTGTCCGGCGCGATATCGTTGAGCTCCTGCAGCGTGGGCAGGCGCTTCTCGTTGAACTGGGTGGCGGTGAAACCACCGACCACGCGCACCCACTGCGGTGCAGGCGTGTGGTCGACCTGCGCCTTCAGCATGTCCAAGGCATCGCCCAGCGAACGCAGGCCGTCCCAGCGCAGTTCCAGGTTGTAGTTCAGGCCACCACGTATCAGGTGGGTATGGCTGTCGTTGAGGCCGGGCAGCAGGCGCCGGCCCTGGGCGTCGATCAGGGTCGCTTCATTGCCCCAGCCACGCATGATCTCCTCGTCGCTGCCGACGGCAACGATGCGCCCTTCCTGCACGGCCAGCGCCTGTGCATGCGGCTGCTGTGGGTCAAGGGTGGTGATGCGGGCATTGCGGATGACCAGCGTGCTCATGCGACGCTCCTTGGAAGTGGAATCGAGTGCGGCACCGGCACGGCCGGCCAGACCCAGCGCCACCGCGGCGCTGCCGGCCAGCACCACGTTGCGGCGGCCGTGATCGAGTGGATCGTGACTCATGCGAGATCTCCCGGAAGGCGTTGGCCGTCCAGTGCCCAGGCGCCGGGCCCGGTCAGCGCGAGGGCCAGCAGTACCGTGGTCCACATCAACGGGTACTCACTGCCACCGCGCATCCAGAACCAGCCCTTGGGCAGGGCCAACAGAACGGTGAAGCCGATGAAGGCCGCCGCTGCAAGCGCGGCGACGCGGGTCTGCCAGCCCAGCAGCACGGCCAGCCCTGACAGCACCTGCAGCAGGGCCAGCAGCAGCGGCAGCGGTGCCACCGCTGGCAGGCCGAAACCGCGCAGTTCGGTGGCGAAGCCGGCCAGCCCAGGACCGCCGAACCAACCGAACAGCTTGCCCAGCGCGTGTGGCAGCAGGAATCCCCCGGCTGCCACGCGCAGCATCAGCAGGGCCAGGTCGAGGCCATGGCCAGCCAGCATGCTCAGTGCCCGCCTTCCTGCGCGCCGAACATGCGCTTGGCGTACTGGATGCCGATGCCATAGCCACCGGCGTGGTCGCGGGCGATGCCGGTGGTCAGCTCGTAGGTCTCGCCACGCGCCCAGTCACGCTGCAGCTCCAACAGGTACTGCACGCTGGTCATCGGCACTGCACCGGCCTGCACCATGCGGGTGATCGCACGCTCGTGGGCTTCTTCGCTGACATCGCCGCAGGCATCGGTGATCACATACACCTCGAAACCCTGCGCCAGCGCCGACAGCGCCGGGCCGACGATGCAGACGCTGGTCCACAGGCCGGCAACGACCAGGCGACGCTTGCCGATGCGGTTGATCTCATCGATCACCGGCTGGTCTTCCCAGGTGTTCATCGAGGTGCGGTCGAACACCGTCTGGCCCGGGAAGATCTCCGGCAGTTCCGGGAACATCGGGCCGGAGAACGACGCTTCGGCGACGGTGGTCAGCAGCACCGGCACGTTGAAGCCCTTGGCGCCCTTGCTGATCAACGACACGTTGTTGCGCAGCGCGGAGATATCGATGGTGTGGGTGGCGAATGCCATCTGCGACTGGAAGTCGATCAGCACCAGGGCATGGTCGGTGGGCGACAACAGGGCCGGGGCGGGCGTGGCGGTGGCAAGGCTCATGGTTGGACTCCGTTGGAAACACGATCAGGGGGAAGCAACAGGGCCGCATCGCCGGCCAGGTACTGGCCGGGGCTGCAGCCGGTTTCGGCGCGGAAGCTGCGGACGAAATGGCTCTGGTCGAAGAAGCCCAGCTGCTGCGCCAGGCAGGACATCGGCAGCTGCGCGACCGGCAACAACTGGCGCGCACGTTCGATGCGACGACGGCGCACGTAGCGCAGCGGGCTTGCACCGGTACCGGTCCGGAACAGGCGCACCAGATGGAAGCGGCTGACGCAGGCGGCTGCGGCCAGCTCGGTCACCCGCAGCGGCTGCGACAGGTGCTCATCGACATAGCGCAGGGCGCGCTGCAATGCGGCGGCCTGCTGCGGTGCCAGCGCCACGGCGGGCGGATCGGGCGAAAAGACGGTGGCCATGCGGGACGCCGCGAGGGGGTGCCCCATGGTGCGTGGCCGCCGCACGATGCCCTACCCCCGTCGGTCGAGGCCAGCACCTACCCGAATGGGGGAGGCCGACGCCCGAGCAGGCGACGACCGAACAACCGCGCATCCAGTGAATAGGCGCCAGGGCCCAACATCAACAGCGCCAAGGGCAGCACCACCTGTGACCACGGCGCCTGCTGCGCGAGCAGGCCCACGGCCGCCATCAGCACGGCCAGTGGCGTCAACACACCCAGCGTGAGCATCGGCACTGCCAGCAGGCACAGCGCCGACCACCCGCCCGCATGCGTGCCGGGCGTGCACAGTGCCGCGGACAGGCACAGCCGCAGCCACAGCAGGCCGATGCCCGGCCCGCGGTCGGGGAACATCACGAACAGGCGCTGCATGGCCGGGCTCCACAGGGCATGCCGGCGTGATAACCGACCGCGGCGGCGACCGCCTACCCCGTTCGGGTCACCCCGGACTGCCCCGCACCTGCCAGAATGCGCGCCATGCGTGGCCGCCCCTTCCCGTTCCTGCGTCGCCTGCCGACGCTGCTGACGTGCCTGCTGCTGTGGACCGCCCTGCCCGCTTTTGCCGTGCAGCGCCCGCCGGTGAGCGGCGGGCTGCCCGGTTACGAGCACACCGCGTGGCGGGTCGGCCAGGGCGCACCCGGCGATATCTGGGACATCACCCAGGACCGCGACGGCCTGCTGTGGCTGGCCACCGGCTCGGGCCTGTACCGCTTTGATGGCCGTCGCTTCGAACGGCAGGCAGCGCCCGTCGGCAGCCAGTTCCCGTCCACCAACATGGTCACGCTGGCGCATGCCGCCGACGGTGCCCTGTGGATCGGCTACTTCCAGGCCGGCATCAGCCGGTTCGCACAGGGGAGGCTGCACAACTACGGCCGCGAGCAGGGGGTGCCGGTCGGCGTGGTCCCACGCTTCAGCCAGGATCGCCAGGGCCAGCTGTGGGCGGCGATCAATGGCGGGCTGCGCCGCTTTAATGGACAGCGCTGGCAGCCACTGCCGGCCGCAGCCGGCCTGCCCGAACGCCGTGTGCAGTGGGTGCTGCACGACAGCCGGGGCAGGTTCTGGGTGCTGGCCGACCTGAAGATCTGGATGCGTGCGGCCGGCCAGACCACGTTCGAGGACACCGGCATCGCGGTCTCGCAGATGGCAACGCTGGCCGAAAGCCCGCAGGGTGAAGTGTGGTTGGCCGACCGGGTGCGCGGCACCTCACCCCTGGCCAACGCGCAGGGCCTGTTGGCGGCCAGCGAACGTGAAGCGCGGCGTCTTCCGGAACTGGTTGCTGCACGCCTGCAGTTCACTGCCGATGGCGCGCTGTGGGCCACGATGAGCCCGCACGGCGGCGTCGCCCGCATCACCTTCGACGGCAGCCGCGCCGTGCGCATGGAGCGTTTCGATTCGCCGCACGGGCTGACCGCCACCTCCGCGGTGCCGATCATCGTCGATCGCGAAGGCAATCTCTGGGTCGGCACCAACCTCGGCCTCAACCGCTTCCGCGCACGCAGCGTGCACACCCTGGCAGTGGGCCCGAGTGATCCCTACCGCTCGCTGGTGCGGGCCAGCGATGGCCGCGTGTATGGCTATGGCGAAGACCTCAAACCCTACGATCTGCGGCGCACTCTGCTGGATGGCAGTGCCCCGCAGCTGCAGGCCGCCGCGCGCCAGGCACCCACGCCGATCTGGCAGTTCGACTGGGTCAATCTTGCGCGCACGGTCGCCGGCCACACCTCGTTGATCCCGCTGCCGGCCCCGTTCACCGGGCAACCGCTGCACGCCCTGCTGTTCCCCGACGACGCGCAGGCCTGGGTATGCACGGGTGAACGCGGCGTCCTGCACTACCTGCATGGCCAATGGCAGCGCGAGGTCCGCCTGCCCGAGCAGGCCTGCTCATCGCTGGCGCTGGATGCCCATGGCCAGCTTCTGCTCGGCTATGCCGACGGCCGCCTGCGCCGGATGAGCGCGGGCCACATCGAGAGCTTCGATGCCAGCCAGGGCCTGTCGGTGGGGCCGATCACCGCAATGCTGCATCACCAGGACCTGCTGCTGGTCGCCGGCGAAGCCGGTCTGGCTGCGCGCGTTGGCAACGGTCGTTTCGTTCCGGTGCGAACCGACATGGCCGGTGTACTGGAAGGCATCACCGGCATGGTGGCCGATCCGAACGGACACCTCTGGTTCAATGGCAGCCGTGGCCTGGTCCGGCTGGGGAGCGATCAGCTGCGACGGACGCTGCGGACCGGGCTGCCGGTGACGCCACGCCTGTTCGATGCAGTGGATGGCATGCCGGGCATCGCCCTGCAGAGCGGACCGATCGCCACCGCCACGCTGGCCGATGACGGACTGCTGTGGCTGGCCACCAACCAGGGCCTGGCCTGGCTGGACACCACCCGCTCGCACGTCAACACCATGGCGCCCAGCGTGCGCATCGGCGAAGTGCTGTATGGCAGTGAGCACGAGCCACTGCGCGATGGCCTGCGCCTTCCGGCCGGCACCAGCCAATTGCAGATCGATTACGTGGCGCTGTCGCTGGCGCGCCCGGAGCGCAACCGCTACCGCTATCGCCTGTCCGGCGTCGACGACGGCTGGCAGGATGCCGGCAGCAGCACCCGCGCGTATTACACCAACCTCGCTCCGGGCAACTACCGGTTCGAGGTGGAAGCCGCCAACGAAGACGGCATCTGGAGCACTGCACCGGCCAGTCGCAGCTTCCGCATCGCCCCCACTTTCATGCAGACGGTGTGGTTCAAGCTGCTGTGTGCGGCCGCGATCCTCGCACTGCTGGTGATGGCGGTGCGCATCCGCAGCGGGCAGCTGGCCGCGCTGTTCCGCGCGCGCCTGCAGGAACGCAATGGCGAACGCGAACGCATCGCACGCGACCTGCACGACACCCTGCTGCAGGGCAGCCAGGGCCTGATCCTGCGCCTGCACGCGATCAGCCAGTCGCCGCAGACCCCGGAGCAGGTACGCGGCCAGCTGGAATCGGCGATGCAACTGGCCGAGCGCAACCTGGCCGAGGGCCGCGAGCGGGTCAATGCCCTGCGTGAGGGACCGTTCGCTGGCCGCGACCTCGCTTCGGCACTGGCCGATGTGCACGCCGAGTACGCCGGGCATGGCACCAACCCACTGCGCCTGACCGTGGAAGGTGCAACGCCACCGCTGCAGGCCGACGCGGCCGAAGAAGTGTTCCTGATCGGGCGTGAGGCGATCCGCAATGCGTTGCGTCACGCCAACGCCAGCGCCATCGAAGTGGAGCTGTCCTACGGCACGCGGTGCTTCCTGCTGCACGTGCGCGACGATGGCGTCGGCATCGCCGACGACAATGCCGGCCATGGTCATTGGGGCCTGCAGGGCATGCGTGAGCGCGCGCAGCGCCTCGGTGCGGAACTACAGCTGTGGACCCGCGCCGGACTGGGAACCGAAGTCGCGCTGGCGGTTCCCGCCCGGCGCCTGTATCACCGCCGCCCATCGCGCTGGCGCTGGCCCTGGAGTAAAGCAAACCATGACTGAGTCCCCTGCCCTGATCGGCGTGCTGGTGGTCGACGACCACCCGCTGCTGCGTGACGGCCTGGCGGCGCTGCTGGGCGCACAACCCGATCTGCGCCTGCTCGGCGAAGCCGCCGATGGCGAGGAAGCCATCGCCTGCTACCAGCGGCTGCAGCCCGACGTGGTGCTGATGGACCTGCAGATGCCACGGCTGGATGGTGTGGAAGCGATCGTGCGGATCCGCGCGATGGACCCGCGCGCGCGCATCATCGTGCTGACCACCTACCGTGGTGACGTACGCGCGGTCCGCGCGCTGCAGGCCGGCGCCAGCGCCTATCTGCTGAAGGACATGCTGCGCCATGAGCTGGTCGATACGATCCGCATGGTCGCTGGCGGCCGCCGCGCACCGATTCCCCCGGCGGTGGCGGCCAGCATCGCCGCGCATGTGGTGGAAGACCGGTTGTCGCCGCGCGAAACCGAGGTACTGAGGCATGTAGCCGGCGGCCTGTCGAACAAGCGCATCGGCGAGCGCATGCAGATTTCCGAGCAGACGGTGAAGGCGCACATGAAGAGCCTGATGGACAAGCTGGGCGTGGGTGATCGCACGCATGCGGTGACCCAGGCGCTGCGGCGCGGGATCATCAGCCTGGACGACAGCGGTCACGATTAGGGGTTGTTCGGCAGGGCTTGCAGCCCTGCACCCGCGGTAGTGCCGGCCGCTGGCCGGCAACCTCAGGAGCAACAACAGCAACAGCGGGCTTTCCATGGGATGGCGGGGTGGTGCCGGAGTGCGGGGACGCTGCAAGTCCCCCTCCGGGGCCCGGCCCAGCCGCTGGCGGCTGTGCGTTCGGGCGCTTGCGAAGCCGTGCTTCGCAAGCAAAGCGCCCTCACCCATGTAAGCTCGGTCGCCGCTTGCTCGTGTGCGCTGTCCTGCGCACACGGCAAGACCGGGGTTGGGCGTCCTGCCCAACCCGTCGGGCGCATGCGCCCGACCCATGCGGCTCACGCCCCCGCAACCGGACCCACCCCGCCTTCGACAGTTGGCCGCGATCTGTCGGAACGGCGTATTGCCCTGGTGGGTGTCGACCTTGGTCGACACAGTAGATCCACGCCATGCGTGGATGACTCATTCGATATCTGACAGATATTTCGACCAAGGTCGACACCTACCAACAGCCACCGGAATCTGTCAGAGGTGGGGCGGTGTCGGAGTGCGGGGTGTCAGCCGCATGGATGCGGCTGCCAAGCCTTATCTGATCGGAATCTGGCAGCGTAGGCGTCGAGAGCCGGCGTGGGCCGCCGTGCGAGCCTAGATCTCGACGATCCGTAACCAGGATCGCGACGATCGCCATGTAGCTTGGCGCCCACGCCGGAATCTCCCTTGATCCGCCCGAACAGTTGCTGGAGCGACCACTCGAAGCGATAAGACTGGGCAAGCGGGGGAGCTCTCGACCCTTCCAGACTATACGGAGTCAGGTGATGAACGGGATCGGGATTGATGTCAGCAAGCGTCAGCTGGATATCGGTACGACGGACGGAGAAACCCTGCAGGTCAGCAACAACCGCTCCGGGTTTTCTGAGCTGGATGTTTGGCTGAAGAAGCGTCCGACCCGCCAGATCGTGCTTGAAGCCACGGGGGGCTATGAGCAGCCGGTGCTGGATTTCCTGCACAAGGCCGGTCATCCGGTGGCCCGTGCCAATGCCTTGCGCGCCCGGAAACTGGCTCAGGGGTTGGGTCAGATTGCCAAAACCGACCGTTTGGATGCCTACGCGTTAGCGCAGATGGCCGCCCTGGTGAAGCTGCCTCCCTATCAGCCGCTGCAGTCTTGGCAGCAGAAGATGCGGGAGTTCGTTCGGGCACGTCGGCAGGCGATGGACGCCCTGACCATCGCGCGGCAGCAGCAGGAAATGGTGCTTGATCGTGAACTGCGCCGACTACTGCAGGGCAACATCACCCGCCTACAAACGTTGGTTGAGCGTCTGGGCAAGCAGATCGTCGAGCAGGTTGGTCAGCAGCCTCAACTGAAGATGCTGAAGTCGATGAAGGGCGTAGGGCCTGTGCTGCAGGCAGTTCTAGCCAGCTATCTGCCAGAGCTTGGCAGGATCACTGGCAAGCGCATCGCCAGCCTGGTCGGGGTAGCCCCGATGTCCCACGACAGTGGCACGATGAGAGGAAAACGAAGCATCCATGGTGGAAGAGCCGAAATCCGGCAAGTGCTCTACATGGCGGCAATGTCGGCCATGCGGCATGAACCTCGGCTGCGCGATTTTTACCAGTCGCTACGAGCCCGCGGCAAGGAAGGCAAGGTGGCCATCGTGGCAGTGATGCGGAAGATGCTGGTCATCCTCAACGCCCGTGTGCGCGACGCTGAAAGCGGGCTAGTCCCCGCCTGAGGCGAGCCAGGGCGAAAGACCAAAGGCTGCCGGCCAGCGGCCGGCACTACCGTGCCCGTTTACCTGACGGGCCTGAGACTCTCCAGCAACACAGTTGCTACAAGGACGTACTTGCGGCGTCCCCGCACTCCGACACCGCCCCACCACCCAACAGGAAACCCGCCGTTGCTGTTGCTGTTGCTGTTGCTGTTGCTCCAGCTTCCAGCAGGTGCAGGGCTGCAAGCCCTGCCGAACACCATCCTTACCTCAAACGCAGCAGCAGGCTGCCACCCGCGCACACCACCGCCAGCCAGGCCACGCCGTTCCAACCCCACTGCGCCAGCGCCAGGCTGCCCAGCGCACCACCGGCGGCCATGCCGATGAACATGCCCGTGAACAGCAACGCATTGAGCCGGCTGCGTGCCGGCGGCACCAGTCCGTAGACCAACGTCTGGTGCGCCACCAGCGCCGACTGGAAGCCGAAGTCGAACAGCAGCGCGCTCACCACCAGCAGCGGTAGCAGCGCAGCGGCCGGCAGCCACGACTCGGTCAACAGCAGGCCAAAGCCCAGCAGCGCCACCGCGATCGCCAGCCGCGCCACGGCGTGGCAACCCAAGCGATCGGCGAATCGACCCGCAAACGGCGCGGCCAATGCGCCGGCCGCACCGGCAATGCCGAATGCACCCGCTGCGGCACTACCCAGCCCCAACCGTGCATGCAGCATCAGCGCGAGGGTTGACCAGAACGCGCTGAAGCCCACCGCCAGCAGCGACTGGCTGGCCACCGCACGGCGCAGCTGTGGCTGCTCGCGCCACAACGCCAGCAGTGAACCCAACAACGCCGGATAGCGCAGTGTGCTGGTCGGTGCGAAGCGCGGCAGCGCACGCGCCATCACCGCTCCCATCGCCGCCACTGATACCGCGGCCAGCACGAACTGCGTGCGCCAACCCCACGCTTCGGCCACTACGCCACTGACCACCCGTGACAACAAGATGCCGAGCAGCAGGCCGGTCATCACCCGGCCGACGATCTGGCCGCGCTGCACATCCGGCGCCAGCACCGCTGCAGCCGGCACGATGTCCTGCGCCAGCGTGGCCATCAGCCCGACCAGCAGGCTGGCCATCAGCAGGCCCGGCAGGTGGCCAGCCATCGCAGCAGCGCCCAACGCCAACGCCAGCAACGCGGACTTCCACAGGATCAGGTTGCGGCGGTCGAACCGGTCGCCCAACGGCGCCAGCAGCAGAATGCCAAGCGCATATCCCAGCTGGGTCAAGGTCGGTACCAGGCCGGCAGCGCGCTCGCCGGCGCCGAGATCCTGGGCGATCAGGCCCAGCATCGGCTGGCTGTAGTAAAGCGAGGCAACCGAGAAGCCGGCGCCGGCTGCCATCGCCATCACCAGCGGGGTGGAGGGTGCGGTCGCGGGTGCCGCAGCGACGGACAGCGAGGGGGTAGACATGGGGAGTCCGGTGGGGGAAGTGGGCCTATCCTGCCGGTATTCGCGAGACGTCTGTAGTAGCCTTTCGCACATACACTTCATACGTAAAGCGCATGAATGACCTCGCCACCGGCGCCGATCGTCTGGATCTTCTGCGCACCTTCCTGCGCATCGTCGATGCCGGCAGCCTGTCTGCTGCGGCCTTGCAGCTGGGCACCACCCAGCCGACGGTCAGCCGACGCCTGCAGGCACTGGAGCGGCAGCTCGGCCTGCGCCTGCTGCAGCGCTCCACCCACGGCCTGCAGCTGACCGAGGATGGCCTACGCTGCCAGCGTCATGCGCAACGTGTGATCGACGAGTGGGAGTCGCTGCAGGCCGAGCTGCACGGCGAACCGGAAACGCTGCGTGGACGCCTGCGGGTGATGGTGCCGCACGCCTTCGGCCAGGCGCAGCTGCTGCCGACCATGCTCGCGTTCCTCGCCCAGCACCCGCAGCTGAGCCTGGAGTGGATCCTCGAGGATCGGCGCCCGGACTTCATCGCAGAAGGCATCGACTGCGCGGTGCGGGTGGGCCCCGTCGACGAACCGCGCATGGTCGCACTACCGCTCGCCGAAGTGCCGCGCATCGTCGTGGCAGCACCCTCGCTGGTGCAGGCCACCGCGATCAGCACTCCAGAACAGGCGCAGTCACTGCCGTGGATCTCGCTGGTCACCTACTACCGCGAACGCCTGCTGCTGCATGACGCACAGGGCCGCGCGCATACGCTGTCGATCAGCCCGCGCCTGCTCAGCGACAACCTGTTCGTGGTGCAGCAGGCCGCATGTGCGGGGCTGGGCGCAGCGGTGGTCTCGGCCTGGCTGGTGGCCGACGATCTCGCACAAGGGCGGTTGGTGCAGCTGCTGCCGGACTGGCAGGCGCCGGCACTGCCGGTACACGTGGTGTTTCCCGCCGCGCGCCAGCAGCCGCCGCGGCTGCGCGCCTTCATCGATGCGATGAAGGCCGCGCTGCCGCAATTGCATGGAATGCGGCCGGCGCCGCGTTAGGTCATCGGCCGCATCATCCACGCATGGCGTGGATCTACTGATGGTACGGGTAGATCCACGCCATGCGTGGATTCTGCCCCGCCACGCAATCAGTTGGCCTTGGCCGCCTCGGCATTCCACGCTGCGACCCTGGCCTTGGTGTCGGCCAGCATCTTGTCCAGTGCGGCGCGGTCATACACGTTGCCGCGCAGGATCACGCTGTCGATCTTTTCGGTGGCAGCAATGTCCTGCAGTGGGTTGGCGGTCAGCAGTACCAGATCGGCGGCCTTGCCCTGTGCGACACCACCGTAGCGGTCCATCTGGCCGAACCAGGCC
The DNA here is from genome assembly GCF_056482505.1 of Stenotrophomonas sp. 71799_Sma. Classification (NCBI taxonomy): domain Bacteria; kingdom Pseudomonadati; phylum Pseudomonadota; class Gammaproteobacteria; order Lysobacterales; family Lysobacteraceae; genus Stenotrophomonas; species Stenotrophomonas sp. 71799_Sma. The sequence goes on from NZ_CM151202.1 coordinate 2,822,565, forward strand.
GGGCCGGAACGGGTTGCGGCCGACAGCGCCTGCGGTGCGCTCAGGCCTTCCTTCACGAACAGCTGCAATTCCTGGTGCAGGGCGATGCCCGGGAAGTTGAACGAGTTGAGGAAGCCCGCATCGGTGCCCGCAATGATCGCCACACCGGCTTCCTGCAGCATCGGCAGCACCGCGGCCACCTGGTGGTACTGCGCGTGGCGCGCTTCGATCTGTGCCGGCGCGGCCTTCGCCGCGCGGTCCACGCGCCACTGGTAGGTCGCGCGCAGGCCCGGGCCGATGTAGGCCAGGTACGGATCGTTGGCGTGGTCATCCTGGTCAAGGAAATCGAGGATGCGGCCACCGTTGAGGGTCGGGGTCACGAACACGCCGCGCTTGGCGAAATCGCGGTAGGCGTGCATCGCCGTATCACGATCGAAGCTGGCGTCGAGGCGGCGGTTGGCTTCGGCGCGGTCGATGCGACCGGCACCGAAGTCGGCGGCGATCTGCGCTTCGTCCTTGCTGCCGGCCTTGAATGCATAATCCAGATGCTCGATCGAGGCCAGGCCCGCATCGACCGCCTGCTCCACGGTCAGTGCCATCGGAATATGCCCCGAGGCCTTGAAGCCGGCCTTGCGCGCAGCACTGGCCGAGTACAGGAACAGCTCCGGCTTCAGCGTGCTGTCGGTGATCTTCACGAAATCAACCTTGTCGTGCTGCAGGCGGGCGATCGCCTTGTCGGCGTCGGCCTCGCTTCCCACTTCGATCGTACCCTTCCAGACCGGCTTGATGCCTTCGATCTTCGCGCCCGAACTGAGCAGGCGCGGACCAAACAGCGTGCCCTTGGCGATCTCGCCGCGCCACTGCAGCACCTGCTCGGGCAGGTCACCGGAACAGTCGCGCACGGTGGTGATGCCGTGCGCGATATATAGCGGCAGCAGCGCCTTGTTCTCTTCGATCAGCGCCGGGCCACCACCGAAGTGCACGTGCATGTCCCACAGCCCCGGAATCAGGTACTTGCCCTTGGCATCGATCTGGCGGGCCGCGCTCCACTGGCTGCGCAGCTGCGCGTCCGGGCCGACGGCGACGATGTCCTCGCCACGGATCACCACGCTCTGCCCGGCCAAGGTGCTGGCGTGCTCGACATCGACCACGGTGGCATTGCGGATCAACAGGTCAGCGCGCTCGGCGGCCGAGGCCGACAGCGGGGCCACTGCAAGGAGGATGGCAAGGGACAACGGACGGGAACGGAACATGGACAGCATCCTGATGGGCACGCCCAGCGTGCGGGTGGAAGGGGTTTGCATTCAGCGCACCGCGCCGTGCTGGCGCAGCAGGGTCTCAATTCCGGTATAGCCGCGCTGGCGCGCGTGCGCCAGCGGCGTCACGCCGTCGCCGTCGGCAAGCTCCGGGTCGGCACCGGCCTCCAGCAGCAGCTGCACGATCTGCACGTGGCGCGCACCGCCATCGCCGAGCAGGATCGCTTCCAGCAGCGCGGTCCAGTGCAGCCGGTTGACATGGTCCACCGCCACACCGGCCCGCAGCAGCGTGCGCACAGTGGCGACGTGACCGCGCTCGGCGGCCGGAATCAGCGCGGTGCCGCCATAGCGGTTGGTGCTGCGCAGATCGGCGCCATGCGCCAGGGTCATCGCCAGGATCTCGTCCAGGCCGCGCGCACCGGCGTACAGGTAGGCGCTGTCCTGCAACGCGTCCTTGGCGTTGACGTCTGCCCCGGCCTCGATCAGCTCACGCGCGGCATCCACGTTGTTGCCATGCGTGGCCAGCAGCAGCGCGGTGCGGCCCTGGCCATCGCGCGCCTCCAGCGTGGCGCCATCCTCGATCGCCTGTCGCAGCGCATCGGCATCGCCACGGCTGGCAGCATCGCGCAGGCGGCCATCGACGTCGGCTTTGGACGTTGCGGTGCAGGCCGGGGAGACCATGGCCAGCAGGAACAACAGCAGCACGCGCGCGAACGGCGCAGGCCAGCCAGGGGAACGATGGACGCGCATGACGGTGTCTCCTCATGACCGTCGCCACGGAGCGCCGTGCGACGGTAGCAACAGCCGGGCATTGCCGGCCCCTGCCCTGCATGGTAGAAGTCGGCATTGGTATCCAGAAGTGAAATGTTCAAATGCAAGACAGTGCCAAATCGAATAGAACCCTGTTCGAACTGGACCTGCTGCGGGCGCTGGTGATGGTGGCCGACTGCGGCAGCTTCACCACTGCGGCCACGCGCCTGCATTCGACCCAGTCCACGGTCAGTCAGAAGGTGCGCCGGCTGGAGGAACTGGCCGGGCATCGCCTGCTCGAACGCGGCCACCGCGACGTACACCCCACCGATGCCGGCCACACCCTGCTCGGCTACGCGCGGCGCATGCTCGACCTGAACGAGGAAATGGCACAGGCGCTGGCCGGCGCCACCGTGGAAACCGCGGTGCGCATCGGTGTGCCCGAGGACTTCGTCAACGCGCAGACCACACGCATGCTGGCCGCTTTCAGCCGTCGCCACTCGCAGGTGAAGCTGGAGATCAGCAGCGGCCTCAGCCGTGACCTCGCGCAGGGCTTCGACCACGGCGAGCTGGACCTGGTGCTGGTCAAGCAACGCCGCAACAGCCGCCAGGCGGTGCATTGCCGGCGCGAGCCGATGCACTGGATCGACAGCCTGCGCAGCAGCTGCCTGCAGCTGGACCCGCTGCCGCTGGTCACCTTCCCGCCACGCGGGCTGTACCGCGACGAGATGATCCACGCCGTGGAGGCGCTGGGCCTGCGCTGGCGCATCGCCTTCACCAGTTCGTCGCTGAGTGGCATCCAGGGTGCGGTGGCCGATGGCATCGGCATCAGCCTGCTGCCGCGCCGCGCGGTCACCCGCGAACACCGCATCATCGATGGCGAGCGCGAGCTGCCGGTGATCGACAACTACGAGATCGGCCTGCTGCATCGCTCCGATGCCGATGATGCCGTGCGAGCGCTGGCCAGCGAACTGTGGCGGCAGGTGCAACGCGAACCGGATTGAGCACGGTAGATCCACGCCATGCGTGGATGCCTTTCGCGCATCAAGCATCGAAACTTGGCCAATCCGGCCGCACGGCGGGCAACATCGCCTCGTAGAGTGCCCGTTGTTTCCGTGTCCCACGGCGCTCTGCCATGTCCGATGAAATCCCCACCCGCTTCGATCCCCTGCCCGCTGCACTGCAGACGCATCTGCAGCACCAGCGCTCGCTGATCGCTGCGCGCGTGGCCGCCGGCTTTCCGACGTTGCCGGTGCAATGGCCGCTGGCGGCCACCACGCTGCAGCGCGTGGTCGATGCCGAGCTGATCGACCGTGATGACGGCGATGGCTGGGAAGCGCTGGGCGTGGCGTTCGGTGACACCCTGGCCCAACGCGTGCCGGGCCTGGCCTGGATGCAGGTCACCGATGCCTGGGGCATCGACGCGGTGCTGCGCTATGCCGACAGCAGCCTGCAGATCGGCGCCAGCACGCTGCTGCTCAAGCGCATCGAGCAGGGCGAGCTCATCGACATCGCCCATCTGCTGGCGTGGCTTGAGGAATTTGTCGCCACCCGCGCCGACGATTACGCCTGAAAAGCTGCCGAGCATGGCTCGGCGCAACCGGAACTGGCGTGGCGTCGTGGGTAGATCCACGCCATGCGTGGATGGAACCACCGCGCGGCCACATTCATCCACGTATGGCCTGGATCTACAGCCAACGGCCATCAACTACCACGCGTCGCTCCACCGGCACTGCGGCCACAGCGGCCGGGCCGTGGTCGGCACGCACCGCCACGAATGTGGCCGGATGCCCTTCCACAAGACCGTACTGTGGCAGCCCGATCACCTGCGCGGCATGGGTGGTCACCATGTCCAGCGCCAGCATCAGGTCGGCATCGGTATGGAAGCCGGAGCGGTAGCCCAGCAGCATCGCGCGTTGCAACAGGTCGCCGTTGCCATACGGCCACCAGCAGTCGCGGATGTTGTCGTTCCCGGCGAACACGCGCACACCAGCGTCATGCAACGCGCGCAGCGGCGGGAACGGATGATCGCCCGGCGCGTTGCTCATGATCGCTACGCTGGCCGTGGCCAGCGCCTCGCCCACCTGCAGCGCGCGCGCCAGCGGCACTTCGCCCAGCGAATAGGCATGGCTGACCGCCACCCGCCCCTGCAGGCCAGCGGCCCGGGTGCGCGCGGCGATGCGCAGCAGCTGGGCCAGGCCGGTTTCGCCGGGCTCATGCAGGTGAATGTCCAGCTGCACGCCATAGCGCTCAGCCAGGCCGAACAGCAGCGCCAGCTGGCCTTCGGCATCACCGTCGAGCGTGGTCGGGTCGATGCCGCCGAGCACCTCCACGCCCGCAGCAAGGGCCTGCTCCAGTACGGCGGCGGTGCCGGGACAGGACATCACCCCGGCCTGTGGGAACGCCACCAGCTGGATGCGCATGATGTCGGCACAGCGCAATGCGGCCTCGCGTACCGCTTCCAGGTGACGCAGGCCGGTGCTGCCATCGATATCGACATGGCAGCGCATTGCCACTGTGCCGAAGCCGCTGCATTGGCGGATCAGCGCCTCGGCGCGATCGACCATCGGCGCCGCAGCCGCCACTGCCGCCTTTTCCACCGCCAGCCGCTCACGCAGGCTGTTCACTGGCTGATGCCGGTGCCAACGGTCACCGACGAAGCTCTTGTCGAGGTGAATGTGGCCGTCGACCAGCCCGGGCAGCACCGCGAAGCCCTGCAGGTCGACGCATTCCGCCCCTTCAGCCGGCGCGGCCTCGCCATTGAGCCCGCTGATGCGGCCATCACGGATATGGAAATGCAGTGGCGCGCCGTCGCGGTCGACACCACCGTGGATGAACTGCAGGGTCATCGGGAACTCCCGAAATGCCAAGAATGGCGCCATCGTGCGCCTCGCCGCAGCCATCGGCCAACGAAATATCTGGATGGCACGCATTCACCAGAACGATGATTCCCCCTGCGACAACCGGTCGCAGCCACGCCGTGCACCCCCCTGAACGGGTAACATGGGCGCCTGTTTCCGCTGTGATGCCGCATGGGCCCGTCCGACCGCCACGATCGTCTCCGCCGCTGGCAGGCCGCGTCCCTGCTTGCCGCCGCTCCGATCGCCAGCCTGTCCGCCACTGATGCTGCGGCCGCCGCGCCGCTGCAGTCGCCGCCGGGCCAGCAGCGCATCGCCCCGGCTGCGCTGGTCGAGCGCCTGCACCAGCGCGTGCTGTCCGGGCAGAGCGCCACCGCCACGCTGGAACACTGGTGCGCCGAGCACGGCCTGGCCGAACAGGCGCGGGTGCGCGCCGTGCGCATACACGGCCAGGACAAGCCGGCCCCCGCCGACGTGCTGCAGGCGCTGGGCGTGAAGCCGGGTACCGACCTGCGCTATCGCCGCGTGCAGCTGGTCTGCGGCAGCCGCGTGCTGTCCGAGGCCGACAACTGGTACCTGCCTGGTCACCTCAGCCCGGCCATGAACCAGGTGCTGGACAGCACCGACGAACCGTTCGGTCGCGTGGTCGGCCCGCTCGGCTTCCAGCGCCAGACCCTGGCTGACCAGACGTTCTGGCCGCCGCGGGGCGAAGGCGATCACGGCGTGATCCTGGAAGTGCGTGCCCTGCTGCGCGACCGCCAGCAGCAGCCTTTCAGCTACGTCATCGAGTCGTACCTGCAGCAGGCGCTTCCGTAACGCGCCGCGGCGCCGGGCATCCGACGGCTACGGGCCCGTGATGGCGTTGGCTGCAGGATCCACCGAGAACACGAAGCGCCCACCACGCTGGTCCCTGCCCCATGTCATCGGTGCCGTGGTCAGACTGTAGACCGGGGCCGCCTTGTCCGTGCCGATCGCCTCGGACCAGGCACTGAAATCCTCATCGGTACGGCTTCGGATCTCGCCAACACACAGGCTGTAGCCACAGGCGAAAGACACCAGCGTGCCGTCGCTGCCGATGAGCCGGGTCGCGGCCGTCCTGTAGAGCCGGGTCAGGTCCTGCACTTCCGGGTGGCCGGCCGCATCGCGCTCGAACTGGCTGATCGCCTGCGCGAAAGCCTTGTCGGAACCCAGCAGCGCCTCGCTCTTCTGCACGGACACCGCACCCTCGCTCAGCAGCATGCGCTCGCCCTCGAGGAAGTGCCCCTCCGGTTGCGCGAGCCCAGCTGCCGCCGTCGTGGCACTCGATGCCGTTGCCGCGCGCGATGGCCCAGCGTGCTCCGCTGGCTGCGCGTGAGACTGCGCAGGCGCGGCATTGGCCACCTTCGCGGCATCCTCCACGCTGGCCGCCTGCCTGCCACTGCAACCTGCAATGGCCACCACTGCAATCACACTCCACACCCTGACATCCATGCGCATCCTCCTCCGGGTAGCGCCACAGCATGCCACGCGCGCAGCGGCAACACGGGTGCACTGCACAAAGAAAAGCCCAGCAATGCTGGGCCTTTCGTTCGCCTGCGGGATCAGCGGAACCGGTAGTCCAGCTGCACCCAGTACTGGCGGCCATACGGGTCGTAGTTGCCGACCGGGTAGAACGGCCAGCCGCCACCGTTCTTGTCCGCCGGCGGGCGGCTGTCACGCAGGTTGTTGACGATCACACCCACCGACAGGTTCTCGCCGAACTGGCGGAACACGCTGGCGTTGTACGTCATGTACGGCGCGATGCGGCCACTGCCATCGGTCTTCGGCAGCGAGCCGAAGCGGTTGCCGTACAGCGTGGTGGTCCAGTCACCCTGGTTCCAGGTGATGCTGCCGTTGGCCTTGCTGCGCCACTGGTAGTCATCCAGCGAATTGCGGATGTCACGCTCCGGATCATCGGAGAACTGGCGGTATTTGTGCTCCAGCACCACGGTGTAGGCCAGGCGCGTGGTGAAGCGGCCATAGCGACCGGCATCGAAACGCCAGTTGCCCTTCAGGTCCAGGCCGCGAACCGATTCGGAGGCCGCGTTGATCGGATTGATCAGCACCCGGGTCACCTGGTCCGGCTGCACGGTGGCATCGGACGGATTGCGGATCACCCGCGACAGCGCGTCCTGGCACAGCGGCGAACCGATATCGCGCGCTTCGCCGCCCAGCGTCCGGCCCAGGCGGCAATCGGCCTCATCACGCAGGATGCGGCTGGTATCGAGGCTGGTCACTTCGTTGTCGATGCGGATGTCGTAGTAGTCAGCGCTGAAATCCAGGCCGGACAGCGGCGACCAGACCACGCCGAAACCATACGACTTGGCCGATTCCGGCTGCAGCTGCGCATTGGCGCGGTTGCTGTAATCAATCGACAGGCCGTTGTAGTCGCAGTTGTCGTACGACTGGCCCGCAGTGCGGCAGCGCCAGTAATCGGTCATGCCCGGGTTGTAGCCGCGGGTTTCGGTGGCAAACACGTAGTTCATGTCCGGCGCACGGAAGCTGGTCGCCGCCGTACCACGGATCAGCAGGCTCTCGATCGGACGGAACTCGACGCCGAAACTCCAGGTGGCCTTGCCGATGTGCTCGCCACCGGCACGGTACTGGTCATAGCGACCGGCCAGGGTGGTGGTCAGCGACTGCAGCAGCGGCAATTGCAGCTCCACACCTGCAGCGTAGCGGTCACGCTCGCCACCGGCGCCGACGCCTGCACTGGTGTTCCAGAACTCGCCGCTGCCCAGGCGCGGGTCCGGTCGGTTGCGATAGCCCTGGCTGCCGGCCTCGACCACCGCTGCCAACGCCGCATCGCCCCCAGGCAGCGCGAACAGGCGGCCGTTGACGCTGGCGCTGAAGGTCTGCAGCCATGCCGCGTTACGGCTTTCCTGGTAGTCGGACAGCCCCTCGTATTCGTTCGGGGTCAACGGCTGGAACAGGCGCGCCGGATCCGGCGCATAGACCTCAACGCCGTTGCGCACACCCAGCTTCGGGCCGAGCAGGTATTCGTTGATGCCGGCCAGCAGCACCGGGCGGCGGGTGCGGTTCTCGTATCGCGAGCGGCTGTAGACCGCCTCATAGTCCCAGCCGCTGTCGCCGATCTGGCCACGTGCGCCGACGTTGAACGACCACGAGTTTTCCAGGAAGCGGTTGGCATTGCGCGGCAGGCCGCCGATTTCCTCCGGCGCGAAGCGCCGGTACCAGCTTTCCAGGTTGCCGGTGGTCTGGTTGTAGAAGTAGTTGCGGGCCGAGGTCCAGGTCGGCGCACGCGTGTTGTTGTAGATCCGCGCGCTGCCCACGGCGACATCGGCGAACAGGTCAGTGGTCTCGTTGACGTGGAAGGTCAGCAGGCCATAGCCATTGAGGTTGCGCTTCTGGGTCTGCACGGTCCAGTAGCTGGCGGCGGCCTCGTTGCTGCCGCAGTACCAGCCCTGGCGAGGGTTGAAGGCGCGGAACACGCTGCCGCCATAGATGTCAGACGCCCCGTCGCAGCCAGTGACGCCCGGATCGATGTTGCGGCCGGTGGCGGCATTGCGGCGATAGGCGATCGCGGTCGCCTGCGGTGCCTTGCCGGCCGGATCATCGTCCAGCGAATCCATGAAATCGCGCTGGCGCGCGTGGATCGCCTTGCGCACATCGAACTCGAAGCCGAACAGCGCATCCCAACGCTCGCCGGAACTACCACCGACCACCTGCGCGCGCTGGTTGTCGCCGCCACCCTGCTGGGTGCCACCGGCGCGCACATTCACATCCACGCCCTCAAAGCGGTCCTTGAGGATGATGTTGACCACGCCGGCGATCGCATCGGAGCCGTATACCGCCGATGCACCTGCCGCCAGGACCTCGATGCGCTCGATCAGCGCACTGGGAATGTTGGCCAGGTTGACCACGTTCACCGACCCTTCGTAGGCCAGCGGGTAGTCGGCCTGACGGCGGCCGTTGACCAGCACCAGCGTGCGGTTCGGGCCCAGCCCGCGCAGGTTGATGGTGTTGGCAGCCGGGGTGAAGGTGTTGCCGAAGTCCTCGCCCTGTACGTTGCCGGTGTTCTCGGTCAGCGCGCTCAGTGCGTCGAAGGCATTGCGGTAGCCCTGCGCATCGATCTGTTCGCGGCTGATCACCGTCACCGGCGACGGGCCCTCCACACTGGCGCGTGGAATGCGCGAGCCGGTGACCTTCACTTCCTGCAATGTGGTGGGTGCGCTTTCCTGCGCGAAGGCCGGCAGCGAGACCAGCATCAGGGACGACAGTGCGAGCACCAGCGGACGCGGGCGCAGCGCCTTGTGGGAGGCGGACATGGGCTTCCTGGGGAGTTGGGCGGGTGGTGGTACGGGGGCAGCGGCCTGTACGGCGCATAACGATCCCGTAACGAAAGTGTCCTGAATGGGGGGTTTCAACGGAAATGACCAGGCCTGATGGCCTTATGCCTGAACCGAATCAGACCCGCAGTGCCATCCACCACACTTTTGCAATGTTTTGAATGGTGCAGGGCTGCAGGCACGGCCATCGTGCCCCGGATGATGACCCCGTACCCCACTTCCCCCCTTCCCCCATTGCGCCCGGTGCTGCGCCGTCACCTGCTGCAGCTGCAGGCCGCACCGGTCACCCTGCGCCCTTTCCAGCGTGCCGACCTGCCGCGCTGGCGCCTGTTCGATGACCGCCGCCGGCGCGGCCGCCGCGATCCGTCCGTCATCGATGAGGAAGCGCGCTTCCTCGCCCACATGCATCGCTCACGCCTGGAACAGGACAACGACCAGCTGCTGCTGGGTGTGTTCGATGACGAGCACGGCAACGTACTGGACCAGCTGCACGTACGGCTGCAATCACTACACGCGCGCAGCGCCGAACTGCTGTCGCTGCAGCATTGGCACCCGCATGCCGACGCGACGCTGCAGGCGCTGTGTCCGTTCTTGTTCGAGGACGTCGGCCTGCATCGCCTGTTCGTGATGCTGCCACCGGACTGCAGTGATCCGTTCGCCACCGCGCTGCGGGCCTTCGGCTTCGAGCAGGAAGGCCTGCTGCGCGACCATCATCTGGATCTGGATGGCTGGCAGGATCGCCAGCTGCTGGCGCTGACCGCCCCCATGTGGCGGAGCAAGCACAGCGTGCTGGACTAGCGCACCCGCTCCAGCGCGTTGCCGGCACCGGTCAGCACCGAGCAGGCGTGGTCCTGCAGCTCTTCGGCGCTGGCCTCGTTGCCGGTGCCCGCGTCCACACGGGTGGCCAGCAGGATGAAGCCCGGGACGCCCTGCACGGCGTCCCGGCCCGCCACAACCAGGCTCCACTGGCCGACGTCGTCCACGCCTGCGAGGTCGTAGGCCAGCAGATTGAGCGGATTGGCGGTCAGTTCTGCGCCCGGCAGCAGGCGTGCCTGGTACTGATGGCCGCGCAGCAGCACCGGCAGCGGTGTCCACTGGCTGCCCAGAGCGGCAGCATGCGTGTCCAGCGCCTGCAGCACGTCGGCACGCAGGCAATCCACGTGAATATGCAGCTGATGTTGCGAGCGGCCATGCGGTGAATTCAGCGCCAGGCTGGCAACGTTGCGCGGCAGCGGTTGGCCCAGCGCCCGTTCGGTGTGGGTGCGGGCCAGCCAGGCCGCGCCGAAGTAGTTGGGTGCACCACGCTGGTACAGGCTGCGGCTCTCGATGCCGCTGACCTTGTCCAGCGGCATCAGCAGGAACTGGTAGTCGCCGTGCGCGTCCTTGACCAGCACATCGCGGCGGTCTGCTGCCGTCTCCACCCGCAGGCAATCGCCACGCGGGCCTTCGGCGCCCTGGCAGTCACGTTCAATCAATCGCCACAATGCATCGGAATGGGCCGGCGGCGGAGGCGCGCTGGCACAGGCAGACAACAGCAGCAGGGACGACAGCAGGAAGGGGCGCAAGGACACGGCACGACTCACGGAGCAGGCACGGCAGACAGCGCCGCGCTGCATTCTAGCCAGTGCAACGCTGCAATCAGTAGGTGCCGAACGGCACTTCAACCACGATCGGGGCGGCACCCTCGCCGGCCTGCAGGCTGTAGCGGTCCAGCGCGCCATCGTCATCGGCGTGCGGCTGGCGCTGGAAATGCAGCGGGTAGCGGCTGTCCCCCAGGCGCACGGCACTGCCGTCGGCCTCCAGCGCGGCACCTTCCGGAATCAGCAGACCGCCCAGGTCGCTGTAGGCGCCAGGTACATCGGCGAAGCTGTAGTCGGCCAGCTCGTCCACCCGCTGCATCGCATAGACGTGCGGCACATAGGGTCGTGCAGGGCTACGGCCATTGCTCAGGTCCGTCACCCAGGCCTGCGGCAGGTGGTACTCCCCGCGCAGCGCAGCGACGCCCAGCGAGGGGCTGGCCACCTGCAGGCAGCACACCGCCCGCTTGCCCTCGCGGTCGAGGATGGCGAAACGGTCGCCGCGGGTGGCCGCCTGCGGCAGCATGGCGAAGGCCAGGTTACGCTGCGCCGGCGCGTAGCCGGATTCGGTCTGCAGGTTGCGCCAGGCGCCGAATACCGGGGATTGGACCTGCTCGGGTTCCGGATCGGCAGCGGAGGCGGCAAACGCCACGCCCAGCAACGACAACATCAGGGCCGTCATTGTCTTGTCCTTGCCGCGGAAACTGCCTGCCGTCATACCGTATCCAACACCTGCGCCGGAAAGGCCCGGCCTGCCCGCTGGCGTACTGCCAGCTATTCCTCTCACTATGCAATGACCACGCTGTGCCGGCAATGACCGGGGCGCTGACGCCTTTCGCACGCTCGGTGCTATCGTTCCCGCCATCTTCCCCTGCGCAGGAGCGCTCGCATGTCTGCATTCCGTCTGTCCCTGTTGCTGCCGGCCTCCGCCCTGCTGCTGTCGGCCTGCGTCAGCACCCCTGGCCCGGAAGTCAAAGGCAGTGGCCGCTGCGACGCCAGCCAGCTGGGCTGGGCGATCGGCCAGCCGGCCAACGAGCCCAACATCCGTCGCCTGTCCCGCGAGAGCGGTGCCGGCCTGGTCAACCCGATCGGCCCCAGCACCATCACCACCAAGGACATCCGCCCGGACCGCCTGCGCGTGTTCGTGGACAAGGACAACATCATCACGTCCACCCGCTGCGAGTAAGCGCGGCAGCGGGCTTTTGTAGAGTCGAGATCCTATGTTCGCGGTCAAGCCTGCTGGAAGCAGGCTTGACCCACCTTCAGCATGGCCGGATCGAAGTCCCGGCCGCTTTTGAAGACACCCCAGGCGATCCTGGCCAGCTTTCTGGCCAGGATGTTGAAGACGGCGGTGCTGGGGTGACCGCGTTTTGACAGCTCGTCGTAGAGCGGTTGCCCCCGGCGACACCGCTTGAGCCCCATTGCGGCCATGTAGAGCATCTGGCGCAGCACTGGCGCGCCCTGTTTGGACAGCCGACGCCGTCCCGTTCTGCCGCCAGACTCGTTGGGCCGGGGATCCAGGCCCGTGCAGGCGATCCACGCGTTGGCGTTGGCCAACGGCCAGCGCGTCATGTAGTAAATCAGGTGAGCGGCGACGGCAGGGCCGATACCAGGGATGGTCAACAGGCGCTTGTAGAGCGCGCCATGCTCTCCATCGCGACCCAAGCGCTGCAGTTCGCTTTCCAGCTCGGACAGCGTCCCAGCCAGAGCGCAGAACAGATCTGACAGCTCCCCGGGGGCACTTTTGCTTACCCCGAAGGATTGCTCCAGGCGCGCGCGTGTCTTTACCAGCGTCTGCCGCTTGCGCAGCAAATCGTGCATCTGCTGCTGCTCGTCGGTACGCGGTACGTATTCACGCAGGCGATCGCTCTCCTTCTTCACGTACCGGGCGATCGCTTCGGCGTCCATGGCGTCCGTCTTGCCACGCGAGCCCGTCGCCCGGCCGTAGTACTTGATCAGACGTGGATTGATCACATAGACAACGTGGCCTGCCTGGCCAGCCATCGGAGCCAACAACTCGTAGTACCGCCCCGTCGCCTCCATGCCAATCCGGCATCGCTGGGGCAAGGTGTTGAGCCACTGGGCTATGCCGGCCCGGGTGTTGGCGATCCTGTCGCCGGCCTTGCGGTCGGCCACTGCCGGTACGAACTCCTTGGAGTCCACGTCCACGCCAATATCGAGAGAATCAGACATTTGTACGGCTCCCAGCTATCTTTAAGGGGCTGGGGTGGTACCGCACCGACGTTAGCTTGCCTACATCGACGATCCCCTTTGGGGGCCGTACGATCCTTTATCGACGTTCGTGTGCGGGATGGGGATCGCTCGACTCGTCTGTCGGCTAGTATCCGCAGATGCATGCTTGACGGTCCCTCCACCCTGGCTCCTACATACCTCGTAGGAGCCGGGAGGAACATACAAGCCATGCTCGACTGGCTTTTCGGATGGGTCGCGCAGAAAACCAGTCGAGCATGGCTCGACTCTACATTTCAGGGTTCGGTATACCCCGCACAATCCGGCAGCGCCTGGTCGGGGTGGAATACCCCATCGCTGAAGCGGAACAGCCGCGTGTAGGTGCACGCCGGGTCCTGCTCGGTGCGCAGATCCTGCTTCTTCAACGGCCCCTTGGCCAGCGAATCCTCGAAGCGCGAAACACCGGCCGGGAACCGGGTCGCCACGGTCTGGTAGCGCAGCACCGGCATGCCCTCGGCGACCGTATCCAGCGCCAGCTTCGCCGAGAAGCCGTATTCGTCATGGCAGGCACCTGCGCGCTGCTTGATGTCCTGTTCGCTGAAACAGGCGCGGATCATCGCATTGCCCAGCCATGGCACGGTCAACACGTCGTCGTCCACCTGGATGTCGTCCTGCAGGTGGCGCACGCGTGCCAGTTGCAGCGTGGACGCGTCGGCACCTCCACCGGAGTAAATGGCGCTGAACGTGACGATGCCACCCACCAGCACATTCTGGCGGGCGCGCTGCTGCGGGTCGGTCACCGGTTCATCGCTGCCCACGCCAGGTGCCAGCCGCACGATCCACGGCCACAGCGACAGCTCGCTTTCCTGCGGCACGTCGATGCTGACGTGGTAGGTGTGTGGCGTGCCCTGGCCCGGTTCCTTCTCAAGTACTTCCAGCACGGTCGGCCGGTCACCATCTTTGGCAACCGGCTGCACGCGCACGCACCAGTTGCCGTCCCGCGTGCACTCGTAGAGCCCCGCCGGCCCCGTCTCATTGGCGATCAGCACCTGCCCCAACGGCTCCATCACGTTGCCCGCAGCGTCACGCTGCTGCGGCAGGATCGAGCCCTGCGTCAGCGCCAGCATCGGGGTGGCCAGCAGTGCAACGCACACGGTCGTGCGGGCAAGGACGGGGGGCATGGATGAGATTCCTGCTCGTGGAATCCAGATGGTAACCGCTGCTCCGGTAGAGTCGAGCTTGCTCGACTTTGCATTTGTAGAGTCGAGCTTGCTCGACTGTGCTTGTCGGGAAGTGCAGCCGAGCATAGGCTCGGCTCTACAGTAAAGCCACGCTGTATCCGTCAATGCCCACTACAGTCGCAGCTACCCCACCCTTTTTCCTTCGAGGTCTGGCCGATACCGGGGTTGAAGGTGTTGCTCGGGTCCAGCTGCTTGTAGAACCCGGCCAGCGCCGGCTTGGCCGGGTACAGGTGGCCGACGTTGTGCTCGGCTGGATACTCGGCGCCACGCTGGTCCAGCAACGCCCACATCGCATGCTCGATCGCCATCGGGTCTTCGCCTTTGCGCGCGATGTAGTCCTGGTGGAACACGTGGCACAGGAAGTGCCCGTAATACAGTTTGTGCAGCAGGCGGCCATCGATATCGACCGGCAGCTGCTCGAACCAGTCGGCATCATCGCGGCGCAGGGCGATGTCCAGCGCGACGATGTCCTGCACCTGGTCGCGGTGTACCTCGCGGTAGCGCACCGCGGCGCCGGCCACAGCGAAGCGATGCAGGAACGCCTTGCGCCCCTCATCGGCCGTGCAGTGGAAGTAGCCGCCCTCATGGTCGGCGAAGAAGCCGCGCAGCCAGGCCTCGGTTTCCGCGGCGTCCTGCGCGGAGACCTTCAGCAGCAGATGATGCTCGTAGCGCTGGCGGAACTCGCCCATGCGCTTGGGCAGGTGCGAGGGCAGCAGGCCAGTCAGCACCTGCATCACCCGGTCGGTCACCCCGCGCAGGCCCAACCGTTCGAACCAGCCATCGACGAGGCTCTTCAGTGCGAAGGCGGCCGGCACGCGGGCGGTGCCGAGGCGGTCGATCAGCAGGAAACTGTCCTTGCCGTAGCGCTCGCCGATGTCATAGGCATCGCGGTGGATGTATTCGCCGGCAATCGGCAAGCGTTCGAAGCCGGTCAGCAGTTGGCGTCGGATCGCGGTGAGGCTGTCGGTGCGGTTGCTGCCGATATAGAAGACCTCGGCGGCCTCCTTCTCGAAGGTATCCAGGCGCACCGCGAATACTGCCAGCTTGCCGGCAGACCCCGCTGCCTCGAAGTGGCGGCTGGGGTCGGCATTGAAGCGTGCTGGCGTATCGGCATCGACCCGGCGCACTTCCTCGGCGTAGCGTGGATCGGAGGCGGCGCGGCCATCGCCGTCCCCAACGTCGGCAGCACGGTAGTCACCCGCCTGCACGCGCTGCAGGATCTGCTCGGGCGTATCGCCCAGCGCGATGCCCAGATGGTTGACCAGCTGCAGCTGGCCCTGCGCATCGACCTGCGCATACAGTGCCAGCTCGGTGTAGGCCGGGCCACGGCGCACCAGCGCGCCGCCGGAGTTGTTGCAGATGCCACCGAGTACCGACGCACCGATGCAGGACGAGCCGATCACCGAATGCGGTTCGCGGCCGAGCGGTGCCAGCGTCTGCTCCAGGCGGTCC
The DNA here is from genome assembly GCF_056482505.1 of Stenotrophomonas sp. 71799_Sma. Lineage (NCBI taxonomy): Bacteria > Pseudomonadati > Pseudomonadota > Gammaproteobacteria > Lysobacterales > Lysobacteraceae > Stenotrophomonas > Stenotrophomonas sp. 71799_Sma. Next base: position 2,838,196 of record NZ_CM151202.1, read on the forward strand.
AGCGTCGCGCCAGGCAGGCACAGCACCTGGCGGCCCTCGTTCAACAGCTGGATGCCGGTCAGGCGCAGCGTGCTGACCAGCACGATCGGACGCCCATAGTCGTTGCCATCCGGGGTCGAGCCACCGGTCAGGCCGGTGTTGGCCGCCTGCAGGATGATCGCTGCCCCGCCCTGCACCGCCGCCTGCAGCACACGCCACAGCTCCAGCAGCGTCCCCGGGCGCACCACCGCCAGCACCGGGCCGTCGCCGAAACGGTAGCCACGGCGGAAACGGCGGGTGGCCTTGTCGCCGGTCAGTACATGGCGGTTGCCGACCGCATCGCGCAACTGCGCCAGCACGGCATCGTGGCCACTCACGGCAGGTTGACCAGCGAATCGCGGCCGATGTCAGCGACGCGGCGCGCACCGGTCAGTGTCATCGCCACGCGCATTTCCTTGGCAATCAGGTCCAGCAGGTTGGCCACGCCCGCCTCGCCCTGCGCTGCAAGTGCATAGACGAAGGCACGGCCCAGCAGCACGGTATCGGCACCCAACGCCAGCATGCGCACCACGTCCAGGCCGGTGCGGATGCCGGAATCGGCGAGGATCTTCAGGTCGCCCTGCACCGCATCGGCAATCGCCGGCAATGCACGCGCGGTGGACAGCACGCCGTCGAGCTGGCGGCCACCGTGGTTGGAGACCACGATGCCATCGGCGCCGAACTTGACCGCATCACGTGCGTCATCCGGGTCGAGGATGCCCTTGATCACCATTGGGCCCTTCCAGAACTCGCGGATCCACTCCAGGTCCTTCCACGAAATGGAGGGATCAAAGTTGCTGCCCAACCAACCGATGTAATCCTCCAGCCCGGTCGGGTTGCCGCGGTAGGTGGAGATGTTGCCCAGATCATGCGGGCGGCCGAACAGGCCCACGTCCCACGCCCAGTGCGGGTGGGTGATGGCCTGGCCGATGCGGCGCAGCGAGGCATTCGGGCCGCTCATGCCCGAGTGGGCATCGCGGTAGCGCGCACCCGGCACCGGCATATCCACGGTGAACACCAGGGTGGTCACGCCCGCAGCCTGCGCCCGCTCCAGCGCGTTGCGCATGAAACCACGGTCGCGCAGTACATACAGCTGGAACCACATCGGCCGCTGGATGGCCGGTGCCACTTCCTCGATCGGGCACACCGATACGGTGGACAGGGTGAACGGGATGCCACGGCTGTCGGCCGCGCGCGCCGCCTGCACCTCGCCGCGCCGGGCATACATGCCGGTCAGGCCGACCGGCGCAAGTGCCACCGGCATCGCCAGCGTTTCGCCGAACAGTTCGGTTTCCAGGCTCAGGTCGGACATGTTGCGCAGGATGCGCTGGCGCAGCGCGATGTCGGACAGGTCGGAAACGTTGCGCTTCAGCGTGTGCTCGGCATACGCGCCGCCATCGATGTAGTGGAACAGGAACGGCGGCAGCCGGCGTTGCGCTGCGGCACGGTAATCGGTGGAGGCGGAGATGATCATGGGGTCAACCGTGTGGGGAAGGTAGACGCGAGGCCCGCGCACGCCGGGCTTCGTTGTCATCGAGGGTGCGCAGCGTGGTGTGCACGAACTCGAGGTGGGCATGCGCGGCGGCGCGCGCGCGTTCGGGGTCGCCGGCCAGCACCGCGTCCATCATCTCGCGGTGCTGGTCGGACAACGGCGAGAAGGTCCTCGCCGAGGTGTAGAGCTTTTCGCGGCTCTGCGAGATGTTGGTCTGCAGCAGGTCGAACAGGCCGCGCATCACCTGCAGCAGCACCAGGTTGTGCGAGGCCTCGGCGATGGACAGGTGGAAGGCCGCATCAGCCTCGGCTTCACCGGTGGGGTCATCCTTGCCGTGCGCGTCCATCATGGTCTGGAAGGCCTGCGCGATGCGCGTACGATCCTCATCGGTGGCGCGCAACGCTGCATGCCAGGCGGTGGCGCCTTCCAGCGCGTGGCGGATCTCCAGCACGTCGAAGCGGTATTCCGGGTCGCCCTGGAACAGCGGCAGGTACGGCGCCAGCGGTTCATCCAGCGCCTGCCGCGCGCGCGCCGCGGGTTCGGCCACGTAGGTGCCGCCACCGACCCGTGCGGTCAGCAGGCCCTGGCTGGCCAACTGCGCGATGGCCTCGCGCAACGCCGTTCGCGAGACCCCCAGCTGCACCGCCAGGGTGCGTTCGGCCGGCAGCCGGTCACCCGGCTGCAGCCGCTGTTCCTGCACCAGGCCGCGCAGCTGCGCGGCCACCTTGTCCGAAATACGTTGCGTGCTCATGGCGTCATTGTGGCCCGAAGCGCGCAGCGGGTGGTCGGCTGACCGTGCATGGCTCAGGGAATCATCCAGGTCAGCCAGTAAGCCTGGGCCAGGGTGATCAGGCCGACCATCGTGGTGAAGATCAGGCTGTGCTTGACCGTGAAACGGAACAGGTCCGATTCCTTGCCGGCCAGGCCGACCGCCGCGCAGGCAATGGCGATCGACTGCGGCGAGATCATCTTGCCGGTCACGCCACCAGTGGTGTTGGCCGCCACCAGCAGCACGTCGGACACGCCGATCTGCTGCGCGGTGGTGGCCTGCAGTGCCGAGAACAAGGCATTGGACGAAGTATCCGAGCCGGTCAGGAACACGCCCAACCAGCCCAGGAACGGCGAGAAGAACGGGAACGCATCACCGGTGTGCGCCAGTGCCAGGGCCAGCGTCGCCGACAGGCCCGAGTAATTGGCGATGAAGGCGAAGGCCAGCACCATGCCGATCGAGTAGATCGGCATGCGCAGCTCACGCACGGTCTCACCGAAGGTCTGCAGCGCCGAACGGGCCGGCATGCGCAGCGCGATGATGGCGATCACCGCGGCGAGGATGATCGAGGTGCCGGTGGCCGAGAACCAGTCGAACTTGTAGATCGCCTCGTAGCTGAGCGGTGCATCCACGATCGGCGGCATCTTCTGCACCATCTGGTCCAGGCCCGGCACCGGGATCTTCAGCACCCAGCTTTCCAGCGGGCCGCCCGCCGCGAACAGCGACTTGAACGGCTTGATGCTCCACAGCGTGACCATCGCAGTGAGGATCAGGAACGGCGACCAAGCCTTGGCGATCTGGCTGACGCTGTAGCGCGGCGCCTCCAGTGCCTGTGCGGCCGCCTCGGCGCTGGTTTCGGTGTCGAAACGGAAGATCCGCACCGGCTTCCAGCGGCGCAGGAACAGCGTCAGGCAGACCAGCGAGGCCAGCGACGCGGTGATGTCCGGCAGCTCCGGGCCGATGAAGTTGGAGGTCAGATACTGCGCGATGGCGAACGAACCACCGGCCACCAGCACTGCCGGCCAGGTTTCCTTGATGCCGCGCCAGCCATCCATGATCGCCATGATCCAGAACAGCACGATGATCGTAAGGAACGGCAGCTGGCGCCCAGCCATCTGACCGATCTCGAAGGCATCCAGACCGGTGACCTGCCCGGCCACGATGATCGGAATGCCCATCGCACCAAAGGCGACCGGCGCGGTGTTGACGATCAGGCACAGGCCGGCGGCATACAGCGGTTTGAAGCCCAACCCGACCAGCAGTGCCGCGGTGATCGCCACCGGTGCACCAAAGCCGGCTGCCCCCTCCAGGAAGGCACCGAAGGCGAAGCCGACCATCAGCATCTGCAGGCGCTGGTCCTCGGTGACCGACAGGATCGAGGCGCGGATGATGTCGAACTGCCCGGTCTTGACCGAGACTTTATAGAGGAATACCGCGCCGATGATGATCCAGGCGATCGGCCACAGGCCGTAGACGAAGCCGAAACCGGCCGCGCCCAGCGCCTGGCTCAGCGGCATGCGGTAGAACAGCAGGGCGACGCCGAGCGCGATGGCCACGGTGATCGTGCCGGCCAGCCAGCCCTTCATGCGCAGCACGGCCAGGGCGACGAAGAAGAACGCGATCGGCAGCAGCGCGATCAGGCTGGACAACCACAGGTTGCCGGCGGGGTCGTACAGGTGTTGCCAGGGCTGCATGAGGGCTCTCGACTGGGGCGGGATGTGCTCCACCGCAGGCGGTGGGTCGCCATGGTCGTCGATTATTGGTATTACCAATAATGATTTCGATCAGACCACTTGCAGCGGATTTAACCGCCGCTCCGACGAAGCGCCTATTAGACCATAGGGCTAGATGCCATATTGGTCCGACCATTTAGATCCCGTGATAGTGCCGGCCGCTTGCCGGCAATTCGAGATTCCCTACGAAATCCGCTTCTCCAACCGCCGCATCACCGCCAGCACCAGCACGCACAGCACGCTCACCCCGATGGCAATCACGTACTTGCCGATGCCCACGGCGATGCCGATGGCCGCCGCCATGATCAGCGAGCTGGCCGTGGTCAGGCCGCTGACCTGATCCTCGCGTGACCCACGCAGAATGGTGCCGGCGGCAACGAAGCCGACGCAGGCGACCACGGCTTCGATCAGGCGCACCGGGTCGACCTGCAGCAGGTCGCGGTAACGCTCCTGCTGGAAATGCTCTGCCACTGAATCGCCGAGTCCAACAATCAGCGCAGCAGCGCCGGCAATCAGCATGTGGGTGCGCAGGCCCGCAGCGTGCTTGCCCATCTCGCGCTCGACACCGAGCACGCCGCCGAACAGCATTGCTGCGGCCACGCGCAGCAGGATCGAGACATCCTGGGTGAGTTCCATGGGCAGGCTCCGGGCGTTTCCCGGAGCGTTGCTCGGCAGCCGTGGGATGGCGGTGAAGACGATGGCACGCCCTCTTCACCGCATGCTTCACCGCGCGCGCTCATCCACGCATGGCCTGGATCTACTGGCCATCGCCATGCGTAACCTTCACGCACTCGATCATTGCGCCAGATAACCACCATCGATCGCATAGTATGTGCCGGTCGCGAACGAGGCGTCGTCGCTGGCCAGCCAGGCAACCAGCGCCGCCACTTCCTCGGCCGTGCCCAGTCGCTTCAACGCGTGGCGGCCTTCCAGCGTGGCGCGCACCTTGGGGTCCATCTTCTCCAGCAGTGGTGTGCTGATGAAGCCCGGGCCGACCGCGTTGACACGGATGCCGTCGGCTGCATGCTCCCAGGCGGCGGTCTGGGTCAGCCCGACCACGCCGTGCTTGGCCGCCACGTACGCGGTGGAACCGGCATAGCCCACCTGGCCCAGGATCGAGGCCATGTTGATGATGCTGCCACCGGTTCCGGCCGTGCGCATCGCCTGGATCTGCGCACGCTGGCACAGGAACACACTGGTGAGGTTGACGTCGATTACCCGCTGCCAGCCATCGATCGGATAGTCACCGCTGCTTGCGGCCGGCCCGCCGATACCGGCGTTGTTGACTGCCACATGCAGGCCGTCGAGTTCCTTGATCGTGCGCTGCACCGCCGCCTCCACGGCCGCGTCGTCTGTAACGTCCAGCGCAATGCCGATGGCCTGTGCACCGGCACTGCGCAGCTGCGTCACGGTGGCATCGACTGCATCCTGCTTCAGGTCCCAGACCGAAATACGGGCACCGGATGCGGCCAGCGTCTGCGCCACGGCCAGGCCGATACCGGACACGCCGCCGGTTACGATCGCGGTCTTGCCGGTGAGCTGGTAGTCAATCATCTGCGTTCTCCATCAGTGGGGGTATCGATGTGACCTGCAATGGCCAACCGCCCCACCCTACGCGCCCGCTCGTGATGGCCCGGCCGACATCACGTCTACGGGTGATCGTTCCAGCCATGAAACCTCAACTCAAGTTGATGTATGGAATTGCGTACGGATATGCATGCAAAACGCTGGCGTATGTTCGGCGGCATTTTCACTTTGGCCGTAATCGTCAATCGTTTTGACCATATTGAAATCAAAAGCGCGCGAATCAAGGCGACAATGGGAAACGTTTCCAGTTTCTTCGACACATTCCATTCAACCTGGTGTTCCCCCACCATCCAGCGTGCCCACGCCCCTGCTTCCCAGCATGTCTGCACGGGTAACGACGGGATCTGCATCTGCATTGCAGAGCGCGTGGGCGAGGTAATGCCAGCGTCCACCTCCAAAGCACGTGCCGAGCGATGTCCCGATATTTCACTTTTGCTGATTACCGCCGCTTCGGCCACCGCCATGGCTTCGATTACCGCGCCGACCCGGCCCACCTGCGTGACGACCAGTGGGCCGGCCATGGCGAGGTCAACGAGCAGTTCCTGCGCGGCGGCATGAGCCTGATCGCCTCCGACGTCCATAATCGCTTCCCTTATGTCGCCACCGCCCAGCAGAGTCCCGGCCTGGCCATCCGCGTGATGCTGCAGGGCCAGGTTGATGTGCGCATTCCGCGACGTGGTGGTTTCACCCTGCGTGCTGGTACGGCGATGACCGCGCACCACCGCGAACAGGTTGAGATGACGGGTGCGCATCCTGGCGAAACGCGCATGCGCGGCGTCAGCGTGATGGTGCCCGGCCAGATCGATCCGGACCTGTTCCAGCTGCCACAGTTGGAGACCGCGCTCAACACCCACCTGGAATGCCGCCACTGGGCCATTCCGCATACCCTGCTGCCGGTGCTGGGCCAGCTGTTCGAAAGCCCATGGGAGGACGGCATCGACGCGTTGTGGCGCGAAGGCGTCGCACTGCAGCTGCTGGCCGTTGGGCTGAAGGCCGAGGATCTGCAGACCGACCATGTACGAACGCTGCGGGCTGGCCAGCGCGAGCGCCTGGAGCGCGTGCGTGCCTACCTGCATGACGATCCCAGCCACGCCCATAGTCTGATCGAACTGGCCCAGCTGGCCTGCATGAGCCCAAGCTCGCTGCGCCGTCATTTCGCCCAGCAGTACGGCTGCTCGGTGTTCGACTACCTGCACGAACAACGCATGCGCCACGCCGAGCAGGGCCTGCGCGAAGACGGCTGGACTGTCGAGCAGGCTGCGGCCGCCAGTGGTTACCGCCACCCCAGCAACTTCGCGGCTGCATTCCGCAAGCGTTTCGGACTGGTACCCAGCCGCTGGCGCACCGGACCCTCAAAGGTCGGATAGCAGCTTCTGCTTCACGCCATCGCGGATGCCGGCCAGCGGCCGGCACGACCGCAGCCGCCTGAATCGACCTGCCATGGCTCCGCTCTGGTAGGTGTCGACCTTGGTCGACACGCTTTCACGCCATCGCGGATGCCGGCCAGCGGCCGGCACGACCGCGGCCGCCTGAATCGACCTTCCATGGCTCCGCTCTGGTAGGTGTCGACCTTGGTCGACACGCTTTCACACCATCCCAGATGCCGGCAAGCGGCCGGCACGATCGCGGCCGCCTGAATCGAACTTCCATGGCTCCGCTCTGGTAGGTGTCGACCTTGGTCGACACGCTCTCACACCATCACGGATGCCGGCCAGCGGCCGGCACGACCGCGCACCGCCGGGTATCGCGCACCCGGCGCACCTCATCAACCTCAATACACCGGCAGATCGATGTAACTGGCCTGCGCCGCGCTGTGCCAGACCCGCTGCGTGGCCTTCTGGTAATCGCCGGGCTTGGCCAGGTAGACGTTCGGCACGTAGGTCTGCGGGTTGCGGTCATACAGCGGGAACAGACTGGACTGCACCTGCACCATCACCCGGTGCCCCTTCTGGAAGGTGTGGTTGGCGTTGGGCAGGTCGAAGCGGTACGGCAGCACCTCGTTGGCGGCCAGCGGCTTCGGATCGCTGAAGCTCTCGCGATAGCGGCCACGGAAGATCGCCAGCGACACCGGCAGCTCGTAGCCGCCCATCTCCGGCGTCGACGCTTCCTGGTCCGGATACACGTCGATCAGCTTCACCACCCAGTCGCTGTCGGTGCCACTGGTCGACGCCTGCAGGTGCACCACCGGTGCGCCGCCGATGCGCAGCGGCGCGGTCAGCGGTTCGGTGATGAAGGTCAGCACGTCCGGGCGGCCATCAACGAAACGCTGATCCTTGACCAGCCAGGTGGTCCACATGTCACGGTCACCGAAACGGACCGGGCGCGGCACGAACGGCACCGGCTTGGCCGGGTCGGACACGTATTCCTCGAAGTCGCCCTCGCCCGCCGCCGGTGCCTGGAACGCCAGCTTGCCGCCAGCACGCAGGTACAGCGGCTTGCTGCTGGCAGCACAACCCTTGTCGCAGCTGCGTGGCCAGCCCTTCAGGCGATCCCAGTGGTTCTCGCCGGTGTTGTAGATCAGCACCGGCGGCGTATCCGCCTTCGGCGCACCGTCCACCAGGTACTGGTCAAAGAACGGCTTGAGCACATCACGGCGGAACTGCAGCGCGGTATCACCATCGAACTTCAGCGCGCCCAGCTCGCTGCCACTGTAGTTCACCTGGCTGTGCCGCCACGGCCCCATCACCAGATAGTTGCGGTTGTTGCCGCTGTCGCGCCCTTCCATTGCCTGGTAGGCGTGGTTGGCACCCCACATGTCCTCCTGATCCCACAGACCCTGCAGCCACATGGTCGGCACCTTCAATGGCGTCTTCGCCATCACCGCGTCCAGCGCCTGGCCCTGCCAGAAGCCGTCATAGGCCGGGTGCTCCACCAGTTTCTTCCACCAGGTCAGCTGGTCCACGCCGGTGAAACGCGCGTAGTCGCCGGCCGAACCGATACGCAGGAAGGTGCTGTAGTCATCGTAGCCGAGGCTGGGCAGCGGCGTGCCCTTGCCGCGCTTCTCGGTCTGCATCGCGAAGTAGTTGAAATTGACCTGGCGGAACGCGCCGTAGTTGAGCCAGTCGTCGCCCATCCAGCCATCCACCATCGGGCTCTGCGGCGCGGCCACCTTCAGCGCCGGGTGCGGGTCGGTCAGCGCCATCACCACGGTGAAGCCCTCGTACGACGAGCCGAGCATACCGACCTTGCCGTTGCTCTCCGGCACGTTCTTCACCAGCCAGTCGATGGTGTCCCAGGCGTCGGTGGAGTGGTCCACCTTGGTGTTGTTCAACGGTCCGCGCAGCGGCCGGGTCATCACGTAATCGCCCTCGGAGCCATACTTGCCGCGGATGTCCTGAAATACGCGGATGTAACCGCCATCGACAAATACCTCGTCGCCCTGCGGCAGCAGGTCGCGCATGCGCGGCGAATCACTGCGGCTGGCGCGGCCGGCAGCATCGTAAGGCGTGCGGGTGAGCAGGATCGGGGCATTGCGCGCGCCCTTGGGCACCACGATCACCGTATACAGCTTGGCGCCATCGCGCATCGGCACCATCACCACGCGCTTGTCGTAGTCACGACCGACATCAGGGGCAACGAAGGGCTTGCCGCTGATGTCCGGGGTCATCGGCGGGGTTTCGGCGGCCAGCACTGTGCTGGACAGGCAAAGGGCAATGGCTACAGCGACGGCACGCACACGCATGGACAACCCCTCCCGGCAGGAAAGCCTCAAGCCTACTCCTGCCTTGAGCCGTGAAGTGTGTGCGTGCTTTGCATTCTGCGGTGGATGCAGGCAGGACTGATGGCACATGTGCGACCAGCTGCTGCGCTCGTCGGCAACCGGTAGTGCCGGCCGCTGGCCGGCAACTTCATCCACCTCGGGCACGGTACGCGGTTGCCGGCCAGCGGCCGGCACTACCGATCAGGCTGCCGTTACCTCATGCAGCGCCAGCCAGCGCCAACGCCCCTCTTCCCGCCGCAGCACCGCCAGCGATTCCCGCCATATGGGCTCGCCGCCATCGATCGCATGCCCTTCGCGATAGCGCAGCACCGCCAGCGGTGATGGCGCTTCCACCGCCTGCACGGCGTCGATGGAAATCTGCAGCCCTGGACGCGCGCCATGACCGCCCGCGAACAGTGCCTGCACGGCCTTCCGGTCCAGCCTGCGACCCGCGATGCCGACCATGCTGAAGTCCGCGCAGAAATGCGCCATCAGGTCCTCCAGTGCGTCGGTGCCGGCGTCGGCGCGGAACCAGGCCTGCAGCTTGTCGTGCAGGTGGTGGACTTCGTGTTCTGCGGTGGTATCCATCAGGTGTTCTCCGGTTGCGAAAGGGTGAGCAACTGCGGCCGGCGCAGCAGCGCCATCGGCAACAGGGTCAGTACGGCGGCCAGACCCAGCGCCGCGCCGGTGGCGCGGGCCGGGAGCCACTGCATGGCCAAGGCCAGCAGCAACGCAATGGCAGCGGTACCCAGGCAGAAACTGAGCTGGCGGTTGAGGTTCCAGAGCGCACTGGCATCGCCCAATGCTTCGCCCTCGACCCCATGGAAGGCCAGCGTCTGCGCCGTGCTGCTGCACAGGCTGCCGCCAGCGCCCATCAAGGCAAACAGCAATGCGGCAATGGCAAAGACCGGGTGTGGCAGCAGCGCCATCAACAACAGGCCGCAGGCCTGCAGGAGCATGCCCGCACGCAGCACTGTGGCCGGGCCGAAGCGGGTCAGCAGGCGCTTGCTGGCCGTGATCGCAATGGCCGAGGCCAGCGCCCACGGCAGCATCAGCGCGCCGATGCGCGCGGCACTATAGCCGGCCTGGTGCAACTGCAGGGTACTGACCAGCTGGCTGCCGATGAACACGCCGGGTACGGCCAGGTAGACCAGCATCGCCAGGCGCAGCCCGCGATGGGACAGCAGCGACCAGCGCAGCAGTGGCTGCGCCTGCTGCCGTGCATGCCGCAGGTGAGCCGCCGCCAACAGCATTGCGATCAACAGCAGTACGGCACCGGCGGTCCGATGTCCGGGCTCGCCCAGCCAAGTCAACGCCAGCAGCAGCGCGCCCAGCGCCGCCATCGCGGTGGACAGCGCATAGGCCTGCAGGCGTGGCGCACTACGCGCGCCATCGGCCGGCATCCACGCCAGCACCAGTCCAATCGCCACCACGGCCAGCGGCAGGCTGGCCCAGAGCACACCGCGCCAGGACAACCACTGCACCAGCAGCCCACCGAGCGCAGGCGCCAGTGCCGGCACCAGCAGCGCCACCAGCAGGATGCGGCGGGTCAGCGCGCCACGCTGGTCAGGCGTGCACTGTCGGTACGCTGCCGCTTGTGCCACCGGAATCAGCAGGCCACCAGCCAGGCCCTGCAGCAGGCGCCAGCCCAACAGCCAGCCAATACCCGGTTCAGCCCCGGCCAACACTGCGGAGGCGGCGAACAGCAGCAACGCCACCAGCAGCAGGCGACGCTCACCGCAGCGTGCGGCCAGCCAGGGCGCCAGCGGAATCACCACGCTCAGGCCCAGCATGTAGGCGGTGCCGACCCAGGCCAGGGTACCGACGTCGGCATGCAGTTCCGCCGCCAGCGCCGGATAGGCCACCGTGGCGATGAACATGTTGACCAGATCCAGAGCGAACACCAGCAGGAAGATGGCCTCATGGCGCAGGCGGGGGGACGGCATCGGCGACGCTCCAGCAGGGAAGCGGCCAGCATGCCGTGCGGGCCTTGTTGGAAAAACACGACAGCAACTGCAACACTGTCAAATCTGCTTTGACAATGAATTGCCATGGTCAGCCTTGATCGCTTCGATATCTTCCGTGCAGTGGTCGAGGCCGGCAGCCTGACCGCTGCCGCCGATCGCCTGGGCCTGAGCCGTGCGGTGGTCAGCTTCAACCTGAAGCGGCTGGAGCAGGAGCTGGGCGTGACCCTGCTGCTGCGCAGTACCCGCCACCTGGCCCTGACCGAGGCCGGCGAACAGTTCCTGCAGCACTGCGTGCAGGCGCTGGACGCCGCACAGGCGGCGATCGATGCCGCCCGCCGCGACCAGCATCAGCTGCAGGGCGTGCTGCGCCTGACCACCACCCCAGAGTACGCCCAGCTGCGCCTGATTCCTGCGTTGGAGGCGTTCCGTGCGCGGCATCCGGCCCTGCAGCTGCACCTGTCGACCTCACCGGCACCGGCCGATCTGATTCCCGAACGCTTCGATCTGGCCATCCGCCTCGGCCGCCTGCCCGATTCGGGCCTGCACGCCAGCGAACTGGAACGGCACCCACTGTGCGCGGTGGCGGCTCCGTCCCTGCTGGCACGCCTGCCCTCTGCCGATGCTGCCGATGACCCCGTGCAGCTGGGCACCCTGCCCCGCCTCGGCTACCCACGCCTGGCCGACGTGCCGGTGATTGCACCTGACGGCAGCGACGCCCTGTTCGCCACCAACCCGGGCAACGCGGTGGTGCGCGTGAATGGCGCCAGCAGCCTGCGCGCCTTCGCCGTGGCCGGCGCCGGGGTCACCGTGCTGCCACGCTGGCTGATCCAGGACGACCTGGCCCAGGACCGGCTGCGCCCGGTGCTGCGCCAGCACCGGTTCCCGCAGCAGAGCGTGTACGCGGTCTACCCGCACAGCACGCAGCCCTCACCGAAGGTGCGGCAGCTGATCGATTTCCTGCGCGGGTGGTTTGTCACCTGAAAAAAGGGGACGGAGGGGATTAAGTCGTTTATGCATAAACGACTTAATCCCCTCCGTCCCTTTTTTTGCATGGCCCCTTGCGGGGCCATGCCTTCAGGCATCAGCGCAGCACCTGCTCCACCAGCTGCACATCCACCGTCTGCAGCGGTTCGGCGGCGTTGCGCGACAGCTGCACCTGGTAGGTGCCGCCATCGATCTTCCACTGGCGGGCCTGCGCATCGTAGTGAGCCAGCGTCTTCGGCTCGGCTTCGATGCGGATGCGGCGCTGTTCACCCGGCTGCAGGGTCACCTTGTCGTAGCCGATCAGGCGGATCGGCGTGGTGCTGCCGGCCGGCAGCTTCAGGTACAGCTGGGCGACGTCGGCACCGGCGCGCTTGCCGGTGTTGCGGATGTCGACGCTGGCGACCAGGCGCGAACCCTCCACGCTCACCTTCAGGTTTTCATAGGCGAAGGAGGTGTAGGACAGGCCGTGGCCGAAGGCGAAGGTCGGGGTCAGGCCCTTGGCTGCCATCCACTTGTAGCCGACGTTGGCGCCTTCGATATCGAAATCGAACACATCACCGAACGGCTTGGCCGGCTTGAAGCCGAGGCCGTCGATGTGCGGGCGCGGCAGCTGCGATTCGTCCACCACCCAAGTCACCGGCAGGCGGCCGGACGGATTGACCTGGCCGGTCAGCAGCGCGGCAATGCCTTCGCCACCGCGGATGCCCGGGTACCAGGCCTGCAGCATCGCCGGCACCTGCGCCAGCCACGGCGTGCGCACCGGGCCGTTGGTTTCCAGCACCAGCACGGTTTTCGGGTTGGCCTTGGCCACGGCCGAGATCAGTGCGTCCTGATTATCCGGCAGCTGCATGTCCGGCAGGTCCACCGATTCGGCCGCCCACTGGGTGGCAAACACGATGGCCACATCGGCCTGCGCGGCTGCCTTGGCCGCAGCGGCGGCGTTGGTGCCGTCCACATACTCGATGGTTGCATCCGGACGTGCCGCACGCAGCGATTCCAGCGGCGAGGACGGGTGGAAGATCACCGGGCCCGGCCAGGTGGTCGGCAGCACGCCCGGCACCGCGTTGGTGCCCTTGGCGGTCACGCCCACCATCGACGAACCACCGCCACCGATCACGCCCTTGTCGGCATGACCGCCGATGATGACGATGCGCTTCACGCTGTCGGCCAGCGGCAGCAGGTTGCCTTCATTGCGCAGCAGCACGCTGCCTTCTTCCACCGTGCGCTGGGCGACGGCGAAGCCAGCCTCGGCATCGACCTTCTGGTGCTGCGGCGGGTTGTCGAAGTTGCCGTGCAGGAACATCGTGCGCAGGATGCGCGCCACCATGTCGTTCAGGCGCGCCTGCGGCACCACGCCACCATGCACGGCCAGGCGCAGCGGTTCGTCAAAGAACACTGCCGCATCGAACACTTCACCGGCCGACTGCTGGTCCAGGCCGGCCAGCGCTGCCTTGGAACCGCTGTGCACGCCGCCCCAGTCGGACATCACGAAACCGGGGAACTTCCATTCCTGCTTCAGCACCTGATTCATCAGGTAGCCGTTCTCGCAGCCGTAGGTACCGTTGATCTTGTTGTACGAGCACATCGCCACGCCCGGGCGGCCGGCGTCCAGCGCGATCTCGAAGGCCAGTAGGTCCGACTCGTGCATGGCCTGTTCGCCGATGCGCACGTCGTGGAAGTTGCGGCGGGTCTCCATGTCGTTCAGCGCGAAGTGCTTCATCGAGGAGATCACGTGCTGGCTCTGCACGCCCTGGATCAGCGCGCCGACCATCGAACCGGCCAGCAGCGGGTCTTCACCGGCATATTCGAAGTTGCGGCCGTTGCGAGGGTCGCGCTGCAGGTTGACGCTGCCGGACAGCAGGATGTTGAAGCGCTGCTGCCACGCTTCGCGGCCCATGGTCGCGCCGCCGGCAAAGGCGACCGCACGGTTCCAGGTGGAGGCGGTGGACGGGCCCGACGGCATTGCCGTGGCGAAGTCACCCGGGCGGATGCCACCCGGATTGGTCACGCCGACGCCGGCATCGGCCGACTGCTGCGATGGAATGCCCAGCCGCGCTACGCCCGGCACGAAACCGGCCGACCCGACCGCGCCTTCCGGCAGCGGGCCACCGTCCTTGCCCAGCCCGAAGTAGCTGTGCAGCATCTGGAACTTCTCATCCTCGGTCATCGCCTTCAGCAGCAGCGCAGCGCGTGCATCGGCGTTGAGGGTGGTGTCCATCCACGGCGTGTCGCCATGCTTGTCGGCGGCATAGGCCAGGGTCAGCAGCGTGGCACGCAGGGCGCTGCCTTCCACCTTGAACGGTGCACTGCTGGCGGCCTGGAAGCCGTCGCTGAAATAGCTGGCATCGGCCTCCAGCGCCACACGTGCCGGGTCGAAGCCTGCGGCCTTGGCCGATTCACCGGCCACCGCGCCGAGCAGCACCGCCGGTGCGCCCAGCCGCGAACACGTGACCAGCGCCGGCAGCTGCGCGGCACCTGCACCAGCATCGGTGTAGACCGCCACGGCATGGCGACCGTCATCCAGGCGCAGGTAGTTCAGGCCCGGCTGGTCCGGGCCGGATTCAGCAGCAATCGGCAGCCGGGTCAGCACGGCCTGGCCGCGCTGGGTCTGGCCATCGTCCTTGCCCGCAGCAATGAAGCGGTACGCGTAGCCCAGGCCATCGGCCAGCACCTGCAGCGGATCGACCTGGCCGATGCCGCGCTGCACCTGGCGCACGCTCACCGCGTCCACCTGCAGGGTCTTCAGCTGGGCGGCCAGGGCCGGCATGGCCTCGGCGGTCGGGGCCTGTTCCAGGGTCAGCACAGTGAACGCGGCGGGGTCGGCCCAGGCCGGGGCGGCCAGTGCGGCTGACAGGGCCAGGGACAGTGCAAGCGGCTTTGTAAACGTTTTCATCGGCAGGCGTAATTCCGTTGCCAAGGCAATCGGTCCAGGGAAAGTGCCGCCGAAGGGTGCAGCGTTCATGCCGCGCAGGGGTTGCCAGGCAACGTCCCGCAGGCCGAAGGACGGGCTGGTCTGCGCCTGGGACCCTCCTCCCGGCGTGACAACCTGCCTGTCCGGGCCGCGCAGGGCGACCTAATCATGTGAAGATTGTGCGAGGGCGTTCACACCTGTCAACAGGACCTAAGTCACAGGCCGACCCCAGCCACTGGTTATCAGGCCATCACCGGCGGTCATCAGCGCGCCGCGCGAGGCTGCTGATAATGGAGATCCCTGGCCACGAATCGAGCCCATGACCGTACACCGCGACTTCGATCATCTCTGGCGCGACCGCTGTGACACCTCCAGCCAACGCGCGCCGCGCGTGCTGATCCGGGTGTTCGTGGCCCCCGGTGAGCTGGAGCGCAGCGTGGCGTTCTACGAGCAGTTGCAGGGCGTGGTGGCCGATGCCGGGTTCCCGTTTCCGGAGGCCGGCCTGCGTCTGGCGATGGTCGGTGCGTTCCTGTTGATCGAGGGCAGCAAGGCGGCGCTGGCGCCCTTCACTTCGACCACGGGGACGCTGCTGGTCGATGACGTTCGGCCCTATCACGACAAGCTGGTGGCGGCTGGCGCTGAAATCATCTTCCCGCTGCAGGTGGTACCGACCGGGGCGGCGTTCAATGCGGTGCATCCCGATGGCACCGTGGTCGAGTACGTGCATCACCGGCCGGATCCGCAGGGGCGGTGAGGGTCGCGCGGCCGGGCTGCGCCCGGCACCCGCAGAGGCAACGGCCAACGCTACAGCAGAATCAAATGCCGCATTCCGTGGGATGGCGGGGCACTGTGGGTCTGCGGGGACGGCGCAAGTACGTCCATGTAGCCTTGGTCGCCGCATCCATGCGGCTCACACCCCGCAAACCCACAGTGCCCCGCCTTCGACAGCTGGCTGGTGGCCAGTAGATCCACGCCATGCGTGGATGCTTTTCAAATCAACACGAGATATTCGATTCCGGTGGAGGTCCATCCACGCATGGCGTGGATCTACAATTCCTCCATGTCCTCTCCCGCCCTGCCCTGGAATGGCACGCTGCTGCTGGATGCTCACGTGGCCGTGCTGCAGGGCCACGCCGGTGGCAGTGATACGCACGCGCACTACGCCCATCAACTGTTGCTGAGCGAAGCCGCGCTCTGGCAGGTCGAGGTCGCTGGCGTACGGCAGCAGGGCCAACGGCTGTGGCTGCCGTCATTCCAGCCGCACGCAATCCTGTCGGCGCCGGAAGCGGGCTGTACGGTGTTCCTCGAGCCCGCACATGCCGATCCCGGGCAGATCGAGCAGCACCTGCACGCGCTGCCGGGCAACGCGCTGGAGCTGCACGACTGGCTGCCACGGCTGAGCCGCCCGCAACCACTGGACCGCCGCGTGCAGGCCGCGCTGTCCCGTATCGCCCAGCACCTGCCCGGGCCGGTGCCAGCCGCCGATATCGCCGAGGCGGCACATCTGTCGACCAGCCAGCTGCATCGACGCTTCCAGTCCGATCTGGCGGTGACCCTGCGCGGCTGGGTGCTGTGGCAACGGCTGCGCAGCGCACTGATGCATCATCTGCGCGGGCACAGCCTGACCGACAGCGCGCACGCGGCCGGATTCGCTGACCTGGCCCATCTGTCGCGCAGCCTGCGCCGCATGTTCGGCATCGGTGCCGCGCAGCTGCAGGGCCTGCAGCTGCACGCGGCCTGACACGCCCCATCATCCGCGCCTGCGCAGACCTTCCGGCAACTCCGGTACCTCGCCATGCGGCAGTTCGCGGAACGGCGCCAGCAGCTGTCCGGGATAATCGCGCGGATAGTCCGGCTGGCTGCCGATGCCGAGGTCGCGTTGCTGCAGCCGATAGCCGGGCGCATCGAAGGCGGTCCCCAGCAGGTGATCCCAGACAGTCAGGAACAGGCCGAAGTTGACGTCGCCGGCGGTGCCGTAACGCATGTGGTGGAAGCGGTGCAGCGGCGCCCAGGCCATCACCCGGCCCAGCACGCCGGGACGCATGTCCACGTTGGAATGCTGCAGCAGCAGCTGGATGGCAATGGCGAACGCCAACACCGCGGCTACCGGCATCGGCAGGCCCAACAGCAGCAGCGGCAGCACGCCGCCCACCGCTTCGGCCGCCTGGTGCAGCGGGTGTTTCATCAGACCGTTGAAGCCATACATGCGGGTCACGCTGTGATGCACCGCATGCAGCCGCCACAGCCAGCCGATGCGATGGCTGGCATAGTGCACCAGGGTGATGCCGAGATCGGCGCAGATGACGGCCAGCAGCACCTGCAGCGCGAATGGCCACTGCAGCGGCCAGGCCTGCCACGGAATGATGGCTGCCAGCAGCGGAACCGCAGCGATCGACAGCAGGTTCAGGCTTTCGTTGACCAGCGCATGCAGGGTGTCACGCAGGCTGTCGCCCTGGTCGTGGTTGAACGCGGGGTCATACGGCCAGGCACGTTCGGCAGCGAACGAAACCGGGATGGCAACCGCGAGCAGGGCCAGCAACCACAACGGGTCACCGTGACAGTGGCCGACCCATACGATGGCGGCGGCAACGAACCCCAGCAGGAACAGCGGGGCATACAGGCGGAGCATCCAGTGCTTCATGGGCAATCCGGAAAGTAAGGGGCCTGCATGCTGGCGCGGCATGCGGGTGGCCGGCTTGAACAAACGGCGCAACCCGGCGCGCCTCTGGTGGATGACCATCGTGGACGGCACCACGTTTCCCGCATCCACGCATGGCGTGGATCTACAATGGCGGCCTCATCGCGCCCGAGACCGGCATGGATTCCTTCAACCTGATGCGTGCCTTCCGCCGCATCGTCGAACGCGGCGGGCTGGCCCGTGCCGCCGAAGACCTGGGCATGTCGCCGGCCGGGCTCAGCAAGCAGCTGCGCACGCTGGAAGCGCACCTGGGCGTGGTACTGCTGCAGCGGACCACGCGGCGCATGAGCCTGACCGAAACCGGCCACGCCTATTACCGCGAATGCTGCCGCCTGCTCGACGAGCTGGAAGCACTGGAACGCGGCATCGCCGAACAGCGCGGCGACGTGGCCGGGCGCCTGCGCGTGAACGCGCCGCAGTCGTTCGCGCTGAGCACGCTGTCGCCGCTGCTGCCACGCTTCCTGCAGCAGCATCCGCAACTGTCGCTGGACCTTGTGATGGAAGACCGCCTGCTTGATGCGGTGGGCGAAGGTTTCGATGTGTCGCTGCGGTTGCGTGCCGAGCTGGACGACTCGCGACTGGTAGCGCGCCGCCTGGCCTCGTTGCAGCAGGTGCTGTGCGCGGCTCCGTCCTACCTTCAGCAGCATCCGGCACCGCAGGCAGTGGACGATCTGCAGACGCACAGCGTGCTGGCCTACAGCCTGTCCGACTCGCCCGGCAGCTGGCCGCTGCTCGGCCCTGATGGGCAGGTAACGATCACCCTGCCAGCGCGCGTCACCGTCAACAACAGCCTGCTGCTGCGCGACCTGCTGGTGGCCGGCATGGGCATCGGCGCCCTGCCCTCGTTCCTGGCGGCACCGGCGCTGGCCCGTGGCGAACTGCAGCAGGTGCTGCCCGACCACCGCTATCCGCCGCGCTTCGTGCATGCGGTCTACCCCACCTCGCGCCACCTGCAGCCCAAGGTGCGTGCCTTCATCGATTTCCTGCACGCCGAGCTGCCCGGCTGCGCCGGCCTGGATTCGTAACCGCCAGCGAAAACTGAGCTGCCCGCGGCGTGCTGTTTCAGACGCGCCGCGCTGCCTACTCTGCCGCCTCCCCTCTCACCGATGGCAGGCAGATGTCTTCCGTTCCTTCCCCCGCCACCGCCGCGCCGGTGGTCGATTTCTTCCACGACGTGGTCTGCGGCTGGTGCTTCGTGCTGGCCCCGCGCCTGCAGCAGGTCTCCGCCGAACTCGGCATCCAGGTGCGTCACCGCAGCTTCGTGCTGCAGGACTCGCGCGCGCAGATGGTCGAGGTGTTCGGCTCGATGGAGCGCGCCAAGGCGATCATCCTGCGCCACTGGACCGACTGCGCCGCGCATGAAGACACCGCGCGCATCGATATCGAAGGCATGCGTGCACAGGACTTCGAGTATCCGTCCGGCTGGCTCGGCGCACTGGCCTGCCAGGCCGCCGGCATGCTCGGTGGCAACGACGCCCATGGCGCGATGTTCGATGCCGTGCAGTGGGCGCACCTGCACCAGCACCGCAACATCGGCGACGCCGAAGTACTGCTGGATATCGCCGAAGCACTGGGCCACCCGCGTGGCGCCTTCGCTGACCACATGCGCAGCGACGCAGTGCGCCAGCGCGTGCAGGCCGACCGTGCCGAAGCCGCGACCCTCGGCATCCGCTCCATTCCCACCGTGATCGGCGGCAACGGCCTGCGCCTGCAGACCCTGCCGCTGCCGCAACTGCGCCAAGCCCTGGCGCACCTGGTCGCGGCCTGAGCCGCACCGTCCCCCACCCTGCAAGGAGATTCCCCATGACCCCACGTACCCTGGCCACCGCGCTGGCCCTGCTGCTGGCCGGCACCGCCGCTTCCACCACCGTATCCGCGCACGAACGCGTTCCCTCCGGCCAGCAGGTCGGCACCAGCCCCTGGGGGCCGAAGGACGAGATCGGCCGCCTCAACCTGATCACCGACGCCTCGCGTGCGGCGATCCTGTCGCGGGTGAGCGGCGGCAAGGCCTATGACCTGGCCACCGAATACTACGTTGGCATGCCCAGCTGGCAGGATGCCGGCGACCCGCACTACCAGTTCTGGATGACCCACACCCCGCGCGGCACGGTGATGGACGACCCGATGGGCGTGGGTGAAACCATGAACCTCACCCGCAGCTACACCGGCACCGCATTCTCGATGTACAGCCACACCGGCACCCACATCGATGCGCTGAACCACTTCGGCATCCACGGAAAGATCTGGAACGGCTTCGAGGCCGACAAGCACCTCGGTGACCGTGGCTGGAACGTCACCGGCATCGAGAAATTCCCGCCGCTGATCGCGCGTGGCGTGCTGATCGACGTGGCCGGCGCCAAGGGCGTGGACATGCTGCCGGACAGCTACCGCGTCACCCGGCAGGACCTGAAGGATGCGCTGGCACGCCAGCAGGTGAAGCTGCAGCAGGGCGACGTGGTGCTGATCCGCACCGGCCGCATGCGCCTGTTCGAACAGCCCAAGGCCTACATGGCCAACCCGCCGGGCATGGGCCTGGACGCGGCGCGCTTCCTGGTGGAGGACAGCGGCGCGATGATCGTCGGCGCCGACAACCTCAGCTTCGAGACCTTCCCCTCGGAGGTGTCCGACGACTACGTGCCGCTGCACACCTACCTGCTGGCCCAGCAGGGCGCGCCGATCATCGAGCTGGTGGCGCTGGACGAACTGGCCCGCGACAAGGTCTATGAGTTCGCCTTCATCGGTGGCCCGCTGAAGATCCGCGGCGGTGATGCCGCGCCGCTGCGCCCGGTGGCGCTGCCGGTGCGCCCGTAACCGGGAGTGCCCGTGCCTGTAGGTGCCGACCCTGGTCGGCACCGTTTTCCCATCCACGCATGGCGTGGATCTACTGGAGAGAACCCTGGTAGATCCACGCCATGCGTGGATGCTTTAGCCCTTCAGCAACCTGAAACCCGACCTTCCGATTTCATTAGTAATTCTACTCACAAGGCGAGTAGCATGTCCGGTCTCAGCCCCTGATACCGGCCCGTCGATACTCGCGCCATGCCTGCCGTTTCCGCCCGTTCCTGCCGCTTCAAGCCAACCCGGCGCCTCCCTTGGAGGATCGGCTGATGGGTGCTGTCGTCGCCCTCGACCGGCTGCTGGACGGGCGCCAGCTGTGGCGCGGCCCAGCCCGCCAGGGGCCGGCCAGCGACCACTTGGCCAGTGGCCATCCGGCGCTGGACGCACGCCTGCCCGGCGGTGGCTGGCCGGCCAGCGGGCTGTGCGAGGTGCTGCAGGCCGCGCCCGGCGTCGGCGAGCTGGCGCTGGTCTGGCCGGCGCTGGCGAAGCTGAGCCAGCGCGACCGCCCGATCGTGCTGGTCGCCCCGCCCTACCGCCCGCATGCCCCGGCCTGGGCGGCGGCCGGGCTGGACCTGGCCCAGCTGCAGATCATCCACGCCGCACCGAAACAGGCGCTGTGGGCCGCCGAACAGTGCCTGCGCTCTGCGGCCTGCGCGGCGGTGCTGTGCTGGCCACACCAGGCCGACGACCGCTCACTGCGCCGGCTGCAGGTGGCTGCCGACAGCGGCCAGTGCCTGGGCTTCGTGTTCCGCGAGGCGCAGGCAGCGCGCAACCCCTCCCCGGCCAGCCTGCGCCTGCAGCTCAACCACGGCCAGGTGCGGGTGCTGAAGTGCCGTGGCGGCCTGCCACCGGCGCAGCCGTTGCCACTGGCCATCGCCCACTGAGGCCGCGTCATGCATTGGGCCTGCCTGTTGTTGCCGCAGCTGGCACTGGACAGCGTGCTGCGCCTGCAGCCGGACCCGCAGCGGCCACTGGTGCTGCTGCAGGGGCCGGCGCAGCGTCGCGTGCTGCGCGCGGTCAGCCCGTCGGCACGCGCAGCGGGACTGCGCCCGGGCATGCTGCTGTCGGCCGCACAGGTGCTGGTGCAGGACATGTACCTGCACGACTACGACCCGAACGCCGAACAGCACACCCGGCAGCTGCTGGCCAGTTGGGCCTACGCCTACAGCTCGCAGGTCAGCCTCGATTTTCCGCACGCGCTGGTCATGGAGATCGGCGCCAGTCGCGCCCTGTTCGGTGACTGGCTGACGATCGAAAAGCGCCTGCGCGGCGAACTGCATGAGCTTGGTTTCCGCCACCGCCTGGTGGCCGCGCCCACCGCGCATGCCGCGCGCGTGCTGGCCAACGTCCACGACGGCCTCAGCATCGATGCGCAGCAGCTGCCAGCGGCACTGGCGCAGCTGCCGTTGCCGCGTTGCGGCCTGCCCAGCGAAGCGGTGACCGTGCTCGGTCGTTCCGGTCTGCGCACGCTGGGTGCGGTGCTCGAACTGCCGCGCGACAGCCTGGCCCGGCGCTTCGCCCCCGAGGTGCTGCAGCAGCTGGACGCATT
The DNA here is from genome assembly GCF_056482505.1 of Stenotrophomonas sp. 71799_Sma. Classification (NCBI taxonomy): domain Bacteria; kingdom Pseudomonadati; phylum Pseudomonadota; class Gammaproteobacteria; order Lysobacterales; family Lysobacteraceae; genus Stenotrophomonas; species Stenotrophomonas sp. 71799_Sma. The sequence goes on from NZ_CM151202.1 coordinate 2,860,442, forward strand.
GCGTGGCCTGCCCACCGCGCCACTGCGCTACTACCAGCCACCGGATCGTTTCGATGCGCGCATCGAATTCGAATACGAGATCGAATCCAGCCAGGCCCTGCTGTTCCCGCTGCGCCGCCTGCTGCTGGACCTGGCGGCCTTCCTGTGCTCGCGCGATGGCGGCGTACAGCGCTTCGACCTGCACTTCGAGCATGACCTGCTGCCGGCCAGCGTGCTGACCATCGGCCTGCTGGCACCCGAGCGCGATCCCGCGCTGCTGTTCGAGATCGCGCGCAACCGCATGGAAGCGTTCGCCCTGCCCGCTGGCAGCCGCGCACTGCGCCTGCAGGCCGAACAGCTGCCACCGTTCGTGCCCGCCGCGCGTGACCTGTTCGATACCCGGCCGGCACAGGCGATGCCCTGGAACCAGCTGCGCGAGCGCCTGCGGGCGCGGCTGGGCGATGACGCCGTGCAGCCGCTGGCGGTGCAGGCCGACCATCGCCCCGAACGCGCCAGTGGCACCCAGCCGCCGGCCAAGTCTCCGTCGTACTGGCCGCTGCGCCCTGGCTGGCTGCTGGACACCCCACAACCGCTGCGTGATCCGCGCCTGCGCATCGTCACCGGGCCGGAGCGGATCGAATCGGGCTGGTGGGACCAGGCCGATGCGCGCCGCGATTACTACGTGGTGGAAACCGCGCATGGCCAGCGCGGCTGGGCTTTCCGTGACCGCAATGATCCGCATGCGCCGTGGATGCTGCACGGCTGGTTCGGCTGAGCCGCCATGCACAGCGAACTGCCCGGCTACGCCGAACTGCACTGCCTGTCGGCCTTCAGTTTCCAGCGTGGCGCCTCGATCGCCGAAGAACTGTTCGCGCGCGCTGCCGGCCAGGGCTACCGCGCGTTGGCGATCACCGACGAATGCTCGCTGGCCGGCATCGTGCGTGCCTGGCAGGCGGCGAAGACGCATGGCGTGGCGCTGATCGTCGGCGCCGAATTCCAGATCGAGGACGGGCCGAAGCTGGCCCTGCTGTGCACCGACCAGGCCGCCTATGCTGGTCTCTGCCAGTTGATCACCACCTGCCGGCGGCGCGCGGCCAAGGGCGAATACCGCTGCCTGCGCGAGGACCTGCTCGGCCTGCCCGACGGCCTGCTGTGCCTGTGGCTGGACCGGCAACCGGCCGCCATCGATCTGGAACTGTTGCGCACCGGCTTCGATGATCGCCTGTGGCTGGCGGTGGAGCTGCACCATGAGCATGACGACGCGCGTCGCCTGCAGCAGCTGCAGGCCTTCGGCGAACGCCACCACCTGCCGCTGGTGGCCAGTGGTGATGTGCACATGCACGTGCGACGCCGCCGCGCCCTGCAGGACACCCTGACCGCGATCCGCCACCGCTGCAGCGTGGCCGAGGCCGGCTGGCGCCTGTTTCCCAACGGCGAGCGCCACCTGCGCCCGCGTACCGCACTGGCCCAGCTGTATCCGCCCGAACTGCTGGCCGAGACCCTGCGCATCGCCGAGCGTTGCCACTTCACGCTGGAGCAGCTGCAGTACACCTATCCGCGCGAGCTGGTGCCCGAGGGCCACGACCCGGACAGCTGGCTGCGCGTGCTGGTCGAGCGCGGCATCCCGTGGCGCTGGAAAGGCGGCATCGAACCGGCACAACGCAAACAGATCGAGCACGAACTGGCATTGATCCGGGAAAAGAACTACGCCTCGTACTTCCTCACCGTGCAGGACATCGTGCGCTTCGCGCGCAGCCAGGACATCCTCTGCCAGGGTCGTGGCTCGGCGGCCAACTCCGCGGTGTGCTTCGTACTGGGCGTGACCGAGATCGACCCGGCACGCAGCAACCTGCTGTTCGAGCGCTTCATCTCCGCCGAGCGCGACGAACCACCGGATATCGACATCGACTTCGAACACGAGCGCCGCGAGGAAGTGCTGCAGTACGTGTTCAAGCGCTATGGCCGCGAGCGCGCGGCGTTGACCGCGGTGGCGATCAGCTACCGTGGCCGCAGCGCGATCCGCGACGTGGCCCGTGCGCTTGGCCTGCCGATGGACCAGGTCAACGAACTGGGCGCGGCGATGGACCACTGGGGCGGCCATGTGCCGCTGCCGGAGACCCTGCGCGAGCGCGGCTTCGATCCGGAAACCCCGCTGATGCGGCGACTGCTGGCGCTGACCACCGAACTGATCGACTTCCCGCGCCACCTGTCGCAGCACCCGGGCGGCTTCGTGATTTCCGAGCATCCGCTGTCAACCCTGGTGCCGGTGGAGAACGCGGCGATGGCCGACCGCACCGTCATCCAGTGGGACAAGGACGATCTGGATGCCACCGGCCTGATGAAGGTCGACTGCCTGGCGCTGGGCATGCTCACCGCCATCCGCAAATGCCTGGCGATGCTGCAGCAGCATGGCCTGCACGAAGGACGCATGGATGCGATTCCTCCCAAGGATACGAAGACCTACGACATGATCTGCGCCGCCGACACCATCGGCGTATTCCAGATCGAGTCGCGCGCGCAGATGGCGATGCTGCCGCGCCTGCAGCCGCGCACCTTCTACGACCTGGTGATCGAAGTGGCGATCGTGCGCCCTGGCCCGATCCAGGGTGACATGGTGCACCCCTACCTGGAACGGCGAAGGATCCTGCGCGAGCAGGGTCCTGACGCGTTGAACGATCCAGACAATCCACTCTATCCAGCGCGGCTGGAACGCGTGTTCGCGCGCACCCTCGGCGTGCCACTGTTCCAGGAACAGGTCATGCAGTTGGCGGTGGAAGCGGCCGGCTACACGCCGGGCCAGGCCGATGCCCTGCGCCGCTCGATGGCGGCGTGGAAGCGCCGTGGCGGCCTGGAACCGCATCGCGAGAAGCTGCTGGCCGGCATGCTCAAGAACGGCTTCAGCCGCGAGTACGGCGAGCACCTGTTCGAACAGATCAAGGGCTTCGGTGACTACGGTTTTCCGGAAAGTCACGCCGCCAGTTTCGCCCTGCTGACCTATAACAGTTGCTGGCTGAAGTGCCATCACCCGGCCGCGTTCACCGCCAGCCTGATCAACAGCCAGCCATTGGGCTTCTACAGCCCCGACCAGCTGCTGCAGGATGCGCGCCGGCATGGCATCCGCGTGCTGCCGGTGGACGTGCGCCACAGCGACTGGGACTGCACGCTGGATTTCAGCAAGGGGCCGGCCGCGATCCGGCTCGGCCTGCGCCTGGTCGATGGCTGCAACGAGCCCGCCGTGCAGGCCATCATGCGTGAACGTGCGCGGCGCCCGTTCGACGATGTGGGTGACCTGTGCCAGCGTACCGCTCTGGACCGCCGCCAGCAGGGCCTGCTGGCCGATGCCGGGGCGCTGCGTGGGCTCAGCGGCCATCGCCATCGTGCGCGCTGGGATATCTCCGGTGTGGAAAACCGGTTGCCGCTGTTCGACCAGGCCCGCGCCACCACCGAAGCCCGCGTGCCACTGCCCCTGCCCAGCGCCTGGGAAGACATGCAGGCCGATTACCGCAGCACCGGCACCACGCTGGGCCGCCATCCGATCTCGTTCCTGCGCGCGCAACTGCGCAGCCGTGGCTGCCTGGATGCCGCACAACTGGCTGCCCACGGCCATGGCCGGCGCGTGCGCATCGCCGGCCTGGTGCGCATGCGCCAGCGCCCGCAGACCGCCAGTGGCGTCACCTTCCTCACCCTTGAAGACGAAACCGGCATGGTCAACGCCGTGGTCTGGCGGCACCTGGCTGATCGCCAGCACCGGGTGCTGGTCGATACCCAGCTGATGCAGATCGATGGCCGCCTGGAACGCGTCGATGGCGTGCAGCACGTCATCGTGCAGCGCATGCACTGCCTGGATGAACTGCTGCAGGGACTGCGCAGCCACAGTCGCGATTTCCACTGACGATACACAACGTCACACAACGAACTGGCCATTGCCGGTCCGCATCCGCTATCGTCGGCACATCCAAGGAAGGACGACCCGATGTCCCGTGCGCTGCTGCTGACCACCCTGGTGGTCTCGACCCTCGCCCTGCTTGTTTCCGGCTGGACCGCCTGGAACCTGCATCGCAGCCAATCGCCACAGCGCATCATCGAGGCACGCGGGCTGATCATTCACGATGCAAGCGGCCAGCCGCGGGTGATCCTCGGCGCACCGGTTCCCGATCCGCTCAGCCAGGGCCGCACCCAGGGGCCGCGCGCCACCGCCCTGTCCGGCCTGATCCTGCTCGGCCCCGACGGCTCCGAACGCGGCGGCTACGGCACCAGCGATCGCGGCGGCGAAGCCCTGCTCACCCTGGACGATGCCACCGGCACCACCGAAGTGTTCAAGGTCGTCGCCAATCCGGACCGTGGCGCCAGCCTCATGGTCAAGCACCAGAACAACACCGGCGCCATGCTCACCTCCTGGCAGGGCAAGCCGGAGCTGATGTTCGTCGATGACAGCGGCCAGTCCTACTACGTGCGCCCGGGCGCGAACGCCGCGCCTTGATCTGCTTCTGTAGCGTCGAACCATGCTCGACTACCGGTCATGTAGAGTCGAGCCATGCTCGACTGCTTCTACCAACAGCAGCCGAGCATGGCTCGGCTCTACAAAGGCGAAGCAAAGCCGAGCATGGCCCGACGCTACAAACCACACACCGCCGCCAGGTCATCGGCCAGCTGCCGCAGCTGCGCCGATCCCAGCGCCGCGCAGGTAATGCGCAGACCATGGCCCGGTGCCGCCACCGCGAACACTTCGCCTGCACGCACATGCCATCCACGCGAAGCCAGTGCCAGCACGTGTGGGTGGCTGTCGGCCGGCAACGGCAGCCACAGGTTCAATCCTTCCATCGGCTGCGGCGTCGGCATGCCATGCGCGCGCAGCAGCTCCTGTAGCGACTGCAGGCGCTGCTGGTAGCGCTCACCCGCCGAGGCGATCTTCGCCCGCTGCGTTGCCGACGCCAGCACCGAAGTCGCTGCATCCTGCAGCAGGTGGCTGACCCAGCCGGTGCCGGACGCCAATCGCAGCCGCAACCGCGATGCGGTCTCCTCATCGCAGGCCAGCCAGGCCAGCCGCAGGTCCGGACCCAGTGGTTTGGACAACGAACGCAGCAGCGCCCAGCGCCGGCCATCCAGCGGCAGCACTGAGTGATAGGCCTGCTGCGAGAGCAGTGCGTAGTGATCGTCGATCAGCACCGCCACCTGCGGGTAGGCCGCCAGCAACTGCCGCAACGCCCGTGCCCGCTTCGCATCCAAGCTGGCCCCGGTCGGGTTGTGTGCCCGCGGGGTCAGCAGCACCGCGCGTGCGCCGGCCTCCAGCGCCTGCCGCAGCGAATCGACCTGCATGCCATGCGCGTCCACCGCCACCGGCAACGGCGCGTGGCCCACAGCATTGAGCACATTGAGGCTACCGAGGAAGCATGGATCCTCCACCGCGATGCGGTCTCCTGGCAGCAACCACGCCGCCAGCAGGCGCTCGATGCCATCAACCGCGCCATGGGTCAGCTCCAGCGCATAGCCCTCCGGGCAGTCCGCATCCAGCGAGGCCCTTGCCAGCGCCTGCAACCTCGGGTCGACCGTGCCTACGCCGTACAAACGCGGCGCGGCCGGGGCCAGGCGCAGGTTCGGCAGCAGGCGCGGATCCGGATTGCCACCGGCCAGGTCCTGCAGCGCCAGCCCGGGCGTACTGCCCTCGCGCGCCAGCGTCGGCGGCAATCCGCGCACCACCGTGCCACGGCGGCCCGCCGTGCTGGCCAGGCCCGCCGCATCCAGGCGCTTGTAGGCAGCGGCCACGGTGTTGCGGTTCACGCCCAGTTGCTCGGCCAGTTCACGCACCGGCGGCAGCACGCTGCCGGCCGGCAGGCGGCCCTTGCCGATGCCGTCGCGGATGCTGTCGAAGATCGACTCGGCGCTATGCCCGGTGATTTTCATTTTGTCCTATGCCAAAATATATCTTGTCCTGTGCCAGTGTATCCCACCCTGGCCATCCTGCATTGGAGGTGCCCGCATGCCCCTTGCCGCTGCCGACTGGCCCGTCGCCCAGTCCGTTGAACAGATCGCCGCCAACCTGGTCACGGTGCGCCAACGCATCACCGATGCCTGCGCGCGCGTCGGCCGGGACCCGGCCAGCGTGCGCCTGCTGCCGGTCAGCAAGACCGTCGATGACGCCCGTATCCGCATGGCCGTGGCCGCCGGTTGCCACGAACTGGGCGAGAACAAGGTGCAGGAAGCACAGCGCAAGGCCGAAACGATGGCCGACCTGGGCGTGCACTGGTCGGTGATCGGCCATCTGCAGACCAACAAGGCGCGCTACGTGGCGCGCTTTGCCAGCGAGTTCCAGGCGCTGGACAGCCTGCGCGTGGCCGAGGCCCTGCAGCAGCGCCTGCAACTGGAAGACCGCACGCTGGATGTGTTCGTGCAGGTCAACACCTCGGCCGAGCCGAGCAAGTACGGACTGGAACCCGACGCGGTCGAGGCCTTCGTGCAGCAGCTGCCGGCCTTCGATCGCCTGCGTGTGCGCGGCCTGATGACCCTGGCCATCTTCACCCCCGACGTCGAGCGCGTGCGCGCCTGCTTCGTGCGCCTGCGCGAACTGCGCGGCCAGCTGCAACGCAACGCCCCGCCCGGCCTTGACCTGTCGCAGCTGTCGATGGGCATGTCCGGTGATTTCGAAGTGGCCATCGAGGAAGGTGCCACCGTGGTCCGCGTCGGCCAGGCCATCTTCGGCGCCCGCGCCACCCCGGACAGCTTCTACTGGCCGAACAGCGGGGCCCCGGCATGAAGCACGCAGTCGTTCTGCAACACGTTGCCTTTGAAGACCTCGGCACCCTGCAGCCTCTGCTGTTGGCACAAGGCTGGCAGCTGCAGGTGCTGCAGGCCGGCGTCGATGCGCTCGATCCGGCCGAAGTGACCGACCTGCTGGTGGTGCTGGGCGGCCCGATCAGTGCCAATGACACAGCGACCTATCCCTTCGTCACCGACAGCATCGCCCTGCTGCAGCGCCGGCTGCAGCAGCAGCGGCCAACCCTGGGCATCTGCCTGGGTGCACAACTGATGGCGCGTGCACTCGGTGCCAGTGTCGCTCCCAGCGGCGGCAAGGAAATCGGCTTTGCGCCACTGCTGCTGACCGATGAAGGCCAGCGTTCACCGCTGCAGGCCCTGCAGGGCATTCCGGTGCTGCATTGGCATGGTGAGGCCTTCGAACTTCCGGCCGGCGCACGCCGCCTGGCCAGCACGCCGGCCTGCCGCCACCAGGCCTTCGCCATCGGCAACCACGCACTGGCCCTGCAATGCCATCCGGAACTGGACGCCCGCCAGTTCGAGCGTTGGCTGGTCGGCCACACGCTGGAGCTGGCCCAGGCCGGCATCGATCCCAACGACCTGCGCGCGCAGGCGCGTCGCTATGGCGCACCACTGGCCGCGGCCGCCACCGCGATGTTCGACCATTGGCTGCAGGACCTGCCGGAGACACCGCGATGAACTATCGATTGCAGATCCACCGCGATGGCGCCTATTGGGGCCACTTCGACTGCAGCGGCCCTGATGCCCTGCAGCGCATGGACGCCATCGCCGCACAACTGCCTGCGGATCAGGGCTTCCAGCTGAAACGGCAGAAAGGTGTTGGCGAAGAGCGCATCCTGTCCAGCAATGCCGACGGCCTGCGCGTACTGGCTTCGCAGATCCAGTACCGCGACCTCTGATGATCGTCACGGTAGTGCCGGCCGCTGGCCGGTACTCGAATCTGCCGGCCAGCGGCCGGCACTACCCCGGCTGTTCGGCCGCGTGCGAAGCTTCACCGATGCTGACCCTGCAACGCGGCAACCACCACGGACTGCTCATCGCCCCGCGCTGGCCCTCCACCCGCATCCAACTGGAAGAAGAGGTACTGCAACGCCTGCTCGACGCGCAGGCAATGCTGCCTGTGGGGCTGCGGCTACTGCTCACCCGTGGCTTCGAACCCAGCCACAGCCGTCTCGGTGGCTTCCGCCGCCTGGTGCGTCGGCTCGGCATCACCCTCTTCCGTGCCTGTTATCCGCAGCGCCGGGATGAAGTCGACGCCATCTTCGGCGCCAACGGCCACGACATCGATGGCCGTCATGTCGATGTCTCACTGGTACTGCACGGCGAGCGGCTGCGGCTGCTGCCCCTGGGCGTGTTCACCCCGCCGCGCTGGCAGCACCGCCGCGTCGCCCGGTATGCCGAGCCAGTCGCACGAGCGAAGCGCAGCCTGCAGCACTGCGGCTTCGAGCTGCATTGCAACCCCACCGAAGCGCTGCAGATCCACTGCGACTATCGTCCCCGCTGACGCCGCGGTGGCTCATGCGGACTGCGCTCGCACCAAAGATGCAAATGATTCTCTTTTGCTGTAAGGTGCAGCCGCTGCCCTTGCCGCCGCGGGCTGTTCCCTTTCCCAGTTGTCGCCCGCCCCGTGTCCACGCCTGTCGAACCGACGGATGTCGCGCAGCTGTGCGCGGCCCATTACCGGCCGCTGCACGCCCATGTCCGCCGCAAACTCCCGCAACGCAGCGACGCCGATGACGTCGTCCAGGAAACCTGGCTGCGTGTCGTCAAGGTCGCCGCCAGTGGCCTGCTGAGCAATGGCCGCGCGTACCTGTACCGTGTTGCCCACAACCTGATTGCCGACCATTACCGGCAACGCCAGCGCCGTCGCGAAGAAGCGCTGGATGACACGCAGTTGCATGCCATCGCCGATCCTGCGCCGCTGCCCGAGCAGCGACTGCTCGACGCCGAACAGCTGCGCCACCTCGACGCGATCATCGCCGCGCTGCCACCGCGCTCGCGCCAGGTGTTCCTGCTGGCGCGGGTTGAACAGTTGGCGCTGGCCGAGATCGGGCGCCAGCTCGGCATCAGCCGGCAGACCGCGCACGGCCATCTGCTGCGCGCACTGGTCGCCCTGCAGCAGGTGCCGGGCGCATGAGCCTGGACGCGATCGCGCGCGAAGCTGCACGCTGGTGGCTGGACGGGCACGACGGTGGCCGCGACGAGAACGCGTTCGAGCAGTGGTACCAGGCCGACCCTCGCCATGCTGCGCAGTACCAGCATCTGCAACACCTGTGGCAGGCCGGTGCGACGCTGCCTAGCCTGCAGCGGCAACAGCAGCGCAGGCAACGCCGTCGCCTGCGCGAAGCCGGCATTGCGGTTCTGTTGCTGTGCGCGCTGGGTCTCTACAGCCGCCATGTGTCGCCGCCCGTAGCGCAGGTCCTGCGAACGGCCGCTGGCGAGATCCGCGAGGAGACCCTTCGGGATGGCTCGCATGTCCTGCTGTCACCCGGCAGCGAAGTGAAGGTGCGCATCGATGGGCAGCGCCGCCAGCTCCAGCTGCAGCGCGGCCAGGCCTGGTTCCAGGTCGCCGCCGATGCCGACCGGCCCTTCCAGGTGCATACCCCACAGGGCACCGTCACTGCACTGGGGACCGCATTCGATCTTGCCGTGCAGGGCAACAGCAGCGTGGTCACCGTTACTGAGCATCGCGTGCGCGTGGACAGCGGCAACGTCAGCATGCTGGCTGACCACGGCGAACAGCTGCGCTTCGATGGGCAGGCAACAGCCCATGCAACAACGACCGCCCCCGGAGCATTGGCCTGGCGCGAGCGGCGCCTGCATTGGGTCTCGGCCCCACTGGCCGACGTCACGCAGGGCCTGGACCGCTGGCATGGCGGGCACACGTGGGTCGTCGGCGAGCAGCTGCGCCAGCAGCCGGTCACCCTGCTTGGCAGTGCCGACGGTGCGGCCGGCAATCGCGACCAGTTGGCCACTCAGTTGCAGGTGCGCGTGCTGCGCCTCGGCGCGGGCATACAGGTGTGGCTGCCGCCACGCAGGGAACAGCGTGATGGACCCTGACATCCGGCCTGCGGCTGCGTCTACCCAGGATGACGACGCTCTGCGTCAGCCCCTGGAGCCCCCGATGCTGTGCCCCCGCCCCCTTGTCCTCGCCCTGTCGCTGGCCTGTACCAGTGCCCTTCCGCTGCTGCCCGGCAGTGCCCACGCACAGACCGCCACCCGCACCTACAATCTGCCCGCACAACCGCTGGCGGCCGCGCTGGACGCCTACAGCCGGCTGACCGGCGTCGATCTGGTGATCGGCGCGGCGCTGCCCGCTGGCCATTCGGCGCCTGCGCTGCGCGGTGACTTCGACGATGCGCAGGCCCTGTCGCGCCTGTTGGCAGGCAGCGGCCTGCGCCCGCGCTTCGTCGATGCGCGTCGTGCCGCCCTGGAGCCGGCACCGGCTGAACGCGCCGATGGCAGCCGTCGCACTGGCCCGCTGCGGGTGCAGGGTACTACCGCACACGGTCAGGCACCGGGTGCCGGCGCCAGTCAATATGTACCGGCCACCCGCGATGGCTTTGCGCCCTCGGTGGGCAGCGAGCGTGTGGCGATGGCCGAACGCCAGGAAGGCAACAGCCTGCTGCGCTCGATGCCCGGCACCCACAGCTTCCATTCGCGCAGCCAGCCGGGCCTGCAGGTCAACATCCGCGGCATGACCGGTGCCGGCCGGGTCAACACCATGATCGACGGTGTCACCCAGACCTTCCGCAACAATGCCGGGCACGGCTCGGGCGGCCCGTTCGCCTATGTCGATCCCTTCCTGCTGGCCGGTGTGGACGTGCAGCGCGGTGCGGTCGCCGGTGGTGATGGCGCCGGCACGCTGGCCGGCAGTGCCAACTTCCGCACGCTGGACATCGACGATCTGCTCGGCGAGGGGCGCGACTGGGGCCTGCGTGCGGGCTACCGCCACGGCAACAACGGCTACGGCAGTGGCCGTACCTTCGCCGGTGCCTGGCGCCACAGCGAAGAGGGTGGCGACCGCCAGTTCGGCCTGCTGGCCGCCGCCAGCAGCAGCCGCAGCAGCGAGTACGCGACCGCACGCGGGCAGAAGAACAACGCCGACCCGGGCAGCCAGCAGCCCAGCAGCTGGCTGTTGAAGGCGCGCCTGCAGCCCAGCGACCAGCATCGGCTGGACCTGAGCCACATGCGTTACGAAAACGACTTCTACCACAACTATCCGTGGCAGATTTCCGCGCGCAACCAGCGCGCCAGTTACCACTACACACCCTATTCGCCGTGGATCGACCTGCGTGCGACCTTCGCCAGCAACAAGACCCGGCTGTTCTACCCGCCGGTGGAGGACTCCAGCTACATCGGCCGCCGCACCCACAGCAGCCTTAGCAGCTGGACCGTGGACAACACCAGCCGCTTCGACATCGGTGCACTGCAGGCGCGCTGGAACACCGGCATCAAGCACCAATCGGACATCTATGTGGCCGATACGCCCATCCTGCGCGGTGCCAACCCGCAGGGTCGCAGCCAGCTGGACAGTGTGTTCAGCACGCTGGAGCTGCAGTACGACATCTATGCCCTGACCGCAGGACTGCGCCAGGACCGCTTCGGCATCCGTGGTCACATCCCGGTGTGCTCGGATGTGCCCGGCCAGTGCGCGGAGATCAATGGCGGCGACATCGACGTGCGTCGCACAGAGCGCGCACTCAGCCCGAGCCTGGCGGTTTCACTGCAGGCCACCGACTGGCTGCAGCTGTTCGCCGAGGTCTCGCGCACGTCGCGGCCGCCGCGCGTGCAGGAAATGTTCTTCGAGAAGATCCCGCTGGAGGACGCCAGCGTCGCCGACGGCATCGGCGCCAATCCGTTCCTGCGCCGCGAGCGCTCGCGCAACCTGCAGTTCGGCGCCAACCTCAGCACCGACTCGCTGCTGGTCGACGGTGACCTGGCACAACTGCGGGTCACCCGCTTCGACAACCGCATCCGCGACTACATCAAGCCGCAGTACCTGCTGATCGTGCATCCGCCGGAAGTGGAACCGTTCGTGGTGCCGATCGACAGCGATCCGCAGCTCAATGCCTGGACCGATGTGCTGGACGCCGACGACTTCAGCGCCACTACGCGCTGGATGAACCACCCCGGCGTAGTGCGCATGCGCGGCATCGAACTGGAAGCCCATTACGCCAGCGAGCACTACCACGCCACGCTGAGCTGGACCCGCTCGCGCACCAGCGCGCCGGCCATCGAGTTCGTCAACCTGGAAGACATCACCGCCCTGCCCGACCGCTACTGGACGCTGGACGTGGGCGGCCGCTGGTGGCAGCAGCGCGTGCAGGCCGGCCTGCGCGCCGAATACTCCGGGCCCACCGAAGAAGGCTACGACTTCTTCCAGACACGCAAGACCGGCGGTACCGGTGTACTGCTCGACTTCTACGCCAGCTTCAAGCCCCAGGCCAACACCACGCTGTGGCTGAACATCGAAAACCTGCAGAACAAGGCCTATGACAACAATGCCTCGATCGACAGCATCTTCAGCCCGATCCTGGACCGCGGCAACGGCCGTGGCCGCACCGTCTCGATGGGCGTCAATGTGGCGTTCTAGCCGCCACTGGCTGCCGCTGTGCCTGCTCGCGCTCGCGTCGATGGCCAGCGCGCAGCCGATGCCCGGCAAGGTGCTGGACCTCGCCAGCGGCCAGACCCTGGACGAAGCTGCGTTCGTGAAGCGCGCAGCGAACGCTCCGCGACTGCTGCTGGGCGAACGCCACGACCTGGCCGGTGACCACGCTGCCCAGCGCTGGCTGCTGCACGCGCTGCAGCAGCAGCGTCCACAAGGCGCGCTGGTGCTGGAGATGATTGCCAGCGAACGCCAGCCGCGCCTGCAGCGGGTGCAGCGCTGGCTGGCCAAGGGCAACCATGCCGACGGTGCACGCCTGCAGGAGCTGCTGGGCTGGGATACACGATGGCCGTGGACCGCCTACGGCGGGCTGGTGCAGGACGCCACCGCTGCCGGCATCCCCTTGTTCGGCGGCAATCTCGCGCGCGTCGAGGTCAACGCCCACCTGGCGTCCGCTGATGCGGTGCGGTTCCCGCTGGCCGCCGCCCGCCAACGCCTGTCGGATGTGGTACTGGCCCAGCACGCAGACGCGGCACCGATGCTGGAAGGGATGCTGGCCGTGCAACAGGCCCGCGACACGCGCATGGCACAGGTGCTGACCGCAGCCCCCGCACCCGCGCTGCTGGTAGGCGGTCGCTGGCATGTGCTGCACGGCACCGGGGTGCCGGGCTACCTGTCACCGGATACGCCTGCGCTGGTGATCGCATTGGCCTCGCCGGGTGAAACCGTCGGTGCTGCTGATGCCGATCTGCTGTGGGTGCTGGACGATGAGTGAGCGCGGCCAACACTGGCAGGCGATCGTGATCACCGTCGTCCTGCACCTGCTGCCCCTGCTGCTGTTGGTGCACTGGGTTGCAATGCCGCCGATGCTGCCACCGCCGGAGCAGGACGTGCGCATCAGCCTGCGCCTGCTGGCACCGGCCACGCCGCCACAGCCCGTAGAGGAGCGCCAGGCCGATACCCCCAGCCAGGCGCAACAGGCGCGTGCATCGCAACCGACAAAGTCGCCCCCGCCACCGAAGCCCACCGCCGCGCGCGAGGGCGAGTTGGCCGCCAGCGAAACGGGCGGGACGGGTAGAAAGCCGCTGCCGGTCGCCCCGCCTGCGGCCGCGACCGATGCAAGTCCCGCACCGGCATCGATCACGGCCGCGCCGCCCGCTCCAGACGCGCCACCGGCGGACTTCCAGGCCGGCGCCGCCAGCGACCAGTGGGAAGCCCGCCTGATGGCGCGGCTGGAGCGTTACCGCTATTACCCTGCCGCCGCGCGCTCGCGCCGGCAGCAGGGCACTGCCTGGGTCAGGGCCAGCATCGACCGCGAAGGTCGCCTGCTGGCGCTGCGGCTGGAGCAGTCCAGTGGCCAGCCGATGCTCGATGACGCTGCGCTGCAGACCTTCCGTCGCGCGCAGCCGCTGCCGCCCATTCCCGAGGAACTGAAGGCACCGCAGGAACTGGTGGTGCCGGTGGAGTACTACCTGCGCTAGGCGGCGTAGGCCTCCGCCTCGATCTCGAACAGCATGCCGTCCAACGCCAGTCGCGGCACCGGGATCAGCGTGCAGGTGGGCGCCGCGCGGTTCGGCCAGCGCCGTCGCACCTGGTGGGCAATGATGCCCAGCCGGTCCTCATCGTGGTCGACCACCAGGATGCGCAGCCGCGCTACATCGGCCAGACTTGCCTGCGCCGATCGCAGCGCGGTCTGCAGGTTGTCCAGCGCCTGCCCGACCTGTTCTTCGAAGCTGGGCGAGAGGCGGCCCTGGGCATCTTCGCCGCCCTGCCCTGCGACATGGATCACCCGTGCCGGCAGGCGCACCACCGCCACGTGTGAGTAGCCGTTGGCCGAAGGATCGTAGAGACCCGGTGGATTGAACAGTTCCATCAGGCCATGGCTGAGGTCCGGTGTGGTCAGCAGGTTCATGCCGCGCGCCTCGTGGGGGATGCCGGCAGTCTGTGACCTCAACTCCGGTTGAGGTCAAATGGATCCGGTGCAACAGACCGGTCTGCCACGCGCAACGATCGCGCGTTCCCGTGGACTCGAGCCTGCTCGACTTCCACCGACCAGAAGCAGTCGAGCAAGACTCTACAGAAGCGTGGTCACGTCCACGCTGGGTCTGCGGTGAAATCAATGGTCAACCAGAACGTGCTGCCCCGCGCATCCAGCCGCACCGCAATCTCGTCGCGCATCGCATCGACCTCGCCCACTGAACCCAACGGCATGGCCGGGTCAGCCAGCACGTGGATCTCGATGAAGCGCATCCGCCCCATCTTCGCCACATGGCTGGTGAAACCGGCATAGCCACGCTCGGCGACGAACGCCTGCATCACCCGCTGCACGCGCCGGTCCAGATCATCCGGTGCCACCTGCAGCACTTCGCGCATGGCCTTCCAGGCACTCCGCGCCGGCACCGGCAACACCGCCAGGCTGATCAACGCCAGCACGATCGAATCCAGGTACGGCACCCAGTGGTGCCACTCACCACCGTGCAGGACCAGCGCCAACACGAAGGCCAGCACCACCGCCAGGCTCATCAACCCACCCAGCAGCCAGCCCCGTACATCCAGCCACAACAGCGCGGAGCGCAGATGCCGCGCCCGCTGCGCGACGAACGCCGCCATCGCCAGGTTGCTGGCACTCAGCAATGCCGCCCACCACAGCGCGGGCCCGAACTTCACTTCGTGCCCGCCCGTGGTCAAACCGATCACGGCGTTGGCCAGCGCGTACACGCAGGCCAGCGACAGGATCACCCCGCCCAGCGCCTCGACCATCGGCTCCAGATGCCAGTAGCCGTACTGGAAGCGCGGGCTCTGCTCCCGCGCCACCAGCCGCAGCACCGACAACGACACCAGGGTCAGGGCGACATCGACCAGGCTGTACACGCCGTCGAACAGGATGGCCTGCGATCCCACCAGCAGGCCACCGATGAAGCCGACCGCGCTGACCGCCAGGGTGACCCCTATCGAGAACGTCAGGATGCGTTGCTCGCGCGCAGTATCCATCGTTCGCCGAGGGGCCGACCGTTGCCGGTCAGGCCTTCAGCACCTCCACCTTGTACGAAACCGCATCACCCTCCTGCTCGATGATGAGCCCGTGCACGTCCGACTCGAAGCCCGGGAAACGGGCGTTCTGCTCCCGGGCGATGCGCAGCGACTGGATGATCGGCTCGTCGCTGTCACCAAAACGCTCACCCGGCATGATGGTCGGGATGCCCGGCGGGTACGGCACCAGCATGGTCGCCGCAATGCGGCCACTGATCTGCTCGATGTCGACCCGCTCGATCTCGCCCTTCACCAGGTGGTTGTAGGCATCGGCCGGGGTCATCACCGGCGTCGGCAGATCCACGTACATCTCGCGCATCACCTTGGCCACGGCGAATTCCTGGTTGAACGCATGCAGCGCGTCGCACAGGTCACGTAGGCCCCAGCCGGCGTAGGCATTCGGATAGTCGGCGACCAGCGTCGGCAGTGCCTGGCTCAGCGGCGCATTGCGATCGTAGAGCTCCTTGAACGCCATCAGCTCGGTGACCAGGGTGCTCCACTTGCCCTTGGTGATGCCCATCGAGAACAGGAACAGCACCGAGTACAGGTTGGTCTTCTCCACGGTGATGCCGCGGCCCCACAGGAACTTGCTCAGCACCGCCGCCGGGATGCCCAGCTTGCCCATGCTGCCGTCCATCGCCAGGCCCGGCGTCAGCAGGGTCACCTTGATCGGGTCGATCAGCACATAGTCGTCGACCAGGTTCTCGAAGCCGTGCCAGTGCGCATCCGGCTGCAGGTACCACTCCTCGCGCTTGGCCACCAGCGGCGCTGGCGTGTCGCCCTTGTCCAGGCTGCGCTCGACCTGGGTCGGCTGCCACACGCTGAACCACCAGTCGTCACGCCCCAGGTCATCGCGCACGTGCAGCATCGCGCGGCGGAAGGCGATGGCCTCGTCGTGCATTTCCTGTACCAGCGAGCGGCCCGCATCACCTTCCATCATCTTCGAGGCCACGTCACAGGCCGCGATCACCCCGTAGTGCGGGCTGGTCGAGGTGTGCATCATGAACGACTCATTGAAACGCTCGGCATCCAGGTTGCGTTGCGCCGAGTTGCGTACGTGGATCATCGACGCCTGCGAGAACGCCGCCAGCAGCTTGTGGGTGGAATGCGTGGTGAAGATGATCGCATCCTGCTCACGCGGCTTGCCCTTGGCCATGCCGTAGTGGTTCTCGTAGAACGGATGGAACGCAGCATAGGCGTACCACGCTTCGTCGAAATGCAGGAAGTCGACCGCGCTGCCGATCTCGTCGGCGATCTTCTCGGCGTTGTAGCACAGGCCGTCGTAGGTCGAGTTGGTGACCACCGCGATGCGCGGCTTGGAGCCGGCCTTGTAGGCCTGGCTGGCCAGCGGGTTGGCAGCGATGCGCTGCTGCAGCGACTCCGGCGTGAACTGGTCCAGGCTGATCGGGCCGATGATGCCGTGCGCGTTGCGGCTGGGCGTGAAGTACACCGGCACCGCATCGGTCATGATCAGCGCGTGCAGCAGCGACTTGTGGCAGTTGCGGTCGACGAACACCACGTCGCCGCGGGCCACCGTACCGTGCCAGACGATCTTGTTGGCGGTGGAGGTGCCGTTGGTGACGAAGAAGGTATGGTCGGCACCGAAATTGCGTGCGGCCTCGTTCTCGGCGTCCTTGATCGGGCCGGTGTGGTCGAGCAGCGAACCCAGTTCCGGCACCGAGATCGACAGATCGCTGCGCAGGGTGTTCTCGCCGTAGAACTGATGGAATGCACGACCGACCGGCGACTTGGTGAACGCCACGCCGCCGGCATGGCCTGGCGTGTGCCAGGAGTAGTTCGACTCGGCCGCATGGTGGATCAATGCCTTGAAGAACGGCGGCAGCAGGTTCTTCATGTAGTCTTCGGCCGCGCGCATCACCTGCCGCGAGATGAAGCTCTTGGTATCTTCGAACAGGAAGATGAAACCGTGGATGTACTTGAGCAGCTTGCTCGGCACCTTCTCGATGGTGCGGCGCTCGCCGTACAGGAACACCGGCAGATTGGCGCGGCGTGCGCTCTGCTCGCGCAGGAAGGCGGTCAGGCGCTGGAACTCGCCATCCACCTCTTCACTGCCATCGATCGAGATCAGCACCGCCGAGGCCGCCACGTAGGTGCGGGCACCGGCGCGGGCATCATCCAGGTTCAGGCCGCACAGCACGCGCTGGTCGTTGCTGCGCAGCTCCTCCACCAGGGCGCGGATCAGGATGCCACCGATGCGCGGCGACTCGTAGTCGTTGTCGATGACAATGACCGGGTAATCCAGGGACTTGAAATACACGTTGATTCTCCTTGTCTAACTCAGGAACGCTGGGCGCCGGCGCTGATGGCCGATGCCTCGCGGGCGCGCTGCCGCTGCTGGCGGCGCTCCTCGCTGAAGAAGGGATAGAACACGGTGATGAACAGCACGAACAGGAAGGCGTACTGCACGATGGTTCCCGACGAGCCGTAGATCGCCCACAGGCAGTACACGACGGTCAGGCTGGTCAGGGTCCAGAACGCACCGGTGTGGACCAGGGTGTGCGAACGCTCGACCACGAAGTAGCAGGCCACGCACGAGTAGATGTAGGGCAGCAGGGTCAGCACCACCGCCGCCGATGTGATCACGTCGAACTGGGCCGACGCGGTTTCCGAGGTGGATGTGACCAGCACCGCCAGGGTCATCAGCACCGCCACGATCAGCACGCCCTTGACCGGCACGTCGTCCTTGTTGGTCTTGCTGAAGATGCTCGGGAACAGGCCATCATCGGAGGCCGCCTTGGCACTCTGTGCGGTCAGCAGGATCCAGCCGCCCAGCGAACCGGCAGCGCCGATGAAGGCACACAGGCTCACCAGCGCGCCACCCCAGCCACCGACGGCCTTGGCGGCAGCCAGTGCAAACGGTGCATCAGAAGTCTGCAGCTCGCCATTGGGCACCATGCCCATGATCACCGACGAACTGGCGATGTAGGCGATGGCAGCCAGGAACACGCCCGCCAGGGTGGCGCGGGCCACGTTCTTTTCCGGATTCTCCACCACGCCGGCAGTCACCGAAGCGGATTCGACGCCGATGAAGGCCCACAGGGTCAGTGCCGCGGCACTGGAGATCGCGCCGAAGTTGGATTCACCGGACACGTTGTAGGCGCCCTTGAAGATGTCGGCATCGAAGAAGAACCAGCCGAAGATGGCGATGCCCAGGATCGGCACCAGCGCGAAGCTGGTGGTGACCGTCTGCACGCGACTGACGAAGGCCGGACCGATCATGTTGGCGAAGCTCAGCGCCCACACCAGCACAAGCACCGCGATGCAGCGCACCAGCGGCTCGGACAGGATCGGGAAGAAGTAACTGAAGTAGCCCACCGCCGCGATAGGGATGGCGACGTTGCCGATCCAGTTGGCGAACCAGTAGATGGTATTGGTCTGGAAGCCCATGTACGGCCCGAACCAGTCACGCGCATAGGCATAGGGGCCGCCCGCCTTGGGTGCCAGCTTGCCCAGCTTGGCGAACACGAAGGCCAGCAGCAGCGCACCGGCGGTGGTGATCAGCCAGCCCCAGATCGAGGCGGTGCCGATCTTGGCCAGACTGGACGGCAACAGGAACACGCCTGAGCCCATCATGTTGCCGGCGACGAGGAAGGTGGCTCCGACCACCCCGATTTTCTTTGCTTCTGCCATGACAATCTCCTGTACTGGCATGAGCCCGGTACAACCGGGCGTGGGGACGGTTACGCTGGCGTACGACCGCTGGCGCCTATTTGATGAAGTTGTATTGCAGACTGCCCTGCACCCGGACCGTGTCGCCGCGCGCGCCGCTCTGCTGTTCCAGGCGGCCGTACAGCAGCTCCATGCCCATCGTCCACGACGGTGCCGGGCTCCAGATCAGGTTGAACACGCCGTAGCGGCTCTGACGGAATGCGTCGGCTGCCAATGCAGCATTCCGCTCCAGGGTCAGCTGGCCGAAGATCAGGTTCGAACGCCACAGCTCGGACCAGTAATGGGTGTAGCCGACGAAACCGCCGTGCAGGTCCAGCGCGTCTAGACGGCCATCGGCACTGACCACCGCGTCCAGTCCGGAGCCGGTCAGGTCGGCGGTGTAACGGCTGAGGCCGCGCCCGCCGAGGGCACCGAACAGCAGCAGGTCGCGCTCGCCTACCGAGGCCGAACCGCTGAGTTGCAGGCCACCGGCCATACGCCGGTCGCGCTCGCCATCGCCGTCATAGGCCAGGCTGCGTGCCACCGCGCCCAGCTGCAGGTGGCCCCAGTCGCGCTCCATGCGCGCGGTCACCGTCACGTCGGGCAGGCGGTTCACTGCGGCTCGCTCATCGCTGGCGCCGGCAAGTTCGGTCTTCGGATCTTCGGCGGCGACGGTCAGGGTGTTGCCCTTGCCCATCGCGAAACTGTGGTGGATGCCCGCCACCAACAGGTAGCCGGCACCACCGGGCCCTGCGAAGTCCAATGTGTCAGGCAGGCTGTCCGGATCCATGAAGCTGGAGTAGCCGTAACCGGCGTAGGTATTGCCCAGCTGGCCATAGGCATGGCGCAGGCGGAATTCGTAGCCGTCACTGCTACCGAAGAAGTCATTCTCCAGGTAGAAGCGCAGGTTGCCGTGCGTGGTCGGACGTCGCGCCTCAAAACTGAAGCGGGTCTGCTTGGCATGGATGTTGAAGTTCGAGACATCACGATGACTGCCACCGACCGGCATCGACGAGGGAATGAACTGATCCTCATCCCCCGCTGCACGCGAATCGGCGATGGCATCCAGCTTGGCGTAGCCGCCGATACGGATCACCGTGTCAGTACCCGGAATGGCGAAGAAGCCCTTCAGATCCGGATCGGTCGGGCCGGCCGCACTGTCCGGTCGCGACGCGGCGGTGGACGGATCGGCCACCGATTCGCGCTGCGGCAGCACCGGCTGTGCCACGCCCGGTACCTGGGTGGGGTGCAGCAGGTTGGCAGTGCTGGCAGGCGCGACCACGGCGGCGGGTGCCTGTGCTGTAGCAGGCGCAACGGTTGCGTCGCGCTGCTCAAGGCGGTCCAAACGCTGCTGCATGCCCTCCAGCGCCTGCCGCATGGCCGCAATCTCACGACGCAGCGCCTGCGCGTCCTCCTTGTCATCCACCTGTGCATACGCCGGCGTGATCGCCAGTGCTGTCACACAGGCCAGGCTCAGTACCCCCACGCGCATTGCATCCTCCCTGGACGACCCCTGTTCGCAGCACGCAGACAGGACGCACGCATGCGCCACTCCGGCCTCGTGCTGCCGTTGCTGGAAATGCGGATACTGCGTCGACGACACCGGCCAGCCTGCGCATGGCAGGCAACAGGACGATGACACTGCCCTGCCCGCACCGATGTCGACGCCATCAAGGCCGCGCTGCCAGAGAGGTGGCGACCGCAGCGGTCTGGGTAACAAGCACGGAGTGAGAGTGTCGTGAATGGCTGTGCCAGCCGACCCTGATCAGGGCGTGGCGAGCGCGGCATCCATCGCGCATTGACGCTGTATTCCATGCGTCACAGGCTAATCCGCCTGTCGTTTTTGGCCTTGATTGGAATCAAGGCGGGATGCTTGATGTCAGTCACGATTCAGACGTGACGATGAACCACTGTTGCGCGGGCCCACAACCGCAATGCCCGCCATGGAATGCGACAGGCCCGCATGCTGCCATGCGGGCCTGCGCAATGTTTCATGGGTCTGGCGCCACTCAGCGCGGGCCAAGCACCGTCTGCAGATCGGCACCCTGCGGCAGACCCGCACGACGCTGCACCTGGCCCTGTGCGTCCTGGAACAGGATGCCCGGTGTGCCCTGGAAGCCCATCTCGATCATCAGCACCTGATTGGCGTCGAGCTTGCCAGCGATCTCGCGGCTGATGTTCGGCAGCGCCTTGATGCCACCGCGATCAAAATCGTGCTCGTTCTGCAGCAGCGCCGCACTCGGGTCACGCGCGGCAAGGATCGCCGCGGCCTTGGCCGGGCTGTCCTCGCGGATCACGCCGACCATGATGTGACGCAGCTGCACCTTGCCGGCATCGACCCACGGCCGTGCCGCTTCCCAGAACTTGTGGCAGTACGGGCAGTTGGCATCGCTGAAGGTATAGACCACGCGCGGCGCATCGGCCTTGCCATCACGCACCCAGGCGCTGGCTTCCAGCTTGGTCCACATCTTGGCCGACATCGGCGAAGCCACCAGCTTTTCAACGGCCTCAGCGGCTACATCGTTGCCCTCCGCATCGAACAGGCTGCCGACCAGTACGTTCTTGCCGTCAGCAGTGACATAGGCCGCTGCCGGCTGCTGGCCGCCGACCACGCCGGCGAAGCCCCGCAGGCCACCGGGGGCATCGAATTCTGCGACGACCTCGAAACCATGCTTCTCGATGCCCTTCAGCACCGCAGGGCGATCGCCCTTGTTGGCCGTGGCTGTGGCGCTCGCTGCCGGTGCCGCGGCGGTCTTGCCCGGTGGCGTCTGTGCCTGGCTGCAGGCAGCCAATGCCAGCAGGACCGGCAGCAACAGCACCGCAGGGGCGGTGCGCAGGGAAGTCGACAACATGGGAACTCCGTAGTGAGATGCCCGCGCAGGCTACCGCAGCCGGCGCAGTTTGTGTTCAAGACCGGCTGCCGTCAGTTCGCCCAGGTGCAGTTCACGCAGGCGCCCTTCGGCATCGAAGAACAGGGTCGAGGGATAGGCCTGCACGCCCAGCACCGTGGATGCCGCAGCGTCATCATCGAGCAAAACGTTGTGCAGCAGCAGCCGTTCGCGCGCAACGAAACCCTGGACCTCCTCAAGGGTTTCACCCTGGTTGAGGAACACGAACTGCACATCCGCATGTGCCTGCTGCGCCGCAGCCAGGACCGGCATCTCGCGCCGGCAGGGCCCGCACCAGGTCGCCCAGAGATTCAGCACAAGCGGTTTTCCCCGGAACTGCTGCAGATCAACCCTGCCCCCCTGCAGATCAGCAACCTGCAGTACCGGCAAGGGCATCTGACGCTCCTGCCATGCGGACAGCAGCTGACTGCCGCCCGCCCATAGCAGCACACCCGCCAACGCCGCGCCCAGCACCGGGGCGCGCAACGCCCGCCATGGGCGCACCCGCCACAGCCCCCATGCCGACCCCGCAACCAGGACAACCACCAGGTGGTAGCCACCATCGGCAATCTGCAGAATGCTCCACGGCGCCTCGCGATACAGGGCGAAGTTCAAGGCCACGAAGCTGATGCGACCACACAGCAGGCCCACCAGCAGCATGTCCAGAACCATGCTGGGTGCAGAAGGCAGCGGCATGCCGTCCTTCCTGCGTGGCCACAGACGCGCCACGGCCATGGCAATCACTACGCACACGAGAATCAACACCACCGGCATCGGCACCGGCCCAACGCTCGACATCAGACCACCTGTTCAATCGTCCACTGACTGCATGGTCGAAGTGTCGCGCTCCGGTTGCAAGCGCGACGATGCCGCCGACATCAGGCCGCGCTGCGCCCCAGTTGCATCACCGACGCCGATTGCAGCCCGCGCAGGCTGCCTGCCACCGACGGCATCAAGGGCCGCTCGCGACGCTTGCTGCTGACGTGACGCCGATAGTTGGCCGGCGTCATGCCAACGATGCGCAGGAACAACCGGCGGAAAGCACTCTGATCAGCGTAGCCGACACCCCACGCCACCTCATCGATACCCGCCCCCTGCTGCAGCAGGGTCTGCGCCTTGGCGATGCGCAGCCGTTGGCAGTATTCGATCGGCCGCAGGCCGGTGGCCTTTAGGAACCGCCGCTGCAGTGTGCGCGGCTCCAGCCCGGAGACCTCGCAGATCGCGGCAAGGGTGGCGCCGCGTGCCGCCGTGGTGTGCAGCCAGCGCTGTGCCTTCAGCACATCACGATCGCCATGTGCGAAGTTGGCGCTGAAGCGCTCCAGGTCCTGCTGGATCGTGGCGGGCACGGTGATGCCCAGTTGCTGTGCGACCGCACTGGCCACGCCCTGCCCGTGCAGCCGGTACAACAATCGCAGGCCAAGGAAGCGCCAGGCCTGGGCCCCGCCGACCGTCAGCAGGTCACCGTCATCCACCAGCGCCCGCTCGCTCGGCACCCAGCTCGCGGCCTGCGCCTGCAGGCCTGGATGGCGCCCGAGATCGGGGCCACTGACCGTACGCCCGGCCAGCAACCCGGCACGTGCCAGCACGCTGACGCCATCACTGGCGGCGGCCAGCAGACTCCCGCCGTCATAGTGCGCACGCAGCCAGTCCAGCAGGACCTCGTCCGCGCGCAGGCACGCGCCGGCACTGATCTGGCCGGGAACCGCGATCACAGCCGGGATGGCCGCATCGAGCATTTCCGCACCCGCAATACGATGCACCCCGGTCTGGCTGGCCGGCACGATCCAGCGGGTGACCAGCACCCGCTTGAACGGCCGACGCTGCTGCTGGGCAAGGCGATTGGCAACGTGCGCCATTTCAGCCAGTACGGAGGCGGCAGACGGATCACCTCCCGGGTATTCAACCACCGCGATCTCGACGAATCCTTCGTTCCTGAATCCTTCCACAGACCACCTCCTCGGTTCGTTGCAGGCCATCGAACGGCCGGTTCAGGCGAAGGGTAGGAACTGGTCCATCGGCGGGGCTATGAAGAAAGTTGCAAAGTGCGCTGAATGCGCGCACCCGGGCCAAGCCTTGACTCTCGACCAGACTCCAGGCTTCACAATGGTCGGCAGCCCCAGCAGGAATCCGCCATGAACATTGGACAACTGGCCCGCCAGGCGGGCGTACCGATCGATACGGTGCGCTACTACGAACGACAGCAGCTGCTGCCGACTGCGGCCCGCTCGGCGGGTGGCTACCGCATCTTCGGCGAGCAGGACCTGCGCCGGCTGCGATTCATCCGCCGCGCCAAGGCGCTGGGCTTCAGCCTTGAAGAGATCGGCGAGCTGCTCGCATTGAGCGATCGCCATTCGCAGGACATGGGCAGCGTGCGCGACACCGCGCAGGCACGCCTGCAGGACATCGCACAGCGGATGGCGGAGCTGCAACGCATGCACACTGCACTTTCGCTGCTGGTCGACGCCTGCCCAGGTCACGGCGCGCTGGACCAGTGCCCGATCCTGGCGGCACTGACCGACGACGCTGCACAGGCGAAAGGCGACTGACATCGGCTTCGCAACGCATGTGAAGAAAAGTGCAACAAATGCTTGCCAACCCCCTGGGGCAAGGCTATTATTTCGCTCCTCAGCGACGTGGGGCCATAGCTCAGCTGGGAGAGCGCCTGCATGGCATGCAGGAGGTCAGCGGTTCGATCCCGCTTGGCTCCACCAATCTTTCGGCATTAGGCCGTCGAAAGGTCGCTAAAGAACATTGATGAGAATTGCGTCCCCATCGTCTAGAGGCCTAGGACATCACCCTTTCACGGTGGCGACCGGGGTTCGAATCCCCGTGGGGACGCCACTCATCACGAACAACGAGGACCCGGCCGATAACCGGGTCTTTTTTGTTCACCGCCTACCGGCATTCAGGTTGTGGCGTTGCGATTCCCCTGCCCTCGTGGTCGCGGTTGAACCGGAACGAAAAAAGCTCAAAAAAAGCTTCCACAAACGTGAACACGCAGGTATGATAGGCGGCTCGGTAACACGGGGCCATAGCTCAGCTGGGAGAGCGCCTGCATGGCATGCAGGAGGTCAGCGGTTCGATCCCGCTTGGCTCCACCACTTTCGACATTAGGCCGTCGAAAGTTCTACAACTTGAAGTTTTTCGTGCGTCCCCATCGTCTAGAGGCCTAGGACATCACCCTTTCACGGTGGCGACCGGGGTTCGAATCCCCGTGGGGACGCCAGTTTCAAAACGGACTCTGCTCCCGGCAGATCATCCGGAGTTTCATTGGGGCCATAGCTCAGCTGGGAGAGCGCCTGCATGGCATGCAGGAGGTCAGCGGTTCGATCCCGCTTGGCTCCACCACTTCGACATTAGGCCGTCGAAGGATCTACAACTTGAAGTTTTCGTGCGTCCCCATCGTCTAGAGGCCTAGGACATCACCCTTTCACGGTGGCGACCGGGGTTCGAATCCCCGTGGGGACGCCAATTCTTGAAAACCCTGGCTTCGGCCGGGGTTTTTCTTTGCCTGCGATTCCCGGAAGGCCCTGTCCACGCATGGCGTGGATCTACCGCAGAGCCCGCGTAGATCCACGCCTTGCATGGATGGCTTCACCTGCGCCGCACCTCAGAACCGGCGATACATCCCGATCGACGCCGGTGCTGTCGGCGCAAAACCGAACTGCGCGTACAACCGGTGCGCCTCACCATCGGCCAGCAGGCTGACGTATGCCGACGGCGGCAGGTTCGCCTGCATCCAGCCCTCCAGGCGACGCATCACTTCCTTGCCCAGGCCCTGACCCTGCAGGCGCGGCAACACAGCGATATCGCAGACCTGCAGGTGGCAGCCCCCATCGCCGACGATGCGCCCCATCGCCACCAGCTCGTTACCCTGGTAGGCACACACGCCATACAGGGTATTGGGCAGCGCGCGTGCCGCCGCCTCCTGGCTCTTGGCACTGAGGCCCGCCAGCACACGCAGCTGGCAATAGTCTTCGACCGTGGGCACGGCGTCGCGGAACTGGCAGGCGACGGAATCATTCATGCGCTATCTCCCTGTAGGTCGGGCTATCCTGCCTCATCCATGTCGCAGCTGCTGCGACCCACGCCCGCAGAGTTCCCATGTGCTATTCCGCCCTCATCCGCGCCGACTACGCCAAGCTGGTGCGCGAGTTCGGCGCCATCCTGTCGTTGGAAGAATTCGCGGAGCTGTACGCGCACGATCCTGGCAAGAAGCGCCCCAGAACTCCCAAGGCGATGGATGACGGCTTCGCCGGCGCGCGCACCGAGCAGGGCCGCGACATCGTCGCGAAAATCCAGCAGTGGCATGCGCAGGAACGCCAGGATCTGGAAGCGGAGCTGGCCCGCCAGCGCGAGCGACGCGATATTGCCAATGCCACGCTGGCGACCCGCCCCACCCAGAAGGCACGCAACGACCTGCGCGTGGCCGGCAACCGCATCGATCGTGCGCAGGCTCGGCTGGAAGATCTGCACCGGGTGCAGCTGCTGCCGCGCGACAACCGTATTTTCCCCGGTACCTACGCACCGGTGATGGTCAGCGAGAGCGGCAAACGCGTGATCAAGCCGATGCGCTACCAGTGCCGGCTGCCGGACAAGCCTGCGCGCAACGACGTGCTATATCCGGGCACCTACAACGCGCGGCGCGACAGCCTGGAAGGCTATTGGCGCGGTGCGTTCGGGCTGCGCCACGGCGTGGTGGTGGTGCAGGCGTTCTATGAGCACGTGCCACGCCACGCCATCGCCTGCCGTACGCTGGGTGCCGATGAGAAGGATCAGGACGTGGTGCTGGAGTTCCGGCCCGATCCCCCGCGCGACCTGCTGCTGGCCTGCCTGTGGGCGGAATGGGAAGGACCGGAAGGTCGCCTCCTGTCATTTGCCACAATCACCGACACGCCTCCGCACGACGTCGCCGCTGCGGGCCATGACCGCGGCGTCGTTCCCATCCGCAAGGAACACCTCGATGCCTGGCTCAATCCCGATCCGGATGACCTGGCGCGGCAGTACCGCATCCTCGACGACCGCGAGGAGATCCGCTACGTATACGAAGAAGCGGGCTGAACACCGCGCACAGATGAAAAACCCCGCCTGGGCGGGGTTCATGGATCAGGGATTGCCGCCGCACATCGCCTCTTCGCAGAAGGCCTGTTCCTGCAGGCATTGTTCGACCTCTCCACCCCGCGCGATGCAGCTCTTGTAGAGCTGGAAACAGGGCTGGCCACACCACGCGGCAGAGGCCGTACCACCGAAGACCGCCATCGAAAGGACACCCGCAGCAACCATGCGCTTGATCCACTTCTTCATGCCACTCTCCTTGTAGGCCTGAGCATTCAGGCCCGGGCAGGATACGCCCACCGCTTCAGCACGCGCCAATCAGGCGCTGGCGCTGGCGCGGCCCACTGCGCGTACCAGCGCCTGGCTCAGATCTGCCGAGAGATAGGGCTTGACCAGCAGCACGCCGGCCAGCATCGGCTCGGGCAGCTGCTCGGCCTGCATCCCGGTGGCCAGCACGAACGGCACTCCGCGCGCCGACAGTGCCGCAGCCACCGGCTCGCTGGTCTCATTGCGGGCCAGGCGGTAATCGAGCAGGGCCACGTCCGGGGTCGACGCCTGCAGCAGGCGCAGCGCTTCAGCCACGCTCGCGGCCAGCCCCACCACCGTCGCACCGGCATGCACCAGCTGCATCTGCAGCAGTGCGGCACTCATCTCGTCGTTCTCGACCACCAGCACCCTCAGGTCCTGCAACACTGTCATCGGCTACCGCTCCTGGAGGCATTCAAGCCGCCGCAGTATAGCCATGACAGGGCCGAAGCCGACAGGACGCGCCCCGATCGGCCTCCCCACTATGAAAGCCGTGCCGACCTCGGTTACACTCGCACGCTGCCTGCCGGTGTGGCGGAATGGTATACGCAGCTGACTCAAAATCAGCCGGGGGTGACCCCATGAAGGTTCGAGTCCTTTCACCGGCACCACTGCATCAAAGGCCAGGTCACCGACCTGGCCTTTTGCAATTTCAGGGCCCGGGCGCCGACACTGGCGACGATGCCAGCGCCCGCCCTGCCCACGCTCCCTGCCACCCTGCCCGCACGGCTGCGTCCACTGCACGTGGATGCTGCCGCCGCCTGGGCCCGCTATCTCTCGCTGCCGGGCGTGACCGAGCACACCAGCTGGGGCGACGTTTCCGAAAGGGCACTGCGCTGCCAGATCGCCGGTTACCTGCCCACGGCAACGGACCAGCGCTGGGCGCTGGTGGGCGCCGACAGCCAGCTGATCGGCACCGTTGGCCTGAACGGAATCGACCTGTCGCATGGCCGCGGCGAACTTGCCTATGATCTCGATCCGCGCTGGCAGGGTCAGGGACTGGCCACGCAGGCAGCACGCGCGGTGCTCGAATGGGGCCATGCCGCACTCGCTCTGGTCCGAATCCAGGCGACTGTCCTGGACAGCAACGCCCGCTCGATCGCCGTGCTGGAACGCCTCGGCATGCAGCGCGAAGGCCTGCTGCGCGCTTACCGGCGGGTTCGAGGACAGCCCCGTGACTTCTGGATGTACGCCCGCGTCGAAGGCTCCGCGTCACCATGCTGAAACACAACTGCGACTTCCGGCAAGCTTTGGAATAGACGCAGCGCACACTTTTCTTGCAAGCCACACGTGCTTCTGCCTATCGTGATCCCAGCCGGAGCTGGGGGCGGGGGAATGCATGACGTTGCGTGCGGCACTGTTTTTTCTGGTCACGCACGCGCTCGTCATTGCCTTTGTTGGCCCGCAGGACCCGGTCGGCTCCTACCTGATGCTGATCACTGCGCCGTTGCTGGCTGCACTGGCCTGCGTGCGGCGTGCGCGTGACAGCCGCCAGGGGGCCTGCAAATGGCGGACGCTGGGCGCTGCCGTGGGCCTGTTCTCGCTGGCCCTGCTCGCCCTGCTGTACCGCAATGTGGCCGGCCTCGATCCTGCGCAGATGACCGTGTCTTCGCTGATCCTGTACGTGTTCTACCGCATCCCCCTGACCTACGTGGCCGCCAGCCCGGGCGGCGGCAACCGCTGCATCCGCGCGGTGGACCTGCTGATCATCGCGCTGCTGTGGCTGCTGTACTTCGGGCACACGCGGGCGATGGCGCATTTCAACGCCGCATTGTGGACGCAGTGCCTGAACGCCATGAGCAACCTACAGAACAGCCTGGTGTTCTGCTTCGCGCTGATCCGCTTCCTCGCCGAGGACAATCCCGACCGCCGCGATTTCTTCCGGACACTTGCGATCTACGCGCTGGGCTATTTCCTGCTGGCGTTCTACATCAACACCTACCAGCCGCAGCTGCCTGACGGCAACTGGGGGGACCTGCTGATCAGCGGACTGTTCGTGGTGCTGGCCGTCATGGCCGCCAGCAAGCGCCGCTATCCGGCGGTGGAGGTATCGCGCAGCCTGCGCCGCATCGTCGACGCCGGCGTGCCGTTGATGCTGCCCTTGCTGCTGATGATGGTGGCGCTGCTGGTCGCGCGCCTGCAGCCCACCCTGGCCACGGTGGGCTTCATTGGTGCCATGCTCGGTTATGCCCTGCGCAGCGTGCTGAGCCAGGTGGAGATCCAGCGCCAGCGCGATGAGCTGGAAACGCTGGCGCGGCGCGATCCGCTGACTGGGCTGGGCAACCGCCGCAGCTTCGACGAATCTCTTGGCAATGCCCGTGGCCGCGCACGCCGCCAGGGACTCGGGCTGGCGGTACTGATGATCGACATCGACCACTTCAAACGGCTCAATGACACCTATGGCCATCCGGAGGGCGATCGTCGCCTGCAGTCGGTCGCCGCCATTCTTGATGGCTGCCTGCAACGGGGTGACGATCTACTGGCGCGCTATGGCGGCGAAGAGTTCATCGCCGCCCTGCCCTCGCCCGATGCCGCCCACGCCCTGGGCCTGGGCGAACGGCTGCGCGCTTCGGTTGAAGCCGCAGCCCTGCCCGCCCCCGAGGCCACCGTAACCATCAGCATCGGCGTGGCCTGGCAGGCACCCGGCGAAGACCGCGATCCGCGCGACCTGGTCGAACGCGCCGACCAGGCCCTGTATCGCGCCAAACATGCCGGACGCAACTGCGTACGCGGCGACACCGATAGCAAGGAAGACCCGTCCGGTCGCCGCGCCTAGACCGCGTGCAGCCCCGCTGTTCCGTGCCGGGGCCCGGCCCCGCCCTGCACGCGGAAGCTGGCCACGGTCTGCAGCAGCTGCGCCGACTGCTCTTCCATGCTGCGCGCCGCCGCCGACGCCTCCTCGACCAGGGCCGCGTTCTGCTGGGTGCCCTGATCGATCAGGTCGACCGCATGATTCATCTGCTGGATATCGTCGCTCTGCTGCTGCGAGGCCGTGCTGATTTCAGTCATCAGGTCACTGACCCGGCGCACGTTGGTCACGATTTCATCCATGGTACGGCCCGCGCTCTCAACCTGCGCCGTGCCGGCGCCCACATTGGCAACCGACTCATCGATCAGGTGCTTGATCTCCTTGGCTGCGCTGGCCGAACGCTGCGACAGCTCGCGGATCTCAGTGGCAACCACGGCAAAGCCGCGGCCATGTTCACCGGCACGCGCAGCCTCCACCGCTGCGTTCAGCGCGAGAATGTTGGTCTGGAAGGCGATGCCGTCGATCACTCCGATGATGTCGACGATGCGCCGCGACGAGGCATTGATCACCGCCATCGTCTCGACCACTTCATGCACCACAGTGCCGCCTCGAGCGGCGACGTCGGCCGCTCCACCGGCCAGCTGGCTGGCCTGGCGCGCGTTGGTGGCCGTGCGCTGCACGGTCTCGGCCAGGCCCTTCATCGACACAGCGGTTTCCTCCAGCGAGGCCGCCTGCTGCTCGGTACGCTGCGAGAGGTCGCTGTTGCCCTGTGCGATTTCGGTCGCGCCGACTGCGATGGTGTCCGCGGCGAACTTGATCTGGCCGATGATCGCGGCCATCGCCTCGACCAGCGAATTCACGCCTTCGCACAGTTCGGCGATCGACCCGTTCTTGTCGGCGGTGGCCACGCGCTGGGTCAGATCGCCCTGCTTGGCGGCAGCCACCACCTCGCGGGTCTGCGCCACGGCGCGCTGCATGGCCTGGTTCTCGTGCACCTGCGCGGTGATGTCGGTGGCGTACTTGACGACCTTGAACGGCTTGCCATTGAGGTCCAGGATCGGGTTGTAGGATGCCTGGATCCAGACCTCGCGCCCGCCCTTGCCCAGGCGCCGATACTGGCCGGCGTCATATTGGCCGCGCCCGAGCTTCTCCCAGAACTGGCGATACTCGACGCTGCTGCGATGCTCAGGCTCGACAAACAACGAATGGTGCTGCCCGCGCACTTCGTCCAGGCTGTAGCCGGTAGCGGCCAGGAAATTGTCATTGGCCGACAGGATGCGGCCATCCATGCTGAACTCGATCACCGCCTGCGATTTGGCGATCGCGGCCAGTTGCCCCGCCGAGTCGGCCGCCTGCAGCTTCTGCGCGGTGATGTCGGTCGCGAACTTGACCACCTTGTACGGCCGCCCCTGGCGGTCCAGCACCGGGTTGTACGAGGCCTGGATCCAGACCTCACGCTGGCCCTTGCCGAAGCGCCGGTACTGTCCGGCGTCATATTCGCCACGCCCCAGGCGCACCCAGAAGTCGCGGTATTCCGCGCTGCGCGCCTGCTCGGGGTCGACGAACAGGGAGTGATGCTTGCCCTGGATCTCCTCCAGCCGGTAACCCATCGCCTGCAGGAAATTGTCATTGGCCCGCAGGATGGTGCCGTCGAGCGCGAACTCGATGACAGCCTGCACGCGATGCAGCGCGGCCACCTGCGCTTCCAGCTCGGTGCGGTCGGTCATCGCCGCCTCTGTGCTGGTGCGTTGCTGCGGCGCCAGCACGCCAAGCAGCGCACGCCACGGCGACCAACGGGTATGCAGCTCGGCCGGCGCCTGCGCGCCTGCCGTGAAGCCTGGAATGAGCATTGTCTGATCCTCGGTGTCCGGTAAGCGGTTGTGACCCGACGGGCGGGATGCCCGGCGGCAACATCAGTTGCCAGGGACTACAGGTGCCAACGGGCACCTCTCGAGCGACTGCCAAGAACGTCTGCTGCGGGTGCGATCGGCATCTGGAAACGGCGGAACACACTGCGCGGACCACCCGTCGGGGGCAGCCTGGGGTCCTGCGGCGGGTGACTGGAGCGGGATCCAGAGGGAGTATCGGCGACGCCGTCGGCCGCTTTAGCGGGATTCCGCGACGTCCGTCGCAACTCCGTGCATTGCAGCCGGAATGCGGTAGACGATTGCCGTGTACTTCACGCCCTGCTCACGTGCCACAGCCTGCCCACCAAGGGACTCAGCCAGTGCACGGCTGGACCGGTTCCGTTCCGCCACCGGGTAGCGGAACGCAGCACAGCGCAGGCGCCCGGAGGCCGCCGACCACACCGCCGCCACTGCCTCGCGGCCATAGCCGTGCCCATGCATCACTTCTGCGATCCAGATGCCCAGTTCGGGTTCTGCTTCAAGGGCTCGATGCAGGCCTGCCAGGCCAAGGAATACCCCATCCCCGCGCCTGCGGATCACCAACGTGATGTCGGTCCCGTCGGCGATGGTAAGCAGCCACGTCCGCCAGACGGCAGCAAACGTCTCCTTCGAGGGTGGCGGCTCAAACGCCATATAGCGGGTCAGCCCGGGTGTGATTGCCACAAATGCCTCGTCGGCATCACCGGGCGTGAAAGGCCGGAGGTGCAGCCGCGGACTGTCGATGGTCCAGTCGTCCAATGTCATCTTCTGCATCGCCTGGGCATTGCGTGCAGCATCGCTCAGCAGAAGGATGCAGCTCAAGGCAGAAAGGTTTACATGACCAATGCGGGATTCCCCAGCAGGAGAAAATGACCAGCATGAAGGTCCCGCAGGATGCTTATCGACATGGAGATCGCATGTTCCCTCGCTTTGCCAGCCTTCTCTTCCTGGCCCTGTGCAGCAGCAGCGCGCTGGCCAACGACGCCGCCTATCGACCCGCCTTCCACCCCGACCAGCTGAAGGGACCACCCGCAGGACGCCCGAACGAAGTGCTGGTGCTGGGCAGCCCGCACCTGTCCAGCCTGCCGGAGACCTTCACGCCGGCGATGCTGGAACCTCTTCTGCAGCGCCTGGAAGCCTGGCGGCCCACCGCGATCGCGGTGGAGAACCTGTCCGGCCTGCAGTGTGACTTCATGCGCCGCAATCCGGCCCGATACGCGGAGAGCGTAGCGGACTACTGCGTCGATCCGGCACCGGCGCAGGCCGCCACCGGCCTGGACGTGCCCAGCGCCAACGTGGAGATGGAACGCCTGCTTGCGGATTGGCCGAAGGCGCCAACCGCTGCCCAGCGGCGCCGATTGGCCGCCGTGTTCCTGGCCGCGGGCGAAAGCAGCTCGGCAGTCGTCCAATGGCTGCGGCTGCCCAGGGAAGAGCGACGTGCTTCGGACAGCCTGACACCGGAACTGGTGCAGTTCCTCGACACGCGCATGGCCCGCCGCAACGAGGCCGGACTGGTGGCCGGCGTACTTGCGGCACGCCTGGGGCTGGAGCGCCTGTGGTCGGTCGACGACCACACTGCAGATTCGCCAACACCGGAATCGCAGCAGAAGGCCTACGCTGCCGCCATACGCGGTGCCTGGGACAATTCCTTCGTCAAAGCGCGCAGGGCGGCCGATGAACGACTGGAGGCCAATCTTGCTCAACCGGATGGATTGCTCGCAATGTATCGCGCCTACAACACGCCCGAGGCCGCGATGGTGGCCTTCAACAGCGATTTCGGCGCGACCCTCGTCGAGCCCTCGCCGGAAGGCTTCGGCCGCAACTACGTGGGCTACTGGGAAACCCGCAACCTGCGCATGGTCGCCAACATGCGCGACATCCTGGGCCAGCATCCAGGCACCCGCATGCTGACCATCGTCGGTGCCTCGCACAAGGGCTACTACGAGGCTTACCTCGATCTGATGCACGACGTGCAGCTGGTCAGTTCGGATGAAGTACTGCGCTGACGCAACATGACGTGGAGGATGCGGTGACCATCCACCGCATCACTCCGCCGCGTTCCTGCCCGTCCGCCACAGCACGATGCTGGCGGCACCGATACAGGACAGCGTGAACACCAGCAGGGCGACCGCGCCGCCCTGCAGTACCGGCAGCAGGGCCTGCGCGTGAAGGTCGCCGCGCAGCTGTTCCGCACGCAGGCAGGCGGCCAGCGCGAGGCACC
This sequence comes from Stenotrophomonas sp. 71799_Sma, assembly GCF_056482505.1. NCBI lineage: Bacteria > Pseudomonadati > Pseudomonadota > Gammaproteobacteria > Lysobacterales > Lysobacteraceae > Stenotrophomonas > Stenotrophomonas sp. 71799_Sma. The sequence continues at coordinate 2,894,604 of NZ_CM151202.1, forward strand.
AGCCAACCATCGCCGGGGCGTAGGCCCGCATCGCAACCGGGTTCCAGACCTTCATGGGATCACCTGCATGAGTGGATGTGCGCGCAGTATTCGCGCACGCCCTCTCACAGGCTGAGATCAGCCCTCGGCGGCTTCGGAATCATCGCCGGGCAGCTCACTGACCTCGCCCTGCACCTGTACGTTGTTGCGACCCATTGCCTTGGCCCGGTAGCACTGGGCATCAGCCGCCGCCACGGCCTGGTCCACGCTCATCCCACCCGCCAATGGCGCGATACCGATGCTGGCACCCACATGCAGGCGGTCCCGGTCCCACGGAATCGACAGCGATGCCAGGGTGTGCAGCAGTTCACCGCCGATGCGCGCGGCACGACGCGGCGTGCAGCCGGACAGGATCACTGCGAATTCGTCGCCGCCCAGACGCGCCACTACGTCCGAATCGCGCACACCGTGGCGCAGCACGCTGGCCACCGCCCACAGCACGGCATCGCCAGCCAGATGGCCCCAGGTGTCGTTGACCGGCTTGAAGCGGTCCAGGTCGATGTACATCAACGACGCGGCCTGGCCAGTTCGCTCGACGCGGGTGATCGCCTGCTGCAGATGCACCTCGAAACCGCGACGGTTGCTCAGCTCGGTCAGCGGATCGATCTCGGCCAGATGGCGCGCTTCGCGCTGGCGCGCGCGCTGCTGGGTGTCATCACGCAGTACCCACACTGCACCGCGTACATGACCTTCATCATCGCGCAGCCAGGCACGGGTCAGGTCGACCGGGATCGTGGCCGTGCCCAGGCGCAGCAGAAGATCGGCGTGCAGGTCCACCGCATTGCTTTCCGGGTCCAGCAGGACCGACACATCCAGTACCGAGCCGGGCGCATATTCGGTGGTCAGTGCCAGCACGTCCTGCACCTTGTGCCCGGCCAGCGACAGCGCGCCATCACCCGCCAGGGTGCGTACTGCGGCGGCATTGGCGTAGTCGATACGGCCATCCAGGCTGACACTGAGCACCAGGTCGGCAACCGCATCAAGCGTGATACGGCTGCGCTGCTCGCTCTCGAACAGGCGCTGCTCGCTGCTGCGCTGGGCGCTGATGTCCTGGATCTGCGACACGAAATGCAGCGGTTCACCGTGCTCGGTGCGCACCAGCGACACCGACAGCCGCGCCCAGATCACCTTGCCGTCGCGATCGAGATAGCGCTTTTCCAGGTGGTAGTGGCTGCGCCGCCCGGCCAGCAGATCCTGCACCAGGGCCAGGTCGGTCTGCAGGTCATCGGGGTGGGTCAGGCGCTGGAAATCAACCTGCAGCAGTTCTTCGCGGGGGTAGCCCAGGATCCGGCACAGTGCGTCATTGACGTCCAGCCAGCGTCCTTCCAGCGACACCAGCGCCATGCCCAGCGCCGCCGACGTGAACGCACCGGCGAATTTCTCTGCCGACAGGCGTGCTTCGGCGCGCGCCTGCAGGATCTCGGTGATGTCGATGGACATGCCGACATAGCCGATCCGCGCGCCGCCGGCACCATCCATGCGGCTGATCGACAAGCGCACCTGGCGTGGCTGGCCATCCTTGCGCCGCAGTGTCCACTGCCGTGAATAGGTCTGCTCATCGGCGCGGGCGCTGAGTGCTTCAAACGCGCCCGGCAGGCTTCCGTCCGCAGCCGCCAGCGGACGCAGCCAGGCCGCCAGCTCGTCCGGATCGTGGAAATCACCCAGTCGCCGCTGGCCGACCACTTCTTCCGCGCTGTAACCCAGCAGGCGTTCCGCGCCGGTATTGAACAGGGTGATGGTGCCTTCGGTATCGGTCGCGATCACCGCCACCTCATCGGACGCGTCGACCACGGCCTGCAATCGCTGCCGGCTCTCGGCCGCATCCTGCCGCGCCTGCTGCAGCTCGGTCACGTCGGCGTGCGCACCGGCCATCCACAGCGGTCGTCCCTGCCCGTCCCATTCGAACACGCGGCCACGGTCGTGGATCCACATCCACTGGCCGTTCTTGTGGCGCATGCGCAACAGGCAGACATAGTTGTCGCTGCGGCCTTCGAAATGGTCCTCGAGCGCCGCGTCGGACAGGGCGATATCGTCGGGATGGACCAGCGTCAGGAACGTCTTCTGGCACACCGGCTCCAGTTCTTCCAGCCGATAGCCGACAATCTCCGCCCAGCGCGCATTGACCCGCATTTCGCCGGTCTGCACGTTCCATTCCCAGGTACCGGCAGCGGTGCCGTCGATGATCATGGCCAGGCGCCGGCGCTCCTCTGCCAGTTCCTGCAGGCGCCGCTCGAGCAGCCCGTTGCCGTTGTTTCCCTGGCCCGCCATCAATCCGGTCCCCGGCCCGCACAGGCGGGCAGCAGCCGCAGCACAACGCTGCAGCCCTCAACGAAGACAACGGGTCCTGCTGGCGTCATGGCCCTCCCCAGCGACAGCGGGGAGGCCAAACGCCCCCCTCAGGCGCAAGTGTGCGCAATCACGGGGAAAATCGACAAGTCCCCCGCCACGAATCAAGCGTGACGGGGGACACGGTCCTCAACTGCGCTTGGCGCGGGCGAAGGCCTCCGCCAGGGCGTTGTTGGCCGGGGGCGCGGACTGAGCGGGACGGCCGCCATTGCCCTGGCCCCGGTTTGGCCCGCGGTTCTGGCCGCCTGCGTCGCGGCGCAGCCCCTGCCCCTGGCCGCGGTCATCGCGCTGGCCCGGGCGGCTGGTGGCCTGGCCCGGGGTATCGTCCAGGCGCCGGGTCAGGGCGATGCGCTTGCGCGCCACGTCCACCTCCAGCACCTTCACCTTGACGATATCGCCGGCCTTGACCACGTCGCGCGGGTCCTTCACAAACGTATCGGAGAGCGCCGAAATGTGGATCAGGCCGTCCTGGTGCACGCCGATATCGACAAAGGCGCCGAAGGCCGCGACGTTGCTGACCACGCCTTCCAGCACCATGCCCTCGCGCAGGTCCTTGATGTCCTCGACGCCCTCGGCGAAGCGCGCCGCCTTGAACTCCGGACGCGGGTCACGGCCCGGCTTTTCCAGTTCCTTCAGGATGTCGCGCACGGTCGGCACGCCGAAGGTGTCGTCGGTGAACTGTTCTGCCTTCAGGCCGCGCAGGAAGCTGCCATCACCGATCAGCGCCTTGATCGGGCGCGCGGTGCTGGCCACGATGCGCTCGACCACCGGGTAGGCTTCGGGGTGCACCGCCGAGGCGTCCAGCGGCTGGTCACCATCGGCGATACGCAGGAAGCCGGCGCACTGCTCGAAGGTCTTCTCGCCCAGGCGCGCGACCTTCAGCAGGTCCTTGCGACGCTTGAACGGGCCATTGTCGTCACGATGGCGCACGATGTTCTCGGCCACCGTGGACGACAGGCCGGACACGCGCGACAGCAGCGCGGCCGAAGCGGTGTTCACGTACACGCCCACGGCATTCACGCAGTCCTCGACCCGCGCATCCAGCGCCCGTGCCAGGCGGTACTGGTCCACGTCGTGCTGGTACTGGCCGACACCGATCGCCTTGGGTTCGATCTTGACCAGTTCGGCCAGCGGATCCTGCAGGCGGCGCGCGATGGACACCGCGCCACGCAGCGACACGTCCAGCCCCGGGAATTCCTTGGCCGCGAACTCGGACGCCGAGTACACCGACGCGCCCGCCTCGCTGACCACCACCTTCTGCAGCTTCGGGTTGGCGGCAGCCTTGATCGCTTCGCCGGCCAGCTTGTCGGTTTCGCGGCTGGCGGTGCCGTTGCCGATCGCGATCAGTTCCACGTTGTGCTTGGCGCACAGCTGCTTGATCGTCTGCAGCGACTGGTCCCACTGGCGGCGCGGCTCGTGCGGGTAGATGGTGTCGGTGGCGACCAGCTTGCCGGTGGCATCGACCACGGCAATCTTGCAGCCGGTGCGGATGCCCGGATCCAGCCCGAGTACGGTCTTCGGGCCCGCCGGCGCGGCCAGCAGCAGGTCCTTCAGGTTGTCGCCGAACACTGCGATGGCTTCGGCCTCGGCCTTTTCGCGAGCCTGGTTGAACAGGTCCAGCAGCAGATGGGTGTGCAGCTTGGCACGCCAGGTCAGGCGGCAGGCATCCAGCAGCCAGCGGTCGGCGGCGCGGCCCTGATCGGCGATGCCGGCCTTGCGCGCCACGCGTCCTTCGGCGTACTGGTGGCCGGCCTCGGCCTCGTTGCCCGGGTCCAGCTCCAGGAACAGGATCTCCTCGCGGCGCGCACGGAACAGCGCCAGCAAGCGGTGCGAGGGAATCTTCGCCAGTGCCTCGGCGTGTTCGAAATAGTCACGGTACTTGGCGCCTTCGGTTTCCTTGCCCTCGGCCACGCGGGCACGGATCACGCCGGTCTCGCCCAGCCAGGTGCGCAGCTCACCGACCAGCGCGGCATCTTCGCCCCAGCGCTCCATCAGGATCGCGCGTGCACCTTCCAGCGCAGCCTTGGTGTCGGCCACGCCCTTGTCGGTGTCGACGAAGGAAGCCGCGAAGACCTGAGGGTCCTGCGTCGGGTCGGCCAGCAGGCCATCAGCCAGCGGTTCCAGACCGGCCTCGCGGGCGATCTGGGCGCGGGTACGGCGCTTGGGCTTGTACGGCAGGTACAGGTCTTCCAGCCGGCTCTTGGTGTCGGCGGCCAGGATGTCGTTGCGCAGTTCGTCGCTGAGCTTGCCCTGCTCACCGATGCTGGCCAGCACCGCCGCGCGACGGTCTTCCAGTTCGCGCAGGTAGGTCAGGCGCACTTCCAGGTTGCGCAGCTGGGTGTCGTCCAGGCCCCCGGTCACTTCCTTGCGGTAGCGCGCGATGAACGGAACGCTGGCGCCCTCGTCGAGCAGGCCGACGGCGGCACGTACCTGGGCGGACTGGGCACCGATCTCGTCGGCGATGGTCTGGGCGATCTGCTGGGCGAGCGCGCTCTGGGCGTTCTTGGCGTCGTGCATTGCTTCAGGTCTGTGCCGCGTTACGGGAAGACCCCATTCTGGCAATCCACGACGGAGCCGGACAAGGCATTGACAGGGGGCGAGGTTCAGCAGCGAGGCCGGAGTGGACGCCGGCATCCTGGCGAAAAGAGGGCTCGGACTGGCCCTGGGCTGGGATGCCGGCGCGGGCGCGCGATGGTGGGCGCGCCCTGCCGCGTGTTGCGGAGGTCAGCGGTAGTGGCGGGCGGCGCGCTGCATGACGATCTCGTCACGCATGCCTTCCAGGGCCATCAGGCGGACCTTGCCGACACCCTGCAGTTCCATGAACCGCTCCGTGTAGAACTCCGGCCCCAGCGCGGTGTCGGCGCGGGATTTGCTGAAGCCGTAGGGCACCACGCCCTTCTCGCCATCCTTGCTACCACCGACATAAAGAACGATTGCCATGTGATGTATTCCTCCAAATTGCTACTGCGTACTGCACTCGATGAGCGATGCTGCGAGCTCATCGAGGGAGAGCTTACCGCGTCGAACCTGACTGGAACGTCACGAAGGCTAATGACGATCGGTTGCATGCAGATGACTGCGGGATCGCAGCAGAATGCTTACGGATCTTTAACTTCCGACTAACGAATCGGGGTTTCCAGCCAACGGCGCAGCCCCTCGTGGGTGGTTTGGGATGATCGCGGAAAGCCGGTTTCCTGTGGGCTGCCCGGGTGGGTGGGGCTGGCGGGGACGCCGTGAACCCGTCCCTGGGGGCTTAGCCGCGGCATCCATGCCGCGGATACCCCGCCAGCCCCACCCACCCGGCCGTTGACAGATTTCTGCTGCGTCTACCACCCACGGAGAAGAAAAAAGAAGATCAAAAGCAAAAGCAGCCTGGCTGGCCGCTTTTTGTAGAGCCGAGCCCACGCTCGGCTGCTTTCAGACCAGTCCGCGAAGCCGACCGCAGGCTCGGCTCGCGAGCAAGCGCAGCGCGCGACCCGCTTCTGCTGTTCTTTTTCTTCTCCGTGGCTGGACGCGCACGGAAACTGTCAGAGGCCGGGTGGGGTGGGTTCGCGGGACCGTTGGCGCCATGGATGGCGCCATCGAGCCCCCAGGGACGGGTTTACGGCGTGTCCCGCGAACCCACCCCGCCCGGCCCAATCACATGAAACGTATTCCGCGACCAAGCCACGAGGGGCTGCGCCGTTGGCTGGAACCTACGGCCACCAGCCACGCCCGAACCGGGCGAAATGATCGGCCGCGCGCTCGAACGGGTTGCGCGCACTCACCCCGCCACACAGCAGGTACACCGGCAGGTACAGCGGCCCCAGCACCATGTATTGGTACACGTGCGCGCGTTCGTGGTCATCCAGCCGGATCAGCGGCTCCACGCCCCACCCCGCCTGGTGTGCATAGGTGCGGCAGGAAATGCCCAGGTCATGCGCGGTGTGCAGGATCACATTGCCCAGGGTGATCGCCCCACCCGGCCCCCACGGCCAGCGATCGAACACCAACGCGCTGTCACGGCCGCTCCAGCGCAGCGTCGCCCCGCCAAGCATGCCGGCCAGTCCACCGATCAGGCCGAGCAGTGAATTGGGGGACGTCCACACCGCGCCCAGCACCTGCAGCGCGCGCAGCCAGACCGGCCGGGGCGTCACGGGAGTCTTCAATCGGCCTCGTTGGGAATCAGCAGCCACAGGATCAGGTAGACCAGGATGCCAGGGAAGGCCGCCGAACCGATCGAGACCAGCACGAACACGATCCGCACCAACGTGGGATTCCAGCCGAAGCGATGGGCGATGCCGCCCATCACGCCGGCGATCATGCGGTCGTTCAATGAACGCGACAGCGTGCGCGGCGTGGTGTTCATGGCGGTTCTCCTGGGCTACGGGAAAAAGCAGTCGAACATGGCTCGACTCTACACCGCCCCTATGTCTACGGCGTGCGGTGGCGCAGGGCCTGCAGGCGGGCGCCGAACCAGGCGGCTGCAGTCTGTTCAGGCTGCCCCGGGCACTGGATGCGATAGGGCTTGCCGCTCATGCTGCTCTGGCTGGCGGCGCGCTCGATGAACTGCTCGGCGCTGTCCACCATGTTCTTCTTCAGCAGGTAATCGTACTTGCGCTGCAGGTGCGACCGCGCATCGCTGCCGTCGTACCAGCTGCCATTGCGCTGGAACCGGCACTGGGAGCCGTCCAGGCTGGAGATCAGCTGGGCGATCTCCCGGCGTGCATCCGTACTGGGTGCGGCGTGGGCAACAGGTGCTGCCAGCAGCAGCGTGGCAAGCAGCAGCGTGAACCGTTGCGACATCATTATTCTCCAAGGCAGTCGAGCAAGCTTGTATGTTCCTCCCGGCTCCTACGAGGTATGTAGGAGCCAGGGTGGAGGGACCGTCAAGCATGCATCTGCGGATACTAGCCGACAGACGAGTCGAGCGATCCCCATCCCGCACACGAACGTCGATAAAGGATCGTACGGCCCCCAAAGGGGATCGTCGATGTAGGCAAGCTAACGTCGGTGCGGTACCACCCCAGCCCCTTAAAGATAGCTGGGAGCCGTACAAATGTCTGATTCTCTCGATATTGGCGTGGACGTGGACTCCAAGGAGTTCGTACCGGCAGTGGCCGACCGCAAGGCCGGCGACAGGATCGCCAACACCCGGGCCGGCATAGCCCAGTGGCTCAACACCTTGCCCCAGCGATGCCGGATTGGCATGGAGGCGACGGGGCGGTACTACGAGTTGTTGGCTCGGATGGCTGGCCAAGCAGGCCACGTTGTCTATGTGATCAATCCACGTCTGATCAAGCACTACGGCCGGGCGACGGGCTCGCGTGGCAAGACGGACGCCATGGACGCCGAAGCGATCGCCCGGTACGTGAAGAAGGAGAACGATCGCCTGCGTGAATACGTACCGCGTACCGACGAGCAGCAGCAGATGCACGATTTGCTGCGCAAGCGGCAGACGCTGGTAAAGACACGCGCGCGCCTGGAGCAATCCTTCGGGGTAAGCAAAAGTGCCCCCGGGGAGCTGTCAGATCTGTTCTGCGCTCTGGCTGGGACGCTGTCCGAGCTGGAAAGCGAACTGCAGCGCTTGGGTCGCGATGGAGAGCATGGCGCGCTCTACAAGCGCCTGTTGACCATCCCTGGTATCGGCCCTGCCGTCGCCGCTCACCTGATTTACTACATGACGCGCTGGCCGTTGGCCAACGCCAACGCGTGGATCGCCTGCACCGGCCTGGATCCCCGGCCCAACGAGTCTGGCGGCAGAACGGGACGGCGTCGGCTGTCCAAACAGGGCGCGCCAGTGCTGCGCCAGATGCTCTACATGGCCGCAATGGGGCTCAAGCGGTGTCGCCGGGGGCAACCGCTCTACGACGAGCTGTCAAAACGCGGTCACCCCAGCACCGCCGTCTTCAACATCCTGGCCAGAAAGCTGGCCAGGATCGCCTGGGGTGTCTTCAAAAGCGGCCGGGACTTCGATCCGGCCATGCTGAAGGTGGGTCAAGCCTGCTTCCAGCAGGCTTGACCGCGAACATAGGATCTCGACTCTACAAAAGCGAAGCAAGCCTTACACGTCGCGCGCCTTCAACCAGCCATCGATCGTGGCCGGCACTTCGCGCTGCGCGCGACCGGACACGTAGATGCCGATATGGCCGCCACGGAAACTGGACTCGGTGTAATCCTCGGTGCCCAGGCGTCCACGCATTGCGCGCGAGGCATCCGGCGGCACCAGGTGGTCCTGCTCGGCGTAGATGTTCAGTACCGGCAGGGTCACCTTCGACAGATCCACCGCCTCTTCGCCGATCCGCACCGTGCCGTTCATCAGCCCGTTGCCCTGGTAGAACTGCTTGATGAAGTCGCGGAACGCCTCGCCCGCCAGGTCCGGTGAATCGAAGATCCACTTCTCCATGCGCAGGAAATCCTCCAGCGCCGCCTTGTCATCGAGGATGTCGAGCAGGCCGACGTACTTCTGCACGTTCAGGCGGAACGGCTTGAGCATCAGGTAACTGGCATTCATCAGGTCGGCCGGGATGTTGCCCAGCGTGTCAACCAGCAGGTCCACATCCACCTGCCGCGCCCAGTGCGAGAGCATGTTGTCGGCGGTGTGGAAATCGACCGGGGTGACCATGGTGATCAGCTTGCCCAGCTTCTGCCGGCGCAGCGCGGCGTAGCACAGCGCGAACACGCCGCCCTGGCAGATGCCGAGCAGGTCGACCGGTCCACCACTGCGCGCGCGCAGCGCATCGACCGCGCCATCGATGTAGCGCAGCAGATAGTCCTCCAGGGTCTGGAAGCGCTCCGAGCGATCCGGGTAACCCCAGTCCAGCACGTAGACGTCCTGCCCCAGCGCCAGCAGCTTCTGCACCAGTGAGCGATCGGCCTGCAGGTCGACCATGTACGGCCGGTTGACCAGCGCGTAGACGATCAGCAACGGCGTGCGCCGGGTCGGTGCCTGTTCGCCGACGAAGCGGTACAGCACCACCTTGCCGTCGCGCCAGACTTCCTCGCGGGCGGTGACGCCATAGTCCACGTCTTCCACCTGCGGCAGCAGCTTCAGCCCTTCCATCAGCTTGCGCTGCATGGCCAGGGTTTCCTGCATCAGGTCATCGGCGTTGAAGCCCAGCGGTCCTTTCATCGGTCACGCGTCCGCGTGGAAGTACGGGGCGCTGCCTTTGGTGCAGCCCTTTTCGCAGGCGCCTTTTTCGCAGCCGCCTTCTTTGCCGGCGCGGCCTTCTTCGCGGCCTTGCGCGCGACCGGCTTCACCTTCGCCGGCGCCGGCTGTGCCACCGGATCGACCTCGCCCGCACCGGCCATGGCCACCACCTGTGCCTGCAGGCGGCGCAGGCTGCGCTCCAGCTCAGCGATGCGGCGGTGCGCGGCGTCCATCTCACTGCGGGTCGGCAGGCCGATCCGTTCACTCATCTGTTCCACCTCGCGCTGCAGGCCGGCGCGCAGGCGCATCTGAGCGTTGCCCAGCGCGGCATACACCTGCTGGAACGGTTCGGACATGGCGACCTTGGCATAGGCCTCCTCGGCCACTTCAATCCACAGGTCGAACATCGCGCGGGCGCTGGTCAGCTGGCTGCCTGGCTGCTCGTGCTCGGCCAGGCGCTGCTCGAACAACGCGAAGGCCTCATCCAGCGCCTGCTTGATCTGATCGACATAGGCGCGCGAATGCTGCTGGTATTCCTCCTGCGCCCGCAGCAGCGCCTGCCAGCGCGCCTGGTGCTCGCGGCCGGGCCCGAACGCCGGGCTCTGCAGCCACGGACCGGCCTGCAGCTGGAACTGCTGCAGCCAGGCGGCAAACTCCGGTACAGCGGCGCCAGCGTGGGTACTGCCACGGGCGCCCTGCAGCATCCACTGCAGCATGCCGTCGCCCTGCCCCTGCACCGCCTCGCGCCAGGCTTGTGCCACATCGGCACTGCTGGCGTCGCGGCCGGCGAAACGCGCGGCCACTTCCTGCATGGTGCCGTACCAGCTGCCCGCCTGTTCGCGGAAGCGGCGCACGGCATCTTCCGGCGCGCCCTGCCCCTGCTCGGGCAACAGCTGGCCCCACCAGTCGAACAGCCGTTGCCAGCTGCCGGGGTCGTCACCTGCCGGCGCACCGGGCGTGCTGGCGTGGCGCAGGGCATCGCCCCAGGCGCCGAAGTACTGCCGGGCCAGGGTTTCGAAATCACTGCTGCCGGCGTCGTGGGCCGAGCTGGTCATCGCAGGCCTCCGCAGGGCTGGCTCATGGCTTGGGGATACGCAGGGTCTTGCTGATCATCAGCGACCCGGACAGGGCGAACAACAGCACCATCGGGTGCAGCTGCCACGGGCCGATCTGCCACTGGCCGAACCAGATGTTCTGGCCGATGGCATCGGTACCGGCGGCGATCGCCAGCACGATCACCAGCACCAGGCTGGTCGGGATCGGGGTGCCCTCGAAATACGCGACCTTGCCCTCGTCGCCGGCCAGCGCCTCGGCGGTGACGTTGTAGCGCGCCAGGCGGCTGACGCCGCAGCAGACGAAATAGCTCAGCACCAGCCAGTCCCAGCCGCCCTGCATGCCGCAGGCGTAGGCCAGCGCCGCCGGGGCCACACCGAAGGAGATCACGTCGGACAGCGAGTCCAGCTCGCGGCCCAGGGTGGAGCTGGACTTGCGCCAGCGCGCGATGCGCCCGTCGAGGGCGTCGAAAATGAAAGCCAGCGGGATCAACGCCATGCCGAACAGCAGGTAGCCGCGCTCGCCGTCCTGCAGGAAGCGCATTGCGGCAAAGACCGCACCGGTGCCGCAGAAAGCATTGGCCAGGGTGAACCAGTCGGCCAGCTGGAATTCGCGCAGCATCGAGAAGTGACGTTTCATGGGGTCTCACGGAGCATCAAGGCCCACAGGTTACCGCGAGCGCCGCCACTGGCGACAGCGCTGGCAGGCCCCAGCCTTCACCGCTCCCTCACCTGTCCTCACCGGCGGTGAATTTTTCGCCACCCATCTTGACAGCCTAGGGGGGTGGCGCCTGTCGCGGCTTATCCACAAAGTTGCCCACGCGTAATCCACACCCCCTGTGGACAACCAGATCTCACCGACTGCGACGCTGGACATTTCCTCATCACCCCGAAGCGGGGTTTCCCTACTTCCCAAGCCACAAGGTCGGCGCTATGGTCACCGGCGGACCCGCCGCCGCCACGTCCGAAACTCTGCAACGGACGATGATGATGCTGGATGCTCCCACTCTGGCCGCACAGCTGCGGCAGCCCCATGGCGAGGCCGCGCTGGCGGTGGCCGACTCGATGAACCGCAGCAACGGCGCACTCAACCTGGCCGCGATCGGGCTGCTGGCCGTCGGTACTGGCGAACGGGTCCTGGAGATCGGCCCCGGCAATGCGGCCTTCGCGCCGCTGATGCTGCAGGCCACCGGCAGCCACTATCTGGGTATTGAGCTGTCCACCGCCATGGTCGAGGCCGGCAACCAGCGCCTGGCCAGCGCCGGGTTGGCCGAGCGTGCCGCGATGCGACACGGCGACGCTCATGCGCTGCCGGTCGCCGATGCCGCGATGGATGCCGCGCTGGCGGTCAACACCCTGTACTTCTGGCCCCACCTGGCGCCGGTGCTGGACGAGCTGGCGCGTGTGCTGCGCCGGGGCGGCCGCCTGTGCCTGGCCTTTGGCGACGCCAGCTTCATGCGCAGCCTGCCATTTGCTGCCGACTTCCAACTGCATGAGCTGGACGCGGTGGAGCTGGCGCTGCGGGTATCGGGCTTCCGCGTCTCGGCCTGGCGCAGCCACCGGGAATCCGCAGCCGGCAATGACGGCCAGATCCGCGAAAAGCACTTCCATCTGCTGCTGGCACAGCGGCGCTGAAGTGGTAGAGCCGGCCGCTGGCCGGCTGCCGCGGCATTCCGGATTGCCGGCCAGCGGCCGGCACTACCCAGCCTGTACCCGCCGCCAGCGAGCAACACAGAACACCTGCATCACCAGTGGCCGACCCACCGCAGCCGCCGCAACGACTGTGATCCGAACGCGTGGTAGAGCCGGCCGCTGGCCGGCTGCCGCGGCATTCCGGATTGCCGGCCAGCGGCCGGCACTACCCAGCCTGCACCCGCCGCCAGCGAGCAACGCAGAACACCTGCATCACCAGTGGCCGACCCACCGCAGCCGCCGCAACGACTGTGATCCGAACGCGTGGTAGAGCCGGCCGCTGGCCGGCTGCCGCGGCATTCCGGATTGCCGGCCAGCGGCCGGCACTACCCAGCCTGCACCCGCCGCCAGCGAGCAACACAGAACACCTGCATCACCAGTGGTCGGCCCACCGCAGCCGCCGCAACGACCGTGATCCGACCACGTGGTAGAGCCGGCCGCTGGCCGGCTGCCCCGACCGTTCCGCGTTGCCGGCCAGCGGCCGGCACTACCCAGCCCGCACCCGGCGCCAGCGAGCAACACAGAACACCTGCATCACCAGCGGCCAGGCACACCATAACCACCGCGCCGGACGCGAGCCGACCGAGTGGTAGAGCCGGCCGCTGGCCGGCTGCCCCGACCGTTCCGCGTTGCCGGCCAGCGGCCGGCACTACCCAGCCTGCACCCGGCGCCGCCAACGCGCGAAGCAGAACACCTGCATCACCAGCATCGCCAGCAACCCCAGCGGCCACGCCCACCACAGGCCGGCCAAACCATGCCGCGCCTGCAACCACATCGCCAACGGCAGCTCCAGCAGCAGTACCGCTGCCATGCCCAGCAACGCTGGCAGCAAAACCGTGCCGCTGCCGCGCATTACCCCGACCAGCACCGCGCTACCTCCCATCGCCAGCACGCCCCATACCACCGTGCGCAGCTGCGATGCGGCCAATTCGCGCACCTCTGCGGCCGCCAGAATCAGCCCGGTCAGCCAGGGCGCCAGCGCCATCACCAGCAGCACCACCAGGCTCAGCATCGCCAGCCCAAGCAGCACACCGGTGCGAGCGATGGCGGGCAGCCGTGCCGTACGCCCCGCGCCCATCGCATGCGCCGCGAGGATGGTGGCGGTGATCCCCAGCGACATCGCAGGCAGTTGCACCCAGCTCATCAACTGGTTGACCGCACCGTAGGCGGCCGTGGCCGTGTAGCCGTAGCGGTTGATCCAGCCCAGCAACACGATTTCGGCAATGGCCAGGCTGAGCATCTGCAGCGATGACGGTACGCCGATGCGCAGCATCGCGCGGATGAGCACGCCATCGAAACGGATGGCACGCAGCAGCTCACGTCCCGGCGCCAACGGGTGCTCCATCCTCTGCCACCGCCACATAAGCCAGGCCAGGGCCAGCAGCGAGGCAAACGCCGCCGAGACTGCCGCACTGGCCGAACCCAGCTGCGGCAGGCCGGCCCAGCCGAGGATCAGCAGCGGCGTGCACAGCAGGCCGACCACCGTGGCCAGCAGCAGCGCATGCAGCGGTGTCTTCGCATCGCCCACCGCGCGGCTCACCGCAGTGGCCAGCCACAGCAGGAAGAACACCGGTGCCGTCAGCAACAGCACGCGTGCGTAGACAATGGACTCACTGAGGACCGCTGCCGGCGTGCCCAACGCCACCAGCAGTTGTGGTGCGAAGCCGCCGCCCACAGCCATCACCAGCACCGACAGCAGCAGGATCAGCGCCACCGCGCTGCCAGCCACGGCGCGTGCCTGCTGCGGGCGGCCCGCGCCCCAGGCCTGGCCGATCAGCACCATCGCACCGGTCGCCAGGCCCATTACCAGGGCCAACAGCAGGAAGAAGACCGGAAAGAACGCAGCCGCTGCAGCCACTGCCTGTGTGCCGAGCAGATGGCCGAGGTAAATGTTGTCCAGCGTGCCTGCGGCCAGCTGCAGCGCATTGGTCAGCAGCATCGGCAGCAGCAGGGTCAGATAGGTGCGCCACAGCGGGGGTGCTGCCGGAGGTATCGGATGTACAGGGGGGCTCATGGGGTTCTCTGGGCAAGGCGCCGCCCTGCCCGGCGTTTCCGCCAGCAAAGCACGCACAGGGGAAGCGGGCCTGGACCCGCGGTCAGGTGGGGCCGTCGCTCAGCAACGGCGCGATGGCTCAGCCGTCGATGTGGTCCGCAGGATCGTCGAAGGCCAAGTGCAGAGCGTGGGCGCGCACATCCGCGGGCCAACTCCGCAACGCCGCTTCCAGGCCCGCGCGGTCATGCGCGAACAGGACACGGATCGCCTCCTCGAAACCCGGCAGGTCACCGGCGATGGTCTGCAGGAAGTGATAGGCACGCTCGCTGTCACGACGCTGGCGGTCCTTGTCAGCACCGGCACGGCTGGCCGCCTCCACCAGCTTGCGCAGCACCACCGAGGCACCGCCAGGCTGCTCGGCCAGCCACGCCCAATGGCGCGGCAGCAAGGTCACTTCTCGGGCGACCACACCCAGCTTGGGGCGGCCACGGCCACGTGGGGTTGCGGGCGCCTCTTCGGCAGTGACGTCGGGCTCCGTCTCCACGGCGGCGGGAAACGCTTCGTTTACCCGCGCCAGGAGTTCTGCGTCGCTGCCACGCGTATCGAAATCACGGGTGCGGCCGGTGGCGTTGTCGAACACCAGCAGCGGACCGGCAGCGTTGTCGACACGCAGTTGCTTCAGCGCCAGCGCGGCCACTTCCGGCGTACCGGAAGCGACCAGGCGATGGCCGTCGAAACAACTGAAGGGAGGAAGTCGGGACGCAGGCATGGCAACGGCATCAGAGGCGATGCGCGAATATTGCCCGGGTAATTCTCTCCCGTCAATATTGCCCGGGTATTAATTTGCCAGAAGAGCGTGCCGACCAAAGGTTGGCAGCTACCCGATTTCCCGGCTCACAGGCGGCTGAAGGACCAGCTCACCATGCGCCCGTCCTTGTACGGCATCACGCCGTGGAACGGGCGCGGGTCGGCGTCGAACACCAGCGGCAGGAAGTTGCGGTCGCCCTCCCACATCGGCAGGGTGTCCAGCTTGTCCAGGTCCACCCACTCCAGCGTGCCTTCGTGGTTGCCGCCGTGCGGGGTGCCCTCGAATCCATCGATGACGAACACGAAACCCAGCCAATCCTCGCCGTGCTTGCCGAAGCCTGGCCAGCTGATGGTGCCGCGCAGGCGCATGCCGGTGCAGTCGATGCCGGCTTCCTCGGCGATCTCGCGGCGCATGCTGGCCGCCACATCCTCGTCCGCTTCGATCTTGCCGCCCAGGCCGTTGTACTTGCCCAGGTGGTGGTCACCGGGACGGGTATTGCGATGGATCATCAGCACCTGGCGACGATCAGGCGACAGCACATAGCCCAGGGTGGCGACGATCGGGGTGTACGGCATGGGGCAGCATCCAGCGGCAGGTCAGCCGTGGATTATGGCCGATCAGCGCACCAGCGACAGGCGGCGCTCGGCAGGTGTGCCAGCACCGTCGGGATCGCGGCGCAGGGTGGCCACGCCGTGGCCGCGCTCGGCCAGGTACTCCAGCCACTTGCCGAGGAAGGTGTTCATCCGCATGCGGTGGCTGATCAGCTCCGCCGGCGGCGGGTACAGGCCCATGGTGTCCTGCCAGCGACGGCCGACGTAGCAGTGGGTGGTCTCGGCCTGGCGCGCGTCACGGTACAGACGCACATAGGCCGACGGATCCGGCTCACCGGTGACCGGGTCGGCCAGGTCGTAGGTCAGGCGCAGTTCCACCGTGTAGCGGTGGCACTCGATCACGTCCAGGCGGACATCCAGGCCGTCGCCGATCGAGGAAATGTAGCTGCCCGCCACCAGTCCGGCCGGTTCGAACAGACGCACCAGATGGCGGTAGTTTTCCGCGTACAGGCCCATGAGCCAGCTCAGCCGGCTCAGGCGGGGAATGCGTTCGGTGCGGGGCAAGGCTCGGGCCATGGGTCGATCCTACACGTTGGTGCTTCAACGTGGGGGCGCGCACGTGCAAGCCAACCCCTGGGTAGTGCCGGCCGCTGGCCGGCAGCTCTGCATCGCGGCCGAGGGTTCATCCACCAGCCGGCCAGCGGCCGGCTCTACCAGATGAGGATCAATACAGCTCGCGCTGCAGCCCCAGCGTGGCCAGCACCTTGCTGGAAATCTCCTCGATCGAGGTATGGGTGGTGCTCAGGGTCGGGATCCGCTCCATCTGGAACATCACCTCGGCCGCAGCCACCTCGCGCTTGCAGGTGTCCAGGTTTGCGTAGCGCGAGTTCGGGCGGCGCTCCTGGCGGATCTGCTGCAGCCGGTCCGGGTCGATGGTCAGGCCGAACAGCTTGCGCCGGTAGTTGCGCAGGCGTGGCGGCAGGCGGTCGCTTTCCAGGTCTTCGTCGGTCAGCGGGTAATTGGCCGCGCGCACCCCATAATGCAGGGCCAGGTAGATGCAGGTGGGCGTCTTGCCGGCGCGCGACACCGCCACCAGGATCACGTCGGCATCGTCGTAGTTCACCGCGATGCCATCGTCATGGGTCAGGGCGAAGTTCATCGCGTTGATGCGGCGGTGGTAGGTGTCGAAATCCACCATGCCGTGCGCCTGGCCGACCCGGGCCAGGCGCGGACTGGCCAGTTCACGCTCCAACGGCTCGATGAACGGCGCGAACACATCCAGCATCAGCGCGCCGCTGTCGGCCAGGATCAGGCTCAGGCTCTGGTCCACGCAGGAGTTCACCACGATCGGCCGGACCTGGTACCGCTCCCCTGCCGCCTGGATCCGGGCACAGGCTTCACGCGCTTTTTCGGGGTCGTCGACAAACGACATGCGATCGGTAATGAAGCTGAACCCGGAGAACTGGGTAAGCAGG
Organism: Stenotrophomonas sp. 71799_Sma; assembly: GCF_056482505.1. NCBI lineage: Bacteria > Pseudomonadati > Pseudomonadota > Gammaproteobacteria > Lysobacterales > Lysobacteraceae > Stenotrophomonas > Stenotrophomonas sp. 71799_Sma. The sequence continues at coordinate 2,911,689 of NZ_CM151202.1, forward strand.
CTATGCCCAATGGTTTCAGCGGTGATACCGGTTCCATCGGAAACGTAGAACACCGGACGGATGGTCGACATGCGCGCTTTTACCCCCTACGAAGCCTAAAAAGGCCGCCAGCACAAGCTTGTGCCGACGGTACTCTGCCCGGCATCATATCGGCTTCTTCCTACGGACGCGGCCATTCCAGCCCGCCTCGGGCGATGGCCAAACGGAGCATCGCGCTTGAACGAGAACATCCTGTGGTTGCACGAACTGCGTCTGGCCGATCTGGCCCGCGTAGGCGGCAAGAATTCGTCGCTGGGCGAGATGATCGGCAACCTGGCCGGTCTGGGCGTTTCGGTGCCGGGCGGTTATGCCACCACCGCTGAAGCCTTCAAGGACTTCATCGCGCACAACGATCTGTCCAAGCGCATCTTCGACAAGCTGGCCACGCTGGACGTCGAGGACGTCAACGCGCTGACCGCAGCGGGCAAGGAAATCCGCACCTGGGTGATCGATGCCCCGCTGCAGCCGCAGCTGGACCAGGACATCCGCACTGCCTACGCCCAGTTGAGCGCCGACAATGGCGGCGGCGACGTGGCCGTGGCCGTGCGTTCGTCGGCCACCGCCGAGGATCTGCCGGATGCCTCCTTCGCCGGCCAGCAGGAAACCTTCCTCAACGTCACCGGTGCCGACGACGTCGTGCACAAGGTCAAGGAAGTGTTCGCCTCGCTGTACAACGACCGTGCCATCGCCTACCGCGTGCACCACGGCTTCAAGCATGAAGACGTGTTCCTGTCCGCCGGCGTGCAGCTGATGGTGCGTTCGGGCGTCGGTTCCTCCGGCGTGCTGTTCACACTGGACACCGAGTCCGGCTTCCGCGATGTGGTGTTCGTCACCTCGTCCTTCGGCCTGGGCGAAATGGTCGTGCAGGGCGCGGTCAACCCGGACGAGTACTACGTCTACAAGCCCACCCTGCAGGCCGGCAAGCCGGCGATCCTGCGCCGCTCGCTCGGCAGCAAGGCCATCCGCATGGTGTATTCGGATGTTCCGGGTGAGCGCGTCAGGATCGAGGACACTCCGGTCGAACTGCGCAACACCTTCTCGATCAGCGACGAGGACGTGCAGGAACTGTCCAAGCAGGCGCTGGTCATCGAAAAGCACTACGGCCGCCCGATGGACATCGAGTGGGCCAAGGACGGTGTCAGCGGCAAGCTGTTCATCGTGCAGGCGCGCCCGGAAACGGTGAAGTCGCGCAGCCATGCCACCCAGATCGAGCGCTTCGCGCTGACCGAAAAGGGCGGCAACGTGCTGGCCGAGGGCCGCGCCGTCGGTGCCAAGATCGGTTCGGGCGTGGCCCGCGTGGTGAAGACGCTGGACGACATGAACCGCGTGCAGCCGGGCGACGTGCTGATCGCCGACATGACCGATCCCGATTGGGAACCGGTGATGAAGCGCGCTTCGGCCATCGTCACCAACCGTGGTGGCCGTACCTGCCACGCCGCGATCATCGCGCGCGAGCTGGGCGTGCCGGCCGTGGTCGGTTCGGGCAACGCCACCAAGGTCATCGAAGATGGCCAGCTGGTCACCGTCAGCTGCGCTGAAGGCGATACCGGCTTCATCTACGAAGGCAAGCTGGGCTTCGAGCGCACCACCACCGATCTGGGCAACATGCCGCCGGCACCGCTGAAGATCATGATGAACGTGGCCAACCCGGAACGTGCCTTCGACTTCGGCCAGCTGCCGAACGCCGGCATCGGCCTGGCCCGTCTGGAAATGATCATCGCCAGCCACATCGGCATCCACCCGAACGCGCTGCTGGAATACGACCGCCAGGATGCGGCAACCAAGAAGAAGATCGACGAGAAGATCGCCGGTTACGGTGATCCGGTCAGCTTCTACGTGGATCGCCTGGCCGAAGGCATCGCCACCCTCACCGCCTCGGTCGCACCGAACGCCGTGATCGTGCGCCTGTCGGACTTCAAGTCCAACGAGTACGCCAACCTGATCGGCGGCAGCAACTACGAGCCGCACGAAGAGAACCCGATGATCGGCTTCCGCGGCGCCAGCCGTTACGTCGATCCGAGCTTCTCGGCCGCCTTCGCGCTGGAGTGCAAGGCCGTGCTGCGCGTGCGCAACGAAATGGGCCTGGACAACCTGTGGGTCATGATTCCGTTCGTGCGCACCCTGGAAGAAGGCCGCAAGGTCATCGAGGTGCTGGAACAGAACGGCCTGAAGCAGGGCGAGAACGGCCTGAAGATCATCATGATGTGCGAAGTGCCGTCCAACGCACTGCTCGCCGATGAGTTCCTGGAGATCTTCGACGGCTTCTCGATCGGCTCCAACGACCTGACCCAGCTCAGCCTGGGCCTGGACCGCGATTCGTCGATCGTCGCGCACCTGTTCGACGAACGTAACCCGGCAGTGAAGAAGCTGCTGTCGATGGCGATCAAGTCTGCACGTGCCAAGGGCAAGTACGTCGGCATCTGCGGCCAGGGCCCGTCCGATCACCCGGATCTGGCCGAGTGGCTGATGCAGGAAGGCATCGAGTCGGTGTCGCTGAACCCGGACACCGTGGTCGATACCTGGCTGCGCCTGGCCAAGCTGAAGGCCAACGGCTGATGCCGTGATGGGCTGACGTCGTGTTCATCGGCGCCGGCCCATACTTCAGCTGCATGCAAGCCCCGCCTCTGCGGGGCTTGTTGTTTCTGGCGTCTGCGCGCGCCACCTCCCCCGCTGCAAAGGAGCCCGCATGCTCGCCACTGCCCCACCCGCCCCCGCCGCAACACCCTGGTTCCACTCCCTCGATTGGGAACGCCTGCTGGAGACCTACGGCGTGCCATTGCTGGCCGCGATCGTGGTGCTGCTGGTCGGCATGTGGGTGGCGCGACGCCTGTCCAACGCGATGCCACGCGCCACCGCGCGCATGGGCGTGGACCCGATGCTGGGCAATTTCCTGCGCAACGTGGTGTACGCCGCGTCGCTGGTGATCGTGGTGGTGCTGGCAATCGGCACGCTGGGCGTGCAGATCACCCCGCTGCTGGCCGTGCTTGGCACCGCCGGCCTGGCGGTAGGCCTGGCACTGAAGGACTCGCTGTCCAACATCGCCTCGGGCGTCATGCTGGTGACGCTGCGCCCGTTCCGCGTCGGTGATGTAGTGACGGTGGCCGGACAGACCGGCACGGTGCGCGAAGTGCGCATCTTCCAGACCGTCATCACCGGTGCCGACAATCAGCACACCACCATTCCGAACACGCTGATCACCGCTGCGCCGATCATCAACCTGACCGCCGAGCCGACCCGCCGCGTCGAACTGGTGGTGGGCATCGGCTATGAAGACAACATCCAGCTGGCGCGCGACACCGCGCTGGCGCTGATGAAGGCCGACCCGCGCGTGTTGCAGACGCCGGCACCGGACGTAGTGGTGTACGAACTGGGCGCGCACGCGATCAATCTTGGCATCCGCTGCTACGTGAAGTCGGCCGACTGGTTCGGTACCAAGGTCACGCTGCTGGAACAGCTCAAGCTGGGCTTCGACAAGGCCGGCATCAACATCCCGTATCCGCAGCAGGACATGCACCTGTACCTGCATGGCAAGGATGGTGGCGTGGTCGAGGCCGACGCGCTGGTGCGCGACAAGCCCTGATCCGACACAGAAATGCCGGCCAGCGGTCGGCACTACCCTGCCCCGCGCGCCCCGGTAGTGCCGGCCGCTGGCCGGCAACCTCCAGGATCAGGCGGCGACGCTTTCTTCCAGCGTTGGGTAATCGGTGAAGCCGATCGCGCCTCCGCCGAAGAACGTCGCCCGATCCGGCGGGTTCAATTCCGCACCCAGACGCAGGCGCTCCGGCAGATCCGGGTTGGCGATGAACGGGCGACCGAAGCCGATCAGGTCGACCCAGCCTTCCGCCAGTGCCTGCTCGGCGCGCTCGGCGGTGTACTTGCCGGCGTAGATCAGGGTGCCCGGGTAGATCAAGCGCAGCGCCTGCTTGAACGCCACCGGCATCAGCGGTGCATCGTCCCAGTCGGCTTCGGCGATGTGCAGGTAGCCCACGCCCAGCGCACCCAGCAGGTGCGCCGCGGCCAGGTAGGTAGCCTGCGGCGTATCGTCCACCGCGCCCTGCAGCGTCGTCAGCGGCGCCAGACGAACACCGACGCGGTCACCACCGGCTACTGCAGTCACCGCCTGCACGACCTCGCGCAGGAAACGCAGCCGGTTCTGCAGCGAGCCGCCATAGCCGTCGCTGCGCTGGTTGGCCTGCGAGTCGATGAACTGGTTGATCAGATAACCATTTGCACCGTGAAGCTCGACACCATCGAAGCCGGCGGCCAGCGCATTGCGGGTGGCCTGCGCGTAGTCGGCGATGATGCCTGGAATCTCGGCCTCGGCCAGCGCGCGCGGCATCGAGTGCTGGATCATCTCGCCCACGCCCGCTTCCGGGCCGGCGCCGGTGGGGTCGACAAACACCTTCACGCCCTCGGCCAGCAGCGCCGACGACGACACCGGCGCGGCACCACCGGGCTGCAGGGCCACGTGCAAGACCCGACCCACGTGCCACAACTGGGCGTAGATGCGACCGCCTGCAGCGTGCACGGCATCTGTCACCTGTCGCCAGCCCTGCACCTGTTTCGGGCTGTGGATGCCCGGCGTCCAGGCATAGCCCTGGCCCTGCGGGCTGATCTGGGTACCTTCGCTGACGATCAGGCCCGCGCTGGCCCGCTGCGCGTAGTAGGCGGCCATTTCCGCGGTGGCAACGTTGCCGTCGGCAGCGCGCGAGCGGGTCATCGGCGGCATGACGATTCGGTTGGGCAGGGTCAAGGCGCCCAAGCGGTGGGAGGTAAACAACATGGCGGACATCTCTTGCGGGGGGAGTGCCAGCAAGAATGGGGACCGCCTGCGAAAGGCAACAGGCGTGTTGTGGCAAAACAGTTATGCCCGGCAGGCAAGGATGGCCTGGCATGAAGGCTCATCCATGCATGGCGTGGATCTACTCCAGGCTGGGTTCCATCCTGATCGTGCCATGCGCCACGCGGTCATAGCACGTGCGCACCACGTCTTCGCCGTACTTGCGCTCCAACCGGCGCACGATGAAGTGGCCGCGCGCCATGTCCTGGTAGTAATCGGTGAACATCGTATTGAGCGTCGCACCGGCAGCGGCACCCACGATCGGCACCGCCTGTGCGGCGAATTTCTCGGTGACCACCACGCCGAAGCGCGCGGCTACCTTCTCCACCATCTTTGCCAGCAGCTTGCCGGCTTCCTTCGGTGCCACGCCCAGGGTCAGGTCACGGCCGGTCACCACGCGCCCGGCCAGCTCGGCCGACAGATGGCGCATCACATCGGTGGTGAAGCCGCGGGCCAGGTAATAGCCCGTCTCGCTGGCGTCATCGCGCGGCGAGTTGCCGCCCAGCGCGAACACCTCCAGGCAGGCCTGGCGGGTACTGAACTCGGACAGGTCGAAGCCTTCGCTGCGAGCCACGTCGGCCACGGCGCGCATCATGATGGTGGTCGACACCGGCAGTTCGATGAACAGCGCGGCAAAGCCAAAGGCGCCGCCCACCGCACCGGAGGTCGCTGCGGCCAACTTGTGCCAGCGGGTGGACGCCCCCTTGCCGGGGGTGTTGTCCATGCTCCACAGCGCTGCCTGCGCCGACTTGGTCAGCGCCGCCTGCACGGCGCCATGGATGCGGTTGGAGACCGAGTTGGGCAGCGCCTTCACCGCGAACTCCAGCGGCGTGCCGACCAGATTGGCCATGCGCGCGGTCAGGGTCGGCGCTTCCAGCAGGGTCACCGCCCGCTGCAGGTCAGACCAGTCGCGGGCGTCGTGAGCAATGTCGCGGGGGAGCAGGATGGGCTCGTTCATGGCGCCGATCTTAGCGCCAGGGAGTTGAACGGAGGGTAGTGCCGGCCGCTGGCCGGCAACCTGATACACGTCACGAAGGCCGCTGAATTGCCGGCCAGCGGCCGGCACTACCAGTTCGCGTGTCATCCGGTAGCGGCGGGCCATGCCCGGCGTCGTCGTTCAGGCAACCGGCAGCCCCGACAGCGCGCCCATGAACTGGCGGTAGTGACGCAGCTCGGCGATGGAGTCATGCACATCGCTCAGCGCGGTGTGGTTGCTGTTCTTGCCAACGCCAGCGGCCACGGTCGGCGCCCAGCGCTTGGCCAGCTCCTTCACCGTGGACACGTCCAGGTTGCGGTAGTGGAAGTACTTCTCCAGGCGCGGCATCTGGCGGTGCAGGAAGCGGCGGTCCTGGCAGATGGAGTTGCCGCACATCGGCGAGAGGCCGGCCGGGATCCACTGCGCCAGGAAATTCACCGTCTGCGCTTCAGCTTGGGCAAGGGTCACCGTGCTGTCCACCACACGCTGCCACAGGCCCGAACGGCGGTGCTGGTTGCGGTTCCACTCGTCCATCGCTTCCAGCGTTTCCAGCGGATGGTGGATGGCGAATTCCGGACCTTCGGCCAGCACGTTGAGCTGGGCGTCAGTGACTACGGTGGCGATCTCGATGATCGAATCGTTGTCGGTATCCAACCCGGTCATTTCCAGGTCGATCCAGATCAGTCGTTCGTTGGCCGCGCCGTTGTCCGCCATGTGTCGCCTCGTTGCTGGGCAGGCGCGCGGCCTACCGGTGATGGAAAGAGGCGCCCATCATACCCGTTCGCCCCTCAGCCCTCGCTGGCGTGGTCTTCCAGCAACAGCGGCGGCTTGCCGCGCTTGGCGCGGAAATAGTTGGTCAGGCGCATGCTGGCTTCCTTGGCCAGCACCCCACCGTGGATCTCCACCCGGTGGTTGTGGCGACCATCGCCGAGCAGGTCGAACACACTGCCGCAGGCCCCGGTCTTGGGATCGCTGGCCCCGTAGACCAGTCGTGCAACGCGCGCGTGCACGATCGCCATCGCGCACATTGCGCACGGCTCCAGGGTCACATACAGGGTGCTGCCGAGCAGGCGATGGTTGGCGAGCAGTTTTCCACCTGAACGCATGGCCACGATTTCGGCATGCGCACTGGGGTCGTGCGAAGCAATGTTGAGGTTCCAGCCCTCACCCAGCAGCTGGCCGTCGGCACTGACCAGCACCGCACCCACCGGGATCTCGTCGAACTCGCGTTGTGCGCGCTCGGCCAGCGCCAGCGCGTGGCGCATCCAGTGTTCGTCGGTGTCGTGCACCGGCACACCCAGGGCGTCGGTCATGGCGGTTCTCGCGTTTCTGCAGGGCCAAGATGGCCGCCGGGGCCGCATTGTACGCCCGCAGCCGTGCAGGCGCCGCTAACGCGCGTCGAAGCGCTCGCGGGCAGCGTCCAGCGCCGGGAAATTGTGCTCGGCCCAACGGTCCAACGCGGTCAGGGTGTCTACCAGACTGCGCGCAACCTCGGTCAACCGGTACTCCACGTGCAGTGGCTTGCCGCCCAGATCGCAGCGCTCGATCAGGCCGTTGCGCTCCAGCTGCCGCAGGGTCTGGGTCAGCACCTTCTGCGAGATGCCTTCGATCTTCCGCAGCAGCGCACCATTGCGTTGCGGGCCCTCGGCCAATGCCGGCAGCAGCAGCATCACCCACTTGCCGGAGATCAGTGCCAGCGCATCGCGCGCCGAGCAGTCGGCGGCATAGACATCACCGGGAAAGGCCATGGTTACCTCAAAGTGCGTAATTGCCGGGGCATGCCGGCATCGCGAGGATGGTCGCACACTCCACGAACACCTCGCCCCATGCGCGCCCTGATCCTGCTGGCCCACCCCGAACCCCGCTCCTTCAATGCCCACCTGGCCACGCAGGCGGCCGAGCAGCTGCGGCACAACCATCTGCAGGTGGACATGGTCGACCTGTATGCAGAAAGCTTCGATCCGCTGGAAGCCTCCTGGCACCATCCACGGCGCCTGCAGCCCGAGCGCTTCGATCCCCAGCGCGAACAACGCTACAGCGCCGAACACGACCAGTTGCCCACCGATGTGCAGCATCACCTGCAACTGCTGCGGGCCGCGGACCTGGTGATCCTGCAGTTCCCACTGTGGTGGTTCGCGGCGCCGGCCATCCTCAAGGGCTGGCTGGACCGCGTGCTGGTCTACGGGCCGATGTACAACAGCCGGCAACGCCACGAGCGCGGCGTGATGCAGGGCAAGCGTGCGCTGCTGAGCGTCACCACCGGCTCTTCGGCGCGGGCATGCGCGGTTGACGGCCGCGAAGGCGATACCCGGCTGTTGCTCTGGCCATTGATGTACAGCCTGCGCTACGTCGGCTTCGAGGTGATGGAGCCGTATATGGTGCACGGCGTGCGTTCAGGGCTTGCAGCGGAACGCATTCAGGCCCACGACGAAGCATTGGTTGCAGCCACCCTTTCCTACCGCGAGCGACTGTCGCGATGGCGGCAGTGGCCGACCGTGCCCTTCAACAACAGTGAGGACTTCGAGGATGGCGTGTTGCTGCGCGCGGAAGCGACTGCCTACAGTCCCTTCATCCGCCATCGCAACGCCGGATGAACCCGCACCTGCAGGCACGGCCGGAAAGCTTCACAATGAGTATTCCTGTCAAGCACCTTGGTGAACACATGACCACCCTCCGTCCCTCTCGCGCCGACGACGGCGCCGCCCTTGTCGATCTCTGGCGCCGCGCCGTCGACGCCACCCACGACTTCCTCAGTACCGAAGACCGCCAGGCCATCGATGCCGAAGTGGCCGCTTTCCTGCCGCAGGCGCCGATGACCGTCGCCGTCAATGCACAGGACCAGCCGCAGGGATTCATGCTGATCGATGGCACCCACATGGAAGCGCTGTTCATCGATCCGGACGTGCGCGGGACCGGTATCGGCCGTCAACTGCTGCAGCACGCACTGGCCCAGCATCCGCAGCTGAGCACCGACGTCAACGCACAGAACGCGCAGGCCGTAGGTTTCTACCTGCGCATGGGCTTTGTCGAAACCGGTCGTTCGCCGCTGGATTCGCAGGGCCGCCCGTATCCGCTGATCCACCTTCGGCATAAGGCCTGACATCCGTTGGCAGCAGCTGCGTGCTAGCGTGGCTGCTTTCGATCAAGGAATGCCGTACATGGATGGTGCAAAAGCCCTGTTGACCCTGTTTGCGCTGGGCATCAGCCTGGTCTGGATCCTGGTGCCGTTCGCCATCTTCGCCGTGCGCAACCTGCTGCGTGAGGTACTGGTCGAGCAGCGTCGTACCAATGAAATTCTCGAGCATATCGGCGGCTACCGCATTCCGAAACCGCAACCCGAACCGACCGTCTGGCGCGCGCCCTGAGCGGGCGCACGCCCGCCGTGGCTCAGGCTGTCGCCTCGAAGGCCGGTGAGTACTGCACCTCGCCCTGAGCCAGCGGAGGCTGCAGGCAAAGCGCCTGGAAGTACTCCGCCGGCACGCCCGGCAACACCAGGCCCGGCTCGGCACGGAAGCCGAAGCGCCCGTAATAGGCCGGCTCGCCCAGCAATACACAGCCATGCGCACCCTGCTGACGCAGTGCTTCAAGTGCGGCGCGCATCAGGGCCGCACCGATGCCCTGCCCCTGCCACGCGGGCACTACCGAGATCGGGCCCAGACCAAACCAGCCCGTGCTGCCATCGCTGACCGTCACCGGCGACAGGGCAATGTGACCGACCACCTGGCCCTGAGTTTCGGCGACCAGCGAAATGCTCAACTCCCCGCGGGTGCGCAGGGCGTCGACGATGAACTGCTCGGTGTGGCTGCTGTGCAGGGCTTCGCGGAAGGCGGCCTCGGTGAGTGCATGGATGGCGGCGTGGTCGGCCGTGGTTTCGGTGCGGATCATGCAGTTCAAGAGAACGCCTTTGATAATGTGATGAATGCGTGAATTATTGATTTAGGTCGCAGATTCAACCGCGAGCAGCCCCTGCCAGCAAGGCCAACGCGACGCCCGAATCCCCTGTGCTGCAATCGATTCGCCGGAATACACCGCATCGGGCGCGTCAAAAAGCCGTCGCGGCGGTGGCGCAGCGTTCCTGACACGCTCCATAATCGAGAAACCTGTCACCCAGGAAGGATATATGGACATGGACGCACGATGCAGGATCAGGCCATGGGAGTAGCGCTCCCTGAAAGGAAAAGGCAGCCGCTGCTGGCGTTGCTCGCCCTTATCCCACTGGCCGCATGCTCGCCCTATGCTGATGCCGAGCGCGACGTCGCCGCTGGTGGGCGCGGCCTGGCCAAACTCAACCCATCACCGCAGCAAGGCTACGAGCTGGTGCTGACACTGAAGGATGCCCCCGGTCCCTTCGCGGTGGTCGAGGGCGTTGCCCAGTACGACGTCAGCAACCACAAGGACTGCGGCCGGGTCCTGAGGGCGACCGGTACCGCCAGCCGTATTACCAGCCAGGAGCTCGTCACGCTGCGCAAGGTCGGTGAGAACGAGTACCGCGGTACGTTCTACCTCGACCGCATGCAGGACGAGGATTACTACGGGCGTGGTGTCTGCCATTGGGCGCTGACGGGAGTCGGTGCGATGTTGCGCGCTACGACCGGCGAGGCGGATACGCGATTCCTGACGTTCATCGACAAGGAGCGCATGGACGCGGGGAGCCGGGTGACGCGGCACTACCCACGCGCCGACTACCCCCGAATCGAAGAGATCACCGGATACGGAGCGAGCGGCGAGGAAGATCCTTCCAGCTATCGCGCCGATCTGCGCAATGCGTTGTTCTCAACCACCACCACTGTGCAGAAGCTCATGCCATGAGCCGCCAGTTCCACAACCCCTACCCCCAAGGAGGCCGACATTGCGCCACAAGATGATTCCGTGCCTTGCTCTGCTTCTGTTGACCGCCTGCAACCCGGAGACCGCCATGAACCAGGAACGTGCCGCTGCTGAAGCCGATGTCGCCCAGGGTGGGCGCGGCCTCGCCAAGCTCAACCCCAGCCCGCGCAAGGCCTATGAACTGGTGCTGCGCCTGAAGGATGCCCCGGGCGACTTCGCGGTGGTCGAAGGTGTCGCGCAGTACGACGTCACCAACGAAGACCAGTGCGGCCACATCGAGCCGGCCACAGGCACGGCTGCACGCATCACCAGCCAGGAACCAGTGGAGCTGCGCAAGGTCGCTGATGGCGAATACCGCGGCACTGTATACATCGACCGCATGCTGGACGAGGACTACTACGGTCGCGGTGTCTGCAAGTGGGAGTTCACCGGTGCCGGCGCGATGCTGAAAGCGACGGGAGCAGAAGAAGAGACCCGCTTCCTGACCTTCGTCAAAGCCGATCCGCTGACCGAAGGCAAGACCCACACGCTTTACTATCCAGACGCGGCCTATCCGCGGGCACCGCTTGCTGCCAACTACCCAGCCACCGGCAAGGCAGATCCGGCTGACTACGTTGCTGAACTGCAGGGCAAGTTGTTCACGATGAGTCTCAGCGCCAGCGAGGTCACCCAATGACCATCAGCACGCAGGATTATGCCGCGCTTTCCGACGATGCCTACAAGGACCGCGCTGTCGGCCGGAGGCGTCCGGGGGAAGAAGAGCTCGTCACGATCAATGGGCATGACTACAAGATTCTCGATCACGTCAATAACCGGCTCAATGGTTACCAAGGCACTGTTTATCAGCGAGCCGACACCAACGAGATCGTGGTCGCTCATCGCGGCACCGAGCAGATAGCTCGTGATGCCATCCTGACCGACGGCGGCATGGTCGTCGCCCGCACCAACGTGCAGGCCCCCGATGCCATCGCATTGACCAAAAGCGCGCTGGACTACGCGAAGCAGGAAGCTGCATTCGGAGGCCGCGCACCTGAAGTTACCGTCACCGGCCACTCCCTCGGCGGCGCCCTGGCCCAGATCACCTCGCACCACTTCAACGTCAAGGGCGAGACCTTCAACGCCTACGGCGCGGTCAGCCTCAGCTACCGCATTCCGGAAGGCGGCAACACCATGATCAACCACGTCATGGCTTCCGATCCGGTCAGCGCCGCCTCGCCGCACTTCGGCCAGGTCCGCATCTACGCCAAGCCCGATGAGATCAAGACGCTCGCGGCAAATGGCTTCAGCAATCACGCCCTGCGTGATCTGATTCCAGACCGTCCGATCATCGCGGCCACCAGCTCATTCGGCGCGCACAAACTGGGCAACTTCCTCAACGAAGGCTCGGTGCTGAAGCACCCGGAAACGCAGAAGCTGGCGAAAGACAACGCCAAGATGATCGAGGAGTACCGCGACGACGTCGAATCGCTGCGCCGCGGCGTTACCCGTGCGGCACGTGGCATTCCGGGCGGTGCCGTCGATCTGTACGACCACATCCGTGGCCCGCTGCAACCCGGTGAGCCGGCGCGTCGCGAGGCGGAGAAGAACGGCCATCACACCAGCATGCTGCGCATGGACGATGCCACTCATCTTGGCAACCCGCTGTTCAACGACGCGATCCGTGGCGTGCATGCGCAGGACGTTCGCGTCGGCCGCGTGCCGGATGTGATGAGTACGCAGTTGGCCGGTAGCCTGGCGGCGGAGATGCACGCTGCAGGCGGCAAGCGCATCGACGAGGTGGTGATGAATGCCGACGCCTCGCGCAGCTTCGCGGTGCAGGGCCAGGGCGGCGACCCGGCGCATCTGCGCGTATCGGTGGACACCGCCGTGGCAATGAACACCCCGCTGGAGCAGAGCAGCCAGCGCATTGATCAGCAAGCCGCGGGACAGCGTCTGGCACAGGACCGCGATCAGCAACTGGAACAACAGCAGAACCAGACCCGCAGCATGCAGGCCTGATGAACAGCGCGGGAGCCGGTCATTCCGGCTCCCGCGTCACTTCGGCCCTCTGCCTCAGGGGCTGGAGGCCGCGACCGGCGCGGACGCACCGGCGGTCACGAACAGATCCGGCCCGGAATCCGGGAAGCCACCACAGGCGCGATCGCCCGGTGCTACCGGATCACAGGGCCACTGCGCCCGCGCGACCTTCTCACGCAGCTCGAAGCGATCCCCAGTCCAGACCACGAAGGCCAGGTGCTCGCGGTTCCAGTCACTGTAGGCACGCGGACCGACCTTCTGCGCCGTCTCCGGGTACTGCACGAACCAGCGCATGGCCGGGCCGTACTGCAACTTGCTGTGGTCCAGGCTGATCCGGCCGTCGCGCGACAGCTGCCGCGCACGATCGGCCTCCGTCAGTTGGGGCATGGCCGGCATGGCATCGGCGGTCACATCCCTCGGCGCGGCGTCCCCGCGAACCTGGTACACACGCTGGGCCACATAGGCCTCGCGGCAGTCACCCGCTGGCACACGTACCGGCTCCGCGCCGTACTCATCGCGGTTGGCGACCCTGTCGCTGCAGGTGAACGGTGCCGACACCAGGTAGAACGTGCTGTCGGCGTCGCGTCCTTCCAGCGAACGCACCCAGATGTCGCCCATCCGCGCGATGAAGTCCGGGCGCTGGCCGTAGCCCGGCACCGCCTTGAACCAAACCTTCTGTTGCACCTCACGCTCGCGCCAGCTGCGCGGCAGGTGGACGTCCTGCTGGGGCAGCGCGACCAGCAGCGCGGCCAGATGCGCCGGCATCGTGCCCTGGCAGGCGCCGATCAGCAGCTCGCCCTGGGCCGCCAGCCGCCCAGCCAGATCCACCGGGCAGCGGGCACCAAGCGCACGCTCGGTCGCCTGCTCGGGCGGCAACGGCGCGATGACCAAGGCGGGCGGCGCGGGAGCTACCGCCGGGACGGCTGGCTCGACGACAGCAGGCGGTGCAGCGACAGGCGCCGCCGCTGCGGGTGCAACGGGCACAGGCGTCGGGTCTGCAACCGGCGCCGGCTGCGCGTCCACCACTGGTGTCGCAGGAGGTGTCACGGCAGCCGGTACATCGGGAGCCGGCGCCGCGACAACGGCTTCGGTGGCCATGGGCGCTGCAACAGGTGCCATCCCTGCAGGCGCGTCAACGATCGCCTCGGCGGCGATGGGCGCCTCCACGACGGGCGCCGCTGTCTCCTGAGCCTGAGCCTGTGCCGACGCTGCGGCAAGTCCAAGTGACAGCAGCCAGAGCGGCGGCAGGCGGCGCGCGAATGCATCGCAGCGGGCAGCGACGTGCCGGGCATTCGAGGGAACGATTCGCATGTGGTGTCCTTCCGAGTGGGTTTCCATGTCGGCGCCACAGGGCGCCACGCGTCGTACGTAAAGCGCCGGCGGGTCCCCTGCCCGCCGGCATCAGGTGTTACAGGGATCGAGAACGCTGCTCCTGCTCGCGGGCGAGCGCGGCCGCCGGGTCCTGCTGGGCGACACTGGCAGCCAACTGCTGGCTGCTCTGCGCCAGCGGCTGCTGGGCGGCCTGCTCCCGGTCAACGGACGCACGCAGCATCGCCGGATCTCCCAGCGCGCCCTGCACCGCAAACAGCGTGCGCCCGTCGTTGCCCGCCAGCAGATGATCGATACGCGACAGGCCGGCCTTCTGCGCGCTCAACGCCAGCGCGCCGGCGGCGTTGTCCAGTTCCTGCTCACTGCGCAGTCCGCTCTGCGCCCCCATCTGCTGCAGGTGCTGGCGTGCCCCCTGGAACAGGGCGTGTCCCGGCTCGCCCGGCTGCGACATGTCGCGCAGGGTGGCCTGCTGCGCCGGCGCCCCCACTTCGCCCCGCTCCAGCCGCGCCATCACATCAGGTGTCAGCTTCTGCTGCCACACATCGAACCGCTGCTGGCGGGCCTCGATGCCGTTCAGGCCACCATTGATCGCGCGTGTCGCTTCGCGCACATCCTCGCGCGCCGCCTCCGGCACGCGCGTCTGCCACTGCCACACCGCAATACGGCCCGCATGCTCAGGCTGCGCGGCCAGCTCCGGTTGATTCACCAGATCCAGATCCAGCGCCTTGCCGGCACGCTCATAGTTTTCCTTGCCGACCAGCGGCAGATAGCCGCGGCCGTGATACTTCAATGCGTCGCCGGGCGCATCATTGCCCATGCGCCCGCCATACATCAGTTCGGCCAGGCTCTCCGGCCGCCCACGCAGCGCCTCCTGGCGGGCGCTCTCCAGCGCGGCGTTGCCATTGCGCCACGCAGCTTCCACCGGGATCTGCGAGATTCCCCGGGTGAAGTTGAAACTTTCATTGAGCCGGCTCAAGCCGCGCGACTCGTGCCCTGCCTGGGCCATGAAATTGGCCAGTTCAAGCGGGGAGTCGATGCCGGCTTTGGTCGCCTGCCGCAACAGCTGCGACTCTCTATCGGTCGACACAGTGCAACTCCTGAATCTTCATCAGCGCGGATTCCCTTCCGCCGGTTGGAGCTTGGCTCATGGAAGCGACACCTCGGCGACACTGGACGGGTCGAAGTCCTCGAACCGCACCCTGCCCAGCTCCGCCACCGAGTAATCCCGGATGTTGGTCGCTTCAGTCTCGATATCCACGACCTTGCGTCTCACCCCATCCACCCAGCAGGCCTTGTCCGCAGGCGCATAGCGGAACCGGTAGGTGCTGCTCCAGCGCTCGCGGCTACCCCCGTTGGTGATCACGCTGAAGGTGCCTTCCTCGACCATTGCATACGCAAAAGGGTCGCCGGCCAGGCCACCTCGGGTAGAACACGGCACCAGCTTGTCGTTGCGCGCGGCCAGCTGCCAGCGCCCGCGTCCGTCACCGCGCAGCAACAGCAGCACCCGGTTGGGTCCGTGCTGGCCGGGCACCAGCCCTTCCGGTGTCGGCTGATCGATGACCAGCAGCTGATACTCGATGCCATCGCCGTTGAGCTCGCCCCTGACCGCTTCCAGCAGGTTCGCACCGGACGGAACAAATGCCAGGGCATCGTCCATGTGTGCGCCAGCCCTGTCTTCCATCCCCTCCCACTCCTTCAATATCGTCTCGCCGATGCTCGCGTCGTAGGCAGGCATAGTGGCGTTGCCCAGTCGCGCCAGTCACCCTGCAGATGCGGATGATAGCTCCGGGAGCACCGTGGCAGCGACGGTGGCAAGCGTCACCCATTGAGCGGGGGGACAGGGTCCTCATGGACGGGAAAGCTCCTGCAATCGGTAGCGCCGAAGCGTCATTTTTCTGACGCCAAGAGAGCTTAGCGCGAGGAGGTCGCTTGCGTCGAAGATCGAAAGCTTGAAATGGCGCTACCAGTCACAAAATTCGGGGCTGCATCCACGAAGCAAGACGGTCGAAGGCGGCGCAACGCCCCCAAATCGCCTGTAGCCTCACGTGCAGTTGTTGAGTACCAGAGGACAGGCTTTCGCATCGGCATCGATACATTCTCCCTGCGTTTTCCTCCGCCTCGGGCAGTGTCCCGGCCGCTGCAGAATAGGTCTGCTCAACGTCATGGCGTAACTCTGACTACCTCCCGTCGAACCCGGCGGCTGACCATTCGGGCCCGGCGATGCCGGTACTGCGCTGCCGCCTATCTGCGAATATGCCATGAAGCTGCCCAATGTTCCCTGGAAGAACATCGCCGCCATTGGGCGGCGCAGTCAGGGAATCAGCGTGGTCAGGATCAGGCCCATGCCGCCTTTGCTGCAGCGCCATGCTCGACATACCTTCGCTGAAATTCTCACCCATCAGCGTACCCGTCGACGTGCTTCACCAAAAGGCGAACGCAACCTTGGACACCATCTTCATTGCGATGCCGGTCACATCAATGGACCGGAATATCAGGGCACGACATAAGCCTGCAACTTAGAACTCATCAAATATCGGTTTACTGCAGTCCGAATAGATCTCTTCGCAATATCCCGGCTGGTCATTTTTGCACATGGCTTGCGCGTTGAATTTTGCCCTTTCAGGCGTGGGACCAGATCCAATCCCAGCACGGCCTGCGCCAGAACGCCCCCTTGGAATGACCCACGAGACACACTGATTTTGATACGTGAAGCTAACCGAACAATCAGCAGCACCAGCTGATCCGCATTTTGAAATTGCCTCACGAGAAGCCTCCTCCTTGGATCGCTTACCGACAGAGGTGCCCGCGTCCTGAGTTGTTTTCGATTCAGCAATCGCCCCCCATGTCTTGGCCCATCGCCCAGTAGGAGAGTTTGCGGGCAATTCGGAAATCCCGCCACTCGATGTGCTACTCGGTGCGCCACTTGGAATGGGGGCACAACCTCGGGCGCCCTGACCTCCAATCGGATAGTACCCTGGCGGACAATTGCCTTCAGCGAACGCAACTTCGGTCAATGAGACGAGAAGAAAGAAGAAAAGAATCACCCATTGCTTTGCTCCATTCATAAAACTGTCCTCACTCCCTTCTCATTGGACCAGCTAGACGGCACCGGAACTGGCATTCCCCCTAAGACCAGAGGCTGACGGCACCGAATCGCCTCCGCCATGCAATCGTGGACTGACCACCTGCCCAGCACCATCAGTATCAGCTTGCGTCACAGAAGGCGAACTCGGTTTATAGCTCTGCCCGCCCGTCGAACCCGGCGGCTGACCATTCGGGCCCGGCGATGCTCGGGAGGTGCGCGCTTGGCTGACCGTTTGGGGTACTCAGACAACGCATTGACTCGACCGGCGCGTGTACCTCCTGGTGTGCCATTGCTCTGATATTCCTTGCCGCATGCCCTTGATCAGAATTCATCAAACAAAGGCTTGGTACAGTTCGAATAGAACACTTCACACCGTCCTGCGCGATCATTGCGGCACATTGCTTCCGAAGCGACAAGCGCCAACTCGGGGGTAGCCCCTGTCCCAAGTCCCGCACGTCCAGTACCGGATCGTCCGCTTGGAATGACCCAGGAAATACACTGGTTGAAATAGCTCATGCTGACCGTGCAGTCCCGGGCACCTGACGCTCCACACTTTGAAACTGCTTCGCGCTCGGCCTCATTCTTGGATCGCAACCCCGTTGAAACCCCTGCATCCTGAGTACTTTTCGACTCCGCAATTGCCCCCCAGGTCTTGGTCCATTTGCCAGTCGGAGTTGCGAGACGGATCTCAGAGGAGCCAGTGCTTCCAGTGGCACCTCCCGGAATCGGCGCACATCCGCGCGCCCCCTGCCCGCCAATAGGGTAATACCCGGGCGGGCAGTTTCCTTCTGCCCACGCACGATCAACACCACCCAATAGCAGCAGGCACGAGGCGAGCAATACCCAATGTGCAATCAACTTCATAGCGAACGTACCTCCACCGTCTCCAGCCAAGCGATCAAACTAGGCAATTCCTGAATTGGCGTTCCCTCTGAGGCCAGAAGACGGATGCTGAGGCTCATGTCCACCTTGCAATCTTGGCATTACCGCTTGTCCTCCACCCAACTGAGATCCCGCAGCTGAGGACGGTGCCTCTGGCTTGTAACTCTGACCACCGCCCGTCGAACCCGGCGGCTGACCATTCGGGCCCGGCGATGCAGGTACTGCACTACCGCCTATCTGCGAATATGCCATGAAGCTGCCCAATGTTCCCTGGAAGAACATCGCCGCCATTGGGGGCGCAGTCAGAATCAGCGTGGTCAGGATCAGGCCCATGCCGCCTTGCTGTAGCGCCATGCTCGACATACCTTCACTGAAATTCTGACCCATCAGCGTGCCCGTCAACGTGCTTCCCCAGAAGGCGAACGCAACCTTGGACACCATCTTCATCGCGATGCCGGTCATCGCTGCCAGAACCGCCATGGAGAACATCGTGCCTATGCCGTAGAGCAGCCACTTCTGGAACAGCTGCTTGGTCTGGTCAAACAGCAAGCACAGGATGAACAATGGCCCCAGGCCGATGAACAACGCCAGCGCGACCTCATACAGCAAAAGCATTGAGCCAGCTGTGACTGCCGGACCACCCGTGCCCATACCAATGAACCACATGGCACGGGTCTTCGCGTTGTCCAGCGTCACGTCGCTCATCACGTCCAGCGCGTCAACGCTGGATAGCGCCAGCTGCATGTAGCCCAGGTTCTCATCGATCAGATCCTCCGGTGAGTCCTTCTTCCCGGTCACGACGTAAGTGATCTCGTTCTTCACGTCATTGATGAGAAAGCCATGCATCTCGCGACCGAACATACCCATGGTCGTGGCAACCGACACGATCAGCGCGGCCTTGGCCATGTTGGTCACGAGCACCATCATCGAATCGCGGCTGCGACCGGTGGCGATCCGGAAACCCTGAATCAGCACCCAGAGCGTCATGAGAGTCAGTGCAATGCCACCGACCCACGCCATCATGCGTCCAAGCAGCTTGACGCCGTACTCCGCGATTTCCTTATGCAGGTAATCGAGGATCAGCCGGAAGAACACAAAGTCACCAATTGAGGATGACGCGTGCAGATTCTGCAGCATGTGCAGGGGGCCTTGCCCCAACATGGCATCCATCAGCCCAAGATCCATAACTTCACCTAGAATGTGATTGCAGCTCGACCGGAGCAGCGTCTAATCAGTTGGAGAGCGCTGCCTTCAGTGCCGCGGCCTTCACTACGGTACCGAGAGGTGACTGACCGGTACCCTTCAATGCGCGCTGCGCAAGAATCTGCTGCATCTTGGTCAGCGCCTGAATCTGCTTGTCATACCCTTCAGTCTTCTTTTCCCAGGTCGCAAAATCCGCCTGCATATAGGCGTCAGAAACGACTGCGTTCGCGGAGGCCTCCGCCATCGCACCCTCGCCGCTCCACAGATCGCGGATATCCTTGATCCTGTCCAGCACCTTGCGCATGTCGGGCATCGTCTTCTGCACAACTTCCACGGTCTCGTTGTACTTCTGATTCTCCATGACCTGGATTGCAGCGCAGATGTTGCGCTGCTGGGCTATGATGTCCCCACCCGGGCTCAAGTCCAACGCAGTGAGGATACCGCTCAGGCTCATGATATTGCCGGCACCGCAGCGCTCGGCGACATTCCACTCAAGCGGAACCGGCTCCAGCTTCACGCCTTGAGGCATCAATGGCGAGGCGATGATCTGATTGAACTTCGCCAGCTTCTGCGCCCAGTTCTGAGTTGTTTCCAGAAACCGTTGCGCCTGGGTACCGTACTCGAGCAGGGCTTCCCCCTGAGCGGTAAACGTATGGATCTCAGTCAGCGTGCTGTTGACGGTATTCAAGCCAACCTCAACCACCGGGATGGGGTATCCCTTCACAGGCAAGCTGAGCAATGCGGCGACGGAAATCGCCATGGCGGTGGAACGGAGCCGGGAGACTGCGCTCGGCGTTCTAGCAGTACGGGCAGTGGTTTCCATGTTCTTCTCCATCGAATTCAAGGGGCTTGCTGCGTTCACGTCCATTGCGACAGTCATGCTGCAACCTCCTTACTGTTGGATGCGGGCTTTCCGGAGCCCTTGCGGTTCTTGTAGAAATCTTCCAGCCACTGTTCCGGCGTCAGCTCATCCACCGTCACGCGTGCACGCACGGCGGCGGTCTGCAGGACGCGATGCATGATGTCGATGTTATCGGTCGACGCCGAGATCACCGACAGGATGTCGTCCATGCCGCGCAGGTTGAGCTGGCAGACACTGGACGCATGACCCTGCTTGACCAGGAAGCAACGCGAGCGCTCGTCCAAGGCGGTAACCACATTGAACTCGGCCTCGGTCAACTTCAGGCCATCCATGTAGTCGCTCTTGCTGGCATTCGGGTTCGGCAGCAGGATCAGGGTAGCGGTCTGCTCGATCAGGGCGGCGGAGATATCACTCTTCAGCGCGTCCTCCGGGCTCTGCGTGGCAAAGATGCCGAGACCGTTCTGCTTACGGATGGTCTTCTGCTTGTTCTTTGCGAACTCCTTCAGGCCACCCTCGCCATCCAGGATCTTCCAGAACTCGTCCATCACATAGATCAGCGGACGACCGTCGATCAACGACTCCAGGCGGTGCAGCAGGTAATTGATGACCGGCACGCGCACTTCTGGGTTGTCGATGATGTCGGTGTAATCGAAACCGATGATGTTGGCCTTGCTCAGGTCAACGGTATCGATCGGATTATCGAATACCCAGCCCAGCGAATTGCCCGAGGTCCAGCGCCGCATGCGCGCGTAGAGGCCATCGTCGCCCATATTGGGCAGACTCTTCTGGAAGTTGGTCATGCTGCGCAGGTGCATCGGCGTATCGAGCATGCTTTCCACCGCGCGGTAGATGTCCTCTTCTTCGCGGGCGCTGTATTCGCGCTTGCCGGCCAGCACCTTGATCAGGTCGGCCAGGAACTGCACGTTGGCTTCGTTGTTCTCGCACTGGAACGGGTTGAAGCCGGTCGGGGCGCCGTTCTCCAGGGCCAGATAGTTTCCTCCGCAGGCACGCACGAAGATCTCAGCACCGCGGTCCTTGTCGAAGAAGAAGATGGTCGGCGACGGCTCGTACTTCTGCACCTGGCTGAGCAGGAAGTTGATCAGCGCGGTCTTACCGGTACCGGACTTGCCGATCACCATGGTGTTGGCGATCGCCTTCTCACCCAGCGAGTTTTCCGACGGATGGGTCGCGTGGAAATTGAAGTAGTACGGCTGGCCGTTGGTGGTCTGCAGCGTGGTGACGCAGTCGCCCCAAGGGTTGTTGTGCTGCTTGCCGGTGGCAAAGTTGTGCAGCGGCGATAGGCCCAGGAAGTTCAGCGAGCTGACGTTGGCCAGTCGAGTGCGGTAGCGCCAGTTGCCCGGCAGCTGCGAATAGAAGGACGAGGTGACCGCCAGGTCTTCCTTGGTCGACACGAAACCGGCGTTGGATAGCTCGGCGCGGGTCGAGGCGACGTTCTGCGAAAGCTTGGCCTGCGTGTCGCCGTAGACCGCCATGATGAAGTGGTATTCACCCAGCACGAAGTTGCCCGACGACAGCTGATCCATGGCCTGGTCGAGCTCGACGATCTGGCTGACCGCCTTGTCGCCGGAGGAGATCATCATGCCCTTGGTGCGGTCGAGCACCTTCAGCGCATCCTGACGCCCCATCGGGCTGAACGAATGGGTGATGACGTACTCGTAGTCCAGATATTTCAGACCGTTGAGGATGCCCGGATAGGTCCCCTCGGCATACTCCTTGATGTTCAGAATGGCGCCGTAGTGATTGGCACCATTCGGGGTATTGATCGCGAAATCGCCCGTCTTAGCCGAGAACATATGGCGGCTGACCGGCAGGTAATCCTTGATCGGTGCCGAAAGCACCGGCACCGGCTCGTCGATGCGATTGATCAGGTAGCCGAACAGCTCCAGCGTTTCCGAAAACACAACGCCATTCTTGGCTTCGTACATACCCAGTCGATACGGCGCGTAGTCGCGGATCACGGCCTCGACGTTGCCGGCCAGTTCCATCAACTTCTCTACCGCCTGCTCCTGCTCGGCGCGCAGCTTGTCCACGTTCGCCGACTTTTCGACGAAGCGTTTACCCGCCACCACCGGGCGGTAGATCATGGTCAGGTACAGCTCGTTCTGCATGATGCGCTGCGAGGACAGCATGCCCATGTACTGGTCGGACACGTCCTGGTTGAAGCGCTGCTTGTAGCTGCTCTTGCCCTTCAGCGTGCGGCGGCGACGGATGTCGTGCACCCAGAAAGCGACGTTGACGAAGTCCGGTGCGCGCAGGGTCTGCAGCAGGCGGTTGAACGTGTTGTGGCGATGCTCGAGCTCCCACTCCTCTCGGCCGACGAACGGCAGCCCTTCCAGATGCCAGGTCAGCAGGTAGTCGCCGCCCGTGGTCTTGACCACGTTCGGGGCGACATGCGACGACAACGGGATGAACTCACTGATGGAGGTGTCAGGACTGAACATACGACTGCTTCCAAAGAGGTACTGCCAAGGAGTTTCAAGAGACCTGGCGAGCGCGGACGCCCGCCAGGCCGGATCCGGACCTCAATCCATTCGGGCCGGCTTGTTGCGGTAGTGATTGGGGTTGAACACCCACATGCCATCGTGTTCCGGCACGTTGCGCACCTTCAGCTTGAACATCAGTCGCAGGCCCAGCAGGCGGAAGATCATTTCGTCACGCTTGGCCATGTGCCGCATGATGAAGATCGCCACCGGAATGGTGAGCAGGAACCAGAAGTTCGTGTACACACTGAGCAGCAACAGCCCGCCTGCCACCATGAAAAATGGCAGATAAGGCACGCCCAGGAACATCGCTGGGCGCGTGCAACCGCGGAACACGACGTTCTTATGCACTGTAGTACTGGATCGCGTTGTTGATCAGGTAGTAGGTCGTGCTGGTGCCAGCACCGCACTTGCCGTCGCTGCCTTCACCCAGCAGCATGCGCGCGATCTGGCCGGCGGCACCGATCAGCACGCCACCGATCAGGATCGGCGCGACGTCGCTGATGCGCTTGTGAGCAAAAGCGATCTGGTAGCCCGCGAAGATCACCGCAATGGTCACCACGGCGATCGAGGCCATGTTCAGCAGGCCGTTGATGTTGGAGAAGAAACCGCAGACCTTCTTGTCGGTGCCGCCGAAGTCGGTGTTGGTGGCGAACACCTGCGGGGCGAACAGTGCGCCAACGAAGATCGTGGCCATCAGCAGGGTCTTCAGCGTGCGCTGGGCCTGGACGAGGTCGAGATTGGATCGCTTCATGGATTGATTTCCTTGTTGATGGACTAACACAACTGAATCGACCAGCCGGGGGACTGGCCGCACCACGACTTCGTCAGAACACGAAGGCCGCATCCCCTGCGGGAATCTGCTGCAACGGCGCAGCCTGCACCGGTGCATTGAATGAATTTTCGCCACCGGCCACAGGCTGGTTGCGCTCGCTCCAGGGCCGCAGCATCACGGGCCCCTCGCTGCCGGCGCTGGCAGCGCCCGGCAACTGCTGCGGCATGGCCATTGTCTGCGCCGGACCCTGCTGAGGCAGCTGCTGAGGCAGGCCACCGGCCTGTTGCTGCGGATAGGCGGCCCCTTGGGTGGGCTGCGCCTGCGGCTGCATCATCCGATCCACCGAGCCCAGTACCACTTTGGAAAGCGCCTGGTCGGC
This sequence comes from Stenotrophomonas sp. 71799_Sma, assembly GCF_056482505.1. Lineage (NCBI taxonomy): Bacteria > Pseudomonadati > Pseudomonadota > Gammaproteobacteria > Lysobacterales > Lysobacteraceae > Stenotrophomonas > Stenotrophomonas sp. 71799_Sma. The sequence goes on from NZ_CM151202.1 coordinate 2,935,403, forward strand.
GATGTTCAGCAGGCTGCCCCGCGCCATTGCACCGGTGGACGGATACACGACATACGCACGTGCCGGATCTTCCGACGGCACGTACACCGGGCCACTCGCCTGCGCAACGATGCGCGCCTGCGCCGGCGAAGCGAGCTGCGGGTGATGCTCGACCTTCACGCTGCGGCGTTCGCCGCGACTCACCACGTCGATCGGTGCAACACCATTGCTGGCAAGCTGCTGCCCACGGCGCATCGAGTCATAGACCTTCTGCACATAACCATGACGGAAGCCGGTCTCGAAATTGCCCGAGTAGTAGCAGCTGAACGACTTGCCCCAGTCACCACCGGAGCGCTTGTAGCACTCGGCGAGGATGCGCGAACCGGCCTGCAGGTTCGGGCACTGCTGGAAGGCCTTCTCGTAGGAATCCAGACCGTACTTGCCGAGGTTGTAGCGATTGACCTGGGCCAGGCCAATGGAGAAGTTGTAGCCCTTCTCCTCCAGCATGCGAACGGTGGCCAGCGCCTCGTCCAGGGCCTTGGGCTGGCGCACCAAGGCACCGCCGACCACGCCGATGGCGTAAGGGTTGCGCGACGATTCCACGTTGATGACGTGCTGCATCACGTCCATCGAGACGGCCATTTCCGGGCACGCCATCATTTCCAGTCCTGGCAGCATTGGTCAGCCCTCCTGCCCCTGGGCACGCCCAGGATTGAAATCAATACCGGTGATATAGCGCGAGCCTGCGTGCGCCTTGATATGCACGACGATGTCGATGGTCATCATCAGCAGTCGCTTGATCACGTTGAATTCCAGGCCCGAACCTTCGGTCGAGGCCTTGACCATCAGCGCCAGCTGATCCCAGGTCTGCTCCGGGCTGCCGGCATGGCAACTGGTGATCGAGCCCGGATGGCCCGATGCGCAGTTGCGGATGAAGTAGAACGCCTCGTCACCGCGCAGCTCGGCGAGGATGATGCGCTCGGGTTTCATGCGCAGACAGGCTTCCATGCAGCTCTTTGCGCTGACATTGCTGGTGCTCTGCCCACCCTTGGAGTACAGCAGGTGCACCACATTGGGTTGGGTCAGAAACAGCTCGCGCGCATCCTCGATCGTGACCAGGCGCTCGCTGTCCGGGATATGATTGACCAGCGCTTTCATGAAGGTGGTCTTGCCGCTACCGGTCGCACCGGATACGACGATGTTCTTGCGGTACATGACCGCACGCCGGAAGAACTCGGCGTACTCGCGCTGCTGGCGCAGCTCCAGAAGCTCGCGATCCTGCTCGCTCAGACTGCCATCCTGTTCCAGAATCTGGTTGAAGAAACCATCCTCGTGGTACTGGGTGAGCGACTTGGTGTGCTTGGACGGCAGGCGGATAGTGATCGAAACCTTGCCGGCGTCACATGCGGGCGGAATCACGAACTGCGCACGCTGGCCGGTGGGGAACGTGAGCGACACGACCGGATCGGCATCGGTGATGCGCTGGCCGGTGTTGCTCTCGTTCACCACCGCCGTGCAGAACTGCCGGGCCCGCTCGAAGGTCAGGCTCGGCACGTCTACGCGCTGCCACCCCGCCCGGGTTTCCAGGTACAGCTCACCGGGACGGTTGATGCAGATTTCCGTCACTTCCGGGGAAGTCATGTACTCGGCGATGCCCAGCACTTCGTACTGATAGCGCAGGAAATCGCTGGAGACGAGGGCGAGGGGTGACACTTCGGCGTCCATGATCGTTCGTTGGGTTACCGGCGGGGGTGGAGCACGTTGGTGAAGTCGACGTCCTTGGCGACGTAGACGTTCACGATCGTGCCCTGGTTGATGGTGACTGTCGGCGGACGACGGTTGCTGCTGAGTGCCTCGTTGGCCAGGCGCTCCATCGTGCGTGCGGTAGCACTCTCATAGGGCGACTGCACCGTCATGCCGTTGTTGGCGATGGTGGTCGTCTCCGGACCGTGTTCGGCAGCCGCGTACTTGAAGGCATCGGAAATCAGGCTGATCATCAGCGCCGAGGCGATACGGCTGCCCCAGTGCGCGCTGTACTGGCCCGGATGACCGGCGCCGCCCAGCTGATCCACGCCCGGGCTGGACATCGCAACATCGATGCCATTGGGGGTGGTGATGCGATCCCAGATCACTTCCACGCGCTTGCCGATCGGACCACCGCCGTAGGCGCCATAGATCTTGGAGCCCTTGGGCAGCAGCAGGTTGCGACCGTTGATCGAGTACACCGGCTCGGTCAGCAGGCACGACGTGTAGCCGGCCAGATCGGTGATGATGCGGGTTTCCAGCACGCACCGCAGGTAGGTGCCGCGCACCAGCAGCGCATCGGGGCTCTGGATGTAGGTGGCACTGGAAACGTCTTCCACATCCGGCCCACGGCGGATCTTCTGCTGCCCCTGCTGGTTGTTGGGCATCATGTTCGCAAGCAGCGCCTGGCGGGTCTGTTCGTCGAGCGCACTGCGCTGCGGTTGCGCGCGATTGCCCGCCGCAAGCGCGGCATCATCCACGCCAGCCATCCGGCGCTCGACCAGCGTCGGCCCACGGGGTTCCATGGCTTCCGGCCGGGACGCGATGGGCACCAGCTTCGGACCTTCGTCCTGCGACATCGGCGGAAGCATCGGAATCGGTTCGGCGGCAGTCGGCGGCGCCTGCGGAGGCGGCGCAACGTCCGGCAATGTCGGCGTGCTGGCACGTGCGACATCCGGCACCTTCTGCACGGCGTCATCACTATCCTGGCCCTTGCGGAACAGCAGGAAGCCCATTGCCATCAGCAGCAGCACGATGCCGCCGAGGAACAGCAGCGCCTTGCGGTTCAACCGCTGTTCTTCGGCCGAGCGCAGCTGCGGCGCGGCCGCGTCCAGATCCGGCGCCGGCTCGGCCTGGGCCGTGCCGAAGTAGGGATTCGACGGCGCGTCCGGGGCACCCTGTGCGCCGTACGGGCTCTGGCTCTCGTCGCGTCCGTTGTTCGGGTCGTTTCCGGGAGTGTTCTGCTGGCTCATTTCTTCACGTTCCTTCGCAGGCCGACGACGAAGTCGCCATGGCGGATGACCAGGTACGGGTGCGTCCCGTGCACGATCAGCGTATTGCCTTCAACCGTGGTGTTGACCACGAAGTCTTCACCGTATTCCGTTTCGCGACCAAAAACCGCCGGGAAGATGCCGGTCTTGTACTCCGGCGAATTCGGCAGTTTCAGATAGGTGAAACGACCATCGTCATAGGCGTTGACCGGTATCAGCCACCCCATCTTCTTCGCCTTGCTGGTCGAATAGGAGTAGTTGAAGTTGTACTGGCGGTCCTTGGCCAGTTCAGAGCTCAACAGCGGCTTGGCCTCTTCCTCGACCGCCTCCTGGGCGACGCCGAACACGGTGTCGTTGGGATAGACGAAGGCAATCTTGTACTGCACGCCTGCACGACGGGCCTGTTCCAGCTGGCGCCAATCAGTGGCCACCACCTTCAGCTCGAAGATGTAGGAATGAGTCTCGGTGCGCACCATCATGTTGGTGTCGACGTCGACGTTCTTCGGCTTGATGTAGAACACGTTTTCGCGACGGGTCAGTTCCCAGCCGCTGCTGAAGCCGGTGCTGTAGTCGAGGATCTTCTCGTTCGGGCTCAGTTCGATCTGGGTGGTCAGGCCCAGGCCGGTGCGAACCGGATAGATGCGGTCCTTCTCGTACTCGTAGTGGTCCACCGCCTGCGCCATCGCCGCTGCTGAAAACAACAGCGACAACATCGACAGCAGCACCAGTGCGCTTCCCCTGATATTTCGACTACTCATCGGTTGCTTGCTCCATCAGCAGTTCCGGTGGAATTGTTCTGCGCCGGCCTCATGGCCGGCTGACCGGGCATGGCCTGCCCCGGTGTTGCTTGACCCGGCACCGGCTGCGCCGGCATCGGTTGCCCCTGTACCGGCTGGCCCTGCACGGGCTGACCCGGCACCTGGCCATTGGCCGGAACGGCGACCGGCTGGCCGGTGGCCGGATCGATCATCGTGGCTGCGGCCGGATTGTTGGGATCGTAGGCCGCCTGGGCCTGCTGCGCGGCCTGTGCTGCCTGCTGCGCCTGTGCCTGCATGGCGCCGTCATCCGGCACCGGTACGCCACGCGAATAATCGTTGTCGACTCGGTACTCGGTGACCTGGAAGGCCAGCGGATTGAGGATGCGATCCTGTTCGGACAGCGCCAGGTTCTGGTTGTAGCCGAAGCGCATCGTCACCAGCTGGTTGTCCAGATAAGTGGCAACGCCGGTACGCTTGTCCAGCAGGCTGCGCTGGATACGCACCGAAGCACCGCGGAAGCTGCCATTCGGCTCAGCACCCAGCGGCGTGATGCTGAGGATCTTGACCCGGATGGCGCGCTCGCGGCCGTACATGACGAACGGGTTCTGTGGATTGTTTCCGGCATAACGCACGCGCATCGACTGCGCCACCGGATCGGTGGACATCACGAACACCAGCTCCCAATCGCGCAGGCCCATCACCGCCGAGTCGTACGACTCGCGCGCCAGCACGTACTGGGCCACATTGCTGCGATTGATCGCTTCGTTGCTGGTGATGGTCTCGCCCTGGAAGGTGCCACTCAGGCGCGCGACCGTCGCGGTACCCGTGTACGCGTCGGCCATCACCAGGAACGGCACCTTCTCCTTCAGAGGCAGCATGTAGTAGTAGCCACCGGCCAATGCCAGCGACATCAACAGCGAGCCCGTGGCGACCCACCAGGCACGACGCTCGCTGCGACGCGCCATGTCGGCCACGGTGATCTCGTAGCTGACCGCCTTGGCGACCGACTGCTCGACCTTGGGACTGTTGCCGGGATCCTTCTTGCGGAACATGGATTCTTCCGTACTGCTGAAACATCAATGGGCGTGAAGCCCCTGCGACAGGCGCGGGGAGCGGCACGTTCGATGGTTTCGAGGTGGACTCAGGTGCCGCTGTTGGAATCAGCGCCCTGCGCCGACGCGGTCGGCGTCGCGCCAGCGCTCTGCACAACGATCTGGTTGCCAACGATGGAGACGGAGATACCCTGCGTCGCATAGGCCGCGGTGAGATCGATCACGGCCTGCTGTGCATTGGTGGTGTCGATGTTCGAGACCGCGCCGTACAGCGTGAAGTCCGAGCTGAGGCGGTAGTCCAGCGTGCGCCCGGAATCCTTGGCCCAGCGCTCGAGCATGGCTTTGAGCGTGCCATCCATCGGCGAAGCCTGGTAGACGTAGCTGGAGTACAGCGGGATCTCGGTCGTCGCCGCAGCGAAACGGTTGACCGGCTTCCAGCGCCCTCCGAAATCGGGAGCGGACTTGGTGGCACACCCTGCCACCATCAGCGCCGCGACTGCGGCGACGGATATTTTCGCGATAAACGCCTGATTCATACGGGCTTCACTTTGACGTACGAAAAAGCAGTCCCGAACATTGGCTCCCTGGTCGTCCGGCGCCGCATCACGCGCACCGGAAACGGGAAGACGCGCTGGCTCGCAGCACACCTGCCCCGGTTCCCCTGCAGCCCGAAAGCTGCCAACCAGGTGACGGGGCCGTCAGTCATTGCCGACGACACACCCGCACACATCTCCAACGTCGAAACCATCCTTGTTTCCATGGCACAAACTCCTGGCCACCCTGCTCTACAACATTTGACACCCAGCACACATTTCTGGATGACGAACACAGGGTCGCACAACCGCGCGTCAATTCCATGTCAGACAAGTCTGAATTTCTATGAACAGATGATGTTTTTTTGACTCAGCTCACGAATTCACGTCAATGAATGTGAATCCACGTCACAAATTTAGCGTCGTGAATTAGACGTTAAGCATCGGAACATCCACTTTCGGCAGCAACCGCGAGGTGAAGTAGCGATCCTTGTAGTAGCGGATCTTGTCGCACTTCACAGGATGCGGTATGCCCTCGTAGAGGAACACTTCCTTGTCCGGCCCCATCGCCTTCAGCTCCTGCGGCAGCATCAGTGCGCGCCGCTCCTCGGTGAAGCTGTGGGTCTTCTCGCGGGCATGGGTGACGTTCTTCTTGCGGATGGTGGTGTAACCCAGCATGTCCGAGTAGTCGTTGGCGTCCTGCTGCTCACGCGGCGCGTACAGGATCTGCAGCGCGTGGTTGGTGATGATCGTGCGCGACACCTCCCGCCCGTAGGTGGCATCGAGCTGGGACATGCTCTGGATGATCGGCAGCAGGCGGATGTTGTAGCCGGCCATGTAGGACACCGCCGAGGCGATGATCTCGACCTTGCCGATCGAGGTGAATTCGTCCATCAGCAGCAGGCACTGGTACTTCAGGTCCGGGTTGGACTTGGGCAGTTCCTTGGTGTTGAGGTTGATCAGCTGGCTGAAGAACAGGTTGATGATCAATCGGCTCTCGGCCAGCTTGTTGGGCTGGATGCCGATGTAGATGGTCATCTTCTTCTTGCGGACATCGGTCAGCAGGAAGTCGTTGCTGCTGGTGGCCTTGTCCAGCACCGGGTTGATCCAGGCGTTGAGCGGTTCCTTGAAGGTACCCAGGATCGAGGCGAAGGTCTCATCGGCCTGGGACAGCATGTTGGCAAACGCCGAGCGCGCGTTGGAACTGAGGAACGACCGCTCCGACAAGGCTTTGAGGTACTTCTTCAGATCGCTGCCGTCACCCGATGACAACCGGTAGACAGCGCCCAGGGTGGGCGTGCCCGAGCCGCCCGGGAAGCCACTGCTGCGCTCGTCATCCCAGTTCTCGAACAGATACAGGGTGAAGGCCATGAACGCATTGCGCGCCTGGCTGACCCAGAATTTCTGGTCCTCGGCACCATCCGGATACAGCATCGCGGCGATGCTCATCAGATCCGAAACGCGGAACGCCGGGTCGTCGGAGACGTAGCTGAGCGGGTTCCAGCGATGCGTGCGGCGGTCTTCGGCGAAGGGATTGAACAGGTAGATCTCCTGGCCCTGGCTGGCACGCCAGCCGCTGGTCAGGTCGAAGTTCTCCTGCTTGATGTCCAGCACCACCAGCGATTCGCCGTACTCCAGCAGGTTCGGAATGACCACGCCCACGCCCTTGCCCGAGCGGGTCGGCGCGGCCAGGATCACGAACTGCTGGCCGTCCAGCCGCACCAGCTTGCCGCCATGGCTGCCAACCACGATGCTCTGGCCGGTCTTCTTGAACATGCCGTGCTTGGACAGGTCGGCGCTGGTGGCAAAGCGTGCGTCACCGTGCAGCGAGCGCTTGTCCTTCTTCAGAAGCAGCACCAGGCCGGTCACCAGCAGTACCAGCAGCGGCAGGCCGAAACCCAGATAGCCGGCCCACTTGATCTTGCCCACGAAGGGCGCGACCTGTGGCTGGCCGAGCGCGTTGAAGTACTGGTAGTAGGTATTCCATGTGAACAGCTTGGTGTCCAGCCCCAGCAACAGCAGGGTCAGGTAACCGGAAAACACGAAACCAAGCAGCAGGGTCGCCAGCGTGATGATGGCGATGAGCAGATACTTCTTACTGGGCAACACCCGGATCCTCCATGATGCGCACAAGGGCGCGACGGCCTAGCGGCGGCGCCAGCGCGACGCCTTCTTCCGCAGGTGGTTTTCGTTCTCCAGCCCGGGCTCCTCGCCCTCTTCACGCACCAGTGCCTGCAGGCGTTGGCGCGCTTCGGCCAGCGACATCAGGTCGGTCAGACGATCCCCATCGTCGGCTACGACCGCATGGCCGACCACATCGCCCGGAGCGTACACCGGCGCGTAGGACACCGCTACCAGCTGATAGCGGCCGCGCGTCTCCAGCACATGCCTGAATTCCTGCATCGACATCCTCCTTGTTCCAGCACTCCGCAGCCCCTGTGTTTCGCATCATGCCGACGTCCATGTCGTCATTACATGCAGGACGCCGACAACAGCGCCCCGAACCTGCCGTCGTACCGAGCCCATGCCCGGCTTGCCGCAACCCCACGGATCAAACGCTGTTTTACCGCCAGCGTGGCTGCTGCTGTTGCGGTGCAGCAGTACAATGGCGAGCTCCCCGCCCCCATCGCGCCCCCGCATGAGCCCCAACTCTTCCCTGGCTGCGCGGCTGACGCCCCGTCAGCGCACCCTGATCATCCTTGCCCTGTCACTGGGCGGCTTCGCCATCGGCACCAGTGAATTCGCCAGCATGGGCCTGATGCTGGAAATCAGCCGCGGCCTGTCGATCAGCGAAACCCAGGTCGGCCACCTGATCAGCGCCTACGCCATCGGCGTGGTGGTCGGCGCGCCGATCCTGGCCTTCGTCGGCGCCAGTTTCCCGCGCCGCAAGCTGCTGCTGGCGCTGATGGGCTTCTACGCCGTCGGCAACCTGGCCAGCGCCCTGGCCCCGAACTACGGCACGATGCTGATCGCACGTTTCGTTGCCGGCCTGCCGCATGGCGCCTACTTCGGCGTGGCGATGCTGGTGGCCGCCGCGATCAGTCCGGCCGGCCAGCGCGGCCAGGCGATGTCGCGGGTTCTGCTGGGCCTGTCGATCGCGATCCTGATCGGCAACCCGCTGACCACCTGGCTGGGCCAGCAGCTGAGCTGGCGCACCGCCTTCGCCCTGGTCAGCCTGCTGGCCATCGCCACCGTGGTGATGATCGCGCGCTTCCTTCTGCCGGACCCGGACGAGGTGCGCACCTCGCCGATGCGCGAACTACGTGCCTTCAACACCACCCAGGTGTGGCTGGCGCTGGCGATCGGCGCGGTCGGTTTCGCCGGCATGTTCTGCGTGTTCACCTACCTGGCGCCGACCCTGGTGCAGGTCACCGGCGTGGCCGAATCGTGGATGCCGCTGGCCGTGGGCGTGTTCGGCATCGGCGCGATCATCGGCAACATCGCCGGTGGCTGGCTGGTCGACAAGTTCCACTTCAAGGCCGCTGCGGTGGTGCTGCTGTGGTCGATCGTGATGCTGCTGCTGTATCCGCTGGCCGCACAGTCGGTATGGACCATCGGCCCGATGATCATCACCGTCGGCACCATGGGTGCGCTGGCTGCGGTGCTGCAGACCCGCCTGATGGACGTGGCCGGCGAAGCACAGACCCTGGCTGCCGCTTCCAACCATGCCGCCTTCAATACCGCCAACGCGCTCGGCCCGTGGCTGGGTGGCATGGCGATCAGCGCCGGCTTCAGCCCGGCCAGCACTGGCTACGTCGGTGCAGCCACCGCGATCGGCGGCCTGCTGCTGTGGTGCGTGGCGGTGATGGTGGACAAGAAGCGCAAGATCGCCGTCACAGGCAGCCACTGAACACCGCGCCGGGTCGTCAGCCGTTGCCCATGCGGCGGCGGCGATCCGGGCGCAGCATCGCCACATCGCCGGCCGCCAGCGTCGGCCGCGCCAGCTCACCACGCTTCACCCGGTCCAGCACCCGCTGCGAATTGGCCGCGCAATCGATGCCCTCCGGCCGCGCCTGGATGTCTTGGATCAGGGCCAGCAAGTGCGCACGGCTCTCTGCCAGCCGCAGCTGCAGCGCTTCGATATCGGCCACCTTCTGCTGCAGCATCGTGATCAGTGCCTCGTGCTGCCACTGGCCCATGTCCGGCGGCAACAGCGCGCGGATCTCTTCAAGGCTGAAACCGGCGCGCTGCGCACCGGTGATCAGTTCCAGCAGCAGCACCGCCTGCTCCGGATAGTCGCGGTAGCCGTTGGCCTGGCGCTGCACAACCAGCAACCCTTCGTCCTCATAGAAGCGGATGCGCGACGCGGCAAGGCCGGTGCGTCGCGCCAGCTCACCGATCTTCATCTGCCTGAATCCTCGACATTGGAACCCGTTGACCTTCAATCAAACTTGAAGGTTAGCGTAGCGCTATTCCCCTGTCCTGGAGCTGTCCGATGTCGCTGTTCTCGCCTCTGGCACTGCCTTCCGGTGCCGTCATCCGCAACCGCATCGCCAAGGCGGCGATGGAAGAAAACATGGCCGACGCCGACCACGCGCCCTCGGCCGCGCTGCTGCAGCTGTACCAGCGCTGGGCCGACGGCGGCGCCGGGCTGATCATTACCGGCAACGTAATGGTCGACCGCCGTGCCATGACCGGTCCCGGCGGCGTGGTGCTGGAAGACGATCGCCACCTCGATCGCTTCATCGCCTGGGCCGACACCGCTCGTTCGCGCGGTGCGCAGATGTGGATGCAGATCAACCACCCCGGGCGGCAGATGCCGGCCGCGCTCGGTCAACCGGCGTTGGCACCGTCAGCGGTAGCGATGGATCTGGGGGCCCTGTCCAAGCAGTTCGCACCGCCGCGGGCGATGACCGGAACCGACATCGAGGAAGTGATTGCCCGCTTCATCCGCAGCGCCGAACTGGCCGAACGTGCCGGTTTCAGCGGGGTGGAGATCCATGCCGCGCACGGCTACCTGCTCAGTCAGTTCCTGTCACCGCTGTCGAACCGGCGCGAGGACCACTGGGGCGGCAGCCTGGAAAACCGTGCGCGCCTGCTGCTGGAGATCGTGCAGGGTGTGCGTGCAGCGGTGTCGCCCGCCTTCGTGGTGGCAGTGAAGCTCAACTCCGCCGATTTCCAGCGCGGTGGCTTCTCGCCCGAGGAGGCGCGCGCAGTAGTGGAGATGCTGGCACCACTGGGCGTGGATCTGGTGGAACTGTCCGGCGGCAGTTATGAAGCGCCGGCGATGACCGGCGCCGCACGCGACGGCCGCAGCCTGGCCCGAGAAGCCTACTTCCTCGAATTCGCACGCGAGATCGCCACGGTGGCAACGATGCCGCTGATGGTCACCGGCGGCATCCGTCGCCGTGTAGTGGCCGAGCAGGTGCTGGACAGCGGTGTTGCCATGGTCGGCATCGCCACCGCGCTGGCGATCGAGCCGGACCTGCCACACCACTGGCAGCAAGGCCGCGACCAGGTGCCGAGCCTGCGCAACATCGACTGGCGCAGCAAGCCGCTGGCGGCCAGTGCACACATGGCCGCGGTGAAGTACCAGCTGGGCCGGTTGAGCCGACGCCAACCAACCGCCCCCGGCGTCTCGCCGGTGTGGGCACTGTTGCTGGCACAGGCCGCGGCCACATGCCGGACCCGCCGCTACCGACGCTGGATGGGGGAACGCGCGGCTGCGCACTGAGCCGGCAAGGCTTCTCATCGCCGGGGCAATACCCCACCATCTGCAGGATCGGCGGCACCCCGCCGCCGATCGCAACATGCAGAAGGAACCGACGTGGCAGCAGCACCGACCAAGGACCGCGAGAAACTGCTCGACGACCTGCTCTCGCTGGGGCGCAACTGGGCACTTGCCATCGCCATCGCCGGTGCCGGGGCTGCCGTGCACTACAACGAATCGGTATACGAAGCGGGACTCTGGCGCGGGCTGCTGCCCACGCTCTGCTTCCTGGTCGCGATCGTCTGGATCGTGCTCAGCATCATCCGTTTCGACCTGACCATCCAGCAGCACTTCGAGCGCAAGCTGTCGCGCTGGCTCAGCCGCCTGCTGTATGTCGTGCTGCTCGGCACCGGCATCACGGCCGTGTTCTTCGTCACCGAGCTGGCAGAGAACAACCACATCGCGCGGATGTGCGACTCGGTAGCCAACGAACCCGGCAGCCGCATCCACAGGTCGGCCGAATGCCAGCGTTTGTATCAGCACCGCGCTGCCTACCGGCAACGGCTAGAATCGGCCGAGGGTGAGTTCGACTGAGCGCCCCTGCTGCAGGCACATGGCGCACACGAAGTACACGCGGCGTGGATATGGGGTCGGGCACAGTAGCTGCGCCGCCCTTCCATGTGACCACTCTGGCCAGCATGTTCCGCCACCCTGCCCCTGCCCGCCACGATGCCGTTGCCCTGCAGGCCGGCGTGCTCGGCAGCGTGCTGGGCGTGGCCCTGTTCAAAGCGATTGCGTTGTCTGCGCTGGCGAGTGGATCACTGATGGTGATCGGCCTCTGGTTGCTGGCCTGTGCACTGCTGGGCGCCTGGGCGCTGGCGGCCTATCTGGCCTGCCTCGCATTGAGCCGGCGTGTGTTCGTGCTGATGCTGGTGCTGTGCACGGTGCTGATGATCTGCCTCGCCTGATCCGGGCAAGCGCGCGACTATCACTTAAACGTTACAAGATAACAAGTGCGATCAGTCGGATTGTGCGTGCCGGGGGTCACGGATTGGAATGCCATGGCCACCCGGCATTACCCCCGAGACCACGCCATGACCCTGCAGCCCCTGTATCGCGCCTCCCTTACCGCCATCGCCCTGGCATCGCTCAGCGCATGTGCCACCTATGACGACAGCAACATGCATCAGGCCTGCCAGGAGTCGCCGCATCTGAAGGACCTGCCGCGCGAAGTGGCGGCCCGCGAGAGCCGCTGCAACAAGAGCATGGAAGTGTGGTCGAGCGAGCGCAAGGGCAGTGACAGGCCGCTGGATCTGAGCGGAAAGAAGAAGGACCTCTGACCACAACTGGCGCAGCCCTTGCCGGCTGCGCCACCGCTTTGCTGGTCAGCCTGCGGCCATCGATCCGAACCAGCACCGCAGCGCATCGGACAGCCCGGCCCCATCACCCCCGGCATCACAGGCCCAGGCAACGATGCCATCCGGGCGCACCAGCACCGCGCCCAGGCCGAGCGTTTCATCCACCGCCTGCCTGACGAGGGCCAGACGCCGTTGGCAACCATCGATGCTTGCGCACAACGACGTGCCCGCGTCGAACACCAGCAGCACGCCCTGCCCTGCACGCAGCAGTTCACCCATGCGACGTCCATCGGCCAGCAGGAAGTCCGGCGCGCTGCGGCCGACCAGCGGATGGCCCACGCCCAGGTCCAGCTGCTGTGCAACGCCCCAGATCCGCTCGGCCAGGTAGGTCGCACCATCACGGGTGTCGGCCAGATCGGCCATCACCGCCGCCAGCGCGCGCGAGCCAGCGCCCGGCCGCATCAACGCGACCTGCGCACGCGACCAGTCCAGCACCTTCGCGCCGATCGGATAGCGCTCGGCCTGGTAGCTGTCCAGCAGCACCTCATCGGCATCGCCACGCACCACGGCGGCCAGCTTCCAACCGAGGTTCATCGCGTCGCCGATGCCAAGGTTCAGGCCTTGCCCGCCCAGCGGCGAATGCATGTGTGCTGCATCGCCGGCCAGCAGCACGCGACCCTTGCGATAGACCGTGGCCTGGCGCGCGGCATCGGTCCAGGTGGTAGCCAGATGCACCGCGGTGATGGTCGCTTCACGTCCGGATATGCGCCGTAGCATGGCCTGCGCGCGTTCCCGGTCCAGCGCCGTGCGATGACCGGCACCGCCGTCGAAATCCGCCAGTGCCAACACGCCTGGCGGATTGAAGTTGTACATTCCATCGGCGGTGTAATGACGTCCCGGTGTGAGCAGCGACGGATCTGCCAGCTCGACCAGCAGCGAGTGTCCGGTGAACTCCGGCTCGGTCCCGGCGAAGGTGAAACCTGATTGTTTACGCACAGTGCTGCGGGCGCCGTCGCAACCGATCAGCCAGCGGCCACGCGTTGTACCGAGAAGGGTCTCCACGGCGACCTGCTCACCTTCCATGCGCACCGCCTGCACCGCACTCCCGCGGTCGATGCGCACGCCAAGCGCGGTCGCCCGTTCGGCCAGCACCGCTTCCAGCGCCTGCAGTTCAATCGCCATCTGGAAGCCGACCGGCGACGGCAGGCGATACAGCCAGCGCTCGCTGGCCACGTTGTCCAGCGCAAACGGAATGCCGGCGAAGTGGCCGCCCAGTGGCCGGGGCTGCGCCAGCCAGTGGGCGGTGCCGGGCGGTGGTGCGCCCTTGTCGGGTTTCAGCACCTGGCGCGCGGCCACCGCCTGCAGCAAGTCGCGCCTGTCCAGCGCCTCCAGGGTGGGCGTGTTCAAGCCGCGCAGCCCAAAGGGCAGGCGCTTGAGGGGTGATTCCGGGGACTCGGCCTGCTCCAGCACCAACACCGAACAGCCGGCCAGGGCCAGCTCGCAGGACAGGAACAGGCCGACCGGGCCAGCCCCGGCAATGACGACGTCGTACAGCATCGGAATTCCTTGTGAGCACCGGGCCGGCACTCTGGCGAAGCGAATGTTACACTCGGTGTACGTTTTCACAAGTGAACCGCCCATGACCCCGCCTCCGGGCCGCCGCGAGCAGCGCAAGGCCGAGACCCGACAAGCGATTTCGGATGTCGCCACCGAGCTGATCATCCGACGTGGCTTCGAAGCCGTTTCCATGTCCGAGATCGCCGATGCCGCCGGGGTCTCGCGCAAGACGGTGTTCAACTACTTCGCCAGCAAGGAAGACCTGGTGTTCGACCGCGATGAGGAGGCCCGCGCGCTTCTGCGCGAGGGCATGGCCGCGCGCAGCGGCCTGACCCCACTGGCCGCGTTCCAGTCGCTGGTGCACGAACTGCTGGACAGCGGCCATCCCCTGCTGCGGGTCAACGCAGGCGCCGCCGCGTTCTGGGCCACCGTGGCCGCGAGCCCGGTGCTGGTGGCGCATGCAAGGCGACTGCAGGCGCAGCTGACCGACGACCTGACGCAGCTGATGGCGGCCTCAGCCGGGCGCCCGGACGGCGATGCCGAGGCGCGACTGGGTGCGTCGATGCTGCTGGCATCGATGGTGACCGCCTACGGCAAAGGACTGGCAAGCCAGCTGCTGGGCGAGGATCCGCGCGAAGCCATGGTGCAGTTGATCGTGCGCGGCGCCACCGGCGTACTGGTGGCCTTGGCAGGCACCCCCTATACCGACCCTGACGCGCGTCCATAGCGCATTCGGGGGATAGGTCACGAAGTGTTGCAAATGCTAATCTTTCTCATTTGCAGCCACATACCCCCTGCCCATGCCCCCTCTCCTGCTCCACAAACGCGCGCTGTACCTGGCACTGACCCTGCCCTTTGCACCCCTTGCCCTTGCCTCCGAGACCTCAACGACCACTCCCAAGGAGCTGGACAGGGTGGAAGTCCGCGGCCGTGCGCAGGCGCTGTACCGGGTGGACGACGCTGCGGTTGGCACCCGCACCGATACGCCACTCGAGTTGGTTCCACAGTCGATCCAGGTGATCCCGCGCGAGCTGATCGACGATCAGGCCGCGCGTCAGGTGACCGATCTCTATCGCAGCATCAGCGGCATCAGCTATTTCAGCTATGCCGGCGTGACCCTGCGCGGCTTCCGGCAGGAAAACGTGCTGTATGACGGCCTGCGCGGCGACCCGTACGCTGGCTTCTCGGTACCACAGCTGTTCAACATCGAACGCGTGGAAGTGCTGAAGGGGCCGGCCGGCGCACTCTACGGTGGTGGCGACGCCGGCGGCGTCATCAACTACGTCACGCGCAAGCCCAGGGCGGTCGCTGAGCGCCGCATCGAAGTGCAGATGGGCAACCGGGATTTCCGCGCCGGCTCGATCGAAGGCACGGGTCCATTGAATGCCGCTGGCAGCGTGCGCTATCGCGCCGGCCTGTATGCCGACACCGAGCAGGGCGTGCGCTGGAACACCGACAGCGAAAGCGTGATCGGCGACGCCTCGCTGGCCTTCGATGTCGGCCGGACCGGCGAGCTGGTGCTGCAGTTCACCGACATCACCCAGAACCTCGGCGGCAACCGCCTGCGCGGCGTGCCGGTGAATGATGCGGGCACCTTCCTGACCGATCGCCGCTGGAACCACAACGAGGCCAGCGACTTCCTCGACATGCGCGCCAAAGTGGCGCTGGCGCAGTACCGCTTCGCACCGCGCGACAATCTGGATCTCGATTTTGCCGCTCGCTGGTTCAGCAACAACGAGCACCAGATGTACCACGAGCCGATGGGCCTGATCGATCGTGACCGCGATGGCGTGGCCGAGTGGATGACCCGCCAGCTGCGCAACCAGATCCGCGACAACGAAGCATTCACTGCCAACGGTAATGCAGTCTGGCGGGTGACCACCGGCACCGTCGAGCACAAGGTGTTGTTCGGTGCGGACGTGTATCAGCTGGATGCGGATTTCACTGCACAGACCGCCAACAGCGCCGACCTTGCACGTGGTGCGGGGCCGGTGCGCGGCATCGACCTGTTCAATCCCGTGTACGGCGCCAGTACCTGGCACGACTACAACCTGGCGGCCCTGCCCTGGCGCAGCACGTCCACCCGCAGCAAGCGCTATGGCGGCTACCTGCAGGACGAACTGGCACTGGGCACACGCTGGCATGTGCTGGCCGGGTTGCGCTGGGATGGCTTCAAGGACGACGACCGCATTGCCGGCAGCCGCGTGGATGGCAACGACCTCAGCTGGCGGCTGGGCAGCACGTTCACCGTGCGCGAGGGCCTGAATGTCTATGCCAATGTGGCCAGCGGCTTCGTACCGCAGAGTGCTACCAACCAGAACCCCGCCGCTGGCGGGCCGTTCGATGCAGAACGCAGCAAGCAGTGGGAAGTGGGCATGAAGTCCCTGCTGGCCGACCGTGTGACCTTGAACATGGCCGCCTACCGGATCGACCGCAGCAATATCGTGCAGGCAACCGGCGAAGTGATCGGTGGCGTGAACCAGTTGGCCGCGCTGGGCCTGGTGCGCAGTACGGGCATGGAACTGGACCTGCTGGCCGACGTGACCGATCGCTGGGTGCTGAACCTGACCTACGCCTACAACGATGCGCGGGTGAAGGACGCAGGCCCGAATGGCATCACCAACGCTTCCGGCGACCGATTCGCCAATGCGCCGCGCAACAAGCTGGGTCTGTGGACGCGCTACGACCTGCCGTCGATCAATTCGGCCATCGGCTTTGGTGCTGACCATGTGGGTGAGCGCGTCAGTCTGGACGGGCAGACGGTGAAGGCTTACACCGTGTTCGACATGAGCTGGAAGACCACATGGAAGCAGTGGCAGTTCCAGGCCAACGTCAAGAACCTGTTCGACAAGGTATATGCAGCCAGCGGTTTCATCGCGCGCAACGGGCATTTCCCGGGTGAGCCGCGGCGGGTGTACGTGCAGGCCGCTTACAGCTTCTGACGCAGGGCTGTGGGCTGTGATGACGGGGAGGTGGCAACCCACCTCCCCTGTTGGTGTCAGTGCGAGCAGGCCACCAGCATCGAGCGGGTGGCCATCTGGGTGGAGGTGAAGCCGTTCTTGTTGCCCACCGCGATGGCGTTGCCGTCGTCGCCATCCTTGCTGAAGACTACATAGCCGCCTGGGCACATCTGTCCGGCCTTTTCGTAGCAGCCACTCCAGGAACTGGAGCCGCTGCAGTCGATGGAGACGCCGCGCCGGCCATCAGGGGTAACGGTCATCTTCGCGGTGGTACAGCCACTCAACGCGGCCACAAGCAACAACGGAACGAACAACTTCATGGGTACTCCAGGGATTGGGGGGCAGCGAGTGGGCGCCAAGGCTGGAGTGCCTGGATTGCGCGAACCTTGCGCCGCCGCCCACCGTCCTGGGTCATCACAGCCTTGCGGGACGTCCGGAAGGCACGCCATGTTCACGCAATGTTCCTGTAATACGGTGCCGGCGCGTGCCGACCCGCCCTGCCACGCCCCTTCCTGCCCAAGCCCTGCCGATGCACATCCTGCTGATCGAAGACGAAGCCGAACTGGCCGCCACCCTGAAATCCGCCCTGCAGCGCGAGCGCTACGTGGTGGACCTGGCCAACACTCTCGCGCTGGCCCGAGAAGCAGCCCTGTACGGATCGCACGACCTGGTGTTGCTGGACCGCACCCTGCCCGACGGTGACGGGCTGGGATTGATTTCCCTGCTGCGTGAGCGCAACCCCGGAGTGCCGATCATCGTATTGAGCGCGCTGGGCCAGCTGCCAGACCGCATCGCCGGGCTGGATGAGGGCGCGGACGACTATCTGGCCAAGCCCTTCGCACTTGAGGAACTGTTCGCCCGCATCCGTGCTGCAGGGCGCCGGCCGAGCGGCATGCAGGTGGAACTGGTGAGCATTGGCCGGTTGGTGTTCGACCAGGCATCGGGTGAAGCCAGCGTGGGCGGGCAACGGCTTGAGCTGCCGCGCCGCGAGATCCGTGTGCTGACCGCGCTGGCCCGGCGCCTGGGTCGCACCGTGCTGCGCGAGTCGATTGAGATGGCTGTGTATGGATTCGATGACGGCATCCATTCCAATACGCTCGACTCTCATGTCTCGCGCCTTCGCCGCAAGCTGGCCGATGCCGATGCCCGGGTGGAGATCCACGCCATCCGCGGCGTCGGCTATCTGATGCGGGAAGCCAAGTAATGGCGCGTCGTCCATCGCTGAAGCGCCCGTTGATCGTCAAGACGCTGATCTATCAGCTGCTGGCGTTGCTGGTGGCGTTCTTCGCGCTTCTGATGGTGTTGATACGTGCCGACAGCGGTGGCTATTACAGCATCCAGACCTTCGCGCCGGTGGCCGCCGATGCAGTGCACCGCGACCGCAATGGCGACCTCTACGTGCAGAACACGCCGGAACTGGCCGAACTGCTGAAGATCGTTCCCGGCGCATGGTTCATCGCCGAGGATGAGCACGGCCACCACGTTACGTTCGGACCTGTGCCGCCGGCCTATGCCTCGCTGGTAGGCGCACTGGATGGCATCCCCTTTGGCGATCTGCGCGGGCGCGATCGCAGCGATGGCCTGGCCGTCGTGGTCCGCCAGCACAGCGGGCCGGCCGGCAAGCTGACCATCATGGCCCATGGCGAAACCGATACGCTGACCTGGCAGATGGCGCTGGCGGCACACATCATCACTCTGCCGATCTTCCTGCTGCTGGGCCTGGCCACCATCGTCCTGACACCGATCATCGTGAGGCGGGCCTTGGCCGGGGTGGAGCGCATCGCCCAGGAAGCCCGCAACATCTCCGCCAGTCGGCGCGGTGTCCGCCTGACAGAAACCGCGGTGCCGGTGGAGATCGCTCCGTTGGTGACGGCTGTGAATGAAGCACTGGAGCGGCTGGACGAGGGGCACGAGCGGCAACGCCGCTTCATCGCCGCCGCCGCGCATGAGCTGCGCACCCCCATCGCGATTCTGAGGGTAAAGGTCGATGCGGCCGACGACGCCACCTCGCGCAGCCTGGCCGTGGAAGTGGCGCGGTTGGCGACGCTGGCAGAGCAGTTGCTGGATCTGCACCGCATGGACGAAGACGGGCCGAAGGAAACCATCAACCTGGCGCGGGTAGCCAAACGGGTGGCCGCCGATCTGGCGCCGCTGTTGATCCAGTCGGACAAGACTGTAGCCGTGGCGGTGGAATCGCACTTCCCGGTGCTCGGCGAGACCGGCGCAGTGGAGCGGGTAATCTCCAACCTGGTACTGAATGCTGCCGAACATGGCGGACGCCAGATCATCGTGCGCGTTCAGGGCAGCTGCCTGGAGGTCGAGGACGACGGCCCCGGCATACCGGTCGACCAGCGCGAACGGGTTTTCGAACCCTTCCAGCGGCTGCGGCCGCGGCAGACAGGCGCAGGCCTGGGGTTGAACCTCGTGCGCCAGGTGATCGACCGCCACGGCGGCCACGTCACGATTCTGGATGCGCCTGGCGGTGGTGCATTGATCCGAGTCGAGTTTCCACTGCACCCGGGCGTAACCAGCGCACCACCGCTGGAGCACTGAACACACCGCATGCACCTGTGTAACTGGC
Source organism: Stenotrophomonas sp. 71799_Sma (assembly GCF_056482505.1). NCBI lineage: Bacteria > Pseudomonadati > Pseudomonadota > Gammaproteobacteria > Lysobacterales > Lysobacteraceae > Stenotrophomonas > Stenotrophomonas sp. 71799_Sma. Next base: position 2,954,845 of record NZ_CM151202.1, read on the forward strand.
ACCTGTCCATGCGAAGCCGGTAGCGAGGACAGGCAAGGTTGCGGCAATCTTCGCTGGACAGCATCGGGGTGTGGCACCTGCCGTGCCACCGCGTTCCGATCTGACAGGAAGCCTGCATGTGACCCAGGGAGCTCCTCCACCGTCCTCTTCCACGCGCACTGTGCCACCGCGGAATTCGCCGGGCCTTACCGCTGCCGCGTGGAATCGCCGCCCGCGTAGTGCCCGCGCGCTCGGCTTGGAACATTGGCCGCTCTGGCTGCGGGAAGTTCCCGAAACCGAGCGCGCAGGTGTATTGATGCGGCTGTTCGGCGCCCTGTTCCTGCTGCTGCCCGGCATTGCACTGGTGGCTTCAACGTATCGGCACGCGAGCGCAGCGGCGGCCGCTGCCGTGCTCCTGTTCGTTGCCGTGCATGCCGCGCTGCATGGGTTGGCGGCATGGCGCGCGGCAACCTCCCGCCCGATGCCACCACTGCTGCGCGCTCTGGATGGTCATGCCGCCGGGACAATGATTGCCAGCGCGCTGCTGATCGCCATCGGTGCAGGAATGACGAAGCTGCCTGTTCCAGCGTTCTTCTGGTTGTTGGCCGGCGCGGTGAGTCAACTCTTCGCTGCGCGATTGGCAGGTCACCGGCTGCGCAATGCACTGCTGGTTCTCGGTAGCGCCCTGCAGTTCATCGCCGTAGCATTGCTCGCCCTTCTTGCCGCACGCTGACACAGCGACAGCCCCGCAAGGTTCACGCAATCCAGCGCATCGAGACTCGACGGCCAACCCCGTCTGCCACCCCAGACGTGTGTCTCTTCTGCCGCGAGGATCCGCGATGACCTGTCTCTACTGGATGCTGCGCCGATGAGCGCCGCACCACGCAAGCGCCGCCGGGCGCTCATGATTGCTACCGCCCTGCTGTGCAGCGCACTGATTCTGTTCGCATGGTTGCGGCCGACACCACCACCGCAACTGCAGGTTGCACCCGTCGTTCGAGGCAACATCGAACAGGTGGTGGAAGCCACTGGCACGCTGAAGCCCTCACGACTGGTCAGCGTGGGTGCGCAGGTCTCCGGCCGCATCGACACCCTGCATGTGAAACTGGGCGACAAAGTGAAAGCCGGCGATCCCATTGCCGATATCGATTCGCGCACGCAGCGCAATGCATTGCTGAGCGCGCAGGCCGCACAGCGCACCGCGCGCGCCAACCGCGATGCACTGGCGACCGACCTGCGCCAGTTCGAGTTGACACTGCGTCGGCAGCAGCAACTGGCTGCCGCGCAACTGGTGGCCCGCGCCGACTTCGATGCAGCCAAGGCCAAGGTCGACGCCACCCGTGAACAGATCGCCGCATTGGACGGTGAAGTTGCGCGCCGGCAGACCGACGTTGATGTCGCGCAGACCAATCTGGAGTACACCCGCATCACTGCCCCCACCGACGGCACCGTACTGGCCGTGGTCGCGCGCCAGGGGCAGACCGTGAATGCGGTGCAGAGCGCACCGACCATCGTGATGCTCGGCGATCAGGACGTGATGACGGTGTACGCCGAGATCTCCGAGGCTGACGTCGTACACACCGCTGTTGGGCAGGAGGCGTTCTTCACCATTCTTGGTGATGCCGGTCGGCGCTACAGCAGCAGGCTTCGGGATATAGCGCCAGCACCGGAATCGATCACCAACGAAGACAGTTCCAGCCTCGCCGCACCGGCGGTGTCGGGTGGCAGCCGCACGGCCATGTACTACAACGGCCAGTTCGACGTGGACAACGCTGATGGCCGCCTGCGCAGCTACATGACCGCGCAGGTTCGCATCGTGCTGGGCCGCGCCAACGACGTACTGACCATTCCCTCGGCCGCATTGGGTGCGCGCGCCGCCGATGGCAGCTACAGCGTGCAGATACGCGGTGCCGACGGTCGCGCCAGTGCGCGGCGCATCACCACCGGGCTGGATGACCAGATCCAGGTGGAAGTACGCGACGGGCTGAAGGAAGGCGAACAGGTCGTGCTGGCGCAGGCCAACGTCGAAGCCGCCAGCGCACCCGCGCAACCCAAATGAGTATGACCATGACCGAGCCACTGCTGCGCGTTCGCGGCGTACGCCGTGAATTTGCTGCGGGCGAGCAGACACTGGTGGTACTCGACGGCATCGACCTGGATATTCACGCAGGTGAACTGGTGGCCATCGTAGGCCAATCCGGTTCGGGCAAGTCCACGCTGATGAACATCCTGGGTTGCCTGGATCGCCCTTCCGCTGGCGTCTATCAGATCGCCGAGCGCGAGACCGCGCAGATGTCGCCTGATGAACTGGCCGAACTACGCCGCGAGCACTTCGGCTTCATCTTCCAGCGCTATCACCTGCTGACCGATCTGACTGCACTGAGCAATGTGGAGGTGCCTGCGATCTACGCCGGCATGCCTGCCGAAGCACGCCATGCACGGGCAGCCACCTTGCTGTCGCGGCTGGGTCTGGGCGAGCGCATGCAGCATCTCCCTGGCGAGCTCTCGGGCGGCCAGCAGCAACGCGTTTCGATTGCGCGTGCGCTGATGAATGGTGGCGCGGTGATCTTCGCCGACGAACCCACAGGTGCGCTGGATACGCATTCCGGCAAAGAGGTGATGAAGATCCTCGGCGAGCTGCACGCGGAGGGTCATACCGTGGTGCTGGTCACGCATGACATGGCCGTGGCCGAGCATGCGCAGCGCATCATCGAAATCCGCGATGGGCGGATCGTGGATGATCGTGCAACCGGTACTGCTCTGGCAGCGGGCGTGGCGACGCCAGCCGTGCCCCAATCCGTGGGTAGCAGCGGCTGGCAGGTCTGGCGGGACCGGTTCGCTGAAGCCTTCCGCATGGCACTGCGCGCGATGAACGCCCACCGCATGCGCACCTTCCTGACCATGCTCGGAATCATCATCGGCATTGCTTCGGTCGTGGCGGTGGTAGCACTGGGCACCGGTGCACGGCAGGCCATCCTGTCCAACATCTCCTCGTTGGGTACCAACACGATCGAGATCTATCCCGGTTCCGGTTTTGGCGACCTGCACTCGGCGCGGGTGGAAACACTCACCCCCGGCGACAGCGTGGCCCTGGCCCGGCAGCCATTCGTGGACAGCGCCACCCCGGGTGTTGCCAGCAGCGGCACCGCCCTGCGCGGCAATCGCTCTGCCAGTGTGCAGGTGCAGGGCGTCAGCGAGCAGTACTTCCGCGTGCATGGCCTGAAGCTCGGCGAGGGCGCCTTCTTCGGTCCACCCGGCGTGGCCGGCTACCAGCAGGTGGTGGTGATCGACGCCAATACCCGCGCACGCTTCTTCGCCGCGACCGACAACCCGATCGGGCAGACCCTGCTGCTGGGCAATGTTCCGGTGCGCGTGGTGGGTGTGGTGAAGAAGGACGCCGGTGCGGCCGGTGATGCATCGCTGCTGCGGGTATGGCTGCCCTACACCACCGCAATGGCGCGCGTACTGGGGCAGAGCCACGTCTCCAGCATCACCGTGCGCGTCTCGGATGCGATCAGCATGGAAGCGGCTGAGCAGGCCATCGGGCGACTGCTGACTCGCCGCCACGGCAGCACCGATTTCTACATGAGCAACAACGCGCAGATCCGTAGATCCATTGAACAGACCACCGGCATCCTGACCATGATGATCAGCTCCATCGCTGCCATCGCACTGGTGGTGGGCGGAATCGGGGTCATGAACATCATGCTGGTCTCGGTGACCGAGCGAACCCGCGAGATCGGCGTGCGCATGGCGGTGGGCGCGCGACGCAGCGACATCCTGCAGCAGTTCCTGATCGAATCGGTGCTGGTCTGCCTGCTCGGTGGCGTGCTCGGCATCGGCGTGGCGCTGGCGCTGGGCGCGGTGATGGAGCTGGCCGATGCGGGCTTCAGCCTGGTGTTCTCCGTCAATTCGATTCTGGCTGCATTCGTGTGTTCCAGCCTGATCGGCGTTGGTTTCGGCTTCCTGCCGGCACGCCGTGCCGCACAGCTGGATCCTGTGGAGGCGCTGGTTCGATAGCCGCTGCAATTGCTCGCCCTGACGGCAGGTTCGCGCAATGTCTGCAGGGTGTACTACGGCTACCAACGATGTCCGCACAGGAGCTGGACGATGTTTCTGAAGACAGGAAGAACCGCGCTGATTCTGGCGGTCGCTGCGCAGCTGGTGTTGATGCCGTACGCCGGTGACGCCCATGCGCAGCGTGGCGACCGCTACAACCCGCAGTGGAACCAGGACTACCGCGATCGGGAGCGCGATGCATGGGAACGGCGCGAACGTGAGCGGAATCATGAGCGCGAACGCGAGCGCCGGCACGATGCCAAGACCGCCGGTGTCGTGGTGGGCGTGGTAGGTGCAGCGGTGGTGGCCGGCGTGATTGCCGCTGCCGCCAAACGCGAGCGTGAGACCCGCGAGCGCGCCGACTACTGCATGAACCGCTACGGCAACTACGACCGCCGCAACGACACCTATCGCGGCGCCGACGGCTACACCTATCCCTGCCGCTGACTTGTATCTCTCAAGGAAAAACCACCCATGACCAGGATCACTCTGTTGATCGCGCTGTGCGCTGCTCCGTTGCTGGCCCAGGCCTCACCGACCGACCCGAAGAAGGCCTACATCGACGCCACATTCACCGCCATGGATGCCAACAACGACGGACGCGTTGACAAGGTCGAGTACGCGACATTTCAGCAGGAACGTTTCAGCAAGCAGGCCGATTCCATCGACGCCGCGTTTTCCGCGATGGACAGGAACAAAGACGGCAGGATCAGCAAGGAGGAAGCCAACGTGGTGCCGGAGATCGCGAAGTACTTCGCGGGCCTGGACACCGATGGTGATGGCTATCTGTCGCTGAAAGAGATGCAACAAGCCATGGTGGCCGCTCAGACTGCAGACGCGCCAACAAAGTAAATCCAGGGCGGGGCGCTGAAGATGGATACCCATCCGGGCGCGGTGCGGGTTGAATACACCCTCTTCCCACGTTAGCCTCCGAGGTGCCCAAGGAGGGCTATCAACGGAGTGAAGCATGAAGATTGGATTCAAGCTGTCTGTTGCTATTGCGGCTGCTGCACTGACCCTGGGAATCGGCAGTGCCTCCGCGCAGTCCCGCTGTACCCCGTGCTACACCGCGTACGAGGCCTGCCTCGCAGCGGGCAATGGCGAGAAGGTGTGCTACCCGGCTTTTGCCCGCTGCCTGCGGAACAGCGGCTGCACCATCCCGTAAGTCACGCACTGCCGTGATGTGTGCCGGCCCCCATTTCGGGGGCTGGCATTGGCTGCCACGCGCTGCCCCCTTGCTACTGAAGAGGTTCCATACGCGTGGGCGGAGTGATTTCATCCCATCCGCATCGCGTTATTTTCGCGCGCCTGCACTTCGATATCCTGCTCGCCGCCCTTCACGAAGCGAGGCAGCGCCCCACATGCGCTGCCTCCTGCACTACCGCGATTGCTGTGGCCTCCGAAACGCTGCGGGGTGCGCGGGCCATGTCGACCACACTCGGCGCTACGCTTCAGACCTCAGCAGTCGCTGTCCGTGCTTCTATGGCCACGATAGGTTTCGCCCCACTCGCGCATGGCCAGCAGCACCGGCACCAGCGTGCGCCCGAATTCGGACAGCTCGTACTCGACCTTCGGTGGCACCTCTGCATAGACATGGCGGATCACCACCCCGTCAGCTTCCAGTTCCCGCAGTTGGCTGGTCAGCATGGACTGGGTGGCGTTGGGCACCCGCCGCGTCAGCTCCATGAAGCGACGCTTGCCGGTCATCAGGTGGAAGAGGATGACAGGCTTCCACACGCCACCCATGACCGACAGCGTGACCTCCACGGCGCAACCGCTCTTGCCATCCCAACGCTTGCTACGCATGCATACTCCGGAAAACCATAGTACCTACGGAAAATCATCGTTCTTGTTGCAATAGCGGTGCGAGCCTAGCATGGCCCCATTCCTTGAATGTGAGCCCCTCCATGACGTTCAAAGCACTGCTCGCCCGCAAGACAAACAACCAGGTATCGACCGATCTGGTCGATTTTGATGAGGCCGATCTGATGGACGGCGACGTCCTGGTGCAGGTCGAGTACTCCACGCTCAACTACAAGGATGCGCTTGCCCTCACCGGCAAGAGCCCGGTCATCCGGACGTTCCCGCTCATTCCCGGCATCGATCTGGCAGGCGTGGTGCTGGAATCCAGCAGGGCCGACTTCAAGCCAGGCGACCGCGTTGTGCTCAATGGCTGGGGCCTGAGCATGAGTCACCACGGCGGCCTTGCACAGCGCGCCCGTGTGCGCGGCGAATGGCTCAACCGGATTCCCGGCAACCTGAGCACCCGCGACGCCATGGCCATCGGCACAGCGGGCTATACCGCCATGCTGTGCGTGCTGGCCCTGGAACATGCCGGCGTGACGCCCGACAAGGGCGATGTGCTGGTGACCGGCGCCAACGGCGGTGTCGGCTCGATTGCGGTGGCGATCCTTTCAAAGCTGGGCTATCGCGTGGTGGCCGCCACCGGGCGCCCGGAGCATGCTGAGTATCTGCACAACCTGGGTGCGAGCGAAATCATCGACCGCGCGCAGCTTTCGGAACCACGCGACCGGCCGGTGAGCGCCGAACGCTGGGCCGGCGTGGTGGATGTGGCCGGCGGCCCTACCCTCGTCAACGCCATCGCCGAGACCAAGTACCGCGGTGCCGTGGCCGCGTGCGGCCTGACGCAGAGCGACGCGCTGCACGGCTCGGTGCTGCCTTTCATCCTGCGCAACGTGACCCTTGCGGGCGTGGATTCGGTGAATGCGCCGCAGGACGTCCGCCAGCGCGCGTGGGACCGGCTTGCCACCGACCTGGATCCGCAGAAGCTTGAAAGCACGGTGCAGCTGATTGGGCTTGCCGACGTGCTTGAGGTTTACGAGCAGATCATTCCGGGCAAGGTGCGTGGGCGGATAGTGGTGGATGTGAATGCCTGAGGAAGCCTCCCCAGCGGATTCCATCCGGCAACGAATGGTGAACATGCCGTGAAACCATGCGCGCAGCAATGGCCGCTTGCCACTGCTGCTCGCATACGCTCAGGTTTCCGCCGACTGTGGACACCGCCATGTCAATGACTGCACTCGCACTTGCGACCGCTCTTTCCGGCCTGCCCGACATTGCCTGGGAGCGCGAGCGCGGTGAGGACGCACACCAGCTGATGCTCTGCCAGATCCATCGCGATGAGCTGATGCAGGATGACGCGAAGAGTGATGCCTACCAGCGCGCCAAGGCGGTCTGCGATCTCCTGGCACGTGAGTACAGGAATAAATGGGATTTCGATGCCCAGGAGGCATTGGCGGCATCGGCAGTGGATCTGGATGAGCTGATCCGGCGGGGAGACCTGGTTGAGGTGCCTCCAACAAGGCAGGACCGCGTCTACGAGTGATTCCGTGCCGGCAGGTGCTGGCACCTGGAGCTGCCGCAGGGCAACCAGGTCCAGTGCCGATCGGCGAGGCTAGCGGATGCGACTCCGCGCCAGTGCCAGGCGCCTGATCTCGTCTGGCAGAAACACGACGCCGTCCTCCATTTCGATGCGCATCTGCGAGGCATCACCTTCGTGCCCCTGCATTGCAGCGGTCACCAGAATCTTCAGTGCATCCGTGCGGATATCGTAGCCGCCGACGGTGTGCTTCAAGGTACCCACACTGTTCCAGTCGATTTCCATGATCGGCGTCCACATCCACAGGCTTCATGCTGGCAACGGCCTTCGCCCACGTCAATGAAACCGGTCGCACGGCCGACCATGAAGCGAAAGGCCACGCGCGTGGTCAAGGCCCCTTATCATGGAGGGGTAAGGGCTCTGCAAGCCCAGTTGACGTACGCAAGGCAGTATCTGGATGTCTATGGAATGGCGCCCCTCGGGCTGGGGCCTACGTGTGACCCGCTCGCCGAACTGGTGGCTGCGACTTGACGGCAAACATGTTGAGCTTTTGATTGAAGGTCGCCAGTACCGGCAACACGTAGCTGACGACGAGCGCATGCAGGTCATCCCTGGACTCTTCTGGGCCAAAGTCGTCCTGCAGACCCAGGGCGACGGCGTGCTGACCATGGATGGACTGTCCAACAGCCAGGCTTCCCGGCTTGCGGCAGCGCTGCAGCAGGTGCGCTTTACGGGTACCACGCGCGGGCGCAAGGCACTGTTCGACACGATTCTGGAGCAGATCCAGTCGTGGCTGGCCGAGGCAGATGCCCTCATCGACCGGGGCAGCACCGGCCGCCGCTGGATCACGCACGAACAACAGCAGGCACTGCTGGCCGGTCGCCCCGCCCTGCCGCTCCGGCCGCGCGAGCTGGAACAATTGTTCCTGGATGAGGATGTGCACGAGGACCTGCATTCGCCCAGCCACCGTGCAGCACTGGACGCCCTGGGCGACTGGCAGCTGGACTGGCCCGAGGCGTGGGCCGACGCCAACGCAACCATGGCAGCGCGCGAACGGGTACTGACCAAGGACTTCCTGGACCGGGTCGAGAGCAAGCCGCTGACCGACGAACAGGCCCGCGCCGTCATCTGTTTCGACAACCGCGTGCAGGTCGTCGCCTCCGCTGGCTCTGGCAAGACCTCCACCATGGTCGCCAAGGCCGCTTATGCCATTGATCGCGGCTTTGTCGAACCCGAACGGATCCTGATGCTCGCATTCAACAAGGACGCCGCCAGGGAGCTTGAAGAGCGCGCGCAGCAATGCTTCGACCGGCTCGGCATGGGCGACACCGTGGTTGAAGCCCGGACCTTCCACGCCCTCGGCCTGGCCATCGTCGCCAAGGCCACCGGACGCAAGCCCGACATCCCCGAATGGACCACTGACGCCACGCTGGGCTTCAACAAGCTGGCCGAACTGGTGGACGATCTGAAGGATCGCTCGACCCACTTCCGCACCCAGTGGGATATGTTCCGCCTGGTATTCGGGCGCGACCTGCCGCCATTCGGCGCGGAAATGGAGGCCGATGGCTACGACCGCGATGGCACGCCCTACATCCGTACCCTGCAGGGGGAACGGGTGAAGAGCCTGGAAGAGTGCGTCATCGCCGACTGGCTCTTCTACAACGGCGTGACGTACGACTACGAGCGACGCTACGAGTTCGACACCGCGACAGACACCCATCGCCAGTATCGCCCCGACTTCTATTACCCGGACGCCGGGCTGTATCACGAGCACTTTGCGCTGGATGCTGATGGTCAGCCGCCGAAGCACATTGCCAACTACAGCGAAGGGATGCACTGGAAGCGCCAGCAGCATGTGGCACGCGGCACGGCCCTTGTCGAGACGACATCCTTTGGCCTGCGCAGCGGGCATGCCCTGCTGGACCTCGCAGAGAAGCTTGGCGAGTGCGACATCGAGCTCGACCCGAATCCGGACCGCGAGCTCCCCGAGCAGGGCGCCAAGCCGATGCCGGACGCGGACCTGATCGGCTTGATGCGCACCTTCATTGCCCATGCCAAGAGCAACTGCCTGACGCTGGATGACATGGCCGCGCGCCTGCGGCAGATGCCCGAGGATCAGTTCAAGGAGCGACACCGTCGCTTCCTGGAAATCGCAGGGCCGGTTTTCCAAGCCTGGGACAACGCACTGGCTGAGGAGCGCGGCATCGACTTCGAGGACATGCTCAACATGGCGGCCGGGCTGCTGGAACAGGGCCGCTACGAATCGCCTTACGAGCTGGTGATGGCCGATGAATTCCAGGACGCTTCGCGCGCCCGCGCACGCCTCTGCCGTGCATTGGTCAGCCAACCGGGCCGCTATCTGTTTGCAGTGGGCGATGACTGGCAGTCGATCAACCGCTTCGCCGGGGCCGACGTTTCGGTGATGACCGGATTCCGCGAGTGGATGGGCCATGGCCAGGTGCTGAAACTGGAACAGACGTTCCGCTGCCCACAGGCGCTGTGCGATGTGTCCAGCCGCTTCATCAGCCGCAACCCCGCGCAAATCGCCAAAGCAGTTCGCTCAGCTGCAACGGCCATGGGCCCGGTGCTGCAGGCGCTCCAGATGAATCGGCGTGAGGAGGTGCAGGATGGCGTTCGCCAGTACCTCGCCAAGCTGCATCAGCAGTTGTTGTCCGGGGCGGTGCCGCAAGGGCGCAACGGACGCGTGACGGTCTTCATCCTGGGGCGCTACCGCGCCGATCGCAGCGCGATGCCTTCGGATTGGAAGACAGCCTTCGGCAGCACGATGGAGGTCGAATTCCTGACCGCACATCGATCGAAGGGGCGCGAAGCGGACTACGTGATCCTGCCGGGCATGATCAACCGCAGCTTCCCGAGCCTGCGCGCGGATGACCCGGTGCTTTCCCTGGCAATGCCGGATGGGGATACCTACCCACTGAGCGAAGAACGGCGGTTGTTCTATGTCGCGCTGACGCGGGCGCGACGGTCGGTGGCCATGTTCACCCTGCAGGGGAAGCGCTCGCCGTTCCTGGATGAGCTGGTGAAGGACGGGGCTGTGAAAGTAACCGCAATTTCAGGCGCGGCCATCAATGAAGAACGCTGCCCAGTGTGCAAGGTGGGCGTGTTTGTGGACCGCAATGGGCCGCATGGGACGTTCCGGTCGTGCTCCAGTTACCCGTTGTGCCACAACAAGCCGAAGGGTGAGCGACGCAGGTAAGCGCGTTCAGCTACACCCATATGCGCCCGCCCATACCAAGCCGTGCAAGCTGGCCTGATGGTTCGATGGCTGGACAGCAGCTGCGGAGGCAGAAAAAAAGGCCCCTGCTCCCAGGGGCCATTTCATGATTCTGGCGAAGAGAACGCCGGCCATGTAGCCGACGTCGCTGGTACCAGCGACGTCGCCAGCTGCACAGACCGTATGGAGATCAATACACGGCTCAACCAATCAGAGAAGCTTGTTGAGGTCGGTCTCTAGTTGGGCTGGAACCCCCAAGCCCTGACGCGACTGAACGGCATTCCGGTGAGCGACTTGCACTCGCCCGGCAGCGGTGTGTCCGAGCGCGCAGACTTGACAATGCCATAACCGGTGTTCTGGAAGAACATTGCAGCACCGCTGTCGCCACCACCACAGGCGAGCGAACTTCCCTCTACCTTGAACCAGACCTCATCGCATTGCATAGACTCGGTGGGCCCACAAATATTTCCAGGACTATGCGCAACCGACGTGACTATTCCACAGCTGTATCCGCTACGCGAGCCACGGAAGCAGATGGTACCGTCTTTCGCTGGAACATTGTAAACGTTCGAAATAAAGCGCGTGGACACGGTTGACGACGCGTACGTCTCCAGCAAAGGAATGTGCGGAGATGGAATTCGATGCCACTGCACATCGGTTTGCGCATCGTTCCTTTGATCCTGGAATATCAAGGGGAACGTAACCAAGGTCCCGTTCTGGCTACTCCCATAGTTGCCATAGATGACGTCGTCGGGGCAATGCGCCGCCGTTATGATTCCCTTTAGACCTGTAGCCGTGTGCTTCACCGTAAATCCGGTGGTGCAGTATGAATTGTTTGACTGCAGTACGGCTCCGCCGATTGCATATATGGAATTGCTTTCAGGAACGTCCGATGTCTTGAAACGGAGCTTTACGCGATAGGCACGTTCGAGCTTGGACAGGATTCCCATATATTTCTGGGCGTCCTGTTCATCCCCACGTATTCTGACCTCAGCCTCGTTATCTCCCGCATATCCGGTCAATCCAACGAATCCCGGGATAGCTGACTGTGCTGCCAGCCGAATTTCCTTCAGTTGCTTGGTGAACTCCTCCTCCGTGAAGAGGTGCCCAGTGGAGAACTCGACACGCGCTTTACCAGCCGCCGTCGTCCATTGCCGCCCTGCAACAGCACCATCTCCCTTGAGCTTCACCGAAACATGAAAGTCAGGCGACTGCTCAATGCTGATTTCCGTCAAGCGCCCGGCGTACTCTCGACGAATGTCCTGGATGCTGGGCGCCACTGCTGCCTCCAGCTGAATCCGTCTGATTGCCTCATCAACCGATAGAGACTTGACTCTGGAAAGGAGGGAGCTGACTGCAACCGCAGTCTCCTCATCCAGTCCCTTCAGTTTCTCACTTTCAGAAACATCCTTCTGAGCAAGTGCAGTGGTGGACACAACACTCCCCAAGAGGAGCCCGAACACACTCACGTAAATAGCGCCTGTTTTCACCTAGCCTCCTCCAATGAATGCTGTAGGAATCCTGCGCAGCCTGCTGCAGACTGAGCATGAGTGTACGACGTGATTACGATTGCTATTGAGTAGAGTGTTCCATTTCCAACCGTCAGTGTGTTGTCTTGGCAGCATGCGTGCTCTGCACGACTGCCGCCCCTCCCTGGAACCAAGTAGCTGAATTGATGAACTGACGGGCAGCAAGGCGGGAAAAACAAAAAAGCCCCTGTTTCCAGGGGCTCTTTGAAACAACTGGCGGAGAGAGTGGGACTTCCTTGAGAAGTGCCCTCACCCCTTGGACGGCTTGGGTTTCACGAATCTGGGAGGTGCCCTTGAATGTGCCCGCGATGAGCATACCCCTTGCGGTGCAACGGATCCAGCCGTTTTTGCCGCCCTTGGGATCGCCAATCTCGATCTTCTCCAAACCGGCGCGATCAGGGCAGATGACCCGTTCGCCCCCACTCTCCGCCGAAAAGGGAAGCAATCCGGTGGACCGCTTCCTCATGTGTGCCTCAGGGCAATTGGGGCCATGGGACAGGACGCCTCAGCAAACGGTTCTGGACGGAGTCCTTTCAACGGCGGCCTTACGCCATAGCTCCATGGCCGGCTCACCGTCGCCCACGACACACTGCAAAGCACGGATTCGCACGCCCAGTCCGGCGCCAGCTCGGAATCGACGCTCCAGGCCCAACGGGGTGCTTTCGGTGCGTCAGACACTGACTCGGCCTTGGCAATCACTGTTTGCAGCGATCGGCGGGGGGCAGATCCGCCACGAATGGCTACCAGGCACTCGCTGCGCATCTCGACGTGGGGCATGTCCTTGAAGCTCTTCCAAGCCCCGCCCCACCTCAATCCCGCCTGCTGGGCGAGCTCACCGAAGCGTTGGTAGCCCTGCCGCACCTGCTCGTCCTTCAGGTCCCAAGAAGGGCGCCCGCGCTTGTAGATGACCATGTCCGCGGCCCAACCGTGGTTGTGGCAGCTGCTGCCTGGCCCCACCTGGGTCACGCCCTTTTGGCTGGCGAGCAGCTCGGCCTGGCGCTGTTTAGAACGGTAGCCCTCCATCAGCCGCAGGTCGTAGCCCTCGTCCTTCATCTGCAAGGCGATGCGTTCCAGCGCTGAGCGAAGCTCGGGCTGGACACCGTCCCACTGCGGGGCGTCTTTGTGGCGGTGGAACAGGCGTTTGAAAAACCCAGGCTTCTTCCCGTGGACCTCAACGGAATCGGTGGCTGCCGCGTGCGCGTGGACCAAGACGGGTGCGCTGGCCAGTGCGAGCGCGAGCAACAAGCGTTGAAACATGAGTAGGCCTCCTTACTCACATGAGCGATACACCCATGCAAGCGGAGAATCGAAAACGCGCAAGGGGGCTTGCGGAATTTTTTCCCTGTCGTAGAAGAACAGGGGTGGGGAAAAGTCGGCCCCACCGCTTCCTGGCGCAACGGCCCCTCCTGCCGTTGCGCCGGGAAGTTTCGTTGGGGGGGGGGCTTGCGCATTCCAGGATCTGATCTATTCGTGAGTGCACACGCTCACTCATTTCAGACCCAGGAGGCCACCCCATGAAACGCTCCCTCATCCACTGCGCTTTGCTGGCAGGCCTTGTTGCTGGCACGGCGCAAGCCCAGGTTCAAGTGGGCAACGGTGCCGTTGCCACCAAACCCGAGACCACTGCGGTAGGCGACCGCGCCCAATCGTTGACCGTTGGGGCCACGACCATCGGGGCGGACGCCCTCGCCGACGGCGGGATAATGGTGGATGAAAATGGCGTTCCGGGTGAGTGCCTGGGGGCCACTGCGGTGGGCAATCGCGCCACCGCTCGCGGATGCCATACAACCGCTCTGGGGTTCTCGAGCGAAGCGCAGGGCTCAAATGCGCTCGCCATTGGCTCTCGCGCACAGGCATTTGCGGTTTACGCCGTCGCCGTCGGAGCCCAAGCCCAAGCCACCGGCGATTCCGCGGTGGCCATTGGCGGGCACAGCCTGGCCAGCGGGATCACCGGTGTGGCCATCGGCTCTAGTGCCCGCGCGCTCGGGGATGGCGGGACCGCTGTAGGCTCAACCGCAAGAGCCGATGGAAACGGCGCGGCGGCTTTCGGGGCCGGGGCGAATGCTCAAGGCGATCGCAACCTCGCGTTGGGCGCCGCATCCCAGACCGAGGGCGAAGGTGCATCCGCCGTGGGGCCCGGTGCCAACGCAACCGCCGACTTTGCCGGCGCCTACGGTTACAGCGCTGGCGTTGCCGGCGAGGCCGGCACCGCCGTGGGTCCATGGGCACAGGCGTTTGCGCCCTACTCTGCCGCCTTCGGCGCGTCTGCCACGGCCAACGCCACAGAAAGTGTGGCATTGGGGCCCCGTGCCGTGGCCAACGCATGGGGATGCGTGGCCGTGGGCGCCAACACCACGTGCGATGAAGAAGACACTGCAGCCTTTGGCAACCGCCGCTTGACCCAAGTTGCCTTGGGCAAAGCGGACGACGACGCCGTGGCCGTCAGCCAACTGCGGACCGCCGTGGAAACCTTGGGCGCTGGCGCCTCCATGGTGAACGGCTTGATCGTGGCGCCGAACTACCAGCTGAGCAGCGGTAACAACTACACCACCGTGGCCGGTGCCATCTACGATCTCGATGGGCGCGTTCACCAGCTGGAACAAAACCCTGGCGGCGGTGGTGGCACCCCCGGTCCACAGGGCCCCACCGGTCCGCAAGGCCCAGCAGGCAAGGACGGTAAGGACGGAGGAAGCAGCACCACGGTGGCCGGGGCCAACATCGAGGTCACTGACAACGGGGACGGCACCCAAACCGTTGGCTTGAAAGACAACGTTGGACTGTCCGAAAAGGGCTCGGTCCAGGTGGCCAAGGCCATCCACAACAGCGACGGCTTCACTGTCCAGGGCGGTCCATCGGTCACCAGATCCGGGATCAACGCCGGCAACCAGCGGGTAACCGGGGTGGCAGCGGGGGCGATCGCCGCAGGGTCCTCGGACGCGATCAACGGTGGCCAATTGTGGGATTACCAGCGGCAGCAAGACGACCGCTGGAACCTGACGGACCGCCGTTTCCGCCAGCTCGACAAGCGGGTGAGCGGTATCTGCGCCATGGCCCAAGCCAACGCCCAGATGGCCACCTCGACGTCGGCCATCCATGGGGAGAACCGCAACCGCTTGGCCGTAGGCGTAGGTGGCTGCAGCGGCCAAGCCGCCATTTCCATCGGCTACACCCGCGACGTGACCACCCCACGCGGATCCCCATCGGCCTTCTCGATCGGGGTTTCCCGCAGCGGGCAGGACACGGCCGTGGGCGCAGCCTGGGCCATCGGTTGGTAACGAATATCAGCAGCGAAAAGGAGGTGATCGTGTCTCGGCAAGGGCCCTTCGGGGCCCTTGTTCGTGGCGTCAATTTATTGAAATTGTATCTATATACAATAACTTACGATTTACCAAGGCATTGGAAGCTGGTAGCATCTGCACCGCTAAGCAGTGTAGGAGCCGGACTGACAATCCCGCCTGCAGTGATTACCGCTGTCGTAGCACTACTCACGCCAATGCTTGCCATTGCCCTAGAAGCCGTCAGGGAATGGTTGACCAACCACGACGCAAAGGAAGATGACACATGCAGCACTAACAATTACAGGAACACTTCAATGAATAAAGAAACAACTAACAGCAACACGCTCGCAACACGCTTCAAGAAACACCCGCTTTGCAGAGCCCTTGGCGTGGGCTTCAAGGTGATTTACGACACGACAATTGCTGTAGGAGCAAGCGCGCTCCTTACATTACACAGGTCAACGCGCGGTGAGCCATGCTCCCCGTTGACCGATATGAAAAGCCCGGGCCCAGCCCGGGCTTTTTCTTTGGAACGCTGCTGCTATCCGCAGCGCCTCCGCTCCGGAAGAGCCGAAACCGCCCAAACCTAGCCCCGTCCTTTCTCCGTTGCCACGAACGCACCATCGGAATGAAGGAGCGCGAACGTGTTCCCCTGGACGTGCTCTGGCCAAACCTGTCCCGGCAGGCCCACGAACTCCAGCGGGAGGTTCGCCTCTTGGTCTGGCTCGAACCCAGCGAACGGGTCAAAGCTCTGCGGCTGCCAGTCCTCGAACTGAAAGTCCCTGTTCCAGACCATTGCAAAGGCCAGCGGATAGGCCTTCAGGACATAGATCGCCGAACTGCCTTTCCCGCCCAAGATGCCCAGCCCGAAGTCGCGAAGAACCGTTCGACCACTGTAGGGATACACCCAGTAGTGAAGCCGAACCTGGCGTAGAAGATCTGACCGGTCATCGAACAGGTGCTGGCTGTGGCGTTCGTCGTAGCGATTCAAGCCCACCGATGACAAGTGGCCCAGAACTCCCCTTGCCACAAGCTGCGGCTGGATGCGGATGCTCTGGTTGTAGGTGACCTTGCTTCGATCACGCAAGATCTCCGTCACCTGCCGGCTCATCGATACAAGTGCCTTGTCGTATCGAGAAAGCACCGAGCCGTTGCAGGTCCTGCAGATGCTCCTGAAGCAAACACCATTGGGCATCTTGTGGGACCGCGGCTTCTTCTCTCCACTGATTGCGTCGGCGACGCTGGACACCCTCAGAGCGATGCCTTGAGCCCACGCCTTGGGTGGCACGTGGTTTTCGGTCAGGTCGGTTTCCTGCCCGCATATGTTGCAACGCCCCTTGGAAGGTCCAACCGGGAACTTAAAGGTCACTCGCCCGCCCCATGCTCGCCATGAACTGCGAAGAGATTACACGCAAGCGACGTGTGGCCTCTCACGTCCTTCGCAGCAGGCTTGCCAACTTCAAATTCTGATCTATTCGTGAGTGGGTCGTTTTACTCACGGAGAGACCATGACCCACCGCCACAACCTGGGACGCAGCGAGAAGTATCACGCCCTGCCCCGCACCCTTTACGCCCTGCTGTTCGACGACGGGGGCTGTTACATCGGCCAAAGCTCAAACCCCCAGCAGCGGGAGAAGCAGCACCGCTCCCCCAAAGGCGGCTGGCACCGTCCCTTCCGGTTCCATGCGCTGGAGGTGGTGACAGCCACCCGGGCGGAAACCGAGGCGTATGAGCAGGCGTGGCGGGTGAAGGCCTCCCGGGAGGGATGGCGCATCTACGCCAAGCCACCGGGGATCGTGGTCAACCCCCACCGGCGGGCCACGGCCCACGTGCGCGGGTTGGCCCACCAACGGCGGTGGCAGCTGGGAACACCGGTCAAAGCGCCTTCCGAACGCGTGGGGTGGTGGCCGTGGGTAGTGGTGGTGATCAGCGTATTGACACTGGCCCGATGCGTCACCGGGTAAGCCTCATCTCGCGCCGTTCCGCGTTTGTGATTGGCACCTGGGTTTGCGGTTTCAATCCTGCCAACAGCTCTTCCACGTCCTGGACCAGGTTGCGCACCGGAGCAGCCTGGGTCTCGGACAAGCCGACGCTCAGCGCCATTTCCTTGTGCCGTTCGGTTCCCAGCCGTTCGGCCATGCGCTCCATCATCTCGTCGGTCGTATACATGCGGTAGCTGCCCTTGGTGAGGCGGGTGAACGCCACCAAGGCCGACTGCTGGTCGAGCATGCCCATGTTCGTGGCCAGGTGGTAAACCTCGGATTTCCCCTGCCCCTGCGCCTTGTGAACGGTCATGGCATACCGGTGGGCCAAGGCGTTGTGCTCGCTGGTGTTGAACTTCAAGATGCGCCCGTCCTCTTTCGGGTTCGAAGAGTCGATGCGCACCACCAGGTCGTAGCCACCGGATTTGTCCTTCCGAATGCTCTCAACCGTGCCCTCGGTGCCGTTGATGACGCCCAAGTCGTTGTTGGTCGCCGTGAACATCACACGGTCGCGGCGGGAGAGCGTCAGGTCCTCCCACTGCCCTTTTACGATCGAGCGGAAGGTGAACTCCTCTTTGTCCAGCACGCCTTGCTCCTGGAGCCCCTTTCGGATGCCCGTGGTGAGGGCTTTGACTTCAGAGCGCGTGTGGGCCAGAACCAACTTCTCGTCCATCGGGGTGGGGTCTTTCAGGTAGTCGTCCACCAACGCCTTGATGGCCTGCTTTTCCGTGCCGAAGTCGTCGATGCAATTTCTCTCCTTGAGATTGCGAAGGGTCTGCGCACCCATATCGAGGGTGCCTTGGCGGCTGCGGTGCCCGCGGCGCATGTCCTTGACCTTCCCCTGGTGGTCCCGCTCGTAGAAGCTGTTGGCAGTGATCAGGTCACCGGCGTTCTTCTGCCGGCGGATTTCGGTCAGCTTCGTGTCGCCCAAGGCAATCTTCGCCAGCTCAAAGCCGTTGCCCGCAGCGATGGGCTGAAGCTGGTCACTGTCTCCCTGCATGACAAGCTTGGCACCGACCCCCTGGCAGTAGGTCATGAGCTTCAAGGTGTCATCGGTAGCCACCATGCCGGCTTCATCGAGCACCACCACAACATTCTTCGTCAGAGCAACCTTGCCCTGCCGGAGCTGGGAAAAGAACTTTGCAACCGACATGCAGAGCATGCCGGACTCTTCTTCCAGCTTAGCCGCGGCTTTACCCGACACGGCCAAGCCCATCAACTGCTTTCCTTCGGCTTCGAAGCACTGCTTGTAGACCTCGGCCACGGTGGTCTTGCCGGTCCCGGCCAACCCTGACATAACGCCGACACCTGCCGTTCCATGGGTCAAATGACCAATGGCAGCCTTCTGCTCTTCGGTAAGGGTGAACCCCTTTCGCTTCTCATAGGCGGCGATTTCCCGGTCTACGGTGGAGCGGAACAGCTTCAGGTCCGTCTCGTTCTCCCGCTCCTTCGAACGACGGATGATCTCGGCTTCCCATTCGACCATCCAGGTGGCGCAGAAGCGATCCTCCCGGTGCTTGCGTGCCAAACGAGTGCCACGGTCGTCTTTGTGGAGGTGTTCGGCTTTAACGCGCACCAGGTCGTCCTGTTCGGTGAACTCCTTCACCATTTTGAGGATCTCCTCCGCGTTCTTTTGCCCGGCGAACTCCATCCCCAGCTCCCGGACCAGGTCATGCTCGCAGAACATCGCCTCGTTCTCGTGCATGCGCTGCAAGACCTCGTCAAAGGTATGCGGGTCCAGGTGCTGGCCTTGGGTCTGCTTGAGCGACTGGGTGGTGGGAACCAGGTCTGGCCTTTCTCGGGCAATGTTGGCGAAGGTTTGCTGCCAGTCCTTGACCACCTGCTCGAAGGGCGGTTCTTCCTTCTTTTTGCGGGTGGCCTTGCAGGCCTCGTCGTGGCTGGCGTTGGGGTGTTCTTTGACGTAGTCCAGGATTTCCTGGCGGCGGGTCTTCGTCTGAAGCACCAGCTCACGGTCGATGCCGGCAATCGTGGTGAGAATCTGGCCCGTCTCGCGCCCTATCACGTCCACCTCGCGCTCCCGCTGAATCCCATAGCCCAGCGCTTTCATCGCGCTGTAGAGCTCGGCCTTGTAGAG
This sequence comes from Stenotrophomonas sp. 71799_Sma, assembly GCF_056482505.1. Lineage (NCBI taxonomy): Bacteria > Pseudomonadati > Pseudomonadota > Gammaproteobacteria > Lysobacterales > Lysobacteraceae > Stenotrophomonas > Stenotrophomonas sp. 71799_Sma. The sequence continues at coordinate 2,974,342 of NZ_CM151202.1, forward strand.
GTGATCGGCCGCATGGCGGTGGCGGTAGATCTCGATGGCATCAAACGTGCCCCAACGGCCGTCCTCCCCCTTCGAAACACCAAAGACAAGATGGTGGGTGTGCAAATCGCACTGCACGTTCCGGTTGCTTGTGTGATCGGCGGCTGCCCACACCAACCCCTGGGTGTCTATAACGTCTTTCCCCGCTCTTCCGCGCCGGGTCTCTACCTTGCTCTCGATGTAGCGCATCGCCACGGCGCAGGCCTGGCGGTGCGCTTCCAAGATGGCCAGCTTCTCGCGTTCATCCGCAAGGGCAAACGCCACGCTCACGTCCCCGGGGGCGGAAATGGTCAGATCGAACCCCACCCGGTGGCCGCCCTCCCACTTCTCCATCGGCTTGCCGTCGTCGTCCAACCGCACGTTTCCCCAGCGATCCGTCTTGATGACCAATCGGGCCTCCTTGCCCGCGTTTTTGCACAACGGCCTTCCGGTGGGTGAAAAGCCCTTCCCCAGCTTTTCCATCACCTCGCGGGTGACCGGCTGCCCTTCCAGGCAGAGCTCGGCGGCAAGGCTGCCGCCCCAATTGAGCGTCTGCCTCGGATCAGGACCGCTGCCCGCGTAGTAAGCCACGGCGCTGTCGATGGATAGGCGCTCGGTGGCCAGCATGTAGTCGAACATGTTGCCGTTGCGCTTGTTGTGGCCGCGGGCATCGATGCGGGTGCAATTGATCACAGGGACCTCCTGGAACGTTGATTGAACCAAGGTCCCAGAAAACCACCAATGCGCAAGGGGGGTTTACTTCTCCAGGCGCAGCGTGACCCAACGGCGTTTTATCTCCTCCACGACGGCGGTTACTGGCTCTTCGCCGAAGACTCCCGCGTGCTTGGACTTGGGCACCGAAAGCACCTTGAAACCCAAGCCGATGCTCTGCGCGTTGCTAAGGTAGTAGTTGACCGTGGTCCAGGAGTCCGTGGTCCAACCCTTGGTGCGCTGTTTCGGATGGAGGTGGCCCACCGCATCGTGCGGGATCCAGCACTTGAAGCGATATGCCCCATCGGTGTCCTTCTTGAACTCCGGGTCAGCGGTATGGCGGACCATCTCGGGATGAGTGACGAGGTGATCCGGATGCGGGTCGATGGACATGTCCAGGTCCACTTCCAAGATGTAGTCGTAAACCTTGTCCGTGGTCACCAGCCCGCCGGACAGAACCGCCTCACACGCAGACACCATGTGTTCGTAGCCGGCCTGAGCCATGCGCTGCCGATATTCTGCGGCCACCTCCCGTGGCAAATACCCAAGCATCCTGGGTGGCGCCTGTTGTGTCATGACGGCCACCGCGTTTTGGTCCGCCGTGTTGGTGTTATCGGGATACAGGACGACCAAAGTAAAAATCCGACTGGTGGAGCCCTTTCGATTGTTGGCCACCTCGTCCAGCTCCTCCCGAAAACGCGAGGTCAAGGCTGCCTTCACAGCGTATTTGGCGACTGGCTTCCAAATCGGCACGGTGATCGTTGCCATACTTGCTTCCCTACATGGTGTTCAACGGGAGAATAGCGCGTCGACTTCCTCGGGTGTCATGGTCAACACCCGCTGCACCGCATCGATGCCTTCGGCGGTGGTTGGGAAGGCCGACGCGCCAGCGTTTGAAGGGGACGTTGCCGGCGACGGCCCTTCAGGTCCGGCTGGCTTGGTGGTCCACGCAGCGGCCACCTGCCCCTCGCGAACCGTTGGATGGCTCTTCCCGGGCCATGTCAGCAACAGCACGTCCCCGCCCATCTGCACGATCGCCTCGATGCCCCACTTCTCGGGACCGTAGCGATTGCCTTTGCGGAAACCCAGCCGGTCGGTGAGCTCACCGCTGGAAACCAACGCGCGGCTTTCTTCGTGGACCTGGGCCTTGTTCTCGTGCCCGCGCCACGCGATTTTCCGCTTGCCGAGCTGGCTGGCCAGCTTGTCCCTGGTGGCTCCCATCTGCACTTGGCACACCACGTGGGTGCCCACCAGGGACGAGAGGGCCTGCGCGGTCTTGTCCCCGTAGACCAGCTCAACCTGGGAGTGATCCTGGACCGCCATGATGGCCACCACGCCTTTGCTGCGCCCCAACGCCAGCAAGGGATCGATGTTCAAGCGCCCGGCGCTGGTCAGCTCGTCGAACACGAAGTAGAGCCCACGCCCGCCCTCGTCGTCCGGCAAGCCCGGCCCAATGAGATCCGGGACGGCCACGTTGATCATGGCGGCGATGTAGGCCTTCGTCAGGGTTGGGTCCGGTCCGGATTGAACAATGACCTGCTTGCGCCCGTTGTAGTCGTCCCGTATCCACTCGGTCATCGAGAAACGGCGCTTGCCAACCTTGGGCCATGCGGTGGCCAGATCGTCGATAAGGCGGGTGAAGCCCCCCAGGGAAGACAGCACGCTGGACGTGGTTTGGCTCTCCGGGTCACGCACCAGTGCGGCACCGCGGGGGTAATGCGGGCGCATGCCTGCGGCCATCTCCGCGGCCGGGCGGCGCACCAAGGCCGCCAGATCGGGCCATTCCCACTCGCCAGGCCGGGTGTTTTGGAGCTCGCGCACGCACCCAATCAACAAGTCCTGGGCGGCCATGCTCCAAAATTTGGCGTTCCCGTCGCCCTCTGGGATGAGAGAGGCGGCGAACGCCGCCGCTTGGGTCGGGGTCCGCACGTCGGCGGCGACGTCCCACACGTGGGAGCGCGCATCGAAGGGCGACACGATGATGGGCCTTTTGAAAATCGACGTGAAATCACCCTTGATGTCGTAAAGGAACAGCTTTGCGTCCCTCTTTCGCGTCAGTTGTTCCAGGATGTGCTTGAGGATGACGCTCTTGCCCGACCCCACCGAGCCGGTGATCAGGACGTGGCGCGCCCAATGCTTTTTAGACAGCAACAGATCGGGGTGGAGGGACAGGGCGAAGGGATCCGCCTCGGCGTCTTTAGGGGTTACCGAGCGGTGCCGGGCTTCGTCCACGGCCTCCTTTCCTTCCAACAACCGCGGTCCGGACAGGTGCCAGGTGTTGCTCACCGGCTCGGTCGCCTTGAGGAACACCCGCAGACCGAGGCCCGCCGCCAGCAGAAGCGACACCCCGATCCGGGACCACGTCGCCACTGGGTGATGGTAGGACACCAGTTCGATGAACTCCCGTGCCGGGGCGCGAGCCGAGATGCCGACGGTCAGGAAGTGGTAGGCGGTCACCAGACCGCCTTTCAAAGCATCGGCGAAGCGGATGAGCGAGCCATCGGGATTCGGGATGAGCCAGGCAACGCCCATGCTCCCCACGTAGGCCAAGCCAAAAACGAATGCACCGGCAAGAACGGCGCGGTGCCAGTATCGGACCGGCTGGGAAGGCGCAACGCTGCCGGGCACGTCGCCCAGCGCGTCAAAGGGCTTGGGTTTGCTCATGTCGGTGCATGCGCGTTGGGGTCCGCCCCCGCCACCCTGGCTGCTCAGGATTGGCGCCGTGGGCCATCAGGTGGAGGCAGGCCCGGGCGTGCTTGTGGAGGGCGGCAAGGTGGAGCGGCGCCCACCCGTGGGCGTTGAGGGCCGCCACGTCGGCGCCGGCTTCGACCAGAGGCGTGACCAGCGAGAAGTGACCAAACCGGGCCGCATGATGCAGTGGTGTGTTGCCGCTGGCATCGGGCAGCCGGGCGTCTGCGCCCATGCCGATGCAGGCCAGCAGTGCTGCTTCGTGGCCCGCCCGGGACGCCCCCACGAGCCAGCCCTGCCACGGTGCGTTCTCCCGCAACCGGTTTGCGTCCGACCGCCGAGCCCGCGCCTCCTCTACCGCCATCGCCATGCCTTGGAAGAGCGAGGTGTGCTCAGCCATGGACCCAGCCACCCTCTCTGCCAGGGTGCTGTAAACCATCGGTTCGTTACGGTCTGCCAAGCGCCTCTCGTAAGCACGCACCAGGTCCCGGGTGGAGGCCCGTGAGGGTGCGTCCAACCCCAGCCGATGCAAGCCCCAACGCAGGTCCACTTGCGGTGCCCCATCGTGCTCCCGCTGGCGCACCTGCCAAACCAGATCGCCCAATCGACCCTCGACAGGGGCAACGCTCAGGGCGTGGGCACGCGCCAACACTTGCGAATCGTGAAGGCCTTTGGACGCGCCGGCTTCGCGCGCGAGCGCGCCCGCCAAGGCCTCCGCTCGTTGGAGGCCCAGGGGACGCAAGAGGCGCAACAGAGATTCTTGGATGTCCATCTCCATTGTTGTAAAGCCGAATCCGCGACCGTCAAGAGAACGTGTTAGCTGTTGAGGCGAGTAGCCACCGCAACACTGAAATGCCGAAGAATCTCTGTGTCATGCCAGAGCTTCTGCCCTGGGCTACTGCTGTCCAGTTCCTGAAGCACACCGTCCAAGCTCCTTCCAGCCAGAACCTGGGAATCCACATACCCGCCGACCAAGGCGAAAGAACTCAAATGCTCGGGAGCAACGTCGGGAAAACGGTGGAAGTTGGTGTTGTTGATATTCATCGGGTCCTCCTGCAGTGGTAAGCCGATGTGCCTCATCGGAAAGGTCCAGCTCGATCGCTGGTGAATTAGTGGGCTAACGGGTTAAACGCTGTCGGGCGGGCCAAAGACGACCCAACCCAACATGTAGAAAATCAGCGCGGGATAGAACCAGAGATCAAACCCCTCCCAGTCAAACCGGCGCCAACGCTTCCTGCACCGCGCGCGCAGCTTGAGCCAGCGCCGCCTGCTCACCGGAAGGAACTCTGGACCACCACCCCGATGGTCACAAAGCCCACCGCCGCTATGGCCATTACCTTGAGCAGAACCGGAACGGCCGGAGGGTAGGCGAGGACAGCCGTTGCGAAGGCCGCGATCAGCAGGAACAAGCCGGTCAGCAGTGGGACCGCGTTCTCGAAAGCGAAGTCTTTGAGGGCATTGAACAACGTGGACATGGTGGCTCTCCCTGGGGTTTGTATGAGTAGGTCTACCTACTCGTTACTTAACCAGTAAAGCACCATAAAACTGGACGTCAAGACGCAAAAATGCCCGATTCTGCGAAGAACCGGGCAGATCTGAACATCGGTAAAGATTACTGTCGGAAGACGTTCGGCTGGGCCTGCTTTTGGTGCTTCTCCCAATCGTAATTTGCAGCGTAGTCCTTCATGAAAGCCGCCTCCTTCAACGAACTGCGGGCGTAATCGGCGTATCCCAGGCGCCCAGGTCCGTTCTCCATCCGCTGCTCACGGGTCAACATGGGAGGACTCTCCTCCCGCTGGGCCCCGCGTTGCTGCCGCCACTGCGCAACGGTCGCATGAACCACCTGCTCGCGCTTGTCGTCCGGCTTTGCATCACGAACGGCTTTGTCGGCCTCCTGGATCTTTGCCTGGAGCGCAGCGATCTGATCGGGCGAGGCCTTCTCTGCCCAATCCAGAACACGCTGTCGGCGTTGCTCGATGGCGGCTTGGTCTTGGGCCACGTTCTGCTCGAAGTCTGCCCGCGCCGCGCTGTCCTTCTGGGGCGGTGGGCGATCGCCCAGAAGCCGCTCGTTGCGCTGCGCCTGGAGTGCTCGCAGCTCGGTCATTTCTTCGATGGGTTGGGAGAGGGTGTTGCTCATGTTTGTTTCCTCCGCTGGGGTGAATAGGCTCATCGTTGATCAATCCGCAGGTTTGGCAAGGGGGCAAACCCCCTCGCCTATCCGCATCAATCCGCGTCGGGCAGCAGCTCCGCCAGGTCGAAGCGCTTGATGCCGGCACGGCTCAGCGCCACGATGGCGTGACCGCGGGGCTCAAGAAGAGCGGAGTATTCTTCCTGCAGGAAGAGCGGCTGCACCTCGCGCTTGCCCCCGGTGGGCATGTCGATGTCGCGCGCGATCTCGTCTTGGCCCAGCGTGTCCTCCGATCCAATCCGCCAGCGGCGACCCGTCACGGCGTCGATGCGCGAAGCCGTCAACCGCCCCGCCCCTTCCATGCGCATCTTGTCGTAGGCGGACGCGTATGCATGATCTGGGTCGTTGAGCACAGAGTGGCGCCAGTTGTTCATACCGCCTTGGTAGTCGATGCCCCGGGTGCGCTGCTTGAAGGTGGTCAATGTGGCCTGCCCGAACCGCTTTTCCAGGTATTCGTGGGTGTTGTGCGAGCACTTTAGCGCGATCACCGACTGCATCGTGTTGGCCATCAGCTCCGCCTCGTTGACCGACCCAAAGGCGTTGACCAAGCTCTCAAACCCTTGCGTTGCAAGCACGGGCATCAACCCCAGCGAGCGCGAAACGGAGAACAGGTTGATGTCATCGGCCGTCAACAGCAGGTGGGCCTCGTCCATCATCAACATCACTTCAATTTGCCCAGGCAACACTTCGCGCCACTTGTCGCCGAATGCACCACGCGCTTTGATTCCATTCATGACCCGCTGTTTGAGCAGGCGCATCATCATTTCACCCGCTTCACCGAATTGGGTCGGGGGCAAGAAGAGGCCTACCATGGCTCCGTAGAGCGCATCGGACACGTCCACCTCGCCCTTCTCGATCGAGTGCCATGGCATGTCCGTTCTGCTGTCACGCAGCTTTTCGCCTCGCAAGAGCTTCTCCAGCAGCCCTCGTGAGTTGAGCGTGAACGATTGCCTCTGTTCCGGATGCATCGCGGGAATCTCAAGGAACGCCCATTCCAGCGAGCTCTGCAGCTGAGACATGGGACGGAAGAGATCCGGGTGGATGGTCTGCGGAGCGCTCTCTTGACGAAGGCGGTGCTGTTGCAGGTAGGCCGCGTAGGCCAGCCGCCCTTCTTCGTCATGGCTCGTGTCCGCCTCTTCCAAGCCCAAGTATTTCACCACCTCCATCAGCTTTGCATTGGCACGAGGCGCGGGGCTGGCGGGAATCACGCGTTCCACAATGGACAACAACTTGGCGTGGTGGAATGGCGTGTATTGCCATTGTCTGTCGTCGCTCACAGGGATTCGATGGATGGCGATCTGCTCGGCGATGCGCTCGAGCAATGCCTCAGTCTCGGCCACGTCCTCGTCCAGCTTGCGCTGTTTGACCAGCTCAAACTCCGCGTCCAACTGTGCACGCTCCAGCCCTTCCAGCTTGGCCGAACACCAAGACCTGTAAGCCATCTCGTGATCCACGAGCGCACGAAGGATGATGCCGGTGTGGTAGAGAAACGCGTCACCGCCGTCCGTCCAAAGCTTGGATTTCTCGTCCACTCGCCCACCGGCTGCACCGCGCAATGCCCGGACGACCTGATCGGGCGCCAACCCCTCGTATGGCGCCACCCGCATCCCGGGTTTGACGACGATATCGAACAAACCTTCCAAGTCCGAGATGATCGCCCCGTCTTTGCCGTCGGCGATGAGCGCGCCACCGCCGGCAAGCTTCTGCTGCTTCAAGCGCTCCCTTGCATCTGCGTGGCCTGGCGCCACACATGCCATCGCCAAAGCGGCTCTACGGAACCGACGAGCGATGGGTCTGAGCGCGGCGAAGGATTTGCCAGATCCGATGGCTCCGAACACGAGCAGGCCCTGCTGACAATCCCTCCACGAGAACATCATCACGGTGCCCAGGTCGGGCGAGTAGCCATAGCCCTTGTCGGAAAGGTGTCCCGTGGCGCGCCCAATGGTGATCAGCGGGGTCTTGTCCCGCAGTGCCGCCTCAGCTTGCTGTTCACGCGCCTTGACGTGCGCGTTGATCAGCGCCCCCTGGTTGGCCAGGTTGTTGTCGTTGTTCTGCAGGTAAAGCCGGGCGGCGTTTTGGACAAAGTTGCCTTCGGCGTATTGCATCGCATACATGCATGCCAGCACGTAAGGCGCCGCCTCGCCCAAGCCAAACGGCAGGACCTTGGCGACCACCAGTGTGGCAAAGATGAGCCCCACCCACTTCATCGCTTGAATGAAGCGCGCGGCTGTCCCGCCAATGACGCCCCGGTGCGGGTGCGAGGCCGCCGCCACAAAGCAAACCACAAACAGGATGCCGACCAAGCCAAAGGCCCACCACAGGTAGGTCTTGGCCATCTGGGCATACACAGCCATGCCGCCGGCTTGCATTGCCACCTCGGTGCCGCCCTTGCTGCCGCCGACCATGAACTGAAGCGCCATCGGAACCCATTGCAGCAGCACCAGGGCTTTCAGGGCCTCCTTCATGCCCTCGCCTTGCTTGAGGGCGATGAAGTATGGAATGGTCAGCAGCAGCGCGGCCCAGCCTGCCCAGCCGATGAGGCTCACTAGGAAGGTCGCCAGAACGCCGATCACGGGGAAGGCGAGATACATCAAGGGAGTGGCCAGGCTGTCGCCGCCCTGCCCCATGTCGTTGCCCTGCAAGAAGCCCTCGGCACGCCGTCCAAGCTTCGTCGTGATGATCCGCGATTGGGTGTCGCGCAAATCTTCCGAAACCTTCGGCCACCACTCCTGGAATTCGTCCTCACTGCGTCCGTCGGGCACCTTGAACCCCTGGGCGTTCTCGTCCCAGACGGCGCCGCACTCCAGCGCGAAATCCCGGTCAGCCTCTGGCACATCGAGCTCTCGACTGCGAACGCGATCGGTCACGTCAAAGCGCCCCACCAGGTTTTCATACTCCTCGGCGGATCTGACGATGATTTCTTCCTTCACGTTCCAAGGCTCGCCGCTCTTCCGGCGGAACTTGCGCCCCAGGCCGCTCGTCCAGTCAAGCACGTTGAACAAACTGATTGCTGCCATCTCTGTCTCCCTCCCCTGTCAATTCAACGAAGCCAATGCGCCAAGACGGCAAGCACCAAGCAAAGCGGCGCGCACGCCAGAAAGCCCGCTTTGGCCACCCAGCGCTCTGCGACCTGCTCAACCTTGCTCGCGTAGAGCCGATCCTTGGTCCATGCGTCATACGCGGCGTCGTCTCTGACCGGAGGCCTGCGATCGGCGCGCAAGTAGTAGAAAGTGCGGCGGACGCCTTCGCTCAGGTGGCCCATGCCAAACGATTCAGGGCTGCCGAGGAACAAGCGCCCGTGCACGTTCAGCCACTTTGAGCCGAAATGAAGTTTTCCGGGCTCCCGGTATTGCGTGAACAGCCACTTGAACATGCTTCCCCCTTATTCGTGAGTAGGTCACTTCTTTCTAGATCGAATCCGCGGATGCGCAAGGGGGATCAGTCGATCCCCGACTTCTTCGCCCAAGCGTCTAGGTCTGCATTGGCTTTTTGCTGCCAGTCGTTCCGCGGTTCGGCGGCGGGTGCGGGGGGCTTCCTCGGCAATGGGGCGGTTGCACGTTTCGGCGAAGGCATTGGCTGGGGCGCAATTGGCGCTGTCGTCGATACCGGGGGAGCGGCGACAGGTGCGGGTTTCTCGATCGTGGCTTCTGGCTTGGCCTGTTCTGAAAGCACTGCTGGAGCAGGCGCAACCACGGGGACTTCCACCACCTCGGGCAACTGCTCGGGAGCGGCTGGAGTGGCAACCGGTGCCATGGGAGCCGGTGTGCTTGGAGGCACTTGGTTGTTCTTCCCAAGCAAGAAGTAGATCGCCCCCACGACCAATGCCACCGCCACCACACCGGTCAAGACCCAAGGCAAACGAGAGCGGGGGCTGGGTTGGATTGGAGTTACTGGCTGCTCTGGTGACGCGGCCTCCGGGGGCCGGTTGGACCCTTCAGGCCCCGCGGAAACGGACAGGACTTCCACCGCGTCCTGCTGAGACAGCTTGACCAAGGCTGCCGTATCTTCATTGCTCAACGCCTTGGCGTCCACCGAAGGGCCACCCAATCCATCTGCAACCTGTGCGCCGGGCTCTCCAAATTCATCAACCAGCTCCCAAACGGTGCACATTCCCTTATCACCCGCTCCTACGAGAACCGGTGCAGCTGCATCGGACGTCAGTTGCCTAACCAACATTTCCTCCTCCAAGGTGAGCGGAGCGTCTTGAGGCTTCTCTTCGACAGCACGATGTTCCTGGGCTTCCCGGGCGCGCTTCGCGTCCAGCTGTGCCTTGGCTTCCTTTGCCTTCTCTGCAGCGGCAGCAACGCCCTTCTGGGTCAACTCGGCAGTGCGCTTGCTGATCACTCCAGCCCAGTGACTGGCCGCTTTCAGGTTTTCTTTCATGCCGTCGGAAACCAGCCGCTCTTCTTGCGTGGGCGATGCGGTCGGGGTTGCGTTGGCACGCTTCAGCAATTCTTCGCGCTTGCGCTTCAGGATTCTCTGGTTCTTTTCTTCTGGGGTCATGTGGGCTCCTCGGAAGGGGGAAGGAAGCCCGAGCATCGAGCGACACCCGGGCACTGAGATCACCGGACGTCAGGCACCGGGGTAACGACGATCACGGGCTCACCGCTGCCGCAGCGGTCGTCCACCGTGACCTTGGACAGCGCGCCACGCTTGGCCAGCTCAACGATGGGCACTTGGCAGGCGGCCTTGTCGGCTCCTTGGAACACCACCGTCAACCCGTTGCTGGACTTGTTCAACAGACCTGCGAACTTGTCGAGGAAGGCCCGGGTGTCGCTGTTCAACCGCTTCATGTCGGTGGGGTTGTAGTTCAAGCGCAACGAATCCAGGACGGCTTCCTGCTTGCCCTCCACGGTTTCGGTCTTGGTGACCACTTCGGCCTTCATGCCAGCCGCACGGGCAGCGTCGGCGGCCTGCTCGGCGTGTTCCCGCTGCTGCTTCACGTAGGACGCGGAAGCACCCACTGCAGCACCCGCGGCGCAAGCGCCCAAGGCCTTGTCTTTCTTGCCCGTGAGCAAGGCGATGGCTCCGCCGGCCACGCAACCGATGCCTCCGGCCTTGAACAGGCGCCTCTTATCGGCCTTGGGCTTGCCATCGTCCTCTGCGGCATGGACCGCATCAGCGGCGGCCTGGGCGGAAACGTGAAGCGGCATGAACGCCGCCAGGCAGAGAGTGAGAGAAAGGGAAAAACGTTTCATGGGTTGGATCTCCTGCTGTGGGGGAAAGTTAGGTGCGTGGAGCAGTCATGGGACCGGCTGCGGGCACCTTGGCCGCACCAGAACCTTTGGGAGAGGGTTGCGAGAGGGCCGCCGTCACCACCTTGCGAAGCGCTTCTTCGTAGCGCTGGATGGCGCTGTCCTGTTCCGCCTTCGTTTCGTCTCGCAGCCGCCGCAGGTCTTCCTGGAGCGCACTCCGGAACAACGCGTTCTCTTCCCGCAACTCGTCGATGAGCTGTTCCAAGTGAGCGTTAGAGTTCTCCAGCACACTCGCCACAGACATGGAAGTGTTGTGTCGCTCCAGCGCCTCTCGCACGTAGGCGCTAAACCCACTGCCCGATTCACGGGCAAGCCGCTGAGCAAGTTTCAGTTGCCCACGGTCGAGGTTTACGTTTTGACGAACCAACGCCATTGGTCGAGTAACTCCGTTTCTGGACTACTCCACCGATACCGCGAATCTCGGAGTTGGCAAGGCCCCACGTCAGGAGCCTGAAAAACATGGGCCAAACGAGCTAACAAGCACTGACACTGTCTCCATTCAGTGGTGACAGGGTCAGGCCTTGATTGCATTGAGGTTCCGGCAGATGTGAGGCCGATTTTTGGGCGAAAAGCGCACTCCCACTTCAGTGCGTCATGTGTATGACGACTCTGGGGAACCGTCCGGGCTCCTGCTTCTCTGCCCCTGCCGACACTGCTTCCACCCACGTTGGGCTCTTGCAGTTGCTTTTCGGCGGCCCCTTGCGTGTTGCCCCAACTGCGCTATTGGTGGTCTACGCCCCCTCGCCCCCACAGGACCACCGCCCACGCCATGCCCACGCAACGCTCCCGCTCTTCCACCCCTCACGCCCACCGATGCCCCACCCCAGGAGTCCGTGTGGAGTTTTTCAGCCCACCGTTTCGCATTGCCCCGGATCCCCAGGACAGGTTGCCCTCACCCACCCGCAGCACCGACCCACGACACCCAAGCCACATTGGTTTTAGTCAAACGTGTGCAGTGCCCATGGATACACCGCCACCGTGTTTTCCGAATCACAAGTGGGGAGCCAAAGAACCCCTGGAAGGGAAGCGCGGAGCCCTCGCCGCATTTCGTTTTAGTCAAGCGAGGGTGCGCCCCATGACCTCCATTCACCGCCATTGGCCCATCGGTGATTTGCCGGCTTTCGTTTCAGGAGCGCTCCCATGACCACCGCTGACCTGGGCGCGTTTGCCCGTCGCGTGCTGGCCTTCCATGGCGCCCGTGCGCCTGCCACTCCCCGTTGGACGCTGGACGTGGCCCGCCGTTCCGAACGCCCTGTGTGCGCTTTCTGCACCGCCCCCCTGGACTTGGATCGTCGCCACGCCTGGGGGCTCTCACCGCTCGTTCCGTTGAGCCTAGCCGGCCCAAGGGACGCCGAGAACCTGCGCATGGCTTGCAAGCGCTGCATCACCGAGCGGGGCACCCGTGACCTGTTGGCCTGGCCCGAGTTGAGCCAGCGGCTGCCACCAGAACCCCTGGACGCCCTGCTGGCCGACCGACTGTTTGTCCTGCAGCGCTCCGATAACCACCTGGTCGAGGTAGGGCGCTTTGCCAAGCCAGCCACCGTCCTTGCCCAGCTTCAAGAGCGCTGGAAACACCCCCGATTCGTCGTTCATGCCGAACGGCATTCGGACACCTGGATGCTGGGGTGGCCACTGGCCCACCGTGCCCATCTGACGCGAAACGACTTGGCGGCGCTCTTGCGCAACGTGCACCAAGGCGAATGGCTGGAACACCCCGAGGTGGTGGCCTTCCGGTTGACCGAGGATGTTTTTCAATCAGCGGTGTGGCAACTGATCGCCCTCCACGCCTTGGTCATCCCCCTGGCCCAAGAAGAAGCACCCCCTCCCGATCGAACGTTTGAGAATCGGTGGATGGCCCGGTATCCAAGCCTGAGCCAGATCCGCCGGCGGCGACAGGGCGCGCACGAAACACCCTGGCCTAGCCAAGGCAAAGACCATGCCCGGACTTACAGCGACAAGCCCAACGCGGTTCGCATGCGGACACAGCGCCAAGCCACTCGTCAGGAGGAAACCAAGGCACAGTGGCTCAATGCCCGGCGCCGTTTAGCGGACCGGGACGCTGGGGTGGCCAGTGGGACGTTGAGGCCATGGCTCCCTGGGGAACGGGCCGCGCTGCAGGCCGACGTGGACGATCTGGCGGCTGCGTGGTTGAAAGCCCGCCAGCGGAAAGCGGAAGGCCGCTCTCAGCGGCCGTGATCCACTACCATTGTTCAAGCCTCAAACGACCAGCTAGCCACCATGGACGACACAGACAAGGAACGGATTGCAAATTGGCGTCTGACGAAGCAGATGCGGCGAGAGAGAAAGTGGGACGAGCAAAACAGCAGGTCCTACATCAGTCATTTCACCTTGACGGACAAGGACGCTGCAGATGTAAAGGAGTTCGAAGAGCACCTGGTTCGCAAACACTTGGGGAAGGGCCAGCTCACCCGACGCATGTCCACCAATGAGCTTGGGCTAGCATTGCGCACCTGGAACCTAGAAGAGCTGAATCAGCTCTGGAGCATGCGCCGAGAGAAGCTCACTTACCTCGAAGACGCCGCCCTCCTGTTGGCCCATATCCGACACCGATCCGGCATTGACCCAAAGCTGCGCCCGGCAGCAGAGCTGCTTGGATACGACGCCATCCAAGCCCTCCAGGGCGTCCTTGAGGAGAGCGGGCGGTTGGCAGTGGAACAGGCACTGCCCCCAGCGGCGGAAGCCGTCGTTGCCGAGGGCAAGCGGGTGGAACAAGTCCTTCGGGTGATCCGAGAGGGCCAAGCGGAGTTTCGTAAACGCCTAGTCGCTCACTACGGAGCCGTGTGCATGGTCACCGGGACCGCCTTGGCAAGCGTCATCGACGCCGCTCACATCGTCCCCTACAACGGGGCAGCCACCAATGCTTTGAGCAATGGCTTACTGCTACGGAAGGACATCCACGCGTTGTTCGATGCAGGCCTGTTAACGATCGGGCCGGACCTGGTCGTCTACGTCAGCGCGGGGGTGGACGATCCGTTCTACCGTTCGTTGGACGGAAAGAAGCTCTCGCTGGACACTCCGCCCAAGATGTCCAAAGAGGCCCTGCGGCGGCGACTGGCGGGCAATGAATCGTCCGAACTGGAGGTTGCTAGCCTTCCCCAATGAGCCGCCCCAAAGCTCCGGCTGATCGGACAAATCGAATCATTGCTCATGATAGGAACGCCCTCCGCGTGGATCCGGAAGTTCAATCAACGGTTCTTCGCGCCGTAGGCGTATGCCAGCTCCCGCCAGGGGACGCTTTTTCAGCTGCTTTTGCTCTGCCCACGGGATGATCCACAGACACAGAAAAGCGGCCATAGCCGCTTTCTTCGTCCCCCTGATTGTGAGGGTCAGTAGATCTTTCCGTTCTTGCTCATCCCCAAGTTCCGCACCGCTACCCTGGCGGCTTTGCGGTCCTCCGCGTGCTCGTCCACCGGCGAGCTCACGATCAACAGCGTGTTGTCTTGGATGAGCGACGCGGCCGCGTAGTCTGCCAGCGCCACCATGGCGGTGGTCAACGCGACTTCACTCCCGGCGTCCTCCGAATCGTCAAAGCCGAACAGCTTGGCGATGTTCTCGCGGAGCTTTGGCGGGATCGTCACCATGGCCCGGTGGTGGCGCAGCCCGTCCTCCCGACGGCGGTAGTCGTGCAGGGTGACCGATCGGGGCATGACCATGTGAACCCGCTTGCCTCCCACGCTTCCCGCCTTCTGGCTGTCGTCGTAGTCAAAGTAGGACTTGCGCTCCGGGTAGTCGCCTGGCCCCAGCAACAGGTGCTCCGGGATGCGGGCAATCGGAACGCTTGCCGATTTGCTGGCCCGGCGGGGCTTGGCATGGGTCACGTCCTTGACGTCATCCAAGGTGCGCTTGACGGCCTTCTTCGTGGCAGCCTTCTTGGCAGGAGCTTTGCGAGTGGCCATGGGTAGGTCTGGGAGGGAAACCAAGGGAAGCTCCATCATGCCGCAGCCCTCCGGCCTGCACCAGCAGCCAGGATGTCGCGCACCCGGACCGCCAAGGCGTGGATCTCCTCCTGGGCCACCCGGGCCCAGCGGCCGTTGGCGTCGAACACGGTCTTTCCCTCCTCGTAGCAGTCCGCAAACAACGCACGATCCCGCACCAGCATGGCGCCCGACATCTTGGGGTGCTCCAGGCGACGTCGATGGGCTGCCCGCCTCTCGTTGGCCCGGTTGGCGATGGGCAGGAAACGCTTTCCCTTCTTTTCAAGAACATCCACGGTTCGCAGGAAGATGAGGAAGCTGGCCCCGTCGAGCAACGTCGGCACCAGGTAGAGGTCCGCCTCGGGAATCACCTCGTTGTCCGGCAGACGCGGCGGGGTGTCGGTGATCTCCACGTCGAAGCCAGGGGAGCGCGATCGCCCGACACTGAACGGTGTTTCGTCCGACAGTGAGGCAAACGCGCAGGCCCCGCCTTGGGGGTCCCGGTCATTGACCAGCACACGCAGGCTGGGGTCACGGGCATAGCACCCGGCTAGATTCAGGGCCAGCGTCGTGCGGCCGACGCCACCCTTGAGTGAGAAGTTGCACAGTCGCATAGGACATCCTTTCGTGAGTAGATAGGGGTTTCTCTCGAATCTACCCCGACGCTACCATAGCGCAAGTGCATGTTTTTGCAACCCTTTCGGGCCGTTCAGCCCTTGGATTATTTTCTATCCTTCCGACAAGGCGGCTGGACGACGGCAGTCCCACCGCAGCGTGTGGGCGGTGTTTGACGCCGAGCAATGCAGATCGAACGGCTGAGAGGCCATCCATGCTTTGACAGACGGTGGCGCAGCGCCATGCAGTGCTTCGATGATCGTCCAGCGTTGTTTTGCCGGACCGAACTCCGCGAACACGTCCGCTCCGGCTTCAGCCAGCATTCCAGCCATCTTGTCGTAGCACTGTCGCTTGGCCGGGTCATCCTGGTTCACGTGCCACGCCATGCAAGCGACGTGGAAAGCGGTGATTCCGTTGGGCCCCACCGGGTGGTCCAAGGACGGGAAAGCCGTCAGGCCCCTCCACGCCTTCAGACGTGCCTCGCGGATGGCCGCAATGGTTCTCTTCAAAGCCTGTGGGTTGCGGTGCTCGATGGCATCCAGAAGCCGTTGAGCACGCCGGTCTGTGGTCATTTCCATTTCAGCTCCTTGCGCAGCTGGCGCTCGAAGTGGCGTTGCTCGCGCGCCAGGCGGGCTTGCCGGCGAAGTTTGCCTTCGGGCAGGAACGCGGGAACCGTGGGAGGGATGTGCGCGAAAGGAAGGCCAGCAATAAGGCGGGACAAGTTGGCGGGGCTTTCAATCATGGTGGCGGTCTCTTGGGTTGTTTGGAGCTACGTTCGTGCGTAGGTCGACCCACTCACTTGACCTCATGCAACCAGATCGCCGAGCAATGTCAAGATGAAAAATCGACCTTTTTTTGACTAAAAACAGGGGCTTGCGGAATCCCAGGTGCATCGCATGCTGAGTGCATGACGCACACAACCCGCCCCCGTTGTTCGCCCACTCTCACCCACGTTTCCAAGGGCGTGCGCAGCGCGCTGGGCTTCACCCTCACCGAGGCCTTGCTTGCGCTCGGGGCCGTGACCGCCGCCACGGGCGCGATGTTCCTGTTCTTTGGCCAGGTCGATGCAAAGTCCAAGGTGGCCAGCGAGACGCGCAACCTGCGCGAGCTGTCCCGTCGTCTTGAAAGCAGCTTTGGGGTGGTGGGGACGTTCCGCGGGGTGAGCACCACGGCCGTGGTGGTCGATGGATTGGCCCCTGAATCCCAGCTCGGCGCCGGGGAAAACGTTTTGACCAACGCGTGGGGCGGCGCGGTGGACGTCCAGCCTTACACCGTGGATCGCTTCGGCGATTCGTTCTCCGTGAGCTACGCCGGCCTTCCTCGTCAAGCGTGCGTGGCCCTGGTCGCGGCCAACGCGGGCGGGGTGTGGGACGCGCAGGTGTCGGACGTGTCGGTGATTCGAAACACCGGCGGCCAACTCGACGTCGGATTGCTGAGCCGCACGTGTGCGGACAAATCGCGCGTGGTCTTCGTCTACCACAGCGGATTGTTGGGAGGCGAGTGGACCGGATCGCCTCTAGTATTGCCGCCAGCAACACCTCCGGCCACTCCACCCGGTTCTCCGCCCGTGGGATTCCCGGTGGGGCCCGTGGGGCCGGTGCCACCTTCCACGCCGGTGTCGCCCCCAACCGCCCCGCCACCAAGCGTTCCGCCCACGACGCCCCCACCGGTCACGCCGCCCGCTCCCCCGGTGAGCGTGACGCCTCCGGCTCCGCCCACTTCACCGCCGGTCACGCCGCCGCCGATCAGCACCACGATGCCGTGCCGAGAGTGGAGCGAGAACCGAACGATCAACTGCCCAGTGGGCCAGGTGGGCCAGGTGTTCCAACACCGCCGTCACCACTGCGGAACCGACCCGAGTGTTTACGAGGCGTGGGCTGGGTCCACGACGGCCGGCAGTTGGACCACGACCAGCAGCACCTGCACTCCGTGCCCTGCTCCCGAGACCCGCAACGTGGGATGCCCTGCAGGTCAGTTTGGCTCGATCGGCCAGCGGCGGACCTTCTCATGCACGGGCACCGGTTCGTGGGACGCTTGGACGCAAACCAACACCACCTGCGCGGCTTGCCCAGCACCTTTCCCACAAGCCGAAACCCAGTGGGTCGCCGCGAGTGCCGCTTGCCCGGCAGGCCAAAGTGGATCGCACACGTGGCAGGCCGAGCAGCGGCGGACCAGGATGGGGTCTTACAACTGCCCGGCCACCACGTGGTCGCTGCCCAGCCCGACGTTCACCACTTGGACAAATTGGGCGGAGACGGGGGTTCGTCGCAACGAGGCCAATACATGCACACCCAACGCACCACCCCCGACGTTTCCCGAATACACCGGGCGATCTTGGCATTCGTGGGGAGACGGAGGGCACTACGGCTGGGCGATCTTCTGCAACGCTCCCCGGACCCTGGCCGAGCTTCAAGCCACCTCGTTGGCATGCACCTGGCAATACGAAACGAACGACACCCCCACGTTTACGCCAGAGCCACCTGGCGTGACCCGCCCAACACCGGCTTTGGAAGCCTGTGTCTACGCGCTGCGCGCCAACTTAACTCCGATGCCAGGTTACGGCTTCGTCAACCACCCAGGCACCGCGGTTTGGCCGGCGGCTTGCTCGTGCAGCGTCGTGGGTCCAGGCGCGCGGTTCTACTGGCAAGACCTGGGAGCGAGCGACTGGGTGGGCTTTGAATTCAAATGCCCCTGACGGCAAAGAAGGCGGGGGGCATCCCTCACGTTCGAAGTGGCAAAGCTTCGGATCTCCAAAACCGACCGGAGGCAATGCCCTCGCACCAAGCGTGCTTTTCAGAAGGCAGGTGGCTTGGCCACCTGCGGCGGCTTCTGGGCTCTTCGCTGTTGTGCCTCGAAGTCAAACCCCAGCCAGGGTTTTCCACATCGCCTTGCCCTGGGCTTCGTGAACCGATGCGTATTGCTGTGGATCCCAGCTGGTCCCGGTCAGCAGCAGCCCCAGCTCTGCCACGATGGCCTGACAGCGATCGCCAAAAGCCAAGACCTCATTGAAGGTCAACCCAAGCGTGTTGATGTCAAACGCGCCAGGCTCCTCGTCCAGCTTGCGCATTTCCAGGTGGGCGTGGTGCTTGTCCCGTAGGGTCTTGATTTTCGCTGCCACGGGATCAGCCGAAAGGATCACCATTTCATTGGAGACCTTTTCCCAGCCATTATCGAAGCGCGAGTAATTTTCGTCCCGATCGCTCTGTCTGAACTTCTCCTGGAAAACAGCCGAGCTTTCGGGCGGCAGGTCACTGATCGGTTCGTCGTGGAAGTGATCGAACATGCGCCCGTAGCGCTCCCGGTAGTGCTCCTTGATGGCTGGATCTGCTTGCAGCTTTCTCCACAGGTTGGTCAGGCTACCCGACCTGAGATCGTTGTCCAGAAAAAGCCGTGACTGATCGCGCACCAGGTCTTGCCCAAGAAGCGGAGCCAAGTGGTTCCACGCATTGGCGCCGGGGGTCTTATCCAATTTGGCTTTGAGCCCTGCCTGGATCGCGGGGTCTTGAATGAGTGGGGACAAAATGTGCCGGCGCTCGTCGAGGATGTGGCACTCCTGCGTGAGCACCCGAACGAATCCATCGATTTGGCGAATACGTTGTTCCAGTTCCTCAGGCTTCATTCTTGCTCCGCCTCCAGCGGCACCTGCTGGAAACGCACCTGCAGCCGCTTGATGAGCGCACGGGTTTCCGCGTTCGGAGCGCGCGTGGACACCAGCACCGCCTCCCCGTTGGGCACGTGGCGGATGGCCTTCTGCTCGGCCCGGAGAACGGCGCGGTATTTCACCGCTTGATAGACGCCTCGCTGGAGTTCGTCCTCCGAGCACTTGCTGGTTTTAACTTCCACCGCCAGGCGATGTCTTCCGTTATCGAAATGCGCGTCCAGTCGGTCACCCGAGCTCAACAACTTCTCGTTGCTCCCCATGGGGAAGTACCCAAAGTCCACGAACTCTTCGGGATGGCTGGCCACCCACGCCTTCAACGCTTTGTGCTCGTCGCTCTCTGGCCGCCCCCCCTCCTGGACTTTAGGAAGGGGAAGAGGCGCATCCGCTGCCACCTCTTCAACCGCCCCGGCGGACGGGGTCAGCATGGTGGCTCCCAGAGCGCGGGCGACCCGGTCCCAATTGGGATAGGTGAAAACGTCTTCCATCGCCTCTCGCAAGTGCGCACGGCGCTCTTCCTCGGTGTCCAGCTTCTTCCCCGCGAAGTAAGCTGGCGAGATGGTGATCGCCCCCTCGCCAGGGTGTTTCGTGTTCTTGTTGACGACGATTGCGTGGAGGGGCGGGATGGGTTCCTTCCACTGCTCGCTGAGCCACTGCAGGGCCTGGGCCACTCCCCCGGCGACGGTGCCGTAGAGGTCTTTGCGGGGTTTGATCTCGTGTCCGAAGGTGTCGTGCAGCTCTTGGGCCAGGTCGCTGTAGGAATGAGCTTCACCCTCCTGCGCCCACCGGATGAGGATGGGCAGCGCGTCCGGGATAACCCGGCTCCGCCAGGGTGTGCGTGCAAACTCCACCTTCGACCAATCGAACTTTTCCATCCTCTACTCCTCCCTTGTCGTCTCGCCATGGTAGCGGCGGGACCAGCACGGGAAAACGATGGGGGCCGATGTCCTGCCCCCTCCCTTCTCAATCCTCGTTGGGCAGCATGATGGTGACCACCGGCTCCAGGGCGTCCCCGGGCCCACACAGTGCTTTCAAGGTGACAAGGCGATGGGTCGACCGCGTCAGGCCAGACCCGGCCTCCGGGTGGGCTTCGTTTGACAACCAGTCGCCGGCGTCGGACAGAGCCACGTGGAGCTGGTAGTGGATCTCCGAACCGTTGCCCTGATGCCGCTTGATGGCGACGTGGAGCATAAAAAGCACATCCCAGAGCCGGCCGTCCACCGACTGGCCGCGCACCTCCAGTCCCGCGGGCACTTCCACGTAGCGTGCCCACGCAGCGCGGGTGATGGCCACGGGCAACTTGAAACCGGCTTCTTTGGCCACGTCGGACACGTCCACTAAGACGCCGTCCTCGATCGCCTGGGCGCGGGTGTAGGAATGGATGAGGTCGGAAGGCTCGAACATGTTGTTTCCTCGCTTGGTGAGTAATGGCCCGGTCCAGGGCATCCGGTGCGGATGTCTTGGAATGGGAAACCCACCGCCCCACCGCTCGGCGCGGTCAAGGGAGGAAATGGAAGGGCTGGCGCGGCCCGCAGCGAAGCGAGGACACGGGCCCTGGAATGGCCCTTGACCGGAGAAGCCGGGCGTTGGGGCCGCGCGCAGCGCACAGGGCTTGAATGAGGTGCCGCGGGCGGCACACCGATTCGGCGTTGAACTTGGGAATACCGTCAGGCCTGGGCGCAGGCCAGAGGGACCCGGTCCATCCAGGTGCTCTGCCCTGCCGATGCTTGGGCGGTGAGCGGGCCAAGGCCCTGGACAAACGTCAGGCGTGCAAGCTCGACGTCGCTCTGGGGCCAGTAAGGACCATCCGGCGAGAACACGAAGTGGTCCCCTTGAAGGGCCCCACAGGTGGTGCAGTGATGGGCCAGGTAGGTTTGCCCTGACGTTCGAGTAGTGGCGAAACGAAGCCAGGGCGCGTGGCCCGCCACGAAAGCGACAGTGTCCTCGTCCAAACGCTCGATGTAGCGCAACACGGCACCCTCCCCCTGATCCACCAGACCCTCGTCGTCGTGCTCCTCGAGCGAGGGCACCCAGATCGCGGCGGTGGGGGTCGGGGCGTGGCAGAAATGGCACTCGGTGTGGCCGAGCAGCAGGCCGTAGGCCGGAGCCTGAAGGGTGGATGGAGGGGCAGCGTGGGTCATGGAGCCATTTTGCCCTGCCTGGGTGTCAGCCGGTGAGACGAGCCTGCGCTGAATCATGGGTGTTTCGGAGCGTGCCCCGCTGTGAACCCAGCCACGCCATTTGCTTGTATTCGTCTTTGCTGAGCAACTTGGACACTCCCAGCCACTGCACCAGGTGGTAGTGCGCAATCGTTCGTGGGTAGCGCTGAATCCCCTCGTGCAACAGTTTTGGCAGGTAACACACAGAACCATCGCGGCGCTCGTATGCGTAATAGCGGTGGCGGGCGGCACGCGTGGTCATGGCGTTTCCCTCAGTGCGCCCAAAGGGCACGATCGATGCAGCGTTCAAGGCGCTGGGCCAACCTAACGCTGAAAGGAAGGGCGATGGGGGCAGCGATGGCGAGAAGAGAAAGGGTCATGTCGGCGGTTCCAGTCGGTGGGTAGAGCGTTGCGTTCTTCCTGATCCCAACGTAGACCGCCCTGGAAATTTGTCCACGGTTGTAGTGGACAGAATCTTGACAAAAAGTAAAAACTGCGGAGCTAAGGCCGCAGTTATTCCTAACATCCCTTCTCGCGCCGAAGGCGTCACCTGCTCTTTTCCACCGCTGCTTCTACAGATGCCGGCGCGCAGCGACCGGTGGCGGCGTTGGGCCGTTGGCTCTACAGCCTTGCCCGCTTTGCACTGACACTTCCCCGGGCTGCCCATGCATGCTGCAGGTGGACAGCACGTTGTTCGGCTTCCACCGTGGCCACCACGTGCGGCATCGCCGCCTTCAGCGATGGCGTGTTCCAGAACGGGCTGCCCCGGTGAGGGTTGCCGCCCAGCCGCAACAGCAGCAACGCCGTCTGTTCAAGTCGGCTGCGCTCGTCGGCGTCGTCGCTCAGCTGGTAGTCCGCCGCCAGCTTTTCCAGCGGGCGCTCGCACCAGTGGTTCCTCTCTTGAGGGTGCGCACCAGCTTGCAGGAGGGCTTCGACGATGCGGGGCCAGGCAAGTGCGGAATGGAGCGCGGGACCTTCGTTGAGGCGCCACGCGTTGGGGTTGGCGCCCTGCCGCAGGGCCTGTAGAGCGCCGAAAAGGCTTCCCTCGACGCACGCGTGAATCAGCTCAGCGCTCGGACTTCCTGGCGGTGGTGGGTGGCGGTCAGCCATGGCGGCTGCCCCGAACCTGGTTCCGAATGAGATGTCCTTGGACGTAGTCTCGGATGATCTGGCGCACCGCTTCTGCGGTGGAAATCCCAGCGTTCACCGCGCCCTGCTCCACCGCCTCCAAGACGCTGCGCTGCAGCGGAAGGTAGGCCAGCCGCACGTCCCGTTCCCCACCCAGCCGACGCTTGCTCAGTGGGTAAGGTTTGGCGGCATACATGGCGAGCACTTGGCGCACGGCTTCGTTTCGCGTGACCTGCACGCGCGCGGCGGCCGCCTGCAAGCGCTCCAGATCACGGGAGTAGCCCCGGGAGGACGGAAGGGTGGCCAAGTCTGGGGAACGGACGGGTTTAAGCACTTCTCTTTCCTTGGACGGCGGTCACAGACGCACGCGCTGACGGGGAGGTTCCAGGGCCGCCGCCGGAGCTGGCGCTTGGCTCTGGGCCTCTTGGCGCGGGTTCCACACTTCCCCACCGATGATCATGCTCGGGCCACCTGTAGCAGGAAGGACCTGCGAAAGCCTGGCTTGCTTCGCTGCGGCGTTGAGCGCACGCGCGGTGTCCTCCTGCATGCTTTTGGCTTCGTAGATCACCGGCCCCTTCAAGTGGCCCTGCGCTTCGTCCACAAGGGCGGCAAGGGTTCGACCGAACTTTGACTTTGGCCCTTGGTTGCGAGCATCGACGTCCCAACGCTCGATCACTTCGAACGCCTTCTCGTGACGGTGGCCAGACTTGTTGAGCTCGCCAAGCGCCGCTTCAGCGTCTTGCACGTTGAAGCGAATGGCGGAGAGCTTCACCGGGTGCGCGTAACCACCACCACTCGATGCCGATTGCGTGATGGCGACCGCTTGGTTTCCGTCGCTGACGAGGTGATGAATTTTCATGTCGATTTCCTTGGTGGTTTTCGGAAGGCGCGATTGCCCATCCACAAATTCAAGGTAGATCGCACTGGAGTTTTGTCCACGACTGTAGCGGACAAAATCTTGACTAAAAGCAAAAACTGCGACACTGAGGCCGCACTTTTTCCTAACATCACTTCTCGCGCCGAAGGCGTCACCTGCTCCTTTCCCACCCCCGCTTTTACAGAAGCCGGCGCGAAGCGACCGGCAGTGGCTCTGGGCTTTGTTTTTTTCAAAAAAAAAGCCCCCTGGCGGGGGCCTTAAAGGACATTGGTTGTTCTTACGCGAGTATTCTTTTGTCAGCACGTCTCACTCCGCGCACTCCACGTCGATCCATTCTTCATCGAACCATTCGTTCAGCGTCGCCAGGTCTTTGACCTTGCAATTGGTGCCGTAATCCGACCCTTCGATGTCGAGCCCCACTTCATAGAGGAGCTCCCCGTCCTCTTGACGCTGCACATTGACAGAGACGGTTTGCTCAGCCAGCAGCTCGTCGTCTTCGCGTCCCAGCTCTGCCCAATTGCGGTTCAGCAGGAAAGCCAGCAATGCGTCTTCAGTGGAAGACTGGAACGCGGGATAGCCCGCCGCGCCGGTCGAATAGGTATACCCAGACAACTGGTCAAACAAAGTGCTGGCAGCGGCATGCGCAGCTTCGTGAGCTTCCTTGACGGTGATGGTGTCGTTTGTGATGAGCATCGTGTGGTTCATGGCGAGATCCTTGTTTGTCGGTTGGCACTATTGCCTTCCCATGTATCCAAGGTAGATCGCCCTGAAAATTTGTCCACGGTTCTGGTGGACAAAATATTGACTAAAATCAAAAACTGCGGAGCTAAGGCCGCAGCTTTTCCTAACATCACTTATCGCGCCGAAGGCGTCATCCGCTCTTTTCCTACCCCCGCTTTTACAGAAGCCGGCGCGAAGCGACCGGTGGCGGCACTGAGCTTTTCTTGGCACAAAAAAAGGCCCCCTCGCGGGGGCCCCAAAGGACATGGATTGATCTTACAGGCTGGTGGAGCGCCAAAGCTTGCCTGCGATGCCACCGACGATGAGGGCCACCGGCATGAGCGCCGTCAGAGCCATCGGGGGCACGGAGGTGAAGAAGTTTCGCTCGCTCTCCTCCAACCCCGGGTAGAGCAGGCCCACAGCAACGCTGGCCAGCTGCAGGGCAACGACGACAAGCAAGCCCACCAGGGCGCCCTTTCCAAAGCCACCTTTGGGCGGCGAAACCGGGAGCCCGCTGGCCCTTGCCGCGCGCACGCGGGCCGCTCGCCAGTTCAACACGTAGAGAATCGCCAGCAAGAGCAGCACGGCTGCCCCACCAGCGGCTGCCAGGCCGGCCTGCCAGCCGTAGCCCTCGTTCTGGCCGATCTCTTGGGCCCCGGCAAGAAACAGCAAGCCCGCTCCCCCAAGGATCACAGTGGCGGGGGCCAACAAGCCCCACTGCATGTGACCGCCGGGGGTGTGGTGAGCGTTGTAAGACATGGGACCTCCTTAAAGTGGTGTTCCTCAATGCATACCGCGATTCCGGTCCTTGGCAAGGTCAGCCCTTCTTCTGGGCTCCGGCCGGCACCCAGCCGGTGGGCTGCTTCTCAAAGACGAAGTCGTAAGCCGGCGGCACGGGGACGGGATCGGGCTTCAACTGCTGCCCGCCCTGGAACCCGACCACGTCCAACGTTCCACCGGTCACGCACGTGGCACGCTGGGGACCAGTTGAGGTGCAATCCGCGGTGAGGTCTTTCCAACCCCGGACCTCGATTCGTTGGCCCATTTCACTGGAGAGGTTGGCATTGGCATGCGCCTCGTAAGCGTGGGCGACTTGTTCGATGGTGGGAAGATCAGCTTTGCTGCTGCAGGCAGCCAACCCTGCGGTGATCAGGCCGAGGGAAACGAGGGTTGCTTTCATGCCGGAGCTCCTTGCGTATGGGTCAAATCAACGTCGATCGTTTCATCGCGGTATCCGAGCCGAACCCTCTCTATCGTCACGTCCATCTTTGGCACCGTTCCCTCCACCCAGACCCGGTTGACGGAGAACACCACCAAATCGTCGCGGTAGCTGCGACCTTGTCGCGCCAAGTTCGCGGCCTCTTGGGCGTCCATTCGGATGAGCAGATGGAAGCGGCCGGCGTTGGGTGGGCTGGACACCCCCGTGGAGGTGCGGTGAACCCACGGCACAAAGCCCTTGCCGGTGACGCTTTGTCCCGCCGCGGACACCTGAGGCATCGGGATGAATCCTTCCAGCACGCCACGGTCGGCCCGATAGGCGACATCGCCCAGCGCTTGGAACGTGGGACGAATCGCAAACCGTCGGATGGCCTTGAAGCGCTGCAGGCGCGCGTCGAAGGCCGGGCCATAACGGCGCTCGATGGCAGCCGGATCATTGCCCGAGACACCGTTGGCGCCGTGGGCCTTCGTGTCCATCAGCCACCATTGCCTCAGGCACCACTGGCGCTTGTCGGCGTCGATCCGATAGGCCGAATGGGCCATTGCCAGCAGCTGCATGTCGCAGGTGTCCACGCCCCCGCCTCCGACAGCCGTCACTCCGGCCCGCAGGTGTTGAACCCCTTCCAAGCCTTCCTGATCCAGGTCCCAGTAGGTCCCAGGCGGCTCAAGGTAAGGGCTCCGCGACCTATCGCTGACCACCTTCGGCGTGCCTTGGATGGCTCGGCCGATGTGGCGAAGCAGGTCCGATCCGGCCCTCGATTGTGCCTGCGCTCCAGCCGCTGCAGTCAGGGCAAACGCCCCGATCAGCACGGTTCTTCTGACCCTCTTCATGGAACCCCCTGTTCCCACCAATAGATTTGGGATCTTGCGGCCAACTTACGTGGCACGTAGAGTCTACCCGGGGCGTAGCCTCTGGGTCATCCTGTCCGCATGCCTGCATTGCATCCGTTCAGCCCGTGACTGCCGCCCCGCCCGCTCCCCGAGCCGTGGTTGCCGCGCGTTTGCGCCAAGCCCGCGTCCTGCGGGGCTTTAGCCAACGCGAGGTCGGAGTGCGGATGGGGATGGACAAGGACGCTGCGTCGGCCCGCATCTCTCGGTATGAATCCGAGGGCATGTCGATCAGCCTGGAAGCCCTCTTCGAGCTGGCCCAGGCCTTGGAGGTGCCCCCGGCCTATCTCTTGGCGACCAGCCCAGCGATGGCCGATGCGATCTTGGCTTTGGGCGAGCAGAGCGTGGCCCAGCAGGAACGTTTTGCCGAACTGCTGGGCGTTTTGGGTGAGCTGCCGGCGAAGAAGCGCAACGCACTCATCGAGCAACTGTTACCGCCCGTCAAGGATTAGGGCATCGGCGAACAAGGACGAATCGACCCCATGTGGACATGGATCACCCACCTCTGCCGCCGCAATAGGACGGAGCCCACCCGGTCCGCCATTGCCATGGCCACACTGATCGAACTGAACATGCTGGAGCTCAACGCAGCGGAGGCCCGCAACCGCGTTGAACTGGACCCACCGGGGCATGAAGCAGCACTTCTTGAGAGATTCAAGGCATCGGCCCAGCTGATCCTCAACGAAAAGCCTCCATCCGACGCCGCAGACTCAACCTGGGAATCCCTTGGCCAGAAGGCACGCCGCCTAAACCGAGGATTCGCAGACCTCCGATTGCAACTCTCCCCGCCAGCGATCGTTGGTGGGGATACAGAGCGGCACGACAATACGCGTCCGGTCCTTTAAGGCGGCCAGGCCAGCTCTTCCATGCGGGCTTTCCTCCGTTGCATGTAGTGCAACATCCCGCTGGCGCACTGCTCAACAACGGGGCTTTCCTCAAAGGCCCCAACCCCAACCGCCGTCAGTGCTGCAATGACGCACAAGTTGGTGGTGGCCACCGCGTTGACGGTGGTCTGAAACAGAATGGCTGCCGGCACGTGCGCCCCGATCTGTCCATTGGGATCTTGATACATCACCCGAATGGCCTTCCCGCCATGGACCAGCCCGCAAAGAGGGTCCCACGAATTGGTCACCGTCCGAGCCAGCTTCTGAGGCTCATCGTCCTGCCCGATGCGTGCAATGGCCTGCTCCACGTCCGCGGCCAGGTCTTTGAGGGCAATAGCCACCCACTTTCCTTTCTCGTTTTTCCTTCGAGGGCCCCGATCTTCCTGGAGAAAGTCCGCCAGCTGTTCGTCGTCGGCAAGGAACTGGACAAACACCGCCCGCAGGAATTGCTCAATCTGGGAGCGGTGCATTGCCAAGGCCACCGCTGGAAGATCGATGGGATGGGTTTCCAACAGGAACAGCAACGCACGCCCGTAGTCCATCGAGGCCCTCAACAGTTGGAAAGCCGCCCGGTGACGCTCGCTGCCGGCGGGAACAGTGATGCGGGCCATGCAGGACATGTTCGATTCCAGGCTGGCCTTGGCCTCTCTGGCCTCCTGTGCGATGTCCAACGCCGTGGGCTGCCGCGTGGCAGCACGCGGCTCCAGCGCATCGCGGATCGCATCCTTCAACGAATTGTGCGTCATATCCTTTGCCCTTCATTCGCGTATTTCAAAAGATGCCTCAGAGCTGCGGCACGATCTTCCCAGCAATCTACGTTCCAAGATGGATGGTAGACCCAAGTCATCCACGCCCCCCCCGTTGCCATAATCGAGAGACCATACGTGGCGCTCCTCCAGATAGCGCCGCCTCCTGCCCTCGGAGTTGGCATGGCGAGCCTGGAAGGTAGGCTGGTCCGACCGCTTCCCGTGATCGAACATTCGCCAAGCGGTGCGGCCGAGCACCAGAATCACCTCTGGCCGGAGCAGAGGGAGGATCACCTCTACCAACAACTTCCCGCCTTGACTGAAGTCGGTTCCTGACGGACGGTGTCCAGCTCTCTTGCCGGCAAAGCGCTGGGACAAGTTGCAAAATGCGACGTGCTGCCAGGCGTGGGCGGCATCCACAACATTTGGGCTGCTTTGACCAGTCAGCAGGCGATCCAGCTCATCAAAGAACTTGCCACCACCTGTCCTCTTGCAAGTCTCCATGTCGCCGAACGTCTCGCGGGTGAATGGACGAGTGATAACGGGGTCGTCGGTCCACCCAGCCTCCCGGTAGTGGGACTCGCCCAGTAGCAAGACGCGGCGCCCTTCAACTCCCTTCCAGTAGCCGCGGCCGACGTAGGGCACGAAGGCCACCTCAGCCGGCCACGCTTCCATGTTCAACTCAGCCGGATCATCCATGCCATTGACCTTCGTATGATGGTGTCAGGCTACT
Organism: Stenotrophomonas sp. 71799_Sma; assembly: GCF_056482505.1. Lineage (NCBI taxonomy): Bacteria > Pseudomonadati > Pseudomonadota > Gammaproteobacteria > Lysobacterales > Lysobacteraceae > Stenotrophomonas > Stenotrophomonas sp. 71799_Sma. The sequence continues at coordinate 3,002,763 of NZ_CM151202.1, forward strand.
CCACACCGTGCTGCCACGCAGCTATTGCACGCCATCCCATGCCATCCCATTTTTCCGCCACATTTAGCCGACAAAAAGCTCTTGCATACCGCTCGCACGTGCTTTAACTGTATGGGCCTTCAAGGATCCTGCGGAGGCCCCATGACAACTCACCATGGCTGGCAGGCGTGCCGCGCATGCCATGCACCAGGACTTGATGTGCGTGTGGAGGGAGGCTGGCACCTCCGTGCCAATCCCGGCTACTGGGGAACCAGCGTCCCTAAAACCTTGGTCCTGGGGTTTTCCAAGGGGGCCACCCAAATTGCCGCCGCCCAACACGGGAGCTTCGATGGGGTCGCCTTCGCGGGTGCTATGCGCCCTCGCCTCGCAGCTGTATTGCACGAGCTTGGGATCGATCTGGGTGGGCAAACGATCAACGACGCCCTGACCGCCGAAAGCCGCCACATGGGCGCCGCCTCCTTGGTGCGCTGCGGGTTGTCGGTGATGGACAACGGCAAGCTGGTCAGCAGTGGCACCATCATGCCCAAGGCCATGCGTTCGTCGTTGCCTTTGGAAGCCATGAAAACATGCGTGGCACGCCACCTGGACCCGTTGCCTGACAGTGTGGAGCGCGTGGTCTTGTTGGGGACCACCGATGCCTACATGAAGGGGGTCAAGGCGCTCATGCGCCAGCAATTCAACGACTTCCAAGAAATCAACGAGGTAGCCTTCAGCGCCCAAGGCCGGACATGGGTGTTTGCGTCGCACCCCAGCCCGGCCAACGGGACCTTTCAAGCCTGGATCGACGGTGACACCGCCACCGAACCGGGCCGCAAGAAGCAGCTGGCGCGCCAAGCGTTGGGTCACAAGGCCCCAGCGCAGCCCCTTTCAGCTCCGCCTCGCCCGGCACCGGCACCGATCCAGCGTGCCACGCCGCCTGACCCGATTTCACCAGCTAGGGCGTCCAACGGCGACCGTTTTGCCCGAGCCTTCCACCTGGTTCGCCACGATGGAAGGGTGATCGTCGCGGTGCGGATGAGGGACCGAGACACGGGAAACGTGGCGTTCCGGGTGGCCAAAATGGGCAACACCAAGGATGGCCAGCGCGAGATCCACGACGAAGCTGAGCTGTTGCGCTTGTGCGAGAGCGGGCAATACCAAGTGCGCGCCCAACCGTTGGACAAGTCCACACCGGCCAACTTTATTCGGCCGCTGCGAAACCACCGGATCGTGAAGACCCCTGCCCGTTGATCGCCGCACGGCGCGCCAATCCCTCGCAAAGCAACAAGCGAACCATCTCGCTGACATGCAGCCCCTCCCGGGCTGCCGCCTGTTCCAGCCGGTCTTTCAGCTCCTGTGGCACGCGGACGGCCATCTGCACGTAAGGTGGCCGGCTCACGTGGACAGCCTCGCCAGGGTGAGCACCCACGCCAGCACTAGCCCAGCCAGGATTTGGGCACGCAAGCGGTAACGCACACGAAGCGCCCCGCTGGCGTGCCGTGCATTGACCCAGAAGATGCCAGCCAGGCCCAACACGGTGGCCAGGAACGCTGCAGCCAGGACGGCGGCCAACACCGCGCCCACGGTGGTCATGCCAGCGCCCCTGCCATGGTGGCCAGGACGAACCACTGTCCAGCGATGAGGCCGTAGCCGATGAGCAATCCCTCCAAGCCCGCCCAGCGTTGGCCGGGGGTGCGCAGCAGCGCCGCGCTGTCGTTGAGCAAGGACCACCCGGAGAGGATGGACAGCCACTCAAAATCAATGGTCATAGCGGTCATAGATCGAGCCCCCCCCTCCAGCGGAATTGATGGTGGAGGGCAACATGACCTCCTCGTTTTTCACGCGTCCGAACACGCTGGCAAACACGTCCAACAGCGAGGTGCTTTGGGCCGCGTCCCGTTCGGCCTGGCGCGCATACTCGTCCAACCCAGACGGGAAAACCTGGCGTGCGCCGTTGACGGCGCCGCGCAACCCGCTGGCGTTGGGCATGCTCGCCCCAAAGGTGCGGTTCCACGTGTCGGAAAACCGGTCCAAGCCGTCCATGCCCATAAACAGCAATCGCGCCAGCACCAGGACAACCACGGCGTTGACGACAAGCCGCTTCGTCAGTCTGAATCCAATGAACATGTTCCCCCCTTTCGTTTCGTTGGTCGGTGTCAGACGCACGCATCGCGAACGTCATACGTTTGGGATACACCGACACGCGAAACCCACAAGGGGGTTATTTTGACTAAAGCTAAAAATTGGGAGAAAAGCCCGATCACGCTGCAGGCGCGGCTGCACTTGCCCGTCAGCCGGCGCTCGACTGGGGCATTGCTTTGAACGGTTCGACTGACGAAATTGGCAGGGCTAAATCGGGCCCAAGTCTTTGACCACCGCCTGGCCAGGCTTCAAAAAGCCCAATAGCAACCGTCCGCCGGCGACGGTCCGCCTCATGCTGGCGTTGAGGTATCGAGCCTGGAGCTGCGCTGCCACCAGCAGCTCCTGGGTGGCCATGCTGGGCGGCCGCTCCCTGAGCGGATCGCCGGGCGACGCCAGCTGTCCTCCTATGGGCTGGACAACCGCTGGAACGGTCAAGTCGTGCTTGGCATAGGCCGTGGCCATCATCCGGCCGTTCTTGGGCGACCAACCACCCAAGACCAACTCCGTGGTGCAGTGTTCCGCCGGCAACCCAGCCTCGGCAACGGCCTTCATGTAGTTGGGCCAAAGCTGATCGATCACGAGCCCGAGCTCAGCACTCAGTTGCTCCATCGTGAAATCGGCCCGAAAACTTGCCTCCAGGCACAGTTGGTAGATGCGAAAGAAGAACTGGGCTGACCCACGGGTCGCCAGCAACAGTTGGTGCTGGGGAATGAGGAGCAGTTTGGCTCCCGCCGAAGCTTGTCCGCTGTGCGCGTTTTCGGCCCATGTGTCCACGGTCACAACCAGCTGGTTGGCACTCAGCAGAACGTTGAGGATGCTCATCGCAAAAGTCTGGCGGCTTTCTGCCACTATCGGGCCTCATCTCCCCCCTGTCGAGCCCGATCATGGCCCAAACCCTAGAAGACCTGGCAGCGCGATTGGATGCCTGCGAAGTCGATCTGGAAGCCCATCGCGGATATCTCAAGGCGTTGGAGTATGGGCTGCGAACGATCATTGCCAGCCACCCGAGCCCCCAACTACTGCCTGTCGCTTGGAACATGGCTCTCGCGGGAATGGCCGACGCCCATGCCGGCCACCAGACGCTCACCTACAACACGACCTTGCAGCAGGGGCTGCAGGCGTTGACTCAACAATTCAATGCCCTTGGGCAAGGGCGCGACCGAGCATCCAACTTTCTTGGCTGACTGACTCGGGGGGCACGCAATGCCCCCCCACTCAGTCCACTTCACTCACCTGCCGGCTGAAGGCGTGGTGTTTTTGCGGCGGCCAACCTCAACGGGTCATGATGACTCGCGTGGATTCCCCATCCGAGAGCTTGACGCTTTGCATCAAAAGCCCACCCTGCGGAGGCATGAACTCTTGACCGGGAACGGACCACATGATGCCGGTGGTCAGGAAATATTCTCCTGCAGGCAGCCCAGTAAAACTGAAATTGCCTTGGGCGTCGCAAACCGATGTCTTACGCGCCTGCTTGTAATCGGCGCTGTCAGGGATGAACTGCACGTTGGCCGAACCCACGGTGGTATACCCGCTCTCGGCACTGCCGTAAAGCGCGAGCAGGCGCTCGCGACCATAGCCGGACTTGGGCTGCAAGGAGACTTCCAACCCCGCGCAGGTTCTGGGCTGACCACCCCGGGTTTGGAAGAAGGCTTGGCCGTTGATGGCGCCAGTGCCTTTCTCAGAGAACCAAGCAACTTCGCTGGGATCGAAAGTGGTGGTCAAAGCCACCTGCCGCGGCGGCGCTGGCGCAAACGTGGCGCAGCCTGACAGCAGCAAGATGCCGAGAGGAAGAACGAACTTTTTCATGGTGCCCCTGATAGCGCCTACCTTGGCGCGGGCACAGTTTACCGATTGCGTGACACCCCTCACAGTCTGCCCGAGCCGAGTTGGTCCCAGTGGCGTTTGTCTGGCATGGCATGGCAGCCAAAGCGGCTAGCCAAACCACCCGCGATCCACGCGCTCCAGATCGTGGTCTTCGCCAAAGGTGAGGGCAGCCTCTTTGGGCTGCAGGTCGCTGTAGCGGGACAACTCGGTGTCGGTGAGCCCCGCGTTCTGGATGGGGAGGGCGAAGTGCGCTTGCAGAGCGGCGTTGAAGGCGGTGCACCACTGGGCGTTGATGGTCGTCACGGGCGTTCTCTCTTAGGAAATGAAAGGGACCCCGAAGGGCCCCGTGGGGTTCAGGCGTCTTTGGGCTCCGGGAGGCGGAGCGCGACCACCCCGTTGACTGGCAGGGCGTTGAGCATGAACCTGCCGGCCGAACCTTGGCGATCATCGGCCAATGGGCTTCCCGGTCCCACCTCGGGGCTCCCTGGACGGGTGCGCCAGCAAGGGAGCGCTCGAGCGGTTTGAGGGCCGCCGCCGCCCCTAAAGACGGTCGAAGCCTCGGCCAACGCTGAACGCATAGAGGCTTGCGCCTTCGATCGCAGGGGATCACAGTGAAAAAAGGCCTTTCATGAGCAAAGACGACCACTGCTATGACCGTTCATCTTGATCAGTTCGCAGACCTGTGCATGGCTGCCCAGGGGTTTCGTCCCTCGCCAGCGAGGCTGACGGCGTTGTGTGATCAAGACCTGGTCTGGTTCCAGCCGGGCAAGCCAGCCCAGTTTGGACTCACCAAGCTGGGTAAGTCCCAGCTGATGGAGATGCTGAAGGCGTGTTGCTGCGGGACCGTGGATGATCCAATCGCCAGTGCCAAATCGATGCGACCGAACAACGCGGAGTTCTCGGCTGGAATGGCTTACTTCGACGAATTCGAGTGCAATTTGCGCTTGGGCGTTCGACCTGAAATTCTCCCGGACCGCCTTGCCTTCCTCGCTTGGCTGATCAAAGAGCAACCTAGCGCGCCCATGACCGCACAGAAAGCGCCATCGCCCACCCGACGCTGCCGACAGCCGTCCCGTCCGCACCTTGCACCATAGCACAAGGGCATGGCGTGTCTGACGGAGAGCGCAGGCGTGCTCTCGCAAGCCTAGGCGCTACCAAGTGCCCGCTTGCGCCATCCGTGCAACCGTATTGATCTTCGTAACAGACGCCGCAGGTGTCAATGCTGGCGATCGCCGGGCTCACGGCCTATTGCTGTACAGTTCAGACGCAGATGCATGGTTGTTCGATCGAGGCTTGCAAGCCAGTGGAGCTGGGGCTGAAGTTCATGGAAAGCTTGCCGATAAACCTGTAACAAGGTAAATGAGGCGAGAAGCCAAGCGAAGCGATGGCGCGTTTCAGATCGGGGGTTGCTTTGAGCGTTCGAGAAAATCGGCGTCGCTACGTCTCGACCGTAATAGGAGCCACGGCGGTGTGCCTCTTGGCGATGCTCGCGGTCGCCCAAGCCATCCTCTACGTGCGTGACAAGGAAGGGGCGGAGGCAGTGGCGGAAGCCGCGGTGACGCGCGCGGAGGCCATATCTCGTGACCGGCGCGTAGCGGCCGAACAAGCCTCTCGCATCGGACAGCCGCCTTGCTCCGACACCGACATCGACTCACTAAAGGAGATCGCGTTCCGCTCCATCTACATGAGCGACATCGGTCGCATCCGAGACGGACGCCTTGTCTGCAGCGCTCTCTGGGGGCGCTCGCGCCCCTACACCCTCCCCGCCCCACGCTTCTCCAGCGGCGCTGTCCGGCTTTGGCACGCGTCGGATCTCGTTGGCTCCCCCTACACCGGGTCCAATCTGATCGCCCAAGGCGACACGTTCACCGTGTCCTCCCCGTCTGCCTTCGAGAGCTTGGACCCTGCGCGCAGCAGCTCCATCAGCATCGAAACGAAGGACCGATCGTTTACATTCCGCACCTTGTCCCCGACCAGCCGCGTCGGCAGCCCGTCTCTCGTCCAAGCTCAACATTGCAGCCGGGTGGCCGACGTTTGCGCGTTCGTTACCAGCCCTAGGCACGTGGTGTCCGAACTGCCCTCGGCGTTGCTCACCACCATCCTGGCAGCGGGTGCCTCGGTAGGGCTTTTGCTCGCGTTCTTGCTGATCAAACACCAAATCACGGCTCGGCAAACCATCCAGCAACGGTTGGTGCTTGCACTGAAGCGCAGCGAGATCGAACTGGCCTACCAGCCACTGCGTCGAATTGGCACGCGGGAGCTCGTGGGATTTGAAGCGCTCAGCCGCTGGCGCCCGCCGGGAGACGATGAAATCCCGCCGGCCATCTTCGTGCCCATCGCCCACCGATTCGGCCTGAGTCCTGATCTTTTTCGATACGTGCTGGCCCGTGCCATGAATGATCTCGCCCCCGCGCTGAGGGAGCATAGGAACCTCTACGTAAGCATCAATGCCGAGCCCGTGGACATGGCCCAAGAGTGCGTCGTTCGCTACATCGGCAGCGTCACCAACGATTTTGGCGTGTTGCCAGAGCAAATTCGCATCGAGATCACCGAGCGGGAAGAACTCGTGTCCGCTGCCGCAAAGAGCAACATGCAGGCCCTCTCTGTTCTGGGATACCGGTTCTTGATCGACGACTTCGGGACCGGCAGCGCCAACTTCTCCCGCCTCGCCCAATCGCCGTTTCGAGGAATCAAGATCGATCGCATGTTCGTGGCCGCTATCAACGAGGACTCCCCCCTGCGGCCCGTTTTGCCAGGGATGTATCGCATCGCACGTGAGCTTGGGCTGGATGTCATCGCAGAAGGCGTCGAATCAGAGGCGCAAGATTTGCTGCTCTACCGGATTGCTCCAGAGGCTATTGGCCAAGGGTGGCACTATGGCTGCCCTCTCTCAACCAAAGACGCGCTTGCCGCCATCCAAGTTGGGTAGCCCTCGCGCACGGGTCGACCCGAGCGCGTTCACTGGCGCTTGACGTTCGCCCTAGCAAGATGTCCGTGCGTCCGATGGACGCGACAATCGTGAAAATCTCCGCTATGGCGCTGACCCCAGTTGGCGCCGCCGAACCCAAAGGGGTGACTCCCCCTCCCCTAGGTGACGCCCCGGCAGTTCAGGGCATCGTCGTGATCGGCACCCCTAGCAGGCGGCCTCTTTAGGGCAACGCGCGACACACACCCTCAGCAGTGGTCGCAACCGACTGGCCGCCGGTCTGGCCTTTTGCTGGTTAACGAACTGGCTCAGCGCTTTCCAACAGCGCCGCTCGGTTACTTCCCTGTGCCTAAGGCTGTCGCCGTGCAGCCCGCCTCTTTATCATGCTCCTGCGACGGCAATAGAGGGATCGGACAGCGGTATCTGGCGTGCGGACTGCGCGGACGACCCCGTAGATGAATTCTTCAGAATCCAATTGTCTCATCTGGTTCCGGTGGGGTTGTCGCGGTGCATCATATGCATTCCGCTCTGTTCAGCTTTTTGTTCATCTTCATGCCCAACATTGGACGTTTCTTCATCGATCAGGTTGAGGGTGTGCGGCGGGCCGACGGCTCGCTCTTGCAGGTCACGCGGATCAGTTGCGCTTGTCTGGAATGCGGCCGCCAACTGCGATTGGTTCCAGGGCATGGCCTGCTGGACTTGGACGGCGCCGCCGTGCTCACTTGCCCGCTCTGTGACAACCGCTAGGCGGTGGCACGCGCGAGGTTGGAAAAGCTTTGCCCCCAACCTAACCACCCGCGCATGGCGAGTCTTGATTGAAGAGTGGACCGCTGTGTGCTGGCCCGAAAGGGCCGATTGACGGTGCAGTCAAGCGGAACGCTCACCGGTTTCCAACGCTTGAGCTTGGGGCCACCCTGCTGCCAGACCGCGATTCGGTGGCCAGCCAATGGAGGAGGGGTATGCACAAGGCTGAGACGGAGGCGTTGGTCAAGTTGGAGCTCCGCCTGAGCGAGTGCGAGAGGCGCCTGCCCAACGCTGAGGGCGAAACCAATGCCTTGGAGTATGCGGTCAGGGCTTTGGTGGCCAGTTCTGCCAATCCCACCGCGGTGCGCCTTGCATGGGCCCACCTGATGCCCATGATCGTCGACATCCATGTGCCTCCCCAGCCAACGCTCCAATGCAGACTTTCTGCTTGGCTTGCGTCATGGACTGAGGTCCGTGGCCGAGCAAATCGACGCTTTGCCCTGCCCCCTAGAGACCTCCCAGATCGAGAACGGTTGCTTGGCCCTTTGAGAGAATTGCTGCCAACAGACGACCGCCCGCTAATGGCCGCTCGCTGTCGCCGTTGAGGTAAGCGGCTTGCAAGCGTCCTGCTGCCATCAACTCCGCCCGTCCCATGCCTGCTGGCTGATTCCGCAAGGGCTCTCCTGGCGACGCCAAGCCTCCCACCAGCGCTTGGACCACGGCGGGACGGCCATCTTCGGACTTTGCATAAGCGGTGGCAACCATGCGCTGGGCGTGCGCCGACCAGCCGCCCAAAACCAACTCGGTGTGCATAGCGCTGATGGGTATGCCAGCGGCTGCCGCCGCGCTCACGTAGTTTGGCCAGAGGCGATCAATCACGCCGCCAAGCTCGCCGGACAGCCGCTCTATCGTGAAGTCTGCTCGAAAACTGGCTTGGAGACAGAGCTCGTAGATTCTTAGGAAGAACTGGGCCGACCCACGCGTGGCCAAGACGGCGTTGTGCTGAGGCAGCAGAAGCAACTTGGCGCCCTCTGAGTGCGCCCCGGTTTGAGCATCTTGCGCAAGGGTATCGACGGTCACAGCCAAGTGATCGGCACTCAGCAACACGTTCAAAATGCTCATCTGCCGTCCTTGGGATCCATTCAGTCGATTGAACCTTCCAACGCCAATTCAGCCATAGGGGTTGTTGAGAATCTCAGACGCAATCCGCTCTCCCGCGTCCAACGCATGGAGGCACGACGACGCTTTGATGCTCAAATCCGAGCGCCCTCCCACGCCATGGACCTCGACAGCGAGAAGAACCCAACGGCTTTCACTGAGCCGCCAGATCTCGGAGGTGTAAACGTGCTCTCCCACCGACAAGGTGACCCGTTCTAAATCTTTGCCCGGCTTGGAAGTACCCATGGCCCTCGAACCCTGACTGTTCAAAAGCAGTGTGCACGCGAACGCCGCTGGCCTCAACTGATCGCCTTCCTGCGACGCGGGGAGTCACACTCAAGCGAAATGCCCCCCGATGGATCAGACCCAGTCCTCATTGGATGCCGGCGATGTGACCGTGACCTGCCCAACCTGGGGTGGCCGTCATGGCGTTGAAAGGGCGGGACATAGTGAGGGGGCCGCGCCCACCGCGTTCGGGGCATCTCCGGCCGACTCCACCGCTGAAATGGGCCCGATCTGCAGCAGAGCCAAGGCCGCCAAGCACGCCTGCCGACTGGCGAACGTCTCCCGGGGAGCCATCAAAACATGCCCGCGTGGCGCCACCAGCCGCCAGCGCCAACCTTCCGCCCCGGTGATCCGGGCCCAAAATCCCACCCGGTGGTATACCTCAACGTACATAGCTGCCTTGCGTGATCAATCTGCGATGCTAGCGCCATCGAACCGAGCTCGGCCTATCTTCCGGCCGGGCGTTTAACTCGTCTTTTGAACAACGCGCTCAGGCGTGCGTCGCTAGAGCCTGCTCCGGCCCCGGGACGCCCCGGCTCACAGGCTCATCCAGCAGGTTTGAGCCCCCAGGACGTCCGGGAAGAGACCGCAACAATTGACTCACCCTGTGGACGCTTCCTCCCCTACCCCCCTCCGCACCCAGCACGTAGAGAACCCGCCCCTCAAACTGGGCGGATGCCAGCTCAAGCCCCTCCACGTCTGCCAACTTCTTCGTCAGAAGAGCTCGCCACGACGCGGGCGGTTCGGATTCAAATTCGACGATCACCGCGGTATCACCGCACTCCAGCGGCATGATTTCGACGCGAAGGGCGTGGGGCGACGCTGCCGGCAAATCGGGGGCGGATCGGGCCATAGTGGGAGTGTCCAGGCGGGAGGGGGTGGGGATTGAGTATCCAGCCCTCGCGGCAAAACCGCGTCAAGGCGCGACGGCGCCCTCGCCTTCCCGTGATTGCCGTCATCACAGGGATGCACCAGCGCTTTACTCCCCGTCCTGCATGATTCCTCGAATTTTTGATCAACCAGGTTTGCTATGACTGCCTCTCGTACCCTCGCATCCTTCTTGTAGAGCACGACGTCGCCATCCGCGAATCGATGCAGGACGTTCTCAAAGACAGCGGCTATGACATCACTGCGGTCGGAGACGCTGAAGCGGCTGTGGAGCGCTTGGCACAGCAACCCGCCTTCGATCTCCTCATCTCCGACGTGGGCCTGCCGGGGATGAACGGGCACGATCTCGCCAAGCACGCCATGGCACGCCACCCTTCCGTGACGGTCCTGCTGGTCACCGGTCACGGGGGCGTTTCCGGCGCAGACCCACACTTCCTCGAAAACGACGTTATGCTGCTCAAGAAGCTTTCACGCTGCTGGAGTTGCTGGGAACGGTTCGTTCGACGCTTTGACGGCTTCCAGCAACAACTCGGTCACTCTTCTTTCCAACTCCCCCGCGGCGAACGGCTTGGTGAGTATCTCCATGCCAGACTCAAGCTGGCCGGCTCCTACCGCGACGCTTGCTGCATAGCCGGTGATGAATAACACCGGCGTGTCGGACGGCGCTGCCGGCCCGCGTCCGCCACCTGCCGCCCATTGAGCGAGCCCGTCAGGCCCACGTCCGTAATCAGCAAATCAAAGTGCTTTTCGCTGGCATGCACAGTGAGGGCGTCGCTGCCGTTTGCAGCCGCCTTCACGCGGTGGCCCAAACTGCTCAGCACCTCTTTCACCAGCGTGCGCATGGCGGTCTCGTCTTCTACCAGAAGGACCGAGCGACCAGGCGACGTGGCTGGGGGAAGCGCGGGCGTTTCCTGGATTCGGTCATCGGTATCAGCCGTGCTTTGCGGCAAATAAAGGTGCATCGTGGTTCCCACCCCAGGGATGGAGTCAACCGCCACCTGACCGCCGGATTGGCGCGTGAATACGTAGATCGGCAAGCCCCACCCCGTGCCCTACCCGATCGGCTTGGTCGTGAAGAAGGGCTCGAACACCTTTTCAACAACGCTCGCGTCCATGCCGGTTCCCGTGTCTCGGACCGACAAGCGAACATAGGGTCCAGGCGTCAGCACCAAACGCTCCGCCAGTCCGCCATCGACGTGTGAGAGCTCGGCCTCAATCGAGATGCGCCCTCCATCCGGCGTCGCATCGCGCTCGTTGATGCACAGGTTGAGAAGGGCGTTTTCCAGCTGCGGAGCATCCACCCGCACGACGTCCTCCACTTGATCCGACCGCGTCTCGATCTCAATGGAGGGCCCGATGGAGCGGGCCAGGATGTGGAGCGTCCTGTTCACCATGGCCGACACGTGGATGGCCGACGGTGCCAACGTCCGCCGGCGAAAGAACGCCAACAGTCGTTGGGTTAACGCTGCAGCTCGGTCGGCCCCCGTTCGAGCCATCTCCACGTAGCGACCCAGGTCCTCCAAACGGCCTTGGCCAACGCGCATCTCCAACAGCTCCAAGCCCATGGAGACCCCGGTGAGCATGTTGTTGAAGTCGTGGGCAATGCCGCTGGCCAGTTGGCCGGGGGACTCCATCTTCTGGCCCTGTCTCAGCCGTTCCTCCATCGCCATCAGTTCGTCAGTGCCGGCCTGCACCCGCTCTTCAAGCGTTGCGGTCAACTGCTGCAAACGCTCTTGAGCCACGCGGCGATCGGTGATGCCGGAGGCTGCACCGAACCACTCGCTCACGTTGCCTTCGCTGTCCATCAACGGGACTGCCCGCAACTGTATCCAGCGGACGGAGCCGTCTGGCAACAAGGCGCGGTGTTCTACCTCCAACGGCGACGCCAACTCCGGGGCATGAGCAATGGCCAATTCCACCGCGGGCCTGTCCTCGGGGTGGATCAGCTGTTGACGCCAGTTGCCCCCAGTGGCCTTGAGCTCGGCCATGTCCCCTTGGCGATAAATCTGCTCCTGCTGCCAATCGGGGGAGATTGAGTAACGCGACTGGGTGGCCGCGGCCACCAGTGCCCCCAGGGGCCGCTCGCTTGCGCCTAGGATTGGCACAATTGGCGCAATGGAAGCGTGCTGGCCTTGCGTTGAGCCTTTCCATCAACCTCTCCGCTCGGAATGTCGCGCGGCAAGGAATGGCCGATGAACTCGTGGCCAAAATCCACGCGCAGGGGTTGGATTGCCAGGACGTGGAGGTCGAGATCACCGAGGGAGAATGGCTGCGGGTCAACTCGCTGCCGGGCGAGCAACTCAAGCGGATGGCCTCGTCAGGCATTCGGCTCGCGGTGGATGACTTCGGCAGCGGCTACAGCAATTTCGGATACCTGACCGAGTTGCCCATTCACACGCTCAAGCTCGACAAGTCGCTGATAGACGATATTTCCGAAGACCAACGCGCGTTGCTCAAGGTCCAAGCGATCGTCGGTCTGGCCCATGATCTGGGCTACTCGACCGTCGCTGAAGGAGCCGAGACGAACGGTCAGGTCGCCAAGCTCCAAGGCCTTGGGTGTGACGAAATTCAAGGTTTCGCGCTTTCCAGACCCATCAGCGCCATTGAGTTGGCCGAGCTCCTTGCGCCCTGACCCGAGGGAGTTTGATACTCGGTCTTCCAGCCGACGAACCGTCCCGGATGGAAGCACGCGGAAGGATCCTGCAGCGTGCGTATCGCTTTCAGGAAGTCTGCGAGATCGCTGAGGCCGCTGACTGCCTCTGGCCTATTTCAGGACCCTACCCGTGGCTAAACCGGTTTTTTTTTGCTTCGCTTTGTCAATGGAGAACTGACCTCCGACGGCGCTCTGGCGCGTCTGCATGCTGTTGAGGCCACTTGTAGCAGCTGTGGTCTCACCTCGCTGCTAGCACCGGGCGAGGGCCTGACGGACTTGGAAGGCGCCGGTGTGATGGTGTGCCCACACTGCCAGAACCACCAAGCGGTGAGCCGGATGAGGTTGGAAGAGTTCATGAAGCGAATGGCCGGCACGAACGCTACAGCCACCGCTAACCCATCGTCTTCGGACGACGGGCAGGTCTTGTCAGAGTGAGGCCCTTGGCCTGCCAATCTGAACGCCTCGGATTTCCTAGGGCATGAATTGCCACGGTGGACACATTAAGGGCATGATGCGATCGCCCTTTGGTCTTTGCCCACAGAAACCATGACCGTTCCCCTGCCTTATGATCCATTTCTGCAGGCCTCATCAGAGCCATTGCTGGAGCTGGTGATTGTGCGTGTGGGCTGCGATTTGTTCGGTGTGGATGTCGAGTCGGCCGTGGAAATACGCGGACCAGAGACGCTGACCCGAACCCGGGACCGCCAGTTTGTAGTCTCGATCAGAGGGCAAGACGTCCCTGTGGTTGATCTGGGCTTGATCACCGGAGGCGATGCAGTCGGGACGGGTTGTCCAGCAATGCTGTTGGTTCAATCCGCGGTTCAGCTGTTCGCCCTTGCAGTGGACGAAGTCTTGGTCATCGAGAGCCTGTCTGCCTGGCGTGCCGAGCCTGCCGCTCACAGCGACCGATTCGCTGAGCTCTGCCCGCAGGGCGTGCAGCTGGGGAACGGCAAACGCGTCGCCGTCATTGACCCTGGTCGTGCCCTATCCATTCAGCAACGGCTGGAGATCGATTCAGGTTGATTGCCCAATGCTGCACGGTGCTGCCGCTTTCAGTTGCAACCGATTCGCGCGCGTTCCAAGTTCCACGCTTTGCGGTAATCTCTGGCTGACAACGCGATTCCGTGCATGGGGCGCTCGATGGAGAAATTCGACGGAGCAACGTGGTTCCCACTGGACAGGTTTGAAGTCGGCATTGACGCCGAAACAGCAGTGGTTGCACTCGGGCTTTACCAAGTTCGCAACGCGGCCGGTGACTCGACCATGTGCGGCTCGACGATGACTCCGACGCAAGCGGAGCGAATTGGCAATGCCCTTCTGATCGCCGCCAACCGTGCTCGCCTGACGATCCCGGGCTCAAGCAGCAGCCACTGATCCTCTTCTGTGTTGATGTGCCTGCTCGCGGAGGGCTTGGTGAACGACGAGGTCAGGGACGCATTTTTGCGTCTTCAAGAAGCAATGAATCGCATGCATATACGTGTTGCGGCGCTGGAAGCCGCCACAGTGCTCCTGCTTCGCACGAACGCCGGCAACGCCAACGTCGCAGACGAGTTTGAGCGCAGCATTCGGCACTACCTCCAAGGGATGGACCAGCACCGGGACCATGTCTTCGCGTTCGAGGAGATCGTCGAGCCATGGCTGGGCATCCTGAGGGAACCATTGGCTGGCATTCCCCCGTCTCCGAGCCGCTGAACTGCCAAAGCGGAGCGGCCATCGGGCGGCCGTAACCTCGGCCAATGCCATTGCCGCCTCGCCGCCTCACGGCGCAAGGCGCCGAGCTTTCGGCGCGCTTGCGGGTCTGAGGCCGCCATCCAGGCGGCCTCACCCACGGTGACTTCAGCGGCAACTTCGGTCAACCATGCCCTGCGAGCGACCATGCGTTCGCACTGGCCTTGGAAGGGCGGTTAGAACTCCTGCCAGTGCGCTGCGTCCGCAGATACCTGCCGTGCGGGACGAGCTGGCAATGCCTTCGGCGGGGTTGGCTTGCCCGCGTAGGCGGTTTGAGAAAGGCGGGAGCCGTCCACAGCACCTGGCTTGGCCAAGCTTGCACTGGCCGTGGCTGGCGTCTTTCCCTGCGCGCGTTCATTCACCTTGAAGACCGCGCCGGCGGTTGCCAGCTGTACCGACTGGTCTTCCATGGATCGGGCAGCGGCGGTCGCTTCTTCCACCAACGCGGCGTTCTGCTGGGTCGTTTCGTCCATCTGAGAAACAGCCTGGTTCACTTGCTCGATGCCCGACGCCTGCTCCTGAGAGGCGGCAGATATCTCACCAATGACGTTGGACACGCGCTCAACCGAGCTGACAATCTCAGACATCGTCTGGCCAGCCTGGTCAACCAGCGCCGATCCTTGAGCGACCTTGGCCACAGAGTCCTCGATTAGCCCCTTGATCTCCTTGGCTGCAGAGGCAGAGCACTGTGCCAACGTGCGCACCTCGGAGGCCACCACGGCGAACCCTCGACCCTGGTCCCCGGCTCGAGCCGCCTCCACGGCCGCATTGAGTGCGAGGATGTTGGTCTGGAAAGCAATGCCATCGATCACGGAGATGATGTCCCCGATGCGGCGCGACGAGGCTTCGATACCCCCCATCGTCTCCACTACTTTCCCGACCACTCCACCGCCCTGCCCGGCCACGCGCGAGGCCCCACTGGCCAACTCGCTGGCCTGGCGTGCATGCTCAGCGTTTTGGTGCACGGTGGAGGTAAGCTCCTCCATGGACGCCGCCGTCTCTTCCAAGTTGGCCGCTTGTTGTTCGGTGCGTCGCGACAAGTCGCCATTGCCCGCGGCAATTTCCGTCGACGCGGTATTGATTGCCGTGGATGCCTGCTGGATGCGGGAGACGATATCGGTCAGCTGAGCCACGGTCGCGTTAGCGTCTTCGCTCATCGTCGCAAAGACGCCGCGGAAGTCGCCTTCCATGCGGTGGGTCAAGTCGCCAGAGGCAATGGCCTGAAGCAAGGTGGAGACGGCGCTGAGGCTGTGGTCAGCTGTCTCCATCAGACGGTTGAGGTCCGAAACCATCAATTCAAAGTCGTGCTGGAACGCAGACGTGTTACCGCGGGCGGAGAAGTCGCCGTCGGCAGCCGACACTGCCAACCGCTTGATCTCCGTGTTGATCGCCAGCAGACTTGCTTTGGCAGCGTCCATCGATTCGTGGAGCACGCCCGGGAGCCGGGCAGGCGTCGCGCGTCACGCCGCAGGTCACCGGCCGCATACTCGTTGAGCACTTGGATGGCATCCAGGATGGCCTCAAGGTGCTCGAACACCATTGTGTTCATGCCCTTGGCCAGCTCGCCGTAGACACCGGGCAGGTCCTCCGGAATCCGGTGCGAGATGTCTTCGGCCTCGTGAAGCTTGACCATGACCTTGGTGTCGTTCGAAAAACGCTCCAAGGTGGCAACCATTTGACGGAGGGAGAGCAGCATCTGGCCCGCCTCATCGCGGCTCTGGTAGTCGGTTCGCACGTTGAGGTCGCCATTGGCCACGCTGCGGATAGCGGGCAACGCCTCACCAATGGGCCGGGTGACCGAACGGCTGATCGCCCACCCCAGCACGCTTGCGACCAAGTACAGCACCGCCAAGACCAAGCCTGTGATCGACATCAGGTTGTTGAGGCTTGCTGCGTTGGTTGCGAGTTCAGCCTTCATGCCGCGAAGGCTGTATTCGCTGACTTTATCCATGGCGTCGAATAGCGCCACGCGCTTTGCCCTGGATTCTGTCACCGAGATCGTCTGCGCGGCCTCGGCATCGCCAGCGAGGAGCGCAGCGTGAAGCTGATCGTGGATGACAAAGTAATCGCTCAACGCAGCGCTGACCGGCTTGAACAACGCGGCATCTTCGCCATCGGCGAAGGACCGCAGGTATTGCTTCACCAGCTCGTTGATCTTGGCCTTGCCCGCCACGATCCGCTGTTCGTATTGCTTGACGGCCTCAGCGGAAGTGGCTTCGCTGACCTGGGAGGTTTCGTAGATGCGGAGATCGCCGAACTGCGCACGCATCTCTCCGATGGCATAGCTGCCAGGCGCCCAGACGGACTCAATCCTGGACAACTCCTGCTTCGAATGTGACGCGCGGACAATAGTGAAGATGCCCAACGCCAAGGTCATGCTGGTCGTTATGGCGAATGCCAGCATCAGTTTTTTGGAGATGCTTCCGACGTGGCTTCGTCGGCGCACAGGAAGAACACGGCGTCGCCGTGGCTTGAAGCACTCAACGCGCTATGAATGGAGATAAGCGCGGCGAAAGGAGACCTGACGAAGGCCTCCTGGTAACTGTGGCCTTTGATCTCGCTCGCCGTGGCCAACAGCGCGCGCTTGGCCTGCTCCGCTCGATCAGAAAGCGGCCGATTGCTGGAGTCGGGAAATCCAATGGCGAACGACGTATTCAGGAGCCAGTTCTTGAACGCTGTCTGCAGGACAACGATCTGGTCGCCGTCTTGAAAGTGACGGTGCTGAACGACAGTGCTTCTGATCATGCAAGTAGCGCGCATTGATGGGCAGCAGCGACGTTCGCTTCCAGCGTATCCACTGTAAAGAGGAAGGCTTGCGGTCCAATGCACTCCAAAGGGCGGATGCATGTTGCCAGTCAGCTAGCGCACGTGCGCGCCTGCCGGTTCGCCTCTGCAATCTTTGCCAAGCGCCTCGATCCAGGAATCGATCTGTTTGACGCCGTAGGGCTTGGACAAAACACCCCGATCCCGGTGCCGGCTGATCACATCGTTCGGATGAAGCGTGGAGGTAAAGAAGAAAGCGATGCCATCGCGCCGAAGTTCGTCTGCCAACTTGTATGCACTGCGCCGGGCGTCAGGGCTGGCGGGCACATCCAGAATGACGACGTCGACGTGCCCCGCTTGCGCTGCGCGCAAGGCTCCTGAGCTGAATTCCAAGCATTCGACGTCATAGCCGAGCTCTCTTAGTTCGACTCCAACCAACTCACAGATGGAGGTTTCAATGTCCACGAAGAGAACGTTCATGTGGATTGCCGTTCCACAAGGTCGGGTCAAATTTTCCACACGGTCAGCAGCTGGTTCAAGCTAGTTGGGACGACTTCTGCTTTCGGCAAAGCGCACAAGGAGATCCATCGCCGTTGAATTCATTGCGTCCGCATCGCCCCGCTGAGAGAAGCTGGCCCAGTCTGCCATCGCGATGCTCTGCAGCTGGCCCTCCTTGGCCAAAAACAGCCGCATAGGCCACCGCGGCAGCCGACGTTGCGAGACACGCCCGCGTGCCAACTCGATGAAGTTCAGGTGGCTGCGCACTTCGGATGCCCTGGCGTAGGCAACGCGAAGGCCATCCGGTGGACCCTCCAGGTAGGACAGGAACCGGGCCCCGTCGCACAAGGTCACCCCGGTCACGCCGGCCTGTCTGTTGAACCGCTCCGCGTCGGCTATCAACTCAACCAGCCGCCCAAGGCTAAGGTAGGGGCTGGCCTCACTCACAAAAACCACCGCACGGTTTGGCATGACACGCTCCTAAGATTGCTTCAGACCCAACAACCTGACGGGTCGGGAAGAGCAGCAAGTGCTACACGGCAACCTTTGATTTTGCCTTCCAGGCGCCTGTTTCCAGATCCTTCCGCAGCACCCAGTCCTTCGCCGGAATCTTTGCCCCACGGGCGGTCAGGTAGTCCGGCATGAATAGCATGATCTCCCCCCCTTGAATCAGACAGCTGGTCGAGAGGACCACGCCGTCACTGAGCTCGACCAAGCAGGTGGTTCTCTCGCCCAGTTCAGCCTGCTCGCCTGTCAGGGACGCGGTGGCCCCTGGGTAGATGTGGCTGTGAGTAAATTCCAACCGCATGGCATGCCCCTGTCGAATGCCTCAAATTCATGACTCCCCTGCTTCCACTGTGCAACGTGAATCGGGCGGCCTACAGAGGAAATCCGTTACCCATCACTGCGGAACGTCATCGAGACGATTGCCGACCAATGCGGCAAGCCGCTCCATCCCCGTTTCTGGGATGAATTTCCCTCCGAAGCGTTGGGAGAAATTCACCCAGTTCGACCTCATCAGTGCTTTGAGCTCGGCTTCTGAAATCCGCAGGAAGAGCAATGCATGCGCAGGGAACCGCAACTGCTGGATGGATCCCCGCGCCAGCTCAACGATTTCGGTATGCAGGGTGAAGGACTGGGTGTAAACGGAGCTCGCAGCCACCGCACTCGCTGTGCCTTCCAAATACGTTAAAAACCTGCTGCCGTCGAAGCATACAACTGCACGCGAGCCGCACTTGGCATTGAACTCTCGGCCTGCACGCATGACTTCGGGCAAGCGCTCCTCACCGATCTCTTCCACAGCCGCGCTTACGAACACCACCGCACACTTAGACATTACGGGCTACCTTTCACTCGGCACCAGTGCAAGCCGGCCAACGTGGATCAGCTGTGTACAAAACGCAGGCCAGCTTGAATTTCAGTTTTCAGTTGCGCTATTCCTGAACCTTTAAGAGTGCACCATGGCTAGCCCCGTCCCCGACTCAAGTTGGCTGCAAGAGCGATGACCTCGCTAGGGATCACGGCCCCGAGGTGCGCGAGAACCGCGGCTTGGACGACCTCTGTGTTGCAGAGGAAGAATATCCCGTCTCGCGGCCCAGCCGACGTCAGAGACCGGTTGACACTGATCACCGAAGCTGGCACATCGCTCACGAACACTTCGTGAAACTTCGACCCCGCAAAGCGCGCTTGGAGGGCTCTCCGACTTGCTTTCGTGTCCTGCCGTAGCTCCACACCGTATTTTCCAGACAATCCGATGCCACTGGCGGTAAATACGTAATGATTTTTAAACGAGGTCAACCACACCAGAATCGGTCCGCCCTCGGCGAGAACGCGCCTGTGAGCAAGCTTGCTACGTATCATCGGGCTGCTCGTTGTTGGCCTGATTGATCGATTCGTCCCTCTTGTGGCTCCGTGGGCGGCGCGAATTGCGAGCTACGAACGATGGACAGGATCAGTATCCGACAGCGGCAGCGGTGAGAGCAACGCCTGCGCGCCGCCCGTCATTCTGGCCGTCCGGGTAGATGGGCTCCACGCACCACAAACGGCCGATCTGTAAGCGAAACAAACCGAGCGGGCTGTGTAGGGCTTAAATCCTTTGGCGGCCCGACAGGCTCAGCCGAAGCGATCATTGCTCCGCCGATTCAGACCCCCGGTGCACGCGAGACAGACGCCAGCCACCGTGCGACTTGAAATAGCCGGTGTCGCCCGTCAACGAATAGCGGACTCCGGCCCAAATCGATGTCGCTACGGAGCTGTGCCAAGCGCGAGCCTTCTGGTAGGCGTAGTGAAACGAACGCATCATCTCGCTCTCCTGCGGCGCAACCATTCCCGGCAGGACGGCGCCTTGAAGAGCGCGATTACAAGCTGGAGCAGCGCCAGACCAGTTGCGGAAGCCAAGATAACCATAGCAAGAGACAAAAGTAGTTCCATGATGGGGTCCTACAGTCCCACGGGTTGGCAGCAAGTCATAGCGCCCGGGCCATTGGCGCTCAGCGGCCCCCTGTCCGCTTGGGGGTGAAGATCGCCGCAACCGCGTGACATCGGCGTGAAAGTCATCTGCCGATCGTTTGCCTATGAATCCACCCAAAGGTACCCCTGCATCGGCGCTCTACCCCAGCCAAGTCGAGTTGATTGAACGGTTCAGGCAATGTGCCTATTTCCATCAGTTAGCCTTGCCAATCTTTCGGAAGAATCATCCGACACTGGCCGCTACGTTACCGATGGGTCAACTCCCGCACGTTGACCGTTCGACACAGTTTCCCCGCCGCTTCTAAAATCAACCGAGTAGATGCGGCGCTGGTGCGCAATCGATCGCGGATGAGGCGCCAAGAAAAAGCCTCCGGCGGACATCTACGCCCGATCAGCTTTAGCCGCTGAGGCCAATGGCAGGCAGCAGCTAGCTTCAATTCCCTCTGCCGCACCACACCCTCACCCATCAGTTTCGATATCAAGACTTAGGCCTTTACCGCTGCATCCTGATTTGATCGCATGCAGGACCAGATGCAACAGCAAGCCAGACGAACCAAGGCCCTTCGCGTGTGACCGCGGTGATCTGCGCTTGAATGGGGATTCTCGCCCCCGTCCCCCGTTGCCGGGTGAGATGGCCTCGACGGCACACCCACGGTAACCAAAGCTCTTCGGGCCACCATCAGGGGCCCATGGGCATCCGGTGTCAGACTTCTTCCCGGAACACGTCGAATTTCTCGGCCAGCCACTGCTCCACGGTTTTCCCTTTGAGCTCTTGGGCCAAGTAGCTGGCGCACAACGAGCTGCCGTCCGAACGCAGGTTGGCCACCGTGTGCGCAGCCATGACTGCAGCCCCAAACAGGTGCCCCTGGGTGCGCCCGTTTTCCTCCCACCCTTTGGGCAGCGATTCAATGGCCGCCAAGGCTTCTTGCCCTGACAGGTATTGGATGCAAGTCAGGTAGGACCATTGGAGGCCCACTTCCTCGCGCAAGCGCCTGCCGGCGGCCTTCTCGTCCAATCGGCCCTCGGCACTGTCCAGCAGCACGTGGGCGGCCGCGATGGCTTTGCCTTGCGGCGAGAGCCGGCTCTTCTTCTTGGGGCACAGGCCGCGCATGATCAGGCCTTCTTGCCGGCCTTCTTGGCGACGGCTTTCTTCGCAAGTTTCTTGACGGCCTTCTGGGCGGCCTTCTTCACCGGCTTGCCCGCCTTCTTGACCACCTTGCCCGGTGCCTTCTTCGATGCGCCATGGGCCGGGGGAACTTCGCTCCGGGGTTGGCCTGAGCCCACGCCTTGCCCTCGGCGGACTTGGCCCACGCGGTGAAGGCCTTGGGGGCCAAATCCCGACCTGCCCACGTCTCACCGGTTGGGAGGCGATACTTCGGCGCGACCTTGCCCAGCTTGCGGCCCTTTCGGGGTCCCGGGGCAGCATTGGCGGCGTGCGCCGGCTTGGCGTCGATCGTTTCTCCGATGAGCTTGGCCACCTGCCGCCGCTGGGCCGGACTGAGGACCTTCGCATACTTCTGCAGGACCGCCAGGGCTTTGGGCACCTCGCCGTCGCGCTTCTCCACCAGTTTCTTCTGGGCTTAGAGCTGTTTGATTTCGGCGTTGAGGGATTTCAGGGTGGTCAGGGCCAAAGGAGCGCTCCGGTAGGGAATCCAACGGTTATAGCCCATCGTTCCTAGCATGGCCACCCGAACGGGCCCCATCTTGACACCCACCACCCTGGGGCGCGATAACTCCCTTGCCGCGAGGGGAAATGCCCCCGGCGTATTGCCTGCTTAGCTCAAGGCAACAGGTTCCCGATTCGATCGCACAAGCGACGACGGGATGGTTTTTCCTGTTTTTTGAGATCTAAGCATGCCCAAACTCCAACGGTTGAGAACCGAGGCTTTCCTCGCCCAGAAGGGCCGGTGCTGCTATTGCAGCCTGCCGATGTGGAACGCCTCTCCCGATGAACTAAGGCCGTTCGGCCTGAGCGCCAAAACGGCCACGCCGCTCCGTTGCACCGCTGAGCACCTGGTGGCCCAGCAAGAGGGCGGCAAGGACGTGGTAGGCAACATCGCTGCCGCCTGCTGGCTCTGCAACATGCGCCGGCACAAACGCAAGTCGCCGCCCTCCCCCGAGGCTTACCGCGCGTTCGTGCAGAAACGCTTGGCGAAGGGCAAGTGGCACCCGCCGAGCGTGGCCAAGTTGCGCCTCAAAACGCGTGGAACGCAACCACCCGACGGATGAGTTCCGCCACGCTCACGTGCTGCCGCTGCGCCTCGCGGCGGACGCGGTCGGCCAGGTCTCGGGAAGCCCGGATAGGCGGCAAGCGGTCGTCCCTGGGGCCGGCAACGGGAGAGCGCAGCAGTTGGGGGCGCGCCAGGTAGGCGGTGAGCCATTGGCGCACGGCTTCGCTCTCGCTCACCCGGCTGCTCTAGCGCGTGCGGCCAATGCCTGGCGCAAGGTTGAAGAAAGGGACACTTTCGGCAGCACGGCCGTCAAGGGAGGCTTGGACGTCAGCGTCACAGCCTCTGCCTCAGTCGGCCCACGGGGGCTGGGCGGAAGAAGCGCTCCAATCGTTTGGTCTCCAGCAACGCTTCCATGAAGGCCCCCATGGCGTGGGTATAAGCGTCCTCGCTGGCCGCCAACCGCAAGCTCAGCGCAAGCCGTTCCCACTTTCCGTTCGGTGCGCATGCGATGGCGAACAACCAGTGGTGCGTCCAGTCATCCTCCAACCGATCGGATGCAACGAAGAGCACCCGGTGATCACGCTGGAACGGCAGGAACGACAGCGCCTGGTCAACCGCATGGCGGTGGGCAGCCTGTAGCCGTGCCCTCTCCTCGCCGTCGGTGTCCAGTAACGCCGCGAACCCTTTGGGCAGGCGCAACGAAACGCGGTAGCCCGCCGCCCGGGCGTGGTGGCCCTCGCCTTCGCACAACCGCTGCTGCCCATCGAAATCCTGGCCCATAGCGAAGCGCCGCATGGCCTCCTCGGTCACTGGCCCACCGGGCTTCAACTGGGTCAACCACGCACCACCCCAGCGCAACGCGGCCAAGGGCGCCTCCAGCAGTTCTGCGAAGGCGAACCCATCGGCGAACACGTCCTCCCGGCAGAGGCAGGTGAGTTGCAGGTTCATGGGATCACCCTCATAGCCGTGCCCTACTATTAGGAACGGCTTTCGTTGCGCCAGGGAGAGTCGCATCCAAACGCAGGGCCTCTTGTTCCGTTTCCCATCTGCATAGGCGATCGCGTATTTCCGGACGTTGCTGTTCGAGCCACGCATCGGGACGTGGCTCTGCATTGACAAACTGCAACCAAGCCTTCGAACGCGGATTGGCCCCTGCCTGCAACAACAGGTCGAGCAGCTCCACGTTGCCCGCCAGATAGGCGAAATAGATAGGTGACCGCCTTATCTCGCCACAGTCGTAATCCGCGTCCGGATCTGCGCCAGCTTCGAGCAGCACGCGACAAACCTCGAGCCACCTTCGCCCATTTTCTTCCCATGGACTGTCCTGCATAACAGCAAGAATAAGTGGCGTTTTTCCATCTTTTCGCTCCCGAGCGTTCACATCAGCGCCATCTGCAATCAACTGCTCAAGCTCCCTCAGCTGGAACCCTCCTTCGCGGTCGAATAGCTGAAAGATGGGTGGCATCCGGCGATGCCTTCTCCATTTACCCATGCGTTTCTCAATGACATAGCGGGGGATCAGGATTGGAGACAGCAGCGTCAATACAAGGAACTCCACGCGAACCTTCCAGATCGGCTCTTGAAATAGATTTGGTGGGTTACGCAAATCCTTTAACCATCCCCGCACACCCTTTTTTATACTTGCCACGAAATTCATGTCAGCCCCCATGGAATACATTTGTATCCCTTCAGATCCATGCAAGCAGAAAGGGACATCCTGTCCAGAGGGCTTTACTGACTAAAGCGGAAAAACGCTGGGGTTGCACGACAGTTTGCCAAACTGTCACCCTCCCCTTGCGCGTTTCCGCTACAGCGGAAAATCAGTGGGTCAGGAGGACGCATGGCCAACACCGACTTACTCGCTGCAATTCAACAGCGCAACCCCGCCCAGGTGGCCCTGGCGATCGGGCGCGGGGCCCAACCCAACGCGCAAGGCCTCAGTCAGGCGCTCCCAGGTTCCGTCGGGGGCGCAGGCGGTGGCGAACAGCCAGTGATGCGTCCAGTCGCCCCCCAAGCGATCGGACGCGACAAACAGCACCTGGTGATCCCGTTGGCATGCCAGCGACAACAACGCACGTCCAACGGCTCGAAGGTGGGCGAACCGCAGCAGGTCGCGTTGTTCCGCGTCAGCCATCGCCAACTCATCGATAAATCCCTCCGGCAGGCGAAACCCCACCCGGTAGCCCGCTGCACTTTCGTAATGAGCGGCGCCCTCCCACAATTGCTGAATCCCATCGAAGTCCTGGCCCAACGCGAAGCGCCGCATGGCTTGCTCGGTCACCTGTCCGCGCAACTTCAACACAGACAGGCACGAACCGCCCCAGCGAAGCCTGTCCAAAGGTGTCCCCAACAGCGCACTGAAAGAAATGCCGTGGGCGATGATGTCCTGGCGACAGAGGCACGAGAGATCAATCACCAGAGGCCTTCCTTCTTGCACGCCTCAGGGTATTGGCTGGAATGGCTGCAAGGACGTTCCAGAATGTTCTTCGAAAACTCATAAGCGCCAAGCGCGTAGTCGGCCTCCCAATCCACCAACTCCTTGTTGTCGCCTTTCAGGCAAACCGCCCATTGGTAGCGCTTAACCTCATCCTCTCCCCTCTGGAAGAGCTTGTAAGCCTCTATCTTCTCAGTGCCCGGCACGTTCATCCGGTAGAGCACCTTAAAATTGTCGGCTGCCGCCACACGCGCCTCGTTCAGCCTGCAAGTCAGCCCATCTTTTTCCCACGTTCCATCGGAGCATTCTTTGGGAACGCCCTCGTCGGCCACGGCAATGATCTCGGCAGCCATGGGCATCGCCTCCTCGATCGCCTGCGCCCTCTTGGTTACCGCATCCTTCTTTTCCAGCTTCTCCGTCAAAACGGCGATGGTGAAGAGGACGCAAAAAAGCGCCGACATCCCCAGGGTGAACTTACCAACCTCGCTCAGGATGTCCCACGCCCGGTCCCAACCCTTCATGCACCCTCCTTTCTGGAATACGTTTGTATTCCTTCTCCCCCATGCAAACAGAGAGCGGCGCGGTGTCCAGGGCTTCGGGACGGCTAAACTCAGAATGTGCGGCCTCTGGCCGACAGATTCAGAAGCCCGCATCCTCCACCGACCTTGAAGGCACCCATGCCCGTCTCTGATCCCCTCGCGTTCGACCTGCTGCGGGCGTTCGCGCAGTTGGAGTTTCGCCTCAAGAGCGACCCAGGCTTTCTTCGGGCCGGTCCCTACCGAATGGCCCAGGTGAACTGGCCTGCGGTGGATGAGGCGGTGTCACGGCTGGACGATCCACTCTTCTTCGATCGGGTGTCGGACAGCACGCGCGAGCAAATCCTCACACCTCCACGTGATCGCCCGATGGTCCAGGAGGTGGCGGTGATCAACGGCCTCAACCACGCTGTCTTCCAGCGCCTGCCCCTTCATCAATCCAATGCCCGCGCTTTGATCGAAGCGGCACGCCGCGTGCGCAACAACCTCTTCCACGGGGGCAAGGAGGAGCCGCATTTGGGCGATGATGACGAGTGGGCCGCCGCCGCACTGGACGTGGCCGAGTGCCCGCTTCACCTGCTGAACTATGGCACGCTTAGATCGGGGGTAGGCCCGTGGGGGAGATGGGACGCCCATGCTTTACCTGAAGACCGAATAGCTTGTCGCCGGCAGACACCGGCCGACCGGTAAGCTGCTGTGCGCGCGGCAGCAGATCCAAGAGCACGCATCATAGGATGATAAAGTCCGCCCCAGCTGGACAGCTGATCTGACATTGGAGTTGCAATGGACCTAGAAGTGATCGAAGCAGTGCTGCTGAAATGGGCTCGCCAAGAACCTATCATCGCGAAGATCCACTTGTTCGGGAGCCGGCTAAGAGGCGATCATCGCCCCGACAGCGACATTGACATCGCGGTGGAGCTTGATCTTTCAGCGGCACCAGGAGTCGACTTTAGCGATGGGTTCGCGACCTTCAGCCGATACTCCGAGCACTGGGAGGCCGAACTAGCGCAACGACTGCCCATCCCGGTTGACTTGGAGTTCTACCATGGCCCCGAGGAAACCCCGATCCTCCATGCGGGGCTCGAACGGTCGGGAAAGCTCATCTACGAAAAGTTTCGTTAGAACATCGCGCTCCGGAGCACCTAACGCCGCCGCCCCAGCCCCGACTTCCGCCCTGAGCCACGAGCGCTTCGATTCCACCATTTCACTATTTCGATGGAACCAAGCGCTCACCCGGGCTACTCAAAGAGACAACACCGGTTAAATGTCGTGCTGTTTGACAAAGCGAGATACCTTCTGCGCCTCAAGGTCTTTGTTCCAGGCCTTTGCAAAATCGTCTGGAACATCTAGGTTTGCCTCGTCGAACTTTACGGTAGCCGGCAATTCACGCCAGAACAGTTCAATAGACGCAGCAAAGTCATCGACGTGAACATCCGACACCTCCATGTCGGTGTCGTCGAACAAGTTCCATCCGTGAGAACTTGCTCGCAAGAACTCCGGGTAGCGCAGCTGGAGATCGTCCAATGACTTCCCCTCCCCGTGCTTGAACACATTGACGACCAACCGCATGGCATCAATGCGTGGGTAACAGGCGAGAGCAGAAAGGTCCAAGCCGATGGCTTCAAGCAACCTCTCCAGCTTCGCGCTATCCAGCTTCCAAAGAGCGCGCCGCGTGTTGTCGCCGATCACCAACTTGGGCCACCTAAACTCACGAACGAGGAAGCGTCGAAATGTCTTGTCCCAATGGTGATACATGCCAGCCACCACACTGAGGCGGGTTCGATCATGCATCTCACTTAGAAGCTGGTAGAACTCGACGCCGTGATCGCGCGCAGCGTCCGCTAGATCGCCAGGGTCGTGCCAGTCAGGGTCGAAGGACTGACCGCTGCGCTCCCAGTGCTCGGATTCCGCTTGATCGGCCTCCGCCTCAATGTTGGCGAACTGAGACAGAAGGCGGGTCTTGGCCTGCTCAACGTAGAACCGATGCTCCGAGACGCGGAGCTCCCGTTCGGAATCCACCAGCTGATAGGCGCTCCACTCGCGGCCGCTCATGCCGGCTGAACCGCAGGCGGGGCATCCAGCCATTCGATCAAGGATCGAATGCCATCTGCGTCCGAGCAGCAATCTTCCAGTGGCTCGCTCTCCAATCGGACTTGGAGAGATAGCCAGGCGTGTTCCGACTTCTCCGAAATCCCAAGGTGAGGCTCAATGGCACCAGCGCCCCACAACCAAAGGCCTTGAGCACGCAGTTTCTGTATTAAAGCAGCGATGTGGGGCTTTGCTTGGTCATCGGCCGCAAGCAACTCGAATGCCTTCGAAGCCGGCCCTTGAATCCCCTTGCAAGGCAACGCTCCGTCTAAAGTCACGACGCCCGCGCCTGCCATCCTCGCGAGAACGTTCTTGCACGCAGCAACATCGGGATCATCCGCCTGCAGGAAACCATGCTTTGTTGCTTGGCGGAAAGCGAAATCCAAGTCCACGATGGCACACGCAGGCAACCCTAGGGCAGACAAAACTTCCATTGACTTACGAGTATCCGAGACCCCACTCATCGCAACAATTGCCAACGATGACTGCCCCATGGTTTTGCCCGCCACCAACTGGAAGATGGATGGCAACAGCCGGAGTTCGGTCTTCCCTTCTGTGAGCACGACTTTGTCGGCAAACAATATCTGAGACGAATTTGTCAGGCTGAATAGCTGCTGGAGTTGATGCGTGGGATTGTCCACCAATTGTTCTACGACGGATTGCATGCGCGGACGGGCTTTGGTTCCCTCCGGATGCTTTTTCGTCATTAGCAGAGCGTTCTTCGCGTCCTTGGCCAAGATCATCTGAGCAGAGTGGGTTGAGAACACGACCTGATATCCAGCCTCTGACAACGCACGCAAGGCTTCACGCACCTGCTCCACTGCAAAGGGGTGCATGAAGAGTTCCGGCTCGTCCACCAGCAGTAGCGTTACTCCGCCCGCAGCCGCTGCTCCACGCTTGAGATCCGCCAGATGCCGGACCATGGCCATCTGGATGGCGCGCTGCGCGCCATGGCCGTATGACCCGAAGGCACGTCCACGCCCCTCCCCTTCGTAAACTTTGACAGTTCCCGCCTTAATGAGGTCATTGAAGACCGGCACTGGGAAATCCAGCTTGATGTGGATACCAGGAAAAAGATCCGAAATCTTACGATTGATTGAATCGTCGATGCGACCCAACTCTTTAAAACGATCCCCACCTTCTGCAGAGATCATTCCTAGGATGGCTGCCAAGTGCGGGGTCAAGGCCTCCTCGTGCTGCTCTTGGATAGCGGCAAGCATCGAGGCCAGCAGCTTGCCGATCGTGGTCGTCGTCTTGGCCTTACTGGCGTCCTCCTCAGCATTCTCCATTGCTCCGATGCGAATAGGATCTGGAAAGAGTGCTGAGATGGCGTTATCGATGCCCGTAGGGTTCGGCTCCCAGTCGCCTGTGTCGGGATTCATCACGGTCAGTTCGGTGTCGCCCCCAGGCACCTGCTGTTCGCGACGAACCATCAGCGCCCCGTCCCGAACGTGTCCTTCAATCTTCTTTCGGTGCTTTTGCTCCAGGACCGCCAGATCAGCCTCGGTGATCCCACGCAGTGTTCCCATCACTTGCACCGGCAGGGTCGGCTCGTGGAAATCTTCCACACCAAGCTTTGCCTTACGCACGAGCCATTGGAGCGCGGTAAGACAATTGCTCTTCCCGCAATTATTCAACCCAACCAGCGGTGTAAAGCTGGTCAGCTGCAAGCTTGTGGAAACACATGATCTAAAATTCAGAACATCCAAACTTGAGATGTAGACAGCCATTCCATTGCCCCCTGTTATCCTGATTACTTACCGATCGCTGCAGCTGATCGGTAAGGCTGCTGTTGTTTTCATCCCTCAACTGCGCGATGAGGCAGACGGCCCGCCCGTCGCTGCGCTCGGCCCACAACTGTCCGACCAGGCGCCCTCCCATTTTCCGGCCAGCCGTAGATCAGTCCCCGCCGTTGTAGTCCACCACCAGCAGGAGCCCTTCAGCAAGACGAGCGACGAAGCCTGGTTAGCCCCGAAGGTCTACCGTTGCCCAGCATATCAATCATTTATCACAACAATACTTTCGGCGATACTACCCTTTCCAGCCTTCAGATTCAGATCCATGGACCAGGGACAGTAGTGCTCCGGAGGTGATGAGCCTCCTTGCGGCAGTCACACGGTAGATGAGCCGTCATGCGAACCAGGCAATCGCTACGCACGACCTCCAAACCACCAGAGGACACGGCTTGTTGGCCCAAGCATTGTTCATAAGCAGCATATGAGCCCCCTCTCAGCCCCTGAGACAGTGGCCTCGCCTTGCCCCCCCCTCTCGACACCTCTTGGAGCACCTGCCTCTCGCCCGGCTTGGGGTCGAGTGAGGTTAGAGTAGTAAAAACTGCGCAGGGGATGACAACGCGCAGGCTCTCAAACGGAAATTAAGGGGAACCGCATGGCTCATGACACAGACTCGCAGAAGATCAGCTTGCCCGAATGGCTGTCCATCAATCCTTGGGCGATCGTCTTGGTCGTCACTGCATTGATTGCAGGTATTCTCATGGGAGCACAACACAGCAAGGTTCCAGAGCTTGCCAACGTCATTGTCGGCCCGGCCGTAGGTTCGTTCCTTGCAGTTGGAGCTGGTGCATGGCTCGCGAATTGGCAGGAGCGCCGAAAGCGCACCGAAGCCAAAGTCTTCATCGCGCCTATCTTGGGTGAGATCACCCAAGCCATTGAAGGCGCCATCAACGGTTACGCAAATTACGAACGGCTTCTTCAGGAGCATAGACTCACCAAGCCAGCTCCAAAGGATGGACGGGTCGCCGCCGCCTCTTGCTTAGCAAAGCTTGAGGAAGAGGGCCACAAGATCAATCGCCGGCTGCACCAGCTCCAGACGGCCTTCAACTCCGTGGGCTATCAAGGCAGTGTTCTGTATGCAGACGCGCTGGAGATCCTCAAACGAATCCAGTCACGACTGGACAAGCACTCAGAGGAAATGGGGGAAACGGACGCTGACATTTCCGAGCGCACCGTCGGCGACCTCATTGATCTGTGGCGCTGGTCCGATTCCCTCAAAGCAACGGCCGTGTCTGGAAAATACACACCATCGATTCGGCCATTGCCCGATGGGGTCCGAAACGATCACCGCTGGAGTGCTAGCACGCCGTCCTGACAAATTTCTACTTGCAATCCAGATCGAGAGCGACCGTCGCGTTGCCCAAGTTGCTGGGCAACGTGGCCTTGCAGACCCCTTCCACCTCCACCGTCTGGCCGGGGCGCGGCTGCTTCAGGTAGAGCACCCCGTCATAGCCCACCTGGGTGGTCTCGGTCGCCGTCTTGGCCACCGTGCCCGCTTCGATGGCCGAGCCAGTGAGGCGGAAGGTGCGCGCGGCCTCGGTCAGGACCGGGAAGGTAAGGTGCATGCCGGCTTGGCGGCCAGCGGTGGCGGCTTGCTCGATCTCGGCCAATTGGGTGCCCAGTGGCAGCGCCCGATCGTCTACGCGGACCTCCGTGGGCACCATCGGGGTCACCTCGCCCACCACCAGGCGGCCTTGGGCGTTGGTCTTCCCCACCAATCTGCCGCCCACCCTCACCGGCACCCCGGCTTGGCCGGGCACGTCCACCACGGCGAAGGATTCGGCCGGACCTAGGAACGTCACGCCCTGGCGGTCCAGGTGGACGGCACCGGCCATCGAACCGGAAGCCCAGGTGCCGCTGGGCCCGTGCTCGGCGTTGATCTGGGCCCACCCTGCCCGGGTGGTCCAGTTGGCGTTGGCCCGGGCGGTCTGGCCAGCCGCTCCCTCGTCCACCGAAGCAGACAAGCCGACAGGGGTTCCCAACACCGTGGGACGGGCGCGTCCTTGGACGGCCCAAGCGGTGGCATCGGGGGCTTGCCGGGCCCTAACGCTCACGCCCTTGCCCCGGCCGAAATCGTAGCTGTAGCCCACCTCCACCCGGGTTTCCTTGCGCTCCAGATCGCGCAACGCGGAGACGGCCACGGTGTGCCCGTAGCCACGCCAAGTCAGCCCGGCGTCGGCGTAAGCGGTGCGAAAGCGTGGCGTGCGCACGTCCGAATAGCTGGCCCGAAGGGACCACTGGGGCGTGGGCCGCCAGAAGACCGAGCCTCGGGTGCGCTGCTCCACCTCCACCGCATTGGAGGCGCGCAGGCGCCAGTAGTCCTGTTGGCGCTCGTGCTCCAGGCGCACGCCAAACCCCGGGCCGCGGTAGTCGTAAGCCATGGCCTGCCGTTGGCCGCCTTGGGTTGACGTGCCCACTTCCAGATCCAGCGTGCCGTAGGTGCCAAGCACCGTGGTGGCCCCCAACGCCACGTTGGCCTTACCGTTCGATGAGGTTTGGGCGGTGCCGCGCAGGCTCCACCGGTCATTGAGGCCCCAAGCCACCGCCCCGGTCGCGCCCAACGCTCCATAATCGCTCTCCCCTTGGCGCACACGGCCGGCGGCGACTTCCCAGGTGGTGAGCCCTTTGCGGAGCAACGTGGGGGCGACGTAGAAACGCTGATCGCTCACCACGGTTTCGCGGCCGTAAGGGTCTCGCACCACCACTCGGGTTTGCTGCGCACCGGTGCCCAAGGCGCTGCCATCGGCCGTGAACGGCCCCTTCCCCACCTGGCCCTGCAGCACACGGGCGCGGTTGGCCAGGACTTCCACCGTGGCCGGATCGAGCGCCACGCCACCGAGCATCGGGACGGGATAGGTGGGCGTCAACGGGTCCAACGCCCGCGGGTCCTTGGCCACGCGCATCCCAGCCAGGTTGACCGGAGAGGACGACGGACCAGCGAACACATCGCCGGCCTGGTAAGTCACCAAGCGGTTGGGATCGTCTTTCTGCCAGCGCGTCACGCCGCGAACGTAGCCGGTGCCCGACGCGTCGGTGTTGACCTGCCCGCTGGTGCTGACAACGCCCCAACGGCCCGCCTTGCGGACTTCGTGCCCCAAGGAGAGCGCCTGCTGTTGCTCGGACACCATGCCCGCCACGCTGTAGTTCACCAGCACCCCGGGAGCGGGCGGCGCGATGGGGCCGCGCTCGGCGCGGACACGGGCCACGCGCTGGGCTTTGAGCCGGTCTGCCGGCAAGTCCAGAGCGACCGTGGCGCTGGCCTCGTCCACGGCAAAGCCCACGCCCAGCGCCTGGGCGCTCATCGGATCCGTTTGACCCGGTGGAAGCTGGAGTCCGACCTCGCGCCACGTGGCCGGCTCGGCGAACCACTGACCGCCTTGCTGCCAGAACGTGAGCGGATCCGCCTTGGCCTTGCCGCCGATCACCGGCACCAGGAACGCGGGTGCCACGCCTTCGGGCACCGCTGCGCTGGCCGACGATGCAGCCAGCAACAACAACGCCAAGGCGTGGCCACGCATGGATCACCGCCCCACAGGGACGGTGACGGGCTGGCCGTTGACGGTGATTGAAAGGTTTTCAGCGCGCTGCCCGGGCTGGGCCTCGTAGGTCATTGAGGCCCCCGGCAGGGTCCAACCCAACGCACCCTCGCGCCACGGCTTGCCACCAGCCGGGCCGATGGACGACACGCGGGCGGCGGTCTGGCCGTGGTTGGTCAGCCGGTAGCCCTTGGGCACCGCCTGGACGGTCACCTGGGGGACAGGCGCGTTGGCGACCTCAAAGGCCACGGGCAAGTCCTGGTTGACCAGCAACTGGACGCCTTGGACGTTGGGAGCCCTGAGCTGCATTAGCAGGACGCGGTAGTAGCGCCGCTCGCCCAGCGCGCCCACCCTCATCAACCGGGCGGTGCGCTTGGATTGGGGCGGGACGTCCACGAAGGTGGGCGCCCCCACGATATCCGTGGTGGGTGAAAACACGTTCTGCCCTGTGGCCTGATCCCACCCCACGGCTTTCACCTGGTAACGCACCGACGCGTCGCCGCTGTTGTGCAGGGTCACGGCGACGTGCTTGGCCGAGGTATCGGCCATCAGGGTGGTGGGGCCGACGGAGATGGAACCGGCGGACGCCGAAAAGGACAGCAAGGACGCGGCGGCCACGGCCAAAAAACGTTGGGAATGGGTCATGGGGTCTCCTTTAGGGGCGTCTCCATTCAAACTAGATCGGAATACCATTCCGTCAACCCATACCTACTCATCTTTTCGGCAACAAAAAGCCCCCGGGGCAAGCCGGGGGCGTCGGGACAACCGATGGGGATCAGTTGTAAGTGGCGGTGACGGTGACCGTGTCGGTGTAGTTGCCGCCCACGGCCTGCTTGAGGGCCAGGAAGCGCACCGCGTAGTTGTAGCTCTGGACGGTGCCGTCGCCAACGCCGGTGAACGCGTCGGTGTCATCCCCCCATACTTGGCTTCCCTGCGGGTCCTTGAAGAAACCGTAGGGGATGTAAGCCCCGGCGCCGTTGGTCACAGCCCGATAGGTCCCATACCCGGACAGCAGGCCGAAGTTCTGCCCCTGGCCCGGCGAAATGGAGTAAGTCGTGCCCGCGTTGCACACGATGCTCAGCCCGGAGGTGCGGGCGGCAGCTTCGGAGATGCCCGACCAGTCCATGCCTTCGATGGAGGTCACGGACAGCTGGCAGGTGTTGGTCAAGGTGCCCTGAATCGTCAGGTCCGCGGTGGTGTCGGCGGCGAACGCGGGCACTGCAAGCGAAGCCAGGGCGATGGGCAGAAGGGCGCGAAGGAAGGTCTTGCGTGTCATGGGTATCGTCTCCTTGAGAGGGATTGAGTGGGGATGAGTAGCCCCAGAATGGGCCATCCCCTTACCGATACCTCGAATCTGAAAACGCGCAAGGGTGGGCATTGAGCCAGCGGTCAGAGCCTGGCTCGTTTGCCACCGGCCGCTGACTGTCTCCATAACCCATCCAGCTCACGCGCACGGTGCTGAGCCATTGCCTCCTGAATCATCCGCTGAAGGACGAACGCAAACGCGTCAGTCACAAAAACGCCCACGCCGATCCCGCAATCATCCGGCAAGCTGGAAATCTGTTTTATCGATGGCTGGTGAATGACCTCGTCGAGCTCAGGGGGCAACGGGTCCACGAACGTGTCAATGAACGCCCTCACCTCGGTTTCGGCTGCTTTGCAAAGGTCGGCGTCAGTGAGCAGCGCCCGCAAGTCGGCAAGCGTGGGAAGCCACACCGTATTGAAGAGCGGGCCACCCACCGAGGGACTGACGAAATGGATGCCGTGAAGCACGGATGCCCTCTCACTCTTTCCGAGCTCTCCGTCTCCCCAATAACCGTTCATCGGAGGAGTCACGTCACCCATCATTAGCCAGTTCTGCGCGCCGCCCCTGCTCTTCTCGCCAGCACTTGAGCAGGTGTTTGTAACCGGGCTTGGCTTGGGGGACGTGGAAGGATCGTCCGTAAGTGTTGACCTTCCCGCCGTTGTGGAGCTCGACGGCATGAACCGCGGTCCAAGTGGTCGCCCAGCCCAGGCTGTCGTCCTCTTCAAAGCTGACGGGCTCCAAGGAGACCGCTGCATAATTTTCAATCAAGCCGGGATTCAATCCCAACGCGATCATCTTGGTTTCGTTGGTTGTGACGGTTGCGCTCATGTGACACCTCTTGGCTTGGTCGGCGGCATTGCCTACCCCTTAATTCAAGGTAGATCGCCCTGGAAATTTGTCCACGGCCTTAGTGGACAAAATCTTGACTAAAAGCAAAAAATGCGGCGCTAAGGCCGCAGTTTTTCCTAACATCACTTATCGCGCCGAAGGCGTTGGTGCTTTCCATCCATGCGGATGCTTTTTCAGATGCCGGCGCGCAGCGGCCGCCGGCGGCTTCCGCCGCAGGTCTTTGCTTTAAAGGGGGTGGTCACACCCACCCTCGTGAAGCCATCGACACGTGCGAGGTGCCCGCGATCACAAGGTGATCCAGCACTCGAATGTCGAAAAGGGCAAGGGCCTGCTTGAGGCGGTCGGTGATGGCGCGGTCGGCAGCGCTGGGCTCGGGGTTTCCGCTGGGGTGGTTGTGAAAGAAGATGACCGCGGCGGCGTTGTGGTCCAACGCCTTCTTGGCGACGATGCGGGGATGGACTTCGCACCCATCGATGGTGCCTTGAAAGAGGTGCTCGGTGGCAAGGATGCGGTGGCGGGCGTCCAGGAACACCGTGCCAAACACTTCGTGATCCAGGTGCGCGCAGCGGGCAGTGAGGTAGTTGCTGGCACTGGAGGGGTCGGTGATGGCCTCGTGGCGCTGCAGGCGACGCTCCAAGATGTGCGAGGCGGCCAAGAGGATGCCCTCATCGTCCATGGCCAGCTGGTATTGGGCCCGAATGTCGTTGGCTCGCTTCACTTGCTTTCTCCACCGGCGCGGGATTAGCGACGGGCGGGCGTGGTGTCTGCGGCGGAGGCGGTCAGTGGGAGCAGGCCGACAAGGGCCAGAGAAAGAACCAAGACGCGCATGAGGCCTCCTTTCATGAATGGGTTGCACTACCCATAACAAAAGGTTTGGTTTGCGCAACGGGATCTAGAAAAGAAAAAGGCGGCTTTCGCCGCCTTTCCCTTGGGCTTAGAAGCGCGCTCGCAAGCGAGGGGCTTCCTGGGTTTGGCTGTCCTGCCCGTGGGCCTTCATGGCCGCACCAACCTGGCGTTTGGCATCGGCCCCAAACCCGCCTTCCGGTGGCTTCCAAGCGTTGGCGGGCGGGAGCAGGCTGACCAGGAGCTTGGCCCTCTCTTGAGCCCGCAAGTCGTTGAAAAATGGCTTGCCGCTGTTGATCGGCGCTTCGCCCTTTTGGTTTTGGATGTGGGGATCTGCGCCCGCCTCAATCAGCGCACTCCAGACAGTGGCATCGCGGCCCGCATGAAGAGAGGTATTCCCGTTGTTGTCTTGGGCGTTCATATCCGCCCCTGCCTTGGCGAGCGCTTCAATCGTCTCTGGAAAAATCGCACGGTGGATCGGCGCCTGGCCGTCCATTCGCCGTGCAATGACGTCTGCGCCTGCACGGGTGAGCAAGGCCACCGCCTCGGGGTCCCTGGCTATATGCAGCGGTTGATTCCCCTGGTCATCGCTCGCCGCGGGATCAAGGCCTGCTTTCAGAAGTTCCTTAAGCGCGCCCGTGTTCGCCTCGAAGAGAGGGGTTCGCCCTCGGTTATCCCGGGCTAGGATGTCTGCCCCGGCCGCAATCAAGGCGCGGGCCTCCGTCTGCCCGGTTGCTCGGAAGAGAGGGGTTTGCCCTTCATTATTCCTCGCGCTGACATCCGCTCCCGCCTTCAGCAACGCTTTGAGACTGTCGTTGTGTGCGCCAAACAACGGGGTGTTCCCTTGGGTGTCGCGAGCGTTGATGTCAGCGCCAGCCTTCACGAGCTCCCTTAAAGCCCCTTCGCTCGCTCCGAAAAGGGGCGTTTTCCCTCGGTTATCGCGCGCATGAATGTCTGCCCCGGCCGCAATCAACGCCCTGGCATCCCCTTGCCCTCTCGCGTTAAAAAGCGGTGTTTCCCCTTGGTTATTCTGCGCATTGATGTCTGCCCCGGCCTTGATCAGTTCAATCACGGCTCCCTCGCTTGTCACAGAATGAAGCGGCGTATTTCCAAGGCCATCCCTCGCTTCGATGTCAGCCCCAGCATCCAACAGCCTCCGAACTTCGCGCGGGTGATGCGCATCATGAAGTGGCGTTTGATCCAGCCAATCTTCATCCCTTGCGTTCACATCAGCGGGGATTTTGGTAAGCCCGATTTGCTTCAGAAGAACGTCTTTGAGATTCGAAATATTCAACCCACACCTCCACAATAGTATTTTGACCTCCCACCATTAGCAGAAAATCAGAACCTCGCAAGGGAATTAAATAGAAGAAGACGGCTCTTGCCGCCTTTCTTTTTCCATGTCAAAACCGTTGTCGGATTCGAGGCTTCTGGCTTCCCTTTCCTCACCCTGGGCTTTCATGGCCGCACCGACTTGACGTTTGGCGTCGGCCCCAAATCCGCCTTCCGGTGGCTTCCAAGCATTGGCAGCGGGAAGGAGCTCGTCAAAAAGCTTGGATCGGTTGTGGGCACGAATGACCTGATCGGATTGATCATTACCTGGCCGCCCCAGAAGATCCGTGGGCGTTGTTCCTTCTAAATCGGGATCCTGAGGCGTGCGTCCAGCCTTGAGCAGGTCACCGGCCCATTCTGCATCGCCGCATGCAACAGCGAAGTGGAGCGGATACTCGGTCGCGGCCGTCAGGAAGGCCTCGTAGTCTTGCCGCTGTCGATGCGGGCGTCCTCCTTCCACTCATCTTAATTTGTCTCGTCGTCCCAATGCTCGTCAAAAGCGGCCTGGCGGAGCTCGTCGGGTAATCCCCCCATTTTTAGCAGCGGCCAAAAGTAGAAATAGGGATGGTCTGATCAATTCACACTGAGTCGTGGGTTTTCAGCGCCGGAGTCATCCTGGGCCTTCAGACGCGGCGGACTGCCATGTTTTCCGCTCTCGAAGTGCCCTTGCGGGCACCTCAAGACGGAGTTACCCCTGTGCCGCCAACAGCTTCCGGCGCACCATCCACAGGTTGGACAGCGCGAACAGGGTGAGCACCTGTGCCGTGTTCTTGATCAAGCCGAGATAGCGCACCTTGGTGTAGCCGAACTGCCGCTTGATCACCCGGAACGGATGCTCGACCTTCGCGCGCAGACTAGCCTTGCAGCGCTCCCAGCGCTCAACCTGTTCGAGCTCACGCGCGTTGCCAATGGGGAATTCAACCGGAGGATTGAAGAACGGGCTTGAAGGCTTGAGGATGAGCTACCTGGACCCGCAAACCGTCACGAGACCCCGATGGACTACCCTGACCTTGCCCCCCTGGAGGAAATCTCCGGTCCGTTCGCCCTTCTTTCGAAGGGCCCAAAATTCATCGCCGCCTGGCTTGCCAAGCGCACTGAGGAGCGCTACCGGGAGTTCACCCGTGCCGCGCTTGAGGGTCAGGTGTTCCCCGAGAACGCGGAGGCCATGACCTCGGAAGATTTTCTGGCCATGCTGCGGGCATTGGAGATGGACATCGAGGCCGAGAAGGCCACCGTCTATGGCCGCCTTGCCTGTTCAATCGCTACCGGCAAAACCGCAGGCCATCTCAAGCGCCACTTCATTAAGGCGCTGAGCGACCTGTCGTTTGGCCAGGTCGATCTTCTGCGACGCGCTTTAATCACCGAGCGTCACCACGTGTTTCCTGGCACCGGCGGGGGTAACCTGGACCCAAAAGAATTCCTTGGACTGCAGTCGAAAAGCAGCATCAATCGCCAGACCTTTGAACGCTGGGGCCTGATCGAAGAGAAAGGACTGAGCCTCGCAGGCCGACGGTTCGTGGAGGCTTGTTTTACCAGCGATGAGTTGGCGCCCTCCTCAGTGGGCTTTCAGGAATGGGCCAAGGGTCGCATCCACATCGTTTGCAACGAGATGGGCGCGCCGAGCTGCCACAGCGTCCTGGTCCAACTGACCGAAGATGGGCACCGCCGGGCCATCCATGTCCACAACAGCGCAGCACTTCGGGGACGCTCCAACCGCCTGCTGACACCCGGCCCCGTCATGGTGGTCCTTCTCACCGATAAACCCCAGCGTCTCGCCGACGAATGGACCACGGTGGAAGACACCATCCGAGGAAGAGTCCTGGCCGTGGTGGCCACGACCGATCCGAATGCGCCGTTGCCCGTCGCCATGACGGGCTTGGAACGCATAGATGCGTCACCGGACCGTGCCGCAGAAGCCGTGACGGCGATACTGGAGCGCTTTGAAGCAAAAGGGTTACGGGGCACCTGAGACCGCGATGTTAAACCCGATTCGACCGGTCATTGGAAGTGGCCGCCAACTTTCTGGCGGCCAACGAGCACTACTTACAGACCAAACGAGGCTTCACGGACAGCGACTTGCATGCCGGACAGAAGAGCCCCAAGTTGATCTTCCGCTGAAAGTGATGACTGCACTTCTCGCAAACAAAAAGGTAAGGCGCCCCTGGAACGAAGCCGGGCATCACTTTCCTTCCTTGCGCTTGAAAATGACCTTTCCGCCAGCCTCGTATTCCACATCGT
Organism: Stenotrophomonas sp. 71799_Sma; assembly: GCF_056482505.1. Taxonomy (NCBI): domain Bacteria; kingdom Pseudomonadati; phylum Pseudomonadota; class Gammaproteobacteria; order Lysobacterales; family Lysobacteraceae; genus Stenotrophomonas; species Stenotrophomonas sp. 71799_Sma. The sequence continues at coordinate 3,041,946 of NZ_CM151202.1, forward strand.
AGCCTTTGTAGATTGCGAGGATCAAAGAGAGACCAAGGCTTGCGGCGGTGATGATGCCGATGATCTCGACTCCAGTGACTGTCGCGACCGCCCCCAGGCTGAGCGTGCTGAGCCCAGCCGTTACTGGAGCGAGCCCAACTGCAGCAACGATTGCTGCAACACCGACGGCACCAAGCTTGGCGAACTTGCGCGTCTTCTTCAGGTCGTCTGCCAACTTGCCCACAACCACAATCTGCTGCGCCTTTGCATTCTTGGCCGCTTCCAGCTCATCCCGCGTCCTTACTGTCACGCTTGCCATAACGCCCCCTGTTGTTAGCAATACCAGTGATGGATACCCTGGGCAGGATAGCCGAAGGGAACACCGTGTTCCTAGCAGCAATGATGGTGCCCAACTGTCTCTCCAGCTGAGACACGAACTCAACGCATCCGCTGCCACGGGTCGTCCTTGGGAGCCTCCACCGTAACCTCGGCAACGTCGTCTTCAGCGCGCCATGCCTTCCCTTCGAGCACCATGGTGGGACCCCTGGAACGTGCGATGGCGGCCTCTTTGGCGGTCGGCGGGTTCCATGACCGATGCTCCTCTAGGTAGCGCTCCGTGGACGGCCTCAACGGCAGGCCACCGCTCGGCAATGGCAACGTCCGATCATGGCGTTCGTCTTGCTGACGGGCATAGGCGACTTGCTCGGGCTCCCCAAGCGCCTCTCGGTGGGCATCCAGCAAGCGATCGACAGCGTCCACGTCCCCGCGGGCATGGAGCGATTCGGTGTAAAGCGCTTGAAGCAACGGGTCACGCTCTTCGTGAATCTCTTCGCCTGTGTCTTCGCCTTGGAACAGCCCATCCTGGCGTGGGCGGGCGTCGACGGGGTCTGGGCGCAACCGACCGTGACTCGTTCTCATGCCCGCCTCCGCGCCAGCCCGCTGCCGTGAAGCAGCCCGCATGCGATCGAATAAACGACAAGAGCCAGCGTGGATGACAGGTATAGGTTGGAAGGATCCAACCAGACTTGGCTCACCACGTGCTGTAGCTGGTAAGCCAGCAGTGCCAAGCACGCGTAGAACACGGCCAAATGCCACATCAACGCAACCACGGATGGGGCGTCCTCTTGGCCGGCTTGGAACGCCTCCCAGCCCCTGCGTGCGCTGCGGGCTTTGGACGCGCACAGCCACGCGATTCCGAAGGTGATCGCAAACATGGCGAGCTCAAACAGCACGACCACCAGAATAACGGTCATGGGATCCTCCTCTGGGTTGGGAGCAGGCCATGGGCCTGCAGGTAAGCGTGGACTGCCTGTCGGGTCACGCCCAGGCGCTTGGCAATTGCAGGGCCGTTGTTCCCCTGCTCCAGGAGGCGCACCACCAGAGCGTGTTGGTCAGCCAGTGGGCGCCGGGGCTTTTGACGCAACCCCAGGTGGGCCAGATCGGCGCTCACCACGGGCGATGGAACGCCCAGGGCTTGGGCGATGGCGGCGCGGCCGTGTCCCTCTCGGACCATCCGGGCGACTTCGGAGCGGCGGTGGGCAACGGATGGCCGCTTCATGAGCTCAACCAGAAGCCCGCAAGCCGTGCCTTCGCAATACACGCCTCCACCAACGCGTTCGCTTTTGTGCATCCTTACGGCCCCACGCGCACGCGAGCGCTGTTGTTGTCCGACCGGGCATTGATGCCAATGGCACAAGGGCTTCCGCACGAATAATCGCCAATGCGCACCGGCGAAGCATCAAGCGGCACCACCCGGGTCTTCTTACCCTTCCCCACCAAGAAGACCCGATCACCTTCGCGCACATCCACATCGGCGTCTTGGACCACCGCGAGGACGCGCTGGCGGCGATCGGACAGATCGCGCACGTAGATCTCCACCGCACGCCGGCCGCTGAGGCCCCTTGAACCGCGGTTCCGGCAGCCGCACCGATGACGCCACCGGTCACCCGGGCTGCATTGCGGTATTCCCGGTTCTTGACCTGGTTAGCAGCCCCATAACCAACGGCCGACCCGATGGCGGAGCCGGCGTTCAGACGCTGGTCGGACGTCAGTTGAACCGTGCGAACCATCAGGACCTCGCCCAGTCGGGCGTCCTGGACGGATAGGGCCTCGGACGAACCGTAACGGCGAGCGGAGGTGGAATCGGCGGCAAAGGCGGCCGGAGCAGACAACGCCAATGCAAGGGCCAGAACGATGGGTTTCAAGGTGCACCTCCATTTCGTGAGTAGGTTCACCTATGCATAGATCGATTCTGGGAATGCGCAAGGGGGGGGGGCTTCGGAGCGCGGTTACACAGACTGCAGTCCGCGTCATTAAATTGACGGAAAAGCGACAAAATGAAGCATATGGACAGAGATTGATGCTCAGGCGATGATTCTGCCCACAACTCAAAACCAACAGGGAAATGTATGGCAAGGAAGAAGAGTTCATCGGCCGCAGGTGCCGCGATTTCGACCGGCGGCGGAGCCGTCGCTGGCGCAACTTCTGCGATCCTCGGCGTAACCAGTGGTGCAGCGGCCGGGACCGCCGGTGCAGCCGCCGTGACCTCCGGCTTGGCAACCGTCGGGAGCGTTGTGGGCGGTGGCATGCTTGCTGGACTGGGGGTGGTCGCGGCTGCACCAATTGCGGGTGGTGCGGCGATGTTCGGCGTCTACAAGCTCTACCAGCGCATGGCATCCAAGAAGTAACCGCTCTGCCTGGCCCACTGCCACAAGCGGTTTCCCTCTACGTCGCGCAGGCTTCGTCAATGTCTGCAAGTGGCCATCCAAGCTAGCAACCTTGGTGGCCGCTCTTACCAACTTGTGGCTCAAGCCCTTGGACCAAAAGGCCACGTTGACCTCAATGCCCCGCTGGCGCAGCCAGAGTGCGGCGTGACGCTCAAACCCGAGCGCACTGAGGCCGTTCATGCAGGGCTAGCAGCCGGCGGAGTGCGGTGCAGTCCGCGCCTACACGTTGGGATGCACGATGGGTTCGCGCATGCTCGATAGCACACGGATCGGAATTTCTGTTACTGCACGTAGATCAGACTGGCCATTTCTTCCCCTTTCTCTCTCGCCCCTCCGCGTCTGGCAAGGAATCTGAAACCGGCAAGCTCTCCTGTCGTGCAATGTTCCTGATCGACATTCAACCTGTGATGATGTGGGAACGCTCTCCCTCAACCTGCCAAACCGTCTACGGAACTGGCAAAATTGCAGGATCACTCACAGGGGGAAATTGGATGTCCGACACAACCTACAGCCACCGCATCCTCAAGACTTATGGCCTGCTGGTGGACTTCGAAGGTAAACCACGCCTCAAGAACGTTCCGTCGCCTCTAACCGGTCAAAAGAAGGCAAAGGAGACGATGGAAAAGTGGACGCAGCGAGTGCTGGGGGATGAGGTCAGCAAGGTCCGCGTCTACCGACCGGCACGCGTTAAAAGTGACACACTCATTGCCAGCCTTACAGACACGCACGACGCCAAGCTGGTGCGTGACATTGTTCGCGGCGCCGTTCGCAAGAAGAGCAAATCAGCGAAAGCAAAGATTGAAGAGATCAAGGTGGAGCACGCCGCCGAGCTTAGAAAGCGCGGAGCCACCGCGAGAGAACTTCGGAAGGCACACGAAGAAGACCTGTCGGGAAAGCTCGATGATATCTTGGCTGCGACGGCCTATCTGCCGTTAGACGACCTTCAGGACTTGGTGGTGGAACTGGGAGAGGACTTGAGCCCATCGGTCCGCAACTGGGCACTTGCCCTGGCTCCGGCCAAGGATGCTGACGAGGTTTCCGTCATCGACGTTCTCAAGCAGATGCTCCTGCGCATGGACGTGCTGTCGAAGAATAAATAACCAGAATTTGTCAGCCACTGTCGCGCACCCTGCTGCCTCCCGACAGGCGGGTGCGCGTTCAGTCGCTTGTTCACGAATCAAACTGCCAAGTTCAGGCGCGCCCCTCTTGCCTTGAAGCGCGATCGAGACCGGTCGTTGGCGGCATGTTTTTCGATCTCATGCAGATTGGCCGCCACGGACTGCCGCTGCTGCTCAACCTTCTGGAGCGGCTCTCGAACCAACTCGGGCACCTTCAGGAACTCCACCACCCGCTCGGCCGCCGCCGCGGCTCGGAAGAGCTCCCGGGGATCGTCCCGGAGGATTTGGATCCACGACTTCACGTAAGCCGCGTGCTGGGTGGGATCGTGGCCAATGCCCAGGCGTTCGCCCATCAGCATGGATGACACCTCCGCGACCAGTTCTTCCTTGGCGTAGTCGATGCTCCCAAAAGCCCCTTTCTGATCGCGGTTGAGGCGGGTGGGAAAGCCGGTCCAGTGGCCCAGTTCGTGCAACGCGGTGGCGTAGTAGCCGCTGGCCGAGTGAAAGGTGTTGCGCTGGGGCAAGTGGATGCTGTCGGTCATCGGACGGTAGAACGCTTGGTTGCCCCCGTCGTGGTGGATCTCGGCTCCGCTGTCTCTCAGCACCGCTTCGCAGGCCTGGTGAATGTCGGGCTCTGGGCGCGCGGCTGGCAGGACCAGTGCCGGCAACCCATCGATCTGCATCGCGTTGAACACGCGTGGGAAGAAGACCTTGGGGTGGGCCTTGGCGATGAGGTCGGGGTCCCCGCTCTTCTTGGCCTCCTCCACCCGCGACCAATCCCAATACTCAATCACGCTGGCCTTCTCGCCCTTGCGCACCTGAGCGCCCACGGCCGCGGCTTGCTTGTAAGTCATCCACCGGTTGTCCTGGGTGTCCCAGGCGCTCTGAAGGGCCCACAGGTGGAGCAGGTTTCCGCCCCGGTAGCTCTTGCCAGTCGTGGGGTTCATGGGCAACCCGAGGTCCACGCGGGCGTCCCAGGGTTTGAGAAAGGGACCGGTGCCCTCCTCCATCTGGCGGATCAAGCGCTCGACGACGTCGCGGGAATGGCGCTGAAGGAAGCTTTCGTTGGGGGTGGCATCGGACACGGGCAGGCTCTCCTGGAAGGCAAGGAAAGGCGCCTGTCGGCAACGCCAAGGGGGTTAGGCTGGAAACTTCAATCGTGAATGGTGACGGCGCGTCCCTGCTCCAACAGGTTCTCCAGCAAAGCCAAGGCCCGTTCGATGGTCAAAGCGGTGCCGGGGCCCCCGTCGCCCTCCTGGAGCTGCACGCGGATGCCCTCGGGGGTTCGTTGCACGGTGAAACGGGGGGACGCCGCCAGGGAGTCCTGGCGGTCCATGCTGTCGTCTACAAAGGCATCGGAAGGGGTCATGGTTTCAGCATGCGACAGGATACGGATTTGGCAAGTCCGGGCTGGACCGTTAGCGTCACCGACCAATCCATTGGCTAGAGCTGATACGGAAGATGGGAACACGGATTTGGCCCCGCCTTTACGACCGCCGTTGGCGCGCATCCCCATCTCCCACCTTTCCGCCACCTTGGGTTTCGCTGCTTTCTCGGCCCGCCAACGGCTCACCGAACAGCGCACGAATCTCCAGTTCATTGATACGTTCCTGCAGCTGGAGTTGGATTGCCTTGGCTCTGGTGCGCCCTGCCTCCTCCCTCAACGCATCGGCATGGAGAGCTCCCATCTCAGCCGCCTGCTGCTGAGCGCTCAAGCGGTCGAATCGACGCTCTATCTCTTCCTGCCGAGCCCCTTGCTGTTCGAGGGTGGGCGTCACATCGGTTTCCCAAGGCTCCAAAGACTGAGAGCGCTCCTGCGCCACGCGCAGTGCTGTCACGGTCGCCGATGATCTCAACGGCAGATCGCCACAGGCCTCGCCGACGGTGGCTGCTCCGTTGATTCGCAGGCGCACGCATTCTTCCTGTTTGCCATTGATGCGACGGTTCGAGCGGGCGCCGTCGTCCAGGCCCATCTCTTTCAAGCCTCGCCAGAACTGGCGACCGGTGAGGAGATCGATGTCCGCCAGCCCTTGTCGGTAGCCCCAGTTTTTGTAGTTCTCGTAGACCTGCCGCATGGAAAGCGTGCACTCATCCGTCTCAATGCGCACCACGCGCTCGGCTTGAGCCCAAGCCATGACCTGGTCGCTGCCATGGCGGGCGGCCAGCTTCGCTGCGCGCACGGCTTCGGGCATGTCGGCGTCGGTGTCGGACAACGCCCTACCACGGGCCACGATGCGTCGGGCGCCTTCGAGCATCCAGTCCAGCACAAGCTGGCCTTCCTCTGCCAGGATGTTCTTGACCAGATCAGGGTCGTGCTGGTTGACCGGTACCGCCTTCTTCCAGTGCACGACGGTGAGGCGGCGCCACACCCCGTTGCTCTTGTCGCGGATGAAGGGGGCCGAATTGGACGTGATGATCCACTTGGCCGTGGAATGGTAGCTCGCCAGCTGCTTCTGGTTCTTCCGGTCGATGCCAATGCCATTGCCAGAGACCATCGTCTTGAACCGACCTTCGGCCCACTTCTCGCACTCCACTTCGTCCACCAGGATCAGGCTGGCGCCAATCATGGGTTCCAGGCTGAAGCGGTCGCCCAAAGTTTCAAGGTTGCAGCGGGCCACCTGACGGTGCATCGCTTCCACGATTTCCGCCAGGGTGGATTTGCCAGAACCTGCGACGCCGTGCCACCAGGCGGCCTGGCTGTAGACACCCGGCAACAGGGTCATGCCGCACTGCTCCTGGAGCAGGTCGATGACGCGCGGGTCGTCGTGGGCTTGGCGGAGGAACTTGGCGAATCGCGAGTCAGCCGGCAAAGGCTGGGGCTTGTATGCATGGCCCTGCCTGCCACCACAGGCCACCCTGACCGCGTGGGTCATGCCCAAGGCGGGATCAGGAGCGAGCACATGGAAACCGCCGGGAAGGATTTCCACGTAGCCGTCTGCCACCGGCACGATGGCCCGCTTGGCTTGGGCTGGCATGGGGTTTTTCTGGCGCAGCCGAAGGGAAGCCATGTCCCAGCAGTCCTTGGCGAGCTTGGGGCTGCCCGCGAAATCGGCGTTGCGGTCGATCCAATCGGATGCCACACCCACACCTTCCGCGTCGCTGATCGCTTGCCAGTAGGTACCGTTCCAATGGTGTACGATCTCGCCGGTGCCGCTGGTGGCTTGGCACGCCCACAAGCGATCGACGCATTCGGTGGTGCGGCGGGCAAACAGGATGGGGAGCGACGGTGGCTTGCGCTGGCCCTCTCGATCAACCGAGTGGCGGTAGAGCTGCTTGTGCTCCTCTGCCTCCAGGTTGACCTTGCGGGCGGAGGCTTCCGCACCCAGGAAGCGCGACGCTTCGAATGGCACGATGTTGCTTGGCTCTTCCGTCGTCGGGTTGACAGCCTTCCCTTTTGGGGACACATTGGTTGTAGACATTGTTGTTGGCTCCTCTCAAACCCTCGCCCTGGCCGGTGGGGGTTTGTCGTTGTGGGGGGACAGGCTTGCTCAGGCAGCGCGCGGGAGAGCGGTTTCCAAGGCGCGGCGAATGAACTCGCTCTCTGTCATCTCGTTTTCGGCCGCGGCGAGACGAAGGCGTTCGGCCAAGGGGCGTTTGATCCGAACGTGCTTTTTCACGCTGGCGCGGATGCTGTAAGTCGGCGGCGACGAGGGATGGGTGGCGGCGTTCACGGTGGCAACTCCGAAGGTGAAAGGTTTGGTGTGTCCCACATGGGGGACACTTCCACTCAACCACTCCAGGAGCTTTCCGCAACCCACGGTTTTTGACTAAACACGAAAACTGCGGAATCTCTCGCACTTTTTCCGGAAGCCCTGTTCTGCTGGCTTTCCCTTCCCTGCTGGTCTTCCATTAGCCAGCAGAAAGAGAAGACCAGCAGGAAGACCAGCAGGAAGACCAGCAGCTACAAACCCTTGATTCCAAAAGCTTTGCATTCATAGAAAACCGTTCCGCTGGTCTGCTGGGTCAAAAAAGAATCGGTTTTGAAATTTGAGATACCAACACTTTCCATGCGATTTGGACGCATTTGCACAGGGGAGTTGAATCGAAAGCCAGCAAGCCAGCAGCGCACTTTTAGTCGCAGAAATCCCTTGGGATTCAACGACCTTGCACTACTGGTCTTCCTGCTGGCCTTCGATCGCTGCTGGCTAGTGGAAGACCAGCAGCCGGAAGTTCCTACTCATTTTCGGCCAAACACTCCAGTTGCTCGCGCTTGCGATCGGTCAAGAACGGATGCTGAAACTCCCTCCCGCTTTCCACCTCCGTCACCACCACGTGTTCTTCAATCGTAAGGGCGCCATGGTGCCAATCGATGGCATCCAACTCCGCCAAGGACAGTCGCGCGAATGCCTCCATTGCCTCGGACTGGGTCTGGGCAAAGACCTCAATCACCTTGCTCACCAAGTAGTCACCCCGGACGACGAATTCGTAAGTTCCCATCGGCTCCTCCTAATAGTTGAGGTGGTGGCGCATGGTTGGACAAGGCCAGTTGAGATCTTCGCGTTCGGAACCATCGGGGCTGATGACCTCCACAAAGCCGTAGATCTCCTCCAACTCGGTACGCCAGCCACCGGCATGAATGTCAGCCACTCCCATCGAGTTCAGAATCTCCAAGGCTGCCGCCTCTGAGTCCGCGTCGATTCGGATTTCCAATTCGGCCGTCGCGCGGCCCAAGACAACAACGTTCCAGCGATCAGCCATTGGAGCTCTCCTGGTTCGCCGTGGCCACCTGCCCTACCCGCTGGATGGCAAAGAACTTCCCGTGCAACGCACCGCTCGCCTGCGCTTGCTGAAGGTGATCGGCGGCGCGCTTGCCGTAAGTCACCACCAACGATCCCGACGGCGCTGCCGTGCCGGTGGTTCCGTCGGGACGCACAAACCTCAGCCTCCCACGGGTGAACAGGATCGCCGTCGCGTTGGGGTGGGAAAGCACGCAGTCGTGCATCCATCCCGTCTCCATGTTGACCGGCACCAGGGCGATACCGCCGCCGGGGTGGTTGGCCAGCTTGCTCAACCACTTCTCAATCCCTTTTCCGTAAGGCGGATTCATCCACACGAATGCCTGCTTGGGCCACGGCGTAGCCAAGCCGTCCTGGCTCGGCGGGATCATCCGGCTGGCCGTGGGTGCGGGCAGCCGCGACGGGTCTTCGGGCGTGCAAGGATCGAGGTCAAAGCCGCGCCTTCCCCCCAGCGCCCTGACGATGGCAGGCGGGGTATACCAATCGACGCTCGTGTGGGCCTTGTCGCTTGCCTTGTAGCAAACGGAGGTGAGCCGGGTGGGTTTAGCCGCTACGAGGCGCTTGGAGCGGGTTGCTGCGTTGAACGGCAGAACGTTGGACTTGGGCTGCATGAGGATTCTCCAGGCAAGGCTCCGTCAGCACGGCTGCGTTGCCGCGTTGAAGAATGGGTTTTGGGAGTTGGGCTTGAACCAGCCCGAGAGGCGCTGCTGGCGGCGGGTTACCACCAAGAGTTGTAGAACACGTCCCAACCGTCGTTGATCAATGCGCGGGCCTGCGCAATGAAGTCCAGATCTTCTTCAGCTCGATCGGGATCCGATTCACCGAAGAAGAAGCCTTGGGTATAAGGCAAATCATCGTTCAGCACAGCCTGTTCCAACGCATCAAGATCGTCCAATCCAAGGAATACGGGAACTTGGTTGAAATCGAAGGGATCAACCTGCCCCGTCCTAGCACTGTGCAACTTGAACATCCAACCATGAAGGTTCGGATGCTTTCGCCAGTAGAAAAATAGTTCTTGAGTGCGATCTCGCACATCAGTGCGGGTCTTGACCGCATACATATCGAGGCCCATCGGCTTGCTCCATCGCCCCGACCACCGAGGCGTTGGAGTAATCATCCGAACTGAGAGCCTCCATCGATACGGATATTGGAGGCCTCCAATATCCGTTAGCAGCCGTTACATTCGCCCATTGCGCTTGTCGGGCATCTTTGGAGGCGCCGGCTGCAGGCGTTCGTGCAGCGCTTGTTCGATCACCCCAGCTCGCGAGGCGTCGAGCTGCTGAGCCAGGTCCCGCAGACGGCTGGCCTGGGCTTGGGCTGCGTTGTTGAATGCGTCCACCCACTGGCGCTTGACGTCAGGGTTTTGCCAAGGCTGGGCGAAGGCCTCGGTCAGCGTGCAGACCCGAATCCCAAGCCCGATTTGCACGCCCAATGCTTGGAGCTGGCGAATTAACGCATCGCTGATGGGTTGGTCAGTCAGTGGCTCCAGGAAGAACTGCTTAGCCTTGGACCCTTTGGCCACCAGAAACGGCAGTTCTGCAGTTAGGAGGGTGTCGATCGCAACGCCCCGTTCGCTCAACGGCTTCCACAGGCCCTTAGCCTTGAGCTCGGCTGCCCAGGCCATCAACGGAACAAGGGTGGTCGAGCGCTTGCGAGTTCCCTTCACCGTGAACAGCGTCCCTTTTGGGGAGTGTTCCTTCAAGAGGTGTTGCAATTGGGCCGTGCTGATCGCCAACACCCCAGCGGCCTCATTGAAGCTCAACGCCACGTCCACCTTGGGCCGCTGTTTCGCTAGGCGCAAATGGTCTGCGATCTTCTTCTCCATCTGGCCCACGTTTTCGGTGCCAGAGAGCTTGCCGAGAAAGCGATCGATGGCGCGGCGGTAAGCATCAGCAGCAGTAAGGGCCATTAGTTCGGCTCGCTCCCCTTACGGCCGACCTTTGAAGAGCGCGCGGCAGCATTGCTGCTTCGCCGCCCGACCTTGCGCGCCGGCAGGGTGCGCAGCGCCTCCAGGTCGATTCCGTAATCTAGGACACCCAAAGCTGGCGTTCCTCCGGCACCGTTGAGCTTCTCACTCACCGTAAAGGGCCTGCTGTAAGTCGCGTGGTGTTCGTCGTCCAATTCGTGGCCGACGATTTGGGCTCGCATCTCAGAGGCCACACCGCTGCCCTGCATCTCCTGAATCACGGTCTTTCGGAGACTATGGAAACCACGTTTCGCTTTCGACCACCCACCACTGTGCTTTTGGAGGTAGTAGCTGAACGCCTTCGATATCCAGTTCCCCGCACCATTCTTCGCCTTACTGTCAGCCTGCGGAAACAATCGCCAGTCCCCGCTCTCCCTTCGTTCGGCGACGTAGTCCAAGAAACCAAGCTTGATCAGGTCGGGATGCAACGGGACGACCCGATTGGAAACATCGGTCTTCAATCGCTGATCCTCCCCCTCATCGGTAAACCGTATGCACGGGATTCCCTCCTCTTCCTTGACGTCGAGGGTAAACAGCTGCCCCACCTCACCTGCCCGGGCGCCCGTATACAGGCCCAACAAAGCCGCCCAGCGCGCTCCCGTTGAAAGCTGCTTGAAGCTATCAGGCGCGAAGAGTTGATGAACCTGATCCAAGGTAAAGGCCTGGAAGCCAAATTTTCTGCGCTTGCGCTTCTCCGCCATCGAAACGCTGACGTGACCTGCGGCGACATTGTCTCCCTTGAGCACGTAGCCTGAAGCCATTGCCCAAGTGAAGAATCCTCTCTTTCCTGCGAGGTAGCTCTGGCGATTGTTGAGCGTAGAACGCGTTAACCCGCGCTTGGCCAAATGGTCGTAGAAGCGGGCCATCTCAGGCCGCGTGATGGTGTGCAGCTCGCGCTCGGCGCCCAAGAACTCGATCAGCTCTGTCACGGGAAGCAGTTTGATGCCGACCGTTTTGACCTCGATGTCCTCGGCGGCGACTTTATCCTGCCAGATTCGCTTCGCATCGATCAGGCTGATGGTCTCAGATGGCAGGGGCTGCGCCGCCGCTGATTCCAACGGGTTTGGCCCAGCCGCCGCCGGAACTGCACCCGCATCACGGAAGTGGAACTTGCCGATTTCTTCCAGCGCCTCCATTGCTCGAGCATGGTCGGCCGCATCCGTGGTCCGAAGACGGAAGCCCGGCAAGTCAATTTCATAACGCCGGGAGCCGTTCTCCGCGACGCTGCGCAGAACATCCTCAACCGTGAGTCCCTTCTTGGTCATGCACCCATCCCTGATGGCATCGAATGCTTGAGCATAACGCTGCGCGATGGCCAAGGCAGCCACTCTTGCGCTATGCAGTTGGATGCCCAAGGGATGCTTGACGAAAGGTTTGCCGACGATACCGCGCATGTCCGTCGGAACGCGCATGCGAAACTGGTAACGACCTGTGGAAGAGCGAGTGAGATAGCTTGGTAATCGCATCGGAGTTGTGCCCCGATTTGTGCCCCAAGCCGCCCTTCAAGACCTTAAAAAATGTCGTTTAAAAACAAACACTTACTAAGGATTGGCGGAGAGAGTGGGATTCGAACCCACGGAAGGTTTAACCCTTCGCCGGTTTTCAAGACCGGTGCCTTAAACCGCTCGGCCATCTCTCCAATCGGGTCCCGGTCGCCCGGGCAGCGGCGTATTCTCGCACGTGAAGAGCATTTGCCCAAGACCACCCTTGCCCCCGCCCTTCGCATCCGGCACGGTGGGGCCTTCACTGCAATCGGAGCCCCCATGGCCCACCTCGATCTGGCCAACCTGCGCACCACCCTGCTGGACGACACCCAGCTGGCCGCAGTGGCCCTGCACCGCACGTTCGCCGGGCACCTGCCGGTCAGCAGTGGGCATGTGGTGGTCTGCGATCCGCTGGTCCAGGCCGAGGCGCCGGCGCTGGCCGACTACACCGCCCCCCTAGGCCGGCATCCGGTCGAAATCATCGTGCACAGCGGCCGCCCGGCCCTGGCCGTGGTCTGGTTCAAGCCCCGCGAAGCCCTCACTGCGTCTGCCCTGCACTGGCAGATGGCGCGCTGGACCACGCAGGACCTCACTGGACTGGATGAGGACAGCTTCATTGGCTATCCGGTCGACGCCGGCATCGGATGCTTCATGGATACCAACACCCAGCAGGCACTGCTGGCCCTGATCGAACAGGCCGATGGCGACGAAGACAGCGAATGGTCGGATGCGCTGATCGACCATGACGGCCTGGATGAAGGCGCCGAGTACCGCCCGTGGGGCGAGGACTCTCCACACGGCCTGGTCGTATTCACCAGCGGCTGGGGCGACGGCGTCTATCCCAGCTACTGGGCGCTGGATACCTCCGGCATTCCGGTCGCCCTGGTCACCGACTTCCTGTGCATCCAGGGCGGTGATGGGCGCGACGAGCGCGAGATCGCCGACCAGGCCTATCGCGATAGCCTCCCACCCGAAGAAGCTGAAGCGCTGGCACGACTGGTTGCCGCCGTGGACCGCGACGACCCGGATGCGCTGCGAGAGCTGTTGAAGGATGCGCCACAGCGCGCCAACCAGATCGAGCCGGGCTGTGGCGGCACCGCGCTGTTCGAGGCGATCCGCCTGGACCGCCCAGAGGCACTGCGGGTGCTGCTGCAGGGCGGCGCGTTGCCCGCAATGCCCGAGCGCCTGCACATGAGCAAGGTGACCAGCTACTTGGATTACGCCCGCTTCCTGAAGAAGCCGCGCAGCGCGGAGCTGATGGCGGTCCTGGAAGCACCGGTCATTGCCGAGCCCACATCGGCCGCACCGCCGCGGCGCAGCTTCTGGGACCGGCTGTTTGGCCGGAACTGACCGGGGCCGGAAAGCAGCAACGCCGGGCATGGCCCGGCGCTACCGTTTCACAGATTGGCGGTGCAGTTACGGGTGGGTGCCTCAGCCCGCGTCCACCGCCAACGCGCCCAGCGCACTGGCCTTGATCCGCTCCTTGGCCTTTTCACAGGCGCCACCGCAATCCAGGCGCGAGGCCTCCAGTTGCGGCGGCAGGTGCTCGGCCAGGAAGTCGATGAACACGCGCACCGCCGGCAGCAGGCCGCGGCGCGAGGCGAACACGGCATGGCACACGCCCTGCGGCAGCGACCAGTCCGGCAGCACCACTTCCAGCTCGCCGTTGCGCACGGCGTCGGCGCACACGGTTTCCGGCAGCATGGTGATGCCGAAACCGTCCTTCACCATGCTCTGCAGCAGCGGGAAGTCGAAGCCGGCCACGCGCGGCTGCAGGTCGACCCGGCGCACTTCGCCTTCCGGCCCGTGCAGCTCCCAGCGTTGGCGGGCTTCGTCTTCGCTGATGCTGAGGGTGACATGCTGGGTCAATTCTTCCGGATCCTTCGGCCGGCCGGCGCGGTCCAGGTACTTCGGGCTGGCCACCAGCAATTCCTGCACCTGGCCGAAGCTGCGCATCACCAGGCTGCCGTCATCGTCCAGGCGCGAACGCACGCGCAGGGCCACGTCGTAGCCTTCGTTGATGATGTCCACGCGGCGGTTGCTGATGTTCAGCTGCAGGCGCACCTTCGGGTACTGCTCAAGGAACTTGGGCAGCAGCTTGGGCAGCTGCATCTGCGCCAGCGATACCGGCACGCTGGCGCGCACCACGCCGCGCGGTTCCGCGCTGAGGCGGTCCACCACTTCGCGTGCGGCCTGTGCCTCGGCCAGCATCGTCTGCGCGTGGCGGTGCACGCTGGTGCCGACATCGGTGACGGCGAAACGACGCGTGGAGCGCTGCAGCAGGCGAACGCCCAGGTCGGTTTCCAGCTGGCTGATGCGGCGGCTCAGGCGCGACTTGGGGATACCCAGTGCACGCTCGGCGGCGGCGAATCCGCCATGGTCGACCACCATCGCGAAGTAGTACAGATCATTCAGGTCATGCATGCCCGAGTTCCATATCTAGAACAATACGTGGCATTCAACCACCTTTATCCCGCCTTTGCAACAACCTATCGTTCTCTCCGTCGGCGGCAAGTCCGCCACCTCTCCCGAACATAGGTACTGCCATGAAGCTTCTGCACATCGACGCCAGCGTGCTTGGCGACAACTCCGTCTCCCGCCACCTGACCGCCGCCGTGGTGGCCCAGTTCACGCAGCAGATCGACGGCCTGCAGGTTGATTATCGCGATCTTGACGCCAATCCGGTACCGCACCTGCGCAGCGGATCGCTTGCCAAGGCCGACGCTGCCGAAGCCGCCGATGCTGAACAGGTACTCGAGCAGTTCCTGGCGGCCGACATCGTGGTGATCGGCGCGCCGATGTACAACTTCAGCATTCCGTCCACCCTGAAGGCCTGGATCGACCGCGTGGCCGTGGCCGGGCGCACCTTCAAGTACACCGAGAACGGCCCGGTCGGTCTGGCCGGTGGCAAGCGAGTGATCATCGCCAGCAGCCGTGGCGGCATCTACACCGATTCGCCCGCGGACTTCCAGGAGCCGTTCCTGCGCCAGACGTTTGCCTTCTGGGGCATCAACGATGTCGAGTTCGTACGTGCCGAAGGCATCGCCTACTCGCCGCAGCACCGCGAAGACGCCATTGCCGGCGCACTGGCTGCGCTGCCGTCGCACGAAGCGGCCGAGGCCGCCGCGGCGTAACGCGTTCCAGCGTTCGGCGCCGCTCTCTCCTCGTCTGGGCGCTGAACGCGGGCCGGGATCCCCTCCCCCATCCCGGCCCACCCTGGCGGCCCCGCTTTGCGGGGCCGTTTTTTTGTGGCGTATGGACTGAGCGCTACGTCATCCACGCATGGCGTGGCTCTACCGCACGTGCGCATGGATACGCTGCCATGCGCGACGCTCACCAGAACGTTAGGCTGGGGCCATGAACTACATCGTGACCACTGCACACCGCAGCGAATTTCCGCACCCGATCACCCTGCGCCGTGGCCAGGCGCTGGTGGTGGGCGAACGTTATGAAGGGCCTGAAGGCTGGGAAGACTGGTTCCTGTGCGAGGCAGAGGGCCAGCAGCCGGGATTCGTGCCCGCGCCGGTGATCGGCCGCGACGCGCAGGGTGGCGCATTTGCCACGGAAGACTACTGTGCGCGCGAACTGAATGTGGATCCCGGGCAGCTGCTGCGTGGCGAGCGCACGCTCAATGGCTGGACGTGGTGCGTGCCGGAGACGGGTGAACCGGGCTGGGTGCCGTTGGAGAAGGTGCGGGTTGTGGAGTGATCACGGTGGTTCATCCACGCATTGCGTGGATGTAGCCCGCATCGTAGATCCACGCCATGCGTGGATACGGTGCCATGCAAGCATGGCACCCACCAGAGCCAGAGCAGTGCCATGCAAGCATGGCACCCACCCCATCAGGCTATCAGCCGATGGTTTCCAGGCCACCCATGTACGGGCGCAGGGCCTCCGGCACGGTGATGCTGCCGTCGGCGTTCTGGTAGTTCTCCATCACCGCGATCATCGCGCGGCCCACCGCCACGCCCGAACCGTTCAGGGTATGCGCCAGTTCCGGTTTGCCGGTGGCCGGGTTGCGCCAGCGGGCCTGCATGCGGCGGGCCTGGAAGTCACCACAGTTCGAGCACGAGGAGATCTCGCGGTAGGTCTCCTGCGACGGCAGCCAGACTTCCAGGTCGTAGGTCTTCACCGCCGAGAAGCCCATGTCGCCGGTGCACAGCAGCACCTTGCGGTACGGCAGGCCCAGCTTTTCCAGAACCACTTCGGCGCAACGGGTCATGCGCTGGTGTTCGGCGTCGCTGTCTTCCGGGCGGCTGATCGAGACCAGCTCGACCTTCTCGAACTGGTGCTGGCGGATCATGCCGCGCACGTCGCGGCCACCGCTGCCGGCCTCGGCACGGAAGCACATCGAGTGGGCGGTCATGCGCAGCGGCAGGCGCTCGGCATCGACGATCTCATCGCGCACGATGTTGGTCAGCGGCACTTCCGAGGTCGGGATCAGGTAGCGCGTGGAATCGCCCACGGCGGTCTTGAACAGGTCGTCCTCGAACTTCGGCAGCTGGCTGGTGCCGCGCAGCGAATCGGCGTTGACCAGCAGCGGCACGTTGGTTTCCTCGTAGCCGTGCTCACCGGTGTGCAGGTCGACCATGAACTGGGCCAGCGCACGGTGCAGGCGCGCGATCGGGCCGCGCAGCACGGTGAAGCGCGAACCGGACAGCTTGGCGGCGGTTTCGCCGTCCAGCCAACCGTTGCGGGCGCCCAGTTCGACGTGATCGAGCACCTTGAAGTCGAACTGGCGCGGGGTTCCCCAGCGCGCCTGCTCGACGTTGTCGTTCTCGTCGGCACCGGCCGGCACGTCATCGGCCGGCAGGTTCGGAATGCCCATCGAGATGGCGTCGATCTTCTCGCGCAGCTCGTCCAGCGCCACTTCCGAGGCCTTCAGCTCATCGGCGAAGGCAGCGACCTCGGCCATCATGGCCGAGACGTCCTCGCCCTTCGCCTTGGCCTGGCCGATGGCCTTGGAACGGCTGTTACGCAGGCTCTGCAGCTCCTGGGTCCGCACCTGGATGCGCTTGCGATCGGCCTCCAGGGACTCCAGGGCAGACACGTCGAGCTCGAAGCCGCGGCTGGTGCGCAGGCGTTCGGCGAGGTCGGCGGGCTGGTGGCGGAGCAGGGCTGGATCAAGCATGGCAGGTGTCGTGGTGGGTATCAGGGATGGGATTATCGCTTGTTATACGGATTTCTGCCGCCCGGTTCATTCCCGGCGTGGCAGAATCGGGCTATTCCGTACTGGTCCGGTCCATGTCTGCACCCCGCTCGTCGTCCGCCAAGTCGTTCACTGTGCATATCCCGCGCAACGCCCTGAAGATCGCCGGCATCGCCTTCGGCGTGGGCGTGCTGCTGTTCGTGCTGGTCTGGCTGACCGGCCGTGACAAAGAGTTCTTCCGCGCCGACCCGGCCGCACAGACCCCGCAGGAAACTGCCCAGGTCGAGCCCCTGCCGGAACCCTTGGCCGCTGCAGCCGGTTCCAGCGACATGCCTGACGCCAAGCCGGCACCGGTGGAGGAGGAAGCGCCGAAGCTGGTCGAAACCGCTCCGCCGCCACCCGCCCCGATCGCCGAGCCGGCCCCGGCCGCCCCGGGCGCTGCGCCGGCTGCGACCGGCAACAGCCAGCCGATGCCGATTGCCGGCCAGTCGCCGCCGCCGTCGTACCCCGCCGCCGCCCTGCGCGCCGGGGAAACCGGCACCGTGGTGGTACGCGTAGACGTGGACGCCACCGGCTATCCCAACAACGCCACAGTGATCCAGCGCAGTGGTTCACGCGACCTCGACCGTGCCGCCACCGACGCGGTGCGCCGGTGGCGTTTCACCCCGGCGCAGAGCAATGGCCAGGCCGTGCCCGGCAGCATTGAAGTACCGTTCGACTTCAAGACGCAGTAACTGAACGCTTCCCGGCAGGCAAACTGAACCCTGCCGGTGGCGTTGACGCAGCGCTGACACTTCCCGTCCATGGCTCGGGCAACACTTCCCACGTCGTCAGTTGACGGAAGGAGTTTGCGATGACTGCCACCACCCACGAAGACCTTCATTCGCCGCAGCTGCAGCAGGATTCGAGCGTGCAGCACAAGCCCACGTCGCCCTGGATGTGGATCGCGCTGATCGTGGCGATGTTTGCGGCCGCCCTGCTGTGGCTGCGCCATTCCAATCAGGAGGATGTGGCGCCGGCACCGGTCGGTGAGCGCATGTTGCCCGCCCCTGAGCAAGCTGCGGTGACTGATGCAGCAATACCTGCAACGCGCCAGGCTGCCCCTGCCTCCAGCCAGCACAAGGCCGCACCTGCGGTACGTAATCGCGAAGCGCGCCCGCTGGCCAGCAACCGCATGCCCACCTACCCCGCTGCTGCACTGCGCAGTGGCGTGCAGGGCAGCGTGATCGCCAGCCTCAATGTCGATACCCGTGGCAATGTCGCCAACGCTGCGATCGTTTCGCGCAGCGGCGAGCGCAGCCGCGACCTGGACCGTGCGGTGCTGAACACCGTGCAGAACTGGAAGTTCCAGCCTGCGGTGCATGACGGCCGCGCAGTAGCAAGCGTGGTGCGGGTCCCGGTGGATTTCCGTACCGAGCAGCGTTGATCGCGGACGAGGGGTTCGTGATGTTTCGACGGAGGCTTCGGCCTCCGTCTTTTTATTTGGAGAAGCGTGCCAACCAAGGTTGGCACCCACCGGGTTACGTCATCCGCCGGGCGTGGCCTTTCAGGCCAGATTGAACCCGGCGCTGCGCGCCAGGCCATCGAAGTCCGGGAAGGAGGTGGCGACGTTGGCGATATCGTTGATGCGCACTTCGCCGTCACTGATCTGGCCGGCGATGGCGAAGGCCATGGCGATGCGATGGTCACCGTGGCTTTCGGTGGTGCCACTGCCCAGGCGCACGCCGCCGTGCAGGGTGGCGCCGTCTTCGGTTTCATCCACCTGCATGCCCAGCGCGCGCAGGCCGGTGGCCATCGCGGCAAGGCGGTCGGATTCCTTCACCCGCAGCTCGGCCGCACCGCTCACCACGGTCTGGCCTTCGGCGGCCGCAGCGGCCACGAACAGCGCCGGGAACTCGTCAATCATGTCCGGCACCAGTGCTTCCGGAATGCGTGCGCCCTTCAACTGAGCGTAGCGCACCACCAGATCCGCCACCGGCTCACCGCCCTGCTCGGCCGGATTTTCTTCGGTGATGTCCGCCCCCATCAGGCGCAGCGCGTGCAGCAGGCCGGTGCGGCGCGGGTTCAGGCCGACCTGCTTCAGGCGCAGCTCGGAGCCCGGAATGATGCTGGCAGCCACCAGATAGAACGCAGCCGAAGAGAAGTCCGCCGGCACCACGATGTCAGTAGCGCGCAGGCGCTGGCCACCACGCAGGTGTGCCTTGCCGGGCGAGAATTCGATGTCCACGCCGAACGCGGACAGCATGCGCTCGGTGTAGTCACGGGTCGGGTGCGGCTCGGTCACCTGGGTTTCGCCCTGCGCGTACAGGCCGGCCAACAGCACCGCCGACTTGATCTGCGCGCTGGCCACCGGCGAGGCGAAGTCGATGCCGTGCAGCGATTGCCCGCCATGCACGTGCAGCGGCGGCGTCCCGTTTTCCTGGGTGTCGATCTTCGCGCCCATCTGCGACAGCGGGCCGGTCACGCGGCGCATCGGGCGGCCGGACAGCGACTCATCGCCGATCAGCGTGCAGTCGAATGCCTGGCCCGCCAGCAGACCGGCCAACAGGCGCATGCCGGTGCCCGCGTTGCCGCAGTCCAGCGGCGCATCCGGCGCCTTCAGGCCGTCGATACCGACGCCGTGCACGATGCGCTGCGACGGGCTGGGGGTTTCGATGCGCACGCCCAGCTGGCTGAAGATGCGCGCAGTGGCGCGGGTGTCCTCGCCTTCCAGGAAACCCTCGATATGCGAGGTGCCATCGGCCAGCGCGGCGAACATCACCGAGCGGTGCGAGACCGACTTGTCGCCGGGAATGGTCAGGCTGCCCTGCAGCGGCTGGCCCTTGCGGGCAATCCAGTGTTGCGCGTTGCTCATCGTTCGATCATTCCGTAAACGCCGGCAGCACCGGCGATGCATCAGGGGGCGGCAGCCGCAGCCACCGCAGCAGCACTCAGGGCACGGCCACCGGATAGGAGCCGAGCACCTTGATCTGCGCCGAGTGCGCTTCCAGTTCGGCCAGCGCGGCCTGCATCGGCGCGTCGTCGATGTGGCCGGCCAGGTCGATGAAGAAGCCGTATTCCCACTTGCCGTGGTGCGACGGACGCGACTCGATGCGGTTCATGCTGATGCCGTGGCGGGCGAACGGGCTGAGCACGTCGAACAGCGCACCGGGCTTGTCATGGATGAACACCAGCACCGACGTGCGGTCGTGGCCGGAGGTCGGGAAGATGTTGCGACCCACCACCAGGAAGCGGGTGGTGTTGTCGGCGTCGTTCTGGATCGGCTTGGTGACCACCTTCTTCAGGCCGTACACGTGGCCGGCACTCTCGCCACCGATGGCCGCCGCGTCATCGGCGTTGCGCGCACGGCGCGCACCTTCGGCATTGCTCGACACCGGAATTTTCTCGGCCTTCGGCAGGTTGGCGCGCAGCCAGGCTGAGGTCTGCATGAACGACTGCGGGTGCGCATAGATGCGCTCGATGTCCTCGATGCGGCCGCTGCGCGACATCAGGTACTGCTGCACGCGCAGTTCCACTTCGCCACAGATCTTCAGGTTGGAGGTCAGGAACATGTCCAGGGTGATCTGGATGGTGCCCTGCCCGGAATTCTCCACTGGCACCACGCCGAAATCGGCGTTGCCCGCTTCCACTTCCTGGAACACTTCCTCGATGCTGGCCATCGGCAGGCCCAGCGCCGAGCGGCCGAAGTGCTTGAGCACGGCCTGCTGGCTGAAGGTGCCTTCCGGGCCGAGGTAGCCGATCTTCAGTGGCTCCTGCTGGGCCAGACAGGCCGACATGATCTCGCGGTAGACGTGCACCAGCAGCTCATCGCTGAGCGGGCCTTCGTTACGGTCCACCACCATGCGCAGCACCTGCGCTTCGCGCTCGGGGCGGTAGTAGTCGACGGCGGCGGCAAGCTTGCCCTTGGCCTTGCCGACCTGGTGGGCGAAGCGCGCGCGCTCGGCGATCAGGCTCTGGATGTCGCGGTCGATCTGGTCGATCTTCGAGCGCACATCGGCCAGCGCCAGCGGCGCCAGGGTGGGTGCCGGGTTCGACGCGGCCTTGGCCTTGCCCTTCGCCTTGGTGGGCGCGCTGTCCTTGGCCGGTTCGGCCTTCTTTGGCGCCTTCTTGCTGGATTTGCTGCTTGCCATCGGAGTTCCTTGTTACGGGGCCCGCACCCGACGGTGCGCGCCGTTCATTGCTCAGCCGTGACGCTGCTGGAAATCGGCCATGAAGGCGACCAGCGCCTCGGCCCCGGCCAGCGGCATGGCGTTGTACAGCGAGGCGCGGATGCCCCCGACCACCTTGTGCCCCTTCAGCGCCAGCAGGCCGGCGGCCTTGGCTTCGGCGACGAAACGGGCATCAAGCTCGGCATTGGGCAGGAAGAACGGGATGTTCATCCGCGAGCGTGCCGGGTGTGCGACCTCGTTGCGGTAGAAGCCCCCGGAACCATCGATGGCGCCGTATACCAGCGCGGCCTTGGCGGCATTGCGCTTGGCGAACTCGGCCACGCCACCTTCGGCCAGCATCCACTTGAACACCAGGCCGGCCAGGTACCAGTTCCAGGTCGGCGGGGTGTTGAGCATCGAATCGCGGGCAACGTGCGAGCGGTAGTCGAAGATGTCCGCGCGCGGCTGGCCGCTGCGCTCGAGCAGATCGCGGCGGATGATCATCACCGCGATGCCGACCGGGCCCAGGTTCTTCTGCGCGCCGGCGTAGATCACGCCATAACGGCGCACATCCAGCGGTTCGCTGGCGATGGACGAGCTGAAGTCGGCGATCAGCGGGACGCCGCCGGTGTCGGGCACATCACGGAACTCGACGCCGTGGATGGTTTCGTTGGCGGTGATGTGCACGTAGGCGGCATCGGGCGACAGCTGCCAGTCGGCGCGCGGCGGCAGCGTGCGGTAACCATCGGCCTCGCTGCTGGCGGCGATGTTGACGTCGACGTAGACACCGGCCTGCTTGACCGCCGTCTTGCCCCAGTGGCCACTGACCACGTAATCGGCACGCTGGCCCGGGGCGGCGAAGTTGAGCGGGATCAGCGCCTGCTGGGTGGTGGCGCCACCGGACAGGAACAGCACCGCATAGTCTTCGGGGATATCGAGCAGGCGACGCAGGTCGGCCTCGGCCTCGGCGGCCACGGACATGAACTCCGCGCCGCGATGGCTCATTTCCACGATCGAGGCACCGGTACCGTGCCAGTCCAGCATTTCCGCCTGCGCCTGGCGCAGGACCGATTCCGGCAAGGTTGCAGGGCCGGCACTGAAGTTGAACGCGCGCGTCATGTCACACCTGTGGGGCAAGACCCCTAGTATGCCGCAGTGCACCAGCCTTGCGGCCTTGTGCGGCAAGGGAAATTTGGTTTCATTGGAATCCATTGGCCAGCAGCATTGCCCCGGTAGTCGCCGACCTTGGTCGGCGTACGCCGTCAGGCGTCATCCCCGCCGAAGGAGCGTGCCGACCAAGGTCGGCACCTACCAGAGCGGATACGGCCGGTTCAGATCAGCGCGCGCCGAACCAGAGCAGCAGACTGAGCAGTGCGGCCAGCAGCAGCGCACTCACCAGCAGCCACGGCCAGCGCCGGACCTTGCGCGGCGCGGCCGGCAGCATCGGCGCCTGCTCGGCGTCCTGGCTGGACTCGTCTTCATCCGGCAGCGGGCGCCGGCGCGGGTCATGCGGCACTTCCAGCACGAACCGGTGCTGGCCATCGAACACCACCTGGTCGCCTGCCTGCAGCCAGCAGTGGCGCACGGCCACGCCATTGACCCGTGTGCCATCGGCACTGCCCAGGTCACGCAACAGCACGCGCTCGCCATGCACTTCCACGCGGGCGTGCTGTTCGGCGAAGGCCGGCTCATTGATCTCGATGTCAGCGTCGCCACCGCGGCCGATCAGGCGGGACCGCGACAGCGTGAAGCTGCGGCCATGGTGCAGGCCACCGACACCGCGCAGCAGGCGCTGCTGCTCATTGGTGCCGTCACCGCTGTTCGGTGCGGGGGCCTGCAGCAGGCTCTCCACCTCGCCCTGCAGGACCATTTCCACGCCGTCCACATACACCGCATCGCCCGCACGCAGCAGCGCCATGCGCCGCACCGGGCGACCGTTCACATGAATGCCGCGGATACCGTTGCCGACCTGCAGCCAGAGGCCGCGATCATCCACGCAGAACTGCGCCAGCAGCAGGGCACCGTGGCCGGCCTCGCCCAGCCTCACACTGCCATTGGCCTGGCGCACGATGCGTTGCACCCCGGGCCGCAGCGGCTGGTCGGGCTGTTGTTGTTGGCTGAAGTGAACAAGCAGGTTCTGCACGCGGCGCAGCCTAGCAGGTTGGTCGCCAACGAAGAAGAACCCACGATGAGTGCTTGGCGCGAAGGCCCTCGATGCGCACAATGCTCGCCCTCATTAATCATCCCCGCTTTGCGCCAGGAGCCTGCATGTCCACCATCGATGTCCGCCACGCCCACGCCCTGCCCGATGCACAGGCGCGCGCCGCGATCGAACAGGTCGCCGCCAAGCTGTCCGAGCGCTTCGGCCTGAAGTCGTCCTGGACTGCCGACGTACTGAATTTCTCCGGCAGCGGCGTGGACGGTGCGATCGAACTGCAGCCGGGCGCCGTGCGCGTCACGGCCAAGCTGGGCTTCCTGCTGTCGGCGATGAAGGGCATGGTCGAAGGCGAGATCCAGCGCGTTCTGAAGGAAAAGCTGGGCTGAACCCCGGCGGCGGCCATCACGGCCGTGCAACGCCAGCGCGCGCTACTCTCGGGGCAGGCCCAACTCCCACGGGAAGTGCGATGAACCACTACGAGAACGACGACCGCCGCAACGACGACGCCTCTTTCGGTGACCAAGCCGAGCGCTTCTCGCGCAAGCTGAGTGACTCGGCGCAGCAGGTCTGGTTGGCCGGCCTGGGCGCTCTTGGCCGTGCACAGGCCGAAGGCAGCCGCTTCTTCGACGGCCTGGTGAAGGAAGGCGAAGCCTGGGAAGCCCGCCGCCGTGAACGCAACGGCGAACAGGGCCCGGGCTGGCGCGACAACGTTGAAACGTCGCTGGACGAGGCCCGCGAGAAGGCTTCCGGCACCTGGAACAAGGTTGAAAAAGCGTTCGACGACCAGGTGCAGGGCGTACTCAAGCGCCTGCACGTGCCAACCGCCGACGAGGTGACTGCGCTGGAGGCGCGCATCGACGCACTGCAGGCACGCCTGGCCAAGCTGGAAAATCGCGACGCCTCGGGCACTGATGCACCTGCACCGGGCAGCCATCAGTCGCCAGGCAGCGTGCCCTGACCGGCCATTGTTGCAATGCAATAAATTTTGATTGACAATCGCGAGCAACCCGCCAATCGCTTCGGCTGCCGTTTGTTCCCTCCCCTCACGGCTTCAGGATTGGCGGGTTTTTCGTGCCCGCCGTATGCCGATCTGAGCGTTCCATCACGCTTCCTGTCAGGAACGTCCTGACCCAGCCGGATAGTACGACCTTTACACTGTCGTCTTCCGCATTCGCCCCTTCCGCGCACCTCCTGCATGCTCCCTTGGATCCTGGCCCTGCTGTCGGCCCTGCTTACCTGTTCCCTGGCTGTTGTCTATCTGTGGTGGATCAAGCGGCGGCAGAAGGAGATGCAACTCGGCCTGCAGGCCCTGGCGGGCATGCACTGGCGCGAGTTCTCGGTACTGGTCAAGCGCATGCTGCGCGAGCAGCGCGGCCTGCGCGAACTGGATGACCCGGGCGAGGAATCCCGTGAGCCAAGCAGCGATTTCCTGCTCAGCGACGGCCCCAACAGCTGGCTGGTCTCGTGCAAGCACGGCTTGGCCTATCGCATCGGCACCGCCGCGGTGAACGAACTGGGCGCGGCCGCGCGCCTGGCCGGCGCCCGCGGCGGCGTGCTGCTGACCGAAGGCCGGATGGAACGCGACGGCCGCAGCGCCGCCGAAAAGCAGGCGGTTGAGGTGCTGGACGGCCCGCGCCTGTGGCCGTTGCTGCAGCCCTATCTACCGGCGGAAATCGAAACCCGTGTACGCGCCAGTGCCCGTCATGAAGCCCTGCGCCGGATCGCCATTGCCGCGCTCGGCTCGGTCACGCTGGGCCTGCTGGTGGGATTGAGCCTGCAAGGCTTGCATGTGCAGGACACCGCGCCTGTTGCCGAGGTGGCGGACACCCCCGCGCCGGTTGCGCCTGTGGTTGAAGCGGCGCCCGAACCGGCGCCGGCCCCCGCCACCACGCCGCCGGCCGCTGCGCCTGCACCGGCCGCGCCCTCAGCCGACGCGCGCAGCAACCCCAACCCGGATGCCGCCACGCTGGAGCGCTTCCAGGCCGATCTGTCCCGCGCCTTGGCCGGCAAGCCCGGTATCGCCAGCGGGGTCTGGCTGACCCGGCAGACGCTGGCGATCAACCGCACGGGCGAGCTGGAAAAGGTCTGGCCGCAGGTCTGCGAGGAAGTGCTGCACTACCCCGCCCTGCGCAACGTGCGCATCCAGCTCAACGCCCGCCCCGGCGTGGATGAGCCGGTGCGCTGGCGGCAGTGCGCCACGTATTGATTGGGGTGTCCGTAGATCGACGCCATGCATGGATGCCCTTGTAGCGTCGAGCCACGCTCGACTCATCGCGCATCGCGCCAACAGCAGCCGAGCATGGCTCGGCTCTACATGGCGCCTGCTCAGCCCAATGCCGCGAGATGGGCGATGTAACTGGAGCGCGATTCACCCGCCGCTCTGGCCTGCGCATCCAGCCTCGCCAGGATCCGGCGTGGCAGGCTGATATTGACCCGCTCGATGGTGTCGTCCAGCAGAGCCGGATCAATGCAGATGTACGCAAGAATCCAACGGAGGTCCTTGGATGCCTCGGCGGCGATCTTCTGTGGCGCGGAAGGTGTCGGAATCGAGCGCCCCTCATCCAGGGCCGCATCAATCCAGGCGAGCGCAGCTTCCTCGGCAGCGCTGAGCGCATCATCAAGCGTGTCGGCCGCCGAGAAGCACCCCGGCAGATCTGGAACGACCACACCCCACGCGGTGCGCTCATCGCCTGCCTCGATCAAGACTGGATATCGCATGGGCCCTCCTACGTCAGTCCTGCGAGCTTCCGCAACGCCAGCAGCAGCCCTTTCCCCAGATCCTTCCTAGGGTGAGGCACGGTGATGATGTGAGGGTGCTGCGGGTGCACGAATACATGATGGGATCCGCGAATCCGGCGCCAGGTCCAACCTGCCGCCTCCAGATCCAGGATGAGGTCCCTGCTCTTCATGCGGGGACGATACACATCGTACACACGCCCCGACAGAGTTCAAGGCGACAGCGTGTCCCGAGCGGGGCCGACCCTACCTTGCGCCAGGCGCAAAGCGCGCGACCAGGTCCCAGGCGTCGCCGAGGAACACCTGGCGCACACGGGTGATCGGCTGTTCGCCGCGCCAGGTCAGGCGCTCGATCACCAGACAGGCGGTGCCGGGCTTCACCTCCAGCAGCTTGGCGGTGGCGGTATCCGCGCCCCAAGCACTGATGCGGTGCTGGGCACGGGTCCACGAGACGTTCTGCAGCAGCCAGCTGCCCGGCGCGGTGGTACTGAAATCGACCTCCAGCACCTCGGGCACGCCCACCGGGCTGATCAGGCGGTGCTCCAGCGCCAGCGGGCGGCCGTCGGCCAGGTGCAGGCAGCGCATCGCCAACAGCATTTCGCTGCCGGCCAGCCCGACTTCACCGGCATTGCCGGCGTCGGCCAGGCGCAGGTCGCGCTGCAGCAGACGATACGCGTACTGATGACCGCGTGAGCCGACTTCCATCGCGATGTCGGGAATCTCCAGCGCCACCTGTTCCAGGTGCGGGGGCTGCCGCGCCACGAACGAACCAGCGCGGCGGCGGCGCTCGATCATGCCGCTCTCGGCCAGTGCGGTCAGCACCTTGTTCACGGTCATCCGCGAGCAGCCGTACTGCTCCATCAGCTCGTGTTCGTACGGAATACGGAAGCCCGGCGCCCACTCTCCGCTGAGGATGCGGCTTTCCAGATCGCTGCGGATACGCTGGTTGAGCGTGGCGGACTTGCTGGCCTTCACGTGATGGGATCTCGGTGGCGGGAGGCGATCAGCCCAGCACGCCGCGCAGGGCGGCAGCGAAGGCGCTGGTGATCGCCTCGCGCTGCAGGTGGCGGCCGTCGGCCACGCACTGGCGGCCATGGCGCCAGACCGATCGCAGCGCGCCATTACGTGCGGCGAACACCCAGCTGTCAAGCCATGCGTCGTCCTGCCGCGCCTGTAGCGCGGGGTGTGCGGCATCCAGCTCGACCAGATCGGCGCTGGCGCCGACCTGCAGGCCAGCAGCCACGCCCAGCGCCTGTGCACCGCCCTGCAATGCACCTTCGAACAGGAAGCGACCGCTGCTGCGGGTGGCATCCGGGGCCAGTACGTTGCGCCCGCGCAGGGTCAGGCGCTGACCGTACTCAAGCAGGCGCAGTTCCTCAGCCGCGTCGATCAGCACATTGGAATCGGAACCGACACCGAAGCGTCCACCCTCGCGCGCGAACGCCTGCATCGGGAACAGGCCGTCGCCAAGGTTGGCTTCGGTGATCGGGCACAGGCCGGCCACCGCCTGGCTGGCCACGATGGCGGCGCGCTCATCGTCGGTGATGTGGGTGGCGTGCACCAGGCACCAGCGCGCATCCACCGGCGCATGGTCGTACAGCCACTGCACCGGACGCTGGCCGCTCCAGGCCAGGCAGGCCTCCACCTCGCGCACCTGTTCGGCGATGTGGATGTGCACCGGGCCGTCGGTAAGCGGCAGCAAAGCACTCAATTCCTCGCCGGTGACTGCACGCAGGCTGTGCGGGGCAATGCCGAGCACCGCATCGGGCAGCGCGGCCAAAGACGGCTTGGCGGCGTCCAGCAGCTGCGCGAAGCCGTCCACGTCGTGGATCAGGCGTCGCTGCGCGGGGTTCGGT
Source organism: Stenotrophomonas sp. 71799_Sma (assembly GCF_056482505.1). Taxonomy (NCBI): domain Bacteria; kingdom Pseudomonadati; phylum Pseudomonadota; class Gammaproteobacteria; order Lysobacterales; family Lysobacteraceae; genus Stenotrophomonas; species Stenotrophomonas sp. 71799_Sma. Next base: position 3,070,002 of record NZ_CM151202.1, read on the forward strand.
GCCGCTCCGCCGAAATCGGCATGCGCATAGAACACCGGCAGCAGGGTCAGCCCGATGCCGGTCTGGTCGGCCGCCGCCGCAATCCGCGCGCTCATCTCGGCACGGTTGGCATACGGCCGGCCGTCAGCATCATGGTGCAGGTAATGGAATTCGCCGACGCGGGTGAAGCCGCTTTCCAGCATTTCCATGTAGGCCTGGGCGGCGATGGCCTGCACCGCGTCCGGGCGCAGATGGGCCAGGAAGCGATACATCAGCTCGCGCCAGCTCCAGAAGCTGTCACCGTCGCCGCCGCCGATCTCGGTCAGCCCGGCCATGCCGCGCTGGAAGGCATGGCTGTGCAGGTTGGGCAGGCCCGGCACCAGGATGCCGACACGGGTATCACCCGCCTGCGCGCCCTGCCCCGTACTGATCGCCGTGAAGCGACCGTCCTGCACCTGCAGGCGGACATCGCGGGCCCAACCCTCGACCAGCAGGGCGTGGGCGGCATGGAAACTGTGCGGGGAACGCGAATCGGACATGGCTGGACAACCCGAAATGGACGCCTATATTGTATAGACATATAAGCACAGCCGCGTTGTGGATGCCATGCACGTCGATACCCTCTGGTCCAACGTTCACCTGATCACCCTCGATGGCGAGGGGCTGGGTGTCATCCGCGATGGCGTACTGGCCTGCGCCGACGGCCGCATCGTCCATGTCGGCGCGGCCGGCAGCGATGCCCACCTGCAGCCGACCACCCGCATCGACGGCGAAGGCCGCTGGATTTCGCCCGGCCTGATCGACTGCCACACCCACCTGGTCTACGCCGGCAACCGCGCCAACGAATTCGAGCAGCGCCTGCAGGGCGTCAGCTATGCCGACATCGCCCGTGCCGGCGGCGGCATCGTCTCCACCGTGCGCGCCACCCGCGCCGCCACACCGGAACAGCTGGCCAGCGAAAGCCGGCCGCGCCTGCTGGCAATGCGCGCCGAGGGCGTGACCACCCTCGAGATCAAGTCCGGCTACGGCCTGACCCTGCCCGACGAACGCAAGCAGCTGCAGGTGGCGCGTGCGCTGGGCGAGGAATGCAGGGTCAACGTGGTGACCACCTTCCTCGGCGCACATGCGATTCCGCCAGGCCGCGAAGCACAGGAATACACCGACGAGGTGTGCAACGTGATGATTCCGGCCATCGCCGCCGAAGGCTTGGCCGAAGCGGTGGATGTGTTCTGCGAGAACATCGCGTTCTCGCCGGCGCAGGCGCGGCAGGTCTTCGAAGCGGCGCGCGCCAACGGGCTGGCGGTGAAGATCCACGCCGAGCAGCTGAGCAACCAGCATGGCGCCGAACTGGCCGCCAGCTTCGGTGCCCTCTCGGCCGACCATATCGAACACCTGGACGATGCCGGCATTGCCGCGATGGCGGCGGCCGGCACCGTCGCCGTGCTGCTGCCCGGTGCCTTCTATTTCACCCGCGATACCACCCTGCCACCGATCGCGGCGCTGCGTGCGGCCGGCGTGCCGCTGGCGCTGGCCACCGACAGCAACCCGGGCACCTCGCCGCTGACCAGCCCACTGCTGGCGATGAACATGGGCGCCACCCTGTTCCGCCTGACCGTGGACGAGTGCATCGCCGGCTTCACCCGTGAAGCAGCGCGCGCTCTGGGCCATGGCGACCGCATCGGCCGCCTGGCCGTGGGCATGGACTGCGACCTGGCGATCTGGGACATCGACGCCCCCGCCGACCTGGTCTATCGCATTGGATTCAACCCGCTGCACGCGCGCGTGGTGCGCGGACAGCCCGACCTGCCTGCCTCCTGGAGCAACACATGAGCAACACCCTGGTTCTTCGCCCCGGCCATGTCACCCTCGCCCAGTGGCGGCAGGCCTATCGCGGTGCGCCGCTTGCACTGGACCCGGCCGCGCTGCCGGTGGTGCGTGCCAGTGCCGCGACCGTGGCCGCCATCGTCGCCAAGGGCGCGCCGGTCTATGGCATCAACACCGGCTTCGGCAAGCTGGCCAGCGTGCGCATCGAGCGCGAGGACCTGGCTACCCTGCAGCGGAACATCGTGCTCTCGCATGCGGCCGGTGTGGGCGAGCCGATGCCGGCGAATGTGGTGCGACTGATGATGGCGCTGAAGCTGGTCAGCCTGGCGCAGGGCGCTTCGGGCGTGCGCGAGGAAACCCTGCTGCTGCTGGAAGCAATGCTGGTCAAGGGCGTGCTGCCGGTGGTGCCCGCACAGGGCTCGGTGGGTGCCTCGGGTGACCTGGCGCCGCTCTCGCACCTGGCCAGCGTGATGCTGGGCGTCGGCGAAGCCTTCATCGGTGACGAACGCCTACCGGCGGTCGACGCACTGGCACGTGCCGGCCTGCAACCGATCGAGCTGGGCGCGAAGGAAGGCCTGGCGCTGCTCAACGGCACCCAGTTCTCCACCGCCTATGCGCTGGCCGGCCTGTTCGAGATCGAAACCGTGTTCCAGGCCGCGTTGGTCACCGGCGCGCTGTCGGTGGAAGCGGCCAAGGGCTCGGATACCCCGTTCGACCCGCGCATCCATGCCATCCGCGGCCAGCGCGGGCAGATCGCCACTGCCGCCACCCTGCGCACGTTGATGCAGGGCTCGGACATCCGCGAATCGCATCGTGACAACGACGTACGCGTGCAGGACCCGTACTGCCTGCGCTGCCAGCCGCAGGTGATGGGCGCGGCGCTGGACATCCTGCGCCAGGCCGCGACCACGCTGGAAATCGAAGCCAACGGCGTCTCCGACAATCCGCTGGTGTTCACCGATACCGGCGAAGCACTGTCCGGTGGCAACTTCCACGCCGAGCCGGTCGCATTCGCCGCCGACATGCTGGCCATGGCGGTGTGCGAGATCGGTTCGATCAGCGAGCGCCGCCTGGCGATGCTGGTCGACCCGGCCCTGTCCGGCCTGCCGGCGTTCCTGACCCCGCGTCCGGGCCTGAATTCCGGCTTCATGATTCCACAGGTGACCGCGGCTGCGCTGGTCTCGGAAAACAAGCAGCGTGCCTACCCGGCCAGTGTTGATTCGATCCCGACCTCGGCCAACCAGGAAGACCACGTGTCGATGGCCGCGCACGGCGCGCGGCGCCTGATGCAGATGGCCGAGAACGCCGCCAACGTGATCGGCATCGAACTGCTGGCCGCTGCGCAGGGCTGCGACTTCCATGCGCCGCTGCGCTCCAGCGCCGCGCTGGAAACCGTGCGCGCCACCCTGCGTGCGCAGGTGCCGACGCTGGAAGAAGACCGCTACTTCCACCCGGACATGGTGACCGCCACGAATCTTGTGCGCAGCGGTGCACTGGCGCAGGGCCTGGGAGAGCTGCTGCCGACCGTGGAACCGCAGGCATGAATGCCCATCCCGAATGGTTGACGGTGCACGAGGGCGACGCCCCGTTGATCGTCAGCTTCCCGCATACCGGCAGCGAACTGCCGCACGACCTGATCGGCGACTACCACTCGCCGTGGCTGGCCCGTCGCGATGCTGACTGGTGGGTGCACGAGCTGTACGACTTCGTGCGCGGCATGGGCGCCACCACGGTGCGCTCGGCGATCTCGCGCTCGGTGATCGACCTCAACCGCGATCCCAGCGGTGTGTCGCTGTACCCGGGTCAGAACACCACCGGCCTGTGTCCGCTGACCACCTTCGACAACCAGCCGCTGTACCACGCCGGGCGCGAACCGGATGACGCGGAAATCGCTCGTCGCCGCGACACGTATTTCCTTCCTTACCACGATGCGCTGGCCGCACAGATCACGCGCCTGCGTGCACGCCACGGCACCGTGGTGGTGTATGACGCGCACTCGATCCGCTCGCATATCCCGCACCTGTTCGAAGGCGAGCTGCCGCAGTTCAACCTCGGTACCGCCGGCCCGTCCGGCGCACCGGACACGTCCTGCGACAACGCCTTGAGCGATGTGGTGGAGAACCTGCTGAAGATCAGCGGCATGAGCCAGGTACGCAACGGCCGCTTCAAGGGCGGCTGGATCACCCGCCACTACAGCAACATCGCCGGTGGCGTGCACAGCCTGCAGATGGAACTTGCCTGCCGCGGCTACATGCACGAACCCCTGCCGGACCAGGTGGACGAACACAGCTGGCCCACCCCGCTCGACCCCGATCACGCCGCACCGCTGCGCCACACCTTGGCGCAGGTGCTCAACGCCTGCCTTGAATTCGCTACGAACCGGAGCGCCGCATGACCCGCAACGACCCGACCCGCACCATTGCCGCGCCGACAGGCACCACGCTCAACGCCAAGAGCTGGCTGACCGAAGCGCCGCTGCGCATGCTGATGAACAACCTGCACCCGGACGTGGCCGAGCGCCCGCAGGAACTGGTGGTGTACGGCGGTATCGGCCGCGCCGCGCGCGACTGGGAGAGCTTCGATGCCATCGTCGAGACGCTCAAGCGCCTGGACGACGACCAGACTCTGCTGGTGCAGTCGGGCAAGCCGGTGGGCGTGTTCCGCACCCATGCCGATGCGCCGCGCGTGCTGATCGCCAATTCCAACCTGGTGCCGCGCTGGGCCAACTGGGACCACTTCAACGAGCTGGATAAAAAGGGCCTGGCCATGTACGGCCAGATGACTGCCGGCAGCTGGATCTACATCGGCGCGCAAGGCATCGTGCAGGGCACCTACGAGACCTTCGTGGAGATGGGCCGCCAGCATTTCGGTGGCGACCTGACCGGCAAGTGGCTGTTCACCGGTGGCCTCGGTGGCATGGGTGGCGCGCAGCCGCTGGCTGCCGTGATGGCCGGCGCGTCCTGCCTGGCCGTCGAGTGCCGCAAGAGCAGCATCGACATGCGCCTGCGCACCGGCTACCTGGATACCTGGACCGACAACCTGGACGAAGCGCTGCGGCTGATCGATGAATCGTGCAAGGCCGGTACGCCGAAGTCGGTGGGCCTGCTCGGCAACGTGGCCGACGTACTGGCTGAACTGCTCAAGCGCGGCGTGAAGCCGGACCTGCTGACCGATCAGACCTCCGCGCACGACCCGGTGAACGGCTACCTGCCGCAGGGCTGGACGGTCGAGCAGTGGGATGAGAAACGTGTCTCCGCGCCCAAGGAAGTGGAGAAAGCCGCGCGCGCGTCGATGGCCAACCACATCCGCGCCATGCTTGGCTTCCACGCGCTGGGCGTGCCGACCGTGGACTACGGCAACAACCTGCGGCAGATGGCACTGGAGGAAGGCGTGGCCAATGCCTTCGACTTCCCCGGTTTCGTGCCGGCCTACATCCGCCCGCTGTTCTGCCGCGGCATCGGCCCGTTCCGCTGGGCCGCACTGAGCGGCGATCCGGAAGACATCGCCAAGACCGATGCCAAGGTGAAGGAACTGATTCCGGACAACCCGCACCTGCACCGCTGGCTGGACATGGCTGCCGAGAAGATCAAGTTCCAGGGCCTGCCCGCGCGCATCTGCTGGGTGGGTCTGGGTGACCGCGATCGCCTCGGCCTGGCCTTCAACGAGATGGTGGCCAACGGCGAGCTGAAGGCGCCGGTGGTGATCGGCCGCGACCACCTGGACAGCGGCAGCGTTGCCTCGCCGAACCGCGAAACCGAAGCGATGGCCGACGGTTCCGATGCCGTGTCCGACTGGCCGCTGCTGAACGCCCTGCTCAACACCGCCAGCGGCGCCACCTGGGTGTCGCTGCACCATGGCGGCGGCGTCGGCATGGGCTTCTCGCAGCACGCGGGCATGGTGATCGTCTGCGACGGCACCGAGGCCGCGGCCAAGCGGATTGGCCGCGTGCTGTGGAACGACCCGGCCACAGGCGTGATGCGCCATGCCGATGCAGGCTATGAAATCGCGATCGACTGCGCGAAGGAAAAGGGGCTGGATCTGCCAGGAATCCTGGGCTGATCGCAGGGGTGCCGGCCAGCGGCCGGCACTACCGGAAGCGTAGGGTAGTGCCGGCCGCTGGCCGGCTCTCCCTGATGCGGGAATCGGTGCCCTTGACCCGCTCCCCCGCCGCTGACCAACATGCGCCATCACCGCTGACGGATCACCGCGATGTACCGCACCCTTGCTGCTGCATTGCTCTGCGCCCTGTTCGCTGCTCCGCCCGCTTCCGCGCGTGACCTCCGCGTCGGCCTCTCTTCACAGCTCGACGCCCAACTGCAGAGCAACCGCGAGCGCTACGGCATTGCCGGCCAGGCGGTACTGGTCGCCCACAACGGCCAGGTGCTGTACCAGGGCGCCAGCGGCGAACGCGATCCCGCTGCCCATGTGCCTGCCACTGTCGATACCATCTTCGCCGCGCAATCGATGGCCAAGCTGCTGACCAGCACGCTGGTGATGCAGCTGGTGGACCAGGGCAAGGTGGATCTGGATGCACCAGCCAGCCGCTATGTGCCGGACCTGCCATCAGCATGGCAGACCATTCACGTGCGCGATTTTCTCAACCACAGCTCGGGTGTCGGCGAGTACTACGAACGCATGGACAACCGCTGGGTGAGCAAGGGCTACCCCGGCGTGGCCCCCGATCTTGCAACTGCGTTGAACGTCGCCGCTGCGGCACCGATGCAGTTCACCACCGGTACCCGCGTGCAGTACACCCAGGCCAACTACCTGGTGCTGACCGCCTTGTTGGAAGCGCACTACCGCAAGCCCTACCCGGCCATCGCGCGCGAACGCATCCTGCTGCCATTGAAGATGACCAGTACCTCGTGGGGCATCACCAGCGTGCCGGCGCAGCGCGCGGCGGTGCCGTACATCGGCAAAGACGGCGCATTGCAGCCGGCCAATGAAGACCCCTGGCCGAACTACGGTTGGGGACACGCCGACCTGCAGACCACCGTGGGCGACATGAACCGTTTCCTGCAGGCGCTGGCGACCGGCAAGCTGCTGCGCACGGCGACCCTGGAAAAACTCTGGCAGCCGCAGAAACTGGCCGGCGGTGGCAGCAATTTCTTCTCCACCGGTTGGGATACCACCCGCAGCGACGGCTACACCCAGGTCGGCCACGATGGCGGCACCCGTGTACGTGCGCGGCTGGCCTACAAGGGCACGCTGGCCAACGGCTACTGGGTGTTCGTGTACCTGACCAACGGCAGCACCCGCAATGTCTGGTCGAGCACGCTGGTCGAGAGCACGATGGCGGTGGCCGCGCCGGAGGAGTTCCCACATACGGTGTTGTCCGAGCGACTGATCGCGTATGCGCTGGATGACAGCGCTGGCGCGGCCGAAGCTGTGCATCGCTGGCTGCGCGACAGCAACAAGGTTGCTGCCAGAGAACTGGAACGCGCGATCAATGCCGATGGTTACGCGATCCGCGAGAGCCTCGGGGCACGCAAGGCAGTAAAGGTATTTGCTCTCAACACCGAGCTGTATCCGGATTCGGCAAATGCGTGGGACAGCCTGGCGGAATGCCAAGCGGCGCTGGGTGAGAAGGAGGCGGCCGATCGGCTGTATGCAAAGGCCAAGGCGCTGGCGAAGCCGGCGCTGTAGAGTCGAGCCGTGCTCGACTGCGGGACACAGAGGCAGTCGAGCAAGGCTCGACTCTACAGAAAGCGAAAAGCAGTCGAGCAAGCTCGACTCTGCAAGGAGCGCGGGCGGCCACACGCCGCCGATGGGTGACGTGACGCCGCCGACCTGTTAACTTGCGCGCCACTTTTGTGGTTTACAGCATTTCCGCATGTCGTTCTCGTCGTACCGCCCCACCCCGTCGCTGTTGTTCCTGGCCGTTTCCCTTGGCCTCTCCACCACCGCCGCTGCTGCGCCGCAGGCCACCACCCTCGATGCGGTGCGGGTCACCGCCGCCGATGCCAGCGCCCAGGTGCGCGAGGCGCTGAAGCGCGTACCCGGCGCCAGCAACGTCATCGACGTGACCAAGGCGGACAGCCGGCTGTCCAGCAGTGCCGATGTGCTGGCCTACCAGCCGGGCATCAGCGCGCAGTCGCCGGGCAACGAAGGCACCAAGATTTCGATCCGTGGCTCAGGCATCAACCGGGGCCCGGGCGCGCATGCCTCGGGTATTGCGGTGTCGATCGACGGCCTGCCACTGACCGGCCCGGGCGGCACGCCCTACGAGCTGCTGGAACCGCTGTGGCTGTCCCGCGTGGAAGTACTGCGCGGCGCCAACGGTTTCGAGCGTGGCGCGCTGGCGCTGGGCGGTGCCATCGACTACGTCAGCCGCAGCGGTCGTGATTCGGCGGGCGTACAGCTGCACTACGAAGCCGGTAGCCGTGGCTACCAGAAGCGCGGCATCAGCTGGGGCGGCGTCAATGGTGATGTCGATTACTTCCTGGCCTACACCGATACCGAGTTCGATGGCTATCAGCGCCATGCGCGCGGCGACGGCAAGGGCGCGATGGCCAACATCGGCTGGCAGATCACGCCCGACCTGCAGACGCGCTTCTTCGTGCGCTACCGCGAAACCAATCATGAAACACCCGGGCGCCTGACCCGCGATCAGATCCGCAACGACCCACGTGCCGCGAATGCGGCCAACCTGGCCATCGACGCGCGCCGCCCGCAGCCGGGCAGCACGTGGGTGGGCAACGTCACCACGCTGCAGATCGATGAGGATTCCTCGCTGCAGGCCGGGCTGGTCTATCACAAGTACCCGATGGACTTGAACGAGAGCCTGTACCGCCAGCAGCTGGACTACGCCAACCTCAACGCCACGCTGGACTACCGCCACCGCCACCGGCTGTTCGGCCTGGACAGCGAAACCACGGTCGGCCTGCGCGTCACCCATGATCTGGACGCCGATGTGCGCGAGTCGCTGCGCTTTGCCAGCAACGGCTATGCCGCCGGCACGCGCACGCGTGATTTCCGCCACCACGGCACCGACAGCACGCTGCACGTCAGCAACACCCTGGCCTTCAACGACCGCCTGCGCGTGCAGACCGGGCTGGCACTGATCAATACCCATCGCGATGTGCAGGTGACTTGGCCGAGCAGCGGCGGCCGCCTGCGCGACCACGACTGGGACTACGCGCCGCGACTGGGCTTCACCTGGCAGCACAGCGCCCAGACCCAGTGGTTCGGCAACCTCAGCCGCTCGGTGGAAGCACCGCACCCGTGGTCGATGATCTGGGGCTCGAACCAGTACTTCGGGCCGGGCAATGGCCCGTCTACCGGCCGCCAGCGCGCGCCGGTGCCGATGCAGAACCAGACCGCCACCACGCTGGAACTGGGCGCGCGCGGTGACGCGGCGCTGGGTCGCTGGGAACTGACCGGCTACTACGCACACGTGAACCACGAACTGCTGAGCGTCGAGCTGCAACCGGTGCCGAACCTGTTCATCGCCGAGAACAACGCCAGCCCCACCGTTCACCGCGGCATCGAAGCCGGGTTGGACAGCACCCTGTGGCAGGCTGCACCGGGCCGCCTGTCGCTGCGCCAGGCGTACACCTTCAGCGATTTCCGCTATCGCCACGACGCGCGTTTCGGCAGCAACCGCCTGCCCGGCCTGCCACTGCACAGCTACCAGGCCGAGCTGCGCTTCGATCACGCGTCCGGCCTGTACGCTGCGCTCAATTCCGAATACGCCTCGCGCATCGCCGTGGACTACGCCAACAGCTACTGGGCCGACAGCCATGTGATCTTCGGCAGCCGCATCGGCTACGACGCACCCGGTGGCCGCTGGCAGGCCTGGGCGGAGATGCGCAACATCGGCAACCGCCACTATGCCGCCACGGTTACGCCGGGCTACGACGACGCCGGCAAGGATGTCGCGCGCTCAACACCGGGCGAAGGCCGTGGGGTCTATGCAGGCGTGCGCTTGCGCTTTGATTGATTGCCTCAGGCGGCGCCGGGCGTGATCCGGCGCCGCCGTTACAGGGTCAGCCGATACGCCACGCTGGCAGGCGCTCGCTGCGCTTCCAGATGGAAGGCGCCAAGCCGATCAGCACCATCGCCGCCAGCCACTTCGGTGAGGTATTGAGCAGTGTCGAGGTGAGCGAGCCATCGACGGGGGCGGCCATTTCCTGCCACGGGTTGTAGCCCAGGTAGACGACGCTGCCAGCCCACCACAGCAACGCCACACCGACACCCACCAGCAACAGGGCCAGCGTGCGGCAGGTCCATCGTTGCGAGGTGGTGCCCCATTCGCGGGATACCGCCACCAGCAGGCCCACCACCAGCAGCGAAATCAGGGCCACCAGGCCGATATCGACCTTGGGCCCAATGCGCTCATAAGCGCAGGCGCGGCATTGCGCCTCTTCCGTAGCGGTGGTGGCGGCTTCGGCGCCATCGGCCTGCCCGGCTGCAGGCTGTGCCAGTGCTGCAAACGGCAACAACACAGCCAGCAGCACCATCATGGTCCAACGAAACAACGTCCTGTTGCGGTGTGCAGCGACATCCATGCGCTCTTCCTCGTCAGTGGTGGTTGACAGCCGGCCACATACCTTGGCCTTGGCGCGGATCATAGCGCAGGGTAGGCCAGGAACGAAAAACTGGGCTCGGCCATCCACATGCGCCGCTACAGCTCGTGGAGCATGGGGGCTCAAGAGCCTGATGCAGCATGCGGACATCCTTGCCGGGCACGCGTAGGTGGTGATGGGCGGATTCTACCGCGGGCAGGTCCGCTGTCCAGACGGCGGGCCTATGCCATCGATCCTCAGCTGCGGTCGATGATCCGCACGATGCGACCGTCCTCAAAAGCGAACTCGCTGCGTCCCTGCAGGGCCAGTTCCGTGCCCGCACTGGGACCATCGGGAATGTCCTGCGCGAACACGCCACGCCAGCCGATCCTGGCCAGCGCCATGCCATCCTCGAAGGTCAACTCGAGCAACCGCTGCTCGCGCTCGCGGAACAACGGCGCCGATTGCCGTGCCAGTTCGCCGAAGGCATCGATGCCTTCGGTGACCATCGTCAGCTGGCTGCCGCTGTGGTTCTCGAATCGCACGTTATGCGCCAGCACCGCCAGCATGGCGTCGATGTCGAAGCGGTTGTAGGCCTGCAGGTAGTGCTCAATCAGGTGGCGGCAGTGCGATTCGTCCATGGCGGCGTCCAGTCAGGGCCTGCACCGAGTCTCCCGCGACCGTGCCGCCGGATCAAGGCCGCGCGGCGGCCTTCAGCAACTGCGCGGCCACCTGGTCGAACGGGGCGATGTCCTGCAGTGCGCGGCACATCGCCACCGCACCTTCCACGCTGGCGATCACCAGACTGGCCAGCCCACCCGCGGCGGCCGGATCGTGTCCGTCGGCGACGAACGCTGCGGCCAGATGGCCCTGCCAGCGCGCGAATACCTCTGCAGCTGCCGCGCGCGGCTGGCTGTGCACCGCGTCAACCGGCTCCTCCACCGCAGCGGCCAACACCGGGCAGCCGGCGCGGAAATCGGTGCGCAGCAGGCGCTCGCGCCACATCGTCAGGAACTGCTGCAGGCCCTGCACCGCCCCGCCTTTCAGCAGCTCCACCAGCAACGCTTCGACCTTGTCGCCGGCCATATGGGTGGCACGCGCCAACAGCTCCTGCTTGCCGCCGGGAAAGTGGTGATAGGTGGAGCCCAGCGGCGCCTCGGCCAGCTTGGTGACCTCACGGATGCTGGTGGCATTGAGGCCCACACGCGCCAGCATCTGTGCCGCAGCATCAATCACGCGTTGTGGCGCATCAGACGTACGCGGGCTCACGGCAGGCTCCTTGCCAGGACAGTCGTCATAGATTAGCGTACCGGCGATTATATAACAGTCGTCATAACCATGAATCTCTGGTTCCGCCTGCTCCATCTGCTGCTGTGCAGCCTGTTCCGGCCCAAGCTGGAGGCCCCATTCGGGGTCTCGCGGCTGCAGTTCCGGGTACTGCCCAATGACCTGGACAGCAACCTGCACATGACCAACGGCCGCTACTGGAACATCTTCGACCTGGGCCGGCTGGACCTGATCCTGCGCATGGGCCTGGGACGGGTGGCGCTGCGCGAGAAGTGGGCACCGATCGTCGGCGCCGGCACCATCCAGTTCCGCCGCGAGCTGAAGCCGTTCCAGCGCTTCACCCTGGAAACGCGGCTGGTCGGCTGGGTCGGCTCGCGCGGGATCATGGAGCAACGCGTACTGATCGGGCCCGAGCAGAAGATCGCCACCCGTGCGCTGCTGGTCACCGGCATCTACGACCGCCGCGCGCGGCAGTTCCTGGGCATGCCGAAGATGATGGAAGCGATCGGCGTGGTCGCCCCGCCGTCGCCGCCGCTCAGTGCAGCCGCCGAGGCGCTGCTGGCTGCCGATGCCGCATTGAAGCAGGACGACGCCTGAGGCGCGTCAACGCAACAGTGGACTACACCTTCGGCATGTTCTTGGTCACGCAATGGATGCCGCCACCGCCACCGGCGATGGCATCGATATCCACCTGCTCGATCACGCGGCCGGGATACATGTCTTCCAGTAGTTCGCGGCAGAATCCATCGGCTTCGTCGTCACCGAACTGCGGCGCGACCACCGCGCCGTTGATCGGCAGGTAGTTGATGTAGCCCATCGCAAGATCATCGTTGTCGCGGGTATGCACGTTATCGCGCCCGTCCAGCGGCGGCGGCAGCGTATGCACCTGCAGGCGACGGCCATCGGCATCGGTGGCCCCGCGCAGGATCCGCAGATGCTCGCGGGTCAGGTCGTAATCGTAGGACTCCGGATCGTTGTCCAGATTGGCGATCACTACGCCCGGGCGTACGAAGCGCGCATAGAAGTCCACGTGCGCATCGGTGATGTCCTTGCCGGCGATGCCGGGCAGCCAGATCACCTTGCGCAGGCCCAGGTGATGCTTCAGCTCGGCCTCGATATCCGCGCGCGACCAGTCCGGATTGCGGTTGCGGTTGACCCAGCAGCTTTCGGTGAGGATGGCCGTACCATGGCCATCGACTTCGATGCCACCGCCCTCGCCCACCAGATCGCTTTCCAGCAGCGTCGCGCCAGTCACCTGCGCCAGCCACGGCGCCACCGCGCCATCGTTGCGCGCGCTCTGCTTGCCACCCCAGCCGTTGAAGTTGAAGTCGACCAGGCCCAGGCCGCCCTTGTCATTGGTGACGAAGCAACCACCGTAATCGCGCACCCAGATGTCATCCAGCGGCACCTCGAGGAACTCGATGTTGTCGCGGCCACAGCGATCCTGCGCCTGCTTCAACTGCGCCGGGCGGCACAGCACGCTGACCGGCTGGTGGCGGGCGATGGTACGGGCCAGCCGCGCCACGGCGGTGTTCACCGCATCGGCCTGCGCGCCCCACACCCTCGGCTGCGCGGCGAAGGCAAGGAACACGCGTTCCTGTGGGCCGTGCTCGTCCGGCATGCGCCAAGTCCCCGCACCTGGCCCTGCTGCAGCCACGCGACCCGGCAGCCCGGCCAGGCCCAGAGCAGCCAGGCCGCCAAGGCCGGCGGCGCCCGCCAGCTGGGTGAGGAAGTGACGACGGTTGCTCATGACAGGCTCCATGGCCGGTGTGGGATGGGCGCTATGCTGCGCTTGCCGACACATAAGAACAAACGATAGATTCAGCCATCAATTGAACAGTTCTACTTATCTTAAATGCTCAAGCACTGGCCACCACTGAACGCCCTGCGGGGTTTCGAGGCTGCCGCCCGGCTCGGCAGTTTCCACCGTGCGGCGGAGGAACTGCACCTGACCCAGTCGGCCATCAGCCAGCAGATCCGGGGCCTGGAAGCGTCGCTGCAGCAGCCGTTGTTCTTCCGGCAGGGCCGCAGCGTCACCCTCACCGATGCCGGCATCGACCTGCTGGAAACAACGCAGGCGCTGCTGCGGCAGCTGGCCAGCGGCATCCGCCGGCTCGATCAGTACCGCAAGCCCAATCAACTGATCGTCAACGCCAGCCCGGCCTTTGCTCGGCATTGGCTGGTGCCACGCCTGGCCAGCTTTCACCGGCTGCATCCCGACGCCGATCTGTGGCTGCTGACCAGCGAGGAAGCGCCGGACATGACCACGCAGACGCTGGACGTAGCGGTACGTGATGACCTCGACTCACAGGCGCAGTGCCAGCATCGCGTGCTGCTGCAGGATCGTCTCTATCCGGCCTGCCATCCCAAGCTGCTGGCGACGCCCGTGCACGAACGTCTCACCCTGCATGGCGAGCGTGAGATGGACTGGAGCCAATGGCAGGTACAGGGTGGCGCCGATGTCGGCCAGCGCCGCGAGGGAATGAATTTCTCCGAGCCTGGGCAACTATTGGATGCCGCGTGCCAAGGGCTGGGTATCGCCTTGGTCAGCGAGCTGCTGGCAGCCCGAGCCTGCGAACAAGGCCTGCTGCAACCATTGGATGATGCACGCGTGCGCGGCCCACGCTGGAGTTGGCTGGTACATGAGGAGAGTGCAACCGATCCGCTGGTGATCAGTTTCTGCGAGTGGTTGTTGGCAAGCCTGCCCGGCGGAGCTACTTCTGCTGCAGCGCGCGCATGACCGCCGCCTCGGCCAACGGCGCCATCACCGCATAGCCCTTCGCCGTAGGATGCACGCCGTCCTCCGCCAACTGCGGGTCCAGTCCGCCGATTGCATTGGCCATCGGCGTGTAGTAGTCCAGATAGACCAGCTGCTGTGCATCGGCATAGCGCTTCAATGCCGTGTTCAATGCACGCACCTTGGGCGCAGGTGCTGTGCCCGGCAGCCACGGGTAATCGCTGACCGGCAGCACTGATGCCAGTACTACGGCGATGCCATGTGCACGGGCAAGGTCCACCATCGCGTGCAGGTTGTCTTCGATCATCGCCTGCGTGGATGGGCCAGTGTTGCCTGCAATGTCGTTGGTGCCGGCCAGGATCACCACCACCTGTGGCTTCAGTGCCAGTACGTCCTGCGGGAAACGCACCAGCATCTGCGCCGTGGTCTGGCCGCTGATGCCGCGGTTGAGCCAGCCCTTGCCGGGGAAGAAACCGGCACTGCCTTCCCTGCCCCAGCCCTTGGTGATGGAGTCACCGAAGAACACCACGCGCGGCTGGCCGGGCACCGCATCAGGTAGGCGCGCATTGGCATCACGATAGCGTTGCAGCTCCGGCCAATCGGCCAGGCGCTGCTGCATGAAGCGCACTTCGTCGGGGCGTAGCCGGTCGATGGGCGTCTGCAGTAGCGGGTTGACGGCGACGGCCTCAGCGGCGTCCAGCGGAGAAGCCAACGCGAGGCCCAACGTCACGACAGTGGCAGTGGCAAGCTCAACAGGTCCACGCATGCGGGTACTCCAGAAATCATCTTCAGCAGTCTAACGCCCCACCCTGTGCTCAGCGTGCAGCCGTACGCGCCGCCACACCCGTGACTTTCGCCGGCATCCACATACCCGGCGTCCAGCCGCTGGCGGCCAGGATCGCCTTCGGGTTGTCCTGCTGGATCAGCGCACGCACCGCGTCACGCTTGTTCTTGGCCTGCAGGTAATAGGCCTTGGCGATGCGGTATCCCACCCAGTACCCGAGGTCATAGGGCTCCTGCGAACCGGGCTTGTAGTTGTACAGCCACGGCGACAGATCGGTGCTGTCCAGATCCAGCGCGAATGCGCTTTCGATATGCACTTCCCGACCACGGGTCCAGGCCGCATGGCGCCCGTTGCCGACGTTGCCGGAAATCAGTTCGGCGATGAACTCAGCAATGCCCTCGCCCAACGAAACACGCAGCACGGTCGCATGCGGGTCGCCCGGCTCGAAGTCGGTCAGGCCGGTCTGCTGGATGTGCACGTACTCGTGCGCGATCACATGCACGAAGCGGTCCTGCACATTGGGATTCATGAAATCGGCTGCGCACAGCGCTTCCAGGCCGATGATCACGCCGCTTTTCGAGGTCAACCCTACCGGACGACCACGGCCGACGGCGATGGTCACCGGCGGAAACGCAGCCTGCGGATAGATGGCCTGCAGGTTGGAAAACACCTGCGTCAGACGTTGTTTCACCGCCGGCAGTTCGGCCAGGCAGCTTCGCCCCTGCACATACAGCTCCGGCTGGCTGGCGATGGACTCGGCAATGCGCTCGGGGGTGACCCGGCGCGCCTTGGCCAGCTCGGCCAGGCCCGCCGAACCCTCGGCCATGTAGCCACGCAACTGCGCAACGCTGGGTTTGCCACCTGCGTTGTCGTACAGCGCGTAGAAACGGCTGACATCGTCAGTGACAATCTGCGGCCCGACCGGTGCCGCCGCCGTGGCCATGCCAACCACCCCGGCACAGGCCAGGGCCAACAGGCCGCGCAGGATCATGGACATCGCTCCGTCCTTGGTGGAGTGCATGCGAAGCGCGCAATCTATCACTCCGGCCCGGCCGCCGCAGCAAGCAGATGCGGGCACCCCGGCGCTGTGCCAGACTCGCGTTGGCACCTGCCACGGAAGATAGAGCACCCCGCGATGATGATCGTTCCCGCCTACTGGGCCGAAGCCCGCCTGCAGGCCCGTTTCCGTGGCCGGCCGGTGGTGGTGCGCCGCTTCGGCTGGTCCGACGAAGGCCCTGCCGAGGCGCAGGTGCACGCCGACCGCCGCGCCAATGAAGCCCTCAATGCCATCCTCGCCGGACAGGTGCTGCCGCGTCGCGAAGTGCGCAGCAACTACGGCGTGGAAGGCGTGCCGATCCGCGAGCAGATCGTGCAGCGCGACGGCGACGTCGTCATCACCCGCAACAGCTATGGCGCACTGTGCCTCAACAGCCCGGACGTACTGTTCGCCGACATCGACCATGCGCAGCCGCCAGCCGGCTGCGTGATGCCAGCCATCGTTGCGGCGGTCGTGCTGCTTGCCGGCGCCGTCACCGGCACGCTGCTGTGGCATTGGCTGGTGGGACTGGTGCTGGGCGTGGCGGCGGTGGTTCTGGTCAATGCCGCATTGCTGATGCGCCGCAGGCAGCGGCTGGCCGCCGCCGGGGGCGCCGAGGGGTTGGCGCTGCGACGCGTGGAAGCCTTCAGCGAACAACACCCCCACTGGCATCTGCGCGCCTACCGGACGCCTGCGGGACTGCGCGTACTGGCGATGCATGCCACGTTCTCCCCGGAGGACGAGCAGCTGCAGGCATTCTTCAAGGCACTGGGCACCGATACCCTGTACGCGCGCATGTGCCGGCTGCAGCATTGCTTCCGTGCGCGACTGACACCGAAGCCGTGGCGCGTCGGCCTGAAGTACCGCATCCGCCCACCAGTGGCCGCGTGGTCATCCGAACAGGCCAACAATCCGGATCGATTGGCCTGGATTGCCGAGTACGAAAAGAAGAGCGCCGGCTTCGCAGCCTGCGCTTATCTACGCAGTTTCGGCGATACCACCCGGGTGCATGCCAAGGCCGAGCACGTGCGCGACCTGCATGACGGGTTATCCCACGCGCAGGACCGCCTACCGCTGGCGTGAGGGCGGGTGCTCAGTCAGCGCTCTGCACGAACGGCTGCCCTGCCAGGGTAGTACCCAGCCGCACCGCGATCTGTTGACCGTCCTTTTCGAAGGTCGTCGCACACTGCTTTCCGTCCTTATGGCATCCGACTTCCGGAAAGCCCTCCAGCGACTCCGGCGCGCCCTGCGCAGGTTTCGCCTGCCAGCCTGCGGCATCCAGCAGGCGCTTGGCCTTGGCGTAAGGCATGCCGGCGATGATGCCCAATTGCGTCAGCTCAGCGGGAAACGACTGAGCATATGCCGTTGAAACCTGGGCCAACGACAACGTTGCAGCAAGGAGAATGGCTTTCATTGCACCGACCTGGAACGAGCGATCAGGTTCAGCCTAGACCATTTGCGTGGCATGCGAATGTGCCGGTAACACGTCGTTACCGAGTCTCCACAGTTGATTGCAGAGCATCCATGGATGATCAATCTGCCGTTTCCTAGCGCAGGGTTCCACAACGCAGCGCCTCCAAGGCAAGGTCGCCGCGTAATCTGTTCTGAAACCAAGCGATCTTGAAGCGTTCGCGTGTGGGTTCTCCCCCAGGTAGCAGCCCCATCAATGCATCGCTCAACGCCGGACGCCACTCTTCCTGAGCACCTTCCAGAACCTGCTGATCGAAGTCCGCCGACGACAGGCGCTTCCAAGGCAGCATCATCGTGTGCTGGGAGGTGGACACCAAGACGGTATCCGGGTGGCCCAGCCGGGATACGACCACGGTCATGATGGGATAGTCATCGGTCCGGAGACTGTTGAAGTGTTCTGCAACGCGCTCCTGCAAACCCTGCCCGGCCAGAGCTTGCCGTGCCCAGGCCTGCTGCTGGGCAAACGAACATCTGGCCGGCGGCATGCTGCGCAGCTCCGGATCCAGCTTGAGTATCGCGGGCCGGTCCAGCTGCGAAGTGATCAGATCCACCGTGGCGTCCCTGGTCAACGGTGCTGCCCGCAGCGCGGCCTCGAACGCTGACAGCGCGCCGAACGGCAGAAGCTCCGGCAAACGCGGCTGGACGTCGGGCGCATCAACCACCTGTACACGGGTGGTCAAGCCATAGGCATCGCGCCGGATGACCCAGCGCTCAGATACAGAACCCCAACCAGACCAGTCGTACGTCACGTGCACGCTCATCCGGGGCTGCACCGCCATTGCCACGGGAGAAACCAACAACGTGGCCAGTACCAACATCCATGCCTTCATGAGACTTTCCTATCTCTGTCGAACAGCAGCCGAGCATGGCGCGGCTCTACAGGATGCAGGAAGGCCGCCCGAAGGCGGCCTTCTGCAAAGCAGTCGAGCACGCTCGACGCTACTTGGCGTTCTTCACGTAGGTGTCGAACCAGTTCAGCATCTCCGACACCAGCTGCTCGTTGGACTCCAGCGCGGTGTACCAGTGCGGTTCGTTCGGCAGCATCACCAGGCGGGTGGTACCGCCGTTGCCACGAATGGCCTGGTACAGCTTGCGCGACTGGAACGGTTCGGTACCCGGGTTGGCGTCATCCTCACCGTGGACCAGCAGCAGCGGCAGCTTGATCTTGTCGGCATAGAAGAACGGCGAGGCCTTCAGGTACACGTCCTGCGCCTGCCATACCGAGCGACGCTCGTTCTGGAAGCCGAACGGGGTAAAGGTCTTGTTGTACGAACCGCTGGTCGCCACACCGGCCTTGAACAGGTTGGTGTGCGCGATCAGGTTGGCGGTCATCAGGCCGCCGTGGCTGTGACCGGTCACGCCGATGCGGTTGCGGTCGACCACGCCCATGTCCACGGCCTTGTCCACCGCCGCCTTGGCGTCGGCTTCCAACTGCTCCAGGTAGGTGTCGTAAGCGTTCTTCGGGTCACCCACGATCGGGAACGAGGCATTGTCGATGATCGCGTAGCCGGCCAGCAGCATCAGGCGGTACGGCTGCAGGCGGGTGAAGGTCTGCTGCGAACCAGACACCTGACCGGCCTGCGCGGCATTGGCGAAGTCGGCCGGGTACGCGTACAGGATCGCCGGCACGCGCTGGCCTTCCTTGTAGCCCGGCGGCGTATACAGGGTGAACGACAGGTCCACGCCGTCGGCACGCTTGTAGGTCACCAGCTGCTTCTTGATCTGGCGCACTTCCGGGGTCGGGTCGACCAGTTTGGTCAGCGCGGTCGTGGTAGAGGCGAACTGCGCCTCGCCGGTCTTCGCATCGGCCACTGCCTCACCCTGCTGGCGGATGAAGGCGTTCGGCGGATCGATCACCGACTGGTGCCAGGTCAGGTAGCGCCCCGGCGTGTTGCTGAAGCCGAGGAACTGTTCGTAGGCGTCGGCACTGCTGCGGAACAGGCGCTCGCTCTTCAGCGTGCCCAGGTCCAGGCGGTCCAGGAACGGACGATCGCCCTGCGGCGAAGCGCCACGGCCGCTGAGGAACACGTGGTTGCCCTCACGGCGCACGACCTGCGCGCCATTCGGCAGGCGGGTGAACACGAGGTTGCCGGGATTGCCGTAGAGCTCATCGCTGGACATGTCCCACAGCAGGCGACCTTCCTTCTTCGGCTGGTCCACGTCGACGATGCGGGTCTGCATCCAGTGACGGTTCTCGTCGTTCTCGTACTGGAAGGCTACGGCCGGATCGGCGGTCCACGCGAAGCCCTCGAATCGCTGCGCGGTACGGGTGATCTCGGTCGGCTTGCCGTTGAACGGCGCCTTCAGCATCAGCACGCGGTCACGGTGCGGCACGTTGACCTTCCAGTCGCCCTTGTCCAGCGCTTCGGCATAGACCAGGGTGGCCGGATCGGTGGCACGCCAGTCGAAACCGCGCGGGCCTTCCGGTACGCCGTGCACCGGCACGCGATCCGCCAGCGGCAGGCTGGCGATCGGCGTGCTGCGGCCATTGCTCACGTCCAGTACGGCCACGTCATTGGCGAAGCGCTGGTAGGTCACCGCATGTGAGTACGGCGCCTTGATCGATTCGGTCAGCACGTGCACGCCATCGGGCGCGGCGCTGACCTCGTTGAACAGTGCAGGCTGCCCGACCGGGCGCACGCTGTTGGCGGCGGTATCGACCACGGCCAGCTGCGACGCGCCGTAATAGGCGAACAGTTTCTCGTCATGCACGCTGGTCAGCGTGTCGCGGGCTTCGTAGGTGCTGCTCTCGCCACTGCTGCCCAGCGACTCCTGCGCATCCGGACCGGTCGGCACGCCACCGTTGGACGGCGCCGGACCCTGATTGGCCGGTACCAGCTTCACCAGCAGATTCTGGCTGCCGCCCAGCCATTGCACGGTGTAGCCGAAGATCGGGTTCAGCTGCACGTTCGGCACCTGCTTCACCTGGCCGGTGGCCGCATCGCCGACCCACAGCTGCACGCTGGTATCGACCGCA
Organism: Stenotrophomonas sp. 71799_Sma; assembly: GCF_056482505.1. Classification (NCBI taxonomy): domain Bacteria; kingdom Pseudomonadati; phylum Pseudomonadota; class Gammaproteobacteria; order Lysobacterales; family Lysobacteraceae; genus Stenotrophomonas; species Stenotrophomonas sp. 71799_Sma. The sequence continues at coordinate 3,090,603 of NZ_CM151202.1, forward strand.
TTCTGGAAGGCGAAGTGGCTGCCATCGGCCGACCACAGCGCGCCAGTGGCGCAGCCCTGCGGCAGGTTGACCTTGGTCTCCTTGCCGCTGCCGATATCGACCAGAGTGAAGTCGGCCACGCAGGCCGGAATACCGTAGCCGCCGGGGGTGTCATGCCGACTGCGGTTCTTCGGCTCCAGGCGCACGCCGGCCAGCTTCAGGTACGGCTGGGCGACGCGGCTGATCGACGGATAGGTCTGCGCGGTGGTCAGCAGCAGGCGCTGGCCGCCCGGGGCCACGTTCGGCGCCGGCGGCGGCGGTGCCTTCAGCACCTTGAGCAGGTGTTCCGGCGGCTTCGCGTAATCGGCAAGCGCCGGGCCAGCGGCCAGCAGGCCGACGGTGGCAACGGCAACGGCCGCTGCCAGAGAGGTTCGACGGATCAGCATCCTTATCCCCTGGGGTGTGAATGGGTACCCGGAATCGGGCATGGACCCGAATCTAGCACCGCAGGGGTTGTCGTGAATGGGCCGGAAGGGCTAGTGGCCGGATGGGGCAAAGTGCAGCTCCGGCAGGTGCCGGGGAGCTGCCGGCACCTGCCAGACTTGGCCTGGCACTACTGCTGGGCGTGCAGGTCCCAGGCGGTGAGATAGTCCGGGTCGACCACGATCATGCCGCTGTTGCTCATCCGGTACTCTCCCGGCTGGGCCGGCAGGTACTGGTCGAGCATCGGCGGCAGGTAACGTTCGTGGCCATCGTTCTCGTCGGCCAGCACCACGCCTTCATCGGCACTGATGCGCAGCACCGTTCCCGCGTACTGCTCCAGTCCCTGCACCTGGCCGTCGCCGCCGTAGCGGGTCACCCCGACCAGCACCAGTTTTCCGATCATTTCCTCGACCTTGGCATCGTCCAGGGCCGGCAGCATTCGTTCGTATTGGTCGCTCATCGGTGCACCTCCAAAGCCTGCAGGATCATCATGGACAAGCCAGCCTCTGCGCTGCGAAGGCCATCGGGCAACGCAGGGGACAATCTGGCGGGCGTATGCCTGTATTGCAGGGCCGGCAAGAGCATGCCGGGACCGCATCGGGTGAACAGTGGCAGATGCTGTGGGTGGCGGCCATCCGTGCCGGCAAAGTGGCCGTATCAGACCAGGGTCAACACCACGCGTTGCATTGCATGCAGGGTAAAGCGTGACAGCTGCGCAGTTGTTGCATGACGGCCTCCTGTTGAAGGTCACACGCGAAGTTGATGCTCCATGGACCCGATGCTGACATCGCGCGCGGAATGGTCAAGTGAAGAATACGCACCCGTTCACCTTTTGTAACGCATTCGGGTGCCTCGATTACGCTTAACCTCTGCTTCATCCGGCTGGCCCTAGGGTCAGCCTTCAATCTGCAAGGAACGCACATGCCCCGGTACGCATTCATACGACCGTGGACGCTCGCACTTTCAGCGGCCGCGCTCTGCGCCTGCGCACATGCCGCCGACCGCACGCCGACTTCTCAAGGAACCGACACCATGGCCCCCGCCGTATCCGAGACCACTTCGCCCTCCCCGCTCAATGCCGAGCAGTTGCTGCTGCGCCTGCTGGACCTGATCAAGGTCACGACCTCCACCCGCGAGCTCACCGCCGAGCGCCTGTCCGCGGCAATGCAGGCGCCGGCGCAGGTCTTCGGCCCCGGCCACTTCGGCTATGGCGGCACGCTGACACCGGAATGGGGCTATGGACTGGAAGTGCAGCGGGCCGGCACTGCCGACGCGCGGCTGGACCTGAACTTCATGGACACCAGCAGCGATCGCAAGGCCTCGGCTGCGGCGATCTGCCAGGTCGACTTCAACCACTTCGCTTCCGCACTGGATGCCGCCGGCTTCAAGCGCGAGACGGTGCGCGGCGAACACGGCCGGGTGATCTACGACCGCTTCGATCGACCGCAGCTGAGCATCAAGGTCGACACCATGCCCGAGAACCCTCACGCCCTCGGCGACGCCACGCATGCCTGCGTGCGTCTTGTCACCGTGCAGTAAGGGGAGCCATCAATGACGATCCTTTCCGCAGAAACGGAACGCCTGCTGGGCGAGTTCGCTGGCAAGACCGACGTCACCAGCGACCAGGTCGACAACCTGCGCAACGTCATCGCGGGCTCGCCCCTGCTGGCAAAGCAGGTGGACGCCGCCATCGCGGCAGGCTATCTGGAACGCTTCGAACTGTTGCCCGCCACAAGCAACGCGGGCGGCACCTACGAGACCGGCACGAAATCCATCAACCTGCCCGCCAGCAGCTTGTCGACCCCGGCTGCGCCGGACAGGTTCGACGCGGCCGAGGTTGCCTTTGTGCTCGGTCACGAGATCCAGCACGGCTTCAACGATGCTGATGTCGAGCGCGCCTACGTGCAGTTCGAAGCCGACGTGGAGCAGGTCGCGGGCCGTACAACGAGCCATGATTACACCGAGGCCATCGGCACCCTGCTCGCGGCCAACCGCCGCGATGAGGCTTCTTCGAACATCGCAGGCTGGAATGCGCTGGTCAGCCAGGTACGTGCCAGCAACCCGGACGCCACCCTGCGCGACCTGTATGAAGCCAGCACCCGCTCGACAGATGTCATCCAGTCACGACCCGGCCCGCCGATCACCTATGCCCCGCACCCGGAGCTGACCCTCAATGCGGACCTGACCATCTCCCCCACCGCAGCCAACATCGAGGGAATGGCCAGGCACTATTACGATCAGGGCGTCAGCACCGGCCTGGGCCATCATGGGAATTCGGACTACCAGAATTTCTACGGCGCCTTGGCGATCGGACTGGCCAGCGAATACGAGGCCGCGAATCCAGCGCCCGATGGCGTCAGCCGGATGGAAGTGAACATGAAGAAGCTGGGCCTGGACGAACGCCTGCTGGAGCAGAACGGGCTCAACCTCGGCGAGGGCTCGCCCCCGCGCCAGCCCTACTTCGATACCAGTACCTCGCCGTCGACGCTGCGTTACTTCGACCACACTGAGGGCACGCATACGCATGTGCCGATCACCACACAGCATGCGGTGGAGGGCGATGGCTTACCGACGCTGCTTGCGGAAGGCCGTGACCGTTCGCTGCACGAGCAGATCCGCGGCAAGGTAGCTGAGCTGGATGCTGCCAACGGACGCAGTTTCGATGCGTCCAGCGAGCGCCTGAGTGCCAGCCTGCTGGTGCTGGCCCGCGAAAACGGGCTGGACCGGGTCGACCATGTGGTGCTCAGCCGCCAGACCGAGGGTGCGGGCGCGGCGCAGAACATCTTTGTGGTGAAGGGGCCGCTGGATGATCCGGCCTCGCTGCGCGCCTCATCACCCACTGCCGAGGCCGCCCAGCGCCCGGTGCAGGACAGCCTGGATACGCTTGCCGTGGTCAACCAGCGGCAGGCCGATCAGGCCACGCAGGAACAGGTCCGCGTGCAGGAGCAGCAGCGCGGCGCGCTGACGCACTGACGGGGAACGGCATGGAGCCGCCGGGACGCACCCGGCGCTCCCTTGGCGGCACCCACGCTAGAATGCGCGCATGCGCACCGTACATGCCCTCCGCTACATCACCCCCTTGCGGGAAGGTGGCTCCCTGCCGGCCGTGGTCGAGACCGACGACGACGGCATGGCCGTGCTGAAGTTCCGAGGCGCCGGCCAGGGCCCGAAGGCACTGATCGCCGAGCTGATCGCTGGTGAAATGGCGCGCACGCTGGGCTTGCCGATTCCGGAAATCCTGTTCGTGGAGCTGGACCGCGAGTTCGCCCGCACCGAGCCGGACCCGGAGATCCAGGAACTGATCCGCGCCAGCGAAGGTTTGAACCTGGGCCTGGACTACCTGCCCGGTGCGATCAACTACGACCCGGCGGCGATGCCGGTGGATGCCGGCCTGGCCTCGCGCATCGTCTGGTTCGATGCGTTCACCAGCAATGTCGATCGCACCACGCGCAATCCCAACCTGATGGTGTGGCATCGAAAGCTGTACCTGATCGACCACGGTGCGGCCATGTACTTCCATCACGACTGGGCCAATGCTGGCGATGCCTGCGAAAAGCCGTTCGTGCTGATCCGCGACCACGTACTGCTGTCGTTCGCCAACTGCATCGCCGAGGTGGACGCCGAGCTGGCCGCGCGCCTGACCGATGCCGAGATCGAGCGCATCGTTGGCCTGGTGCCGGACAGCTGGCTGGTGAATGAGCCCGCGTTCGACAGCCCGCAGGCGTACCGCCAGGGCTACATCAGTTATCTCAAGCACCGCCTGAAAGTGCGTGCGGTGTTCGTGCAGGAGGCCATCCGTGCCCACGCTGCACACGTATGACTACGCCGTCATCCGCGTGGTACCGCGGGTGGAGCGCGAGGAATTCATCAACGTCGGGGTGATCGTCTCCTGTCCCGGCGCGCGTCATCTGGAGGCGGCCATCGAGATCGATCCGGCACGCCTGCACGTGTTCGCCCCAGCGCTGGACCAGGAGGCGCTGCAGCCGTGGCTGGATGCGATAGTGGCCATCTGCCGCGGCGATGCCAGCGCCGGGCCGATCGCACAGCTGCCAGCGCGTGCGCGCTTCCATTTCCTCACCGCCAAGCGCAGCTCGGTGGTGCAGATGTCGAGCACGCATGTGGGCCGCACGGCCGACCCGGCGGGTGTAGTGGAACATCTGATGACGAAGATGGTGCGGGTGCCGCGCTGACGCGCCCGTCTCTCACTTCCTGGCGCGCGCCCTGTGCCAGGCAATGAGCGCACAGGCTGCTGCAGCGGCAATCAACACCCACCCGGCTGCCGCTTGTCCATGCAGGTAGCCTTGTGCATACGCAGCACTGGCACCTTCGCCGGCCATGGCCGGAACACCCTTGAGTATCACGTGCACCCCACGCAGCAGCAGCACCATGCTGGCGACCAGACACACCACGGGAAGGAGTCGGCTCATGGCCCGATTCTGGTCCGCCACCTGCCCCAGCGTCAACATCGCTGTGGCATAGTCGCTCGGGACTACAGCGGCACTCTTCGCGCGATGTAGTTGACCACATTGCCGATCGCATCCGGATCGACATTGGCCAGCCCAACGATCACATAGCCCTGCGCGGGTAGCACCACGATGGCACTGTTCGATCCGGGCGCACCGCCTTCGTGGCCGTACTGATGCTCCCTGCCCTCGCCCTGCACCACGAAGCCGAACCCGTACCAGCCCTTGTGGTTCTGCGCCGTGGTGGCCTGCTGCAGCAATACAGGTGAGACCAGCTTTCCGCTGCGCAGCGCCTCGGCGAACTTCACCATGTCGCTCACCGTGCTGTAGCCACCACCGGCTGACATGCCGCGCCAGGGCAGCGACTTCGTTTCACGGACCCATTGCCCTTCCTGCTTCGTATAGGCGACCGCACGCTGTGGCACCGTCACTGTTTCCGGTTCGAAGCCGGTGCCGGTCATGCCTGCCGGGCGCAGGATGTGTTGCTCCACATAGGCGTAGTACGACTGACCGGAGACGGCCTCGATGATCCGCCCAAGCACGATGAAGCCATAGTTCGAGTAGCTGTCCTGGCTGCCTGGCGTGAACTGCGGTGCATCCTTGGCAAAGCGCTGCACATAGTCATCCAGCGTCTTCAGCGACGCGGAATACTGCTCGAAATCGTCGCCGAAGAAATCCCCCAGGCCACTGGTGTGTGACAGCAGCTCGCGCACGGTCACGCTGTTGGCGACGGCCTTGTTCGGATAGTCCGGCAGGTGCTTGCCGATCGTGTCGTCGAGACTGAGCCTGCCATCCTGCACCAGCTGCAGGATGGCCACGGCAGTGAACATCTTGTTGGAGGACGCAAGGCGGAACTGCGTATCCACGCCCACTGGAATGCCAGCGGTGCGATCGGCCTCGCCACCGCGCCAGTCCAGCAGCACCTTGCCGTTCCGTGCCACCTGCAACGCACCCGACAGCGCGTCCTGGGCCCGCAGCGCCTCCAGCCTTGCTGTGGCATCGGCCATCAGGGCAGGCAAAGCAACCCTCTCCGGCTTGAACTTGTCCGGCGTTTCAGTGCCTTCGATCTGGAACTGCTTCAGGTGCGCCGGATTGTCCGGGTCCATGCTGGCCGTCACCCACATCGCGCGCTCGTTCAGCTGGCCCATCACCAGCACCTTCGCGTGACCGGGCGCGCTCTGGCGTGTTTCCAGCACACGCAGCGGGCCGGTGCTCTCGCGGAACTCGAGATAGTCCTTGGGGCTGCTGCCTTCCTTCTTCGCGTAGGTATCGGCGAACGCCTGCAGTTGCTCGAGGCTGCCAGCGTTGAAGGCCGCCAGCCAGTCATCGATGGCGTCCTGCGCACGTGGATGTGCACTCTCGGAAGATGTAGCGCCGATTGCTGGAAAAACCGGGGTAACCAGTAGAACCGAACAGGCCAGTGCATTGCAGAGAAACAGGCGTCCAACAACCCTCATGGCAGTTCCTTTGCGGGGATTCCTGGACGCATCCTAGACCAAGGATGCGGCCGCCGCATCGACACCAGGGACTCTGCTGCAACACCTCAACGGTGACGCTGAATGCATCGATGCGCTGCCATCCACTCCGCGTGCGTGGTGGAATGCGCACAGCCCCGGATGCAACGTGAGTGCGAGATCCTTCGCAGTTGATGGAACCCCTGCTACTCGATGGCCCCGCTATCGCCTTGCCATCGTCTGTTCGCTGAATCTCGCCACGCAGAAGTCCAGGAAGCTGCGCAGCTTGGGCGTCAGCTGGCGATCGCGCGGATACACCAGGTTGATCCAGGTCGACACCGGTGCGTAGTCCGGCAGCACTTCCACCAGCTCACCACGCGCCAATGCTCCGGCCAGCATTTCGTGCGGTTGCAGGATCAGCCCCAGCCCTCCGATGGCGGCGGTCAGCAGCGGCTCGGCCTGGTTGACCATGAAGCGGCTGGACACTGGCACGGTCAGCACGCCGCCATCGGTATCGCGAAAGCTCCAGCGGGTGCGGATGATCGAATGCGCGAAGCCCAGGCACTCGTGGCGGCTCAGGTCATTGGGATGGGCAATGGCCGGGCGCGAAGCCAGATAGTCCGGCGAGGCACACAGGACCAGCGGATACGGCCCCAACCGCCGCGCCACCAGCCCACTGTCGGCCAGATCGCCAGTGCGGAACACCAGTTCGTAGCCGTCTTCAACGATGTCCACCAGACTGTTGGACAGGTTCAGATCGACCTGCACGTCCGGGTACTGCTGCAAGTAGGCCACCACCGCGGGACCCAGCGCGTGCACGCCGAAGGTGACCGGCGCACTGATGCGCAGGCGCCCCATCGGTCGCCCGCGCGCCACTTCGGCCAGCTGCTCGGCCCACTCCACTTCCTCCAGGATCACCCGCGCCCGCGCCAGGTAGGCCTGGCCGAAGTCGGTCAGGCTCTGCTTGCGCGTGGTGCGGTTGAGCAGGCGCACCCCCAGATGCTGCTCCAGCGCCTGGATGTGCTTGCCGACCAGCTGCGGCGACAGGTCCAGTGCCTCGGCAGCGGCGGCGAAGGAGCCGACCTCGGCCACCTTGGCGAAGGTCCGCAGGGGAACGATCAGGTCCATTGCAAACAATTGTTTTTCAATGAAACGCCAGATTACCCCTTATTCTGGATGCAGACTACGCGCACAGTAGCGCTCACCCTTTCGCCGGCGCCCTCGCCGGCCCTTCCTCGGAGCCCCCCCATGAGCCAGGTTGTCCGCATCCACGAATATGGCACTGCCGATGTACTGCGCATCGACGATATCGACGTTCCCGCCCCCGCCCCTGACGAAGTCCAGATCAGGGTGAAGGCGATCGGCCTGAACCGCGCCGAGGTGATGTTCCGTAACGGCGCCTACCTGCAGGAAGCGCAGTTCCCCAGCCGCCTGGGCTACGAAGCGGCCGGCGTGGTTGAAGCCGTCGGCAGTGCAGTGAGCGGATTCACCGCGGGCGATGCGGTCAGCGTGGTGCCGCCGCTGGATATCGCGCGCTGGGGCACCTACGGCGAACTGGCCAACGTGCCGGCACGACTGGTGGTCAAGCATCCGCAGGCACTGGACTTTGAAACGGCCGCCGCGGTGTGGATGCAGTACGTGACCGCCTGGGGCGCGCTGTTGGAACAGGCACGCCTGGCCGCCGGCGATTTCGTCATCATTACCGCTGCCAGCAGCAGCGTCGGACTGGCCGCGATCCAGATCGCCAACGCGGTGGGCGCCACGCCGATCGCGGTAACGCGAGGCCCGGGCAAGCGCCAGGCCCTGCTCGATGCAGGCGCCGCCCACGTCATCGCCACCCAGGAGCAGGATCTGGTGGCCGAAGTGGCGCGCATCACCGGCGACGCAGGTGCCCGCGTGGTGTTCGATCCGATCGGTGGCCCGCAGTTCGTGCCGCTGACCGAAGCGATGGCGCGTGGCGGCATCCTGCTGGAATACGGCGCGCTGAGCAGCGAACCCACGCCGTTCCCGTTGTTCAACGTGCTGGGCAAGTCGCTGACGTTGAAAGGCTATCTGTACTCGGAGATCGTTTCCGACGATGCCGCGCTGGCCCGCGCGAAGGCATTCATCGTGGATGGCCTGGACAAGGGCACCCTGGCACCGAAGATCGCCAGGGTGTTCCCGTTCGCGCAGATCCAGGACGCACACCGTTACCTGGAATCGAACGAGCAGATCGGCAAGGTGGTAGTGACGGTGTGATCCAGCGTCATGCAACGGGGGCGGCCCACCGCCCCCGTTGCGGTTACCTCGGCAACGCAAACGCCATCACGTAATCGCCGTTCGGGGTTTCCATGAAATGGTGGCCGCCGGCCATGATCACCACGTACTGGCGCCCGCCCTGCTCGTACACCATCGGGTTGGCCTGACCTCCCGCGGGCAGCTTGGCATGCCACAACTCCTTGCCGGTCTTCAGATCGATGGCACGCAGCAGATCATCGGTGGCGGCGGCGATGAAGATCAGGCCGCTGGCGGTCACCACCGAGCCGCCATTGTTCGGTGTGCCGATCTCGATCGGCAGGCCGGAGCGGATGCCGAAGGGTCCGTTGCCGCGCGCACTGCCGAATGGACGGTCCCACAGCAGCTTGCCGGTGCGCAGGTCGATGGCACGGATGCCGCCATAGGGCGGCTGCTTGCACAGCAGACCGGTGAACGGCAGGCGCCAACCGGCATTGACCTGGATGGCGTAGGGCGTGCCCACCTGCGGGTCACCCGCGCCTTCTGCTCCGCCCTTGTCGAACCGGATCTTTTCGCGCGGCAGCCAGCCCAGCCGGTCGGCCTCCGCGCGTGGCACCAGCCGGTTGTAGTTCGGCATGTCGTTGTAGTTGGCCACGATCACGCCGCGGCGCGTATCGATGGACACGCTGCCCCAGTCCGAGCCGCCGTTGTAGCCGGGGTACTCGATGGAATGGCGGTCACTGCTCGGCGGCGTGTAGAACCCTTCGTAGTAGGCCTTGCGGAACTGGATGCGGCAGACCAGCTGGTCGATCGGGGTGATGCCCCACATGTCACGTTCGGTCAGCTCATGCTCGCGACGCAGCGTGTGGTACAGCGAGAACAACTGCGTGGGTGAACGCTGCTCGGGTTCGACGCCGCCCACCGGCACCTTGCGCTCTTCGGCCGCGGTCAGAAGCTGGCCGTTGCGGCGGTCGAGGATGTAGATGTCGCCCTGCTTGGTCGGCAACAGGATCGCCGGCACTTTGCCGGCAGCGGTCGGGTAATCGATCAGGCTGGCCTGCGAACCCAGGTCGTAATCCCACACGTCCTTGCGCACCGCCTGGAAATGCCAGACCGGCTTGCCGGTGGCCACATCGATCGCCACCAGTGAGGTCGAGTAGCGATTCTGGTTTTCCGTGCGCGAGCCGCTCCAGTAGTCGCCTGCGGAGTTGCCCAGCGGCAGGTAGACCAGGCCCAGCGCCTCATCACCGGTGGCGGTGGTCCACATGTTGGGCGTGCCGCGCGTATAGGTCTGCTCGCGCGGTGGCAGACCGCTGCGCTCGGGCTGGTCCATGTCCCACGCCCAGCGCAGCTTGCCGGTGATGGCATCGTAGGCCTGGATCACACCCGACGGCGCGTCACGGCGCTGCCCGTCCAGCACCTGGTGACCGGTCACGATCACGCCACGCACGATGGCCGGTGGCGAGGTGATCGACACGTAACCCGGTGGCACCTCCCCCATGCCCAGGGTGATGTCGACCTGGCCGTTGTTGCCAAAGTTGGCGCAGGGACGGCCGCTGTCCGCGTCCACCGCGATGATGCGGCCGTCCAGCGTGCCTTCGATGATGCGCGCCCAGCAGGCCGGACGGGTGCCCGGCGCAGCACTGCGGGCGACGCTGGGCGGCGGTTCCGGCAACGCCAGATCGGCCGCGGCATCGGCCAGCGTGGCATCGGCAAGGACCGGCGTGCGGGGCTGCTCGTAGTAGCTCACCCCACGGCAGGCGGCGGTGTACGGGATCGAAGCGTCCTTCACCTTGGGGTCGAAGCGCCACAGTTCCTTGCCGCTGGCGGCATCGAGTGCGATCAGGCGGTTGCGCGCGGTGCACAGGTAAAGGCGATCGCCGATCTTCAGCGGCGTGGTTTCCGCGCCCCAGCGATTCTTGGGCATATCGCCGGTACGGAACTGCCAGGCTGGCTGCAACGTGGCCACATTGGCCGGGGTGATCTGCTGCAGCGGCGAATAGCGGGTGGCGGCGTTGCTGCGGCCCCACGCCGGCCAGTCGCCCTCGGCGGGCTGGTCAGCCGGCTGCAGGCCCGTGGTATCACGCGTAGGTTCCAGTCCGGCGCTGACCGCGCCTTCCGGGAACGGCTGATGCCCGTCCACTTCACCATGCGGCGCAAAGGCCAGGCCGAAGGCAGCCACGAACACCAGCATCAGCACGCCGGCCACGCTACGCGACAGGCGTTTGGAGACCCGCTCGTGCAGGGTGGGCGCCAGCAAGGCCAGCACGATGCCGAGTGCGGTCACCAGGCCCAGCCGGGGCACCCAGCGCCAGTAGTCGCTGCCTGACTCCCACCAGGTCCACAGCAGCGTGCCGATGAACACCAGCGCGTACAGCAATGCACCGCTGCGGCGGTTGCCGAACAACAGGATGCCGCTGGCCAGCAGGCCGAGCCCGGCGATGGCGTAGTACGCCGAGCCGCCAAGGCTGAGCAGCCACGCACCGAGCCCGCCGATGACCAGGCCGAGCACGACCAGCAGCAGCGACAGCACGGTGACAAGGGGGTGCCGGGAGGCGCGAACAGGGGCAGGAGCGGACTGCGGCGTGGCGGACATCGTCGATCTCCGGGGGCAGCATGCGCCGTTATCCCACCGCCTGCGTGAAGCGCGCGCGTATGTGCGGCATCCGGATACGACGACGCCGGCACAGGGCCGGCGTCGTCGGGTACCTCAGGCTCGCGACAGGATCACTCCTGCGCGGCGTCCTCACTGCTGGCAGCCGCCGGTGCGCCGTCGGTCGCGGCCGGGGCGGCGACGGCCACCTCGTCCTCGTCCTCGTCGATCGAGGCATCCATGCGCTCCACCGCCTGCAGCTTCTCGTCCTTGGACAGGCGGATCAGGGTCACGCCCTGGGTGTTGCGGCCGACGCGGCTGATTTCCGAGCCACGCGTACGCACCAGGGTGCCACCATCGGAGATCAGCAGCACTTCGTCGCTGGAGCCCATCAGCACCGCGGCGACCAGCTTGCCGTTGCGCTCGGTGGTCTGGATGCCGATCACGCCCTGCGTGCCACGGCCCTTGCGCGGGTAGTCGGGCAGCGGGGTGCGCTTGCCGTAGCCGTTCTCGGTGGCGGTGAGGATGTACTGCACGCTGGCGTCATCGGCGCCGTCGATCACCGCATCGCCATTGGCTGCGGTTTCCTCGACACCGTTGTCGTCCTCGTTCTCGTCCTCGCTGCCACCGGCACTTTCGGCCACGATCAGGCTGACCACTTCCTCGCCGGCCGGCATCTTGATGCCACGCACGCCGGTTGCGGTACGGCCCATCGAGCGGACCTTGTCTTCACCGAAGCGCACGGTCTTGCCGTTGGAGGCGAACAGCAGGATGTCGCGCTCGCCGTCGGTCAGGCCAACGCCGACCAGGGCATCGCCCTCGTCCAGATTGATTGCGATCTTGCCGCGCGCCAGACGGAAGGCGAACTCGCTCAGCGGGGTCTTCTTGACCGTACCGTTCTTCGTGGCGAAGAACACGAACTGGCCGTCGGCGTACTCACGCACCGGCAGCACGGCCTGCACGCGTTCGCCCGGCTCCAGCGGGATCCAGTTGATGATCGGACGGCCGCGGGCGTTGGAACCGGCTTCGGGCAGCTGGTAGACCGGCAGCCAGAACACCTTGCCCGAGCTGGTGAAGGTCAGCAGCGTATCGTGCGTGTTGACCAGCCACAGCTGTTCGATGAAATCCTCTTCCTTGGTCGCTGCCGCACTGCGGCCGCGGCCGCCACGGCGCTGTGCGCGGTACACGCTCACCGGCTGCCGCTTCACGTAACCGGCATGCGACACGGTGACCACCACGTCTTCCGGCGCGATCAGGTCGAGGATGTCGAGATCTTCTTCGCTGTGGCGGATTTCGGTACGACGCTCATCGCCGAACTCGGCCTTGACGTTGACCAGCTCCTCGCGGATCACCTGCAGCAGGCGGTCGGGATCTTCCAGGATGTGGATCAGCCCGGCGATCACTTCCAGCAGCTGCTTGTACTCGTCGGTCAGGCGGTCCTGCTCCAGCCCGGTCAGGCGGTGCAGGCGCATTTCCAGGATCTGGGTGGCCTGGATCTCGGTCAGCTGGTAGCCGCCCTCGATCAGGCCCACGCCCTTGGGCAGGTCTTCCGGACGCGAGGCTTCGGCACCGGCGGCACCCAGCATCGCACCGACCAGGCCCGGCTCCCACACGCGCGCCAGCATGCGCTCGCGTGCTTCGTTCGGGTTCGGCGAGGTCTTGATCAGTTCGATCATCTCGTCGATGTTGGCCAGCGCGACGGTCAGGCCTTCCAGCACGTGGGCACGGGCGCGCGCCTTGCGCAGCTCGAACACGGTACGGCGGGTGACCACTTCGCGACGGTGGCGGACGAACGCCTCCAGCATCTGCTTGAGGTTCATCAACTGCGGGCGGCCATCGACCAGCGCCACCATGTTGATGCCGAACACCGATTCCATCTGCGTCTGCTGGTACAGGTTGTTCAGCACAACCTCGGCAGATTCACCGCGCTTGATCTCGATGTAGATGCGCATGCCGTCCTTGTCGGACTCATCGCGCAGCTCGCTGATGCCTTCGATCTTCTTTTCCTTGACCAGCTCGGCGATCTTCTCGATCAGACGCGCCTTGTTCACCTGGTAAGGAATTTCAGTGACGATGATCGATTCGCGGCCGTTGTCGGCCACTTCGATATCGGCCTTGGCACGGATGCGCACGCGGCCACGGCCGGTGCGGTAGCCGGCGACGATGCCGGCGGTGCCGTTGATGATGCCGGCGGTCGGGAAATCCGGGCCCGGGATGTACTCCATCAGGCCGTCGACGTCGATTTCCGGGTTGTCGATCAGCGCGATGCAGGCGTTGATCGATTCGCTCAGGTTGTGCGGCGGGATGTTGGTCGCCATGCCCACCGCGATACCGGCCGAACCGTTGACCAGCAGGTTCGGGAACCGGGTCGGCATGACCGTCGGCTCCAGTTCCTTTTCGTCGTAGTTGGGCTGGAAATCGACGGTTTCCTTGTCGATGTCCGCCATCAGCTCATGCGCCAGGCGCGACATGCGCGCTTCGGTGTATCGCATTGCCGCGGCGGAGTCGCCATCGATGGAGCCGAAGTTACCCTGGCCATCGACCAGCATGTAACGCAGCGAGAACGGCTGTGCCAGGCGCACCAGCGTGTCGTACACCGACTGATCGCCATGCGGGTGGTACTTACCGATGACGTCACCGACGATACGCGCCGACTTGAAGTAGGGCTTGTTGCTGTGCGCGTTGAGTTCATTCATCGCGAACAGCACGCGGCGATGCACCGGCTTGAGGCCATCGCGCGCATCCGGGAGCGCGCGGCCCACGATCACGCTCATGGCGTAATCGAGGTAGCTCTTGCGCATCTCGTCTTCCAGGTTGACCTGGATGATTTCCTTGGCGTTTTCTGCCATTCGGGTTCCGTTGTCTGGTAGCGGTCCAGTCCGGCGCAGCCCTCTGCGGGAGGGGGTCGTGCCGGAACCTCGATTCAACCTGTGGATACTACCACAACAGGCCGTCCCCTGCCTCCATTTACGGGGATTTTACCGGCACAAATCAGGAACTTAGGGGGGTGCCGGCCAGCGGCCGGCACTACCGGGGGCGGAGGTCACGCTGCCCCCTCCCCTGTGCCTCAGCCACCAAAGGCAGTGCGCATGTTCTCGATGGTCGGGTTCAGGATCACCCCGCGCTCGGTCACGATGGCATCGATCAGTTCACCCGGGGTGACGTCGAACACCGGGTTCCAGGCGGCGATGCCTTCGGCCACGGTGCGGGTACCGCCCACGCCGTACAGCTCGCCCGGGTCGCGCTGCTCGATCTCGATCTGGCTGCCATCCACGGTCTCCATGTCCACGGTCGAGGACGGCGCCACCACCATGAACTTGACCCCGTGGTGGCGAGCGGCGATGGCCAGCTGATAGGTGCCGATCTTGTTGGCGGTATCGCCGTTGGCACAGATGCGGTCGGCGCCGACGATCACCCACTGCACGGCGCCGGTCTTCATCAGGTGCGAGGCTGCCGAATCGGCGATCAGGGTGGCGTCGATGCCATCCTGCTGCAGTTCCCACACGGTCAGGCGTGCGCCCTGCAGCCACGGACGGGTCTCGCCGGCGAACACGCGGGCGATGCGGTGCTGGGCCATGCCGGCACGGATCACGCCCAGTGCCGTGCCGAAGCCGGCGGTGGCCAGCGAGCCGGTGTTGCAGTGGGTCAGCACGCCGCTGCCGGCCTCGATCAGGCCCGCGCCCAGCGCGCCCATGTGGCGGTTGGCGGCCAGGTCCTCCTCGGCAATGGCCTGCGCTTCGGCTTCCAGCAGGGCCTTCCAGTCGCCGCCGGCGACGTTCAGGCAGCGACGCATGCGCGCCAGCGCCCAGGCCAGATTGACGGCGGTCGGGCGCGATGCGTTCAGGCGCTGCAGCGCCGGCTCCAACTGCTGAAGCGCATGCGCGCCATCAGCGGCCTGCACGTCCCGCGCCGCCAGCACCACACCCCAGGCTGCGGCAATGCCGATCGCCGGCGCGCCACGCACGGTCAGCGCGTGGATGGCGCTGGCAACTTCGTCACTGTCATGGCAGACCACGTGCTCGACCACGAACGGCAGCTTGCGCTGGTCCAGCAGTTGCAGGGCATCGCCGGTCCAGAGGATCGGGCGGATGTGGTCATAACGGGCGTAGTCGATGTCGGAGGCAGTGTTCATGGGCCCATTGTAGGGCCACGCCCCGCGTGGTTGGAGCCTGCCCGGGCTCAATTCACCGAGAATTCGGCGCGGCAGCCGCCGTCCACCCAGATCCCGTTGCGGTTCCAGCCCCAGGTGTTGCCTTCCTCGCACGGGGTGCTGGACAACTGCTCGGTAACGACCGCGCCGACCGAAATGCTCGCCCCACAGAAGCGGCGCTTCTTCGACTTCGACTCGCAGGTCAGGCGGCGTGGCACGTCGACAAAACGGCCGTCCTCGTCAGCCACTTCGAAATCGCCCTGGCAACCACGGCTGGTCCAGACTTCATTGCGCTTGTAGCCCCAGCCCTGCCCTTCGCGGCACGGCAGCACCGACAGCTGGCGCAGCAGGCGCACCGGCGCCCCGTCCAGGCGCACCGGGCAACTCTGCGGGCGGCCATTGGATTCGCAGCGCACCACACGGCGGACCAGGCGCTTGCCTTCCGTTGCCGCAGGCGCTGCACCTTCCGCACGACGCGCACGGAACTCTGCGCGGCAGCCAAGGGTGACCCACACGCCACTGCGGTCGGTGCCCCACTCGCTGCCACGGATGCAACTGTTGCTGGACAACTGGCGCACAAGGTCGATGCCATTGCTGACGTCGATATCGCAATGCACCCAGCCCATGTCGCGCGATTCGCAGGTCACCACTTCGCCGTCATAGCCCGCCTGCTGGGCCGACGCCGATGACGGCAGCCAGGCACCCCAGAGCGCGATGGAGTACACCGGTGCAGCGACAACCGCAAACCACTTGACCAAAGCCTTCCCCAGCAGGAATGGATGAACTGCGTGCCAGTGTCCGGCATCTGCCGTGATAAGAGCATCATCCTGCTTACCGAAGCAAGCGCGGAAACGCGGAATTCCGTTCAGTCTTCGATGTTCAGGAATGTGCGCACCGCGCTCACGCGTGGGCGAAGTCGTAGGCCAGCACATCGGCGATACGCGGCGTGCGGCTCATCGCCATCAACAACCGATCGACACCCACCGCCACGCCAGCGCAGGCAGGCATCGATGGCAACGCCGACAGCAGCGCCTCATCCACGGACGGTTGCACCTGGCCCCGCTCATGGCGTCGCTGCAGGTCACGCTGGAATCGCGCACGCTGTTCGTGCGCGTCGTTCAGTTCGTGATAGCCGTTGGCCAGTTCCACGGCCCCCAGATAAAGCTCGAAACGCTCGGCCAGCGGCGGCGTGCCGGCTCGAATGCGCGCCAGTGCGGCCTGGCTGGCAGGCCAATCGTGGACCACGGTCATCACCGCGTCATCGAAATGCGGCTGGATATGATGGGTCATCAGCAGATCCAGCCAGTCATCGCGGGTCAGCCCGACCGGGTCGATATGTACCTCGCCCAGCGCGGCACGCAGCGCGGCCTCGTCGGCATCGAACGGATCCACACCCACGTACTGCTGGAACAGCTCGCGGTAACTGAGCACACGCAGCGTCGCACTGCGCCCGACCAGGGCCAGCGCCTGGCCGACCAGCTCGGCGGTTTCCTGCACCAGACGATGGTGGTCCCAACCGACCCGGTACCACTCCAGCATGGTGAATTCCGGATTGTGGCGGCCGCCCGCCTCGCCGTTGCGGAACACCCGGCCCAGTTCGTAACAGTCACCCACGCCCGCCGCCAGCAGGCGCTTGAGCGGATACTCCGGCGAGGTACGCAGCCAGCGGCGGCGGCCACCGGCATCGACATGGCCGGTGAAATCGGTATGGAAGCTGTCGATGTTCGGCTCGGTGTTGCCGGCCACCGACAGGATCGGCGTCTCCACCTCCAGCACATCGCGATCGGCGAAGAAGCGGCGCACCAGCGCGTTGAGCGCGGCACGCTGCTGCAGCGCGCGCAGCAGGGCCTCGCTCACAGGATGCCCTCCGGGCGCGGATGATCCAGCGGCAGGGTCAGCAGATCGCGGGTGTCATCGATGTAGCCACTGGCCAGGTACAGGCGCCGGGCCAGTTCGTTGTGGTGGTTCACTTCCAGCCGCAGGCGGCTGACGCCACGCCCGCGAGCGCGCTGTTCGCAGATGGCCAGCGCCTGCTTGCCGCGGCCGCGGCCGCGCGCGCGGTGGCTCAGGTACAGCTCGTCCAGCAGCATGAAGTGGCCGCCCTGCTCCAGGCTGAAACCCATCGCGATCACTGCGTAGCCCACCACCTCGGCGGCCTCGTCCAGCCACAGCAGCACCTCGCCATTGCGCGGATCGGCCAGCAGCGCGTCCACGCCGCGACGCACGCGCGCGTCGTCGAAGTCGATCTTGTCTTCGGCATAGAACTCGCGCATCAACGCGATCAACAGTTCTTCGTCGGCACGGGTGGCCAGGCGGAAATCCAGCGGAGCGGTCTGCATCGGTGTTCCTTTGTGTTTCATGCCGGGCGCCAGGCACCCGGCGGGGTCATCATTCGTGTTCGGCGAGGTAGGCCAGCAGGCGGTCTTCGTCCCATACCGGCACGCCCAGCGACTGCGCCTTGTCCAGCTTGGAGCCGGCCTCGGTACCGGCCACCACGAAGCTGGTCTTCTTCGACACGCTGCCGGAGACCTTGGCACCCAGCGCTTCCAGGCGTTCCTTGGCGGCATCGCGGGTGAGCTGGGCCAGGGTGCCGGTCAGCACCACGGTCTGCCCATCCAGCGGGCCGGCCACGATCTCGGCCAGCGCCGGCGCCTTGGCCAGGATCTGCTGCATCGCCTTCTCGGCCGCCAGCAACATCGCGCCATGGCCATCGGCATCGAGCCACGCAGCCAGGCCGCGTGCAGTGTCATCGGGCAGGCCGGCGTTGACGAACTGGCCATGCTCGGCGTCGAGCACTGCTTGCGCGCCGGAAAGCGCAGCGACCAGTTTTTCGGCGCGCAGGCGGGTGATGCCAGGGATCTCCGATTCGACCAGCAGCTGCGCCAGATCCAGCCCTTCGCGCAGCTTGGCACTGGGCGCATGCACATCGCTGATGCGCACCTGACCGACCTGCAGCAGGTCATCGATGGCCTGCTGGTTGCCCTGCTGCTCGAAGAAATGACCCAGCGAACGCGCCACTTCGCCGCCGATGTCCGGCACACGCTTGAACAGCGGCCACGGCAGGTGGCGGATAAGCTCCAGGTCACCGAACCACTGCGCCAGCGCCTTGGCCGTGCTCTCGCCCACGTGCTCGATGCCAAGCGCGAACAGCAGGCGCTCCAGCGTGGCCGCACGGCTGGCATCGATCGCCGCGATCAGGTTGTCGGCCCACTTGGTGGCGATCTTCTTCGTGTTCCATTCGAAGCTGGCCGGCTGTGCCAGCGCCTGTGCTCGCCAGCCCGGATCGTTGCCATCCAGCTTGAGCACCGCATTGAGCACCGCACCACTGCCTTCGGCGGGCAGGTGCAGCTTCAGCGCAGCCGCCAGTGCGGAAGGGTCCTCGGCATCCAGCACCAGCTTCAGATGCAGCAGCTGGTCACGGTTGAGCCGGTACAGATCGGCCACGCTTCTGACGATGCCGGCGTCGACCAGAGTTTCGATGTACTTGTCACCCAGGCCATCGATATCCATCGCGCGACGCGAGGCGAAATGGGCGATGGCTTCCTTGCGCTGCGCCGGGCAGGACAGTTCGCCCGAGCAGCGCCATGCGGCAGCACCTTCCTCGCGCACGATTTCCGAGCCGCACACCGGGCAGCGCGTCGGCATCTGCCACGGCGTGGTGCCCGGCGGGCGGCGATCAAGGATGACGCTGACCACTTCCGGAATCACATCACCGGCGCGGCGCACGATCACGCTGTCACCCACGCGCACATCCAGGCGTGCGATCTGGTCGGCGTTGTGCAACGTGGCGTTGGACACGATCACGCCTGCCACCGCCACCGGCGCCAGCCGCGCGACCGGTGTGGCTGCACCGGTGCGGCCGATCTGGATCTCGATCGCCTCTACCGTAGTGCTCTGTTCCTGTGCCGGGAACTTGTGCGCGATGGCCCAGCGCGGCGCACGCGAAACGAAGCCCATGGCCTGCTGGCCGGCGCGGTCATCCAGCTTGTAGACCACGCCATCGATATCGAACGGCAGGCCATCGCGGCGCTCACCGATATCGCGGTAGTAGCCGAGCAGGCCGTCGGTGCCTTCCACGACCTTGCACAGCTCACTGACCGGGAAGCCCCAGGCACCGAGCTGGGCCAGTGTGCCCGAATGGGTGTCCGGCAGCTCGCCGCCCTGCACTTCGCCGGTGCCGTAGGCGAAGAAACTCAGCCGGCGCTGCGCACTGATCTTCGGGTCGAGCTGGCGCAGCGAACCGGCGGCGGCGTTGCGCGGGTTGGCCAGCACCTTGCCGCCCTGCAGGCGCGCACGCTCGTTGTAGGACTCGAAGTCGGCGCGGGCCATGTAGACCTCACCACGCACCTCCAGCACATCCGGCCAGTCCTTGCCGTGCAGCCGCTTGGGAATATCACCGATCTCGCGCAGGTTGGCCGTCACGTCCTCGCCGGTACTGCCATCGCCGCGGGTCGCGCCGAGTACGAAATGACCGTCCTCGTAGCGCAGGCTGATCGCCAGGCCGTCCATCTTCGGCTCGGCCGAGAACCGCAGGCTGCGTCGGCCCAGGCGCTCGTCGATGCGGCGCACGAAATCTGCCACTTCCTCGTCGCTGAAGGCATTGGACAGCGACAGCATCGGCACCGCGTGGCGCACTTCCGGGAAGCGGCCGGAGGGGCGCGCACCGACCTGCTGGGTCGGGCTGTCGGCACGGGCCAGCTCCGGATGCTCGCGCTCCAGCGCTTCCAGCTCGCGCACCATCCGGTCGTAGTCGACGTCGGGGATCTCCGGCGCGTCCAGCTCATGGTAGGCGCGGTTGGCCTGGGCGATCTGCCGGCGAAGGTCTTCGGCGCGTTCGGCGGGGCTGGGGCTCATCGGGATCCGGTGGTTCTGGGATGGCCGGGGATTCTACCGCGCCCGACCGTCAGGCCCTGTAACGCTCCCGCCTTTGTAGCGTCGAGCTTGCTCGACTGGTGCTCCCTCGCTCTGGCAGGTGCCAACCACTCCCCCATCCTGGTACGTGCCAACCACTCCCCAGCTCTGGTACGTGCCAACCACCCTCCCGCTCTGGTAGGTGCCAACCACCCTCCCGCTCTGGTAGGTGCCAACCTTGGTTGGCACATCTGCAGTCAAGCATGGTTCGACTCCACAAAAAGCAGCTTGCCGCCCATCCCCACCGGCGCTAGCGTGCGACGGTCTTCCCTTCGGAATCCCACCCGTGACCCTGCCCGCCTCCCGTCGACGCTTCCTGCAACTGGCCGGTGCTGGCCTCGCCGTCGCCGGCACCGGGCTGCCGCAGCTCGGCCATGCCCAACCCGCGACAGCCGCCGCCCCAGCCCCTGCCGAAGGCGCCGTACTACTGAACTTCAACGAATGCCCGTACGGCCCCTCGCGCGCCGCCCAGCAGGCGGCGCGCGACAGCATCGCCAGCTGCGGCCGCTACCGCTTCGCTCTGGCGGCACAGGTTCGCGATGCCTTCATCGAACAGGCGCGCATCCCGGCTGATCACGTGCGGCTGTATCCGGGTTCCAGCGAGCCGCTGAACCGCGCCGCCGTGCTATGGACCGGCCCGCAGGCGGGGCTGGTAGTGGCCGACCCGACCTTCGAGACGCTGGGCGAGGTCGCCGCCGCACACGGTGCACACGTGCAGAAAGTGCCGCTGCGCGAGGACGGTGCACACGACCTGCGTGCGATGGTCGCCGCCGCACACGCACGCCCGACCGGGCTGCTGTATGTGTGCAACCCGAACAACCCGACCGGCTCGATCAGCCCACCGGATGAGCTCGCCTGGCTGCTGGCCCACAAGCCCGCTTCCACCCGCGTGCTGTTGGACGAGGCGTATCTGCAGTACAGCGAACAGCCGAGCCTGATCGCGCAGGTGGCGCAGCGCGATGACCTGATCGTGTTGCGCACGTTCTCCAAGCTATATGGCATGGCCGGCCTGCGCCTGGGCGTGGCGACCGCACATCCCGACCGCCTGCGCGAGCTGGCCAGCCTCGGCGACAACCCGCTACCCGTGCCGGCACTGGCCGCTGCACTGGCCAGCCTGCGCGATCCGCAGTTGATTCCGCAGCGCCGCCTGCAGAATGCCAAGGTGCGCGAGGCCACCATCGCGTGGCTGGGCAAGCGTGGTTTCAGCTGCGTGCCGTCGGAAGCGAACTGCTTCGTGGTCGACGTGCAACGCGATGGCAGCGCGTTCGCCAAGGCGATGGCGGACAACGGCGTGGTGATCGGACGCAGCTGGCCGATCTGGCCACAGCGCGTGCGCGTGACCGTCGGCACCGAAGAAGAAATGGCCGCGTTCCGCCATGCGTTCGCGAAGGTGGCCGGCGTGCCGGCCTGATCCTGTTGGTGGGGGCGAACCTTGGTTCGCCCCATCCACGCATGGCGTGGATCTACTGTTGTGGGTGCCGACCGTTGGTCGGGGTGGGTGCCGACCGTTGGTCGGCACGCCATGGCGCTTACCAGCGCGGGGTCTTGGTCAGCGGCGGGGCCTGGTGCTGGCGGTCGTAGGCGCGCAGCTCGTCACGGATGTGTGCGATGCGCTGGCGGCCCAGGGCATTGCGGCTGTCATCGAGCACCACGCCATCCAGCAGTTCAGCCATGCGCTGCACCGTCGGCAGCATCTTCTCCCAGGCGTCCAGCGCGGTCAGCGGCGCCGGCAGGGTCAGGAAGAAGGCGATGGCCGGGGTTTCCATGGCACGGATGTTGGCCATGTCGAAGCTGCCCGGCTTCATGATGCTGGCCATCGAGAAGATCGGGCCGCGCTCGGGGTGGCCTTCCACCAGACGGTGGAACACGTTCATGTGGCCGAACACCAGGCCGGTCTTCTCAGCCGCCACCACGATGTCCTCACCACGAAGCTGCTCGCCGGCCCGGGCAGCCACGAACAAGGAGACGATCTTGTCGAAATCCTGGGTGGCGCGCTTGCCGAGATCACTGGCGCCCGGGTCGGTTTCGCCCAGACCAAGTTCGGCCTGCTCGCCTTCCGTGCCCATGCCCGGTTCGACGCGGCCATCGGCCACGGCGACGCCGTCTTCGCCCAGTACCGGTTCGCGGCGCTCGCCGCTGGTCGGTTCCGCGCCTTCCACGCGGCGCCCCTGGGGCTTCTTTTTCGGACGGCCAAACAGGAAGATCGCGGCGATCAACAGCAGGCCGGCGGCCAGGATGCCGATGCGCAACAGTGCCGTGTCGGACATTCGATAGGTTCTCCGGCTGGTTCATTCAGGTAACTAGGATGGCACGTCAGGCCGCGCCCGCCAATCGCGCGGCTTCTTCCAGGTCCACGCTGACCAGGCGGCTGACGCCCGGCTCGCGCATGGTCACGCCCGACAGCTGGTGCGCGGCCTCCATCGTCGCTTTGTTGTGGCTGACGAACAGGAACTGCACCTTTTCGCTCATTTCCTTGACCATGTTGGCCAGGCGGCCGACGTTGGCTTCGTCCAGCGGCGCGTCCACCTCGTCCAGCAGGCAGAACGGCGCGGGGTTCAGCTGGAAGATGGCGAACACCAGCGCCACCGCGGTCATCGCCTTCTCGCCGCCGGACAGCAGCGAGATGCTGGACACGCGCTTGCCCGGCGGACGCGCCATGATGGTCACACCGGTGTCGAGCAGGTCTTCACCGGTCAGTTCCAGGTAGGCGTGGCCGCCACCGAACAGGCGCGGGTACAGCGCCTGCACGCCAGCGTTGACACGATCGAAGGTGTCCTTGAAACGACCGCGGGTCTCGCGGTCGATCTTGCGGATGGCATCCTCAAGGGTTTCCAGCGCCGTGGTCAGGTCGGTGTGCTGCGAATCCAGGTAGTCCGAGCGCTGCGAAGCCTCGCCGTACTCGTGGATGGCGGCCAGGTTGACCGGCTCCAGCCGGCGCATGCGGCCATCGATCTGGTGCACGGCCTGCTCCCAGTCACCCAGGCGGGCGTCCTCGGGCAGTGCGTTGAGCACGTCCTGCAGCACGAACCCGGCCTTCTCCACCGCGCCCTGCAGGGTATCCGCGCTGAGCACCAGCGCCTGCTGGTCCAGCTTGCGCTGCGAAATACGCTCGCGCTGGGCCAGCGCCTGTTCGTCACGCTGGTGACGGGTCTGCTCGTAATTGCGCAGCTCGGCGTCGATGCCGTCCAGCAGCGTGCGCGCCTCGGTCAGCACGCGATCGGCACGCACACGCTCTTCCAGTGCGTTCTGGTGCTCGGCCTGCAGCGACTCGACCGGCGAATCACCTTCGTCCAGCTGCGAATGCAGCTCGCCCAGGCGCGAATCCAGCTGCCCGCGCTGGGTGCCCATGCGCTCCAGCGCCTGGCTCAACGAGGCCAGCTGCGCCCGCTGTGATTCCAGGGTCAGGGCCAGCGAGTGCGAGCGCTCGCGCACCGCTCGCGCGGCGTCTCTGGCCAGGTCGCGGGCCTCGGTCAGCTGGCGACGCTCACCCTCCAGCCGCTGCCGGGTCGATTCCAGGTCACCCATGCTGCTGACCGCGTTTTCCAACCGCGAGCGCGCTTCACGCGCCTGCTCGTTGTTGGCTTCCAGCGTTTCCTGCAGCTGCTTCAGTTCACCTTCGATGCGGTCGATGCGCGTTCGCGCCGCCTCCACCTTGCCCTGCTGTCCCTGCAATTGGCCAGCCAGTTCAGAGACCGCACGATGGGCCTGGTACAGCGCACGCTGCGCGTCTTCGCGCTGCTGTTCGGCAGCCTGCAGCTGCTCTCGGAAGCCGGCCAGCTGTTCTTCCAGTTCGGCCTCGCGGTCCTGCAGCTGCTCGATCTGCTCACGCAGCTCCTGGATCTCACGTTCGCGCAGCAGCGCGCCCTGCGCGGCGGCACCGGAGCGCGATACGCGCAGCCAGCCCTGGCCCAGGCGCTCGCCACTCTGGGTGATGATCGAATCGCCTTCCGGAAGGCCGGCCTGCAGCACCTTGGCCTCGGACAGGTCCTTGGCTGCGTGCAGGTGCGCCAGCAGGCGACGGATCGCGGCCGGGCCACGCACGCGGGCCGCCAGCGAGGTTGGCGCGACCTTCAGGTCCGCGCCATCGTTGGCAACCAGCGCGATGTGGCCCTCGCCCAATTCGCCGAGGGCATCGACCAGGCTGGCCGGATCATCAACCAGCACGCCTTCGATCAATTGGCCGAGCGCGCTTTCCACCGCGTTCTCCCAGCCGGCATCAACGTCCAGGCGTTCGCCGACACGCGCCGCCGAATCCAGTCCACGCGCCTTCAGCCACGCCACGGCCGCGCCCTGCTCCTGGCCCAGCGCGGCCTGCTGCAGGGTTTCCAGCGAAGCCAGGCGACCGCGCAGGCCGTTGGCCTGCTTGCGCAGTTCGGCCAGCTCGTTCTGTCCGTTGCGCTGCTGTTCCTGCACGGCCGCCACGCCCTGCTTGCGCAGTTCGACGTCTTCACTCATCTCATCCAGCGCGGTCTTCTGCGTGTCGTGCTGCAGGTGCAGCTGCTCGAAGGCTTCTTCCAGCGCGTCCACGTCCAGGCCGGCGCGTTCGGCGGCCAGGGCCTCGCGACGCCGGTCAGCGTCGAGGATCTGCTTGTCCAGGTAGTCCACGCGCGTGCGCTCGACATCGCCGGCGCGCGACGCCTCCGAACTCTGCGAGGTGTGCTGCTCCCAGCGCTGCTGCCAGCTGGCCAGCCGGTCTTCGGCCTCGCGCAGGCTTTCCTGCTTGATCTCGTTCTCTTCCTGCAGCTCTTCCAGCTGCGGGGTGGCGGCCTCCACCGCTTCGCGCAGCACCATCAGCTTGGCCTCATCACCACTGATGTGCTGGCCCAGTTCCGCCAACGCCTGACGGGTCTCGTCGCGCGCCTTGTGCAGGCGCTGCGACAGTTCGCGCTGGTGCTGGATCTGCTGTTCCACGCGCGCCAGCGTGCTGCCGACCTGGTAGACCGCGGCCTGCGCGGTGTTCAGCGCATCGGCGGCCTCTTCGCGGCGCACGCGCGAGGTCTCGATGCGGGCCTCGGCGTCACGCTGGTCGGCGATCAGCTGCTGCAGTTTGGTCTCTTCCTGCGACAGCCCTTCGCGCAGCTTGGACAGGCGACCGTCCAACCCGCGGAATTCCAGGGCCTTCCACTCGGCATCCTTGACCCGGCGCTCTTCCTGCAGCGCCTGGTACTGCTCGGCCTGCCTGGCCTGGCGCTTGAGGTGTTCGAGCTGCTTGCTGATCTCGTCGCGCAGGTCGCCCAGCCGGTCCAGGTTCTCGCGGGTGTGGCGGATGCGGGTCTCGGTCTCCTTGCGGCGCTCCTTGTACTTGGAGATGCCGGCCGCCTCCTCCAGGTACACGCGCAGGTCTTCCGGGCGCGCCTCGATGATCTGGCTGATCATGCCCTGTTCGATGATCGAGTAGCTGCGCGGGCCCAGGCCGGTGCCGAGGAACAGGTCGGTGATGTCGCGGCGGCGGCACTTGGTGCCGTTGAGGTAATAGTTGCTGGTGCCGTCGCGGCTGACCGTGCGCTTGACCGAGATTTCGTTGAACGAGGCGTACTCGCCCGAGATCGTGTGGTCGGAGTTGTCGAAGATCAGCTCAACCGTGGCCTGCGACACCGGCTTGCGGGCGTTGGAGCCGGAGAAGATCACGTCGGTCAGCGAGTCGCCACGCAGGCGGCTGGCCGAGCTCTCGCCCATGACCCAGCGCACGGCGTCGATGATGTTCGACTTGCCGCAGCCATTGGGGCCCACCACGCCGGTCATGTTGGTCGGCAGGTGCAGGGTGGTCGGATCGACGAACGACTTGAAGCCGGACAGCTTGATCGTGGAAAGACGCATAGGGGTTCCGGACTGGGGCCGGCAAGCGGCCTGCGTTTACCCTCCAAGTCATTGATCCTGCTGGGATCGATGCCCGTGGAACGGGTGTGACGCCCTGAGTATACCGATGTGGCCGTGTTCTACGAATGGGCGTGGAACATTGTCCAGCCCCACCCCGCCGGCCGGACGTGGCCCGACGCCACGAAACGGAGCCATAAAACAAAACGGGCACCCTTGCGGGCGCCCGTTCTGCGGTGATTCCAGGCCTTGCGGCGTGGGATCAGGCTTCGGCGACGACGACGACCTTGACGGTGGTCTCGACGTCGGCGTGCAGGTGGACCAGCACGTCGTATTCGCCGATGTTGCGGAAGGCGCCTTCGCCCAGGATGACTTCGCTCTTGCTGACCGGCAGGCCGGCAGCGGTGAAGGCATCGGCGATTTCGCGGGCGCCGACCGAGCCGTACAGCTTGCCTTCGGTCGAAGCGTTGGCCGGGATGGTCACGCTCGCGCCTTCCAGCTTGGCCTTGCGGGCGTCAGCGTCGGCGTGGATGGCCTGGGCCTTGGCTTCGTATTCGGCGCGCTTGGCTTCGAACTCGGCCTTGTTGCTCTCGGTGGCCGGAACGGCCTTGCCCTGCGGCACGAGGAAGTTACGGCCGTAGCCCGGCTTCACGTCGACCAGGTCGCCCAGATTGCCGAGGTTGGTGACTTTCTGCAGGAGGATCAGCTGCATGGTATTGCTCCAGATAAGTTATTCGTTAGCGAGGCGATGCCCCGCAACAAAGGCTGTCCGAATAGCTGGCACAGCGGGGGCGGCACCGGGCCGCCCCGCCGGGCATCAGACGTCGTGGTTGTCGGTGTACGGGATCAGGGCCAGGAAGCGAGCGCGCTTGACGGCGGTCGCCAGCTGACGCTGGTACTTCGACTTGGTACCGGTGACGCGGCTCGGCACGATCTTGCCGTTCTCGGTCAGGTACTGGCGCAGGGTGTTGAGATCCTTGTAGTCGATCTCCTTCACACCTTCAGCCGTGAACTTGCAGAACTTGCGGCGACGGAAGAACTTGGACATGGGAAGGCTCCTTAGGCGGCGGAAGCGGCGTCGTCGCCGGCTTCGTTGTCAGCGGTGGTGGTGGACTCGCCTTCTTCGTCGTCACGACGACGGCGCTCACCGCGCTCCGGCTTGTCACCCTTCTCGTCCTTGCTCTTCATGATCAGCGACTGCTCGGTGTCAGCCTCGTCACGCTTGATGACCAGGTTGCGCAGCACGGCGTCGTTGAAGCGGAAGCTTTCGGTCAGTTCGTTCAGAACGGCCTGGTCGGCTTCGATGTTCATCAGCACGTAGTGGGCCTTCACCAGGTTCTGGATCGGGTACGCCAGCTGGCGGCGGCCCCAGTCTTCCAGACGGTGGATGGTGCCGTTGCCGTTCTCGACCAGCGACTTGTAGCGCTCGATCATGGCCGGGACCTGCTCGCTCTGGTCCGGGTGGACCATGAACACGATTTCGTAATGACGACTCATGTTTTTTCTACCTTTCGGATGTGGCCTCGCGGCCGGACAGCCCCCCGCCGTTGAGACCGCGGTGGGGCAAGGATTCCCGCCAGGAAGGCAGGAAGCCGCGCATTATGGCGCAGATGGGGTGGCCGGGCAACCGGCGGGCCACAGGGCAACCTGAACCGGGCTACCCCAGATCCACATGAAGGCGGTGCTGGCCGCATTCCAGGCACTGGAACAGGCAGCCAATCATCTCCCCGTCCCGGCTCAGGTGTTCCAGCACCCAGTCGGCGTCGCGCGGGTTGACCTCGATCACGTCGGGCCGGACCTCGTCGAGGATGGGCTGGAGATCCTCGCTACCGGCGTAACCGAGGAAGGCGCAGGGCCGCTCACAATGGCTGAGCCAGACCGACTGCTGCCAGGACGAGTAGCCCGGGGTGCGCTCGCAGATCTCCAGCAGCAGCTCGCGGGCGATGGTCGGCGGCGGATCGGCCGGATCCGGGGATACCCCTTCGATATCGCTCCAGCCGGTGAATTCACCCTCGTAACTGGCCGCTGCCCTGCCATCGGCGATACACCAGGGGCACAGGTAATCGGGGCTCAGAACGGAGTAGAACGGCCCCCGGTAGCGCAGTGTGCGCGGCTGACCGCAGCAGTCGCAGACCCCGTCGACCTCTTCGAAGGAGAGGGCGTAGGCGTTGGGGTGATAAATGAAAAGCGGTCGTTCCATCCGTGGATCCCTTCCCTGCCGACCAAGGTCGGCATCTACCAGCGCCCGGCCATGCCCGGCGGACGCCAGAACCAGCCCTCAGGCCTTGTCGGCGTCGGTGGTGAAGCTCTCGCCGCAGCCACACTCGGCGGTGGCGTTCGGGTTGCTGAACGTGAACGTTTCGCTCAGGCCGTGCTTGCCGAAGTCGATCACGGTGCCGTCCACCAGCGCCAGGCTCTTGGCATCGACGTAGATCTTCACGCCGTCCTGATCGAAAACGGTATCGCCCTCGCGCTCGTCGCGGGCCAGGTCGGTGATGTGACCCCAGCCCGAGCAACCGGTCTTGGTCACGCCGAAACGCAGGCCCAGCGCGCCGGGGGTCTGGGCGACAAAGCGCTGCACGCGCTCGAAGGCAATGGGGGTCAGGCTGACGGCCATGGGGCTACTCCATAGGTACGGGGACATTATAAGGAGCCGTTGCCACGAAAAATGCCTCGCAAGCAGAACGCTGCAACCGGTAAACTCCCGTGTTCACAGATCGAGTCGATCAGCAGAGGATTCAAGTCATGACGGTGGTCAGCGTTGAACATGCGCTTGCCGGGAAGATCCCGGAAGGCGGCGAAGTCACGGTACGCGGATGGGTGCGCACGGTGCGCGGTTCAGCGAATCTGGCCTTCGTGAATGTGAGCGACGGCTCCTGCTTCGCGCCGATCCAGGTCGTGGCCGGCGACAGCCTGGCCAACTTCGATGAGATCAAGCGCCTGACCAGCGGCTGCTCGGTCATCGCCACCGGCACTCTGGTGAAGTCGCAGGGCAAGGGCCAGTCGTTCGAGATCCAGGCCAGCGCGCTGGAAGTGGTCGGCTGGGTCGAAGACCCGCTCACCTACCCGATCCAGCCCAAGCCGATGTCGCCGGAGTTCCTGCGCGAAGTGGCGCACCTGCGCCCGCGCACCAACCTGTTCGGCGCGGTCACCCGCATCCGCAACTGTCTGGCCCAGGCCGTGCACCGTTTCTTCCACGAGAACGGCTTCAACTGGATCAGCACCCCGATCATCACCACCTCCGACGCCGAAGGCGCCGGCCAGATGTTCCGCGTGTCCACCCTGGACATGGTGAACCTGCCGCGTGACGAGAAGGGCGCGATCGATTTCAGCCGCGACTTCTTCGGCAAGGAAACCTTCCTGACCGTGTCCGGCCAGCTGAACGTCGAGGCCTACTGCCTGGCGCTGAGCAAGGTCTACACCTTCGGCCCGACCTTCCGCGCCGAAAACAGCCACACCACCCGCCATCTGGCGGAGTTCTGGATGATCGAACCGGAAATCGCCTTCGCCGACCTGGCCGAAGACGCGCGCCTGGCCGAAGAGTTCCTGAAGTACCTGTTCCGCGCGGTGCTGAACGAGCGTGGCGACGACCTGGCCTTCATCGCCGAGCGCGTGGACAAGAACGCGATCACCAAGCTGGAAGACTTCATCAATGCGCCGTTCGAGCGCATCGACTACACCGATGCGGTCAGCCTGCTGCAGAAGTCCGGCAAGAAGTTCGACTTCCCGGTCGAATGGGGCCTGGACCTGCAGACCGAGCACGAGCGCTGGCTGACCGAAGAACACGTCGGCCGCCCGGTGGTGGTGACCAACTATCCGGAGCACATCAAGGCCTTCTACATGCGCCTGAACGACGACGGCAAGACCGTTGCCGCGATGGACGTGCTGGCCCCGGGCATCGGCGAGATCATCGGCGGCAGCCAGCGCGAAGAGCGCCTGGACGTGCTGGACGCGCGCATGGCCCAGTTCGGCCTGGATCGTGAGCACTACAGCTGGTATCGCGATTTCCGCCGCTATGGTTCGGTGCCGCACGCCGGCTTCGGCCTGGGCTTCGAACGCCTGGTGGTGTACGTCTGCGGGCTGTCCAACATCCGCGATGCGATCCCCTACCCGCGCGCCCCGGGCAGCGCGGACTTCTAAGCCCCACACGACCACGGAGGTACCGCTCCCATGACCCTGTTCTTCGCCCTCTGTTTCGTCGGCGTTGCAGTGGCCGGGTTCAGTGCCTTCGTGATCTTCTGGCCACTGACCCTGGTGCACGTACGCGATCGCCATCCGGCGCTCGCCGAGCGCTTCGGCAGCGGCGCCTTCCTCAAGCCCGATGCCCTGGCCTGGCTGCTGCGCCGTGACTATCGCCAGCAGCCGGACCGCTCGCTGTCCGGGCTGGCGACGCCGGCCTGGGTATCGCTGCTGACCCTGCTGGCCGGACTGGGCATGGCCGCCCTGCTCTGGCTGGCCTCGCTCTGGTAACACATCCATGAATGACATCACCGCCTCGCGCGACAGCTGGTGGCTGGCCAGCCTCGGCAACACCCTGATCTGGGCGCGCCTGCGCGTGCGCCCGGCCGGCACCGCCGAAGTGCTCGACAGCGATGGCAACACGCTGAGCTATGACAGCGAAGACACCGCGCGTTCGCAGCTGTTCGACGCCGAATTCGTCGAGTACGACGGCCTGGACGAGGAAGACGCGCTGGTGCGCGGCTTCAGTCTGCACGAAGTGCAGCCGCCGCAGGCCGACAGCGATGAGGGCCTGCGCGGCCGCATGGTGCAGTCCCTCGGGGCCCGCGCCTGAGACCACGCCATGTTCACCCCACGCGCCTTCGCCGAGACCGACCTGCTCTGGCTGGACCGCCTGCTGGCGCGTGATCCGTTCGTCACCGTGCTCACGACCGGCAGTGATGGTCTGCCGGAGCTGACCCGGATACCCGTGCTGTACCGGCGTGACGGCGACCAGATCGAACTGCGCGGCCACTGGGCGCGCGCCAACCCGCAGTCGCGCCACAGCGGCGCGGCCAAGGTCCTTATCGACGGTCCGCACGGCTATGTCTCGGCCAGCTGGTACCCGGACAAGGAGCCCGCTGCGCGGGTACCCACCTGGAACTACGCCGCTGCCGAGCTGCGTGGCCAGCTGCAGACCTTCGACGATACCGAGGCGCTGGCCGAACTGGTCGGCGCGATCAGCGACCGCTTCGAAGCGAGTGTCGGCCAGGCCTGGCAGTTCGATGCCACGCGTGCCGAACATGGCCCGGAGCTGCGCGCCATCGTCGGCTTCCGTTTCCAGGTCGAACAGGTGCAGCTGAAGCTCAAGCTGAGCCAGAACCATCCCGATGCGAACCAGCGCGCGGTGATCACCGAACTGGAACAGCTGGGCACCCCCGCTTCCACCGAGTTGGCGCAGTGGATGCGCTGGCACCGCGAACAGGCCGCCCGCAGCGACTGAACGCCCCAGATTCCCGCGACGACGCAGCCGGACGGCTGCGGCGAGCCCCCACCCGACGCCAGGGACCCATACATGAAAGACATCCACAAACTGCTGCAGAACAACCGCGACTGGGCCGACCGCATCGAGAAGGAAGACCCCGAGTTCTTCCACCAGCTCGCCAAGCAGCAGCACCCCGAATACCTGTGGATCGGCTGTTCCGATTCGCGCGTGCCGGCCAACCAGATCATCGGCATGGCCCCGGGTGAAGTGTTCGTGCACCGCAACGTCGCCAACGTGGTCGCCCACACCGATCTGAACTGCCTGAGCGTGGTGCAGTACGCGGTAGACCAGCTGAAGGTGAAGCACATCCTGATCGTCGGCCACTACGGCTGCGGCGGCGTGCATGCCTGCCTGCACAACACCCGCGTCGGCCTGGCCGACAACTGGCTGCGCCACGTTGGCGACGTGATGCAGAAGCACACCGGCATCCTCGATGCGATCGAGACCGACGAGCTAAAGCACGCACGCCTGTGCGAACTGAACGTGATCGAGCAGGTGGCCAACCTGTGCCGCTCGACCATCGTGCAGGACGCCTGGGCCCGCGGCCAGAAGCTGATGGTGCACGGCTGGGTCTACAGCCTGAAGGACGGACGCGTGCGCGAGATGGGCATCGACGTCGGTTCGCAGGAAGAACTGCAGCCGGCCTACGAAAAGGCCCTGTCCTACGTCCCGCGCAAGGGCAAGCGCGACTGATCCCTTACGGATGACCACCATGCTCGCTTCGCCGATCAACCTGCACGCCTGGATCGAAGAAAACCGCCACCTGCTGAAGCCGCCGGTGGGCAACAAGATGATCGACAACGGCGACTTCATCGTGATGGTGGTGGGCGGGCCGAACTCGCGTACCGACTTCCACTACGACGAAGGCCCGGAGTGGTTCTACCAGCTCGAAGGCGAGATGGTGCTGAAGGTGCAGGAAGACGGCGCAGTGCGCGACATTCCGATCCGCGCCGGCGAGATCTTCCTGCTGCCGGCAAAGGTTCCGCACTCGCCGCGGCGCCCGCCCGGTGGTATCGGTCTGGTGGTCGAGCGCAAGCGCCTGCCGCACGAGATGGACGGCGTGATCTGGCACTGCGAGCGCTGCAACCACAAGCTGCACGAAGAGTATTTCCCGCTGCAGAACATCGAAACCGACCTGCCCAAGGTGTTCGCGCGCTATCACGCCAGCCTGGAACTGCGTACCTGCAGCGGGTGCGGGCACGTGGACCCGCTGCCGGTGCCAGCGACAGGCTGAGCCATCGAACGGTAGTTCCCCACCTCGGTGGGCGCATGCTCGCCCTCGCTCTGGTAGATGCCCACCTTGGTGGGCACTCGCTCCCGCTCTGGTAGTTGCCCACCTTGGTGGGCGCTTGCTTGTACCTGCGCCAACCAAGGTTGGCGACAACCGGGTCATGCGGCGCTGGTGCAGGGTCGGCTGCTACCGGGCCCTGGCCCAGGCGCTACACTGGCGGTCCCGTTGCAGCCTGTTGCCCGACCATGTCCGACCTGCTCAGCCGCACCCACGCCATTGCCCTGGACGCCGCCGATCCGCTGCGCCCGCTGCGCAATGAATTCCTGATTCCGCGCCATGGCGGCGGCGAGCAGACCTACTTCGTCGGCAACTCGCTGGGCCTGCAGCCGCGTGGCGCGCAGGCGGCCGTGCAGGAAGTGATGAAGCAGTGGGGTGAGCTGGCGGTGGAAGGCCACTTCACCGGCCCGACGCAGTGGCTGTCCTACCACCGCCTGGTGAGCGCGCAGCTGGCCCGCGTGGTCGGTGCGCTGCCCAGCGAGGTGGTTGCAATGAACACGCTGAGCGTGAACCTGCACCTGATGATGGTCAGCTTCTACCGGCCCACGGCCGAGCGCCCGGTGATCCTGATGGAAGCCGGCGCATTCCCGACCGATCGCCACGCGGTGGAAGCACAGATCCGCTTCCATGGTTTCGACCCGGCCGAGTGCCTGGTGGAAGTGCAGCCGGACGAGGCCAACGGCACGATTTCACTGACCGCGATCGAGCATGCCATCGCCGAGCACGGTTCACGCCTGGCGCTGGTGCTGTGGCCCGGCGTGCAGTACCGCACCGGCCAGGCCTTCGACCTCGATGCGATCACCCGCGCCGCACGCCTGCAGGGCGCGCGTATCGGCTTCGACCTGGCACACTCGGTCGGCAACCTGCCGCTGCGCCTGCATGACGTGGCCCCTGATTTCGCCGTGTGGTGCCACTACAAGTACCTCAACAGCGGCCCGGGCGCGGTTGCCGGCGCCTTCGTCCACGAGCGCCATCACCGCGACACCAGCCTGCCGCGCTTTGCCGGCTGGTGGGGCCATGAGGAATCCACCCGCTTCCAGATGGCACCGCAGTTCACGCCGGCCATCGGTGCCGAAGGCTGGCAGCTGAGCAATCCGCCAATCCTCGGCCTGGCGCCGCTGCGCGCCTCGCTGGACCTGTTCGAGCGCGCCGGCATGGAGGCGCTGCGCAGCAAGTCGCTGGCACTGACCGGCATGCTCGAAGCACTGGTCCGCGCACGCCTGTCCGGCGTGCTGGACATCATCACCCCGGCCGAGCCGCAGCGCCGTGGCTGCCAGCTGTCATTGCGCGTGATCGGTGGCCGCGAGCGCGGCCGTGCGCTGTTCGAGCATCTGCGCGGCATCGGTGTGCTCGGCGACTGGCGCGAGCCCGACGTGATCCGCATCTCGCCCACCCCGCTCTACAACCGCTACCTGGACGTGCACCACTTCGTCGAGGAAGTGGAAGCCTGGGCCGGCCTCTAAGCCGGCCCCTCCCCTACTGCTGGACAGTTCGTTGATCGCACACGCTTCCCGCTCGTTGAGCATTATCGGTGCCGGCCTTGCCGGGTCCCTGCTGGCCATCCTGCTGTCACGCCAGGGCTGGCGCATCACCCTGTACGAACGCCGCGGCGATCCACGCGTGGCCGACTACGAGAGCGGCCGCTCGATCAACCTGGCGTTGGCCGAGCGTGGGCGCAACGCACTGCGTCAGGCGGGCGTGGAAGACGAGGTGATGGCGCGCGCGGTGATGATGCGCGGGCGCATGGTGCACCCGCGCGAGGGCGAACCGCAGCTGCAGCGCTATGGTCGCGACGACAGCGAAGTGATCTGGTCGATCCACCGCAGCGACCTGAACACCACGCTGCTGGAGCTGGCCGAACAGGCCGGCGCCACCGTGCACTTCCATCGCCGCCTGCACACCGTCGATTTCGATGCGGGTTACGCACGCTTCATCGATGACCGTGACGACAGCCCGCACGACATCCGTTTCGACACCCTGATCGGTGCCGACGGTGCCGGTTCGGCACTGCGTGCGGCAATGAACCGGCGCGCGCCGCTGGGTGAGGACATCGCCTTCCTCGACCACTCCTACAAGGAGCTGGAGATCCCGCCGGCTGCCGATGGCAGCTTCCGCATCGAGCGCAATGCACTGCACATCTGGCCGCGCGGCCACTACATGTGCATCGCCCTGCCCAACCATGAAGGCACCTTCACCGTCACTCTGTTCCTGCCCAACCAGGGCGACCCCAGCTTCGCCACGGTCAACACCGGCGCACAGGCCGAGGCGCTGTTCGCGCGCGAGTTCGCCGACACCCTGCCGTTGATCCCGAACCTGCGCGCGGACTGGGAGCAGCATCCGCCGGGCCTGCTTGGCACGCTCACTCTGGAACGCTGGCACCAGCAGGGCCGCGCCGTGCTGATCGGCGACGCCGCGCATGCGATGGTGCCGTTCCATGGCCAGGGTATGAACTGCGCGTTCGAGGACTGCGTTGCGCTGGCCCGTCACCTGATGGAGGCCGATGATCTGGAAGGCGCGTTCGCCGCGTTCGAAGCCGAGCGCAAGCCAAATGCGCGCGCAATCCAGCAGATGGCGCTGGAGAACTACCTGGAGATGCGCGACCGCGTGGCCGATCCCGCCTTCCTGCTGCAGCGCGAGCTGGAACAGGAACTGCAGCGGCGCTGGCCGACCCGCTTCGTACCGCACTACACGATGGTCACTTTCCTGCACACGCCGTACGCCGAAGCGCTGCGCCGCACCGAACTGCAGCGCGACATGCTGGTGGCCGCCACCGCCGGTCACGATTCACTGGACAACATCGACTGGGCGGCACTGGAAGCGCAGATCCACGCCCAGCTACCGGTCCTGGAGGGCGCGCACTGATGGCTGACAGCTTCCTGTTCTACGACCTGGAAACCTTCGGCCAGGACCCGCGGCGCACGCGCATCTCGCAGTACGCCGCGATCCGTACCGACGCCGATCTCAACGAAATCGACACGCCGGTCAGCTTCTTCGTGCGCCCGGCCGATGACCTGCTGCCCTCGCCGATGGCCACGCTGGTCACCGGCATCACCCCGCAGCAGGCACTGGCCGAGGGCATCAGCGAGGCCGAGGCCTTCGATCGCATCAACGAGCAGCTGTCGCGCCCCGGCACCTGTGCGCTGGGCTACAACACGCTGCGCTTCGACGATGAGTTCGTCCGCTACGGGCTGTTCCGCAACTTCCACGACCCGTACGAACGCGAGTGGCGCAACGGCAATTCGCGCTGGGACCTGCTGGACATGCTGCGGCTGATGCGCGCGATGCGCCCGGACGGTATCCAGTGGCCGCTGCGCGAGGATGGCGCCACCTCGTTCAAGCTCGAGCACCTGGCCGAGGCCAACAACGTGCGCGAAGGCGATGCGCACGAAGCGCTGTCCGACGTGCGCGCCACCATCGGCATGGCACGCCTGTTCAAGCAGTCGCAGCCACGGCTGTGGGAGTACGCGCTGAAGCTGCGCGACAAACGCTTCGTCGGCAGCCTGCTGGACGTGGCCGCGATGAAGCCGGTACTGCACATTTCCATGCGCTACCCGGCCAGTCGCCTGTGCGCGGCCCCGGTGCTGCCGCTGGCCGCGCACCCGACCATCAACAACCGGGTGATCGTGTTCGACCTGGAAGGCGAGATCGACGATCTGCTGGAACTGCCGGCCGAGGTGATCGCACAGCGCCTGTACATGCGCGCCAGCGAGCTGCCCGAAGGCGTGGCGCGGGTGCCGCTGAAGGAAGTGCACCTGAACAAGGTGCCCGCGCTGATCGCCTGGAACCACCTGCGCGCCGATGACCACGCGCGCCTCGGCCTGGACGTGGCCGCGATCGAGGCCAAGGTGGAACGCCTGCGCGCGTTCGCCCCGCAGCTGGCCGAGAAGGCCCGGCAGGTCTACAACCAGCCCCGCGCCGCCACCGTGGCCGATGTCGATGCCTCGCTCTACGACGGCTTCCTCGGCAATGGCGACAAGCCGCTGCTTGCGCTGGCACGCACCACCGCGCCGGAGCAGCTGGCCGCGCTGGAAGGCCGCTTCCGCGACCCGCGCCTGCCGGAGCTGCTGTTCCGCTACCGCGCGCGCAATCATCCCGACAGCCTCGCGCCGCCTGAACGCCAGCGCTGGCAGGATTACCGCCGCCAGCGCCTGCTCGGAGACGGCGGGCTGGGCGAACTCAACCTGCCCCAGTACCAGCAGCAGCTCGATGCACTGGCCGCTGAAGCGCCCGACGATGCACGGCGCCAGGCCCTGCTGCAATCGCTGCGCGACTGGGGCCAGAACCTGCAGGAGACCTTGTGAGTACCTATTTCTCGGACGCCAGCTTCAAGTTCCTGCGCAGCTTGGCGCGGCATAACGACAAGGCGTGGTTCAACGACCACCGCCAGCAGTATGAAGACCACGTGCGGCAGCCATTCCTGCGCCTGCTGGGTGACCTGCAGCCGGCGCTGGCCGAGGTCAGCGACCACTTCCGCGCCGATACCCGCGGCGTCGGCGGCTCGCTGTTCCGCATCCATCGCGACGCGCGCTTCTCCAACGACAAATCCCCGTACAAGACCTGGCAGGGTGCACGCCTGTTCCATGAGCGCCGCCGCGAGGTGGCCGCGCCCTCGTTCTACGTGCACCTGCAGCCGGGCGAGAGCTTCGTCGGTGCCGGCCTGTGGCATCCGGAACCGGAGACCCAGCGCCGCGTGCGCCACTTCATCCTCGACAACCCGGGCAGCTGGAAGGCCGCAGCGCATGCACCGGCCCTGCGCAAGCGCTTCGACTTCGAAGAGAGCGAGAAGCTGGTGCGTCCGCCGCGCGGCTTCCCGGCCGACTTCGAATTCATCGACGACCTCAAGCACCGCAACTGGGTGATGTGGCGCTCGCTGGACGACGCCACCATGACCGGCCCGCGCCTGCTGTCCACGCTGGGCAAGGACCTGGCCGCGCTCGGCCCGTTCGTCGACTACCTGTGCGCGGCGCTGGACCTGGAATTCTGATGCCGTTGGCACAGCAACGCCGCACGCTGGGCCGCACCGGCCTGGCGGTTTCGCCGGTGGGCCTTGGCTGCTCCGGCTTCTGGGGGCATCGCCGCTTCCCGGAACAGTCGGCCGCGCACGTGGTCGAGCATGCACTGGCACAGGGCGTGAACCTGTTGGACACCGGCCACAACTATTCCGGTTTCCACGCCGAGCCGCGGCTGGGCCGCATCCTGCGCCCGTTGCTGAAGCGATACCCGCGCGAGTCGCTGGTGATTTCCAGCAAGGGCGGCACGCTGACCGGCCAGGCCGGCGTCAGCGGCGCCGAGCAACGCAATTTCTCGCCGGCAGCCATCACTGCCAGCTGCGAGGCCTCGCTGCGCAACCTCGGCCTGGATTACCTGGATATCTACCAGCTGCACGGTGCCAGCCAGCACGACATCAACGATGACCTGCTGGCCGCGCTGCAACGCCTGCGCGAACGTGGGCTGATCCGGCACACCGGCATCAATACGCACACGGCATCGACCCTGCGCTGGATGATCGACCATCCCACGCTGTTCGACGTGGTGCTTCTGGACTACAACGCCCTGCAGCAGGACCGTGAACCCCTCATCGACCAGTTGCACGCGGTGGGCATCGGCGTGCTGGCCGGCACCGTGCTGGCGCAGGGCCATCTGCTGCCGTCACGGGCCCGCCTGCCGCGCCCGGCCGACGCCTGGTACCTGGCCAGGGCCTGGCTCAAGCCGAGCAGCCGTCAACTGATGCGCAGCGCACGCAATATGCGGAAGGCACTCGCCGCCATCCGCAGCCAGCGCCCCGCCCAGACCGCGTTTGCCTACGCGCTCGGCCATCCCGGCGTAGCCAGTGGCATCCTGGGTACCACCCGCACCGGCAGCCTGGACGAAGTTCTGGGGACGCGGCTTGAGGCACTGACCGCAGCCGAACGCCAGCAGCTGGTGGACGCCTTCGGTGATGGCCGCGGATCTCCCAGTCATTGAGTCTTCACCCCATGCTGCTGCGGTTGCGGCAGTCTGGGCGGCATGAAGAAACTCACCGCACTCGTTGGGCTGTTGGTCCTGGCCTTGGCCGCCTGGTGGTTCGGCGGCCCGTACATGACCGTCAATGGCCTGTCCAAGGCCATCGAACAGCGCGACACCGCGCGCCTGGAGCGTTACGTCGATTTCCCACGCGTGCGCAGCAGCCTGCGCGCCCAGCTCAACGACTACCTGGTACGCCAGGCCGGCCCGGATGTGGCGTCCAGCCCGTTCGGTGCCCTGCTGTACGGGCTGGGCGACCAGCTTGGTGGTGCCGCGGTGGACACCATGGTGACCCCGACCGGGATCGGCGCGATGCTGCAGGGCCACGTGCTGTGGAAGCGTGGCCGCAATGAACTGCAGGGCGGCGATGCCTTCGGCCCGACCGAACCCGCGCGGCCGCTGAAGCATGCCGAACATCATTTCGAAGCGCTGGACCGCTTCGTGATCGACGTCGATCGCGGCCCCGGCCAGCCCCCCTTGAAGGTGGTGCTGGAACCGCAGGGCCTGCGCTGGAAGGTGGTGGACCTGCAGCTGGGGATGTCCGGCAGCCCTTGACGGGACCCGTGGCCTGACGGCAATGCCAACCAAGGTTGGCGACTACCGGGGTACAGCGCTCTGGTAGGTGCCCACCTTGGTGGGCATGGATGCATGGCAGTGCCAACCAACGGTTGGCACCCACCCGGCATGGTTTCACCCCTCGTTGGCAACGCCATGCGGCACGTGGCCGGCGGCTACATGCTCTCGGGCGCTGTCGATGTTGTGCTGCGAATCATCGAAGAAGATGTCGGCGCCGAACGCCTGCAGGAACGGGCCCTTGTGGCGGCCACCGAGGAACAGCGCTTCGTCCAGGCGCACACCCCACTCACGCAGGGTGCGGATCACCCGTTCGTGCGCAGGTGCCGAACGCGCGGTCACCAGTGCGGTGCGGATCGGTGCACTGTCTCCGGCCGGGAACACTTCCTGCAGCGTGTGCAGCGCCGACAGGAAGCCACGGAACGGCCCGCCGCTGAGCGGCTCTCGGGCGCGCTCGCGTTCGTGGCGGCCAAAGGCTTCCACGCCCTGCTCGCGCGAAATGCGCTCACTCTCGTCGCCGAAGATCACGGCGTCACCGTCAAAGGCGATGCGCAGCTGGCCGGCCGGGCGACCGGTATCGATCTGGTCGGCCGCCGCAGCGGCGGTCTCGCCCGGCGGCTTGGGCAGGATGGTCGCCGCCGCGATGCCATGGCGCAGCGCGCTGCGCACCGATTCGGGGTTGGCCGACAGGAACAGGTCGGTGCCGAATGGCTTCACGTACGGCCAGGTCGGCTCGCCGGCGGTGAACGTTGCGCGGATGATGCCCAGGCCGTAGTGCTGGATCGAATTGAAGATGCGCAGGCCGGTATCGGCCGAATTGCGCGACAGCAGGATCACCTCGACCCGCGGGTTCTCCGAGCTGGCGCCCTGATTCAGCGCCAGCAACTTGCGCACCACCGGGAAGGCCACGCCGGGCCCGAGGATATCGTCCTCGTGCTGGCGCTGGAATTCGGCATAGGCCGCCACGCCATCGCTCTCGAACAGCGCATGGCTTTCCTCGAGGTCGAACAGGGCGCGCGAGGTCACCGCGACGGTCAGCAAACGGGGGGAGTTGTCGCCCATCGGTGGGGGTCCTTCAAGCGGTCGGCGGGGCCGGCCGCCTATTGTCGTCAAAAAACGAACTGTTCGCTCAGGATCCGGTCTTCCAGGTTGTGCTCCGGGTCGAACAGCAGGGTCACGCGGCGGTCCTTCGACTCGCGGATGGTCACCTCGACCACGTCGCGGGTCTCGTGCGAATCCGCTGTAACGCTGACCGGGCGCTTGTAGGGATCCAGCACGCGGAAACGCACCTCGGTGTCGGCCTTGAGGATCGCCCCGCGCCAGCGTCGCGGCCGGTAAGGGGCCAGCGGCGTCAGCGCGATGGTATGCGAGCCCAGCGGCAGCACCGGTCCGTGCGCGGAATAGTTGTAGGCGGTACTGCCTGCCGGGGTGGCCACCAGCACGCCGTCTCCGATCAGTTCGGCCACACGTTCCTGGCCGTTGAGGTCGATGCCGATATGCGCCGCCTGCCGGGTCTGGCGCAGCAGCGACACATCGTTGTAGGCCAGCGAACCGGTACTGGTGCCCGACTCGGTCAGCGCCACCATTTCCAGCGGGCGCAGGTTGGCCGGTTCGGCACGGGCAATGCGGGCCTGCACGTCGTCGTCGCCACGATACTGGTTCATCAGGAAGCCGACGGTGCCCAGTTTCATGCCGAATACCGGCTTGCCCAGGTGCCCGTGCCGATGCAGGGTCTGCAGCATGAAGCCGTCGCCGCCCAGTGGGCACAGAACGTCGGCCTGCTCCGGCGCGTGGTCACCATAACGCGAGACCATGGCCGCGCGGGCCATCTGCGCGGGCTCGGTGGTGCTGGCCAGGAAAGCGATGCGGGGGGTGTCGCTCATCGGTGGATCCGGGGGGGACTGGTGAAGAGCATAACCGAGCGCCGGGGGGTGGACCGCGCGGGGCGGATGACCGGCATATCCGCCGGGACACGCCGTAAACCCGTCCCTGGGGGCTCGATCGCGCCATCCATGGCGCTCACGGTCCCGGCGGATATGCCGGTCATCCACCTGACAGGTCGACGGCCGGCGTCGGGTCAGTGATCGCAGAAAAACAGGCAGAAACAGAACGGCCCCGCTTTCGCGGGGCCGTTCCTCCAACTGCTGCAGATCAGGAGCCCCCCTGAGTCAGGGGGGCGCGCCAACGGCGCGGGGGTCTGGGAGCATGGTTGGCATGGGGCCCACGGTTTGCAGAGCAAACCGTGGGGCGTCAGCGCGAATGCGCTTACGCACCATGCGCGGCCAGCTGGCCCAGGCGCTGGACGGCGACCGAGACGGTCGGGTAGTCCAAGGTCTTCTGCTCGGCCAGTTCGGCCAGCATCGCCAGGGTGAAGCGCAGGCTGTTGTCGTCGCGACCCATCCAGGCCGCCACCTTCGCTTCAGCACTGCTGCCCTTGGTGCCCAGCACCTGGCCCGCCAGGTTGCGGTGGTTGGCGGCCAGCTCGTCACGCAGCACGCCACGTGCCACGGCGTGCCAACGGCCATTGACCTCCAGCGCGTCGACCTGCTCGAACAGCCACGGCAGCTGCAGGGCGTCGCCCAGGCGGAAGTGAACCTTGGACACGTCCACCGGCTTCAGCTTGCGGGTGCGGGCCAGTTCGATGATGTCGAACGCCGGCTCCAGGAAGTGCAGTTCGGCCAGCTGCTGCGCCAGCGCGGACGGCAGGCCCTTTTCCTTCCACTCGGCCACCAGGGCTTCGTAGGTCGGACGCTGCGAATCCGGCAGCACACCCGAAGCAACG
Organism: Stenotrophomonas sp. 71799_Sma; assembly: GCF_056482505.1. NCBI lineage: Bacteria > Pseudomonadati > Pseudomonadota > Gammaproteobacteria > Lysobacterales > Lysobacteraceae > Stenotrophomonas > Stenotrophomonas sp. 71799_Sma. The sequence continues at coordinate 3,132,792 of NZ_CM151202.1, forward strand.
CGGATGTCGTTGAACGGACCCTGGTAGCGGTTGACCGCTTCGGTGATGCCCGGCATCGCGCCCGGGCGCGACAGCAGCCAGCGCACGAACGAGCGCTGCAGCTTCCAGATCACTTCCAGTGCATCGATCTGCACCGACTCCGGCACCTTGCCGTCGAGGGCATCGATCTGTGCCCACAGCGCGCGCGCATCCAGCGTTTCACGGCTGATGGTGTAGGCCTTGGCGACCTCGGCGATGGAACGGCCGGTGTCTTCCTGCATGCGCATCAGGAAGGTGGCGCCCATGCGGTTGATGGTCTGGTTGGTCACGGCCGTGGCGATGATTTCGCGCTTCAGGCGGTGACGCTCCATTGCGTCGGCGTACTTCTTCTGCAGCGGGGTCGGGAAGTAGCGCTGCAGCTCCTTGGACAGGTACGGATCTTCCGGAATGTCCGAATCCAGCAGCTGGGCGAACGCCACCAGCTTGGAGTAGGACAGCAGCACCGACAGCTCCGGACGGGTCAGGCCCTGGCCGCGTGCCTTGCGCTGCGACAGCTCGGCATCGGACGGCAGGAACTCGATCTGGCGATCAAGCAGGCCCTGCTGTTCCAGGGTACGGATGAAGTGCTGCTTGGAACCCAGGCGCTTGACCGCCATCCGCTCCATCAGGCTCAGCGCCTGGTTCTGGCGGTAGTTGTCGTTGAGCACCAGCTCGGCGACTTCATCGGTCATCGAGGCCAGCAGCTTGTTGCGCTGCTCGACGGTCAGCTTCTTGGCCCGCACCACATCGTTGAGCAGGATCTTGATGTTGACTTCATGGTCGGAGGTGTCGACACCGGCCGAGTTGTCGATGAAGTCGGTGTTGAGCAGCACGCCGGCCTGGGCAGCTTCGATGCGGCCCAGCTGGGTCATGCCCAGGTTGCCGCCCTCGCCCACCACCTTGCAGCGCAGCTCGCCACCGTTCACGCGCAGCGCGTTGTTGGCGCGGTCGCCGACATCGCTGTGCTGCTCGCTGGCGGCCTTGACGTAGGTACCGATGCCGCCGTTCCACAGCAGGTCGACCGGTGCCTTCAGGATCGCGCTCATCAGGTCGTTCGGCGACAGCGCCTTGACGTTCTCGTCCAGGCCCAGCACTTCACGCACCTGCGGGGTGATCTCGATCGACTTCAGGCTGCGCGGGTACACGCCGCCGCCCTTGCTGATCAGCTTGGCATCGTAGTCCGCCCAGCTCGAACGCGGCACGGTGAACAGGCGCTCACGTTCGACGAACGTGGTGGCTGCATCCGGGTTCGGGTCCAGGAAGATGTGGCGATGATCGAACGCAGCGACCAGGCGGATGTGGCGCGACAGCAGCATGCCGTTGCCGAACACGTCGCCGGACATGTCGCCGACGCCGACTGCGGTGAAGTCCTGGCTCTGGCTGTCACGGCCCAGCGCACGGAAGTGGCGCTTGACCGACTCCCACGCACCGCGTGCGGTGATGCCCATGCCCTTGTGGTCGTAACCCACCGAACCACCGGAAGCAAACGCATCGCCCATCCAGAAGCCGTGCGCGATGGCCAGGCCGTTGGCAATGTCGGAGAAGGTCGCGGTGCCCTTGTCGGCAGCCACCACCAGGTACGGATCGTCCATGTCGTGACGCACCACATCCACCGGCGGCACGATCTTGTTGTTGACGATGTTGTCGGTGATGTCCAGCAGGCCCTGGATGAACAGCTTGTAGCAGGCCACGCCGTTGGCGAAGATCGCGTCGCGGTCGCCGTTCACCGGCGGGGTCTTGGCGAAGAAGCCGCCCTTCGCGCCAACCGGCACGATGACGGTGTTCTTGACCATCTGCGCCTTGACCAGGCCCAGCACTTCGGTACGGAAGTCTTCGCGACGGTCCGACCAGCGCAGGCCACCACGGGCGACCGCGCCGAAGCGCAGGTGGGTACCTTCCACGCGCGGGCCGTAGACGAAGATTTCGCGGTACGGGCGCGGCTTCGGCAGGTCCGGCACCAGCGCCGAATCGAACTTGAAGCTGATGACATGGCCGTGCTGGCCGTTGGCATCGGTCTGGTAGTAGCTGGTACGCAGGGTCGCGTCGATCACGCCCATGAACGAGCGCAGGATGCGGTCCTCGTCCAGGCTGGACACGCGGTCCATCAGCTTCAGCAGCGCATCGCGCGCGGCCTGCATCTGCGCGTCGCGGTCACCCTTGCGGGCGTCGACCACGGTCTTGAGCACCTTCAGGGTGGCGTCGTCGCCAGCAGCCAGCACATCGAAGTGGGCCTTCAGCTGGGCCTGGCCGGCGGCGATATCGTCCTTGCTCTCATGGCCGGTAGCCGGATCGAAGCGGGCTTCGAACAGCTCGACCAGCAGGCGGGCCAGCAGCGGGTAGCGCGCGAAGGTGCCTTCCACGTAGGCCTGCGAGAACGGCACGCCGGTCTGCAGCAGGTACTTGCAGTAGCCACGCAGCATGGCGACCTGGCGCCAGTGCAGGCCGGCAGCCAGCACCAGGCGGTTGAAGCCGTCGTTCTCGGCATCGCCGTGCCAGACGCGGGCGAAGGTCTCGCCGAAGGCTTCATCGACGCTGGCGGCATCGATCGCGCCTGCGGTCGACTCGACCTCGAAGTCCTGCACGTACACCGGCGCGTTGTCGACCGACAGGCGGTACGGGCGCTCGGCGATCACGCGCAGGCCCATGTTTTCCATCATCGGCAGCGCGTCCGACAGCGGAATGTCGTCCAGCTGGCGATACAGCTTCAGGCGCAGGCCATCGCCGCTTTCGCGCGGCACGGCCTGCAGGCTCAGGCGCAGGTCGTCCGGGCCGGTCAGGGCATCGAGCTGGCTGACATCGTTGGCGGCAACGGCGGTGCTGTTGTCTTCGATGTAGCCGGCCGGCAGTGCCTTGCCAATGCGGGCAGCGATGCGCAGGCCTTCGGTTTCGCCGTGGCGGGTCACCAGCGCTTCGCGCAGGTCGTCCTGCCAGTTGCGCAGCACCTGGGCCAGCTTCTGCTCCAGTTCGGCGGTATCGACGTCCAGCATTTCGCCCGGCTTCGGGCGCACGATCAGGTGCACCTGGGCCAGCGGCGATTCGCCCAGCACCACCGAGCTGTCCACGTACTCGCCGTGCAGCGCGTCCTTCAGCATCGCTTCGATGCGCAGGCGCACGTCGGTGTTGAAGCGCTCACGCGGCAGGTAGACAAGCGCGGAGATGAAACGGCTGTACTTGTCACGGCGCAGGAACAGGCGGCTGCGCACGCGCTCCTGCAGGCCCAGCACGCCCATGGCAGTGCGGAACAGTTCGTCCTCGCTGGACTGGAACAGTTCTTCGCGCGGCAGGGTTTCCAGGATGTGGCGCAGGGCCTTGCCGCTGTGGCTGGCCGAGGCCAGGCCCGACTGCTTCATCACGTGCTCGTGGCGCTGGCGCACCAGCGGGATTTCCCACGGGCGACGGTTGTAGGCGCTGGAGGTGAACAGGCCAAGGAAGCGCTGCTCGCCGATGATCTTGCCCTTGGCGTCGAATTCCAGCACGCCGATGTAGTCCATGTAGCCGGCGCGGTGCACGCGCGAACGGGCATTGGTCTTGGTCAGGATCAGCGCGTCCTTCAGCCCGGACGTGGTGTTCAGGCCCTGCGCGGCCAGGGTCTTGACCGGACGGGCGGCGGACTTGTCCTTGCCGCGCATCAGGCCCAGGCCGGTGTCGTTCAGCGGCGCCAGCACCTCTTCCTTGCCCTGCTTCTCGACGCGGTACTCGCGGTAGCCGAAGAAGGTGAAGTGGTTGTCGGCGGCCCAGCGCAGGAATTCCTGTGCTTCCTTGCGCGACGCGTCGTCGACCGGCAGCTGGCGGCTGCCCAGGTCGTCGGCCAGCGCCAGTGCCTTGTCCTTCATCGGCTGCCAGTCGCGCACGATCGCACGCACTTCGTCCAGCGCCTTGCTGATGGCCTGCTCGATGGCCGCCATGGCTTCGGCCGGCTGGCGGTCGATCTCCAGCAGCATCACCGACTCGGCATCACCCTCGCCGACCTTGACCAGCTTGCCGGCCTTGTCGCGGGTGAAGCGCAGCACCGGGTGGCCCAGCACGTGAACACCCACGCCCTGTTCGGCCAGCGACATGGTGACGGTGTCGACCAGGAATGGCATGTCGTCGTTGACGATCTGCAGCACGGTGTGCGGTGATTCCCAACCGTTGGCCTTCGCGTTCGGATTGAACACGCGGACGTTGGCCTTGCCGGCCTTGCGGGCACGGGCGAATTCCAGCGTCTCAGCCGCGAGAGCGGCCCACTCTTCAGCGCTGTGGTGCGGGAACTCGTCCGACTCCATGCGCTTGTAGAAGTCAGTGGCGAAGGCCACCGCTTCGGCCTGTGCGGCCGCGGGGTAACGCTTGCGCAATGCCGTGTACACCGGCTCCAGGGAGAAACCAGCGGTCACTGCGACCTCCGACTCTGCTGGTTTGGTCTTGTTTTTCACGGTCTTGGCTGCGGTTTTTTGCGGTTTCATGGCAGAGCGATGCGCTTGCTCAGTTGGGAAAATGAAATTGTAGCCCTACCGCACGAAAAGGCCTTGCTGCAGGACGGAATAACCAGATTCGGGTTTGCTGCGGTTTAGACGCCTATTCAGTTCGCACCGGTATGGTGCTGGCGCCCGCTTCAGCACTGCCGACAGGATCGGCAAAGCGTGTTACCGGAAGACTCACGCGGCGACGCCGATTCGATTCCACAATCCTGAACTGGACGGTATAGTCCACCGCGTGAACCCGGCCTACCTCCCCGTTGCCCTCGACGCACGCGATGAGCGCGTGTTCGATGCCGTGCGCGAGCTGTTGGCCCAGCAGGGCATGCAGATGAGCATGGACGCGGTGGCCCAGCATGCCGGCTGCTCCAAGCAGACCCTGTACTCGCGCTACGGCAACAAGCAGGAACTGCTGCGCCGGGTGATGCAGCGCCATGTCGGCCACGCTACCGGAGCCATGGTTCGTGCACTCCGCACTGACGACCTGCGTGCCAGCCTGCTCCAGTTCGCCACCGACTTCCTGGAGCATTTCAACCAACCGCACGTAGGGCAGGCCTGTCGGCTGATCGCCGCCGACGCGGCCCAGTTTCCCGAAGAGGCGCGTACGCTGTACCGGCATGGCGCCGGCGCGCTGACGCTTCATCTTGCTGAATGGATTGAAACCGTTTGCATGCGTGGCCAGCTCCGGCATGACGACCCGCACTTCATGGCCGAACTGCTGCTGAGCATGATCGCCGGTCAGGATTTCGACAAACAGCGTTTCCATACCCCCCATCGTGATGACGCGCAGCTGCGTCGGCGCTGGGCAGAGTTCTCCGTCGACAGCTTCCTGCGCGCGTTCGCGCCTCAGCCGTCGGCGGCCCCGTCTTCAAACCAACCCCGGAGTTCCTCCTGATGACCGCCCCACTCCGCACCCTTGCCCTGACGTGCGCCGTTGCTGTCGCGCTGGCTGCCTGCAAGAAGCCGGAACAGCAGACGCCCCCGCCGCCGGAGGTGGGCGTGATCGACGCCAAGCCGCAGACCCTGCCGCTGCAGCGTGAGCTGGTCGGCCGCCTGTCGCCGTTCCGCAGCGCCGACGTCCGCGCGCGCGTGCCGGGCGTGCTGCTCAAGCGCGTCTACCAGGAAGGCTCGCAGGTCAAGCAGGGCCAGCCCCTGTTCCTGATCGACCCGGCGCCGCTGCGTGCTTCGCTCAATGCCTCCGAGGCCCAGCTGGCCTCGGCCCGCGCCACCTACGCCAATGCCAAGGTGGCCGCGGACCGCGCGCGTTCGCTGGCGCCGCAGCAGTTCGTCTCCAAATCCGACCTGGACAACGCCGAATCGGCCGAGCGCACCGCGCTGGCCGCGGTCAAGCAGGCCGAAGCGGCGGTGACCTCTTCGCGCATCAGCCTGGGCTATACCGAAGTGACCGCGCCGATCAGCGGTGTGGCCAACAAGCAGCAGGTCACCGAAGGCGCACTGGTCGGCCAGGGCGATGTGACCCTGCTGACCACCGTCGACCAGCTCGACCCGCTGTACGTCAACTTCTCGCTGAGCGTGGACGAGTTGACCCAGCTGCGCGCGCAGCAGGCCAAGGGTGCGCTGGCGCTGTCTGGTGACGGCAAGGCTACGGTCAACGTCAAGCTGGCCGACGGCAGCACCTACAGCGAACCGGGCACGCTGGACTTCTCTTCGACCACGGTCGACCCGGCCACCGGCGCGGTGTCGCTGCGCGCGCTGCTGCCGAACCCGCAGCAGATCCTGCTGCCCGGCGCCTTCGTCAGCTTCCAGGCCAACCTCGGCGAGCGCAACAACGCCTACCTGGTGCCGCAGCAGGCGCTGCTGCGCGACACCACCGGCGGCTACGTGATGGTGGTCGGTGCCGACGGCAAGGTCGTGCGCAAGAACGTGAAGACCGATGGCGCGCAGAACGGCAACTGGCTGGTCAGCGACGGCCTGGCCGCCGGTGACAAGGTGATCGTGGCCGGCGTGCAGAAGGTCAAGGAAGGTGCACCGGCGGTGGCCAAGCCGTGGACCCCGGGGCAGGACGCCAACGGCAAGCCTGCCGCAGGCGGCGCCGCTCCGGCGGGCGCAGCACCGGCCGCAGGCAAGGCACCGGCCGACGCGGCCAAGCCCGAGCAGGCCGATGCGGCCAAGCCGGCCGCCAACGATTCGAACAAGCAGTAACGGGAACCTTCCGTCATGCCTAAATTTTTCATCGAACATCCAGTCTTCGCCTGGGTGGTTGCGATCCTGATCTCGCTCAGCGGCGTGATCGCGATCCTCAACCTGGGCGTGGAGTCCTATCCCAACATCGCCCCGCCGCAGGTCACCGTCTCGGCGACCTACCCGGGTGCCAGTGCGGACACCACCGAGAAATCGGTCACCCAGGTGATCGAGCAGCAGCTGACCGGTATCGATCACCTGCTGTACTTCAGCTCCTCGTCGGCCTCCAACGGCCGCGCGCAGATCACCCTGACCTTCGAGACCGGTACCGATCCAGACATCGCCCAGGTGCAGGTGCAGAACAAGGTCTCGCTGGCCACGCCACGCCTGCCTTCGGAAGTGACCCAGCAGGGCGTGGTGGTGGCCAAGGCCAACGCCGGCTTCCTGATGGTGATCGCGCTGCAGTCCGATACGCCGGCCATCAACCGTGACGCCCTGAACGACATCGTCGGCTCGCGCGTGCTCGACCAGGTCTCGCGTATTCCCGGCGTCGGCAGCACCCAGCAGTTCGGTTCCGAGTACGCCATGAACATCTGGCTCAACCCGGAGAAGATGCAGGGTTATGGCCTGTCGGCCAGCCAGGTGCTGGCGGCGGTGCGCGCGCAGAACGTGCAGTTCGCCGCCGGTGCGCTGGGTTCGGACCCGTCTCCGGAAGGCCAGCACTTCACCGCCACGGTCTCGGCCGAGGGCCGCTTCAGCTCGCCGCAGGAGTTCGAGAACATCATCCTGCGGGCAAATCCGGACGGTTCGCGGGTGCTGATGAAGGACATCGCCCGCGTTGCCTTCGGTGCCAACAACTACGGTTTCGACACCCAGTACAACGGCAAGCCGACCGGTGCCTTCGCCATCCAGCTGCTGCCGGGCGCCAACGCCCTGAACGTGGCCGATGCGGTGCGCGCCAAGATGGACGAGCTGCAGCCCAGCTTCCCGTCCGGGGTGACCTGGTTCTCGCCGTACGACAGCACCACCTTCGTCAAGATCTCCATCCAGGAAGTGGTCAAGACACTGTTTGAAGCAGTGTTCCTGGTGTTCCTGGTGATGCTGATCTTCCTGCAGAACTTCCGCGCCACCCTGATCCCGACCCTGGTCATCCCGGTGGCCCTGCTCGGCACCTTCCTGGGCATGTGGATGATCGGCTTCACGATCAACCAGCTGACCCTGTTCGCGATGGTGCTGGCGATCGGCATCGTGGTCGATGACGCGATCGTGGTGATCGAGAACGTCGAACGCATCATGACCGAGGAAGGCCTGGCGCCGAAGCCGGCCACGCAGAAGGCGATGACCCAGATCACTGGCGCGGTGGTGGCGATCACCGTCGTACTGGCCGCGGTGTTCATCCCGTCCGCCCTGCAGGGCGGCGCCGCCGGTGAGATCTACAAGCAGTTCGCGCTGACCATCGCCATCTCGATGGCGTTCTCGGCGTTCCTGGCTCTGGGCTTCACCCCGGCGCTGTGCGCGACCTTCCTCAAGCCGACGCACAACGACAACCCGAACATCATCTACCGCACCTTCAACAAGTACTACGACAAGATCAGCCATACCTATGTGGGGCACATCACTTCGGCGGTGCGCCATGCACCGCGCTGGATGATCCTGTTCGTGGTGCTGACCGCACTGTGCGGCTTCCTGTTCACCCGCATGCCGGGCAGCTTCCTGCCGGAAGAAGACCAGGGCTATGCGCTGGCGATCGTGCAGTTGCCGCCGGGCTCGACCAAGGGCCAGACCAACGAAGTGTTCGCGCAGATGCGTGGCATCCTGGAAAAGCAGGATGGCTATGAAGGCATGCTGCAGGTGGCCGGTTTCAGCTTCGTCGGTTCCGGCGAGAACGTGGGCATGGGCTTCATCCGCCTGAAGCCATGGGAGGAACGCAAGTTCACCGCGCCCGAGTTCATCCAGAACATGAACGGCGCGTTCTACGGCATCAAGGAAGCGCAGATCTTCGTGGTCAACCTGCCCACCGTGCAGGGCCTCGGCCAGTTCGGCGGCTTCGACATGTGGCTGCAGGACCGCAGCGGTGCCGGCTACGAGCAGCTGACCCAGGCGCGCAACATCCTGCTTGGCCAGGCTGCGCAGAAGCCCGACCATCTGGTGGGCGTACGCCCGAACGGCCTGGAAAACGCCCCGCAGCTGCAGCTGCATGTCGACCGCGTGCAGGCGCAGTCGATGGGCATGTCGGTGTCGGACGTGTACAGCACCATCCAGCTGATGCTGGCCCCGGTGTACGTGAACGACTTCTTCTACGAAGGCCGCATCAAGCGCGTGACAATGCAGGCCGATGGTCCGTACCGCACCGGCCAGGAGTCGCTGAAGAGCTTCTACAGCCCGTCCAGCCTGACCACGAATGCCGACGGCACCAACGCGATGATCCCGCTCGATACGGTGGTCAAGTCCGAATGGGTGTCGGCACCGCCGTCGCTGAGCCGCTACAACGGCTACTCGGCGATCAACATCGTCGGCTCGCAGGCCCCGGGCACCAGCTCGGGTGAGGCGATGCAGACCATGGAAGGCATCGTCAACGACGACCTGCCGGCCGGCTTCGGCTACGACTGGTCGGGCATGTCCTACCAGGAAATCCTGGCCGGCAACGCGGCGACGCTGCTGCTGGTGCTGTCGATCGTGGTGGTGTTCCTGTGCCTGGCCGCGTTGTATGAAAGCTGGTCGATCCCGGTGGCGGTGCTGCTGGTGGTGCCGCTGGGCGTGCTTGGCGCCCTCGGCCTGTCGATGCTGCGTGGCCTGCCGAACGATCTGTTCTTCAAGATCGGCCTGATCACCGTGATCGGCCTGGCCGCGAAGAACGCGATCCTGATCGTCGAGTTCGCGGTGGAGCAGCGCGCAGCAGGCAAGACCCTGCGCGATGCCACCATCGAGGCGGCACGCCTGCGTTTCCGACCGATCCTGATGACCTCGTTCGCGTTCATCATGGGCGTGATCCCGATGGCGATCTCCACCGGCGCCGGCGCCAATTCCCGCCACGCCATCGGTACCGGCGTGATCGGCGGCATGCTGTTCGCCACCCTGCTCGGCCTGCTGATGATCCCGGTGTTCTTCGTGGTCGTGCGCCGCATGCTGGGTGACAAGCTGGATGAGTCCTCCAAGGAATTCATGGAGCGCCAGCGCGACGCGGAAACCGCACACCGCCCGGATCGTTGATCCGATGGTGGGCTGAAATGAAAAGGCCCCGGAGCGATCCGGGGCCTTTTTCATTCGTGCCATGAAGCCGGTAGTCGCCAACCTTGGTTGGCGCCGCTGGATCCATGCCAACCAAGGTTGGCGCATGCCAAGCCGGCGTCTCAGCGCAGCAGCGCAACCACCACGCACACTACCACGAGAGCCAACGCAGCCCATTGCATCGGCACAAAGAAGAAATGATGGGGTGCAGCCATACCCTTCTGCCGGGGCGCACGGTTGAGCCACAGACCCAGCAATACGTTCACCGCTGCGCCGATGCCTGCACCCAACAGAACCTGGGGCAGCGGCGTGTTGCCTCTGGAGCCTTCATGCGGAAAGAAGTACGCCAGCAGCAGGATGGCTGCAATCGGCGTCACCAGCGTCATGAATCCCCAACCTCGATAGATCATCTTTGCAGACCGCGTAAAAACCGGCTTGCATTGGACCAGATCGGGTATCGCTCGGCCAAGAAGACCGTGTATCCACGCATGGCGTGGATCTACTGGCCGCGCCGCCGTTGCAGCGGCGCGGCCGGTCGAACTCAGCGCAGCCCGGTCTCGTTGCGGGCGATCACCAGGCGCTGGATTTCCGAGGTGCCCTCGTAGATCTCGGTGATCTTGGCATCACGGAAGTAGCGCTCCAGCGGCATTTCCTTCGAATATCCCATGCCACCATGAATCTGCACGGCCTGATGGGTGATCCACATCGCCGCTTCCGAGGCCGTCAGCTTGGCCACCGCCGCTTCGGTGCTGAAGCGCTTGCCCTGGCCCTTCACCCACGCCGCGCGCAGGGTCAGCAGCAGCGCTGCGTCCAGCTTGCACTTCATGTCGGCGATCTTGGCCTGGGTCATCTGGAAGGTACCAATGGCCGCGCCGAACGCCTTGCGCTCCTTCACGTACGCCAGGGTCGCTTCATAGGCGGCACGGGCGATGCCGATGGCCTGCGAGGCGATACCGATGCGGCCAGCATCGAGCACGCTCATGGCGATCTTGAAGCCCTCGCCTTCCTGGCCCAGCACGTCTTCGGCCTGCGCCACGTAATCGTTGAACTCGATCTCGCAGGTGGCCGAGGCACGGATGCCCAGCTTCGGTTCGGTCTTGCCGCGACCGAAGCCCGCCTTGTCGGTATCGATGAGGAAGGCGGTGATGCCGCGCGCGCCCTTGTCCGGCTCGCTCATCGCGAACAGCACGATGTACTTGGCCACCGGGCCGGAGGTGATCCAGCTCTTCTTGCCGTTGATGACGAAGGTGCCGTCGGCCTGCTTCACCGCGCGGCAGCGCATGGCCGTGGCGTCCGAACCGGACTGCGGCTCGGTCAGCGCGAACGCGCCGATGGCCTCGCCTTCGGCGATGGCACGCACATACTTCTGCTTCTGTTCCTCGGTGCCGTGGGTGAGAATGCCGTTGCAGAACAGCGAGTTGTTGACCGACATGATGGTCGAATGGGCTGCGTCGGCGGCGGCGACCTCCACCATCGCCAACACGTACGCCACCGGGTCCATGCCCGCGCCACCGTATTCGGTCGGCACTTCGATGCCCATCAGGCCGTTTTCGCCCAGCAGGCGGATGTTGTCCAGCGGGAACTCGCCGGTGCGGTCATGGTGCTCCGCGCTGGGGGCGATCTTTTCCTGCGCGATGCGCCGCGCCACGTCCTGCAGCATCAACTGCTCTTCAGTAAAGCTGAAATCCACAACACCCTCCCGGGTACATGAAGTTATGGGCCGCGCACCGCGCGCCCAGGTGCCTCGATTGTACCGGGGCCCGCCAGTTTCCGTACGCCAGCGACTTGACCGCGGCAGGCGTTCTCAGCGAATATATCTCTATATCGCGATAGGTAGATATTTATGGATCTGGAAGACTGGTCGACCCGCCTCAAGGTGTTCGCCGATGCCACCCGCGTGCGCCTGCTGGCGCTGCTGGAGCAGGAGGAACTGACCGTGGCCGAACTGTCGGCGATCACCCGGCTGGCACAGCCGCGGGTGTCCACCCACCTGGCGCGCCTGAAGGAAGCCGGCCTGGTCCGCGACCGCCGTGCGGGCGTGTCGGCCTATTACCGCTTCGACGAGGCCCAGCTGGACCCGGCGCAGCGTGCATTGTGGCATGCCTTGAGCAATGGAAGCGACGACCCGTTGCTGCGGCAGGACGCTGAACGTGTCGCCGCCGTGCTGGCCCACCGTGCCTCCGACCAGAACTGGGCCGACAGCGTGGCCGGCGACATGGAGCGCCACTATTCTCCCGGCCGCACCTGGGAAGCCCTCGCGCGTACCGCGTTGCCGCTGCTGGAGACCGGCGACGTGCTGGACATCGCCTCCGGTGACGGCGTGCTGGCCGAACTCGTCGCCCCGCATGCCAAGCGCTACATCTGCATCGATACCAGCGCGCGCGTGGTTGCCGCCGCCAGCGAGCGCCTGCGCCGCCTGCCCAATGTGGAAGTGCGCGAGGGCGACATGCATGCGCTGCCGTTCAAGGACGGCAGCTTCGACCTGGTGGTGCTGATGCATGCGCTGACCTACGCCAGCAAACCGGCGCAGGCGGTGACCGAAGCCGCACGCGTGCTGCGCTCCGGCGGCCGCCTGCTGCTGTGCAGCCTGGCCCGCCACGAGCACAAGGCGGCGGTCGAGGCCTACGGCCACGTCAACCTCGGCTTCAGCGACAAGGAGCTGCGCAGGTTCGTCGACAAGGCCGGCCTGCAGGTATCCAGCCTGGAGACGGTCACCCGCGAAAAGCGTCCGCCGCACTTCGAAGTGATTTCACTGATCGCCAACAAGCCCTGAGCCCGAGATCGCCATGCCTGCCCTGCCCTGGTTGCATCCTGATCGTGCCAACGCCCTGCTCGACGCCCTGCGCGAGCGGATCCTGATCATCGACGGCGCGATGGGCACCATGATCCAGCGCCATGGCCTGCAGGAAGACGACTACCGCGGCGAGCGCTTCGCCGGTGGCTACGATCATGTGCATGGCCCCGCTTGCGACCACGCCGCGCAGGAAGGGCATGACCTGAAGGGTAACAACGATCTGCTGCTGCTGACCCGGCCGCAGATCGTCGCCGACATCCATACCGCCTACCTCGAAGCGGGCGCGGATCTGGTCGAGACCAACACGTTCAACGCCACGTCGGTCAGCCAGGCCGACTACCACCTCGAACACCTGGTGTACGAATTGAACAAGGCTGGCGCAGCGGTGGCACGCACCTGCTGCGATACAGTAGCCGCAACCACACCAGGCAAGCCACGCTTCGTGATCGGGGTGATCGGCCCGACCAGCCGCACCGCCTCGATCAGTCCCGATGTCAACGATCCGGGCTTTCGCAACACCAGCTTCGACGAGCTTCGCGACACGTACCGCGAAGCCATTGACGGCCTGATCGACGGCGGCGCCGACACCATCATGGTCGAGACCATCTTCGACACGCTCAATGCCAAGGCCGCGCTGTATGCACTGGAGGAGGCCTTCGATGCACGCGGCGCAAGGTTGCCCGTGATGATCTCCGGCACCATCACTGATGCCTCGGGACGCACGCTGTCCGGGCAGACCGCCGAGGCCTTCCACGCGTCGCTCGCGCATGCGCGCCCATTGTCGATCGGCCTGAACTGCGCACTGGGTGCCGATGCGATGCGCCCGCACGTGGAAACCCTTTCGCAGGTCGCCGACTGCTACGTCAGCGCGCACCCCAACGCAGGCCTGCCCAATGCCTTCGGCGAGTACGACGAGACGCCCGAGGACATGGCCAGCACCCTGCGCGGTTTCGCCGAGGATGGCCTGTTGAACCTGGTCGGTGGCTGCTGTGGCTCCACCCCTGACCACATCCGCGCAATCGCCGAGGCCGTGGCCGGGCTGCCGCCGCGCGCCCTGCCCGGTGTCCAGGAGCAGGCCGCATGAATGTCGCCGCCACCGTTCCGCACTTCCCGCCCTATTGCTGTTGAGCTGACGCCTGCCATGACGCCTGTCCGCCCTACCCGCCTGTCCGGCCTGGAACCTCTGGTCATCACTCCGGACCTGCTGTTCATCAACGTCGGCGAACGCACCAACGTCACCGGCAGCGCGCAGTTCCGCAAGCTGGTCAAGGAAGGCCGCTACGAAGAAGCGGTGGACGTGGCCCGCCAGCAGGTGGCCAGCGGTGCGCAGATCCTCGACGTCAACATGGACGAGGGCCTGATCGATTCGGAAGCGGCGATGACCCGCTACCTCAACCTGATCATGTCCGAGCCGGACATCGCCCGTATTCCGGTGATGGTCGACTCCTCCAAGTGGAGCGTGATCGAGGCCGGCCTGAAGTGCCTGCAGGGCAAGAGCGTGGTCAATTCGATCTCGCTGAAGGAAGGCGAGGCGCTGTTCCGCGAACACGCGCGCAAGGTGCTGCGCTACGGTGCTGCCGCGGTGGTGATGGCATTCGACGAAAGCGGCCAGGCTGACACCTGCGCACGCAAGGTCGAGATCTGCACCCGCGCCTACCGCATCCTGGTCGACGAGATCGGCTTCCCACCGCAGGACATCATCTTCGACCCGAACATCTTCGCCGTCGCCACCGGCATCGAAGAGCACGACAACTATGCGGTGGACTTCATCGAAGCCACCCGCATCATCAAGCAGACGCTGCCGCACTGCCATGTGTCCGGCGGTGTTTCCAACGTCTCGTTCTCGTTCCGCGGCAACGAAACGGTGCGCCAGGCCATCCACTCGGTGTTCCTGTACCACGCCATTGCCGCCGGCATGGACATGGGCATCGTCAACGCCGGCGCCATGCCGATCTACGACGAACTGGAACCGGAACTGCGCGAGCGCGTGGAGGATGTGATCCTCAACCGCCGCAGCGATGCCACCGAGCGCCTGCTGGAAATCGCCGAGCGCTACAAGGGCAAGAAGGGCGCGGCGAAGACCGAAGACCTCGCCTGGCGCGAGAAGCCGGTGGCGCAGCGCCTGGCGCACGCGCTGGTGCACGGCCTGGATGCCTTCGTGGAAGAAGACACCGAACTGGCCCGGCAGGCGTCCAGCCGCCCGCTGGACGTGATCGAAGGTCCGTTGATGGATGGCATGAACGTGGTCGGCGACCTGTTCGGCGCCGGCAAGATGTTCCTGCCGCAGGTGGTGAAATCCGCGCGCGTGATGAAGAAGGCCGTGGCCTACCTGCTGCCCTACATCGAGGCCGAGAAGGCGCGCAGTGGCGACACCGCCAAGAGCAACGGCAAGATCATCATGGCCACGGTGAAGGGTGATGTGCATGACATCGGCAAGAACATCGTCGGCGTAGTCCTGGCCTGCAACAACTTCGAGGTGGTCGACCTTGGCGTGATGGTGCCGGCGCAGAAGATCCTCGATGCCGCGCGCGAGCACAACGCCGACCTGATCGGCCTGTCCGGCCTGATCACTCCATCACTGGAAGAGATGAGCCACGTGGCCCGGGAGATGCAGCGCCAGGGCTTCGACCTGCCGCTGCTGATCGGTGGAGCGACCACCTCGCGCGCGCACACCGCGCTGAAGATCGACCCACATTACAAGGCGCCCACGGTGTGGGTGAAGGACGCCTCGCGCGCGGTCGGCGTGGCCCAGTCGCTGATCTCGCGTGACCTGCGCGAGGCCTTCGTAGCCGCCAACGAGGCCGACTATGCCGAGATCCGCGCGCGCCATCGCAACCGTGGCGATGCCAAGCGCCTGGTTTCGCTGGAACACGCGCGTGGGCAGAAATTCCAGGGCGGCTGGGACACCTACACGCCGCCGGCACCGAACCAGCCCGGCCTGCACGTATTTGACGACTACCCGCTGGCCGAACTGGTCGACTACATCGACTGGACGCCGTTCTTCCAGGCCTGGGAGCTGGCCGGCAAGTTCCCGGCCATCCTCACCGACGAGATCGTCGGCACCCAGGCCAGCGATCTGTACAGGGACGCCCGCGCGATGCTTGAGCGCATCGTCAATGAGAAATGGCTGACCGCCAAGGCCGTGTTCGGCCTGTGGCCGGCCAACAGCATCGGCGACGACGTGCGCGTGCAGCACCCGCAGGGCGAGACCACCCTGCACTTCCTGCGCCAGCAGGTGGACAAGCCGGCCGAGCGCCCGGATTTCTGCCTGGCCGATTTCATCGCCCCGGCCGACAGCGGCAAGCAGGATTGGATCGGCGCCTTCGCCGTCACTGCCGGCATCGGCATCGACGCGCACGTAGCGCGCTTCGAAGCCGACCACGATGACTACAACGCGATCCTGCTGAAGGCCCTCGCCGATCGCTTCGCCGAAGCGCTGGCCGAGCGCCTGCACCAGCGCGTGCGCATCGATTTCTGGGGCTACGACCATGCCGAGACACTGGACAACGAGGCCCTGATCGACGAGCAGTACAGCGGCATCCGCCCGGCACCGGGCTACCCCGCCTGCCCGGAGCACAGCGAAAAGCGACGCCTGTTCGACCTGCTGCAGGCCGAAGCCAACGCCAGCATGGAACTGACCGAGAGCTTCGCGATGCTGCCTACGGCGGCCGTTTCGGGCTACTACTTCAGCCATCCGCAGAGCCAGTACTTCGTGGTCGGCCGCCTCAGCCGCGAGCAGGTCAGCGACTACGCCCGCCGCAAGGGCGTGGACCGCGCCCAGGCCGAGCGCTGGCTGGCCTCCAACCTCGACTACGACCCCGAATGACACAAAAAGGGGACGGAGGGGATTAAGTCGTTTGTGCCCAAAACGACTTAATCCCCTCCGTCCCCTTTTCGCTTCATCATTGCGCTGGGATTTGACGGTTTCTCGTCCGGTGTCGTTTGCCCTGGTCGGCGCACTGCTGTGCTTCTTCGCACCGAGCCTGCCACTGATCCGCGCACGCCGGAGCCGCTTCAAGGCCTGACGCCGGCGCGGCCCTACTGCTGCAGCAGTACCTGCTGCAGCGACGGCAGCAGCACACGGTTGCCATGCGCGCTGAGGTGATCGCCATCGAAGAACAACGGCCGGCCATCGCGCTGCGCCGGGCACAGCACGTCATCACACAGCACCGGCATCGGATCCCACAGCACACCCCCTGGCAGGCCATCGACCACCTGCTGCAGGCTGCCCAGCATCGGCGCACGCAGCGTTTCCATCGCCTCACGCGTGCTGTCCAGGCCGTTGCGGCAGACCTCGTTGCGTGAATTGAAGCGGTCAGAGCAGCGATACGGCGGCGCCGGCAGCACCGGTTTGGGCGCCTCCAGCACAATTCGCACACCGCGCTCGGCCAACGGTTTCCACTGGGTGATCGCCTCGGCCACTTCGGCCTCGCGTCCTGCAGTGGCTTCCGGGGTCAGCTCGCCCGCCAGCTGCGCCTGCGCATCGAACAATACGAACTGATCGGACAAGCGCGGTATCCGCAGCGACACCAGCACCACGGCATCACCTGGCTGCGCACGCTGCGTGATATCGGCGAGCATCGCTGCGTCGAAATCACTGCAACCGGCACCCGCGCCGCGCCACTTCTGCAGGCTCACCTGCGGGCATCCACCACGACCGTAGAGAATCACCTCCGAGCCACTCTCAAGCGCCAGCCGCTGCAGCAGCTCGATGTAGGCCATTGCATGCGAATCGCCAGCAACGAACACCTGCTTCGGCGCACCGGCAGGCACCGGCCGATCGCAGTCACCACGCGCATAGGTCCGCATGCTGCCACCTTCGAAGCGTCGCTTGGTGGTCACCAGGCTGCAGTCGGGATAGTCGCCTGCCACGCTCTTGCCGTTGGGATACCAGTCGCCGGGATGCCGACTGACCGTGCTCAGTGATATCCGCGGTGCCTGCAGGTACAGCAGCGTCTGGGTGCCGGCCGCGACCAGCAGCACAGCCGAACCTGCCAGCACCCAGCGACCCGGGCGCAGACGCTGCGCCAAGGGGCCCCGGAACGGTTGCTCCACCCAGCGCCACGACAACCACGACAGCAGCAGCACCAGCGCCAGCGCAGCGCTCATCTGCAGGGGTGTCTGCAGGCCCACGGTCCAGCGCATCAGCACGAATACCGGCCAGTGCCACAGATACAGCGAGTACGACAGCAGGCCGATGGAGCGCATCGGCCTGCTGGCCAACAGGCGTGCCACCCAGGACCGGGGATGATGATGCAGCGCCCACAGCAGGCCTGCCGCAGCAAAGGTCGGCAGCAGGCCATCAGGCCACGGCGAACGTCCGGCCCGTGCGGTCCACAATGCCCAGCACAGCAAGGCCAGCGCCACCATCGCGAGCAGCGAGAACACGGGCGCAGCGCGCTTCAGTGCAGTCGTCGTCACCGCATCCACTGGCTGGCGAACATGCAGCAACTGGAACAGCAGTACGCCAACGCCCAGTTGCCACAGCCGCGTAGTGGTGGCGTAGAACGCCCACGATGGCGGCGCCTCGCGCAGGCCCAGCACCGCCGCATGCAGCAGCGACGCCGCACTGACCACGGCAAACAGGCCAAGGCTGATCCAGCGCCCGCGCGCGCCGCGCGCCCAGGCCAGGAACAGCAGCGGGAACAACAGGTAGAACTGTTCCTCCACGCCCAGCGACCAGGTATGGGTATAGGGATTGAATTCGGCCTTGGGCGCGAAATAATCGTTGCCGATCAGCGCCAGCACCCAGTTGCTGAAGCCGAAGAATGCCATCAGCCCGGTCTTGTCACTGGCCTCGCTGAGCCAGGACTCGGGAATGAACAGCACGCTGCCGACAGCGGTCAACAGCAGGCAGCTGATCAGCGCAGGTGCGATGCGGCGGATGCGGCGCGAATAGAAGCGCAGCATCGACTGCCACAGCGACAACGACGGCAGCCGGTGCACCGATGCGCTGACCACGAACCCGGAAATGACGAAGAACACGTCTACGCCGGTGAACCCGCCCGGCAACCAGGCCGGGTCCAGGTGGAACACGATGACGGCCAGCACGGCAATCGCGCGCAGGCCGTCAATGTGCGGCACGTAGCCGCGGCTTGGATCAGCGGTCATCCTTCTCCCCCAACCGCGGAGGCAGTGCCGTCCGCGGTGGTTGCGCCTTTACCAGACCAGGTCGTCCGGCACCTGGTACTGCGGATCCGCATACGGATCTTCCTCGGCCGGCGCATTCGGATCGACCTTCAGCGCCACCGAGGCGGCGAACACCGCCTCGGACTGTGCCAGCACGTCGGCCGTTACCAGCAGGTAGCGGCCATTGAGCTGGACCACACCCAGCTCACCGGCATTGAGCGCGGTCAGCTGTTCGGCAGTCACATAGATGCGCTTGATCTTGCCGCCATACGGGAAGTGGCGGGCGATGTCCGCTGCCTCGGCGTTGAGGCTCTTGTCCTTCAGCAGTTCTTCCAGCTTGGCCTTCGCCTCGCGGCGCACGCGTGCTTCTTCCTGCTTCAGGCGCTCGGTCTCGATGCGCTCTTCCTTCTCCCGCTGCGCCCGGATGGCATAGGCCTTGGCCAAGTCCATCTCTTTGGTGCTGCGCGGCTTGCGCGGGCCCTGCTGGCCCTGGCCACCGCGCGCATGCCCGCCGGGCTTGCCCGCGCCATGGCCCTGCCCACGACGCTCACCGGGCTTGTGCTCGCCCTTGCCTGCGCCCTGCGGCTTTCCATTGCCGTTGCCGTTGCCACCCTTGCCCTGCGGGCGGCCATCACGGCGGGGGCCATCATTCTTGCGCTCGAGCTTGGGCGCGGGCTTGAAGCCCAGGCCCATCAGCTGGTCGCGGAGGGTATCGCTCATAGGATTCGGATCAGTAGTGCGGCGGCGGCGGTTCGCTCGCCGGATCGGAAGAATTCAGTGCGTTGCGGACCTTGCCCAGGTCTTCCAGCAGCACGCGCAGCACATCGGCGTTGCGCATGCCCTGCATGCGGGCATCAGCCAGCGCGTCGCTCAGCTCGGCCAGCGCCTGTTCCTGGAAGGACACGCGCATTTCCAGCTCGACCAGGCGCGCTTCCAGCGCCTGCTCGCGTTCAGTGGGCAGATCAGACATGCAGCGAGCGCCCCCGGCCAATGCCGTAGTACGCAAGACCTGCGGCTTCCACTTCGCCCGGCTCATACAGGTTGCGGCCGTCGAACACCGCCGCATCCTTCAGCTGCTCGCGCAGCTTCTGGAAGTCGGGGCTGCGGAACTGCTTCCACTCGGTGACCACCACCAGCGCGTCGGCACCCTGCAGCGCTTCATCGGCACTGTTGCAGAACACCAGGTCATCGCGTTCGCCGAAGATGCGCTGCGACTCGTGCATCGCCTCCGGATCGTAGGCACGCACCGTCGCACCGCCTTCCCACAGCTGCGCCAGCAGTCGACGGCTGGAGGCCTCACGCATGTCGTCGGTGTTCGGCTTGAAGGCCAGACCCCATACGGCGAAGGTCTTTCCACGCACGCCCTCGTCCTCGCCCTTGTCGTAATGACGCTGGATGAGGGCAAACAGATGGCCCTTCTGCGCATCATTGACCGCTTCAACCGCATTGAGCAGCTTCGGCTCAAGGCCATACTGCTGGGCGGTACGGGCCAATGCCTGCACGTCCTTGGGGAAGCACGAGCCGCCGTAACCGGCACCCGGATAGATGAAGTGCCAGCCGATGCGTGGATCCGAACCAATGCCCTGGCGGACCTGCTCGACATCGGCACCGACGCGTTCAGCGATGTTGGCGATTTCATTCATGAACGAAATCTTGGTCGCCAGCATCGCATTGGCGGCGTACTTGGTCAGTTCGGCCGAACGCACGTCCATTTCCACCACGCGGTCGTGGTTGCGGTTGAACGGCGCGTACAGGCGACGCATCACCGCCACCGACTCTTCGTTCGCCGCACCGATGATGATGCGGTCCGGGCGCATGCAGTCCGCAACCGCATCGCCTTCCTTCAGGAATTCCGGGTTGGACACCACGTCGAAGGCGATGTCCGCGCCACGCGCGGCCAGCTCTTCGGCAATGGCGGCACGCACCTTGTCGGCGGTGCCGACCGGCACCGTCGACTTGTTCACCACCACGGTCGGCACACTCATGTGCCGGCCAATGGTCCGGGCTACGGCAAGCACGTATTGAAGATCGGCACTGCCATCCTCGTCCGGCGGCGTACCAACGGCGATGAACACCACCTGGCCGTGATCGATGGCGGCCGCGGCATCCGTGGTGAACGCCAGCCGCGCTGCGGCATGATTGGCCTTCACCATCGGCTCCAGGCCGGGTTCATAGATCGGGATGATGCCCTGGTTGAGGCCATCCACCTTGGCCTGGTCGATATCGACACAGACCACCTGATGACCAACATCGGCCAGGCAGGTACCGGTCACCAGTCCAACGTAGCCGGTACCAAAAATCGCAACGCGCATATCCGTATTCGCTCCTGAATGACTTACGGCAGAACGCCCAGCAGCTCGACGTCGAACGTCAGAGTCGCGTTCGGGCCGATCGGGCCGCCCGGGGTGCCGTTCTCACCGTAGGCGAGTTCGCCCGGGATCCAGAAGCGGTACTTCGAACCGACCGGCATCAGCGCGACGCCTTCGGTCCAGCCCTTGATCACCTGGTCCAGACCGAACTCGGCCGGCTGGCGGCCGTAGGAACTGTCGAACACGGTGCCGTTGAGCAGCTTGCCTTCGTAGTTCACGCGCACCTTGCTGCTCGGCAGCGGGCGCTCGCCGCTACCCGGGCGGATCACCTGGTACTGCAGGCCCGACGAGGTGGTCACCACGCCCGGCTGGGTCTTGTTCTTGGCCAGGAATGCGTTGCCTTCCGTGCGGTTGGTCTGCGCAGCCTGGGCGGCCTTGGCCTGCATTTCAGCCTGCTTGGCACCCATGAAGGCCTGGATGGTGGCGGTCGCGTCAGCTTCCGTCATCTTCGGCTGGCCCTTGGTCAGGCCGGTGCTGATTGCGTCAAACAACGAGGCGACATCGATATCGTCCTTCAGCTGCGCCAGCGACGGACCTACCGAGTAGGAGCCGATCATCTGCGACACCTTGACACGGTCGACCTTCGGCGGCTGCGAGCCCGGTGCCACGCCCGGCACCTGCTGGCCGCTGCGGGCCATCACGACCTGGCGCAGGGCGGCATCGGTGGCCTTGGCCTGTTCCTGGGTGATCTGCGGCTGCAGGCCCTCGAACGAACGCTCAACGGCGGTGCGCAGGGCGGCCACATCGATCTCATCGGCGATCGGGGTGAACGACTTGGCGACATCAAGGCCGATGGCGTAGCCGAGCTTCTGCTTGGGGGAATTCAAGGTTGCGGTCTCCTTGGCGGCTGCGGGGGCAGCCGGTTGTTGCGACAGAGCGACACCCGAAGTGCCCATCGCCAGAATCAGAACCGACGCCGCGGCGCCGCGCATTCCCATCTTCATTCGCTGCATTCCTGGAAGTGTCTGGGCGCCGACGTCGGCGCGAAAAGAAACATTGTCGCACGCATGCCGTCGATGTCGAGGCATGCGTGCTGGATATCAATGCGTGGCGGCTGCCGCCAGCGCCTTGTCGATGGCCGCGGTCAGCTGCGGATCGTCCGGCGTCACCTTGCTGGCGAACTGGGCAATGACCTTGCCATCGCGGCCCACGAGGTACTTGTGGAAGTTCCAGGCCGGCGCAACGCCGGTCGCTGCGGTCAACCGCTGGTACAGCGGCGTGGCCTGCGTGCCGACCACATGCACCTTCTCGAACATCGGGAACTTGACGCCGTAGGTCAGGGTGCAGAAGTCCTGGATCTGCTTCTCGTCACCCGGTTCCTGGCCCTTGAAGTCATTGGAAGGAAAGCCCAGCACCGCAAAACCGCGGCCTGCATAGCGCTTCTGCAGCGCCTCCAGCCCTTCGTACTGCGGCGTGTAGCCACACTTGCTGGCGGTGTTGACCACCAGCAGCACCTGCCCGTGATAGCGCTGCTGCAGATTCACCTGCTGCTTGCTGGCCAACGGCCGGTATTCCAGATCGAGCAGGTCGGCCGCCAGCGCACTGGCGGAACCGGCGGCGCCGGCCACCATCAGGGCCAGCAGGGACAGGCCGCGCAGGCGGCACGGGGAAACGGTCGGCAGGGGCATCAGAGGCGGTCCGCGGTAGCCATTCACAAGGCCCGGCCAGTGCTGGCCGGGAATCGGCCGAACTATAGCATCGGGCTCTGGAGCCCCTGATGGCACAGGTCCATCCCGGGCTTTGCGCGGCGTGGCGAATGTGCTGCCTGGGCGCCATCGAAGGCGCAGTGATGACATAGCATGGACATCACTGAATGGAAGGCCGCCCCGAAAAGCCCCTTGCAGAAGATTCATTTCCCTTTTAAATCAATCGACTAAAGGGATGTTTCAGCAATCTGAACACCCCTGCCATCAGTTGGGGACGGCAAGGGGTTGCACGTAGGCGTGCCGGTGTTATAGTTGCATACAACACCAGTCACCTGAGACAGGGGGAAGCCATGAACGTCCGGATCCGTCGCAACTTCACCGCACCCGCGGCCGTCGCTGTTTCGACCCTGCTCGTGCTGGCCTGGTGGGCCACGCCCACCGCCCCTGTTTCCGCCGCTGCTGAAAGTGCGCAGGACGCGACTCTCTCCCCCGCAGGGAACGCCCCCTCCTCCTCCCCCCTCCCCCGCGTCGGCTGCACAGCGCGCTGTCCATGCCGTATTTCTCGTTCGCCCAGCCGCTGACCCCACGGAGCTGAATATGAGCGACATCCAGTGGAGCGACGGCGCTCCCATCTACCGTCAGTTGAAGGAGCGCGTGATCGCCATGATGCTCGACGGAATCCTCAAGCCGGGCGATGCCCTGCCTTCGGTGCGCCAGGTGGCCGCCGACTATCAACTCAACCCCATCACCGTTTCGCGCGCTTACCAGGAGCTGGCCGACGAAGGCCTGGTCGAGAAGCGCCGCGGCCTGGGCATGTTCATGACCGAGCAGGCGGCCACGCAGCTGCGCAGCAGCGAGCGCGACCGTTTCCTCAACGAAGAATGGCCGGCGGTTCTGGAGCGCATCCAGCGCCTGGGCCTGAGCCTCGACGAATTGCTGCCCCAGGGGAAAGTCTGATGAATAGCACTGCAAGTGAGTCGGTCATCACCGCCCGAGGCCTGCGCAAGGCCTACAAGACCACGGTCGCCCTCGACAACGCCAGTTTCAGCATTCCAAGCGGGCGCATCGTCGGCCTGATCGGGCCCAATGGCGCCGGCAAGACCACCGCGCTGAAGGCCATTCTTGGGCTGACCTCGGTGGAGGGTGAACTGAGCGTGCTCGGCCGCGACCCGCGACTGCACCGCGACGAACTGATGAACGACATCTGCTTCATCGCCGACGTCGCCGTGCTGCCGCGCTGGCTGAAGGTGCGCGAGGCGATCGATTTCGTGGCCGGCGTCCACCCGCGCTTCGACCGCGCCCGCTGCGAGCGCTTCCTGGCCAACACCAAGCTGCAGCCGAAGCAGCGCGTGCGCGAGCTGTCCAAGGGCATGATCGTGCAGCTGCACCTGGCGCTGGTGATGGCCATCGATGCCCGCATCCTGGTGCTGGACGAGCCGACCCTCGGCCTGGACATCCTGTACCGCAAGGAGTTCTACCAGCGCCTGCTGGAAGACTACTTCGACGAACAGAAAACCATCATCGTCACCACCCACCAGGTGGAGGAGATCGAGCACATCCTCAGCGACGTGATGTTCATCCGCGATGGCCGCATCGTGCTCGACGCGGAAATGGACGACGTCGGCCAGCGCTACACCGAGCTGCTGGTCAATGCCGACCAGCTGGACACCGCGCGCGCCCTGAAGCCGATCGACGAGCGCAGCCTGGCGTTCGGCAAGACGGTGATGCTGTTCGATGGCGTGCCGCGCACCCAGCTTTCCTCTCTCGGCGAGACCCGCATTCCGGGCCTGGCCGACCTGTTCGTCGCCATCATGAAGGGGACCTACGCATGAATGCCGTCAACCACCCCGTCAGCCCGATCGGCACCCTGCGCTGGCTGCTCAAGCGCGAGTACTGGGAGAACCGCGGCGGCTTCCTGTATGCCCCGTTGATCGCGGGCCTGATCTCACTGGTGATGAGCATCGCCGGCATTGCCTTCGGCCTGTTCGCGCTGAACCGTGCAGCACGCGACGGCGGCCTGCACATCGATGGCGAGAACGTGAACATCAACGGCCTGAACCTGGCCCTGCTCACCCGTGACATCAGTGCCAAGGACCTTGCTGATCTTGGCAACGGCCTGGACCTGACTCTGGTACTCAGTTCAAGTTGGCCGTTCGTGGTGCTGGCCTTCGTCGTGTTCTTCTACTGCCTGGGCGCCCTCTACGACGATCGCCGTGACCGCAGCATACTGTTCTGGAAGTCGTTGCCGCTGTCGGACACGCAGACCGTGCTGTCCAAGGTGATCAGCGCACTGATCGTGGCACCGTTGATCGCGGTCATCGCCGGCATCCTCACCATGTTTGGCTTCATGCTGATCATCAGCGCCGTCGCACTGCTGCACGGCGGCAGCCCGATGACCCTGATCTGGGGCCCGGCCAGCCCGCTGACCCTGGCCGCTGGGCACCTGGCCTGGATTCCGGTCTATGCCCTGTGGGCCCTGCCCACCGCCGGCTGGCTGTTGCTGTGCTCGGCATGGGCCAGGAGCAAGCCGTTCCTGTGGGCGGTAATGTTGCCGCTGTTTGCCGGCATCATTGTCAGCTCCACCAAGATGATGCCGCTGTTCGGCCTGACCACCGGCTGGTTCTGGCAGAACATCGTCGGCCGCCTGCTGCTGGGCGGCGTGCCCGGCATGGACCTGCTGTATCGCCTCGGCGCCGACGAAGCATCGCGCCGCGATCTGGACTCGGTCGTCAGCCTGATGTCCCCCGCCTCGCAGCTGAAGTCGCTGGCGATGCCGGAGCTGTGGATCGGCGCCGTCGTCGGTGCAGTGTTCATCTTCCTTGCCATCCGCCTGCGCAAGCGCGCCGGCGAGATCTGATCCCATCCATCCGGAGGCACCACCCATGCGTTCTTTGCTCGCCTGTTCTGCGTTGTTGCTGTTGCCGTTGTCGGCGCTGGCCGCCGATGCTCCGAACTGCAAGTTCACTGCTGCCCGCGCACTGAAGCTGGACGTGGCTGGTGCCAGGACGGTGGTGTTCGAGGTCAACCAGCATGACCTGAAGGTGGTCGCCAGCGCTGGCGGCGGCCAGCTGGACGGCCGCGCCTGCGCGTCCAGCCAGGAATGGCTGGACCAGCTGGTGCTGGAGCAGCGCAAGGTCGGCGACAAGCTGGTGGTGAGCCTGCGCCGCGACGGCCGCCAAAGCGGTATCAGCCTGGGCAACAGCTACGCCTGGCTGGATATCCGTGGCAGCGTGCCGGACAACATGCCGCTGCAGTTCAAGATCGGCTCGGGCGATGCCAGCGTGGAGAACGCACAGTCGCTGAGCGTGGACGTGGGTTCCGGTGACGCCGTGGTCCGCGGTACCCGCGGCAGCATCCACGCTGCAGTGGGTTCGGGCGACCTCAACATCGATGGCGGCAGCTCCCTGAATCTGCTGTCGCTGGGTTCCGGCGACGTCACCGTACGCAACATCAGCGGCGATGCCAGCACCGGTACCGTCGGCTCCGGTGACCTGAAGATCAGCGATGTGCGTGGCAACGCGCGGCTGGATACCGTGGGCTCGGGTGATATCGAGTTCAAGCGCGTGCAGGGCAGCGTTGAAGTGGGCGTGGTCGGCTCCGGCGGGGTCGATCTGGCCGACATCGGTGGCAATGTGCATGTCCGCAGCCACGGCTCGGGCGACATCAACGTCGACGGCGTGCGCGGTACCCTGACCGTCGACCACAGCGGCAGCGGTGACGTCGATCATCGCAACGTCAGCGGCCGGGTCACTCTGCCGCGCAGCAAGTAAACCCTCTTCCAGACACTACCAGGGGAACACCATGAACCTGTTGCGCCTGTTGCCCGCTGTGCTGCTGTCCCTGCCGCTGATCGCCTGCGGCGGCACGTCGTCAGCACCCGACAAGACCGTTGGCAAGAGTGTGGCCGAAGCCACAGGCGGCGTCGGCGAGACCGTCAAGAACGCGATGGACGATGCCCGCAAGGATATTGCCCAGGGCAACATCAAGATCTCGGCGGACAAGCAGCCGCGTGCGGAGATCACGCCGGATGGCCGCCTGCTGATCGCGGGCAAGGAGATTGCCGCCAACGATATCCAGCGCCGTCATCTGCAGGACTATCGCGGCCACGTGGTCGCCATCGCGATGGACGGCATGGATGTCGGCCTGGCCGGCGCCAAACTGGGTGCCAGTGCTGCCGGCGAAGCGCTGAAGGGCATTTTCAGTGGCGACAGCGAAGGTGTCGAAAAGCGCATCAATGCCGAAGCCGAGAAGATCGAAGCCCAGGCCAAGCGCATCTGCGACCGCCTTCCGGCGATGCTGGCCAGCCAGCAGGCGCTCGCACGTGAACTGCCGGCATTCAAGCCCTACGCGACCATGGACCAGAGCGACGTGGACGACTGCGGCAAGGACACCGTGGTCCAGCGCTAGGCCTGTGACAGATCAGCGCACCCGGCCGGCAGCGGCGTCTGGCTGCCGGCCGTAGTGCGCCGCCCGGCTTACAATGGCGGCCCCGGACGCCCCCGAACCGAATGTCATGAAGAAGTTGTTTCTGCTGTTGACCGCCCTGCTCTGCCTTGGCCTGGCCGGCTGTGACCAGGAGTACCGCAACCACCGCGCCGAGCGTGGCAAACCCAAGATTTCCGTCAGCGAAGGCATGGTCACCGTGCGTCGCCCGCCCGCGCCGAACATCATCATCCTCGCCGACGGCACGATGAAGATGGACGAGATCCAGATTCCGCTGGACGACGGGCAGAAACAGATGCTGCAGACCATGTTCGGCAAACTGCAGGTGCTGCGCCAGAACACCCTGGTGGCCGCACCGGCCGATCCCAACATGCAGCCGGTGAAGATCCAACCGCCGGAGGGCATGGTCGTGATTCCGGCGGACCTGATCCAGCGCATCCCGGAGTTCAAGGATTACACCGACACCTTCGGCAACATCGTCGCCGACCGTCGCTGAAAAAAAACGCCGCCCAAAGGGCGGCGTTTCTGCTTTCTGTAGAGTCGAGCCATGCTCGACTCCGGAACAACAGTCGAGCATGGCTCGACTCTACAACCGGCCGATCAACCGCCGGCGCCGCCGCCACCGGCCTGGATGCCACCGGCGGTCAGCGCGGTCGGGTCCAGCAGGCGACGCAGTTCGGCCTCGGCCAGGCCGCTGTCTTCCAGCGCCACGTCCAGCACCGGGCGCTGTTCCTTGTACGCACGCTTGGCAATCGCCGCAGCCTTCTCGTAGCCGATGATCGGGTTGAGGGCGGTAACCAGGATCGGGTTGCGTGCCAGCGCCTCGGCAACCCGGTCCTCGCGCACCTTCAGCCCGGCAATCGCACTGTCGGCCAGCAGGGTGGACACGTTGGCCAGCAGGCCGATGCCATCGAGCAGGTTCACTGCGATCAGCGGCAGGGTGACGTTGAGCTGGAAGTTGCCGGTCTGCCCGGCCACGGTGATCGCAGTGTGGTGACCGATCACCTGTGCACAGGCCATCACCGTCGCTTCCGGAATCACCGGGTTGACCTTGCCCGGCATGATCGAGCTGCCCGGCTGCAGCGCCGGCAGTTCGATCTCGCCCAGCCCGGCCAGCGGACCGGCGTTCATCCAGCGCAGGTCGTTGGCGATCTTGATCAGCGCCACCGCCAGCGCATTGAGCTGACCGGAAAGCTCCACCGCGTCATCCTGTGCGGCCAGGCCTTCGAACTTGTTCTCGGCACTGTCGAACTTGAAACCGGTCTGCTGCTTCAGTGCCTTGGCCACCTGTGCACCGAAGCGCGGATCGGCATTGATGCCGGTGCCGATGGCGGTGCCGCCCAGCGGCAGCCGGCGCACGCGCTTGAGGCTGTCTTCGATACGCTCCTGCGCCGACGCCAGCTGTGCCGACCACGCGCCGAATTCCTGCTCGAAGGTCAGCGGCATCGCATCCATCAGGTGGGTGCGGCCGGTCTTGACCACCTTGCGCAGGCTGCGGCCCTTCTTGTCCAGGGTCTTGCGCAGGTGCACCAGCGCCGGCAGCAGCTGCTCATGCGTCGCCAACACCGCCGACACCCGCAACGCGGTCGGAATCACGTCGTTGGAGCTCTGCCCCTGATTGACGTGGTCATTGGGGTGCACACTGGTCTTGCCCGCCTTGCCGGCACGGTTGGCCAGGGTGGCGATGACCTCATTGGCATTCATGTTCGACGACGTGCCAGAACCCGTCTGGTAGACATCGATCGGGAACTGCGCGTCCCAGTTGCCGGCGGCCACTTCGGCGGCAGCGGTCTGGATGGCCTTGGCCACGTTCTTCGGCAGGTGGCCCAGTTCTGCGTTGACGCCCGCGGCGGCGCCCTTGACCAGGCCCAGGGCACGGATGAAACCGCGCGGCATGCGCTGGCCCGACACCGGGAAGTTCTGCACGGCACGCTGGGTCTGGGCGCCCCACAGGGCGTCCGCAGGCACCTGCAGCTCGCCCATGCTGTCGTGTTCGATTCTGAAACCCTTGCTTGCAGCTTTGCTCATTGCATCAACTCCGCACTACTTCAGTTGGGGAAAGGGAAGCGGCGGCTGGCAGGGTGTCGCTTCCCGGGCTGGCGGCTGCGCCAACGATACTCCCTTGCCCGCAGCGTGGGATGACGAGGGCGGGCCAGATCGTTTCATCCGTAGGGCCGATCTGCACGCGCAAGGGGTAGTGCCGGCCGCTGGCCAGCAATCCATGGAATCGTGGGCCGGGCGTGGTTGCCGGCCAGCGGCCGGCACTACCTGACCGGCACGTCGTAGAATATGGCCCCCGCCGCTCGCCCCAGCCCTGCCGACATGTCCGATTCCGCCCTGCTCGCCCTGTCCCCGCTTGATGGCCGCTATGCCGGCAAGGTCGACGCCCTGCGCCCGATCTTCTCCGAGTACGGCCTGATCAAGGCCCGCATCACGGTCGAAGTGGAGTGGTTGCTGGCCCTGGCCGCCGAGCCGGGCATCGTCGAACTGGCCCCGTTCTCCGACGCCGCCATCGCGCGCCTGCGTGCCCTGGCCGCCAGCTTCAGCCCGGTCCAGGCCGCGCGCGTGAAGGAGATCGAGCGCACCACCAACCATGACGTCAAGGCGGTGGAGTACTTCATCAAGGAACAGCTGAAGGACGACGCCGAGCTGGCCCCGGCGCTGGAATTCGTGCATTTCGCCTGCACCAGCGAAGACATCAACAACCTCAGCTACGGCCTGATGCTGGAACAGGCGCGCCGCGAGGTGCTGCTGCCGACCCTGGATGGCATCGCCACCTCCCTGCGCAGCCTGGCCCACGCCCAGGCCGGCCAGCCGATGCTGTCGCGCACCCACGGCCAGACCGCCTCGCCGACCACCCTCGGCAAGGAGCTGGCCAACGTGGTCGCCCGCCTGGAACGCCAGCGCAAGCAGATTGCCGCGGTCGAACTGACCGGCAAGATCAATGGCGCGGTGGGCAACTACAACGCCCACATCGCCAGCTACCCGGACGTGGACTGGCCGGCCTTCGCCGAGCGCTTCGTTACCAGCCTGGGCCTGGTGTTCAACCCGTACACCACGCAGATCGAGCCGCACGACAACATCGCCGAAATCGGCGATGCCGCGCGCCGCGCCAACATCATCCTGATCGACCTGGCCCGCGACATCTGGGGCTATGTTTCGCTGGGCTACTTCAAGCAGCGCCTGAAGGAAGGCGAAGTCGGCTCGTCGACGATGCCGCACAAGGTCAACCCGATCGATTTCGAGAATGCGGAAGGCAACTTCGGCATTGCCAATGCGCTGTTCGAGCACTTCAGCGCGAAGCTGCCGATCAGCCGCTGGCAGCGTGACCTGACCGACTCCACCGTGCTGCGTGCACTGGGTACCGCGTTCGGCCACAGCCAGGTGGCGCTGGATTCGCTGGCCAAGGGCCTGGGCAAGCTGGAAGTGAACCCGCAGCGCCTGGATGCCGATCTGGATGCGGCCTGGGAAGTGCTGGCGGAAGCCGTGCAGACGGTGATGCGCCGCCATGGCCTGCCGAACCCGTACGAGCAGCTGAAGGCGCTGACCCGCGGCCAGGGCATCACGGCCGAGTCGATGCGTGCGTTCGTGCAGGGGCTGGAGCTGCCGGCGGATGCGAAGCAGCGCCTGCTGGAGATGACCCCGGGCAGCTACACCGGCCTGGCCGAGTCGCTGGCGAAGAAGATTTAAGGAGTTTCCTTTGCGGCGGCGGCCGCGGGCGCTGCCTGCGGCAGGCAACAGCAACAGCAACATCAACGTCAAGAGCGGCTCTGGGTTTTTGCCGTGCTTGGCGGGGCGGGTTGGATTCGCGGGACACGCCGTGAACCCGTCCTTGGGGGCTCGATGGCGCCATCCATGGCGCCAACGGTCCCGCGAACCCAACCCGCCCCACCTCTGACAGATTCCCGGTGACGGATCGAAGAGCATTGGGTTGTCGGGACGGAATTTGGAAGAGGGACGCGGCTTCGCCGCGTCCCTCTGTTGTTTTTGGCTGATTGTAGAGCCGAGCCCATGCTCGGCTGCTTGTTCCAACAGCAAGCCGAGCATGGGCTCGGCTCTACAGGAGCATGAGCAAGCGCAGCGCGCGACCCGCTTTTGCCTTTGATCTTCTTCTTCCATTCCGTGGCGGGCCGCGCAGGAAACTGTCAGGGGCCGGGCGGGTGGGCTGCGCGGGGGTGTCCGCCGCATGGATGCGGCGGCCAAGCTTACAGGGACGTACTTGCAGCGTCCCCCGCGCAGCCCACCCGCCCGGCCAAGCGCGGCTTTTGCTTTCAGCGACCAACCCAGACCCCGCCACGACGGGCTCCGCCGTTGGCCGGACACCCCGCGACAAACCCGCGCACGTGCGCAATCCCGGCGAACGTCGGACAATGGAGGCCTTGGCGGCCCGCCGCGCCGCCCCTCCCGCTTTCCGCTGCAAGGATTCCCCCATGGCCGCCCGCAAGTCCTCCGCCCCCCTCATCGAAGTCACCGCCCGCCCCGGCCAGCCGCTGGGCATGGCGCCGGCCACCTTCCTGCGCGATTTCTGGCAGAAGCGCCCGCTGCTGATCCGCAACGCCTTCCCGGATTTCCAGACCCCGGTGCAGCCGGAAGACCTGGCCGGGCTGGCCTGCGAGGAAGGCGTGCTGGCACGCCTGATCGAGCACGACAAGACCCAGGACGGCTGGCGCGTACGCACCGGTCCATTCCAGGAAGACGTGTTCCCCGCCCTGCCCGACCACGACTGGACCCTGCTGGTGCAGGACGTGGACAAGTGGGACCCGGACGTACGCGCCCTGATCGAGCACTTCAGCTTCCTGCCGCGTTGGCGCATGGATGACGTGATGATCAGCTTCGCCGCCACCGGCGGCTCGGTCGGCGCCCACGTCGACCAGTACGACGTGTTCCTGCTGCAGGCCCATGGCCATCGCCGCTGGCAGATCGATGCCAGCGAATCGATCAAGGGCAAGCAGCCGCCGCTGGGCTTCCGCCCCGACGTGGAGCTGAAGCTGCTGAAGGTGTTCAAGCCGACCCACGACTGGGTGCTGGCGCCGGGCGACATGCTGTACCTGCCGCCGAACGTGCCGCACCACGGCGTCGCCGAAGATCCCTGCCTGACATTCTCGTTCGGCATGCGCGCGCCGTCTTCGGCCGAGCTGATCAGCGACTACCTGGACACCCTGATCGCCGATGCCGACGAGAACATCCGCTACCAGGATGCCGACCTGAAGGTGCCGGCCGACCCGAACGAAATCGACACAGTGGCGATGGCGCGGGTGATCACCGCGCTCAACGCCATCCGCATGAACGACCCGGACAAGCTGGGCGACTGGTTCGGCCGCTTCATCACCACCTACCGCGCGGCCGGCGAAGTGATGGCCCACCAGGCCGCACCGGCACAGGAAGAAGTGGTCCAGGCCCTGGCATCGGGCCTGCTGCTGCAGCGCCACCCGTGGGCCCGGCTGGCCTGGCGCCGGGCCAAGCGTGGCGCCAGCCTGTATGTCAGCGGCCAGGACTTCGCGCTGCCGGTGAAGGACGCGCAGCGCCTGGCTGGCACCGAACAGCTGGACGCCGCCGCTTATCGCGGCCTGTCCGACAAGGGCCGTGCCGTGGTCCAGCAGCTGCTGGTCGGCGGGGTGTTCCAGCTGATCGACCCGAATGAGGTATACGAGGCCGAAGACGAGGACGACGGCGAGGATGCCGTGGCGCTCGGCGAGGTCGTCGAAGGCCGCGACCGCGTGGATGCGATCGACGCCGACGCGGTGTCCGACGATGTCCACTCCGTGACCGTGCACGACGACGGCATCGAGGTCATCGTCAACTTCGAGGACGACGAGGAAGACGACAGCGCCGGCCGGGCCTGAGCCATCGCCATGATCCGGGTCCAGCAGGTCAGCCACGCCGATGCCCACGCAGCCATCCACGAGGTGCGCCAACGCGTGTTCGTGCAGGAACAGGGCATCGCCGCCGAGCTGGAACGCGATGCGCTGGACCCGGTCAGTGCCCATGTGCTGGCGCTGGACAGTGACAACCAGCCGGTCGGCACGGGCCGGCTGGCCCCGGATGGCCGCATCGGCCGCATGGCGGTGCTGGCCAGCCATCGCAGCCACGGGGTCGGCGGGGCCCTGCTGGAAGCGCTGGTGGAGGCCGGGCGCCGGCTCGGCCTGGCCGAGCTGCATCTGCATGCCCAGCTGCCCGCCCGTGACTTCTATGCCCGCCAGGGCTTTCTGCCCGAAGGCGAGGTGTTCGAGGAGGCCGGCATCGGCCACCAGCAGATGCGCCGCCGGCTGGGCGCGGCCAGCGCCATCGACAGCCGCGCCGAGGCGGTGGCCATCACCACGGCCATCATCCACCGCGCCCGTCGCCAGCTATGGCTGCACAGCCGCCAGCTGGACCCCGGGCTGCTCGACGCGCCCCCGGTACAGGCCGCCCTGCGCCGCTTCGTCACCGCCCGCCACGACAAGCAGCTGCGGGTGATCGTGCACGACGCCGCCGCGATCGCCTCTGCCGGGGCGCCGCTGCTGGCGCTGGCCCAGCGCCTGCCCAGCGTGATCCAGTTCCGCGAGGTCACCGACCCGGTCGACCGTGCACTGGCCTCGGCCTGTCTGCTCAACGATGCGGGCGACTTCTACTTTCGTCTGATCGGCCATCGCCTCGACGGCGAAGCCGGCATCGCGCTGCCGACACGTTCGCAGCCGTTCGAGCAGCAATTGCAGCGCGTCTGGGACCGTTCGCGTGATTGCAGCGAACTGCGCGCGCTCGGCATCTGAGCGGAGCGGGCTGACTCAACCTGTCTGGAACCGGCACCGGGGGACGCGCGATACCTCTGGTGGTGCCCCTTCGTGTCCGGTTGGGGGTACAATTTGGCTGTTTGAACGCGCCCGCGCAGGGCTATTCATCTTCCTGCCGGGTCCTTCTGAAGCCATACCCCACAAAGCGAATCAACACCCTCCATCGTGGACAATCAACTGAAGCAGTTTGCGCAATCTTCGCAACTCGCCGGCGGCAACGCCTCCTATGTCGAGGACCTGTACGAGCAGTACCTGGTCTCCCCGGATAGTGTCGATCCCAAATGGAAAACCTACTTCGACGGCTTCAAGGGCCGTGAAGCAGGTGACATTCCGCACTCGGCCGTCATCTCCCACATTGCGGACGCGGCCAAGGATGCGCTGAAGGCCGGTACCGGCAACGGTGCAGGCGACGAGCGCGAGCGCAATGTCGGTCGTCTGATCACTGCCTACCGTTCGCGCGGCCACCTGGACGCCCGCCTCGATCCGCTGGGCCTGGCCGCACCGGTCAACACCCCGGACCTGGGCCTGCCGTTCCACAGCCTGTCCGATGGTGACCTCAACAGCGAGTTCAGCACCGGCGGCGTCGGTGGCCAGCCGCGCATGAAGCTGCGCGACCTGCTGGCACGCCTGAAGGCGACCTACACCGGCTCGATCGGTGCGGAGTTCATGCACATCTCCGAGGTCGAGCAGCGCCAGTGGATCTACAAGAAGCTGGAACTGGCCGGTGGCAACTACCAGCTGGACGCTGATACCCAGCGCCGCACCCTGGAGCGCCTGACCGCGGCTGAAGGCCTGGAGCGCTACCTGCACACCAAGTACGTCGGCCAGAAGCGCTTCTCGCTGGAAGGCGGCGACTCGCTGATCCCGATGATGGACACCATCATCCGCAGCGCCGGCAAGGATGGCGTCAAGGACGTGGTGATCGGCATGGCCCACCGCGGCCGCCTGAACGTGCTGGTCAACACCCTGGGCAAGAACCCACGCAAGCTGTTCGACGAATTCGAAGGCAAGTTCGAGCACGACGAGCACGCCTCGGCCGGTGACGTGAAGTACCACATGGGCTTCTCCGCCGACGTCGCCACCGATGGCGGCCCGGTGCACCTGGCGCTGGCGTTCAACCCGTCGCACCTGGAAATCGCCGACCCGGTCGTGGCCGGTTCCGTGCGTTCGCGCCAGGAGCGCCGCAAGGACACCGCGCGCAAGCAGGTCATGCCCATCCTGATCCACGGCGACGCGGCCTTCTCCGGCCAGGGCGTGGTCATGGAACTGTTCCAGATGTCGCAGGCCCGCGGCTTCGCCGTCGGCGGCACCGTGCACATCGTGGTCAACAACCAGGTCGGCTTCACCACCTCCAACCCGCTGGACACGCGTTCCACGCGCTATGCCACCGACGTGGCGAAGATGATCGCCGCCCCGGTGCTGCACGTGAACGGCGATGATCCGGAAGCCGTTGTGTTCGCCGCGCAGCTGGCCTTCGAGTTCCGCCAGAAGTTCGCCAAGGACGTGGTCATCGACCTGATGTGCTACCGCCGCTGGGGCCACAACGAGGCCGACGAACCGGCGATCACCCAGCCGCTGATGTACCAGGTGATCCGCAAGCACGCCACCACCCGCGAGATGTACGCCGAGCAGCTGGAAAAAGCGGGCGTGATCGCCGCCGGTGCCGGCAAGGCGATGGTCGATGCGTACCGCGAGAAGCTGGATGCCGGTGAAGTGACCACCGAGCTGGCCAAGGTCGAGAAGACCCCGCCGACCAGCCCGCTGTTCGTCGATTGGCCGAAGCTGCTGGAAGGCAAGCTGTCCGACCCGATCTCGACCAAGGTCGAGAAGAACAAGCTGGTCGAGCTGGCCAAGCTGATCAACACCATTCCGGACGAAGTGCAGCTGCACTCGCGCGTGGCCAAGGTCTACGACGACCGCCGCAAGATGGCCGCTGGCGAGATCCCGGGCGACTGGGGCTTTGCCGAGAACCTGGCCTACGCCACCCTGCTCGACGAAGGCAGTGCCCTGCGCCTGGTCGGCCAGGACGTGGGTCGCGGTACGTTCACGCACCGCCACGCGATCCTGCACGACCAGAAGACCGACAACTACTACATGCCGCTGCGGCAGCTGGTGGATTCGCCGGAGAAGGCCACCGTCATCGATTCGCTGCTGAGCGAAGAAGCGGTGATGGCCTACGAGTACGGCTTCTCCACCACCGATCCGAACACGCTGTGCATCTGGGAAGGCCAGTTCGGCGACTTCGCCAACGGTGCCCAGGTCGTCATCGACCAGTTCATCGCCGCCGGTGAAGCCAAGTGGGGCCGCATCTCCGGCCTGACCCTGCTGCTGCCGCATGGTTATGAAGGGCAAGGCCCGGAACACAGCTCGGCGCGCCTGGAGCGCTTCCTGCAGCTGTGCGCGCTGGAGAACATGCTGGTGGTGGTGCCGTCGACCCCGGCACAGGCCTTCCACATGCTGCGTCGCCAGCAGCACCTGACCACCCGCAAGCCGCTGGTGGTGATGTCGCCGAAGTCGCTGCTGCGCCACAAGCTGGCCGTGTCGACCCTGGACGAGCTGGCCAACGGCGAGTTCCAGCACCTGATCGGCGACGCCAATGCGGACGCCAAGAAGGTCAAGCGCGTGGTGCTGTGCTCGGGCAAGGTCTACTACGACCTACTGGAAGACCAGACCAAGCGTGGCCAGGACGACGTGGCGATCATCCGCGTGGAGCAGCTGTATCCGTTCCCGCGTGCGCTGCTGGCTGCCGAACTGAAGAAGTACGGCAAGGCCACCGACGTGGTGTGGACGCAGGAAGAACCGCAGAACCAGGGTGCGTGGTACCAGATCCGCCACCACCTGCAGTTCTGCCTGGCCGATGGCCAGAACCTGCACTACGCCGGTCGCGCACGTTCGGCTTCGCCGGCTGCCGGTCACATGGCTGACCACGTCCGCGAACAGCAGCAGCTGGTCGCCGATGCACTGGTCAACCCGTTCAACGACACGTTCGCTGAATAATCCTCCCCCTATTTAGAAGACAAACCAGGAAGCTCCCGCAATGGCCACCGAAGTCAAAGCCCCGGTACTGCCCGAATCCGTCGCCGACGGCACCATCGCCACCTGGCACAAGAAGGTGGGCGACGCCGTCAAGCGCGACGAAAACCTGCTTGACCTGGAAACCGACAAGGTCGTCCTGGAAGTGCCGTCGCCGGTCGACGGCGTGCTCAAGGAAATCAAGTTCGCCGAAGGCTCGACCGTGACCTCCAGCCAGGTCGTGGCGATCATCGAGGAAGGCGCCGTCGCTGCTGCCCCGGCTCCGGCCGCTGAAGAGAAGAAGGCCGAGGCCGCTCCGGCCGCTGCCGCACCGGCCGCCGCTGCTGCTCCGGCCCCGGCTGCCAAGTCGGCCGCCGACACCCTGCCGCCGGGCGCCCGCTTCACCGCCATCACCGAAGGCGTGAACCCGGCCGACGTCGACGGCACCGGCCGTCGCGGCGCGGTGACCAAGGAAGACATCGTCAACTTCGCCCGCAACGGCGGCGCCGGCAAGGCCGGTGGCGCACGTCCGGAAGAGCGCGTGCCGATGACCCGCATCCGCAAGCGCATCGCCGAGCGCCTGATGGAGTCGAAGAACTCGACCGCCATGCTGACCACCTTCAACGAAGTCGACCTGTCCAAGGTCTCGGCGGCGCGCAAGGAACTGCAGGACGAGTTCGTCAAGGCCCACGGCATCAAGCTGGGCTTCATGAGCTTCTTCGTGAAGGCCGCGGCCAATGCCCTGCAGCGCTTCCCGCTGGTCAACGCCTCGATCGACGGCGACGACATCATCTACCACGGCTACTCGGACATCTCGATCGCCGTGTCGACCGAGAAGGGCCTGGTCACGCCGGTGCTGCGCAACGTCGAGCGCATGTCGTTCGCCGACATCGAGAAGACCATCGCCGACTACGCCAAGAAGGCCCGTGATGGCAAGCTGAGCCTGGAAGAACTGCAGGGCGGCACCTTCACCGTGACCAACGGCGGCACCTTCGGTTCGCTGCTGTCGACCCCGATCATCAACCCGCCGCAGAGCGCCATCCTGGGCATGCATGCCATCAAGGAGCGTCCGATCGCCCAGAACGGCCAGGTCGTGATCGCGCCGATGATGTACCTGGCGCTGTCGTACGACCACCGCATCATCGACGGCAAGGACTCGGTGCAGTTCCTGGTGGACATCAAGAACCAGCTGGAAAACCCGGGCCGCATGCTGTTCGGCCTGTAAGACACCTCCCGCCCCTCCGCGCCTGCGCGGAGGGGTTCTGGTAATGCATCAAGGAATAATTCAATGGCTGAACAATTCGACGTCGTCGTCATCGGTGCCGGCCCGGCCGGTTACCACGCTGCCATCCGCGCCGCGCAGCTGGGCCTGAAGACCGCCTGCATCGACGCAGCGCTGGGCAAGGACGGCAAGCCGGCGCTGGGCGGCACCTGCCTGCGCGTGGGCTGCATCCCGTCCAAGGCGCTGCTGGATTCCTCGCGCCAGTTCTGGAACATGGGCCACATCTTTGGCGACCACGGCATCAGCTTCAAGGATGCCAAGATGGACGTCGAGGCGATGGTTGGCCGCAAGGACAAGATCGTCAAGCAGTTCACCGGCGGCATCGGCATGCTGTTCAAGGCCAACAAGGTCGCCGCCTACTACGGCTTCGGCGAACTGCAGCCGGGCAACGTGGTCAAGGTCACCCAGCATGACGGTTCCATCGTCGAGCTGAAGGGCACCAACGTCATCATCGCCGCCGGTTCGGATTCGATCGAACTGCCGTTCGCCAAGTTCGACGGCGAGACCATCGTCGACAACGTCGGCGGCCTGGACTTCACCGAAGTGCCGAACCGCCTGGCGGTGATCGGCGCCGGCGTGATCGGCCTGGAACTGGGCAGCGTGTGGAAGCGCCTGGGCGCTGAAGTCACCATCCTGGAAGCACTGCCGGAGTTCCTGGCCGTGGCCGACGCCGAAGTGGCCAAGACCGCTGCCAAGGAATTCAAGAAGCAGGGCCTGGACATCCGCCTCGGCGCCAAGGTCTCCAAGACCGAGATCACCGGCAAGGGCAAGAAGAAGGAAGTCGTTGTCACCTACACCGACAGCGAAGGCGAAAAGACCCTGACCGTGGACAAGCTGCTGGTGGCCGTTGGCCGTCGCGCCGCCACCAAGGGCCTGCTGGCCGAAGGCACCGGCGTCAAGATCAACGAGCGCGGCCAGATCGAAGTCGACGCGCACTGCCACACCGGCGTCAACGGCGTGTGGGCGGTCGGCGACTGCGTGCGTGGCCCGATGCTGGCGCACAAGGGCTTCGAGGAAGGCATCGCGGTGGCTGAGCTGATCGCCGGCCTGCCGGGCCACGTCAACTTCGACACCATCCCGTGGGTCATCTACACCGAGCCGGAACTGGCCTGGGTCGGCAAGACCGAAGCTCAGCTGAAGGCCGAAGGCATTCCGTACAAGGCCGGCAGCTTCCCGTTCGCCGCCAACGGCCGTGCCGTGGCGATGATCGAGCCGGCCGGCTTCGTGAAGATCCTGGCCCATGCTGAAACCGATCGCATCCTCGGCATGCACCTGGTCGGCGCCAACGTCTCCGAGCTGGTGCACGAAGGCGTGCTGACCATGGAGTTCAGCGGCTCGGCCGATGACCTGGCCCGCATCTGCCACGCTCACCCGTCGCTGTCGGAAGTGATCCACGACGCCGCGATGGCGGTCAGCAAGCGCGCCATCCACAAGGCGAACTGATCTGCATCCGGGTAGGGGCCCACCGTTGGTCGGCACGCGCCTGCAGACAAAAAACCCCGCCTCGGCGGGGTTTTTTGTTGGCGTTGATGATGTAGAACCGAGCCCACGCTCGGCTATCCCGGGAAAAGCAGCCGAGTATCGGCTCGGCACTACACCTTTCCAGCCGGCTTCTTCGGCGGATCGTCACAGATGCGGTGCTGGACCACGGTTTCACCGACCTTCCATTCCTTCGCGACCCTGCAGCGCTCCTTGGCTTTCTGCACAGAGACCGCGGCAGCATTCGCCTCGTCAGCCGCAGCAGTCTGCTGGCGTTCCAGCCACACCGACGGTGGCGCTGGAGGTGTGGCCAGTGCCGGCCCCGCGAGCAATGCCAGCGCCACCAGCAGCACCGTCCTCATGCAGCCACCGCTCGGCCACCGAGCAGGCGCGCCGGCAGCATGAACAGCGCGCGCAGGAACGCGAACAGGGCCGAGAACGTGATGCCGACCAGGCGGAACGGCAGGCTCAGCAGCCACACGAACGGCCAGGCGATCAGGGCGAGGATCGCCAGCGGCCAGCACAGCACGAACAGCAGGCACCACGCACCGAGCGCGAACAGGGTCTTCATCACGGTCTCCTTGGGGCGGCACCCTGCCGCCTGCGGACACCTTGGCGCCCCGCCCCACCGCCGGCAAACGGTTTGCGACGAAACCGGGCTGGGGGCGATGAAACCGGTGGTGGGGAAACCGGAGATTGATCAGGTTGCCGGCCAGCGGCCGGCACTACCGAATGGATTCACACCGGGACTGCGCCCGGGCGGCCGTGGGTCACCTGGAAGCGCGCCGCGGTGCGAACCGTCGCATCCGCACGCAGCACACTGTCAGCGAAGCGCAGTTCCGCATCCACGGTCTGCCGGTTCAGCTGCAGCTTCCACCAGCCACGGCGGTCACCGTCGAAATAGCGGATATGCGGGTTCTGCGGAATCGACGGCCCGTAGTACGGCCCGTATGGCGTGTCGTCGCCGCCACTGCTGATCGCCGGAGCGATGAATTCGGTGGCTACGACCGGCGCACTGGCCGCGTCGAAATCCAGCTTCAGGTCGTTGACGAAGGTGGAATGCCAGTCGCCGCCCAGCACGATGGCATTGCCCTGCCCGCCTGCCTGCATCGCCTGCAGCAGCCGGTTACGTGCGGCGGGATAGCCATCCCAGGCGTCATTCCAGAAGCGCTCGCGTGGCGTGCCACCGTCCAGCCGCAGCTGCGCCATCAGCAACTGCTGCACCACCACGTTCCAACGCGTGCCCTGCGCGGCCGCCATCGACTGCGCGAACCACGCCTCCTGGCCCGTGCCGAGCATGCTCATGCGCGGATCCAGTGCAGCATCACAGCGTGGCGACTCGCCCACGCCACAGGGATTGGCCGGGCGGAACTGGCGGCAATCGAGCAGGGTCAGCTGTGCCAGATCGCCGTAACGCAGGCGCCGATGCACGCGCAGGCCGCCGTTGCCCGCAGGTGTGCTGCGCATCGGCAGATGCTCGTAGAACGCGCGGTAGGCGGCGGCGCGGCGGATGATGAAGTCCTCCGTTGATACGCCGGGTTTTTCCGGGTGGATGCCGGAGTAATCATTCTGTACTTCATGGTCGTCCCAGATCACCGCGAACGCGTGTGCGGCATGCGCGGCCTGCAGATCCGGATCGAGCTTGTACAGCGCGTACTGGTCACGGTAGCGCTCCAGGCTGACGGTCTCGCCACTGAAGCGTTGCGCATCCAGCGCACGACCACGCGCGTTCTGCAGCGGGCTGTATTCGTACAGGTAGTCCCCGGCATGCAGCACCAGGTCGACATCGCTCTGCGCGATATCGCGCAGGACCGGGTAGTAGCCGCTGTTCCAGGCCTGGCAGGTGCACAGGGCCAACCGAAGCTGCTGCAGTTGCGTGTCCAGCGGCGGCGCGGTGCGGAAGTGGCCGACCGCGCTTTCCTCATCGCCGTCGCAGGCGAAACGGTAGTAGTAGTCGCGGCCTGGGCGCAGGCCGTTGACCTCCACGTGCACCGAATGCGCCAGCTCGGGCACCGCGGCCGCAGTCCCCCGCTGCACCAGCCGGCGCATGCCCGGGTCCTCGGCCACGAACCAGCGCACCGGCACCGCCCGCGACGGCATGCCGCCGCCATTGAGCGGGTCCGGTGCCAGCCGCGTCCACAATACGGCCCCCTGTGGATCCGGATCACCGGCGCCGACGCCCAGGGTGAACGGATCGCGCCCCAGCCGCGGCCCAGGGCCGGCCGCGGCCAGCCCCGGCATCGCCGCCAGCGCGATCGCCGCCCCCGTGCCCTGCCACGCCATGCGCAGCAGGCGACGACGGCTTTCCGGATCGACAGGCCCGCGCATCAGAAGCGCACGGTAGCGGTGGCCATCACCTGGCGCGGCGCGCCGACCTGCATGGTCGCCAGGCTGCGGGTCGGGTCAGCGGCGTAGGTGCCATTGGTGTTGATCGAGGACAGGTAGCGCTTGTCGGTCAGGTTGGTCAGGTTCAGCGCTACGGTCAGGTTCTGCGCCGGGCCGAGCTTGCCGAAGTCATAGGCCGCCGAGGCGTTGACCAGCCAGTAGCTCGGCACCGACACATCGTTGGTATAGGTCACGTAGCGCTTGCCGACATGGTTGGCGGCCAGGCGCAGGTCCCACGGGCCCGGGGTCCACGCCAGGGTGCTGGCGAACATCCATTCCGGGGTGTCGACGGTCGTTTTGCCGCGGGTCGGCACCACGCCGTTGTTCACGTAGTCGTTGTCGTAGGTGCTGTCATTCCAGGACAGCGCATTGGACCAGGTCAGGTCCTGCATCGGCTTCAGCTGCAGGGTCGCCTCGGCGCCGCGGCTGGTCACCGAACCGACGTTGGAGAACAGTGCCGGGCAACCGAGGATGCCCACGCACTGCGCGATGGCCAGCAGACGGTTGTCGAACTTGACGTCGTACACCGCCACCGAGGCTTCATAGCCGCGGCCGTAGCCACGCCAACCGAGCTCGATGGTGCGCGACTGTTCCGGCTTCAGGTTCTTCGCGCTGCTGTCGAATGCCGCCTGCGGCACGTTGAACGGACTGCCGACACCCAGTGCATAGGCGGCGATGTTCTTGGCGAACGAGCCGAAGATCTCATTGCCTTCGTTGAGCTTGAAGTTGAAGCCGGCCTGCGGCAGCAGCCCCTTCTTCGAGGTCAGGCTGCTGTTGTTGGCGTAGCTGCCCAGCGGGGTGCGCACGCTGGTACGGGTGTGCGGCGACTTCGCACCGATGTCGATGGTCAGGCGATCATCGAACAGGCGGAAGCGGTCCTGCACGTAGAACTGGCGGGTGATGGTGGTGTAGCGCTGGTGCCACACGCGCTGGTCCGGGTTGCGCAGGAAGAAGTCGTCGGTGATCGGGCCGTCGATGTAGTAGAAGTTGCGCTGCACGCTGTGGCCGTTGTCCTCGTACCAGAGGCCGGCTTCCAGTTCGTGGCCACCGACGTTCCAGGTGAACGCCGAGGTCACGCCGGTACGGTCGATCGCGTACTCGGTGGTGCGGATCGAGATCGGAATCTCGCGGCTGGTGCCCGGGTTCGACGGATTGGACGGGCTGAACCAGTGGCCCTGGCCACGGTTGCTGTGGTTGTAGACGTTGACCTTCAAGCGCATCGACTCGTTCAGGCCGAAATCGCCGGCAATGCTGGACAGGTCATCATTGCGCAGGCCGTGGCCGGAGTAGTACGCATCCCACGGGCTGTTGACGCCGCCGCTGAATTTGCCGCGTGCGGCGGCGACGGCGCGATCCCAGTCCGGCGCGTAGTTGTCCCAGTCCCAGCCGAGGCGATCGATCATTTCCAGCGACAGATCCTGGTAATCGGCCTCGACGCGGCGCGAGGCGTTGAACAGCGCGGTGATCCTGCTGTCCGTTCCGAAGTTGTAGGTGGCCTTGCCGTTGAACTGCTTCAGCTCCTGCGAGCCCTTGCCCTTCCACTTGTCACCTTCCGAATACACGCCGGACAGGTAGGCGGCAAAGCCCTGGTGCTCGCCGGTATCGAGGCGTGCATAGCTGCGGCGTGCGCTGTCACTACCAAAGCTCTGTGCCAGCACGACTCCATACTCGGTGGACGGATCGATCGAGTAGAACTGGAACACGCCGCCGAGGTTGCTGGTGGACGGCGTACCCAGTGCGCCGATGCCGGTGGAGACCTCCGCACCGCCCAGGTTCTCGCTGATCACCGCGCGGCTGATGTGCAGGCCGTTGCTGTTGCCATAGGCCATGTTGCCCAGCGGGATGCCATCGAGGGTGTAGCCCAGGCGGTTCTGGTTGAAGCCACGCAGGCTGATGGTGGTGGACCATTCGTAGGCGCCGGTGGCATCGGCCGATTCGAAATGCACGCCCGGCTTGGTTGCAAGCAGCTTCAGCGGATTGGCACCCGGCGGCAGCACCTTCATGTCCTCGGCGGTCACGCGCTGCACCTGGCGCGCTTCACCGCGGCCGATCACCGAGACCGAATCGAGGGTGGTGGCCGACTGTGCGTCGGTGGCGGGGGCGGTTTCAGCGGCAGCCAGCGACGGCAG
Organism: Stenotrophomonas sp. 71799_Sma; assembly: GCF_056482505.1. NCBI lineage: Bacteria > Pseudomonadati > Pseudomonadota > Gammaproteobacteria > Lysobacterales > Lysobacteraceae > Stenotrophomonas > Stenotrophomonas sp. 71799_Sma. Next base: position 3,177,072 of record NZ_CM151202.1, read on the forward strand.
CGAAGCACAGACCAACAGGGCCAGCAGATTGCGGCGAAGCGGAGCGTGGGACGGCATGGGGGCGGATTCCTTGGGCACGCTGGACGCCGAAGGGCGGCGTCGAAGGGCAGCAGCGGCGGAATCGTAGAAGCGTCGCGTTACATGTCATTTACACGCCACATACGGACGTTTGGCGTTTCGAATGGTTTGCCGGCCGTGGGGTGGTTGCCGACCAGCGGCCGGCACTACGGCTATTCGAATGAACCGACCGAGTCGTGGGCCAGGTTGTCGAAGCGGGTGTACTCGCCGAAGAACTTCAGCTTGCACGACCCGGTCGGGCCACCACGGTGCTTGCCGATGATGATCTCGGCCAGGCCCTTGTCCGGCGAATTTTCCTTGTTGTAGTAATCGTCGCGGTAGATGAAGACGATCATGTCCGCATCCTGCTCGATTGCGCCCGATTCGCGAAGATCGGCCATCACCGGGCGCTTGTCGGTACGCGTTTCCAGCGAGCGGTTGAGCTGCGACAACGCGATCACCGGCACGTGCAGTTCCTTGGCCAGGCCCTTCAGCGAACGCGAGATCTCCGAGATTTCGGTCGCGCGGTTTTCGCTGTTGCCCGGCACGCTCATCAGCTGCAGGTAGTCGATCACCACCAGGCCCAGATCATGCTCGCGCTTGAGGCGGCGGCACTTGGAACGCAGCACTTCCGGCGACACGCCAGGCGTGTCGTCGATGAAGATCTTGGTTTCCTTCAGCATCTTGATCGCGCTGGTGACGCGGCTCCAGTCCTCGTCTTCCAGCTGGCCGGTACGCAGGCGCTGCGCGTTGATGCGGCCGTTGGAGGAAATCAGGCGCATCGCCAGCTGCGAGGCCGACATTTCCATCGAGAACACCGCCACGCCCTTCTTCGACTTGATCGCCGCGTACTCGGCGATGTTCAGTGCGAAGGTGGTCTTGCCCATGGCCGGGCGCGCGGCAAGGATGATCAGGTCGGTCGGCTGCAGGCCGGAGGTCATCGCATCGAAATCGTTGTAGCCGGTCGGCAGGCCGGTGATGTTGCCGCCGTTCTCGAAACGGCTGCGCAGCTCTTCGAAGGCATCCTTCAATGCACCGGGCATCGCCACGAAATCGGTACGGCCGCGTGCGCCCTGTTCGGCGATGGCGAACACGCTCTTTTCCGCCGAGGCCAGCAGCTCGCTGCTCTCTCGTCCCTCGGGCTGGAAACCGTCGTTGACGATGTCGGTACCCACCTGGATCAGCTGCCGCAGCACCGCCTTGTCACGCACGATCTCAGCGTAGGCCACGATGTTGGCCGCCGACGGCGTGGTACTGGCCAGTTCGATCAGGTAGGCACCATCGCCCACCAGTTCCATCTTGCCCTGCGATTCGAACCACTCGCCCAGGGTCACCGCATCGAACGGCCGCTCGCGCTCGGACAGCTCACGGATCGCGCGATAGATCATCTGGTGGTCGCGGCGGTAGAAATCGCCTTCGGTCAGCTGGTCATTGACCCGGTCATAGGCCTCAGGGGCCAGCATCAGGCCACCCAGCACCGCCTGCTCGGCTTCCACCGAATGGGGCGGTACCCGCAACTGGTCGATGCGCGACTCGTCGCGATCGCGATCGAAGCCATCACCGCGCTCTCTGCGGTTGGAACGGAAGCCGGGGCGAGCGGACATGCTGCGGTGTTTCCTGCGAAAGTGGGCCGGACGAGTGTAGGCATGCGCCGACCCCGGCGGCCATGGACAAGCCTGTGGATAAGCCGTGGAGAAACGGGGGATATCCGCCGGTGCCTGGCCAGACTGGCGTGGGGGCGTCGCACTGCCTGCGACGGGCGCCATTGCGGCACCCGAGCGGACATTATCGCAGATGGGGCTGGCAACCGCTGGCGTCAATCGCCCTTGACGTGAACCGCGATCAGCGCCAGGAACCGGTCCACGTAGCCCTGCAGGAATTTCTGCGTGCCTTCATTGTGGACCGTGCCATCGGCATCGATCAGGCCGTCCTTGAAATGAATGAACGCCTCGGGCTGGCCGAGCACGTGCATGTCCAGGAAGGCCAGGCTGTTGCGCAGGTGCTGCTGGGCCACGGCGGTGCCGATCTGGCCGATGGAGGCGCCGATCACCGCCGCCGGTTTGCCGGCAAACGCGCTGTCACCGTAGGGGCGCGAGCCGATATCGATGGCGTTCTTCAGCACGCCCGGCACCGACCGGTTGTATTCCGGGGTCACGAACAGCACCGCATCGGCGGCACGGACCTGGTCCTTCAGCCGGGTACCCTGCGCCGGATAGTGGCCATCGAAGTCCTGGTCGTACAGCGGCAGATCACCGATCTGCACGTACTGGAAGCGCGCACGGTCGCCGGCAATCTTCTCCAGCGCATGGGCCAGTTTGCGGTTGCAGGAATCCTTGCGCAGGCTGCCGACGAACACGGCGATGGTGGGGACGGACATCGGGACATACTCCTCACGGTGCGGGAGGCCCAGCCTAGTCGCCGGGCCCTTGCAGGCCGGTGAAGATCAGCCGCCGGTCACGCCCGCGCGCACCTGCCGCCAATGCGCCTGCCAGGCCTGGAACATCAGCACGTTCCACAGATGGGTATGCCACTTGCGCTGGCCGCCGAGGAACTGCTGCCACAGCGGCTGTACCGCGGCCGCCGACAGCACGCCCTCCTGCTCCAGCCGCGCGGGCTGCAGCAGATCTTCGGCCCACGGCCGCAGGTCGCCCTTCAGCCAGTCACTGACCGGCGCGCCGAAACCACGCTTGGGCCGGTGCACCATCGACTGCGGTACATAGCGGCCCAGCACGCGCTTGAGCAGCACCTTGCTGGTGGTTTCACTGCGCTTGAAGCCCAGCGGCAGCGACCAGGCGAACTCGGCCACGCGAGAATCCAACAGCGGTGCGCGGGCTTCCAGGCTGACCGCCATCGAGGTGCGGTCGACCTTGCACAGCAGGTCATCCGGCAGGTAGGTCACGTAATCGGCCAGCATCATCGCATCGGCCGGTGTGCCGGCACCGTGCAACGGGTCGGCCAGGTCGTAGAAGCTGCCCGCGGCCTGCGCCCCCGGCACTGCCGCCGCCGGGTTGCGCCAGCGCGAGATGCGGTTGCGGTACACGTCACCGATGCCACGCGCGCCGGATTCTGCCAGCAGCGCGGCCAGGCCGCCGGTACGCGAGGCCTCGCCCTGCTGCTGTGAGCGCGCGCCCATCCAGCGCCGCAGCGGCCCCGGCACACGGCCCAGCATCTGCCAGTTGCGCAGCGCGCGTACATAGCGGGTATAGCCGAAGAACAGCTCGTCGCCACCATCGCCGGACAGCGCCACGGTCACGCCCTGCCGCGCCAGGCGGGCGACCAGCGCGGTCGGCACCTGCGAGGCATCGGCGAAGGGTTCGTCGAACATCGCCGGCAACTGCGGCACCACCGCCAACGCATCGGCACCGCTGACGTAGAGTTCAGTGTGGTCGCAGCCCAGATGCGCGGCCAGTTCCTTGGCCAGCGGCGCCTCGTCGTGGCCCGAACCGGTGAACCCGATACTGAAGCTGTGCACCGGCTGGCCACTTTGTGCCTGCATCAGCGCGGCCACCAGCGACGAATCGGTGCCGCCGGACAGGAACACGCCCACCGGCACGTCGGCCACCATGCGCAGCGCGACCGCGTCACGCAGCAGCCCGTCCAGCTGCTCCTCGGCTTCCTCGATGCGGCCCTGGAACGGCGCAGCCAGCGCCGCCTGCATGCGCGCACGCGCATCCCAGTACGGGCGCTGCGCCTGCTCCGGCCGGTGCGCGGCCGCACCCGCCGCCACGGCTTCCGCATCCAGGCGCAGCACGCGCCCGGGCATCAATTTGTAGCAGCGCTGGTGGATGCTGTGCGGCGCCGGAATGTAATCCAGCCGCAGCAGCAGGGTCAGGGCGTCACGGTCGATGTCGTTGTCGAAGGCCGGGTGCTGCCACAGCGCCTTCAGTTCCGAACCGAACACCAGCGTGTCGCCGGCCCAGCCGTAGTACAGCGGCTTCTTGCCAACGCGGTCGCGGGCCAGCCACAGGCACTGCTCCTGGCGGTCCCACAGCGCAATGGCGAACATGCCGTTGCAGCGCTGCAGGGTGTCTTCCATGCCCCACTGCAGGATCGCTGCCAGCAGCACCTCGGTGTCGGAGTGGCCACGGAAAACATGCCCCAGCGGCTCCAGTTCGGCACGCAGGGCGGCGAAGTTGTAGACCTCGCCGTTGTAAGCCATCACGTAGCGACCATCAGACGAGGCCATCGGCTGGTGGCCCAGCGGCGACAGGTCGAGAATGCTCAGCCGACGGTGCGCCAGCGCGATGCCGGCCCCGGCATCGACCCAGCTGCCGCCATCATCCGGCCCGCGGTGGTGCAGCGCCTCGCCCATGGCCAGGACCTGCGCCTGCAGCACCTCGGCCGACGCCACCGGCGCCGGCAACAACATTCCCGCCAATCCACACATGCATCAAGGTTCCTGCGCCAGTTCAAGGGCGGCGCCAATCACCGCATTGTCGCTTGGAAGCCCGAACATTGCTGCCCCCGCCAGCGGCGTATAGGTATCGGCACCGCAGACCCGGCGCAATGGCAGGTGGCCGAAACCGGCCTCGACCAGGGCGGTGACCACGCCCTCGCCCACCCCGCCACTGTGGCGGCCCTCGTCCAGCACCAGCACCCGCCGCGCACTGGCTGCCTGGCTGGCGATGAAGCCGGCATCCAGCGGCACCAGCCAGCGCAGGTCGACCACCCGCACCTGCCAGCCCAGCTGCTGTTCGATTGCCCGCACCGCGCGCAGCGCCATCGGCACGCCGTTGCCATAGGTGTAGACCACCAGGTCGCCTGCCTCCGGCGCATAGACCCGCCCTTCGCCCGGCACCAGCGCCTGGCCCTGGGCGGGGTAGTCGAACAGCCACTGGCCATCGCCCGGCGCATGCAGGTCCTTGCTCATGTACAGCGCGATCGGCTCCAGGAACACCGCCACCCGCCCGTCCACCCGCGCCAGCGCGGCCAACGTGCGCAGCATCATCACCGCATCGTCGCCGCGCGACGGGCAACCGACCACCAGGCCGGGAATGTCGCGCAGCGCGGTGATCGAATTGTCGTTGTGGAAGTGGCCACCGAAGCCCTTCTGGTAGCCCAGCCCGGCCACCCGCACCAGCATCGGGTTGCGGTACTGGTCATTGGAGAAAAACTGCAGCGAACACGCTTCACCGCGCACCTGGTCGATGGCGTTGTGCAGGTAGGCCAGGTACTGGATCTCCGGAATCGGCAACATGCCCATGTTGGCCAGGCCCTGCGCCATGCCCAGGATCATGGTCTCGTCCAGCAGGGTGTTGAACACCCGGCGCGGGCCGAAGCGGCGCAGCAGATCCTTGGTGACGGTGTAGACACCGCCCTTCTGCGCCACATCCTCACCGAACAGCAGGCTCTGCGGATACTTCGCCAGCAGCTCCTGCAGGCCGTGGTTGATCTGGATGGCGAGGTGCCGTGGTGGCTGCCGCTCGGGCAGGGCCTCCGCACCGCCATACAGCGCTTCGCGCGCATCGGCGGGCACCTCGCGCCGCGCTTCGGCCTGCACCGCCGCCGGCGTGTACGGCGCCAGCGGCGCCATCACCTCCTGCAGTGACTGCAGCGTCGGGCGGCCTTCGGCATCCGCCGCCGCGGCCATGCAGCGCGCGCGCATCGTTTCGTAGGCGACCTCGATGGTGGCCGCATCCATCCAGCCCGACTCCATCGCGATCTGCGCCGAGCGCAGCAGCGGATCCTGCGCCTCGGCCGCGCACAGCTCCGGCAGCGCGCGCCATTCCACCTCGAAATCGGTGCCGGCGTGGCCCATCAGGCGGGTAGTACGCAGATGCAGGAAGGTGGGCCGCCGCGTGCGCCGGCAGTGCTCCACCGCCGCCTGCACCTGGGCGTGCCCGGTGGCCAGATCGAGACCATCAGCGAAGAAATAGTCGAGCCCCGGCTGGCGGCTGAAGCGCTCGGCAATCCAGCCTTCCGGCGTCTTCACTGAAATGCCCAGCCCGTTGTCCTCGCAGACGAACAGGATCGGCGCCGGCAGCTTCTGGTAGGCCGACCACATCGCGGTGTTGAACGCGGTCTGCGCGGTGGCATGGTTGGCCGAGGCGTCGCCGAACGAGCACAGCACGATGCTGTCGGCCGGGATCGGCAACGGCTGCCCCAGGCGCTTGCCGCTCTCGATGGCCAGCGCGGTGCCCAGCGCTTTCGGCAGGTGCGACGCGATGGTCGAGGTCTGCGGCAGCACCCACAACGGTTTGCTGCCCCACACCTTGTGGCGGCCCCCGCTGGCCGGGTCATCGGCGCTGGCGGCGAAAGACAGCGCGGCATCGCGTAGCGGATCGATGCCCGGCACCTGGCGCGAACGCTCGGCCATGAAGGCACCGGAGCGATAGTGCAGGAAGGCTGGATCGGTATGCCGGCAGGCCCGCGCCAGCAGCGCGTTGCCCTCGTGGCCGGAGGAACCGATGGTATAGAAGACCTTGTTCTGAACGCGCAGCACGCGTGCCATCAGGTCCAGCTGGCGGCTGGCCAGCTGCGAATCGAACAGTTCGCCAAACGCTGCGGCAGTGAGCGTGCTGCCCGGCAGGATCGCCGCATCCGGTACCGGGCGTGGACGCGGGGTGCCGCGCCAGCCACGTACCGCATCGAGGAAGTTGACGTCGCACACTTCGGCGCGGTTGAGCACGCGCATGCGTGCGGGAATCGGATCTGGAACCACAGCGAACATCGAACACCCTCCGTGTCGTTGTTGCATTCCGCCCGGCGCTGGCCAGGCGCTACCCTGTGGGGGTCACCCTGGTGAGAGTCACGCAGCCTCGAAGCGAGCGCGCACCTCGGCGGTCACCGCCGGCATCGGCAGGAAGCGCGGTTGTTCACGCACGCGCTGCAGCCAGCCACGCACTTCCGGGAATGGCTCCAGGCTGATACCGCCCTCTGCCGCCACGTCGGTATAGGCGAACAGCGCGATATCGGCGACGCCATATCCGTTGCCGGTGAACCATTGCGCCTGGCGCAGGTGCTGCTCCATCACCGCCAGCGCGGTGGCGGCGCGCTCGTGCAGGCGCGGCAGTTCGGCGCGGCGCGGTGAATCAGCGGGGGTCCAGCCACGGATGAAGCGCGCCACCGCCACGCACGGCTCGTGCGTGTACTGCTCGAAGAACATCCAGCTCAACGCCTGCGCGCGCTCCCAGCCATCGGTGGGCAGGTACGGCGTGCCCTCGGCCAGCCAGAACAGGATCGCGTTGGATTCGGTCAGCACGCGGCCATCGTCGCGGACGATCAGCGGCACCTTGGCATTCGGATTCAACGCCAGGAATTCTGGGGTGTGGGTCTGGCCATGGGCGCTGTCCACCTCCACCCAGCGGTAGCGGCTGCCGAGCTGCTCCAGCAGCAGGCGCACCTTGTGGCAATTGCCCGAGACCGACATGCCATGCACCGTCAACGGGACGCGCTCTTCCACCATCGCCTGCTCCATCGGATCCGGCCGGCGGCCAGCTGCGTGCAGTCTGGCAAGCGCGCCGATGAATGCCAAGCGCGGGTGCAGCATGGCAACACGGTAGTGCCGACCGCTGGCCGGCAATCGCGCGAATCTGCCGCAACGCGGTTGCCGGCCAGCGGCCGGCACTACCGGGCAAGGCTCAGCGCGCGCGCTGTCGCCACTGCTCGCGCGACTGGCCCCAGATCTGCATCGGCTTGTCGTTGTACGGCGGCGGCAGTTCCCCCATCCGTAGCAGCGTGCTGCCGAGCTTGCGCGCGACCGCCCGCGAGTTGTCGTTGTTCTCGGCAATGGTGTGGATCACTTCGTCCCAACCCAGCGTGTCGAACGCCCAATCGATTGCTGCGACCGCCGCTTCCGGCGCATAGCCCCGGCCCCAGCTGGCATGACGGATGCCCCAGCCGACCTCGGTACCGGGCCAGTCCTGCGGTTGCCAGGGTCCCATCCGCCCGATCCAGTCACCGCTGGATTTCTCGATCACGCTGAACATCGAGAAGCCAAACAGCTGCCAAGCGCCAGCCAGGCTGCAGAAGCCACGCCAGGCCACCGAAGGCGGCTGCACGCCACCGAGGGTGCGCATCGTTTCCTCATCGGCGCAGAACGCCAGATACGGTTCGTAGTCCTCGCGCAGCAGCGGGCGCAGGATCAGGCGCTCGGTTTCGATGCGCAGGTCGAAGATGCTCATGCCGGCTCCATGTCGAAGGAAGCGTCCATGATGGTGGATTCACGCCCCGCGCGGATGAATTTCGCCGGCTGCAACGAAACGGGCCGGCATAAGCCGGCCCGTCAGGTACTGCATGCTGCGTCTGGATTACTGGCGCGTGCTGGCCGCCGTGGCACCGGCAGCAGCGGTCTGCGTGACCAGCTGGCCATCGACCACCGGCAGGCGATCGCTGGCCGGCTTCTTGTCCATGCGCACCGTCTTCTCGGCGCCGTCGTAGCGGTAGGTCACGTTGTAGCCCTTCACCACGTCGTTGGTACCCATGGCAATGCGGTTGCCCGGCTTGCTGGCCATGCGCATGGTACCGGTGGTGCCATCCTCGTTGCGGTAGGTCACGTTGTAGCCGGTGACGCGGCTCGACTCGGAGGTCGCGGTCTCGGTGTGGCACTGGCGCTCGGTGCGGTTGACCACGCGGCCACCCACATGGCGCTTGTCGATCTGGTTGCCGATGAAGCCACCGGCCACCGCGCCGGCCGCAGTGGCGGCCTTCTTGCCATTGCCGCCGCCGACCTGGTTGCCCAGCAGGCCACCCACCACAGCACCGACCACGGTACCGCCGACGTTGCCGTCACGTTCCGGCAGGCGCTCCTGCACCGTCACGTCCTGGCAGACTTCATGCGGGGTCTGGGTGGTGGAGGTCTCACGCACCGCGTCGGTGCCGATCACGGTGGCGTAGGCCTTCTGCTTCTCGGTGATCGGGTCGACCTTCAGCACATCGGCATATTCCAGCCCACGCGGTGCGGTCGGGTCGAGAGTGTCACCACGCGCGCCATCGTCGCTGGCGTTGCCATCGACCAGGCGCGATTCACCATTGGGGGTTCCGGCGCTGATGGAATCGGGCGATCTGTCGCCACTCTTCATGAAGGCGGCAGTGGCGATGCCACCGACCAGCAGCGCGCCCGCTGCGACCAGGACAGTTGTAGTTGTGCTTTTCATGACCTGCTCCTTGCGGACCATCCGCAACGTTCTCGAACCAGATTGCAGCATGCGCTGCCTGAACGGAATCTCCACATTTCCTGCTCATTCCCGTAACCCATTCAGCATCGGGAAATGCTGGGCCCGTGGTAGCGTTTGCATATTCCCCAGGAGGACCCCCGCCATGGCCAACCCGATGCTGCTGCCGGTACTGCAATGGGCGCGCCGGCTGCGCTACCCCACCCTGTTCAAGCTCACCGCGGGCCTGTTCGCGCTGACCCTGTTCATCCCGGACCCGATTCCGTTCGTCGATGAGCTGGTGCTCGGCTTCGGCACCCTGCTGCTGGCCAATTGGAAGCGCCGCAACACCACCACGCCTCCGCCGCTGGAGCAGCATTGAGCCTGCTGGTCGACAGCCACTGCCATCTGGACGCCAGCGAGTTCGACCGCGACCGCGCCGCGGTGGTCGAGCGTGCGCAGGCCGCTGGCGTGCACCAGCAGGTGGTACCGGCGGTGACCGCAGCCAGCTGGCCGAAGCTGCGCGAGGTCTGCCAGCAGGCGCCGGGGCTGTACCCAGCCTACGGCCTGCATCCGATGTTCCTGGCCGAGCACCAGCCTGGGCACCTGCCGCTGCTGCGCGAGTGGATCGAACGCGAACGCCCCTGCGCGATCGGCGAATGTGGTCTGGACTTTTTCGTTGAAGGCCTGGATGCCGAGGCGCAACAGGCATATTTCATCGGTCAACTGGAACTGGCCCGTGAGTTCGAGCTGCCGGTGATCGTGCATGCACGGCGCGCGGTGGATGCGGTGATCGCCGCGATCCGTCGCGTCGGCGGCCTGCGCGGCGTGGTGCACAGCTTTTCCGGCAGTCCGGAACAGGCAGCGCAACTTCACAGGCAGGGCTTCCTGCTCGGGCTCGGCGGCCCGTTGACCTACGAGCGCGCGCAACGCCTGCAGCGGCTGGCGCGCGAGATGCCGCTGGAACAGCTGCTGCTGGAGACCGACGCCCCGGACCAGCCTGACGCCGGCATCCGCGGCCAGCGCAACGAACCGGCCCGGCTGGCGATCATCGCCCGCCACGTGGCGGCGCTACGCGGGATGGAGCTGGACGCGGTGGCCCAGGCCACGACGGAGAACGCGCGGCGGTTGTTCGCGCTGCCCGTGAACTGAGGGTAGTGCCGGCCGCTGGCCGGCATCTGCGCTGATTCAATCATTCCGGAGTTGCCGGCCAGCGGCCAGCACTACCGTCACGCGTCGGCGTGATCCTCGACCACTTCAGCCTTCACCTTCTTCGGCTCCAGCAGCATCTCCAACGCCTTGCCGACCGCTGCGAAGGCGAACGCGCCGGTGATGTGGGTCGCTGCGCCCAGGCCGGCGCCGCAGTCCAGCTTCAGCGCCGCATCGGCGCCCAGGTTTGGTCGGATGCCGCAGACACTGCCATCGGCCTGCGGGTACTTCACGTTCTCCAGCGAGTACACCGCCGGCACGCCGAAGTAGCGCTTGGCATTCTTCGGGAAGTTGAACTCGCTGCGCAGCTTCTTGCGGATCAGCGCCAGCATGGCGTCATGCTCGGTGCGCGAGACATCGCGGATACGCACCAGGGTGGGATCGGTACGGCCACCGGCAGCGCCCACGGTCAGCAACGGCAGCTTGCGGCGACGGGACCAGGCGATCGTCTCGACCTTGACCCGGAAGCTGTCGCAGGCATCGATCACCAGGTCGAAGCCACGGTCCAGCAGTTCGGCCATGTTGGACACGGTCAGGAACGCCTGCACGGCATCGACCTCGATATCCGGATTGATCGCACGGCAACGCTCGGCCATGGCCTCGGCCTTGTTGCGGCCGTAGTTGCCCTCCATCGCCGGCAGCTGCCGGTTGGTGTTGGACACGCAGATGTCATCGGCATCGATCAGGGTCAGGTGGCCGACCGCTGAACGCGCCAACGCTTCCACCACCCACGAGCCGACGCCGCCCATGCCGACCACCGCCACGCGGCTGCCCTGCAGGCGCTCGAGTGCGCCCACGCCATACAGCCGTTCGATGCCGGCGAAGCGTTGTTTGACCTGTTCGTTCATCCCGCTATTTTAACGTGCAGGCGCCGGCACCCGCAGTACGTCGGCATCGAACCCACCGTTGCACGCCCGGAGAGCCCGCCATGAACGCCAGCCCGCCCCGCCGCCTGTCCACTGCCCATCGCTACCTGTTCGTGCTGTGCCTGGGCCTGCTGATCGGCCTGATCGCCACCGTGATGGTCAGCCGCGCCCTGCAGGCGCGTCGCGACCCGTTCCCGGACAGCCTGATGCAGGTAATGCAGCGGCAGTCGCAACTGCTGCTGCAGGCCCAGCAGCAGAACCGCTGCAGCCTGGCTGACAGCGTGCCGCGGCTGCAGGCCATACGCCTGCTGTCCAATGACCTGGACCTGGCCTTTCCCGGGCTGAAGGACAGCACGCAGTTCCAGCAGCACGCCAGCCAGCTGCGCGGCAACCTCAACGCCGCACTGGCAGCTCCGCCCAGCGACTGCAAGGCACTGGCCCAGGTGGTGGAAACCCTGCAGGCCGACTGCCGCGCCTGCCACCAGGACTTCCGCTGAGCCGCATTCATCCTGCAGCCGGGCAAGCCATGCACGGTTGGCGCGTCGTTCACGTTCGAAAGGAGAGGATTCGTCCACCCTGCTGCATGACGCAGTACCACCCCAGACACCCGCCTTCACGGCCAGGAGATGCCCCATGAAGATCCAGCTCATCGCCGCCACTGCCATCGCTACCCTTGCTCTGGCTGGCTGTGCCACCCCCGGCGGCTACGGTGGCGGCGGTTACAACAACGGCTACAACAATGGTGGCTACGGCAACAACGGCGGCTACAACCAGGGCCGCTGCGCCGACTGCGGCATCGTCACCCGCATCAACACCGTGCCCTCGGGCCGCACCGCGCCCAGCGCGACCGGCGCGATCCTCGGCGGCATCGTCGGCGCCGTGGCCGGCCATGAAATCTCCGATCACACCGGTGGCAGCCGTGGCAACAAGAACATCGCCGCCGCCGCAGGCGCGGTCGGTGGCGCCCTGGCCGGCAACCAGATCCAGAAGAACGTGACCAGCGATACCTACGACATCAGCGTGCGCATGGACGATGGCCGCACGATCGTGGTCAACCAGCGCGACCTCGGCGGCATCCGCGAGAACACCTACGTGCGCGTGGTCAACGGCAAGGTCATCCTGCGCTGACCTGCATCGGGCCGATGGCAAAGAAAAGGCCCGCTTGCGCGGGCCTTTTCATTTGACGGTATGCAGCGCGATCAGGTCGGCTGAACGGCGTCGGCCTGCAGGCCCTTCTGGCCCTGCACGACGGTGAAGGTTACCTTCTGGCCTTCCTTCAGGCTCTTGAAGCCCTGGGTCTGGATGGCACGGAAGTGCACGAACACGTCTTCGCCGTTTTCACGGCTGATGAAGCCGAAGCCCTTTGCATCGTTGAACCACTTGACGGTACCGGTCTCGCGATCAGACATCTCACTAACTCCCTGGTGACTCTCTCTTGTTGTAGGAAACGCCTGGTGGGCGGCTGACAAGCAAGGGGGAAGCGAGGTGCATCGATGCAGCGGATCGGGAAGATCTTGCTTCATCAGGCCACGATCCACGGTGACCTTGCCAAGCTCAGCGACTGCAACTTAACCCGCCCAAAACGAAAAAGCAACTGGCAAAATCTTTCACTGTCAACCCCAAAACGACCACCATACGGGACAGCATGGGACTCTCATTCATCTTATATCTGCTAGCGGTCATTTTTGTCCTCGTCGGCATCGCCGGAATCATCCTTCCGGCCCTCCCCGGCATCCCCCTGGTATTCATCGGACTGCTGCTTGCGGCGTGGGCCGACGGCTTCGCCCACGTCGGCTGGCCGACCCTGGTCGCGCTGGGCGTACTGACCCTGCTCTCGCTGCTGGTGGACGTGTTGGCCACAGTGGTGGGTGCGCAGCGGGTCGGTGCCAGCCGCAAGGCGCTGTGGGGCACGTTCGTCGGCAGCATCGTCGGGCTGTTCTTCATGCCGATCGGCCTCTTTGCCGGGCCCCTGATCGGCGCCTTGGCCGGCGAGTACTGGCACACCCGTGAACTGGGCCGCTCGACCAAGGTGGGTCTGGCCACCTGGCTCGGCATCCTGCTCGGCCTGGCGTTGAAGCTGGCGGTGGTGATCGCGATGCTGGGCCTGTTCGCCTTCGCCTGGTTCCTGTAACCCGCACCGTCTTCACGCCGCGCGCACGCGGTGGCCGTGCATAAACCGTGGGGGCTGGCCGCGATGCGGTACAGCCGCCACACTGTGCGATTCCCGTATTCACCGAAGGGCCTGCTGGAATGACCCTCCCCCCGCTGCTTCCCCGCCTTGCGCCGCTGGCGCTGGCCCTGGCCAGTGCCCCATTGGCCGCGCAGGAATTCGTGCCCAGCACCGATACCTCGCCGGCGGCGTGTGCCGCCATCACCACTGACGCGGCGCGCCTGGCCTGCTATGACCGCCTGTTCGCGCATACGCCGCAGGCCACGGCCGCCGCGGATGCCGCTGCCGAGGCGGCCGCGCAGGCCCGTCGCGAAGAACGCCAGACCGCACGCGTGAGCCAAGGCGAAGAGAAACTGCGCGAGCGGGTCAGCGACCTGTTCCGCCCCGCTGCGCCGGACAGCGCGCTGGCCAATGCCGGCCGCGGTTCGCTGTTGGACAGCCGCTGGGAACTGGCCGAGGACTCCAAGCTCGGCCCATTCCAGCTGCGTGCCTACAAGCCGGTGTACCTGCTGCCCGCGTTCTGGACCAGCGACCGCAACACCACGCCGCATTCACCGAATCCGGCCAACACGGTCACCACGCCGCAGGTGCTGGACAGCGCCGAACTGAAGTTCCAGATCAGCTTCAAGACCAAGATCGCCGAGAACCTGTTCGGCGACAACGGCGACATCTGGGCCGGCTACACCCAGAGCTCGCGCTGGCAGGCCTACAACGGCGAGGATTCGCGCCCGTTCCGCGAAACCAACTACGAGCCGGAAGTGATGATGGTGTTCCGCAACGGCTACTCGATCGGTGGCTGGCGTGGACGCATGACCGGCATCGCGCTGAACCACCAGTCCAACGGCCGTGCCGACCCACTGTCGCGCAGCTGGAACCGGGTGATGCTCAACATCGGCCTGGACCGCGAGAACTGGGCGCTGGTGCTGCGGCCGTGGTACCGCATTCCCGAGACCCGCAGCGACGACAACAATCCGGACATCGAGGACTACATGGGCCGCGGTGATGCGACCCTGACCTGGAACCGCAACGGCCACGAAGTCTCACTGATGGCGCGCCACTCGCTGCGCACCGGCAGCCGTTCGCACGGCGCCCTGCAGCTGGATTACGGCTTCCCGATCAGCAACCTGCTGCGCGGCCATGTGCAGGTCTTCGACGGCTATGGCGAGAGCCTGATCGACTACAACCACAAGGCCACCTACGTGGGCGTGGGCGTGTCGCTGCTGGAGTGGTTCTGATGGACGTGACGATCTGGCACAACCCGGCCTGCAGCAACTCGCGTGGCGCATTGAAGCTGATCCGCGATGCCGGCTTCGATCCGGAGGTGATCGAGTACCTGGGCAATCCACCCGATGTGACCACACTGCGCCAGGTGCTGGCCGAATCCAGATTGAGCGCACGTGATCTGGTGCGCAGCAAGGAAGCACAGTTCACCGAACTGGGCCTGGAAGATGCGGACGAGGCCACGCTGCTGGCCGCGATGGCCGCACACCCGCGCCTGATCAACCGCCCCGTGGTGCGCACGCCCAAGGGCACCCGGCTGTGCCGTCCACCGGAAACGGTGCTGGAGATCCTGTAACGGAAAAGGGGACGGAGGGGATCAAGTCGCTTGTGCACAAACGACTTGATCCCCTCCGTCCCCTTTTCTGGTTACCGCCAGTCGGTGATGCCCTCGCGGCGGTATACCTCGGCGAACGCCGGGCGCGCCTTCATCGACGTGGCATGTGCCTTCAGCACCGGCCAGGTGTCGCTGGGCTTCGGCATGTTGCGCGACCAGCGCATCAGCATCACCAGCATGTAGTCGACCACGCAGGGCGTGGTGCCCAGCAGGTAGGGGCCATGCGCCTGCAGGTGCGTGGCGACCTGCTGCCAGGCCGCCTCAAGGCGCTGACGGGCCATCTCGCGGCTCGCTTCGATATTTGCCTCGCCCGCCATTTCATGCGGATAGAACCAGGCACGATAGGCCGGCTGCAGCGTATTGGCACACCAGAACATCCAGCGGTAGGCATCGGCGCGCTGCGGCGTGCCCAGTGCGGGCAGCAGGTTGGCCTCCGGATGGCGGTCAGCCAGATACAGTGCGATCGCCGCCGCTTCGGTCAGTACCAAGCCATCTATCAGCAGTGTCGGCACCACACCGGCCGGATTCAGCGCCAGGTACTCCGCCGACTTGTGCTCGCGCGCGTCGAAATCCAGCAGCACCAGTTCGTGCTCGATGCCCAGCTCGATCAGCAGCCAGTGAACCACCAGCGCGGCGGTACTGGTTGAACCATACAGCGTGGTGCTCATGCGGAAGATCCTGTGCAGGTGGATCAGCCGATTATGCGCCCACGCGCGCAATCGTTGCTCAGCCGCAGCGGCTCATGCAGGTATCGCGGCTTTCGCTACAGGACATGATCGGCGTGCGTATCGCGCAGTCGTGCGTCTTCAGTTCACAGGAACGGCGCAGCTCGGGGTTGGCAATGTCCTTGCAGCGCTTGTCCGGCGCCGGCACCATCTGTTGTTCGCAGCTGAAGTCGTTGCTGCCGATACTGCCCCGCGCCATGCAGCTGCGATAGTCGGCCTGACACTGCATGCGGCACTGCGAGGAGGCGGAGAAGTCCGTACCTTCATAGGACGAGGTTGTACTGCAGCCGGCCAGGGCCAGCAGGATCGCAACGGCGATGAATCGATGCAGGCCCATGAACACGTCCTGTGTGAGGTCGCGCCGAGCCTAGCAGAGCAGAGCAGATGCTGCAGGTTCGTTAACCCTCACCACACAACAACGGCGCCACACGGGCGCCGTTGCTTGAACCGGAAGCGCGGCAGGATTACTCCACCACCACCGGAATCTTGCCGATGCGGGCCTGCCATTCGCGCGGGCCGGTCTTGTGCACCGACTCACCGCTGGAATCCACCGCCACCGTCACCGGCATGTCCTGCACGGTGAACTCGTAGATCGCCTCCATGCCGAGGTCGGCGAATCCGACCACCTTGGCGGCCTTGATCGCCTTGGACACCAGGTAGGCCGAACCGCCAACAGCCATCAGGTAGGCCGACTTGTTGTCACGGATCGCCTCGATCGCCGCCGGGCCGCGCTCGGCCTTGCCGACCATGCCCAGCAGGCCGGTCTGTTCAAGCACCTGACGGGTGAACTTGTCCATGCGGGTCGCCGTGGTCGGACCAGCCGGGCCCACCACTTCGTCGCGCACCGGATCGACCGGGCCGACGTAGTAGATGAAGCGGCCCTTCAGATCGACCGGCAGTTCCTCGCCCTTGTTGAGCATGTCGACCATGCGCTTGTGCGCGGCGTCGCGGCCGGTCAGCAGCTTGCCGTTCAGCAGCAGGGTCTGGCCCGGTTTCCAGCTGGCCACGTCCTCCGGGGTGATCGTGTCCAGGTCCACGCGGGTGCCCTTGGACGAATCGTAGGTCAGCTTCGGCCAGTCCTCCAGCGACGGCGGGTCCAGCATCACCGGGCCGCTGCCATCCAGGGTGAAGTGCGCATGGCGGGTGGCCGCGCAGTTCGGGATCATCGCCACCGGCAGGTTGGCCGCATGAGTCGGGTAATCGTTGATCTTGATGTCGAGCACGGTGGTCAGGCCACCCAGGCCCTGCGCACCGATGCCCAGCGCGTTGACCTTCTCGTACAGCTCCAGGCGCAGCTCTTCAATGCGGTTGGACGCACCACGGGCCTGCAGCTCGGTGATGTCGATCGGCTCCATCAGCGCTTCCTTGGCCAGCAGCATCGCCTTCTCGGCGGTGCCGCCGATGCCGATGCCGAGCATGCCCGGCGGGCACCAGCCGGCGCCCATGGTCGGCACGGTCTTCAGCACCCAGTCGACGATGGAGTCGGACGGGTTGAGCATGGCGAACTTGGTCTTGGCTTCCGAACCACCGCCCTTGGCGGCGACGATCACGTCGACAGTGTTGCCCGGCACCACCTTGACGTTGACCACGCCCGGGGTGTTGTCCTTGGTGTTGATGCGCTTGCCGGCCGGATCAGCCAGCACCGAGGCGCGCAGCTTGTTGTCCGGGTGCATGTAGGCACGGCGCACGCCTTCATTGGCCATGTCTTCCACGCCCATGGTGGCGTCGTCCCAACGCACGTCCATGCCGATTTCCAGGAACACGGTGACGATGCCGGTGTCCTGGCAGATCGGACGGTGGCCTTCGGCGCACATGCGCGAATTGATCAGGATCTGCGCCATCGCTTCCTTCGCGGCCGGCGACTCCTCGCGCTCGTAGGCGGCGGCAAGGTTCTTGATGTAGTCGACCGGGTGGTAGTACGAGATGTACTGCAGCGCGTCGGCGATGGACTGGATGAGGTCTTCCTGCTTGATCGATGTCACGACTTGCTCGCTTGCTGGAGGCTGGCGGGGGTAATCCGCCCATTTTACCCCCTCCCCCGGCCGCGGGGTGGTAGTGCCGGCCGCTGGCCTGCACTATCCACGCACACCCTCTGTCACGCCACGCGCCACTGCGGCGTCCTTGCCCACATGAACGCTGAAACCGCTTTCCAGAACCACCGTCCGCGTCTGATGGCGCTGGCCTACCGCCTGCTCGGCAGTCGCACCGACGCCGAAGACGTGGTCCAGGATGCCTGGTTGCGCTGGTCCGGCGCCGACCCGGCGGCCGTCCGCGACCCCGAAGCCTGGCTGGTCACCACCACCACCCGGCTCGGCCTGGACCGGCTGCGCGCAGCCAAGCGCGAGCGCGTGCATTACGTCGGCCCGTGGCTGGCCGAGCCACTGGCGGTCACCCTGGAGCCCGACCCGGCGCCCGGCCCGGCCCAGCTGCATGCGCTGGCCGACGACATCTCGGTCGCCTTCCTGACCCTGCTCGAACAGCTCGGCCCCGAGGAACGCGCCGCCTTCCTGCTGAAGGAAGCCTTCGACCACGATTACCGTGAGATCGCCGACCTGATCGGCCACAGCGAGGCCAACTGCCGGCAACTGGTGCATCGTGCCCGGCAGCGCCTGCAGTCTGGGCGGCCACGCTTCAATGCCGATGCCAGCCAGCACCGGCAGCTGCTGGCACGCTTCATGGACGCTTCCCAGCGCGGCGACAGCGAAGCGATCCAGACCCTGCTGCACGCCAACGCGTTGCTGGTCTCCGACGGTGGCGGCGTGGTTACCGCGGCGATCCGCCCGCTGCTGGGCGCCGAACGCATCGGACGCCTGTTCTGGGCCATCGCCCGCCGTGGCGCGGCGCATTCGGCGCAGCTGGGCTACGTCAACGGCGAGCCGGCGATCCTGCGCTTCATCGGTGATCGCCTGCACTCGGTCACCACCATCGAGGTGGTCGCTGGCCGCATCGCCAACGTGTACAGCGTGCTGAATCCGGAAAAGCTGCCGGACGTTGTCACGAACAGGGACGGCACGGCGTCCTTGTAATGAAAGGCGGCCATCGTGGCCGCCGTGGAGCCGAAAATGTCCGACCACGCCTCTCCCCGCGTCCCTTACACCCGCCTGGCCGCCGAAGCCTTCAAGGGCCTGCTGGCCACCAGCCAGGCGGTGCATGACAGCTCGATTGATCCGACCCTGATGGAACTGGTGTTCCTGCGCGTGTCGCAGCTCAACGGCTGCGGCTATTGCATGGACATGCATGCCACTACGCTGCGCAAGGGCGGCATCGAGCCGCGCAAGCTCGATACCCTGCCCGCCTGGCACGAAAGCCGTTTCTTCGATGCCCGCGAGCGTGCGGCGCTGGGCTGGGCCGAGGCACTGACCCGGCTGACCGACGGTGCACCGTCACAGGCGGCGTTCGATGCACTGGCACCGCACTTCGATGAGAAGGGCATCAGCGACCTGAGCATGGGCATCGCGGTGATCAATGCCTGGAACCGGCTGGGCGCCGGGCTGCTGCCGCCGCTGCCGTAAAGGGAGGCAAGCCGGGCCAGGCAGGTTCTGCAGCTGTTGGTAGGTGTCGACCTTGGTCGACACGGTAGATCCACGCCATGCGTGGATGTGGTGGGTCGGATCCCTTCGCATTACGAAGGGCTCTGACCCGATCCGGGCAGATGAGGTCAGAGCCCTTTGCGCCGCAAAGGGATCTGACCCCGGCGCGGCCACACGCCTGCACTGACCCCATCTGCACGCGTCAGGCGCGCACAATACGCGCATGCCTGCTACCCCCACCGCTGGCGCTGCCGCCGCGAAGAAACCCAGCCTGCGCCAGCGCTTCAAGGCGATGCGCAACCTGCCACCGTTCCTGCGCATGGTCTGGAAGACCAGCCCCGCGCTCACCCTGGCCAGCCTTGGCCTGCGCCTGATCCGTGCGCTGCTGCCGGTGGCGATGCTCTACGTCGGCAAGCTGATCATCGACAGCGCCCTGCACCTGAGCCAGCACGACGCTGGCTTCCCGCCGCTGGGCGAAGCACTGTCCAGCGGCATACTGAATCCGCTGCTGGGCCTGCTGGCGCTGGAATTCGGCCTGGCCATCGCCTCGGATCTGCTCGGCCGGCTGGTCAGCTACGCCGATGCTCTGCTCTCGGAACTGTTCGCCAACGTCACCAGCATCCGGCTGATGGAGCACGCTGCGACGCTGGATCTGGAGGATTTCGAAGACCCGGACCTGCAGGACAAGCTGGACCGTGCGCGACGCCAGACCATGGGCCGGATGAACCTGATGAGCCAGTTGTTCGGCCAGGTGCAGGACGCGATCACCGTGGCCAGCCTCGCCGTCGGCCTGCTGGTCTACGCGCCGTGGTTGATCCTGCTGCTGGCGCTGGCCCTGGTGCCGGCCTTCATCGGCGAATCGCACTTCAACGCGGCCGGCTACAGCCTCAACTTCCAGTGGACGCCCGAGCGCCGCCAGCTCGACTACCTGCGCCAGCTCGGTGCCAGCGTGGAAACGGCCAAGGAAGTGAAGATCTACAACCTGCATCGCTTCCTGGTGGAGCGCTACCGGCGCCTGTCGGTGGCGCTGTTCCAGGCCAACCGCGCCCTGGCCCGGCGCCGCGCGTTCTGGGGCACGCTGCTGGCCGCACTGGGCACGCTGGGCTACTACACCGCCTACGCCTACATCGCCTGGCGCACGGTGCGCGGCGACTTTTCGATCGGCGACCTGACCTTCCTCGCCGGCAGCTTCCTGCGCCTGCGCCAGCTGCTGGAGGGCCTGTTGATCGGGTTCTCGCAGGTGGCCAGCCAGGCGCTGTACCTGGATGACCTGTTCTCGTTCTTCCAGATCCAGCCGGAAATCCACTCGCGTGAAGGTGCGGTGCGCGTGCCGCAGCCGATCCGCCAGGGCTTCGTGTTCGAGAACGTCGGCTTCCGCTACCCGGATGCCGAGCAATGGGCGGTGCGCCACCTTGATTTCCAGCTGCAGGCTGGCGAAGTACTGGCGCTGGTCGGTGAGAACGGCGCCGGCAAGACCACCCTGGTGAAGCTGCTGGCACGGCTGTACGAACCGGACGAGGGCCGCATCCTGCTCGATGGCCGCGACCTGCGCGACTACGACCTGGACGACCTGCGCGCCAACCTCGGGGTGATCTTCCAGGACTTCGTGCGCTACAACCTCAGCGCCGGCGAGAACATCGGCGTCGGCCAGGTCGAGGCGATGGACGACCAGGCGCGCATCGCCGACGCCGCACGGCGTGGCATGGCCGAGGAAGTGATCGACGACCTGCCCGGCGGCTACGACCAGCTGATCGGCCGCCGCTTCAAGCAGGGCGTGGACCTGTCCGGCGGCCAATGGCAGAAGATCGCCATCGCCCGCGCATGGATGCGCAATGCGCAGGTGATGATCCTGGATGAGCCAACGGCGGCGCTGGATGCGCGAAGTGAGTTCGAGGTGTTCCAGCGGTTCAGGGAACTGGCGGATAATCGCACCGCAGTGCTGATTTCCCACCGTTTCTCTTCGGTACGCATGGCCGATCGCATCCTGGTGCTGGCCGATGGCCGGATCGAGGCCAGCGGCACCCATGAAGAGCTGATGGCCCAGGGCGGCCGCTACGCCGAGCTGTTCGAGCTGCAGGCGGCCGGCTACCGCTGAGAACGCCTCTCGTTCCGCCTAATGAGAACCTGTCTCATTTGAGATAGAATCACCCCGACGACTTCCGATAGATACGCCCATGTCCTCCGCTTTTGGCGCCGAAACGGTGCTTGAGGTCCGTCATTGGACCGATGCCTACTTCAGCTTCACCCTCACCCGCGACAGCGGTTTCCGCTTCGAGAACGGCCAGTTCGTGATGATCGGCCTGGAAACCGAGGCGCGGCCGCTGCTGCGCGCGTATTCCATCGCCAGCGCCAACTGGGAAGAGCATCTGGAGTTCTTCAGCATCAAGGTGCAGGACGGCCCGCTGACCTCGCGCCTGCAGCACATCAAGCCGGGTGACAAGGTGCTGGTCGGCAAGAAGCCCACCGGCACCCTGCTGATCAGCGATCTGCACCCCGGCAAGAACCTGTACCTGCTGGGCACCGGCACCGGCATGGCGCCGTGGCTGTCGGTCATCAAGGACCCGGAAACCTACGAGCGCTTCGAGAAGGTGATCCTCTGCCACGGCGTGCGCTACGAAAAGGACCTCGCCTACCGCGACTACTTCGAGAAGGAACTGCGTGAGCATGAGTTCCTGGGCGAGATGATCGGCGACAAGCTGCTGTACTACCCGGCCGTCACCCGCGAGCCGTTCGCCAACCAGGGCCGCCTGACCCAGCTGATGGAAAGCGGCGAGATGCAGCGCACCCTCGGCCTGCCGGAGCTGAGCCCGGAGAACGACCGCGCGATGATCTGCGGCAGCCCGCAGATGCTGGCCGACCTGCGCAGCGTGCTCGATGCCCGTGGCTTCCAGGTCTCGCCGCGTATCGGCCAGCCGGGCCACTACGTGTTCGAACGCGCCTTCGTCGAGAAATAAACAAAAAAAGGGGACGGAGGGGATTAAGTCGTTTGTGCACAAACGACTTAATCCCCTCCGTCCCCTTTTTGGGTTCATCTCACAGCAGCGCTTCGATCTCGCCGCGCAGCTGCTCCGGCTTGGTGGTGGGCGCATGCCGCGACACCACCTGCCCCTGGCGGTCGACCAGGAACTTGCTGAAATTCCACTTGATGCGGGCGCTACCCAGCAGGCCGCGCTTCTCGCGTGACAGCCATGCCCACAACGGATCAGCCCCCTCGCCGTTGACCTCGATCTTCTCCGACAGCGGGAAGCTGACCGGGTAGTCCAGCGAACAGAACTGGCGGATCTGCGCGGCGTCGCCGGGCTCCTGTGCACCGAACTGGTTGCATGGGAACCCGATCACCACCAGGCCACGCTCGCGATACTCCTGCCACAGCTGTTCCAGCCCGGTGTACTGCGGGGTGAAGCCACAGCGGCTGGCGACATTGACCAGCAGCATCGGGTGCCCCTGGTACCGGGCCAGGGCCTGCGGCTGGCCGTCGAGGTCGCGGAAGCTGAAGTCGTAGGCAGTGGTCATGGCAGCGGGCCGTGGGCGGTGAATGCATGGTACCCGCGCCCGGCCCCGGCAACATGCCTTTTGACACAAGTGCGGGCGCCGCCGGCCGGGTTACCCTCGGGCCCTTGTTTGCCTTACCGGAGTTCCTACCTTGACCACTCGCCTTGCCCTTGCCGTGGCCATGTCCCTCGGCCTTGCCCTGCCCGCCTTCTCGGCCGGCGCCGCCACCCCGGCTGCCAGCACCAATGCCCAGCAGGCCAACCCGTTCTTCGCCGAAAGCCCGCTGCCGCTGCATTTCCCGCAGTTCGACAAGATCAAGGACAGCGACTTCGCCCCGGCCTTCGACGCCGGCATGGCGCAGCAGCTGAAGGAAGTGGAGGCGATCGCCAACAACAAGGCCAAGCCGACCTTCGACAACACCATCATCGCCCTGGAAAAGAGCGGTGACATCCTCGACCGTGCGACCACCGTGTTCTTCAGCCTGGTAGGCGCCGATACCAACGACACCCGCAAGAAGCTGCAGGCCGACTACTCGGCGAAGTTCGCCGCGCACAGCGATGCGATCGCGCTGAACGGCAAGCTGTTCGCCCGCATCCAGGCGCTGTACGACACCCGCAGCCAGCTGGGCCTGGACGCCGAAGGCGTGCGCCTGGTCGAGAAGTACTACGACAACTACGTGCGCGCCGGCGCCAAGCTGTCCGAGGCTGACAAGGCCACGCTGAAGGAGATGAACGCCGAGCTGGCCAACCTGGGCACCAAGTTCAGCCAGAACGTGCAGTCGGAAGTGAACGCTTCGGCGATCACCGTCGACGACGTCAAGGAGCTGGACGGCCTGTCCAAGGAGCAGATCGCTGCCGCCGCCGAAGCCGCCAAGGCCCGTGGCCTGGAAGGCAAGTACGTGATCACCCTGCTCAACACCACCGGCCAGCCGCCGCTGACCAACCTGGCCAACCGCGCCCTGCGCCAGAAGATCTACGAAGCCTCGACCACCCGCGGCAGCCGCGGCGGTGAGTTCGACAACACCGCGCTGGTCTCGCGCATCATGCAGCTGCGTGCCGACAAGGCCAAGCTGATGGGCTTCCCGAACTTCGCCGCCTACAACCTGACCAACCAGACCGCCAAGACCCCGGAAGCGGTCAACGCAATGCTCGGCAAGCTGGCTCCGGCCGCCGTGGCCAACGCCAAGCGCGAAGCCGCCGATCTGCAGGCGATGATCGACAAGGAACAGAAGGCCGCGCGCAAGCCGACCTTCCAGCTGGAACCGTGGGACTGGGCCTTCTACAGCGAGAAGGTGCGCCAGGCCAAGTACAACTTCGACGAGTCGCAGCTGAAGCCGTACTTCGAGATGAAGAACGTGCTGGAGAACGGCGTGTTCTACGCCGCCGGCCAGGAATTCGGCCTGACCTTCAAGCAGCGCACCGACCTGCCGGTCTACCACGATGACGTCACCGTCTACGACGTGTTCGACGCTGACGGCAGCCAGCTGGCGATCTTCATCTTCGACCCGTATGCACGCGCCTCCAAGCGCGGCGGTGCGTGGATGAACTCCTACGTCTCGCAGTCCAAGCTGACCGGCTTCAAGCCGGTGGTCGCCAACCACCTGAACATCCCGAAGCCGCCGGCCGGCCAGCCGACCCTGCTGACCTGGGACGAGGTGAACACCACCTTCCACGAGTTCGGCCACGCCCTGCACGGCATGTTCTCCAACGTGAAGTACCCGTACTTCTCGGGCACCTCGGTGCCGCGTGACTTCGTCGAGTTCCCCTCGCAGGTCAACGAAATGTGGTCGGACAACCCGGTCATCCTGAAGAACTACGCCAAGCACTACCAGAATGGTTCGGCGATGCCGCAGGCACTGCTGGACAAGGTGCTGGCAGCGGCCAAGTTCAACCAGGGCTTCGCCACCACCGAGTACCTGGGCGCGGCCATGCTTGATCAGCGCTGGCACCAGATCGGCGCCGACCAGGTGCCGGCCGCCAAGGACGTGATGGCCTTCGAGCGCGCCGCGCTGGAGAAGGACGGCATCTACTACGCGCCGGTTCCGCCGCGCTACAAGACCCCGTACTTCAGCCACATCATGGGCGGCTACTCGGCCGGCTACTACGCCTACATCTGGTCGGAAGTGCTCGACGCCAACACCCAGAAGTGGTTCAAGGACAACGGCGGCCTGAGCCGCAAGAACGGCGACCACTTCCGCGCCACCCTGCTGTCCAAGGGCGGCAGCGTGGATGCCATGCAGCTGTTCCGCGATTTCGCCGGCCACGAGCCGCAGATCGAACCGCTGCTGGAAAAGCGTGGCCTGACCGGCGCCGGCAACTGATCGCCCGCGCGGTAGCCTGAAACGAAAACCGCCCGGAAGACCGGGCGGTTTTTTGTTGGCGCCATCCACGCATGGCGTGGATCTACTGGAGTGCGTCATGTGTGGATCGATGATGCCGGGGTTCGTGGCGCGAATGGATCGTACCGACCAACGATCGGCACCCACCAGTAGATCCACGCCATGCGTGGATGCTCTCCGGTCACCGCCGAAACAGTCGCTCCCACCACCGCCCTTTCGGCGTACCGGGCGTGGCAGCGGCAGTCGATGCGATATCCGGGTGCGCTGCCACGAACTCCGCCAGCTGTGCCGCCGCGGCCTCCGCATACAGCATCGCGCCATCCGGCGCGCAGTTCAGCAGATTGCTCAAGCTGGTCGATGCATTGAGATCCATCGGGTTCGGCTCGACCACCTCGCTGCCCTCCAGCAGTCCACAGCCCTTGGCGATGGCATCATCGACAACACGCCAGAAAACGACCAGGCGTCCATCGGAGAACAGCTCCTCCAGGCGCGCAGCCAGTGCGCTGTCCACTGCATGATCAGCGCGTAACTGCTTCAGCCGGGCATGCGTGATGAACACGCCACCACCATAGTTTTCACGTAGATGGTTGCCGGCGGCAGCATCCGCCCACTGCAACGGCACCAGTTGCCGCCAGTCCGCGAAATAGCGGGCGACCACCGGATCGTCGATGAAAAACGAAAGGGCGCTCCCGCGGAGATAGTGATACTGCCGAAGGTGGCCGGCCACGATCGCCAGGTACAAAGCGTGCCCCTTCTCGAAAGGCATTTCTGCGCTGATCGAGCGAGCCTCCTCGATGCGCTCCTGCAGCTGCTCCATGTAGAACGGCTCGATCTGGAACCGCTGCTGCAGCTCGGCGACCAGCGCGCCATCCTCAAGCGCACGGAAATAAATGTCACGGATCTCGGATTCCGCAATCGGATGATAGGTGATGTCCCAACCCATGCTGCGATGCCTTCAGTGAAGCGGTGATGCCGCTGGTCGACAAGTTTAGCGCCCACGTCACCCCAGCCAGGCACAGCGCCGACAACGCTCGCGCATGACGTCAAGCGATGTCGCGTCTTCCACGATCCGCACCATCGGTCGCGCAGGGCAGAAGTGCAGCCTCAACGTGGCGCCACGTACCCACCCGGCACGCCTTCCGGCGACAGCACCAGCTGCCACAGCTGCGCGTGCCGGCAACGGAAGGTGGCCATCGACCCGGCCAGGTAGAAGCGCCACATGCGCCGGAAGTGCTCGTCGTAGCGCGCATCCAGCCGCGGCCACGCCGCTTCCACGTTGCGCCGCCAGGCCTGCAGGGTCAGGTCGTAATCGGTGCCGAAGTTGTGCCAGTCCTCCAGCACGAAGCAGCCCTCGAACGCCTTGGTGATCTGCACCGCCGATGGCAGCATCGAGTTGGGAAAGATGTAGCGCGCGATCCACGGGTCGGTACGATGCCGCGAGATGTTGGTGCCGATGCTGTGCAGCAGCAGCAGGCCGCGCGGTGACAGGCAACGCCTGGCCACCTCGAAGAAGCTGGCGTAGTTCTTGTCGCCGACGTGCTCGAACATGCCGATCGAGAAGATCGCATCGAACGGCTCGTGCAGTTCGCGGTAGTCCTGCAGGCGGATCTCGATCGGCAGGCCGGCGCACAGTTCGCGGGCGAACTCGGCCTGCTCCTGCGAAATGGTCACGCCGACGCCACTGACACCGTAGCGCTCGGCGGCGAACTTCAGGGCTTCGCCCCAGCCACAGCCGATGTCCAGCACACGCTGCCCCGGGCGCAGGCCCAGCTTGCGGCAGACCAGGTCAAGCTTGGCTTCCTGCGCGGCGTCGAGATCGCCGGCATTGCGCCAGTAGCCACAGCTATAGACCAGGCGCTGGCCCAGCATGGCCTGGTAGAGATCATTGCCGAGGTCGTAGTGGCGGCGGCCCACCTCGTAGCTGCCCTGTCCCACCTGCAGGTTGAACAGGCGCGCCTTCAGTGCATCGGCCACTTCGCGCCAACCGTGCACCCGTTCGTCCAGGTGCGCCTGCATCAGGTGGACAAGGAAGTCGTCCAGGACGTTGGCATCCCACCAACCGTCCATGTAGCTCTCGCCGAGGCCAAGCGAGCCGTGCGCCATGACCCGCGCGAAGAAGCGCGGGTCATGAACCTGGATATCCTGTGGCTGGGTACCGCCGATGCGGACCCCGGCTTCCTGCAGCAGGCCGGCGACCCGCTCCTGCAACCCTGTATCCACGCCACCTCCTCGACTGCGGTCAACCGCGTGCGAACAGCTCCACGTAGTCCTTGGCCACGTGCGGCAACAGCACCGCCGCCGGTACATCGGCGGTCTGGGTGCCGTCCGAGTATGGACCCACCTGGTACGGCGGGAAAACAAAGCGCAGCGCGGTGATCTGCCCCTTGTCGTCGGTCAGCGGCTGGAACTGGCTGAAATTGTCGGCCTGCGGGCCGGTGCCGTCGGCAATCATTCGCGATGCGTTGCGCAGCGATTCCTGCAGCTGGGCCGGATCCATGTCCTCACCGCTGAGGCGGGTGGCCACGCGTTCACGCAGCTGGTCGGCGACGAAATCGCTGATCGCCTTCCAGCCCTTGGCATCGGCCACCAGCTTTTCGGCGCTGAGCATCTGCTGATGCTGCGGCAGCCACACGAATCGGGCCACCAGCGGTTCGCCATGGGCGCCACCGGTGTAGCGGCTGCCATCGGCACTGACCACCACCAGCTGCGGGGTTTCCAGCAGCTTCTCGAAGCTCAGCGACAGCTCGTACGGCATGGTCGGCTTGTCATTGCCCAGCCCGTCCAGCGCCTGTTGCAGGTCACTGCGCGCACTCGTCGCATAGCTCTGCAGGGCGCGGGCCAGGCCCGGGTAGCGGTCGATGCCGGCCGGGTAGCTGATACCCACCACTTCGCGCTCGTTGTTCTCGATCACGTCGCGCAGGTCCAGCGGCGCTTCCGTGGCCGGCGTTTCACCTGCGGCGGTGGCTTCGGCGGCGGGCGCCGCGTCGGTCGCCGGTGCCGGCTCGCTTTCACGCTGGCAACCGGCCAGCAACAGCACGCCCACCACGCCGGCCAGCACGCTGCCGTGCAATGGCCGGTTGTTTCCAATCTTCATCGGGATCCCCTGTTCATGTTTGTACATCATCGCCTGCCATGGCTGAAGCGTGGCCCGCTGGCATTCAGCCAACGAGCAGGTCGTGGTACTCCTCATGCCGCTGCAGGAAGGCCTC
The DNA here is from genome assembly GCF_056482505.1 of Stenotrophomonas sp. 71799_Sma. NCBI lineage: Bacteria > Pseudomonadati > Pseudomonadota > Gammaproteobacteria > Lysobacterales > Lysobacteraceae > Stenotrophomonas > Stenotrophomonas sp. 71799_Sma. Next base: position 3,205,375 of record NZ_CM151202.1, read on the forward strand.
GGCGTAGGAACACGCCGGCACCACCTTGTACTTCTGCTCACGGGCAAAACGCAGCGCCACACGGGTCAGCTCACCGGCGATGCCTCGGCCGGCAATCGGCTCGGGCACCTCGGTATGCGTGATGACCATGCGCCTGCGTTTGATCTGGTAGTCCAGCACCGCCAGCTGTCCGCGCACACGGGCGGTGAAGCGATGGTTGGCCAGGTCGTGTTCGACCTCGTAGGCCAGACCGGGGGGCGTGACCGAAGCCATGGAACTGTCTCCTGCGGCGACTGCGTGGATGGTGCGCAGCCGGGCGCCATGATCGCGTGAAGCCTGAACAGGGGCAAGTCCGTTCCATTCACGTCAGTTTGCGACCCTCAAGCTGGAGCGCTGGCGGCCGCTATCGCCTGTGGAGGGGTACGGCCAGGCTGGCACGGCCCTTGCGACCGTTGATCATGCGCACCACCGCGGAGGCTCCGATGCACCCCAGCGATTCCCATTCAGATACCGACCGCGCCCTGCTGGAGGGCCTGCTGCAACTGGCGGTGGAGGGGCAGACCCAGGACCAGGATTTCCAGCGCATCGGCGAAGAAGTGTTCGCCCGCCTGCTGGATACCTACGGTCAGCAGCCCACGCTCTGAAACAGCGGGGGCGGATCGCTGCCGATCCGCCCCGCTCCCGTCATCAACCGCCGCCGAGGCGGAAGGTCGGGTTGGAGAGTTCGCGCAGGAAGTGAGTGAAGATGCTCGGCTGCATGGCCAGCATGAAGATCACGCCGAACGCCGCGCCTGCCAGGTGCGCGCTGTGGTTGATGCGGTCACCGCCGCGCTTGTCCATCCAGATGCTGTAGCCGACGTAGAACGCGGCGTAGACGATGGCCGGCGCCGGGATGAAGAACACCAGGATGATCGACCACGGCTTGATCAGGATGAAGGCGAACAGCACCGCCGACACCGCACCGGACGCACCCAGGCTGAGGTAGTTCGGGTTCTTCTGGTTCTTCAGGTAGCTGGGCAGGATCGAGACCAGCAGCGCACCGATGTAGAACGCCGGGTAGGTCAGGTAGCTGCCGGTCAGCTGCACCATCACGCTCTCGATGAATCCCCCGAAGAAGAACAGGGTGATCATGTTGAAGATCAGGTGCGACCAGTCGGCGTGGATGAAGCCATAGGTCACCAGCCGGTCGTACTGGCGGTGACGGTCGACGGCTGGCGGCCACAGGATCAGGCGGTCGGCCAGCTTGCGGTTGTTGAACGCCATCCACGACAGGATGGCGGTAATGGCGATCAACAGCAGATTGACGGGGGTCATGTCAGGCTCAGGCGCTACGGTAGTTGTCGACCATACGATAGCGTTTCGCGTACCAACCGAAGGCCAACGCCGCGACGAAGGCGAAACCGGCGAAGAAGAACATCAGGAACGCCGCTTCACTCAGGCCCGTACTGGCGATCTTGTGGGTCACCGCATCGTTGCGCACCGCCGCGTTGGACAGCAGCACCCACAGGTTGCCGATGGTGGTGGTCAGGTTCCAGAAGCTCATCACCACGCCCTTCATCGCCTGCGGCGCCTGGCTGTAGGCGAACTCCAGGCCGGTGGCCGAGACCAGCACCTCACCGAAGGTCAGCAGCGCATACGGCAGCATCTGCCAGAAGATCGACATGGCGTTGCCCCCGTCCATCACCACCTGGATGCCGCCGACCACGATCCAGGCCAGGCCGCTGAAGGCGATGCCGGCGGTCATGCGGCGCAGCGCGGTCGGCTCGAAGCCGAAGCGGCGCAGGGCCGGGTACAGCACCAGGTTGTTGAACGGAATCAGGATCATCACCAGCAGCGGGTTCAGTGCCTGCATCTGCGAGGCGGTGAACCAGCTCGGCATCTGCATCTGCTGGCCCTGCAGGACCCAGGTCGAGGCCTTCTGGTCGAACAGCGAGAAGAACGGCGTGGTCAACGCGAAGATCACCAGCACCCGCAGCACCGAGCGCACGCCTTCGACGGCTTCGGCCGGATGCTGGCCACGGGCGCGATCGAGCTGCAGCCAGGTGCCACCGCCGATACCGGCCAGGATCGATACCAGCGCCAGGCACAGGCAGATGACAATGCCCAGCGAGCCAACCAGGCCGAACGAGGCCACTGCCAGCACCAGGCCGAGCACGGCGATCACCAGGCCCGGACGGCCCTGGCCGGCCACGCGCGTGGTCAGTGCGGTACGCACCACGTTGGCGAACGAATGCGGATCCTTCGGCGGCAGCGGCACCAGCACGTAGCGCTTGCGGCCCAGCCAGAACACGAAGGTGGCGATGAACATCAGGATGCCCGGGATGCCGAACGCCCACTGCGGGCCCCAGTTCTTCAGCACCAGCGGGATCAGCAGCGAGGCGAACAGCGAGCCGAAGTTGATGATCCAGTAGAAGGCGTCGAAGACGATCTTGGCCAGGTGCTTGTTGCTCTGGTCGAACTGGTCGCCCATGAACGAGGCCACCAGCGGCTTGATGCCACCGGCACCGAGCGCGATCAGGCCCAGTCCGAGGAAGAAGCCCTCGCGGCTGTTCTCGAACAGCGCCAGGCACAGATGGCCGGCGCAGTAGACCAGGCTGAACCATAGGATGGTGTGGTACTTGCCGAAGAACCTGTCGGCCAGCCAGCCACCGAGCAGCGGGAAGAAATACACGCCGATCATGAAGCTGTGCATGATGTCCTTGGCTTCACCGGCACGGCCTTCCGCAGTGATTTCCTGCAGCAGCAGCGAGGTGATCAGGAACTGCACCAGGATGTTGCGCATCCCGTAGAAACTGAACCGCTCGCAGGCCTCATTGCCGATGATGTACGGGATCTGGCGCGGCATCTTTCCCTGGCCGGCGATGGGGGCAACTGCGTCGTGGCTCATCCTGTAAGGCAATCCTGCAAAGCGAAAGGCGCAAGATTACCGGAAGCAGGGCTTGCGAAGCACGCTGCAGGGCTGCATGACAACGGTGCCAATCCATGGCAGGCAGCGACACTCCGTGTCGGAAGTCACGGCACCTGCACGACAAAAGCGTAAACTTATCGTTATGCGCCCCCTCGCCCCCGCCCGTCTCCTGCTCAGTTGCCTGGTGCTGCTGATGGCGTTGCAGGCACAGGCGCGGCCGCAGGCAACGGCCGCCACTGCCAGTGACAACGAGCCCCGGCAACTGACCGTGGCCGCGCTGGAACTGCCCAGCCGCGATGACGCGCAATGGAAGTTGCGCCGTGAGCAGGTCGCACAGTTGCTGACCGACCTGCAGCCGGACGTGATCTCGGTGCAGCAGGTGCTGCAGCAGCAGGGCCGCAATCCGGCCTGCTGGCTGGCCAGCCGGCTGCGCTACAGCTGCGACTTCGTTACCGCCGATCCGCCCAGCCAGCCGTTGCGGCATGGCAACGCGATGCTGACCCGGCTGCCGGTCAGCGAGGATGGCGTGACCCTGCTGCACCCACCCGGCACCTTCAGCGCCGCCGGCATGATGCGGCTGAAGCTGGGCGAGGCACTGGTCAACATCTATGTGGCACGGCTGCGCCCGGACCCGGACGAGGCCACCGCCCGCCAGCATCAGACCAGCGACCTGATGACCTGGATCGGCGCCACCGCCGAGGGCATGCCCAGCCTGATTGCTGGCGATTTCTCGGCCAACACGGTGGAACTGGTGCGCAGCACGCCGGGTTTCCAGCCGGCCCGGCGCAATCCCGGCGGCCGCGCCGAAGCGCCGGCGGCCAGTGGCGGTGGCAGCAGCGGCCACGGCCTGGATGTGCTGTTCCAGGTCAAGCACTTCGGCGGCATCCGCCAGCAGCCGATCCTGCTGCCGGCCGACGGCGACCTGCCCGGCCTGCGCCTGGGCGTGATGGCCACCCTGCGGCTGCAGGGCGCGGAATAGGTAGTGCCGGCCGCTGGCCGGCTCCTCGGGTACCACACGATTGCCGGCCAGCGGCCGGCACTACCGAATGACTCCTGCAACAGAAAAGGCCGGGGTCTCCCCGCCGTCCTTCTCAGTTCATCCCGTTACCGCGATCAGGCGATCGCTTCCTGGTAACGGCGCTCGACTTCGTTCCAGTCGATGACGTTGAAGAACGCGCCGATGTATTCCGGACGACGGTTCTGGTACTTCAGGTAGTACGCGTGTTCCCACACGTCCAGGCCGAGGATGGGGGTGTTGCCTTCCATCAGCGGGCTGTCCTGGTTGCCGGTGCTCTCGACCACGACCTTCTTGTCCGGGGTCACGCTCAGCCACGCCCAGCCGCTGCCGAAACGGGTCAGCGCCGCCTTGGTGAAGGCGTCCTTGAACTTGTCGAAGCCGCCCAGGTCCTTGTCGATGGCCTTGGCCACGTCGCCCACCGGGTTGCCGCCAGCATTCGGAGCCATCACGGTCCAGAACAGCGAGTGGTTGGCATGGCCGCCACCATTGTTGCGCACCGGACCCTGCAGGTTCTCCGGCAGCGACTTGAGCTTCTTCACCAGTTCTTCGACCGGCAGGTCAGCGTACTCGGTGCCTTCCAGCGCCGCGTTGACGTTGTTGATGTAGGTCTGGTGATGCTTGGTGTGATGGATTTCCATCGTCGCCGCATCGATATGCGGTTCCAGCGCGTCGTAGGCGTAGGACAGCTTGGGCAGGGTATAGGCCATGATGCATCTCCTGATTGCGAGGGCACCCGACGGTGTCGGGCGTTGCGCGGTGAATGATGGGGACAGACCACCAGATTACCAAGGGGGATGTAAAGGAAATTGCGTCCTGCCAGTGAGCATGACGGCAATTGTTACGCAGCAGTGACGCGACGGCGTCCTCATGCACCGTGCAGCGCACAGGCGCTACAGTGCCCGCACCACCCTCGCCCGCCCCTGCTCATGCGCAACCCCCGGCTGCTGATCACCGCCATCGCCCTGCTGCTGCTCGGCCTGGTCGTCAACCATTTCATGCAGCGCCCACCGGCGCCGCAGTTCGCGCCGGACCTGCAGGGTGCGCCTGCCGCGCGCGCGCCGGCCACGGCCACGCCCGCAACCGGCAACGACAGCGGCCTGCCCGCATTCCTGCCCGCCGAAGCCCGGCAGACCATCGCCCTGATCCAGCGTGGCGGCCCGTTCCCGCACCGCCAGGACGGCAGCACCTTCGGCAACCGCGAGCAGCAGCTGCCGCAGCGCCCGCGCGGCTACTACCGCGAATACACCGTCGACACCCCCGGTGCGCGTACCCGCGGCACGCGCCGCATCGTCACCGGTGGCGATCCGCCGGAGGCGTGGTACTACACCGACGACCACTACACATCGTTCCGCAGCTTCACCGTACCGGCCCAGGGAGCGCAGCAATGAGCCACGATGATTTCGGCCTCGGCCTGCATGACATCAACAATGCCGGCGTCTACGCCATCGACAGCGACGACATCGGCGCACTGGCCGCTGCGATGCGCGATGCCGGGCTGAAGGTGATCCGCATCGACCTGGAAGGCGTGGCCGACAAGCGCACCCTGCTGGCCCGGCTGGCCGCGCAACTGGATTTCCCTGCCGGCTTCGGCGGCAACTGGGATGCGCTGTCGGACAACCTGCGCGACCTGCAGTGGCTTCCGGCCAACGGCTACGCGCTGTTCCTGGCCGACGTGGACACGTTGCGCGCCTCCACGCAGAAGGATTTCGACACGTTGCTGGACGTGATGGACGAAGCCAGCCGCGACTGGGTTGGCCGCGACGTGCCGTTCTGGGTGTTCCTGTCGCAGAGCGCGTAAGCGCAATGCCGTGGTAGATGCCGACCTTGGTCGGCGCTTCTGTGCCAACCAAGGTTGGCACCTACCAAAGCGCGGGCCGGCCAGCAGGTTGGCGGAGACGTGCCGTTCTGGGTGTTTCTGTCGCAGAGCGCGTGAGGTCACCACCCAGGTAGAGGCCGACCTTGGTCGGCGCTTCTGTGCCAACCAAGGTTGGCACCTACCAAAGCGCGAGCCGGCCAGCAGGTTGGCGGAGACGTGCCGTTCTGGATGTTTCTGTCGCAGAGCGCGTGAGGTCACCACCCAGGTAGAGGCCGACCTTGGTCGGCGCACGTGCATCCGGTAGATGCCGACCTCGGTCGGCGCGTCTGTGCCAACCAAGGTTGGCACCTACCAAAGCGCGAGCCGGCCAGTGGGTTGGCGGAGACCTGCCGTTCTGGATGTTTCTGTCGCAGAGCGCGTGAGGTCATCGCCCAGGTAGAGGCCGACCTTGGTCGGCGCTTCTGTGCCAACCAAGGTTGGCACCTACCAAAGCGCGCCAGCATGGCCGTCACATCCCGCGATGGGTCCATCGAAAAGTCCCCTTGTTGTTCAAGGGGGCGCGCCAACGGCGCGGGGATAAGGAAACATGCGTGGACAACGGGAGCCGTTAGCGGCTCCCGTTATCTTCCTGCAGCTCTTTCTTGAACGGGATGTCCGGCGGCGGTCGTGCCACCGCTGGCTGGTCCTGCATGTTCGGATTGGTCAGGCCACAGCCACCACCGGCCTGCAGGATCGAGATCACGCAGGAGATCTTCGTGCTGGTACCCGGCAATGGAATCTCCATCGCCTTGACGCCCTTGCGCACCCATTCGGCCAGCAGCGATTCCTGCGGCACCCAGTACTTGTCGAACGAAGTGGGCGTGTAGTCGTACGGCGGTCGCTTCAACCAGGTGCCCGATTGCGCGATGCGTTCCTTGCTCCAGCCGTCGTTGGCGCCACCTGGCGCACCGCGCTCGGCACGCCCCTCGCCTTCCTGGCCCGGCACGCGGACGCTGCCATCGGCATTGAACAGGCCACTGCCCTTGCCGCTGGTACTGGCCTGGCGGGCGCCCTTGTCGGCGCCGTCCTGGTTGCGGCTCGATGCCCCCCAGTCATCGCCCTTGGCGGGCGTGGCCCAGTTGCCCGGATTGGGGGCCGGGCGCGCTCCAGCCTGGGCCGGGGTCGTGCTGGATGCAGCAGGCCGCGCAGCGCTGCTGCTCGCCTGCGTCGCGCTGCCACTGGCTGCCGGCGCGGGCGTTGCCGCGGGTGCATTGCCACTGGAAGACGAAGGGGCTGCCGCCGGTGCCGAGGCTACTTCGCGCTCGCGCACCTGTACGTCACGACCCGCCGGCGCATGCACTGCCGGTTCACGACCGGCGACGGTCGCCATCCGCACCTGCGGATCGACCACCGCCTGCACTTCACGCTCGCGCACCTGTACGTCCCGCTGCGGCACGCGCACCTGCACATCGGCCGTGCGCAGTGGCTGCGACACCGCCGGTGCATCGACCGTACTGACTTCGCGCTCCTGCACCGGGATGTCACGCAGCTGCGGCGTCCGCACCGCGATCTGCGGCGCACGCATCACGGTTGGGGTTGGCGGCGCCTGCACCGGCTGCACGCTGCGCTCGCGCACCGTGGGTGTGGTGTCACGCGGCACGATGCTGACCTCGGTGCGCGGCACGCTGACCGGCGGCACCACGAAATCCGTGCTGGCCTGCGCCACTTCGGTGGCCTGCACCGGCGACGGTGGCGGGGCCGCAAGCGGGGCCGGCTCGGCTTCGGCCGGCGGCGACGGCACGCTGGCTGCCGGTGCTGGAGCCGGTGCAGGCGCAGGCGCCGACGCGGCCGCAGGTCGCGGCTCAGGTGCAGTCGCGGCCCCTGCTGCCTGGCCGGCGGCAACCTGGCCGGCCGGTGCAGCCGCAGCCGCCTCGGCACCCGGCTGATCGCCTCCGCCCTCCTGGGAGGCGCGGCCGACGAATTCCACCTGCACACGCTCGCCTTCGGCGCCCCCTGCTTCCGGTGCCGTGGTGCGGATCACCGCAACCCACAGCAGCAGCATGAAGAACAGCAGGTGCAGCAGCGCGCTGGCCAACGCCGAGGTCCAGCGCATCCAGCGCTGATCGCGCGGCGCAGCATCCCAGTCCTGCCAGAACAACCGGCGCAGCGCCTGCCACGGCGACAGCCGGGGTGATTGGCCCGGCGCTCCAGGCAGCGGGCGCGGCAGCAATACCGCAATCACTTCGCGGGCGTGGAACGGCCGCGGCAGCGGGCCCAGCGAGCGCAGCCACAGCGCCCAGCCATAGGGCAGGCGCGTGGACTTCTCGAGGACGGCGCGTGGCTGCTGGCGGGCCAGCAGCAGTTCGATGAGTTGCTCGGCCCGGGTCAGAGGCACGCGTCAGCGGTCAGGCGACGTTGCCGCGCGGGATATACGGCGCGTGGCCGCTGTCATGGTCGGTCGCGTCGCGCACGGCGGTCACGCCCGGCACACGGCCCATCAGGGTCTTCTCGATGCCCTGCTTGAGCGTCACGTCGGCCATGCCACAGCCCTGGCAGCCACCACCGAAGCGAAGCAGCACCACGCCGTCGGACGAGACTTCCTGCACGGCCACCTTGCCACCATGCGAGGCCAGCTGCGGATTGACTTCGTTTTCCACCACCCAGTGCACGCGCTCGACCAGCGAAGCGGCATCGCCGGGGGCCTCACCCTTGATGCGCGGCGCCTTGATGGTCAACTGCTGGGTACCGGCGGTGCCGGCGACGATGTCGATCTCGGCGCCATCGAGCCAGCCGACACTGCTCGCATCGACGTAGAGGGTGAAGCCATCGCAGTCCACCGCCCACTCGTCACCGAGCAGGTCGGTCGGTTCGGCGAATTCCAGCCTGGCATCGGCGCGCGGCGTACCAGGGTCGACGGCACTCAGGCGCACGCCCATGCCGGGCACGCCCTCGCGTTCGATCAACTTGCGGAAATGGGTCTGGGCAGTGTCGGAGATCTGGATCATCAGGCTATTCTAGCCAAGTAAGCGTCAGCCGCTCATTCGATTTATACACCGTCCGGCGCATTGTTCAGTCAACACGAGGTGGAGATTCCCATGGCCGACCTGATTCCACTGGCCCAGGCCCGTTGCGTGCCGCGCAAAGGCAGCGACCACAAGCTCGGCGAAGCCCGCCTGGCCGAACTGCTGCCGCAGATTCCCGGCTGGGAGCTGAGCGAGGGCGGGCAGGCCCTGTTGCGCACTTTCCGCTTCAAGGATTACTACGCCACCATGGCCTTCGTGAACGCGCTGGCCTGGATTGCCCACCGCGAGGACCACCATCCGGACCTGGGCGTGCACTACGACCGCGCGGTCGTGCGCTTCTCCACCCACGATGTGGGCGGCCTGAGCGAGAACGACTTCATCTGTGCGGCGAAGACTTCGGCCCTGACGGAGCAACTGCCATGAACGTACGTTTGCTGAGCCTGTCCCTGATCGCTGCGACCGGCCTGGCCGGCTGTGGCGCGTCCGAACCAGCGGCACCACCACCGCCGCCGCCCACCGAAGTGGCTGCGGTGAAGACACCGCCGCCGCAGTACCCGCTTGAGCTGGCCTGCATGGGTGTGGGCGGCACCAGCACCTTCAAGGTGACCATCGGCACCGATGGCAAGCCGAGCGAAGTGGCTCTGCTGACCGGCGCCGGCAACCCCCAGCTGGACGAGCTGGCCAGGACCGCCGTGCAGGGCTGGCAGTTCAATGCCGCCACCCGCAACGGCCAGCCGGTGCCGGCCACGATCCAGGTGCCGGTGAGCTTCAACCCGCCGCAGCCGAAGCCGGACCAGTGCTTCGCCATCGAAGAACGCCTGCGCCGCGGCGGCTGATCGCGCGCGCCCCGACGAGGCCAGCCGACGCCCGCCTCGCCCTCCCCGCCCCGCGTTCATCCGGGGCGGTTGTCTGTTGACCAGGACCGCGTCGGTACATGCTGCAGATTCCCCCCGAAAATGTCTGGATCGCACTGGCGGTCACCCTCGCGGCCGGCCTGGCCACCGCCATCGGCAGCCTGCTGGTGCTGTTCTCGCGCCGCCCCAACCCGCGCCTGCTGGCCTTCGGCCTGGCCTTCGCCGGCGGTGCGATGGTCTATGTGTCGCTGTCGGAGATCCTCAACAAGTCCATTGCCTCGTTCGCACTGGCCTATGGCGAGCGCACCGGCTTCACCTACGGCACTCTGGCCTTCCTGCTGGGCGTGATCGTGATCGTGCTGATCGACCACTTCATCCCCAACCCGCATGACAGCCTGGACAAGCAGGACCCGGCGTTCCGCGAGAACAGCCGCGAGTATCTGAAGCGCGTCGCCCTGCTGACCTCGATCGCGATCACCGCGCACAACTTCCCGGAAGGGTTGGCAACCTTCTTCGCGACGCTGGAAAGCCCGTCGGTGGGCATGCCACTGGCCTTCGCCATCGCCATCCACAACATCCCCGAGGGCATTGCGATTGCAGTGCCGGTGTACTTCGCCACCCAGAACAAGCTGTATGCATTCAGCGCCAGCCTGCTGTCAGGCTTGGCCGAACCGGTAGGCGCGGCGCTGGGCTACTGGCTGCTGTCCGGGTCGCTGTCGCACGCCACCTTCGGCTGGGTGTTCGGGCTGATCGCCGGCGTGATGGTGTTCCTGGCACTGGACGAGCTGCTGCCGGCGGCCAAGCGCTATGCCAAGGGCCACGAAACGGTGTACGGGCTGGTGGCGGGCATGGGCACGCTGGCGATCAGCCTGGTGCTGTTCAAGTGGTGAGGGGTTTGCGGCCAACGGGCTGAGCCCCCTCGTGGCTGGTACGTCCCGCAGCATCGAGAGGTCACGGGCGGGGGCGGCTTGCAGGGGACGCCGTGAATCCATCCATGGAGGCTTGGCCGCCGCATCCATGCGGCGGACACCCCTGCAAGCCGCCCCCGCCCGTGCCCCGTCATTTTTCTGTGCGTGCCAGCCACGCGATGAAAGAATAAGAAAGCGAAGCCCGCGCTGCGCGCGCGAGTCGAGCGTCGCTCGACTCTACAAAGGCTACGTGCGGGTATGGGTCTACGCTGCGGCTGTCTGGTCCGCCTAGCCGAGCACCGCAGGTCCGGCGAGCGTGAAGAGGCGCGGGTGTCTGAGCGCAGCGAGTTCCGCGCCGCCCCTCGGCGGACCGAGGAGCGCAGGGCACCGGCGCGCAGCGCCGGCTCGCGGATGGCGGCGTGTTTCTTTGGTTACTTTCTTTGCACGAGCAAAGAAAGTGACAAGCCCACTCATCGCAGGGAAGCGACGGCGCCGACCAAGCACCCGGCGCCGCCGAACCGCCGTCAGCGCAGCCGGTCCAGCGCCTCGACCAGCTCATCGGCCAGCGGCGCGTTCAGCACGTACGGGCTCTTGCCGTCGTCCAGCGCGAACTCCAGCGAGGCCGCGTGCAGGAACAGACGCTTCAGCCCGATCTGCTCACGAAGCCGCTTGTTGACCGCAGGATCGCCGTATTTGTCGTCTCCAGCCACCGGATGCCCCAGATGCTGGGCATGCACGCGGATCTGGTGGGTACGGCCGGTCTCGATGCGGACTTCGCAGTAGGAATGACCACCGCGACGCTCCAGCACACGGAAGTGGCTGATCGATTCCTTGCCGATCGCATTGACCTGCACATGGCGCTCGCCGCCCTGGCGCAGGCCCACGTGCAGCGGCGCATCGACCGTCATCACGCCGTCCGGCATGCGCCCGGCCAGCAGGGTCAGGTAGCGCTTGCGGATGCCGGCGCCGTGATCTTCACGCAGCAGCGCCTGCAGTTCGCTCAGCGCGGAGCGCTTCTTGGCCACGATCAGCAGGCCCGAGGTGTCTCGATCCAACCGGTGGACCAGCTCGAGGGTCTGGCCTGGGCGCAGGGCCCGCAGGGTCTCGATGGCACCGAAACTGATGCCGCTGCCGCCATGGCTGGCCACGCCAGTGGGCTTGTTCAGGGCCAGCAGGCGGGCATCCTCGAAGACGATGGCCTGCTCCAGGCGGCGCATGAACGCCTCCGGCGGACCGGCCTTGTCTCCCTCTTCGGTGAGACGGACCGGCGGCACACGCACCTCATCACCCGCCTCGAGCTTGCGTTCGGCCTTGGCGCGGCCACCATTCACCCGTACCTGGCCGCTGCGCACCAGCTTGTAGACCAGGCTGCGCGGGGCACCCTTCAGCTGGCCGAGCAGGAAGTTGTCCAGGCGCTGGCCGGCACGGTCGGCGGGAACGGTGATCATGCGCACGGAAGGCTTGTCGCCAGCGGGTTTGGTGGGGTCTTGGGCAGTCATCAGGCTGTTTATTCTGTTACACTCGGGGGGCGAGATAAGGGATTGATTTCGTTGGAAGTTACTCAGGGCCAGAAGCCCAGCTTCCGACGAATCCGGCACAGTGCGCGACCACCGCCCGCGGGGCGGCCATGTTAGCGGCTCACCGGCCTTCCCGGCCATCGCCGGATGCCTGACACGCAACCGTGCTGAACATGTCCCGCGTGGCGCTCCAGCCTGGCTGACAGCTGCCTGCGGCCTGTAACACCCCAAAACCCATAAGAGTGAAGCGCTCCCGCGGCCTGCCGTGGTGTCGTAGCGCTGGAAACCCAAGCCGCCCTCCCCGCGCTTGCGCGAATGGGCGGCGAACCGTGTCCAGAGGCGAAACCCCATGGCGTTCCGCGCGGTAGCCGCTTGCGAGGAACGCAACAATGAAGCGAATGCTGATCAACGCCACGCAGGCTGAAGAGCTGCGTGTTGCCATCGTGGATGGCCAGTCGTTGTATGACATCGACATCGAGCAGCCGTCGAAGGAACAGAAGAAGTCCAACATCTACAAGGGCCGGATCTTCCGCATCGAGCCCTCGCTGGAAGCGGCCTTCGTTGAATACGGTGGCGGCCGCCATGGCTTCCTGCCGCTGAAGGAAATCTCCCGCGATTACTTCCAGGCCGGTGTCGACCACAACAAGGCCGGCATCCGCGAACTGCTGAAGGAAGGCCAGGAGATCGTTGTCCAGGTCGACAAGGAAGAGCGTGGCAACAAGGGCGCCGCCCTGACCACGTTCATCTCGCTGGCCGGCCGCTACATGGTGCTGATGCCGAACTCGCCCAGCGCCGGCGGTGTCTCCCGTCGCATCGAGGGCGAAGACCGGGCCGCCCTGAAGGACGCCCTGGACAAGCTGAACATCCCCGACGACATGGGCGTGATCATCCGTACCGCCGGCGTCGGCCGCGATGCGGAAGAGCTGCAGTGGGATCTGGATTACCTGCTCAACGTCTGGCGCGCCATCGCCGAAGCCGCATTGAGCAAGCCGGCCCCGTTCCTGATCTACCAGGAATCGCGCCTGATCGTGCGCGCCCTGCGTGACTACCTGCGCGCCGACATCGGCGAGATCCTGGTGGACACCGAGGAGATGTACGAGCACGCCCGCGAGTTCATGCAGCAGGTGATGCCGCAGACCCTGCGCAAGCTCAAGCATTACAAGGACGACATCCCGCTGTTCAACCGCTTCCAGATCGAATCGCAGATCGAAGGCGCCTACGAGCGCAACGTGCGCCTGCCGTCGGGCGGCTCGATCGTGGTCGACCAGACCGAAGCGCTGACCGCCGTCGACGTGAACTCCTCGCGCGCCACCAAGGGCAGCGACATCGAGGACACCGCCTTCCAGACCAACCTGGAAGCGGCCGAGGAAGTGGCCCGCCAGCTGCGCCTGCGTGACCTGGGCGGCCTGGTGGTGATCGATTTCATCGACATGGCCTCCAACAAGCACCAGCGTGAGGTCGAGAACCGCCTGGCCAACGCGCTGAAGTACGACCGTGCGCGCGTGCAGGTCGGCCGCATCTCGCGCTTCGGCCTGCTGGAAATGAGCCGCCAGCGCCTGCGCCCGAGCCTGGGCGAATCGAGCCAGATCGTCTGCCCGCGTTGCGACGGCCACGGCCGCATGCGCAGCGTCGAGTCGCTGTCGCTGTCGATCATCCGCGTCGCCGAAGAGCATGCGATGAAGGAGAACACCGGGCAGGTGCTGGTGCAGGCCCCGGTGGAGATCGCCAATTACCTGCTGAACGAGAAGCGCAGCGCCCTGCGCGAGATCGAACAGCGCCACGAGGCGCCGATCGTGATCGTCGCCGACGAGCAGCTGCACACCCCGCACTACACCGTCACCCGCCTGCGTGAGAACGAGCTGGGTGAAGAGAGCAACAAGCCCAGCTACCAGCGCGGCACCCCGCGCAAGCTGCCGGTGCACGCGCTGACCAAGGGTCAGCTGAACATCCCGCCGCCGGCGGTGACCCAGGTCAAGCACACCTCCCCCGCCCCGGTACGCGAGGAAGTGGAGCCGGCCGCAGCGGCACCGGCCCCGGTCGTGGCAGCGCCGGTTGCAGCGGCCCCGAGCGGCGGCGTGATCGGTTGGCTCAAGCGCGTGTTCGGTGGCGAACCGGCGCCGGCACCGGCACCGGCGGCTCCGGTCGCCCGCCAGCAGCAGGACGGCGGCCGCAAGGACCGCAACAAGGATCGCAACAAGGACCGCAAGGACCGTCGCGACGACAACCGTGGCAACGGCGGCAACGGCAACGCGCAGCAGCAGAAGGACGGCGGCAACCGCAAGGAGCGCGGTGAGCAACGCAGCAAGGACGGCCGCAACGGTAACAACGGCAATGCCCAGCAGCAGCCGCAGCAGGGCAAGCAGAAGGAGCCGCAGCAGAAGGATGGCCAGCAGCAGCCGCAGCAGCAGAACAAGCCGCGCAACGAGCAGCAGGGCCAGAACCCGCAGCAGCCGAAGCTGAAGCAGCCGAAGCAGCCGCGCCCGCAGCAGGACGGTGACAAGCCGGCCGAGAAGCCGCAGCGCAACGCCGCAGAAGCACCGGCCGAAGCCGTGACCGCGGCTGCAGCCGTGGCCGCCACGGCGGTCGCTGCCAATGCGGTGACCGCGCAGGAAGCGACCGCGCCGGTTGCTCCGGTGGCCGCCGCTCCGGCGGAAGCCGCAGCACCGGTCGACACGACTGCCAACACCGCCAGCGAGGCCGAGGTGGTTGCGGTTGCCGGTGAAGAGGCTGCAACCGACGCCAATGGCGAGCAGACCGGCGAAGGCGCGACCCGCCGTCGTCGCGGCCGTCGCGGTGGCCGTCGCCGTCGTCGCGGTGGCGCCGAGAATGCCGCCGGCAGCGACGCCCTGGGCGATGACCAGGACGATGGTGACGACGGTGACGACGCCGACGGCGCCGAGCCGAGCGTCGACAGCACTGCCGGCACTGCGCCGGTCGCTGCTGCGCAGCCGGCCCGTTCGCAGCCGGAGTTCGACTTCGATGACGAAGCCGAACCGGCCGCTGCCGACGCCGCAAAGCCGGTCCGTGCTGCCGCCGCTGTTGCCGCCGCACCGGTTGCCGTGGTGAGCAGCGCTGTGGTCGAAGCCGCCGCCCCGGTCGTGGCTGAAGTGCAGGCCCCGGTCGAAGCTGCTGCGAAGACCGAAGCGGTGTCCTCGCCGGTGCAGACCAGCATGCTCGATGCCATCGACGCCGCGACCCCGGCCCAGCCGGTAGCCGCTGCCGCGCCGGTGACCGAAGCAAAGCCGGTCGCGGTTGAAGCCGCCCCGGTGGTTGAAGCCGCTCCGGTGATCGAAGCGAAGCCGGCGGCGGTCGAGGCTGCGCCGGTGGTTGAAGCCAAGCCGGTGGCCGTTGAGGCCGCACCGGTGGTTGAAGCCAAGCCGGTGGCCGTTGAGGCCGCGCCGGTGGTTGAAGCCAAGCCGGTGGCCGTTGAGGCCACGCCGGTGGTTGAAGCCAAGCCGGTCGTCGAGCCCGTCGTGGCCGCCGAACAGTCGGTCGCTCCGGTGGCGGTGGAAGCCGCGCCGATCGAGGCCGCTGCCCCGGTCGCCGAAGCGGTGGTGACGCCGTCGATCGACCCGGTCGCCGATGGCCATGCCGACGCTGCGGCCCAGGCCGCAGAAGCCAAGACCGATGAAGAAGACGAAGAGGCCGCCAAGCGCACGCCGCCGGCGAACTGATCGCTCCTTGATCGCGTGAAACGAAACGGCGGGGATCAATGATCCCCGCCGTTTTTGTGTGTGCGTTTGGCGCTGGCTTCGCTTTGGTAGAAGCCAACCTTGGTTGGCGCCGTTGATTGAGTGCACGTGGACACGCACGCGCCAACCGAGGTTGGCACCTACCAGGGCACACCCCGCACACGGTCACTGCTTTGGTGGAGGCCAACCAGCGCACAACCCGCGCACGGTCACTGCTTTGGTGGAGGCCAACCAGCGCACAACCCGCGCACGGTCACTGCTTTGGTAGAGGCCAACCTTGGTTGGCGCCGTTGATTCAGTGCACGCGGACACGTTCGTGCCAACCAAGGTTGGCACCTGCCGGAGCCTGCTCCGTCAGGGCTTCGGTGCGAACTGCAGGCGGGTCCACACGCCGTAGTGGTCCGAGGCCCAGCGTCCGCTGTCATCGGGCTGGTCGAACAGCAGCTTCGCCTCACGCGCGACCATCTCGTCCTGCTGGAAGAAGATGTGGTCGATCCGCGAAGGCGCCTGGTAATAGTGGCGGTTGAGCGTACTGACCCCGGACAGGTCGGTGTTGACGTGCACGCTGCCGTAGCTGTCGCCGTAGTGGCTGCGCAGCTCGCTCAGGTCGCCGGCATCCACCAGCGCATTGAAGTCGCCCGCGATCACCACCGGCGCACCGGCCGACGTCGTGGTGATGAAGCGCAGCAGGTCCTCGACCTGGGTGCGACGGATGCGCTGCCCACTCTCATCGCTGCGCTCGTTCAGATGCGTGGCGTAGACGTTCACCGGCATACCGTCGACGTCGATGCGCAGGTGAGCCACGGTGCGGTAGTCGTCCAACGGCAGCAGCAGATGATCCCCCTGGGCGAGGATCGGCCGCCGGGTCAGCAGCGCATTGCCGTAGCGCTTGGGTGCCCCGACCGGATCGGTGGACACGAACACGTACTTGTAGCCGAGTTGGCTGGCCAGCCATTGCGCCTGGTTTCGCACGTCGCGGCGCTGGATCACCTCCTGCAGGGCAACCGCATCCGGCTGCAGGCGCTTGAGCTCGGCCAGGATGGTGCGGCGCCGGCTCGGCCAGTCTTCGCGGTCATGATGCAGGTTGAAGGTGACCATGCTCATGCCCGCTGCGCTGGCAACGTCGGGCGCCGCGTTCGCGGCAGCCGGCTCGGCCGCCATCACCGCGCTCGGCACTGCCAATGCAATTGCCAGCCCCAGGGCACGCACCGACGTGCGCACCCCTGCCCCCTGTTGCTTCATCGTTACTGCCCCTTGCGTTCGGCTCGGCGCACTGCGCTCGGTACGTCGATCTCAACCCGCGCCGGCAGCTGGTGCACGTGCAGTTCCTTGTTGACCCACTCGGCTGCTTCGCCGTTGATACTCGCCTCGCCCGGATCACCGGCGTATGGCCACGGCAACACCACGCCTCCCACCGGTGGCACCAGGCCCGGCTGCACCTCCAGCACCAGCTGCTTGTCGCTGCGCTGCAGGCGGTAGTTGAGCTGGCCCTGCGGCGTACGCAGGCCTTGCACGGCGATGCCCTCGCCCTGCAGCCACGCGGTCGGTACGCCGGCGGCCAGCACCAGTGACTCGTCCATGTCGCGGTTGTAGGCGAACATGTCCAAGGCCGAGCGCACGAAGTCCGAGGCCACCCAGGCATGCGGCAGGTCACCGACGAAGAACGGCCTGCGCGGCGTGCGCGAAACTACTTCGGCCCACTGGTTCCAGGCCTGCGGTGCGCGGTCCTTGAAGAAGAACTCGGTGGCCTGCCAAGCGCGATCGCGCCAGCCCAGGCGCACGAACGCGGCCACGTTGCGCCACTCGTACGGGGTGTAGTCCTTCCACTCGCGCTTGCCGTCGCGACGGGCAACGAACTCGTTCCAGTAGCGTTCGAAGGTCGCCTCCAGCGCCTGCTGCGGCAACCTGCCCTGTTCGCCGCCCGGGGCCAGTGCGATGGTCGTCGACGTCGCGTCGAAGTCACCCAGCTCGGCCGAGCCCGGCAGGTAGTCGATGTTGTGCTGCTGCATCGCCGACAGCAGCGAGGCCTGCAGGTCATCACGGAACTGGTCACGCGATTCGGCGATCTGCATCGCCTCGACCTTGCCCAGCTGGGTCGCCAGCAGGGCCGCGTCCTTGTAGCCGCGCAGTGCCCAGAAGTTGTCCCAGTACGAGTGCATCGGCTTGGCCGAATAGCCTTCGTGGCTGATCGAGGCCGGCATCATGCCGTAGAAGGCCGGGTTGCGTGCGCGGTTCTCCTCAGTGCGCTCGCTGGCGCGCAGCTGCTCCATGTAGCCGTAGGCGCCCTGCACATGCGGCCACATCAGCTCGGTGAAAGTGCTGTCGCCGGTGTAGCGCCCGTACTCGGCGATGCTGTAGATCAACTCGCCATGGCTGTCGTTCTCCGGCACCGGGTCGCTGCCGCGGGCATCGACGCAGCACGGCACCTTGCCGTTCTCGAACTGATACGGCGCATACCAGTTGATGTAGTCGCGCACCGCATCACTGCGGCCCATGCGCAACAGGCCCTCGGAAATCATCGCGCCATCGCGGATCCAGCTGCGCGCATACGAACGCGTGCCCGGCTGCAGGCGTGGGCCGACGCGCGAGATCAGCATGTGCGCGACCGCGGTGCGCAGGGTATCCACCAGCGCCTGGCCCGCAGCCGGCACCTGCAGCGAGACCACGCCCAGCTTCTTGCGCCACTGCTCGGCCACCTGCGCCTGCGCCTTGGCCACGTCCAGCGCCTGCGGTGCCCAGCCACCGGTCTGTGGCAGCACCACCGCCACTTCACGGCTCTGGCCGGGCTCCAGCTTGATCGTGTACATCAGCGCACCCGACGCCATGCCGGTGCTGTCCTTCACCGCTGTGGTCGCCGGGTACGTGCCGCTTTCCAGATGCATCGCATCAAGCTTGCCGTCGAACGTACTGGCAAAGCGCGCGTCCGGCACCTGCAGCGGGTAGATGCGCGGCTCACCGTTGACCCGCACCAGCTGCTCACCCACGTCCAGTGCATCGATGCGGCTGAAACCACCGACGGTGTTGAGGAACTGGGTGGGCGGGTTGACCTGCCACGGGCGGATCGCCAGCGCCAGGGTGTACTCGTGCGCGACCTTGTCCGGATTGCTCAGGCGGTAGCGGCCGATCAGCTGCGCGCGCTCCGGCGTACCCTGCACGAAGCTGGTCACTGCCAGGCCGACCTTCTCATGCACCCAGTCGACGTTGGCGATCGGCAGGTAGTGATCCTGCAGCGACTGGGTGATGGCCACCTTCGACCAGTCCAGAAGCTTGCCATCGAGGCGGATGAACGGCTCGATGCTGAAGCTGCCCTTGGCCGGCTCCAGTGCGCCATCCTCGCTGATCAATGCCTGTTCCTGGCCACCATCAAGGCCGAGCAGGGTCCAGTACGGCTGCTCGCCCACATAGGCACGAGGCAGCGAGCCCCGTGGCAGGTCGGCGGCGACCGAGGACAGGAATGCGTTCGGGGTGGAAGCAAAGGCCAGCGGCTTGAGCGCGATGTCGCGGATGCCGTAGCGCCAGTTCGGGCCGTCCTGCAGATCGAAGCGCACGTAGCGCGCATCGGTGTCCGGCAGCGCCAGCCAGTCGCGGCCACCGGCACCACTGGTGACTTCGCGCACGGTGCGCCAGTCGCGGCCATCCTCGGAGGTGCGCACGGTGTAGCGGCGGGCTTCCAGGTTCGGCAGCCAGTCGATCACCGCACCACCGATCTCGCGGCTCTTGTGCAGGTCCAGGCTGATGGTCTGCTGCTTGACGCCACCGCTGATCCAGAACGTATCGCTCTTGCCGTCGATCATGCGGTCCTGCAGCGCGGTGGCGGTATCGGCGATCACCGACGGCACCAGCGCCGAGTCATCCTGGACTGGCAGGCCCTGCAGGGTCAGCTTGTCGAAGCACACCGTGCCGCGGCCGCCGACCTTGCTGTAGATCGTGAACTCGACCGCAGCGCTGCGTGCCATCTCCTTCTCGGGAGACGGCCCCCACGCCTTGTCGATCTGGCGACGGCGATACTCGACCGGCGTCCACGCCTTGGGGAAACTGTAGCCGGGACGATTGACCCACCAGACGTTGTCGCCGCTGGCATCGATCAGCTTGAACTGCAGGTCGTTGCCCGGTGAATCACCGCGCAGCTGGAAACCGAAACGGTAATTGACCGGGTAGTCGATGTTCAGCGCGCGGCGGATGCCGACGTAACCGGAGACATCGTGGAAGTCATAGTCCAGGCACAGCGCGCGGCCACCACCGGCGCCGCTGACCGGTCGCAGCGATCCGCTGACCTGGTCGGACAGCACCAGCTTCCAGGCTGCGATGTCGTCGAAGTCGTCCAGCACCTTCGGTGCCGGCAGCGCCGGTGGTGCGGCGATCGCCAGGGAGGTCCACAACAGGCCCAGTCCAACGGCGATCGCTCGCTTCATCCTTTGACGCTCCCCAGCAACAGACCTTGGATGTAGTACCGCTGCAGCACCAGGAACAGCGCCAGCACCGGAACCACGGTGACCACCGCGCCGGCCATCATCATTTCCACGTCCATGATGTGCTCGCGCGAGAGGGTGGCCAGCGCCACCGGCAAAGTGTAGTGCTCCTGGTCGGTCAACACGATCAACGGCCACATGAAATCGTTCCATGCGCCCATGAAGGTGAAGATCGCCAGGGTCACCAGCACCGGCTTGAGCATCGGCAGCACGATCTGGAAGAAGATCCGCAGCTCCCCTGCCCCGTCGATGCGGGCCGCTTCCAGCAGTTCGTCAGGAATGGAACGCGCGTACTGGCGCACCAGGAAGATGCCGAACACGCTGGCCAGCGCCGGCACGATCACGCCGCCGAAACTGTTGACCAGACCGAGCTGTTTCATCAACAGGAACAGCGGCAGCATCGCCACCTGGGCCGGAATCACCAGCGCCGCCATCAGCACCTGGAACAGGCGCTCGCGGCCGACGAAGTTCAGCTTGGCGAAGGCATAGCCGGCCATGGTGTTGAGCAGCAGCGAACCCAGGGTGATGCCGACCGACACCAGCAGGCTGTTGGCGAAGTTGCCGCCCATGCCGGTGCGCGCGAACAACTCATGGTAGTTGCGCGTGGTGATGCTGGACGGCAGCAGCGGCGGCGGGAAATGGGTCGCCTCGCCCTGTGGCATGAACGAAACCGAGAGCATCCACAGCAGCGGTGCCAGGCTGACCAGGGCCAGCACCAGCAACGCACCATTGATCAACCACGGGTACCAGCGCGACTGGCCGATTTCACGACTCATACCAACTGCCTCTTGCGGCCGAAACGCAGCATCACGGTGGTCACCGCCAGGATGATCAGGAACAGCAGAAACGCCACCGCGGAGGCGCGTCCCAGGTTCCACCACTTGAAGCCTTCCTCGAACATGAAATACAGCACGCTGACGGTGCTCTGCAGTGGGTCGCCGCGGGTCATCACATACGGTTCGGCGAACAGCTGGAAGTAGCCGGACACGGTGATCACGCCGACCACCAGCAGCACCGGGCCGAGCATCGGCAGGGTGATGTGCAGGAACTGCTTCCAGCGCGAGGCACCGTCGATGCGGGCGGCCTCGTACAGGTCATGCGGGATGGCCTGCAGGCCGGCCAGGAAGATCACCATGTTGTAGCCGAAGTTCTTCCATACTGCGAACAGCATGATGGTCGGCATCGCCCAGTTGGGATCACCCAGCCAGTCGATCGGGCTGATGCCCAGGTGGCCCAGGCCGTAGTTCACCAGGCCGTAGCTGGTATGGAACAGGTAGCGCCAGATCACCGCCACTGCCACCAGTGTGGTCACCACCGGCGCGAACAGCGCGGTGCGGAACAGCGCCTTGAAACGCGCGGCAGGTGCATTCAGCAGCATCGCTGCGCCCAGCGACACGCCGATCGACAACGGCACGCCGATCAACACGAAGTAGGTGGTGTTCCACAGCGACTTCCAGAACATCGGCGTCTGCAGCAGATCGATGTAGTTGCCGAGGCCGACGAAGCGCAGGTTGCTGCTGTCGGCCAAGGCATACAGGTCGAAATCGGTCACGCTCAGCGCCAGCGCCGAGGCGACCGGCAGGCCGAAGAACATGCCCAGCACGATCAGCGAGGGACCGGCGAAAACCCAGCCGGCAAGCGAGGTACGTTTCATTGCGCGCTCCCGGCGGCCACGGCACTGCTCGATTGCGGCGACGGCACGCGCTGCTGCAGGCGTTGTTGTTCATGCATCCAGCGGCGCTTGGCCAGCACCTTGTCCACGCGCTGGTCCAGCTCTTCCACGGCCTTGTCCTGCGCCAGGCCACCACGCACCACCTTCTCGGTGACGATGCGCATTTCCTGCACGATGCGCTCCCACTCAAGCACCTTCGGTGTCGGCTTGACCCGCTCCAGCTGGTCACGGAACGCAGCGGCCAGCGGATCGTTGGCCAGCGACGGCGCGTTCCAGGTACTGCGGCGCGGCGGCAGGTCGCCGATGATCGAATGGAAGCGCGCCTGGATTTCGGGTCGCGACAGGAACTCGATCAGCTTCCACGACGCCTCCTTCTGCTGCGACTTGCGGAAGATCACCAGGCTGGTACCACCGGCAATACCGGCGCCCGGGCCGTCCGGACCCGGCAGCGCGGCCGTACCCCACTGCCCTTCCAGTTCCTTCGGCTGCAGCTTCTTGAACTCACGGATGTTCCACGGGCCGGAAATGTAGAACACGTTGAAGCCGCGGAAGAACTCATCCCAGACGTTGGAGATCTGCGTCTCGGACATCTTCGGCGCCCAGCCCTGCTCGAACATGTTGGCGTAGAAGGCCAGCGTGCGACGGAAGCCCGGGCTGGCGAAATTGCCGCGGGTGTCGTCGTCGCGCAGCAACGGATCAGGCTGCTGCAGTGCCAGCGAAAGCTGCTGCTCGAACTCGTTGATCGGCATCAGCACCGCATAGCGGTTCGGGCCCTGCATGCGCTTGATCGCCGCCATCTGCTCGTCCCACTCCTGCCAGGTGCGCGGCGGGTGGTCGTAGCCGGCCTTGGCCAGCAGGTCCTTGCGGTAGTAGATCAGGCGGGTATCGACATACCACGGCACGCCTACCAGTTCGCCGTGGATCACATTGGTATCCCAGATGCCCTG
Organism: Stenotrophomonas sp. 71799_Sma; assembly: GCF_056482505.1. Taxonomy (NCBI): domain Bacteria; kingdom Pseudomonadati; phylum Pseudomonadota; class Gammaproteobacteria; order Lysobacterales; family Lysobacteraceae; genus Stenotrophomonas; species Stenotrophomonas sp. 71799_Sma. Next base: position 3,228,157 of record NZ_CM151202.1, read on the forward strand.
GAAATAGTCCTTCGGGTCGACCACGGACGAACGCTGCACGAACGGCTGCAGCGGCGTCAGCGCGTCCAGTTCGGCGAACTCCGGCACCCAGGTGTTGCCCAGCTGGCACACGTCCGGCAGGCCGTCCGCGGCGAACGCGGTCAGCAGCTTCTCGTGCGCGGCGGTCCACGGAATGTTCTGCACATCCACCTTGATGCCCGGATTCTCGGCCTCGAATTCATGGATCAGCTCGCTGACCACCTCGGCTTCGCGGCCCATCGCCCAGAAGCGCACGGTGGTGGTGCCCGGTTCGGTACGGGCGCAGCCGGCCACGGCCAACACGGCCAGGGCAGGCAGCGCCCAGCGGCGCAGGCGGTCGATCCAGTTCGGCATCGGGTTACTTGCCCTGGCCTGTATTGCGGTTGGCATTGTTCTTCTGTTCCTGCGCGGCAGCCGCGCGTGATTCGGCGATACCCACCGCGCGTGCCGCCGCGGCCTTTTCGTCTTTCTGCAGTTCCAGCGGCTGGAACGAACCTTCCGGTGCCAGCCAGCCACCGCTGAACCCGGCCCGTTCCAGGCCCTTGCGGATGTACGGGTTCTTCTTCATCACTTCCCAGACGAAGTCATCGCGGTAGTTGGCGATCATGGTCAGGATCGGGCCTTGGTCGATGGCGATGTAATCGCTGGCGACCCAGCCGCGATCCGGCACCAGGCGACCGGTCTTGATCGGGATGTCGTAGTTGAAGCTGGGGTTGAACGAATCCAGGAAACCGTAGCTGGAATAGATGTAGTCGCCGTAGCGCTTGTGCATTTCCAGCGTGGCCGGGATCACCTGCTCAGGTGCGAACACCACCGAGGCGATCGCGGCGGTGGGGGCAATGGTGCCGTCATCGAAGTTCTCGCGCAGGCCGGCGCCGCGCGAGGAGTAGTGGCGGAACTGGCGCTGCTCGCCGCGGTACTCCTGGGTGGTGTTCTGCGGGCCGTCGCTGGCGGTCAGGCCCCATACGTTCTCGCCATAGTCCTTCCACTGCATCGGGTTGGCGATGGCGTACTCGCGCTGGGCCAGCGCAGCCGAGCGGCTGTTGAGGAAGTAGGTGCTGCCGCGCTCGCGCATGTACGCGTCCTGGATATCGCGGAAGTCGATCCAGACATGGCTGTACTGGTGGCCGAACAGCGGGCCGAAGGACAGGTATTCCTGGCCCTGGTAGACGCCCCAGTCGTTGTCGTAGGTGCGCGTCCACACCGTCCACGCATCCGGGCTGACCGGGTGCGTCGGCGACCCCAGGGCGAGGATGTAGACCATCATCGCCTCGTTGTAGCCCATCCAGTCGTGGTCGATGAAGCCGCTCTCCGGGAACCAGCCCATCGAGATCAGCGGCGCACGCTGCTGCAGCCACGGCCAGTCGACCTTCTTGTACAACGTGTCGGCGATCTGGCGGATCTCCTTCTCGCGCGGATCGTCACCGTCGTAGTACGACTGCGCGAACAGCACGCCCATCATCAGCAGCGCGGTATCCACCGAGGACAGTTCAACCCAGCTGTCGTAGCGACGCCCTTCCTGCATGTCCAGGAAGTGGTAGTAGAAACCCTTGTAGCCGGCCTTGCCGGTGCGCTGCGGGCCCATCGGCACGTCGCGGAAGAACTTCAGCGTGGTCAGGGTGCGGTCGATCGCCTGGTTGCGGCTGACCCAGCCGTTCTCGATGCCGATCGGATAGGCGGTCAGCGCGAAGCCGACCGAGGCGATGCTGGCGAACGGCCGCGACGGATAGCGGTCCGGGGTCAGGCCGTTGATCTCGTTGGTGGTATCCCAGAAGAACTGGAAGGTACGGCGCTCGATGTCATCGAACAACGGCGGCAGCACCGGCTTCATCGGCCGCGGCGGTGCGTCGGCCTCGATCAGGATCACCGGCGGCCGCGGCTTGGCAGGTTCCTGCTGGGCCGGCTGGCAGGCGGCCACGGCCAGGCTCAACGCTGCGGCGGACAACAGATGGCGTGCCTGCATGGCGCGATTTCTCCGGTGGTCTGATCGATGGGAAAGCATACCGTCCAATGATCTGAAATCGTTTACAAGATGCGTTCTGAAAAAACCACGAAAAACGTGGTTTGACACCGCGATCATTGCCCATGCCGCTGCCGCCTGGCCGGCAGCGGCATGGGCAATGGACCGGCACGGGGCCGGCCATTGCCTTTTTTCTTCCTGCCGATGCCGCCGGCGGAGCGGCGGCATCGGGGTATTGCTTCAGGCGGATCCGCTTAGAAGCGGAAGCCCACTTCGGCCTTCACCTGACGCGGGGTACCGATCACATCGCCGGTCTCGTTGTAGCTCACCAGCAGCTTGCCATCGCTCTTCACGTAGTTCAGGTTCGAGAAGTTGTCGAAGTTGAGCACGTTGATGATGTCGATACGCGCATACAGCTCGGTATCGCCGGCCAGCTTGAAGGTCTTGGTCGCCTGCAGGTCCAGCGAGCGGTAGCCGAAGATCTTGCCACCGAGCAGGAAGCGGCCATTGCCACCCGGAGTACCCGCGGCCGGAGTCGGCAGGCAGTTGGCAGTGCCAGCCTGCGCGATGCAGGACCAGTCATTGCCCGGGGTAGGCGTGGCCAGGGTCAGCTTGCCACCAAAGGTGATGCCCCAGAAGCCGTCATACGAGCCGGTGACCACCAGGCGATGGCGCGGCGCGCCGTTGGACTTGATGGTCGGGTACTCACCGATGGTGCCGCGATCGAACGAGTAATGCTCGTTGATGTTTCGGTTGTGACGCGCGTTGGTCCAGGTATAGGCGATCGAGGTGCCCCAACCGCTTTCCTTGCTGTACGGCTTCTGCGCCGACAGCAGCACCTGGGTGGAACGGGTCTTGATGCCCTGCTGGCCGATGATCAGGCTGCCGAAGCCCGGAATGTTGCAGTTCCACGGCTGGCCGTAGGTCGGCTCCTTGGCACCACACAGCATCTGGTTATCGAAGAAGTTGCCGTTGTTGAAGCGGTTGCCCAGGGTGAAGGCGAACCCATCATAGGTCAGCGTGCGAGAAATCGTCGCGTCGGTCAGCCACTCACCGAACTGGTTGCTCATGCCCAGGCTGAACTGGTCGGCGTACGGCACCTTCATGTTGTTGTTCAGCAGATCGACTTCCATGCCTTCATTGCTGGTGGAACCCAGCAGTGCCTGCACGTTCTCGATGCCGTTCATCAGGTTCGGGTTCCAGTCAAAGCACGGAGTCTGGCCGTACATGCAGTTGCCGGTGGCCGGGTTGCGGAAGTAAACGGTCGGCTGCGGCAGTGCCAGCTTGGTGGTTTCCAGTGCCAGGTTGTCGAACAGGTCGCGGTCATAGGAACGGCCGGCGCCACCATGGAACACGTGCCGTTCGTCGGCATTGACGTCATACGAGAAGCCCAGGCGCGGCTGCCAGGCGTTCTTGAAGTTCTTGCGGTTGTGGCCGGTGCTGATGTAGTCGTTGACGTTCAGCCCGCTGAGCGCCAGCGTCTGCGCATAGGTCTGGGACACGCCCGCCGGCGCGTTCGGATCCTGCGAGAACAGCGCCTTCACTACCTCCGGCGGGGTCACGAAATCGGTGTAGACCGGGTTCTTTTCGTAGTCCCAGCGCAGGCCGATGTTCAGCTGCAGGTGATCGTTGACCTGCCAGTCATCCTGGATGAACAGGCCAATCTGCTTGACCTTGGCACGCACCTCGGACTGCACGCCGGTGACGCCGGTGCTGGCCTTGGTGAACTGCGCCTTATACGGCGTGCTCGAGGGGAACGCCGGGTTGTCGATGGTGTAGGAGAACTGAGGGTTGATCTGCGCCGCGTCGGAAGCGTACAGGTCGATCTGCTTGTACTTGGCGCCCATCTTGATGGTGTGGTCACCCGCCCACTGCAGGCCGTCCAGGGTCAGGTTGTCCTCGATCGCCCAGCCCTTCTGGCCCTTCACCTGCGAGGCGAAGGCATCAGCCGCGCCAACCTGGACGAGTGTCTTCTCCTGCGGGCGGTTGGCGTCCGAGTCGCCGAAATCCGGTGCGGTGTAGATGATGCCGTTGCCCATGGTCAACGGCAGCGGATTGTTGAAGGCCTCCTCGTGGGTCACCATCAACTCGTTGTAGAAACGCTCACCGCTGTGGTTCCAGCGCAGCGCATAACGGCGGTCGGTGTTGTCCACGACCTTGCCGTGTACCTTCGCGGTCTGGCCACTGAACTGCTGCTGGGTTTCGTCGCGGTCCTGGAAGGTCAGTTCGATGCGATCGTTGTCAGTCGGCTCGAAGTCGATCTTGGCGAAGATCAGGTCCTGCTGGAACGGCTGGCTGGCCGGGCCGAGACCTGCGAGACCATCGGCGGGCAGATTGGCGGCCGACGGAGTGACGGCACCGTCCGGCGCGATGGTCACCGGCAGATCGAAGCGCTTGGCTTCGTAGGTGACGAAGAAATGGGCCTTGTCCTTGATGATCGGGCCACCCAGCGCGAAGCCGTATTCCTTCTCGGCCGAGTCTTCCTTGCTCTTGCCCGGCTGGCGTTCGGCCGGGGTCATCGCACGCATGCTTTCGTTGGTATAACGGTAGAAGGTCTCACCCTTGAACTCGTTGGTACCCGACTTGGTCGCAGCCGTGATCGCGGCGCTGGACACCTGGCCGTACTCGGCCTTGTAGTTGCCGGTGATGACCTTGTACTCACCGATGGCCAGCTGCGGGAACGGGTTGCCCGCACTGCCGGACTGGCCGGAGATGCCGCCACCCTTCACGTAGCTCTTCTGGCCCACACCATCGATATAGACGTTGGTGCCGTCGGAGTTGGTGGCACCGCCACGCAGCGAGGTGTTGCCCTTGGCATCGCGGGTGAAGATCATGCCCGGCACCGCGTCGGCGAACTCCAGGAAGTTGCGCGAGACCTGCGGCGTGGTCTGGATCTGCTGCAGGCTGACGGTCTTGCCGACTTCGGACGTGCGCACTTCCTGCAGCAGGGTCGGTGCGACAACGTTGACGGTGTCCAGGTTGGTGGCCGCGGTCGAACCCGGGGTGCTGCTGGCGGCACCGGCGAAGTTCAGGGTAGCAGTCGAGGCCACAGTGACGGTGACCTTCTGCGACTGGCCGTTGGCGACCACGTCATAGGTGCCCGGGTCCAGGCCCATCAGCGAGTAGCTGCCATCGGCACGGACGGTGCCGCGACGGACGGTGCCTGTGGCCAGGTTGGTGGCGGTCACTTCGGCGCCGGCCTGGGCGCCGGAAACCTGGCCGCGCAGGCTGGCATTGGCCGACTGCGCCATGACGTTCGGAGCGGCGGCCAGCATCAGGCAGCTGACCAGTGCGGTGCTCAGCAGCCGGCGCGCCGGCGTGCGGAAGGTGGTGTGCATCATCAACTCAATCTCCGGGTGGCGGTAACCGCTCGCGCGGTCCCTGCGATCAATCAAAAAAGAAGGAACGCCTCTGGCTTCAATGGCCCGATGGCGGAGTGGTGGAATCGCGAACTATCAAGCGGGGAACCAGGGTCTGCTTGTCCCCTGTCCCGTCCGTGGAGGTGCCGTCCATCAACTGCAGCAGGCGCGTCATGGCCCGGTCGCCGAGCTCGGCGATGCTGACCTGCATGGTGGTCAGCGACGGGTGGACGAAACGCGCCAGTGGAATGTCATCGAAACCCGCCAGGGCGACATCGGTCGGAACACGGACACCGGCCTGCGTGAATGCATACAGGCATCCCAGGGCCATCATGTCGTTGGCGGCGAACACGGCATCAGGCAGCGCTCCGGCTGCCAGCAACTCCTGACCGGCGCGATGGCCGGAAGCTTCGTCGAAATCACCGGGCAGCTCGATGCCCTCGGCGCCACCGCCAAAAGCCGCCAGCGCGTCACGGAAGCCGCGCAGGCGCTCGCGCGCGTCGAAGTTGAGATCCGGGCCAGAAATGAAAGCGATGCGACGGTGGCCGGCGTCAAGCAGATGGCGGGTCATCGCCATCGCACCGGCATGGTCGTCGATGCTCAGCACCGGGTGGTCCTGCCCGGGCAGATAGGTGTTGATCAACACCGTCGGCAACGACTGCGGCAGGTTGTCGGTCAGGAAACCGGGGCTCTCGGCATAGGGCGAGAGCACCAGCAGGCCGTCGACGCGGCCGCGCATGGCGCGCAGGGCCGCGCCCTGCTGCTCCTGGTCACCGTGGTAGCTGGACACCAGCAGGTGCTGGCGACGGCTACGGGCGACATTGTCGATGCCACGCATCAGTTCGGAGAAGAATTCGCCGTACAGGTCAGGCAGTACCACGCCCACCGTATTGGTGCGGCGGCTGCTCAGGCTGCGGGCGGCGGCGTGCGGGGTGTAACGCAGCCGTGCGGCCACCTCCAGCACAAGCTGGCGGACCGGTTCGGCGACATTTTCATGCCCGTTGAGCGCGCGGGAAACCGTGGCCACGGAGACCCGGGCTTCGCGAGCGACGTCTTTGATTGTGATAGCTGCCTTGTTCACGAAGCCGCCCTCCACGGCTTGGACCTACCAGCATTGGCGCGGAATGTAAGCGTTTCCATCTGGGCTTGTAAACAGTCCGTTAGGCGAATGTCCCGAAATGGACATGGAAATCTGTCTGCAGCGAGCCCCCGCAGGGACCCGCCAGGACAGCGTGGGACAAGGGCTCAGCCCTGTTCTGACGGGGTCTGCGCGCGGATGGACAACGCGTGGATATCGGTCTCCATCATCGTCCCCAGCGCGGCGTACACCGCGCGATGCCGGGCCAGCGGGCCCAGTCCGGCGAAGCGTTCACTGACCACATGTACGTTGAAATGGCCGCGGCCATCGCGCGCACCGGCATGGCCGGCGTGGCGATGGCTGTCGTCCTCGATCTCGAGCACGCTCGGCGCCAGCGCATGCTGCAGCGCATCACGCATTCGCGAGATCCGTTCCGCGTTCACGGCAACACCTTCCGGAACGGTCGCACCTGCACGCGGGTGTAGACGCCGGCGGCCACGTACGGGTCGGCGTCGGCCCAGGCCTGGGCCTGCAGCAGCGACTCGAACTGCGCGATCACCACCGAGCCGCTGAAACCGGCCGGGCCGGGGTCTTCACTGTCCACCGCCGGGCAGGGGCCGGCCAGCAGCAGGCGTCCCTCGTCGCGCAGCGCGTGCAACCGCGCCAGGTGTTCCGGCCGCGCCTGCAGCCGCTGCGCCAGCACATCCTGGCCGTCATACCCTTCGATCACATACCACACCGGCATTTCCTCGCTTGCGTTGTCGGGTCCGCAGATTCTAGCCAATGCGGCCCCTGCCCCGGCCCGGCTGGACACTGGCGCAACAAAGGCTTACCCTAGACTCCATTGCACGTGGCTGGATGCAGCAGCCCGTCGGTTTTTGCGGCCAACGCAGCCCCCGACGACCGTCCCGCTGCTTCAAACCGGACCACCTGGCCGGGCCACGTAGACGACCTCCCCGTAGTTCCGTCGCTGCCGTTTCCTGCGGCGCGTCCTGCTGTTTGATATGTGTGGAATCGCGCCGATCCCGGCGTGTCTGGTGCCCTGGGGCTCCGTGGCGTTGGCCCGGCGAACCCGGTGCCGCGACTGGTCCGTTGCAATCCTGATGTCCATTAGATGACTTCCGAACTCGCGCTCGACGCGAACCCGCCAACCCGGCCGCCCGCCCCCCAGCAGCAGGAAATGCCGCTGGCCGTGGTGCATGGGCAACCGGTCCTGCAGATTCCGCAGGACCTGTACATTCCGCCGGACGCGCTGGAAGTCATCCTGGATGCCTTCGAAGGCCCGCTGGACCTGCTGCTGTACCTGATCCGCCGCCAGAACCTGGATGTCCTGGACATTCCCGTCGCCGAGATCACCCGGCAGTATGTGGAATACATCACCGTGATGCGCGAGCTGCGCTTCGAGCTGGCCGCCGAGTACCTGGTGATGGCCGCGATCCTGGCCGAGGTGAAGTCGCGCATGCTGCTGCCGCGCCCGGTCAGCGAGGAAGGCGATGAGGCCGACCCGCGCGCCGAGCTGGTGCGCCGGCTGCAGGAATACGAACGTTTCAAGCAGGCCGCCGAGGACATCGACGCCCTGCCCCGCCAGGACCGCGACACCAGCCTGGCCCATGCCTTCATGCCCGAACGCGCTACGGTGAAACTGCCGCCGCCGGTGGACCTGAAGGAGATGCTGCTGGCGCTGCACGACGTGCTCAAGCGCGCCGAGCTGTTCAGCGGCCACGCCATCAAGCGTGAGGCACTGAGCGTGCGGCAACGCATGGGCGAAGTGCTGGGACGCCTGGAAGATGGCAAGTTCTATCGTTTTGAAGGCTTGTTCACGGCCGAAGAAGGCAAGCTGGGCGTGCTGGTCACGTTCCTGGCGGTGCTGGAACTGGCCAAGGAACAGCTGCTGGACATCGTCCAGGAAGAACCGCTGGCGCCGATCTACGTGAAATCGCTGGCCGCCGGCAACACCAACGCCCCGCTGCAGTTCAGCAGCGAGTTCGACGACAACGACGCCGCCAATGCAGACGAGTGAGCGCTGACTGCCGATGGATCAATTGCTGATCAACCGCATTGTCGAAGGTGCGCTGCTGGCCTCCAGCCAGCCGCTCACCCTGGCCCAGCTGAAGGACCTGTTCCCGGAAGAGGAACCGGCACCGCCGGGCAGCATCGAACGCGCACTGGAACGCCTGCGCGAAGCCTGCGAAGGCCGCGGCGTGGAACTGGTCGAGGTCGCCTCCGGCTTCCGCTACCAGGTCACCGGCGAAGTGCATGGCTGGATCAGCCGGCTGTGGACCGAACGCAAGACCCGTTACACCCGCGCCACCCTGGAAACCCTGGCGCTGATCGCCTACCGGCAGCCGATCACCCGCGGCGAGATCGAGCAGGTGCGCGGCGTGGCGGTCAGCAGCAACATCATCCAGGCGCTGGAAGAACGCGAGTGGATCCGCGTGGTCGGCCACCGCGACGTACCCGGCAAGCCGGCGCTGTTCGGCACCACCAAGGGCTTTCTGGATTATTTCGGCCTGAAGCGATTGGATGAGCTGCCGCCACTGTCGGAACTGAAGGACCTGGGCGAGCTGGAACCCCAGCTGTCCCTGGACCGCGATGCACCGGCAACGGCAAGCGCCGACGGTCCTGACATCTCGGCCGGCGACGAAGGCGCTGCCGCGAACGATGATGCCGGCCTGGCCGGCAGTGACACCCCCGATTCCGCCGACGCAGCCCCTGCGCCGGCTTCCGATGAGCAAGCACCTTCGCCCCTCGATGATGGGCACCCCGATTCCGCGCCGGGCGAGCGCGCGGTGCCAGTGAACGAACGCGAAGACAACGCCGTCGCGATGACGACCGTGGCTGTTGACCAAGCCGATTCCGAACCAGAGGCCGACCCCGAAACCGTCGGCCGGAGCAAAACTGATGAGTGACACCCCTCGCAAGCTGTCGTTGAACAAGCTCTCGCTCAAGCGCGAAGCCACCTCCGAACAGTTCAAGTTGGAAGAACGCCTGCACAAGGTGCTGGCACAGGCCGGCCTTGGCTCGCGCCGCGCGCTGGAACAGCGCATTGCCGAAGGCCTGGTCAAGGTCAACGGTGAAGTCGCGCAGACCGGCATGTCGGTCAAGAGCGGCGACAAGATCGAACTGGATGGCCGTGGCTTCGTCGCCACCGCCCTGGCCGAGCCGTCGCGCGTGCTGGTCTACAACAAGCCGGAAGGCGAAGTGACCACCCGCGATGATCCGGAAGGCCGCCCGACCGTGTTCGAATCGCTGCCGCCGCTGAAGGGCGCGCGCTGGATCGCGATCGGCCGCCTCGACATCAACACCACCGGCCTGCTGCTGGCCACCACCGACGGTGAACTGGCCAACGCCATGATGCACCCGTCGTTCGAGGTCGAGCGCGAATACGTGGTGCGCGTGCGCGCGCCGGAAGGCGAGGAAAAGGTCTCCGACGCCATCGTCGACCGCCTCACCCGTGGCGTCGCGCTGGAAGACGGTCCGGCCAAGTTCGACGAGATCGAACGCATCGGCGGCACCGACTCGCACGACTGGTTCCGCGTCGTGGTGAAGGAAGGCCGCAACCGCGAAGTGCGTCGCCTGTGGGAGTCGCAGGGCTGCCAGGTCAGCCGCCTGAAGCGCACCCGCTACGGCAAGGTGAGCCTGCCGCGCGAACTGGCCCGTGGCCATTCAGTGGAACTGGGCACCGCGCAGGTTGAAGCCCTGCGCGCGCAGCTGAAGCTGGAAGAAGGCGCACCGTCGGCACTGACCCTGCAGCCGGTGATCGGCCAGCGCCGCGCCGCCAAGACCACCGTGCGCGTGCGCGAAGGTGGCCGCGGCAACGCCTACGTCAACGGCCACAACACCGCCGACGAAGGTCGCGAGCTGCGTCGCTTCGACAACGTGCGCGAAGACCGCGGCCGTGGTCGCGGCGGCAAGGGCGGCGGCTTCAAGGGCGGCCTGACGGTCAGCGGCGAAGCGGCAGCCAAGCAGTCGCAGAAGCCGTTCAAGCAGCGTGCCCAGAAGAACGACCGTTCGCTGCCGGAAGGCAATCCGGCCGCGTTCCGCACCTGGTACGTGCCGGATGGCGTGAGCACCGGCCCGAGCGGACATCGCAATGCCGGTCCGGGCGCACGTGGCCCGGGTGCCCGTGGTCCGGGCGCAGGCGGCCAGGGCCGTCCGTACGGCAAGCCGAAGGGTCCGGGTGCTGGCGCCGGTGGCGGCCAGGGCCGTGGCGGCTTCGGCGGTGAAGGCCGTGGCGGCGCAGGCGGCCAAGGTCGTCCGGCCGGCGCGGGCAACCGCTCGCAGGGCCAGGGCAACAAGCACCCGTACGGCCATCCGGGCAATGCCCCGAGCTTCCCGTCCGACCACGCCACCCCGGGCTTCAACCCGTATGGCAGCCCGAAGCCGGCGCAGGGCGCCCGTCCGGGCGGTCGCGGTCCGGGCGGTGGCAACAACCGTGGCCCGGGCGGTAACCGTGGTCCCGGTGGTCCGGGTGGCAACCGAGGCCCGGGCGGCCCCGGTGGCAACCGCGGTCCGGGCGGCCCGCGCCGCAGCGGCCCGCGCGGCGGCTGATCAGCGATCCGACTGAAATGAAAAACCCCAGCTCCGGCCGGGGTTTTTCTTTAAAAAGGGGACGGAGGGGATTAAGTCGTTTTTGCCACGGCGTGTGTCGAAGGGGCGAAAGCGACTTAATCCCCTCCGTCCCCTTTTGCGTGGCGCTGGAACGCGGCGGGTGTGGTGCCGGTCATGCTGCGGAAGAAGGCGATGAACGGGCTCTCGGCGGAGAAGCCGGTGTCCTGCGCCACATGCGCGACGCGATGGCCGAGCAGCAGCAGCTCCATGGCCCGCATCAGGCGCCATTGCTGGCGCCAGGCCTGGTAGCTCATGCCGGTATCACGCTGCATTAGCCGGCCAACGGTACGCACGCTCAGGTCCACACGCGCGGCCAATTCGCCCAGTTCGGGCGGCAACTGTTCGGCCAGCGGCAGACAACGTGCGATCCGCGGATCACGCGGCAGAGGCAGGTCCATCGGCGCCACCGGTGCAGCGACGATTTCCAGCACGCACAACGCCAGTTGATGGTGTGCGCGCGGCGACTGCCAGTCATGGTCGAACGGTGCCTGCGCGATCGGCTCCAGCAAGGCCTGCAGCAGCGGACCCACGCCGATGATGGCCGGCTGGCGGGGCAGCTGGGCCGACAGGGTGGCGTCGAAGTACAACGAACGGTAGTCGACCGCCTGGCGCATCTGCGCGCGATGGCGCAGCCCACCCGGAATCCACGCTGCGCGCGCGGGCGGCAGCAGGCTGACGCGATCACCATAGGTCAGGCGCGTACAGCCCTGCCGGGTGTACAGCAGCTGCGCGCGCGCATGCTGGTGCCAACCCGAGTCGTGATCCGCCAATGAGGCCGCGATACCCAGCACCGGAGCGCCCCAGGCATCGGCGTCGAAGTGTGCATCCGGCTGCAACCAGGCCATGTCTTATTTCATGTATTCGATGACAGGATATACAGAGTGCGCCATTGCGGACGCGACCACAATGCGCGGCCCTGTTCCTGGAGCGCCCGCATGTCGCGCCGCCTGTTGCTGCTCACCATTGCACTGCTGATGTTTCCGCAGTTGGCACAGACCCTGTACAGCCCGGCCCTGGCCGATCTGGCCGAACGCTTCGCCCTGCCGCCGAGTGCCGCCAGCCAGGCCATGAGCCTGTACCTGTTCGGCTTCGCTGCAGGCGTGCTGCTGTGGGGGCGTCTGGCCGATCGTATCGGTCGTCGCCCTGCCCTTCTCTGTGGCCTCGGCGTTTTCGCAGCGGGCGCATTGGGCGGGCTGGTGGCTGGCAGCTTCGGCCACGTGCTGCTGGCCCAGGCGTTGGCCGCAGTCGGCGCCGCCGCCGCTTCGGTGGTGACCCAGACCGTGCTGCGCGACCATCTGCAGGGGCCAGCGTTGGCCCAGGCATTCTCCTGGATCGGCATGGCCCTGGCCCTGAGCCCGGCCATCGGTCTTGCACTGGGCACGCTGCTGGTCGCCGCCAATGGCTATCTCGGCGTACAGTCCGGCCTGCTGCTGATAGCTGTCCTGCTGGCAGTCGCATGCCTGGCTGGCCTGCGCGAAAGCCGCCCTGCACATATCCCGCACACGCCCATGCTGCCGCTGCTGCGGGAACTGCTGCACGATCGCTGGATCTGGTCACACGCGTTGCTGGTGATGGCCTTCAACGTGGCGATGTACAGCTGGTATGCACTCGGCCCCTTCCTGTTTGCGCGCCTGCACTGGCCAGCCACCTGGTTCGGCGCCAGCGGCGCGGTGCTGGCATTGGGCTCGGCACTGGGCGCGTGGGGCAATGGCCGCCTGCTGCGTGCAGGCGTTGCCGCAACCACGCGCATCCGCATCGCCGCAGGCCTGGTTCTGACGGGAGGCCTGCTGGCCGCGCTGCTGCATGATCACCCTGCCCTGGTCGCGGCGATGGTGCCGGTGGTGACTGGCTTCGGCCTTGCCATTCCCAATGTGCTCGGCCAGGCCCTGCGCGGCTATCCACACTGTCTCGGCAGCGCAGGCGCGCTGTTCGGCCTGCTTTACTACCTGTTGATCGGCGCGGCAATGGCGTTGGTCGGTGCAGTGCAGCTGCTGGCACCGACCCTCATCGTGTGTGGCCTGCTGGCCTTGTGGCTGCAGCGGGATCGGTCAGTCGACGGCGGAAGGCCTGGCTGCCGATCGCAACGATGAAAGACTCGCTCCTGCTGCCACGCGGGCAGCAGTGGCCCCGAGGTCCCTGCCCCGGGGCCTGGATCAGAGAACAGCGGGTTACTGCACGTTGATCACTTCGTCCATCGGCGCGAGGAAGTTGCCAGGACTGTTGCGCGACGCTGAGATCACATAGGTCCCGGGTGTTGCGATGGTCGCGGTGCAATGGCGGATGGGCGTGGTGTTGCCACCGTCGTAATTGTCATTGGTACGGCACAGGAACTGACCATTGGCATAGACCGAGAAATTACTCGTTCCATCCACCTGGCCGCCGCCTGTGATGTAGATTTCCGACGGCGAGCCAGCCACACGCGGCAGGGTGCCGATCTCGAATCTGGCCGTCACCGGATGCGGCAACAGGCTAGGACACGGCACAACGAGTCCGCTGTCAGACAGGCAGACCTCGGCGTGGGCGATGGCGGGCGTGGCGATGAGGGCCACGAGCAGCACGGACGTTCTGAACTCCATTCCAGCGTCTCCAATGATCCCAGCAGAATCGCTGGGACGTCCCTGTTAGGCATTGCGGGGTTACTGCAGGGTCAAGGAAACGTAAATGCATGAGCGCCCACAGCATCGGATGGCCGCAGGATCCCCTGTGGGCGGCGCGTTTCACGCCTCCACTGCCGTTGGAACCCATCCCTGACCGATGACCTCATGTCGATGCAGGATGCTCACCGTCGCGCGGCACTTTTCCAGCGCGGATCGACGCTCACACCGCATGTTAGGAATTGCTGCAAACACAAGGCATTGTGCGCCACGCCCGGAATTCACATCAGGACGCTGGCTATCGTGCGCGCTCTCCCACACCAGGCAGATGCCCATGATCACCATTACCGCCGAACAGGCACGCGCCAACGCCGATGCCGCCAAGCGCCCGATCGAACAGTTCTACCGCGACCTCGACAACTCGATCCAGATCGGCTCGGAGAATGGCCGCCGCTATCTCGTGTTCGGCTTCAGCCAGGTGATGGCCAGCGAGCAGCTCGTCGAAGACGTGACCGCACAACTGCTCAAGAATGGTTTCAGTGTCGAACGGTTGTTGAGCGATTCCGAACAGCACTACATCCGCATCAGCTGGGGATCTGCCGAGCCGTCGCGCCTCAGCGCCGGCTGAGGGTGAACGCGGTGCCGTCCACGCCCAGGTCCCAGCCCTTGCCGGTACCGGACAGGGCCAGCGAGATATCACCCTTGGTCATCACCTGTGCGTTGCTGGACTTCACCGCACCGGCATGCGCGCCGACCGAGGCATAAGTACCCAGCAGTTCGTTGACGCTGACCGCGCCGGTGAAGCTGCCACGCCCGTTGGTGATCTTCGACTTGCCCACGGTCAGGCCGCCGCCCTTCATCTGGATGCGCACCGGCATGCTGGCGCCGTTGCTGCAGGTGACCGTGCCATTGCCGGAGGCGGTCTTGTAGATCAGCGACCAGCCGGAGAGGTTGTAGCGCAGCTCGCAGTCGAGGTTGCCGGCGGCGTGCGCGGCCGGGGCCAGCGATGCGGCGGACAGCGCCAGCAGCAGGGCGAAGGACGTGTTCATGGCAGGACTTCCAGTTCGGTCGGACTGGCGGCGAATCTAGCAGCGCGCGCGTGCACGTTGAATGCAGGCGCGCGCGCTGGTGCGGCGGCGTTCAGGCCGTCGCTCAGGCCTGCTCGTCCAGGTGGAAGGCATCGGCATCAAGCATCGCCGGAAAGCGCGCGCGGTGTGCGGCCAGCGCCTCGGCCGAGATGGTGGTGGTGACCACCTGTTCGCGCTCGCGGATTTCCACCTGTGGCTGGCCGAGGAAGTCGATCACCGCGCTGTCACCGGCGTAATGCAGCTGGTTGCCATCGACGCCGACACGGTTCACCGCGGCAACGAAGCACAGATTCTCGATCGCACGTGCACGCAGCAGTGTCTTCCACGCATAGGCACGTGCCGACGGCCAGTTGGCGACGAAGATCTGCAGGTCGAAATCCAGCTGCTGTGGACGTTCAACGTTGTAGCGGTTGCGGCAGAACACCGGGAAACGCAGGTCGTAGCAGACCTGCGGATTGATCCGCCAGCCCTTCCATTCCACGCTCAGGCGCTCGCGACCGGCCGCATAGCGCTCGTGCTCGCCGCCATAGCGGAACAAGTGGCGCTTGTCGTAGTACTGCAGCTCGCCGTCGGGCGTGGCGAACAGCAGGCGGTTGTAGACGCCCTCGCCCTCGCGCAGCTGCACGCTGCCGATGACCGCCGCGTTCAAGGCCTTGGCCTGCTCGCGCACCCAGGCCACGGTCGGGCCGTCCATGCCTTCGGCCTGGGCGATGGCGTCGTTGGAGAAGCCACTGGTGAAGGTCTCCGGCAGGATCACCAGGTCGGTGGTGCCCGCCAGCGGTGCCAGCAGCGCGCCGTAGTACTCACGGTTGCCCGCCGGGTCATGCCAGCGGGTGTCGCCCTGGACGAGGGAAATGCGCAGGTCCTGCATGTTCACGCCTCCGCTCAGAGCAGGCGCAGGCGTTCGATCGCCGCGTCCATCGTTGCTTCATTCTTGGCGAAGCACAGGCGCACCAGGCGCTGGCCGGCCGGCGGGTTCTCGTAGAACGGCGACAGCGGAATGGCAGTGACGCCCTTCTCGATGGTCAGCCACTTCACGAACTCATGGTCCGGCAGGTCGCTGATGGCCGAGTAGTCGACCAGCTGGAAGTAACCGCCCGGCACCGGCAGCGCCTTCAGCCGGGTGCTGGCCAGCTGTTCGCGGAAGCGATCGCGCTTGGCCTGGTAGAACGCACCCAGCTCCAGGTGGTGTTCGGGCTCATCGCGGATCATCGCGGCGAAGCCGTACTGCGCCGGGCCGAAGCTGGTGAAGGTGTTGTACTGGTGCACCTTGCGGAACTCGGCGGTCAGCGCCGGCGGGGCGATCGCATAGCCGATCTTCCAGCCAGTGCAGTGGTAGGTCTTGCCGAAACTGGAGATGACGAACGCGCGCTCGCGCAGTTCCGGGTAGCGCAGCGCCGACTCGTGGCGGCGACCGTCATAGATGATGTGTTCGTACACCTCATCGGAGATCAGATAGATCTGCGTGCCGCGCAGCAGCTCGGTCAGCGCCTGCATGTCCTGCGCCGACAGCATCGCACCGGACGGATTGTGCGGGGTGTTGACGATCAGCATGCGGGTACGCGGGGTGATCGCCGCACGCACGCGGTCCCAGTCGACGGCGAAGGTCTGCGGATCCAGCGACACATGCACGGCCTTGGCGCCGGCCAGATCGATCGCCGGTTCATAGCAGTCATACGCCGGGTCGAGCACGATCACTTCCTCGCCCGCACGCACCACAGCGTGAATAGCGTTGAAGATGGCCTCGGTGCCGCCGCTGGTGACAGTGATCTCGCTGTCCGCATCCACCTGCGCGCCGTAGCAGTCCAGCGCCTTCTGCGCGATGGCCTGGCGCAGCGGCGCCACGCCCGTCATCGGCGGGTACTGGTTCAGCCCGGCGGCCATCGCCCTGGCAGTCTCGTCGACCAGGCGCTGCGGCGCCGAAAAGTCCGGGAAACCCTGGCCCAGGTTGACCGCGCCGTGTTCGGCAGCGAGCTGGGACATCACGGTGAAGATCGTGGTACCGACCTTGGGCAGCTTGGTGTTGGGTTGCATCGGCCTGGGGATATGGGGAGACAGGCCCCTGAGTTTACGCAATCCCTGCTTCGGTAGTGCCGGCCGCTGGCCGGCAACCCGGGACTATCTGCGACGCTTGGTCGCGCCTGCCGGCCAGCGGCCGGCACTACCGTATGCATTCACCGCTACAATTGCCGCCGCACTCCGGCATGAAGACCCTGCCCCTTGAACACCCCTGCATTGCTGGCCGCCAGCGGCCTGAGCTTTTCCCGCAATGACGAGCCGGTGTTCGGCCCGCTGGACTTCCATGTGGACGCCGGCGAAGCCCTGCTGGTGCAGGGCGGCAATGGCGCCGGCAAGACCACCCTGCTGCGCGTGCTGGCGGGCCTGGCCCGGCCTGGTGCCGGGCAGGTGCAGATCGATGGCAGGCCGGCCGGCAATGCCGAGCGCGCGCGTTACGTCGCCTACCTCAGCCACCTGCCCGCATTGAAGCCCGATCTGGACACGCTGGAGAACCTGCATTTCCTGTGCGGCCTGCACGGCCGTCGCGCACGGCAGATGCCGGGCAACGCGCTGGCCATCGTCGGCCTGGCCGGTTATGAGGACACTCTCGTTCGGCATCTGTCCGCCGGACAGAAGCGGCGGCTGGCACTGGCACGCATCTGGCTGTCACCGGCGCCGTTGTGGCTGCTCGACGAACCCTATGCCAACCTCGACCTGGAGGGCATCACCCTGGTCAACCGGATGATTTCCGCGCATCTGCGTGCCGGCGGCGCTGCACTGGTCACCACCCACGGCGCCTATGCCGCACCACCGGTGCGTACCCGCCAGCTCGACCTCGGCGGTACCGCATGATCGCGCCAGGCACCGAACCGGGCCTGTGGCAGACCGCAGCGGCCCTGCTCAAGCGCGACCTGCGCCTGCTCTGGCGCCGCCGCGGCGATGCGCTGCAGCCGCTGCTGTTCGCGGTACTGGTGGTGGTGCTGTTCGCGCTCGCCCAGGGCCGCGAACCGCAACTACTGGCCGCCACCGCCGGCGCGGTGCTGTGGCTGGCCGTGCTGCTGGCCGGCCAGCTGTCACTGGATTCACTGTTCCGCTCCGATGCCGAAGACGGCTCGCTGGAGCAATGGCTGCTGGCGCCGGTGCCGCTGGCCTGGCTGGTGCTGGTGCGCGTGCTGCTGCACTGGGCCACCACTGCGCTGCCGCTGATCGTGGTCAGCCCGTTGCTGGCCGAAATGCTGCATCTGCCGCATGACCAGCTGCCGATGTTGCTGGCATCGTTGCTGCTGGGAACACCGTTGCTGAGCCTGATCGGTGGCGTGGTCGCTGCACTGACCGTAGGCATCCGGCGCTCTGGTATTCTCGTGGCGTTGCTGTCGTTGCCGCTGTACGTGCCGGTGCTGGTGTTCGGTGCAGGCAGCCTGGCAGCGGCGGGACGCGGACAGGATCCGGTCGGTGCGCTGCTGATGCTGGGCGCCGGTCTGCTGGTCGCGCTGGTGCTGGCGCCGTTGGCCACCGCCGCTGCAATACGTATTTCTCTGAGTTGACCGAGCTGAGAGCCAATCCACCCCTGCTGGATAGCCGCCACGCATGAATCCGATTGTCCGCTGGTTCCACCAACTCGGTTCGCCTCCCACGTTCGACCGTTTCGCTGCCCGCTGGTCGCGGGTGTTCTACCTCGCGGCGGTGCCGGTGCTGCTGGTCGGCATATGGCAGGCGCTGCTGGTGGTGCCGCCGGAAGCCAAGCAGCTGGACAGCTTCCGCATCCTCTACATCCACGTGCCCAGTGCCTGGATGAGCCTGTTCGTGTTCGCGCTGATGGCGCTGTATGCCGCCATCGCGCTGATCTGGCGGATCAAGGTCTGCGAGATCCTGGCCATGGCCTGCGCACCGATGGGTGCCGGTTTCACCCTGATCACCCTGTTGACCGGCAGCATCTGGGGCAAGGGCACCTGGGGCACCTGGTGGGACTGGGACCCGCGCATGACCAGCGAGCTGGTGCTGCTGTTCCTGTACCTGGGCGTGATCGGCCTGTACCACGCCATCGAGGACCGCCGCAGCGCCGCACGCGCAGCCGGCCTGCTGGCCATCGTCGGCGTCAGCCTGCTGCCGGTGATCCGCTATTCGGTGGACTGGTGGGGCGGCCTGCACCAGCGCCAGTCGATCAACGTGTTCGGTGAATCGGCGATCAGCAGCGCGATGATCGCGCCGCTGTGGTGGATGGTGATCGGCACCAAGTTCTGGTTCGCCGGTTCGGTGCTGGCCAAGGCCCGTGCCGACAATCTCGACCGCGAGGCCGGCAAGGCCTGGGTCGGCGGCCGCGTCGATGCCGCACGTCCGGCCGGGGAGGCCCAGCCATGACCCACCTGCCCTATGTGATCGGCGCCTACGCCGTGTTCGTGCTGGTACTCGGCGCCGATGCCATCGGTTCGTGGCTGCGCCTGCGCGTGGCACGCCGGTTGGCGCTGGCACGCCAGCAGCGGCAGCAGACCCGCGCCGTCAAACAGGACGCTGCGGCGCCGCTGTCGACGGAGCTGGAACGATGACGCCGGTACAACGTCGCCGCCTGGTCTGGGTACTGCTGGCCCTGCTCGCCTCCGGGCTGGCCACCGCGCTGGTGGCGATGGCGCTGGAACGCAACATCGCCTACCTGTACACGCCTTCGGAAGTGCTGCGCGGCGATGTCGATGCGCAGTCGCGGTTCCGCCTGGGCGGCATGGTGGTGAAGGGCTCCTTCAACCGCCCGGTCGGTTCGCTGGAAGCACGTTTTGAAGTGACCGACGGCGATGCCCAGCTGGCGGTGACCACGTCGCGGATCCTGCCGGACATGTTCGCCGAAGGCACCGCGGTGGTCGCCAGTGGCCGCCTGCAGGACGATGTGTTCGTCGCCGACGAGGTGCTGGCCAAGCACGATGAGAAGTACGTGCCCAAGGAAGTGGCCGACAAGATGGGCGACGCCCATCGCAAGCATGACGTGCCGGTGACGGCACCCGAGGTGCGCTGAGTGCTGCCCGAACTGGGTCAGATCCTGCTGTTGTGCGCGCTGCTGGCCTCGCTGCTGCAGGCCGGGCTGCCGCTGGTCGGCGCGCATCGCGGCAACACGGCATGGATGGCGGTGGCACGGCCAGCCGCCTTCGCACAACTGCTGCTGCTCGCCGGCGCCTTCGCGGTGCTCACCGCTGCGTTCGTGCAGCAGGACTTCTCGGTGCGCTACGTGGCCGAGAACTCCAATTCGCTGCTGCCGATGATCTACCGCTACTCGGCGGTGTGGGGTGCGCACGAGGGCTCACTGCTGATGTGGGCGCTGGTGCTGGCGCTGTGGACCGGCGCAGTGGCGCTGTTCTCGCGGCACCTGCCGGCACCGGTGCAGGCGCGTGTACTGGCGGTGATGGGCATCGTCAGCATCGGATTCCTCGCCTTCCTGATCTTCACTTCCAACCCGTTCCTGCGCCTGAACCCGGCACCGCTGGAAGGCCGCGACCTCAATCCACTGCTGCAGGACCCCGGGCTGATCATCCACCCACCGATGCTCTACATCGGGTATGTCGGCTTCGCGGTGCCGTTCGCATTCGCCGTGGCCGCGCTGCTGGAAGGTCGTGTCGACGCACGCTGGCTGCGCTGGACGCGGCCGTGGACCAACGTCGCCTGGGGCTTCCTGACCCTGGGCATCGCGCTGGGCAGCTGGTGGGCCTATTACGAGCTGGGCTGGGGCGGCTGGTGGTTCTGGGACCCGGTGGAAAATGCCAGCTTCATGCCGTGGCTGGTCGGTGCGGCACTGATCCATTCGCAGGCGGTCACTGAGAAGCGCGGCACCTTCGGCAGCTGGACCCTGCTGCTGGCGATCGCGGCCTTCGCGCTGTCGCTGCTCGGCACCTTCCTGGTGCGCTCCGGTGTGCTGACCAGCGTGCATTCGTTCGCTGCAGATCCGTCGCGCGGCCTGTTCATCCTGGTGTTCCTGTCGGTGCTGGTCGGCGGCAGCCTGCTGCTGTACGCGCTGCGTGCCAGCCAGCTCAGCGTGGACGCCGACGATCCGCGCCGTGGCTTCACCGCCACCTCGCGCGAGACCCTGCTGCTGGCCAACAACCTGCTGCTGGCCACCGCCTGCGCGATGGTGCTGCTCGGCACACTGTATCCGTTGCTGGCCGATGCACTGTCGCTGGGCAAGATCTCGGTCGGCCCGCCCTACTTCGGCAGCCTGTTCCTGCTGCTGATGGCACCGATGATCCTGCTGCTGCCGTTCGGCCCGCTGGTGAAGTGGCAACGCGACCAGCCCTCGCGCGCGTTCGCGCTGCTGGCACCCTGGCTGGGGCTGGCGGTGCTGCTGGGTGCGCTGGCCTGGTGGCAGGCGCCGCAGAACGGCTGGAAGGCCGGTCTCGGTGTCGCTGCCGCGGTCTGGGTCGGCTTCGGTACCGCACGTTTCGTCTGGCAGCGACTGCGCGGCAATGGCCGCTTCACCGCCGAAATGCTCGGCATGATCGTCGCCCATGCCGGCATCGCCGTGTTCCTGGCCGGTGCGCTGCTGGTGGAAGCCCTGAACGTACAGCGTGAAGTGGCGCTGGCACCGGGCCAGCAGGTGGTGGTCGGCCGCCACGAAGTACGCTTCGAGGGCGTGGACCATCGCGAAGGACCGAACTTCATCGCCGACCGCGGCCACCTGCGCGTGTTCCGCAACGGCCGCGAGCTGGCCCTGCTGCATCCGGAAAAGCGCCAGTACGCCAGCGGCGGCCAGGTGATGACCGAGGCCGGCATCGATGCACGCCTCGATGGTGATGTCTACGTGGCATTGGGCGAGCCGCTGGGCAACAATGCATGGGCGGTCCGGGTGCACATCAAGCCGTTCGTGCGCTGGATCTGGCTGGGCGCGCTGTTGATGGCCCTGGGCGGATTCATCACCGCCGCCGACCGCCGCTTCCGTCGTCCGTAGGAGTTTCCATGTCCGAGTCCCCCGCCCCGCGCCCCTCCCGCCCGCTGCCGCCGGTAGCCATCGTGATCGGCGTGCTGTTCTTCTTCGGCCTGCTCGGGCTGATGATCTACGGGGTGATGAAATCGGGCGATCCGCAGCGCGACGTGCTGCCATCGGCGCTGATCGACAAGCCGGCGCCGGCGTTCGCGCTGCCGGTGCTGCACGACCCGGAAATGATCGTGCACAGCGACGAACTGCGCGGCGCGCCTTACCTGTTTAACGTGTGGGGCAGCTGGTGCGCGGCCTGCCGCGAGGAACACCCGGTGCTGACCCGTTTCGCCGAGAGCAAGCGCGTGCGCGTGATCGGCTACAACTGGAAGGATGAACCGACCGATGCCCTGCATTGGCTGGAACAGCTGGGCAACCCGTTCATGGTCGTGCTCAGCGACGTGGAAGGCCGCACCGCGATCGACTGGGGCGTGACCGCGGCACCTGAAACCTTCCTGGTCGATGGCAGCGGTGTCGTGCGCTGGAAGTACAGCGGTGCGATGACCCAGCGCGTGGTCGACGAGAAGCTGATCCCGGCACTGGAGAAGATCGAGAAGGCCCAGGGCAATGCCGGCAGCACGCTGCACACGGCGCCCTGAGCCCATGCGCTGGCTGCTGGCATTGCTGCTTCTGATGCTGCCCCTGGCCGTGCTGGCACAGCAGCCGTTGCATGATCCGCAGCCACTGCAGTTCCGCGATGGCGCCGAAGAACGCCGCTTCCACGACCTGGCCGCGCAGCTGCGCTGCGTGCAGTGCCAGAACCAGTCGTTGGCCGACTCGAACGCGCAGATCGCGCAGGACCTGCGCCGCGAGGTGCTGCAGCTGATGCAGCAGGGCCGCGACGACGCACAGATCAAGCAGTTCCTGGTCGCGCGCTACGGTGAGTTCGTGCTCTATCAACCGCCTCTACAGCCGGGCACCTGGCTGCTGTGGGGCGGTCCGCTGCTGGTGCTGGGCGCCGGCGCGCTGGTGGTACTGGGCATCGTCCGCCGCCGTGGCCGCACGGTTGCTGCCGCCCCCGCCAGCAAGACCGATGAAGGAGACGGATGGTGAGCCATTGGCTGCCGATGCTGGCTGGACTGGTGGCCGCACTGATGGCGGCGCTGGTGCTGTGGCCGCTGCGCCACCACGGTCGCCGCGGTTTCGTGGTGGGTGTGCTCGCGCTGGGCGTGTCCGGTGCCTGCCTGTATCTGCTGGTTGGTGATCCGCGTGCAGCACAGGTACAACCAACCCCGTCGGTAGCCACCCTGCGCGATGGCGTGCAGGCCCTGCAGGATGCACTGAAGCGAGACCCGCAGCGAGCCGATGGCTGGACGCTGCTGGGCCGGTCGCAGGCCGAACTGGGCAACGCCGCAGCCGCAGCGGATGCCTTCGCACGTGCTGCCGCTCTCGCCCCGGAAGACCCCGGCGTGCTGGTGGAAGCGGCGCAGGCACGTGCGCAGGCCGATGCCGGCAAGCAGTTCGATGACACCGCGATGGCCTGGTTGCAGCAGGCTCGTGCGCTGGCGCCCGATGCAGAGCGCGCCAGCTGGCTGCTGGGCATCGCCCTGCGCCAGCGCGGAAAGAATGCCGAGGCTGCCGACATCTGGAGCGGCCTGCTGCCACGGCTTGAGCCCGGCGCCGCGCAGGCGCTGCAGGCGCAGATCGCCATCGCCCGTGAGGCCGCCGGCCAGGCGCCCGATGCTGCCGCTGCGGCGCCACCGGCGCTGCTGCAGGTGCGCGTGCAACTGCCTGCGCTGAACAACGCCGAGTGGCCCGCCAGCACCCAGGTATTCGTGCTGGCCCGCGCCGTGGGTGGACCGCCGATGCCGGTGGCCGCACGCAAGCTGCCTCTGGCCGGTTTCCCGGCCACGGTCGGGCTGGGCGACGCAGACAGCCCGATGCCGACCGCACCGTTGTCCGCGCATCGCGAAGTGGAAGTGCTGGCACGCATCTCGCGCAGCGGCAGTGCCAACCGCGGCGAGGATGACCTGCAGAGCGTGCCGGTGAAGGTGAGCCTGCCGCATGAAGGCGTGGTGGAGCTGCGGTTCCCGTAGTGCCGGCCGCTGGCGGGCAACCACGTGGGCGCATCCAGATTCATGAGGTTGCCGGCCAGCGGCCGGCACCACCGGGTGCATCGCCGATGGAAACCAGCGTGTCGCCAGCTCCACATGCGGCCCCGCTAGAATGGCTGCATGACCGAATTCATCCCGCCCGGCACCCGCTTCCACGCCCTGCCCTCGCCGTTCCCGTTCAAGCGCGGTGGCGCCCTGCATGGCGCACGCGTGGCCTACGAAACCTGGGGAACGCTGGCCGCCGACGCCAGCAACGCGATCCTGATCGTGACCGGCCTGTCGCCGGATGCACACGCCGCTGCCAATGACGCCAACCCCGCAGTGGGCTGGTGGGAAGGCATGGTCGGCCCCGGCAAGCCGATCGATACCGACCGCTGGTTCGTGGTATGCGTGAATTCGCTGGGCAGCTGCAAGGGCTCGACCGGTCCCGCCTCGCTCAACCCGGCCACGGGCCAACCGTATCGCCTCGACTTCCCCGAGCTGTCGATCGAAGACGGCGCACGCGCCGCCATCGAAGTCGTGCGTGCCCTGGGCATCGAACAGCTGGCCTGCGTGGTCGGCAATTCAATGGGCGGCATGACCGCACTCGCGGTACTGATGCTGCACCCGGGCATTGCGCGCAGCCACGTCAACATTTCCGGCAGTGCGCAGGCACTGCCGTTCTCGATCGCGATCCGTTCGCTGCAGCGCGAGGCGATCCGCCTTGATCCACGCTGGAATGGCGGCCACTACGACGATGCCGAGTATCCCGAGTCCGGCATGCGCATGGCGCGCAAGCTGGGCGTGATCACCTACCGTTCGGCACTGGAATGGGATGGGCGCTTCGGCCGCGTGCGGCTGGATTCGGACCAGGCCGACGACGATCCGTTCGGCCTCGAATTCCAGGTGGAAAGCTATCTGGAAGGCCATGCACGGCGCTTCGTGCGCTTCTTCGATCCGAACTGCTATCTGTACCTGAGCCGTTCGATGGACTGGTTCGACCTGGCTGAGTATGCCGACGGCGACGTGCTGGCCGGGCTGGCGAAGATCCGGGTGGAGAAGGCGCTGGCGATCGGCGCCAACACCGACATCCTGTTCCCGGTGCAGCAGCAGCAACAGGTCGCCGACGGCCTGCGCGCCGGCGGTGCCGATGCGCGCTTCATCGGTCTGGAGTCGCCGCAGGGCCATGACGCCTTCCTCGTCGATTTCGAGCGTTTCGGCCCGGCCGTGCGCGGCTTCCTCGACGCGCTGTAAGTGGCATGGCGGCGTAACCTCGCGCTGGCCGCATTCGGTGCGTTGATCGCACTGACGGTCAGCGGCGTGCTGCCGCTGTGGCTGGGCGGTTGGTGCCTGCTCTCCAGCGCAGTGTCGTTCGGCCTGTACGGCCACGACAAGCGCGCGGCGCAGCGAAAGCAGTGGCGGATTCCCGAGCGCACACTGCAGTTGCTGGCTTTTGCCGGCGGTTGGCCGGGCGCGCTGCTGGGCCAGGCGCTGTTCCGCCACAAGCATCGCAAAGCCGGATTCCAGTGGGTGTTCTGGCTGTGCGTGCTGGCCAACGTGGCCTCGATCGCGGTGATGCTGCGCGAGTTCTCGCGGTAACCCTTCGAATGGGTAGTGCCGGCCGCTGGCCGGCAATTCCGTATCCGTATCAAGCGCCATGAGGTTGCCGGCCAGCGGCCGGCACTACCATTCACGCTTCGCGCACCACTCCCCCATCACGCAACCGGTACTGCGCATCCACCACGCCGTCGGGCAGGTCGTCGTGGGTGATCATCAGCAGGCTGCGCCCGTCCAGCAACCCGGAGAGGTCCTGCAGCAACGCACGTGCGGTATCCACGTCCAGGCCTTCGGTCGGTTCGTCCAGCAGCAGGATCGGCGCATTGCGCAGCAGCGCGCGCGCCAGCGCCAGGCGTCGTGCCTGGCCGGCCGACATCGTCGCGCCGTTCTCGCCCACCCAGGTCTGCAGGCCACCGTTGCGCTCGGCCCACTCACCCAGGCGCACGCGACGCAGCACCGCCCACAACGCTGCGTCACTGGCATCGGGATCACCCAATCGCAGGTTCTCGGCCACGCTGCCGGCAAACACCGGCGCGTTCTGCGGCAGCCACGCCAGTTGCCGGTGCCAGTCGGCCTGGGCGAAATCACGCAGGTCGCGGCCCCCGTAGGTCAACCGTCCCTGTTGCGGATCCCATAGCCGCAGCAGCAGGCTCGACAGGGTGGTCTTGCCACTGCCGCTGTCGCCGCGAATCGCGATCCGCTCGCCCGGCGCCAGTGTCAGCTGCAGGCCGGACAACACCGGCCGCGCCGCACCGGGCCACTGGAAGTGCACGTCATCCCAATGCACGCGCGCGGCCTGCGGCACCGCCTGCGGCGCCTGCGGGTCCTCCACCGTCGGCGGTTGCTCGACGATGGCCTGCAGGCGATCGGCGGCGATGCGCCCGGACTGCAGCGACTGCCAGGCCAGGCCCATGCCGGCCCACAGTTCGATCAGTGCCACGGTGAGGAACACCAGACCCGCCGCCATTTCCGGCGCGATGCGCTGCTGTTCGGCCGCATGCAGGGCCAACGCCAGCATCGCCACCAGGCCCAGCCCGGCGACCAGGCCATGCAGGGTCGAGGCCGCGATCAGGCGCCAGCGCCGACGACGATCCCGCGAAGCCAGCTGTTTTGCCGCCACGCGCACCTTCAACTGCCACGCTGCATCGGCATGCAACGCGGCCAGATCACCCGCGCCCTCCAGTCCTTCGAAGGCTGCGGTACGCAGGGCAGCACGATGCGCGGCACGGTCGGCCTCCTCATCGTCGCGACCACGCACGCCCAGCCACGGCACACCGAAGGCGATCAGCAACGCCAGCACCGCCAGCAGTACCGCCGCAGACGGCAGGATCACCGCGGCCGAGGCGATCGCCACCAGTGACAGCGCACCCAGCGCCACCAGCGGCCCGATCGCACGCACCAGCAGGCCATCCACCTCATTGATGTCACCCAGCAGGCGTGCCAGCAGTTCGCCGGTACGCGTGGCCCCCAGCCGCGCCGGTGCCAGTGGCAGCGCGCGGCGGAAGAACCACACGCGCAGATCGCGGGCGATGCGCAGCGTGGCATCGTGGCCGACCAGCTTCTCGAAGTAGCGCGACACGATGCGCGCCATGGTCAGGCCGCGGATGCCGGCCGACGGCGAAAAGAAGTTGAAGCCCTGCGCCAGCCCGGCCGCACCGGCCAGCGCAGCGGCGGTCAGGAAGCCACCGGACAGGCCCAGCAGGGCGGTGCCGGCCAGCATCGTGATCCACAGCAGCAGCACGGTCAGCAGCAGGCGCGGGCGATGGCGCAGGAACACCGCGCGCAGCGAATCAGGCGAACGGCTCATGCGCGCACCGCCTGTGCCGGCTCGACCAGGCGGCCTTCCGGCAACAGCAGGCAGCGGTCGGCCCAGGCGATCACCGCAGGGCTGTGGGTGGCGACCACCACGCTGCGGCCGCGTGCATAGGCGGCCAGGCTGCGCAGCAACGCCGCTTCGGTATCGGCATCGAGGAACGCGGTGGGTTCATCAAGCAGCAGCACCTGCGGGTCGCGCAGCAGCAGGCGGGCCAGGCCGATGCGGCGTGCTTCACCACCGGACAGGCCGAAACCACGCTCGCCGATTACGGTATCCAGCCCCTGCGGCAGGCGTTGCGCGAACTGCAGTACCTGCGAGGCCTCGGCGACCGCGCGCAGGCGCGCATCGCTGGCACCGGGATCAGCCAGCCGCAGGTTGTCGGCGATGCTGCCGTGGAACAGGTACGGCCGCTGGCTGGCGTACGCCACCTGCACGCCGGGCCGCAGCTGCAGCTTGCCGGCACGCGGCGGCAACCACCCCGCCAGCGCTTCCAGCAACGTGCTCTTGCCGGACCCGCTGGGACCGACCAGGGCCAGGCGCTGGCCCGGTTCCAGCAGCACGTCCAGATCCTGCAGCACATCATGCGGCGCACCCAGCGGGCGCAGCACCAGACCCTGCGCCTGCAGCGGCGGCAAGGCAGCCTCGGCCGGTTCCACCGCCAACGGTGCAACCTCGCTTTCGATCAAGCCCTGCTCCCCGGGCAGCGACTGCAGCAGGCGCTCTACTTCGGCGGCAGCGGCCAGCGCGTTGGCGCGGTCGTGGTAGTGCGCGGCCAGCCGCCGCAGCGGCGCGTAGAACTCCGGCGCCAGCAGCAGGCAGAACAGGCCGGCGCCCAGCGTCGGCACCGCTGCATGCAGCGACATCAGGCCCAGATAGCTCAGGCCCAGGTACAGCGCAACCATCGCCACGCTCACCGAGGCGAAGAATTCCAGCACCGTGGACGACAGGAAGGCGATGCGCAGCACCTTCATCGTACGCACGCGCACGCCTTCGGCGGCGGCCGCGATGCCGTCCAGTTCGGCCTCGCCGCGGCCATACAGGCGCAGCAGGCCCAGACCCTTGATGCGGTCGGCGAAGTGGCCGCTCATCCGCGCCAGCTCGCCAAGCTGCGCACGGCCGGCGGCTTCAGCGCCCCAGCCCACCAGCATCATGAAGAACGGCACCAGCGGTGCGGTGAACAGCAGGATCAGCGCCACCACCCAATCCACCCAGGCCACAGCGGACAGGATCAGCAGCGGCACCACCACCACTTCGGTGCGCACCGGCAGGAAGCCGCTGTAATAGCTCTCGATCGCATCACCGTGATGCAGCATCAGTTCGCCCAGCTCGCCGGTGCGGCGCTGGCGCAGCCACAGCGGCCCATGTCCAAGCAGGCGCGCGAACACACGCTCGCGCAGCGCCAACCGCGCGGCATCGGCCACATCACCGGCAGCCGCCTGGGTGGCGCTGCCCAGCAGCGTGCGCAGCACCAGGATCACCGCCAGCCCAGCGAGCACCGGCAGGCCCGACGCCAGCGGTGCGCGTTCCACCAGCACCTGCTGCACCAGCCAGGCGATGGCAGCGGCCTGGCCGATCAGCAGCGCGCCGGACAGGCTGATGCACAGCGCCGCCAGCCGCTGGCGACCTCGAGCGGAGCGCGCAAGATCGGCCAGCCAGGCGGTGCGGGCACGCCGCTGGCGGGTCGTTTCGGCTTCCGGGGAAAGGCCGTCAGGGGTCGTTTCGGCAGCGCTCAAGGGGTCTTCACGGGTAACAGGGGAGACACGGCATTGTAGGCGCAGGCAACAGCCTCCCCCTGCGGCCGGCGGTCGCAGTCTTCATCGGGTTGGCATACGATCCTCCTGAATACCCATTCATACATTGATCTGGATCAAGGCTGTTTGAAGTAGTCGGTCACATCATTCACCCCGTAGACCACCCTTCCCGCCACCTGCAACGGCACTATCCAACGAGGTAGCCAGGCCATGATTGATCAGACAGTCGTAGAACTGTCGCGGCTGCAATTCGCTCTGACCGCGATGTACCACTTCCTATTCGTACCGCTCACGCTTGGCCTGTCCTTCATGGTGGCCATCATGGAGAGCGTGTACGTGATGACCCGCAAGCAGGTCTGGCGGCAGATGACCCTGTTCTGGGGCACCCTGTTCGGCATCAACTTCGCCATCGGCGTGGCCACCGGCCTGGTGATGGAGTTCCAGTTCGGCATGAACTGGTCGTACTACAGCCACTACGTGGGCGACATCTTCGGTGCGCCGCTGGCCATCGAAGGCCTGATGGCGTTCTTCCTGGAAGCGACCTTCATCGGCCTGTTCTTCTTCGGCTGGAAGCGCCTGAGCCCGGTCAAGCACCTCACTGTGACCTGGCTGATGGCGCTGGGCACCAACCTGTCGGCGGTGTGGATCCTGATCGCCAACGGCTGGATGCAGAACCCGACCGGTGCGGTGTTCAACCCGGAAACGATGCGCATGGAAGTAGTCGACTTCGCTGCGGTGCTGCTGAACCCGGTGGCCCAGGCCAAGTTCGTGCACACCGTCAGTGCCGGCTACGTGACCGGTGCGATCTTCGTGATGTCGATCAGCGCCCTGTACCTGCTGCGCAACAAGCATCGGGACATGGCCCGCCGTTCGTTCGCGGTGGCCGCAGCCTTCGGCCTGCTGTCCTCGCTGTCGGTGGTGGTGCTGGGTGACGAGAGTGGTTACGCCGCCAGCGAACACCAGAAGATGAAGCTGGCCGCGATCGAAGCAATGTGGGAAACCGAGCGTGCACCGGCCGACTTCACCGCCTTCGGCATTCCCAACCAGGACACCCACCAGAACGACTACGCGGTGAAGATCCCGTACCTGATGGGCCTGATCGCCACCCGTTCGCTGGACCAGCCGATCCCGGGCATCCTGGAACTGGTGGAGCGTGCCGAGCACCGCATCCGCGGCGGCCAGATCGCCTATGGCGCACTGGAACGCGTGAAGAAGAACCGGAACGACCTCGAAGCACGCGAGATGTTCGATCGCCACTGGCAGGATCTCGGCCACGGCCTGCTGCTGAAGCGCTACCGCGAAGACATCCTCAACGCGACGCCGGAGGAAATCTCCAAGGCCGCGATGGATACCGTCCCGCGCGTGGCCCCGCTGTTCTGGACCTTCCGCATCATGGCGGGCCTGGGCTTCTACCTGATCGCCTTCTTCGCACTGGCGTTCTACTTCTCGTGCCGCAACAACTTCCAGGACAAGCGCTGGTTCCTGAAGCTGGCCGTGTGGTCGCTGCCGGCACCGTGGATCGCGATCGAGTGCGGTTGGTTCGTCGCCGAGTACGGCCGCCAGCCGTGGGCGGTGGATGGTGTGCTGCCCACCTTCTACGCGGCATCGGGCCTGGCACTGCATGAAATCCTGACCACGCTGGCGGTGTTCACCAGCTTGTACACGGTGCTGCTGATCATCGAGATCAAGCTGATGCTGAAGGCGGTCCGCAAGGGTCCGGACGACATCCTGCCCTCGCTGCAGGCCGATATCCGCCCCGCTTCCCCCAATGCAGTCGCCCCCGGCCAGGCCTGAGGCAGGAGAATCCAGATGGAATTCATTGCACTTGATTACACCACGCTCCGCGTGATCTGGTGGCTGCTGCTCGGCATCCTGCTGATCGGCTGGGCCGTGATGGATGGTTTCGATCTTGGTGTCGGCACACTGCTGCCGTTCGTGGCCAAGACCGATGAAGAACGCCGGCTGGTGATCAACACCGTCGGCCCGGTGTGGGAAGGCAACCAGGTCTGGCTGGTGCTGGGTGGTGGCGCGATCTTCGCCGCATGGCCGCCGCTGTATGCGGTCAGCTTCTCCGGCTTCTACCTGGCGGTGTTTGCGATGCTGTTCGGGCTGATCCTGCGCCCGGTCGGCTTCAAGTACCGCAGCAAGCTGCCGTCCAAGCGCTGGCGCGACAACTGGGACCGCGTGCTGTTCATCGGCGGCCTGCTGCCGGGCCTGATTGCCGGCGTCGCCGTGGGCAACGTGCTGCTGGGTGTGCCGTTCCACTTCGATGACACCCTGCGCGTGACCTACACCGGTTCGTTCTTCGGCCTGCTCACCCCGTTCGCGCTCATCGCCGGCCTGATCAGCGTGGCCATGCTGGTTTCGCATGGTGCGGCCATGCTGGTGATCAAGACCGACGGCCCGGTGGCCGAACGTGCCGCACGTTATGGCAGCGTCGCCGCCATCGTCAGCTTTGTGCTGTTCGCCGT
Source organism: Stenotrophomonas sp. 71799_Sma (assembly GCF_056482505.1). Taxonomy (NCBI): domain Bacteria; kingdom Pseudomonadati; phylum Pseudomonadota; class Gammaproteobacteria; order Lysobacterales; family Lysobacteraceae; genus Stenotrophomonas; species Stenotrophomonas sp. 71799_Sma. The sequence goes on from NZ_CM151202.1 coordinate 3,259,439, forward strand.
GGCCGGTGCCTGGGTAGCCTTCGGCCTGCCGGGTTACCAGATCACCTCGCAGGTGGTCACCGATGGCCCGACCAATCCGCTGCTGAAGACCGCCGAACTGGGCACGGTCGCCGGTGGCTGGCTGCGCAACTACAGCTCCATGCCGGCGACGCTGGTGTTCCCGGTGCTGGGCCTGCTGGGCGCACTGGCCAGCGCGGTACTGCTGCGCGCACGTCGTGGTGGCCTGGCCTTCATCGCCTCGGGCGCCTCGATCGCCGGCATCATCCTGACCGTCGGCTTTGCGATCTTCCCGTTCCTGCTGCCGTCCTCCAGCCAGCCCACCTCCAGCCTGACTGTCTGGGACAGCTCGTCCAGCCATCTGACGCTGTGGGTCATGCTGCTGGCCACGGCCATCTTCCTGCCGATCATCATCGCTTACACCACCTGGGTGTACCGCGTACTGAAGGGCAAGACGACGGTCGAGGAAATGGGCGACAACCCCAACGCTTACTGATTGCCGGTGTGCCGGCCCACGGTCGGCACATCCCTTGAACATAGGAGATTGACCATGTGGTATTTCGCCTGGATTCTCGGTGCCGGACTGGCCTCGGTCGTGGCCATCCTCAACGGGATGTGGTTCGAAGCGCGCGAAAGCGCCCGCACCGACAACGACGTGCATTGAAACTGTAAAAAAGGGTTGCCGACAGGGCCTTCACACGGTATCTTAGGCGGCTCCTTCGGGGTGTAGCTCAGTCTGGTAGAGCGCTACGTTCGGGACGTAGAGGTCGCAGGTTCGAATCCTGTCTCCCCGACCACTCAAGTGGTCGCATTGAAGCCTGGTGAAGTCGTCCAGGCTTTTTTGTTCCCTGAAGTGGCACTGCTTCGGCAGTGTGAAGAAAACAGCATTCACCCCTTGCCGCCATCGGGGTGAATCGCTAGAATAGGCGGCTCCCTTCGGGGTGTAGCTCAGTCTGGTAGAGCGCTACGTTCGGGACGTAGAGGTCGCAGGTTCGAATCCTGTCTCCCCGACCACTTCGGTGGTCACCAAGAAGCCTGGAAGACATCACTGTCCTCCGGGTTTTTTTGTATCAAGCGCCAGGCCGCCCGCGTGACGGGACCTTGCCGCGCAGCGCACGTACAATGGCCGCGCTGCCGGCCCTCCTGCAGCCCCCCCCCCACCTGCCGCTTCGGCGTAGACCGATGCCGGCGCTGCATGCCGTTGCTGCGGCGTGCGACACCTGCAAGGACCACCGATGAGTTCCTCCCCTTCCGATTCGCCGTCGCTGCTGCACGGTCGTGTCCTCGCGTTTGCCGCGATCCTGCTGGCAGCGGTCAACCTGCGCACTGCGGTCACCTCGATCACCCCGCTGCTGGACGTGCTCGGCCAGCAGTTCGGCTTCGGCACCACCATGACCGGCGTGCTGGGCATGCTGCCGACCGCCTCGTTCGCGCTGTTCGGCGTGGCCACGCCGGCATTGGCGCGGCGCCTGGGCCTGGAACGCACCACGCTGCTGGCGATGGTGATGGCGATGGCCGGCCTGCTGCTGCGTTCCAGCGCCGGCAACGTCGGCACGCTGCTGCTCGGTTCGGTGGTTGCACTGGCCGGCATGGGCATCGGCAACGTGGTGGTGCCGCCGCTGGTGAAGCGCTATTTCGCCAACAAGGTTGGCACCATGAGCACGCTGTACATCAGCGTGCTGCAGCTGGGCACGATGCTGCCGGCGCTGCTGGCAGTGCCGGTGGCGAATGCTGCGGGCTGGCGCGTATCGCTGGGCATGTGGGCGCTGCTGGCGCTGGCCGCCGCCCTGCCGTGGCTGCTGCTGGCCAGGCGCGCACCGAAGCCGCAGGCCGACGCCACCGATCCCACCGCACAGCCGCACGGCAAGGTCTGGCGCACGTCGCTGGGCTGGAGCATGACGCTCATGTTCGGCATGACCTCGCTGATGACCTATTCGATGTTCACCTGGCTGCCACGCATCGTGGTCGAGGCCGGTGGCACGCCCGCGTTCGGCGGCGTGATGGTCGCCGTGTTCTCGGCACTGGGCCTGCTGCCGTCGCTGGTCATTCCGTCGATGGCGGTGCGCCTGCAGAACCCGTTCCCGCTGGTGCTGATCGGTTTCTTCTCGTTCGTGATCGCCTTCACCGGCCTGCTTGTGGCCCCGATGAAAGCGCCGCTGCTGTGGGCCTGCCTGCTCGGCGTCGGTCCGTCCACCTTCCCGCTGGCGCTGACCTTGATCAACCTGCGCACCCGCACCCCCACCGGCTCGGCCGCGCTGTCCGGGTTCATGCAGGGCGTGGGCTACAGCTTCAGCTGCCTGGGGCCGTTCCTGGTCGGCTGGCTGCACACCGTCAGCGACGGCTGGACGATCCCATTCAGCTTCCTGTTCGGCTGCGCCACCCTGATGCTGTGCGCCTCCTGGGTGGCCTGCAAGCCGCGCAAGCTGGAAGACCTCTGGTAAGCCACGTGGGGCCTCGCAACCGGCCCCACCTACCGCTCGTCAGCCCGTCTGCGCATTTTGACGCCGGGCTGACAATTCCGGGCGGATAGTGCCCACGAATGCCCATCCTTGCCGCGTGCCGGCATCGGGCATGGGGGCGGCAGCGCCGCCCAGGCCACCACTCGGTGTGCGGGGGACTCTCGTTTCAGACAAGACATTGCAGGTCGCTGTCCTGGTTTCGCCCATCCCTGCTGGATGGGAGTTCGCGAGGGGAGTGACGCAGGCCACGGCCATCCCAAAATCTGGCATGTGATGTGCGTCACATTTTTCAGGTTGTCTGGTTCGGAAGCCAAGGGGGTCCCCAATGGTTGTCCACCGCCGGCTGGCGCTCTGCGTCGGCCTTGCCTGTACCGCCCTGGCCTGGGCCAGCAGCGCTGCCCCGCCTGACCGCGAGGCGGCCCTGGCCGAGATCGGCCGCTACCGCGACCAGGCCCGTTGGCTGGATGCGCTCGGCGCGATCGAGCGCGCCAGCCAGCAGCAGCCCAACGACGACCTGCTGTTCAAGCTGCGCGTCCTGACCCTGGGCGACATCGGCAATGCCTGGCGCGCCTGGGAGCTGTACCAGCAGCGCCCGCAACTGTTCGACGCTGCTCAGAAGCAACGCATCGAAGGCGACTACCTGGCCAAGCTGGTGGTCTGGAGCCTGGCCTACAGCAGCAGCGAAGACAGCCGGCTGGAAGAAGCCGAATCGACCCTGGCGCGCATGCAGCGCTATCTGGGCAGCGAAGGCACCCCACCTGTGCAGGCGCCATTGCGCATCCGCATGGACCGGCTGATCCTGCTCAACCGGCTGGGCCGCCATGCGCAGGTGCGCGAGGAAGCCCGCGCACTGCAGGCTGAAGGCCATGCCCTGCCCGACTATGTTCTGCCTGCGGTCGGCGATTCGCTGATGGGCACGCTGCATCCGGAAGAAGCCATTCCGGTGCTGCAGGCGGCCGTCGCAGGCGATCCGACGCGCGACGCCTCGCATTCGGAACTGGCTTACGCCTACCTGGAAAGCGAGCAGCAGGAAAAGGCCGTCGACCTGCTGCAGGCGTGGCGCGACAAGGAACCTGCCTGGCGCTGGAGCAACGGCAAGTCGCCGTATCCAAACTGGTCGCGCTACGAAGCCGACCTCAACCTGGCGATGGTGCGCGCCTACAGCGGTGACCTGCCCACCGCGCAGCGCGATCTGGAATCGATGGTCGACATCGCACCGGGCAACGGCGGCCTGCAGAGCGCGCTGGGCAGCGTGTACATGATGCGCGGCTGGCCACGCAGGGCGCTGCAACGGCAACAGATGGCGCATGCGCTGGACCCGCGCGACATCGAACCACGGCTGGGCATGCAGGAAGCCTACGTCGCCCTGCAACGCGATGACCTGGCGCGACCGCTGCACGACGATCTGGTCGCGCGCTACCCCACCCAGCCCGCCGTCGAACGCATGGACCAGGCCTGGCGCGCGCACCGCGGTTGGCAGCTGAAGGCATGGACCGACATCGGACGCAGTTCCGGCGGTGGTGGCACCTCGCCACTGGGCAACGACGACCGCCGCTATGGCATGGAAGTCCAGACACCCGTACTCGACGATCGCTGGCGGCTGTTCGCCTTCGCCGACCGGCGCTCGGTCGATTTCCAGGACCAGCGCATCGACCCGCTGTGGCTGGGCGCGGGCGTACGCTACCGATTCGGCCGTCTGAATGCGGAAGCTGCAGTGCTGCGCGCCAACGACCACATCGGTGATACCGGCCTGCGCGTCGGCGCGGGCTGGCAGTTCAACGACCACTGGCATGCCGGACTGACCGCCGCACGCAATGATCCGGATGCATCAATGCAGGCGCGCGTGGCCGGCATCACTGCCGACAGCGTCAGCGCGCAGGTCGACTACCGGCGCAGCGAACGCACGCACTGGATGTTCGGCGCCAGCCGCTTCCGCTACGACGATGGCAACCATCGCGAACTGTTCAGCACCAGCGTCGAGCAGCGGCTGCTGACACGCCCACGGTGGCTGATCGATGGCCTGGGCAGTGCATACACCAGTCGCGGCAGCCGCGATGATGCTCCCTACTTCAACCCGAAGCGTGATCGCATGGTCGAGATCGGCCTGCGCATCGACCAGCAGCTGTGGCGCCACTACGAACGCCACTTCCGCCACCGGCTGACCGTCTCGCTGGGCGATTACTGGCAGGACGGCTTCGGCAGTGCACTGGTGCCGTCGGTGTCATACATGCACGAGTGGCAGCTGGGCCAGGGCCGCGTGTTCGAGTATGGCGTGCGCTGGTCGCGGCCGGTCTACGACGGCCATCGCGAACGCCATATCGGCTTCGAAGCCGCACTGCGCTGGGGAGACTGACATGACCCGCATCCTGCGCCTGATCGTGCTCCTGCTGCTGTCGGCTGCGCCGCCGGCCTTCGCGCAGCAGGCCCTGCATCTCGATGCGATCGACAACGGCCTGCTGATCCTCAGCTACCACGACATCCGCGACCAGGTCGCAGCCAAGGGGGATGCCGATACCTATGCGGTGAGCACGCAGAACTTCGCCGCCCATCTGGACTGGCTGGGGGCACACGGTTACCACCCGGTGTCGCTGTCGCAGGTGATCGACGCCTCCCGGGGACGCGCCACGCTGCCACCGAAACCGGTACTGCTGACCTTCGATGACGGCCTGCGCAGCGTCTACGACAAGGCCTTCCCGTTGCTGCAGGCTTACCGCTATCCGGCGCTGGTGGCGGTGATCACCGACTACGTGGACATGACACCTGGCCGCACCATCGACTATGGCTACCGGCCGTTCGGCCGCGACGACTTCATCACCTGGGCACAGCTGAAGCAGATGCACGACAGCGGCCTGATCGAAGTGGCCAGCCATACCGACGACCTGCACCACGGGGTGCTCGCCAACCCACAGGGGAACTCCACCCCGGCTGTCGTGACCCGCGTTTACAACCCCGCCACGCGCAGCTATGAGAGCGAGGCGCAGTACGCGCAACGCCTGCGCGCCGATCTCTCGCGCAGCGTGCAGCGCATCGAGCAGCATCTGGGCGTGCGCCCGCGCGCCATCGTATGGCCATACGCGGCCTACAACCAGTTGAGCAACGACATCGCCGAGCAGCTGGGCATGCCGGTGTCCTTCGATCTGGAGGGCCGCAGCACGCCGGTGGCCAGCGACCTGCATGGCCTGGCGCGCTTCCTGGTCAGCGACAACCCGACCGTGGAAGGGCTGGCCTACGAGCTGCGCCGCGACGTCGCGCTCGATGGCATCCGTGCCCTGCAGATCGACCTGGATGATGTCTACGACCCCGAGCCCGCACAGCAGGCGCGCAATCTGGATGCACTGATCGAGCGGGTCAAGCGCATCGCACCGACGCACGTCTACCTGCAGGCGTTCGCCGACCCGGACGGCAACAACACCGCCGATGCACTGTACTTCCCCAACCGCCACATGCCGATGCGCGCGGACCTGTTCAGTCGCGTCGCCTGGCAGCTGAAATCGCGTGCGGGGGTGAAGGTCTACGCATGGCTGCCGGTACTCGGCTTCGAGCTGCCCGACCCGGTGCAGCGCAAGGCGCTGGCGATCCGCAACGGCGATGCCGATGGCATGTACCGGCTGGACTTCACCAATCCCCAGGCGCGCCAGGTCATGCTCGACCTCTACGAGGATCTGGCGGTCAACTCCTACTTCGAGGGCCTGCTGTTCCATGACGATGGGTACCTGCGCGATACCGAGCTGCCCACGCTGGCGGCCGGCGATGGGGGCAGCGCACGCACGCAGGCGTTGATCGACTTCACCCTGGCGCTGCGCAACAGCGCGCAGCGCTGGCGGCCGAAGCTGGCCACGGTGCGCAACCTGTACGCGGAGCCGGTGCTGCGCCCGCAGAGCGAAGCCTGGTTCGCGCAGCGCCTGGACCTGTTCAACAAGGCCTACGACCAGACCGCACTGATGGCGATGCCGTGGATGGAAGGCAGCAAGCATCCGGAACGCTGGCTCGACCAGCTGCTGGCCGCGGTGCGTGCACATGACCCACAGCTGCAGCACACCCTGTTCGAACTGCAGACCGTCGATTGGCGCAGCGGGCAACCGATTCCTGCCGAGCGCCTGCGCGCGCAGATCCGCCAGCTGCAGGCGCAGGGCGTGCACCACTTCGCCTGGTACCCGGACGACTTCATCGCCGACCAGCCCTCCACCCGCGATGCCCGCGCGGCAATGTCCGCCGGCAACTTCCCGTACCCGGAGAAGTGACATGGACATGCATCCGTTGCTGCAGGTCCTGTTCCAGTTCGCCTTCTACTACCCGATGGTGATGGCATTCTTCTGGATGTCGGGCGGCCTGTATTACTACTTCCGGCGCGAACGCCATTCGCGCCCACGCAACGACCCGCCGCTGATGGTCGATCCACCGTTCGCGAGCCTGCTGATTCCCTGCCACAACGAGTCGGCAAACCTCGACGACACACTCGGCGCGGCGCTGGCCCAGCGCTACCCGGCCGACTATGAGGTGATCGCCATCGACGACGGCAGCAGCGACGACACGGGTGCGCGGCTGGACGCCCTGGCGGCAAAGCACCCACGGCTGCGCGTGCTGCACCTGGACCGCAACCTCGGCAAGGCCAATGCGCTGCGCATGGGGGCGCTCGCCGCACGCTCGGAATACCTGGTGTGCATCGACGGCGACGCGATGCTGGAAGAACACGCGCTGCACTGGATGATCTGGCACCTGGTGAGCGGCAACCGGGTCGGCGCGGTCACCGGCAACCCGCGCATCCGCAACCGCTCCACCCTGCTCGGACGCCTGCAGGTGGCCGAGTTCTCCTCGATCATCGGCATGATCAAGCGCGCGCAGCGGGTGTACGGGCGCATCTTCACCATCTCCGGCGTGATCGCCGGCTTCCGCCGCACCGCCCTGCACCAGGTCGGCTGGTGGTCCGATGACATGGTGACCGAAGACATCGACATCAGCTGGCGCCTGCAGCGCGCGCACTGGGACATCCGCTACGAACCCAACGCACTATGCTTCATCCTGATGCCGGAAACCCTGAAGGGGCTGTGGCGGCAGCGGCTGCGCTGGGCCCAGGGCGGCGTGGAGGTGATGCTGCGCCACGCCCGCTCGCTGCTGCACTGGAAGGAGCGGCGCATGTGGGGCGTACTGCTGGAGTACGTGCTCAGCGTGATCTGGGCTTACACCATGTTGTTCATCGTGGTGCTGTGGGCGCTGGGCAAGTTCATCGAACTGCCCCCGCAACTGCATATCGCCAGCCTGCTGCCGGAGTGGCATGGCGTGATCCTGGCCCTGGTCTGCCTGCTGCAGTTCGCCAGCAGCCTGATCATCGACCGTCGTTACGAAACACAGATTGGACGCAACTACTTCTGGGTCATCTGGTACCCGATGGCGTACTGGTTGATCAGCCTTTCCACCACCCTGGTGGCGTTGCCGAAAACCCTGCTGCGCCGTCGCAGCAAGCGCGCCACCTGGACCAGTCCCGATCGGGGGATCCGATGAACGCACAACGCCCGTCCAACCGCTTCGACTCGCGGATGATCCGCAAGCCGCATCGCCAACCACGCTTCCAGCGCACCGCCTGGGGCTTCGTCACCCTCGCGTTCTGGGGGTTCTACTTCTACCTGTGGGCCCCACTGGTCACCCTGGTGTCGTGGCTGGTCGGCGGCCAGCTGGCCTGGCAGCAGCTGTACGAACGGCAAAGCCAGTTCGACCCCTATGTGCTGGTGGCGTTGCCGCTGATGCTGCTGTGCGCCAGCGTACTGCTGATCGGCTGGGCCGAGTACAACCGCGCGCGCTTCCGTGGCCACGAGCGGCGCCTGCCACGGCCGCTGGCCAGCCTCAACGAAGTGGCCGCCGACCTGGGGGCCAGCACCGGCCTGGCCGAACGCCTGCTGGGCTGCAAGGCCGCCACGCTGCACATGGACGACCACGCGCGGCCGATCGGCATCCGCCGCGAGGTGGTGTAACTCGATTGCCCTGGGTGCCGACCCTGGTCGGCACTTGCTTTGGTAGATGCCGACCTTGGTCGGCGTTCTCTCTGGTGGGTGCCGACCTTGGTCGGCACCGGGGTCTACCGCGAAGAGCATCCACGCATGGCGTGGATCTACTTGCGGGTCTGCCCTTCACCGCGCACGACGAATCGCTCGACGGTGAGTGCCTCCAGCCCCATCGGGCCGTACGCGTGCAGGCGCGTGGTGGAGATGCCGATCTCGCTGCCCAGGCCCAGCTGGCCGCCGTCGGAGAAACGCGAGGACGCATTGACCATCACCACCGCCGAGCGCAGCGCAGTGACGAAGCGCTCGGCGTTGCCCGCGTCTTCGGTGGCGATCACTTCAGTATGGTCGGAGGTGTAGGCACGGATGTGCGCAATGGCAGCGTCGAGATCGTCAACCACGCGTACCGCCAGCACCAGATCAAGGAACTCGGCGGCATAGTCGTCTTCAGTGGCCAACATGCTGCCCGGCAGCAGCGGCTGCGCCTGCGCATCGGCGCGCAGCTGCACGCCGCGCTCGCCGAGCGCCTGCGCCACGCGCGGCAGGAACGCTTCGGCCACCTCGCGGTGCACCAGCAGCGTTTCCAGCGAGTTGCAGGCTGCAGGGCGGCTGCACTTGCCATCCACCAGCAGGTCAATGGCCTTGCCGAGGTCGGCGCTGGCATCCACGAACAGATGGCACACGCCCTTGTAATGCTTGATCACCGGCACCCGCGCATGCTCGGCGACGAAGCGGATCAGGCCTTCGCCACCACGCGGAATGGCCAGGTCGACCAGCTCATGCAACTGCAGCAGTTCCAGCATCGCTTCGCGGCGCAGGTCGGTCAGCACGGTTACCGCAGCCGGCGGTACGCCGTTGGCCTTCAATGCGCCGGACAGCGCCTGGGCGATGGCGGTGTTGGAGTGGATCGCCTCGGAACCACCGCGCAGGATCACGCCATTGCCGGCCTTCAGGCACAGCGCGGCCGCTTCGGCGGTCACGTTCGGGCGTGCCTCGTAGATCATCGCGATCACCCCCAGCGGAACGCGCACCTTCTGCACACGGATGCCGTTTGGACGCACATCGTCGCGGGTGATCTGGCCGACCGGATCGGGCAGCGCGGCGACCTCACGCACGGCTTCGGCCATCGCGAACAGGCGTGCCGGGTCCAGCGCCAGGCGGTCGAGCATGGCACTGCCAACGCCCTTGTCGCGCGCGGCAGCAAGGTCACGCGCATTGCCGGCCAGGATCAGCCCGGCATTCACTTCCAGTGCCTGCGCCATCGCCAGCAGCAGCGTGCGGCGCGCCGCACTGTCGAGGCCGGCAACGATCTGGGCCGCGTCACGGCAGGCACGCGCCTGCGCTTCGATTTCGCTCATCGGGGTGTCCTTCAAACCGGTCATGGCAGCACCAGATCGTCGCGATGGACGACACTGCCACCGTAGTTGTAGCCCAGCACGGCCTCGATGTCGCGCGAATGGCGACCGGCGATCCGGCGCACATCATCGGCGGCGTACTGGCTGACACCGCGGGCGATGCAGACACGGCCCTGTGGTGCATTCCAGCACACCTGCACCATATCGCCACGCCGGAACGCGCCCTCCGCACCGGTGATGCCACCGGGCAGCAACGAGGCGCCCTTCTCGCGCATGGCCTGTGCCGCACCGGCATCGATCACGATCGCGCCTTCGGTCAGCGGTGCATGCCGCAGCCAGTGCTTGCGGGCCGCCTCGCGGCTGCGCGCGGCGTGGATGCGGGTGCCGAACAGGCGGTCCTGCGCCAGTGCACGCACCACGTCGCTGCTGCGGCCGTTGAAAAGGTAGGTCTCGATGCCGAGACGACCCGCCTTGGCCGCCGCCTCAAGCTTGGTCCGCATGCCGCCGGTACCGGCGCGCGACCCTGCGCCGCCGGCCATCGCCAGCACCTCGTCACTCAGTTCCGGCACGTCGTGCAGTGGCCGCGCATCGGCCACGGTGCGCGGATCCGCGCTGTACAGGCCGTCGATGTCGGTGGCAATGAACAGTGCATCGGCATCGACCAGCGCGGCCACGGTGGCGGCCAGGTTGTCGTTGTCGCCGAGCTTGAGTTCGTCCACCGACACGGTGTCGTTCTCGTTGACCACCGGCAACGCGCCCAGCCGCAGCAACTCATTGAGCGTGGCGCGTGCGTTGAGGTAGCGGCGGCGGTTGCGCAGGTCGTCGTGGGTCAGCAGCACCTGCGCCACGGGGCGCTCGAAGAAGCGCTGCCAGAGCCCGATCAGCTGCGCCTGGCCGAGCGCGGCCAGGGCCTGCCGCGCCGCCATCGCCGCACCGGGTTCATCGGCCCGCGGCAGGATCGCGCGCCCGGCAGCGACCGCGCCGGAAGACACGATCACCACCTCACGCCCGGCCAGTACATTGGCCGACACGAACTGTGCCAGGCCCAGCGCGTGGCGAGGTGACAGGCCGCCGCCATCGGCGGCCAGCAGGCTGCTGCCGACTTTCAGCACCGCACGCCGCCACGGCGGCAGCGCTTGTTCGGGGAACGGCGAGGCGACGTGGGCAGCGTGCTGGATCATCGGTCAGGCTCTCAGCGGGTGTTCCATTCGTGCACGGTCAGCGCGGAGGCCTGCATCGTCACCAGCGGATCGGTGGCGACGATGGCCTGCGCCTGCGCCAGGCTGTCCACGTTGCACAGCACATAGGCGCCACCGCTGCCGTCGGCAAAACCGCCGGTCAGCTGCAGCTTGCCCTGTGCCTGCAACGCATCGAGAAAGTCACGGTGCGGCTGCACGGCGGCGGCGTTGAAATCGGGCCGGCGCATGGCCAGCACCAGGTAGACGGTGCCGGCCATCAGGACAGCGCCTGCCAGCGCGCGTGCAGTTCGTCCAGGCGCAGGTCGGCGGCCGAACCCGGCGATACGCGTGCGGCCAGGCTGCCTTCCGGGGTACGCCCCTGCCCTGCGCTGTCGGCACCGGCGGCAGCAGCCTTGTAGGCCTCGCGGAACGGCACGCCGGCCACCGCCGCTTCCACCGCCACGTCGGTGGCGTACATGCCCGAGTCGATTGCCGCGCGAACCTTGTCGTCGCGCCATTCCAGGTTGGCCAGCAGCGCCGGCAGCAGTTCCAGCGCCGACAGGCCGCGACCGAAGCCGTGGAAGATGGCGCCCTTGGACGACTGCAGGTCGCGGTGATAGCCCGACGGCAGCGACAGCAGCTGCTCGATCTCGGTACGCGCGGCGGCGACGCTGGCGTGGGTCGCGCGCATCAGCTCGATCACGTCCGGATTGCGCTTGTTGGGCATGATCGAACTGCCGGTGGTGTACTGCGCCGGCAGCGCGACGAAGCCGAACTCGGCGCTGGTGAACAGCGACAGGTCCCAGGCAATGCGGCGCAGGTCCAGCGTGGCGCCGCCCAGCGCTTCCAGCGCGGCCAGTTCGAACTTGCCGCGCGACAGCTGCGCGTAGATCGGCGAGATCTGCATGCGGGCGAAACCGAGCGCGGCCGTGGTGTGCTCACGGTCCAGCGGCAGGTTCACACCGTAGCCGGCAGCCGTGCCAAGCGGATTGGCGTCGACCAGCGCATGGGTGTCGCGCGCGCGGATGGCGTTGTCGATGAAGGCCTCGGCCCAGCCGGCCCACCACATGCCGGCCGAGGACACCACGGCACGCTGGATGTGGGTGTAGCCGGGGATCGGCAGATCCTTCTCGGCCTGCGCACGGTCCAGCGCGACCTTGGCAACCTCGGCGCTGAGCTGGGCCACACGCTGCAGCTTCTCCTTCAGCCAGAGGCGGGTGGCGACCAGGATCTGGTCATTGCGGCTGCGGCCGGTGTGGATCTTGCGGCCGGCATCGCCGAGGCGTTCGGTCAGGCGCGCTTCGATCGCCGAATGACCATCTTCGTACTGCGTGTCCAGCACGAAGCGGCCTTCGCGGAAGTCCTGCGCCAGCACGTCGAGCTCGCGCAGCAGGCCGGCCAGTTCATCGGCGCTGAGGATGCCGATGTGCTGCAGGCCCTGCGCATGCGCGGCGCTGGCGGCGATGTCATGCAGGAAGAACTCGCGGTCGAGGATCACGTCGTCGCCGGCGAGGAAGGTCTGGATCTGGGCGTCGACGGCGACGCCGGGCTTCTGCCAAAGAAGGTCTGCCATGGGGGCTCCGGAATACGTGTTCAGTGCGGGATCGACGTCAGTTCGTCGATGCCCAGCGCGAGGTTGAGGTTCTGCATGGCCTGGCTGGCCGCGCCCTTGAGCAGGTTGTCCAGGGTCGCCACCACCACCACCCGCTTGCCGCCCGGGGCCAGGGTGAAGCCACCGACCTGCGCACCGTGGCGGCCGGCGATGCGGCTGACCCACGGCGCTTCATCCACTACCTCGATCAGCGGTTCGCCCGCATAGGCCTGCTGGAAGCGCTCGACGATCTGTTCGCGGGTCTGCACGCGGTTCAGCCACAGGTTGGCGGTGAGCGTGATGCCGCGGAAATGCGGCGCGACATGCGGCATGAATTCAACCGCCACGCCCAGCTGGACCGACACTTCACGCTCGTGCACGTGGTTGGTCAGCGCATACGGCATCAGGTTGTCGGCGAGCAGTTCGACGTTGTTCTTGTCCGACGGCGTGGTGCCGGCGCCGGAATAGCCGGACACACCGAAGCACTGCGGCGGACCGGCCAGCAGGTCCAGCAGCGGATGCACCGCCAGCTGCATCGCCGTGGCATAGCAGCCCGGGTTGCTGATGTGCTTCTGGCCGTTGTAGCGGCCTCGGGTCAGCTCCGGCAGGCCGTAGTACCAGCTGTTGTCGAAGCGGTAGTCGGCCGACAGGTCGACGATGACGGTGTCCGGCTTCGCCGCTTCCAGTGCGGCCACGAACGGTGCGGCCAGGCCGTTGGGCAGGGCCAGGATCACCGCGTCCACGCCCTTGGCGGCCACCGCGTCGGCGTCCAGATTCTCGTACTGCAGCTCGCCCTGGAACTCCGGATGGTGGTCGGACAGGCGCTGCCCGGCGCGTTCGCGCGAGGACACGAAGGCCAGCTTCAGCCGCGGATGTGCGGCCACCAGCTTGATCAGCTCGGCACCGGTATGGCCACGGGCGCCGACGATGCCCAGGGTGAAAGTCGAATCGTTCATGCGTGGCTGTCCAGGCGGTACTGCAGGTGGCGCTTCACGCCCTGCCATTCCGTATCGATGATGGAGAAGATGACGGTGTCGCGCGGCGTGCCGTCGGCGTGCCGCTTGTGGTTGCGCAGCACGCCGTCCTGCTTGGCGCCCAGGCGGGCGATGGCGGTGCGCGAGGTGAAGTTGAACCAGCTGGTTTCCAGCACCAGGCTGATGCAGCCCATGGTTTCGAAGGCGTGCTGCAGCAGCAACAGCTTGGTTTCGGTGTTGACGCCGGTACGCTGCACGCGCGGTGCATACCAGGTGTAGCCCAGGCTGAGCTTGGGCACGCCGGCATCCAGGTCGTAGAAGCGGGTGGTACCCACGATGTCACCCGCCGCATCGAGGATCACGAACGGCAGCACCTTGCCTTCCGCCTGCGCCTGCAGCGCGGCCTGCACATAGTGCTCGACCCGCTCCGGCGCAGGCACCTGGGTGTACCAGAGCTTGTCCAGGCCGCTGCCCTCCACGGCGGTGCGCAGGCCAGGCACATGCTCGGGCTGCAGCGGTTGCAGTGTCACGTGCTGGCCGCGCAGGGTGGGAATCGTAGTCCAGTGATCGGAATGGTCCATCATTCAGCCCTGCAGGCTCGGTGCGCGCTGGGCGCAGTGGTCGACATAGGTGCTGATCCGGTCGATGCCATCGGCGCCGTACCAGAACACCTTCCAATGGCCCTGCTTGTAGCAGCCATCGGATTCAGCATAGTAGAAGTGATTGATCGGGTTGCCATGGCGCGAGCGCCAGAACAGCTGCGGCGTCTCTTCCAGCATCACGTTCCAGACCGCACGGCCCAGGCCCTCGCCCTGCGCGTCGTCGAGCACGGCGAACTTGTCCAGGTACACGCCCTCTGCCTCGTCGGTGAGGATGACCGCGGTGCGGTAGTTCTCGCTGACGTAGGCACGCAACAGCTTGGTCTTCTCGAAATAGTCCGGCACCAGCGCGCGGCCGAAGCTGGATTCGATCAGGCCCTTCAGGCGCGGCAGGTCCAGTTCGTTCCAGGCGGTGGCGCGCAGCACCTTTTCACCCTTGCGCACCAGCGTGCCCGAACCCTTGTGGGTGAACAGTTCCTTGGCCAGGTCGGCCGGGCGCGTGATCGACACCGACGATTCCAGCGGCAGGCGGTCGAGCAGATCCTTGATCTGTTCGATCTTCACCTTCATGCCGCCGTGGATCCACGGCTGCGCGATCAGGTGGTCGTACTCGGTGGACAGGTTGATCGAATCGATCACGCTGCCCTGCTCGTCCAGCAGGCCGCCGGTGCCGGTCAGGAAAATGATCTTGTACGGCTGCAGCTCCTGCACCAGCTCGTTGGCGGCGAAGTCGGCGTTGACGTTGAGGATCTGGCCACCCGCGGTTTCGCCCAGGCTGGTGATGACCGGGATCGAGCCGGCGCGCAGGCTGGCCTCGATCGGCGCCAGGTTGACCTTCTTCACCTCGCCGACCAGGCCGTAGGTGTCCACGCCCAGGTACTCGGCTTCGAACACGCCGCCGGTGATCGAGGTGGCACGCGCGCCGTTCTGCTGCAGGGCTTCGACCAGGCGCAGGTTGGACTGCTGGAACACCCGGCGCACGATCGCCAGTGCCTCCGGCGAGGTCACGCGCAGACCGTTGACGGTCTGCTTTTCGATGCCGGCGGCCGACAGTTCGGCATCCAGCTGCGGGCCGGCGCCGTGCAGCACGATCGGGGTCAGGCCGACTTCCTGCAGGAACGACAGCGAAGAGGTCAGCGCGTCGAGATCGTCGCGCAGCACCGCGCCGCCGACCTTGACCACGGCAAAGCGCTTGGCGTCCAGCTGCGAGAAGCGCTTGAGGTACTGGCTGATCTCCTTCGCGCTGGCCATGCTGGAAAGCAGGCGCACGATGGTCTGGCGGGTCTGGCGGTGGGGCTGGAGGGCAGGAGACATTTCGGTTTCGTCACAGGCGGCGGTCGCCGCGTTGCAGTTCCACCCGGCCAGGGCCGGGCGGCGTTGTAGAGTCGATCAGGCGCCGGCGGCGATGATGCGGTGCACGGCGTCGGTGTAGCGCTGCAGCTGCTCCAGCGTCACGAACTCATCGGCGGTGTGGGCCTGGGCGATGTCACCCGGGCCGAACACCAGCGTGGTGTAGCCGCCGGCCGAGAACAGCGAGGCCTCTGTCCAGAAGTCCACCGCGTTGCCGATCGGCAGTTCCAGCGCATCGGCCACGTCGCGTGCCAGCAGGCGGCGGTTCTCGGCCTCGGCGATGTCACCGGCCGGCAGGCTGGGGCCACGGAAGGTTTCGGTGAACAGTGCGGCTTCCGGTTCGGCAAAACCGGCGAAGGTCGCCAGCAGGCCATCGATGTCCATCGACGGCAGCGGACGGAACCCGAACCGCACTTCGGCGGCCGGTGCAATCATGTTGGCCTTGATGCCACCTTCGACGCGACCGATGTTGAAGCGCAGGCCGGTGAGGCCGCCGAAGCGCGCCGAGGCCAGCGATTCCACATGGTCCAGCGCACGGTTGCCCCAGCGCATGGCCTGATGCAGTGCGCTGGCGGCCGCATCCTGCTTGCCCGAGGCATGCCCGGCGCGACCGGAGAACTGCATCAGCACCGAGCTGATGCCTCGGTGCGCCAGCACCGCTTCGCTCATGGTCGGCTCCGCCACCAGCACCGCTTCATATGGCAGGCCACGGGCCAGGAACGCGGCGATGCAGCGCGGATCGTTGGCTTCTTCGTCGCTGGAGAACAGGAACGCGGCATCGCCATCACTGGCGTTGGCCGCGGCCACCAGTGCAGCGGCGGCGCCCTTGATGTCACACACGCCCAGGCCGATCACACGATCTTCCAGGCGGCGCATCACGTGCGGGTCGGCACTCCAGTGCGGCGAATCCGGCACGGTATCCAGATGCACGTTGAACAGGTACTTCGGCGTACCACGCACGGCGTACAGGCTGACCGCACCGGCACCGTGGTCGATCACCTCGACGTTGAAGCCGGGCAGGTTCGCGCGCAGGTAATCGAAGATGCCACCGGTGGTGATCGCACGCGGCGGGTTGCGGGTGTCGAAGGACACCAGGGCCTGCAGGTGATCGAGCGTCTGTTCAAGCATGAATCAACAATCCTGTGGAATTCCGCCGGGCATGGCCCAGCGCTACCGGAGCGCATCTGGAGGAGAGCCCCCTTCTTGTTGAAGGGGGCGCGCCAACGGCGCAGGGTTAAGGTGAAATGCGCGGGCTCGTGCTCAAGTCAACCACGGTTGACTTGAGCAAAGAGCGTCGAGCTCATGCCGAACAGCTTGATGAAGCCCTCGGCCTCCTCCACGCCCCAGTCGGCCGACTGCGCGTAGGTGGCGCCCTTGGTGTTGAGCAGGTGCGGCGACTTCACCGCCACTGCATCGACGCGGCCGCCGCGGGTTTCCAGCACCACTTCGCCGTTGACCTTGGCCTGCGAGGACTTCAGGAAGGCCTCGATGTCGGTCTTCAGCGGGTCGTGGTAGAAGCCTTCGTAGACCAGCTCCACCCACTTGCGCGCCACGTCCGGCTTGAAGCGGTTCTGCTGCTTGGTCAGCACGGCATCTTCCAGCGCGCGGTGCGCGGCCAGCAGCGACACCAGGCCCGGGGCCTCGAACACGATGCGACCCTTCAGGCCGATCACGGTGTCGCCGGTGTAGACACCGCGGCCAACGCCGTACGGGGCGAACAGCTTGTTGAGCTGGGCCAGGATCTGGTCGCCCGGCAACGCCTTGCCGTTCAGTTCGACGGCTTCGCCCTCGACGAACTTCAGGGTCACGTTCAGCGCCTGCTCCGGCCACTCGCTGCGCGGTGCGCACCAGCCACGGGCGCCCTCGCCCGGCGCTTCCCAACGGTCGATCTCGCCGCCGGACATGGTCAGGCCCAGCAGGTTCTCGTTGATGGTGTAGGCCTGCTGCTTGGCGCGCACGCCGAAGCCGCGCTCTTCCAGGTACTTCTGCTCGTAGGCGCGGGTCTGGGTGTGTTCCTTCTGGATCTCGCGGATCGGCGCGATGATCTGGTAGTCGCCCAGTGCCTTCACCGCCAGGTCGAAGCGGACCTGGTCGTTGCCCATGCCGGTGCAGCCGTGGGCGATGATGTTGGTGCCCAGTTCGGCGGCACGCTTCAGCGCGGCATCGACGATCAGGTAGCGGTCCGAGACCAGCAGCGGGTACTGGCCCTGATAGCCTTCGCCTGCCCACACGAACGGCTTGACGAAGCCTTCCCAGATGGCCGGGCCACCGTTGACGGTGACGTGGCTGGTCACGCCCAGCTCGGCGGCGCGCTTCTCGATGAAATCACGCTCTTCATCATCCACGCCGCCGGTATCGGCGAACACGGTGTGCACGTTGTAGCCGCGCTCCTGCAGGTACGGCACGCAGAAGCTGGTATCCAGGCCGCCGGAGAAGGCGAGAACGACGTCTTTGTTGCTCATGGGGATCAGGTCCACTTGGGGGATGGGAATTCGGTAGAGCCGACCGCTGGTCGGCTGAAATGTTGGATGCGCCGCTGCGGGAGCAGCCGACCAACGGTCGGCTCTACCCCTTGCTTGATTCAGCGCCCGGCAACCGCCGCCATGATCGCCTTCTGCACGTGCAGGCGGTTCTCGGCTTCGTTGATGGCGATGCACTGCGGCGAATCCATCACCGCGTCGGTGGCCTTCACGTTGCGGCGCAGCGGCAGGCAGTGGCTGAACACACCGTTGTTGGTCAGCGCCATCTTCCGCTCGTCCACGATGAAGTGCTTGAACTGGTCGCGGATCGGCTTTTCCGGTTCCCAGTTGCCGAAGAACGGCAGCGCGCCCCAGCTCTTGGCGTAGACCACGTCGGCACCGGCGTAGGCGCTGTCGATGTCATGGCTGATCTTCAGCGAGCCGCCGCTCTCGGCCACGTTCTGCTCGGCCCAGCCCATGTAGCGGTCGTCGAGGATGTAGTCGGCGGTCGGGCACAGCAGGGTCACGTCCATGCCCATGCGGGTGGCGATGGTCAGCGCCGAATTGGCGACTGCGGTGTTCAGCGGCTTGGGGTGGTAGGTCCAGGTCAGCACGTACTTCTTGCCGCGCAGGTCCTGGGTGCCGAAGTGCTCCTGCAGGGCCATGATGTGGGCCAGCTCCTGGCACGGGTGGGTGATGGTCTCCATGTTGATGACCGGCACCGGCGAGTACTTGGCGAAGCTGTTGAGGACGATGTCCTGGCGGTCGTAGGCCCAGTCGATGAACTTGGGGAACGCACGCACGGCGATGATGTCGCAGTAACGGCCCAGCACCTTGGCCACTTCAGCGATGTGCTCTTCGGTATCGCCGTCCATCACCGTGCCGAGGTTGAACTCGATCGGCCACGCATCCTTGCCCGGCTGCAGCACCACCGCGTGGGCACCCAGCTGGAACGCACCCAGTTCAAAGCTGGTGCGGGTGCGCATGGACGGATTGAAGAACACCAGCGCGATCGACTTGCCCTTGAGCTGGTCGCCGAGCTTGTTGCGCTTGAACAGCGCGGCCTGGGTCAGCAGCGCGTCGAGCTCGCTGCGGCTCCAGTCCTGGGTGTTCAGGAAGTGCTTGGGGGACATCATCTTTCCTTGCGTGGCGGCGCCGGGTTCGACGCGGTGGAAGGGAAAACAGGAAGCAAAGGTGGAACGAAAAGGTTGCAGTTGCAGCTTTCATGACGCGGAAACGAAAAAACCCAGCCGGCGGGCTGGGTTTTTTTCGGACGAACAGCAAAAAGCTCCGGTTACCCAGCGAGGATGTGGGGTTCCGGTCGACGCGCACGCGAGGTCATGCCCGACGCCTGTCGGGCTGCGCTGCTGTCGTGCTGGAAGTCGGTGAGCTTCATGGTCATCCATCTTTGCATGCGGCCGGGGCCGACGCAAGGGGCCGGGGTCGCAGAATCAGGGATTGCCGGCGGCGCCCTGCTCGGGGCCGACCCAGGGGGTGATCGACACCCGGATCTTGAGCCGGTTGCCGGGATCTTCCGGCAGCCGCGAGCGGTACTTGGTGCCCTTGTAGACGTAGTCCACGTCGTAGGCGATGGGCCGGCGGAATTCACGTCCCACCGGCACGATGCGACAGTCGCGGGTCAGCATCGGACCATTGTTGGCCGGTGCCGGCGCCGGGGCCGGTGACTCGGCGGCGGTGTCCTCGGAGACCTCTTCATCGCTGCGCTTGAACATCGAGCGTACCGAGTCCCAGAAGCGGCTGATCCGGCCCTTGTCCTCGACCGGCTCCTCACCAGTGACATTGACCGGCGCCAGGGTCCGGGTCGAGACCGGCTCGCAGTGTTCTTCGGTACGGGTCGCGCGCAGGGTCTGGAACACGGGTTCGACGTTCAGTACCTGCGCGTAGTCGAACTTCACGTTCTCCACGATCACCACCCGGTTGCGGGGCTCGGCCTCCTGCGCCTGCGCCACGGCGGCCAGCGCCGACAGGCAGGCCAGGGTCAGCAACGCGGTGGATTTCATTGGCGAAGGGAGCAAGGACACGGCAATAGTGTAGGCAGTGGCGAGCGCAAGGGGCTGAACATTACCCGTCCACGCTGCTCCTGCCCACCCCACCCTGGTTGGACCCGGCGTCCACCGGTGGCAGGCGGTGCCCCCAAAGGGGGCCGACACGTTCTAAAATCACAGGCTTGTCCCCCAGCCACAGCCCCATGACCCTGCGCCTGCACAACAACCTGACTCGCCAGCTCGAACCGTTCACCCCGCTCGACCCGGCCTGTCCGACCCTGTATGTGTGCGGCCCGACGGTCTACAACTACGTGCACATCGGCAACGCCCGTGGCCCAGTGGTGTTCGGAGTGCTGGCCGATCTGCTGCGACGCCGTTTCGGTGGCCTGCGCTACGCGCGCAACATCACCGACGTGGACGACAAGATCAACAACGCCGCGCGTGAGCAGGGCGTGCCGATCAGCACCATCACCGACAGGTTCGCCGCCGCCTACCGTGAAGACATGGCCGCGCTGGGCGTGGTGCCGCCGGACATCGAGCCGGAAGTTACCGCGCACATTCCGCAGATCATCACCATGATCGAGCAGCTGATCGCCAACGGGCATGCCTACGCCGCCGAAGGCCACGTGCTGTTCGCGGTGGCCAGCTTCGAAGGCTATGGCAAGCTCTCGCGCCGCGACCCGGAAGAGATGCTGGCCGGCGCCCGCGTCGACGTGGCCCCGTACAAGCGCGACCCGGGCGATTTCGTGCTGTGGAAGCCGTCCAGCGATGACCTCCCTGGCTGGGAGTCTCCCTGGGGCCGTGGCCGCCCGGGCTGGCATATCGAATGCTCGGCGATGGCCGCCGCCCACCTGGGCGAGACCATCGATATCCATGCCGGCGGCGTCGACCTGCAGTTCCCGCACCACGAGAACGAGCTTGCGCAGAGCGAATGCGCCCACGGCGGCAAGATCTTCGCCCGCTTCTGGCTGCACAACGGCATGCTCAACTTCGGCGGCGCCAAGATGAGCAAGTCACTGGGCAACATCGAACGCGTGCACGATCTGGTCCGCCAGCACCCGCCGGAAGCGCTGCGCCTGGCCCTGCTGTCGGCCCACTACCGGCAGCCGCTGGACTGGTCCGATGGCCTCATCGAGCAGTCGGCGCGCACCCTGGACCGCCTGTACGGCACGCTGCGCGAGCTGGCGTCGGTCGAGGCGGTCGTGGCGATCCCGGCCACGGTCGAGGCAACCCTGGATGACGACCTGAACACCCCGCAGGCACTGGCCGAAGTGGCCCGCATCGCCGCCGATGCACGCCGGGCCACCGACCCGGCCGAACAGGCGCGCCTGAAGGGCGAACTGCTCGGTGCCGGCCTGGCCCTGGGCCTGCTGCAGGCCGATCCAGCGCAGTGGTTCGGCACCGCGGCCAGCGATGATGGCGAAGATGCCCGCATCCAGGGCCTGATCGACGAGCGTGCCGCCGCCAAGCAGGCACGCGATTTCGCCCGTTCCGACACCATCCGCGACCAGCTGGCCGCCGAAGGCATCGTGCTGGAAGACACCCCGCAGGGCGTGCGCTGGTCGCGCAAGCGCGGCTGACCCACCCTGCCCCGTGGCCGGTCCGCCGGCCACGCTCCACTGTAGAGACTGTTGTGACCGACTCTCCGTTCCCGCTTGAACCCACCGCCGCCGAGGCCCAGACCGCCATCGCCGAGGAATTCGGCTTCTTCGGCGACTGGTCCGAGCGCTACCAGTATCTGATCGACCTCGGCCGTAAGCTGCCCGCCTTCCCGGACGAATGGAAGACCGAAGAGCACCGCCTGCTCGGCTGCCAGTCGATGGTCTGGATCGTGCCGGAAGGCAATGCGCAGTCGCTGCGCTTCCACGCCATCAGTGATTCGGCCATCGTTTCCGGCCTGATCTTCCTGGCCCTGCGCGTGTACTCCGGGCGCTCGGCGCAGGAGATCCTGGCCACCGAACCGAGCTACATCCAGGACATCGGCCTGGCCCGCCACCTCTCGCCCACCCGCAGCAACGGCGTGGCGGCGATGCTGGCCTTCATCCGCGAGACCGCGCAGGCGCAGCTGCAGCGCGACCCGTCGTGAGCGAACCCGCCACGGCCGAAGACACCGCGCTGGGGCTGCTGTCCCGGCCCGGTTTCGCCAAGCTGCTGGCCTACCGCATCTTCGCGATGCTGTCCTACCAGGTGGTCGCGGTCACCGTCGGCTGGCACATCTACGAAGTCACCCGCAATCCGTTCTCGCTGGGCCTGGTTGGCCTGGCCGAGGTGCTGCCGTTCTTCTGCGTCGCACCGTTCGCCGGTTATCTGGTCGACCACCTGCCGCGCCGCCGGCTCGGCATGGTCGCCTGCTCCGGGTTGATCGCCACCGCGCTGGTGTTGACCGGCGTGGCCAAGGGCTGGCTGCCGTTCGAAGGCGTGTGGCCGATCTATGCGGCCATTGCGCTGACCGGCATGGTCCGCGCCTTCCTGTCGCCGATCTACAACGCCCTGTTCGCCCGCGTGCTGGCCCGTGACCAGTTCGCACGTGGCGCTGGCCTCGGCGCCGTGGTGTTCCAGGCCGGCATGGTGGCCGGTCCGGCATTGGGCGGCGTGCTGGTCGGCTTCGGCGGCAAGGGCCTGTCCTACGCGGTGGCCACGGGCTTCGCGCTGGTGGCGATGGCCTGCCTGGCCACGCTGAAGGTGGAAGAACCGGTGCATACCGGTCCGGCCGCCCCGATCTTCAAGAGCATCGCTGAAGGCGCGCGCTTCGTGGTCGGCAACCGGATCATGGTCGGGGCGATGGCGCTGGACATGTTCTCGGTGCTGCTGGGCGGCGTGGTGGCGATGCTGCCGGCGTTCCTGCACGAGATCCTGCACCACGGCCCGGAAGGCCTGGGCATCCTGCGCGCAATGCCGGCGCTGGGCTCGGTCTGCGTTGGCCTGTGGCTGGCGCGCCACCCGCTGCACCGCAATGCCGGCCGCGTGCTGCTGTTCGCGGTGGCCGGCTTCGGCCTGTGCGTGATCAGCTTCGGGCTGTCGCAGCACTTCTGGCTGTCCGCGCTGATCCTGCTGTTCTATGGGGCCTTCGACGGCGTCTCGGTGGTGATCCGCTCGACCATCCTGCAGCTGGCCACGCCGGAAGAGATGCGCGGACGGGTGTCGTCGATCAACGGCATCTTCATCAGTTCGTCCAACGAACTGGGCGCGTTCTATGCCGGCACGATGGCAAAGCTGCTCGGCCTGGTGCCAGCGGTGGTGCTGGGCGGGTTCGCGGTGCTGAGCGTGGCCGGGATCACGGCGTGGAAGAACCCGACGTTGCGGAAGCTGAATCTTCGCGACCTGCAATAGAGCGGATTTCCGCGCGCCCACGCGCCGGTAGCGCCGGGCCATGCCCGGCGGGCTCTTTCCGTGACCGCGGTGGGGTGTCACTTTTCTTTTCGCGCGAAAAGAAAAGTAACCAAAAGAAACGCGCCGCCATCCGCGAGCCGGCGCTGCGCGCCGGTGCCCTGTGCTCCTCGGCGAATCAGGGGACGGCGCCGAACTCGCTGCGCTCAAACAGCGGCGCCTCTTCGCCCCTGATTCCCCTGCGGTGCTCGGCTCGCTACAAGGCGGACCCAACAGCCGCGAGCGCACGCATGACCGCCCTTGGTAGAGCCAAGCCATGCTTGGCTGCTTTTGCTTTTGCTTTTGCTTTTGCTTTTGCTTTTGCTTTTGCTTTTGCTTTTGCTTTTGCTCTTCCTTGCCCTCCGTTTTCGGCCCGAGCCGGGCATGAGCTCGGCTTTACAGCAACCGCGCACGCAGGAAACCGTAGAGAGCCTGCGGGTGGGGCCGGGCAGGACCGTCCGCGGCATGGATGCCGCGGCCGAGCTTACCGGGATGTACTTGCAGCGTGTCCTGCCCGGCCCCACCCGCAGGCTCCCTCCGATACCCGGAAGGCGCCGTTCTACAAAGCCAACCACACCCAACAAAAAACCCGGCCGAGGCCGGGTTTTTCGCATGACCATACAACGATCGGGAATCAGTCGCCCTGCTGCTTCTGCAGGTGCTCCCAGCGCTCCTGGGCGTCGATGGTGCGTTCGGCGGTGAGGCGCGCTTCCAGGCGCTCCAGGCCGATTTCTTCGCCGGTGTCGACGCAGTAACCGTAGTCGCCGGCTTCCAGGCGCTTCAGGGTGCTGTCGATCTTGCCGATCAGCTTGCGGTAGCGGTCACGGGTACGCAGTTCCAGCGAGTTTTCGGTCTCGCGGGTCGCGCGCTCGGCTTCGTCGCCGATGTCACGCACTTCCTCGCGCAGGTTCTCGATGGTCTGCTTGGACTCTTCCACCAGGTCCGCGCGCCAGTTCTGCAGGCGCTGACGGAAATACTCCTGCTGCAGCGGGCTCATGTATTCCTCTTCCGAGGACGGCTTGTAGCCAGCCGGCAGGATCGGGCGGCCGGTGGCCTCGTCGGTCTTGTACTCGACCACCTTGTACTTGCTGCGCGGGGCCGGTGCCGCCGAGCGGGCGGCGACGGCCACGGCAACCTTGCCGACAGGGCGCGACACGGTCTTCGGGGCGGAATCGGATTTCACGGCGGTTTTGGCAGGCGATTTCGAAACGGGCACGGAATTCTTGGATTGCGGGGCCTTCGAAGCAGCAGGAGCGGCGGCCGGGGCCGGCTTGGGGGCCGGTTGGGCTGCTGCCACTGCCACGGTCTTGGCCGGGACAGGCTTGGCCGGAGCCGGCTTGGGGGCAGGCTTCGGTGCGGACTTCACTACGGGGGCCGGGGTCGGCTTTGCGGCCGGCGCGGCAACATTCTTGGTGACTTTCTTTACAGCGGCAGGCGTGGCCACCGGTTTAGCCGCAGCAACCTTCTTCGCTGCAGGTTTGGCGACCGGCTTGGCCGCAGCCTTCTTCACCACCGCCTTCGGCGCCGGCTTGGCTGCTGCCTTCTTCGCCACCGGGTTGGCGGCGGCCTTCTTCACCGGCGCGGCCTTGCTGGCGGCTTTCTTCACCACCGGCGCCTTCTTGCTGGCAGCGGCAGGCTTGGCCTTGGCGGGCGCAGCAGCCTTCTTCGCCACCGGCTTGGTTGCCTTGACCGGCGTTTTCTTTGCGGTGGCCTTCCTGGCCGCCGGTTGCGAGGACGCTGCCTTGGTCGCCGGCTTGCTGGCCGGTTTCTTGGCAACGGGCTTTGCCGCCAACTTCTTCACAACAGGCTTGGCGGTTTTCTTGGCGGCCGTTGCGGCCTTCTTTGCAGTTTTTTTAGCAGCCACGAAACGCTCTTCCTTGGATTCCCCGGGGCCCGGGAAAGCGGGCCTTTATAGCCTACCCGACCCGCAGCAGCAACCTCGACCCCCTGCTCCATTCAGTCCTGGAGTCAAGGCGCCCTTGGAGGCAGTCCGACGAACACGGACCGCCTTGCGCGGTACGGAACCTGGCCAGCACCCGAAGGTACTGGTACCGGTCGCAGGCCATCGGCGACATGCGACCAACGGCCCATCCTGCACAAATGCGGCCTTCATGCCAACTGGCATAAGATGACTGGGTGATCTCGCGCCTGCTCATTGCCCTGCTGCGCTTCTACAAGCGCTTCATCAGCCCCCTGCTGGGGCCTCGCTGCCGTTTCGTGCCGAGCTGTTCTGAATACGCGATGGACGCCATCTCGCGGCACGGCCCGCTGCGCGGAAGCTGGCTGGCTGCGCGCCGGCTGGGCCGCTGCCACCCGTTCCATCCCGGCGGCTTCGACCCCGTGCCCGAGTCCCCCAACGCCCCCTCTTGCCGTTGCACAGGAAAACACTGACATGTCCTCCACCCTCATCACCAACGCCCGCATGGTCAATGAAGGCCGCACCTTCGACGGCGACCTGCGCATCGAGAACGGCCGCATCGCGCAGATCGGCAACGGGTTGGCGCCGCGCGACGGCGAGCAGGTGGTGGACGCAGCCGGACGCTGGTTGCTTCCGGGCATGATCGACGACCAGGTGCACTTCCGCGAACCGGGCCTGACCCACAAGGGCGACATCGCCAGCGAATCGGCGGCTGCGGTGGCCGGTGGCCTGACCAGCTTCATGGACATGCCCAACACCAATCCGCCGACACTGGATTCGACCATCCTGGAAGCCAAGTACGAACTGGCGCGCGGCCGCGCCTGGGCCAACTACGGCTTCTACCACGGCGCCAGCAATGACAACCTGGACGCCATCCGTGCCCTGGACCCGAAGAAGGCCCCGGGCGTGAAGGTGTTCATGGGTGCTTCGACCGGCAACATGCTGGTCGACAACCCGGAAACGCTGGACGCGATCTTCCGCGAATGCCCGACCCCGATCATCACGCACTGCGAAGACACGCCGATGATCGATGCCAACCTGAAGGCCTTCCAGGAGAAGTACGGCGATGCGCTGACCCCGGACATGCACCCGGACATCCGCTCGCGCGAGGCCTGCATCAAGTCGACCCGCCTGGCGATGTCGCTGGCGCGCAAGCACGGCACCCGCCTGCATGTGCTGCATATCTCCACCGCCGACGAGTTGGCGCTGTTCGAGAAGGGCCCGCTGATCCGCGCCGACGGCAGCCGCAAGCAGATCACCGCCGAAACCTGCGTGCACTTCCTGCACTTCGCGCGCCCGGACTATGCGACCAAGGGCAACCTGATCAAGTGCAACCCGGCGATCAAGGAAGTGTCCGACCGCGAGGCGATCACCGCCGCGCTGGCCGACGACGTGCTGGACGTGCTGGCCACCGACCACGCGCCGCACACCTGGGAAGAGAAGCAGAAGCCCTACGCACAGGCGCCGTCGGGCCTGCCGCTGGTGCAGTACGCGCTGGTGGCCGCGCTGGAACGGGTGCACGAAGGCAAGCTGACCCGCGAGCAGGTGGTGCAGAAGTTCGCGCATGCGCCGGCACAGCTGTTCGACGTGGAAGAACGTGGCTTCCTGCGCGAGGGTTACTTCGCCGACCTGGTGCTGGTCGAGGACGTGCCGTTCACGGTCAAGCGCGAGGACGTGCTGTCCAAGTGCGGCTGGTCGCCGTTTGAAGGCACGACCTTCCGTTCGCGCGTGGCCTCCACCTGGGTCAATGGCCAACTGGTGTGGGACGGCAGCAAACTGGTGGGCGAGCCGGCCGGCCAGCGCATGACCTACGACCGCTGATGCGCTCCGCACTTCTGATCGGGGCGCTGCTGCTGGCCGCACCCCTGTTCACCGCACCGTCGGCGCAGGCACAGGACGGCATCGGCAGCCTGATCGACAGCCGGGTGGTGTTCCCGGCCAGCGCATCGCAGGGCGCACTGGTGATCGGCAAGGTACCTGCCGGCAGCCGCGCGCAGTACGCCGGCCGCCAACTGCGGGTGAGCGGCTATGGCAGCGTGGTGTTCGGCATCGGCCGCGACGAGAAGGGTCCGCTGCACGTGCAGGTGCAACGCCCTGATGGTGGCAGCGAGACCGCGACCATTGCGGTGACCCCGCGCGACTGGCCCACCGAGCGGGTCAACGGCGTGCCGCCGAAGACGGTCAACCCGCCGCCGGCGATTGCCGAGCGGATCAAGCGCGAACAAGCACAGGTGACCGCCGCGCGTGCCCGTGATGACGACCGTACCGACTTCACCCAGACCTTCATCTGGCCGGTGCAGGGCCGCATCAGCGGCCGCTTCGGCAACGCACGCGTGTACAACGGACAGCCCGGCGCAGGTCATTCCGGCATGGACATCGCGGTACCGACCGGCACGCCGGTGAAGGCGCCGGCGGCCGGCATCGTCACCTTCGCCGGCCCCGACCTCTACCTGACCGGCGGCACGCTGCTGCTCGACCACGGTTTCGGTGTCAGCTCCAACTTCCTGCACCTGTCGCGCATCGACGTAAAAGTTGGCGACCGTGTGGAACAGGGCCAGGTGATCGCTGCGGTCGGCGCCACCGGTCGTGCCACCGGCCCGCACCTGCACTGGGGCATGAACTGGTTCGATACCCGTATCGATCCGCTGCTGGTGCTGGAGCGCAAGTAACGGTCGTGCCGGCCGCTGGCCGGCAACCCCATGATCTTCGCGGCGAATCTGGATGCCGGCCGGCGGCCGGCGCTACCGTGATGTTTCGACGCATGGAAACAAGGAACGTTGCATGCCCGCTACGGGTGATATCCACGTCGTCCACAACGCACGCCTGGGCGCCTACGTGGCCTACCAGCTCACCCACCAGAATACGGAGGACGGCAGCTTCGCCGTCCTTGCACTGGACTGGGTGGGCAGTGCCCTGCCGGATGCCGCCGCCGTTGCAGCCATGCAACCTGCCCGCTTCAGCCCGTTCCGTGCGGCGCCCGCGATCCTGCACCGCTGGGTAGGCAAACGCGTCCCGCGCGATTTCCGGCAGGCAGGCTGGCGCGAGCCGCTGATCGCCGATCATCCGAGGGCTTACGGCAGCTGGCCGGATGGCGCCGAATGGGTCGGGCAACGCAAGTGGGATGCGCTGGATACCGATGCCGTGCGCGCCTTCCACGCCGCGATGTCCGCGCCGCAAGA
The DNA here is from genome assembly GCF_056482505.1 of Stenotrophomonas sp. 71799_Sma. NCBI lineage: Bacteria > Pseudomonadati > Pseudomonadota > Gammaproteobacteria > Lysobacterales > Lysobacteraceae > Stenotrophomonas > Stenotrophomonas sp. 71799_Sma. Next base: position 3,287,863 of record NZ_CM151202.1, read on the forward strand.
CCAGAGCGTGGTACTGGAAAGCGATGCCTTTCCGGTGCGGCGCTGCACCCGCCAACTGGACAGCGCGACCCTGAACCGTGCGCCGTCACTGGCTGTATTCGATGCCCTGCCGCTGCTCACGCAGCTGGAGATCGGCACACCGGTGCCGGGCCTGCTGCCGTGGCTGCGCACACGGCCGTTGATCCATACCTTGCAGATCAGTGGCCTGCAGGAGACCGACGTCGATGTGCGAGAAACCAGGCTCCTGCAGATGACGATCGATGTCACCGGCCTGCGCTCGCTCCACCTCAACCCGCAGCTGGATCGCCTGACGCTGATCGGCAGCATCGATCCCGCGCTGATCATCCACGCCGAGGACGAGGGCCGCTGGCTGACCCTCATCAGTACCGATCCGCTGCTGCCAGGCCTGGGCCTGGCGCAGCTCGGTGAGCTGCAGCTGCGGGAGGTACGCGAACTCGACGCCGCACGCATCGCCCAGCAGTTCCCGCAACTGCAATCACTCGCGATCAACGGCGCCCCCTGCCTGCTGCATCAGCTGCAGTGCCTCGGCGATCTGCAGCAGCTGCACACCCTCAGCGGCAGCGATCTCTTTCCGCCTGCTGGTTCGGTGTTTCCGGCACCGGAATGCTGGCCGCGCTTGTGCCGGCTGTGGCTGCACAGCTTACCGGCCGATCTTGGCACCGCCATCAGGAAGGCCTACAAGGGCGAGGTGGCAAAAGGCCTGGATCTGGATGTGGGCCAGCTGCGCAAGCCCGAATGGCTGGCCGCAAATCTCGACAACCCCTTCCGCGACTGGGAGGGAAGCACGCACATCAGCACTGCGCAGGCGAAGAAGGCAACCACGCTGTATCGCAAAGCCTGTACGGATGCATTGAAGCTGGCCACCGATGACCGCGCTGCTGCAGAACTGACCGCAGCGCTGGCGCAGATCGGCCGCAACTACACCGAAGGCTTCAACGCACTGGACCGCCGCAGCGGCTTTATCGAAACCGAAGAGCGCGAGCAGATCTACATGGCGTGGATGGGCATCGTCGATGCAGTGGAAGCGGCGCGCGCACCGGGCAGTACGCCGCTGCAGCGCGACGTACTGCGCGAAGCAATGAACGAGGTCAGGACGTTCTGAGGCGCCCTGGAAGGGTAGCGCCGGCCGCCGGCCGGCAACCCCATGAATCCTGCATCACCCTGGCTGTCGGCCAGCGGCCGGCAGCCAGGGCAATCGATCAGCCGCGCGCAGCCCACCACACACGCAGCAGGGTGCGTACCGGCGTGGCTTCGATCGGCTTGCCTGCCGCCTGCGCGGCAACGCGTGCACGCGCCAGGCTGGACCACACGCGGCGCGGCCGCGGGCCGGGCACGCGGCTGCCCCAGCCCTTCAACAGATGCTGCGCCCAGCGCTGTGCGGCCGTGCTGGCATCACCGTCCAGCAGGCTGCGCGGCACACCGGCTACGCCGGCATCCTGCAGGCGCTGGGCCAGGGTCTGCAGCTGCACCGCACGACCGGCGCCAGTGCGCGGCTTGTCCGCGAACAGGGCTGCCTCCACCGCAGCCACGGCTTCAGCGTAGTTCGCCAGCGCGCGCTCGGCGCCGGCCGCATCCAGCGCGACGGTACGCGCTTCAACCAGATCGGGCAGCGCTTCGGCCAGTTGCGCCCACGGCGCACGCACCGGCTCCAGCAGGCGGCCCAGCGGGTGGCGCGAACGATGCGCGGCCCAGCTGCGCAGCTCCTCGCCCCACCACGCCAGCTTGGCGTCGGCCGGCAACGGGTCGCCGCTGGTGTTGAGCATGTCGTCGAATTCCTGCAGCAGCGCGAACCACGCCACCGCAAGCTCGCGTTGCGATTCGGCCACGAACGGGGCGGCCACCGACCATTCCGGCCAACGGCTGCGCCACTTGTCGAGGAAACTGTCCAGCGCGGTACTGCTCACTACGTGATTCCTTACGGCTGGGCCGGGGCTGCCGGCCGGGTCGGCCAGAGGCTGGCCAGTTGCAGAAGTTCGGCGTTCTCGACCAGCACGTCGGCCTGCCAGGCCAGCGGATCGTCGCTGTGCAGGCGGTAGCCCCACAGCGCCGCCACCGACGGCATGGCGGCGGCACGTGCGGCGATGATGTCGCGCTCGTCGTCGCCCACGTACACGCAGTCTTCGGCGGCGATGCCGATCGCCTGTGCGGCGTGCAGCAACGGCAGCGGGTGCGGCTTGCGCTCGGCCAGGCTGTCACCACCCACCAGTACCGCACAGCGCTGCTGCCAGCCGTGCTGCGGCAGGATCAAGCGCGCCAGATATTCAGGCTTGTTGGTGACAATGCCCCACACCGTACCGGCATCGTCCAACGCGGCGAGCATGCCGGCCACGCCATCGAACAGCACTGCGTGCTGGCCGATCAATGCTTCGTAGCGCTGCAGGAATTCCGGGATCAGCGCGTCACGTGCGGCAACGTCCAGTTCCGGGAACGCAGCCGAGACCATCGCCCGCGAGCCCTTCGACACCACCGGGCGCAGCGCGGCCGGATCGATGGGTGCGCGTCCACGCTCGGCCAGCATCGCGTCGCAGGTGGCGACGAAGTCCGGCGCGCTGTCCAGCAGGGTGCCGTCCAGATCGAACAGCACCGCGCGCGGGAAGCGGGCCGCGGTCATGCCGGCTTGACCGCGTAGGCCAGGTAGTTGATGTCGGTACGGCTGCTCAGGCGGGCCTGGTTGCGCCACGGCTCGTAGGCCATGCCGCTGACATCCACCAGCTGCATGTCGGCCTCGCGCAGCCAGCGCGCCAGCTCGGCAGGCTTGATGAATTCCTGGTAGTGGTGCGTGCCCTTGGGCAGCAGCCGCGCCACGTACTCGGCGCCGACGATCGCCACCGCGAAGGCGGCGGCGGTGCGGTTGATGGTCGACAGGAACAGGTGGCCGCCCGGCTTCAGCAGGCGCTTGCAGGCCTCGATGATCGCGCCCGGGTCGGGCACGTGCTCGAGCATTTCCATGCAGGTGACCACATCGAAGCTGCCCGGCTGCTCGGCGGCCAGATCTTCGGCAGCCTGCACCCGGTAATCGACCTTGGCGCCGCTTTCCAGCGCATGCAGGCGCGCGACCTTGACCAGTTCCGGGGCCAGGTCGATGGCGGTGACGTCAGCACCGGCCTGGGCCAGCGCTTCACTCAACAGGCCGCCACCACAACCGATGTCGAGCACGCGCGCACCGCGCAGCGGCACGCGATCGGCCACGTACTGCAGGCGCACCGGGTTCAGCGCATGCAGCGGCTTCTGCGGGCCGTCAGCGTCCCACCAGCGGTTGGCCAGCGCGGCGAACTTGTCCAGCTCGGCCTGATCGAAATTGGAGGAAGCGTGGGGGGCAGTCATGGGGGGTCCTTGCGGCGCCGGGGTTCAGGCGCGGATATGACGGATGCGCTCGCGCCACTGGCGCGCGTTGGCGATGATGCCCGGCAGGTCCATGCCGACCAGCTCGCGCTGCACCAGCTTCGGCTTGCCGGCAATCCAGACGTCGCTGACCTGCTGGCGGCCGGTGGCGTACACCAGCTGCGACAGGACGTTGTGCAGCGGCTGGGTTTCCAGCGCGGACAGGTCGACGCAGACCAGATCGGCCTGCTTGCCGACTTCGATGGAACCGATGCGGTCGCCGAAGCCCAGTGCGCGGGCGCCACCCAGGGTGGAGGCGCGCAGCGTGGTCGCCGCATCGAGCGCGGTCGCATCGTCGGCCACGGCCTTGGCCAGGATCGCCGCGGTGCGGTTCTCGCTGAACATGTCCAGGTCGTTGTTGCTGGCGCAGCCATCGGTGCCGATCGCCAGGTTCACGCCGGCGCGCTGCAGGGCGCAGGCCGGGCAGAAACCGGAGGCCAGCTTCAGGTTCGATTCCGGGCAGTGCACCACGCTGACGCCACGTTCGGCGCACAGGTGGATTTCCGCATCGGTCAGCTGGGTCATGTGCACCGCGATCAGGCGGTCGTTGACCAGGCCGAGCCGATCCAGCCGCGCCAGCGGGCGCTGGCCGTGCAGCTTGATCGAATCGTTGATCTCCTGCGCGGTCTCGTGGGTGTGCAGGTGCACCTGCATGTCGAGCTGGTCGGACAGCATCCGCACCCGCTCGAAGTTGGCATCGTTGACCGTGTAGGGCGCATGCGGCGCGAACGCGGTGCCGATCAGCGGATCGGTGCGCCACTGGTCGTGCAGTTCACCGGCCTTGGCGAAGTATTCGTCATCGGTCTTGGCCCAGGCGGTGGGGAAATCGATGATGACCGCGCCCACCAGCGCGCGGAAACCGTGCTTCTTGTAGACCGCGGCCTGCACGTCGCCGAAGAAGTAGTTCTCGTTGGCACAGGTGGTACCGCCGCGCAGCATCTCGGCGATGGCCAGAGTGGTGCCGTCGGCAACGAATTCGGGGCCGATCACCGCCGCTTCCACCGGCCAGATGTGCTGCTGCAGCCAGGTCATCAGCGGCAGGTCGTCGGCGACGCCGCGCAGCAGCGTCATCGGGTTGTGCGTGTGCGCATTGACCAGGCCCGGCATCAGGGCAGCCTCGGGGCGGCTCACCACCTGGGTGGCGCGGAACCGCGCGCGCGCCTCGGCACGCGGCAGGATGGCCACGATTTCACTGCCACGCACGGCAACGGCATGGTCTTCCAGCACCACCGCGTGCGGCTCGATCGGAACGACGTAACCGGCTTCGATGAGCAGGTCGCAGGCTTCGGGGAGGTGCGGGCTATCGCTCATGCGGGCTCACTGGCTGTGGGGCGAGATACTTCTGGGGGACACGCCCCTGAGTCAGGGGCTGCCGCGAAGCGGCGGGGTCTGGAGACTCGTGAAGCGGGGCCCATGATCTGCCGAAGCAGATCATGGGAGCGCCAGCGCGAATGCGATGGCGCGTACCCGGCCACCGGCCGGCACTACCGTAATCCGGCTGCGCCGGATTACTTGACGCGTGCGGAGTATTCGCCCGAACGGGTGTCGACGCGGATCACTTCTTCCTGGTTCACGAACAGCGGCACGCGGACCACGGCGCCGGTTTCCAGGGTGGCCGGCTTGCCGCCGCCGCCCGAGGTGTCGCCACGGACGCCCGGATCGGTTTCGGTGATCTTCAGTTCAACGAAGTTCGGCGGCTGCACGAAGATCGGCTCACCGTTCCACAGGGTGACCACGCAGGACTCTTCGCCCTTCAGCCACTTCTCGGCGCCGCCCATGCCGGCCTTGGTGGCCTGGACCTGCTCGAAGGATTCCGGGTCCATGAAGTGCCAGTACTCGCCGTCGCTGTACATGAAGTTCATGTCGGTATCGACGACGTCGGCTGCATCCAGCGAGTCGGTCGACTTCATGGTGACTTCCTGGGTACGGCCGTCCTTGATCAGGCGGTACTTCACGCGGGTGAAGGCCTGGCCCTTGCCCGGCTTGACGTATTCGGTGTCGATGATGACGGCCGGTTGGTTGTTGACCAGGATCTTCATCCCGTTCTTGACGTCGTTCATGCCGTAGCTGGCCATGCGTAAACTCCTGAGTGGCAAAAACGCCGCGGGTGCGGCGAGCCGTTAGAATGGAAAGCCCACCGGATGCCGGTGGGCGACTGTTTTTCTGCCCCCATGATAACCGCAGGCCCCCTCTCCATGCAGCTTTCCGCCTTCCCACGGCCCCAGTCGCCAGGTGCGCCCGCGCGCTGGCAGCAGCTCTGGCGCCAGGCGCTGCGCGACCCGCACGCCCTGCTGGCCCGGCTGCAGCTGGACCCGGCCGCGCTGGGTGTCTCGGAGGCGGCCATGGCCCAGTTCGCGCTGCGCGTGCCGGAGGGCTTCGTGGCCCGCATGCGCCCCGGCGATGCGGCCGACCCGCTGCTGCGCCAGGTGCTGCCGATCGACGAGGAAATGCACCCGGCGCCCGGGTTCAGCTTCGATGCGGTGGGCGATGGCGCCGCCAAGAAGGCCACCGGCGTCATCCAGAAGTACCGCGGCCGCGCCCTGCTGGTCGCCACCGGCAGCTGCGCGATCAACTGCCGCTACTGTTTCCGCCGCCACTTCGACTATGGCGCGGAGAACGCCGCCAAGGGCGGCTGGCAGGAGGCCGTAGCCGCCATCGCCGCCGACCCGGACATCGACGAGGTGATCCTGTCCGGCGGTGACCCGCTGTCGCTGGCCACGCACAAGCTGGTGGAACTGACCGACGCCCTGCGCCAGATACCGCACATCCGCCGCCTGCGCATCCATACCCGACTGCCGATCGTGCTGCCGGAGCGCGTGGACGATGAACTGGTCTCCTGGCTGGGCAGCCTGCCTTGGCCGCCGGCGATCGTGGTCCACGCCAATCACGCCAATGAATTCGACGCCAGCGTGGACGCAGCGATGGCCCGCCTGCGCGGTACCGGCGCCCAGCTGCTGAACCAGGCGGTGTTGCTGCGCGGGGTCAACGACAGCGTGCAGGCCCTGCAGGACCTGAGCGAGCGCAGCTTTGCTGCTGGCGTGCTGCCCTATTACCTGCACCAGCTGGACCGGGTCGAGGGCGTGGCCCACTTCGAAGTGGACGACACCCAGGCCAAGGCGCTGATTGCCGGCCTGACCGCACGCCTGTCCGGCTACCTGATCCCCAAGCTGGTGCGCGAACTGCCCGGCGACCCGAGCAAGCGCCCGCTGTAACAAAAAAAGGGGACGGAGGGAATTAAGTCGCTTATGCATTTGCGACTTAATTCCCTCCGTCCCCTTTTTTGGGGTCAGACGCCCGATTCGATCATCCGCACCACTTCGGTGGCGGTCACCGGGTGGCTCAACCAGTAGCCCTGGCCAAGATCGCAGCCGCGCTGCGCCAGCAGCTCGAACTGTGCCTGCTGCTCGATGCCCTCGGCCACCACGGTGATGCCCAGCGCGTGGGCCATCGCGATGATCGCCGTGGTCAGCGCAAGGTCGTCGGGATCGCGCTGCATGTCGGCAACGAAGCTCTTGTCGATCTTCACGCCGTCCACGGGCACCTGGCGCAGATGACTGAGCCCGGAGAAGCCCGTACCGAAATCGTCCAGCCACACCTTCACGCCAGTGCGGTGCAGCTTGTCCAGCAGCTGCGCGGCAACCATCTCGTCGCCGATCACGGCGGTTTCGGTCAGCTCCAGGTGCAGGCGCGACGCCGGCAGCCCGGACTCATGCAGGCACTGCGCGACCAGTGCCGGCAGTTCGCCGCCACGCAGCTGCCGCGGTGACACGTTGACCGACACGAACAGATCATCGCCCGCTGCCCCGCGCGGCCACTGCGAGGCCTCCATGCAGGCCGCACGCAGCACCTTCGGGCCGATGATCTCGATCAGGCCACTCTGCTCGGCCACCTCGATGAACACCGAGGGCGGGATCGTGCCCAGGGTCGGATGCTGCCAGCGCAGCAGTACTTCGACGCCGACCATGCGGCGGTCGCGCATGCGGAAGATCGGCTGGTAGGCCAGGCGCAGCTCACCGCGCTCCCAGGCGCCGCGCAGCTCCTGTTCCATATGCACGCGACGCTCGACCGCATGGTCCATCGCCCGGCTGTAATAGCGATAGCAGTTCTTGCCGGCCATCTTCGCCTGGTACATGGCGATGTCGCCGTTCTTCAGCAGCGTGGTCGCATCGGCAGCATCGTCGGGGAACAGGGTCACGCCGATCGAGGTGCCCAGGAACAGTTCCCTGCCCTGCACCACCAGCGGCTTGCCCAGCTCGCGCACCAGCACTTCGGCCAGCAGCCGCGCATTGGCCGCCACGTCGCCATCTCCGACCAGGATCACGAACTCGTCGCCGCCGAAGCGGGCCAGCAGGGCTTCATCGCCCCCGGCCTCGGTGACCGCGCGGCCGATACGCTGGGCGAACTGCAGCAATGCCTCATCGCCGGCCTCGTGGCCAAGGGTGTCATTGACCCGCTTGAAATCGTCGATATCGGCGAACAGAAGGCCCAGCCGGTGATTGGCGGCACGGGCCGCCATCAACCGATGATCAAGCGCCTCGCGGAATGCCAGCCGGTTGGTCAGCCCGGTCAGCGCGTCGGTATAGGCCATACGCCGCACTTCGCGGTCATGGCGTGCGATCGCATCGCGCATCCGGGCGAAACCGCGGACCAGTTCGCCGACCTCGTCGTCGCGGGTGTTCTCGGCCAGGGGTGTCTGGTAGTCACCGGCCTCGATGCGGCGGGCGGCGACGGCAAGATCACGGATCGGCGCGACCAGGGTGCGCTGCACGTACAGGATCACCACCACGCCGATCACCACCAGCAGGCCCAGCATCAGCAGCAGCCAGCCCAGGTGACGGCTGCCAACCTGCTGCAGGCGCTCGCCCAGGGTGGCGTTGGCCGCCTGCTCGCGCTGCTGCACCTCATCCAGCGCCATGCCGACCCGGACGCCGCCAATGCGCTGGTTGCCGATCATGATCGGCATGGCGTTGTCGAGCACCTTCGGCGATTCCTGCACGACCAGCATCTGCGCGGCCGCGGCCTTGGGTGCCAGTGGATCGGCCATCGGCTGACCGAATCCAGACACCTCGACCGAGCCATCGTGTACCAGCCGGCCGCGTTCATCGAACACCAGTACATAGCGCACCACGGGCTGGCGCGCGGTACTGCGCACCAGTACGCCCACCTGGTCCAGGTCACGGTAGTACAACGGGTTGGCCAGCGCGTCGGACAGCTCACGCGCCATCGCCTCGCCGCGGCTGCGCACGCTGCGGTCGAACAATTCATGGATGACGCCGCCGCTGAGGTTGCGCACCTCGCCCTGCATCGCGGCCTGCCGACCCAACAACACCGCAAGGATCGCGATCACCACGACCATCGCCCCGCCCATCGCGAGCAGGAACCGGGCCTGCATCCCCGAGCCAAGCCACTTCATTCCACTTCCATCCGCACGCGCGTCAATCCTTGTTTCAATTCATCCAACCGCTGCTGCGCATGCGCATCGACGCGGTGGAACCCGGAAGTGCCAAAAAACCGATGCAGCGCCCCCTGTGCCTGCGGGTCGCTGGCTGCCTGCAGCAGCACTTCCTGCAGGCGATCGCGCACGCGTGGATCAAGGTCGGCGCGGACCATCTCCACCGCACGCGGGTAGGGCTCGGTGCGCAGCAGCTCGCGGAAGTCGCGCCGGAACGCTGCCGGCATCCGCCGCTCGTCGTTCCAGTCCACGCTGCTCACCGCCCCCACGTCAACCACCCCCTTGTGCACGAACGTCGCGATGTTCAGCTCGCTGCGTGCAAATACGTAACCCACACTGTCCCGGCCCGGCATGTCCCATGCACCGGCCAGGATCTGGGGCGACAGGCCCTCCTGCAGCAACGTCATCACCGGCACCAGATAGGCACTGGTGGACGCCGTGTTCTGCAGGGCCAGGCGATGGCCCCGCAGATCCTGCACGCGCTGGATCGGGCTGTCGCGGCGCACGAAGAACACCGTCTGGTAATCCCGCACGCCGTTGCGCTCGGTCAGCAGCAGTGGACGGGCGCCACTGCGCTGGCCCAGCGCCACCGCCGTACCGGAGGTTTCCGTGACCCAGTCGACCCTGCCCCGCCGCAGATAGCTGGCCATCTGCTGCGGGTCGCGTGCCATCAGGATCCTCCCCTCCTTGATGCCAACGTCGTGCATGCGCGCCACCACGTAGTCCAGCAATGGTTGCAGCTGCTCGTAATGGGCCTTGGGATCATCGCTGATCCGGCCCAGCACCAGCACCGGGTCCGGTGCTGCACGCACCGTCCCGGCCAGCAGGACCATGGCCAGGCTCAGCAGTCCCCCCTGCATTGCCTTTCGCAGACCCGACACAGGCTTCATCCCCCCTGGGTATCCGGACAGACTACCCGAAAAAATGAGAACGTCGTCAGCTGTCCTTGCCGCCTGCCTGGGCCAGTCGCGCCATGCGCTGGGTGTCGGCGAGGATGCCGCGCAGCAGGCGCACTTCCTGCTCGCTCGGCTCACTGCGCAGGAACAGGCGGCGCAGCTTGCGCATCGCCGATTCCGGGGCGCGGCCCTTGTGGAAATCGATCTCGTCCAGCGTGTCGCCAAGCTGGGCGAAGAAGCTCTCCATCTGCTCGTGGCTGGCCGCCTGTTCGCGGAAGCCGGGCTCGGCATCGGTGGCCGGCTGCGCGCCCAGCAGCTGCATGCGCGTTTCATAGGCCAGCACCTGCACGGCGGCAGCCAGGTTGAGCGAGCTGAACTCCGGGTCGGACGGGATGTGCACCGCTGCATGGCAGAGCTGCAGTTCCTCGTTGGTCAGGCCGGTGCGCTCACGGCCGAACACCAGCGCCACCTCGGCGCCCTCGCCGGCCTTGGCCACCGCGCGGGCAGCGGCATCGGCCGGCAGGTACTCCTCCAGCTGGACGCGGCGTGCGCGGGCGGTGCAGCCCAGCACCAGGCGGCAATCGGCCACCGCCTCGGCCAGGGTGGCCACCACCGGGGCATCCCCCAGCACGTCTTCGGCACCGGCCGAGCGGCGGAAGGCCTCCTCGTCCAGTGGCTTTTCGGGGGCAACCAGCACCAGGCGGGCCAGGCCCATGGTCTTCAGGGCGCGGGCGGCGGCGCCCATGTTGCCGGGGTGCTGGGTACCGACCAGGACGAATCGGAGGCGGGTGGCGGCAGGAAACTGGGACATGAACAGGGAAAGGGTCGAGCTGGACGATGACCAATGGTAAACTGTGCGGCCGGCCACTGCGCCGGACCCGCTCTTTTCCCCCGCCAGTCCATCTCTTCTGCCTTTCCGGGAGCCCACGCCATGCAGAAACCCGCCGTAACCGTCATGGTCAAGGCCGCCCGCCTCGCCGGCAACGTCCTGTTGCGCAACATCAACAAGCTCGAGGCACTTAACGTGGTGCAGAAGGGCCGGATGGACTACGCCAGCGAAGTGGATGCGGACGCGGAAAAGGTCATCGTCAAGGAACTCAAGCGCGCCTACCCCGAATACGGTGTATTCGGCGAAGAAGGCGGCGTGCAGGGCGAGCGTCGCCACATGTGGGTCATCGACCCGCTGGACGGCACCAGCAACTACCTGCGCGGCGTGCCGCACTACTGCGTGTCGATCGCCCTGGTCGAGAACGGCGAGCCGACCGATGCGGTCATCTTCGACCCGCTGCGCAATGAACTATTCACCGCCAGCCGTGGCGCCGGCGCCGTGCTGAACGACCGCCGCATCCGCGTGGCCGAACGCAAGGATCTGGAAGGCACCATGATCCACACCGGCTTCGCGCCGCGTGAGCGCAACCGCGCCAGCGCCCAGCTGAAGGCGGTCGACGCCCTGCTGGTACACGGCGAAGACATCCGCCGCACCGGCTCGGCGGCACTGGACCTGGCCTACGTGGCCTGCGGCCGCGCCGACGCCTACTTCGAAGCTGGCGTGAAGGCGTGGGACATCGCTGCCGGCCTGCTGCTGGTCCGCGAGGCCGGTGGCAAGGTCTGCGACTTCAAGGGCGCCACCTTGGGCCGCATGGACAACCGCGGTCCGGAGACCCACCAGATCGTGGCCGGCAACCTGAAGGTGGCCGAGTCGCTGCAGAAGGTACTGGTCAACACCGGTTACGCGGCGGAGTTCGACGCGAAGTTCTGATCTGCGCGTAGACGCGGTTCATGGAGACGGCACCTGCGAAGGTGCCGTTTTCGTATCCGCGGTGATCGTGCTTGTCACTTTCTTTGCTCGTGCACCACGCTGCAGGAGCAGCGTGGAACGGCGTAGCCGGCCCGTAGGGTGGCGCACACGGATGTGCGTCATCAAGAAAGTAACCAAAGAAACACGCCGCCAGGTCGCGAGCCGATGCTGTGCATCGGTACCCTGCGCTCCTCGGTCCGTCGAGGGACGGTGCGGGAACTCGCTGCGCTCAGACACCCGCACCTCTTCGCCCTCGCCGGACCTGCGGTGCTCGGCTCGCTCAAGGCGGACCCAAGGTCAAATGCCACAGCTGCACCCAGTAGATCCACGCCATGCGTGGATGCTGTTGCCGTTGATCTTGACTTTCCAGTCCGCCTTGAGCGAGCCGAGCATCGCAGGGGAATCAGGGGCGAAGAGGTGCCGATGTCTGAGCGCAGCGAGTTCGGCACCGCCCCCTGATTCACCGAGAAGCGCAGGGGACCGGCGCGTAGCGACGGCTCGCGGCTAGCGGAGCGTTTCTTTGGTTACTTTCTTTGCGCGCAAAGAAAGTGACACCTCCCCGCAGGCGCGGAAACGATCCGGTGCCACCCATGCGTGCGCGCGCAAACAAAAACGCCCGGCGCGAGGCCAGGCGTTCCTGCACTGCCTTGGAAGCGGAGGCTTACGCCACCGTCGACGCCCGCAGCGCGGCGATGCGCTCTTCCAGCGGCGGGTGGCTCATGAACAGCTTCTTCGCGGTCGAACCGGCAATACCGAACGCCGCGATCTGGGTCGGCAGCGTGCTCTGGCCGTGGTTGAGCTGCAGGCGCTCCAGCGCGGCGATCATCTTCTGGCGGCCGGCCAGCGAGGCACCGCCTGCGTCGGCGCGGAACTCGCGATGGCGCGAGAACCACATCGAGATCATGGTGGCGAACAGGCCGAACACCATCTCCAGCACGAACACGATGATGTAGTAGGCGAAGCCGCGGCCGCCACCTTCGCGGTTGCCCGACAGTGCGCTGTCGATGATGCCGCCGACCACGCGGGCCAGCACGATCACGAAGGTGTTCAGCACACCCTGCAGCAGGGCCATGGTGATCATGTCACCGTTAGCGACGTGGGCGATCTCGTGGCCCAGCACCGCTTCGGCCTCGTCTTCGCTCATGTTGTGCAGCAGGCCGGTGGACACCGCGACCAGCGCGTTGTTGCGGTTGGCACCGGTGGCGAAGGCATTGATCTCCGGACCTTCATACACGGCCACTTCGGGCATGCCGATGCCGGCCGCCTTGGCCTGGCGCTCGACGGTAGCCAGCAGCCAGCGCTCGGTCTGGTTGCGCGGCTCGGTGATGACCACCGCACCGGTGGAGCGCTTGGCCATCCACTTGGACAGCAGCAGCGAGATGAAGGAGCCACCGAAACCGAAGATGCCGGCCATGATCAGCAGGCCGCTCATCTTGCTGGGGTCGGTTCCCAACAGCGACATCACGATGCTGGCCAGGATCAGCACGGCAAAGTTCGTGGCCAGGAAGAGGGCAATACGGGTGAACATGGGAAATTCCGGCTCGGAAGGGGTCGATATCGATCAATTTGCGGTGCGGTCAGCTTGAATTCAAGCGCCAACCTGACCGACGATTCAGCCAGCATGACCTCCCACATTCCCTGCGGCCGTTTCGCCCCTTCGCCGACCGGCCTGCTCCACCCCGGATCCCTGCTCGCCGCCTTCGGCAGCTGGCTGCTCGCCCGCCATCACGGCGGCCTGTGGCGGCTGCGCGTCGAAGACGTCGACCCGCCGCGCACCGTGCCCGGTGCGGCGGAATCACAGCTGCAGGCGCTGGCCGCGTTCGGCCTGGTCCACGATGGCCCGGTACTCTGGCAGAGCACGCGCGGCGAGGCCTACCAGGCCGCGCTGGATGAACTGCTCGCCAGCGACCAGGCCTTTGTCTGCCACTGCAGCCGCAGCGACCTTGCCGCCGGCGGCGGCATCCATCATCGCTGCGTCGCCCGGCAACCACGACCGGACCCGGCCGTCCGCTTCCGCGTGCCGCCCGGCAGCCTTGTGCACTTCGACGATGGCCTGCGCGGCCCGCAGCAGCAGGACGTGCATGCCGAGGTCGGCGACTTCGTGCTGCGCCGCGCCGATGGCTGCTGGGCCTACCAGCTGGCGGTGGTGGTCGATGACGCCGCGCAGGGGGTGACCGAAGTGGCGCGCGGGGCCGACCTGCTCGACTCCACCGCACGGCAGATCCTGCTGCAGCAGGCGTTGGGCCTGGCGGTGCCGCGCTACTGGCACCTGCCGCTGCTGCTGGATACACCGGGCCACAAGCTGTCCAAGTCACTGGCGGCGCTGCCGGTGGACAGCGCACGTCCGCTGCCGGTGCTGCGCCAGCTCTGGCAGCTGCTCGGCCAAGCCCCTGAGGCGCTGGCGCAGGCACACGATCTGGACGCGCTGCTGGCCACCGCTCGACAGGCCTTCGACCCGGCGCGGTTGCCGCGTAGCGACATCCTGTTGCCGGCCGGCGCACTTTCCGCGCCGATGTTGCAGAATCACCCTTCCCCCACCTGATACCCGGACAGCATTCCATGACATCTCGCGTCGCACTGGTCACCGGCGGAACCGGCGGCATCGGTACCGCCATCTGCCAACGCCTGGCCGACCAGGGCCACCGGGTCGCCACCAATTACCGCGACGAAGCCAAGGCCCGGGCCTGGCTGCAGGCGATGACCGAACGCGGCTACAACGTGTCGATCTTCCCGGGTGATGTCTCCGATCCGGACAGCGCCGAGGCAATGGTGCGCGCGGTCGAGGCCGAGCTCGGCCCGGTCGAGATCCTGGTCAACAACGCCGGCATCACCCGCGACACCACCTTCCACCGAATGCGCGCGGACCAGTGGCACGATGTGATCAACACCAATCTCAATTCGGTGTTCAACGTCACCCGTCCGGTCATCGAGGGCATGCGCCGCCGCGGCTGGGGCCGGGTCATCCAGATCAGCTCGATCAACGGCCTGAAGGGCCAGTACGGTCAGGCCAACTACGCGGCGGCCAAGGCCGGCATGCACGGCTTCACCATCTCGCTGGCCCGCGAGAACGCCGGTTTTGGCATCACCGTCAACACGATTTCGCCCGGCTACGTCGCTACCGACATGGTGATGGCGGTGCCGGAGGAGGTGCGTGCCAAGATCATCGCCGACATCCCCACCGGACGCCTGGGCAAGCCGGAGGAAATCGCCTACGGCGTCTCGTTCCTGGTCGCCGATGAAGCCTCGTGGATCACCGGTAGCAACCTGGACATCAACGGCGGCCACCATATGGGTTGGTAAGCCGCGCAGCGGGCCATCGCGGCGAACGCCGCCGGCCCCTGCCAAGAGTCATGCTGCGCAGCACGCAAACCCTTGTTGCGCAACATGATCGCCGCCGAAAGCCAAGCCTGGCGGGGGCTGAGGCGGTTGCAACGGCTGCTGCACTGCGCCATGCTGCGCGTCTACTGTGACGAGTACCGCTTCATGGCTGCGACCCGCATCATCAAGAAGTATCCGAACCGCCGTCTCTACGACACCGAGATCTCCAGCTACATCACCATCGAGGACGTGCGCCAGCTGATCCTCGACGGTGAAGACTTCGAAGTCCGCGACGCCAAGAGCGGCGACGACCTCACGCGATCGGTCCTGCTGCAGATCATCGCCGACCAGGAACAGGACGGCGAACCGATGCTGTCCACCCAGCTGCTGAGCCAGCTGATCCGCTTCTACGGCGACTCCCTGCAGGGCTTCATGGGCAACTACCTGGAGCGCAGCATGCAGGTCTTCCTCGACCAGCAGCAGCAGTTCCGCCAGCAGATGGGCAACCTGCTGGGGCAGACCCCGTGGGCGATGATGAACCAGCTGACCGAGCGCAACCTGGAGCTGTGGCAGGAATTCCAGCGCAACATGGGCACGGGCTTCGGTGGCCCGCGTCCGGGCGGCACCGGAACGGGAACCGGCGCAGGTACCGGCAACAAGCCGAACGAACCGGGCACCGGCACCGGCGGCAAGACCCGCCGCTGAGCTGCTGCAACGGCTGATACGAAAACGGCGCGCCCCTGGCGCGCCGTTTTGTTTGGCATCGCGCCAACGATACGTCAGCGTTTCGCCTTGCACCCCGTGCATACGCGCTCGACCTTGTAACCCTTCGCCTTCAGCTTCTCGACCACGCCGTCGTTGCCCAGCAGGTGCAGCGTGCCCACCACCACCAGCGTACCGCCCTGCCCGGCCTGCAGGTACGGCAGCAGCTTCGGCACCCAGGCGTCATTGCGGCCGGTATTGATGCGCTGATACAGCTGCGGATACTGCTGGCGCATTTCCGCCGCCATCCGGGTCCACAGCACGCGCTCGTCACCGCGGCGCCAGGCGTCGTGCAGCTGGCGTGCCTGCTCGTCGGCCTTGCCGGCCTGGTCCAGCGCTTCGGCCAGCATCTGCCGCTGTTCCTGCAGCGTCATTCCGTCAAGCATGCCGATCTGGGTGTCGATGTCTTCCAGTCCCGCGGTCTTGCGCCCGGTCTTCTGCGCACGCTCCATGAAGTGACGGTCCAGGCCCAGTGCCGGGTCCAGGCCCAGCTTCTGCATCTGCCCGACCGAAATGCTCAGGCCGACAAACCACGGCTTCATCCCCTGCATCTGCGCCAGCGGCAGCTTGTTTTCGGTGGCGAACACCTGCAGCTTCTGCCAGGTCGCGGCATCGAGATCGCGCTTGAGCTCGCTGCCATCGGTGCGCACCGCCGCCTGCACCATGCGGCTGGCCAGCTGTGGCGACTGCATGTCTTCCGGCGACAGTTCGAACACGACCCGCTGCGAGGCCTCGAACGCCTGTTCAACATCGGGCGACAACGGGTAATCCTGCGGCTTCAGCAGGTGGAAGGAACCGAGCAGGTAGAGGCGCGAGTCACCCGGGCCGGTCACTTTCCACAGCAACGGCACCGGCGGCTTGGCCGCCGCTGCGCCAGCGGTATCGGCTTGCACGGTACGCGCTGCAACCAGCGGTGCCAGCGCACAGGCCGCCAACAGAACGGTGGCACGCAACAGGGATCTGATCGGCATATCAGCCTTCTCCTTCAGGCAAGTGGTAGGCCTTCTCGCCCGCTTCCACGCGCAGGTCCAACCGGTTTTCCGGCGGCGCCAGCGGACAGGTCGCATAGGCGGTGAACGCACACGGTGGGTTGTAGGCATGGTTGAAATCGATGCGCACGGTGCCATCGGCAGCGGGGGCATCGGTATCCAGATAGCGACCGGCCGGATAGCTGCCACGGCCACTGGTGCGATCGGCAAAGATCAGGAACAGCGGCTGCCCCGGCGCACCGATCGCCTCCAGCCGCCAGCTGCGGCCATCGCGCTGGAACTCGACCGCGCCTGCATTGGGCATTTCGGTGGTCAGGCCGGTGATGTCGACGATGGGCAGGGTCTTGCCCGGCGGGTGCGCGATGAAGCGCGCCTGCACCTGCCAGTCCGGGCCGCCCGGCCAGTACTCCAGCCCACCGAAATCGCGACGTGCCGGCGCATCGGCGTGCTTGACCCGCAGCGCATCGCGCGGACCGCGGCGGATGATGCTGAGCTGGCCTTTGCCGCCATCGAAAGCCAGCAGCGTCGGCTGCGCATCCTTGTCGGTGTCGATGCGGATGCGGCCGCGCACCGGCTGGCCATCATGGCTGACATCCACGCCGGCTTCGGGCGTGAAGCACCATTGGCTGCCTTCACGGCGCAGCAGGCCCAGCTTGTCCGGCCCAACCGCCAGGCGGATGCCATTGGTCGCGCCGCTGCCGACGAAGTGGGATTTGTTCTGCAGCCAGTGCAGGCCGACCAGCGCGGTCCAGCCATCGGGCCGGGTCAGGTCCTGATAGCGTGCCACCCGCCACTGCTGCTGCTCGGCGGCATAGGACGGATCCTCCGCGGCCGAGGCTGGTGCCGGCGGCGTCGCCGGGCTGCAGGCGGCCAACACCAAAGCGGCCAGCAGGCCGCCCATTCCCCGATAACGCATCGATGCTCCCCTCAACGTCCGCGCAGGAACCAGCGGTCGATCTCCGCCAGCGAAAAACGGGCCCAGGTCGGCCGGCCGTGGTTGCACTGGCCGGACCGCTCGGTGATTTCCATGTCGCGCAGCAGCGCGTTCATTTCCGGCACGGTCAGGCGCCGGTTGGCGCGCACCGCGCCATGGCAGGCCATGGTCGACAGCAGTTCGTCGCGTGCACTGGCCACGCGCCGGCTCTGGCCGTGTTCGCGCAGGTCGGTCAGCACATCGCGCAGCAGGCCTTCCGGTTCGGCATGCGCCAGCAGCGCCGGAATGCTGCGCACGTGCAGCGCACCGGGACCGGCACGGGTCACTTCGAAGCCGAGTGCGGCCAGGGTTTCACTTTCATTCTCGGCGGTGTCGGCTTCGCGCTCGCCCACTGCGAGCGTGATCGGCACCAGCAGCGGCTGCGACTGCAGGCCGATGCCATCGTGCGCGTTCTTCAGCCGCTCGTAACCGATGCGTTCGTGTGCCGCATGCATGTCGACCACGATCAGGCCTTCGGCGTTCTCGGCCAGGATGTAGATGCCATGCAGCTGCGCGATCGCGTAGCCCAGCGGTGGCACGCCAGCGTCGGCACTGGTGACCGGCAGCCCGTTCTCGGTCGGCATCGGCGGCAGCGCAGCACCGCGTTCGGCGCCGGCCGGTGCGGCATACAGCGCGGCATAGGCCGCCGGTGCATCGGCCACCTGCAATCCCAGCGGTTGCTGCGGGCGCCAACCCGAGAATCCACCACCGCCACCACTCGAACCGGCACCCGGTGCGGCACCGCGTACCAGACCGAAACCGGAGGCACCTGCACTGGAGAGCATCGGTGCCGCGCCTGCATCCACCGGATGCGCGGAGCCGGCGCCGATGTCCTGCACCGACATGCCGGCGCGGGTATCGGCCAGCGCATCCTTCAGCGTGCGGTAGACAAAATCATGCACCAGCCGCGAGTCGCGGAAGCGCACCTCGTGCTTGGCCGGGTGCACGTTGACGTCGACGCGGGTCGGGTCAAGCTCCAGGAACAGCACGTAGGCCGGTTGGCGGCCGTGATACAGCACATCACCATAGGCCATCTTCACCGCATGGGCGACGCTGCGGTCGCGCACCGAGCGGCCGTTGACGTACAGGTACTGCTGGTCGGCGCTGGCGCGCGAATAATGCGGCTGCGCGATCCAGCCGTGCAGGCGCAGGCCGGCACCGCTGTGGTCGACGCGAACGGCCTGGTTGGCGAAATCCTCGCCCAGCGTTTCGGCCAATCGCGCATCGGAATACAGATCGCCCGGCTTGTAGCGACGCGAGGCCTTGCCGTTGTGCGAGACGCGCAGTTCGACATCCGGCCGCGCCAGCGCCAGCGAACGCAGCCATTCTTCGATATGGCCCAGCTCGGTGCGCTCGGCGCGCAGGAACTTGCGCCGCGCCGGTACGTTGTAGAACAGCTCGCGCACTTCCACCGTGGTGCCCGGCGCATGCGCGCGCGGCGTCACTTCGCCGATCTTGCCGCCTTCGATCTGCAGCGCCGAACCGTGTTCGTCATGTGCGCGACGCGAGGACAGGGTGAAGCGGCTGACCGAGGCGATCGACGGCAGCGCTTCACCCCGGAAACCGAGCGTGGCCACCGATTCAAGATCGTCCAGATCGGCGATCTTGCTGGTGGCGTGGCGCGATACCGCCAGCGGCAGCTGTTCCGGCGCGATGCCACTGCCGTTGTCGCGGATGCGGATCAGGCGGACACCGCCCTCCTCAAGATCGATATCAACGCGGCTGGCGCCGGCATCGATCGCGTTCTCGACCAGCTCCTTGACCACCGACGCGGGACGTTCGACCACTTCGCCAGCGGCGATCTGGTTGATGAGGATCTCCGGCAACGGCCGGATCGGGCGCGGATGGGTAGCAGACGTCATGCGGGGATGATAACGGAGCGGCCGAGGGTAGAGTCGAGATCCTATGTTCGCGGTCAAGCCTGCTGGAAGCAGGCTTGACCCACCTTCAGCATGGCCGGATCGAAGTCCCGGCCGCTTTTGAAGACACCCCAGGCGATCCTGGCCAGCTTTCTGGCCAGGATGTTGAAGACGGCGGTGCTGGGGTGACCGCGTTTTGACAGCTCGTCGTAGAGCGGTTGCCCCCGGCGACACCGCTTGAGCCCCATTGCGGCCATGTAGAGCATCTGGCGCAGCACTGGCGCGCCCTGTTTGGACAGCCGACGCCGTCCCGTTCTGCCGCCAGACTCGTTGGGCCGGGGATCCAGGCCGGTGCAGGCGATCCACGCGTTGGCGTTGGCCAACGGCCAGCGCGTCATGTAGTAAATCAGGTGAGCGGCGACGGCAGGGCCGATACCAGGGATGGTCAACAGGCGCTTGTAGAGCGCGCCATGCTCTCCATCGCGACCCAAGCGCTGCAGTTCGCTTTCCAGCTCGGACAGCGTCCCAGCCAGAGCGCAGAACAGATCTGACAGCTCCCCGGGGGCACTTTTGCTTACCCCGAAGGATTGCTCCAGGCGCGCGCGTGTCTTTACCAGCGTCTGCCGCTTGCGCAGCAAATCGTGCATCTGCTGCTGCTCGTCGGTACGCGGTACGTATTCACGCAGGCGATCGTTCTCCTTCTTCACGTACCGGGCGATCGCTTCGGCGTCCATGGCGTCCGTCTTGCCACGCGAGCCCGTCGCCCGGCCGTAGTGCTTGATCAGACGTGGATTGATCACATAGACAACGTGGCCTGCTTGGCCAGCCATCCGAGCCAACAACTCGTAGTACCGCCCCGTCGCCTCCATGCCAATCCGGCATCGCTGGGGCAAGGTGTTGAGCCACTGGGCTATGCCGGCCCGGGTGTTGGCGATCCTGTCGCCGGCCTTGCGGTCGGCCACTGCCGGTACGAACTCCTTGGAGTCCACGTCCACGCCAATATCGAGAGAATCAGACATTTGTACGGCTCCCAGCTATCTTTAAGGGGCTGGGGTGGTACCGCACCGACGTTAGCTTGCCTACATCGACGATCCCCTTTGGGGGCCGTACGATCCTTTATCGACGTTCGTGTGCGGGATGGGGATCGCTCGACTCGTCTGTCGGCTAGTATCCGCAGATGCATGCTTGACGGTCCCTCCACCCTGGCTCCTACATACCTCGTAGGAGCCGGGAGGAACATACAAGCCATGCTCGACTGACGGGCTACCGGGAAGGCCCAGTCGAGCGCCGCTCGACTCTACAGAAAGCAGTAACCCGCCTTCGGCGGGTTACTTGCTACCGCCGGCCATGGTGCCGGCGGCGTCGATCTCGGCCTGGGCCCGGGCGGCATACAACGTGCCCGGCGGCGGCTGACGGCTGAAGAACGTGTGCACACCGTCCAGTACCGCACCGGCGATCTTGCGCTGGTAGGCCGGGTCGATCAGGCGGCGCTCTTCATCCGGATTGGAGATGAACGCGGTTTCCACCAGCATCGCCGGCATGTCCGACGTACGTAGCACCGCGAAGTTGGCGCGCTCGATGTTCGGCTTGTGGTTGTTGCCGATCCGCTTCAGGCCGCCCAGCACATGGCCGGCCGCGTCCTCGGACGCCTTCATGTAGCCGCTCTGGGCCAGATCCAGCAGCACGTTGGCGAGCGTGCCTTCGGTCTGCTGCAGGCGCACGCCACCGACCAGGTCGGCCGCGTTTTCCTTGTCCGCCAGCCAGCGGGCGCGCTGCGAAGAGGCTCCCTTGGTCGACAGCACGTACACCGACGAGCCCGTGGCCGAACGGTTTTCCGCCGCGTCGGCATGGATCGAAATGAAGATGTCGGCCTTGTTCGCACGCGCCTTCTGCGCGCGCATCGGCAGCGGAATGAACACGTCGCTGTCGCGGGTCAGGTAGGCCTTCAGGCCCGGCGTCGCGTTGACCTGACGGGCCAGTTCACGCGCTACGGCCAGGGTCACATCCTTCTCGCGCTTGCCGGTCGGGCCGATCGCACCGGGGTCCTGGCCGCCGTGGCCTGGATCGATGGCCACCACCAGGTGGCGCATGCCAGCCTGCATGCGGATGCGCGAGGCATCGCTGGGCATGGCCGGACGCGGTGGCACCACCGTGGTCGGAACCGGTGCAGGCGCTGTGGCCGGCGGCGTGGTTACCACGGCGGCGGTACGCTGGCCGGCAAGGATCGCAGCCGGCGATGCGGACGGCGTGCTGCTGGCAGCCGTGCCCGCTGCCGCGACCTGGGCCGGTGCAGTGGACGGGGCCGGGGTCGGAGTGGCCGGTGTGGCAGCGGCGGCGCTGGCCTGCTGCTGTACCTGCGCGGTCAACAGCGCGGTGGCGCGCGCGGCGTCGTTGCGCGACTGCGCGCTCTCGGCCGGCGTCGGTGCGGGCGTGTTGACCGGTGCCTGCGGCTGCACCGCCGGCGTCGCTGGCGGGCGGCTGGCGGCCACGGCCGGGCCATCGCCCGGCCATTCGATCACCAGCTTGGATTCATTGCCTTCGCGCTGCATCTGTGGGCGGAACGGCGCTACCGATTCAGCGAGGTCGAAAACGACACGGAAGGTCCCCGGCACCGGCTGTCCGGTACGCACCGCCGTGACCACGCCCTGCGCGGCCGGCATTTTCAGGTTGCGTATGGCGCTGGAGTCCGGGAAATCGACCACCAGGCGGTTCGGTCCGGCCAGCGACAAGGTCTTGTAACCGCCGCTGCCGACCAGCGAGATCTCGGCACGGGTGCCGGTGGCGCCGGTATTCAGCAGGACCTGACGGACTTCACCGGCCCACGCACTGACGCTCGCCAGACTCAGTCCGACGGCGGCACAGATGGCAATGAGACGGTTCCCCGGGCGCATGGCTCAGGATTCAATCACCGCGCTGAACGGAATGCAACACCTTTTTCCTTAATAATCCGTAACCTGCCGGTGTTTGTTCTCGTCAGCCGACAGAAATGGCCTGCAAGTCGCCCCCTTGGGGGAGCCGTTCCAGCCATACATGTCCGACGTCGCTGGCTCCAGTGAGACGGACGCGACGCCCCTGCCCCTCGATCTCCAGCGCCACCACCAGGTCGGTCGGCGGCAGCGCGCCAGCGCCGCGTTCCGGCCATTCCACCAGCCACAACACCGCGCTGCCCTCGTCCAGTCCGAGAAAATCGAGCTCGCCGGCCTGGCCGATCCGGTACAGATCCAGATGCCAGGCCTCGCCACCGCTGGCCAGCGGATAGCGCTCGACCAGGGTGTAGGTCGGGCTGCGGATCGCCCCCTGCACGCCCAGTGCGCGCAGCAGTGCGCGGGCGGTGGTGGATTTGCCGGCGCCCAGGTCGCCGCGCAGTTCGACCAGCGCCTGCGGCGGTCGGGTGGCGGCCAGCCACTGCCCGAGCAGTTCAGTGGCATCGCTGTCGGCAAGGAAGAAATCGATCATCGGGAAAGTTCCGGGTTGGCCAGTCGCCGCAGCGGCGACAGCAGATCAGTTGGAAGCAGGCCGCGCGCACCGTCGGCGGCAGCGACGTCGCCGGCAAGCGCATGCAACAGCGCACCAGCGGCGGCGGCATCGAAGGCGGCCAGGCCTTGCCCACGCAGGCTGGCGATGATGCCTGTCAGCAGGTCTCCCATGCCACCCACGGCCATGCCTGGATTGCCAGCCGCGATCAGTCGTGGCCGTTGCCCCGGCGCTGCGACGATGCTGCCGGCGCCCTTCAGCACCACCACGGCGTGGAAGCGCTCGGCCAGTGCCTGTGCGCAGGTGAAGCGATCGGCCTGGATGTCAGACGTGCTGCAACCCAGCAGGCGCGCGGCCTCGCCCGGGTGTGGCGTAAGGATGGCGTCGGGCAGCGCGCGCGGATCCTGCGCCAGCAGGTTCAGTGCATCGGCATCGACCACCAGTGGCCTGGCGCTGGCCAGCACCCGCGCAAACAGTGCGCGCGCCCATTCGTCCTGGCCCAGACCGGGGCCGATCGCCACCACCCTGGCCTTGTCCAGCAGTGCCGGCAGCGCGTCACCATCTTCCAGTGCATGGGTCATGGCCTCGGGCAGCCGAGCCAGCAACGGGCCAACGTGGTCGCGGCGGGTGCCCAGGCTCAGCAATCCAGCACCCGCGCGCAACGCCGCTTCAGCCGCCATGGCGATGGCGCCGCCGCTGCCATGGTTGCCGCCGACGCACAGCACGTGCCCGGATTCGCCCTTGTGGGTATTGGTGCGGCGCGGCGGCAGCAGGGCTGGCAGGCGCACCTGCGTCCAGAGCTGCGCAGCGGGTGACACGCCCTGCCATGCGGCCGCGGGTAGCTGCAGCGGCGCCAGCGCCTTCCGCCCGCAATGGTCCAGCGCATCGCCGGTGTACAGCCCGCGATGCGGCACGATGAACTGCACGGTCAGCGCCGCCCTCACCGCCTCGCCCGGTACGGCGCCGCGGTCGGCATCCACGCCACTGGGGACGTCCAGCGCCAGAACCGGTGCCGCCTGCGCGTTGAGCGCGGCAATCAGCGTCCGCGCCACGCCCTCCGGCACGCGATCGAAGCCCAGCCCGAACAGTGCATCGACCCAGATATCGGCCTCGGGAAGCGCGCCGTCGAAATCGGTGAGGGTGCCGCCGTCGGATGTGAATTCCGATGCTGCACGCTGTGCCAGCGCGGTTGACGGTGGCTTCCCCGGCAAGGCGATCACCGTCACCTCACGTCCGGCCTGCAACGCATGGCGGGCCAGCACATGGCCGTCGCCGCCGTTGTTGCCCGCACCAACCACCACGCCGATCCGCTGCGCCTGCGGCCAATGCTGCAGCAGGCACTGCCAGGCGGCCTGGCCGGCCTGTGCCATCAGGCCCCAACCGCCCTCGGCGGCCAGCGTCGAGGCCTGCGCATCAAGCGCACGCGCGGCAGCGGAATCGAACAGATCGGCAAGGTTGGCCATGCGGGGATTTTATACTGGTGCACATGTCCCCCGTCCCCGCCCCTGTCGATCCGGCCCAGGCCGTGCAGCGCATCCGCGAACTCGCCCGTGCGCATGGCTTCCAGCGCTGTGGCATCGCCGGCATCGAGCTGGGCGAGGATGAAGCGCACCTGGCCGACTGGCTGGGCCAGGGCCTGTACGGCACGATGGACTGGATGGCGCGCCACGGCACCCTGCGCGCGCGCCCGGCCGAACTGCTGCCCGGCACCGTGCGGGTGATCTCGGTAGGCATGGACTACAGCCACAAGGACGACACCGAAGCCTGGGCAACCCTGGCCGACCCGGGCCGCGCCTACGTGGCCCGTTACGCCTTGGGTCGCGACTACCACAAGCTGATGCGCAACCGCCTGCAGAAGCTGGCCACGCAGATCAACGATGAAGTGGCACCGCTGGGCTACCGCGTATTCGTCGATTCCGCCCCCGTGCTGGAACGCGCGCTGGCGCGCAATGCCGGCCTGGGCTGGATCGGCAAGCACACCTGCCTGATCGACCGCCATGGCGGCTCCTGGTTCTTCATCGGCGAAATCTACATCGATATCCCGCTGCCGATCGATGCACCGGCCACAGCACACTGCGGTACCTGCACGCGCTGCATCGATGTCTGCCCGACCCAGGCCATCACCGGCCCGCAGCGGCTGGACGCGCGGCGCTGTATCTCCTACCTGACCATCGAGCACGACGGCGCCATTCCCGAAGAGATGCGGCCGTTGATCGGCAACCGCATCTACGGCTGTGATGACTGCCAGCTGGTCTGCCCCTGGAACAAGTTCGCCAAGCGTACCGACGAAGCCGATTTCCGCGCGCGCAACAACCTCGATACCGCGCGGCTGGACCAGCTGTTCGCCTGGGATGAAGCCGAGTTCCTGCGCCGTACCGAAGGCAGCCCGATCCGGCGCAGTGGCCATGAACGCTGGCTGCGCAACATCGCCGTGGCACTGGGCAACGCACCGTCCTCTGCCGAAGCGCTCGCCGCATTGCATACCCGCATCGATGATCCCTCGCCGCTGGTGCGTGAACACGTGCAGTGGGCGCTGGGCCAGCACACGGTGCGCTGACGTGCGATCCTGAGCCCCCGTTCCGCCCGCAGCACGCCGTTCCCATGCAGCCACGCAACAACGACATCCTCACCCCCAGCCAGCTCAACACCCTGGCCCGCGACCTGCTGGAAGGCAGCTTCCCGGCGATCTGGGTCGAGGCCGAACTGGGCAGCGTGGCGCGCCCTGCCTCCGGGCACCTGTATTTCACCCTGAAGGACGCACGTGCGCAGCTGCGCGCGGCGATGTTCCGGATGAAGGCGCAGTACCTGAAGTTCGTGCCGCGCGAAGGCATGCGCGTGCTGGTGCGCGGCAAGGTGACGCTGTACGACGCCCGTGGCGAGTACCAGATGGTGCTGGACCACATGGAAGAAGCCGGCGAAGGCGCACTGCGCCGCGCCTTCGAGGAGTTGAAGGCACGCCTGGAGGCCGAGGGCCTGTTCGACCCCGCACGCAAGCGGCCGCTGCCGGCGCACGTGCAGCGCCTGGCAGTGATCACCTCGCCCACCGGTGCCGCCGTACGCGACGTGCTGAGCGTGCTCGGCCGCCGCTTCCCGCTGCTGGAAGTGGACCTGCTGCCGACCCTGGTCCAGGGCAGCAGTGCCGCCGCGCAGATCACCCGCCTGCTGCAGGCCGCCGACGCCAGTGGCCGCTACGACGTGATCCTGCTGACCCGCGGCGGCGGCTCGCTGGAAGACCTGTGGGCCTTCAACGATGAAGCCCTGGCCCGAGCGATCGCCGCCAGCCGCACCCCGGTGGTGTCGGCGGTGGGCCACGAAACCGACTTCAGCCTCAGCGATTTTGCCGCCGACCTGCGCGCACCGACGCCGTCGGTGGCGGCCGAACTGCTGGTACCCGACCAGCGCGAACTGGCCCTGCGCCTGCGCCGCACGGCGGCGCGCATGGTGCAGCTGCAACGGCATGCGATGCAGCAGGCGATGCAACGCGCCGATCGCGCCCTGCTGCGCCTGAACGCACAGAGCCCGCAGGCGCGGCTGGACCTGCTGCGCCGCCGCCAGCTCGATCTGGGTCGGCGCCTGCATGCCGCCTTCAACCAGCAACAGGAACGCCGTGCCGCGCGCCTGCGCCATGCGGCGGCAGTGCTGCGCGGGCATCATCCGCAGCGCCAGCTCGACGCGATGCAGCGCCGCCTGGCTGCCCTGCGCGGGCGCCCACAGATTGCGATGCAGCGTCTGCTGGAACGCGATGCACTGCGCCTGCGCGGGCTGGCGCGTTCGCTGGAAGCCGTCAGCCCGCTGGCGACCGTGGCGCGTGGCTACAGCATCCTGACCCGCAGTGACGATGGTGCCCTGGTGCGGCACGTCGACCAGGTGCAGCCGGGTGACGCCCTGCAGGCCCGCGTTGGCGACGGCGTGATCGAGGTGCAGGTCAAGTAAAGGGGTGTTCGGCAGGGCTGCGCCCTGCACCTGTAGAAGCGTTCAAGCAACAGCAACAGCCGAAGCAACAGCCAAAGCTGGTATTCCGTGGGATGGCGGGGCGGTGTGGCTGTGCAGGACACGCCGTAAACCCATCCATGGGGGCTCGATGGCGCCATCCATGGCGCCAACGGACCTGCACAACCACACCGCCCCGCCTCTGACAGATTCCGGAGGCTGTTGGTAGTTGTCGACCTTGGTCGACACGGTAGATCCACGCATGCGTGGATGAATCTCCATCGGAATCGAATATTTCGATATCGGAACGATTTGAGCCGAGCATGGCTCGGCTCTACAGAAGAGCGAACAGATTGCGAGAATCTGTCGAAGGCGGGGTGGGTCCGGTTGCGGGGGCGTGAGCCGCATGGATGCGGCGACCGAGCTTACATGGACGTACTTGCAGCGGCCCCCGCAACCGGACCCACCCCGCCATCCCACGGAATGCACGCTGTTGCTGTTGCTTCGGCAGGTGCAGGGCGCAGCCCTGCCGAACAACCCTCTACTTTGCCTGCTCGCAGAACTTCTGCCGGTACTCGAGCGCCTTCGGCATCAACGCCTGCAGGTTCTGGATGCGGGTACCCGGGTTGGGATGGGTCGAGGAGAATTCCGGTGGTGACTGGCCACCGCTGGCCTGGCCCATGCGCTGCCACAGCGGCACCGCCTCGCGTGGATCGAAGCACGCCGCTGCGGCCAGCATCAGCCCCACTTCATCGGCCTGCGTCTCGTGGCTGCGCGCATACGGCAGCAGATACCCATAACCCATCGCCGACATCATCATCTGTTGCTGCTGCGCATCCATGCCGCTGGCGGCGCCGGCCACCTGCCCGATCTGGGTCAGCTTCTGCTGGGCCATCCGCTGTGCACCGTGGCGCAGCAGCGCATGGGCAATCTCATGGCCCATCACCACCGCCATCGCATCACGGGTGCGCGCCACCGGCACCAGCCCGGTGTAGACCGCCATCTTGCCGCCCGGCAGGCAGAACGCATTGGCCTGCTCGGATGGGATCACATTCACTTCCCACTGGAAATCCCGCGCGAAATGCGCCGGCTGCACGCCGTGCTCCTGGGCCAGCGCGGTCTCCACCACATCGACCTTGGCAATCAGCCGCTGGGCGATGTCACGCACATCGCGCGCGATCGGCGCATTGGGATCCATCGGCCGTTCCTGCGACAGGATCTGCTGGTAGGCCTGCAGCCCCAAAGCGGTCTCCTGCCGCGCATCCAGGCTGCTGTCGATCATCACCTTCTCGCCGGTATACGGATCCACCGTGCGGTTGGAAAACCAGTAGAAGACCGCATAGCCAGCGGCCAGCAATAGCACCCACCAGCGGATGTTGCCGAACAGGCCGCGCCGTTGTGGGCCTTGCGGCGAGCGGGAGAAGGGATCATTGCGCATCGGGTCGGCTTCCAGCGGGCCCCGCCGGCCGGCGGGCACGGCGCAATCTTAGTGCGCCGATGCCAGCAACGGGTGAAGCCGGCCGCCGATCAGATGCCGCGTACCAGGCGGAAGCCGATGCGCGCGTTGGTGGTATCCGAGTCCTGGGATTGCCGCCAGGCGGCACGGGTCTGCTCCGGCGCATTGGCCCAGTTGCCGCCCCGGATCACCCGTGCGCGGCAGCCCGGGTTGAACCAGGCGGCGCCATCGGAGGGCGCGCGCCGGTAGCTGGCATGCCAGCAATCGGCCACCCATTCGCTGAGATTGCCGCCCATGTCGTGCAGGCCGAAGGCATTGGCCTGGAAACTCCCTACCGGTGCCGGCCCCCACCAGCCATCGCCATAGCCGATGAAGGCGTTGTGCCAATGCCGCCCGGACGGCGACACGTCCTTGCTGCCGGTGAAATTGCCGCTGCCCGGCGGCGGCGTGCCGGCATCGCCCCAGGGGTAGCGACCACTGCTGCCACCGCGCAGCGCGTACTCGAACTCTGCTTCACTGGGCAACCGGTAGCTGCGCCCGGTCTGCTCGGACAACCATGCCGCATAGTTTTCGGCATCGCGGATGCTGACGTGCATCACCGGCGAATTGGCCATCGCGCGGCCACCGTCGTAATCCGAGCGCCAGTCCACGCCGCTGCGGCGGATGAAGTTGCCGCTGCGTTCGTCATAGACCACCGAATGGCCGCGCCGCGTCGCCCGTGGGCGCGCATTGGTCGCCTTCACGTAGCGCTGGAAATCGCTGACCGTGACCTCGGTGATCGCCATCGCAAAGCCTCGATCAAAGCGCACATAGTGCGATGGTCGCTCGGCATCGCTCGAGCCCGGCTCGGCATCGCCGGCGCCCATCTGGAAACCGCCATGCGGCACCACCACCATCTGCGGCCCGCGTCCGCCATCGCGCATGGCGTCGCTGAACACCTGGCCCGGGCGGAAGCTGCCGTAGTGGGTGGCCAGGTCGATACGCTCACGCAGCTGGGCCACCACCGCGTCTCCCGGCAGGGCGATGCGCAGGGCCTCGGCCAGTTTCTCGCGCGCCGGCTTCAGGCCCTGCGGCGTGGACAGGTCGCGCAGGCCGTCATCGCGCAGCTGCAGCAATGCCGCCGCACGGATCTGCTCGATGCGCTCGAACGCGTCGGCGATGGTGGGCGACGAGTCGCGCACCTTGCTCGCTTCGGCCAGCCAGGTGCCGGCGCTGGCGAAATCACGCGTGCGTGCCGCGTCTTCGGCGCGGCGGATCAGTCCACTTTCGGCCGCGGCCAGTCCCTGCCGTGCGCGGCTGTTGTCCTCATCCAGTGCCAGTGCCTCACGGAAGTTGCCGATGGCCCCGTCCCCGTCCTCGCCGATCCGGTCCGAGCGCAGGTCCTCTTCGCCGGCGCGGTTGTAAGCCACCACACGCTGGGCAAGCTCCACCCGTCCCTGCAGCGCACGCACCTTCTCGTCCTTCGGCGCCAGCGTCAGCAGCACCAGCGCCTGGCGGCTGGCCTCGGCCAGCGCCTCGCGCTGCTTCAGCGGCCGCACCAGCAACGCATCCGCCTGCTGCTGCAGGCGCTGGCGGGCGCGCTGCAGGCCTTGGCGGGCCTGGCGGTCATCCGGATCCTCTTCCTGTACCGCCAGCCACAGCGGGATGGCGGCATCGGCATCCTCATAGAGCCGTCCTTCGGCGAACGCCTGCTCGGCGGCGCGGCGCAACTGGGCCAGGCTGCGGCCCTGGCGGTCCACCCGCGGCGGCGTCCACTGCTGTACATCCTCGGCGGCATCCTCACCGGCGATGGTCACGCTGCCCTGCCCGGCCTGCGGGCGCTCGTCGCTGTCTGCGTCCGCGGACGGGCGCGCCTGTTCCCCGGCACTCCGGTCCGTTGCCGTGGGGGGCGACGGCGTGCAGCCGGCCAGGGCCAAGGCCAGGGCGGTGCACAGCACGGGCGACAACGAAAAACGCAAGCAGAGCCTCCTTCGGCACGGACGCGCACCGACGTTAGGCTATTCTCCCCTGCCTGAGCAAACCCGAGTAGTAGGCCCTGACCCGTGGCAACCTGGATCACCACCCCCGCCGAGCTGGATGCGTACTTCCAGCAGCGCCCGACCCGCATCGGCCTGGATACCGAATTCATCCGTGAGCGCACCTTCTGGCCGCAGCTGGCCCTGGTGCAGATGGCGGTCGGGCAGGACATCCTGCTGATCGACCCGCTGATTCCCGGCATGACCGAGGCGCTGGCGCCGTGGCTGGCCGATGAATCCATCACCAAGGTGATGCACAGCGCCAGCGAAGACCTGGTCGCCTTCAAGTGGGCGTGCGGCGTGCTGCCGCGACCACTGTTCGACACCCAGATCGGTGCTGCGCTGGCCGGCATCGGTGGCGGCATGGGTTACCAGAAGCTGGTGGCGGAAATCACCGGCGTCGCCCTGGCCAAGGGCGAAACCCGTTCGGACTGGATGCGCCGCCCGCTTTCGGAGTCGCAGCTGCAGTATGCCGCCGACGATGTCGAGCACCTGTTCGCACTGCATGACGCCATTGATGCCAAGCTGCAGGCACTCGGCCGCCAGCAGTGGCTGCACGACGATGGCGAGCGCCTGCTGGCCAGCGTCGCCAATGACGAAGACCGCTGGCCGCATCTGGCGATGCGCTCGGCGCAGTTCCTCGACGCGGCCGCACAGCACCGCCTGCTGCGCCTGCTGCGCTGGCGTGATGTGCAGGCACGCAACAGCGACCGCCCGCGAAGCTGGATCCTGGACAACGAACTGGCCGCCACCCTGGCGCGCACGCCACCGGCCGACGAGGCTGCGCTGGGCAAGCTGTTCGAGCAGTTCCCGAAGGCACCGCGCAAGCTGGCCGGCGCGGTCTGGCAGGCGCTGTCCACACCGCTGGCCGATGAGGCCGGGGCACCGCTGGCGCTACCCGCCAACGACAGCAACAAGCAGGCGGTGAAGAAGCTTCAAGACGCGGTGGCCGAGCGCAGCCGCGAGCTGGGCCTGCCGGATGGCGTGCTGGCCTCCCGCAAGCATCTGGAAAGCTATCTGGAACGCCGCCAATGGCCGGCAGCACTGGCCGGCTGGCGCCAGCAGGAACTGGAATCGCGACTGCAGGCACTGTTGCCGGCACGTTGATGGCACAAGGCGCCGGACCACGCCGGCGCCGTGCACCTCAGGCCTGCAGGGGCCGTGCTAGGGTTTGCCGGTACTGACAAGGAGACGTCGATGCAGACCCGCAAGATCGCGACCGCCTGCGCACTGCTGCTAACCCCGTTGGTCCTGGCATGCGCTGGGCAGGCCGCACCGCTTTCCTATGCACAGGAAAAGGAGAACACAGCCAAGCTGGTGGACATCATTGACGGTGCCACCCGCGATGGTCTGGTTGCCGTGCTGGTGCCGGCCCCGTATGTCGTGCACAACGGCGGGCCAGGCGTCGGCTCTCCGGTCCCCGGCTTTCATCTGGGCAACCGCTCGACCGACCTGCCCGGGTTCTCGACGCGGGTGTCCTTCCAGCACAAGGACATTCCCTCCCAGGGCTATGTGCAGCTGTTCAACACCAACGAACTGGAAACCGGCCCGCAGCGGACGGTGTTGATGGACGTGTTCGAGGTGCATCTGATTCCGCCGGGCACCTATCTGCTGAACGGTGCGGAGAACTACCGCCTGAACACCCGCGTGGCCAAGCTGAAGCCGCTGGGGACCATGGACGAAGTATCGAAGGACATCGGCGCCACCCGCCTTGCCGACGTCGACTACCGTTTCTATTCCTGGAAGAAGGTCTGGGTACCACCGGGCGTCCTGACCGATCAGCACTCCCAGCAGGTCTGCATCTCGGTGCACGTGGCTTCCGGCAACTGCGTGGCATGGGGCACCCAGAACTATGAAACCTCGCGCCCGACCGAAGGCTACTGGGATGACAGGATCGTCCCTGAAGACATCCCTGCCGTACGCATCCAGGCGGTCATCGCCAAGGCCCACGCGCCACTGGCCTTCACTGCCCACGAAGGGCAGATCCTGCTCAGCCCCTTCATTGTTGCCGCCGACGGCGATATCGATTTCAACGCGAACGACTGCGCACCGGTCGACAAGCTGACGGGCTGCGCCCTGCGCCGCTTCAGGGTGCACTACCAACCCGCGCCGTTGGACGCTGCACGCAAGCACATCGCAATCACCTCGCGCGGCCTCAACGGCAAGCAGCGCAAGGTACTGGAGCGGATGGAGGCGATGCAGCTGCAGGTGCTGGGCCCCAGTGCGCCGTCCGATGCAGCGCTGGGCAAGGGCGTCAGCGCCACGCCTTGAGCACGGATGATGCCTGACCAGCAACGAAAAACGGCGCTCGATGAGCGCCGTTTCCGTTACACGACGGGGTGGGCTTACCAGTTCATGTTCAGCGAGACACCGACGGTACGCGGCTCGTTGTAGACCGCGGCCATGTAGTTCTCGATCACACCCTTGAGGTTCTTCTCGTTGGTGATGTTGCGCGCGAACAGCGCCACTTCGTAGGCACCGTAGTTACCCGAGTAGCCGATCTTCAGGCCACCCTCGAAGTCACCCTTGGAGTTGAACTCCTTGCTGTCGTACAGCACGAAGCTGGTGTAACCCTGCTTGTTCCAGTCGGTGGAGACGAACATGGTGCCGGCGTCGCTCACCGGGAAGTCGTAGCGGGCCGCCAGGTTGACGTTGTACTTCGGCGCGTTCGGCAGCGGGTTGCCGTCGATCTGCGCGAAGGTGTTGGCACCGACCTTGATGGTCGGGTCGCCGACGGTGCAGACCACCTGGCCATTGAGGCCGCAGACCTGCGCGTACACGCGCTTGTCCTTGATCTCGCTGTGCAGCAGGCTCAGGCCGGCGCTCAGGGTCAGGTTCGGGATCGGACGCAGCTCCATGTCCGCTTCGAAACCGTAGGCCTTGGCCTTGTCGGCGTTGAACAGCACGCCGTTGCCGTCCGAATCGTTGCCGTTGAGCTGGATGTCGTTGACGGTGTAGGTGAACGCGGTGGCGTTCAGGCGCAGGCGGTTGTCCCACAGGCTGCTCTTCACGCCCGCTTCCCAGGACAGGATGGTCTCGGAATCAGCGGTGGTGAAGTCGGCATTGAACACCGCCGAACGGCCCTGGATGGTCGGGCCGCGGAAGCCGCGTGCGACCTTGGCGTAGACGCTCACGTCCGGCGTGATCTGATACATCGCGCTCAGATCCCAGCTCGGGGTGGTGTCGGACATCTTGACGTCGGTGCGGCCCTTGTAGGTGACCACGCCAGCGGCAGTGTCAGCCGTCTTCAGCAGGCGGGTGTGCTTCTCGTCCTTGGTCTGGCGCAGGCCGGCAGTGACGGTGAACTTGTCGGTGAAGGCGTAGCTGATCTGGCCGAACCCGGCCCACGAGGTGTTCTTGTTGCGCAGGCGCACCCAGTTGTTCGGGTTGCGGGCCGCGCCCTGCAGGAACCATGCACGCTGGTAGAAGTCGGTGGTGTCGCTGCCGTTGAAGTAGAACGCACCGGCCTGCCACTGCAGGGCGCTGTCGTCATGGCTGGCCAGGCGGAATTCCTGGGTCCACTGGTCCAGGTCACGGATGCGGCCCATCGACTGGCCGTAGCCGTTCGGCACGCCGTTGACCGGGAAGTTCACCGCGGCACCGCCGTCGGTGTCGCCACGGCTGTAACCGGAGGTGGTTTCGTAGGCGGTGATCGAAGTGAAGTCGATCGCGCCGAAGTCATAACGCGCCTTCACCGAACCGCCATAGGTCTTGTACGCCTGCGGGTTGTTGCCGGCTTCGTCGTAGGCGACCTTGTCGCGCGGCACGTCGGTCTTGTTCGAGCCCTTGGTCAGCGCACCGCGCAGGAACAGGGTTGAGGTGCCTTCGTAATCACGGGCGTGGGCCGAGGCCAGGATCGAGAACTGGTCGCTCGGGGTCAGCAGCAGCTGGGCGCGCACGTTGCGGTCATCGAAGCCGCCCATGGCGTTCTTCTTCGGGCTGACCGTGCCGTCGGCGCTCGGGCCCTTGTAGGTGTTGTCGACGTAATCGTCGCGGTGCTGGTACAGGGCCGACACACGGAACGAGGCGATGTCGTTGATCGGGCCACCGAAGCCGCCGTCGATCGACACGCTGTTGTAGGACGCGTAGCTGGCGCTGACACGGCCGGTGTAGTCCTGGGTCGGCTTCAGGGTGTCGAACTTGATGATGCCGGCGGTGGTGTTGCGGCCGAACAGCGAGCCCTGCGGGCCGCGCAGCACTTCCACCTGGTCCACGTCATAGACCGGGTTGGACTTCAGCACCACGTGTTCCAGCACCACGTCGTCCTGGATGATCGACACCGGCTGCGAGGCACCGAGGTAGAAGTCGATGTTGCCCAGGCCACGGATGTAGAAGCGCGGGAAGATGCGGCCGGTGGTGGTTTCCGCATACAGGCTCGGCACGCGGCCGGACAGCGCCAGCAGGGTGTCGTCGCCGCCGGCGGTGAAGTCGCGCATGCGCTCGCCCTGCACCACGCCCACCGAGACCGGCACTTCCTGCAGGTTCTGCTCACGGTGTTCGGCGGTCACGGTGATCGTGTCCAGGCCGGTCGGGGTCGGCGCGCTGTCCTGTGCGGCGGCGCCGAAGCTGCCGACCAGGGCCAGGCCGGCACAGGCCAGGGCCAGCGGATGGCGGCGGAAGGAAACAAAGGAAGACGACATACCCGACAGGCGGCGGGAATCGGAATGGGAGGGCATGAAATGCTCTGAGGAGGCGTCCGTGCGGCCTGCGCGAGCCGGGCGGCAAAAAGGAGGATAACTGCGCAAGCCGCCATTATCCCCCAAATTGTTACGATTTCGTTGCGCAGCACCCAAACCCGGCGAAACAAGCGGTTTCGGCACAGTCACCGGGCATTCCGCACGCCCCGAAGGCTTGACTCAGGGCAGCGGGGTCAACGCCACATCGACCATCGCCAGCAGCCGCTCGCGGCTGATGCCGTCACGGGCCTGCACCGAAATGCCGTGCAGCACCGTGGCGAAGTGATCGCCCAGTGCCTGCACCGCCACATCGCCGGCCAGCTGCCCTTCGGCCTGCGCCTGCTGCAGCCGCGCAATGATCGCCGCCGTACGCTGGCGACGATGGCTGGCCAGCCAGTCCCGTACGCCCTCGCCATCGGGCGACACGCTGCTGGCCGAGGACACCACCAGGCAACCGTGTGGCCGCCCGCGCCGGGTGTAGGTCAACACGGCGTCACGCAGCATGGACCCGATCGCCTCGCGCAGCGTGGCCTGCTCCAGCGCGCGCGGCGCGAAGCCGCCCTCGCCTTCCTCATACAGCGCAACGGCTTCGCGGAACAACTGCTCCTTGCTGCCGAACGCGGCATAGATGCGTGCAGAGGCGATGCCCAGTGCCTCGACCAGTGCCGACATCGACGTGCCCTCATAACCGTGCTGCCAGAACAGCAGCATCGCCTTGCGCAACGCCTGGTCCCTGTCGAATTCGCGCGGTCGCCCTGCCATCTGCCTGCCTGCTCCAGTGAGGCGCGCAGTGTAACGCGGGTGTTGACCACCGCGAGGGTCGCGCCTATTCTTTGTTGATCAACAAACAATTGGAGCAACACATGCAGACCCTCAAGGGCCCCAGCCTGCACCTGGCGCAGTTCGCCGGCGACCAGGCCCCGTTCAACAGCCTCGCCGGCATTGCCGCGTGGGCCGCCGGCCACGGCTTCAAGGCGCTGCAGATTCCCGCGTGGGATGCACGCCTGTTCGACCTGGCCACGGCTGCCGACAGCCAGGACTACTGCGACGACCTCCGCGGCACCCTGGCCGAGCACGGCCTGCAGGTCAGCGAACTGACCACCCACATCCTCGGCCAGCTGGTGGCCGTGCATCCGGCCTACGACGAGCTCTGCGATGGCTTCGCCCCCGAAGCACTGCGCGGCAACCCGAAGGCCCGCAGCGAATGGGCGCAGCAGCAGCTGCACCTGGCCGCCCGTGCCTCGCGACGGCTGGGCCTGCAGGACATGGGCACCTTCTCCGGCTCGTTCGCCTGGCCGTATCTGTTCCCGTTCCCGCAGCGCCCGCCGGGCCTGATCGACGCGGCGTTCGACGAACTGGCACGACGCTGGCGGCCGATCCTCGATGCCTGCGAGGACAACGGCGTCAACCTCTGCTACGAGATCCATCCCAGCGAAGACCTGCATGACGGCACCAGCTTCGAGCGCTTCTTCGAACGCGTCGACCAGCACCAGCGCTGCCGCATCCTGTTCGATCCCAGCCACTTCGTGCTGCAGCAGCTGGACTACCTGGAGTACCTGGACATCTACCACCCGCTGATCCGCATGTTCCACGTCAAGGATGCGGAGTTCCGCCCGAGCGGCCGCCAGGGCATCTATGGCGGGTATGCCGACTGGACCGAGCGCGCCGGCCGCTTCCGCTCGCTGGGCGACGGCCAGGTCGACTTCAAGTCGATCTTCTCCAAGCTGGCCCAGTACGACTACGCGGGCTGGGCGACGCTGGAATGGGAGTGCTGCCTGAAGGACCAGGAAGCCGGCGCGCGCGAAGGTGCCGCGTTCATCCGCGACCACATCATTCCGGTCACCGACAAGATCTTCGACGACTTCGCCGGTGCACCGATCAGCACCGCACAGATGCAGCAGATGCTCGGCATCGCCTGAACCCCAACGGAGCACTTCCCAATGACCACTTCCCTTTCCGCTGGCGCTGCCGGCGAGGCTTCGCTGCGCCACCACTACCTGCGCGTCGATGGCCAGCGCGTGCATTGCGTGTCCGCTGGCCACGGTGAACCGGTGCTGCTGATTCCCGGCTGGCCGCAGACCTGGTACGCCTGGCGCCACGTGCTGCACGCCCTGGCCGAAGCCGGCTTCGAAGCGATTGCCGTGGATCCGCCGGGCATCGGCGAATCCGATCGCCCGACCCACGGCTACGACACCGGCAGCGCCGCCGCCGTACTGCACCGGACCATGCAGGCGCTGGGCCATGACCGTTACCAGGTAGTCGGCCATGACATCGGCATGTGGATCGCCTATGCACTGGCCAGCGACCAGCCGCAGGCGGTGCGCCAGCTGGCCGTCACCGAAGCGGTGATTCCCGGCCTGCCCCCGGAACCGGGCATCTTTGCTGCACCGGCCGACAACATCTTCCTCTGGCACTTCATGTTCAACCAGGTGGCCGACCTGCCCGAGGCGCTCATCACCGGTCGCGAGCGCGCCTACCTGGAATTCATGTTCGACCGCTGGTCGTACCGCCGTGATGCGGTGGCCGCCGATACCTACATTGCCGCCTACAGCCGCCCCGGCGCCCTGAGGGCGGGCTTCGCCTGGTACCGCGCGATTCCGGAAACGATCCGCCAGAACAAGCTGCGTGCGCAGCACCGTTTGCCGATGCCGGTGCTGGCGATCGGCGCCGAACACGCCACCGGCGATGCGCCGATGCTGACCCTGCAACCGCATGCCGATGATGTGCGCGGCAGCATCGTGCCGGGCTGCGGCCACTTCATCATGGAAGAAGCGCCGCAGGCGTTCCTTGCACAGC
The DNA here is from genome assembly GCF_056482505.1 of Stenotrophomonas sp. 71799_Sma. Classification (NCBI taxonomy): domain Bacteria; kingdom Pseudomonadati; phylum Pseudomonadota; class Gammaproteobacteria; order Lysobacterales; family Lysobacteraceae; genus Stenotrophomonas; species Stenotrophomonas sp. 71799_Sma. The sequence continues at coordinate 3,325,659 of NZ_CM151202.1, forward strand.
TGCTGCCGTTCCTGCAGGAGGCACGCCATGCTGCTTGAACCGGCGCTGCAGCAGTTCGTCGACGCCGTCGCCGCCCATGCGCTGCCGGAAGACCTGCGCGAACTGCGGGCGATCAGCGAGAGCGCGTTGCCACAGTTGCAGGGAGCACCACAGCCGGTTGCGCATGTGATCGAACACACGGTAATCGCGCGCGACGGGCATGCGCTGGAGCTGCGTTTCTACACGCCGGAAGGGCTTCCCGATGGACCGGTACCGGCTCTGCTGTTCGCCCACGGCGGCGGTTGGTTCCAATGCTCGCTGGCGGTCTATGACGGCCCCTGCCGCGCGCTGGCCAATGCCAGCGGTTGCGTGATTGTCGCCGTGGGTTACCGGCTGGCGCCGGAGCACCCGTTCCCGGTTCCACTGCATGACGTCGCCGACGCCTGGCGGTGGTTGCAGGACAACGCCGAGCGCCTCGGCCTGGACCCACGGCGGCTGGCAATCGGTGGCGACAGCGCCGGCGGCAACCTCGCCGCCGCCTGCTGCCTGCTGCTGCGCGAACGGGGCCTGCCGCAACCGTGCCACCAACTGCTGCTGTACCCGGCGCTGGATGCCGGCATGGGCAGCGGTTCCTACCGCGACTACGCCACGGGCTATTACCTCAGCGCCGAACTGATGCAGCGCTGCTGGCAGGCCTATCTGAGTGGGATGGATCTGGATCCACCGCCGGCACTGGCCTCGCCCGCCCACGCAACCGACCTGCAGGGGCTGGCGCCTGCCTCCGTACTCAGCTGCGAGCACGATCCGCTGCGCGACGAGGCCGAGCAGTACGCGCACCGCCTGCAGGCTGCGGGTGTCGACTGCATGCTGGAGCGGCTGCCGGGGATGATCCACGCCTGCATCCACCTGCAGGGCGTGGCCGCTTCCACCGGCATGGCGATACAGCGCGCGGGCGATCTGCTGCGCCAGGCGCTGGCCTGAACCGGCTGGGGGACGGCGGCAGATCCACGCCTGCCGCCGTTCCGGTCCGGCGCTTGGCAAGCCCGGCAGGCGGCGCTACACTGAAAGCCTGCCGTGGGGCCATAGCTCAGCTGGGAGAGCGCGTCGTTCGCAATGACGAGGTCAGGAGTTCGATCCTCCTTGGCTCCACCACTATTCAGAAGAACCCGTAGATCTCCGTGATCTGCGGGTTTTTTCTTTTCAGCCCCCCCGGCTCAGGCCGGCTCCTCGCCGCCGTCCTTGCGCTGCGGGCTGCGCGAGTGCGTATCGCGCACCTGTTGATCGCGCTGCCCCGGCCGCTGCTTGGCCACGTCGTCCTGCTTCCTGTCCTGGCGGCTTTCCTGGATGCCCTGCTTCGGGTCCTGATCCTTGCCTCGCTCGTTCATTGAAATCTCCCTCGCCGGCGGAACGCCAACGTTGCCCATCACGCTAGAGGTTGCCGGGTAAGCCACAGGTCAGTCCTGTGCCAACGTCATGTGCAGGCACTGGCTTGCCGCTGCGGCCCCCGTGCAGCCAGAATCCGACGCACCACGCCCACCGGTATGCCATGCCCTCTTCTGTCCAGCACGCAGCACACGCCGTGCCGATGCGCCTCGATGCGACCGACGGCAGCATCCAGCTCGGCAATCTGCCGGCCTTGATCTGCCCCACGCTCTCACTGGATGAAGCGCGCATCGCCTTTACCGCCTTGGTAAGTGGGGAGCGTGATGTCGGCACCGGCTATCACTGGCTCAGCCTGCACCGGCTCAGCCTGGGCGGTGCGCCCGCTGGCATCAGCCTGTGCTTCCACGGGCAACAGCTCGACATGGTGACGATGGGCGTCGATCTACCCGGTGCAACACTGGAAGACGGCTGGCCAACCCAGGCAGCGATCGATGCCGAAGTCGCGTTCATGCGCCGCACCTTGGCCACGGCATTGGGGCGAAAACTGGCCGGCGGCTGCGCCCGGTTCAACTGGGGCGAAGCCTGGGCCCGTTTCGATCCGAAAGGCTTCATGGCCAGCAGCGGCATTCGCTACTCACCACGCACGTGACCGCGCTCAGGTACGGGTGATCGACACCCCACCCTCCACGCGCATCGCGGTACCCGTAACGAAACTGCTCTCATCGCTGGCCAGGAACAGCGCCGCATTGGCGATCTCCTCCGGCTCGGCGAGGCGCTTGAGTGCGTGCAACGAGCGCACGAAGTCGCGGGCATCGCCGGTCGGTGCGGCCTGCCGGCCCATCTCCGTATCGGTGCCACCGGGCAGCAGTACGTTGCTGCGCACGCCGCGCGCACCGTATTCGGCAGCGATCACCTGGCTCAGGCCGATCAGCCCGGCCTTGCTTGACGCATAGGCCGCCATGCCCGGGAATCCCACGGTGTGGCCGACGAAGGTACCGACGAACACCAGCGAGCCGCCGCCGCGCGCCAGCAGTGCCGGCAGCTGCGCGCGTGCCGCATGGAAGGCGGCGTCGAGATTGGTGGCCATCACCTCGCGCCAGGCATCCACCGGAAACTCCGCCGCCGGCACGCCCGGGCCGAGCATGCCGGCATTGTTGAGCGCGATGTCCAGGCCGCCGAATGACTGCTGGGCCAGATCGACCAGCGCCTGCGCCGTGCCCGGGTTGGCCACGTCGGCGGCATGCACCACGGCTTCGCCACCGGCAGCGCGAATCTGCTCGGCCAGCGCCTGCAGCGGCTCCGGCCGCCGTGCGTTGAGCACCAGCTTTGCTCCTTCGGCGGCGAAGCGCAGCGCGCTGGCGCGGCCGATACCGGCGCTGGCACCGGTGATGAGAGCGATCTTGTTGTTCAGGCGCATGGTCGTGGTACCGGTTGTGAAGTGGCCGCCACGATGCCGTGCGTTCGGCCCGCCAACACTCCGTTTCCGGGCCTCACAGGTGAGTGCAGGAAACGGAGTTTCCGCAGCACCGGCACGTGCCAGAATCCGGCCATGGACAGTACCGCCACCACCGCCCTCGATGACCGCATCGAACGGGTCTGCCGCCACCTGCAGGCCAGCCTCGACGAACCCTCGCTGCAGGAACTGGCCGATATCGCTGGCTGCAGCCCGACGCGCCTGCATCGCCTGTTCAAGCAGTCCACCGGGCTGACCCCCAAGCAGTACGCCGCCGCGCTGCGCGCCGACCGCCTGCGCACCGGGCTGGAACAACAGGAACGCATCACCGACGCCTTCCACGATGCTGGCTTCGGTTCCAGTGGACGCTTCTACGAGAACGCACCGAAGTTGCTGGGCATGACGCCCAAGCAATGGCGCGCAGGGGGGCGCGGCGAAGTCATCCACTTCGCGCTTGCCGAAAGCTCACTGGGCAGCGTGCTGGTGGCCAGCAGCGGGACCGGCGTGGTCGCGATCCTGCTCGGCGACGATCCGGAGACACTGCTGCAGTCGTTGCAGCAACGCTTCCGCCAAGCCGAACTGGTCGGCGCCGACCAGGGCTACGAGCAACTGGTGGCACAGGTCGTAGGCCTGGTCGAGGATCCTTCGCGAGGCGCCACGTTGCCGCTGGATATCCGTGGCACCGCGTTCCAGCAACGGGTGTGGCAGGCACTGCAGCAGATTCCGCGCGGGCAGACTGCCTCGTATGCGGATATCGCCGCGCGTATCGGCGCGCCGCGCTCAAGCCGCGCCGTCGCACGCGCATGCGCAAGCAATCCGTTGGCGGTGGCCGTGCCCTGCCACCGCGTGGTGCGCCGCGATGGCGACCTGTCCGGCTATGCCTGGGGCGTAGCGCGCAAGCGCGAACTGCTGCGCCGGGAAAAGACCTCGACTGCCTGAGGTGGGTGCCGACCTTGGTCGACACACTCAGCTTCCCGTAGGCGCCGACCTTGGTCGGCACACCGCCAAGGCCTCAATCCAGCTTCACCACCAGCTTGCCGAAGTTGCGCCCCTGCAACAGCCCGAAGAACGCCTCCGGCGCATTCTCCAACCCTTCCACCACATCCTCGCGGTACTGGATGCGGCCGTCGCGCAGCCACTGCGGCATCTCGCGTTCGAACTCCGGCCACAGGTGGTTGAAGTCGTGCACGATGAAACCGCGCACGGTCAGGCGCTGGCGCAGGATCTGGCTGAACAGTGCGGGCAACCGGTCCGGGCCGGGCTGCTCGACGCCCCGCTCGTTGTAGGTGGCGATGGTGCCGCACACCGGAATGCGGGCGAAGTCGTTGAGCAGCGGCAGCACTGCATCCAGCACGTGTCCGCCCACGTTCTCGAAATACACGTCGATACCCCTGGGCACTGCCGCGCGCAGCGTCGCGGCGAAATCAGCGGCGCGATGATCCAGCGCCACGTCCACGCCCAGCGTCTGCAGATAGGCACGCTTGGCTTCGCCGCCGGCGATGGCGACCACGCGCGCGCCCTGCAGCTTGGCCAGCTGGGCCACGGTCGCGCCCACCGGCCCGGTCGCGGCAGCCACCACCAGCGTCTCGCCCGGCTTCAAACGGGCGATTTCATGCAGGCTGGAATAGGCGGTGAAGCCGGGCATGCCATACACGCCCAGCGCGGTACTCAGCGGCAGTCCGGCCGGGTCCAGGCGGCGCCCCAGTGCCTTGGCCGGCAGCACCGCGTGGGTCTGCCAGCCCCCCGGCGCCAGCACCAGCTCACCTGCGGCTACGCCCTCGGCGTTGGACTGCAGCACCTCGGCCACGGTCTGCCCTTCCATCACCGCGCCCACCGCCACCGGCGCGGCATACGAGGGGCCCTCGTCCATGCGTCCACGCATGTACGGGTCCAGCGACAGGTAGCGGTTGCGCAGCAGCACCTCGCCATCGGCCAATGACGGCAACGCAACCTGTTCCAGGCGGAAGTTGGCTGCACTTGGCGCCCCCTGCGGACGCGACGCAAGCACGATGCGGGAGGTGGTCGAGGGATCGGACATGGCCAGGTCTCTGCTGTTGCCAGCATCAGGAAGGGAGTGCCGACACTACGCCGCAGCCATCCCCGATGGCGGCCACGAAAACAGCGTTCCATCGCCCGGACCGGCGCAGGTCCGGCGCAGCCCTTGCCCTTGCAGCTTTGGCGATCGCGGCGATCTGCTGATTTCCACCGCAGACGATGATCGACTGGCCACGCCCCGCCCCAGAACGGAGGATCAAGCACTTGCGAGCGCGCAGACGGCAATGTGAAGAAATCTTGGCAAAACGCTTGCCGAAGGCAGCCGACCTCCGTAATATACGCGTCCTTGGCAGCGACCTCGCTGCAATGAAACATGTGGCCGAGTAGCTCAGTTGGTAGAGCAGGGGATTGAAAATCCCCGTGTCGGCGGTTCGATTCCGTCTTCGGCCACCACTTTCGAAGGCCTGCAGAGATGCGGGTCTTTTTTTTCCGGAAACCGGGTTTGATCACGGTTGCCACACAATTTGGCCGAGTAGCTCAGTTGGTAGAGCAGGGGATTGAAAATCCCCGTGTCGGCGGTTCGATTCCGTCTTCGGCCACCATCTTCAGAGACCTGCAGAAATGCAGGTCTTTTTTTTTGCGCGATCGTGCCTGCCGTCTCTGTAGTACCGTCCTTGGTTCACTGCATGGAGCACTGATGACATGGATGACACCCCTTCCCTGTCCCAACTACGGCAATCGCTGCGTCGCCTGCAATGGCTGGTTGCCGGGCTGTCCGTATTGTTGCTTGGCTTGGCCGCAGTCACGGCCTGGCTGCTTTCGCAGCGCGATGCCCCATTACACGTCGATCATTTGAGCACGCGGCAGCTGCAGGTACTCGACGAGCACGGCGTGGTACGGGTGGAGATTGGCCAGGACAGCGTAGAAGAAGGGCGACGAAGCCGCGCTGCCGGCATCCTGATTTTCGACGCTTCCGGCGCCGAGCGAGGCGGCCTGAGCACGTTCGAGGACAACAGCGTCGCTCTTGCTCTGGACGCCCCGAAGGGACAGGGCGAGGACCGGTGGCGGGACCGGGCCGGACTCCGTGTGGACGCCGACGGCTCCGCGCAACTGCTGCTGACCGACAATCTGACCCGCGGCGCAGTACGCCTGCATTCCAAGGGAACTGGCGGCGGAGGGCTGGACACCTTCAAATGGGATATGGGCAGCGGCACGTTGCATACGCGGACACTTACCTTTGACGGCGACGAGCGCAGTCAACGCCCGTTCGAGCAGTAGCCGCAACTGACGACGGCAATGGTGCCGGCGCATGGAACCTTTACACGCGCCCGTGGCCGCTCGCCTAAGCTCAGGACTCCTGCCTGGAGCCTGCCGATGCCTCTGCGTCCCGCCCTGCTCGCCTGCCTGCTGCTGGCCGCCTCCCCGGTGATCGCCGCCGAACCGGTGCGCGCAGTCGACACGCTGGACATCGACCGCTACGCAGGCCAGTGGCACGAGATCGCGCATCTTCCGGTGTCGTTCCAGAAGCAGTGCGTCGGCGAGATCACCGCCAACTACGGGCTGCGCCGCGATGGCCGCATCAGTGTCACCAATGCCTGCCACAACGGCGACGGAGAACGCGTGGTTGCTGAAGGCGTGGCACGCCCGGTTGCCGGCCATCCCGGCCAGTTGCAGGTGCGCTTCGTGCCGGACTGGCTGAGCTGGGTGCCACTGGTCTGGGCGGACTACTGGGTCCTGGCACTGGACCCGGACTATCAGTGGGCGTTGGTCGGTGAACCGGACCGTAAGTACCTGTGGATCCTCTCGCGCCTGCCGGAAATGGATCGCGCCCGGTTCGAACAGTTGAAAGAGAAAGCCGAGACGATGGGCTACGACCTCGGCCCACTGCGCCTGATGGCTCCGATTCGCGATACGCCCGCCGACTGAACCGCGCCGCATCCGGCGCACCACGCGCGTGCCATCCGGCGCCGCGCACGCCCGGCCGCCATCTTCACGCGCTACCCTCTGCGACGGGTCGCCACAGGCGATCCAAACGACCATACGCCGTAGTATGCTTATCCAACGCACCCCTCCAGAGGACCTGCGCCCATGCTCCACCGCTTCCGTATCGCCTTGATCGTCCTGTGCACCCTCGCCCTTGTTGCCTGCAACAACGGCATCGTCAAGCGTGTTTCGGAACCGGCGGCCAGCCTGCAGCAGCTGACCGTGCGCGCCGACGGCAACTGGACCGTAGCCCTGCGCCTGCAGAACTACAGCTCCATGCCCATGACCTTCGATGACGTCGCGCTGGCGCTGACCGTCGGCGACAGCGACGCCGGCACCCTGCAGGCCAAGCCGGGCATTTCCATCGGCGGCACCTCGGCCGACGTCATCCAGGTCAATCTGGTGCCCAGCTCGGCCGCACGCCTGGTAGTGGCCGATGCGCTGGCCAGCAACCGCACCCTGGCCTATGGCCTGAAGGGAACGGTGGCAGCCACGCCGCAGGAAAAGAAGCAGCGCAGCTTCGACATCAGCAGCCGCAGCACCCTCAACCAGGCCCCGGGCCTGCCGGGCGTGCTGCGCTGACTCCCGCTTTCCGCCGCGGCGCCCGGCGCCGCTCCCCCTGTCCCTGATCAAATCGAGACGTACCGATGAGCAGCTACACCGCCCCGCTTTCCGACCTCCGTTTCGCCCTGCACGATGTGCTCAAGGTCGAACCCCTGTTCGCCCGCCTGGGCTTCACCGACGCCACCGCCGACGTGGTCGATGCCGTGCTGGAAGAAGCCGGCCGCTTCAGCGCCACCGTGCTGGCCCCGCTCAACAGCGTCGGCGACGAGATCGGCTGCGTGCTCGACCAGGCCACCGGTGAAGTGACCACCCCGCCCGGCTTCAAGCAGGCCTACGACCAGTTCGTCGATGGCGGCTGGACCGGCCTGACCGCCTCGCCGGAGCTGGGCGGCCAGGGCCTGCCGCACACCCTGGGCGTGCCGCTCAACGAGATGATCAACGCCGCCAACCTGGCCTGGGGCAACTTCCCGCTGCTCTCGCACGGCGCCATCGAAGCGCTGAAGCAGCACGGCGAGGCCTGGCAGCACGAGGCCTTCCTGAAGCCGCTGATCGAGGGCCGTTGGACCGGCACCATGTGCCTGACCGAGCCGCACTGCGGCACCGACCTGGGCCTGCTCAAGACCAAGGCCGAGCCGAATGCCGATGGCAGCTACTCGATCACCGGCACCAAGATCTTCATCACTGCCGGCGAGCACGACCTGACCGGCAACATCGTGCACCTGGTGCTGGCCAAGCTGCCCGACGCCCCTCCGGGTGCCAAGGGCATCTCGTTGTTCGTCACCCCGAAGTTCAAGGTCGACCGCGAAGGCAACGTCGGCGAGCGCAACGCACTGCGCTGCGGCTCGATCGAGCACAAGATGGGCATCAAGGGGTCGGTCACCTGCGTGATGAACTTCGATGGTGCGCAGGGCTACCTGGTCGGCCAGCCGCACAAGGGCCTGCAGGCCATGTTCACCATGATGAACACCGCGCGCCTGGGCGTCGGCCTGCAGGGCATCGGCCTGTCCGAGCGCGCCTACCAGAACGCACTGAAGTACAGCCGTGAGCGCCTGCAGTCGCGCGCCCTGAGCGGCGCCAAGTTCCCGGACAAGCCGGCCGACCCGATCCTGGTCCATCCGGATGTGCGCCGCATGCTGCTGACGGTGAAGTCACTGGTCGAGGGCAGCCGCCTGCTGGCCCTGCACGCCGCCACCCTGATCGACGTCGCCCACCACGCCGAGGATGCCGCCGAGCGCGAGCGCGCCGACACCCTGGTGAGCTTCCTGACCCCGATCTCCAAGGCCTGCCAGACCGAATGGGGCATCGAGAACACCTACAACGCCCTGCAGTGCTTCGGTGGCCACGGCTACATCCGCGAACACGGCATGGAGCAGCTGGCCCGCGATGCACGCATCACCACGCTGTATGAAGGCACCACCGGCATCCAGGCGCTGGACCTGATCGGCCGCAAGACCGCGTCCAGCCAGGGCGCCGGCCTGAAGCTGATGCTGGCCGAGATCGAAGCCTTCGCCAAGGCCAACGAGGGCAACGAAGCGCTGGCCGAGTTCATCGGCCCGCTGCGCGCCAAGGCCGCCGAATGGGGCAAGCTGACCATGGATGTGCTGCAGCGTTCGGCTTCCAATCCGGACGAACTCGGCGCGGCCAGCTACGACTACCTGTTCTATTCGGGTTACGTGGTGCTGGCTTACTGGTGGGCCCGCAGCGTGGCCGCCGCCGATGCCAGCGCGCACGGCGCCGCTTTCGCTCAGGGCAAGCGCGAGACCGCACGGTTCTACTTCGCCCGCGTACTGCCGCGCACCCTCGCCCACGCCGCCGCGATCCAGGCCGGCGCCGCCCCGCTGATGGCGATGGACGACGAGCGCTTCGGCGCCTGAGCCGGGCTGCGCCCGGCACCCGCGGTAGTGCCGGCCGCTGGCCGGCACCCGCAACAGCAACATCAACGGCAAGAGCTGGCTTCCTGCGGGGTGGCGAGGTGGGTCCAATTGCGGGGGACGCTGCAAGTACGTCCATGTAAGCTCGGTCGCCGCATCCATGCGGCTCACGCCCCCGCAACCGGACCCACCCCGCCCTCGACAGATTTCTGCTGCTGGTAGGTGTCGACCTTGGTCGACACCGTAGATCCACGCCATGCGTGGATGGAAACCACCGAAATCCATCTGGAGAAAAGCCCCCTTTTGTTAAAGGGGGCGCGCCGACAGGCGCGGGGATTAGGAAGAATGCGCGGGCAACCCAGCGCGCCAACGGCGGGCTGGGTTGCTAAAGGGGGCGCACCGACAGGTGCGGGGGATAGGAGGAATGCGTGGACCTGAATCTTGCGATTTGGGCATCGCCCTCGGGGCGATACCCAAATCGCAATGATTCAGGTATAAGCTGTTCTCCCGATGGAGACAGACACTACACGCTTGGGTCTGATCGAAGCCGGAGCCCCGATTTCTGCTCCGGGCGCCGAAGCATCGCCCAACGCCACGACGCTGCATCGCCCCGGTTCGGTCCGGCTGCTCTCGCTCGATGCCCACGGACGCGTACTGGACTGGATCACCTGGCAGGATGCGGCGTGCCTCTACGCCCGCGAAGCCGTCGCCTGGACACTCGGCGATCCCTGCCTGCACATCCACGGCGGCACCAACCGCTTCAGCGGCCTGCAGAGCGGCATGGACCTGCACCCGATCATCGCCGCCCGCGGCCACGCCCGCTCCCGCGCGATCGACCCCACGCCGAACCTGACCAACCCGGCCCTGTTCGCCCGCGACGCGCACCTGTGCATGTACTGCGGCCAGCAGTTCAACCGCCCCACGCTCACCCGCGACCACGTCATGCCGCTGTCCAAGGGTGGCCTGGACTGCTGGGAAAACGTGGTCACCGCCTGCTTCCACTGCAACTCGCGCAAGAGCGACCGCACCCCCCAGCAGGCCGGAATGCCGTTGCTGGCGGTGCCTTACCGGCCCAGCTGGATCGAGCATCTGATCCTGTCCAACCGCAACATCCTGGCCGACCAGATGGCCTTCCTGAAGGCGCAATTGCCCAAGCGGTCAAAACTGAGCACCTGAATCGCTGAAAATGCAACCCTCACCGTCCTGTCACGGGCGGCGGCGTTTGCTTGCCCCACCCCCGTTTGAGGGCGAAAATGGGCGTTCAGAACAAGTGCGAACATGATGATCGACTCTGCCCGCTATCCCCGCCTCGCGCGCATCCAGACACCGGATGACCTGCGCACGTTCGACGAATCCGAATTGAGGGCGGTCGCCGACGAACTGCGCGCCTACCTCATCGAGTCGGTGGGCAAGAGCGGCGGCCACTTCGCCGCCGGCCTGGGCGTGATCGAACTCACCGTGGCCCTGCACTACCTGTACCAGACCCCGCAGGACCAGCTGGTCTGGGACGTCGGTCACCAGACCTACCCGCACAAGATCCTGACCGGTCGCCGCGACGAGATCCACACCGTCAAGCAGAAGGACGGCGTCGCGCCGTTCCCGAAGCGCGAAGAGAGCGAGTACGACACCTTCGGCGTCGGCCACTCCTCGACCTCGATCTCGGCCGCACTCGGCATGGCCATCGCCCGCCAGTCCGAAGGCGACAACCGCCAGGTCGTTGCAGTGATCGGTGATGGCGCAATGACCGCCGGCATGGCGTTCGAAGCGCTGATGCACGCCGGTGGCATGGAGCCCGAGCCGAACCTGCTGGTGATCCTCAACGACAACAACATGTCGATCTCCGAGGCGGTCGGCGGCCTGACCAAGATGCTCGGCCGTGCCACCGGCAGCCGCACGCTCAATGCGCTGCGCGAAGGCGGCAAGAAGATCCTCGGCGACAAGAAGAACAATCCGGCGCGCTTCGTGAAGCGCTGGGAAGAACACTGGAAGGGCATGTTCGTGCCGTCCACGATGTTCGAGGAAATGGGCTTCCACTACACCGGCCCGATCGACGGCCACGACATGCCCGCCCTGCTGTCCACGCTGAAGACGCTGCGCGCCTCCAAGGGCCCGAAGCTGCTGCACGTGATGACCACCAAGGGCAAGGGCTACGAGCCGGCCGAAGGCGACCAGATCGGTTACCACGCCGTCGGCCCGTTCGATCCGGACAAGGGCCTGGTGGCCAAGGCCGGTGCCAAGAAGCCGACCTACACCGATGTGTTCAGCGACTGGCTGTGCGATGCCGCCGCTGCCGAGCCACGCCTGTACGGCATCACCCCGGCGATGCGCGAAGGCTCCGGCCTGGTGCGCTTCAGCAAGGAATACCCGCAGCGCTATTTCGACGTGGCAATTGCCGAACAGCACGCGGTCACTCTCGCCGCCGGCATGGCCACCCAGGGCGGCAAGCCGGTGGTGGCGATCTACTCGACCTTCCTGCAGCGTGCGTACGACCAGCTGGTGCATGACGTGGCCATCCAGGACCTGGACGTGCTGTTCGCGATCGACCGCGCCGGCGTGGTCGGCCCGGACGGCGCCACCCATGCCGGCAACCTCGACCTGAGTTTCCTGCGCTGCGTGCCGAACATGGTGGTGATGGCACCGTCCAACGAAGCCGAGTGCCGGCAGATGCTCAGCACTGGCCTGCAGCATCCGGGCCCGGCTGCCGTGCGCTATCCGCGCGGCACCGGCACCGGCGTCGCCGCCGGCACCGACCTGTCGACCCTGCCGATCGGCAAGGGTGAGCTGCGCCTGCAGGGCAGCCGCGTGGCACTGCTGGCCTTTGGCAGCACCGTGGCGGCCGCCGAACAGGTCGGGCGCGAGCTGGGCCTGAGCGTGGTCAACATGCGCTTCATCAAGCCGCTGGACGGCGAGCTGGTGCTGGCCGTGGCCGCCCAGCACGAGGGCCTGGTGACGATCGAAGACAACGTGGTGGCCGGTGGCGCCGGTTCCGGCGTCGGCGAGCTGCTCAACGCCGAAGGCGTACTGCGCCCGATCCTGCATCTGGGCCTGCCAGACAGTTACCAGCACCACGCAAGCCGTGAGGACCTGCTGGCCGAAGCCGGTATCGATGCGGCGGGCATCCGCGCGGCGGTACTCAAGCGCTGGCCGCAGCTGGCTGCAGGCACCCCGCCGCTCAGCGCGGCGGGCTGAGGCCGGTCACCACCAGTAGATCCACGCATGGCGTGGATCTACTGCGGAACAGGGGTCGATCCACGCCATGCGTGGAGACAGATGCAAAGTAGATCCACGCCGTGCGTGGATGGCGGGCTCCGGAACGATGATCTGGCCGGAAACCCCAACCCTCAGCCGTAGCTGACCGCTTCCACGAACGCACCGCTGGCCTCCACCCGCACCGCAGCGCGCTGCCCGGTGTCGACGAAGTGGAGGCGTGCAAGGGTTTCAGCGAAATCGTAGGCCCGGGCACCATCGCGGAACTCGATCGGTTCCGGCCGGTCCGGGTGCAGCACGCGCCATTGGCGTTGCTCGCATTGCAGGCGGATCAACATGCAGCTCACTCCTTGAGGCAGCGTATCGACGGTGGCGGGACGGGCGTGCCGGTTACGGCAGACTTCATCGCGACGGATCAGGGGCACGCAGGGGTGCCCTAATCACAGAAGATACGACGTTCAAAATGTGAGCTGTATCAGATTATTCTGATTTTCGATGGGCGAGCTCAATTCACCTGGAACTGCGCCCGGCAGCCGTCGCTGACCCAGATGCCACGACGGTTCCAGCCCCAGGTCTGGCCCTCGATGCAGGCGCTGCGTGAATCCTGACGCACCAGGCGCACACCACGACGGATGCGGGCATCACAGTACTCCTGGCGGTGGCCGTTGGAATGGCAGGTGATCACCTCACCCCCGCCCCAGCCATTGCCACCGTTGCCCCAGCCGTTGCCATGGCCACCACCCCAGCCACCGCCACGGCGGTACTCGCCAACGAACTCGGCACGGCAGCCCTGGGTGACCCACACACCGTAGCGCGATTGCCCCCAGGTCTCGCCTTCCACGCACGGCGAACCGGACAACTGGCGGATCATCCGGGCACGGCCTTCCAGGCGGCATTCATTGCTGCGGTTCTTGATCGATTCGCAGCGGACGATGCCGCCGCCATCACGACCGCCATAGCGATCGTCGTCATAACCGTAGCCATAGCTCTGCGCCTGCGCGCCGCCCGCGGCCGCCAGCATCGGCAGCAGCGTGCAGGCCAGGGTTCGCCAGGTGAGTGCCTTGCCCATCGGAATCTCCGGATGAATACGATGGCGCAAGCATCCGGGATTCGTGGCGCGGCGCACAGGGGGCGCCCCACGGCGGTTTTTTCCCCATTCAAACAACTCAACCGTGGCTGACTGCGCCTCGGCCGGTGGCGTCACTCCCGATATGGAGCGCATCCACGGTGCTGCCGAGCGCCTCGACCCGGACCGTGCTGCGCTGGCCGGTGCGACGATGGTGCTCGAGGGCCAGCGCAGCGGCCGCGTCGAAGGCATCGGCACCGCGGGCGTAACGGGTGGCGTCACCCGCCTTCGGATGCAACACGGACCAGTGCCGGGCAGTGCATTGGACAGTAAAGACCATGAGAAGCTCCTGCGGAAGGAAAGAGGCGGTGACAGGCGGCAGGGCCACGTGCCAGTACACCCTCAGGCTATCGATCGCGTCGGAGATGGCCCATCAGATTTGTACGAAAATGCCTCAGGATTCGGTCGGGCGCTTCCCAACCCTCACATCCCTGAGGCTGTTTAGTGAAGGCGTTCCGTGACCCTTGTCACGGAGTTGACGGAGCTTCACACTACCGTCACCAACAGGGGCCCCTTCCACATGCGCACCTTCTTCTCGCAGCAGCGCTGGACGCTGCTGAAGTTCTATTTCGTCGCCAGCTATCTGGTGCTGATTGAAGAGCTGATCCGCGCCGCCATGCACTGAGCGCTTGCTGGAGGGCTATTTGCGACAGACACTGTCGCTTTAGGCACGGAGCCCGCCCGATGAAAGCGCTTCTTCTGATTCCAGCCCTGCTGGTGCTGACCGCGTGCGCCAACCAGCACGACGCCGCCGCACGTGCCGATGCGGCGACCACCTCGTCTGCGATACCGAAGGTGGGCGGCGATCGCGATGCCCACGGATGCATTGGTTCGGCCGGCTACCAGTGGTGCGAGCGCAGCCAGCGTTGCGAACGCCCGTGGGAACTGGCACGGGCACAGGGCCTGGCCAATACCGCCGAGGCCATCGATGCCTACTGCGCGAAGCCGGCCAGCCCGGCACGCAAGTGAGGCGCGCACCCCATGGCTGAGCTGAGCCCGCTACCCACCCTGGCCCCGGGTCGCTACCGCCACTTCAAGGGCGGCGAGTACGACGTGCTCGATATCGTCCGCAGCAGCGAGACGCTGGAGCCACTGGTGCTGTATCGCGCGCTCTATGGCGAAGGCGGCCTGTGGGTGCGCCCGTATGCCATGTTCGTCGAACAGGTACCGGGCGAACACGGACCGCAGCCGCGTTTCGCCCGCATCGACGCATGACGGTTCCGCTGCCGGCCCTGGCCGGCAGCGCGGTGACACCACGGGCCTGCGTTACAATCGTACCGTCCAGTCGGTTTCTTCCCGCCATGTCCGCATCCCCCTCCCGTTCGCGCCGCAAGGCGCCCGACAGCGTGCGCCAGTCACTGCTGCAGGCCACCATTGAAGTGATCGGCCGTAATGGCCTGGCCGCGCTGACCGTGCAGGACGTCGCACAGGCCGCCGGTGTCAGCAAGGGTGCGCTGTTCCATCATTTCAGCAGCAAGCAGGCACTGGTGGATGAAGCCATCGGAGCGCTCATCGGCGAATTCGAAGCGCGGGTGCGTGCCCTGCTGCAGGAAAACCCCGAAGGGCATGGCCGTTTCAGCCGCGCCTATGTGCAGGCCAATTTCGAGCATCTGCTGCAGCAGGAACAGGACAACGACATCGGCCTGACCCTGGGCAACCTGATGGAACCAGCCCTGCTCGCGCATTGGCGCACCTGGAAGCGTGCGATGCTGGCCGAGTTCGCCGGCGAAGCCAACGATCCCCGACTGTATGCGGCGCGCTGCGCTGCCGATGGCTACTGGGCCACGGCCTATGGGCGTCCGCTGGACGAGGAAGAACGCGCCAACGCATTGGCGATGGCCGAACAGGCCCTGAAACTATGCGACCCGCAGTGAGCAGGAGCGCTCAATGAATCCCTATCTCTACCTTGCCGCTGCCATCGTGCTGGAAGTAATTGCCACGTCGCTGCTGAAGGCATCCGACGGCATGAGCCGGCTGGCGCCGACACTGGGCGCGCTGGTCGGCTATGGACTGTGCTTCTACCTGCTGTCGATGACCATGAAGTCGATCCCGACCGGCATCGCCTACGCGATCTGGTCCGGCGTCGGCATCGTGCTGATCTCGCTGATCGGGCTGGTGGTGTTCAAGCAGCGCCTGGATGCACCGGCGTTGATCGGCATCGGCCTGATCTGTGCTGGCGTACTGGTGATCAATCTGTTCTCGCGCAGCAGCGCACACTGAGTACGCTGCTGCGCGATCAACGCTAGCTGACCTTCTTCGCTACGGTCATGCCGAGCAGGAACAGCACCACGGCGATGATGATGCCGGCCCAGAACAGGAACTTGGCGATGCCGACCGCGGCGCCGGCAATGCCGCCGAAGCCGAGCACGCCCGCAATGACGCCGATGATGGCGAAGATGATGGCCCACTTGATCATGTCAAACCTTTCCCCGTGGGGACTGCGTACTGGATGATCAGGCTAGGCCGTAGCCGATGCGGCAGTCGTGAACAGGCCGCGTGCGCGGCGTGAATCAGCGCGGGCGGAAACGCAGCAGGGCCACTGCAAAGGCCAGGAAAACGCTGCCCACCAGCCGCTCGAACCAGCGCCGCGCGAAGGGTTTGGCCAACCATCGGCGCAGGCCATGGCCACCGGCGGCATACATCACGTACCAGAACAGTTCGCAGCCGGCGAAGGTGGCAACCAGCACGCTGTACTGCAGCGCCTGGCCACGCGACGGGTCGACGAACTGCGGCAGGAACGCCGCAGCGAACAGCAGCAGCTTGGGATTGCTCAGGCCCACCAGAAGGCCACCACGGAACACCTTCCACGCGCCCAGCGACGCCGCAACCGGCAGCGCGGCATCGACCGTCACCGGTGGTGCCGGCCGGCAACTGTCACGCCATGCCTTCAGGCCCAGCCAGGCCAGATAGGCCACGCCCAGATAGCGCAGCACCTCAAACAGCATCGGCGAGGAATGCAGCAGCGCACTCAGGCCTGCTGCGGAGGCCGCCAGCACCAGCAGCATCGCCAGCAGGCAGCCAGCCATCGCCGGCACGCTACCGCGAAAGCCGAGCCCGACGCTGCGACCGAGGATATGCAGCATGTTCGGCCCCGGCGTACCACACAGAACGAACACCGTGGCGAGGAACCACCACCAGGTATGCAGCGCCATATCGGACATCCACTTCAGAAGATCCCACCAGCATAGAGTGCGCCGGCCTGGCGCGGCACACACAGCGCAGCATGGATGCGGTGGTTACAGAGGCAGGCTCAGGCCGCGAGCGCGTCGCGCCGTACCAGTACCTGGTCGATCAAGCCCCATTCGCATGCCTGCTCGGCACTCATGAAACGATCGCGGTCCAGGGTCTGCTCGACCTCCTCGACACTGCGTCCGCAATGCTGCGCATACAGCCGGGTGATGCGCTGCTTGGTGCGCTGCATTTCCTCGGCGTGGATGAAGATGTCCGACGCCTGGCCCTGCACCCCGCCCAGCGGCTGATGCACATGCAGGCTGGCATTGGCCAACGCCGCACGGTGACCGGGCTCGCCGGCCATCAGCAGGAACGAACCCATCGACCGCGCGGTGCCCATGCACAGCGTATGCACCGGGGCCGAGATGTATTGCATGGTGTCGTACATCGCCAGGCCGCTGGAGATCACCCCACCCGGCGAGTTGATGTACAGATGGATCGGCTTCTCCGGGTTTTCCGATTCCAGGAACAGCAGCTGCGCGCAGACCAGCGCCGACACAGTGTCATCGACTTCGCCGTTGAGAAAGATGATGCGCTCGCGCAGGAGCCGCGAGTAGATGTCATGGGAGCGCTCACCGCGCTCGCTGCGTTCCACCACCATCGGTATCAGCTGCATTCTGTCCCGCATGTGCCTGCTCCCTGTAGCGTTTGATCCAGGCGCCGGCTCAGGCCGCGCGCATCATGGTGCGATGATCGTCGTTGGCGGCCAACGGCAGCAGCGCGCGCAGGTCAGTGAGCCGATGCACGATGGTCAGCACCGTCCCCTCACCGTCATCCGCGCGCAGCCGGAAACACACCAGGCTGTGCAGATGCGGGGGCTGCGCATCGCGCAGGCGGAACCCCAGCTCCCGCCCCTCCTCGCACAGGCAAGGCTGCGGATCGGCAAGATCGGCCGCAGGCAACCAGCGCTCACGCAGCGCCGGATCGAACAGTGCGCGCCAGACCCGTTCCGGTGGCGCTGGCAGCCACTGCTCCATCACCAACGCGGGAGCCGCTTCGTTCAGAACATCGTCCATCAGTCCATCTCCTTCAGCAGATCCTGCAAGGCATCCATCCGCGCGGGCCAGTAGGCCCGGTAGCGCTGCAGCCAGTTGCCGATGTGCGCCAGCCCGCGCGGATCGACCTCGTAGTGGACGAAACGGCCTTGGCGCTGTTCGCTCACCAGCCCGGCATCGCGCAGCACCGCCAGGTGCTGGGACATCGCAGACTGGCTGATCGCCATGCCCTCGCGCAGCGCGCTGGCATGCTGCCCGCCCTCGGCCAGCTTTTCGAAGATGTGGCGGCGGGTGGGGTCGGCCAGCGCTTTGAAGAGGGCGTTCTCGATCATGACCAACACATTAGCAATCACTAATGTGTAGTGCAACTCCCGCATCGGCTGTGCTGCAATGACGGCTCCCCGGCATGGAGCTGTGCATGAAGACCCTTGGCCTGATCGGCGGCATGAGCTGGGAAAGCTCGGCGCAGTATTACCGGCTCATCAACGAGGACGTGCGGCAGCGCCTCGGTGGCGCACATTCGGCGCAGCTGCTGCTGTGGTCGGTGGATTTCGCCGGCATCAAGCAGCTGCAGCATGACGGCGACTGGGATGCGCTGGGCGACCACATGGCCGACGCTGCACGGCGCCTGCAGGCCGGTGGCGCCGATCTGCTGTTGATCTGCACCAACACCATGCACAAGCTGGCCGACCGCATCGAGGCGGTCTGCCCACTGCCGCTGCTGCATATCGCCGACCCCACCGCCCAGGCCATCGTGCAGGCAGGCGCACGCAAGGTGGGCCTGCTCGGTACCGCCTTCACCATGGAACAGGACTTCTACCGCGGCCGGCTGCAGGATCGCTTCGGATTGGAGGTGCTGGTTCCCGAAGGCGATGATCGTCGCAGCGTGCACGACATCATCTACCAGGAACTGATCGCCGGTGTGGTCAGCGAGCACTCACGACAGGTCTACGCCGGCGTGATCGCGAGACTGGTGGCGCGCGGTGCCGAAGCCATCATCCTGGGCTGTACCGAGATCATGCTGCTGGTACGCCCGGAAGACAGCGCAGTGCCGCTGTTCGATACCACTGCGCTGCACGCACGGGCTGCGGTGGACGCGGCGCTGGCCTGAATCGATGCGCGCCGGAGCGCGGAATCAGTCCGCGCCCTGCACTTCCAGCGCGGTGATGAGCCACTCGACCACCGCCTGTGAATCGCACAGGAAGAAGATGGCATCGCCGGAGCGCGCCTCGGTAAGCAGGCGATAGACCGTGATCGCCACCGCCGACTGGTTGGCGATGAACACTTCCGGGCTGCGCGGCCCCTCGCTGTGGCCGGCAACCGCGTGCAGCGCCTTGCGTGCGGCCACGGTGGCAGCCGGGTCCGCGCTGCGGGTCAGTTCCGGCCCGCGCAGGCCCCAGGCAATGAACACATGCTTGCCCTTGAACGTGGTGTCCAGGACCCGCACCTCGGCGCCACCTGCGTCGGCCGAGCGATGAATGACGGTACTGCTGATCAACGCAACCCCCTGTGGTCGTCGTGGTCCGCGCATCCTCCTCCACGCGCCGGCCGCATGCCAGTGACAACAGCCACAGGCTGTGCCGACCGGCGTGGGAGACATGTAAGAGGGTGTAAACCGATGCGATCGGATGTGCAGCGATGATACGGGATGTAGCCCTCTGCATGGGCCCGCGCGTACTACTAAACCGCCACTGAGCCATCTTCGGAACGAAGCGTTCCGGCAGCCCCGGACTGGGCCATTCTTGCCGCCCCATCCCCACCGAGCCTGCACATGTCCCATCGCCTGCTGCTGACGATCACCGGCACCTCCCTTGCCCTGCTGCTGGCCGCCACCACCGTGGCCGCACAGGACTACGACACCGATCACATTCCGGCGCTGCGCTGCGAATCGCAGTTCAACAAGACCGCGCAATGCCCGATCGAGGGCCCGATGCGCCTGGCCAGGCAACTGTCGGTCACCCGCTGCGTGGAGAACCAGAACTGGGGCCAGAGCCGCCGCACGTTGTGGGTGACCGACGGCTGCCGCGCCGAGTTCGTCGCCGACGGCTATGGGCGCGGACGCTGGCCGGGCCGCGGCAGGGACCGTGACGATGATGGCGAGCGCCTGGTCTGCGAGTCCTACGAAAAGAAGGACAAGGAATGCCGCATCCGTGTGCGCCACGAGGTGCGCCTGATCAAGCAGAAGTCGGTGACGGCCTGCATCGAGGACCAGAACTGGGGCTGGGACCGCCGCGGCGTGTGGGTCAGCGACGGCTGCCGGGCCGAGTTCCGCGTGTATTGACTGCCGAGCACGCGCTGGCTGCGGCGGGTGCGACTGCACCTGTGGCATAGCCGATAGACTGGCCCCTCCTGTCAGGAGCCCGACCATGCCCGCTGCGACTGCGCTGCGCCTCCGCGACGCGACGCCCGCCGATGCCTCCGCGCTGATCGCACTCGACAGCGTGGCGGCAAGCGACCCTCGACGGGCGGAACAGATTGGCGAGTGGTTGGCGCGGGGCAACGTGCATGTTGCCGAGCAGGAGCGCGAGATCGTTGGCTACATGACCCTCCATGAGCACTTCTTCGGCGAAGGCTTCGTCGAAATGCTGATGGTCGCGCGCGAGCGGCGCAGCCAGGGCGTCGGCGCTGCACTGCTGCGGCACGCGATCGCACAGCGTGGACAGCGCAAGCTGTTCACCTCGACCAATGCCTCCAACATCGCCATGCAGCGCCTGCTCGTTGCATCGGGCTTCATCGACAGCGGCATCGTGCATGGACTGGATGACGGCGACCCAGAGCTGATCTACCGCTTTGCCGGCAGCTGATCGAGATACGCGGTCACCTTGGTGTCCAGCAGATCCATCAGCACGGGATCCATGCAGCGATAGTCGTCGGGAACATCGAGGCAATGCAGGTGCTTGTGTTCCAGCAGGCGCGCGTATGCGGCCTGCAGTCGATGCTGATGCTTGGCCTCCATCACGAAGATGACATCGGCCCAGCGGATGTCCGCCGGGTCGATGGGGTGTCGTGCATGCGGGCTGGTGCCGGCCGACCGCGCAGTGAAGCCGGGCCGCCGTCGCCACATGGCTTCGGCGGTTGGGCTGCGCAGCTGGTTGCGGCTGCAGACGAACAGCAGGTTGATCATTCCTGTTCCTGCAGTTGGCGGGCGCTGAGCACTGGATAGGTGAAGCCCAGCTGGCGTGCGCGCGCAAGCTTGGCATCGCGCGTGTACAGCAGCTTCCAGTTCTTCTCGGGCTTGTAGCTGTAGGCGGTCGTGGCGCGGTCGCCACCACGGTTGCGCGCCTGGCTGCGACGCCAGGCACGGTTTCTTGCAGATTCCATGATGTGTTCTCGTGAGTACCGGGTTCAGCAGCCGCGGTAGTACGAGTGGCGCGCAGCATACACCGCGCGCACAAAAAAGCCCACGCATTGCTGCGCAGGCCTCTTGATTCATCACAGTGGTCGGGACGGCCGGATTCGAACCGACGACCCTCTGCCCCCCAGGCAGATGCGCTACCAGGCTGCGCTACGCCCCGACTGATGCTGCGATGTGCCCGCCAGTGCGGCGGGCCGTGAAGTATAGCGGATTACGATGGAAATGGGATCAGCGGCGCAACAACTGCAGCACTTCTTCCAGCTCCATGCGCACCTGCTTGATGATCTGGTTGCTCAGCGCCGATTCCTCGCGGGCATCGGGACCGTCCAGACGCAGGCGTGCACCACCGATGGTGTAGCCCTGTTCGTACAGCAGGCTGCGGATCTGCCGCACCATCAGCACGTCGTGGCGCTGGTAGTAGCGGCGGTTGCCTCGGCGCTTGGCCGGCTCAAGGCTGGGAAACTCGGTTTCCCAGTAGCGCAGGACGTGCGGCTTGACGTCGCACAGCTCGCTGACTTCACCGATGGTGAAGTAGCGCTTGGCCGGGATCGGCGGTAGTTCGCGGTTACTGCCCGGATCCAGCATAAGCTTCCACCCTCTCCTTGAGCTTCTGGCCCGGACGGAAGGTGACCACCGTGCGGGCGGAAATCGGAATTTCCTCGCCGGTCTTGGGGTTGCGACCCGGGCGCTGGTTCTTGCGCCGCAGATCGAAATTACCGAAGCCCGACAGCTTCACCTGACGTCCCTGTTCCAATGCTTCACGCAGCACATCGAAAAACGCGTCGACGAATTCCTTGGCTTCCCGCTTGTTCAGACCGACTTCGTCGAACAGCTTTTCCGCCATCTCCGCCTTGGTCAATGCCATTGCCTGCTACCCCCGAGTGCTGCCCGCTCAGCCGCGGATCCGGGCGTGATGTTCACGCTCGATGGCAGTGACCGCCTCGGCCACCACCGCATCCACGTCGCGGTCCGTCAGAGTGCGCGACTTGTCCTGCAAAATCAAGCCCATAGCGAGACTCTTGAATCCCGGCTCGACGCCCTGGCCGACGTAGCGGTCGAACAGGTTCAGGTCGCGCAGCAGCGGGCCAGCAGCCTGGCGGACGGTGGCCGCGAGATCGGCCCAGGCCACCTGTTCAGGCACCAGGAATGCCAGGTCGCGACGCACTGCCGGGAAGCGCGACAGTTCGCCGGCACGCGGCAGGCGGCGGGCGGTCAGCGGCTCCAGGTCCAGTTCGAAGGCATAGACGTCGGCTTCGATGTCCATTGCCTTGGCCAGACGCGGGTGGATCTGCCCGATCCAGCCGATCGCCACGCCATCGCGGAACACCTCGGCCGAACGGGCCGGGTGGCCGTAGGGGCGGGCCGACGGGCGGAACTCCAGTACCGCACCACTGGCAGCCGCCAGCGATTCCAGATCGCCCTTCAGGTCATGGAAATCGACCTTGCGGGCCGGCAGGCCCCACTGCAGTGCCTGTGCATCACCACAGACCGCAGCGGCCACGCGCGGGGTTTCCAGCGGCGCCGGCCGGCCGTCGCCGGCCTGCTGGGCGAACACGCGGCCCAGTTCGAACAGGCGCACGCGGCCGATCTGGCGGGCGGCGTTGCGGCCCAACGTGGCGACCAGGCCTGGCAGCAGCGACGGGCGCATCACCGCCAGTTCGGCCGACAGCGGGTTGGCCAGCGGCACCAGGTTGTCGCGCAGCTGCCACTGGCTCAGCAGCGCATCGTCGACGAAGGCGAAGTTGACGGTTTCCTGCTGATCACGGGCGATCAGCTGGCGGCGCACGCTCAGTGCGTCCAGCTGGGTCTCGCTCGGCATCGCCACGCGCGAGGCGCCGCCCGGCAGCGTGGTCGGGATCTGCTCGTAACCGTGGATGCGCGCCAGCTCTTCGATCAGGTCTTCTTCGATGGCGATGTCGAAGCGGCGGCTCGGCGCCGTGACCTGCCAGCCGTCGGCGGTGGCAACCACGTCCATGCCCAGCGCGCGCAGGATGCGCTCCACTTCCGCATCGTCGATGGTGATGCCGAGCACGCGGGTGATGCGGGCGCGGCGCAGCACGATGGTTGCCGGCTGCGGCAGATCGGCCTCACGCACGGCCTCGGTGACCGGCGCCGGGGTGCCGCCGGCCAGGTCCAGCACCAGGCGGGTGGCGTACTCGATGGCGGTACGCGGCAGTGCCGGGTCGACACCGCGCTCGAAGCGGTGGCCGGCATCGGTGTGCAGGCCCAGCTTGCGACCACGGCCCATGATCGCGGCCGGCGCGAAGTGTGCGGCTTCCAGGAATACGGCGGTGGTCGCGTCGGTGACGCGGGTGTCGAAGCCGCCCATCAGGCCGGCCAGGCCGACCGCACGATCGGCGTCGGTCACCACCAGGAAGCTGTCGTCCAGCGCGGCGTCGCGGCCGTCCAGCAGCTTCAGGCTCTCGCCGGCACGCGAACGGCGCACGGCGATGCTGCCCTGCAGGGTGCCCAGGTCGTAGGCATGCATCGGCTGGCCGAGCTCGAGCATCACGTACTGGGTGATGTCGACCAGCAGCGAGACCGGGCGCACGCCGCTGCGGCGCAGGCGCTCGGCCATCCACAGCGGGGTCTTGGCGGCGGCGTTGACACCTTCGATGACGCGGCCCAGGTAACGCGGTGCTTCGGCGCCGGCGTCGAGCTGGATGGCCAGCTCACGGCTGCCGATGGCGGGAATCGCCTCGGCGGTGAAATCCAGCACGTCGCTGCGGGTGGCCGCGGCGACGTCGTAGGCGATGCCGCGCAGGCTGAAGCAGTCGGCGCGGTTCGGGGTCAGCTTGATCTCGATGCTGGCGTCCGGCAGGCCCAGGTACTCGACCAGAGCCTGGCCGACCGGTGCGTCATCCGGCAGCTCCAGCAGGCCGGAGGCATCGTTGTCCAGGCCCAGCTCCTTGGCCGAGCACAGCATGCCATTGGACTCGACACCGCGCAGCTTGGCCGGCTTGATCTTCAGCTCGCCAATCTGCGCGCCGACCATCGCCAGCGGCGCAACCAGGCCCGGACGTGCGTTCGGTGCGCCGCACACGATCTGCAGCAGCTCGCCCTGCCCGGCATCGACCTTGCACACCTGCAGGCGGTCGGCTTCCGGATGGCGTACGGCGTCGACGATGCGCGCCACGACCACGTGCTCGAGGCCCTCGCCCAGCGCGGTCACGTCTTCCACTTCCAGGCCGATGGCGGTCAGCACCGCACTCAGTTCATCGCGCGAAGCGCGGGTCGGGACGTGGCTGCGCAGCCAGTTTTCGGAGAATTTCATGGTGTCACCCTGGTGGGAGGCGTGCCTCCCGTTGCGGTTTTTGTGGTCGCCCAGCGCATGCGCAAGGAGGCGTCCATCCAGAAAAGCAGCCGAGCATGGCTCGGCGCTACACGGTTGCGACTTACGCGAACTGCTTCAGGAAGCGCACATCGTTCTCGAAGAACGCGCGCAGATCGTTGACGCCGTAACGCAGCATCGCGAAGCGCTCCACGCCCATGCCGAAGGCAAAGCCGGTGTAGCGCTCCGGATCGATGCCGACGTTGCGCAGCACGTTCGGATGGACCATGCCGCAGCCGAGCACTTCCAGCCAGCGGGTGCTGCCATCGGGCTGCTGCCAGGCGATGTCCACTTCCGCGCCCGGTTCAACGAACGGGAAGTAGCTGGGGCGGAAGCGCATCTCGAAGTCGCGCTCGAAGAAGGCGCGCACGAACTCGGCCAGCGTGCCCTTCAGGTCGGCGAAGGTCGAATGCTCGTCCACCAGCAGGCCTTCCACCTGGTGGAACATCGGCGAATGGGTCTGGTCGCTGTCGCTGCGGTACACCTTGCCGGCGGCGATCATGCGCAGTGGCGGCGCGTGGTCGCCCATGTAGCGCACCTGCACACCGGAGGTATGCGTGCGCAGCAGGCGGCCGTCACCGAAGTAGAAGGTGTCGTGCATGGCGCGCGCCGGGTGGTGCGGCGGGAAGTTCAGCGCCTCGAAGTTGTGCCAGTCATCCTCGATCTCCGGCCCTTCCGACAGCTCGTAGCCCAGCCTGCCGAAGATGCCGGTGATGCGCTCCAGGGTGCGGGTGATCGGATGCAGGCCGGCGCGGTCGCCATTGCGGCCCGGCAGGGTGATGTCGATGGCTTCGGCGGCCAGGCGCGCATCCAGTGCCGCGTCTTCCAGCAGCGC
Organism: Stenotrophomonas sp. 71799_Sma; assembly: GCF_056482505.1. Lineage (NCBI taxonomy): Bacteria > Pseudomonadati > Pseudomonadota > Gammaproteobacteria > Lysobacterales > Lysobacteraceae > Stenotrophomonas > Stenotrophomonas sp. 71799_Sma. Next base: position 3,350,967 of record NZ_CM151202.1, read on the forward strand.
CTTGCGCTCGCCCAGCGCGCGGGTCAGCGCGTCGCGGGCCTGGTTGATCGCTTCACCGGCGGCCTTGCGCTCGTCGGCCGGCAGGGCGCCGAGCTGCTTGAGCTGCGAGGTGATGCTGCCACTCTTGCCAAGCAGGGCCACGCGCAGCTGTTCCAGCACGTCGGGGCTCTGTGCGGCGGCCACATCGGCCAGCGCCTGGGTGGTGAGGGATTGGATGTCGCTCATGGGGGGCCGGAACTCCAGTCGATCTGCCATCGCGATGCGCGAAGGGCCGACCCCTGTCGCCACCGCCGTCCCCGCGCTGCCGTCATGGCCTCACCGGGACCCAAAAAAGAATGGGGAAGGACTTGCGCCCTTCCCCATGCATTGCCTTGACCTGACACCGTTCCGAGTGAACGGTTACGGCATCGGGAAGGACTTATGCCGCCAGCGCGCCCTTGGCCTTTTCGGCCAGCGCGGTAAAGCCGGCTGCGTCGTGCACGGCGATGTCAGCCAGGACCTTGCGATCCAGGGTGATGCCGGCCTTCAGCAGACCGTTCATGAAGCGGCTGTAGCTCAGGCCGTTGATGCGGGCAGCCGCATTGATACGGGTGATCCACAGCGAACGGAAGTTGCGCTTCTTCTGCTTACGGCCGATGTAGGCGTACTGCTGTGCCTTGATGACCGCCTGCTTGGCGACGCGGAAGACCTTGCGACGGGCGTTGTAATAGCCCTTGGCGAGATCCAGAATCTTCTTGTGGCGGCGACGCGCCTGTACGCCACGCTTAACTCGTGCCATTTTTCAGTTCCTCAGAGGTAAGGGAGCATGCGGTCCAGACGGCCTGCGTCTTCTGCACGGACATGGCCCGTCTGACGCAGATTACGCTTACGCTTGGTCGCTTTCTTCGTGAGGATGTGGCTACGGTTGGCGTGGCCGCACTTGTACTTGCCCGAGGCGGTCTTGCGGAAACGCTTGGCCGCTGCCCGGTTGGTCTTGATCTTGGGCATTGCAATGTCCTTGATGGGATATGACCCTGGTTTCTGACTGATCTGGCGGCGGCCTGGGCCGCTCTTTCCGTCCTGCCATGATCGGCGTACGACCCGTCCTGGGTGGGTCGAGCCGGGCATGATACAGGCAAAACCGCCCTGCCACCAGCCCCTGCAACCCTTTCGCCGGCAATTCACCGGCTTCCTGCAAAAGCAAAGGGACGCCCATGGCGTCCCTCTACCCTGAACCATTCAGCCAGGCGCCCCGGAAGGCGGCCCGTCAGGCCTCAGGTCTTCTTCTTCGGCGCGATCATCATGACCATCTGACGCCCTTCCAGGCGCGGACGGGATTCAATGACGATGTCCTCGCCCAGATCGGTCTCGATCCGGTTGGCCATTTCGCGGCCCAGTTCCTGGTGGCTCATTTCACGGCCACGGAAACGGATGTTGACCTTGATCTTGTCACCATCCTCGAGGAACCCGCGCATCTTGCGCAGCTTGATCTGGTAGTCGCCCTCGTCCGTGACCGGACGGAACTTCACTTCCTTGATCTCGACCTGCTTGGTCTTCTTCTTGGCCTCGCTGGCCTTCTTCTGCGCTTCGAACTTGAACTTGCCGAAGTCCATGATCTTGCAGACCGGCGGATCGGCCTGCGGCTGGATTTCGACCAGGTCCAGGCCTTCATCTTCGGCCATGGACAGCGCTTCGTCGCGCGACAACACGCCGATCATTTCTCCGTCACTGCCGATCACGCGGACGCGCGGCACACGGATTTCCTGATTCTTGCGGTTCTGTTTGTTGTCAGGGGTGCTGATATTACGTTCTCCCAAGGGTATCGAACCGGTCCGGGTGCCTGTGCCCCCGGACCGGACCTTTGCTTACGCGCCCTCGGCCTGGAGCCGCTCGATGAAGGCCTGCAGGCTCATGCTGCCCAGGTCTTCGCCAGAACGCGTACGCACCGCCACAGCCCCATTTTCCTTCTCGCGGTCACCAATGACCAGCAGGTAGGGCACGCGCTGCAACGTATGCTCGCGGATTTTATAGCCGATCTTCTCGTTACGCAAATCCGAGCTGACGCGGAAGCCTTGCTCCGCAAGGGTTTTGGTCACGCCCGAGACGTACTCGGCCTGAGCGTCGGTGATGTTGGCCACCACCACCTGGGTCGGCGCCAGCCAGGCCGGGAACTGGCCGGCATGGTGCTCGATCAGGATGCCCAGGAAGCGCTCCATCGAGCCCACGATGGCGCGATGCAGCATGACCGGGTGCTTCTTCTGGCTGTTCTCGTCCACGTACTCGGCGCCCAGACGGCCCGGCATCATGAAGTCGACCTGCATCGTGCCCAGCTGCCAGGTACGGCCGATCGCGTCCTTGAGGTGGTACTCGATCTTCGGGCCGTAGAAGGCGCCCTCGCCCGGCAGCTCCTGCCACTCCACCCCATTGCTGGACAGTGCCGAGCGCAGCGCGCCCTCGGCCTTGTCCCAGGTGGCGTCATCGCCCAGGCGCGATTCCGGACGCAGCGCGATCTTGACCTGGATCTCATCGAAGCCGAAGTGCTGGTAGACCGCCAGCGCCTGCTGGTGGAACGCGGTCACTTCCGCCTCGACCTGGTTTTCCGTGCAGAACACGTGGCCGTCGTCCTGGGTGAAACCACGCACGCGCAGGATGCCGTGCAGCGCGCCGGACGGCTCGTTGCGGTGGCAGGCACCGAACTCACCATAGCGGATCGGCAGGTCGCGGTAGCTGTGCAGGCCCTGGTTGAACACCTGCACGTGGCCCGGGCAGTTCATCGGCTTGAGCGCGTAGGTGCGCTTCTCCGATTCGGTGAAGAACATCGCGTCCTGGTAGTTGTCCCAGTGGCCGGACTTCTGCCACAGGCTCACGTCCAGGATCTGCGGGCAGCGCACTTCGCCGTAGCCGGTCTTGCGGTACACCTTGCGCATGTACTGCTCGACCACCTGCCACAGTGCCCAGCCCTTCGGGTGCCAGAACACCAGGCCCGGCGCTTCTTCCTGCAGGTGGAACAGGTCCTGCTGCTTGCCGATGCGGCGGTGGTCGCGCATCTCGGCTTCTTCGATGCGCTTGATGTACGCCTCGAGCTGCTTCTTGTCGGCCCAGGCGGTGCCGTAGATGCGCTGCAGCTGCTCGTTCTGCGCGTCACCGCGCCAGTAGGCACCGGAGATGCGGGTCAGCTTGAAGGCCTTCAGGAAGCGCGTGTTCGGCACGTGCGGGCCGCGGCACATGTCCACGTATTCCTGGTGGTAATACATGCCCATCGCCTGGATGTCGTCGGACATGTCCTCGATCAGGCGCAGCTTGTAGTCCTCGCCACGGGCCTTGAAGATCTCGATCACTTCGGCGCGCGGCGTCACCTTCTTGATGACGTCGTAGTCCTGGGCGATCAGTTCACCCATGCGCTTCTCGATCGCGGCCATGTCGTCCGGGGTGAACGGGCGCTCGGAGTAGATGTCGTAGTAGAAGCCCTCGGCGATCACCGGGCCGATCACCATCTTCACGTCCGGGTACAGCTGCTTGACGGCGTGGCCGACCAGGTGGGCGCAGGAGTGGCGGATGATCTCCACGCCCTCCTCGTCCTTGGCGGTGATGATGCGCAGGCTGGCATCGTGGTCGATGACGTCGCTGGCATCGACCAGCACGCCATCCACGGCACCGGCGATGGTGGCCTTGGCCAGGCCGGCGCCGATCGACTGGGCGACCTCCATGACGCTGACGGGATTTTCGAATTCGCGGCGGCTGCCGTCGGGAAGAGTAATGTTGATCATCGCAGTGGCTTCGTGCGGGGCCCGCTGGGCGGGCTGGAAAGCGTTCCCGGGGCGGCGCCCGGGCAATAAAAAAGCGCCGCGAGGGCGCCTGGAACACAGGGCCTTCGGGGGCAGGTCAACAGTGGGCGGTGGTAGTGCTCATGTCGCACGCTCGGCCGGCGCTGGGCGCGGGCCACCTTGTTCCAGTCAGGGTTCTACGCTGATCTTAAACCAGCGCAGGGGAAAGCCCAAGGCCTACCGTACGGTCCGCTGAATGGGTCTCGCTGGCGGCGTGAAATTGCAATGATTACCATGTCGGCGCAGGCCGCCCTGTGCCAGCCTGCCCGCTTTCCCCCAGGACCCCGTGATGCGCCACCCGCTCCGACCGGCTCCCGCCGGCCCCGCCCGTGCCCCGCGTTCGCCGGCCCGCTGCCACGCTGGCCGCCCGCGATGATCACCGTCGGCCTTTCCACGCTCGGCTTCTGCAGCCTGGGCATGCTGGCGGCGATGTTCTCGGCGCTGGCGTTCTATGCCGCCTCGCCGCACTGCCGCTGGCCGCGCCTGCGCCGTGCCGGCCGCCTTGGCCGCCAGATCGGCCTGGTCGCCGCTGCCGCCGCGCTGTGGCTGTGGATGGCCGAGCTTGGTTTTGCCGCCGGCCTGGTGGCGATGCTGTGCACCTGGATGCTGGCCGCCATGCTGCTGCCGGCGCTGGCGGCCTGGCACCGCCCCGGCACGGAGTCGCCGTGATGTGGCCGCGCGCCTTCGCCGGCATCGTGGCCGGCTTCCTCCTGGCCGCCGCCGTCACCGGGCTGGTGACCTGGCTGCCGCCCGGCCCGTGGCAACGGGCGCTGGTGCCGACCCTCATCGCCTTCATCCCGCTGTGGATGCTGGCCGCCCTCTGGGCGTTCAGTTTCCGCAGCGCGCTGCGCGCCTGGCTGGTGCTGGCCGGCAGCGCCGCCGCCGGCTTTGCCGTGCTCGGGCTGCTGCGCCTGACCGGCGCGGTGCAATGAGACCTTTCCCATGAAGTTCAGTTCGCAGACGCTGCGCACGTTCACCACCCTGCACACCTGGGTCGGCCTGGTTGCCGGCTTCGGCCTGTTCGTGGCCTTCTACGCGGGTGCGCTGACCCTGTTCCACCACGACCTGCCGCTGTGGCAGACGCCCGGTGCAGCCACCGCACTCCCCGCCGGCCTGGACGACGCGCAGTACCTGCTGGAAGACGTGCTTGCCGCGCATCCGGAAGCGCGCCGCCACGTCGGCATGACCTTCCCCGGCACCGAACACCCGCAGCCACTGGCCTACTGGCAGGCCGATGACGGCAGCTGGCGCTACGCCTGGCCGGGACAGATCGCCGGCAGCCCGACGCCGCCACAGACCGGGCTGGCCGAACTGGTCAACGAGCTGCATTACAGCCTCGGCCTGCCGGTGGCCGGCATCTACGTGATGGGCATCGTCAGCCTGCTGTATGGCATGGCCCTGCTCAGCGGCCTGGTGATCCACCTGCCAAAGCTGTTCGGTGATCTGTTCGCACTGCGTCCGGGCCGCAACCTGAAACAACTGTGGCAGGACGCGCACAACGTGATCGGCGTGCTCAGCCTGCCCTTCCACCTGATGTTCGCGGTCACTGGCGCCCTGCTCTGCCTGGTGTTCGTGCAGATGGCCCTGCTCAACCCGCTGATCTACGACGGCAAGGCCCTGCAGGCGGTACCGACCGCAATGGACACCGCGCCCGTGCGCGACGCCAGCGGCATCCCGGCACCGCCGGGCAGCCTGCGCGTGCTGCATGCACGCGCGCTTGAAGTGGCCCGCGCACAGGGCGTGGCCAATTTCGAACCGGCCTACCTGAAGCTGGCCAACGCCGGCGATGCCAACGCCACCATCGAGATCACCGGCGAATCCACCGGAACGCTCGGCCCGCTCGGCGCGGTGGCACTGAACGTGGCCACCGGCAACGTCCTGGCCTCGCAGCTGCCCGGCCAGCGCGACGCCAACCACGCCACGCTCAGCGCGGCCTATGCCCTGCACTTCGGCGAGTTCGGCAACGGCGTGGTGGTCTGGCTGTACTTTCTGCTCGGCCTTGGCGGTGCCTTCCTGTTCTACTCCGGCAATCTGTTGTGGATCGAATCGCGGCGCAAGCGTCGCCAGCCGCAGCAACCGCGTGCCGGGGTGAACATGGCACGGGCCACGGTCGGCGTCTGCATCGGGCTGTGCGTTGCGATTTCGGTGGCGTTCGTCACCGCACTGGTGCTGGAGCGGCTGGCACCGTCCGCGGTCGATCACGGCATCCGCTGGGCCTGCTTCGGCAGCTGGGCGGCCTGTGCGCTGTGGGCCGCGCTGCGACGCCCGGCGCAGGCGGCACGCGAACTGCTGTGGGCGGCGGCGATCAGCACCGCGCTGGTGCCGATCCTGCATGGCGCGCTCAATGGTGACTGGCTGTGGCGTGCTGCTGCGCGTGGCCACTGGCCGCTGTTCTGGGTCGATGCCATCGCGCTGGCCATGGCCTTCGGCTTCGCCCGCCTGGCTGTGGCCAGCCAACGCCGCGCCCGCAACGGCGACCCCAACAGCGTCTGGGCCAACTGAGCCGTCGCCGGGCATGGCCCGGCGCTACCGACCGTTACGCGCAACGCCCCCTGTAGCGTCGAGCATGCTCGACAGCTGTTGATTTCGCGCCAAGCTCCGTCGAGCAAGCTCAACGCTACCCAAGCAGGATCATGCCTCGCCGGGGTAACGACTCACTTCGATCAGGTTGCCATCCGGGTCGCGGAAGTACACCGATTCGATCGGCCCCAGCGCGCCGGTACGTGCGACCGGCCCCTCCTCCACTGCAACGGACTGCGCCTGCAGGTGGGCCAGCACATCGGTCGTCGCCGTGCGCGTGACCAGGCACAGATCGGCGCTGCCCGGCATGGGCCGCAGCGCATGCGGTTGCAGCGGGGCGCTGGCCGGATGCAGGTTGATCTTCTGCTGGCCGAACTGCAGCGCGGTACGACCGGCGCCGAAGCGCACGACCTGCATGCCGAGCACGCGCTGGTAGAAATCACAGCTGCGGTCGATGTCGGCGACGGTGAGGACCAGATGGTCCAGGCGTTCGAGATGGATCATGCCCGCAGCGTAATGCTGCGGGCATGGACATGCTGTGCGGGGTCGGGCCGATGGCGTTGCGGCGTTGCGCCGGACATCGCCTGATGCAGCTCAATCGCCGATGCGTGCCTTCTGCCAGGGGCCCAGCATGGCGTTGAGCAGGCTGGCCTGTTCGTCGTCGCCGGTCAGCTCCCACATGAAGACGCCGGCCAGGCCCTGCTCGCGGGCGAACTGCGCACGCAGGCCGATCGAGCGCGGGTCTTCATAGCTGATGAAAACCTTCTGCTCGGCGTTGTACAGCCACGGGCTCTGCGCCTGTGGTTGCCAGTGCTTCGTCCAGCCCGGCTGGTCGAGATAACGCGCCTTGATCACCCGCCAATCGCCGGCATCGGCTGGTGCGCTGTAGGCCTGATACAGACCGTCCGGTGCATCGCCGGTGACCTTGAAGCCGCGCCCGTAGAACGGCATACCCAGCACCAGCTTGTGGGCTGGCACCCCGCGCTCGCGATAGTACTGCACCGCGCCGGCAACGTTGTTCCAGCGCCGCAGTTCCGGCGCCAGCGGATCGGTCGGCACTTCATGCAGGGGCGCATTGAACGTCGACACCGCCGAGAAGCCGGTGCCCATGTCGTAGCTCATCAGGTTGATGAAATCGAACACCTTGGCCAGCGCCGGCAGGTCATAGCTTGCGGCTGGATCGTAGGGGCCATCGGTCTGCAGGCGACCGGCGGCCAGTGCGGCGGTCAACAGCGTCGGCTGCCCCGCCTTGCGGCCATGCGCATCAAGGGCCACGCGGAACGCCTGCGCGAGCCGGGTCAGATTGGCGCGGTCCTGCGGGCGGTGTGCCAGCTCCTTCGGTCCGCCACTGACCGGGAACTCCCAGTCGATGTCCACGCCATCGAAACTGCCAGCATGACGATCGAAGAACAGCGCCATGCATGAGTCGACCAGGCGCTTGCGGCTGCCCTCGGTCAGCGCTGCATCGGAGAATCCACCTGCGCCCCAGCCACCGATCGAGATCAGCGTGCGCAGATGCGGGTGCGCCTTCTTCAGCTCGGCCAGCGCCGCGAAATTCTTCGGCGCTTCCGCACCGATCGTGCAGCGCCCGTCCTCGATGGTGGAGAACGCGTAGAACAGGTGGGTGAGGCGCTCGGCCGGAATGCTCGACACCGGGTAGCGCTCGGCCGAACCACCGGGGTAGTAGGCACCGAAGATCGGCGGCTGCGCGGGTGCCGCATGCACGGCTATGGGCAAAGCACCGGCAATCAGCACGGCAAGAGCAGCCACGGTCTGGCGGAACATGGGATCTCCCGGTTCGAAGGCGCAGCCACGTTAGCAAACGGATGGGGCTGTGGGACGGTTGTCGTAGCATGTCGTCCAGTGGACAAGTGCATCCCGCCGGATGACGACAACGCGCCAGTCATGCAACGACCCTCATGCACTGCAGCAGGACACACGCCGACGCTGCGTTCGCGGGCTCGCGCATCGGCTAAGGTAGCCGCGGACCTTCAACCGCGCATGGACATGAGCACCGACCACGACAACCTCGACGACGGCGACCTGCTGGACGACGAAACCCTCGACGAATGCCAGGCCCTGGAGGCACGCGCCTACGCCGCCTTCCGAGAGGGCGACCTGCAGCAGGCGGTGGCGCTGTTCGGCGAGCTGATCGCACTCGCCCCCGAAGTGCCGTACCTGCATTACATGCGCGGATTGGCGCACAAGTACCTGCGCGACTGGGCTGCCTCACTGCAGGACAACCTGCAATCGGAGCAGCTGCGTGGGGAATTCGATGTCGCCACTGCCTGGAATGCCGGCATCGCCGCCACCGGCATGGCGGACTGGGCCGAAGCACGACGCCAGTGGACCCGCTGTGGCATCACCCTGCCCGAAGGCGAGGGCCCGATCGAGGGCCACTTCGGCGTGGCCTGCGTGCGCCTGGCACCGTGGTCGGATGCCGAAGTGGTGTACATGAGCCGCATTGATCCGGTGCGTGCACGCATCCACAACGTACCGCTGCCCGAAAGCGGCTTTCGCTTCGGCGACATCGTGCTGCACGACGGCGCCTCGACCGGCCGCCGTACGTACAGCGAACACGAGGTGCCGGTGTTCAATGCAATGCAGCGCCTGCAGGCATCGGACATGGCGACCTTCACCGTGTTCGTGCAGTGCGATTCGGCCGATGACATCGCTGCGCTGGAGGCAATCACCCTGCCCGGCATCGGCATGGTCGAGGACTGGACGGCTACCGTGCGCCGGCTGTGCCGCCGCTGCAGCTACGGCACGCCGCACCAGCATGGTGATGAGGCGCCAGATGAAGACCAATGGAGACGCGAACGTGACCTCGGCGTGGCCGCACAGGGCCGGGCTGCGGTGGAAAAGCTCATGGCGGTGTGGGTCGCTGCAGCCCCCGGCCGGGTGCTGGAGGCCATCGAACAGCGCGAGCACCCGATGAGCGACCCGGAGCCAGGCCAGGTCTGGTGGCTGGGGGAGGACGAAGAAGACGCGTAAGTGCAAGGACCAACGGTCCTCATCCACAGGATTCCAGGCAAAGAAAAAGCGGGCCGAAGCCCGCTTTTTCATTTCAGCGATTCCAGGAGCGTGTCAACCAAGGTTGACACCTACCGTAATCGACCGGAGGTCGATTACTCGGCGCTGACGGCGTCGCCTTCTTCCACGGCCTTCATCGACAGGCGGATACGGCCCTGCTTGTCGACTTCCAGCACCTTGACCTTGACCACATCGCCTTCCTTCAGCACGTCGCCGACCTTCTCGACGCGATCGCTGGAGATCTGCGACACGTGGACCAGACCGTCCTTGCCCGGCAGGATCGTGACGAACGCACCGAAGTCCATGATCTTGGCGACCTTGCCTTCGTAGATGCGGCCCGGCTCGACGTCCGAGGTGATCTGCTCGATGCGGGCCTTGGCGGCCTGGGCAGCGATGGCATTGACCGAGGCGATGACGATGGTGCCGTCGTCCTGGATGTCGATCTGGGTGCCGGTTTCCTTGGTGATGGCCTGGATGGTCGAGCCACCCTTGCCGATCACTTCGCGGATCTTGTCCGGGTGGATCTTGATGGTCAGCAGGCGCGGCGCGTAGTCCGACAGCTCTTCACGCGGAGCGGTCAGGCCGTGGGCCATTTCGCCCAGGATGTGCAGACGGCCAGCCTTGGCCTGCTGCAGGGCCTGCTTCATGATCTCTTCGGTGATGCCTTCGATCTTGATGTCCATCTGCAGGGCGGAGATGCCCTCAGCGGTACCGGCCACCTTGAAGTCCATGTCGCCCAGGTGATCTTCGTCACCCAGGATGTCGGACAGGACGACGAAACGCTCGCCTTCCTTGACCAGGCCCATGGCGATACCGGCAACCGGCGCCTTCACCGGCACGCCGGCGTCCATCAGGGCCAGCGACGAACCGCAGACCGATGCCATCGACGAGGAACCGTTCGACTCGGTGATTTCCGAGACGACGCGGATGGTGTACGGGAAGGCTTCCAGCGACGGCATGACAGCCAGCACGCCGCGCTTGGCCAGGCGACCGTGGCCGATTTCGCGGCGCTTCGGGCCCATCATGCGGCCGCACTCACCCACCGAGAACGGAGGGAAGTTGTAGTGGAACAGGAAGTTTTCCTTGTACTCACCGGCGACGGCATCGATGACCTGGCCATCACGGGCGGTGCCCAGGGTGATGGTCACGATGGCCTGGGTTTCGCCGCGGGTGAACAGCGAGGAACCGTGGGTACGCGGCAGCACGCCGGTCTTCACGGCGATCGGGCGGACGGTGTCCAGCGCACGGCCGTCGATGCGGACCTTGGTGTCCAGCACCGAGTCACGCATGGTGCGGTATTCCAGCTCGCCGAATTCCTTCGACAGCTCGGCCGGGTTCCAGCCTTCGGCGGCCACGCGGCCAGCCAGGGTTTCGACCACGTCCTTCTTGATCGCCGAGATGGCGTCACGGCGCTGCAGCTTGTCACGCACCTGGAAGGCTTCGCCCAGGCGCGGGCCGATGGCTTCCTTCAGGGCGGAGATCAGCGCGTCGTTCTTGGCCGGAGCTTCCCAGGTCGACGGCTTGGTGCCGGCTTCGACGGTCAGCTCGTTGATCGCGTTGATGACCTTCTGCATTTCGCGGTGACCGAAGGTCACGGCGCCCAGCATCACTTCTTCGGACAGCAGCGCGGCTTCGGATTCAACCATCAGCACGGCGTTGGAGGTACCGGCGACAACCAGTTCCAGCTGCGAGTCGGCCAGTTCGCTGACGGTCGGGTTCAGGATGTACTCGCCGTTCTTGTAACCGACCTTGGCAGCGCCGATCGGACCCATGAACGGGGTGCCGGCCAGGGCCAGGGCAGCCGAGGCGCCGATCAGGGCCGGGATGTCGCCGTCCACGTCCGGGTTCAACGACATGACCGTGGCGATGATCTGCACTTCGTTCTTGTAGTCTTCCGGGAACAGCGGACGGATCGGACGGTCGATCAGACGCGAGATCAGGGTTTCCTTCTCGGTCGCACGGCCCTCACGCTTGAAGAAACCACCCGGGATACGGCCGCCGGCGTAGAACTTTTCCTGATAATCGACGGTCAGCGGGAAGAAGTCCTGGCCTTCGCGCGCGCTCTTGGCGGCGACGGCGGTGACCAGCAGTACGGTGTCGTCCATCTTGACGATGACGGCACCGCTGGCCTGACGGGCGACTTCGCCGGTCTCGAGCGTGACGGTGTGCTTGCCGTACTGGAAGGTTTTGGTGATTTTTGCCACGGAGGGTGTCCTTGGGGATGCTGTCTGCGAATTTGGACCGTCGGCGACCCTTGCCGCCAGCGGGTGGCCGGATCGTTCCGGCCTGAATCGGGGATTGCGGTGCTACAAAACAAAACCGCGGCGCATCGCTGCGCCGCGGGGGATTCGTTGCTTAGCGACGCAGGCCAAGCTTCTCGATCAGGGCCTTGTAACGCTCGACGTCCTTCTTCTTCAGGTAGTCGAGCAGGCTGCGACGGCGGTTGACCATCTGCAGCAGGCCGCGGCGGCTGTGGTGGTCCTTCTTGTGGGTCTTGAAGTGGCCGGTCAGCAGTTCGATGCGGGCGGTCAGCAGTGCAACCTGGACTTCCGGGGAGCCGGTGTCAGCCGAGCTGCGCTTGTTGTCTTCAATGACCTTCTGGGTGTCGATCGACATTTCTTTTTTCTCTGTGATGCGTGGCCGGCAGGAACGCGCTTCGCGCACCGCCAGGCTCGCCGTGGACTACGAGGATGAAACCTGCGCGAGGCAGGCTGCCGGAAAACGGCCGCGAAATTGTAACGGTCGGGGGCTTCCGGGACAAGGACCGGGGCTGAACCGCCCGGCCCAGGTCAGAGGTTGAAACGACGCTGCGGGGCCAGCAGGCCACTGCCATCAACCTGGCCCAGGCCCTGGACAGCATCGTCCGGGCCAAACACGGCCACCAGGCCATGCGGCCATGACAGATTGCGCTGGCGCTGGCCGACGCAGAAGCGGTGGGCCTGGTCGGCATCGAGGTCGACCCGCGGGTATTCAGCCAGGCCGGCCGCCAGCGGCAGCAGCAGCGCGTCCATGCCGGCCTCGTCGCCTGCCTCGACCATCGCCCGCAGCTGGTCCAGGGTGACCATCGCCGGTTCATGGAACGGCTCGACCCACAGCCGGCGCAACGCGCTGATGTGGGCACCGCAGCCCAGCGCCTCGCCCAGGTCGCGGGCCAGGCTGCGGATGTAGGTGCCGGAGCCGCAGGTCACGCGCAGCCGCAACCGCTCGGGCTGCTGCTCCATCACCTCGATGGCGTGCACCTGCACCTCGCGCACCGGCGCTTCGATGACGTCACCGCGGCGGGCCTTCACATACAGCGGCTCCCCACCCTGCTTCAGTGCCGAATAGATCGGAGCACGCTGGCGGATGCTGCCGGTCAGCGGCGCCAGCGCCGCCTGCAGGGCCTCGGCACTGATCGAAGGCATCGGGCGCTGCAGCAGCACCTGGCCTTCGGAATCGTCAGTGTCGGTGGTCTGGCCCAGCATGATCTCGGCGTCGTAGGCCTTGGCCGAGCCGAGCAGCAGACCGGCAATCTTGGTCGCCTCGCCGAAGCACAGCGGCAACAGGCCGGTGGCCAGCGGATCGAGGCTGCCGGTATGGCCACCCTTTTCGGCACGGAACAGGCGACGGGCCACCTGCAGGGCGGCGTTGGAGCTCATGCCGGTCGACTTGTCGAGCAGCAGGATGCCATCCAGGCGGCGGAACTGAATTCGGGTCATGACAGGATTTTGTAGAGTCGAGCCATGCTCGACTGCTGCAGCGCGGTCTGCATCAGACATCGCGCAGCCGGAATGCAACGACGCCGGGCATGCCCGGCGTCGCGCGGTTATTCTTCGTCGCTCTCGCGACGCTTCTCGGCGGCCAACGTATCAGGCAGATCGCGCAGGATGTTGTCGATGTGCTCACCACGGTCGACCGAGTCGTCGTAGTGGAAATGCAGCTCCGGCACGTGGCGCAGCTTCATCGCACGGGCCAGGTCCATGCGCAGGCGATAGCCCAGCTCCTTCAGGCCGGCAACGGCTTCAGCCGAACGTTCCGGCATCAGCGCAGTGACGAATACCTTGGCATGGGCCATGTCGCGGGTGATTTCCACGTCGGACACGCTCACCGAGGGCAACCCGTGCTCGCGCACGGCGTTGTGCACCAGGGTGCCGAGTTCACGGCGCAGCTGGGCGGAGACACGGTCGGTTCGATGGAAAGTCTTGGGCACGAGGAGCTCTTGGTTCAGTTGTCGCCCGGCCAACGGTCGGGCACTACTCTTGATTCAATGGTCGCCCGACCAACGGTCGGGCGCTACTACATGGTACCCGACCGTTGGTCGGGTTCTACATCATGGTAGGGCCCGACCGTTGGTCGGGCCACATCACATTACAGGGTGCGCGGCACTTCGATACGCTCGAAGCACTCGATCTGGTCACCCGGCTTGACGTCGTTGTAGGCCTTCACCGCGATACCGCATTCGGTACCGTTGCGGACTTCCTCGACGTTCTCCTTGAAGCGACGCAGCGATTCCAGCTCGCCCTCGAAGATCACCACGCTGTCGCGCAGCACGCGGATCGGCTTGTTGCGCTTGACCACGCCCTCGATGACCATCGAGCCGGCCACGGCGCCCAGCTTGGAGCTGCGGAAGACGTCGCGGACCTCGGCGATACCGATGATCTCTTCGCGGATCTCCACGCCCAGCAGACCGGAAGCCACCTGCTTCACCTGATCGATCACGTCATAGATGATCGAGAAGTAACGCAGATCGACGCCGTTGGATTCGATGATGCGACGGGCCGAAGCGTCCGCACGCACATTGAAGCCGATGACGGTGGCCTTCGAAGCGGCCGCCGAGTTGGCGTCCGATTCGGTGATGCCGCCCACGCCGGAGTGGATCACGTTGATGCGGATGTCTTCGTTGGACAGCGCGACCAGTGCCTGGCTCAGGGCCTGCACCGAACCCTGCACGTCGGCCTTGATGACCAGGTTGAGGACCTGCTGGCCCTCGCCCTTGCCCAGGGTCGCCATGATGTCTTCCATGCGGCTGCCGGCGGTGGCGACCAGGCGCGATTCACGGCGCTTGGTCTCACGCTGCTGGGCAACGTCCTTGGCCAGGCGCTCGTCCTCGACGACCACGAAGTCATCACCCGCTTCCGGCACGCCGGACAGGCCCAGGACCTGCACCGGGATGGACGGGCCGGCGAACTCCGGCTGCTTGCCGGTTTCGTCGAACAGCGCACGCACGCGGCCGTACTGGATGCCGCACACCAGGTAGTCGCCCTTCTTCAGGCGGCCCTGCTGCACCAGCACGGTGGCGACCGGGCCACGGCCCTTGTCCAGCGACGATTCGATCACCACGCCCGAAGCGCGGCCTTCGTCGACGGCCTTCAGTTCCAGCAGTTCGGCCTGGATCGAGATGGCGTCCAGCAGGTCGTCAATGCCCAGGCCGGTCTTGGCCGAGATCTCCACCATCTGGGTGTCACCACCGAAGTCTTCGGCCACGACCTGCTCGGACAGCAGTTCGTTCTTGACCCGCATCGGGTCGGCGTCGGACTTGTCGATCTTGTTGATCGCCACGATCAGCGGCACACCCGCCGAACGGGCGTGCTGGATCGCTTCCTTGGTCTGCGGCATGACGCCGTCATCGGCGGCCACGACCAGCACCACGATGTCGGTCAGCTTGGCGCCGCGCGCACGCATCGAGGTGAATGCCGCGTGGCCCGGGGTATCCAGGAAGCTGATCACGCCCTTCGGCGTATCCACGTGGTAGGCACCGATGTGCTGGGTGATGCCGCCGGCTTCGCCGGTGGCGACCTTGGTGCGGCGGATGTAATCCAGCAGCGAGGTCTTGCCGTGGTCGACGTGGCCCATGATGGTGACCACCGGCGGACGCTGGGTGGCTTCGCCCTGGTTTTCACCGGTCGAGGCCAGCAGTGCGTCTTCGGCGTCGTTGTCGTTGGCACGGATCGCCTTGTGGCCGAGTTCTTCGGTCACCAGCGCGGCGGTGTCATGGTCGATGGACTGGGTGATGGTGGCCATCACGCCCATCTTGAACAGCGCCTTGACCACCTCACCGCCCTTCAGCGCGAGCTTCTGCGCCAGGTCGGCCACGGTGATCGTGTCGCCGATCGCCACTTCACGCACCACCGGCGCGGTCGGACGCTCGAAGGCGTGCGGACCTGCATTGTTGCCACCGCGCGACATGTCGCGACGGCCACCGGCCTGGTTACGCCCGCCCGGACGACCACGGGTGTTGCTGTTGTTGCTGTTGCCACGACGCGCGCGGTCGGCAGCCGACAGGTGCATCTGGCCGGCGAAACGGTCGCCCGGGCCACGCTCGTTGCGCGGCGCACTGCGGTTGTTGCGGTCGTCGTTGCGCGGCGGCGGCGGAGCGCTGCGCGGCGCAGCCGGAGCGGCGGCCGGAGCACGCGGCGGGCGCGGCGCGGTTTCATCGATCGGAGCGCGCTTGGGCTTGCTGGCCGCCAGCGCCTCGGCAGCCTTGGCGGCGGCCGCAGCTTCCTCGGCGGCCTTCTTCTCGGCCTCTGCGCGTTCCTTGGCCGCAACCTCTTCCTCACGGGCACGGACGATGGCTTCGTCGCGCAGACGATCCTTCTCGGCCAGGGCCTGCTGTTCGGCAAGGTTGCGCGCACGCGACTCTTCCAGCTTGCGCAGGATGTCGGCGCGCTCTTCGTCCGGGGTCATGGCGCGAGCACCATCCTTGACGTAGGTACGCTTCTGGCGCACCTCGACATTCACGGTCGTCTTGCTGCGACCGGAACTGACCGTCACTTCCTGCTGTTTCCGGCGGTTGAGCGTGATCTTCTTTGCAGACTGATCAGTTTCTTCCGGGGCCTGCTCGGGCTTGCCGTGCGAACGACGAAGGAAGCCCAGGAGCTTCACCTTCTCGGTGCTGGTCACGACCTGGTCGGGACCGCTGAACTTCATGCCGGCACCGGCCAGCTGTTCCAGCAGTTTTTCGACCGGCGTGTTGACCAGTTCGGCAAGCTTGCGGATGGTGGTTTGCTGCGACATTCGGATCCTATGATCTTGTGGGCGCCCCCCCGCATCTGGAGGTGGCGCGGATTCTACGCCCTGAGCGGCTCAGGGCCCTGTTCATTGCCGGCTCATTCGCCGCGTTCCAGTCGGGCGATCTCCTCGGCACGTGCGGCCAGGATCAGCGCAGCGGCGCGCGCCTGATCCAGCCCTTCGATGCCGAAGTCCATGACCTCGTCGGCGGCCAGGTCGGACAGATCCTCACTGGTACGCACGCCGTGGCCGGCCAGCGCATACGCGGTGGCTTCGTCCATGCCCTTCAGGGACAGCAGGTCCTGCGCCGGCTGGCCGTCTTCAAGGCCTTCCTCGACTGCCAGGGCCTCATTGAGCAGCGCATCGCGGGCACGAGCGCGCAGCTCTTCGACGATGTCTTCGTCGAAACCTTCCACGGCCAGCAGTTCGCCGACCGGGACATATGCGATTTCCTCGACGGTGCCGAAGCCTTCGCTGACCAGGATGCCGGCGATTTCCTCGTCCACTTCCAGCTTGTCCATGAACAGCTGGCGGGCCGAAGCCTGCTCGGCCTCCGACTTGGCGGTGACCTGGTCCTGGGTCATCACGTTGAGCTGCCAGCCGGTCAGGCGGCTGGCCAGGCGCACGTTCTGGCCGCCCTTGCCGATCGCCTGGGCCAGGCGGTCTTCAGCGACAGCCAGGTCCATCGAGTGCTTGTCTTCATCGACGATGATCGACTGCACTTCAGCCGGCGCCATCGCGTTGATGACGAAGTTGGCCGGGTTGTCGTTCCACAGCACGATGTCCACGCGCTCGCCATTGAGCTCGTTGGACACGGCCTGCACGCGCGAACCGCGCATGCCGATGCAGGCACCGATCGGATCGGTGCGCTGGTCGTGGGCGAGCACGGCGATCTTGGCGCGGTCGCCCGGATCGCGGGCGCAGGCCTTGATTTCCACCAGGCCCTGGCCGACTTCCGGCACTTCCAGCTTGAACAGCTCGATCATGAATTCCGGGGCGGCGCGGCTGATGAACAGCTGCGGGCCACGCGGTTCCGAACGGACTTCGGCCAGGTAGCCGCGCACGCGGTCACCGGCGCGCAGCACGTCGCGCGGAATGCCCTTGTCCTTCGGGATGAAGCCTTCGGCGTTGCCACCGAGGTCGACATAGATGTTGCCGCGCTCGGCGCGCTTGACCACGCCGGTGATCAGCTCACCCACGCGATCCTTCCATGCATCCACGACCTGCTGGCGCTCGGCTTCGCGCACGCGCTGGACGATGACCTGCTTGGCGGCCTGGGCAGCAATGCGGCCGAAGTCCGGGTTCTCGATCTGCTCTTCGATGTAGTCGCCGACGTCCACGCCTTCGGCTTCATCGACGGCGTCCATCAGGCGGATCTGGCGGTCCGGCGATTCCATGACCACGTCATCGGCCACCACTTCCCAGCGGCGGAAGGTTTCGTAGCTGCCATCCTTGTGGTCGATGACCACGCGGGTCAGCACTTCCTCGTCGGGATAGCGCTTCTTCGCTGCCGAGGCCAGGGCGGCCTCGATGGCATCGAAGATCACTTCACGCGGCACGCCCTTCTCGTTGGCGACCGCGTCGACTACCAGCAACAGTTCCTTGCTCATTGGCTCACTCCGCGCGCGGCTTCTTTGCCGCCGGCTCGTTGGAAGAAGAATTCGTGTTCGGCTTCGGACGCTTCGGTGCCGGACCGGTCGGCTTGCTCGGGGCCAGCCCCAGCGCCACCCAGTCGGGCATGATCCGTGCCTTGTCGATGTTGTCGGCCGACACGACCACTTCGGCCTTGTCGACGATGAAGGTGATGGCACCTGCGGTCTCGTCGATGGCTTCGATGCGGCCCTGCAGGCGGCGACGGTTGTCCTGCGGCAGCTTCAGCGTGACCTTGGCCATTTCGCCGAAGTGACGGCCGAACTGCTCCAGGTTGAACAGCGGACGATCGACGCCCGGCGAAGACACTTCCAGCGTGTAGTTGCCGCTGATCGGGTCTTCGACGTCCATCTGTGCCGACACTTCGCGGCTGACCCGCTCGCAGTCGTCGACATTGATGATGCGCTCGGGCTGTTCAGCCAGCGGCACGTCGATGTAAAGGCGCAGGGTCGCACCGCCGGGGGCCGGCAGATACTCAACGCCCAGCAGCTCCAGGCCCAGCGACACAACGGTCGGGGCGAGCAGATTCGCGATGTCGGTTGCCTTGTCGCTCACAGCCTGCCTTGATCTCTTGGTTGGGTGCCGGCCTTGGCCGGCATGGAAACATGACGCCCCGGAAACGACAAAGGGCCCGCTGGGGCCCCTTTTCCGGAAAGACTCCGGTGACTGGATTCCGGTTGCAACCTGCAGTGCCTGCCGGTTGCGGCCCTCCTTCCGGGTCCGGACTCCCGCTGGGAGGCCGCCTTCAGGGGTATTGCTAGGCCGCTGATGATAGCGACTGCACCGCGCTGGTGCAAGGCTTGGACCCGCCTGAAACCGGCCGCTTCGCTCGCCGGGCATGGCCCGGCGGATCAACCAGAGCCGCAAAGAAAAACGCCCTCGAAGCAGGACTTCGAAGGCGATCTCTTTACTTGGTAGCGGGGGCAGGATTTGAACCTGCGACCTTCGGGTTATGAGCCCGACGAGCTGCCAGACTGCTCCACCCCGCATCAGAAGCGGAATTATGAGGCATAACTTCAAAACCTGCAAGCTTTTCCTCATTCATCGAACTGGTTGGCGCCGATTCGATGTGTTGGTAGCGGGGGCAGGATTTGAACCTGCGACCTTCGGGTTATGAGCCCGACGAGCTGCCAGACTGCTCCACCCCGCACCGGAAGTGTTTGAACTGCTGCCCTGCTCTTTCGAGGAGGGCTACCGCAACGATGTTCTGGCTGAACCGCTGCAGTGACAACTCAGGCTGCGCATATTACACGAATCGCGCAGCTTTGTGTCAACTTTTATGCAAGATGCGCAAATGCCTGCTGGCACCAGACCATGATCGGGTTCCATGCCAGGCCCAGCGCCAGCAGCGCCAGCGCGTTCACGCCCAGGACCAGGCCCAGCACGCGGTCGTTGCTGCGCGGCATGGCCTCGCCCACCGGCTCATCGAAGTACATGACCTTGATGACGCGCAGGTAGTAGAAGCAGCCGACCACGGCACACAGCACGCCGAGAATGGCCAGCCACAGCAGGCCACCGTTGACGGCCGCGCCCAGCACCGCCAGCTTGGTCCAGAAGCCCAGGAACGGCGGGATGCCAGCCAGCGACGCCATGATGCACAGCACCAGGCCGGCCATCCACGGGTTGCGGGCATTGAGGCCCTTGAAGTCTTCGATGTTCTCGGCTTCGAAGCCGGCACGCGACAGCGCGATGATCGCGCCGAAGGCGGCGGTCGACATGATGGCGTAGGCCAGTGCGTAGAACAGTGCGGCGGCATAGCCCTGCGAGCCGCCACCGGCAATGCCCATCAGCAGGAAGCCGATGTGCGAGACGGTGGAAAACGCCAGCATGCGCTTGAGGTTGCTCTGCGCGATGGCCATCAGGTTGCCGATGACCAGCGAGACCGCCGCCAGGCCGGCGATCAGCAGCTGCAGTTCGGTCGACAGCGGGCCCACGCCCATTTCCAGCAGGCGGTAGGCCATGCCGAAGGCGGCCAGCTTCGGCGCCGAGCTGATGAACAGTGCGATCGGTGCCGGGGCACCCTGGTACACGTCCGGCAGCCACATGTGGAACGGCGCGGCACCCAGCTTGAAGGCGACGCCGGCGATCATGAAGACCGCACCGGTGATCAGCAGCACGCGCTCTTCCGAGTGCGGGATGGCCTCGCGGATGACGTCCAGGTGGAGGCTGCCGGTGGCGCCGTAGATCAGCGACATGCCGTACAGCAGCAGGCCAGAAGCCAGCGAACCCAGCACGATGTACTTCATCGCCGCTTCCGAGGCCAGGCCGTTCTCACGGTTGCTGGCAACCAGCGCGTAGGAGCACAGCGCCAGCAGTTCCAGGCCCAGGTAGACCATCAGCAGGCTGCCGGCCGAGACCAGGATCATCATGCCGGCGGTGCCGAACAGGATCAGCACCGGGATCTCGCCCTGGAACAGGTTGCGGTCGCGCAGGTAGCGCCAGCCGTAGACCAGGGTCAGGCCGCTGAGCAGCACGATCCCGGTCTTCATCACGTCCGCGGCGGTATCACGCACGAACATGCCATGGAAGACCTCCCCCTGCCCGCCCACGCCGGTGGCCAGCATGAACAGCACCACGGCCAGCGCAGCGAGCGAGAACAGGTGGGTGACGATCTTGTTCCGGTTGCTGACGAACAGGTCGAGGATCATCAGGGCGAAGGCGCTACCGATCAGCACCAGCTCGGGAGCGAGCGGTGGCAGGTCAGCGGCGGTCAATGGCAGCAGCGGCGAGGTGGTCATCATCAAATCCTGGAATTACAGCAGCTTGCTGGATGCGATCTGCATCGCCAGCTTCGCGATCGAGGGCTCCATCAGGTCGGTCAGCGGCTTGGGGTAGATGCCCAGGGCCAGCACGCCGATGGCGAACACGCCCAGCACCAGCCACTCGCGGCCGTTGATGTCCTTCAGTTCGGCAACATGGCTGTTGGCCACTTCACCGAAGAAGATGCGCTTGTACAGCCACAGGGTGTAGGCGGCGCCGATGATCAGGGTGGTGGCCGCGCCCAGCGCGATCCACGGATTACGCTGGAAGGCCGCAAGGATGACCATGAACTCGCCGACGAAACCGCTGGTGCCCGGCAGGCCTGCATTGGCCATGAAGAACAGCATGGCGAAGGTCGCAAACCAGGGCATCACGTTGACCACGCCGCCGTAATCGGCGATGCGGCGGCTGTGCATGCGGTCGTACAGCACGCCGACGCTGGAGAACATCGCACCGGACACGAAGCCGTGCGAGATCATCTGCACCATGGCGCCCTGCAGGCCCAGGCGGGCGGCATCGGCGTTGCCGGCTTCACGCACCAGCCACAGGGCAATGAATGTGCCCAGGGTGACGAAGCCCATGTGCGCGATCGACGAATAGGCGATCAGCTTCTTCATGTCGTCCTGCACCAGGGCGACGAGGCCGACGTAGATCACCGCGATCAGCGACAGCGCGATCACCAGCCACGCCCATTCCTGCGACGCGTCCGGGACGATCGGCAGGTTGAAGCGCAGGAAGCCGTAGCCACCGATCTTCAGGGCGATGGCGGCCAGGATCACCGAACCGGCGGTCGGCGCTTCCACGTGGGCATCCGGCAGCCAGGTGTGGACCGGGAACATCGGCACCTTGACCGCGAAGGCGATCAGGAAGGCGAAGAAGATCCAGGTCTGTTCCTTGGCCGACAGCGGCAGCGCGTACAGGTCGGCCAGCTGGAAGCTGCCGCCCTTCATGTACAGGTAGATCAGCGCCACCAGCATCAGCACCGAGCCGAGGAAGGTGTACAGGAAGAACTTCAGCGCGGCGTAGATGCGACGCGGGCCACCCCAGACACCGATGATCAGGAACATCGGGATCAGCATCGCCTCGAAGAACACGTAGAACAGCATCGCGTCCGTGGCCGAGAAGATACCGACCGTGACGCCTTCCAGGATCAGGAAGGCGGCCACGTACTGGTTGACGCGCTTGTCGATGGCGCTCCAGGCGCCGATCAGGGCAAGCACGCTGACCAGGGTGGTCAGCAGGATCAGCGCCACGGCGATGCCGTCCACGCCCAGGTTGTAGCCGATCTTGTACGCCGGGATCCAGGCATGGGTCTCGACGAACTGCAGACCGTCGATGCCCGCGTTGTAGCCGCTCAGCAGCGAGAGGCTCGCCACGAACGTCAGCACCGCTACGCCCAGCGACGCCCAGCGGGCGGTCTGCGCATCACGGATCGCAAGGATCAGGGCGCCACCGATGATCGGCAGCCAGATGAGGACACTGAGTAGAGGCCAGTTCGACACGTCTTCTTATTCCGTACAGGTCATCAACGCAGGTAATGCATCAGCACGCCCAGAAGGGCAATCAGGCCGATGATCATCGCGAAGGCGTAGTGATAGAGGAAACCGGATTGGGTACGACGCAGCACGCCGGCTGCGACGTCCACAACACGTGCCGAAAGATTGACCACGCCGTCGACGATGTTGCTGTCGATCCAGCGTGCGACCTTGCCCAGCTTGACGCTGCCACCGGCAAAGCCATCGATCCACAGCTTGTCGAAGCCGTACTTGTTTTCCAGCACCGACACCAGCGGAGCGAAGGTCTTGCGCGCCTTGCCCGACAGGTCCGGCTTCCACAGGTAGAACAGCGCAGCCAGCAGGAAGCCCGCCAGGGTCAGCCAGAACGGCGGCAGCATCATGCCGTGCAGCGCGAACGCCACCGGCCCGTGGAACTCTTCGCCCAGGAAGGCAACGGTGTTCTTGGCCGGATCGTAGAAATCGACGATGCCGGTGAAGAACGTGTTGACCTGGCCCTTGATTGCGTCGTGTGCATGGTGGCCGGCCCAGTCGGTGCCGTGCAGCATCGGACCGATGCTGAAGAAACCGATGGCGATCGACGGGATGGCCAGCAGGATCAGCGGCAGGGTCACCACCCACGGGGTTTCGTGCGGCTCATGCGGACCGTGGCCATGGCCGTGGTCGTCATGGTGCGCGTCCCCATGATGGGCATCAGCAGGGTGCGCATCTGCGGCGTGGTGATCGTCATGGGCATGGCCGTGATCATCATGCACGTCGCGGAAGCGCTCCTTGCCGTGGAAGGTCAGGAACAGCAGGCGGAAGCTGTAGAAGCTGGTCACCAGCACGCCACCCAGCACTGCCCAGTAGCCATAGGTGGCCACCCAGCTGTTCTGCATGTGGGCGTGGATCTCGGCCGCCTCGATGATGGTGTCCTTCGAGTAGAAGCCGGAGAAGAACGGCGTACCGACCAGGGCCAGGGTACCGATCCACATGGTGACGAAGGTGATCGGCATGTACTTGCGCAGGCCGCCCATCTTGCGCATGTCCTGCTCGTGGTGCATCGCGATGATGACCGAGCCGGCACCCAGGAACAGCAGCGCCTTGAAGAAGGCGTGGGTCATCAGGTGGAACACGGCGGCCGAGTACGCCGACACGCCCAGTGCAACCGTCATGTAGCCCAGCTGCGACAGCGTGGAGTACGCGACGACGCGCTTGATGTCGTTCTGCACGATGCCGATCAGGCCGGTGAAGAACGCGGTGGTGGCACCGATGAACAGGATGAAGTTCAGCGC
This sequence comes from Stenotrophomonas sp. 71799_Sma, assembly GCF_056482505.1. NCBI lineage: Bacteria > Pseudomonadati > Pseudomonadota > Gammaproteobacteria > Lysobacterales > Lysobacteraceae > Stenotrophomonas > Stenotrophomonas sp. 71799_Sma. The sequence continues at coordinate 3,374,508 of NZ_CM151202.1, forward strand.
GGTCTGCGACAGCTCGAACAGCGGCGACATGCGGGTGACCATGAAGATACCGGCGGTCACCATCGTCGCGGCGTGGATCAGTGCCGAGATCGGGGTCGGGCCTTCCATCGAGTCCGGCAGCCACACGTGCAGCGGGACCTGGGCCGACTTGCCCATGGCACCGATGAACAGGCAGATGCAGATGACGGTGGCGATCGACCAGATCACCGGCTCGTTCAGCAGCTGCATGCCGAACATGGTGCCGTCCCAGATCTGCAGCTGGGCGCGCGGGTCAGCCAGCATGCCGGCCTGCGAGAACACCTGCGAGTAGTCCAGTGTGCCGAACACCCACAGCACGCCGGCGATACCGAGCAGGAAGCCGAAGTCACCAACGCGATTGACCAGGAACGCCTTCATGTTGGCGAAGATCGCAGTCGGGCGCTTGAACCAGAAGCCGATCAGCAGGTACGACACCAGGCCCACCGCTTCCCAGCCGAAGAACAGCTGCAGGAAGTTGTTGCTCATCACCAGGGTGAGCATCGAGAAGGTGAACAGCGAGATGTAGCTGAAGAACCGCTGGTAGCCCGGATCGTCCTGCATGTAGCCGATCGTGTAGATGTGGACCAGCAGCGACACGAAGGTCACCACCACCATCATCATCGCGGTCAGCTTGTCGACCATGAAACCGACGTGGGCCGAGTACTGGCCGACTTCGAAGAACGTGTAGATGTTCTGGTTGAACGGCTGCGCACCGCCCCACAGCAACTGGTAGAGCGTGTACATCGACAGGCCGCAGGCAACCGCGACGCCGAGGATGGTGATGGTCTGCGCGCCGAAGCGCTTGACCTGGCGACCGAACAGGCCGGCGATGATGCTGCCGAACAGCGGTGCAAGCACCACTGCGATCAACAGACTCTTGGAGAGAGTGATTTCCATCTGTGGATCAGCCCTTCAACGAATCGACTTCGCCGACATTGATCGTGCGGCGGGTACGGAACAGGGTCACCAGGATCGCCAGGCCGATGGCGGCTTCCGCGGCGGCGACGGTCAGGATGAAGAACACGAACAGCTGGCCGGACGGATCGCCCAGCTGACGCGAGAAGCCGACGAAGTTGATGTTCACCGACAGCAGCATCAATTCGATCGACATCAGCAGGACGATGACGTTCTTCCGGTTGAGGAAGATGCCGGCCAGGCTGATGGCAAACAGCACCGCGCCCAGCGCAAGGATGTGGCCAAGGGTAATCACGGCTGGGTCTCCTCGCCGGCGGCCGGCTTGCTGTTGCTGTGCACGACCGGCGCTTCGGCGCCCATCTTGACCATGCGCAGGCGCTGGCCGGCCTTGACCATGGTCTGCTCACCCGGGTTCTGGCTCTTCACGCCGGTACGGCGGCGCAAGGTCAGCATCACGGCGGCAACCACGGCCACGGTCAGGATGACGGCGGCGAACTCGAACGGCAGCAGGTACTCAGTGAACAGCGTACGCGCCAGCCAGGTGACGTTGGAGCTGTCGGCAGCGACCGCGGCGGCGTTGTCGGCCGGGAACGGGTTGACCGCCCTGCCCTTCACGCCGATCAGGATCAGCATCTGCACCAGCATCGCCACGGCAACAATGAGACCGACCGGCAGGTAGCGGACCCAGCCCTCACGCAGCTTGGTGGGGTCGATGTCGAGCATCATCACCACGAACAGGAACAGCACCATCACCGCGCCGACGTAGACCAGCACCAGCGCCACGCCGAGGAACTCGGCGCCGACCAGCAGCCACACGCAGGCAATGGAGAAGAAGGTCAGCACCAGGCAGAGCACGGCGTGAACCGGGTTGCGCACGCTGATCACCGCACCGGCCGAAACCGTTGCCGCGATGGCGAACACCCAGAAAGCGATATTTACCCAATCCATCTCTCGACCTCAGCGGTAAGCGGCATCGGCGGCGCGACGCTCGGCGATCTCGGACTCGAGACGGTCGCCCAGGGCCAGCAGCTGCGGCTTGGTAACGATGTTTTCGCCACGATTCTCGAAGTGATACTCGAGGATGTGGGTTTCGACGATCGAGTCCACCGGGCAGCTTTCTTCGCAGAAGCCGCAGAAGATGCACTTGAACAGATCGATGTCATAGCGCGTGGTACGGCGGGTGCCGTCTTCGCGCTTGGCCGAGTCGATGGTGATGGCCAATGCAGGGCACACCGCTTCGCACAGCTTGCAGGCGATGCAGCGCTCTTCACCGTTGGGGTAACGGCGCAGGGCGTGCAGTCCACGGAAGCGCGGCGACTGCGGGAACTTCTCCATCGGGTACATCATCGTGTACTTGGGCTTGAAGCTGTACTTCAGCGTCAGCCAAAGGCCGCCAAGCAGTTCGAGCAGCAGCAGGCTCTTGAAGTAATGGGTAATCCTGTTCATCACTTAGACGCCCTTTTGAATCACGCCGAAGAACACCATGACGGCGGTAACCGCGATCCACAGAATGGCCAGCGGGATGAAGACCTTCCAGCCCAGGCGCATGATCTGGTCATAGCGGAAGCGCGGGAAGCTGGCACGGAACCAGATGTAGGCACTGGCGAAGAAGAACACCTTGACGAACAGCCACGGTGCACCGCCCTTCCAGATCCAGTCGACCAGCGGCGAGACGTCGCCGAAGTTGACCCAGCCCTGGATGGGGCTCAGCCAGCCGCCGAGGAAGAAGATCGAGATCAGGAAGCTGATCAGGATCATGTTGGCGTATTCGGCCAGGAAGAACAGCGCGAACGCACCGCCCGAGTACTCGACCATGTGGCCAGCGACGATTTCCGATTCACCTTCCACCACGTCGAACGGCGCGCGGTTGGTTTCGGCAACGCCCGACACCCAGTAGATGACGAACAGCGGGAACAGCGGCAGCAGGAACCAGTCGAAGAAACCGGAATTGCCGGCCTGCGCCATCACGATGTTGCTCAGGTTCAGGCTGCCCGACGCGATCATCACGCCGACCAGGGCGAAGCCCATGGCGATTTCGTAGCTGATCATCTGCGCCGAGGCGCGCATCGCACCCAGGAACGCATACTTCGAGTTGGATGCCCAACCGGCCAGGATGATGCCGTAGATGCCCAGCGAGGTCATCGCCAGCAGGTACAGCAGGCCGGCGTTGGCGTTGGACAGCACGATCTGCGAATCGAAGGGGACCACCGACCAGGCCGCGAAGGCCGGAGCCAGGGTGATCAGCGGGGCCAGCAGGTAGATCGCCTTGTTGGCGCTGCTCGGCTGGACCACTTCCTTGAACAGCAGCTTGAAGACGTCGGCGAAGGCCTGGAAGATACCCATGCCCACGTACATCGGGCCGTGGCGGACGTGCATCCAGCCGATCAGCTTGCGTTCCCAGACCACGTAGAAGGCCACCGAGATGATCACCGGCACGGTGATCACCAGGATCTTCAGGATGATCCAGATCAGCGCGCCGATGTCACCAAGGCCAAGCAGCCACTGGTGCAGCGGATCGACCGCGTTCAACAGCAATTCGTTCATGCAGCCACCACCGTTACGCGAGCGGCACCCAGCGGCGCGGTCGCGCCGTGGCCCGATTCAATCCAGACCGAACCCGCAGCGACGCGGGCGTCGATCACCACCGGCAGGGTGGCCTTGCCGGCATCGGTGCCGACCTTGGCCATCTGCCCTTCCTGCAGCTGCAGGCGAGCGGCATCTTCAGCGTTCAGCACGATGCGCGGGGCGTTGTTGAGCGGATGCGACTGCAGCGCCGGGGCGCGACGGACCACCGCATCGGTGCGGTAGATCGCGGCGGTCGAAGCCACTTCCAAGCCTTCGCCGGCAACCACCGGCTGTGCCGAGGCGGCAACGGCGACCGACACCGGGGCCAGGCTGGCGCGCAGGCCGGCCAGGTCGGTGAAGTCGAAACCGGCTACCGCCAGCTCACCGCCCAGGGCGCGCAGCACGCGCCAGCCCTCACGGGCCTCGCCCGGCAGCTTGCCGCCGGCACGCGCCGACTGCTCGCGACCATCGAGGTTGGTCAGGGTGGCGTCGATTTCCGGCAGCGCACCGATCGGCAGGATCACGTCGGCAACGTCGCGGGTGGAGACGCAGGCGAACTGGCTGAAGGCCACCACCTTGGCGCCGACCAGCGCCTTGCGCGCGGCGGGGGCGTCGGCGAAGTCCAGACCCGGCTCCAGGCCGTACACCACGTAGGCCTGGCGCGGCTGCGCCAGCATTGCGGCGACGTCCTTGCCGGCCGGCAGCACGCCTGCGCGGGTCAGGCCAACGGCGTTGGCACCCTGCGGGATGCGGCACAGCTTGGCACCGGTCGCAGCGGCGAAGTCACGCGCGGCGGCGCGGATCGCGGCAGCCTGCGGGTGGTTTTCGGCGATGCCACCGACGATCAGCACGGTGTTGTTGCCGCCCTGCACCGCCGAACGCAGCTCGGCGTTGGCCAGCGCGTCGACGAACTTTGACGGCGCGACGATCTGCTTGCCGGCGATGCTGAAGGCGAAGTCGAAGTCCACCGGGTTGACGACGTGGATCTTCGCGCCGTTGGTGGTCTGCGCCTTGCGCAGGCGAGCGTGCAGCAGCGGCAGTTCGTGGCGGATGTTGCTGCCCAGAACGACGATGCGGTCGGCGCCTTCGATCTCGGCGAGCGGCAGGCCGAACACTTCGGCGGTTGCGGCGTCGGAGAAATCCCGGTTGTTGATGCGGTGGTCGATGTTGCTCGAGCCCAGGCCCTTGGCCAGGCGGGCCAGCAGCGCGCCTTCCTCGTTCGAGGTGGACGGGTGCACCAGCACGCCCAGGTTGTCGCCCTGGTTGGCCTTGAGGATCTCGGCGGCCGCGGCCAGGCCTTCGGCCCAGCTCACTTCCTTCCACTCGCCATTGACCTTGCGCAGCGGCTTGACCGCACGGTCTTCGCTGTACAGGCCCTGGTGCGAGTAGCGGTCACGGTCGGACAGCCAGCACTCGTTCACCGCTTCGTTGTCGCGCGGCACGGTGCGCAGCACTTCGCCGCGACGCACGTGCAGGAACAGGTTCGAACCCATCGCGTCGTGGTAACCCAGCGATTCGCGCGCGGTCAGTTCCCACGGGCGGGCGCGGAACTGGAACACCTTGTTGGTCAGCGCGCCGACCGGGCAGACGTCGACGACGTTGCCGGACAGCTCGGTGGTCAGCGGCTTGCCGTCGAAGGTACCGATCTGCAGGTTCTCACCGCGGTACATGCCACCCAGTTCATAGGTACCGGCAACGTCGGCGGTGAAGCGGACGCAGCGGGTGCACTGGATGCAGCGGGTCATCTCGGTGGCGACCAGCGGGCCCATGTCCTCGTCCGGCACCACGCGCTTGCGCTCGTTGAAGCGGCTGACCGAACGGCCATAGCCCAGCGACACGTCCTGCAGCTCGCACTCGCCGCCCTGATCGCAGATCGGGCAGTCCAGCGGGTGGTTGATGAGCAGGAACTCCATCACCGAGCGCTGGAACTTCAGTGCCTTCTCGCTGCGGGTGGCGACCTTCATGCCATCCATCACCGGGGTGGCACAGGCCGGCGCCGGCTTCGGCGACTTTTCCACGTCCACCAGGCACATGCGGCAGTTGGCGGCGATCGGCAGCTTCTCGTGGTAGCAGAAGCGCGGAATCGAAATGCCGGCCTTGTCGGCCGCCTGGATGATCATCGAACCCTTGGGCACGACCAGCGACTTGCCATCGATTTCGATGGTCACGTGATCCGGTGGCACGTTCGGGTTTACGGGTTGCGCGCTCATGCGGCGGCTGCCTCCACCTTCTTGCCGTCAACCATCGAATGACCGTTGACGATGTAGTACTCGAATTCGTCCCAGAACTGGCGCAGGAAGCCCTGGATGGGCCATGCAGCCGCTTCACCGAACGCACAGATGGTGTGGCCTTCGATCTGGCCGGCCACCGCCTTCAGCTGGTGCAGGTCTTCCATCGTGGCCTTGCCGGCGACGATGCGCTCCAGCACGCGGTGCATCCAGCCGGTGCCTTCACGGCACGGGGTGCACTGGCCGCACGATTCCTTGTGGAAGAACTGGCTGATGCGGCAGGCGAACTTGACGCAGCAGACGCTGTCGTCGAGCACCACGATCGCACCCGAACCCAGGCCGGAGCCCAGCGCACGGATGGTGTCGTAGTCCATCGGCAGATCCTGCAGCTCGGCCGCGGTCAGTACCGGCATCGACACGCCGCCCGGGATCGCGCCCTTGAGGGTGCGGCCCGGACGCAGGCCACCGGCCATTTCCAGCAGGTCGTGGAACTTGGTGCCCAGCGGCACTTCGAAGTTGCCGCCGTTCTGCACGCAGCCGGACACCGAGAAGCACTTCGGGCCGCCGTTGGCGGTCAGGCTCAGGCCCTTGAACCACTCCGGACCGTTGCGGATGATCGCCGGCACCGAACCATAGGTTTCGGTGTTGTTGATCGTCGACGGCTTGCCGTACAGGCCGAAGTTGGCCGGGAACGGCGGCTTGTAGCGCGGCTGGCCCTTCTTGCCTTCCAGCGATTCCATCAGCGCGGTTTCTTCGCCGCAGATGTACGCGCCGGCGCCCAGCGCACCGTAGATGTCGATGTCCACGCCCGAGCCCATCACATTCTTGCCCAGCCAGCCATTTGCATAGGCGTCGGCCAGGGCCTGCTCGAAGTGCTCGAACGGCTCGTGGTGGAACTCACCGCGCAGGTAGTTGTAACCCACGGTCGAACCGGTGGCGTAGCAGGCGATCGCCATGCCTTCCACCACCGAATGCGGGTTGTAGCGCAGGATGTCGCGATCCTTGCAGGTGCCCGGCTCGGATTCGTCCGAGTTGCAGAGGATGTACTTCTGCATGTTGCCCTTGGGCATGAAGGACCACTTCAGGCCGGTCGGGAAGCCTGCGCCACCGCGGCCACGCAGGCCCGAGGCCTTGACCATCTCGATGACCTGCTCCGGCGGGATCTTCTCTTCGAGGATCTTGCGCAGGGCGGCGTAGCCACCGGTCTTCAGGTAGCTTTCGTACGACCACGGGGTGTCGTAATGCAGGGTGGTGTAGACCACCTGGTGCGGCAGCGGCGCGGGGCCGACCGGACCCTTGGATTCGTGGTGATGTGCCATGCCCTTACTCCAGCCCGTCCAGCAGCTCGTCGACCTTTTCCAGGGTCAGACGCTCATGGTAGTGACCGTTGATGACCATCATCGGCGCGCCACCGCAGCCGGCCAGGCACTCTTCCTCGCGCTTGAGGTAGACGCGGCCGTCCGGGGTCGATTCACCGTGCTTGATGCCCAGCTTCTTCTCGCAATGGCGGACGATGTCCTCGGCGCCATTGAGCCAGCAGCTGATGTTGGTGCAGATGGCCACGTTGTTGCGGCCCACCTTCTCGGTCTCGAACATCGAGTAGAAGCTGGCGACCTCGTAGGCCCACACCGGCGGCAGGTCCAGGTACTTGGCCACGCCGGCGATCAGTTCGTCGGTCAGCCAGCCCTCGTTCTGCTCCTGGGCCGCATGCAGGCCCTGCAGCACGGCAGAGCGCTTGCGGTCCGGCGGGAACTTGGACAGCCAGTGATCGATGTGAGCGCGGGTCTTGTCGCTCAGCACCACCATCGGGTCGACGTCGCGCGCCGCCTCGAAATTACCTGTCGCCTTCATCGGCCGACCTCAGCGAAATGCATAACGTGAAATTCCAGAAACTGCGGCGCCGGCTTGCGCCGGCTGCCTGCAGCGGGCGTTGGCGTGGCGGACGGCATTACCGGTCAACCTCGCCGAACACCAGGTCGTAGGTACCGATCATCGCCACCACGTCGGCCAGCATGTGGCCGCGCACGATCGAATCGATCGAGGACAGGTGGGCGAAGCCCGGTGCACGCAGGTGCACGCGGAACGGCTTGTTGGCGCCATCAGAGACCAGGTAGCAGCCGAACTCGCCCTTGGGCGCTTCCACTGCCGCGTAGGTTTCCCCGGCCGGCACGCAATAGCCTTCGCTGAACAGCTTGAAGTGGTGGATCAGCGCTTCCATGTCGTCCTTCATGTCCTCGCGCTTGGGCGGAGCGACCTTGAAGTTCTTGACCATGACCGGGCCGGGGTTGGCCTTCAGCCACGCCACGCACTGCTTGATGATGCGGTTGGACTCGCGCATTTCGGCAACGCGGACCAGGTAGCGGTCGTAGCAGTCGCCTTCCTTGCCCAGCGGGATGTCGAAATCGACGGCATCGTACTTGGCATACGGACGCTTCTTGCGAAGGTCCCAGGCAATGCCCGAGCCACGCAGCATCACGCCGGTCATGCCCCACTGGTGGGCCAGTTCCGGAGTGACCACGCCGATGCCGACGGTACGCTGCTTCCAGATACGGTTGTCGGTCAGCAGGGTTTCGTATTCGTCGATGCGCTTGGGGAACTCGACGGTGAAGTTCTCCAGGAAGTCCAGCAGCGAGCCTTCGCGCGAAGCATTGAGCTGCTTCAGCGCCTTGCCCTTGTGCCAGCGCGATTCCTTGTACTTCGGCATGTGGTCCGGCAGGTCGCGGTAGACACCGCCCGGACGGTAGTACGCCGCGTGCATGCGCGCGCCGGAGACCGCTTCATAGCAGTCCATCAGCTCTTCGCGCTCGCGGAAGGCATACAGCATCACCGCCATCGCACCCAGGTCGAGCGCGTTGGAGCCCAGCCACATCAGGTGGTTGAGGATGCGGGTGATTTCGTCGTACATGGTGCGGATGTACTGCGCACGCTCCGGCGCTTCGATGCCCATCAGGGTCTCGATCGCGCGCACGTAGGCGTGCTCGTTGCACATCATCGACACGTAATCCAGGCGATCCATGTAGCCGATCGACTGGTTGAACGGCTTGGACTCGGCCAGCTTTTCGGTACCACGGTGCAGCAGACCCACGTGCGGGTCGGCGCGCATGATGGTTTCGCCGTCCATTTCCAGGATCAGGCGCAGCACACCGTGCGCGGCCGGATGCTGCGGGCCGAAGTTCATGGTGTAGTTGCGGATTTCCTGCCGGCTTTCGGCGGCGTTGCTGGCGAAGGCTTCGCCGGCCTGGTGTACGTGGCTCACTTCACTGCCTCCTGCGCGCGCTCACCTTCTGCGGTCTGCAGACGGGCGTCGTCGCGGATCACGCGCGGCACGCCGACACGCGGCTCCACCGAGGTGACCGGTTCGTAGATCACGCGCTTCTTTTCTTCGTCGTAGCGGACTTCGACATTGCCGATCAGCGGGAAGTCCTTGCGGAACGGATGGCCGACGAAACCGTAGTCGGTCAGGATCCGGCGCAGGTCCGGGTGGCCTTCGAAGATCACGCCGTACAGGTCGAACGCTTCGCGCTCGAACCAGTTCAGGCCCGGCCAGATGCCGGTCAGCGAGGACACCACCGGCAGCGCTTCGTCAGGGGCGAAGCAGCGCAGGTGCATCATCAGGTTGTGCTGGTACGAACGCAGCTGGGCGACCACGGCGAAGCGCTGGGTCGGCATGTGCTGCGGGCGGGCACCGTCGGCACCGTTTTCCTCGGTGGGGAACTCGCCCCACGCGAAACGGCCCTGGGCCTTGCCTTCGACGCCACGGCTGAAGCCCTGCGAGGACACGTCGGCGGTGTCCCATTCGTCGGAGCCATAACCGAGGTAGTCGACGCCGCAGAGATCCACGGCCTGCTCGAAACCAAACTCGTCACGCAGCGCCAGGGCGGTGGCGTGCCACTCGGCGGCAGGCACTTCCAGCGTCACTTCGCCGCGGGGTTCGACCACGATGACCTTCGCACCTGCGAAACGTGCGGAGAGTCGGTCGATGAAGGATGCTTGCTCTGCCATGGGGGCTTGGCGCGCTCTTGTCAGGTGAAGGGGTCAGCGGGCGATGGTCTGTGTACGCCAGATCTTCTTCTGCAGCTGCAGGATCCCGTACACCAGCGCCTCGGCGGTCGGCGGGCAGCCCGGGACGTAGACGTCCACCGGCACCACGCGATCACAGCCGCGCACCACAGAATAGGAGTAGTGGTAATAGCCGCCACCATTGGCGCAGCTACCCATCGAGATGACCCACTTCGGGTCCGGCATCTGGTCGTAGACCTTGCGCAGCGCCGGGGCCATCTTGTTGACCAGGGTACCGGCCACGATCATCACGTCGGACTGACGCGGCGACGGGCGGAACACCACGCCGTAGCGGTCAAGGTCCAGGCGCGCGGCGCCGGCATGCATCATCTCGACCGCGCAGCAGGCCAGACCGAAGGTCATCGGCCACATCGAGCCGGTGCGCGCCCAGTTCAGCAGTGCATCGACGCTGGTGGTGACGAAGCCCTTTTCCAGCAGCGGGTTGTCGCCTTCCGGCCGCAGGATGTCATCAACCCGGCCTTCCGGCGTGGGGTTGTTCATGAGGCCATCGAGAGTCTGAATCACTCCCATTCCAGCGCTCCCTTCTTCCAGACGTAAATGAAACCGAGGAACAGCATGCCGACGAACAGGCCCATGGTGATGAGCGAACGGGCACCCAGCTCCATGAAGACCTGGGTCCACGGCACGATGAAGATGATTTCCAGGTCGAAGACGATGAACTGGATCGCGATCAGGTAATAGCGCACGTCGAACTTCATGCGCGCGTCTTCGAAGGCCTCGAAGCCGCACTCGTACGGCGACAGCTTTTCCAGATCGGGGCGGCGGGGACCGAGGAATCGACCAACCAGCATCAGCGTAATGCCGATACCGGTGGCAACGATCAGAAACAGCAGAGACGGCAAATATTCGGCCAGCACAGCGATTCTCTCTTGCCTCTGCCGCCGCGCCTGCAGGCGCTTTGGCATGGGGGAGTGGACGGGAATCTGCCTGGCGCCTTGCGCGCCAGACGAACCCGCTTTACTTACAAATGGTGCCCAAGAGGGGACTCGAACCCCTACGACTTGCGTCGCTACCACCTCAAGGTAGTGCGTCTACCAATTCCGCCACCTGGGCAAACGATCACATCAGACTATCTTCCCGATGCGCCGCGTATTGTAACCGGCTTCAGTCTTTCTGGGAGCCTTCCGAAGGCTTTTCTTCACCAGAAACCGAAGATTCCGCCTGAGCCGGCACATTCGCGGCCGGAACCGGGGCGGCCGGGACCGCATCGGCCTTCGGAACGGCCGGCAGTTCGCCCGCCGGAGCCGCCGGAGCGACTGCCGCCGGGGCGGACATCAGGCCCAGATCCTGGTCGGCCGCCGGGCGGCTGCCATGACCGGCATACCAGGCCATGAAGAGGCTGATGCCGAAGAACACGACAGCCAGCCACTTGGTCGACTTGGACAGGAAGTTCGAGGCGCCGCGCGCACCGAACACCGTACCCGAGGCACCGGCACCAAAGCCCGAACCCGCCGCCGCACCCGAGCCACGCTGCATCAGGATCAGCGCGATCATGGCCACAGCGACCAGCACGTAGACGACATTGAGGATCAACATCAGCATTGGAAACCGCCCTCGGACAAAACTTCTAGGATTAGTTCGCGGCCGCCGCCCGTGCGATGGCCAGGAAGTCCGCGGCCACCAGGGAGGCGCCGCCGACCAGCCCACCATCGACATCCGGCTGCGCGAACAGTTCCCCGGCATTGTCGGGCTTCACGCTACCGCCGTAAACAATGGGCAGTGAATCAGCGATTCTAGCATCGATACGCGCGACTTCGCCACGGATGAACGCGTGCACCTGCTGCGCCTGCTCCTTGGTGGCGGTACGGCCGGTACCGATGGCCCAGACCGGCTCGTAGGCGACCACGGCCCTGGCGAAACCGGCCGCGCCGACCAGCTCCAGCACCGGCGCCAGCTGGCTGGCGATGACCGCTTCGGTCTGCCCGGCCTCGCGCTGCTCCAGGGTCTCGCCCACGCACAGCACCGGCACCAGGCCGGCGTGCTGGGCGGCGGCGAACTTGCGTGCGACCAGCTCGCTGCTTTCGTGGTGGTACTGGCGGCGCTCGGAATGGCCGACCAAGCCATAGCGGGCGCCGACCTCGACCAGCATGGCGGCGCAGACCTCGCCGGTGTAGGCGCCCTTCTCGTTGCTGCTCACGTCCTGCGCGCCAAAGGCCAGGCCGGTATCACCAAAGTCCTCGACCAGCTCCCCGAGGTAGGGCAGCGGCGGCAGGATCACCACGTCCACCCCCTCCAGCGGCAGCCCGGCGGCGACCTGCCCCAGCAGTTCATTGGCGAATTGACGGCTGCCATGCAGCTTCCAGTTTCCGGCGACGATCTTGCGGCGCATGAGCGGGTGGCTCCTGTGTGAAGTCAGCCGGTCATGATACCCGTTACGGCAAAAATCCGTTTCCGTGTAAGCGGTTACATGGGTTTTCAGCCAACGGCGCAGCCTCTCGTGGCGGGGGTGGGGTTGGGTTGGTCGCGGAGAGCCCGGTTGGATTTGGGGCTTGGCCGGGCGGGTGGGACTGCGCAGGGGGCGCTGCAAGTCCCCCTCCGGGGCCCGGCCCAGCCGCTGGCGGCTGTGCGTTCGGGCGCTTGCGAAGCAGTGCTTCGCAAGCAAAGCGCCCTCACCCCTGTAAGCTCGGTCGCCGCTTGCTCGTGGGCGCTGTCCTGCACACACGAGCAAGACCCGGGTTGGGCGTCCTGCCCAACGCGCCCGAGGCATGCCTCGGGCCCATGCGGCTCACGCCCCTGCGCAGCCCCACCCGCCCGGCCTCTGACACATTCCGGCGGTTCCGCCCGCCACGGAAAGAAATAAGAAGATCAAAAGCAAAAGCAGCAGTGCGGATAGCTGCCCGCACCCATGGCGTGGATCTACCGTGTCGACCAAGGTCGACACCTACCGGAAATCGCGATTTACCCACCGTCACCGGGAAACTGTCGAAGGCGGGGAGGTGTCGGATGGCGGGGTGTCCGCGGCATGGATGCCGCGGCCAAGCCCCCAGGACGGGTTCACGGCGTCCCCGCCATCCGACACCTCCCCGCCTCCCCACGGAACATCCCAGAGCCGCTTTGGCTTTGGCTTTGGCTTTGGCCTCTGCGGGTGCAGGGCGCAGCCCTGCTAAAGAAAAAGGCCGCCTTTCAGCGGCCTCACTTCTCATTACTTCAGCTTGATCTCGCGCAGGCGTTCCTCGAGGAAGCCGTGGGCGGTGATCGCCTCCGGGTACCGGCTCGGGTTCTCCGGGGTGATGCAGGACGGCAGCACGTCGATCAGATAGTCCGGGTTCGGATGCAGGAAGAACGGCACCGAGTAGCGCGGCTGGCGCGCCAGCTCACCCGGGGGGTTGACCACGCGGTGGATGGTCGACGGGTACACGTGGTTGGTCAGGCGCTGCAGCATGTCGCCGATGTTGACCACGATGGTGTCCGCGTCCGAGGTGAACGGCACCCACTCGCCCTCGTGCGACTGCACTTCCAGGCCCGCGGCGCTGGCGCCGACCAGCAGGGTGATGAAGTTGATGTCGCCATGCGCGCCGGCGCGCACGTTCGGGATGTCGTCGGTGGTGATCGGCGGGTAGTGGATCGGGCGCAGGATCGAGTTGCCGAAGTTGGTCTTGTCGGCGAAGAAGTCTTCCGGCAGGCCGATGTGCAGGGCCAGCGCCGACAGTACGCGCGAACCCAGGTTGTCCAGCGCCTGGTACAGGCCGTAACCGCGCTCGCGGAAGCCCTCGACCTCGGTCGGCCACAGGTTCGGCGCCATCACGTCGCGGTACTTGGAGTCGTCGGCGATCTCGCGACCGATGTGCCAGAACTCCTTCAGGTCGAAATGCTTGGAGCCCTTGGCGGTCTCCACGCCGAACGGGGTGTAGCCGCGGGCGCCGCCACTGCCGGCCACGTGGTACTTGCGCTTGACCTCCTCCGGCAGGGCGAAGAAGGCCTTGAAGGCATCGTAGGCCGCGTCGATGTCGGCCTGCGGGATGCCGTGGTTGCGGATGCCCGCGAATCCCCATTGGCGGTAGGCCGCGCCCAGCTCGGCCACGAAGGCCTCGCGGTCGCTGTCGAAACGGGTGATGTCGAGGGTGGGGATCTGGCTCACAGCGGTTCCTGGCTTGTCGTTGGGTCTGGAAGGGCCAGCGCATTCATGGCCCACCTGAACATTGTGACAGATCGCCCGGGGGACGCCACTCGATACGAAGAAACAAACCGATACAATGCGCAACCCGCGCGCGGATTAACGATTCCGTCACAACCGGGACTCCCGCCCCTGCTCCACCTGCCGCCTCCGTCCTTCATGCGCCCTGCTGCTCCTTCTGCCAACACCTCCCTGCCCTCAGGCCCGGCACGTCACTGGCGCCGATTGGCCTGGTGGTCGCTGTTCGTGGCCGGCAACGCGCTGCTGGCGATGGCGATCACGCTCGGCAACGTACCGCTGGCCGACAACCCCGGTGGCGCAATCGGCCTGGTTTACCTGTCCGTCGCTCTGCCGGGGCATCTGCTCGCCTTCGGTGCCCTCGCAGGCCTGCTGCCGCTGCTGCTGGGCCTGTGGCAGCGCAGCGCGCGCACGCTGAGCATCAGCGCCGTGCTGCTGCAGGGCCTGTGGCTGTGCCTGCTGCTGGTTGATGCGAAGGTTTTCACTCTGTATCGGTTCCACCTCAATGCCATGGTGGTGAACATGGTGTTCGGCGGCGCGCTGCAGGACCAGGTCGCGTTGTCCTGGAAAACCTGGCTGCAGGCCGGACTGCTGGTCGCCGCCATCTTCGCCGCCGAAGGCCTGCTGGCCTGGGCATGCTGGAAGCTGTTGCCCGCCCTGCCCCGCCGCCGCCGGGTCCTGCAGGCCTGGGCGGTGGTCGCTCTGCTGATGGGGGGGGCCAGGTCGCCACCGCCTACTACGATGCCCGCGGCGACCGCGACGTCATCGCGCAGTGGAACTACCTGCCCTGGGCGCAGCCGATCACCGCCAAGAGCTTCATGCGCAAACTGGGCGTTGTCAGCGAACAGCAGGCCGGCCTGCCTGACCCGCGGCATGCGCAGCTGCTGTATCCGCTGCAGCCCCTGCGCTGCCAGAACCCACATCGGCCGAATGTGCTGATGGTGGTGCTGGAGTCGCTGCGCCAGGACGCCATGACGCCGCAGCTGATGCCCAATACGACGGCACTGGCACAGGCTTCGCGCGTGTACGACCAGCATTTCAGCACCGGCAACGCCACCCGCTACGGCCTGTTCGGCCTGCTCTACGGCCTGCCCGGCGGCTACTGGCAGAGCATGCTGGACGAACAGCGCGGCTCGCAGCTGTTCCAGGTGCTGGGCCAGCAGGGCTACGACCTGCACCTGTACGGCAGCGCGCCGCTGTACAGCCCGGAGTTCGACCGCACCGCCTTCGCCGACGTACGCGACCAGCTGCACCAGGGCCCCTCCGCCCTGACACCCGACAAGCGTGACGCAGCCATCGTCACCGCGCTGCAGAGCGACATCCGCACCAGCCAGGCCGCGCAGCACCCGTGGTTCGGCTTCGTGTTCCTCGACTCCACCCACGCCGGCTACCACCTGCCCGCCAGCTACCCGCCGGTGGCCACGCCGATGGCCAAGGAGATCGACTTCCTGTCCTTCGGCCCGGACCACGACCCGACGCCGGAGCTCAACCGCTACCGCACCGCCGTGCACTACGCCGACAGCCTGATCGGCTCGCTGCTGGACGACCTTCGCGCACAAGGCCTGGCCGAGAACACCATCGTGCTGGTCACCGGTGACCATGCCGAAGAGTTCAACGACCTCAAGCTGAACTACTGGGGCCACAACGGCAACTTCTCCGACTACCAGCTGCAGGTGCCGTTCGTGCTGCACTGGCCAGGCCAGCCCAGCGGCCATGAGATGCGCACCAGTTCGCATGAGGACTGGGTGCCGACGTTGATGCGCCACGCACTGGGCTGCGAGAACGCACTGAGCGACTTCAGTACTGGCCAGGACCTGCTGGCCGCGCCCACCACCAGCGAACGTGCGCTGGTGGTGGAGAGCTGGTCGCAGCGCGCGGTACGCCATGGCGATGCCATCTACGTGTTCGACAAGTTCGGCAACGCCACCGCGCTCGACCGGCACTACCGTCCGCTGCCGCAGCAGGCGCCGGACGCCGCCGCCATCCGCTCCGCATGGGAAGCGCTGACCCGCTTCCGCAACCGCTGAACTTCAAGGACCGATCCTGCATGAACCGTCCGCTGCGCATCCTGCATACCGAAGCCGCCAAGGGAATGGGCGGGCAGGAGATCTACATCTTCCGGCACATGCAGGTGATGCGCGCGCGTGGCCATGAAGTGTCGTTGCTGTGCCAGCCCGATGCGCGCCTGGCCACACTGGCACGCGACGACGGTTTCACCGTGCATACGCTGCGCATGGGAGGCCTGGCACGCCTGCTGCGCGGCGTGTGGTCGGTATCGCGACTGGTGCGCCGCGAACGCTACGACGTGGTCAACACCACCAGCCGCCGCGATGCGCTGATCGCCGCCGCCGGTGCACGCCTGGGCGGCACGCCGCTGGTGGTGCGCTCACGCCACCTGATGAGCCCGGTCAATTCGCTGCTGACCTATACCGGGCTTCCGCACCGGGTGTTGACCGTCAGCAGCTTCGTCAAGCAGCTGCTGGCCGACCGTGGCATTCCGGCCGAGCGCATCGGCATCGTGCCGCCTATCGCGGTTCCGCCGCGCTGGAGCGAGATCCGCAAGGCCGATCCCTGGCAGTGCCTGCAGGACGCGCGCGCGCAGGTGCGTGCCGAGCTCGGTTTCGGCGAACAGGACATCGTGGTCGGCTGCGTGGCGGTACTGCGCGAGCCCAAGGGCCATGCCGACCTGCTGCAGGCGATGATCCCGCTGTGCAAGGCCAACCCGGACCTGCACCTGGTGATCGTCGGTGATGGCCAGGCCGTGACGGAACGACTGCAGGCGATGTGCGCCGAGCACGGCCTGCAGCGCCAGGTGCACCTGCTCGGCTACCGCGATGGAGCCTGCCGGCTGATGGCCGGCTTCGACATCTTCGCGCTGGCCTCGCACAAGGAAGCGGCCGGCACCGTGTTCCTGGAAGCGGCTTATGTGGGCGTACCGATCGTAGCCACGCGGGTGGGTGGCGTGCCGGAGATGGTGGTCGATGGCAGCAATGCGATCCTCACCCGTTTGGGAGACAATGCCGCCCTGACAGGTGCCTTGCGCCTGCTGGTGGACGACCCGGAACGGCGGCGGCAGATGGGCCGCGCTGGCTGGGACTGGATGCACGGCGCACACCGCTTCACGCCGGACGGCCACGGTGAAGCCACCGAACACTACTACCACCAGTGGCTGAAGGAGCTGGGACATGGCTGATGCGCGAACCGTTCCGGTGCTGATGCACCACCATGTCAGCCCTTCGCCGGGCATGATCACCGTGTCGCCGGAAAACTTCGAAAGCCAGATCGCGTGGCTGGCAGGCAATGGCTGGACCTCACTGACGCTGGACCAGTACGCCGGCTTCCTGGCCGGCAAGCCGGTGCCGCGCAAGTCGATCGTCATCACCTTCGACGATGGCTACCTGGACAACTGGGTGTATGCCCATCCGATCCTGCAGAAGTACGGCATGCATGCCGTGGTGTTCGTGGTCACCGGCTGGATGGGCGAAGGCCCGGAACGTCCGCATGCCGGCATTGCCGGAGCGACGCTGCCGTCGACGCCGGACCATCGCGGCTGCGAAGCGGCGATCTACGAGCAGGACCGCAGTGACGACGTGATGATGCGCTGGAGCGAAGCACGTGCGGCCATCGCCGCCGGCACCTTCGAAGTGCATTGCCACACCCATACCCACACCCGCTGGCTGCGCCGTGACGATCTGGACCGTGCGCAGCGCCGCGCGGGCCTGAGCCGGGATCTGGCGATCTCGCGCGAAGTCCTGCAGGACAAGCTTGGCGACGTGTCCGATACCTTGTGCTGGCCGTACGGTGATTTCGACCAGGATCACATCGAAGTGGCGCGCGAGCAGGGCTTCCGCTACCTGCACACTACCCACCCGTTCGGCCGCAACGTGATCGGTGGCGACCCGGAACGCATCTATCGTTTTGCGATCCGCAACCGCCCGGCCAACTGGCTGCGCAAGCGCATCCGCCTGAGTTACAACCCGCTGATCGCGCCGCTGTTCAATGGGTTCAAGGCACGCCAGAAGAAGATGGTGCCGGGGCCCTGAGCACGCCATCCTCCCGGGCCGCCGCAAAAGAAAACGCCCCGGAATTCCGGGGCGCTTTCTTTGTACGGATGTGCAGTCGCCTCAGCTGGCGGCTTCACGCACCGCAGCGGACAAGCGGTCCAGCGTCTGCTGCATCAGCGTAGCGTCATCGGCTTCCACGGTGACCCGAACCACCGGCTCGGTACCGGACGGCCGCAGGAACGCGCGGCCACGGCCGGCTACGGCCTGCTGCGCCACGGCCAGCGCGGACTGCACGCTTTCAGACTGCACCGTGGCCTTGGCCGAGACATTGCCCAGACGCACGTTGACGGTCTTCTGCGGCACCCGCACCAGGCCCTTCAGTGCCTGGCGCAGGGTCTGCCCACTGTTGCGCAGCGCGACCAGCACCTGCAGAGCGCTGACGATGCCATCACCGGTGGTGGCCCGGTCCAGGCACAGCAGATGGCCCGACGCTTCCCCACCGAGTACACCGCCGCCTTCGACCAATGCCTGGTGCACGTAGCGGTCACCAACGTTGCTGCGCACGAACGGGATCTGCAGATCGGCGAAAGCTTTCTCCACGCCGTAGTTGCTCATCAGCGTGCCGACCACCGGGCCGCGCAGGCGGCCTTCGTCCTTCCAGGCGCGGGCCAGGATGTACAGCAGGTCGTCACCGTCGACCGGGTTGCCCTGGTCGTCGGCCATCAGCACACGGTCGCCATCACCATCGAACGCGATGCCGAGATCGGCACGGGTCTCGCGGACTTTGGCCGCCAGGTTGTCGATATGGGTGGAACCCACACCGGCGTTGATGTTGACGCCGTTGGGCTCGGCACCGATGCCGATCACCTCGGCCCCCAGTTCGCGGAACAGCAGCGGTGCGATCTGGTAGGTGGCGCCGTGTGCGCAATCCAGCACCAGGCGCACGCCACGCAGGTCGAACGCGCGCGGCACGCTGGCCTTGCAGAACTCGATGTAGCGGCCGACCGCTTCACGCGCACGCGATGCCTTGCCCAGCTTCTCCGATTCGGCGGTGGTGAACGGAACGTCCAGCGCCGCTTCCAGGGCAAGTTCGGTGGCATCGTCGAGCTTCTCGCCCTGGGCCGAGAAGAACTTGATGCCGTTGTCGTAATGCGGGTTGTGCGAGGCGCTGATGACGATGCCGGCGTCCACGCCCAGCGTGCGGGTCAGGAACGCCACCGCCGGGGTCGGCATCGGCCCCAGCAGCTGTACGTCGGCGCCGGCGGCGACCAGGCCGGCTTCCAGTGCCGCTTCGAACATGTAACCGGAAATGCGGGTGTCCTTGCCGATCACCACGATCGGCCGGCGCCCGTCCTGGCCGCGCTGGGCGACCAGGACACGGCCCAGGGCATTGCCCAGGCGCAGCACGAAGTCGGCCGAGATCACGCCCTGGCCGACCCGCCCACGGATGCCATCAGTACCGAAGTACTTGCGGCCTCCCATCAAGCCACCTCCGGCGCCGGCTGACGGCCCAGCATTGCCAGCAGATCGGACAGGCGGTCGCGCATTTCGCGGCGGTCGCAGATCTGGTCGATGGCACCGTGCTCCAACAGGAACTCCGAGCGCTGGAAGCCTTCCGGCAGCTTCTCGCGCACGGTCTGCTCGATCACGCGCGGGCCGGCGAAGCCGATCAGCGCCTGCGGTTCGGCAATGTTGATGTCGCCCAGCATCGCGAACGAGGCCGACACACCACCGGTGGTCGGGTGGGTCAGCACCGAGATGTACGGCAGGCCCGCTTCACGCAGCTTGCCCAGCGCGGCCGAGGTCTTGGCCATCTGCATCAGCGAGAACAGGCCTTCCTGCATGCGCGCACCGCCACTCTGCGAGAAGCACACGTACGGGGCGCCGATCTCGACCGCGGTTTCGGCGGCCAGCGCGAAACGCTCACCCACCACCGAGCCCATCGAGCCACCCATGAAGGCGAAGTCGAACGACGAGGCCACCAGCGCACGGCCCTTGAGCAGGCCGCGCATGGCGATCAGCGCGTCGTACTCGCCGGTGTTCTTCTGCGCGATCTTGATGCGCTCGCTGTACTTCTTCTGGTCCTTGAACTTGAGCAGGTCGGTCGGGCCCAGGCGCGCACCGATCTCGGTGGTACTGTCGGCGTCGAACAGGGCGGCCAGGCGCGCACGTGCGCGGATCGCCATGTGGTGGCCGCACTTCGGGCAGACCTCCAGGTTCTCTTCCAGTTCCGGACGGTACAACGCGCTGCCGCAGTTGCTGCACTTTTCCCACAGGCCCTCGGGGACACTGCGCTTCTTGCTGGGGGTGTTGTCGGTGCGGATGCCGGACGGCATCAACTTGCTGAGCCAACTCATGCGGGAGGACACTTCCGTTCAGGGCGGCCCAAGGGCCGCAAAGGCGGACAGTCTAGCTCCGCTTTCCCCGCCCGTGCACCCCCTTGCCGGACACGGGGCCGCCGGAAAAAACCATGCTGGGACGTACGTTTAGCGCGGCAACGCCGTGCGGGTAGCGCCGGGCCATGCCCGGCGGATGCCCTTGCGCCCCGCACCGCCGGGCATGGCCCGGCGCTACCGTTACTGGTCCAGCGCCTGCCGCAGCGGAGCCAGGAAGGTTCGAGCGCGCTGTGCGGCCTCTTCAGCCGAGCCCGCTTCGGCCAGCGCCGCCACCAGCGCGCTGCCGACCACCACGCCGTCGGCCTGGCGGGCCATCGCCGCAGCACTGTCGGCATCCTTGATGCCGAAGCCGGCCACCACCGGCACCGAAGCACGCGCGCGCAACGCCTGCAGGCGGGCACTGGCGGCATCGCTGTCCAGGCGCTCGGACGCGCCGGTGACACCGGCAAAGCTGACGTAGTAGAGGTAGCCACGGGCCAGCGCCAGCAGCTTGTCGGCGCGCGCTTCGCTGGTAGTCGGCGACGCCAGCAGGACCAGTGCCAGGCCCGCTGCATCGAAGGCCTGCTGCGCTTCGCCGGCTTCTTCCGGCGGCAGGTCGACCAGCAGAACGCCGTCCACACCGGCCTCCACGGCTGCCGTTGCGAAGGCCGCGTAGCCATGGATCTCCACCGGATTCAGGTAGCCCATCAGCACCACCGGCGTCTGAGCGTCACGCTCGCGGAACTGCGCAACGGCCTTCAGCACGTAGCGGCTGCCAGCACCACGCGCCAGCGCGCGCTCGGAGCTGCGCTGGATGGTCGGACCGTCGGCCATCGGGTCGGAGAACGGCACGCCCAGTTCGATCACATCGGCACCGGCATCGACCAGCGCGTGCATGACCGGCACGGTGGCCTCCAGCGAGGGATCACCGGCGGTGATGAAGGGAATCAGCGCCTTGCGCTGCTGCTCGCGCAGTCGCTGGAAACAGGCATCGAGTCGGGAAACAGGCATCTCAGGCACATCCTTCAATCAGTTCAATCGCATCGCTGGTCCCCCAGTACATCTGGATGACCCTCCCTTCAAACAGTTCCACGCGGATGCCAAGGGCCGAGCCCGGGTCCTGCCAGGTGAGGTACTCGCCCTGGTCACCGTCGTAGGCATGCGGGCTGGATACCGGCGGCTTCGGGAACTGGGCCATGGCCTGGGCGCGGGTCATGCCGACACGCAGGCCGAACGGCCCGGGCTGCTGGGTCGGCGCCCCGCTCTCCGGATCCAGGCCGAGATCGAAACGGACGACGCGATCTTCATCGGTCATCATCGACACGCCGGGCGGCAGCCCCTTGCCGTCGTAGTACTCGCAACTGCCGCCGATGGCTTCGACCGCCCCTTGCGCGGTCCACGGCCCGAGTGCCTTCAGATCGGTCATATGCTGGCCGATCAGCACCTCGCCGGCATGGTCCAGCGCCACCGAGGCCACCGCGGGCGCGTCATCGCTGTCCTTATCTTCCACAGACGGCGGATCGTCGATCGGCGTACGCGCCATCGGGTCAAGATCATCGTTGGCGGCCCGCTGCACAGGCTGCGTGGTGGCCTTGGCGGCCGGTGCCAGCACCGGCGGCTCCGGCGGCTGGCACGCGGCCAAGCCCAGCGCCAGCAGCAGCACGCCGCTGTTCCGCAGCCGCGCGCTCACAGCACCAGCCCTTCACGCGCGGCGATGGTGTGCACGTCCTTGTCGCCACGGCCGGACAGATTGCAGAGGACGATCTGGTCACGCGGACGACCGCGCGCCAGCTTGATCGCCTGTGCCAGCGCATGGCTGGATTCCAGCGCCGGCAGAATGCCTTCGGTGTGCGCCAGCAGGTGGAAGGCCTGCAGCGCTTCCTCGTCGGTGATGCCGAGGTAACGTGCGCGGCCGGTATCGGCCAGGAACGCGTGCTCCGGCCCGACACCCGGGTAGTCCAGGCCGGCTGATACCGAGTGGGTCTCGATGATCTGGCCGTCGTCGTCGCACAGCACATAGGTGCGGTTGCCGTGCAGCACGCCCGGCCGACCCGCCGCGATCGATGCAGCGTGGCGCCCGGTGCTGATGCCATCACCGGCAGCTTCGGCGCCGACGATCTCGACCTGACGATCATTGAGGAAGGCATGGAACAGGCCGATGGCATTGCTGCCGCCGCCGACGCAGGCGGTGATCGCATCCGGCAGGCGGCCGTACTCGGCCAGCATCTGCTCGCGTGCTTCGCGGCCGACGATGGCGTTGAAATCGCGCACCATGCGCGGGTACGGATCCGGACCAGCCACGGTGCCGATGATGTAGAAGGTGTCCTGCACGTTGGTCACCCAATCGCGCATCGCTTCGTTGAGCGCGTCCTTCAGGGTGGCCGAGCCGGAGGTGACCGGCACCACCGTCGCACCGAGCAGCTTCATTCGGTAGACGTTGATCTTCTGCCGCTCGATGTCGGTGGCGCCCATGTACACCACGCATTCCAGGCCCAAGCGCGCGGCAACGGTGGCACTGGCCACGCCATGCTGCCCGGCACCGGTCTCGGCGATGATGCGCTTCTTGCCCATCCGCGCGGCCAGCAGCGCCTGGCCGATGGTGTTGTTGATCTTGTGCGCACCGGTGTGGTTCAGGTCCTCGCGCTTGAGCAGGATCTGCGCACCGCCGACATGATCGCTCAGGCGCTGGGCGTGATAGATCGGGCTCGGCCGGCCCACGTAATGGGCCAGGTCGCGGTCGTAAGCGGCCTGGAATGCCGGGTCCTGGCGGGCCTGGTCATAGGCCTGGGCCAGTTCCTGCAGCGGGCCGACCAGGGTTTCGGCAACGAAGCTGCCGCCGTAGCGGCCGAAGTGGCCCTGGGCATCCGGGAAGGCGTGGTAGTCGGCAATGGGGGAGGCAGACATGGAAGCGACCGCTGGTTCGAGACAGGTGGATACTCTAGCGCACGGGTCGTGACCGGAAAATGGATATTATCTGGCGCATATCGTCAGGAAATCTCACATGAGTCGTTCCCTGCTGCCTCCCCTCAATGCGCTGCGTGCGTTCGAGGCCACCGCCCGTCTGGGCGGGGTTGGGCGCGCCGCGCAGGACCTGCATGTCACCCACGGCGCGGTCAGCCGGCAACTGAAGCTGCTGGAGGATCATCTCGGCCTGGCATTGTTCCAGCGTGCCGGCCGCGGGCTGCGCCTGACCGCTGCGGGCACGCGACTGCAGGCCGCGTGCAGCGAGGCGTTCAGCGGCATCGAAGACTGCGTGCGCGAGCTGCGCCGGCCGACGGCGGCCCCAGCACTGGTGCTGGGCTGCAGCGGCAGCGTACTGGCGCGCTGGATGATCCCGCGCCTGCCCGTGCTGCAGGCCGCCCTGCCCGGCGTGCGCCTGCAGTGGTCGGCGCTGGATGGCAGTTTCACCGAAGCACAGGCGGCGCTGGATGCCGTGCTGCTGCTGGCGCAGGGGCCGTGGCCACGGGGCTGGCAGGTGCGTGAGCTGGCGCCGGAACGGGTCGGCGTGGTGGTGGCACCCTCGCATCCGGCCGCGCAGCGCCTGCGGCAGGTACCGCCCTCGGCGCTGCTGCAGGAAACGCTGCTGCACACCAGCTCACGGCCGCAGGCGTGGCCGGCGTGGGCGCAGGCGCACGATCTGGACACCGCGAAGCTGCAGCTGGGCACCGCTTTCGAACATCTGTACTACCTGCTGGAAGCAGCCGTGGCCGGGCTGGGCCCGGCGATCGCACCGGAGCCACTGGTGGCCGAAGATCTGGCAGCAGGCCGGCTGGTCGCACCGTGGGGGTTTACCGCCACCGGCGGCTTCTGGGTGCTGGCGCGGCCGGATGGCCCGGCCGATGCACGGGTGGACGCCCTGGCCGACTGGGCAGCAGCGCAACTGCAATGAGACGAGGCCCCGGGCGGCGTTCACCGCCCGGAGCCGGCAACACAGGCCTCAGCGACCGCCCATCGCGACCCGCTGCTGCTCCTCATGCACCTGCTGCTGGTGCGAAGGATCTGCCAGCAGCTTGGCACTGGTCTGCTCCAGCGACGGCGGCGCCTGGGCCAGGTCGACCGCGGTGCGGAAGCCCGGCGTCGTGCCCATCACGAACGCCTTGCCATCCTGCACCGTGATGCTCTGCAGCTTGTCGGCCGCGTCGATTCCGTTCTGCTTTGCATGCAGGGTGATATTGGCGGCAGCCTCTTCGGAAAACACGCTGGGAAGCTTGCTGCGGACGGCGTTGTGCAGTGCGTGGTCCGGATGCGATGCATCGTTCAGCGACGGCCCCTTCGGTACAGCCGCTGCAGGTTCATGGCCCTGCACACGGCCCGCCGCCAGCGCGGCAGCGGTCTGGCGACCGACAATTCCATCGGCCACCAGCCCCTGCTGTTTCTGCAGCGCGACCACCGCTTCGCGGGTGTGATCACCAAAACGACCATCCTCTGACAACCGATGGCCCTGCGCATCACGCACACCGAGCTGGTTGAGAGTCTGCTGCAACGCCTGCACGTCGGCGCCACGCTGCCCCTGCTTCATCACCTCGCTGGCCGCCGTGTGTGATGCAGCCGGCTGCACGGTGGCGGTTGGCCGGGACAGCGCAGGTTCGCCATTGCCGTGCAGCGGCGCGCGCACCTGGAATTCCGGCTTCGGTGTCAGCGCACCAACGATGCGGGTGCTTCCGCCATCCCAGTACCCGCCCGGCCGGATGGTGACTTCGGCCGGCCCGGTGCTTCCCTGTGAACCGATGAACTGGATGTTTCCCTGCGCGTCGTAGCCTTTGAAAATGCCGACATGCTGGCCCTGCGACGAGGAGAACATCAGGATGTCGCCCTGCTTCAGCGTTCCGTTCGGTTTGCGTGCTTCGGCAGCCGAGGTCACATCGAAATGCTCGCGTGCGTAAGCCGTGGTGTTCGCACCATTGAACAGCGTCGACGTAGTGAACCCCGCAGCGTTCTCGCCACGCACGTCGTAACCCGCGTTCTTCAGGCCGCGCCATACGAACGCCGAGCAATCCACGCCGAAGCGTCCGTCACCATCGAGGTCACGCTCCAGCCGGCTGCTGTCGCGACCCGGGCGCGGATGGTCCGGGCGCCCGTATTCGTACTGGCGGCCTGAGGCCATGAAATGCTGATAGGCCTCGTTGTAGAGCGCGGCACTGCCGACTGCAGCCGCGGCCTGGCCCGCAGCAGGCGCCGCCGCTGAAGGCGTCTGTACCTGCGGTTGGGTCTGGGCCTGCACGGGCGCGGCCGCCGGAGTGCGCGTGGGTGGCTGCTGCGTGGCAACCTCACCCGGCTGCCAGCCCTCGAAACGGCGGATGCCGTCGGCCAGCACTTCACGCTCGCGCACGCTCATCTGGCCGACGGTCTTCGAGCGCAGGTCGACACCCTGGCGATCGCCTTCGGCATAGATGGTGGCCGCCTGCTCCTTGTGGTGGGTGGTGCCGCTGTAATCCTTGGTGGAGTAGCTCGGCAGCATTTCCTCCACGGTCTTGTCGCCGAACCGGCGTTCGAGCAGCTGGATCTTCGCCACCCGGCCGGCTTCATAGCTTTCGAAAACCGCGTTGCCCCATTGGTCGAGATCGACCACGCCCTTGTAGCGCCCCTGCGCCGATTCCAGCGCCTGCTCGCGGGTACGCGGATTGGTCACCGTCTTGTCCGCGCTGTCGGCGAATTCAAACTTGAGATTGCCAGGATTGTTGTTGCGCCACGAGACGCTGCCGCCTGATCGTTCGACGACACTGCCATCGTCCATTTCCAGCGTGCGCGTGGTACCTACGCTGCTGACCAGCCGGGTGATTTTTGGATCCGACATGAGCTGTTCCTTTGCCAGTGGTTGATTGGACCGCTCCCCTGGCGGTGATTACATTCCGTTGGAAAACACGTCGAGCACGTCCGCACTGACCCAGCCCTGTGCGCAGTTCCCGGCGTAACGTCCCGGCGCCGCCGCATGGCAGGCCTCGCCCCCCGTGGTCGCCAGGCCAGTGAGCGGCCTGTCGCCATAGGTGTCACACAACGTGTTGCCCTTGCACTTGCCGACCGTCGCAGCGGGAACCGCAACGACGTAATAGAACAGCGGGTTCTGTCCGGTGCGCCCGATGCCCTGCACGCAGACCAGCTGCCCCTTCGACAGCTTCGCGGTCACGCTGGCCTTGCTGCCGGTGGATGGCACCGTACTCAACGTCTCCACGCCCTTGGCATCGGCTACGCCCGCGAAGAAACCCTGGTCGCCACAGTCCGGCGACAGTTCGACATCGTAGAAATCACCGCTGTCCACATCGCCGGCCGTGCAGCCGCTGCCCGTACTGGCGTTGCTGCATTTCACGCCACTGGCCTGGATCAGCGCCGCCAGGCCGTCGGCTGCCGGTGCTGCCGCCGGAACCGTGGCCGGTGCTGTGGCAGGTGCATCTGCCGGTGCGGCAGCGGCCGGTGCCGATGCGGTCGGGGCGGATGAGTCACCGGCCGCACACGCGCCCAAGGCAAGCAGCAGGCTGGGCACGAGCGTCAGGCGGGCCAGGCGGATACGGCGGGAAGAGAGATGGGGCATATCCATTGCGTCCTCGTTCGAAAGGTAAGGCGTATCTCGAGCGTGCGGCCAGCGACACGCACACGGCATCGCACCCAGCCAAGACAGGCTGGGCGCATTGTGTCCGATCAGATGTTCGGGGGGTGTCGACTTTTTGGCGCTGGAACCTGAATTACCCGAAAGCGTGATACTCATCGCATTCAGGATTCGCCCGCCTTCACGGCACGGCGGAACGCACCGTCGACGATGACATTCCGGGTGACCCCTCAGGTGACGCGGATCACTCCAGAACGGTGCAATCCGCGCGACGCACTTCTTCGACGAAGGTGCGCATCTTGTAGCCGTCCTTGATGCCCGGCTCCAGCTCGATGCCGCTGGACACGTCCACGCCCCACGGCAGCGTCGCCAGCACAGCATCGTAGACGTTCTCAGGGTTCAGGCCACCGGCCAGCAGGAACGGCCGGTGCAACCCGGTCGGAACGCGGCCCCAGTCGAACGCCACGCCGGTGCCGCCACCGCCACCCGGGGCGTGGCTGTCGAACAGGAAGCCGGCAGCGCTGGGGTAGCGCAGCTGCAGGGTGCGGGCGTTGACCTCTTCACGGCCGCCCATGGCGATCGCCTTCAGGTACGGCATGTTGAAGCTGCGGCAGAAGCTTTCGTCTTCCTCACCATGGAACTGCAGCAGGGTCGGACGTACCGTACGCAGCACCTCGCGCACTTCCTCCTTGCTGTTGTTGCGGAACAGCGCCACCACGTCGACCATCGGCGCGATCGCCTGGCGCATCGCGCGGGCCTCGGCCGGTGCAACCCGGCGGCTGCTCTCGCGGGCAAAGATGAAACCCACTGCGTCCACGCCCAGCTCACCGGCCAGGCGGACGTCGCCGGCACGGGTCATTCCACAGAACTTGATGCGCGTACGGTAGTAGGAACGGCTCATAGCGTGACCTCGGCGGGCAGATGCCAGTTGTCGGGGTACAGGGGCCCAAGGAACACCAGGCCCTGCGGCGGTGCGGTGGGACCAGCTACGGTGCGGTCGCGCCCGGCCAGCATTTCGGCGATCCATTCCACCGGTTTTTCGCCGCTGCCCACCAGGATCAACGATCCGACGATATTGCGGACCATGTGATGAAGAAATGCATTGCCACGTACTGCGACTTCGATCACTTCGCCATGACGGCTGACCTGCAGCGACTGCAGTTCACGCCGCGCATGCAGCGCCTGGCACTGCACCGAACGGAACGCGCTGAAGTCATTCTCACCAAGCAATGCCTGGCCGGCGGCGTGCATCAGGGTCTCGTCCAGCGCACGGCGCTCCCAGCTCAGGGTCTGCCGGTCCAGCGCCGGCCGTACCTCGCGGTTGAGCAGCCGATAGCGATAGCGGCGCGCACGCGCGGAGAAGCGGGCGTGGAAATCATCGGCCACCGGCACGCACCAGCGCACCGCGATCGAGCGCGGCAGGCGGGTGGTGGTGCCGAGCATCCAGGCGCGCGGATCGCGCACCACGTCGGTATCGAAATGCACGACCTGGCACTGGCCATGCACCCCGGCATCGGTGCGGCCGGCGCAGACCACCTGCAGCGGCGCATCAGCCACCGATGACAGGGCCTGCTCGAGGCTGGCCTGCACGCTGGGACCACCCTCGCCCAGGTTCTGCCAGCCCCTGAAATCGCTGCCGTCGTACTCGACGCCAAGCGCATAACGCATGTGCTACCTCGATGTTGCGGATGGGGCGGCGCTCAGGCCGGATCGCGTTCGGACCAGACCGCCAGTTCGTTGCCACCGGGCTCGACGAACTGGAAGCGGCTGCCACCGGGGAAGGAAAACACCGCGCGCACGATCTCGCCGCCGGCGTCGCGCACGGCGGCCTCGACCGGTGCCAGTGCGTCGGCATACAGCACCAGCAGCGGTGCACCGCTGTCGCTGGCCCGCTGCGGCTGGCCACGGAAGAAGCCGCCCTGCAGGCGGCCATCGTCGAACGCCGTGTAGTCGCTGCCGTAGTCGACGAACGACCAGCCGAACACCTTCTCGAAGAAAGCACGGCTGGCAGCCGGGTCGCTGGACGCGAATTCAACGTAGTCGATGCGGCGTTCGCGGCTCATGGCAAGGTCCTTGTCGGCAGATTCGGTCACGGCAGGCGGGCCAGCAGTTCGCGGGCCTGGGCCTGGCTGTGCAGGTCACCGCCTTCGGCGACTTCCAGCAACAGGGTGCGCGCCGTCTGCGCGTCGCCCAGATCGAGGTAGGCAATGGCCAGTTCCAGGCGCTCCTGGCCGGCACGTGGCGACCAGCCGGCGTCGTCGGCAGGCACGGCCGCGCTCGACGCGATGTCGTCGGAATGAGAGGCCTCGATGCTGCCATGGTCGATGCCGTCGACGGCTTCGGGATGAGCGGCATCCGCCGGCGCCTCGTTGTCATGCGCGTCGGCCGGCAGATCGAACACGCCGCGGAACTGCGGCTGCTGTTCGGCATGCAGTGCGTAGTCCGGCACCGCCACGTCGGCCGGCGCCTGCGGTACAACGCGTTCGTCCTGCAGCGGCGCGGCGACGACAACCTCGTCGGCGGTGGTTGCGGAATCGTCCCAGCGCGGCAGATCGGTCACCGCTTCGGGCAAGGCCACCGCGTCCTCGTCGCGCAGCGTGTCGGCCTGCCAGTCGGCCCGTACCGCGTGCTCGGCGACGGGTTCGGCGACCACTACGTCGTGCACTTCGGTTTCGGTCGCCCAGTCGGGCATCGCCGGTTCCTGGCGGCCGTTGCCGGCAACAGCCGATGACCACGAGGACTGCTCGGCCAGCGTATCCAGCGCCGCACCCGCCGGCACCGCTGCGGCCAGGCCGGCGGCATCGTCTTCCTCACGCAGCGGCGGCAGCGGCGACGGCTTGCGACGACGCAGCAGCCAGGCGGCGCCCGCCGCCAGCAGCAGCACCGGCAGCCCCAGCCAGTACCACGGCGTTGCCGCATCGCGGGCATCCGGTGCCTGCGTCAGGCGCTGCTGCGCGGCGGCCAGGTCGTTGTCCTTCATCGCGATCAGCGACTGCTGCTGTTCCTTGAGCTTTTCAAGGTCGGCCACGCGCTGCTTCAGCTCGCCGATCTCGGCATCGCGGGTGGCGATGTCCTCACGCGCCTGGCGCAGTTGTTCGTTGCCCAGCATGTCACCCTCGCTGCCGGCAGCGGTGCCGGTGGTTGTGCCCGCGTGCGCGGCGTCGGACGCCAGCGCCGGAGCGATCTCAAGTCGTGCCCCATTGGCCGCAGCCGGGGAAGAAGCGTTCGTGGCTGCCGCCCTGGCAACCGGTGCGGCCATGCCCACCGGTTGCGGCACGGTACGTGCCTGCCGCCATTGCGCGGCATGCTCGCGCACGAGCGTCGCCGCTTCGGCAGCGTCGACCGCAGCAAGCGCATCACTGCCGGGCATGCGCAGCACCGCACCCTGCTTGAGCAGGTTGACGTTGCCGCGGATGAAGGCTTCGGGATTGGCACGCAGCAGGGCGATCATCGCGCGGTCGCGACTGACCTGGTTGCCACGTGCCACCGCACTGGCGATCTGCGACAGGGTCTGCCCGCGCTGCACGGTGATGCTGCCATCGGCCGCCGGTGCAGCAACTGGCGCGGAGGCCGCACGCGGGCGTGCCGGTGCTGGCGCCACCGCTGGTGGCGGCGTCGTGGGCGTCTCTGCTGCTGGCACCGAAGCCGGTGCAGGTTCGCGCACGATGGTATTGGAGAGCGTACCGGCCGGCGCGACGATTTCCGGCTCGGCCACGGCCAACGCACTGGGTGGCGCATCGACCAGTGCCGAGTACTCACGCACCAGGCGGCCCTGGCCCCAGTCGGCTTCGATCAGGAAGCTGAGCGACGGCGTCTCCACCGGCGCCTGCGAGGTGACGCGCACCACCGCCCTGCCCTGCGTGTCGCGGGTCAGTTCGAACTGCAGTTCACTGACCAGTCCGGTTGGCCGCTGCAGGCCGACACGTTCGAAGGTGACCGGTGAGGCCAGCGCCACGCGCAGGTTTTCCAGTTCGGACGGGTCCGCCGAGACCACCGGGATTTCGGCCAGCAGGGGCTGGCCCGGCTTGGACAGGACCCGGATGTCGCCCAACCCCAGGGCAAGCGCCGAACTGCTGGCCAGGGCGAGCAGTGCGGCGGACAGATAGGTGAGCGGGCGCTTTGCGCCCTTGGCCCGTTTATTCATGGGCGACACTATAAAGCGTGCGGACCGGGGTCCGCACCCACCGATGGGAGACCTTCGGTAGTGCCGGCAGCTGGCCGGCATACACGCACGCCCCCATCACGGCAATGCCGGCCAGCGGCCGGCACTACCGATGAGGCAACCGCTGTGATCAGCGCTGCTCGGCGGCGACCAGCTCGGCCAGCTGCACGGCATTCAACGCCGCGCCCTTGCGCACGTTGTCCGACACGATCCACAGGTTCAGGCCGCGCGGGTGCGACAGGTCCTCGCGGATGCGGCCGACGTACACCGCGTCGGTGCCCGACGCATGCGTGACCGGGGTCGGGTAGCCGCCAGCCTCGTGGCGATCCACCACTTCGATGCCCGGCGACTGCTCCAGCAGCGCGCGTGCTTCGGCCACGGTGACCTTGTCGCGGGTCTCGATCGCGACCGACTCGGAGTGGCCGTAGAACACCGGCACACGCACTGCAGTCGGGTTCACCAGGATGCTGTCGTCACCGAGGATCTTGCGGGTCTCCCAGATCAGCTTCATCTCTTCCTTGGTGAAGCCATTGTCCTGGAAGTCGTCGATGTGCGGGATCAGGTTGAAGGCGATCTGCACCGGGAAGCGCTGCGGATCGATTTCCTGGAAACTCAGCAGCTGGCCGGTCTGCTTGCCCAGCTCCTCGGTTGCCGAACGGCCACCGCCGGACACCGACTGGTAAGTGGAGACGTTGATGCGCTCGATGCCGTACTTGCGATGCAGCGGCGCCAGCGCCACCAGCATCTGCATGGTCGAGCAGTTCGGGTTGGCGATGATGCCGCGCGGACGGTTGGCGACCTGCTCCGGGTTGACCTCGGACACCACCAGCGGCACGTCATCGTCGTAACGGAAGGCCGAGGAGTTGTCGATCACCACCGCACCCGCTGCGGCGAACTTCGGTGCATATTCCTTCGACACGCTGCCGCCGGCCGAGAACAGGGCGATCTCGACGCCGCTCGGATCGAAGGTGGCCAGGTCCTGGACCTTGACCTTCTGGCCGTTGAACTCGATCTCGCCGCCGGCCGAACGCTCGGAGGCGAGGACGCTCAGGGTACCGACCGGGAAATCACGTTCGGCCAGGATCGACAACATGGTCTCGCCGACCGCACCGGTGGCACCGACGACGGCGACGTGGAAACTGCGCTGTGCATTGCTCATGGGGGAAACTCTCACGAAAACGGGGATGGGGAAAAAAACACGCACGACAGCTGGGTTCGGGGAACCTCCTCAAGCGGGGCGCGCGGAGGTTCCCTATCGTTTCCCGGTTTTTTTGCCCAGAGTCACGCGCGCGGCCATCGCCGCGTCAGCGTTGATCGCGCTCGGCATGCGCGATGGGCCGCCGTCCAGGCCGAGCCCGGCAACCAGATTATCCGCGGCCAGCTGTACCATCGCCGTGCGCGTGGCCAGCGAGGCGCTGCCGATGTGCGGAGTGAGCACGACGTTGCGCAGCGCCAGCAGTTCGGGGCGTACCTTTGGCTCGCCTTCGTACACATCCAGACCCGCTGCAGCAAGGCGGCCGTTGGCCAGCGCATCGGCCAGCGCGATCTCATCGACCAGGCCACCGCGGGCGATGTTCACCAGCGTCGCCGACGGCTTCATCTTCGCCAGCGCGGCGGCATCGATCAGGTGGTGCGAGGCCGGGGTATACGGCAGCACCAGCAGCAGGTGATCGGACTGCGCCAGCAGCGTGTCCAGGTCAACGTAACGGGCCGCCACCTCCGCTTCGGTCGCGGCCGGAAGCTGCGAACGGTTGTGGTAAAGCACCTTCATGCCGAAACCATGCGCGCCGCGACGGGCGATGCCCTGGCCGATGCGGCCCATGCCGAGGATACCCAGCGTGCTGCCGTGGATGTCGGCACCGAGCATGGTCTGGAACGACCACTGCTGCCACTGGCCTTCGCGCAGCCAGCGCTCGGATTCAGTGATGCGGCGCGCGGTGGCCATCAACAGAGCGAAACCGAGATCGGCGGTGGTTTCAGTCAGGACGTCCGGGGTATTGCTGGCGAGGATGCCGGCCGCGCTGAGCGCGTCGACGTCCAGGTTGTTGTAGCCCACCCCGACATTGGCGATCACCTGCAGCTGCGCGGCGCCGGACACCTGGGCCGCACCGATGCGCTCGTTGAGGGTGATGATGGCGCCGTCGGCGCTGGCCAGCTGTTCGGCGATCTGGTCGGGCGACCACGCGGTGACGGTGTCGGTGCTGCGCAGCTGCACTCGATCGCGCAGCGGCGCGATGGCCGCGTCGATCAGCGGCTGGCTCACCCACACGGTCGGCCGCGTGTCAGCCATCGATCTGCCCGGGAATACGCGGGGTGATCGTGCCAACATCGCCGCACTGCGCGCGATGACGCAGCGCCTGGTCCATCAGCACCATCGCCACCATCGCCTCGGCGATCGGGGTGGCGCGGATACCGACGCAGGGATCGTGGCGACCGGTGGTGACGACCTCCACCACGTTGCCGGCCGTGTCCAGCGACGGGCCGGGCAGGCGCAGGCTGGAAGTCGGCTTGAGCACGATCGAGGCGACCACCGGCTGGCCGGTGGAAATGCCACCGAGGATGCCGCCGGCATGGTTGCTGGCGAAGCCCTGCGGGGTCAGCAGGTCGCGGTGTTCGGTGCCCTTCTGTGCGGCGCTGGCGAAACCGTCGCCGATCTCAACGCCCTTCACCGCGTTGATGCTCATCAGCGCGGCAGCCAGTTCGCCATCGAGCTTGCCGTAGATCGGCTCGCCCCAGCCTGGCGGCACGTTGTCGGCCACCACGTCCACGCGCGCACCGACCGAATCACCGGACTTGCGCAGCGCATCCATGTACGCCTCCAGTTCCGGCACCTGTGCGGCGTGCGGCCAGAAGAGGGGATTGTCTTCCACCGCCGACCAGTCGAAACCGGCCGGGGTGATGTCGCCGAGCTGCGACAGGTAGCCGCGCACGGTCACGCCGAAGCGCTCGGCCAGCCATTTCTTGGCGACTACGCCGGCGGCCACGCGCATGGTGGTCTCGCGCGCGGAAGAACGGCCGCCACCGCGCGGGTCGCGGATGCCGTACTTGTGCCAGTAGCTGTAGTCGGCATGGCCCGGCCGGAACTGCTGGCCGATGTTGGCGTAGTCCTTGCTGCGCTGGTCGGTGTTGCGGATCAGCAGGGCGATCGGCGTGCCGGTGGTCAGGCCCTCGTACACGCCGGACAGGATCTCGACCTCGTCCGCCTCGCGGCGCGCTGAGGTGTGCCGGCTCTTGCCGGTAGCGCGACGCTGCAGGTCGTGGGCGAATTCGGCCGCGTCCAGCGCCAGCCCCGGAGGGCAGCCATCGATCACGCAGCCGATGGCCGGCCCGTGCGACTCGCCGAACGTGGTGACGGTGAACAGCTTGCCGAACGAATTGGAGCTCACGGGCGCTGCGCCGCCAGCTCGGTGATGCGCGCGCTGTGGGCGATCAGCTCGCGGCATTCGACCGCGAAGATGCCCATCTGGCCGACCTTGAATTCGATCCAGGCGAAGTCGACTTCCGGCAGCAGCTTGATCAGGTGCTGCTCGGACTCGCCCACTTCACAGATCAGCAGGCCGTCCTCGCTCAGGTGCAGCGGGGCATCGCGCAGGATCTTCAGCACCAGGTCCAGGCCGTCGTCACCGGCACGCAGGCCCATCTCCGGCTCGTAGGAGTATTCCTGCGGCAGGGCATCGGTCTCGTCGTTGGTGACGTACGGGGGGTTGGTGACGATCAGGTCGTAGTGGCGACCGGTCAGGCCGTTGAACAGGTCCGACTTGAGCAGGGTCACGTTGTGCGCCTGCAGGCGTTCCTTGTTTTCCTCGGCCAGCGACAGCGCGTCGTCGCTCAGGTCGACACCGTCCACTTCCCAGTTCGGGTAATAGTGGCCCATGGCGATGGCGATGCAGCCCGAACCGGTGCACAGGTCCAGCGCACGGCTGACATCGCGGCCGGCCAACCACGGCTCGAAGCCGCACTCGATCAGTTCAGCGATCGGCGAGCGCGGCACCAGGGCGCGCTTGTCGCTCTTGAAGCTCAGACCGGCGAACCAGGCCTCGCCGGTCAGGTAGGCGGCCGGGATGCGTTCGTCGATGCGGCGCTGGAACAGTTCCAGCACACGCACCTTCTCTTCCTGCAGCAGGCGCGCCTGGCCGTAGGCCGGGCCGAGGTCGTGCGGCAGGTGCAGGCTGTGCAGCACCAGCTGGGTGGCCTCGTCCAGCGCGTTGTCGTAGCTGTGCCCGAAGGTCAGTCCGGCTTCGTTGAAACGGCTGGTGCCGTAGCGGATCAGATCGATGATCGTGTGGAGTTCGGCGGCCGTTTCAGCGGTCATGGCGGTACTGCGGGCAAAGTGGCCCCCGATTATAGGGGCTGACGCCCGCGGCGGCATCCGTTGCGGCAGAAACGATCGGGCCGCAGCCGGTATGATGGAGCCCACTTCGCGCGGGGGCTCCCATGTTCAATCGCAACGCCGGCATCATCCTGCTGATCGCCCTGGCGGCGGGTCTCGGCCTGCTGGCCGCCCAGCAGGTGTTCGCGCCGAAGCCGCCGGCCAATGCCCCGGCCACCGAAGCGATCACCCTGTACCCGCAGCCGCGCGAACTGCCCGATTTCAATCTGGCCCAGTCCGACGGTACCCGCCTGATTCCGGGCGAACTGAAGGGTCACTGGACCCTGGTGTTCCTGGGCTTCACCTTCTGCCCGGACGTCTGCCCGACCACCCTGGCCGAGCTGGCCGGCGCGCAGAACCAGTGGGAGGCCCTGCCCGACAGCCTGCGCCCGCGCGTGCTGTTCATCTCGGTCGACCCGGACCGTGACAGCGCCACCCGCCTCGGCGAGTACGTGCACGGCTTCCACAAGGACACCCTGGCCGCCACCGCCGACGTTCCCTCGCTGGAGCGCTTCGCCACCTCGCTGGGCTTCGTGTTCCAGAAGGTGCCGGGCAAGCACTTCGACGAGAATCCCGAGGATTACACCGTCGAGCATTCGGCCAGCCTGGCCGTGCTCGACCCGCAGGGCCGCCTTGCCGGCCTGGTGCGCCCCCCGTTCAACGCGCCGGCCATTGCCCGCGACCTGCAGAAGCTGACCGAGAAAACCGCCCCATGAGCCTCACCACCGCCCTGACGTACGCCCTGCCCCACCGCCTGCTGTCCTCGATGGCGCGTTCGCTGGCGTACTCGGACGATCCGCGCGTCTCGCGCTGGCTGATCGACACGGTCACCCGCAAGTTCAACGTCAATCTGGACGAAGCGGCCAACCCGGACCCGCGCAGCTATGCCACCTTCAACCAGTTCTTCACCCGTGCGCTGAAGCCGGGTGCGCGCGTGGCTGACGCCGATCCGCGCAGCCTGGTGATGCCGGCCGACGGCCGCATCAGCCAGCTCGGCAGGATCGAGGCCGGCCGCATCTTCCAGGCCAAGGGCCAGTCGTTCACCGCCGCCGAACTGCTGGGCAGTGACGAGGACGCCAAGCCGTACAACGAAGGCCTGTACGCCACCGTGTACCTGTCGCCGCGCGACTACCACCGCGTGCACATGCCGTGGACCGGCACCCTGCGCGAAACCGTGCACGTGCCCGGCCGCCTGTTCAGCGTCGGCCCGGCCGCCGTCAACGGCGTGCCGCGCCTGTTCGCGCGCAACGAGCGCCTGGTCTGCCATTTCGACACCAGCTTCGGCCCGATGGTCAGCGTGATGGTCGGTGCGCTGCTGGTGTCCGGTGTGGAAACCGTGTGGAGCGGCGAAGAAATTCCGGCCTACGGTGACCGCATCACCCGCAAGGACTACCGCGGCCAGGGCATCCAGCTGGAGCGCTTCGCCGAGATGGCGCGCTTCAACTACGGCTCGACCGTGATCGTGCTGCTGCCGCCGGGCGTAGCCGAGTTCGCCCCGCAGCTGGGCGCCGAAAGCCCGGTGCAGCTGGGCCAGGCGCTGGCGAAGCTGCGCTGAGGCTTCGGTAGTGCCGGCCGCTGGCCGGCATCTCCGCTGATCCAACGCGTCGAGCATTGCCGGCCAGCGGCCGGCACTACCGGTACGCGCGTTACTGCAGGGCCGGAGCCGGGCCGACGTCCATGCCGTCGTAGTCTTCCACGCCCTTTTCCGCGGCCAGCGCAGCGAATTCCTGGTTGCGGCGATCCAGCGAGGCTTCGTCGTGGATCTCCACACGCTCCACGTGCAGCACGTGGAACGGCGCGTCGCCCTCTTCCGGCTCCTGCTCGAACAGTTCCACGAAGGTATAGCCCTGCGCCTGCAGGTGCTCTGCCAGTGCCTGCAACGGCTCGGCAGTGGAGTGCACGAAGAAGTACCCCCACAGCAACGGGCCGGTGATGTCCCAGTCGGTGTTTTCGCGGAGGTTGGCGAACAGGTTGCGGGTGTCTTCGAGGTCCATGCGGATTCCAGGGTCGGGGGGATTACTTGTCGCAGCCCTGCAGCTTCAGCGTCTGGCCGTGGCGCAGGCTGTAGGCCGGGGCCTTCAGGCCATTGGCGCGGGCCAGGGTGGGCACGTCGCACTGGAACTTGGCCGCGATGGCGCCCAGGGTTTCACCCCGGCCCACCTTGTGGCTGCGCACCGGCTTCGGGCGCGCCGCCGGGCGCGGCGTGGCCACCGGAGCGACCGGCGTGGTCGGCACGCTGGTGGACGCGGCCGCATCGGCCACCGGCACCACGCCGCCCACGGCCACGCTTCCGGTGTAGCTGGTCGCGGCCGGGCGCTTGATTGCTGCGTTCAGATCGGCGGTGATCAGCGTGCGGGCCAGGTCGGCACGCGGGCCACTGACGCAGTTGCGCTGGTACAGGCCGGCGATGCGGGTGGTGGCATTGATCAGCGTGCCGGCCGGGATCCAGCCATCGGCCTCATAGCGCGGGTTGAGGTTGCGCAGCGCGCGCATGTAGCCATCGCGGGTGCCGTGGCTGCCCAGGCAGATGGTCAGTTCGTAGATGGTGGTCGACTTGGCCAGGCGCAGCGTGGCCGGCTGCGCACTGATCTTCGGCAGCTCCACACCGTACTGCTGCGGGTGCAGGAAGATCCAGGCCGCGGCGATCACCATCGGCACGTAGTCCTTGGTTTCACCGGGGAACTGGTTGTAGACGCTGTCGGTCCAGAAACTCTGGCCACCGCTCTGCTTGAACACGCGCGCGGCGCGGCCTTCGCCACCGTTGTAGGCGGCCACCGACATTTCCACGTTGTTGTTCAGTTCGCGCAGGCGCTCGTTGAGATAACTGGCGCTGGCCTCGGCGGCACTGCGTGCGTCAAAGCGCGTGTCGAAGCCGGTGCCGTCCGGGCCCAGGCCGAAGCGGCGGCCGGTGGCCGGCATGAACTGCATCAGCCCGGCGGCGCCGGCGCGCGAGGAGGCATGCACACGGCCGTTGGACTCCTTGGCCATGATGCCGAACAGCAGCGCCTCCGGCAGACCACGCTTTTCCCACTCCGGCCACATCACCGCGCGCAGGTTCTGGTAGTTCTCGTAGCTGGTCAGCAGCGCCGGGCGCATGTCGGTCAACCAGCGGCGGATGCCGGCCTGCACGGCGGGGTTGTACTCGACCATGGTGTCGAAGGCATGTCGCTTGTCGTTGAGCAGCGCTGCAGCGCGCGCGGCCTCCGGCACGTCGGCGGTAAGCGGGCCGATATGGTCGGGGTCGGCTTCCAGACGGTCACCACCCTCATCGGCCACGTCATCGCTGGCAGCGGCATCAGCATCATGCTTGAGCAGACGCTTGTAGCTGGCCAGCAGGGTGCCCATCTGGCAGCCTTTCTGCTTCACGCAGTCGTTGAGGACATCTTCCATGTCCTCCAGCGCGGCGTCCGCCTCGTTGCTGCCCTTGGGGTCGGCATTGGCGACCAGCAGCAGCGCATCGCTGTAGCGCTTCTCGGCGGCGGTCATGCGCTGCTGCAGCGCATCCACCTTCACCTTGTCCCGGGCCGAAACCCGCTGCGCATGGGCGTCGGGCGCCAGGGAAACCAGGCCGGCCAGGGCCAGCAGCGGCCAACCGCGGGAAATCAGGACAGGAACGGGCATTGATGGCACTGTGTGCGAAACAGGCAGGCAGAGTAGCGGCGCCGCCAAGGTCCGGGCAAGCCGACCTTCGGCCCGTCACCGCTGGCGGTTAACATTGGGCTATTCACCACAAGGGCTGGACCATGGATCCGATTCTGCTCGGCAAAGGCATCACCGACGATATTGCCGTCACCCTGCTGCCGAAACTCGGCAACCGCCACGGCCTGGTGGCCGGCGCCACCGGTACCGGCAAGACCGTGACCTTGATGACCCTGGCCGAGGGCTTCTCGCGGCTGGGCGTGCCGGTGTTCCTGGCCGATGTGAAGGGCGATGTGTCCGGCCTGGCCGTGCCCGGCACCGGTGCCGAGAACCTGCTCAAGCGCGCCGCCGAGATCGGCGCGGCCGACTACGCGCCGGCCGCCAGCCCGACCATTTTCTGGGACCTGTACGGCAAGCTCGGGCACCCGGTGCGCACTACGGTCAGCGAAATGGGCCCGACCCTGCTGGCACGCATCCTCGAGTTGAACGACACCCAGGCCGGGGTGCTCGATATCGTATTCAAGCTGGCCGACGATCGCGGCCTGCTGCTGCTGGACATGGATGACCTGCGCGCCCTGCTCGGCCTGGTTGCCGAGGAACGCAAGGACATCTCCACCGAGTACGGTCTGGTCAGCGCGCAGTCCATCGCTGCGATCCAGCGCTCGGTGTTGCGCCTGGCACAGGATGGCGGCGAGAACTTCTTCGGCGAACCGGCCTTGGAACTGGCCGACATCATGCGGGTCAATCACGACGGCCGCGGCGTGATCGGCATCCTCGCCGCCGACCAGCTGGTGCTCAAGCCCAAGTTGTATTCCACCTTCCTGCTGTGGCTGCTGTCGGAGCTGTTCGAGCAGCTGCCGGAGGTGGGCGACCTGGACAAGCCGAAGCTGGTCTTCATCTTCGACGAGGCACACCTGCTGTTCGACGACGCACCGGCCTCGCTGGTGCAGCGCATCGAGCAGGTGGTGCGCCTGATCCGCTCCAAGGGCGTGGGCGTGTATTTCTGCTCGCAGTTCCCCGACGACGTACCGGGCAACATCCTCGGCCAGCTCGGCAACCGCGTGCAGCATGCGCTGCGTGCATTCACCCCGCGCGACCAGAAGGCAGTGAAGACTGCTGCCGAGACCTTCGTGCCGAACCCGAAGCTGGACGTGGCCAAGGTGCTCAGCCAGCTCGGTACCGGCGAAGCGCTGGTGTCCACGCTGCAGGACAAGGGTGTGCCGATGCCGGTGCAGCAGACGATGATCGCGCCGCCGCGCTGCCGGATGGGGCCGATCACCGACGCCGAGCGTGCCCAGGTGCGTGCCGGCAGCCCGGTCGGCAGCCGCTACGACACCGCGATCAACCGTGAATCGGCCGCCGAACTGCTGGCCCAGCGTGCGCAGAAGACCGTCGAACAGGCGCAGGCACCGGCCGCGCGCAGTCGCGAGCAGGACGAAGCGCAGGAAGGCGGTTTCGGCCAGGCGATCAAGGACGCGATCTTCGGCACCAAGCGCCGCCAGGGCATGATCGAAACCATGGCCAAGCAGACCACGCGCACCGTCGGCACCAAGCTGGGCAACCAGATCGTGCGCGGCCTGCTGGGCGGCATCTTCGGCGGCAAGCGCTGACCTGCCCTCCCGGGGTCGGAGGCCTTTCCTGGGGAAAGGACCCGGCCCCATCGTTCCCCTGAAAAGAAGTCGCACCACATGTCGCGTTGGCGTCCCCCTGCAGAAAAGAGCACCGCCCTGATCACCGCCTCCGGCCACGCCCGGTTGAAGGCCGAACTGGATGAGCTGTGGCGTGTGCGCCGCCCGGAGGTGGTGAAGGCGCTGGCCGCCGCTGCCGCGGAAGGCGACCGCTCCGAGAACGCCGAGTACACCTACCGCAAGAAGCAGCTGGGTGAAATCGACCGCCGCGTGCGCTACCTGACCAAGCGGCTGGAATCGCTGCGCGTGGTCGACACCACGCCGACCGATCCGCAGGCGGTGTTCTTTGGTGCGTGGGTGGAACTGGAGAACGTGGACAGTGGCGACACCAGCCGCTATCGCATTGTCGGCCCGGATGAGACCGACGCAGGCCTGGGTTGGATCAGCATCGATTCGCCGCTGGCACGTGCACTGCTGAAGAAGCGGCTGGATGATGAATTTTCGGTGGAACTGCCCGGCGGCCAGTTCACCTTCGCGGTGATCAGCGTGGAATACGAACCGCTGTAGCGTCGACTGTCAGTCGACTACCGCGCGAAGCGCGGCACAAACCTCCGCAGCCGGACGGCAAACGCACCGCGCTCCTCATCGCGGTTGATGACTCGCCGAAGCCATCTGTCAGGCGTTCACGGCCTCGGGACGAAGAGCAGTCGACTGACAGTCGACTCTACATAGCCCCGTGCAACGGCGGCGGATACTGGCGGCCGGCACGCAACGGGCGGAAGTACGCGGCATCTGCATAGAAGTCGGCGTCCTGTCTCTCGTGCCAGCCCGGAACTCCAGCCAACGGCAGCGGACGCAACTGCAGGGGATCGGTCACTGCCCTGCCTTCGGCGATGGCCGCGGTCACTGCGTCAACGCAGGTGTCATCGGCTTTGCCGTGCACCATCACGCACTTGCCCACCAGCCGGCGGCCCGGCAGCAGCGCCTGCTCCATCAGCGCGTGCCCGAATACCGTAGCGATGGCAATGTCGCCGCTCAGCCAGTGTCTCGATTCGAACAGCGCACACCAGTCGTGCACATCCCAGGCAGCCAGCAGCGTGTGATCGCGCACACGCACGATCACGCCGGTTTCGTCGAACTGGGTCAGTGCCGCCTGCGCGCGGTTGCGCTGACCCGGCGGCATCGCCTCGATATGCCGGCACTGCTGCGCATTGAGCGCCTGCTTGAGCTGCGGGTAGTGGGCCCACACCAGTGCGTTGAACAGGTCATGCCAGTTGTCGGCGCGGGTGGCGATGCGGCCCTGTGCGATGCGGGCTTCGTAGTGCAGGCCGTCGGCCAGCAGCCTGGCATCCTGCTCGACCAGCTGCATGCCCGGTAGCGCGAGGCGTGCCTCGAGCGCTGCAATGGACGGCCACTCCGGGCCTTCCAACAGATCACGAACGTCGCGCAATCCGGCAAACACCGGGTGCGCGAACACCTGTGGATCGACCGCCGCACGCGGCGGCGGCACGAAACGGCGGACGCCGCTGCCGTCACCGGGGGCGGTCGTCGCCGCGGTCACAGCATCTTGAGATCGAATGCCGGGCGGGTGGCGGCCGGCAGCGCGTCACCGTACAGGTCGTGCTCGTCGCTCTCGGTGATGTCCACGTCGACGAACTCACCCACGCGCAACGGCACCTGGTCGGCATTCTGGATGTGCACCAGGCCATCGATCTCCGGGGCATCGGCCTTGGAACGGGCCACCGCGATATCGCCTTCGATGGCGTCGACCAGGCACTGCTGCACGGTGCCGATCTTGGCCTCCAGGCGCGCAGCGGAAATCTGCGCCTGCTTTTCCATGAAACGGGCCAGGCGCTCCTGCTTCACCTCTTCCGGCACCGCATCGGGCAGGTCGTTGGCGGTGGCACCCTCGACCGGCGAATAGGCGAACGCGCCGACGCGGTCCAGCTGCGCTTCGTCGAGGAACGACAGCAGCTCCTCGAACTCGGCCTCGGTCTCGCCGGGGAAGCCGACGATGAAGGTGGAACGCACGGTGATGTCCGGCGCGATACGGCGCCAGTTCTGCACGCGCTCCAGGGTCTTCTCGACCGCGCCGGGGCGCTTCATCAGGCGCAGGATGCGTGGGCTGGCGTGCTGGAACGGGATGTCCAAGTACGGCAGGATGCGGTTTTCGGCCATCAGCGGCACCACCTCGTCCACGTGCGGGTACGGGTAGACGTAGTGCATGCGCACCCACGCATCCAGCTCGGACAGGCCTTCGCACAGCGCCTTCAGGCGGGTCTGGTAGGCCTTGTCACGCCACATCTTCTCGGCGTACTTCACGTCCACGCCGTAGGCCGAGGTGTCCTGCGATACCACCAGCAGCTCACGCACGCCACCGCGCACCAGGCGCTCGGCTTCACGCAGCACCTCATCCACCGGGCGCGAAACCAGCTTGCCGCGCATCGACGGAATGA
This sequence comes from Stenotrophomonas sp. 71799_Sma, assembly GCF_056482505.1. Taxonomy (NCBI): domain Bacteria; kingdom Pseudomonadati; phylum Pseudomonadota; class Gammaproteobacteria; order Lysobacterales; family Lysobacteraceae; genus Stenotrophomonas; species Stenotrophomonas sp. 71799_Sma. The sequence continues at coordinate 3,417,620 of NZ_CM151202.1, forward strand.
TGCAGAAGCTGCACTTGTGGTTGCAGCCCTCGGAAATCTTCAGGTAGGCATAGTGACGCGGGGTCAGCTTGATGCCGTAGTCGGGCACCAGGTCCACGAACGGATCGTGCTTGGGCGGCAGCGCTTCGTGCACCGCTTCCATCACGCTCTGGTAGTCCTGCGGGCCGGACACCGCCAGCACGTTGGGGTACGCCTCGCGGATCTGCTCCGGGCGCTTGCCCAGGCAGCCGGTGACGATGACCTTGCCGTTCTGGTTCATCGCCTCGCCGATCGCGTCCAGCGACTCGGTCACCGCCGAATCGATGAAGCCGCAGGTGTTGACCACCACCACGTCGGCCGAATCGTAGGACGGCACGATGTCGTAGCCTTCCGAGCGGAGCTGGGTAAGGATGCGTTCGGAATCGACAAGGGCCTTCGGGCAGCCAAGGCTGACGAAGCCGACTTTGGGGTTCAGCTGGGACATGGAATCGCGGGACTCTGGGGGCCTGGGCCCCTGCCGTCGTGGCAGGGGTTCCTGGGGGCCGGGGCCTGAAAGGGCGCCAGTATACCGGGGTTGGCGGCCGCGCTCTGAATGGCCAGCCGCCCGATCACGCACAGCCGCTGACACCGCGCTAACCCACGCAGCGCCGACAATGCGGGTTCTGTTCCCCGCAACGAGATGGAAACGATGGCCGAGTGGATCACCCTGGATACGCATCACGGCCCGGTACGGGCCTGGCACGCCCTGCCGGAGGGCACCCCGCGTGGCGGGCTGGTGGTGGTGCAGGAAATCTTCGGCGCCAACCCGCACATCCGCGGCGTGGCCGAGCGCTTCGCGGCCGAAGGCTATGCGGTGCTGGCGCCGTCCTTTTTCGACCTGATTGACGGCACAGAAGCCGATCCGGATGCCCTGCCCTATGACGCCGACGGCGTGAAGCAGGGCCTGGAACGGGTGACTGCACTGGGCATGGAGAAGGCGCTGGAGGTGGTCCGTGCCGCAGCGACCCGGCTGGCCCCCTACGGCAAGGTCGGCACGGTGGGCTACTGCTGGGGCGGCACGGTGGCGATGCTGTCGGCCCTGCGCCTGGGCCTGCCATCGGTCAGCTACTACGGTGCGCGCAACGTCCAGTTCCTGGATGAGACACCCAAGGCCCCGGTGATCTTCCACTTCGGTGCCCAGGACAAGAGCATCCCGCCGGAGGCCGTGCAGGCCCATCGCGAGAAGCTGCCGCAGATGGCCACCTTCGTCTATCCGGCCGACCACGCCTTCAACCGGGAGGTCGGACATGCGTATGATCCAGACAGCGCCACCCTGGCGCTGCAACGCACCCTGGACTTCTTCTCGGAGCATCTTGGATGAGCGAATTCGAACTCGATTCACGCCTGGCCACCGATAGCGTGCTGGTGGCGGAAGGACCGTTGTCGCAAGTGCGGCTGATGAACGACGAACGATTCCCCTGGCTGGTGCTGGTACCGCGCCTGGCCGGGGTGACCGAGTGGATCGAGCTGGACGGCGAGCAGCAGGACAAGCTGCGCACCGAGCTCAACCGCGCCTGCAAGGCCCTGAAGGGCGCCGACGGGGTGGAGAAGATCAATATCGGTGCGCTGGGCAACATCGTGCGCCAGCTGCATTTCCATGTGATCGGCCGCCATGACGGCGACCCCGCGTGGCCGGGCCCGGTCTGGGGCAGTGGCCCCGCGCACCGCTACGAGCCGGGTGCGCTGGACCAGCATGTCGCCTACTGGAAGGAACGGCTAGGATATCCAGCCCAGTCCTGAGCGTTTGCCGACCCGATGCGATTCAACCTCGTTGCCGCCGTCCTGCTGATCCTGATCGGCCTGTTCATGCTCGCCAGCAACCTCGGCTGGACGCACCTGAACCTGTCCAAGCTGCTGTTGACCTGGTGGCCGGTGGCACTGGTGGGCGTGGGCATCGCGATGCTGTTCGGTCGCGGGAAATAAGCTGGCGCCGGGCCATGCCCGGCGAGCGCAGCGTGTGGCCGCACCCATGAAAACGCCGGGCATGCCCGGCGTTTTCGTCATGCGATGGCGCGCCGCTCAGGTCCGCGGCAGGGTCACGCCGGTCTGGCCCTGGTACTTGCCACCACGATCGCGGTACGACGTCTCGCAGATGTCATCGGCGGCCGCCTGGAAGAACAGCATCTGCGCCACGCCTTCATTGGCGTAGATGCGTGCCGGCAGCGGCGTGGTGTTGCTGAATTCCAGGGTGACGTGGCCTTCCCACTCCGGCTCCAGCGGGGTCACGTTGACGATGATGCCGCAGCGCGCGTAGGTGCTCTTGCCCAGGCACACCACCAGGGTGTCGCGCGGGATGCGGAAGTACTCCACGGTGCGCGCCAACGCGAAGCTGTTGGGCGGGATGATGCATTCATCGCCGACGATATCCACGAAGCTGCCCGGATCGAAGTGCTTGGGATCGACGATGGTCGAGTTGATGTTGGTGAACACCTTGAACTCGCGCGAGCAGCGCACGTCGTAGCCGTAGCTGGAGGTGCCATAGCTGACGATGCGCTCGCCGTTGGCCTGCTTGACCTGCCCGGCCTCGAACGGCTCGATCATGCCGTGCTGCTCGGACATGCGGCGGATCCAACGGTCACTCTTGATGCTCATGCTTTGTCCTGGGGTACGAGGGGGCGCGAGGATTCTAGCAGGGGGCCGGGCGTTGCCGGCGGCCCCTGCCCTGGCACTTACAGCAGCGACGACAGGATCGGGATCGAGGCACGCGGACGCTTGCCAACCTCCTCGATCAGGCGCTGGGCGGCATGGCGGTAGGCCTGGGCCGGGACCGAATCCGGCTGGGCCACGGTGATCGGGGTACCGGAATCGCCCTGCTCGCGGATGCCGATCTGCAGCGGCAACGAACCCAGCAATGGCACGCCGTACTGCGCGGCCATGCGCTCGCCGCCGCCCTCGCCGAACAGGTGCTCGACATGCCCGCAGCTGCTGCAGGTATGCACCGCCATGTTCTCGACGATGCCGAGCACCGGCACCTCGACCTTCTCGAACATCTTCAGCGCCTTCTTCGCATCCAGCGTGGCGATGTCCTGCGGGGTGGTGACGATCACCGCGCCGGCCAGCGGGATCTTCTGGGTCAGGGTCAGCTGGATGTCACCGGTGCCCGGTGGCAGGTCGATCAGCAGGTAGTCCAGGTCATCCCACAGGGTGTCATTGAACAGCTGGGTCATCGCCGAGGTGGCCATCGGTCCACGCCAGATCATCGGCGTGTCTTCTTCGATCAGGTAGCCGATCGACATGGTGTCCACGCCGAACGCACGCAGCGGCTCGATGCTCTTGTTGTCGGGGCTTTCCGGGCGACCGGACAGGCCCAGCATGGCCGGCACGCTCGGCCCGTAGATGTCCGCATCAAGCACGCCCACGCGTGCGCCGAGCTGCTGCAGGGCCACGGCCAGATTGACCGCAGTGGTCGACTTGCCGACGCCGCCCTTGCCCGAACCAACCGCGATCACGTTGCGGATGCGGGCATGCGGCGTAAGTCCCTTCTGGACCTGGCTTGCATGGGGACGGCGGGGAGAACTGTTCACAACGAGCACCGGCGGGGTCAGGGGGAATAACCGAGCATCATACAAGCTGGACGTAACCTGACTGAAATTCAGGATTGCTACAGATTCGTGCACAGATTGTTAAGTTCATGTTACGTTCGACCCGCACTGTTTTGGGCTGCGGAGCTGGCATTTCCAGCCCGCGCGATGGCGCATGCGCAGTGCCGTTTTTGTTTTTGCTCTCCAATGGAACTACATGAACTACGTAAGCAACACCGCACGTCGCAACACGCTCGCCGTCGCCCTGATTTCCGCTCTGATGGCCGCCGCCCCGGCAATGGCCCAGGACAAGGCGACCAACCTGGACAAGATCACCGTCACCGGTTCGCTGATCCCGCAGACCCAGGTTGAAACCCAGACCCCGGTGATGTCCATCACCGCCCAAGACATCCAGACCCGCGGCTTCAGCAGTGTTGCTGAAGTGCTGCAGCAGTCGTCGCTGACCACCGGCGGCCTGCAGGGTGGCCAGACCTCGGGTTCGTTCACCCAGGGCGCCGAAGCTGCCGGCATGTTCGGCCTGAACCCGGGCTACACCAAGTACCTGATCAACGGCCGCCCGATGCTCTCGTATCCGGCGCTGTACAACGGCAGCGAAACCTTCAACAACATCAGCGGCATTCCGATCGACATCGTCGAGCGCATCGAAGTGCTGCCGGGCGGCCAGTCCTCGCTGTACGGCTCGGACGCGATCGCCGGTGTGGTCAACATCATCCTGAAGGAGCGCATGGACGGCGGCACCATGACCCTCCGTGGCGGCACCTACACCGAAGGCGGTGGCAGCAACATCCGCTTCAGCGCCGCCAAGGGCATCAACGCCTTCGACGACCGCTTCCATGCACTGTTCAACGTGCAGATCGAGAACGGCAGCCCGATCTGGGGCTACCAGCGCGACATCACCCGCCAGAACAACCCGGTCGGCTACACCGCCCAGGTCCCGTCGAACGACTTCGCCGTCATCACCAACGCTGACAACAAGCTGCTGATGATGGACCCGAGCCGTTGCGCGAACGTCGCTGGGCTGTATGACGGCACCACTGTGGTCGGCCAGCGCCCGTCGGGCGAGTCCTGCGGTTCGGTGTACAGCGCCGGCTACAAGACCCTGAAGAACGGCAAGAACAGCGGCCAGTTCTACTCGTCGATGACCTTCGACGTGAACGACAACTTCCAGCTGTTCGCCGATGTGCTGTACAGCAAGGAAAAGACCGAGTTCACCTCCGGCTCCAGCGCCCTGTGGTGGGGCACCAAGTCGAGCCTGGGCAGCTTCTACGACCAGGGCTTGGGCAAGGTCGTGAACCTGCAGCGCGCCTTCGCGCCGGAAGAAATCGGCCCGGGCCACTACAACAACATCATGAACTCCGACGAAAGCCGTGCCTACCAGGTCACCCTGGGCGGCAAGGGCATGGTCGGCGACTGGGACTACAGCGCCAGCTTCACCCGTGGTGAGTACCGCCTGGACCAGAACCGCTTCGTGCGCTGGAAGGACAAGATCGATGGCTTCTTCGGCGACAACGTGCTGGGCCCCAAGCTGGGCACCACCGCTGATGGCTTCGACATCTACAACCCGGACTACGCGGCCTTCTACTCGCCGATCACTCCGGACCAGTTCGCCAGCTTCACCGGCTACGGTACCCACCGCAGCAAGACCTGGCAGAACCTGGGCCGCGTGCAGGTGACCAACGGCTCGCTGTTCAGCCTGCCGGGCGGTGACGCCGGCCTGGCCGTCGTGCTGGAAGGTGGCAGCGAAGGTTGGGACTACTCGCCGGACCAGGCGTTCGTCAAGGGCAACGTGTGGGGCACCACCGCCGTCGCCGGCGCCGGCCACCGCAGCAACTATGCGGTCACCAGCGAGCTGCGCATGCCGCTGCACGACAAGCTGACCGTCAGCGCGTCGGGCCGCTATGACGCCTTCAAGATCGCCGACAAGACCGTCGACAAGGCCACCTACAGCATCGGTCTGGAATTCCGTCCGATCGAGAGCCTGCTGCTGCGTGGCAAGTACGGTACCGCCTTCCGCGCGCCGACCCTGTCCGATGCCTTCCAGGGCATGAGCGGTTCGTACTCGTCCGGCCAGAACGACTACTACCGCTGCAGCCAGCTGGGCTACGGCCTGCGTGACGAGGCCTGCTCGTTCTACAAGAACACCTCGGTGTACAGCGAAAAGTCCGGCAACCCGGACCTGAAGCCGATCACCGCCGACGTCTGGAGCGCAGGCGTGGTGTGGGCTCCGGTCAGCAACTTCTCGCTGTCGGCCGACTACTACAACTGGAAGATCAAGAACGAGGTCAAGACCCTCAGCAGCGACCAGCTGCTGCTGGCCGAGTACCAGTGCCACAACGGCCTGCCGAACAACACCTCGGCCAGCTGCGGTGACGTGACCAACTGGGTGTCCCGCGATGCCGGTGGCAACCTGACCCGCGTGTACACGCCGAAGCTCAACGTTGCCAGCCAGAACCTGGAAGCGGTGACCGTGGCGGCCAAGTACCAGCAGGATATCGGCCGCTTCGGCTCGCTGATGTTCTCCGGCAACTACACCAACATGCTGAAGCGTGAAGTGCAGCCGATGCCGGGTGCCGCCAAGCTGGATCTGCTGAGCGATCCGTACAACATGTGGTACTACGACAACTTCGCCAAGGTTCGCGGCGATCTGTCGGTGGCCTGGAACATCGCCAAGTTCACCACCACCGTGTACGCCAACTACGTCGGCAGCACCCCGAACTACTTGGCCTACACCGGCCGCAGCTACGGCTACGTCCACTCCTCCGGCGCCAAGGCCGGCAAGTGGGGTTCGTACACCACGTACAACCTGAGCATGAACTACCAGGCACAGGAAGATCTGGTCCTGTCGCTGATGGTCAACAACGTGTTCAACAAGCTGCCGGAAGGCCAGCGCTACAACTACCCGGGCAACGAATCGACCCCGTTCAATGACGGCTTCTACAGCGTCTACGGCCGCCAGATCTCGGCCCAGGTCAAGTACAACTTCTGATCCCGTCATTTTCCGGACTTCGTGTCTGGACCAGGCCCCGCTTCGGCGGGGCCTTTTTTTTGGTTCCAGGAAGCCTTCGGTAAAGCACTGATGCAGAAGCAGCAAATGCACTACGAAAGAATGCTCTTCATATCGCCATCTTTTGAAACACTCCAAAACAATTGGCGTTAGTCATTGATATACCGACATTTTTCAGCCGAAACCCCGATTGACGAAATGACGATCGTGTGTTCCCTGCGTTAAGTGCGTGTTACGGTCCGACTGAATGGAATGCAACTGAACAGATCGTTAAGCCGACACGGAAGCCGGTAGCCAAAGACATCGCTCACTACGGGGATTTTCCATGTCTCGCCATCGTTCCACACTCTCGCGCCACCCACTGACGCTCGCCCTGCTCGGCACACTGCTCGCCTCCGGCACGGCCCTGGCGCAAAGCGGCAACGCACCGACCCAGCTTGACCGCGTGACGGTCACCGGTTCGCTGATTCCGCAGACCGAGATCGAGAACCACACGCCGGTCCTGACCGTGACCGCAGAGGACATCCAGACCCGCGGCTTCACCAGCGTTGCCGATGTCCTGCAGCAGTCCTCGCTGTCCACTGGCGGCCTGCAGGGTGGCCAGACCTCGGCCTCGTTCACCCAGGGCGCCGAAGCCGCCGGCATGTTCGGCCTCAGCCCGGGTTACACCAAGTACCTCATCAACGGCCGCCCGATGCTTTCATATCCGGCGCTGTACAACGGCGGCGATACGTTCAACAACATCAGCGGCATTCCGATCGACATCGTCGAGCGCATCGAGATCCTGCCGGGCGGCCAGTCCTCACTGTATGGCTCCGATGCGATCGCTGGCGTGGTCAACATCATCCTCAAGGAACGCATGGATGGTGGCGTCCTCAACGTCCGTGGCGGCGCCTACAGCGAAGGCGGCGGCAACAGCTTCCGCTTCAGCGGCGCCCGCGGCTTCAATGGTGTCGATGACCGCTTCCACGCGCTGGTCAATGTGCAGTACGAAAAGACCAGCCCGATCTGGGGCTACCAACGCGATCTGACCAAGGTCAACAATCCCGACGGCTACAGCCCGCAGTACGTCTCCAACGATTTCCTGGTGCTGCTGCCGGCCAACAACAACCGTTACGCGATGATGGACCCGAACCTGTGCGCCAACGTCGCCGGGCAGTTCGATGGCACCACCGTGCTCGGCACCCGACCCACCGGCCAGGCATGCGGCTCGACCTATGGCACCGGCTACAAGACCATCAAGAACGGCAAGGAAAGCGCGCAGATCTACAGCTCTGCCACCTTCGACGTGAATGACAATTTCCAGCTGTTCGGCGATGCGCTGTACAGCTTGGAAGAGGTCAAGTACGCGACGGGTTCCGGCTACACCTGGTGGGGCACCTCTTCCGGTTGGGGCCGCTTCTACGACCAGGCCAGCGGCCAGTACATGAACCTGCAGCGCGTGTTCGCCCCGGAAGACATCGGCGGCGCCGGCTACCGCGACATCATGAACACCGACCGCAACAAGGCCTATCAGGTGACGCTGGGCGGCCGCGGCACGGCCGGCAACTGGGACTACAGCCTCAGCTTCACCCGCGGCGAGTACAAGCTGACCGAGCGCAATTTCGTGCGCTGGAATGACCCGATCAACGATTACTTCGAACAGCGCGTGCTCGGCCCGGTGCTGGGAACCACCAGCACCGGCTACGACATCTACAGCCCGAACTGGGAAGCCTTCTACGCGCCGCTGCCGGCCGGTGACTTCCAGACCTTCACCGGCTACAGCTACAGCCAGAGCCGCACCTGGCAGAACCTGGCCCGTGCACAGGTCACCAATGGATCACTGTTCAAGCTGCCCGGCGGCGACGCCGGCCTGGCCGTGGTCGTTGAAGGTGGCAGTGAAGGCTGGGACTACAGCCCCGATCCGGGCCTGATGGATGGCAGCGTCTGGGGCACCACGGCGGTCTCCGGTGCCGGCCACCGCAGCAACTATGCGGTGACCGGTGAGCTGCGTCTGCCGCTGCATGACACGCTGACAGTCACCGGCTCCGGCCGCTACGACGCCTTCAAGATCGGCAGCAACACCGTCGACAAGTCCACCTACAGCATCGGCATCGAGTTCCGCCCGATCGAGAGCCTGCTGTTCCGCGGCAAGTACGGCACTGCCTTCCGCGCGCCGACCCTGTCCGACGCATTCCAGGGCCGCAGCGGCTACTATGCCAACGGCTCCACCGACTACTACCGTTGCGGCCAGCTGGGCTACGACCCGGCCAACACCACCGGTTGCCCGTATGACAGCGTCTCGGTATTCGGCACCCGCGCCGGCAATCCGGACCTGGAACCGATCACCGCCGACGTCTGGAACGCAGGTGTTGTGTGGGCACCGATCAACAACCTGTCGCTGTCGGTGGACTACTACAACTGGAAGATCAAGAACGAGGTCGATACGCTCAGCTCCGACCAGCTGCTGCTGGCCGAGTACTACTGCCGTGGCGGCCAGGCCAACAACACCTCGGCCAGCTGCCAGAACGTCGACGACTGGATCACCCGCGATGCGTCCGGCGTGCTGGACGAGATCTACACCCCGAAGATGAACGTCGCCCGCCAGAACCTGGAAGCGCTGACCGCCAGCTTCAAGTACGTGCACGACATGGGCCGCTTCGGTTCGTTGCAGTTCTCGGGCAACTACACCGACATGCTCAAGCGCGAACTGCAGCCGCAGCCGGGCGATGAGTTCCTGGACCTGCTGCGTGACCCGTACGCGATGTGGGTATATGACTCCTACGCCAAGGTGCGCGCCGATGGTTCGGTCGGCTGGGCCAAGGACAAGTGGACCACCACCCTGTATGCCAACTACATCGGCAAGACGCCGAACTACATGGCCTACGTGGGCAATGGCTACGACTACGTCCACAGCTCCGGCTACAAGGCAGGCAAGTGGGGGTCCTACACCACCTACAACCTGAGCGTGAACTATCGCGCGCTGGACAACCTGACCCTGTCGCTGATGGTCAACAACGTGTTCAACAAGATGCCGGACAACCAGCGCTTCAGCTTCGCCGGGACCAGCGGCCAGCCGTACAACAATTACCTGTACAACGCCTACGGGCGTGCCATCTATGTGCAGGCCAAGTACGAGTTCGGCGATCACTGATCCAGGCCCTTGCCGCACCAAAGACCCCGCCCCCGGCGGGGTCTTTTTTTGCTGGTCGTCCCTCCAGGGCGTGACGCGCGCCCGGGCATTCACGCCAAGTTGACTGGATTCACGTCTTCGTTCATCTTCAGGTCATATTGATGTGCCCGCCACAAGGACCCTGCCGACCATGGAACTGCGCTTGTCCCCCGCCCGCCTTGGCGCCGCCGCACTGGCGGCGCTGTGCATTGCCCCTGCCCTCGCAAGCCCTCTGCCAGCCGAGGATTTCGCCAAGATCCCCACCATCCAGTCGGTCACCATGAGCGCCGACGGCAAGCAGCTGGTCGCGATCGTCGCCGCGCCCGGCAGCGACAACAGCGATACCGCCCTGGCCAACTGGAACCTGGATAACCTCGGCGCCGGTCCGGTCGCCATCACGCCATCCGGTGACCGGATGAAGTTCATCGCGGCAAGCGCACTGAAGGCGGGACGCAACCTCGTCATCGGACGCCAGGAATGGACAGGCAAACTCGGCGGCTGCGGTGAAGGCAACAGTACGGGAGCCACCAAGACCTTCCTGACCAAGGCCTACCTCACCGACGCTACCCAGACCAAGTTCGACGAGGCTTTCGCCAACAACACCCGCACGCTCGGGGTCAGCCCCGAGACCCTTCGCTGCCTCGAACTTGCGGGTACCGCCTCGCTCGTCCATGGGCTGCCGCTGGATGCAGACAGGGTCATCATCAGCCAGCTCAATGAGGCCACGCTGCAGGCCAACTACTATCGCTTCAACCTGCGCACGGGCCAGACCGAACTGCTGTTCAAGGGCAGCTCCCGCACGTCACCCGGCCTGTTCCATCCCCGAACAGGTGAAGTCCTTACCCAGACCCAGGTCGAATCCGCCGGCTCCGACGATTTCGAACAACGCATTCTGATCAAGAACAGCGCCGGCCAGTTCGAAGTGCACGCCCCCCTGACCACCCGACTGAGCGAACGCTATACGGTGGAAGTCGTCGGCATAGACGATGACAGCGGCAAGCTGTACGTGCTGACCGACCAGTTCTCCGATCTGGTGCAGGCGCGACTGTACGATCCTGCCAAAAAGGAGTTCGACAAGGAGCCTCTGGCCGCCCATCCGTCCTTCTCGATCAGTTCACTGATCCTGGGCACGCGCAAGAGCAACTTCAACCAGGTCCTCGGCTTCTATATCGACGGTCCGCAGCGACAGGCCGTGTACGTGGATCCGCAGATGAAGGCCCTGCAGGAGGGCCTGCAGAAAGCCTATCCCGGCCTGAGCATCTACATCACCGGCTACAACGACGACCTTTCGCGCGTCCTGTTCACCACGGAAAGCAACCGCAACCCGAAGAGCTACTTCATCCTGGCCGATCGCAAGGATGTCGTGCCACTCGGCAATGAGCGCCCCTGGGTGGACAGCAAACAGATTGGCGAACAACGCTGGGTGACCTACACCGCACGCGATGGGCTGCAGATTCCAGCGATTCTGGATCTCCCGCCGGGCTGGAAGCAGGGCGACGGCCCGCTGCCGGCACTCGTTCATCCGCACGGCGGGCCGTGGGCGCGCGACTACACTGGCTGGGATGCATCAGGCTGGGTACCGTTCTTCACTTCGCGCGGCTACGCCGTGTTGCGCCCTCAGTACCGCGGCAGCGCCGGCCTTGGCCGCAAGCTCTGGCTGGCAGGTGACGCCGAGTGGGGCCAGAAGATGCAGGACGACAAGGATGACGGCGCCGCCTGGCTGGTCTCACAGGGCATCGCCGCCAAGGACCGGATCGCGATCTTCGGCTATTCCTACGGTGGTTTCGCGGCTGCCGCTGCAACGGTCCGAAGCCCATCGCCCTACCAGTGCGCCATCGCGGGTGCCCCGGTCACTGATCTTGGCCGACTGGGCACCTCCTGGAGCCAGAACCGCCTGCAACGCATTCTGCAGGGGCGCACGGTGAAGGGCATGGACCCGATGCAGAACACCGCGAAGGCCACGATTCCTCTGCTGACCTTCGTCGGCGACCGTGACGTACGCACGCCGTCCTTCCATGCGAGGAACTTCTACAACGGCGTACAGGGCAAGGTGCCGGCCCGGTTCGAACTGATCCCCGACATGCCGCACAGCATGCCCTGGTACCCCGTGCACTTCCGGACGACATTGACGCTCATGGCCGACTACCTGAGCAAGGATTGCGGCCCCGGCGGCCTCTGATCCCTCCCCGGGCACCCTCGCTTTCACCAAGCCCCTGCCGGCCAGGCAGGGGCTTTTTCATGCCCCAAATACTGAATTTCCCCATAACAACAGCAAGTTAAGAGATTTTAATATTCATGTTGCATTTACTTTACGCGACTCATACACTCCATTAACCGAAGCATAACAAGTGGGGATCAAAACGAAATGCGCAACGCCAACCGCCAATCAAAGCCAAGCCGCGTCCCGTTGACTCTTGCTGTGCTGGCCTGCCTGCAGGTCGCACCGGCTCTGGCCCAGGAATCCACCCAGCAGGAAGCAAAGGCGTCAAGCAGCTCAAGCGCTTCCACCCGCGCAACCGATCTTGACAAGGTTACGGTCACCGGCTCCCTGATCCGCCGTGCGGACTACGAGACCACTTCGCCGGTGTTCACGATCAACGCCGAAACCAATGCGAAGCAGGGCCAGGTCAACGTGGCCGAGTTCCTGCAGAAGTCGGCCATCGGTTCGGCCGAAACCCAGATCACCCACCAGTTCGGCGGCTTCGTCGTGGACGGCGGCACCGGCGTACAGACCGTGTCGCTTCGCGGCCTGGGCGCCAACCGCACCCTGGTGCTGCTCGATGGCCAGCGCCCCGGCCCGGCCGGTACCCGTGGCGCCGTCGGCGCCTTCGACCTGAACGTCATTCCCACCGCCATCCTGCAGCGTGCCGAGATCGTGAAGGACGGTTCGTCCTCGATCTATGGTTCCGACGCGGTGGCCGGTGTGGTCAACCTGATCACCAAGAAGAACATCGAGCGCCCGGAGCTGACCGTCACCGGTCGCGTGCCGACCGAGGGTGGCGGCGAAGTGTTCTCGGCGTCGCTGGCCAATGGCTGGAACTTCGAAAAGGGCAGCGTCGTGGCTGCCGTCGAGTGGTACAAGCACTATGAGCTGACCCGCGGCGACCGCGACTATCTGAAGTGCGGCAACGACCTGATCAAGGACGCGGACGGCAACCGCATCGATCGCGAAGATCGCTCGGTCAACGCCGGCACCCCGCTGGCCGGCTGCAACAACATGCTTCACAACGTGGTCGACATCGGCAGCACCCGCTATGTGCCGTCGGGTGATGGCACCACTGTCGGCCCGCTGCCGGGCTACCGCCCGCGCAAGACCCAGACCTATGCGCGTGGCCAGGCCTTCTACGATGAGCCGTTGAACTTCGCCCGTTGGGGCGAGGGCCAGATCATCAACCAGCAGGAACGCAAGACGGTCTACCTGGCAACCGATTTCGGCTTCGATTCGGTCAACTGGAAGACGCAGTTCCTGTTCAACCGCCGCGAAACCGAAACGTTCGCCTGGCGCCAGTTCTTCCCGTACGCATACCTGCCGGGCACCCGCATCGAAGCCAATCCGGTGATGCTGTTCAAGTCGCAACAGGATGTGACGGTCGACTACTTCTATGCCGCCACCAAGCTTGACGGCCTGTTCAAGGGCACCGACACCTGGGCATGGGAAGTCAATGCGAACTTCAGCCACTCCAAGGGCAAGTACGGTAACCTCGCCATCCAGGCCTCCAAGAGCGGCGACCTGGACTACACCGATGCTCCTCCGGCGGTGAACTACTTCGATCCGGAGTACCTCAGCGGCCGCAAGGTCGATGAACTGGTCGACAAGCTGGGCGTCTGGGACTGGGGCAAGACCATCTACAAGCAGGCCACCATCAACGCCGTCGTCAGCGGCGACCTGTTCGAGATGCCGGCGGGTGCGGTCGGTTTTGCGGGCGGCCTGGAATACCGCTACTACTCGATCAACGACCAGCCGGGCGAATTGTCGCGCGCCGGTGACATCTGGGGCTCGTCCTCGGCTGATGTGACCAAGGGCAACGACAAGGTCAAGGAAGCCTTCGTCGAGCTGGACGTTCCGCTGCTGAAGGGCCTGCCTGCGGTGGAGTCGCTGAGCCTGAACGCCTCCGGCCGTGTATTCAAGTACGACACGGTGTCCGGTTCGGACAACGTCTGGAAGGTCGGCCTGAACTGGCAGATCATCCCATCGGTGCGTCTGCGTGGCTCGATCGGCACTTCCTACCGTGCTCCGGGCCTGTATGAGCTGTACCTGGGCAACCAGACCGGCTTCTTCCAGCAGGCAAACGATCCGTGCGTCCGCTGGGGTGAAAGCTCCAACAGCGCCTATCAGACCAACTGCGCAGCCGCAGGCATTCCCGCCGATTATGCGGGCGGCGGCTCGAGCGGTACCTCGTACGCCACCGGCGGTGGCAGTGGCCTGATTCCCGAAACCTCGCGTGCGAAGACTGCGGGTATCGTGTTCACTCCGACCTTCGCCAACCTCAGCGTGGCCATCGACTACTTCGACTATGAAGTGAAGGATGAAATCGCCCAGCTCGGCAGCACCAACATCATGCGCGGCTGCTACGGCGGCACGGTGTACCCGAACAGCTACTGCGACCTGCTGAAGCGCAACCCGGCTACCGGCAACCAGCCGTATGCGGTGACCGAGATCCAGAACAAGTACATCAACATCAACAAGCAGCGCACCCGTGGTTACGACCTGACCGCCAACTTCGATCACGACTTCTCGTTCGGCAAGTTCTCGGCCGAGACCCAGGTCACCTACACGATCGAAGACACCCAGGAAGTGTTCTCCAGTGCGGCTGCAAGCGGCCTGGAATCCTCGGAACTGCTGGGCGACATCGGCCGTCCCAAAGTCGTGGGCAATCTGGCATTGAGCCTGACCCGTGGCGACTGGTCGTTCAACTGGCTGACCACCTATATCCACAAGACCGAAGACATCGACCTGAACCCGGTGTACACCTATCAGGGCCGTCCGAACTCCTACCGTGACATCGTTGCCGATTCGCGCACGTACCACACCGCTTCGGTCAGCTACGCGCAGGCCGACTGGGAAATCCTGGTGGGTGTCAGCAACATCTTCAACAAGACCCCGCCGTTGATCTCCACCGGCGTCAGCGATGCCCGCTACGGCAACATCCCGGCATTCGCAACCCAGTACGACCTGTACGGCCGCACCCCGTTCGTGCGTCTGAAGTACAAGTTCTGATCCACGCCTGATCGCAGGACCCCGACAGACCCGGCTTTTGCCGGGTCTGTCTTTTCCGGCCCACGAAGCGGCCCCCTTGCGCCCGGCCATGACCTTCGACACCCTTGCAGGGCAGGCCGGCGGCGTATTGTTCGGCCCACGGCCGTCCCCGCGGCCCTTCCCTGACTCACTCGGCCTGGAGGCCATCAAAGTGACCCGTACTCCCAAGATCGTGCTGCTGACCCTGGCCGTTTCGGCCGCGCTGGTCGGCTGCGGCAAGAACGAAACCCCGGCCAAGGATGCCACCGCCTCCACGCCGGCTGCGGCCGAAGCCACCAACTACACGCTGGACGAGAGCAAGCTGCCGGCCTACAACGCCTTCCAGCCCAGCGATCTGGATGCCAGCAAGGACGCCTGTGGCGCCTTCGGCGACTACGTGAACAGCAAGTGGCTGGCCGCCAATGAAATTCCGGGCGACCGCACCAGCTGGGGCGCGTTCACCATCCTCGACGAGCGTTCGGTGGCCGTGCAGCACCAGCTGGCTGAACAGGTCGCGCAGGTCAAGAACCCGAACCATATCGAGAAGATCGTCGGCGACCTGTGGGCCACCGGCATGGACGAAGCCAAGATCAATGCCCAGGGCATCGAGCCGCTGAAGGCCGATCTCACCGCGATCGACGGCCTGCAGGACAAGGCGGCCATCGCCGACTACCTGCGCAGCAGCGCGGCCAAGGGTGACAACGTCCTGTTCGGCTTCGGCGCTGAAGCCGACTTCAAGAACTCGGCCGTGAACCTGGCCTACGCCAGCCAGGGCGGCCTGGGCCTGCCGGACAGCACCTACTACACCGATGCCAAGAACGCCGACAAGCTGAAGGCCTACCAGGCACACGTCGCCAAGGTGCTGGAGCTGTCCGGCGTCGCCGCTGCCGACGCTGCCAAGCAGGCCGAGGACGTGGTCAAGTTCGAGACCCGCCTGGCCAAGGCCTCCAAGTCGCGCGTCGAGCTGTCGCGCAACGTCGAGCTGTACTACAACCCGGTCACCCTGGCTGACGCCGACAAGCTGACCCCGAACTTCAGCTGGACCGAGTTCTTCAAGTCGCAGGGCGTAGCCGCGCCGGAGAAGTTCTCGCTGGCCATGCCGGCCTTCCATGAGGAAGTGAGCAAGGCGCTGGGCGATACCGATCCGTCGGTGTGGCGCGCCTACCTGCGCTTCCACACCGTGGACAGCGCTTCGCCGTACCTGGCCGATGCCTTCGTGCAGGAGAACTACGAGTTCTACGGCAAGACCCTCAACGGCCAGAAGGAACAGAAGCCGCGCTGGAAGCGCGTGCTGGGCACCATCGAGAACGACGCCGGTGAAGCCTTCGGCCAGCTGTACGTGAAGGTTGCCTTCTCGCCGGAAGCCAAGGCGAAGATGGAAGAGCTGGTGAAGAACCTGGCCGCTTCGCTGAAGGAACGCATCCAGGGCCTGAGCTGGATGAGCGATGAAACCAAAGCCAAGGCCATCGCCAAGTGGGAAACCTTCACCCCGAAGATCGGTTACCCGGACAAGTGGCGTGACTGGGCGGGCCTGCAGACCCAGCGCGACAGCTACCTGGGCAATGTGCGCGCGGCCAGTGAGTTCAACTACAAGTTCAACCTGTCCAAGATCGGCAAGCCGGTGGACAAGACCGAGTGGGGCATGACCCCGCAGACGGTCAACGCCTACTACAACCCGCTGCAGAACGAGATCGTGTTCCCGGCCGCCATCCTGCAGCCTCCGTTCTTCGATCCGAAGGCCGACGACGCACTGAACTATGGCGGCATCGGTGCGGTGATCGGCCACGAAATGACCCACGGTTACGACGACCAGGGTGCACGCTTCGGGCCGACCGGCAACATGGAAGACTGGTGGACTGCCGCTGACAAGAAGAACTTCGAAGGCTTGACCGGCAAGCTGGTCAAGCAGTTCGACCAGTACAAGGTCGACGGCCAGGCCGTGAACGGTCACCTGACCCTGGGCGAGAACATCGCCGACCTGGGCGGCCTGGCTACCGCCTACGACGCCCTGCAGAAGGCCTCCGCCGGCAAGGAAGATGCAAAGGTCGATGGATTCACCCGCGACCAGCGCTTCTTCTTCAACTGGGCCACCGTGTGGCGCACCAAGTACACCCCGGAAAACGCCAAGGTCCGCCTGGCCACTGACCCGCACGCGCCGGCGCAGTTCCGAGCCATGGGTGCGCCGTCGAACCTGCCGACCTTTGCTGCGGCCTTCCAGTGCAAGGCCGGTTCGCCGATGGCCCGCGCCGGCGAGCAGCAGGTGGTGATCTGGTAAGCCCTGGCTGATGCCAAGGTAGACCTGCAGAGGCCCGGGAATTCCCGGGCCTTTGTTTTTTGCCGCGCCCGTCATCCACGCATGGCGTGGATCTACTGCGCCTGTGCAGGCCCACGCCATTGGCAGATGCCGACCTTGGTCGGCGCACGGCACGGCGGAGCCACCGTGATGCGTGCATGCGGTGTCGATGCCACACACCCGGTAGCGCCAGGCCATGCCCGGCGGATGCGCCGTGATGCGTGCATGCCGCGCCCATGCGCGGCTTGCTATAGTGCGCGCGCCCTCAATCCATCACGGATTCGTTCCACATGCCCAATTTCCGTCCGCTTGCCATCGCCCTGGGCATCAGCCTGGCGACTCTGGTCCCGACCCACGATGCGTTCGCCGCCAAGAAAAAGGCCGCGCGTGCCCCGGCTGTCAGTGCCCAGTGCAGCGACTTCTACGACGCCACCAATGCCGGCTGGCTGAAGGCCAACCCGGTGCCGCAGACCGGCGCCACCACCGCGCTGGGCCAGCTGGTCGACCGCAGCCGCCAGCAGCAGCGTGAACTGCTCGACGCAGCGATGAAGGCGCCGCAGGGCAACGTGCAGAAGCTGCTGGGTGACTTCTGGGCCAGTGGCCTGGACGAAGCGGCCGTGGAAGCAGACGGCTCCAACCCGATCGCCCCGCTGCTGACCCGCATCAACGCCATCAAGAAGGCCAAGGATGTGCCGGCCTCGATCGCCGCACTGCACCAGGTCGGCATCCCGGTGGCCTTCAACTTCGGCCCCGACGTCGATCTGAAAGCGCTGGACCGTCACATCGGCTACTTCATGCAGGGCGGCATGGGCCTGCCGGATCCGGCGTTCTATACCCGTACCGACGCCGACACCGTGGCGCTGATGGGCCGCTACCGCAACTACGTCAAGCAGATCCTGGCACTGACCGGCACGCCGGCGGCCAAGCTGGATGCCGAGTCGCAGGCGGTGATCGCGCTGGAAACCGAGCTGGCACGCAATGCGCAGTCGCTGGCCGGCATCAACAACCCGTTCAACAACTACGCGCCGATCTCCACCAAGGAGCTCAACAGCCGCTACCGCAACCTGCAGCTGGATGCCTTCCTGAAGGCACAGGGCGTGGATGACGACCTGGTCTCGCTGGCCGACCCGGGCCTGTTCAAGCAGCTCGACGGCATGGTCACCAAGCTCAAGCCGGACCAGTGGAAGGCCTACCTGCGCTGGCGCGTGGGCGACTCGATGGCGCCGTACCTGTCCAAGGCCTACCGCGACGCCGAGTTCGAATTCCGCGGCCGCGTGCTGCGTGGCGAAACCCTGCCGCCGCAGCGCTGGGAAGACGTGCTGGAGGCGATCAACGTAGCCGCTGGCCCGATGGTCGGTCGCGAATACGCTGCCCGTTACCTGTCCGCCGAAGATCGTCGCCAGGCGGCGTGGATCGTCGACAAGGTGCGCGAAGTGCAGATCGAAGCGGTCAAGAACAGCAGCTGGATGAGCACCGAAGCCAAGGCCGAAGCGCAGGCCAAGCTGGCTGCGCTGAAGATCGAGATTGGCACCCCGCTGCGCGACCTCGACTACAGCGTGCAGCCGATGGGCCGCGGTTCGTTCGGTGGCAACATGCTGATTGCTTCGACCTGGCGCCATCGCGAGGAAATGAAGCGCATCGGCAAGGGCAATGCCGACCGTCGCTGGGACGTGCTGCCGCAGCAGCCGTCGCTGGCCTACGATCTGGCCCAGAACCGCCTGATCGTCACCGCCGCGATCCTGCAGGGCCCGGTGTTCAACGCCAAGGCCGACGCTGCCGACAAGTTCGGCAGCTTCGGTGGCCTGGTCGGCCATGAGCTGACCCGCGCGATCGATGCCAAGGGTGCGCTGGTCGACGCCAAGGGCGAGCTGCGCAGCTGGTGGACCCCGGCCGACAAGACCGCCTGGACCCTGCTCGGTAACCGCGTGGCCGCGCAGTACAGCGCCTACGACTTCCCGGGCGTGAAGGGTGCCAAGGTCAACGGCACGCTCACCCAGGAAGAGAACCTGGCCGACATCGCCGGTCTGGAACTGGCCTGGGCGGCGTATGTCGCACAGGAGCCGAAGGCCAAGCAGGCCCAGCAGCAGGGCTTCTTCCGCGCCTGGTCTGCGCTGTGGGCGCAGCAGCTGGCGCCGAACGAGGCCGTACGCCGCCTGACCGCCGACATCCGTGCACCAGGCCTGTGGCGCAGCAACGGCACGCTGGCCAACCTGCCGGCCTTCGGCGCCACCTTCAGCTGCAAGGCCGGCCAGCCGATGCAGCGCAGTGAAGCCGAGCAGATCAAGGTCTGGCGCTGATCCAGCTGCCACACGGGTAACGCAGAGGGCGCCTTCGGGCGCCCTCCTTTTTTGCAGGTGCAGCACGATCCCGGATTAACACCGCGCATGCTATCGCTGCGGCTTCGTCCAACGTGGAGCCCCGACATGGCACACAAGAACACGATCTGTGTCTGGTATGACAACGGCGCGCTCGAGGCCGCCACCTTCTACGCCAGTATCCTGCCCGACAGCGCGGTGACCGCCGTGCATCACGCCCCCGGTGACTATCCGGACGGCAAGGAAGGCAACGTACTGACCGTTGAATTCACGGTCTGCGGCATCCCCTGCGTCGGCCTCAACGGCGGCACCGCGTTCAAGCACAGCGAAGCGTTTTCCTTCCAGATCCAGACCGAGGACCAGGCCGAGACCGACCGCCTGTGGAATGCGATCGTCGGCAACGGTGGCCAGGAGAGCCAATGCGGCTGGTGCAAGGACCGCTGGGGCATCTCCTGGCAGATCAGCCCGCGCATGCTCATCGAAGCGGTGACCAGCCAGGACAAGGCACTGGCCAAGCGCGCATTCAACGCGATGATGCCGATGAAGAAGATCGACATCGCCACCATCGAAGCAGCGATCAAAAAAGGGGACGGAGGGGATTAAGTCGTTTTTTCCCCATTGCCGGTGACCCCATGCGAATTGCGACTTAATCCCCTCCGTCCCCTTTTTCCGAGGTGCAGATGACCTGGGATGCGATCATCGTTGGTGGTGGCCACAACGGCCTGGTCTGCGCCGCCTATCTGGCACGTGCCGGAAAGAAGGTGCTGGTGCTGGAACGTCGCGGCGTTCTTGGCGGCGCTGCAGTCACCGAGGAATTCCATCCCGGCTTCCGCAATTCAGTCGCCTCGTACACGGTCTCGCTGCTGCAGCCGAAGGTGATCGACGACCTGCAGCTGCATGCGCATGGGCTGCGCATCGTCGCGCGCCCGGCCAACAACTTCCTGCCATTGCCCGACGACCGCTATCTGTTGTCGGCACCTGGCCGCACTCAGGCCGAAGTGGCGAAGTTCTCCGAGCGGGATGCGCAGCGCTTGCCCACGTACGAGGCACGCCTGGAAATCTTCGCCGACGTACTGCGCGCATGGGCCCTGCGCGCGCCGCCCGACCTGGGTGTAGCAGGCGGTTGGCGTGCGCTGCCCGCACTATGGCAGATGGGGAAACTCGGCCGCGAACTGGCGGCGCTGGATGCGCCACTGCGGCAGGAACTGCTGGACCTGTTCACGCTGTCGGCGGCGGAGTACCTGGACCGTTGGTTCGAGAGCGAGCCGATCAAGGCGCTGTTCGGCTTTGATGGCATCGTCGGCAACTACGCAAGCCCGTATACAGCGGGCAGTGCCTACGTACTGCTGCACCACGTATTCGGCCAGTGCAATGGCGTAAAGGGTGCGTGGGGCCACGCGATCGGCGGCATGGGCGCGATCAGCCAGGCCATCGCCAGCGCGGCGCGCGAGGCCGGGGCCGAACTTCGCGTGGATGCCGGTGTGCAACAGGTACTGACCGAACAAGGCCGCGTCGTGGGGGTGGAACTGGTCAACGGCGAAACCCTGCGTGCACGCGCGGTGGTGGCCAACGTCAATCCGAAGCTGCTGTACGAACAGCTGCTGGAGCCGACGCAAGTACCCGCTGCCACACGCGAACGCATGACGAACTGGCGCTGCGGTTCCGGCACCTTCCGGATGAACGTGGCGCTGTCGCGGTTGCCGGACTTCCGTGCCCTGCCCGGCCCCGGCGATCACCTCAGCGCCGGCATCATCATGGCCCCCAGCCTGGACTACATGGACCGCGCCTGGCTGGATGCGCGCCGCGAAGGCTGGTCGCGCGAACCGATCGTAGAGATGCTGATTCCGAGCACGCTGGATGATTCACTGGCGCCGCGCGGGCAGCATGTGGCCAGCCTGTTCTGCCAGCACGTGGCGCCGGTACTGCCCGACGGGCGTAACTGGGATGATCACCGCGAGACTGTGGCGGACCTGATGATTGCCACCGTCGAACGGTATGCGCCCGGCTTTGCCGGCAGCGTGCTCGGTCGGCAGGTGCTGTCGCCGCTGGATCTGGAACGCACCTTCGGCCTGGTCGGCGGCGACATTTTCCATGGCGCGCTCAGTGCCAACCAGTTGTTCTCGGCACGGCCGATGGTCGGCCAGGCCGGCTATCGCGGTGCCCTGCCCGGTCTGTACCTGTGCGGTGCGGGCACCCATCCCGGTGGTGGCGTCACTGGTGCGCCCGGGCACAATGCCGCGCAGGTGGTGTTGCAGGATGGGTAGAGGTGTGCCGACCAACGGTCGGCACCTACCGCGTCAAATGATCCCATTCAAAGCGTGCCAACCAAGGTTGGCACCTACCCGCGTGGGACAAGGCGTGCCGACCAACGGTCGGCACCTACAGCGTCAAATGATCCTTCGGATCATTTGACGCTGCGCAGATGGTTCGGGCGCTTCGGTGGGCCAGGCGGGCGGCGCTTGTTGAACGGCGATTGCCCGCGCCAGTAGCGGATCAGCAACCAGCCGAACAGCATGCCGCCGAGGTGTGCGAAGTGGGCCACGCCCGGCTGCCAGCCGGTCATGCCCAGCACCAGTTCGCCCACGCCGAACAGGATCACGAAGGTGCGTGCCTTCATCGGGATCGGCGGGAACAGCAGCATCACCCGCTGGTTGGGGAACAGCATGCCGTAGGCCAGCAGCAGGCCAAACACGCCGCCGGAGGCGCCCAGCACCGTGGCCGGGTTTTCCAGCAGCGTGCCCACCAGTAGCTGGCAGACACCGGCACCGGCCACGCACACCAGGTAATACAGCAGGAAGCGCTTCTCGCCCCAGGTCTGCTCCAGCGGCGCGCCGAACATGAAGACCGCCAGCATGTTGAAGAACAGATGGCCGAAGCTGCCATGCAGGAAGCCGTAGGTCAGCAGCTGCCAGGGCTGGAAGTTGCCGCCCGGCGAGAATGCGTCGAAGCCCTGCTGAAGGGGTTGCAGCATGAACGGCTCGAAGGTCTGCATGCCGAGCAGGAACGGCTGCTGCAGCAGGAACAGGATCGCATTGGCGATCAGCAGGGCCTTGGTGACGGTAGGCAGTCGCGGGAACATGGGAGCACCGGCATGGAACGGCCTCCATCATAGCCGCAGCACCGTGTCTTGTTGGCGACCGGCAGGCGCGGCCTGTTCAGTCGCCAGCGTTGCTCAGCCCGGACCCCACACAGCGGCATCCAGTGCTGCCGCCGGATCAGCCGCCGGCATCCGCACCCGGCCGTTCTCCACCCGCACGCCCTCGGCGCGCAACCGCTGTGACTGCTCGCGCCAGCCGGCCGACCCTTCCTCCATGGCAATGCGCCCATCCGAGCGCAGCACGCGATGCCAGGGCAGGTCCGGGTCGTCGTTCTGGCCCAGGATGCGCGCGGTCAGGCGTGCACGCCCGGGCAGGCCCGCGCGCATCGCCACCTGCCCATAGCCCATCACCTGCCCCGCCGGGATCGCGCGGATCACCGCCAGGATGCGCGCACGCGCCTGCTCCGGCGTCAGCGCCGCAGGCGGGTTACCAGCAGAACGCCGATCAGCACCAGCACGGTGCCGGCGATCTGCGCCGGCCCCATCGGTTCGTCGAGCAGCCATAGGCTCATCACGATGGTGGAAACAGGGCCCAGCATACCGACCTGCGCGGCCAGCGACGAACCCACGCGCTGCACCGCCAGCATGATCGCCAGCACTGGCAGCACCGTGCACACGGTGGCATTGACCAGCGACAGCCACTGCACCGGCGCAGGCGCCTGCCACAACAACGGCAGCGGATGGGTCACCGCGAAATGCAGCAGCACCAGCACGCTGGCCACGCAGCTGGCGTAAGCGGTCAGCCGCACCGCTCCGATACGCGCGACCACCTGCCCGCTGCCGAACAGGTACAGCGCATAGCTGAGCGCACTGCCCAGCACCAGCAGGCTGCCAACGATGATCTGCCCACCCTCGCGCTGCAGGTCATGGCCGAACGCCAGCAGCACGCCCAGATAACTCAGCACCAGCGCACCGATCTGCCATCGGCCCGGCCGCTGGCGCGCCAGCAGCACGTTGATCAGCAGCACCAGGGTCGGGTTCAAGTACAGGATCAGCCGTTCCAGCGTCACGCTGATGTACTGCAGGCCCTGGAAGTCGAGCAGGCTGGACAGGTAGTAGCCGGTGAAACCCAGCCACAGCACGCGGGCGCGGTCGGCCCAGGACAGTGGTTCGGCCCGACGCGCGGCCCACAGCGCCATCAGTACGAACAGCGGCAGCGCCATCAGCATGCGCAGGGCAAGCAGCGTGGTGGCATCCACGCCGTGACGCAGGCCGAGCTTGACAATGATCGCCTTGCCGGAAGCAGCGATGGCGCCGATCGCGGCCAGGCCGATACCCCCCAGCGCAATGCGTGGGGAGGCGGTGGCGATACGGGAAGCGGGATTGGACATCAGGACGACGGCGGGCCGCTCGGAGCGGCCCGGGAAAGCGTGGGGGCGCCCATTGTCGCACGGGGGCGTCCGGTGCCCGCCTTGTAGAGTCGAGATCCTATGTTCGTGGTCAAGCCTGCTGGAAGCAGGCTTGACCCACCTTCAGCATGGCCGGATCGAAGTCCCGGCCGCTTTTGAAGACACCCCAGGCGATCCTGGCCAGCTTTCTGGCCAGGATGTTGAAGACGGCGGTGCTGGGGTGACCGCGTTTTGACAGCTCGTCGTAGAGCGGTTGCCCCTGGCGACACCGCTTGAGCCCCATGGCGGCCATGTAGAGCATCTGGCGCAGCACTGGCGTGCCCTGTTTGGACAGCCGACGCCGTCCCGTTCTGCCGCCAGACTCGTTAGGCCGGGGATCCAGGCCGGTGCAGGCGATCCACGCGTTGGCGTTGGCCAACGGCCAGCGCGTCATGTAGTAGATCAGGTGAGCGGCGACGGCGGGGCCGATACCAGGGATGGTCAACAGGCGCTTGTAGAGCGTGCCATGCTCTCCATCGCGCCCCAAGCGCTGCAGTTCGCTTTCCAGCTCGGACAGCGTCCCAGCCAGAGCGCAGAACAGATCTGACAGCTCCCCGGGGGCACTTTTGCTTACCCCGAAGGATTGCTCCAGGCGCGCGCGTGTCTTTACCAGCGTCTGCCGCTTGCGCAGCAAATCGTGCATCTGCTGCTGCTCGTCGGTACGCGGTACGTATTCACGCAGGCGATCGTTCTCCTTCTTCACGTACCGGGCGATCGCTTCGGCGTCCATGGCGTCCGTCTTGCCACGCGAGCCCGTCGCCCGGCCGTAGTGCTTGATCAGACGTGGATTGATCACATAGACAACGTGGCCTGCCTGGCCAGCCATCCGAGCCAACAACTCGTAGTACCGCCCCGTCGCCTCCATGCCAATCCGGCATCGCTGGGGCAAGGTGTTGAGCCACTGGGCTATGCCGGCCCGGGTGTTGGCGATCCTGTCGCCGGCCTTGCGGTCGGCCACTGCCGGTACGAACTCCTTGGAGTCCACGTCCACGCCAATATCGAGAGAATCAGACATTTGTACGGCTCCCAGCTATCTTTAAGGGGCTGGGGTGGTACCGCACCGACGTTAGCTTGCCTACATCGACGATCCCCTTTGGGGGCCGTACGATCCTTTATCGACGTTCGTGTGCGGGATGGGGATCGCTCGACTCGTCTGTCGGCTAGTATCCGCAGATGCATGCTTGACGGTCCCTCCACCCTGGCTCCTACATACCTCGTAGGAGCCGGGAGGAACATACAAGCCATGCTCGACTGTCTTTCCACCGCAGTCGAGCATGGCTCGACTCTACAAAGAGCGACGGCCGAGCATGGCTCGGCTCTACAACGGCCCGGCTCAGCGCATCAGCACCACTTCCTCAGCCGAGGTCGGGTGGATCGCCACGGTGTCATCGAACTGGGCCTTGGTCGCGCCCATCTTCACCGCCACCGCGAAACCCTGCAGGATCTCGTCGGCCGCTTCGCCCAGCAGGTGGATACCTACCACGCGTTCTTCCGGGCCGGCGCAGACCATCTTGAACAGGCTGCGCTGTGTACCGTTGGCCAGCGCCTGCAGCATCGGTCGGAAACGGCTGTGGTAAACGCTCACCTGGTCGAAACGCGCGCGCGCTTCTTCCTCGCTCATGCCCACCGCACCCAGCGGCGGGTGCGAGAACACCACGCTGGCCACGTTCTCGTAATCCATCTTCGACTGCGGGCGGCCACCGAACAGGCGATCCATCAACCGTCGCGAAGCAGCCACCGCCACCGGGGTCAGGCCGACCTTGCCGGCGATGTCACCCACCGCGTGCACGCTCGGCACGCTGGTGGTCTGCCATTCGTCCACCTGCACCTGCTGGTGTTCGCCAATGCCGATGCCGAGCGCTTCCAGGCCCAGATCACGACTGTTGCCGCGGCGGCCGGTGGCGAAGAACACCGCGTCGAACACGCTGTCGAGCGGGCCGTCATGGCCGAACGCACGTACGCGTTCGCCATCGCGCTGCAGTTCGCGCAGGCGATAGCCGAAATGGATGCGCACGCCCTGCTGCTTCAGGTTCTCGGCCAGCTGATCAGTCAGCTCGTAATCGAAGCGATCCAGCAGCCGCTGGCCACGCACCAGCAGGCTCACCTTGCTGCCCAGAGCCTGCAGCAGGCCGGCCAGCTCCACCGCGATGTAACCGCCACCGATGATCGCCACCTCCGCCGGTGCCGCACGCAGATCGAAGAAATCATCGGAGACCAGGCCCAGTTCCGCGCCGGGGATATCTGGACGCAGCGGGTGCGCGCCGGTGGCGATCAGGATGTGCTCGGCACTGTAACGCACGCCATCACTGCAGGCCACGGTATGCGCATCGAGCAGATGGCCGCGCGCCGGAATGCGCACCACGCCGGTCTCATCCAGGCGTTTGTGGTAGCTGGTGTGGATGTTGCTGATGTAGGCCTGGCGATGGATCACCAGTTCCTTCCACGACAGCGCCGGGCGCGCCTGAACATCGAAGCCCATCGCACTGGCCAGGCCGATGCGCTCGTGCAGGTCGGCCGCCAGCCACATCGCCTTCTTCGGCACGCAGCCAACATTGACGCAGGTCCCGCCCAGCTCACCGGGCTCCAGCATGGCCACGCGCTTGCCGTGCTGCGCGGCGCGGATCGCGCCGGCCAGGCCGGCGGAGCCGCCGCCAAGGACGATCAGGTCGTAATCATAGGATGCAGTGCTCATCGGAATCGCTCGGGTCGGTAAGGGGCAGGATCGATCGCTGGCGTGCGGCCGCAGACGAGATCGGCGATCAGCTGGCCGGTGCCGGCGCTCATGCTGATGCCGAGCATGCCATGCCCCGCTGCAAGCCAGACGTGAGGATGCGCGGGCGCGCGGCCGATCAACGGCACGTCGTCCACGCTCATGGGGCGCCACCCGCACCACTGCTCCTGGAGCTGCGCACCGCGTGGCGCGCGCAGGTAGCGGTCGGCGGCCTGCTGCAGGGCCTGCAGGCGGGCCGTGCGCAGCTGCGGGTCGGCACCGGCGAATTCCATGGTGCCGCCCAGTCGTAACGCCTCGCGCCAGGCAATCACGAACACGGAATGGTCCTTCAGCACCACCGGGCGCTGCGGCACCTGCACCGGTCGCGACCAGGTCAGCGAATAGCCCTTGCCGGGCTGGATCGGCACGCGCAGATCCAGTTGCCGTGCCCAGCGCGGCGACCACGGTCCGGTGGCCAGCACCAGCTCGCGTGCGTGCAGCGTGCGTTCGCCGACGTGCACGCGCACACCGTGCGCGTCGGTGCTGAAATCCTGCATGTCCGCCTGCTCCTCGATCACCACGTCCTGTGCACGCAGCACGCGCGCCAGTTCGGCGGTGTAGCGGTCCGGACGCAGCTGCGCATCGCCGGGGAAGTGGATCGCGCCGGCAATGCGATCATGGAAAGCTGGATTGTCGCGCGCATAGTCGGCGCCGTCGATGCGCGCCGTGGCGATGCCCTGCGCGTTCAGTGCCTCACACTCAGCGGCGTGGTGATCGAAATTGCGGGCATCGCCAAACACGTAGTCCAGACCGCGGATATCGAATTCGCAGTCCAGCGCATGCACCTGCACCCACTGTGCCAGGCGCAGCCGGGAATCATTCAGCAGCGCAGCGCGGGCGCGCGTGGCCTGCAGCCAGTCGCGGGCATTGCAGCGTGCGCTGAACTGCAGCAGCCAGCGCCACAATGCAGGGTCCAGTCGCGTACGCACGTACAACGGCGCACGCGGATCGAGCATCCAGCGCAGCGCGCGCAACGGTACGCCAGGCGCTGGCAGCGGCGGCGCGTGGCTGGGGGTGATGGTGCCGCAGTTGCCATGCGAGGTCGCGCCGCCGACACGCCCACGGTCGATCACGCGTACCTGCCGGCCCTGTGCGCGCAGCGCGAGCGCGACGGCCAGTCCAATGGCACCGGCACCGGCGCCGACCACGATCACATCCTCGCGCGCGCCCTGCATCGATCAGCCCTGCCCGGCCCCGCGCCGCATCGGCGGCCACTGCCGGTAGGTCATCGCACGCCACAGCCATTCCATGAGCCCGAAACGGAAGCGGCGCAACCACGCGTGCGAAATGCCCACCTGCACAGCGAACAGCAGTAGTGCGAACAGCAGCTGCACGCTGCGCGGCATCACCTCGAACCATCCCAGTCCGTAGTGATAGAAAAGCAGCGTGCAGACCAGCGACTGCGCCAGGTAATGGGTCAGCGCCATGCGCCCCACCGGCGCCAGCCAGGCCAGCCGCGTGCGCCAGTGCACGATCCACGCCAGATAGCCCAGGCACATCGGCAGGCCGCCTATGGTCACCAGGCCCATCGCCGCCGTCACCGGAAGGTTGTAGGCGCCCGGTGCCAGGTAGGGTTTCCAGGCAACGCCGATCAACGTGACCAGCAGGCCCAGCGGCAACGCGACCCAGCGCAGCGACGCGTACAGCCGCGGGAAGCGCTCCGGCGCCGCCAGCGCGCCACTGCCGGCGAACCAGCTGCCGATCAGGAACATGCCCAGCACTTCCGGGCCGGTGATCAGCAGCGCCCCCATCGACGTACCGAACTCATTCAGGCGCTGCACATTGGCCTGCGCCCAGCTGCCCTGCCCGTACACCTGCCGCTGCAGCTCAATGCTCCGCTGCGCCTCGGCAAGCATGCCCTGCACATCTTCGGCCGAAGCCATCGACACCATCGCGCCGACCAGCAGCATCATCGCCACACCGCCGAGGTAGACCATCAGCCCCATCCACGGCAGCCAGCTGCGTGGCGCCTCGCGGCAGGCCAGCAGCGGCAACGAGATCAGTGCATACATCACCAGAATGTCGCCGGACCAGACCAGCAGTGCATGGCACAGACCGATCAGCAGCAAGCCAGCGCTGCGGCGCAGGTAGAACGGGGTGAAGTCGCGCCCGGCGGCCTCAGCGCGCTGCGCCATCACCGCGAAGCCGGCACCGAACAGCAACGAGAACAGGGTGAAGAACTTGCCCTGCACGAACACGTAGACAAAGGCATCGGCCCAGTAGTCGATGCCCTGCCAATGCACGTCGATGCCGGTGAACGCCAGGTCCAGCGGCCCGCTGAAGGCCTCGATGTTCATCAGCAGGATGCCCAGCAGCGCAGCACCGCGCAGCACGTCAAGCACGGCGATGCGTTCGCCGGAAGCCACCGGCTGCAGGGAAGGAGAAGCGGCGTTCACAGGGCGTCCGTCGGGCAGGTCCGCCATTATGCCGCCGGCCTGCGCGCCATGGATGGCCGCGCCGTGTTCCACAAACGCAACGGCCCGCCGAAGCGGGCCGTTGCTGCCATCACGATCGCACTGCGATCAGTGCTGGTGACCGCCGTCGCCGTGGACGTGGCCGTGGTCGATTTCTTCCTTGCCGGCTTCGCGCACATCGACGATTTCCACGTCGAAGTGCAGGTCCTTGCCGGCCATCGGATGGTTCAGGTCGACGTCGACGACGCTCATGCCGACCTTCTGCACGGTCACCGCACGCGGGCCGAAGTTGGTCTGCAGCACGACCTGCTGGCCGGGAGCCAGCTTGGTGTTGCCGAAGTGCTTCTTCGGCACGCGCTGGGACAGGCCCTCACGACGCTCGCCGTAGGCATCGGCAGCGTTGACGTCGACGCTGAAGGTCGCGCCGGCTTCCTTGTCCATCATGGCGTTTTCCAGGCCCGGGATGATGTTGCCGTGGCCGATCAGGATCGCCAGCGGCTCGCCGCGGTCCTTGGACGATTCGATCGGCTCCTGGCCGACTTCGGAAACGGTGTAGTGGAAGCGGACAACGCGGTCTTTTTCGATCTTCATGCGCAACTCTGTCTGGATCTGCCGGAGGCAGGCGGGTTGGGGCGGGTTGTCGCCCGGCGGGGACGCCGCCATCATGACGGCCAATCCTAAGGTGGCGCATTATCCGGAGATCATGCACATCACGCCAGTTTCGTCCGGCCTGCGCCGGCTCCTCGCCCCGGCCCTGCTGCTGGCCCTGCCCGTGCTGATGACCGCCTGCGGCGGCGGCAAGGCCACCCGACCCGCGCCGCCCCCGCCGACCGCGAACTGGCCGAAGACCGTGCCGGACAATCCCGAGGCGGCCAACTCGGTGCTGATGCGCGCCATCAGCCTGGTCGGCACCCCCTATCGCTATGGCGGCAATACCCCCGACTCCGGCTTCGACTGCAGCGGCCTGGTGGCCTACGTCTACCGCGAGATGCTGGACCTGAAACTGCCGCGCACCTCGCGCGACCTGGCGGCGGTACAGGGCCCGAAGATCGACCCGCAGCGCCTGGCCACCGGCGACCTGGTGTTCTTCGGCAGCCGCGGCAGCGTCACCCATGTCGGCATTTATGTGGGTGAAGGGCGCTTCGTGCACGCGCCGAGCACCGGTGGCACGGTCCGGCTGGACTCGCTCAGCGGTCCGTACTGGAAGGACCACTACACCGGGGCGAAACGCGTCCTTCGCTAAGATGAACAGGCGATATGTTCAAAATTGTGACGCACATCACCATGCAACTAACGATTTACTAACGGAATTTTTAACTTATTGCCGCTTTTACAGGGCATGATGCCCCATCGTTTTTTTCCTGTGACCGACGCGTGACGACTGACGACCTGAAAAGCGAAGGCCAGACTTCCGTATCTTCACGTAGTGCCCGCCCGCTGTTGCTTGGCCTGGCACTGTGTCTGACCAGCCTTCCGGCCTGGTCGCAGACTGCTCCGAACCGTTCCGATGTGACCCCGGCCCCGGTGGCCGAGAGCACCCCCCGACCGGCCGCCAAGGCCGAGGCTGCCGCTCCGCAGCGCAGCCGCGTCGATGCCGCCGCCAGCGCCACGCTGGCCGCCCTGCTGCCGCACCTGGCTGCCAACGACACCATTCCGCTGATGGACCGCTCGGCCGTGGTGGCCGGTGATCTCAGCCGCCTGCTCGCCAACTACGACACCAGCAGCGCCGCCAATGGCAGCGTTGTCGGCACCGCCGCCGACAACGGCAAGGTGCAGTCGCTGCTGCGCCGCGCGATGACCCTGCTGGGCACCCCGTACCGTTGGGGTGGCAGCAACCCGGACAGCGGTTTCGACTGCAGCGGCCTGGTCGGTTACGTGTTCCGCTCGGCCCTGGGTATCGAGCTGCCGCGCGTCTCCCGCGAAATGGCGCACGATGACAACGCCGAACTGATCAACGACCGCACCGCACTGGCTGCCGGTGACCTGGTGTTCTTCGGCCGCAAGGGCCGCGTCGACCACGTCGGCATCTATGTTGGCGATGGCCGCTTCCTGCACGCACCGAGCTCCGGCAAGGACGTCCGCGTGGACACCCTGCTCAGCGGCTACTGGGGCAACAAGTTCATGCAGGCCCGCCGGGTCGATCTCTGATCTGACCGGTTGGCGCTACCGCGCCGCCTCACACGAGAAAGCCGCTGCCCTGCAGCGGCTTTTTTGTTTGCGCCCCCACTGGGTGCCGACCTTGGCCGGCACTGCGCCACCTGCCCCAGTGGGTGCCGACCGTTGGTCGGCACTGCGGCCATCCACGCATGGCGTGGATCTACCAGGGACCTACCCTGATCGGCACCGCGCCAGTCAGCTCCAAAACAAAAAGCCCGCCGGTCAGGGCGGGCTTTTCATCTCCACGCAACCTCAGCCGCGTGGCGGTGTCGGGTCCGGATCGTCCACGCCCACGTTGCTGGACGGGTTGTCATACACCGCCTGGTCAAGCAGGCCGGTTTCCTTGGCCACGATCACCGGCACCAGCATCTGGCCCGTCACGTTCGTCATCGTGCGCATCATGTCCAGGATGCGGTCGATGGCATACAGGTAGCCGATGGTCTCCAGCGGCAGGTTGGCTGCGCTCAGCACCACCGTGGCCATGATCACCGCGGTACCGGGCACGCCGGCCGTACCGAAGCTGCCCAGCACCGAGGCGATCAGCACCACCACGTACTGTTCCGGGGTCAGCGGCACACCGCTGTACTGCGCGATGAACACCGCGCACAGCGCCGGATAGATCGCGCCGCAGCCATCCATCTTGATGCTGGCGCCCAGCGGCACCGCGAACGAACCGTAGTCCTTGTTCACGCCCAGGTTGTGGGTGATCGAGCGCAGCGCCACCGGCATCGCGGCGAAGCTGGACGAGCTGACGAAGGCGACCTGCATGCCCGGCGCCGCGCCACGGAAGAACTTCAACGGGTTCAGGCCGTGCGCCAGCAGCAGTGCGCTGTAGACCACCACGATGTGCAGTGCGCAGGCCACGTACAGCGCCAGCACGAAGTGGCCCAGCGGCAGCAGCTTCTCGAAACCGTAGCTGCCGACCAGGCCAGCAATCAGGCCGAAGGTGCCGATCGGGGTGACTTCCAGCACGAAGCGCGTCACCTGGATCATGATGTCGCTCATCTGCCCGACCAGCTTGCGCGCCTCGGTCACCTTCTCGCCCAGCTTGACGATGGCAAAGCCGACCAGGCCAGCGAAGAAGATCACTGGCAGGATCGAGCCGCGACCGGCAGCCAGCACGGTCTCACCGGCCGCATTGACCTTGGTGCCGATGCCGGACAGCGCGTAGAAGACATTGGCCGGCACCACGTCCAGCAGCACCTGCACCACGCTGGGCACTTCGCGCGGCACGTAGTTGCTGGCCATCGACAGCTGCAGGCCACCGGCGCCGGGCTGCAGCACGGTACCCACGCCAAGGCCGACGCACACCGCCAACGCGGCGGTGATCACGAACCACAGGAAGGTGCGGCCACTGAGCGCGGCGACCGACTTCTGGCCGTGCAGCGACGAGATTGCGTTGATGACCGCGAAGAACACCAGCGGCACGGCGATCATCTTGATCAGGGTGACGTACAGCTCGCCGAGCGGGCCGAACCACGTTTCCGCGGCCGGGCCGAGCGCCCAGCCGGCCAGCGCGCCGAGCACGAAGCCACCGACCACGCGCTGCCAGAATGGAATCCGCAGCCAGGCAGAGACCAGCTTCATAGGCAATCCAGAGGTGAAGGAAGGGATGCTGGCACGATAGCCCAAGGCGGCCCGCAGAACGACCGCCCGGCCGGCAAATCAGTGTGTCATCGGCGTGCCTTGCGAGGGCGGGCATAATGAACGTCCCGTTACAGTTTGTGAGATCCCAGCGTCCATGCGCCGTTCCGTCTCCCTGTTGGCCGCCTGCGCCACCACCCTGCTGCTGGGCGCCTGCGCCAGCACCCCCCCGCGTCCGCCCCGGCCGGCCTGAAGGTCGCCGTCGACCCCGTTGCCCATCCGGCCGGCGAGACCCCGCAGTGGTGGTACCGCAGCGGCGCCGCCCAGGCCGCCGCCAACGGCGCGATGTCCGGCAAGGCCAAGAACGTCATCCTGTTCCTCGGCGACGGCATGAGCCTGACCACGGTGGCCGCCTCGCGCATCTACGAAGGCCAGCAGAAGGGCGGCTCGGGTGAAGAGAACCTGCTGTCCTGGGAGCGCTTCCCGGCCACGGCCTTCAGCAAGACCTACAACACCGATTCGCAGACCCCGGATTCGGCCGGCACCATGACCGCCATCACCACCGGCGTGAAGACCCACATGGGCGCGATCGGCGTCAGCGCCGGCAGCCGCACCGACTGCGCCGACAGCCTGTCCAAGGGCCTGCTGACCTGGCTGCAGCTGGCCGACAGCGCCGGCCTGGCCACCGGTGTGGTGTCCACCGCACGCCTGACCCATGCCACTCCGGCCGCCACCTACGCGCACTCGCCCGAGCGCAACTGGGAAAACGACACCGACCTGACCGAAGCCGCGAAGGCCGCCGGCTGCAAGGACATCGCCCAGCAGCTGTTGTCCACCTCGCGCTATGGCCGTGGCCCGCTGGTCGCCCTCGGCGGTGGTCGTGGTGAGTTCACCACCGTGGAAGAGCGCGATCCCGAGTACGACGACAAGGTCGGCCAGCGCCTGGACGGCCGCAGCCTGGTGCAGGAATGGCAGCAGGCGCATCCGCAGGGTGCCTACGTGTGGAACAGCAAGCAGCTGGCCGCCGCCGCGAATGCGCCGGCCATCCTTGGCCTGTTCGAGCCGGACCACATGCGCTACGAGTACGAGCGCCCGCAGGATCCGGGCGGTGAGCCGAGCCTGGCCGAACTGACGGCGGCAGCCATCAAGAACCTGGCCAAGCACCAGGAAGGCTACGTGCTGATGATCGAAGGCGCGCGCATCGACCACGCCAACCACAGCGGCAACGCCTACCGTGCGCTGACCGAGACCGTGGCCCTGTCCGACGCGGTGCGCGTGGCCAACGAACTGACGTCGGCCGACGACACCCTGATCATCGTCACCGCCGACCACTCGCACACCCTGAACTTCGTCGGCTACCCGGCACGCGGCAACCCGATCCTGGGCAAGGTGAAGGACAAGGGCGGCGAAGATGGCGCCGGCAAGCTGGACTACGCGCTGGACGGCACCGGCCAGCCCTACACCACGCTGAGCTACGCCAACGGCCCGGGCCACACCGGCAGCAGCAACCAGCAGCCGGCCGGTCCGAAGCGTTACCCGCACAACCCGAGCAGCTTCGAACCGGCCAACGGCCGCCCGAACCTGCGCGAGGTCGACACCGAGCATCCGGACTACATGCAGGAAGCACTGGTGCCGATGAAGTCCGAGTCGCACGGCGGCGAAGACGTCGGCATCTGGGCACGCGGCCCGGGCAGCAAGGCGATCCGCGGCACGCTGGAACAGAACGCGATCTACCACATGATCGTGCAGGCCACCCCGGCCCTGCGCGAACGCCTGTGCCAGGCCGGCACCTGCGATGACAAGGGCGTGCCGGTGCAGCTGCCGGCGCCGACCGCATTCGAGCGCAAGGCCGAGGCCAAGTGATCGTGAGGCAGGCCTACCCTGCTCCTGCCAGCGGCCGCTTCGCGCGGTCGCTGGTCCTGCTTGGCGTGCTGGTCAGTGCCAATGCAGCGGCACAGGCGTCGGCGTGCAAGCTGCTGACCGACGAACACGGATTGTGGCCGCTGCCCAACTGCGAAGTGGTCGATCACCGGCCGAAGATCAGTGCCGACACCTTGAAGGACCTGAATTACGACGACCATGGCCTGGCCGTGGTGTACGCCGACCAAGGCTTCCACTACGTCAACCGCAAAGGCCGCAGCCTGCCGGTACTGACCTGGGACAACGGTCCGGAAACGCCGCAGGAAGGCCTGCTGCGCGCCCGCGTCGGCAACCGCGTGGCCTACTTCGATCTGAAGTTCCGCCAGGTGGTGCCCGGCACCTTCGATTTCGGTTGGCCGTTCCAGGATGGCGTGGCCGAAGTCTGCAATGGCTGCCGGCGCGGCACGCCGGATGCCGATGGCCACACGCCGATGGAAGGCGGAGAGCGGTTCCGCATCGACCGTTCGGGCCGTCGGGTAAAGTAGGGTTTTCGGCAGGGCTGCGCCCTGCACCCGCAGACGCAACGGCAACGGCCGAAGCAACAGCAACAGCGTGCATTCCGTGGGATGGCGGGGCACTGTGGGTTTGCGGGGACGGCGCAAGTACGTCCATGTAGCCTTGATCGCCGCATCCATGCGGCTCACACCCCGCAAACCCACAGTGCCCCGCCTCTGACAGATCTCCGCGGCTGTTGGTAGGTGTCGACCTTGGTCGACACATCTGTCAGATATCGAATGAGTCATCCACGCATGGCGTGGATCTACTGTGTCGACCAAGGTCGACACCTACCAAAGCGGTGCACGACGCCGTTCTGGCAGATCGCGGCATTCTGTCGAAGCCGGGGTGGGTCCGGTTGCGGGGGCGTGAGCCGCATGGGCCCGAGGCATGCCTCGGGCGGGTTGGGCAGGACGCCCAACCCCGGTCTTGCCGTGTGCGCAGGACTGCGCACACGAGCAAGCGGCGACCGAGCTTACATGGGTGAGGGCGCTTTGCTTGCGAAGCACTGCTTCGCAAGCGCCCGAACGCACAGCCGCCAGCGGCTGGGCCGGGCCCCGGAGGGGGACTTGCAGCGGCCCCCCGCTACCGGACCCACCCCGCCAAGCCTCAGGAAACCCGCTTCTGCTGTTGCTTCGGCCGTTGCCGTTGCTTGCGCGTCTGCGGGTGCAGGGCGCAGCCCTGCCGACCAACCCTATACTTGCCGCCGTGAGTGAATTCCCTGCCCTCGTTCCGCTGGATGCGCCGCTGCTGGTGGGCTACAGCGGTGGTGTCGACTCCACCGTGCTGCTGCATTGGCTGTGGTGCTGCGCGCAAGCTTCCGGCACGGCGCTGCGCGCGGTGCACGTGCACCACGGGCTGCAGCCCGATGCAGATGACTGGGTGCTGCACTGCCAGCAGCAATGCGATGCCAGGGGCATCGAACTGGCCGTGCACCGCGTGCAGGTCGAGAACGGCACAGGCCTGGGCACCGAGGGTGCCGCGCGACTGGCACGACGCGCCGCGTTCGCGGCCGAACTGCGCGACGGCGAAACCCTGGCGCTGGCACAGCACCAGGACGACCAGGCCGAGACCTTCCTGTTGCGCGCCCTGCGCGCTTCCGGCGTCGATGGCCTGGCGGCGATGTCCACGCACAGCCGCCTTGGCGAAAAGCCTCTATGGCGACCGCTGCTGGCAGTGCCACGCAGTGCACTCCTCGACTATGCCCGCCAGCATGCACTGCACTGGATCGAAGACCCCAGCAACGCCGACGACCACGCCGATCGCAACTTCCTGCGCCTGCAGGTACTGCCACTGTTGCGCCAGCGCTGGCCGCATGCCGCTGCGGCGATGGCGGGCAGCGCAACGCACTGCGGGCAGACCCGCGAACTGCTTGACGAGGAAGACGCCGAGCTGATCGCACACCTGGAAGTCGCTCCACGCGTGCTGTCCCTGCAGCTGCTTCGTCAGGTCTCAACGGGCCGTGCCGCACGCGTGCTGCGTGCCTGGGTGGCCGGCCATTGCGCGGCACCGCTGCCGGCCACCGTGCTGCAGCAGGCGCTGGACGAGCTGCTGCCGGCCGACAACGATTGCCAGGCGCGGGTGCGCTGGCACGATCACGCGATCCAACAGTGGCGCGACCACGTCTACCTGCTGCCGGCCCGGCTGCCTGCGCTTCCCCTCGAGTGGCAGGTCGAATGGGATGGACGCGCACCGCTGGCACTGCCCGATGGCGGACAGCTGCGCCTGCAGGGCACCCCGGCCTTCGATCGCCCGCTGCAGGTCCGTGCACGCGTGGGCGGTGAGCGCATTCTGCTGCCCGGTCGCCAACATTCGCACGCGTTGAAGGACTGCCTGCAACGCGAACACCTCGCCCCCTGGCGACGCGCGCAGCTGCCGCTGATCTTTGATGG
Organism: Stenotrophomonas sp. 71799_Sma; assembly: GCF_056482505.1. Lineage (NCBI taxonomy): Bacteria > Pseudomonadati > Pseudomonadota > Gammaproteobacteria > Lysobacterales > Lysobacteraceae > Stenotrophomonas > Stenotrophomonas sp. 71799_Sma. Next base: position 3,454,896 of record NZ_CM151202.1, read on the forward strand.
CCCGCAGTTGCTGGCCGCCGCCGACGTGGTCATCGCCGCACCGCTGCAGGCCTGGTTGCAGGCGCATGGCGCGCAGTTGCAGTGGCGCCCGGGCGGCTGGTGAATTGACCCCCGCGCGCGGCCCGTCCACACTTGCCGCATGGCCAAGAAGTCCCCCGAAAACGCCTCCCCGGTCGCCCAGTTCGAGCAGTCGCTCGAATCGCTGGAGCAGCTGGTGGAGCAGATGGAAACCGGCGAGCTGAGCCTGGAAGCTTCGCTCAGTGCTTACGAACGTGGCGTCGGTCTGTATCGCCAGTGCCAGCAGGCGCTGGAGCAGGCCGAGCTGCGCGTGCGCCTGCTCAGCGATCCGGCGCAGCCGGAAGCATCCGAGCCTTTCGATCCGCCCAGCCATGACGGCTGAGGTTCTGTTCGCGCGCTGGCGCGACCGTATCGAAAGCCAGCTCGACGCCGCGCTGCCCTCGCCTGCCGAAGCGCCGCAGCGCCTGCACCAGGCCATGCGCTATTCGGTGCTGGGCGGTGGCAAACGCATGCGCCCGCTGCTGGTCTACGCCAGTGGCCACCTGTTCGGTGCGCAGCCGGAAAGCCTGGATGCGGCCGCCATGTCCGTCGAACTCATCCACGCCTACTCGCTGGTGCATGACGACCTGCCGGCGATGGATGACGACGCGCTGCGTCGCGGCAAGCCGACCACCCACATCGCCTTCGATGAAGCCACCGCGATTCTGGCAGGCGACGCGCTGCAGACCCGTGCCTTCGGCCTGCTGGCCGATGCACCGCTGCCGGCCACGCTGCGCGTGGCCTGCCTGCAGACCCTGGCCCACGCGTCCGGCGCCGCTGGCATGTGCGGCGGCCAGGCGCTGGATATCGATGCCACCGGCCAGCAGCAGACGCTGGCGGCATTGACCCGCATGCATGCCCTGAAGACCGGCGCGCTGATCCGTGCGGCGGTGCGCATGGGCGCGCTGTGCGGCCAGGCCCACGAACCTCAGCTGGCCCAGCTGGACAGCTTCGCCGACGCACTCGGCCTGGCCTTCCAGGTACGCGATGACATCCTCGATGTCGAGGCCAGTTCCGAGCAGCTGGGCAAGACCGCCGGCAAGGACCAGGCGCAGGACAAGAGCACCTTCCCCGCCCTGCTCGGCATGGACGGTGCCAAGGCTCAGCTGCACGAACTGGCCGCACGCATGCAGTCGATCCTGGCCGGGTATGGCGAAGAGGCCGATGCACTGCGTGCACTGGCGACGCTGGCGGTCGAACGCGATCATTGATCGCTCGCCGGGCACCGCCCGTCGCTCCCCGCACATGAAAACGCCCGGCAATGCCGGGCGTTCTCAATTCCGCATGCCGCCGGTATTACTTGATCAGGCGCAGTGCGAACGGGTAGCGATAGGCTTCGCCGTTGTTGGCCTTGACCGCTGCGATGATGCTGAACACCAGGCTGATGATGCCCACGATCGGGGCCAGGAACACGCCGATGATCACGATGGTCAGGATCATGCTGATGACCATGGCGATGGTCACGGTGATCTGGAAGTTCAGGGCTTCCTTGGCCTGGTCGGTCACGAAGGCCTTGCCCGCGTCATCCTTGTTGATCAGCCAGATGATCAGCGCGCCGATGAAGCCGGTGAAGATGCCCAGCAGGTGGGCAGCCAGGGCCATGGTGCGCTGGTCGGCCGGTACGTCGGTGGTGGCCGGCGGCGGCGGGACGTTATCGAATTCGCTCACGACAAAACTCCTTTTCATTGGGTGGTCTTGACCCACCAGCACCAAGCTGGTTGCGTCAGGCGGGCATAGCTTACGCCATCGACGCCATCAATCATTACCGGCGATGGTCATCCGCCCCAGCAGGATCGAACCGGTCCGGATGTGCGAGCGCGGGTCGACGTCGCTGCCGACCGCTTCGATGCTGCTGAACATCTCACGCAGGTTGCCGGCGATGGTGATGCCATCCACCGGGTACTGGATCTCACCATTCTCGACGCGGAAGCCGCCGGCACCGCGCGAGTAGTCGCCGGTCACCCCGTTCACGCCCTGCCCCATCAGTTCGGTCACCAGCAGGCCATCGCCCATCTGCCGGGCGATGTCCTGCAGGGAGCCCGCGTTGGCGGCCAGCTGCAGGTTGTGCACGCCACCGGCATTGGCGGTGGTCTGCAGGCCCAGCTTGCGTGCCGAGTAGATGCCCAGCACATAGCGCTGCAGCACGCCGTCACGGACCAGGGCCGAAGCACGGGTAGCCACGCCGTCACCGTCGAAGGCGGCCGAGCGCAGGCCACGGCGCAGGTGGGGCAGTTCCTCGATCTGCATCCAGTCCGGGAACAGCTGCTGGCCAACGCTGTCCAACAGGAAGCTGGCCTGGCGGTACAGCGCACCGCCGGACACCGCCGACAGCAGGTGGCCAACCAGGCTGCGCGCTACTTCCGGGGCGAACAGCACCGGCATGCTGCCGGTGGCCATCGAGCGAGGCTGCAGGCGGGCGACGGTGCGCTCGGCAGCACGACGGCCGACCAGGCCCACGTCTTCCAGGTCCTCCCGGGCCAACGCGCTGGTGTACCAGCCATCGCGCTGCATGCCATCGCCCTGGCCGGCGATCAGCGCACAGCCCACCGAATGATGGGTGCCACGCTCACGGCCGAAAAAGCCATGCGAATTGGCGTACACCGACAGGCTCTGCATGCTCGACACCGAGGCGCCGTCGGAATTACGGATCTGCGCATCGGCCTCACGGCCTGCGTTCTCGCAGGCCAGGGCCAGGTCCACCGCCTCGTCGGCCTGCAGCGCCCAGGGGTGCCAGGCATCCAGATCCGGGAAATCGGTGGCCATCAACGCGGCCTCGGCCAGGCCGGCAGCCGGGTCATCTTCGGTGTGCCGGGCGATCGCACAGGCCTGCTCGACCGTGGCGGCAAGGCTGGCCTCGTTCAGGTCGCCGGTGCTGGCGCTGCCCTTGCGTTGGCCGAAATAGACGGTGACGGCGATACCGCGGTCACGGGTGGACTGCACGGTCTCCACCTCGCCAAGGCGGACATTGACCTCCAGGCCACGATCCTCGCTGCAGCTGACCTCGGCCTGGCTGGCGCCCAGCGCACGGGCGCGGTCGAGCAGCTGCTGGGAGAGGTCGGCCAGCCGTTCCAGCCGGGCCAGGCTGTCGTCGCCGACAGCGACTTCAGGGGCGATCACGTTCAATGCTTTATCCTGTACGGGTTGGGCCCGGCATCACGCCGGGCGACTTTTTTTGAGATCAGGTAGGAACGATGCGCGGACGCGACGAAGAAACCGGTGAATTCCACGACAAGAGCCGCAGCCAGAACCGGCGCGACGCGCTCGACGTTCTGGCCCTGGGCGAGAAGCTGGTGTCGTTGACCCCGGCCCAGCTGGCGCGCCTGCCGATCCCGGAAGACCTGCTGCCGCATATCGCCGAGTGCAAGCGCATCACCGCCCACATCGCCCACAAGCGCCAGCTGGCGTTCCTGGCCAAGCACATGCGCCGCGAAGAAGAAGCCACGCTGGATGCGATCCGCGATGCGCTGGATGCCAACAGCGAAACCGGCCGCCGCGAAGTGGCGATGATGCACCGCGTGGAAGACTGGCGCGAGCGCCTGCTGGCCGAAGGTGACAAGGCGCTGGCCGCCCTGCTGGACGATTACCCGCAGGCCGACCGCCAGCAGCTGCGCACGCTGGTGCGCAATGCGCAGGCCGAGAAGGCGAAGAACAAGCCGCCGCGTGCCTACCGCGAAATCTTCCAGGTGCTGCGCGCCCTGATGCTGCCGGCCGCACTGGGCCTGAAGGCCAGCGCCGAAGACGCCGACCCCGTCGACAGCGACGAAGCCGACGAGGACTGAGTCCGCGCCGGCCTGGGCGGTGGCGCTGGCCATCGCCCGGCTCAGGCCTGGGTACCGCCGACCGTGATGCCCTCGATCAGCAGCGAGGGCTGGCCGACACCCACGGGCACGCTCTGCCCGTCCTTGCCACAGATGCCCACACCCTCGTCCAGGGCCAGATCGTTGCCGACCATGCGCACCTTCTGCATGGTTTCCGGACCGTTGCCGATCAGCGTCGCACCCTTCACCGGCGTGGTGATGCGGCCATCCTCGATCAGGTAGGCCTCAGTGGCCGAGAACACGTACTTGCCGCTGGTGATGTCGACCTGGCCGCCACCGAAGTTGACTGCGTACAGGCCCTTCTTCACCGAACGGATCATTTCCTGTGGGTCGTGCTGGCCGGCGCGCATGTAGGTGTTGGTCATGCGCGGCATGGTCAGATGCGCGAACGATTCGCGGCGGCCGTTGCCGGTCGGCGCCATGCCCATCAGCCGCGCATTGAGGCTGTCCTGCATGTATCCCACCAGAATGCCGTCCTCGATCAAGGTGGTGCACTGGGTCGGATGGCCCTCGTCGTCGATGTTCAACGAACCACGGCGTCCGTCCAGCGTGCCGTCATCGACGATGGTCACGCCCGGGGCGGCAACGCGCTCGCCGATGCGGCCCGCGTAGACGCTGGTGCCCTTGCGGTTGAAGTCGCCTTCCAGGCCATGGCCGACCGCTTCATGCAGCAGCACGCCGGGCCAGCCCGGACCAAGCACCACCGGCATCACCCCGGCCGGTGCCGGAACGGCGTCCAGGTTCACCAGCGCCTGGCGCAGCGCCTCGCGGGCAAAGGCCTCGGGGCGGCCGTCGGCGAACAGCTCCTCATACCCGTAGCGGCCACCACCGCCGGCATAGCCGGACTCGCGGCGGCCGTTGTGCTCGACGATCACCTGCACGTTCAGGCGCACCAGCGGGCGCACGTCAGCGCCCAGCACACCGTCGCTGCGGGCGATAAGTACCGTATCGACGCCGCCGGACAGGCTCACCATCACCTGCTTCACGCGCGGGTCGGCGGCGCGCAGGTAGCCATCCAGGCGCTTGAGCACCTCGACCTTGGCCTCGTTGCCGATGCCATCGATCGGGTCCAGCGCCGGGTACAGCGCGCGCGCGTTGCCGCGCAGCAGCGACCGCCCGGACTGGGCGCCACCTTCACGCGAGATCGCACGCGCCGACTGCGCCGCCGTCAGCAGCGCATCGGCATGGATGTCGTCGGAGTAGGCGAAGCCGGTCTTCTCGCCGGAAATCGCCCGCACGCCCACGCCCTGCTCGATGGAATGGGCGCCGTCCTTGACGATGCCGTCTTCCACGCTCCAGCTCTCGCGGCGGGCATGCTGGAAATAAAGGTCGCCGAAGTCCACACCGGGGCCGAGCAGCTGGCCGAAGGTGCGCTCCAGGCCAGCGGTATCCAGGCCGCCGGGGCGCAGCAGGCGGTCTTGGGCAAGCGTCAGGGCGATATCAGTCATGGTTCTCGATCTGGGGATGCGGGGGCGCTCAGGCAAGCCCCGTGAACAGGAAAGCCGCGCTCAACGCGAGCGCGGCAGGCCGGTGACGGTCGGCGGAATGGCCGGCGCCGGTGCCGGTACGGGTGGCGGAGCCTTGTCGCGGCTGCGCTCGATCACTTCCACCTTCGGTTCCTTCCATGGACCGGTCACCTTGTAGGTACGGGCGCCAATCTCGCCCAATGGCTTGGACAATACCGCATTGGTGGCCGCGCCCAGCGCCGCCCCCACCGGGCCACCGGCGACCGCACCCACCACGGTCAGCAGATTGCCTGCACGCGGGTTGACGTCGATGGTCTGGTCAAACTGCTGGTTGCGCAGGTCGGCCTGGCCGCGGATGGTGATGTTGGCTGCCGGGCCTTCGATCAGCACTTTGTCGGTGCGTGCCATGCCCTGGCCGAACTGCATGCTGCCGTCGATCTGGTTGAACGCGAAGCCCTTGGAGAAGAAGTCGCGGAAGTCGAACATCAGGCGCCGCGGCAGCTGGGTGACACTGAGCAGGCCCAGCACCCGGCCAGCGCCCGGTTCCAGCTCCAGCAGCTGGCCGTTGCGCGCGTGCAGGTCCAGGCGGCCCTGCAGGTTGCCCAGCTGGAAGTCCGACGGCCCCCCACTCCACGTGGCCTGCAGCTGCGCCTGGCCGGAACCGCCACGCAGCTGGCCGCCGTAGTCGAGGTTCTGCATCAATCCGCCCAGGTCCTCGCTGCGCACCTGTGCGGTCAGCTCGGTGCGGGCACCACCGGTGCGGCCCAGCCAGCGACCGCTGATGTCGATCTCCTGGTCGGGCGCACGGAAGCGCAGCTCGTCCACGTTCAGGCCATTGGCCAGCGGCCGCGTACGCAGTACCGCCTGGCCCAGCACCACCTTGCCGAACTTCAGGTCGGCGATGTCCAGCGCGAACGGCGGCAGCTTGGCCGGGTCCATGTCGTTGGCGCCGGCCTGTACCCGTGCCGGTGCGGCCGATGCACCCGGAGCCGCCGGCAGGGATTGCCAGTGCACGCGGTCGAGCTGGCCACTGATGGTGCCGCCGTCTGCATTGGGGACGGTCAGGCGCCCGGCCAGCGACGGGCCGTCCAGGCGCACATCCAGTGCCTGCGCGCCCGGGCGCAGCTGCAACCGGGTCTGCTCGAACACGCCACCGATCAGCTTCAACTGGCCGACCTGCACGTCCACCGCACGCAGCGGCATGGCGTCGTCATCACTGCCACCCCGCGCCAGACTGATCCACTCCAGAGCGTCCAGGGTCGGGCTGCGGCCATTGACGGTCAATCCGCTCGGCGGCGGCTCGCGGTCGACATGGTCGCTGCCCAGCGTCACCTGCACACCGGTCTGGTTGTTGTGGCTGCGTGCGGCCAGCGCCAGGCGCTGGCCGAACGCAACGTCGATGCGGCCGGCCCCCATCGGCAGCTGTGCAGCCACGGTGGTCGCCAATGGCTCGGCAGCCCGTTTGTCCAGCGGCGCCGGCAGGTCCAGCCGGGTCCCGACCAGATCGGAGCTCAACCGCAGCTCGCTGGGCGGCGCAGGCGCCCCTGGAGCGACCTTGGGCAGGCTGACCGCGATGGTCCACGGCGAGGTTCCGGTGATGTAGGGCTTGAGCCAGGCCATCTCCGGCGCGCGGTCGATCAGCACGCCAGCATCCAGCGTGGCCGACAGCTGCGATTCGAAGGCCAGTCTGCTGTCGTGCACGTAGCCACCGGCACGCAGGCTCAGGCGACCGTCCTGGCCGAGGTGGCGCACCGACAGTGCCTCGGCATCGAAACCGCCATTGCTGTAGCGCGCCTGCCCCTGCATGTTGTCGAAGGCGAGCTGGAAGCGCTTGTCGACCAGCTTCACGCCGGCCAGATCAACCGTCCCCTGCAGGTGGCCGCCACCTTCATCGTGGTGCAGTGGCTGCAGCAGATCGAAGGTCACATGCGCCGGGCCGGCAGCAGTGAGGTTGTCCAGGGTGTCGCCATAATCCTTGTGCAGCGGGCTCTGCCGCAGCATCGCCAGCAGCTTGCCCGCCTCGCTCTGCGCATCGGCGCGCACATACAGCGGCTGCTGCCCGAAATCCGGAATGCCCGCCTCGAACTTCTGCACCGCCACACCGGCCAGATCGCCGCGCCCATGCATGTCGAAGCCGGGGCCGATGAAGGCGATATCGGCGTCGACCTGGCTCATCAACGGCCAATCGTGCTGGAAACGGATGTCACCGTTGGTGATATGGCCGGTGGCCTCGAAGCGGCCATCGTTATTGTCGAACGGCCAGTCGTCCAGGTCGCCACTGACCAGGCCGATGCCATTGCGCACCTGGCCGCCGGCCAGCGCCATGTCCAGCCAGTCGGTGGCGCCCTTGCTCATCTTGGAGTGGATCCAGAAGCGCTTGGCCGCAGTCATCGGCACGTCGTCCAGCTTGGCCGCCAGCTGCAGCCACGGCCGCGTACCGTCCCCCTGGAACCAGACCCCGCCGCGCACGTCGGCCGCATAGTCGGTGCCTTCCACGCGCATCGCCGCAGTACCGATACGCCAACCACCGCCCTCGTCGCGCCAGCCCACCACCTGTCCCGCCAGATGCAGGTCATGACGCACACCAAAGCCGGTCGGCCAATCGAACTGCAGCTGCCGTTGCGGCTGCAACTGCAGGCTGAAGCCATCCGCGTCGCCTTCGAAGCGCCCGCCCAGGCCGCGCAGGCCGGGCGAATTGCCCACGCTGGCGAAGCCCAGCGACTGCAGTTCGCCCTGCGCCCACAGCGGGCCATCGCGATCGCCCGCCAGCTGCAACTCGCGCACGTCCAGCTGCGGCCTGGACAGGAACAGCCAGCGACGCAGGCCTGGTTCGAGACGATCGCTCAGGGCCAGCGCACGCAGCGCGGTGCCGGCCTGCACTTCGCCAGAACGGACCCGCAGCTGCTTGCCAAGCTGCAGCTGCAGGCCATCGAGCTGCTGCTCGCCCTCTTCGGTTTTCAGGCGCAGGCGCGGCACCTGCAACGCCCAGCCATCAGCCTGGCGCTGCCAGCGCAGGCGTGCCTGCAACCGCTGCAGCTGCAGCTGCGGAGCCGCCATCGAGGGCATCGGTGCGCCATCGATGCGGACATCACGCAGGTCCGAATCGGTGGTCACCGCCACCGGCGCGAAATCGCGCAGGGTCAGCCACAGGTTGAGTTCGCCCTTGCCTTCGCGCAGGCGCACACCGCCGGCCGCCAGCAGCGGCGACCAGGCATGGAAATCGACCGGATCGGCGCCCAGCCAGGCCTGGCCATTGCCGCGCACGCGGTCCACGTCCAGCACCGCCGTCAACGGCAGCGCTTCGGTCTGGGCCCAGGCACGCACGCCTACACGCAGGCGGTCGCCATTGACCCGCAGGCGCACGTCGATGCGTGGCAGCGTGGTGTCGATTCCCAGCCCCGGCGCATGCACGCCCAGGCGGCCTCCGATCACCTGCAGTTCGCCCAGCCGGCGCAGCGCATCCAGCGGGTCCCCGCCATTGGCGGCCTGCGGCAGGCCGCGTACCGACCAGCGACCGTCCTCGCCCTGCTGCAGGTCGAGCGCCAGGCCACGCAGGCGCAGCTCGGTCAGCGACCGGCCAGGCAACAGGCCGCTGTACATCGATACCAGCACTTCGGCCTCGCCGATCGCCAGGCCCTGGCCGGCGCCGATGCGCAGGCCCTTGAGCTGCAGCAGCGGACCACGCCGGGTCCAGGCGGTCTGCAGCTGGTCGAAACGCACCGGCTGGCCAGCGCGTTCACTCAGCCAGGCGGCAATCCTGTCGGGATGGCGCTCGGCCAGCGGCAGCAGCTGGCTGAAGGTGCCCACCAGCAGTGCAAGCCCGACCAGGCCCACCGCGCAGGCGGCAATGAAATGACGGCGGATCCTTCGCAGTCGCAGGCGCGGCGGCGCGCTCATCGGCCACCGCCGGCCTGCGGCCGGCGAGGATCAGAGCAGAACGACATCGAATTGCTCCTGCAGGTACTGCTCGTCCGCCTGGAAGCGGATGCTCTTGCCGAGGAATTCCTCCAGCTCGGCCACCGCCGCGGATTCCTCGTCGGTGATGCGCGCGACCACCTTGGTCGACGCGATCACCAGCAGGCGCGCGGCATCGAACTGGCGCACGGCACGGGTGATCTCGCGGAAGATCTCGTAGGTCACCGTCTCGGTGGTCTTGATGCTGCCGCGGCCGCTGCACTGCGGGCAGGTCTCCGACAGCTGGCGCTCCAGGCTTTCCACCGTGCGCTTGCGGGTCATCTCCACCAGGCCCAGCGGCGAGAAGTCGTACACCGTGGTCTTGGCATGGTCGCGGGCCAGCGCCTTTTCCAGGGTGCGCAGCACCTGGCGGCGATGCTCGGCATCGTCCATGTCGATGAAATCGATGATGATGATGCCGCCCAGGTTGCGCAGCCGCAGCTGCCGTGCCACCGCCTGTGCCGCTTCCAGGTTGGTGCGGAACACCGTCTCTTCCAGGTTGCGCTGGCCGAGGAACGAACCGGTGTTGACGTCGATGGTGGTCATCGCCTCGGTCTGGTCGATCACCAGGTAGCCACCGGATTTCAGCGGCACCTGCTTGTCCAGCGCGCGGCCGATCTCGTCCTCCACCCCGAACATGTCGAAGATCGGGCGATCACCGCTGTACAGCTCGATCTTCTCGGCCAGCACCGGCATGTACTTGGCAACAAAGGCCTGCAACTGCGCGAAGGTCTCCTTGGAGTCCACCTTCACCTTGTCAACGTCCTTGCGGATCAGGTCGCGTACCGATCGCAGCGGCAGGCTCAGGTCTTCATAGATGTTGCTGCACGAGGCCGCTTCGCGGCCACGACGCTCGACCACGTTCCAAACGCGCGACAGGTAGGCGATGTCCTCGGCGATGGCCTCTGCCGGCTGGCCCTCGGCATTGGTACGCACGATGTAGCCGTAGCCCCCGTGCTGCGCCGACAGTTCGGTCACCAGCGCCTTCAGGCGGGCGCGCTCGGTTTCATCCTCGATGCGTGCGGAAACGCCCACGACCTTGGATTGCGGCAGCAGCACCATGTAGCGCGAGGGAATGCTGATCTGGGTGGTCAGGCGTGCGCCCTTGGTCCCGATCGGGTCCTTCACCACCTGCACCACGATGTCCTGGCCGTCGCGCAGCAGCTCGACGATCGGCACGCTGGACGGCGGCGGCAGCGTGGTGTTCTCGGTATCGGCACTGGCCACCGGCGCCGGCCGCACCACGTCGTTGGCATGCAGGAACGCGGCACGCTCCAGCCCGACTTCGACGAAGGCGGCCTGCATGCCGGGCATCACCCGCTGCACCTTGCCCTTGTAGATGTTGCCGACCACACCCCGGCGCCAACCGCGCTCGATGTGCAGTTCCTGCAGCATGCCGTTCTCGATCACCGCGACCCGGGTTTCGCGCGGGGTCACATTGACCAGGATTTCCTCAGACATCGGCAGCCTCCCTGGCGGCATCGGCAGTTGTGGCCGGCACGCCGCAGCGCGCCAGCAGACGATCGGTATGCAGCAATGGCAGCCCCATGACGCCGGAGTAGCTGCCGGAAAGATGTTCGATCCAGCGCTCGGCCCCGCCCTGGATGGCGTAGGCCCCGGCCTTGTCCAACGGCTCGCCGGTGGCCACGTAGGCGGCGATGTCGGCAGCGTCGATCGGGGCGAAGGTCACTTCGGAAATGACCAGTTCGCTGTCCAGCCCGTCCGCGCCGACCACCACCACGGCGGTCATCACCTGATGGGTACGCCCGGCAAGGCGCGCCAGCATCGCCCGCGCATCGGCGGCGTCAGTGGGCTTTCCGAACACGTCGCCATCCAGCACCACCTCGGTGTCAGAACCGAGCACCCGCGCCTGCGGGTCATCGGCCAGCACCCGGGCCAGCCCGGCGCGCGCCTTGTCGGCGGCGACCCGGCAGACATACTGTTCGGCGCTTTCAGCGGGCGCGCGCTGCTCGACGACCTCCAGGTCCAGGGCCTGGAAGGGGCGTCCGAGTCGGGCCAGCAGCTGGTTGCGTCGGGGGGAGCGGGAAGCAAGATAGAGCATCGGCACAGCATAACCTGAGGCCGCCACCTGAATCGTCGGCAACCCGTCCCGGAACGTGCGCAACCCCGAACGGGCTCACAGCGCGTTCATCGCTACGACACCACCCTCAACGGCACAACAAGGAGTTCTCCATGCGCCTGACCGCCACCCCGCTGCTGCTCGCCCTGTCCCTCGCCCTTGGAACCTCGATGACTGCCCATGCTGCCCCGTCGTCGCCGTCGATCGCCGCCCCGGCCGAAGGCACCCTGCTGAACATCTCGGCCAATGCCGAGGCGACCCGCGTGCCGGACGTGGCCACCCTGTCGGCCGGTGTGGTCACCCAGGCCGCCGATGGCAACAGCGCCATGCGCCAGAACGCCCAGCAGATGGACAAGGTACTGGCCGCGATCAAGGCCGCCGGCATCGCCGAGCGCGACGTGCAGACCAGTGGCGTCAGCCTCAATCCGCAGTACCGCTATGCCGACAACGAAGCACCGAAGATCACCGGCTACCAGGCCAGCAACACGGTCAGCCTGAAGGTGCGTGACATCGCCAAGCTGGGCAAGGTGCTGGATGCACTGGCTGCGCAGGGCGCCAACCAGATCAACGGCCCCAGCTTCGAGATCGACCAGCCGGAACCGGTCTACGACGAAGCCCGCCTGGCTGCACTGAAGAAGGCCCAGGCCCGCGCCCAGACCTATGCGAAGTCGCTGGGCCTGCAGGTGCGCCGCATCGTCAGCATTTCCGAGAACGCCGGCGGCGGCTACCGCCCGATGCCGATGATGCGGGCCATGTCGGCCGGCGCGGCGATGGACAAGGCCACCCCGGTCGCACCGGGTGAATCGACCGTCTCGGTCAACCTGGACGTGGTGTTCGAACTGGGTCGCTGATTCCGTTCGCCATTGCCGACAACGGCGGATCCCGCAGGGGGTCCGCCTTTTTCATGCCCGCAGCCGGCGTTGGCTGAAGGCCAGCCCAACGATCGCCCCCCTGCCTCTAGGCAGTGGCCGCCCTGTCGCGCTACTGATGGACTGCCAGCCGCGTGCGGCAACCCCGCCACGGGCCCTGGTGCGTTGAGGACTTCGTCACTGGCATGGAGGTAGACCATGGTTCGTACGTATCCCGTTGCATCCCCGCACTTCGACCCCGCCCGCGTTGCCGCCTGGAGCGCGGCCATCGCCCTGCATCTGCTGGCCTTCCTGTTGCTGCTGATCCCGGCGACCTACCAGGCCGTGCAGGCCCCACGTGACAAGACTGCGGTCAGGCTGATCGAGAAGATCCCGCCACCGCCCACGCCGCCGGTTCCGATTCCGCCGAAAGAGATCGTCCAGGTGGTGCCGAAACCCCGGACGCAGCCAGTAGCACCGCCACTGCCTGCACCCACCGCGACCGTGGAGGAGACCCAGGGCATCGCACTGCCGGCCGCCGAACCGGCCCCGCCCCAGCTGGCACCGAGCATCGATACCTCCACGCCTCTGGCCGGCGCCCAGCTGCAGTACCGCAGCGCCCCGCCGCCGGCCTACCCGCTGGCGGCACTGCGCAACCGCGAGCAGGGTACGGTGCTGTTGCGGGTAGAGGTGGACTCCCACGGGCAGCCGGCGGTGGTCAGCATCGAGCGCAGCAGTGGCTCGCGCAGCCTGGACCAGGCCGCACGCCAGCAGGTGCTCAGGCACTGGCGCTTCGAGCCGGCCCAGCGTGATGGCGTGGCCGTGCCGGCCATCGGCATGGTGCCGGTGCAGTTCTCGCTGCCGGACTGAGGTGATCGCCGGCCCGGCTGCTTGCCGGGCCGGCGCTTCCGTCCGGGCGGGTACGGACGGAACAGGATCAACTGTTATTGATTAAGCAAAAATTCACGACTTCGTCACCTGTCGGAAACCTAGATTGGTCCGTCCCGGAATCTTCCGGAGACAGCCCTCAACGCTACGGTTTTCCAGTTAGGAGAGAAGCTGTGAAACACCTGATCCAGCGGCCCGCCAGCCGCCGCCGCACCACCCTGGCATCGTCCATCACCCATATCCTTACCGGCGGCACGCTGCTGCTGGTTGGCGCCGTGGCTTCCACCTCCGCTTTCGCGCAGGAAAAGGCCACCAACCTGGACCGCATCACGGTCACCGGTTCGAACATCCCGCGCACCAACACTGAAACACCGTCCCCGGTGCAGGTGGTGACCCGCCAGGAAATCGACCGTACGGGCAAGACCACGGTTGCCGAGTACCTGCAGACCATCACCGCCAATGGCGCCGGCTCGATTCCCAAATCGTTCGGCAACGGCTTCGCCGGTGGTGGCGCCGGCATTTCGCTGCGTGGCCTGGGCGCGGGTTCGACCCTTGTCCTGTTGAATGGCCGCCGCATGGCCACCTACGGCCTGGCCGATGACGGCCAGAAGGTCTTCACCGACCTGAGCACCATCCCGCTCGACGCCGTTGAACGTGTGGAAGTGCTGAAGGATGGCGCGTCGGCGATCTATGGTTCCGACGCCATCGCCGGCGTGGTCAACATCATCCTGCGCAGCGACTTCCAGGGCGCGATCCTTCGCGGCTCCTACGGCCTGTCCGGCGACAGCGATGGCGATACCAAGAAGGCGACCCTGACCGCCGGTACCGGCGACATGGCCACCGACGGCTGGAACGCTTTCTTCAGCCTTGACGTCGGCAAGAGCGACGCGATCAAGATCAGCGACCGCAAGAACCGCAAGTGGATCGGCACCGGCGACACCCGCCAGTGGGGCTATGGCAACAATGCCCAGTTCCTGGGCGGCGCCTTCCTCAGCGGCAAGACCCGCGGCGGCGTTGGTCCCAATGGCTCGGTGTACGACGACCGCAATGTCACCGACACGAATCCGGCCACCCTCGTACCGCTGCCGGGCTGCCAGGGCTTGACCACCATCGGTGGCCAGACCGACGCCTCTGTCGCCGCGCAGGGCTGCCTGTGGGATCCGGCACAGCTGTATCGCGATATCTCGCCGGAAGAGAAGTACGTCAACGTGTTCGGCCGCGCCAGCTTCGCGTTCGGTGAAGGTGGCGAAATCTACACCGAGATCGGCTACTCGAAGAAGGAAACCACCTTCAGCAACACGCCGTCCGCCGCGTCCGGCGGCTGGGGTTATCCCGGCGGCCCGGTCAACGGCAACAGCGGTCCGGGCGCCGTGGTGCTTGGTCCCAATCATCCTGACCGGCCTGCCGGCCTCGGTACTGGCCCGTTGCGCCTGCGCTATAGCGCTTGGGACGTCGGCCCCCGCGTGACCGACAACACCAACGAGTTCAATCGTTTCCTGGTCGGCGTCAAGGGCAACTGGGGTGATTGGAGCTACGACACCGCCTACCTGCACTCGGGCACCGACCTGGTCAACGAGCGCACCGGCTTCCTGCGCTACAGCGCCGTGAAATGTGCACTGGGTGACGCGAACTGTGCCGGTGGCGTATGGCGCATTGGCGACAACGCCAACCTGAACTCCCAGGCGCTGTATGACTACATCTCGCCGAAGATCAGCGCACGTGCCAAGTCCAGCCTGGATATGTTCGACTTCACCGTGTCGCGCAGCCTGATGGACCTGAAGGGTGGCCCGCTGGGCCTGGCGATCGGTACCGAGTGGCGCAAGACCAGCAACAGCCTGACCCCGCAGACCTACACCGACACGGGTGACATCATCGGCCTGGGCTACTCGGCCTACGACGGCACCCAGAACGTGTACGCCGGTTACGTCGAACTGTCGGCACCGGTGTTGGAGCAATTGGAACTGTCCGCCGCCCTGCGCTACGACAAGTATGAAAGTGGTGAAGGCAAGGCCACGCCGAAGCTGGGTGTGAAGTGGACGCCGGCCGACTGGATCGCCCTGCGCGCCAGCTACGCCGAAGGCTTCCGTGCACCGAACCCGGCCGAGAACGGCGACGGTGGCCTGGCCGCGTTCTCCACGGCCTCGGATCCGATCCGTTGCCCGGACGGTGAAAACCCTGCCCCGGGCGCTTCGCCGGACGACTGCGGCTCGCAGTCGGTTGCGATCATCACCCGTCCGAACAAGGACCTGAAGCCGGAAGAGTCGAAGAGCTACTCGGTGGGTATCGTGCTGCAGCCTACCCGCTCCACCTCGCTGACCGTCGATGCCTGGGAGATCAAGCGCACCAACGAGATCGCCCAGGGCGATACCGATGACGCGATCCGGGCTGGCAACGTCCTGCGCGACAACAACCTGCTCAACGGCGTCGCCGGTACCGGCAGCATCCTGGCCGTCAACACCGCCTACATCAACGCCAGTTCCTCGCGCGTTCGCGGTATCGACACCGACATCCGCCAGACCTTCGACATCGGCCCGGGCCAGCTGGAGATGGATCTGCAGTGGAGCCACCTGCTGAAGTTCGAGCGCACCAGTGGTACCAGCACCGATGACTTCCTGGGCACGCACGGCAACTGCGACGTGACCAACTGCATCGGCACGCCGAAGGACCGCATCAACTTCGGTACCACCTGGAAGCAGGGCCCGTGGAGTGTCAGCGGCGTGGCCAACTACATATCCAGCATGGAAAACACCGACAAGCGCGGCGGCAAGTACCAGTTCTTCTATGCTGACGGCTCGCCGGTGAAGAAGATCTCTTCGTTCACCACCTTCGACCTTTCCGGCCGCTGGGCAATCACCGAAGCGTTCGAGCTGAATGCTTCGGTCGAGAACGTCTTCGACCGCATTGCTCCGCTGGATCCGCTGACCTATGGCGGCGTGAACTACAACCCGATGCACTTCAGTGGTGCCATCGGTCGCTACTTCACCGTCGGTGCCAAGTACACCTTCAAGTAATACAGGCAACACCTTTCAACGCAGCAACTTCGAAGGCCCGGGCAGCTGCCCGGGCCTTCGTCGTTCCGCCCCTTGCAGGCATGTTCACGGGCACATGGCTACCGTGTGCACGCGGCATCACCGCCGCAGGGGATCTGCATGGCCGCAACTTCGCAACGCCTGGGCCTGCCCGCGTTGACTGCACTGGTGGTCGGCTCGATGGTCGGCGCCGGCATCTTTTCATTGCCGCAGAACGTGGCGCGCAGCGCCGGGCCTGCCGCCGCACTGATCGGCTGGGCCCTGAGCGGCGCGGGCATGCTGATGCTGGCCTTCGTATTCCAGGCGCTGGCCAACCGCCGGCCTGATCTCGATACCGGCATCTACGCGTACGCACGCGAAGGCTTCGGCAACTACATCGGCTTCTCCGCTGCGTGGGGCTACTGGGTCGCCTCGGTGCTCGGCAACGCCAGCTTCTTCGTGCTGATCTTCAGTGGCCTGGGCCACTTCATGCCCGTGTTCGGCGAAGGCAATACCCCGGCCGCCGTGGCCGCATCCTCATTGCTGTTGTGGACCGTGCACCTGTTGGTGCTGCGTGGCCTGCGCACTGCCGCCATCGTCAACGGCCTGGTGACCGTGGCCAAGTTGCTGCCGATCGCCCTGTTCCTGGTCCTGGCCGCCGGCGCGTTCCGCATGGACGTGTTCCGCGCCGATTTCTTTGGCACGCCCGCACTGGGCGATCTCGGCCAGCAGCTGCGCGGCATGATGCTGGTGACCGTGTGGGTGTTCATTGGCATCGAGGGCGCCAGTATCTACTCGCGGCGCGCCGCACGCCGTGCCGACGTGGGTCGCGCCACGGTGATCGGCTTCCTCGGCGTGTGGCTGCTGCTGGTGCTGGTCAGCCTGTTGTCGATGGGCGTGCTGTCGCAGGCGGAACTGGCCGGACTGCCTAATCCGTCGATGGCCTATGTGCTGCGTGCCATTGTCGGCGAATGGGGCGCGACGGTGATCATCATCGGTTCGATCATCTCCGTTCTCGGTGCATTGCTGGCCTGGGTGCTGCTGTGTGCCGAAGTGCTCTATGCCGCCGCAGGTGACGGCACCATGCCGGCCTTCCTGGGGCGTGAGAACGCGCGCGGGGTGCCGGCCAATGCACTGTGGTTGAGCAACGGGCTGATCCAGTTGTTCCTGCTGCTGGTGCTGGTCAATTCCGGCAGCTATACCGGGCTGGTGCTGCTGGCCGCGTCGATGAGCCTGGTGCCCTACTTCCTGTCCACGGCATTCGGCGTACAGCTGGCCTGGCGTGGGCAGGCCTATGCCGGTGAACCAGGCGTGCGCTGGCGCGATTTCGTGGTCGCACTGCTGGCCAGCGCCTATGCGCTGTGGCTGGTGTATGCCGGCGGGCTGGACAACCTGCTGCTGTCGGTACTGCTGTACGTGCCCGGCGTGGTGTTGTTCGCATTGACCCGGCACCAACGCGGCGAACAGGTATTTACGCGTTGGGAAGGGGTACTGTTCGCTGCGATCCTGATCGTGGCGATTGCTACGCTGGTGGCGTTCTGGCGAGGCAATCTCACGCTGTAGACCCGAGCCCAGGCTCGGCTGGTTCATCCGCAGCAGCCGAGCATGGCTCGGCTCCACAACAGCAGTCGCGCAAGCTCGCCCCTACAAAGACGCAAAAAAAAACCTGCATCTCGCGATGCAGGTTTTTCAAGGTGGCGCCCGAAGTTGGACTCGAACCAACGACCCCCTGATTAACAGTCAAGTGCTCTAACCGGCTGAGCTATTCGGGCAGACGACTAGTATAACCACTCTTCACGCGCGATGGTAGGGGTGATTGGCAATCATTGCGGCAGCCCGATACAGCTGCTCGGCCACCACCAGGCGCACCAGCATGTGCGGCAGCGTCAGCGGGCCGATCGACCACTTCTCATCGGCCAGCGCGGACACCTCCGGCGAATGCCCTTCCGGGCCACCGATCAGGAACGCCAGGTCCCTTCCCTGCCCACGCCAGTGTTCCAGGCGCTGCGCCAGCTGTTCGGAACTCAGCTGTCGCCCTGGCACATCCAGCGCCACCACATAGGCGTTCTTGGGCAGCGCGGCGATGACCCGCTTGCCTTCATCTTCGGTGGCGCGACGCGGATCGCGCCCCTTGCCACGCAGGCCGGGCTCGATTTCCACCAGCTCGAACGGCAGCCAGTGCGACAGCCGCTTCTGGTACTCGGCGAAGCCCTGCGCCACCCAGCTGGGGGCGCGTTCACCGGTGGCGATCAGGCGGGCTTTCATCAACGGTCCTCCAAAACGTCGACGGCGCCATCGGCGCCGTCGAAGGGATGCATCAACGCGTGGCTCAGGCCACTTCGTCGTCGCTGGACGGCGGCTGGTCGCCGACGGTCCACAGGCGCTCGAGAGCGTAGAACTCACGCACGCGCGGCAGCATCACATGGACGATCACGTCGCCCAGGTCGACCAGCACCCACTCGGCTTCGCGCTCACCTTCCACGCCCAGCGGCATCACGTCGATGTTCTTGGCGAAGCGCACGACTTCGTCGGCAATCGACTTGACGTGGCGGGTCGAGGTGCCCGAAACGACGATCATGTAGTCGGCAACGCTGGACCGGCCGCGCACGTCGATCTCGACCAGGTCCTTGGCCTTCAGGTCTTCGGTGGCTTGGCGGACGCTGGCCAGCAGTTCCGGCACGGACGGCGGCGGGGCTGGGCAGATCGACCTTGATGGTCTGGGGCTGGGTCTGGTTGCTCAAAGTGGATCGACTCGATAAACGTGGGGGCGATTATACGGGGATGGCGCCGCTGCGCCATTCACGGCCTGGCCGGGCGGTACAGCCCGTGTGCAGCCACATAGTCCGCCACGCCGGGTGGCAGCAGGGCGCGCCAGGGGCCGCCGGCGGCGATCTGCGAGCGCACGGCGCTGGCCGATTCCTCGCGCAGCGGGTGGTGCAGGCGCAGGATGCGCCCGGCCGGGCTGGCGAACAGGGCCTGCTCGGTGTCGGCCCAACGCCCTTCCAGCGCCCGGCCCAGCTCGCCATCCACCGCGGCCTGCAACGGACTACCCGGGCGCTCCGCCACCACGAAATGAGCCAGCCCGAACAACGCCTCCCATTCGTGCCAGCTGGACAGGCCAAGCAGGCTGTCGGCGCCGACCAGCCAGGCCAGCGGCCGGCTCGGCCCCAGCTCGCCGCGCAGCTCGCGCAGGGTGTCCACGGTGTAGGACGGCCGACCGGGGAAACGCGCCGCGCGTTCCAGCTCGCGGCGGTCCAGCAGCAGGCCTGGTTCGTCGCCGATGGCCAGCGACAGCATGGTGCAGCGCTGCTCGGCCGTGGCGCCGGGCACGGCACGGTGCGGCGGATCGGCCGCCGGCAGCATGCGCACGGCAACCTGCAGTTCGTCACGGGCAGCCCGCGCGATCGCCAGGTGCCCGAGGTGCACCGGATCAAAGGTGCCCCCGTAGTAGATCCGCAGGCTCATTGCTCAGGCCCGCGCCAGCAGGCGCACGGCACGCGGTTCGGCCACAGCCACCAGCAGGCGCTCCAGCGCCAGCCAGGCATCACCGTCGGCGCGCCCCTTGGCGATACGGTCGACCAGTCCCGCTTCAGCCACGAAGCGCTCCCAGCGCTTGCTTTCCGGATGCCGCTGCAGCGCGCGCTTGTACGGCGCCTGCCGCGATTCCCAGATGCCGCGCGATTTCATTTCGGCGGCCAGGTTGCCACCACGGGCCTGCACCCGGGCCAGGCCAGCACCGGCCAGCAGCTCGCGGATCACCATCGGCATCAACGCAGCCACCGCCTCACCCTCGCCTCGCAGGCCGGCCAGCATGCGCAGCACCGCC
This sequence comes from Stenotrophomonas sp. 71799_Sma, assembly GCF_056482505.1. Classification (NCBI taxonomy): domain Bacteria; kingdom Pseudomonadati; phylum Pseudomonadota; class Gammaproteobacteria; order Lysobacterales; family Lysobacteraceae; genus Stenotrophomonas; species Stenotrophomonas sp. 71799_Sma. Next base: position 3,474,841 of record NZ_CM151202.1, read on the forward strand.
GGCGGTTGCCCGGAGAATGTCGCCTCCACCAGCCGGAACACGTCATAGCGGGCGGCGTCGGCCACCAGCGACTCCATGCGCTCCACATCCAGCGGCTGGCCATCGGCCAACAGCGCCAGCTTGTCGATTTCCTGGGCGGCAGCCAGCAGGTTGCCTTCCACCCGCTCGGCCAGGCGCTGCACGGCGGCCGGGTCCGCGCGCAGGCCCTTGCCACGCAGGCGGCGCTCGATCCAGTCCGGCAGTTCGTGCGGCTTGATCGCCCACGCCACCGACAGCACGCCGATGCGGTTGACCGCTTCGGCCCACTTGCCCTGGTGCGCCTTGCTCCATTCGTTGGCGGTGATCATCAACACCACGTCCGGCGCCGGATTGGCGCAGAACTGGCTGATCACCTCGGCACCGTCCTTGCCCGGCTTGCCGCTGGGCAGGCGCACCTCGACCAGGCGACGGGCGCTGAACAGGCTGGGGGCATTGAAACTGGCGTCGAGCTGGTTCCAGTCGAAATCACGCCCATCGGCGTCGAACACTTCACGTTCGCCAATGCCCGAGGCGCGCGCACGTGCGCGGATGGCGTCGGCCGCCTCCAGCACGCGCAGGGTTTCCGGGCCGGCAATCAGGTAGACCGGCGCCAGCGCGGTATCAGCGCCCTGGCTGGCCAGCTGCTCCGGACGCAGTTCCATGCGCGCGGCTCAGTGCTTGGCTGCGGGGACCGGCTCGGCCGGTACCGCGCCTTCGATCGGCTTGTCCTTCGGCGCCGACAGGCTGCCGCCCTTCTCGATCTCGGCACGCACCACGCTGTCGATGCGGCGGATGATCGAGGCGGACATTTCCCGGCGCAGTTCATTGGCCAGGATTTCACGTTCGGTGGTGGTACCGGTGGCGTCGGTCGGCGGCGACACGTAGTCGCGCGACAGCTCGATCACCTGCTGCGGCACCAGTTCGCTGCCGTCTTCGCGACGGAAGATGAAGATCACCGCGTAGCGCAGGCTGTATTCCTGCGCACGGCCCTGCGAGTCGATGGCGATCGGCAGGTCGCCCCAGCGCTCGGACAGTACCTGCAGCTGGGCGCTGGGCTCCTTGCTGTCCTCATCGGCCAGCCTGGCGCCGGAGGCCAGCAGGCTGCGGTTGAGCAGCTTGACCAGTTCGCTGTACGGCGCAGTGGAAACCACCTTCACCGGTGCTGTGTCGGTCGGCAGCATCAGCTTGTTGCGCAGATGGAAACCGCAGCCGGCAAGGCCGAGGACAAGAACGAGGGCAAGCAGGATTCGGGTCATGGAGACAGTCTGGCGGAGCCGGGCGATCACGGCAACAGACAGCGTGCCCGAAGCCGCGTGAATGCAGGGCCATCAAACGCCGGGCCCTGCACCGGAATGGTACCGGCCACCACGCGGGTGGCCGGTACGGGGTACATCAGGCGGCGACGATGTTCACGATCTTGCCCGGCACGATGATGATCTTGCGCACCGTCAGGCCTTCCATGAACTTGGCCGCGTTGGGCTCGGCCAGGGCCAGCGCCTCGACCTGCTCGCGCGCGGCGTCGGCTGCCACGTCGATGGTGCCACGCAGCTTGCCGTTGACCTGCACGGCCAGGGTCAGCGCGTCGCGCACCAGCGCACCGGCATCGGCCTGCGGGAACGGCTGGTCTTCCAGCAGGGTCTCGCCATGGCCCAGCACCTGCCACAGGGCATGGCTGGCGTGCGGGGTGATCGGGTTGAGCAGCAGCACGATGGCCTGCAGCGCTTCCTGGCGCACCGCGCGCCCCTGCGCACTGCCGTCCTCGAACTTGGCCAGCGCGTTCATCAGCTCCATCACCGCGGCAATGGCGGTGTTGAAGCTGTGGCGGCGGCCATAGTCGTCACCGACCTTGCCGATGGTCTCGTGGGTCTTGCGGCGCAGTGCCTTCTGGTTGGCATCCAGTGCTGCAACATCCAGCGCCGGAGCGGCGCCATCGGCAGCATGCTTCTGCACCTGGGCCCACAGGCGGCGCAGGAAGCGGGCCATGCCATCCACACCGGCTTCGTTCCACTCCAGCGACTGTTCCGGCGGCGCGGCGAACATCGAGAACAGGCGCACGGTGTCGGCGCCGTACTTGTCGACCATCGCCTGCGGGTCCACGCCGTTGTTCTTCGACTTGGACATCTTCTCGGTGCCACCGACCACCACCGGCTGGCCGTCGGCGATCAGGGTCGCGCCGGTGATGCGGCCGCGCTCGTCGCGCTGCACTTCCACATCGGCCGGGTTGATCCAGTCCTTCGAGCCATCCGGGTTCGGGCGGTAGTAGGTCTCGGCAATCACCATGCCCTGGCACAGCAGGTTGCGCGCCGGTTCGTTGCTGTCCACCATCCGCGCGTCGCGCAGCAGCTTGTGATAGAAGCGGAAATACATCAGGTGCAGGATCGCGTGCTCGATGCCACCGATGTACTGGTCGACCGGCAGCCAGTAGTTGCCGCGCTTGTCGACAGCATCACGGGCACCCGGCGAGGTGTAGCGGGCGTAGTACCAGCTCGACTCCATGAAAGTGTCGAAGGTGTCGGTCTCGCGCTCGGCCGCACCGCCACATTCCGGGCAGGTGGTCTTGCGCCATTCCGGATCGGTCTTGATCGGCGAACCGGTACCCGAGAATGCCACGTCCTCCGGCAGCACCACCGGCAGCTGCTCTTCCGGCACCGGCACCGCACCGCACTTGGCGCAGTAGATCACCGGAATCGGGCAGCCCCAGTAGCGCTGGCGGCTCACGCCCCAGTCGCGCAGGCGGTAGTTGACGCGGCGCTGGCCCTGGGCCTTGCGCTCGAATCGTTCGGCCAGGGCTTCGAAGGCACCCTGGAAATCCAGGCCATCGAACTCGGCCGAGTTGACCAGCTCGAAGGCACGGCTCTTGTCGCTGTACCAGTCCTGCCAGCGGCTGCCATCCCAGGTGCGCTCTTCTTCGGTGCGCGCATCCTTCAGCGCGATCACCTGCTTGATCGGCAGGCCGTACTTGTTGGCCACTTCGTTGTCGCGCTGGTCATGACCCGGCACAGCCATCACCGCGCCGGTGCCGTAGCCCATCAGCACGAAGTTGGCGACCCACACCGGCACCGGCTCGCCGGTGACCGGATGCAGCGCACGCAGGCCGGTGTCCATGCCGCGCTTTTCCTGGGTTTCCAGTTCCGCCTCGGACACGCCACCCTGCTTCAGGTCGGCCAGCATCGCGGCCAGTTCCGGGTTGTTCTTCGCCGCATGCAGCGCCAGCGGATGTTCGGCGGCGATCGACACGAAGGTCACGCCCATCACGGTATCCGGACGGGTGGTGAACACGCGCAGCGGATCCAGCACGCCGCCGTCAACGTCACGTACATCGAACTGGATTTCCAGGCCCTCGGAGCGGCCGATCCAGTTGCGCTGCATGGTCTTGACCGAATCCGGCCAGCCGTCCAGCTCGTCCAGGCCGTCCAGCAGTTCCTGGGCGTAATCGGTGATGCGCAGGAACCACTGCGGGATCTCGCGCTTCTCGACCAGGGCGCCGGAGCGCCAGCCGCGGCCGTCAATCACCTGCTCGTTGGCCAGCACGGTCTGGTCGACCGGGTCCCAGTTCACCACCGCATTGCGGCGGTAGGCCAGGCCCTTGCGCATCAGGCGGGTGAACATGCGCTGCTCGTGGACGTAGTAGTCCGGGCGGCAGGTGGCGAACTCGCGCGACCAGTCAACGGCATAGCCCATGGCCTTGAACTGGCCACGCATGTGCTCGATGTTCTTGTAGGTCCAGGCCGCCGGTGCGGTCTTGTTCTTGATCGCGGCGTTTTCCGCCGGCAGGCCGAACGCGTCCCAGCCCATCGGCTGCAGCACGTTGTGGCCGGTCATGCGCTTGTAGCGGCTGATCACGTCGCCGATCGTGTAATTGCGCACGTGGCCCATGTGCAGCGCACCGGACGGGTACGGAAGCATCGACAGGCAGTAGTACTTCGGCTTGTCCGAAGTCTCGTCGACTTCGAAGGCACGGGTGGCGTCCCAGTACTGCTGGGCGGCGGATTCAACCTGCTGCGGGTCGTAGGCGTTGGTTTCAGCGCTGGTCATGGAACACGCGGATGCGGCGGCAAAGCGGTACAGCGTACCGCAGTGCGGCAAACGTCTCCAATCCCGCCCGCTGAAGGCCGGCTCCGCGAGCGCCCGAGGCTGGTCTCAGCGCGGCCGCGACAACGGCAGGGCCAGGGCCAGCCAGGCCGTCCAGCAGGCGAACGCAAGCCGTTGTGCCAGCGGTGCCGCCAACACGCCCTGCAGGGCAAACGCCGCCAGCGCGGCCAGTACGCCACAGGCGAGCGCCACTGCGCCCAGCGCGCGGCCATGCGCCTGGCGCAACTGCGACGTGCCCAGCAACAGGGTCCCGGCAACGAAACCCAGCACCCAGATCATCCAGGCGCTGGCATGCAGCTGGCTGGCCGGCCCGTGCAGGTCATCCACATCCAGCGGCAGCAGTCCCATCGCGGCGAACGCCAACCCGGCCAGCAGCAGCATCTGGCTGCCCACCCGGGGCGCCCAGCCGGCGGTTGCCGGCAGCCCACGGCGCAGGCACTCGGCCACAACCACCGCCAGCAGGCCCGGCAGCACGAAGCCCAGCAGATTGAAGGCCAGCGCATGCGGCACCCCCTGTGCACCCAGCAGCGCCACCGGGTGGCGAGCCTGTGCGTAGCCATCCAGGCCGGCGCCGAAACCGAGCACCGCCAGCACGAACAGCAGTGCGGCGACCAGACCGGACAGGCGCAGCAACGGGGACAGGGACGACATGCAGGCTCCGGAAAGGACGGCGACAGGAAGGCGGCATTGTCAGGCATTTACTACAACCCGGGTTGAGACCGGCATCGATCGTCACCATAGAATCAGTCTCCAGACGCCAAACGATGCTTTCCCCCATGACCGAGACGACCTACGTATTCGACGCCACCACTGCGACCTTCGAGGCCGAAGTCCTGCAGAAGTCGCTGCAGACGCCGGTGCTGGTCGACTTCTGGGCCACCTGGTGCGGGCCGTGCAAGACCCTCGGGCCGATGCTGGAAAAGCTGGCAGCCGAGTACAACGGCGCCTTCGAACTGGCCAAGGTCGACGTCGACAAGGAACAGCAGATCGCCGCCGCCTTCCAGATCCGCTCGGTGCCGACCGTGTTCCTGGTGAAGGGCGGCCAGCTGGTGGACGGCTTCCCGGGGGCCATCCCGGAAGGCCGGCTGCGTGAATTCCTGGCCCAGCACGGCATCGTGCCGGCCGACATCGGCGACGCCGTCGCCGAAGACGAAGCGCCGCTGGACCCGCAGGCGCAGGTGGACGTGCTGCGCGCGCAGATCGCCGCCGAGCCGGACAAGGACGAGCTGAAACTCGACCTGGCGCTGGCCCTGCTGCAGATCGGTGGCGTGGATGAAGCCGGTCTGCTGATCGATGGCCTGCCCGCCAACCTGGCCACCGACGACCGTGCCGTGCGTGCACGCGCCCGGCTGTCCTTCGCCTCGGCCCTGAAGGACGCCCCGGCCGCCGAAGTGCTGGACGCGCGCATCGCCGCCGATGGCAAGGACCTCAAGGCACGCCACCTGCGTGGCGTACAGCTGCTGCTCGGTGGCCACGACGAAGCCGCGCTGGCCCAGTTCCTGGAAATGCTGCGGATCGACCGCACGTTCGAGGACGGACTGCCGCGCAAGGCCCTGATCGACGCCTTCAATGTGATCTCCGACGAGGACTTGGTCGGCCAGTACCGCCGCCGGATGGCCTCCCTGCTGTTCTGAACGGGAACCCACTTCGTTCAGAATCCCTGCACTGAACGCGGGCAATAATGCGCGGGATGGCGGCCGTACGGTCGCCACGATCCGTTCGGGGGGATGAGGTCGGGGCCATGGGGTCTTGCAGCTGCGCCCCCGCATTGCCGGGATTGCAAACTGTGACCTTCGTTCGCTCGCTGTCGTTCGCCATGCGCTTCCAGGGCGCGCTGCTCTGCGCTCTTCTCTTCCTGCCGGCCATGGCCGCCGCCCAGGACTGGAACTACCGGGTCCGTCCCGGCGATACCCTGTGGGATCTGGGAGGCCTGTACCTCAAGCCCTCGGTGCGCTGGCAGCAGCTGCAACAGCACAACCGCATCGACAACCCCTACCAGCTGCCACCGGGGCAGCTGCTGCGCTTCCCGATCAGCTGGCTGCGCATCGAACCGGCACCTGCCCGCGTGCTGTCGGTGCGCGGCAAGGTCGAACTGTCAGGCGCCGATGGCAGCGCCTCGCGCGCGATACTCGCCGGGGAACAACTTCGCATCGGTGACACCGTGCAGACCGAAGGCGACTCCAGCGTCACGCTTGAATTCGCTGACGCCTCGCGCCTGCAGCTGCGCGAGTACTCCCGGCTGCGCCTGGACCAGCTCAGCCGCTACGGCCACACCGGCATGGTCGATACCCGCCTGCGCCTGCAGCAGGGCCGCGCCAGCAATCGGGTGACACCTGCCCGTGGCCCGGCCTCGCGCTACATCATCGATGCACCTACGGCGACCAGCAGCGTGCGCGGCACCGTCTTCCGGGTCAGCGCCGGTGACACCGGCCAGGTGGCTGCCACCGAAGTACTGCAGGGCAAGGTGCAGGTCGGCAACACCCACGGCAAGCGCCTGGTCCAGCCTGGACAGGCCAGCCGCAGCAGCAGCGCCGATGCCGCACCGGACGCTGTCTCCGCCCTTCTTCCAGCGCCGCAGCTGCGTAGCGACGAGGTGCGCCTGGCGCCCCTGCCGACCCTGCTTGCCTGGGACCCCGTCGACGGCGCCGCGCGCTACCGCGTGGAAGTGGTACAGGCAGCGACGCCGGAAATCCTGCTGTTTGCCGCCACCACCGCCGACACCCGGCTGGCGATCGGTGACCTGCCCCCCGGCCAGCTGCGCATCCTGTTGCGCGCGGTGGATGCACAGGGCGTGGAAGGCCTCGACGCCAGCGCCGATTTCGAACTCAGCGACCAGCCCCCGCCGCCGCTCACCGTGGCCCCCCTGCATGGGCAGACCGTCAACAGCGACCGCCCGCGCTTCCGTTGGAGCCAGGCGCCGGGCGCGCGCAGCAGCGTGCTGCAGATCGCCACCGAGCCGAGCTTCGTGCAGCCACTACAGGAACAGAGCACCCCAGGTACCGACCTGCGCCTGGCGCAGCCGCTGCCGCCCGGAGAGTACTTCTGGCGGGTGGCGTCGCGCGACGGCAACGGCCATCAGGGCCGCTACGGCCAGGCCCTGCCCCTGCAACTGAGCAATGAACCGGTGGACCCTGCCCTGCAGCCGCCTGAGGCCGCGCATGGCGAACTGACCCTGCGCTGGCAGGCCGGCAGCGAAGGCCAGCAGTACCGGGTGCAGGTGGACCGTCGTGGCGACTTCAGGGCGCCCCTGGTCGACCAGACCGTGAGCGAGCCGCAGGTCAGCTTCAAGCGGCCGTGGAGCGGCACCCTGCATGTGCGTGTGCAGTACATCGACGACGATGGTCATGCGGGTGAGTACTCACCGGCCCAGCAGATCAAGCTGCCCTGCCGCCTGTGCTACGGCGCCGGTGGTGGCGCCCTGCTGCTGTTGCTGTTGTTATGAGGCGCTCGCCGCTGCCGTGGCCGAAGCGGATCCTGCTGGCACTGCTGGCCGGGGTGCTGACGGTGATCGCCAGCCAGGGCCAGTGGCTGTGGCGACAGGACGAAGCGGCCTACGACGCCATGGTCGGCAACTGGGACTACCGCCCCGACCCCAGCGTGCTGATCGTGGCCATCGACGAGGGCAGCCTGCAGCGCATCGGCCAATGGCCCTGGCCCCGCTCGATCCATGCCCGCCTGCTCGACCGGCTGACCGATGCCGGTGCCGAGCGCGTCGCACTGGACCTGATGCTGTCCGAACCTGATCGTCGCGACAGCCGCCAGGACGATGAACTGGCCGCCGCGATACGCCGCAACGGCCGGGTGGTGCTGCCGGTACTCGCGGCACCGGCCGCCGGCGACCGCATGGCCGAGGAAATGCTGCCGATTCCGCAGATCGCGGCCAGTGCCGCAGCTATCGGCCACACCGATGTGGAAGTGGATGGCGATGGTGTCGCGCGCGGCGTGTACCTGCGTGCCGGCATCGGCCAGGCCCACTGGCCAGCACTGGGCCTGGCGCTGGCCGACCTGCCGGCGGGCGCGGTGCACGGCCTGCCCGACCCCGACCCGGAGATCGGTTCGCCCTATCAATGGCGGCGCAACGACTACGTGCGGGTGCGTTATGCCGGACCGCCCGAACGCCTGCCGCAGGTGTCCTATGCCGATGTGCTGGATGGTCACGTGGACATGGCGATGCTGCACGGCCGCCGCATCGTGGTGGGCATGACCGCCAGCGGCATCGCACCGCGGCTGCTGACCCCGACCACCCGCGAGTTCTGGATGAGCGGCAGTGAGTACCAGGCCAACATCGCTTCGATGCTGCTGCAGCACAAGCAGATCGACCTGCTGCCCCGCCTCTGGCAGCACGCCATCAGTGGCGTACTGGTGGCACTGTGCGTGATCCTGCTCGGCCTGCGCCTGCCCTGGCTCTCGGCGCTGTGCTCGCTGCCGCTTCCACCGCTGCTGAGCTGGTTGCTGTTGCGCGCCGGTGACCTGTGGTGGGCACCGGCCAGCGCAATGCTGGGCATCCTGCTGGTGCTGCTGGCCTGGGCGACCTGGCGCGTCTCGGCCTGGCACCGCCTGGCCAACCGCGATGCGCTGACCGGTCTCGGCAATCGCCTGCGTTTCGAGCAGTCGCTGCAACAGGAATGCGATGCCGCGCGACGCAGTGGCAAGTCCTTGAGCCTCGCACTGATCGACGTTGACCATTTCAAGCGCCACAACGACCGCCACGGCCATCAGGTCGGCGACCGCGTGCTGCGCGATGTTGCACGCCTGATCGGTGCGCATGCGCGACGCCCTCGCGACATGGCCGCGCGCTACGGTGGCGACGAGTTCGCACTGGTGCTGCCCGATACCCCGGCCGAGGGCGCGCGCCAGGTCATCGAGGACCTGATTGCCTGCGTGCGCGCACTGCCGGCGCCCGGTGACGGCAGCGAAGCAGGCGTCACCCTCACCATCGGCGTGTTCACCCGCGTACCCGACGGCACGCTGCAACCACACCATTTCGTCGAAGGCGCCGACACCGCGTTGTACCAGGCCAAGGCCAACGGCCGCGACGGGTATGTCATCGACGGCGAGGCGTGACCCTCGCCGCCCGGGGTGCAACATACGCATGCGAATGGTTAGACTGGGCGCCTCGCCCTGCGCCCCCGGACCCGCATGAACGCCCGCCTGTTCCGCTTCGGTATCAATCTCTGGCCGCCGTTCCTGTTCACCGGCATCCACGTCACCCGGGTCTCGCCGGACTACCGGCAGATCGACGTCGAACTGCGCATGCGGCCCTGGAACCGCAACTACGTCGGCACGCATTTCGGCGGCAGCCTGTTTGCGATGACCGATCCGTTCTGGATGCTTGGCCTGCTGCACATCCTCGGCCGCGACTACTACGTGTGGGACCGTGCCGGCGCCATCGATTTCCTCAAGCCCGGCCGCGGTACCGTGCGTACGTCGTTCCGCATCGACGACGCACTGCTGGACGAACTGCGCGCCGAAGCCGCCGCTGGTGACAAAGTGCTGAGATGGTTCAGCAATGATGTCGTCGATGAAAGCGGCGAGGTGGTCGCCCAGGTGCGCAAGCAGGTCTACCTGCGGTTGAAGCCACACGCACGCTGAGCGCGCTTCAGTCGCGTCCCGCAGCAGTCGAAGCCGATTCCTTCTGCAACGGCACCGACAGCCACGGGTTCTCTTCAGCGCTGCGCGCTGGAGAGCGACGCGGCACCTGCAGGTGGCGGCCGTCGGCCGACAGCTGCGGCGCCCGCACCGGCGAGCGGAACTGCACCGGCAGCCGCTGCAGTGCGTCCACCGGATCATCCGTCTGCTGCCGCAGCCAACGCTGCGCCCCCAGCAGCCGCACCATCGCCGCGGCATCCTGTGGCCGTGACGAATAGGCAGGATAGATCGGCGCGGCGATATCGGTCAGCACGCAGCCCATGACGTTCGACAGGCAGCCGAAGTCATGCTGCGGTGGCGCCGGCACTGGCAACGGGCGATCCGCTTCCAGCGCCGACGTGGCTGCCGCGCCACAGGCCCAGCCGAGATTGCCGGCCGCGCGGGCCAGGGTGCTGCTGCGATCCAGCACCAGCACGCCGCCGAACTCCCGCGCCGATGTCTCGATCGCCGCCCGGCTCATCGCGTACTCACCCTGCATGGCACGGCACAGGCTCTGTTCCTCGGCCCGCAGCGGCTGCATGGCCTGTTCGCACTCCGCCGGCAAGGGGTGGTCGGCCGGCAGTTCGACCAGCATGTCGGCCAGCAGCTGGGCATTGGCCTGCACCAGGCTGGCACCGATGATGCTCTCGACCAGATAGCTGCTGCCGGGCAACAGCCGCCGGCCCAGTTGCAAGCCACGGCAGGCACCTCGCAGGGCACCGTCGATATCGCCCTGCACGTACGCCAGCGCGCGTGCACTGGTGGCGTCCATCACCACGCCATAGGTCGGCAACGGAACCAGAACGCCCTCGCCCTTCGGCGGGAACGGCGACATGAAGTAGTCCGCTTCGCCCAGCTGATCCAGCCGCGCATGCAACTGCTGGTGCCCAGCATGGGCCTCCACGAAGCGTTGCGGGTCCGCGCGGACCTGGGCGAGGCAGCCGCTGGCGGCCGGCCCGCAACTGGCACCGGGCCGCGAGCGCAGCTCAGCATGGTTGGCCACCAGGTGTGTCTGGCCGCCGCTGCTGCCCCGCAGGTCGGCCTCCCAACGGCGCACGTCCTCGGCCAACGCCTGCTCGCGCTGGCGGGCATCCAGATCGTCGAACGGCAGCGTCCACAACAGGGCATAACCATTGTGGCCAGTCGCCGGCAGGCGTGCTTCCAGTCGCTGCTGCGCCTGCAGCCGCGATTCGGGCACCGGCCACATGCGCGAAGCGCACCACACCACGATGGCCAGCACCAGCAGGCCTGCCAGGGTCCAGCCCAGTCCGCGCAGAATCTTCAACACAGCTTCCCTTCCATGTGCCGTTGCCACAGTCGATTCCCCAGCGTAATCGACCGGCAGTGACCGCTACAATGCGCGCATGTCGCTCGAAGCCCCCGCCCTGGTCCCCCGCCCCTCCCTGCAGCGCCTGTTCCTGACCGGCCTGCTGACCCTGCTACCGATCTGGCTGACCTGGGTCGTGGTCAAGTTCGTGTTCGTGCTGCTGTCGGGCATTTCCAGCCCCTTGGTGGTACCGCTGTCCGAGCAGATCGCGACAAGCTTCCCGCACTACCTCGGCTGGGTCCGCGCCGAATGGATCCAGGACACCATCGCCCTGCTGGCCACCCTGCTGGTGATCCTGGCGGTGGGCGTGGCCAGCCGCCGCGTGCTCGGCCAGCGCCTGCTGCGCTGGGTGGGCGCGGTCATCAAGCGCATTCCGCTGGCCAGCATCATCTACGACAGCGCCAAGAAGCTGCTGGACATGCTGCAGACCGAGCCGGGCAGCACCCAGCGCGTGGTGCTGATCGACTTCCCGCACCGCGACATGAAATCGGTCGGCCTGGTCACCCGCGTGATCAAGGAACACGGCACCGACCGTGAGCTGGCCGCGGTGTATGTGCCAACCACGCCGAACCCGACCTCGGGCTATCTGGAAATCGTGCCGGTGGAACTGCTGACGCCGACCGACTGGACCGTCGACCAGGCCATGAGCTTCATCATTTCCGGCGGTGCCGTGGCGCCGTCCAGCGTGCCGTTCACCCGTGCCGGCGAACGCACCGGCGAACACACCGAATGACCCCGGCGCCGATCGAGCGCCCGCTGCAGGACCGCGCGGTCCTGCTGTTCATCGTGCTGGCCGCGTTCTTCTGCGGCAATGCGGTGCTGGCCGAGCTGATCGGGGTGAAGATCTTCGCGCTGGAAGACACCCTGGGCATCGCTCCGCTGAACTGGAACCTGTTCGGCCAGACCGGCTCGCTCAGCTTCACCGCCGGCACCCTGTTGTGGCCGGTGGTGTTCATCATGACCGACACCATCAACGAGTTCTTCGGCAAGCGCGGCGTGCGCTTCATCTCGTGGCTGGCGGTGGTGCTGATCGGCTACGGCTTCCTGTTCGCCTTCGCGGCTATTTCGCTGGCGCCGGCCAGTTGGTGGGTCACGTCGATGGATGGCCACGGCGTGCCCGACTACCAGGCCGCGTTCGCGGCGGTGTTCGGCCAGGGCATGTGGACCATCGCCGGCTCGCTGGTGGCCTTCCTGCTCGGCCAGCTGATCGACGTGGCGGTGTTCCATCGCATCCGCCAGGCCACCGGAGAACGCCACGTGTGGCTGCGCGCGACCGGATCGACGGCGGTCTCGCAGGTAGTCGACAGCTTCGTGGTGATCTGGATCGCCTTCGTGCTGGGCCCGCAACACTGGCCGACCTCGCTGTTCCTGGCGGTCAGCAGCGTCAACTACATCTACAAGATGGGCTTTGCGATCGCCCTGATTCCGTTGCTGTACCTGATGCGGCGTGCCATCACCCGCTATCTGGGTGCCGAGCGAGCCGCATCGTTGCGCGCCGCCGCTGCGGCTGACTGAAGCCCCAGCAGCAAAAAGCTGACTGCGCCTTAACGCTGGCCGTACGCGGCCGGATCGTGCAAGCTCCACGGTCTGTGTTCCACGGAAGCTCCTGATGCCGCATCCCACCCGCGCCCTGGCCGCCGCCATCGCCGCGTTGTTCCTGTTCAGCGCCGTGCCGTCGGCCGAAGCAGCGAAAAAGAAGGCCAGCCGCCCTGCCGCCGCGCAGACCCGCCAGGCCGCCAAGCCCAAGGCCCGGCCTGCCCGCGCTACCGCGCCGGCCCGTGGCAGTTCGGCGCGCCGCGCCACGCCGCGTCCGGTCGCACCGGCCCGCGCCGTACCCAAGCAGGTGCAGCTGGAGCGCCTGTATGACGAATACTGGGATGCCTCGATGCGGTTGAATCCGCTGCAGGCAACCTTCCAGGGCGAGGCCCGCTACAACGACCAGCTGCCCAACATCCTGTCCGCCGCGTGGCGCCAGCAATCGCACGACTTCACCACCGAGTGGCTGGGCAAGGTCGAGAAACTCGGCAGCGACGGCCTGCAGGGCCAGGACCTGCTCAGCTACGAGATCTTCGTGCGCGACGCGCGCGCTTCGCTGGCCGCCGAGCGCTACCCGAGCTGGATGATGCCGATCAGCCAGTACTACAACGTCGGCAGCATCATGGCGATCCTCGGTGCAGGTGCCGGCGCGCAGCCGTTCAACACAGTGCAGGACTACGACACCTGGTCGCGCCGTTCGCTCGGCATTCCCGAGCTGTTCGACCAGGCCATCGACAACATGCGCCAGGGCATGAAGGCCGGCGTGGTGCAGCCACGCGACCTGATGGAAAAAGTGCTGCCGCAGCTGGATGCAGTGATCAAGCCGACCGCCGAAGAGAGCATCTTCTGGTCGCCGATCCGCACCATGCCGAACACCATCGCGGCCGAGGACAAGGCCCGCATCAGCGCCGAATACAAGCGCATGATCGAACTGCGCATCATGCCGGCCTATCGCGCCCTGCGCGGTTTCATCGCCACCGAATACCTGCCCGCCTCGCGCACCAGCAGCGGCCTGGGCGCACTGCCCGATGGCCAGGCCTGGTACGCCAACCTGATCGTGCAGACCACGGCCAGCGACCAGACCGCCGCGCAGCTGCACGCGCTGGGCGAACAGCGCGTGCAGGAACTGCAGGCGCAGATCGCCACGGTGATGAAGGACGCCAAGCTGCGCGGCACGCCGGCCAAGCTGCTGCGCAGCATGCGCAACGACCGCCAGTTCCAGTACGGCGACGCCAATGCGTTGATCAACCGCTATCGCCAGGTGCAGCAGCAGGTCAACGCACGCCTGCCGCAGGTGCTCGATACCCTGCCCAAGTCAACGCTGGACGTGCGCGCGGTGGAACCGGAGCGTGCACTGACCGCCGCAGCAGCGGCCTACCAGCCGTCTGCGGCCGGGCAACCGGGCGTGCTGTACGTGAACACCCGCGACCTGCCCAGCCGCAAGCGCTGGAACGTGCCGGTGCAGTACCTGCATGAAGCGATCCCCGGCCACCACGTGCAACTGGGCCTGCAGCAGGAGCTGGCCAAGCTGCCGCGCTTCCGCCGCCTGGGTGGCGATCTCGCCTTCGTCGAAGGCTGGGGCCTGTATGCCGAAACACTGGGTGAGAACCTGGGCATCTACACCGATCCCTACGACCGCATCGGCTACCTGTATTCGCGCCTGCTGCGCGCTGCCCGCGTGGTGGCCGACACCGGCGTGAACGCCCAGGGCTGGAGCAAGCAGCAGGCCGTGGCCTACCTGCAGAAGACCGTGGACATGAGCAGCGATGACGCCAACGCCGAAGTCGAGCGGATCATGGCCCAGCCCGGCCAGGCGCTGTCCAACGTGGCCGGCCTGACCACCATTGTCGCCCTGCGCGACAAGGCCAAGGCACGCCAGGGTGCCGCCTTCGACCTGCGCCGCTTCCACGCCGAACTGCTGAAGGATGGCTCGATGCCGCTGGACGTGCTGGACCGCAAGATGGAGCGCTGGATGGCGCAGCCGGCCAGCGCCACGCCCGCGCCTTCACCCTGACCCCTCCGGAGCCGCCATGCGCCCTGCCGTCGCTCTGTTCGCCGCCGTGCTGGGCCTGCTGCCGCTGGCCACCTCCGCCGCACCGGTGCTGACCCCACCGGATGCGGGCATCGACGGCCTGATGCAGGCCTACGATGGCCAGGTACCCGGCGCCGCCGTGCTGGTACTGCACGACGGGCAACCGGTATTCCGCCGCGGCTACGGCCTGGCGGTGGTGGAGGACGGCACCGCAGTCACCCCGGCCAGCAACTTCCGGCTGGCCTCGGTCAGCAAGCAGTTCACCGCTGCGGCGGTACTGCTGCTGGTGGAGGATGGCCGGCTTGGGCTCGACCAGCCGGCCCGGCAGTGGCTGCCCGAGTTGCCGCCGGCTGCAGCGACCATCACGATCCGCCAGCTGCTCTCGCACACCAGCGGCCTGCTCGACTACGAAGACTTGATGGACCCGGCGGACACACGGCAGGTACACGATGCCGATGTGCTGGCCCTGCTGTCGCGCCAGGACCGGCTGAACTTCGCACCGGGCACGCAGTACCGCTACAGCAACAGCGGCTATGCACTGCTGGCAATGATCGTCGGCCGCGCCTCCGGCCAGGATTTCGCCGCCTTCCTGCAGCAGCGCGTCTTCGCGCCGCTGGGCATGGCCCACACCGTGGCCCACCAGGACGGTGTCGATACGGTGCCAGCACGTGCCTATGGCTACAGCTGGATCGACGGTCGCTGGCAACGCACCGACCAGAGCACCACCAGCGCCGTGCTCGGCGATGGCGGCATCTATTCCTCGCTGGACGACCTCGCCCGCTGGGATGCCGCGCTGTATGACGACCGCCTGCTGTCGAAGGCCTCGCGCCGCGCGATGTTCAGCCCGGCCACGTCGACGCCTGAAGCCGACGTGCCGCACTACGGCTTCGGCTGGCGCCTGAACGGGCCGGTGCAATGGCACAGCGGCGAGAGCATCGGTTTCCGCAACGTGATCGTGCGCCACCCGGAGAAGCACCTGACCGTGATCGTGCTGACCAACCGCAACGACCCCGAACCCTATCCGCTGGCGCTGAAGATCGCCCAGCGCTGGCTGGACACCCTGCAATGACCCGCGATGCCGACGCCCTACTGGGCATCCACCACGCCGCACTGATCTGCAGCGACTACGCACGCTCGAAGGACTTCTACGTGCGCATCCTCGGCCTGCGCGTGCTGGCCGAGAACCACCGCAGCGCGCGCGACTCCTGGAAGCTGGACCTGGCCCTGCCCGACGGTGGCCAGCTGGAACTGTTCTCCTTCCCCTCGCCGCCGCCCCGTCCCAGCCGCCCGGAAGCCCAGGGCCTGCGCCACCTCGCGTTCCGCGTCGTCCGGCTGGAACCCTTCATCCAGCGTCTGGCCGCGCATGGCGTGGTATGCGAACCGATCCGCGTGGACGAATACACCGGCCGCCGCTTCACCTTCTTCGCCGACCCCGACGACCTGCCGCTGGAGCTGTACGAAGTCGGTTGAGCGTTCTTCAATCGAGATTCATCCACGCATGGCGTGGATCTACCGTGTCGACCAAGGTCGACACCTACCAACAGCCGCAGAAATCTGTCGGAGGCGGGGCGGTTTTGCCGTTGCCGTTGCCGTTGCCGTTGAGGTTGCCGGCCAGCGGCCGGCACTACCGCGGGTGCAGGGCGCAGCCCTGCAAAGCCCCCCTTCCCCATACCCCGCCGAATGGGTATACAGTCGACCCATGCCGGCAGCGTGCCGGAATGAACCCTGGGAGGGGACCATGCGCAAGACCTTCAAGACCCTGCTGCTGGCACTGCCGCTGTGCCTGGCCGCCCTGTCGGCACAGGCCGCCGACGGCGCCGCCGGCCGCTGGAAGACCATCGACGACAAAACCGGCAAGGTGAAGTCGATCGTCGAGATCAGCCAGGCCGCCAACGGCACGCTGACCGGCAAGGTGGTCGACATCCTGCACTCGGACAAGGGCCCGAACCCGGTCTGCGACGGCTGTGAAGGCGCCAACAAGAACAAGCCGGTGAAGGGCATGACCATTCTCTGGAACCTGAAGGCCGACGGCGCCAACAAGTGGTCCGGCGGCACCATTCTCGACCCGGCCAACGGCAAGACCTACAAGTCGAAGATGGAACTGCAGCCCGGCGGCACCAAGCTGGACGTGTCCGGCTGCATTGCCTTCATCTGCCGCGCGCAGACCTGGCAGCGCGAATAAGCCCCCAGGCCCCGCTTCATCCCCGTGACCCGGCTTCGGCCGGGTCACGTCGTTGCGGGCATGCGATACTCTGCGGTTCCCCTCGGCTTCACCCCGCGACCATGACCCGTACCGCGCTCGTCACCACCGCCCTGCCCTACGCCAACGGCCCGCTGCATCTGGGCCACCTGGTCGGCTACATCCAGGCCGACATCTGGGTGCGTGCGCGGCGAATGAGTGGCGGCAAGGCCTGGTTCGTCTGCGCCGACGACACCCACGGCACGCCGATCATGCTGGCCGCGGAGAAGGCCGGGGTCACCCCGGAAACCTTCATCGCCAACATCCAGGCCAGTCACGAACGTGACTTCGCCGCCTTCGGCGTGGCCTTCGATCACTACGACTCGACCAATTCGGCGGCCAACAAGGCGCTGACCGAGCAGTTCTACCTGAAGCTGGAAGCGGCCGGCCACATCAGCCGCCGCTCGGTGGCGCAGTTCTACGACCCGGCCAAGGGCATGTTCCTGCCCGACCGCTACGTCAAGGGCATCTGCCCGAACTGCGGCAGCCCCGACCAGTACGGCGACAACTGCGAAGTCTGCGGCGCCACCTATGCGCCGACCGACCTGAAGGAGCCGCGTTCGGTCATCTCCGGTGCCACGCCGGAAATGCGCGATTCGGAGCACTTCTTCTTCGAGGTGGGCCACTTCGATGCATTCCTGCGCGAATGGCTGGCCGGCGATGTCGCCCTGCCGGGCGTGAAGGCCAAGCTGGGTGAGTGGCTCAATGCCGAAGGTGGCCTGCGCGCGTGGGACATCTCGCGCGACGCACCGTACTTCGGTTTCCAGATTCCGGGCCAGCCGGGCAAGTACTTCTACGTCTGGCTGGATGCGCCGATCGGCTACCTGTCCAGCTTCCAGACCCTGTGCGGCAAGCTCGGCGAAGACTTCGAAGCGCATCTGCGCGCCGGCACCGCCACCGAGCTGCACCACTTCATCGGCAAGGACATCGTCAACTTCCACGGCCTGTTCTGGCCGGCGGTGCTGCATGGCACCGGCCACCGCGCGCCAACCCGCCTGCACGTCAACGGCTACCTGACCGTAGACGGCGCCAAGATGAGCAAATCGCGCGGCACCTTCGTGATGGCGCGTACGTTCCTCGATGCCGGCCTGGAACCGGAAGCGCTGCGTTATTACTTCGCGGCCAAGTCCGGCGGTGGCGTCGACGATCTCGACCTGAACCTGGGTGACTTCATCGCCCGCGTCAACGCCGACCTGGTCGGCAAGTTCGTCAACCTGGCCAGCCGCTGTGCCGGCTTCATCAGCAAGCGTTTCGACGGCCAGCTGGCCGCACAGCTGCCCGATGCGGCGCAGTACCAGCGCTTCGTCGACGGCTTGGCGCCGATCCGTGAAGCCTACGAGCGCAACGATCCGGCCGCGGCGATCCGCCTGACCATGACCCTGGCCGACGAAGCCAACCGCTACATCGACGACGTCAAGCCGTGGGTGATCGCCAAGCAGGAAGGCGCCGACGCGCAGCTGCAGGCGGTGTGCAGCCAGGGCCTGAACCTGTTCCGCGTGCTGGTCACCGCACTGAAGCCGGTGCTGCCGGCCACCGCCGCACAGGCCGAAGCCTTCCTGGCCGCACCGGTGAACGACTGGACCGAACTGGCGCAGCCGCTGCTGAGCCATCGCATCACCGATTACACCCCGCTGTTCACCCGTATCGACCCGAAGAAGATTGACGCCATGATCGACGCCTCCAAGGACACCCTGCAGCCGGCCGCCGCTGCCGCCCCCGCCGCCAAGACCGACGCCGCCAAGCCGGCCGCACCGGCACCGGCACCGGCCAAGGACGAAGCCAAGGGTGCCGATGCTCCGGCCTACATCGGCATCGACGATTTCGCCAAGCTCGACCTGCGCATCGGCAAGGTGCTGGTCTGCGAGTTCGTGGAAGGTTCTGACAAGCTGCTGCGCTTCGAACTGGACGCCGGCGAGCTGGGCAAGCGCCAGATCTTCTCCGGCATCCGCGCCAGCTACGGCGAGCCGGAGAAGCTGGTCGGCCGCAGTGTGGTGTTCATCGCCAACCTGGCCCCGCGCAAGATGCGCTTCGGCCTGAGCGAAGGCATGATCCTGTCGGCCGGTTTCGACGGCGGCGCGCTGGCGCTGCTGGACGCCGACAGCGGCGCGCAGCCGGGCATGCCGGTCCGCTGATGCCCGCAGCGGGCGTGGTTGCGGCCACGCCCGCCGGCAGCACCGGTCACCGGAGGCAACGCGATGGGAGGCAACGGAATGGAACTGGCGCTGTTCGACTTCGACCACACCGTGACCACCTGCGATACCTATGGCCGTTTCCTGCGCCGCGTGGCCACGGCCGAACAGCTGGCACAGGCGTGGTGGAAGGTCGGCCCGTGGCTGGCCGCGTACAAGCTGAAGCTGATCTCGGCCGAGCGCATCCGCGCGCGCGTCACCCGTTTGACCTTCAGCGACCGCCACAGCGATGACATCGCCACGCTGGCAGCCGGCTTCTCGCGTGAGTTCCTGCCCGACGTGGTGCGCCCGGAAATGCTGGAGCAGATCCGCTGGCACAAGGAACAGCAGCACACCGTGGTGATCGTGTCCGGCTCGCTGGACCTGTACCTGCGGCCGTGGTGCGAACAGCTGGACCTGCAGTTGATCTGCAACCGGCTGGAGAGCCAGGACGGCCGTCTCACAGGTCGCTATGCCGGTGGCGACTGCGGCCCGCGCAAGGTCGAGCACATCCGCCGCCAGTTCGATCTGTCACGCTACGTGCGCATCCATGCCTACGGTGACAGTTCCGAGGACAAGCCGATGCTGGCGCTGGCCCACGAGCGCTGGTTCCGTGGCAAACCCTTGAAGTAACCCCAACGCGCAGCCTTCGCCACGCATGAGCCTGATTCCTCCCCTGACCGAACGCCTCGACCGCCTGCTGCCGCAGACCCAATGCGGGCAATGCGGCTACGACGGCTGCCGCCCGTACGCGCAGGCCATGGCGCGCGGCGAGGCAGGCGTGGACCGCTGCCCGCCGGGCGGCGACGCTGGCGCGCGCGCACTGGCGCAGGTACTGGACGTACCCGCCATTCCGTTTGATCGTTCGCGCGGCGAGCACAAGGCGCCGCAGGTGGCATTGATCGTGGAAGCCGACTGCATCGGCTGCACCAAGTGCATCCAGGCCTGCCCGGTGGATGCCATCGTCGGTGGCGCCAAGTACATGCACACGGTCATTGCCGATCTGTGCACCGGTTGCGAGCTGTGCATTCCACCGTGCCCGGTGGACTGCATCGAGCTGGTGCCAACATAGCCACCAACCGGCAGTGGAGCGGCGGGGTAGAGTCGACTGTTTGTCGACTGCTCTTCGTTCCGGCGGCGCAAAACCCCGCGCTGCGCGCGATAGTCGACTAACCGTCGACTCTACCCTCCGCTGGTGGGACCTGACCTTGCCTGCCGTTACGGTACCGCCGCCGTCACTACGATCTCGACCTTCCAGTCAGCGTGGGCCAGCTTGGCCTCGACCGTGGCACGCGCCGGGGTCGCACCCTCGACCACCCACTCATCCCACGCCTTGTTCATGCCGTCGAAGTCAGCCATGTCGGCCAGGAACACCTCGGCGCGCAGCACGTGCTGGCGGTCACTGGCGACCAACGCCAGCAGCTTGTCGATTTCTGCCAGCACCTGCCGGGTCTGGCCGGTGATGTCCTGGCTGGTGTCTTCCGGAATCTGGCCGGAGAGATAGGCGACCTTGTTGTATACGGTCATTTCGGACATGCGCGGTCCGACGTCGTAACGCTCCATCATGGGCGTGGCTCCTGCGGTTGATCAGGCCTGCATTGTCCTCCAAACCGGTCGACGGTGGGTGCACGGGCATCCTCCGCGACACGTCACTACCGGACTCGGACGGTCCCACTGGTCAAATGACGATGACAGGCGCACGATGCGCCACGCCCGCGTTGACACCGCCCTCGCCCCTCCTGCCGCACCCTTGCGCCGATGACCGCCCCCGTCGATTCCACCACTGCCTCTTCCACGCCAACCTGGAAGCGGGTTGCCACCATCGTCATCCCCCTGCTGATCCTCGCCCTGGCCCTGCACGGCCTGGCCAACGAGTTCGACGAGCACGGCTATCGCGCCATCCGCCAGGCGTTCCGGCAGCTCAGCGGCACGCAGATCGCGCTCACCGTGGTACTCGGCCTGGCCAGTTACGCCTGCCTGATCGGTTTCGATGCCATCGGCCTGCGTCGCAGCGGCATCCGCGTGCACCCCGCGCGCGTCGGCATCACCGCCTTCCTTGCGCACACGCTGGGCCAGACCGTGGGTTTTGCCGCGTTGACCGGCGGCGCGGTGCGCCTGCGTGGCTACCGCAGCGCCGGCCTGGACCTGGCGCAGATCGGCCAGGTGGTGCTGATGAGCACGCTCGGCTTCGTGTTCGGTGCATGGCTGCTGATCAGTGTGGCGCTGTGCATGGAACCGGCTGCCGCAGCCTTGGCGCTGCCGCTGGATCCCAATGCGGTACGTATCGTCGGCATCGTCGCGTTGCTCGCCTACCTCGCCACGGTGCTGCTGGTCGGCCGCGATGGACGGCAGTTCAGCGTATTCGGTCATGCGTTGTGGCTGCCCGACCGCCGCACCATGATCGGTGTCACCGTGCTCAGCGTGATCGAACTGGTGCTGGCCAGTGCCGCGTTCTACGTGCTGCTGCCGGACTCCACGCCGACCGGCCTGCCGGGCTTCGTCGGCCTGTACCTGGTGGCAGTGCTGGCCGGCTTGGTCTCGACGGTTCCCGCGGGCCTGGGCGTATTCGAATGGAGCCTGTTGAAGCTGTTGCCACAGGTGGCACCGGCTGCGGTGCTGGCGGCTGCACTGATCTACCGCGTCACCTACTACGTACTGCCGCTGGTGCTGGCCACGCTCCTCGCGCTCGCGCCGGCACTGCGTCAGCCGCTGCAGGCCAGTGCCGGCGCAACCCGCGCCGGCTGGAACGCGCTGCGCCCGTGGCTGCCGCAGATCATCGCGCTGGCGGTGTTCAGCATCGGCGCCGCGCTGGTCATCGACGGCACGCTGCCGACGCCGCGCCGTCACCTGGTCAATGCCTCGCTGCCGATCCTGGAAACATCCCATCTGATCGGCAGCCTCAGCGGCGTTGCACTGCTGCTGATCGGCCAGGGCCTGGCCCGGCGCAGCCATGCGGCGTGGATGCTGGCGATGGCAGTGTGCGTGATCACCCCGCTGCCGCTGTGGCTGCGTGGTGGCCAGCTGTTGATCGCGGTCTCGGCAGTGCTGGTGGCGATGGCACTGTGGGCCGCACGCCGCGAGTTCTACCGCCAGGGTGCCCTGCTGGACGAAGCCTGGTCGTGGCCGTGGCTGCGCAATCTCGGCCTGGTGCTGGTGGCGGTCACCTGGCTGCTGTTCTTCACCTACAGTCATGTCGAATACCAGAACGAGCTGTGGTGGCAGTTCGCGGTGTCGGGCAATGCACCGCGCGCACTGCGTGCGTTGCTGGTGGTGGCCATCGCGCTGGTGATGTTCGGCCTGGCGCGGCTGCTGCACAGCACGCGCAGCCCGCTGCCAGCCGCCGACGAGGCCACGCTGCAATCACTGGCGCCGGTACTGGCCGGTGCCACCGATACCCAGGCCTGCCTGGTACTGACCGCCGACAAGGCGGTGCTGCGCGATGACGCGAAACAGGGCTTCGTGATGATGCAGCGCTACGGCGGTTCGCTGATCGCGATGGGCGATCCGGTCGGCCCGCCTGACGTGGCGCGTGCGTTGATCTGGCGCTTCCGCGAGGAAGCCGACCGGCTGGGCCTGCGCCCGGTGTTCTACCAGGTGGGCGAGACCTACTGGCAGACCTACCTCGACCTGGGCCTGGGCCTGGTCAAGCTGGGCGAGGAAGCGATGGTGCCGCTGCACGACTTCGGCCTGGAAGGCCGCGAACGCGCCGATCTGCGCCAGGCCTGGAACCGGGGCAAGCGCGGTGGCCTGACCTTCCGCGTGGCACCGGTGGAGGAAATTCCCAGCCTGCTGCCGCGCCTGCACGCAATTTCCAATGCATGGCTGGAAGACAAGGCCGGCGATGAGAAGGGCTTCTCGCTGGGCAGCTACGACCCGGATTACCTGGTGCGCTTCCCGGTGGCGCTGGTAGAGGCCGAGGGCCAGATCGTGGCGTTCGCCAACCTGTGGCAGGCACCGGCCGGCGCCGAGCTGTCGGTCGACCTGATGCGCCACGTCAACGAAGCACCGAAGGGCACGATGGACTTCCTCTTCATCGAACTGTTCCTGTGGGGCCGCGCGCAGGGCTATGCGCGTTTCTCGCTGGGCATGGCACCGTTGTCCGGGCTGGCACAGCATCGGCTGGCCGGTCGCTGGAACCGACTGGCCGGCCTGCTGGCGCGGCACGGCGAACGCTTCTACGGATTCAGTGGCCTGCGCCGCTTCAAATCGAAGTTCGATCCGCAGTGGCGGCCGCGCTATCTCGCCGCGCCCGGCGGCATGCATCTGCCGGCCGCGCTGCTGGATGCCACGCGCCTGATCTCGCTGGATCCGCGGCGGAATTGAAGCCGCGATCCGCCGGGCATGGCCCGGCGCTACCTGCCACCCGGTAGGTGTCGACCTTAGTCGACACGCTCATTCCACGGCACCTTCAGCCCCGGCGCCGACCAAGGTCGACGTCTACCAACAGCCGTCGAGCGTGGCTCGACGCTACATGCGCCTAGTAAGTGTCGACCTTGGTCGACACGCTCATCCCGCGGTGCCTTCAGCCCCGGCGCCGGCCAAGGTCGGCGTCTACCAACAGCCGTCGAGCGTGGCTCGACGCTACATGCGCCTGGTAGGTGTCGACCTTGGTCGACACGCTCATCCCGCGGTGCCTTCAGCCCCGGCGCCGACCAAGGTCGGCGTCTACCAACAGCCGTCGAGCGTGGCTCGACGCTACATGCGCCGGGTAGGTGTCGACCTTGGTCGACACGCTCATCCCGCGGCGCCTTCAGCCCCAGCGCCGACCAAGGTCGGCGTCTACCAACAGCCGTCGAGCGTGGCTCGACGCTACATGCGCCGGGTAGGTGTCGACCTTGGTCGACACGCTCATCCCGCGGCGCCTTCAGCCCCAGCGCCGACCAAGGTCGGCGTCTACCAACAGCCGTCGAGCATGGCCCGGCGCTACCTGCCACCCGGTTGGTGTCGACCTTGGTCGACACGCTCATCCCGCGGCGCCTTCAGCCCCAGCGCCGACCAAGGTCGGCGTCTACCAACAGCTGTCGAGCGTGGCTCGACGCTACATGCCACCCGGTAGGTGTCGACCTTGGTCGACACGCTCATCCCGCGGCGCCTTCAGCCCCGGCGCCGGCCAAGGTCAGCGTCTACCAACAGCCGTCGAGCGTGGCTCGACGCTACATGCGCCTGGTAGGTGTCGACCTTGGTCGACACGCTCATCCCGCGGCGCCTTCAGCCCCAGCGCCGACCAAGGTCGGCGTCTACCAACAGCCGTCGAGCGTGGCTCGACGCTACATGCGCCTGGTAGGTGTCGACCTTGGTCGACACGCTCATCCCGCGGTGCCTTCAGCCCCGGCGCCGACCAAGATCGGCGTCTACCAAACGCTACACCCCGCCCTTCAGGATCACTTCGGCGAGGCGGTCGTAATCGCCACCGAAATGGTGATCGCCCGGCAGCTTCACCTTCCTCACGCCGTCATTGGCCGGCAGATCCGGGCACAGCGCGTCCTCATCCTTGTCGCCGTACACGCACAGCGTTTTTTCCGCCGGCAGCCTGGCCACTTCCGGTGCGATCGGCAGGCCGTCGCCGCCACCGCCCAGCCAGTTGCTGACATGGAATTCGAAGTCGGCCTTCCTGCCCACCGACAGCAGCACGATGCGCTCCAGCGCCTCACGGGTGCCAGCGTCGAGCTGGTTGATGGTGGCCGGCAGCACGTCGGCGCCCTGCGAGAAACCGATCAACATCACCTTGTCGCGGTGCCATTGCTGGCGGTAGTGGTCGATGATCTTCTGCAGGTCGCCCGCAAAGCCCTTCGGTGTGCGCTCGCTCCAGAAGTAGCGCAGCGAATCGATGCCGACGACCGCCACGCCATGCTCGTTGAGTGACGACGCCACGTTCTTGTCCAGGCCAGCCCAGCCACCGTCACCGGAGACGAACACCGCCAGCGTATCGCCGCTGCCGGTCGCCGGCATTTCCACCACGGGCAGGCCCTTCAGTGCAGCAGGCGGCGGTGCCAGGCTGACGCCGGCCTGCGCGCCGATCACCCGTGCCGCAGCCACCAGGCCCGGTGACGCATCACCGCGCGCGGTGCGCTTGAACTCGCGTGCCATCGCGACCTGCTGCACGAACGCGCTGGCCTGGCCGACCTTGCAGCCGCGGTCACCGGCCGCGCTCAACCACGGAAAATTCAGTTCGGCCGGCTGCAGCCTGTCGTGCTTCACACCATCGCCGCAGACCATGCGCTGGTGGTTGTGGTCCGGGCAGAAGCCGGTGGTCAGTACACCGGCGAACACCTGGGTATCGGCCTGCGCTGCCAGCGAATAGGCCATCTCGGCACCTTCGCCATCACCGCCGACCAGCGGCAGGTGGTAGCCGGGCAGATGCAGCGAGGCCTGCAGCCAACGTGAGAAATTCTCGACGTCACCGGAACCGAACGAACAGGTCGGGTCCCCCTCGCGCTTGAGCACACCGCGCAGGTGCGCAATGTCCACTGCCGCGACCAGCGCGCCATCGGCACGCAGGGCCTCGATCGGCAGACGGCTGGTGTCACCACCGGCCGTGGGTTCGTGGAACCAGATCACCACCCGTTGCGGCGTGCCGGATGGCATGTGCACCGGAATCTGCTCGAACCGCCCATGGCTGAACTGCTGCGGGGTCACGGCCGCCGTTGCCGGC
Source organism: Stenotrophomonas sp. 71799_Sma (assembly GCF_056482505.1). Taxonomy (NCBI): domain Bacteria; kingdom Pseudomonadati; phylum Pseudomonadota; class Gammaproteobacteria; order Lysobacterales; family Lysobacteraceae; genus Stenotrophomonas; species Stenotrophomonas sp. 71799_Sma. The sequence continues at coordinate 3,500,533 of NZ_CM151202.1, forward strand.
AGCGCGGCCAGCGCCAGTACCACCCCCATTGCCCTGCCCAGCCCTGCACGCTTCATATCTCATCCCCGATGGAATGCGCACACGATACGCCGCCGCCGCGTGCACGGCACGTACCGGCGCAGGCCGTTGGGGATTCAGTGGGCCGCGGCCCGACGGCTGCGACGGTACAGCGCCATCGCCAGATACAGCAGCCAGCCAACGATCACCGCGATCACCACTTTCTGTCCCAGCCCACGCGGTGGTCCACCACGCCACAGCACATGCAGCCACAGCAGCACAAAGGCCAGCCATGCCCAGCCCCAGAGCAGGCCCGCAGCGGACTGCCAACCCGGTTCGCGGCGCAGATACCAGGCCTGCAGCAGCATGCCGACGCTGGCACACAGGAACGCCGTGTTGGCTGCCAGCCCATGGATGAACGGCGCCAGCAGCGGTGTTGCTTCAGGCAGCCAGCTGTCGCCGATGGCGACCGTCGCCAGGCCCAGCGCGGAAACCGTGAACAGCAATGGTGCGGCCGCACTGCGCCGCGGGCCGATGCTGCCTCGATACAGCGCAATGCCAAGCGCCGCAATGGCCAGCGCCAGCAGGCAGTAGGCAGCGCGCAATGCCAGCCCCCACGGCCCGTGCAGGTACAGGCTCAAGGTCGCCCGCACCCAGTCCAGATCACTGCGCGCGACCTGGGTCCACAGCGCGGTGGCCACGAACAGCACCAGTGCCACCAGCGCCAGCACCGCCGCCGGGCGTGCACGACTCATGGTGCGGCCTCTGGATGCCGCGTCTTCCACTCGGCCAGCGCCTTGCGGTAGCGCTGCAGCTCATCGGAATACAGGTCCAGCACACACAGTGGGCAACCACTGCCGCAGCACTCGTTGGGGCCGGGTTCTTCCGGTGGCAGCGGGCGGGGATCGGGATCAGGGACGGACACGGTCGGAAACGGCAATCATTGGAAACAGGTCACCAGTGTACCGGGCCGGCTCAAACGCCCAGCTGACGTCGCAGGTTGTCACGGGCGGCCGCGTCCAGGCGCTGGTGGAAGAACTCGCTGAGGAAGATCCGCGGAGCGCGCAGCAGGCCCTGCAGGAAGCGGCGACGGCCGGCACGGTACAGGAAGCCCGGCACCACCCCTTTGTATTCTTCGGCCACGCCACGGTCATAGGCAGCGAACACCGGTTCCGGCGCGGCCAGGATCGCCATGTCGCAGTCCAGGAACAGCGCCGCCTCGGCATCCACATCCTCCGGACCAAGCGCGCCGTGGCGGGCGGTCAGCAGGATCAATTGCTCCACGCGAGCGGCGTCGACAGTGGCAAGCTCTGGCGCCTGTGCGATCGCCTGCAGAGCCAGCTGCGCCGAACGCGCCTCGTTGTCCTTGCGCCCCGCCTGGTAGATCGCATCGTGATAGAGCACGGCCAGATAGATCTCGGCCGGCTGCTTCCAGCCGGGGCCGTCGGCGACCTCCTGGCAGTGCTGCAGCACCGCGCGCACATGGCCGAAGTGGTGGTAGGCCCGTGGCGGCGTTGCATAGCTGTCCTGCAGCGCCTGCCACTGCGCCGGGGCAAGCGTCAGCGGTGAGAAGTCCATGACCGGATCATCCCGCCTGCGCCGGCGCCGGGCAAGCTGGCGGTTTTTTCACCACGCACTCACAACGCTTGCCGGGCGGGGCCCGGAGCCAGTTGTCCACAGCTTTGTCGAGCGCTGGTCCACACCGGTTGTGGATGAACGCGGCGCCGACCAACGGTCGCTGCAGCCGGACATCCATGGGCATACACTCGCCACAGGCGGGAGCGCCCGCCGCTGCCGGGAACCGTCATGTACCGTTCTGCCGCCCATTGCCTCACTCTTTCGCTGCTGGCCTTCTGTGCTCCTGCCTTCGGCGCAGGCCAGGCACCGCCCGCCGATGTGGTGACGACCCCGACCATCACCGTGTCGGCCGCACGTGTGCCGACCCCGGAAGAAGTGTTCGCCATTCCCGCGGACCTGCGCGCGATGCTCCAGAAGCAGGTGATCCAGCGCAGCTACTCCCGCGACCAGCGGCTGCAGGCGCTCGTGGAGATGATCTTCGACCAGCACGGGCTGGACCTGCAGTACGACGCCAATGCGACCTACACCGTCAGCGATATCTGGCAGCACCGCCGCGCCAACTGCCTGGCCTTCACCCTGCTGTTCGTGACGCTTGCGCGGGAGGCTGGCATCCAGGCCCGCGTGCAGGAAGTCGGGCAGGTGGTGTCCTGGTACCAGGACCAGGACGCGGGCGTGGTCTACAGCGTCGGCCACGTCAACGCCGGTGTCGACGTCGGTGGGCGTTTCGGTACCGTCGATCTGGACCGCAATGTGCTCTATGACCGCCGCGGCCCGGTTCCCGTCAGCCGTGCGCGGGCGTTGGCGCACTTCTACAACAACCGGGGTGCGGAGCGCCTCGCCGACGGTGATTTCGTCGGCGCGCGTGCATTCTTCGACGCGTCCCTGGCTCAGGACAGCGGGTTCGCTCCGGTGTGGAACAACCTTGGCGTGCTCGACCACCGCGAAGGCAACAACGAGGCGGCGCGGCAGGCGCTGGACCGATCGCTGCAGCTGGAGGGCCGCCAGGATGCCGCACTGACCAATGCCTCCGCACTGTTCCGCAGCCTGGGCTTGACCGCGCAGGCACAGTCACTTGAGCGCCGGTTGAAGTCGGTGCAGCGCGAAGACCCGTTCGCGCAGTACATGTTCGGCGCCAAGGCCGAACGTGCCGGCCAGCTGGACCAGGCGATCCGCTATTACCGGCAGGCCGTGCGCCTGTATGACACCGCGCATCAGTTCCACTTCGGGCTGGCACGCGTCTATTTCCTGGCTGGCCAGCTCAAGCGCGCCGATCGCGAACTGCTGCGTGCGCAGGAACTGGGGGGCGCGCCGGAGCAGGCGCGCTACCAGGCCAAACTGGACAGCCTGGCCCGCTGGCGCGCGCAGCAGCAGGCCAAGCGCTGAAGGTGATCAGGCCTTCTTGAGGAAGCAGGTCTTCAGGACCAGGCCCTTGATCTTGTCCGAGTTGCCTTCGATGTGCTCGGCGTCATCCTCGACCAGGCGGATGTTGCGGATCACGGTGCCCTGCTTGAGCGGGATCGAGGAGCCCTTGACCTTCAGGTCCTTGATCACGGTGACGGTGTCGCCGGCCTGCAGGGTGTTGCCGTTGCTGTCACGCACGACCAGGGTGGAACCGGCGCTTTCCTCGGCGGTCCATTCGAAACCGCAGTCGGCGCAGATCCACAGCGCACCATCGGCGTAGGTGTTTTCCAGGGTGCACTGCGGGCAGGCGGGGGCAGAAGACATCAGCAAGTACCTCAAAGTGAATCAACAGCCGCCATTGTAACCGCCTGGCTCGCTGCCCTTTTCCGGCCGGCGCCCGGCGGCTCGCATGACCCGATCCGGAACCCCCATCCAGAACAGAAGGCCGCAGGAACTTGCAGTCGGCGACGAACTGCAGCAGAGTGCGCGGCCCCTGATCGCCCCCGGAACTCCCCATGCGCCTCGGCATCGACTTCGGTACCAGCAACTCCGCCGCCGCCATCGTGCATGAGGGGAAACTGCTGCCGATCCGCTTCGGCGACGCCGAGCAGTTCCGTACCAGCGTGTACTTCCCTGGCGTGGTGCCCGACCCGGACGACTTCCAGCTCGACGCCGGCCAGGAACACGAGCTGCAGCAGATGATCGACAGCGCCGCGCGCGCGGCCCGCGCCGCCGGCCAGGAACGCACGCCGCAGGCGCTGCGCCGCGAAGCCCTGCGCGCACTGCGCCGGGAATGGATGGAAGCCCGCGCCGGCAAGGAGCGCAGCGCCAGCGACCTGCTGCAGAACGCGGTCTACGGCGACGACGCGCTGGAAGCCTATTTCGAGGAACACGAAGGCAACCTGGTGCAGAGCCCGAAGTCGATGCTGGGCTACAACCTGCACCCGCGCGCGAAGCAGACCATCACCGGCATCGCCGCGCACATCCTCGAGCACATCCGCCTGACCGCCAGCGCCCAGCTTGGCCAGCCGCTGCGTGCCGCCCTGCTCGGCCGCCCGGTGCAGTTCCGCAGCTCGATCGGCGCGGCCGGCAACGATCAGGCACTGGACATCCTGCGCGAAGCCGCCACCCAGGCCGGTTTCGACCAGATCGATTTCCTCGAGGAACCGGCCGCGGCGGCCATGCATTACCACGCCGAAAGCCGCGAGCGGCACCAGGCGGTGATCGTTGACATCGGCGGCGGTACCACCGATATCGCCCACGCCGAGGTTGGTGGCGATGCTGCGCCGCGCATCCACCGCGCCTGGGGTATCGCCCGTGGCGGTACCGACATCGATCTGGCGCTGAGCCTGTCCAGCTACATGCCGCTGTTCGGCCGCGGCATCACCCGCGTGCCCGCCCACCACTACGTGGAAGCCGCCACCGTGCAGGACATGACGCGCCAGCGCGACTTCCGCCAGCACAAATACGACCATGTCGACGAACCGTGGGGCGCTCGCCTGCAGGCCCTGCAGGACACCGGCAACACCGCCCGCCTGTACCGCGATGTCGAACGCGCCAAGATTGCCCTCAGCGCCGCCAGCGAACACCGCAGCACGCTGGACTACATCGCCCGCGACCTGCATGCCGACAGCAGCGCCGACGGCCTGGCCGCCGCCGCCCATGGCTACCTGGAGCAGATCCGCGAACTGCTGGCCCAGGTCCGCAGCGACATCGGCGGCGACCCGGACGCGGTGTTCCTGACCGGTGGCATGTCCCGTGCCGGCTACCTGCGCCAGGCCGTGGCCGAGGCCTTCCCGGGGGCCCGCATGGTCCACGGCGAGCCCTCGCTGGGCGTGGTCCAGGGCCTTGCGCTGGCGGCAGCCAGCCAGGATTAACAAAACGTTACGCGGTCTAAGTTACTCTTGGTCGGCTAGAACCACGCTGCACCTTCCGCCGGCCACGCCGGTGTGTGTCCACAGTGCAGCCTGGCCCGCCCCGCGGGCCTAGCGGCCATGCCTTCCTGGCTCGTTCATGGTCCGCGCAGCACCTGAGCCGCCATCGAGACCCGCTTTGGGCACCCGCCAGGCCCCTGTGGCCTTACAACCTGACGCAGCACCTGCACCCATCGACTGCCGCCGTTGTGACGCGGTCTGTTGCCGGCTGCCCGTGCTGCTGCAGCCCGGCGACCACGTGCCCGGCCAGTTCCTGTCACGCGACACCCACGGCCGTGCCGTGATGGCGCGCAACGAGGAAGGCTGGTGCGCGGCGATCGATCCCTATCACCTGCGCTGCACGATCTATTCGCAGCGCCCGGCGATCTGCCGCCAGTTTTCGATGGGCGGCGATGACTGCCGCCGCGAGCGGCAGGACTACCTGCGCCAGGCCGATGCCTGGGCGCTTTCCTCCCCTTCCACCTGACAGGAGCAACCATGCCCCGCAAGGCAAAGACCCCCGCGAAGGCCAGCAACAGCATCCGCAGCGAACGCAAGGGCGCGGCCGCCAGCACTGTGGTCAGCAGCGATTCGATCGCTTCGGACCTGGCAGCGTTCCGCAAGGCCGGTGGCAAGATCGAAGTCCTCGGCACCACCTGGGCGCTGAAGAAAGCCAGCTGACCCAGTATCGACCGCGGCGGCGCTGCCGCCGCGGCCTGCCGGATCGCGTTCAGCGGTCCAGGCGTACCCGCACACTGCCCGAATGCGACTGGATGCGGATGTCACCATCACCGCCGCCCAGACGCGTATCGAGGTGGCTGCCCGGCCCATAGCGCGGCCGCTCCACCTGCCCGGCATCGCTGTTGATCGATCCGCTGAAGCTGTTCACCGACAGCTGTGCCGACACCGTGCGCGGCAGGCTCAGCGTGACCGAGGCACTGACCGATTCGACGTTGATGCGGCCGCCGGGAGCCAACCCGGCCGCTGCCAGATCGATGCTGCCCGAGACGGTCTCCACCGCCAGCCGCTGCACGCGCCCGGCATCCACCTCGACCCGGCCGGACACCGTCTGCGCACCGATATCACCGGACACGCCGCCGCCGGCCTCGATCCGGCCACTGACCGTGTTCACGTCCAGCTTCGGCGTCTGCAGGCGTGCGCTGACGCTGCCACTGACCGTGTTGAGCTTGCTGTCGCCACTGCGGCCAGCCGCGCTCAGGCTGCCGCTGACCGTGTCGGCCTGCAGCCGTCGCACATCGATGCCACTGATGTCCTGGCTGGCGCTGACCGTGCTCAGCAGCAGCTCCACCGAGCGCGGCACGTTCAGTACCAGCGTCGCGCCACCATTGCTGCTGCGGCGCGGGTATTCGATCTCCCAGCGCACACGGTTGGCACTTTTCTCCTGACGCAGCTGCAGGCCGTCGCTGAGCGTGCCGGTGAGCTGCACGTCATTGCGGTCCCAGCCACGCACGGTCACCTTGCCGGCCACATTGCTCAGCTCGATGCGACCGCCCGCGGCCAGGGTGTGGCGCTCGTCGATGCGGGTGTCGGCCAGCGCCACGGCAGGGGCCAGCAGCAGCGCGACACAGCAGGAAATCAGGGTTCGGGTCATGGGGGTCTCCTCAGGTCGTCAAGCCGGACTCGGCGGCATAGGCCGCCTGCCGGGTCAGTTCCAGCCGCAGCGCGTAGGTGCGCTTGAGCTGGCCAAGCAGGTGCGGCGCACGTGGGTCCTGCGCCAAGGCGGCACGGATCTGCGCTGCGCTTTCATCCAGTTCGTGCAGCGCCGGCTGCCATTCCGGCGCCCGTCCATCGGGCAGCGAAGCGACGGCCTGCTGGTACTGCTCGGTCATCGCCGCCGCCTGCAGCTGCAGCGCTGAAGGTACCGGCACCTCCGGCTGCGCATGCCGCCACGGTGCCACCGCGTAGAGCGCCAGGCTGGCCGCCAACGCCGCACCGACCGGCAGCCACCAGCGACGCCGCGAGCGCGCTGGCAGGGCCACCACGTTGTCGCCCGGCGCAGGTGCCGCCTGCGGTTCACGCGGCGGCAGCTGCGCCGACAGGCGTGCCCAGCCATCGGTGGGTACGCCGCGTTCGGTCGGCAGCGCGCGCAGCCGGGCCAGCAGATCGTGGTCGGAATCGTGGTCGTGTGTACTCATGTCATGTCTCCCAGCCGTGCGCGCAACAGGCCGCGCGCACGATGCAACTGTGCCTTGGAACTGCCGACGGCCATCTGCAGCTGTTCGGCGATTTCCTGGTGTTTCCAGCCTTCGATGTCGTGCAGTACCAGTACCGCACGTGCCCGTGGCGGCAGTGTCGACAGTGCCCGTTCGAGGTCGCGTTCGGTGCCGGCGCAACGATCGTGCACTGCCAGCTCCTGCAACCCTCCGTCCACTTCGTCGAGGCTGTCGTGATCCTGCCCGCCCGCACGTCCGCGCAGCTCCATCAGTGCCGCGTTGACGCCCAGCCGGTGCAGCCAGGTCGACAGGCTGCTCTCGAAACGGAAGCCCGGCAGCGCCTTCCACGCCTGCAGGAACGCTTCCTGCAGCGCGTCCTCGGCGCGTGCCTGCTGGCCGCCACACAGCCGCCACAGCACAGCGAATACACGGGGCGCGTGGCGCCGGTACAGCAGTTCGTAGGCAGCGGTGTCACCGGCGGCCGCCGCCCGCACCAGGGCGGGTTCATCGACGGCGTCGTTGGCGGCAGGCGGCGCGGGCATGGTGGTGTCGAGCATATCGCTTGGATGCGGCGACCCGGGAAAAGGTTTAGAGCCGATCGATGATCGATGGCATGCAACCTTTTGGGTGGCTGCTGCATCCATGAAAGGTCCTTCGCGAAATTGCCGTCCAGGAGTCCTGCCATGTCCAGCCCATCCTGCGCCGCCCTGCTGGTGATCACCGCCTGTGTCCTGCTGCAGGCGCTGGGCCTGTCACTGCAGCTGCGTCCCGACAATGGCCGCGCCTGCCTGCAGCAGCACCGCCAGGAACTGGTGTGCGTGGCCTGGAACCCGGCGGTCGAATCCCCCGCACGCGCCGGGTAACATCAGGGGCCGTTCCCGCCGCCTGTTTTCGCCCCATGATGTTGTCGCTGAAGGATCACCTGCCCGCCTGGACCCACCCGTGGTTGAACTACGCCGGCGTCGCGCTGCAGATCGTACTGGTGCTGCTGGTCGCATGGCTCCTGCGCGTGCTCGCCCGTCGCCTGATCCGCCGCTTCGCCGAGCACTACACGCTGCCGCCGGAAATGGTGATGGGCGCGCGCCGGATCACCAGTTTCGTGGTCTATTTCAGTGCCCTGCTGTACATCCTCAGCCTGCTCGGCGCGAAGCCGTCGGTGCTGTGGACCGCGTTCACCGGCTTTGCAGCCGTGGGCGCGGTGGCCTTCTTCGCGGCGTGGAGCGTGCTGTCCAACATCTTCTGCACGCTGCTGATCTTCACCACCCGCCCGTTCCGCCTGCACGACTACATCGAGGTGCTGGAAAACGGCGAGAAGCCGGGCCTGAAGGGCCGGGTGATCGACGTGAACCTGATCTACACCACGCTGCAGGAAACCGGCGACGGCCACGAGGGCACGGTGCTGCAGCTGCCGAACAACCTGTTCTTCCAGCGCACGGTGCGCCGCTGGCGCGACCCGGCGCAGGCCCCCGGCGGCATCCAGGGCGACGGCTGAGGGTGGTTTTCGGCAGGGCTGCGCCCTGCACCTGCTACGAGCGGGAGCAACAGCACCAGCAACAGCCGGCATTTCGTGGGTTGGCGGTGTGGATCCGGTTGAGGGGGACGCTGCAAGTCCCCCCTCCGGGGCCCGGCCCAGCCGCTGGCGGCTGTGCGTTCGGGCGCTTGCGAAGCAGTGCTTCGCAAGCAAAGCGCCCTCACCCATGTAAGCTCGGTCGCCGCTTGCTCGTGTGCGCGTTCCTGCGCACACGGCAAGACCGGGGTTGGGCGTCCTGCCCAACCCGCCCGAGGCATGCCTCGGGCCCATGCGGCTCACGCCCCCTCAACCGGACCCACACCGCCTTCGACAGATTTCCGCGAGCTGTCGGAACGACGCATTGCCCTGGTGGGTGTCGACCTGGGTCGACACGGTAGATCCACGCCATGCGTGGATGACTCATTCGATATCTGACAGATGTGTCGACCAAAGTCGACGCCTACCAACAGCCGCGGAAATCTGTCAGAGGCGGGACGGTGTGGGTAGGCAGGACCGTTGGCGCCATGGATGGCGCCATCGAGCCCCCATGGAAGGGTTTACGGCGTGTCCTGCCTACCCACACCGTCCCGCCTACCTGCGGAATGCCCGCTTTTGACGTTGAAGTTGCCTTGGCTTGAAGGCTTCGGCAGGTGCAGGGCGGCAAGCCCTGCCGAACAACCTTTACCTCAACTGGCTGTCCTTGCTGCCGCGCCGGTTGTAGCCGGCATGCGCCTGCGCTTCGTCATCATGCGCCTGCTGGCACGCCACGCACAGCCGTACCCCGGGCACGGCCTGGCGCCGCGCCAACGGGATCGGCGCGTCGCATTCCTCACAATGTTCCAGACCAGGCCCCTCGCGCAGCTGGCGCCGCGCGCGGGCGATCGCATCGTCGACGGTGGCGTCGATCTGGTCTTGGACCGCGCCGTCTCCCGCCCAACCGGTGGCCATGGCCATCCTCCGCAGGTGTGTCGCCTGATATGGGGACGATACACCGCGCAGCAAACGGTAGCGCCGAGCCATGACCGGCAGGCCTTCAGCAAGCTGAGCAGAAGGCAGACGGGCCGGATCAGGCCATTTGCGACTTAATCCCCTCCGTCCCCTTTTTGGCTTACCAGACCAGGTCGTCCGGCACCTGGAACTGCGCGTAGTAGGCGTCGTCCTCGGCATTGCCGGTGGAGATCTCGGCGGTCGAGCCCGGCTGGCCGTGGTCGACGATGATCGCCTCCGGGGCGCGTTCACGCACTTTTTCGGCAGCGGCGCGCGGCAGCAGGGCGTAGCCCTCGCCGTGGGCAACGATGACCAGCACGCCCACCGACAGCGCCTTGCGCAGCTTGGGGTCGATCAGCAGGGTGCGGATCGCCGCGCCATCGCTGAAGCGGTACTCGTCGTCGCCCTTGTGAGGCACGGCATGGGCCGTGATGATCTGCCGGGCCTGGGCCTTCTGTTCAGCCTGCCTGGCCTGGGCATTGCGCTCGGCGGCCAATGCGCGGTCGCGCTCGACCTTCTCGGCGCGGGCCCGTTCAGCCTCGCGCTGGACCTCGCCCGAGGTCGATTCGGCCTTGCCCTGCCGGGCCTTGGCCTGCGCGCTCGCGGCAGCGCTGGCCTGCGACTTCTTGGCCAGGCCGGCCTTGAGCAATTGTTCCTGCAGCGCGTTGGGCTTTGCCATGGTCGATGCGTACCGCGTGTAATCTTGGATGCCCCATTCTACCGACGCCCCGCCGCCCCTGCATGGCAGTCCTGAAGTACCTCACCGGCTATCCCGAACCCCTGGTCGCCCAGGTCAGTGAACTACTGGCGCAGGGCAAGCTCGGCCCCTGGCTGCAGCAGCGCTATCCCGATCCGCACGAGGTGCGCAGCGACCGCCAGCTGTACGACTACACGCAGGAGCTGAAGGACCGCTACCTGCGCAAGTCGGTGCCGCTCAACAAGGTCTGCTACGACAACACGCTGGAAGTGATCAAGCATGCGCTGGGCACCCATACCGCCATCTCCCGCGTGCACGGCGGCCGCCTCAGGGCCAGCCGCGAGATCCGCATCGCCACCGTGTTCCGCCAGGCACCAGCGGCGTTCCTGCGCATGATCGTGGTGCATGAACTGGCCCACCTGAAGGAAGCCGATCACAACAAGGCCTTCTACCAGCTGTGCCAGCACATGGAGCCGGAGTACCTGCAGCTGGAGTTCGATACCCGCCTGTACCTGACCGAGCTGGCCAACCGCGGCCAGCGCTGACCGGCCGCAGCGGCTACACTGCGCGCCCCCTGCCTGACCTTTCCGCCATGGAACCGATCCGTCTCGACAAACGCCTGTCCGCCCTGCTCGGCATCCCGCGCGGTGAAGCGCGGCGCTACATCGAAGGCGGCTGGGTCAGCGTCAATGGCGAGGTGGTAGAGCAGCCGCAGCGCCCGGTCGATGACAGCGCGGTGATCGTCGTGGCCGAGCAGGCCAGTGATGAAAAGGCTGAGCGGGTCAGCATGCTGCTGCACAAGCCGGCAGGCGTTGCCGCTGAAACCCTGTGCGCGCTGGTCAGCAGTGACAGCCGCAGCGAACTTGATGCCAGCGACATCCGTCCGCTTCAGCGTCACTTCCACGGCCTGCAGCTGGCCGCCTCGCTTCCGGCCAGCGACAGCGGCCTGGTGGTGGTCAGCCAGGACCCGGCCACGCTGGCCCATCTGCAGCGCAATCTGGGCCGCACCGAACAGGAATACCTGATCGAAGTGGCCGAAGGCGGTCCCGAGCGCGGCCCGTGGCTGATGGCGCGGCTGCAGCAGGAATCGGGCGGCGCCAAGGTCAGCTGGCAGAGCGAGCAGCGCCTGCGCTTCGCCGGCAAGGGCCTGACGGCCAAGGGCCTGCGCGTGGCGGTCACCGCTGCCGGCCTGCAGGTCGCGGCCGTGCGTCGGCTGCGGATTGGCCGCGTGGCACTGGGACCGCTGCCTGCGGGGCAGTGGCGTTATCTGGGCAGCGACGAGCGCTTCTGACCGCGAAATCCCTGCCATCCACGCATGGCGTGGATCTACTGCAGCGGGTCTATTGGCTTTCATCCACGCACGGCGTGGATCTACCATCGGGGCATGAGCCTGCCCAAGCCCCTGTGGCGACGCCTGCTGCGCGTCGCTGCGATCATCCTCGCCGCGCTGTTGCTGCTGGTCCTGTCCGGGCTGCTGCTGGCCGACCACCTCACCCCGCAGGCACAGGGCGCACCTTCGCATGTGCTGCCACTGCAGCCGGCGCAGACCCGCATCGACCAGCAGATCGTGCCGCTGCAGGACGCACACCCCGGGCAGTCCGGCGTGGCGTTCCTCAGTGATGGCATGGACGCCTTCGCCGCGCGCGCGATGATCACCGCGCAAGCAGGCCGCAGCCTGGACCTGCAGTACTACATCTGGCACGACGACCTGATCGGCCATCTGATGGCCAAGGCGCTGTACGACGCCGCCGAGCGCGGCGTGCGCGTGCGCATCCTGCTTGACGACATGAACGCCAAGGACAAGGACGCGCTGATGATGGCACTCGATGCGCATCCGAACATCGAGATCCGCCTGTACAACCCGTTCCGCAACCGCAGCGGCATCGCGCGCACGCTGGAGCTGGTGCAACGCGCTTTCAGCGTGAACCACCGCATGCACAACAAGAGCTGGATCGCCGACGGCCGCATCGCGATCGTCGGTGGCCGCAACATCGGCGAGGAATACTTCAGCGCGCGCGACGATGTGAACTTCCAGGACCTGGATCTGGTGGTGGCCGGCCCCGCCGTGCAGCAGGCCAACCAGATCTTCGACGACTACTGGAACAGCAGCACGGCGATCCCGATTTCCGCACTGGCCTCGTATACCGATGCACAGTTGCAGCAGCTGGTACGGCAGTCGGACCTGGATGCCATGCATGCCAAGGCACAGCCCTACCTGCAACGCGTGGCCGAGTCGCGCGCGCTGCAGCGGCCCAGCCCGGAACCGCTGCACTGGAGCGCGAACGTGCGCATCGCTTCCGATCCGCCGATGAAGCACCGCGATGACGATCGCCGCGGCTGGCTGGTCAGCCGTCTCAGCGACGAGTTGCGCAGCACGCGGCGCAGTGCGCTGTTGATCTCGCCCTACTTCGTGCCCGGCAACGAGGGGGTCGAGGCGCTGTCGGCGCTGGCCGCACGCGGCGCGCAGGTGGGCGTGGTGACCAACTCACTGGCCGCCAACGATGTGGCAGCGGTACACGGCGGCTACATGGGCTACCGGGTGCCGCTGCTGAGGGCCGGCGTGCAGCTGTACGAACTGAAGGCACACGGCCAGCTGGATGCCAGCCTGTTCGGCAGCAGCGGCGCCAGCCTGCACACCAAGGCATTCGTGGTCGATGACCGCCGCGGTTTCGTCGGTTCGTTCAACCTCGACCCGCGTTCGGCCTACCTCAATACCGAAATGGGCGTGCTGTTCGATGACCCGGCGCTCGGTGCACAGCTGCGCGACGAGTACCTGCGCCTGGCCGGTCCGCAGCACAGCTGGTGGCTGGCGCTGGGGCGCGATGATGACCTGCGCTGGCTGGAGCGGCAGCCACCGCCGCACTGGGTGGAGGCCGAACCCGGGGCCAGCCTGGGCAAGCGCTGGACCGCGCGGGTGATCAGCTGGCTGCCGGTGGAATCGCAGCTGTAGCGCTCAGGGCGCAGGACCCGCCTCTTCCTGTCCGGCGTCATCCCGTGTTTCCACGCTGCGCCCATGCAGGCGCCGCCAGATCCAGCGCAGGGCATGCGGCGGCGCCGAAGGCAACTGTTCAAGCAGGGCCAGCATGCGGCTCTGGCTGGCATGTCCGTGCCGGCACAGCAGGCTGGCCGCTGCGGCCGCGCTGGCCAGGCGCAGGCTGTCGGCCAGCGGGCCATCCGCCTCGGGCGCCAGCGCCTGGTGCACCGGCTCGGGCAGCTCCCAGGCCGCAGCCACGCGTTGCGCCAACGGCAGCGACCACTGTTGGAGCAGCTGCAGCGCCAGCGCCGGTTCCACCGTTTCATCTCGTGCCTGCGCTTCCTGCAGCAGCTGGCGCATCACCAGCGCGGCCCCCAGCCCCTGTACCAGGCCCAGCCACTGGGCGGCGAAGGCATCGCCGAAAGTGACCGTGCGCGCGTGGTCAGCGGCTGCGCGCGAGGCCAGCAGTGCGTGCTCCCAGATGATCGTGCTGAACTGCGGAAACACCTCGCACTGCACCTGCATCACCGGCTGCACCAGAACTGCGCTGATGATCTGTCGCACGCCTTCGGTACCGACCAGCGTCACCGCCCGCTGCAGGCTTTCCACCGGGCGCTCGTGCACCTTGTAGGCCGGGCTGTTGGCGATGCGCAGCAGGTTGCCGGTCAGCACCGGGTCCTGGCCGATGATCGCCGCCATCACCCGCGCCGACGCAGCATCGTCGTTGACCGTCTGGATCAGCTGCGGCAGCAGTTGCGGGCGGCGCGGCAGCTGACGGGCCGCCCAGTCCCGGTCCTGCAGCGCGCGCGCCACCGCCTCGCCCAACCCCGCGGCCTGCACCGCCGTGGATTCACCGGCCAGGCGCGGGTACAGGGCCAGTGCATGCAGGCCACGCTGCAGATGTGCAGCGATCTCGGCCGAGGGCAGAGCCTCGCCCTGCAGGCTGGCCGCAGCCGCCGCCACCGCCTGCCGCGACGCCGCCGCCAACCGGGACGGTGCCGTCCCGGTCGAACGCGCCAGCCAGCCACGCAGTGATCGCCACCAGGCCGGCGTCATCGCCGCCCGCCCTGTCGTTGTGGTGCCCTTGCCGTCACTGACCGCCCTGCCTCTTCACGCGAATCCGGCCACCCGCCGTCGTCGCAGCATCGGCCGAACTTTCATCTTCTTTAACCGGAAGGCCACCGATGTCGACGGCACCGGCCGGGGGAATGGACTAGAATGGCGCCGCGCGACCCGTCCCCCTGCACCGACGACGTCGCTTTTTTTGTTTTGGGACCCTACCGTTCACTGGCCGTTCGCTGCAGTTCGCCGCTGATCGCGCCATCGGAGACGCCATGCTATTCGAAACCCTCGCCACCACCGGCCACGAACAGGTGGTGTTCTGCCACAACCACGACGCCGGCCTGAAGGCGATCATCGCCATCCACAACACCACCCTCGGCCCGGCCCTGGGCGGCGTGCGCATGCGCCCCTATGCCAGCACCGAAGAGGCGCTGGCCGATGCGCTGCGGCTGAGCCGGACGATGACCTACAAGAATGCACTGGCCGGCCTCAACGTGGGTGGCGGCAAGGCGGTGATCATCGGCGACCCCAAAGTGGACAAGACCGAGGTGCTGTTCCGTGCCTTCGGCCGCTATGTCGATTCCCTGGGCGGGCGCTACATCACCGCCGAGGACGTCGGAACCGACGTCAACGACATGGAGAACATCTACCTGGAAAGCCAGTTCGTGACAGGCGTGCACCAGGTCCATGGTGGCTCCGGCGATCCCGCCCCGTTCACCGCCTACGGTGCGCTGCAGGCACTGATGGCGTCGATGCGCTTCAAGTTCGGCCATGAGGAAGTGGGCAAGACCAGCATCGCCGTGCAGGGCCTGGGCCACATCGGCATGGAACTGGTGAAGCTGCTGCGCGACCGCGGTGCCAAGCTGTACGTCACCGACCTGGACAGCGCGCTGGTTGATCGCGCGGTCAGCGATTTCGGCGCCGAAGCAGTCAAGCCGGATGAGATCCACGAGGTGAACGCCGACGTGTTCGCACCGTGCGCGCTGGAAGGTGCGATCAACGCCGACACGCTGCCGCGGATCAAGGCGAAGATCATCTGCGGCACCGCCAACAACCAGCTGTCGAGCCTGGAAATCGGCGACGAGCTGCATGCGCGCGGCATCCTGTATGCGCCGGACTATGCAGTCAACGCCGGTGGCGTGATGAACGTGTCGCTGGAGATCGACGGTTACAACCGCGAACGCGCAATGCGCCTGATCCGCAGCATCTACCACAACCTCACCCGCATCTTCGAACTGTCGCAGCGCGAGAACATCGCGCCGCAGCGTGCCGCCGACCGCATCGCCGAAAGCCGCATCCTGTCGATCGGCAAGCTGAAGATGCCGCTGGGCCGCAGCACCCCGCGCCTGGGCAACCTGCGCGGCGGTTGAACCCGCCGATGTCGCGCCGGGCATGACCCGGCGCGAGCCGTCCTTCAGAAGCCGGTGCTGTAGTGCAAGGCGGCCTGCCGCGCACCTTCGCCACCAACGCGCTGGTCGAAGCCCAGGCTCAGGCGCCCATTGCGGCCCCACCACGATTCCAGCGCCACGCCGATCAGCGCACTGCCGCGCGGCGCGTTCCAGCCCGCCAACGGCGCCCAGGCATCGACGCCGACGAAGCTGGCCTGCCAGTCCGCATCCGCACCATCAAGCCGTTGCTGCCATTCGGCATGCCCACGCAGCGTCCAACGCCCCCAGCCGCGCTCGCCGCGGATACCGGCCAGCATCTGGCTGCGCTGCACGCGGTTGGCATCGCCCCGCAGGCCGAAACCAAAGCCGCCGAGTTCATTGAAGGCGTCGGTCTCCACACGCGTGGTGCTGGCACCGACGTAGGGCGTCAACGATGCACCCGCACGCCCCAGCCGATACCCGCCCTCCACGCTGGCACTGCTGAAACGGCCGCCGTACCGCGCGGAGACGCCATAGGCACCCGCACCGAGCAGCAGCTGACGATCCAGCGCGCGGGTGAACTGACCGCTGCCCACCTGGGCCAACGCGTAGCCACGCCCCAGATTCCAGCCGGCGTACAGCTGCGCCTGCGCCTGGCGATCACGCCCACGATCACCGCCGAAACTGCTGCCACCAGTGCTGCGGGTCTCGCCAAACGCCACGCCCATCAGGCCGTTGCTGCCCAGTGGCAGATCCTGGCCGGCCATCCAGCCCCGGCTGTCGGCAGCGTTGCCGGCGAAGCTGCCCTGCCCCGCCTCACCCAGCGCGCTCTGCCAGCTCCCGCGCAGGCGCGGTGCGGCCTGTACACGATCAAAGCGCTCGGCGATCGCACGCCGCGACATGTCGATGCTGTCGAAGGTCGCTGCTTCGGCTCGCGCATGCGCTTGACCGGACAGGCTCTGCAGGCTGGCGGCCAGGCCCTGCGGGCCACCGCCGGTCCACTGCAGGGCACCGGCCGCTGCACCAAAGGCCGATCCCTGCAGGCCTGTGTTTTTGTCCAGCGCTGCGAATGCACCTTCCAGGCGCTGTGCTGCCGCCTGGGCGGACGCCCCCAGCCCGCTGGCCGCTGCGGTGACGCTGACCTGGGTCAGGTTCAACCACGCGTTGTTGCTGTCATAGCCGTAGCTGCTCTGCAGCAATGACAGCCCCTGCAGGCCACTGGAGGTAGCCGGCGTACTGAAGGCGCCGCTGAGTCCGCCTGCCGCATGGATCAGGTCCTGCCGGCTGCCGTTCTGTGGCACGTAGCCGGAAACGAAGCCATGCACGCGCACGCCACCGTCGATCGTGGCATTGCCGGTGACCTGCAGCGCATTGGCGCCCAGTGCGATCATCAACTGTGCGCCGGCCTGCTGGGTGTAGTTGCCCTCGATGGTGCCGGTGGTGTTGCCGGTGGTGAGGAACACGCTGCTGCCGTTGGCCACATTGCCGATCACGCGGGGCGTGCCGCCATTGAACTGCAGGCCGGTCGAATCCGGATCGGACTGGCCGAGGATGGTCACGTTGGAACGGATCACGCCACCGTTCTGCAGCGACAGGATGCCGCGTTCGATGCGGGTTGCTCCGGTGTAGCTGTTGTTGCCGGCCAGCACCAGGGTGCCCCCGCCCTGCTTGACCAGCCCGCCGCTGCCGACGATATCGTTGCGCCACGCCGAGCCGGTCGAGGCCAGATCCACGTTGGCGACCACATCACCCCAGTCGAAACGACCCGGACCGTTGATCGCACGACCGATGTCGAGCAGGCCGTAGCCGAACACCGGATCCACGCCCGGCGCGCCGATATCCTTGGCGGTGCCCAGCAGGGTCTGCCGCACCAGATCGTTGCTGAAGTACGGGAAGCGCTCCCAGACCAGCGCCGCCGCACCGGAAATCAAGGGCGCCGCGAATGACGTGCCGTAGTTCCAGTAGTAGCTGCCACCGTTGGCATCGGGGTAGACCGCGCTGCCGGGCGCCGCCAGGCAGTAGCGGGCCGCCTGGCCACAGGCATTGGCATAGCTGGCCAGCGTACCGGGCGCATACGGATCCACGGCGGTGGCCACCAGCCAGCCGCGCTCCAGGTCGGCAGCCGGCAGCGTGCCGGCCACGCCCTGCTGGCTGGGCAGTGCGGCCAGGCTGCTCGGCTCGCTGCGGCCATCATTGCCCGCGGCGAACACCACCAGCCCGCCATGGTTGATCACGAAGGGGCGATATTCGGCGGCCACCTGCGCGGTGGTCGGCAGGTCGGTCCAGTACAGGCCGCCCCACGAATTGTTCATCACCTTCACGTTGTAGCTGATCAGGTCCTGGTGGACCTGCGCCACGCCCAGCGGGCCGCTGAAGGAATTGCCCTTGCCGCTGCCGTCATCGACGGGCGGCTTGTCGGCAATGATCCGTGCCGACACGATCTGCGCCTTTGGCGCGATGCCACCCGGCCAGGAGCCCGTTGCCGCGCCGGCGGCGAGGCTGGCCACGGCGGTGCCGTGGCCGACCACATCATCGACACCCAGATTGTTCCTGGCCGGATCGATGTAGTTGAGGTTGGCCAGCACCCGGCCATTCAACGCCACCGCATTGCGCTGCACGCCGGAGTCGACGATGCCGATGCGCACGTTCTGGCCGGTCAGGCCGGCAGCCTGTGCGGCGCGCGCATTGGTGACTGACAGATGCGCGTCGAAGGCCGGCTCCTGCGGTTTGACCGGGGGCGGCGTCGTCGGTGGCGGGGTAGTCGGTGGCGGCGGTGGTGGCGGGGTATCGATGCGCACGTTGCCGCCCCCGCCACCTCCACCACAGGCCGTCAGCGCTACCGCCAGCGCGGTTCCCAGGGCGGACCTCACCATCATCGTGCGTTCCATCGATTCCTTCCCATGAACGTTGTCCTGCCTTCATCCCGGCAGGCGTGCGGCCGCGCCCAGCGGCGGCCCTCCCCGACCCTCTATACTTGGGTCGACCCCCACGCAGTCTGCCGGGAAACCGGGGCACATCCAACGGCCCCCGGTCTCCTTTCCGAACATTGCTTACGCATCAACGAGATTGCCATGTCCAACATCGTCATCGCCGCCGCCAAGCGCACCGCCATCGGCTCCTTCCTCGGCCAGTTCAACGGCGTGCCGACCCCGACCCTCGGCGCGGCCGCCATCGCTGCCGCCCTGGAACAGTCGGGCATCCCGGCCAGCGACGTTTCCGAAGTCCTCATGGGCTGCGTGCTGCCGGCCAACCTCGGCCAGGCGCCCGCCCGCCAGGCGGCGATCGCTGCCGGCATCCCGCTGTCGACCGGTGCCACCACGCTGAACAAGGTGTGCGGCTCGGGCATGAAGACCATCATGCTCGGTCATGACCTGATCAAGGCCGGTTCGGCCAGCATCGTTGTCGCCGGCGGCATGGAATCGATGTCCAACGCGCCGCACATGCTGCCGAACTCGCGCACCGGCAACCGCTTCGGCAACTTCCAGGCGGTCGATCACATGGCCCACGATGGCCTGGTCAACGCTTATGACGGCAAGGCGATGGGTGAATTCGCCGAATGCGCCGTGGACAAATACCAGTTCAGCCGCGAAGAGCAGGACGCCTACGCCATCGAATCGGTCAAGCGCGCGCAGGCGGCGCAGGCCAACGGTGCGTTCGCCGATGAAATCGTCGCGGTGAAGGTCGCCACCCGCAAGGGCGAGGTCGAGGTCGCCACCGACGAGCAGCCGGGCCGCTCGGACATCGCCAAGATCCCGACCCTGCGCCCGGCCTTCAAGAAGGACGGCAGCGTCACCGCCGCAAGTTCCTCCAGCATCTCCGACGGCGCTGCTGCAGTGGTCCTGCTGACCGAGGAAGATGCAGCCGCTCGCGGCATCACCCCGCTGGCCCGCATCGTCGGCCACGCGACCCATTCGCAGGAACCGGAGTGGTTCACCACCGCCCCGATCGGCGCGCTGCACAAACTGCTGGACAAGACCGGCTGGTCGCTGGACCAGGTCGATCTGTTCGAGATCAATGAAGCCTTCGCCGTGGTGGCGATGGCGCCGATGCGCGAACTGGGCATCCCGCACGACAAGCTCAACGTGAATGGCGGTGCCTGCGCTTTGGGCCATCCGATCGGTGCCTCCGGCGCACGTCTGGTGGTGACCCTGGTCAACGCCCTGCGCACGCGCGGTGGCAAGCGCGGCATTGCCACCCTGTGCATCGGCGGCGGCGAAGCAACCGCAATCGCCATCGAATTGATTTAAAAAGATTTAACGATGATTTCGCAAAAATGAATGCGGGATCGCTTGACACCCAATCTTGGCTTGTCATCATGTTGTCGGCGCGCAGCATGCGCGTTGCCTAATTCTAACGACGAGGATTTACACAATGAGCATCAACAAGCTGCTGGTCGCGATGTCCCTGGCTCTGGCCCTGGCCGCCTGCTCGAAGCAGGAAGCTGCCCAGGACGCCGCTGCTTCGGCCAACGAAGCCGCCACCGAAGCCCAGGCTGCTGCCGACCAGGCCGCCGCTGCTGGCGCCCAGACCGCCGACGCTGCCCAGCAGGCCGCTGACACCGCCGCCACCGCTGCTGACGCTTCGGTTGACGCTGCTGCCCAGGCTGGCGCTGCTGCCACCGACGCCGCTGCCGGCGCCGCTGCTGACGCTGCCAAGGCTGCTGAAGGCACCGCTGAGAAGGCCAAGGACGCTGCTGAAGAAGCCAAGAAGTAATAACTTCTTTCTTCACGCTGTTCTGGAAAAGCCGCTGGTTCGCCAGCGGCTTTTTCTTTTTCGAATGCGCGCGACTGAGCCGCTGCATCGCGACCCCGTCTTCACAACGGCATGAATAGGCTGGCGTCCCCATCCATTGCAGTACCGGAGACCGCCATGAAGATTCGTCCGATCACCACCACCCTGCTGGCCGCCTCCCTGCTGCTGGCCCTGGCCGCCTGCAAGGGCCCCGAAGCCGAACAGGCCAAGCAGGACGCACAGCAGGCTGCCGACAGCGCAGGCGCTGCCGCCCGTGACGCCGTGGACAAGGCCGCCGAAGCCACCCGCGACGCCGCCGACAAGACCGCTGCCGCGTCCGAGCAGGCCGCCGCCGATACCCAGCAGGCGCTGGACAAGGCTGCAGACGCCACCGCCAACGCCGCCGACAAGGCCAAGGACGCCGCAACCGATGCCGCCGCACACGCCAGCGACGCCACTGCGAACGCCGCACAGAAGGTCGCCGACAAGGCCCGCGATGTCGCCAATGACGCCAAGGCCAACGCCGCCAAGGAAGAAGCCAAGCACTAACGGTTCGTTCGCCGGGCATGGCCCGGCGCTACCGACCAGCCGAGCATCGGCTCGGCTGCACAGGAAAAGCCGCGGCACTGCCGCGGCTTTTCTGCTTTTCGCTCTCTGCTCTTTCTGTTGATTCCGTGCTGGACGCGTACGGAAAGTGTCCACGGACGCGCGGGTAGGTTGCGCAGGGGCGTAAGCGCCATGGATGGCGCGCCCGAGCTTACATGGACGTACTTGCAGCGCCCCCTGCGCGACCTACCCGCGCGGCCCACCCATCAGTATCAGCGCCCACCACGAGGGGCTCCGCCGTTGGCCGCCTCCTACGGCAGCGCGCGCGCCAGCATCGCCGTCAGCTCCACCCCCGCCGGCAGCGTCCCGAACGCCAGCCCGTGCTCCCCTTCCAGCCGGCTACGCACGAATGCCTCCGCCATCGGGCTGCGCGCACGCAGCAGCAGCGCCGCCTGCAGCAGCAGCGCAGTGCGCTCGCAGAACAGCCGCGCCTGCGCTTCCTCCGGTGGCGGTGCCGCTGCCCAACGCTGCAATGCCGCTGCATAGCGCCCATCACGGTCAGCCACCGATGCCAGCTCACCGCGCAGCGCCGCCATCGCCTCCGGTTCGCGCGCCAGCGCACGCAGCACATCCAGGCACTGGATGTTGCCGCTGCCCTCCCAGATCGAATTCAACGGTGCCTGCCGGTACAGGCGCGGCAGCATCGACTCCTCCACGTAGCCCGCACCGCCCAGGCATTCCTGCGCTTCATTGACGAAGGCGGGCGCGCGCTTGCACAGCCAGTACTTGCCCAGCGCCGTCCCCAACCGCGCCATCGCGGCTTCATTGGCATCCACACCGGCGCGATCCACCGCGCGCGCGATCCGCATCGCCAACACCGTGGCCGCTTCCGACTCCAGCGCCAGATCAGCCAGCACGTTGGTCATCAGCGGGTGCTCGACCAGCAGCTTGCCGAAGGTACGTCGATGACGTGCGTGGTGCAGCGCCAGCGCCAGCGCCATGCGCATCTCCGCCGCTGCACCCAGCATGCAGTCCAGGCGGGTCATCATCACCATGCCGATGATGGTGGCCACGCCGCGCCCCTCTTCGCCCACGCGCCATGCCTGTGCGCCGCAGAACTCGACCTCACTGGAAGCGTTGGCCCAATCGCCGAGCTTGTCCTTCAGCCGCATCAACCGGAACGCATTGCGGTCACCATCGGCCAGCCGGCGCGGCATCAGCAGGCAGGTCAGGCCTCCCGGCGCCTGCGCCAGCACCAGGAAGCCATCGCACATCGGTGCAGAAAAGAACCACTTGTGGCCGACCAGACGGTAACGCTCGCCATCGATCGGTTCGGCGCGCGTACTGTTGGCACGGACATCCGAGCCGCCCTGCTTCTCGGTCATGCCCATGCCCAGGGTGATGCCGGCCTTGTCCGCCACCGGCACGTCGCGCGGGTCATAGACCGGCGCAGCGGCCTTGCGCGCCCACTCGGCCAGATGCGGCTGCGAATGCAGTACCGCCACTGCCGCATGGGTCATGGTCAACGGGCAGCTGGTGCCCGCCTCGGCCTGGTGATGCAGGTAGCTCAACACCGCACGTGCCACGTGCGCGCCAGGCTGCGGCTCATGCCAGGACAATCCAGCGACACCGTGCGATTTTGCCGTGTCCATCAACTGGTGATAGGCCGGATGGAACTCCACGGTGTCGATGCGATGGCCCTGTGCATCATGCGTGCGCAGCCGCGGACGATCACGGTTGGCATCGAAGCCCAGCCGGTACAGTTCATCACCGGCGAGTGCACCATAGACACCCAGTCGCGGCGCGAAGCTGGCGGCGCCTTCGCGCTGTACGGCCTCCATCAGCGCCACGTCGTCGGTCCACAACTGTCGCCCTGCGAACGGCGGCGGCTGGTTCAACACCACATGGGTTTCATACGGTGCGTTGCTGCTGAAGCTGGGTCCACTCATCCGGTCCATCCTGGCGGCAAGAGGTCTGCGGCCCGATTGTGCCGCATCGCCTGCCAAGCCCGTGTTCAGGCCGGTTCTCACCCTCTGCACGAGACGCAGGCCACAGTGACCGCATGGCAGGCAACGACGATCTGGTGGTGCTGCGCCCGGAGGGGCTGTACTGCGCCGCCGGCGATTTCCATATCGACCCGTGGCGACCGGTAGCGCGCGCGGTCATCACCCATGGCCACGGCGACCATGCCCGCCCGGGCATGAGGGAGTACCACTGCAGCGAAGGCAGCCTGCCGATCCTGCGCTGGCGCCTGGGTGACGTGCCGGTGCAGGCGCATGCCGAGGGTGTGCCGTTCCGCCTCGGGCAGGTGCAGATATCGCTGCATCCGGCCGGCCACGTACTCGGTTCGTCACAGGTACGCATCGACGACGGGCAGCAGGTATGGGTAGCCTCCGGCGACTACAAGCGACAGCCTGATCCGACCTGCACACCGTTCGAAGTGGTGCCCTGCGATACCTTCATCACTGAAGCTACGTTCGCACTGCCGATCTACCGCTGGCCGGACACGCCGGCGGTGGCTGCAGAGATCCTGGCGTGGCGCCGCGAATGCGAACAACGTGGCGAAGCCGCGATCCTGCTGTGCTACGCATTGGGCAAGGCACAGCGGGTGCTGGCCGAGCTGCTGCAGCTGGACGATCGACCAGCCTGGCTGCACGGCGCCATCGCCAATGGCGTGGCGGTCTACCGGCAGGCCGGCGTACCGATGCTGGAGACGCTCGCCGTGGCCGAACAGGGCCGCCAGCCGGACGCGGCGGGCCAGTTGATCCTCGCCCCACCCTCGGCCGCGGGCACACCATGGATGCGCCGCTTCGGCCGCCACCAGCTGGGTTTCGCCTCGGGCTGGATGCAACTGCGCGGCAACCGCCGGCGCCGCAATGTCGATCGCGGTTTCGTCATTTCCGATCACGCCGATTGGCCAGCACTGCTGCAGACCATCGAACAGACAGGCGCGCAGCGGGTGATCGCTACCCATGGCAATACCGATGCGTTGATTCCGTTCCTGCGCGAGCGCGGCGTGGCTGCCGAAGCCTTCCGCACCGATTTCGGGAGCGAGGAATGAAGGCCTTCGCTGCGCTCTACCAGCGCCTGGACCGCAGCACCGCGACACTGGACAAGCGTGCGGCGCTGGTCGACTACTTCCGCCACGCGCGTGCGCATGATGCGGCGTGGGCGCTGTACCTGCTCAGCGGCGGCAAGGTGGGCGGTGCACGCCGGAAGATCGCCGCCAGCGGCGAACTGCGCGGCTGGATTGCCGAAGAATCCGGCTTGCCTCCCTGGTTGGTGGAAGACAGCTACGCGCAGGTGGGTGACCTGGCCGAAACGCTGACCCTGCTGCTGGATGATCCATCGCAGCCAGCCGCCGACCGCCCGTTGGCTGATTGGATCGAACAGCATCTGCTGGCCGTGGCCAACCAACCCGAGGCAGTACGCCGCGCTGCGGTCGTCGCCGGGTGGCGGCAGCTGTGCAGCAGCGAACGCCTGGTGTTCAACAAGCTGCTGACCGGCGCCCTGCGCGTTGGCGTTTCGCAGCGACTGGTACAGCAGGCACTGGCGGAATGGTCCGGCCTGGACATCGCACGCATCGCCCAGCGCATGCTCGGCGAGTGGGTCCCCTCGCCCGGGCTGCTGGCTCAACTGCTGTCACCGGACGAGCTGCCGTCCGACCGCCAGCAGCCCTACCCCTTCTTCCTCGCCTCCCCTCTGGAAGGCGATCCTGCCGAACGCCTCGGCGCGATCGACGACTGGCTGCTGGAATGGAAATGGGATGGCATACGCCTGCAGCTGCTGCGCCGGCGTGGCGAAGTCGCGCTGTGGTCCCGTGGCGAGGAACGACTGGATGGCCGCTTCCCCGAGATCGAGCACGCCGCGATGGCGTTGCCGGAGGGCTGCGTGCTGGACGGAGAGCTGCTGGCCTGGGACGAGACCGCCAACCTGCCGCGCGCATTCACCGCCCTGCAGACCCGCATCCAGCGTCGCAAGCCAGGAGCAGCGACTCTGCGCAACACGCCGGTACGCGTGCTCGCCTATGACCTGCTGGAGCACGACGGCGCGGACCTGCGTGAGCTGCCGTTGCAGGAACGGCGTACGCGGCTTGCCGCGGTCATCGGCGCATTGGACGATGTGCGGATCCAGCTGTCGCCCGACGTTGCCGCCGTCGACTGGGCGCAGGCGGCGGCGATGCGCGATGTGGCACGCGAACGTGGCGTGGAAGGGCTGATGCTGAAACGACGCGGCTCGCCCTACCTGGCTGGGCGACGCCGCGGTGACTGGTGGAAATGGAAGGTCGATCCGCTCACCATCGATGCGGTGCTCCTGTACGCACAGGCTGGCCATGGGCGGCGCAGCACGCTGTACACCGACTACACCTTCGGCGTCTGGGACGGCGACACGCTGGTGCCGGTGGCCAAGGCGTATTCGGGCTTGGACGACAAGGAGATCCTCGCGCTTGACCGCTGGATCCGCGCCAACACCCGCGAGCGTTTCGGGCCGGTGCGCAGCGTACGCGCCGAACAGGTGTTCGAGCTGGGTTTCGAAGCGGTCAACCGCAGCAGCCGGCACAAATCGGGGATCGCCGTGCGCTTTCCGCGCATCCTGCGCTGGCGCCACGACAAGCCTGCCAGCGAGGCCGATCAGCTGGCCAGCCTGCAGGCGCTGGCGCGATGACCCGCAGCCAGGCACTGCGCCGGCTGGAAGACTGGTTCGCGGCACGCGGCTGGCGCTCACTGCCCTTCCAGCGCGCGATGTGGCGCCACTACCTGGCCGGCGAATCCGGGTTGCTGCATACGCCCACGGGCAGCGGCAAGACGCTGGCGATGTTCGGCGGGCCGTTGCTGCAGGCGCTGATCGATCCACCTCCCTCGCCCCGCCGCGCCAGTGTGGTGCGCCCATTGCAGGTGCTGTGGGTCACGCCCTTGCGCGCATTGGCCAGTGATACCGCACGCGCGCTCCAGGCCGTCGTCGACGGCTTGGGACTGGGATGGCGTGTCGGCCTGCGCAGCGGTGACGCCAGCAACCGCGAGCGGCGCCAGGCCCGCGAAGGCCGCATCGACGTACTGGTAACCACGCCCGAATCACTGGCGCTGCTGCTGAGCTATCCGGATACGTTGCCGCGCATGCGCCAGCTGCGCTGCGTGGTGGTGGACGAATGGCATGAGCTGCTGGGCAACAAGCGCGGTGTGCTGCTGCAGTTGAACCTGGCGGTGTTGCGCGAAGCTGCGCCTGCAGTGCAGCTGTGGGGGCTTTCGGCCACGCTGGGCAACCTGGAAGAGGCGCGCGACGTGCTGCTGCCCGGACAGCCCGACGCGCCGATCGTGCAGGGCGTGCGCCCGCGCGCGATCAGCGTGCGCAGCCTGCTGCCGGAACCCGGCGAACGTTTTCCGTGGGCCGGGCATCTGGGCCTGGCGCAGCTGCCGCGGGTGCTGGACGCGTTGATGCGGGCACGCAGCAGCCTGTTGTTCACCAACACCCGTGCGCAGGCAGAACTGTGGCATCAGGCGCTGGCCGCGGTCTGGCCGGAAGCCCCGGACACGCTTGCGCTGCACCACGGCTCGCTGGATCCAGCGCTGCGCCAGCAGGTCGAGGATGGCCTGCGCGCGGGCGCGCTGCGCTGCGTGGTTGCCACCTCCAGCCTCGACCTCGGCGTGGACTTCCCCGAGGTTGAGCAGGTACTGCAGCTGGGCAGCCCGAAGGGCGTGGCCCGCCTGCGCCAACGCGCGGGACGTGCGCGTCACCGCCCGGGTGCCAGCGGTTCCATCCTGTGCGTGCCCAGCCATGCACTGGAGCTGGCCGAATACGCCGCGGTGCGCCGTGCATTGGCCCAAGGCGTGGTCGAAGCGCGCAGGCCGCCGACGCTGTCGCTGGATGTGCTGGCCCAGCATGCGGTCAGCCGCGCGCTGGCCGGTGGCTTCGACAGCGATGCGCTGCTGGCGCAGGTACGGCGTACACATGCCTTTGCGTCGCTCGGCGAAGACCAGTGGCAGGCCGTGCTGACGTTCATCGTGCAGGGCGGCCAGGCTCTGGCCCAGTACCCCGATTTCCACAAGGTCGCGCGTGATGCCGATGGCCGGTACCGCATGCACGACCGTCGCCAGGCGCTGCGACATCGGCTGTCGATCGGCACCATCAGCAGCGATGGCAGCGTGCGCGTGCAGTTCCTGCGCGGAGGTGGCCTGGGCGCCGTGGAGGAACAGTTCGCCAGCCGCCTGCGTCGCGGCGACCGTTTCCAGTTCGCCGGGCGCCTGCTGGAACTGGTGCAGCTGCGCGACATGACCGCCTTCGTGCGGCTGGCACGAGGGCGCGGTGATGGTGTGGTGCCGCGCTGGCAGGGAGGCCAGTTGCCACTGTCGATGCCGCTCGGCCGCGAGCTGGAGTGGGTACTGTCCGGCGCCGACGACAGTGCCGAATCACGCTGGTTGTCCCCCTTGCTGGCACTGCAGCAGCAGTTGTCGACGCTTCCCGGACCAGAGCATCTGCTGGTGGAAGAGGTGCGGCGCCGCGACGGCCAGTTCCTGTTCGTCTACCCTTTTGCCGGCCGTCACGTGCACGAGGCGCTGGCCGCCTTGCTGGCACTGCGCTGTACCCGCCGGCAGCGCAACAGCATCGGCTACGCGGTGAACGATCATGGCCTGGTGCTGGCACCGGCGCAGGCGATCGAACTGGATGCGGCGCAATGGCGTGCATTGTTCACCGCCGATCAGCTGCTGGACGATCTGCGTGCCGCGGTGAACCTGGGCGAGCTGGCGCGCCGCCAGTTCCGTGGCATCGCACGCGTAGCGGGCCTGCTGGTCCCCAGCCTGCCCGGCGGTATGCCGCGATCGCTGCGCCAGCTGCAGGCCTCGGCAGGCCTGCTCTACGACGTACTGCGCGAGCATGACCCCGGTCACCTGCTATTGGCATTGGCCGAACGCGAAGTGCTGCACGACAGCTTGGATCTGCCGGGACTACAGCAGGTCCTGGCAAGGATCGGCATGCAGGTCCTCTCCGTGCAGCACCCGACATCACTCACGCCACTGGGCTTCCCGTTATGGGCTGAACGCCAACGCGGGCAGTTCAGCAACGAGGACTGGTGCACCCGCGTGCAACGTGCGGCCCAGCAGCTGGAGCGCCGCCATGGCCGATGAACTGCCGCTGCTGCGCGCCGGCGAATCGCTGATTCTGCTTGGCGCGCGTGCGCTGTACTGGCCCGCGCGGCAGGCGCTGTTGATCGCCGACCTGCACCTGGGCAAGGCCGATGTATTCCGCCGCGCCGGCATCGCATTGCCCAGCGGCGGCACCGGCGAAGACCTGCAACGCCTGCAGGGGCTGCTGGACAGGCATGCCTGTCGCGAGCTGTGGATCCTGGGTGACATCCTGCATGGACCGGCGCATCGCGCTGCGTGGTACCAGCAATGGCTGGCATGGCGCGAACGCAATGCTTCGCTGGACGTGCATGTCCTGCGTGGCAATCACGACCGCCAGCTGCCGCATGCTCAGTTGCAGGTACAGATCCACGATGAAGTACGGCTGCAGCCGTTCCTGCTTCGCCATGAGCCGATGCCCGATGCAGAGCTGCATGTGATCGCCGGGCATCTGCATCCGCAGGTCACCTTGCCGCCATTGCGACGGCGCTTCCCCGCGTTCTGGCTGCGTGAGCGGATGACGGTGCTGCCGGCCTTCTCCGCATTCACTGCCGGCATCGTGCCCGTGCCCGCCCGCGGCGAGCAAAGGGTCGCCTGCGTGGAAAACGGCCTGGTGCAACTGCCGGTGGCTTGAATCAGGCCGGACGAATGCCCAGCTGCGGCATCAATTGGAAATCAGGCGTGTCGCCCTCACGTCGTCGCGGCAACGCCTGGATCGCCGCCAGCATTTCCTGCGCGCAGGTGCGGATGCGCGCGTGGTGCTCCGCTGATGCATGACTGATCAGGCTGCCGACATGGAACTCGAACACGTCCTCCAGTACGTCGGGCTGGTCCTCGTGCAGCATCTGCAGCAATCCGCGCAGCTTGCAGATTTCCGATTCCAGCTCCTCGACCGCGAACAACATGGCGTCCTCCTCTTCAACAACAGGCGGCACGTCCGGGCCGCAACAGGCCGCAACGGCAGCGCCGCCCGGGCCACGCGCGATGTTGATCACGGAAAGGAAAACGGGCGACGCGCAATCGCGTGCAACCTACTTCTCGCATATCGGCGGTGAGGCAACCGTTAATTCAGGTGACGACGCGCTTCACGCATTGGCCGAAATCGCGTTGATACGAGGCATTTCCGCTGCAGTGGCCAGTGCGTCGACGAACGCCGGATCCAGTGCAAGTGCACCGAACCAGCCGTGCTGGGTGCCACTGAGCACGCGCAGCATGTGGCCACGGCCACCGGGCAGGCGCCCCATCGGGCCCAGCAGCACGTCACGCGCCTTCGCCCAGGCGTCGCGGTCGGACTGGAACAGCGGCGTCAGCCAACGACTCCAGCGCTGGTACACCGCAACGTGTGCCCTGCGTTGCGCCTGGTAGGCCTGCAGCGCGACCGTGCTGCCGCCATAGGTGCGCACCGCATCGCGCAGCGCCAGCGCGTCCAACAGCGCCATGTTCACGCCCTGCCCCAGCTGCGGGCTCATCGCATGCGCGGCATCACCGGCCAGCACCATGCGGCCGTGGTACCAGCGCGTCATCACCGCATCACGGTAGACCGCGCGCGCCAACTGGCCGGCATCACGCAGATGGGCGAAGCGCGCACTGGCCTGCGGCCACAGTGCATGCAGTTCATCCAGCCAGGGCGTCATGCCATCGGCCTGCCAGCGTTCGAAGTCAGCGCGTGGCAGGCTCCAGAAGAAACTCAGGCGCGGCGTGTCATCACCGGGGCGCGTGCCGACCGGCAGCAGTCCGATCATCTTGCGCGCGGCCACGTAACGCTGCCGCAGCTCCTGCACGTGCGGCCAGTCCTCGGCCGGCAGCAGGCACCACAGCGCCCCCCACGGATACACGCGGTCCAGCCCGGCACCGCCGGCGATCGTGCCGCGCAGCGTCGACGCGGCGCCATCGGCGACCACTACCAGGTCGAACGGGCCATGCGTGCGCCCGTCGCTGTCGCGCAGACGGCCGTGTTCGGCATCCACCTCGGTAATGGTGGTACCGGCATGCAGCTGGCCCTCGCCTGCGCGCGCCTCGTCCAACAGCGAGAACAAGGCCCCGCGCTGCATGCCCAGGCCGTGCAGGCGCGCATCCAGTCCCTCGTAGCGCATGTCCATCACCGCGCGCTCGCACGGCGTGTCGCCATACAGGCGGTGCACCGGCGCGGCATGTGCGCGCACGGAATCAAGCAGGCCCATCTGCCACAGTACCTGCAGGCCGCTGGGCTGCAGCAGGAAACCGGCACCCACCGGCCCCGGCGTGGGCACGCGCTCGAAGATCTCCACCTCGTGGCCGTCACGGGTGAGCAGGATGGACACTGCCTGTCCAGCGGTGCCGTAGCCGATCACGGCGATGCGCAGTCGTTCCGTCATGGCCGCATTGTGCCCGAGGCGGGTGGGTCGCGAGCGGGTCGCGGGCAATCCGCGCAAAAAAAACCCCGCCGAAGCGGGGTTTTCAACGCACTGTCGAGTGGATCACTCGGCCGGCGTGATGTTCGAAGCCTGGGCACCCTTCGGGCCCTGGGTCACGTCATAGGTGACACGCTGGCCTTCCTGCAGGCTGCGGAAGCCCTTGGAGTTGATGGCGGAGAAGTGCGCGAACACGTCGGCGCTGCCATCCTCCGGCGAGATGAAGCCAAATCCCTTGGCGTCGTTGAACCACTTGACGGTACCGTTCGGCATGGTGATGCGAGACCTTATGCAATGAATGGGTGGTGTACGCTGAACCCGCGCACAAGCTGAGTATGCAAAGCTTGCTCGGGGAAGACAATCACCCCCGTGCCAATTCGCCCACCAGTTCCGGAAGTCCGTTGCCGGCCGCCTGCACGTTGGCCAGCACTTCGGCCATCGTGATCTCCTCACCATCACCACAGCCGGCAGCCCAGTTGGCGATGATCGCCAGGCAGGCGTAATCCAGCCCCAGCTCGCGTGCCAGGGCGGCTTCCGGCATGCCGGTCATGCCCACCAGATCGCAGCCGTCGCGGCGCATACGGGCGATTTCAGCGATGGTTTCCAGGCGCGGGCCCTGTGTTGCGCCGTAGCAGCCACCGTCATGGACCGTGACGCCGGTCACTTTGGCCGCCGCCAGGATCTTGCTGCGCAGCATTGGTGTGTACGGGTGGCCGAAATCAACGTGGACCACGTCGGTGCCTTCTTCCTCACAGATCGTGCTGATGCGGCCCCAGGTGTAGTCGATTATCTGGTCCGGGCAGGCCAGCACGCGCGGACCAAAGTGTTCGGTGATGCCTCCCACCGTGTTCAACGCCAGCACGCGCTGCGCGCCCAGCTGCTGCAGCGCGGCCAGGTTGGCGCGGTAGTTGATCTTGTGCGGCGGCAGCGAATGGCCTTCGCCATGCCGCGCCAGGAACGCCACGCGATGGCCGAGCAGCGTACCAACGCGCACCGGGCCCGACGGACGGCCGAAGCGGGTGTCGACCTCGTGGGTCTGCACGTCGTCAAGCTTGGCCAGGTTATAGACACCGGTACCGCCGATCACGGCCAGGGCGATCTGTTGCATTCGAAGCACTCCATGAAAAGACGAACGCCGGCACCCGAGGATGCCGGCGGCAGAAGAAGACGCGCCGCGGGCGGCTGCGCCGTTATTCCTTCATCGCGTAGATGGCCGGCACGCAGCGCAGGGTTTCGTTGACGTCCATGCCGAAGCCGAACACGTAACGGTCCGGCAGTTCGATGCCGGCGTAGTCGGCAGTCACGTCCGGCAGCGCGCGGTCGTGCTTCTTCACCGTCATCGCGGCGATGCGCACGTCGGTCGCGCCCTGTTCCAGGCACCAGGTGCGCACGCCCTGCAGGGTGTAGCCCTCGTCGAGGATATCGTCGACCAGCAGCACGCGGCGGCCGAACAGCGAGGTGGCCGGTTTGTGCTTCCAGACCAGGTCGCCGCCGGTGGTTTCACCGCGGTAACGGGTTGCGTGCAGGTAATCGAACTGCACGTCCTGGCCGCGCGCGCCCAGTTCCAGCGCCAGCTGGCCGGCGAACGGCAGCGCACCGTGCATGATGGACAGGAACAGCGGCACCTCGCCCTTGTAATCGCGCGCGATGGCGTCGGCGATACCAGCGATGGCCTTGTCGATGGTGGGGCGGTCGACCAGCAGGTCAGCCTGGGCCAGGGCCTGGGAAATGGTGAGGTTGGGCATCAGACGGTTCTTCCAAGGGTTTCAAGCAGACGGGATTGGGTGTCGCCATGGCGGGCATCGGCCAGCAGGCCGTCCCAGCCGAGCGCGCCGCGGCCCAGCAGGCCCAGCAGCGCAGCAGTATTGAGGGAGCGTCCCTGCACGGCGTGCAGGGCTTCATCGACCAGCTCCGGGTGGCAGACCAGCACCACGTCGCAGCCGGCATCCAGATGCGCGTGCACGCGCGCCGGCACGCCGCCCGCACTGTGCGAGGCGGCCATGCCGATGTCATCGGAGAACACCACGCCGCGGAACCCGAGCTCGCCGCGCAGGATGTCCTGGATCCAGCGCGGCGAATAGCCGGCCGGTTCCGGTGCCACCTGCGGATAGATCACGTGCGCCATCATCACCGCGTCGGCACCGGCGGCGATGCCGGCCTGGAACGGGACCAGGTCCTGGGCGCGCAGCTCGTCCAGCGCGCGCGGGTCGATCGCGGTATCCACGTGGGTGTCTTCCAGCACGGTGCCATGGCCGGGGAAATGCTTGAGCGTGGCGGCCATGCCGACCGCATGCATGCCGCGCACGTAGGCGGCGGTGAACGCGGCCACCACCTGCGGGTCTTCACTGAAGGCGCGGTTGCCGATGGCGCGGTTGCCACGGCCAAGGTCGACCACCGGCGCGAAGCTCAGGTCCAGGCCGCTGGCGCGCACTTCGCTGGCCATCAGCCAGGCGTGCTGCTCGGCCAGGGCCAGCGCCTGCTGCGGGTCGGTGGCGTACATCGCCCCGATGTCCTGCAGTGGCGGCAACTCGCTGTAGCCCTCGCGGAAACGCTGCACGCGGCCACCTTCCTGGTCCACGCAGATCAGCTGCGGGCGCGGCGCGGCAGCGCGGATCGCCGCGCTCAGATCGGTCACCTGCTGGCGCGAGGCGAAGTTGCGCTTGAACAGCACCACTCCGGCCACGGCATCGTGCTGCAGCCAGTCACGTTCCTGGGCGGTCAGTTCGGTGCCGGCAACGCCGATCAGCAGCATGGTCGATCTCCACAACGCGCGCCCGCATGGCGCAGTGCCGCATTGTCGCAGAACCGGCCGACAGGCGCAGTGGTCAGAAAAAGGGGACGGAGGGGATTAAGCCGCAATCGGCCCCCACGGGCTGGATACGTCTTAATTCCCTCCGTCCCCTTTTCGGATCCGGTCAGACCTTGCAGCCGTCCGGGCCGCAGGCCTCGTCGCCGTCAGCCGGGGCCGCAGGCGCGCCCTGCTCGGCGGCGATCTGGCGCAGGGCGTTGGCGAAGGCCTCGGGGGGCTGCGCCCCGGAAATGGCCCACTTCCCATCGATGACGAAGGTCGGCACCGAAGAAACGCCCAATGCATGAGCCTGCGCCAGCTTGGCTTCGACCTCGGCCAGGCCGCGGTCGGAGGCCAGCATCTGCGTGATTTCACCCGCGTCGAGGCCGCCTGCCGCGCCCGCCTTGATCAGCACCGAGGGGTCCGCCAGGTTCTGACCGTGCTCGAAGTGGGCGCGGAACAGTGCTTCGCCCACCGCATCCTGCACGCCGTGCTCGCCTGCCAGCCACAACACCCGGTGCGCCGGCAGCGTGGTCACCCGCACCTGGCCCTGGCTGAAGTCCATCGGCAGGCCCTCGGCCCGCGCGGTGGTCTGGGTCTGGCCGAGGATCTGTTCGGTACGCTCAACGCCGCCGAACTTGCGCACATAGGCCTCGCGCAGCGGCACCGGGGTGGCGTCAGCATCCGGGTCGAGCTGGAACGGCTGCCAGTGGATATCGAGTTCAGGCGCGTTGGCGCCCAGCAACTGCACGCCCTGCTGGAAACGATGCTTGCCGATCCAGCACCAGGGGCAGACCACGTCGGAGTAGATGTCGATTCTCATCCTTTCCACATGGGGGCCGACACCCTCGATAAAAGGGGACGGAGGGGATTAAGTCGTTTCCCGCACAGATGGGGTAAAGACGACTTAATCCCCTCCGTCCCCTTTTGGGTGGTTTCACCACTCTGAATACGGGTGGCTGGCCAGGGCAACGTTGTAGTAGCGGGCATCATCGGTGACTTCGGCACCCACCCAGTCCGGCAGGTCGATGGTCTGGTCAGCGCTGTCCAGCTCAACCTCAGCCACGACCAGGCCGGCGTTGTCGCCGAGGAACTCGTCCACCTCCCAGGTCAGGCCGGCGTGTTCGACCAGATGGCGGCGCTTGTCGATCAGGCCGCCCACGCACAGCGCCAGCAGTGCGCGAGCATCGTCCACCGGGATCGGATAGTCGAACTCCTGGCGGGTGTGGCCGATGGTGCGCGACTTCAGGTTCAGCGCGGCGTGGTCGCCCTCGATGCGCACGCGCACCGAGGCGTTCTGGGTGCCGCGGTCGAGCGCGCCCATGTCGTTGATGTAGCCCTGCGCCATCGGGATCACCCGGCGCGCGGCGGCGCGCCAGCCATCACTGCTGACGAGGAATTTGCGTTCGATTTCGATGCCCATCGCGCCATTATGCGCGATGGGCATGACAGCCGATCAGCGCTTCTCGAATACCGCGATGCTTTCCACGTGTGCGGTGTGCGGGAACATGTCCATGGCACCGGCGCTGACCAGGGTGAAGCCCTGTTCGTTGACCAGATAGCCGGCATCGCGTGCCAGCGAACCCGGGTGGCAGCTGACGTAGACGATGCGCTTGAACTGCTTCAGCGGCAGCTGCTGCAGCACTTCGATCGCGCCCGAGCGCGGCGGATCCAAGAGCAGCTTGTCGAAGCCCTGGCGCATCCACGGCGTGCTGCGCTGGTCCTGGGTGAGGTCGGCGCTGAAGAACTGGGCGTTGGTCAGGCCGTTGCGCTCGGCATTCTCACGGGCCCGCGCGACGAGGCCAGCATCACCTTCAACACCGACCACTTCGCGCACGCGGCGCGCCAGCGGCAGGGTGAAGTTGCCCAGGCCGCAGAACAGGTCCAGCACACGCTCGTCCTCACCCGGCTCCAGCAGGTCCAGGGCGTGGGCGATCATCTTCTCATTGAGCTTGGCGTTGACCTGGATGAAGTCCAACGGACGGAACGCCAGCTCCACGTCCCACGGCGCCAGCCGGAACGACAGCGGCACGCCCTGCCCGTCCAGCGGCTGCACGGTATCCACGCCACCGGACTGCAGGTAGATCACGAAGCCATGCTGCTGGCCGAAGGCGGCCCAGGCCACGCGGTCGGCATCGCTGAGCGGCTGCAGGTGGCGCACGGTCAGGACCACGGCCTGGTCGCCAGCGATGAATTCGATCTGCGGGATGTCACGCTTGCCATCGAGCGATTCGATGAAGGTGGACAGCGCCTCGACCTTGGTGCCGATCTCGGGGATCACGGTCAGGCACTGGCTGAGGTCGGCGACGAATCGCGGATCCTGTTCACGGAAGCCGACCAGGGTCTTGTCCTTCTTTTCGACCCGGCGCACCGAGAAGCGACCCTTGCGCCGGTAGCCCCAGCTCTCACCGACCAGCGGCGCCAGCACGGTGCCCGGCTTCACGTGGCCGATGCGCTCCAGGTTGTCCATCAGCACGCGCTGCTTGGCGACAATCTGCTGGTCTTCGTCCAGGTGCTGCAGCACGCAGCCGGCGCAGGTGCCGAAGTGCGGGCACTTCGGGGTGACGCGCTGCGGCGAGGCCTGCAGCACTTCCACCGTACGCGCTTCGTCGAAATGGCGGCTGCGGGCGGTCTGTTCGGCCATGACCACCTCGCCCGGCAGGGCGCCGCTGACGAAGGTGACCTTGCCGCCCTCGCCTTCACGGCGGGCGACACCGCGACCATCATGGCTGAGGTCGAGGATCTCGGTCTGGAACGGGGTACGGTCGATGCGGGAGCGGGATCGGGCCACGTGGCAACAGGCTGCGGGCAAAAATGGGGGCGTATTGTCGCAGATCCTGACCGGCAGGGTCCGGACCCGCTTGCGCCCGCCGCCGCTGTGCTTGATGATTGCAACAGCTGACATGGAGGCAGCCCTGATGCAGATGACCCCGCGGGCCAGCCGGCCCCGCTTCCTGCTTGTCGAGGACGACATCATCAGCCGCGGTTTTTTCAAGGCGGCGTTGGAAACGTTACCGGCGGACGTGGACACCGCAGACTCATTGGCCAGTGCCCTGGCCAGCGCCGAGCCCGGCGCGCATGACCTGTGGCTGATCGACGTCAACCTGCCTGACGGCAACGGCGCGCAGCTGCTGCGCGAACTGCGCCGTTCACATCCCGACACCCCGGCGTTGGCGCATACCGCCGACGGTGATACCTCGATCCATGCGCGCCTGCGCGAGGCCGGTTTCAGCGACACGCTGGTCAAGCCGCTGGGCCGCGACCAGCTGCTGAAGGCGGTGCGCCGCGCCCTGGTCAACAGTCCGGCCGGGATCGTCATGGCCCAGGCGCCGGCCGCGGTCGAGCTGCAGGTACAGGACTGGGACGAGACTGCGGCACTGGCCGCGCTCAATGGCCAGCGCAACCACCTGATCGCGCTGCGCGAGCTGTTCCTGGCCGAGCTGCCAGGCGTACGCGATGCGGTCGAGCAGGCGGTGGACCAGCATGACGAGCGCCAGCTGCGCAGCCAGTTGCATCGGCTGCAGGCGAGCTGTGGCTTCGTGGGCGCGGCGCGGTTGGGCCGGGCGGTGCGCCAGTTGCATCATGCGCCGGAGTCCGGGCAGGCCCAGGCGGGGTTCCGCGACGCGGTGGCTGCCCTGCTGCATTAACGGTTGTTCGGCAGGGCTGCGCCCTGCACCTGCCGAAGCCTTCAAGCCAGGGCAACGTCAAAGGCCAAAGCAGCATTCCGTGGGATGGCGGGGCACTGTGGGTTTGCGGGGACGGCGCAAGTACGTCCATGTAGCCTTGGTCGCCGCATCCATGCGGCTCACACCCCGCAAACCCACAGTGCCCCGCCTTCGATAGTTGGCCGGTGGCCAGTAGATCCACGCCATGCGTGGATGAATCTCAATCGGAATCAAATATTTCGAATTGAAATCGAAACGCATCCACGCATGGCGTGGCTCTACTGTGTCGACCAAGGTCGACACCCACCAGAGCAGAGTGCCGTTCCGACAGCTCGCGAGAAACTGTCGAAGGCGGGGTGGGTCCGGTTGCGGGGGCGTGAGCCGCATGGGTGCGGCGACCGAGCTTACATGGGTGAGGGCGCTTTGCTTGCGAAGCATTGCTTCGCAAGCGCCCGAACGCACAGCCGCCAGCGGCTGGGCCGGGCCCCGGAGGGGGACTTGCAGCGGCCCCCGCAACCGGACCCACCCCGCCTACCCACGGATAGCCAGCTTCTGCCGTTGACGTTGACGTTGACGTTGATTCGGCAGGTGCATGGCTGCAAGCCCTGCCGCCCCCCCCTCAACGCCTGGGAGCGAGCTGCTCGAGCATTTCCCAGGACTTCAGGCCGCGCGGCCCCAGGTGATGGGCCAGCACCCGCCGCATCGGCAGGCGCAGGCTGGCCAGGTCGGCGGCATCGGGCTCTTCATCGGCGGCCAGCGCCAGCAGCGCAGAACCCGTCGCGGCCGCCCGGCGTTCCCCACCGCGCTCGCTGAGCAGGCGCTGCGCGCCTTCCTGTGGGTCCAGTTCGTAGCGCGCGGCCGGGTCGATCGGCTGGCCGTCGCTGGCGCTGTCCAGATCGAAACCCAGGCCCAGCGCAGACAGCAGCTCGCGCTCAAACCGGCGCAGGGTCCAGGCCAGGCCGGCGCCCACGGCCAGCCGCGCGCGTGCCTCGCCGTAGGCCAGGTACAACTCCGGCAGCGGGTCCTGGCGCGGGGCCAGGCGCAGGGTCAATTCACTCAGATAGAAGCCGGCCAGCATCGCCTGGCCGACCAGGCGCGGGGCAGCATCCAGTGCCTCGGCACCCCGCAGCTGGGCCAATTCGCCCCGCTGCTGGGCACTGAAGCGGATCCACTGTAGCGGCTGCAGGGCCGCGCGCAGCACCTGTCCCTTGGCGGTGGATACGCCACGCGCGAGCAGGCCGATCCGGCCATGCTGCGCGCTCAGCACTTCGACCAGCAGGCTGGTCTCGCGATAGGCCCGTGCATGCAGCACGAAGCCGGTGTCGTCCTCGATCATCATCGAAGCGACTGCAACGGCTTACTCGTAACCGAAGGCCTTCAGTGCGGCCTCGTCGTCGGACCAGCCTTCACGCACGCGCACCCAGGTCTCCAGGAACACCTTGGCCCCGAACAGGCGCTCCATCTGCAGGCGGGACTTGGCCCCGATCTCCTTCAGGCGGGTACCACCCTTGCCGATCACGATCGCCTTCTGGCCCTCGCGCTCGACCCAGATCACCGCACCGATGCGCAGCAGGTTGCCATCTTCGGTGAAGCGCTCGATTTCCACGGTGGTGGCATACGGCAGCTCTTCGCCGAGCTGGCGCATCAGCTGTTCACGTACCAGTTCGCCGGCCAGGAAGCGCTGGCTGCGGTCGGTGATCTCGTCTTCGCCGAACATCGGCGGCGCTTCCGGCAGCAGCGCCAGTACGTCGCGTACCAGTGCTTCCAGGCCGTTGCGCTTCTGCGCCGAGATCGGATGCACCGACGAGAAATCGCGGCCGGCCGTGACTTCCTGCAGGAACGGCAACAGCGCGCCCTTGTCCTTCAGCCGGTCGATCTTGTTGACCACCAGCACCACCGGGATACCGGCGTCGCGCAGAACATTGAAGGCCAGGCTGTCTTCCTCGTCCCAGCGACCGGCTTCGATCACCAGCAGGCCGGCATCGACGCCTTCCAGCGAGCCGCGCGCGGCGCGGTTCATCACCCGGTTCATCGCCCGCTTCTGCACCTTGTGCAGGCCGGGGGTGTCGACCAGCACCAGCTGGCCTTCCGGATAGGTGGCGATGCCCAGCAGGCGATGGCGCGTGGTCTGCGGGCGGTTGGAAACGATGCTGACCTTGGCGCCGACCAGGGCATTGGTCAGGGTCGATTTGCCCACGTTCGGGCGGCCGATGACGGCCACGCTGCCGCAATGATGGGGAGTTTGTTCGCTCACTTGGAATCCAGTTGTTCTAGGACGGCCGCAGCCGCCTGTTGTTCGGCAAGCCGCCGCGAGGCGCCTTCGCCCTCGGTGCTGGCGGCCGGGTCGGCTACGATGCAGCGTACCCGGAAGTGCTTGGCATGGTCGTCACCGGATTCTGACACCAGTTCATACTGCGGCAACGCCTTCTGTCGGGCCTGCAGCCATTCCTGCAGGCGGGTCTTGGGGTCCTTCTCGGGCCGACCGGAAGCCGGCAGTGCCTCGATCGAAGCGCTGAACCAGGGCAGTACCACCGCCCGGCAGGCCTCGAAGCCGGCATCCAGGTAGATCGCGGCCACCACGGCTTCCACGGCGTCGGCCAGAATCGAGTCGCGACGATGACCGCCGGACTTCATTTCGCCCGGGCCCAGGGTCAGCCGTTCGCCGAGTTCCAGGGTGCGCCCGATCACCGCCAGCGCGCCTTCACGCACCAGCTCGGCACGGGCACGGGTCATCGCGCCTTCGTCGGCCTTGGGCCAGCGTCGGTACAACGCCTCGGCCGCCATCATGTTGACGATGCTGTCGCCGAGGAACTCCAGGCGCTCGTTGTGCGGCGCACCGGCACTGCGATGCGTCAGCGCCTGCTTGAGCAGGGCCGGGTCGCTGAAGGCATGACCGATCAGGTCGCCACGTTGGATGAATTTACTGGGCACCGCTTCGTGTCAGGTCCTGGGAAGAATCGAATTTGCCAACCACATCGAGGTTGCCGATCAGCTGACGGCGCACTTCGTAGTTGACCTTGAGGGTCCAGCCATTGTCGCGACGGTCGAACTTCACGTTGGCCGGCTTCACGTTGTCCGAATAGTTGATGTACAGGCGCTTGAAGAACAGATCCTGGATGCGCGCCGGCTCCATGCTGCCCACGCCCGGCTCGTTGGCCAGGCTCTTCATCGCCGAGCGCACCGCGTAGTACTCCTGGTACATCGGGAACAGCTTCATGCCGATGTAGAGGAAGAAGCCAACCACGATCAGGACCGTCAGGAACGAGGTCAGGGTCATGCCACGCTGCGTGTTCATCGTCTTCATTGCGTTCTCCCCAGATACGCGTTGGATGTGAAAATACTCAGTTGGTGCCCGCTCAGTTGATGCTCGAGCCGATCCGCGACGGCTCGAAGCCATCCTTGCAGAACCAGCCCTGGCAGTTCAGCCAGATCAGGAACGCCTTGCCACGCAGGTTCTCTTCCGGCAGCAGGCCCCAGAAACGGCCATCGTCGCTGTTGTCGCGGTTGTCGCCCATCACCAGGTACTTGCCGGCCGGCACGGTCCACTGGCCCTGGCCACGCGGATAGTCGGTCTCCAGCACCGTGTGGGTGCGGCCCGGCAGGTGCTCGACCAGCAGGTTGGCGCCCTCGCCCTGGCCCTTGTGGCCGGCGTAGATGCCCTTGTTGTCGTACTTCAGCGGCTCGCCGTTGAGGATCACGCCGTCGCCTTCGAAGACCACGGTGTCACCCGGCACGCCGATCACGCGCTTGATGAAGTTCTCGCCCTTGGCCGGATCGTTCTCGCCATGGCCGGGGAAGTGGAACACCACCACGTCACCACGCGAGGGCTCGCCCACCGGCACGAACTTGGTGTTGCTGATCGGCAGGCGCAGGCCGTAGGAGAACTTGTTGACCAGGATGAAATCGCCGATCAGCAGGTTCGGCATCATCGAGCTGGACGGGATCTTGTACGGCTCGGCAATGAAGCTGCGCACGATCAGCACGATCGCCAGCACCGGGAAGAACGCACGTGAGTAGTCCACCAGCACCGGCTCGGAATCGAGCAGACCCGCGCGCTGGGCGCGACGCTTGGCGAGGTACAGCTTGTCCGCGAGCAGGATCAGGCCCGAGGCCAGGGTCAGCACGACCAGGAGGATCTCAAACAGTTTCATTCAGGGTCCTTTGCAACGTCACCAGACGACCGGCCCCGCAGGGCCGGTGCGGGCTTACTTGTTGTCCATCTGCAGCACGGCCAGGAACGCTTCCTGCGGGATCTCCACGCGGCCGACCTGCTTCATGCGCTTCTTGCCTTCCTTCTGCTTTTCCAGAAGCTTCTTCTTGCGCGAAACGTCGCCACCATAGCACTTGGCCAGCACGTTCTTGCGCATGGCCTTGACCGTGGTACGGGCGATGATCTGCGAGCCGACGGCGGCCTGGATGGCCACGTCGAACATCTGGCGCGGGATCAGGTCCTTCATCTTTTCGCACAGCTCGCGGCCGCGACGGTCGGCATGGCTGCGGTGCACGATCAGCGACAGTGCATCGACCTTGTCACCGTTGATCAGTACGTCCACGCGCACGAACGGGCCTGCGTCGAAGCGCACGAAGTGGTAGTCCAGCGAGGCATAGCCACGGCTGACCGACTTCAGCTTGTCGAAGAAGTCCAGCACCACCTCGGCCATCGGCAGCTCGTAGCTGATCTGCACCTGGCTGCCCAGGTAGTTGATGCCGATCTGGCTGCCGCGCTTCTCTTCGCACAGCTTGATGATGTTGCCGATGTACTCCTCGGGGGTGAGCACGTTGGCACGGATGATCGGCTCGCGGATCTCCTCGACCTGGTTCACCGGCGGCAGCTTGGCCGGGTTGTCCATGTTGATGATCGAGCCATCGGTCTTCAGGACTTCATACACCACCGTCGGCGCGGTGCTGATCAGGTCCAGGTTGTATTCGCGCTCCAGGCGCTCCTGCACGATTTCCATGTGCAGCATGCCGAGGAAGCCGCAGCGGAAGCCGAAGCCCATCGCCTCGGAGCTTTCCGGCTCGAAACGCAGCGCGGCATCGTTCAGGCGCAGCTTGTCCAGCGCTTCGCGCAGGTCCGGGTAGTCCTCGGCATCGACCGGGAACAGACCGGCGAACACGCGCGGCTGCATTTCCTGGAAGCCCGGCAGCGGCTTCGGTGCCGGGTCGCCGGCCAGGGTCAGGGTGTCGCCGACCGGCGCACCGTGCACGTCCTTGATGCTGGCGGTGACCCAACCCACTTCACCTGCACGCAGCGCCGGCAGCACCTTGCGCTTCGGGGTGAACACGCCGACGTTGTCGACCTGGTGGTTGCGGCCGGTGGA
Organism: Stenotrophomonas sp. 71799_Sma; assembly: GCF_056482505.1. Lineage (NCBI taxonomy): Bacteria > Pseudomonadati > Pseudomonadota > Gammaproteobacteria > Lysobacterales > Lysobacteraceae > Stenotrophomonas > Stenotrophomonas sp. 71799_Sma. The sequence continues at coordinate 3,542,752 of NZ_CM151202.1, forward strand.
CATCACCTGCAGCTTGTCACCTGCCTTGATCTCGCCCTGCATCACGCGCACCAGCGAGACCACACCCAGGTAGTTGTCGAACCAGGAGTCGATGATCAGCGCCTGCAGCTTGTCGGTGTCGCGCGGCTTCGGCGGCGGGATGCGATGCACGATCGCTTCCAGCACGTCCTGCACGTTCAGGCCGGTCTTGGCACTGACCGGCACGGCGTCGGAGGCGTCGATGCCGATCACGGCCTCGATCTCGGCCTTGGCGCGCTCGATGTCGGCGGTGGGCAGGTCGATCTTGTTGATCACCGGCACCACTTCCAGGCCCTGCTCCACGGCGGTGTAGCAGTTGGCCACCGACTGCGCTTCCACGCCCTGGGCCGCATCGACCACCAGCAGCGCGCCTTCGCAGGCGGCCAGCGAGCGGCTGACTTCATAGGAGAAGTCGACGTGGCCGGGGGTGTCGATGAAGTTCAGATGGTAGGTCTGCCCGTCCTTGGCCAGGTACGGCAGCGACACTGACTGCGCCTTGATCGTGATGCCACGCTCGCGCTCGATCGGGTTGGAGTCGAGCACCTGCGCTTCCATCTCGCGGGCCTGCAGGCCACCACAGAGCTGGATGATGCGGTCGGCCAGCGTGGACTTGCCGTGGTCGACATGGGCGATGATGGAGAAGTTGCGGATGTTCCGCATCGAATCAGAAGACATAGGTGGCGGCGGCGCGCGGCGTCGTCAGGGTAACGGTCGATTATCGCATGCCCGGCGCCCGCCCGCGAAAACGGCCTCATCGGACCGGGCCCGGAATGGCCGAAGCCCCGCCAGGGCGGGGCTTCGGGGAAAAGGCGGGGCCGCCGAAGCGGCCCCGGCAGGCCTTACTGGCCGGCCTTGACCGCGACGAACGCGCTGTTGCCGCTGCCGGTGCGCACCAGCAGCATCACCACGTCGCCCTTCTTGTAGCTGGAAAGCGCACGGTTCAGCGCGTCCACGCTGCCGACCTGGGTGCTGGCCACCTGCAGGATCACCATGCCCGGAGACAGGCCCGCATCACGCGCGCCCTGGCCCTTGACCCCGGTGATGCGCACGCCTTCGCCCGATTCCAGGCCCAGCTGCTTGCGCTGCGGTGCGGTCAGGTCACTGACGTCCAGCCCCAGCAGGGCATTGGCGCCGGCCTGCGGAGCCGCATCGCTGTCGCCGGTGGCCGGGCCACGTGAACCGGCCTGCCCGTCTTCGGTCAGTGCGGTCAGGGTGGCGCTGAGGTCGCGCGGCTTGCCATCACGGATCACGCCCAGGGTGACCCGGCTGCCCGGTGCCATCGCGCCGATCAGCGGCGGCAGGTCGGACCAGCTGTTGACCGGCGCGCCGTTCACCGAACGGATCACATCGCCGATCTTCACCCCGGCCCGGGCTGCAGCCGAGTCCGGCACGATCTGGTTGACCAGGGCGCCGCGGCTGTCCGGCAGGCCCATCGCCTGCGCCTTCAGCCCGTCGATTTCCTGCACCACCGCGCCGAGCTGGCCACGGGTGACCTTGCCGGTCTTCTTGATCTGCTCGACCGCGCTCATCGCCAGGTCGATGGGGATCGCGAAGCTGATGCCCATGTAGCCGCCCGAGGCGGAGAAGATCTGCGAGTTGATGCCGACCACTTCGCCACGGGTGTTCAGCAGCGGGCCACCGGAGTTGCCCTGGTTGATCGCCACGTCGGTCTGGATGAAGGGCACGTAGCGCTGGTCCGGACCACCTGTGCTGCGGCCGAGGGCGCTGACCACGCCGGCAGTGACCGAGTGGTCGAGGCCGAACGGCGAACCGATCGCGACCACCCACTGACCCGGCTTGAGGGAGTTGGAGTCGCCAACCCGCACGGTCGGCAGGTTCTTGCCGTCGATTTTCAGCAGTGCCACGTCGTACTGCTGGTCGCTGCCCACCACTTTCGCGGTGAACTCACGGCGGTCACCCAGCTTGACCTTCACCTCGCTGGCATCGGCCACCACGTGGTAGTTGGTCAGCACATAGCCATCGGGCGAGATGATGAAGCCCGAGCCCATGCCGCGGCCCTTGATGCTGGGGCCACCGTCCGGACCGCCCGGGCCCTGCCCCGGCATCGGGAAATCCGGGCCGAAGAAGCGGCGGAAGAACTCCGGCATGTCATCGTCGCCGCCCATCGGGCCCCGCGAGGCCTGGCGGTTGTTGCGGACGATGGTGGTGTCGACGTTGACCACGCCAGGCCCGACCTGTTCGACCAGATTGGTGAAGTCAGGCAGGCCCGTGACCAGCGGCTGGGCCGGGGCCCGCGGCGCGGCGGCCGGCGCGGCCTGGGTCTGGGCGGCCGGAGCCGGGGCCTGCGCGCAGGCCACCAACGGCAGGGTCAGGGCCAGCAGGCCCATGGCCTGCGTGCGGAGTCGGGGAGTCATCGGACGGCAACCTCCGGATCGGATGGAAAGAGGAATACGGGCCCCGCCGACGGCGGGGCGTGAAAGCGCCCGGCTCAGTCGCGCGGGCGCGGCGGCACCGGCAGGTCGTCCTGCAGGCGCGGCTCGAACGGGTAGAACGCGGCGCCCCCGGCGTGGGCCGGGAAGCTCGCATTGAGCGCGCCACCGCCAGCGGGCGCCAGGCTGGAGCGCGGCCACGGTCGCGCCTGCAGGCCACCAACCTCACCGAACGGCATGTTGCGGCTGGCATTGTTGGCCGGCACGGTCGGGGTCAGCGGCGCCTGTGCAGCGGCCACAGCGCGTTGCGGCATGTCCTCGCGCTGGGCGGCACGCGCGGCCTGCTGGCTGCGGGTAGCGCTGGCGCGACGGGTGTCCTGGCGTCGGCTGGCCGCGGCCATGGCCACTGCCGGTACACCGGCCACGGCCATTGCGGCGGTATCCACCGACGCTTCGGTTACCGGAGCCGGCGTCGTCGGCGCCGGAGCGGGCGCAAGTTCGGCCTGGCTGGCGATCACCTGCGGTGCCAGCGGCTCGCCCGGGGTGGCCTCTTTCAGCTTCTCGCCGCCCATGAACAGCGCCACCGCCGCCACCGAGGCGGCCAGTGCGGCGCCACCGCCCCAGGCCCGCCAACCGCTGCGGCGCACCTCGCGGCGCGGCTCGGCCTGCGGCGCCGGTTCGGCAGCGATGGCGGCGGCCACGGCCGCGCTGAAGCCGGCCGGCGCCAGCGCCGAGGCCTGCCCGCGCATCACGTCACCCAGCAGCTGCCAGCGTTCCTGGCAGCCGGCCAGCTCGGGGTCGTGCTCCATCCGGCGCAGCAGGAAGCGCGCTTCATCGGCGCCCAGCTCGCCATCGACCAGGGCCGACAGCTGTTCGCGATGGCGCTGGTCCAGGCGCTGCCCGGCGGGCGATTGGTGGTTCTGCGATTCGTTGAACGGATTACTGGTCATACGCGGCTCTTCTCACGGGTGGCGCTGCCGATGTCCAACAGCGGCCGGAGTTCGGTGTCGATCGCCTCGCGCGCCCGGAAGATCCGTGAACGCACGGTGCCGATCGGGCACCCCATTTTCTGCGCGATATCTTCGTAACTCAGGCCTTCCACCTCGCGCAGGGTGATCGCCAACCGGAGTTCTTCCGGCAGCGCATTGACGGCCTTCATCACCGTCTGTTCCAGTTCCTGGCGCATCAACTCGCGTTCGGGCGTATCGGTGTCGCGCAAGCGCGTCCCGCTGTCGAACTGTTCGGCGTCACCGATGTCGATGTCATCGGTCGGCGGCCGTCGATTGTGTGAAGCCAGGTAGTTTTTGGCGGTATTCACGGCGATTCGATGCAACCAGGTTGAGAACTGGGCATCGCCGCGGAAACTTCCGATCGCGCGGTACGCACGGATGAAAGTGTCCTGGGCGACGTCCTGACATTCGCTCCAGTCGGCGATGTAGCGACCGACCAGGGCCACCACGCGATGCTGGTACTTGCGCACCAGGACATCGAACGCGGCGCTCTCGCCGTGCTGCACGCGCCGGACCAGTTCCAGATCCAGCTCCTGAGGTGTATCAACATCGGCCATGAGGGGCCGCACTCCTGTCAGCCCAACCGACGTCGGGCAATGAGACTGCCAATCCCGGGAAAAGTTCAGTCGCCGATCACCTGGCGCCGCACCAGCTTTTAACCACCGTTCCGTTAGCGTCCCGGTCCACGGCCATGGATCCGGGGTCGCCACTCCCCTGCTATTGGGATTTGACGCGGGGGAAACAACCTCTGGATCATAGCCGCTTCTCCATACACAACCGGATGGAACGTCCATGCTCTCAGGCTTCGATGGTCTCCGCTTCAGCCACTGGCACCCCGAGATCCGCGACGACGGCGTGGTGGTTCTCTCCCTGGATCGTCAGGACAGCAGCGTCAACGCCATGTCGCAGGACGTGCTGCTGGAACTGGGCGACCTGCTCGAGCGCATTGCACTGGACCCGCCCAAGGGCGTGGTGATCCAGTCGCTGAAGAAGGCCGGCTTCATTGCCGGTGCCGACCTGAAGGAGTTCCAGGAGTTCGACCGCCGCGGCACCGTCAACGACGCCATCCGTCGCGGCCAGGCCACCTACCAGAAGCTGGCTGAGCTGCCCTGCCCGACCGTGGCAGCCATTCACGGCCACTGCCTGGGCGGCGGTACCGAGCTGGCGCTGGCCTGCCGCTACCGCGTGGCCTCCAATGACAGCAGCACCCGCATCGGCCTGCCGGAGACCCAGCTGGGCATCTTCCCGGGCTGGGGTGGCAGCGCGCGCCTGCCGCAGCTGGTCGGCGCACCGGCGGCGATGGACATGATGCTGACCGGCCGCACCCTGTCGGCCTCGGCCGCGCGCGGCATCGGCCTGGTCGACAAGGTGGTGGCACCGGCGGTGGTGCTCGACACCGCCGTCGCGCTGGCGCTGTCCGGCACCACCCGCCCGTTCAAGCAGCGCGCGACGGCCTGGGCCACCAACACCTGGCTGGCCCGCACCCTGCTGGCACCGCAGATGGTCAAGCAGGTCGCGCGCAAGGCCAAGAAGGACCAGTACCCGGCGCCCTACGCGCTGATCAGCACCTGGCAGCGCAGCGGCGGCAAGCCGATCCAGGCGCGCCTGGATGCCGAGCGGCGTGCCGTGGTGAAGCTGGCCAGCACGCCGACCGCGCGCAACCTGATCCGCATTTTCTTCCTGACCGAGCGCCTGAAGGGCCTCGGCGGTGGTGATTCCGGCATCCGCCACGTGCACGTGGTCGGCGCCGGCGTGATGGGCGGTGATATCGCCGCGTGGGCCGCCTACAAGGGCTTCGAGGTGACCCTGCAGGACCGCGAGCAGCGCTTCATCGACCCGGCCATGGAACGCGCGCAGGCGCTGTTCGCCAAGAAGGTGCGCGACGAGAGCAAGCGTCCCGCGGTGGCCGCGCGCCTGCGTGCCGACCTGGAAGGCAGCGGCGTGGCCGAGGCCGATCTGGTGATCGAGGCGATCATCGAGAACCCGGAAGCCAAGCGCGCGCTGTACCAGACGCTGGAACCGAAGATGAAGCTGGATGCGCTGCTGACCACCAACACCTCGTCGATTCCGCTGGTGGAGCTGCGCGACCACATCCAGCGCCCGGCACAGTTCGCTGGCCTGCACTACTTCAACCCGGTCGCGCAGATGCCGCTGGTGGAAATCATCCATCACGACGGCATGGCGCCTGAGACCGAACGTCGCCTGGCCGCGTTCTGCAAGGCACTGGGCAAGTTCCCGGTGCCGGTGGCCGGCAGCCCGGGCTTCCTGGTCAACCGCGTGCTGTTCCCGTACATGCTGGAAGCCGCCACTGCCTACGCCGAAGGCATCCCGGGCCCGGTGATCGACAGGGCGGCGGTGAAGTTCGGCATGCCGATGGGCCCGATCGAACTGATCGATACCGTGGGCCTGGACGTAGCCGCCGGTGTCGGCCGCGAACTGGCACCGTTCCTGGGCCTGCAGATTCCGGCCGCGCTGCAGACGGTGGAACCGGACAAGCGCGGCAAGAAGGATGGCCAGGGCATCTACACCTGGGAGAACGGCAAGCCGAAGAAGCCGGACGTGGCCAGCGATTACCAGGCCCCGGCCGATCTGGAGGACCGCCTGATCCTGCCGCTGTTGAACGAAGCGGTGGCCTGCCTGCACGAAGGCGTGGTGGCCGATGCGGACCTGCTGGATGCCGGCGTGATCTTCGGCACCGGCTTCGCACCGTTCCGCGGTGGTCCGATCCAGCACATCCGCGCGGTGGGTGCCGACGCGATCGTCGAGCGGTTGAAGGCGCTGCAGCAGCGCCATGGTGACCGTTTCGCACCGCGCCCGGGCTGGGACAACCCCGCCCTGCGCGAACCGGTGGTGTGAGTTGATCGGCCGGGCCTGCGGCCCGGCACCCGCAGAGGCAACGTCAAGTTCCACAGCAGAAGCCAGAGCCAAAGCGGCTCTGGCTTTTCTGTTTGTTGGGCGGGGCGGTGTCGGGTTGCGGGGACGCCGTAAACCCGTCCCTGGGGGCTTGGCCGCGGCATCCATGCCGCGGACACCCCGCAACCCGACACCGCCCCACCCCTGACAGTTTCCCGATGACGGTCGGTGAACTGCGATTCTGGTGGGAATCGCTACGAACTGGTGGGTGGCTACCTTGGTTGCCACAAGGAGCGAAGCGACCGGCGTTTGATTTTGATTTTCTTTTTTCTTCTCCGTGGCTGGACAGCACACGGAAACTGTCAGAGGCCGGGCGGGTGGGTGGCGCAGGACCGTTGGCGCCATGGATGGCGCCATCGAGCCCCCATGGACGGGTTTACGGCGTGTCCTGCGCCTCCCACCCGCCCGGCCAAGCGCGGCTTTTGCTTTACGCGACCACCCCCACAGCCACGAGGGGCTGCGCCGTTGGCTGGAACAACCTGTTACCCATACGGGGCATGTCCCCGTCACAGCTGCATGCGATGCTGATCACCTGATCCCTGCCAGCGAGAACGCCCGCATGACCACCATCATCGCCCCGCGCGTGCACGACATCGGCGGCCTCGAAGTCCGCCGGGCCGTCCCGACCCTGCAGGCCCGCAGCATCGGCTCGTTCGTGTTCGTCGACCAGATGGGCCCGGCACTCATGCATCCCGGCACCGCCATCGACGTGCGCCCGCATCCGCATATCGGCCTGGCCACCGTCACCTATCTGTGGTCGGGCGCGATCGGCCACCGCGACACGCTGGGTTCGGACCAGGTGATCCGTCCCGGTGACGTCAACTGGATGACCGCCGGCCGCGGCATCGCCCATTCCGAGCGCACGCCGCAACCTGACCGCGATCACGACAACCCGATCCACGGCATGCAGACCTGGGTCGCGCTGCCGAAGTCGCACGAGGAAATCGAACCGGCGTTCTACCACCACGCCGCTGCCACCCTGCCCGAGCAGCGCCGCAATGGCGCATGGCTGCGCGTCATTGCCGGCCGCGCCTACGGCGAAGAATCGCCGGTGAAGGTGTTCGCCGATACGCTCAACGTGGCGATCGACCTCGACCCGGATGCGGAAATCGATATCGACAACGGCCACCGCGAGCGCGCGCTGTACATCCTCGAAGGCGACGCGCAGCTGGATGGCGTGGACATCCCTGCCCAGCACCTGGTGATCCCCGAGGCTGGTGCGCGTGGCCGCCTGCGCGCAAAGACGCCGGTGAAGGCGATGTTGTTCGGTGGCGAGCCGCTGGATGGCCCGCGTCACCTGTGGTGGAACTTCGTGTCCAGCTCGAAGGAACGTATCGAACAGGCCAAGCACGACTGGGAGGCCGGCCGCTTCGGCACCATTCCGGGCGACGACAAGGAATTCATCCCGCTGCCGCAGTACTGAACATCGCGTGTTGCACACATCCGAAGGTGTATCCCTGCACCCGGCGTTGACACTACAGTCACCCGCTGATCATTGAAATGTGACATAAATCACACTTTCGACCGTCAAAGGAGTGCAACACATGAGCATGGGTAAACGCTTGTCCGCCGAGTTCCTCGGCACGTTCTGGCTGGTTCTGGGTGGCTGTGGCAGTGCCGTGCTGGCCGCCAAGTTCGGCGGTGACGGCAATCCGCTGGGTATCGGTTTCCTCGGCGTTGCGCTGGCCTTCGGCCTGACCGTGGTAACCGGCGCCTATGCGTTCGGCCATATCTCCGGCGCGCACTTCAATCCGGCGGTCAGTGTCGGCCTGTGGGCCGGCGGTCGTTTCCCGACCAAGGACCTGATCCCGTACATCATCGCCCAGGTCGCCGGCGGCCTGCTGGCCGGCTTCATCCTGCTGCAGATCGCATCGGGCGCCAGCGGCTTCGCCATTGATGGCAGCCAGGCCGGTGCATTCGCCAGCAACGGCTACGGCGCGCTGTCCCCCGGCGGCTACAGCGTGGCCGCGGCCTTCCTGTGCGAAGTGGTGCTGACCGCCGTGTTCCTGATCGTGATCATGGGCGCCACCCACGGCAAGGCACCGGCCGGGTTCGCCCCGCTGGCGATCGGCCTGTCACTGACCCTGATCCACCTGATCAGCATCCCGGTCACCAACACCTCGGTGAACCCGGCCCGTTCCACGGCGGTGGCCTTCTTCGCCGGCAGCGGCGCGGTCAGCCAGCTGTGGCTGTTCTGGGTTGCCCCGCTGCTGGGCGGCGCGATCGGCGGCATCATCTACAAGTGGATCGGCAACGACCGCTGAGGCCCGTGCGGACCATTGCGGCCGACCATCGGTCGCAATGGTTACGCGTGTAACCGCGATTTGTGCGATCGCTCACGTTCCGTTAAGGTTGAGTTGACCGTCCGTGCACATGCCGGCCGGGGCGGCATCCGGGGATGGGATGCCAAGGCTGCCGGTCCATCCGGCGGAGCCAACGACACACCACCTTGGGGGATGCATGAAGTTCGCGCCTGTAGTGTTGTCGAGCCTGCTGTTCGCGGTGGCCCAGGCCGCCGCGCAGGCTCCCACCGAATGTCCTTCATTGCCGGCCAGCAGCGGCCTGCAGTGGCAACAGCAGGCACAGGCCGATTTCCTGGTCTGCCGCGCCAGCACCGGCGATGGTCGCGAGGTACTGAGCCTGATGCTCAGTGCGCGCGATCCAAACCTTCCATTGAACCGCTCGCTGCGCCAGGAAAAGGGCAGCTTCGGCGGTGAATCGCTGTACTGGTACCAGCCAGATCTGGGTGGCCAGCAGCCGCCGGGCTATGCCGAGCGTCGCATCAGTGTGGTCAAGCTCGACAAAGGGCGTTACGCGCAGATTTCGCTGTATCCGGACAGCGCGCAGGAACTGGGCTCGCTGCAGCAGCTGGCGCAGGGCATGAGCCTGACTCCGTCGGCCGTGGCCGCGGGGCGCTGAAGGTGACGGGGATGACTGCCTGGCAGCATCCCCGCCGCATCCAATGCGCTGGACATCCGCCGGGCATGGCCCGGCGTCCCCCCTCAGAACTTGCCTTCCTGGAAATCGACGAAGGCCTGCATCAGTTCCTGCCGCGTGTTCATCACGAACGGGCCATGCCGCATCACCGGCTCGCGCAGCGGACGGCCGGCCACCAGGATCAACCGCGCACCTTCGCTGCCGGCCGAGAGGTGCAACTGCTCGCCACCGCCCAGCACCGCCAGTTCCTGGCGTGCAACGTCGCGCGCGGCGTCCTGCTCACCCACGGTCATCGCACCTTCGAACACGTAGGCGAACGCGTTGTGCCCCTCCGGCAGCGCATAGGTCCAGGCCCGGTCGGGCGACAGCGTGATGTCGAGGTAGAGCGGATCGGTGGCCGGCTGCACGATCGGGCCATCGGTGCCGTCCACGCTGCCGGCAATCACCTTCACCTCCACGCCCGGCTCCGGGTGCACCACGGGAATGCGCTCGGGTGCGAATTCCTGGTACTTCGGCTCGGTCATCTTCTCCTTCGCCGGCAGGTTCACCCACAGCTGGAACCCGCGCATCTGCCCGCTTTCCTGCTCGGGCATCTCCGAATGCACCAGGCCACGGCCAGCGGTCATCCACTGCACGCTGCCCGGGGTCAGCAAGCCTTCGTTGCCATGGTTGTCGCGATGCCGCATGCGCCCGTCGAGCATGTAGGTGACGGTCTCGAAACCACGGTGCGGGTGTTCCGGGAAGCCGGCGATGTAGTCCTCGGCGCGGTCGGTACCGAACTCATCAAGCAGCAGGAACGGATCCAGGTCGGGCAGCGTCGGGCCGCCGATGACGCGGGTCAGGCGCACGCCGGCACCGTCGGAGGTGGGCATGCCACGGATGGTGCGCAGTACGCGGACCGGTTCGGGAAAGCTCATGGCGACTCCTGTTGGATGGGTGCCACTGAAGATGGACGCCACACGGCCGTAGGCCAATGGATGGCTCCGCAACCGATTGTTCCATCCCTGATGTTCGCTGCACGTCAGCGCAGCCGCCGTACGACCAAAGTACTACCGCCGATTCGTCCTGTGCCAATTGACCCTGTCGTGGGCAAGCAGGACTCTTTGTCTGTCTTTCCGGGAGAGAGCACCTCATGAAAGGGTTTTCCAAACTGGGCTGGGCGGTACTCGCTCTGCTCGGCGCGTTCTGTCTGGGCACCGTGGCGCTGCGCCGCGGCGAACACATCAATGCCCTGTGGATCGTCGTCGCGGCGGTGTCGCTGTACCTCGTCGCCTATCGCTTCTACAGCCTGTTCATCGCCAACAAGGTGATGCAGCTGGATCCGACCCGGGCCACCCCGGCGGTGATCAACAACGATGGCCTGGACTACGTTCCGACCAACAAGCACGTGCTGTTCGGCCACCACTTCGCCGCCATTGCCGGCGCCGGCCCGCTGGTCGGCCCGGTCCTGGCCGCGCAGATGGGCTACCTGCCCGGCCTGCTGTGGCTGGTGGTGGGCGTGGTGTTGGCCGGTGCGGTGCAGGACTTCATGGTCCTGTTCCTGTCCAGCCGCCGCAATGGCCGCTCGCTGGGTGACCTGGTAAGAGAAGAGATGGGCCAGGTGCCCGGCACCATCGCGCTGTTCGGTGCGTTCCTGATCATGATCATCATCCTGGCAGTGCTGGCGATGGTGGTGGTCAAGGCGCTGGCCGAAAGCCCGTGGGGCATGTTCACGGTGATTGCGACGATGCCCATCGCGATCCTGATGGGCGTGTACATGCGCTACATCCGCCCCGGCAAGATCGGCGAGATCTCGGTGGTTGGCCTGATCCTGCTGCTCGCCGCGATCTGGTACGGCGGCAAGGTCGCCGCCGACCCGGTCTGGGGCCCGGCGTTCACCTTCACCGGCACCCAGATCACCTGGATGCTGATCGGCTACGGCTTCGTCGCCTCGGTGCTGCCGGTGTGGCTGCTGCTGGCCCCGCGTGATTACCTGTCGACCTTCCTCAAGATCGGCACCATCATCGCGCTGGCCATCGGCATCCTGGTGGTGATGCCGGAACTGAAGATGCCGGCGCTGACCCAGTTCGCCGCCAGCGGTGATGGCCCGGTGTGGAAGGGCGGCATGTTCCCGTTCCTGTTCATCACCATCGCCTGCGGTGCGGTCTCCGGCTTCCATGCGTTGATTTCCTCCGGCACCACGCCGAAGCTGCTGGCCAATGAAGCGCACATGCGCTACATCGGCTACGGCGGCATGCTGATGGAATCGTTCGTGGCGGTGATGGCGCTGGTGGCGGCCTCGATCATCGATCCGGGCATCTATTTCGCGATGAACAGCCCGGCGGCGGTGATCGGTGCCGATGCGGCCTCGGCCGCGCACTACATCACCAACACCTGGGGCTTCACCATCACCCCCGAGCAGCTGACCGCGACCGCGGCGGCCATTGGTGAACCCACCATCCTGCATCGTGCAGGTGGCGCGCCAACACTGGCGGTAGGCATCGCGCAGATCCTGCACGAAGCGATTCCCAGTGGCAGCGACGCGATGATGGCGTTCTGGTACCACTTCGCGATCCTGTTCGAAGCGCTGTTCATCCTCACCGCGGTGGACGCCGGTACCCGTGCGGGCCGCTTCATGCTGCAGGACCTGCTGGGCAACTTCGTGCCGGCCCTGAAGAAGACCGAATCGTGGACCGCCAACATCATCGGCACCGCCGGCTGCGTGGCGCTGTGGGGCTACCTGCTCTACACCGGCGTGGTCGATCCGTTCGGCGGCATCCAGACGCTGTGGCCGCTGTTCGGCATCTCGAACCAGATGCTGGCCGGCATCGCATTGATGCTGGGCACGGTGGTGCTGTTCAAGATGAAGCGTGACCGCTATGCATGGGTGACTGCGGTACCGGCGGTGTGGCTGCTGATCTGCACCACCTACGCCGGCTTCATCAAGATCTTCGACAGCAATCCGGCACAGGGCTTCCTGGCACAGGCACACAAGTTCCAGGCCGCGCTCGCCAGCGATACCATCACTGCACCGGCCAAGTCGGTGGCGCAGATGAAGCAGATCGTGGTCAACGCCTACGTCAACACCGGCCTGACCGCGCTGTTCCTGCTGGTGGTGGGCGCGGTGCTGGTGTATTCGATCAAGACCATCCTGGCGGCACGCCGCAACCCGCAGCGCACTGACCGCGAGACCCCGTACGTGGCGCTGAAGCCGCATGAAATGGTGGATCTGTGATGAGTACCCAACTGGTCCCCGCCGGCCAGTACCAGGCGCACCGCCGCATCTGGCGGCGCCTGGTGCAGACCGCACGACTGTGCTGTGGCATTCCTGATTACGACAACTACGTCCGGCATATGCTGGAGAAGCATCCGGACCAGGAGCCGATGGACTACAAGACGTTCTTCCGCGAGCGCCAGGAAGCGCGTTATGGCGGACGCAACGGTGGCCGCTGCTGTTGAGGGTCCGGTTCAACAGCGCTCGAGTGACGTTGAGTAGATCCACGCCATGCGTGGATGAAACCTGGCAGATATCGAGTTGAGTCCGGGGTCAGATCCGTTTCCTCCGGGAAACAGATCTGACCCCTTCCTTGTTCATGGAGACCCATGAAATGCATCCACGCATGGCGTGGATCTACGGAAGCATGACGCCAGGGCGGTCCGAACTCAGCCGGTGGCCATCCACTTCAGGATCAGGCCGGTGACGTAGGCCAGGCCCGTGCCGGTGGCATAACCCACCGTACCCAGCAGCACGCCCACCGGCGCCAGCGTCGGATGGAACGCCGCCGCCACCACAGGGGCCGAAGCGGCTGCGCCGATGTTGCCCTGCGAACCAATGGCGAAGAAGAACAGCGGCGCGCGCAGCAGCTTGGCCACCACCCACAGCACCAGCACGTGCGTGGCCATCCAGATCGCGCCGAGCAGGAACAGCCACGGCCGATCCAGCAGCGACAGCAGGTTCATCTGCATGCCGATGCAGGCGATCAGGAAGTACAGGAACACCGTGCCCAGCCGCGACGCACCGGCCGCTTCCAGCCGGCGGGCACGGGTGAAGCTCAGGCCCAGGCCCATCGCCGTGGACAGCAGGATCACCCAGACGAACTGGCTGTCGAGGCTGAACTGGCTGGCCCAGCTGACATTGGCCTTGAACCAGCCCGCCAGCGGCGCGGCGATTGCATGAGCCAGGCCGACGCCGCCCAGTGCCACGCCAACGATCACCATCAGGTCGGTCATGCTGGGAATGCGCGCGTTCTGCGCCTCGTAGGCACTGATGCGCGCCTTCATCTCGTCGATGGCACGGGTGTCGGCACCATTGCGGGTGTCGATCTGCTGTGCGCGGTTGGCCAGGAACAGCAGGATCGCCATCCACAGACTGGCACAGGCCACGTCAACCACCGCGAACTGGCCGAAGGTGGTGGCATCGGTGCCGAACACCTCGCGCATGGCGACCATGTTGGCGCCGCCACCGATCCAGCTGCCGGCCAGCGCCGCCATGCCGGCCCAGGTATCACCGGCCACGGTTTCCGGATGGATCAGCTTCATCAGCTGGAATGAAACGATGGCGCCGAGCATGATGCCGGCGGTACCGGCACAGAACACGATCAGCAGTTTCGGGCCGAGCTTGATGACGCCTTTCAGGTCGATCGACAGGGTCAGCAGGACCAGCGCGGCCGGCAGCAGCACGTCACGCGCGACCGGGTTGTACAGCGAGGTATTGTGGCCATCGATGACACCGGCGGTGTTGTAGATGGCGGGGATGAAATAGCACAGCAGCAGGGCCGGCACCCAGGCGAAGATCTTCTTCAGCAGCGGGGTTGGACCACTGGCGGCCCAGAAGATCAGGGCCAGGGTGGCGGCAATCAGGCCCAGTCCAACGATGTCGTTGCTGATCAGGGCAGTAGCGGGTTCGGTCGGCATGGGATCCTCTGTCGATCGAAAGAGCGGAGAAAAAAAAGCGCCGCATAAGGCGGCGCAGATCGAGATTAACATTGTCTTCACGCCCGGTCATGCTGCAGTGCCGACACCCCCATCCCGTCAGGGAGCCCACTCATGCAGCTTGGTGCCTTTTCGGTCAGCCTCTCGGTGAAGGATCTCGCGGCCTCCCGTGCCTTCTACGAAGCCCTGGGCTTCTCGGTCACCGGCGGCGATCCGGCACAGAACTGGCTGGTGATGCGCAGCAACGGCACGGTGATCGGGCTGTTCCAGGGCATGTTCGAGGGCAACCTGCTGACCTTCAACCCCGGCTGGGACCAGCACAAGCAGGAACTGCCCCACTTCCAGGATGTGCGTGAGCTGCAGGCAGAGCTGGACGCCAGGGGCATCGAACTGGCGGTCCGCACCGATCCTGATGGCCAGGGGACCGGCTATCTGCAGTTGGCCGATCCCGACGGCAACGTGATCCTGATCGACCAGCACGTGGCGCGACCGAACGGGCGTTGAAGCGGACAGCCATTGCCTGGGTGGGCGTCGACCTTGGTCGACGAACGGCATGCCAACCAAGGTTGGCATCTACCAGAGCACGCCCAGCCACCGCCAGGGCATGCCAACCAGGGCTGGCATCTACCAGGACACGGACAGCCACCGCCTGGGTAGGCGTCGACCTTGGTCGACGAACGGCATGCCAACCAAGGTTGGCATTTACACGAACGGCCGGATCAGCGCGGTCGCGAGGCACCGAAATCAAGCGTGACACGCGTGCCACGCGGCTCGCAGGGCTGCAACTGCAGGGTCCATCCCAGGTGCTCGCACAGCCGCGCGATCAGATCCAGTCCGATGCCGCCGCCACGATCGGCGCGTTCGCCACGGGCCATCCGCGCATGGATCGCCGCGATCTCTTCCGGGCTCATGCCATGTCCCGGGTCCTGCAGGGTCAGCACCGCCGACGAACTCAGGCGCAATTCGATGTGGCCACGGCCACTGTTCTCGATGGCGTTGCGCAGCAGGTTGCCGATCGCTGCCTGCACCACCGCCAGCGGCGCGACGATGTCCACCGGTGCGGCCTGGATGCCGATGCTCAGGTCCTTGTCGCCCAGCAGGTGGCGATGGTCGTCGACGATCTCCGGCAGCAGCTGATCCAGCGCGATGCGCTCGGCACGCGCCGCCAGTCGCGCCGGATCACGCGCCAGCACCAGCAGCAGTTCGATCAGCTGCTCCACGCTCTGCGCGGTGCGCAGTACCCGTTGCATCTGCTGGCGCGCACGCTCGGGCAGGCCCGGTTGCTCCAGCGCCAGTTCGGCGGCACCGGTCATCACCGCGATCGGCGTGCGCAGTTCATGGCTGGCGGTGCTGATGAAGACCCGCTCGCGTTCGACGAACTGCTCGTTGCGATCCAGGTAGTCGTTCAACGCATTGGCAATGGTGTGCAGCTCTGAGCTGCCGCGCGGGTCGACCTCGATGCGCTGCCCCTGCACGCCCGGCCTGAGCGCGGCGATGTGTTGTGCCAGCAGGCTCAGCGGACGCACCATCCGCTCCATGCCGAACGAAGCCATCAGCACGGTAACGAAGATCATGATCACCCCGGCCAGCATCACCCAGCGCGTGGCGAACTGTTCCAGGTCATGGAAGTCGGAGATGTCCAGTACCAGCGCGACCCGTCCCATCGACTGGGTTTCACGCACCATCACCGCCGTCTCGCGGCCCTTGACCATTACGCCGTCGTGCAGCCCTGGATGCAGGGTACGCAGGCTATCGGGAAGGTTGACCGCGTCGAAGCGGTACAGGCTCAGCGTGTCCGAATCCTGCCAGCGATAGTGCGGTTCGTGCTCGACATGCTCGACGATGCTGTCGAGCTCGGAGTTGAGCAGCGCGCGCCAGGCGGCATGCTCGGCGTGCTCGTGCACGTAGTTGCCGACGCTGAACACCGCGATCGACAGCAGCGCCAGATAGCCCAGCAACCACCACACCACGCGCCGGTACAACGGCCCCGGCTTACGCGCCCTCATCAGCATTCCTGCCGGCGTCGGCACCCTCCACTACCGCCAACCGGTAACCCACGCGCGGCAGGGTGTGGATCAGCTTCTCGGCAAACGGACCGTCAACGCTGCGACGCAACTCGTAGACATGCGAACGCAGCAGGTCGCCATCCGGCGGCTCGTCACCCCACAGGGCGAACTCCAGCTGCTGTCGCGTCACCGCACCCGGGCTGGCCCGCATCAGCACTTCCAGCAGTTTGCGGCAGGCCGGGTACAGGTGCAGCACCTGGCCCTCACGCTGGGCCTCCAGCGTCGCCAGATCCAGCACCAGATCGCCCACCTGCAGGCGCTTGCGCGGGTTGCGGCCCTGCGCACGCAGCAGCAGCGCTTCCAGCCGCACCTCCAGCTCGGGCAGGGCGAACGGCTTGGTCAGGTAGTCGTCGGCACCGGCGCGGAAACCGGCGATCTTGTCCGGCAGTTCATCGCGCGCGGTCAGCATGATCACCGGCACCTCCGACGCGTGCTCGGCACGCAGCCGGCGCAGCACTTCCGGTCCCTCCATGCGCGGCAGCATCCAGTCCAGGATCACCGCATCGTAGGGGTGGCTGCCGGCCAGGTGCAGGCCGGTGATGCCATCCGGGGCCACGTCCAGCACATGCCCGCGCGACTCGAAATAGTCGAACAGGTTGGCCACCAGCTGGCGGTTGTCCTCGATCACCAACAGACGCATGCACGAAACATCCACGGAAGTTCGTACCATGGTAGCGCCGCCCATGTCGGAATGCGGTCGTCCCGCCCCCTTCTGACGCTTTTCCCACCCCTGCCACCTCAGAATGGCCGTTTTGCTCCCGGAGCCTGCCGTGCCCGTAGCCCTGCCCCGCCGTTGGCGCCTGCCCCTGTTGTGGCTGCTGATCATTGCTGCATTGGCAGCGGGCATCGGCCTTCGGCAGCCGCAGCCACCGGACGAGCCGCGCTTCGTGCTGGCCGCACGGACCATGGTCGAGAGCGGGCAATGGCTGCTGCCGCATCGTGGCAGCGAGCTGTATGCCGAGAAACCACCGGTGTTCATGTGGCTGCAGGCGGCCGCCTACGAGGTGGTCGGCAGCTGGCAATGGTCGTTCCTGCTGCCATCATTGCTGGGCGCCCTGCTGAGTCTGTGGCTGGTGTCGGATCTGGCACGGAGGCTGTGGTCGCCGCGGCATTCCATCTATGCCCTCGCGGCGCTGTTCTGCACGCTGCAGTTCGGGCTGATGGCCAAGCGTGCGCAGATCGACATGGTGCTGGTGGGGATGACCACCGTCGCCCTGTGGGGCTTGATGCGGCACCTGTGCGAACGTCGCAACCTGCCCGCGTTGTGGCTGGCCGGTTTCGCCGCCGGTGTCGGCACGGTGACCAAGGGCGTGGGTTTCCTGCCGCTGCTGCTGGTGCTGCCCTGGTTCGGCTGGTGGCTGTACCAGCGCCGTCGCGGGCACCGTGTGGAGGGTCCGCACCCGGCAACGCTGCTGTGGTTGATCCCGGCGTTCCTGCTGGGCGTGGGCGTGTGGCTGGCGCCGCTGGGCTGGGCCCTGCTGCATACGCCCAGCGCCGAACTGCAGGCCTACGCGCACGAGCTGTTGTTCAAGCAGACCGGCACCCGCTACGCCAATGCCTGGCACCACCGGCAGCCGGCCTGGTACTACCTGCAGGTGATCCTGACCCTGTGGCTGCCGGGCAGCCTGCTGCTGCCGATGCTGTTCAAGCCCTGGTGGCGCCGCATCCGTCGTGGCGATCGCCGCCAGTGGCTGCTGCTGGGCTGGGCCGTACTGGTACTGGTGTTCTTCAGTGCCAGCCCGGGCAAGCGCGAGGTGTACCTGCTGCCGATGCTGCCGGCGATGGCACTGGCCGTGGCGCCGCTGCTGCCCGGCCTGCTGCGCCGCGTGTGCGTGCGCCGCTACCTGTTCGGCTACAGCGTGGTGCTGATGCTGGCCACCGGCGTACTCGGCGTAATGCTGATGACCGAGCACCCATGGGCGTTGGCGCAACTGCAACGCCGCGCCATGCCCGAGACGTTGCTGCCGGTGCTGGGCGATGGCCTGCTGACCTTCGCCATTGCCCTGGCCACGCTGATCGTGTGGCTGCGGGTACGCCGTGCCGCGACGCTGGTACTGCTGACCCACGGCATGCTGTGGATGCTCTACGGCCTGGTGCTGATGCCTGCCCTGGACCCCTTCGCTTCGGCGTCGGCACTCATGCGCCGGGTGGGCGCGCGGATCGGACCCGACGCCGAACTGGCGCTGGTGGCCTGGCGCGAGCAGAACCTGTTGCAGGCCGACCGGCCGGTGCGCGAGTTCGGCTTCAAGCGGCCCTGGGCCGAGCAGTGGCACGACGCCGGCCCGTGGCTGGCCGAGGCACCGGGCAAGCGCTGGCTGCTGGTGCTGGACGATGCGATGAGCCCGTGCGTGGACCCGAGCAAGGTGATCGATATCGGTATTGCCAACAGGAATCGCTGGCAACTGCTTCCCGGTACCGCGTGGGACGCGGAATGCCACGCTGAACGGGCCGGCGCGACCGCCGAAGAAGACTGAACGCTGACACGTGCCGGACAAGCATTAACCCGGCACGAACGAGCGTCCGACCCTTCTCCGACATCCAGGTGACGAGCATGGCCGCGGATTCCCGACCCGCCCTTTCCCAGCATGCCCGTCCGTCCCCTTGATTCGGTAGCGCCGCTTGCGACATCGCCACTGGCGTCAAAATTCGCCGTAACTCACCTCTGGCTGCCTGTCGCAATCGGTCTGCCCGTGTTTACGCTGCTGATGGGTTTCGGCGGCGACCAATGGGTGGCCGATCACCTGTTCCGCCTTGAGGGTGGCCATTGGGCGCTACAGGACGCCTGGGTCACCCGCACGGTGGTGCACAAGGCCGGCAAGTGGCTGAGCACGGCGGCTGCGCTCGTGGCGATCCTGCTGTGCTTCCACCACTGGCGAAAGGGTCGCGATCGCACCCTGCGGTGGGCGCTGCTTTATGTCGTGATTGCCATGGCCCTGGGCACAGGTGTGATCTCCCTGCTGAAGTCGCTGGTGCCGATGGAATGCCCCTGGGACCTGCTGCGCTACGGTGGCCACCAGCCGTTCATCGGGCTTTTCACGGCACGCCCCGCAGGCATGGCCGCACAGGCCTGCTTCCCGGCCGGCCACGCCAGCGCGGGCTATGCATGGTTGTCCCTGTACTTTTTCGCCTTGCTGTGGCGCCCTTCATGGCGCTGGGCCGGGTTGTGGATCGGCCTTGGCACCGGCCTGGTATTCGGCGTGAGCCAGCAACTGCGGGGCGCGCATTTCCTTTCGCATGACGTTGCTACTGCGTTGATCTGCTGGCTGCTTTCGCTGAGCCTGTATCTGATCGTCAAACGCGTCCTGGCCCGCCGTCAGCTGGACCGTCCCCACCGCCAGGAGGCAAACGCATGAGTGCATCGGTCCAACGCCCCACCCGCCTTCCCGCGTTGGCGAACCTTCGCCGCTGGCGGCCGCAGCTGTCCACCGAAGCACTGATCGCACTGACCAGCCTGTTCTTCGCGGTGGCAGGCAATGGCCTGTTCTGGCACAGCGCGATGGCCAGCCATCCGGGCAGCCTGCGCTACGCGCTGTCGCTGCTGCTGTTGCTGCTCGGTG
The DNA here is from genome assembly GCF_056482505.1 of Stenotrophomonas sp. 71799_Sma. Taxonomy (NCBI): domain Bacteria; kingdom Pseudomonadati; phylum Pseudomonadota; class Gammaproteobacteria; order Lysobacterales; family Lysobacteraceae; genus Stenotrophomonas; species Stenotrophomonas sp. 71799_Sma. Next base: position 3,562,554 of record NZ_CM151202.1, read on the forward strand.
CGCACGGCGTGCTGCTGGGCATCCTGGTCTGGCGCTGGAACGCCAAGGTGGTGATCAGCCTGTTGCTGCTGGTGACCGCATTCGCTGCGCATTACATGAGCCGTTACCACATCTACCTGGATGCGGACATGCTGCGCAACGTGCTGGCGACCGATCCCAAGGAAAGCCGCGAGCTGATGACCATATCGCTGGTGTGGCCGGTGCTGTTGCTGGCAGTGCTGCCGATGGCGGTGCTGTGGCGCGTGCAGCTGCGCCGCCGCAGCTGGGGCCGCAGCCTGCTCTGGCGCGTCGGCTTCCTGGTCGTGGCGGCAGTGACCGCGGTGGGCGGCGCATTGATCTCGTTCCAGGATGTCTCGGCACTGATGCGCAACCAGCGCGAAGTGCGTTACCTCGCCACCCCGGCCAATGTGCTGCTGGGCGTGCCGCGTGCACTGCGTGGCGACAACCCGGTACAGCGCGCACCGAAGCTGCCGATCGGTACCGATGCCAAGGCCACCCCGCGTGCCCCTGCCAGCAAGCCGCGCCTGCTGGTGATCGTCATGGGCGAGACCGTGCGCGCGCAGAACTGGGGCCTCAACGGTGGCCGCAACACCACCCCGGAACTGGCGCAGGCCAGCGTGATCAATTTCCCGGACATGCACTCGTGCGGCACCAGCACCGAGGTTTCACTGCCGTGCCTGTTCTCGCCATGGGGCCGGCACGACTACGACGAGAAGAAGATCCGCGCGCACCAGTCGCTGCTGCACGTATTGAACCGTGCCGGTATCGCGCCGCTGTGGCGTGACAACCAGTCCGGCTGCAAGGGCGTGTGCGAAGGCCTGGACTTCCAGTCATTGTCCGATGCGACCACGCCGGGCCTGTGCGCTGACGGCCGCTGCATGGATGAAATCCTGCTGCAGGACCTGGCCACCCAGGTACGTGCAAAGCCGGGCGACCGCGTCGTGGTGCTGCATCAGCTGGGCAACCACGGCCCGGCCTACTTCGAGCGCTACCCGCCCGCGTTCCGCCGCTTCACCCCCACCTGCGATACCCGCGACATCGGCCGCTGCTCGCGCGAAGAGATCACCAACAGTTACGACAATGCCGTGCTGTACACCGATCACTTCCTGACCAAGACCATCGGTACGCTGCAGGGCATGCAGGACTACGACACGGCGATGATCTACCTGTCCGACCACGGCGAGTCGCTGGGCGAGAAGGGCCTGTTCCTGCATGGCGTGCCCTACGCCATCGCCCCGGCCGAGCAGACCCGGGTACCGATGACGATGTGGTTCTCGCAGGGCTTCGCCAGCAGCCGCGGGCTGGACCTGCAGTGCGTGCGCAAGCGTTCGGCGGCCTACACCGACCATGACAACCTGTTCCCGTCGGTGCTGGGCCTGATGCAGGTGAAGACCTCGCTGTACGAGCGCGACCGCGACGTATTCGCCAACTGCGAGGGTTGAGGGTTGTCCGGCAGGGCTTGCAGCCCTGCACCCGCGGTAGTGCCGGCCGCTGGCCGGCAGCCTCGACAGCAACAGCAACAGCAACAGCAGAAGCTGGCTATCCGTGGGTTGGCGGGGTGGGTCCGGTTGCGGGGGACGCCGTAAATACATCCCTGTAGCAACTGTGTTGCTGGAGAGTCTCAGGCCCGTCAGGTAAACGGGCACGGTAGTGCCGGCCGCTGGCCGGCAGCCTTTGGTCTTTCGCCCTGGCTCGCCTCAGGCGGGGACTAGCCCGCTTTCAGCGTCGCGCACACGGGCGATGAGGATGACCAGCATCTTCCGCATCACTGCCACGATGGCCACCTTGCCTTCCTTGCCGCGGGCTCGTAGCGACTGGTAAAAATCGCGCAGCCGAGGTTCATGCCGCATGGCCGACATTGCCGCCATGTAGAGCACTTGCCGGATTTCGGCTCTTCCACCGTGGATGCTTCGTTTTCCTCTCATCGTGCCGCTGTCGTGGGACATCGGGGCTACCCCGACCAGGCTGGCGATGCGCTTGCCAGTGATCCTGCCAAGCTCTGGCAGATAGCTGGCTAGAACTGCCTGCAGCACAGGCCCTACGCCCTTCATCGACTTCAGCATCTTCAGTTGAGGCTGCTGACCAACCTGCTCGACGATCTGCTTGCCCAGACGCTCAACCAACGTTTGTAGGCGGGTGATGTTGCCCTGCAGTAGTCGGCGCAGTTCACGATCAAGCACCATTTCCTGCTGTTGCCGCGCGATGGTCAGGGCGTCTATCGCCTGCCGACGTGCCCGAACGAACTCCCGCATCTTCTGCTGCCAAGACTGCAGCGGCTGATAGGGAGGCAGCTTCACCAGGGCGGCCATCTGCGCCAACGCGTAGGCATCCAAACGGTCGGTTTTGGCAGTCTGACCCAACCCCTGAGCCAGTTTCCGGGCGCGCAAGGTATTGGCACGGGCCACCGGATGACCGGCCTTGTGCAGGAAATCCAGCACCGGCTGCTCATAGCCACCCGTGGCTTCAAGCACGATCTGGCGGGTCGGACGCTTCTTCAGCCAAACATCCAGTTCAGAAAACCCGGAGCGGTTGTTGCTGACCTGCAGGGTTTCTCCGTCCGTCGTACCGATATCCAGCTGACGCTTGCTGACATCAATCCCGATCCCGTTCATCACCTGACTCCGTATAGTCTGGAAGGGTCGAGAGCTCCCCCGCTTGCCCAGTCTTATCGCTTCGAGTGGTCGCTCCAGCAACTGTTCGGGCGGATCAAGGGAGATTCCGGCGTGGGCGCCAAGCTACATGGCGATCGTCGCGATCCTGGTTACGGATCGTCGAGATCCAGGCTCGCACGGCGGCCCACGCCGGCTCTCGACGCCTACGCTGCCAGATTCCGATTAGATAAGGCTCGGTCGCGCCATCCATGGCGCTCACGCCCCCGCAACCGGATCCACCCCGCCTTCGACAGTTTTCCGCGATCTGATGGAACGGCCTTGGGGTCAGATCCGTTTTCCGGAGGAAACCGGATCTGACCCCAGATTCCTTTCGATATCTGACAGATGTGTCGACCAAGGTCGACACCTACCCACAGCACACGGAATCTGTCGGAGGTGGGGCGGTGTCGGAGTGCGGGGTGTCAGCCGCATGGATGCGGCTGCCAAGCCTACAGGGACGTACTTGCGGCGTCCCCGCACTCCGACACCGCCCCGCCAAACCACGGAATACCCGCTTCTGACGTTGACGTTGCTTGAAGGCTTCGGCAGGTGCAGGGCGCAGCCCTGCCGAACCCAACCGACTTCCGCCACTTGCGGTGGCGGCGACTGCCCACTAGCCTTCGGCCGTCGTTCACCACCCAAGGACCGCCCGTGAAACACCGTCATCTCCTGCTGGCCTCGGCAATCGCCGCCGCCACGCTGGCCCTGGCCGCCTGCAAGAAGGAAGCTGCCCCAGGCACCGATACCGCCAGCAGCAGCGCCCCGGCCGGCGAAACCGCCGACCAGTTCGTGGCCCGCATCAATGCCGAATTCAAGGCCGCCTACCCGGAGATGACCTCGGCGCAGTGGCTGTCCTCCACCTACATCAACAGTGATTCGGAACGCATCGCGGCCAAGGCCAACGAGCGCTCGCTGACCCAGCTCAACAGCTGGATCGAACAGGCCGCCAAGTTCGATGGCAAGCCGATGAGCGAGGACAGCAAGCGCGCGATCCACCTGCTGAAGCTGATGTCCTCGATGCCGGCACCGCGTGACCCGGCCAAGCTGGCCGAGCTGACCCAGATCGCCACCCGCATGGAAGGCAGCTACGGTGCCGGCAAGTACTGCACCGATGCCAACGATCCCAACTCCTGCCGCCAGCTGGGCGAGCTGGAGCAGGTGCTGGCACGCAGCCGCGACTACGACAAGCAGCTCGACGCCTGGCAGGGCTGGCACAGCACCACCAAGAGCATGCGCGGCGACTACCAGAAATTTGTCGGTCTGGTGAACGAAGGTGCCAAGGGCATGGGCTTCACCGATGCCGGCCAGATGTGGCGCAGCGGCTACGACATGCCGCCGGAGCAGATCGGCCCGGAAACCGACCGCCTGTGGGAACAGGTCAAGCCGATGTACGAGCAGCTGCACTGCTACGCACGCGGCAAGCTGGACAAGACCTACGGCAAGGACAAGGCGGAAGTGGGCAATGGCCTGATCGCCGCACACCTGCTGGGCAACATGTGGCAGCAGGACTGGTCGAATCTGTGGGACCAGCTGGAGCCGTATCCGGGTGCCGGCAGCCTGGACATCACTGCAGCGCTTGAAAAGCAGTACCAGACCAACCTGAGCGCGGCGTTGGCCAAGGCCGGCAAGGATGCCAACGTAGCGGCGCAGTACAAGGCACAGCGCGAGGCCGAACTGCGTACCGCCAAGCAGATGACCGAGCGCGCCCAGGACTTCTACGTGTCGCTGGGCATGCCGTCGCTGCCGCAGTCGTATTGGGAAAAGACCCAGTTCATCAAGCCTGACGACCGCGACGTGGTCTGCCACGCCAGCGCCTGGGACATGAACATGGAAGGCGACGTGCGCACCAAGATGTGCATCAAGCCGAACGAAGAGAACTTCACCACCATCTACCACGAGCTGGGCCACATCTATTACGACCTGGCCTACAACCCGTTGCCGCCGCTGTTCCAGGGCGGTGCCAACGATGGTTTCCATGAAGCGATCGGCGACACCATCGTGCTGGCGATGACGCCCAAGTACCTCAGCTCGATCGGCCTGGTTGATGCGCCGACCGAGAGCCGCGAAGCGGTCATCAACAACCAGATGCGCATGGCGCTGTCGGGCGTGTCGTTCCTGCCGTTCGGGCTGATGATCGACCGCTGGCGCTGGGGCGTGTTCGATGGCTCGATCACCGCCGACAACTACAACAAGGCGTGGTGGGACCTGAAGGCCAAGTACCAGGGCGTGGCGCCGGCCAGCACCCGTGGCGAAGAGTTCTTCGATCCGGGCGCGAAGTACCACGTGCCGGGCAACACCCCGTACACCCGCTACTTCCTGGCGCGCATCCTGCAGTTCCAGTTCTACAAGGGCCTGTGCGACGCGTCCGGCTACAAGGGCCCGCTGCATGAGTGCACCTTCTACGGCAACAAGGAAGCCGGCCAGAAGTACTGGGCGATGCTGAGCAAGGGTGCCAGCCAGCCGTGGCAGGCCACACTGAAGGAACTGACCGGCACCGACAAGCTCGATGCCGGCCCGATGATCGAGTACTTCAGCCCGGTCAACGAATGGCTGAAGCAGCAGAACGAAGGCCAGATGTGCGGCTGGCAGGCCAACGCGGCCCCGGCGGCGAAATGAGAAAAGGGGCGGGTCCGCAAGGATCCGCCCCTTTCCGGTAGTGCCGGCCGCTGACCGGCGACTACGCGATGAAGACCCAACGGGCAGCCGGCCAGCGGCCGGCTCTACCGAAATGCCTGTCAGCTGTTCTTCTTCGCGGCCATCGCTGCGGCCAGCTCGGCCTTGAATTCCTCGAAGGTCTGGCCCTTCTCCTTCGCTTCGGCCTGCGCGGCATCGCGCAGCGCATCGGAGTACATCAGGCGCACCGGCGTGCCGTTGCGCTCGTGCAGTTCACCGGCCTGCATGATCAGCGCCAGCACCTGCGCAGCGCTCTCGCTGTGGCCAGCGATGCGGCCGTCCATGCCCAGCACCCATTCGCCGTCACGGCGCACGACACCGGCCAGCAGGGTGCGCTGCGCATCGCGCAGCTCGGCATGCGGTTCCACCGGCGATGCCTGCGCGGCGGCCTTGTTGGCGGCCTGCTTTTCCTGGCGACGGCGCTGGTCGCGGCGGGTCTTGGAGCTGGTGGACATGGTGCGGTACCGCTGCGAAGGGGGGCGCAAGGATAGCGCACCCCGCCCGCAGCGCTGCTTCACGCGTGCTCGATCCAGCATGGTCAGTCCAGCACCTTGCCGTGCCGCCAGTAGCCCATGAAGGTGATCGCGCGGCGGTCCAGCCCGCAATCGCGCACCAGGTGGCGGCGGATCGCCATCACCGCCCCCGCCTCGCCCGCCACCCAGGCGTACAGCGGCCCGGCCACGCAGGTGTCGGCCTGCTCCCAGAGGATCTGCGTATCGACGTCGATCTCTTCCAGCGCGTCGCCGGCAGCCACACCCGCGGCCGCAGCCAACCTTGCCTGGACCGCCTGCAGCAGCGGCTGGCCATAGGCGGCCTGCCCACGCGGCAACCACACCAGCTCGGCCGTGGCCGGCGCCTTCAGGGGAACCGCATCACCGGCCTGCGCCACTTCCAGCAGGGCCAGCGTGCGCGGCGGATCCACCATGGCCGCCAGTTCCTCGAGAATGCCGGCCACTGCCGGCAGCGCGGTCTCGTCAGCCACCAGCAGCACCTGGCCAACGCCGGCTGGCGGCTTCCATTCCCAGCCCTCGCTGCTGTCGGCGCAGTCGGCATCCGGGGCCAGCAGCACCACGCGGTCGCCCGGCCGGGCATGCATGGCCCAGCGCGAGGCGGGACCGGTCACGCCGTGGATGACGAAATCGACATCGACCTCGCCCTGCTCCGCACGCAGCTGGCGGATGGTGTAGGTGCGCATCGGCGGGCGCTGATCATCCGGCAGCGCCCGGTAGCGCGGGTACCAGTCGTCACCGCTGGGGACCTGCGGCACCTCCTGGCCGGGCAAGGGAAAGAACACCTTGATGCGCTGGTCCGGGCCTTCGGTTTTCATCCGCGCCACGTCGGCACCGGTGAACACCATGCGGTCCAGGGAAGGGGAAAGAACGCGGCGCTCCTTCAGCGCCACCTCGAACAGGCGGTAGGTCTGCTGCGCAGCCATGGGGGAACCTCATGCAACGACATCGGATTGGCTGGCTGTCGTGCACCCGTGCACCGGCTGGCTGGAGTGCCCAGCCTAGTCCGGTGGTTTCCCGTCGCAAGCGCTGCCGGCGTCGCGGCCTGCCCTACCCCTGCACGCTGCTCAGTGACCCGTGCAGACTGCCTGCGCCGCACGTTCACGCTGGTGTTCCCAGTACCAGAACACGAAACCAGCACCGAAGAACGCAGCCTGGCCCAACGCCAGGTGCAGCGGGCTGGCGCTCAGCAGCGGCGATACCACGCCGGCCACCACGGTGCTGATCATCAGCTGCACGAAGGCCTGCAGCGACGAGGCCAGGCCGCGCTGGTGCGGGTACATGTCCAGCACCGCCAGCGCCAGGATCGGGAAGATCAGCGCCATGCCCATGCCGCCCAGGAAGATCGGCATCACCGCCCACGGCAGTGCGAACTGCGGTGCCAGGCCGACGTAACCGATGTTCAGCAGCACCGACAGCGCGCACAGGCCGAAACCGATGGCGACCTGTCGCGTAGGGCTGCTGTGCCCGGCCATGCGCCCGGACAGGAACGAGCCGGTGGTCATGCCGCCGATGGTGGGAATGAACAGCCAGGCGAAACCGCCCTCGCCCAGGTGCAGGTGCTGCATCACGAACACCGGCGCCGAGGAGATGTACAGGAACACGCCACCGAAGCCGATGCTGCCGGCCAGCGCCAAGCGCAGGAAACGCGGATTGAAGCCGATGCGAACGTAGTCGCGCAGCAGCACGCGCGGTGACAACGGCACGCGCGCCTCGACCGGATGGGTTTCCGGCAGGTAGCGTGCAGTGGCCGCCAGCAGCACCAGCGCGAACACCACCAGGAACCAGAAGATCAACGGCCAGCCGGCGCCGCTGAGCAGGATCCAGCCACCGATGATCGGGGCGATCGCCGGGGCGATGCCGAACAGCATCGACACCTGGCTCATCAGCCGCTGCGCGTCATGGCCGTGGTACAGGTCGCGGATCACCGCTCGGCCGACGATCATGCCGACACCCGCCGACAGGCCCTGCAGCGCGCGGAACGCCAGCAGCGTGGTCAGGTCGGTGGACAGCGCGCAGCCGACCGAGGCGCCGACGAACACCACCAAGCCACCGAGGATCACCCACTTGCGGCCCCAGGCATCGGACAGCGGGCCGTGCGCCAGGCTCATCAGGCCGTAGAACAGCAGGTACACGCTGATGGTCTGCTGCACCGCCACTTCGTCCACCGCCAGGCGCTGGGCCAGCTGCGGGAACGCCGGGAAGATGGTGTCGATCGAGAACGGACCGAACATGGCCAGACCGGCGAGCAGCAGGGCCATGCGGCGGGTGGAGGGAGCAACAGCGGCGGTCATGGGGAAGGCGTCCGGCAGGGCCATGCGCGACACGCACGGCGGGCGCCGGTCCCCTTCTGCAGGGACGGCGCCAGATGAATTCGGGTATCCGCCCATCATAGGTGGGGATTGCGCCCGATGCCATGCAGCGGTGTACAAAACGCACGACCGGGCCATCGGCCATTCAGGCGCGGCGGCCATGCCTGGAGGCGGCCGGCGGGCCCGCAACGGGCTATAATCAGCGGGCAACACGGTGGGAGAAGCGGAACACCGCTGCCGAAGGCGCAACGCCCGTAATCGCTCAGGCCCGATACCACCCGTAACAGAACTCTGGAGAGACCGGTTCGATCCGGCGCCGAAGGGGCACGAAGCTGCGGTCCGCCGCGCTTTTAAACTCTCAGGCAAAAGGACAGAGGGGCGCCCCGCAGACCGCCGACCGGCGGCTTGTGCCCGTGCGTGTGCCCTTTCCTGACGGATCCTTCGCCATGTCCCAGAACACCCCTTCCCTGCGTGAGCTCGAGCACCACAATGCGTTCGTCGAGCGCCACATCGGCCCCAACGACGCCGAGATCGCGCAGATGCTCGATGTCGTCGGCCACGCGTCGCTGGATGGCATGACCGATGCCATCGTACCGGCCAAGATCAAGTCGCCGGCGCCGCTGGCGCTGCCGGAGTCGATGACTGAAGTGCAGGCACTGGCGAAGATCCGTGCGATCGCCGACAAGAACACCGTGCTGCGCAGCTTCATCGGCCAGGGCTACTACGGTACCCACACGCCGAACGTGATCCTGCGCAACATCCTGGAAAACCCGGCCTGGTACACCGCCTACACCCCGTACCAGGCGGAAATCTCGCAGGGCCGCATGGAAGCGCTGATCAACTTCCAGACCCTGTGCGCCGACCTCACCGGCATGGAAATCGCCAACGCCTCGCTGCTGGACGAAGCCACTGCCGCCGCCGAAGCGATGACCCTGGCCAAGCGTTCGGCCAAGTCGAAGTCGGACACCTTCTTCGTGCACGACGCCGTGCACCCGCAGACGCTGGAACTGCTGCGCACGCGCGCCGAACCGATGGGCATCGTGCTGCGCGTGGGTACCCCGGCCGAAGCGCTGGAAGCGGAAGCCTTCGGCCTGCTGCTGCAGTACCCGGACACCTTCGGCCAGGTCGGCGACTACAAGGCGCTGGTCGATGCCGTGCACGCGCGCGGCGGCCTGGTGGCCGTGGCCACCGACCTGCTGGCCCTGACCCTGCTGGCCGCTCCGGGCGAATGGGGCGCGGACATCGTGGTCGGCAACAGCCAGCGTTTCGGCGTGCCGTTCGGCTTCGGTGGCCCGCACGCCGCCTTCATGGCCTGCCGTGACGCCTACAAGCGCTCGATGCCGGGCCGCCTGATCGGCGTCTCGATCGACGCCCAGGGCAACCCGGCCTACCGCCTGACCCTGCAGACCCGCGAGCAGCACATCCGCCGCGAGAAGGCCACGTCCAACATCTGCACCGCACAGGTGCTGCTGGCGGTGATGGCGTCGATGTACGCCGTCTACCACGGCCCGGACGGCCTGACCCGCATCGCCCGCCGCACCCATCGCCTGGCCTCGATCCTGGCCGCCGCGCTGCGCAACGCCGGCGTGCAGGTCGGTGGTGACTTCTTCGACACCCTGCATGTCACCGGCGTGCACGCCGATGAGATCCACGCCAAGGCACGCGCCGCTGGTTACAACCTGCGCGCGATCGACAGCGACTCGGTCGGCATCAGCCTGGACGAGACCACTACCCGCGCCGACATCGTCGCCGTGGCTGCCGTGTTCGGTGCCTCGCTGGACGTCGACGCACTGGATGCCAGCACTGCCGATGCGCTGCCGGCCGGCCTGCTGCGCCAGTCCGCGTTCCTGACCCACCCGGTGTTCAACACCCACCACAGCGAGCACGAGCTGCTGCGCTACCTGCGTTCGCTGGCCGACAAGGACCTGGCGATGGACCGCACGATGATCCCGCTGGGCTCGTGCACCATGAAGCTCAACGCCACCGCCGAGATGATTCCGGTGACCTGGCCGGAGTTCTCGCAGATCCACCCGCTGGTGCCGGCCGACCAGGCGCTGGGCTACAAGGAACTGATCGACACGCTGGAAGCGATGCTGGTGGAATGCACCGGCTACGACGCGGTCAGCCTGCAGCCGAACTCCGGCGCGCAGGGCGAGTACGCCGGCCTGCTGGCGATCCGCGCCTACCACCGCTCGCGCGGTGAGGAACATCGCGATATCTGCCTGATTCCGGACTCGGCGCACGGCACCAACCCGGCTTCGGCACAGATGTGCGGCATGAAGGTGGTGGTGACCAAAACCGATGCCAACGGCAACGTTGACGTCGAGGACATCCGCCTCAACGCCGAGAAGTACAGCGACCGCCTGGCTGCGATCATGATGACCTACCCGTCCACGCACGGCGTGTTCGAGGAAGAGGTGGTGGAGATCTGCGAGATCATCCACAAGCACGGCGGCCAGGTGTACACCGACGGTGCCAACATGAACGCCCTGGTCGGCGTGGCCAAGCCGGGCAAGTGGGGGTCGGACGTTTCGCACCTGAACCTGCACAAGACCTTCTGCATCCCGCATGGCGGTGGTGGCCCGGGCGTCGGCCCGTGCGCGGTCAAGGAGCACCTGGCCCCGTTCCTGCCGGGCAAGCTGGGTGACAACGGCCCGGTCGGCATGGTCAGCGCGGCCAGCTTCGGCAGCGCCTCGATCCTGCCGATCAGCTGGATGTACATCGCGATGATGGGCCGCGACGGCCTGCGCAAGGCCACCCAGGTCGCCCAGCTCAACGCCAACTACATCGCCAAGCGCCTGGCTCCGCACTTCAAGACCCTGTACACCGGCCGCAACGGCCTGGTGGCACACGAGTGCATCCTGGACGTGCGCCCGCTGGAGAAGACCAGCGGCATCGGCGCCGAGGACGTGGCCAAGCGCCTGATCGACTTCGGCTTCCATGCCCCGACGCTGAGCTTCCCGGTGGCCGGCACGCTGATGGTCGAGCCGACCGAGAGCGAGTCGCTGCACGAGCTGGATCGCTTCATCGACGCGATGATCCAGATCCGCGAGGAAATCACCGCGATCGAAGACGGCCGCCTGGACCGCGAGGACAACCCGCTGAAGAACGCGCCGCACACTGCCACCGCAGTGACCGCGAGCGAGTGGACCCACGCCTACCCGCGCGAACTTGCCGCCTTCCCGCTGGCCAGCCTGAAGCAGAGCAAGTACTGGCCGCCGGTGGCCCGTGTCGACAACGTGTACGGCGACAAGAACGTGATGTGCGCCTGCATCCCGGTCGATGCCTACAAGGATGATGAAGTCGAGGCGTGATTCCTCGCTGCATCGGTAAACAGAACGGCCCGCGCAAGCGGGCCGTTTTCATAAGCGCGTGTGGACCAAGGTCCACACCCACAAACATCCGATCACGGGTCGGGCATCTGCCCCAGGCTCAACTGCCACGACACACCGAAGCGGTCCTGCACCCAGCCGTAGCGGTTGCTGAAATCGTAGTCACCCACCGGCATCAACCAATGACCGCCTTCGCCCAGCACGCGTGCGGCACGCTCGAACTGCTCGGCGCCGGAGCACTCCACGAACAGCGAGATCGACGGCGAGAATGTGAAATCGTGCACATCCAGGCTGTCAAAGCACAGGTAATGGGTGCCGCCGAGCAGGAAGATGGCCTGGCGGACCTGCCCGGGCACGCCGGCACCGGCGCCGTCCGGGTGGCGCTGCAGTGCCAGCAGGCGGAAATCGGCGAAGGCTTCGGCATACAGGGCCAGGGCCGCTTCGGCCTGGCCGGTGAACATCAGGAAGGGGCGGCTGCGCAGCATGCGGTACTCCTGGTCGACGGGCCGCGGGCGGCCCACACGATCAGGATGGCACGGCGGATGTGCAGCCCCCGTGGTAGTGCCGGCCGCGGGCCGGCAGCTTCAGTCAGGCCTCGCGCATGCGCCGTGCGATGGCGCTGCTGGCGGCGATGGTGGCAGTCAGCGCAACCATCGACAGGAACTGCAGGCGCGTATGCGCTTCGCTCAGCAGCAGGCCGAAGATCAGTGCCAGGATCGCCAGCGCGCAGCAGGTCAGCCACGGGAAGCCGGCCATGCGGAACGGCAGGCGGGTACCCAGTCGGTCGGCACGGCGGCGCAGCACCAGCTGGGAAACCAGCGACAGCGTCCACACCAGCAGACAGGTGGAACCGACGATGTTCAGCAGCACCGGCAGTACCCGGTCCGGGAACAGCAGTTCCATCACCGTGGCGGCAAAGCCGAACAGCACGCTGGCCAGCACGGCGATCACCGGCACCTGGCGCGGGTCGGTCCAGCCGAGCACGGCCGGGGCTTCGCGGCGCTGCGCCAGCGAAAACATCATGCGCGAGGCGCCGTAGAGGTTGGCATTGAGCGCCGACAGCAGCGCGATCACGGCGATCAGGGTGATGGCCGTACCCGCGCCCGGGATGCGGGCAATATCCAGCACCGCAGCGAACGGCGACTTCAGCGCCTCGCTGGTCCATGGCACCACGGCGATGATCACGCTCAGCGAGCCGATGTAGAACACCAGGATGCGCCAGGCCACGGTGCGGATGGCACGGGCGATGCTGCGCTCGGGATCTTCGGTTTCGGCCGCAGCGACGGCTACGATCTCGGTCCCGCCAAAGGCAAAAACGACAACCAGCAGTGCCGCGCCAATACCGGCCAGCCCCTTCGGCGCGAAGCCGCCATGCTCGGTGAAGTTGCTCAGGCCCGGCGAGGTCACCTGCGGCAGCCAGCCCATCAGCAGCGCCACGCCGATGGCGATGAAGGCCAGGATCGCCACCACCTTGAGGATGGCGAACCAGAATTCGAACTCGCCGAAGTTCTTCACTCCCAGCAGGTTGATCGCGGTGAAGAACAGCATGAAGGCCAGCGCCGCCATCGGTACCGGTATCGCCGGCCAGACCGTGGCAAGAAGCCCGGCCGCGCCTACCGCCTCGGCGGCGATCACGATCACCAGCTGCACCCACCACAGCCAGCCCACGGTGGCGCCGGCGGTGGCTCCCATGGCATCAGCGGCATAGACCGAGAACGCGCCACTGGTCGGCTTGGCCGCCGCCATCTCGCCCAGTGCGTTCATCACGATGATCACCAGCGCACCAGCGACCAGATACGACACCAGAACCGCCGGGCCGGCTGCCTGTACACCCACGCCCGAGCCGAGGAACAGGCCGGCGCCGATGGCGCTGCCCAGGCCCATCATGATCAGCTGGCGGGGCTTGAGCGAGTGCCCGAGGCGGGACGGCGAAGCGGTCGGAATCGAGTTGGGCATCGGCAGGGCTGGCGGCGGCTACAGGGGCGACACCTTACCCTGTCCCGTGCCCACGGGGATAGGCACAGCGCAGCAGGCGGCTCAGGCCAGCGCCGGCTCGCCGACGTTGCCACCAATACGGGCCCGGTAGGCGCGCGGCGAGAAACCGGTTTCAGCCTTGAACTTGCGGGTAAAGGCGCTCTGGTCGCTGAAACCGCAGGCCTGGCCGATGCAGGCGATGCTGTCGTCACCGTGCAGCAGGTGCATGGCCATCTGGATCCGCAGCCGGGTCAGCACCTGCTGCGGGGTCATCTGGAACACCTTGCGGAAGCTGCGCTCCAGCTTGGACAGCGAGAAGCCGGTGATGTCCAGCAGGGTCTGCATGCGCACGTTCTCGGCGTAGTGCGCATTGAGGTGGGCCAGGGCCAGCCGCAGCTGCTCGTATTGGGTGCCCAGGCTGTCCTTCTGGCCAAGGTCGCGGGATATGCCGATCAGGCCCTCGATGGCCCCATCGACCACCAGCGGGCGCTTGCAGGTCAGGCACCAGCCCGGTTCGCGGTTGGCGAACAGGTGCAGCTCCATCAGGTTCTCGATCACCTCACCGGACAGCACGCGGGCGTCCTGGTCGACGTAGTCCGCACTGAGGCCGGTCGGGTAGATCTCGGCCGCGGTACGCCCGATCACGTCCTTGCGCGCGCGCAGACCCAGCCGCCGCAGCATGGTCTGGTTGACGTGGGTGTAACGCCCCTGAAGGTCCTTGATGAAGAACAGCACATCCGGGATGGCGTCGAACAGGGCTTCGATGTCGGCGGGCTCGACTCGCATGGGGCAAGCATACCCGAGCCTGCTTTTGCCTGTACGTTCACCTTTGCCGGACCTCGGTTTAACGGGCTCGGTTCCAGTGTCGTGGTTCTCTTTCAGATCCTCCGGAGCCAACGTCAATGGCCGCCAGCAAGCCGACCGGCAAGCGCGCAACCACCCACGCTGAAAACCAACACCGGGGCAACGGTGATGAACTGCACCAGCAGGCCGGGGGCAGCCATCCGGTGATGACCACCGATCAGGGCATCCCGGTGGCGGACAACCAGAACTCCCTGCGGCAGGGAGCTCGGGGGCCCACGCTGCTGGAGGACTTCATCCTGCGCGAGAAGATCACCCACTTCGATCACGAACGCATTCCCGAGCGCATCGTGCACGCACGTGGCAGCGCAGCACATGGCTACTTCGAACTGACCCGATCGCTGAAAGCGCATACCCGCGCGCGCGTCCTGACCGAGGTAGGCGTGAAGACACCCGTGTTCACCCGCTTCTCGACGGTAGCCGGTGGCGCAGGCTCGGTGGACACCCCGCGCGACGTGCGCGGCTTCGCGGTCAAGTTCTATACCAAGGAGGGCAACTGGGACTTGGTCGGCAACAACATCCCGGTGTTCTTCATCCAGGACGCCATGAAATTCCCGGACCTGGTGCACGCGGTGAAGATGGAACCGGACCGTGCCTTCCCGCAGGCGGCCACGGCCCACGACACCTTCTGGGATTTCATCTCGCTCATGCCCGAGTCGATGCACATGATCATGTGGGCAATGAGCGACCGTGCCATTCCGCGTTCGCTGCGAATGATCGAAGGCTTCGGCGTGCACAGCTTCCGCCTGCTGAACGAGGCAGGTGAGTCGACCTTCGTCAAGTTCCACTGGCGGCCGAAGCTGGGCATCCAGTCAACGGTCTGGGACGAAGCGCTGAAGCTGCAGTCGGCCGACAATGACTTCCATCGCCGTGACCTGTTCGAGGCCATCCAGCGCGGTGACTTCCCGGAATGGGAGCTGGCAGTGCAGCTGTTTACGGAAGAAGAGGCCGACGCATTCCCGTTCGATCATCTGGACCCGACCAAGATCATTCCCGAATCACTGGTGCCGTTGCAGGTCATCGGCCGCATGGTGCTGGACCGCTGGCCGGACAACTTCTTCGCCGAGACCGAGCAGGTGGCGTTCTGCCCGGCCAACGTGCCGCCCGGCATTGACTTCAGCAACGACCCGCTGCTGCAGGGGCGCCTGTTCTCCTATCTGGACACCCAGCTGCTGCGCCTGGGCGGCCCCAACTTCCACCAGATCCCGGTGAATGCTCCGAAGTGCCCGTTTTCCAATCATCAGCGCGACGGGCACATGCAGATGCAGGTGCCCAAGGGCCGGGTGGCCTACGATCCCAGCTCGCTGCAGGAAGACACACCGCGCGAGGCCTCAAGCGGATTCCGCAGTCACGCCAGCACGGACGATGGCCGCAAGGGCCGCATCCGCGCGGAGAGCTTTGCCGACCACTACAGCCAGGCCCGCATGTTCTTCCGTAGCCTTGAAAAGCCGGAACAGGCCCATCTGGCATCGGCGCTGGTGTTCGAGTTGTCCAAGGTGGAAACGCTGAAGGTGCGGGTGCGTACCCTCAGCCACCTGCGCAATATCGACGACTCACTGGCACAGCGCGTGGCCGACGGGTTGGCGTTGCCTGCACTGCCCGACCCCGCGCCGACTGCCACCCCGGTGCGGGACATGCCCCCCGCTCCCGAGGTGCGAGTGATCGGGCGCAACAAGCCTACCCTGCAGGGTCGCTGCATCGGCATCCTGTTCGATGAAGGCTCCGACGCTCGCATCATTGCCAGCCTGAGCAAAGCAGCCAGGAAAGCAGGTGCAGACGTGAAGCTGGTCGCCCCCAAAGTGGGTGGCGCCACGCTCAGCGATGGCGCCTTGCAGGCGGCGGATGGGCAGCTGGCGGGCACCCCCTCGGCCGTGTTCGATGCGGTGGCCGCAGTGCTCAGCCCGGAGGCCGCGAAGGCTTTGTCGAAAGAGAGTGCAGCCATCGAATTCGTCAGCCAGGCGTGGGCGCACCTGAAGGCCATTGCCAGCGATGCCGGCGGCCATGCGCTGCTGAAGGCAGCAAGGGTCGGCAACGATGCCGGCATCGTCGAAGCGGAAGATGCCAAGGCCTTCCTGGCGGTCGCCGCCACCCGCCAATGGGCGCGTGAACCCAAGCTGCGCCTGCTGGCCTGACTACAACGACAGGAGAACCGTCATGCCCCGTGGTGACAAATCCGCATATACCGACAAACAGAAGCGCCAGGTCGAGCACATCGAGGAAAGCGAGCGCGAGCGCGGTGCCGGCGAAGGCACGGCCGAGCGTATTGCCTGGGCTACCGTGAACAAGCAGGATGGCGGCGGCAAGCGTAGCGGCAGCGCACGCAAGGGTACGAAGAAGGCGACCCGCAAGACCGCTGCCAAGAAGGCGCCTGCCAGGAAGTCCGCTACAAAGAAGGCCACACCCAAGACGGCAGCGAAGAAGGCACCTGCGAAGAAGGCGGCGGCTAAGAAGGCACCGGCTCGCAAGACAGCCACAAAGAAGACGACAAAGAAGACGGTGGCCAAGAAGGCCAGCACTCCCGCCTCGCGTAGTGCTGCCGCGAAGAAGGCAGCGAAGACCCGTGCGGCAAAGAAGACCGTGCGCAGGGTGGCAGCGAAGAAGGCAGCACGTACCCGCGCGCGCGGCTGAGCCCTTCGATCAGGGCGACAGCGTCCTCATCCACGCGGCAACTTCGGCTGCAGCTGCGTCGGCGCGCGCCTGGAGTAGCAGATGCGGCCCTTCCAGCGAAACATGACGAGCATCCGGCAAAAGGGCCTGCAGCTCTGCCACGCTGGGCGGCCACAGCAGGCGGTCATGGCACGCGTGCAGGCACAGCGTCGGCACTTCGATTGCCGACAGCAATGCGCGTACGTCGACCCGCAGGGTCGCTGCGGCGCGTTGCCGCAACGTGATCGCCGGAATCTGGACCAACGCATCGCGCAGCATCGACATGTGCTCGCGGGTGCGCCACCGCCCCAGCAGCAGGCGCGCCAGCAACGCCACGGGAGGCAGAGGCCAAGCCGGCGACAGCAGGGCTGCGCTGGCTGCCGGGCAAGCACCAGTCCGCGCAGCCCGGTAGGGTGTCGCGTGGCCAGTTCAACTGCCAACGGGCCCGAGAAGGACTCGGCAAGCAGGATGAAGGGATGGCCGGGCAGCTGCGACCACAGCCGTTGGGCTAGCGTGGCGTGATCCTGCCCTCCCTGCGCAGGTAGCGTAATCGCCTGCGTCGTCAGCCCATGAGCCTGAAGTGCTGACAGAAACGGGGTGGACAGGCTGCCGGAGCCATCCAGGCCGGGCAGCATCAGCACGTGCTGCGGCGCAGCCGATGCTGAATCACAGCCCGGCTTTTCCTCGCTCCCGATTCCCATGTCACCTCCTTTGCTGACAAGCATCACCCACATCGGCATGCAACGGAACCTCTGCTCCGGCTCTCCGGCTGCTTTGCCGGTCAAGGTTGAGCAATACTGCCCGCTCTGCCGCGGAACGCGGCTGCCAAGGAGAGCCGTTGGTGCGATGGACCTACGCGCTGGCCATGATGGCCATGATGGCCATGATGCTGCCACTGAACAGCTCCGCCAGCGATGGTTGGATAAACGGGGACGGCAAGGCGATGCCGGAGACCGGTGCTATGAAATCCAGCGGTGGCTTTGCTGCATCGCTGCTGGTTACCTCCGATGCCGACTGGCAGGCCAAGTGGGAAACCCCACCGGAGACCACTCCCGGTTTTACCGAGGCCAACGAAGTCCACCTGGGCGGTGAATTGTTCTTGCTGACATTCCTGTCCAACCCGCAACTGGACGAGAACCGCGTACCCAAGGTGCACTGCGATCTGCGCATGCTACGTCCGGACGGCAGTACCAGTATCGACGAACCCGATGTTCCCTGTTTCACCACTGCCCTGCCCGGCCCGCCAACCCTGTTGTACATGGCCAACCTGCACCTGAAGTTCGTCGCCGAGGCCAGTGATCCGAAAGGCACATGGACTGCGCAGGTGGTGGTCAGGGATCTGCTGCGGAATGTGAGCCTGCCTCTGCAGGCTCGCTTCGACGTCCGTTGAACGGAGGCATGCGAATGAAGATGCGGCGATTACTGAGCTGGACCGGTCTTGCGCTTTGCGTGGTCTACCTGCTGTTGACCGCATGGCTGGTTCACGGCGCGCAGTCGGACGCGGACCCGAAGGGCACCTATATCCTGATGGCGCTCCCCATCACCCTACAGTCCGCCGCACTCGATGCCATCGGCGCAGGCAGCCTGCTGTACGGCAAACCCTGGTCGACCGCGTATGCAGTGCTGCTTCCGCCAACACTGCTGTTGCTGTACGCAGCCGGCTGGCTGATCGAACGCGCCGCGCGCGGGCGCTAGCCAGCGGCACGGACCGGTTGCGCGCATCGACGCCCTGCACGCGGGAGCGCATGCAGGGCGCCATCCAACATCCAGTCGCAGGTTGCTTACGCCGCCTGCGCAGGCATGATGGGCATGCGCGCGCCCTGCTCCACCTTGAACACCGAAACCGACGTGGTCAGCGCATGCGCCTGTTCTTCCAGCGCGCGGCTCGCCGCGGTGGCTTCTTCCACCAGCGCAGCGTTCTGCTGGGTCACCTGGTCCATCTGCACCACCACCTGGTTGACCTGCTCGATACCGGCGGCCTGTTCCTTGCTTGCCGCTGCGATGTCGCTCATCAGCTGGGTGGTGCGCGAACTTGCCTGGGCTACGCGGGCGATCGCGGCTTCCGATTCAACGGTCACTGCCAGGCCGCTCTTCACCTTGGCAGCGGCATCTTCGATCAGTTCCTTGATCTCCTTGGCGGCGACACCGGCACGCTGCGCGAGCGTCCGCACTTCACTGGCGACCACGGCGAATCCACGCCCCTGCTCACCTGCACGCGCCGCTTCCACCGCAGCATTCAGCGCCAGGATGTTGGTCTGGAACGCGATGCCATCGATCACCGTCGAAATTTCCGAGATGCGTGCCGAGGACTGGTCGATCTCACCCATGACCGAGGCCATCTGTGCCATCGCCTGCTCGGTCTCGCGCACGGCGGCACCGGCCGCATGCGCTTCACTGTCGGCCTGACGCGCCAGCTCGGCGTTCTGGCGCACGGTGGAGGTCAGTTCCTCCATCGATGCGGCCGCTTCTTCCAGATTGGCTGCCTGCTGCTCGGTACGGCGCGACAGGTCGTTGTTGCCGGCGGCCAGTTCCTGCGCCGCGTTGTTGATGCTGTCGGCAGCCACCTGGATGCCATGCACGATGCCGGTCAGCTGTGCGGTGGTGGTGTTGGCATCGTCGCGCATGCGTGCGAACACGCCGTCGTACTCGCCGTCCATGCGTGCGGTCAGGTCGCCGTGCGAGATCGCGCGCAGCACGTCGGAGACATCGGCGATGCTGGCCTGTGAACTGGCCATCATGCCGTTGAGATGTTCGACCATCGCCTTGAACTGGTACTGGAACGCAGCGGCATCACCACGCATGCTGAAATCACCGGCGCGTGCGGCGCGGGCCAATTCATCGATCTGCGCGTTGATCGCCATCAGGCTCTGCTTCACCGCGGCCAGGGTACGGGTCAGCGTGCCCTTCTCGCCCGGGTAGTCGGGCAGGTCACGGCTGAGGTCGCCGATGGCGTAGCGCTGCATCACCTCGGCCATCAGCAGTTCCACCTGCACGTGCGATTCGACCAGGCTGTTGGTGGCCTGCACCATGCGACCGAAGTCACCGGGGAACGCCGTGACGTCCATGCGATAGCGGATCGCGCCCGCCTCATGCTGCTCAGCCATCTGCAGCTGTGCGCCGATCGCCGCCTGCACGCTCTGCCGCACGCTGGCCATCGCCTCGCCCAGCTGGGTCAGTTCGTCACGGCCGCCAAGGCGGAACTCCTGGTCCAATTGTCCCTTGGACAGGCGCTCGGCCAGGTTCACCGCGCGGGCCAGCGGACCGGTCAGGCTGCGGCCGATCATCACCGAGGCACCGATGCCCACCAGCAGCGCGACGCCGCCCAGCACCAGCAGCTGCAGCAGGCTGCGCTCACCCAGGCGGATCGCCTCGGCGGCTGCCTCACGGCTTTCCTTCTCTTCGAAGTCCACGCCATCGGACAGCGCCTTGTTCCAGCCGTTTGCTGCTTCCTGCACGGGGCCCAGGGTCAGCGCTACGGCGCCCGGGTAGTCGCCCTGCTCCATCAGTTCGCTGGTCTGCTTGTTGAGTGGACGCGCAATGGCACGCTTGGCGGCGATGGTTTCCGCGATGGCCTTGCCGTCGGCGTCGCTGGGCAGCGCCTGGTAGGCGGTCCAGCTGGCCTCGTAGCGCTTGACCAGATCGGCGATACGCTGCTCGTCGTGGCCGCGGTCATCGCCCTGGCGGATCAGCATCTCGCGGCGCACCACCATCATCTGGTTGTTGGCATCAAGCATCTGCGACAGCAGGCGCACCTTGGCCACGCTGACATCGACCACCTGCTGCATCGCGCGCTTCTGCACGACACTTGCGGTGGCGCCGGTGGTCACCACGGCGGCAACCAGCAGCAGCAACAGGCCAAAGCCCAGCCCAAGACGCCAGGCAACCCTGACGTTCCTCAAATAGTTCATCGGTACATCCAAAACGGGGGGATGTGGCCCTATCGGCACGCAAGGCCGCAATCTTGATGTGTGCCTGCACCACTCCATTTATTGATTCAGGAATGTGATGGGGCCTGGGCCAGCGTTCCAAGGCTAGAAGTGATAGTCCAGTTCGACACCCACTTTGTAAGTCGCGATATGGACGGTTCCATTGCCTTGCAGATCCCGTTCCACGCTGGGATGAGGGAGTTTCTTATCGCCTGGGGCGCAATGAACAAAGGTGAGATCACCAAACATCTTCGCGGTTCCCGTCGCCCACGAGTGCTGAGATCCATGATGAGGAACCTGGATTGCGCTCAAGCTGCTCCATCGCTTATGACCGAAGTGCGCTTTGAGTTCGGCGAACCTATTCTGGTCGATGCCCAGATCACCCAACAACAGCAGTCCACCATGAGAGGAAACACCAGCACTGCTCATAGGTTCGTGCTCCTTGAAAAATTTGCACTGCCGTAGCTCTTTCCCAAGCGGACGTATCATCAGACACAGGGAGATATTGTTCCGATGATGCCCATCCCCTCCGAAGTGGCCGTCATAGAATTCACGGAGCTTTCCCCTCCAGTCAACGGAAGCGGAGCCCACTGCCTGCTCCGGCTGATCCATTCCCAAATCGGACAGGATCGTCGCCAGTTGGTCGCGAAGCTCCTTCACTGTCTTCTGGGATAGCCTGCTCAACCTTTGGCCCGAGTCATCCGTCTCGAAGAGATCGCTCCCCATCGAGTTGAAGAAGGTCAACTCAACGGGGAAAGTGCCTGCCCTGCGCCTGGCGGAGTCCTCGACCAATCGAACCGATGCACGCTCAATTTCAGCCCCGCGAGTGGAAAGAACATACTCTTCACTTACTGCAACACGATCGCTTTCATTGCCGCCGCTGTCAGGGAACGGTTCGATGTTCTCACCCTCTTCCGCCGGCCCTCCGGACTGGACGAACATCAACTCGCCGACATTGTCCTCAAACCCATTCGCTGCCAACCAACGGACGGGAACAAGCTGAAGGAGGACTGCATCCAGCAGACCTTCACTCCCATTCTCTTCAGTGTTTTCTTCGTCATCCAACAGTTCCATCACGTTCTCGAGCTGCTGTCCGATATCCATGAAAGGCAACACCATCCGTTTTACCCGCCGACTCTTCAGCAACTCGCGAATCCCATTTACGTGATCAACGTCAAAATGAGAAATCACCAGAACATCCAATTCCTGCGGGAGATCCCCCCAAGTATTCAGCCGCCCAACGAGCGGTACCACATGGCTAGGCCTGCGTGAGCCACAGTCATACACCCAACTGAATCCCTTGCTGGAATCATCACTGACGATGCCAGTAAAGAAGGTTCCATGCCCGACCGGTTGAAAGCGCTGGCAAACGTGAGTCAGCATGATTCATCCATGAATATGAGTTGATATGGAAGGGAATCTACAGTAATCCGAAGCGATCCAGCGACCGGCCACCTCGGGGCAGAGGCTCCATCAATCACGCGAGCTAGGATGTAGTTGCACCGCGACACCGTGCTCGGTGCCGCCGATGCCTGATCACGTAACGGGAATACGCCGATTCAGCCTGCGCAGAAGAGTCGTGAGTATGGCCAATCCCCCTGCCAAGATCAGCAGGAAGAACGCCGCCATCTTCCAGAAGAAGAACGGCCACAGCCAGATGTAATCCAGGTCGGTCAGCTTCAGCAGGTCCAGCGGTGGCTGCAGCTCGATGTCTGCCGCGTGCCCGGCCAGGGCCGGGTCCACCTCCAGCACGGTTACCCGTAGCCATGAGCGGCCGCGTGGCAATGCGTCGCCGCGGCCATATCCAAAGTAGAACGCCGTGAGGCCGCTGGACTCAACCGAAGCCAGCGCGCGATTGATGCCCTGCCCGGCCACTCCCGAACGCTCCCCTGCACGGAAGTCTCCCTGATCGGTCGGAGTTTCGATGCGCAGCAGCACCTCGGGGTCAGCCTCTGTACCGTCCGCGGCATAGCGCAGGCGCAGGCGCAGTTGGTCATCGATGAGGCGGTAGACGGTGATCTGGGCGGTTGCGCCAGGACTCAGCACCAGCGGCACCGTCTGCGTGCGCGAAGCCAGGGTATTGGCAGCCGCACCCAGCACCAGTACCAGACAGGCGATGCCCCACAGGCTCCACAGCACCCACAGGGTGATCCGCACCACCGTTACGCCCTTCACGCTGACATCCGGGTCATCACGTCATTTCCCTGCTGGCCGTGCCGACACAGTAACGAAAAAGCCCCGCTTTCGCGGGGCTTTTCCTTCCAGCGGCGCCAAGCAAGGCCCAGTGCTACCGGTCACTCACTCAGGCGAACGGATCCTGCAGGACCATGGTGTGGTCGCGGTCCGGGCCGGTGGAGACGATGCTGATCGGGCAACCGGCCAGCTCTTCCAGCGAACGCAGGTAGGCACGTGCGGCCGGCGGCAGGTCGTCCCAGTTGGTGATGCCGTGGGTGTTCTCGCTCCAGCCCGGGAACTCCAGGTACACCGGGGTGCAGTCTTCCCAGCCCTGCGCGTCCAGCGGCGCGTACTCGGTGCGCTTGCCGTTGTATTCGTACGCGATGCAGACCTTCAGCTTTTCCATGCCATCCAGCACGTCCAGCTTGGTGATGCACAGGCCGCTGATGCCGTTGATGGCCACGGCGCGCTTCAGCGCGACGATGTCCATCCAGCCGCAGCGACGCGGACGGCCGGTCGAGGCACCGTACTCGGCGCCGCGGTCACGGATGCCCTGGCCGACTTCGTCGTCCAGTTCGGTCGGGAACGGGCCGCCGCCGACGCGGGTGGCGTAGGCCTTGGCGATGCCCAGCACGTAGTCGATCGAATCGGCGCCGACGCCGGAACCGGCCAGTGCACCACCCACGGTGGTGTTGGAGCTGGTGACGTACGGGTAGGTGCCGTGGTCGATGTCCAGCAGCGCACCCTGCGCGCCTTCGAACAGCACGCGCTTACCCTGCTTGCGCAGGTCGTGCAGGATGCCGGCCACGTCGGACTTCATCGGCTGCACGTATTCGCCGAAGGCCAGCGCTTCGTCGAAGGTCTTCTGGAAATCGACCGCATCGGTGTTCAGATACTTGGTCAGCACGAAGTTGTGGTAATCCAGCGCGGTGCGCAGCAGTTCTTCCAGCTGCTTCGGGTAATGCAGGTCGGCGATGCGGATGCCGCGACGCGCCACCTTGTCTTCGTAGGCCGGGCCGATGCCACGGCCGGTGGTGCCGATCGCCTTGCCGCCGGCAGCGCGCTCGCGCGCCTGGTCCAGGGCGATGTGGTACGGCATGATCAGCGGCGCGGCCGGAGAGATCTTCAGGCGCGAACGCACTTCCACGCCGGAGGCTTCCAGCTCGGCGATTTCCTTCTGCAGCGCGGCCGGCGAGATCACCACGCCGTTGCCGATCAGGCACAGCGCATCGTCACGCAGGATGCCCGACGGGATCAGGTGCAGGACGGTCTTCTTACCGTTGATGACCAGGGTGTGGCCGGCATTGTGGCCGCCCTGGAAGCGCACGACGGCGCCGATTTCCTCAGTGAGCAGATCGACGATCTTGCCCTTGCCTTCATCGCCCCACTGGGCACCCAACACTACGACAGACTGACCCATGACGGGCTCCTCATATGTTGCGGCCATCGGGGCCGCGGACGGTTGAACCGTGGCGGGGCTGGCCAGCACCTGGAGGGCGGCTCCAAACGGGGAGCCGCCGGCGATGGAAGGCCCATACACGGAAAAAGCCGAACGGGGAGGCCCGTCCGGCTTTTGTGCATTATCCGGGTTTCCGGGGTCGGGTGCCACCTTTCCGACGGACGGCTTCACCGGCCGGTCAGCCGCCCCGCCCGGTCGTGCCGGCCGTTGGCCGGCAATGCCAACCAAGGTTGGCATCTGCCAGAGCCGGACCACGCATGTGCCGGTCGGTCAGGCGCCTCCCGGGAGTGCCGGCCGCTGGCCGGCAATGCCAACCAAGGTTGGCATCTACCAGAGCCGGGCCACGCATGTACCGGCCGGTCAGGCGCCTCCCGGTAGTGCCGGCCGTTGGCCGGCAATGCCAACCAAGGTTGGCATCTACCAGAGCCGGGCCACGCATGTGAACGCAGGCGGCCGCTGGTGGGCAATCCCAGGTTGCCGGCCAGCGGCCGGCACTACCCTTTCAATGCCGCGCCCACCACAGCAGGCTCAGGCCGGCCAGCAGCACCAGCCCGCCAAAGCTGCGCAGGGCTGGGCTGGGCAGGTCCAGCAGGCGCTCGGCCATGCGCTTCCAGGCGAATGGGGCGACGAACAGGAACAGGCCTTCCAGCACCGCCACCAGGCAGACGGCGGCGAACAGATCTTTCATGGGGGACTCCGGAAAAAGCACGGGGCCCGGCATCTGGCCGGGCCCCGTGGGGTACTGCCCTGCGACCTCAGCGGTCGTTCTTCAGGTACTGCAGGAACGGGTCGTTCTTGTCGAGCACGATCACGCCGTTGCCGTCGGTCATGGAGCCACGGTAGGCCTCCAGGCTGCGGTAGAACGCATAGAACGACGGGTCGGCCGAGCCGGCCTTGCCGTAGATGCGCGCCGCATCGGCGTCGCCTTCACCGCGCAGGCGCTGTGCATCACGCTCGGCCTCAGCGATCAGCACGGTGCTGTCACGGTCGGCCTGGGCGCGGATGGTCAGCGACTGCTCCTCGCCCTCCGCACGCAGCTTGGCCGCTTCCTGCTTGCGCTGGGCGCGCATGCGCTCGTACACGTCATTGATCACCTGGCTGTCGGTGGGCAGGTCCACCTGCTTGATGCGCAGGTCGATCATCTGCATGCCGAGGCCCGCCACCGCTTCGTTGATCCCCTTCAGCTGCTCGGCGATCAGCTCGCTGCGGTCGCCGGAGACCAGCTGCTGCAGGGTGCGCGAGTTGATCTGGTTGCGCAGCGAGTCGGTGATGATCGGTGCCAGGCGGGCGTTGGCGATGCGCGGATCGCCACCGGTGGCACGGAAGTAGTCACCCACGTTGGAGATGTAGCCGATGGCGAAGAAGTCGACGCTGACGTCCTTCTGCTCGGCGGTGAAGTAACGCGCCGGGGCGGTGTCGAGCACCTGGAAGCGGCGGTCGAAGACCTTCACCGTTTCCACCACCGGCACCTTGAAGTGCAGGCCCGGCTTGATGTCCGAACGCACCACCTTGCCCAGGTTCAGCACCATGGCAGTCTGGTCCTCACGGACCACGTACACCGAGCCAAGCAGGCCCAGCACCACCGCCACGATCACGGCAATCCAGATAGGACTCTTCATCGGCTGCCCTCCTCACGGCCGCTCGGTCGCCCGGTCGGGCGGCCCACCGGCCGGCCCGGATCACGGGAAGCTTCCGCCGCTGCACCCGGCAGCGACGGCATCACCACCTCCGGATTGGTCACTCCCGGCGGGGCCGAGGTGGTGGGACGGGTATCGCCGGTCATCGGCACGTAGATCAGCTGGCGGCCATCGCCACCGATCACCTTGCGGTTCTCGCTCAGCACCTGCTGCACGGTCTCCAGCCACAGGCGCTTGCGGGTCACTTCCGGGGCGTCCTTGTACTGGGCCTGCAACAGGCTGAAGCGCTGCGCGTCACCCTCGGCCTTGGACACCACGGCCTGCTTGTAGCCTTCGGCGGTGGTACGGGCACGCGAGGCCTGGCCTCGGGCTTCCGGCACGACCTTGGCGGCGTAGGCCTGGGCTTCGTTGATCAAGCGTTCCTTGACCTGCTGGGCACCGTTGACCTCGTCGAAGGCCGGCTTCACTTCCTCCGGCGGACGGGCGTCCTGCAGGGTCAGGCCGGTCACGGTCAGGCCGGTCTTGAACGCCTTCAGCAGCGCCTGCAGGCGCTCTTCAGCAGCCACGGCCAGCGGGCCACGGTTGTTCAGCACGGCGTTGAGGTCGGCACGGCCGACTTCCTCGCGCACCGCGCTCTGCGCCGACTGCTCCAGCACCTGGTTGGCATCGACCGTGCCGAACAGGTACTGCTGCGGGTCGTCGATGCGGTACTGGACGTTCAGCGAGACGTTGACGATGTTCTCGTCGCGGGTCAGCACCGGCACCTGGATCGAGAAGGTCTTGATCTCGGTGGCATTGACCTTGGTGACCGATTCGATCGGCCACGGCAGCTTGAAGTTCGGGCCGGGCTGCAGGATGCGCGAGAACTGGCCGAAGCGCAGCACCACGCCACGCTGCTGTTCGCCGATCAGCTGGAAGCTGGAGAACAGCACCAGCAACACGACAGCCGCCACCACCCAACGCATGATGCCACCGTCGAACAGGTCCTTCAGCGGCCCGGGCAGTCCGCCCCAGCCACCACCATTGCCACCGCCGCGCGACCCGAAGGGCCCGCGTCGATTGTCCTCGGGGCCTTGTCCGCCCTTGTTGCCGCCGGGTGTATTCCAGGCCATGCACGCTCCATCAAGATTTGGGCTGCGGCGCGGGCCCTTCCCGCACCACCAGCCGTGAAACCATCACCGATCATACAAGATGGGGCGGATCGGCAGGATCGAAAGGGGGGGCAACGGGGTAAGGTGGCGTTTTCCTCGAAGTCAGGCAACGCCGATGGCCCCCACCACCCCGTTCACCGCCTTCCGCATCGAAAACGACGACGCCGGCTACCGCAGCGGCCTGGCCCAGCTCAATGTCGACGACCTCAACCCCGGCCAGGTACTGATCCGCGCCCACTGGTCTTCGGTCAACTACAAGGACGCGCTGGCGGGCACCGGCAAGGGCAGGATCCTGCGCCGCTTCCCGCTGGTCGGCGGAATCGATGTGGCCGGCACCGTGGTGGCATCCACCGACCCGGCCTGGCGTGAAGGCGATGCGGTACTGGCCACGGGCTGCGGCCTCAGCGAAACCCGCGACGGCGGCTACAGCCAGTACGTGCGGCTGGAATCGCGCGCGGTGATCGCGCTGCCGGCCGGGCTGAGTGCCCGCGAGGCAATGGTGCTGGGCACCGCCGGCTTCACGGCGGCGCTGGCGCTGCTGCGCCTGCAGGACAACCGGCAGACCCCGGAGCTCGGCCCGCTGGCGGTCACCGGCGCCAGCGGCGGTGTGGGCGCGCTGGCGCTGTCCATCTTCAGCCGTGCCGGCTACACGGTGCACGCGGTCAGTGGCAAGCCGGAGCAGTCCGACTTCCTGCACGGCATCGGTGCCGCCGAGGTGCTGCCACGCTCGGCGTTGGCCGATACCGGCCCACTGCAGTCGGCCCGCTTCGGCGGGGGCCTCGACAATGCCGGAGGCGACATGCTTGCCAGCCTGCTGGCACAGACGGTGCCCTACGGCAGCGTGGTCAGTGCCGGCCTGGCAGCCAGCCCGACGCTGGACATGACGGTGATGCCGTTCATCCTGCGCGGCGTGTCACTGCTGGGCGTGTCCTCGGCCAATGCACCGCGCGGGCTGCGCGAAGAAGTGTGGTCGCGGCTGGGCAGTGACTGGAAGCCGCAGCAGCTGGACCGCATCTGCACCGCCGAAGTCGGCCTCGATGGCCTTCCTGCCGTGTTCGAACGGATGCTGGCGGGCGGTTCGCTGGGCCGCACCGTGGTGCGGATCGACTGAACGTCGCAGGCAGGCGACGGACGGCAGATGCGCCCCTCCCGCCAGTAATGGGCCCGCACTACACTGCGGGCATTACATGGGGAACAACATGGCACGCATTCTGATCGTCGACGACTCACCGTCGCAGCTGTTGGGGATACAGCGCATCGTCGAGAAGCTCGGGCACCAGATCCTGACCGCCACCGATGGCGCCGCCGGGGTCGAAACCGCCAAGGCCGAGCTGCCCGACCTGGTCCTGATGGACGTGGTGATGCCCAACCTCAATGGCTTCCAGGCCACCCGCACCCTCGCCCGCGACGAGGCGACCCGGCATATCCCGGTGATCCTGGTGACCACCAAGGACCAGGACACCGACCGCATGTGGGGCATGCGCCAGGGCGCCAAGGCCTACATCACCAAGCCGTTCTCGGAAGACGAACTGTCCGAGGTGCTGGAACGGGTGTTCGCCGGGCAGGGCTGAGACGCGCGCGGTAGTGCCGGCCGCTGGCCGGCAACCACGCATCACCGTCCCGGGCAATGAAGTTGCCGGCCAGCGGCCGGCACTACCTTCAAATGGTCTCGCCGAAGGCCTTGGCCAGGTTCCGGTACGCCTTCTTCTGCGCCTCATCGGTCGCGGCCGGGGCCACGATCTCGATTTCAACAATCTGGTCGCCATCCGGGTTGCCCGGCAGGCCACGGCCACGCAGACGCAGCTTGCGGCCGGCATCGGAATCGGCCGGAATCTTCAACTCCACCGCACCGCCCAGGGTCGGCACGCTGATGCTGGTACCCAGCGCGGCCTGCCACGGCGTCACCGGCAACGTATAGAGGATGTTGCGGCCATCGACTTCGAACCGCGGGTGTGCGGCGTACTCCACTTCCAGCAGCAGGTTGCCGCCATGGTTGCCCTGCCCGGCCAGGCGGATCACCTGGCCGGGGCGGATGCCCTTGGGCACGCGCACGTCCAGCTGCTTGCCGTTGACGGTGATGCGCAGGCTGTCGCCGCTGTAGGCCGCTTCCAGCGGAACCGACAGCTTGGCGCGGGTATCGCGGTTGGGCGCGTGGCCCTGGCTGCTGAAGCCCGGCCCCGGACCAGCGCCACCACCGCCACGCTGGCGCGCGAACAGGCTCTCGAAGAAGTCGCTGAAGCCTCCATTGGGGCCGCCACCGCCGAATACTTCCTCGAAATTGAAACCGCCAGCACCACCATAGTTCGGCGGCACGTTGAACTCCTCGCCCGGGCGATAGCCCTGCGCGCGCAGCTGGTCATAGGCCGCGCGCTTTTCCGGATCGCGCAGCGCCTCGTAGGCCTCGTTGACCGCCTTGAACTTGTCTTCGGCCCCGGCCTCCTTGCTGACGTCCGGGTGGTACTTGCGTGCCAGCCGGCGGTAGGCGGTCTTGATCTCCGCCTCGCCCGCGCTCGGTTCCACCCCCAGGGTGGCGTAGTAATCCTTGAATTCCATCCAGCTACCTCGATCTGCTTCGGCCGCGCCGGTGGCGCCGCCCCGGGTTCATTCTACGCGCCGGCATGCTACGCCGCCCCTCGTGCGGCCACGGTGAGGCCGACTGATCCTGCGCAATGCGGCTGCCATCCCCATGCGCCACGCTGTGGCTGGAAGCCCCCGCCGCAAAGCCTGAAGATGGGGCCTGCACACGGGTTTTCCAATGTCTTGACGCCCCTGTCCCATCCGGCCCACTAGCCTGCCCCAGCAAGGAGTTCCCCATGACCATCCATGTCGGCGACCGCATTCCGGAAGTGACCCTCAAGCGCATCCGCGAGGGCATCGAAACGCTCGATACGCATTCGCTGTTCGACGCACGCAAGGTGGTGCTGTTCGCCGTGCCCGGCGCGTTCACCCCGACCTGCTCGGCCCGCCACCTGCCCGGCTACGTCGAGAAGTTCCAGGCGTTCCGCCAGCGCGGCATCGACGTCTACTGCATGGCCGTCAACGACCCGTTCGTGATGAAGGCATGGGCTGCCGACCAGAGCGTGCCCGATGGCCTGCTGATGCTGTCCGACGGCAATGCCGAACTGACCCGCGCGCTCGGCCTGGAGCTCGACGCCAGCGCCTCGGGCATGGGCATCCGCTCACGCCGTTTCGCCCTGTACGTGGTGGATGGCGTGGTGCGTGCGGCCTGGATCGAGCAGCCCGGCCAGTTCGAAGTGTCTTCGGCCGAATACGTGCTGGAGCACCTGCCAACCTGATCTTCCACCGCAAGAGGAAACGGCCAGCCATGTCCACCAAGCCAGCCAAAGCCGCAAAGCCTGCCGCAAAGGTGCCCGGCATCAGTGACCGCAAGACCCTGCGCGAACGCGCCCGTCGCAATATCGAAGACGGTGCGATCACCGACAGCTACAGCGCCGATCGCAAGGTCGTGATCAAGCTGCTCAACGATGCACTGGCCACCGAGTACGTATGCGTGCTGCGCTACTACCGGCACTACTTCATGGCCAAGGGCATGCTGGCCGACGCGGTGAAAGCCGAATTCCTCGAACATGCACAGCAGGAACAGGCGCACGCCGGCAAGCTGGCCGAGCGCATCGTCCAGCTCGGCGGCGAGCCGGACTTCAACCCCGACACGCTGACCGCGCGCTCGCATGCCGAGTACAAGGAAGGCAGCGACCTGCGCGACATGGTCCGCGAGAATCTGGTGGCCGAACGCATCGCCATCGACAGCTACCGCGAGATGATCAACTTCATCGGCGACCGCGATACCACCACCAAGCGCATCCTTGAAGAGATCCTTGCACAGGAAGAGGAGCACGCCGATGAGTTCGCCGACCTGCTGGATGGGTGGATCGGGGAATAGCGGCCCCGCATACGCCTTGGTAGATGCCCACCTTGGTGGGCGCATTTATCGCGTGCCAACCAAGGTTGGCACCTACCAGAGCATGGATCCGTCGGGTCGCCGGGCCATTCCCAGCACCTACCGCAGGACGTTGAACCGCACCTGCGTCCACGCACCGTCGGCCGCCAGCGCGGTCAGGGTGTGTGCGCCCGGCTCGGCAAACTCGCGCTGCATCAACTGCGCGCCACGGGTCTGCGCGATCCAACGGCCATCCAGCAGCCAGTCCACCGCCTGCTCGCTGCCCAGCGCGCGCAGCTGCAGGCGCACGCCATGTTCGGCATTGGGTGCACGCGCCAGCGTGGCGCCATCATTGAGGCCATCGATGTGCAAGGCCACGCTGGCCTCACGCCCGTCGTCGCGGCAATCCGGCGACAGCGCCGGCAACTGCGAGGCAGCGCGCGTGGCCTTGGGCAGCCACGGTGACAACAACGCCGGCCAGCGCGCGATCTCTCGCGCGACTTCCTCATGCGGCAAACGGCAATCAGCGGATACACGCAGACCGGTCCGCGCGTCGGCCAGGTAACGCTGGCGCCCCGGTTGCCAGCGCCGCGCCTCGCGCTCGGGGAAGGTCGGTGGTGCCGCGCCGTCCAGCAGATAGGCCGACATCCGCCGCTGGCACAGTGCCGTCGGCAGGCCTTCGGCGCGTTCGCCGGTGGGCCAGCAGATATCTTCCTGGCTGACACTTGCCGGCATCGGTGCAGCAGCCGAATCGCCGCGCTGGCGCGGCAGGCTGTCCACCACTTCGAACATCAGCGGCAGCGCGGTCACCGCGCCGTACTGGCCCGGTAGCGGTGTGCCGTCCGGCCGGCCCACCCACACGCCCACGGTGTAGTGGCGCGTGCTGCCGATTGCCCACGCATCGCGGTACCCGTAACTGGTGCCGGTCTTCCACGCCACACGCGGGCGGCCACCGACATCGAACGTACCGACGCTGTAGCCTGGGCGCGGGTTCGATTCCAGCATTTCGCGCACGATCCAGCTGGCGCCCGGCGAGGCCAGGCGCCGCTCGATCATCGGTTCGTCATCGGTGTAGCGCACGCGTCCGGCAATGCCGTTGCGGTTCAGCGCCGCGAACGCGCCGACCAGATCTTCCAGCCGCGCACCGGTACCGCCCAGAATCAGCGAGAGGTTGGGCGTGCTGCCCGGCGGGAAGCGCAGCTGGATGCCGGAGTGCGACAGGCGCGCGGCGAAGCGCGCGGCCCCGACCCGCTGCAGCAGGTCCACCGAGGGCACATTGAGTGACAGCCGCAATGCACTGGAGGCACCAATCGGCCCATTGAAGGCCATGTCGAAATTGCCGGGCCGGTAGCTGCCGAAACTCTGCGGCGCATCGACCAGCAGGCTTTCCGAATGGATCAGGCCATCGTCCAGCGCCATCGCATACAGGAACGGCTTGAGCGTGGAGCCCGGCGACCGCCAGGCCTGCACCATGTCGACGTGGCCGAGCCGCTGGCGGTCACCAAAGGACAACGTACCGACGTAGGCACGCGCCTGCAGAGTCTGGTTGTCGACCACCAGCAAGGCCGCCGAAGTACGCTCGGGCAGTGTCGAGAAATAGCTCGCCACGCGTTCTTCCAGCGTGCGCTGCAGGCCGATGTCGATGCTGCTCTGGATGCGCGCCTGGCCCGGATGCGCCGAATGCAGGCGCTGCGCCAGCAGCGCGGCGTGCAACGGAGGTCGCAGCGAGCGTGCCACCACGTTCTCGATGCGCGCATCCTGCACTTCCTCCGGCGTCCACGCGCCCAGTTCGGCCATGCGTGACAGCACCTTGTCGCGCGCTTTCTGCGCGGCTTCCGGGTGGCGGTCTGGGCGCAGCCGGCTCGGTGCCTGTGGCAGTACCGCCAGCAAGGCGGCCTCGGCATGTGACAGCTGCGCCGCCGGCTTGCCCAGATAGGCCCAGCTGGCCGCTTCCACGCCCTCGATGGTGCCACCGTAGGGCGCGCGCTCCAGATACAGGGCCAGGATCTGCTGCTTGCTCAGATGCACCTCAAGCTGCACCGCACGCAGCATCTGCTTGAGCTTGCCCCACGGCGTGCGCGTATGCGGGTCGAGGATGCGTGCGACCTGCATGGTCAGGGTCGAGCCGCCGGAAACGATGCGACCACCGCGCAGCAACTGGCCGCTGGCACGCAGGATCGCCAGCGGGTTGATGCCCGGATGGCGCCAGAACCACCGGTCTTCGTAGGTCAGCAGCGCCTGCAGGTACAGCGGCGAGACGCTGTCGATCGATGCCGGATAGCGCCACACGCCCTCGGCATCGGCGAACGCGCGCAGCGGCGTGCCATCAGCGGCAACCACCAGGGTGCTGGTATCGGGTTGCTTCGGCAGCGGCGGCGGGAAGGCGAAATCCAGCACCAGCAGCAGTGCCAACAGTGCCGCTGTACCCCAGCGCAGCCACGGCCACAGCGGCCGCAGCCAGCGGCGCAGGGCCGCCAGCCGGGTCGTCATCGTGTTGTTCATTGCAGCGCGCCGGATTGGAGCTTGCCAGCGGGACGGGCCGCGCCGTCGCGGCCCGTCCGCGCGGTCACGGCTGTACCACCGTGATCGTGGTCGGGTTGCTACGGCCGACGCCACGCAGCTGCGGCCGGTACATGTCCTCCACCAGCGGCGGCGGCACCGAGTAGGTACCCGGGGTCACCGCACGCACCAGATAGAACACGTTGGCCTTGCTGCCACGCGAGAGCTTCAGCGCAGCCACATAGCGGTCGTCGCGGAACTCTTCGTGCTTGGTGTCGGCAGCTTCGCCGCGGTCGCTGATGGTGATGCCATCAACCACTACGTCGGCCCACTGCTTGGCATCGCCCAGGTTGAAGTTCTCGATCTCCAGGCCGGCCGGCAGCAGGTCGGTCAGCAGTGCATCGGGCATCGTGGTGTCGGCGGTGACGGTGACGCGCACGATCAGCGCTTCGCCTTCCTTCAGCGGGCGCGGCGACCACGGCTTGCCATCGGTGCCGAAGTAGCTGCGCTCAATGCCCAGCACGCTGTTGTCCGGTGCCGGCGCACTGCGCGGGATACCGGCCACGTCGATGCTGGCGAACATCGGCGGCTGCCCCTGCGGGGTGAAGCGCACGCCGCTGGCCAGCTCGCTGGCGCTGAAATTGCGGCCGAACAGCTTGCGCTCGCCGATGGCTTCGGTGTTGCCACCGATCACCAGCTCACCGGCCACCAGCGCCTTCTGATTGGCGGCCAGTGCCTTGCCAAGGCGGGCGATGGCCACCTGTTCCTGCGTGCTCAGCCACATCCAGCCGGCATTGCGGCGCGCATCCAGGCCACGGCCCAGATCCACCGCACGCGCATCCCAGGCCGGCTTGGCCAGCTTGTTTTCGTGGGTCAGCGCGATCATCAGCGCGTCATCACGGATCGCGCTGCCGTAGTCGCCGAAGTACGACGGACGTTCGCTGCTGGACTTGGCGAAGGCCGCGGCCAGTGCCGCCTGGCCACGCTTGGCATCGCCCTGCAGCGACAGCGCCACGCCCAGATGGACCAGCGACAGGCCGCCGACCGCCTTGCTGCGCTCGTTGTCATACAGCGTGCGCAGCGTCCCCAGCGGAGCGCGGTTGACCCGGGCCAGCACGTAGCCCGAATAGGTCTGATTGGCGAACTTCAGCTTCTCGCGGTCGTCCTGGCCGTAGAACTGGTTGCCGCCGGACAGCAGGTCCTCGCTGAGCCGGTTCAGTGCCTTCTGCAGCACGTTGTCCGGCACCGCGAAGCCGGCCTCCTTGGCATCGAGCAGGAACTCGGTGATGTAAGGCGTCAGCCACGGGTTCACGTAGCCGTCGTCACCCCACATCGAGAAGTTGCCGTTGGCCACCTGCATCGACGCCAGGCGACCGAACGCACCTTCCATGCGTTCGCGACGGGTCTTGGCATCCAGGCCATCGGCACCGAGCATCGACGACGTCGCCTGGTCCAGGATCAGCGCGGCGTAGCCCTTGCTGGTGGTCTGCTCGGCACAGCCGTACGGGTAGTTCAGCGCGCCCTGCAGCGCACTGGCGAACGGAATCGGCGGCAGCGGGCTGACCAGCAGGCGGGCATTCACCGACTCGGACATCAGGCCATCGGTCAGGCTGTTGTCGAGACTGACCGCTGCCAGCGGATCCAGCGTGCGCACCTGCGAACGCAGCACCTGCGGCCACGCCGCACGCACCGGCAGCTCGTAGCGGCGATCGGCCTTGAAGCCGTTGCCGTCCACACGTACGCGCACCTTGGCCACGCTGTGGCCCTCACGCGCCGACAGCGGGAAACTCAGCGTTGTCTTGGCATCAGCATTCAACTGCACGCTGCGGCTGCCCTCGCCCAGGTTCAGCGGGCCCTCGGTGTCCACCTTCACGTTGAACTGCCCCGGCTTGCCGGTGAAGTTCTGCACGTCCAGGGTCACGGTGCTGCGGTCGCCCGGGGCGAGCACGCGCGGCATGCTGGCTTCGGCCAGGATCGGCGCGCGCACCACGGTTTCCACATCGCGCTTGCCGTACTGGTCATCGCTGTAGACCAGCGCCGACACCCGCAGCGTGCCGTTGAAGTCCGGCACCTTCAGGCGGATGCGGGCGATGCCCTTGGCATCGAGCTGCACCGGGCCGGAGAACAGGTCCACGGTCTGCACGCGCGCGGTCGGGCGCTTGGCCTGCGGCAATGCCTGCAACGCCATGTCGCCACCGAACTTCAGCTTGCCGGCACCGCCATCAAAGCTCTCGATCACCCGGCTGTAGATGTCGTAGGCATCGATGCCGAGGCGACGCTGGGCGAAGAAGTGCGC
Organism: Stenotrophomonas sp. 71799_Sma; assembly: GCF_056482505.1. Lineage (NCBI taxonomy): Bacteria > Pseudomonadati > Pseudomonadota > Gammaproteobacteria > Lysobacterales > Lysobacteraceae > Stenotrophomonas > Stenotrophomonas sp. 71799_Sma. The sequence goes on from NZ_CM151202.1 coordinate 3,598,553, forward strand.
ACCGGCATCGGGCACCGGGAAGCGGGTGATGTTGAGGATGCCCACGTCCACCGCCGAGACGGTGACGTGCGCCATCTTGCCGGCCAGCTGCGGTGCACTGACCGTCACCGGCAGGTCCTGCTCCGGGCGCATCTGCTTGGGCGCCACCAGGCCGACCGCCACGGTGCGGCCCTTGCGGTCCATCGGCACATGCACCACGCCCACGGCACGCGCCGGGGTGATCTTGCTCGGCGCACTGCCGCCACGGAACACCAGCGCGGTGATGTAGACGTCGTGGCGCTCCCAGTCGGCGGTGACTGGAATCTTGAAGGTCGACCCCGGCTTGGCGTCGATGTCCTGCACGTACAGCATGCGGTCGGTCTCGACCATCAGGATGCCCTTGCCGGCATGCGGCGGGGTCACCGTCACTTCCAGGGTGTCACCGGCCTTGTAGCCGGTCTTGTCCAGGCCCAGCTTGACCTTGTCCGGGCGCGCGTCCAGGCCGCGGTTGTCATCGCCCCAGCTCCAGCCGGCACGGAACGGGTAGCGGCTGGTCAGGCCGGTGGACGGATCGAACACGTCCACCCGGTACTCGCCCCACTCCACCGGGAAATCGAAGGCGACCGCGCTGCTGCCGGCGTCGACGGTGCGGGTTTCCTTGTTCTCGAAGCGGCGGGTGAAATCGTAGTCCCAGCGGTTGTCGTTGAAGGTCCAGTGGTAGTCGCGCAGCTCGCGCACCAGGGTGATCTTCAGGCCCTTGGCCGGCTGCGGCTTGCCGGCGGCATCCACGCGCATCAGCTCGAAGCGTGCATTGCCGTTGGAGTCGGCGCCATCCTCGGGGTTGAACAGCGGCCGCACGCCGACCAGCGCGTTGGCCGGCCACATCACCCGCTTCAGGGTGCGGGTGACGGTACGGCCACCGGTTTCATACAGGCTGCCGGACAGCACCACCGCGATCGGTGCCTTGGCCTTGGCGGCCTCTTCCGGCAACGCCACATCCTCACGCAGCTGGCCGTTGCCCGGCAGCGTGGTATCGATCACGTCCTTGGCTTCGCGCGGCAACTGCAGGGTCGGGTCACCGAAGAAGTAGCCCGGCAGGCCTTCGACTGGCTGCTGTTCGGCGGCCACCGCCATGCGCGCGGTGAAGCGGTTGCCGTCGGCCGGCGCCCCGTACAGGTAGGCACCATTGGCCTGCAGGCGCAGGTCCTCACCCGGCTTCAGCGTCTTCTGCGCGCTGTCCAGGTCCAGCTTCATGCGCTCGGGCAGGAACTCCTCGATACGCAGGGTCATGCCCTGGATCGCTTCCTTGCTGGCCGGATCGGTGCGGAACTCGACCTGCCAGCGCCCGGTCGGCGCCTCGGCGGGGATCACCTGCTCGAAGTTGATGTAGCCCTGCTCGCCCGGCTGCAGGCGAGTCTCGCGGAAGGTCTTGCCGTCGGGCTGCTTCAGGCGCAGGAACACCGGCTGAGCCTTGACCGGCTTGCCATCGTTGTCGCGCAGCAGTGCGGACAGGCGCACGGTTTCGCCCGGGCGATACAGGTCGCGCCCGGACCAGGCATAGACGTCGAACCAGGCATTGTCACGGCCGGCCACGGCGAATTCGCTCAGGTCCAGCGCCGGCTGGTTGAACGGCAGGAAGCTGGTGTCCTTGCCACTGCTGGCGACCAGCACGTGGGTGGCATCCAGCGTGTAGTTCAGCAGCGCATTGCCGTTGCCGTCGGTGCTGCCCTTCAGTACCACTTCGCCCTTGGCATCCAGCACGCGCAGGTCGATGCCCTTCAGCGGCGCGCCGTCCTTGAGGCCGGCGGTGTGCACGAACAGCTTGTCCTTGTAGGCACGGGTATGCAGGCCGATGTCGCTGACCGAGAAGAACGCGGTATCGAACTCGCCTTCGTAGTCACCGGTGCGCTTGAGCAGGGCAAAGTACAGGCCCGGCTCCTGCAGTTCCTTGATGTCCTGGGTCGGCAGGTAGGTCAGCACCCGCTCGTTCTTCTTGCCGCCGAGGATGAAGCGGTTGACGTAGACCGGCTCGGCCAGTTTGTTGATCGGGCTGCGTTCGTAGTCGCTGCTCAGCTCCCAGCTGCCACGGCGGCCGCCGCGCTGGTACTGGCTGAAGAAGGTCGGCAGGTCCTTCTCGCGCACGCGCAGGAATTCGACGTCAACCTCGGGCACGTTCACCGAGACCACCGGCAGGCCACGGCTGTCCTTGGCCGGCAGCACGCTGCCCTGCGAGGCGAAGCCGACCACCGGCTTAAGCTCGCCGCTGAACACCTTCTGCTTCAGTTCCATGCCCAGCCGGCTGCCATCGGCGGCCAGCAGGTCGGGCGAGACCACCAGGCTGAACTCCTTGCCAGCCTCGACGAACGGATAGCGGAGGGTCAGGCCGTCATCGGACAGCGTCCAACTGCTGTCGTCGGTGCCGACCTTCTCTTCGAAGCGCACCAGCTTGTCGAAATCCTGGGTGCCAACCAGCGGGCGCGAGAACTCCAGCGCCAGCGACAGGCCGTCATTCTTCTGGTCCGGGTAAGCGCGCAGCAGGGTGAATTCCTTCACCTGCTCGGCCTGGGTGGTGATCGCTTCACCGCTGGCCTTGGGCAGCTGCCCGCTGTCGTTGCGGCAGCCGGCCAGGCCCAGCAACAGGCCTCCTGCCAGTACCGCCGCCGCCCATCCCCACCGCTTCCGCCGTGCCGGACCGCTCATGTCGTCACTCCTTGATCGAGGCGGCCATTATAGGCAGGCCGCGTCAAGGTGTTGACGCGAATTCGGCAATTGCCCGGGCGGGTAGTGCCGGCCGCTGGCCGGCGGAACCGGTAGTCGCCAACCTTGGTTGGCGTCGGCTGTGCCAACCAAGGTTGGCACCTACCAAAGCAGGTGCAGCTACGTGCCCGGCAAGCAGGCGCAGCGCCAGATCCGCCGAAGCGCGTTCCCTACACCGGCAGGTACAGGTCCACGTAATCGGTCACCGGCATCGCCGCCAGCGCCACCGGGTCCAGCGAGGCGGCCAGGATGCGCTGCTGCTGGGCGGTCGGGAAGCGATGGGCCAGGTGCCGGCGGAACTTGTCCATCAGCAGCGGAATGCCTTCTCCGCGGCGTCGGGCGTGGCCAAGCGGGTACTCCACCAGCACTTCCGGCAGTTCACTGCCATCGTTGAAGCGCACGCTGAGGCCGTTGGCGATGCTGCGCTTGTCCGGGTCCAGGTAGTCGGCGCTGAGCTGCGGATCCTCGTGGCAGGCCATCTTTGCGCGCAATGCGTCGATGCGCGGATCGGCGGCGACGTCGTCCTCATAGTCCTCGGCCACCAGCCGCCCATGCAGCAGCGCGATGGCGATCATGTACTGCACGCAGTGGTCGCGGTCGGCCGGATTGTGCAGCGGGCCCTGCTTGTCGATGATGCGGATGCAGGCATCCTGGGTCCGGATCGCGATGTGTTCGATGTCCTCGACGCGCCGCCCGGCCACGCGCAATTGCTGGTGCAGCGTGATCGCTGCCTCCACTGCGGTCTGGCCGTGGAACTCGGCCGGGTAGCTGATCTTGAACAGCACGTTCTCCATCACATAGCTGCCCAGCGGCCGCTCCAGCGTCAGTGCCTGGCCATGCATGGACACAGCCTCGAAGCCCCAGGTCGGTGCACTGAGCACGCTCGGATAGCCCATTTCACCCGTTGCCGCGATCAGCGCCAGGCGCACGCCACGGCTGGTGGCGTCGCCGGCGGCCCAGCTCTTGCGCGAACCGGTGTTGGGCGCGTGCCGGTAGGTCCGCAGCGCCTGGCCATCGACCCAGGCCAGCGACACAGCATTGAGCATGCGTTCGCGATCAAGCCCGAGCAGCTGCGCCACCACAGCGGTGGTGGCGACCTTGACCAGCACCACATGGTCCAGCCCGACCCGATTGAAGGAATTCTGCAGGGCCAGTACACCCTGGATCTCGTGCGCCTTGATCATCGCCAGCAGCACGTCGTGCACGGTCGGCGGCGGGCGGCGCAGGGCCTGCGCGTTGCGTCCCAGCCAGTCGCAGACGGCGAGGATTCCGCCCAGATTGTCCGACGGGTGGCCCCATTCGGCGGCCAGCCAGGTGTCGTTGAAATCGAGCCAGCGCACCATCGCGCCCAGATTGAACGCCGCCTGCACCGGGTCCAGCACGTAGTGCGTGCCCGGTACGCGTGCGCCGTTGACCGCGCTGATGCCCGGTACCAGCGGACCAAGCAGCTTGCTGCAGGCCGGGAAGGACAGCGCTTCCAGGCCACAGCCCAGCGTGTCGAGCAGGCAGTGGTGTGCGGTCTGGAACGCCAGTGGTGAGTCGATGCGGGCGTCGCGCACGTAGTCGACGATGTCCACCAGCAGCGCATCCCACGCTGCACGCTCGTTGGATGGGGTGGGGTTGTCAGGCATCGTCGATCTCCTCGTTACGGTGCACGGTTGCCCGTGCACCATGCCAACCAAGGTTGGCATCTACCAAAGCAATTGGTCACTGCGGCCCGGTAGTCGCCAACCTTGGTTGGCGTTTACCAACGCATCACTCGGCCGGCACCCGCACCTTGCCTTCCATCAGCACGCGGGCACTGCGGCTCATGATGGCCTTGCTTACTGTCCACTGGCCGTCAACGAGACCGGCCTGCGCACCCACGCGCAACGTGCCGGACGGATGGCCGAAGGTCACCGCTTCGCGCTCGCCGCCGCCTGCAGCACGGTTGACCAGCGTTCCGGGAATTGCCGCTGCAGTGCCGATGGCCACCGCGGCGGTACCCATCATCGCGTGGTGCAGCTTGCCCATCGACAGCGCGCGCGCATGCAGATCGATGCCCGCGGCAGAAATCGACTTGCCGCTGGACGATACGTAGTCCTGCGCCGGGGCAACGAAGGCCACCTTCGGTGTGTGCTGGCGGGTGGCCGCGTCTTCCAGTTTCGAAATCAGGCCCATGCGCAGTGCACCGTAGGCACGGATCTTCTCAAAGCGCTCCAGCGCCGCCTTGTCTTCGTTGATCGCCGGCTGCAGCTCGGTACCGGCGTAACCCAGGTCGGCGGCGTTGAGGAAGATGGTCGGGATGCCGGCGGTGATCATCGTCACCTCGAAACTGCCCACGCCGGGGACATCGAGGGTGTCGACCAGGTTGCCGGTCGGGAACATCGCGCCCGCATCGCCGTCATCGGACGGATCGATGAATTCCAGCTGGATCTCGGCGGCCGGGAAGGTCACGCCATCCAGCTCGAAATCGCCGATCTCCTGTACTTCGCCATCGCGCATCGGCACGTGCGCGATGATGGTCTTGCCGATGTTGGCCTGCCAGATGCGCACGGTGCACAGGCCATCGCGCGGCACGCGGGCCGGATCGATCAGACCATTGGCAATCGCGAACGGACCCACCGCAGTGCTGAGGTTGCCGCAGTTGCCGCTCCAGTCGACGAAGGCGGTGTCGATCGATACCTGGCCATACAGGTAGTCCACGTCGTGGTCAGGCACCGAAGCGGTGGAAATGATCACGCACTTGCTGGTGCTGGAGGTGGCGCCGCCCATGCCGTCGGTCTGCTTGCCATACGGATCGGGCGAACCGATCACGCGCATCAGCAGCGCATCGCGTGCGGCGCCCGGCACCTGCGCGGCTTCGGGAAGATCCTGCAGGCGGAAGAACACGCCCTTGCTGGTGCCGCCGCGCATGTAGGTGGCGGGAATTCGGAGTTGCGGAAGAAAATTCATCGTCGGATCCAAGCGTTTGGATTTCAGGAAATGTCTTGCATCAGTGCGTCAAGGCCACGATCAACGCACCACACCCGCATGACGTCCACGCGGTCCGGCAGATCGAGGTAGTAGACGAGATAGCGTTCAAAGCCCGGAACCTGCATGAAGCGCAGGAGTGCCGGCAACTGTGCGGCGAGGTCGGCATGGCGGACGGAACCTGACGCAGGGAACATCGCAATACGTTGAAGCGTGGCCTCCAGCTCGGCGAGAAAGCGCTGACCCAGTGCCAGCCCTCCCTGTCGTGCGTACCACAGCGCGGCGTCGGCTGCGTCTGTCTCGGCCCGGGGCCTCCATTCAATCGCCTTCACGCTCCATCCTTTCGGTCAGCTCGCGACGCATCCGCTCGAATGTGGCCGCAGTCACCGGAACGGCAGGCCCAGAAGCCAGCCCCTCGGCAATCAGCTGCTTGAGCAGCTCTTCAGCCTTGCTGCGCTGGCGCTGGCGGATCAGGTCACGCACATAGTCCGACGTGCTGGAGTAGCCGCCTTCGCGCACTTCTTCGTCCACGAACTGCTTGAGCGGATCGGTCAGCGAAATGTTCATGGTGGCCATGAAACTCTCCTTTGGCAGTTTTTGCCAAGTCAGTGTGCGCCCTGCCCTGGTGTCGGACAAGCCCGCCCCCGGCCTCCGGGGGCAGGCATTCAGTCCGGCATCACGCCACCTTGGCGCCTTCCAGGAAGTCCTGGGCGAAGCGCTGCAGCACACCGCCGGCCTCGTAGATCGCCACTTCCTCGTCGCTGTCCAGGCGGCAGGTGACCGGCACGAGCACGTCCTGGCCGTCGCGGCGGTGGATGACCAGGGTCAGCTCGGCGCGCGGGGTGCGCTCGCCGATCACGTCGAAGGTCTCGGTGCCGTCGATGCCCAGGGTCAGGCGGGTGGTGCCCGGCTTGAACTCCAGCGGCAGCACGCCCATGCCGATCAGGTTGGTACGGTGAATCCGTTCGAAGCCTTCGGCCGCGATCGCCTCCACGCCGGCCAGGCGCACGCCCTTGGCGGCCCAGTCACGCGAGCTGCCCTGGCCGTAGTCGGCACCGGCGATGATGATCAGCGGCTGCTTGCGGTCCATGTAGGTTTCGATAGCTTCCCACATGCGCATGACCTTGCCTTCCGGCTCCACGCGCGCCAGCGAACCCTGCTTCACGCTGCCGTCGTCGTTGCGCACCATCTCGTTGAACAGCTTCGGGTTGGCGAAGGTGGCGCGCTGCGCGGTCAGGTGGTCACCGCGGTGGGTGGCGTAGGAATTGAAGTCCTCTTCCGGCAGGCCCATCTTCGCCAGGTACTCACCGGCGGCACTGGACGCCAGGATCGCGTTGGACGGCGACAGGTGGTCGGTGGTGATGTTGTCCGGCAGCACCGCCAGCGCGCGCATGCCAGACAGCGTGCGCTCACCGGCCAGCGCGCCCTCCCAGTACGGCGGACGACGGATGTAGGTGCTCTGCGGGCGCCAGTCGTACAGCGGGCTGACCGCCGCACCGTGCTCCACGCGCACGTTGAACATCGGGTTGTAGACCTTGCGGAACTGCTCGGGCTTCACCGCGGCCTTCACCACCGCATCGATCTCGGCATCGGTCGGCCAGATGTCCTTCAGGCGCACCTCGTTGCCATCGGCATCCACACCCAGTACGTCCTTCTCGATATCGAAGCGCACGGTACCAGCGATGGCATAGGCGATCACCAGCGGCGGCGAAGCCAGGAAGGCCTGCTTCGCATACGGGTGGATGCGGCCATCGAAGTTGCGGTTGCCCGACAACACGGCGGTGGAATACAGGTCGCGATCGATGATTTCCTGCTGGATCTTCGGGTCCAGCGCGCCACTCATGCCGTTGCAGGTGGTGCAGGCGAAGGCGACGATGCCGAAGCCGAGCTTTTCCAGGTCCGGCAGCAGGCCGGCCTCTTCCAGGTACAGCTGCACCGCCTTCGAACCCGGCGCCAGCGACGACTTCACCCACGGCTTGCGCAGCAGGCCACGCTCGTTGGCCTTGCGCGCCAGCAGTGCGGCGGCGATCACGTTGCGCGGATTGGACGTATTGGTGCAGCTGGTGATGGCGGCGATGATCACCGCGCCGTCGGGCATCAGCCCCTGCGCCTGCTCGGCCTTGCCCGCTTCCAGCTTGGCTTCGTCGGCGATGCCGCGCTCGGCCAGCTCGGCGGTCGCCACGCGCTTGTGCGGGTTGGACGGGCCGGCCATGTTGCGCACCACGCTGGACAGGTCGAAGCGCAGCACGCGCTCGTACTGCGCGGTGGCCAGGTCATCGGCCCAGAGGCCGGTGGTACGAGCGTAGTTCTCCACCAGCGCCACCTGCGATTCCTCGCGGCCGGTCAGGCGAAGGTAATCGATGGTCTGCCCGTCGATGTAGAACATCGCGGCGGTCGCGCCGTACTCCGGGCACATGTTGGAAATGGTGGCGCGGTCACCGATGGTCAGTGCCGCGGCACCCTCGCCGAAGAATTCAAGCCACGCACCGACCACGCGTTCCTTGCGCAGGAACTCGGTCAGGGCCAGCACCACATCGGTGGCGGTGATGCCCGGCTGAGGGCGGCCACTCAGTTCGACACCGACGGTGTCGGGCAGGCGCATCCAGGACGCGCGGCCCAGCATCACGTTCTCCGCTTCCAGGCCGCCCACGCCGATCGCGATCACGCCCAGCGCGTCCACGTGCGGGGTGTGGCTGTCGGTGCCCACGCAGGTGTCCGGGAAGGCGACGCCGTCCTGCACGTAGACCACCGGCGACATCTTCTCCAGGTTGATCTGGTGCATGATGCCGTTGCCCGGCGGAATCACGTCCACGTTCTCGAACGCCAGCTTGGTCCAGTCGATGAAGTGGAAACGATCTTCGTTGCGGCGATCTTCGATGGCGCGGTTCTTCTCGAACGCCTGCGGATCGAAACCACCACATTCCACTGCCAGCGAGTGATCGACGATCAACTGCACCGGCACCACCGGATTCACCTTGGCCGGGTCACCGCCCTTGTCGGCGATCGCATCGCGCAGGCCGGCCAGGTCCACCAGCGCGGTCTGGCCGAGGATGTCGTGGCACACAACGCGCGCCGGGAACCACGGGAAATCGAGGTCGCGGCGGCGCTCGATCAGCTGCTTAAGCGAATCGCCGAGCGTGGCCGGATCGCAGCGGCGCACCAGGTTCTCGGCCAGCACGCGCGAGGTGTACGGCAGGGTGGCATAGGCGCCGGGCTGGATCGCATCGACAGCGGCACGCGCGTCGAAATAATCCAGCGTGCTGCCGGGGAGGTTCTTACGGTAATCGGTATTCATGGGCTGGCGGAGTGCTTGAGGCGGGCCGGGTGCCGGCGGTGCGGCGGCGAAAGCATCCGGCCGGCACGCGGCCGGCCGGATGGGTACAGCAGGTGGATCAGACGCGCTTGTCGATGGCGACGAAGTCGCGGTCTTCCGGACCGATGTAGTTGGCGCTCGGGCGGATGATCTTGCCGTCGATGCGCTGCTCGACGATGTGCGCGCTCCAGCCGGCGGTGCGGGCGATCACGAACAGAGGAGTGAACATTGCGGTCGGCACGCCCATCATGTGGTAGCTGACGGCACTGAACCAGTCCAGGTTCGGGAACATCTTCTTGATGTCCCACATCACCGATTCCAGGCGCTCGGCGATGTCGTACATCTTCATGCTGGACTGTTCTTCGGACAGCTCGCGGGCCACGTCCTTGATCACCTTGTTGCGCGGATCGGAGACGGTGTAGACCGGGTGGCCGAAACCGATCACCACTTCCTTGCGCTCGACGCGGGCCTTGATGTCTTCCTCGGCTTCATCCGGGTTGTCGTAGCGCTTCTGCACTTCGAACGCCACTTCGTTGGCGCCGCCATGCTTCGGGCCACGCAGCGCGCCGATGCCACCGCAGATCGCGCTGTACATGTCGCTGCCGGTACCGGCGATGACGCGGCAGGTGAAGGTCGAGGCATTGAACTCGTGTTCCGCGTACAGGATCAGCGAGGTGTGCATCGCCTTCACCCACGATTCCTGCGGCTTCTCGCCGTGCAGCAGGTGCAGGAAGTGGCCACCGATCGAGTCGTCGTCGGTTTCCACGTCGATGGCGCGGCCGTTGTGGCTCCAGTGGTACCAGTACAGCAGCATCGAACCGAGGCAGGCCATCAGCTTGTCGGCGATGTCACGCGCGCCCGGATGGTTGTGATCGTCCTTCTCCGGCGCCACGCAGCCGAGCACGGACACGCCGGTGCGCATCACGTCCATCGGGTGTGCCGACGGCGGCAGTTCTTCCAGCGCCGCCTTCACTGCTGCCGGAATGCCGCGCAGCGACTTCAGCTTGGCCTTGTACGAAACCAGCTCGGCGCGGGTCGGCAGCTTGCCGTGCACCAGCAGGTAGGCGATTTCCTCGAACTCGCTGGTGTTGGCCAGGTCCAGGATGTCGTAGCCACGGTAGTGCAGATCGTTGCCACTACGGCCCACGCTGCACAGCGCGGTGTTGCCGGCGGCGGTGCCGGACAGGGCGACGGACTTCTTCGGCTTGAAGGTCGGGGTTGCGGTCGTATCGTTCATGTTTCCCTCCGAAAACTTGATGGTGCAGGGTACTGCTTATTTCTTGGCGGCGAACAGTGCATCGAGCTGTTGCTCGAACGCGTGGTAGCCGATGCGGTCGTAGAGTTCTTCGCGGGTCTGCATGGTGTCCACCACGTTGCGCTGGTGGCCATCGCGGCGCACCGCCTGGTAGACGTTCTCGGCGGCCTTGTTGGCGGCACGGAACGCCGACAGCGGGAACAGCTGGATCGCGACGCCTGCCGAGGCCAGTTCATCGCGGCTGAACAGCGGGGTGGCGCCGAATTCGGTGATGTTGGCCAGCACCGGCACCTTCACCGCGTCGACGAAGCGGCGGTAGGTGTCCAGGTCGTAGGCAGCCTCGGCGAAGATGCCATCGGCACCGGCCTCGACACAGGCGATGGCGCGCTCGATAGCCTTGTCCACGCCGTCCACCTGGATGGCGTCGGTGCGCGCGATCAGGAAGAAGTCCGGATCGGTCTTGGCATCGGCGGCCGCCTTCACCCGGTCGACCATTTCACCCTGCGAGACGATCTCCTTGCCCGGGCGGTGACCGCAACGCTTGGCGCCGACCTGGTCCTCGATGTGGCAGGCGGCCGCGCCGGCCTTGATCAGCGACTTCACGGTGCGCGCGATGTTGAACGCGCTCGGGCCAAAGCCGGTGTCGATGTCGACCATCAGCGGCAGATCGCAGACATCGGTGATGCGGCGCACGTCCACCAGCACGTCTTCCAGGGTACTGATGCCCAGGTCCGGCAGGCCCAGCGAGCCCGCGGCAACGCCGCCGCCCGACAGGTAGATGGCACGGAAGCCGGCGCGCTTGGCCAGCAGGGCGTGGTTGGCGTTGATCGCGCCGATCACCTGCAGCGGCGACTCGGCAGCCAGCGCCTCACGGAAACGGGCACCGGCGGAGAAAGGGGCGGAAGCAGTCATGCGGCAATCCAGGTTGAAGAACGGATGGGTAGGCGCAAGCACCATGCCAAGCTGCAAGCCGTTGATTTCACGGACATGACCGTCACTCAACAGTGAAACATATGAAACACTGAAACAGATGTATCATGAAACACTTCGCCCGAACCCGCCGCCATGTACCTGCCCCGCTCGCCCCTGCGCCATGCCGATGCCGACCCCGGCCGCCCGGTGATCTGGACGGTCAGCGTCTCGCGGCTGACCGGCCTGCTCGGCGACGTCATTCCGGAGTTCGACCGCCGCGCGCGCATCGAGCAGATCAACCTCGGCTTCGAGGAAGCGGTGGAGGTGATCGGCCAGCGCCTGCGTCGCGAGCACTGCGATGTGGTGATCGCCGGTGGCTCCAACGCCGCCTGGCTGCGCGGCAGGCTGGAGCTGCCACTGGTGCCGATCCAGGCCAACGGCTTCGATCTGATGGAAGCACTGGCGCGCGCGCGACGCATCGCCAGCCGCATCGGCCTGGTCACCCACGCCAGCGACGTGCCGGTGTTCAGCAACTTCCAGCAGAGTTTCGGCCTGGATATCGAGCATCGCCGTTTCGTCACCCGCGAGGACGCACGCGACTGCATCGCCGATCTGCGCGCCAACGGCATCGAAGTGATCGTCGGCACCGGCATGGCCATCGACCACGCCGAACAGGCCGGCCTGCCCGGGGTGCTGCTGTATTCGGCCGACTCGGTGCGGCAGGCGTTCGAACATGCACTGGAACTGACCCAGACCCTGGCCCGCTCCAGCGGCAACCGAGCCGCCCCGCGCCGGCGCGCGGCAGCGCGTGCCGACACGCATGAACTGCTCGGCGACAGCGAAGCGATGGCCCAGGTGCGCGCACAGATCGCGCTCTATGCACCGCACGACAGCACCGTACTGGTGACCGGCGAAACCGGCACCGGCAAGGAACTGGTGGCGCGGCAGCTGCACGCCGCCAGTGGCCGTCGCGGACGCTTCGTGGCGCTGAACTGCGGCGCGATCAGCGAATCGCTGCTGGAAGCGGAGCTGTTCGGCTACAGCGATGGGGCCTTCACCGGCGCACGCCGTGGAGGCCGTGTCGGCCTGGTCGAAGCCGCAGACGGCGGGACGCTGTTCCTGGACGAAATCGGCGAACTGCCGCTACCGCTGCAGACCCGCCTATTGCGCGTACTGGAAGAACGCGAGGTACTGCGCGTGGGCGCCACCGAACCGACCCCGGTGGACCTGCGCGTGGTGGCCGCCACCCTGCAGTCGCTGGAGCAGCGCGCAGCAACCGGCAGCTTCCGTCGCGACTTGTATTACCGCTTGGCCGCACTGCGCATTGCCCTGCCGCCGCTGCGCGCGGCGCAGTGATATCCCGCTGCTGGCGCAGCACTTATTCCGCCAGCTGCGTGGCATCGATGCGCCACTGGATGAGCATGCACTGGCGGTACTGACCACCGCGGAGTGGCCCGGCAACGTGCGCGAACTGCGCAACCTGGTGGATCGCCTGCGCATCCACTGGCAGCCGGGCGAAGGGCTGATCGATGCGGCGCGCCTGCTGCAGCTGGCGCCCGAACTTGTGAATGAGGGCGTTGCAGCATTGCCGGTGGAAAGCAACGGGAAGCGCCCGCCGCGCGCGCAGCTGGAGACGCTGCTGCAGGAACATCGCAATGATCGCGAGGGGATGGCGCAGGCGCTGGGCGTCTCACGCACCACGCTGTGGCGCTGGCTGCGCGCGGAGGGGTTGTAACCACTCGTTGCCTGGTGGGTGCGAACCTTGGTTCGCACCGCTCTTCCGTCAAGCATCTCATCCACGCATGGCGTGGATCTACCTGGCCAGCAGCAGCTCGATTTCCTCCACCTGCACCACCGGCACCTGCCACGGGTGATGCGGCACGATGCCCTGTTCGAAGATGCGCTGCAGCCGCTGCGGATTCCGAGGCAGGCAGAACTCCAGACGCACGCTGTCGACCACTTCGGTGCGGCCCGCCTCACCCTGCACGGGCGACGCACCCACGCGCGGGCGGAACTGCTCGAACCCCGGCGCCGACCACCACATCCCGTGCTCGTAGTCGCCGGCCGCCAGCGCGTCCACCGCGAGGATGCCCTGCTTCACTGCATCCAGTGCTGCCGACGGCACGAACACCACCACACGGTACAGCGGCAGGCGTTGCATCAGGTTGCCTTACGGATACAGCAGGCGCTTGCTCCAGCGCCCTTCGGCACCGGCTTCATAGCACCAGCGTTCGTGCAGGCGGAACTGCGCGCCATACCAGAACTCGATGCGGTCGGGTACCACGCGCAGGCCGCTCCAGCCCTCCGGGCGCGGCACGTCCTTGCCCTCGAAGCGGGCTTCGACCTCGGCCACGCGCGCATCGAATTCCTCGCGCGTCGCCAGCGTCTTCGACTGCTGCGAGGCCCAGGCGCCGATCTGGCTCATGCGCGGGCGGCTGGCGAAATAGGCATCGGCTTCAGCATCGGCGACCTGCTCGACACGGCCTTCGATGCGCACCTGGATACCCGCCTCGCGCAGGCTGCGCCACAGGAACAACAGCGCGGCCTGCGGATTGGCCTGCAGCTCCTGGCCCTTGTGGCTGTCCAGGTGGGTATAGAAGACGAAGCCACGCTCGTCGAAGGCCTTCAGCAGCACGGTACGCGCCGAGGGACGGCCCTGCGTATCGGCGGTGGCCACGGTCATCGCATTCGGCTCGACCTCGCGGCTCTGCTTGGCCTCGTCGAACAGGCCGGCAAACGTGGACAGGGCTTCGGCGTACAGGTCGCTCATGATTGCGTTCTTCTCACACGGATTGGGCTATTGTGGCTGCATGGCCGCTGCTGCGTATATGCCCCAGGTGAAAGGATTCCCCGAAACATTGGCCGAACAGGCGCTGGATGATGCGCTGGGCAGCGGTGCAGCGGTTCCAGTATTGGCGATCAGCGGCCTGCAGGGGAGCGGCAAATCGACGCTGGCCGCGCAGGTGGTGGCGCGCGCCCAGGCACGCGGCCTGAACGCGGCCACGCTGTCGATCGATGACGTCTACCTCACCCGTGCGCAGCGCCAGCGACTGGCCCGCCAGGTGCATCCGCTGCTGATCACCCGCGGCCCGCCCGGCACCCACGACCTGCCGCTGGCCCATGCCGTGCTGGACGCCGTGGCCACACGCCAGCCCTTCGCGATGCCACGCTTCGACAAGCTGGCCGATGAACGCCTGCCCGAGGCTCAGTGGCCGCAGCTGCAGCAGCCATTGGACCTGCTGGTGTTCGAAGGCTGGTTCCTCGGCACACCGGCGCAGGATGACAACGCACTGGACAGCCCGCTGAACGCACTGGAGCGCGAGGCCGACGCCGATGGCCGTTGGCGCCGCTGGTGCAACCAGGCGCTGGCCCGCGACTACCCGGCGTTGTGGCAGCGCTGCGACCGCCTGTGGTTCCTGCAGCCGCCGGATTTCTCGGTGGTACCACGCTGGCGCTGGCAGCAGGAGCAGAACCTGCAGGCCGCGCAGCCGGGCCGGCACGGCATGAGCCGGCCTCAGCTGGAGCGCTTCGTGCAGTACTACGAGCGGGTCAGCCGGCAGGCACTGCACGCCCTGCCCGCCCTGGCCGACCACGTGGTGGTGCTGGACGGCCAGCGCCAGGTGCAGGACGTGCGCTGAGCACGCCTATTCCACCAGGAAGGTCACCCGCAGGTTGACCCGCCATTCGGTGATCTCGCCACTGCCGTTGGTGACCACCTTGGTCTCGTTCACCCAGGCGCCCTGGATGCCCTTGACCGTCTCGGAGACCTTCTTCAGACCGCTGCGCACGGCGTCCTCCACGCTCTTCGGCGAGGAGGCGGTGATTTCGATGACCTTGGCGACCGTCATGGCCTGTACTCCGGCTGGCGCGGGAGACCCCGCAGGAACGCCTACCCTGACGTGAAGAACGTAAAGGCAAGGGCACGGAGGTGTTAGCATCAGAGGGCATGAATCCTGCTCCGAACCTGATCCTGATCGGCCCGATGGGCGCCGGCAAAACCTGCATCGGCCGCCGCCTGGCCGAGCGCTTCACGCTGGACTTCGTCGATGTCGACCAGGCCATCGTAGATGCCGCCGGCGCCAGCATCCCGACCATCTTCGAGCACTCGGGTGAAACCGGCTTCCGCAGCCATGAGCGCGAAGCCTTGGCCCGTGTGCTGGAAGGCCGCGGCCAGCTGGTCTCCACCGGTGGCGGCGCCGTACTGGATCCGGACAACCGTGCGCTGATCGCCCAGCGCGGCTTCGTGGTCTACCTGCGGGTCAGCGTGGCCGCGCAGCTGGAACGCCTGGCCCGCGACAAAGGCAGGCCACTGCTGCAGCGCCCGGACCGCGAGCAGGTGCTGCACGATCTGGCTGCTCACCGCGACCCGCTGTACCGCGAACTGGCCGACCTCACCCTTGATACCGACCCGTATACCGCTGCCGACGCGACCGCCCACCTGGTGGTCAAGCTGGCCACGCAATGGCAGCGCCAGGACCTGACCGCATGACTTCCCCCGCCCTGCTGCAGGTCGCCGTTGGCGGCGACCGCCCCTACTCCATCACCATCGGCGCTGGTGCCCAGACCGACGGCACCGCGTTGGCCTCGCATGTGCGCGGCCGCCACGTGCTGCTGCTCAGCGACAACGAAGTGGCTCCGCGCTACCTGGCAGCCGTGAAGCAGACGCTGCTGGCCGCACGCCCCGACCTGATCGTCGGCGAGCACGTGCTGGCCGCCGGCGAAGCCTCCAAGACCCTGGCCGAATTCGGCCGCGCGATCGAAGCGCTGGCCGCGCTCGGCGCCACCCGGGATGCCTGCGTGTTCGCCCTCGGTGGCGGCGTGGTCGGTGATCTCGCCGGTTTTGCCGCGGCCTGCTGGATGCGCGGCGTGGATTGCGTGCAGCTTCCGACCACCCTGTTGGCGATGGTCGATTCGTCGGTGGGCGGCAAGACCGCGGTCGACATTCCGGCCGGCAAGAACCTGGTCGGCGCATTCCATCCGCCGCGCGCGGTCATTGCCGATACCCGCGTGCTGGCCACCCTGCCACCGCGCGAGCTGCGCGCCGGCCTGGCCGAAGTGGTGAAGTACGGCGCGCTGGGCGACGCGGTGTTCTTCGAATGGCTGCAGCAGCATGCCGATGCACTGCTGGCCGGCGAGGATGCGGTACTGTCCGAAGCCATCGCGCGCAGCTGCCGGCACAAGGCCGCCATCGTCGAGCGTGATCCGTTCGAGAAGGGCGAGCGTGCCCTGCTCAACCTCGGCCATACCTTCGGCCATGCCATCGAGACCGAACAGGGCTACTCGGCCCCGGGCCGCGATGCACTGAACCACGGCGAAGCGGTGGCGGTGGGCATGGTGCTGGCGGCAAAACTGTCCACCGACCTCGGCCTGGCCGACGATGCCGACCGCGCGCGCCTGCAGGCGCTGCTGGAACGCCTCGGCCTGCCGGTGGCGATCCCGGCGGGGCTGGACCCGCAGGCCCTGCTCGGCCGCATGCGGCTGGACAAGAAGAACGTGGCCGGCCGCCTGCGCCTGGTGCTGTGGCGCGGCATGGGCCGCGCCGAAGTGGTGCCGGACGTGGATGAGGCGGCGGTGCTGAAGGTGCTGTCGGCCCGGTAGTGCCGGCCAGCGGCCGGCACGACCGCGTTGCGGCCGGGGTCACCCTGGCCCCGCTACAATCGGCGCCATGCACGTCTACCTGCAACATCCCGACGCCGGTGCGCAGGCACCGCGCTTCCTGCGCCTGAGCCTGCAGCCGGATCTGTTCGGCGGCTGGGAACTGCTGCGCGAGAGCGGCCGCGTCGGCAGCCGCTCGCAGCTGCGGCGCGAGCTGTTCCTGCAGGCCGACGAAGCCCGCCATGCCTTCGAGAAGGCCCGCGATGCCGAACTGCATCGCGGTTTCCAGATCCTCTCGCACGGCGACTGACGCCGCTGCCAACTTTCGTCCAAGGAATGCCCATCGTGACCAGCCCTCTCCGCAACGATCGCCTGCTGCGCGCCCTGCGCCGCGAACCGGTGGACTGCACCCCCGTCTGGCTGATGCGCCAGGCCGGACGCTACCTGCCGGAATACCGCGCGACCCGAGCCAAGGCCGGCAGCTTCCTGGCCATGGCCAAGAATCCGGAGATTGCCTGCGAGGTTACCCTGCAGCCGCTGCGCCGCTTCCCGCTGGATGCGGCCATCCTGTTCTCGGACATCCTCACCATTCCCGATGCGATGGGCCTGGAGCTGTACTTCGTCGAAGGCGAAGGCCCGAAGTTCCGCCACCCGGTGCGTGATGAAGCGGCCATCGCCAGGCTGGCGGTGCCGGACATGGAACAGGACCTGGGCTACGTGATGGACGCGGTGCGCCTGATCCGCCGTGAGCTGGACGGCCAGGTGCCGCTGATCGGTTTCTCCGGCAGCCCGTGGACGCTGGCCTGCTACATGGTGGAAGGCGGCGGCAGCAAGGACTTCGCGCGGATCAAGGCGATGGCACTGAACCATCCGCAGGCCCTGCACCGCCTGCTGGAGGTCACCACCGAGGCGGTGATCGCCTATCTCGGCGCGCAGCGCGCGGCCGGTGCACAGGCGCTGCAGGTATTCGATACCTGGGGTGGCGTGCTGTCGCCGTCGATGTACCGCGAGTTCTCGCTGCGCTACCTGCAGCGGATTGCCGAGGGCCTGGAGCGCGGCGAAGGCAACGAGCGCACCCCGCTGATCCTGTTCGGCAAGGGCACCGGCCTGCATCTGGAAGCGCTGTCGCAGACCGGTGCCGATGCGCTGGGCCTGGACTGGACGCTGGATCTGGACGAGGCGATGCGCCGCACCGGCGGCCGCGTCGCCCTGCAGGGCAACCTCGACCCGACCACGCTGTACGCCTCGCCGGATGCGATCGCCGCCGCAGCAGCACGCGTGCTCGACACCTATGCCGCCGGCAACGGTGGTTCGCGCGAGGGCCATGTGTTCAACCTCGGTCACGGCATGTCGCCGGACATGGACCCGGCGCACGTGCAGGTGCTGGTCGACGCAGTGCACGCGCACAGCCAGCGCTGAGCATTGCGCATGCGGTTGCGGCGCGATGTTGATCGCGCCGTGACCCGCAGTGCGCGATCATGGCGTCCCCCACGCTGCACCGGCCACACCCCATGTCTACATCGCCATCGACCTACAACCGCCAGCGCCCCCTGCTGTGGCTGGTTTCGTTGGCGATCTTCATGCAGATGCTGGACTCGACCATCGTCAACACGGCCTTGCCGGCGATGGCGGCCAGCCTGGGCGAAAGCCCGCTGCAGATGCAGTCGGTGGTGTTCAGCTACGCATTGGCGGTAGCCACCTTCATTCCCGCCTCAGGATGGATCGCCGACCGCTACGGCACGCGTCGTACCTTCCTGGTAGCGATCATCCTGTTCACCCTCGGCTCGCTGGCCTGCGCGCTGGCCCAGCACCTGCACCAGCTGGTTGGGGCACGTGTGCTGCAGGGTATCGGCGGTGCGATGCTGCTGCCGGTCGGCCGCCTGGCAGTGATGCGTTCGGTGCCACGCGAGGACTTCCTGCGCGCGATGAGCTTCATCGCCATCCCCGCGCTGGTCGGCCCGTTGATCGGCCCGACGTTGGGTGGCTGGCTGGTCGAGATCGCGTCGTGGCACTGGGTGTTCCTGATCAACCTGCCGATCGGCGTGATCGGTTTCATCGCCGCGATGAAGATCATGCCCGACCACTACGCCAGCCATCGCACCCGTTTCGACCTGCGCGGCTACATCATGCTGGCCTTTGCGATGGTGGTGCTGTCGCTGGCGCTGGACGGCATCTCCGGGCTCGGAACGCCACATGCACTGGTGATGCTGATGACCGTGGCCGGCCTGGCCGCACTGGTCGGTTACTGGCTGCATGCCGCCAACTCCACCGCGCCGTTGTTCTCGCTGGCCCTGTTCCGCGTGCCCAGCTACCGCATCGGCATCCTTGGCAACCTGTTCTCGCGCATCGGCAGCAGCGCCATGCCGATGCTGATCCCGTTGCTGCTGCAGGTCGGCCTGGGCCTTGGCCCGATGAACGCCGGCCTGATGATGGTGCCGGTGGCGGCGGCCGGCATGGTGTCGAAGAAGCTGGCGGTGAAGCTGGTCGAGCGCTACGGCTACCGCCGCGTGTTGATGGTCAACACCGTGCTGGTGGGCCTGGCGATGGCCAGCTTCATCCTGATGACACCCGGCCAGCACCTGGCCTGGCGCCTGCTGCAGCTGGCGTTCTTCGGCGCGGTCAATTCACTGCAGTTCACCGTGATGAACACCGTGACGCTGCGGGATCTGGACCGCGAGTTCGCCAGTTCCGGCAACAGCCTGCTGTCGATGGTGATGATGCTCGCCGCCGGTTTCGGTGCCGCGGCGGCCGGCAGCCTGCTGGCCGCGTTCGGCAATCACCTGGACAGCAACAGCGCCACCGCGGCACTGCATGCGACGTTCCTGTGCGTGGGCGCGATCACCCTGACCTCGACGATGATCTTCTGGCAGCTGCCGGACACCAAGCCGGAGCCACGGCAGGTCGAGCACGTCGCGGAGTGAGGGGGTTCGGCAGGGTTGCACCCTGCACCCGCTAGAAGCCGCAGCAACAGCAAAAACCGGCTCTGTGAATGCTGTGCGCTGGGCGGTGCGGTGTGGGGCTTCAGGACACGCCGTAAACCCATCCTTGGGGGCTCGATGGCGCCATCCATGGCGCCAACGGTCCTGCAGCCCCACACCGCCCCACCCCCGATAGTTTCCCGGTGACGGTAAGTAGATCCACGCCATGCGTGGATGAAACTTCATCGAAATCGAATATTTCGATATCGGAAAGATCTGAGCCGAGCATGGCTCGGCTCTACAGAAAGCAACTGTCGGCACCTCGCGAGAATCTGTCGAAGGCGGGGTGGGTCCGGTTGTGGGGGCGTGAGCCGCATGGGCCCGAGGCATGCCTCGGGCGAGTTGGGCAGGAGGCCCAACCCCGGTCTTGCCGTGTGCGCAGGACAGCGCACACGAGCAAGCGGCGACCGAGCTTACATGGGTGAGGGCGCTTTGCTTGCGAAGCATTGCTTCGCAAGCGCCCGAACGCACAGCCGCCAGCGGCTGGGCCGGGCCCCGGAGGGGGACTTGCAGCGTCCCCCGCAACCGGACCCACCCCGCCATCCCACGGATTGCGCGCTTTTGACGTTGACGTTGCTTCTGCAGGTGCAGGGCTGCAAGCCCTGCAATAAACCCTACCTTCCCATCACCCGGGCGATCGCTTCCACCAGCAGTTCCCCGGTCACCGGCTTGCGCAGGAAGCCACCGATGCCGGCCGCCTCCACCTGCTGCTGCAGGTCCGGGTCAGTACGCGCGGTCACCGCCAGCAGTGGCAGCATGTAGCCCTGGTTGCGCAGATGCTGGGCCAGCTCGAAGCCGCTCAGGCCCGGCAGGTCGAGATCCAGCAGGCCGACGTCGAAATCACCGGCACTGATCTCACGCAGTGCCGCCAGCGCATGGCCCGCATGTACCACCTCGTGCCCGCGCGCACTCAGCAGCCCGCGCACTACATCGGCCACAGTCGCGTCGTCCTCCACCAGCAGTACCCGCAATGGCGGCATGTTGGCCGCGTCCTCGCGGTGCGTTTCACCATCTGCTTCGGCATCGGCATCGACCACCATGGGCAACGGCAACGTCACGCCGAAGCAGGTGCCGCGACCGAGCTGGCTCTCCACCTGGATCCGCCCCTGCATCGCATGCGCCAGTTCGCGGCAGATCGCCAGGCCCAGGCCACTGCCGCCGTACTGCGCCGCGGTACGTGCACCATCGGCCTGCTCGAAGCGGCGGAACAGGCGTTGCTGTTGCTCCTGACTGATGCCGGGGCCGGTGTCGCGCACTTCGAAATGCAGCGATCGCAGCTCGGCGTCGCTGCGCGCGTGCAGGGTGATGGTGCCACGGCTGGTGAACTTGACCGCATTCGAAAGCAGGTTCAGCAGGATCTGCCGTACCCGCATCGCGTCGCCGGTGGCCTGCAGGCCGGGCGGCAACTGGTTGTCGAGGGTGAAGCGCAGGCCCTTCTGTGCAGCCAACGGGCCCATCAGCGCCGCCAGGTCCTGCAGCAGGCAGCTCAGCGCGAACGGCTTGGACTGCAACTCCAGACGGCCGGATTCGATCCGCGCCAGGTCCAGCGCATCGTTGACCAGATGCAGCAGGTGCTCGCCGGCGTGGCGGATTGATTGTGTATAGCCGCGCTGCTGCGGATCCAGCGGTGAGGACAGCAGCAGCTCACTCATGCCGAGCACACCGGTCATCGGCGTGCGGATCTCATGACCAAGGTTGGCCAGGAAGCGGGTCTTGGCCGCCGACGCCTGCTCGGCCAGCTCCTGCTTGTGCAGCGCCAGCTGATAGGCGTGGCGACGCTGCAGGCGGCGACGGTACAGCCAGGCGAACCAGCTGGTCAGCAGCAGCGCGAACGAGGCCAGCACCAGCAGGCCGGACAGGCTGCGCCACCACGGTGGCTGCACGCGGAATTCCAGGCTCTGCACCCGTGACCAGACATGGTCGGCCGACCGCGCCTGCACTTCCAGCCGATAGCTGCCCGGTGCCAGCCGCGAGAACAGGCGCTCACCGGCCGGTCCCACTTCCACCCAGTCCGGGTCATAGCCGGCCAACCGGTAACGATAGGTATTGGACGCCGAATCGGCGAACGACAACAGGCGCGCGACGATGCGCAGATCGCGGTCGCCATCGGCGATCTGCAACGGCGTGTCGTGGGTGAGGTCCAGCACCTGCTCGTTGCGGCGCACCTCCACCCGCTCGATCACCAGCGGCGCACGCCGCATCGAGGGCCGCACCTGCTCCGGGTCGAACACCACCACACCGGCCGGCGTACCCGCCACCAGATGGCCGTCTCCCGACATCACCAGCGTATGCTCGCGGAATTCCTGGCTCGGCAGGCCGTCATGCACGCCATACAGGCGCACGCTCTGGCCATCGGCGCCGATGCGCACCAGGCCACGCGCGCTGGTTGCCCACGCCACCCCCTGTGCATCGACCACCAGCCCCGAAGCGGAGATCGCCGGGTAGCCCTGCTCGGCACCGATCACGGCCTGCCGCTCCAGCCGGCCCTGGCTCCAGCGGTAGCGCGACAGTCGGCCATCCTCGGACAGCCAGACCTGGCCATCGCTGCCCACGTGCAGTGCATGGATCGCGGTCGCCGGTGCGCCCGGTACCGGCTGGAAGCGCTCGCTTTCCGGCAGCCACTGCAGCAGGCCTCGGCTGCTGGCCAGCCAGATATGGTCCTGCGGCCCGCATTCCACATCGAGATTGAGCTGGCCCTGCTGCAATCCGCGCTGGCCATTGTCCAGCTGGCGCCGCAGGCGCCCATCCAGATCGCGCTGCTGAAGACCCGACGGCAGCATCAGCCAGAGGCTGTCACCATCACAGGTCATCATCGATTCGATGACCCCTTCCATGGTCGCGTCGGCGCCGGCATCCCGGCCCCAGCGGCGCAGATCACGCCGCTTCGGGTCGTAGCGCAGCAGCGCGTCGTTGGAGCCGATCCAGACCTGGCCGCGGCGATCCTCGCGCACCGAGGTCAGCCAGTGCATGCCGTTGACCCAGGTGCGGTGCTGTTCGATGCGGCCGGTCTTCGGATCGAAGCGGTCCAGCGCGCCGTGGCTGCCGACCGTCCAGATGCCGCCGTTGCTGGACGGGCTGGTACCCAGCACGAAGGCATTGCGCAGCGAGCGCGGGTCGTCCTCCAGCCGCGACAGCACCGAGAACTGCCACCAGCGCGGCAGCAGGTGCCACAGGCCGGCGTTGGTGCTGGCCAGCCAGATGCCCCCCTCGCGATCCTCGTAGGCGCCGGTCCAGTTCGGGCGTACCGGGCCACGCGCCACCGCGCTGTACAGCGGCACGGCCTGGTACTGGCCATCGACCGCGCGGCCAAGGCCGGTGCGGGTGTCCAGCCAGTGCCCGCCCTGCTCGTCGCGCAGCATCATGCCCAGCACCTGTTCGCCTTCGGGCAGCTTCCAGGACGGTGCCTCGAAACGACCATCGGGACGACGCACGATGGCACCGGCCATCGTGCTGATCCAGAGGCTGCCATCGGGCTCGGCCGTCAGGCCATTGATCAGCAGGCTGGGAACGATGCCGGCACCAAC
Source organism: Stenotrophomonas sp. 71799_Sma (assembly GCF_056482505.1). Taxonomy (NCBI): domain Bacteria; kingdom Pseudomonadati; phylum Pseudomonadota; class Gammaproteobacteria; order Lysobacterales; family Lysobacteraceae; genus Stenotrophomonas; species Stenotrophomonas sp. 71799_Sma. Next base: position 3,621,818 of record NZ_CM151202.1, read on the forward strand.
CCGTTCAAAGTCCGTGCCGGTCCAGCGCGCGACACCATGCTTGGTGCCGATCCACAGGCTGCCATCGGCCAGGGTTGCCAGATAAGGCACCGATGCGGCCGGCAGGCTGCGTGGGTTGTTCGCTTCGGGCAGGAAGCGCTGCAGCCGGTCCTGGTTGTCCAGGCGGTACAGACCACCTTCGTGGGTGCCGAACCAGACCGAACCATCCGGCGTGGTGGCCAGGCTCCAGACCGTGTTGGTGCCCATCAACGGCTGGCTGCTGCGGTCGTAGAAATGCAGCTGGCGGCGATCGGCCGACATCCGTACCAGGCCCGCGTTCTCGGTGCCGATCCAGAGCTGGTTGCGGGCATCGACCAGCACCGTCCAGATGCGGTTGTCGCGCAGGCCGTCTTCCGAGCGCCAGATCCGGTAGTTGCGCCCGTCGTAGCGGGCCAGACCGTCGTTGGTGGCGATCCAGAGGTAACCGTAACGATCCTCGGCCATGCGGTTCACGGTATTGGACGGCAAGCCGTCGAACACCGTCACCTGGCGCGGGCTCGGTGGCACCGGCTGCGCCGCAGCGGGCGACAGGCAGCACAGGAGGACCAGCAGCAGCATCGCCGCCCGCAGATACACCACCGATTGCCTCCTCACGCTGCTTCTGATGATTCCCGCACTACGGGCGTCGGCATGGTAAACCGAAAGTCGCGCCGTTCACGCCCGGCGCTGGCGCATTCAAAGGGCGGCTTGTCGTTTTGCGCGCGCCTGGGCAATGGCAGTCACCAGCATGTCACCGGTCACCGGCTTGCGCAGGAAGCCATCGAACCCGGCCGCCAGGACCTGGGTCTCGGCGTAGGCATCGGAGCGCGCGGTGACCGCCACCAAGGGGAGTTCATAGCCCATGGTGCGCAGCTGGCGAGCGATGGCGGTGCCGTCCAGCGCGGGCAGATCGAGATCGAGCAGGCCCACGTCAAAACCATCGGTGGCAATCTCCGAAAGCGCGCCCAGGCCATGCAGCACGTGCACCACGTCGTGGCCACGGCCACGCAGCAGGCCGGCGATGACCTCGGCCACGGTCGCGTCATCTTCCACCAGCAGGATGCGCAGCGGCGGCAGCACCGGCAGCACCGGCGAGTCGCCCGGCGCATTGGCGGCCTGCCGGATCCAGGGCAGCGGCAACCACACCCGGAATCGCGCGCCCTTGCCCGGCTGGCTGTCCACTTCGATGCGTCCGTTCATGGCTACGGCCAGCTCCTGGCAGATCGCCAGGCCCAACCCGCTGCCGCCATAGCGCGACGCGGTGCGCGGGCCGTCCGCCTGTTCGAAGCGATGGAACAGGCGGTCCTGCTGTTCGGCGTTGATGCCCGGGCCGGTGTCATGCACTTCGAAGCAGAGTCCGCCACCGTTCTCTTCCAGGCGCACGGCCAGGCCGACGTGCCCGCGCTCGGTGAACTTGATTGCATTGCCCAGCAGGTTGAGCAGGATCTGCCGCACGCGCATCTCGTCGCCGCTGACGCTGATCGGCCCCGGCGGATCGCCCCCACGCTGGAACCCCAGGTTGCGCTGCTTCGCCATCGGCTCCATCAACGCCTGCACCTGGTCGAGCAGGCCAGCCAGATCGAATGGTCGCAGGTCCAGCTCCAGCCGGCCGGCCTCGATGCGGGCCAGATCCAGCGCGTCATTGACCAGCCGCAGCAGGTGGCTGCCAGCCTGCTGGATCGAGCCTGCATAGCTGCGCTGCACCGCATCCAGCGGGGTGGCCAGCAGCAACTCGCTCATGCCGAGCACACCGGTCATCGGCGTGCGCACCTCATGGCCCAGCGTGGCCAGGAACCGGCTCTTGGCCTGAGAGGCCTGCTCTGCCAGTTGCTGCTTGTGCACGGTCAACTGCCATTGCTGGCGGCGGCGCAGGCGCGCACGGATCGACCACACCAGGATAAGCAGCAGCAGCGAGCCGATCAGCAGGTAGCCGAAGATCGCCATGCCGCTGCGCCACCAGGGTGGCAGCACCTTCACCTGCAACCGCTGTGAAGGCGTCCACGTGCCACTGGCCGTTGCCGCCTGGACTTCAATGACGTAGCTGCCGGTCGGCAGCCGCGACAGCGTGCGCTGGCCGTCACCGCCCTGCTCCACCCAGTTCTGGTCGTAGCCCTGCACCCGGAAGCGGTAACGGTTGCCCTGCGGATTGGCATAGGAAAGCAGTCGCGCATCGATCTGCAGATCACGATCATCCGGCCCCAGCAACAGCGTGCCGGTGGTCGGCAGCGGTTGCCAGCCGCGAGCATCATCGCGCCGCACGCGGACCTCGGCGATCACCAGCGACGACGGCGGCAGCACCGCATCGGCAGCATTCACATCGAACACGACCAGGCCGGTCTGGGCCACCGCGAGCACGCGACCATCGGCATTCACCGCCGGCGGCCTGCTGGTGAACTCGGCGTCGGGCAGGCCATCGCGTTCGTTGAACTGCTGCAGGCGGCGCGTCTTCGGGTCCCACCGCAGCAGGCCACGTGGCGTGGTCGCCCACAGGCGGCCGTCTTCGGCCAGCGCCAGTCCTCCCATGCTGACCGAGGGTACGCCAGCACTGCCATCGATGCGCTGGATCAGGCGCAGGCTCATGCCATCCCATTGGTAGCGTTCCAGCGCCCCCTGCCGGGCCAGCCACAGCTGCTGCGGATCCACCCACACCAGATCGTAGATCAACCCGCGCGAAACGCCCGGCACCGCTTCGAAGCGCCCGGCCTGTTCACGCCAGATCCCCATGTCGCCCATCACCCAGGCCTTGCCCTGGGCATCAAAGCGGATCTGCTCGACAGGTGAATCGGCTGTCTTGCGGAGATCCTCCAGCGGGTAACTACGCAGCACGCGGCCATCGGCGCTGCGCTGCTGCAGGCCCAGGTTCATCACCGACAGCCAGACCGTGCCATCGGGGGCCTGCCGCATCAGATCGATGCGCTGGCGCAGATCGGCTCCCCCATCGATATGCCAATCGTGCAGCGCGCGGGTGGCCGGGTCGTACACGCTGATGCGGCCGGCACGCCCCAGCCACAGGCGCCCGTCCGGCCGCGGCAGCACCGACCACACCGCCCCGCTGCCGATCTCGCGATCGCTGGCCAGCAACTTCAGTACTCCCTGCGCGTCCAGCTGGTACACGCCATGCGCTGAGCCGACGTAGTAATTCCGGCCATCACTGGCTGCACTCAGCAGGTACTGGCTGTCCAGCGGCTTGCCGTCAAGCTGGTTCCAGATCGAAAACCGGCGCCAGTCCGGCGGCAGGTAGGCCAGGCCCTGGGTCAGCAGCGCCACCCACAATCCGCCCTCATGGTCCTGCATCAGATCAAGCACACCGCTCTGGGCAGTGAGGAAGCCACTGCCGCGGTCGCCGTCGAGCCGCCGCAGCATGCTGGCATCTCCACGCAACAGGCCATCGGAGGTGCCCGCCCAGTAACCGCCCTGGCGATCGGCCAGCACCAGTGCCGAACGCAGGTGTGCACTGTCGGCCCAGCGCGGACGGCTGACCCGGTCCTGCGCGTCGATACGGTAGAGGCCGTCATTCTGGCTGCCGGCCCAGATCGAGCCATCGGGGTCGCGGCTCAGCCGCAATACACTAAGCGCCCCCAGTTCGCGCGGCGCGACAGCCTCGAATCCAGTCCCGTTCCAGCGCGCAATGCCCGCCTCGGTGCCGATCCACAGTCGCCCCTGCGCATCGACCAGGCTGCTGTAGATGGTATTGCTGGGCAACCCGCCAGGACGGGCCGGATCATGCTCGAAGAAGCGCAGGCTGCCGTCTTCACCGAAACGGCAGACGCCATGGCCACTGGTGCCGATCCACAGTGCATCCTCGGCGTAGGCCAGCGTCCAGAACTGGCTCATGCAGGGGCCGTTGACCGCATCGAAGGTCTTGAAGCGTTCGCGGTCGGCATCCAGCCGGGCCACGCCCTTGCCATTGATGCCGACCCAGACGCGGTCCAGGGGATCGACCAGCAGGGTCTCGATCTCGTTGCCGGGCAGCGAGCCCGGCTGCTCCGGATCATGTTCCCAGACCCGCAGGTTGCCGCCGTCATAGCGCACCAGGCCACCATCGGTGGCCGCCCAGATATGGCCCTGGCGGTCCTCGGCCAGCGCCAGCACCATGCGCGAGGGCATGCCTTCAGCTGCACCGAAACGGCGCAGGCGCGGTGTTTCCGCCATGTCGAGGGCCGTGGCCGCCGTGGCGAACGCCATCAGCAGCAGCCCCATTCCCGCGATGCCTCGGCACCACAGGCGCCAACCGCTCGTCATCCTGAACCCCCCTGTCCTGTCCCGATTGTCACACAGGGCCGGGTTCATGGCTGCAACAGCCTGTTTCCACCGGTGGACCCACCACGAACTGTTGCAGCCATGCACGCAACGTTGGCGGGGGGCTGTGCGTATGATCGCAACGTCCCCCTTCCGGAGCCCGCCATCGATGCGTCCCTGCCTGGCCCTGCTGCCGATGCTGCTCGCCACCGCCCCCGCCTGGGCGGATGCAGATACCTATCGCCTCGATCCGGTGCATACGCGTGTGCTGTTCACCATCGACCACGCGGGTTACTCGCAGGCGATGGGGACGGTCTCCGGCAGTGAGGGCCGCCTGCAGTTCGATCCCGACAACTGGCGCGAGGCCACACTGGATGTCGAGGTCCCCGTGTCGCGATTGGACCTAGGTGATGCCAAATGGAACCAGGCCACGCTGGCCCGCAGCCTTCTGGATGGCGAGCGTTTCCCGAAGGCACATTTCGTCTCCAGCCGGGTCGAACCGATCGATGCCAAGCGTGCGCACGTGATCGGTACCCTGACCCTGCGCGGCGTCAGCCAGGAAGTCACCCTGGACGTGACCCTCAACGCCATCAAGCGCTACCCCCTTCCCCCGTTCCGACGCACCGCCGGTTTTTCCGCCAGCACCACGCTGAGCCGGCGCGCGTTCGGCATCACCGCCTGGCCGGGCGTCATCGGTGATGCAGTACAGCTGAGGATCGAGGCTGAAGCCACCCTCGACCGCAGCGACGCCCCGGGAACTCCCGCTCCCGTTCCGCACTCCGACCCCAAGACGGCCCGCTAGAGGACCTTTCATGACCGCCAAGAACACCCCCGCCGCCTGGGGGAGTGTCAGCCAGATCCTGCATTGGTTGATCGCACTGCTGATCCTCGCCCTGGGCGTGGTCGGCCTGACCATGGGCGAACTGCCCAAGACGCCCAAGTACTTCTGGGTCTACACCGCACACAAGTCGATCGGCATCACCGTACTGGCGCTGGTGCTGTTCCGCCTCGGCTGGCGCCTGTACGCCGGCGCCCCCAAGCCGGTGCCGGGCGTGCCCAGCTGGCAGGAGCGCATCGCAAGCGCCACCCACGTGCTGTTGTATGTGCTGATGTTCGCCATCCCGCTGTCGGGCTGGCTGTACGACTCGGCCAGTGGCCTGCGCCCGTTCCGCTGGTTCGGCCTGGTTGATGTGCCCAAGCTGAGTGGCCCGGATCCGCAGGTCGTCGCGGTGTCCCACGCCATCCACGAATACGGCTTCTGGCTGTTGATCGCGGTGGTGCTGGCCCATGCCGGCGCTGCCTTCTACCACCACCTGTTCCAGCGCGATGCAACGCTGTCCCGCATGTTGCCGCGCGGCTGGCTCGCCTCCCCTCAGAAGGACTGACCGATGAACCTGAAACTGACCACTCCGGCCGCCGTGGCCGCCGCCCTGGCCGGCATGCTGGCCACCGCCCCGGCGCTCGCTGCGGACTACGCGCAGGCCCCCGGCGCCGGCTCGATCCTGGTGTTCGCCACCAAGTACGACGGCGAAGTGTTCACCGGCAGCTTCCCGGGCTTTGCCACCAAGCTCAGCTTCGACCCGGCCAACCCGGCCGCCGGTTCGCTGGACGTGGTGATTCCGCTGGCCGGTGCCAAGAGCGGCAACAGCGACCGCGACTCGACCCTGCAGACCGCCGACTTCTTCAACGTCGGCAAGTTCGCCACTGCGCGTTACACCGCCAAGGGCTTCCGTGCGGTGGGCAACGACCAGTTCGCCGCCGACGGCACGCTGGAGCTGCGCGGCGTCAGCAAGCCGGTCACCCTTACCTTCACCTGGAAGCCGGGCACCCAGCCGGTGTTGACCGGCAAGGCCACCGTCAAGCGCCTGGACTTCGGCGTCGGCAGCGGTGACTGGGCCGACACCAAGACCATCCCGGATGAAACCGCGATCAGCACGATCGTGAAGTTCGACGCGAAATGATCAACGGGCCGGGGCACCGCCCCGGCCATCATCTCCGGTGGTGCCGGCCGCTGGCCGGCAACCTCACCGATGCGGGTAGGTGCCGGCCAGCGGCCGGCACTACCGTTCGACGGCCAGCCAGGCTTGAACCGCAGCCGCGTCGAACGGCCAGTCCAGCTCACGGTCGCCGCGCTCGTCGCGCAGCACCGGCACCCGCGCGCCGTAGCGCGATTCCAGCGCTGGCTGGTCATCCAGGAACACCGATTCGAATTCCGGCGCCCGGGCCTTGGCCAGCTCGGCCAGCGCCATGTCGCACAGGTGGCAGTCGTCACGCTGGAACAGAGTCAACACCGGCAGGGTCCCCTTGGTGGAAATGCTGCGCCGCAGCCATTGAAGTGCGGCGTGAACCGCTAGAATAGCGGTCTCTTCCGGTACCCGCAGTACGGCAACCATGGCTGTCAGCACGTTCGACGTTTTCAAGATCGGCATTGGCCCGAGCTCCTCGCACACCGTCGGGCCGATGAAGGCCGCCGAGCGATTCATCCATCGCTGGCTGCTCGATCCGGGCCGCCTGCACGAGGTCGCGCGCATCCGCGCCGATGTCTATGGCTCGCTGGCGCTGACCGGCCGCGGCCATGGCACCGACAAGGCGATCCTGCTCGGCCTGGAAGGCCAGCGGCCGAACCTGATCGACCCGGACATCATCCCGGCCACCCTGGAGCGCATCCGCAGCAGCAAGCGCATCCAGCTGATGGGCCAGCACGAGATCGCCTTCGACGAAAAGCGCGACCTCGGCATGAACAAGCGCCAGAAGCTGCCGTACCACACCAACGGCATGCGCTTCACCGCGTACAACGCCGAGGACGAAGTGATCGCCACCCGCGATTATTACTCGGTCGGTGGCGGCTTCGTGGTCAACCAGGACGACGCGGCCGATGACCGCATCGTGCCCGACGAGACCCCGCTGCCCTACCCGTTCAAGAGCGGCGACGAGCTGCTGGCGCAGACCGCACGCAGCGGCCTGAGCATTGCCCAGTTGATGTTCGAGAACGAGAAGTGCTGGCGCAGCGAAGACGAGATCCGCGCCAACCTGCGCGAGATCTGGAGCGCGATGCAGTCGTGCGTCGCGCGCGGCATCCGCGAGGAAGGCGTGCTGCCGGGTGGCCTGAAGGTCGGCCGTCGTGCACCGGCGCTGTACCGCGAGCTGTCGTCGAAGCCGGAAGCGGCGATGCGCGATCCGCTGACCACGCTGGACTGGGTCAACCTGTACGCACTGGCGGTCAACGAAGAAAACGCCGCCGGTGGTCGCGTGGTGACCGCGCCGACCAACGGTGCAGCCGGCGTGCTGCCGGCGGTGCTGCATTACTTCGACCGTTTCTGCCCGGGCGCCAACGAGCAGCGCGTGTTCGACTTCCTGCTGACCTCGGCGGCGATCGGCATCCTGTACAAGGAAAACGCTTCGATTTCCGGTGCCGAAGTGGGTTGCCAGGGCGAAGTGGGCGTGGCCTGCTCGATGGCGGCCGGCGGCCTGGTCGCGGCGCTGGGCGGCAACCCGAGCCAGATCGAGAATGCTGCGGAAATCGGCATGGAACACAACCTGGGCCTGACCTGCGACCCGATCGGCGGCCTGGTGCAGATCCCGTGCATCGAGCGCAATGCGATGGGTGCGGTGAAGGCGATCAATGCCTCGCGCATGGCGATGCGCGGCGACGGCAAGCACAAGGTGTCGCTGGACAAGGTGATCAAGACCATGCGCGATACCGGCCGCGACATGCAGGACAAGTACAAGGAAACCAGCCGCGGTGGCCTGGCGGTGAACGTCATCGAGTGCTGATGGCCGCAGCCAGGCATGGCCTGGCTCTACCCTGCAGCCGGGCATGAGCCCGGCTCAACATCGGACGACGTCGTCACCGCGTTCCGGTTAGGCTCGGGGCTCCCCTGCCCCGGATTGGCCCCATGCGCGTGATCGCTGCTGCCCTGCTTGCCTGCCTGCCGCTGCCTGCCTTGGCCGCGCCCACCTACGGGCCGCGGCTGGAGGGTTTCGACTACGGCTATCCGGTGAAGATCTTCGCACTGGAGTCGCAGCGGCAGCCACTGGAAATGGCCTATCTGGATGTCCTGCCCAAGCGCCGCGCCATCGGCGTGGTGGTGCTGCTGCACGGCAAGAATTTCTGCGCAGCCACCTGGCAGCAGACCATCGCGCCGCTGCTGAACGCCGGCTACCGGGTGATCGCCCCGGACCAGGTGGGCTTCTGCAAATCCAGCAAGCCCGAACGCTACCAGTATTCGTTCGCGCAGCTGGCCGCCAACACCCATGCCCTGCTGCAACAGCTGCAGCTGGGTGATGTACCGGTGCACCTGGTCGGTCATTCGATGGGCGGCATGCTGGCGGTGCGCTACGCGCTGATGTTCCCGCAGGACCTGCGCAGCCTGTCACTGGTCAATCCAATCGGGCTGGAAGACTGGAAGGCGCTGGGTGTTCCCTGGCACAGCGTGGACACGTGGTACGCCGGCGAAATGAACATCAGCTATGACAGCATCCGCCGCTACCAGCTGGACGTGTACTACGACGGCAAATGGAAGCCGGCGTATGAACCGTGGGCGCGGATGCAGTCGGGCATGTATGAAGGCCCGGGCAAGCAGGTCGTTGCGTGGAGCCAGGCACTGGCATCGGACATGGTGTTCAACCAGCCGGTGGTCTACGAACTGAAGAATCTGCAGGTGCCGACCACGTTGTTCATCGGCCAGAAGGACCGCACCGCGATCGGCCGTGACCTGGCGCCGCCTGCGGTGAAGGCGACGCTGGGCAATTATCCGGTGCTGGGCAGAGCAGCGGCCGCGGCCATTCCGGGCGCGACGCTGGTCGAGTTCGCCGAACTGGGCCATTCGCCGCAGGTGCAGGACCCGAAGCAGTTCAATGCGGCATTGTTGAAGGCGTTGAGGTCGCGTTGAGATTGCGGGCCCGCCGGGCATGGCCCGGCGAGCGCAGCAGCACGGACATCAACCCACGATCCGCAGCACGTCATCCAGCAACGCGGCCGCAGTGACTTCCGCACCCGCGCCCGGCCCCTGGATCAGCAACGGCTGGCGGTGATAGCGATCGCTGTGGATGGCCACGCGGTTGTCGGTGCCCGCGCCCTGCGCCAAGGGGTGATCGGCCGGCAACTCGCGCAGGCCTACCTGCGCACCCTCGCCATCAACGCGGCCGACGAAACGCAGCACACGACCATTGTCGCGCGCCTGCTGCCAACGCGCCTGCAGCGGCGCATCCAGTTGCTCCAGTGCGGCCACCGCATCCTCCAGCGGCAGCGCTGCCAGCGCTTCAGGCACCAGTGAATCCACCTGCACCTGCGAAGCATCCAGCGCCAGCCCGCTGCTGCGCGCCAGGATCAGCAGCTTGCGGCGCACGTCCTCGCCGGACAGATCCAGACGCGGGTCCGGTTCGGTATAACCGGCCGCCAGCGCCTCGCGCACCGCCGCCGAGAACGGCGATTGGCCGTCATAGCGATGGAACAGCCACGCCAGCGAGCCGGACAGCACGCCCTCGATGGCGTGGATGTGGTCGCCACCGGCTACCAGCGCGCGCAGGCTGCTCAGCAACGGCAGGCCGGCACCGACGGTGGCGCTGTCGCCATAGCGTGCGCCACTGTCTGCGCAGCTCTCGGCGATGGCCGTGGCACGTGCCAGCTGCGCACCGCGGCCCAGCTTGTTGGCGGTGACCACGTGCACCCCACGCGCCAGCCACTGCACGTGACGTGCGGCCACATCTTCGCTGGCAGTGGCATCGACCACCACGTCACCCCGTTCCAGCCCTTCGGCGCTCGCCCATGGCGGTGAGCTGAGACCGTCACGCGGTGCGCGTCGTGCCAGCTCCAGCGGCAACGCCAGATCACGGTCGATCGCCAGTGCGGTGCGCGAATTGGCCAGCCACTGCACGCTGGGCAGTTCCAACCCGCGTGCCTGCAACGCCTGGTAGCGCTGCACGAAGGCAGAGCCCACCGTGCCGGTGCCGAGCAGCGCCAGGCGTCCCACGCCCAGCGCAGGAATGTCAGCGGCGAGCGCGCTCATGCATCCACCACCTGTTTGCGGCGCGCAGCCGCATCGATCACGGCTTCGGCGCGCTGCAGCGCTGCGCCGAGATCAGCCAGCAGGTCACGCTCGGCCTCGATGCCGACCGACAGGCGCAGCAGGCCTTCGCTGATGCCGGCGGCCGCGCGCGCTTCAGCGGTCATCGCCGCATGGGTCATGGTGGCCGGGTGCGCGATCAGGCTTTCGACGCCACCCAGCGATTCGGCCAGGGTGAAGCAGCACAGGCCATCGACGAAGGCACGCACTGCGGCATGCGGATCATCGCCTTCGCAGTCGGCCAGTTCGAACGACAGCATCGCGCCGAAGCCGCTTTGCTGGCGCGCGGCGATGGCGTGGCCCGGGTGATCGGCCAGGCCCGGGTAGTACACCGTGCCGACCGCCGGATGCTGATCCAGCAATGCGACGATCGACGCGGTGTTTTCCTGGTGCACGCGCAGGCGCGCATCCAGCGTGCGCAGGCCGCGCAGGGTCAGGAACGCATCGAACGGCGAGCCGGTCAGGCCCAGCGCGTTGCCCCACCACACCAGCTGCTCGTGCAGCGCCGGATCGCGCGCGACCACCGCCCCACCGACCACATCGCTATGGCCATTGATGTACTTGGTGGTGGAATGCAGCACAAGGTCCGCGCCGAACGACAGCGGCTGCTGCAGTGCCGGCGACAGGAAGGTGTTGTCGACTACCACCAGTGCACCGGCCTTGTGCGCGGCCTCGATGACGAAGCGCAGGTCGGTGATGCGCAGCAGCGGGTTGGACGGGGTTTCCACCAGCACCAGCTTCGGCTGCGTGGCCAGCGCCTGCGCCAGTGCGCGCGGATCGGTCAGGTCGGCGGTGACCAGTTCGAAGTGGCCCTTTTTCGCCAGCGCATTGAACAGGCGCCAGCTGCCGCCGTATGCATCGTGCGGCACCACCAGGGTGTCGCCCGGCTGCAGCAATGCGTTCAACACCAGGTTGATCGCACCCATGCCGGTGGCGGTGATGACGCCGCCGGCGCCGCCCTCCAGTTCCGCCAGCGCCTCGCCGAGCAGGTCACGGGTCGGGTTGCCACTGCGCGTGTAGTCGTACTGGCGCTTGTTGCCGAAGCCTTCAAAACTGAAGTTCGACGACAGCACGATCGGCGGCGTGACCGCACCATGCGCGGTGTCCCGATCGATGCCGGCACGGACGGCGGCAGTGGTGCGACTACAGGACGGCTCGTTTGCGTGCAGGCTCATGCGGACTCTCCAGAAGTGCGGAAGGCGGTGGCGAGGATCGCGTCGATGCGATCGGTTTCTTTGAGGAAGGCGTCGTGGCCGTAGGGCGAGCGCAGCACGCGCAGACTGCCGCGCGGGCCCAGCCCTTCGACCAGACCGACCAGGTCGGCCAGCGGCACCAGGCGGTCACCCTCCACCGCGACAACTACGGTGGGCGGCAGGATCGCGGTGGGGTCGACGCGGTGCAGGTCGATCGATTCGGACAGGCGCAGGTAAGCAGTCACCGGCGTGCGCGCGACGTACTGCGCACCGGCCGCATCGAGATAGTCTTCGGCGGCCACGCGCACGCGGCCATTGATCACTTCCGGCGCGGCATCGAAGCGCTCGCCGAACTCTTCCGGGGTGCGGTAGCTGAGCATGGCGAACTGCCGGGCCAACGCCAGACCGTGGTCTTCGCCGCACTGCAGCTGGCCCAACGCGACCGCGCGGCGCTGCAATGCGCGCCAGGCGGCGGCATACGGATGCGGGCGATGCGCGCCACTGGCCAGCACCAGCTGGCGCACGCGTGCACGGTGGCGGATCGCGAACTGCTGGCCGACCAGCGCCCCGTAGGAGTAGCCCACGAACGCCTTCAGCGTGCGGATGCCGAGATGGTCCAGCAGCAGCGCCAGTACATCGGCCTGGTCGGCGGTATCGATCGGCACATCCAGTGCACCATCGGCGCCGATGAAGTCGAAGGCCAGTACACGCAGCTGCTGCGGATCCAGCGCGCGCCCGCTGCCGACCAGGTCTTCGGCCCAGCCCTTCTCGCTGAACTGTGCATTGGACGCCACGTGGCGATGGGCGGAAATGCCACCGGCCAGCACCACCACCGGCGCATTGGCCGGGCCGACCCACTCATAGCGCAGGCGCACCGGGCTGGGGCCGGCGTGACGCATCGACAGCACCGCGGCGAACTCACCGCGCTCGGCATGCACGCGGTCTTCGACCGGCACGCTGACGGGGACAAAGGGTTCGGGGCGAATGGCGGTACTGGCGGCGAAGCTCATGGCGGGATCCGGTTGGGGAATCGGCCATCGAGCCTTCGCGGGGCCCGCGTTCGAGATGCACGTGGGGTGCATGGTTCGAACCATCTTTCGGTGGACGCCACGGTCCCCGCAGGATTTGGCACCTACGCAGACGCTTTCGCATCCGCGGGCTGCCCCGGCTTCAAAGGGCCTGTCCCTCTGCCGGTCTCGATGGTGGAGCCACGATGCCAGCCCTTTCCGGCACTGTCAATCCCTTCATGCGGATAAAGCGATGAATATTTTCAACGCGACTATGCGAAGGCGGTCGCGGTCGTCCTGTTCAGGATCGGCTACAGTCCCGGCGGTCCCTACCCTCTGGAACCACTGATGCTGCGCCTGCCCCTGACCTGCCTGCTGATGTCCCTGCTGGCGAGCACGACGGCCAGCGCCGGTGACTGGCGCCAGGGCTGGGGACTGGTTTCCCCCGCCACCCCAACCACCCACGCTGGCAGTGCCGAGGGCGCCGCCCCCATGGCCCGGCTGCGCCTGCAGCCGGTCGGCACGCAATGGCAGGCCCGGATCGACAATGGGCTGGCAGGACCGCTGCAGATCGAGCTGCGCGCTGCACCCGGACGCCCGGTCGAAGGGCTGCCGCTGCAATCGCTGATCCAGGGCGACAGCAGCCTGGTGGTCGGCCACCTGCCCGCCCCGCTCGATGGCCGCACGCTGGATCTGCGCCTGCAGTCGGTGCCGGGCAACCCGGCCGCACAGGCCGAAGATGTCGCCTATCGCCTGCCTTTCGATGCGGCCCGTCCGCGCGTGGACCAGGCGCCGCAGGGCCGGTTCAGCCACGATGACGAGGAGAACCGCGACGCGGTGGACTTCGCACTGCCGGAGGGCACGCTGGTGCTGGCCGCGCGCGAGGGCACGGTGATGCAGATCCAGGATGGCTTCCGTGGCAACGGCCAGGACCGCGAACGTGATGGTGCCCGCGCCAACTTCATCCGTGTGCTGCACAGCGACGGCAGCATGGCGCTGTACGGTCACCTGCAGGCCGGCGGCATGCGCGTGCGTCGCGGCCAGGCGGTGGGGCCCGGGCAGCCGCTCGGCCTGTCCGGCAACAGCGGCTTCAGCAGCGCGCCGCACCTGCACTTCGTGGTGCAGGTCAACCGCGGCATGGGCCTGCGCTCGGTGCCGGCACGGATCTTCGCCGAGCAGGGCCAGCTGCAGTTCGCCCGCCAGGGCGAGGCCGAAGGCGGCACCGGGCGCTGACCGCCCCCGGCCGGTATAATCGGGCGCTTATCTCTTTGAAAAGCGCCCCGGGCGGGCGCCACTGCCATGTCCGAAGTCGCCAACGAAGCGTCGCGTCGCCGCACCTTCGCCATCATCTCCCACCCTGACGCCGGCAAGACCACGCTGACCGAAAAGCTGCTGCTGTTCGGAGGCGCGATCCAGATGGCCGGTTCGGTCAAGGGCCGCAAGGCCGCCCGCCACGCCACCTCCGACTGGATGGCGCTGGAAAAGGAACGTGGCATCTCCGTCACCTCTTCGGTGATGCAGTTCCCGTACGAAGGCAAGATCGTCAACCTGCTCGACACCCCCGGCCACGCCGACTTCGGCGAGGACACCTACCGCGTTCTGACCGCGGTGGACTCGGCGCTGATGGTGATCGACGTGGCCAAGGGCGTGGAAGAGCGCACCATCAAGCTGATGGAAGTCTGCCGCCTGCGCGACACCCCGATCATGACCTTCATCAACAAGCTCGACCGCGAGGGCAAGGACCCGATCGAGCTGCTGGATGAAGTGGAAACCGTGCTGGGCATCCAGTGCGCGCCGGTGACCTGGCCGATCGGCATGGGCCAGCGCCTGAAGGGCGTGGTGCACCTGCTGACCGGCGAAGTGCACCTGTACGAACCGGGCCGCAACTTCACCCGCCAGGACTCGACCATCTTCCCGTCCATCGATGCGCCCGGCCTGGCCGAGAAGATCGGTGCACAGATGCTGGCCGACCTGCGCGACGAACTGGAACTGGTGCAGGGCGCCAGCCATCCGTTCGACCTGGACGCCTACCGCGCCGGCAAGCAGACCCCGGTGTTCTTCGGCTCGGGCGTGAACAATTTCGGCGTGCAACCGCTGCTGGACTTCTTCGTCGAACATGCCCCGTCGCCGCAGGCGCGTTCCACCACCGGCCGCGAGATCGCCCCGGAAGAGAACAAGCTGACCGGCTTCGTTTTCAAGATCCAGGCCAACATGGACCCGCAGCACCGTGACCGCGTGGCGTTCATGCGGGTCTGCTCGGGCCGCTTCAGCGCCGGCATGAAGACCTTCCACGTGCGCACCGGCAAGGAAATGAAGCTGGCCAACGCGCTGACCTTCATGGCCAGCGACCGCGAGATCGCCGCCGAGGCGTGGCCGGGCGATGTGATCGGCATCCACAACCACGGCACCATTTCCATCGGCGATACCTTCACCGAAGGCGAAGCAGTCACCTTCACCGGCATCCCCAACTTCGCCCCGGAACTGTTCCGCCGCGCACGCCTGCGCGATCCGCTCAAGCTCAAGCAGCTGCAGAAGGGCCTGGCCCAGCTGTCCGAGGAAGGTGCGACCCAGTTCTTCCGCCCGCTGACCAGCAACGACCTGATCCTGGGTGCGGTCGGCGTGCTGCAGTTCGACGTGGCCGCCTACCGCCTGAAGGACGAGTACGGCGTGGAAGCCACCTTCGAGCCGGTCAGCGTGACCACTGCGCGCTGGGTCCACTGCAGCAACGAGAAGAAGCTGGAAGAGTTCCGCGAGAAAAATGCGCTGAACCTGGCGCTGGATGCAGCCGGCCACCTGGTCTACCTGGCACCGACCCGGGTCAACCTGCAGCTGGCCCAGGAACGCTCGCCGGACGTGCGCTTCTCGGCCACCCGCGAAGCGGCGCATACGGTTTCGGTGGGCTGATGCCAGCGGGTCGGATCCCTTTCCGCAAGGAAAGGGCTCTGCCCCCGGCCGTCGCGGGTGGTTCATCCACGCATGGCGTGGATCTACCGCTCACGGATTCATCGGCGCAACGCAGGGATTCACCCACCATACGGTGACGGGCGTGCACACGGCGGCCATCGCGGCGATGATAGGGGGACGCGGGTCCCCCTCCCCGTGAACGATGCCCATGCCCATGTCCACGACGTCCATTGCTTCGATCCGTGAAGAAATCGCCAGCGCCCTGACCCATGGCCTGGGCGCGGTGTTCGCCCTGGCAGCCAGCGCGGTGCTGATCACCCTGGCTGCGATCTACGGCGACGGCTGGCAGCTGGCCAGCGCGATCGTATTCGGTATCGCGCTGTTGCTGCTGTACACCGCCTCCACCCTGTATCACGCCATCCAGCATCCGGTCGCCAAGGGCCGCTTGAAGGTGTTCGACCACTGTGCGATCTACGTGCTGATCGCGGGCACCTATACCCCGTTCACCCTGATCGGCCTGCGTGGTCCGTGGGGCTGGGGCCTGTTCACCGCGATCTGGGCGCTGGCGCTGGGCGGCGTGGTGTTCAAGCTGTTCTACACCGGCCGCTTCAAGGTGCTCTCAACGGTGATCTACATCGCCATGGGCTGGCTGGTGGTCGTGGCGATCAAGCCGATGTGGGCTTCGATCGACGGCGGCACCCTCACCTGGCTGTTCGCCGGTGGCCTGTCGTACACGCTGGGGACCTACTTCTACCACCGTGAATCGATCCCGTATTCGCATGCGATCTGGCACCTGTTCGTGATCGGTGGCAGCGTCTGCCACTTCGTCGCAGTCACCATGCAGGTGCTGTAAACCAGCGTTCGAACGCGGCGTGTGCACACCACGCACATGGACGCTTCGCGCCCTGTCCACGAAGAGGGGGCAACCATGGTGGCGTGAATGCTGCCGCCTCCCCTGACGCAAAGCGCACGACCCGCTGGCGCCTCCACCGCCCCGGCCCACGAGGCCGGCGCTGGCTCACGATCCTGATCTTCCTGCTGGCGGCACTCCTGCTGCTGATCGCGTTATGGGACTGGAACTGGTTCAAGGGGCCGGTTGAGCGTGCGGTGCAGGCACGTACCGGCCGTGCGCTGCACATCGGGAACCTTGATGTCGACCTCGGCCGCACCAGTACGATCCGCGCCGATGCGATCACCTTCGCCAATGTAAGCTGGGCGAAGCAACCCGATATGGCCACCGCAGACCGCGTCGAGATCGACGTGCGGGTGTGGCCGCTGCTGCGCGGCAGCGTGCAGCTGCCCGAAGTACGCCTGACCCGGCCGGACGTGCTGCTGGAAACAGCGCCGCGCAAGGGCGACCCGGGCAATTGGAATTTCCTCGGTGGCAGCGCCGGTGGGACCAGCCCGCAGCTCAAACGGTTGCGCATCGATGACGGTCGCCTGCAGTTCCTCGACGCGCTCGGCCGTACCGATATCCGCGTGGACGTGCGCAGCGGCCAGCCGAAACAGGCCGATGCGGCGCCACCGCTGCTGGTACAGGGCAAGGGACACTGGCACGGCAATCCGTTCACCCTGCGTGGCGGCACGGAATCACCGCTGGAGCTGACCGACAGCGACCATCCGTTCCGCATCCATCTCGATGGCCGAGCAGGCGCCACCCACGCGGTAGCCAGTGGCACGCTGACCAATCCCTTCCAGCTGCGCGTGTTCGATCTGCAGTTTGCGCTCAGTGGCCAGGACCTCGCCGACCTCTATCCGCTGCTCGGCATTGCCATTCCGCCGTCGCCGCCCTATGCGTTGAATGGCCGGCTCAAGCGCGACCACAACGTCTGGCACTACGACGCCTTCACCGGCAAGGTCGGCGACAGCGACCTCGTTGGCAATCTGCAGTTCGAAGTGGGCGGTGCGCGGCCGCGGCTGACCGCCACGCTGGAATCCAAGCGCCTGGACTTCGATGACCTTGCCGGCTTCGTCGGTGCCCCACCGAAAACCGGCGGCGGCGAAACCGCCAACGCCGAACAGAAGGCCGAGGCCGCACGGGTTGCCGCCCGCGCACGCGTGCTGCCCGACACGCCCTACAACCTCGGCAAGCTGCGCGCGATGGATGCCGACGTGCGCTGGAAGGCCCACCGCATCAACGCGCCATCGCTTCCGTTGGATGACATGGATGCACACCTGTTGCTGGATGACGGCGTACTGCGGCTGGACCCGCTGAACTTCGGCGTGGCCGGAGGCGATATCCGCAGCACGATCCGCATGGACGCGCGCCGTCCGCAGATCAGCACCGCCCTGAAGGCCAGCGTGCGCGGCGTGCAGCTCAGCCAGCTGTTTCCGGACGCGAAACTGGCCGAGCAGGCCAAGGGCGGCATCGGCGGCGAGGTGGACCTGAGCGGCCGCGGCAACTCGATCGCCGCAATGCTCGGCAGCAGCAGTGGCAAGGTCGGCCTGGCGATGGGCCGCGGCCATGTCGGCAACCTGGTGATGGAACTGGCAGGGCTGGACATCACCGAATCGCTGAAATTCCTGGTGACCGGCGACAAACAGATTCCCCTGCGCTGCGCCTTCGCCGACTTCGGCGTGCGCGACGGCCTGATGACCAGCCAGGCGCTGGCGGTGGACACCACCGATACGATCCTCATCGGCGAAGGCACGGTCAGCCTGCGCGACGAGACCCTGGACCTGCTGCTGAAACCGCGCCCGAAGGACAAGAGCATTCTGGTACTGCGCTCTCCACTGCACATCAGTGGCACGTTCAAGGACCCGTCCTTCCGCCCGGACTTCAAGGCGTTGGGGATTCGTGGCGCGGTGGCCCTGGTACTGGGCAGCATTGCCCCGCCGGCGGCGTTGCTGGCGACCATCGAACTGGGGCCGGGCAAGGATGCCGACTGCGGGGGGCAGTATGCGAAGTAGGGTTACAGCGTTGTTCGCGGCGCCTCGTTTTTCCGCGCGTAGAGCCGGAGCAAGGCGACAGGCAGGACACGCCGTAAATACGTCCCTGTAGGCTCGGTCGGCGCATCCATGCGCCTCACGGTCCTGCCTGCCGCCTTGCTCCGGCTCCGGACAGTTTCCAGCGCGCGCGGAACGAGAGCGGAAATTCAAAGTCAGAAGAGAAAAGCAAATTCAAAAGCTGTTGCCAACCAAGGTTGGCAGCTACCAAAAGCAGATCGTCTGCGGCGAATCTCACCGCGCTCGCGGCAATGTATCCAGAGGCAGAGGGCATGGGCGTGCAGGACCGTTGGCGCCATGGATGGCGCCATCGAGCCTACAGGGACGTACTTGCGGCGTGTCCTGCACGCCCATGCCCTCAGCCTCCCGGCGTACCAGGAAGGCGCTGCCCTCAGCTCTGGCTCTGGCTTCGAAAAGCGGGCCGGCGGGCCGCAGGCCCGCCAGCGAACACCTCACCCCGCCACGATGTACTGCTGCAGCTGATCCAGCTCGCGCCGCTGCGCATCGATCACCGACTTCACCAGGTCGCCGATGGAAATCACCCCCAGCACCTGTGCCCCCTCCACCACTGGCAGGTGGCGGATGCGGTAGTCGGTCACCAGCTGCAGGCAGTGCTCCACCTGCTCGCCCGGCGACACCGTCACCACCTTCGCCGTCATGATCTCGGCCACCGCCGTATCCCGCGACGAACGATCACGCAGCACGATCTTGCGCGCGTAGTCGCGCTCCGAAAGGATCCCGACCAGCCGCGGACCGTCCATCACCAGCACCGCGCCAATGCCCTTTTCCGCCATCAACCGGATCGCATCGATCACCGCCGCATCCGGCGCGACCGCATGTACTTCAGGAGACTTGCCGTCCAACAGTTGCCGTACCGTGGTCATCTGCCTGCCCTCCGAGGGTGGGTTGCAGGGCCGAGTCTGCCACGGCGGATGCTAGCCAGGCGTCAACCAGGTACAACGGGCGCTGCTTGGATTCCTCGTACAGCCGTCCCAGGTACTCGCCGATCAGGCCCAGCGCGATCAACTGCACCCCGCCCAGGAACAGGATCACCGCCATCATCGTCGGCCAACCCGCCACGCGGTCACCGTACAGGGCCGCCTTGGCAATCACCCACACGCCGAATACAAAGGCCACCGCCGCCGTTGCCAGGCCCATGTAGGTCGCCGCCCGCAGGGGAACGGTCGAGAACCCGGTGATGCCCTCCAGCGCGAAGTTCCACAGCCGCCACAGGCTGAACTTGCTGGAGCCGGCCACCCGCGCGTGACGGTGGTAGGGCACAGCAATACGCTTGAATCCGACCCAGCTGAAAAGGCCCTTCATGAAGCGGTGGCGTTCACGCATCTCGCGCAGCGCACTCAGCGCGCGTGGCGACAACAGACGGAAATCACCGGTGTCGGCAGGGATCGGCGTGCGTGACAGGCGACCGATCACCCGATAGAACGCCGCCGCCGTGGCGCGCTTGATCCAGGCTTCGCCATCGCGGGCCATGCGCGTGCCATAGACGTTGTCATGGCCCTCGCGCCAGCGCGCAACGAACTGCGGCACCAGTTCCGGCGGGTCCTGGCCATCGGCATCCAGGATCATCGCCGCGCCGTCGCGCACCAGATCCAGGCCGGCAGTCAGCGCGGCCTCCTTGCCGAAATTGCGCGACAGCTTCAACGCCGATACGCGCGCGTCGTCCTGCGCCAATCCTGCGATCACCTGCCAGGTACCGTCGTGGCTGCCATCGTCCACATACAGGATGTGGCCATCGATGTCGGGCATTCCGTCCAGCACCGCACACAGGCGGGGATGCAGGCACGGCAGCGCCTGCTCCTCGTTGTAGGCGGCGATGACGACAGTAAGGCGTTCGCGGTTCATGCCCGGATTGTACGTTGCCTGCAGGTGCATGGCCTGCCGCCCCGAGGGCAGGTGTCCTCAGTCTTCCGACAGGTAAGCCGCGCCGCCCAGCTGCCGTGCCTGGCGCTGGATCCATGCCGCGCGCCGCTGCACGTACGGCCCTGGCTTTGCCGCGTTGTAGCGCCGCGGTGCCGGCAACACCGCCGCCAGCCGTGCACTCTCGGCCGGACTCAACCGGGACGCATCCTTGCCCCAGAACGTCTGCGCCGCCGCCTGCGCGCCATAGACGCCATCGCCGAACTCGGCGATGTTGGCGTACATCTCCAGGATCCGTTCCTTCGGCCACAGTGCTTCGATCAGCACCGTGTACCAGACTTCCAGGCCTTTGCGGATCCAGCTGCGGCCCTGCCAGAGGAACAGGTTCTTGGCGACCTGCTGGCTGATCGTGCTGGCCCCCCGCAGGCGTCCGCCCTTGGCGTTGTGGTCGCGGGCCTTCTCGATGGCCTGCAGGTCGAAGCCATTGTGGTCGGGGAAGCGCTGGTCCTCCGCGGCCACCAGCGAGATCGGCAGGCTCGCTGCCATCTGGTCCAGGTCGCGCCACTGGTAATGCAGGCGATAGGACCAGTCGGCCTCCCCCAATGCCTCGCCATAGCGCCACAGCATGACCGTGGATACCGGCGGGTCGATGAACCGCAGCACCAGTACCTGCAGGCAGCTGAAAGCGGCCAGCAGCAGCGGCAGCCAGAGCAGCCGTTTCCAGCGCCAGCGCCTGCGGCGCGGGACTTCCGCGATGGCCTCCACCTTGTGCTGCTCTCCCCCTGCCCCCATTACTGGTGCATCCTTCTTCTATCCGGTTGTCGGCGCATTATCCGGCAACCGCCCTCGTTTACGCGCGATGTGAGCCGATGACCGCCAACCCCGATTCCCTGATCCGCTTCCTGCTCCCCGACGCTGGCGTCCGTGGCGTCCACGTGCGCCTGCAGGCGACCTGGCAGGAGATCCTGTCCCACGCCGAGTACCCGGATACCGCCGCCGAACTGCTCGGCGAGGCCTGCGTGGCCTCGGCGCTGTTCACCGGCCACACCAAGATCGATGGCCGCCTCTCGATCCAGCTGCGCAGCAGCACCGCGCTGCGCACCCTGTTTGCCGAGTGCACCGCTGCCGGTACCCTGCGCGGCATCGCCCAGCTCAGCGAGGGCACCGATGCGCCGCGCGACCTGTCCAGCCTGGGTGATGACGCCCTGCTCGCGATCACCATCGAGAACCCGGGCCTGGACCCGCGCGAGCCGCAGCGCTACCAGAGCCTGGTCGCGCTGACCGCACCGGAGCTGGACGAGGCCTTCGAGGACTACTTCCGCCAGTCCGAACAGCTGCCGACCCGCCTGCTGCTGGCCGCCGACCGCAACGGCGCCGCCGGCCTGCTGCTGCAGAAGCTGCCGGGCGACGAGGGTGACGAGGACGGCTGGGCGCGTGCCAGCGCCCTGTTCGAGACCCTGGGCAAGGCCGAGCTGCTGGCGACCCCGGCCGAGCAGTTGCTGCACCGCCTGTTCCACGAAGAGAAGCCGGAACTGATGGGCGGCAAGCCGCTGTCCTTCGCCTGCTCCTGTTCCCGCGAGCGGGTCGCGTCGATGCTGCAGTCGCTGGGCGAGGACGAGGCCCGTGCCGCAGCCGCGGACACCGACGCCGTCGAGGTCCGTTGCGAATTCTGCGGGCGGGAGTATCACTTTCCTTTGACGGAGTTCGGCATACTGTTCCAAGGTGCCGAGGGGACTGTACCGGCGCCTGAACGGCTTCAGTAAACGGCTTGTCTTGCATCTGGGGGGATCAAGGCTTGTTAAGAATTCATAAACACCCTAGGATCAAGTTCCCGTCTCCGCGGGAACTTCCGTTGTCCGTCCCTGTCTGAACTGGTCCGATGCGTACCTTCCTGCGTCTACCGCTGGCCCTGCTGATCGCCCTTGGCGCGATCACGGGCGTGCACGCGCAGAGCAAGGACACCCGGACCGTGCTGCCGGTATGGAACAAGGGCAGCGGCAAGGTCGAGGCCCTGCTGTACCTGGAGCCCACCGGTGAACAGGCCGCCGGCGCCCGCTGGCACTTCGGCCGCAACTCGCTGGATGCGGCCTTCGGCCTGTCCTCCGGCGATTCGCTGGGCCTGCTCTGCAACAGCAGCAGCGGGACCAGCATGAGCGGCCTGGCCAGTCACTGCATGCTGGCCAGCCTGGGTGACGACGACGACCTCAACAGCCGCCGCTTCACCGGTACCGCCGCGCTGAACCGCGGCAGCAGCCGTCTCGGCATCACCGCCGGCACCGGCCGTGAAACGCTGCCGGCGTGGCTGTCCGGCCCGAACAAGACCCCCTCGCTGCGCGCCGAGCAGAACGATCTGACCGTATTCGCGCAGAAGAACATCGGCCGCGAGGGTTTTGTCTCGATCGCCGGTACCTACGCCAAGGCCCGCCTGGTACCGCTGGCCGATGCCGCACCGTCCATCGTCGACCGCTGGGACAGCAAGAGCCTGAGCATCGGCGCCGGCTACGGCAACTTCACCGGCAGCATCATCGGCCGCGTGATCGACGTGCCGGGCAAGCCCGGCAAGTGGGAGGGCCTGGGCATCGGCCTGACCTGGCGTACCCCGTGGTCTGGCCAACTTACCGTTGGCGCCGAAAACGTGATCAGCCGCGGCAAGAATCCGTTCTCCCCGCGCAATGAAAGCAATGACGACGGCACCGTGCCGTATGTGCGTTACGAACAGGATCTCTGACCCCACCTCCTGGGTCTTCCTGCAGTGACTTCTCCCGGGCGCCGAAAGGCGCCCGTTGCGTATGCGCGTTCGTGATACACGCAGAGCGCTTTTCGACGAATTGGATACCGCGCAATTCACGTCGACACACTGCGATACACATCAACGGAAACTTTTTTCGTCACTTTGCGCTAACAAACGAGACGGATTGATGTCACCTGCGATTCAACCCCTTGATTTCGTGCATCAATTTTCATTTTTACCAAAATCATAGACTTGATTAACGCAGCTTTAATTCTTGGCGAGCGCCCGCTACTATCGACTCAGCCTCGCGATTTGGGAGCGCTTTTCGCTCCCCCGCCGGGCATTAACCCAGCCAAGATTTCTTGGAGAGAGAGAGCCAATGAATTTCCAGTCCAACAAGCTGCGCGATGCCGTTCTGGTCGCGCTCGTTGCCGGTGTGGCGTCCACTGCCACCGCCCAGGCCCAGGAAGCGACCAACCTTGACCGCATCTCGGTCACCGGTTCGCGCATCAAGAGCACCGACATCGAAACCTCGCAGCCGGTCCTGAGCCTGACCCGCGCCGACATCGACAAGCAGGGCGTGACTTCGGTCGCCGACATCCTGCAGCGCGTTGCCGCCAACGGTGCCGCCCTGAACCGTACCTACAACAACGGCGGTGACGGTTCTGCCGGCGTAAGCCTGCGCAACCTGGGTTCCGAGCGCACCCTGGTACTGGTCAATGGCCGTCGCTGGACCACCGGCCTGGATGGCAGCGTCGACCTGAACACCATCCCGACCGCGATGATCGAGCGCATCGACATCCTGAAGGACGGCGCATCGACCATCTACGGTTCGGACGCGATCGCCGGCGTGGTGAACATCATCACCAAGCAGAACTTCGATGGCGCGGAAGCCAACTTCTACAAGGGCCAGTACAGCGCCGGTGACGGCGACCGCGAAGCGGCCGACTTCACTCTGGGCACCACCACTGACCGCGCTTCGCTGGTGCTGGGCGTCTCCTACGTCAACGAAAAGGCCGTGATGGCCGGCGATCGCAAGATCTCCGCCGGTGGCCCGCCGTTCTTCAGCGGCCAGAGCAGCACCGGTATTCCGGGTTCGTATCTGCGTAACGACGAGCGTTACATCATCCTCAACGGCGTGGAAACGCCGTTCGATCCCAATGTTCACGGCTACAACACCGCGCCGGACAACTACCTGCTGACCCCCAACGAGCGCACCTCGCTGTTCGCGGTGGGTTCTTACAACGTTACCGACAACATCACCTTCCGCACCGAGGCGATGTACAACGAACGCAAGTCCGAACAGCTGCTGGCTGCCATGCCGGTCACCGGCCAGCGCCTCAGCGCGGGCAGCATGTACAATCCGTACGGCGTTGACCTGACTGGCGTCGCGCGCCGCTTCAACGAAACCGGTGGACGTTCGTTCAACCAGAACGTCAAGAACTGGCACTTCTACGGTGGTTTCGAGGGCTTCTTCGAATTCGCCGACCGCAATTTCGACTGGGATGTCGGCTACCGCTACGACAAGACCGACCAGAACGATCTGACCTACGGTCTGTTCAACAAGCAGCGTCTGGCCGAGGCATATGGTCCCTCGGCGATCCGCGATGGCAAGGCAGTGTGCCTCAACTCCGCTGGCGCAATCATTCCGGGCTGCGCCCCGATCAATCCGCTGGGTGGGATGGGTTCGATCTCGCAGGAGGCACTGGATTACACCTCGTTCACCGCGCATGACTCCGCCAGCCTGGTGTCCAAGGGTTATTACGCCAACATCTCCGGCGAAATCGTGCAGCTGCCGGCGGGTGCATTGGGCTTCGCAGCTGGTTACGAATATCGCAAGGAAACCGGTCAGTTCGATCCGGACGCCTTCATCGCCTCTGGCCTGAGCACCGGCAACGGAGCATCGCCCACCAAGGGTAGCTATGACCTGGACGAGTTCTTCCTGGAACTGTCGATCCCGGTGCTGGCTGACCTGCCGGGCGCCAAGCTGCTCGACTTCAGCGCGGCAACCCGCTACTCGAAGTACAGCAACTTCGGCAACACCACCAACAACAAGTTCGGTTTCCGCTGGAAGCCGATCGACGACCTGATGGTGCGTGGTAACTACTCGGAAGGCTTCCGCGCCCCGAGCATCAACAACCTGTATCGCGGTGATGCTGACT
The DNA here is from genome assembly GCF_056482505.1 of Stenotrophomonas sp. 71799_Sma. Lineage (NCBI taxonomy): Bacteria > Pseudomonadati > Pseudomonadota > Gammaproteobacteria > Lysobacterales > Lysobacteraceae > Stenotrophomonas > Stenotrophomonas sp. 71799_Sma. Next base: position 3,646,961 of record NZ_CM151202.1, read on the forward strand.
CGTTCGAGAGCTACATCGATCCGTGCTCCTCAACGTCTGGTCGCCGTACCGGCGCTATCGCGGCACAATGTGCGGCAGAGGGCGTGCCGATCGGCTTCGTTCAGCCGGGCGCTGGTAGTGGTGCGAAGCAGACTCCTGAGCCGTTCACCTGGCAGGCCAACCCGAACCTGAAGCCGGAAACCTCGACCAGCAAGACGCTGGGCCTGGTGTGGAGCCCGAGCTTCGTGCAGGGTCTGAACGTGACCCTGGACTGGTGGCAGATCAAGATCGAGGACGCCATCACCCGTCCGGCCATCCAGGACATCATGGATCGTTGCTATGGCGGCACCGCGCAGGAGCAGGCAGCCAACTGCGGCCTGATCACGCGTGACCCGAACTACGGCAGCACCAACCAGCGTTACACCATCACCAACGTCAACATGCCGCTGCAGAACCTGGCGTCGTACAAGGTGGAAGGTTGGGATCTGGGCATCCTGTACAAGTTGCCGGAAACTTCGATCGGCCAGTTCACCATCACTCTGGACGGCACCTACCTGTCCAAGTGGGATACCAAGTCGACTCAGGATGCTCCGATCGAGGGTCGCCAGGGACGCTATCTCGACCAGGATCCGTACTGGCGCATCCGTTCCAATCTGTATGTGGACTGGTCCTACGGGGACTTCGGGGTCAACTACGGCATTCGTTACAAGTCCGGCATGACCGAACCGTGCCCGTTTGATCCAGTCAAGGAACCGGAAACCTTCGCATACTGCTCTGATGGCGCGAAGGGAACGAACCACATTGGTGCCACGACCTACCACGACATCCAGTTCCGCTACAACACGCCGTGGAAGGGCACCATCATGGTCGGCCTGAACAACGCGTGGGACAAGAGCCCGCCGGTTTCGTACTACACCTCGTACAACATGTTCGACCCGCAGTACGACCTGCCGGGCCGCTACATGTACATGCAGTACAAGCAGAAGTTCTGATCGATCCACTGATCAGCTGATGCAGCAACGGCCCCGCAAGGGGCCGTTGTTCTTTGTGCCTCCGGCAATACGTGGATGGCACGCAAGGATGGCACGCAAGAAAAAAGCCGCGGCAATGCCGCGGCTTTCTCGTGACCAGTACGGCAATCTTCAACCGTTCGGAATCAGCGTCTCGATGAGATGCTCGACATAGGCCTCGAAATCCTCGCGCGCCTGCTTGGGCTGCTGCAGCTGCAGGGACAGCTGCAGGAAGCCGACATAGGCCGCGTAGGCCAGGCGTGCGCGGTGGCGCGCATCGGTCGAGCTGAGCCCTGCCTGGCGGAACGAGGCGATCAGATAGTCGAGGCGGCGCTGCGACACGCGGTCGATCACCGGACGCACCATCGGATGGTCCAATGCCTTCAGCAGCTCGCTGTAGATGATGTGCGGCTGCACTTCATGCGCCACCATCTGGAACAGCTGGCGCAGGCGCACGCGCGGGTCCGGTACGTCTTCCAGGCTGCCGAACACCTGTTCCTGTTCGAACAGTTCCCAGCGTTCCAGCGCGGCCTGCAGCAAGGCGTCACGCGAGGGGAAATGCCAATAGAAACTGCCCTTGGTCACGCCGAGGCGCCGCGCCAGCGGTTCCACCGCAACGGCGCCTACGCCTTGTTCAGCAATCAGGTCGAGGGCCGCCTGGGCCCAGTCTTCGGCACTCAGGCGGCTGTTGCGGCCGGCGCGCGGTTCGCCGGCGGAAGCGTCAGGTTGATTCATGGGCTGATTTAACCATACGCCGGGGTTCGTTGCAGTACGCCGTTGCGGGCGAAACCGTCAAAGGGCTCTCCCGCAGGGCTGCCGCACCGCACCATACGATGCAGTATTGACTTCCCTCACAAGCGATCCATACTAGCAAGTATGGTTACGTCCCCTACTCCCGCTGCGTTCCATGACCTGCACCTGGAGGCGGCCCATGGTGCCCGCCTCGCCGCCACTGCCAGCGACCACGGTCGTCGTGGCCGGGTGCTGTTCGCGCACGGTTTCGGCCAGACCCGTCACGCTTGGAATGCCACCGCGCGTGCCCTGTCTGCAGCCGGCCTGCAGACGCTGGCTTATGACGCACGTGGTCACGGCGATTCGGACTGGAATGCCGCCGACCTGCCCTATCACGGCGAACAGTTCGCCGATGACCTGATCGTGCTGGCTGGCGAACAGCCGCGCCCGCCGGTGCTGGTTGCGGCCTCGATGGGGGGCCTGTTCGGCCTGCTGGCCGAGTCGCGCTGGCCGGGCCTGTTCTCGGCGATGGTGCTGGTCGACATCACCCCGCGCTGGGATACCGCCGGTGTCGAGCGCATCCTCGCCTTCATGACCGCCCATCCCGACGGATTCGCCTCGCTGAGCCAGGCCGCCGACGTGATCTCGGCCTACATGCCGCACCGTCCGCGCAAATCCGAGCAGTCGCTGCGCGCGCTGCTGCGCGAAGACGGTCACGGCCGCTGGCGCTGGCACTGGGATCCGCGCCTGGTGGCCGAACTGGCCCGCGACAGCGAACAGCACCAGGACGCACTGGCCGAAGCCGCGCGCCAGGTAAAGTGCCCGCTGCTGCTGGTCAGCGGCGGTCGCAGCGACCTGGTCACGCCGCAGACCGTGGCCGAATTCCTGGCGTTGGCGCCGCACGCGCGTCATGTACAGCTGCCGCAGGCCACGCACATGGTCGCCGGCGATGACAACGACGCCTTTACCGCTACTGTGTTGGACTATCTGGACGTGTTGCCCGCAGCAGACGCTGCGGCTTCGTCCGCCACAAACGAGCACGTCACCGGAGCACGCTCATGAGCATCGTTCTTCCCTTCCTCGCCCTGCTGCTGGCAGGCGCGTTCGTCGCCTACCACCGCATGCGGCTGGTTACCTGGACGCTGATCAGCGTGGCCCTGCTGGCCGCCTGCTGGTTCATTCCGTACGTCAACCAGACCGCCACGATCGTCGCAGCCGCTGTATTGGCCGTCATCGCCGTGCCGCTGCTGCTGCCGTTCATCCGCAAGCCGCTGCTGACCGGCCCGATGATGAAGGTGTTCCGCAAGGTGCTGCCGCCACTGTCGCAGACCGAGCGCATCGCGCTGGAAACCGGCTCGGTCGGTTTCGAGGGTGAACTGTTCACCGGTGATCCGGACTGGAACATCCTGCTCAACTATCCCAAGCCGCAGCTGACCGCCGAAGAACAGGCCTTCCTCGATGGCCCGGTGGAAGAGCTGTGCACCATGGTCAACGACTGGGAAATCACCCACGTCCACGCCGACCTGCCGCCGGAACTGTGGGCCTTCATCAAGAAGAACAAGTTCTTCGGCATGATCATCCCGAAGGAGTACGGCGGCCTGGGCTTCTCTGCGCTGGCCCACCACAAGGTGATCCAGAAGCTGGCGTCGGTGTCTTCGGTGGTCAGCTCCACCGTCGGCGTGCCCAACTCGCTGGGCCCGGGTGAACTGCTGGTGCATTACGGCACCCAGGAACAGAAGGACCAGTACCTGCCCCGCCTGGCCGATGGCCGCGAAGTGCCCTGCTTCGGCCTGACCGGTCCGTTCGCCGGTTCCGACGCCACCTCGATTCCCGATTACGGCATCGTCTGCAAGGGCGAGTGGAACGGCGAGCAGGTGCTCGGTGTCAAGCTGACCTTCGACAAGCGCTACATCACCCTGGCCCCGGTTGCCTCGCTGATCGGCCTGGCCTTCCGCATGTACGATCCGGATGGCCTGATCGGCGATACCCGCGACATCGGCATCACCCTGGGCCTGCTGCCGCGCGACACCGCCGGTGTTGAAATCGGCCGCCGCCACTTCCCGCTGAACTCGACGTTCCAGAACGGTCCGATCCGCGGCAAGGACGTGTTCATTCCGCTGACCCAGCTGATCGGTGGCGCTGCCATGGCCGGCAAGGGCTGGAACATGCTCAACGAGTGCCTGGCCGTGGGTCGCTCGATCACCCTGCCGTCCACCGCCAGCGGCGGTGCCAAGGCCGGTGCCGCGGTGACCGGCGCCTATGCGCGCATCCGCAAGCAGTTCGGCCTGTCGGTCGGCCGCTTCGAAGGTGTGGAAGAAGCGCTGGCCCGCATCGGCGGCAAGGCCTACAAGATCAGTGCGCTGTCGCAGGCCACCGCCGCGGCGGTTGACCGTGGTGACGTGCCGTCGGTGCCGTCGGCGATCGCCAAGTACCACTGCACCAACATGAGCCGCGAAGTGATCTCGGACATGATGGACGTGATCGGCGGCAAGGGCATCATCCTGGGGCCGCGCAACTTCGCCGGCCGCAGCTGGCAGGCCGCGCCGATCGCGATCACCGTGGAAGGCGCCAACATCATGACCCGCAGCCTGCTGATCTTCGGCCAGGGTGCGATCCTCTGCCACCCGTGGGTGCTGAAGGAAATGAAGGCTGCGCAGGATCCGGATACCCGTGCCGGTCTGCAGGAGTTCGATCGCAGCCTGTTCGGCCACATCCGCTATGGCCTCTCCAATGCCGTGCGTTCGTTCTGGTTCGGCCTGACCGGTGCACGCTTCGGTGCTGCCCCGGGTGACGCCTACACCCGCCGCTACTTCCGCAAGCTGGACCGTTACTCGGCCAACCTGGCGCTGATGGCCGACATCTCGATGATGACCCTCGGCGGCAAGCTGAAGTTCAAGGAATCGCTGTCCGGCCGCCTGGGCGATGTGCTGAGCCACGTCTACATGACCAGCGCCATGCTCAAGCGCTACCACGACGAAGGCGCACCGCAGGCCGACCAGCCGCTGCTGGCCTGGGCCTTCCACGACAGCGTGCACAAGATCGAAGAATCGCTGTCGGCCGCGCTGCGCAACTTCCCGATCCGTCCGATCGGTTGGCTGATGTGGGCGTTGATCTTCCCGCTGGGCCGTCGTGCCGAGGCCCCCGGCGACCGCCTGAGCCGCCGTGTTGCCGCTCTGCTGATGGCGCCGAACGAAGCCCGCGACCGTCTGGCCAGCGGCGTGTTCCTGACCCCGTGCGAGAACAACCCGGGCGGCCGTATCAACAGCTACCTGAGCAAGGCGATCATGGCCGAGCCGGTGGAGCGCAAGTTCCTGAAGGCGCTGAAGAGCAAGGGCATCGAAGCGCTGGACTTCAAGAGCCAGCTGGACGAGGCCGTGGCCGAAGGCGTGATCACCCAGGACGAGCGCAGCCTGCTGGAAGAACTGCGTACGCTGACCCTGGACACCATCACCGTGGACGACTTCGACACCCACGAACTGCGCGCGGCCAGCTACTACGACTGCCAGCACAAGGACCCGCATTCGCAGGCGGCCTGATCGCCCGCGACACGCGTTGCCACGACGGCGGGCCTCGGCCCGCCGTCGCTTTATCCGCCGACCGGAACATCAACCATGTCCACGCCCCTGCTCTCGCTTTACCACCGCCTGCAGCGCTGGCCTGCCGGCAACTGGCTGTTCTCACGCGCGGTGTGCTTCAAGGCACCCTACTTCGCCAGCATCTCGCCCACCATTACCGCACTGGAGCCAGGCCGCTGCGAAGGCGTGATCCGCCAGCACCGCCGCATCAACAACCACATCGGCACGGTACATGCGATCGCGATGTGCAACCTGGCCGAGCTGGTCGGCGGGGTGATGGTGGACGCCAGCCTGCCGGCAGACATGCGCTGGATCCCCAAGGGCATGGAAGTGAAATACCAGGCCAAGGCCTTGGGCACGTTGAAGGCCGTGGCGACGCCCATGTTGTCCATCGTCAGTGCTGCGGACGGCTACGACCTGCCCGTGAAGGTCAGCGTGACCGATGCGGCAGGGACCGAGGTGTTCCATGCGACCATCGCGATGTGGGTATCGCCGCGCCCTCCGCGTATAGGCTGATCAACCATGACGACCGCTGAACTGCTTGTGCGCCTGGCAGGCATTCACAGCCTGGGGTTTGCCGCCTTCCATCTGGCGTTCTGGCGGCTGTTCGGCTGGAAACGCGAGCTCGCCCAGCTCGGCACGGTCAACCGCGCGATCATGCAGATCCTCAATCTGCGCGTGATCTATGTGTTCCTGGGAATGGGGCTGATCGCGCTGATCTTTGCCCCGGACCTGGTCGACACTCGTCTGGGGTTGGTCCTGCTGGGTTTCATGGCGGTGTTCTGGGTGGGCCGCACACTTGAGCAATTCATTTTCCTGCGCATCAACGACTGGCGCGTACACCTGCTGACGGGCCTGTTCGTGCTGGGTGCGGCGCTGCATGCCGTGCCAATGTGGCTAGGCTTCATGCGCGCCATCAGCCGCTGAGCGGCGGCGCCTGCCAGCACGCGCCCACGTCAGAGCGCTCGCGACACCAGCGCCAGAATGGCCGGTACGGCCTGGATCATGAAAATGCGCCGGCTCACGCTGTACGCGCCATAGCACCCGGCCACCACCACGCAGGCCAGCGAGAACGTCACCAGCACCGGCTGACCGATCACCAGCCCCACCACGATGCCCGCCGCCAGAAAGCCGTTGTACAGGCCCTGGTTGGCCGCCAGCACGCGCGTGGTCTCTGCCTTCTCGGGCGTGTTGCGGAAGGTCTTCAGGCCCAGCGGGCGCGTCCACAGGAACATTTCCAGGACCAGGAAATAGACGTGCAGCAGGGCGACCAGCAGGGTCAGGGCGAGTGCGATCCAGTACATGGGCGGTTCCTTGGATAGATGGATGGGGTGATGGGGTCAGAGCCTCTCCGTGGGAGAGGGAGCCGACCCCGCGCGGCTCAGCGGTCGCGCGGCAGCTTCTTTTCTTCGCGCAGCACACCGAATGCGGCGGCGGTCATGCACGCGGCAACCACCACGCCGCCGATGAACACCACGTGTGAACCAAACAGCGACAAGCCCTTGTGCACCCACGCAAAGCTCAGGTCCGCGCCGCGGTACACCACGGTATCGATGGCCGCACCGGCCTTGTAGCGCCACTGCCGGTCCACGCGGGTATAGATGGTTTCGCGTGCCGGCTTGGCCAATGCGAACTCGCTGGCGCGGGTCATCACCTGCACCACTGCGACCATCAACGGCATGGGTGAAGCGGCAAGCACCGAAAAGCCGATCAGGATCGCAAAACCAGGGATCAACAGGGCCGGCGCGATACCGTGGCGCGACAGCAGCCAGCGGGTCAGGCCGAGCTGCATCAGCAGCGCCAGTGCGTTCACCGCCAGGTCGATACGCGAGAAGAAGGCCGTGGCAGCGCCTGCATCGTTGAACGCCGCACGCACGATGCTGGCCTGCTGGTTGTACAGCAGGGTGCCCACGCCCACACCGAACACCACCATGATCGCCAGCCAGCGCAGCAACGGCTCACGCACGATCAGTTTCAGACCGTCCAGCACGCTGCCCCCCATCGGCTGCTCGCCGGATACCAGCTGCTGCTCCTGCTCACGCAGCACCGCCCAGTGCCGTAGTCGCCAGATGCTCAACAAGCAGATGGCGAGGAATCCGGCCGAGACCAGCATCAGGTTGGCGATGCCCACACGCTGCACCAGGGCACCGGTGATGATCGGCCCGAGAATGGCACCGATGGTGCCGGCCGCGCCGATGTAACCGTAGAAGGCTCGTGCCTGCGCGTTGGAAAACACATCGGCCATGAAGCTCCAGAACACCGCCACCGCGAACAGGTTGAAGACGGTGATCCAGAAAAAGAACGCCATGCCGCGGCCCGGCACACCGCTGTCGAACAGTACGTAGAAACCCAGCAAGGTGACGATGAAGAACCCATACACCGCCGGCAGGAACACCCGCCGTGGGAAGCGGCTGACCAGCCAGCCGTACACCGGCTGCAGCACCAGCATGATCACGAACACGCAGGAGAACAGGAACTGCAGGACGAAATCCTTCAGCGCGATGCCATGACTGGCGAACCAGGCGATCAGCATCGGCGGGAACACCGTTTCCAGGTCGGCCGAGGCGGCCATCGCCTCCCGCACCGGGCGCAGCACGTAGTAGCCGCTGAGCAGGCAGAAGAAGTACAGGAACGACCACCACAGCGCCGGCGACTCACGCAGTGCCGCCGTCAGCCCACGCAACGGCCCCTTGCCCTTCACCGCGCTCACGCGGTGTCCCTCGCCAGAAGACGGCGGTTGGACAGCGGCATGGCAGGCTCCGGGGCGGTGAAGCGCGTACGTTAGCCAATGCACTGCAACATCGCCAGCAGCAGCCTCGCAGAAGGCCGCAACGCAGTGTCACGGCCCCGCCCGGACGACACGTTCCGACACATGCTTTCGGGGCGTCAAAATTCCAACTTTTTCAACGAGATGCGCATTCATCTTCGCTTTGTTTGTGCACAAGGGAAAAGCGGCGCTAGAATCGCCATCAGCAGTCGCGCACGGGTCTCCACGATGAAAAAGAACAGCCTGCGTCGTCCGATCCGTTCGGCGGCCACCGGTTTGCTGGGCATGTTGATGCCCGTTGCCTTGTCCACCACCGCGCAGACCCCGCCGCCATTACCGCCGATGCCGGCCAACATCGAATCCGCCGCCACCGCCGTCGCCCACACCCAGCCCGCCGCTTACCGCACCGGCCTGGTGCCGCAGGTGCAGCTGCCGGCGGCCGGTTTCAACGTGGCCAACATCGAATCGATGGCGCAGCAGCTCACCTATGGCGAGCGTGTGCCCGGCATGGCCGTGGCCATCGTGCAGGGTGGCCGCGTACTCAGCGCGCGTGGTTATGGCGTTACCGATGTCAACAACCCGCTGCCGGTCGACGCCCACACCGTGTTCCGCCTGGCATCGCTGTCCAAGGCCTTCGCCGGCACCATGGCCGGACTGCTGGTCAACGATGGCACGCTGCGCTGGGACAGCAAGGTCACCGACTATGTGCCGGGCTTCCGCCTGAACTCTCCGGAAGCGACCGATCGCCTGACCGTGGCCGACGTGCTCAGCCACCGCGTCGGCCTGCCGTACAACGCCTACGACCGCGACATCGAAGGCAACGCCGAGTACTACGCACTCACCCAGAAGCTGGCCAATACCAGCCTGAAGTGCCTGCCGGGCGACTGCTACGCCTACCAGAACGTGGCCTTCAGCCTGATCGGCGACGTGGTCTATGCCGCCTCGGGGAGCTTCTACGAGCAGTCGGTCGAGCGCCGCATCTTCAAGCCGCTGGGCATGAACGATGCCAGCCTCGGCCTGGCCGGCATCCAGGCCAGCTCGCGCTGGGCGCGTCCGCACGTGCGCAGCCGCAATGGCTGGGTGTCGCTGACACCGAAGCCGACCTACTACCGCGTCGCCCCGGCCGCCGGCGTCAACGCCAGCGCCAGCGACATGGCGCAGTGGCTGCTGGCCCACACCGGCCATCGCCCGGACGTGCTGCCGGCACCGCTGCTGGCCACCCTGCATTCGAGCCTGATCAACACCCCGGGCGAAATGCGTTCGGGCTGGCGCCGCGAGCGCCTGCATTCGGCCGGCTACGCACTGGGCTGGCGCACCTTCGACTACGCCGGCCACGATGTGGTGTTCCATGCCGGTGCCGTGCAGGGCTATCGCGGCCTGGTCGCGCTGGTGCCGGAACGCGATCTCGGCATCGCCATCATGTGGAACGGCGAAAGCGGCCTGCCCAGCGGCCTGCTGCCGACGGTGCTCGATTCCGCGCTCGGCCTGCCGACGCAGCGCTGGCTGGACGTGGACACCGACTTCGGCAGTGACAACCTGATGGCCGAAGGCGCGAGCCCGGCGCAGCAGGACAAGCGCAAGGGCAAGGGTGCTTCGAGCAACCGTGCGGTGGCCTCGCCGCGCTGAGTTGGCGGGCTTCACCGTGTGTGCGAAGGGCGGCCTGCGGGTCGCCCTTTTTGTTGGCAGTCGTAGAGTCGAGCCGTGCTCGACTGTTCGGGCAAAGCAGTCGAGCATGGCTCGACTCTACAAACGGAAGGCTAATGCGCGAAGTAGTGCATGCCGCCATCCACCGGAATCACCGCGCCGGTGATGTAGCCGGCCAAGGGCGAGGCAAGAAAGGCCACCAGCGGCGCCACCTCCTCCGGATCACCAAAACGCCCGATCGGAATGTTGCGTTCGATGAACTCACGCCGGCTTTCCTCGGTGGGATGCAGGCGGTCCCGGATCTGAGCACTGTTGATGCGTCCCGGCGCGATTGCATTGACCGTGATGCCCTGTGAGGCCAGCGCCGACGACAGCCCTTTGCTCCACAGATGCAACGCCGCCTTCGCCGCCGTGGCAGCATTCACCGCGCGCGGTTCCATTGAACCGCTGAGGTTGATCACCCGCCCCCAGCCCTGCGCCTGCATCGCCGGCAGCAGTGCCTGGGTCAGGCGTCGTGCCGAAGAGAAGTTCAAGGCCATGGCTTCCTCCCAGACATCGTCCCCCGCATCCACCGTGGTCGGCCGGCCTCCTCCAGCCGCATTGACGAGGATGTCGACACGCGTCAGTGCCGCCGAGGCTGCATCCGCAATGTGGCGTACCTGCTCCGCATCGGTGAGGTCGCCCAGCAGGACGATCGGTGTCGGCGCGCCTGCAGATTCGATCTCCGCCGCCAGTGCATACAGCGGCTCGGCACGCCGTGCACTGATCGCAATGCGTACTCCCTGTGCCGCCAGCAGCCTGGCCACACCGGCACCGATGCCACTGCCCGCCCCGGTGACCAGCGCGGTACGCCCTTCAAGCCCCAGATCCACGATGTTCTCCCAATCCACCAGCCGGTACATCCGGCCCGTGCAGTACATGCTGTTTGATCACCCCTGATTGATAAACTCCGCGCAGGTTTCAGCATTCAACACCCGGGGTGTCAGATGAATCTGCTGGAGAGCATGCAGGTCTACGTGCTGATCGTGGACAAGGGCAGCCTCAGCGCTGCGGCGGCGGCGATGGATATCTCGGCGACGATGGCCGGCAAGCACCTGCGTGCGCTGGAAGCACGGCTGGGGATGCAGCTGTTGAGCCGTACCACCCGGCGCCAGCACATGACGCCCTTCGGCGAGGACTACTACACCCGCTGCCGGGAGATCCTGCGGCTGGTGGAAGAAACGGACGCACAGGCGCAGCACCAGCAGCTGGCACCGGCAGGCACGTTGCGCATCAGTGCGCCGGTGATCTTCGGCACGCACGCACTGGTACCGGCACTGGCCGAATACATGGCGCGCCATCCGGATGTCCGGGTCGAAGTCACGCTGAGCGACCGCGTTGTCGACCTCGCCGAGGAGGGTTTCGAAGCGGCGCTGCGCATCGGCACGCTGGCCGACAGCAGCATGCTGGTGGCGCGTGCGCTGGCACCGTATCGCTTGATGATGTGCGCATCGCCGGCGTACCTGGCCAGGCATGGCACGCCTCGCAGCCTGCAGGACCTCGCCCTGCATCAGTGCCTGTCCTTCGAACCGAGCGCACTCGCACAGTGGCTGCAGGCCGATGCTGGCGAACTCGAGCGTGTGCCTGGCGGCCGGCTGCAGATCAACAACGGCGAAGCGCTGCGCACGGCAGCGCTGCATGGGCTGGGCATCGTGCTGCAGTCGGCACTGCTGCTGGCTGCCGACATCGACACCGGACGCCTGGTGCAGCTGTTCCCTGAGTTCGGCCAGACCGGTCGGCCGATGCACGTGGTCTACGCCCACGATCGCTACCACTCGACCCGCCTGCGCAGCTTCCTGGACTTCCTGGTGGAGCGCTTTCCACCGGCGCCGCACCGCTAGCGTCGACCGTCAGAAAAGCAGTCGAGCACGGCTCGCCCCTGCAAACGGCCCATAAAAAAACCCCCTCCCCGCTGGGCAGTCAGGGAAGGGGGTTTCAGGATGCGGCTATCGGGAAGTACTTAGATCAGCGGCGCCGGGGTTGCCGGCAGAGCGACCGGAGCAGCCTTCTTCTTGCGGGCGGCCGGCTTGCGCTTGGCAACCTTCTTCGCTGCCTTCTTCGGGGCAGCCTTCTTGCTCGCCTTCTTCGCGGTCTTCTTTACTGCCTTCTTGGCGGTCTTCTTGACGGCCTTCTTGGCAGTGGCCTTCTTCGCGACCTTCTTGGCCGGCTTGCGGGCCGTTGCCTTCTTGGCAGTCTTCTTGGTGGCCTTCTTGGCTACCTTCTTGACGGCCTTCTTCGCGGTCTTCTTGACGGCCTTCTTGGCAGTGGACTTCTTGGCTACCTTCTTCGCCGCCTTCTTCACTGCCTTCTTCGCAGTGGTCTTCTTGGCGACCTTCTTCGCAGCCTTCTTCACTGCCTTCTTGGCGGTCGCCTTCTTCGCGACCTTCTTCACTGCCTTCTTGGCAGCGGCCTTCTTCGCGACCTTCTTCACCGCTTTCTTGGCGGCGGGCTTCTTCTTCGCAGCTTTCTTGGTTGCCATGGGATGGCTCCTCGTCAGTGATAGGGAGTTGAAACGCCCAGGTGGATCAAACCCGCGGATGCTGCGTGCGGGGACCGCCGGCGCGTCAGGCGCGCCGTTACGGATGCGGCAATGCCCGCCTCGATCGGCGGAGCGGACATCGGAACGGGAGTTGCCTTGCATTTCTCCGGGGGAAGCGGGGCCATGTCCACCGTCATCAGGGTCGCGGTGGTCTTGAAGGGGCTGCTTCGCATCGGACGATTGATTCTGCGCACTCGGTTGGGCAGGCAAGGTCTGCTGAGGCGAAACCTAATCACGGTTTTTTTTACTGTCAACAACCCCCGCGAAAAATTTTCACATCCGCGCCATCCCGGACGCCGCCCTCGCCACCGCCGTGCGCGCCCTGCAACGACCATTGAAGCGGCGCGCACGCGCGCCGCATACGACGAAGTCGATGCGCTCTCTGAACAAAAAGCACTTGAAATAAGCACTCTGCGCAGATAGGCACATGTTCCGGACAACAGCGCACGTGCATCGCCGATGGTCACCCGCACCGTCGCCGACGCCAGCACAACGGGGCCGCAACGGGGGGCGAAAAGTTTTCACATTCGATCGCTTCGGCGCGGGGCGGAAACGCGGATTTGCGCAAAACTGCGCACGCTGATCGGCACCGTTCGTCTGTCGGCTGATGCCACGCCGAGGGTGCAGAGCGAACCCGCCGTCATGAGTCCGACGCACTCGCCAAAACAAAAACGGCCACCCGAAGGTGGCCGTTCCAGAACCCGGAAGTGACGACTCAGTGGTCGTCGTTTTCCAGGGCTTCGGCATACGCGTCCGGATCCAGCAGTTCGTTGACCTCTTCAGCGTTGGTCAGTTCGACCACGAACATCCAGCCTTCGCCGTAGGCATCTTCATTGATGGTTTCCGGCTTGTCGGACAGCGCCGAGTTGACCTCGACGACCTTGCCGCTGATCGGGCTGTAGACGTCCGAGGCGGCCTTCACCGACTCGACAACGGCGATCTGCTCGCCAGCCTTTGCGTCGGCGCCGACTTCCGGCAGTTCGACGTAGACCAGGTCACCCAGCAGGCCCTGGGCGTGGTCGGAAATACCGACGGTGACACGGCCATTGCCTTCGACACGGGCCCACTCATGGGACTTGAGGAACTTGAGGTCGCCGGGGATCTCGCTCATGGGACTGCTCCAGAGATATGCAGGGGTGGAAAAAACGGGGCTAGTGTAACCAACCGGCCGCCACTGCTGTCAGTGACGATCGGCAGTTTCGGATCAGGCGTCGGCGAGCACGCCGGGCTGGGCCTGGCCTTCGCGCACGAACGGGAACTTGACCACGCGCACCGGCACCTGCCGGCCACGGATGTCGACGGTGACCTCGCCGAGTTCACCGGCCGGTACACGGGCGAAGGCGATGCCCTTGGCCAGGGTCGGCGAGAAGGTGCCGGACAGGATCTCGCCCTGGCCGCCGGCGGTGGTCACCGCCTGACCATGGCGCAGCACGCCCTTCTCGTCCATCACCAGACCGATCATCTGGCGGGCGGTGCCGGCAGCCTTCTGCGCTTCCAGCACCTCGCGGCCGATGAAGTCGCGGCCTTCGTCCAGCGACACGGTCCAGGCCAGCGCCGCTTCGTACGGGCTGATCTCTTCGTCCATGTCCTGGCCGTACAGGTTCATGCCGGCTTCCAGGCGCAGCGTGTCGCGTGCGCCGAGGCCCGCCGGCTTCACGCCCGCCGCCAGCAGGCGGTTCCAGAACGCGACCACGGCATCCTGCGGCAGCAGGATTTCGAAGCCGTCTTCGCCGGTGTAACCGGTACGGGCGACAAACAGTTCGACGCCGTCATCGGACTGCACCTGCAGGGCGGCGAAACGGCCCAGCTTGGCCAGCGCTGCGCGATCGCTTTCGCGGGCCAGGCCGATGACGATCTCGCGCGCCTGCGGGCCCTGCACGGCGAGGATGGCCAGGTCCGGGCGCTGCTCGACGGTGACGCCGAACGGTGCAGCCTGCTCGCGCAGCCAAGCCAGGTCCTTCTCGCGGGTGGAGGCATTGACCACCATGCGGAAGAAATCGTCGCCCAGGTAGTAGACGATCAGGTCGTCGATGACGCCGCCGCGCGGATTCAGCATGCACGAGTACAGCGCCTTGCCGGTCACCTTCAGCTTGTCGACCGAGTTGGCCAGCAGGCGGCGCAGGAACGGCTTGACCTGATCACCGCGCAGGTCGACCACAGTCATGTGGCTGACGTCGAACACACCCGACTCGCGACGAACGAGGTGGTGCTCGTCGAGCTGCGAGCCGTAGTGGATGGGCATGTCCCAACCCCCGAAATCGACCATCTTGGCGCCAAGGGCGCGGTGGGTATCGTTGAGCAGCGTCTTCTGGGTCATGACCGGGTCCGGCAGCAGAGGAAACAAGAATCCCCATTATCCCAGATCGGTCGCCCGCAGGTCGCGCCGCAGCGCAGCGGGGTGTTTGGCCGGCCTGCGGCCGGCGCCGCTTTCTACAGCTGGAGCGCAAAGCCTGAGTTCATCGGCTCTGGATTGACTCGGCCTGGGCGGGTCGGAGCGAGTGCTTTTGCTCTTTGCTCTTCTTCTTTTTCCGTGGGCTGGACGCGCACGGAAACTGTCGGGGGCCGGGCGGGTTGGGTTCGCGGGACCGTTGGCGCCATGGATGGCGCCATCGAGCCCCCATGGGTGAGGGCGCTTTGCTTGCGAAGCACTGCTTCGCAAGCGACCGAACGCGCAGCCGCCAGCGGCTGGGCCGGACCGCGGAGCGGGGTCTACGGCGTGTCCCGCGAACCCAACCCGCCCGACCCAGACACATGAACCACCTTCCGCGACCACCCACGAGGGGCTCCGCCGTTGGCTGGGAACCCCTAGGCCACCGCTTCGACCAGCAGCGTGCTGCCCTGCACCGCCACCACCCGTACCAGGCTGCCGGCCTGCAGATCCGGTCCACTCACCTGCCAGGACGCATCGTCAATGCTGACCCGTCCCTGGCCACCGACGATGGCCTGCTGCAGTACCACCTCCCGGCCGACCAGCTGCTCGGCACGGCGGTTGAGCAACGGCGCATCGCTGGGCCGTGCCCGCGGCCTCCCCCAGCGCCGGTAGCACTGGATCGAGACCACACTCAGCAGGACGAAGGCGATCACCTGCCACAACAGTGGAATGTCGCTGAACACCGCAACCAGTACGAACACTGCCGCCGCGCCAATGCCGATCCACAGCATGAACGCACCCGGCGCCAGCGCTTCGGCAGCGAACAGCAGCAGCGCCAGCGCGCCCCAACCGACGACTTCCCAGCGCATGTCAGCCTCCGAGCGGCGGCGGCCGCTTGCCGGCGGCCTTGTTGTCCTGGCTGGCCAGCGCCTGCTTCGCCAGTTCGGCCACGCCCGCGATCGAACCGATCACGCCACTGGCCTCCATCGGCATCAGCACCAGCTTCTGGTTCGGCGAACTGGCCAGCTCCTTGAACGCTTCCACGTACTTCTGGGCGACAAAGTAGTTGATCGCCTGCACGTCACCCTCGGCAATCGCCGCCGACACCACCTTGGTCGCCATCGCTTCGGCCTCGGCCAGGCGCTCGCGCGCCTCGGCATCGCGGAACGCGGCTTCGCGGCGGCCTTCGGCTTCCAGCACGGTGGCCTGCTTCTCGCCATCGGCGCGCAGGATCTCCGACTGCCGTGAACCCTCTGCCTCGAGGATCTGCGCGCGCTTTTCGCGCTCGGCCTTCATCTGCCGCGCCATCGCATCCAGCAGATCGCGCGGCGGCTGGATGTCGCGGATCTCGATGCGGTTGACCTTCACGCCCCAGGGATTGGTGGCATGGTCGACCACGCTCAGCAGCTGGGCATTGATCACCTCGCGCTGGCTGAGCGATTCATCCAGATCCATCGAACCGATCACGGTACGGATGTTGGTCTGCACCAGGGCGATCATCGCCACTTCCAGGTTGGCCACCTCATAGGCGGCCTTGGCGGCATCCAGTACCTGGAAGAACACCACGCCGTCCACGCGCACGGCGGCGTTGTCCTTGGTGATCACTTCCTGGCTGGGCACGTCCAGCACCTGCTCCATCATGTTCACCTTGCGCCCCACCCCGTACACGATCGGGATCAGGAAATGCAGGCCGGGGGTCATGGTGTGCGTGTAGCGCCCGAAGCGCTCGACGGTCCACTCGTAGCCCTGGGGCACCATCCGTACTGCCTTGAACAGGATGACCACGGCCACGAAGGCCAGTACCACGGTAAAGAACATGGTCGGGAACATCTTGCTTTCCTTATCTATGACGTCCAGGCCCCAGCATAGCGCGTGAAGGCCACATTCACAGCGGAGCTACCAAGGCACGCGCCCGCGCAGGATGTCGGCGAACATCACCCAGTCGCCCATGAACGAGTACAGCGGGTGCTGGAAGGTGGCCGGGCGGTTCTTCTCGAAGAAGAAATGGCCGACCCAGGCGAAGCTGTAACCGCAGAACAGGGCGGCCAGCAACAGCACCGGCTGCCCGCGCAGGATCGCTGCAACGACCAGCAGCAGCACGCCGCAGCTGCCGACGAAGTGCAGCCGGCGCGATACCGGGTGGCGGTGCTCGCTGAGATAGAACGGATAGAACTCGCGGAAGCTGGCGAAGCGGGACATATGCGTGCTCCGGGGGCCGTGGTCACCGCCATCATGCGCCTTCCTGGGAGGGAAAGCGGCCTGGACGGCGTGGCCGATTCTGACAAGGCAGTGCATGAGCCGGTGGCGCTGCCTTTGTAGCGTCGAGCCATGCTCGACTGGCCCTCCCAGTTGCAGTCGAGCATGGCTCGACTCTACATAAGAGCGGAAGCCGTCGAGCATGGCTCGACGCTACAAAAGCCGAAGCGGTCGAGCATGGCTCGACGCTACAAAAGCCGAAGCGGTCGAGCATGGCTCGACGCTACAAAAGCCGAAGCGGTCGAGCATGGCTCGACGCTACAAAAGCCGAAGCGGTCGAGCATGGCTCGACGCTACAAAAGCCGAAGCGGCCGAACATGGCTCGACGCTACACCGGGGGCGTGCGCGGCCCGAACATGATCACCGCCATGCCGGCCAGGCACAGGGCTGCGCCGAACAGGTCCCAGCGGCTGGGGCGGATGCCATCGACCAGCCACAGCCAGAACAGCGCGGTGCCGATGTAGACACCACCGTAGGCCGCATAGACCCGGCCACTGGCGGTCGGGTGCAGGGTCAGCAGCCAGGCGAACAGGGCCAGGCTGGCGGCAGCCGGCAGCAGCAGCCACACGCTGCCACCCTTGCGCAGCCACAACCACGGCAGGTAGCAGCCGACAATTTCGGCCAGCGCGGTCAGCAGGAACAGCGCGAGCGTCTTCACGCCTTCTCCGCCGCCTTGGCGTGCTGCCACAGTGCTTCCTGCGCATCCAGGTCCATCGACGCCAGCGCTCCACCCTGGGCGTCAGCCTGCGCTTCCATCGCACGGAAGCGGCGTTCGAACTTGTGGTTGGCCCCGCGCAGCGCCGCACCCAGATCGATATCGGCGTGGCGCGCCAGGTTGGCGCAGACGAACAGCAGGTCGCCCAGCTCTTCCTGCAGGCGCGCCTTGTTGCCGGCGATGTCGCCACGCTCGAACTCCTCGCGCAACTCCTGCAGTTCCTCCGCCGCCTTGTCCAGCACCGGCAACGGGCCCGGCCAGTCGAAACCGACCTTGGCCGCGCGCGACTGCAGCTTCACCGCTCGCTGCCATTCGGGCAGGCCACGCGAGATGCCGGCCAGCGCGGAAGTGTCCTGCTCTCCTTTGGCGACTCGCTCGGCGCGCTTGATCGCATCCCAGTTACGCATCACCCCGTCGGCGTCATCGACGCTGACATCGGCGAACACGTGCGGGTGGCGGCGCTGCATCTTGTCGCTGATCGCGCGCGCGACCTCGGCGAAGGCGAAGGCACCCTGCTCCTCGGCCATGCGCGCATGGAACACCACCTGCAGCAGCAGGTCGCCCAGCTCATCGCAGAGATCATCGAGGTCGCCCCGATCGATGGCATCGGCCACCTCGTAGGCTTCCTCAATGGTGTACGGCGCGATGGTCGCGAAGTTCTGTTCCAGGTCCCAGGGGCAGCCGCCCTGCGGATCGCGCAGGCGCGCCATGATCGCCAGCAGGCGTTCCAGTTCATTGCTGGCTGCACTGCCGGCGATGGGGGTGTCATGCGCGCTCATGCGGCCTCCAGGGTCAGTCGGACAACCAGTCGCGCCACGGCAGGCTGGTGTCACCAAGGGCAATGAAATCGCCGTTCAACAGGGTCTCGCGGCGGTTGTAGCGGAACGGCTTGCCGGTCGCTGCCGACAGTACCGCACCGCCGGCGGCGTGCAGTACGCACTGGCCGGCGGCGGTATCCCATTCGGAGGTCGGGCCCAGACGCGGATAGACATCCAGGCCACCTTCGGCGATCCGGCAGAATTTCAGCGACGAGCCCTGCGCGATGGTCTCGATGCGCCCCATCCTCGCCAGCAGCGCCTCGGTTTCCGGTGAGCGGTGCGAGCGGCTGGCGGCAACCCGCAGCGGTGCGGTGGCCGGCGTGCGGGTGCGCAGCACGGTGTCGTGCAGGCCCTGGCGACGGTATGCCAGCTCACCACGCATGGCATGCCAGACGATGCCGGTGACCGGCGCCAGCACCACGCCGAAGGCCGGCGCGCCCTGGTAGATCAATGCGATGTTGACGCTGAACTCGCCGTTGCGCTTGACGAACTCACGGGTGCCATCGAGCGGATCGACCAGCCAGTAGGCGCCCCAGTGGCGGCGCTGCTCCCAGGGTACCTGCGCCGATTCCTCGGACAGGATCGGCAGATCCGGGGTCAGCTGCTGCAGGCCCTGTTCGATGACCTGGTTGGCGGCCAGGTCGGCGGCGGTGACCGGGCTGTTGTCGTCCTTGAGCTGCACGTCGAAGCCATCGGCATAGACCTGCATGATGGCCTGTCCGGCTTCCTGGGCAATGGCGATGGCGGTCTCGCGCAGGTCCGTGGTCAGTTTGATCATCGCAATCCCTGCAGCCACTGGCGGGCAATGAACAGCGCCGCCAGCGAGCGTCCCTCGGAGAAGTCCTCGCGCAGCATCAGCTGGTCCAACTCGGCCAGCTTCCACGGGACGACTTCCAGCTCTTCCGGCTCGTCGCCGGCCAGCTTTTCCGGGTACAGGTCGCGCGCCACCACCAGCCACGACTGGTGGCTCATGTAGGTCGGGGCCAGGGTCATCGCGCGCAGCACATCCACCCGGCGCGCGCCGTAACCGGCCTCTTCCTTCAGTTCGCGGTCGGCGGCCTGCTCGGGGGTCTCGCCGGCATCGATCCGGCCCTTGACCAGGCCCAGTTCGTAGCGGTGCATGCCGGCGGCGTATTCACGTACCAGCAGCACGGTTTCGTCGTCGAGCATCGGCACCACCACCACCGCGCCATGCCCCCGGCTGACCAGCCGCTCGAAGCGGCGGCGTTCGCCGTTGGAGAACTCCAGGTCCAGGTGCTGGCGCTGGAAGGGACCGTTCTCCTCATCGGTGATCCGATGGATGATCGGCAAGCGACGGCCGGCACGGTCATCGTTCATGCGGAATCTCCGCGGCGGCCGGCGCCTGCGCCGGGGCCGATAGAATGTGCAGGCAGCAACATGTTCATGAGCCCGAAATGCTAGCAGACCCAACCCCCTCCCCGCTGGCCCGCCATTGGCGGCAGCGCGACCTGCAGGTGCTGTGGCACCCCTGCACGCAGATGCGCGAGCATCCGCACACCCTGCCGCTGGTGCCGATCGCCCGCGGCGAAGGTGCCTGGCTGATCGACCACGACGGCAATCGCTATCTGGATGCGGTCAGCAGCTGGTGGACCAACCTGTTCGGTCATGCCGAACCGCGCATCGGTGGTGCCATCGCCGCCCAGGCCACGCAGCTGGAACAGGTGATGCTGGCCGGCTTCGGTCATGAGCCAGCCATCACCCTGGCCGAACGCCTGCTGGCGCTGGCCCCGCGGCAGCCCGGCCGCGAACCGCTGGCCAAGGTGTTCTACGCTGACAACGGCTCCGCCGGCGTGGAAGTGGCGCTGAAGATGGCCTTCCAGTATTTCCAGAACCGTGGCGAGCCGCGGCGCACGCGGTTCATCGCACTGGAGAACGGCTACCACGGCGAGACCCTGGGCGCGCTCGCGCTGGGCGACATCCCCCTGTACCGCCGTGTCTATGCACCGCTGCTGGCCGAAGGCCTGTTCGCGCCCTCGCCCGACGCTTACCTGGCCGAGCCGGGCCAGAGTGCGGCAGATCGCGCGCGGCAGGCCGCGGATGGACTGGCCACGCTGTTCGACCAGCACCCGGGCGAGATCTGCGCGGTGATCCTGGAACCGCGCCTGCAGTGCGCCGGCGGCATGCGCATGCACGACCCGGTGTACCTGCAGCGCGTGCGCGAACTGTGCGATGCGCACGGTGCATTCATGATCGCCGACGAGATCGCCACCGGTTTCGGCCGCACCGGCACCCTGTTCGCCTGCGAGCAGGCCGGGGTGATGCCGGACCTGATGTGCCTCTCGAAAGGCCTGACCGGCGGCTTCCTGCCGCTTGCCGCGGTACTGGCCACGCAGGCCCTGTACGACGCGTTCCTCGACGACTCGCGCGAGCGCGCCTTCCTGCATTCACACAGCTACACCGGCAACCCGCTGGCCTGCGCGGCCGCGCTGGCGACGCTGGACATCTTCCGCGACGACGATGTGATCGCGCGCAACCGCGGCATCGCCTCGGTGATGGGCACGCTGGCCGCACCGTTCAGCGACCATCCGCACGTGGCCGACGTGCGCCAGGCCGGCATGGTGGTGGCGTTCGAGCTGTCGCGCGATGGCAACAAGCGCACACCGTTCGACCCGGCCATGCGGCTGGGCCTGCACGCCTACAAGGCCGCGCTGAAGCGCGGTGTGGTACTGCGTCCGCTGGGCGACGTGCTGTACTGGATGCCACCCTATTGCGTGGATGACGAACAACTGGAGCTGCTGGCACATACCACGCTGGCGGCGATTGACGAGGCGATTGCATGCGCGTGACCCGCTGCCCCATCGACCTGGCGCTGCACAGCGGCCAGACCGTGACCCTGCCGGAAGAGACCGCCAACCACCTGGTACGGGTGATGCGCCTGCGCGAGGGAGACACCTGCGTGCTGTTCAACGGCGACGGCCATGACTACAGCGCCACGCTGACCGTGGCCGGCAAGCGCGAGGTTCAGGTGCGCATCGACGCGGTGCAGGCCATCGACAACGAATCGCCGCTGGCGATCACCCTGCTGCAGGGCATCGCCCGTGGCGAGAAGATGGACCTGATCCTGCAGAAGGCCACCGAACTGGGCGTGGCGGCGATCATTCCGGTCAACGCCGAGCGCACCGAGGTGAAGCTCGATGCAGCACGCGCGGAGAAGCGCGTGGCGCACTGGAACAACGTGGTGACCTCAGCCTGCGGCCAGTCCGGGCGCGCGCGCATTCCGCAGGTGGGATCCCCGCTGTCGCTGGCGCAGGCGGCAGCGGCGCTGCCGCCCGATACGCTGCGGCTGACCCTGGACCCGCTGGGCACACATCGCTTGTCGACGCTGGCGGCCGCTCCGGCAGGCGGCATCGTGATCGCGATCGGCCCGGAAGGTGGCTGGTCGCCGCGCGACCGGGATCAGTTGGCGGCGGCAGGATTCCAGGGCCTGCAGCTGGGCCCGCGCATCCTGCGCACGGAAACGGCCGGCCTGGCCGCGATTGCAGCACTGCAGGCGCGGTTGGGGGATTTGGGGTAAGGCCCGATTCCTGGTAGTGCCGGCCGCTGGCCGGCAACCGCATGATTCCGTGGATGCCGGCCAGCGGCCGGCACTACCAGGAATTCAAAATGCCCGGCGGATGTCCGGTCAGGCCGCCAGCGAATCCAGGGCGGCTTCCAGCGCGTCCAGGTTCGGCAGCAGCGCGCTCTGCTCACCCAGCAGCACACGCATGTGCACAATGTCCGGCAGGGTTTCTTCCGAGGCATCAGCCAGCAGCCCGTCGCGCGGCACCGAAATCAGCTGCGGGAAGTTCTGCGTCAGCAGCGCGTAGTACGGACGCTGCGCGTTGCCGCTGAGGGCCTTCAGTACCACCACCTTGTTATGGCCGCTCACGGCTTCTTCGCCCAGTCCCGAAAGACGTGCGAACGACACCAGCGGCACCTGCCAGCCATGCCAGCCGATCTTGCCGACGAGCCAGCGCGGCGCATCGGAGACCGGCTGCACCGGCACGCGCGACATCATTTCGGCCACGGTGGCATTGGGCAGCAGCACGCGCGCGTTGCCGGCCTGGATCAGGACGCCACGGATTTCGTCATTGCTGGCATAGCTCATGGTGCTTCTCCGTTGTCGTCCTGCTCACCCCAGCGCGCGGCAATCGCCTGCGCCAGTTCCTGCGGTTCACCGGCCACCATGCCGGCAGCAACCACCGCCGTGGCTGCAGCCGGGTCGTAGCAGCCCTCGCCCACCTGCCCGGCCACCCATGCACCGGCGGCGGCCAGATCCAGCGCCGGACCAACATGCGCAAGGTCAGCGCCGCTGAGCAGGACCAGCGCGGTGTGGTCAGCTGGCAGCGCGGCCATCGCAATGCCCTGCGCGTCGCTGACGAAATGCAGGCCGTCACTGGCTGCCTGCACGCCGATGTCATCGGCCAGCACGTGCACTTCACCCGGAGTTGCACGCTGGCCGGCTTCAGCCAGCTGCACCGGCAACGGCGACACGCGTGCCATCTGCTTGACCAGGTTGCCGTAGCGCCCGCCATCCAGGCGCATGTGCACCAGGACCGGCACGCTCAGCGAAGGCGGCAGCGCGCCGAGCAGGCGACGCAGCGCATCCGGGCCACCGATGCCGGCCAGCACCAGCAGCGATCCGGCGCGTGCGCCCACGGGCGCTGCGGCATCCAGATCGACCAGGCTCAGATGACCGGTATCGAAGGAAGGCAGCGGAGCCTCCACCGCAGCGTGGTGCGGAGCGGTTGCCGAGGCATCGGCCTCGTCCTCGACCAGCGACCAGGCGGTGTGGTCGAAGGAGACCGGCGGTAGCGGCGGTACTGCGGACGCGGTCTCTGCCAGCGACGGCAGTGCGGAGGCCTGCAGCGGCTCAGGCACCACCGGCTGCAGCGCGGCCAGCGCCTGTTCCAGCGCGATCGGTTCGTGCAGCTGTACAGGCGGCAAGTACAGAGTGTCAGCGGGGACCTCGTCGGCCCAGCTCAATGCCTGCTCCAGGTGCGGCTGCAGCGCTTCTTCCTGCGGCGCCGGTGCCGGTGCCGGGTGGCCCGGCTCCAGCTGCAGGCTGGGTTCTTCTTCGGCCCCCGGCGGCAACACCTGCTGGTGGCCATGCAGCTTGGCGGACAGATGACGGCCCCAGCGCTGAGCCTCCCAGCCATCACGACGTGCAGCCAGTTCGGCCTCGTCGAAGACCAGGGTCAGACCCGGTGCGGACAGCACCGCTTCCAGGCGCTCCAAGGCGTCCTCGATGGCGGCTTCCAGCGCGATCACCACGAACTGTGGGCGCGCCTCCTGCAGGACCCGCGCCTCCAGCGTGTTGGGATCATCTTCCAGCACCAGCTGCACATCGGCGTGCGACAACGCCTCACGCAGGCGCTCACGCGCCGCGCCGGGACGGGCCAGCAGGGCCACGGCCGGAGCCGCTTGGGTTTCACTCACGGACACGGGCGATCCCCAGCAGGTCGTACACGTTACGCATCAGGTCCAGTTCCTGGTACGGCTTGCCCAGGTAACGCTGGACACCGATCTCGAAGGCGCGCTGGCGGTGCTTGTCACCGCTGCGCGAAGTGATCATCACGATCGGCACGTCCCTGTAGCGCGGGTCGGCACGCATCGCGGTGGCGAGCTCGTAGCCATCCATGCGCGGCATCTCGATATCCAGCAGCATCAGGTCCGGCACGCGCTCTTCCAGGCGTTCCAGCGCTTCCACGCCGTCGCGGGCGACGCTGACCTCGAAGTTGTGGCGTTCGAGGATGCGGCCGGTGACCTTGCGCATGGTCAGCGAGTCGTCGACCACCATCACCAGCGGCACCTGGCGCTCCTGGCGCGGTGCGTTGGCCAGCACAGGCAGCGTCGGGTTGGCGAGGAAGCGGCGCACCAGCGGCGCCACGTCCAGGATCACCACCACGCGGCCATCGCCGGTGATGGTGGCACCGTAGATGCCCGGCACCGACGCGATCTGCAGGCCGACCGGCTTGACCACGATTTCGCGATTGCCCAGCACCTGGTCGATCGCCACGGCGGCACGCAGATCACCGGCACGGACCAGCAGCAGCGGCACCTGGTCCTGGCCATCGGCACGCGCCGGGGCCTGCCCGACCAGGCTGCCGAGGTCGTACAGCGGATAGTCTTCGCCGCTGTAACGGTAGCTGCTGTCGGCGGCTTCGAAACGCTCGCGCGACAGGCGGCCGATACCACTGACCGAGGCCACCGGCACCGCGAAGGTGGTTTCGCCGATCTGCACGAACACCGCCTGGGTGACGGCCAGCGTCTGCGGCAGGCGCAGGGTGAAGCGTACGCCCTGGCCCCGCACCGACTGGATGTCGACCGAGCCACCGAGCTGGCGCACTTCGTTGCGCACCACGTCCATGCCCACGCCACGACCGGCCAGCTGGCTGACCTGGTCGGCGGTGGTGAAGCCGGACGCGAAGATCAGGTTGTCCAGCTCCTGCTCGTTCGGCTGCGCATCGGCGGCCAGCAGGCCACGGTCGATGGCGCGGCGGCGGATCGCCTCGCGGTCCAGGCCAGCACCGTCATCGGCCACTTCCAGCACGATTTCCGAACCTTCGCGGTGCAGGCGGATGGCGATCTCGCCCTCCTCCGGCTTGCCGGCGGCGCGGCGCTGTTCCGGCGCTTCCAGGCCATGGGCCACGGAGTTGCGCAGCATGTGTTCCAGCGGCGCGACCATGCGGTCGAGGACGTTGCGGTCCAGTTCGCCGTGGGTTCCTTCCAGGGTCAGGTGGACCTGCTTGCCGGTATCCATGCCGGACTGGCGGACCACGCGGCGCAGGCGCGGCACCAGGCCATCGAACGGCACCATGCGCGCGCGCATCAGGCCATCCTGCAGCTCGGAGCTGACGCGCGACTGCTGCTGCAGCAGCGAATCGTACTGGCGCGACAGATCGTCCAGCACGCCCTGCAGGCCCCCCAGGTCGGCCGCCGACTCGTTCAGCGCACGGCTGAGCTGCTGCAGGGTGGAGAAGCGGTCCAGCTCCAGCGGATCGAACTTCTGGTCGGCCTGGTCCTGCTCGCGCTGGTAGCGGGCGACGATCTGCGCCTCGGTTTCCAGGTCGAGTCGCCGCAGCTGGTCGCGCAGTCGCGCATTGGTGCGCTCCAGTTCGCCCATGGCACCACGGAAGGCACCCAGCTGCTGTTCAAGCCGCGAGCGGTAGATCGCCACTTCACCGGCATGGTTGACCAGGCGGTCGAGCAGGTCGGCACGCACGCGCACCTGCTCCTGCTGCGGACGCGCCAGCGGATCTTCATCGACCACGCCCTCGGCCGGAAGCGGAGCCGACAGCGGCGCTTCGATCGGGGCCGCCAGTGGGCCCGCGGCCTGTGCGGGCACGGTCTCGATCTCGCTGGCCGCACGCGCGGCCGCAGCGGCTGCGGCGATATCGATGGTGGTGCGGACCTCGAAGGCTTCGACCAGATCCTGCGCCGGCTCCACCACGCGGTGCGCGCCGGTGCGGGTGAGCAGCTGGTGCAGGCGGTCAAAGCCACGCTCCAGCAGCTGCACGTCGCGACGTTCGATCTCGGTACGGCCAGCGGCCACCGCCTCCAGCAGCGATTCGATGCTGTGGCCAAGGTCGCCGATGGCATTGATGCCAGCCATGCGTGCGCCACCCTTCAGGGTGTGCAGATCACGCTGCAGGCCGGCCAGCACCTCGCGGTCCTGCGGTGCATCGCGCAGTTCGCTGATCAGGCCATCGCAGTGGTCGAGCAGGTCCTTGCCTTCCTCGACAAAGATATCGACCAGCTCGCGGTCGTACACGCTGAAGTCGAGTGCATCGGCGCCGTCTTCGGCATCCGCCGCAACAGGTGCCTGCTCGTGGTGCGGCGCACGCGGCACGATGTCGGTCGCTGCAACCTGTGCATCGGTATCGACCGTGCCCTGGCCCGGTGCGTCTTCCATTTCGAAGAAGCGCACCGCAGCAGTGCCGCCCTGCGGCGCCTCTGCGGTGATCTCCTCAATCACCGTCGCCGGGGACGGCTGATCGGCGCTCTCTCCTTCACCGACCGCCGCCTCCCCGCCGACGTCCGCATCCTCGGCAAAGGCATCTGCCTCACCCGGCGCGAGTTCGCTGGCCTGGAGGCCGATCACGGGCCATTGCCCGTCGTCGTCCAGGGTCTGCTCCTCCTCGATCACGTGCAGGCCGGCCTCGAGCGCGGCTGCCAGCGTGACCGGTTCTGCAAAACCCGGCACAGCCATTTCATCCTGCAGGCTCGACAGCTCGCTGTCGAGTGGCAGTGCAGCAGCGTCGTCAATGACGTTGTCATCGTCACTGTCCGAATCAAACGGCAACGGCGTATTCAGGTCGATCGCGTCAACTTCCGCAGACACCGGCAACTCTTCCGCGTCGCGGTCATCCACCGGCAGCGCACTGGCGTCGAGGTACGGCGACAGATCGTCCGCCATGGTCAGGTCAGCGTCGTCGACCGTCGCGATCGCCGGCACGGCATCTGATTCGTCCTGGGCGACATCAGGCGCACTTTCAATCGGCTGGATCGATTCAATCGCGCCGGTGTCGTCCGCGGCAGGTTCACCTTCGCCCGGCACCGACGGCCAGCCGGCGTCGAAGTAACGCGAAAGATCGTCGCTGGCGGTCAGCTCACCCACGTCCAGGCCGCTGTCGGCTGCGACGTCCAGCGCCTCCAGCCCGGTTGCAGCTGGAACCGGTTCCAGCGCATCTTCGGCATGCGACTGCGGCTCGGCAATGAGATCGGTCGCCGCATTGAAAGCGGACGGCATGCTGGTTTCGTCCAGCGTGTCCAGCCCGGCCAGCGGCGCTTCGGCCGCGGATGCCTGCTCGGCATCAGGCGCCAGCTCGACGCCCTCTTCGTCCTCGTCTTCCAGCGCGAACAGCGGCCAGCGCGCTTCCGGCAGCTCGCCGGCCAATGCCTGCAGCCGCTGCACCAGCGCGCCCTGCGGAACAATCCGCGGCTGTTCGGCCTGCAGCGCCTCCATGGTCGCGGTGATCGCCTGCGCGGTCGCATCCAGTGCGGCTACGCCCTCGTCGCCAGGCACCACGTCGGCGGCCAGGGCGCGCTTGATGTAGGACTCGGCACCGCCGGTGACCGCCGTGATTTCCGGCACTTCGGTCATCGCGAAGGCGCCGTTCATGGTGTGCACCGCACGCAGCAGTGCGTCGCTGACCGGCTGCGGTGCCTGCTGCGCCGAGCGCAGCCATTCCTGCAGGGTCGCCTGGTGGACTTCGACCTCGGCCTCAAGGATCTCGCGCAGTACGCTGTCGATGTTGGCCGGGGTACCGGCGTCTTCCGCCACCGCCGTGGCATCGGCCTGCGCCGACGCAGCGGCCTCGGCTTCCAGCAGGCGGCTGATTTCGTCTTCGCCTTCGGACTCGGCCAGTGTCGCTGCCGGTGCGGCCGCAGCCGGCAACGGCACGTAGAAGGTCTCCTCGCCGGCACCGACCCGATCGGCAATGGCCTGCATCGCCTGCAGGTCCACGCTGATGCGCTGGCCATGGCGCAGCGCGGCGTTCAGCTGCGGCAACGCGGCATGGGCGTTGTCGACCATCGCCAGCACCGCCGGAGTCGCCGGGCGACTGCCATCGAGCACGCGATTGAGCATGCCTTCGATCTTCCAGGCGAACTCACCCAGGGTGCGTGCACCCACCAGGCGGCCACTGCCCTTGAGGGTGTGGAAGATGCGGCGGATCGGCCGCAGCCGATCCATGTTGTCCAGCTGCATGCGCCATGCCGGCAGCAGCGTGCCCAGGTTGGCCAGCTCGTCGTCGAACTCTTCCAGGAACACCTCGCGGATATCCTCGTCGATGTTCTCGGCATCGTCGTCGAAGCCGGCCTCGAAGCCGGCCTCGGTCCCGGCCACGACCGGGATGTCCGCAACGGGCGGAGCCGCCATGGCCTGCGGATTGAAGTCGGCCGCCGCGGCGCTCAGCTCGGCGAAGAACTGCGCGTCGGCTTCGCTGAAGTCGATGGGCGCGATGGTGTCGATATCAATCACCGACACCGCCGGTGCCGGTGCCGGTGAATCGGAGACCGGCGTCAGCACCTCGGCCATCGGCGCGGGCACGTCCTCCTGCACATCCGCCGGAACCGCGTCCGCTTCGGCAACGACAGGGCTTTCGTCCACCCGCACGGGTGCAGCGGGATCGACGATCTCCAGCGCCGGGTGCAATCCGGCATCGTCGTCCAGCGACAGCGTCTCCATCGCGTGCAGCGACAGCACGTCGTCGGCATTGTCCAGCGCATCGGCGTCGAAACGGAACACCACGTCGTCACCAGCGGCGACCACATCGTGCTCGGCAGCCACCGGGTCGAACACGGGCGCAGCAACGTCAGCGGTGTCGAAGGGCACCGACGCGTCGACGTCATCCTCGACATCCATCACAGCCACATCGGCCAATGCCGGCGGTGTTGCCTCCGACAGTGTCCACTGCGGCGCCGGTTCCACGCTGGTTTCGGCCCGTTCGAAACTGACCGGGTCGAAGCTGGCGAAGGTCGGACTGCGCTCGTCTTCGGCACTCGCGGTCGGCTCGGAGTCCGGATGGAACGGTGCGAGATCCCATTGCGGTACCTCGGGCGCAGGCGCGCTGGACGCGGCGAAGACCAGCGGTGCATCCGCGTCGTCATGCAGCGACAGCGGTGTGGAGGCGACACTCCCCAGCGCCCCGAACATCAGGCGGTTGTCCACCACCTCCGGTGCAGGCGCGGCCGGTGGCGGATCGAAGGTGAATTCCGGCAGCGGCACCGGCACCGTGCCGGCGGCGGGCGCGGCCGGCTGCACCGGAATCTCGATGGGCTCCGGCTCTACCGGCTCGGCCTGCAGCGCGATCGGCTCGCGGTCCACCAGCAGCGATGCGAACGGAATCGGCGCGGCGGCAACAGGCGCCACCGCATTGCGGTCCGGCAACGGCCAATAGCGCAACGCTTCAAGGCTGCTGCGGGTGATGTCGAGGATGTCCTCGCGGCCCGGGCGGCGGTCGCGCAGAGCCTCGAGGTAGTACTCCAGGCTGGCCATGGCATCGGCCAGGGTGTCCAGCTGGCGGCCACTGGGCACGCGCTGGCGACCGATCAGCTCGGCTTCGATGTACTGCTGCACACCGCGCAGGTAATCGGCGGCGGTGTTCAGGTCGAGCATGCGCAGCGCACCGGACACATCGCCCAGCAGGCGCGGCACGTCCTGCAGCTCGGCATGGTTCCAGCTGGTTTCAATGAAAGCGACGAAATGCTCGCGGGCGGCGGCGAAGTTGGCGATGGCCTCATGTGCCAGCACCTCCACCGTGCGCCGGTTCTCCATCGCGCTGGGGTCATCTTCGCCACTGCCGCCGGCGCCCAGATGGGCGACCTGGTCGTCCAGCGACGCGTCCACGTAGAGCAATGCGCCGGCGATATCCAGCAGCAGGTTCTCGTCGATCTGCTGGCGCCCTTCGACCACGCCACGCAGCGCATCGCGCTGCTGCACGACCACCCCGCGGGCAACGCCCAGGCCCATCATGCCCAGCGTATCGGCCACGGCGCCAAGTTCGTTGGCCTGGGTCTGCAGCTGTTCGGGCGCACCGCCAGTACGCAGGTGCAGGTCCAGCGCATCCTTGATACGCAGCAGTTCTTCCTTCACCGCGCTGCCCACGGTATCCAGCAGCTCGCGGTTGCGCCCGCTCAGGCTGCCACGGGCATGGTCCAGCTCGGCCTCGGTGGCGCTGACGCTGTCCGGCGCGAACGCCAGCAGCACGCTGTCATGCACCCCTTCTTCGCCCCGCGCGGCACGGATTTCGTTGAGCAGCGGCATCAGCACGATCGGAATGTCGCGGTGACCGTTCTGCAGGCGCTCCAGGTAATCGGGCAGCAGCACGCTGCCGCGCATCAGGGTCGCGCAGGCTTCATCCCGATCAGCCACGCTACCGGCGCCGATGGCATTGGCCAGCTGCTCCAGCTCCTCGGCCACCATCGCCGGGGCGTACAGCTCGACCATGCGCAGGGTGCCCTGCACCTGGTGCAGGTAGCCGGCGCAGATGCGCATGCGGCTGGCGTCGGTCGGGTCTTCGGCGTAGTACTCGACTTCGTTGCGCACCTGGCGCAGGGTCTCGTCCAGCTCGGGCTTGACCCAGCCCAGCGCTGCGTGGCTCATCGCATCGCGCAGACTGCTCATGGACGCGCTCCGTTCGCCGCCGCGCGGAAGCCGCGCGAGTTCTGGCGTGGGGAATGGAAATGCTTCATCGACTGGTTCCTTGCTCGCCGCCCTGCCCGCGTCACGCCGGCAGCTTGAAGTCGGCGACCGAACGACGCAGGTCGGCCGCCAGCTGCGCGAGGTGGCCGATCGATTCGGCGGTCTGCCCGGCACCCTGCGAGGTCTGGCCGGTGATCTGCCGGATCACGCCCATGGTGCGGGTGATGTCCGAGGCCGCAGCCGACTGCTGCTGGGCGGCGATGGAGATGTTCTTGATGAGGGTGTTCAGGGCGTTGGAGACGCGCTCGATTTCGGTCAGCGCGGTGCCGGCGTCCTCGGCCAGGCGTGCACCGGACACCACTTCGGCGGTGGTCTGTTCCATCGAGGTGACCGCTTCGTTGGTATCGGCCTGAATGGCCTGCACCAGGTTCTCGATGCGTCGGGTCGCGCCGGAGGTACGTTCTGCCAGGCGCTGCACTTCGTCGGCCACGACCGCGAAACCGCGACCCGCTTCACCGGCCGATGCCGCCTGCACTGCCGCGTTCAACGCCAGGATGTTGGTCTGTTCGGAAATGTCGTTGATCAGTTCCACGATCGAGCCGATTTCCTGCGACGACTCACCCAGGCGCTTGATGCGCTTGGAGGTTTCCTGGATCTGGTCACGGATCTGGTCCATGCCCTGGATGGTCTCGCGCACCACGCCGGCACCTTCGGCGGCGATCACCACCGAACGTTGTGCCACGTCGGCCGACTCGGCCGAGTTGCGCGACACCTGTTCGATGCTCGCCGCGATTTCGCCGATGCGGTCCGACGCCGAGGTGATCTGGTTGGCCTGGTGGCCCGCCGCCTCTGCCAGCTGCATGGCGGTGGCCTGGGTTTCCTGGGTGGACAGCGCGACCTTGGCCGAGGTGTCGTTGATGGTGGTCACCAGGTGGCGCAGCTCGTCGACGGCGTAGTTGATTGCGTCGGCGATGGCGCCGGTCATGTCCTCGGTCACCGAGGCCTTCACCGTCAGGTCGCCCTCACCCAGCGAGGAGATTTCGTCCAGCAGCCGCATGATCGCCTGCTGGTTGCGGCTGTTGAATTCCACCTGGGTCTGGTAGCGCAGTTCCTGCTCGCGCGAGCGGCTGCGCACGTTGGTGGAAACGAAGCCGATGATCGCGATCAGCGACAGCGCACCGGACACCACACCGATCCAGAAGTTCGGGAACAGGCGGGTGTCAGACACCGAGCCGAACGAGGAGAACGCGTCGAACAGCTTGCGGCTGTCATCCAGCATGTGGGCCGAACCCTGGCCCAGCGCGGTGGCGGCGGACTGCGCCGCGAACAGCTGGCGCGAGCTGGCCAGGATCGCGTCAGCGTCCTGCTTCATCGCTTCCCACTTCTGCTGCGACTGCTCCAGTGCGGCCACGGCGGCGGCACCGCGCACGGCGGTGATGCCCAGTTCCTCGTTGCCGTTGCGCAGGCCGTCGAGCACCTGCGAGAACACGGTGATGTCGCGTGCCAGTGCATCGCCGGACGTCGCTGCGGCGCTGCCACCGGCGCGCATTTCGGTCACGCGACGGGCCATGGAGCCGGCCACCACCACCTGCTGCAGGGCGCTGTACACCTGCGACGACGGCGCGCCGGAGGCCGACATCGCACGCACCAGCTCGTTCAGCTGGGCCTGCAGGCCCGGCACCGCACCGGTGAAGTTGTTGGCATTGCCGGCCAAGGCCAGCACCGCCGGTTCACTGGCGACCAGCTGCCCGGCCTGCTTGCCCAGCGGCGCCCAGGTCTCGCCCAGGGTGGCGATGGCACCGGACACGCCCGGCTCCTTGCCGTAGCGCCCCTGCAGTGTCGACACGTTCTGTTCGATCGCGTTGCGGGTCGCCTTGAAAGCGGTGAACGCCTGCGCGTTGCCGCCCACCGCGTCACGGCCCTGGTTGGCCAGCTGCTGCGACAGCACCTGCAGGTCGGCCGCCTTGGAACCGGCATCGGCCAGGCGACTGCCCTGCCAGGTGGCGACGCCGGTGTTGACGCCGAACAGGATCATCGATGCCAGCAGCAGGAACAGCCAGAGGTTGCTGCCGCCCAGCCGCAGCTTGCCGGTCTTGGTGGCGTCCGAAGCAGTACTCATCGTTCAACCTCGATCTTCAATGCAGGGGGCGATGCCCGGCCTCAGGCCGCGGCTTGCCGGAATTCAGGGGTACGCGACAGCAGCGAGAGCGAGAACACGCCCCAGTCGTGGCCGTCGGCGTGGAAGGCGCGATCGACGAAGTGGCCGTAGCGCCCTTCGGCCAGCGTGCCGGCCGCGATCTGCTGGTCCAGTTCAAAGCTGCGCTGGCCGAACAGTTCATCGATGGTCAGGGCGACGTCGCCGCCGGCCTGGCGCATGATCAGCACGCGCTGGCCTTCCTGCTGCACGGTACGCGTGCCTTCCAGGAAGTACTTCAGGTCGACCACCGGGAACAGGTTGCCGCGCAGATTGCCCACGCCCAGCAGCCACGGCTGCGCGCACGGCACCGGGGTCACCGGCGGCATCGGCACGATTTCCACCACTTCGCGGAAATCGGACACCAGCCGGCGCTGGCCGACGCGGTAACCCACGCCACGCCAGAGGTCCTGGGCGAACTGCCGCTCGGGCAGCTGCACCGCGTGGGCCAGGCTGCGCCGTTCGTAGGCTTCGAGAATGTCGAAGGGCGAGCGCATCAGGCCACCAGTTCGTTGATCCGCGCGATCAGTTCATCCTCGCGCGGCGGCTTGACGATGTAATCGGCCGCGCCCTGGCGCAGGCCCCATGCCTTGTCGGTTTCCATCGCCTTGGTGCTGACGATGATCACCGGGATGTGCTTGATCGCCGCATCACGGGCCATCGCGCGGGTGGCCTGGAAGCCGCTCATGCCGGGCAGTACCACGTCCATCAGCACCAACTGCGGCACCTGGTCGCGGACCAGCTGCAGTCCATCCTCGGCATTGTCCGCCTCCAGCACCTCGTGGCCGGCACGGCGCAGCCACTGGGTGAACACCGCGCGGTCGGTCGGTGAATCCTCGATCAGAACGATACGAGCCATTGTGCCTTTCCCCCCTGGTCAGGCGTTGACGTATGTGCGGATGGCACCCAGCAGTTCTTCACGCGTGAAAGGCTTCGTCAGGTACTGCTCCGAGCCGACGATGCGTCCCCGCGCCTTGTCGAACAGGCCATCCTTGGACGAGAGCATGATGACCGGGGTCGCCTTGAACAGCTGGTTGCCCTTGATCAGCGCACAGGTCTGGTACCCGTCCAGGCGCGGCATCATGATGTCGACGAAGATGATCTGCGGCTGCTGGTCTGCGATCTTCGCAAGCGCTTCGAAGCCGTCGGTGGCGGTGACCACCTCGCAGCCTTCGCGCTTGAGCAGCGTTTCCGCAGTCCTGCGGATGGTCTTCGAATCATCGATGACCATCACCCGGAGTCCTGCGAGTTCCCCGCCCGCAGTCGTGTTTTCAGTCATTGCCTATCCCCAAGCGCACGGCCCGATCTCTGGCGGGGGCCGCTACGAAAGCGTATCTATATCGCACTTTCCGCGCCCGCTTCAAGGCCGCCCCATGGCGCGGGGCATGGCACCCTCCTGAACGTGACGGGTTTCGCAATGCGTGCGCGACCGCCGGGCGGACGCTGCGTTGCAGTAAGGCGGGGAGGCGCGCGACCGGCGTTGCCGCTACCATCAACGCCTTGCCAGACAGGTGCGCCCATGCCGTTGAACGTCATCGTGGTGATGGACCCCATCGCCCACATCAAGATCGCCAAGGACACCACCTTCGCCATGTTGCTGGAAGCCCAGCGCCGCGGCCATGCCCTGCACTACGTGCGCCCGGGCGGGTTGGCCCTGGAAGGTGGCGTAGCGGTGGCCCAGACCGCACCGCTGCAGGTGCGCGACGACCCGGCCGGCTGGTATGAGCTGGGTGCGTTCAGCCGTACCGAGTTCGGTCCCGGCCAGATCGTGCTGATGCGCAAGGACCCTCCGGTCGACGCCGAGTACATCTACGACACCCAGGTGCTGGACGTGGCCGCCGCTGCCGGTGCCTGCGTGGTCAACAACCCGCAGGGCCTGCGCGACTACAACGAGAAGCTTGCCGCCCTGCTGTTCCCGCAGTGCTGCCCGCCGACCCTGGTCAGCCGCGATGCCAAGGCGCTGAAGGCCTTTGCCCTGGAACACGGCCAGGCGGTTCTGAAGCCGCTGGATGGCATGGGCGGCCGCTCGATCTTCCGCAGCGGCCAGGGCGATCCGAACCTGAATGTGATCCTGGAAACCCTGACCGACGGCGGCCACAGGATGGCGCTGGCACAGAAGTTCATTCCCGACATCACCGCCGGCGACAAGCGCATCCTGCTGGTCGATGGCGAACCCGTCGACTACTGCCTGGCGCGCATCCCGCAGGGTGATGAATTCCGCGGCAACCTCGCCGCCGGTGGCCGCGGCGAAGGCCGCCCGCTGAGCGAGCGCGACCGCTGGATCGCCGCCCAGGTCGGGCCGGAGATGAAGCGTCGCGGCATGCGCTTCGTCGGCCTGGACGTGATCGGTGATTACCTGACCGAGGTCAACGTGACCAGCCCGACCTGCGTGCGCGAACTGGACGCACAGTACGGCCTGAACATTGCCGGCACCCTGTTCGACGCACTCGAGGCCGGCCTGCGCTGATGTCTGCCGCACCTGCCGTACTGCCCCCGCCGCCGCGCGAAGCGCAACGGCTGGGGGCGACCATCGCGCTGTCGGTGCTGGTCCACGCCCTGCTGATCCTGGGCGTGGGCTTCGCCGTGAAGGGCGATGCACCGCTGGTGCCGACGCTGGAAGTGATCTTCAGCCAGACCCGCACCGCACTGACGCCGAAGCAGGCTGATTTCCTGGCCGCAGCCAACCAGGAAGGCGGTGGCGAACACGACCGCGCACAGCGTCCGCGTGACAACCAGGCCGGCATCGTGCCGCAGGCCCAGTCCGGAATCAGCCCGATTCCGCAGCAGCAGCAATCGGCCGCACCGGTTCCGCCGCCGCAGGCGCGGGTGGTCAGCAGCCGCAATGGCGAAGAGGTGGTCACGCAGGCGCAGTCCCGGCCCACGCCGGATCAGCCCGAACCGGATGCGCCCTTGAGCGCACGCGAACAGCGCGACGTGGAGATGGCGCGCCTGGCCGCCGAAGTGCACCTGCGCTCGGCGCAGTACGCCAAGCGTCCGAACCGCAAGTTCGTGTCGGCCAGCACGCGCGAATATGCCTATGCCAACTACCTGCGTGCCTGGGTCGATCGCGCCGAGCGCGTCGGCAACCTGAACTACCCGGACGAGGCCCGGCAGCGCCGCCTGGGTGGCCAGGTGGTGATCAGCGTGGGTGTGCGCCGCGATGGCAGCGTGGAAAGCAGCCGGATCCTGCGTTCGAGCGGGACGCCGTTGCTGGATGAGGCGGCACTGCGGGTGGTGAAGCTGGCACAGCCGTTCCCGCCGTTGCCGAAGACCGAGGATGAGATCGATATCCTGCAGGTCACGCGCACGTGGGTGTTCCTGCCGGGCGGCACCCTGCACGACGACCGGTAGGGTTTTGTCGCCCGGGCCTGCGGCCCGGGACCCGCTGCAAGGCCAGAGCCACGACAACAGCCAAAGCAGCGGCAGGAATTCCGGACCTGGCGGGGCGGTGTGGGCTTGCAGGACACGCCGTAAACCCGTCCTTGGGGGCTCGATGGCGCCATCCATGGCGCCAACGGTCCTGCAAGCCCACACCGCACCACCTCTGACAGATCCCGGCGCATTTTTGCTATTGGTAGGTGTCGACCTTGGTCGACACACATCCACGCTATGCGTGGATGCGAGCGAAGCGATCCGCTTTTGACTTTGATTTTCTTTTGATTTTCCGTGGCGGACGCACACGGAAACTGTCAGAGGTCGGGCGGGGTGGGTTCGCGGGGGTATCCGCGCCATGGATGGCGCGGCTAAGCCCCCAGGGTGAAGTGACCCCCGGGAGTTGGACACCAGATCCAACCCCGAGGGATACATGAACAAATACGACGCGCGTTTCAAACTGCAGGTCGCCAAAGAGGCCTGCAAGACCTCCACATCGGTCAAAGCCATTGCCCGTCGCCACGGCCTGGAGTTCTCCACGGTCAGGCGCTGGGTGGCGACCTATCGGCTGCATGGTAGGCGGGGATTTCATCGCCAGGCCCGGTCCTATGACCTCCCGTTCAAACTGGCTGTCCTGGAGAAGATGAGCCAGGACGGCTTGTCCGGGCGGGAGGCCACCACCTACTTTCAAATTGGCGATGCCGGCGCGGTGGGACGATGGCGGCGCCTGTATGCTCAAGGCGGTGCCCAAGCGTTGGCACCCCCTCCGCCGCCGCCCCGAAAGCCGATGAAAAAGACCCGTTCGTCCAAGCCACCTGAGGATATGAGCCGCGATGAGCTGCTCAAGGAAGTCGCCTATCTGCGTGCGGAGACCGACTACCTAAAAAAACTCGATGCCTTGATCCGGGAAGAGCAGGCGGCGCAGGACGCAAAGCGCAAGCCGTCCAAGGATTGAGGCAGGTTCATACGCTGTCGCTTCTGCTCGAAGCAGCTGAGCTGTCACGCAGTACGTTCTATTACCAGAACCATGTCCTGGCCCATCCGGATCAGGATGAGGCAGCCCTGTGCGAGCGCATCCGTGCAATCTACGATCAAAGCCAAGGGCGCTATGGCTATCGCACGGTGACGCTGGAATTAGCCAATCAGGGTCATCGGACCAATCACAAGCGGGTTCAGCGCCTGATGGGGGAGATGGGACTGAAATCGCGGGTGCGTGTGAAGCGCTACCAGGCCTTCAAGGGGGCGGCCAATGTTGTGGTTGGCAATGACCTCAATCGCCAGTTCCATGCCGAGCGGCCCAACCAGAAGTGGGTGACTGACGTGACCGAGTTCAAGGTGCAGGGCATGAAGCTGTACCTGTCGCCGATCATGGACCTCTACAACGGTGAAATCGTGGCTTATCAGATCAAGCGTCGGCCCGTATTTGATCTGGTGGGTCAAATGCTGGAGGAGGCCATCAAGAAGCTTTCCCCGGATGAGCGCCCCATGATCCACTCCGACCAGGGCTGGCAGTACCAGCATGAAAACTACCGGCATATGCTGGAAAAGCACTCGTTGAAGCAAAGCATGTCCCGGCGCGGCAACTGCCTGGACAATGCGGCGATGGAGAGCTTCTTTGGAACGCTGAAGTCGGAGTTCTTCTACCTGAACAGCTTTGACAGCCTCGAGAGTCTGGAGGCTGGGCTGGTGGAATACATCCAGTACTACAACGAAGAGCGCATCAAACTGAAACTGAAAGGTCTGAGCCCGATAAAGTACCGGGAGCAGGCCCAATCGGCCGCCTGACCCCGTCCAAGTCTCGGGGGTCACTTCAGGGACGGGTTCACGGCGTCCCCCGCGAACCCACCCCGCCCGGCCAAGCGCGGCTTTTGATTTACGCGATCACCCCCCCCCCCGCCACGAGGGGCTCAGCCGTTGGCCTTCGCCTTCGCCTCGCGCGCGGCCTGTTGCTCGACCAGGGTCAGTGCCACGTTGTCGCGCAGGTACGCCGGCTCGACCTTCTCCGGTGCAATGGCTTCGCCACGAGCGAACGCCGGCACCGCCAGTGCAAGCACGTCCGACGCCCGCGGCAGCGCAGTGGCATCAACGCCGCGCAGGCCAGCGCCCAACTGCGTAACAAGCGCGCCCTCGGCCGCACCAAACCCGGTACCAACGCCGTAGGCGGACAGCCCTTCCGGCAGCGATACCGCAGCGGGTGCGCATACGCGCTCGGCATCACGCGCCACCGGCAGGCCGTCCACACGCTCGAAGCGCGCGACATACAGTTCGCTCATCCGCGCATCGATCGCTGACAGGATCTGCGTTTCTTCCGCCGGTGCCCGCAGCGCCAGCGCCTGCAGCGTCGAGACCGGCAACAGCGGACGGTCCAGTGCCAGTGCGATGCCCTGGGCAATCGCGATAGCCAGGCGTACGCCAGTGAACGCACCCGGGCCGCGGCTGAGCGCGATGCCGTCCAGCTGGCGGCGGCTGATGCCGGCTTCGGCCAGCAGCGCCTCCGCCCACGGCAGGCTCAGTTCGGCGTGCCGGCGCGGGGCGATCTCGAAGCGTTCCAGCACCTGCCCATCGACATGCAGGGCAACGGAACAGGCTTCGGTGGCGGTTTCAAAGGCGAGCAGTTTCATCGGATCGGGTCAGAACAAGGGGAACGTGGCACCGGGCGCCGGCTCGGGGCCGGTCGCAACAGCGACTGGGGCAGCCGCATCATCGGCCGCAGGCGACCATTGTGGCGTAAAGAAGGCCTGCACATCGGCCAGGCTGCGAGTACGCCGGAACGGCGGCAGCGAATCGAGGAAGACCCGGCCATAGCCACGGTTGAGCAGGCGCGGGTCACACAGTACCAGCACGCCACGGTCGCTCTCGCTGCGGATCAGGCGGCCGACACCCTGCTTCAATGCGATCACCGCCTGCGGCAACTGCTCGTCGCGGAAGGGATTGCCGCCCTGGCTGCGGATCGCCTCCAGCCGCGCCTCGTACACCGGATCGTCCGGCGCCGCGAACGGCAGCTTGTCGATCATCACCACGCTCAGCGCTTCGCCGACCACATCCACGCCCTCGCGGAAACTGGCCGAGCCGAGCAGCACGCCATTGCCGGATTCACGGAAGCGCTGCAGCAGCGTCGCGCGCGGTGCCTCGCCCTGCACGAACAGCGGCCATGGCCCGTCGCGCAATGCCTCGGCGGCCTCACGCAATGCACGGTGCGAGGCGAACAACAGGAAGGCCCTGCCCTGCGAGGCCTGCAACACCGGCCGCAAGGTCTGTATCAGCGCGGTGCCAAACCCGCGCGCCGCCGGATCGGGCAGGCCTTCGGGCAGGTAGCACAGCGCCTGCTCGGGCCAATTGAACGGGCTTGGCTGCACCAGCGTGTGCGGATCGTCCAGGCCCAGGCGGGTGGCGATGTGATCGAAACCACCGCCCACGGTCAGCGTTGCCGAAGTGAAGATCCACGCGGCACGGCTGCGCTCGCGATGCTCACGCAGCGGACCGGACACATCCATCGGCGTGCGCTGGCAACGGAAACCACGCGGCGTAAGCTCGTACCAGAGCACATCGGCCGCACTGCTCGCTTCCGACGGATCGGTGTCGAAATCGAGAGTGGGTTCGTCATCGCCCAGCCAGCGGCTGAGCCGCGAGACCGCCTCGCGCGCCCGCGCATGACAGGCATCCAGACCCGCCGCCGCTTCGCGCAGCGGCTGCAATGCCTGCTCCAGGGTCACCAACCCTGCCATCACCGTATCGAATCCGTCGCGCACCTGTGGCATCGCCAGCGCGCGCCATTGCGTGCCACGCGGCGGCAGTCCCTCCATCGCCGAACGCAGCGCCAGCAGCGCCTGCTGCAACTGGTCGACCGGTTCCTGCAGCGCCGACTGCGCGCCGCCGACACCGCGTGCTTCAGCCAGGCAATCGCGCCCGAGCTCCTGCCACGGGCGCATGCCAAAACCCTCGCCGAAGAACTGCGCGGCCAGTTCGGGCAACTGGTGCGCCTCGTCGATGACGAAGGCCTGGGCGCCCGGCAGCAGTTCACCGAAGCCATCCTGCTTCAGGGCCAGATCGGCCAGCAGCAGGTGATGGTTGACCACCACCACATCGGCAGCCTGTGCACGCTGCCGCGCACGCACCACGAAGCAGTCATCCCAGAACGGGCAATCGGTGCCCAGGCAGTTGTCGACGGTGGAGGTGACCATCGGCAGCAATGGGGAGTCGTCGGCCAGCCCGTCGAGCTCGGCGATGTCACCGAACTCCGAGCGACCGGACCAGGCCAGGATGCGCTGGAACTGCGCCGCCTGTTCAGGGCTGGAAAAACGCGGCTCGCCGCGCGCCTGCTGCAGGCGATAGCGGCACAGGTAGTTCGCACGCCCTTTCAGCAGCGCACTGCGCAGGCCGACCCCGAGTGCTTGACGCACCCGTGGCAGATCGCGGTGGTAGAGCTGGTCCTGCAGCGCGCGGGTGCCTGTGGAGATGATGGTGCGCAACCCGGACAGCAGCACCGGCACCAGATAGGCAAACGTCTTGCCGGTGCCGGTACCGGCCTCGGCCAGCAGCAGATCACGCTGCTGCAGCGCATCGGCGATGGCTTCGGTCAGGTGCAGCTGTGCCGGACGCGGGACGAATGCATCCAGGTGCGAGGCGAGCGCGCCGCCGTCGCTGAGGGCTTCGCGGCTGGCATGGACAAGGTCGGACATCAGAGGGAAAGGATACCCGGCCGGGCGCTGCCGGGCACCCGTTTCAAGCCAGAGCCAGAGCACCAGCAACGGCAACGGTGTTGTTCACGGCTCTGGGTTTCTGCGTGCAGGGTGGGGCGGGAGGGGCAGGCAGGACACGCCGTAAACCCATCCATGGGGGCTCGATGGCGCCATCCATGGCGCCAACGGTCCTGCCTGCCCCTCCCGTCCCACCCTCGACAGTTTCCCGGTGACGGATGCACGGGCGGTGTAGCGTCGAGCTTGCTCGACTGGGATTTCAGAAGCGGTGGGTGGAACAGGAAAGAAGAATGACGGCGAGTGCGCGCAGCGCGCGACCCGCTCTTGATCTGATTTTTTCTTTTCCGTGGCTGGACGCACACGGAAACTGCCAGGGGCCGGGCGGGTGGGCTGCGCAGGGGCGTGAGCCGCATGGATGCGGCGACCGAGCTTACACGGACGTACTTGCAGCGCCCCCTGCGCAGCTCACCCGCCCGGCCCACCTCGCCGACCCGCAGTCGAGCAAGCTCGACTCTACGCAGTATGCCCAGCCACGAGGGGCTGCGCCGTTGGCCGGAAACTCAGTACCGCTTGATCCCCGGCACGGTGCAGCCTTCCAGCTGCGCATGCGCCGACACCGCATTCTCCTTCTCGCCGCGCGCCAGACGCGACTGCTCGATCGTCGCCCAGTGCCGGCGGCACAGCGGCCCGGTCTTCGAGCCCAGATCCACCGCCTTGCGCGCGAACGTCTCAGCCTGTGCCCATTGGCCCTGCAGCAGCGCCAGCTCGGCACGCTCCTGCAACACCGCCGGGTCACCGGCCACGATTTCCAGCGCGTGGTCCAGGCTGCTGGCGGCACCGGCCAGGTCGTTGGCCTGGCGCTGCGTCTGTGCGGTCACCCGCAGGTCTTCCACCTGCGAATCACGCAGCGGCTGCACCGACAGCTCCTTGTCGTCCGGACCTGCGGCCGCATCCACCGCAGCCAGGCGCTGTGCCGGCGTAGTGGTATCAACCGGCGGCTTGGCCACCGGCGGTGCGCTGCTGACGCAGGCGGCCAGGGCCAGGCTGAGGCCGGTCAGGGCCAGGGGCTGCAGCATGGATCGCATGTTCATCGGCATCATCGGCTCGGAGGAGGAGTGGCGGCGGCGGGCGCCGCAGCAGGTTCAGCAGGCGGCTCAGGCTTGCGGTCCAGGCCGAACCAGCTACGCCAGCCACCGCCCTCGCCTTCGGCACCCTGCCCGTCCGGCGACACCGCCGGCGCACACGGTGCATAGGCCGGCGCGTAGCCCACCACGAACGGGAAACGACGCGCGCCCGGACAGCCTTCATCCGTGCTGTTGAGTCCGGTCGGCGCCACCGACTGCCAGTCCAGGCCCTTGTTGCTGACCCGCAGCGGCGCACTCGGCAGGCGCTGGAAGATGCCCGACCACACCCGCATCGCACCGGTGGCACCGTACAGGCCGGCCTGCTCGTTCTGGTCGTTGCCGATCCAGATCACCGCCAGATGATCGCCGGTGTAACCGGCGTACCAGCTGTCACGGCCATCGTTGGTGGTACCGGTCTTGCCGGCCGGCTGCAGGCGGCCGAGGCCATCGGCGTTGAGCCGCTGCGCGGTGCCGCTGGCAACCACCTGCTGCAGGCCGACACTGATCAGGTTGGCGGCAATCGAGTCGCCTTCCTGGGCCGGTGCCGGGGTCTTGTCGTAACGCTTGAGCAGCTTGCCCTGCGGATCGAGCACGCCACGCACCGCATGCAGCGGCTGGATTTCGCCACCGGACGCGAGGAACTGGTACAGCTGGGCCATCGCGTACGGGCTCTGGTCGGTCGAACCGAGAATCACCGCCGGATTCGCCTCGGCCTTGATGCCGGCCAGCACGTGGATCAGCTGGGTCACGCGCTCGGGGCCGACCTGCATGCCCACGCGCACCGTGGCCTGGTTGTAGGAATGCGCCAGCGCGTCGATCAGGCGCACGGTGCCGTGGCTGCGGTTGTCGGCATTGCCGGGATTCCAGTTGCGGCCGCGGCCGAGCTGCACGGTCACCGGTGAATCGTCGACCCAGCTGGCCAGCGAGTAGCGGTCCGGCTGCGCCAACGCGAGCAGGTACACGAACGGCTTCAGCAACGAGCCGACCGGGCGCTGTGCTTCGATCGCACGGTTGAAGCCGACTTCGGACACTTC
Organism: Stenotrophomonas sp. 71799_Sma; assembly: GCF_056482505.1. Taxonomy (NCBI): domain Bacteria; kingdom Pseudomonadati; phylum Pseudomonadota; class Gammaproteobacteria; order Lysobacterales; family Lysobacteraceae; genus Stenotrophomonas; species Stenotrophomonas sp. 71799_Sma. Next base: position 3,689,975 of record NZ_CM151202.1, read on the forward strand.
ACGGCTGCCGATTACCGCCAGCACGTCACCGTTGTGCACGTCGGTCAGCACCATGCCGGCCTGCAGTTCGGGGCGACGCTTGCTCTCCAGCGACTTGATGGTGCGGGTCACCGCGCCTTCGGCATAGGCCTGCGCGGACGGCGACATGCCGGTCATCACGCTCAGGCCGGCGCCCTGCAGGGCAGATTCCGGATAGTCGTGACCCAGTTGGCGGCGGACCAGATCGACATAGGCGGGGAAGCGGTTGGCGGCAACCAGGCCCGGCGTCTTGGGCACGCCCAGCGGGGCCTTCAACGCACGCTGGTACTCGGCGTCATCGATCAGCGTGGCTTCGTGCAGTTTGCCCAGCACGAAGTTGCGGCGATCCAGCGCGCGTTCCGGATTGCGCCGCGGGTCGTAGAAGGACGGGCCCTTGACCAGGCCGATCAGCAGCGCGATCTGCTCGGTCTCCAGCGACTGCAGGTCGCGACCGAACCAGAACTCGGCGCCAGAGGACATGCCATGGATCGCCTGGCTGCCACGCTGGCCCAGATACACCTGGTTGAGGTAGGCCTCGAAGATGGTGCGCTTGTCGTAGCGCGCTTCCATGATCAGCGCGTAGAGCACTTCGTTGAATTTGCGGGTAACCGTCTGCTCCTTGCCGATGCCAAGCAGGCCGCTGCGGGCCAGCTGCTGGGTCAGCGTAGAGGCGCCCTGACGGCTCTGGCCACCGGAGCGGATGGTTACCCACACCGCACGGGCGATGCCGGACAGGTCGATGCCGTGGTGGCGGTTGAAGTCCTTGTCCTCCACCGCCTGCAGGCCGGTCACCAGCAGGTCCGGCGCCTCGTCCATGCGGATCAGGCGGCGTTCTTCCTGCTTCTGGCCGTACAGGGTGGCGATGCGGGCCGGGTCCAACCGCGCGGCCTTCAAGGCCTTGCGGTTGTCGGCGTCGCGCAGCGAGGCGACCGCACCATCGGCCAGTGACAGCTCGAGCCGGCGCGGGGCAACCCGGCCATCGACGTCGTTGTAGCCGCGGCTGGAGATGACGAAGCGCCCGCCGTTCACCGCATAGGTGGCCGGCTCCTTGCCCTGGCCGTCATCGCGGTAGGCGGAGGCGGCCAGCTCGGTCTTCAGCGTGGACGCATCCATCGCCTTGCCGGGGGTGAGCACCAGCGGGCGCGCGTAGACGCGCGTCGGGATCTGCCAGCGCAGCTCGCCGAAACGCTGGGTCACCTGCTGGTTCAGGTACAGCGTATAGGGAATGAGGAAACCCAATCCCAACGCGACCGCAGCCATGCTCCAGGTGATCAGCCGGCGCCGCCACAGCGGGCCGTTGTCCTGCTGGTCGTCGTCGTCGAAATCGTCGATGTCGTCGGAATCGTAGCGTCGGGGCACGGGAATGCGAGAATGTAGGGTCTGGCGAGTCTACCCCAGCCGCTGCGGCTGGCGAATTCTCCCGGGTTCCCCTGCTTAAGCTGGAGTTGCAACCGGATGGCGATGTCCCTGGCCGAGATCCGATACCTGATCAACCGCCTCACGGGCCTGGCCCGCCGGAGCCTGGCCAGCCTGCGTACCCGTGGGTGGCGGGCGACCTGGCAGCGCATCCGCGTGCATACCCAGCGCGCCGTTCCCGCGCCGCGAACGCCGCTGTTCCTGCCGCCGGTACAGGATTTCGCCCCCTTCACGGTGCCGTTCAGCGAAACGCCGCAAGTGAGTATCGTCATCCCGGTCTACAACCACGTCGGCCATACCCTGGCCTGCCTGCGCGCCCTGGCGGCACATCCGCCGCTGGCGGCGTGCGAGATCCTGGTCGTGGATGACGGCAGCAGCGACGCCACCGTGCAGTGGATGCCGCAGGTCGCCGGACTGCGCTATGAGGTGCGCGAGCACAACGGCGGCTTCATCGAGGCCTGCAACGATGGCGTGTCGCGCGCACGCGGCCGCTATGTGGTGCTGCTCAACAACGATACGGTGCCACAGCCGGGCTGGCTGGATGCCCTGCTGGACACGTTCGCCAGCACGCCCGACGCCGGCCTGGTCGGCAGCCAGCTGCTGTACCCGGATGGCCGCCTGCAGGAATCAGGGGGTGTGATCTTCGCCAACGGCAGCGGCTGGAGCTACGGCCGTTTCGAGGCGGCGGACGACCCACGCTTTGCCAGCCTGCGCGACGTCGACTACTGCTCCGGCGCGGCGCTGATGCTGCCGCGCGCCCTCTGGCAGCAGCTGGGCGGCTTCGATACCCGTTACAAGCCGGCGTACTACGAGGACACCGACCTGGCCTTCCGCGTTCGCGCCCAGGGCCTGCGTGTGCTGGTGCAACCAGCCAGCCGGGTGATCCACGATGAAGGCACCAGCAACGGCACCGATACCGGCAGCGGGGTGAAGGCCTACCAGGTGCGCAACCAGGCCATCTTCGCCGCCCGCTGGGCCACCGAGCTGGCCCGCCATCCGGCGGTGGGCGAAGTGCCGTCACCCGCGCTGCTGCTGCGTGGCCGACGCCAGGTGTTGATCCTGGACGAGGAAGTACCCCAACCGGATCGCGATTCGGCGTCACTGCGCCAGGTGAACCTGATCCGCCTGCTGCTGCAGGGCGGCGCTCATGTGGTGTTTGTTCCCACCCGCCGCGAACATGGCGGTGCCGCCACCGAAGCACTGCAGCGGATGGGCGTGGAAGTCTGGTATGCGCCGTTCCTCGATGGCGTCGCCAGCTGGCTGCGAACGCACGGTGCGCGTTTCCACGTGGCGCTGCTGGTCCGCCACCATGTCGCCCACGAGTGCCTGCCGCTGCTGAAGCGCTATGCGCCGCAGGCCCGCACCGTGTTCGACACCGTGGACCTGCACTACCTGCGCGAACGTCGTGGTGCCGAAGTCGCCGGTGATGCCGGGTTGCTGCGCGCCGCCGAGCGTACCCGCGCCAGCGAGCTGGCGGTAATGGAGCAGTGCGACGTCACCGTGCTGGTCAGTGCCGCCGAGCGCGAGCAGCTGCAGGCCGACGCCCCTTCCGTGCAGGTGGAGCTGATCTCCAACCTGCACGACGTCGCCGGCGCCGGCAAGCCGTTCGAACAGCGCCATGATCTGGTGTTTGTCGGCGGCTTCCGCCATCCGCCGAACCTGGATGCCATGGAGTGGTTCATCGGCGAAGTCTTTGCCGGCATCCGCGCCCGCCTGCCCGAGGTACGCCTGCACTGCATCGGTGCCGCCACACCGGAATCGCTGCTGGCATTGGCCGCACGCCAGCCCGGCGTGCAGATGCACGGTTTCGTCGAGGACATCACGCCCTACATGGACGGCGCACGCATTTCCATCGCGCCGCTGCGTTTCGGCGCCGGCGTGAAGGGCAAGATCAACCTGAGCATGGCCCATGGCCAGCCGGTGGTGGGTACCACCTGCGCCGTGGAAGGAATGCACCTGCACCCGGGCCAGGACGTGCTGGTGGCGGATGATGCGGCGGGCTTCGCCGATGCGGTGGTCCGCCTGTACCAGGATCCGCAGCTGTGGCAGCAGTTGTCCGACGCCGGCCTGGCCAACATCGCAGAGCACTTCTCCCTCGACGCTGCCCGCGCGACCGTGCAGCGGGTGTTCTTCACCTAATCCGGGCGACCGCCGGCGCGGCGCAGGCGGTCTTCGAACGCCGGCAGCTCGGCCAGGTCCGGTTGCAGCAACCGGGCCTGTTCGGCGGCGTGTGCCGCGAAAGCCAGATCGCCGTTGCCGAGCCGTTCGCTGCCGATCGCCAGCCAGCGCTGGGCCAGGCGCAGGCGTGCCGAGGGAAGCCCGGCCGCGGTCGGCGACAGGGTCTGCCACGCCTGCAGGCAGGCACCTGCGGCCTGCACGCGATTCTGCCGCAGGTTGTCGTCGAAGCAGCGGCGACTGGCGGGCAGCAGCCGCGCTGCGGCAGCCTTCACCCGTGCATCGCGTGGCGCCAGTGACTGCGCTTCGCGCAACGCGTCGAACGCACTGTGCCCGGGGGGGCTGATCCATTGCCCGGCACGTTCGGCGCGCTCGATCCTGCGCAGGTGGTCGCGCAGTTGGCGCTCGCGCTGCGTGTTGCTGACCGCCGGCTGCTGCAGCGCCTTCTGCGCCTGTTGGGCGCGCTGCAGGCGTTGCGCGAGCTGCTGTTGCGCCGCCGGCGAAGCACCCAGTTCCGCTGCCAGTGCGGCATCGGCCTGCGCCGCTTCGAACTGGAAATCGTCGGCCTGCTTCTGGCTGCGTGCCAGCACCGCCTGCAAGGTCTGTTCGCGGCCGCGCTGGGCACTGGAATCATCAACCGCCACTGCCAGCACGGCGAGGAATCCCTTCGCTGCGGATTCCAGCTGCCGACGCTGCAAGGCGCGCTGGGCCTGGCGCAGGCGCTGGTCGACGGCCTGTGCCAATGCTTCCTGGCTGGCGGGCAGATCGGCGTGGCCGGCATCGAACTGGCGCGCACGCTGCAGTATCGCGGCTGCCTCGGCCAGCTCGCCGCGCCCGGCCAGGATGCGGGCCTGCTGCAGCAGATCGCTCAGTGCGTCCTCGCGACCTTCCAGCGCCGGCAGATTGTCCGGCTGCAGTACCAGGATGCGCTGGAACAGGGGCAGCGCGCTGCTGTCACCGTCGTCCAGCCGGCCCGCTGCAAAGGCGTTGCGCGCCTGCGCCAGCAGTGCACCGATGCCGGCGCCTGCGCTGCGCCGGGCCTGCAGCTGGCGTGCCACGGCGTCCGCATCGCCCTGCGGCACCTGCAGTTCCCGGGCCAGTGCCAGCGCCTGCGCGCTGCCTTCGAGGTCGTTGGCCTGCAGTTTTTCGCTGGCCTGCTGCAGGGCCGCGGCGCCGGTACGGGCCAGCCCCTCACGGGCCTGCGGACGATCACCATCCAGCGCCAGCACGGCCTGGTAGCGCTCACGCGCACCACTGCCATCGGCGGCACTCAGCCGCCCAGCCGCCAGTGCGCGATCGCCTTCGGCCAGCAACTGTTCAATCTGAGGCTCATCCCAGAACCAGTCGGCCAGCGGCTTGCGCAGCAGCACCAGCAGCACGAACACCGCCAGCGCCGCGACCAGCGCCCAGCGCCACACCCGGCGCGCGTGACGTGCCTGCAGCCACCACCAACGGCCTTCGCGGCGGACGCGGTCCAGCGCAGGATGTTCAGCGCCATGCGGGCGATGCGGAGGCTCGCGTTCCATGCGTGCAGGGTAGCCGGGGCAGCGTGAAGCTCAGCCGAGGCGACGCGCCTCGCTCACGCCGGGCAGCGCATCCAGCTTGCCCAGCAGGGTCGACAGCTGGCCGTAGTCGCTCACCTTCAGGCGCAGGCGCAGGTGGGCACGGCCACTGTTGCGCACGTTGTCACTGTGGATGTCGAGCACGTAGGCGTCTTCCTGGGCGATCAGGTTGGTGATGTCCTTCAGCAGCCAACGGCGGTCGACTGCAGTGACCACCACGTCCACTTCGTAGCCGCCACCGGCCTGGCCCCACTCCACCGGCAGGATGCGCTGCGGGCTGGTGGCTGCCAGCCGGGCCAGCGCGGCACAGTCTGCACGATGCACGGTGACACCCCGGCTACGGGTCAGGTAGCCGACGATCGGTTCACCGGCCACTGGCTGGCAGCAACGCGCCAGCTGCACCAGCAGGTTGCCCACGCCCTGCACGGTGAACTTGGACTTGCCCAGGTTCTCACGGCGCGCGGTCGGCCGCGGCAGGGCTGGCACGGGCGCCGGCTGGCTCGCTGCACGTTCGGCTTCCAGCAGGGTACGACTGACCTGGTTCGGGCCGGTGTCACCCAGCGCCACCTGGATGTAGAGGTCGTCAACGCTGTCGGCATGGAACTTCTTCGCCGCCACCGCCAGATCAGAATGCTGCAGGCCCAGACGCTTCAGCTCGCGCTCGAGCAGTTCGCGCCCGGCCTGCACGTTGCGCGCGCGGTCCAGCTTGTGGAACCAGCTGCGTACTTTTTCGCGCGAGCGGTTGCTGGCCAGGAAGCCGTTGGCCGGCATCAGCCAGTCGCGGCGCGGATCGGCCTCCTTGCCGGTCAGGATCTCGACGCGGTCGCCGCTGCGCAGGCGGTAGGTCAGCGGCACGATACGGCCATTGACCTTCGCACCACGGCAGCGGTGGCCCACCATCGTGTGCACCTGGTAGGCGAAATCGAGCGGTGTGGCGCCCTGCGGCAGGTCCAGCACCTCGTCCTTCGGGCTCAGTGCATAGACCCGGTCCTCGGTCAGCTCGGCATCGAGCGCCCCGGCCAGTTCATTGCCCTGCCCGTCCTGCGCCTGCTCCAGCAGCTGGCGCATCCAGGTGATCTTGCGGTCGAAGGACTTCTCCGCGCCCTTGCCGCCTTCCTTGTACTTCCAGTGCGCGGCCACGCCCAGCTCGGCCTGCGAATGCATCTCGTGGGTACGGATCTGCACTTCGATGGTGCGCCCTTCCGGGCCGACCACGGCGGTATGCAGCGAGCGATAGTCGTTGGCCTTGGGCCGGGCGATGTAGTCGTCGAACTCGCTGGGCACCGGCGCCCACAGTGCATGCACCACGCCCAGCGCGGCGTAGCAGGCGGCGACATCGTCGACCATGACGCGCACCGCACGGATGTCGTACAGCTGGTCGAACGCCAGCCGCTTCTTCTGCATCTTCCGCCAGATGCTGTAGATGTGCTTCGGGCGGCCACTGACCTCGGCCTTGATGCCCTGCGCGACCAGTTCGCGCGACAGCACCTTCTTGACGTTCTCGACGTAACGCTCGCGGGCGATGCGGGTTTCGTCCACCTCCCGCGCAATGCGCCGGTAGGTCTCCGGTTCCAGGTGGCGGAACGCCAGGTCCTCCAGCTCCCACTTCAACTGCCAGATGCCCAGGCGGTTGGCCAACGGCGCATGGATGTCGCGGGTCAGCTGCGCCAGCGCGCGGCGCTGCTCGTCGTCCAGCTTGTCGGCCGCGCGCATGCGCGCCAGCTGCCGCGCCAGCAGGATGGGCACCACGCGCAGGTCACGGATGATCGCCAGCAGCAGGCGGCGCAGGCCCTCGCTGTTGCGCCCGGCCTCACGGCCGGCATGCAGTGCCCAGACCGGATCGGCCGCATCCTGGCCATCCAGCAGGCCGATCACTGCGGCCTTGTGATTGCCCAGCGGCAGTTGCTCCAGGCTGGCGCGCAGGCCGGGCAGATCGAACAGCAGGGCCGCGACCACCGCGCCTTCGTCGGCCGAGAGCATCGCCAGTGCGTCGAGGGTGTCGCCCAGCACCGACCAGCTGGCGCGCATCTGATGGTCGCAGTCCGGTGCTTCCCAGTGCCCGCGCAGGGCCTGGCGCAGCGGAGCAGGCAGCACGGCTGCCGAGGGGCGGTTCAACAAGGCATCCAGGCCGGGGACGGAAGCGCGGTTCACAGCATCGAGCAGGCAAGACAGAGGCCCCTACACTAGCGCCGGCGCCGTTCAGGGACAATCACCGCGGCCACCATCACCCGGCATGAAGACATGCCGCTACACTCGCGGGCAAACCCAGGAGAGTCCCGACATGTCCTCGATCGTCCCGCGTTTCCGCCTACGGCTGCTGGCCTGTGCCGCACTGTTGCTGTCCTTGTCGGCGCCTGCGCTGGCCCAGCGCGTGGTGGAGGGTGACCTGCAGCAGCAGATGTCACCGGCCGAGTTCAAGGCGGCCGGCCTGGACAAGCTCAACGCGCAGGAACTGGCCACGCTGAACCGCTGGCTGCAGGGCAAGGTCGAAGCGGCCACCACCCAGGCGGTTGCGGCCGTACGGGAAACGGCGCGCGAGGAAGGCCGTCAGGAAGTGATCGTGAAGAATCGCGGCTTCTTCGATTTCGGCAGCAGCGAGCCGATCACCGGCGTGCTGCAGGGCGAGTTCCGCGGCTTCGGCAAAGGCCGCGTCTACGTGCTGGACAACGGCCAGGAATGGGAGCAGACCGATGCAAGCACCCTGGCCGGTGTGCGCAAGCAGTCCCCCGCCGTCAGCATCAAGCCCGGTGTGATGGGCGTGTGGTACCTGAAGGTCGACGGCGTGAACACCCAGCCGAAGGTGCGCCGAACCAAGTAACGCCGTGACGTTGCTGCAGAGCCGAGCGTGGGCTCGGCTCTGCAGCAACGACGTCACGCCTGGCGCAATGCGGTCACCCGCTGCGCCAGCTTCTTCGCCGAGATGCCGGTGCGCGCACCCAGCTCCTGCGCGAACAGTGACACCCGCAGCTCTTCCAGATCCCAGCGCAGCGCCTGCCATTGCGGGCGTTCGCGCAGTCCCTGCTGCTCCCCCGCTGCCAACGCCTCCAGGAACGGATGCAGTTCCAGCATGCGTGCCTGGTCACGTGGCGGATCACGCTTGGCACGCTCGGTACGCAGGATCATCGCCTTCAGATAGCGCGGGTACTGCGCCAGCGCGTCGGCCGGCGTGTCACGCAGGAAGCCGGGATGGATCAGCCCGACAAGCTGCGCTTCCATGTCGTCCAGATTGCCGCGCGCCCAACCCATCAACGGTGCTTCCAGCATCGGCTTCAGTTCCGCCACCAGCGCCAGGATGGTTTCGGCCAGCTTCAGCCGCGACATGGCCTCGCCGAACAGCGCCTTGGCCGCATGCTCACGACGCTGCTCGAAGGCTGCCGCATCGCGGATGTCTTCCAGCCCCTCGGCCAGCACCGCGTTCATCGCCGCATCGACCAGGTCACCACGCAGGCGCTCCTGCGACTCGATCGCCGCATACAACAGGCCGGTCTTGGCACCGACCGGCAGCTGCTTGCGCGCCTGCTTCACCTTCTCGGCCAGGGCAATCTCCAGCAGCCGGCGCACGCCCAGCGGATGGGCCTCCTGCGCCTGCTGGCGATCGGCGAAGATGCGCAGCGCCACGCTGTCGCCCTCGTCCAGCAGCGCCGGATAGGCCGGCACGCCCGCTTCACCGGGTACCTGCAGCGGAATCGGCGTGGCCGGGAACGTGCGCAGGCCATCGGCGGCCATCTCGCGCCCAGCGCGTGCAGCGAACGCATCGCCGGCACGACCACCGAATTTCGCGCGCAGTGCGTCCAGATCGCGCGAGGTCGCCAGCACCTTGCCCTGCTCGTCGCGCAGCCGCAGGTTCATGTGCAGGTGCGGTTCGATCGAACCAGGCTCGAAATCGAGCGCGGTCACCGTTGCGCCGGTCGCACGTGACAGGAAGCGCGCCAGTTCGCCGGTAATGGCATCGGCGCTGGGCTGCGGGAACGCCTCGTAGAACGCGCGGCCGAAGTCCGGTGCCGGCACGTAGTTGCGGCGCATCGCCTTGGGCAGGCTGCGGATCAGTGCCGAGGCCTTGTCGGCGACGAAACCCGGCGCCAGCCAGCCCAGTTGCACCGGGTCCAGTGCGTTGAGCAGGTGCAGCGGTACGTCCAGGGTCACGCCATCGTCGTCGGCACCCGGTTCGAAGCGGTAATGCAGTGGCAGGCGCGCCTGGCCCAGCGGCAGGTACTTCGGGTAACGCTCCTGTTCGCTGCCCTCACCCGGCAACAGATCGACCAGCGACCAGTGCAGGGTCTTGCGCTGTTCCGGCGCCAGCCCCTTCCACCAGGTATCCAGCCCCGCGGCCGAATGGATCTGCGGCGGCACCCTGTCCAGGTACCAGCGCGCCTGCCAGTCCTCGTCGGCGACGATGCCGGCGCGGCGCAGCTTGGCTTCTTCTTCGCGGGCGACCTCCAGCACTTTCTGGTTGTCGGCCACGAAGCTGGCGCGGGTGTTGATCTCGCCGGTCACCAGCGCCTGGCGCACGAAGATGTCATGTGCCTCGCCCGGCGCGATGCGGGCGTAGTGCACCGGCTTCTTCGGCGCCAGCACCAGGCCGAACAGGCTGATCTGCTCGGAGGCCAGCACCTGGCCCTGCGCGCGCGACCAGTGCGGGTCGAAGTGCTTGCGCAGCAGCAGGTGCGGCAGCTCGGCGATGACCCAGTCCGGCTCGATCGCCGCCAGGGTCATGCCCCACACCTTCTGCGTATCCAGCAGATTGGCCACCAGCAGCCACGGCGGCGGACGCTTGGACAGCGCCGAGCCCGGGAACGGCAGGAAGCGGCGCTGGCGCGGCGCCTGGAAGTCACCCTTCTCGGTGCGGTGGCCGATCTGCGTCGGCAGGCCCGCCACCAGCGCCCGATGCAGGGTCTGGTACGCAGCGGCACGCACGCGTTCGCTGAAACCGCCGCCCACCGGTGCCTGTTCCTTCTGCGCACGCACGCGCACTGGCGCCGGGGCCGCCTCGGCCTTGCCTTCGCGGGCCAGGCGCGCGGCACGGTGCAGCTGGCCACGGGTGGCCTTCACTGCAGCGGCGTCATCGCGCGCCGGAGCCGGTGCACTGCTGCCGGCCAGCAGCGGTGCCATCGAGGCCTCGTTGGCTTCTTCCTTCCAGCCCAGTTCCTCGCACAGCAGGCGCAGTTGGCGATGCAGCTCGCGCCACTCGCGCATGCGCAGGAAGCCAAGGAAGTGGCGGCCGCACCAGTCACGCAGCTTGGACTGGGTCAGGTCTTCATGGGCCTGCCGATAGGCATCCCACAGGCGCAGCACTCCGACAAACTCTGACCGCCCATCGGCGAACTGCGCATGCGCGCTGTCGGCCGCGCCACGCGCTTCCGGCGGGCGTTCGCGCGGGTCCTGGATGCCCAGGAACGAGGCGATCACCAGCATCGGCCGCAGGCAGCCGGCAGCCTGCGCGGCCACCAGCATGCGCGCCAGCTTCACGTCCACCGGCAGGCGTGCCATCTGCTTGCCGATGGTGGTCATGCGCCGCTCGGCGTCGATCGCGCCCAGTTCGGTCAGCTGCTGCCAGCCATCGGCCACCGCACGCTCGTCCGGCGCTTCCAGGAACGGGAACTCTTCGATGCGGCCCAGGCCCAGCTGCAGCATGCGCAGGATCACCCCGGCCAGGCTGGAGCGGCGGATTTCCGGATCGGTGAACTCGGGCCGCGCCTGGAAATCGGCCTCGGCGTACAGGCGGTAGCAGATACCCTCGGCGATACGGCCGCAGCGGCCCTTGCGCTGATTGGCGCTGGCCTGCGAGATCGGCTCGATGTGCAGACGGTCGAGCTTGTTGCGCGGACTGTAGCGCTTGACGCGGGCAAAGCCCGGATCGACCACGTAGCGGATGCGTGGCACCGTCAGCGAGGTTTCCGCCACATTCGTGGCCAGCACGATGCGGCGGTTCGGGCCGGGGTTGAACACCCGGTCCTGGTCCTGGTTGGACAGGCGCGCGTACAGCGGCAGCACCTCGGTATTGCGGTACTTGCGCCGTTCCAGCGACTGGTGCGCATCGCGGATCTCGCGCTCGCCCGGCAGGAAGATCAGCACGTCGCCGCGCGAATCCAGACGGGTGATTTCGTCGATGGCCGACACGATGGCGTCGTTGACGGTGCGCTCGCCCTCCTGCTCGCCCTCGCCTTCCAGCGCGCGATAGCGCACTTCCACCGGGTAGGTGCGGCCTTCGACGCTGATCACCGGCGCATTGTCGAAATGCTGGGCGAAGCGTTCGGTGTCGATGGTGGCCGAAGTGACGATCAGCTTCAGGTCCGGGCGCTTGCGCAGCAGCTGCTTCAGGTAGCCCAGCAGGAAGTCGATGTTGAGGCTGCGTTCGTGCGCCTCGTCGACGATGATCGTGTCGTAGTTCGACAACCAGCGGTCACTGGCGATTTCCGCCAGCAGGATGCCGTCGGTCATGAACTTGATGCGGCTGTCTTCGCTGACCTTGTCGTTGAAGCGCACCTGGTAGCCGACCAGCTGGCCCAGTTCGCTCTGCAGTTCCTGCGCCACGCGGCTGGCCACCGCACGTGCAGCAATCCGTCGCGGCTGGGTGCAGCCGATCATGCCGGCCTGGCCACGGCCTGCGGCCAGGCACAGTTTCGGCAGCTGGGTGGTCTTGCCCGAGCCGGTTTCACCAGCGATCACCACGACCTGGTGGTCGCGGATCAGCCCGATGATGGCGTCGGCTTCACGCGCAATCGGCAGCTGCGGGTCCAGAGTAATGGACGGCTGCTGCTGCGCCCGTGTCATCCGGCGCTGCACCGACGCCTGCAAGGCCTGCTCGAAAGTGGCGGCCAGTGCCGCATCCTGTGGCTTGGCCTGGCAACGCGAGAGCATCCCCAGCAAACGGCCCCGGTCGCGGCTCATGGCGCCGTCGATGGCGGCGCGCTGCTGGCGCAGGCGGGGCGATGGATTTTTATCGATAGAGTTCATCAATCGGTTCGTTCAAAACTTTGAAAGCGACCAGTCATCACGACCGGTTTATTGTGAAGGCCAACGATTCCACAAGGAGGAACCCCATGGCGAAGACCAAGAGCACGACCAAGGCCAAGACCGGCAAGCAGAAGCTTGCAGCGGCGGCACCGTCGGCGCCGAACATCGATATCGGGATCACCCAGGGCGACCGCAAGAAGATCGCCGACGGTCTGTCGCGTTTCCAGGCCGATGCGTTCACGCTCTACCTGAAAACGCACAACTTCCACTGGAACGTGACCGGGTCGATGTTCAACTCGCTGCACACCATGTTCGAGACGCAGTACACCGAGCAGTGGGCGGCACTGGACGACGTGGCCGAGCGCATCCGCGCGCTGGGCTTCAATGCCCCGGGCTCCTACCGGGAATTCGCTGCGCTGACCTCGATCGCCGAGGAACCGGGCCTGACCGACAGTGCGGACTGGCGTGAAATGGTACGCCAGTTGGTGGTCGCCAACGAAGCGGTCTGCCGTACGGCACGTGAAGTGCTGGACGTGGCGGCCAAGGGTGACGACGCCCCGACCGAGGATCTGATGACCCAGCGCCTGCAGACCCACGAGAAGTACGCCTGGATGCTGCGCTCGCTGCTGCAGTAAGGGTTGGGGGTGTTCGGCAGGGCTGCGCCCTGCACCCGCAGAGGCCTTGAAGCCAAGGCCAGAGCCAGAGCAGAAGCTGGCTATCTGTGGGTTGGCGGGGTGGGTCCGGTTGCGGGGGACGCCGTAAATCCATCCATGGCGCTCACGCCCCGCAACCGGACACCCCCCGCCTTCGACAGTTTTCTGCGATCTGCCGGAACAGCGTCCGCTCTGGTAGGTGTCGACCTTGGTCGACACGGATGAATTCAGTCGATATCTGACAGATGTGTCGACCAAGGTCGACACCTACCAACAGCCGCGTGAACCTGTCGAGGGCGAGGCGGTGTCGGATTGCGGGGTGTCAGCCGCATGGATGCGGCTGCCAAGCCTACACGGACGTACTTGCGGCGTCCCCGCAATCCCACACCGCCCCGCCAACCCACGGATCACCCCAGAGCCGGCTGTTGCCTTTGACGTTGCTCTGGCTTGAAGGCTTCTGCAGGTGCAGGGCGCAGCCCTGCCGAACCCCCGCCGGGGTAAACTAGCCGGATGGCTTCCCGTCCCGCGCACGACCTGCTCCAACGCGTCTTTGGTTACGACGATTTCCGTGGTCCCCAGCAGGACATCGTGGAGCATGTGGCTGCCGGTCATGATGCCCTGGTGCTGATGCCCACCGGCGGAGGCAAGTCGCTCTGCTACCAGGTGCCGGCCCTGCTGCGTGACGGTTGTGGCATCGTCATCTCGCCGCTGATCGCGCTGATGCAGGATCAGGTCGAAGCCCTGCGCCAGCTCGGCGTGCGTGCCGAGTACCTGAATTCCACCCTGGATGCCGAGACCGCCGGGCGCGTCGAGCGCGAACTGCTCGCCGGCGAGCTGGACATGCTCTATGTCGCTCCCGAGCGGCTGCTGACCGGCCGCTTCCTGTCACTGCTGTCGCGCAGCCAGATCGCCCTGTTCGCCATCGACGAAGCACACTGCGTGTCGCAGTGGGGCCATGATTTCCGCCCCGAGTACCGCCAGCTGACCGTGCTGCACGAGCGTTGGCCACAGATCCCGCGGATCGCGCTCACCGCCACCGCCGATCCGCCGACCCAGCGCGAGATCGCCGAGCGCCTCGATCTGCAGGAAGCACGCCACTTCGTCAGCTCCTTCGATCGCCCCAACATCCGCTACACCGTGGTGCAGAAGGACAACGCCCGCAAGCAGCTGACCGATTTCCTGCGCGGCCACCGCGGCGAGGCCGGCATCGTCTACTGCATGTCGCGGCGCAAGGTCGAAGAGACCGCCGAATTCCTCTGCGGCCAGGGCTTCAACGCCCTGCCCTACCATGCCGGCCTGCCACCGGAAGTACGCGCCAGCAACCAGCGCCGCTTCCTGCGCGAGGACGGCATCGTGATGTGCGCCACCATCGCCTTCGGCATGGGCATCGACAAGCCGGACGTGCGCTTCGTCGCGCATACCGACCTGCCCAAGTCGATGGAAGGCTACTACCAGGAAACCGGCCGCGCCGGCCGTGATGGCGAGGCCGCCGAGGCCTGGCTGTGCTACGGCCTGGGCGACGTCGTGCTGCTCAAGCAGATGATCGAGCAGTCCGAAGCCGGCGAAGAGCGCAAGCAGTTGGAGCGGTCCAAGCTGGACCACCTGCTGGGCTACTGCGAGTCGATGCAGTGCCGCCGCCAGGTGCTGCTGGCCGGTTTCGGCGAGACCTATCCCCAGCCCTGCGGCAACTGCGACAACTGCCTGACACCGCCCGCCTCCTGGGACGCGACCATCCCGGCGCAGAAGGCGCTGAGCTGTGTCTATCGCAGCGGCCAGCGTTTCGGCGTCGGCCACCTGATCGATGTCCTGCGCGGCAGCGAGAACGAAAAGGTGAAGCAGCAGGGCCACGACAAGCTCAGCACCTACGCGATCGGCCGCGACCTCGACGCGCGCACCTGGCGCAGCGTGTTCCGCCAGCTGGTCGCCGCCAGCCTGCTGGAAGTGGACAGCGAGGGCCACGGTGGCCTGCGCCTGACCGATGCAAGCCGCGACGTGCTGACCGGCCGCCGCCAGATCAGCATGCGCCGCGACCCGGCCAGCAGCACCAGCGGGCGCGAGCGCAGCGCGCAGCGCACCGGCCTGTCGGTGCTGCCGCAGGATCTGGCGCTGTTCAACGCGCTGCGCGGCCTGCGTGCCGAACTGGCCCGCGAACAGAACGTGCCGGCCTTCGTGATCTTCCACGACAGCACTCTGCGCAACATCGCCGAACAGCGCCCGACCAGCCTGGACGAACTGGCCCGGGTCGGCGGCATCGGCGGCACCAAGCTGAGCCGTTACGGCCCGCGCCTGGTCGAGATCGTGCGCGAAGAAGGGTAGCGGCTCTACATTGGTGCTGCTCCAACCTTGAACCGGCCATTCAGCCGGAAGTGCATCCGCGCCCGCTTGCAGCTAGATTAGCGCCATGTCCCTGGCCTCGACCCTGCTCCGTGTCGTGCTCATGCTCAGCCTGTTGCTCAACGGGCTGAACGCGGCCATGGCCAGCGGTCACGAGGAAATGGGCCGGATGGCCCACGCCGCTGCCGCTGCCGTTGATGGCGGCACCGCCGACTGCCACCACCACGCCGGCATGCAGGCCGACGAGGCTCCGCAGGCCAAGGCCCCGCCCCACGACGCCCACTGCCAGATCAAGGACTGCGTGCGCAGCTGTGCCCAGCACCCGCTGCTGGTAGTGCTGCCGTTGCCGGTCATGGCCGGCCCGGCATTGTCGCTGGCCCCGCAGCCGATGCCGGCCAATGGCCGCCCGGCGCCGCCGCTGCCGCCGATCTCGCGTCCTCCCATCGGCTGATTCCACACGCATCGTGCGCCCTGCGCACCGCAGCCGGCCGCCTGCCGGCGTCTTTACGTGTCTGGAGTCACCATCATGAATACCCGCATTCCCCCCGGTCCGGGCGCTGTGCCCATGCCGTCGCGCCGCCTGTTCGTGCAGGGCCTGGCCGCCGGCGGCGTGGTTGCCGGCATCGCCGCTGTCGGCGTGCCGCAGCGCGCGCTCGCCGCCGCCACGGCCGCCCCACGGCTGGCCGGCGCCCCCGCCGTGCTCAGCGACACCCGCATCGAACTGGCCATCGGCGAATCGCTCGCCAATTTCACCGGCCGCACCCGCCCGGCGATCACCGTCAACGGCTCGCTGCCGGCACCGATCCTGCGCTGGCGCGAAGGCCAGACCGTCGACCTGTTCGTGCGCAACACGCTGGAACGCCACCCGACCTCGATCCACTGGCACGGCATCCTGCTGCCCGCCAACATGGACGGCGTGCCCGGCCTGAGCTTCAACGGCATCGGCCCCGGCGAGACCTACCACTACCACTTCGAGCTGAAGCAGTCGGGCACCTACTGGTACCACAGCCACTCCATGTTCCAGGAGCAGGCTGGTCTGTACGGCGCGCTGATCATCGACCCGGCCGAACCGGCGCCGTACCACCACGACCGC
This sequence comes from Stenotrophomonas sp. 71799_Sma, assembly GCF_056482505.1. Taxonomy (NCBI): domain Bacteria; kingdom Pseudomonadati; phylum Pseudomonadota; class Gammaproteobacteria; order Lysobacterales; family Lysobacteraceae; genus Stenotrophomonas; species Stenotrophomonas sp. 71799_Sma. The sequence continues at coordinate 3,706,180 of NZ_CM151202.1, forward strand.
GAGCACGTGATCATGCTGTCGGACTGGACCGACATGGACCCGGGCGCGCTGTTCCGCCGCATGAAGAAGCTGGCGGCCTACGACAATTACTACATGCGCACGCTGCCGGACTTCCTGCGCGACGCGAAACGCGACGGCTGGTCGGCGGCGCTGTCCGACCGTGGCATGTGGGGCCGGATGCGGATGACGCCCACCGATATCTCCGACATCAACGCGCACACCTATACCTACCTGATGAACGGCACCGCCCCGGCCGGCAACTGGACCGGCCTGTTCCGCAGCGGCGAGAAGGTGCTGCTGCGCTTCATCAATGGCGGGTCGATGACCTACTTCGACGTACGCATTCCTGGCCTGAAGATGACCGTGGTCGCTGCCGACGGCCAGTACATCCACCCGGTGAGCATCGATGAGTTCCGCATCGCCCCGGCCGAAACCTACGATGTGATCGTCGAACCGAGCGGCCAGGACGCCTTCACCATCTTCTGCCAGGACATGGGCCGCACCGGCTACGCCGCCGGAACACTGGCGGTTCGCCATGGCCTGCAGGCACCGATTCCCGCGCGCGACCCACGTCCGTTGCTGACGATGAGCGACATGGGTCACGACATGGGCAGTGGTGGCCACGGCGGTCACGACATGGCCGCGATGAAGAGCATGGAAGGCGGCTGCGGCGCCAGCATGGGCCACGGCGCGCACGGCGGCGGCGATGCCGCCAGCAAGGCACCGAAGCACCCTGCCAGCGAACGCAACAACCCGCTGGTGGACATGCAGAGCTCGGCCTCCGAACCGAAGCTGGACGACCCCGGCATCGGCCTGCGCGATAACGGCCGCCAGGTGCTGACCTACGGTGCGATGCGCAGCCTGTTCGAAGACCCGGATGGCCGCGAGCCGAACCGCGAGATCGAGCTGCACCTGACCGGACACATGGAGAAGTTCTCCTGGTCGTTCGATGGCATCCCATTCGCCAGCGCCGAACCACTGCGGCTGAACTACGGCGAGCGCATGCGCATCGTGCTGGTCAACGACACCATGATGCAGCACCCGATCCATCTGCACGGCGTGTGGAGCGATCTGGAAAACGCACAGGGCGAGTTCCAGCTGCGCAAGCACACCATCGACATGCCGCCGGGCACCCGCCGCAGCTATCGCGTGCGCGCCGATGCACTCGGCCGCTGGGCCTACCACTGCCATCTGCTGTACCACATGGAAGCGGGCATGATGCGCGAAGTGAGGATCGAAGAATGAGCCGCTCACTGCTTTCCCCCAGCCTGCTGGCCCTGGGCCTGACCGCTGCAATGCCGGTGTTCGCGCAGTCGCACGCTGGTCATGACATGGCCGCGATGGATCCGCCCGCGAAGACCGTGAAGGCACCGGTCGAACCTGTCGATCATTCGAAGATGGATCATTCGAAGATGGATTCGGGCGCGATGGACCACTCAGCCATGGATCACTCGAAGATGGAGCATGGCGCGAGGCAGCCGGCGACGATGGACCATTCCACGATGGATCATTCCACGATGGACCACGCCGCGATGGGCCACGGATCGCCTGCACCGACCGAACCGCGCGAACCCATCCCGGTGCCGACCGACGCCGACCGCGCCGCTGCCTTCCCGCCCATCGCCCACGGTGCGATGGAGCATGCGCCGGAGATCAACAGCCTGCTGCTGATCGACCGTCTGGAACATTGGGATGGCAAGAGCAGCAATGGTCAGGCCTGGGAAGCGACCGGTTGGATCGGCGGCAACATCAACCGCCTGTGGCTGCGCACCGATGGCGAACGCAGCCGTGGCCGCACGGAATCGTCGTCACTGGAAGCACTGTATGGCCGCAGCGTGTCGCCATGGTGGGACGTGCTGGTCGGCGTGCGCCAGGACTTCCGCCCGGCCGACTCGCGCACATGGGCGGCCGTCGGCATCCAGGGCCTGGCGCCGTACAAGTTCGAGAGCTCGGCCACGCTGTACATGGGCTCCGGCGGCCAGGTGCTGGCCAAGGCCGAGGTCGAGTACGACGTGCTGCTGACCAACCGCCTGATTCTGCAGCCGCTGCTGGAAGCCACCGTCGCGGCCAAGGACGAAAAGGAGTACGGCATCGGCCGTGGCCTGAACAAGGTCGAAGCCGGGCTGCGACTGCGCTATGAGTTCAGCCGCCGCTTCGCGCCCTACATCGGCATCAGCCACGAACGCACGTTTGGTGACACCGCCGACTACGCCGGTGACCACGCACGCGACACACGCTGGGTGGCCGGCGTGCGCATGTGGTTCTGAGCAGCAGTTCGTGAGCAATGGCCAGCCCCGGCAGCCGCCGGGGCCGGCTACACTGCGCCACGTTCCAATGCAGGCACCGCTATGTCGTTGCAGATCCGCCGCGCCACCCTTGCCGACGTCGACGCGCTGTCGGCCATCGCGATTGCCACCTACAACGAAACCTGGGGCGATTCCTATCCGCCGCAGGAGCTGCACGATTTCCTGCAGGCGCACTACAGCAGCGAGCCGCAGCGCATCGAACTGTCCGATCCACGCAGTGCCATCTGGCTGTTGATGGACGGTGACGCCGTGGTCGGCTATCTGGCCGCCGGTGCCAACACCCTGCCGCACACGGATGCACGCGACGGCGACATCGAACTGAAGCGGTTCTACATCCTGGCCGCACACCAGAACGGCGGCCATGGTGCACGCATGATGGACGCGTTCATGGCCTGGCTGGACCAGCCGCAGCGCCGCACCCTGTGGGTGGGCGTGTGGGAAGAGAATTTCGGCGCACAGCGCTTCTATGCGCGTTACGGCTGCAGCAAGGTTGGCGAGTACGACTTCATCGTCGGCGACACCCACGACCGCGAGTTCATCCTGCGGCGGCCGTGATCACGCGCTCCATGTAGAGTCGAGCCATGCTCGACTGCACCTAACCTGTAGAGTCGAGCATGGCTCGACTCTAAAAAGCGCGAAGCGCCTAGAAGTCGAACAGCTCCGACAGGAAGCTGTCCTTCTTCTTTTTCTTGTATCCGTGGCCCCGATTGTCCTCGTAGCGCTGGCCCAAGTGGCGGGTATCACGGTGCATCACCGGCGGCGGAGAGGATGCCGGATGCTGCTGTACAGGCGCGGGCGGCGGCACGGCCGCACCGGCACCGGCACCGGCACGCTCGATGATCTTGTCCAGTTCACCACGATCCAACCACACGCCCCGGCAGCCGGGGCAATAGTCGATCTCGATGCCATGGCGTTCGGCCATCTGCAGGGTCTGGGTCTTGCACACGGGGCACAGCATCGGCATTGCTCCTGTCGGTCCTGCATCGACTGTACCTGTGCGGTGATGACTGTGCGGCAACGCATGACCGATGGCACAGGGACTTCCGACGCGTGCCGATGCGGCGGCAGTCGCACACACTGGGCCCCTGTTCCGCAGGGAGTGCGTACATGACCGCGTTGTCCCGCCTGCCCACCGCCGCGCGCCTGCTGCTGGTCCTGCTGGGCGTTGGCCTGGGCCTGAATCTGCGCGATATCGCTGCGGCCGCAGGGACTCCGATTCCCGCCCTGCCCATACCCTACGGCGGCAGCCTGCTGGACAACGCGCTGGCGGTGCTGGTGGCACTACTGCTGGCCACGCTGCTGCGGCCCCGTGGCATGGGCCTGCTGGGCAGCCTCGGGCTGCGCGGGAATGGTTGGGGCGGCCCGATGTGGGTGTTGCTGGCCAGCCTGCCGTGCTGGCTGGGCCTGGCGATGCTCGGCACCCCGAACACCGCGCTGACCGCGCTGGACGCCACGATGCTGGCCGTGCTGTTCCCACTGGCCGAGGAAGTGCTGTTCCGCGGCCTGGGCTTCGTGCTGCTGGTGAAGATCGTGCGTGGTCCGTGGCCGCTGCTCGCGCTGCCGCAGGCGCTGCTGTTCGGCATGGTGCACTGGCTGAGCTTCGGTGGGTTCGACGGTGGCGGCATCGCGTTGTTCGTCGGCGCGGTGATCGCCCTCGGCGGCTTCATCTTCGCCTGGCTCGACCACCTCGACGGTGACACCCTGTGGTGCGGCCTGGTCCTGCACGTTTCGATGAACCTGGCCTGGAATGTGTTCAGCCTTGACGACGCCGTCGCGCTCGGCTGGCAGGCCACCAGCCTGCGCATCGGCACGGCCCTGCTGGCGGTGCTGGTGCTGGCCTGGTACGTGCGCCGCCAACGGCGCGGACAGCTGTAACGCCCACTTAGCTTGCCGTGCACGCCGGGCTCACTACCGGCTTGCGCATACTTGCGCGCCTTTCGCTCCCCCTGTTGTCCGGAGTTGCCGCGTCATGTTGCTGTCCAAGCGCTTTGTGGAACCGCGCGTCCTGCTGATCGAGGACGCCGAGGAAACCCAGGAACTCAGTCGCCTCGCCCTGGAAAGCCAGGCCTGCCAGGTCACCGCTGTCAGCAGCGCCGAGGCCGCGCTGGGCCTGCTCAACGCCGGTGAACCGTTCGACCTGCTGTTCACCGACGTCTGCCTGGGCGGCATCAGCGGCATCGAAACCGCCAACCGCGTGCGCGAGCACCTGCCGCAGCTGCCGATCCTGGTCACCTCCGGCATGGACCAGCACCGCGTGCTGCCGCAGCTGCGCGCCGGCATCCACTTCCTGCCCAAGCCTTACAGCATGAGCGAGCTGCTCGATGCCATCCGGCTGTGCTTCCGGCACGCAGCGGATGCCACGCTGATACCGCCGCCGCAGGCCAGCGCGGCCTGAGGCAATCATCCACGCCTGGCGTGGATCTACTGATTCCGTTTCTCTTCGGCATGGATCCGCGTCAACACCACCGGTAGATCCACGCCATGCGTGGATGCAGCCCCCCATCAACCGCCGGTGTACGGCCCTTCACCCGGCATCACCTCCAGCAGTGCGCGAGTGATCACCTGCGGGTAGACCGTAAGATGGTCCTCGCCGTCAATCACCACGTTGTCCACCTTCAACTTGCGCCCCGTGCGCTTCAGCTGGGCAGTGAAGTCCGCGGTCTGCTTCAGCATGTCATTGCCGGTGGAATAACGCGGCCCTGGCTTGTCCGTCTCGTAACTGCCCACCGACAGCAGCACGCGCGTAGGCTGCGTCGGGATGACTGCGGCATCCTGCATTCGCGGCAGCAGAAGCTGGTCGAACCACAACGAAGGACTGGACAGGATGTAGGTGCTGAACAGGTCCGGCTGGGTGGTCAGCACATAGGCGCCGAACAGCGCGCCATAGGAATGACCGGCGAACACGCGCCGGGCGGGATCGGTGCGATAACGCGCATCGACCATCGGCAGCACCTGTGTCGCCAGGAAATCACGGTAGTGCGCGGCACCGCCGTAGGTGACGTCATCACTGTAATAGCCATCGACCGTGCGCGCCGGATTGCTGGGCGTGTAGTCGCGCGAGCGGCTCTGCTTTGAAGTCAGGCCTTCCTGCGGCGGCAAACCGACCAGGATGAAATTCTCGATGTTGACGCCCTGCTGCCCCACCAGATTTCGCACGCTGCGCACCAGCGGGAAGCTGTACAGCGCATCGGTCACGTACAGCACCGGATAGTGCTTTTCCGGATGCGCCGCATAGTCGGCCGGCAGCGCCACCCAGATCGGGTAATCGCGCCCCACGGGGTCATGTACGCGCAGCGCTTCGGTATCCGGCAGCATCACGCCCGGCACCGCCGTTGCCGCGCTTTCCTTCGCGTCACTCTGCGTTGCCGGTGGTGCCACCGACATCGCACAGCCACCCACGGCCAGGCAGGCCGCCACACTCCATCCACGCACACGCTGCATCCACGCTCTCCCGTTGCGGGCGACGCTCTCAGGTGGCGCCGCTACCGCATCCTCACACGTCATGCGGTGCAGTGCCACGCCGGATCAGGGCGACGCCGGCGGCGGTGCCGGGAACAGCGTGCGCAGCGCCTGCAAGGCGGCTGGGTGATAGATCGTGGCGTGGGTTTCCTCCGGCAGCGGCAGGTACTTCACCAGCGGCGACGGCGACGCCTGCTGCAGCAGCGTGGCCAACTGCGCGGCGGACGCAGCCAGCTCCGGCTGCCCACTGCTGGCCAGGAACACGCGCGGCTGCGCACGCGTCACCGCCGGCAACTGCTTGGCCGCAGCGGCCAACATCGTGCCCCGGTTCCACCACAGGCTGGGGTCCAGCGCGATGTAGCTGTTGAACAGTGTCGGCTCCTGCAGCAACGTCTCGACCACGAACAAGCCGGCCAGCGATTCACCGATCAGCGCGCGCTCGTCGGTGGTCGGGTAGCGTTGGCGCACCTGCGGCATCAGTTCATCGCGCAGGAAGCTGCGGTAGGCCGCTGAACCGCCGATGCGGGGCGCGATCTTCTGGTCCTGTGGGTCGCTGCTGGGGCCCGTCATGTCGCGGCGGCGTTCGGTGTTCTCGATGCCTACCAGCAGGAACGGACGCATGCTGCCGTTGCCGCTCAGCACCTGCACCAGCCCTGCCACATGCAGGAAGTCCTCGCCGATGCCGCCATCGGCCATGTACAGCACCGGCAATGGTGCCTTCGGGTCCAGACCCCAGGGTTGCGGGCGGTAGACATTGATGCGGCGGGTTTCGCCCAGCGCCTTCGACTCGATGGTAAAGGTCTCGCCGATGACCAGCGGGGTCGCGGCAGCGGCCTGTGCGGACGGCGCCGGCTCGGCGGCCATCAACGGCGCGGCGGAGACAGCGGACAACAACAGCGACAGCACGATCAAGCGCATGGAGCGGCCCATCCTGGGAAAGTGCCGAGCATAACGCCAAGGCCAAAGCGTCGGCCGATGCGGCATGCCTGCACGTATGCTACGGCGCTGCGCGATGCTTGAACTGTATCGGGAAATGACTGCAATCGCGTTTGCTAGCATTCGTCGTTTCCTACAAGGAGTTGGGACATGGGGGGCTTCAGCATTTGGCACTGGATCATTCTTCTGGCGGTCGTCCTGATCCCGGTCGGCATCGCAGCCGTCATCGCAGCGATTGTTCTCAGGCGAAAGTAGATCCACGCCATGCGTGGATGCGCATTCTGGGGATGCCTCAAGCGCATCCGCGATGGCACGCGCGAAGCGTGCAGCCGTTGGCATGCTGACCGTGGCGGAAATGCTGCACGCCGCTGAGCGCTGCCGGTCGATGGCCATGCCCGACTGCCATCTGGATGAAGGGGGGGCGATGGGTTGTTCTTCGCCTGCCGCAGGCTGGCGGAACGGGTGTGCCGGGATATCCGGCCGGCGTACCCGCCGCTTTACCCAGAACCGGTCCATACTTGGGACGGGCTGGTCGCCAGTCCCTTCGAAACCTACAAGGAGGTTTGCATGTTGAGTGCCGTACTCATCGCCGCGCTGGCCGCCAGCCCGGCCGCGCCCGTACCGTATGCCGACTGCCTGCTCGGCAACATCCAGCCCGGGCTGTCTGATCGTGCCGTGCAACTGGTGCAGGAGGCCTGTGCTGCAAAGCATCCGGAGAGCTTCGCCGCAGCAATGGAACTGGAACGCAGAACCAGTCTGCAGCGGCTCACCTATTTCGAGGCGGCAAGAGCGGAGGCGGCACGTTCTGCGAATGCGGCAGCAACGGCCGCACAGGAGGCTGCCGACGCGGCGGCGGCTAAAGCGAAGAATGCGCGGACGAAGTAGTTGCCCTGGACGAGCGCCACAAAAAAGGCACCGCATTGCGGTGCCTTTCTGAATGACCTGGGTCATTGGATGCAATGGTGGGCCGTGAAGGATTCGAACCTTCGACCAAAAGATTAAAAGTCTTCTGCTCTACCGACTGAGCTAACGGCCCATTGCACTGCCCCAGCCTTTCGGCGGGGTGGGCATTCTACCCTACTTTGCCGGGCCGGGTGAAACCCTGGTGCATGAGGTTGCCGGCCAGCGGCCGGCACTACCCGATCCGGTGAGCCCGCTTAAACCTTCCGGGCCTCCGTCGCATCCCATCTGTGATCCTTCCCCGGAGCCACGGATGCGCCTGCCCTTCTGCCTCATTGCCGCCCTGCTGCTGCCCTGCGCAACACTGGCCGCCCCGCCCCAGGTCGTCACTGATGATATCGGCCGCTTCTGGGCTACCTATGACGCCGTGCGCACCGAGCCCGACGTTGAACGCCAGGTCGCACTGGTGCAGGAGCGCTACATCGATCCAGGCAGCCCCGGCCTGCATGCGCTGATGCAGGTGCGCAACTACACCGCTCGCGAATACGCCACGGCCATGCGTACGTGGCCGCGCTTCTGGACGTCGGTACGGCCATTGACCGCCAACGCGCAGCAGGCCAGCACCACCCTGGAACGGGACCTGGCTGCGTTCCGGGAGCTTTACCCCGCCCTGCGCCCCGCCAACATCACCTATGCGGTCGGTGTTCTGCGTACCGGCGGCACGACGCTGGGTGACAAGGTGCTGATCGGAGCGGAGATGGCGCTGGGCGATGAGCGCGTGGACGTGAGCGAGCTGCCGGAGCCGATGCGCAGCCGCCTGCGGATCTTCTACGACAGCCGTCCGGGGGCGAACAACGCGCAGAACAACCTGCACGAGTACGTGCATACCCAGCAGCGCGAGACCACCGGCAGCCTGGCCCAGTACGCGGTGCGCGAGGGTGTGGCCGAGTATGTGGCGGAGCGGCTGAGCGGGCGCCGGCCGGCATTATCCTTCTACGACTACGGCGCAACACACGAGGCGGAAATCCGCGCACGCTTCATTGCTGAGATGAACGGGGAAAATCTCGACAACTGGCTCTACAACAGCGCCCGCAATCCGTTCGGGGTGAGTGATGTGGGCTATTACGCCGGGTATCGCATCGCGCAGGGGTACATGCGACAACAGGCTGATGAGAAGGCGGCGATCGCGCGGATGATCGAACTGGACTATGCCGATCCGAAGGCGGTGCGGGCGTTTATTGACGCGTCGGGGTGGTTGCAGGCCCGGTAGGCCAAGGAGTGCGAACCAACGGTTCGCACCCACCGAGAGAGTGATTGCGCGGTCAGGCGTACAGCGTCGGGTCGGCGACGCCGGCTTCGGCAAAGCCCTGCGCGCGCAGGCGGCAGGCGTCGCAATGGCCGCAGGCGGCGCCATTGGCGTCGGCGTTGTAGCAGGACACGGTGAGGCCGAAGTCCACGCCCAGGCGCACGCCTTCGCTGACGATCTGGCCCTTGCTGAGGAACTGCAGCGGTGCGTGCACCTTGATGCCCGCGCCTTCCACGCCCGACTTGGTGGCCAGGTTGGCCAGCGCCTGGAACGCGGCCACGAACTCGGGACGGCAGTCCGGGTAGCCGGAGTAGTCCACGGCGTTGACGCCGCAGAAGATGTCGTTGGCGCCGAGCACTTCGGCCCAGCCCAACGCCAGCGACAGCATGATGGTGTTGCGCGCCGGCACGTAGGTGACCGGAATGCCGGCACCGCCGGCCTCGGGCACGTCGATGTCGTCGGTCAACGCCGAGCCGCCGATGCTGCGCAGGTCCACGTCCACGGTCTTGTGCGCGATAACGCCCTGGGCCTTGGCCACGCGGGCGGCGGCATCCAGTTCGGAAGTATGGCGCTGGCCGTAGCGCACGCTCAGGGCATGCACGGCGAAGCCCTGTTCCTGGGCCATGGCGATGACGGCGGCTGAATCCATGCCGCCGGAGAGAAGCACGACTGCCTTCTTCATGGGTAAAACATCCGGTTGGGAGGGGAAAGCCAGCACGCTGTCCCGCGCCGGAGCTACATCAGGGAACGCTGCCTGGGCTCATCGGCCCGGCTCATCGTTCCACAGGATTTTATGCAACTGCATCTGGAAGCGCACCGGCAGCCGGTCCTCGACGATCCAGCCGGCCAGCTGGCGCGCGGTGATCTCACCCTTGCTCGGCGAGAAGAACACGGTGCAACGCTTCACCAGATCGTGCTCGGCCAACTGGGACTTGGCCCAGTCGTAATCCTCGCGGCTGCAGATGACGAACTTGATCTGGTCGCGGGCGGTCAGCAACGGCAGGTTGTCCCAGCGGTTGCGCGCCACTTCGGCCGAACCCGGGGTCTTGATGTCGACCACGCGCGATACCCGGGGGTCCACAGCGCTGACGTCCAGCGCACCGGAGGTTTCCAGCGAGACGTCCATGCCGGCATCGCACAGCTTCTGCAGCAGCACCAGGCAGCGCTTCTGCGCCAGCGGCTCGCCACCAGTCACGCAGACGTGGCGCACGCCCTGGGCCAGCACCTCGGCCACGATGTCGTCGATGTCCCACCAGGTGCCGCCATGGAAGGCATAGGCGGTGTCGCAGTACTGGCAACGCAGCGGGCAGCCGGTCAGGCGCACGAACACGGTCGGCCAGCCAGCGGTATCGGCTTCGCCCTGCAGCGAGGTGAAGATCTCGGTGATCTTCAGGCGTGGCAGGGGCGACTGCACGATCTCACTGGGCGTGGCTGCGGCGCTGGACGAGGTAACGGCGGTCATGGCGGGGACTTCTTGGTGGGACACGTGGCGGGTGGGCTACCGTGGCCGGTAACGAAAGCAGCCGAGCATGGCTCGGCTCTACAACTGCAGCCGGTCGGGTGTGGCCCAGCCGGTGATGCAAGCCGCCGGGCATGGCCCGGCGCTACCGGATCCGGGCGGGTTTGCCGGTCCGGAAACGAAAGCAGCCGAGCGTGGGCTCGGCTCTACAGGGCACCCATTGTACGCCCGGTCAGCGGATCAGCGGATCTGCTTGCCGAGGCGGATCGACTGCAGGCGGTCCTGCGCGGTGCGCGCGGCGTCCGAGCCAGGGTACTGCGCCACGACGGTCTCCAGCGTCTGCTGGGCCTGGTCGACCTTGCCCTCGCCATACTGCGAGAGGCCGACCTTGAGCAGGCCGCCAGCGGCCTTGTCGTGGGTCGGATAGCGCGAGAGCAGTTCACGGAACTGGGTCTCCGCCATCGGGAAATTGCGGGTGGCGTAGTAGCTCTCGCCCAGCCAGTACAGCGCGTTCGGCGCGTAGACGCCGTTCGGGTACAGCTGCAGGAAGCTCAGGAACAGCTGCGCCGAATCATCGTACTTGCCGGCCTTCAGCGAATCGAAGGCGACGTTGTAGGAGGTGCGCTCGTCGCCGGTGGCGGCAAGGCTGCCGGCATCACCATGGACGGAAGGCGGCCGCTCGGAAGTGGCCGCCGCTGCGGGTTTTGCCGGGGCCGGGGCGGCCTTCGGCGCGCTCGCCGGAACGGGCGGCAGGGCCGGGGCGGCATTGCCCCCTTCCAACCGGTTCAGGCGGCTGTCCAGATCCAGGTACTGGTCCTGGGCGGACTGCTTGAGCTGGGCGTTGTCGTGCTGCAACTGCTCGATCGAGGCCTGCAGGCTGGTGACCTGCTGCCGCAGCTGATTGATCTGGCTCAACAGGTCCTGGTTGGCACTGTTGTTGTACATCTGCTGCTCGATCGCGCCAACGCGGTCGGCCAGGCTCTGTCGCTGTGCATGCGCCGGTGCGGCAGCCACGAGGGCTGCCGCAACGACCAGCATCAGTTTGATGCCAATACGCATGGATTACTGCGCGGTGTAGACGATTTCGACGCGACGGTTCTGCGACCAGCAGGACTCGTTCGACTCGGTGCAGACCGGACGCTCTTCACCGTAGGACACGACGGTCAGCTGCGAAGCCGAGCCACCGTTGGCCTGCAGGGCCGAGTTGACGCCGTTGCCACGACGCTCGCCCAGGGCCTGGTTGTACGCGCGCGAACCGCGCTCGTCGGTGTGGCCCTGCAGGGTGATGCGCGAGGACGGACGGTCACGCAGGTACTTGGCGTGGCACGCCATGATGGCCTGGAATTCCGGCTTCACGTCTTCCTTGTCCAGGTCGAAGTAGACAACGCGCTGGCGCAGGCAAGCGTCGGTGTCCAGGTCGCCCGGGCCGTACAGGCCGGAGGTCGACGGAGCGGTCGGGGTGGTGGTCGAGGTGCCGGTGTCAACCGGGGCTGCCGGCTCTTCCTTCACCTTCTTCGAGCAACCGGCCAGGACGGCCACAGACAGCAGGGAAACAAGCAGAACGCGGGTGGACTTGTTCATGGCGATACCTTTGTGGCTCCTAGGCCGATGAGGGGTTCAAGACAGCGAAAATATTAACACTCTTTTAGCGCTGGGTACGGTATGGGGACCATGCCGGTTCGCGCACATCTCCGTCAGCCAGAACCAACCGCTGGCGCACGCGCGCATCGGCAGAAACGGCGTACAGCACACCACGGCCACCCTCGCGGGCGGCGTACAACACCATGCTTGCGTTGGGCGCAAAGCTCGGAGATTCATCCAGCGAACCCGGGGACAGCGTGCTCCAGCGGGGCGAACCCAGCGAGCTGTCCATCATCGCGATCTTGTAGCTGTTGCCCGAGCCCTGGGCGACGGCGATCTTCTTGCCATCGTAGGACACCGAGGGCTTGGCATTGTAGTTGCCCTGGAAGGTCACGCGTTCGGCACTGCCGCCGCCCGCACCGACCTTGTAGACCTGCGGACGGCCGCCGCGGTCGGAGGTGAAGTACACCGCGCTGCCGTCCGGCGCCCAGGTCGGCTCGGTATCGATGGCGAAGTGGTTGGTCAGCTGGGTCAGCTGCTTGCTGCCCAGGTCCATCACGTAGATTTCCGGGTTGCCCGAACGCGACAGGGTCAGGGCCAGCTTGCGGCCGTCCGGCGAGAACGCCGGGGCGCTGTTGATGCCGCGGAAGCTGGTGACCAGCTCACGCGCGCCGGTGCCGATGTTCTGGATGTAGATCGCCGAGTTGCCACGCTCGAAGCTGACGTAGGCCAGCTTGCTGCCATCCGGGCTCCACGACGGCGACAGCAGCGGCTCGGCCGAACGCACGATGGTCTGCGGGTTGTAGCCATCGGAGTCGGCCACCATCAGCGCGTAGCGCATGGCGTCGCCCTTGCCGCTGGCGGTCACGTAGGCGATGCGGGTCCAGAAGGCGCCACGGACACCGGTGATCTTCTCGTAGATGGCATCGGCCATCTGATGGGCGACGTCACGCATGGCGTTGCCACGGGCGGTCATCGCCAGGCCCAGCAGGCGCTCGCCCTTCGGTACGTCGAACAGTTCGTACTCGACACGGTAGGCGCCGGCACCAGCGTCGAGCACGCGGCCGACCACGATGTAGTTCTGCTTCAGCGCGCGCCAGGTGGCGAACTGGATGTCGCCGCCCCGCACGGGCTTTTCGACGATCTGTGCTTCCGGCAGCGTGCGGAACTGGCCCGAACGCTCGAGGTCGGCGCGGACCACGCCGGCGACGTCGGTCTGCGGTGCAGCCGCCGAACCCTGGTAAGGCATCGGCACGATGGTGATCGGCAGCGCGGAGGCATTGCCGCCGATGATGTCGATATCCAGCCCCTTCTGCTGCGCGACGGCAGCAAAGGGCAGCAACAGGGCCGCAAACACGGCAAGCCAGCGAGGCATCTTTTTCATGGAGCGCTCAATAGGGGGAAACCGGAACGAGGGATAACAAAGCGGGAGTGAACCGCTTCGCAATCATGAACCAAGGGTACGTGAATTCCGGGTCAGTTCCAGCCCGTCCTCTCACGCACCGTTAACGTCGTGGCTAACATCGCACCGCCTGCCCCGGCCACACCGCCCCGCAGGGTGGTATTCCACAGCAGCCCCCAGCCTGCCCGGCTGAAACCGGGCCCGCCAGAGGCAAGCGCGACATCCGTGGGCGCAGGTGACCCGAGAGCCACCTTGCCCTGCCCGCCTCAGCGATCCTGGGCAGTAAAGGTGAAGTTGAGCGTGCGTGCGAACACAGACTCGAAGCCGCGGTACGGCAGCGGCTGCGCGTTGAGCACGGCGGCCTCGATCGAACGCTTGCCGGCCTCGTCGTACGGGCAGTTCGGGCTGACCTTGGCCTGCATCACCGTGCCCCCCGGAATCTGGGTGATGGTGATCTGGCAACGCTGGCCGAGCGGCACCGTATCCGGGCGCACCCACTGCGACAGCACCTTGGCCTGGATCGCGGCCGCGTACTTGGCCGAAAGATCATCGCTGTTGCCACCGCCACCGGCGGCCGGCTGGGAGGCACCGCTGGAACCGGCAGCGGCACTGCCGGCAGCATTACGCGCGGCTGCCACCTGGCGCAGCTTCTGCTCGGCCAGCTTGGCTTCCTTCTCGGCCTGCTCGCGGCGGGCACGGATCTCGGCGATCTTCTTCTGCTTCTCGGCCTCGGCCTTGTCAGCCGCCACGCGCTCCTGCTCGGCCTGCTTCTTCTTTTCGTCCGCTTCCTGCTGCTTGGCCAGGCGCAGCTTCTGCTCCGCTTCCTCCTGGCGCTTGCGTTCGGTCAGGTCGATCTGTTCCTGGCGGCGCTTGGCTTCCTGTTCCTGCTTGGCCTTCTCCTGCGAGATGGCCAGCGCGCTCACCGCTTCCTGGTCCTTGGTGTCTGGCTGCGCGACACGCTCCTGCGCCTGTTGCTGCTGCGGCGTGGGGGCGTCCTGCGGGCGCGGTTCGGGAATCGGCTGCGGCGGCGGGATGGTGTCTTCAGGCACCGGGATCGGCTCGGCCACCGGCGGCGGCAGGTCCTCCAGCTTCTCCGACTGGCGCAGGGCCTGGCGCGCGGCGGAGGCCTCGGACGCGGACAGCGCCAGGCTGGCCTCGACCGAGGGGTCGCCGGCGGCGGCATCGGTGTTGCGCTCGGGCGACCAGAACCAGGCCACGATGAACACCAGCGCGACCAGCAGGTGCACCAGCAACGCCAGCGCCAGGGGCAGGCCCCAGCCGGGTTCGCGCTGATGCGGGGGTGGCAGGGCGTCAGCGTGCATCGGTGGCCAGGCCTACCTTGTCTACCTTGGCGCGCTTGATCACATCCATTGCAGCAATGACCTTTTCATAGGCCACGGCGCGGTCGGCGGCGACGATCACGCGCACGCCCTTGTCCTGGGCGGCGATGCCGGCCAGACGGCCTTCCAGTTCCTCGGCCGACACGGCGGTCGGGTCCTTGGCGTCGGGCAGCTTCAGGCTGAGCTGGCCGTCCTGGCGCACCGAGACGATCACCGGATCCTGCTTGCTCTCCAGCGCCTTGGCGTTGGACTGCGGCAGGTCGACGTCGAAGCTCAGGGTGAGCAGCGGTGCGGTGACCATGAAGATGATCAGCAGCACCAGCATGACGTCGATGTAGGGAACGACGTTGATTTCCGATTTCAGCTTGCGGCGCTTGCGGCGACCGATGGCAGCGGACATGGCTTGGACTCCCGGGTCAGGCGCTTACTCGTCGCCAGCGCTCTGGCGCTGCAGGATGGAGCTGAACTCTTCGGCGAAGGTCTCGAACCGCACCGACATGCGCTCCACGCGGGTGGTGAAGCGGTTGTAGGCCCACACCGCCGGGATCGCCACGAACAGGCCGATGGCGGTGGCGAACAGTGCCTCGGAGATGCCCGGCGCGACGGCGGCGATGCCGGCCTGCGCACCGCTGCTGATCATGTCGTGCATGGTCACCATGATGCCGAACACGGTACCGACCAGGCCCACGTAAGGCGCGGTCGAGCCGATGTTGGCCAGCAGTTCCAGGTTGCGCTCAAGCTGGTCCACTTCGCGGGTGTAAGTGGTGCGCATCGCGCGCTGTGCGCCTTCCAGCTGGGCCCGACCGTCCAGGCGGCGCTTGTCGCGCAGGCGGGTGTACTCGCGGAAGCCGGCTTCGAAGATGGCTTCCAGGCCGCCGACATTGCGGCTGCGGTCGGTGGCCGAGCTGTACAGCTTGCCCAGGTCCGCACCGGACCAGAAGCGGTTCTCGAACTCGTCGGCTTCGCGGGTGGCCTGCTTGAACACGCGGGCCTTGCGGAAAATGATCACCCAGCTGACGAACGAGCCGACCAGCAGCAGCAGCACGATGATCTTCACCGGCAGGCTGGCCTTGGCCATCAGTTCGAGGTAGTTGATGCCGCCGCCGGTGGTGGCCTGGGCAAGGGTCTGTGTCGCGGCGTTGCTGACATCGGCCGGCAGTGCCTCGGTGACCGTGGCCTGCAGGGCCAGGAGCGTTGCGATCATCCGTTGTTCCTCAGTGTTCGGATTCGGGGTGGAGGTGGGGTTGCAGCACGGCAAGGACGGCCTCGTCCATGCCACGCGGGCGGAAACTGGCCGCTTCCAGTGCGGCGATGCGGACCTGCGCCGACAGCAGCAGCTCGCCGTCGCGCAGGATCTGCTGGTCGAAGACCATGCTGGCCTTCTTCAGCTGGACCAGACGGGCACTCACCTGCAGGGTGTCATCCAGCCGTGCCGGCTTGATGAAATCCATCTGCATCGAGCGCACCGCGAAGACCATCCCGTGCTCGGCGCGCATGCGCTCCTGGCCGTAGCCCAGCGCACGCATCCATTCGGTCCGGGCCCGTTCCATGAAGGCCACGTAGCGGGCGTGGTAGACCACGCCACCTGCGTCGGTATCTTCCCAGTAAATGCGTGTCGGCCAACTGAATCGGGGCTCAACCGACATCGGGAACCTCCGCGAACAGGTCCTGCGGCGGGTTCTTCGGCTTCAGGCCCATGTGCCGGTAGGCCTTGTGGGTGGCCATGCGGCCACGCGCGGTGCGCACCAGGAAGCCCTGCTGGATCAGGTACGGCTCGACCACGTCTTCCAGCGTGCCGCGCTCTTCAGACAGCGCCGCCGCCAGCGATTCGATGCCGACCGGGCCGCCGTCGAAGTAGTCGACCATGGTCTTGAGCAGGCGCCGGTCAAGCTCGTCGAAGCCCTCCGGGTCGACCTTGAGCATCTTCATCGCGGCTTGGGCCACGGCCTCGTCGATGTGGCCGCCGGCCTTCACCTGCGCATAGTCGCGCACGCGGCGCAGCAGGCGGTTGGCGATACGCGGGGTGCCACGCGCGCGGCGTGCGATCTCGCCGGCGCCATCGGCGGTGCAGTCGATGGCCAGGATGGCTGCCGAGCGGCGCACGATCCGGGTCAGCTCCTCGACACTGTAGAACTCCAGGCGCTGGACGATGCCGAAGCGGTCGCGCAACGGCGCGGTCAGAAGGCCAGCACGGGTGGTGGCACCGATCAGGGTGAACGGCGGCAGGTCGATCTTGATCGAGCGGGCGGCGGGGCCCTCGCCGATCATGATGTCGATCTGGAAATCTTCCATCGCCGGGTACAGCACTTCCTCCACCACCGGCGACAGGCGATGGATCTCGTCGATGAACAGCACATCGTGCGGCTGCAGGTTGGTCAGCAGCGCGGCGAGGTCGCCGGCCTTCTCGATCACCGGGCCGGAGGTGACCCGCAGGGCCACGCCCAGTTCGTTGGCGATGACATGGCTGAGGGTGGTCTTGCCCAGGCCGGGCGGCCCGAAGATCAGCACGTGGTCGAGCGCGTCGCCGCGCCCCTTGGCCGCCTGGATGTAGATCTCCATCTGCTCGCGCACCGGCACCTGGCCGAGGTAGTCGGCAAGGCGCTTGGGGCGGATGCTGGCGTCGGCGGCGTCATCCTCGCGGGTGGCGCCGGCGCCGATGATGCGGTCGTCGGTCATGTGCTGATTATGCGGCAAAAGCGCGGGTTTCGGCCGGGCTGCGCCCGGCACCCGCAGAAGCAACTGCAACGGCCGGAGCAACAGCCAAAGCTGAGTTCCTGGGGAATGGCGGGGTGGGTCCGCTTGCGGGGGACGCTGCAAGTACGTCCATGTAAGCTCGGTCGCCGCATCCATGCGGCTCACGCCCCCGCAACCGGACCCACCCCGCCTTCGACAGTTTCCTGCGGCCTGTCGGAACGGCGTTCTGCTTTAGTGGGTGCCGACCGTTGGTCGGCACGGTAGATCCAGGCGTGGAGGAAACTGGAGAGCAGAGTGGGCCAAGCTTCAAGCGCGCGGCATCTCCGCAAGTGGAGCCCCCTTGTTGTTCAAGGGGGCGCGCCGACAGGCGCGGGGATAAGGTGGAATGCGCGCGGGACCCACGGTTTGCGCAGCAAATCGTGGGACGTAGCGCAGGTGGAGATTAAATCTCCACCTGCGCGCCCAGTTCCACCAATCTGTTGCCCGGAATCCGGAAGAACCCCGTGGCCGGAGCGGCGTTCCTGTGCATCAGGGCGAACAGCTTGTCGCGCCAGATCGGCATGCCGCGGTTGGCGGTGGCGACGATGGTTTCGCGGCTGGCGAAGAAGGTGGTGTCCATCGGGTCGAAGTAGATGCCGCCGTGGTCGCACGAGCGCATCAGCGCCAGCGGCACGTCCGGGGTCTCCATGAAACCGAAGCGCACGTAGACGCGGTAGAACTCGTCGCCCACCGATTCGATCTTCAGCCGCTGCCCTTCCATCGCATAGGGAATGGGCAGGGTTTCCACGTGCAGGAACACGTTGCGCTCGTGCAGCACCTTGTTGTGCTTGAGATTGTGCATCAGCGCATGCGGAGCCACGGTCGGGTCGGCGGTGAGGAATACCGCGGTGCCCGGCACGCGTACCGGCGGCGCCAGCATCAGGCCTGGCAGGAAGGTATCCAGGCGGATGCCGTCCTTGCGGATCTCATCGCGCAGCAGCTCGCGGCCACGGCGCCAGGTGCGCATCATGGTGAACAGGAAGATGCCCAGCACCACCGGGAACCAGGCGCCCTGCAGCAGCTTGGCGCCGTTGGCGATGACGAAGCCGAGGTCGATGACGAAGAACACCACACACAGCGGCAGGATCCACTTGCGCGCCTTCGGCCACAGCGAGCGCGCCACCAGGGCCAGCAGCAGGGTGTCGATCAGCATGGTGGCCGACACCGAGATGCCGTAGGCCACCGCCAGGTTGGAGGAGCTGCGGAAGGCCAGCACCAGGCCGATCACCATCACCGCGATGCCCCAGTTGATACCCGGGATGTAGATCTGGCCGATGGTGTCGTGCGAGGTGTGCTTGATCCGCATGCGCGGGATGTAGCCCAGCTGCATGGCCTGGCGCGATACCGAGAACGCGCCGGTGATGACCGACTGCGAGGCAATCACCGCGGCCATGGTGGCCAGGATGATCATCGGATACAGCGCCCACGACGGCACCGCTTCGAAGAACGGATTTTTCACCGCCTCGGGGTGGTTGAGCACCAGCGCACCCTGCCCCAGGTAGTTCAGCACCAGGCACGGCAGCACGAAGAAGTACCAGGCGTGGCGGATCGGCTTGGCACCGAAGTGGCCCATGTCGGCGTACAGCGCCTCACCGCCGGTCACTGCCAGCACCACCGCACCGAGGATGAAGATGCTGTGCCAGCCATGCTCCATGAAGAAGCGGATTGCCCACCACGGGTTGAACGCCTTCAGCACTTCCGGTGCATCGACGATGTTGTAGATGCCGATCGCCGCCAGCGAAATGAACCAGATCGAGGTGATCGGCCCGAACAGCTTGCCGATCTTCGCGGTGCCGAAGCGCTGTACCGCGAACACCGCCAGCAGTACCACCACGGTGATCGGTACGATGAAGGCGTGCAGTCCTGGCGCGGCAACTTCCAGGCCTTCCACCGCACCCAGCACCGATATCGCGGGGGTGATCACGCCATCGCCGAAGAACAGCGAGGCACCGAAGATGCCGAGGATGCCGACCACATAGGCCGAGCGCGACCCGTTGCGCAGCGTGCGCTGGGTCAGCGCCATCAGCGCCATGATGCCGCCCTCGCCGTCGTTGTCGGCGCGCATGATGATGGTCACGTACTTCAGCGTGACCACGATGTTCAGCGCCCAGAACGCCAGCGACAGCACGCCCAGCACGGTGTCGTGGTCACTGTTGAGCCCGTAGTGCGGCGAGAACGCCTCCTTCAGGGTGTACAGCGGGCTGGTACCGATATCGCCGAAGACCACGCCGATCGCACCGATGATCAGCGCCAGGCCTCCGGCTGGAGGGGCGTGACCATGACCGCCTGGGGCGGCCGCGTGCGGGGTTTGACTGCTGGACATGGGACTCCTGGCGAGGCTCAGGCGGTGGGTTGGGGGAAAGGAAGGCGGGTCAGCGCAGTGCCGACTGCAGCGCCTTGCGGATCACGGTGGCCACTTCGTCACCTTCATTGAAGGCATCGCGGGCCATGCGCGCCGCTTCGGCCGGCTTGTAGCCCAGCTGCTGCAGGGCCACGGTGGCATCGGACAGCGGATCGGCCGGGGCCGGGCCGCTGCCGGTGGGCAGCGCGCCGCCGGCACCGAACTGCGCCGCGCGGTCACGCAGCTCCAGCACCATGCGCTCGGCGGTCTTCTTGCCGATGCCCGGAATGCGGGTCAGCGCGGTGATGTCACCGGCCTGGACCATGCGCGCGAATTCCTCGACGGTGACGCCGGACAGCACGGCCAGCGCGATCTTCGCGCCGATGCCACTGACCTTCTGCACGTCGCGGAACAGGCGCCGCTCACCTTCGCGCAGGAAGCCGTACAGCGAGACGCTGTCTTCCTTCTGCGAGTAATGGGTGTACAGGGTGACCTCGCGGCCGAGCTCGGGCAGGTCGTAGAAGGTGCTCATCGGCGCCTCCAGTTCGTAGCCCACTCCGTTCACGTCCACCACCAGCCACGGCGGCGCCTTGTAGGCGACGATGCCGCGCAGTCGACCGATCATTGCGTGCAGCTCCTCATTTGCGGCCCCACGCCTGGCGGGCACTGAGCCCCAGGCGGTTGGCCGTTGCCCTTACGTGGGCATGGGTGATCGCCACTGCCAACGCGTCGGCCGCGTCGGCCTGCAGCTTGGTTTTCAGGTTGAGCATGAGCCCGACCATGTGTTGAACCTGTTGCTTTTCGGCGCCACCGCGCCCGACCACCGCCAGCTTGATCTCGCTGGCGGCGTATTCGTGCACCGGCAGGTCACGCAGCACCACGGCGGAAATGGCCGCGCCACGGGCCTGGCCCAGCTTCAGCGCCGAATCGGGGTTGCGGGCCATGAACACGCGTTCGATGGCCACTTCCTGCGGCTGGTACTCGCGGCACAGGTCAGCCAGGCCCAGCACCAGCAGCTTCATGCGCTGCGGGAAATCGTCGGCGCCGAGCAGCACCAGCGGCTGGTGGTGCACGTGGCTGACGCGGCCGGTGGCGTCGACATCGATGATGCCGACCCCGGTCCGCTGCGAACCGGGGTCGATGCCGAGGATGCGGGTCATGCTGCACTCCTGGCGGGGCGGAACGGGAGGCGCTGGCAGGCGTATGGGCTCATGACTGTCCGCGGTGACCGTTCAACGGCCCGCGCCCAGGCCGTCAAGGACGGCTCAGGCGTAGGCGTCGGCGCCGAGTTCGGCGTTGGAGTACACGTCCTGCACGTCGTCCAGGTCTTCAAGCATGTCCAGCAGCTTCTTGACCTGCAGGGCAACCTCGCCCTCGACCTTGATGTCGTTGTCCGCGCGGAAGGTGATTTCGGCGTGGTCGGCGACATGGCCAGCGGCGGCCATCGCATCCTTGACCGCGTTGAACGCGTCAGGGCTGGTGACCACGTCGATCGAGCCGTCGTCCGGGTAGACCACGATGTCATCGGCGCCGGCCTCGATGGCCGCTTCGGTGATGGCTTCCTCGTCGGCACCCGGGGCGAAGCTGAGCACGCCCAGGCGCTTGAACATGAAGGCGACCGAGCCTTCGGTGCCCATGTTGCCGCCGCACTTGCTGAACGCATGGCGGACATCGGCCACCGTGCGCACGCGGTTGTCGGTCAGGCAGTCGACGATCACGGCCACGCCACCCGGGGCGTAGCCCTCGTAGCGGATTTCCTCGTAATCGACGCCTTCCAGTTCACCGGTAGCCTTCTTGATGGCGCGCTCGATCACGTCCTTGGACATGTTCACGGCCAGGCCCTTGTCCACGGCCACGCGCAGGCGCGGATTGTTGTTGGGGTCGCCTCCACCGCCGCGCGCGGCAACGCCGATCTCGCGGATGATCTTGGTGAAAATCTTGCCGCGCTTCGCGTCGGACGCGTTCTTGCGGGCTTCGATGGAGGGGCCTCTACCCATGGGTGCTACCGTCTGGCTGCTTCAGGATCAAGGCGCGGATTCTACCTGATCGGGGGCGGCAACCGTGTCTAGGGCCGAAGGGATATCGGGAAGGCGCCATCCACGCATGGCGTGGATCTACTGCCGCCGGGCATGGCCCGGCGCTACCGAGAGTGCACCGCCCTGCCCGGCGAACCGCCTTACGCAGCGGCGGCGTCGCGGCTGTGATCGAACTGGCCGTGGCGCAGGAAATGCGCGGTCTGCCGCGCGGCATCGGGCGATACCACCAGGCCACTGTGGCTGGTGCGCACCACGCAATGGTCGGCCAGGCCCGGCAGGCGTGTCTCGGCCAGGGCCACGGTACCGTCGGAGGCATCGTCGATGGCGCCCAGCAGGCTGCCCAGCCCGTGCGGCACCGAACCGGCGATCAGGCCAACCTCGGCCCTGCCCTGCCAGTCCGGCAGGCCATCGAGCAGCAGATCGCTGCTGCGCCCCAACGCCAGGCCCCAGCCGTGCTCGGACAGCGAACGCGCAGTGCCACTGCCGCGCAGCGGCGAGCCCAGGCAGACCACGCGCTGCACGTCAAGCTGCGGCTGGCGGCGCAAGGCCTCCAGCGCCAGCAATCCCCCCAGGCTGTGGCCGACCAGCGACAACGGGCCGGCATCGGCCAGCCGCTCCAGCAGCTGCGGCACGGCCACGTCGGGGCCACCGAACACCGAGGAGTAACCGAACGCGTGCACCTGGAAACCACGCGCGCGCAGGCGCCAGGCCAGCGGCCCGACCCAGGCACGGGCATTCCAGATGCCATGCAGCAGCAATACGGGGGGAGTCATGCAAACAGCCTGGCGGTCAGCGGGGCGGAAACGTACGGTGATTGAACACGCGCGCGCAGCAAGCGGCGGTGAACGTCAGGTCGCGCGCGATGCGCGGCGCAGGATGAACTCGAGGTCCTGGGTATCACCGACCGGGAACAGGTACTCGCCGGCCTTCTCGAATCCATAGCGGGCGTAGAAACGCTGTGCGCCGAAGTTCTCCGACCACACGCCCAGCCACAGCGTGCGCGGGCCTTCGTGCTCCAGCCAGGCCAGCGCGGTTTCCAGCAGGCGGCTACCCCAGCCGCAGCTCTGCTGCGTCTTGATCAGGTACAGGCGCTTGAGTTCGCCGTCACCGGGCTTCACGTCCGGGTGCGGCAGGCCACAGGGGCCGGCGGCGGCATGGCCGACCGCCTCCCCGTCCAGCTCCAGCAGCCACACCGCGTAATCCGGGTGGGCCAGGATCACGCGCTGGCGCTCGACCGTGTAGGCCTCCTCGAGGAAGGCCTGCAGGTCCTGCGGCGGATACAGATGACCGAAGGTTTCGGTGAACGTGCGGGCAGCCAGCGCCGACAGGATCGGCGCGTCGTCCACGGTGGCGCGGCGGATCGAATACATGCAGGAAGTTGACGTCAGGGCGAAGCGCGGGTCAAGCCTTTTCAGGCGATTCCGCTTCTTCTTCCTCGTCCTCTTCCTCGTCCTCTTCCTCGTACTCCTCTTCGTCCTCGCCCTCTTCTTCGCCTTCCTCGTCCTCGTCGTACTCTTCCTCTTCGTCGTCCTCGTAATCCTCGACGCCGAAGTCTTCACCGTCCCAACGGCCTTCGCCGTCGGCGACGAAGGTCAGGGCCATCGCCGCCGGGTTGGTTCCGACGCGAACCAGCCAACCACCGAACACGCGCGCACGCTCGGTGACCAGGGTGGCCTCGGAGCCTTCATTGCCCAGCTTTTCCCACTCCAGCGAAAACGCAAACTCGGTCATTGCCTGGATCTCCTGATCAGTTGGTCTTGGGGCGAACCTGGATGTGCACTTCGGCCAGCTGCGCGTCGACGATCGGCGACGGCGCGTCGGTCATCAGATCCTGTGCACCGGTGGTCTTCGGGAACGGGATGACGTCGCGGATCGACTCGGTGCCGGCCATCAGCGCGGCGATGCGGTCGATACCGAAGGCGATGCCACCGTGCGGCGGCGCGCCGTAGTTCAGCGCGTCGAGCAGGAAGCCGAACTTGGCGCGGGCCTCTTCGGCACCGATGCCGAGCAGTTCGAACACCGCGCTCTGCATGTCCGGACGATGGATACGGATCGAACCGCCGCCGATTTCATTGCCGTTGAGCACCATGTCGTAACCGCGCGAAACGGCGGTACGGGCATTGGCGCGCAGGTCGGCGATGTCGTCCACAGCCGGTGCGGTGAAGGGGTGATGCAGGGCAACGTAGCGCTGTTCTTCCTCGTCCCACTCGAACATCGGGAAGTCGGTGACCCACAGCGGTGCCCAGCCGTCGGCGACCAGGCCGAAGTCCTTGCCGGCCTTCAGGCGCAGCGCGCCCATGAAGTCGGAGACCTTGTTGTAGCCACCGGCGCCGAAGAACACGATGTCACCGTTACCGGCGCCGACATGGGCGACCAGCGCGGCGAAGGATTCCTCGCTGAAGAACTTCTGGATCGGCGAGCTGACTTCGCCGTTGTCGGCGATCTTGATGTAGGCCAGGCCCTTGGCGCCGTACTTGGCGGCATGCGCGGCGTATTCGTCGATCTGCTTGCGGCTGAGCGCTGCACCGCCCGGGATGCGCAGCGCGGCGACGCGGCCTTCGGCGTCATTGGCCGGGCCGGTGAACACGGCGAACTCGCTGTCCTTGACCAGCTCGGCCACGTCGACCAGCTCCAGCGCGATGCGCAGGTCCGGCTTGTCCGAGCCGTAGCGACGCATTGCCTCGGCCCAGGTCATGCGCGGGAAGCTGGCATCCAGCTGGACGTCGACCACTTCCTTGAAGATGGCGCGGATCATGTCCTCGACGAAGTCCTGCACGTCGCGCTCGCGGACGAAGGCGAATTCCATGTCCAGCTGGGTGAATTCCAGCTGGCGGTCGGCACGCAGGGCCTCGTCGCGGAAGCAGCGCGCGATCTGGTAGTAGCGGTCGAAGCCGGCCACCATCAGGATCTGCTTGAACAGCTGCGGGCTCTGCGGCAGGGCGTAGAACTCGCCCGGATGCATGCGCGCCGGCACCAGGAAGTCGCGCGCGCCTTCCGGGGTGGCCTTGGTCAGGATCGGGGTCTCGATGTCCTGGAAGCCCTTTTCGTCCAGATGGCGGCGCAGGGCCTGCACCAGCTTGATGCGGGTGCGCTGCATGCGCTGCATTTCCGGGCGGCGCAGATCCAGGTAGCGGTACTTCAGGCGGGTTTCCTCGCCCGGATTCTCGTGGGCGTGGAACGGCAGCGGCGCGGCCTTGTTCAGCACGGTGATGGCGGTGGCGATCACTTCCACCTTGCCGGTGCGCATCTTGTCGTTCACCGCGTGGCGGGCACGCACCACGCCTTCCACCTGCAGCACGTCCTCGTAGCCCAGCGACGCGGCCACGGCGAACACGTCGGCGTTGTCGACTTCCACGGTCACCTGCACGATGCCTTCATGATCTCGAAGATCGATGAAGCAGACGCCGCCCTGGTTACGGGCCACGTCGGTCCAGCCGGCGAGGGTGACAGTCTGGCCAATCAGGGTCTCATCGACCAGGCCGCAGAAGTGGGTACGCATGGGGGGGAAGCTCCGCTGGAGAACGCCGGCACCGGATGGGGGCCGGAAAGCCTCGTATTCTGCGGCCGAGGCCCCGGCCGGGGCAAATCCGGCCAGTCACACCGGCTTGATCGCCCCCCTCCCTATAGTCGGGCACCTGCCACCGTATGGGATGCCGCCATGAAACCGCTGTCCCTGGCCAGCCTGGCCGTAACCCTCAGCCTGGGTGCCGCCGGCACCCTTGCCCTGCCCGCCCCTTCCGCGCATGCGCAGAGCGGCGTGGTCCGCTGCGAAAGCCAGAACAACCGCGAACGGGTCTGCAACACCGGCTGGCGCAATGCGCAGCTGGTGCGCCAGCTGTCCGGCTCGGACTGCGATGAAGGACGCACCTGGGGCAGCCGTAACGGCAGCATCTGGGTCACCAGCGGTTGCCGCGCCGAATTCGTCGAGGCCCGCGGCGGCTGGGGCGGCGGCAATGGCAATGGCGGTGGCGGTGGCTGGGGCGGCAACAACGGCCGGCCTGGCGAGACCATCCGCTGCGAGAGCCAGAACAACCGCGAGCGCAGCTGCCCGGTCGGCTGGCGCAATGCCCGCCTGGTCCGCCAGCTGTCCGGCAGCCCCTGCAACGAAGGGCGTACCTGGGGCGTGCGCAACGGCGCGGTCTGGGTCAGTGGCGGCTGCCGTGCCGAATTCGCCGAAGCCCGCGGCTGGGGCGGTGGTGGCGGTGGCTGGGGCGGCGGCAACAGCAATTACTCGGTTACCTGCAGCAGCAACAACAACCGCTCGCAGACCTGCGACTGGGATGAGCGTCAGGGCCGCCCGGTGCTGCAGCAGCAGCTGTCCGGCAGTGCCTGCCAGGAAGGCCGCAGCTGGGGCTACTCACGTGGCCAGGTGTGGGTGAGCAACGGCTGCCGCGCGCGTTTCGGTACGCGGTAAGTACACGGTCGGATTCCTGGCCGACGGCCAGGGCTCTGACCCCGGTCCGGTATCCCGCATCCACGCATGGCGTGGATCTACTGAGGGCCTTTCTGGGGTCGAGGCCCTCCGCAGGAGGGATCCGACCCTGGGATCACGGGGCGGACGCTTTATCGTCGCCCCACGGTGCAGGCGGCAGGGCAACCGGCTTGCTCAGGTCGAACTGCACGCGGAAGCGGCGGCCCTCCGGGCGGGTCAGCTCGTAGACAAAGGTCTGGTCGGGATCAATCTCCATCGCCCAGGTGTTGTGCGTGGATGCCAGCATGTCGGCGCGGCGGAACATCGCCACCGAATCGGCGTCGGCGGGGAACTGCTGGCGCTCGGCGGTGCCCGGCGGCGTGCTGTCGCCACCGTAGAGGGTGATCGCGTCGGGGCTGCCGTCTTCGTGGCGATGGTCGTGCTTCAGGCGCAGGCCGGTTTCCGTACGGGTCAGCACCCAGGTCCGCGAGTGGTCATCGCCGACATGGAACGGGATGCGCAGCTCGTGTGCCGGATCGGCACAGCCGCGCACATGCATGACCAGGCGCTGCCCGGCGAACGGATCCTTGCCGGTTGGTGCCGGCGTGTCCTCCACCACCTTGCCGGCGTAAGCCTGGCCGCAATGCGCGGCGATGGCGGCCATGAAGGCATCGGCCGGTGCGGTCGCCAGATCATGGGCGACCGTATCGGAGCGCTGCGAACACGCAGCAAGGCTGAGCAGGAGGGCGGAAGCGGTGACAACGGCAGGCAGTTTCATGCCCCAACCCTAACGGCCATGGCCGAAGTGCGCAAACCGCACGCGCAGCATCCGCTCAGCGATCGACTGCAGATGCCGCTGGCAGGGTTTCGGTGGCCGCCACCGGCGCGGCTTCGCCTTCACCCGCAGGTTCCTGTTCAACCGGATCGACATCGAACGGCGTGCGGAACACCAGCGACGGCAACAGCGTGGTCAGTGCGGCATACAGCAGCAGCGCGCCGAACAGCACCGCCGGAATCTGGAAGCGCTCGCGCATGATCGCCGCCAGCACCAGGGTGAAGATGAGGGTCGGGGCCAGCGCCAGCGAGACCCTCAGGCTGCTGCGGAAGCTCTCGCCGAACATCACCCGGCGCTGCAGCCAGACCACGCCGATGCGCAGCGGCAGCACCACCAGGGTGATCACGATGCCCAGCCCCAGCGCCTCGAAACTGAGTGCTTCGCTGGGCACCTTGGTGCCGGCGTTGAAGAAATAGAACGGCACGAAGAACGAGGCGAACAGGCGCAGCGCATGCAGGTTCTCGTGCGAGGCCAGCAGCGGCATGCGCTGGTGCAGCAGGCGCGCGACCAGGCCGGCGATGAAGGCACCGACCAGGTAATACACACCCAGCAGATAGGTGATGTACGCCGCGACCATGCCGACCATGACCAGCAGCGAGAACTCCGAACCCGGCGCGTGCGGCGCCACCCAGCGGCCCAGCGCGATGAACAGCAGCGGCAGGCCGACCATCATCGCCAGCAGGGCCAGGCTGGACAGCGCCATGTGCCCCGGGTCGCCGGCCTGCAGCACGATGAACAACGCGGCCAGCGCCAGCAGTTCACCGGCAATGGCCTTGCTGGTCACCCAGAACCGCTCGTCCTCGCTCAGGCCAAGCCGCGTCAGCGAATCCATGATGAAACCGGTGGAGGGGGTCAGCAGCGCCAGCGCCAGCAGGCCGGCGGCCTGCCACGGCAGCCCCGCGTAGCGCCAGGCCAGCCAGCCCACACCGAACAGCGTGCCGGTACGGATCACCAGATGCGCAAGCAGCGGCCACATGCCACGGCGCAGCGCCTGCAGATCCACTTCCAGGCCGGCGAACAGGAACAGCGAGGAAATGCCCAGTGTGGCCAACAGACCGATCACTGCGTCGTGCGCCTGGTCGCCCAGCCAGAGCATGCCGATGATGCCGAACAGCAGGCAGGTCAGCGGCGCGGGCAGGCTGAAACGCTGCAGCGCGCGCGGGATCACCAGCAGCGCAAAGATCAGCAGCAGGTAGATCAGTTCATGGCTCATGGGGGACTTCCGTGTGATTCGAACGCGCGCAGGATGCGCGCGCCGAACCGATCCGGCAAGCCACTTCTGAATGACCCCGGTTACCTCAACCGATCAGGCGATCGGCGATGCGGCCAACCTGCGCCAGCACCGTGGCACGCTGTTCGTTGCTGATCGCACCCGCCTGCAGGTAGGCGGTCAGCACCCAGGGCGTGCCGCCGGCCAGCGGCCACAACACGGCGATGTCGTTGCGCGCGTCCTCGCCGTTGCTGCCGGTCTTGTCACCGACGCGCCAGCGCTTGCCCAGGCCCGCGCGCAGGCAGGCGTCGCCGGTTTCGTTGTCGATCAGCCAATCGGCCAGCTGCTGCCGCGACGCCGGCTGCAGCACCTCGCCCAGCACCACGCGCTGCAGGGTCGCAGCCATCGCCGCCGGCGTGGTGGTGTCGCGCGGATCGCCCTTGGCAAAGCTGTTCAGCTCCGGCTCCAGGCGATCACTGCGGCTCACCGCATCACCGCTCGCGCGCAGGAACGCAGTCACCGCGGGCGGGCCACCGACCACGCCGAACAGCAGGTTGGCTGCAGTGTTGTCGCTGGTGATGATCGTGGCACGGCACAGATCGCGCACGGTCATGTCCTTGCCGGCGTGGCGACGGGTGACCGGCGCGTGCGAGAGAAGATCGGCATCGCGCACCGGCACGCGCGTGTCCAGCAGCCCAGAGGGTGCGCTCAGCCTGGCTGAGTACGGTGGCGGCCAGCACGCTCTTGAACGTGCTGCACATCGGGAAACGCTCGTCCTGGCGATGACCGATGCGGCGGCCGCTGGCGGTATCAAGCAGGGTCACGCCGAGGCGGCCGGCACAGGCCTTTTCCAGTGCGGCGAAGTCGGTGGCGGCGGTGAGGGCGGCATCGGTCGGTGCACTGGCGGCGGTCTTGCCCGCCGCACGGGCCAGCAACGGCAGGGCAAGCGAGGAAGCCACGGCGGCACCACTGAACTGCAGGAATCGGCGAC
The DNA here is from genome assembly GCF_056482505.1 of Stenotrophomonas sp. 71799_Sma. Lineage (NCBI taxonomy): Bacteria > Pseudomonadati > Pseudomonadota > Gammaproteobacteria > Lysobacterales > Lysobacteraceae > Stenotrophomonas > Stenotrophomonas sp. 71799_Sma. The sequence continues at coordinate 3,735,426 of NZ_CM151202.1, forward strand.
GGGCGAGCATGCGGGGTTCTCCTGGGGGACCGTTCGATTATTGAAGCCTCGCACGCAGGCGACCAGCGCGAAAAATCAGCGGGAGGCATTAGCTGGATTAATGGCTGTCGCAATCAACCCCTTAATTCTCCTGAACTGGGCGCGAGGCAGGTAGGATCAGCCATCATCCTGGCTCACGACTACTCCGATGCTGCACCCTACCCTGCCGCTGAACGCCCTGCGTGCCTTCGAGGCGGCCGCACGCCACCAGAACTTCACCCGTGCCGCGCTGGAGCTGTGCGTCAGCCAGGCCGCGCTGAGCCACCAGATCCGCGGGCTGGAGGACCGGCTCGGCATCCGTCTGTTCCATCGCCTGCCGCGCGGCGTGGCGCTCACCGAGGAGGGCGCGGCGCTGTATCCGGTGCTCAACGAATCGTTCGAGCGCATCTCGGCCAGCATCGCGCGCTACACCGGTGGCCCGGCCCGTGAAGTACTGACGCTGGGCGTGGTCGGCACCTTCGCCACCGGTTGGCTGCTGCCACGGCTGGCTGCGTTCGAGGCCGCGCACCCGGACATCGAGCTGCGACTGCAGACCCACAACAACCGCATCGATCTGGCCGGCGAGGGCCTGGACCTGGCGATCCGCTTCGGTGATGGCGACTGGCAGGGCCAGGCCTGCACAGTGATCCTCGACGCGCCGTTTGCACCGCTGTGCGCACCAGCATTGGCGCGGCGGCTCAAACAGCCACGCGACCTGGGCACCCTGCCCCTGCTGCGCTCCTACCGCAGCGACGAATGGCCGCGCTGGCTGCAGGCGGCAGGAGTGAGTGGCGTGGAAGCCCGCGGGCCGGTGTTTGATTCGTCGTTGACGGTGGCGATGGCCGCGGTGGGTGGTGCCGGCGTGGCGCTGCTGCCGCTGCGCATGTTCGAGCAGGAACTGGCCGAGGGTCGCCTGCTGCAGCCATTCAGCACCACGCTGGAGCTGGGGCGCTACTGGCTCACGCGACTGCGCTCGCGTGCCGAGCGTGAGCCGGCGAAGCGGTTCCGCGAATGGCTGCAGGCACAGGGATGAAAAAGGGGACGGAGGGGATTAAGTCGTTTGTGCCACAAACGACTTAATCCCCTCCGTCCCCTTTTTTGCGTGATCAGGACTCCAGCAGTTCCATCCACGCGGCTTCGGCTTTTTCCAGCTGGGCGGCAGCGGTTTCGCGGTCACGGCCGATCACCGCCATGCGGGTGGCATCGGCGTAGTTGGCCGGGTCGGCCAGCTGGCGGTCCAGCTCGGCCAGGGCGCTTTCCAGTTCGGCCACCTTGGCTTCGGCGGCGGCCAGCTTGTGCGGGTTCACCGGCTTCTTCTGCACCACCTGAGCCACCGGCGCGGTCTTGACCACCACCGGCTCTTCCACCTGTTCCATGCGCGCCTTGGTGCCCTGCGCCTGCGGACGGGTGCGCAGCCAGGCCGCGTAGGCGTCGAGGTCGCCGTCGAACGGCTCGACCACGCCATCGGCCACGCGCCAGTAGGTATCGCAGACCAGGCCGATCAGATGGCGGTCATGCGAGACCATCACGATCGCGCCTTCGAAGGTGGCCAGTGCTTCGGCCAGCGCTTCGCGCATTTCCAGGTCAAGGTGGTTGGTCGGTTCGTCCAGCAGCAGCACGTTCGGCTGCTGCCAGGCGATCAGCGCCAGCGCCAGGCGCGCGCGCTCGCCGCCGGAGAAACCATCGACCGGCTCGAACGCGCGGTCGCCCGGGAAGTTCCACTTGCCAAGGAAATCGCGGAACGACTGGTTCGGTGCGTCCGGCGCGATCTCGCGGAAATGCTCCATCGGCGACTGGCCTTCGTGCAGCGACTCCACCGTGTGCTGGGCGAAGTAGCCGATCTTCAGGTCCGGGTGCGCCATGCGCTCGCCGACGATCGGTGCCAGTTCACCCACCAGAGTCTTCACCAGCGTGGTCTTACCGGCACCGTTGGGGCCGAGCAGGCCGATGCGCTGGCCCGCTTCCAGGCCGAAGCCGACGTTGTGCAGGATCACCGCGTCCTTGCCGTAGCCGGCCTCGACGTGGTTCAGGCGGATCAGCGAGAACGGCAGCTTGGCCGGCGGCGCGAACTCGATGCGGAACTCGCGCTCGGCACGCACCGCTTCGGTGCCGGCCAGCTTGGCCAGGCGCTTCATGCGGCTCTGCGCCTGCGCGGCCTTGCTGGCCTGCGCCTTGAAGCGGTCGATGAAGCTCTGCAGGTGGGCACGCTCGGCCTGTTCCTTCTCGTGCGCGATCTGCTGCTGGCGCAGCTGTTCGGCGCGCTGGCGCTCGAAGTCGGTGTAGCCGCCCGGATAGAGCTTGGCGCCGCCACCGTGCAGGTGCAGGGTGTGGGTGGCCACGTTGTCGAGGAACTCGCGGTCATGCGAGATCAGCAGCAGGGTGCCCGGATACTTCAGCAGCCACTGCTCCAGCCAGTACACCGCGTCCAGATCCAGGTGGTTGGTCGGTTCGTCCAGCAGCAGCAGGTCGCTTGGCATCATCAGCGCGCGGGCCAGGTTCAGGCGCACGCGCCAGCCGCCGGAGAACGAGGACACCGCGCGGTGGTGGGTCTCTGCCGGGAAACCGAGGCCGTGCAGCAGCTTGCCGGCGCGCGCTTCGGCGTCGTAGGCATTGAGCTCGGCCATCTTCGTGTGCGCCTCGGCCACCGCTTCCCAGTCTTCACGGGCGGTCGCCTCGGCCTCGGCGGCCAGCACTGCGGCCACCTCGATGTCACCGCCCAGCACGAAGCTCAGCGCCGGGTCGGGCAGCGACGGGGTTTCCTGGGCGACGCTGGCGATGCGCACCTTGCCGGGCAGATCGACATCGCCCTTGTCCGCCTCCAGCTCGCCCTTCACCGCCGCGAACAGGCTGGACTTGCCAGCACCGTTGCGGCCGACCACACCCACCCGGTAACCGGCGTGCAGGGTCAGGTCGACATTGGACAACAGCAGCCGCTCGCCGCGGCGCAAGGCGAAATTACGAAGGGAAATCATCGGGGGAGGCGTCCATATAACCAGATGGAATGTGCTGGTGAGCACTGTTCCTGCGACGCAATTCTAGCGTTAACGAATACTTGACGCGTCCCGGGATGCGCGGCGGCCGGCGTTCCTCTCTCCCACGTCCTTGCCGCGCGCGTCCCGGGCTCCCTCCCCCGCCAGTGCCGATCCGGGCTAAATGGTTGCTGCTGCAACGTTTTTTCCGATGACTGGCATTTGACACGCACTGAATATCCCGTTAATTCCTGCTTTGCGCACCGCAACAACCGCCGTCCGCCTCACCCCCGTGATGTCGATTCCGGTGCCGCCCCCGCCAACCGGAGCTCCGTCCCGATGACCCGCAAGACCAGCCTGATCGCCGCCGCCGTCGCTGTCGCACTCGGTGGCTCTCCGTTCGTTGCCGCTGCCCAGCAGGCCGGCACCGCCGCCAACACCCTGGACACGGTGATCGTCACCGGCACCCGCGTGGCCGACCGCACGGTGGCCGAATCGCAGTCGCCGATCGACATCATCACCCCCGAAGCCCTGCAGTCCACCGGCACCAGCGAGCTGGCCACCGCCCTGTCGCGCGCCCTGCCCTCGCTGAACTTCCCGCGCCCGGCGCTGACCGATGGCACCAGCGGCGTGCGCCCGGCGCAGCTGCGCGGCCTGTCACCGGACCAGGTGCTGGTGCTGGTCGACGGCAAGCGCCGCCACACCTCGGCGATGATCAACGTCAACGGCAGCATCGGCCGTGGTTCGTCGGCAGTGGACATCAATGCGATCCCGATCGCCGCCATCGAGCGCGTGGAAGTGCTGCGCGACGGTGCGTCGGCGCAGTACGGCTCGGACGCCATCGCCGGCGTCATCAACATCGTGCTCAAGGGCAGCGGCAGTGGCGGCAGCCTGGCGCTGGACTACGGCCAGTACTCGGCCGGTGACGGCAACAAGTACCAGCTCTCCGGCGATACCGGCGTCGAGTTCGGCAACGGCCGTGGCCGCGTGCACGTGGCCGGCCAGATCAGCCAGCAGGACGAAAGCAACCGCGCCGGCCCGTACCGCGGCACCACCCCGAACACCGGCAACTTCCCGAGCATCGGCCAGAAGACCTTCATCGTCGGCGACCCGCGCGTGGATGCGACTGCGGCTTCGGTCAACGCCAGTTTCGATTTCAGCGACCGCGTGACCGGCTACGCCAGCGCGCTGCTCAGCAACCGCGACATCACCTCGTTCGCGTTCTACCGCTCGCGCAACCACAGTGGGCAGAGCGCGCTGCTGGCGCAGACCTACCCGGACGGCTTCGTGCCGGAGATCAACCAGTACTCCAAGGACCGCTCGCTGGTGGCCGGGGTCAAGGGCAACACCGACAACGGCTGGACCTGGGACCTGAGCCTGAACCACGGCGAGAACACCCTCGACTTCCACACCCGCAACAGCATCAACTACAGCCTCGGCGCAACCAGCCCGCGCTCGTTCTACGACGGCACGCTGAAGTACCAGCAGGACATCTTCAATGCCGACCTGACCAAGTCGCTGGACTGGGGCCTGGCCTACCCGGTCACGCTGTCCTTCGGCGGTGAGTACCGCAAGGAAAAGTGGGACCAGAAGCCGGGCGAGCTGAACTCGTACACCGGCAGCGGCGCGCAGGGCTTCGGTGGCTTCACCCCGACCAATGAAGTGCATGCCGACCGCCACAACTACGCGGTCTATGCGGGCCTGGAAGCGGACCTGACCGAGAAGTTCTCGGCCGGCATCACCGGCCGCTACGAGGATTACTCGGACTTCGGCGACCGCTTCTCCGGCAAGCTGTCGGCGCGCTACGCGTTCACCGACAAGGTCGCGCTGCGGGCCACCGCGTCCAGCGGCTTCCGTGCGCCGTCGCTGGCGCAGCAGGGCTACCAGGCGGTCACCAGCCAGTTCCTCAACGGTGTGTTCGTCGAGCGCGGCACCTTCCCCACCACCAGCCCGGCTGCGCAGGCGCTGGGCGCCTCGCCGCTGAAGGCCGAGACCTCCACCTCCTACAGCCTGGGCCTGGTGCTGCAGCCGGTCGACCGCCTGTACATCACCGTCGACGCCTACCAGATCGACATCGATGACCGCATCGCATTGTCGTCCAGCATCACCACCAACACCGCCACCAGCGCGCTGCTGGGCACGCTGGGCCTGCCGCAGGTGACCGCGTTCTCGTACTTCACCAACGGCCTGGATACGCGCACCCGTGGTGTCGATTTCGTGTCCAGCTACACGGTGCCCTTCAGCGCCAGCAGCCTGGAACTGACCGCCGCGTACAGCTACAACGACACCGAAGTGCGCCGCGTCGGCGGCACCCCGGCAGTGTTCGGCACGCTGGGCCTGACCCAGTCGCTGATCGGCCGCGATGAGATCGGCCGCATCGAGGACAGCTATCCGCGCGACAAGGCGATCCTGAGCGGCACCTGGCGTTCGGACCGCTGGGAACTGGGCCTGGCCGCGACCCGCTACGGCAAATTCACCGTGCGCAACTCGGCCACCGCACTGCGCGACCAGACCTATGGCGACGCCTGGGTGGTGGATGCCTCGGCCAGCTACAAGCCGAGCAGCAACTGGACCCTGACCGTGGGCGCCGACAACCTGCTGGACAAGTACCCGGACCGCACCGAAGACCTGCAGAACTCCACCTTCGGCATGCTGCCGTACAGCAACTACTCGCCGTTCGGCTTCAACGGCGCGTACGTGTACGGCCGGGTCAAGTACACCTGGTAAGCGGTAGTGCCGGCCGCTGGCCGGCAACTCCCCGGTGGGGTCAGATCCCTTTTCCTGCGGGAGAGGGATCTGACCCCATTCGCATTTAAGGTTTGCCGTATCTGGCGTCATCGGTGAAAATCGGGATACCCCCGTTTTTCTGCGAGTGCCGATGCACCATGACACCGACCTGATCAACATCGTTGCCGTTGGCCTCGGGCTCGCCTTCATCTTCGGCGCGCTGGCCAACAAGCTCCGCTTGTCTCCCTTGGTCGGTTACCTGGTTGCTGGCATCTGCGTAGGCCCGTTCACCCCCGGCTTCGTCGCCGACCAGGCGCTGGCCAACCAGCTGGCCGAGCTGGGCGTGATGCTGCTGATGTTCGGCGTCGGCCTGCACTTCTCGCTGAAGGACCTGATGGCGGTCAAGGCCATCGCCATCCCCGGTGCCATCGGCCAGATCGCGGTCGCTACCCTGCTCGGCTGGGGCGTGGCCTCGCTGATGGGCTGGCCAGCCCTGCATGGCGTCATCTTCGGTTTCTCGCTGGCCACCGCCAGTACCGTGGTACTGCTGCGGGCGATGGAGGAACGCCGCCTGCTGGAAACCATGCGCGGCAAGATCGCGGTCGGCTGGCTGATCGTGGAAGACCTGGCCTGCGTGCTGGCACTGGTGATGATGCCGGTGATGGCCGGCGTGTTCGGCCCCGACGCGGCCAAGGAATCGCACTCGCTGGGCAGCGTGCTGGCCGACATCGGCTGGACCTTCGTGCAGCTGGGCCTGTTCGTGGCGGTGATGCTGGTGGTCGGGCGCCGGGTCATCCCGTGGATCCTGGAACGCATCGCCGGTACCGGTTCGCGTGAGCTGTTCACCCTGTCCGTGCTGGCGATCGCGCTGGGCGTGGCGTTCGGCTCGGCGATGCTGTTCGGCGTCTCGTTCGCGCTGGGCGCGTTCTTCGCCGGCATGCTGCTCAACGAATCGGAGCTGAGCCACAAGGCCGCGCATGATTCGCTGCCGCTGCGCGATGCGTTCGCGGTGCTGTTCTTCGTCTCGGTCGGCATGCTGTTCGACCCCAACATCATCGTGCAGCACCCGTGGCAGGTGCTGGCCACGGTGCTGATCATCATGTTCGGCAAGTCGGCCGCCGCGTTCTTCATCGTGCGTGCGTTCGGCCACCCGACCAGCACCGCGCTGACCATCTCGGCCAGCCTGGCGCAGATCGGCGAGTTCGCCTTCATCATCGCCGGCCTCGGCGTCGCGCTGCAGATCCTGCCGAAGGAAGGCCAGTCGCTGGTGCTGGCCGGTGCGCTGGTGTCGATCATGCTCAACCCGCTGGTGTTCGGGCTGCTTGACCGTTGGCAGGCCAAGCAGGAGCAGTCGCCCCAGGCCGCCGAGCCGGAAGAGGCCACCGGTCCCTCGCGTGACCTGCATGACCATGCCATCGTCATTGGTTACGGCCGGGTCGGCAGCGAGCTGGCGCAGGTGTTGCGCGATCGCGGCGTGCCGGTGCTGGTGATCGATGACAACAAGGAGCACGTCGAACAGGCGCACGCCAAGGGCCTGGCGGCGATCCGTGGTAGTGCTGCTGCCGACCGCGTGCTGGCCGAAGCGCATCCGGAACGCGCGAAGATTGCGGTGCTGGCGATTCCTCAGCCGCTGGAAGCCGGTGAGGCGCTGGCCAAGCTGCGTGCGATCAATCCGGATCTGACCCTGCTGGCGCGTGCGCACAGCGATGCGGAGGTGAAGCATCTGCTGGAACACGGTGCCGATGGCACGGTGATGGCAGAGCGCGAGCTGGCCTATTCGCTGGCCGAGATGGTGATGGCCACGCCGCCGTATCGCGGGCTGGGACAGCACAGTATTCCGGTGGTGTGAGGAGTGTGGGTGCGGCAGGGCTTGCAGCCCTGCACCTGCTGAAGCAACGGCAACGACAAAAGCAAAAGCTGGCATTCCGTGGGATGGCAGGGTGGGTCCGGTTGCAGGGGACGCCGTGAATCCGTCCATGGAGGCTCGGTCGCGCCATCCATGGCGCTCACGCCCCTGCAACCGGGCCCACCCTGCCTTCGACAATTTCCTGCGGCTGTTGGTAGGTGTCGACCTTGGTCGACACGGCGGTGCATCTGACCCCGGAAACAAAAAAATCCCCGGTCGACCCGCATCGACCGGGGATCTGGATCGCCACGTTGCCATGCCTTGGAGAGGCAGTTCCACCGTAGCGCATCGCGGTGCCGGTGGTGATCGCCTGTGGCGATGACGACCAAGCGTGCGGCTATCAGGCGCCAGCCAGGGCCTGCTCCAGGTCGGCACGCAGGTCGCCGATATGCTCGATGCCGATCGACAGCCGCACGGTGTCTTCGCTGACACCGGCCTTGGCCAGTTCGGCGGCGTCCAGCTGGCGATGGGTAGTCGAGGCGGGATGGGTGGCCAGTGACTTCGCGTCGCCCAGGTTGACCAGGCGGGTGAACAGCTTCAGCGCATCGAGGAAACGTGCGCCGGCTTCACGGCCGCCCGGCAGGCCGAAGGTCAGTACGCCCGAGCCGTGCCCGCCCAGGTAGCGCTGCGCGGCGGCGTGCTCGGGGTCGTCGGCCAGCCCGGCGTAGCGCACCCAGGCCACCTTTGCGTGTGACTTCAGAAACTGCGCGACAGCCAGCGCGTTGGCGTTGATGCGCTCCATGCGCAGCGCCAGGGTTTCAATGCCCTGCAGGATCAGGAACGCATTGAACGGCGACAGCGCCGCGCCGGTATTGCGCAGCGGCACCACCCGCGCGCGGCCGATGTAGGCCGCCGGCCCCAGCGCTTCGGTATAGACCACGCCGTGATAGCTGGGGTCGGGCTGGTTGAGCCGTGCGAAGCGCTGGGGTTGTGCAGCCCAGTCGAAGCGGCCGGAATCGACGATCGCGCCGCCGAGGCTGTTGCCGTGGCCGCCGAGGTACTTGGTCAGCGAATGCACCACGATATCGGCGCCGTGCTCGAACGGGCGCAGCAGGAACGGCGTGGCCACGGTGTTGTCGACGATCAGCGGCACGCCGGCGGCATGCGCGACCTCGGCAATCGCCGCGATGTCGGTGACGTTGCCACGCGGGTTGCCGATCGATTCGACGAACACCGCCTTGGTGCGTTCGTCGATCAGCGCGGCGAAGGCGGACGGATCGGCCGGGTCGGCGAAGCGCGCCTGGATGCCGTACTGCGGCAGCGTGTGCGCCAGCAGGTTGAGGCTGCCGCCATACAGCGCACTGGAGGCCACGATGTTGTCACCGGCCTCGGCAATGGTCTGGATGGCATAGGTGATCGCCGCCTGCCCCGAGGCCAGTGCCAGCGCGCCGATGCCACCCTCCAGTGCGGCCAGGCGCTGTTCCAGCACGTCGGTGGTGGGGTTCATGATGCGGGTGTAGATGTTGCCGGGCACCTTCAGGTCGAACAGATCGGCGCCGTGCTGGGTGTCATCGAAGGCATACGCCACCGTCTGGTAGATCGGCACCGCCACCGCGCGGGTGGTCGGGTCGGGACGGTAGCCGCCATGCACGGCCAGGGTTTCCAGTTGCCACTGCGGGTCGCTCATTGCGCCAGGCTCCATCCGGGGAAACCGCCACCATAGGCCAGCCAGAACCACGCGCTGAAAGCTGCTGGCGATGACGCCAGTACCACCGGTTATCAGGTTGGCCGCGATTCAGGCAGCCGTCATGGGCCGTTGCTAGGCTTCGCCGCCGGGCGCTCCTGCCCGGGCACGGAGGCCCAAGCGCATGCAGTCATCCCCCTGGACACCCGCCGCCAGCGGCTCGCCGACCCCGGTGCTGCTGGTGGAGGACGACCGCCGCCTGGCCGAACTGGTCAGCGACTACCTGCACGAACATGGCTTCGCCGTGCAGCATGTGGCCCGTGGCGACCTCGCCGGTGCGGCCTGCCGCCAGCACGCGCCGGAACTGGTGGTGCTGGACCTGATGCTGCCCGGCCTTGGCGGCATCGATGTATGCCGGCAGATCCGCAGCTTCTCCGATGTGCCGATCCTGATGCTGACCGCCTGCGAGGACGACATCGAACAGGTGCTCGGCCTGGAATCGGGCGCCGACGACTATGTGCACAAGCCGATCGAACCACGCCTGCTGCTGGCCCGCCTGCGCGCCCTGCTGCGCCGCCGCCATGGCAGCGGCAACACCGGCACGCCCAGCCGGCTGATGCATGGGCAACTGCTGATCGATCGCATGCAGCGTGAAGTGCATCTGCACGGTGCGGCGGTGGATGTGGGCACCACCGAGTTCGAGATCCTGTGGCTGCTGGCCAGCCAGCCGGGGCAGATCCTGTCGCGTGACCAGATCCTGCAGGCGGTGCGCGGCATCGGCTTCGACGGCCTGGACCGCAGCGTTGACGTCTGCATCGGCAAGCTGCGCCGCAAGCTCGGCGACGATGCGCGCGAACCCCGGCGGATCAAGACCGTGTGGGGGCGCGGCTACCAGTTCAATCCTGCGGCCTGGTCGGAATGAAGCGGCTGTTCCTGTGGCTGTGGTTCGTCACCGGCGCCTGCTTCCTGGCCTCGGTGTTCTTCCTCAACCACATCCTGGACGGCATCTACACGCCCGTGCAGGATCGCGTCTTCGTCCAGCAGGTGCGTGGTCAGGTGTACGCCCTGCGCAGTGGCCTGGCCGGCCTGGATGCCGACCAGCAGCGTGAGCGCCTGCAGCAGTGGCAGCCACACTACGGCATCGCCCTGACCCTGCTCGACAAACCTCCCGCACTCGACGCGCAGGAACAGGTGGCCGTGAAGGCCGATGGTTTCATCGTGCGCGATCAATACCAGCAGGTCCTGCTGCCCATCGAGGGCAGCGATGGCCGCTGGCTGCACCTGCGCCTGCCTGGCGCGGTGCAGATGACGACGTACATGACCATCGCCGCCTACCTCAGCATCCTGCTGCTGGTGGGCGCCAGCCTGTACGCCTGGGTGCGCCTGCTCTGGCGCGACCTGGACGCGCTGCGCGTGCATGCAGACCGCATCGGCGCCGGCGATCTGCAGGCGCGCGCGCAGGTTTCGCCACGCTCGCAGATCCGCGTCATCGTCGACCATTCCAACCGCATGGCCGCGCGCGTGGCCGAGCTGGTGCAGCGCCAGCGCGACCTCACCCATGCCATATCGCACGAACTGCGCACGCCCATCGCGCGCGTGGCCTTCGGCCTGGACCTGATGCAGGACAGCGACGATCACGAACGCCGTACACGGCTGGCACAGGGGCTGCACGGCGACCTGGCCGAACTCAACCGGCTGGTCAGCGAACTGCTGGCCTATGAGCGTCTGGAGCATCCCGGCGAAGGCGAGCCGATGCAGCGCATTGAAGCCAACGACTGGCTGCAGGCCTGCCTGGCCGATGCACGCCGTGATGCCGAACGAGCCGGCGTGGTCCTGCGCGTGCAGCCCAGTGCGTTGCCGCGGGTGGATGCCGAACCGCGGCTGCTGCAGCTGGCGCTGAGCAATCTGGTGGGCAATGCGCTGCGCCACGCGCGTTCGCAGGTGGAAGTGTCGCTGGTCAGTTTCGGCGGCCGCGCGTGCCTGCGCGTGGATGACGACGGCCCGGGCATCGCCGAGGCCGACCACGAAAAAGTAATGCGCCCGTTCACCCGCCTGGATGACAGCCGCAGCCGCGATACCGGCGGCTTCGGGCTGGGCCTGGCCATCGTCAACCGCATTGCAGCCCGCCACGGTGGCGAGCTGCGCATCAGCCGCGCCACGCTGGGTGGCGCGCGTCTGGAAATGCACTGGCCGCTGGCTGCCAGCTGAACGCCCACGGGCGCCATTACAGTTGATTACAACTCCCGCACAACTGCGGAGGGATCGGTCGCCGGCATATCGCCACGCTGGCGACCCTGCAGCACTCGCCGGATGCGCGCGCTGCTTTCCTCCCATTGTCGAGAGATTCCATGTCCCAGCTTCGCCGTTCCCCCACCCTGCTCTGCCTGGCCCTGCTGCCGCTGTTCGCCGCGCCGATCGCCCACGCCAAGGATGACCACTGGACCTTCGAGCTCGCCGCTGGTGGTGGCGTGACGCCGCGCTACAGCGGCAGCGAGGAATACCGCGCGACGCCGTCGCTGTCGTTCGATGTCACCTCGCCGGGGGGCTGGTTTCTGGGCACCAGTGGCATCGGTTGGGGCACGTCCATTGGCGAGCACACCCGTATGCGTGCCTACGTCGGCGCCAGCGGCATCCGCCGCGACAAGGACTCCCTGCTCGGCGGTTCGGACTTCCTGCGCGGCATGGGTGATATCGATACCCGTCCCCTGGTCGGTGTCTCGGCTGGTTATACGCTGGGCGAAGCCGTGCTGAGCGGCTCCTGGCAGTTCACCCGCAAGGACGAGGACAAGGCCGAGAACGGCCTGGCTACCCAGCAGATCCATCTGAATCTGAGCATGCCGCTGTTCGACCTGGCCGGTGGCGTGGTCAGCGGCAGTGTTTCCACCGACTACGGCAATCGCGGTTACATGCAGACCTGGTACGGCGTCAGCCCGGAACAGGCGGCGCGCACCGGCTTTGCCCAGCACACGCCGAAGGCTGGGCTGGTCAGCGCCGGTCTTGGCCTGAAATGGAGCCACCGCGTGGGCCGCAATGGCAACTGGTACATCTCGGCCGAAGGCACGCGCCTGCTCGGCGATGCGGCCGACAGCCCGATCGTGCAGAAGGCGAACCAGTTCGGCTTGATGAGCGGCTATACGCACCGCTTCTGAGTGAGCGCCGGGCATGGCCCGGCGTACTCCGCAGGAAACGGGGCGCTGCGGTCAGGCAGCGCCCCGATGGACTCACGCCTTGGCGAACACCAGGTGGCCGCCGTCGTTGCCGACTTCGATGGTGTCGCCGTTGACGAAGGCGCCGGACAGGATCTTCTGCGCCAGCGGGTTCTCCAGCTGCGCCTGGATCGCACGCTTCAACGGACGTGCGCCGTACACCGGATCGAAACCAACGTTGCCAAGCAGGTCGAACGCTGCATCGGACACCAGCAGCTTCAAACCACGTTCGGCCAGGCGCTTTTCCAGCCCACGCATCTGGATGCGCGCGATCTGCTTGATCTGCTGCTTGTCCAGCGGGTGGAACACCACGATGTCGTCCAGGCGGTTGATGAACTCCGGGCGGAAGTGCGCCTGCACCACGCCCATCACCGCCGCCTTCATCTGCGTATAGGCCTCCGGGCTGTCATCGCTGCTCATGTCCTGGATCTGGTGCGAACCCAGGTTCGAGGTCATCACGATGACGGTGTTGCGGAAGTCCACGGTGCGGCCCTGGCCATCGGTCAGGCGGCCATCGTCCAGCACCTGCAGCAGGATGTTGAACACATCCGGATGCGCCTTCTCCACTTCGTCCAGCAGGATCAACGAATACGGACGGCGACGCACGGCCTCGGTCAGGTAGCCACCCTCTTCGTAACCGACGTAGCCCGGGGGCGCACCGATCAGGCGGGCGACGCTGTGCTTCTCCATGAACTCGCTCATGTCGATGCGGATCATCGCGTCGGCACTGTCGAACAGGAATTCGGCAAGCGACTTGCACAGCTCGGTCTTGCCGACACCGGTCGGGCCGAGGAACAGGAACGAACCGGCCGGACGATTCGGATCGGACAGGCCCGCGCGCGAACGGCGCACGGCATCGGAGACGACCTTGATCGCTTCCTCCTGGCCGACCACGCGGTTGTGCAGCACCTCTTCCATCCGCAGCAGCTTGTCGCGCTCACCTTCGAGCATCTTGTTGACCGGAATGCCGGTCCAGCGCGACACGACCTCGGCGATCTCCTCGTCGGTAACCCGGTCCTGCACCAGCTTGAAGTCCCTGTGTTCGGCTTCCTGCGCGGCGGCCAGCTGCTTTTCCAGCTGCGGCAGCAGGCCGTACTGGATCTCGCTCATCTTGGCGAAATCCTGGCGGCGCTGCGCGGCTTCCAGCTCCAGCTTGGCCTGCTCGACCTGCTCCTTGATCTTGGTCGCACCCTGCAGCGCTGCCTTCTCCGACTTCCAGATTTCATTGAGGTCGGAGAACTCACGCTCCAGCGCATCGATGTCGTTCTCCAGATCGGCCAGGCGCTGCCGCGAGGCTTCGTCCTTTTCCTTCTTCAGCATCTCGCGCTGGATCTTCAGCTGGATCACCCGGCGTTCCAGGCGGTCCAGCTCCTCCGGCTTGGAGTCGATCTCCATGCGCAGGCGCGAAGCGGCCTCGTCCATCAGGTCGATGGCCTTGTCCGGCAGCTGGCGATCGGTGATGTAGCGGTTGGACAGCGTGGCGGCGGCGACGATGGCCGGGTCGGTGATCTCCACGCCATGGTGCAGCGCGTACTTTTCCTTCAGGCCGCGCAGGATCGCGATGGTGTCTTCCACCGACGGTTCGCCCACGAAGACCTTCTGGAAGCGGCGCTCCAGCGCGGCGTCCTTTTCGATGTACTTGCGGTACTCATCCAGCGTGGTGGCGCCCACGCAGTGCAGCTCGCCGCGTGCCAACGCCGGCTTCAGCATGTTGCCGGCATCCATCGCGCCGTCGGCCTTGCCGGCGCCGACCATGGTGTGCAGCTCATCGATGAACAGGATGATCTGCCCTTCGCTCTTGGCCAGGTCGTTGAGCACGCCCTTCAACCGCTCTTCGAACTCACCGCGGAACTTGGCACCGGCAATCAGCGCGCCCATGTCCAGCGACAGCACACGCTTGCCGCGCAGGCCCTCGGGCACTTCGTCGTTGATGATGCGCTGGGCCAGGCCTTCGACGATCGCGGTCTTGCCAACGCCAGGCTCGCCGATCAGCACCGGGTTGTTCTTGGTCCGGCGCTGCAGCACCTGGATCGTGCGGCGGATTTCCTCGTCACGGCCGATCACCGGATCGAGCTTGCCGCTCTCGGCGCGCGCGGTCAGGTCGATGGTGTACTTCTCCAGCGCCTGCCGCTGTTCCTCGGCGTTCTCCGACTGCACGTTCTCGCCACCACGCAGCTTGTCGATCGCAGCCTGCAGGCGGGTCTTGTCGGCACCGGCGGCGCGCAGCGCCATGCCCAGCGTGCCGCCGTCGTCCAGCGCCGCCAGCACGAACCACTCGCTGGCAATGAAGGCATCGCCGTTCTGCTGGGCCAGCTTGTCGGTCTGGTTCAGCAGGCGCCCCAGGTCATTGCCCATCGAGACGTTGCCGGCCTGGCCGGACACCTTCGGCAGTGCATCCAGCGCCTCGGTCAGGCGCTCGCGCAGCACCGGCACGTTCACCCCGGCCTGGGCCAGCAGCGGGCGCGTGCTGCCGCCCTGCTGGTCCAGCAGCGCGCTGAACAGGTGAACCGGTTCGATGATGCTGTTGTCGCGGCCAACGGCCAGCGACTGTGCGTCTGCCAGCGCCTGCTGGAAACGCGAGGTGAGCTTGTCCATCCGCATTGCGAAACCTCATCGGTCATCAGGGCCGGCCCGCGCCGGCGATGCTGGAAAGATGCGGTTGCCCCACCCCGTTTCAAGGGTGACTGCGACTGCACCCCGAGGCCAGTCAGCCTGCGGCCAGCATGCCGGAACGGGTGTGGTCGGCGCGTTGATCCCGATCAGTTCCGCGCGGTGGAAGGGTTCAACGGGTGATCGCGCTGCGGATCGCCCGCAGCTGCTGCTTGACCGCCCGCGCCTGCGCCGGGTCCATGCGCAGCAGGGCCTTCTGCCCGATCGAGCGTGACTGCAGGGTGGGATCGACGAAGCGATAGCGGCCCCGTTCGTCGCGCTGCACCAGCGGCGGCTGGGCCAGTTCCGGGGTCTCCAGCAGGTGGTCGATCACCGTGACCAGACGGTCGTTGAAATAGCCCTCGGGCCGGCCAAGGTCCACGTAAGCCTGCTGGATCAGCGGATAGAAGCGCTTGTAGGCCGTGGCCGTTGCCGCCGGGTCCAGCGCGGTGAAGGCCTGCACGTAGGGCGCATAGCGCGCCGCATTGGCTGCGGCGATGCGTTCGCCGCCCTCACCCGCCTCGACCTGCAGGTTGCCCGGCAGCGGCCGCGCGGCCAGCGCGGTGGGTGGCACGCTGGGTTTGTCCAGGTTATCGACCTGGGTGACCAGGCGCTGGATCAGGTGGTCGCGCAGCAGCAGGGTCAGCGGCCCCTCGCCCTGGAACAGCTGGCTCAGTGCGCGCCAGGCCGCCGCATCGCTGTCGGCCAAGTTCGGCAGTGCTGGATCAGCGGCCGCCTCTGTCTCCAGCGGGTGCCTGATCGGTGGAGGTGCCGGGGCCGGTTGCTCGGCCGTCATTGGCTGTGGAGGTGCGGCGCTGCTGGCGGGAGTGGATTGCACCGGCACCGAGACTCCGTCCGCCAGGCTCTTCAGCTGGTCGCGGAACAGCCAACCGCCCGCGCCACCGATCACCACCACGCCCAGCACCCAGGGCCATACCGCCTTTCCACTCTGCATGATGCAGCACCTCGTTTTCACACGCATGGAGAAGGTGTGACCCCCCGTGTCGGCGAGGGTTCCCCCTTCGTTCGGCTGCGGTTTGGGTTGGGCAGGACCTGCAGCCATGCTCACGCCTGCTTTGCACGACGCGCGCGAGGCTGTTGCTCTTGTCGTGTGGAGACACTGCCATGCAGTACGCGCTGTATTACTGGACCGGCATCCAGGGCCGTGGCGAGTTCGTGCGGCTGGCGCTGGAAGATGCCGGTGCCGACTACATCGACATGGCGCGGGTGCACGGCGATGCAGTGATGCAGCCGTTTCTCGATGGCAGCAGTGAAGGTGCGCAGCCCTTCGCGCCGCCGTTCCTGAAGGCCGGTCGCCAGGTCATCGCGCAGGTCGCGGCAATCCTGGATTTCCTGGGCCCGACGCTGGACCTGGTGCCACAGGCAGCCTCGCGGCGGATGCAGGCGCTGCAGTTGCAGCTGACCATCGCCGACCTGGTGGCCGAGGTGCATGACACCCACCATCCGATCGCTGCATCGAAGTACTACGAAGAGCAGAAGACCGAGGCCAAGGCACGTGCCGCGTCGCTGCGCAGCGAACGGCTACCGAAGTTCCTCAGCTACTTCGAGCAGGTGCTGGCGGCCAACGGTGGCCGCCATGCACTGCGCGAGCACTCGTATGTGGATCTGTCGCTGTTCCAGCTGCTGAGCGGGCTGAACTACATGTTCCCACGCCGCATGCAGGCACTGGAACCGACCCTGCCCCTGCTGCGCGCGCTGCAGGAGCGGGTGGCGAAACGACCCAACATTGCCTCCTATCTGGACTCGGAACGGCGGTTGCCGTTCAACACCAACGGCATCTTCCGCCACTACCCGGAACTGGATGGAGAGCGGTAGTGCCGGCCGCTGGCCGGCAGCTGCACACTACGTCCGAGGTCCATGAGGATGCCGGCCAGCGGCCGGCACTACTCTGGGGTCAGCTGTTCTCACCCAGCGGCTTCACCGCCTGCTTCTGCAGTGACAGCAGGCCCAGCAGCAGCGCCAATGCCACATAGGCGCCGGCGAACTGCCAGCTGATGATGCGCGCCAGGCCGTCCAGATCCCACGGCAGGTAGATGCCACCGCGCGGGTCCACCGAGTGGATCAGGCCGAACAGGGTCAGCACCGCCGCCACCAGCAGGAAGCCGCAGGCGCGGCGCAGGCGGCCATCCACCATCGCCGCCACCGCCGAGATCCACAGCATCGAGGTGATGATGAAGCCATTGCCGAGGGTGAAGATCACCGCCAGCTCAGGCAATCCGTGGCCATCGAGCTTGGTCAGCAGCTGCGGCAGCTGGTCCGGTGCGATCCAGCCTGGCGCCTTGATCGCCAGCAGGTACGCTACCGACGGCAGGAAACCGAACACCATCGCGCCGGTATGGTGGCGCGGCGTGGCCTGGAAGGCCTGGGTGGTGATGTCGATGGCCACGTACACGATGATCGGTGCCAGCACCGCCAGCGGCAGCCACTGCACCAGCCCCGAGATGATGCCGAGCATGCCGCCGATGCCGACGAACAGGCCGGTCAGCAGCGTGTAACCGCTGCGCGCGCCCATGTGCTTGTATGCCGGCTGGCCGATGTACGGCGTGGTCTGCGCCACGCCACCGCAGACACCGGCCACCAGCGTAGCCACCGCTTCCACCAGCAGGATGTCACGGGTGCGGTAGTCATCGCCGGCCGCGCGCGCGCTTTCGGACACGTTGATGCCACCGACCACCATCAGCAGGCCGAACGGCAGCAGCAGCGGCAGGTAGGTCATCGCGGTGGGCAGGCCGTCGAGGAAGCCCAGCGTCGGCAGCGGCAGCACCACCTGCGGCGGCACCCACGCCGGCACGTGGAAGCCCGGCGCGCCCAGACCGGCCAGGCCCAGCCCGTAATACAGCACGGTGCCGAACACGAAGGCCAGCAGCACGCCCGGGCCACGCACCGGCAGCTTGCCCTTGGCGATCAGCACATACAGCAGCAGGCCCAGGGTGGTGAAGCCGACCAGCGGCGAGCGCAGCGTTTCCAGCAGCGGCAGCAGGCCCATCAGCACCAGCGCGATGCCGGCGATGGAACCCAGCAGCGCGGCCCGCGGCAGCGCGCGGGTGACCGCTTCGCCGAAGAACGACAGCACGAACTTGAGCACGCCCATGATGACCAGCGCGGCCATGCCCAGCTGCCAGGTGGCGATGCCCGCAGCGTGCGGGTCCATGCCCTGCTGCTTGAAGGCGATGAAGGCCGGGCCGAGCACCAGCAGCGCCATGCCGATGCTGGTCGGTGCATCCAGGCCCAGCGGCATGGCGGTGACATCGTCGCGGCCGGTACGCGCAGCCAGCCGGCGCGCCATCAGGGTGTACAGCAGGTTGCCGACCAGCACGCCGAAGGCGGTGCCGGGGAACATGCGGCCGAACACCACGTCGGCGGGGAACTGGAAGATCCCGACCAGGGCCATGGCGATGAAGCCGAGGATGGAGAGGTTGTCGACGACCAGGCCGAAGAAGCCGTTGAAGTCGCCGGCGACGAACCAGCGACGCGGTGCGGCGGAAGCGGGAGCGGACATGGAAGGGGCGGTGGGGGTGGGGACCGCCGATGGTAGGCCCAGCGGGGCCGGCGCGCCAATTCCGTGGTGGAATGATGGGTTCCAGCCAACGGCGGGGCCCCTCGTGGCTGGGTTGGTCGCGGACAGCGATTTCTGGGTTGGGCCGGTCGGGATGGGCTGCGCAGGACACGCCGTAAACCCGTCCCTGAAGTGACCCCCGGGAGTTGGACACCAGATCCAACCCCGAGGGATACATGAACAAATACGACGCGCGTTTCAAACTGCAGGTCGCCAAAGAGGCCTGCAAGACCTCCACATCGGTCAAAGCCATTGCCCGTCGCCACGGCCTGGAGTTCTCCACGGTCAGGCGCTGGGTGGCGACCTATCGGCTGCATGGTAGGCGGGGATTTCATCGCCAGGCCCGGTCCTATGACCTCCCGTTCAAACTGGCTGTCCTGGAGAAGATGAGCCAGGACGGCTTGTCCGGGCGGGAGGCCACCACCTACTTTCAAATTGGCGATGCCGGCGCGGTGGGACGATGGCGGCGCCTGTATGCTCAAGGCGGTGCCCAAGCGTTGGCACCCCCTCCGCCGCCGCCCCGAAAGCCGATGAAAAAGACCCGTTCGTCCAAGCCACCTGAGGATATGAGCCGCGATGAGCTGCTCAAGGAAGTCGCCTATCTGCGTGCGGAGACCGACTACCTAAAAAAACTCGATGCCTTGATCCGGGAAGAGCAGGCGGCGCAGGACGCAAAGCGCAAGCCGTCCAAGGATTGAGGCAGGTTCATACGCTGTCGCTTCTGCTCGAAGCAGCTGAGCTGTCACGCAGTACGTTCTATTACCAGAACCATGTCCTGGCCCATCCGGATCAGGATGAGGCAGCCCTGTGCGAGCGCATCCGTGCAATCTACGATCAAAGCCAAGGGCGCTATGGCTATCGCACGGTGACGCTGGAATTAGCCAATCAGGGCCATCGGACCAATCACAAGCGGGTTCAGCGCCTGATGGGGGAGATGGGGCTGAAATCGCGGGTGCGTGTGAAGCGCTACCAGGCCTTCAAGGGGGCGGCCAATGTTGTGGTTGGCAATGACCTCAATCGCCAGTTCCATGCCGAGCGGCCCAACCAGAAGTGGGTGACTGACGTGACCGAGTTCAAGGTGCAGGGCATGAAGCTGTACCTGTCGCCGATCATGGACCTCTACAACGGTGAAATCGTGGCTTATCAGATCAAGCGTCGGCCCGTATTTGATCTGGTGGGTCAAATGCTGGAGGAGGCCATCAAGAAGCTTTCCCCGGATGAGCGCCCCATGATCCACTCCGACCAGGGCTGGCAGTACCAGCATGAAAACTACCGGCATATGCTGGAAAAGCACTCGTTGAAGCAAAGCATGTCCCGGCGCGGCAACTGCCTGGACAATGCGGCGATGGAGAGCTTCTTTGGAACGCTGAAGTCGGAGTTCTTCTACCTGAACAGCTTTGACAGCCTCGAGAGTCTGGAGGCTGGGCTGGTGGAATACATCCAGTACTACAACGAAGAGCGCATCAAACTGAAACTGAAAGGTCTGAGCCCGATAAAGTACCGGGAGCAGGCCCAATCGGCCGCCTGACCCCGTCCAAGTCTCGGGGGTCACTTCACCCTGGGGGCTCGATGGCGCCATCCATGGCGCCAACGGTCCTGCGCAGCCCATCCCGAACGGCCCCTGACAGTTTCCTGCGCGTGCCAGCCACGGAAGAGAATCAAAAGATCAAAAGCAAAGGCAGGCTCTCGTTGTAGCGCCAAGCCCATGCTCGGCTGCTGTACGCGAAGCCTCTCAGCCGAGCATGGCTCGGCTCTACGAGAACAATTCGATCATTTCCACGCTATCCACGCATGGCGTGGATCTACCGTGTCGACCAAGGTCGACACCCACCAGCGCAATATGCCGTTCCGACAGATCGCAGGAGACTGTCGAGGGCGGGGTGGGTCCGGTTGCGGGGGCGTGAGCGCCATGGATGGCGCGACCGAGCTTACATGGATGTACTTGCAGCGTCCCCCGCAACCGGACCCACCCCGCCATCCCTCAGGAAACCCGCTTCTGCTCTGGCTCCGGCTCGTAGCGGGTGCAGGGCGCAGCCCTGCATCAAACCCCGTTACTTCTTCAGGAAGTTGTCCACCAGCAGATGCTTCACGTCGTCGAAGCGGCCGTTCAACACCGCCTTGGCCGCATACAGCGCCGTACCGGCCACCTGCTTGGCCTCGATCTGCGGCGGCATCACCAGCTCGGCGCGGCTGGTATGCACGTCCAGCAGCGCCGGGCCACGCTGCGCCAGGAAATCCTGCACCGCTTCTTCCAGATCCTCGCTGCGCGTCACCGTGCGGCCGTGGAAGCCGATCACCTCGGCCAAGCGGCCGAAATCCGGGTTCTTCAGGTCGGTGTAGTTGTCCAGAAGGCCTTCCACCTTCTGCTCCAGCTCGACGAAGTTCAGCGAGCCGTTGTTGAACACCACCACCTTGATCGGCAGGTTTTCCTGCACGGCCGTCAACAGATCGCCCAACAGCATCGCCAGGCCACCATCGCCGGACAGCGAGATCACCTGCCGACCCGGGAAAGCCTTCTGCAGGCCCAGTGCCTGTGGCATCGCGTTGGCCATCGTGCCGTGCAGCAAGCTGGTCAGCGTGCGGCGGCGGCCGTTGACACGGATGTGGCGCAACACCCACACCATCGGCGAGCCTCCGTCGGCGGTGAACAGCGCATCGTCGCTGGCGTACTTCGACAGCAGCGCGGTCAGATGCTGCGGGTGGATCAGCTCGCCCTCGCCCGGCTGTTCTTCCTGCTCGCGCTTCTTCAGTGCCTTGTCACGGCGCTCGATGCACTCGTCCAGGAAACTGCTGTCCTCGCGCGGCGGCAGCATCGGCAGCAAGGCGTCCAGCGTCGGCGCGATATCACCGACCACGCCAAGGTTCACCGGATGGCGGCGGCCGAGGTGGCTGCCATCGCGGTCGACCTGGATGATCGTGGCCTTGTCCGGATAGAACTGGCCCCAAGCGAAATCAGCGCCGAGCAGCAGCAGCGTGTCGCACTCCATCAGCGTGTGGAAGCCGGATTCGATGCCGAAGATGCCGGTCATGCCCATGTTGTACGGGTTGTCCGGCTCGACGAAATCCTTGGCGCGCGAGGTGTGCGCCACCGGCGCCTGCAACCTGCGCGCCAGTTCCAACAACTGCACGTGTGCACCCTGGCAGCCGGCGCCGGCATAGATGCCGATGCGCTTGCCCTGCCCCAACAACTCGGCAATACGCTGCAGTTCCGCGTCGGAGGGGCGCAGCACCGGCTGGGTGTAGTGCACCGAGAACGGCACATCGTGCTTCACCTCGGCCTCGCTGATGTCAGCCGGCAGGATCACTACGGCGACGCCGCGACGGCTGATCGCGGCCTGGCAGGCCAGCGCCACCACGCGTCGCGCCTGTTCGGCACTGTGCACCTGCTCGCAGAACACCGTGCAGCTGCCATACACCGCCTTGAAGTCCACTTCCTGCGGGAACTCCATGCCCAGCTCGCTGGTGACGATCTGGCTGGCGATCAGCACCATCGGCGCGCGGTTGCGATTGCTCTCGAAGATGCCATTGATGAAGTGCAGGCCACCGGGCCCACAGGAACCGGCGCAGGCGGTCAGTTCGCCACTTACCAGCGAATCGGCACCGGCGGCGAATGCGGCCACTTCCTCATGCCGTACGTGCACCCAGGCGATGTCACTGCCATGCATCGCATCGGTCACATGATTGAGCGTATCGCCCACGATGCCGTAGCAACGGCGGACACCAGCCTGCCGCAGGGCGTCCACCACGATTTCGGCCACGCGCTTGCTCATCGGATACATCCTCGAACGGGGGAACATCCGAGGCTAGACCCGATGAAGTGATGCCACCGCAAAAAAAGGGGACGGAGGGAATTAAGTCGTTTGTGCCGTTAACGACTTAATTCCCTCCGTCCCCTTTTTTCTTCAATCGTTGACGTTGATCCAGCCCACCACCGCGCCCTGCTTCGGGTTGCGGTAGCGCAGCTTCATCCAGCCATCCTGTTCATCCAGCATCTCCACGTGGTCGCCCTGCACCAGATAACGCTTGGCGCTGGATGCACCGGGTCGGTCGAACAGGAACAGGCGCGCTGGCACCACGGTGGCCTGCTGGCCACGCAGCGGCCCATCCGGCGGTGCGCCCAGGCCATCAGCGATGGCGGTCTCCAGCACACGACCGGCGGGATCATAGGTACGCCAGACCGCCAACGGGCCCTGCTCGTCGCTCTGTTCCCATTGCAACGCGGCGTTCACCGTGTCGCCCAGCATCAGAACGCTTTCGCTGCGGTAGAGATAGAGCTTCGCACCTGCAAACCGGTACTGGTCGGCGTACCACATCGGGCCACTGCGGCAGCTGCTGGTCAGGGTTCGAGTGGCAGCATCCACGCTCAACCCCATCAGGTCACCGCAACTGTCCTTGCCGTGGGTGTCGGCCTGCAGCGCGCGGAACCCGGCACTGGCCGGGTCGAAGCGGTACACCGCCACCGCCTCGTTGACCATGCCCACCGATGCACGCGCGACCAGTTCCGGGTATCCATCGAAATCGACGTCTTCCAGCGACCAGCGCGAATTGCCATCGGCATCCGCCGCACCCGCCAGCGTCTGGCGCTTGCCTGACGGTGACAGCTGCACTGCGATGCTGCCGTCCTGCTGGGGATCGGCATGCGCCTGCACATGCGCGGCCACCTGGAAGCGTAGCGTTTCGCTATCGTCCCCACGTGCCTGCGCCGTCGGTGCCAGCACACCTGCCAATACCAGGCCCAGCAGGCATTCCCTGTAGTTCATCATCGCTCCCTGCGGCACCGCGGCGGCACCTTCAACTCAGAACGATACCTCGACCGCCTGCCGCGACCACAGCACCGATTGATGCTTGGTCTGCTGCTTCCACGCCAAGCGGATGGCTTCGATATCGGCACGGCGCTGCGGGGTGTCCTCGTGCAGCACCACCATCACCTTGGTGCGCAGGCGGTTGGGCGCGGCATCACCGCGGAACAGCCATTGGCCATAGGCATCGAACACGGTCAGTCCATCCGGGAAGCGCGGGGTCACTTCCTTGTCCAGGAAGGTGCGCCACTGCGTCTCGCTGATGGTGTCGGCCTGCGGACGGTTGCCGGCGCCCTGCTCCTCGCCCACGCCGAAGTACAGCTCACTGCGCACCCAGCCGTGGCCGGCGGACGGGCGTGCGGCATCACCCTTCAGTTCGGCGGTGGTGGCCGTGGCATAGGCGCTGGGCGCCTGAGAGGACAGGCTGGCGCAGCCACTGGTGGCCAGCAGCACGGCGAAGACGAGGCCAAGGTGTTTCATCGGTACAGCTCCGGGGAAGGGGGACAAGGCGAGCCGGCAGCGTACAGCGCCACCGGTCCGGCGTGCTGATGCCAACGGGGCATCAACTCATGCCGGACCGGCAGGGACTTGCATCGGCACCGGCCATCACGCGAAGATAATATATCGCTTCATCCGGATGGATGTAAGTGAAACCATCTCCCCCTTCCCCGTCGTCGTTGTTGCTGGAGCCCCCATGTCCATCCGCCTGCCCGCGTCGCCGCTCGGCCTCGCCATCGCCCTCGCGCTTTCCTCCACCGCCGTCCCGGCTCTAGCCCAGGACGCTACCAACCTCGACACCGTGATCGTCACCGGCACCCGTGCCGCCGACCGCACCGTGCTCGAATCCACCTCGCCGGTGGACGTGCTCACCGCCGAGGACATCCGCAAGGCCGGCGTGGTCAACGGTGAGCTGGGCAGTGCGCTGCAGGCCCTGCTGCCGTCGTTCAACTTCCCGCGCCAGTCCAACTCCGGCGGCGCCGACCACGTGCGCGCCGCACAGCTGCGTGGCCTGTCGCCGGACCAGGTGCTGGTGCTGGTCAATGGCAAGCGCCGCCACCACACCGCGCTGGTCAACACCGACAGCAAGATCGGCAAGGGCACCACGCCGGTCGACTTCAATTCGATCCCGGTCAGCGCGATCAAGCGCATCGAAGTGCTGCGCGACGGCGCCGGTGCGCTGTACGGCTCGGACGCCGTGGCCGGCGTGATCAACGTGATCCTCGACAACGGCGGTGACGGCGGCGAGATCGAGGCCAGCTACGGTGCCAACCACACCGACCTCAAGCCGATCGGCCGCACCCTCACCGACGGCCAGACCGGCAACATCAGCGCCAAGGTCGGCACCTCGCTGGGCGAGGACGGCGGCTTCCTGCGTGTCGGCCTGGAGTACAAGCACCGCAACGGCACCAACCGCGCCGGTTTCGACCAGATTCCGCCGTGGGACCAGACGCCGGACAACCTGGCGCTGCAGGGCAAGCGCAACTACGTGCTGGGCGATGGCAAGAGCAAGGACATCAACCTGTGGCTGAACACTGAGATCCCGGTGGGCCAGACGTCGACGTTCTACGCGTTCGGTACCTTCAACCAGCGTGATACCGAAGGTGCGAACTACTTCCGCTACCCCGATGGCAATGCCAACTGGAAGCAGGTCTATCCGAACGGTTACCGGCCGATCTCCGAAGGCGAGAACCGCGACGTGCAGGCCGTGGCCGGCGTGCGCGGCCAGTGGGGTGAATGGAGCTACGACGGCAGCCTGGATTACGGCCAGAACGACTTCACCTACCGCCTGCGTGATTCGCTCAACGCGTCGCTGGGCCCGACCAGCCCGACCCGCTTCAAGACCGCCGACTACGAATACGCACAGACCGTGGGCAACCTCGATCTGAGTCGTGTGTTCACCCAGAGCGACAGCATCAGCCACACCCTGGGCCTGGGCGTGGAAGCACGCCACGAGCGCTACCAGACCCGTCCCGGCGACCCGGCCAGCTACGCCGCCGGCCCCTACACCGATCGCCCGACCGGCTCGCAGGCCGGTGGCGGCCTGACGCCGCAGGATGCGGCCCGCCTGTCGCGCGACGTGGCCAGCGCCTACGCCAGCCTGTCCAGCCAGTTCGGCGAGAAGTTCTCCTCCGATCTGGCCGCGCGCTACGAGCACAACGACGATTTCGGCGGTGAACTGACCGGCAAGCTCGGCCTGCGCTATGAATTCACCCCGGCGTTCGCGCTGCGCGGTGCCATCTCCAACAACTTCCGTGCGCCGTCGCTGGCACAGATCGGCTACGAATCCACCTCCACCGGCTACAACGCTGGCGGCCAGCTGGTGCAGGGCCGCCTGTTGTCGGTCAACAACCCGATCGCGCGTGGCCTCGGTGCGCAGAACCTGAAGCCGGAGAAGTCGATCAATACCTCGCTGGGCTTCACCAGCCGAATTGGCGAGCACTTCGACCTGTCACTGGACTTCTTCCAGATCGACATCGACGATCGCATCGCGCTGTCGGAGAGCATCACCGGCGATGCGCTGACCGACTACGTGGCGGCCAACTACGGCGTCAGCGGCCTGCAGAGCGCCAGCTTCTTCGTCAACGCCGCCGATACCCGCACCCGCGGCGCCGAGCTGGTGAGCAACTGGCGGCAATCGCTGGGCGATGGCCAGCTGCTGCTCACCGGGACCTACGCGTATACCAAGACCACACTGAAGAACGTGCTGGCCACGCCGGCACAGCTGCGTGCACTGAACCCGGACTACGTCCTGTTCGGAATCGAAGAGACCAACACCCTCACCGATGCCACACCGCGCACCCGTGGCAGCTTCTCGGCAGCCTGGAGCAACGACCACTGGTCGCTGAGCACCCGCGTGAACCGCTACGGCAGCGCCACACGCGTGTTCAACTTCGGTGATGGCTACATCCCGCGCCAGACCTACCAGGCCGAATGGCAGCTGGATGCGGAAGTGGAGTACCGCATCACCCCGCAATGGAGCGTGGCCATCGGCGGCCAGAACCTGACCGACAACTACCCGGATCGATCCAACAGCGATATCCACTACTTCGGCAACCTGCCGTACGACGTGCTGTCGCCGATCGGCAGCAATGGCGCGTATTACTACGGCCGCGTCCGCTATACGTTCTGATTCATCAGTCCGGTAGTGCCGGCCGCTGGCCGGCAACCTCAGGGTGCATCCAGGGACCATGACGGTGCCGGCCAGCGGCCGGCACTACCCACTCCGTAGCCTGCCCTCGACCCCACGTACACGCCCACGCTGGCAAGCTGGGCGTCATGGCTGAACCGCTCCCCCTGCGTCCGCCACCGCCATTGCTGGACGACGCCTGTGCGTTGTTCCTCGATGTCGATGGCACCCTGATCGAATTCGCTGCACGCCCGGATGCCGTGCAGCTTCTGCCGGATGTGCGTGAAGCCATCGGCCGCATCAGCGACCGCCTGGAAGGTGCCGTGGCACTGGTCAGTGGTCGCCCACTTGAACAGCTGGATCAACTGTTCGCTCCCCTGAAATTGCCCGCCGCCGGCCTGCATGGCCACGAACTGCGCGGCGAAGACGGTCGCGTCCTGCGCGACGAACACGACGACGACACCGCCGAGTGGCTGCACGCGCTGCACCAGCAGGCGATGCGCTTTGCCCATGGCCATCCCGGCGTGCTGGTGGAAGACAAGGGCGTCGGCCTGGCGCTGCATTGGCGCGGTGCGCCGCACGCGGCAAGTGATGTGCGCGCCTTCGCCGACCGCCATGTGCGTGGCCGTGCCAGCTATCGCCTGCAGCCCGGTGACCATGTGGTCGAATTCGTTCCGGTCGGCACCGACAAGGGCCGTGCCGTGCGCCGGATGATGCAGTACCTGCCGTTCCGCGGCCGCCTGCCGGTGTTCCTCGGCGATGACCTGACCGATGAGTTCGGCTTCGACGCCGCCAATGGCCAGCATGGCTGGAGCGTACTGGTGGGCGAACGGGAACCCAGCAAAGCCGTGTTCGCGCTGCCCGACATACGCAGCGTGCACGCCTGGCTGCGTGAGAATGCCTATTGACCCGGCCACCCCACGGCCGCAACCGAGATGTACCGCGTGATGACCCAACCCGATCTTGATCTGGGCGTGGTCGGCAACGGCAGCTTCGGCGCCCTGGTCGACAAACGTGCCCGCGTTGTCTGGAGCTGTCTGCCCACCTTCGACGGCGACCCCACCTTCTGTACCCTGCTCGGCCCCAACCAGCAGACCGGTGGCGACTTCGCCATCGAGCTGGAGGACTTCGCGAGCAGCGAGCAGGAATACCTGACCAACACCGCGATCCTGCGTACCGTGCTGCGCGACGCGCACGGTGGTGAACTGGAAATCCTTGATTTCGCCCCGCGCTGGCGCCAGAACGACCGTTTCTACCGACCGGTCAGCCTGATCCGCCAGGTACGACCACTGGCCGGCAGCCCACGCATCACCGTGCACGCACGGCCACTGGCCGACTGGGGCGCACGCGTGCCCGAGTCCACCTGGGGCAGCAACCACGTGCGCTGGATCCTGCCCGAACACGTGCTGCGGCTGACCACCGACGTGCCGGTGCGCTTCATCCGCGATGGCCTGCCGTTCGTGCTCAACCATCCCATCCACCTGATCCTGGGCGTGGATGAATCGCTCAACCGCTCGATCAGTGGCTATGTGCAGGAAGCCTTCCAGCGCACCCGCGACTACTGGCGCGAATGGGTGCGCTACCTGTCCATTCCACTGGAATGGCAGGACGCGGTGATCCGCAGTGCGATCACCCTGAAGCTGTGCCAGTACGAGGACAGCGGCGCGATCATCGCGGCGATGACCACCTCCATTCCGGAAGCGCCCGGCAGCGTGCGCAACTGGGACTACCGTTACTGCTGGCTGCGTGATGCCGCGTTCGTGGTGCGCGCACTGAACCGCCTCGGCGCAACGCGCACGATGGAACAGTTCCTCGGCTATATCTTCAACCTGGCCACCACCGACGGCACGTTGCAGCCGCTGTATGGCATCGGCTTCGAGGCCAAGCTGGACGAGGACGAAGTACCCAGCCTGTCCGGCTACCGTGGCATGGGCCCGGTGCGGCGCGGCAACCTGGCCTGGGTGCAGCGCCAGCACGATGTCTACGGCAGCGTGGTGCTGGCGTCCACCCAGTTGTTCTTCGACCGCCGCCTGCAGGACCCGGGTGATGCGCACACCTTCGCCCGCCTGGAACCCTTGGGTGAACAGGCGTTCGCCCTGCACGACGTACCCGATGCCGGCCTGTGGGAATTCCGCGGCCGCACTGAAGTACATACCTACACCAGCGCGATGTGCTGGGCGGCGTGCGACCGCCTGTGCAAGATCGCCGTGCGCCTGAAGCGCGATGACCGCGCCCATTACTGGCGCGAGCGCGCCGACACCATCCATGCGCGCATCATGGCCGAGTCCTGGAGCGAAGAGCTGGGCCACTTCACCGATACCTTTGGTGGCCATCGGCTGGATGCCTCGTTGCTGCTGCTGGCCGACATCGGCTTCATCGACGCGATGGATGCGCGCTTCATCGCCACCGTCGACGCCATCGGCCGCGACCTCAAGCATGGCAACTCGCTGTACCGCTATGTTGCACCGGATGACTTCGGTGAGCCGGAAACCAGCTTCACCATCTGCACCTTCTGGTACATCGATGCGCTGGCGGCGATTGGGCGCATGGACGAAGCACGCGGGATGTTCGAGCTGCTGTTGAAGCAGCGCAACCACCTGGGCCTGCTGTCGGAGGATCTGGCCTTCGACAGCGGCGAGGCCTGGGGCAATTTCCCGCAGACCTATTCGCACGTCGGCCTGATCACCGCCGCGATGCGCCTGTCGCGGTCCTGGCAGGAGGCATCGTGAGTCGTCTGGTGGTGGTTTCAAACCGCGTGGCCGTACCGGGCGAGAACCGCGCCGGCGGCCTGGCGGTGGGCCTGCTGGCCGCGCTGAAGGAACGAGGCGGCATGTGGTTCGGCTGGAGCGGCAAGAGCGTACGCGACGGCAGCGGCACGCTGCACACGCAGAAGGATGGCGATATCGAATTCGTCACCCTCGACCTGAGCAAGCGCGAGGTCGATGGCTACTACAACGGTTTCGCCAATCGCACCCTCTGGCCGTTGCTGCACTTCCGCCTGGATCTGGTCGACTACGACCGGGGCACCCGCGAGACCTACCATAAGGTCAACGCGCTGTTCGCCGACAAGCTCGCGCCGCTGCTGCGCGAGGACGACATCGTCTGGATCCACGACTACCACCTGATCCCGCTTGGTGCGCTGCTGCGCGAGCGTGGCATCGGCTGCCGCATCGGCTTCTTCCTGCACATCCCGATGCCGTCGGCCGACCTGCTGCAGGCCATGCCCGACCACCTTCGGTTGTTCTCCGCGCTGTACGCCTACGATCTGGTCGGCTTCCAGACCCAGCGCGACGCCGATCGCTTCCAGACCTACCTGCGCCTGTTCGGCGGCGGCCGCGTGCTCGAAAACGGCGAGCTGGAAGCACCGGGCGGGCGCCGCTTCCGTGCGGCGGCGTTCCCGATCGGTATCGACACCGAGCTGATCGCGCGACAGGCCGGCACCGCCGCCACCAAGGCCGCTGTGAAGAACCTGCGCAACAGCCTGCGTGATCGCCAGCTGGCGATCGGCGTGGATCGCCTGGACTATTCCAAGGGCCTGCCCGAACGCTTCCTCGGCTTCGAGCGCTACCTGGAGCGCCATCCGGATCAGCGCGGCTCGCTGACCTACCTGCAGATCGCCCCGGTCTCGCGCGGCGATGTCACCGAGTACCGGCAGCTGCGCAGCCAGCTGGAACAGATCGCCGGCCACATCAACGGTGGCCACGCCGAACCGGACTGGACGCCGCTGCGCTACGTCAACCAGAACTTCACCCACGCCACCCTCACCGGCTTCTACCGGGCGGCGGCAGTGGGCCTGGTCACGCCGCTGCGCGATGGCATGAACCTGGTAGCCAAGGAGTACGTGGCGTCGCAGGACCCGGAAGACCCCGGCGTGCTGGTGCTGTCGCTGCTGGCCGGCGCCGCCGACGAACTCAAGCAGGCGCTGCTGGTGAACCCGCATGATCTGGACGGCGTGGCCGACGCCATCGCCACCGCGGCAACGATGTCGCTGCGCAGGCGCAAGGAACGCTGGCACGCGATGATGGAGCACCTGCGCACCTACGACATCAACCACTGGCGCCGCAGCTACCTGGACGCGCTGGAAGGCTGAGGGAAAAAGGGGACGGAGGGGATTAAGTCGTTTGTGCACAAACGACTTAATCCCCTCGGTCCCCTTTTTTCTTCAATCCAGGAACCGCGCGGCCTGCTCCGGTGCGGGCAGGTAACAGGCATCATGCCGCCCGAACCAGCGGTAGCGGTTGCGGGCCAGCGCGCGGTACGCGGCATCACGCCAGCTGCGCGGCAGCACGCGCAATGCACCGGTCAGACGCCAGACGCCGCCCAGCCCCGCCAGCACGCGAAGGATCGCATCGGTATCGGTCCAGGCGCCCTGTGCGTCCAGCAGCAGGAACGACATCGGGTCCTGCGGGTCCAGCCCGTGCGCGCGCAACATCGCACTGCCCTGCGCGCCCTGCATCGCCGCAAAGCGGTAGCGGCCCTTGCGGTCGAAACGCAGCAGGAAGCGCACCCAGCGGTTGCACAGCGCGCACACGCCATCGAACACGATCACCGCGCTGCCGGCCTCGGCGGCGGAATCACTGCGGTTCGAGCCAGCCTTCATAGCGGATCAGGGCTCCGGCCCAGGGCAAGGTCACATCGACCAGGAAAGTGTAACGCTCACCCTGCCAGGCTTCGCGGCAACGCACACCACCAAACCAGCGCCTCGGCAGCGGCAGCAGCCCGAACGCCCAGACCCGCCGCACCGACCAGTCGATGCCACCCTCGCGGGCCTGCAGGTCGAACTCGAAGCGCACTGCGCCCAACTGCTCGCGCAGGTATCCCTCGTGTACCCACAGCCGCGACACCATCGGCCAGCGGCCAAAACGCCGCGCCCACTGCTCGCCCTGCCCGTGTGCACTGAACGCCACTTCGGTCGGCAACGCTCCACCGTCCTTCGGCAGCCGCGCCAACGCGGCCAACAGCGGCACCAGCCAGTGCCGCCCCCTCACGATGCGCGCCCGCCCCACGTAGCGGCAGGGCAACGGCGCGGCATGCAGCGCTTGCACCGGCCCTGCGAGGGTGGCGAAGGCCGGCCCCAGCACGCGCGCGAACAGCGGCGTGGTCAGGGCGCGATCCAGGCCAGCGTCGCCATGCGCCCGGTACGACGGTCGCGCCGGTGCGAATACAGGTCCGGATCGGCCATGGTCGACACCGTGCCGCCATGGACCTGCGCCGGGTCCATGCCCGCCGCCTGCAACCGCTGCCGCGCCAGCGCGAACAGGTCCACCTTCCAATGGCCTGCGCGGGTGGCTACGAACGCCGCCTCGGCGGCCGGATCATGGCCGACGAAGGCGTGGTAGACCTCCTCGCCGATCTCGTAGTCGGCCGGTCCGGCCGCCGGGCCCAGCCACGCGCGCAGCTGCGCGGGCGGGGTCTGCATGGCGGCCACGGTGGCCTCCAGCATGCCGTCGGCCAGCCCGCGCCATCCGGCGTGAGCGGCGCCCACCTCGCTACCGTCGGCAGCGGCGAACACCACCGGCAGGCAGTCGGCAGTCAGGATCGCCAGCACCACGCCGGGCACCGAGGTCACCGCAGCGTCGGCCACCGGTTCGCTTGCGCCTGGCACCGGCGGCGTTGTGAAGCGCAGCACGGTACTGCTGTGCACCTGGCGCAGCCAGTGCGGTGCCGAGGGCAGCGCCAGCCCCTGCTGCAGCAGCTGGCGGTTGTGCTCCACGTTGGCAGGGGTATCACCATCGGCCGCGTGCCGGTTGCCCAGGTTGAACTGCGCGAACGGCGCCGGCGAAATGCCCGCACCGTGCCGACGCGTGGTCAGCGCATGGACGCCCGGAGGCGCCGGCCAGTCCGCCTGCAGCAAAGGCAACGCGGCGGCCATCACCAGCGGTCCCGCTCGCGTGCGGCGAAGGCTTCGCTGTCTTCGCGCAGCACCTTCATCAGGTGCAGCATGTCGTCCGGCACCGGCGCGGTGTTGCGCACCGGCTCACCGGTGATCGGGTGCGTGAACTCCAGGGTCTCGGCGTGCAGGGCCTGGCGCTTGAAGCCGCGCAGCGCGGCTACCAGCTCATCGCTGGCGCCCTTGGGCAGCTTCAGCGCACCGCCGTACAGCGGGTCACCGATGATCGGATGGCGCACATGCGCCATGTGCACGCGGATCTGATGGGTACGGCCGGTTTCCAGGCGGCACTCCAGCGCAGTGTGCGCACGGAAGCGCTCGCGCAGGCGGTAATGGGTGATCGCTTCCTTGCCGTCCTCGCGCACGGCCATCTTCAGGCGGTCGCGTGGGTGGCGGTCGATCGGGGCATCGGCGGTACCGCCGGCCACCAGCGCCCCCATCACGATGGCCAGGTACTGGCGGTGCACGTCGCGCGCGGCCAGCTGCTCGACCAGTGCGGTCTGCGCTTCCAGGGTCTTGGCCACCACCATCACGCCGCTGGTGTCCTTGTCCAGGCGGTGCACGATGCCGGCGCGCGGCAGCACCGCCACCGACGGGTCGCGGAACAGCAGGGCGTTGACCAGGGTGCCGCTGTGGTTGCCCGCGCCCGGGTGCACCACCAGGCCGACCGGCTTGTTGATCACCAGCAGGTGCTCGTCCTCGAACAGCACGTCCAGCGGGATGTCCTCCGGCTGGGCGTCGGTCTGGGTTTCCAGCACCACGTTGAGGGTCACCAGCTCGCCACCGCGCAGCGGATCGCGCGGGCGCACCTGGGCGCCGTCCAGCAGGACCTCCCCGGCCTTGATCCACTCTGTCAGGCGCGAACGCGAGTATTCGGGGAACAGTTCGGCCACCACGGCGTCGAAACGGCGGCCGGCAGCGGTGTCGGGGACGATGGCCTGGCGGGCCGATTCAGAGGGTTGTTCAGACATGGCAGGGGGCATTCTTTGAAATTTTGGGGTCCCGGCGGCCGGTTTCAGTCGCTGGACAGGACACTAGGCTATCATCGACCCTTCGTATTCCAGCCGCGTCCCGCCTCGACCCCATGATCCGACGCTCCGCCATGCTCTCCGCGCCCGTCCGCCTCACCGCCCTGCTGCTGGTGCTGGTCATCGCCGCCACCGGCTGCCACCGTGGTGCCAAGAAGGGCGATCGCCCCGATGAAGGGACGCCGGTCGAACAGTTGTACGAGAAGAGCCACAAGCTGATGCAGGGTGGCAACTGGAGCGGCGCCGAAGCCAGCTTCCGCCGCCTGGTGGCCCAGTATCCGTACGGTCCGTACACCGAGCAGGCGATGATCGAGACCGCCTACGCCCAGTACAAGGCCGGCAAGCACGATGACGCGGTGTCCAGCATCGACCGCTTCATCCGTACCTACCCGACCCATCGCAACATCGCGTACCTGTACTACCTGCGCGGCCTGGCCAACTCCAACCGCAGTACGGTTTTCCTGCGCCGCGTATGGTCGCTGGATGCCAGCCGTCGCGACCTGTCCACGCCGCACCAGGCGTATTCGGACTTCAACATCGTGGTGGACCGCTACCCGAACAGCCGCTACGCCGCCGATGCGCGCCAGCGCATGCTGGAGCTGCGTGACGTGTTCGCCCAGCATGAGCTGGACAACGCCCTGTACTACATGCGCCGCGGCGCCTGGGTCTCGGCCGCCGGCCGCGCCAACTACCTGCTGGAAACCTACCCGCAGAGCGCGTTCCAGTACGACGCCGTGGCTGTGCTGGCCGATTCCTACACCCACCTGGGCAACAAGACCCTGGCCGACGATGCCCGCCGCGTCCTGCAGCTGAACCAGCCGGACCACCCGTGGCTGGAAGGCAAGTGGCCGAAGTACCCGTGGATGATCCGCAAGCTGAACCCGTTCGCCGGCGAGAAATCCGCCAGCACCGGCCAGCGCAACGCGCGACTGGAAAAGAAGTAAGAGAGGGCCCCGAAAGGGGCCTTTTCTTTGTCGGTAGATCCACGCCATGCGTGGATGGTTCGTACGCCCATGGACCACGACACTAGGAATTCTACGAATTCCCGGCGGATGCGACGCCGGTCGCATCCCGCTCCGGCGACGCCCTCCACACTGCGGCGCAACGGCCATCCCGGCCGTGAAGGAGCGCCCCATGACCCTACCACCCCGCCGTTTCCGCCCCCTCGCCTGCCTCCTCGCCACCGCCCTGCTGGCGCTGTCCTCGGCACCCCTGGCTGCCGCACCGGGTGCACCGGGCGATCTGCTGTCTGCTGCCCCCTATCGCGCGTCATGGGTGCCGTCCAAGGCTGTGCAGGCCTACAAGCTCCACTACCGCACCCCGGATCTTCGCGGCCAACTGGCCGAAGGCACCGGCCTGCTGTACCTGCCCGCCGGCGCGGCTCCAGCGGGCGGCTGGCCGGTGGTGTCCTGGGCACATGGCACCCAGGGCATCGCAGATCGCTGCGCGCCCTCGGTGTCCGGCCCCTACCAACCCGAACGCGACGGGCGCTTCCTCGATCAGTTCCTGGCCCAGGGCTATGCGGTGGTCGCCGCGGACTACCAGGGGCTCGGCAGCCCCGGCGAGCATGCCTATCTGCACGTCCGCACGGCCGCGCGCAATGCCATCGACCTGGTCAAGGCCAGCCGCCAGTACCTGGGCAACGCAGCGCTGTCGCCGCGCTGGGTCTCGGTCGGTCATTCACAGGGTGGCGCTGCAGCCCTCACAGCCGGGCATCTGGCGCCCACCTATGGTGGCCCTTCCCTGCACTACCGCGGCAGCTTCACCACCGGCACGCCCACCGCCGTCGAGCTGACCGCGCTGGTGATGAAGCCGGACAACCGCACCGCCAATCCTGGCGCGCTCAACGCGTATCACGCGTATCTGCTCGACGGTCTGTTGCAGGTTGCGCCACAGATCGACCGCGTCCTCAGCGACACCGGTCGCGCCCGCGTGGCAGTGGCACGCGAACAGTGCCTGGGCGAATTGGCCACCACGCTGGACGGTGCAGATACCGGCAGCATGTTCACTGCACCGCTTACCAGCGTGCCGGGCATCTGGGCGGTGCTGTACGACTATCTCGGCGTACCGCGCCGCGGCTTCAGCCAACCGCTGATGCTGGGCCACGGCAGCGAGGACCGCGATGTGCCCTATCTGACCACCCTGCTGTATGCCGCGGGGCTGGCCCTGCGTGGAGAGCCCGTGGCATTCCGGCGCTATCCGGTCGACCACCGCGGCACGCTGGATGCGGCGGCAGCCGATGGGCTGGCGTTCGTGCGTGCGCGGTTGAGGGACAGCCCGTTCGACGAAGCCACCGAAACTGCCGATCTCGAACAGCTGCTCGACGAAGCCCGGTAGATCCATGCCATGCGTGGAAGGCCTGAAATGTAGCGTCGAGCCACGCTCGACTGCCTCTGAGCCGAGCATGGCTCGGCTCTAAAGTAGATCCCAGTAGATCCATGCCATGCGTGGATGCACGGTACACGGGTTGCCGGCCAGCGGCCGGCACTACCCGCCAACCGCAGCTTCAGCCCTTGTAGCCGTTGCTGATCGGGTAACGACGCTCGCGGCCAAATGCCCGGCGCGAGACCTTCGGCCCCGGCGCGGCCTGGTGCCGCTTCCACTCGCTGATGCGCACCAGGCGCAGCACCCGGTCGACCACGGCCGCGTCGTAACCGGCCGCAACGATCTCCGTGCGCGACTGCTCCTGGTCGATGTAGCGGTACAGGATGCCGTCCAGCACGTCATAGGCCGGCAGCGAATCCTGGTCCAGCTGGTTCTCGCGCAGCTCGGCCGACGGCGGGCGGCTGATCACGGCCGGCGGGATCACCGGCGCACCGCCCACGGTGTTGCGCCACTTCGACAGGCCGAACACCTCGGTCTTGTACAGGTCCTTCAGCGGCGCGTAGCCACCGCACATGTCGCCGTAGATCGTGGCGTAACCCACCGCATACTCGCTCTTGTTGCCGGTGGTCAGCAGCAGGCCACCGAACTTGTTGGCCAGCGCCATCAGGATCACGCCACGGCTGCGCGACTGCAGGTTCTCTTCGGTCACGTCCGGCGCAGTGCCTTCAAACATCGGCGCCAGCGATTCCATCAGGCCCTTGAACGCCGGCTCGATCGATACTGCCTCCAGCTTCACGCCCAGTGCCTGGCACTGTTCGGCGGCCAGGTCGTTGGACAGGCCCGCGGTATAGCGCGACGGCAACCGCACGGCGGTGACGTTTTCCGCGCCCATCGCGTCCACGGCCATGGCCAGCACCAGCGCCGAATCGATGCCGCCGGACAAGCCCAGCCACACCTTCTTGAAGCCGTTCTTGCGGCAGTAGTCCTGGATGCCACGGGTCACTGCGCGCCAGGCCAGCGCGTCCATGCTCTCGTCGCCATCGTCCATCCACACGTGCGGCATGAAGCGCCGGCTTTCACCGTCGTACTCCACCACCAGCCACTGGTCGACGAAGGCGGCGGCGGCCGGGTGCACGGTGCCGTCGCCATCGGCCACCACCGAGGCGCCGTCGAACACCAGCGCGTCCTGGCCACCGACCACGTTGAGGTAGGCGATCGCCGCCCCGCTCTCACGGGTGCGTGCGGCCAGCACCGCATCGCGCTGGGCATGCTTGCCACGCTCGTAGGGCGAGGCATTCGGCACCACCACCAGCTGCGCACCGGCGCGCACGGTGTCGGCCAGCGGCTCGGCGAACCACAGGTCCTCGCAGATCAGCAGGCCGACCGGAATGCCGTTGACCTCGAACACGCAGCTGCCGCCATCCGGATCGACATCGAAGTAGCGGCGCTCGTCGAACACCGCGTAGTTGGGCAGCTCGCGCTTGCGGTAGGTCTGCTCGACCAGGCCGTCACGCAGCACGCTGGCGGCGTTGTAGACCACCGCACCGGCCGCCTGCGGCCAACCGACCACGGCGGTGATGCCACGGCAGGCAGCAGCGATGCGGGCCATCGCCTGCTCGCACTCGTACAGGAAGCCCGGGCGCAGCAGCAGGTCTTCCGGCGGATAACCACTCACCGCCAGCTCGGGGAACATCACCAGCTCGGCGCCGTACTCGTCGCGCGCCTGGCCGATCATCTCGATGATGCGCTCGGTGTTGCCGGCGACATCGCCGACCGGGAAGTCGAACTGCGCCATCGCGATGCGGATCGAAGCCATGGGAATCCAGCCTGTGGTTGCAATGTGCCCATTGTAGCGCTGCGCCATGCGCGCGCCGGGCGCGCTCACTGCGTGGACAGCCCCGGCTCAGTAGATCCACGCCATGCGTGGATGGGGTTACCGGGATGGTCAGGGCACCAGACGCAGAAAGGCCGCCCGGAGGCGGCCCTTCTGTTTGAAGCAAGAGCGTCAGTCGAGCATGGCTCGACTCTACACAAGCGGTCTTATTTCACCAGCTTGGCGATGGCAGCGCCCAGGTCGCCCGGCGAGCGGACGGTGACAACACCGGCAGCTTCCATGGCGGCGAACTTGCCTTCGGCAGTGCCCTTGCCGCCCGAGGCGATCGCACCGGCGTGGCCCATGCGCTTGCCGGCCGGAGCCGACGCACCGGCGATGAAACCGACGACCGGCTTCTTCACGTGGTTCTTGATGTACTCGGCGCCGGCTTCTTCAGCGTCACCGCCGATTTCGCCAACCATGATGATGCCTTCGGTCTGCGGGTCTTCGTTGAACAGCTTCAGGCAGTCGACGAAGTTCAGGCCGTTGATCGGGTCACCACCGATGCCGATGCAGGTGGACTGGCCCAGGCCGACTTCGGTGGTCTGCTTGACCGCTTCATAGGTCAGGGTGCCCGAACGCGACACGATGCCGATCTTGCCCGGCTGGTGGATGTGGCCCGGCATGATGCCGATCTTGCACTCACCCGGGGTGATGACGCCCGGGCAGTTCGGCCCGATCAGCACGGTGTCCGGATGCGAACGGGTCAGCACGTTCTTGACGCGCAGCATGTCCAGCACCGGGATGCCTTCGGTGATGCAGACGATGACCTTGATGCCGGCAGCAGCGGCTTCCAGGATCGCGTCGGCCGCGTACGGCGGCGGCACGTAGATGACCGAAGCGTTGGCGCCGGTGCTCTGCACGGCGTCGGCAACGGTGTTGAAGACCGGCAGGTCGATGTGGGTGGTGCCACCCTTGCCCGGGGTCACGCCGCCAACAACCTGGGTGCCGTACTCGATCATCTGAGTGGCGTGGAAGGTGCCCTGCTGGCCGGTGAAGCCCTGCACGATCACCTTGGTGTTCTTGTTAATCAAAACAGACATGGGAATTCCTTGGTGTCGAATCAGGCAGCGTTCTTGACAGCTTCAACGATCTTCTTGGCGCCATCGTTGATGTTGTCAGCCGGGATGATGGCCATGCCGCTGTCACGCAGCAGCTGCTTGCCTTCTTCCACGTTGGTGCCTTCCAGGCGCACCACGACCGGAACCTTGACGCCCACTTCCTTCACGGCGGCGATGATGCCTTCGGCAATCATGTCGCAGCGGACGATGCCGCCGAAGATGTTGACGAAGATGCCTTCAACCTTGTCCGAGGACAGGATCAGCTTGAACGCTTCGATGACGCGCTGCTTGTTGGCGCCGCCGCCCACGTCCAGGAAGTTCGCCGGCTCGCCGCCGTTGAGCTTGATGACGTCCATGGTGGCCATGGCCAGGCCTGCGCCGTTGACCATGCAGCCGATGTTGCCGTCCATGGTGACGTAGTTGATGTCCAGCTCCGAAGCGATCACTTCGGTCGGATCTTCCTGGGTCTTGTCGCGCATGGCGACCAGGGCCTTCTGGCGGAACGCGGCGTTGTCGTCGCTGTCGAACTTGCCGTCCAGCGCGTACAGGTTGCCGTCGTCCAGGATGGCCAGCGGGTTGATTTCAACCAGCGCCAGGTCCTTTTCGTTGAACAGGCGGTACAGGTTCACCATGATGCTGGCGAACTGGCCGGCCTGCTTGGCGGTCAGGCCCAGCTTGAAGCCGAAATCACGGCCGTGGTAACCCTGCACGCCTTCGACGAAGTCGACGTTCAGCGAGTGGATCAGCTCCGGGGTTTCAGCCGCGACCTGCTCGATCTCCACGCCGCCTTCCGAAGAGGCGATGTAGGTGATGGTCTTGGTGCCACGGTCGACCAGCACCGACAGGTACAGTTCCTTGACGATCTCGCCGGCGGTGGTCACCAGCACCAGGTTGACCGGCAGTTCAACGCCAGCGGTCTGGTAGGTGGCCATCTTGGTGCCGAGCATCTTGGCCGCAGCGGCCTTCACGTCGTCGGTGGTCTTGCAGAACTTGACGCCGCCAGCCTTGCCGCGGCCGCCAGCGTGGATCTGCGCCTTGACCATCCAGGGGCCCTGGCCCAGGGAGTTGGCAGCGGCAACCGCTTCGTCCGGGGTCGCAGCGACCTTGCCGGCCGGGACCGGGATGCCGTACTCGGCAAGCAGTTGTTTTGACTGGTATTCGTGGAAATTCATGCGTCACCGTGGGAATAGGAACGACCGCACGCAATTCCTCAGGGCCCCGGCGGGGCGCCGGCATGGACCGCGGCGGGCCCACTATTGTGGCCGAGCCGGCGCCGGGGCGCAAAGAAGTCTGTACAAAACGCCACACCCGGCCAGATTTCCACCGCCATTCAGGCAGTTGCGCCCGGGCCGGCGCTGACCACCGGTATCCACGGCAGGCCAAATGCGCGATCCGGGCGGCTCCGGCGGCGTCCTGCCGGGGGCCCTATACTGGTCAACCAAGGTGTGTAGTGTCGGGCTTGCCCGGCGCCTTCCACCGCGGGCCACATAGAAGCGACGAACCCGCCCGGCTTCAGGGGATGCCGGGCAGGGCCGCCGCAGATTCCAGACCCAGGCAGCCAGAAGGGGAGTTCCGGCGTGTCACCCAGTGCTTCATTGATCGACCGCATCGAATCGATTCCGCGGCGTGAGCTGTACTTCTTCGCGCTGTACCGGGTGCTGATCGCCGCGGTCATCGCCGGCCTGCTCTACAGCCCCCTGTCCGGCATGGTCGGCGAGGCCCATCACCCGCGTCTGGCCGATACCGTCGCGGCGATCTATCTGCTGCTGTCGCTGCTGGCCCTGGCGATCGGCCGCAACGAACGCTGGCTGCGCCCGATCGTGGTCAGCAGCGTGCTGGTGGACATCATCGCCGCCACCCTGCTGGCGCATGCCCTGCCCGGTGCCAGCGCCGGCATCTCGATGTCGCTGCTGTTCAACATCGCCGCCGCCGCCACCCTGCTGCCGCTGAGCTGGGGCCTGGGCCTGGCGGTTGCTGCCAGCCTGGCCACCGGTACCGAATACCTCTGGAAGGTGCTCGAAGGCGGTGACCCCACCCGCACGCTGGCCGAGCTGGCCATGTTCGCCACCAGCTACCTGGCGCTGGCCTTCATCAGCTACCAGGTGGGCAACCGCGCGCGCCGCAACCAGCAGCTGGCCAACCAGCGCGGCGACGAAGTGGCCAACCTGTTCCAGATCAACGAACTGATCATCCGCCGCATGCGCACCGGCGTGCTGGTGGTGGACGCCGACAACCGCATCACCCTGGCCAATGAAGCGGCCTCGATGCTGCTCGGCGACAACGACGGCATCGGTGAGACGGGACGCCTGGATCTGGCCAGTGCCGCGCCGGAACTGGCGCGCCGCCTGCAGCGCTGGCGCAACGGCTGGGCGCAGGACGAACTGCCGCTGCAGCTCAACCCCGACCAGCCGGAAGTGCAACCGCGCTTCGCCCGCCTGCTGGCCGGCAGCGAACTGGCGCTGGTATTCCTGGACGACTCCAGCGTGGTCTCGCGGCGCGCCGAATCGCTCACCCTGTCGGCGATGGGCCGCTTCTCGGCCAGCCTCGCCCATGAAATCCGCAATCCGCTGGCGGCGATCAACTACGCCGTGCAGCTGCTGGAGGAAGGCACCGGTTTCAACGAAAGCGACCGCCGTCTGCTGCAGATCATCCGCCAGCAATGCCAGCGCACCAACGGCATCGTCGAGAGCGTGCTGGGGCTGGCACGGCGCGAGCGCGCCACACCCGAGAACGTCGACCTGGTCGCCTTCGTGCGCCGCTTCGTGCTGGAGTACAAGCAGGGCCAGACGCTGGAAACCGACAGCATCGAACCGATCATCAGCGACACGGCGGTGATGGCCCAGGTCGACAGCAAACACCTGTACCAGGTGCTCACCGTGCTGGTGCACAACGCACTGAAGTACGGCCGCATCGGCCAGCAGCCGGCGCGCGTGCGCCTGCGCGTGGCGCAGCACGAGCGCAGCGCGGTGATCGACGTGATGGACCGTGGCCCCGGCATTCCCGAGAGCGTGGCCGCACAGCTGTTCCGCCCGTTCTTCACCACCTCCGAGCACGGCACCGGGCTGGGCCTGTATATCGCCCGCGAGTTGTGCCGCGCCAACCAGGCACGGCTCGACTACATCCCGGTGCCCGCCGGCGGCTCCTGCTTCCGCCTGGTGCTGCCTGGCCCGCACACGCTGTTGCCCACCTGATTCCAATTCTGTGCGTCAAACATTTGTCGCTTCCAGCCCCCTCGTTTATCTTTCACGCCCATGAACGAAACCCGCAGCGCCCTCGTCGTCGACGATGAACGCGACATCCGCGAACTGCTGGTACTGACCCTCGGCCGCATGGGGCTGCGCATCAGTACCGCCGCCAACCTGGCCGAAGCGCGCGAGCTGCTGGCCAGCAACCCGTACGACCTGTGCATCACCGACATGCGCCTTCCGGATGGCAACGGCATCGAGCTGGTCAGCGAGATCGCCCAGCACTACCCGCGCACACCGGTGGCGATGATCACTGCGTTCGGCAGCATGGACCTGGCCGTGGAAGCGCTGAAGGCCGGCGCCTTCGACTTCGTCAGCAAGCCGGTGGACATCTCGGTGCTGCGCGGCCTGGTCAAGCACGCGCTGGAACTCAACAACACCGAACGCCCTGCGCCCGGCCCCGCCACCGAACAGGCTGCACGCCTGCTCGGCGCTTCGCCGGCCATGGACGTACTGCGCACCACCATCGGCAAGGTCGCGCGCAGCCAGGCACCGGTCTACATCCTCGGTGAATCGGGCGTGGGCAAGGAACTGGTCGCGCGCACCATCCACGCCCAGGGCGCGCGTGCGGCTGGTCCGTTCGTGCCGGTCAACTGCGGTGCCATTCCCGGCGAGCTGATGGAGAGCGAATTCTTCGGCCACCGCAAAGGCAGCTTCAGCGGCGCCCATGCCGACAAGCCGGGCCTGTTCCAGGCTGCACACGGCGGCACCCTGTTCCTGGACGAAGTGGCCGAGCTGCCGCTGCAGATGCAGGTGAAGCTGCTGCGTGCCATCCAGGAAAAGTCGGTGCGTGCGGTGGGTGCGGCCAACGAAGAACCGGTGGACGTGCGCATTCTCTCGGCCACGCACCGTGACCTGGCCGAACTGGTCGAGGACGGGCGCTTCCGCCACGACCTGTATTACCGCATCAACGTTATCGAACTGAAGGTGCCGCCGCTGCGCGAGCGCCGCCAGGACCTGCCCGAGCTGGCCGCCGCGGTGCTGGCACGCCTGGCCCGCAGCCACGGCCGTGCCACCCCGCTGCTGGCGCCATCGGCGCTGGAAGCGCTGGCCCACTATGCGTTCCCGGGCAATGTGCGCGAGCTGGAGAACATTCTGGAGCGCGCGCTGGCACTGGCCGAAGAAGACCGCATTGGTGCCGACGACCTGCGCCTGCCGCAGCACGCCCCGCGTGCGCCCGGCGGCGCTGCTCCCGCAGAAGCCGTGGCCGACCTGCAGCCGGGCGGTGCCGCCCTGCCCTCGTACATCGAGCAACTGGAGCGCAGCGCCATCCAGCGCGCGCTGGAAGAGAACCGCTGGAACAAGACCCGCACGGCTGCGCAGCTGGGGATTACCTTCCGCGCGCTGCGCTACAAGCTGAAGAAGCTGGGGATGGAGTAAGGGCCGAACGGCCCTGGTAGGTGCCAACTTTGGTTGGCGTGCGCCGCCGCGCCATCCACGCATGGCGTGGATCCACCCACCAACGCGGTAGTGCCGGCCGCTGGCCGGCACCCCCCATGCATCGCGTCATCCATGCATGGCGTGGATCTACCCACCAAACGCGGTAGTGCCAGCCGCTGGCCGGCAACCTCATGCATCGCGTCATCCACGCATGGCGTGGATCTACCTCAATCCTTGGTAACGCGATTGATCTCGGCCAGGCTGGTCACACCCGCTGCCGCCTTCTTCAACGCCGACTGCCGCAGGTCATTCACCCCGATCTGCTGCGCCGCCTCGGCAATCTGCAGTGCGTTGCCACCGGCCAGCACGATCGTGGCGATCTCATCGGTCATCGGCATCACCTGGTAGATACCGGTTCGGCCCTTGTAGCCCTCGGTGCACTCATCGCAGCCCACCGC
Organism: Stenotrophomonas sp. 71799_Sma; assembly: GCF_056482505.1. Lineage (NCBI taxonomy): Bacteria > Pseudomonadati > Pseudomonadota > Gammaproteobacteria > Lysobacterales > Lysobacteraceae > Stenotrophomonas > Stenotrophomonas sp. 71799_Sma. The sequence continues at coordinate 3,779,288 of NZ_CM151202.1, forward strand.
CTCGTACAACTGGATGCCCGCATCCAGCTGCGCCTGGGTGAAGCCCTCGGCCAGCAGCGCGTGCTCCGGCAGGTTGGCCGGTCGCTTGCAGTTGCCGCACAACCGGCGTGCCAGGCGCTGGGCGATCACCAGCGTCACCGAGCTGGTGATGTTGTATGGCGCGATGCCCATGTTCATCAGACGCGCGATGGTCTGCGGCGCATCGTTGGTATGCAGCGTGGACAGCACCATGTGGCCGGTCTGCGCCGCCTTGATCGCAATCTCGGCCGTCTCCAGGTCGCGGATTTCGCCGACCATGATGATGTCCGGATCCTGTCGCAGGAACGAGCGCAGTGCCGCAGCGAAGGTCATGCCGCGCTTGTTGTTCTGCTGCACCTGGTTGACGCCGGGCAAGCGGATTTCCACCGGGTCTTCGGCGGTGGAGATGTTGCGCGTCTCATCGTTGAGGATGCCCAGCGCGGTATACAGCGACACCGTCTTGCCGGAGCCGGTTGGGCCGGTCACCAGCACCATGCCGTACGGCTTGTGGATGGCGTCGTGGAACAGCTTCTGCTGGTCCGGCTCGTAGCCCAGCTTGTCGATGCCCAGCTTGGCCGCGCTGCCATCCAGGATACGCAGCACCACCTTTTCACCGAACAGGGTCGGCAGCGTGCTGACGCGGAAGTCGATCTGCTTGGTCTTGGACAGGTTCAGCTTGATGCGCCCGTCCTGTGGCACCCGCTTCTCAGCGATGTCCAGCTGCGCCATCACCTTCAGGCGCGCGGCGATGCGCTGGTTCAGCTTCACCGGCGCGCGCGCCACCATCTTCAGCAGACCGTCGATGCGCAGGCGCACGCGGTAGTCGTCTTCGTAAGGCTCGAAGTGGATGTCCGATGCGCCCTTGCGGATGGCATCGACCAACACCTTGTTGACGAACTTCACCACCGGGGTGTCGTCGCCCTTGGCGTCGATGCCGGAGTCGCCCCCCGCGTTGTCTTCGTCGCCCAGGCCAACGTCGAGGTTGGCCATGCCTTCGTCATCGCCGCCCAGCGCATCGCCGATGGTGTCGTGGCTGGCGTGCCACTGCTCCAGCGTGCGGCGGATCTGGTCTTCATCCACCAGGATCGGCTCCACCACCAGATTGGTGTGGAACTTGATCTCGTCCAGTGCATGGGTTGGATTGCTGGTACCCACGAACAGCTTGCCACCGCGCTTGAACAGCGGCAGCACGTTGTGTTTGCGCAGCAGCTCCTCGCTGACCACGCTCATCGCGTTCTGGCTGGCGTCGAAGGTGGACACGTCGAACAGCGGCATGCCGAACTCGACCGCGTTGGCGGCGGCGAGCTGCGAGGCGCTGACCAGCTTGTTCTGCGCGAACCACGTGGGCAGCGGCTGCCGGGCGGCCGTGGCCTTGGCCATGGCGTCGCGGGCGGATGCCTCGTCCAGCGCGCCGTCCTGGACCAGGCGGCGGGCAAGGCCGGTGATGCCGACCAGATTGGGGGGGGAAACAACGCTCATGGTCTTCCTCGTATCACTCTTGCCCTGACGGCTGGGAATCAGCGGTTGCAGCCTGCACCGGGCCAGTGGAGGCCAGGTAGCTCAGCAGGCGCAGTGGCCCGTTCCGTCGAGCGTCAGGCGCAAGCGCCTGCCAGTACTGGTCCGTCAGCTGCCGCGACGTTGCGGTATCCCCCAACGACCGTGCGGCATGTTGCATTGCCCCGAACAGATAATAGCCGGAGCCGGCATCAGCCAGCAGCGCCGATCCATGCTCGCCCCGCAACAATCGCCGCCCTTCCGTGAGTACGGTGTGGTGATCATCGGTGGCCACGGCGGCCACCAGTGCCAGACTGGCAGAGACAGTAGGGGTCTGCGGCGGGCACGCCAGCCATGCCGGCTGCGCCCACAGGGCCGCGCGTTGTGCGACAGGCAGGAACGGCGTGGTGTCACCAGACAGCGCAAACACCAGCTGGGCGCTCTGCAGCGGGGCCTTGTCCAGTTCACAGCGACTGGCCAGGCCGCGAAGCGCCTGCGCACGAAGCCAGTCGGCGGCGCGGACGTCCTGCGCCGACGACGGAGTGCCCTGCAAGAAGGCAGCCAATGCCCGAGCAGCGGGACGCGGGTCGTCGCGGTTCGAATCGGGCTGGGCCGGCTTCTTCACGCTGTCGCCGGCATGCACCTCTTCCGGTCGTGCCACGATGGCCCAGGGCGCCACCATCACTTCCTGGAAGTCGCGGGTAAACGCGCTCTGGAAACGTGCCACCGGCGCCTTCAGCTTCAGCGTCGGGAAGTAGTCGGAGTTGCGCGCGGCCGGGTACAGGGGCACAAAAGCCCTCAGCGCTGCATCGTCCATTGACAGCGTATCCTGCAGATCCGTCAGCGAGTGCACACCGATCCGCGCCAGCTCTTCGCGCAGTGCCGACTGCCGGAACAGGCGGTCGTTCATCGGCGGCAACTTGCCCTTCGGCGTGGCCACGAGGATCAGGTCACCGCGGTTGGCCAGGTAGGCGCGCGCATCGGAGAACTGCTCCAGCATCCCCGCCAGTACCGAACTCACCAGCTCGGGCGTGATCTCGTACATCTGCAGCCACTGCACGAACACGCCACCCTCATTGAGCTGCTGGGGCACGAATGCATAGAACTCGTCACTGAACAGTGCGGCGGTACCGCCCACCCACGGATTGGAGGGCTCAGAGATGATCAAGTCGTACTTGCGCGGGCTCGCGGCGAAATAGGACTTGGCGTCGTCGATCACAACATGTGAGCGTGGGTCCTTGAAGGCTCGCTCAACACGCCCGCCAAACAGGCGTGCGCCTTCAACCATAGCGGGCTCGATCTCCACCGTGTCCACTCGGCCAACTCGGCGATCGCCCAGCAACGTGTGCGTACTGAGTCCCGAGCCGAAGCCAATTACGCCTACACGCTGGTAACCGTCGCGCAGCGCAAGAGGCAGTGCTGCCAGCAGGATCATCGTCGACTCGTCGCCGGTGGGCGCCTGCTGCATAGATACAGCCATTCCTGCATCCACCTTGCCGTTGGTAGCGATGGCTCGCATGCTGCCATCGGCTGTGGTGTTCTCGTAAACCGCGACGGTTGCAGTCTGCCCATCACGGGAGAACAACATTGTTGCCGTGTCGGCCAAACGAGCATTGCCATGTCTGTAAACCGACGAATTCAGCACCAACGGATCGAAACGTACCAGCACAATTGTCGCCACCATGGCCAGAGCACCTAGTGCGCCGGCTTGGAGCACGGGCGAACGCAGCCAACTGGCTGCAACGCTCTGAACCCGTTGTAGCAGTATCAAGCCCAGCACGACGTCCGTTACTGCAGCCAACAGCAACGCGTACTTCAGGCCCAGCAGCGGCATCAACAAATGGATGGCTGCCAGCACGCCGACGATCGCGCCCAGTGTGTTCAAGGCATAGGCCTGGCCGATTGAGCGTTCGCCTTGGCCGCTGCGCAGCAGGGCCAGGGTCAGCAGCGGCAGCGTCATGCCAGCGAAGAATGCGGCTGGGAACATTACCAGTCCGGCGATCACCGCACTCGCCAGGTTGTACAGCACGTATCCGTCGGCGCTGCGCACGATGACCCGCATCAACCAGCCCACCCAATCAAAGGCCTGGGCGTACACGAACATCGAGGCCAGCGCGGCCAGCCCCATCCAGACCTGCACCCAGCCGGCCACCCGCAGCGGTGATTGCATGCGGTCGGCACGGCGGCGCAGCCACAGCCCACCGAAGGCGATACCGAGGATGAAGGCCGCCAGCATCAGTTCGAAGGAATGCAGCGTGGTACCCAGCGCCAGCGACAACATGCGCACCCAGGTGATCTCATAGACGAACGACGATGCGCCTGTACCGGCGGCCACCAGTAGCACCAGCAGCACCGTACTGCGGCGCGAGCCATCGGATCCCGGTGTGATCGCCGGGCCGGCGATCACCGCCGGGGCACTGACGTCACGGGCCAGGGGATAGACGACGATGGCGACGACGATGTTGAGCAGTCCCGCACTGAGTACGGTGCCGGGCAGACCAACCGCGGGAAGCAACAGGTAGGTGGCCACCAGCGCACCGACCGCCGCGCCCAGACTGTTGGAGAAATACAGCCCGGCGAGCACTTCACCCTGCGCCTTCGGCTGCAGGCGCATATAGCCGGCGCTCATCAGCGGGAAGGTCGCCCCCAGCAAGATGCACTGCGGTAGCACCAGCGCGGTGGCCAACGCCCAGCGCAGCGCCGTTGAGGACGCCCCCTCCATGCCGGGCATCAGGTGCGTGTAGGCCCAGCCGGTCACACCCTGGAACAGACCGTCGAAGCCGATACCGAGCACACCGATCAATAGTTCGATGACCGCATAGGCCAGCAGGGGCCGGCGCAGCAGCGCGCTGCGCCGGCTGACCAGCCACGCGCCCAGCGCCATGCCGCCCATGAACAGGATCAGCACGAGCGACTGCGCGTGCGAAGAGTGTCCTAGGAACAGCCCCAGGTACTGCGTCCAGATGGACTGGTAGATCAGCCCGGCGAACCCGGACAGGATGAAGATCAGCAGCAGCCACGGGCCATGGCTGTTGGATGGACGGCTCATTGCGGCTCCCCAGTCGCACGGTCGATTTCAACAGAAGAACAAACTTCGCAGACTGAATGCAAGCGTGTGGCCGCGCTTAATCCGGTAGGCCCAGAGCGCTCAAACGAAAACGGGGAGCTTGGGGCTCCCCGTTCTCAAGCCGAGATCAGCAAGTGCTGATTACTCGCCGCCTTCGCTCTCAGCGACGGTACCCTGGCAGGAACCCGGACGATACTTGGCATCGATCGAGCCACCGCAGGTCCAGCTCGGGACCACACCCTTGCTGCCGTCGCCTGTCGGGGTCAGGGTGATGTTCTTGGCATCAATCAGGTTGTCACCGATCGCTTGGGCGGTGGCAACGATGGCCTTGCCATCCCACTCCAGCTTGCTGACGTACTTGGTCTGCTGGAAGTCCGGCTTCCAAGACGCCGGCGGCAGCGCATTGTTGCTGGCCACGTACTCCGACACGTCGGTACGCAGCGAAGAGGCCGCCAGGATCACTTCCGAGACCTTGGCCTTCTTGGTGTAGTTCGAGTAAGCCGGCAGCGCGATGGCAGCCAGGATGGCGATGATCGCAACAACGATCATCAGTTCGATCAGGGTGAAGCCCTTCTGGTTCTTCATGGTGGTACATCCCCAAGATAAGTAGTGGTTGATGTCGGGGGTGGCTGCCGGCCGGCCAGATGACCGGATGAGCAGGCTGCCCTTCCCCGCGGGTGGATCAACGCAGGTTACGTGCCAATCTCCCATGGCAGCGTCTCCCCGATTTCCCCGCGCCAATGATGGCAGCAATTTCGCGGATGGGAACCCCCCAGGAGCGAATCTGCGATGGACGCGGCAATGTGACGCGGTACGTCACCTTTCGTCTCGCATGGTCGAAAACCCTGCGCGGCGTCACGCCAGCAGGCTCCCCGGACGGCCCTGAACCGGCTACCATCGCCGGTCAGGATGCCCGCCTGGGGATGGCGGGCCTTGGGGAGCCAACATGTCTGTCAGTCGCAGTGCGATCAAGAAAGAGCCCGTGGCGCGTAGCACCATGGAGCTGCAGCCGTTTGTCTGGGAGGGGACCGACAAGCGGGGGATCAAGATGAAGGGCGAGCAGTTGGCGAAGAACGCCAATCTGCTGCGCGCCGAACTTCGCAAGCAGGGGATCAATCCCGGCCAGGTCAAGCCGAAGCCGAAGCCACTGTTCGGCGCGGCCGGCAAGCCCGTGGGCGCTAAGGACATTGCGTTCTTCAGCCGGCAGATGGCTACGATGATGAAATCCGGTGTTCCGATCGTCTCGGCACTGGAGATCATCGGCAGCGGGCACAAGAACCCGCGCATGAAGAAGATGGTGGACGGGATTCGCGCCGACATCGAGGGCGGTTCTTCGTTGAACGAGGCGATCAGCCGTCACCCTGTCCAGTTCGACGAGCTCTACCGCAATCTGGTCCGCGCCGGTGAAAGCGCCGGTGTGCTGGAAACGGTGCTGGACACGATCGCCTCCTATAAGGAGAACATCGAAGCGCTGAAGGGCAAGATCAAGAAGGCCCTGTTCTACCCGGCCATGGTGCTGGTGGTGGCCTTCCTGGTCAGTACCATCCTGCTGGTCTGGGTGGTGCCGCAATTCGAGGAGGTCTTCAAGAGTTTCGGTGCCGACCTGCCAGCCTTCACCCAGATGGTGGTCAACCTGTCCCGCTTCATGGTGTCGTGGTGGTGGCTGATAGCCATCGTCGTGATCGGAGCGGTGGTGGCCATCGCCATGACCTACCGGCGTTCGGAGAAGATGCAGCACACGGTCGACCGGCTGGTGCTGAAGGTGCCGGTGATCGGCCAGATCATGCATAACAGCTCGATTGCCCGTTTCGCCCGCACCACGGCGGTGACCTTCAAGGCCGGCGTGCCGCTGGTGGAGGCGCTGGGCATCGTGGCTGGCGCCACCGGCAACAAGGTCTATGGCGAAGCCGTCCTGCGCATGCGCGACGACGTCTCGGTGGGCTATCCGGTCAATATGGCCATGAAGCAGCTGAACCTGTTCCCGCACATGGTCATCCAGATGACCGGCATCGGCGAAGAGGCGGGCGCCCTGGACGCCATGTTGTTCAAGGTGGCTGAATACTACGAGCAGGAAGTGAACAATGCCGTGGATGCCTTGAGCAGCCTGCTGGAACCGATGATCATGGTGTTCATTGGTACCATTGTCGGTGGCTTGGTCATCGCGATGTACCTGCCCATCTTCAAACTCGGCGCCGTCGTCGGCTAAAGGTATCAATGGCATTTCTCGACCAGCACCCCGGCCTCGGCTACCCCGCCGCGGCCGCCCTGGGACTGCTGCTGGGCAGTTTCCTGAACGTGGTCATCCTGCGGCTGCCCAAGCGGCTGGAGTGGCAGTGGAAGCGCGATGCGCGCGAAGTCCTGGAGGAACCGGACTTCTATGAACCACCCCCACCGGGGATCGTGGTGGAGCCGTCGCACTGCCCGCACTGCAAGCACAAGCTGAGCTGGTACGAGAACATCCCGCTGTTCAGCTGGATCATCCAGGGTGGCAAGTGCCGCCACTGCAAGGCGCCGATCTCGCTGCAGTACCCGCTGGTGGAGGCGCTGACCTCGGTGCTGGTGCTGGCCTGCGTCTGGCAGTTCGGCTTCGGCTGGCAGGGCTTCGGGGCCATCGTGCTGACCTGCTTCCTGATCGCCCTGTCCGGCATCGACCTGCGAACGCAGCTGCTGCCCGACCAGTTGACCCTGCCGCTGATGTGGCTGGGGCTGATAGGCAGCATCGACAACCTCTACATGCCAGCCAAGCCCGCACTGGTGGGCGCGGCGGTGGGTTACCTGTCGCTGTGGACGGTCTGGTGGCTGTTCAAGCAGCTGACCGGCAAGGAAGGCATGGGCCACGGCGACTTCAAGCTGCTGGCGGCACTGGGCGCCTGGTGTGGCCTGAAGGGGATCCTGCCGATCATCCTGCTGTCGTCGGTGCTGGGCGCCATCATCGGCTCGATCTGGCTGTACAGCCGCGGCCGTGACCGCGCCACGCCCATCCCGTTCGGGCCGTACCTGGCCATCGCCGGCTGGATCTACTTCATGTGGGGTGCGCCGCTGGTGGAGCAGTACCTGGTGATGAGCGGGCTGCGCTGAGGGGAGTCCCCATGAGCCGCTATGTGGTTGGCCTGACCGGCGGCATCGCCTCCGGCAAGAGCGAGGTGACCCGGCGCTTCGAGGCGCTGGGGATCGTGGTGGCCGACGCCGATCTGGCCGCACGTGCCGTGGTGGCTGCCGGCAGCCCGGCGCTGGCTCGCATTGCCGAGCGTTTCGGCGCCGACATGCTGCTGGCCGACGGCAGCCTGGACCGGGGGCGCCTGCGCGCCCACGTGTTTGCCGACCCGGCCGAGCGGACGGCGCTGGAAGCCATCACCCACCCGGCCATCCGCCTGCTGATGCAACAGCAGTGCGAGCTGGCTGAGAGCCCTTATGCGATTGCGGCGATTCCGCTGCTGACCGAGGTGGGTGGGCGGAAAGCCTACCCGTGGCTGGACCGGGTGTTGCTGGTGGATGCGCCCGAAGCCGTGCAGCATGCGCGGCTGATGCAGCGCGATGGCATTGATGCCGCGCTGGCCGACCGGATGATTGCTGCGCAGGCCAGCCGCGCGCAGCGGTTGGCGCTGGCCGATGACGTAGTGGTCAATGATGGGCAGCCGGAGGACCTGCAGGTGCAGGTGGAACAGCTGCATGCGCGGTATCTGGGGTTGGCCGGGGGGTGAGGCCTGGTTGCCGGCCAGCGGCCGGCACTACCGAAGCGTATCCACGCATGGCGTGGATCTACACGCGCGGGGCGCGGCAGCGATCACGGTGGTGGCACAAGCGACACAGGGCGCGATGCAAGGTCGGCAGGGTTTGTGCCGACCAAGGTCGGCACCTACTGCTTACAACGGCTTCGGCGAGAACGTCAGGGTGGCGATCACGCCACGCTGGCCGCCGGGGCGCACGCTTACCTGCCAGCCGTACAGGTCGCACAGGCGGCTGACGATCGACAGGCCGATGCCGCCGCCCTGCGAGTGGCCGGCATGCGTGCCGCGGTAGCCACGCTGGAACAGCTTGGCCGCGTCTTCCTCGCTCAGGCCCGGGCCACTGTCGGTTACCGACACCGAATTGGTGCCGACGAACACGCGCACCTCGCCGTCCTGCGAGTACTTCACGGCGTTGCCGATCAGGTTGCCCAGTGCCACCGACAGCGCCGCCTCGGGCGCGTCGATCACCAGATTGCGCTCACCTTCCAGCAGCAGCTCCAGCGGCTTGCCACCCAGCTGCGCACGGTGAGCGTCCAGCAGCTGCTCGGCCACCCGGGCGACGTTGCTGGTGCCCTGCCCGCGCTCGTTGCGCGACAGCAGCAGCAGCGCGCCGATCAGATCGCTGCACTGCTGTTCGGCGCGCTGGATGCGCTGCAGGCGCTGCAGCACCTTCTCGTCCAGGCCGGGCCGGGTCAGCAGCAGCTCGGTGGCGCCACGGATCACTGCCAGCGGCGTACGCAGCTCATGGCTGACGTCTGCATTGAATTCACGGTCGCGCTGCACCACTTCGGTCAGCCGCGAGGAATAGTCGTCCAGCGCCTGGGCCAGCTGCCCCACTTCGTCGTCGGGGAAGCGTGGCGCCAACGGCTCGGGATCACTGGTGCCGCCGCGATAGGCACGCAGCCGCGCGGCCAGATCCGACACCGGCTTCATCACCTTCGAGGCCGACCACCAGCCCAGCACCAGCGACAGCACGCTGAACACCAGCACCGACAGCACCAGCGCGCGGTTGAGCTGCTTGCCGCCGCGCACGCTGTCGGTCATGTCATAGGCGAGGAAGAACCAGGCGTCGGGCGTCTTGCGTACGGCCAGCTTGTAGGAGTACGGCTCGCCGTGCTCATCGCCGCTGACGCTGTGGATGCCATCGGAGAAGCCCGCCCACTGCGCGCGCTCTTCGCGCACCCGGTCGAACTTGTCCTTCGAATAGGCATAGGCCTTGATCTGCAGCACCGGTGCGTCCGGGTTATGCCCAGGGTGCTCGTAATAGCGGCGCGCATACTCGTCGATATTGCGGTTCATCAGCTCTTCCACCAGCTGGTTTTCCACGCGCAGGCGGGCCCAGTTGGTGGCGAACGCAAACAGTGTCGTCAGGCAGAAGCCCAACAACACGAACGAAACGATGATGCGGCTGCGCAGGCGCCGCCGATAAGGCGTGCGCCGGCGCTCCCCCTTGGTTGCCACCGAATCAGGCTTCCGGGGTGGCGATGCGGTATCCGATGCCATGGCGGGTCTGGATCAGCGGCACTTCAAACGGCTTGTCGACCACCGCACGCAGGCCATGGATGTGCACGCGCAGGGAATCCGAATCGGGCAGTTCCTCGCCCCACACGCGGGTTTCCAGCTCCTGGCGGGTCACCACGGCCGGGGCCGCTTCCATCAGCGCCTGCAGGATCTTCAGCGCGGTCGGGTTGAGCTGCAGCAGCTTGCCCTGGCGGCGCACTTCCAGCGTATCCAGGTTGTATTCCAGATCGCCGGTTTCCAGCACGCGGGTCTGCACGCCCTTGCCGCGACGCGACAGGGCGTTCAGACGCACTTCCACTTCCTGCAGCGCGAACGGCTTGATCAGGTAGTCGTCCGCGCCGGAATCGAAGCCGGCCAGCTTGTTGTCCAGCGAATCGCGGGCGGTGAGCATCAGTACCGGGGTCTGCTTGCGCGCTTCATTGCGCAACTTGCGGCAGACCTCGATGCCGTCCATGCCTGGCAGATTGAGATCCAGCACGATCGCGTCGAACTCGTGCACCACGGCCAGGTGCAGACCGGTAACCCCGTCAGCCGCGAAGTCCACGGTGTGGCCCCGGTCCTCCAGGTAGTCGCCCAGGTTGGCCGCAATGTCGCTGTTGTCTTCGATTACCAGGATTCTCACTGTCACCTCTAATTTACGAATTTGCCGATGCGCTGGGCCTGGCCCATATCACGCTGTGCCTTGTCCTTCCGCCGGGCGCGCTCGGCAACGGTAGTGCACTGCGTCGTGGACCGGTTCGAACCCGTGGCCTTTTCACGTTGGCATATTAGACGACTATCTTCACGTGCCTGTGTCAAAACCGTGTTCACGATCTGCTGGTCGTTGAAGACATCGGTTCGTACCTGTTCAGGCATGGAATCGCGGTCAGGATGCTGCTCGACGGCCGTACGCATGCGCACCAGCGCCTCGCGTACACGGCTGCGGTCGGTCTGCTTCAGTTCGCTGTAGGTCTCGCCATCGTTGAGTTCGATTTCGATGCGCTCGATCTGCTGCTGCAGCGGCTTGCCGGGGATAAAGACCTCACCGGACTGGTTCGATGCAGAGGCGGCGGTGGCCAGGGTCAGGCCCGAGATCAGGACCGCCGACATCAGGAGGGACTTCATGACAAACGAATCCTTGTTTGAGTTGAGTGTTGACTGTATTCGCACCACCTTCACGCCAGCAAGTGCCATGCGCAGGGGCACCGGACGGCCTAGTGGTTGGTGGCAGGGTTGAAGTTGTTGAAGGTGCGCTGGTCGTTGAGCAGGGCCTTGCCCTTTTCTTCGATCCGGCGGCGCTCGGCCACGGTCAGGCAGCGGCTTTTAGGCATGTTGCTGCCGGTGGTGCGGGTGTGCTGACAGATCTGGCGGCTGTCCTCGTGGGCGCGGACAAGAACGGTGTTGATCCGCTCCTGGTCGTTGAAGACCTCCGCCTGGACCTGCGGCGGGAGCTCCTGAAGCGTGCGGTGGTCGCCCATCCGCTGGGTGATGCGCGCCAGTGCCTGCTGCACCTGGGCGCGGTCATCGGCGGAAATCTCGCTGTACTCGCCGTCATCGAGGGCCTTCTCAACCCGCCGGACCTGCTCGGCCACCGGGGCCTGTCCGTCCATCTGTATGGCGGTCTTCTCCGGCTTGGCGGAGACAGCACCAGACAGCCCCAGCAACAACGCGATCATCGTGATGCGGTACATCGCCAGCCTCCGGATCCATCCAGGAACGATGGGCGCCACTCTACGGCCGTCACGCTGCCTCCACAAGGGACTTCCGGCGGCATAAAAAAGACCCAGGCGGTGCCCCGCCTGGGTCTGAAGTCGTATCCCGATACCGATCCTGCTGAGAGGCAGAGCTGCGGTTCGCTGAAGGCTACGCCGGCGCCGATTAAAGGCGCGTTAAAGCCGGCCTCATTTGCCCATGAGAATTTCAAGCCATTGATTAATCATGGCTTTTTGATCTTCTCGACGTGCTCGATGATGCGCGTGGCCACATCCACCCCGCAGGCGGCTTCGATGCCCTCCAGCCCTGGCGTGGAGTTGACCTCCAGCACCAGCGGGCCACGCGCGGAGCGGATCAGGTCCACGCCACAGACCGACAGGCCCAGCGCCTTGGCCGAACGCACCGCCACCTGCTGTTCGGCGCGGCTGGCCTTGGCCGCCACCGCGGTGCCGCCGGCATGCAGGTTGGAGCGGAAGTCACCCTCCGGCGCCTGGCGCTGCATCGACGCCACCACCTGGTCACCGACCACGAAGCAGCGCAGGTCGGCACCCTTGGCTTCGCCGATGAACTCCTGCATCAGGAAGTTGGCGTACAGGCCCCGCAGGGCCTCGACGATGCCACGCGAAGCGCTGGCCTTCTCGGTGAGGATCACGCCCCGTCCCTGGGTGCCCTCGTTGAGCTTCACCACGTGCGGCGGCGGACCGAGCATCGACAGCAGGTCGACGGTGTCGTCGGGGTTGTCGCCGAACACAGTAACCGGCATGTCGATGCCCTTGGCCGCCAGCAGCTGGTGTGCGCGCAGCTTGTCGCGCGAACGCAGGATCGCGTCGGACGGATTCGGGGTTCGTGCACCCATCAGTTCGAACTGGCGCAGCACGGCCGTGCCATAGCGGGTGATCGAGGCACCGATGCGCGGGATGACCATGTCCACGCCGGTCATCGGCCGGCCCTTGTAATGCATCGAAAAACCATCGGCGGCGATGCGCATGTAGCAGCGCAGCGGGTCGAGGATGCGAACGGTGTGGCCGCGCGCGCGGGCCGCCTCGACCAGCCGGCGGGTGGAGTACAGGGAGCTGTTGCGGGACAGGATGGCGAGCTTCATCGCGGCAGGATCGGACGGCAGGCGCGCAGCATAGCGCGGGCGTGTGGCGGGCGGATGATGCCCTGCAGGCCGCCGTATCTGCGTGCCTGCCGGGGCTGTGCGAAGATGGCTGTTGCCGGCTACAGGACAGGACACGGCCGGCTTACACAACCCAAGGAGAACCACAGATGCGAATGGGAATTCCGCTGTTGTTGCTGTTTGGCCTGATGGGGAGCGCCGCACACGTACAGGCTGCGCCCACCCACGCAGTCTCCCGGCTCTACTTCGATGCCAACAACACCCTGATCGGCCAGGGCCTGCGCTACTGCACGGGCAAGACACAGCACCAGGGCGTTGCCTCACACGCCAATACCCGCTGGATCGATGTTTCCTACGCCTGCCAGGGCGACTCGACCGACGTTTCCTATGGCAGCTGGGTGCCTGCACAACTGCGGCAGGACTTCTGCACGCTGTATGACGCCTGCACGTCACTGATGCCGTGGCCGGAACCCGGCCTGCCCGGCACCCTCGGCAACGGCTTCTACTCAGACTGACAGCCGGTAGTCGCCGCACTGTCTCCGGCGATGGCTGCACCGTCGCCGGAGACCCCACCCACTACAGCCCGGAGACTTCATGCCGTTGACGATCCTTCCGCGTTTCTCCGAAGTGGATGTACTCGGCCACGTCACCAACACCGCCCTGCCCGTCTGGTTCGAGGAAGGTCGCCAGGAGATCTTCCGCCATTTCAGCCGCGAGGCCAGCATGCGCGACCTGACGCTGATCCTGCGCCGCTACGAGATCGACTTCCTGCAGCAGATACAGCCGGGACACGAAGTACGCATCGACACCCGCATCGAAAACATCGGCCGCTCCTCGCTGTCGATCGTGCAGCAAGCGTTCCAGTTCGAGGCCCTGGTGGCCAGCGGGCGCTGCGTGATGGTGCATTTCGACTACACAACCAACGCCTCGCGCGCCATCGATGCAGAGCAGCGCCGGGCATTGTCAGGGCTGTTTACCGAGGAGTATGCGCAACAGGTGCAGGCGGCAGGCGCATGAGCCCTACGGAAGTCCGGTCATCCGCACCCGGTACTGCCCGCAGCCCATTTCTTCAGCTTTTCCAGCGCTTTCCCGGCCTGCATCGACGACGCATGCCGGAACCTCCCTGTTTGATTCGACGCAGTCTAACCTGTGACTGAGGGCCGCTGATCCGCGCGGGGCAGGCGCAGCGAGAAGCCCCCATCGCGGACACGCACGGCCAATGCGGTTTCCCGCCATTCCACAGGCAGCGCCAATGCCGTATGTGGCGTGGGGATGCGTGTGATCGCCTCGAACGTCCAGTGTTCCTCATAGGCTTCGCAGCGAAGCGTTCCGTCATCGCCGACCGCGATCACATCGATCCAGGCCCCACTCCGGGTCTTGCCGCTGCCGCCCATCGCACGGCGGCCAATGGCCTGCCAACGCCCCTGCCAGTGGACGAGCCATACGCCCTCGATGGGACGCAGATCCCCATCAAGCACGCTTCCCGCCACCACCACGCATCGACCGGACGGGCTGGCAATGACCGTCTCCAGATCGCAGGCGTGACGGTCACTGGGCTCGCCATCAAGACAGAGCGCGTACGGGCAGATGCGCGCGAACAAGGTCGGATGCGCAGTCAGGCGCAGGTCATCGGGAAGCAGCGGGATGGCCTGCAGCACCCGGGCATCAGGCAGGACATGCCGCAACACCTGCGGCAACCCGGCGGCCAGCGCCGGATGCTCCTGTTCCAGCCATAGACCCCGGCAGGGGCGCAGCGTGGTCGATCGACTGGGAATATCCCGCAACCACATCGCGGCTTCGGCATCCCCGCCAAGCTGCCGGCGCTCGTGCAGCTCCTGCCAGAACAGGCTGGGAACAATCGCCAGCAGGTGCATCACCCTCTTGTCCGCTTCGTCGTAGACGATCACCGCTTCGCTGCGATCACTGTAGCCACTGGCCACACGCAGCGCGCTGCCCGCCAGCGCCAGCCACTCGCCGCTGGCATCGTGGCTGCCTGCGGTGGATACGCCCTCGACAATGGCGCCATCGCGCAGCATCAGGGTGCCGTAGGCCGGCCCGCCCATGCCCAGCTCGCCCCAATCCAACAGCACATCATGCGTGGGCGGCCGGGGCTCGAAGGGCAGCTTCGCCCGCGAGCGCAGCAGTGCGCCCCCTACGGCATCGCCTACCAGATCGAAGTGCTGCAGCACGCCGCCCAGGGCAAGGCATGCGGCCAGGCCAACGACCACACCCCAAGGCGACCACCACACCACGCAGATCGCTACCCATATCAGGAACGGCAGCCACTGGGTGAAACGGCGGAGGGCGATTCGATCAACGGTCATGCAGGCTTGGTGGCGGCGACTGTGCACCATTCAAACCTTCAACGCTGTGCCAGGCAATGGGGTTCGAACCGGCAATGCCGCTAGACTCTCGCTGATGATGCAATCGATGACTGCCGTGAATCGCCGGAATCTGCTGCAGGACATGCTGCCGCGATGGAGAGCACTGGCCAAGGCCCCGGGCCAGCCGCGCCGCACGCTTCGCCTGCCGGATTGGCAGGCGGACTGGAACGCAGGCATGGCCTTGCTTGCACGCCATGCGCGCAATGGCGGTGAATCTGTGGAGGAAACGCTGCAGGGACATGCGGCCCTGGAGCATGCCTACGGCTGGGAGACGCTTGCACAGACCGGCAGCAACCTGCTGCTGAAAGGCGTTGACCGCGGCTTCGCCCCCACGGCGTTGCAGCAGATGCATGCCGACGTAGCAGATCTCTGGCTCGAGCATGCGCATTTGCTGGCCCTTGCCCGGGACAGCCTGCAACAGCAAGGCCACGACATCGCGCTGGCTGCGTCGTTGCAATCGCGTACAACGCAGCACTACGAATACGCACTGCAGCTGTTGTCACTGGGCGTGCTGCTGGATGCGCAGGAACGCCTGCCGGCGCTGGTGGAGAAGGTGCTCTGTTTCGACACCGACCGCGTGCTGGACTACCTCAGCGCGCCGGCGCTGGGCCTGGTGGAAGCCAGTGATGAGGTCTTTCATCCGCGACCGTTCGCCGAGCTGTTCGCGCCGCTGCGCGACGGTGAAGCGTTCGACCCTTCACTGCTGGCCGGCTACCTGCAGGTGCAGTACCGCGACTTCTTCCTGCTGCCGCCAAAGGCTCAGAAGCGGACCCGGCGCCTGATCGGGCCGAACGCGTGGGGCTACTGGGCATTTGAAGTGGCTGCGCTGGTGGTGCTGTATGGCGGTGACGACGCCACGCTACGCACCTGCCCCCACTACCCTTCCGACCTGGTGGACTTCGCCCGGCGTTGAGTCAGGCACCCGGCAGGCCGGAAACACCGCCGAATCGATTCTCTTCCTCGTTGCCCGGCAGAAGCATGACCGGGAAGAGGACGAACACACCCAACGGGATGAAGGCGATCACGACGTACCAGCCGGACTCGTCGATGTCGTGCAGTCGTCGAACGGCCAGGGCCAGCATGGGCGGAAGGAGGACGATGACCGCGCAGACCGTCATGACCCACCCCAGCGTCCGGAATGGCTCGAAGGCCTCCCCGTCGAGCAGCACGGTGCCCGTCAGCCAGTATCCGCCGTCCATCAAGGTGTAGCCCACTGCCACCACAAGGGCAGCAGACAGGGAGTACGACCAGAACTCCTTCCGGTTGGATCGCCCTGAAAAATCAAAGCAACGCCTGAGGGGCAAAAGTGCGGGGATCATTCGCGCTCCGGGCAGCGGACGATGGGAGGCAAGGGTTAACGATCTTTTAGCATCCCCAAGCCCAGCACCAACTGAACCCTGCGGCCCAGCGGGCCCGGCAGACAGCGGAGGTTGCAGGAGCCCGCCGCGGCAGCCGCGCAGCCAGAGACGCAGCGCGAACTACCGCACATTTCCATAGACGTGGGCATTCTGAATCGGATCACTGGCTTGCAGCAGTGGCGGATTGGTCGAATTCCAGTTTTCCAGAATGGCGCCTCTGCTAGCGTCACGACTCACTCATGGATTCGAGGTTTTGAATGGCTGCGATTTCTTTTCCGCTGATGCTGGCACTGCTTTCCACCCAGGCCCCGATGGCCGCAAACGCGGAAGGTGACTACACCAGAGCCGCGGGGGCTTCGATCGGGCCTGGCATCTGCGACCCCGGCATGGACATGCTGCCGAACGGCGGAGGGGTGGTGATCCGGCGCTGCGGCACGAATGGAACGGTCGCTGGCGTTGGCAGCAATATCGATGCTGCGACGGCCAACGCCAATGGCTTCCTTGCCGTCGCCGAGGAAGGACCCGTCTGCAGTGTCTTCGCACGCGATCCCTATGTCAGCATCCCGGCACCGGGTGTTGGCATCAAAGCGGAATGCAGTTCCACACCGCTTTCCGCCTATGGCATGACGACCACCACTGCGGGACAGAACGTACTTGAGCTGGCCATCAACCTGGCGGCGACGCAGGCCTGGTGCAATGTCGACTACTACTATGGGTCGGCGCATGGCTATAAGTATCCCTACACCTGCAACCGCCCGGGCCAGTCCTGGAGCGTTGCCGGTCTTGGCTCCAGCGTCGACGATTCAAACGCAATGGCAATGCGGCTTGTGAAGAAATCATCCAAGACCGGTACGCACTGCTATTTTGACAACGCCGAGTTGAATGGCGTCGTCTTCCGCGCATACCTGCACTGCAACGGATCGACCTATACCGGTTTCGGGAGTTCCGTCACTGCCGCGGCCAAGGACGCGGCTGCGCAAGCGGGCGCATAAGCCACCCGGGCTGTGGTTCGGAAGAGCCACAGCCCGACGCATTGAAGAATGAGGTTCCGGCGCCGTTGCCACACGCTGGACTGGGGTGTGGTTCAACGATTGCGCCGCGTCTGCCTGGGGTGAACACCCTGGAGACATGGAGCGGGCGATGGGAATCACCCAAGGCAGCCAACCCATTGATTAATAAAGATTTTTTCTGGTTATTAAAACCAGAAGTGGCCTCTGAATGTACCACATCACCCCTCTTGGCGAAAGGCATAAATCCACCGCCTTCTGCTGGCAGCTACCGACAGCCACTGCGATCAGGAAGGGAGCGCTTTTGCGATCTGCAGTGCCCTGCGCTCGAACCGTTCGGAAACAGGGTTCGCTTGCCCCTGGGGCCTATGCAGGTGCGCCACGATTTCGTAGGGGCCGTCGTCCAGTGGTCGCATGCTGACTCCCCATCCAGGGGCGTGCTTGATACGCGATTGTGCGGATACCCCGACACCGTAGCCGGCAGAAACCCATAGCGCCATCATCTCGAAGGAAGTCACGTACTGAAGGTTCTGCGGGTCAGCAGGCAGACGCGCGAGCAGCCGACGATCCAGCGAAGAACAGGTCTCAGCCTCCCAGCGAAAGATCGGATAGTTCTGGAGGTCGGCGATGGTGAGCGATGCCTGCTCAAGCAAGGGAAGCCTCAGCGGTATCGCAACGGCCATGTGCTCAATCCACAAGGGCTGGGTTTCCAGGGCCGGATCGCTCGCTCCTTGAAGCGACATTCCCACGTCGTAGCGGCCTTCACGAAGCCCATCAAGCAGCTCGTCACCTGCCACTTCAAAGAACGTGATGCTGACCTCGGGTTCTTCCGCTCGTTGCAGCGCGAGCAGCGCCGAGAGCTGAGATGACGATACGCCTGGCGCAATCGCAAGCCTGAGGTGGGCGGGTTGGCTGGTGATGTTGTCCACGGAGAACCTACAGAAGCGACGAAGCAGGTCAAGGGCAAACCAGCATCATAGTAAAGAGAGAAGTTTAACGTCTATATGTTTAACGTGGTTAATTTAAGAGGATTGTTTGACGCTTCTGTTGATGCAGAAGCTTACTATTCAGCCAGGTCGTCCACCTGGCACACCCACATATGAATCCGAACCAGCATTAGCTTTCGGGCGGGCCGTGCGTGCCGCTCGCGTCGCGCAGGGGGTCGCTCAAGACGATTTTGCGTATCAGGCGGGAATATCGCGTTCGCACATGGGCAAGATCGAACGCGGGGAGCATGTGCCGACGCTGCCTTTGATACTGAAAATCGCTGCCGCACTCGGGATAAGCGCCAGCGAATTGATGGCCGCGACTGAAAAGAACCTCAGCGCGGGCAGTGAGCCGCAAGATTCGGCATAGCGGTCGTAAGTGTCTTTTCGGATATTGGCAGCGCAAGCTGTCGCAGCCAACGGCGCCGGGCGGGTGCTTAGCCCGACAGCGGAACACTGGAATGCCTCTTACGTATCGACAACCACAACATTAGCCACAGGGATTTTCTGGGAAATAGCAGCGTAAAGATCAACGTCCGTCTGCTGGGTCTGAATGGATACCACCAAGCTATATCGCGCCGGCAGGCCATAACGTTCCAGCGCAGGCCGTGTCCGCCACCACCCAGCCGAAGGATACACAGCAATGAAGCCACGGCTGGCCAAGTCAGCCGCCGTACCTTTCCAGACATCCTGATGCAGCGAACCACGATGCCGCTGCCGTTCGCCCAACAGCCAATTGGGATCTGAGGGGTTCACAGGGTCACCCTCATCCTCGCGCTGCGCTGCCGCATTCACCCGTGCGACAAAATGCTCGGTGGATGCATCCAGCGGACGCTGCACATCGAATCGCAGGCGATGCGAAGGGTAGTGATACTTCGAGGCCACACCACGTGCCGAAGGATTGGGTTCGATGAAGTAGGAGAGCGTGACACGCATCTCGACGGGCGTGTCCTGCAATGCCTCCAACTCATCCTTCGGCCAAGGCAAGGAATGCAAATTCATGTCGCGCGTCACGACCTTGCCTGAAACCTTCGCGTAAGGCTGTACCACGTCCTCAACCAGCAAGGTCAGCGAGTCTCCCGCGCTCCATAGTGCCCGGTTCAAATCCGGGACTCCCCAGCCGCAATGGCGAATCAAGTGAACGTAATCGTCCTTGTTCGGCACCACGGGCAGGAACATCCCGCGCATGGCCTCGCTCCATTGCGCAGAATGCACCAGCAACGCACGCACGGTTTCCGGCCGGAGGTGCGGATAGGCCGCCATGATCTGAGCCACCATTCCCGCACACAATGCCGACGCGGCACTGGTGGCGTTGCTGGTGGTGAACAGGCGATCCAGCGGCTGGTTGTGGGTCGTCAGCAAGTTCAGGCTGGCCATACCGACCGCACCCAGTTCATCCTTGGCCGTATTGCCTCCTTCCAGCACAACCTCGGGCTTCAACGGCCATGCCCGATCCCACGTTCTGGTTGTCGTCGTGAAGGGGCTGAGGCCGCCGGCTTCGGCGACGGGGCTCAAGGAAGGATGACCTTCCGTGTCGATCTTGTCAGTACAAGCACCCACCGTGATTGCGTTCCATGCCTGGCCGGGGTCATGCACGAGATTGGTGGAAAGGCTATCGGGATATCCAGCCCACGCATTGGGGTCGCGCGTGTTGCCGGCGGACAGCACGAACAGGCGCGGACTTTCACCAGCCCCATCGGTATCCGCAGCAAGGCCATCGACAGCAGCAGACCACGAGGAAGGACGGCCACGGTCACGGTAGTCCGAAGCCGTCACCGCCGAAGCAAACACGCGCGACCGATTCGGCGCAGAGATTTCAGGCCGCGCGACGCCTTCCGTGAAAAGATAAGCGTGGTGGCGCGCATCACCTTCATTCGCACCTTCCGCCGGTATCAGCTTCACCGACTCCAGTCGATGAGGGACATTGATTGAATCAGCAGAGGCCAGAGCATCCGTGAGATCGCCATAGGCAGCCAAGCCCGCCAGGCCGGTGCCATGATCAGCCTCATCATCCACGCCCCAGGCCGGCTCCACGGTATGCAAATCGCTCGCATCCATCAAAGGCGCCAAGAGCGGATGCGCACGAGTCACTCCGGAATCCAACAGGCAGACGCGGGGAGCCGTATCGTCCGACGGCTGCAACCGGGCACGACGCAGCAAGTCGTCCGCCCACGCCTGCTGCTCGCGTACGCCCATGCCATCGAAGAACTCAGCAGTCTCCTTGGCATAGCGAAGTTCAGCCACACAGTTCAGCGTCATCACCGACCGCGAGAACTGCTGCTGCGATCCATACATCAACAGCACCGTGCGTTCGGGGAAATTGACCTGCTTGTCACTGACGACACATTCCGCCAATCGAGCAAGTTTCTTGAAGTCCTCTACAACGATTTGCCGCTGTCCCGCCCCTCGAACCGGAAGCCAGACCTCCCACCAGAAGGCGGTCGCGAGATCGTCAGGCAGCAATTCGGGGGCGTCAGTCCACAGAGCCCTGATTTCTGCTGCCCGGATGGATTCGATGGCATCGATCAGCTTGCGGTGATCTCGCGCCTTGCCGTTACGATCCTTTTTCTCTTCGAGGTAGTCGGAAATGTATTTCTCGAAATGCGCCAGCTTTCCATCAGGGACAAAGACATTGGCGAAGGTCCGGTTGCCCTCGTGACGAACACTGAGAAGCTCAATCCTCTTGCGAGCATCCGCCAAGCTCTCGAACGCCAGCTCAACATCCGGTTGACTGGAAAACTGGATTTGCAAGCCAAGGCCACTTTCCAGTTGCAGTTCCCCTTGAACTCGCACCGCCTCTGCCACAGCAGGCTTCAAGATCTCGATTTGTGCTCGGAGGGACGCACTCTGTTGCGGCCGAGGCAAGGCCGGTACGTTTTGCGTTGGGCCACCGCCCGGAGAATGTGCGGTAAACCCGACGGTCTTTGATGTATTTCGAAGAATGAAGTGTGGGCGTTTAGCTTGTGGCTGATCCGGCATGGTTCGGTACGGCCTTCTTGTGATTCATTCTGAAGCTTAATTTGCGGCGCTCATCGAGAGCGCGTGTCAGCATATCCACCTTCACACACGCCTCGTCGTGCATCACCGCTTCCTTGATGGACTCATCCACTGCACGTTTAATCTCTGCGTAGCTCAAACCCTCCGCTCTGCTTGTAAGCGCCTTGAGTGGAAAAGGTTTGGGCGCGAACTTCCCAAGCCGCGACTGGATCAGCCTGGCGGCTTGCGGCGCACCTGGAAACCGATACTCGATCACATCATCAAACCGGCGGAAAAGTGCGTAGTCAAGGATCTCCACATGGTTCGTCGCTGCGACGATCAGGCTATGGGATTGATCGCTTTCAATCATTTGCAGAAAGCTGTTCAGTACCCGCCGAATCTCACCCACGTCATTGGCCAGCCCTCTTTGCGAGCCGATGGCATCGAACTCATCAAAGAAGTAAACACCCCGCACATCATTGATGGCATCGAATATTTGACGCAGCTTGGCGGCGGTCTCTCCCATGAACTTGGTAATCAGGGCATCCAGCCGAACAGAAAACAGCGGGATACCCAGTTCACCGGCCAGCACAGAGGCCGTCATCGTTTTGCCGGTGCCAGGCGGGCCGACCAGCAACAATTTACGTCTCGGCGACAGGCCATGCTCGCGGATACGCGAATGGTGCTTCTGTTCCTTCATGATGCGGCCAAGCTGTTCGGCCATCTCCGCATCGAGCACCATGTCCGACAGTCGATTCTTTGGGTAGGACACCGTCAGCAAGTTCGCCAGTTCACCGCGTGGACGGGCCAATGGCACCAGTTTGCCCTCGGTGCCATGCGATGAGACACGGGCTTTCGCCGCGTCGATCATGTCGCGCAGTTCTTCGGCAAGCTTGCCATGCCCCACCTTGGCTTCACGAGCCGCGACCTGCATGGCGACGGAATAGAAGTGCTGGTCATCCCGCTCGATATGGGATTTCACCAACGCCTTGAGTTGTTCGGCATTAGCCATAGTGGCCTCCCACCTGCGCTGTCATGTTGGCCGATGCTCCCAGTGATGCCAGCGCAGACTGCATTAACTGATCGGCGACGTGCTCGTCTATCGCACCCAGTTCGCTTTGGTCGGCAGCCAGAACGAACAGCAGGCCGACAGGCACATGCAATGCCTCGGCAATTCTTGTAACCGTCGAAAGTGTCGGGTCGCGCTTATTGTTCTCAAGCATCGACAAGTACGACACGGAGCAATTGGCTCGGTTCGCAATGGTGCTTTGAGAGACGCCCCGTTGCGTTCGGCACAGTCGAATGGCTTGTCCAACATTCATGGCGCTTGCTTTCTCACGGGTTGCGACGAGCGTAAGTACCCTGGAATTTTACCACCAGTGAACATTATTGACGAGACTTCTCCTCCGGATACCGCACTGGCAGGCTTCAGGCAGCCAGTCCTGGCCGCTGCGGATCAATCGTCCGAGTGCGCGCGCAGGCGCGCGATGAATCGTTCCACCGACACCGGCGAGTCCTCGCCGGCGGGCCGTAGCAAGTAGGTCGTGATGACTGCGGAATCCATGGCCAGAGGGCGGATCACCACGTCGGGGCGCAGGCTCGCCGCGATCCTGGTTTCGGTGATGAAGCCTACCCCGTAGCCGGCACCGACCAGGGTGAGCATCATGTCCAATGACGACACGTGCTCGGCGACGTCGGGTGGACGCTCCAAAGGCCGCAGCAGCCGCGCCAGTTCACGATGGTAGCCTTCGCATGCCTGCGGGTCACATAAGACCAGTGGGTAGATCGCAAGCTGATGCAGCGGAACAGCCTTGTGTGAAAGTAAAGGATGCCGGGCGGGCACGGCTACCACCAGCGGATCGTGCCAGAGTGGCTCGGTAACGATGTCGTCGCCGACTTCCGCCGTGTGCGCAAACCCGATCGAGAAGTCACCTGAGCGCAAACCACGCAACTGATCGGCCAACGGCACTTCGGACAGGCGAATCTCGATCTCCGGCTCTTCCTCGCGGCAGCGGGCCAGGAGGGCCGACAGCCTGGGATCGATTGCACCGTCGGATACGGCAATGCGAAGGCTTCCGCTCAGGCCCGCAGCGACCGCCTGTACGTTCTCCTGAGCCTGTTTGAGGACGGCGAACACTCTGCGCACATCTTGCAGGAACGTTGCTCCCGCCTCGGTCAGTACCGTGCCTCGGCGGTTGCGCTCGAAGAGCACCACACCCAGATCATCCTCAAGCTCTTTGATGGCGCGGGACAAGGGTGGCTGTTCGATATGCAGGCGCTCTGCGGCCCGTGTGAAGTGCAGCTCTTCTGCGAGAGCCACAAAGCAGCGAAGGTGTCGCAGTTCCATGGGTCGTGCTCCTGTTCCGTATCAGCGATCTATTCGCACCAGCTCTCGTCCGCAGTGACCTGCTGGATGCACGTCCAGTCCACGTCACTCCTGGCGCGCTGCGCTGGACTGAAGCGCCTGCCAGTCCACGCCGGATCACTCATTTGCGCCTCAAAAATGGTTATCATAATACAGCTAACTAGTGAATCAACTTAGATTTATAGACGTCTTTCCACACAGACCATATACTTTCTGCAGAAATTTACACGAGCATTCGCTAACCCGAACGAGCCAGTCAGGATGCCCCACCAACAGCTTGCCGATCTCACCCAGCCACAGCGTGACCGCCTCGCGTTCGTGGAATTGCGTCTGCGCTTCATTGGGGAGATGCGCCGCCAGGACTTGGTCGCGCGTTTTGGTATCCAGTCCGCTGCCGCGTCCAGGGATCTGGCGCTGTACAAGGACTTGGCTCCGGGCAATATCGACTACGACGGCAAAGGCAAGTTCTACGTCCTGGGTTCGAGCTTCCAGCCGATCTTCGATTTCCCACCCGAGCGGGTGTTGTCGTGGCTGACCCAGGGGTTTGGCGACGGTGAACCGATGCACATCAAGGCGTGGGTGGCCAGCGAGAGCCCGTCCCGGCTCACTCACCCTGACCTGGCAATCTTGGCGAGCGTCACTCGGGCCATTCATTACGAGTGCCCGCTCGGCATCGAGTACCACTCCATCTCAAGCGGTCGCACGGAGCGCGAGATCGTTCCGTTTGCGCTGATCGACAACGGTCTGCGCTGGCACGTTCGCGCGTTCGACCGCAAATCCCAGGATTTCCGGGATTTCGTCATCACCCGGATCAGACGCCCTGTCGTGCTCAAGGGCCAGCCAGTGGCGGCTCACGAGATGAGCGATCAGGACATTCAGTGGACACGGATCGTCGAGCTGGAACTGGTTCCCCATCCGGACCAGCCCCGGCCAGAGATCACCGAAATGGACTACGGCATGCAGGGCGGCGTGCTGCGGATGAAGCTGCGTGCAGCCACGGCCGGGTACATCCTGCGCAAATGGAGTGTCGATTGTTCCCCCGACCATAGCCTGCGCGGCCCCGAGTACCGGCTTTGGTTGAAAGACCACCTTGCCATCTACGGTGTGCGCAATGCTGTGCTGGCGCCGGGATATGCATCGCCAAGTACAGAGGCGTCGATAGACGACTGAACGGGAACGACCATGAAGCTGATCCACAACACCGGTTCGCAGCGCGTCATCGATTTGATCCGCCCTCATCTCAAGCGTGGCAATCAGCTCGGTTGCGTGACGCCTTCGTTCTCTCTTTACGCCTTCGCTGAAGTCCGAGAGGCTCTGTCCACCCTGGAACGGGTCCAATTGATTGTGCCTCCCGACGATGCGGTGCTTGAACTCCTTGGTTCGGAAGGTGACCGTGCCGCGCGCAATCGTCTGCAGGCACGCTGGTTGGCCAATCAGTGCGCGAAGTGGATCAGTGAGAAGGTTGATCTGCGGCGGGCATCAAGATCAGTGCCTCAAGGTGCAGCAGTCATGCGCAGGCTCGATGGAACGCCTGAACAAGTGGTGCTGGGGTCGTTCGCCTTCAGCACATCAGGCCTTGGCCTGACGCCAGGCAACCCATTGAGCTTGATTCAGGCATCGGAATCTGCTGACGAGGCCGCGCAGCTTGCCCAATGGTTCGATCACCAGTGGGCAAATCTGCAAAGCGTTTCTGCCACCGATTCGGAGGACAAGAGCAAAGGGCGTGATGCCGTTCTCGAAGCGCTGCGAGCCCTTGGTGAGCACCGCGACCCGTTCACCATCTACACATTGATGTTGCATCACCTGTTTCGTGACAGTGGCGACGAGATGGATGAAGAGCGCATCGTCAAGTCCGCCACCGGCATTCGCAATACCGTGGTGTGGAAGAAGCTCTTCAAGTTCCAGCGCGACGGCGTGGTGGGCGCGATCGACAAACTCAACCGCTTTGGCGGCTGCATCATTGCCGACAGTGTCGGCTTAGGCAAAACCTTCGAAGCCCTGGCCATCATCAAGTACCACGAACTGCGCAACGACCGCGTGCTGGTGCTGGCGCCCAAGCGCCTGCGCGATAACTGGACGCTTTACAAGGCCAACGACAAGCGCAACGTCCTTGCAGGCGACCGTTTCAACTACGACGTCCTCAACCACACCGACCTGTCACGCGATGGCGGCACATCCGGCGATATCGATCTGTCGCATGTGAATTGGGGCAACTACGACCTGGTGGTGATCGACGAATCGCACAACTTCCGCAACAAGGCCACCCACAAAGGCAAGGAGTCGCGCTACGACCGCCTGATGCGGCGGATCATCCGCGAAGGCGTCAAGACCCGCGTGCTGATGCTCTCGGCCACACCGGTCAACAACCGCCTGGCCGACCTGCGCAACCAGATTGCCTTTGCCACCGAAGGCGATGACACCGCCCTGATGGAGCACGGCATCGCCAGCATCGAGGCCACGACCCGCAAGGCGCAGGCGCAGTTCAACCGCTGGCTGGCGCTGGACGAAGCTGAAAAAACACCGACCCGGCTGGTGGAGATGCTGGGTTTCGACTACTTCACCTTGCTGGACCATCTCACCATCGCCCGCTCTCGGCGGCACGTGGAGAAATACTACGGCACCAGCGAGACAGGCCGCTTCCCGGATCGCCTGCCACCGATCAACATCAAGGCCGACGTTGACCTTGCGGGCGAGTTCCGCGCCATCCGCGACATCAATCAGGAAATCCGCCGACTCACCTTGGCCAGTTATGCGCCGCTGCGCTATGTCCTGCCCCACAAACAGGAAGCCTACGACGCCAAGTACAGCACGCAGATTCGCGGCGGAGAAAGCTTCTTCCGCCAAGCGGACCGCGAAGAAAGCCTGATTCATCTCCTGCGTGTGAACGTGCTCAAACGCATGGAAAGCGCCGTTTCTTCCTTCACCCTGACACTGCAAAGGCAGCTCAAGGACGTGGAGGCCACGCTGGGCCGCATTGAGTCGCATGCCGATGCACTGGAGGAAATCGACATTGCCGACGTCGATATCGACGACCCCGCGTTCGAGTCCTTGTTGGTCGGGCGCAAAGTCAAGGTGCTGCTGGATGACGTGGATCTGATCCGCTGGAAGCAGGATCTGCTGGAAGACCGCAACCGCCTGGCAACCCTGCTGGCGGCTGCCAAACAAATCGATGCCGCCCGCGACGCCAAGCTGACCGCACTGCGCGACTTGATCCAACGCAAGTGCCACGATCCGATCAACCCCGGCAACCGCAAGATCATCGTGTTCACTGCTTTTTCCGATACGGCGCACTATCTCTATGCGCAGCTCGCTCCCTGGGCCAAAAGCACGTTGGGTGTCGATGCTGCGCTGGTCACCGGGAGCGCCGGCATACAGACCACCTTGCCCGGTCTGCGCAAAGGCATGAGCGATGTGCTGTCGGCATTTGCGCCGCGCGCCAAGGAGCGCCCGGCCGAACTGGCCGCTGAAGGCGAGATTGACTTGTTGATCGCCACCGACTGCATTTCCGAAGGGCAGAACCTGCAAGACTGCGACTGGCTGATCAACTACGACATCCACTGGAACCCGGTGCGCATCATCCAGCGCTTCGGACGCATCGACCGCATCGGCTCGCCCAACCAGCGCATCCAGCTCGTGAACTTCTGGCCCAACATGGAGTTGGAGGAATACATCAACCTGGAACAGCGCGTCAGCGGTCGCATGGTGCTGCTCGATGTCTCGGCCACAGGGGAAGAAAACCTGATCGAGCAACAATCCGGCAACGCCATGAACGATCTGGAATACCGGCGCAAGCAGTTGCTCAAATTGCAGGACACCGTCATCGACATGGAAGACCTGTCCACCGGCGTGTCGATCACCGACCTCACCCTGACCGACTTCCGCATCGATCTGGCGCAATATCTGAAGGCGCACCCCGGCAAGCTCGACACCCAGCCCCTTGGAGCCTATGCGGTGACCACGACACTGGATGCCGATATTCCCCCCGGCGTGATCTTCTGCTTGCAAGCCTGCGGCCCGGCAGCAAAGCCCGCCGCATCGTCCGACTACCCGCTCGCGCCGCACTACCTGGTGCATGTCGGCGATGACGGAACCGTATTGCTGCCTTACCCCCAGGCCAAACGCATCCTGGACCGCCTCAAGCGCCTTTCGCTGGGGCGCGAACGACCTGATGAAAGTGCCTGCGCGCGGTTCGACAAGGCCACCAAAGGGGGCGAAGACATGCGCCATGCCCAGAAGCTGCTCGCGGCGGCAGTGGCATCCGTCGCCGGCAAGCACGAGGAACGGGCCGTGGCCAGTCTATTCACGCCCGGCGGCACGCACGCCATGAAAGGCGAATTCGCCGGCAGCGGTGATTTTGAGGTGGTGGCATTCCTGGTGGTGCTGCCGGAAAGGGAGGCAGCATGACGGTCATCGACGCGCACGCCGTTATCCAGGCATTGGGCCTGCCCGACAGTTGCCGGGTAGAGCAGCGCGTCCCCAAGAAACTGCTGTTGGAGAATGGTGTGCCTACGGCGTCCGACAAACGCTTGATCACCGATGCCATTGAAGAAATCCAGTGGTTCGCCGCGCTCAAGCCCAACACCATCGGCGTGCCTGACTACCGGGACGCGCAGCGCGAGTACCTTGAGATCGCAGTGCTGGTTGTGACCTTGCGGGGTACCGTCAAACCCGCCAGTTGCTCGCGGCTGGCTGAACTGGTGCACCGTGCGGTGCCTTATCCGGTGCTGTTGCTGTTGGTTGAAGGACAAACGGTGGCCTTGTCCCTGGCCCACAAGCGCTGGGCGCAGAACGAGGCCAGCAAAGTGGTGCTCGACGGCAGCCTTACGTTGGCCTTGCTATCCCACGCAACCGCCAATGCCACGGCGACCGATGCCGCAGCACGCTCCGAAGCCGAGCATGCCTTCGTGCAATCCCTGTCGATTGCACACCAGCCCCAGACCTCGTTGCACGCCCTCTATCAAGGCTGGATGGATTGCGTGCAGGCCCTGCAGGCTGCGCGGCGGACAGGAAACTACCGAACCACGGCAACGCCGGAGCAGGCGGCGGCGCGTCGGCAGGCGCTGGCCGATTGCGAGCGGCTTGAAGGCGAGATCAGCCGCCTGCGGGCACAAGGCGCGAAGGAAAAGCAGATGGCACGCCAAGTCGAAATCAATCTCCAATTAAAAGCACTGTTGGCCGAGCGTCAGCAGATCGCTCAATATCTCTGAGGAATAGAAGTGAAGGCCACAGAAACCAACCTGCTCAAGTTCTTGAAGAAATCTCCGCAGTTCGTCATTCCCATCTATCAGCGCAATTACTCCTGGACGGAAGCCCAGTGCCAACAGCTGTGGTCAGATTTGCTGAGGTCGGGTCGTGACGAGCAGATTAATGGCCATTTCATCGGTTCCATCGTTTATGTGGAGCGTGGTCTGTCCACCGTCACCACCCAGGAAGCACTGCTGGTCATCGACGGACAACAACGTCTTACCACGTGCACCTTGTTGATTGCAGCACTGGCCAAGCACTTTGAAGCCAATCAGCTGCCTGAATTGCTGGACAGTTTCTCCGCGCGAAAGCTGCACAATTACTACCTGCTCAATCCTGAAGAGGACGGCGAGCGCCACTACAAACTCATTCTGTCGGAAACTGATAAGAAGACGTTGTTGGCCATCATCAAATCCGCACCGATGCCTGCGGAGATCAGTACCCGCATAGAGCAGAACTACACGCTCTTTCAGGCGCTGATAAACAAGCATCAGGACGAGCTCAAAGCCATCTGCCAAGGGTTGGCCAAATTGCTCATCGTCGAGGTGTCGCTCGATCGCACTCAGGACAATCCTCAGCTCATCTTCGAGAGCATGAATTCCACCGGCCTTGAGCTCAGCCAGGCCGATCTGATTCGCAACTACATCCTGATGGGATTGGAGCCAAAGCTCCAGACTGAGCTTTACCAGAGTTACTGGCGGCCGATGGAAAAATCGTTCGGCCAGAAGGCCTACGTGACGCACTTCGATCCCTTTATGCGTCACTATCTCACTGCCAAAACAGGTGAGATTCCCAACGTGCGCGAAGTGTATGCTGCCTTCAAGGCTTTCGCTCGCGCCAGCCAGCTTGATACCACTGCGCTTGTTGCTGATATCCACGCCTATGCCAGCTACTACTGCGCCATGGCGCTTGGTGCGGAAACGGAGTCGAAACTAAAAGAAGCTTTTCACGATCTGCGTGAGCTGAAGGTAGACGTAGCCTATCCCTTCCTGCTTGATGTCTATCACGACTACAAGCAAGCACGGTTGGCTGCGGACGAATTGGTGAGCATCGTTCGCTTGGTTGAAAGCTACGTGTTTCGCCGCGCCATCTGCGCCATTCCCACCAACTCGCTGAACAAGACCTTCCCAGGCCTGAGCCGGACACTGAAAAAAGACCGTTATCTGGAGAGTGTGCGGGCGGCGTTCCTGTTGTTGCCGTCCTATCGCCGCTTCCCAGGCGATGAGGAGTTCCAGCGCGAGCTCAAACAACGCGACCTGTACAACTTCCGCAGCCGTAGCTATTGGTTGCGTCGTCTCGAAAACCATGGACGCAAGGAACGCATCGTGGTTGAGGACTACACCATCGAGCACATCCTGCCGCAGAACGAAGTACTTTCATCAGCGTGGCAGGCGGAACTCGGCCCCGATTGGCAACAGACTCAGCAGAAGTATCTGCATACCTTGGGCAATCTCACCTTGACGGGATACAACAGCGAGTACAGCGACTATCCATTCGCCTACAAGCGCGATCAGGTCATCAATGCCGATGGCAAGAAAATCGGCTTCAAATACAGCGCCCTCAACATCAACGAAGGATTGGGTGAGGTAGAAAAGTGGGATGAAAGTGCCATCAAAACACGTGCCGAGCGCCTTGCTAGAGAAGCCGCCAAAGTATGGGCTGCACCGCAGCTGGATAGCAGCGTCCTTGATGCCTATCGCCCTTCAGCAACCAACGCAGGGCAACACTACGGCATCGACGATCATCCGCACCTGACCAGCGGCACCATTCGCACACTGTTTGATGCCTTGCGCAAAGAAATTTTGGAGTTGGACCCGTGCATCTACGAGGAATACCTCAAGCTCTATGTCGCCTATAAGGCAGAGACAAATTTCGTGGATGTTGTCCCTCAGGCCAGACGCTTGCGCCTGTCGCTGAATATGCCATTCAGCGAGATCGATGACCCCAAAGGGCTGTGCACCGATGTCACCAACCTTGGCCGCTGGGGCAATGGCGATGTAGAAGTCGGCTTGTCCAGCCTGGATGAGCTTCCCTACGTCATGGGCCTGATTCGCCAGTCTTTTGATCGCCAGATGGGCGACCTGCAGGATGCCTGATGCCAAAGAATACCGAGTTTGAGGAGAGTCTCACCATGACCATTAAAAAAATCGATACCACCAGCCCAGAAGCCCAATCCGCCGATCTGGTGGCGGGAAATATCGAACAGCTCAAAGCGCTGTTCCCGGAGCTGATCACCGAGGGCGCGGGCGGCGTGGCCGTGAATGTGGACGTACTCAAGGCGCTGGTGGGCGATGCCACCGTCACCGATGCCGACGAGAAATACGGCCTCAACTGGCATGGCAAGCGCCGCGCCCGGCAATTGGCGCTCACGCCCAGCACGGGCACCCTGCGCCCCTGCCCGGAAGACAGCGTGGACTGGGATACCACCCAGAACCTGATGATCGAGGGCGACAACCTTGAAGTGCTCAAGCTGCTGCAAAAAAGCTATGCCAGCAAGGTCAAGCTGATCTATATCGACCCGCCGTACAACACCGGCAAGGATTTTGTGTATCCGGACAATTTTCAGGACAACATCAAGAACTATCTGGAGCTGACCGGGCAGATCGAGGGTGGAGAGAAGATTAGCAGCAATACCGAGGCCAGCGGGCGCTTTCATACCGACTGGTTGAACATGATGTATCCAAGGTTGAAGCTGGCGAGGAATTTACTGCGAGAGGATGGGGTAATCCTGCTCAGTATCGACGAGCATGAGATCACGAACCTGCGCTCCGTGATGGATGAAGCCTTCGGTGAAGAAAATTTTCTATCCTGCCTTACATGGGAAAAAGGCAGAAAAAATGATGCCAAGTTTTTTTCCAATGGACATGAGTACGTTCTTGTCTACGCAAAATCGCAGAGCTACCTTCGAGAGCAGAAAACGCTGTGGCGTGAAGAAAAGCCGGGTGCCCGAGATATCTGGAATAAATACCTCGAACTGCGCGTTCAGCATGGAATCCAAGACAACCTGATCGAAGAGGGGCTGCAAGCTTGGTATTCCGACTTGCCCAAAGCACACCCCGCTAAAAAGTGGAGCCGCTACAAGCGAGTGGATCAAAACGGGCCGTGGCGGGATCGTGACATCTCCTGGCCGGGCGGTGGTGGGCCGCGCTATGACGTCCTTCATCCCGTTACAAATCAACCGTGCGTTGTGCCGGAGGCCGGTTGGAGATACTCATCTTCCGATGAAATGCAACGCCAGATAAAACTTGGGCTTGTTGAGTTTCGCCAAGACCACACGGAGCCGCCCTTCCGAAAGGCACATATCCGCCCGATTCCTCAGGAGCTTGATTCGGACAGTTCGACTGATGTTGATGCGCCTGAGGAACCAGCCGATATCGAGGATGAAGAAGAATTCGCAACTCAGGTTAGGGGTAGCTACTTCTACAAGCAATCCCAGGTTTCGGTGAAATATCTCCGGACCCTATTGGGGAAGAAAGTCTTCAACAATCCAAAGGATCTGGACGAGATTGCGAAACTGATCCGCTACACCACGTCTGATGACCCTCACGCCGTTGTGCTGGATTTTTTTGCGGGCAGCGGCACGACGGGCGAGGCGACGATGCAGTTGAACAGTCAGGATAACGGGAGCAGACGTTACATTCTTGTCCAACTTCCAGAGTCGCTTGACGCAAGCGACAAGCAGCAAAAGATTGCTGCAAAGTACTGTGGAGACCTTGGACGGCCGCTGAATATCGCTGAGCTCACTAAAGAACGCCTACGCCGTTCCGGAACCAAGATCAAAGCCGATAACCTCGACTGGCAGGGCGACACCGGCTTCCGCGTATTCAAGCTCGACACCTCTAATATCCGAGCCTGGAATCCCAAACCACACGATCTGGAAGCCACACTGTTCGACCATCAGGATCACCTGCTCGAAGGCCGCAGCGAGGCCGATGTGTTGTACGAACTGCTGCTCAAGCTCGGCCTTGATCTTTGCGTACCCATCGAAAAGCGCGGCATTGAAGGGCTAGATGTACATGCCGTAGGCGGCGGCGTGCTGTTGGCTTGCCTGGCCGAAAAAATCACCCGTGAGCAGGTGGAGCCACTGGCCCAAGGCATCATCGCCTGGCACAAGGAGCTGGCACCCGCTGGCCCTGCTGGAAAAGAAAGCACCTGCGTGTTCCGCGACAGCGCCTTTGCCGACGACGTTGCCAAAACCAACCTCGCCGCGATTCTGGAGCAGCACGGCATCCAGAACGTGCGTAGCTTGTAAGGGAGGTTCGCAATGAAACTCCACTTCGAGCCCAACCTCGACTATCAGATGCAGGCCATCGAGGCCGTGTGCGATCTTTTCCGTGGTCAGGAGGTCTGCCGCACCGAATTTACGGTGACCATGAAACTGCCCGATGAGGTGCAGATGTCACTGGGTGTGGCGCAGTCCGACCTTGGCGTTGGCAACCGCTTGACCCTGCTGGACGATGAACTGCTCAAGAACCTCGCGGACATCCAGTTGCGCGGTGGCCTGCCGCCTTCCGGCTCGCTGACTTCCGGCGACTTCACGGTGGAAATGGAGACCGGCACCGGTAAGACCTATGTATACCTGCGCTCGATCTTCGAGCTGAACAAGCGCTACGGTTTCAGCAAGTTCGTGATCGTGGTGCCCTCGGTGGCGATCAAGGAAGGCGTCTACAAGACCCTGCAAATCACCGAGGAACACTTCAAGGGGCTCTACGCGGGCGTGCCCTTCGATTACTTCCTGTACGACTCGGGCAAGCCCGGGCCGGTGCGCAATTTCGCCACTAGTTCCAACATCCAGATCATGGTGGTGACGGTGGGCGCCATCAACAAGAAGGATGTGAACAACCTCTACAAAGAGACCGAGAAGACGGGCGGCGAGAAGCCCATCGACCTGATCAAGGCCACCCGGCCGATCATCATCGTGGATGAACCGCAAAGTGTGGACGGCGGCCTTGAAGGACGCGGCAAGGAAGCGCTGGATGCCATGAACCCGCTCTGCACGCTGCGCTATTCCGCTACCCATGTGGACAAGCACCACATGGTGTTCCGCCTGGATGCCGTGGATGCTTATGAGCGCAAGCTGGTCAAGCAGATCGAGGTGGCGTCGGCCACGGTGGAGGATGCGCACAACAAGCCTTTCGTGCGCCTGGTGAAGGTGGAAAACAAGCGCGGCCGCATCAGCGCCAAGGTCGAGCTGGATAAACAGACCGCCACTGGCGTGCAAAGGACTGAGGTGACGGTCAGCGATGGCGACGACCTTCAGCAGAGCGCCGATGGCCGTGCGATCTACGCCGATTTTCGGGTGGGCGAGATCAATACGGCCAAGGGCGAAGCGTTCATGGAGCTGCGCTACCCCGGCGGCGAAGTGTTTTTGCAGCCGGGTCAGGCCCACGGTGATGTGGATGCGCTGGCCGTGCAACGCGAGATGATCCGCCGCACGATCAAGGAGCATCTGGACAAGGAAAAGCACCTGCGTCCATTGGGGATCAAGGTGTTGAGCCTGTTCTTCATCGACGCGGTGGACAAGTACCGTCAGTACGATGCGGACGGCCAGCCGGTCAAGGGCGTGTATGCGCAGATGTTCGAGGAAGAATATCGCCGTGCCGCCAAGTTGCCGGCCTACCAGAGTTTGTTTGCCGAGATCGACCTGGAGTCCGCCGCCGAAGAAGTGCACAACGGCTATTTCTCCATCGACAAGAAGGGCGGCTGGCTTGATACCGCCGAGAACAATGCGGGTAACCGGGAGAATGCCGAACGCGCCTACAACCTGATCATGAAAGAGAAGGAGAAGCTGCTGTCCTTCAGCACGCCGCTGAAGTTCATCTTCTCCCACTCCGCCCTCAAGGAAGGCTGGGACAACCCCAACGTGTTCCAGATTTGCACCTTGCGCGACATCCAGACCGAGCGCGAGCGCCGCCAGACCATTGGTCGCGGCCTGCGCCTGTGCGTCAACCAGGATGGCGAGCGGGTACGGGGCTTCGAGGTCAACACCCTGACCGTGGTGGCCACGGAAAACTACGAACAGTTTGCCGAAAACCTGCAGAAGGAAATCGAGAAAGACACAGGCATCCGCTTTGGCATTGTGGAGCAGCATCAATTTGCCGCCATTGCCGTGACTGGCGCTGATGGGCACGCCGCACCGCTGGGCATCGAGCAATCAAAGGCACTGTGGGAGCACCTGAAAGCCGCCGGCCATATAGATGCCAAAGGCAAGGTGCAGGATTCACTGAAAACGGCGCTGAAGAACGGCACCTTGGAACTGCCGGCCGAGTTTGATGCGCAGAAAGCCCAGATTGCTGAAGTGCTGCGCAAGGTGTCGGGCCGGCTGGACATCAAGAATGCCGATGAGCGCAGGCAAGTGCCGCTGCGCAAGGGTAAGGATGGCAAGGTCGTTTATCTGAGCGACGAGTTCAAGGCACTGTGGGACCGCATCAAGCACCAGACAACGTACCGCGTGCAGTTCGATAACGCCAAGCTGGTGACGGATTGCATCGCAGCGTTGCAGAAGGCCCCGGTGATTGCCAAAGCACGGCTGCAATGGCGCAAGGCCGACATCTCTATCGGCAAGGCGGGTGTCGCCGCGACGGAGAAAGCGGGCGCGGCGACCGTGGTGCTGGACGAGGCGGATATTGAGCTGCCGGATTTGCTGACCGACCTGCAGGATCGCACCCAGCTCACCCGACGCACCATCGTCAGCATCCTGACGGGAAGCGGCCGCCTGGACGACTTCAAGCGCAATCCGCAGCAGTTCATCGAATTGACCGCCGAAACCATCAACCGTTGCAAGCGCTTGGCCCTGGTCGATGGCATCAAGTACCAGAAGCTCGGCGACCAGCATGTCTATGCGCAGGAGCTGTTCGAGAAGGAGGAACTGACCGGTTATCTGAAGAACATGCTGTTGGATACCCAGAAGTCGATCTACGAGCACGTGGTGTACGACTCGACCCCAGAGCGGGATTTTGCCAACGGGCTGGAGAAGAACGAGGCCATCAAGCTCTACGCCAAGCTGCCGGGCTGGTTCAAGGTGCCCACCCCACTGGGCAGCTACAACCCCGACTGGGCCGTGCTGGTGGAAGAAGACGGTGCTCAGCGCCTGTACTTCGTGGTGGAAACCAAGAGCAGCCTGTTCACCGACGACCTGCGCGACAAGGAAAGCGCCAAGATCGAATGCGGCAAGGCGCATTTCACTGCGCTGGCGGTTGGTGAGAACCCCGCCCGGTATGTGGTTGCGCGCTCCGTTGACGATCTTTTGACCGAGGCGGCAAAAGGATAGGTTCTGTCGCTGTCACGGCGAGAGACGACACAAAACACAAGGAGCAGAGACCCGAAATGAAGATCCAATCCGTTCGCATCCGAAACTTTCGCACGTTGAAAGACGTGACGATTCCGTTCGATTCCGTCACGACCTTCATCGGGCCGAACGGTGCCGGCAAGTCAACGGTGCTTCGTGCGCTCGACTGGTTCTTCAACGGCAAACCCGGCTCGCTGACGGAGAAGGATTGCTCTTTTGGGGCGACTGACGAAGACATCGAGGTTCAGGTCACCTTCGCAGACCTCACCGAAAAGGATCGCGAGGCACTTGGCAAGTACGCGCCGGAAGGAGTTGCCACGTTCACCGCATGGAAGCGCCGATCTCCCGATGGCACCGATGTGCTCTCCGCCAATGCAAAGGGATTTCCGGCTTTAAATGCCATCAAGGCAGCAGGCGGTGCGACTGCGAAGAAAGAGCTGTATGCCACTCTCCGGCGCGAGCGCCCGGAGCTTGACCTTCCTGCGGCGAATACTGGTCCAGCCGTCGAGCAGGCGATGACAACTTGGGAGGCGGCTCACACTGATCAACTGCTCGATGCGCCCGAGGCTTTGCAAACCAATTTCTTCGGTTTCAACAGCGGCGGCAAGATGAGCGGGCTCTTCGACTTCGTCCTGGTTACGGCAGACCTTCGGGCAAGTGAAGAGTCCATCGACGGCAAGGCAAGCATCATTGGGCGAATCCTTGAGCGCTCGATTGACCGAACTGCCGCTGATGAGGCAATCGCGGAAATCGTTGCGGAGTCACGGGCAAAGCAGCAACAAGTCTACGAAGAGAAGTTCAAGGAGCAACTTGGGGCCATCACAACGCAGCTCAACGAGGTCGTCACAACCTATGCGCCAGGCCGGGCAATCACGGTTTCTCCGGCTGAGGTGGAACTCAAGGCACCTCGCACGACGTTCGACGTGGCCGTGCTCGACGGCACCACCGAGACTGCGGTGGAGCGGCAGGGACACGGCTTTCAGCGCACGCTGCTGATCTCGGCTCTGCAACTCTTGGCGCAGTCGGGCGCAGCCTCGGCCGAGGGAGTCATCTGCCTGGCGATCGAGGAGCCGGAACTTTTCCAGCACCCGATCCAGGCGCAGACCTTTGCGAAGGTGCTCAGGTCGCTCGCCGAAGATGCTGGCAAGCGCATCCAGGTGACCTATGCGACGCATAGCCCCTACTTCCTGGAGGCTCGACATTTCCATCAAGTCAGACGGCTGACGAGATCCGCTGACGAAGTCCCGGTGGTGACGGTCCACTTTGCCACGGTTGAGGATGTGAAGGCCAGGCTGAATGGAACAGTGGATGGCGATGTGGTCGATCGCAGGCTCGACCATAACGTGGCCGACCAGCTTGCCATAGCACTCTTCGCGAATCGCGCATTTCTTGTGGAGGGGACAACCGAATCTGCTGTGTTCTACGGTATTGGAGATAGAACTTCCCCCGGCGCCCTTGAGGCAGCAGGAATTTCTATCGTTTCTGTGGGCAGCAAGACATCGATACCCCTCGCGCATGCGATTTTGAAATCTATTGGTGTGCCAGTCTACGCACTGTTTGATGCAGACGGTGGATTTGAAGCGCGAGCCAAAGCCAAAAACAAAAAGCAAGATGACATAGATCGGGAGCGCAACAATCATGCGGTAGAGAACTGCAGATTAATGCGGTACTTCGGCTTGCCTGAAGAAGATTTTCCATCCGCCACCATTTCCGACGTCGCGGCCATTTTTGATGATCATCTTGAAGCGTTTCTGTCTGCGAACTGGGGT
Source organism: Stenotrophomonas sp. 71799_Sma (assembly GCF_056482505.1). Taxonomy (NCBI): domain Bacteria; kingdom Pseudomonadati; phylum Pseudomonadota; class Gammaproteobacteria; order Lysobacterales; family Lysobacteraceae; genus Stenotrophomonas; species Stenotrophomonas sp. 71799_Sma. The sequence goes on from NZ_CM151202.1 coordinate 3,817,305, forward strand.
GAGTGGATAACTGCCTGCAATAGTGTTGAGGCTGATACCGGAATAAATCTATCGAAAAACCAACTCGCATACCGGACTGCAACACTCCGGTCGGGAGGAGTGGTGCCAGAAATGCTTAAGCAGATTCTTGTCAAGGTGGAGGGTAAGTAATCATGCATGAAATCATCTGCCCTCACTGCGGGAAGGCATTCAAGATCGATGAAGTTGGGTACGCGGACATTCTGAAGCAGGTTCGAGATAGCGATTTCGAGAAGCAGTTGCATGAGCGGCTAGAGTTGGCCGAGCAGGGAAAGCGCAATGCGGTCGAACTAGCTGAAGCCAAGATTGCCAACGAATTGCAGAAGACCTCGTCTGCCAAGGACGCCGAGATCCAGGAGCTGAAGGCCAGGCTTGATGCTGGCGAAGTTGCGCGGCAACTTGCCGTGGCCGAGGCTTTGAGCGCGGTGGAAAAAGAGCGTGACACGCTTGCAAATGAATTGGAACAAGCGAAGCGTGACAAGCAAGCCGTATCCAAGTTGGCAGAGGTCACGCTCATGAGCGAAGTGCAAAAAGCCGCTGCAGCGAAGGAGTCGGAGATACAGGAACTCAAGGCGAAGCTTGACGCTGTTGTCATCGAGAAGAAGCTCGCGATTACCGAAGCAGTCGGCGCGGTCGAGAAAGAACGTGACGAATTGAAGAGCGGCTTGCAGCGGGTAGAACTTGAAAAGCATCTCGCCGAGAAATCTTTGAAAGAAAAGTACGAGACGCAGATCAAGGATCGTGATGACGCAATCGAGCGCCTACGGGACATGAAGGCGCGACTATCGACCAAGATGGTGGGCGAAACTCTTGAGGGGGTCGTCTCAGAAAACGGAAAATAAAGCACGCTAAGGCATAGCCGAACCTGCCAAGCTTGCTCCACCCTGTAGTGACGCGATCAGCGGGCAGGAAACGTTCCCCCTTCGCGCATGGCAGGCGCACACCAACTCAGACAGCACGGCCTCCATGCGCGCCAGGTCAGCCATTTTCTCGCGCACGTCCTTGAGCTTGTGCTCGGCCAGACTGCTGGCTTCCTCGCAATGGGTGCCATCCTCCAGCCGCAGCAGCTCGGCGATCTCATCCAGGCTGAAGCCCAGCCGCTGGGCTGATTTCACGAAGCGCACCCGCGTTACATCCGCCTCGCCATAGCGGCGGATGCTGCCATAGGGCTTGTCAGGCTCCAGCAACAAGCCCTTGCGCTGATAGAAACGGATGGTCTCCACATTGACCCCGGCCGCCTTGGCGAAAACGCCAATGGTCAGGTTCTCCAAATTGTTTTCCATATCGCTTGACTCCGTACATGAGTACGGAAGTAAGGTTACGCTATCCAATTTCAATTCGAAAGGACAAGCGCATGTCTGAACCAAAAACCGGGCGCGGCGCGCTCTTCACTGGAGGGCTTGCCGCCATCCTCGCCTCGGCTTGCTGCCTCGGGCCGTTGGTTCTGATCGCCTTGGGGTTCAGCGGCGCTTGGATCGGCAACTTGGCGGTGTTGGAACCCTATCGCCCCATCTTTATCGGCGTGGCGCTGGTGGCGTTGTTCTTCGCCTGGCGGCGCATCTACCGGCAGGCAGCGGCCTGCAAACCGGGTGAGGTCTGCGCGATTCCCCAAGTGCGAGCTACTTACAAGCTCATTTTCTGGATCGTGGCCGCGCTGGTTCTGGTCGCGCTCGGATTTCCCTACGTCATGCCATTTTTCTACTGATCGGAGTTCACCATGAAGAAACTGTTTGCCTCCCTCGCCCTCGCCGCCGTTGTTGCCCCCGTCTGGGCCGCCACCCAGACCGTCACGCTGTCCGTACCGGGCATGACCTGCTCCGCCTGCCCGATCACTGTCAAGAAGGCGATTTCCAAGGTCGAAGGCGTCAGCAAAGTTGACGTGACTTTCGAGACACGCCAAGCGGTCGTCACCTTCGACGATGCCAAGACCAGCGTGCAGAAGCTGACCAAGGCAACCGCAGACGCGGGCTATCCGTCCAGCGTCAAGCAGTGAGTCACTGAAAACGGCACCGCAGCACAACGGACGTCATTGTCTGGCGCCACAAACGATAAAGGATCTGTTGCATGACCCATCTAAAAATCACCGGCATGACTTGCGACTCGTGCGCGGCGCACGTCAAGGAAGCGCTGGAAAAAGTGCCAGGCGTGCAGTCGGCGCTGGTGTCCTATCCGAAGGGCACAGCGCAACTCGCCATCGTGCCGGGCACATCGCCGGACGCGCTGACTGCCGCCGTGGCCGGACTGGGCTACAAGGCAACGCTAGCCGATGCGCCACTGGCGGACAACCGCGTCGGACTGCTCGACAAGGTGCGGGGATGGATGGCCGCCGCCGAAAAGCACAGTGGCAACGAGCCCCCGGTGCAGGTAGCGGTCATTGGCAGCGGTGGAGCCGCGATGGCGGCGGCGCTGAAAGCCGTCGAGCAAGGCGCGCAGGTCACGCTGATCGAGCGCGGCACCATCGGCGGCACCTGCGTCAATGTCGGCTGTGTGCCGTCCAAGATCATGATCCGCGCCGCCCACATCGCCCATCTGCGCCGGGAAAGCCCGTTCGATGGCGGTATTGCGGCAACTGTGCCTACGATTGACCGCAGTAAGCTGCTGGCCCAGCAGCAGGCCCGCGTCGACGAACTGCGGCACGCCAAGTACGAAGGCATCCTGGGCGGTAATCCGGCCATCACCGTTGTGCACGGTGAGGCGCGCTTCAAGGACGACCAGAGCCTTACCGTCCGTTTGAACGAGGGTGGCGAGCGCGTCGTGATGTTCGACCGCTGCCTGGTCGCCACGGGTGCCAGCCCGGCGGTCCCGCCGATTCCGGGCTTGAAAGAGTCACCCTACTGGACTTCCACCGAGGCCCTGGCGAGCGACACCATTCCCGAACGCCTTGCCGTAATCGGCTCGTCGGTGGTGGCGCTGGAGCTGGCGCAAGCCTTTGCCCGGCTGGGCAGCAAGGTCACGGTCCTGGCGCGCAATACCTTGTTCTTCCGTGAAGACCCGGCCATCGGCGAGGCGGTGACAGCCGCTTTCCGTGCCGAGGGCATCGAGGTGCTGGAGCACACGCAAGCCAGCCAGGTCGCCCATATGGACGGTGAATTCGTGCTGACCACCACGCACGGTGAATTGCGCGCCGACAAACTGCTGGTTGCCACCGGTCGGACACCGAACACGCGCAGCCTCGCGCTGGACGCAGCGGGGGTCACTGTCAATGCGCAAGGTGCCATCGCCATCGACCAAGGCATGCGCACGAGCAACCCGAACATCTACGCGGCCGGCGACTGCACCGACCAGCCGCAGTTCGTCTATGTGGCGGCAGCGGCCGGCACCCGTGCCGCGATCAACATGACCGGCGGCGATGCGGCGCTCGACCTGACCGCAATGCCGGCCGTGGTGTTCACCGATCCGCAAGTGGCGACCGTGGGCTACAGCGAGGCGGAAGCCCACCACGACGGGATCGAGACCGACAGCCGCACCTTGACCTTGGACAACGTGCCGCGTGCGCTCGCCAACTTCGACACACGCGGCTTCATCAAGTTGGTTATCGAGGAAGGCAGCCATCGGCTGATCGGCGTACAGGCGGTCGCGCCGGAAGCGGGTGAACTGATCCAGACGGCGGCTCTGGCCATTCGCAACCGCATGACGGTGCAGGAACTGGCCGACCAGTTGTTCCCCTACCTGACGATGGTCGAGGGGTTGAAGCTCGCGGCGCAGACCTTCAACAAGGATGTGAAGCAGCTTTCCTGCTGCGCCGGGTGAGAAAAAGGAGGTGTTCAATGAACGCCTACACGGTGTCCCGGCTGGCTCTTGATGCCGGGGTGAGCGTGCATATCGTGCGCGACTACCTGCTGCGCGGATTGCTGCGCCCGGTGGCGTGCACACCAGGCGGCTACGGCTTGTTCGATGACGCCGCCTTGCAACGGCTGTGCTTCGTGCGGGCGGCCTTCGAGGCGGGCATCGGCCTCGACGCGCTGGCGCGGCTGTGCCGGGCGCTGGATGCGGCGGACGGCGACGAAGCGGCCGCGCAGCTTGCCCTGCTGCGTCAGTTCGTCGAGCGTCGGCGCGAAGCGTTGGCCGATCTGGAAGTGCAGTTGGCCACCCTGCCGACCGAGCCGGCACAGCACGCGGAGAGTCTGCCATGAACAACCCCGAGCGCTTGCCGTCCGAGACGCACAAACCGATCACCGGCTACCTGTGGGGCGGACTGGCTGTGCTGACTTGCCCCTGCCACCTGCCCATCCTCGCTGTCGTGCTGGCCGGCACAACCGCCGGTGCTTTCCTCGGCGAGCATTGGGTCATCGCGGCGCTCGGTTTGACCGGCCTGTTCCTTCTGTCCCTGTCGCGGGCGTTGCGGGCATTCAGGGAAAGAGAATGAGCGCTTTCCGGCCGGATGGATGGACGACGCCGGAACTGGCCCAAGCGGTCGAGCGCGGGCAGCTTGAACTGCACTACCAGCCCGTCGTCGATCTGCGCAGTGGTGGGATTGTCGGCGCGGAAGCCCTGTTGCGCTGGCGTCATCCGACGCTTGGACTATTGCCACCGGGCCAGTTCCTGCCCGTGGTCGAATCGTCCGGCCTGATGCCTGAAATCGGCGCTTGGGTGCTGGGCGAAGCCTGCCGCCAGATGCGTGACTGGCGAATGCTGGCATGGCGACCGTTCCGGCTGGCCGTCAATGTTTCGGCGAGCCAAGTGGGACCGGACTTCGACGGGTGGGTAAAGGGCGTGCTGGCTGATGCCGAGTTGCCCGCCGAGTATCTCGAAATCGAGCTGACCGAATCGGTCGCGTTTGGTGATCCGGCGATCTTCCCCGCCCTGGACGCCTTGCGGCAGATCGGTGTGCGCTTCGCCGCCGATGACTTCGGGACGGGGTATTCCTGTCTGCAACATCTGAAGTGCTGCCCAATCAGCACGCTCAAGATCGACCAATCGTTTGTCGCCGGGCTCGCCAACGACCGCCGCGACCAAACCATCGTGCACACCGTGATTCAGCTTGCGCACGGGCTGGGCATGGATGTGGTGGCTGAAGGCGTGGAAACATCGGCGAGTCTTGATCTATTGCGACAAGCGGACTGCGACACAGGACAAGGCTTCCTGTTCGCGAAGCCAATGCCGGCGGCGGCATTCGCCGTCTTCGTCAGTCAATGGAGGGGTGCCACCATGAATGCAAGTGACTCTGTCATTTTCAGAAGACGACTGCACCAGTTGATTGGGCGTAATGGCTGTTGTGCAGCCAGCTCCTGACAGTTCAATATCAGAAGTGATCTGCACCAATCTCGACTATGCTCAATACTCGTGTGCACCAAAGCGAGGTGAGCATGGCGACGGAGGCTCTGTTGCAAAGATTGGCGGCAGTCAGAGGTAGGCTGTCGCTCTGCGCCGATCAGGCGGCTGCTGCGAAATGGTGGTTGAGCATGCCCATGGCCTCCGTCAGCGCCGAGGGCCCAATGCCAAAAGCTCTCTCCACAAGGCGCACCTCGCCCCTGATGCCGGGCTGCAGGCACCAGGGGCGAGCCTGTCCTTTGCGCAGGGCTCGCATGACTTCGAATCCCTTGATCGTGGCATAGGCCGTGGGGATCGATTTGAAACCGCGCACCGGCTTGATCAGTATCTTGAGCTTTCCGTGATCGGCCTCGATCACGTTATTGAGATACTTCACCTGCCGGTGGGCCGTCTCCCGGTCCAGCTTTCCTTCGCGCTTCAATTCGGTGATCGCTGCACCATAGCTCGGCGCTTTGTCGGTATTGAGCGTGGCAGGCTTTTCCCAGTGCTTCAGGCCTCGCAGGGCCTTGCCCAGGAACCGCTTCGCTGCCTTGGCGCTGCGGGTCGGCGACAGGTAGAAATCGATCGTGTCGCCCCGCTTGTCGACTGCCCGGTACAGGTAGGTCCACTTGCCCCGCACCTTGACGTAGGTTTCATCCAGGCGCCAGCTCGGATCAAAGCCACGCCGCCAGAACCAGCGCAGCCGCTTCTCCATCTCCGGGGCGTAGCGCTGGACCCAGCGATAGATCGTCGTATGGTCGACCGAAATGCCGCGTTCCGCCAGCATTTCCTCAAGGTCGCGATAGCTGATCGGATAGCGACAATACCAGCGCACCGCCCACAGGATCACATCACCCTGGAAATGGCGCCACTTGAAATCCGTCATCGTTCCGTCCGTCCAATCTCCGCCAAGCATGCTCAAGCTTCACGATTTTTGCAACAGAGCCCTCGCGACTAGGAGCTCGGATCTCAGGACGAAGGTCTCCGCGAATGTCCGGTCGATCCGCGCGACGTCCCAGGCGGGCGTTCCCTTGGCGGACATCCACGCCGCAGCGTCGTGCATCAGCCGCACAACCTCGTCGATATCACCCGAGCAGGCGACCCGAACGTTCGGAGGCTCCTCGCTGTCCATTCGCTCCCCTGGCGCGGTATGAACCGCCGCCTCATAGTGCAGTTTGATCCTGACGAGCCCAGCATGTCTGCGCCCACCTTCGCGGAACCTGACCAGGGTCCGCTAGCGGGCGGCCGGAAGGTGAATGCTAGGCATGATCTAACCCTCGGTCTCTGGCGTCGCGACTGCGAAATTTCGCGAGGGTTTCCGAGAAGGTGATTGCGCTTCGCAGATCTCCAGGCGCGTGGGTGCGGACGTAGTCAGCGCCATTGCCGATCGCGTGAAGTTCCGCCGCAAGGCTCGCTGGACCCAGATCCTTTACAGGAAGGCCAACGGTGGCGCCCAAGAAGGATTTCCGCGACACCGAGACCAATAGCGGAAGCCCCAACGCCGACTTCAGCTTTTGAAGGTTCGACAGCACGTGCAGCGATGTTTCCGGTGCGGGGCTCAAGAAAAATCCCATCCCCGGATCGAGGATGAGCCGGTCGGCAGCGACCCCGCTCCGTCGCAAGGCGGAAACCCGCGCCTCGAAGAACCGCACAATCTCGTCGAGCGCGTCTTCGGGTCGAAGGTGACCGGTGCGGGTGGCGATGCCATCCCGCTGCGCTGAGTGCATAACCACCAGCCTGCAGTCCGCCTCAGCAATATCGGGATAGAGCGCAGGGTCAGGAAATCCTTGGATATCGTTCAGGTAGCCCACGCCGCGCTTGAGCGCATAGCGCTGGGTTTCCGGTTGGAAGCTGTCGATTGAAACACGGTGCATCTGATCGGACAGGGCGTCTAAGAGCGGCGCAATACGTCTGATCTCATCGGCCGGCGATACAGGCCTCGCGTCCGGATGGCTGGCGGCCGGTCCGACATCCACGACGTCTGATCCGACTCGCAGCATTTCGATCGCCGCGGTGACAGCGCCGGCGGGGTCTAGCCGCCGGCTCTCATCGAAGAAGGAGTCCTCGGTGAGATTCAGAATGCCGAACACCGTCACCCTGCTGCGTAACATCGTTGCTGCTCCATAACATCAAACATCGACCCACGGCGTAACGCGCTTGCTGCTTGGATGCCCGAGGCATAGACTGTACAAAAAAACAGTCATAACAAGCCATGAAAACCGCCACTGCGCCGTTACCACCGCTGCGTTCGGTCAAGGTTCTGGACCAGTTGCGTGAGCGCATACGCTACTTGCATTACAGCTTACCAACCGAACAGGCTTATGTCCACTGGGTTCGTGCCTTCATCCGTTTCCACGGTGTGCGTCACCCGGCAACCTTGGGCAGCAGCGAAGTCGAGGCATTTCTGTCCTGGCTGGCGAACGAGCGCAAGGTTTCGGTCTCCACGCATCGTCAGGCATTGGCGGCCTTGCTGTTCTTCTACGGCAAGGTGCTGTGCACGGATCTGCCCTGGCTTCAGGAGATCGGAAGACCTCGGCCGTCGCGGCGCTTGCCGGTGGTGCTGACCCCGGATGAAGTGGTTCGCATCCTCGGTTTTCTGGAAGGCGAGCATCGTTTGTTCGCCCAGCTTCTGTATGGAACGGGCATGCGGATCAGTGAGGGTTTGCAACTGCGGGTCAAGGATCTGGATTTCGATCACGGCACGATCATCGTGCGGGAGGGCAAGGGCTCCAAGGATCGGGCCTTGATGTTACCCGAGAGCTTGGCACCCAGCCTGCGCGAGCAGCTGTCGCGTGCACGGGCATGGTGGCTGAAGGACCAGGCCGAGGGCCGCAGCGGCGTTGCGCTTCCCGACGCCCTTGAGCGGAAGTATCCGCGCGCCGGGCATTCCTGGCCGTGGTTCTGGGTTTTTGCGCAGCACACGCATTCGACCGATCCACGGAGCGGTGTCGTGCGTCGCCATCACATGTATGACCAGACCTTTCAGCGCGCCTTCAAACGTGCCGTAGAACAAGCAGGCATCACGAAGCCCGCCACACCGCACACCCTCCGCCACTCGTTCGCGACGGCCTTGCTCCGCAGCGGTTACGACATTCGAACCGTGCAGGATCTGCTCGGCCATTCCGACGTCTCTACGACGATGATTTACACGCATGTGCTGAAAGTTGGCGGTGCCGGAGTGCGCTCACCGCTTGATGCGCTGCCGCCCCTCACTAGTGAGAGGTAGGGCAGCGCAAGTCAATCCTGGCGGATTCACTACCCCTGCGCGAAGGCCATCGGTGCCGCATCGAACGGCCGGTTGCGGAAAGTCCTCCCTGCGTCCGCTGATGGCCGGCAGCAGCCCGTCGTTGCCTGATGGATCCAACCCCTCCGCTGCTATAGTGCAGTCGGCTTCTGACGTTCAGTGCAGCCGTCTTCTGAAAACGACATTTGAACCGGGAACCTTCCCTTTTTGGCTAGGCGTGAAACAATGGTCATTTTCCCTATACCCAAAATGACCAGGAGGCCCGCATGAAAGTCGCACGCATCTACCTGCGCGTGATGTCATTTTCAGAAGACGACTGCACGGAATATCAGGAGTCGGCTGCACTGGTGGATTGCAGCGCGGTGTACAGGGCCGTCTTGCTCACCTTGAGCCGTGTAGCGGCCTCTCGGACATTAAGCCCGTTGGCGATGTGCTCCCGCGCTCGCTGCAACTTGTCGGCGGTGACAACCGGCTTTCGCCCGCCCTTCCTCCCACGAGCGGCGGCGGCAGTCAACCCGGCCTTGGTGCGCTCGCGGATCAAGTCGCGCTCGAACTGGCCCAGCGCGCCGAACACGTGGAAGATGAGCCGCCCGCCTGGCGTGGTGGTGTCGATGGCTTCCGTCAGAGAACGGAAGCCGACGCCTCGCGCTTCCAGCGCGCCTATCGTTTCGATTAGGTGCGGCATAGAGCGCCCGAGCCGATCCAGCCGCCAGACGGCCAGCACGTCGCCGTCGCGCAGGTAGGCCAGCGCATCAGCCAAGCCGGGGCGGTCGGCCTTGGCCCCGGAAGCCGTGTCCTCGAAAACGCGCTCGCAGCCTGCCTTGCGTAGCGCATCCGTCTGCAAGGCGGTGTCCTGTTCCGCCGTCGATACCCGCGCATAGCCGATCAGTGCCATTTGCCGCCTCTCTTGTCCGTCATTCCGTCCGCCTATCTTAATGTCCGACAACCCGTTGTGCAATAACTTTGCTGGACAGTGTCCGGCATGGCCGACTAATGATCGTTTGACGGACATTGACGGTAAGGCATTTTTGCATTACTATGTGAAGCATCAACCTTGATTGCGAGGGCAAACCACCATGACCACATTGACCGTTACCGCACGGGGACAAGTGACGTTTCGGAAGGACGTACTGCAACACCTCGGCATCAGGCCAGGCGACAAGATCGAGCTGGACTTGTTGCCAGACGGTCGGGGCGTGCTCAAGGCGGCACGGCCCGCAGGGACGATAGCCAGCTTTGTCGGCCTGCTCGCGGGCAAGACGCAGAAGGTTGCCACCATCGAAGAAATCAACGAGGCGGCGGCGCAAGGCTGGGCAGGTAAGCAATGAAGGTCGCAGTCGATACCAACGTCCTTGTGCGTGCGGTTGTGCGTGACGATCCCGCACAAGCGGACGTTGCCGCCGCAGTCTTGACCGACGCCGAGTTGATCGCGGTCGCGCTGCCGTGCCTATGCGAATTTGTTTGGGTGCTGCTGCGTGTCTACGGCTTCCAGCAAGCCGACGCGGCCAGCGCGATCCGGGCACTACTGGCCGCCGCGAATGTGGAAGTGAACCGGCCTGCCGTGGAGGCTGGCTTGCTGGTGCTCGACGCGGGCGGAGACTTTGCCGATGGCGTCATTGCCTACGAAGGCAACTGGCTTGGCGGGGAAACCTTCGTTTCCTTCGATAAGAAGGCGGTGGCACTTCTCACGGCGCAAGGGCAATCAACGCGCCTTTTGTGACGGACATGAGCATGAACGAATTCCGCCGACTGGCCGCGAAGATCGACCAACACATGCAGCAGCTTGCCGCCCAGGGTGTCAGCGAGGCCCATGCCATCATCAATCGCATGATGGGGTACGGGCCTGACCTGCACAGGATTTGGGTCGGCACATCCGATCAGCAGCTCATGGCGCTGTCCCGCGAGTTCCCAGGGTTCTACCGCTACGCCCGCATCATGGAAGAGGCATCCGAAGCCGAGCGCCGCAAGGCTTCGCGGCCCTATGACGGCATGGCCGAGTTCTCCGAACAGCACAAGCAAATGGGCGCGCAACTGCTGACCACGGCGGCCACGCTTGAGCGTGGCTACCAGGCGTTTCGTGCGAGCGGCAGTCTCCAAGACTTCCGGCCTCAGCTCGACGAGCTGGGCCGCCTGCATCGGCAATGGCTGTCCGACCTGGAAGCCTTCAAAGACTCGCTGCGCACGCAGGGCGCAGAACCCAAGGTGCTGGAATACGTGAACGAGGCTTTCGGCCGCCTGGCCGAGCGCATCAAGCAGCTTGCCGGTTGATCGCCGGAATTTTCGGCGGTTCCGGCTTTGTCGCGCCGTGCACAAGAGTTCTGAGCAATTCCGATCTCTCGCGGCGCTTCGTGCATAGAACTTCTGACCGTTCCCGGTCAGAAGTTCTATGCACACACGGCGGCCAGCCCAGTGAACTGGTGCAGTCGCCTTCTGAAAACGACACGTGAGCACGGAGGAACAAGACCTAAGCCGGCAGGATGCCATCGTGGAGAGCACGAAGGCGGCCGGCTTTTACGTCGCCGGCATCTACCGCGAGAAAGCCAGCGGCGCACGCGCCGATCGCGCCGAGCTGCTGCGCCTGATTGCCGACCTGCAACCTGGTGAAGTCGTGGTTGCGGAGAAGATCGACCGAATCAGCCGCTTGCCGCTGGCCGAGGCCGAACGCCTGGTGGCCTCGATCCGGGCCAAGGGCGCCAGGCTAGCCGTGCCTGGTGTGGTGGATTTGACGGAGCTGGCCGCCGAGGCGAAGGGCGTGGCCAAGGTTGTTCTGGAATCCGTCCAGGACATGCTTTTGAAGCTGGCGTTGCAGATCGCACGCGATGACTACGAGGATCGGCGCGAGCGTCAGCGGCAAGGCGTGGAGCTGGCCAAGCAGGCCGGCCGCTACACCGGCCGTAAGGCCGACACACTGGCGCATGATCGGATCATTGCGCTGCGCACTGCTGGGCATAGCATCGCGGAAACGGCGAAACTGGCCAGGTGCAGCGAAAGTCAGGTCAAAAGAGTGTGGGCATTGCACAAAGCCGTGGCTGTCGACAACCTCTCGCGCAACCAAGACATCGCGGTCGGACTGCAAGTGATCTTGAAGCCACGGGCCCGTCCCACCCCGACATGGACCTCGATGCCCGAACGGACGTTAGATTTCGAGTTCTAGGCGTTCTGCGATGAAGGTTGGATCCCAGCCGGGATTGAAAGTGTCGACGTGGGTGAATCCGAGCCGCTCGTATAGGCCACGCAGGTTCGGGTGGCAGTCGAGCCGCAGCTTGGCGCACCCCTGCGTTCGCGCGGCATGGCGGCAAGCCTCGATCAGCGCGGAGCTGACACCCCGGCCCGCATGTGTCCGTCGCACCGCGAGCTTGTGCAGATATGCGGCCTCCCCCTTGAGGGCGTCGGGCCAGAACTCGGGATCCTCGGCCGACAAGGTGCAACAGCCGACGATGCCGTCGCTGCAACTCGCGACTAGGAGCTCGGATCTCAGGACGAAGGTCTCCGCGAATGTCCGGTCGATCCGCGCGACGTCCCAGGCGGGCGTTCCCTTGGCGGACATCCACGCCGCAGCGTCGTGCATCAGCCGCACAACCTCGTCGATATCACCCGAGCAGGCGACCCGAACGTTCGGAGGCTCCTCGCTGTCCATTCGCTCCCCTGGCGCGGTATGAACCGCCGCCTCATAGTGCAGTTTGATCCTGACGAGCCCAGCATGTCTGCGCCCACCTTCGCGGAACCTGACCAGGGTCCGCTAGCGGGCGGCCGGAAGGTGAATGCTAGGCATGATCTAACCCTCGGTCTCTGGCGTCGCGACTGCGAAATTTCGCGAGGGTTTCCGAGAAGGTGATTGCGCTTCGCAGATCTCCAGGCGCGTGGGTGCGGACGTAGTCAGCGCCATTGCCGATCGCGTGAAGTTCCGCCGCAAGGCTCGCTGGACCCAGATCCTTTACAGGAAGGCCAACGGTGGCGCCCAAGAAGGATTTCCGCGACACCGAGACCAATAGCGGAAGCCCCAACGCCGACTTCAGCTTTTGAAGGTTCGACAGCACGTGCAGCGATGTTTCCGGTGCGGGGCTCAAGAAAAATCCCATCCCCGGATCGAGGATGAGCCGGTCGGCAGCGACCCCGCTCCGTCGCAAGGCGGAAACCCGCGCCTCGAAGAACCGCACAATCTCGTCGAGCGCGTCTTCGGGTCGAAGGTGACCGGTGCGGGTGGCGATGCCATCCCGCTGCGCTGAGTGCATAACCACCAGCCTGCAGTCCGCCTCAGCAATATCGGGATAGAGCGCAGGGTCAGGAAATCCTTGGATATCGTTCAGGTAGCCCACGCCGCGCTTGAGCGCATAGCGCTGGGTTTCCGGTTGGAAGCTGTCGATTGAAACACGGTGCATCTGATCGGACAGGGCGTCTAAGAGCGGCGCAATACGTCTGATCTCATCGGCCGGCGATACAGGCCTCGCGTCCGGATGGCTGGCGGCCGGTCCGACATCCACGACGTCTGATCCGACTCGCAGCATTTCGATCGCCGCGGTGACAGCGCCGGCGGGGTCTAGCCGCCGGCTCTCATCGAAGAAGGAGTCCTCGGTGAGATTCAGAATGCCGAACACCGTCACCATGGCGTCGGCCTCCGCAGCGACTTCCACGATGGGGATCGGGCGAGCAAAAAGGCAGCAATTATCAGCCCCATACCTACAAAGCCCCACGCATCAAGCTTTTGCCCATGAAGCAACCAGGCAATGGCTGTAATTATGACGACGCCGAGTCCCGACCAGACTGCATAAGCAACACCGACAGGGATGGATTTCAGAACCAGAGAAAGAAAATAAAATGCGATGCCATAACCGATTATGACAACGGCGGAAGGGGCAAGCTTAGTAAAGCCCTCGCTAGATTTTAATGCGGATGTTGCGATTACTTCGCCAACTATTGCGATAACAAGAAAAAGCCAGCCTTTCATGATATATCTCCCAATTTGTGTAGGGCTTATTATGCACGCTTAAAAATAATAAAAGCAGACTTGACCTGATAGTTTGGCTGTGAGCAATTATGTGCTTAGTGCATCTAACGCCGAAGTTAAGTCGTGCCGCGAAGCGGCATCGGCTTGAACGCATTGTTAGACATCATTGCCGAGCACCTTGGTGATCTCGCTTTTCATGAAGTGAATAAATTCTTCCAACTTATCTGCGCGCAAGACCGAGCGATCTTCCTCTTGCCCAAGATAAGCCTGTCTAGCTTCAAGCAAGACAGACTGATGCTGGGCAGGTAGATGTTCCATTGCCCAGTTGGCAGCGACATCCTTCGGCGCGATTTTACCAGTTGCTGCGCTGTACCAAATGCGGGACAACGTAAGCACTACATTTCGCTCATCGCCGGCCCAGTCGGGCTGCGAGTTCCATAGCTTCAAGGTTTCATTCAGCGCCTTGATTAGATCTTGTTCAGGAACTGGATCAAAGAGTTCCTCCGCCGCCGGACCTACCAAAGCCACGCTATGTTCTCTCGCTTTCGTTAGCAAGATAGCCAGATCGATGTCGATCGTGGCTGGCTCGAAGATACCCGCAAGAATGTCATTGCGCTGCCATTCTCCAAATTGCAGTTCGCGCTTGGCTGGATAACGCCACGGCATAATGTCTTCGTGCACGACAATGGTGACTTCTATAGCGCGGAGAATCTCACTCTCGCCTGGGAAAGCCGAAACCTCCAAAAGATCGTTGAACAAAGCTCGCCGCGTTGTGTCATCAAGCCTTGCGGTCACAGTAACCAGCAAATCAATATCACTGTATGGCTTCAGGCCGCCATCCACTGCGGAGCCGTACAAATGTACGGCAAGCAACGTCGGTTCCAGATGGTGCTCGATAACACTAAGCACCTTGGATAGTTGCGTCGAAATTTCGGCGGTCACTGAGTCCCTCATGATGTCTAACACCTGAGTTAAGCCGCGCCGCGAAGCGGCGTCGGCTTGGACGAATTGTTAGGCCGCATATCGCGACCTGAAAGCGGCACGCAAGACCTCAACCTTTTCCGCCCCGAGTGAGGTGCATGCGAGCCTGTAGGACTCTATGTGCTTTGTAGGCCAGTCCATTGGTGGTACTTCATCGGCATAGTAAAAGTAATCCCAGATGATCGCCTCCCAGCTGTTACAACGGACTGGCCGCCCGGCGATGACGCCCTCAGCCGCCTCTGGGCACGAGCCCTGCGGAGCCTCCGCGATTTCATACGCTTCGTCTGCCCGCCAAGCAGGTTCGCAGTCAAGTAACTCATCCCCGATCTCCGCTAAGAATCCATAGTCCAACTCCTCCGTGACGCGCCCGCCGAGCATTTCAACCATTGCCTCGAGCTCGCCGCGCCTCTCGCCGGGAAACGTCAGATCAATATCATCGTGCTTGCGTGTTACACGCCCTAGCCGTGCATCGATCGCCCAGCCCCCACCGATCCAGAGCGGCAGATTTCGCTCATCTGCCGCAGCTAGAATTTGGTGTATCAATGTGACCTGCGTTGTGTCCATGCGGCCTAACTTTGTTTTAGGGCGACTGCCCTGCTGCGTAACATCGTTGCTGCTCCATAACATCAAACATCGACCCACGGCGTAACGCGCTTGCTGCTTGGATGCCCGAGGCATAGACTGTACAAAAAAACAGTCATAACAAGCCATGAAAACCGCCACTGCGCCGTTACCACCGCTGCGTTCGGTCAAGGTTCTGGACCAGTTGCGTGAGCGCATACGCTACTTGCATTACAGCTTACCAACCGAACAGGCTTATGTCCACTGGGTTCGTGCCTTCATCCGTTTCCACGGTGTGCGTCACCCGGCAACCTTGGGCAGCAGCGAAGTCGAGGCATTTCTGTCCTGGCTGGCGAACGAGCGCAAGGTTTCGGTCTCCACGCATCGTCAGGCATTGGCGGCCTTGCTGTTCTTCTACGGCAAGGTGCTGTGCACGGATCTGCCCTGGCTTCAGGAGATCGGAAGACCTCGGCCGTCGCGGCGCTTGCCGGTGGTGCTGACCCCGGATGAAGTGGTTCGCATCCTCGGTTTTCTGGAAGGCGAGCATCGTTTGTTCGCCCAGCTTCTGTATGGAACGGGCATGCGGATCAGTGAGGGTTTGCAACTGCGGGTCAAGGATCTGGATTTCGATCACGGCACGATCATCGTGCGGGAGGGCAAGGGCTCCAAGGATCGGGCCTTGATGTTACCCGAGAGCTTGGCACCCAGCCTGCGCGAGCAGCTGTCGCGTGCACGGGCATGGTGGCTGAAGGACCAGGCCGAGGGCCGCAGCGGCGTTGCGCTTCCCGACGCCCTTGAGCGGAAGTATCCGCGCGCCGGGCATTCCTGGCCGTGGTTCTGGGTTTTTGCGCAGCACACGCATTCGACCGATCCACGGAGCGGTGTCGTGCGTCGCCATCACATGTATGACCAGACCTTTCAGCGCGCCTTCAAACGTGCCGTAGAACAAGCAGGCATCACGAAGCCCGCCACACCGCACACCCTCCGCCACTCGTTCGCGACGGCCTTGCTCCGCAGCGGTTACGACATTCGAACCGTGCAGGATCTGCTCGGCCATTCCGACGTCTCTACGACGATGATTTACACGCATGTGCTGAAAGTTGGCGGTGCCGGAGTGCGCTCACCGCTTGATGCGCTGCCGCCCCTCACTAGTGAGAGGTAGGGCAGCGCAAGTCAATCCTGGCGGATTCACTACCCCTGCGCGAAGGCCATCGGTGCCGCATCGAACGGCCGGTTGCGGAAAGTCCTCCCTGCGTCCGCTGATGGCCGGCAGCAGCCCGTCGTTGCCTGATGGATCCAACCCCTCCGCTGCTATAGTGCAGTCGGCTTCTGACGTTCAGTGCAGCCGTCTTCTGAAAACGACAGACTCGACCACCACCAGTTGCTGCGTGTGCTGCAAGGAAATCCCGCTCGATGCCGCCTTCACCCCGGAAGGCGCGGAATACGTCGAGCACTTCTGCGGGTTGGAGTGTTATCAACGCTTCGAAGCGCGTGCCAAGACAGGGAACGAAACCGATGCCGATCCGAACGCCTGCGACTCGCTACCGTCAGATTGAGGCATACCCTAACTTGGCGTCAGACCATCCGGCGCTAAATCGTCAGAATAGAGTTGCCTTCCGAATTGATTGACATGCGCCGTCAAGGGTCATAGATTTCTTCCTGACACATTTCCCTCAGGAGGATACCTTGCACGGTCAGCGCATCGGTTACGTCCGCGTCAGCAGCTTCGACCAGAACCCAGAACGGCAGCTCGAACAGATCCAGGTGGATAAAGTGTTCACCGACAAGGCGTCGGGCAAGGACACACGGCGGCCCGAACTGGAACGGCTGCTCGCCTTCGTGCGCGAAGGCGACACGGTCGTGGTGCACAGCATGGATCGTCTGGCGCGCAACCTCGACGACCTGCGCCGCCTGGTGCAGGGCCTCACCCAGCGCGGCGTACGCATCGAGTTCCTTAAGGAGCATTTGACCTTCACCGGCGAGGACTCGCCGATGGCGAACCTGATGCTGTCGGTAATGGGCGCGTTCGCCGAGTTCGAACGCGCCTTGATCCGCGAGCGGCAGCGCGAGGGCATCGCGCTCGCCAAGCAGCGCGGGGCCTACCGTGGCAGGAAGAAATCCCTGTCGTCTGAGCGTATTGCCGAACTGCGCCAACGTGTCGAGGCTGGCGAGCAAAAGACCAAGCTGGCTCGTGAATTCGGAATCAGTCGCGAAACCCTGTATCAATACTTGAGAACGGATCAGTAAATATGCCACGTCGTTCAATCCTGTCCGCCGCCGAGCGCGAAAGCCTGCTGGCGTTGCCGGACACCAAGGATGAGTTGATCCGTCACTACACGTTCAGCGAAACCGACCTCTCCATCATCCGGCAGCGGCGCGGCCCGGCCAACCGGCTGGGCTTCGCCGTGCAGCTCTGTTACCTGCGCTTTCCTGGTGTCATCCTGGGCGTCGATGAGCCGCCGTTTCCGCCCTTGTTGAAACTGGTCGCCGACCAGCTCAAGGTCAGCGTCGAAAGCTGGGACGAATACGGGCAGCGGGAGCAGACCCGGCGCGAGCACCTGGTCGAACTGCAAACGGTGTTCGGCTTCCAGCCCTTTACCATGGGCCACTACCGGCAGGCCGTCCAGTTGCTGACCGAGATGGCCTTGCAGACCGACAAGGGCATCGTGCTGGCCAGCACCTTGATCGAGCACCTGCGGCAGCAGTCGGTCATTCTGCCTGCCCTCAACGCCGTCGAGCGGGCGAGCGCCGAAGCAATCACCCGCGCCAACCGGCGCATCTACGATGCCTTGGCCGAACCGCTGTCGGACGCGCATCGCCGCCGCCTCGACGATCTGCTCAAGCGTCGGGACAACGGCAAAACGACCTGGCTGGCCTGGCTGCGCCAATCGCCCGTCAAACCGAATTCGCGGCACATGCTGGAACACATCGAACGCCTCAAAGCGTGGCAGGCGCTCGACCTGCCTTCTGGCATCGAGCGGTCGGTGCACCAGAACCGCCTGCTCAAGATCGCCCGTGAGGGTGGCCAGATGACGCCCGCCGACCTGGCCAAGTTCGAGGCGCAGCGACGCTATGCCACCCTGGTGGCGCTTGCCATCGAGGGCATGGCCACCGTCACCGACGAAATCATCGACCTGCACGACCGCATCCTGGGCAAGCTGTTCAACGCCGCCAAGAACAAGCATCAGCAGCAATTCCAGGCGTCCGGCAAGGCGATCAACGCCAAGGTGCGGTTGTTCGGCCGCATCGGCCAGGCGCTGATCGAGGCCAAGCAGGCGGGCCGCGATCCGTTCGCCGCCATCGAGGCCGTCATGTCCTGGGATGCCTTCGCCGAGAGCGTCACCGAAGCGCAGAAGCTTGCGCAGCCCGAGGACTTCGATTTCCTGCACCGCATCGGCGAAAGCTACGCCACGCTGCGCCGCTACGCGCCGGAATTCCTTGCCGTGCTCAAGCTGCGGGCCGCTCCCGCCGCGAAGGACGTGCTCGACGCCATCGAGGTGCTGCGCGGCATGAACAGCGACAACGCCCGCAAGGTGCCCGCCGACGCGCCGACCGAGTTCATCAAGCCGCGCTGGCAGAAGCTGGTCATGACCGACACCGGCATCGACCGGCGCTACTACGAACTGTGCGCGCTGTCGGAGATGAAGAACGCGTTGCGTTCCGGCGACATCTGGGTGCAGGGGTCGCGCCAGTTCAAGGACTTCGAGGACTACCTGGTGCCGCCCGCGAAATTCGCCAGCCTCAAGCAGGCCAGCGAATTGCCGCTGGCCGTGGCCACCGACTGCAACCGGTACCTGAACGACCGGCTGACGCTGCTGGAAACACAGCTTGCCACCGTCAACCGTATGGCGACGGCCAACGAGCTGCCGGACGCCATCATCACCGAGTCAGGCTTGAAGATCACGCCGCTCGACGCGGCGGTACCCGACACCGCCCAAGCGCTGATCGACCAGACGGCAATGATCCTGCCGCACGTCAAGATCACCGAACTGCTGCTGGAGGTGGACGAATGGACGGGCTTCACTCGGCATTTCGCGCATCTGAAATCGGGCGACCCGGCCAAAGACAAGAACCTGTTGCTGACCACGATCCTCGCCGACGCGATCAACCTGGGCCTGACCAAGATGGCGGAGTCTTGCCCCGGCACGACCTACGCCAAGCTGGCTTGGCTGCAAGCCTGGCACATCCGCGACGAAACCTACGGGGCGGCGCTGGCCGATCTGGTCAACGCACAGTTCCGCCATCCCTTCGCCGAGCACTGGGGCGACGGCACCACCTCATCGTCGGACGGCCAGAACTTCCGCACCGGCAGCAAGGCCGAGAGCACCGGCCACATCAACCCGAAATACGGGAGCAGCCCAGGGCGGACGTTCTACACCCACATTTCTGACCAGTACGCGCCATTTCACACCAAGGTCGTGAACGTCGGCGTGCGCGATTCGACCTACGTGCTCGACGGCCTGCTGTACCACGAGTCCGACTTGCGGATCGAGGAGCATTACACCGACACGGCGGGCTTCACCGATCACGTCTTCGCCCTGATGCACCTCCTGGGCTTCCGCTTCGCGCCGCGCATCCGCGACCTGGGCGACACCAAGCTCTACATCCCGAAGGGCGACGCCGCCTATGACGCGCTGAAACCCATGATCGGCGGCACGCTCAACATCAAGCACGTCCGCGCCCATTGGGACGAAATCCTGCGGCTGGCCACCTCGATCAAGCAGGGCACGGTGACGGCCTCCCTGATGCTCCGAAAGCTCGGCAGCTACCCACGCCAGAACGGCCTGGCCGTGGCGCTCCGCGAGCTGGGCCGCATCGAGCGCACGCTGTTCATCCTGGACTGGCTGCAAAGCGTGGAACTGCGCCGCCGCGTGCATGCCGGCCTGAACAAGGGCGAGGCGCGCAATGCGCTGGCCAGGGCAGTGTTTTTCAACCGCCTGGGTGAAATCCGCGACCGCAGTTTCGAGCAGCAGCGCTACCGGGGGGTCTCCTCGTTTTCAGTGCAATAAGTGACGGTACGCAAAGCTAGCACTGGCGCGGGGGTGGTCTGGGTAGACCGTTGATTTCATTGACTTTCCTGTTCGCTTTGTAAACGGGTATGGTGGCCTCCCACTTTTGAGGTTCACGATGCAGGGTTGGCACACAACGTTTTTGGGGATGCGTGGGCTCCCCCGCGATATCAGCGACTTCGAGATGAAGGCATTTTTCACCTTCGATGGTGCCGAGCGCGACGCAATCAATGCACGCCGAGGTGATTCCCACAAGCTTGGTCTGGCGCTCCATATTGGTTTCCTGCGCATGAGTGGGCGTTTGCTCGGTGCCTTTCGGGTAATTCCAGTAGCCTTGTGGCGCCACCTTGGCAACGAGCTTGGCATTGCAGCACCAGAAGTCGCCTCGCTGAGAGCCATGTATGAACGCGGGCGCACGCTATTCGATCACCAACAAGTAGCCTGCACGGTCCTTGGATTCCAGTGGATGAGCGAGCACCAGCGCCGCTCACTGGTACGTGAACTGCGCGACGAAGTGGCGCGCTGCGCCGACCGCGATCAGCTACTCGTGCGGGCGCGTCAATGGCTGTACAAGAACAAGCTGGTGATCGTGCACGAGCGGGCAATTCGGACACTGATTGCGGCGGCACTTGCCCAGCTTGAAGTTGAAACAGGCACCGCCATCGCCGCCAGCGTTGATCCAGCAACACTTGATCGCTGGCGAGCCTCAGTTTCAGAGCTGCGCCCAGATGGACAAACCCAGCAGAGTTGGCTATGGGCTGCACCGGCGAAACACTCAACCCGCCAAATCAGCGAGGTACTGGAGCGCATCGACCTGCTTTACACGCTGGACGTTCATAAGCACCTGGCAGACATCCCCGATCTCATCTTGCGCCGCTACGCGCGCCGACTTGTCTCCAGGCCGCCCTCAGCCGGAGCCAAGATCAAAGAGCCAGCGCGCACCGTGGAGGTCGCATGCTTTCTTCGGTATTGCCTGTTCACCACCACAGACCAGTTGATCCTTATGGTGCAGCGCCGGATCGCCGATCTGTGGCGTCAGGCTGCCGCCGATGTCCCCGCTACCGTCAATTGGGCCGCAATGTACAAAACGCTGCTCGGCGAACTTGTTGCCTTGAGCGCGCAAGGTGCGGTGCCAGATGCTGAGTTGCGTGCCCGTCTTGAAGCCTTGATCACCGAAACCCAGAAACGCAAACCACCGAGCAGGGCCTCCCTGGTCCGCGAGGGATTGATTGATGGAATTCGCCCCGTGCGGTCGTTGCTCGTCGCCATTGCAAAGCTGCCCTGGCAGGCCACCGGCGAGCATCCTGCCATCGAGTACCTTGCCAAGCTGCAAGCTTTATATCTCAAAGGATCCAGAAAGCTGCCAGTTGAAGTGGTGGCACCAAGTCTGGGAATGATCTGGCAGGTTTCGATCTCCAGCCCAGACCGGGAACGGGCGTTTCAGGCGTTGGAGGTGGCCACCCTGTTTGCCCTGCGCCGCGCGGTGCGCAATGGCTCGGTCTGGATTGAGCACAGCCTGAGCTTTCGGGGTCGTGCGCGCTTGTTCTTCACGGACGAGCGTTGGCAGGCAGAGTCCAAGAAACACTATGCCCGTCTATCGTTACCCAGCAAGGCTGCCACTTTCTTGAAGCCTTTGCTGGCCAGAGTAACTGCCGGTGTCGATGCGGTGGCCGCTGCAGCCCGCAGTGGCGTACTGCGCGTGGATGATGAACTCCATTTGTCGCCATTGCCCGCAGAGGACGAAGACCCAGAAGTGACCAAGCTGCGCGCGGCTTTGGATCACCGCATCGGTGAGGTTCAATTGCCGGAAGTGATTCTGGCCGTTGACGCCCAGGTGCGCTTTAGCTGGATCATGCTCGGACGTGAGCCGCGCTCTACCGACGAGCTGCTGATGGTCTATGCCGGCATCATGGCCCACGGCACCAGTCTGACTGCGGTCGAATGCGCGCGCATGATTCCGCAATTGTCTGCCACCAGCATTCGCCAGGCCATGCGCTGGGCGCGGGACGAACGGCGTCTGAGCCAGGCCTGCCAGGCTGTGCTGGAATTCATGCAGCGACACCCGATTGCCGCCACCTGGGGGCGGTCCGATTTGGCATCTTCTGACATGATGACCATGGAGACCACCAAACGGGTGTGGCAAGCCCGGCTTGATCCTCGGCGCAACACACCTTCCATTGGAATCTACTCCCATGTAAAAGACCGGTGGGGCATCTTCCATGCGCAGCCCTTTGTGCTCAATGAGCGCCAGGCGGGCGTGGCCATTGAAGGTGTCATCCGCCAAGAAAAGCTGGAGACCAGCCAGCTTGCTGTGGATACCCATGGCTACACCGACTTTGCCATGTCACATGCCCGTTTGCTTGGTTTTGATCTTTGCCCGCGGTTGAAGGAACTCAAACAGCGCCACCTCTTTGTGCCACGCGGCACCAAAGTGCCCGCAGAAATCGCTGCGGTGTGCGAAGCCAATGTCGACGTCGCTTTGATCGAAAAGCATTGGGATAGTCTGGTGCACCTGGCAGCCTCGGTCATGAGCGGACATGCCAGTGCGGTGGCAGCTCTTGCGCGGTTCGGTTCTGCCGCCCAGGGCGATCCAATCTATGAGGCTGGCGTGCAATTGGGGCGGTTGCTGCGTACGGCGTTTTTGGCTGACTACTTTGTCAAGGACGCTTTCAGGAACGAGTTGCGCCGGGTGCTCAATCGGGGCGAGGCTGTTAACGCCCTCAAGCGCGCCATTTATACCGGCCGGATCAGCCCGGCGCAGGCCAAACGTGTCGATGAAATGCAGGCTGTGGCCGATGCGTTGAGCCTGATGGCCAACATCGTGATGGCGTGGAATACCTCACAGATGCAGGCGGTCCTGGATCGCTGGTCGAACCGCCGCCAGGTCATTCCACCGGAACTGATCGGGAAGATTGCGCCCACCAGGCTGGAGAGCATCAACTTGCGGGGTGTGTTTCGCTTCCCGGTTGACCGCTATGCTGACCAAATCCTGCCTTCGCGGCCAAATGCATCGATAACTGGCACCAATGGATGAAACCGACCACGGTTTGACGCCACGAATCGCAGATTTGAAAGTGAACAGGAAAGTCAATGAAATCAACGATCTACCAACACCACCTCCGCGCCAGTGCTAGCTTTTCGTACCGTCACTTATTGCACTGAAAACGAGGAGACCCCTTATTTTCCGTTTTCTGAGGCGACCCCTTGAGCAACATTGCGAGACCGAGTTCAATCGAATTCGCGCCACCGCATTTCCGAGGGCGTATTTCGAGAAGGACAACGATGCGCGCAGCGGCAGCAAGGGAGACTACATCTTTCGCGACTCCGATGAAGCTGGCACCGAGATCGTCTCGATCATGTTCGAGATGAAGAACGAGAATGACGAAACTGCCACCAAGAAGAAGAACGAAGACTTCCTGAAGGAGCTCGACAAGGATCGCACCGAGAAGGGCTGTGAGTATGCGGTGCTAGTTTCTCTACTCGAACCGGACAGTGAGTTATATAACACTGGGATCATTGATATGTCCCACCGCCACCCGAAGATGTACATTGTTCGGCCGCAATTTTTCATTCCCATCATCACGCTGCTGCGAAATGCGGCGATGAATTCGCTCAAGTACAAATTGGAACTGGCGCTCGTGAAGGCGCAAAACATCGATATCACGAACTTCGAGACCCAGCTGGATACGTTCAAGACCGCATTCGCGAAAAACTACGACCTCGCCTCCAGGCGATTTCAGACAGCAATCGATGAAATTGACAAGTCGATCGACCACCTACAGAAGACGAAGGAGGCCCTGCTTGGCACCGACAGGAATCTTCGACTTGCGAACGACAAGGCGCAGGACGTGACGATCAAGAAGTTGACTCGGGGTAACCCAACAATGGCTGCGAAGTTCGCCGAACTCAAGGACGGCGGATCTTCTGATGCTGAATGAGTCTGGTCATTCACGTCGGAAGCACGGCCAAGTAGGGATTGTTTGGTGGCACGTCACCGAATACCGATTGCGGCTGAAGAAGCAGGTAGCCGTGTAGCTTGCGCGATTTTCGCGGCCCGGTGACTTCGCAAGTCCAAATATTCAGTCCGCTAGCTTGTTTGCGATGCAGTTGCAGCCGCTCGAAGCGTTTTTGCACCCACCGCCAATCTTGCTGGTTCTCCTGCTTGGCGAATGCGCCTACCTGTGGGTGCTCCTGCGCATAGCGCTGGAAGACGCCTGGGCTGACCAGGTAAGCGGTATCGCTCACCGTATGCACGAGCGCCTTCGCATCGTTGATGATAAGCCGGCGTGATGCGATGCCCTGTTGCAGCCATGTCATGAAGTGCTCGCCGGAGGGCCGCGCCGTTGAGGGCGATGTCGCAGCCGTGGGCATAGACGTCGGTGAAACCGTGACCATCGCTGGCATGGACGCCTCGGGGCGCGTGGCAGGCGTCATGCTCGAAACGACTTCCGCATCTTGCTGGGTGCCGCTCGAATCACCCATGCCAACCATCGTGAGCATGTCCTCCAGCGCGTCGGGCAAGGCCTGGTGGGCCGTGGGCGGCGGAGCCAAGGCAGCGGCGCTGCCGCCTTCCCAAGGTCGGGGCCCCTGGTCTTCCTGGGCGGGCTTCATCACGACCGCAGGCGGGGTAGCTGGCGCACTGGCGTCGTTTTCTGCGAGCGTCGCGTCGATCGCCACCGTACCGGCAAAAGGTGCTGGCCGCTCGCCGGATTCCCAGATCAGCGCCGGCGCCAGTCGCAACAAGGTGAATGAATGGGACCAGCCCGTCGTGCTGATCACGGTCGCGCGCCAGACTGCCTTCCCGTCCGGCGTGGGCTTCAACATGCCGTGATCCTGCAGCACGTTGAACACGGCGGTGTTGTTCGCAGGGATGCCGTCGATGCCCTGGGACAGCAGGTGTGCGCGCAGCTTGTCCGAGACCGTCTTGCTCACCAGCCACAAGCCGTCTTCGGTGAGCCAGCCATCGGAGGCCTCGGGTTGGTTCAGCTTCAGCTCCTCCTTGAGCAGGTAACGCAACCCGTCCAGCAGCTTGCGTTGCAGTGCGTGCTTGGGCGCGACCATGGCGCGGGCAGGATCGCCGCCCAGTTCCAGGGCGACCGAAGCGCGATCGGCCTGCACGACGAGTTCGCCAAGCACCCCAGCGTGTTCGTATTGGCCGGCAAGAACATAAAGCAGCGGTCCCCAGAGCGCGGGGTAGCCGCTGAGCCAGTCCAGGATTTGGCGATCGAGCAGTTGGTGGTGGAGCAATCCCGTCGCGGCGCTGTGCAGGCGGTACTCGCGATCATCGCGGTAGCGGAAGCGGTACGGCTGCTGCAACGGGCCGTGCCAAGGGTGCCAAGTGCTGCCGTCGGCCAGTTCGACATGCAGATCGACGGCGATCTTGCCGATGTCATGCAGCAGCGCAGCGTAGGCGACGGCGGCGGTCCAGGCCTCGGACTGCGCCGCTTGGTCTTCGGGGTTGGCGCCGATAGGTAGCAGATGGGACTGCCGTAGCTTCAGGCTGTAGGCGACGATCTCCAGGCCATGGTCGAGCATGCCGCCGGGGTACGCATGGTGATGGGCCTCCGATGCAGGGAACTGCTGGACCAACTCGGCGTAGCACTCCAGCGGAGCGCGATAGAGGATGGCGAACTGCTTGCGCGACAGCGATGTGCGCTGCCAGATGTGTTCCAGCAGCTTTTGCCGGCGCGGTATCGCCAGTAGGGATGCGGCCGACTCGGGCCGCAGCAGCCCTTTCGGAAGATCAGTGGCTGGCGTTGGCGACGGAGCGGCAGCGACCGAGGCCCGTTTTCGCTGGAACAGGGAGAGCATGAGGGTGTCCTGATGGCGGGCCGACCGGGAGGCCTTTTTGCTTTTTCGAGGTAGGGCCTTTCCCCTTGCACTCCATTCCCTTCCCCTTTCGGCCTTTTGGCCCTTAACAGCCTTTGGGTATAGGGCGCCAGGCGTTGATCGTCCACCACCAATGCGGGTTGCAGCGGGGCCGGATTGATGCGGGAAGGCGGGCTGTTCCCAGCCTACGATGGGCCGATTCTTGGACTCGGGAGGACGCCATGAGGCCCCACCGCATTGACGATGTAAGGAAGTTTCCTTACAATGCAGGCATTGCCTCCAGGAGAACCGCCATGCCTGCCATTCATGAAGTTGCCACGCTGACCTCCAAAGGCCAGATCACGCTACCCAAGTCAATCCGGCAGGCGCTTGGCGCCGATACCGGCAGCAAGCTCGCGTTCGAGCTGCGTGGCAGTGAAGTCGTCGTGACCCGTGCTGATGCCGAGCACGAAGACCCCGCCATTGCCGCGTTCCTGACCCTTCTGGCCCGCGATATTGAGGCTGGCCGGAACATTCGCGGGTTGCCGAAGGATCTGGCTCGCACGATGCTAGAGCATGCGGGCCACAAGGTGAGCCTGGCCGACGATTTCGATGAGGACGTGGAAATTTGATGCAACAGCATGGCTGGACGCTGCTGTTCCACGACAACTTGATCGAGCAGATGATGAAACTGCGCGCAGCTGTGCTGCGTGCGCAAGAGAGCGACCCGGAGCGCTTCGGGTCCAACGCCAACGTCAAGTTCTTCCGGGCCTTGGTCCAGTTGATGCAAGATGTGGTGCCGGGCGATCCAGCCCGCGACGAATATCGTCAGGGCAACACCATGGGGCCGGCTTATCGCCATTGGCGGCGGGCCAAACTTGGAAGACGGTACCGGCTGTTCTTCCGGTACGACTCGAAGGCGAAGGTCATCGTATATGCCTGGGTCAACGACGAGCAGACCTTGCGGTCATCGGGCAGCAAGTCAGATCCATACGCAGTGTTCGAGAAGATGCTCGGGCGGGGAAATCCGCCAGACGACTGGAACGCATTGGTACAGGTAAGCAGGCAGGATTGGAGCAAACTGGAGTAGGCATTCCTCACGTAGCAGGAGACGACCATGAACACGACGACCCGAATCAGCACCTCGGAGCGCCTCGGCCGCACCGTCGGTCGTGGATGGCGCACTTATGTGCGTGGCGAGCGACGGTTGTCGAACTGGCTCGCCTCCAAGGGGGTGCCGGTCGTTGGTGCCGCTATGGGATTGTGGGTGGTCAAGCTGGTCGCACTTGGTGTGCTGCTGTACACCGCGTCTTGGCTGGCGCTGCTGCTGGTGGCCGCGGTGGTGGCTGCATGGGTGGCGCGCAATGCGGGCCTGGACGACGACCCGACCGAGCCGGAATGGCGCAACGGGCCTGCTGGATTCGGTCTGTACACCTACGATGGTTTCCGAATCGATCCGCACATCGAGGACGACGAGTAGCGCTGCTCACTTTTTTGAGATGGCATTGATCGCAATGCCTCCGCCCTTGCCTCCGGCAGCCTTGGCGTCCCCCGTTGCCCCGGCGAGGCCTTGCAGGACATTCCCGGCGCGAACACCCGCCCAAGCCAAGGCCATGATCCAGAACGTGGGCAGCACGATGAACATCGTGCCCATGACGAACATCAGAAGCATGTCGCCGAAGGCATTGTTCAGCCCCACCAACGGGTCGAAGTTGGTGTGCGGCCGGTTCCAGCCGAACCCCCAGCCATAGAGCGCATCCAAGATCGTTGAATCGACCCAGCGTGCGAGCTGGAACCAGAAATCCACGAAGAACAGCGCGAACTGCACGACGCTCACGGTGACGACCGTCTTCAGGTCATAGGTGCCCACGACCAGCACCAGCGGGATGCAGATCACGAGCGCCATCTTGAGCAGCGCGAGCACCATGGGCAGCGCCTGGCGCACCACGTCCATCGCCGGGAACGCGGCGACCGCCCCCACGGCCATCCCGACGTCGCCAGCCGCGCGCGTCACGATGTTCGGCAAGGTCTTGTCGATCTGGCCGCCGTAGTCGGTATAGACCGAACCCTGGTTGAGCTTCTGCTGCCGTGGCGAGGCAATCGCGCGGATCACGGAATCGTCCACCTCGGCACGGCTCAGGAATCCGGCCCAGCCCGCCAGGCGATTCAACAGGCTCGGGTCCACCTGCCCCAGCAGCCGCGCACGCAGGCCGTTGCTGCCGTCGGCCCACCACTGCCTGCAGTTCGGGTAGCCGCCACCGCTGGCCACTTGCGCAAGCCCCGCATCGCGGGTGCTGTCGTAGGGCCAGTCGTCGCGCGGCGTGCTGGAGCGGTAGGTGTCGTAGTAGCCGCTCGTGTCCGTGAAGAAGTGCGAACCGATCCAGGTCACGTCGTGCATCTGCGTCTCATCGAGGTTCGGGCGCTGCATGAACAGCTTGGCGCGCGCCGGCCCGTAGCAGTCGCGCGAGAAATCCGCCACCTCCTGAGCCAGCACCGGATCGTCGATGCGCGTGGCGTCGATCTCCATGCGCATCTGCCGCAGATCGGTGCCGCACGGGATTGCGGCCACCGAGGCCCCCGTGACGGCGCGCGAGAGCGCGTGCATGAAACCCCACCAGACCGGCACCTTGGCACTCTGGTTGTTGATGGTGCTGAAGGACTGCGACCAGCCGGTATCCGTGGGCTGCGGCACGCTGACCTGGCACTGGGCCGAGCGCGAGCTGTCGTACTGGATGGTGTTGAGATCCACGTCGATGAACGGGATGCCCGCAAACATCACCACCACGATGGCGACGAACACCCGGTTCTCGATGCGCGCAGCCGAGAGCACACCCTTGTTGCCTTCGTCGGCTCCCTCCGAGCGGGCCTTCAACCATTCCTGCACGATGATCGCAACGAACGGCAGCGCGAAGACACCGCTGGAGACCAGCACCGCCCAGATGCCGTTATGGACGATCCAGGACACGAGGGTCAGGTAGTACTCCAGGTAGTCGGTCGTGAAAAGCGTCATGGCCCGAATCTCCCTTCAGCCCTGCATCAGCAGGCTGGCTTCCAGCACCACGATGGCGAAGACGCCGGCGATCTCGCTGCGCACCAGGCGGCGCCGTGCCTGCCCATCTGTCCCGTTTTGTTCCTCGCGTGCCAGCAGCCGGCGGCGCATCCAGACCCAGCCATAGGCCGTCGCCCCATACAGGCACAACCGCCACACCAGGAAGTAGCCCGCGGCAGCCACCAGCCACTGCTCCCATCCAGCAACGCTGCCGACGAGGTAGATACCGACGATGTTGGCGCCCACGGCCGCGGCGACGAGCATCACCGCCCACAGCAGTGCCTGCCCCACGCGCCGGCTGAACAGCCAGCGCGGGCGCCACGAGGTCGTGCTCATGGCCGGCTCCCTGGGTTGCCCTTCTGCAACTGGTCGAGGCGGTCGGGCACCGGGTCGCCTTCGTAGATGCCGCGCGAGCCGGCCGCGCGCGTGCCGTGGCGCTGGATGATGGCCATCGGCGAGTTGTTGGCCAGCTCGCGGCGCAGTTCCAGTTCGGTCTTAAGGTTGCGGATCTCCTGGTCGAGCGTGTCGCTTTCGTGGTTCACCGCCGCGACCGCCAGCTGGTTCGCCGCCACGTTGGGTTCCTTCTTGCCGGTCAGCAGCGTGCGCTGGAGCAGCAACGCTTTCTCCAACACCGACGACAGCGCGACCTCCGATGCCAGGCGCCGCGCCAGCAGCTCCTTGTCCGGCTCGTCACGCAGCGCCTCGATCACGCCCCGCGTAATGGGCAGCGAGGTGCTGCCGGCCGCACGCAAGTGCTCGAACGTCGTGTTGCGCGTCCCCGAGACCAGTTCCTGCAGGGCTTCCAGTTTCTCCTCGTACTCCTCCTGGATCAGCGGCGTCAGTCCGACGCCGGGCACCGTCTCGGTCTTGGTGCAGGCATCGCAGGTGCGCTGCACCTGTTCCCCAAGCACCCGTGTCGCCCATTCGGTGGCCTGCTGCGGCGACGTCCAGGTCTGGCAGGACAGGCTTGCGCAACTGGTGGGCGCGATGGAGGACGTGTCAGTCACGCCGCGGCCGTTGACGAGGTTGTAACCCGCGCGGGTCACGTCGCCGACCACCCGGACGGCGGGCTGGCCCGCGCCACCGGCATTGCTGCCGCCGACCCAGGGCACGCCATCGTTGCCACGGCGCGTTTCGGCCTGCTCGATCGCCGACACGGCATCCGTGCTCGACACCGCATCGCGCAACGCCATGCCTTCGGCCATCTGACTCCAGCCCAACTGGCCGCCCGCCGTGTCGGCCATCCTCTCGGCCATGGCGCGGCACGTCAGCTTCGAGCGGTCGAAATCCAGCCGCGCCTGCAGCACGCCGTTGGTCAGCAGGTTGTACAGACCGGGATCGGCGCGCTGGATGATCAGCGCAGGCAGGGATGCCACGGCGCTCGTGGCGCTCTGGATCACGTTGCTCATGATCTGCTGGAAGCCGTTCGTGATGCCGTTGAGCTGGTTGCGCAGCGTGGTCTGGATGCTCATGTCGCCGCAGATGAGATTGCTGTTCCAGCCCACGCCGACCCCGATCGAGCGCATGCCGGCGGCGCGGCCCATGGATACCGCGCTGCCGCCGCCGATCGAGTACATGACTTCATCGCCGATGACGGGGCCGCTGGTCTGGAAGCCAGCCTGCGCCCACGCGAGGCCGCAGCCCAGGGCGAGCGCGCCGGCCAGCACTGTGGGGCGCAGCAGGCGGCATGCCTTGGTGGAGAGGTTCATCAGTTCAGGACGCTTCATCGCCGTACCCTCATTGGAAATCGACGCTGCCGAGGAACACCTGGCCCCGGCGTTCGCAGCACGAATAAGGCCGCCACAGCGCCCAGGCGTAGTCGCCTTGCTGGGCCTGGGTCAGGAAGCCGCTGCGCGGGAAGACCGTGCAGGACGAGGACAGGACGGGCGTGAGTTCCTGCCACTTGCCGGTCGAGGCATCGCCTTCCATCAGCGCGCCGGCAGGCCAGTAGCCGGGCCGCGAGTTCGCGAGCAGCGGCTGGTAGACGTGGATCTGCCCGCGGCGCGTGACGACATCGCCGGCGCGCTGGGCCACCACGGCGCCAGCCTTGTGGTCGTCGGCCTGGTGCAGGAAGCCGCCGCGCGGATACACGTTGCCCCACAGGTTCAGCGTGGTGCGCGCGCCGACCTCGCGCCTGCCCGGAATCAGCGCCTCCGGGTAGGCCATCTCGGGCACGTTGTAGCGCCAGGCCAGCGTGTCCAGGGTGCTGAGCAGGTATGGCATGAACGCCGTACCCGCACCCTCGCAGAAGTAGCCCGACGATGAGACGAACTGGTTGAACACCTCGACGCCGGGGTGGCCGATGACGTCCGCGTTCTTGAACTTGGCGAGATTGTTCTCGTGGTCTTCGTTGGTGGTGCCGTCTCCGCCGGCCTGGGCCGAAGGGTTGGGCGTGCTCATCGGACGAACTTCGACCCAGGGGTTCTCGCCGGTGTTGCTGTAGCTGGAGACGACCGCATCCGGGATGTAGTGGCGAACTTTGATGGACGTGCGCACCGTGCAGCCCGTCCAGGTGCAGTAGAGCCAGTAGCAGATGCCGACGACGCGGTATTCGAGGCAGTCTGGCGATGCCACTGAGCCAACGATGGTTGCGGTGTTGAGGGCGTAGCTGCCCGTGGCGCTGAGCAGCAGCACTGAGGCCACGCCAGCACGCAGGAGGCGCATCCGCTCGAAGGGGCGGGTCATGGCTGCGGCCTCCGGTGTTGCGCAACGCGCGCGACGGCACGGGCCACGTCCGGCTCGCCATAGACCACGTAACGCTGATCCACCACGACTGCCGGAATGCTGGTGACGCCCAGGCTCCAGGCGTCGGCGACGCCCTGGTATGCGGAAGCGATGCGGCGCTGGAGGCCGGCACCGCCGTTGTTCAGGCGGCGCTTGACGATGGCCGTGGCCTGCTCGGGATCGGCGGGCAGCTGTGCGGAAAGCTCGGCTTCGATGCGCTGGCCTTCATCCAGCTCGATCAGCCGCTCTCCACCCATAGTCTTGACCGGGTGGCGGCTGTCGGTGACGACCACCACATCGGCGGCGAAGGTGGCTGGGCTGAAAACGGCCAAGGATGCCGGCAGTGCAACGGCCAGGCCAAGGGTTCGCCAGCCGGATGCGAAGCGGAATAAAGATGCTGGCATGTCGCGTGCCCTGGAAGTTGATCAGAGCCATAGTCGAACGCGAACCCGCTGCCGCCCCAACAAACAATGCGCATCGCGGGCACCCCGCATACCTTTTCGGTGCTGTCGCATGGAAAAAGCGGAGGCCGAAGCCTCCGCTGTGATTACAAAAGACCAGACTCGGCGAACGAGTACGGTGCGCCTTGACCAATCACGAAATGGTCGAGTACCCGCACGTCGATAAGCGCCAAGGCCGTCTTCAACTGCTCGGTCAGCAACCGATCCGCATTGGATGGCTCGGTGGTGCCCGAGGGGTGCTGATGCGCGAAGATGACCGCAGCGGCGTTCAGTTGCAACGCTCGCTGCAGCACGACACGTGGATAAACCGAGGTCGCATTGATCGTTCCATGGAACATCGGCTCCACGGCCAGCACGGCGTGCATGCTGTTCATGAACACGACGACGAATATTTCGTTGGGCTCGGCGACCAGCTTCAAACGAAGGTAGTCCCTGACCGCTGCGGGCCGCTCAAGACGTGGCCCTGCTTTGAAAACCCGCCGCTCCAGCAACACGATGGCTTGCTGAACGATCCAGTCCTCGTTCTGAATAGAAATATCGGAAAGCGACTCCAGGCAGGAGTCATTGATGACGACAGACATGGCGAACCTCCAGGCAGGGAAATCGGAGAGCGCACATGCCCCTGGAGGGCAGGCCCTCCAGGGAATGGAACAACGGAACAAGGTGCATCCATCACCGCTGCTGCGGTGATCGTTCGCGCCCAGGATGCGAGGCGAACGGGTGACGGTCAGCGCAGCGTGCTGCGCCGTAGCCTCAAAGACCGCAGGCTACCTGGGCATGTCGCCGACAACGTCGGCAGGCATTTCGGTGGTCGGTGGAGCGGCGGCATCCTCAGCCACCAGCATGTCCATGGCCGACAGCAGTGCATCGCCTTCGATCGGCCCCTGCAACACGACTGCCTGATCGGTTTGGCGATCCTGCAGACGAATCGAAGGCGTCGCGGTCACGCCGCCCTTGGTGGCTTCCTCGGCCTGAGCGCGAATCACCCTATCCGGTCGCTCGCTGGCCAAACACTGCTCGACGGCTGGGTTGAGGCCGGGATAGCGCAGACCCTCGGGCAAGCCCAAGCCGTCGCTACGTGTGTGCGCATAGATCCATTCAATGGCCTGCCAGAACGCAGCATGCCCGCCACTTTCGGCGGCGCACTCGGCCAGGCGTGCCTCGGCGGAGGCGGCCGGTTCGTGCGCGGCCAGCGGCTGGTGGTGCCATTGCAGAGCTACGTCCGCGTTGGCACCCACCCAGCGCTTGAGCTGCGGGAAGTACGCTCGGCAGAACGGACATTCGAGGTCGGCATAGAGCGTCAGCGTGAAACGGCCCTGCGCGTTGCCCATCTGCCAGGGAGGCCCGGCCACCTGCGCGGTGCTGACCTGCGCGGGAGCCTGCAACGCGGGTTCACTGGGTGCGCGGGACACGAGCCAGATCAACAGCAGTGTGATCAGTCCAATCGCCACGAACCAGGGCCAGCGCCGATGGCGGAGCGCCTGTACCGGCATAGGAATGGAAGGACGTTTCGGTTTCACGGCATTCTCCGGCTGCTATTGCGGCAGGCCCAAGGCTGGCGACTCGATGCCACGCGCCTGGTCGATCTTCTCGGCCACCTTGAAGGCCGCGTCGAGTTCACTGATGCCGTGTTGCTGCATGAGCTGGTAACGCTCGGCTTTTTCCTCGGGTTCGGTCTGCGCGAGCGCGAGATAGAGGCTCGGTGGCACGGCCCGAAACAGCACTTCAAGGCTCTTGGAGAGGATGACGCCCTCGGTGAACTTCCCTGCTTCCTTGCGCGCGGAAAGCATCAGCGCCTTCTGCGCAGGCGAGAGTTCGCGGAACCGCGCGATCTTCTCCACCTCATCGGGCGGCATCGACAGGCAGATCCACCACTCGATCATGTTGAGCATGGGCTCTGCAGCGCGCGGCAAGTCGTCGATGTTTTGTGTGGCGAGCCAGAACCAGGCCCCCAGCTTGCGCCACATCTTGGTGATCTTCACCACGTAGGGGGCGAGCAGCGGGTTCTTGGTGATGATGTGTCCTTCGTCGGTGACGTTGATGATCGGGCGGCCCAGGTACTGATCGCGCTCGGCAATGTTGTTCACCGTGCTGATCAGGCTGATG
This sequence comes from Stenotrophomonas sp. 71799_Sma, assembly GCF_056482505.1. Lineage (NCBI taxonomy): Bacteria > Pseudomonadati > Pseudomonadota > Gammaproteobacteria > Lysobacterales > Lysobacteraceae > Stenotrophomonas > Stenotrophomonas sp. 71799_Sma. Next base: position 3,851,461 of record NZ_CM151202.1, read on the forward strand.
TAGGCAATGGAGAGCTGCGCGTTGTAGCCCTCGCGGGCATAGGTCGCCAGATCGACCAGGGTGATGTCGGCTTCGGGCCACGGCGAACCGTCGCGGTCGAACATTTCGCCGTCCGTGCCTTGACAGAACATGTCCATGGCATCTGCCATCTCCAGCAGCCGCACGCGCCGCATCTCTGGCAGCGTTGGGTCCTGGCCGCGCTCGCGCAGCGCGTTGCGCACGTCGCGCGTGAGCACCGTGCGCTTCTCGGCCACGCAATGCTCGGCGGCGTCGAGGATGCACTGGCGGATGAGCGAGCGATCGGCCCGCGTCATCCGGGCCTCTTCTTTATCCTCGCCGCCGGTGATCATCAGCCGTGCGGTGATTTCCAACTCGCCGAGTACGTCGCGCTGCTCGTCCGCTTCCATGGCCGATGCATCGGGTGGCATGTCCTCGTCCAGCACATCGGCATCCAGCGTCTGCACGTCGCTCGGCGTTTCGATCAGCCGACGCGCGTCGGCGAACGGCGCCAGGCTGATGCCCGAGCCGGGGGCCAGCTTGACCCGGTTCACAGTCAGGCCCAGGCGCTTGGCGAAATCGCTGAACAAGCCGAAGCTGTTGCCGGCTTCCACGATGAAGAGGCGCGGCCGGTAGATGGCCGTGACCTGGTTCAAGAGGTTGTTGAGCGTTGCGCTTTTGCCGGAGCCGGTGGGGCCGAACAGGAACAGGTGCGCGTTCATCTGCCGATCCAGGCGGTTGAGCGGGTCAAAGGTGATCGGCCCGCCGCCTCGATTGAAGAACGTATTGCCCGGATGGCCCGTGCCCTGGCTGCGGCCCCAGGCCGGTGAGAGGTTCGCCACGTGCTGGGCGAACATCAGTTGGGTGAACCAGTTCCGTCGATCCTGGCTCGGGTTGTAGCAGCACGGCAGCCAGCGCAGATAACTGTTCAAAGGCGCGACTTCATCGTCCTCGCGCACGGGCTGCAAACCGGCGTTAAGCATCACGTTCGCCAGATCAAGGCCGCGCCGGTCCAGTTCGGCTTCATCCCGGCCGCGCAAATAGAACGCCAGTGTTCCCCGGTACAGCTTGTGCGCGCTGCCGATCAGCGAGCGGGCCTCCTGCACATCCTTGAGCGTCTGCTCCGATGCCAGTGTTTCGCCGACTGCCTTCTTCGCCAGGTGGTTCAGGTGCGATTCGAGGATGTCCTGGGGTGTCGCCACCATGGTCAGACACATCGTCGTGTCCTCGGGCATCTGATCGAACAGCGTATTGATCGCATCGCCTTTGCGGGTTTCGCCAGTCAAATGCCCCGTGCCGGGCGGCATGCGCAGCCGGTCAGTGACCAGCACACGATGCGGCATGCCGTCGAAGTGCCAGGTGCCGTGATCCGCGTCCGAGCGTGGCTGGCTGAAGAAAAGCCGCTGGCTGAAATCCCGCCCGCTCGCCAGCTCGATCTCGCCGTCTTCTGTCTCGTCGGGGTAGCGTGCCAGCGCATAGAAGCGTTCGCGGTCCTCGATCCCAGGGCCGAGCAGCGTGGGACGCGGGTTGAACCACCGCAGCAGCCAGTCATGGACGTCGGCCGCGGCCATGCGCCGGGCCTGGATGCCGGCGTTCGCCAGCCCGCCACACAAGCGATCGCAGACGATGTTCAGCATCTGCTCGGGCGTCTGGCCGCGGCGGTTCGCCTGCCCGGTGGCCCGGCGATAGACGACCATGCGCACGCGCCGCGTCTGGCCGCGCCAGCGCAGCCGTGTGACCACCGTGTCCTCGAACAGCCCGCCGGGCTTCGCTACCGCGCGCAGGTGGTGTCCGAAGAAGCGAAGGTAGAACTCGGTGAAAGCCGTATTGCGGGCGCGCGGCTGCACGTAGTCGCGCAGGGTCTGCATGTACTGGTCGAAGCTGGGTTCGTCCTGGGCGTAGAGCTGGAGTACCCAGGGGTTCTCGTCCAGTTCATCGAACGAGTCCTGGAGCGCGTTCTCCAAGGCGTCGCGGGCATGCGCGAGCCAGCCGGGTTCCCGGCCCTCGGTGCCCAGCGGCACCAGCTCGTAGAACGCCGCGACCGATTGCCCGTCTTCCAGCAGCATCGACTTCGACTGGGGCAGGAACTCCACCCAGGGCAGGAATTCCGCGAACGACGGCGCAACGTCGTACAGCGCCTGCTCGTCGGCCACGGTCGCCGGCCTGTGGCCATGGACCGCCGTGCCGGGTTCGGGGATGCCGGCCTGACGCAGGGCCTCGACGTGGCGCTGCCAGCCGTCCGGCTGCTCGTCATCGTCTGCGTCGGATGCAGTCAGCTTCGGCCAGGGGAGTTTCCAGCGCATCAGTAGTCCTCCACGCGCTCGCCGGGCATGGCGTACTGCACGCGCTGGTACAAGGGAAAAACCGTCGTATAGCCCGGCACGGGCACCGGGTCCGTGCCTGCCAGGTGCGGGTACACGTACATCACCAGGTCGGGATTCGGCAGGCGCTGGAACTGGCGATAGACCTCGTTGCGCGCTGTGCGCGTGTAGCGCATCTGCTCGGCGGGCGCGGCCTGTACATCCATCTCGGTCAGCGGCCGGCGCAGGCTCTGGCGCGCGTCGAGCAATTGCCTGCGTGCCACCTGGCCGGCGCCACCGCCGCCGTCACCGGCGTTCTGCTGCCAGATGTCCATCATCGTGCTGTCGCCGTGGGGCAGCAGCTTTTCCTTGCTGGTGGCGCAGCCGCCGAGCACCGCGACGGCAAGGGCCAGCGCCAGGCCCTTATTCAAGTTCGAGAGCATGGCTTTCTCCTGCACGGTGATCGACCTTGCGACCTTCGGGATCGAAATCGATGGCGAGCGGCTTTTCGAGGTGGACGGCGACCTTTGCGCCGGGTTGGACATAGACGGCGGCGAAGGCCTGGCCGTACAACTTGTTCACCCAATCGGCCATGTCCCGAACGCCGCCGGCCAGGATGCGGCCCACGGCTTCGTTGCCCGAGATGCCGACGCTTCCGATGGAGCCATCGGCGCCCACGTAGGACATCTGACCGCTGTCGCTGTCGATGAGCGAGGCGACGCCGGCACCCGCCGCGGTGATCAGCGCCTGTGAGCCGAGGTACTGCTGGGCGTTGCTGCGCCGCTCTCCGCTGACGCAGGGAATGCCATAGGGGTCGCTGATCCAGCCCAGGCCGTCGCGCTGCTGGTTGTTCTGCTGGTTGCCCTCGCGGTCTTCGGGAATCGTCCGAATGGTCCCGTCATGGAACACAAAGGTGATGCTGCGCACCTGGCCGCGCACGCAAGAGAGCGTCCAGTCACCCGAGGCCGTGCCGGAAAACACGGCGCCCGCCACGTCGGGAATGTCAATTCCGTTTGCCGTGAGGTTGTCGGGACCGACCAGGACTTTGAACGGATACGGATCGTTGACCGTACCGTCGATCGGCACGCGGCCGATCAGCGCCGTCATTGCCACCGATCCCATCAGCGTCGAGTTGGTCGGCACCGTATAGACCGGCTTGGCGCTCTTGACGCCTGCGGCGCGGGCGCCCGCGTTCGCCACGGTTTGTGCCGTGGTTTCCAGCGTGCTCTGCGCGGGGCCGAAGCTCGTCGGAAAGCTCATGCCGCCACCCGTGCCACGACTGCCGTTACGCCCATCAGTGGGCTTCGCGTCGTCCGGCTCGACCCAGCGCACGCCGCCTTCCATGCCTGCCTCGTCGCCGTTACGCAGCCCCAGGCCCACGGGTAGATCGGCGTGGCCGCCGCCGCGCCCGCCGATGCCTTCCAGGCGCCGCTGCAGGTCGGCGAGCAGTCCCTCGGTCTGCTGGCGCTCGCTGGCTGCCTGCTGCTGGTCGCGGCGCAGGTTGGAGCGCTCGGTCTCCAGCGCCGAATTGATGCGCTGGTCGATGGCGTTCTCGCGCTGGCGCAGGCGCTGGTTCTCTTCGCGCTGAGACTTGTTGTCCAAGAGCGTGGTCTGAAGCTCGGTGCGCAATTGCTTCACCTGCGCCACCAGGGTCGCCACGGTATCGCGGGGGGTATCGCCCTCGATGCCCAGCGCCTTCATCTCCTCGGGCGTGAGCTGGGCGCCGGCATCGGCTGCGGGCTGTGTCGACGTGCTCCCACCGGAGAACAGCCGGATGGCGACGAACAGCACCAACAGGGCCACGGGGATCATCAGCCACTTCAGGAGTCCGTTACTGCGCATGGCGAGTCTCCTTGCCATCCGCGGCCTCGTTGTCCCGTGTCTCGATTTGCGGCTGCGGCAGATGCGCAGCCGGGTCGAAGCGGTGGATAGCGGGCAGCAGCGACTGCGCGAGGCCACGCCCGCGCGTCACCAGGTACAGAACGGTGGTGTCCTCGGGCGTTCCGCGTGGACCCAGCGCCTCGTGCTGGAAGCTGGCCGTGAGGAAATCGCCTTGCAGCACACGCGGGTCGAGGGTGATCCAGCCGCTGCTGCCGTTGGTGAGACGCACGGCGGTGACCCACTGGTCTTCCAGCCGCCACGACGCGAGCGCGACCGCGCGCACCGGCAGCGTCGGCATCAGCGTGGTCAGGTCCATGTCGCGGCGCAGATTGACCCGCATGACACCCGGCAGCGCCTCGACCGTACGCAGCGGCGCATAGAGGTTCTGCGCGGCGAAGCGCGTCAGCGCGACCGAGACCGGGGTTTCGCGCCGCGCCGTCCGCGCGCCTGCCTGATTCTGGGTGTGCGCCGGGGGCGCGTCGGCACCCTCCGGCTGATCGCCATAGCGCGCCGGGGTGCTGTTGCCCTCGACGATGCGCACCGGCTCCAGCTCGGCTTCGCCGTCCTTGGCCGGCTCGGCGGCGATGTCCAGCAGGATCAATGCGCCCGTGTCGGCGTCCTGCAGTTGCAGCCGTGTTGGTTCGATCGGCGCACTGGCGCGCAGGTACACCGCACCGCCCGCGCTCTGCACGCGCAGACGTTCGCCCACGCCGGCAGGCACGCCCACGCGGACGTTCCTGTCGATGAACACGATGCGCTCCTGGCCGACACGCAACGGCACGGCCAGCGGCAGACGTTCCCAGCGCAGGATCTCCACCGCATGGGCGACAGGTGCTGCGACTACGACCAGCAGCCCCAGCAGTGCGAGTACAGGATGCTTCATGGGGTTTCTCCTTGGGGCGCTTGCGGAGCCAAACCACCGGGCGCCGGGCGCGTCGGCTCCGGGGCGCCGATGCGCTGCGGCGCCCCTTCGTAGCAGTCGAGTACCAGGCCGAACGGGTTGCGGGCGGGATCGATGTCCACGCGCGTGACCTTGATGGGGTAGCGCACCAGGGCGCGCTTGACCTGTTCCGCGCCGTAGTACTCGTCGGCGCTGATGTCCAGTGTCACCACCCAGTCGCGGTCGGAGACCACGCGCACGCGCGTCGTAGGGTCGTCGCCGTAGCCACGGCCCGGGATTTCGTAGATGCCGCGCACGCGCTGGCGCAACTCACCCGTGCTGCGGCGGTAGTCGTAGTCGGCTCGCAGGAAAGCCTGGCAGGACGGCGTGAGATACGGCGAGAGTGTGTGAAGGTTGCGTGCGTAGTCCTCTTCGCCATTCGTGGGCCAACGGTGGAGGGTCTGAAACACGTAGAACGTGAACGCATAGACCGATTCGGGCGGCACTTCCCACCACTTGCGGGTACTGCCGGAGCGCAGATCAGGCGGGACGTGGATGGTCAGGTCGCGCGGAGCGCTCCACCAGCCGCCGCCCATCACCAGGGCGACGATGACCAGCGCGCCAGCACCCAGGCGAAGCGTCTTGATGTGCGCCTGCAGATGGGTGATCTCGTTCTTGAAGCGGCTCATCGTGCCCCCCTTGCAGCAGACCTTCGGGTGGTCCAGAAGCCGGAGCGTGAGATCAGCACATGGCCGCCCACCCAGCCCGCCACCAGCGGATAGCGCGTGGCGATGCGCCACTGGAGTTGCCGATACAGCCAGGTGTCGGGACGCCCACGCTTGAGGCGACGCAGGATGCCGCCCCCGATGAACACGCCGAAGGCCACGCCCAGCACGACGAACGTGGGCGCGAGCGCGATCGTGCGGAACACCCAGGACAGCGGCGCACCGACCAGCAGGCCGGCGGCACCGGACAGGCCGCAGCAGATCCACAGCTCGTCGGCGGTGAGGCCGCGCACGACAACGGGATGGCGGTTGAGCCGGTGCGGAAGGAACGTGACCGTCCCGTCAGCACGGACGTGCTGCTGCTCGGACATACCGGCCTCGCCTTACAGGATGCCGGTGGCTTCGGTGAGCAGCCAAATGCCGATCACGAGCAGCACCGCGCCGATGGCGACCGTGAGGCCGAATTGGCCCCAGGTTTTGCGACCAGTGTGGATTTCCGCGTAGGTGCCGTAGGCGTGGTAGCACACGCCAATGAACATCGACGCCACAACCAGCAGGGCCACGAGCATGATGATGTCGTAGCCGTAGTTCCTGATCGTCTCCATGATGCCGCTGCCGGCGCCCCGGGTCGGGTTCTCCAACTGCGGCAGGCCTTGCGCGAACGACAGCGCCGGCAGCGCGGCGGCGCCCAGAGCCACGGTGGTGCGCTGGACAAAACGGGAAGTGAGGATGCGGTTTTGCATGGTCAGGCCTTTCAGGTCAGGAGAGGAGGAAGAAACTCAGGACGAGGTACATCGCGACGAAGCGGATGCAGACGCCGAGGAACTGGCGCTGGTTGAGGCGGCTCTCGGACCACCCTACGTAAGCCGTTCGGATGGCCCAGACGCCCCAGACGAGCAGGACCGCGAACACGACGCCGACCAGGACGGTCGCCATCGCGGAAGGCGCGATGCCGCTGTTGGCTTGAAATGCCGAGACTTGGGCGCCGTTCATGGCTTGGCCTCCGCGGTCGTCGGCGATGGCTCGACGGCCCGCTCGGTGCGGTAGTCGCCGGCCAGCTCGGCGGGGTCGCGCGGCTGAGCACGCGAAGGAGAGAGGTGCGCCTGGATGCCGGCGCGCACGCGCGCTAGGTCAGCCAGCAGCCGCGGGTAATCGAAGTGGTAGCGCTCGCCCGGCTGGACGGGAGCATGCGCGGCGCTGTCGGCGACGGTGCGCTCCAGCGCGTCGAGCTGGCGCAGCGCCGCGACCAATTCCTGACGCTGCGCGGGGGGCTCGGCCAACGCCATCGGGGACTGGCCCAGCAGGAGGGCCGTCACGAGAAAAGTGGGCACGCCGCGATGCGCGGCACGCAGCCAGGTTGAAGCCACCATCGCGCCATTCCTGTGTGATCAGCAATGGCTCGATCGTGGAGATCAGGGCTGCTTTAGGCCGCAAACAATAGGAACCCGCGGATGACCGGATTGATGGATGCCGAGGCTGTTGGTGTCAGCCTGGGCTATCCTGCGGTCAGAAGTAGATCGAGGAGGAATTTATGGGGCTAAAGACCGAGCTGAAAGCTCTGGTGGATGAGTTAGATCGCGTGCACAAGGGGGCCACTCCATGGTCCGAAGAGGCCGGCATTCCTGATTTCATCACCGCTGAGAACGGTATGCAGCGGTACTTCACCAAGAAGGCAAGAGAGGCGCTTGGGCAGTTCTCCAGCACCCTCCATCAGAATCGGACTCTGAACTCAGTGAAGATCGAACCCGAGGCCTTTCAGAAAATTGCCCGCCAAGCCGTTGCCGATATGCACGCCTCGGGTGAGCTTTCGGGGTTTGATGAATGCGATCAGGGCGGGCTGCTTCCCAAACTGAAATTGCTTATCGAGGAACGACTCGCAAGCATCACCAACGAACACACGCACTATTTCCCTGCCTGGACCCTGGGCATGGAGAGGAAGTCTCCGTTCTCCCTCGGCCCGGTGACATTCTTGAATAGGTCGGACTGGATAGATTCTGTAGATTTCCCTCAGCAGGGAAAGGATCACTATCTGAACCAACCAGAGGCGAACCACCGCTGGAAGGAAATTCTCAAGGATGCCTTGCAGAAGGCCAATGATGGCTCCTCCATCGAAGGGCTGGCCAACGCCGTCTACAGTGCGATAGTCGGATGTCCAGCCTTGGTCAAGGTAACAGTCCGTGGCTATGAGCGTGAATTCTCACGCAAGCTGGCGAGATTGGTTGGCAAGACAGCGCTTGACGCTATCTCTCTGGGCTTTGGAGCCCCCGAGTGCTTCCTGCAACAGGCGCTTCAAGACGAGCGCCTACCGCCTGCGGGTAGCGATCGCCTGGTCGAAACCAAAGGGTTTCTGTGGTTGCCTGGAAGCTCGCTCGGGAAGCGGATTCCTTCGCAACCTCCTGAACGAGTAAGGCAAGCGTTGGATGACATGACATCTATTCTTCCGGCATTCGCGGCGATCCTTGATGGGCTGCTTGATCCATCGAGTCACCCGCATCCCAAGCTTGCCAATCGATGGGCTACTGCGCTGGATTGGTTCGGCGAAGGAAACCGTGAGTTAAGCGATGCTATAGCGTTGGCGAAGCTCGGAACCTGCCTGGATGTACTGAGCTGCGGCGGCAGGAACGGCGGTATCTGTAAAATGGTCGTGCATCTGACCGGAACGAGTGACGACACGCAGGTAATACGAGGCAACCGTCCTCGCACGCTGAAGCAATTGGTCAAGGACATCTATGACCATGGTCGATCGCAGATACTGCATGGCACGCACTACGACAGACTGGAATCATTCGCGGCAGAGCGGCAGTATGCAGCCTACCTCGCACGGATCGTATTGATTGAGTGCGCAGTGCGACTACAGCGTTATGGTGGTCCAGATGATGACGGGGCGTTCAGCACAATATAGCTAGAGGTACTTTTTGAAGCTCCCCGCAGTCAGGGATATACCCAGTCCAAGCAAGGCGGTGCTCGGCAGCAGGATCAGCAGCGGATGCACCGATACCGGCAGCGCCAGGTACGTCACCCAAGGCAGCACGGCCAGCGGCATCAGGCTCGCCTTTGCGCGGTGGTAGATGAAGCCGGATTCCCGGCCCGCGCCGAAGCGCCGCACGTCACGGCGCACCAGGCCATCGATCAGACCTACGAATGCCGCCGTGAAGATCAGTGGCAGGGTGAGCACCAGGACCAACAGACGCACGAGAAAGGTCAGCGTCGTGAACGCTGCCGCAATCAGGTAGCTCTCGGTCCAAACATAGACTTGGCTGATGAAATAGCGGAAGTTGCGCGTCTGGCCCTGGCTCGACGCACGGGCGCGCTCGGCGGTCTGGCTCATGCGCTCCAGCAGCCCCGAACGCACGAACACCCATTCGTAGCCGGTATCTACCAACTCGTGCGCTGTGCGCCCCGGCTCCTGCACGATCACGCTGCGCGTGAAATGGCTAGACAGGTGCCCCAGCTCGTACTGCAGCATCTGCTGGGAGTGCCGCCAGCTTTGATCCTTCCAGAACAAGTGCATGCCCACGCACTCCATGACGATGGAGAACAGCAGCGAGCCGATCAGTACCCCAAGCAGCCGAAAAGGCAGCGTGATCGTGCCGATGACCAGACCCTGGCGGCGGCCTTGCTCCCTTCGTGTGGTGCCGGCGGCATCGCTCATGGTGCGGCCTCGTCTCTGGCCATATCGCCCGTGCCGGAGGCAGGAGCGTCGGCGGTGGCCACCTCATCGAGCAGGTCATCGGGCAAGGCCGTGTCCTGCAAGACCGGGGAACTGGTGAACTCCCACCACTGCGTGGCCTCACTGTAGCTCTGGCGCATGTAGCCCGCGAGTTGTTGCAGATCCTGCGGCATGACCTCATCGGGGTCCGGTGCCGGCAGCGGCATGCGAACCTTCCAAAGCTGGCCGCCCTGCAACAACGCGAAACACTGACCCTTGGGTAAGGCGACGACGTGCGACGGCTCGATCATCGGCACGCTGGACATGCTGATGCGGTCCTGCGTGTTGCTGGTGAAATCCGTCGCCCCGCGGATGTCGGAGCTGTCGGTCGCGCCGGAGACGATGGTGGTCGTATAGACCTCGACCTTCGGCAATTGCCGGGTCAGCAGTTCAGCGGTGGCCGTCTCGCGCACGCGCAGCATGAACAGGTTGTTGAAGTTGCCGATCACCTGACCGGCCTTCGCGCGGTTGCCGATGCGAGCCTCGATGTCCGAAAGGGTCTGGGTGTACGCGGTGACTTGCAGACCGGCGCCGCCGCCTTTGTTGATCAGCGGCACGAACTCGTCACCCATGAGTTCATTGAATTCATCCGCGTGGACGTTGATCGGCACGCGCGTGCCAGCCGATGCGCCCGGCAGGCCGTCATCGATCCCGTGCTTGTAGATATGGCCTGCCACCGAAACGAGATCGCTGAACATCGAGTTGCCGACCGCTGCGGCGACCTCGGCATCGGATAGCGCGTCCAGGCCCACATAGACGACGGCGCGCTTTCGGATGACCTGCATCCAATCGAAGATCGGGCGGGGGTCGGCCAGGTCGGAATAGTTCGGCGCCAGAAGCTGGGAAATCTTCCCGCTGGTGAGTTTCTCCAGCAGCGGCAGCAGCGATGCGACGATCTTGTCGAAATACGTCTTGTCGTAGCGAACCGCCGAGCGCAGGCCGTCGAGCACCGGGTCATAGTTACGGGCCTGGGAGAGGTACTGCTCCAGCGCCACCACGCGCTTCTCGCGCCCAATCATGTTGCGCGGGATGTTCTTCTCGTTGAGCTTGGCCTCGATCTGGACGATCACCTCCCAGGCCTTGGGCTCGGTCTTGGCGAAGTAGTGCTGGGCGTACTCGATGAACAGCGCGTCGATGTTGATGACGTGGCGCTGGATCAGCATGTAGTCCGGGCGCTGGCCCAGTTCCACCAGGGCGCGGGCGATGATATTGACGAAGCGCCACGCAAACTCGCGAAATGCCGCGCTGTTGCCTTCCCCGGAGAGCTGCCCTGCAACACGGGTGGCCACCTCGCTGATGCGCCCAAAGCGGCCCACAGCGTTGTAGCGCGCGGAAATGTCGGGCCAGCCCAAATGGAAGACATAGAACTCACCCTCACGACCCGCGCGTTTGGCCTCGACGTACACCCGCTTCAAAAGATCGGCATCGCCCTTGGGGTCTATGACGATGACGACCTCGTGCTCGCCGTCGGCGTTCTTGCGCCGAATGTCCTGGGTCACAAACAACTCGGCCAACCGCGTCTTGCCCACGCGCGTGGTGCCCAGCACCAGCGAATGCCCGACGCGCTCACCCAGCGGCAGGCTGACGTCCACCTCATCGGGTTCGATGCCGTGCAGGCGCGGCAGGCCGCCCACAGGCGGCAGCGGGCGCACCGGGTTGAAAGACACATCCCAGCCCGTGAGCGCGGGCAGCCGAGACAGCGGGAACGGCGCGAACTCCAGCCGTTCCTCCAGCCTGCGCGCCAGCCGGTAGGCCGGCGTCAACTCGACGTAGCGGCGAAATTCCGGTCGGTACGTCTGCATGAGCCGATGGGTGTGTTTCTGCTCCCACAGAAACCCGCGCCCCACGAACAGACGCTGCTGGCTGACCGGTACGTCCTTGCTGGTCATCACGTAGCGCGGCAAGCGGCGAATGTTGCGCCGGTAGCGCAGGATGACGCGGGCATCGCGGTAGCGGATGGCACCGTAGGCGCAGAACGCCAGCGCACTGCCGACGCCCATGGCCGGACTCAGCGCGAGCGACCACGGGGCCACCAGGGACAGAAACGCGGCGCCTGCACACGCCGCGACGGTATAGAACTCCACCGCTGGGCGCAGCAAAACCTCGACCGGCTGTTTCCCCGACATGGCTTCATTGCTCGATGCCGGTGGCTGTGATCAGCACCGGGTAATGTCGCAGAGCCAGGCGCTCGGCCAGGTCGTCACCGGCCACAGGCGCGAGGGCTACGCCCGGCACCAGGGCGCGCAGCCGTGCCAGGCCCTGCACGGTCTCGACGTTAACCACCAGGCCCACCGCGCCGCGCTGGCGCAGCGAGGCCGCCTGACGACGAAGCCAGGCGCGGGACGCCTCGTCGTCGCCGATGACCACAAAGGGCCGCAGGCCCGGCGCCTCTATCACCCGCCGCGCGACGGTGCCAGGTGTGAGCTTGGCACTGCGCACCGGCAACATCGCGGCCTCGTCCATGGGCGTGGCGGGCACCGGGAGCATTGGGATGGGCGGTCGGGCCGGCGCATCGGCGCGCGGCTGAAGGTTCAGAGCCTCGTAGTACGGCAGCGCCGACGCGCCGCCACGGTCTTCGACCACGATCAGCGGCTCGCCGGCACGCGAGGCCAGCGGCAGAGCCGCCAGCAGCACGAGCAGACCCTTCAGCGTGAAGTTGCTCAGAGGGAGGTTCGTCATGGGGATGTCTCCTGGCGCGCAGCGAGGGCCGCGGTGGTTGGGTGCGTGCCCTGCACACGGGCAAGGTGGCGCGACACGCTCCGCCTGTAACGGGCGGCAGGTTCTCCGCCCGCAGGACGGTGGTAGCGACCGATTGCCAGCAACCAGTCCTCGCCAGTGGTGTGCTGCTCTTTCAGGATTTCAGCGGCGATGGAAAGATTGCGGTACGGGTCGAGCAGGTCGCACGCGCTGGCGTAGCGCTGTTGGTGGTAGCCGAGGTTGATCTGGCCAAGGCCCGCGTCGATGCGCGTGTGCGGCGTGGCGCGCATCGCCTGCTGCAAACCGGCGCAGGCGTCGGCGCGTGTTGCGTAACGACGCGACTGGCCAGCGACGTTGAGCGACCACGGCCACGGGACGATGCGTCCATTGCGTCGGATGCCGCTCTCTTGCAAGGCTACGGCGTAGAGCACCGTCGAGGGGATGCCTGCGCGCTGTGCGGCAAGCTGGTAAGCCGGTGGCGGAAGCTCCTGGGCATGGGCGGCGCAGGCGCACAGGCCCGCCGCGATCACCAGTGCGCGCAAGCACTGCGAAACGGAGGTGGCCACTATGGCTGGCGCTGCCATTGACCGTTCACCTCGCGCACGACCGCAGGAAGGTCTCCGGGCAAGCTCAGCGACAGCCACCGCCCGCCATCATGGTTGAGCGTGATGCCACCGCTGCGCACGCGCGCCGGATCGACGTTCGCCCGCTTGGCCCAGTCGCGGATACGTGTGTCGTCCTGGCGGCTGCCGACCATGTACAGGTCGAACTCGGTACCAGAGGATTGCAGGCGCTGCACGAGCTGCCCGCAGGCCGCGCAGCCGTCCTTGATGAACACTGCCGTGCGGCCTGAACCGCGCAAGGGATTGGCGCTTGTGCCGGTGTCGGGCTTGTCGTCAGGCAGGTTCACCCGCTGCATGCCGGGATTCAGGCGCTGCCAGGCCTCGTCGTAGGCACGCTGGTAGGCGAGCAGCTTCTCGACACGGCGTGCCTCGATCTGTACCTGCAGCTCTGCGTAGCGGAGCCGTTCCTCGTCGGTGCGCGCCTCGATGCCCAGGGCGGACAGCGGGTCCAGGTTGGGTGAGTAGATACCCAGCGGCCCATCCATCAGTTCGCGATAGCGCGCCCACTCCTGCGGTTGCAAGCCCCAGTCGCTTGCCACCCGGTCGTCCAAGGCGCGAGTGACCAGCGGACGCTCCTGGCTCTGGGCATTGCCGGCGGGGGCCGTGGTCGGTTGCTGCGCCCAAGCGGACAACTGGGCAGACACCAGCAGAAGCGCGGAAAGGATAATGGCAGGCTTCATGTCATGTCCTCAGCTCAAGGGATCGCCACGCGACGGGTCTGGTCGCCGGCCTGAAACACGGCGGAGTTGCCCTCGACCGCCTGAAAGCGCCATGGGCCGAGCGAATCGCCGGGCAGCAGTACCTCAAGCTGGTCGGGCGTGAAGTCCCCGCTGCTCGGCGCGACGGACAGGCTGCGCTGGCCGGCGCGAAGTTCGGCGCCGACGATGCGGAACGGCAGTGGCAGCGGTTCCGGCTTGGCGTTAGGCCTGCGCGGTGTGCGCGGCTGAGCGGGTGCTGCGGTGCGCGCAACGGTCTGGCGCGTCTTGATTTGCTCGACCTCCGTGCGCAGCGCCTGAAGGTCGTCAGCAGCGGCATAGCCGCTCAGCGTTGTCTCGACCTGGGCAGCGCGTGCTTCCAGGAGTTCGCGGGTGTCTTTAAGGTCTGCCGCCGTTGCGACGGTTGGACGCTGCTGGATGGCCTCAATGGCCTCGGCCAGACCTACCGCCTGCGCTTCGAGACGTTGCAGGCGGGAATTAAGCAGCTCCTGGTCGACCTGCTCGTTCACCGCCTGGTAGCCGAGAGCGACGAAAACGCTGAGGCCGATCAGCCAGAGCCACATCAGGCTCTGCAACATCATGGCGGTGATCGGGCGACGGGGAGACTGCGCGGCATTCATGGCTGGCCTCCCGAAACCGAAGGCATCAGCGGAAACGTCTGCACCGCCTCGGCAGCAGGCGGTTCGTGTTCGTGCTCGGCGGTCGCACTGCCTCCAGCCTGCTCAAAGCAAATCTGCCGTGCCCGGTCATTCGCGTGCAGTTCCCAGGCCGGGCCAGCCAGGGTAAGCAGCGCATCGCGCAAGGTCATGGGGCCAAGATGCAGGTGCGCCGCCGGCAGCGGCAGCGCATACAACTCGGTCACGGCGTGGGCCATCTCGCAAAGCTGGTAACCACTGCGTTTGAGCACATGCCGCAGGCCATCGCCCACCGTGGCACGGGCATCCTCCGGCATGGACACATCGATGGTCTGCAACAGCAAGTCACGCTGCGCTGCCGAGGGTGCCAGCTCAACCAGCGTGTAGCGGCCATAGCGCACGACGGGAATGAACTCGGGTGCCTCGGGTTGGGGAACGGAGGCGATTTCCTCTATGGCGTCTGGTGCCAGTGGCGCGGTCGTGGTGGCGCAGCCGCTGGCCAGGGCAGCGGCCAGGAGACCAGCGCCGACCAGACGCCGGGATACATGGATGGCGGGCATGGCATCGGCTCTTCTGTTGCGATGCCGATACATTGGCGGCGCGATGCCGTGCGGTCAGCCAGGAATGCGAACTGGGTGGTGCCCGGTTTGCTGCCTTGGGCAAGCGCTCGGCCTTCACGGGAACACTTTGGAATGAGAGAAAAACGCAGCCCCGCCCACGAAGAACGCGGACGGGGCTGCAAGGTGGGAAGAACAGAAAGCCGGCGGCGCTAGGCCGGCTTGTGGCGTGGAAATCAGGCGGTGACCAATTGCCGGGCCAGCGCCACTTCGACGGAATCACCGTCCTGGTTCAGGACATCCAGCCCCGATTCGGGCACATCGCCCGAGGTGGACTGCGAGACCATGATCTTCTTGGCCATCAGTTCCAGGCAGGTCATCTGCGAGGAACCGGCATAGCCGAGGTAGATCACGCGCACGGGTTGCTTCTGCCCGATGCGCCAGGAGCGGCGTGCTGCCTGTTGGAGCGAGTACACGTTGTAGCCACTTTGCATGAACACAATCGTCGGGAACTCCAGCAGGTCCAGCCCCGTCTTGACCAGCTCGGGATTGGTGACGAGCACGTCGATGCCACGGTCCAGTTGCTCGGCGATCCAGTCTTCTCTGCGGCTGGCATCCACGCTTGCGCGCAGCACCGCCACCTTGAAGCCTTCCTGCTCCAGCAGCCCCTTCAGGCGCGACGTGGTATCGCGCGTGCCGGTATAGACCGTGTAGGCCAGAACCTTGCGGCCCTGTGTCTTCTCCTGCCTGCAGATCTCGATCAGCTCACGCTCCTTGGGGCTGATCTCGAACTCATTGAACTGAGCCGGGACAAACGCCAAGGTGTTGCGCGTGCGTGGATGCACCACGGTCTCCGACCGGAAGCAGCAATCCGGCCAGGCCAGCAGCACGTTGAGCACCACCCCCAGCAAGGTCGTATCGCGTCGCGCCAGAGCCTGTTTCAGCTCTGCGGTCAGCCGACCCGCCAAATCGCGGTAGGCCGCAGCTTGCGCCACGTCCATCTGGACTTCACGAAACTCCTCGTCATACGGTGGCAGGACGTTGCCACCGATGTCCTTGAGCTTGAGAAATATGGTGAACGGCAGGATGCAACGCAAGACCCCTTTCGGGCCGAAGCCGGGAGCCTTGACCGTGCGCACCGATACCTTGGTGCCCTTGGCCGTCTTGTGCGCCGTGCCGGCGCTCTCGGAGTAGATGTCCTTGAGGACGCCGTGATCGCGCATGAACGCCATCGCAGCCGAGGTCATGCTGCCGCTCGTGGTCGGGCGGTAGCCGTCTTCGATCATCCGCCCTGGCAGTGCCCGGAACAGCAGGTAGAACAGATCATCGCCGTAGCCGCCCATCAGCGTGCCGGTCAGCAGCAAGGTCTTGCGAGCCTTCGCCGCCAGCACGCCCATGGCCTGGCCCTGGGCACTGCCACCGTTCTTGTACTCGTGCGCCTCGTCGGCGATGAGCAGGTCGAACGTGCCTTGCGGCAGGTAGCGTTTGATGAACTCGGACGGTTGGTAGCCGCCCTCGCCAAAGCCAAACTCCATGTTGGCCATCGCACGTTCCATGCGCGTGGCCTGACGGTCGGAAAACACCAGCTCGCCATTGCCGTCCATCAGGTTGATGAACTCGTGGATGTTGTCACCCAGCATCGAGGCCAGGAAGCCGTCACCAAACTTCTGCATCAACTTCTGCGCGGTGACTTCCCCGATGGTCGGGATGCGCTTCAAGGCTTTGAGGACGACAGAGGACTGGTCACTGCCGGACAGACTACGCGGGCGGATCAGCGTCCACAGGGGCGCGGCGCAGTGGCTGCACTTCCTGCGGGACTCCTCGGCTTCGAGCGAGATCGGGTTGACCGGTTCGCCGTCGAGGTCCGTAATGACCGTGCCGCAGTTCGGGCATGCTGCCACGTCGCCGTGGCGGGTGCGCCGCTGGGTGAAGACCGGCTTCCAGTGGAACCCCATCCGCATCCGCACGCGCCCCAGGACGAAAAACTCCTGGCCCGTGGGCTGCACACCCAACTGCTCGCGCAGCTTGATGAGCTTGACCAGCGTATCCGGGCCATTGAGCACCCAGACCTTGGCGCCGGCCACCGTCTCCTGGATCTCGCGCCGCCACTTGTAGACCAGGTGGGGAGGCGAAAGTACCAGCGTGCGGCGGTAGCCTTCGGCGTTGAGCACCGCGGCCGTGGCGATGCCGACGGTCGTTTTGCCGCAGCCCATTTCGCCATTGACGATCGCAGCGCGTTCGCCTTGATCGACCAGCAGCTCGGCGGCAGCATGGACAACGTCGGCCTGGGCCTGGAACAGCTTGCGCTTGAGGCTGGCAACGACGAGTTGCCGCTGTGCTTGCGCTTGGCCGGTATAGACCGGCGGGTTGGCGCGGTTGAGAGAATCAAGCAGTTCGTCGCCGAACTCGCCGACAAAATCCTGAAGGCTCAGGGTCAGAGGGGATGATTCCGCTTCGAGCAGTTCGCCCGGTACGGGCGCTGCATTGCTGGCGGTGGTGTCGAGATCAACGGGCATGGTGATGCTCCATAAAAAGAATGGGGCATGCACCACCCCAGCGGGGCGATGACATGCCCCGTGGTGGGAAGAGAGACGGCGAACCGTCGGTGGTTGGACAGTACAGGCACTCCTTGGCCTGCGGTGACAACTCGCGGTCAGTACTCGTTGGGCAGCAACAGCGTGGTGACGCTGCGATCCCATTCGGTGATGATCCAAATCTTCAGGCCGGGTGTGACCTCGTAAGAAGAAAACAGACGATCCTCGCCGGACTTCAGCGCGGCATCGTTCTGCCGCCTGTCGCTGTCGTCGAGGTCGCCCCAATCGCCGCCGAGGTGGCGACGCAGGTAGGGAGTCGGGTTGAGCCGGCCCTGTCGGACCAGGTCATCGACGCCGCAGGTCATGACCACCTGGCCTGGCGAGAAGCGCAGGCTCGGTGTTTGGCTGATGGAAAGTGCTTGGGCTGCCATGGAAGGCTCCTGGATATGGAGGGGCCACGGCACCCCATCGGGGCGACTGGACCCCGGTAGGTGGAAAAATCGACGGCGAACCGTCGGCGGTGAAAAACAATCAGCGAATGGTCAACACCTCGCCCCGTGTCGGGGAATCAGGCGTCATGTCCCACGCGCGGATGACGGGAACAAACTTGTCGGTGAGGATGCGCGTCTCGGCGATCGAGCCGTCTTCGCGCTCGGTGAATTCCCGCTGGAGCGTCTTGTCCTTGTGGGTGTCACCTTTGACGACGAGCACGCGCCCCGTCTTGGATTGCACGACTCCCGAGATCGCGCCTGCGGCCAGAGCCAGGGCGAGATGCCAGTGGGACAAGGCCCGCGCCGGTGGACGTAGCGTCTGCTGCGCGGCCCCCAACTGCGTATCCCGCGACGGCCAGAGGCCTTGCAGTCTGCCAACCTCATCGGCGAACTGCTCCGGCTCCATCGTCACGCGGAAGAAATGCCCCGGCTCCGCCGGGCTGGCGGGGACGATGTACGGCAGGAACGGCCATTCGCTCGGCAGCTCCTCGGCTTCGATTTCGCCAAGCCCAATCTGCAGCAACAGACTGCGCACGGCCTTGACGGCATCGGGTGTCTGCTCACGCTGACGCACCCGTCGCCCGAAGATCACCACCTGCTTAAACTGCGTTTCCACCGCTCGATAGATCCGCAGGTCGGTGTAGTGGCGTGTCAGCCAGCCGACCAGCTCGGCATCGAGCACGTAGCCGGGGACGATGAAGACCAGCACGCCGCCGTACTGCAACAGGGGCAGCGTGCGCTGGTAGAACAGCTTTTCGAGGCGGGCTCGGCCCTGACCTTGATAGCCAATGTTGCCGTTGACGTCCTTGGACAGGTCGCCATACGGCGGATTGAGCCAGAGCAGACCGAAGGACTGCTTGGAGATCATCGTGTCCATCAGGTCCGCGTGCAGACAGTGATCGACCAGACCACGGGCATGGCGCGCCCGCTCTGCGTCGAACTCGACGGCGAACGCCTTGGCATGCTCGCGCCCCAGGGCATGAGCCGCTTCAGCGATTGCCACGCCTTCGCCGGCGCAGGGATCGAGGATGCACATCGGCCCATTGGATTCAGAGTTACTGGGCATCAATGCGTTGAGCGCTCTTTCGAGCGTGGGTTCGTCGGTCGGGAAGTACCCGTTTTTCACGAAATTGCGGGCGAGCCGCGGGAACATGAGAGCCATGGAAGTCTCCTGGTTGGCGGGGATGATTGGCGCAGGCACGCCTTGGCGTGCCTGCGCAGGTGGGTCAAGCCGCTACCGTTTCCGGCGTCCAAATCTTGGCCGGATAGGGATAGGCGGTGAGCACGTCACTGCGGATCAGCGAGCCGAGCGCCTGGGTCAGCGCCGGCACGTCGATGGCGAGCCGATGGCCCACCAAAGGCCCGAGGGCGAACGGCAGGCGGGTCAGCATCTCGCGGCTTTGCAGCAGTTCCAGCACGGTTTCGCGCCAGTGGTCGAGCAATGGCAGTGGGCAGGTGTCCTGCACCAACGTCCACAGGCGGTCAAGCCGGTGGTCGCTATCGCGGGGCAGCAATGCCAGTGCGCTGGCGTTGGCCTTGTCGGGCTTGACGCAGCGCCGATCGAACAGCCACACGTTGGACAGCGAACCGAACAGCGTTCGCCGGTAGGCGCGGGTCATGCGCTTTTCCAGGCGATCGACGTTGCCGACGAACACCGGGACGCTGCCGCCCTGGTCGGTGATGACGTGGAACTGCTCCAGGCCTTGCTCGTCACGCCCGAGGGTCAGGCGAGCAAGGAACTGCTGGACGGCGGTGTCCCGCGCCCAGATCGACAGGAAGATCAGATTGCCCTGGTCATCGCCGACGCAAGCGTCGGCCATCACGTCCGGGCATTCGTCGATGCGATACAGCGTGGTGGAAGAAGGGTTTGCGGGCATAGTGGTGTCCTCGGATAAGCGGGAACAGCAGCGCCGCTGGGGCAAGTGCTGCCCCTTGGGGTGGTAGGGCAAACGCCCTGGCTCAGGCCGTCAGCGTCGTAGCCGGGGCTGCTTTGGGTATGCGCCTCTGCGCGTGGTAGGCGCGAACGCCTGCACGCCAGTCGGCGGATTGCTCCGGTGCGAGATCCAGATAGGACAGCGGGCACGAGTAGTAGTACGGGTGCATGGATTCGTCCAGCGGCTTGTAGCCCCACTGGCCGCCGCTGCGTTGCAGCAGATCGCAGCGGATATAGCGCAGGGACTGACCTGGCGCGAGATCACGATGTACGCCGTCGGCTTTGGCCGTCACTTGCGTAACAGACCAGAGGACGTTGCCACGCAGTGCGTGGGCGATGACCTTCACGCTGGTGCGCTCGGTCTCTTGCGGTGTGATCAGTTCCGCGATCAGTTCAGACCGCGATTGGGGGGAGAAATACCAGCCCATGAGAGGCCTCCGGGAGAAATGAAGCCGGAGGCTTCCCCCGAGGGGAAGGCCCCCGGCGGGTGGGTGAGGAACACCGCAGATGCAGCGTTCCGTACTACGCGGGTTGCAGTTCGGCCTGGCGGCTCCACTCTTGCGTCTTGAAGTCCAGCGCATAACCCAGTTCGCTCAAGCGAGCGATCTGCGCGCGCAGGGTGCGGCGGTCGATGGTCGAATCCAGTTTCACGGACTCATCCAGCGGCCACAGCAGGCCGAACAGCGCGGCATCGCCCTCTTCGGTACTGCCGGAGGCAGTCGCCGTAGCGGGCGTCGGCGCATCCACACCAAAGGGGGTGGTATCGACCAGCGGGTCTGC
The DNA here is from genome assembly GCF_056482505.1 of Stenotrophomonas sp. 71799_Sma. NCBI lineage: Bacteria > Pseudomonadati > Pseudomonadota > Gammaproteobacteria > Lysobacterales > Lysobacteraceae > Stenotrophomonas > Stenotrophomonas sp. 71799_Sma. The sequence goes on from NZ_CM151202.1 coordinate 3,871,919, forward strand.
GGATGCCTGCACAGGTGCGGGCTTGGCGGGCCTGGACGTTTTGGCTGGTTTGGCTGGTTTGGCCGGCGTTACCGCAGGCTGTTCGCCCAGCTCTTCATCAAGTGGATCGAGGTCCTGAGTGGCGAAGCTGCGTGCCTCGTCACGGCTCAGTTTGTCGATGTCGTAGAGCGTCATTCCGTCCAGACTGGCGCGGATTTCGAAACGCATGCCACCACCGACCGGGTAGGACTTCGGGAAGATGTACCTGATGATGAACTCCCCGTCGTACTTGCCTTCGGGGTATTGCTCCAGCTCCGGGTCCTTGACCTCGAACGTACCGAGGTGCGTGGCGAGGCGACCGACGGTGAAGGGGCCGTTCTTGCCGCGAATGGTGCGCAGCGTGAGTTGGCCGGGGACGACAATGGGCGAAACCGATTTATCGGATGCCGATGTGGCTGCCATGATGGTTCTCCTTAGCGATTGGGAAAACGACAAGGCCCGCGAGGGCCTTGCCGATCAGAACGAATCAGCCAATGCCGGCTCCTGCTTCTCGACTTCACCTTCGGGCTCGCGCTCGGCGGGCTCGGCAGGCTGATCGGCAGCGGGGCCGGCGTCCTCGGCTTCGGACGCGGATGCGTCCTGGGCTGGCGGCGTCTCGGCTTGCGCGGGGCTCGTCGGATAGACCTTGGTGCCGTCGATCTTGATCAGGCCGATGTGGATCAGCGTCGATTCCAGGCTTGCGGCCGGTTCCCCAGCGCGTTCACCCTTGGTGCGGATGTACGGATCGATCTTCATGTCGTTGAGACGGAAGGCGATCAGCACCTTGCAGTCCCCTTCGATGGCCTGCACGCACCGGCGAACCAGATGCTCGGCTTCAGGGGTGGTAACGATGGTGTCGAAGTACCGATACTCCGGTTCATCGACAGGCCCGGCCAGCGCGGCGACGGTGCAAGAGAGGAACGGGTCGCCATCTTTGGGCGTGACGTCCTTCGGACGGCTGAGGTAGCCGATGCCGCGGGTGATCAGCTCGTGATGCCTGATCGAAGCCAGTTCGGCTCGGTCAAGTGGCTCGGCCTTGAGCAGTCGCGCCTTGAGGGACGCGGCGGCTTGGCCTTTCTGCTCGCCCTTGTCGCGGATGTACGCATCGCCCCACAGGTCGCCGAGGCGAAAGCGCACCAGCGGGCGCTGCTTGGGATCGTCAACGCCGATGCAGCGCTCGACCAGCTTCTTGGCCTCGGCACCCGAGACCTTGACATCGAAATAGCGATAGCTGGGGTCCTTTGCGGAACCGACCAGCGCGGCGATGGTGCATGCCAGAAAAGGCTGCGCACGGCGGCCGCCCCGAACAGGCACTTCACGGACACGCTGGATGTAACCGATGCCCGAGGTGTGGAGGTCGAAATACGATTTCTCGTTGGACGTGGTGCTCATGGTGAATCTCCATAGGGATGAAGCGGAGACACGCCAGTCCCACGCTGCGGGGAAAGGTGCGTAACCCCGCGATGGGTTGATAAGGCGAAAGCATCCACCACCAGAGACTGGTGGCCGCTCGCGGATGGATGCGGTGCGAGCTGGCTCGGTCACGCAGTGGGAGCTGCGCCGCAACCTCGAAGACCGATGGTTGCCTGGCATGTCGCTGACAACGTCAGCAGGCATGGGCTCAGCATGGCCTCGCCTCGCGCGCGAGGCAGCCATCAATCGGCATCCGGGCGATTCCCTTTGATGAATCTCCCAGGCAGAAAAAAGGCCCTCCTTCCGAATGGAGGGAGAGCCTGTGGGGGCATGTCGCCTGGTTTTTTTCGTGGTGTCACGCAGGTACAGCGCGGCGCCGTCGGGACGTCTCCGCGCCGATCACGCTCACATCGATCAGACGCCAGCGTCCGTCGTCGATGAGCCGCTCCAGCACTTCGCCGAGCATGTCGAAGTACACCTCGTCGTGCCGATCGACCAACTCGCCGTCGCGGCGCAGCTCCACCGCATAGGTATCGCTGCCGCGCTGGTAGAGGATCGTCACCTGGCCGGCGAACTTCGCGGTCGAAACCGTGAAACTGATCGCCGGGGGCGTTTCGATGATCCTGGACGGCTTCGGATCGACCCAGGTGAAGTCGTGGGCGCCCGCATCGACCAGCATGTGGGTGATGCGCCGGAACCTGTCGGGCGCCGGCATTTCCTCCAACTGCTCGATGAGCTGACCCAGTTCCATGCACTGCGGCTCGGGAATGGGCAGCTTGGCCGGCGCGGAGCCGAGGATGTGTGTCTTGACGGTGTAGGGAGTGCCGTCGGACATCATCTCGGTGCGCTCTTCTGGCGTGTCCGCACGCAGGCCGTCGAAACGGCGACGGGCATAGGGTTGGACATGCACCTTGGTGCCCTCGCTGGGAACGGTGGTCACCAGGTTGGGATCGAGTACCGCGAACTCGCTGGGCTTGAGCTTGACGACGATGGCGTCTTTGCTGGCTGCTACCACCTTGCCGTCGAAGGGCTGGGGATCAATGACGAAGCCCAGTGTCGAGGACTGTGGTTGATCATCGAACACGCGGTACTTGAACGATCGCACGTTGCGCGGCACATGGCCTGCGACCAGCGAAGGCATCAGGGTCTTGATGAGAGAGCGATCCATGTGAATCTCCTTGAGGAAGAACAAGGGATTCCCGCCCGCAAGGGAGAGGTCCCTTGTGGGTGAATGGGCGCGATGCGTCCGTAGGAAGAAACAACCAGCACGGTTTCCCGCGCTTGCAGCCTTGAAGGTCTTGGCTGCCTGGGCATGTGTCGGCAACGCCGACGAACATGGGGTAAGGATGGCCCTTGAGTGAGCGGCCTGCGCTCAGCAAACCGCACCGCGCCGCACCCGCTTTCCTGCGCCGGGACAAGAAAAGGCCCCTCGAAAGGGGCTGGGTGGTCAGGCTTGGTACACGAAGTAGTGTTCGCGCTGACGTGGAAAGAACACGTGCTTCCACGTGTCGCCGCCGGTGTTGCCACCGTCGAAAACGACCATTTCGTAGTCGTCAATGTCGGTGTCGGCCAGATCGGCGCTGGCGATATGGCGCATGTGCAGCGTGCCACTCAAGCGCTCGAATACCAGGATCTGGCCGATGGCGTCGTCCTGGCCCATGGCGTTGACGCAGGCTCCAAGCTGATGCTCGAAGTCGCGTGCGGGCGAGATGAGGTCGGGGAACATAAAGTGCTCCTATGAAATTGGACCAGCCCGGCTCCTAGAAAGGAGACGGGCTGGCATGGAGGGCAAAGAGGAAGGTGGGCTCGTGGTGTGTTTGCTAGGACTCGGCCAGCGGCAAGCCCGGCAACACGGGCGCGTCGGCGTCGAGGATGAGGATGCGCACATCGGCCTGGCCAGCCAGTTCCAGGATGTTCGCCAGGTCGTCTGGCATGCCCTTGCTGCGGTGCTCCTGCCGAAGCTGCTCGGCGGTGATGCCATCGGCGTGCTCCAGGTTCTGGTCCGTCCAGGGCGTTGAGATCAGCTTGACGCCGATCGCCGGGCTGTACGGAACCCGAAAGGCGATGAACAAAAAGGCCTCCGGCGTGGCGAGGTCCGCCAGATTGGCGAGGTACTGGCCGGTTTCCTGGCTGATGTGCGCGCTGCTGATTTCCCAGCAGCGGCTGTAGTAGCCGGTCTCGAAACTCAGGCGCTGCACGATTTCCCGCGCGGCCTCGACCGAATAGCTGTCACCGACGTGGATCAGGCGATCGTCGAAGTCCTCGCCATGAATGGCATAGACCACGGCACCGATCACGCCTTCGCCGTTAACGCCCTCATCGGCATCGCATTCGGCCAGCACCTCGGCGCTTATAGGTTCAGAGCCGTTCGTGACCACCGCGAAATCGCTGGTGACGATGCAGGAAGATGAAATCAGTTCCTGGTCGGAAAGATGTTGCTGGCTCGGGTGGATATTTCGCCAGACATGCGGGCTTCCGTCCTCGTAGCTGATGGACAGCGTGCGGACGATTTTCAAGTTCCAGTAGCCGCGAACAAAGGGATTGGGATTCTGAGACATGGGAACGCTCCAGATTGAATAATGGAGCCAATTCCCGCCACCGGGAATTGGACCCAGTGGGTTGAAAAGGGAAAATGCGTCAGTCGGCGCTGATCGTTGGCTTTGATTCAGCCGCTTTACGCTGGGCTACGGAAAGGAAATCGAGGGACATGGCCGTGTGGACGCATGTCCCTCGTGGGGAACGAAAAGACGGGGGTGTGCCCGAAACGGGCTCACCAGCCGCTGTAGTTCACCATCAAGTCGGCGATGACCTTGCGGCGTTGCAGATCGAGGCCGTCGAAGTCCGACAGCCCGTCGAAGTGGCAGCGCTTGAGCATGGCACCGCCCTCGCGCGCGTTGTAGAAGCTGACCATGGCGGACAGGAACATGCGTTCGCCGCTGCTCAGGACGCCGAGGGCATCATTGAGCAGCAGCATGTTGGGACGCAGATCCCACTTGCTCTTGGCCTGGTTCAGACCTTCACGGGTGCCGTCGCCGAACCATTCGGGGCCAGCGATCTCGGCACCACGCTTCCATGCCTCGAAGAAGGCTTGGGGCGCGGCAGCGAAATGCTGCTCTTCCCGCATGATCTGATCGACGACTTCCTGCGGCAGCAGTTGATTCATGGCGTGATTCCTCCAGTTGGATCAGGGAATGGCGAGCTGGGACCAGCCGCCTCTTTCGAGGGCACGTTGAGCCGCCGCATGGCTGCGGAAGTACTCGTGCGATTCCCGCGAAACGGGACCTTCGGTATCGCGCGTGCCGATGTAGTGGCCGGCGGCGCTTTGCAGGACTTCGAGCGGCAGGAACTTGCCGCAATAGGTCAAGGCCAACTGGCCGAAAGAGGCTTTGTGGGACATGGGTAGGCTCCTTGGAAAAGCGAGGCCTTGTCCCTCACGGGATGGCAGCTCCCGCACGTGGTGGATAAAAAGCATCGGCGTCACGGGGACGCGCGTCCGCAGACTTGATGCGATACGGACTGGCGGGTTACGCGGGAAGAACCCACGGCAGCCTGGAACCCATGGCTGCTGGCATGTGCTGACGAATCAGCGAACATGCGGGCAGCTTCGTCCGGGAGCCTCGCTGCGTCAGTTGGAAAACGGCAATCGGCCCAGCCCGGATTGATGGCGCGGAGACAGAAAACCCGCATCGAGTGCGGGCTGTCAGGGGGGGCGTGGGTGCGTTGGCTCACTCGGTCTTGTCGCCCAGGACATACTGCTTCCACAGGGCGAATGCCTCGTCCTGTCCCAGTTCGGCCAGGACCACAATGGGTTGCGTTTGCCGCGCACGCAGCGAAGCGAAATACGCCTTACGGTCGGCGATGGCCTTGAGGTTGATGCCATCGATAAACAGCAGCTTGCCGTCCTTGATGAACAGCACCTTGTTGCCAAGGTCGCGCTCGAACGCGGCTCGTACTTTCTCCGGTTGTTGCATGCGTCGGTTTCCTGTTGCTGTGGCCGGCCCTTGGATCGGAACGTTGATCGACGAGACAAAGGAGCCGAAGGCTCGCTGACCTTCGGCTCGGGAGGAAATAACCACCCGTGGGCTGTTGCAGGCCCGGTCGTCGCTCGAACCGTCTGCTCATCAGCAATCACACCCGGCCCATGTCGTGGCTGGGGCCGGCATCGTCTGGCGCACATCCGCGCACAAAGGGAGCCCGTTTTTGCGCCGGTGGGCACCGGCACTGAATACCGCTGACCACAAAGGGTCTCCGGGTGGCTCGCGCTGCCAGGCAAGCCATCGGGGGACCACTTCGCAGTGGGCGGGAGAAACACAGACCAGCAGAACACGCGGGAGGCGGTTCGCGGAAAAACTACCTTCAGGTCCCGCAGCCGGGGACGGCTCGACGGGACGCGCACACGGACAAGAAGGCGTTGCGCGCTGGGCGACCCGCAGGGGCGTGCGGGACACGGGCCACGCCTTTGAAACAGGGTGCGGCCCACGGGAAACGGAGTCGGTTAGGCGCCTTTGCGGCCGCTGCTACGCGAGCGCGAAGCGCCACGCTTGGGCGGACCAGATTCGACCGGCAGCGTGCCTTTGCAGTCGGGGTAGCGACTGCACGACCAGAATGGACCGCTCTTGCCGGTGCGTTGGCGCGTCGATGCGCCGCACTGCGGGCATGCTGGTCCATGGGCAAGCTTGATGGACAGGGACATGCTGCCGTACTGCGCGATCAACTGCGAAATCCAGGCGGCCTGCTTGCCAATGAACACGTCCAGCGTGAGCTGACCAGCCTCGATCATGTCGAGTGCCTGTTCCCACACGGCGGTGGTGCCGGGGTCAGCAATCGCCGCAGGCACGGCATCGATCAGCGTGAACGCCGCATCCGATGCACGGATGGAGCGTCCCTTTTTCACGATGTAGCCGCGAGTGATCAACCCGCTGATGATGTTGGCCCGCGTCGCCTCGGTGCCGATGCCCGTCGTGTCCTTCAGCTTCTGCTTCAGGCGCGGGTCGGTCACGAAACGCGCAACACCCTTCATCGCCTTGACCAGTTCGCCCTGCGTATAGGGCTTGGGTGGCATCGTTTTGAGTGCCTTGATGTCGGCCCCAGCGATCTGACATGCCATCGCTTCGCGCAACGCGGGTAGCACCTGGCTGCGTGCAGAGGCGTCGGCGTCCTCATCAGCGCTGCCTTCACGTTCGGGCTCGTCCAGCACCAGGCGCCAGCCCTTGACGACGACCTGCTTGCCCGTAGCCACCAGCTTCTGCTGGCCGCAGGAAAGCTCGGCCACGGTGCGGTCGAACTCGTGGTGAGGGAGGAACTGGGCCAGGTAATGCGCCCGGATTAGCCGGTACACGGCCCGTTCCTTCTCGCTCATGACGGAAAGATTCGCCGGTTCGAGCGTCGGGATGATGCCGTGGTGCGCTGTGACCTTGCCGTCGTTCCATGCACGCGAACGCTGGGTGCGGTCGAGCTGACCCATGATCGGGCGCAGCGACGGGTCGGTCTTGAGCAGGCTGTCCAGGACGGTGGGCACCTCGGCGAACATGCTTTCGGGCAGGTAGCCGGAGTCCGAGCGCGGGTAGGTTGTGGCCTTGTGCGTCTCGTACAGGGCCTGGGCTATCTGCAATGTCTCCTGTACGTCCAGCCCGAGCTGCCTGGAACAGACCTCCTGAAGCGTCCCCAGGTCGAACAGCAGGGGCGGGCCTTCGCGCACGCGCTCGGTCTCGACCGACACCACCTGGGCGCTGCCCGCAGCGCGAATCTGCTGCGCCGCCTGCTGGGCGACCGGCTGTTGCAGGCAACGACCGGCGTCGTCGGTGCAGCCGTCGGGCGCAACCCACTGCGCGGAGAAAGCCTGACCCTCTGTGGACAAAGACACGTCGATGGCCCAGAACGGCGCCGACTTGAAAGCCGCGATTTCGCGGTCGCGATCAACGACCAGCTTCAGGGTCGGGGTCTGGACACGTCCGACCGACAGCACGCCGTCGTAGCCCGCCTGCCGCCCGAGCAGCGTGAACAGACGGCTGAGGTTCATGCCGACGAGCCAGTCTGCCCGCGAACGCGCCAGCGCCGAGTAGTACATCGGCAGCGTATCGGATGATGGTCGCAGCTTGCCGAGCGCAGTGCGGATCGACGCATCGTTGAGCGCCGACAGCCACAAGCGCTCGATGGGGCCACGGTAGCCGCACAGGTCGATGATCTCGCGGGCGATCAGCTCGCCCTCGCGGTCGGCATCGGTGGCGATGACGAGATGGGTCGCCTTCGCCAGAAGCGCCTTGACGACCTTGAATTGCGTGGCGGTCTTGGGTTTGACCTCGACCCGCCACTGCTGGGGAATGATGGGCAACTGCTCCAGCGACCAGCGCTTGAGCGCCGCGTCATAGACCTCGGGTGCTGCCGCTTCTACGAGATGGCCGATGCACCAGGTAATCGTGACGCCGGAGCCGTTGAGGCAGCCTTCACCGCGCTGTGTCGCGCCGAGAATCCGACCAATATCCTTGCCCTGGGAGGGCTTCTCGCACAAGAACAGCCGCATATCCGTCCATCCGATTTCCGTGGTTCATTGAGTTGCTGGAATCGAGGATGCCGGTCCCCACCAGGGGCAACAGCAAACAAGTCGCAAGCGGTGGCGACCACTTTCACGGGATGGAATGGCTGGGGCGGAGATGGTATGCAGCCGGGGTGTGCGGGCCGGGAGCCGCGATTTTCGGGAGCACGTGGAATCCGGTGGACGTAGATGGAGCTATCCCCTGGGGATAGCTCGCGGGTGCATGGAGCGGCGAACAGTGGCCGACCCATGCCGGGTCACTTCCTACGCCGCGGCTCTTTTGGCGCAGCCGGTTCCTGGGCGGCCTGGGGCTTTGCCTCCGCATCCTGCGGCTTCGGGCTGAGGGTCACGGACTCGATGCGAAACGGCAGGATGCCGACGCTGCGCGCGTTGATCTGCCAGGTTTCGCGCGGCTGATCTTCGTTGTCCGTCCAGGGCTCGCGCTCCATGCGGCCGACGACCAGGATGCGCATGCCTTTCTGGTAGAGGCTTTTCCAGTGCGCGGCGTCGCGGTGCCAGATTTCCACGGGCGCCCAGAAGCCGCCGCGATCCTCGAAGTCGCCGCCTTTGGTGGGAACGGGGTTGTCGAAATACACGTTCAGCCGCAGCAAGCGCCGCGGCTCGTCGTTGCCGTTGGGGAACTCCCGGTATTCGGGCGGGGAGCCAATGTTGCCTTCGCCCCAAAAGTGCGTGCTCATGTTGCAATCTCCATGGTGGTTGAAATACCCGTGCCGCGTCGGCGTCGGGTGTGTGCTGGGGTGTCCGGTGCCATCACCGATCACGCATTCCAGGTGGGATGGACTTGAGCCGGCGCAGGTAGGCGTCTTCCGCCACAGCCGCCTTGCTGGCGCATTCCTGGGCCTGCCTGCCCAGGGTGTGCAACAGGCTGATCTGCATGTTCAGCGTGATGCGCTGAAGCTCGATCGCGTGCAGCTCGGCCAGTAAGTTGACCGGCGTGCCGGTGCTCGCCATCAATTCCTGCCACAGGGCTACGCCCATGGCTGAGCGGTCGTGCTTGCGCCAGCGCAAAAACGCCGTTCCTGCGCCAGTGGTTTGTTGGGCCAACTCCACGGGCAGCAGGTGGAAGGGATGCCCGACTGCCTGTTGCAGCACCTGCCGCTGAGCCAAGCCAATCAACTCGTCGCGCATGGCGAAGCACTGGCTGGCCCAGGCCTCAAGATCCCCCTTACCCTTAAAAGGCTTTAAAAGGCCTTTTAGAGAGGCCGCGTGTTCCAGCTTCACGAAGGCAGCCTGTTGCAGGCCCTGGAAGTAGCGGGGTTCGCGGTTCGGATCGCTCATGCCTGCTCGCCCTTGATCTCGCCGACGCCGACCTCGGGCACCGCGCCGGTGGCGGCCTCGTCGTTGGGGGCAGGCGCTGCAGCAGGACTCTCGACACGCTGTTGCAGGCCACGGCGCACGATGGGCGGCGCGAACTTCGAGCGGTGCGTGCCTTCCAGCACGTCCTGCGGCAGTTCGCCGAATTTCTCCAGCGCCGCCCGTGCTGCGGCGTTCTTTGACACGAAGTCGTCGCGCGTACAGCCCGAATAGCGGTATTGCTGGGCCAGCGAGAACAGGCTGCGCAGTGCATGGGCGCCCTCGTTGAGCCAGCGCTCCAAGGTGCTGCGGTCGATGAGCGCCGTGTGATGGGCGAGGATCAGTTTGCGGGCGATGTCGTCGTAGTCGGCCAGCAGATAGACGGCGGCAAAGCCGAGCTGCGCATTGACGAACAGCGGCAACTTGACGGGTTGCACGTTGAGGTTCTCGCCCAGGCTGAGTGCCGGCGGTACGCTTGCCAGCGCCTGATCCACCTGCTCGCGCAGCGCTTGCAGCGTGGTCTTGGTCTGGTCGAGCTTGACCTCGATGCGCAGCATCCACCAATCCGAGTACGGGTCGTCCTGCTCCGAACCGCGCCGCATCTTGTTCATTTGGGCGATGTAGCCGTTCAGGCCGACGATGCCCGGTCGCCCCTCGGCGGCGGCACGGCCATGCCAGATGCGCGAAGCGTGGTGGGTGTGAAGCGTCAGCGACATCGCGCTGCGCAGGGAGCCGAGATTCAGTTGCAGAGATTCATTGGTTGCCATGGTGTCCGCTCGTTGTGGGGAAAGGAGCGGTCAGCTTCGGCAGGAAGCGGAAGGCCGTCAGTCAACAAACCGAAACCTGCCAGACCCCGGTTCAGCGCGTGGTGGCCGCCTGCGGCGCGAGCTATCCCCAGGGGATAGCTCCAAGGAGCGCCAGCGAACGCTGCACGTCAGGATCAGGACGGACAAGGCCGATGCTGCGGCAGATGTTCGAGGCGAGGCCTGCGACTGCACGGCATCCGCCCCAACGGTGGAACTATCCCCAGGGGATAGCTCTACTGGCATCCATGGGCGTCCACTTCACCGCCTTGCCGGCCTGCTCACTTGCTGGCGAGCAGATTTCGCAGCCGCTCGATGTGCTGCCTGGCGACTTCTGGTGGCACCGGCTTACCCTGCGTTTGGGTCGGCGGTGCGGGTGGTGGCCGTTCGTTTGGTTGAGTGGGTGCCGGTGGCGGGTCTTTCTTTGCCCAGGCATTGAACTCACCGTGGATGGCCCGCTGGATGATGCCGAACAGATACCCTGCGGGATTGCGGATGCCGGGGTTGCTACAACGCGCGGCCCATTCGTCCAGCACGTCCTGCCTCAGCGAGGGATCAACTTGCTGCAATGCCACCTTGGCACCCGCCTGCTGTTCCGCCTTCAGTTGTGCAAAGCGCTTGGGCCATTGCAGATCGCCCAGCGCGCGCGCCTGCGCAGTAGTACGTATTTCATTAATACAACTACTACGTACTGTACGGGCCTGCTTCGGATTCCGAAGAGAGACGTCTGGCGCGGGTTTCAGCCCTGCTTCGGAATCCGTAGCGGGTCGTTCACGATTCCGAAGAAGGCTCGGAGCCCCTTCTTCGGAATCGTGAATGGCGTCTTCCTGTGGATAACTTTCGCAGGCCGTGGGGTTCTGGTTGGCGAGACGTTCGGCCATCACCTGCAACCGTGACGGGAGGGTGCGTCCGGCCAGTAATGGGTCTTCGCCGATTTCCTTGAGCGTGTGCAGGCCCACGATCTGCACGGCCTTGGCAGAATGGCCGAGCGCCTGGCTGACGAGTTGCAGGTAGTCCGGGTCGAGCTGCATGGCCTCGAACGGTGTCAGGGGTTCGTCGTGCAGCACGTACAGATTGCCGAGGATGCGGCCGGTCTTGGGGTCGCGCCGTCGCCGAACCAGGCTCAGCCAGCGGGTCAGGCGCATCAGTGTCAGCGCCCGTGCCACGGTTTCATGCGAGGCCTGGCCTGCGCAGGGCATGGACGCTAGCCAGGGGCGCAACTGCTCGTAGGTGGGAAATGCGGTCACGCCATCGTCGTTGAGCATCAGTCGGAACACTTGCCAGGCGTTTCGTTCCAGCGGCGTCAGGCGGCGGTCGAGGAACAACTTGCGTGGCACCGTCTCGTGCCGGTTGCCACTGAACAGGAAAGCATCGCCGGAGGTGGGCGTGGGCGACTGTGCAGGTGTAGACGCAGGTGCGCTGGGGGCGGGCTTGGGCGCAAGGTCTTTCAGCGCAGCATCGAACAGTTCTGCCAGTGCGATGGGGCCTTGGCGTAGGGCTCGTGGTGCGGTGTCGTCCACGGCCATGACTCACGCCAATCCCTGATCGACCCAGCTCTTGATCGAGGCCCAGACCACCGACAGAGGCAGCGACATTCCTTCGGCCAAGTCCATGGCGGCATCGAGGATGGAAGTGTCATCTTCGAGATCGACGGTTCTGCTGTTGGTCACGGCCTTCCATTGCCGCCACAGCTCCGTGTCCTGCTCCTCGTCCAGCACGGGGTGCCGGCCCTTGCGCTTGGGCAGACCGAGGATTTCACGGCGAAGCGCTACTTCCTGATGCGTCAAGCCATAGAACTTGCTGACCATCTCCGTGCTCGCGCCCAGCCTGAGCATGCGATCGACCGTGGCGATTTCCTTCTCCACGTCCTGCGCCTGCTGGAGCAGCCGCCGCAGCACTTCGCGGTTGACCGTCACTGAGCACCAGGAGACGTTGGCGTTGGCCAGCACGCTGATCAGCGCAGGATGCTTGAGGGCGTCCAGCTCTGCCTCGCCAAACCCCATCAGTTTGCAGCGGCGCAGTTGCCCATTGCGCAGGTCATAGAGGGCCTGGGCGATGACAGCCTGGTTGAGCGGGTGTGCTGTGGACATGCTGGCCTCCCTCGCTTAGGTTCCAGAGTCCGCAGCGCCGGCTTCGAGATCGAGCAGGCGGCGGGCCAGTCGCAGCAGGCGGAACAGCTTGACCAGCGCGGTGTCGCTCAATCGTCGGGTTACGTCGCCCTGGCCGTGCAGCAGCGCCGGCAGGTCGATGACGAGTTGCCCGTTGTCCAGACCGACGTCGGCGGGCTGCTGACCGGCCAGGCAAGCCAACAGCGCATGGACGGCACGGCCCTTTGGCGCCAGGCTTGAGGTATGGGCACGGCAGGCGAAGCCGATGCCTTCTGGACGGTCATCGATGCACTCGCCCAGGTGTGCCTCGCCCGCAATCTCGCGGGCAAACTGCGCGACGTGGATGCGCAGGTGCTCGGGTGTGTCCAGGCCGGGGGCGATGTACCAGACATCCGAGATCGGATAGAGCCCACCAGCCTGCACCGGGATGGACTGCAAGACATTCGCCGAGAAGTCGTGCGGCAGTGCATCGCCCAACTGGTCGGCGACCATGCGCTGGATGGACTCAAGCCGTTCCGTTGTCGGCGCCGGCGAGACGATGTGCTCCTGAAGCCGGTCGCCATCTGTCGCCGGGCTGACCGCGTCCGAATGACTGGCTTCCGCGTCGCTCTCGCCCGTCGAGGGAGTTGCCGTCGGCCTCGCAGCAGGTGGCGCAGTATCGGCAGGTGGGCGCGCAATGGCCTCTGGCTCTGGCAGGGCAGGCGGCGTCGAGGGCGGCGTCGGCTCGCTGACCAAGGCGCGCTGGCGGCTCTCGGATTCGGTCATGTCCAGAGCGAGCACGTCGTAATCAACACCCAGCAATTCGGTCATCTGGCCGATCAGCTCGTCCTGTATGCGCTGCGCAGAGAACTCGTCGGCCTGGACATCGAATTGCGACAGCACTTCCTGAAAGAACTCGTCGAAGTCCTGAACCAGTGAGCGGCCTTTGGCGTAATGCGCCCAGGTGCGCTCGCAGGCCTTGCGCATGACCGACAACCGCTCGACCTGGTGACGCCCCAGGCCGGCGTAGAGCACGGTCGGGATTGCGGGCAGCAGGTAGCGTACTGCGTCGGCCATCCGGCTGATGTGCGACTGCTGCACGGGGTATCCGTCGGCGGCCAGGCGGCGGGCCAGCTCGGACTGGCTCAGGGTGGAGCCGCTTTCCAGTTCGTAGAATTCGCGCGCTTTCTCGACGCCCAAAGCCCGCTCGATGAAGGTGAGGCCACCGCGCAGTTCGTTTTCCGCAAGATGCCCGGTGAGCGCGACGATCTCGCCACGCTCGGGCCACGGGCGGAACAGGCATGAGACCCGAAAAAATCGTTCGTCCTTGGTCTCCGACCAGAGTTCGCGCAGGATTGCCAGTCGCGTGTTGCCGCCATTACGGATGATGTAGTGATCGTCGCCGGGCCGCCGGGTGATGGCCGGAGCCGCGTCCAGACCACGCTCGCGGATGGATGCCTTGATTTCCTCGTACACCGGATTGCGCTTCTTGCGCGGGTCGTGGTCGTAGGGGCGCAATTGGTCGAGCGTCACGACCATGGGCGTGTCGGCGATCGGGTCGCTCAAGGTCGTTGCTGACGGGCCGCTGCGCTCGAACCCGGACGCAAGCAGTTTGCCGGCCATCTGCTGGGAAGTGATCTCAGTCATGGCCGCCCCCCTGCGCTTGGGATCGGGTCTCGCGCTCGGCGCGACGGATCTGCGCACGGGCGTTGAGGGCTGCCCGGTGATCGCTGGCCGTCGAACTGGTGTAGATCGCGGCGCAGCCTGACTTGGTGAACTTGAGGTGACCGCCCGCCGTGCGCTTGACGTGCCAGCCTTCGCCCACGGCGAACTCGATCAGGGCGCGCAGCCGGCTGTGACCTCGGGCCAGTTCATGTGCGTTGGCCATGGGGCCTCCTGGTATCAAGAGGCTGTGGCGGACGGCCGGACACTGCGGCAAATCGATCCTGCCACTGCGGGAGCAATTCGCCGGCAAGATCGCGCATGGTGGCGAGCGCGGCGGGAGCGACTCTGCCCACTGGCTGGCGGTACTCGACCCGATGCACCGGCAGGCCGCGCGTAGCAGCACGCGGATAAGCCTCAATGGCCGGCACGTCGGTAGCCAACACACGGATGTCAGCATGGTCCTGGAACAGATCGCGCAGCGCCTGCTGGATCAGGCGGGCGTTGGCGGACACCGGATGGACGCGGTTGATGAGCAGATGCAGCGGCGGCGGCGCGATGCCCAGCTGCCGGTACGGTGCAATGTCCTCCAGCAACTGCATGGTGCCGCGCCGCAGCTCGCGGGCGGCGAGAATTTCCGGGGTCACGGGTGACAGTGCGAGGTCGGAGGCCAGCACCGCCATCTCCAGCAGCACCGAGCGCGCGCCCTGGGTGTCGATCAGCACCAGGTCGTAGAGGGGATTGAGCGCCGGAAGCAGATGCCGCAGCCGCAAGCGCCCGTCCGGCGCGTGCAGCAGCAAAGTGTTCAGTTCGCCTCGGTGGTCGTTGGAGAGCACCAAGTCCAGGCCCGCGATGATCGTGCGGGACACAAGCTGGTCGAGGTCGCGCTCGTTGAAGGCCAGCAATTCATAGATACCGCCCGGCGCGCGGTGAGCCAGCTCATAGTATGAGGACAAGGTGGGCTGCACATCGAGGTCGAGCAGCAGCACGCGCAGTCCGGCGTCCGCAGCGAGACCGCCGAGGTTCGCAGCGGTGGTAGTCTTGCCGACCCCACCTTTGGTTGAAATGATGGATACGACCTGCATGGCGTTCTCCGTGTCAAGATGAAAAGTCCGCGGGAGAACGGGTCAGGCCCGGTTGTTGACGCGCTCGTCGATCCACTGATCGATTTCGATGGAGTCCCAGCCCACGGCGCGCACGCCCAGACGCAGGGCCTGCGGGAACTGGCGTTTCTTCATCAGGTTGTAGATGTGGGCGCGCTTGAAACCTGATTTCGCTTCGACTTCTTCCAAGCGCAGGATGCGGCGCTCGTTTGGCTGCAGTACAGATGTTTGCGACATGGCAGTCACTCCTGAACGCTCAGCGGCGTTTGTTGGCGTGACCTCTATTCAATAGACACGGCTGCGAAAAGACATTGCAAATGCAATCTCCGCGACTGCACATACAAGCTGGCAAATCTCAGCGGGAGGCGCTACGCAGCCGGCGCCTGGCGGTGGCAAACTTACCGTTCAATGTCCGCTCCGCGATGCCCATGGCGCCGCTGTGATGGGCGACCAGCGCGCTGACCACGGCCTCCTGCGTCTTGAAGCTGGAGTACGGCGTGCCCGATGGCGACTGGCCGAGCATCAGCTCCAACAGGCCGCCAACGATGTTCAGGTAGGTGGCCTCGGCTCGATCACTGATCGGACACTGCGCGCATGCCGGAATCACCGTGGGCTGCTTGAGCAGCGCGTCATGCTTGTCCTGCAACTCGCGAAGCTGACGTTTGGTCTGTTCCAGGACGGATTTCAAAGCCTGGCGTTCGACCAGCATGGCTTGCCCTGTTTCCAGAGAGATGAAGGGATGGGTGATGCGCTCGCTGCGGGAGAAGAGAAAGCCGGGCCGCTGCTCGGGGTAGTGCTGGCGCATCCAGCACTTCAGATCGACATGGCGCACCGTCAGATCAGGCGATTCGATCAACGTGGTGTCGCGCGTCGTGATGCCGTGCTGCCCGAAGGGCAGTTCCCCGTTGAGGATGCCGTCATAGATGCGGTCGGTGTACAGCCGCAGTTCGCCCAAACGTGGGCAGTCCAGCGACTGCGGCAGATTCATCGGCGACGAGACCGAAGCCAGAATCACCTGCTCGTATCGCAGCAGTCCGGCCCAGCGGATGGACGCTTCGAGCGGGCGGTAGAACACCTTTGATGTTGGTGCATCATTTTTGTTCTCGTGCATGCTCCGTCTCCTTCCAGGAGAAGAACTACAGGGCCGACTGCTTTTGCAGCCGTCCCCATGGTCGGCCTGTTGTCCGCGCAAGACGCGAGTGATGACGCCCGCTTTTGATTACTTCTGATCAGTTCGCGCAACGAGTAGGCGTTGTGTGCTCGATGTACAAAAATCCATTGAGCACAAGAAAAGCGAGCGTCCGTCGCGGCTCGACAGTGACGCTTGCGCTATCAGGATCGTGAGAAGTGGCGGTTCACGCAAAACCGTATCGGTATGGTCTGATACGGCAGCGGTTTGAAAAAGCTGCGAGCGGTCGGAATCTATTGATCGGGGCTTGGGATTGGCTGCGGAAATCCGCTGGCGTCATATCCGATCAGGATACTGATATAGCGAGATAGCATCACAGAGAAGTCGCCTATGGTGACTGCCAAGCGCAGATTCGACGCTAAACACTGCCTGCCAATACTTGGAAATCGCGAGTTGGCGGGTGGTCATGCAACGATCGACCTATTGGTTCCCTGCTTGGACCTTGACCGGACGGGCTGCCGTCCGGCCTCAGCTCAACGGGCGACCAGATCTTCGGGCGTATCAACCAACATTGCCGTTTTTACCAGGCGCTCTACAGTCTGCCTGGCCAGCACCGGAGATACTTCCGATTGCTCTGCAAGCTCATCGGTTTCTATGGCATGTGCGGCGACCAGTCGAGCTGCAAGATGCAGGTTGGTCGGATCGACTGCCTCGATGACTGGACACTTGCCCAGGGCATCGTATGGCCGCAGCAGTGCGTGATAGATGTGCCAGGTGTCGATGCCGCGCGGCACCAGCTTCAGGACAGCCTGAATCAGCTTGCGTTTGATGGGGTCGAGTTGCCAGTCCGGGACGCGCTGTCCACGGTGACCCAGATGGATCGACAGGAGATTGCCAGCCTGAATCTCGTAAGTGATCCAGCGGCGGGACTTGCCAACCAGCTTGGCGTAGTCGGCCACCGACAGGTTGTGGGATGCCTCGAACATCTCCAGCAATTGCAAGCGCTCGCGCTGCACCTCTGACAGCGTGGGTCGCGCGTACTCGGGCAGATGCACCGCCGAAAGTCGATAGACGGAAGCTGGAACCGCTGGCGCATCCGGTGCAGGCGCAACGATCAACTGAGGGGCGTTTGGATTCAGGGCGGGCGGCTGCGCTGCCGCCTGTCCGGCAATCGTGGGCAGACCCTGCAGCGTGATGGTCAGGTGCGTGCTGGCAACTTCGAGCTGATTCTGCTCGAACAAGTCCAGGCGGTCGGCCCAGTCTTGCATCATGACGCGGCGCTGCTCGACGTACTCGGCGTGGTTGTAGGTCGCGCTGATCCGATCCGGATCGGCATGCGAGAGTTGGGCGTCTACCCACTTGGGCGGATAGCCCAATTCATTGAGCGCGGTCGATACGGTGGCGCGAACGCCGTGCCCAGTGAGCTGATCTTCATAGCCCATGCGCTTGAGCGCGCCATTGAGCGTGTTCTCGCTGAGAGGTTTTTTCAGGCACCAATCACCGGGGATGAGATAGACCTGCGCTGGCTTCAGATTTCCCAGCAGATGACGAACGACTTCTTGTGCCTGCAACGACAGTGGCACGATGTACGGCGGGATGTCGGCGAAACGCTGGCGCTTCTTCTTGGTGAGCTGCTTGCGTTGCTTGAGCCTGACAACCGGGATGATCCACAGACCGCGCTCCAGATCGAACTGATCGGGCGTGGCGTAGCGCAATTCACCGGTGCGCACGCCCGTGAGCAGCAGCAGACGTAGACCCAGTTGCGTATTCAGGCGGCCGCTGTACTTGCGCAACGTCTGCAGCATGGCCGGCAGTTCGGGCATGCGCAAAAAGGGGTTGTTCTCCACCGGCGGCAGCGGCATCGCCACCACATCCAAATCCTTGGCCGGGTTGTCGCCCATGTTGGGCACCACCACCGAGGCGTAGGTGAATAGCTGGCTGAACCAGGTGCGCAGCTTCTCGGCGACCGACAGCGAGCCACGTTTTTCCACTCTGCCGATGATGTCCAGCAGGTGGGCGCGAGTGACGTCGTAGACGGTCAGGTGGCGCAATACGGGAAACACATCCTTGGCGAAGACGCGCCCGATCTGTTTGGGCGTGCTCTGGCGGCCCTCATTTTCCAGAGAGAGGCTGCGGTGGGCCAGCCATTTGTCGTAGATGGCCTGGAAGGTGTGCTCGCCCGCCAGGACAATCACGTGGCGTTTGCGCTTGCGTTCCGAATGCGGGTTGATGTCCTTGGCCAGCATGGCCCGGGCCTCGTCGCGCAGATGACGGGCATCTTTCAGGGAAAGCGCGGGATAGCCGCCGAAGGACATGCGCTCGCGCTTGCCGCCCCAAGTGAAGCGGAAGTGCCAGGCCTTGAAGCCGGTGGCTGAGATATGGAAGTAGAGACCGTCGAAATCGACAAGCGAATACGCCTTGCCGGTCACCTTGGCCTGTCGAACCTGGAGGTCTGAAAGCATGAGCCCAACTCCTGCGAAACGAGTTGGATGCCATGTTCCCGACGGAACCCCGGCTCCTCCAGCAACAATACGGTTTTGGGAACCTCCGCATTGCCAATGTACCACTCAACGTACCAGTTGGAACCGGCTGTGAGTGGATTTCGCTGGATGTCAGTGGATCGATATTGGGTGAAAATCCTCAATCCTGACAATGACTTACGACGTTCCCTGGCGTTCGGCGGAAGACCCTGGAAAGTCGAAGTGGAGCGGGCGATGGGAATCGAACCCACGTCAGTAGCTTGGGAAGCTACAGCTCTACCATTGAGCTACGCCCGCATTGCGGGTGAAAGTCTATGCGGAGCGGCCGGTGTTGCGCAATGGTGGCCGCCGCACCCGCCGGGCATGGCCCGGCGCTGCCGTGCAGGCATCCCAGGCACCTTGCGGTGCCCGGGATGTTGCATTCATCAGAAGCTGCCACCCACGGTGGCGAAGATCGTCGCGTCACGGGCACGCTTCTGCGCGGCCGTGGTGCTCAGGCCAACGTTGCCCTGCAGGCCGAACAGGTCCATGCGCGCACCCAGTACGGCAGTGGCGTAGTTCTTGTCGAAGTCCAGGCCCCGCACGCGGTAGCTGCCCAGTTCCGGCAGGGTCTGCAGCCACGCGCTGGCCTGCTTGGTGTCCTCGAACTCGTGGTCGTAGGTCACCTGCACGTACGGCTTGACGGTGCCGCCATCGAAGCGGGCCTGCCAGCCGATGCGGCCGACGGTCGAGTCGACGTTCTGGCGGTCGTAGCCCAGCGCGGTGGCCAGCGTGCCCGCAGCAGCGCTTTCGCTGTAACCGTCGATCTTGACCTTCTGCCAGATCACCGCAGCGATCGGGCCGTGGCGGAAGCCACCTTCGGTGCCGAACTCGTAACCGGCATTCAGTGCAGCGGTCAGGTTGCTGCCGTCCGGCGAGCCACCGTGTTCGCGGGTAGCCGGGCCCAGCTGGACCTTGCGGTTCACGTCATACGACAACCAGGTGTAGCTGACCTGGCCGTTGACCCAGACGCGGTCGCCATACCAGGCAGCGAACAGGCCGGCGGTGGTGTCCTTCTGGGTGAAGTCGCCACGGCTGTTGCCGAAGTCGGCACTCATGCGACCGAAGCCGGCGAAGCCGCCGACCACCACGCCGTTGCGTGCCCAGTCGACACCGAACAGGCCGGCCGGCGCCACGCCGTCGTACAGGTCGGCGTGGTCATAGCGCTGCAGGTCACCGCGCACGCCACCCCACCACGACAGGCCATCGGCCGGACGGGCGCCGAGGTGGTTGCTGACCTGGTCGGCACGCGAACGGCCGACGGTCTGTGCCGAGTGGCTCAGCACCTGCTGCAGGCGCGGAGCCTCCAGCACCGAGACGGCGTACTGGCCCAGCAGCTGGTGACCGGTAACGGTGGGATGCACGCCATCGGCGAACAGATAGGTCTGGTACGCATCGGGGCTGACGTAGGTGGTCGGGTTGCAGCCGATGATGCTGCCCGTGGTGTTGGCCGGGTTGATCTTGCAGGCGGTGCCGGTGACGTTGGTGAAGCCGTACATGCCCGGGTTGGCGGTCACTTCACGCAGGATGCTGAAGGTATCGAGCGGAATGAACTCGATGCCCGCCTGCTTCAGGCCGCCATACAGCGCCTTGTTGTAGCCGACCGACATGGCGGTGGCAGCCGCTGCATTGGGGCCGCGGAACTGCGGGGTGATGCCCACGTCCGGCAGGTTCGGCACCAGCACGTACTGGGCACCGGCCTGCTTCAGGGCACCGACCAGCGCGATCTGGTCGGTGACCGCCGCACCGATGATGCCCTGCACCTGGGCCGGCGGCGCACCCGCACCGGCAGCGCCGGCGGCGGCAAACAGGTCGTTTGCGCCACCCCAGACGGTATACAGGGCGTTACGGTCAGCCTTGCCACCGTTTGCCGCCAGGTAGCGGGCCGCCTGCGACTTCAGAGACGGGATCGCGCCGAGGGCACCGCTGCCTTCGACCGACACGCGGGCGCCGCCGACAGCGTAGTTGTCGCCGTTCTGGCCGTTGCCGTTGGGGTCCTTGTTGAGGCCGTAGTAATTGGCGACCTGCTGCGACCACACCCAGCCCGGGTTGGTGGTGAACTGGCCGGAGAGCCCCTGCGTGGCCTCGGGCAGCAGCGGGCGGAAGTAGCCGGCGTCGGTGAGGCTGTCACCGAAGAACACCGCCTTGGAGTACGGATTTTCGCCTGCCATGGCCGGCAGCGCGGCCAGTGCGATCGCAGCCGCCATGAGGGAGCGGATCGGGTGTTTGCTGAGCTGCATCTAGGAACTCCTGTGGGGTAAACAAGTTGGAATCCGGCGCACGTACGCCGGCGCACGGTCAATGGTTTCACCGCGCCGCCGTTTGCTCACGCTGCGCCGCCGCATGGATTGTCGCCTGACCACGCCGAAACCTGCTGTGCCGGAGCTGGCGCCCGGTTCAAATTACAAACGTTCCGATCCCGACGGGCTATCAGCGACAATGCAGGGATGAACATCCAGCTCAACGGCGAACCCCGCACCCTGCCCGCCTCGGCGACCCTCCACGACCTGCTTGAGGCCGAGCAGCTGCTGCAGCGCCGGGTGGCGGTGGAGGTCAACGGCGAGATCGTCAGCCGCAGCCGCCATGGCGAGCATCTCCTGGCCGAAGGCGACGTGGTGGAGATCGTGCACGCGCTGGGCGGGGGCTGAGGCCATCCCGGGTAGTGCCGGCCACTGGCCGGCAATCCGACGTTGTCAGGCACCCTGCATCTGCCGGCCAGCGGCCGGCACAAACCCTACCCATCCACGGCCTGCACGCCATTGCGTGATCCCATCTTCAGGCGGATAAGCGATAATCGCGCCATGAACGTTCATGTCTCCCCCGATTCGCTGGTGATCGCCGGCAAGACCTATGGCTCGCGGCTGCTCACCGGCACCGGCAAGTTCAAGGATCTGGAAGAAACCCGCCTGGCCACCGAGGCTGCAGGCGCCCAGATCGTCACCGTGGCCATCCGCCGCACCAACATCGGGCAGAACCCGGGCGAGCCGAACCTGCTCGACGTGCTGCCGCCGGAGCGCTACACCATCCTGCCCAACACCGCCGGCTGCTACACCGCCGAAGACGCGGTGCGCACCTGCCGGCTGGCGCGCGAACTGCTGGACGGCCACAACCTGACCAAGCTGGAAGTGCTGGGCGACCAGAAGTCGCTGTACCCGGACGTGGTGCAGACCCTCAAGGCCGCCGAACAGCTGGTCAAGGACGGCTTCGAGGTGATGGTCTACACCTCCGACGACCCGATCCTGGCCAAGCGCCTGGAAGAGATCGGCTGCGCTGCAGTGATGCCGCTGGCTGCGCCGATCGGTTCGGGCCTGGGCATCCAGAACAAGTACAACCTGCTGCAGATCATCGAAGACGCCAAGGTGCCGATCATCGTCGACGCCGGCGTGGGCACCGCGTCGGATGCGGCGATCGCGATGGAGCTGGGCTGCGACGGCGTGCTGATGAACACCGCCATTGCCGGTGCACGCAGCCCGGTGCTGATGGCCAGCGCCATGCGCAAGGCGGTCGAGGCCGGCCGCGAGGCCTTCCTGGCCGGGCGCATCCCGCGCAAGCGCTACGCCAGCGCCTCCTCCCCGGTGGATGGGTTGATCGGCTGATGACCAATCCCTTCGACAGCGCCGGTTCCAAGGCCCCGCCCAAGCCCTTCACCGTGAGCGAGGGCCGCCGCGAGGTACGCAGCTTCGTGTTGCGCCAGGGCCGCTTCACCCCCGCCCAGCAGCGCGCGTTCGACGAACGCTGGCCGCGCTTCGGCATCGACTACAACGGCCAGCCGCGTGATCTGGACGCCACCTTCGGCCGCCCGGCGCACAAGGTGCTGGAAATCGGCTTCGGCAACGGTGCCGCGCTGCGCTTCGCCGCCCAGCATGATCCGTCGCGTGACTACATCGGCATCGAGGTGCACGCGCCCGGCGTGGGCCGGCTGCTGAACGCGCTGGCCGACGACAACGCCGACCACGTGCGCCTGTACCACCACGATGCGGTGGAAGTGCTGCAGAACGAGATCGCCGATGGCGCGCTGGATGAAGTGCGCATCTACTTCCCGGACCCGTGGCACAAGAAGCGCCACAACAAGCGCCGCCTGCTGCAGCCTGCATTTGCCGAGCTGCTGGTGCGCAAGCTGCGCCCGGGCGGCCGCCTGCACTGCGCCACCGACTGGGAAGACTACGCCGAGCAGATGTGGGACGTGCTCGACGCCACCGCTGGCCTGGTCAACCGCGCCGGCCCGCGTGGCAGCGTGCCGCGCCCGGACTGGCGGCCGCAGACGCACTTCGAGACCCGCGGCCAGAAGCTCGGCCACGGCGTCTGGGACCTGCTGTACGACCGCACCTGACGATCGCCTGAGGACACCGCGCCCCACATGGATACCGCGCTGACGCTGACCAACGACATGAAGCTCGTGCTCGGGCTGGTCGGCTTCACGATGGCGATGTTCCTGTTCGAGCGCATCCGCGCCGACGTGGTCGCGCTGGTGGTCCTGGTGGTGCTCGGTGTCACCGGGCTGATCGCGCCGGAGGAAATCTTCGGCGGCTTCTCCGGTAACGCGGTGATGAGCATCATCGCCACCACCATCCTCGGTGCGGGCCTGGACCGCACCGGGGCGCTGAACCGGCTGGCCGCCTGGCTGTTGCGGCGCGGCCATGGTGTCGAGCAGCGGCTGCTGATGATGACCACGGCCATTGCCGGCCTGAATTCCTCTTTCATGCAGAACCCGTCGGTGATGGCGCTGTACCTGCCCGTTGCCTCGCGACTGGCCGCGCGCACCGGGTTGACCCTGCAGCGCCTGCTGCTGCCCATTTCGGCGGCAATCGTGATGGGTGGTGCGCTGACCATGGTCGGCAATTCACCGCTGATCCTGCTGAACGATCTGCTGGCCTCGGCCAACAACAACCTGCCTTCCGGCCTGGCCACCATCGAGCCGCTGCGCATGTTCGCACCGCTGCCGATCGGCGTGGCGCTGCTGATCGCTTCGCTGCTGTATTTCCGCTACTACGGCGACCGCAAGCTGATCGAAGAAGAGAACCTGGTCAACGACGGGGTCACGCCCGCGCGCACCGAGAGCTACTTCGCCAAGACCTATGGCATCGAAGGAGATGTGTTCGAGCTGGTGGTCAGTGCCGAAAGCCCGCTGGTGGGCATGACCCTGGGCGAGGCCGAGAACCTGCACGATGCCCCGCTGCTGCTGGCCCTGAAAACCGGCAATGACACCCGCCTGGCGCCACCGGCGGAGATGCGCATCTGGGTCGGCAGCGTGCTCGGCGCGATGGGCCCGCGTGAGCAGATCAACGATTTCGCGCAGAACCAGTTCCTGCGCATGTCTTCGCGGCTGAAGCACCTGGGCGACCTGTTCAACCCCAGCCGCGCCGGCATTTCCGAGGCCGTGGTGCCGCCTACCTCGAACGTGATCGGCAAGAGCGCGGCCGATCTGCGCCTGCGCAAGGAGCGCGGCATCAGCCTGCTGGCGATCAACCGCGACAAGCAGGTGATCCGCGAGGACGTGCGCGACGTGCAGCTGCGCGCCGGCGATATGCTGGTCTTCCACAGCATCTGGACCGACCTGGCGCAGGCCGCCCGCAGCCGTGACTTCGTGGTGGTGACCGACTACCCGACCGGCGAGCAGCGCCCGCACAAGTTCAAGATCGCGATGGCGATCTTCGCCTTGACCATCCTGATCGCGCTGACCAGCAAGCTGCCGGTGGCACTGACGCTGATGACCGGCGTGGCCGGCATGCTACTGACCGGCGTGCTGCGCATGGACGAAGCCTACGCCTCGATCAACTGGAAAACGGTGTTCATGATGGCCGGGCTGATCCCGCTCGGCTGGGCGATGGATTCCAGTGGCGCGGCGGCATGGGTGGCCGGCCATACCATCGACAAGCTGCCCACCGGCATCCCGGTGTGGGTGCTGGAGGTGGCGCTGGCGCTGCTGACCACGGCGTTCTCGCTGGTGATCAGCCATGTGGGCGCCACCATCGTGATGGTGCCCATTGCGGTGAACCTTGCGCTGGCGGCGGGCGGCAACCCGACGGCGTTCGCGCTGATCGTGGCGCTGTCGGCGTCCAACAACCTGATGACAGCGTCCAACCCGGTGATTTCGATGATCACCGGCCCGGCCAACTACACCCCACGCGAGATGTGGCGGGTCGGCGGACCGTTGTCGCTGATCTACACCTGCGTGGTGGTGCTGATGATCAACCTGATGTTCTGAGGGTTGGGTTTGTTGGCAGGGCTGCGCCCTGCACCCGCAGAGGCAACGGCAACGGCCGAAGCAACAGCAACAGCGGGCTATCCGTGGGATGGCGGGGTGGGTCCGGTTGCGGGGGACGCTGCAAGTCCCCCTCCGGGGCCCGGCCCAGCCGCTGGCGGCTGTGCGTTCGGGCGCTTGCGAAGCAGTGCTTCGCAAGCAAAGCGCCCTCACCCATGTAAGCTCGGTCGCCGCTTGCTCGTGTGCGCTTTCCTGCGCACACGGCAAGACCGGGGTTGGGCGTCCTGCCCAACCCGCCCGAGGCATGCCTCGGGCCCATGCGGCTCACGCCCCCGCAACCGGACCCACCCCGCCTTCGACAGATTTCTGCGATCTGTCGGAACGGCGGCGTGCACTGCTTTGGTAGATGTCGACCTTGGTCGACACGGTAGATCCACGCCATGCGTGGATGCTCGTGGATGCCTTTGTAGAGTCGAGCCATGCTCGACTGCTTCTGGCCTGATGGGGTCAGAGCCGCTTTCCTGCGGAAAACGGATCCGACCCCTGGCCTGGACTCAGGCCAGATAAACCTGCCCGTCGCGCACGTCCACCGGCACCGCGCGCAGGCGGTCGCCCTTGCAGGGGCCGGCGATGCAGTCGCCGCTGTCCAGCGCGAACGAGGCGCCGTGGGCGGCGCACACCAGGTGGCCTTCGCGGCTCTTGAGGAACTGGCCCGGCGCCCAGTCCAGGCGGCGGCCGGCATGCGGGCAGATGTTCAGGAATGCCCGCACCTGCGCACCGTCGCGGTACAACACCAGCGACTCGGCATCGCCATCGACCACCGCCTCGACCTCGGCAAACGCGCCATCGGCAATGGCATCAAGGGCGATCAGGGCAGCAGCGGCAGTCATGGCGAAGGCTCGGACAGTAAACGCGCATTGTCGCACGCCCACTCAGGTGACTGGCTGCAACATGAACACAAGTCATTGATTCGTAATAAGCACAGGCTATATTTAACGAGTTTTTCACTCAATGACAGTGGCACCTCCCGATACTCTGGTTTCGCTGATCCCAGCCTATCGAGCCGCCATGTTCAATCGCGCATCCGCCTTCAACCAGTTCCGCACCCTGTTCGCGCCGCGCAAGCCGCGTCACCCGCTGGTGCGTGTTGCCGTGGGCCTGCTCGGTCTGGCGATCCTGGCGGCGATGGTGTTCATCGGCGTGTTCGTCGGTGCGGCGATGATCCTGGTCGGCCTGGCGTGGAAGCTGCTGGCCTCGCGCAAGCCGGGCGTTGCCCGTCCGGTCGATCCGACCGTGGTCGAAGGCGAGTACCGCGTGGTGCGCAAGCCGGTGCTGCCGGCCTCGCGTTGATCCACGGCCTCCGCGCCCGCTGACGGCGGGCGCCATGCGTTCTAGACTGCGGGCACGCCCTTCCTGGATGCCCGCATGTCCGATGTCTCCGATGTGATCCCTGCCGTAGCCCTGCCGCGTGTGCCGGTAGCCGGTGGCGGCAGCTTCCCCGTGCACCGTATCTACTGCGTCGGCCGCAACTTCGCCGACCATGCCCGCGAAATGGGCGCAGCAGTGCCGGCGGCCGACGATCGCGGCCGTCCGATGTTCTTCAGCAAGCCGGCCGATGCGATCGTGGTCGGCCACGACGATGCCATCCCCTATCCCCCGGCAACCGCCAACCTGCACCACGAAGTGGAGCTGGTGGTGGCGATCGGCCGTGATGCGCCAGCCGGCGAACTGGCCGTGGCCGATGCCGATGCTCTGGTCTACGGCTATGCCGTCGGACTGGATCTGACCCGCCGCGACCTGCAGGCCGCCGCCAAGGACAAGGGCCATCCGTGGGATGCAGCCAAGGGCTTCGATGCCTCGGCACCGATCAGCGAGATTGTCCATGCCGCTGAAGTGGGCGACCTGGCCGCGCTGAACCTGTCGCTGGAGGTCAACGGCGAAGTGCGCCAGCAGGCGCTGCTGGACCAGATGATCTGGAACGTGCCGGAGATTCTGCATGAGCTGTCCAAGCTGTGGCAGCTGCGTGCCGGCGACCTGGTGTTCATGGGTACCCCGTCCGGAGTGGCCGCGCTGAAGCCCGGCGACCGCTTCAGTGCCCGCCTGGAAAACGTGGCCGAGCGCCACGGCGTGATCGCCGGCTGACATCACCTGCGCTACCCTGCGCGCTGTCCACTTCCCCCACCGGAGAAAAACAACAATGGGAATGCTCACCGAGTTCAAGGAATTCGCGATGCGCGGCAACGTCATCGACCTCGCCGTCGGCGTGGTGATCGGCGCGGCCTTCGGCAAGATCGTGACCGCACTGGTCGAGAAGATCATCATGCCGCCGCTGGGCATGCTGATCGGCAAGGTGGATTTCTCGCAGCTGGCCTGGACGTTGTCACCGGCCAGCATCGGTGCCGACGGCAAGGAAATCCCGGCCGTGGTGATCGGCTACGGCGACTTCATCAATACGCTGATCCAGTTCGTGATCGTGGCCTTCGCCATCTTCCTGGTGGTCAAGACGATCAACCGCCTGTCGCGCAAGCAGGAAGCCGCCCCGGCCGCACCGGCCGAGGAAGTGGTGCTGCTGCGCGAGATCCGCGACAGCCTGAAGAAGTAAGGGTGCTGGGCGCCGACTGGCGCCCCACCCATCTGTAGAGTCGAGATCCTATGTTCGTGGTCAAGCCTGCTGGAAGCAGGCTTGACCCACCTTCAGCATGGCCGGATCGAAGTCCCGGCCGCTTTTGAAGACACCCCAGGCGATCCTGGCCAGCTTTCTGGCCAGGATGTTGAAGACGGCGGTGCTGGGGTGACCGCGTTTTGACAGCTCGTCGTAGAGCGGTTGCCCCCGGCGACACCGCTTGAGCCCCATGGCGGCCATGTAGAGCATCTGGCGCAGCACTGGCGCGCCCTGTTTGGACAGCCGACGCCGTCCCGTTCTGCCGCCAGACTCGTTAGGCCGGGGATCCAGGCCGGTGCAGGCGATCCACGCGTTGGCGTTGGCCAACGGCCAGCGCGTCATGTAGTAGATCAGGTGAGCGGCGACGGCAGGGCCGACACCAGGGATGGTCAACAGGCGCTTGTAGAGCGTGCCATGCTCTCCATCGCGACCCAAGCGCTGCAGTTCGCTTTCCAGCTCGGACAGCGTCCCAGCCAGAGCGCAGAACAGATCTGACAGCTCCCCGGGGGCACTTTTGCTTACCCCGAAGGATTGCTCCAGGCGCGCGCGTGTCTTTACCAGCGTCTGCCGCTTGCGCAGCAAATCGTGCATCTGCTGCTGCTCATCGGTACGCGGTACGTATTCACGCAGGCGATCGTTCTCCTTCTTCACGTACCGGGCGATCGCTTCGGCGTCCATGGCGTCCGTCTTGCCACGCGAGCCCGTCGCCCGGCCGTAGTGCTTGATCAGACGTGGATTGATCACATAGACAACGTGGCCTGCTTGGCCAGCCATCCGAGCCAACAACTCGTAGTACCGCCCCGTCGCCTCCATGCCAATCCGGCATCGCTGGGGCAAGGTGTTGAGCCACTGGGCTATGCCGGCCCGGGTGTTGGCGATCCTGTCGCCGGCCTTGCGGTCGGCCACTGCCGGTACCAACTCCTTGGAGTCCACGTCCACGCCAATATCGAGAGAATCAGACATTTGTACGGCTCCCAGCTATCTTTAAGGGGCTGGGGTGGTACCGCACCGACGTTAGCTTGCCTACATCGACGATCCCCTTTGGGGGCCGTACGATCCTTTATCGACGTTCGTGTGCGGGATGGGGATCGCTCGACTCGTCTGTCGGCTAGTATCCGCAGATGCATGCTTGACGGTCCCTCCACCCTGGCTCCTACATACCTCGTAGGAGCCGGGAGGAACATACAAGCCATGCTCGACTGGGCGAAATGAAGCAGTCGAGCATGGCTCGACACTACATAAGCATGTGAAAGCCCCGCCCTGGCGGGGCTTTCGCTTTGCCGGACGTGGCGGAAAACAGCGTTCGCGCCAGCCATGACCTCCCGCCCATGCGCCGGGCTGAACGACTGTTAAGCTCCAAGGCTTGGTCCCTTCCCGGAGCTGTCCATGCGTCGCCGCGTCCTTGCCATCGCATCCTCCCTCGCCCTGCTGGCCGCCCCGGCCTTCGCGGCGCCGCACACCACCACCCTGCCCCCGGCGTCGCTGTCCACCGCTGCGCAGCTGCGCGACCAGGCGCTGGCTGACGACACCGGCTGGAAGGTGGTTGAATCGCTCACCACCGAAATCGGCCCGCGCATCGCCGGCAGCGAAGCCGACGCCCGCGCCGTGGCCTGGGCCGAAGCCAAGTTCAAGGCCCTCGGCTTCGACAAGGTGTGGAAGGAACCGGTGACGTTCCCGAAGTGGGAGCGCCGCAGTGAACACGCCGCGGTGACCGGCAGGAACCCGCAGCCGCTGCAGATCACGGCGCTGGGTGGCAGCCCGGGCGGCACCGTTGAAGCCGAAGTGGTCCGCTTCGCCGACCTGGCCGCACTGCAGGCCGCACCGGCCGGTTCGCTGAAGGGCAAGATCGCGTTCGTCGATTACCAGATGCTGCCGTTCCGCGATGGCCGCGACTATGGCCGTGGTGGCGCGATCCGCAGCAAGGGCCCGTCCGAAGCGATCCGCAAGGGCGCGGTCGGTTTCCTGATGCGCTCGGCCGGTACCGACTCGCATCGCGTGCCGCACACCGGCATCACCCGCTTCGACGACGGCCTGACCCCGGTGCCGTCTGCAGCACTGTCGGTGCCCGACGCCGACCAGCTGGCCCGCCTGCTGGCACGTGGCAGCACCACGGTGAAGGTGGCGCTGGACTGCGGTTGGGATGGCACCGCCACCTCGTACAACGTGATCGGTGAGATCACCGGCCGCAGCCTGCCGAAGGAAGTGGTGGTGATCGGCGGCCACCTGGATTCCTGGGATCTGGGCACCGGCGCGGTGGATGACGGCGCAGGCGTGGGCATCACCATGGCTGCGGGCCATCTGATCGGCCAGCTCAAGCAGGCGCCGAAGCGCACCATCCGCGTGATCGCCTTCGCCAACGAAGAACAGGGCCTGTATGGCGGCAAGGCCTACGCCGAGGCGCATGCCAAGGACGTGGCCCTGCACCAGCTGGCGGCCGAGAGTGACTTCGGCGCCGGCCGCATCTATGCCTTCAATACCGGTTCGCCGAACCCGGAAGGCTCGCGCGAAGCGACGAAGCAGATTGCCGAAGTGATGAAGCCGCTGGGCATCGAGTACCAGGCCGACAAGGGTGGCCCGGGCCCGGACGTCGGCCCGTTGGCCGCCAAGGGTGGCGCGTGGGCATGGCTGGCGCAGGACGGCTCGGATTACTTCCACCTGCACCACACCGCTGACGACACGCTGGACAAGATCGACCCGAAGGCGTTGGCACAGAACGTGGCCGCGTACACCGTGTTCGCGTACCTGGCCGCGGAAGCCGATGGCAGCTTCGGCAGCGAGGCCAAGGCGACCACGCCGCCGAACGAGTGATGCGGTAGCGCCGGGCCATGCCCGGCGAACGCAGCGGCGAGAGCGGTGCGAACCAAGGTTCGCACCCACCGGGTAAGGGCGCACCCACCGGGCAATGGCGCACCCACCGAATAATGGCGCACCCACCGGGCGATGGCGTGGGTCAGAGCCCTCGCCGTGGCGAGGGATCTGCCCCGATCCTGTCAGCCCTCCCACACGCTGGTGTTGCGCACACCCAGCAGCTTCGGGTTGAACAGCGGATCCTTGCCCGCCTGGCGATGCTGTTCGTAGTCGCGCAGCGCCGCCAGCGCTGGCTTCTGCAGCAGCAGGATGGCGATGATGTTCAGCCAGCTCATCAGGCCGACGCCGATGTCGCCCAGCGACCACGCGATCGTTGCACTGTTCACCGCTGAGTAACCGGTCGCGGCCAGGAACAGAAGCTGGAACCCGCCCATCACCCAAGGCGCGGGACGATCACGGCACAGGTAGCTGATATTGGTCTCGGCCATGTAGTACAGCGCCAGGATGGTGGTGAACGCGAACGGCAGGATCGCCAGCGCCACGAACGAGCGGCCGAAGCCCGGCAGCGCGGACTCCACCGCGTGCTGCACGAAGCGCGGCCCGGCCTCGACGCCAGGCAGATTGCCCAGCAGCAGGCGCGCCTCATCCGGAATGCCGTTCACAGCCGGGTCGTAGACGTTGTACAGGCCCGTGGACAGGATCAGGAAGGCGGTAGCACTGCACACCACCATCGTGTCGATGTAGACCGAAAATGACTGCACCAGGCCCTGCTTGACCGGATGGGTGACTTCGGCGGCGGCGGCTGGATGCGCACCGCTGCCCATGCCGGCCTCGTTGGACAACACGCCACGGCGCACGCCCCACTGGATGGCGGTGCCGATCATTGCACCGAACGCTGCATCCACACCGAATGCACTGCGCAGCACCAGCATGATCACCTCCGGCACTTTCTCTGCATTGAGCACCATCACCAGTGCCGCCACCAGCAGATACGCCACGGCCATCAACGGCACCACCCACTCGGCAACCCGCGCGATGCGGCGCACACCGCCGATCAGGATCGCGCCCAGCACCACCAGCAGAACCGCCGTGGTGGTCATCACCGGCACGTCCCAGGCTTCGTTCACCGCACTGGTGATCGCATTGGACTGGGTGCCGGCCAGCATCGCACCGGCCAGCACAGTGACCAGCGCAAACAGCACTGCATACCAGCGCTGGCCCAGGCCCTTTTCGATGTAGTACGCGGGGCCACCGCGGTACTGGCCCTCGGCATCGCGGTCCTTGTAGATCTGTGCCAGCGTGGATTCGATGAAGGCGCTGGAGGCGCCGAGGAAGGCGACGATCCACATCCAGAAGATCGCGCCCGGGCCACCAAAGGCGATGGCCATGGCAACGCCGGCGATGTTGCCGACGCCGACGCGGCTGGACAACGACAGCGACAGGGCCTGGAACGGTGACACACCGGCTTCGGAGCGCTCGTGCCGGAACATCAGGCGCAGCATCTCCGGCAGCGCGCGCAACTGGATGAAGCGGGTGCGCACGCTGAAGTACAGGCCGGCGAGCAGGCAGAGCACCACCAGGTACGGGCTCCAGACGATGCCGAGGATGGTGTTGACGATGGATTCGATGTTCATCGGCAGCCCCTCAGAAGAACATGCCCAGGGCGACCTGGGGGCTGATGATGCGGCCGGTGTTGCGCCCGGCCACGGTGAATTCGACGCCGGCGATCAGGCCCAGCGACGGGCTGAAGTGATATTCCACTGCCGGCGCCAGGCTGACGTTGCGGCTGGCCGGACGGTGCTCTTCAATCCGTTCGATCGCACCACTGCCGTTGCGTGCGAAGCCGCTCAGGCGCTGGCCGGTCTCGCGGCTGGCGGCCATTTCCATCACGCCCACCCAGCGCGAATTGAAGCTGTACTCGGCGCCTACCGACAGACCCAGTACCGAGCCGCGCGAAATGTGCCCCTGGAAGCTGTCATCGGTGCCGTACACGCTGGTGCCGGAAATGGCGGTGCGCGACGGTGCCGGCCCGGCGCTGAGCTGTGCGCGCCAGCGCACGGGGCGGTCATTGCCCAGCCACACCACCTGCTGCACGCCCAGCGCTGCGGTGGTGCGCTGCACGCCGTCACCCTGCGCATCCAACGGATTGCCGGTGATGCGATCGTGGCTGCCGGTACTGAAGCGCTGCACAAGCGCGACCGAGATGGCCGGCCGGGTGCCATCGGCATTCGGCGCCTGCAGCAGGTACTGCAGGCGCGCGGTGGTGTCACCGGCGCGGAAGCCGCTGCTGCGCGCACTGCCGGATTCGGAGCGCGAGGCGCTGAGATTGACCTGGCCCATCACCCGGTCACTGAAACCATAGATGATCGGCACCACCGTGGCCCAGGCGCCACTGTGCTCGGCACTGCGGCGACGATCACCGTTGTTGTCGTAGTGGTCGCGGCTGTCGACCCGCACCAGATAGGGCTCGATGTACCAGTTGCCCTGCGGCAGGCCGGCGGGATTGGGAGTGATCAGCGGTCCCGTGAAATTGACGCCATCCAGACTGCGTTCCGCGGCCTGTAGCGATGGTGCGGCAAGCGCAGCGAGTGCCAGCACCAGGCAAGTGCGACGTGTGCGGCGTTGGATTCGATGCATGGAACCACTCCTGTACGACGTTGGAAGGAACTCCACCGTGCGGCGCGGGAAACGGCCCAGCAATGAGACAAATACTAAAATCGCTTGCGTACCCATCAAGCGTGTTTGAAGCAACGTAAGCTGACGCAGATGACCCAGTTTGCTGCGCGTGCATTGTTTGCGCTCTTGCGCCGCGCAAAAGAAAACCCGGCCGCAAGGGCCGGGTCAGGAGATCAACACAGCATCAGCACGATGGGATCATCCGTGGCGGCGGCTCGCCCACTGTGCCAGCAGCACGGCCGTTGCCGAGGCCACGTTCAGGCTTTCCACCGCGCCGCTGCCGGGAATCGAGATCTGCAGGTCGCATTCGCTGGCGAGCCCGCGGTCCATGCCCTCGCCTTCGGCGCCCATCACGTACACCAACCGTTCCGGCAGCGACGCACGGAACACGTCGTCGCCACCATCAACGAGGGTCGCAGCCAGCCCGAAGCCGGCCGCACGCAGCTGCGCCATCGCCTGGGCGGTCTCCGGCAACTGCACCAGCGGCACCGACTCCGCACCACCTTCGGCCACGCGCGCAGCGGCACCGGACAGCGCCAGCGTGCTGCCAGCCGGCAGCAGCAGCGCCTTGACGCCGAAGTGCGCGGCCGAGCGCAGGATCGCACCGAAGTTGTGCGGATTGCCGACACCGTCCAGCCACAGCGCCAACGCCGGGCCTTCGCCCAGATCCTCCAGCCACTGCGCCAGCGGTACGACAGGCGCGCGCAGCACGTCGGCCACCAGGCCTTCGTGGTGCGTGGTAGCGGCCAGTTTGTTGAGGTCGCCCTCCTCCACCACGCGGTAGCCCACACGGTTGGCCACGCACCACTTCAACACCGGCTGCATGCGCGGAATCAGCGCGTCCACCAGGTACAGCTTGCGCAGCGCCTGCGGGCGCTTGGCGAACAGGGCCTGCACGGCGTTCCAGCCATACAGGCGCAGTTCGTCATTGCCACGCCCCGGCGGTGGCGGGGTGCCGCCCTCACGCGGTGGCAGCGGGGTGGCCCGCGGCGGTCGCGACGACGGGCGGCGGGCGTTCTTCCAGGGATCATTCACTACGGGACAACTCCAGCTTGCGTTGACGCCAGAAATCGGCGTTCTTGATGCCCAGGGCATCGGGGTCGAAGATCGGATCAAGGCCGAGCTTCTTCTGTCGTTCGTAATCACGCAGGGCCAGCATGGCCGGCTTCTGGATGATGAGGATGGCGATGATGTTCAGCCAGGCCATCAGGCCCACGCCGATGTCACCCAGCGCCCAGGCCAGGGTTGCATTATGGAACGCGCCGAACACCACCATGCCGATGATGCCCAGGCGCAGCACCAGCACGGTCAGCGGACGCTTCTTGTTGTGGTTCACATAGCTGAGATTGGTCTCGGCCATGTAGTAGTACGCCATGATGGTGGTGAAGGCGAAGAAGAAGATGGCGATGGACACGAACGCCGAGCCCCAGCCCGGCAGCACGGCTTCCACACCCGCCTGGGCATAGCCCGCGCCTTCCGGAATGCCGGCCAGGCCCTGGAAGATCGGCGGGGCGCCGGCACCTGCCGGCGAGTACACGTTGTAGGTGCCGCTGGCCAGGATCAGGAACGCGGTGGCGGTGCACACCATCATGGTGTCGAAGTAGATGGCGAAGGCCTGCACGTAGCCCTGCTTGGCCGGGTGCGAGACTTCCGAGGCGGCTGCCGCGTGTGGGCCCGAGCCCTGGCCGGCTTCGTTGGCGTAGATGCCGCGCTTGATGCCCCACTCCACCGCCAGGCCCATCATCGCGCCGAACGCGGCGTGGGTGCCGAAGGCGCTGCTGAAGATGATGCCGAACATCTCCGGCACGCGATCGTAGTTGATGATCATGATGACGATGGCGGTCAGGATGAAGGCTGCCGCCATAAACGGCACCACCACTTCGGCGAAGTTGGCGATGCGCTTGACGCCACCGAAGATCACCACGCCCAGCAGCAGCGCCACCACGATGCCGATGCCCAGCTTCAGCGCCTGCACCGACTCCATGCCGAAGGCCTGGCCATCGAGCGGGCCGCACAGTGCGGTGCCACGGCAGGCGTTGATGATGCTGTCGGCGATGGCATTGGCCTGCACGCCGGGCATCAGGAAGCCGGCGGCAATGATCGTGGCGATGGCGAAGGCCAGCGCGTACCACTTCAGGCCCATGGCCTTTTCGATGTAGTACGCCGGGCCACCACGGTAACGGCCTTCGGCGTCCTTGGTCTTGTAGATCTGTGCCAGCGTACATTCCACGTACGAGGTGGATGCGCCGAGGAAGCCCATCACCCACATCCAGAAGATCGCACCGGGGCCGCCGAAGGCGATGGCGGTGGCCACGCCGGCGATGTTGCCGATGCCCATGCGCCCGGCCATCGACATGGCCAGCGCCTGGAAGGAAGACACGCCGGCGTCGGATTTCTCACCCTTGACGGTGAGGCGGCACATCTCGAGGAAGCCGCGGATCTGCATGAAGCGCGTGCGCAGGCTGAAGAACAGGCCGGCGCCCAGGCACACGAAGATCAGTGCCTTGCTCCAGATGATGCTGTTGATGAAATGTACAGTAGCTTCCACGCGCGCTCTCTCCAGTCGGCGGGTTGTAAGGACGTCCCGTCGGCTGGAGGGGACCGGTCGATTCTCCCTGATCGAAGGCCGCTGCGGTAGCGCTGTGTTGTAGAGCCGAGCCCATGCTCGGCGTGGTGATGACGGCGGCCGAGCACGGCCTCGGCTCTACCGCGGCCGGCCCGCGTGTTCAGGGCAGCTGCGTGCGCACCCGGGCGAAGCGGCGCAGGTCGTGCAGCACCCCGCGCTTGTAGACCGCGCAGCGGTCCACGCCTTCTTCCTGGAAACCGTTCTTTTCCAGCACCCGGGCCGAGCCGAGGTTGAAGTCGACCACCCCGGCCTGCAGCCTGAACAGGCGCAGCTCGTCCATCACCCAGGGTGCGAACAGGCCGACCACCCGGGTCATCAGCCCCTGGCCCCAGTAGGCCTGGCCCAGCCAGTAGCCCAGTTCCGCCATGTGCCCGCGCTCGGCAGTGCCCTGCTGGGCCCCGACGCTGCCGCAGGCCTGGCCGTCGATCTCGATGGCCAGGTTCAGGGTGCCAGGGGCCAGCACGCGACCGGCGAGGAAGGCCTCGCCATCCTCGCGCGTGTACGGGTAAGGGAAACGATCACGCAGGCCCCGCGATACCTCGGCGTCGTTGGCATGGCGCAGCAGCGATTCCAGATCATCCGGGCGCCAGGGGCGCAGTTGGAAGCCGTCGCCTCGCAGCACAGTGGTCGGATCAGGCATGACCACCCACCGAGGGCGACTCCGCCTCCTGCTTCTCCAACTCGCGCTTCACCGCTTCCGGCGAGCGGGTGTAGGGCGCCAGCCGCGCGTAGAACGCCGGCACCACGAACAGCGACAGGAACGTCGAGAGGGTCACACCGAAGATGATCACGATGCCGATGGTGCCACGGCTGGCCGAACCGGGGCCACCGGCCACCACCAGCGGAATCGCACCGACCACGGTGGCGATCGAGGTCATCAGGATCGGGCGCAGGCGCACCATCGCCGATTCGATGATCGCCTCGCGCACGGTTCTTCCGTCGTCACGCAGCTGGTTGGCGAATTCAACAATGAGGATGCCGTTCTTCGCGGCCAGGCCGACCAGCATGACGATGCCGATCTGGCTGAACAGGTTCACGGTACCGCCACTCACCCACAACCCGACCAGCGCGCCGAGCACGCCCAGCGGCACGGTCAGCATGATGGTGAGCGGGTGGATGAAGCTCTCGAACTGTGCGGCCAGCACCAGGTACACCACCAGCAGCGCCATGGCGAAGGTCAGCAGCACCGCGCCGCCGGCACTCTGGTATTCGCGCGATTCGCCCTTCCAGTTCACCTGCGCGTACTGCGGCAGCTCTTCGCGCGTGACCTGCTGCGCCCAGGCAATGGCTTCACCCAGCGGATAGCCCGGCGCCAGGCCCGCGTTGATGGTGATCGAGCGCAGGCGGTTGAAGCGGTTCAGGGTGCCGGCCTCGGCCACCTCACTCAGCGTGACCAGGTTGGACAGCGGCACCAGTTCGCCGGACGTCGCGCGCACGCGGATGGCGGCCAGGTCGGCCGGGCTGGCACGGCCATCGCGACCGGCCTGCACCAGCACGTCGTACTCTTCGCCGTTGTCGACGAAGGTGGTGACGCGGCGCGAGCCCATCATGGTTTCCAGTGCCGAACCGATCGCGGTGACCGGCACGCCGAGGTCGGCCGCACGCTGGCGGTCGATGTTGACCCGCATCTGCGGCCGCGTTTCCTTGTAATCCGAGTCCGGGCCGACCAGGCCGGGGTTGTCGGCCATGCGCAGCAGGATACGGTCGCGCCACTGCGCGATCTCGGCATATTCCGGGCCGCCCAGCACGATCTGGAACGGCTGCCCGCCGCTGCGCACCAGGCCACCGCCCACCTGCGTACGCACGCGCACGCCGCGGATGGTGTCCAGTTCCTTCTGCAGTTCGTTGGCCACTTCCGGCGTGCCTTCGCTGCGCTGGCGCCACGGCTGCAGGAAGATGCTGACGCGGCCGGTGTGCATTTCCTCGCTGGCGCCCCAACCACCCGGCACGCGCGGGTTGGCGCGCACGATCGGTTTGTCCGGGCCAACATGCGGTGCCAGCATCGATTCCACCTGCTGCACCTGCTGCACGGTGTAGTCGTAGCCGGCGCCTTCCGGGCCGTCGATCATGATCTGGAACGAACCGCGGTCTTCGGCCGGCGCCAGTTCCGACGGCAGCAGCTTGAGCAGGCCCCAGCTGGCGGCCAGTGCGGCCACCATCACCAGCAGGTAGATCCAGGTGCGGTCCACGTGGTGGTCGAGCACCCGCCCATAGGCCCCGGCCAGGCGTTCCAGGTTGCGGTTGATGAAGCCATGCAGGCCACGCGGTGCCTGCCCGGTATGCGGCTTGAGCAATTTGGAGGCCATCATCGGCGTCAGCGTCAGCGCCACGAAGGCGGACAACGCCACCGCCGCCGCCAGCGCCACTGCCAGTTCGCGGAACAGGCGCCCGGTATTGCCTTCCAGGAACCCGACCGGCAGGAACACCGCCACCAGCACCGCGGTGGTGGCGATCACCGCGAAGGCGACCTGCGCAGTACCGCGCTTGGACGCCACCAGCGGGGGTTCGCCCAGGTCGATGCGGCGCTGCACGTTCTCCACCACCACGATCGCATCGTCCACCACCAGGCCGATGCACAGCACCAGCGCAAGCAGGGTCAGCAGGTTGATCGAGAAGTCGAACGCGTACAGTGCGATGAACGCTGCGACCAGGCAGACCGGCACCGTCACCGCCGGAATCAGCGCAGCGCGGAAGCTGCCGAGGAACAGCCAGATCACTGCCAGCACGAGGATCATCGCCTCCACCAGCGTGGCGTAGACGCGGTCCACCGCGGCTTCGATGAAGGTGGTGTTGTCGAAGGCAACGAAGATCTGCGTGCCCTTGGGCAGGGTCAGCGCGACCCGCTCGGCTTCAGCGCGCGCAGTACGCGCCACGTCCAGCGAGTTGGCGGTGGAGGTCTTGACGATGCCCAGGCCGATGCCCGGCTCGCCGTTGCTGCGGTAGTACGCGCGGCGCTCGGCCGAGGCCAGCTCGATCTTCGCCACATCGCCCATGCGCACCACGTAACCATCGCGACCCTTGCCCAGCGGGATGGTCGCGAAGTCTTCGGGCTTGATGTAGTTGCGCTCCACGCGCAGGGTGAAATCGCGGTCGGTCGACTCGATGCGGCCGGCCGGCAGTTCCACGTTCTCGTTGCGCAGCGCGGTTTCCACGTCGCCGGTGGTCAGTCCGCGCGCCGCCAGCTGGTCACGGTCCAGCCAGATCCGCATCGCATAGCGCTGGCGGCCGCCGATGCGGACCTGGGCCACGCCATCGAGACTGGAGAAACGATCGACCACGTAGCGGTCGGCGTAGTCGCTCAGCTCCAGCGTGTCCATGGTCGAGGAGACCATGTTGAACCAGATGATCGGGTCGGCATCGCTCTCGACCTTGGCGATCTCCGGCGGACGCGCTTCCTCCGGCATGCGGTCGGCGACGCGGCTGACCGCATCGCGCACGTCATTGGCCGCCGCTTCGATATCGCGGTTGGAGGTGAATTCGATGCTGACCTGCGAGCGGCCGTTGGTGCTGCGCGCATTGATCGTATCGATGCCTTCGATGCCGGCCAGCGCATCTTCCAGTACCTGGGTGATGCGGCTTTCGATGACCGCGGCCGAGGCGCCGGTGTAGTCCACCGACACCGAGACGATCGGCGGATCGATGGCCGGCAGCTCACGCAGGGTCAGGCGGGTGAAGGACATCACGCCCAGCACCAGCAGCAACAGGCTCATCACCACGGCAAATACCGGCCGCTGGATGGAGATGTCGGACAGCTTCATCCGCCGTGGCCCTCGGCCGCGACCGGCGCTGCAGCGTCAGCGGGCTTCGCACCGCTGGCCGGTGCCGCGTCCTTGGCTGCGACCTTCAGGCCCGGGCGCAGCTTGCCGGTGCCATCGACCACGATGCGCTGGCCCGCTTCCAGGCCCTGCCTGATCTCGACCACGCCGGCACGGCGCGCGCCGGTGACCACATCCACGCGCTCGACGCTGTCGTCGGCGGTGATGCGGTACACGAAGGTATCGCGACCGACCTGGACCACGGCGATTTCCGGAATCACCAGCGCCGGGCGCTCAGGGTGGAACAGGCGCACGTCCAGCAGCATGCCCGGGCGCAGGGCATGGTCACCATTGGCGAAGTCGGCACGTACGGTCACCGCACGGGTGGCCGGATCGATGCGTGCGTCGATGGTGCTGACCACGCCCTCGAAGGTACGGCCCGGCCACGCCACGCTGGTGGCACTGACCTTGTCACCGACGCCGAGCGCGGCCAGTTCCACTTCCGGCACCTGGAAATCGATGTGCATGTGTTCGATGTCGTCGAGCGTGGCGATCACCGTGGTCGGCGTCAGCAACGTGCCCGGGCTGACCTGGCGGATGCCGAGCACACCGGCGAACGGTGCACGCACGCGGCGGTCACCGATGTCCGACTGCATCTGCGCCACACGCGCCTCGGCGGCATCGCGGATCGACTTCTGCGTATCCAGCGTGGCGCTGGACACCAGCCGCTGCGTGGCCAGCTCGCGCTGGCGCTTGTACAGCTGGTCGGCCTCATGGAAGGTGGCCTGCGCCTGCACCAGCGCGGCCTCCTGGGCCCGCCCGCGCAGGGTCACGATCGGCGCACCGGCGGCAACATGCTGGCCGCTTTCGAAGTGCACCTTCTCGACGATCTCGCTGACCTTGGCCGTGACGCTGATCGATTCGCGCGCCTTGGCCGTACCCAGTGCCTGCAGCGTGTCGTTCCACTGCGTGGACTGCACGACCTGCGCGGTGACCGGCACCGCTTCTCCCTGCCGACGGGCGGCGGCCTCCTGTTTGCCCGCGCACCCGGCCAGCACGGCCAGGCTGAGGCCAAGGGCCAGGGTCGAAGCGATGCGAGCCAACATGAACGGTCCTGAGTGATCCACGGCCGCCGAGTGTAGGCAAGCGCCCACAGAAGCGATATGTGCCAAGCGTTTACTGGCGTGGAACCGGCGTCGCGATAGCGCCGTGAACCCGTTCCGTGCAAGGCTGACCGCAGCGGTGTCGGCATGTGTCGAGGTGTATCCAGCCGTGCACCGCAGGCGTTGCCATCGTAGAGTCGAAGCTGCCCGGCAGAGGGCGTCGGGCGGGGGCGGATCCTGGCGGGGATCCGGCCCCGGTTTTTTTTACACCCGGCGGATCAGTACCGGTAGTTCACCTTCATCCACAGGCTGCGGCCCGGCTCGTTGATGCGCACCGGGTCAGCCGGGAAACCGAAGTCGGCGCTGCCGGCCAGATTCAGGTGCTCGCTGTAGGCACGGTCGAACAGGTTGTCGACGCCCGCGCTGAGCTGCAGCTGCGAACTGAAACGGTAAGCAGCGTTGAGCGCGAAGGTGGCGAAGCCGGCACTCGGCCCCAGGTCCTGCGCGACCACATTGCCATGGCCATTTGCGACACGATGCTGGTGGGTCACCGCGCGCAGCAGCGCACCGGCACTCCAGCGCTGGCCTTCCCAGTTCGCGCTCAGGCGTGCTTCCAATGGTGGCATCTGCGGCAGCGGGCGATGCTGGTCGCGGTTCTCGCCCCAGGCATAGGCCAGCGTGCCGCCCAGCTTCCACTGCTCGGCCACGCTCACTTCCAGGCCCGCCTCGGCACCGGCGATACGTGCATCAACGTTGCGGGCCTGGCTCATGCCCATCATGCCGCTGCCGTGGTAGGTGAACAGAATGTAGTCCTGGATCTGCCCGGCGTACGCCGAGACCCAGGCCTGCACACGGGGCCCCTTGTATTGCATGCCCACATCAAGCTGGGTGGTGCGCTCGGGCTGCACGCCGGTGAACGCGTTCACCGCACCGGCCGGGCCGTGGTTGGGCGAGAACAGCTCCCAGTAGTCGGGCATGCGTTCACTGTGGCCGAGGCCGGCGTACCAGGTCAGGCCATCGGCCAGGTCCTGCTCGTAGCGCAGGAAGCCGCTGCCAAGCCATTCCTTGCGCTGCAGGCCAGCGGTCGGGTTCGGCCGGTTGCCCATCATCCCGCGCACCGACTGCCGCTCATCGCGGACGCTGGCGCGGTCGATGCGCAGGCCGCTGATCCAGCGCTGGTCGGTGCCGGCGCCGAGGGTCAACTCGGTGAACACGCCATAGCGGCGGAAGTTGGCATCGGTTTCCCAGGCGGCCTGGCGGTAGGTGTCGCGGCCCATGCCCATGCGGCCACGATGGCGGCTGTCTTCGCCATCCATACCCGCCACCAGCTGCACATCCTGCCAGCGCCACTCGGAACTGACCCGGCCGCCCTGGGTACGGCGATCCACGTTCGACGCCATCGGCATCGGCATCATGCTGTGCGGGTTCGGCGTGCGCAGCGTGTAGTTGTCCATCACATGGTCGGCGTTGTTGTAGTACACGTTGGCCTGCAACGTGTCCCATGCCCCCAGCAGGTTGCGCTTCTCGAAACGCGCCGCGTAGCTGGTGCGTTCGAACGCGGCACCGTCCATGCCACGGCCCGCGTAACGCGCGATCGCATCACCGGCACCGGCGGAAATTTCCAGCAGCGTGTCGGCATCCGGCGTCCAGCCGATGGCTACGTCACCGTTCCACTTGCGCCACTTCGACGGCACCACGTCACCGTGGCCGTCCTTGTAGTCATCGGCTTCGGAACGGTTGCCGCTGGCGCGTACGTAGCCGGTCGGGTTACCCAGGGTCAGGTCCAGCACCTGGTCGTTGCGGTTGCGCGAACCGACCAGCGCACTGGCATCGGCACGCAGGCCCGGCTCCTCGAAGCGCGGCGTATCGCGCTCGAAACGCACGGTGCCGGCCGACGCGCCCGCCCCCCAGCGCACGCTCTGCGGGCCCTTGATGATGGTCAGCCGGTCGAAGCTTTCCGGCGCGATGTAGGACAGCGGATTGTCCATGCGCGACGGGCAGGCACCGATCAGGTTGCCATCGTTGCTGAGGATGTTCAGGCGCGAACCGAACATGCCGCGCAGCACCGGGTCGCCGTTGGTGCCGCCGTTGCGGATGGCGGAGAAGCCGGGGACGGTCTTCAGGTAGTCGGCGCCATCACTGGCAGGCACCGGCTGCCGCGGCAGGCGCGGATCGGTCACCCAGTGCAACGGGGACGACGGTGCGGCGGCGGTGACCACCATCGTGTCGAGGGTACGCGCCTCTTCGGCAGGCGCAGCGTGGGCCAGTGACGCGGCCACGGCCAGGCCAAGGGCAACCGGCAGGCGCGCGCAGGCGCCCGCGGGGCGGGAAGTCATTTTCATCGGAACAACTCCAAAGTACGCACGCGCGCACGGCGCCGGGTCAGGCGTCGTGCGGCAGATTCGATAGGGATATCAGCGGACGAAGGAGAGGCGCGGCGGCCCGCGCGCGGCATGCGCCGGCCAACGCAGTGCCGGCAGCACCAGTTGCGACCACGGGAACACCAGGCGCGGCCGCCACAGCAGCGGCAACAGCAGCACCAGCACCGCCAGCCACGGCAGCAGGCGCATGGCCAGCACGCAGTATTCGCAGGCTTCGCCGTGCATGGCGTGGGGGTCGGGCGGGCGGCTGGACGCGGCCGGCGCGGCGCCGTGCTGATCGTGCCCGGCCATGGCCATGTCGTGCATGTCATGGCCCATGGCGGCGTGGTCCATGCCTGCCATCGCGGCATGCTCCATCGGCTGCGCCTGCAGCGCGCGGCTGACCAGTGGCGCAAGCACCATCAACAGCGTCGCCAGGACGGCGAGCTGGAGCAGGAGGCGCTGCGGGCGGGACAGGCGGGTCACCCCGCTAGTTTAGAGCCGGGTCCAGGGTTGCCCGTGCGACGAACCGTCGCAGGAGGGGTTTTTCGGCAGGGCTGCGCCCTGCACCCGCAGAGGCCACGTCCACGGCAAGAGCCGAAGCAACATCAAAAGCTGGCTTCCTGTGGGTAGGCGGGGTGGGTCCGGTTGCGGGGGCCGCTGCAAGTACGTCCATGTAAGCTCGGTCGCCGCATCCATGCGGCTCACGCCCCCGCAACCGGACCCACCCCGCCTTCGACAGATTTCTGCGATCTGCAGTAGATCCACGCCATGCGTGGATGAATCTCCATCGGAATCGAATATTTCGAATTGGAATCGAAATGCATCCACGCATGGCGTGGATCTACCGTGTCGACCAAGGTCGACACCTACCAACAGCCGCCGGAATCTGTCAGAGGTGGGGCGGTGTGGGCAGGCAGGACCGTTGGCGCCATGGATGGCGCCATCGAGCCCCCATGGATGGGTTTACGGCGTGTCCTGCCTGCCCACACCGCCCCGCCATCCCACAGGAAACCCGCATTTGATGTTGATGTTGCTTCTGAGGTTGCCGGCCAGCGGCCGGCACTACCGCGGGTGCAGGGCTGCAAGCCCTGCTCGACCCACCTCACACCGTGATGGTCTGGGTCAGTGACTCCCACGTCGGTGGCACCGGCCACGCCGCCGCCTGGTTGCCATCCAGCACCCTGCGCAGATCACGCGGATCGATCTGCGGTGCCAGCACGTGCACCAGCTCCAGCGCGTAATCACGCAGCACGCGATCGCGAGGCAGCACCGCCCAGGCAATGCACTCAGTGATCGGCTCCGGGGCCGGCCACGACCTCAGGTCTTCGTCGTTGGAACTGACCGCCATCTCCGCCAGCAGGCCCACGCCCAGACCGGTACGCACGTAGGTCTTGATCAGGTCGGCATCGAGCGCGGTCAGCGCCAGATCCGGCACCAGGCCGTTCGCAGCGAAGGCGCGCTGCAACGAGGAATTCGGCCGGGTCGAGGATTCGTAGCTGATCAATGGCTGGCGGGCCAGCGCGGCCAGGTCTGGGGCGCGGCCGGCGCGGTCCAGCGGGTGGCCCTTGGGTACCACCACCAGGCGCCGCCAGCGGAACAGCGGCACCGCGATGCCATCAGTGGGCTCACCGCCAGCGGTGCTGATGATCGCAATATCGGCATCACCCTGGTTCAAGCGGTCCAGCGCGTCGGCTTCGCCGGCCTGCTGCAGATGCACGCTCACCTGGGGATAGGCCTGCTTGATCGCTGCCACCGCCGGCGGCAACACGAAGCGCGCCTGGGTGTGGGTGGTGGTCAGGATCAGCTGGCCCTGGCTCTCGCGGCGCTGGTTGGCCGCGTAGGTGCGGATGTTGTTGGCCTCGGCCAGCACCGCACGAGCGCGGGCGATGACCTCGGTGCCGGCCGGGGTGACCGACTCCAGGCTGCGGCCCTTGCGAACGAACAACAGGAAACCCAGCTCGTCCTCCAGCTGCTTGAGCTGCTTGGACAGACCGGGCTGGGTGGCGTGCACGCGCGAGGCGGCCAGCGTGATGTTC
The DNA here is from genome assembly GCF_056482505.1 of Stenotrophomonas sp. 71799_Sma. NCBI lineage: Bacteria > Pseudomonadati > Pseudomonadota > Gammaproteobacteria > Lysobacterales > Lysobacteraceae > Stenotrophomonas > Stenotrophomonas sp. 71799_Sma. The sequence goes on from NZ_CM151202.1 coordinate 3,916,730, forward strand.
AGCTCGGCGTCGGCGATGGCAACCAGGTAGCGCAGCTGGGTCAGCGTCATGGGAGGCAGGCGGCGTGGGGCGGAGGTCCACTCTAGGGTCAATTGCCGTCACCAGCTTATAACCAAAGGTTGTTTAAGAAAGGTATCTGGTCATTTCCGGGCGTCATATGCCGGCGCTACGGTCAGCCGGCAGCCGCTGGCCTGAACAGCCAGCCCTCCCCTTCGCCCGCCGAAGCCCGGCGCGGCCCCGTTTCCGGAGCGCTTCCATGGCCCTGTACGACTCCATCCTCGATACCGTCGGCAACACCCCCATCGTCAGGCTGCAGCGCCTGGCGCCCGCGCAGGTCAGCGTCTACGCCAAGGTCGAGTCGTTCAACCCGGGCGGTTCGGTGAAGGACCGTCTGGCGCTGGCGATCATCCTCGACGCCGAGGCACGCGGCCTGCTCAAGCCGGGCGACACCATTGTCGAAGCCACTTCAGGCAACACTGGCGTGGCACTGGCGATGGTCGCCGCCGCGCGCGGCTACAAGTTCGTGGCCACCATGGTCGAGACCTTCTCGGTGGAGCGCCGCAAGCTGATGCGCGCTTACGGTGCCAAGGTGATCCTGACCCCGGCCGCCGAGCGCGGCAGCGGCATGGTGCGCAAGGCGGCCGAACTGGCCGAGCAGCACGGCTGGTTCCTGGCCAGCCAGTTCGCCAACCCGGCCAACCCGGCCTACCACCGCAACACCACCGCCGCCGAGATCCTGCGCGACTTCGCCGGCAAGCGGCTGGACTACTTCGTCAGCGGCTGGGGCACGGGCGGCACGCTTACCGGCGTGGGCGAAGTGCTGAAGGTCGCGCGCCCGCAGACCCGTATCATCGCCACCGAACCGGCCGGTGCCGCGCTGCTGAAGGGCGATGACTGGAAGCCGCACAAGATCCAGGGCTGGACCCCGGACTTCGTGCCGGACGTGCTCAACCGCGATGTGGTGGACGAACTGGTCTCGGTCGAAGATGACCGCGCGATCGCCACCGCGCGTCGCCTGGCTGCGGAGGAAGGCATCTTCGTCGGCATCTCCGCCGGCGCCACCGTGGCCAGCGCGCTGGACGTGGCCGCCCGCGCTGAACCGGGCTCGGTGATCCTGGCAATGCTGCCCGATACCGGCGAGCGCTATTTCTCCACACCGCTGTTCGCCGATGTGAATGAGGGTTCCGACGACGACTGGCTGGCCGGCCTGCCGTGATGCATCGGGTCGGATCCCTTTCCTGCAGGGAAAGGGCTCTGACCCGGTTTGCCAGAACCATGGATCGCAGGGGTCAGAGCCTTTTCCGTGCGGAAAAAAGCTCTGACCCCTTTCTGCTTCAGCCTGCGTGAAGGCGTCGCCCGCCATCGTGCGTGAAGGCCGTCGGATCGCAGCGCGTGAGACGGTCATGACGCAGTATCGATGCCCTGTCCCCTACCGTGGGAACAGCCGGCGCAGATGCTGCGCGGAACACCTCACAGGCAGGAGACGGACGCATGAAGATCGAAGTTTGGCAGGGCGATATCACGACCCTGGCGGTGGATGCGATCGTCAACGCGGCCAATGAAACACTGCTCGGCGGCGGCGGCGTCGACGGCGCGATCCATCGCGCGGCCGGGCCGGCATTGCTGGCCGAGTGCGAGCAGTTGCCGGAACTGCGTCCGGGCGTGCGTTGCCCGACCGGCGAAGTGCGCGCCACCGACGCTTACGCATTGCCTGCGCGGCATGTACTGCACACGGTGGGCCCGGTCTGGCACGACGGCCAGCGCGACGAACCGGCATTGCTGGCCAACTGCTACTGGAAATCGCTGCAGTTGGCCGAGTCGTTGGGCGTGAAGTCGATCGCGTTCCCGGCGATCAGCTGCGGTGTGTATGGCTATCCGCTGTACCAGGCCGCGCAGATCGCAGTGACGGAAACACTGGCGTGGCAGCGCAGCCATGCACAGCCGATGCGCATCGTGCTGGTGGCGTTCAACACTGCTACGGCGAAGGCCTACCAGCAGGCATTGAGCGCCGCGGGACAAAGCACGGACAACGAACCGCGTGGATCGATGCTGCCGCCTCTGGGCGATGCGGGCTTCGCCGCTGCGCACTGAACCGCAGCACTTCCGGTAAAAGGAAAGGCCGGGCATTGCCCGGCCTTTCCCATTGCGGCCTTGAGGTCATCCACGCTACGCGTGGATCACCTCAACGGCTGGCTGCTTCCACCGCAGCAGCGGCGTCATCGGCCACGGCAGCAGCTGCATCCGCAGCGGCGCGTGCGGCCGAGGCGGCAGCACCGTCGGCGCTGGCACCTTCGACCTGCACGCGCACTTCCACCAGGCCCGCACCGTTGTTCAGGCTGGACACGTCGACGGTGTAGTGACCGGCCGGCAGCGTCTCTTCCAGGCGTGCATTGGTGCCATTGCCACCGTCGTCGTCGGTCAGCTCAACGTCGCCGCCGACCACGCGCAGCACGGTATCGACCTGGCTGGAAATCGCGTCCAGGCGCACGTCGGCCGGACGATCCAGGGTCAGCAGGAAGCGGCGGCGGCCTTCGTTTTCGAGCATGGTGTACGCGCTGCCCGACTTCGGCAGTGCCGTGCCATCGCGATCCACCAGGTTGCCTGGCAGTTCAATGCGGGTGGCCGACAGGGTGAACATGCCATTGACGCCGTCGCCGAGGCCGCGTGCAGTCAGGGTGTACTTGCCCGGCTTCAGCGAGAGGTTCAGGCGCGAGTTGGTGCTGTCGCCGCCGTCATCGTTCTCGGCATCCACGCCCTGGCCGGACAGCTTCAGCACCGGATCGAAGACATCCGAGACCAGGCGGATCTCGTACAGGCCCGCCTTCTCCACCTGCAGGGTGTAGTCCTGCGAGTTGCTGGCCAGCATGTCGACGATCTCACCACTGCCCACCAGCGGCTTGCCGTCGTACGGCTTCAGCTTCTCGGCGCGCAGGCGGTACGGACCAAAGGCGCTGGGACCGTTGGCGTTGACCGCCACCTGGTAGGTGCCGCCACCGTTGGCACGGAAGGCCAGCGAGACATCGCCTTCGCGTTCGTAACCGGTATTGCTGGTGGACACCAGGCTGCCGTTGTTGAATACGGCAATCGAGCCGGTCAGTGCGCCGGTGAGCTTCAGGCCAACCAGCTCCCTGTCTTCCAGCTTGATCTGGTACAGCTGGTGATGGCTGCCATCGTTGAAGTTGATGCCGCTGCGCGAGGTGATCTCGCCGGACACCGGCTTGTCGAAATCGAGCGACGCGGCCTTGCCTGCGTCACCACCGCCACCGATGCGGTTGCAACCGCCGGCGATCAGGACCGTGGCGACGGCCAGTGTGATTGCTGCCAAACGCATGTTTTTTCTCCTTGGCCTTCCATGTATGTCCCGCACACCGGCCCGGTGCGTGGGGGCGGAAAAGATACCCGCAAAAGCAAACGCCGGCGTGATGCCGGCGTTGCCCTGTTCATCCTGCGATGGGACGGATCAACCGTTCCACTTGCCCAGCGCGGCCAGGCCGTTGTCCTTGGCGCGCTCGTACACGGTCTTCTGGGCGGCAGCGTAGTTGCCCTTCATGTCCTTGGCCCACAGCTTCAGCGCGGCCTGCTGCATGGCGCGGCCGTAGGAGAAGCTCAGCGGCCACGGCAGGTTGCCCAGCTGGTTCATCGCGTTCAGATGCTCGGTGGACTGCTCGTCGCTCTGGCCACCGGACAGGAACACCACGCCCGGCAGGATGGCCGGCACGGTGCTCTTCAGGCACATCACGGTCGACTCGGCCACTTCCTCGACGTCGGCCTGCTCATCGCAGCCCTTGCCGGAGATGACCATCGAGGCCTTCAGGATGGTGCCTTCCAGCAGCACGTTCTGCTGGTACAGGGCATCGAACAGCGAACGCAGGGTGGCTTCGGTGACTTCGTAGCAGGTCTCGATGTCGTGGTCGCCGTCCATGATCACTTCCGGCTCGACCATCGGCACCAGGCCGCATTCCTGGCACAGGGCGGCATAGCGGGCCAGCGCGTGGGCGTTGGACTCGATGCAGGTGCCCGACGGAATGCTTTCGCCGATGTTGATCACCGCGCGCCACTTGGCGAAGCGCGCACCCAGCTTGTAGTACTCCTGCAGGCGCTCGCGCAGGCCGTCCAGGCCTTCGGTCACCAGCTCGCCCGGGCAGCCGGCCAGCGGGTGCGCACCCTTGTCCACCTTGATGCCCGGAATCATGCCGTGGTCGGCCATGTACTTGGCGAACGGCACGCCGTCCTTGGTCGACTGACGGATGGTTTCGTCAAACAGGATGGCGCCGGAAATGTGCTCGTTGAGCTTCGGCGTGGTCAGCAGCAGTTCGCGGTAGGCACGACGGTTCTCCTCGGTGTTCTCGATACCGACGCCAGCGAAACGCTTGGCGATGGTAGCGGTGGATTCGTCGATCGCGATGATGCCCTTGCCCGGGGCAACCATGGCCTGGGCGGTTTCAGCCAGCTGTTCGATGCTCATGTACTTCCTGTGGCGGGTGCGGGAAAAACGTAAGTATAGCCCCGCCGCCCGTTGCACCGACGTGCAGGGCAGTCTGGAAACGATTCCAATGTCCGCACCGGACAGGCGATGTCCTGTTGCGCCGGGTCACGACCCCTTCGGGGATCTGACCCCGGGTCGGACCCGCGCAGCGGCTCCGACCCAGGGCCGCCTGGGTTTACAGATCGCCCAGGCCGCTGGCGCGGCCGTCTTCGCCCACTTCCAGCAGGCGCAGGGTGTTGGTCGCGCCCAGGGTTTCCATGTGCTCGCCGCTGGTGAACACCACGCGGTCGCCGGCCTGCAGCAGATCGGCTTCAACCAGCAGGCGGATGCTGCCGCGCGCGGCTTCGCGCGGGGTCAGGCCACGGCTGTCGAAATTGATCGGATACACGTCGCGCATCAGCGCCATCTGCCGGCGGGCGCCGTCATGACGGGTGACCGCGAACACCGGCGCCTTGGCGCGGAAACGCGACAGGTAGCGGGCGGTGCCACCGGATTCGGTCATCGCCACGATCGCGCGCACGCCCACGTGCTGCGACAGGAACATGGTGGCCATGGCGATGGCCTGGTCAGCACGTTCCAGGTTGCGCGGCGAGGCGTTGAAGTCGGTCTCGGTCTGGAACTGGCGCTCGGCGCCCAGGCAGATGCGCGCCATCGCTTCCACGGCCTTGACCGGGTAGGCACCGGCAGCGGTTTCGGCCGACAGCATGACCGCGTCGGTGCCGTCGATGACCGAGTTGGCCACGTCCAGCACTTCGGCGCGGGTCGGGATCGGGCTTTCGACCATCGACTGCAGCATCTGCGTAGCGGTGATGACCACCTTGTTCTGCGCCAGCGAGGCCTTGATGATCTTCTTCTGCAGGCCCGGCAGTTCGGCATCGCCGATTTCCACGCCGAGGTCACCGCGCGCAACCATCACCACGTCGCTGGCCTCGACGATCTCTTCCAGGTTCTCGATCGCCTCGGTGCGCTCGATCTTCGACACCAGCGCGGCATCGCAGCCGTGCGAGCGGGCGATCTCACGCGCGTCGTTCATGTCCTGCGCATTGCGGCAGAACGACACGGCGATGAAGTCGACACCGATCTTGGCGACGATGCCGATCAGTTCCTTGTCGCGCTCGGTCAGCGCGCCCAGCGACAAGCCGCCGCCCTGCTTGTTCAGGCCCTTGCGGTCGGACAGCACACCGTCGTTCAGTACGGTGTTGATGATGCGTTCGCCCTGCACTTCCACCACCTGCAGCTGCATCAGGCCGTCGTCGAGCAGCAGCACATCGCCCGGACCCACGTCCTGCGGCAGGCCGAGGTAGCTCACGCCCACCTGGGTGGCGTCACCCGGGCCGGCGCTGGTGCTTGCGATCAGGTCGAAGCGGTCGCCCGCCTTCAGCTGTACCTTGCCTTCGGCGAAGCGCTCGATGCGGATCTTCGGGCCCGGCAGGTCGGCCAGGATGCCCACTTCCACGCCCACGCGGGCCGCGGCAGCGCGCACTTCGGCAGCACGCTTGGCCTGGCCGGAGGGATCGCCATGGCTGAAGTTCAGGCGCACCACGTTGACGCCGGCGCGGAACAGATCCTCCAGCACGCCCGGCGGATCAGTGGCCGGACCGAGGGTGGCAAGGATCTTGGTGCGACGCTGACGCTCGAACATGGTGAATGGGCCTCTCCCGATAAAGAACGGAAATTAGCACATCCTTCACGCCGCATGTATACGGTTACAGCCTTGTGCCGCCTGACTTCGCGGGTCATCGAACGGACATCGGCCGGACATACGCTGGCGCAGGGTGGTGGTGGCGCCGGGCATGGCCCGGCGTTACCGATCAACGGCGCATCACGCCAGCAGCGTTTCCAGCTGCGCCGGCTCACGGGCCAGCTGCCCGGCACCGGCTTCGGTGAGTTCGGCCTCACCGCCAAAGCCCCACAACACACCGACGCTGCGCAGGCCATGGTGACGCGCGCCTTCAATGTCCATGCGGCGGTCGCCGATCATCCAGCACTGCGCGGGCTGCACCTGCAGCCGACGCAGCGCCTCACCGACCAGTTCCGGCTTGTGGCTGCGCGAGCCATCGAGGGTTGAACCGACGATCTCCTCGAACAGCCCACCGAACGGCAGGTGGGCAAGGATGCGGCGCGCGTGCGGCTCGTTCTTGGCAGTGACCACCGCCAGGCGATGGCCACGACCATGCAGCGTGCGAAGGGTGTCTTCCACCTGCGGGTACACCGTGTGCTCGCGCCAGCCCTCGGCGTCGAAGCGCTCACGGTAGTAGCCCACCGCCTGTTCCACCCGCGCCGGTTCACCGAACAGCGGCGCGAAGGTGGTGCGCAGTGACGGACCGATCCAGCCCAGCAGGGTCTCCTGCGATGGCACCGGATGGTCCATCTTCTGCAGCGCATAGGCGATGCAGGCGGTGATACCCACCTGCGAATCGATCAGCGTGCCGTCGAGGTCGAAGAACAGGACATCCTTGCTGCGGTCGGCACTCATGCGCCGCGCGCGTCGAGTGCGGCCACCGCCGGCAGGGTCTTGCCTTCCAGGAACTCCAGGAACGCGCCGCCACCGGTGGAGATGTAGCTGACCTGCTGGGCGATATCGAACTTGTCGACCGCGGCCAGGGTGTCGCCGCCACCGGCGATGGAGAACGCCGGCGAACTGGCGATGGCACGGGCCAGCGCTTCGGTGCCCTTGCTGAAGGCCTCGAATTCGAACACACCGACCGGACCGTTCCAGACCACGGTACCGGCCTTCCCGATCAGCTGCGCGTACTGCGCCGCGGTCTGCGGGCCGATGTCCAGGATCAGGTCGTCTTCGGCAACGGCGTCGACCGCCTTCACTTCGGCAACCGCGTCCGGCATGAACTGCTTGGCGGTGACCACGTCCACCGGCAGCGGGATATCGGCGCCACGCGCCTTGGCATCGGCCACGATCTTCTTCGCGGTGTCCAGCAGGTCCGGCTCGTACAGCGACTTGCCGACGTTGTAGCCGGCGGCAGCGATGAAGGTATTGGCGATGCCACCACCGACGATCAGCTGATCGACCTTGCCGACCAGGTTGGCCAGCAGTTCCAGCTTGGTGCTGACCTTGCTGCCGGCGACGATGGCCAGCAGCGGCTTGGCCGGTGCATCCAGCGCCTGCGCCAGCGCGTCCAGCTCGGCCATCAGCAGCGGGCCACCGGCCGCGACCGGGGCGAAGCGGATGACGCCATGGGTCGAGGCCTGCGCACGGTGCGCGGTGCCGAAGGCATCCATCACGAACACATCGCACAGGGCGGCGTACTTCTTCGACAGGGCTTCATCGTCCTTGCCCTCGCCGACGTTCATGCGGCAGTTTTCCAGCAGCACCAGCTGGCCCGGCTGCACGTCGACACCGTCGACCCAGTCGCGCACCAGCGGAACCTCGCGACCGAGCAGCTCGGACAGGCGCTGGGCCACCGGCGCCAGCGAATCGGCTTCGCTCCACACGCCTTCCTTCGGGCGCCCCAGGTGCGAGGTGACCATCACCGCCGCGCCCTGCTCCAGCGCGCGCTTGAGCGTCGGCAGCGAAGCGGTGATGCGCTGTTCGGAGGTGATGCGGCCATTCTCGATCGGCACGTTCAGATCCTGGCGGATCAGCACGCGCTTGCCGGAGAGGTCGAGGTCGGTCATGCGGACGATGGACATGGGCAACTCTTTGGCTCAGGGACGGGATGCCGGGCTACGGCAGACGGCCATTGTATCGGGTGCGGGTGGTGGGAGGGCCGATGCCTGCGGCAGGCAGAGGCGCACGGCAACGGCAACAGCAACAGCAACGGCAACGGCCAAAGCGCTGGCGCTTCGTGATGCTGGGGCTGGGCCGGGGTAGTGTGGGCTGGCAGGGGACGCCGTGAATCCGTCCCTGGAGGCTTGGCCGCGCCATCCATGGCGCGGATACCCCTGCCAGCCCACACTACCCCGGCCTCGAAAGGTTCATGAGGCGGAGCGGATGGCAAAGGCACAAGCAGTGTGTGGTGTCGGATGAAGAACGAAGAGGTCAGATCCGTTTTCCTGCGGAAAACGGATCTGACCCCGATGGCCGTCGAGCGAAGCGATCCGCTTCCGCCCTTGCTCTTCTTCTTTCTCTTCCGTGGGTGGACGCACACGGAAACTGTCAGAGGCCGGGCGGGGTGGGTTCGCGGGGGTGTCAGCCGCATGGATGCGGCTGCCAAGCCTACAAGGACGTACTTGCGGCGTCCCCCGCGAACCCACCCCGCCCGGCCAAGCGCGGCTTCTGCTTTTGCTTTGCACGACAAACCCCACCCACGAGGGGCTGCGCCGTTCGCCGGAACCTACGCCGAAGGCGCCGGCTTCTGCCGAAGCAGGCTGACCGCCAGGCCGCCAACAACCAACACACCCAGCCCCAGCAACGCCCACAGCAGCCACGACTTCCAGTCGTGCTGCGGCTTCAGTGCCGACTCACCGGCCAGCGGCTCCGGGCTGCCCTCCAGGCGCGCCAGCGTCGGCTGCCACGACGGATCATTGCGCTGCCGCAGCTCCTCGATCAGCACACCGATCGGCGCCTCCATCCGGCGCGCAGTCGAGCTGCCCACCGCCAGCGCATACGGCGCCGCGCCCTGGCTCAGGAACACCAACACTTCCGGCTGATAACCCAGACGCAGGGTTGGAGCCGTCGCCGTTTCAGCCGGATTCGCTACCAGCTTCCAGTAACGATCCCGATGCACACCGCCCAGCGGCTGCGCAGCCGATTGCTGACGCTGGCCCTGCGCGCCCTGCTGCAGCTGATAGGCAATCCACGGTGCACTACGGCGCTGCCATTCCGCGCTCTCGTCATCGCGGCTGAACAATGTCCACTGCACCAGGCTGTTGTCGGTGCTGGCCACGTCAGCACGCGCCGCCGGGAAGCGGCCATCCATCTCGAAGGTGTATTCGCCCTTGCGCTTCGAGGTCGGTTCCAGCGACAGCCACTCCCACGGCAGTGTGGCCGGTGCCGGCGGCAACTCGGCCAGTACGCTGCGCAGCGTTGGCAGACGGGCATCACCCTGCGCCAGCACGCGCAGATAGCGCGCTTCACCATCCACCTGCAGACGGCGCTGCAGCAGGCGCTTGCCGGCGCGCTGCAGATCCACCAGCGGAATGTCGCGGCCAATCGCACGCCAGTGCTGCAGGTCGTCGCTGACGTCCAGCTGCACCTGTGCCTGCAACGGCTGGCCACTGTCCGCCCAATCCAGCACCAGTGCCGCCAATGGTTGCTGGCCGAGCACGCTGGCATCGATCAGCCAACCGCTCTGCCCGTTCGCTACCGCGCCACCACCCACACGCGCCTCGACCCGGCGTACGCGACCATCGGTATCGCGCTCGGTCAGCAACTGCAGGTCGTTGCGCTGCGCTTCGGCCAGCGGCGGCAACGCGAACCACGGCAGCTCACGCTGCACCGGCGGCTGTGCCAGCGGCTGGTCCGGCGCCAGCAATGCCGACGGCAACGATTGGCCGGCGGCATTGAACACCTGCACATCGCCCAGGTCCGCACTACCGGCGCGACGGTAGATCGCCGGTTCCAGCACGACACGGTAGGCACCCGATTGTGCGCTGGACAACGTAAGCGGCCACTGCTCGGCGTACTGGGTACGGTAATCGGCGGCCTGTGCGGTGACGGCGGCCAGCATGCCGAACATCGCCGGCAGCAGCGCCCTGCTCCACGTCTTCATTGTTTTTCCTCCACGGTCGGCGCCGCGCTCGGCGGTGCCGGTGCCAGATAACCCACGACCGTGCACAGCAGGCCGTAGGCGATGAACGATGCGATGCCCAGCAGGTTGCCCAGGTGCTGGCGATCGACGATGACCAGCTTGGCCAGCACCACGCCCATCAGCACCGCACCCACCATCCACAACACGCGCTGGCCACGGCGCGAGCCCCACACCCAGGCAATCACGCCGAGCACGCTCCACAGCACGGTCAGGCTGGTCTGCGCCAGGCTGAAGCGCATCATCGACGCGTTCCAGGACAGGCCGCCCCACTGATGCACGCCATGCAGCACAACGCTGGTCAACGCGACGAAGGTTGCCAGTGACAGCAGCGGCATGCGGATACCCAGCAGCGCCTGCGGCGCCTGATCGCTGTACAGCCAACGCGCCAGCAGCAGCAGGCTCAGCCACTGCCCGATCTCCGCCGGATTCAGCACCGGCAGCCACAGTAGCGGCGCAGCATCGCCCGGCAGCAGCTGGCCGGACAGCCAGCCGATCGACAACAGGCCGAACAGCACGCACTGCAGCGGCTGGCGCACGCGGTCGAACGCTGCACCCAGCGGCCAGCGCAGCGCATTCCAGCGCCACAGCGACAGCGCCGCCATCAGCAGCCACGGCAGCGTCACCAGCAACGTGGTCCAGCCCTGTGCCAGCCCGGCTTCACCACCGCCCCACAGGGCCAGCAGCGAAAGCAGCGACGGCCACAGCAGCCACCACAGGAACTGCGCGATGCGTGCCACGGTATTGCCGCCTTGGCGCAGGCACAGCAGCGTGCGCACGCCCAGCACCGCGAACACCGCCCAGGCCAGCGCGCCGTAGCCGGCGAACGGCTGATGGTGCGCGTCGCTCTGTATCAGCGCCAGTGGGAAGCCCAGCGCCAGCATCGCGAGTGCGGTCACCCCCAGCGCACGCGCCGGCTGGCGCCGCTGTACTTCGGCGGCCAGCCATGCGGTAACGGCAGCCAGCACCAGCAGTGCATCCACTTCGGTGCGGTACGGGAAGAATCGGGTGATCTCGTGCACCAGACCACCCAGCCACCACAGCAGGCCCCACAGGTAGTAGACCAGGGCAATCTCGTGGCGCTGCCTGCGCTGGTAGCTCCAGGCCGACGCGAAGCCGGCAACGGCCAGCAGCAATGCACCGATCGCGGTCGGGTTGAGCAGGAAGCGCAGGTCCTCATGCCAGTGATCGCCACCGGCCACGAAAGCGAACGCCGCGCCCATCTGCAACAACGCACCGGACACCTGCGGCAGCCAGCGCTTCTGGCGCAGGCCCAGCCAGGCCAGGCCTGCACCTTCCAGCGCGAACACCGCGCCGGTGGCACGCGCCGACAAGGCCAGCGGCACCGCCAGCGTGGCGAAGCCCACCGCCAGCACCGCATGCGACTGCGCCAGCACGGTGTACGACGCGCGCGCAATCAGTGCCCGCGCCAGTACGGCGTAGATCGCCGCCAGGCCCAGTGCGCACAGCGCCAGCGTCATCGGCTGCTCGTGCAGCATGCCGGCCTGCAGCGAGAAGGCGACCAAGGGCGTACCGAACACCAGGCTGCCGTCGACCAGGTCACGCCGCCCGGCGGGCTGCCGGCGTGCGTACAGCAGCGGGATCAGCAGGTAGAAGGCGAAGAACAGCAGCAGGAACGGCTCGGTGCTGCTGAACTTGTCCGGCGCGTACTGCAGCACGCCCCAGAACGTACCGATACCGAAGGTGAAGGCGAAGCCCAGCAGGTTCAGCGCGCGCCACGGTCGGAACCAGGCAATGGCGAAGATGCCGGCGTTGAGCACCGCGTAGTAGCTGAACAACCCCACGTGGTTGCCGCTGCCAGTGGACAGCCACAGCGGTGCCATGAAGCCTGCGAGGATGCCCAGCACCGCCAGCGTGCGCGAGTTCTGCACCACCGCCAGCACACACAGCCCGGCCACCAGCGCGATCGAACTGGCAAAGGCAAACCCGGGGTTGAGCAGCTCGAACCGCTTGAACGCGGCGAAGATGGTCAGCAGCAGCACGCCGATGGCACCGCCCTGCAGCGCCAGTGCGAACAAGCGCCGGCGCTCGCGCTGATGCCAACCGAACGCCAGCAGGCCCAGCGCACCCACGGTGACACCGGCCAGGCGCAGCTCGATCGGCAGCACCAGCCAGCCCTGGTCACTGACGTACTTCAACAGCGCGGCAACACCGGCCAGCAGCACCAGCATGCCGATCTTGACCGGCACGTTGCCCTCGGTGAACCAGCGCTTGACCGCTCCGATGCCGCGCTCGATGAAGTTCGGCAGCGTCGGTTCGGAAGGCAACGGCGGCTGCACTGGCACGGGTGGCACCGGCGGTGGTGCGACCGGGCGCGGCGCCTCCACTGCCGCAGGCACCGGTTCGTGCACCGGCGGCGGCATTGGCTGGGGGGAGGCGGCGCGGCAGCCGCCACCGGCCGCAGGAACGGCGGATCGGCGCCAGCCGCAGGCATGGGCGCAGCCCGTTCCGGCGCAGGCTCGGCTGCAGCCGGGCGGGCGGCCGGCGCGGCGGCCAAGGCACCTTCCAGCGCGGCCACTCGGCGGCGCAGGCCGGCAATCATCACCAGCGCCACCACCAGCAGCAGCGGGATGGCCAGCAGAACCAGTACCACCAGGGCTATCAATGCTTCCATTGCATGCTTCCATTGCAATCCCGCGCCCCAGCGGCAGCGGTCGACCGCCCCATGCTACGACAGGGCTGGCCCCATAAACGACGAACCCCGGCCAGGCCGGGGTCCGTGCGCGATCTTGGCCGGCCTTACTTGGCGGCGACGACCTTGGCCATTTCCAGGCACTTGTTCGAGTAGCCCCACTCGTTGTCGTACCAGGTGACCAGCTTGACGAAGGTGCCGTCCAGGGCGATGCCGGCTTCGGCGTCGAACACCGAGGTGCAGGTCTCGCCGCGGAAATCGGTGGCCACGACCTTGTCTTCGGTGTAGCCCAGGATGCCCTTCAGCGGGCCTTCGCTCTGTGCCTTCACTTCCGCGCAGATCTCGGCGTAGGTGGCTTCCTTTTCCAGCTCGACGGTCAGGTCGACCACCGACACGTCCGAGGTCGGGACACGGAAGCTCATGCCGGTCAGCTTCTTGTTCAGTTCCGGGATGACCACGCCGACGGCCTTGGCCGCACCGGTGGACGACGGAATGATGTTCTCCAGGATGCCGCGGCCACCACGCCAATCCTTGTTGGACGGGCCATCGACGGTCTTCTGGGTAGCGGTAGCCGCATGCACGGTGGTCATCAGGCCACGCTTGATGCCCCACTTGTCGTTGATGACCTTGGCCAGCGGGGCCAGGCAGTTGGTGGTGCACGACGCGTTGGAGACGATTGCCTGGCCGGCGTAGGTCTTGTCGTTCACGCCGTAGACGAACATCGGCGTGTCGTCCTTCGACGGGGCCGACATGATGACCTTCTTGGCGCCGGCATCGATGTGCTTCTGCGCGGTTTCCTTGGTCAGGAACAGGCCGGTGGATTCGATCACCACGTCCACGTCCACTTCGTTCCACTTCAGGTTGGCCGGGTCGCGTTCCTGGGTCAGGCGGATCTTCTTGCCGTTGACCAGCAGGTCGTTGCCCTGCACCGCCACGTCAGCCTTGAAACGGCCATGCACGGAGTCGTACTTGAGCATGTACGCCAGATAGTCCGGCTCCAGCAGATCGTTGATGGCCACGATTTCGATGTCGTCGCCGAAGTTCAGCACCGCCGAGCGCAGGACGTTACGCCCGATGCGACCGAAACCGTTGATACCAACCTTGATTGCCATGTTCTCAAGCTCCTGCGGCCGCGACGGGTGCGGCGGGATGGATAGGGCCCACAAGTCTAGCAAACCGGGGCTGGCCACCGCGGGCCAGCCCCGGCAGGCAGCAGGCCGGCGGACAGGATTTGATCCGGATCAAAGCGTTAGCGCGATGTGAGGCCGAGACTGGCCGCATCCACCCAGCAATGAGATCACCCCCATGCGCAAGACCTCCCCCCTGATCGTGGCCAGCCTGGCCGCCGCCCTGTCCCTCGCCGCCGCCCCCGCCATGGCCCAGTCCAAGGGCGACTGGACCCTCTCCGCCGGCGTGCACCAGGTGGCCCCGAAGTCGAACAACGGCTGGCTGGCCAACCACACCCTGAAGGTCGACGTCGACAACGACGTCAAGCCGACCATCACCGGTGAGTACTTCATCGCCGACAACCTGGGCATCGAAGTGCTGGCCGCGCTACCGTTCAAGCACGACATCAACATCAACGGCCTGGGCCGCGTGGGCAGCACCAAGCAGCTGCCGCCGGTGGTGACCGTGCAGTACCACTTCAACAGCAAGGGCAAGGTGTCGCCGTTCATCGGTGCGGGCGTGAACTACACGACCTTCTTCAGCGAAGACACCACCGGTGCGCTGAAGGACAGCCGCCTGAAGCTTCAGGATTCGTGGGGCCTGGCCGCGCATGCGGGCGTGGACTTCGCGATCGGCGGGAAGGGCGCACTGCGCGTGGACATGCGCTGGATCGACATCGACAGCAAGGTGAAGTTGAATGGCGAGAAGATCGGCACGGTCAACATCGATCCGCTGGTCTACGGCGCTTCGTACGTCTTCAAGTTCTAAAGCGGTGTGTTGAGCGCGGGGGCTTCGCCCCCGCTCCCCCGCTACATGCAAAACCCTCGCAGCATGTTGCCCCGGTGATTGCCGGGGCTTTTTTGTTCCTGGGACTGAAGCGGTTTCGGAGCTGGGGCGAGGCGGGGAGCGGAGCCCCTCCCGCTGCGCTCCCACTTCGGAACAGGAACGCGCCGCTCTTCAATCCACCTGCCCCCGCTAGAATGTGCGCATGAAAGCCCTGCACTCTCTGTTCCTCGCCGCCGCCCTGGCGCCGGCCCTGCTGTCCGTCTCCGCCCCCGCCCATGCCTGGGGCGCGCAAGGCCACCGCCTTGTCGCCGAAGTCGCTGACGCCCGCCTCAACCCCACCACCCGCGCCGAAGTGGACCGCCTGCTGGCCACCGAACCGGACGCCACGCTGGCCAGCATCGCGCCGTGGGCCGATCAGCTGCGTGCCAAGGATCCGGGCCTGGGCCGTCGCTCGGCCGGCTGGCACTACGTCAACATCGCCGAAGACAACTGCCACTACGAAGCACCGAAGCACTGCAAGAACGGCAACTGCATCGTCGAGGCCCTGAAGGCACAGAGCGCCATCCTCGGCGACCGAAGCCTGACCGACGGCGAGCGCCTGCAGGCGCTGAAGTTCGTCGTGCACCTGGTCGGCGACATCCATCAGCCGATGCATGCCGGTTACGCCCACGACAAGGGCGGCAACGACTTCCAGCTGCAGTTCGGCAACCGCGGTACCAACCTGCACTCGCTGTGGGACAGCGGCATGCTCAACACCCGCAAGCTGGACGACGCCGGCTATCTCCCGCTGCTGCAGAGCCAACGCGCGCCGAAGCTGGCGCGCCAGTCCAACCCGCAGCGCGACCCGCAGACGTGGGCCGAAGCCAGCTGCCGCATCTCCATGCAAGCTGGCGTTTATCCGGCCTCGCGTAAAATCGGTGACGAATACACCGAGCGCTACCGGCCGCTGGCCGAAGCGCAGCTGCGACTGGCCGGTGAGAACCTGGCGCAGTTGCTGAACCGCGTGCTCGGCACGCGCTGAGGAGCGTTCCAATGTCAGTCCAGGTGCAGTCGTTCTTCCACCGTGACAGCAATACCTTCAGCTATCTGGTCAGTGATCCGGCCAGCGGCGAGGCAGCGCTGATCGACCCGGTCCTGGACTACGACCCGGATACCGATGCCAGCAGTGAAGCGCCGCTGCATGCCGCGTTGCAGGCCATCGAACAACAGGGCCTGCAGCTGCGCTGGCTGCTGGAAACCCATGCCCACGCCGACCATGTGTCAGCTGGGCGCCGCCTGAAGGAGCGCTTCCCGCAGGCCACGCTGGCCATCGGCGAAGGCATCCGCGCGGTGCAGGCCACCTTCGCACCGCGCTATGGGCTGCAGCTTCCGGCGGCCGATGACATCTTCGATCACCTGTTCAGCGATGGCGAAACCTTTGCTCTGGGCGAACTGCGCTGTCAGGTGATCGCCGTGCCCGGCCATACCAGCGACAGCATCGCCTACCTGATCGACGATGCGCTGTTCACCGGTGACTCGCTGTTCATGCCCGACGGCGGTACCGCCCGCTGCGACTTCCCGGGTGGCGATGCCGCGCAGTTGTACCGTTCGATCCAGCGCCTGCTGGCGCTGCCCGATGCGACGCGCGTGTTCGTCTGCCACGACTACGGTCCGGGTGGTCGTGCATTCGCCAACGAAACCACCATCGGCGAACAGCGCGCACACAACATCCACGTGCATGACGGCGTGGCCGAGGCGGAGTTCGTCAGCGTACGCCAGGCACGCGATGCGACGCTGGAAGAACCCAAGCTGATGCAGCCCGCGGTGAAGGCCAACATCCAGGGCGGGGCCTGATCCACGCCGCTGCGCTCGCCGGGCATGGCCCGGCGCTGCCCCGGTCATCGCAAGCGGTCATTTTCCCTGCGTACGCACCACGTGCTGTCCCTTCACGATCTCGAAGGTGAAGGCATACTGCAGGGTGACCGCCACCGGCTCGACGCGCTCGGCGCCGCGACAGTCGCCACGGTCGGCAGGCACCTTGCCAGCCGCGAAGTGGCAGACCGCTGCGGACGAGTACTTCCACATCGCCACGGCTTCCTGCGCCGCCTGCAGCAGGGGCGCATTCTCGCCTGCAGCACCTGCCGCGCACTCAGGGCGATCGGTCAGCGGCACGCTGCGTTCGACACTGCCCTGTGCATCAACCACCACCTGCAGGCAGATGGTGGTCGGTGCCAGCTCCGCACGCGGGTCACGATCACCGACCTCCGGATCCGGCGCCGCGTACAACTGCGGCATCCGGTAGCCCTCGCTCGCGCCCAGCGAATAGGCCTGCAGCTGCCCACTGCCGCCACCGGTCTGCGGCTGCAGGCGCTGAAGGCCGACATTCTCGCTGCGGGTATCAACGGTGGTCAGGCGATCCTGGGTCGCGCACCCTGCCAACAGCGCCGCCATCATCAACAGCGGCGCGGACTTCACTGGGAGTCCTCGGTGTTGTCCATGGCATAGGTGATCGGAATCTTCACAGCCCCTGCAACGGGCTTTCCGTTCTTCATCGCCGGACGATAGGTCCAGCTCCGCGCAGCGGCGATCGACACCGCATCGAACACACCCGGATTGCTTGCACTGAGCACCTGGACGTCAGTCGGATGGCCGTTGGCATCCACGTCCACGCGCAGGTTCACCACGCCCACCTGGCGCTGTTCGATGGCGGACTTCGGATAGGACGGTGGCGGCATCTTGTCGACCTCTATCTCCCGATCCATGGCGGCCCCTGTCTGGCCGTCTGCGGCTGCACCGCCCTGGCTGGCCCACGCCACCGCTCCCATTCCCAGACACAACCCGACCACCAGAACTTGCCCCGACACCCACGGCAATGCCTTCCGCTTGGACTGCTTCAACATGGCGATACGCTCCTTCAACACGGGTTGGCTGCGCCAATGGCAGACCGCTGGCGCAACCGGATGGACCAGCTGCGCCTTCAGCAGCGTGCTGGCGTAGAGACCGCGCAGCGCAGGCTGCGGGGCAATGGTGCGGGCATCGCAGGCCAGTTCCTGGTCCCGCAGGAAGCGGCGTGCAGCCCATGGCAGAAGCGGATGGAACCAGAACACCGCGCGTGCCATCAGCAGCGCCCCATTGGCCCAGTGATCGCCATTGCGACGGTGGCTGCGCTCGTGCTGCAGGATCAGGCCCTGCTCCTGTGCGGTGAACTGCTGGTCGAAGTCCGGGCCTACCACGATGCGCGGACGCCACAGGCCGACCAGCGCGGGCAGGCCCGGGTCGGCGCTGGCCTGCCAGCTGCCATCGGCGCGTGCACACAGTTGGCCCATGCCACGTTCAAAGCGCCGCTGCGCACGTAGATCGCGTAGCAGACAAAGGACCGCCCCCAGCATCCATGCCAGCAGCAACAGCCCGGCCCACGGCAACGACTGCCCTGCCATGCCTTCGACGGCGCCGGGTACCACTTTCAGCGGCAGCGTCGGCACATGCTCCAGAAGTGCCACCTGCGGCAACGGCAGCATCAGTGCCAGCAGCAGCAACGGCAGCAACCACCAGCTGCGGTAGGCCAGACCAGCGCCCCCCAATCGCACCAGCAGCGGCCGCAGCACCGCCAGCACGACCACGCCCACCGCCAGCCACAGGCTGGCCTGCCACAGCCCATCGAGCAGCTCAGTCATGGTCCAGCTCCTGGATCAGTTTCTTCAGTTCGGCGATGTCCTGCGCACTCAACTGGCCGCGTTCGCTGAAGTGCGCAACCAACGGCGCAACGCGCCCTTCGAAGACACGACCAATGAAGTCCTGGCTCTGCGCCTCCACCCAGGCCTGCCGCTGCAGCAGCGGCCGGTACAGGTAGCGCCGGCCATCGCGCTCGGCAGTAATCGCGCCCTTGGTCAGCAGGCGGTTGAGCAGGGTCTTGATGGTCGGCTCGGCCCAGTCACGGTGCGCCAGTGCGGCGACCACGTCATCGGCGCTACGCGGTGCCTGCTGCCATAGCACCTCCATCACAAAGGCTTCGGCTTCGCTGATCGGGGTCATGGTTTACATCCGTAATCGATAACCCGATTACGCGCGTAATCGAATCGTCTGTCAAGCCCCTCGACTCCAGGTTCATCCCGGCTGCGCCAGCATCGATTCCTCCCGCCCCAGGCCCCGGATGAAAGCGCTGCCCAAGAAGGAATTCCCGGTCGAGCAGGCCCGCCGCTTCCTCGAACCCGGCCCGATCGTGCTGGTCAGCACGGCGTGGCGCGGCCAGCGCAACCTGATGACGATGGGCTGGCACATGGTGATGGGCTTCTCGCCCTCGCTGGTCGCCACCTACCTGTGGCACGAGAACCACAGCCATGCACTGGCGCGCGGCAGCGGCGAGTGCGTGATCAACGTGCCGGGGGTGGAACTGCTCGATACCGTGGTGGACATCGGCAACTGCAGCGGCCGCGAGGTCGACAAGTTCGCCCGTTTCGAGCTTGATGCGCTGCCGGCGCGCGAGGTCGGTGCACCGCTGGTCGGGCAATGCCATTCGTGCTTCGAATGCCGCCTCTACGACGATAGCCAAGTGGAATCGAGCAACCTGTTCATCTGGGAAATCGTGCGGGCCCATGTTGCACCACGCCCAAAGCTGCCGCGCACGGTGCATTACCGGGGCGATGGGCAGTTCATGGTGTCTGGCGCCGAAGTCTCGCGTCGACGGCGGTTCAAGCCCGACATGCTGTAATGCCCGCACTCCCCCACACGCAGGACCACCGCGCATGACCGAACACCTCACCGACCTGGACGCCGCCGTCGATTGGTTGTTCGCGCGCGTGGACGGGCCGCTGCGGATCGGGGCACCGCTGGCACTGGGCAAGCCGCATCGGCTGCTCAATGCCCTTTACGCACGCGTCGAGCACGATCCGTCGCGGCCACTGCAGCTGTATACCGCGCTGTCGCTGAACCCGCCGAAGGCGCGCGGCAACGGCCTGGAAGCGCGCTTCATGGCGCCGTTCGCGCAGCGCCATTTCGGCGACGATTTCCCGCGCCTGGCCTATGCCGATGCGATCGCGCGCGACGCGTTGCCGGCACATGTGCAGGTGGAAGAGTTCTACATGCAGTCCGGCGCCCTGCTCGGCTCGCGGCAGGCGCAGTCCAGCTATACCAGCCTGAACTACACCCACGCCGCCGATGCGGTGGCGCAGCGCGCGCCGCAGGTGATCGTGCAGAAGGTGGCGATGCGGCCGAACGACCGCCGGCTCTCGCTGTCGTGCAACAACGACATCACCCAGGACACGCTGGATGCGATGACCGCGCGCGGGCTGCCTCGCCCGCTGCTGATCGCCGAGATCGATCCGCAGCTACCCTACCTGGGTGGCTCGGCCACGGTCGATGTGTCGTTCTTCGATCTGGTGATCACCCCGCCACCACCGTACCCGGCGTTGTTCGGCCTGCCGCGGCAGCCGGTCGGCGATGCCGACTACGCGATCGGCCTGTATGCCAGCACGCTGGTGCGCGACGGCGGCACCCTGCAGATCGGCATCGGCACGCTGGCCGACGCGCTCAGCCATGCGCTGGTGCTGCGCCACACCGACAACGCGCGCTACCGCCGCGTGCTGCACGCGCTGGATCCACAGCTGGCCAGCCACCCGCTGGTTCAGGAGATCGGCGGCGTCGACCCGTTCGAGGTCGGCCTGTATGGCTGCAGCGAAATGCTCAACGAGGGCTTCCGCCGGCTGGTGCAGACCGGCGTGATCAAGCGCAAGGTGCACGACGATCTGGCGCTGATGCAGCGCATCGAGAACGGCAGCACCCTGTCCATCGACCACGCCACCCTGGCTGCCGAGGGCGAGTATCTGCATGGCGCCTTCTACCTGGGCTCGCCGGAGTTCTACGAGTGGTTGCGCACGCTGCCGGAAGACGAATGCCGTGCGATCGGCATGCGCCGCATCAGCGAGATCAACCAGCTGTACGGTGGCAACGAGACACTGGAACGCCTGCAGCGCCGGCACGCGCGCTTCTTCAACTCCTGCATGATGGCCACCGCGCTGGGCGCGGCGGTGTCGGATGCGCTGGATGATGGACGTGTGGTGTCCGGCGTGGGTGGCCAGTACAACTTCGTGGCGATGGCACATGCGCTGCCGGAAGCGCGCAGCGTGCTGATGTTCCGCGCCGCGCGCGATGACAAGGGCCAGCGCGAATCCAACGTGCGCTGGAACTACGGGCACACCACCATCCCACGCCACCTGCGCGACATCTACCTCAACGAATACGGCATCGCCGACCTGCGCGGCCTGACCGACGAGGACTGCGTGCATGCGATGACTGCAATCACCGAGGCCCCGTTCCAGGGCGGCCTGCTGCAGCAGGCACACGCCTCGCGCAAGCTGCTGGCGGCCACGCAACCGGATCCGGAGCGCCAGCAGCGCAACACGCCGCAGGCACTGTCCGCGGCACTGGCACCGTTCCGCGTCGATGGCAGCCTGCCCGACTATCCGTTGGGCAGCGACTTCAACGAGATCGAGCAGGTGCTGGTGAAAGCGCTGGGCTGGCTGAAGGCCAACACGCAGACCCGCGGCGACAAACTGCGTACCGTCTGGGCAGCGCTGCGGCAACCGGCTGGCGACGGCGATGCGGTGTACCTGCAGCGCATGGGCCTGCAGGCACCCAAGGATTTCGCCGAACGCCTGGACGCGCGACTGCTGCGCCTCGCACTGGCACGCACCGCCTGAAAAAAGGGGACGGAGGGGATCAAGTCGTTTGTGCAAAAACGACTTGATCCCCTCCGTCCCCTTTTCTCTCGAGCAAAGAAAAGGCCGGCGTGCGCCGGCCTTTCCCTTCCTGCTTCGCGAGGCTGCTTACAGCGCCTTGGCCGCTTCCACCACGTGGGCGGTGGTGATGCCGAAGTGCTTGTACAGCTGGTCGGCGGGGGCCGAGGCACCGAAGGTGTCGATGCCGATCACCGCACCGTCCAGGCCGACGAACTGGCGCCAGAAACCGGTGACGCCGGCTTCCACCGCAACGCGCTTGCGCACGGCGTTCGGCAGTACCGATTCACGGTAGGCCGCATCCTGGCGCAGGAACACGTCGGTGGACGGCATCGAGACCACGCGGGTCTTGAGGCCAGCCGCGTCCAGCTGGGCCTTGGCTTCGGTCGCCAGCGAAACTTCCGAACCTGTGGCGATCAGGATCACGTCCGGGGTACCGGCGGCATCGGCCAGCACGTAGCCACCGCGCTCGATCTGGGCGATCTGCTCGGCGTCGCGCGGCTGGTGCGGCAGGTTCTGGCGGCTGAACACCAGGCAGCTCGGACCATCCTGACGGGTGATCGCAGCCTTCCAGCTCACCGCCGACTCGACCGCATCGCACGGACGCCACACGTCGTTGTTCGGGATGTAGCGCAGCGAGGCCAGGTGCTCCACCGGCTGGTGGGTCGGGCCGTCTTCGCCCAGGCCGATCGAGTCGTGGGTGTATACGTGGATGGCGTGGGCCGGGATCAGCGCGCTCATGCGCACGCCGTTGCGGGCGTAATCGCTGAACACCAGGAAGGTGGCGTCGAACGGAATGAAGCCGCCGTGCAGGGCCAGGCCGTTGGCAATGGCGGTCATGCCGAACTCGCGCACGCCGTAGTACACGTAGTTGGCGTTGGCGTCGTCGCTGGCAACCGACTTGCTGCCCTTCCACAGGGTCAGGTTGGAGTGCGCCAGGTCGGCCGAGCCGCCGACGATTTCCGGCAGCAGCGGGGCGTAGGCTTCGATGGCCAGCTGCGAGGCCTTGCGCGAAGCGATCGTCGGGCCTTCAGCGGCCACCTGGGCGATGTAGGCATCGGCCTTGGCAACGAAGTCGGCCGGCAGCTCGCCGTGCGAACGGCGGGTCAGCTCGGACGCTTCAGCCGGGTACTGGCTGGCGTACTTGTCGAACAGCTGTTCCCACTCGGCCTGGCGCAGGGTGCCAGCGCCATTGGCGCGCCAGCCGTCGTAGATCGCCTGCGGGATCTCGAACGGACCGTATTCCCAGCCCAGCTGCTTGCGGGTGGCTTCCAGTTCGTCCTTGCCCAGCGGTGCGCCGTGGCTGGATTCCTTGCCCGCCTTGTTCGGCGAACCGAAACCAATGGTGGTGCGGCAGCAGATCAGGGTCGGCTTGTCGCTCTGCGACAGCGCGGCCTCGATGCCGGCCTTGATGCTTTCCGGGTCGTGGCCATCGACATCGCGCACGACGTTCCAGCCATAGGCCTCGAAACGCTCCGGGGTATTGTCGGTGAACCAGCCCTCGACGTTGCCGTCGATGGAGATGTGGTTGTTGTCCCAGAAGCAGACCAGCTTGTGCAGGCCCCAGGTGCCGGCCAGCGACGCCGCTTCATGCGACACGCCTTCCATCAGGCAGCCATCGCCCATGAACACCCAGGTGCGGTGGTCGACCACTTCCAGCTCCGGGCGGTTGAAGCGCTGTGCCAGCAGCTTCTCGGCCAGGGCGAAGCCCACGGCATTGGCGAAACCCTGGCCCAGCGGGCCGGTGGTGGTTTCCACGCCCGGGGTCTCGTGGCGTTCCGGGTGACCGGCGGTGTGGCTGCCCAGCTGGCGGAACAGCTTCAGCTGCTCGATCGGCAGGTCGTAACCGCTCAGGTGCAGCAGCGCGTACTGCAGCATCGAACCGTGGCCGTTGGACAGCACGAAACGGTCGCGGTTGAACCAGTGCGGGTTGCTCGGGTTATGGCGGAGATAGTCGTTCCAGAGGACTTCGGCGATGTCGGCCATGCCCATGGGCATGCCGGGGTGGCCGGACTTTGCGGTTTCAACCGCATCGGCGGCAAGGAAGCGGATGGCGTTGGCCAACTGGCGACGGGTAGGCTGCGTCATGGTTCTGTCGGAATCGGGAGGCGGCCGCGGACGTGCGGGCGGCCTATTGTCCCATAGTCGCCGGGCGGGGGGTCGGTTCACCTTGCCCGGTCGTGCCGGCCGCTGGCCGGCAGTTGCGCAGAATTCAATGAAGATCATGAAGTTGCCGGCCAGCGGCCGGCACTACCCGCTCCCGGAGTTCGGGGGCTGCGCCATAGGCGCCGGGGTGTGGAGGCCGGTAAGGGGGGGGGGCCCGCGATTCGCATCGCGAAACGTGGGAGCGGCAGCGCGCATGCGATGACGCGTACCCGGCCAGCGGCCGGCACTACCCGTCCCCGGAGTCCGGGGACGGGAATCCGGACTCAGTCCTGCTGCGGGCCCAGCGCCGGGCCATCGTGCGATTCGCCCTTGGCCACCAGGGTGGTCAGGGCCAGGTCGCCGGTCACGTTCAGCGCGGTACGGCACATGTCCAGGAAGTGGTTCACGCCCAGGATCAGGCCGATGCCCAACGGGTTCACGCCCACCATCGCGCAGATCATCGCCACCACCGGCAGCGAGCCTGACGGCACGCCGGCCGTGCCGATGCCACCGAGGATGCAGACCGCCATCACCATGATCTGCTGGCCGATGCTCAGGTCCACGCCGAAGAACTGGGCCAGGAAGATCACCGTCACGCCCTCGAACAGCGCGGTGCCGTTCTGGTTGGCGGTGGCGCCCACGGTCAGCACGAAGCGCGACACGCGCTGCGGCAGGCCCATCTGGTCGGCCACGCGCAGCGCGGTCGGCAGGGTGGCGTTGCTGGAGGCGGTGGAGAACGCCATCACCGTCGCTTCCTGGGTATCGCGGAAGAACGACAGCGGCGAACGACCGGACAGCCATACGGCCGTACCGTAGCTCACCACCATGTGCAGGCCGAGTGCCAGCACCACCACGCCCACGTAGGCACCGAGGCGGACGATCAGCTCGAAGCCGAACAGCGCGGCCAGGTTGAACATGAAGCAGGCCACCGCATACGGGGCCAGGCGGATGACCAGGTTGATCAGGGTCATCGAAATTTCGAACACGCCTTCGATGGCGCGGCGCAGCGGCGCGACCTTCTCGTTGTCGGTCAGCACCATGCCGATGCCGAACATCAGCGCGAAGAACATCAGCGACAGGATCGCGCCGTTGTCAGACGCGGCCTGCAGCACGTTGCTCGGCACGATCGACAGCAGCATGTCCATGCCCTTCGGCGTGCCGTGGATGCCCGCGACAATCTCCTTGCTGCGCTCGGCGTTCTCCGACAGCATCATCGCAGCGACCTGCGGGTCGACGCCGACACCCGGCTTGAGCAGGTTCACCAGCACCAGCCCGATGCCCACGGCAATGCCGGACAGCAGCACGGTATAGGCCAGGGTCTTCCAGCCGATGCGGCCAAGGGCGCGGATGTCGCCCATCTCCGACACACCCATGATCAGCGCCGAGAAGATCAGCGGCACGATCAGCATGAAGATCAGGTTGAGGAACAGGCCCGAAGCCGGGGTGGTGATGTAGTCCATTACCCACTTGGCACCGGCCTGCAGACCATCGACGCTGCCGCCCAGGGCGTGCACGATCAGTCCCAGGATCAGGCCGATCGCAAAGCCGATGCCCATCTTCCAATGCAGGGGCAACTTCTTCTTGTCGGCAGCAGCTGCTGTCATGCGCGGGTTTCCTCGAAAAATGAATGCACTCTAACAAAGCGCGCAAGCGGCGCCGGTTCAGGTTCGCCGCGGCGGATACAGCGGCGCCAGGCCAGTGTCAGCGGTCTTTGCTGCCGCCGACCAGTGCGGTCCGTCACGGAAGACCTCGCGCAGGCGCGTGCGCAGCGGCGCAAGATCACCCTGCCCGCCCCATCGGGCCTGCTGCAGTTCCTGCAGCACCTGGCGCTGGGCCGGGTCATCGAGCCGCGTGATGACCTGCTCGATACGTTCGACACCGGCCATCGCACACAGCTGCGCTTCCACCTGATCAAACCCTTCACCATCCAGCGCGCGGCGCAGTTCGGCCACGCCGGCACGTCCAGTCGCCACAGCCGGCACAGCGCCCTTGGCCGCCACGGGTGCCGCCACGCGCGGGCGACGGCCTCGCTGCCAGCCCCACAACAGCGTCAACAGCCACAGCAACGCCAGGCCGATGGCGGCGCCCATCCACGGCCACGGACGCTCGGACAAACCACTGGCGCGCGGATCGGTCGCCGCGATACGGCTGTCCTGGCCATCGCCATCCGGCAGCGCCGCATCGGTGTCGATCGGCGGCAGCGGTGCAGGTGACGCACTGCCAGCCCCGTTACCGGCCACCACGGCCAGCGTCAGGTCCGGCAGCTTCGCTTCCTGTGCCTTGCCATTGCGCACGTCCCACCACGGCAGGCGCGGCCCCGGCACCACCAGCGAACCCGGCTGGCGCGGCACGATCGAATAGCGGCGGGTGATCTTCAGCCGCGGCGTACTGCCATTGAAGGTCTCTTCGTACTGCGCAGGTTCTGCGAACACCTGCGCCGCGTTGCCGACGTCGGGCACCGGCAGATCGGTGAACTGCGCGCGGGTAGCGCCTTCGGCAATCGCCTCCACCACCACGTTGGCCGCCTCGCCGGTACGGGCGCTGGTCGGTGCACTGGTGTAGCGCAGCTGCAGGCCCTGCAGCGGCAGCCATGGCTGCGGCGCCTGTGCCGGTTGCGCCTGCACCTGCAACGTGCGATCGGCGCCGGTGGCATTCATGCGCCCGTCGCCGCCGCCGAAGAAATCGTCGAAGAAGCCACCGGCACTGCGCCCGCTGAAGCGCGCACCGGCCAGCCGAAGTGCACCGCTGCGCTCGGGGATCAGCAGGAAGCGCCGCTCGACCACGTTGTAGCGGCGGCCGCTGACCTGTCGCACATCGGTGCGGTCATCGCCCACCCGCTGCAACGACGCGCCGGCCGGTGTATCCAGCACCAGTTCGCCGGAGGCCAGCTGCGAGGCGAAATACAACCGCACCACCACGCCTACGCTCTGCTGCACATACGGTGTCTCGTCATCGACAGCGGTTTCGATGAACGCCACCGCATTGCTGTCGGGACCGGCCACGGCAGCGGCATCCACCTGCAGGGTCAACGGTGCGGTGCGTACGCTGCCCACCTGCAGGCCCGGCACCACCAGTGCACCGCTACGCCGTGGCGTGAGTGCCACCCCATACAGATTGCGCTGCTGCATGCTGCCATTGCTCCACGCTACCTGGCGGCTGCTGGTCTGCCCGCTGAGGTCGAAGTCGGTGCGCAACGGTGTGAAGTCAGGGGCGCCCTGGTCGCTCTCGACATTGAGCGTGACCGTGTCACCCATCGCGATGCGGTCGCGGTCCAGCCACGCACGCGGCTGCGCCCAGGCCAGCAGCGGCAGCCACAGCAGCAGCGCCGCCAGTACCTGTCGGGGCCAGTGCCCGTGCATGTTGATCGCCCGCATCATCGCCCTTCCCTCTTCCTGCGTTCGTTTTCCAGCTGGAACTTGGCCCGCAGCAATGCGCCCGGATCATCCGGCACGCGCCGCATCCACGCCTCCACCGCCTGCTGCTCCTCGCGTTGGCGTGGGGTGGTGCCGTCGCTGCCTGGCACGGGCTTGCCATCCTGATCGCCTTTGCCCTCACGTGCCTGCTGAATGGCCTGCTGCATGCGCTGGCGCTGCTGCTCATCAGCCTGGGCCTGCGCTTTGGCATCCTCCACCTGTGGTGGCGCCTGCTGTCCATCGCGGCCTCGCTCGCCGGGCTGCGGGCTCGACTGGTTCTTGTCGTCACCGGGATTGGGCTGGCCCTGCTGACCCGACTGTGGCTGTCCCTGACCGGGATTCTGCTGGCCCTGCTGCGGCTGCTGGCCCTGCGGATTCTGCTGGCCCTGTGAATCGTTCTGCTGCTTCTGCTGCCCGTTCTGCGGTGGCTTCTGCTGATCCTGGCCTTTGCCACCCGACTGCTTGCGCTTGCGCGCGGCATCGACCACGGCACGGTTGGCGACCGCATCGGCCATGCCGGGATGCAGTGCCAGCGCGCGGTCGTAGGCGGCAATGGCTTCGTCGTAGTTGCCCTGGCGGGCCAGCGCATTGGCCAGGTTGTACCAGCCCGCATCGCTGTCGATTCCCTCGAACTGCTTGCGGGCACTGGCGAAATCACCGTTGCGGTAAGCCTGCGCACCTTCGGCCAGACGCTGGTGCTGCACCTGGTCGGCGCGCTTCCACAGCGTGCCCTGCGCCGGCGGTGCGGCAGGCACCGCGGGCGCCTGCGCCTGCACATCACTCATCCATGGCAGCAGGCCCACCGCCAGCACCGCCGCCAGCAGCGCGCGGCGTCGGAAGGCCAACAGCGCCAGCAGCATCACCGGTGGCAGCAACCAGAACCCTTCATCACGCCATTGCTTGCCCTCGCCGGGCCGCTGCGCTGCAGTACCTTCGCGTGCATCAAGTACGCCCAGCGCACGCAGGTCACTGTCATCGGTGGCGATGCGGGCATAGCGGCCTCCGCCTGCGGTCGCCACCGCACGCAGGCTGCCTTCATCCAGCGCGGCCTGGCGGATCTGCCCAGTGCCATCCCGGTACGCCGCACCGGCAGATGTGCCCAGCCCCAGTACCGACACCTGCATGCCGAGGCTGCGCGCCTGCGCTGCGGCCAGTGCCGCTTCATCATCCGCCTGATCGCTGACCAGCAGGATCTGCCCCCGCAATGCCCCGATCTGGCGCATCAACCGCGTCGCCCAGTCGATTCCACGGTCGGCGCGTTGTCCGTCGCGCGGCATCACATCCGGCGACAGCGCGTCCAGATACAGCGCGACGTTGCTGCCGTCGTCGGTCAAAGGTGCCACGGTGTAGGCATCCTCGGCATAGACCACCAGCCCCACCTGCCCCCCCTGGCGGGCACGCAGCAGCTCGCCCACTTTCGCCCGAGCCTGCAGCAGGCGCGACGGCGGCAGATCGGTGGCATTGATCCGGCTGGACAGATCCAGCACGACCAGCAGCGGTGCGCTGGCCTGGAACATCGGTTGTGCCTGCTGCCGCCAACTCGGCCCGGCCATGGCCAGCGCTGCCAGGGTCCAGCCCAGCAGCACGGCCCAGGGCAGGCGTGCACGGCGGCGCGTGCCCGCAGCCAGCAGATGCGGCAACAGGTGGGCATCCACCGCTGTTCGCCACACGTCGCTGCGCCGCTGCCGATACAACGTCACAGCGATGATCAACGGCAGCGCCAGCAACGCCCACAGCCATTCCGGACGCAGGAAGTGCAGCGCGTTCCAGTCGGGAAGATTCGAAGCCAACGCGATCATCGACGGCGCTCCGGCCACAGCCAGGCCAATGCGCCCAGCAGCAACGCCAGGCCCAACGGCCAGGCATAACGCTCTTCGCGCGGACGCAGGCTCGGCCCCTTCGCAGCGATCGGCTCCAGCCGGTCCAGTTCGGCGTAGATGCCGGCCAGCTGTGCAGTGTCGCGGGCGCGGAAGAACTGGCCACCCGTCATGCTGGCAATCTTCTTCAACGTGGCCTCGTCGACCGGATCCTGGTCGGCGGAAATGGGAATACCGAACAGGCGCATGCTGCCATCACCGCCAAAGGCGACGGTGTGGATACGCACGCCCTCGGCACGCGCGACTTCGGCGGCACGCAGCGGTTCCAGCACGCCGGCATTGCTGACGCCGTCGGTCAGCAGAATCAGCACGCGCTGGCCTTCAGGCTGGCTGCGCAGGCGCTTCACCGCCAGGCCGATGGCATCACCGATGGCGGTCTCGCGCCCGGCCAGGCCGACCACGCTGTCGCGCAGCTGGTCGCGCACGCTGGCCAGATCGGCCGTAAGCGGCGTCAGCGTGTAGGCGCGGTCGCCGAAGATCAGCAGGCCGATGCGATCACCGGCACGACGATCAAGGAAATCGGCCAGCACGGCCTTGGCCGCGGTCAGGCGATCCACCGCCTGCCCGCCCAGCACCATGTCGCCCTCGCCCATGCTGCCGGACACGTCCATCGCCAGCATCATCTGCCGGCCCTCCTGCGGCGGCGTGATCGCTTCACCCAGCTGTTGCGGGCGAGCCAGTGCGACGCACAGCGCGCACCAACCCAGCCACAACAGCAGCGTGCGCAGCCACGACACATCAACGCGGCCGCCACCGGCCAGCGCTTCCAGTTCCGTCGCCGCATAGGGCACCCGCAGCGCAGCACCGGGATCGGCACGACGCTTCCACCAGCGCATCAGCAACGGCAACGGCAGCGCCAGCAGGGCCAACGGCCACGCCAGCTGCAGATCCGGCCATGGCCAGTAACTTGCCAGCAGATTCATCGGCGCCGCTCCAGCAGCATGGCCAGATAGCGCTCGCGCGCCCAGCTGCGCAGCGCCGCCACATCGTTGGCGTCCACCCGTGGGCGATAGGCGCCTTCCGCCAGCAGACTGCGACGTGCCGCGGGCAGCGTGCCTTTCGGATCCACGCGCTGCCACCAGGCGTCATCGCGCAGGGATTCACTGCCGGGCTGCGCCTGGCGTGCGGCGCGACGCAGCAGTCCGGCGATGGCTGCCAGTTCCGCAGCAGCATCGGCGGTGGATGCCAGCTCCTGATCGAACAGCTGCAACCAGCGTTGGCGGCGACGGCGACGCCGCCACCAGAAGAAGGCCGCCACCACCAGCAACAGCAGCACCACGCCGCCGATCATCAGATAGCCCGGTGCCGGCGGCCACCATGATGGAGCGGGTGGCACCTGCACATCGCGCAGCGGCAGGTTCGCGCTCATGCCGGCACCTCGGTCGGGGATGGCGCCAGCCAGGCATCACTGGGCGCGTCGGTGGACAGCACCTGCACATCGACGCGGCGCGCTCCCAGCTGGCGCCGCAGGTCCTGCAGCGGTTCAACGAAATGCGCCTGCCAATGGGCCTGGACCTCGCTGCGTCGCAGGTCGAGGCCGACGCGCTGCTGCAGGGTCTGGAACTGCAGCGCGGCCGACGGAGGCTGCAGTTCCAATGGATCCACCAGCAGCACCAGGCTGAGGTCGTGGTGCTGGGCCAGCGCACTCCAGCGCGCCGGCGGAATACAGATGGCCTGCTGCGGATCGGCCAGCACCAGCACACGTGCACCCGGGCGCAGGACGCGACCGGCATGGTCCAGCGCACGTTCCAGGCCAAGGTCATCGGCCGGGGGCTGCGCATACCAGCGGGTGAGCGCGTCCAGCACGCGCAATACGCCGCGCGGGCCGCCTGCCGGTGCAATCGGTGGTTCACGGTCGCTGCCACGCAGGGCGCCGATGCGATCGCCACGACGCTGCGCCGACCACGCGGCGACAGCGCCCGCGCGTGCAGCCTGCACCGATTTGAAGCGCACGCGGGTGCCGAAGTACAGGGCCGGCGAGGTATCGGCCACGATCAGGCTGACCCGCTCGCGTTCGGCCTGGAACAGCTTGGTATGGGCACGTCCGGTACGCGCGGTCACCCGCCAGTCGATATGCCGTGCATCATCACCGGCCACGTACTCGCGTGACTCCGCATATTCCATGCCACGCCCGCGCAGCGGCGACGGCGCCTGCCCGGCGTTGCCGGCGCGGCCACGGCGTGGCGGCGGCGGTCGCTGTGCAAGGCGGCGCAGCGCCACCAGTTCGGACAGTTGCGGGCGCAGCCCGTCACCGTCACTGACGGAGGAGGCGTGGTGCAGGGATGGATCGGTCATGCGCAGGCTCAGGGTGCCGGCACCCGGGCCAGCAGCTCCTGCACCAGGCGCTCACCATCCCAGCCTTCAGCGGTGGCTTCGTAGCTGGGCAGCACGCGATGGCGCAGCACGTCGGCAGCAACCGCACGCACGTCATCGGGGGTGACGAAATCGCGGCCGGCCAGCCAGGCGCGCGCGCGCGCACAGCGTTCCAGCGCGATGGAACCGCGCGGGCTGGCGCCCCATGCAATGCGGCGGCCAAGGCCAGCGTCATAGCGCGACGGATCACGCGAGGCCAGCACCAGCTCGATCAGGTAGCGTTCCAGCGCCGGCGCCATGTGCAGGTCCAGCACTTCGCGGCGGGCATCGAACACATCCTGCATCGGCAGCTTTTCCGGCGCTTGTGCGGCTTCGCCCAACGCACCACGGGCGCGCTCGCGAGCCAGGCGCAGGATCTCCGATTCGGCGGCCTGGTCCGGGTAGCCGATGCGCACATGCATCAGGAAACGGTCCAACTGCGCTTCCGGCAGCGGGAAGGTGCCTTCCTGCTCGATCGGGTTCTGCGTGGCCATCACCAGGAACAGCGGCGGCAGCGCGTAGGTGTGGCGGCCCACGGTGACCTGGCGCTCGCCCATCGCTTCCAGCAGTGCCGACTGCACCTTGGCCGGCGCGCGGTTGATTTCGTCGGCCAGCAGGATCGGATGGAAGATCGGGCCGGGTACGAATTCGAAGCGCCCTTCCTGCGGGCGCCAGATTTCGGTGCCGGTCAGGTCGGCCGGCAGCAGGTCCGGGGTGAACTGCACGCGGGCGAAGTCGGCCTCCAGGCGCGAGGCC
The DNA here is from genome assembly GCF_056482505.1 of Stenotrophomonas sp. 71799_Sma. NCBI lineage: Bacteria > Pseudomonadati > Pseudomonadota > Gammaproteobacteria > Lysobacterales > Lysobacteraceae > Stenotrophomonas > Stenotrophomonas sp. 71799_Sma. Next base: position 3,948,780 of record NZ_CM151202.1, read on the forward strand.
AGCGCGCGGATCGCCGTGGTCTTGGCCAGGCCCGGAGCGCCTTCCACCAGCAGGTGGCCATCGGCCAGCAGCGCGATCAGCAGGCGTTCGACCAGCGCGGCCTGGCCGACGATCTCGGCCGACAATGCGTCGCGCAGCTGGCTGAAAGTGGCATGCAGGCGGGAAGTGGCCGGCGCGGACGGCGGCGAGACGGTTTCGGGCATCGGCGGTGGCAGGTTCATGGGGGCCTTTGACCGGCGCGGGACGGCACGGGTTCCCGACATCATCGCAGGGTGCCCTGCGAATGGCATCAAGAACGGCTGAACGACCCATCCACGCATGGCGTGGATCTACTGGACATGGGCGGCGTGGATCTACGGGCGGAAACGCAGAAGGGCCGCGCAGGGCGGCCCTTCTGCGTTTCGCGGAGGCGCGGGCTCAGTTCTGCTTGGCCACGCGCAGCACCTTCGGGGTCACGAACACCAGCAGCTCGGCCTTGTCCTTGTTGCGGCCGCGCTTCTTGAACAGGTTGCCCAGGAACGGCACGTCGCCCAGGAACGGCACCTTGCTGATGCTGCTGCGGTCGGTGAACTCGTACACACCACCGATGACCACGGTCTGCCCATCCTCGACCAGCACCGCGGTGTTGACCTCACGGCGGTTGATCGACGGTACCGTGCCGTAGCCCTGCAGTTCGATCAGGCGGTCAACTTCGTCCTTCTTCACCTGCATGTTGAGGAACACGCGGTTGTCGTTGGTGATGGTCGGGGTCACCCGCAGTTCCAGCACCACTTCCTTGAACTGCACGTTCGGGGTGGAACCGGCGCCACCGGCAGCACCGGTGCCACTGATGGTGACGTAGCCGATTTCCTTGCCCTGCTTGATCATCGCCTCGCGCTGGTTGGTGGTGACCACGCGCGGGTTGGAGATCACCTCACCCCGCGACTCTTCCTGCATGGCCGACAGCTCCACGTCCAGCAGGTAGCCTGCGTTGAGGATCGACAGCGCCAGCGAACCCGGATTGCTGGCCGTAGCCACCGGCAGGTTCCAGTTCAGGCCACGCTTGATGGTCGGGCCGCTGGGAATCGGCGCCGGGCCGACGCTGCCACCGGCCTGCCACTCACGGACCGCCTTGGCGTTGGCCAGTGCGGTATCGACCTGCGACTTGCGGGTTTCCTCGTTGGCAGCGAGGCTGCCGCTGAAGTACACGTTGTCGCGGCTGCCGCTGATGCCGAACTTCGCACCCAGCTCGCGGGCGAAGGTGTCGGTCGCGATGACGATGCGGCTTTCGATCAGCACCTGGTCGACCGGGCGGTCGATCACACTGATCAGCTCGCGCATGCGCGCGATCTTCTTCGGAATGTCGCTGATCATCAGCGTGTTGGTGCGCTCGTCGGCGACGATGCGGCCCCGCCCGGACAGGAAGCCACTCTCCTCCTGCGACGAGCCGCCACCACCGCCATTGCCGCCACCACTGCCACCACCGATGCCCTTGGCCTCGGTCAGCGCTTTGAAGATCTGCGTGGCGCTGTGGTAGTTGATCTGGACGTAATCGGTGACCAGGTCTTCGCGGTTCTCGATGGCGATGCGCGCGTCTTCCTTCTCCTGCTCGAACTTGGCCAGCTCAGCCTGCGGAGCGACCCAGATCACGCTGCCATCGCGACGTTTGTCCAGGCCCTTGGCACGCAGCACGATGTCCAGTGCCTGGTCCCACGGCACGTTGACCAGGCGCAGGGTCACATTGCCCTGTACCGAATCGGAGGCCACCACGTTGAGATTGGATTCCTCGGCGATCAGCTGCAGCACGGTGCGCACCGGCACGTCCTGGAAGTTGAAGGTCACCGGCTTGCCGGTGAAACCGCGCTGGCCGACGGCCTTGGCAGCCTGGGTGACGCTGCCGGCGGTGACTGCACCGACGGCGGCCGGCGCCTGCCGCGGGCTGATCTCCACCACGTATTCGTTGCCGCTCTGGTAGGCCAGTGATTCGACCGCTCCGCCGGTGCTCAGCACCAGCTGGGTACCGGCACCGGACGGCTTGGCGTCGATGCGCTGCACCGGCGTGGCGAAGTCGATGACGTTCATCGGCTTCTGCAGGTTGGCCGGCAGTCGGGCGTTACCGACATCGACCACCACGCTGTTGCCCTGCGTACGCAGGTCCGGAACCGCGCCCTGGCCGTCGAACTGGACGATCAGGCGCCCGGCGCCATCATCGCCGCGCTTGAAATCGATCTTGGCCACCGACAGGCCGGCCGGCGCTGCCGCCGGTGCCACGGTGGCGCCCACCGGCTTTTCCGCCGGTGCGGCGGCCAGCGCCGGAGCGCAGGCCAGCATCAGCGCGACTCCCAACGCGCTGACACGGTTCAAGGTAAAGCGCCGGATGGGACGCAGCCCCTTGGCTTGGTGAAAGGTCATCGTGCTATCCCCAGTAAACGATCATTGATCTTCAAGCGAGAGCGTTGCCGGCCGTTCCAGCCAGCCACCCGCGCCATCCGGCACCAGTTCGATCAGCTCCACGTGGTCTTCGAAGACCGCCGTGACCCGCCCGTCGCTCTGTCCCAGGTAGCCGCCCGGGCGTACCCGGTAGGTCACCTTGTCCGGCCCCATCACCAGCGCCACGGTGGCGGCTCCGGTGCCGATGGTGCCGACCATGTCCAGTGCGTCCAGCGGGAAGCCTTCCAGCGGCTCCTTGCGCCGGTTCGGATCCGGACGCAATCCGCCATTCCCCTGCTGCGGATTGGTCCAGGCATCGGTGAACGGGTCGCGCAGACCCTGTGCGGAGTATTCGAAGGTTTCGAACTGCTGCATCACCGGCAGCGGCTCCAGCGGCTGTGCCGGTCGCGCACGCTCGCCTTCCACCCACTTTTCAAGATTCGGCGCATCACCCGGCGTGCTGGTCACATCGCGGCCGCATGCGGCCAGCATCAGCACGACGGCAGCCATCCCACAACGCGCAAAGAGGGAACGGATCACTTCTTCTCCTCCTTGCCGGCGTCAGCCGCCTGCTGTGCCTGCACCTCGGTCTCATCCAGATAGCGATAGGTCTTGACCGTGCCGGACAGCTCCAGCGCACCACTGCGGGCGTTGCCGCTGGTCTTGTCCTTGGGCTTGAGGTTGATGTCGTGCATGGTCAGGATGACCACGCGCGGCAGCGACGCCACGCCACTGACGAAGGCACCGAACTGGTGGTAACTGCCCACCATGCGCAGCTTGATCGGCTTCTCGGCGTAGAACTCCTTGACCTGCTCCTGTTCCGGCTCGAACAGCTCGTTGGTCAGGCCGCTGGACAGCGCGGTCTGCGAGATGTCGATGATCAGGTCCGGCATTTCGGTCTTGCTGGGCAGCTGCCGCAGCATCTGCTGCAGCACCTGTTCCATCTGTGCCAGCTGCTGCTTCAGCGGCGCCAGGTTCACCGCACGCTCCTGCTGCTTGGTGAACTCCGAACGCAGCTCGACTTCCTTCGATTCCAGGCCGGCCAGTTCCTCGCGCTTGCCACTGATCAGCAGCATCCACGCCACGAACATGATCACCAGCGCCAACAGCGAGCAGAAGACGATCTTGGCCTTCTGCGGCCAGTTGCCGATGTCGTTGAAATCCAGGTTCTTCAGATCGATTTTCTGGCTCATGCGCGATCCCCCTGCAGCGGGGCGTTGAAGGCCTGCGGCGGCTGCGCCAGGCGGCTGCCCTCGGGCTTCGGCGCAGGCTTTGCAGCCGGGGCTGCCGGCTGGTTCGGCGTGGCCGGGGCCGGGGTGGCAGCAGGTGCGTTGACCGGCGCGGCGGCGGGTGCGGGTGCAGCCGGTGCAGCAGGTGCCGCTGCATCCGGGCCGGCTGCAAGCGGTGCCACTGTGGGCGGAGCCGGCGCTGCCACCGAACCATCGGCGTTGAGGCCTGGCGTACCGGCCACTTCCTCACTCTGTGCCGGCAGCTTCACCTTGACCACGAACACATAGGGCAGCGCCTTGATGTCGGCCAGCGGGCCCACCTTGCCGTCCTTGTCCTTCTCGGGATCACGCGCTTCGATGATCGACAGTTCCGGGTTGGTCATCCAACCGGAGGTCTCCAGGTTGCGCATGTAAGCCGAAACACGGGCATTGGACTGGGTACGGCCTTCCAGGGTCAGCACGTCGCCTTCCTGCTTCAGCGCGGTCAGCACCAGGCCATCGGGAATCGTGCGCACCAGCGCATCGAACAGGTGCACCATCTGCGAGCGCTTGGCCTGCAGTTCCTCGATCACCTTCTTGCGGGCCAGCAGGCGTTCCTTCTGCGCGTCGAGGCGGTCGATCTCCTTGTTCTGTTCCTTGACCTTCTCGATCTCGGCTTCCAGATAGGCGTTACGGTCCATCTGGCCGCTCACCTGGCGGTCGTAGTAGAACCAGATCACCAGCGACAGCAGCAGGCCACCGATCGCGGCCATGCCCAGCATTGCGTAGAACTCGCGCTGGCGTTGCTTGCGCCGTTCGGCGCGCCAGGGCAATAGATTGATGCGTGCCATCAGTCGAAGCTCCTCAGCGCCAGACCGGTTGCGATCATCAGCGCGGGGGCATCCTGGGCCAGCGCATGCGCGTTCACCTTCGGCCCCAGGGTCATCTGTGCCAGCGGGTTGGCGACCACGGTCGGCACGCCCAGCTGTTCCTCGACCATTTCCGGCAGACCGCCCAGCACGGCGCAGCCGCCGGCCAGCACGATGTGATCAACGCGGTTGAACTCGCTGCCTGCATAGAAGAACTGCAGCAGGCGGCTGATCTGCTGGACCGTGGCTTCCTTGAACGGCTCCAGCACTTCCATCTCGTAGCTTTCCGGCAGCCCGCCCTGGCGCTTGGCCAGTCCGGCTTCCTCGTAGCTCAGGCCGTAGCGGCGCATGATCTCGTCGGTCAGCTGCTTGCCACCGAACACCTGTTCGCGGCTGTACAGGCTGCGGCCGCCGCGCAGGACATTGAGGGTGGTCATGGTGGCGCCGATGTCGACCAGCGCGACCACACCCTCGATGGATACCGGCAGCTCGCTGGCGACCAGGGCATAGGCGTTCTCGACCGCGAAGGCCTCCACGTCCATCACCTTGGCCTGCAGGCCACCCAGCTCCAGCGCCGACTGGCGCAGTTCCACGTTCTCCGAACGCGACGCGGCCAGCAGCACCTGGACCATCTCCGGGTTGTTCGGGATCGCCCCGATCACCTCGAAGTCCAGGTTCACTTCCTCGATCGGATACGGAATGTAGTTGACCGCTTCCAGCTCGATCTGGGCTTCCATGTCGTTCTCGTCGAGCTCGGCCGGCATCGGGATCACCTTGGTGATCACCGCCGAACCGGCGACGGCGGCAGCGGCCAGCTTGGCCTTGCTCCCCGAGCGGTTCATCGCACGGCGGATGGCCTCACCCACGGCCTCCACTTCCACGATGTTCTTCTCCACCACCGCATTCGGCGGAAGAGGTTCCACAGCGTAATGTTCCACACGAAAACGATTGCCACTGCGGGACAGCTGCAAAAGCTTTACCGCAGTCGAACTGATGTCGACGCCTACAAGCGGCGACTGACTTTTTGGGATGAGCCCCACGGTTTCTCCCCTGCCGACGGGCACTTGGACGCAAGACCTGCGCCCGAGCATTAATAACGTATTCTTAGCAAATGGCAACGGCCCTGCTGTGAAGTCCCTCACGGATTCACCATGCAGCCCCTGACTGTTCCCCTTGCGCTCCCCGGTGCCGACCCCAGCCGCCACCTTGCGTAATCTATACTCTGCGACCACGAAATTCGCAATCGGAATCTGAACCCGATGACTCGACTCCGCCGCTGGCTGCGCTGGATCTTCCTGATTGTCCTGGTCCTGGCGCTGATCGGCGCGGCCGCCGTGGGCGGTCTGTACTACGCCGTGTCCTCCAAGCTTCCCGACGTGCAGACCCTGCGCGACGTGGAAATGCAGGAGCCCATGTACGTCTATGCCGCCGACGGCAAGCTGATGGCGGTGTTCGGCGAGACCCGCCGTACCCCCATCACCATGAAGGACGTGCCCGAGCGCCTGAAGCAGGCGTTCCTGGCCACCGAGGATGCCCGCTTCTACGAGCATGGCGGTGTGGACTACATGGGCATCGGCCGTGCGGTTTGGCTGCTGGCCACCACCAACGACAAGCGCGTGCCGGGTGGCTCCACCATCACCCAGCAGGTGGCCCGCCAGTTCTTCCTCAGTTCCGAGTACAGCTACACCCGCAAGCTGGCCGAGATCCTGCTGGCGCGGAAGATCGAGTCCGAGCTGAGCAAGGACGAGATCTTCGAGCTGTACCTGAACAAGAGTTTCTTCGGCAACCGCGCCTACGGCGTGGCCGCCGCCGCCGAGTTCTACTACGGCAAGAAGCTGAACGAGCTGGACCTGGATGAAATGGCCTCGCTGGCCGGCATCCCCAAGTTCCCGTCTTCGGGCAACCCGATCTCCAACCCGGAACGTGCCCGCCAGCGCCGCGACAACTACGTGCTGCAGCGCATGGCCGACCTGAAGTTCGTCAGCCAGGCCGAGGCCGATGCGGCCAAGGCCGTGCCGATGCACGCCACCGCGCATGAGCCGCCGGTGCAGGTCGATGCCCCCTACGTGGCCGAGCTGGTGCGCCAGGAAATGATCGCCCGCTTCGGCGGCGATGTGGTCAACAAGGGTTACCACGTCACCACCACCATCGATGCCACCCTGCAGACCGCCGCCAACCAGTCGGTGCGCGACGGCCTGCTGCTGTACGACCACCGCCACGGCTGGCACGGCGTGGAGAAGCAGGTGCAGGTGGGTGCCGGCGAAGACGCCGCTGCCCTGGCCGAGCACCTGCGTGGCATGTACGGCCAGGCCGGCCTGCTGCCGGCCATCGTCGCCAGCACCGGTGCCGATGGCAGCGCAACGGTGGTGCTGGCAAACCGCAGCGAGATCGTGCTGCCGGCCGGCGCCGCCAAGTGGACCAACAAGACCCCGGGCAAGCTGGTGCAGCGCGGCGACATCGTGCGCGTGCGCGCCGGTGCCAAGGAAGGTGAGTGGCTGCTGGACCAGATCCCGCGCGGCCAGTCCGCACTGGTCTCGCTGGATGCCCACAACGGCGCACTGAAGGCGCTGGTCGGTGGCTTCAGCTTCTCCGGCAACAAGTTCAACCGCGCCACCCAGGCCCGTCGCCAGCCGGGTTCAAGCTTCAAGCCGTTCGTCTACGCGGCCGCCTTCGACAAGGGCTACAACCCGGCCTCGATCGTGCTCGACGCCCCGGTCGTGTTCCGCGACCGCCGCGGCAAGACCTGGGCCCCGCAGAACGACGGTGGCGGCTTCCGCGGCCCGATGCGCCTGCGTGAGGCGCTGGTGCAGTCGCGCAACCTGGTCTCGGTGCGCCTGCTCGATGGCATGGGCGTGGACTACGCGCGCAAGTACATCAGCGAGTTCGGCTTTGCCGAATCGGAACTGCCGCCGAACCTGTCGATGTCGCTGGGTACCGCCTCGCTGACCCCGTTGTCGGTGGCCCGTGGCTACGCCGTGTTCGCCAACGGCGGCTCGCGCGTGGATACGTGGCTGATCGACCAGGTGAACGACCGCGACGGCAACCTGGTGTTCAAGGAAAACCCGGCACTGGCTTGCCGCGACTGCGCCGGCAGCAGCGACCAGCCGGTCAACCAGGTGGTGGACGGCTTCAACTTCGGTGCCCCGGCCCCGAAGGTGGACCCGGCTGCTGCCGCCAAGGCCGAAGCCAAGACCGAGACCCCGGCCGCGCCGGTCAACCCCGATGCCCGCACCGCCCCGCGCGCGATCGACGCCCGCACCGCCTACCAGCTGGTGTCGATGATGCGCGACGTGGTCCAGCGCGGTACCGGTGCCCAGGCCAAGGTGCTCGGCCGCGAGGACGTGGGCGGCAAGACCGGCTCCACCAACGACCACCGTGACGCCTGGTTCTCCGGCTTCGGCGGCCCGTACGTGACCACCGTGTGGGTGGGCCGCGACGACTTCCGTTCGCTGGGTTACCGCGAATACGGTGGCAAGGCCGCGCTGCCGATCTGGATCGACTACATGCGCACCGCGCTGAAGGACACCCCGATCGCGCAGAACGAACCGCCCAGCGGCATGGTCCAGGCCACCCTCAACGGCGCCACCGAGTGGGTGAAGGTGGAGGACATGGACCGCCTGACCGACTACGACCTGAACCTCAATACCCCGCAGGCCGACGCCGCCGCGTTCGATATCTTCTGAGGAAGGGTGCGGTGGGTGCCGCTCTGGTAGATGCCAACCTTGGTTGGCGCCGATGCGGCTCTGGTAGCTGCCAACCTTGGTTGGCACCGATGCTGCCCTGGTAGCCGCCAACCTCGGTTGGCGCCCCGTGCCGACCAAGGTCGGCATCTACCAAAGCGTGGGTGGGGCCAACCTTGGTCGGCACCGATGCCGCCCCGGCAGATGCCAACCTCGGTTGGCGCCCCGTGCCGACCAAGGTCGGCACCCACCAAAGCGGTTGCATCCGCCATACCCACGCAGATGTCACATCCGTGCGCTAGTCTGTAGCCAGGTCGCAACAGGGAGTCATCGCATGCATCGCGCCCGTCAGCATGCTGCCAGCCAGACCCGCGAGCGGCGCCACCGCCTCGCCCACGAAGCCGCCCGCCTGATGGCCGAAGGCGGCATCCGCGACTACCACCAGGCCAAGTTGAAGGCCGCCAGCCGGCTCGGCATCCACGACGATGCCTCCCTGCCCCGCAATACCGAGATCGAAGACGCCCTGCGCGAGTACCAGCGGCTGTTCTCCGGGCCCCAGCACGGCAACGAACTGCAGCGCCGCCGTGAAGCCGCGATGCGTGCCCTGGAGTTCCTGCACGGCTTCTCCCCGCGCCTGGCCGGTCCCGTACTGGACGGCACCGCCGACGCCAACAGCCCCGTGCAGCTGCACCTGCACAGTGACGACCCGGAAGCCGTGCACCGCTTCCTGGACGAACACGGCATCCCCGCCGAATCGCGAACACGCCGCCTGCGCATGGACCGCGAACGCTGCCTGGACGTGCCGGTGTGGGTGTTCAGTGCCGAAGAGCTGACTTTCGACCTGGCCGTGCTGCCCTACGACGCCCTGCGCCAGGCACCGCTGTCACCGGTGGATGAGAAGCCGATGCGACGCGCGTCGGTGGCGCAGTTACGGCAGGTGCTGGCCGAGGCGGAGATCACCGCGTACATCGGCGGGTGACGGTAGCGCCGGTCCATGGCCGGCGAGCGCAGCGGTGCCTGCCTTGGGTGGGTGCGGACCGTTGGTCCGCACTGTGCTTCGGGCATTTCGATGGCTGACCGAAGAGCAGTCGAGCATGGCTCGACTCTACAGGGGCGCTGCACCCGTGTTTGGTAGGTGCGGACCGCTGGTCCGCACTGTGCTTCGGGCATTTCGATGGCTGAGCGGAGAGCAGTCGAGCAAGCTCGACTCTACAAAAGCGGTGTTACCTGCTCTGGCAGATGATGCCCATCTTGCTCCCGCTACCAGACAAAACGGGTATCGCGCAGCGGGTCGCTGAGCAGCCGCGGCAACCACGGTACGGGGGCACGCTGCGGATACTCCCGCATCATCTGTGCGTGCATGGCCTGCAGGTCCCGCAACACCCAGGACTGGTAGTAGATGTCGTTGAACCCATCCGACCAACCACTCTTCACCCGCTCATGCTCGTCTGCCTCCAACGACGGCATCTGGTCCAACGACACCTCCAGGATCGTCGCCAGCGCCGCGTTGATCTGCGCATTCTCCACACCGGCCTGGCGCACGTAGTCCAGCCGATCCAGCACCCGCCGGCAATCGTAGGGGAAGCACCCGCCTGTGGCCGTGATGTAGTCAGCAATGTCCGCCAGCATGTCGGCTTTCAGCCGCCACACCACTTCGCTGTCCATCACCTGCCGTACCCGCATCGTGCGCAGCGTGCTTGCCCGCACCTCCTCCGGCGTAGTGAACGGGGCACCCGGCGTGCTGCCCGCGTGGCGTACCAGCACGATGCGATGGATCGCCTCCCTGGTGACACCCTCGATGCGCAGCGCCGCTGTCTCCGGGTGCACGCGCGGCGTCGGCACGCTCAGCATCCGCCACATGTACCACAGCACCAGCAACAGACCGGCGATGCACAGCCCGCTCATCAGCGTCCACAGATCCAGGTTCCGCGTGTAGTAGCGATAGCGCGCCCGCCAGATATAGAACGTGCGATAGCTGATGATTCCCTTTACCCATCTGTACATCGCCATCTCCTGGGCGAGGACCCCGGCGCGACGGGGTGGATTACGCGCGTCACGCCGGGGCTCCATGGCTTACCAGCCGATGCCCACGCCGACGCCCATGCTGCGCTCACCGCTGTTGGTGAACGCACCATTGAGGCTGAAGGTGGCCGAGCCCTTCTCGTTGAGCACGCGCTGGTAGCCCACCGCCATCGCCGACTCACCCTCGCTGTAGCCCACGCCCGCACCGAGGCGGTTGTAGGTGGCCAGGCCGGCGGTGTTCATCGCCATCGCCGTCTGCGCACTGCTCATCGCGGCCATGCGGTTGAAGCGCTTGTCCATCTTGTCCAGGCGGCGCTCGACGTTGCTGATCGCCCCATCGGTGTACTCGTTGGCGCGGGCCAGCATCTTCTCCAGCTCAGCGGTGTCCACCTGCGGCTTCGGCGATTCGTCCTGCTTGGCCTTCGGCTGCGGTGCGGGCTTGTCGCCCTCGCCTACCGAGGCGACCTGCTGGGAGTCCTTGCCTTCCGGTGCCACTGGGGTGTCTTCGGTCTGCGGCTTCGGCACCGAGGATGACGCCAGTGCACGTGGCGCCGGGGCATCGTCGATGCGCTGCTCCAGACCGTCCATGCGGCCGTTGAGCTGCTGCTGCATCGAATGCAGCTGGCCACCGTTGACCGCATCGCGACTACCGGCCGCGATCAGGCCGTTGGCCACGTTGGAGATGACCATGCCGTTGGCGCCGGCGAGGGTGAGCTGGCTGACACCGTCGGCGCGGACCGAGGGAGTGTCCTGGAAGACGGAGCGGAGCCGGGTTTCGACCTTGTCCACGCGCGAGGTGTTGGTAACGACCGCACCATCCAGCGCTTGCAGTGCGCCGTTCAACGTGGACTGTGCCTGGCCCTGGACGTTGAAGCTCGGGCCGACGATGTTGCCGTTCGCATCCACCTCGCCGCCGAGGGCGGAAAGTGCACCGCGCAGCTGGCCGACGGTGGCGGCATTGTGATTGGCAGTGCCGTTGGCGATGTTTACGAGACGGCGCTGTAGCGTTCCAGAACCAAAGGCAACAGTACCAGCTTCATCTGCAACAGAACCGACACCGATAGCAACGCCATAGCTTGCGCCCCGCATCACCGTGCTGCCAACACCGATTGCGATACCGTTTGCCTCATGGACAGACGAATAGACGCCGAAAGCAAAGCCATGCTCAGCCGTCGCATCAACATAGGCAGCCCTGCCGAGCGCCACTGAGTTCTTTCCGGCGGCCTTCGCGTAGCTCCCAATGGCAACCGCCCCCTCACTGAGCAAAGAAGCCTCAGCGGAATCACCAATCGCAACCCCTACTGGTCCCGCCTTCGCTGCCTGCCCAGGCCCTTGGTCGCCGACAGCAACAAATCGCGACGAGGCCGACAGCTTCTGCAGCTTTTCATTGGTCTCGTAGAGCTGACTGCCGCGTACAACATCCGAACTGTCAGCCGACAGCTTCGCCTCGGCCACACCAGTCAAACGCGCACCACCGAAGTCGATCGGGCCGTTTGCATCCATCTCTCGCATTGCCTGCTGCCCCATCTCCCGCTCCTTGCGCATTGCCTCCAGATCATTCCGATTCTGCGAGATCTTCTGCTCTGCGGCGTACAGCTGGTTGCCCGTTACGGCATCACGGCTTCCTGGCGCCACTCGGCCGTCGGCAAGATTGGTCAGCACCATGCCATTCACGCCATTCAGCGCAATCTGCCTCGTGCCGTCGGCACGGGCCGAAGGTGAATCCTGGAAGATCGAGCTGAGCTGACCTTCCACCTTGTCTGCGCGACGGCCGGCGGTGATGACGGCGCCATCAAGTGCCATCAGTGCATCCTCGACGGTGTTCTGCGTTCCGCCCTGCACCGTGTATATCGGGCCAACGATCTTGCCGTTGGCATCCATGCCTGCGCCGCCGCCGAGTGTGGCGAGGGAATCCTTGAGCTGGGAGACGGTGGTGGCGTTGTGGTCGGCGGTGCCTCGGGCGATGTTCACCATCCGGCGTTCGGTTCCAGCACTGCCAAAAGACACAGTTCCTGCCTCAGTAGCTTCCGATCCCGCGCCCAGTGCCAACGACCCTTCGGCACCCACATGAACCCTTGAACTTGCACCAATTGCAACGCCGTTGGTCGAAGCCACATGTGCGCCGGCGCCCAAAGCAAACCCATTCAATGCAGCAACTGACACGGTGGCACCTCGTCCAACTGCAACCGAGTTGACCCCCAAGGCAGAAGAGAGTGCACCGATAGCAGTGGCCCCCTCTTCTAGTGCCCGCGCTGAATCTCCGATCGCAACACCCAGCACCCCAGCTTCAGCACGCTGGCTAAACGAATCCGCGCCAATGCCAACGTACTGGGCGATATCTTCCAATGACGCAATTCTACTGTTCGTCGCATGAAGCTGACGCCCCGAAACTGCCTCTACACTGCTCGCGTCGATGGCTCCATCCGCCACACCACTAATCTTCCTATTGGCATTGATGCTGTTGCGCACATCCAGTACGGTGCCGCTGTTCTTCTCACCCAGCCGTACACTGCCAGTCGCAGATACCTGCGCCACCAACCCACCCAGCGCCGCTGTCTCGGTCAGCGCCTTGGCTGCATCCGTTTTTGCCGCGGCAGCTTCCGTGCCCGCAGACCTGGCAATGCCCTCCACCGTCGCCACCTTGTCATTGGTGGCGTTGAGCTGCCTGCCGTTGACGGCCTCATAGCTGCTGGCGCTGACCGCACCATCGGCCACGCCGGTCAGCTTCCGATTTGCATTCGCGCTGTTGCGCACATCCAGCACGGTGCCGCTGTTCTTCTCGCCAACACGAACGTTGCCGTTGACAGCGACTTGACCGACAAGACCACTCAGCACTCCGGTTTCAGCCAACGCCTTATCCGCACTGACCTTCGCCGCGGTGGCTGCCGTCTGGGCCGCAGTCACGTTCGCGTTGGTTTCATGGAGCTGCTTGCCGGTCACGGCCTCGTTGCTGGTCGCGCTGATGGCCCCATCGGCGACGCCCATAATCCTGCGGTTCGCATTGGCGCTGTTGCGCACATCCAGCTGCGTGCCACTGTTCTTCTGGCCCAGACGAACACTGCCATTGGCAGCGGTCTGGTTGACCAGGCCACCCAGCACCACCGTCTCGGCCAGTGCCTTGCCCGATTCCACCTTTGCGGCATTGGCAGTGGTGGTCGCGCCGTCTGCTGCTGTCTGGGCCTTGGTCACGGCCTGGTTGGTGGCATGAAGCTGGTTACCGGTGATTGCATCCGTGCTGCCGGCCCCCACTACGCCATCGGCGATGTACTGGATCTTCCGCTTCCTGCTGGCGCTGCCAACCGATACCGAATTGGCCGAAGCGGTCACTGCACCTGCACCCAGCGCAACGGCATTCTCATGCGTGGCCTGAGCGCGGTCACCCAGCGCCACGGAGCTGGTGTTGGTAGCCTTGGCCAGATTGCCCAGTGCGCTGGCGAATTGCGCCGTCGCCTCACTGCCACGCCCCAGTGCGGTGGCCTGGCTGGCGCCTGCCTTGCTCAGATAGCCAACCGCCGTAGCGTGCTCTGCCTCGGCCTTGGCGTCGCCGCCTACGGCAATGGAGAAGTTGCCGCTTGCGTTCGCACGGAAGCCGGTTGCAACGGCGCCGTTGGCGCTGCGGGTTCCGGCGCCGACCGAGACACCCGCGTTCTGGTTGGCCACCTTGTTACCGTCCGCATCCACACCAGCGCGTGCGTCGTCGCCAAGCGCCACGCTGCGACCGTTGTAAGCCTTTGCGTTGTTGCCCAGTGCGGTGCTGATGCCGTAGCTGCCGTTCTCTGCGGTAGCTCCCTTGCCCAAGGCCAGAGTCGCGGCGTCGATCCGATTCGCGGCCGCCTGCGCGATGGTCCGTACCGCTGCCACGTCTACTTTCGCAGCATCTGCGGTCTTCTCGACGACTCCCAGCTTGGCATTGGTGGCATGAAGCTGCTTGCCCGACACGGCCTCAGTGCTTGTCGTACTCAGTGTGGCATCCGCGACACCGGTGATCTTACGATTGGCGCTCGCGCTGTTGCGGACAACCAGCACTGTGCCGCTGTTGCTGCCGCCCAGGCGGACATTCCCAGACGTGGAGGTTTGACTCAACAGCCCACTCAGCGTGTTCACCTTGCTCAGCGCACTGTCGGCATTGGTTTTGGCCGTATTGGCCGTAGTCTGGGCCCCATTTGCAACTGCATATGCCGAATCCGCCCGACCACGTGCGGCACTCACCGCCTGATTCGTGTCGTACAGCTGACCACCGGTCACCGCATCTGCGCTACCGGAGGACACACCACCCGGTGCAACGTTTACGATCCGCCGCTTCGTGCTACTGCTCCCCACTGAGACAGTATTGCCAGCACTAGCTACTGAGTTGGCGCCAATGGCCACCGAATTTGACGAAGTTGCAGACGCCCCACTCCCGATTGCGACAGTGTTCTCGCCTTGCGCTTTTGAGCCGTTCCCCAGCGCTGTAGCGCCGATGTAATCGGCAAATGCATTGGTTCCGACAGCGAGGTTATGCCCTCCATTGCTTCCCGTTTTTGCCCGGAATCCAATAGCGATGCTATCCACATCATGGGTCTGAGCATTGTAGCCAAACGCAACGCTATTGCGCTTCATGATAGTGGCGCCTTGCCCGAAGGCAAATGAATCACTCCCATATATCCGAGCCCCCGCTCCGATCGCCAACGCGTTTTCAGCCCCGGAGCCAATATCGGCATATCCGTTTGTTAAACGCGGATTCCAATGTCCTGCGAACGGAAGGCAGCGTCGAAGATCAGCGGCGTCCGACCACGAACAACCGATATCCGTACCAGCGCTCGCGTTCCCGGCAGCGCCTCCCATCGCCAGGAGAACCAATAGAGCCGCCTTTCGACAATCAATCAGGGAACCCGCTCTCTTACCCCTAACGGTGGCCGATTCGCTCGCCACGACCCAGCATTGCTTAGCGTGATTCCAGATACGACGATAGATTTTGTTCATGGTCTTTCCTTAACAGGACAAGGGAAATGAAGCCCCGCGCGTGCACGGGGCAATAGAAGGTCAGGCTCTCGGCGCCAGGGTCGTTACGTGATCGCGATAGCCGTCGTTCGACAGGCGGTACTGCAACTGCAGGGTGTTGCCCGGCTGGAGCTGGAACGGCAAGGTCAGCGCGGCGTCGGGGTAGAGGCTTTTCGACAGCTCGCGCGGCGTACATACGCCGCTGGCATTGCACTCGGACGCACCGGTAATGCCTACACGCAACGTGCCGGTGTTGCGCAGGGTGTTGCCCTGCAGTTTCAGATCCACGCTGCCCTTGGCAGGCACGACGTTCACCAGCGCACCCCAGACCAGGCTGACGCCGACGTTGGCCTGCGCCGCCTGCTCGCCGCCTTCCAGGATCGCGCCGTCGGGGCCATTCACGCCCTCGAAGTAGATGCGGTAGGCCGCCTCTTTTTCGACGGTCTGCAGTGGAATCACCCGGATCAGGCGATTGCTACCGCCACTGAGTGCGAACTTGCCGGGGGTAATGGCAATCGCCGCATCGGTGGCTTCCACTTCGATCTCTTCCTCACCCACCTGCGCCGGGTTGTTGATGCGCAGCAGCCGCGCCTGCACGTACTGCGGTCGCGTGGATTGCGAGTACACGCGGATCTTCGTGCCGTGCTTGGCATCCACTGCTGCACGCATCGGATGAATCGACAGATTGGCCTGTGCCGGCGGGGCCAGCAGTGCGCTCAACGGCAACAGGCAGAACAGCAGTTTCTTCATGATGAGCCTCCGTGGGGATCAGGGTTTGGCGGTCGGCAAGCGCAGCTCAACCGTCAGCTCGCCGTCGTAGAGACCGGGGCGTTTGCTGGCGATGGGCGTGGGCGGTGTTTCCAGCGTCAGCGGCGTGGGCACGCAGTACACGGGCTGACTGATGCCTGGCAGCAGCACCATGCGTAGTTGCGCGCTGTCGATGCCACGCAGCAGCTGTTCCTCGCCATGCTTCATCGCCAGCAGGTTGCCGCCGTAGTTCAGGCCGACCTGGTAGTCGAGGCGCTGGGTGTCGTCGCTGCCGCCATCCTGATGCCAGACCGCAAAGTCCCGCCCTGGCGGTGGGCGTGGCCCGCTGTCGCGCACGGTGACGCCGAGGAATTCGCTCTGCGAACCCACGCCGTCGTAGAGGCACATGTCCACGTCCTTGCGCCCGGCGACGACCTTGCGGATGGGGTCATAGCGCAGGTCCATGTTGACCAGCGGTGCAACGCCGTCGAAGCCGGGGAAGTAGATTGAAATCGCGTCGTAGTCGGTGACGGTAAAGTCGAAGTTGAAGGTGGCCGTGGCGACCGGCGCGGCGGCTGGGTCAGCTTTGATGTTCAGGCGCATAGTGGCCTTCCAGTGGCCTGCTACAAGCCTGGAAAGTTCGGCTTTAGGAAGGACCAGTTCCGCCCCCGTTCCAAGGGGAAACTCCACGCCTGGAGAGCATTCGAACCAGAACGCAGCATTTAGCCAGCGCTTGTCTTTGTCCCAGAAATCGGCAGAGCAAATGCGGCCGGAGAACACCCTCCGCACGTTACCAATTGCGCGAACATCGGCACGTAGGCCAGTCCGCTGCTCGACCATCCGAAGCCAGATCTCCGACTCGCCCAAAACGATGTTCGTCCTTCCCTCTGTCTCGCACCTTCCAAATTCAGGATCAGAAGCAGACCCACAAACCACATGGATCTGCCCATACTTCATCGTCAGGTCGTGACTGAATCCCAGCACCGTCCGCGGCGCCCACAACTCCACATCGCCCGGCACCGCTGAGCGATCCCACGTCATCACGATGTCCCGGCTCTGATCCGCCGGATGCGTCTCCGGCGGCCACTGTGCCCACGCCCTCGGCGCCAGCACCACCAGCGCACACACCAGCATCAACACCAACAACACACGCCGGTTCATGGCGTTCCTCCTGCAGCAGCGGTCTGGGGCGTGGCGGCAATCAACGCGCGTTCCTGCAGCAGCCGGGTCACGCGTGCCTGCTGGCGGATCTCTGCCGGCAGCTGGGCCACGGCCAGCGGCTCGCAATGCACGGCGCCGACCAGCAGCACCACCTGGCGGCGCTCGCGCACCTGCAACGGGCAGTGCAGCAGGCGGTCGTCCTGCAGCAGGTACAGCGTTGTTTCACGACGCGGGAAATCGGCGACGAAGCCACCGTTGGCGCTGGTGCCGGGCACCGGCGCGTTGAGGATGCGGGCGCCACCCAGCGGCGCGCCGGCAAGATCCTTGGCGTTGCCGATGAAGGTGTAGGTCACCTCGATCGGCACCGGCATGCGCATCAGCCGCCCGGGGCTGAGGAACATCGGCCGTGCACCGCCCACGCCGGTCACGCGGATGGCGGCGATGCTGTCCAGCGTGCTGGCGTCCTGCACTTCAGCGCGGTGCGACTGGTACGACGACAGCGGCAGCAAGCGGCGCTCGCCGATCTGCAGGCGTTGCCTGCGCAGGCCACCCACCTGCAGTTCGGCCGCCACGCCACGCAGGTCAACGTCGTCGGTGTCGGACACCTGCACGGCCAGGCCGGCGTCGGCGCCGTTGCTGCCGCTCCAGTAGAAGCCGCGCTTGCCCAGTGCAAAGCCGGAGCTGTGCATGCCGCTGTAGGCGGTCTCGCTGCGGCCGCGCTGCTGGTAGTGCGCCAGCGTGGCGCCACTCTGGCCGAGGCTGTTCTGCAGCTGGCCACTGAGCGTGGCGCTGTAGCGGTCGCTGTTGTTGGCGCGCAGTTCGGCCGAAAGCTCGCGGTACTGCGCATCGACTTCCTGGCGCAGGCTGTGGCCAACGCTGTAGTTGATGTCCGGGCGCTGGTGCTGCGGCTGGCGCACGTCCACGCTGTAGCGGCGCTGGCCGCTGCCGGCGGTGCCGCGCAGCAGGCGGGTCAGGCTCAGGTTGAAGTAGATGCCGCGATCACGTTGGTCACTGCCGCGCAGGCTGTCGCTGGCGCGCTGCTGCCACACACCCACGCGGGTGGAGACGCTGAAATCCTGCCAGCGATGGCTGCGGCTGAAGCTGGCCTGCCAGGTGCGGCTGAGCTGCGGCTCGCGACGTGGCTGCCACGGCGGCGGCGGTGGCAGCAGCGGGTCCAGCCCGGCCAGCGGGTCGCCCTCTGCACCGGGGAGCTCGCGCCCGGCGCGCCAGGTCTGCCGCCGCGTGTAGCCCACATAGGCACTGCCACCGGCCAGCGGCAGCGCCATCGAGGCGCTGAGCGAGTTGGTGCAGCCCAGCTGGTCGCGGGCGTCGGCCTCGAACTGGCAGGCCTTGCCGCGCATGCGCTGCTGGTAGATGTTCCAGGATGCGGTGCGGCGGTACGACAGCTGGTGCTGCTGGCCGGTGCTGCCATCGTTGCCGCGCATGCCGCCGATGCTGGCGCGCAGTTCCTGGGTGGCGTACAGGCGGCGCAGGTCCACGCGCAGTTCGCCATAGCGGAATCCGCCGAGGTCGGCGGCGCCGGCCACCATCGCCACGTCGCGGCCCAGCGGCACGCGCATCCCGGCCACGGCCACGCGTTCGCCATCGAAGCGGTCACTGCGGCGCTCGTTGCGCTGGCCGCCCTGCACGAACCACTGCCACTGGCTGTTGGTCCAGTCGCCGCCCTTGTCGAACGGCGCGTCTTCGCTGCGCACCAGCACGCCGTCTTCGTAGATGCGCAGGGTGACGTTGTAGTTGCCGAACGGGAAGTTGCGGGTGTCGATCTGGTTGATGCCGGCCTGCAGGTAGGAGGTCTGCAGCAGCCGCGTGCCGTCGTAGGCATCGACGCGTGCATCGCGCGCCAGCAGCACGGTCAGCGGCGTGGCCTGCACGGCGGCATCGGCGTCGACATAGGCCTGGGTGGTGCCCACGCGCAGGCCCTGCAGGCGGTCCAGCGGCAGCATGCTGAAACTGAAGGTGCCGCCCTGCGGGCTGGACAGGTTGCGGCGGTCCATGCGCCCGGCCTGCAGGTAATGCGCCTGCCCCAGGTCATGGCGGTAATAAACGTTGTCGAACTCGAACGCGCTGTCACTGCCGCGGCCGCGGTAGCGCTGCTGGTTGAAGTTCCATTCGGCGGAGACATGCCCGCGATCGAACAGGCCCAGCACGCCGGTGCCACGCGCGGAAAGCGTCTGGTAGTCGCGGCTGCCGCTGACATTGATCACCTGCTGGTGCAGGAAGGCGTTCTCGGCGTTGGCACTGACGGTGTGGAAGCGCTCGGCAGCCGGCTTGCCCGGAATCCATTGACGGGCAACGAACAGGCGCACCGCGCCCTCGCCTTCGTCGTACAGCGCGCGCACGGCGGCGGGGTCGTCCGGTGGATCGAGATAGCCGCAGCCGGCGGTGGCGCCACCGAAGCGGCAGGCCAGATGGCTGTTGCGCGGCATGGGCTGTGACAATGCGGGCAGCAGCGCGGCCTGCGCCTCGGCCGACAGGTCCAATCCCTGCAGCACGCCTGCCGGGTCTTCCAGCTGCACGTGTTCCAATGTCACGCGCACCGGCGACAGCCCGGCCGAGCGACCGAACAGCTGGATGTCGAGTTGTTCGGTCTGGCCTTCGACCAGATCCTCGAAGCCGGGCGGGACGCCGCGCGCCGCCACCAGCGGCGTTGCCAGCGCCAGGGCGAGCGCGACCGCCAGCCGGGTGATGGCGGGGGCGTGTGGGGTCATGGGGGTACCGCTGGAAAGGCAGCCGGCCCGGCGTGCGGGCCGGCGCGGGAGTTACGGCGTGGTGGCCTTCTGGTTCAGCACGATGTTGACGATGCCGGTGTAGGCACCCTTGGTGGCAATCGGGGCCGGCGTGGTCTGCGCGATGACCAGCGGCATCGAGATCGACGCGCCCGGGGTGGAACCGGCACCGGTGAACAGATCGGCGGCCTTGAACTCAATCGGAGTCACTGCCAGCGCGCGGTTGTTGAGGCTGACCGTCATCGGCACAGTAACCTTGCCATCACCGTTGGCGAGCACGAAGGCGCTACCAATCTTGGCCTCGATATCGGCGGCTTCATCATTGGAGTGGATGCGCACATGCTGGGTGCTCGGCACCAGGCCGCGTAGCGGATCATGGGTCAGGGTGACGGCGTCCGGCAGTGCGCTGCCGTCATCACGCAGCAGGGCCAGGGTTGGGTCGACGTCGGCGTAGACGGAGATCTTGGTTTCCACGGCGTGCGCGGACAGCGAAGCCGTGGCCAGCGCTGCAGCGAGCGCGGCCTTCTTGAGAATGGCGTGCATGGGTTGTCTCTCTCGGACAAGGGGGGAATGAGAAAGCCCCCCTCCCCTAAGGAGAAAGGGAGGGAGGCGCCGCCCGCAGAGGTGGTTGCGGGCGACGGAGAGAATGTTAGGAACCCATTGTCCTGCAGGCCATTCAAGCATTCCTAAAACGTTGAACGTTAAGAAGAATCTTTGAATTAGTTCAACGTTCCAGGCTTATGCAATTTCCCTCATTCGGTAAATGCAAAAAATCTCATTGCTTCGCCTTTGTAGAGTCGAGCCATGCTCGACTGCTGTTCGCGCTGTTCGCGCTATGCGTGCGAGTCGAGCATGGCTCGACTCTACAGTGGGCCATCCACGCATGGCGTGGATCCACCGGCCATGGCTATGCAATTTTCCTCATCCATTGAATACAACAAACCTCATTGCCTCGCCTTTGTAGAGTCGAGCCATGCTCGACTGCTGTTCGCGCTGTGCGTGCGAGTCGAGCATGGCTCGACTCTACATGTCGCAATGAGCGCGAGCCTCAGCCTGCGGGCACCACGGCCACGCGATCAACATCGATGTCGGTCGGCTTGAACCGATGCGTATCGACCTTGCCATGCAGTTCCACCACGGTGTCCGCACCAATGGCCTGCTGCGGCAGGTCTTCGTCATCGATCTCCACTTCGATCTGGCCACTGGCATCGCGGAACTGGTAACGCTCGTGGCCAAGCTTGGCGACGAGGTTGCCACGCAGCACCACCGGCTGGTCGTCGCGCTGGGCGCGCGCATCGGCCACGGTGCTGGCAGCGGTTCCTGCGCCTGGGCCGGTGTACTGGGCAAATGCGTGCGGGCTCAGCAGAGCCAGCGGCGTGGCGATGAGGGCAATGGCAAGCAGTCGGTTCATGGTGGTCTCCGTGGCTGAGTAAGTGCCCTCAGGTTCTATCGCCCCGGATGTGATGCCTATGCAATAGATCCGAAAAGATGCGAAAGCGACACTCAGTGTCAGAATTCGTTCAGATCCTGAAGCAAGGTTTTGTAGAGTCGAGCACGGCTCGACCCTACAAATACCCATCCACGCATGCGTGGACCTCGCATTGGCGCGCGATCAGAAGAAGATCGCGTACAGGATCAGCAGCGGAATCGGCACGCCCAACAACCAGAGCAGAATCATTTTCATGGCAGGTCTCCTTGCATGGAACGGGGGTTACAGGTCGCGACGGCGGCCGCCCCAGGTGGCGCTGAGGCTGGCGAAGAACGCGCCGATCAGCAGCGTGATGAACAGCCACAGCGCGGCATACGCTGCTGCCTTGCGGGCGTCGTCGGCCGCCTGCTTGGCAGTGTTCTTGGCCTTCTCCAGCGCAGCACGCATGCGCGTCTGCACATCGGTCACGCGCGCCTGCGCTTCGGCCTGACTCATGCCGGTCTCGCGCGCGATCAGCTGGGACAGGTACTGGGTGTCGGCCGGATCCAGGCCATCTCCCTGCAGACTGTTGACGATGATGCGATTCACCTCGGCACGCACTTCACGGCGGTCAGCCACCGGGCCATTACCCGGCATCGGACGCGGCGGTGCGGCCATGCGCGCGTCGCGCGGGCCGACGCTTGCGACCGGCGGCGACGGGGCCGCATTCGGATCCATCGGCGCACCCGGCGGAGGCGGCGTTGCAGGATCAGACGGCCCTGCGCTGGTGGCGCTGCGGAACAGCGAGTCCACCCAGTAGTTGAGGTCGCCTTCCGGTGCAGCCGCCGCAACGCTACCGGCGCCCGCTGCGGCGACGCCGGCGGTGGATACTGCAGCACCAGCCGTGGCACCGGCCACTTTCGCGCCCGTGCCGAGTACGCCGCCGATGGCCGAGGTGAGCAGACCGGCGGTGAGCAGCGTGGCCACCGCCCACGACACGAAGCCATGTGCGGTATCGCGGAAGTAGGTTTCGTCGCCGTGGATCTGCGTCCACTTGGTACGCAGGCGTCCTGCCAGATAGCCACCCAGACCCGAAGCCGCCAGCGCAGTGAAGGTGAGCCAGATGATGCTGGACCAACCGAAGGTTTCCTTGCTGACGCCTTCGAACGACCACGGCGACACCGAGGACAGCCCCAGGCCCACGCCGAGAATCAGCAGGATGAGGGACAACGCGGCGGCGGCGGCGGCACCGGCGAAGATTGCACCCCAGGACACGGCGCTTTCGCTTGGCGGGGCGACGATGGGGGCGGCGACGACAGTGCCGACGTCAGGGCCGAGCGGGCCGCGCTCGGGTGGGTCGAATCGGGTACTCATGGGACGGACGCTCCGGATCAGATGCTGCGGATGCAGCTGGCGTCCTGAGGCTGCGCGAGCGCTTGTGAAGCTGGCGAGACCCTTGAATCACGCGGTCTTGGCGCGGTGAAGAGCGTGCCAACCAAGGTTGGCACCTACCGAAGGCGGATGCGGTGGTAGATCCACGCCATGCGTGGATGATTTTTCGCGGGCGCCGAAATCGTGCGGACCAACGGTCCGCACCTACCAGGTCCGCTCCAAAAAAAACGCCCCGCAGATGCGGGGCGTTCTCGGCACAATCTACGCGGGCGATCAGCCCTGGTAGTCGCGCACGTCGCTGCCGGTGTAGACCTGGCGCGGACGGCCGATCTTCATTTCCGGGTCAACCTGCTGTTCCAGCCAATGCGAGACCCAGCCGGAGGTACGGCCCAGGGCGAACATGACGGTGAACATCTCGGTCGGGATCTGCAGCGCCTTGTAGATGATGCCGCTGTAGAAATCGACGTTCGGGTACAGCTTGCGGGCGACGAAGTACTCGTCCTGCAGCGCAGCCTGTTCCAGCTTCACGGCCACGTCCAGCAGCGGATCCTGCACGCCCAGCTGCTTGAGCACCTTGCTGGTCATCTCGCCGATGACCTTGGCGCGCGGATCGAAGTTCTTGTACACGCGGTGGCCGAAGCCCATCAGGCGGAAGCCGGAGGTCTTGTCCTTGGCCTTGACCACGGCGGACTCGACGTTGTCAGCGCTGCCGATCTCTTCCAGCATCTTCAGCACGGCTTCGTTGGCACCGCCGTGGGCCGGACCCCACAGCGCGGTGACGCCAGCGGCAACCGACGCGTACGGGTTGGCACCGGTCGAGCCGACCAGACGCACGGTCGAGGTCGAGGCGTTCTGCTCGTGGTCGGCGTGCAGGATGAACAGCAGGTCCAGCGCCTTGACCACGTCCGGGTTCAGATCGTACTGGCCATCAGCCGACTCGAAGGTCTGCTTCAGGAAGCGGCTGACATAGTCCAGCGAGGTGTCCGGCTTGTTGGCCGGCAGGCCCTTGCCGTGGCGGTAGATCAGCGCCGACAGGGTCGGCACCTTGGCGATCAGGCGCACAGCGGCCTGGCGGCGCTGTTCGGCGTCGGACAGGTCCAGCGAGGCGTGGTAGATGCCCGACAGCTGCGCGATGGCGGCGGTCAGGATGGCCATCGGATGTGCATCCTTGGCGAAGCTGCCGATCAGGGTGTTGATCGACTCATCGACGTTGGCTTCAGCCGCCAGCTCGTCGGTGAAGGCCTTCAGCTGCTCGGCGCTCGGGCGCTCGCCGTTGATCAGCAGGTAGGCCACTTCGACGTAGCTCGACTTTTCCGACAGCTGTTCGATCGGGTAGCCGCGGTACAGCAGCACGCCCTTGTCGCCGTCGATGTAGGTGATGGCGGACTTGCAGCTGGCCGTCGCGGTGAAGCCGGAATCGTAGGTGAAATACCCCGTTTCCTTGGTCAGCTTCGCGATGTCGACGCAGTCGTTGCCAAGGGTGGGTTTGATGACGGGCAGAACGACCGACTTATCGCCGGCGTTGAGCGTGACCTGATCAAGATCGGACACTGTGTGCGCTCCTTCATGGGAAGGCGCCTGCCCAAGCGCATTGGTCAGGCACGTGAATGACGTCCTCGGCCTGTGCCGGGGATCACGCCATTATCGCACAGCAGCATTTGCCCGGCGCTAGACAGAAGTCGTATACAACAGGCGGCCAGACGCCGGCCGTTGAGCGGCCCGGATCGGCAAAAGCGTTGTCATCCGAACGCAGTGTTCCGTCCATCCAAACGCCCGTTGGGTAGGCGTTGGGGAAAAACAAACGGCCGCGCAGAGCGCGGCCGTCGGTTCGAAGCTGGATCGACAGATCAGCGCGCGTAGCGCTTCTGGAACTTGTCGATACGGCCCGAGGTGTCGATGACCTTGTGCTTGCCCGTGTAGAACGGGTGCGAAGCAGAGGAAATTTCAACCTTGACCAGCGGGTATTCGTTGCCGTCTTCCCACTGGATGGTTTCCTTCGTGCCCATGGTCGAGCGGGTCAGGAACTTGAAATCGGAGGTGACGTCATGGAAGACGACGTCGCGGTAGTTCGGATGGATATCGGCCTTCATGGGCTCACACCGTAAATGGGCTGGTGGTCAAGAGCGGCATTATAAGCACCGGTTGCCGCTCGGGGCAACCGGTGCGGGTCAACAGACTTCAGTCCGCGCCCAGGGCCTGGCGCACCAGGGCCTCGAAACGCTGCTGGTCGTAGGCCATCAGCAGATCGCAGTTGTCCGGCTGGCCGGTCTGGCGGTTCCAGTCGACGATGGTGGCGCCGCGGCTGAACGTACCGTTCAGCTCCACGTTCAGCGGCCGCGATTCGACCTGCAGCTGCCCTTCCGGGTTCAGCGCCCAGGCCATGGCAACCGCATCGGCGGTATACCAGCGGCCACCCTTGCTGTCCTCGGACAGGCCACGGGTCTTGCGCGAGATCAGCTCGTAGAAACGGGCGCGATCGGAATCAGCCTGCAGCCACTTTTCAGCATCCTGCAGCGGCAGGCCATGGGCGACGGTGGCCTCCCAGTCCGACACCAGCAGGTGCTTGAACGAAGTGAACACCACGTGCGCCGCTTCCGGATCGAACGCGATGTTGAATTCGGCCGCCGGGGTGATGTTGCCGTGGCAGGTGACCGCACCGCCCATCACCACGATGCGCTTGATGCGCTCGGGAAGGGTCGGGTCCAGCTTCAGTGCCAGGGCCAGGTTGGTCAGCGGGCCAAGCATCACCAGCATCAGTTCACCGGCGTGCTCGTGCGACAGGCGCAGGATGGCCAGTGCGGCGTGCTCGGCTTCAGCCTGGCGGCTCGGCGGCGGCAGGTCCACGTCGCCGTAGCCGTCACGGCCATGCACGTGGGCGGCGTCAACGGAGGGATGCAGCAGCGGATCCGGGCTGCCGGCAAACACCGGTACGTCGGCGCGGCCGACGATGTCGCAGAGCTTGAGGGCGTTGCGGACGGTGTACTGCAGGCCGACATTGCCGGCGGCGATGGTCAGGGCGACCACGTCATGCCGTTCATCGGCAAAGGCCATCAGCAGGGCCAGGGCGTCGTCCACACCGGGGTCGGTGTCGATCAACAGGGGGATCTTGTGGGTCATCGTTGCCGTCTTCAGATCGGCGACGAAGTGTGGACCGGGATGATGACCGTTGCAATACCGGTCTGCCCCGGCGGCAAAGATGTAGTGGAGAGGGTTGGATCCGTTGCCCCACCAACGCCCCGCCCAACGCACTCACGAACATGAACAGATTCTAGTTCGGGTCGCTTGGAGCGCCCAACATCATTTGCTATAAAAAGTGTTTAACATTTTATAGAAAACAACCATGAAGCTGCCCGCGCCAGCTCCCGATCTGGCAACCCTCACCCGGAAGTACATGGAGACCCTCGGTACCATCCTGGACGCCCGGATCGGGCCCGAGGTGAACGGCGCCTATGAGCACTGGGACAAAGTCCGCCACAGAGCGCCACCGGCGGGCCTGAACGCGGAGCAATGGTGGCTGGGCATCACGTGGACGCGCGCAGCATTGCTGAAGCCGCTACCGCTGTTGCTGGACAAGACGCAGCAACCCTTCAGGCTGGCACTTACCGATTCAATGCAGCGGCACCTGCACTACATTGATCGGGAGGCCGCAGGCTCGGTGAAGGGTGTGGATGCTGCCAGCGGCCAAGGACGGTTCCTGATCCGCTCGCTGATCGAGGAAGCGATGACCTCATCGCAGCTGGAGGGCGCCTCGACCACGCGGGCGGTGGCAAAGGAAATGCTGAGCACAGGCCGTGCGCCGCGCGACCAGTCCGAGCGCATGATCTACAACAACTACGTGGCAATGAACGTGATCCGCGAGCGCGGCATACGCCCGATCACTCCCGGCGAGATTCTGGAGCTGCACAGCATCCTCACCGACGGCACGCTGGAGCTTCCAACCGACAGCGGGCGTTTCAGAACCGCCGAAGACAACGTTGCGATCTTCGATCGCGGCTCACCACCTACGCTGCTGCACATCCCTCCTCCGGCCGAGGAAGTGCCCGCACGGATCGAGCGGCTGTGCACGTTCATCAATGAGGAAAGCACACCGTTCATCCATCCTGTCGCCAAAGCCATCGCACTGCATTTCCAGATTGGCTATGACCATCCTTTCGTGGATGGCAATGGCCGTACGGCACGCGCACTGTTCTACTGGGCGATGATGAATGCCGGATATTGGATGACCGAGTACTTCTCCATTTCCAGCGTGTTGAAGGAGTCCCCAGGCAAGTACATGCGGGCCTACCTCTACACCGAAAGCGACAACCGGGATCTTGGCTACTTCGTGGCGCAACAACTGGAGGCGATTGAGCAATCGATCCAGGGTTTGCATGCCTACATCGCCAGGAAGCATGCGGAGGATCAGGCAGCGCGACGCGTGCTGCGAACCGCCCGGCTTGGCGGTGTGCCTCTCAATCATCGTCAGCGCGCGTTGCTGGCCAACGCGCTGAAGGATCCTGACCGGACCTACACCGTCGCCAGCCACCAGGCGGCACACACCATTACCTATCCGACCGCGTTGAAGGATCTGAACGGATTGGTGGCGTCTGGGCTTGTCAGCAAAGAGCGCGTCGGGAAGGCGTCCGAGTATCTCGTGCTACCCGGTCTGTCGGAACGTTTGGCGCTGTAGATCTACGCCATGCGAGGATGACGGGAAGGTGATCGAAAGCGCTGTCTGTAGAGTCGAGCCATGCTCGACTCACGCGCGCGGCGCGCAGTAGATCCACGCCATGCGTGGATGTGTGGACCAGGGTCCACACCCACCAATGCGGCATTACGCCGAGGCGTAACGCACGGCGGTGCCGATCCAGCGTTGCACCACGCGATCGGCCAGCGCGGGTTGCTGGGCCAGCAGGCGCTCGGCCAGGTCATGCACGCCGGGCAGCAGGCCGGCATCACGCGCGAGATCGGCGATGCGGAAACCGGCCAGGCCGGTCTGGCGGGTGCCCAGCAGTTCACCGGGGCCACGCAGTTCCAGATCCTTCTCGGCGATGACGAACCCATCATTGGTTTCGCGCATGGTCTGCAGGCGCTCGCGCGCCATCTGCGAGAGCGGTGCCTGGTACAGCAGCACGCAGCGCGACACCGCCGAACCACGGCCCACGCGGCCACGCAGCTGGTGCAGCTGGGCCAGGCCGAGGCGTTCGGCGTTCTCGATCACCATCAGCGAGGCATTCGGCACGTCCACGCCCACTTCAATCACGGTAGTCGCCACCAGCAGATCGATCTCACCCGCCTTGAACGCCACCATCGTCGCCAGCTTTTCGGCGGCTTTCAGACGGCCATGCACCAGCCCCACGCGCACGCCCGGCAACAGCGCCTGCAGCGATTCGTAGGTGGCCTGCGCCGGGGTGGCATCCAGTTCTTCGCTTTCCTCGATGAGGGTGCACACCCAGTACACCTGCCGCCCTTCCTGGCAGGCCAGTGCGATGCGCTCGATCAGCTCGGGACGACGATCGTTGTTGAGCGCGACGGTCTGCACCGGGGTACGGCCCGGCGGCAGTTCGTCGATGGCCGACACATCCAGATCCGCGTATTCGGACATCGCCAGCGTGCGTGGAATCGGCGTGGCGGTCATCACGAGCTGGTGCGGCACGCTGTTGCCGCCCGCGCCCTTGTCGCGCAGGGCCAGCCGCTGGTGCACGCCGAAGCGGTGCTGCTCGTCGACGATGGCGAGCGCCAGGTCCTGGAACACCACCGCCTCCTGCATCAGCGCGTGGGTGCCGACCACCACCTGCGCTTCGCCGCTGGCGACCTGCTCCATCACCTTGGCGCGCGCCTTGCCGGTGACCTTGCCGGCCAGCCACGCGATGCGTACACCGAGCGGCTCCAGCCAACCGCGCAGGTTGTTGAGATGTTGTTCGGCCAGCAGTTCGGTGGGCGCAGCCAATGCAACCTGCTTGCCCTGCTCCACCGCCAGCATCGCCGCCAGCGCGGCGACCACGGTCTTGCCGGAGCCCACATCGCCCTGCACCAGCCGCAGCATCGGGCTGGGCCGCGCGAGGTCTTCGCGGATCTGCTTGAACACGCGCGCCTGGGCGCCGGTCAGCGCGAACGGCAGCTGCTTCAGCAGCGCCTTGGCCAGCTTGCCGGGGCCGGCCAGCGGCGGCGCATGGTGCGCCTGCAAGGCGATGCGCTGGCGGCGCAGGCTGAGGTGATGGGCCAGCAGCTCTTCCATTGCCAGACGACGCTGCGCTGGATGGGTGCCTGCGGCCAGCGCGGCCAGATCGGCATCCGGCGGCGGCCGGTGCACGGTCAGCAGCGCGCTGCGCAGTGACGGCAGGCCAAGGCCATCCAGCCAACCGCTGGGCAGCAGTTCCAGCGTGCTTTCCTCGGGCAGGCGGTCCAGCGCCTGGCCGATCAGCTTGCGCATGGTCATCGGGCCAACGCCTTCCACGGTGGGATACACCGGGTCGAGGCGGTCGCCGAGTTCGGGATCGTCATTGCGGCCCAGCACCTGGTAGCTGGGGTGGACGATTTCCAGGCCGAGGTGGCCCGGCTTGGGCGTGCCGAAGCAGCGCAGCCGGTTGCCGACCGCAAACTGGCCGACCTGCTGCTGGCGGAAGTGGAAGAAGCGCAGCACCAGGGTGCCCTGCCCTTCATCCTCCACGGCGACCTTCAGCATCGGCCGGTAGCGCATGCCACGCTCGACCGCGACCACCCGCCCTTCCACCTGCGCCGGCACGCCGTTGCGCAGGTCTTCGATGCGGGTCAGCCGGGTCCGGTCTTCATAGCGCAGCGGCAGATGAAGCCAGAGATCCTGCAGGGTGGCGAGGCCACGCGCCTGCAGTTTGGCGGCCACGGCCGGACCGACGCCGGCGAGCATCGCCAGGGATGCTTCGCCGGACGATGACAGGACCGGGGTGACCGCCGCCTTGCGTGCCACGTGGCGGTCAGTCGATGACCATCACCGCGTCGACCTCGAAGTTGGCGCCCTTCGGCAGGCCGGAGACTTCGATGGTGGAACGGGCCGGGTACGGGGCCTGGAAGTAGTCCTGCATGACGGCGTTGACCTTGGCGAACTCGCCCAGGTCGGTCAGGTACAGGCCCAGGCGCACGACCTTGTCCAGCGAGCCGCCAGCGGCTTCGGCCACGGCCTTGAGGTTGTCGAAGGCGCGGCGGGCCTGCGCTTCGACGTCACCGGCGCCGACGATATCGCCGGTGGCCGGGTCGAGCGGGATCTGGCCGGAGAAATACACGGTGTTGCCGGCGCGCACGGCCTGCGAGTACGGGCCGATGGCGGCGGGAGCCTTTTCGGTGTTGATGATCTGGCGGGACATGGGTCGCTCCGGTGCTTGGGGGAAAACAGAGCGGTGATTGTACCGGGTGGGGGCGCATCCACGCATGGCGTGGATCTACCGCGCCGCTTCGGTAGTGCCGGCCGCTGGCCGGCAAACCCATGAACGTCGGAAGCACCGCGAAGTTACCGGCCAGCGGCCGGCACTACCGGGTTCGCATTACTGGCGGCGTACCGACTGCACGACCGACAGGCGGCGCAGGCGGCGCATCACTTCGGCCAGGTGGTTGCGGTCGCGCACCTGGATGTTGAACGCCAGCACGGCGGCGTTGAAGTCACGGTCCAGGTAGTCCACCCGTTCGATGTTGGAGTGGCTCTGCGCGATGGCGGCGGCCAGCTGCGCCAGCACGCCGGTGCCGTTCTCCACTTCCACCACCAGCGAGGTGTCGTAGTCGCCGGAAACGGTGGTGTCCCAGCCGATCGGCACCCAGCGCTCGGGCGACTTGCGCAGTTCGGCCAGGTTCGGGCAGTCCATGCGGTGCACCACGATGCCCTTGCCGGCGGTGTGGTAGCCCATGATCTCGTCGCCGGGAATCGGCTGGCAGCAACCGGCGAAGGTGACCACGCCGCGCTCGCTGCCGTTGATCAGGATCTTTTCCTGCGAGTGGTGGCGCGAATGCGGGCCGCCACGCAGTTCGGCGTAGGCCATCAGCGCCTGCGCGGCCTGGGTCGGCATCCAGTTGCCCAGTGCGACCTCGGCCAGCAGTGCCTCCAGGCGCGGGAAGCGGTGCTCGGCCAGGAACGCATCCAGGCGCCCCTTCGGCAGCCGCTCCAACGAGGAATCCATCGCCTCCAGCGCACGGTCGAGCATGCGGTGGCCGAGCTGCACGGCGTCTTCGTGCTCCAGCTGCTTGAGCTGGTGGCGGATGGCGGTGCGCGCCTTGCTGGTAACCACGAATTCCAGCCACTGCGGTTTCGGCGTGGCCGAGCGTGCGGTGATGATCTCCACCGACTGGCCCGACACCAGCTTGGTGCGCAACGGCACCAGCTTCTTGTCCACGCGCGAGGCCACGGCCATGTTGCCGACGTCGGTATGCACGGCGTAGGCGAAGTCCAGCGCGGTGGAATTGCGCGGCAGGGCCAGGATCTTGCCCTTCGGGGTGAACAGGTAGACCTCGTCCGGGAACAGGTCGACCTTGACGTTGTCGAGGAACTCCAGCGAGGAACCGGCGGCACGCTGCGAGTCGATCAGTTCAACGATCCAGGCGTGTGCGCGGCTCTGCGCGCTGTTCGGTGAATCGCCGCCGAACTTGTAGGTCCAGTGCGCGGCCACGCCACGTTCGGCGATCAGGTCCATCTCTTCGGTGCGGATCTGCACTTCGATGGGCGAACCATACGGCCCGAACAGCACCGTATGCAGCGACTGGTAACCGTTGGCCTTGGGAATGGCGATGAAATCGCGGAAACGGCCATCCAGCGGTTTGAACGTGGCATGCACCGAACCCAGCGCGTGGTAACAGCTGGGCACGCTGCGCACGACCAGGCGGAAGCCGAACACGTCCATCACCTGGTCGAAGGATTTGTTCTCGTCGCGCATCTTGTTGTAGATGCTCCACGGGGTCTTGATGCGGCTGATCAGCCGATGCTCGATCCCCTCCTTGGCCAGGCGCTGCGACAGCTGCACTTCCACCTGCGCCATCGCCTCGCGGCGCACCACCGGCTGGCTGCGGATGTGTTTTTCAATGATGGCGTGGCGCCACGGGTAGAGCGCCTTGAAGCCGAGGTTCTGCAGCTCGCTCTTGACCAGGCTCATGCCCAGGCGCTGGGCGATGGGCGCGTAGATCTCCAGCGTCTCGCGGGCGATGCGGCCGCGCGCTTCGCGGCTCTGCGCGCCCAGCGTGCGCATGTTGTGCAGGCGGTCGGCCAGCTTGATCATGATCACGCGCAGGTCGCGCGACATCGCCAGCAGCATCTTGCGGAAGCTCTCGGCGGCCGCTTCCTGGCGGTCGCGGAACTTCAGCTTGTCCAGCTTGGTCACGCCGTCGACCAGTTCGGCCACGGCTTCGCCGAACTCGGCGGCCAGCGCCTCGCGGGTGAGCGGGGTGTCTTCGATGGTGTCGTGCAGGATCGCGGCGATCAGCGCTTCCACGTCCAGGCCGAGCTCGGCCAGCACCTGGGCCACGGCCACCGGATGGGTGATATAGGGCTCGCCCGACTTGCGCGTCTGCCCAGCGTGCGCGGAGGCACCGACTTCCCAGGCACGGCGCAGCAGCGGCAGCTGTTCCGGCGGCAGGTAATGGGCGGCGCGTTCAAGCTGGAGGACGTAGTCGGGTACGGCGGCAGCGGGGGCTGCGGCGACCTTGGCAGTGGGGCCTGGGTTCATGCCCGCAGCCTATTCCAGCGCGACGTTTACGGCAAATCCTGAATGCGAAACAGCCCGCACGGGGCGGGCTGTTCGGCACATCCAACGATTACGTTGATCGATGCGATCAATCGTCGTTCTTGGACATGTCTTCGTCGGCGACCACTTCCGCGGCAGCCCACTCCAGCGCTTCGCGCTCGGCGCGCTCACGCTCGGCCTTCTCGACTTCGTCGATCAGCGCGTTGTCGATCTTGCGGGCGGCGATTTCGCGCAGCGCCAGCACGGTCGGCTTGTCCTCGGTCTCGCTGTTGTCCAGCGTGGCCTGCACGCCGTTGGCGAGCTGGCGGGCACGCTTGGAAGCCATCATGACCAGTTCGAAACGGTTGTTAACGACTTCCAGGCAATCTTCTACGGTGATGCGGGCCATACGGGCTCCCGGCGACCGGTCGGCCGCTCAGTCGAATGAGGGAAAGGGGACGGAGTGTACTGGCAGGGGCTGGACAAAATCAAGCCAACCCCTACCCGATTCTTTTGGAATCAGTCAGTTGCGCCCGGATCGGGGGTCAACAAGGCCTGGATCAGGCCTGCGTGGCGGACCTTCTGGGCCTCCCGGCGCAGGCGGCTGGCGGTGAAGATGGCGCACAGCTCGTCCACGGCGGTGTCAAACACCTCGTTGACGATGACGTAGTCGAACTCGTTGAAGTGCAGCATCTCGTCACGGGCTGCGCCCAGGCGCTGGGCGATGACCGCCTCGCTGTCCTGGCCGCGCTTGCGCATGCGGTCCTGCAGGGCCTGCTTGGACGGCGGCAGGATGAACACGGTGACCGTGCCCGGCACCAGCTGGCGCACCTGCTGCGCGCCCTGCCAGTCGATTTCCAGCAGCACGTCCTGGCCGGCGGCCAGCTGCGGCTCCACCGACTGCCGGGCGGTGCCCTTCCAGTCGCCGTGCACCCAGGCATGCTCGAAGAAGTCGCCGGCGGCGATCATTTCCTCGAACCTCTCCGCAGAGACGAAATGGTAGTGCTGGCCGTTCACTTCACCCGGGCGCATCGCGCGCGAGGTGAAGGAGATCGACAGGGCGATCTGTGGGTCACGCGCCAGGGTGGCATTGACGATGCTGCTCTTGCCGGCACCGGACGGGGCGGCAACGATGTACAGCGTGCCGCGCGCAACGGCGTCCGACGGCTTCGACGCGGCGCTCATGCGGGGGATCCAACGGGTTGATTTCGCAAAATTTTTCCTCGGTGTTCCAGATCCGGCGCGGAGGATCGCGCCAGGACGGCGGGGGCTGCGCGGAACATCCTGGAACCAGGCCCGGCAGACGCTTTCCCCGGGGGGCGGGCACGCAACTTTACCAGAGCGGCCCCGTTGCGCGCCCGTCTGGCGGGCGCCGGGCCTTGTGCCACATGGGCGTACGGGGGCCTGTGCTATAACCGGGCCGTACCCAACGACAGCCCGGAGGCCTGCGCCTCCCCGCCATCCCAGGAGAACGGCATGCCATCGATGAGCCGCCGCCAGTTCCTGAAAGTGACCGGGACAACCCTGGTCGGCTCCAGCCTGGCATTGATGGGCTTCGCGCCCGGCATCGCGCTCGCGGAGGTCAGGCAGTACAAGCTGACCCGCGCGACCGAGACCCGCAACACCTGTACGTATTGTTCGGTGGCCTGCGGCATCCTGATGTACAGCCTCGGCGATGGCGCCAAGAACGCCGAGCCGAGCATCTTCCATATCGAGGGTGACCCGGACCATCCGGTCAACCGCGGCACGCTGTGCCCGAAGGGTGCCGGCCTGGCCGACATCATCCACAGCAAGTCGCGCCTGCTCTACCCCGAGTACCGCGCGCCGGGCTCGAACGAGTGGAAGCGGCTGAGCTGGGACGATGCGCTGGACCGCATCGCGCGGCTTATGAAGGAAGACCGCGATGCCAACTTCGTGCAGAAGAACGAGGCCGGGCAGACGGTCAACCGCTGGCTGACCACCGGCATGCTGGCCGCCTCGGCGACCAGCAATGAAACCGCGGTGCTGACCCACAAGGTCGTCCGCTCCCTTGGCATGTTGGCATTCGACAACCAGGCACGTGTCTGACACGGCCCGACGGTGGCAGGTCTTGCCCCGACGCTAGGCCGTGGTGCGATGACGAATCACTGGGTCGACATCAAGAATGCCGACCTGATCCTGATCATGGGTGGCAATGCCGCCGAGGCACACCCGTGCGGGTTCAAATGGGTGACCGAGGCCAAGGCACACAACAAGGCCCGGCTGATCGTGGTCGATCCGCGCTTCAACCGCTCGGCCGCGGTGGCCGACGTGTATGCGCCGATCCGTACCGGCACCGACATCGTGTTCCTGGGCGGTCTGATCAACTACCTGTTGACCGAGGACCGCATCCAGCACGAGTACGTGCTGAACTACACCGACATGTCGTTCCTGGTGAAGGACGAGTTCGCCTTCAAGGACGGCCTGTATTCGGGCTACAACGAGGAGAAGCGCAGCTACGACCGTTCCAGCTGGGACTACGCCTACGGTGACGACGGCTTCGTGCGCAGCGACCCGACGCTGAAGGACCCGCGCTGCGTCTACAACCTGCTCAAGCAGCACTACGCGCGCTACACCGTGGAGATGGTCGAACGCATCTGCGGGACGCCGGCGGACAGCATCCGCCAGGTCTGGGAGATGATCGCGTCCACCGCCGGCAAGGACAAGGCGATGACCATCCTGTACGCGCTGGGCTGGACGCAGCACTCGATCGGCGCGCAGAACGTGCGTGCCGGCACCATGGTGCAGCTGCTGCTGGGCAACATCGGCGTGGCCGGTGGCGGCATGAACGCCTTGCGCGGGCATTCCAACATCCAGGGCCTGACCGACATCGGCCTGATGTCCGACCTGCTGCCCGGCTACCTGACCCTGCCGAAACAGGACGAGCAGAACTACGAGGCCTACATCGCCAAGCGCACGCAGAAGCCGCTGCGCGCCAACCAGATGTCGTTCTGGCAGAACTACCCGAAGTTCCACGTCAGCCTGATGAAATCGTGGTGGGGCGACGCCGCCACCGCCGACAACAACTGGTGTTTCGATTACCTGCCCAAGCTCGACAAGCCGTACGACATGCTGCAGGCGTACGAGCTGATGAACGAAGGCAAGATCCACGGCTACATCTGTCAGGGCTTCAATCCGCTGGCCTCGGCGCCGAACAAGGGCAAGCTGATCAGCGCGTTCTCCAAGCTGAAGTTCATGGTCAGCATGGACCCGCTGGAAACCGAGACCATCGCCTTCTGGCAGAACCACGGTGCGTTGAACGACGTCGACCCGAGCACGATCCAGACCGAAGTATTCCGCCTGCCGACCACCTCCTTCGCCGAGGAGAACGGCGCGGTGGTGAATTCCTCGCGCTGGCTGCAGTGGCACTGGAAGGGTGCCAACCCGCCGGGAGAAGCACGCAGCGACATCGAGATCATGTCCGAGCTGTTCCATCGCATCAAAGCGATGTACGAGAAGGACGGCGGGGCGTGGTGGGAGCCGGTGCGCGACCTGGCCTGGAAGTACTCCAACCCGGAACTGCCGACGCCGGAAGAACTGGCGATGGAATACAACGGCAAGGCGCTGACCGACGTGTTCGATCCGAAGGACCCAACCAAGCTGGTGCGCAAGGCCGGCGAGCAGCTGGCCGCATTCGGCGACCTGCGCGACGACGGCAGCACCGCCTCCGGCTGCTGGATCTACATCGGTGCCTGGGGCCCGACCGGCAACATGATGGCGCGGCGTGACAACAGCGACCCCACTGGCATCGGCAACACGCTGGGCTGGGCCTGGGCGTGGCCGGCCAATCGTCGCGTGATGTACAACCGCGCCTCGTGCGACGTGGCCGGCCAGCCGTTTGATCCGCGGCGCACGCTGCTGGCGTGGAACGGGAAAAACTGGGGCAGCGTGGACGTGCCCGACTTCAAGGCCGACGAAGATCCCGCCGGCGGCATGGGCCCGTTCATCATGAACCCGGAGGGCATCGCGCGCTTCTTCGCCAAGGCTGGCATGGCCGAAGGGCCGTTCCCGGAGCACTACGAACCGTTCGATACCCCGCTGCGCAGCAACCCGCTCAGCCCGGGCCAGGCACTGACGTTGAACAACCCGGCGGCCCGCGTGTTCGCCAGCGATCGCGCACAGATCGGTTCGCCGGACGAGTTCCCGCATGTAGCCACCACCTACCGCCTGACCGAGCATTTCCACTTCTGGACCAAGCACGGCAAGTTGAACGCCATCATCCAGCCCGAGCAGTTCGTCGAGATCGGCGCGGCGTTGGCCGATGAGCTGGGCATCAACAACGGCAGCCGCGTGCGCGTCAGTTCCAAGCGCGGGCATATCGAAGCGGTGGCGATGGTGACCAAGCGCATCAAGGCCCTGCAGATTGATGGCAGAACCGTGCACCAGGTGGGCGTGCCGATCCACTGGGGTTTCCTCGGTGCGGCCAAGCCCGGATACATCGCCAATACGCTGACCAACGCCATCGGTGACGGCAACTCGCAGACGCCCGAATCGAAGTGCATCCTGGTCAAGGTCGAGAAGGTGTAGGAGACACGCCATGTCACTGCAATCCCTGGACATCATCCGCCGCTCGGCCACCACTACGCCCTCGCCGGAGGCGCGTGGCGCGCACACCGGCCAGGTCGCCAAGCTGATCGATGTGAGCAAGTGCATCGGCTGCAAGGCCTGCCAGGTCGCCTGCATGGAGTGGAACGACCTTCGCGACGAGGTCGGCAGCTGCGTCGGCAGCTATGACAACCCGCCCGACCTGAGCGAACAGTCGTGGACGGTGATGAAGTTCCGCGAGTACGAGGACGAGAAAGGCAAGCTGGAGTGGCTGATCCGCAAGGAGGGCTGCATGCACTGCAGCGATCCGGGCTGCCTGAAGGCCTGCCCGTCGCCGGGCGCGATCATCCAGTACGCCAACGGTATCGTCGACTTCCAGGAAGAGAACTGCATCGGCTGCGGCTACTGCGTGACCGGTTGCCCGTTCGACGTACCGCGCATTTCCAAGAAGGACCACAAGGCCTACAAGTGCACGCTGTGTTCGGACCGGGTGGCGGTGGGCCAGGAACCGGCCTGCGTGAAGACCTGCCCGACCGGTGCGATCACCTTCGGCAGCAAGCAGGCGATGACCGAGCACGCGGCGGGACGCGTGGAAGACCTGAAATCGCGCGGCTACGAGAACGCCGGCCTGTACGACCCGCAGGGCGTGGGCGGCACCCACGTGATGTACGTGCTGCAGCATGTGGACAAGCCGGAACTGTATGCCGACCTACC
Source organism: Stenotrophomonas sp. 71799_Sma (assembly GCF_056482505.1). Taxonomy (NCBI): domain Bacteria; kingdom Pseudomonadati; phylum Pseudomonadota; class Gammaproteobacteria; order Lysobacterales; family Lysobacteraceae; genus Stenotrophomonas; species Stenotrophomonas sp. 71799_Sma. Next base: position 3,986,336 of record NZ_CM151202.1, read on the forward strand.
GAAGGACCCGCGCATCAGCCCGATGGTGGAAGTCTGGAAGGGCGTGGCCAAGCCGCTGGGCGTGCTGGCGATTGCCGCTACCGCCTTCGCCGGCTTCCTGCATTACATCGGCATCGGCCGCAACACGGTCAATGACGAGGAAGAAGAGGAAGCCGAGCACGAGGCGAAGAAGATCGAAGAGGAGCAGCGGCCATGAAGTACGCCCCGCACCCGCGGCAGATCATCCGCTACCGCGCGCCGACCCGCATCAATCACTGGATTGTGGCGATCTGCTTCGTGTTGACCGCGCTGTCCGGGCTGGCGTTGTTCCACCCTGCCCTGTTCCCGCTGACCCAGTTGTTTGGCGGTGGGCCATGGACGCGCATCCTGCACCCGTTCATCGGCCTGGCCATGGTCGTCGGCTTTGCGCTGCTGGCGTTCCGCATGTGGCGCGACAATCTGCCGACCGCCGACGATGGCAAGTGGATGCGCGGCATGCGCGATGTACTGCGCAACGAGGACGAGAAGCTGCCACCGGTGGGTCGCTTCAATGCCGGCCAGAAGCTGCTGTTCTGGGCGATCATCGGTTGCCTGTCGGCGCTGCTGCTGACCGGCTTCGTGATCTGGCGGCAGTACTTCAGCCACTTCTTCCCGATCGGGGTGATCCGCTTCTCGGTGCTCGCCCATGCGCTGTTCGGCTGGGTGCTGGTCTGCGCGATCGTGGTGCACATCTATGCAGCGATCTGGATCAAGGGCTCGGTGCGGGCGATGACCCAGGGCAAGGTGACCTACGGGTGGGCGTACAAGCATCACCGGCAGTGGTTCCGGGACATCCTGCGCGGACGGCGGGAAGAGGGGTAGCGGCAGGGCCTGCGGCCCTGCACCCGCTGGATCAACGTCAACATCAACGTCAAGAGCGGGTTTCCTGAGGGATGGCGCGGTGGGTCCGGTCCCCCTCGACAGGTCCCCGGTGCTTTTGGTGGGTGTCGACCTTGGTCGACACGATGAACACGGCAATGATCGAAACCGGCTTTTTTGTAGAGTCGAGCCATGCTCGACTGCTTTGCTCGACTGCTTTGCCTGGAACACGCTGGACGCCAGCGTCGACAACGGCGAGGATGGAGCCTGGTTCTTCTGGCTGGCCCTGCATGGCGCAACGCATCCTTGAACCCGGTGAGATCGAGACGCTGGCCTCGCGCGATGTTCCGCGCATCATCCTGCCCGATACCGCGTCGCTGTTTGCCGGACGTGCGGACCGCCTGCGCAGTCTGGCTGCACACAGTGCCATCGGTGGTTACCTGCAGCTGCTGGCGGCGTTGGCCGATGCGCAGCAGGCGCTGCTGGAGGATCTGACACCGCAGCAACGCGAGGAACTTCAGGCACAGGCGCGTGCACAGCAGTCGAATGCGGCGGCCGGCGCCGGGATGCCGTTGCGGCCGACCAACACACTTCAGCTGGATGGCTGTTGGCGCGGCTGGCTGCGCACGCTATGCCAACACTGCGCTGAAGAAGCCGGCCTGCCGGCGGAAACCCGCCAGGAACTGCAGCGCGTTGCTGCTGCCGATGACGGGTGGCTGGATGCGCAGGCGCATGCGGTGCTGGAGCGTGATGACGCGCCGTCGGTGGATGCGGTGGCTGCGCTGCTGGTGATGAACGCGCTGCAGGTCTACTGGGCGGTGCTGGCGGACAGCTTCCGCCCCACCGAGCTGAAGCCGCTGGCCGATGCACCGGGGCTGTGCCCGCTGTGCGGCACCCTGCCGGTGGTCAGCGTGGTGCAGGCGCGGCCGCCCTATGCCTCCTACCGCTACCTGTCGTGCTCGCTGTGTGCCTGCCAGTGGCACTACGTACGCGTGCAGTGCAGCCAGTGTGGTGCGGCCGGCAAGGACATCGCCTATCGCGCCCTGGCCGATGTGGACGGCGACAGCGGCGAGGCGGTGCGCGAGAGCGCGGTCCGTGCCGAGACCTGCGACCACTGCCACAGCTACCGCAAGATCCTGTATCTGGAGAAAGACCCGTCGCTGGAGCCGGTGGCCGATGACCTCGGCACGCTGGCGCTGGATCTGCTGCTGGCAGAGGAGGGCTATGCGCGTGCCAGCCAGAATCCGCTGCTGTGGCAATCCGACGGCGAGTGAGGCGATGACAGCCGCGCCCCCCACCCCGGCATCGATTTCCGCCCTGCCCTCGCTGGACCGGTTGCTGCGTCTGCCTGCCCTGGCAGCACTGATCGAGGGCCACGGCCGCAGCCGTATCACCCAGCTGCTGCGTTCGCACCTGCAGGTGCTGCGCGACCGTATCAGCGCCGGCCAGCTCTCGGCCACGCAGCTGCAGGAAGCGGTTGACGGCCCGGCGCTGGTGGCAGCAGTCGAGGCCGCACTGGCCGCTGACGCACGGCAGGATCTGCAGCCGATGTTCAATCTGACCGGCACCGTGCTGCACACCAATCTCGGCCGCGCCTTGCTGCCGGATGCCGCCGTGCACGCGGTCACCCGCGCGATGACCGCGCCGGTGGATCTTGAATTCGACATCAGCCGCGGCCGTCGCGGCGACCGCGATGCACGGGTGCAGGCATTGATCTGCGAACTGACCGGCGCTGAAGCCGCCACTGTGGTCAACAACAATGCCGCGGCGGTCCTGCTGCTGCTCAACAGCCTGGCCAACCGCCGCGACGTGGTGGTGTCACGCGGCGAGCTGGTGGAGATCGGTGGCGCCTTCCGCATTCCCGACGTGATGCGCAGTGCCGGTGCGCGGCTGCTGGAAGTCGGCACCACCAACCGTACCCATCCGGCTGACTTCGCCAATGCCATCGGCACGCGCACCGCGCTGCTGATGGAGGTGCACGCCAGCAACTACGCGATCACCGGCTTCACCGCCAAGGTCGACACCGCGGCGATGGCCGCGATCGCGCACGAGCACGGCCTGCCGCTGGTGGTGGACCTGGGTAGCGGCAGCCTGTGCGATCTGGCGGTCTTCGGCCTGCCGCACGAGCCCACCGTGCAGGAAACGCTGGCGGCCGGCGCCGACCTGGTTTCGTTCAGCGGCGACAAGCTGCTGGGTGGTCCGCAGGCCGGCATCATCGCCGGCCGCGCCGACCTGATCGCGCGGATCAACCGCAACCCGCTGAAGCGGGCACTGCGCATGGACAAGATGGGCCTGGCCGCACTGGAAGCGGTGCTGGCCCTGTACCGCGAGCCGGAGCTGCTGGCACAGCGACTGCCGACCCTGCGCACCCTGTCACGCACGCAGGAGGACATCGATGTGCAGGCCCAGCGCCTGCTGCAGCCGATGCGTTCCGTGCTCGCGGCCGACTACGATCTTGAACGGTCACCAATGCAGAGCCAGATCGGCAGCGGCGCCCAGCCACAGGCGCAGCTGGCCAGCGCCGGACTGCGCATTACCAGCGCGCGCCGTGGCGGACTGGATCGCCTGGCCAAACGCTTGCGTCAGCTGCCGCGACCCATGCTGGGCCGCATTGCCGATGACGCGCTGTGGCTGGACCTGCGCTGCCTGGAACCGGCCGACGAAGCCGACTTCCTCGCCCAGTGGAGCACGCTGCAGGCATGATCGTCGGCACCGCCGGGCATATCGACCATGGCAAAACCAGCCTGGTACGCGCACTGACCGGCATCGAAACCGATCGCCTGCAGGAAGAGCGAACGCGCGGTATATCGATCGAACTGGGCTACGCCTATGTCCCGGTGGAAAGCAGGGACGTCGAAGGCCCCGCCGCGACGCTGGGCTTCGTCGACGTGCCAGGCCATGAGCGCTTCGTGCATACGATGGTGGCCGGCGCCACGGGTATCGATGTCGCCCTGCTGGTGATCGCTGCCGACGACGGCGTGATGCCACAGACCCGCGAGCATCTGGCCATCCTGCAGCTGCTGGGCGTGGATCGTGGTGCGGTGGCGCTGACCAAGATCGACCGTGTGGATGCGGCGCGCCTCGCACGGGTCGAGATCGAGATTGCCGCGCTGCTGGCCGCGACACCGCTGCAGGATTCTCCTCTGTTCGCCTGCAACAGCACCGCACCCGACGATGCCGGCATCAGCGCACTGCGTACCCAGCTGCACGCATGGGCGGCGGACGATGCCAGCACACGCCAGGCCGAACTGCGCAGCGAACTGTTCCGCATGCCGGTGGACCGCGTGCTCTCGCTGGCCGGCCACGGCACGCTGGTGACCGGCGCGGTACATGGCGGCATCGCCGCGGTGGGTGAGCATCTGCAGCTGATGCCAGCCGCCACCGACGTGCGCGTGCGCAGCATCCATGCGCAGAACCAGGCCAGCGAGCACGCGATGGCTGGGCAACGCTGCGCGCTGAACCTGGCCGCTATCGCCCGTGACGAGATTCATCGTGGCGACTGGGTTGCCGATCCACGCGCACTGCTGGCCACTACCCGCGTTGATGTGCGACTGCGGCTGTCCGCGTTGGCCGCACCGTTGCGCGACTGGTCACCGCTGCACATCCACTGGGGCACGATGCACCGGCAGGCCCATGTAGTGCTGTTGGAAGACCACGACCACGGCGATGGTCAGTTGGTGCAGCTGGTGTTCGATGCAGAGGTCTGCGCGATGTGTGGCGATCGCTTCATCGCCCGCGATTCAGCGGCCACCCACACGCTGGGTGGCGGCCTTGTGCTCGATCCGGACCCGCCACAGCGGCGCCGGCGCAGTCCTGCACGGCTCGCATGGCTGGGAGCACTGGAGCAACTGGCCGCGGGTGCGGGAATCGGCCCACTGCTGCAGCAGGCGCCCTTCGGCGTTGCCATGGCCGCGCTGCAGCGCTACTGCCGGCGCGCCGCCGACCGGATCGATCTTCCTGCAGACACGCGACGCATCGTCACCCGCGAAGACACGGTAGTCATCCTTGTGTCGCACTGGCAGGCATTGCGCGAGCAGGTGATCGCCTCACTGCGTGGATGGCATGAGCGACGCCCGGACGAACCCGGTGTCGACAGCGGCCGCCTGCAGCGAAGCACCCTGCCCGCGCTTGCAGCGAGCCTCTGGAATGCGCTGCTGCAGGACCTGCTGGACGACGGCAGCGCGCAACGCGTGGGTGCCTGGTGGCGCCTGCCCGGGCATGACCATGCGCCACCGGAACGCGAGCGTCTGCTGCTGGAACGCGTGCTGCCGCAACTGCACGCCGGTCGCTTCGATCCGCCGTGGGTGCGCACCCTTGCTGCCGAGATCGGCCTGGCCGAAGACGAAGTCCGCGCCGTCCTGCGCCGCGCCACCGCACGTGGCGAGCTGTTCCAGGTGGTGCCGGACCTGTTCTATGCACCCGCGTGCATTGCGGAACTCGCCGCGATCGTCGCGCAGCTGTCACAGGCCAGCGGCAAGGTGGATGCGGCCACGTTCCGCGATGCCATCGGCCTGGGCCGCAAACGCAGCATCCAGATCTTGGAGTTCTTCAATCGCGTTGGCTACACTCGACGCGTCGGTGACCAGCATCGGCCGCGCGGCGACCTGCAGTGGAACGCAGCCCGCGACTGAGCCCACCGGTACCGCCGTACTTTCGGAAGGCATGCGCATCCGGGCATGCGGCTGGGCTTCAAACCCAGTAGGGGGCGTCGATCGTTCCCTGGTAGGTTCGACTCCTGCTGCCTTCCGCCATTCGCGTTCCCGCAGGAGATGTCGGCATGGCCACGCACGCGCAGTCCCCCGCCCCTTCAACGGCCGATGCCCCGCAACGACTGACCTCTCTCGCGCATGGCGGCGGCTGCGGCTGCAAGATCGCGCCGGGCGTGCTGAGCGAACTGCTGCGTGGCGTTCCAGCGCTTCCCGCTCCGGCTGAGCTTCTCGTCGGGCGCGAGACCAGCGACGACGCTGCGGTGTACCGCCTCGATGATCGCCAGGCAATCGTCGCCACCACTGATTTCTTCATGCCCATCGTCGACGACCCGTTCGACTTCGGCCGCATCGCCGCCACCAACGCGCTGTCGGACCTGTACGCGATGGGCGCCCGGCCGTTGTTCGCACTGGCCATCGTCGGCATGCCGATCAATACGCTGCCGCAGGACACGATCCGCGGCATCCTGCAGGGTGGCGAACGCGCCTGCGCCGATGCTGGCATCGTGGTCGCTGGTGGCCACAGCATCGATTCGGTGGAACCCATCTACGGCCTGGCTGCGATCGGCGTGCTCGACCCGCAACGACTCAAGCGCAATGCCGATGCCCGCGCCGGCGACGTGCTGGTGCTGGGCAAGCCGTTGGGCGTGGGCGTGTATTCGTCGGCGCTGAAGAAGGAAGTGCTGGATGCCGACGGCTACCGGCAGATGATCGCGTCGACCACCCGCCTGAACACCGTGGGCGTGCCGCTGGCCGCCCTGGACGGCGTGCACGCGATGACCGACGTCACCGGCTTCGGCCTGCTCGGCCACCTGCTGGAAGTGTGCCGCGCCAGTGGCGTGGCCGCCGAGGTGGACAGTGCACAGGTGCCGCTGCTGCCGCAGACCCTGGACCTGCTGCAACGTGGCTGCGTAACCGGCGCCTCCAACCGCAACTGGGCCTCGTATGGCGCCGAGGTGCGCTTCGCCGAGGGCTTGGCCGCCCACTGGCAGTCACTGCTGACCGACCCGCAGACCAGCGGCGGCCTGCTGGTGTCCTGTGCGCCGGAAGCGTTGGATGCGGTGCTGGCCTGCTTCAACGATGCGGGGTTCGGCCAGGCGGCCGTGGTGGGGCGCTTGAGCGAGGGAGTGCCGGGCGTCAGGGTGGTTTGAGATGTTCTTGCCTCGGGCGCGCATCCCCCGTCGTTGAGATCCGCAGCCATGGCGGCGGCACCACTTCATCGGTTTGCTCGGATAACGTGCCACTGGGAGCAACCTCAGCACTATTAAAGCATGCTTTAATAGCGGCCGGGATTCTTAAAGATCCCTTTAACAACGCCTCGCCAGGAGCGCAAATGCCCAGGACCACCGGCACTTACACCACCACCGATTCGGGCGGCGAGCTTGTCAAGGCCTTCGTGCCCCATCCATTGCCGCCCACGATGCCGCCCCTTGATCCTGCTTGCTACATGGCCAATGCGGCAGCCGAGGCGGCGCTGGGACGGCTCTCCGCCATGTCAGGTTTGGTCGCTTCTGCTGAATGGCTGATCTACAGCTCCATCCGCAAGGAGGCCTTGTTGACCTCCCAGATGGAGGGCACTCAGGCGACACTGACGGATCTGCTGGATCAAGAATCCGGAATCGACGTGGCCAGTACCACGGACGTCAGCGACGTGACGAATTACCTGCAAGCGTTCGCGTATGTGCGAGACCAGCTGAAACACGATTGGGGCCTGCCGATCTCAACGCGCCTGTTGTGCGAAGCACATAGCATCCTTTTGAACAGTGCGCGCGGCGAGCAGAAGTTACCTGGTGAAGTGCGCCGCTCCCAGAACTGGATCGCAGGTACCCGGCCAGGCAATGCTCTTTACGTCCCCCCTCCTCACATGGAAGTCGGACGGTTGCTGGGTGAGATGGAGCGCTATATCCACGAGCCTACGACAGACCTTCCTCCTCTGGTCCGCATTGCCTTGATCCATGCACAGTTCGAAACGATCCACCCGTTCCTTGATGGCAATGGGCGCATAGGCCGCTTGCTGATTGCAGCATTGCTGGAAGACTGGAAGCTGCTGCCGGAGCCACTGCTCTATGTCTCTGGCGAACTCAAGAAACATCAAGACGAGTACTACCGGCTTCTGTCGGCCATCCGCGCCGATGGCGACTGGGAGAGTTGGATCCGCTTCTTCCTCGACTGCACGACCGAAGCCGCCGAGAACGCCCAAAGAAACATCATCGACATCGCCTCACTCATCGCAGCCGACCGGAGAAAGGTCATGGCTGCGAAAGACGGCACGGTGCAGGCGATCCGCTTGTTCGAAATGCTGCCTACGATGCCGCGCTTCACCATTACATTTGCAGCTGAAAGGCTGGGGGTGACATTTCCCACCGCCAGCGCGGCTGTCAAAGTCCTGCAAAGCGTTGACGTCCTTGTCGGTACCGGGAATCAGAAACGGAACCAGCAGTTCAGCTACAAGCAATACACCGAACTGCTGCAGCGCTAGGGAGGTAGGCGCAGCCCGTGCATCGAAGTGGAGACGTTGAATATCCCCCAAATGCGTACCCAGGCGGATCAATGATCACCCATCACACGCTCGTCCCAACCGCCAGGGCACGCATCTTCGATGACCTGACGGCACGCCCGGCCACGCCCTATCACTCGATGTTCTGCACCTGCTCGCGGATCTGGTCGATCAGAACCTTCAGTTCCACTGCCGCATTGGACGTACGGCTGTCCACCGACTTCGACCCAAGCGTGTTGGCTTCGCGGTTGAACTCCTGCAGCAGGAAGTCCAGGCGGCGACCGACCGGCTCGCGCTGCTTGAGCACGCGGCGGATCTCGACGATGTGGCTGCCGAGGCGGTCCAGCTCTTCATCCACGTCCAGCTTCTGCAGCCACAGCACCAGCTCCTGCTCGGCGCGGCCGGGGTCGGCCGGGTGCGGCAGGTCAGCCAGGCGGGCGGCCAGCTTGGCGCGCTGGCCGTCGCGAATGGCCGGAATCAAGGTGCGCACTTCGGTAGCGATGCGTTCGATGCCGTCCACGCGCTCGCTGATGGCCGCGGACAACTTGCCGCCTTCGCGCTCACGGGCCTCGACGAAGCCATCCAGCACCTGGTCCAGCAGGGCCAGTGCCTCGACCTGCAGGGCGGCGGCATCGGTGGCCTCGCCACGGGTGACGCCCGGCAGCTGCAGCAGATCGGTGAAGCTGACCTGCAGATTGGGGAAATCGGAGGTCAGGCGGTGCGCCAGGCGGCCCAGCTGGCCCAGCAGGGCCTCGTCCACCTGCAGGTTGGCGGCCACTTCCGGCGCGCGCAGGCGCATCACCAGATCCAGCTTGCCGCGGCTCAGGCGCGCGGCGATACGCTCGCGCAACTGCGGCTCGAGCGCCCGCAGTTCCTCGGGCAGGCGGGTGCCGACCTCCAGGAAGCGGTGGTTGACCGAGCGCAGCTCGCAGCCCAGCGTGCCCCACGGGGTGACCCGCTCGCCGCCGGCGTAGGCGGTCATGCTTCGAATCATGGATTGTGTCCGGTGCGTGCAAAGGGGGAATGGTACCCTAGCGCCCTCACCAGAGCCCCCTTGCCCGCCCCGTGAAGGCCGCGGGCGTGGCGGCGTACTCCCTTGCCATTACGGAACCCGCACCATGTCCGATTCCCGCCCCAGCGGCCGCCAGCCCGACCAGCTCCGCCCGGTCGTCATCCAACGCGGCTTCACCCGCCACGCCGAAGGTTCGGTGCTGGTGTGCTTCGGTGAAACCCGTGTGCTGTGCACCGCCAGCGTCGAGAACCGCGTGCCGGGCTTCCTGCGCGGCAAGGGCGAAGGCTGGGTGACCGCCGAGTACGGCATGCTGCCGCGCGCCACCCACACCCGCAGCGACCGCGAAGCCGCCCGTGGCAAGCAGGGCGGCCGCACCCTGGAGATCCAGCGCCTGATCGGCCGCAGCCTGCGCGCGTGCGTGGACCGCAACGCGCTGGGCGAGCGCACCATCACCCTCGACTGCGACGTGCTGCAGGCCGACGGCGGCACCCGCACCGCCGCCATCACCGGCGCCTACGTGGCCCTGGTCGATGCGGTGAATGTGCTGATGAAGCGCGGCGACATCAAGCGCAACCCGATCCTGGGTGCAGTGGCAGCGGTGTCGGTGGGCGTCTACCGCGGCACCCCGGTGCTGGACCTGGACTACGCCGAAGACAGCGACTGCGACACCGACATGAACGTGGTGATGAACGACGGCGGTGGCTTCATCGAGCTGCAGGGCACCGCCGAAGGCCATGCCTTCCGCCGCGATGAACTGGACGCGCTGCTGGGCCTGGCCGAGAAGGGCGTGCGCGAGCTGCTGGACGCACAGCAGGCGGCGCTGTCGGCATGAACCGGCGCATCGCCCTGACCACCCTGGTGGTGGCCGACTATGACGAAGCCATTGCCTGGTACACCGGCAAGCTCGGCTTCGCACTGCTGGAGGACATCGACCAGGGCCACAAGCGCTGGGTGGTGGTGGGGCCGACCGACGGCAGCGCTGCCGCCCTGCTGCTGGCCCGCGCCAGCGACGAGGAACAGCGCAGCCGCATCGGCAACCAGACCGGTGGCCGCGTCGCCTTCTTCCTCAACACCGACGACTTCCACCGCGACCACACGGCGATGCTGGCCGCCGGGGTCGAGTTCCTGGAAGCGCCGCGCGAAGAACCCTATGCAACGGTCGCGGTATTCAGCGATCTGTATGGCAACACCTGGGACCTGCTGGAGCCCCGTCAATGAAGAAACTGGTACTGGCCAGCCACAACGCCGGCAAGCTGGTGGAGATGCAGGAGATCCTCGCCGACCTGCCGCTGCAGATCACCTCGGCCGCCGAGCTGGGCCTGGGCGACGTGGAAGAGACCGGCCTGACCTTCGTCGAGAACGCGCTGCTGAAGGCGCGCGCGGCCTGCGAAGCGACCGGCCTGCCGGCGCTGGCCGATGATTCGGGCCTGATCGTCGATGCCCTCGGCGGTGCACCGGGCCTGTACAGCGCGCGCTATGCCGGCCACCCGACCAATGCCGCGGCCAACAACGCCAAGCTGCTGGAGGCGATGGCCGACGTTCCCGATGGCCAGCGCGGCGCCCGCTTCTATGCGGTGATCGTGCTGCTGCGCCACGCCACCGATCCGCAGCCGCTGATCTGCGAAGGTCGCTGGGAGGGCCAGATCATCCGTGAACTGCGCGGCACGAATGGATTCGGCTACAACCCGGTGTTCCTTGACACCACCCACGGCCTGACCGCCGCGGAGATGGAGCCGGCCCTGAAAAACGCCATCAGCCACCGTGCCATTGCCCTGCAACAGCTCAAGCAGCAGCTGGCGACGCTGTACTGACGCCACCCGATCGAACCAGGGAAGCTGGCCAGCGGCCGGCACTACCGATGAAGCCCATGCCGCACGCCCACGACCACTGCAACCACCTGCCCGGCGAAGCCTGCTCCGCTGACCACGACACCTCGCCGCGGCTGGTACCGCCACCGCTGTCGCTGTACGTGCACCTGCCGTGGTGCGTGCGCAAGTGCCCGTACTGCGATTTCAATTCGCACCAGGCCAAGGGCGAACTGCCGTTCGATGCCTACATCGATGCGCTGCTGCGCGACCTGGACCAGGACCTGCCGCTGGTCTGGGGCCGGGTGGTGCACAGCGTGTTCTTCGGTGGCGGCACGCCCAGCCTGTTCCCGCCGGAAGCGATCGACCGCTTCCTGCAGCAGGCCAGCGCGCGCCTGCGCTTCGCGCCCAACGCCGAAATCACCCTGGAAACCAACCCGGGCACGGCCGAGCATGGCCGTTTCGACCGCTACCGCGCAGCCGGCGTGAACCGCCTCAGCTTCGGCATCCAGAGTTTCGACGACGCCATGCTCAAGCGCCTGGGCCGCATCCACGACAGTGGCGAAGCCGAGCGCGCGGTGAAGATGGCGCAGGACGCGGGCTACGACAACTTCAACATCGACCTGATGTACGCGCTGCCGGAACAGACCCTGGCCGGTGCCGAGGCCGATCTGGAACGTGCGTTCGCGCTGCAGCCGGCGCATATCTCGCACTACCAGCTGACCCTGGAACCGAACACGGTGTTCTTCGCGCGGCCGCCGCAGGGCATTCCCGATGAAGACAACGCCTGGGACATGCAGGAACACTGCCAGGCCCTGCTGGCGCAGGCAGGCTTCGGCCAGTACGAGGTGAGCGCCTACGCACGCCCTGGCCGGCAGAGCGCGCACAACCTGAACTACTGGCGCTTCGGCGATTACCTGGGCATCGGTGCCGGCGCGCACGGCAAGATCAGCTCCGGTGCAGAGGAACACGTGCTGCGACGCTGGAAGCTGAAGCATCCGCAGGCTTATCTGGACAGCGCGGGCACCCCGGCCTCGTTCGGGGGTGACGATGTAATCGCTCCTGAGCGCCTGCCCTTCGAGTACATGCTGAATCTGCTGCGCCTGCACGAAGGCTTCGGCCTGCGCGATTTCGAGTCGCGTACCGGGCTGTCGCGCAGCGTGCTGGATGCACCGTTGGCCGAGGCCGTGCAGCACGGCTGGCTGGACGTGACCGATGGCCATGTGCAGCCGACCGAACTGGGCCGCCGCTTCACCAACGATGTGGTGAGCCTGTTCCTGGAGGAGTGAGCGTCTTGCAGTAGCGGGTAGTGCCGGCCGCTGGCCGGCAGCTCGATCGGCGCGGATTGCCGGCCAGCGGCCGGCACTACCGTTCATCGGTCGGGCCATGCCTGGCGACCGGGATGCACATTCGCCCTAAAGTAGCGCCGACAGCGGCCGACACGGTAGATTCACCAGATCGATCCGCGGGAATCCGGATACCGCCTGCCGATGTCAGCTGTCTTTTCCATCACTCCTGCCGACAAGAACCGCCTGGCCGCCAGCGACCTGCCACCGCGGGTACGTGAGCTGCTGGGCGCGCTGATCGGCCTGTGCCGGCAGACGCTGGCCGCGCCCCTGATCCTGACTGTCGAAGCGCTGGAGCAGACCCTGCTGCACGACGCCGATCGCGCACGCAATCCGCAGCAGCAGGCCGAACTGATGGCCCAGCGTGGACAGCTGCACGCCTTCGCTGGCCACTTCGCCGACCGCATGCTCGATGCCGTTGCCGACGCCCTCGCACGGTTGCGCGAACCGGCCAACGGTGTCAGCACCAGTGCTACGCCGCCAGCGCTGCCGGGCATGCTCGGGCTGTCGCTGGTTGATGAGCACGAAGTGGATCGCGACCTGCTGCTGACCGAGATGGTGCGGCGCGAAACCCTGCGTTCAACCAACACACTGAACCTGCTCGGCCAACGCCTGGGGGTACTGGCGGCGGCGCCGGCCTTCGAGGCCGACACCCTGCCGCTGGCGCCGCAGGCACTGTGCGCGATGGTGCGCCGGATTGCCGAACAGGACGCGCTGAGCGTCGAGGTACAGCTGGCGCTGTATCGCAGTTTCGAACGGCAGGTGCTGGAACGGCTGGGCGATATCCTTGACCGTGCCAATGCCCTGTTGGCCCAGTCCGGCGTACTGCCGGGGCTGGTCTACACCCCCTACCTGGCACGCTCGTCGAGCACGCGGCGGATCATCACCCAGTCGGTGGGTGGCGGCCGCACCACGCAGCCGGCCAAGCGCAGCGCGGCCCCACTGACCGGCTGGAACGGTTCGGCACCGGCCGGCTCCTGGTCCAGCCTGGTACAGGACGCCTTCCACGAGGGTGGTGCAGCCGGCCCCGCCACGCCGGGCGTGACCACATCCACCGGCAGTGCTTTGCATGAGCTGCTGCAGCAGGCCCGGCACGCCAGCCCTGCCCCGGCGGACAGCGGCGCAGTGCCCAGTGCGGCAGTCGACGCGGTACTCGCGCGTCTGCAGGCTCAGTCCAGCGCGGCAACCGGCGTGGCCGACCTGCAGGCCGCCGTGGTCGCGCAGCTGCGCAGCGAGCATGGTGCGCAGGCCCAGCTGGGCAGTCACGATCGGGACAACCTGGACCTGCTGCGCATGCTGATGCAGCAGGTGCAACAGCAGCAGCGTCCCGATCCGGTGCCGGCCGCCCTGCTGGCCCGCCTGCAGGTGCCCCTGGCACGTGCGGCAATGGCCGATCCGGGCTTCTTCGTACGTGACGAGCACCCGGCGCGCGAGCTGCTCAACCAGATTGCCGAAGTCGGCGCCAACTGGCTGGGCGACGATGACGTCGACCCACAGCTGCTGCAGCGCATGGCGCAGAGCGTGCAGGGCCTGCTGGGGCAGGATGCGCGCGCACCGGAGGCCTTTGCCGCCGCCAACGAAGACGTGCAGCAGCACCAGCGCGCGGCGGCCCATCGTGCCGAACTGGCCGAGCGCCGCCACGTGGAAGCCGCGCGCGGCAAGGAACGATTGGAACTGGCCCGTCGCCAGGCCACCGCACAGATCGACCAGTGCTGCGACACGCAGTCGCCACCGCGCTTCGTGCAGACCCTGTTGCGCCAGGCCTGGGCCGATGCACTGACCCTCACCCGCCTGCGCCATGGCGATGATTCGCCACAGTGGCAGGAACGCCTGCAACAGACCGAGCGCATCGCTGCCATCACCGCACAGGCCATCGACGCCCCCGGCGGCACCGATACCGCGTTGGCAGCGGACGTGGAGGCCGCACTGCTGCAGGTCGGCTACCACGCCGAGGAAGCCGCCGCCGTCGCGCGCAGGCTGGCCACGCCCGGCGGCGAGGATGAAAGCACCTCGCGTACCGAACTCAGTGCCCGCCTGAAGGCACGTGCGCGCCTGGGCGAACACGCCGGCGCGCCCACCGGCACGGCGCCTGCAACGCCCCGCAGCAGTGCCGAAGAAGCCGCCTACCAGCAACTGTCCACGCTGCCGTTCGGCAGCTGGTTCGACATCGATACCGGTGATGGCACGCTGCGCCGCCAGCGCCTGTCCTGGTACAGCCTGCTGACCGGCCACGCCCTGTTCGTCAATCCACGCGGGCAGAAGATCACCGATACCGACCTGGATACGCTGGCACGGCAGATCAGTGCCGGGCGCGCGCAACTGGTCACCGAAGACAAGGGCCGGCTGGTCGACCGTGCCTGGGAAGCCAGCCTTGGTGCGCTGCGCGCACTGGCCACGGGCCGCGCACAGGAGACCCCCGCATGAAAGCCGTACCGCCGCAGGACACCCGCCGCGCGCCGCGCCGCCAGGTCTCGGACCTGGTGCCGGTCACCGACCAGATGCGCGAGTGCGTGGTCGGGCGCCTCGGCAATGTCTCCGAAACCGGCATGCTGATGCTGGCCAGCGTGCCGCTGCGCGAGGATGCGCTGTACCAGCTGCGCTTCCCGTTGCCGCTGGGTGATGGCCGCCAGCAGGCCATCGACGTGGGCGTGCACCTGCTGTGGAGCGAGCCCGCACACGTTCCCGGCCAGAGCTGGACCGGCTTCCGCTTCCTGACCCTGTCACGCGAACATCGGCAGCTGCTGCGCCAGTGGGTGGGCGAGGACAGCGACGAGGGACCGGTTTCGACGGTCTGAGTGCCGGTTCCGGCACAGCGGTTTTTCGCGGTATGCGGCAGAATCTAGGGCCGTTTTCCGTGTCGAGCCACCGCAATGATCCAGCAAGACCCCGGCGCCCTGTATCCCGACCACCTGGCCGTGCTGTGCCGACGCGCCGAACAGGCGCTGGCCCGCGGCGGCTTCGATCACCTGGTGGTGCCCAGCGGCACCCTGCACTACCAGGTGTTCGACGACCGCGACTACCCGTATGCGGTGAATCCGCAGTTCAAGGCCTGGCTGCCGCTGACCCGCGTGCCCAACAGCTGGATCGTGTTCACCCCCGGCAAGCGTCCGGCGGTGATCTTCCACCAGCCGTTCGATTACTGGCACGTGGTACCGGACGCACCGAGTGGCTGGTGGGTGGAGCACTTCGACATCCACATCATCCGCAAGCCCGAAGAGGCGCTGGCCCTGCTGCCGGCCGACCCGTCGCGCTGCGCGATCCTCGGCGAGCCGCAGAGCACGCTGGGCAACTACGTGCCGAACAACCCGGCGCCGGTGGTGAACTACCTGGAATGGCACCGCGGCAGCAAGACGCCGTATGAAATCGCGCTGATGCGCCAGGCGCAGGTGCTGGGCGTGCGCGGCCACCGTGCCGCCGAAGCCGCGTTCCGCAACGGCGCCGACGAGTTCAGCATCCATATGGCGTACTGCCAGGCCGTCGGCCAGGACGCCAACGAGCTGCCCTACGGCAACATCGTGGCGTTGAACGAACATGCCGCCGTGCTGCATTACACCGAGCTGGGCCGCAAGGCGCCGCAGCCGCTGCGCAGCTTCCTGATCGATGCTGGTGCCAGCGCGCACGGCTACGCCAGCGACATCACCCGCACCTACGCCGCGCAGGGCCACGACGAGTTCGCCGCGATGATCGCCGCCGTCGACGGTGCCCAGCAGCAGATGTGCGCAGCGGTGCGCCCGGGCTTCGACTACAAGCAGCTGCACGTGGACGCACATCTTTCGCTGATGGGCGTGCTGAAGGACTTCGGCGTGATCAAGGTCTCGCCGCAGACCGCAGTGGAAACCGGCGTCAGCGCCGTGTTCTTCCCGCATGGCATCGGTCACCTGATCGGCCTGCAGGTGCACGACGTGGCCGGTTTCGCGGCCAGCGACGAGGGTGGCCGCATCGAGCGCCCGGCGGGCCACCCGTACCTGCGTCTGACCCGCGTGCTGGAACCGGGCATGGTGGTGACCATCGAACCGGGCCTGTACTTCATCGACATGCTGTTGAATGAAGTGAAGGATGCCGGCCATGGCGATGCGATCAACTGGGAGCGCGTGGATTTCTTCCGTCCGTATGGCGGCATCCGCATCGAAGACGAAGTGCTTTGCACTGAGGGCGAGGCGGACAACCTGACGCGGCCGGAGTTTGCGGCGGCGAACGGCTGAGCCCCTTGTGGTTGGTCGCAGAAGTCAAAAGCCGCGCTTGGCGGGGCGGGGTGGGTTCGCGGGGGACGCCGTGAACCCACCCCGCCCCGCCTCTGACAGTTTCCTGCCGCGTTCAACCACGGAAAAGAAAAAAGAAAAGCAGAAGCGGGTCGCTCGCTGCGCTCGCTCTGTGTCGACCAAGGTCGACACCTACCAACAGCCGCGCGTTCCAACGGCCGCAGTGGCCAGTAGATCCACGCCATGCGTGGAGGATTCATTCGATATCTGACAGATGTGCCGACCAACGGTCGGCACACACCAACAGCCGCCTGAACCTGTCAAAGGCGGGGCACTGTGGGTTTGCGGGGTGTGAGCCGCATGGATGCGGCGACCAAGCCTACAGGGACGTACTTGCGGCGTCCCCGCAAACCCACAGTGCCCCGCCCTCCCACGGAATGCCGCTTCGGCTTTTGACGTTGCCGTTGATTGCAGCAGGTGCAGGGCTGCAAGCCCTGCCGAAACCCCTTACCCCGCCATCACCGCTTCAATCTCGTCGGCGCTGCGCGCCAGGCCTTCGGTCAGCACGCGATGCCCGTCATCGGTGATCAGCACGTCATCCTCGGTACGGATGCCGATACCGCGCCAGCGCGGTTCCACCGTCGTATCGTCCACGCCGATATACAGCCCCGGCTCGATGGTGAACGCCATGCCCGGCTCCAGCAGCCGCGAATCGCCGGCCAGGCGATAGTCACCCACGTCGTGCACGTCCATGCCGATCCAGTGCCCGGTCTTGTGCCGGTAGAAACGCTGGTACAGGCCCTCGGACAGGTTCTTTTCCAGCGTGCCCTTCAGCAGGCCCAGCCGCAGCAGGCCTTCGGTCAGGGTCTGCACCGCCGCCAGGTGACCCATCTCGTAGGCCACGCCCGGCTTGGCCTGGGCCAGTGCCGCGGCCTGCGCGTCACCGACCAGGTCGTGCAGCGCGCGCTGCTCGGCGCTGAAGCGGCCGTTCACCGGGAACGTGCGGGTGATGTCGCTGGCATAGCCGCGGTATTCGGCACCGGCGTCGATCAGCACCAGCTCACCATCGCGCGAACGTGCGTTGTTGTCGCGGTAATGCAGGATGCAGCCGTTGCGACCTGCACCGACGATGCTGCAATAGGCCGGCACCGCGTCGTTGGCGCGGAACACGCGTTCCAGCTCCGCCTGCAGTTCGTACTCGTGGATGCCGGCCTTCGCCGCCTTCATCGCTGCCAGATGTGCACGTACACTGATCTGCGCGGCGTGGTGCATCAGCGCCACTTCGGCGCCGGACTTGAACAGGCGCTGCTCATGCAGCAGGTGGCCCAGCTCCAGGAACTCATGCGGCGGCTGCGCGCCGTGGCGCACCTGCGAACGCACGCGGTTGACCCAGCCGATCAGCTTCAGGTCGAAATCGGCGTCGCGACCGAAGTGGTAATAGACGCGCGAACGCCCTTCCAGCAGGCCCGGCAGGATGTCGTCCAGATCGTCGATCGGGTACGCATCGTCCATGCCGTACTGCGCCACCGCACCTTCCTGGCCGGCGCGGCTGCCGTCCCAGGCCTCGCGCTCGGCATCGCGCTCGCGGCAGAACAGGATGGCCTCGCCGTGGCGGCGGCCCGGGATCAACACCAGCACCGCTTCCGGCTCCGGGAAGCCGCTCAGGTACTGGAAGTCCGAATCCTGCCGGAACGGGTAATGGGTATCGAGGCTGCGCACCTTCTCGGCGGCGGCGGGAAGCACCAGGATCGCATCCTCGCCGGCCATGTCCATCAGCTGGCGGCGCCGACGCTTGTATTCGCCGGCCGCGATGCCGGTGCGCTGCTTGATGTCCATCAGTTCAGGCGCTGCCGATGGCGCGAGGCCAGCACCACGTCACCGTGCAGCAGCAACACCGCCACGCGGATGAATTCCTCGATCTCGGACAGGGCTTCGTCATCGTCATCGCCGCCGGCCTCGAAATCCTCGCTGGAGGCACGCGCCAGGCTGGCCATGTCGGTCAGCGCTTCTTCGCCCTCTTCGGACAGGGTCGGGCGGCGGCCGCCGCTGCCCAGGCCGAAGCCACCCAGGAAGGAACGGGTCCAGCTGAACATGGCATCAGCCTGCGCGGACACGTCGTCGCCATCGGTCAGCAGCAGTTCGAAGGCGAAATCGCGGTCTTCCAGTTGCTTGATGGTGACCTGCAGCAGCTGCCCCAGCACGCTGTCGGCGGCCACCGGCGGCAGGTTGTCGTCGGCCAGCACACGCGCCGGCCAATCATTGCCGGGGGCACCACCGGCGGCCAGCCAGCCGCACAGTGCGCCGTGCAGCTCGGCAGCGGTGGCGCCCAGGCCCAATTCCTGGCTGGCGCGGGTAACGTCGTCGACGGAGGGAAGTTCGGTCATCGTGCGGCTCGTTCGGAAAGGAAACCCGGGGCGCGCACGCGCGCGCCCGTGAGACCCCGTAGTGTAGCAACCCGACGGCATCCTCTCTGCGACCGTCAGGCCTTGCTGCGACAACGCTTGACCGCCCTTACCCGGCTTGCCTATCGTGCCCGTATGGAACCCGCCGATCCCCTTGCCCAACTGCTGCAGGACTTCGCTGCCCGCGTGGAAGCGTTGCTTGAACGCAACCAGCGCCTGGCCGAGGAGAACCGCAGCCTGCGCCACCAGCAGGAACAGCTGGTGGCCGAGCGTTCCACGCTGCTGGCCAAGAACGAGCAGGCACGCTCGCGGGTGGAAGCAATGATCAGCCGGCTCAAATCCCTGGAGCAGCACACATGAGCGCCGAACCGGTCAGTGTCCGCATCCTCGATCGTGAATACACCGTGGGTGTCGGCGGCGATGAACGCGATAGCCTGATGGCCGCCGCCCGCCTGCTCGATGCGCGCATGCGCGAAATCCGCGGCAGCAACCGCATGGCCGCGGTCGACCGCGTCGCCGTGCTGGCGGCGTTGAACCTGGCCCATGAACTGCAACTGCTGCGCGACGAGAACGCCCGCCAGGCAGTCGCCCTGCAGCAGACGCTGGCCGACCTGAACCGGCGCCTGGACCGCGCGATCGACGGCACCCCGTAGAAGAGGGGACGGAGGGAATCAAGGCGCATTCGCCCCTTCCGTGCCGGAAACGTCTTAATCCCCTCCGTCCCCTTTTCTCATATCTGAATTGGCACGGACTGTTGCCGACGAACGGCCTATCCAGATCCTGCGTGCTGGCTATAATGGCCACGCGTTCTCTGCGGTACTCGACGGCATGTGCAAACATTCGCCTTGTCCCTTAAGAACGACACCGGGAGCGCGACAGCGCCGGGAGTGCAGGTCCGCCTTGTAGCGGGAAGCCCGATGGTTCTCCAGCGTTCCCACTTGAGCCCCCGGGTTCAAGGTCGTTTCGCATGCATCGACATTGCGGAGAATGCAATATTCCAGCAAGGGCGGCGTCTTCGGGCGTCGCCCTTGTTCTTTCCGGCACAATGACGGCTGATCCTTGCCGCACGCTGCCATGACCGACCCGCGCCAGGCCCTGCGCCACGACCTGCGGCAACGCCGCCGCGACCTTTCCGCCGCTGAGCGCATCGCCGCCGCCGAATCGCTTGCCGATGCCCTGCTGGCCCTGCCGTTCGCCCCGCGCGAAGGCGCCGTGGCCGGCTACTGGGCGCTGGATGGCGAAATTGCCCTGCACCGCTGGCAGTTGCAGCTACCCGACACACTGACCTACTGCCTGCCGGTACTGGCGGGTGACGTGCTGCGCTTCGCACCGTGGCGCCCCGGGCAGCCGCTGACCAGCAACCGCTATGGCATTCCCGAGCCGGACGTGGCGGTGGAAGACACCCTGGAACCGGCGCAGATGGCGCTGGTAGTGACCCCGCTGGTGGGTTTCGACACACAGTGCCGGCGGCTGGGCATGGGGGGCGGCTGGTATGATCGCAGCTTCGCCTTCCGCCACGACCGGCCGGCGCCGCCCTGGCTGGTCGGCGCTGCATTCGCGGTGCAGCAGGTCGAGTCCTTGCCGGTGGCGTCGTGGGACGTGCTGGTGGATGCGATCTGCACCGAAGACGGCACCCTGTTCCCCTCCGCTGCCCCGTGAACGCATGACCGCCCGCAAGCGCTACTGGCTGATGAAGTCCGAACCGGACGCCTTCTCCATCGATGACCTGGCCAAAGTCAAGGTCGAACCCTGGAACGGGGTGCGCAACTACCAGGCGCGCAATTTCATGCGCGATGGCATGCAGGTGGGCGACGGCATCCTGTTCTACCACTCCAATACCAAGGTGCCCGGCATCGTCGGCCTGGCCACGGTCGCCAGCCCGGCCTATCCGGACGACACCCAGTTCGACCCGAAATCCGACTACCACGACCCCAAGAGCACGCGCGAGAACCCGCGCTGGATGCTGGTGGACGTGGCCTTCGACCGCAAGCTCAAGCAGGTGATCGCGCTGGACGAGATCAAGCTGCACGCCGAAGAACTCGGCGAGGGCTTCCCGCTGGTTGCCAAGGGCAACCGCCTGTCGGTGTTCCCGGTGACCGCCGCGCAGTGGAAGCTGCTGCTGTCGCTGGAAAAGAAATCCTGATTCCCTGCCTGAGAGTTCTCCCATGTCCGAAGCCAAGCGCCTGGCCGCCGAGAAAGCCATCGAGTACGTTGAAGACGGCATGATCGTCGGTGTCGGCACCGGTTCCACCGTGGCCTATTTCATCGATGCCCTGGCCCGCATCCAGCACCGCATCAAGGGTGCCGTGTCCAGCTCCGAACAGAGCACCGCGCGCCTGAAGCAGCACGGCATCGAGGTGATCGAGCTGAACCACAGCGGCAACCTGTCGCTGTACGTGGACGGCGCCGATGAGTGCGATGCCAACAAGTGCCTGATCAAGGGTGGCGGCGCTGCGCTGACCCGCGAGAAGATCATCGCCGAGGCCAGCGAGCGCTTCATCTGCATCGTCGACCCGAGCAAGCAGGTGCCGGTGCTGGGCAAGTTCCCGCTGCCGGTGGAAGTGATCCCGATGGCGCGCAGCCTGGTCGCCCGCCAGATCCGCGACATGACCGGCGGCCAGCCGACCTGGCGCGAAGGCGTGGTCACCGACAACGGCAACCAGATCCTGGACATCCACAACCTGCAGATCACCGATCCGGAAAAGCTGGAGCGCGAGCTCAACCAGCTGCCCGGCGTGGTCTGCGTCGGCCTGTTCGCGCGCCGTCGCGCCGATGTGGTGATCGTCGGTGGTGAGCCGCCGGTCGTGCTCTGACCCTTTCGAAGGATCCTGACGATGTCGCTGTTGCGTTCGCTGCTGATGCTTCCGCTGCTGGCCCTGGCCGGCTGTGCCACCGATGCGGCCCGCCACTGGGTCGAGCTGGATGGTGCGCGCTACCAGGTGGAGCTGGCCACCAACGATGAAACCCGCGCGCGCGGGCTGATGTTCCGCGACCAGATGGCCGCTGACCACGGCATGTTGTTCATCCACGACCGCGAAGAAATGCAGGCGTACTGGATGAAGAACACCAAGCTTGCGCTGGACATCCTGTACTTCGACAGCCAGCGCAAGCTGGTCAGCCAGCAGCGCGACGTGCCGCCGTGCTCGGCCGGCGACATGTGCCCGCCCTACCCCAGCGGTGGCCCGGCGCGCTATGTACTGGAGCTCAACGCCGGCCAGGCCGAGAAGCTCAAGCTGAAGGACGGCACCGAGCTGACCTTCGGCCCGGGCATCGAGTAACAGGGTTCTGCCGGGCTGCGCCCGGCACCCGCCGAATCAACATCAAAGGCAAAAGCTGGGTTACCGAGGGATGGCGGGGCGGTGTGGACTTGCAGGACCGCAGGCGCCATCCATGGCGCCTGCGGTCCTGCAAGCCCACACCGCCCCACCTCTGACAGTTGGCCGGCGGCTGTTGGTAGGTGTCGACCTTGGTCGACACGACATTTCCAAGACGATGTTCTTTTCACGCGGCACCGCTTGAAACCGCCTGCGAATGACGCCAGTCTGTGGCCATGCAGGACCGGATCTCACTCCCCGACTGGGATGCACTGGCCGACCTCGAAGACGAGGCGCTGCCACTGTTGCCGACCGCGCTGCTGATCGCGCGCGATGAATACCCCGATCTGCAGCCGTCCACCTATGACGCGCTGATCCAGAGCCATGTCGACCACCTCCGTTCGGAAGTGGACAGCATCGACAACAGCCCGCTGAAGATGGCGGCGATCAACCGCCACCTGTTCGACGAGCTGGGCTACAGCGGCGACCACGACGAGTACTACGACCCGCGCAACAGCTACCTCAACCAGGTATTCGAGCGCCGCCTGGGCAACCCAATCTCGCTGGCGCTGGTGCAGATGGAAGTCGCGCGCCGGCTGGGAATCCCGCTCGACGGCGTGTCCTTCCCCGGCCACTTCCTGGTGCGCCTGCCGGTGGACGACGGCGTGCTGGTGATGGACCCGTTCAATGGCGGCCGCCCGCTGGACGTGGACGAACTGCGCGAGCGGGCCAAGTCACACCTGGGCGGGCAGATGCCCGACGACCAGGTGCTGGCGCAGATCCTCGATCCGGCGCCGGCGCGCGCGATCCTGATGCGCATGCTGCGTAACCTGCACGGCGTGTATGCCGAAGCCGGCGAATGGGACCGCGCCGCACGCAGTGCCGACCGCCTGCTGAAGCTGGCCCCGGAGCAGGACGACGCGTTGCGTGATCGCGGCCTGGCCTACCTGCAGCTGGAGTATCTGGCCGGTGCCCGCCACGACCTGGGGCAGTATCTGAAGCGCAACCCGGAAGCCAGCGATGCGCAGTGGCTGCGCGAGAAGCTGATCGACCTCGGCGGGCCGGTACCGCGGCTGCATTGAGGGTGTCCGGTGTGCGGACCAACGGTCCGCACCCACAGGAGGGCCTGCAGGCCCCGCCATCAATCGACCTCGACCATCTCGAAATCGGCCTTGGTCACGCCGCAATCCGGGCAGGTCCAGGTCTCGGGAATGTCTTCCCAGCGCGTCCCCGGCGCGATGCCTTCTTCCGGCAAGCCTTCCGCTTCGCTGTAAAGAAAGCCGCAGACCACGCACATCCAGGTACGCAAGGTGGTGGGGGTGGCATCGCTCATCGGATAATCAAGGCTGGATTCACGGGCCGCCATTGTCCCATCGCGGCTCACTCACCGGTAGCCATCGATGACTTCTGCTTCCCCGGCGCCCCGCGGCGTCTACCTGATCACCCCGGACGAGCCCGATACCGCGCGCCTGCTGGCCCGCACCGCGCCGCTGCTGGCCGCCGGCGCCACCTGGCTGCAGTACCGCAACAAGACCGCCAGCGACGCGCTGCGGCGGGAGCAGGCCACCGCCCTGCAGGCGCTGTGCGCGGAACACGGCGTGCCGCTGATCGTCAACGACGACCCGGCGCTGGCCAAGGCGGTCGGCGCCGCCGGCGTGCATCTGGGCGGCACCGATGGCGATATCCCCAGCGCGCGTGCCCTGCTCGGCGCGGACGCCATCATCGGCGCGTCCTGCTACGACCAGCTGGCCAACGCCGAGCAGGCCGTGGCGGCCGGCGCCAGCTACGTGGCCTTCGGCGCGTTCTTCCCGACCACCACCAAGATCACCACCAGCCGCGCCCACACCGACCTGCTGCGGCAAAGCGCCGCACTGGGCGTGCCGCGGGTGGCGATCGGCGGCCTGACGCCGGACAATGTCGGTCCCATCATCGACGCCGGCGCCGATCTGGTCGCCGTGGTCAGCAGCGTGTTCGCCGCCGAAGACCCGGTTGCGATCCAGCGCGCCTACCTCGCCCAGTTCGCGTAATGCCCAGGAAATCCGCATGAACCACGACCAGTCCCACGCCCTGTTCTCCCGCGCCCAGCAGCTGCTGCCGGGCGGCGTCAATTCGCCGGTGCGCGCGTTCAAATCGGTCGGCGGCGAACCGTTCTTCGTCGAGCGCGCCGATGGCGCCTACCTGTACGACGTCGATGGAAACCGCTACATCGATTATGTCGGTTCCTGGGGCCCGATGATCGTCGGCCACAACCACACGGCGGTGCGCCAGGCGGTGAAGAAGGCGATCGACAATGGCCTGTCCTTCGGCGCGCCCTGCGCGGCCGAAGTGACCATGGCCGAGACCATCACCCGACTGGTGCCGTCGTGCGAGATGGTACGCATGGTCAACTCCGGCACCGAAGCCACGCTGTCGGCGATCCGGCTGGCGCGCGGCGCCACCGGCCGCAACCGCATCGTCAAGTTCGAAGGCTGCTACCACGGCCATGGCGACTCGTTCCTGGTCAAGGCCGGCAGCGGCATGCTGACCCTGGGCGTGCCGACCTCGCCGGGCGTGCCGGCAGGCCTGAGCGAACTGACCCTGACCCTGCCCTACAACGACTTCGAAGCGGCCACCGCGCTGTTCGAGCAGCAGGGCGACGATATCGCCGGCCTGATCATCGAGCCGGTGGTCGGCAACGCCAACTGCATCCCGCCGCGCGAGGGCTACCTGCAGCACCTGCGCGAACTGTGCACGAAGCACGGCGCGCTGCTGATCTTCGACGAGGTGATGACCGGCTTCCGCGTCGCCCTCGGCGGAGCGCAGGCGCACTACGGCATCACCCCGGACCTGACCACCTTCGGCAAGATCATCGGCGGCGGCATGCCGGTGGGCGCCTACGGCGGTCGTCGCGAGCTGATGCAGAAGATCGCCCCGGCCGGCCCGATCTACCAGGCCGGCACGCTGAGCGGCAATCCGGTGGCGATGGCCGCCGGCCTGGCGATGCTGGAACTGATCCAGCAGCCGGGTTTCCACGCCGACCTGGCCGAGCGCACCGCGCGCCTGTGTGCCGGCCTGGAAGCGGCCGCTGCCGACGCCGGCGTGGCGGTGACCACCACCCACGTGGGCGCCATGTTCGGCCTGTTCTTCACCAGCGAGAAGGTGGAGACCTATGCGCAGGCCACCGCCTGTGACATCCCGGCGTTCAACCGCTTCTTCCACGCGATGCTGGACCAGGGCGTGTTCCTGGCACCGTCGGCGTACGAGGCCGGCTTCCTGTCCAGCGCGCACGACGATGCGGTGATCGAGGCCACCCTCGCCGCTGCATGCGTGGCGTTCAAGGCCGCCAAGGACTGAGCCCGCTCTGCACGAAAAAGGGGACGGAGGGGATTAAGTCGTTTGTGCACAAACGACTTAATCCCCTCCGTCCCCTTTTTCATCCACGCATGGCGTGGATCTACTGGTAGAGCCACGCCATGCGTGGCTGCTCAACCGAAGACGAACTTGCCCTTCATCATCGCGAAGTGGCCGGGGAACGAGCAGAAGAAGGTGTAGTCACCGCCCTTCTGCAGGCCCTGGGTAGAGAAGCGCACGCGCGCGGTTTCACCACCGCCGATCACCTTGGTGTGCGCCAGCACGCGCTTGTCGGCCTTCGGCAGGTAGCTGTCGGCCAGGGTCATACGCATGCCAGCCATCGCCACCGGCTGGTAATCCGCGCTGCGGGTCAGCACCCAGTTGTGGCCCATCGCGGTAGCGGCCAGCTTGCCGGTGTGGCGCAGGGTCAGATCCACGGCGGTGCAATCAGCGGCCACCTTGATCTCGCGGCTGCTGAAGCTCATCTGGTCGGTGCTGTCGATGCTCACCGCACACACCCGCGCCATCGCTGACGGCGCCAGCATCAGCGCGCCCAGTCCCACTGCCACCATCCAAGCCTTCATCGTTGCATCTCCTGCGGATTCAAGCGCCATTCTAGGCAGGCCCCTGCGGCCGCGTCTGCGACCGTCTGTCGCATGGCTGCTCCAGGGTTTCCCGCGTGTTCACTGCAATGGCATGCTCGACCAATGCGGATCGACCTGTTGCTGCTGGATGTGGATGGCGTGCTGGTGCAGTACCAGCGCGCGCAGCGCGTGCTGTACCTTGCGCAGGCGCTGGATGTCGTGCCGGAAACCGTGCAGGCCGCGCTGTACGACAGCGGGCTGGAAGCGGCACATGACAATGGCACGCTGGATGGCCCGGCCTATCTGGCGCAGCTGGGAGAGCTTCTAGGCACGACGGTCGATGTGACTGCTTGGACCGCGGCGCGGCGGGCCGCCAGCCATCCGCAGGCTGCCGTGTTGCAGCGGCTGCAGGCCCTGCAGTTGCCGATGGCAGTGCTGACCAACAACGGCGCGCTGATGCAACAGGCCTTGCCCACCCTGCTGCCGGAACTGTTCCCTGCCCTGCAGGACCGCGTGTTCTGCAGCGCCGATTTCGGCCTGCGCAAACCGGCGCCGGAAGTCTTCCTGCGCACGCTTGAGGTACTCGGCGTGGCACCTGCGCGCACGCTGTTCGTCGATGACCTGTTCGCCAACGTGCGCGGCGCACGCGCCGCCGGCCTGCACGCGGAAACCGTGCGCGATGGCCGGGGATTGGGCAAGGTGTTGAAGCGTTACGCGGTGAACTGATCGGGGTCAGAGCCCTCTCCGCAGGAGAGGGGTCCGACCTCAGCAGATTCAGCGCGCGGCGATGAACGCGGCAATCGCCGCGCGCAGGCGCTTGAGGCCTTCGGCCACTTCTTCGTCGGTGATGTTCAGCGACGGCACGAAGCGCAGCACGTCCGGGCCGGCCTGCAGGGTCAGCAGGCCCTGCTCGGCGGCGTGGTCGAGGATCGCACCGGCCTGGCCGGCGAAGTCCTTGCTCAGCACCGCGCCCAGCATCAGGCCACGGCCACGCACGTCGCTGAACACACCGAACTCGTCGTTGATGCGGGCGAAGCCATCGCGCAGCGCCTTCGACTGACGGCTGACGTTGGCGGCGATCTCCGCCGAGGCCAGCTTGCGCAGTGCCACGCGGGCCACCGCAGCAGCCAGCGGGTTGCCGCCGAAGGTAGTGCCGTGTGCGCCGAACTGCATGGTTTCGGCCACCTTCGGGCCGGCCAGCATCGCACCGATCGGGAAGCCACCACCCAGCGCTTTGGCCAGGGTGACCATGTCCGGTACCACATCGTCCTGCCAGTGCGCGAACAGCGTGCCGGTGCGGCCCATGCCGGCCTGGATTTCATCCAGCACCAGCAGTGCGTTGTGCTGGTCGCACAGCTCGCGCACGCGCTTGAGGAAGCCGGACTTGGCCGGCATCACGCCGCCCTCGCCCTGGATCGGCTCCAGCATCACTGCGGCCACGTCACCGGCGGCCATCGCCGTTTCCAGCTGCACCTCATCGTTGAAATCGATGTAGCGGAAGCCACCGGGCAGCGGCTCGTAACCTTCCTGGTACTTCGGCTGGGCAGTAGCCGTCACTGCGCCCATGGTGCGGCCGTGGAAGCTGCCACGGAAGGTGATGATGACGCGCTTGTCAGCCGGGCGGCCCTGGCTGGAGGCCCACTTGCGGACCATCTTGATCGCCACTTCGTTGGCTTCGGCGCCGGAGTTGCACAGGAACACGCGCTCGGCGAAGCGGCTGGCCTTCACCAGCTCCTCGGCCAGGTGCAGCGGCGGTGCACTGTAGAACACGTTGCTGGTGTGCCAGAGCTTGCCGGCCTGCTCGACCAGCGCGGCGACCAGGTCCGGGTCGTTGTGGCCCAGGCCACACACGGCGATGCCGGCGGCCAGGTCGATGAACTCACGGCCCTGGCTGTCCCACACGCGGGCGCCCTGGCCTCGTTCCAGTACCACCTGGCGGGGCTTGTAGACCGGCAGGTAATAGTGCGAAAGGGAGATCAGCGGATCGGTAGCGGCGGTCATGGCAGTCGGCAGGGTTCAGGAATCCCCATTCTCGCGCCGGAACCCCTGCGGCACAATGCGCCCATGCGACCGTTTTCCGCCCCCCAGCTGAACCCCGCCACCGAGACCGGCTGGCGCCGTCGGTGGTTCGACATCATCTACCGCCACGACTCGCGGCCCTCGCGCAATTTCGACCTGATCCTGGTGGTGGCGATCGTCGCCAGCATCCTGGTGGTGATGATCGACAGCGTGCAGCACCTGCATGCCGAATGGTCCACCGGCCTGTACATCCTGGAATGGGCCTTCACGATCATCTTCACCGCCGAGTACCTCCTGCGACTGGCGGTGGTCAAGCGCCCGCTGCGCTACGCGGTGAGCATCTGGGGCATCATCGACCTGCTGTCGATCCTGCCCGCCTACCTGTCGATGTTCATCCCCGGCGCGCAGAGCCTGCTGGTGGTGCGCGCGCTGCGCATCCTGCGCGTGTTCCGCATCCTCAAGCTGACCCGCTACATCGAGGAAAGCGGCGTATTGATGACGTCACTGTGGCGCAGCCGGCGCAAAGTGCTGGTGTTCCTGTTCACGGTGATCACCATCACCATCATCGCCGGTGCGCTGATGTACGTGATCGAGGGCCCCGAACACGGCTTCACCAACATCCCGGCCAGCATGTACTGGGCGGTGGTGACCATGGCCACGGTCGGTTTCGGCGACATCGTGCCGCAGACCGTGCTCGGCCGCTTCGTCACCTCGGTGCTGATCCTGATCGGCTACAGCATCATCGCCGTGCCCACCGGCATCTATACCGCCGAACTGGCCAGCACCATGCGTGAAGCCGAGCAGGCCGCGCGCCGCGATGCGCGCGGCTGCCCGGACTGTGGGCTGGAAGGCCATGAACCAAATGCACTGCACTGCCGCAAGTGCGGCGGCAAGCTGCCGGATGCGTTCAACCATTGAGGCACATGCCGGCCAGCGGCCGGCACTACCTCTCGGCGGTTACGCATGGATGCGTGTGCCGTTGCTCACCGCATGCGGTTGCTGGTGGTCACCAGATCATTGTATGCAGCGAGGATCGTTGACTGCGCTCCTTCCGGGTCGGTGGTGAGCCAACTGCCCGACGCCTTCCGCTCTGCCGCCAGTGCTTCGGCGGTGATCGGCTTGTGCTGCTCCAGGCGCTCGACGCCACGTCCCGCAGTACGCACCAGCTTGTCCGCCGAACGCTGCACGTGGCCCCACATCGGGTCGTCCTTGCCGACGCCGCCGTTCTGGATTTCCGTCACCAGTGCCTGATAGTCAGCCAGCTGCACGCGCAGCGCCGCAACATCCGGTGCGTCGTCCTGGAACGCCGTGGCCAGTAGCTTGCCGTCGCCCAGCAGGCGAAGGTGATAGTAGGCCAGCGAGCGCCCTTCGCTCTCCTCGATCTGCTTCAGCTGCGCGGCACGGCGATCGTTCTCGTTCTTTTCCAGCGCCACATCCATCGCTTCGCTGGCCTTGAAGAAATCAGCATAGGCCTGCATCAGCGGGGCATGCTGGCTGCGCATCCCTTCACCGCCATCACGACGATAATCCTCGCGGGTGAAGTATCCATCGGCGCGCTCGACCAGGGTGTTCAATGCCTGGAAGGCCTGCTGATAGTCACGCGCGGGGCCATCCATCGGCAAGGCCGGGGTCTTCGCCAGCGCGTCGGTCAGTGGCTGGCCGCAGTACTCGACGCGGTGCGACAGCACCTTGCCGGGCGAACGCGGTTGCGCTTCATTGCCGGTCGGGCCGGCTTCAGGGTCCTTCATCCAGCTGGTGTAGGTCTGGAAACCCTCGTGAATGGGTTGTTCAACGCCGTTGTAGCACTCGATGTAGGCGTTCACCTTCTCCAGGCTGGGGTCGGCCAGCGACAACCCTGCCGGTTTGTTGCAGCCGCTCAGGCCAGCCACAGCGCCGATCAGCAGCAGCGGCGCGATACGCAGACAGGAAGTCGTCATGGTCTCTCGCATGGGTGCTGGCGCGCCGGTCACTGGCGGTTGCTCTGGAAAACGAGCGTGTTGTATTCCTGCATGAGCTTGCTGGCAGAGCCACGCGGCGCCATCGACGGCGAATCAAGCATGCGTCGTTCGAAATCGGTGTAAGGCTTTTTCTCGCTGACGCGCTGCAGCCGCTCCTTGCCTTCGCGCCGGAAATTCTCGGCCCCACGCTCGAAGCCTTCCCAGTCCGACTTGCCCGGTTCCTGGTCGGCAACCTTGGCGTGCGCTTCATCGGAAATGCGGTTGAAGGCATCCAGGCGTTCGCGGGCCTTGGCCTGATCGAAATCATCCTCGCTCATCAGATCCATGATGGCCTTGGCTTCCAGCATCATCGCCAGACGGTAGTACTCGCGCGTGCGCCCCTCGGCCTGTTCCAGCGCCTTGAGCTGCTCGCGCTGGGCGGCGTCGTTCTGGCGCTCCAGCTCGGCATTGAACGTTTCGCTGGCAGCCACGAAATCCTTGAAGGCGGCCATCAAGGGCGCGTGCAGCTGCTTGCCCTTGGCGAACTGGTCGTCTTCGTAGTCCTGGCGATCGTAGTAGTCATGCGCGTCCTTGCTGACCGGCACCAGTGCCTTCAGCGCCTGCTGGTAGTGACCTGCAGCCGCATCGAGTTCGGCCAGCGCCGGCTTGGCAGCAATCGCCTCGGTCACCGGAGCGTCGCACTGCTTCATGTCGTAGTCGCTGATCTCGAACGGGCCATACACGTGCGTCTCGCGTCCGGTCGGGCCAGCGTCGACATCCTTGATCCAGCGCGTGTAGGACTGGATGCTGCCGTGGGTTTTCGAATCCAGCGCGTTGAAGCAGCCGATGTAGGCGTTGAGCTTGGCGGTCAACTGCTGCTGTGTATCGGACGGGGCCGTGCTGGCGTCCGGCGTGCCGGAGGCAGCGGCGCCGCCCGCAGCTGCGGGTGCCTTGCCACCGCAGGCGGTCAGGATCAACGACAGCGAAGCGGCCAACGCCGCGACGGAAAGAGTGCGTGACATGTGCTCACATCCTTGTTGAAATCGATTACAGCCACGCATTCTAGCGCAGCAGGCCGAGGGTCGCAGCCCTCGGCCTCTTCCAGCGACGCGCGGTCAATCCAGGAACAGATCCGGCAACAACGGCCGCGACGGATCCACCGCGTATCCGGAAAGATCGGTGATACCGGCCTGTGCCAGCACTTCATCGTCGATCAGGAACTGGCCGTGGAAGCCGGCCGCTTCACGCACCAGCACCGCATGTGCGGCATCGGCCATGATCTGCGGCGTGCGGCAGCCAGCCGCATCCACGCCCGGAATCATGTTGATCGCATCGGTGGCGATCACCGTGCGGGGCCACAGCGCATTCACCGCCACGCCCTGCGGACCGAATTCGGCGGCCAGGCCCAGGGTGACGAAGCTCATGCCCATCTTCGCCAGCGTGTAGCCGGTGTGCGGTGCCCACCACTTCGGCTCCAGGCTCGGCGGCGGCGCCAGGGTGAGGATGTGCGGGTTCGGCGCCTGCAGCAGGTACGGCAGGCAGGCCTGCGCACACAGGAAGCTGCCACGCGAATTGACCTGCTGCATCAGGTCGAAGCGCTTCATCGGCGTATCCAGCGTGCCGCGCAACCAGATCGCGCTGGCGTTGTTGATCAGGATGTCGATGCCACCGAAGGTATCGACCGTGGCCGCCACCGCCGCCTGCACCTGCTCTTCCTCGCGGATGTCGCACTTCAGGGCCAGGCCCTGGCCGCCAGCCGCCGTTACCGCTTCGGCCGCGGTATGGATGGTGCCCGGCAGCTTCGGGTTCGGCACCGACGACTTGGCCGCAATGGCCACATTGGCGCCGTCGCGCGCAGCGCGCAGTGCGATGGCCAGGCCGATGCCGCGCGAGGCACCGGTGATGAAAAGCGTTTTGCCCTGCAGACTGCCCACGTTCCACACTCCAGCGTATGCAATGAGCCGCTAGTATGCCGCGCCGACGCGGAGTTCACCCGCCCTTGACGATACTTGGGCCTCCAGACAACGCACGAGGTCCACGCCATGCGCCGTTCCCGCCTGTTGCTGCCTGCCCTGGGGCTTGTCCTGCTGACCGCCTGCCAGGGCCGTTCGCCGGAACCCGGAAAGGAGCCGCCCGCCGGTGACGCGCCCAGCGCGGAGAAGGCCGCCGCCGACGGCAGGATGCGCTGGAGCGAGGCGGTGGTCTGGGATGGCGATCTCAACGCCTGCCGCCAGGGTGAGAACGCCGCGACCCGCGATTGCCTGCGCGATGCGATGCGCGCGGGTGGCGCCAGCGCCGATGCCATCACCGCCGCCGAGCAGTTGTCCAGCGGCGGCGAGCTGGCCTATGTGACCGCCTGGCACGAGAACGAAGGACTGGGCATTGCCACGGTCGAGTACCCGTTCCGCGCCAACACCAATGAAGGCACCCGCCTGGTCGATGCCAGCGGCAAGCGCATCGATGTGGATGCCGTGCAGTTGGACGACACCCTGCGTGCCGACCCCGCTGTGCAGGAACTGCTGAAGGCCAACCCGCAGGCCACGCCGTTCGCGCCGGCACAGTCGGCCGGCGCTTCGCCATTGGACAACGGCGGCATCCGCCTGCTGTACCGCACGCCGCTGCGCGACTGCCACGCCTGCCCGGATGTGGGGCAGTTGCAGATCGCCTATGACTTCGATGCCAAGCGTAACTTCATCGGCCAGCAGGTGGTGCCGGCAACGCCGTAAAGCCACCGCCCTCTATAGAGCCGAGCATGGCTCGGCTCTACATTTCTATTCCTGGTACAGCACTGCCACGCCATCACCACGGGCAAGCCGCTTCACCTGGTCCAACGTATCCACCGCCATGACGGAGTACGTGACCTCCACACCCGAGTGCAGGCGTCCCTCGGCAGTGTCCTCATCACTCGCCACTGATATCAGCTTGCGAATTCCGGCGAATCGATAGAGGGAAGGCCTACCGTCTTCACCCACCAGGCGACCGGTCAGATCCTCATACCCGGAAGCAAGCGCTTCTGCATTCTCAAGAGCGTGTTCATCGTTGTCGGCACTGATCAGATACACGTTCTCATGCACCCGGAACGCCCCCTGTCCTGGACTCTCGTAGTAGAAAATGGCGTGTGCGCAATACCACATGCATCACCTCAATGATTCTTTTGCGGGTTGTCCCTGGTTTGGATGTCGCGAGCCTTCTGCTGCCAGCGGAATCCACATTTATGCGGCACTTGGCAATGAGCCGTTTAGCCGTTAAGCAGCCCACGGATCACAAACCACATCCACGCATGGCCTGGATCTACCGGTACAACTGCACCTTCTTTTTCAACAGATGCGGCACGATCAACCGATGCACCGGCGCAACCGGCAGCATGTACACGCGCCCGAACGCGTTGTGCGTATGCACCACGGTCGCCACTTCCAGCACGTCGCCCTGCCACTGCAGCGCCAGCTGCACGCGCAGGTGGCGGTCGTCGTCTTCCAGCACGATGGCATCGTCGTCCAGCGACTGCAGGGTGAAGATGCCCAGCCGCTGGCCGGGTTGAGGATCCGCAACAACCTGCACCGCCCGCAACGAGCCCAGGTGCTTCATGCCGAGCAGGCGCATGCCGTGGTTGCGCAGCGCCATCAGCCCATCGAACCAGCCGGGAATGGTCGCGGCCATATCGCGGTAGGCCTGCAGGGCCGAGCGCCCATCGCGACGAGTCGTCGCCTGGCAGGCGTGCACGAAGTCGGCACCGGGCAATTGCGCACGCAGCACACTGCAGGCAGTTGGCGGCCTGCTCACGACGGACGCACTGCTCACGGCTTCGGCCCCTGCCCTTCGTTGTCTTCCCAATGCAGGATGCGGCGGGTCACGAAGCGATAGACCGGCTTGCCGGTAGCGAACCACAGTTCGCGCACCCACGAGGTGCGCTTGAGCACGCGCTTCTCCACCGGGGTGAGCGACTCGCGGCAATACATGCGCTTGTGCTTGAGCAGGTGGCGCAGGTCCTCGCGGGCCAGCAGCCGCATCCAGCGCGAGCGCGGGTTGCCTATCACCGCCAGCTGGAAGTCGATCAGCGCTGGACGACCGTCTTCGGTGACCAGCCAGTTGGCTTCCTTGGCCAGATCGTTGTGGGCCACGCCATTGCGGTGCAGCTGCTGCAGCAGCCGACGCGCCGAGCGGAACCAGGCCAGGTCACCGCGTGGTGGACGCTGGTACATGGCATCGCCGGCCATGAAGCTGCGGTCGAGGTGACGGCCATCCCACGCCAGCAGCTGCGGCACATCGGCCATGCCGTGGATGTGGCGCAGCGCGCGTGCTTCGCGGCGGGCCAGCCACCAGGCCGGCAGCCGCAGCCACAGCGGCGTGGCGCCCAGATCACGGCGCACGAAGGGGCCATCGGGCCCTTTCACAAGAAGGATCTGGCCGAAGCTGTCGGCCTTCAAAGCGTGCGGTGGAGCGTCTGGCGTATGCGGCATGGGGCCATTCTAGGCGAAGGCGCCGGTTGCAAACGGTCACGAAGCGGCTGGGAACCAGTCACCTTCACGCCCCTATAATCGGGCAATGGACTCTTCATGGATCGACGCCACGCTCGCGTGGATTGCCGCTCACCCCGTGTTGGCGGGTGCCGTTATCTTCCTCATCGCCTTCTGCGATGCGGTGATCATTCTTGGCGCCATCGTGCCGGCGCTGCCGCTGCTGTTCGCGGTGGGCGTGTTCATCGGCCTGGGCCAGATCTCCGGGCCGTACGCGGTGGCGGCTGCAGCCCTGGGCGCATTTGCCGGCGACGGTATCAGTTACTGGATCGGCCGACGCTGGGGCGACCGCCTGCGCGGCATCTGGCCGTTCAGCCGCTACCCGCAGCTGCTCGACCGCGGCGAGAACCTGTTCCGCCGCAACGCCTTCAAAAGCATCCTGATCGCACGCTACGTGGGCGCGATCCGCCCGTTCGTGCCGGCCATCGCCGGCATGATGAAGATGCCGGCCAGCCGCTACGTGCAGGCCAGCGGCATCGCCAGCATCTCCTGGGCGGTGCTGTTCCTGGCGCCGGGCTGGATTCTTGGCGAGGCGTATGACGCCGTGGCCGCCGTGGCCGGACGACTGGTGGTGGTGGTCGGCCTGCTGGCGGTGATCCTCGGCCTGGTCTGGGCCATCGTTCTGTACGGCTATCGCTGGTCGGCCGCGCGCATGGACAACTGGCTGGCGCGCCTGCTGGATTGGTCCAACCGTCACCCGACGCTGGGCCGCTACACCGTTGGCGTGCTGGACCCGAAGCGGCGTGAGTCCGTGCCGCTGGCAATGCTGGCGTTGATGCTGCTGGTACTGGGCTGGGGCTGGTTCGCGTTGCTGACCGTGGTGGTCGCACACGGCGAGCCGCTGGCGATCGACCTGCTGGTGCACCAGGCCATGCTGGCGCTGCGCAACCCGCTGGCCGACTACCCGATGGCCGCACTGGCATCGCTGGGCGCCTGGCAGGTACTGCTGCCGGCCACGGCCGCGGCGATGGGCTACCTGGTCTGGCGCCGGCGCTGGATGGCCGCCGCACACTGGTTGGCCGCCCTCGCCTTCGGCCTGGCGCTGACCATGCTGCTCGGTGCCACCGTGGATGTGGTGCGCCCGATCGATGCCAGCAGCGGCTTTGGCTTCCCGTCGGTGTCGGTGACCATGGCCACCATCACCTTCGGCTTCTTCGCGGTGCTGATCGCCCGCGAGATGCCCGGTCGCACCCGCGTCTGGCCGTACCTGGTGTCGGGCATCGTGGTCAGCCTGATCGGCTTCTCGCGCCTGTACCTGGGCGCGCATTGGCTGAGCGATGTGATCGGCGGCATGCTGTTCGGCACGTTCTGGCTGCTGGTGCTGGGCATCGCCTACCGCCGCCGCTTCAACCGCTCGTTCTGGGTGAAGCCGGTGGCCTGGCTGTTCTACGGCGTATTCGCCGTGGCGGCGATGTGGTACGCGCCGCGCCACATTCCGGTGAAGCTGGAGCGGTTCGAGCCGACCCTGCCGGCACCGCAGGCGATGGATGCGCAAGCCTGGTGGCAGCACGACTGGGCCACGCTGCCGGCGCGCCGCAACGAGTTCGACGACGACCAGCGCTGGCCGCTGGACGTGCAGGTGGCGGGCCCGCTGGCGCCGCTGCAGGCGCAGCTGGAAGCCCGCGGCTGGAAGCGGCAGGAGCAGGCCGGCTGGCAGCAGGCGCTGCTGATGCTGGACAAGAACACCGGTGCCGACGAGCTGCCGGTGTTGCCGGCGACGCTGGATACCCGCGTGGAAGCACTGCTGATGGTGCGCCAGGGTGCGAAGCCGGATGAGCGCTATGTGCTGCGCCTGTGGCCGGCACCCGCGCAGCTGCAGCCGGGCAACACGCCGCTGTGGCTGGGCAGTGCACAGACCCTGCGTTACGAGCGCCACTTCGAATGGATCGGCATGTGGCACCCGCTGCGGGGTGTCGACCCGGCGTTGAACGCGGTGAAGGACGCCGTGCAGAACCTGCCGCAGCGGGAGGATGTGCACAGCGAAACCGGGCTGCCGGTGCTGCGGTTGAAGACCACGCCGTGATGGCGCCGGTGCTTCTCTGGTAGTCGCCAACCTTGGTTGGCGCTTCGGGAAAAGGCCGCCAACCAAGGTTGGCAGCTACCGGTTCCGGCGCGCTCTGTCCGTCGCCAACCCTGGTTGGCGTTTCCCGGTTCCGCTGCGCTCTGGTAGTGGCCAACCTTGGTTGGCGGTTATCGGCTACGGCATCCAGCCCAGCAATTGCTGCAACCGCTGGTGCGGGTCGTCCATCTGCAGCAGCTGCAGGCGCTGCTGCTCGCTCAGCGGCAGCAGTTCGGCCAGCCGCCAGCCGACCCAGCTGGCCTGGTCCAGCAACGCCGGGTTGGCCGGTGCATAGGCCTCGCCGGCCTGTTCGATGATGTGCCCCAGCACCGTGGCCAGCAGCGCATGCTGCGGCCGTAGCTCATCGTCCGGGTCTTCATCGCACCAACGCACGTCGGCTACCACCAGACCGTTGTCGCGTACGCGGGTGCGCTCGACATGGAAGCGGCGGGTGCCACGCAGGCGCAACTGCAGCACGCCTTCTGCGCCGACATCGAAGTCTTCGATGCGTACCTGCACGCCATACGCTGCCGGTGTCGCCGGGGCTCCCACTTCCTGGCCGTCGAGGATCAGGCAGACACCAAAGCCTTCGCCACTGCGGCCGCTGTCGCGGACCAGGTCCAGATAGCGGCGCTCGAATACACGCAGGCCCACCGCCGCACCCGGCACCAGCGTGGTGTGCAGCGGAAACAGCGGCAGCGAACCGTCGACGCTCATCGGGCCTGCAGCGCGGCCAGGAAACGGCGCGGCGCGCCGTCGAAGCCACCATTGGACATGAACACCACGTGGTCACCACTGCGCGCGCTGGCCTGCAGTTGCGCCAGCAATGCGTCGGTATCCGGCACCGCGTGCGCTTCGCCGCGCACCGCGGCGATCACCGCGGCCGCATCCCAGGCCAGTTCCGGGCGATGCAGGAACACCACCTCGTCAGCCAACGCCAGCGACGGGGCCAGCGCCTGCGCGTGCGCCCCCAGCCGCATCGAATTGCTGCGCGGCTCCATCGCGACCACGATGCGCGCGTCACCCACCTTGGCACGCAGGCCTTCCAGCGTGGTGGCGATCGCGGTCGGGTGATGGGCGAAATCGTCGTAGATGGTGATGCCGTCATGGCGGCCGATCACTTCCATGCGGCGCTTGACGCTGCGGAAGCGCGCCAGCGCAGGAATCACGTCGGCCGGCGCCACGCCCACCGCATGTGCGGCAGCCAGCGCAGCCAGGCCGTTGAGCACGTTGTGGCGGCCCAGCAACGACCAGTGCACATCGCCCATTGCCTGCCCGCGGTGGTGCACGCGGAAGGCGCTGCCATCGGCGGCCAGCAGCTCGGCATGCCATTCCAGCGACGGGTCGAAGCCGAAGCGCTCGACCGGGGTCCAGCAGCCCATCGCCAGCACTTCGGCCAGATGCGGGTCCTCGCCGTTGACGATCAGTCGGCCACGCGCCGGCACCGTGCGCACCAGATGGTGGAACTGGCGCTGGATCGCGGCCACGTCCGGGAAGATGTCGGCGTGGTCGTATTCAAGGTTGTTGAGGATGGCCACCAGCGGCCGGTAGTGCACGAACTTGCTGCGCTTGTCGAAGAAGGCGGTGTCGTACTCGTCGGCCTCGACCACGAACTCGCGGCCCTGGCCCAGGCGGGCGGAGACGCCGAAATCCTCGGCGACGCCGCCGATCAGGAAACCGGGCGAACGACCGGCGCTTTCCAGCAGCCAGGTGAGGATGGTGGTGGTGGTGGTCTTGCCGTGGGTACCGGCCACGGCCAGGGTGTCGCGGCCCGGCAGCACCTGTTCGGACAGCCACTGGGCGCCGGAGATGTAGCGCTGGCCGGCATCGAGCACGGCCTCCACGGCCGGGTTGCCGCGCGAGAGCGCGTTGCCGATCACCACCTCGTCGGTGCCGGCCGGCACGCTGTCGGCGCGGTAACCCTGGTCCAGGGTGATGCCCAGCTGTTCGAGCTGGGTCGACATCGGCGGATAGATGGCCTGGTCGCTGCCGCTGACCGTATGGCCCAGTTCCCGCGCCAGGGCGGCCACGCCGCCCATGAAGGTGCCGGCGATTGCAAGGATATGTACGCTGCTCATGACCGAGGATTGTGACCGATGACGGCTGTATAGGGCCAATGTCCGATCCGGGGTAAGACAAGTCCTACACAGGATGTGAGAAAACTCCAATCATCTGTCAGGGAAATCCCGATAGCGATGTTCTGTGAACCCGGACACAATTCGAACTGCCAGCCGCAGTACCCGAACCGGTCCTACTCCCCAAGAGGCCATCCCCAAGGGAGCTCATGCTGCGGGGCCCTGAGCAAGCCCTCTGCTGGCGCCTATCAAACGACACAGGCCTGGTCCTCGCGGACCAGGCCTGTGCTTTTTGCGCCCGAAGGACCGGCAGTGCACCGGCCCTGCAGGATCAACCCTTGATCGCCGCCAGGATGCGGGCTTCGATCTCGTCCAGCTCACCGACGCCGTCGACGCGGGCCAGGGTGCCACGGCCGGCGTAGAAGTCGACCACCGGGGCGGTCTGGTCGTTGTAGACCTGCAGGCGCTGGCGCACCGCTTCCGGCGTGTCATCGGCGCGGCCCTGTTCCTTGGCACGACCGGCGATGCGCTCGACCAGCAGCTCGGTGGCCACGTCCAGCTGCACCACGGCATCCAGCGGCTGGCCGATCTTGGCCAGCAGGCCGTCCATCGCATTGGCCTGGGCCACATTGCGCGGGTAGCCATCGAGGATGAAGCCCTTGGCGACATCGGCCTGGGTCAGGCGCGACTCCAGCATGCCCAGCAGGATGTCGTCCGACACCAGGTTGCCGGCATCCATCACCGTCTTGGCCTGCTTGCCCAGCTCCGTGCCCGCGGCGATTTCCGCGCGCAGCATGTCACCGGTCGAAATGTGGGCGATCCCCAGCTTTTCCTTCAGGCGCGTCGCCTGTGTCCCCTTGCCCGAACCGGGCGGTCCCAACAGAACCAATCGCATTGACCTGACTCCAACGTGTTGAAAACAAAGAAGGTTCGCGTCCCGGACGGACCGGTATCGCTGCACCGCAATAGCGCCACTTTACCGCATCCGGGTAATGTCCCTGCAATGTCCCCTCCCCCGAGCAGGTAGAAGCATGCGCAACGGTACTCTCCTCTACGCCCAGTCCGGCGGTGTCACCGCGGTCATCAACGCCACGGCAGCGGCGGTGATCGAGCAGGCCCGGGCCAAGGGCATCAAGGTCCTGGCTGCCCGCAACGGCATCCTCGGCGCCCTGCGCGAGGAGCTGATCGACACCAGCAAAGAGAGTGCCGCCGCGATCCGCGCGCTGGCCCATACCCCGGGCGGCGCCTTCGGCTCGTGCCGGGTCAAGCTGAAATCGCTGGACGCCGACCGTGCCCGCTACGACCGCCTGCTGGAAGTGCTGCGCGCGCACGACGTGCGCTGGTTCCTCTACAACGGCGGCAACGACTCGGCCGACACCGCGCTGAAGGTCTCGCAGCTGGCCAAGGCCTCCGGCTACGACCTGACCTGCATCGGCGTGCCCAAGACCATCGACAACGATCTGGCGGTGACCGACACCTGCCCCGGCTTCGGCTCGGCGGCCAAGTACACCGCGGTCTCGGTGCGCGAGGCGGCGCTGGACGTGGCGGCAATGGCCGAGACCTCCACCCGTGTCTTCATCTACGAGGCCATGGGCCGCCACGCTGGCTGGCTGGCTGCGGCCGCCGGTCTGGCCGGCAACGGCGATGACGAAGCGCCGCACATCATCCTGCTGCCCGAACGCGCCTATGACGAAGCGGCGTTCCTGGCCAAGGTCAAGGCGGTGGTCGAGCGCGTCGGCTACTGCGTGGTGGTGGCGTCGGAAGGCATCGCCACCGCCGATGGCCGCTTCGTCGCCGACGCGGGCGGCGGCAAGGACTCGTTCGGTCACTCGCAGCTGGGCGGCGTGGCGGCGCACCTGGCCGGCCGGGTCAAGGACCAGCTGGGCCTGAAGGTGCACTGGGCGCTGCCCGACTACCTGCAGCGCTCGGCCCGCCACCTGGCCAGCAAGACCGACTGGGAGCAGGCGCAGGCGGTCGGCAAGGCCGCCGTGCAGCTGGCACTGAAGGGCCAGAACGGCGTGATGCCGGTGATCGTGCGCAGCACCGATGCGCCCTATCGCTGGAAGATCGAAGCGGCGCCGCTGTCGAAGATCGCCAATCATGAAAAGAAGATGCCCGCCGGCTTCATCCGCCGCGACGGCTTCGGCATCACCGCCAAGGCACGCGCCTACCTGTCGCCGCTGATCAAGGGCGAAGCCCCGCTGCCGTACGGCACCGACGGCCTGCCGAAGTACGTGACGCTGAAGAACGTGGCCGTGAAGCAGAAGCTGCCGGCCTTCGAGGGCTGAGCCGAAAAAGGGGACGGAGGGGATTAAGTCGTATACGCCCCTCTGTGCTGAGCCCTGTGCGGAGCGCAGGGCACATTGCGGCGGCCGCCGAAGCACCCCACAATCGGGCTCCGGCCCGGGGCAAAGGGGCCGCCGCAAGCCAGATTCGACGCTGCCCGGCCTTCAAGGCCCGGGCCTGTGCTGCCATTTCACAAGGACTGTAACCATGAAGCACCCGATCCTGATCGCCGCGCTGCTGTGCGGTGCTGCCGCGCCGGCCTTCGCTGCAACCTGCGAAAGCAACTTCCAGAAGAAGGGCAATCCCTTCGTCGGCACGACCTTCACCTCATCGGTCACCCATCCGGACCTGACCGTGGCCAGTGCCATCGGCCAGATGCGGGTGATCGCCAAGAACGCCAACATGGACGTCCTCAGCGAGGACGTGGAAGGCGGCTCGATGCTGATCGAAGAGCCGGAATCCATGGCCCACAAGCCGATTCCGATGATCATCAGTGCCACCTCCGAAGGCGGCCAGGGCACCGTCGGCATGGTGGTGAAGGTCAACAAGGGCGCCATTGCCTCGGCCGACGGCGTGCGCGAAGAAATGTGCAAGCTGCTCAACCAGATCAAGCCGGGCAAGGCTGGCGAACAGGCAGCCAAGGCCACTCCGCAGGCGTCGGTGGTAACGATTGCCGCCGACCGCTTCGGCTTCCAGCTGCGCAACCAGAACAAGGACAACCCGGCCGCGGTCGAGCCGCGCTACAAGGGCAAGACCTACGCCATCACCGGTCGCATCACCTCCGTGCTGCGCAGTGGCGGCACCTACAACACCAGCTTTGACCTGCCCAGCGATGGCAGCATCGACTTTGAGCGCGTGGCCATTTCCTGCTCGTTTGCAGCCAACCAGGCCGCGTATGCGCTGGCCCTGCGCCCGCGCGAGAAGGTGACGCTGACCGGCGTGGTCGACAGCTACGACCAGATTGGTCGTGTGTTGTGGTTGAAGGACTGCCGCGGCAACTGATCGCTGCCAGCATGGGAAAAGGCCCGGGTGCGCAGGCGCCCGGGCCTTTTCGTTTCCACAGCGGTTCACGCCTGGCGCACGTGCATCGCAGGATGATGGATGCCCCGTCCGGAGGTCATCATGGCACTGCGTGTTGTTCGACTGGGTACGCCGCGCCACCCCGGCGAAGGGCTGCGCATCGGTACCGTGCGGCGGCCGCCACGCGGCGTGCCGCGCAGTGAGTTCGCGGAACAGGACTGGTACGACGTCTGGTTCCCGACCCTGTCACCCAGCGCGGAACTGGTAAAGCGGGCGCACGAAGCGAAAACCGCGGCCGACTGGAATGCGTTCTTCCGCCACTACAAGGCCGAGATGAAGGCGCCGGACGCGGCCCACGCGCTGGACCTGCTGGCCGCGATGTCACAGCACAGCGACATCAGCGTGGGGTGCTACTGCGAGGATGAAGCGCATTGCCATCGCAGGGCCCTGCGAGAGCTGCTGGTGGCGCGCGGGGCGACGCTGGCGGAGTGATGATTGCAGGGTTGCCGGCCAGCGGCCGGCACTCCCCGTGGATGACCGCGCGGGTACATCGCCCACGCAATTTCAATTGCAGGCCTTGCCTTCCATCTGCAGCTGCGCGGCGAACATCGTCACCTGCGGAATCTGGCCGGCAGCGGCCTGCTTCTTGGCCTCTTCCAGATAGATGCGCGACTGGCCCTGCCCGTCCAGCTCGACCTTGTTGCTCGACGGCAGGCGCCACACCCGCACTACC
Organism: Stenotrophomonas sp. 71799_Sma; assembly: GCF_056482505.1. NCBI lineage: Bacteria > Pseudomonadati > Pseudomonadota > Gammaproteobacteria > Lysobacterales > Lysobacteraceae > Stenotrophomonas > Stenotrophomonas sp. 71799_Sma. The sequence goes on from NZ_CM151202.1 coordinate 4,029,011, forward strand.
GCCTGCTGCGCCGGGCACGCGGCATTGGGTACGCGGATCACATCATTGAGCTTCCAGCCCTTGTCGGCGCTTGGCTGCGCCTTGGCATAGTCGACGAAACGCGCGCGCGGCTGGCACTGCTCGCTGGTCCGCACCGGCGCGAAGCGATACGGCTCGGCCGCCTGACCGGTGAAGGCACCTTCCAGGCGCGCGCAGGCCTCGGGAATCTGCCGCAGGGTGTGCACCGCGCCCACGGCCTGGGGGGCACCCACGGCGCGCTGCAGCTCCGGGGTTTCCGCGGCGAGTGCCGGTACGGCCGGGACCAGGGCGGCAAGCATCAACAGGGACAGGCGCATGGGGAATCTCCTACGGGACTGGGCGCAGGCTTGCAGAGGCTGGCTTAACGGGGTGCAAAGGCCTGTGGCTTTCGAATCATGCCCATGGACTGGCGGCATGCGGCGGGGCTCGTAAAAACCAGTCGAGCACGGCTCGACTCTACAGTGCGCGGCACGCATACTGCGGGCACCAGGGAATGCTGAACACCGCCATACGTCGGACGACCACCAAGGTCGGTACGGGTTGGTTCCAGGCTGCAGCCCGTCGTCCCCCTCGTGGTGCCGTTCATCGCCACTGGATGCCTACATCCATTCTGCGGAGGGGTCTAATGCTGGAACGTCACGGGCTGTCATTGGCGCTGGGCTGCGCCATTCTCGCGATCCTGTTCGGAATCGTCTCGGCGCGCTGGATCCTGCGCCAACCCACCGGCAATGAACGCATGATCGCGATCGCCACCGCGATCCAGGAAGGTGCGCGTGCCTACCTCAACCGCCAGTACCTGACCATCGGCGTGGCCGGTGTGGTGCTGTTCGTGCTGGTCGGCATCTTCCTCAGCTGGTACACCGCGATCGGCTTCGCCATCGGTGCGGTGCTGTCCGGCGCGGCCGGCTACATCGGCATGAACGTGTCGGTACGCGCCAACGTGCGCACCGCCGAAGCTGCCCGCCACGGCATCAGCGCGGCGATGGACGTCGCCTTCCGCGGCGGTGCGATCACCGGCATGCTGGTGGTCGGCCTCGGCCTGCTGGGCGTGGCCGGCTACTACGCGCTGCTGCTGCGCATGGGCCTGCAGATGGACCAGGCGCTGCATGCACTGGTCGGGCTGGCGTTCGGCTCGTCGCTGATCTCGATCTTCGCGCGCCTGGGCGGCGGCATCTTCACCAAGGGTGCCGACGTCGGTGCCGACCTGGTCGGCAAGGTCGAAGCCGGCATTCCCGAAGACGATCCGCGCAACCCGGCGGTGATCGCCGACAACGTGGGTGACAACGTGGGTGACTGCGCCGGCATGGCCGCCGACCTGTTCGAGACCTATGCGGTCACCGTCATCGCCACCATGCTGCTGGGCAGCCTGATGCTGGCCGAGGCAGGCGCCAATGCGGTGCTGTATCCGCTGGTGCTGGGCGGCGTGTCGATCATCGCCTCGATCATCGGCGCGCTGTTCGTCAAGGTGAAGCCGGGCGGCTCGATCATGGGCGCGCTGTACAAGGGCGTGATCGTGTCCGGCGTGCTGGCCGCGATTGCGTTCTACCCGATCACCACCGGGTTGATGAGTGACAACGTGCATGGGCCGATGGCGCTGTATGGCTGCGCATTGATCGGGCTGGTGCTGACCGGCCTGATCGTGTGGATCACCGAGTACTACACCGGCACCCAGTACAAGCCGGTGCAGCACGTGGCACAGGCCTCGACCACTGGGCATGGCACCAACATCATCGCCGGCCTTGGCATTTCGATGAAGTCCACCGCGCTACCGGTGGTGGCGGTGTGTGCGGCAATCTGGGGCGCGTTCGCGCTGGCTGGCCTGTACGGCATCGCCATCGCCGCCACCGCGATGCTGTCGATGGCCGGGATGATCGTCGCCCTCGATGCCTACGGACCGATCACCGACAACGCCGGTGGCATCGCCGAGATGGCCGAGCTGCCCTCGGAGATCCGCGACATCACCGATCCGCTGGATGCGGTGGGCAACACCACCAAGGCAGTGACCAAGGGTTATGCGATCGGCTCTGCGGCACTGGCGGCACTGGTGCTGTTCGCCGACTACACCCATAACCTGCAGGCAGCACATCCGGGGCAGGAATTCCGCTTCGACCTCAGCGACCACACGGTGATCATCGGACTGCTGATCGGCGGCCTGATTCCCTACCTGTTCGGTGCGATGGCGATGGAAGCGGTTGGCCGCGCCGCCGGTGCGGTGGTGGAGGAAGTGCGCCGCCAGTTCCGTGAGATCCCCGGCATCATGCAGGGCACCGGCAAGCCGCAGTACGACAAGGCGGTGGACATGCTGACCCGCTCGGCGATCCGCGAAATGATCGTGCCCTCACTGCTGCCGGTGGCGGTGCCGGTGGTGGTCGGCCTGCTGCTGGGGCCACGCGCACTGGGCGGCCTGCTGATCGGCACGATCGTGACCGGCCTGTTCGTGGCCATCTCGATGACCACCGGCGGCGGTGCCTGGGACAACGCCAAGAAGTACATCGAGGACGGCCACTTCGGCGGCAAGGGCAGCGAAGCGCACAAGGCGGCGGTAACCGGCGATACCGTCGGCGATCCCTACAAGGACACCGCCGGTCCGGCGATCAATCCGCTGATCAAGATCATCAACATCGTGGCGCTGCTGCTGGTGCCGCTGCTGTAGATCCACACCATGCGCAAACCCGTAGAGTCGAGCTTGCTCGACTGCTTCTGGCCCACACCGCAAGAGCAGTCGAGCAAGCTCGACGCTACGAGGTCAACGCCCGCGCAGGAAGAACGACACCGGCACCATCACTTCCACCGGGTCGCCGGCCACTTCGGCCGGCGGCGCCGGTACCGGGCTGGCCCGCTGCACGGTGTCCAGCGTCTCCTGGTCGAGCAGCGCGAAGCCACTGCTGCGGCCCAGTTTCAACCCCGAGACCGCGCCATCGCGGGCAACCGCAAAGCGCACGTAGACCACACCCTGCTGGCGCAGCCGCTCGGCCTGGCGCGGATAGCGGCGGTGTTTCTGCAGGTGCCCGAGCAGGCGTCCTTCCCAGGTCGCCTCGGCACGACTGCGTTCGCCGGCCGTGGTCTGCGGTGCGGTGTAGCGTGTGGCCGCGTCAGCCGCCACCTGCGGCGGTGCGCTGGTCTGCGCGACGTTGGCGTCAGCGGTGTGCGGCGACGGCGTCGGCTCCGGTGTACGCGGCGGTGGCAGCTCACCGTGCGGCTGCACCGGCGCCTTGGGTTGCTCGCGCAGGGCCGGCTTCGGCGCCTGCCGCTGCTGTTGCTGCTGCAGCGGCCCGGTGGCGACCTCGCGCGGCGGCACCGGCGGTGCCTGCGCCATCGGCGCCAGTTCCAGCATCAGCGCCGCAGGCGGAACCGCAGCCGTCAGCGCTGGCGCACGAGCCGCCCACCAGCAGGCCGCGCCGATCAACAGCGCATGCACCAGCAGCACGATCGCCAGGCTGGTCGCCCAGCGCCGCAGTCCACTCATCGTGCGCCCTGCTCCAGGCCGACCAGCGCCACCTTCAGGTAGCCGGCCACTCGCAGCGCATCCAGCGTGGCCATCAGTTCGCCATAGGGCACGCGGGTATCGGCACGCAGGAAGATGCGCTGCGTGGTGTCACTGTGAGTGGCCGCCTGCAATGCAGCCGCCAGCCCGTCGCGCGCTACGGCCTGTTCGCCAACGCGCAGCGACAGATCTGCCTGCACGGTCACGTACACCGGTGCCTGTTCCGGCGGCGTGGCACTGGCATTGCTGGCCGGCAGCTGCACCGGCACCGACACGGTGGCCAGCGGTGCGGCCACCATGAAGATGATCAGCAACACCAGCATCACGTCGATGAAGGGCGTGACATTGATCTCATGCGCTTCTTCCGGCGCATCGTCACGGTCGGACGCGGTCCTGATCGCCATCGTCGCGCCTCAGTGCACCGCACGCAGCGGCGCCGCTGCGGTACGCGGAACGGCACGATCGAGATCGCGTGAGACCAGTTGCTGCACGGCCGCCGACAGATCACCGAGCAGACCCCGCAGGCCGGCCAGTACACGGCTGAAGTGGTTGTAGACCAGCACGGCGGGAATCGCTGCGACCAGACCCAGCGCGGTCGCCAGCAGAGCCTCGGCGATGCCGGGCGCAACCACCGCCAGGTTGGTGGTGTTGCTGTGCGCGATGCCGATGAAGCTGTTCATGATGCCCCACACCGTGCCGAACAGGCCGACGAACGGCGCCACCGCGCCGATGCTGGCGAGCACGCCGATGCCGCGTCGCTGCACGCGCGCGGTTTCCAGTTCAATGCGGTCCAGGCGCGAGGCCACGCGCTCCTTGATGCCGTCGCGGCTATCCAGTTCCTGCGACAGGCGCAGTTCGGTGCGCGCTGCGTCCAGCATGGCGAGTGCGGTACCCTGCTGCATACTGGCGTCGGCGCTCTCGCCGGGCAGGCTCGGCGCCTGCAGCAGCAGCGCACGCGCTGCGCGCAGCTGCCGTGCCTGGCGGGCCAGTTCCCAGCCCTTGGCCAGCAGCACGGTCCAGGTGGCCAGCGACGCCAGCGCGAGCGCGATCATCACTGTCTTCACCACCACGTCGGCGGCCAGATACATGCCCCAGGGCGTCAGTGCAGGGGCAGCCACGGGGGCCAGGTCAGCAGGCAGCATCGTCTCGGTTTCCATCAGCATCAGGGGTCGCTGCACGGCGGCGTACCGTGCGCGGATCATTGGCGTCGTCCACTTCCACGACCGGGTTGGGCTCCAACCGCGGTGCGGGCCGACTGAGCACGTAGCCGGCGCTGACCGCGAAGAACAGGCCCACGCCCAGCAGCAGCCGCCAGGACGGATGTGCGCCCCAACAGAACAGCGCGAAGCCCACCGCCATGCCGGCGCTGGCAAACGCCTTGCCCTTGCGCGACACCGCGCCCTGCTCGCGCCACAGCCGCAGTGACGGGCCGTAGCGCGGGTGCGCCAGCAGGCGTTGCTCGAACTTCGGCGAACTGCGCGCGAAGCAGCCCACGGCCAGGATCAGGAAGATGGTGGTCGGCATCACCGGCAGCAGCGCGCCGATCACCCCGAGGCCGACCATCAGCCAGCCCAGCGCGAACCAGAGCCAGCGCATCAGCGTTGCGCCGATAGGCGGGAGGCGTGCATCAGGCGAATTCCACTTCGACGTGGCCGTGCACGCTGCGGAAGGCGGCGTCCGCCGCATCGATCACCTGCTGCTCCTGCTCGGCGCTCAGCGGCACCGCATCCAGCGCAGCGGTGAATTCACGCCAGTGGCGCGCCGCGCCATCCGGGTGCGCGGCCAGGTGACGGGCGCCGAAATCGCGGTCCAGGCCGAGCTTGGTGGCCATCTTGTACAGCACGGTGCCGCCCAGGTTGGATCCTTCGGCCACATACAGCCACCCCAATGCGGCGGGTAGCTCCAGATCGGACGGCAACGCCGCGATGTCGGCCCCCGGCAGGGTCTGCTCCAGATCCTGCAGGTCGCGCGCCACCTGGGTCAGGCGGCGGCGTTCGCCCAGATCGGGCAGCAGTGCGTCCAGCGCAGGGTTGGCATACAGCGCATCGATGCTGCGGTGGAAGCGGTACTGCACGCGCAGGAAACGGGCGAAGTTGCCGCGGTCGGCGAAGATGTCGCCGGCCATGATGCGTTTGTCCAGCGCGCCATGGCTGTCGCGGGTGGCGGCCTTGAGCCGCAGGCTGCGGCTGTCTTCAGGGGCGATGTGTGCGTTCATGGGGGATGCCAAGGGGGTCGTCCTGCTGTAGACGTTCGCCACGGGGCTTTCCCCAAGGCCATGTGCACCGATAATGGCGTATCCCTTCTTCCCGCAGGAACCGACGATGATCACCACCGAACCGCGCATGACCAACCTGTTCCTGCAGCTGGGCCTGGATGCCAGCGCCGAGGGCATCGCCCGCTTCATCCGCGAGCACCAGCTGGCCACCGATGTGGAAGTGGTCGAGGCACCGTACTGGAACGATGCCCAGCGCCAGTTCCTGTCCGAGTCGCTGCAGGCCGATGCGGCATGGACCACGGTGGTGGATGAGCTGAACGAGTCGCTGCACGAAGATGCGGTGAAGGCGGCGACCGGGCTGTAATTGGCTGGAGGAAGGCGCCGGGCATGGCCCGGCGCTACCGTTGTCTCCCGCTGGGGTCAGAGCCCTTTCTGCAGGAAAGGGATCCGACCCCGACGATCAATACTTCCAGGTCAGCGCCAGCCGCGCGGTACGGCCCGGGGCCGGCATCACGCCCAGCGCCAGCGGATCCAGGTAGTAGCGGTCGGTGACGTTGTCCACGCCCGCCTCCACCGACAGCTGGTCGTTGAAGCTCCAGCTGGCGAACAGGTCGACCAGGGTGGTCGGCCGGTACAGCTGCTGGATCGCCGACAGGCCCACGTTCCAGTCCTTGTCCAGCTTGCTGATCGGGCCGGCGTTGTGGACCACGCGGGTACCGAAGGTCAGGCGCTCGTCGAACAGGCGCGAGCCCAGGGTCAGGTTGACCATGTAGCGCGGCGGGTTCTGGGTATTGGTGTACGAGCCCTCGAAGCCGCCGTCCACACAGTTCGGCGTGTTGGCCAGTTCATCGTTCCTGCGCTGTGCACCATAGGCACGGCGCTCGGCGGCGATGTCCGGTGCGCAGGTCTTGGCCTTGAAGTAGTAGTGCGCGGACAGATCAGCAAATACCTTGCCGCTGTCATAGCTGGACTGGAACTCCATGCCCGAGACCTTGAACTGGTCGACGTTGCGGATCAGGCCGGCCGAGAGCGTGCGGTAGTCACGGGTGATCAGGTCGTCGATGCGGGTATCGAAGTACGCCAGCTTCAGCGCCAGGCGGTCGCCGGCGGTGAACAGGTCATAGCGGATGGTGCTGGCACCGATCTCCCAGCTGCGCGCACGCTCCGGCTTCAGCTCGCCCACCGGCTTGGCGGCGGTGAACAGGCCCAGCGTGGTCTCGAACAGGCTCGGCAGCTTGGTGCCTTCGGCATACTTCACGTAGACCATGGTGTCTTCGCTGAAGCGGTAGGCCACGCTGGCGGTCGGCGAGAACGCGGTGTCGCGGCGACGGATCGGCTGCGACCAGCTCCAGCTGACCGGCACCTCCAGGTCCTGCGCCTTGCCGGCGTCGTAGAAGTTCCAGCCACCGATGTCGCCCACCGTACCCTTCTTGTACGGTGAAGCCAGCAGCGATTCCTGGGTGAAATTGCCGTTGGCGTCCGGATACCAGTTCAGCAGCGCGATGCGCTTGGCCCGCCACGACGGCAGCGCCGGGTTGCCATTGAGCAGCTCGGTGTAGCGGTACTGGCCCTGCACCTCGTAGGCATCGGGCATGGCCAGGCGGTTGCGGTCATGCACGTCCACGCGGTTCCAGCGGCCGCCGGCCAGCAGTTCCCAATGCTCATCGGGCTGCCACTTCAGCGAGGCCACGGCACTGTATTCCTTGCGCTCGGCGTTGCGCAGGAAGCGGTTGTTGATCAGGTCATCGTGCATGACCGGCCCCGAGCTGCCCGGTGCGATGTCCTCATCGCTGTAGGACAGGCCGTAGTCGAGGGTGAATGCACCGGCGCGGGTATCGAACTTCGAGGTATTGCTGGCATCCAGGCCGAAGCGCTTCTGCCGCAGCGGATTGCGGTAGGCATCCTTGTAACCGGGGTCGCCACTGAAGCTGGGCGCGTCGTACCACTCGGTGCGGCGATCGAAGTACCAGGGGGTGATGCCGGTCAGGCTGTTGTACATCACGCTGTCGGTGTCGGTGTACGTGGCGTTGACGCGCAGGTCGACCAGCTCGCTGTCCGGGTTGAAGCGATAGCGCAGGGTATAGCTGTCCATGTCGACGTGGCCCGGGTCCCATTGCGGAATGCGGTCACGATCCACACGGATGATCTGCGAGGCCATTATCTCGCCGGCGGTGCCCTCGTAGCGGCGGTAGCCCGCTTCCAGGGTCTGTGCATCGTCGATGCGCCAGGTGCCCTTGAGCAGCGCCGACTTCGAGCGGGCCGAGGTATTGAACACCTCGGTACGCGGCGGATTCAGCGGTGCCAGCGTGCGCCGGGTCTGCGGGAAGTCATCGTAGCCATGCTTGCCGGAGAAGTAGTTGCCGTTGTCGCGGTAGGCGTAGGCGGCAACCAGATCGAAGCGATCCCAGTGTCCCGCAGCGGCGACGTTGAAGAACTGGCTGCCGGTGGCGCTGCGATCGGTGCGCGGCGCGGCGCTGTAGGACGGCAGGTTGTTGGCGCTGTTGTTGGCCAGGCCGCCACGCACGCGCACGCCGAAGTCCCGGCCTTCGCGCAGCACGTCACCGATCTTCAGCGTCTCCATCTCGACCACGCCGCCGATGCCACCGGAGGCGTTGGCCTGCAGGCTCGGGCCCTTGGTGATGGTCAGGCTGGAGATCAGGTCCGGGTCGAGGTAGGTGCGCTGCGACTGGCCGGCATAACCACGGTAGGTATCCATGCTGGACTGGCCACCGTCGATGATCACCGGCACGCGGCCCTGGCCCTGGATGCCACGGATGTTGACGTCAAAGCCGTTGCCCACGCGCGGATCACCGGCGGTGACGCCAGCCACGCCCTTGACGATGTCGCCGTTGGACGTACCGCGGAATCGCTCCAGGTGCGTGCGGTTGAGCGTGGTGGTGGAGCCGACGCTGCGATAGCCGTCGAGCAGGCGCGCCTCGTCGCTGGTTGCGCCGCTGTCGATACGGTCGCCGGCCACGCTCAGCGTATCGGTGACGATCACACCGCTGTCGGCCTGCGCCGACGCTGCCGCTTCCAGGGTCACCGCATCGGCACTGACCCGGCGCACCGCCAGGCCACTGCCCTGCAGCAGGTACTGCAAAGCCTCGCTGGCCGACAGGCTGCCGCTGACCGCACGCGAGGTCACACCCCGGGCCAGGGTGGCCGGGTACACGACCTGCACACCGGACTGGCGCATGTAGCTGCGCAGCGCCTCGTCCAGTGGCTGCGCGGGGATATCGAAGCGCTGCACGGCAGTATGGTCACCGCTGGCATCCTGCGCGAGTACGGAGGGCGCGGCGCTGGCCAGGACGGCCGCCAGCAGGGCGATGCACAGGCGGGACGGGCGCGGCATGCGGCCCGGACGATGGAAATCGAACATGGGGGAACCTGTCAGGTAATCGGTGCCGCGGGCGCGGCGACATCCGCAACACGGGCGGACACGGCGACGTACTGGCGGCGGCGGGTACGTTCGCGGAGTAAGACGGATGAAAGCGTGGCAACCCCAAGAGCGATTTGCGGCCGCGGCAGGTGCCGACCGTGGGTCGGCTGCTTGCTGCGGTGGGTGCCAACCGTTGATAGGCTGCTTGCAGTGGTGGGTGCCAACCGTTGGTCGGCTGCTTGCAGTGGTGGGTGCCGACCGTTGGTCGGCACAGGGACGGTCATCCACGCATGGCGTGGATCTACTGCACGATGGCGACGCCGAATGGAAGACGAGTAACCCGAAGACCTGCTGTTGCCGCCAACGCATCCAGCGCCTGCTCCGGGCGATCGATGCGCAATGCTGCACTGACGGCCGGCAGCTGCGACAGATCGCCACGCACGAAGGTCGGGCCAGCGCGATAGCGCCCGACCCATTGCATGGCCTCGGCGACGCTGGCCTGCTCCAGCAGCAGTTCACCCTGCCGCCACGCGCCGACACTGTCGGCCGCCACATCTCCCAGACGCGTCACGCCACTGCGCTCGCCATAGACCGCACGCTGTCCCACCTGCAGGTAGGTCCAGCCACCGTCGGCCGGGCTGGCCACGCGCACCCTGCCCTGTCCGACCTGGGTTTCCACCTGATCGTTGTCGCGTGCGACGGAGAACGCGGTCGAGATGTCCTCGACCACGCCATTGCCCGCGCGCACGCTGAAACGCCGCTGGGCATCCGGGCTGACCTCGAACCAGGCGCGCCCGCGCAGCAGCTCGATCCGGCGTGCATCGGCATCAAACCGCACGGCGATCGCGCTGTCCGCATCCAGCACGGCTCGACTGCCATCGGGCAGTTGCACGTTCTGCACGACATGCGTACTGCGATGGTCGGCCTGTAGCCGCAACCAGGCCTCCGGCCATGCCACCAGCATCGCCAGCGCAGCTGCAGCGGCCATTGCCCAGCGCAGCCGCCGCGGGCGCCGGCGTTCGGCGGGCCGGGCCTGCGGGCGTGGTCCGACGCTGCGCCACAGCGCGCGCTCGTGCTCGAAGGCCCGACGGTGCCCCGGCTGTGCCAGCCAGCGTTCGAACTCATGCATGCGCCCCTCGCCGATGTCACCCGAGGCCAGCCACGCGATCCAGCCCCGGGCCTGTTCGGCCAGGGCATCGTCATTGGCGGCGGGCAGCGTGTTCGGCGGGCTCATCGGCTGGCGGACAGGCGCATTCAAGCGCGGGCGGAGGAACTAGACCGCATCCACGGTCCAGTGATCAAGACGTTTCAGCGAGGGCCAGCCCCAAGCCGGGGCGATCATCGGCCGCTGCGCGCCCAGGCCAGGCGTTGCAGCGCGGTGCGCACATGGTTCTCGACGGTAGTCACCGACACACCCAGACGGCGGGCGACCTCGGCCTGGGTCAGGCCCTGCAGGCGGTTGAGCCGGAAGATGGTGCGGGTCGGCTCCGGCAGGTGTCCCGCCGCGTCGAGCACCCGCTGCAGCTCGTCCTGTGCCATCGCCTGCTCCTCAGTCGAGATCACCTCGTCCGGCCCCCAAAGGTAGTGGTCGGCCAGCAGACGGTTGCGCCGGGTCGATTCGCGGCCATGGTCGGTGGCCAGGTTGGCGGCCAGCCGGTACAGATAGGCGCGCGGGTTGTCGATGGCCTGGCTGTCATCGACGCCACGTGCCTTGAACCACACCGCCTGGATCACGTCCTCGGCGCCGTTGTCGCCCCCCAGGATGCGTTGCACCCGGCGCAGCAACGCAGGCCGCTCGCGGATCAGCAGTTCGGTGAGGGAGGCGGCATTGGAGGACATGCGCGGAACCGGGACGACAGACGGAAGGCGCGGCGCATGCTACTCCGTTAATGAGAATCAGTCACGTTCTCATCAATGGATGCATCCGGTCAGCCCGTCATAGACGCTCTGCGAGGTCCCCGGCAGCGGGTCATGCAGTGGATTGCGTGCGGCGAGCGCGGCATGGAAGGCTTCCACCGGGGTTCCCGCCACCAGCGGCAGGCGGCACAGCCAGGTCGGTTGCCGGGCCACGATCGCGCCATCGTTGCGGGACACGTCCAGATCGCTGGCGGCGAATGCCCACAGGCATTCATGCACGGTTCCCCGCACCGCATCCACCGAACAGCGCAGGCGCAGGGCGCGGATATCGCTGTATTCGCCCTCGCAGAAGGTGTCGCCACAGATGGCATCGAAGCCATGCTGCAAACGGCCTTCCAGGGCAAAGAAGCGGTCCCAGTTGGCCTCCTGGTGCGGGTAGTCGATCAGGTCGACATAAGGGGACGCCTGGGCCAAAGGCGCAACCAGCAACATGCAGGTCAGGCCAAACGACAGGGCAGACACGTTCATGGGCAGACTCCTTGGGAAGGTTGGTCCAGCCTGCGCTCCCATGCCGGCCGCCCCCATCAGCCAATCCCGGCCTGCCCGGTAGGCCCCCGCCCCGCAGCGCCGTCGGCCCCTCCCTCTGCACAGCGCCCGGCAAAGGCATAAAATGGGGGGCTATCCGTCTACATCCCCCACCTGGAGCACGACCATGGGTCTGGAACTCGTCTCGCCCGGCAAGAACCCGCCGGAAGAAATCAACGTCATCATCGAGATCCCGAAGGACTCGGAGCCGGTGAAGTACGAAGTGGACAAGGAAACCGGCGCGATCTTCGTCGACCGTATCCTGTCCACCCCGATGCGCTACCCCTGCAACTACGGCTACGTGCCGAGCACCCTGTGCGGCGACGGCGATCCGGCCGACGTGCTGGTGGTGCTGCCGCTGCCGCTGGTGCCGGGCTCGGTCGTGCGCTGCCGTCCGGTCGGCGTGCTTAAGATGAGCGATGAGGCGGGCAGCGACGAGAAGATCCTGGCCGTGCCGGTGTCGAAGATCTTCAGTGGCTATGCCCACGTCGAAGACATCGCCCAGGTGTCCAGCCACTGGCTGGAGCGCATCGGCCACTTCTTCGAGCACTACAAGGACCTGGAGAAGGGCAAGTGGGTCAAGCTCGACGGCTGGGGCGGCGCCGCTGAGGCCAAGCAGATCCTGATCGAGGCGCACCAGCGCCATCTCGACAGCAAGGCCTGAGCCTGAACCGGATCGCTCCGGCGGCACCCCGCTGGAGCGATGCGGGTCACGTTTCATGACGACGGCACATCACACGTGCCGCCGTATTAGGTAAATTGCGTCACTTCACACGTCGTCGACATCCATCGTCGAGACAGCCAGGGGAATGTGTCGTGCGTATTCTGCTTGTTGGGGATGCAGCCAGCCTGCCGGCCGAGCTGACCGAATTCATTGCCGATCTTGGGGAAGACTGGCAGCCGCTGACCGCCACTGATGGCCAGACCGCGATGACCGCGGTGGCTACGCAGGGCGTGGATGCGGTGATCGTCTGCCCGCAGCTGCCGGACCTCAATGCCACCACGCTGCTGGGCCAGATCCGGACCTTGCGCCCGGAAACCATCCGCATTGCGCTGGTGGATGCCCAGCATGGCAACCGGCCGCCGCCGGCACGCCTGATCGGTGTCGCCCACCGTTTCCTGCCGTTGCCACTGGCACCGGAAGTGCTGCTGGAGGCACTGACCAGCCTGGAAGAGCTGCGCGAAGTACTGGACAGCCCACGCCTGCGCGATGCCATCGGCCGTATCGAGAAGCTGCCCTCGCCGCCGCACCTGTACCTGAGCCTGACCCAGGCGCTGGAGCATGACGACGACGCTGACAGCGCCGACGTCGCCAAGCTGGTGGCGGCCGACCCGGCCATTGCCGCGAAGGTGCTGCAGCTGTCGAACTCGGCGTTCTTCAGCCAGGGACGCACCATCGCTGACCTGCGCACGGCCGTGACCCGCCTGGGCCTGTCGACGCTGCGCGACCTGGTGCTGGCCAGCGAGGTGTTTTCCGCACCCACGTTGTCCACCGCCGAACGCAATTCGCTGCAGCAGCGCGCCCTGCTCGCCTCGCGCCTGGCCGCGCGCCTGCTGCCCGAATCCAGTGCCGAACTGGGCGCGACCGCCGCCCTGCTGGCCGACATCGGCCTGCTGCTGCCCGGCGTACGCAACGAGCGCAGCGAACCGTCGCTGGCCGGTGACACCCGCCCCGGCCATGCCGAGGCCGGCGCCTACCTGCTGGGCCTGTGGGGCCTGCCGATGCCGATCATCGAAGCGGTTGCCTTCCACCTGCAGCCGCAGCGCGCCAATACGCGCAGCTTCTGGGTGACCGGTGCGGTGCATGTGGCGCTGGCGCTGGTCAACGGCGATCCGGTGGATGAGGACTACCTGCAGCGCGCAGGTGTACTCAACAGGCTGCCGCAGTGGCGCGAGCATGCCAATGCGTTGATGGGACTGGTACCCAGCGAGGCCTGAGCTGTCAACGCAGGAACAACCTCGAAGGCGCGCCCAAAGGCGCGCCTTTTTTTGCATCAGCGCGCGCCGCAGGCGTCCTGCACGCAGTGGCGATACTGCAGATCGCACATGACCTTCGAATTGCCTGCAGCCAGGCATTGCTGGCGCAGCTCTTCGCAGTACAGCCCGCCCCCACAGACGCCACCGGTCTGGGCGAACACCGCACCCACCAATGTTGCATAGATCAGTGCAGCAGCAGACAGTTTGTGCAACAGCGTGCTCTTCATCACTCTCTCCATGTGCAAGTGTCCGCAAGTGGACCCAGCAACTGTGTTGATTACGACACGACAGGAACGTGACTCTGCTCACCTTCCACGACATTTCGGAATTCCCCTACAAAAAAAGAGGGCGGACCTTGCGGTCCGCCCTCCCGGTATTGCTATCGCACTTCGAACGATCAGAAGCGCTGGGTGTACTTCATGTACAGGAAGCGACCGACGTCGAAGCCACCGTAGTAGGCGAAGCTCGAGTTCGGCGCCGAGTACTGCAGCGCACCGCGGTGATCGAACACGTTGTTCGCACCCAGGGCGATGGTGGCATCCCACGGAGCCTTCCAGCTGACCTGCACGTCGTGGAAGGTGTTGGAGCCGGTGTGGCGCAGCGGATCCGGCTCACCATTGGCGTAGTGGTTCGGGGCGTCGCACCATGCGTCGTCGATGCAGCTTTCCTTCATGCCCGAGTAGTAACGAGCAGTCCAGTTGACACCGAAGTCACCCAGCTCCCAGTTCACGCCCAGGTTCGAACGGACGCGGAACAGGCCCGGCTCACCAACGCGACCGATGGTGATGTTCTCACCCTTCTTGTTCTGGCCGGCTTCGTCGTACTTGGCCAGGTAGCTGGTCTGCCAGTCGATGCTGAACTTGCCGATCGACAGTTCCGGCAGGCGGTACTTGACACCCAGGTCGTAGCCTTCGGTCTCCATCGAGCCGAGGTTGGCCAGGCCGTAGGTCAGCGCCTCGATATGGCCATCGGCGGCACGGGTGACGCCTTCACAGCGAGCTGCGTTGCCCAGCACGTAGCAGTCACGCAGGATGCGATCAACGCTGTCAGCGATGATCATGTTCTTCAGCTCGTAGCGGTACCAGTCGAGCGAGATGTCCAGGCCCTGCACCCAACGCGGGCTCCAGACCAGGCCAACCGTCTTGCTCTTGGAGGTTTCCGGCTTCAGAGCCGAATTCGAACCGCTGACGAACTGGTCCGGGGTCGCGCACGGGAAGGTGCTGCAAGGCGCGAAGCCCTGGCCGACCTGCACGTAGTTGGCCGGCACGCCAGCCCCGGCGCAGGCAGCATTGCCAGCGACGTTGCCCGGCGAGGTCGAACCGCACGGATCGGTGTAACGCTCGAAGCTCGAGTTGGTGCCGCCGTACAGATCGTCGACGGTCGGCGCGCGGAAGCCTTCGGCGTAGGTACCGCGGACCAGCAGCTCTTCGATCGGGCGCCACACCAGGCCGAACTTCGAGTTGATCGTGTCACCGAAGTTGCTGTAGTCGGAGTAGCGGCTGGCGACGTTGAAGGTCAGTTCCTTGGCAAACGGCAGGTCCGACAGGATCGGCACGTTCAGTTCCAGGTAGAACTCATCCAGCGAGTAGTTGCCCGAGGTGGTGGTCGACGCCAGGCCGGTCGACTGGCCCGACTGACGGAAGGCGTCCGGCACGAAGCGGCCTTCTTCCTTGCGGTGCTCGTAGCCCATGGCCACGCCCAGGTCACCGGCCGGCAGCTCGAACAGCGAACCGGACAGGTTGGCGGTGTAGCTGGTGGTCTTGGTCACACCGGTGTCGGTGTAGGTCGGGAACAGGAAGTTCTGCAGATCACGGTCGGCAAGCGAGCCCTGGCCGTTGACGCCATACGGCAGCAGCGGGTTCCACGGACGGCACTGGCTCAGCGGGATCGGCTTGGCAGAAGTACCGCACTGGGCAACACCCTGGCCATTGATGAACGACTGGCCCAGTGCCTGACGCGAGGCGATCAGGCTCATGTCGCCGTAGCCGGTCTTGGTCAGCTCATTGCGGTTCCACAGCGCACCGACGTCCCAATCCCAGGTCTTGCCGGCGAATTCGAAGAAGCCGCTCAGGCTCGGCGCAAAGCGCAGGGTCTTGAGGTCGCTCTTGGTGGTACGCGGCACTTCCCACAGGCGGCGACGGAACTCGACGTCCTGACCGATCGGGTTGAACGCGCTGTCCTTCGACAGCGGGGTACCGAACGACAGCGACTGGTACGGGTAACCCGCGATCTGCTGGTCGGTGGTGCGCTGGTTGTACAGCACGTCAGCATTGAAGGTGATCGAGTCGGCCAGATCGTAGCTGCCGTTGACGTACACGGACTTACGCTCGATGCCGGTCTGCACCATCATCTGCTGGTTGGCATTGGAGTACTCGGCCGGGGTCAGCTGGTGGTAGTCGGCCGCATTCTTCGGGTCACCGCCCGGATTCAGGGTCATCCACTCCGGCTGCGGCTGGCCTGCAGCGCGCGGCTTGCAGTCGCCCCACACGCGCGGGTCGCACCAGGTGCTGTTCTGGCTCAGCGGGCTCCAATCACCGGAGGTGGTGTTCGGGCCCAGGCCGCCGTCGCGGCTGAACCAACGATCCTTCGCCCACACCGGATCCTGCTTGGAGTATTCGGCCGACAGGGTCACGCCGCCACGCTCGCCTTCGGAGCCGAGGGTGAACGAGTAGGTGTTGGTGTCGCCGTCGCCGCGGCCGTACTGGCCGACGTAGACGCTGGCTTCAGCACCGTCGAAGCGCTTGCGGGTGATCACATTGACCACGCCAGCGATGGCGTCCGAACCGTAGATGGCGGAGGCGCCATCCTTCAGCACTTCGATGCGCTCGACGGCGGCCATCGGAATCTGGCTCAGATCCTGGTAGCCGGCAGTGGTCGCGCCCAGGCGCTTGCCGTTCATCAGCACCAGGGTGCGCTGCGCGCCCAGGTTGCGCAGGTCGACGTAGTAGCCGCCAACGTTTTCGCCGGAGGACAGCGAGTCCGCACGGGAAATGGCCGGCGAACCTGCCGAGGTCAGGTTCTGCAGGACATCGGCGACGGTGGTGTAGCCCTGCTTTTCCAGGTTCTCACGGCTCAGGGTGAGGACCGGCTGCTGGGTCTCCATCGAGGCGCCGCGGATGCGCGAGCCCGTGATTTCGATGCGATCCAGGGTGGTCGCATCCTTTGCTTCCTGTGCAGAAGCAAAGGCGGGCGTCAGCGCCAACGCAATGCCAGCCGGCAGAAGGCCCAGCCGCACTGCGGGATTACGAACGTTCATCTATCTCTCCAAGGTACGTGTTAGCAGCGTGTTAAAACACCCCAGCACGTTACGATTGCGTTGCAGCGCTGTATTTGCGCGAACCAACCGGAGACTTTGCAGATTGTGGCGGCAGCAAGCCGCCGTTCTCCCTGAAGCGCGATGCGGACTGGCCGTAGCGGGCGCGGAACGCACGCGCGAAGCTGCAGCAGTTGTCGAAGCCACTGGCTGCAGCAACTTCGCCGACCATCATGTCGGTGTCACGCAGCAGGTCGGCAGCGCGCTCAAGGCGCAGCCGCGCCGAAAGCGACTGCGGGCTTTCCTCGTACAGGCTCTGGAAGGTCTTGGAGAGATACCAGCTGGAGAAGTTGGTCAGCTCGGCCAGTTCACCGATGCGCACCACGCGGTGGCTGTTGCCTTCCAGGTACAGGCGGGCGCGCTGCATGCGGCCGAACACCTGGCGCTTGCGGCTGCGCGAGCGCCCCGGGCAACGCTGCACATTGTCGGCCAGCCCACGCTGCAGGCCCGCCAGGTGCAGCAGCAGCGGGCGCAGTGCCTGTGCCGGCTGGCCACTGGCCAGCGCATCGCGCCACAGGCGCAGCGCAACGCGGGCATCGCCACGGTTCATGCGCCCACGCCCGGCATACAGACCGCAATCGGCCATCTCGGCCAGCACGCGCAGCGCTTCGACCGTCAGGTTCAGGCCAACGCACAAGCCGTTGCGACCGGCCTGCACCAGCGGCCGCGACTCCTTCTCGAAGGCGATCCACTCGCCCTGGCGCAAGCGGAAGCGTCCTTCCTTGGCTTCCACCCAGGAGCTGCCGCGCACCTGCATCCACACAGTGAAGCTGCTGCCTGCGGTCTGCAGGCTGCCGAGCCGGGCCACGCCCAGGCAGGTCGGCGCAGCATCGTCGAGCGACCGGTCCAGAGAGACGGTTTGGCCGCGATCGGCCAGCGAGAGTTGACGCATGGGGGCACCACGGATTTGCCTAGTACAGGCCTCCGTTTTGCCAAATCAGGCGGCACCACGTCAGGAAAGTCAGACGAGATCGCCACGAATTCGCGGCGAGGTCGCCACGAAGAAATTACGAAGGCCCATTTCCGTTGAACAACAACAACTTGGAGAACGCCGGAAGCAGCGTCGGCGAGCGCTCGGGCAAACGCATCACACCGATGTCGGCACCGTCGCTGACCGCCATTGCCACGAACAGGGTGCGCCCATCAGCGCCGGCACTCAGCCCGTTGCCGGCACTGAGGCGTTCCGCATCCAGGCAGCGTTCCGGTTCCTCGCGCCCGGCCTGGATCAGCACCAGTGTCGTACCGCAGCGGGTGGACGTACCGAGATAGCCGATCGCACTGTTGCCGGCCACGGTCCAGGCCCGGTACCGCCACCGGCTGGGCTGGTCATCGCTGATCTGCTGCACGCTGCCTGGCGCCAGCGCCGCATCCACCGACCACAGGCCACCTGCCGCCAGGCGGGTGAACAGCACTCGCCCGCTGCTGCGATCGAACCGCGCCTGAGACACGCCCTCGATGCTGGCAAGGCGGCGCCAAGGCTGCACGCTTCGATCAAACAGGCTCAGCCGCGTCTGTTGCTGGTCATCGCGCTCGACTACCAGCAGCTGGTCCGGGTTTGCGCCGTACAGTGCCTGCAGCGGCTGCTCCGACGGTACCGGCAACGGCTGGACGCGTTCGTCACGCGGTGCGATCTCATAGACCACCGTGCGTCCGTGTTCGTCGCGCCCGACCACCAGCAACCGCCGGCTGTCGGCCGACCAGTCCGGTGCCTGACGTGCCTCAGGCCGCAATCCTTCGATAGGCCGCAGCGAATCGGGGCGCTCCATGTCCGCCCACCACAGCGCGAAGCTGCCTGAACGATCGGACGTGAACACCAGTTGGCGTCCATCCGGCGCCGCCATCGGCTGCCCATCCCGGCCGCTGGACGCAAACAGACGCTGCGGGGGTGAACCGCCCTCCATCGGCACCTTGAAGATGCCGAACTGCGCGCGGCGGTGAACGAAGGCCAGCATGCCCGCGCGGCGCGCCGTCGCCGGCCATTGTGCGTCGTCGAGCCCGGCGTCGCGCAGCGTGCGGCTCTCGACGTCCAGGTAGTACAGGCGCACCTCACTGTCGACACGGCGTCCAAACACGATCGTCCGGCCATCACGCAACCAGGCCCAGCCACGCAGTTCAGCGGCCTCGTTGGTCAGCTGCTCGGGCGTGCCACCCGCGGCCGGCATGCGCCACAGGTCGCCCAGCTGCGGATTGCGCACGAATACCAGCCACTTGCCATCAGGCGAGTAGCGCGGCGCATAGTCGAAGTCATCCTCGGCGACACCGTAGTCCAGCGCCTCCCATTGGCCACTGGCCAGATCAAGCTTGCGGATGCCGCGATGGGCATAGCGCCCCACCATGCTGCCGAAGACCAGGCCACGGCCGTCCGGCGTCCAGTCGAAACTGAGCAGCTCGGTGCCATCGCACCGTGTGGCCTGGCGCAGGGCACCACCGGTCGCGCTGGCGATCAGCACCTGGCAACCGCCGTTGTTGCTGAACCGCGCGAAGGCGATCTCGCGTCCATCCGGCGACCAGCTCGGGAAGCGATCGACCGAGCCGGCCGGCGGAGCCAGCAGCTGCCGCGCAGGCGCGTTGCCGGAGGTCTGCACCTTGATCGCGCCACCGCCCTGCCCGTCTTCGTTGGCGCCCTCATAGGCCACCAATGAACCATCGGGTGAAAGCGTGGGATAGGTTTCAAAGCCGCTGGTCGCGGTGATCAACCGATAGGGACGCTGCGGGCTGCCGATCACGCGCGTGCCGTTCTCCACGGCCGCGTCCACAGCTGAACTGCTGGCCGGTGCCCGCCGCAGCAGCAGCGCGGTCAGCACCACCACCGTGGCCAGCATCAGCACGCCCAGCACCAGCAGTACGCGCCGGCGGACGTGGCGCCAGCGGCGGCGCGATGCCTGCACGTGTGGCGGCATCATCTCGGCGATGGCCATCGCCGGTTGCATGTCCACGATTTCGTCATCGGCTCCCGCGGGCGGCGCCGGCTCGACATCGTCCAGTACCTGCACCGGCACCAGCAGGCGATAGCCGGTCTTGGCGATGGTCTCGATATAGGCCTGGCCGTTGTCGTCGTCGTTGCTGAACGCCTTGCGCAGCTGGGTGACGGCCTGGGTAAGCACATCATTGGTCGGCAGCGTGTCCGGCCAGACTTCCGCGAACAGTTCATCGCGGGTGACAACACGCCCCGGCTGGCGCAGCAGCACACGCAGCACGCCCAGCGCCTTCGGCGTCAGCCGACGCGGGCGACGCGCACCCACGACCTCGACTTCGCGCGAGGACAGAGTGACAGTGCACTCTCCTATCCGGATCCGATCGAATCCGGGGGGCTGGTTTTCACTGCTGTTCATTTTCCGCTACACAGTAGAGACAGGTCCGGGGCAGCGTTTGCCTTCGATACCCTCCCGTCCTGGGAACAGCAAAAAGCCAGACTCCGCACAAAGCATCGGCGCATACCGCAAAAACAATGAAGCGGGCGAATACTAGCCTATGCGGGTTACCTCGCCTATCGCGTGGTCGACATCCAGGCTCTCTCTCGCCGACGCATTCACATAATTTGCTGCACCATTCGCGCCCTGCGGGGCGCGAAATTTTTATCTGGCGTTCATTTTCACATGCGCCGCAGCATGGTCAATCCAACCAGTCGCGAAACCACCAAAGCTACGTACATCACGCCTGAAAACTGCTCCAGCATGACCAAGGCGCGCGCCTGCGAATGCAGTGGCACAACGTCGCTCAAGCCAACACCCGAGAGCAAACTGAAGCTCAGATAAAGAAGCTCCATCCAGGTGCGCTGCGCGCCACCACCGGTGCCCTGGAAACTGCCCGGATACCATTGCTGGCACACGGCGAAAGCAAACGCGAAGGCCCACGCCAGCAACGTGAATGTCGCACCTGCTGCGAACAGTTCATCGCGGGTGACTTTATGGTCCTGGAGCATGTAGGCGATGAGCGCACCGGCCGTATAGAAGTACAGCAGGCTTTCCAGCAGCTGCGCGGTGGTCAGCAGCGCACTGCGATCCAGCAGTGCGCCGGCCAGCGAGAACACCACCGAAGGAATGGCCAGCAGCAGTGCCAGCCAGGTGCCCAGCGGACTGCGCTGGACCACCCACAGCGCCAGGCCGAGTACCGCCATGCCGAACATGCCCAGTGCCGCACGGCCGCCGGCGGTGTCATCAAGTGCGGGATACAGCAGCACCGCGATCAACTGGGCACCCAGCAGCCAGGCCGAAGGATGGCGGCGGGCAATGGCCAGCCAGCGGGTGGTGATGGCAACGGGCATGGCGTCCTTCCCCAGGGTGATGGGCGGAGGATAGCCGGGAGCGACGTGATGAGCGGTAGTGCCGGCCACTGGCCGGCACTCTCCCGGTCCCACGCACGACGGAATGCCGGCCAGCGGCCGGCACTACCCGTTACACGTCAGCCCTGGTGATAGACCTCGGCGCCGGCCGCGCGAAACTCTTCCGACTTCTCCTTCATGCCGGCCTCGGCGTAGTCGCGCACGTCCTGGGTGATCTTCATCGAGCAGAAGTGCGGGCCGCACATCGAGCAGAAGTGCGCCAGCTTGTGCGCATCCTTCGGCAGGGTCTCATCATGGAATTCCTTGGCCTTCTCCGGGTCCAGCCCGAGATGGAACTGGTCTTCCCAGCGGAACTCGAAGCGTGCCTTGCTCAGCGCGTTGTCGCGCACCTGTGCGCCGGGGTGTCCCTTGGCCAGGTCGGCCGCATGCGCGGCGATGCGGTAGGCCATGATGCCGTCGCGTACGTCCTGGCGGTTGGGCAGGCCGAGGTGCTCCTTCGGCGTCACGTAGCACAGCATCGCCGTACCGAACCAACCGATCATCGCCGCACCGATCGCGCTGGTGATGTGGTCGTAGCCCGGTGCGATGTCGGTGGTCAGCGGCCCCAGCGTATAGAACGGCGCTTCGCCGCATTCGCGCAGCTGCTTGTCCATGTTCTCCTTGATCAGCTGCATCGGCACGTGGCCGGGGCCTTCGATCATGGTCTGCACGTCGTGCTTCCAGGCGATCTTCGTCAGTTCGCCCAGCGTCTCCAGCTCACCGAACTGCGCAGCGTCGTTGGCATCGGCGATGCAGCCCGGGCGCAGGCCGTCACCCAGCGAGAAGGTCACGTCATAGGCCTTCATGATTTCGCAGATGTCTTCGAAATGCGTGTAGAGGAAGTTCTCCTTGTGGTGTGCCAGGCACCACTTGGCCATGATCGAGCCACCGCGGCTGACGATGCCGGTGACCCGCTTGGCGGTGAGCGGAACATAGCGCAGCAGCACGCCAGCGTGGATGGTGAAGTAATCCACGCCCTGCTCGGCCTGTTCGATCAGCGTGTCACGGAAAATTTCCCAGGTGAGCGCCTCGGCGCGGCCGTCGACCTTCTCCAGCGCCTGGTAGATCGGCACGGTACCGATCGCCACCGGCGAGTTGCGGATGATCCACTCGCGGGTCTCATGGATGTGCTTGCCAGTGGACAGGTCCATCACCGTGTCACCGCCCCAGCGGATCGCCCACACCAGCTTCTCCACCTCCTCGGCAATGCCCGAGGAAACAGCGCTGTTGCCGATGTTGGCGTTGATCTTGGTCAGGAAATTGCGGCCGATGATCATCGGCTCGCTTTCCGGATGGTTGATGTTGTTGGGCAGCACCGCACGGCCGCGGGCGATTTCGTCGCGCACGAACTCCGGGGTGATGATCTTCTGGATCGAAGCGCCGAACGCCTCGCCCGGGTGCTGCTGCAGCAGCCCGGCATCGCGGATCGCGTCCAGCCGCTGGTTCTCGCGGATGGCGACGAATTCCATTTCCGGCGTGATGATGCCGCGGCGCGCGTAGTGCATCTGGGTGACGTTGGCACCTGCACGCGCACGGCGAGGCAGGCTGCGCGCGGGGAAGCGCACCGCATCGAGCTTCGGGTCATGCTCGCGATCGCGACCGAACGAAGAGCTCAGTCCTTCCAGCCGCTCGGTATCACCGCGTTCTTCCACCCAGCCGCGACGCAGTGCCGGCAAACCAGCGGACAGATCGATGCGCACCTCCGGATCGGTGTACGGGCCCGACGTGTCGTAAACGGTCACCGGTGCATTCTCTTCGCCGCCGAACAAGGTCGGCGTGCGGGTCAGCGCGATCTCGCGCATCGGCACCTGCAGATCCGGGCGTGAACCGGGCACGTGGATCTTGCGCGAGCCGGGAATGGGCCGGGTCACGGATTCGGAGAGTTGCTGGGCCTGTTGCTGCAGGGCGGAGAGCTGTGCGTTCATCGGGCATCGTCCAGGAAGGTCAGGGACGAAGCGGCGGCGCACTGCTGCCGCGCCCGGACGGTCCTTGGGCGGAGTCCGGGCATGGCTGCACTACAAAGCTTCCCTACGCCGGTATGAGCCGGATCAGGTTCCAAGGGACTGTCTCAACCGTGGCCACATGGCCGCGGTACCCCCGCTTCTTGGTGTGCATTAGAGCATAGAACGCACTGCAGCTCCTGGCTGTTCCATCCACGCACGGCGTGGATCCGCTGTTTCTGTATTAACAGAACCGTGACATCGCATTCAGTAACGTGCACACGCATCGTGCCGCTGCGGCCGGTGTTTCCCCGCCGCCTTCGCGGCCCCTGCCCGGTCTGTGCTGCATGTCGCCGGCCCCTCGCAGCAAGCTCTGCTCGCTCCCCTCAATCCCTTGATCGGAGAAGCTCCTTCATGGTGTTTCGCGTTTCCATCGCACTGGTTCTGCTTCTGGTGCTGCTTGCCGGTGTTGCACCCGGCCCCTTCAATACCGTGGTGCAGTCGGTACTGGCCGATGTCATCCGCAGTGTCGGCTGGCTCTATCTTCTGGTCGTGTTCCTGGCACTGACGTTCCTGATGTATCTGGCATTCGGTCGCTTCGGCAACCTGCGCATCGGCGGTGAAGATGCCGAGCCGGAGTTCTCGCGCGCCAGCTGGATGTCGATGCTGTTCGCCGCCGGCATGGGCATCGGCCTGGTGTTCTGGGGCGCCGCCGAGCCGATTTCCCACTTCACCAAGCCTCCGGAAGGCCTCGCACCGCAGAGCATGGACGCGGCGCGGGCTTCGATGCGCTATGCATTCTTCCACTGGGGCCTGCACCCGTGGGCGATCTACGCGCTGATCGGCCTGGCCATGGCCTGGTTCCAGTTCAACCGCAATGGCCGTGGACTGGTCAGTGACATGCTGCAACCGATCATCGGCCGGCACCATCGCGGCTGGATCGGACGCGTGGTCAACATCGCCGCGGTTGTTGCCACTGCCATTGGCGTGGCCACCACGCTGGGCTTCGGCACCATCCAGATCGCTGCCGGCATGGAACGCGTGTTCGGCCTGCACGCGGGTGTGCCACTGCAGCTGACCATCATCGCCATCGCGTTCGTGCTGTACATGGCCTCCACCGCCAGCGGTGTCGAGCGCGGGGTGAAGTGGCTGTCCAACTTCAACCTTGCGCTGGCCGCGCTTCTTGCGGCCACCGTACTGGTGCTGGGTCCGACCGGATTCATCTTCGATACGTTCACCACCACACTGGGGTCGTACCTCAACCAGCTGGTGACGATGAGCCTGCGCATGTCGCCGTTCTCGGGCAGCACATGGGTGGCGGACTGGACCATCTTCTACTGGGCGTGGTGGATTTCCTGGGCCCCGTTCGTCGGCTCGTTCATCGCGCGCATCTCGCGTGGGCGCAGCGTCCGCGAGTTCGTCATCGGCGTCGTGCTGGCACCCACGGTGCTGGGCTTCTTCTGGTTCGCGGTGTTTGGTGGTACTGCGCTGTGGGCGCAGATCTTCGGCCACGCCGACCTGGTGCAGGCGCTGGGCAATGGCTATGAAACGGTGCTGTTCACCCTGTTTGACAGCATGCCGCTGCCCTTGCTGCTTTCCTGCATCGCACTGGTGCTGCTGATGATCTTCTTCGTGACATCAGCCGATTCGGCGGTGCTGGTACTGGCCAGCATGTCCACTGACGAGGCAGGCGATCCGCCGTTGAAGCGCAAGCTGGCCTGGGGCATCGCGGTGGCGCTGATTGCAGCGGCGTTGCTGCTGGCCGGTGGCCTGGATGCACTGCAGGGCATGATCACGATTGCGGCGTTGCCATTCGCGCTGCTGATGGTGCTGGTGATGGTGTCGCTGTACCGGGTGCTGGACCAGGAGTACACGCGCGAGCGGCGGCAGGCGCAGCGCCAGCGGCACATGATCGATGCGTGGATCGCGCGCGAGATGGCGGCGCAGGAGGAGACCCAGGCGGAGGCGGCGCGCGCGCACGATCAGGATTGAGTGGGTTTTGCAGCCTGCGGCTGCACCGCTCTTTCAAGCAAGTGCAAATTCAAAAGCCAGGGCAGCTCTGGGTTTCTGCTGGTTGGGCGGGGCGGTGTGGGTAGGCAGGACACGCCGTAAACCCGTCCCTGGGGGCTCGATGGCGCCATCCATGGCGCCAACGGTCCTGCCTACCCACACCGCCCCACCCCCGACAGGTTACGTGTGACGGTTGGTCCATCCACGCCATGCGTGGATGAGGTGTATCGGAAAACAAGAAGGGGTCGGATCCGTTTTCCTGTGGAAAACGGATCCGACCCCAACCCACAGCACGCGGCTGTTGCCGTTGCCTTTGTTCTTGATCTTCTTTTTTCTTTTCCTGCGGTGATGGCCACGGAAACTGTCAGGGGCCGGGCGGGTGGGCTGGGCGGGGGTGTCCGCGGCATGGATGCCGCGGCCAAGCCTCCAGGGACGGATTCACGGCGTCCCCCGACCAGCCCACCCGCCCGGCCCAATCACATGATCCCGCTTCCACGAACCATCACCGCGGAGGGGGCTGCGCCCGGTGGCCGGGAAACCTCAATACCCCGCCGCCTGCCCATCCTTTCGACTCTCAGACGCACCGTAGTAAACGCCGGATTCCGGATCACGCATGATCGCCTGATACCCACCGTACGGACCGTCGGCGAACACGATGCGATGCCCCTTGCGCATCAACGCACGCACCGTTTCATACGGGAAGCCGGTTTCCAGATTCACTTCACCACCGTCGGTCATCGCCGTGGCCTGACCTGTCGGTTCAGTCGAGCCCTCGTGCTGGATGCGCGGTGCATCACCGGCCTCCTGCAGGTTCATGCCGAAGTCCACCAGGTTCATCACGATCTGCGCGTGGCCCTGCGGCTGCATCGCGCCGCCCATCACGCCGAAGCTGGCATACGGCTTGCCGCCCTTGGTGATGAACCCCGGGATGATCGTCTGGAACGGGCGCTTGCCCGGTGCATAGCCGTTGGGATGATTCTTCTGCAGCACGAACATCTCGCCACGATCCTGCAGGATGAAGCCCAGCCCCGGCGGCGCCATGCCGCTGCCCATGCCGCGGTAATTGGACTGGATCAACGACACCATCATGCCGTCGGCGTCAGCCACGGTCATGTAGATGGTGTCGCCCTCCTCCAGCTGCTTCGGCGTGCCCGGTTGCACTTCCTTCAGCGCCTTGTCCATCGAAATCAGCGCGCGGCGCTGTGCGGCGTAGTCCTTGGAAATCAGCTTCTGCACCGGCGCCGGCTGGAACGCCATGTCGGCATAGAAGCGCGCGCGATCGGCGAAGGCCAGCTTCTTCGCTTCAACGAACAGGTGCACATGCTCCGGTGAACCGAAGGGAATCTTCGAGAAGTCGTAGCCTTCCAGCACGTTGAGGATCTGCAGCGCGGCGATGCCCTGGCTGTTCGGCGGCAGCTCCCACACGTCGTAGCCACGGTAGTTGCTGCTGACCGGTTCGACCCACTCACCGTGGTGGTCAGCCATGTCCTGGTAGCTCAGGTAGCCACCGTTGGCCTTGAAATAGTCGCCGATGGTGCGGGCGATATCGCCCTTGTAGAAGGCATCACGGCCGCCGTCGGCGATCTTCTGCAGCGTACTGGCCAGATTCGGGTTCTTCCACATCTCACCCTTGCGCGGGGCGTGGCCATTGATCGTGAACTGCTCCTTGAAGCCCGGATACTGCGACAGCTTGGGCACCGAGCGGTCCCAGTAGTAGGCGATCACTTCAGCCACCGGGTGACCGTCGCGGGCATAGCGGATGGCCGGGGCCAGGTTGTCGGCCATCGGCTTGCGGCCGAAACGGTCGTGCAGGGCGAACCAGCCGTCGACCGCACCAGGCACCGACACCGGCAGCGGGCCCGTGGCGGGAATCTCCTTCAGGCCACGGCGCTGGAACTCGGCCAGAGTCAGCGACTTCGGCGAGCGGCCCGAGCCGTTGTAGCCGTAGAGCTTCTGCGTCTTCGGGTCCCAGACGATGGCAAACAGATCGCCGCCGATGCCGTTGCCGGTCGGCTCCATCAGGCCGAGTGCGGCGTTGGCGGCGATCGCCGCGTCCACCGCCGAGCCACCGCCCTTCATCACGTCCAGCGCGATCTGGGTGGCCAGCGGCTGCGAAGTGGCGGCCATGGCATGCGGGGCGATCACCTCCGAGCGGGTGGCGAAGGTTTGGCCGGTGATGCGGTCTGCGGCAAAGGACAGCGCGGGCACGGCAGCCAGCACGGCGGCAGCGAGCAGGGAACGGGCAAGGCGTCGGGACACGGTCGGGTTCCGATGGAAGGGTGGTTCCCGATCTTCGCCGCTGCGGCCTTCACGCGGTATCGGGCAGAGGTCATGGACGTTGATCCTGGGATGGGGTGCGGAAGCTCCGCACCCGCCAAGGCGAAAATCCGCCGGATTCCGCGCAAAAGCCGGCCTGAAAGGAGTGAATTGGGGTTCACTGAAACACTTTCAGCGGCAACCATCCTTGTGCCGCAAGCGATTGCGCTGGATGCACCGGAAACCGATGGAAAATCCGTTGCGAGGGTTGACAGCGCCGAAACGGCTGTGTTTCTCTCGATCACATGTTGCATCACAACACGCCACCGCGAACCCACATCGAAGCCGCCGATATCGGCGCCGCTTCGCTGCGTTCGATTCTTGTGCTCGTACTTATTACCCAACCAACAGGTGCGGGACGAGCCAGCGTGTAAGCAACAAACACACCGGAACTCTTCAAAAACCCGCACCCGCCCCGGTGCGGGTTTTTTCATTTCAGGACCTGGTTTCAGACGCAACCACCATGCACAACGCCGATCGCACAACCCGGACCTGCACCACCGCGACGCCTCGTGGTGGCTGTGCCTGTGCAACGCGCGGCGCCTCCTCCACCGCTTTCCCCTGACCGGCCGGCACGTCACCTCGACGACCGGCCGTTCTTTTTTCTTCCCACCGCAAGGAACCTCCCCCATGAGCACCAACGACCTGCCCCAGACCAAGATCGCCGTCATCGGCTACGGCAGCCAGGGCCGCGCCCACGCGCTGAACCTGCGTGAATCCGGCTTCGATGTGGTGGTAGGCCTGCGTCCGGGCGGCCCGACCGAAGCCAAGGCGCAGGCCGATGGCTTCACCGTGATCGCGCCCGCTGAAGCGGTGAAAGACGCCGACCTGGTCGCCGTGCTGACCCCGGACATGGTGCAGAAGAAGCTCTACAACGACGTGCTGGCGCCGAACATGAAGCAGGGCGCCTGCCTGCTGTTCGCGCATGGCCTGAACGTGCACTACGGCATGATCGAGCCGCGCGCCGACCTGGACGTGGTGCTGGTTGCGCCGAAGGGCCCGGGTGCGCTGGTGCGTCGTGAGTATGAGATCGGGCGCGGCGTACCGTGCATCTGGGCGGTCTACCAGGATGTCAGCGGCAAGGCTGCGCAGCACGCGCAGGCCTATGCGGCCGGCCTCGGCGGCGCTCGCGCCAACCTGATCCAGACCACCTTCAAGGAAGAGACCGAGACCGATCTGTTCGGCGAGCAGGCGGTGCTGTGCGGCGGTGCCTCGGCACTGGTGCAGGCCGGTTTCGAAACCCTGGTCGAAGCCGGTTACCAGCCGGAGATCGCCTATTACGAAGTGCTGCACGAACTGAAGCTGATCGTGGACCTGTTCTACGAAGGCGGCATCTCGCGCATGCTGGAGTTCATCTCCGAGACCGCGCAGTACGGCGACTACGTCAGCGGCCCGCGGGTGATCGACGCCGGCACCAAGGCGCGCATGAAGGAAGTGCTGAAGGACATCCAGGACGGCACCTTCACCAAGAACTGGGTGGCCGAGTACGAAGCGGGCCTGCCGAACTACAACAGGTTCAAGCAGGCCGACCTGGAGCACCCGATCGAGAAGGTAGGCAAGGAACTGCGCGCCAAGATGGTCTGGTTGCAAGGACAGGCCGCGTAACCGCGCGGCCCTCCCCCACCCGCTTTGCAAGGTTCCCCCATGAACTCTTCGACACATCGCAGCGCGCCGCCCAACGGCGCGCGCTGGCTGACCCAGGCGCTGGAGGCCGAAGGCGTCCGCACGCTGTTCGGCTATCCCGGTGGCACCATCATGCCGTTCTACGACGCGCTGGTGGATTCGTCGCTGAAGCACATCCTGGTACGCCATGAGCAGGGCGCGGCGCTGGCCGCCAACGGTTTTGCCCGCGCCAGCAACCAGGTGGGTGTCTGCGTGGCCACCTCCGGCCCGGGCGCCTCCAACCTGGTCACCGGCATTGCCGATGCGATGCTGGATTCGGTACCGATGGTCTGCATCACCGGTCAGGTCGGCACGCCGCTGCTGGGCACCGACGCCTTCCAGGAACTGGATGTGTTCGGCCTGACGATGCCGATCGTCAAGCACAGCTGGCTGGTGCGCAGCGTCGATGACCTGCCGCGCGTGGTGGCCGATGCGTTCCGCATTGCCCGTGAGGGTCGCCCAGGCCCGGTGCTGATCGACCTGCCCAAGGATGTGCAGCTGGCCGATGCCAGCCATCTGCCGGCGCATGTGCCCAGCAGCGTCGAACCGCCGCCGGCGCCGGCCGAGGCCGCCATCGCCGAGGCCATCGCCGCGCTGGCGGCGGCCGAGAAGCCGGTGGTCTACACAGGTGGTGGCATCGCCCTGGGCGATGCCGTGCAGGACCTGCGCGACTTCGTCGAGGCCAGTGCCATCCCCACCGTAATGACCCTGCGCGGCCTGGGTGCACTGCCGGCCCACCATCCGCAGTCGCTGGGCATGCTGGGCATGCACGGCACCCGCGCGGCCAACATGGCGGTGCAGGAAAGCGACCTGCTGCTGGTGCTGGGTGCGCGCTTCGATGACCGTGCCACCGGCAAGCTGGCCGAGTTTGCACCGTTCGCCCGCGTCGTCCACATCGACGCCGACGCCTACGAGATCTCCAAGCTGCGCAGCGCCGACGTCGCCGTGCCCGGCAACGTCGGCCATGCCATCCGCGCCCTGCGTGCGGCCTTCCCCTCCCCCAAGGCCCACCAGGACGCATGGCGCAAGCGCTGTGCACAGCATCGTGATCGTTTCGCTGCGCGTTACGACGCCCCCGGCCAGCATATCTACGCCCCGGCGCTGCTGAAGCGCCTGAGCGAGCTGGCACCGGCCGATGCAGTGATCGCCTGCGATGTCGGCCAGCACCAGATGTGGGTCGCCCAGCACTGCCGTTTCAACCACCCGCGCAATCATCTGACCAGTGGCGCGCTGGGCACCATGGGCTTTGGCCTCCCGGCCGCGATGGGTGCGCAGTTCGCCTGCCCCGATCGCACCGTGGTGCTGGTCTCCGGCGACGGCAGCTTCATGATGAACGTGCAGGAGCTGGCCACCATCGCGCGTTGCCGCCTGCCGGTGAAGATCGTGCTGCTGGACAACAGTTCGCTGGGCATGGTGCGGCAGTGGCAGGAGCTGTTCTTCGCCGAGCGTTACAGCGAGATCGACCTGTCCGACAACCCGGACTTCGTGGCACTGGCGCAGGTGTTCGGCATCGCCGCCACCCGCATCGACAACCGCGACGACGTGGAGGGCGGCCTGGCCGCACTGCTGGCCGAACCAGGCCCGGCGCTGCTGCACGTGGCCATCGATGCACGCGCCAACGTGTGGCCGCTGGTGCCGCCGAACACCGCCAACAGCACGATGCTGGAAAGCAATCCCGCCCACGCCCGCCAGGAGACCCCCAATGCAATACCGGCTTGACCTGGTGCTGCACCCGGCCGAAGGCGCGCTGCTGCGCGTGATCGGCATGGCCGAACGCCGTGGCTTCGCGCCGCGTGCGATCAGTGGTGCGCCGGTGGCCGCCGACGATGGCCGCTGGCACCTGCAGCTGGTGGTGGATGGCCAGCGTCCGGCGGAAACGCTGTGCCGGCAGATCGAGAAGATCTACGACTGCGTGTCCGTGCAGGTCACCGCCGTGGAAGGAGCATCCGTATGAACACCCGTACCGTAGCGACCACGGTGCCGGTACGGAGGCGTCTTCTTCGCCGCCCGCGCCCGCATGCGGCGGTCTTCTGCACTGCGCTGGTGGCCCATGCCGGCCGCTGACACCAGCCAGGAAAGCGATGTCGGCGACGTAAGCGTCGCCGACGTACTGGCGGCGCAGGCTCGTCTGCGCCGCTTCCTGCCGCCCACCCCGCTGCACCATGCCGAGCGCTTCGGCACCTGGCTGAAACTGGAAAACCTGCAGCGCACCGGCTCCTACAAGGTACGCGGTGCATTGAACGCGCTGCTGGCCGGCCGCGAGCGCGGCGACACCCGGCCGGTGATCTGCGCCTCGGCCGGCAACCATGCCCAGGGCGTGGCGTGGGCGGCCTACCGCCTGGACGTGCCGGCCATCACCGTGATGCCGCACGGCGCACCGGCCACCAAGATCGCCGGCGTCGCCCACTGGGGCGCGACCGTGCGCCAGCACGGCACCAGCTATGACGAGGCCTACGCCTTCGCGGTCGAACTGGCACAACGCCACGGCTACCGCTTCCTGTCCGCGTTCGACGATGCCGATGTGATCGCCGGCCAGGGCACGGTCGGCATCGAGCTGGCCGCACACGCGCCGGACGTGGTGATCGTGCCGATCGGCGGCGGCGGGCTGGCCTCCGGCGTTGCGTTGGCACTGAAATCGCAGGGCGTCCGCGTCGTTGGCGCGCAGGTGGAAGGCGTCGATTCGATGGCCCGCGCGATCCGCGGTGACGTGCGCGAGATCGCCCCCGTTGCTTCGCTGGCCGACGGCGTGCGGGTGAAGATTCCCGGCTTCCTGACCCGCCGCCTGTGCACCTCGCTGCTGGACGACGTGGTGATCGTGCGCGAAGCCGAACTGCGCGAAACCCTGGTCCGCCTGGCACTGGAAGAACACATCATCGCCGAGGGTGCCGGTGCGCTGGCGCTGGCCGCCGGCCGCCGCGTCGCCGGCCGCCGCAAGTGCGCGGTGGTCTCCGGCGGCAACATCGATGCCGGCGTCCTCGCCGGCCTGCTCACCGACATCCGCCCGCGCCCACCACGCAAACCACGGCGACGGCGCAGCGAAACACCGCGCTCGCCCGCCAAGGCCAGCGCCATCGCTTCCCCCACCTCTTCCCCTTCCCCCCTGCAAGCCGTCGCACCCGCTGTCGAGGAGATTTCCCTGTGACCACCATCGAACGAATTACCACCCCGCGCATCCGCATCTTCGACACCACCCTGCGTGACGGCGAGCAGTCCCCCGGCTGCAGCATGAGCCCGCCGCAGAAGCTGGTGATGGCGCGTGCGCTGGACGAACTGGGCGTGGACATCATCGAGACCGGCTTCCCGGCCAGCTCGCAGTCCGACCGTGAGGCGATGGCACTGATCGGCCGCGAACTGCGCCGCCCGAGCCTGACCCTGGCGGTGCTGTCGCGCTGCCTGCAGGCCGACATCGAAACCTCCGCACGTGCGCTGGAGGCCGCTGCCAACCCGCGCCTGCACGTGTTCCTGTCGACCAGCCCGCTGCACCGCGAGCACAAGCTGCGGATGACCCGCGAGCAGGTACTGGAGTCGGTACGCAAGCACGTATCGCTGGCCCGGTCCTATATCGACGATGTCGAATTCTCGGCCGAGGATGCCACCCGCACCGAGCTGGACTACCTGATCGAAGTCGCGCGCGTGGCCATCGCTGCCGGCGCCACCACCATCAACCTGCCCGACACCGTCGGCTTCACCACGCCGGAAGAGATCCGCGCGATGTTCCAGCAGGTCATCGCCGGCGTCGCCGACGTGCCGAATGCCGCCAATGTGATCTTCAGCGCGCACTGCCACAACGACCTGGGCCTGGCCGTGGCCAACTCGCTGGCCGCCATCGAAGGCGGTGCACGCCAGGTCGAGTGCACCATCAACGGCATCGGCGAGCGCGCCGGCAACTGCTCGCTGGAAGAGATCGCGATGGTGCTGAAGGTGCGCCAGGCCTTCTACGAACAGGACAGCTCGATCAACACCCCGCGCATCGTCGGCACCTCACAGCTGCTGCAGCGCCTGGTCGGCATGCCGGTACAGCGCAACAAGGCCATCGTCGGTGCCAATGCCTTCGCCCACGAATCGGGCATCCACCAGCACGGCATGCTGCGTCATCGCGGCACCTACGAAATCATGCGTCCGGAAGACGTGGGCTGGGAGGATTCGCAGATGGTGCTGGGCCGCCACAGTGGCCGCGCCGCCGTCGAAGCGCGCCTGCGTGCGCTGGGCTTCTGGCTGGACGAAGACGAACTGAAGCTGGTATTCGAGCAGTTCAAGGGCCTGTGCGAACAGCAGCGCGTAGTCACCGATGCCGACCTGCAGACGCTGATGCAGGGCGGCTCCAACGCGCAGGGCTATCGCCTGGCGTCGATGACCATCAGCGACGTCGGCAGCCGCGCCAATGCGCTGGTGGAATTGTCCGACCCGGACGGCAACCGCGTGGCCGAGACCGCGCAGGGCGATGGCCCGGTCGATGCGCTGTTCGGCGCGCTGTCGGCCGCTACCGGCGTGCAGCTGATGCTGGACAGCTACCACGTGCACAGCGTCGGCATCGGCGCCGATGCGCGCGGCGAAGCCAATCTGAGCGTACGCCACGAGGGCGTGGAGTACGACGGCACCGGCACCAGCAAGGACATCATCGAAGCCTCCGCACTGGCCTGGCTGGATGTTGCCAACCGCCTGCTGCGCCAGCGCCAGGCTGCCGCCCACAGCAACACCGACGTTGCCACCCCCGCCACCGCCTGAGGACCCCGCCATGAGCGCCTTCGACACCCCCACCCCGACCAGCGCCGCTGGCCAGCAGTGGAACGCCCAGGATTATGCGATCGACGCCGGCTTCGTGCCGCTGCTCGGCGGCGCGGTATCGCGCCTGCTCGACCCGCGCGCCGGTGAACGCATCCTCGACCTGGGCTGTGGCGATGGCGTGCTCAGCACTGAGCTGGCGCTCAGCGGCGCACACATCCACGGCGTGGATGCCTCGCCGGAGCTGGTGATCGCCGCGCGTGCGCGCGGCGTCGATGCGCAGGTGATGGATGGCCACGCGCTGTCGTTCGACAGTGAGTTCGATGCGGTATTCAGCAACGCAGCGCTGCATTGGATGGGCAACCCCGACCGGGTGATGGAAGGCGTGCGCCGCGCCCTGCGCCCGGGCGGCCGCTTCGTTGCCGAGTTCGGCGGGCATGGCAACGTGGCCACGATCATTGCCGCGGTGCAGGCCGCACGCGTGGCCCATGGCCACGGCGCCAGCGCATTCCAGTGGTACTTCCCCACTGCCGATGCCTACGCCGACCGCCTGCGCCAGCATGGCTTCCAGGTGCAGCTGATCGAGTGCACGCCGCGACCGACCGCACTGCCGACCGGCGTGGCCGGCTGGCTGCGGGTATTCGCCACACCGCTGCTGGATGACCTGCCAGCCGAGGCACGCGCCACCGTGCGCGAGGCCGCCACCGTTCTGCTGGCCGAGCTGCCGCGCAACGCCGGCGGTCAGCCGCTGGCCGACTACGTGCGGCTGCGGGTGCTTGCCCGTCGCCGCTGACTCGACCTTTTCGCTATCTTTCCTGATGTCCGCACCTTCGTACTTCTGCCAGGCACACGCATGACTTCCGCACCCCGCACCCTGTACGACAAACTGTGGGACGCCCACGTGGTGGTTCCCGAATCCGACAGCGCGCCCGCCGTGCTGTACATCGACCTGCACCTGATCCACGAGGTGACCTCGCCGCAGGCATTCACCGAGCTGCGCGAGCGCGGCCTGTCGCCGCGCCGCCCGGATCGCACCAAGGCGACGATGGACCACTCCACGCCGACCCTGCCTGTGCGTGCCGACGGCACGCTGCCTTACGCCAGCGCCGCCTCCGAGGCACAGGTGGCCACGCTGGCACGCAACTGCGCAGAGCACGGCATCGAGCTGTTCGACATGGCTTCGGACAACCGCGGCATCGTCCACGTGATCGCGCCCGAGCAGGGCTTCACCCAGCCCGGCATGACCATCGTCTGCGGCGACAGTCACACCTCCACCCATGGTGCGTTCGGTTCGCTGGCGTTCGGCATCGGTACCAGCGAGGTCGGCCACGTGCTGGCCACGCAATGCCTGCTGCAGCGCAAGGCGAAGACCTTCGCGATCACCGTTGATGGGCCGCTGGCACCCGGCGTTGGCGCCAAGGACGTGGTCCTGCACATCATCGGCGTGATCGGCGTCAATGGTGGCACCGGCCACGTGATCGAGTTCCGTGGCAGCACCATCGAAGCGATGGACATGGAACAGCGCATGACCCTGTGCAACATGTCGATCGAGGCCGGTGCACGTGCCGGCATGGTGGCGCCGGACCAGGTCACCTTCGACTTCGTCGCCGCGACCCCGCGCGGCCCCAAGGGCGCCGACTTCGACGCCGCCGTGGCACGCTGGCAGCAGCTGCGCAGCGATGACGGCGCGCATTTCGACAGCGAAGTGCACATCGACGCTGCCGACATCCGCCCGACCCTGACCTGGGGCACCCATCCGGGCACCGCGATCGCAGTGGATGCGCCGATTCCGGCGGCCAACGATGCCGCCGCACAGAAAGGCCTGGACTACATGCATTTCCAGGCCGGCAAGGCGCTGGCAGGAACTCCGGTGGACGTGGTGTTCGTCGGCTCATGCACCAACGGCCGCCTGAGTGACATGCGCGAGGTGGCGCAGGTGCTGCGCGGCCGCCGGGTTGCCGAGCGGGTGCGCATGCTGGTGGTGCCGGGCTCGGAAATCGTCAAGCGCGAGGCCGAGGCTGAAGGCATCCATGAGATCGTGCGCGCGGCCGGTGCTGAGTGGCGCGAGCCGGGCTGCTCGATGTGCATCGCCATGAACGGCGATCTGGTCGCGCCCGGCCAGCTGGCCGTGAGCACCAGCAACCGCAATTTCGAAGGCCGCCAGGGCCCCGGTTCGCGCACGCTGTTGGCCTCGCCAATGAGCGCGGCATGGGCCGCAGTGAACGGGCACGTTGCCGATACCCGCGAACTGTTCGCACAGGAGGTGGCGTGATGAGCGGATTCCGTACCCTGACCTCGGCCAGCGTGGTGCTGCGCCAGACCAACATCGATACCGACCAGATCATTCCCGCACGGTTCCTGTCCACCACCGAGCGCGCCGGCCTCGGCCGCAACGCGTTCAATGACTGGCGCTGGCAGGCCGACGGTTCCCCGGTGGCTGACTTCGCCTTCAACCAGCCACACAACGCCGGCCGCAGCATCCTGCTGGCGGGCCGCAACTTCGGCTGCGGTTCCTCGCGCGAGCATGCACCATGGGCGCTGACCGACCTCGGCCTGCGTGCCATCGTCAGCAGCGAGATCGCCGACATCTTCCGCGGCAACTCGCTGAAGAACGGCCTGCTGCCGATCGTGCTGGACGAGGCCGATGTGCAGGCGCTGATGCAGCGCCCGGACGACGAGCTGACCATCGACGTGGCCGCGCGCGAACTGCGCACGCCAGATGGTCGCGTCTATTCCTTCCCGCTGGATGGCTTCTCGCAGACCTGCCTGCTGGAAGGTGTCGACCAGTTGGGGTATCTGTTGGGCCGTGTCCCTGAAATCGAACGCTACGAGAGTGAGCATGCACGCTGAAATTGTTGTCCTGCCCGGTGATGGCATTGGCCCGGAAGTGGCCGCCGCGGCAGTCGCCGTCCTGAAGGCCGTCGCCGAACGCTTCAACCACACCTTCACCTTCAGCGAGCACGACATCGGTGGCGTCGCCATCGATCGCCATGGCGAGCCACTGCCCGCCTCTACGTTGACCGCCTGCCAGGCCGCCAACGCCGTACTGCTGGGTGCAGTCGGCGGCCCGAAGTGGTCCGACCCGAATGCCAAGGTGCGCCCGGAGCAGGGCCTGCTGGCGATCCGCAAGGCGCTGGGCCTGTATGCCAACCTGCGCCCGGTGCGTACCCATGAAGCCGCCCTGCACGCCTCGCCGATCAAGGCCGAGCTGCTGCAGGGGGTGGACTTCGTGGTGGTGCGCGAGCTGACCGGCGGCATTTACTTCGGCGACAAGACCCGCGACGCCGACAGCGCCAGCGATCTGTGCCGCTACACCGTAGCCGAGATCGAGCGCGTGCTGCGCAGTGCGTTCCGTCTGGCGCAACAGCGTCGCGGCAAGGTCACCTCGGTGGACAAGGCCAATGTGCTGGAAACCTCGCGCCTGTGGCGTGACGTGGCCGCGCGCATCGGCCGCGAGGAGTTCCCGGATGTAGCGCTGGAGCACCAGCTGGTTGATTCCATGGCGATGCACCTGCTGGCCAAGCCGCGCGAGTACGACGTGATCGTCACCGAGAACATGTTCGGCGACATCCTCACCGACGAGGCGTCGATGCTGGCCGGCTCGCTGGGCCTGCTGCCGTCGGCCTCGCTGGGTGAGCCGGGCGCAGTCGGCATCTACGAGCCGATCCATGGTTCGGCGCCGGACATCGCCGGCAAGGGCATCGCCAACCCATACGCAACGATCTTCAGCGCGGCGATGCTGCTGCGCCATTCGCTGGGGCTGGAAGCGGAAGCCGCTGCGGTGGAAGCGGCGGTGCACGCCGTGCTGGATGATGGTGTGTTCACTGCCGACCTGGCCGCCAAGGGCCAGGCGGTGAGTACCGCCGCTGCGACAGATGCGGTGCTGGCGAAGCTCAACTGATCCGATAGCGCCACGCCATGCGTGGCGCCCCTCCCTTTGGACATTGTGCGCAGCCACCCATGGGGTGGCTCTACTGTAGATCCACGCCATGCGTGGATGGTTCGAACCCCGTGCAGTAGATCCACGCCATGCGTGGATGCAGCCATCCGTGCCAACCAAGGTCGGCACCCACCACCGCAGTAGATCCACGCCATGCGTGGATGCAGCCATCCGTACCAGCCAAGGTCGGCACCCACCACCGCAGTAGGGCCACGCCATGCGTGGCTGCTTTACTTGGTGGTATACCCACCATTGACCAGGATCGTCTGCCCAGTCATCCACCAGCCATCGGTGACCAGGAAGCGGATCCACGGCACGATGTCGGCGATGTCGGTCAGGCCAGTGCGGGTGAATGCCGACAGTGCCGCCGCGGTCTTGTGATACGCCTGCGCATCGGCACTCTCGGCCGGATAGAAGAACGGCGTGTCCATCGGGCCAGGCCCGATCGCAGTCACCGAGATGCCGCGTTCGCCGAACTCCTTCGACGCCGCACGGGTGAAGTGCTCGACCGGCGCCTTGGTACCGGCATAGCTGGAATAGAACGGCGTGAATGCGCCCAGCAACGAGGTGACCAGGGTGCAGATGCGGCCGCCGTCATTGACGTTTCGACCGGCTTCCTTGAGGAAGAAGAACGCGGACTTCGCATTGACCGCGCTCATCTCGTCGTACTCGGCTTCGCTGATCTCCAGCATCGGCTTCTTCAGCACTTTGCCGACGGTATTGATGGCGATGTCCGGCCGGCCGACTGCAGCCACGGCATCGGCGAACAAGCGCTCCATCGCTGCGGCCGAAGTCAGGTCGCCCTGCAGCGCCACCGCCTTGCTGCCAGCGGCCTGCACGGCGGCGACGGTCGCCTCTGCATCGGCCTGGGTGGCGGCACTGTTGTAGTGGATGACGATGGCCTTGGCGCCCTGGCTGGCAAAGTCGCGGGCCAGCAGCCCGCCCAGGTTCTTGGCACCGCCAGCGATCAGCACGGTCTTGCCCTTGAGGGAATGGTCAGTCATGGCTTGGTCTCGGGGAGGGGCTGCCCGGGATGGCAACCTGCCCTGATGACGATATCGTGCAGAAAATCCGGATAAAGCCCGCTATATTGACTTAACTTTCCAGAGTCAGCGAACAATGGACCGGATCGATCGCTTCCGTATCTTCACCCGGGTGGTGGAGAGCGCCAGCTTCACCCGCGCCGCCGACCAGCTCGGCCTGCCCCGCTCCACCGTCTCGGCAGCCATTGCAGAGCTGGAGCAGCGGCTCGGCACCCGCCTGCTGCAGCGCTCCACACGACGGGTCTCCACCACCCACGACGGCGACGTGTTCCATGCGCGCTGCCTGCGCCTGATCGCCGAAGTCGAAGACGCTGAATCGTTGTTCCGCCAGGATGATGCGCAGCCGATTGGCCTACTGAAGATCGACGTGCCCAGCCGCATCGGCCGACGCATCATCGCCCCCGCCCTGCCGGATTTCTTTGCGCGCTACCCGCAGGTGGAACTGGACCTGGGCATGACCGATCGCGCGGTGAACCTGATCGAGGACGGTTGCGATGCCGTGCTGCGGGTTGGCCACCTGGGCGACTCCAGCCTGGTGGCACGCACGCTGGGCCAGCTCGACTTCGTCA
The DNA here is from genome assembly GCF_056482505.1 of Stenotrophomonas sp. 71799_Sma. Taxonomy (NCBI): domain Bacteria; kingdom Pseudomonadati; phylum Pseudomonadota; class Gammaproteobacteria; order Lysobacterales; family Lysobacteraceae; genus Stenotrophomonas; species Stenotrophomonas sp. 71799_Sma. The sequence goes on from NZ_CM151202.1 coordinate 4,068,362, forward strand.
ACGTTGCCGCGCCCAGTTACCTGAGTGAGCACGGAGTGCCGCAGCATCCCGCTGATCTACAGCAGCACCGCGCGGTGAACTACGCATCGCCGACCACGGCGCGGGTGGAACCGTGGGAATGGCAGGACGGTGGCCAGCTGCGCACGCTGCCGATGCCTGGCTGGGTACGGGTAAACAGCGCCGAGGCCTCGATCGCGTGCTGCGTGGCGGGGCTCGGCCTGCTGCAGATTCCGCGCTACGACGTGCAGGCCGAACTGCAATCCGGTGCGCTGGTGGAAGTGATGCCACAGCACGTGGCGCAACCGCTGCCGGTGACCCTGTTGCAGCCGCACCGGCAACACCGCGCGCAACGCGTGCAGGTGTTCATCGAATGGCTGCTGCCAGTGCTGCGGAACGGCCTGCAGCTGCAGTAGATCCACGCCATGCGTAGATGCACGCCACGCAGATCAGTAGATCCACGCCATGCGTGGATGACTGAGCCTGGTCCTCCGCAGCCACCCATGGGGTGGCTCTACTGCAGAAACTACCAACCTTGGTGGAAGTGATGCCACAGCACGTGGCGCAACCGCTGCCGGTGACCCTGTTGCAACCGCATCGGCAGCACCGCGCGCAACGCGTGCAGGTGTTCATCGAATGGCTGCTGCCGGTGCTGCGGAACGGCCTGCAGCTGCAGTAGATCCACGCCATGCGTGGATGCACGCATCAGTGCCAACCAAGGTTGGCACCTACCAGGGCCAAGACCCGCTGCGGTAGATCCACGCCATGCGTGGATGCGTGCATCAGTGCCAACCAAGGTTGGCACCTACCAGGGCAGTGGCCGCCGAACCCGGGGCATTACGCCCCGGATTCGTCCGGCTTGACCCGGAACCACGCCGCGTACAGCGCCGGCAGGAACACCAGGGTCAGCACGGTGCCCACGATCAGGCCGCCCATGATCGAGATCGCCATCGAGCCATAGAACGCACTGCGCGAGAGCGGAATCATCGCCAGCACCGCCGCCAGCGCGGTCAGCACGATCGGGCGGAAGCGGCGCACCGTGGCATCGATGATCGAATGCCAGCGGTCATGCCCGGCATCGATGTCCTGCTGGATCTGGTCGATCAGGATCACCGAGTTGCGCATGATCATGCCGGCCAGCGCGATCGTGCCCAGCAGCGCCACGAAGCCGAACGGGGCGCGGAACAGCAGCAGGAACAGGGTCGCACCGATGATGCCCAGCGGCGCGGTCACCAGCACCATCGCCGCACGCGAGAAGCTGCGCAGCTGCAGCATCAGCAGCGTGGCCACCACCACCAGGAACAGCGGCATGCCGGCCTTGATCGAGTTCTGGCCACGTGCCGAATCCTCCACGGTACCGCCGGTTTCCAGCAGGTAGCCATTCGGCAGTTCGGCACGGATGCCATCCAGCGTCGGCAGGATCTGATGCACCACGTCCAGTGGCTGCATGCCATCACTGATGTCGGCGCGCACGGTCACCGTCGGCAGACGGTTACGGTGCCAGATGATGCCATCCTCGAAGCCGTACTCCATCGTCGCCACCTGCGACAGCGTGATGCTGCCGCCGTTGGCGGTCGGCATCGACAGGCTGGACAGCAGCTCCAGCTGGTTGCGTTCATCGGCCGGCCCGCGCAGCAGCATCTCGATCTGGCGGTTGCCTTCGCGATACACGCTCACCGACTGCCCGGCCAGCGAGCTGGACAGGAACTGGCTGACCTGGGCACTGCTCACACCCAGCGCGCGCGCACGCTCCTGGTCGATCACCAACCGCACCACCTTGCTCGGCTCGCTCCAGTCCAGGTTGACGTTCATCACGTGCGGGTTTTCACGCACCTTGGCCTCGACCTGCCGTGCGATCGCCTGCACCTTCTCGATGTGCTCGCCGGAGATGCGCATCTGCACTGGGTAACCGACCGGCGGACCATTCTCCAGGCGGGTGACGCGCATCTGTACGTCCGGGAACTTCGGGATCACCTCATGCAGCAGCCAGTCGCGGGTGCTTTCGCGCGACTTGATGTCCTTGGCCAGCACCACGAACTGGGCGAAGTTGGTGGCCGGCAGCTGCTGGTCCAGCGGCAGGTAGAAGCGTGGCGAACCGGTGCCCACGTAGGACACGTAGTTGGCGATGCCATCGCGGTTGGACAGCAGCTTCTCCAGCTTCTCTGCCTGGGCCTGGGTCGAGCGCAGCGACGCGCCCTCGGCCAGCTCGATGTCCACCATCAGTTCCGGCCGGGTCGAATCCGGGAAGAACTGCTGCGGCACGAAGCGGAACATCATCAGCGAGAACACGAACAGGGCGATGGTCGCGGCGATCACCCACCAGCGGTGGCGCAGGCAGCCATCGAGGAAGCGACGGAAGCTGCGATAGAACGGGCGCTGGTACGGATCATGGTCGTGCCCGTGCTGCGGCGGCGCGATCAGGTTGGCCAGCACCGGATAGCGGTCGGCCCACTGCTGGCGCTTGGCCAGCCAGCGCGCGGACAGGCTGCCCGGCTTCGGCGGCTGCGGATTGAACAGGTCCGGCAGCATCTTGTCGCCCAGGTACGGGATGAACAGCACCGCCGCGATCCACGACACCACCAGCGCAATGGTCACCACCTGGAACAGCGAGCGGGTGTACTCACCCGTGCTCGATGCCGCCGTGGCGATCGGCAGGAAGCCGGCCGCCGTGATCAGCGTACCGGTCAGCATCGGGAACGCGGTCGACTCCCAGGCGAAACTGGCCGCACGCAGGCGGTCGTAGCCCTGCTCCATCTTGGTGGCCATCATCTCCACCGCGATGATCGCATCGTCCACCAGCAGGCCCAGCGCCAGCACCAGCGCGCCCAGCGAGATCTTGTGCAGGCCGATGTCGAAGTAGTGCATGACGAAGAAGGTCATCGCCAGCACCAGCGGGATGGTCACACCTACCACCAGGCCGGTGCGCAGGCCCAGCGAGAAGAAGCTGACCAGCAAGACGATCACTACGGCTTCGGTCAGCACCTGCACGAACTCGCCGACCGACTCCTCCACCGACTGCGGCTGATCGGACACCTTGCGAAGCTGCATGCCGGCCGGCAGGGTCTTCTGCAGGCGTTCGAACTCTGCATCGAGGTTGGCGCCGAGCTTGAGGATGTCACCGCCATCCTTCATCGCCACCGCCAGGCCGATGGCCTCTTCGCCCATGAAGCGCATCTTCGGCGACGCCGGGTCGGCGAAGCCGCGCTTGACCTCGGCGATGTCGCCCAGGTGCACGGTGCGGTCGCCAGCACGGATCGGGAACTGGCGGATGGCGTCGATGTCGTTGAACTGGCCGGTCACGCGCAGCTGCACGCGGTCGGTGGCGGTCTCGAAGAAGCTGGTGCCGGTGACCGCGTTCTGGTCGGCCAGTGCCTGCTGCACCTGCTGCATCGACACGCCCAGCGTGGCCAGGCGGGTGTTGGACAGCTCGATCCACACCTTCTCGTCCTGCAGGCCGACCAGATCGATCTTGCCGACGTCGGGCACGCGCTGCAGCTCCAGCTGGATGCGGTCGGCGTAATCACGCATCACCGCGTAGTCGAAGCCCTTGCCGGTCAGCGCATAGATGTTGCCGTAGGTGTCGCCGAACTCATCGTTGAAGAACGGGCCGACGATCTCGCGCGGCAGCGTCGGCCGGATGTCGCCCACGCGCTTGCGCACCTGGTACCACAGATCCGGAATCTGCTTGGAGCGCAGGCTGTCGCGCGCCATGAAGATGACCTGCGATTCACCCGGGCGCGAATACGAGCGGATGAACTCGTACTCGCCGGTGTTCATCAGCGCCTTCTCGATCGGCTCGGTCACCTGCCGCGAGACCTGCTCGGCGGTAGCACCCGGCCACAGCGTACGCACCACCATCGCCTTGAAGGTGAACGGTGGATCCTCGGACTGGCCCAGATGCTTGTACGACCACGCGCCGATCAAGGCGAAGGCGAGCATCGCGAACAGCACCAGTGGACGATTGGCCAGCGCCCACTCGGAAAGATTGAAGCGGCGCACCGGCTTACTCCTTGGCCTTGGCGGCAGTGGCCGGCGCGGCCGGCTTCAGCACCGGGCGGTTCTGCCGATCCACGGCAATCACCGGCTGGCCGGCACGCAGCAGATGGCCACCCGCGGCGACCACCCAGTCGCCCGCGCCCACACCGGACAGCACCGGCACCGTTTCGCTGCCGTAAGCCCCGGTGGTGATCGCTGCGGACTTCAGCGTGCTGTTGGCCGGATCGACCACCCAGACGCTGGCGGCCCCATTGGCGCCACGCTGCAGCGCGCCCAACGGCAGCTGCAGGGTGCCGTGGCGGCCGGCGCTGCTGTAGACGCGTGCGCTCTGGCCCAGTTCGACATCGGCCAGCGCATCGGCGGCCAGGCTGACCCGGGTCGCGTAGGTACGTGCCTGCGGATCGGCGGCGGCGGCGATCTCGCGGATCGTGCCCGGCAGGCGCTGGCCAGGACGGTTCCACAGCTCCACCTCGACCGGCTGGCCCACCGCATAGTCGCGGATGGTGGCCTCGGGCAGGTCGATCAGCACTTCGCGCCCGCCATCGGCGGCCAGGTTGAAGATGGTCTGGCCGGCCGACACCACCTGCCCGGCCTCGGCCTCGCGGCTGGCGATCACGCCGTCGGCCGGTGCGCGCAGTTGGGCGTAATCGGCCTGGTTGCGCAGCACATCGAGGTTGGCGCGGGCGGCGTTGGCCTGGCCCTGTGCGGCCTTGAAGGCGGCGGACTGCTGGTCCAGCTGCGAGCGGCTGACCAGTTGCTGGTCGGCCAGCACCTGGTAACGCTTGAGGTCATCGCGGGCACGTACCAGATCGGCTTCGGCCGCAGCCAGCTGCGCCTGCGAGGCGCGGGCCTGCAGCGCGAAGTCGGCCACGTCCAGCTCGGCCAGCACATCGCCCTTCTTGACCCGCTGCCCGGCATCGACATGGCGCTTGACCAGGTTGCCACCGACGCGGAACGACAGCGGGCTTTCCTGCCGGGCACGCACCGTGCCCGGGAACGCCGCCGGGGCCTGCCCGGCCTGTTCGCCGGGGTGAACCACCAGCACCGGTACGGCCGCCTGTGGCGCCTGTTCCTGTCCCGAACAGGCTGCCAGCGCAGCCACCCACACCATACCGCCCATCCAGCGCACGATCTTCATCGGTCAACGTCCTGAAAACGCAGGGTTGCAACTAAGGGAGAGCCGCGACTGCCGGCCCAATTTAATAAACCGGCCGGTATAGTATAAATATCGAACCGCTTGGTCTAGTATTGTCGTGATGAGTTCTCCCACTTCCCGCAAGCCGTCGGCCAAGCCCGCTGCCAAGGCCGCCGGACCCGGGCGTCCCAAGGACCTCGGCAAGCGCGCGGCGATCCTTGAAGCAGCCAAGGCACTGTTCATCGAACAGGGCTATACCGGCGTGAGCATGGACACCATCGCCGCTCAGGCCGGCGTCTCGAAGCTGACTGTGTACAGCCACTTCGGCGACAAGGAAACCCTGTTCTCCGAGGCCGTGCAGTCAAAATGCATTGAAATGCTGCCTGACGCGCTGTTCGTGGCCGACGCGGACGGCCCCCTGCGCGACCAGCTGATCGGCATCGGCCTGGCCTTCTTCGAGCTGATCACCTCCGACGCAGCGATCTCGATCCAGCGCATGATGATGGCGCCGGAGACCGACGAACGCCTGCGCGAGCTGTTCTGGCAGGCCGGCCCGGAACGTACCTGCGAGGCCCTGGCCGATTTCCTGCGCGCGCGCGGCGAACGCGGCGAGCTGGACATCCCCGACTATTACCTGGCCGGCCAGCAGTTCCTGACCCTGGTCAAGGGCGAAGTGCACATGCATATGATGTGCGGCATGCCACTGTCACCAGTGGAATGCGACCCTCTCATCCACGTGACCGCCAGCATCGACTTCTTCCTGCGCGCCTATGCGCCACGAGGGGCCAGGACGGCCGGATAACCAAAACTGAACGAACCGGAGGTCGCGATGACTTCCGGCACTGCGACCCCGGCCACCCGGCAGCTGATGCTCTGGGCGCGCCGCCGGCCTCCGGCACCGGTAAAATGGCCGGCCCACTGCGCTGGATTTGAACCTCATGACGATTGATTACGCCCACGCCCGCGAACTGATGGTGGAACAGCAGATCCGTCCCTGGGACGTGCTGGACATCAAGGTGCTCGACGTCCTGGCCCGCCTGCCGCGCGAGGCCTTCGTCGCCGACGCGCACCGGGCGCTGGCCTACGCCGATGTTGAACTCCCGATCGGCCATGGCCAGAAGATGATGAAGCCGGTCATCGAGGGCCGTACCCTGCAGGCACTGGATCTGCAGCCGGGTGACGAAGTGCTGGAAATCGGCACCGGCAGCGGCTTCCTGGCAGCCTGCATCGGCGCGCTGGCGCGCGACGTGCTGAGCCTGGAGATCGACCCGGAACTGGCCGCCGCCGCGCGTGCCCGCCTGGACGCTTCCGGCCTGAGCACCAACGTCCGCGTGGAAGTGGCCGACGCCCTGTCCTGGCAGACCGAACGCCGCTTTGACGTGATCTGTGTCACTGGTGCGGTCGACGTGGTGCCGTCACAGTTCGCCTCGTGGCTGCGTCCGGGTGGTCGCCTGTTCGTGATCCATGGCCGTTCGCCGGCGATGGAGGCCCTGCTGGTCAAGGCCGACGGCAGCACCGAGTCCCTGTTCGAGACCGATATTGATTACCTGCGTGGTGCCGCCCCGGCCCCCCAGTTCCACCTCTGAGTCCAAGGAAGCCGCAATGATCCGCCGATCCCTCGCTGTTGCGCTGGCCACTGCCCTGCTGCCGTTGTCCGCCCATGCCGCCGACCTGCTGCAGGTCTACGAAATGGCGCGCAATGGCGATCCGCAGCTGTCCGCCGCCGAATCCACCCGGCTGTACGACAAGGAAGGCGCCGTGCAGGCCCGCGCTGCCCTGCTGCCGCAGATCAACGGCCAGGCCACGCTGAACCGCTCGCGCAGCGAGGCGGACCATGACGCCAACTCCGGCACCGTGACCAGCAAGCGCCGCAACTACACGATCGAAGGGAGCCAGACGCTGTTCAACTGGACCCAGATCAACAACCTGCGTTCGCAGCGCGAGCTGAGCAAGGCCGCGGACTTCACCCTCGATTCGGCCAACGACAGCCTGATCGTGCGCACCTCGGCGGCCTACTTCAACGTGCTGGTGGCAATCGAATCGCTGAACGCCGCACAGACTAATGAAGCGGCCGCGAAGAAGCAGTTCGACTTCGCCGACAAGCGCCTGGAAGTGGGCCTGGCGCCGATCACCGACGTGCACGAAGCACGCGCCCAGTACGACCAGGCGCGTGCCAACACCATCGTTGCGCAGAACACCCTGGCCGATAACTACCAGGCCCTGACCGAACTGACCGGCCAGCCGGTGGTCAACCTGCGCGGCCTGCCGGCGGACTTCCGCCCGGAAGTGCCGGCCAACCGTGGCAACATCGATGAGCTGGTGCACCAGGCCACCAACCAGAATCCGGCGCTGAAGGCCCAGGAACTGAAGGTCAGCGCCGCCGAGGCTGGCGTGCAGGCCGCTCGTGGCGGCCATTACCCGACCCTGTCGCTGGGCGGCAGCTGGGGCAAGAGCGCAACCTGGGGTGACAGCACTGGTGCCGGCTCGTTGTCGCCGGATGCACGCACCAACAGCATCGGGCTGACCCTGAGCGTGCCGATCTTCGCCGGTGGTGCCACCCAGTCCGGCGTGCGCCAGGCACTGGCCCAGCGCGACATCGCCCAGGACGGCTACGAGCAGCAGAAGCGTGCCCTGGACCGCAACACCCGCAATGCCTACCAGACCCTGGTGCAGGGCATCAGCGAAGTGGAAGCCCGCCGCCTGGCGGTGGTCTCGGCGCAGAGCGCGTACGACGCGTCGCAGGTCGGCCTGGAAGTCGGTACCCGTACCGTGCTGGACGTGATCCAGAACCAGCGCATCCTGTTCTCGGCGCAGCTGGATTATGCACAGGCCCGCTACACCTTCCTGCAGAACCGCTTGCTGCTGAGCCAGTCGCTGGGTGCGCTGGACGTGGCCGAGCTGCAGGACGTGAACCGCCTGCTGACCCAGGACGCGGGCAACCCGTCGACGACCACGCACTGAGTCGTCGCCCTGCCGGCAACGAAGAAGCCACCCGGGAGGGTGGCTTTTTTGTGGGCAGCGCGTACGGCCCCACCCAGGCATGGCGCAGATCCGCCGGCCGTCAGCCCGGCCACGCGCCTGCCCGCTCCACTGCGGCCAGCACGCACAGCGCCGCGGCCAGCGGCGCAAGCACCATCGCAGCCCCCGGCATCGGCGCGCGCACACGCAGTACTGCCAGGCACAAAGCCGCCATCACCAGCAGGGTTGCCGGACCTGGCAGCACCGGCAATGCATCGACGGGCGTTCCCAACGCCAGCAGCGCCGCCAGCACCACGGTGACCGGTATCAGCCGTGTCCGGAACCCGGGCGCTTCATCCACGGCCACAGGCCAGAGCTGCGCTGCCAGCTGTGTGGCCAACGACAACAGCACCAGCAGCAGTGCTGCCAGCCCAGCCATGCCCGCCAGCGGCAGCAACGGCAGCAGCCACTGCAACTGCGGATGGCCCTGCAATGCCACCGACAACGGCCGCGTACCGGCCAATGCCGGGAACTCGACCAGGCCGGCCTGCAACGCCGCCAGCACGATCAGCAGCAGCATTGCCAGCAGCAGCGCGGCCGCCAGCAGCCCTGGTGACCGCGCACGCACCTGCGGGCCACGCCCAGGAAACCCCAATGCCAGACCCACACTGGCAAACACCGCCAGCAAGGGCACGCTTGCCGCCAGCACCCCGCCGGGTCCGAACCGATAGGGCGCGGTGGCGTCCGGCAGCCACGGGATCCAGTTCGCGTAGTGCACATGGCGGACCGCCAGCGCCAGCAGCAACAGCCCTACACCGATCTTCGCCGTCAACAGCACGCAGACCATCAGCGCGATGCGACGCGGAGGCAGCAACACGAACGCACCCAGCACCAGCAGGCTGGTGACGGCCATCACCGGATCCGGCAATGCGCTGCCGGTTTCAATACCGCGACTGGCAAACACCGCACGCGCGTGGCCCGCCATGGACTGCGCCACGCCGGCGCTGGTCACCACCAGCTCCAGCAGCAGCACAGCACCCAGCAGGCGCGCGACTGCTGTGCCCCAGGCGGCCCGCAGCGGGCCGTACAGGCCATCGGCTTCCGGCTGCTGCTGGTTCAGCACGTGCAGGCAATACAGCATCGGCGCTGTGCCCAGTGCGGCCAGCAGCAGACTCAGTACGATGGCCGGGCCGGCCTGGGCGGCGGTGTACTGGCCGACCAGGGCGATCACGCTGCCCCCCAGCAACAGGGTCAACGCCACCAACGCGAAGTGATCCATTCCCAGCAGCGCGTGCCGGCCACGGCGGTTGTCGCTGTCCATCGCAAGCCCTCTTGATTCCGCCCATGCGCGGTCGACAGCAGGCTGGCAGCCTGCGCCAAAGGGCGGTATCAGAATCCGTACCGTGCGCATCGCGATGTGACCACAAACACGTTCGCAGCCACGCATCCGGTCCTGCTGCGACAGGAATCCGGCTGCTAAGCAGAATTGATGCAGTCGATCACGTCAGTCGGTCCACGTAGTGTCCGCCCTGGCGGTGTTGCTGCCCGGCTCAGCTGCGCGGCGGCGGCAGATGTGGCGCGACCAGCGCCAACGTGCGCTGCAGGGCACCGCGGCCATTGCTGACCAGCGTGCATCCAGCACGGGCCATGTCCTCGCGCGCCGCTGCGTCGCCCAGCAGGTGCTGCAGCAGGTCACCTACCGCCTGCACGTCCTCGCCGATCAGCAAGGCACCGGCCTCACGCATGCGCCGTGAGATCTCGGCGAAGTTGTGCAGGTGCGGACCGGTCACAGCGGCAGTGCCCATCGCCGCCGGTTCCAGCAGATTGTGGCCACCGATCGGCTGCAGGCTGCCGCCGACGAAAGCGACCTGCGCGCAGGCATAGAACGGCATCAGCTCGCCCAGGGTGTCGATGACGAATACATCCGTGCCGGCCTCCGGCCATTGCTTCGCGCGACGGGTCGTCACGTTCCAGCCCTGCTCGCGCGCCAGCGCCTCCACCTTCGGGAAGCGCTCGGGGTGCCGCGGCGCCCACAGCAACAACAGGTCGGGGTGCTGCTGGCGCAGGCGCCGATGCAGGTCGATCACCGCCTGCTCCTCACCATCGTGGGTACTGGCCGCGATCCACACCGGGCGCCCGGCGGGCACGCAGGCGTGGAACTGCTCGACGAAGCCCCGCACATCCGGCGTGGCGATATCGAACTTGAGGTTGCCCAGCGCCTGCACCTGTTCACGCGCAGCACCCAGCTGCACGAAGCGCTCGGCGTCGTCCTGCGACTGCGCGGCCACGCAGGTGACCGTGCGCAGCGCACGGCGGATCAGCGCCGCCAGCACCCGGTAACCGCGCAGCGAACGCGCGGACAGGCGGGCGTTGAGGATGTAGACCGGGATGCGACGGTCGCGGCAGCCGAACAGCATGTTCGGCCACAGCTCGGTTTCCAGGATCAGTGCCAGGCTGGGCTGGAAATGGCCGAGGAAGCGGTTGACGCTGCCCGGTACGTCGTACGGCAGATAGACATGGTCCAGCGCGTCTCCCCACAGCGCGCGCACGCGCTCCGAACCGGTCGGGGTGATGGTGGTGATGACCCAGCGGATGTCCGGACGCTGCTGGCGCAGGGCATTCACCAGCGGCGCGGCGGCATTGACCTCGCCCACCGAGACCGCGTGCAGCCAGACCCGCGGCTGGCCGGTCGGCTGCGGATACGAGGCATAACGCTCGTCCCAGCGCCGGAAGTATTCACGGACCCGGAAACCGCGCCAGACCAGGTGGTACACGGTGATCGGCAGCAGGATGTAGAGCACGGCCGAGTACAGGCCGCGCAGGATCCATTCGACAGGGTCTTTACGCATGCGGCAAGGATACGGGAGCCCCCCGGGAAAGACACGCAGCCGGATTGGTAGAATGGCGCCATGTCAGATGCCACCACCGCCGTCCGCCCGTCGCTGCGCGATCCCCGCAACTGGCCGATGTTCGCCGCCATGCTCGGCGCCTTCGCCATCGCCCGCCTGCCGTGGATGCTGCAGCGTGCGCTCGGCCGGGGCGTCGGCTGGATCAGCTGGCGCCTGCTCGGCAGCCGCCGTCGCGCCGCCGAGGTCAACCTGCAGCTGTGCTTCCCGGAGAAGGACGAAGCCTGGCGCCAGCGCCTGGTGCGCGACAGCTTCGACGCGCTGGGCGTGGGCGTGCTCGAGTGCATCCGCGCCTGGTGGGGCAGCATCGACCGCATCCGCCCGCAGGTGCAGATCGAGGGTCTGGAACATCTGCGGCAGATGCAGGCCGAGGGCCGCGGCGTGCTGCTGGTCTCCGGCCACTTCATGACCCTGGAGATGTGTGGCCGCCTGCTGTGCGACTACGTTGACCTGTCGGGCATGTACCGCAAGCACAAGAACCCGGTGTACGAATGGGCGGTGAAGTTTGGCCGCCTGCGTTATGCCAAGGCGATGTTCGCCAACGAGGACATCCGCGCGACCGTGCGCCACCTGAAGAAGGGCGGCTTCCTCTGGTATGCGCCGGATCAGGACATGCGTGGCAAGGACACCGTGTTCGTGCCGTTCTTCGGCCATACCGCATCCACCATTACCGCCACCCACCAGCTGGCGCGGATGACCGGCTGCGCGGTGATTCCGTACTTCCACCGCCGCGAGGGCGGAAAGTACTTCCTGAAGATCGGCGCACCGCTGGAGAATTTCCCCAGCGAGGATGTGGAAGCCGATACCACGCGGGTCAACCAGGCCATCGAAGAAATGGTGCGCGAAGCCCCGGACCAGTACCTGTGGATCCATCGGCGGTTCAAGCGCCAGCCCGGCGGCCGGAGCGATTTCTACAAGTAGCGGTGGGAGGGATGGCTTCATCCACGCATGGCGTGGATCTACTGCCTTGTGCGGCTTCATCCGCGTATGGCGTGGATTCAATGACGTGGGGCATTCTGAAGTAGATCCACGCCATGCGTGGATGCTCTTCGATTCCGTGCCGGGATTCACAACGGCCAGCGGCACCAGGCGTACGGGTACTCCCCCATCACGCACGCCAAGCCCGCACGGACCGGATTGGCCAGGATGTACATCGCCTTCTCGTGAAGGGATTCATCGCTGCGTACGGCGTGATCGTGGTAACCGTGCTGCCACAGCGACCCTCGCCGCTCCAATCGCCGATTCAGCAGCCGGCTGCTGCGTGATTTGAGCAGGGCCATGCACTCGGCCAGGGTTCCCCCGCGCAATTCCATCAACCAGTGCAGCTGGTCGGGCATCACCACCCAGGTGAAGCTGTGGCTCACGCCCTTGCGCTCTACGAAGCGCAGTGCTTCAACCAGAATCGCTACGTTGGAAGCATCGGCAAAGAAGGGTTCACGATCGAGGGTTACCGTAGTCAGTGAATAGACGTTACCGGTGCAGGAGTAACGACCGTAGCGGAGTCTTGGGCTGGCCATGGCCTCAGCGTGCGATACACACGGAGGCACGGCTAGTGGAGGTTGGCGCGTGTTTGCGTCGGTAAAGCCCCATCCACGCATGGCGTGGATCTACTACGGCGACGTTCGTTCGGTGACCGCCCCATGCACGCCATGGCGTGGATCCACCATGGGGACGTTTGTTCGGTACGTGGAGTAGAGCCACGCCATGCGTGGATGGACGATCACACCACCGTCGGCGTGTCGTCCGTTTCGCGGGCCAACAGGCTGCCGGCGAACAACGCGGCCAGCAGCACGGTCAGCCCCCCCCAGAATGCGGAATAGAACGCAAGGTGGGTGTTGAGCGGGAACACGGTGGCGGCCAGCGCCAGCATCGCAGGGCGCGCGCGGTCACGGGCCGCGGGCGGTGCGAAACGCCAGGCGCGCCACGCCTGGGCGACGGCGGCCAGCCACAACAGCAGGCCCAGCACGCCGGTTTCGGCAAGGATTTCCAGCACGATCTGGTGTGCGTGCAGCGCCGGTTCGGCGCCCCACACCGCGGGCCCATCGTCACCGACGCACTGCGGGTACGCATCGCGGAAGCCGCGTGCGCCCACGCCGTTGATCGGGTGCCCGGCAATCATGCAACCGGCCGCACTCCAGATGCGCCCACGTCCGGACAGCGCCTGGTCGACGCCCTCGGTGCCGCCGTCCCAGGCCATCGCGGTGCGCGCCACACGCTCGCGCAGCTGCGGCACGCTGGCGGTCAGTGCCGCCGCGGCCAGCAGGCCGACCACCGCCAGCAGGCCCAGGCGCTTCCAACCGAGCTGGCGCACGCCGCTGTAGGCCACGATCACCGCGAAGGTGATCCAGGACGCGCGCGAACCGGCCAGCAGCAGCACGATGGCCAGCGCCGCACCGGCGAGCAGCCAGCCCGGCGTGCCGAAGCGGCGTGCGGCGGGGAGCAGCAGGAACGGCGAGAGGCTGGCCAGCACCTGGCCGAATTTCAGGTTGCACGGCCCGAGCGCGCCACTGAGGCGGTCGGCCAGCGCGGCTTCCTCGGCCGGGCACAGCGCATGGCCGCTGACGGCGAGCTTCAGCTGCTGCAGCGACCAGAACCACGGGCTGGTGCCCGCCACCGACTGCACCAGCGCATCCAACGTCCACAGCGCGGTGATCAGCGCCAGGCCACCGAAGATCACGCGGCGCCGCTGCGGGGTGGCCACGGCGATCGCCACCAGCCACATGAAGGGCAGGTAGCGCAGGCCGGCGGCCGCCTTGGTCCACGACGCCGCCGGATCGATCGCATCGAAGGCGGAGAACGCCTGCGGCAGCCAGTAACCGAGGAACAGGATCGAGGTCAGCGCCCAGGCGGCGGGTGTCAGCAGGTGCGGGCGGCGCTGCAGGCGGCGCATGATCATGCGCACCGCGGCATACAGCGCACCAAGACCCAGCACGGTTTCAGCGATGCCCGGCAACGGCCACAGCGCCACGTACGCCAGCACCCACCAGGGCGCCCAGCGCCCGGCGCGGTCCTCGCGCACGAGGGTTGCGGGGTCAGCCGGCGAGGTCGGCATAGAGGCGGAGGGTGTCGCGCTGCATGGCCTGCAGGGTAAACGGGATGCGGGTCGGCAAGGACGGCGGCTGCGCCAGCAGGGCCAGCGCACGTTCACCCAGCACCCGTGCATCGCCCAGCGGCACGGCGCCGGCCGGCTGCAGCTGCTGCAGCAGTTCGCCGGCGCCGCCATGGTCCCAGCCCAGTACCGGGCGACCGACCGACAACGCTTCGACCACGGTGCGGCCGAACGCTTCGGGCTTGTCCGACAGCTGCAGCACCAGATCGCTGGCCGCATAGGCCTGGGCGATGCGCGCGGTCGGCGTGCTGATCTGCACGGCGTCGGTCACGCCCAAAGCAGCCGCCTGCCGGCGCAGGTCGGCCACGTAGGCTTCACGGCCGGGTTCATCGGTGCCCAGCATCCACAGCTGTGCAGGCACACCGGCCGCGCGCACATCCGCCAGCAACTGCAGCGCATGAGCATGCCCCTTCAGCCGGGTGCCCCGCCCCGGCAGCAGCAGCAGCGGGCCCTCAACCTGCGCCAGCCACGGGTAATCGGCTGCGAGCGCCAGTCGTGGCCGACGGTCGGCGCGGGCCACGCGGGGAAACTGTGCGACATCGACGCCGCGCGGAATCACCCGCAGCCTCGCTCCGGGAACCGTGGGGTAGTGCCGCTGCACATAGTCGCGCACGGTATTGGACACGCAGATCACGCGTTCACCGCTGGTCATCACCGCGCTGTAGCGGCTGGGCGAGTTCAACCCGTGCACGGTGGTCACCCAATGCGGGCGCTGTGCGGCAGGCATCGCGCGGATCGCGTACAGGCCCAGCCAGGCCGGCAGCCGCGAACGGGCATGCACGATGTCGGCGCCAACTTCAGCGAACAGGCGGCGCAGGGTCGGCAGGTGGCGCAGGGTCAGCAGCGATTTGCGGCCGATATCAAGGGTGAGGTGCTCGGCACCGCTATCGAGCAGCGGCTGCACCAGGCGGCCACCGGCGGAGACCACCAGCGCACGATGGCCGGCAGCGACCAGGGCCGCAGCAATTTCCAGGGTCGAGCGCTCGACACCGCCGGAGTGCAGCGCCGGCAGCAACTGCACCACGGTCAATCGGCGCATCGAAGGGGCGGCCGCTTAGTCGGCCAGCACGAACACGGAACCGCAGTACGGGCACTGCGCTTCGCCGTTGGGCTCGTCTTCGATCGGCAGGTACACGCGCGGATGCGAGTTCCACAGCGCCATTTCCGGGGTCGGGCAGCTCAGCGGCAGATCGCTGCGGTGCACGGTGTAGCGCTTCTCGGCGTTGGCGGGCGCAGTGGCGGTATGGCTCATGGCGGATGTCGATGAACGGGTTGCGAGGCCTGTGATTCTAGCATCTGGGCCGCCCCGACATTGCGCCGCAACGGGTCTTTGCGCGTACCGGGCCGATTCCCTGCGGCCTTGCATGCCACCTCGGGACGGGGTGCCGGCGGAAATTCCCGATCGATCCTGCAGGTTCACGCCGAAAATCCGCCGAAAACGATATTTCCCGCATTTGGATCGAACTAAATGGCACTTGTCAGGTTGCCACGGCTGTTGCAGGATCGGGCCAGGTCGTAAACCGGCCCACTCCAATCCGACCCGATCGCATGGCCCGCCCCCACCGGACCGGCATCGCTTCTTCCACTGCCATCCCGGCGGGCGGAGCGATGCTGTCCGTGGTGTCCGCCGATGCGGGTTCTGCCCGCCGCCTGCCCTTCCGGGAGACCCCTGCATGACCCTGTCCGATCCACGCCGCGCCCTGCTTCCGCTCGCCCTGGCCCTGGCCTGTGCGACTACCGCGATGCCGGTGCTGGCACAGGGACTGCAGACCTCGTTCGAACCGGGCCAGCCGACGCCGGCACCGGCCGCAGGCGCACTGCAGGTCACGATCGGCAACGGCCCTGCTGCGCCTTACGCCGCCAAGCGCAATGCGGGCTACAGCGGCCTGCATGCACTGCGCTACAGCAGCGAAGGCGGCAGCGCGCGACGCGAGCTGTTCAAGGCGGACATGACCATCGAGGCCGATACCACCCTGTCGTGGCTGGTGCTGCCGGAGATCGTCGGCAAGGACACCGTGGCCTCGACCTATGTGTCACTGGACCTGCTGCTGGACGATGGCAGCCGCGTTTCGGCCAGCGCTGCACGCGACCAGCATGGCGTGGCCATCGGTGCGCGCGCGCAGGGCGATTCGAAGACGCTGTATCCGCAGCAGTGGGCGCGCAAGGCGGTGCGGCTGGGCGACGTGCCCGCGCTGAAGGGCCGCCGCGTGGTGGCGATCGAACTGGACGTGGCCAGTGCCGACGGTGCACCGGTCTCGGGCTGGATCGATGACGTGCGCCTGGACACAGTGCCACGTCAGCAGCCAGCGCGCGTCTCCGACTGGGTGCTGACCACCCGTGGCACCCAGGCCAACGGCACCTTCTCGCGCGGCAACAATTTCCCGGCCACCGCGGTACCGCACGGATTCAACTTCTGGACCCCGGTGACCGATGCTGGCGCACTGAACTGGCTGTACCGCTGGAACGAACAGAACGACGCACAGAACCGCCCGCAGCTGCAGGCGCTTGCGCTGAGCCATCAGCCCAGCCCGTGGATGGGCGACCGCCAGACCTTCCAGGTGATGCCCTCGGCCAGCCGTGGCGTGCCGGAGGCCGACCGTCGCAAGCGCGCGCTGTCATTCGAGCGCAGCCATGAAAGCGCGCGCCCGTATCGCTACGACGTGCGCTTCGACAACGGCATCGCGGCCGCCATCGCGCCGACCGATCATGCCGCGCTGTTCCGCTTCGAGTTCCCCGAGGGCGGCGACGCCAACCTGCTGTTCGACAATGTCGATGCACGCGGTGGCCTGACCCTGGACGCTGCCACGCAGACACTGTCCGGCTACACCGATACGCGCAGCGGGCTGTCCAACGGCGCCAGTCGCATGTACGTGGTGGCCAGCTTCGACAGGCCGTGGCGCAGCAGTGGGCGCCTCAACACCGGCCGACCGACCGGTTACATCAAATTCGATGCCGGCAGCGACCGGCGGGTGACCATGCGCATCGCCACCTCGCTGATCTCGGTGGAGCAGGCACGGCACAACCTGGCCCTGGAAATGGCCGCCGCCGATACACTGGAAAGCGTGGCCGGCCGTGCGCAGGATGCATGGGATGCGCGCCTGGCCCGTTTCGACATCGGCGATGCCAGCGACGACCAGAAGACCACGCTGTACTCCAGCCTGTACCGGCTGTTCCTGTACCCCAATTCCGGCCATGAGAACGTGGGCAGCGCCGCCGCACCGGAGTGGCGCTACGCCAACCAGGCCAGCGCCAGCGATGACAACACCGAGGGCAGCGCGACCCGCAGCTATGCCGCCGTGCGCGACGGCAAGGTATTCGTCAACAACGGCTTCTGGGACACCTTCCGCACCACCTGGCCGGCCTATGCGCTGTTCACGCCCGACGATGCCGGGCAGCTGGTGCAGGGCTTCATCGAGCAGTACCGCGCCGGCGGCTGGATTGCACGCTGGTCGTCGCCGGGCTACGCCGATCTGATGGTCGGCACCAGCTCCGATGTGGCCTTCGCCGACGCATGGCTGAAGGGCATCGGCGGGTTCGATCCGGCCGAGGCCTATGCCGCCGCGCTGAAGAACGCGACCGTGGTGCCGCCGGACCGCCATGTCGGCCGCAAGGGCATGAACCGTTCGACCTTCCGCGGCTATGCCAGTGCCGACGTGCACGAAGGCATGTCGTGGACGATGGAAGGCGCACTCAATGACTTTGGCATCGCCAACATGGCCGATGCCCTGGCCAAGCGCGCGACCGCGCCCGCCGCACGCGAGCGCTACAGCACCGAGGCCGACTACTTCCGCCATCGCGCCGCCAGTTACGCGACGATGTTCGATCCGGCGGCAGGCTTCTTCCAGGGCCGCAAGGCCGATGGTCGCTGGCGCGTGGACGCAAAGGCCTACGATCCGCGCGTGTGGGGCCACGACTACACCGAATCCAATGGCTGGACCTTCGCCTTCACCGCCGCCCATGACGGCGAAGGCCTGGCCGCGTTGTATGGCGGCCGCGAAAAGCTGGCGGCGAAGCTGGATACCTTCTTCGCCACACCTGAAACCGCGGACCCGGCACTGGCCGGCTCCTACGGCGGCACCATCCACGAGATGACCGAAGCGCGCGACGTGCGCATGGGCATGTATGCGCACAGCAACCAGCCGGCGCACCACATCCCGTGGATGTACCTGTACGCCGGGCAGCCGTGGAAGACCCAGCAGCACGTGCGCGAGATCCTGTCGCGGTTGTACGTCGGCAGCGAGATCGGCCAGGGCTACCCGGGCGATGAGGACAACGGTGAAACCTCGGCATGGTACGTACTGGCCTCGCTGGGCCTGTACCCGCTGCGCATGGGCGCCCCGGAGTACGTGATCGGCTCGCCGGCATTCGAGCATGCACGGGTGGAGCTGCAGGGTGGCGCGGTGCTGACCGTGAACGCGGCCAACAACTCGCGTGAGAACGTCTACGTGCAGTCGCTGAAGATCAACGGTACGCCGTGGACGAAGACCTGGGTGCCGCACGACCTGATCGCCAAGGGCGCGACCCTCGACTTCGTGATGGGACCCCGCCCCTCGCGCTGGGGCAGCGGCGTGGACGATGTGCCGCGCTCGTTGACCGCGCGCGGCCAGCACCCGCAGCTGCTGCACGACCTGCTCGGCAGCGGCGCGAAGGCGACGCTGGCCGATGGCCGTGCCCTGCCCGCGCTGGTCGATGACGATGCCGGCACCACGGTGGGTCTGGGCGCCGGTGCAACCATCGCGCTGACCGGCCTGGCCGAGGGCACCCCGACGATGTACACGCTGACCAGCGGTGACGGCCGCATCCAGGGCGGTGAGTGGACGCTGGAGGCGCGCAACGGCGGCGGCAGCTGGGCCGTGCTCGACCAGCGCAGCGGCGAAGACTTCGAATCCGCCCGCCAGACCCGTCCGTTCCGCATCGCCAAACCCGGTCGTTACAGCGAGTACCGCCTGCGCCTGGCGGCACCGGCACGGCTGCCGCTGGCGGAGATCGAACTGCTGGCGGCCGGCACCGTACAATGAGCTGCATGCGCTTCCGTCTACTGCCTCTGGCCCTTGTTGCCCTGTCCTTCTCAAGCTTCGGCCAGACCCAGGCGTTCGATACGCAGCTGACCCGCGACGGCGTGACGCTGAACTACCAGGACGCCCGTGGCGCCCTGGCCGCACCGCAGCGCAAGCGGGTGATCGATACGTTCTTCTTCGCGTACCTGCGCGAACGTGCGGACTTCCATCCCGCTGCGCCGTCAATGGTGCGCATCGTGATCGATCCGGCCTACACCGGCATCGCCTTCGTCGGCGACAAGGACCAGGCAGCGACGATCACCATCAATCCGGGTTGGCTGGCGCAGCATCCGAACGACATCGACCTGGTCACCCACGAGGCGATGCACATCGTGCAGGGGTATCCCGGCTACGGCGATGCACGGGTACCGGGCTGGCTGGTGGAAGGCATCGCCGACTACGCGCGCGACCGCTACGGCATGGACAACGCCGCCGCTGGCTGGGCATTGCCGGTGAAGGTCGAGAAGGGGCAGAACGTCGACAGCGGCTACCGGGTGGCCGGTGCGTTCCTGAAGTGGGCGGAGGCGGAACATCCCGGCCTGGTGCTGGCACTGGACAAGGCCCTGCGCGACGGCCGCTATGCACCGGCGCTGTGGCAGAAGCACACCGGCAAGGCACTGCCGGCGCTGTGGGCGCAGTACGCCAAGCCGCGTTCGGATGCACCGGCGCCGGCACGGCGCGGCAAGCGCTGACCGCAGGTAGCACCGTGGCTTGCCCGGCGAAACGCCTGTTTCGCCGCGCTGCGCGCCCGCCTGGCATGGCCCGGCATGACCTGCCCAACGGGATCTCATTACGATCTCACGCGGAGTAATCCGACAAGTCGGATAGGCGCCTGTTCACAACAGCACGCGGCAGCAACCGACATCGTGACTGAGCGAGGGTCGCTAACCTTGCTTGCATGAAAATCAGAACCAAGGTCGGTAGGCGCAAAGCGGTCGTTGTGCTGGTGACAGGAGCAGCCATTGCACTGATCACGACCGCGATCTGGACGAGAAGCAACACGCCGAGCGTTCTCGCTGTTGCCCCCCAAGAGCAGCAGACCGTACGGGTTCGTATCAACGGAAAAGATGCTGCGATCGAGGCGACGCAGGCCGCAAGCGTTGCCGCCGCCGGGACTCAGTTGATTGCAATTCGCCGAAAGTTGTCGCCCCAGCAGGCCCTTCTGCTGGCGCAGGACATAGCGCGTTGCACAAACGCCGCAAGCTTGGCGGGAACAGACATTCCGACGGGACTGACTCCCGACCAGCAGCGTGAGTTCCGGGAAAACGTTCTGGGTGACTCAGACTGCTCCGCTCTTGAATCAGAACACTCCATCTATGACCTCGCCTACTACGCGGCGTCAGACGGCGACTCCACTGCGAAATTGATGTTCTCGGGACTGGCGTCTCATCAGTTCGACGATGAGCACTCCATGTTCGATGAAGAGCTCGTCAAGCGATTCAAGGAAGCGACAGTGAGATTCCTCAACGAAGCCGCGGACTCGGGTGACAGCAATACCCTGATGCTTCTTGCGGCCACCTTTGAGGATGGCCTGCATGTGCCTCGCGATGCAGCACGCGCACACGCCTATGCGCGCGCATTCAGCCAGGCCAGTGGCGGCAAGGGGCTTCGCTATGCCGAGCGGCTCTGGAGCCAACTCTCACCGGACCAGCAACGGGAATCGAACCGATGGCATATCGAGATATCGAATCGAAGAAAAGGAGAAATGAAATGAAAGGAAAGTCGAAACGCAATCGCTGGCTGATGATCGTGGTCGCGTGCCTGGGAGGCGCAGCAATCGCAGCGTCGGTTGGGAAATTCTACTGCGGCAAGGCCTGCAATGTAGCCGGGGATATGGTGGCGGAGGAAGGGTGACCATCGGAGATATTTCGGTAGCTCAATAGCTACCACTGCGGCACATCTTTGCCACGTTCGCTCGGTAGCGCCGGGCCACACCCGGCGAAATGCCTGATTCGCCACGCTGCGCGCTCGCCGGGCATGGCCCGGCGCTGCCACATCGCTGCCTCAGCGCGACCGCACGAAGCCGGCGTAGAGCGCGAACAGCTGCTGGAAGTACCGCCGCGTCACTCGATTGCGCATGACACCCTCGCCCATGAAAAGTTGGTCGGGCCCAGGGTGGGAAGGCCGGTCCGGTCCCTTCCCACGGCCGGGCCGCGTGGGCGTATTGGGCCGCAAAGGCGTTGCAGGGAAATGACCGGGCGGCGTAGCGCGTGTGGCACAGGCCGGCGGGCGGTAGAGCCGGCCGCTGGCCGGCTGCGGTGGTGGTGGACATGATTGCGGTTGCCGGCCAGCGGCCGGCACTACCCGTTTCCGCTTTGCGGAAACAGAAACGCGCCCCGGGGGGCGCGCTTCTGCAGCTGGAATCGGAAAGAAGGCTTACGCCTTCTTTTCCGCTTCCAGCTGCTTGCGGATCTGCGCATCCACCGCCGCAATGGCGGTCATGTTCAGGATCCTGCGCGAGGTCGCGCTGGTGGTCAGGATGTGCACCGGCTTGTTCACGCCCATCAGGATCGGGCCGATCGCCACGCCGTCGGTGAACACACGCACCAGGTTGTAGGCGATGTTGGCCGCTTCCAGGTTCGGCAGCACGAACAGGTTGGCGCGACCCTGCAGGGTCGAGCCCGGCAGCAGCTTCTGGCGCAGCGCTTCGTCCCATGCGGTGTCACCCTGCATTTCGCCATCTACGTTCAGACGCGGGTTGCGCTTGAGCAGCAGCTCGCGCACCTGGCGCATCTTCAGCGCGTCCTTCGAATCGTGGCTGCCGAAGTTGGAGTGCGACAGCAGCGCCACCTTCGGCTCGATGCCGAACAGCTTCATGCGGTAGGCCGCCTGCAGGGTCGCTTCGCACAGCTGCTCGGCGGTCGGGTCTTCCTGCACGTGGGTATCGACGAAGAAGAACACGCCCTGCTGGTTGATCACGCCGGTCATCGCCGAGGTCGAGGTGACCTTCGGCTCCAGCGGCAGCACGCTGCGCACGTAACCCAGCTTCTTGTGGAAGCGGCCGACGATGCCGGTCAGCATCGCATCGGCTTCGCCACGGGCCACCATCACTGCAGCGATCAGGGTCGGGCGCGAACGCATCAGGTTCTTCGCCGCGGCCACGGTCACGCCACGACGGCCGGTCAGGCCGTGGTAGTACTGCCAGTACTCGTTGAAGCGCGGGTCGTCGTTGATGTTGGTGACTTCAACGTTCTCGCCGATCTTCAGGCGCAGGCCGAGGCGCTCGATGCGCGACTCGATCACTTCCGGGCGGCCGATCAGGATCGGGTGCGCCAGGCCGTCATCGACCACGTTCTGCACCGCCTGCAGCACCACTTCCTCTTCGCCCTCGGCATACACAACGCGCTGCTTGTCGCTGCGCGCGCGGTCGTAGACCGGCTTCATCATCAGGCTGGTGCGGTAGACGAACTGGGCCAGCTTGTCGCGGTAAGCGCCCATGTCGTCGATCGGGCGCGAGGCCACGCCCGAGTCCATCGCGGCCTGGGCCACGGCGGCCGACAGCTCCACCAGCAGGCGGCGGTCGAACGGGCGCGGGATCAGGTATTCACGACCGAAGCTCGGGGTCTCGCCGCCATAGGCCGAACCCATGTCGGTGGCCGCACGACGCGCCAGCGCCGCGATGGCGCGCACGCAGGCGATCTTCATTTCCTCGTTGATCGCGGTCGCGCCCACGTCCAGCGCACCACGGAAC
This sequence comes from Stenotrophomonas sp. 71799_Sma, assembly GCF_056482505.1. NCBI lineage: Bacteria > Pseudomonadati > Pseudomonadota > Gammaproteobacteria > Lysobacterales > Lysobacteraceae > Stenotrophomonas > Stenotrophomonas sp. 71799_Sma. Next base: position 4,091,211 of record NZ_CM151202.1, read on the forward strand.
AGGTACGGGAAGCACAGCACGTTGTTGACCTGGTTCGGGTAGTCCGAACGGCCGGTGCCGATGATCGCGTCCGGACGGGCGGCGCGCGCCAGCTCCGGCATGATTTCCGGAGTCGGGTTGGCCAGCGCGAAGATCACCGGATCCGGCGCCATGGTCTTGACCATGTCGGCAGTCAGGATGCCCGGCGCCGACAGGCCCAGGAAGATGTCCGCGCCGTCGACGATCTCGGCCAGGGTGCGCTTGTCGGTGTCGCGCGCATAGCGCTGCTTTTCCGGGTCCAGGTCGGTACGACCGGTGTGGATCACGCCCTCGCGGTCGAAGGCCAGGATGTTCTCCGGCTTCAGGCCCAGCTGCACCAGCATGTTCACGCAGGAAATGCCAGCTGCGCCCATGCCCGTGGTCGCCAGCTTCACTTCCTCGATCTTCTTGCCGGTGATCGCCATGGCGTTGAGCACCGCTGCGCCGACGATGATCGCCGTGCCGTGCTGGTCGTCATGGAACACCGGGATCTTCATGCGCTCGCGCAGCTTGCGCTCGACCACGAAGCATTCCGGCGCCTTGATGTCTTCCAGGTTGATGCCGCCGAAGGTCGGTTCCAGCGAGGCGATGATGTCGACCAGCTTGTCCGGGTCGGTTTCATCCACTTCGATGTCGAACACATCGATGCCGGCGAACTTCTGGAACAGCACGCCCTTGCCTTCCATCACCGGCTTGCCGGCCAGCGCGCCGATGTTGCCCAGGCCCAGCACCGCGGTGCCGTTGGAGATCACCGCCACCAGGTTGCCACGGGCGGTCAGCTCGCTGGCCTGCTGCGGGTCGGCCTTGATCGCTTCACAGGCGTACGCCACGCCCGGCGAATACGCCAGCGACAGGTCGCGCTGGGTCAGCATGGGCTTGGTAGCGGAAACCTTGATCTTTCCCGGCGGGGACATCCGGTGGTAATCGAGGGCGGCCTGTTTGAAATCTTCGTTGGACATCGATGTGGGTTACATGAATGGGCAGAAGGGACAGGGGATGATACCCCCGTTGGAGCGTCTGGACCTGTCGCTATCCTGTCGCAGGCATGCTGCGACCGCACAATTCCGTGCCGTATGCGACGGTACCGCGACACCAGCTTCGGTGCGTCCCATGACAGCCATGGGACGCCTTGAAACGCCGCGGGGCCGTACCACTGTCGTGATCGGCCCCGCGGTACGACACACCTGGATCAGCCCCTGGCCGGCAGCGCCTCGGGCACGGCATCGATCAGCGGCGGCAGTTCGCTTTCGCGGCCATCCAGCGCCAGCTTCAGGCGGTTGCGGTCCAGCGCCCCCTCCCAGCGCGAGACCACCACCGTGGCCACGGCATTGCCGATGAAGTTTGTCAGCGAGCGGCATTCGCTCATGAAGCGGTCCACGCCCAGGATCAGCGCCATCCCGGCCACCGGCACCTCCGGCACCACGGCCAGGGTGGCGGCCAGGGTGATGAAGCCGGCGCCGGTGACGCCGGCCGCGCCCTTGGAGCTGAGCATGGCGACCAGCAGCAGGGCAATCTGATGGCCCAGGGTCAGTTCGGTGTTGGTGGCCTGGGCGATGAACAGCGCGGCCAGGGTCATGTAGATGTTGGTGCCGTCCAGGTTGAACGAGTAGCCGGTCGGGACCACCAGGCCCACCACCGACTTGCTGCAGCCGGCGCGTTCCATCTTCTCCATCAGCGACGGCAGCGCCGACTCCGACGAGGAGGTGCCCAGCACCAGCAGCAGTTCGGCCTTCAGGTAGCGCGCCAGCTTGAACACCGAGAAGCCGCACAGGCGGCAGACCAGGCCCAGGATGACCGCCACGAACAGGAAGGCGGTGAGGTAGAACGAACCCACCAGCCAGGCCAGGTTGATCAGCGAGCCAACACCGTACTTGCCGATGGTGAAGGCGATTGCGCCGAAGGCACCGATCGGCGCGGCCTTCATCAGGATGTGGACCAGCTTGAACACCGGGGCGACCAGCGCCTCCAGGAAGTTCACGATCGGCTTGCCCTTCTCGCCCACCGATGCCAGCGCGATGCCGAACAGCACGGCCACGAACAGCACCTGCAGGATGTTGCCATCGACGAACGCGCTGAGCAGCGTCTTCGGGATGATGTCCATCAGGAAGCCGACCAGGGTCAGGTCATGCGACTTCTCGACGTAGCTGTGCACCGCGGTCTGGTCCAGCTCGGCCGGATTGATGTTCATGCCGGCGCCGGGCTGCACCACGTGCGCCACGATCATGCCGACGATCAGCGCCAGCGTGGAGAAGAACAGGAAGTACGCCATCGCCTTGGCGAATACGCGGCCCACCGTGCGCAGGTGGGTCATGCCGGCGATGCCGGTGACGATGGTCAGGAAGATCACCGGTGCGATGATCATCTTCACCAGGTTGATGAAGGCATCGCCGAGCGGCTTCATCTTCTCGCCGATCAACGGTTCGTAGTGGCCGAGGATGGCGCCCAGGACGATCGCCACGATCACCTGGAAGTACAGCTGGCGATAGATCGGCAACGGCTTTGCAGGCACCGGTGCTGCGGTCGGGATGTGCATGGCGGACTCCGGAAGGGGCGTTTTCAGGCACGTACGGCCCCGGGACTGCACGGGAACCGTTACCGTGGAAACTGACCGCAGGCCCTGTGCAGCACGCGCAGGGGGTGCGACCAATGGACGCCTTTGTACGCGCCGGGCACGCTGGCGCAGATAACCTATTGGTACTAGCCCCCCGGTTCAGGTGGCCGCGATGCCTACACTGGCGCCGCACCGCCCGATCACGGGGAGGCCGGTGGCCCGAGCTGAACGGCCGGGCGCGTCATTGCGAAAGTTCCGGCCCTTGCGGCCGTTGTTGTCCTGTCCACACGCAATCTGAGAGAGCCGCACCCAACATGCGCCCGATTCCCACCTTGCTGGCCCTGTCGCTGGCCGCGCTTCCCGCCTTCGCTTCGGCTGCCGATTTCGACAACTGGCCGACCAAGTACGCCTTCGGCGACGGCACCGAGCTGGCCGCTACCGCCAACATCGCCTACGACTACAACGATTTCTCCTCGGGCAGCGGCCTTGAGGACGACGACGCCGTGCGCCGCAAGGAGTTCGGTGCGACGCTGAAGAAGAAGGGCGTCTACGACGCGATGGTCTATTACGACTTCCAGTCCGATACCTGGCTGGACGTGTTCGTGCGCTTCGAAAGCAAGGCCTTCTTCGGCCGCGACATCGGCCGCTTCCGCTTCGGCTACATGAAGACCCCGGTCGGCCTGGACGCGAACACATCCTCGCGCGCCGGCAGCTTCCTGGAAACCGCGCTGCCGGTGCAGGCCTTCTACGCTGGCCGCCGCACGGGTGTGGAATGGGTGCTGGAGCGTCCGCAGTACCTGCTGCAGGCCGGCGCCTATGGCGGCAAGGACCTGCAGGGTGACAACCCGGGCACCACCCAGGCCGTGCGTGCGGTGTGGACCCCGGTGAAGGCGCCGGGTGACGTGATCCACCTGGGCCTGGCCTACTCGCAGGAAAATCCCCGCGGTTACAGCGATGGCCGCGACGTGCACCACGAGGCCAGCGCGCGCCTGCGCGCACGTCCGGAAGCCGGCCTGACCGACATCCGCTATGTCGATTCCGGCGCGCTGGTCACCGCCGACCAGATCCGCCGCACCGGCCTGGAAGGCATCTGGATCCGCGGCCCGTTCTCGGTGCAGGCCGAAGCCCTGCGCGCCACGGTCACCCGCCATGACGGCAAGCCCGACTACACCGGCAGCGGCCAGTACGCGATGGCCAGCTGGGTATTGACCGGCGAATCGCGCCCGTACAACGCCGGTGCGGTGGCCAACATCAAGCCGGCGCACGACTACGGCGCGGTGGAACTGGTGGCCCGTTACAGCCGCATGGACCTCGACGATGGCAGCATCCTCGGCGGCCGCCAGCACGACCTCACTCTGGGTGCGAACTGGTACCTGACCAGCCACTTCAAGTTCCAGGCCAACTACGTCAAGGTCGACGCCAGCCGTCGCGGCGTGCACAGCACGCCGGAGATCTTCGAACTGCGCGCGCAGATGCACTTCTGACCCCTTCCACGTCAGATCCCGGCGGGCGTGCACGCCACGCCCGCCGGCCCTGCGTAGACTGCCGCCATGTACTGGCTCAGCCGCCACCGGATGCTGTTGCTGACCATCGCGGTGATGGTCGGCGGCACCGTGCTGTGTGCGGTCGCCGCCGGCCACTACGCCTGGCGGCGCGCCCTCGGCGAGGAAAGCAGCCAGGTACAACGCCAGCTGCAGTTGTATGGCCAAGGCCTGCAGCAGCGCATCGACCGCTTCGGCACCTTGCCGCAGGTACTGGCACTGGATCCGGATCTGCTGCACGCGCTGCGCGTACCGCCCTCGCCCACCGAACGGCAGCGGCTGAACCTCAAGCTGCAACGCGCCAATGAAGTCACCCGTGCCTCGACCCTGACCCTGGTCGGTCACGATGGCGTGGCGGTGGCGGCGAGCAACTGGGACCAGCCGACCACCAACGTCGGTGAGAACTACAGCTATCGTCCCTATTACCGCCAGGCGCTGGCCCAGGGCCGCGGCCGCTTCTACGGCATCGGCATGACCACCGGCGTGCCCGGCTACTACCTGTCGCAGGCCATCGAGGAAGACGGCAGGCGGCTCGGCGTGGTGGTGATCAAGGTCGAGCTGTCGGCACTGGAGCAGGAGTGGCTGAGCAGCCCTGACGTGGTGCTGGCCAGCGACGACCACGACGTGGTGTTCCTGGCCAACCGTGACAGCTGGCGCTACCGCCTGCTGCGCCCACTGGGCGCCGATGAGCGCCGCGAGATGCTGGACGCCCGCCAGTACGCCGATCGCACCCTGCAGCCACTGCGCGCACGTACCGAGGATGTACTGGCCGATGGCGGCCGCATGGTGCGCCTGCTGGATCCGGCATTGCCGCAGCCGATGCTGTGGCAGAGCCTTGCGCTGCCGGCCGAAGACTGGAACCTGCACCTGCTGCACGACGCCAGTGCCGCCACCGCCGCCGGCCGTGCGGCCGCGCTTACCGGAGGTGCCGCATGGCTGGCGCTGGGCTTCCTGGTGCTGTTCATACAGCAGCGCCGGCGCCTGGCCAAGCATCGCCTGCGCAGCCGCCGCGAGCTGGAAACCCTGCTCAAGCAGCATGCACAGGAACTGCGCACCGCACAGGATGGCCTGCTGCAGGCCGCCACCGATGCCGACAGCGGCCTCAGCCGCAGCCTTGAACACCTGCCGCAGGGCGTGGTGGTGATCGACCGGGACCTGCGTCTGGTCGCATGGAATTCGCGCTACCTGGAACTGTTCCGTTTCCCGCTGGACCTGGTGCGCGTGGGGCGGCCCATCGAGGAACTGTTCCGCTTCAACGCACGCCGTGGCCTGCTCGGTCCCGGCCCGGTCGACGAGGCCATCGAGCGTCGCCTCAACCACCTGCGCAGCGGCCGTCCGCACATGCGCGAAAGTGAGAAGGACGACGGTACGGTGCTGGAGATCCGCGGCAACCCGCTGCCCGACGGCGGTTTCGTCACCAGCTACGCCGACATCACCAGCTACAAGAATGCTGCACGCGAACTGCGCTCGCTGGCCGATGCACTGGAACACCGCATCGCCGAACGTACCCACGACCTGGACGAAGCACGCCGCGAGGCCGAACAGGCCAACCGCTACAAGACCCGCTTCGTCGCCTCGGCCGTGCACGACTTGCTGCAACCGCTCAACGCAGCACGCATGTTCGTCTCGGTGCTGCGCGGCAAGCTGAGCGATCCGGCGCAGCAGCAGACCAGCGATCACATCGACGCTGCATTGGCCGCGCAGGATGCGATCCTCAACAGTCTGCTGGATATCGCGCGGCTGGAATCGGGCAGCCTGCCGACCCGTGTGCAGGCGTTCCGGCTCGGGCCGCTGCTGCAGACACTGGCGCGCGAATTCGGCATCGCCGCGCAGTCACGTGGCCTGGTGGTGGACTGGGTCGATACCGATGCCGTAGTGGTCAGCGATGAAGCGCTGCTGCGCCGCATCCTGCAGAATTTCCTGTCCAACGCACTGCGCTACAGCGAACGTGGCCGCGTGCTGCTCGGCTGCCGCCGCCGCGAGGGCCTGCTGTGGATCGAAGTGCACGACCAGGGCCCCGGCATCCCCGATGCGTTGCAGGGCGAGATCTTCGAGGAATTCCGCCGCCTGCACGACGGCCAGCAGCGCGGTGCCGGCCTTGGCCTGGCCATCGTCGACCGCATCGGCCGCCTGCTCGGACACCCGATCCGACTGCGCTCGCAGCTGGGCCAGGGCAGCGTGTTCGCTGTGGGCGTGCCGTTCGGCGACGCCAGCGCGATTCCCGCCACCGCGCCCGCGCCGGTGCTGGCGCAGGAACCGGCGGCGGACAACCCGCTGCGAGGGCGCCGTGTGTGGGTAATCGATGACGATCCGCACGTGTGCGCGGCCAGCCGCGCGCTGCTGGAGCGGTGGGGCTGCGAGGTGCTGCTGGCCGATGGCCCGCAGGCAGCGCTGCAGTTGGCCACGACGGCAACCGTGCCGGAGCTGGTGCTGCTGGATGTGCGCATGGGTGACCACCACGGCCCGGTGCTGTACGAGACATTGGCAGAGCTGTGGCGGGCCCGACCGCCGGTGGTGCTGGTCACTGCCGAGCGCGATGCGGGATTGCGTGAGATGGCTGCCGAGCGTGGCTGGGGAATGATGGCCAAGCCGGTGAAACCGCCGGCGCTGCGGGCGCTGATGAGTCAGTTGTTGATCCGGCATCGCGGGTGATTCCAGCCAACGGCGCAGCCCCTCGTGGGTGGTGCCTGGTTGGTCGTGGAAAGCAGAAGCCGTGGGTGGGCCGGTAGGGTTGGGTGCGCGGGGGACGCCGTGAATCCATCCCTGGAGGCTTGGCAGCCGCATCCATGCGGCTGACACCCCCGCGAACCCAACCCGACCGGCCTCTGACAGATTTCGGTGGCCTGCCACCCACGGAGAAGAAAAAGAAGAACAAAAGCCGGTCGCGCGCTGCGCTTGCTCGTGTAGAGCCGAGCCCATGCTCGGCATCGCGGACTGACCGCAAAGCAGCCGAGCGTGGGCTCGGCTCTACAAAAGGCGGCCTGCCAGGCTGCCTTTGCTTTTGATGTTCTTTTCTCTTCCGTGGATGGATGCGCACGGAACCTGTCCGTGGCCGGGCAGGTGGACTGCGCAGGGGCGTGAGCCGCATGGGCCCGAGGCATGCCTCGGGCGGGTTGGGCAGGACGCCCAACCCGGGTCTTGCCGTGTGCGCAGGACAGCGCACACGAGCAAGCGGCGACCGAGCTTACATGGACGTACTTGCAGCGGCCCCTGCGCAGTCCACCTGCCCGGCCTCACCCATGAACTGCTCTACGTGTCCACCCACGAGGGGCTGCGCCGTTGGCTGGAAACTACAACCCGATGCCGGCGTCGCCCTCGGGCTCCAGCGCCTTCACCAGCACCGCCGCCTGCGTGCGGCTATGGCACTCGAGTTTCTTCAGGATCGCGGTGACATGCACCTTCACCGTGTTCTCGGCCAATCCCAGCGTATAGGCGATCTGCTTGTTGAGCAGGCCATCGGCCAGGCACAGCAACACGCGGAACTGCTGCGGGGTCAGCTGGGCCAGGCGGCTGGCCAGCAGGGCGTCGGCCTCCGAGCGCTCGGCGGCCATCGCCGGGAACCACAGTCCACCATCGAGCACCGCCTGCACGGCCTCGCCAATGGTCTCGGCCGGGGCCGACTTCGGGATGAAACCGGCGGCACCGAACTGCTGGGCGCGGCGGATCACACGGGGGTGGTCGTTGGACGAGAGGATCACCACCGGAATGTCCGGATGCGAGCCACGCACGTGCAGCAGCGCGGAAAAACCGTGTGCGCCAGGCATGGTCAGGTCGAGCAGCACCAGGTCCACGTCCGGGTGCGCGTCGAGGGCTTCGGCCAATGCCTCGGCGCTGGCGACCTCGCGCACCTGCGCCAGCGGCAGGCTCTGCCGCAATGACTGCACCACTGCCGAACGCAGCAGCGGGTGGTCATCGGCGATCAGGATGGTGTATTCGCTCATGCCGCCATTGTACGGGCAGGCCGTCGCCTCAGCGCCCTGCCGGCTCCACGCTGCTGCGCCAGGCATCGAGGAACTGGCGGCGCTTGAGTGCATCCAGGTACACCAGCAGGCCCGGGCCCAGCTGGATCGGGCGACGGCTGCGGCCGGGTGCATCGTCGCCACGTGCGTTGCCGGTCACGATCGGCATCAGCCGTGCCTCGCGTGACAGCACCTGCTGGCCACGCGGCGACAACAGGTAGTCGAGGAAGCGCCGGGCTTCTTCCGGGTGTGGGCCGGTGCGTGGAATCACCGCGGTACGCAGTACCACCAGCGTGTAGTCCTCAGGCTCCACAATCGCCAGCGGAGCACCCGCGTCGATGCGCGCCTGCGCGTAAGAGCCGAGCACGTTGTAGACCAGCGACAGCTGTCCGCTGGCCACCTTGTCCAGTAGCACGCCGGTGCGCTCCTCGCGCACCACGTCGTTGTCGCCCAGCGCGCCCAGCAGCGCACCGGCGATGCTGCCACGCTGCGCATCCTGCGTTGACAGCAGGTAGCCGACGCTGCTGCGTTCGATGTCATAGGTGCCGACCCTGCCGCGCAGCGGTGCACCTTCGGCGCGCAACCGGTCCAGCAGTTGCCGGCGCGTGTGCGGCACCCTCGCAGCCGTCAGCGCGCGGGTGTTGTAGACCATCACCACCGGCTCATAGCTGATGCCGAATGCCTCGTTGCGCCACTGCGCCCAGGCCGGCAGCGCGGTGGTCTGAGCGGAGCGGTGCGGCAGTGCATGACCATCGTTGACCAGCTTGGTCTGCAGGTCCATGCCACTGGAGATCAGCAGGTCCGGCGATGCCGGTCCGCCGCGGTCGTGCAGGTACCGCGCGTACAGGTCCTGGGTGATGATGTCCTCGTACACCACTTCGGTGCCCGGGTGCAGCCGCTGGTAGTCGGCGATGACCACCGCGAACACTTCGATGTCGGTGGTGCCGTGGATGCGCAGCTGCGCCGTGGTCTTTGCCTGTGCGGGAAAACGGCGCACATCGCCGGGCGCGGCCAGCACCGGCAGGGCCAACAGCAGGGCAACGGCGGTGGCGAACAGGCGGATCATGAACTGCTCCGGGGCAGGCGGATGGTAGCGATCAAACCACCCTGCGGACGGTTGCTGAGATCGATGCGGCCGCCATGGCTGTCGACCACGCGCTTGACGATGGCCAGGCCCAGCCCGGCGCCGCCGGACGGCGCGCCCTCGCCACGGGCGAAGCGCTCGAACACGCGTTCGGCATCGGCGGCGGCAATGCCGGCACCGTGGTCGGCGATGGTCAGCACGGCCTGCCCGCCTTCCACGGTCAATGCGATCTGCAACGGACCGTCGCCGCCGTACTTGAGTGCATTGTCGACCAGGTTCTTGATCGCCTCGCGCAGCAGCAGCGCATCGCCATGCACCTGTACCGGCTCGGCAGTCATCGCCAGCTGCACGCGCGGCGCCGGGCCGGCCTGCGGCAGCGCTTCATGCAGGGCCTGGTGCACGGTCTCGGCCAGATCCACTGCAGCAAAGCGCTGCAGATGCGAACGATGGATCACGCTGGCATCGCTGAGCAACTGATTCAACAACCGGCTCATGTGGGTGGCGTTGCGCTCGATCGCCTGCAGGCTGCGCCGCATGTCTTCGGGATCGTCGTCATCCAACGCCAGCTGTGCCTGCGCACGCAATGCCGCTAACGGCGTGCGCATCTGGTGCGCGGCCTCGGCCATGAACGCGCGCAGCGTCTCGTTGCTGCTGGACAGCCGTTCCATGAAGCGGTTCAACGCCGCCACCATCTGGTCCATCTCGCGCGGTACACGGGCATCCAGCGGCTTCAGGTCAGAGGGCTCGCGGCGTGACAGCTCGCGTTCCACCCGCACCAATGGCCGGAATGCGCGATGCACGCCAAAGGCCACCAGCGCCAGCAGCAGGCCGGACAGCACACCGATCGCCAGCAGTGCGCGGTTGACCATGTCCTGCGCGACCGCTTCACGCGCACGCCGGGTCTGGCCGACCTGCACCTGTACTTCGCCCTGCGCCGAGGCGGCGGCGAAACTGCGGCCGACCACCACGAAGCGCACGGTCTCGCCGCTGTAGGCGGCATCGAACAACTGCGGTTGCGTGCCGGGCCGGCGAGGCGGCGCCGGCAGGTCGCCATAGCCGGTGATCAGGTTGCCACGGCTGTCGGCGACCCGATAGAACACGCGGTCTTCCGGGGCCATCGCCAGCAGGTCCAGCGCCGCATAGGGCAGATCGACCTGCCATTGGCCATCGACCAGGGCCACCGAATCGGCAATGGACAACGCCGAGGACACCAACAGGTGATCGTAGGAACGGTTGGCGGCGCGCTGGCCATAGCCGCGCGCGGCAAACAGCAGAGCCACCGCGAACACCGCCAGCAACGCGCCGAGGTAGAGCAGCAGCGTGCGCCGCAGCGAGCCCGGTGCGGCGTTCGCGGTACGCGCGTCAGCCATCGGCGTCGGCGCTGTCATCACTGGCTTCCAGCAGGTAGCCAACGCCGCGCACCGTGGTGATGCGCAGCGGTGCACCTGCCAGCTTCTTTCTCAGGCGCCCCACATACAGCTCGATGGCATTCGGGCCGGCCTCGTCATCGAAGCCGAACAGCCCGTTGCCTATCTCATCCTTGCCGACCACCTGGCCGAGGCGGCCGACCAGGATCTCCAGCAGCCGGTACTCGCGGTTCGGCAGTTCGATCGGTTCGCCGTCGAGGCTGACCCGGTGCGCGGCATTGTCGAACTGGAAGCCACCGATCTGCACCACTTCGCTGGCCTGGCCGCGCGCGCGTCGCAGCAGCACGCGGCAGCGCGCTTCGAACTCGCGGAAATCGAACGGCTTGCCCAGGTAATCGTCGGCGCCGACGTCCAGCGCCTGCACACGGTCTTCGATGCCGTCGCGCGCGGTCAGCATCAGCACCGGTGTGCTGTCGCCGCGCTCGCGCATGCCGGCCAGCACGCGCAGGCCATCGAGCTTGGGCAGGCCGATATCCAGCACCACCAGGTCGAAGCTCTGGTAGCGCAGCACGCTGGCGGCGGCCAGGCCATCGGCCTGCCAGTCCACGGCGTGGCCGCTGCGACGCATGCGACGGATGATCGCATCGGCCAGATCCGGGTTGTCTTCGACCAGCAGCAGGCGCATGGGCACACGGGTGGGAGGGGAAACGAATGCTACCGCATGCCGCCGCCGCGCTTGCCGGGCGTGGCCCAGTGAGCGCAGCGGCCGGTTTTACGCTGCACCGCACAATCTGTTGACAGGACGATGACAGCTTGCCCGACCCAGACTGCGGCCGCGCACCGTCCGGTGCCCACGATTGCCGCGCGCCTGGCGCGCACCTGGGAGGGTTTGTGGAATTCACGTTTGCCTGGCGGCGCCCTGCCGCCATGATGGCGCTGGCTGCCCTGTCGGCGCCGGCCTTTGCCGCCGAAGACGACCGTCCGGTCACGGCCTCGCTCGGAGGCCGCCTGCACCTGGACTTCGCCACCTTCGACAACGACAACCGCGGTACGCCGAACAAGGACGACACCGAGATCCGTCGCGCCTGGCTGGACGTGTCCGGCAAGTTCTTCGTGGTCGACTACAAGCTGGAAGCCGATTTCTCCGGCGACCGCGTCGAGGCCAAGGACGTGTACCTGGCACGCAGCTTCGGCAAGGCCGGCAAGCTGACCGTGGGCCAGTTCAAGCAGTACTTCTCGCTGGATGACCGCACCAGCTCCAACTACGGCAGCTTCCTGGAGCGCGGCAACGCCGGCACCACGCTGGCGCCGCTGTACCGCCTGGGTGCGTCGTGGCAGGCCAACCCCGGTGACTTCACCTGGGCGGCCAGCATCTACAGCCTGGAAAGCATCGACGCCTGGCAGGTGAAGGGCCGTGCCGCCGGTGGCCGCGTCACCTGGGCGCCCTCGCCCAGCGATGGCGACGTGCTGCACCTGGGCCTGTCGCTGGCCCGTGAGGCCTACGACAACCCCGGCGCCAATGGCGTGCCTGGCCTGCGCATCCGCCCGCGCCCGGCCGGCCACCTGTCCGACGAGAGCCGCCTGACCCTGGTCGACTTCTCCGCCGGCCGCGATACCGATGTCAACAAGTGGTCGCTGGAATACGCGCAGGTGCGCGGCCCGCTGTCGTGGCAGGGCGAGTTCAGTGGCGCCACCTTCGATGACGGCGCGCAGCGCGGCGACGTAATGGCCGCCTACGGCATGCTCAGCTGGTTCGTCACCGGCGAAAGCCGCGCCTACGACCGCAAGACCGGCCGCTTCGCGCGGGTGAAGGACATCCGGCACAAGGCCGGTGCCTTCGAAGTGGCGCTGCGCTACGACCAGATGTGGGGCGCACAGCACCTCGATGGTGCACCGGACCTGCGCCGCGGCAGCACCGAAGCGTGGACGCTGGGTGGCAACTGGTACCTGCGCGACAACCTGCGCTTCATGCTCAACGTGATCGAAAGCCGCAACCGCGACCGCCTCGCCGGGATCACGGTGGACCGCACGCGTGCGGTCACCGGCCGCCTGCAGTACGACTTCTAGACCTGATATTCCGGGCATGCCGCCCGGGCCCCTTCCACTCCCCCACGTCCTGTTTTCGCAAGGAGTCCGCAGATGATGCTGAGCATCCTCGGCTTTGGCATGGTCATTACGTTCATGTACTTGATCATGAGCAAACGCCTGTCGCCGCTCGTCGCCCTGATCACCATCCCCATCCTGTTCGCGCTGATCGGCGGCTTCGGCGCCAACATCGACGAGATGATGCTGGAGGGCATCAAGAAGATCGCGCCGACCGGCGTGATGCTGATGTTCGCCATCCTCTACTTCGGGGTGATGATCGACGCCGGCCTGTTCGATCCACTGGTGCGGGTGATCCTGCGCTTCGTGAAGGGCGATCCGATGAAGATCGTGCTCGGCACCGCGGTGCTGGCGATGCTGATCTCGCTGGACGGTGATGGCTCGACCACCTACATGATCACCGTCTCGGCGATGCTGCCGTTGTACCAGCGGCTGGGCATGAACGCGCTGAACATGACCTGCGTGACCATCCTCGCCGGCGGCGTGATGAACCTGACCCCGTGGGGCGGCCCGACCGCCCGCGCGGCCACCGCGCTGCACGTGGACCCGGCCGATGTGTTCGTGCCGCTGATCCCGTCGATGGTGATCGCCTGTGCCGGCGTGCTGCTGCTGGCCTGGTACCTGGGCCTGAAGGAACGCCGTCGCCTGGGCGTGGTGACCCTGCCCAAGGGTGGCAGCTGGATGGACAACAGCGTGTCCGACGACAGCAATGCGCTGCCGACCGTGGAAGACGCCGAGGACATCAAGCGTCCGAAGCTGCTGTGGGTCAACCTGGCCCTGACCGTGGCGCTGATGACGGCGCTGATCATCGGCGTGCTGCCGATGCCGGTGCTGTTCATGGTCGGCTTCGCCATCGCCCTGGTGATCAACTACCCGAACCTGGCCGAACAGCGCCGCCGCGTAGTCAACCACGCCGGCAACGTGCTGTCGGTGGTGTCGCTGATCTTCGCCGCAGGCATCTTCACCGGCATCCTCAACAACACTGGCATGGTCGAAGCGATGTCGCACAGCTTCCTGGCGGTGATCCCGGAATCGTGGGGCCCGTACCTGGCGGTGATCACGGCGGTGGCGTCGATGCCGTTCACCTTCTTCATGTCCAACGACGCGTTCTACTTCGGCGTGCTGCCGATCCTGTCCGAAGCCGCCGGCAACTACGGCATCACCCCGGTGGAAATGGCGCGCGCCTCGCTGGCCGGTCAGCCGGTGCACCTGCTCAGCCCGCTGGTGCCGTCCACCTACCTGCTGGTGGGCCTGGCCAAGGTCGAGTTCGCCGACCACCAGAAGTTCACCCTGAAGTGGGCCATCGCCATCTCGATGCTGCTGATGGTCGGCAGCCTGCTGTTCGGCCTGTACCCGCTCGCGGCCTGACCCCTTATCAAGGAGCCTTCTGCAATGACGCTTCGAATCGCTTACGTCACCAGCGGCATGGGCAGTGTCGGTACTGCCATCTGCCAGAGCCTGGCCCGCAGCGGCCACACCGTGGTCGCCGGTTGCGCGCCGAACTCACCGCGCAAGGCCAACTGGCTGCGCGAGCAGCGCGAACAGGGCTTCGACTTCATCGCCTCCGAAGGCAACGCGACCGACTGGGCCTCGACCAGCGCGGCGTTTGCCAAGGTCCGCGCCGAAGTCGGTGAAGTGGACGTGCTGGTCAACAACTCCGGTGGCAGTCGCGACCTGCTGTTCCGGCAGATGACGGTGGAGGACTGGAACGCGGTGATCGCCTCCAACCTCAATGCGCTGTTCAACCTCACCAAGCAGGTGGTCGACGGTATGGCCACGCGGGGCTGGGGCCGCATCATCAACATCGGTTCGGTCAGCGCCCACAAGGGCCAGATCGGCCAGGTGAACTACGCCACCGCCAAGGCCGCGATGCATGGTTTCAGCCGTGCGCTGGCCGCCGAAGTGGCCTCACGCGGGGTCACCGTCAACACGCTGTCGCCGGGCTACATCGCCAGCCAGGCGATCAGCAGCTTCCCGCCGGACGTGCTGGACCGGCTGGCCGCCTCGGTGCCGGTGCGACGCCTGGGCCGTCCGGAAGAAGTGGCCGGCCTGTGCGCATGGCTGGCCTCGGACGAAGCCTCGTACGTGACCGGCGCCGATTATCCGGTCAACGGTGGCCTGTACATGGGTTGAGCCCGTCTCCACGCAGCGCGTGGACCGCCTCCCCCACGGAGTGCGCGGGGCCGGTGAACCTTCGTTCGCGAGGGGGATCCGGCCCCTTTTTGTTTCTGCATTTCTGAGACGCACTTCCCGATGCATCGGCAGAACCGGTGCTATACCTGCCAGCGCTTGCCGTGCCCAATGGACGAACGGCTGACATCGCGGATCAAGGAGGTTGGCATGCGTGCAATGCTGATTGCGCTTGTTGCGGTCGCCACCACGCCACTGGCGGCAACCCCACCCGCTGCCACTGCAGAAGAGGCGGACGCAACCTGGCGGCTCGTGGAGCGCTGGTCCTTGCAACTGGCACGCTCTGACCTTGTCGCGCAGCTGTCCCCCCTGGCTCCGGCCGGCCCGCGTTCGGAAGCAGGAAGGGGCCGGGGCGACAGCGCCACCATCGATCTGGCGCCATTCGTGGTCGCCGGAAGGATCAAGGGGCCTTCTGGCCAGATCCACACCGACGCGTCGGGGCGAATCATCAAAGGCATTACGCTGTCGCTGGGCGGCGCCTGCATCTCGCGAAAGCAGATGGGTCGTCGCTACCCCGACTTCAACGTCCTTTCCGTCCCGTCAGGGCATAGTCTGGACGAGTCGACGGTGTTCGGCACGGTACTGAACGGCATCCAGATCGGGTTCTCATTCTCCGAACATGATCGTGACTGCATGGACCAGCTCAAATTCAGGTGGCCCGGTGAGCGCTTCTGATTCTCTCCGGCATACCACCATGACGAACAGGTTGCAGGACGCACACCACTGCCCTGCATCGTTCGTTGGTTTTCCGTAAAGAAGGTTTCATGTTCCGTTCGCATAGTGGCCATGCACCGCGCACGCGTGCCGGTGACCACCCCCAATGCAACGGACCACCATGCAGACCCGACACCTGACGATCGCCGTGGCGATCGCGCTCTCCGCCGCCGCCAGCGCCCATGCCGCCACCGCCGCCGATGCCGGCGCCAGCACCGATGCCGCGCTGAGCGCGCAGACGCTGGATACCGTCTCCGTGATCGGCCAGGGCGAGACCCGCCAGGTGCAGCGCATCACCGCCGTCGACAAGCAGGTGCTGCCGCCGGGCACCAGCGGCCAGAAGATCCTCGATCGCCTGCCGGGCGTGTCGGTGCAGTCCAACGACGCCTTCGGTGCCAACGAGGAATCGCAGACCATCAGCCTGCGTGGCTTCGACAAGAGCCGCCTGGGCTACACGCTGGACGGCATCCCGCTGGGCGACAACAGCTACGGCAACTACAACGGCCTGAGCATCGCCCGCGCGATCATCGCCGAGAACCTGGCCGGCGCCGAGCTGTCGCAGGGCATCGGTTCGCTGGGCGTGGCCTCGACCAGCAACCTGGGCGGCACCATCCAGTACTTCTCGATGGACCCGTCCACCGAATTCGGCGGTCGCGCCAGCGTCACCGTTGGCGACAACAGCCAGCGCCGTGGCTACCTGCGCGTGGATACCGGCGACATCAACGGCTTCTCGGCCTATGTGTCCGGCGTGCACCAGGACCAGGACATGTGGGCTGCGCCGTACCAGAACCAGACCACCCGCCAGTTCAACGCCAAGGCGGTGTGGAACGTGGGCGACCATCGTTTCGGTGCGTTCGTGGCCACCTCGCGCGCCAGCCAGGCCAACTACGCCTATCTGTCCAAGGACATGCTGGCGCGCGGCCTGGGCTATGACTGGAACATCTACGCGCCGGACTGGGATCGCGCCGTCGCCGCCGCATACTGCGCACCGGGCACGCTGGACCGCAGCAAGTGCAAGTTCAGCGGTGGCGTCAACAGCATCGACGATGCGTACTACCAGAGCCGTGCACTGCGTGACGACAACCTGTACTCGGTGGATGCCGACCTGCGTCTGGGCGAGCAGGGTCGCCTGAAGCTGCTGGCCTATCACCACGACAACCGTGGCCAGGGCCACTGGTGGGCACCGGGCCAGCCGTCCTACCCTGGCACCGACAAGATGTTGCCGATCTCGATCCGCAGCACCAACTACACGATCAACCGCGATGGCCTGACCGCCGCACTGTCGTGGACGGTCGGTATCCACGAGCTGGAAGCCGGCCTGTGGTACGAGCAGAACGACCATAACGTCTCGCGCAACTTCTACTACATCAGCGGTCCGTTCCTGGACGACCTGTACTTGAAGAACCCGGACCGCCTGCTGTTCAACCAGGACTTCGACATCCGCACGCGCCAGTTCTACGTACAGGACCGCATGCGCTTCCTCGACCAGCGCCTGACCGTGGACGTCGGCATCAAGAGCCCCAACACCCGCATGCGCGCCACCGCCAACCCGGGTGTGGAAACCAGCATCGCCTCGGGCACGCTGACTGCCAAGGAATCGGTGCTGCCGCAGCTGGGCCTGGGCTTCAAGCTCAACGCCAACAACGAGCTGTTCGCCTCGTATGCCGAAAACATCGCTGCCTTCGTCGGCGGTGGCAGCGGCGGCCCGCTGCAGGTGTCGCCGGAATCGTTCGCGGCCAGCGTCGGCCTGGAGCCCGAGAAGTCGAAGAGCCTGGAAGCCGGTTTCCGTACTTTCGGTGAGAAGTACCAGGCGTCGATCGCTGCCTACAACGTGAAGTTCGACAACCGCCTGCTGTCGCTGAACCCGTGCTCGAGCATCGAAGTCGGCACGCGTCCGGAGTGCGTGACGCGCTTCATCAACGTCGGTTCGGTGAAGAGCTACGGCGCGGAACTGACCTTCATCCTCAAGCCGATCGACGGCCTGCAGTGGTACAACGCGCTGTCCTGGAACAAGACCACCTACGAGGACGACTACCTGTCCGGCGGCGCGGTAGTGCCGGTGGCCGGCAAGATCACAGTGGATACGCCGCAGCGCATGGCCTCCAGTGAAATCAGCTGGAACCGCGATGGCTTCTTCGCCAGCCTGCGTGCCAAGTACACCGGCAAGCGCTACTACACTTACACCAACGACCAGTCGGTGCCGGGCGTGACTACCTTCGACGCCGGTGCGGGCTACGATTTCGGCCCGGGCCTGGGCCTGCGTAACGTGCGGGTGTCGTTGAACGCGACCAACCTGACCAACAAGCGCTACGCCGGCCAGCTGAGCTCGTTCGCACCGACCGATCCGAAGGGCACGCGCTATGCGATCCATGCGAGTGCGCCGCGGCAGCTGTTCATGACGGTGGCGGCGGAGTTCTAAATCGAAAGCGGGCGCTGCGGCGCGTTGATTGTTCCTGCATGGCGTGGGTAGGCAGGCCCATGCAGGACACGCCGTAAACCCATCCATGGGGGCTCGATCGGCGCATCCATGCGCCTCACGGTCCTGCATGGGCCTGCCTACCCACGCTGGACAGTTCCCCGCGCCGGCGCGGAGGCAATTGAAAGCAAGAGCAAAAGCAAAAGCAAAGAGCCGGGCACTGCCCGGCTATTTGCTTTTCAAGCTTTTCAAACGCAATCCCTCTGGTGGATTGCTGGCCGTCTCGCAGGAAATTGTCTGGAGCGGGGGGCTTGCGCTGGCCAGGACCGTCCACGGCATGGATGCCGTGGCCGAGCCTACAGGGACGTACTTGCGGCGTGTCCTGGCCAGCGCAAGCCCCCCGCTCTCTCCGATATCAATCAAGACGCCACAAGCCGCCAACGCATTTCATTCCGGCGCCAGCTGGTCCATCCGTATCCGGTTGGCGAACAGCGAGAACGCCAGCATCCCGGCCAGGCCATTCGCCCGGCTCACCCAGTGCGGCAGCCAACGCGGCGGCTTCAGCACCCCCGCATCGAACAACGGCGCGAACGCGATCGCATCGGTCAGGCTCATCTTGCCGGCAAACAACCAGCGGCAGACCTGCAGGCGGTCCTCGGCCAGCATGTGGCGGAAGAAGGTGTGCACCGACACCAGGCCGCGCAGGTACACCGTGTCCTTGGTGAAGGCCAGGCCGCCACTCGGCGGCACGCCACGGAACACGCGCTGCGCCGAAGCGAAACTCTCTTCCGCGTTCTGCCCGGCATCGCAGAAATAGCGGAACACTTCGATGAAATCAGCACCTTCGCGGGCCATCGCAATCGCTTCGGTACGCAGGCTGATGCGCTTGAGGCGCTCGATGTCGATGCTGCCGGTGATCTGCTCGGCGAAGGTGGCCAGCCCTTCCTGGGTTGCCGTCACCCGCGGCGAGGACAGTGCCAGGCTGGGCAGCACCGGCTGCTCGCGGCCGTTCAGGGCGGTCAGTGAATGCACCAGCGCTTCATGGTGGAACAGCTGCGCGCGGTCGTAGGCGCTGAAGCGTGCACTGGTGCGCAGGCGGATGCGGGTCGGGCCGGCGGCGGCCTTGGACACCAGCTCCAGGTCGAGCTGTACCTGGATGATGCGCGATTCGAAGAACGCGTCCAGATCGTTCTGCAGCTGCAGTTGCAGCGCGATGGCCGAGACCGGCACCTGTTCTTCCGGTGCCAGCAGTTCGTGGTCCAGCTCGGCGGCGATCTGGATGAAGTGGCGCGCCGCTTCGCGCGTGCTCGGGCCATTGCCCGGCAACGGCTGCTCGGGGGCGCCGAACAGCTGCACCGAACAGGAGTCGACGGCGGCAGTGCCCAGTCCTTCCAGCAGCTGCGCAGCCAGGTCCCAGCTCTGCGCTGACTGCCGCACGTAGTGACCCAGTGGATGGCTGTCGTCGCAGTCGGCGGCAATCGCGGCCAGCGCACGACGTTCCTCGCTGAAATCCAGCTTCGGGTAGTCCACCTTCGGCAGTACCGGCTGGCCGCGTGCCACGCTGGCCAGGAACGGTGCCTGCAGCGTCGCCGGCCAGCTGGTCAGGCCCAGCAGGCGGATGCCTCCCACGGCCTCGACCAGGCGCGCATCGAGCGCTGCATGGTGGGCCACGTCACGGTCCAGCGTCGCAGTCGGTTCCATGCGCGGACTATAGCGCTCTGCCCGCACGTTGGTAGGTGCAATGGATCGGGTAGCTGCCAACCTTGGTTGGCATCCGCCGAAGGCGGACTTCGGATACATCCGTGCCAACCAAGGTTGGCACCTACCAGGAGCGGGCAGTTGGCACCCACCCGAAGCAGGCAGACGCAGGTTCATTGCAGGGGGCAGAGCCCATTGCGGTGCAATGGGATCCGACCCCGCGATACCGATCAACGCCTGCGCGGCTTGCCTGCCGGGCGGAACTGCTGGCCCTTGCCCTTCTTGCCACCGCGTTCCTGCGCGGTCTCGGCCTGGCGTACTGCCAGCTTGGCGGCAGCGGCGGCCACTTCTTCCTTCAGCTTGAAGTAGTTCAGCAGCCGGCTCTCTTCGATCTCGCCGGCCTCGATCGCTGCACGCACGGCACAGCCCGGTTCCTGCTGGTGCTTGCAGTCGTTGAAACGGCACTGTGCGGCCAGCGCTTCGATGTCGGCGAAGCCACCTTCGGACAGCGTTTCTTCGCCGGTCGGCTTCAGCTCGCGCATGCCCGGGGTGTCGATCAGGCAGGCGCCGGTCGGCAGCGGCATCAGCGCGCGGTGCGTGGTGGTGTGGCGTCCGCGCGAATCGTTGGCGCGCACCGCGTTGGTCTTCATCCGCTGCTCGCCCAGCAGGGTGTTGGTCAGCGTGGACTTGCCGGCACCGGAGGAACCGACCAGCACCACCGTGCGGCCCGGGCCCAGCCACGGCTGCAGCACCGCCACGCTGTCGGCATCCAGGCCGTTGATCGCATGCAGCGCGATGCCCTGCATCTCCAGCTCTTCCAGCACCGCCAGTGCGTCTTCGCTGTACTCGGTCTGGTCGGCCTTGGTCAGCACCACCACCGGCTCTGCACCGCCACCACCGACCAGCAGCAGGTAGCGTTCGATGCGGCGCGGATTGAAGTCGGCATCCAGGCCACAGACGATGAACACCGTATCGATGTTGGCGGCGATCACCTGCTGGTGGTAATGCTCGCCGGCCGCACCGCGCTTGATCGCGGTACGCCGCGGCAGCAGGGCGACGATGCGGATGCCATCGAGCAGCACCCAGTCACCCACCGCTGGCCGTTCATGGCTGGGGAAGCGCGGGCGCTGCCATTCCGGCAGCGACTCGGCCTTGATCGACGCATCCGGGCCATCGGCCACCACGTAGTGGGTGCGGTGCTGTTCGATCACCCGTGCCGGGCGGGCCTGCGGATGTGCGGCCATCGCGGCCTGCCAGTCGGCCTGCTGCGCCGGGCCCGGCCAGGGCCAGCCAATGGTCTGCAGGGCGATGAAATCGGGGGTCTGGGTCATCGCCGCCATTCTACCTGTGCCGGCGCCCTGCCAGCCCAGCAATGACGGGCCCGGAGCCCTTGCCATGCATTGCAGCAATTCCGGTAGGATGGAAGCCCCATGCCTTTTGACGGCCCAGCTCCCATGTCCACCAACTCGCCCAAGCCCCTGGCCATCCGCGAGCGCCTTTCCGAAGTGCGCTACGAAATCCGCGGAGAACTGGCGCGGCGAGCCCGGGAGCTGGAGGCGCAGGGCCGCAAGCTGATCAAGCTCAACATCGGCAATCCCGGCGCCTTCGGTTTCCGCGCGCCGGAGCACCTTCAGCGTGCGATCGCCGACGACATGGGCCGCACCGACCCCTACACGCACCAGCAGGGCCTGCCGGTCGCGCGTGAAGCCATCGCCAGCTACTACGCCCGCCGTGGCGCGCCCGATGCGCACCCGGACCGCGTCTTCCTCGGCAATGGCGTCAGCGAACTGATCGACCTGTCGCTGCGTGCGCTGCTCAATCCCGGCGACGAAGTGCTGGTGCCCTCGCCCGACTACCCGCTGTGGTCGGCCTCGACCATCCTCAACGATGGCCGCCCGGTGTACTACCGCTGCGCACCGGAGAACGGCTTCCAGCCGGACCCGAGCGAGATCGAGACACTGGTGTCCTCGCGCACCCGCGCCATCGTG
This sequence comes from Stenotrophomonas sp. 71799_Sma, assembly GCF_056482505.1. NCBI lineage: Bacteria > Pseudomonadati > Pseudomonadota > Gammaproteobacteria > Lysobacterales > Lysobacteraceae > Stenotrophomonas > Stenotrophomonas sp. 71799_Sma. The sequence goes on from NZ_CM151202.1 coordinate 4,112,840, forward strand.
CTGATCAACCCGAACAACCCCAGCGGCGCAAGCTACCCGCGCGAACTGCTGGAGCGCGTGGTCGAGATCGCGCGCCGCCACAACCTGCTGTTGCTGGTTGATGAGATCTACGACCAGATCCTGTACGACGACGCGGTGTTCCAGCCGGTCGCGCCGCTGGCCGGTGATCATCCGTGCCTGACCTTCAGCGGCCTGAGCAAGGTGCACCGCGCCTGCGGCTGGCGCGTGGGCTGGGCCCACCTCAGCGGCGACGATGCCCGCCTGGGTGACTTCCGCGCGGCGCTGGACCTGCTCGGTGCGCTGCGCCTGTGCGCCAACGTGCCGGGCCAGTACGCCATCGAGGCCGCGGTGAACGGCCCGGACACCATTTCCGAGCTGTGCACGCCGGGCGGCCGCCTGTACGAAACCCGCCGTGCGGTGATCGAAGCCTGCGAAGCCAGCGAGCACCTGTCGCTGGTCGCTCCCTCCGGTGCGCTGTACGCGTTCCCGGCCGTGGTAGGCGCTGCGGCAAAGGGCTTCGACGACCACAACTTCGCGCTGGACCTGATGAACAACGAGGGCGTGCTGGTGGTGCCGGGCTCGAGCTTCAACGTGCCCTACCGCCACCATTTCCGCGTGACCCTGATGCCGGAAGCCTCGGTGATGCGCGATGTATTCGCGCGCATTGACCGTGCCCTGGCCCGCCGTGCCGAGGACGCGACCAAGGTCGTGCCGCTGAAGCCGCGCCGTTCGGTGGCCTGACCTGTGACCCTGTCCTACCTGGCGCTGGGCGATTCGTACACCATCGGTGAAGCGGTTGCAGTCGAAGGCCGCTGGCCGCACCAGCTGGCTGCCGCGCTGCGTGCACAGGGCACTGAGCTGTCCGATCCGCAGACCATTGCGACCACCGGCTGGACCACCGACGAACTTGATACAGGCATCGATGCGGCCGCGCCGCAGGGGCCGTTCGATTTCGTCAGCCTGCTGATCGGCGTCAACAACCAGTACCGCGGGCGTCCGCTGGACGAATACCGCAGCCAGTTCCAGGCGCTGCTGCAGCGGGCGATCGGCTTCGCTGGCGGTGACGCCGGCCGCGTGCTGGTGCTGTCCTTCCCCGATTGGGGTGCGACCCCGTTCGGCGCCGGCAGTGGCCGCGACCTGGCCGCCATCGAGATCGAGACCGACGAGTTCAACGCGGCTGCCGAGGTGATCAGCACCCAGCAGGGCGTGGCCTTCGTCGACATCACCGATATCAGCCGCGCGCAGGGCGAAGACCCGACGATGTTTGCCGAGGACGGCCTGCATCCTTCAGCGCGGATGTATGCGCTGTGGAGCGCGCGCGCTCTGCCGGTGGCCGCGCATCTGCTTGGCGGCACGGACTGAGGCGATGGACGGCACGCCACGGAACGGCCCGCCCCTGCCCTGCACGCCCCTGACCGCCCCGCAGGCCCGCTTGATCGCAGAAGCATTCCGGCCAGCGCAGGCCTGGGGCAGCCGCCGCGACTACTACTACACCCGCGGCAAGCTCGGCAGCGATCCGCTGTACGACGGCGTGCTGCAGCATCTGCCTGACGATGGGCAGCCTGTGCTGGACCTGGGCTGCGGGCTGGGCCTGTTCGCCCATGTGCTGCGCCAGCGCGGCGGTACCCAGCATTACCTGGGCGTGGACGTGGATGCCGGCAAGATCACCCGCGCGCAACGTGCTGCCGCCGACCTGCAGGACGTGCGCTTCGACTGCGTGGATGTGCAGGCGCCGCTGCCGGCCCAATCCGGGCACGTCCTGCTGCTGGACGTGCTTCAGTATCTGGACGCGGGCCCACAGCAGGCCCTGCTGCGCGCGGCCAGCGCACAGGTGGCCCACGGCGGCTGCCTGTTGCTGCGTACACCGCTGGCCACCGGCGATGGCCGCGACCGCACCACGCGGGTCGCCGACCGGCTGGCCTGGCTGATCGGCTGGATGGGCACACGACCGCGCCACTATCCCGATCCGCAGGTGTTGCAGGCGACATTGATCGAGGCCGGATTGCAGGTGACGTCGCCCCGGCCGCTGCACGGGCGTACCCCGTTCAACAGCTGGCTGCTGGTGGCGCACCGCATCCGGTAGCGCGGGGCCATGCCCGGCGGATTCCATCCATGCCGCTGCGCTCGCCGGGCGTGGCCCGGCGCTACCGGTTATCCGGCCGGCAGCTGCGCCTTCAGCCCGCGCTCGTGCAGTGCCTGCAGCACGCGCTCGATGATCACCAGGTTATGCCCATGGGCGGCACCTTCGTGCAGCAGCACGATCGCGCCCGGGCGCAGATCCGGCAGCAACCGTGCCAGCACGCCGTCCGGCGTGCAGCCGACGCCGTCGTAGCCGCGCGCGCTCCAGCCTACCCGGACCAGCCCCAACCGCTGCAGCACCGGCGCCACGAACGGATTGGTCATGCCCACCACCGAGCGGTACCAGCGCACCGGCTGGCCGCTTACCGCCTGCAGGGCATGCTGGCAGCCCTCGATCTCGGCGCGCATCGCCGCCGGGCCCAGCCGCCAGAAGCGCGCCTGCGGATGGCTGTGGCTGTGATTGCCCAGGTCATGGCCACGGCGCAGGATCTCGGCGACCAGTTCCGGCTGCGCCAGCGCACGTTCGCCCACCAGGAAGAAGGTGGCGCGCGCCTGGTGGCGGTCCAGCAGGTCGAGCATGGCGCGGGTTTCCGGGCCAGGACCGTCATCGATGGTCAGCCATACCGTGTTGCCGGCCTCCGGCAGTCGGCTCAGCACCGGCGCATAGAAGCGGCTGTTGGGCAGGAACACCGGCACCATGAACAGCGCATGGCTGGCCACCATCAGCGGCAGCCCCCACTGCCAGCCGGCCAGGGCCCAGACCAGGATCACGGCCAGCTGCGACGCCACCAGCCAGGGCAGCCAGCGCCAGGGGCGGGGCGGGATGCGATGCAATGTTCCTGCGTTGCTCATCCCCCATGATGCCATGGGGGTTAGAATTGATGATTCGAATTCCCGGAACCCCGACGTCCATGTCCCTCGATCCCGCCCTGCGTTCGCGCATCGAATCCATCCTCAACGCCAACCGCGTCGTGCTGTTCATGAAGGGCCAGCCGTCGATGCCGCAGTGCGGTTTCTCGGCCAAGGCCGTGGGCGCCCTGCAGGACCTCGGCGTCGAGTTCGCCCACGTCAACGTGCTGGCCGACCAGGAAATCCGTGAAGGCATCAAGGCCTACGGCGACTGGCCGACCATCCCGCAGCTGTACATCGACGGCGAACTGGTCGGCGGCAGCGACATCGTGCTGCAGATGGCCGCCAGCGGCGAGCTGAGCAGCGTGCTGGGCCTGGCTGCGCCGGACCGTACCCCGCCGAGCATCACCGTCACCCCGGCAGCCGTGGAAATGCTCAAGGGCGCGCTGGCCGATGCCCCGGGCGCGGCCCTGCAGCTGTCCATCGACGCCGGTTTCCAGCCGAACTTCCAGCTGGCCCCGCACGACGAAGGCGCGATTGCCGCCGAGTCCAACGGCCTGCGCGTGCAGTTCGACCTGGCCAGCGCGCGTCGCGCCAACGGCATCACCATCGACTGGGTGGACGACATCCGCGGCAAGGGCCTGGCCATCGACAACCCGAACGCGCCGAAGCCGGTACAGGAAATCAGCGTGCGCGATGCCGACGACCTGGTGCGCGCCGGCAACATCACCCTGGTGGACGTGCGCCCGGCCGACGAGCGCGCCATCGCAGCCGTCGGCGTACCGTTCAAGAGCTTCGACGGCAACGGCCGCGCCGCGCTGGAAGCCCTGCCGAAGGACACCGCACTGGCCTTCATGTGCCACCACGGTGGCCGCAGCGCGCAGGCCGCCGAGCAGTTCCGCGCCCTCGGCTTCACCAAGGTGTTCAACGTCACCGGCGGCATCAACGCCTGGTCGGAAGACGTGGACAACGGCGTGCCGAAGTACTGATCGGCACTGAAAAAGGGGACGGAGGGGATTAAGTCGTTTTTGCCATAAACGACTTAATCCCCTCCGTCCCCTTTTTCTTAGCCGGCGAACCCGCCTTCGGCCAGGTAATCCAGTTCTTCCGGCGTGGGGATGCGGCCCAGCACGGCGTTGCGATGCGGGAAGCGCCCGAAACGGCGGATGATGTCGCGGTGCAGTTCGGCGTACTGCAGGTATTCCTTGTCACCCAGCACGTCGAACATCGCCACCGAGCGGTCCTGGTCCAGCGGATCCTCGGAGTGCTCGAACGGCAGGTAGATGAAGGCGCGCAGCTTCGGCACCAGCTGCAGGTCCAGGCCTTCCTCGATGGCACGCATGGCGTAGTGCCGGGCCAGGCCATCGGTGGCGTAGGAATGGGCAGTGCCCCGGAAGCAGTTGCGCGGGAACTGGTCCAGCAGCAGCATCAGGGCCAGCGCCCCTTCGGCACTGCCCAGCCAATGCTCGCGCCCGCGCGAAGCGGCGGCGAAATGCTCATCCAGAAACAACTGGCGGAACTGCGCGTCGAACGCGTCGTCGCGGGCGAACCACTTCGCAGGGCCCGCCTCCTTCCAGAATTCCACCACTTGCGCGGCAACGTCCATTACCTACTCCCAGGCCCGGACGCCCCGCGCCCGGCCTTCATCATCATTCGTCGAAGCGCAGGTGGCGGACCGACTTGCCGTTGCGCCGGATAAGCTTAAGCGCCTCGATGCCGATCTGGATATGGTTTTCCACGAACTGGGAGCTGACCTTGGCATCGGAGGCCTCGGTCTTGACCCCGTCCGGGATCATCGGCTGGTCCGAAACCAGCAGCAGCGCGCCGCTGGGGATGTGGTTGGCGAAGCCGGCGGCGAACACCGTGGCCGTTTCCATGTCGATGGCCATGCAGCGCATCGCCCGCAGCCGCTCCTTGAAGGCCTCGTCGTGCTCCCAGACCCGGCGGTTGGTGGTGTAGACGGTGCCGGTCCAGTAATCGTGGCCGAGGTCGCGGATCATGGTCGAAACCGCACGCTGCAGCGCGAAGGCCGGCAGCGCCGGTACTTCCGGCGGCAGGTAGTCGCCCGAGGTACCCTCGCCGCGGATCGCCGCGATCGGCAGCACCAGGTCGCCCAGCTGGTTCTTGCGCTTGAGACCACCGCACTTGCCCAGGAACAGCACCGCCTTGGGCATCACCGCCGACAGCAGGTCCATGATGATCGCGGCATTGGGACTGCCCATGCCGAAGTTGATCATGGTGATGCCATCGATGGTGGCACTGGCCATCGGCCGGTCCAGGCCGATGACCGGCGCGCCGGTCAGCTCGGAGAACGTATGCAGGTAGCCGCCGAAGTTGGTCAGCAGAATGTGCTGGCCGAACTGGTCCAGCGGTACGCCGGTATAGCGCGGCAGCCAGTTGTCGACGATTTCCTGCTTGCTCTTCATGGGCAGTCCGGTACGGCGGGGGACCGGGTATTTTCAGCCACCCGGCCGGTGCCGTCGAGCCACCGTCGACAGGCCTGTGAAGAAGGTCACTTGGCAAGCCCGCCGCCTCCGGGCTAGCGTCGACGGTTGGACCAGCTGCAAGGGGAACTGCATGGCATCGACGTTGTTGCGCGCCGGGGTAGCCCTGGCACTGCTTTCATTGAGCACGGCTCCGGCGGTGGGCGCCTCGCGCTTCGTCGCCGATCCCTACCCCAGCACCTACCAGGCGCATCCCGATGCGCCGGTGCTGATCCAGAACGCCACCGTGCTGACCGGCACCGGCCAGCGCCTGGACAATGCCGACGTGCTGCTGCGCGAAGGCCGCATCGTCGCCGTTGGCCGCCAGCTGCAGGCCGATGCCGGTGTCACCCGCATCGATGCGCAGGGCAAGTGGGTCACCCCTGGCCTGATCGACGTGCACTCGCACCTGGGCGTGTACCCCAGCCCCGGCGTCGGCGCGCACAGCGACGGCAACGAGATGACCGCACCGGTCACCGCCAACGTCTGGGCCGAGCACTCGGTGTGGCCGCAGGACCCGGGCTTCGCCACCGCACTGGCCGGCGGTGTGACCAGCATGCAGGTGCTGCCGGGCTCGGCCAACCTGGTGGGTGGCCGCGGCGTGACCCTCAAGAACGTACCCGCGGTGACCTACCAGGCGATGAAGTTCCCCGGTGCACCGTGGGGCCTGAAGATGGCCTGCGGCGAGAACCCCAAGCGCGTCTATGGCGAAGGCAAGGGCGTGACCCCAGCCACGCGCATGGGCAACGTGGCCGGCTACCGCGCCGCCTTCATCGATGCCGCCGACTACATCGCCAAGAACAAGCCGAAGCCGGCCAAGCGCAAGGGTTGGTTCGGCAGCGACAAGGGCGACAGCGCCGGTGATGCCGGCGGCAAGCGCGATCTCAAGCTGGACACGCTGGCCGGTGCGATCGAAGGCGACATCCGCGTGCACATCCACTGCTACCGCGCCGACGAGATGGCCACCATGCTCGATCTGGCCAAGGAATTCGGCTTCAAGGTAGCCGCCTTCCACCACGGCGTGGAGGCCTACAAGCTGGCCGACCGGCTGGCCGCCGACGGCGTCTGCGGTGCGCTGTGGGCCGACTGGTGGGGCTTCAAGATGGAAGCCTTCGACGGTATCCCGGAGAACATCGCGCTGGTCGACCGGCCGAAGAACAGCTGCGCCATCGTCCACTCCGACTCACCCGAAGGCATCCAGCGCCTGAACCAGGAAGCGGCCAAGGTGATGGCGTCCGCGCGCCGCGCGCGCATGCCGGAGATCACGCCCGAACACGCCATCACCTGGATGACCGCCAACGCCGCCAAGGCACTGGGCATTGAAGGCCAGACCGGCACCCTGGAGGCCGGCAAGATGGCCGATGTGGTGGTCTGGAACGGCAATCCCTTCAGCTCGTACGCGCTGGCCGAGCAGGTCTTCATTGATGGCCGCAGGTTGTACGACCGCAGTGCACCGGCAGCGACGCCGCGTTCCGATTTCCAGCTTGGCCAGGAGGTGCGCTGATGGGCGTGTTGAACAAGCGTCGCCGGGCATGGCCCGGCGCTACCTTGGTTGCGCTGTTGTTGATGACAACCGCAGCCTCGGCGCAGGACCTGCTGGTGCGCAACGCGACCGTGCATACGGCCAGCACGCGTGGCAGCCTGCAGAACGCCGATGTGCTGGTGCAGGGCGGCATCATCCGCGCGGTGGGCAACGGCCTGTCGGCGCCGGCCGGCGCCAGCGTGGTCGAGGCCAATGGCCGTCCCCTGACACCGGCACTGTTCGGTGGCATCACCGAGACCGGTATCGAAGAAGTTTCCGGTGAATCGAGCACGGTGGACAGTTCGCTGAAGCTCGGTGAGCAGCCACTGCGGCCGGAATTCGACGTCACCCTCGCCTACAACCCGGCCTCAGTGCTGATTCCGGTCACGCGCCTGGAAGGCATCGGCTTCACCGCGCTGGGCGCTGCCACCGGCGGTGGTTTCGTGGCCGGCCAGGGCGGCGTGATGCGGCTCGATGGCAGCACCGATCCGATCGGCCCGCGTGCCCTGTTCCTGCGCATCGGCGCGGCAGCCTCCGAACTGACCGGGCATTCGCGCGCCGCGCAATGGATGCTGTTGCAGCAGATGATCGACGAAGCACGCGGACAGGTGGCTGCGGACTCGCCGCACGCGCTGCTGACGCCAGCCGGACGCCGCACGCTCAGTCGCTACCTGGCCGGCCAGGGCCGCATCGTGGTGGAGGTGGATCGCGCCGCCGATATCCGCCAGCTGCTGCGCTGGGCCACCCGCGAAAAGGTGAAGATCGCCATCGCCGGTGCCAGCGAAGCCTGGCAGGTCGCGCCGGAGCTGGCCGCCGCACAGGTGCCGGTGTTCGTTGACGTGCTGGCCAACCTGCCGGCCAGCTTCGACCAGATCGGCGCCACCCTGGAAAACGCCGCGCGCCTGCAGCGTGCCGGCGTGCCGGTGTCGTTCGTGCAGCGCGGCGACGCCACCCACAACGCGCGCAAGATGCGCCAGCTGGCCGGCAACGCGGTGGCCAACGGCCTGCCGTGGATCGATGGCCTGGCTGGGCTGACCCGGGTGCCTGCACAGGCGTTCGGGGTGGCCGACCAGATCGGCAGCATCGAACCCGGCAAGCGCGCCGACCTGGTGCTGTGGGAGGGCGATCCGCTGGACGTGGCGCACTATGCCGAGCAGGTCTGGCTGGGCGGCCGTGCGATGCCGATGCGCTCACGCCAGACCGAACTGCGTGACCGCTACCTGCAGCGCAACGCGCAGCCCTGACCGCACACGAGGACACACCGATGGCGACACTGCGCTGGTACTTCGACCTCATCTCGCCCTACTCCTACCTGCACTGGCAGAAGCTGAAGCAGCTGCCGCAGTTCGCGCAGATCCAGACCGTGCCAATTGCCTTCGGTGCGGTGCTGCATCACCTGGGCAACCTAGGGCCGGCCGAGATTCCGGCCAAGCGCCGCTTCATCTACCGCCAGCTGTTGTGGACCGCGCAGGCCGAGGGCACACCGCTGCGATTCCCGCCCGGCCATCCGTTCAACCCGCTGCCCGCCCTGCGCCTGTGCCTGGCCGCCGGTGCCAGCGTGCAGGCGGTGGACGTCCTGTTCGACTGGATCTGGCGCGACGGCAACGCGGCCGACAGCCCTGACGCCCTGCGCGAACCGGCCGCACAGCTGGGTATTGACGATGTCGCCAGCGCCATCGCCGACCCGGCGGTGAAGGAGCAGCTGCGCCGTAACACCGAGGCCGCAATTGGCGCCGGGGTGTTCGGTGTGCCGACCCTGGCTATCGATGAGGAGCTGTTCTGGGGCAACGACGCGCACCCTCTGATGGCGGCGGTGCTGGCCGATCCGGGCCTGCTGCGGCAGCCCGAATGGCTGCGCCTGGCCACCCTGCCGGTGGCGGTGCAGCGCAGTCGCTGAACAGGGCGTGGCGCGTTTCCCTCGCGCGCCTGGCTGGGATTTGAGATAGATTTCACGTTTCCGAACCTACAACCGCCCTGGAGGGGGAGCCGCGGATGCGCATCGGAATCGTCGTCGACTCGGCCTGCGACCTGCCGCCGGACTTCATCGCCACCCACAACATCGTGCTGCTGCCGATCACCGTACGCATCGGCGAAGCGGTGCTGGCCGATCATCGCGATGAACAGGCCACACTGAGCTTTCTGCACGCGCACGTGGCCGAACACGGTGCTGAAGCGGAAACCATCCCCTTCAGCGTCAACCAGATCCGCGACCTGTTCCTGCAGCAGCTGGTGATCGATTACGACCACGTGTTCTGCATGACCATCACCAAGACCCGCAGCCCGATCCATGACAACGCGCTGCAGGCCAGTTTCGCCATCCTCAACGACTACAAGCCGGTGCGGCAGGCAGCGGGCTACAACTCGCCGTTCGCGCTGCGCGTGCTCGACACCCAGAACCTGTTCGCCGCGCAGGCGGTGACCGCAGTGGAAGCGGTGCGCCTGCGCGACAGCAACGCCAGCGTGCAGCAGATCCGCGAGCGGCTGGAGGAGCTGGCCAGCAACGTGCACGGCTACATGGTCACCCGTGACCTGTACTACATGCGCGCGCGTGCGCGGCACAAGGGCGACCGCAGTGTCGGCCTGCTCAGCGCCGCACTGGGCAGTGCGCTGGACATCAAGCCGGTGCTGCACGGTTACCGCGGCGAGACCGGACCGGTGGCCAAGATCAAGGGCTTCGACAACGCCGTGCAGAAGTTGTTCGCGGTAGTTGGCCAGCGCGTACGCGCCGGGCTGATGACACCGACGGTGTGCGTCAGCTACGGCGGTGAGCTGGAAGAGCTGCGCACCCTGCCCGGCTATGCACAGCTGAAAGAGGTCTGCGCCACCCATGGCGTGACCGTGTACGAATCGGTGATGAGCCTGACCGGCATGGTCAACGTCGGCAAGGGCGCAGTCACCGTGGGCTTCGCCGATGGGCCGCATCGGTTCGAGTGAGGCCCCGACGCGGCGCGGATCTGCACATCGATTCCACCGCGGTTGTGCCAGTCTTCCCGCACTTCAAGGAGAACTCCATGCCTGCGCAGTACCACATCAGCCTGCCCGACCCGTCCAAGGCCCGCGGCAATGACCCTGACCTGTCCTTCCATTCGCAGGGCGCCGCCGGTTTCGCCGAAGAGCTGCAGGATGCGCTGCGCAATGGCAGCCTGTTCGAGCGCTGGAAGGCCAAGCAGCCTGACCCGGACGCGGTGGAACCGCAGTGGGGCGTGACCGACCCGGATGCCACCGTGACCGGCGAGCAGAAGGACCTGCGCATCAACCTGGTGGCCACCACCCGCATCGACAGTGACGTGTTCAAGCAGCGCCTGCGCCTTCTGGCAGGCCACCATTGGGAACTGCGCGACGTGCGTTGAGGCCATGCCCTGGTAGTGCCGGCCGCTGGCCGGCAACCGCAACATCGATGGAGGTGCCGGCCAGCGGCCGGCACTACCCCGACGATTTCCTACCAGCCCCCGCCCAAGGCCGTGCTCTGGTCGACGCCAACCTTGGTTGGCGCTTCCGGGAAAATCGCCAACCAAGGTTGGCAACTACCGACGAACCGCCGGGCATGGCCCGGCGGTTCCATTTCCCTACCAACCACCGCCCAGCGCGCGGTACAGCTCCACCCGCGCGATCGCAGCCGTGGCCTGGCTGTTGGCCAGCGCAGCCTGGTTGTCCAGCGCGATGCGCTGGGTGGTCAGCACATCCAGCATGTCGACCACGCCAGCCTGGTACTGCCGGCGCGCCGCGCCCAGTGCGCTCTCGCTCTCGTCCACCGCCACATGCAGCTGCACCGTGCGCTGCTGCTCGGCGGCATAGCCATCGATGGCGTCGTCCACTTCGTGCCAGGCCTGCAGCACGGTACGGCGGAACTGCAGCGCCGACTGTTGCTGCTGCAGCCTGCTCAGCGCGAGGTTGGCCTTCAGCCGCCCGCCCTGGAAGATCGGTACGCTGATGGACGGCCCGATGCTGAAGCGGTGCGCGTTCCAGCCATCCAGATCATCCAGCTGCTTGGCCTGGAACCCAGCGTCGCCATTCAAGGTGATGCGCGGCAGGAAACTGGCCTTGGCCACGCCGATGCCGGCCGTTGCCGCATGCAGTGCCGCTTCGGCACGACGGATGTCCGGGCGACGCTCGGCCAGTTCACTGGGCAGCCCCACCGCCACCGCCGGCAACGCCGGCCAGTCACGGCGTGCATCCTGCAGCTGCGCGTCCAGCGCCTGCGGCGGCTGCGCCAACAGGAACGCCAGCGCATTGCGCAGCTGCGATTCGCGATGCCGCAGCGGCGCGATGCGTGCCTGCAGCGATGCCACCTGCGCGGACGCGCTGGACACCTGCAGCGTGCTGGCCACGCCCTGTTGCTGGCGTGCCTCGGTCAGGCGCTTCATGTCGAGGGCGATGCTGAGGTTGTCCTCGGTGATCGCCAGCAGCTGCCGCGTCGCGCGCAGCTGCAGGTAATCACGCGCGGTTTCCGCCAGCAGCGCGATGCGCACCGCGTGTGCATCCTCCTCGGCCATCTGCACGCGTGCGTCGGCCGCTTCCACCTGGCGGCGCACACGCCCCCACAGATCCAGTTCCCAGCTCAGGCCGATGCCGGCCTGGAACAGCCCGTAGTCATCACGGCCGCCGTTGCCGGACGGATCATTCAGGCCCACCTCGCTGTTGCGTGCACGCACGCCACTGGCGCTCGCGCTGACGCTGGGCAGGCGATCGGCGGCGGTGATGCCACGTGCGGCGCGGCTCTGCTGCACGCGGTTGGCGGCCAGCTGCAGGTCCAGGTTGGCCGCGAGCACCTGGCCGGCAAGCTGCCCCAGCAGTGGATCGTCGAAGCCGGCCCACCAGGCCGCGTCCTGGTCGATGGCGTTGCCGGCGACCGCCTCACCCTGCCAGTGGCTGGGCAGTTCCGCCTGCGGGCGTACGAAGTCCGGACCCATCGTGCAAGCAGCCAGGGCCGTGCACAGGCTGGCCGCAACGAAGGTGCGGAACAGGGTGACTGCGCTCATGCACCCTCCCCGCTCTTGTGGCCCGGACTGTGCTGCACGCTCTGCGCGCGGGCGCGGCTGCCCAGGTCAACACTGGCTTCCACCGACATGCCGGCACGCAGCTGGTCCAGCAGTGGCTGGCCGGGTTCCAGCACGATCTTGACGGGAATGCGCTGCACCACCTTGGTGAAGTTGCCGGTGGCGTTTTCCGGTGCGACGGCGGCGAAGGTGACGCCGGTGGCCGGTGCGATGCTGTCGATGTGCCCGCGCAGCGGCTTGCCCGGGAACACGTCCACCTTCAGCTCGACCTGTTGGCCGGCCTGCATGCGGGTCATCTGCGTTTCCTGGAAGTTGGCGACCACGAAGGCGCGCTTCAGCGGTACCACCGCAGCCACCGGCGTACCCGGGGTCAGGTAGGCGCCCACGCGTACCGCACGACGGCCGACCATGCCGTCGATCGGCGCGCGCAGCACGGTGTGCGACAGGTCCAGTTCGGCACGCGCCTGCGCCGCTTCTGCACGCTGTACCGCCGCCTGCGCGGCCTGCACGCCAGCGCTGAGGATGTCGGTGCGCTGGCGTGCGGTCGACAGCGCGGCCTGGCCCTGCTGCAGATGCGCACTGGCCACGGCCTGCTTCGACTGCGCCTGCTGTGCGTTCTGCACGGTGCCGGCGCCGTCACGGGCCAGTTCGCGGTAACGCTGCTGGTCGGCGCTGGCCAGGGTCAGTTCGGAGCGGCTGACATCGACACTGGCCCTGGCCTGTTCAATCAGCGAGTCCTGCTGGGCCAGTGCGGCCTGCGCGTTGGCCAGCTGTGCACGGGCGTTGGCGAGGTCGGCACGGGCCGCCTGCAGGGCCACCTGGTAGTCGCGGTCGTCGATGCGGGCAAGCACGTCGCCCGCCTTCACCGACTGGTTGTCCTCTACTTCCACGGCACTGACGAAGCCGGGAATCTTCGGCGCGACCAGCGTGTAGTCGGCAACGACATAGGCATTGTTGGTGGTCTGGTGACCGCCGTCGCGCAGCAGCAGCCAGGCACCGATGGCCAGGGCCAGCACGCCCAGGCCCAGGCCGGTATTGAGAGTGGTTCGATTGATCGTCATGAGGGGGTTCCTGCGAAAGGTTCAGGCCACGGCACGTGGCGGATGGATGCGGGTGGGCATCCAGGCAATGAGGGGAATGAAGGCCAGCGCCACCAGCGCGACCACCCAGTACAGGTCGGCCGAGGTCAGCGCCTGCACCTGCGCATGCAGGCGCGCGCCCAGCTGCGGGCCCTCGGCCAGCCACGGCTGCTCGCCAAGGCGGTCGACCAGCACGGTGGAATGGAAATGACGGCGGCCCTGGGCGACGGCATCCAGCACGCCGCTGGCGAGCACGGCAGCAAAGCCCTTGACCGTGTTGAACCACGCCGAGGCGAACGGACCGTCCTGCGGTGCCAGCCCGCCAGTGGCCAGCATCAGCAGCGGCAACACCGCCATCGGCTGGGCGAATACCTGCAGCAGCTGTACCCACAGGAAGTTGTCGCGGATCCAGGCCACATCCAGGTGCGAGCCCAGCCAGCAGGCCAGCGCCAGCATCGCCAGGCCGGTGGCCTGCACCCAGCGGCAATCCACTGCGCGGATGTTCAACAACGCCGCCACCAACGGCAGTGCGATCACCTGTGGCAGCGCCACCCACAGCAGCATCGGTGCGGTCTGCAATGGCCGGTAGCCCTGCACGCTGGCCAGGAAACCGGAGGGAATCGAGATCACTGCCAGCAGCACGAACAGCACGCCGCCCAGCGTCACCAGCGAGTAGCTGAGGTTGCGGTTGGCCAGCAGCTGCAGCTTGAAGAACGGCAGCGGGTGGAACCATTCATTGATCATGAACAGCACCATCAGGCCGGCGCCGCCACCGATCATCAGGGTGATCATCGGCGAGTCGAACCAGTTCAGGCGCGGGCCCTGCACCAGGCCCAGCACCAGCAGCACCAGCGCCGGCAGGCCCAGCGCCAGGCCCACGCCATCGAACTGGGCAAAACGCTCCAGCCGCAGCGGGTCCTGCGGCAGGCCCCAGCTGACCATCGCCATGGCAGCCAGGCAGTACGGCACGATCTGCCAGAACGCCCAGTGCCAGCCCACCTGCTCGACCCAGAACGCGGCCAGCGGCGTGCCCATGCTCGGGCCGAAGGTAGCGGTCAACGCGTAACCCGCCAGGCCATACAGCTTGATGCCCGGCGGCAGGAAGCGCAGTGCCACGCTCATCAGCAGCGGCGGCAGCGCACCACCACACAGCCCCTGCAGCGCGCGCAGCAGCAGGAACACCTGCAGGTTCGGGGCAAGCGGGCAGAGCACGCCCAGCACCATGAAGCCACCGATCATCGCCAGCGCGAAGCGGCGCAGCGAGAAGGTGGCGGCACACCACGGGGCGAAGGCCATCGCGCTGACCGACATCGCGCTGTAGAGGGCGACGATCCAGCTGCCGTCATCGACGCTGAAACCCATCGCACCGCGGATGTCGGCCAGGGCGACCTTGGTGATGTTCTCGTTGAAGCCCGACACCAGCACCGCCAGCAGCACGCCACACAGGCCGACCAGAACGCGGCGGTCGAGCCCGGGGGCGGCGGCAGGACGGGGCGCAGCAGCGGCCGGGACAGCGGCGGCCGGCGTACTCATCGCCGGGCACCGATCCGTGCAGTGCACGGCATGTTGAGGGTCATTGGAATGCGCTCAGTGAAACTCCGGGGAGCGCAGTCTAGGGAGCTGGTACCCTGCGAAAAATGGCGCAGCCCGCATCCCAGGCGTGCGTCAAGCGCACGCATGAAAGTGTCAGCGCGGAGCCTCCCCTGCGCTTTCGCACATGGTCTTGATCGAGCGCCGCAGCCACTGATGCGCAGCATCGTTGTCCAGCCGCGGGTGCCAGGCCTGGACGATGGCGGCGGTGCGCACCGGGATCGGCAGCGGGAACAGGCGCAGCGGCAGGCGCATGCTGACGATCCGCTCCAGCATCACGCTCGGCATCTGCGGCAGGATCAGGTCCGACTCGGCGGCAGCGAAGATCGCGCCGTGGAAGGTCGGGCTGATCAGCGCCACCCGCCGCTGCAGGCCCAGCGTGGCCAGGTCGTCATCGATCGGGCCACGCGGCAGCCCCCGCCGCGACACCGCGATGTGGTCGCAGGCAGCAAAACGCTCGGCGCTGATCTCCTCATCGAACAACGGATGATCTTCGCGCGCGGCGCCCATGAACGAGGTACTGAACAGGTTCTGCACCTTGGTATCGGGCGCGTGCTTGCCGGCGGTGCTGATGTACAGGTCGATCCGGCCCTGCGCCATCGCGTCGTCGTCGGTATCGCCCTCGGGCACGAAGCGCAGCACCGCGCGCGGCGCCTGCTGGCGGAACAGTTCACGCAGGCGTCCGCCGAATCCACCGATGAAGACATCATTGGCGCGGACATTGAAGGTGCGCTCCAGGGTGCGCAGGTCGATCTCGCGACCGGCGTTGAACACACGGTGGGCCTGCTCGATCACATCGCGGACCTGCTCACGCAACTGCAGCGCGCGGGGCGTGGGGGCCAGACCGCGGCCGGCACGCACCAGCACCGGGTCGCCCAGCGCGGTGCGGATCCGGCCCAGGGTACGGCTCATCGCCGGCGCGCTCAGGTTCATCCGCCGCGCGGCGGCGGCCACGCTGCATTCGTCAATCAGCACGTCCAGTGCCAGCAACAGGTTCAGGTCCGGCAGGGGCATGACAGTCTCCAGTAAATCAGATGACTCTACGACACTTGTAACCACAGTCGATTGCGTTTTACGCATTCATTGACTGCCGCGCACGGCATGGGTGCGCGCAGTGACATCGGCGACCATCCCCGGCCTGCCAAGGAGACATCCATGTTCAATACCCTGCTGGTCGCCCTGGACGGTGGCCCCCAGCACGCACGCGTGCTGGACCTGGCCGCAGCCATCACCGGCCCCCACAGCCGCCTGCACCTGCTGTGCGTGCTCGACCCCGAATTCGCGCTGGCGGCCGATGCCAGCGAAGCCGACCGCATCGAGTACCCGGAAGCCGCCCGCCAGCGCTCGCGGGCCGAAGCGGTGCTGGCCGAAGCCCTGGCCGAGCTGCGCGAGCGCGGCGTCGACGCCATCGCGCAGATTCCCTCGGGTGACCCGGGCGAAGTGATCAGCGAGCAGGCCCGGCGCCTGAAGTGCGACCTGATCGTCATCGGCCACCGCCACCTGTCCCGCCTGGAACGCCTGTTCGAACCCTCGATCGGGCAATGGACCATCGACCACGCGCCCTGTCCCGTGCTGGTGGAAACCCGCGACCCACAACCCTAGCAACCATGGCCTCCCGTTCCCCGTTGTTTCCCACCCGCGTCAACTACCGCGCCTTCGGCCGCCAGTTCGGCCGCGGCGAACAGGCACTGCTGGCGGCGATACGCCAGCTGCACGATCCTGATCAACAGGCCGATGGACTCGCCCAGCTGAGCAGCCTCGGTATTGATCCCGAAGGCTGCGACGCGTTCGTCGGCCTGCTGCCGCTGCTGGCCACGCCCACCGCCCCGATCGACCTGCTGCCCGCTGGCTCACCGTTCATCGCGGCCAGCGAACTGGACCTGCTGGTCTGCCTGCTGCGCATCGCCCAGTGGCGGCATGCACGCCCGCGCGAAGATGACACGCTGGCACCGTTGCGCCAGCAGCTGGCGCGCTGTGCGATGGCCGTGCAGGCGGCAAACCTGCCGTTGCGCCAGCGCTCTTTGTCACCGGTCGGGCTGAGGCTGCTCGATCCCACTGGCTGGTTGCGGCAGCGCTGACCCGGCCGCGCCGCCCGTGCGTAATCACGCACGGGGACCGGGCACCCGGCGCGCTCAGCAATCCATCCTGCCGTGCGCACTGCCTTCGTCGTCGAGCACGTGCGCATGCAGGATCACCTGGTTGCGACCGGCACGCTTGGCGGCGTACAGGCCGGCATCGGCATCCGCCAGCAACTGATCCGCGCTGGCCAGAGCCGGCGGGTGCAGGTAGCCCACGCCGATGCTGATACTGACCGACCCTTCCGGCAGTGGCAGCGCCGCCACCGCCTCACGCAGGCGCTCGGCCAGCGCCAGCACGCCCGACAGCGGGCTTCCGGGCACGATCACCGCAAATTCCTCGCCGCCGTAACGGGCAACACTGTCACCGGCACGGCCGGCACTGATCTTCAGGACCGTGGCCACGGCCTGCAGGCAGCGGTCCCCGGCCGGATGTCCGTGGCGGTCGTTGAAGGCCTTGAAGTGGTCGATATCCACCAGCAGCAGGCCCAGCTCGGTGCCGCTGCGCCGCGCACGGTTCCATTCCGCCAGCAGCAGTGCATCGAACTCACGCCGGTTGGCCACACCGGTCAGGCCATCCTGCCGAGCGAGCTGGTCCAGCGATGCCTGCCGTTCCATCAGGTCCACCTGCAACAGGATGCTGCGCACGCCGAAGCCCAGCGTTGCCACCACGAAGCCAGTGACCGCCAGCGGCCGCGCATGATCAACCACCAGGGTACCGACCACCAGCAGCAGCAATGGCAGGATCATCGGCCCCGCCGCCTGCACCGTTCTGCCCAGCCTCGGGTGCATCACGAACGTCGGCGCAGGCGCCTGGCTCATCGCCAGCAACGCCAGCAGCAGGAACGGCAGGTCGATCAGCAGATCGTTGTAGGCACCGAAGGACTGTTCCGAGGTGTAGTGGTTGATGTAGTACGCCACCATCAGGTAGCCCACCGCGTAGATCGCCAGCGCGCGGAAGAAGTTGCGCCGCTCCGGAACGTCTCCCACCAGCCAGCGCACCACCGCAAACCCGGCAATGCACAGATTCTGGATATCGAACATGCGCTGCATGTTGGACAACGCGTGGTCGTCGATGTCGACGCGCGCGGCGAACGACTGCGCATGCACGAAGAACAGCACGCCCAGCAACGCGGCCATCGCCGCGTCGATCAGGCTGATGCTCAGCCGCTCGCGGCGTGCACGGGCCAGGATGAACACCAGCGGCACGCCGTACAGCACATACAGGAACAGGCTGGCCTGCGGCGTGACATCGGCACGGCCGGCACCGAGCGCATCGATCATGTTGACGGCCATGCCACCCGCCCAGAGCAGCAGCGCCAGGGCGGTGGCGCGCCAGCCGAGCGCGGCACGGTCGCGGCGCGCCCGCCACAGGCAGGCCGCCGCCGCCAGCAACGGGGCACCCGTGAGGAACCCGAAGGAACCCGCACCGGCCGGACCCGACCACAGGGCCACGACCAGGCCGTGGCAGAGCACATACAGCAGCGCCAGCACTACCGGCATGCATCCCCCGATCCGCAAGGCCGTATGGGCGCACGATAGCCCCGCTCGCGCCACGGCCACGTGATCCAATACAGCAAATACGACACTTCGCGTGCCCCGCCATGGGAGTGCCGGCCGCTGGCCGGCAATCCCGGGGAATCACAGGGCTGCAGGTTGCCGGCCAGCGGCCGGCACAACCGGAAAGCCGTCAGCCGTGCAGGGCGCGGGCGTGGTGGGCGATGTGCTCGCCGATGAAACTGGCGATGAAGTAGTAGCTGTGGTCGTAGCCCGGCTGCAGGCGCAGGGTCAGCGGATGGCCGGCGGCATCACAGGCCTGCTGCAGGCGCTGCGGTTGCAGCTGGGTCTGCAGGAATTCGTCCGCCTGGCCCTGGTCGACCAGCAACGGCAGGCGCTCAGTGGCCACGGCGACCAGTTCGCTGGCATCCCACTGCGCCCAGTCCGCCGGGTTGTCGCCCAGGTAGGCGTGGAAGGCCTTCTGCCCCCACGGCACGTGGCTGGGCGCAACGATCGGCGAGAACGCCGACACGCTGCGGTAGCGCCCCGCGTTGCGCAGCGCGATCACCAGCGCACCGTGACCGCCCATCGAGTGGCCGCTGATGCCGCGCGCATCGGTGACCGGGAAATTCGCCTCGATCAGTGCCGGCAGTTCCTGCGCCACGTAGTCGTGCATGCGGTAGTGCTTCGCCCACGGTGCACGGGTGGCATTGAGGTAGAACCCCGCCCCCTTGCCCAGGTCATAGCCCTCGGCATCGGCCACGTCATCGCCGCGTGGGCTGGTATCGGGCGCGACGATGATCACGCCATGCTCGGCCGCGTAGCGCTGCGCGCCCGCCTTGGTGATGACGTTCTGCTCGGTGCAGGTCAGCCCGCTCAGCCAGTAAAGCACCGGCAATTTCTGCGTTTCCGCCTGCGGCGGCAGGTACACGGCGAACTGCATGTCGCAGCCCAGCGTGGTGGAATGATGGCGGTAGACGTCCTGCCATCCGCCGAAACAGGCGCGGTGTTCAATGCGTTCCATGGTGCTCTCCTGCGCGGCGCGTCAGCGCACGCGTGCTTCTGGTAGATGCCGACCTTGGTCGGCTTATCCACGCGCGGCGTGGATGCCTTTGTTGATCCGTTCATCCAGCTGCGCCAGCAGGCGCAGCAACGATTCGACGCCAGGCTGGCCATCAAGATTGCGCCAGGCCGCCACGGCCACATCGCTGCGCGGCGGCCACTGTCCGGCTGCGCGCGCCTCATGAAGGCGCGGCAGGAATACCTGCGCAAGCCACTGCTCGAACGGCATGCCATCGTCGCTGCCGAAGGCCGAGGTCACCGCACGCGGTGGCCCCACCTCCCCCACTACCCAGCCCAGCGCACGCAACGCCTGCTCGATCGGAGCCACCAGGGCCGCGCGCGGGTCTTCCGCACGCGGCCGGCGCAGAGCATCCAGCCAGCCCATGACGCGGCTCAGTAGTGGACCACCGAACGGATCGACTTGCCTTCGTGCATCAGGTCGAAGGCTTCGTTGATCTTGTCCAGGTCCATGGTGTGGGTGACGAACGGTGCCAGTTCGATATCGCCCTTCATCGCGTCCTCCACCATGCCCGGCAACTGGCTGCGGCCCTTCACGCCGCCGAAGGCAGTGCCCATCCATTTGCGCCCGGTCACCAGCTGGAACGGACGGGTGGAGATCTCCTGGCCCGAACCGGCCACGCCGATCACCACGCTCTGGCCCCAGCCACGGTGCGCGCATTCCAGCGCCGCGCGCATCACGTTGACGTTGCCGATGCACTCGAAGCTGTGGTCCACGCCCCAGGTGGTCATCTCGACGATGACCTGCTGGATCGGCTTGTCGTAGTCCTTCGGGTTGATGCAGTCGGTGGCGCCGAATTCGCGCGCCAGTTCGAACTTGGACGGGTTGGTGTCCACCGCGATGATGCGGCCGGCCTTGGCCTGGCGCGCACCCTGGATCACCGCCAGGCCGATGCCACCCAGGCCGAACACCGCCACGCTGTCGCCCTCCTGCACCTTGGCGGTGTTGTGCACCGCGCCGATGCCGGTGGTGACGCCACAACCGAGCAGGCAGACGTGCTCCGGGTTCGCGTCCGGATTGATCTTCGCCAGCGAGACTTCGGCCACCACGGTGTACTCGCTGAAGGTCGAGCAACCCATGTAGTGGTACAGCGGCTCGCCGTTGTAGCTGAAGCGGCTGGTGCCGTCGGGCATCACGCCCTTGCCCTGGGTGGCACGCACCGACACGCACAGGTTGGTCTTGCCGCTCTTGCAGAACAGGCACTCGCCACACTCGGCGGTGTACAGCGGAATCACGTGGTCGCCGGGCTTGACGCTGGTCACGCCCTCACCGACCTCCACCACGATGCCGGCGCCTTCATGGCCCAGCACCACCGGGAACAGGCCTTCCGGATCATCGCCGGACAGGGTGAAGGCATCGGTGTGGCAGACACCGGTGTGGGTGATCTTGACCAGCACCTCGCCCTTCTTCGGCGGGGCGACGTCGATCTCGACGATCTGCAGCGGCTGGCCGGGACCAAAGGCGACGGCGGCACGGGACTTCATGGTGGCTTCTCCAGGATCAGGCGGAAAGGGAATGGCAGGACGATCGGCGCGATATGGCGCCGATGCTTATTTCAGGTACGAGCGGATCAACGCGCTCATGTCGCGCACGCGTTCGGCGCGTTGTTCGTCTGAGGCAGCGGGTTGCCCGAACTCCTCGCGCAGATGGGCCTCCATCACTTCGGACATCAGGCCATTGACCGCGCCACGGATGGCGGCGATCTGCTGCAGCACCGGCCCGCAGTCGGCACCGGCTTCCAGCGCGCGATCCAGCGCATCGCACTGGCCGCGGATGCGGCGCACGCGGGCCAGGACCTTCTTCTTCTCTTCGGGGGAGTGCGGCATGGCGGGGCCACTTCGGAACTATACTGGGGGATAGTATACACAGAGGGGCGAATGAAGCCATCTGGTGCTGCCGAGGCATGCCCCAGGGACAGATCAGCCCAGAATATGAATGAACAATAAATAGATTCATTTGTTACTTTTTCATGACGTAGGGTGTCGCATTCGCCCCTGCGTTTACCCCTGAGTCACATTGGCGTGACCAGGGAGAAATCATGTACCGACCGTTGTTCGCCCGCAGTCGCTTGTCTGTCGCGCTGGGTTCGGCATTGGTGCTGGTGGCCGCCGCACCGGCCATGGCGCAGCAGGCCGCCACGCAGGAACAGAAGGCCGAGCCCGCCAGCAGCAAGACCCCCGTGCAGCTGGACCGGATGACCGTCACCGGCTCGCGCATCTACCGCGCCGGTTTCGACACGCTCGAGCCCGCCGCGGTGGTCAGCCGTGAATCGATCGAGAACTATGGCGACACCAACCTCATCGATGCCCTGACCCGGATTCCCGGGGTCAGTGCCGGCGTCAGTTCGCGCGGCGACCAGGCCGGCTTCGGTGCAGGCGTCAACTTCGCCAGCAAGTTCGGGCTGGGCAGCAATCGCCTGCTGACCCTGGTCAATGGACGCCGCTTCGTCACCTCTACACCGCCCACCATCTTCGGAGCCGGCGGCGGCTCGGGCATCCAGGTCGACATGAACGCCATTCCCAGCGTCATGGTGCAACGCATTGAAAGCCTGAGCGTTGGCGGTGCCCCCACCTATGGCTCGGATGCGATCTCCGGCGTCAACAACATCATCCTGCGCGACCGGTTCGAGGGTGCCGAAGTCGAACTGGGCTACGGCAGGACCAGCAAGAACGACAACGAGCGCTACTCCTGGTCGGCCATCTTCGGTACCGACTTCGCTGATGGCCGTGGCCACATCGTGGTTGCCGCCGAGCTGGACAACGCCGATGGGGTGAACGCGCTGCAACGCGATTTCTACCGCCAGGGCTACAGCCTGCAGGCCAATCCCACGGCGGCCAATGCCACTGCCCAGCCCCTGCGCCGGCCGACCAATGATGGCCGCATCGACGGCAGCATTCCGTTCAACACCGGGCCCCGCGATGGTATCCCCGACCAGGTCTGGATCCGCAACCGGCGCATTGCCAGCATGACCTTCGGTGGCCTGGTGATGCCGGCAACCGGCAGCTACACGCGCAACGGCCTGGGCGACATCCTTGGCTTCGGCCCGAACAAAGACAAACTGTGGCAGTTCAACAACGAGGGCAAGCTGGTCGAGTTCAATCCCGGCACCAGCTACGCGGGCGGCAACGCTTCCGGCGGTGACGGCCTGAACCTGTTCGAGACGGTGCCGCTGATCGCCGACCTCGAACGACGCTCGGTATTCTCCACCGGCAGCTTCGACTTCACCGACAACGTGCGCGGTTTCTTCGAACTTTCGCGATACGAAGCGACCGCCCGCGAAACCCTCGACCAGAACGTCTACAACGCGGTGTCCTTCGGCAATGCGCGCCTGGACGGCGGCGGTACCGCCAGCGGTGCACTGACCTTCAGCGCCAGCAATCCGTTCCTCAGTGCGGAAACCCGCAAGATCCTCGCCGACAACGGCATCACCTCGTTCCGCCTGTCGCGATCTTCGCGCGATCTGTCGATGAACAACGCCAGCACCGAAACCCGCCTGACCCGTGCGGTGCTCGGCCTGAACGGCTTCTTCGAGGTCGGAAAGCGCAGCTTCAACTGGGAAGCCAGCGTCACCCACGGCCGCGGTGACTTCGACTACCTCGGCACCGGCCTGATCCAGCAGAACTTCATCAATGCGATCAACGTCACCACCGACGCCAGCGGGCGCATCATCTGTGATGCCACCCGCCCGGGCACCACGGCCGATGCGAACTGCCGCCCGCTGAATCTGTTCGGCGAGAACCAGGCGTCGCGCGAAGCCCTGGACTATGTCTCCACCCGGACCGTGGCCAAGGCGCAGACCCGCCAGACCGTCATCAATGCGTCGGTATCCGGCGGCCTGTTCGATCTTCCCGGCGGCGAGCTGTCCGCGGCGGCCGGCTTCGAACACCGCCGCGAAGAAGGCTCCTTCACCCCCAGCGAGTACCAGCGCCTGGGCCAGGGCCGTTCAGTGCCGACCCAGGCGGCGGAAGGCAAGTACCACACCAATGAAGTGTTCGCCGAAGTGCTGGCACCGCTGTTCAATCCCGACTGGGATATCCCGGTCCTGCATCGCCTGGACCTGACCGCCAAGTTCCGCCGCGTCGACAATTCCGTCGCCGGCGCGTTCAATGCGTTCACCTACGGCATCCAGTACGAACC
The DNA here is from genome assembly GCF_056482505.1 of Stenotrophomonas sp. 71799_Sma. Lineage (NCBI taxonomy): Bacteria > Pseudomonadati > Pseudomonadota > Gammaproteobacteria > Lysobacterales > Lysobacteraceae > Stenotrophomonas > Stenotrophomonas sp. 71799_Sma. The sequence goes on from NZ_CM151202.1 coordinate 4,136,229, forward strand.
GATCGCCGGCCTGCAGCTGCGCGGCAACAAGACCCAGTCACTACGCGCGCCCTCCATCGCCGAGCTCTACACCACCCAGCAGCCGGCCTACTACAACATCCCGGAAGTGTGCTCGCTGGACAACATCAGCGGCGGCTCAAATCCGGCGGTGCGTCGCCGCAACTGCCAGGCGTTCTTCGCCGCCTACCCGGGTGCCGATCCGAACACTTTCCGCCAGCAGCCGACCAATACGCTGGGTTCGACCAACGGCAGCACCCGCCTGCAGAACGAAACGGCGAAGTCGTGGACGGCCGGCATCGTGTTCGCCCCAGAATGGATCCCGGGCCTGCGCGTCGCCGCCGACTGGTATGACATCAAGATCAACAACGTGATCACGTCGCTGAGCGCCAACGACATCATCACCGGTTGCTTCGACACTGCCGACTTCAACGCCGCCAACGTCCCCAACGCCAACCGCTTCTGCAGCCTGGTGACGCGTGATCCGAACACCGGCGTGGCTACCAGCATCAAGACCGAGTATGGCAACGGCCCGGTGCTGATGTTCCGTGGCTGGACCGCCGAAGTCGGCTACCGTTGGGACCTGTCGCGCTTCGGCGTACTGGACCTGGACTTCTACGGCTACATGCCGAAGAACCGTGGCCAGGCCGCGAACCGGGACGTGCCGTTCGTCGAACAGGCGGGCAGCTTCAACGAGCCCAAGCGCCAGTTCCGTTGGACCGCCCAGCATCGCATCGGCAACTGGAACTACGGCGTGGCCTCCAACTACACCAGCCGCGCCCAGTACACGATGACCGATACCCCGGAAAGCCGTCAGTACTTCTACCGCGACAGCTGGACCACCTGGGACGCCAACGTCACCTACCGCATCACCGACGCCGCGCGCGTGACGTTGTCGGTGATCAACGTGGGCGATGACATCGGGCCGTTCCCGTATGTACTGGATGCACTGGGCCGTCGCTACATGGCCAGCCTGCGCTACAACTTCAAGTAGGCCTGGCGCAGCGTTTCCACAGGCGGGGCCCGGTGTACGGGCCCCGCTCAATCAAACAGACCTTGTTCCGCCAACCGGGTCAGCTCATCCACCACGTAGCGCACCTTCGGCCGCAGGTGGCGCGTCGGTGGCCACAGCGCATGGATGTCGATGTGCCGCTGCATGTGTTCGTCCAGCACCGATTGCTGCACGCCGGAATCGAGATGGCGGCGCACCAGTGAAATGGGCATCTGGCAGATGCCGAGGCCGGCGATGGCCGCTTCGATCACCGCGTCGCCATCATTGAGTTGATAGGGCGCACTGGGAATGAACGTTCCCTCGTCCTCCTCGCTGCCGATCCGCCACCAGATCGGTTGCCCGTGGCGGAAGCCGACGATGCTGCGGTGCTGCGCCAGTTCCTGCACCGTGCGCGGCACGCCATGCGCCTGCAGGTACGCCGGCGATGCGCAGGTGACCAGGCGCTGGCGCCCCAACCGGCGCGCGACCAGGTGCTCGGCCTGGTGCAGCCCACCGAAACGGATCAGCAGGTCGATGCCCTCTTCGACCGGATCGACGAAGTGATCGGTGAAGGTCATCGTCAACTGCAGGTCCGGATACTGGCGGCACAACCGCAGCAGCACCGGCAGCACCACCAGCCGCCCGAACGAGGACGGCATGTCGATGCGCAGCCGCCCGCTGGGCAGGCCCGCCGAACCCAGACAGGCCTCGGCCGCGGAGATTTCTTCCAGCGCCGCCGCACAGGAGGCGTAGTACGCCTCGCCATCAGTGGTCAGTGCGATGCGCCGCGTAGTGCGATGGAACAGGCGCACCCCCAGCCGCGCTTCCAGACGGGCGATGGCCTTGCCCACCGCCGAGCGCGAGATGCCCAGCGCGTCTGCCGCCTCGGTGAAGCTGCCCGAGCGTGCGGTCGTGACGAACGTCACCAGGCCATTCAAGGATTCCAGCGGCAGCATCGTTCGCACCCCATTGGGGACAAATAGTCCCCCACCAAGGGAGATCGAAGCGCTTTATGCGCCCGCATGTCAACTCCATCCTGTGTGCATCGCGCCGCTGGCGCTCTTCCCCGCACCGAGATGACCAACATGACCGCCGCCCTGTTCCGTCCGTTCGACCTGACAGGCATCGCCCTGCGCAACCGCATCGCGATGGCCCCGATGACCCGTGCCCGCAACCCCGGCTCGGTCGCCAATGAGCTCACCGCGCAGTACTACCGGCAGCGTGCCAGCGCCGGCCTGATCATCAGCGAAGGCACGCCGGTCTCGCCGCAGGGCCAGGGCTACATCGATGTGCCGGGCATCTGGTCGGCCGAACAGGTGGCCGGGTGGAAGCTCGTCACCGAGGCGGTGCATGCCGCGCAGGGCACGATGTTCGCCCAGCTCTGGCACGTCGGCCGCATGTCGCATGCCTCGCTGCAGCCCGGGGGTGGACAACCGGTCAGCGCCGGTACCCGCCCGGTGGCCAGCGCACCGAAGAACACCTCGTTCGTGTACCTGGACGACGGCAGCCGCGGCCATGCCGATCCCACCCCGGCACGTGCATTGGAGACCGCGGAGATCCCCGGCATCATCGACGACTTCGTACGCGGGGCGGACAACGCCATTGCCGCCGGCTTCGACGGCATCGAACTGCATGCCGCCAACGGCTACCTGTTCGAACAGTTCCTCAACCCGCTCATCAACCAGCGCGACGACCGCTACGGCGGCTCGCTGCCGAACCGCGCGCGATTGATCCTGGAGACGGTGGATGCGATGGCCCAGCGCATCGGCGCCCACCGCATCGGCGTGCGCCTGGCACCGAACAACCTCACCTTCGACATGCCGTACTACCCCGACAACGAGGCCACCTATCTGTACCTGGCCGAGGAACTGGGCAAGCGCGGGCTGGCCTATGTGCATCTCAACGACAACCTGCAGGCGGGGCAGTCGGTGCTGGGCGAGGCGTTCCTGCAGCAGTTCAAGCAGGTCTACGGTGGCACGTTGATCCTGGCCGGTGGCATGACCCGCGAACGCGCCCTGCAGCTGGTCGAGGCCGGCACCATCGACCTGGCCGCATTCGGCCAGCCGTTCATCGCCAACCCGGATCTGGTCGAACGCCTGCAGCACAACATCGCGCTGGCCACGCCCGACCGCAATACCTATTACGGTGGCGGCGAGGCAGGCTACCTCGACTACCCGCGCGCGCAGTAGAGCCACGCGATGCGTGGATGCGGGCGTACACTGCCCACCCGCATCCACCGGATCTGCCCATGGATACGCCCACCGCATCGTTCATCGTCAACCTCGATGTCCCCGATCTTGCCGCTGCCGAGGACTTCTACATCCGAGCCTTCGGCCTGAGCATCGGGCGCCGTCTAGGCCCGGGCGCCGTGGAGCTGCTCGGTGGGCCAACGCCGCTGTACCTGCTGCAGAACGAGGCCGGCAGCGCCGCCACCGAAGACGGCGACGTGCGCGACTACGAGCGCCATTGGACGCCGCTGCACCTGGACTGGGTGGTGGATGACATCGAAGCCGCACTGGTCCGTGCGGTTGCGGCCGGGGCGACGCTTGAGCAGTCCGTGCGCGAGCGTCGCTGGGGGCGCATCGCCGTGCTGGCCGATCCGTTCGGCCACGGCTTCTGCCTGATCCAGTTCAGTGGCGAAGGCTACGACGCGCTGGCCGAGTGACCGGCGCATCGTTCACCACGGCAACGGCGCCACTTCACCGTTGGCGCGCTCGCCGTAGTACAGCGACGGCAGCAGGCGCGAGAGGAAACTGAACTCCGTGTAGCAGTGCTTGAGCAGGCCCAGGCCGACCGCATCGCCGGCATCGCAGTGCGGATCGGTGCTGTCCAGGCCGAGCACGAAGCGGCTGCGCAGCACACAGCCAAACGGCGTATCGCGCGCCACGTGCAGCATCTGCCCGTCGCAGGGATCACCGTTTGCATCCAGGCGTACGTGGTCGCCAAAGCCGATGCGCGCGGCGATCACTGCCGATACATCGCCTGCATCCTGTGCCACCTGCAGGCGCTCGGGCACCAGCAACGTGCGCGGGTCATGGAACTTCAAACGCGCCGCCACCGGCGGAATATCGGCCAGCGATTCCACCGCGTGGATGCTGGCACCGTGGTAGCTGCGTCCGCGCTGCCAGGCCGCGTCCCAGCCGCGATGCTCGACATGATCGACCGGATGCCACCAGCGGATGTGCTGGGTGGTCTCGAAGAAGGTGAACCACCAGTCCAGCATGCGGCCCTTGCAGCCGTGCAGATCGGTACGCACCGCCACCAGCAGGGTGCCATCTTCGCGGCGCTGGATGCCGGTTTCCAAGCGCATCGGCGCCGGGTCGAGCAGATCGTGGTGGTCCAGCCAGGCGCGGGCGTTCACAGCGGTATCCATCGGGGTCTCCTGCATGTCGGGAGACCTGATAATACGGAAACGCTCTTCGTTTCTCAATTATCCGAATGCGGTAAGATGGGCGCAATGAACAGCACCACCCTGCCCGAGCCACCCTCACCAATCCGCCGCCGCGGCCGCCCTGCGCGGCCGGAAGCCGAAGTCCGCCACGCCGTGCTGCAGGCCACGCTGGAGCTGCTGCTGGCACAGGGTTACGAGGCCACCACCATCGAAGCGGTGGCGGCGCACGCCGGGGTAGCGAAGAAGACCGTGTACCGCCACGCCAGCAACCGCGAGGAACTGGTCGGGTTGGCCGTGCGCGAGTGGACCGACGGCTTCGCGCCGCAGTTGCAGCGCGATGCGCACGACGCCGACGAGGTGATGCCGTTGCTGCAGGCCATCCTGCACGCGGTGTGCGCGCAGGCACTGTCGGCGCAGGCAGTGCAGGTATTCCGCCTGCTGGCCACCGACTTTCCCGGCAAGGACGCGCTGCTGCAGGCCTATCTGGACAATGGCATCGAACGCGGCCGTGCGCTGCTGGCCGACTGGCTGGCGCGTCAGCAGCAGCGCGGGCTGCTGCGCGAGGGAGATGCCGCGTGCATGGCACGGCTGATCCTGGCGATGGCCGTGGCCGAGCCGCTGCGCGAACGCGTGATCGGTGTGGTGGCCGAGGATGCGCCGGTAGAGGTGCATCTGCGTGATTGCCTGGAATTGTTGGCACCCGTACTGCAGGTGCCGTAGCCGGCCGCATCCACGCATGGCGAGGTTCTACCGGCAGCGCTTCGGATCAGGTCACGCCTGCACGTAGGGCATTTCGCTGTCGATACCGTCGAACGCGATCAGCTGCAGCAGCGGCTGCACGTCCTCGTCACTGATCTCACCCGCAGTGATGTCATCCACGCGTGCATACAACGCCTCCAGCGCCGCTACCTGGTCCCCTCGCAGCCAGCCACGATGGGTACCGAGCCAAGCCTGCAGATTGGTTCCGATATCGCCCTCCGAAAGCAGCGACTCCTCTTCCTCCAGCTCCACCACCGCTTCGGCCATCTTGCGGAACAGGAAGTCCTGGAAGTTCGCGGCCAGCAGATCGGCGCGATCATCGTCATGCCAGACCAGCAGCACCGGCGAATCGCTGGAACCCGGTGCATTGGTCCAGAAACAGTAATGATCACCCGCGCCGGTGCGCGCGAACGGCAGCAGTTTCAGGTCATCGCGCAGCGGGTTGTAATGATCTTCGGTAGTCAGATCTTCCCACGCTGCGCGCAGTTCGCTCGGCTCGATCGGTTCATAGTCGTTGGCATACAGCAGTACCGGCGGCTGCGGCTGCACCTGCGGGAACACCGTGCGGTACCAGTTCGGGCCCTGCTCGCCCCAGCTGAAACGGTTGCCTTCCACCAGCTGGCGGAACAACGGCGGGAAGGTCTGGCCGGAAGCCTGTTCGAGATCGGCGAGCATGCTCAATGACGTCCTTTTGTTGAGAAGACTCACTCTAGCGGGTGAACGCCATCCACGCATGGCGTGGATCTACCCGGAAAGCTCTCGTTGGAGCCGGTCATTGGACGGCACTGCACCATCCACCGCGATTCACTCGCGCAGCATATCCACGAACGCACGCAGCGCACCGGGCATCTGCCGCTGCTTCGGGTAGTACAGCGCGAAGCCGGCGAACGGTTCGCTCCAGTCTTCCAGCACCGCCACCATCTGCCCCGATTCGATGTAGGGCCGCGCGGTGTCTTCCAGCACGTAGGCCAGGCCGATGCCATCGAGTACCGCGCCGACCACAGTGCCCTGCTCGCCCAGCGTCAGCCGTCCGGGCACGTCGATCTCCAGCGCCTGCCCACCGCGCTCGAACTGCCACTTGTACAGATGCCCGCTGGCGAAGCGGAAGCGGATGCATTCGTGTGCAGCGAGATCGCGCGGATGCTGTGGCGCAGGATGCCGCCGCAGATACTCCGGCGAGCCGACAATCAGCCCGCGCAGTGGTGGCCCCATCGGCACTGCCACCATGTCCTCGGGTACGAACTCGTGCAGGCGCACGCCGGCGTCGTAGCCCTCGGCGACGATGTCGACCAGGCCGTCGTTCTCGGTCAGCTCCACCCGCACGTCGGGATGGGCGTGCAGGAAGCGCGCCAGCCGTGGTCCCAGCTGTGTCGCCACCGCCGCACGGGTGGCATTGATGCGCAGCAGGCCGGCCGGTGCGGCACGGAACTGGTTCATCTCCTCCAACGCATCGTGCACCTGCCCCAAGGCCGGCTGCAGGCGCTCCAGCAGGCGCTGCCCGGCCTCGGTCAGGGCCACGCTGCGGGTGGTGCGATGGAACAGGCCCACCCCCAACCGTTCTTCCAGCGCGCGGATCGCATAACTCACCGCCGAGGTCGACAGCGCCAGCTCGGCGCCGGCACGGCGGAAGCTGCGGTGGCGGGCGACTGCGGCGAACGCGGCCAGGTGGGAGAGATTGTCAGTGGCCATGATTGTGCAGTTTCACTTGATGAATCATGCCGATATCCGGGCTTTTTGCCACTGGGTACGGGGCGTATTGTAAAGCGCCTTTCGACAAACCCTGCCAAGGATTCCCCATGTCCCTCGCCCGTGGTTACGCCGCCCATTCACATACCGACCCGCTGATCCCCTACGAGTTCGAACGCCGCGCCGTCGGCCCGGACGATGTACGTATCGAGATCCTCTACAGCGGCATCTGCCACTCCGACCTGCACCAGGCCCGCGACGACTGGGGTGGCTCGATCTACCCGATGGTGCCGGGCCACGAGATCATCGGCCGCGTCACCGAGGTCGGCAGCAACGTCACCCGCTTCAAGGTGGGCGACCACGCCGGCGTGGGCTGCATGGTCGACTCGTGCCGCCACTGCGACGCCTGCGAGCACGACCTGGAGCAGTACTGCGCCGAAGGCGCGACCTGGACCTACAACGGCCGTGAACGCGAAAGCGGCGCGCCGACCTACGGTGGCTATTCCGACCACGTGGTGGTCGAGCAGCGCTTCGTGGTGAAGGTGTCCGAAACGCTGGACCTGAAGGCCGCCGCCCCGCTGCTGTGCGCCGGCATCACCACCTGGTCGCCGCTGCGCCACTGGAAGGTCGGCCCGGGCCAGAAGGTCGGCGTGATCGGCCTCGGTGGCCTCGGCCACATGGGCGTGAAGTTCGCCAAGGCCCTCGGCGCGCACGTGGTGATGATCACCACCACGCCGGAAAAGGGTGCCGATGCCAAGCGCCTGGGCGCCGATGAAGTGCTGGTCTCGCGCGATGCCGCGCAGATGAAGGCGCACGCCGGCAGCTTCGACTTCCTGCTCAACACTATTCCGGTTGGCCATGACACCAACCCGTACATGGGCCTGCTCAAGCGCGAGGCCACCATGTGCCTGGTCGGCGTGCTGACCGAACTGGATCCGCCGCTGACCGGCGGCAGCGTGATCTTCGGCCGCAAGCACCTGACAGGCTCGGCGATCGGCGGCATGGCCGAAACCCAGGAAATGATGGATTTCTGCGCCGAGCACGGCATCGTCAGCGATGTCGAGATGATCGACATCAAGAACGTCAACGAAGCCTGGGAGCGCATGGCGAAGAACGATGTGCGCTACCGCTTCGTGATCGACATGGCGACGATGAAGAACGCCGCCTGATCGATCGGCGACTGTGAACGAAGAACCCCGGCACTGCCGGGGTTTCTTGTTTGCGTTGCACGGCCCGTCCGCCGGGCCATGCCCGGCGAGCGAAGCGGTTGCCTCCCTCCTTGGGCATGACGAAGATCAAGGACCCGGCCACCAGCCGGGCGCAGACTCGCTGCATGGCCCGCCTGCCCTCCCCTGCGATGCTGATGCGCGCGCCGCACCGGCTGCTGTTCTTCATCGGCGCCAGCAACCTGCTGCTGGCAATGCTGTGGTGGGCGTTGTGGCTGGGCGCATTGCGCGGGTTGTGGACGCCGCAGCCACCGCCGCTGCCTCCGGCCTGGCTGCACGCGCTGCTGATGCAGTACCTGGTACTGCCCAGTTTCATCTTCGGCTTCCTGCTCACCGTGTTCCCGCGCTGGCTGGCACAGCCGGAGCTGCCACGCAGCCGTTATGCGCCGGTCGGCATCGGCCTGTTTGGTGGGCAGGCGTTGCTGATTGCCGCCGCCTGCGGGTGGACACCCGGGCTGTGGCCCGGCCTGCTGCTGGCACTGGCCGGCTGGAGCGCCGGACTGATCGTGCTGGGACGCGTGCTCAAGGCCGCCGGTCCCAACCGCAACTGGCATGCGCGCGCCTGCTATGCCGCACTGCTGCTGGGCTGGCTGGGGCTGCTGCTGTTCATGGCGGTGGGGCGCGGCCACGCCATGCTGATGCCGGTCACGGTGGCACTCGGCACCTTCGGCCTGCTGCTACCGGTCTACCTCACCGTCGCGCACCGGATGATCCCGTTCTTCGCCAACAACGTGGTGGATGGCTATGTGGCGTGGCGCCCGCTGCGCTGGTTGGCTGCGATGTGGGCGCTGCTGATGCTGCGCCTGCTGTTGAGCGCGTTGCAGGTCGACCACCTGCTGTGGCTGGCCGATGCGCCGCTGCTGATGTTGTCGCTGCAGGCGCTATGGCACTGGTGGCCACGCGGGCCGATGCCGGGCCTGCTCGCGGCCCTGTTCCTGGCACTGGCGTGGCTGCCGATCAGCTTCGCGTTGTATCTGCTGCAGGACATCGGCCAGATGCTGGGCCATCCGCAACTGCTCGGCCGCGCGCCGCTGCATGCCCTCGCCGTGGGCCTGTTCGGCAGCCTGCTGGTGGCGATGGTGACCCGGGTCACCCAGGGCCATTCCGGCCGACCGCTGGTGATGCCGGCAGTGGCCTGGTTTGCGTTCGTCGCGCTGCAGGCGGTGGCGATCATGCGCATCGCTGCCGAACTGATGCCCGACGCCCATGCGTGGCATTTCGCCGCAGCCATCGGCTGGTTGCTGGCCTTGGCACCGTGGGTGGCGCGGCTGGGCTGGATCTACCTGTGCCCACGGCGCGACGGCAAGCCGGGCTGACATCACCGCTGGGCATGGCACCATGGTGGGCATGTCCGATATCCCGTTCGATCCCACCGCAATCACCACCTTCGCCGATGGCGACCCTGAGGAGAATCCCTGGGTTCTCGGCGCGCCGCAGCCGGAAGCGCTGCAGGTGGTGCCCTGGTCCACGCTGTGGGCCGACCAGTTCGAGCAGCAGCGCACGCAGCTGCAGGCGACACTCGGCAACACCGCGCTGGGCATTGAACATGTCGGCTCCACCGCGGTGCCGGGCCTGCCGGCCAAACCGGTACTGGACATCGACCTGCTGGTTGCCGATCCCGCCGACGAAGCGGCCTGGCTGCCAGCGCTGCAGGCACTGGGCTACGTGCTTACCATCCGCGAACCCTCGTGGTACCAGCACCGCATGCTGCGACTGGACGTGCCGCGCGTGAACCTGCACGTGTTCGCACCTGGTTGCGCCGAGCACCTCCGCCACTGCTTGTTCCGCGATTGGCTGCACAGCCATGAAGATGACCGCAGGCGCTATGCACAGGCCAAGCAGGCAGCACTGCAGGGCAATGCCAACGTGCAGGCCTACAACCGCAGCAAGCAGGATGTGGTTCGCGGCATCTACGCGCGCCTGTTCGCAGCGCGCGGGTGGTGACGCAACGGCAGGTGCCGGCCCCGGTTGGCACCCGCCGGAACAGTGTCAGTACGCGAACTCGCGGAACACCGGATCGACGTCGCCGTGCCAGCGGCCATGGAACAGCGCCAGCTTGCGTTCGGCCGGGGTCAGGCCGGACTCGACGATCTCCTGCAGCACGTCCAGGAACTTGCTCTCGTCCTGGCCGTCGGCATTGCGCGCCGCGCGGCGCTTGAGGCCTTCGACGGAAATCTTCACCGCTTCACGGGCCAGGTCGCGCACGCTGCCAGTGCGGAACGGCAGGTTCATCGCATGCTTCGGCACGCCGTCGCGCAGTGCATGGCGCTCGGCCAGGGTGAAATCCCGTACCAGGTCCCAGGCCGCATCCAGTGCGGTGTCGTCGTACAACAGGCCCACCCAGAATGCCGGCAGCGCACACAGGCGGCTCCACGGGCCACCGTCGGCACCGCGCATTTCCAGATACTTCTTCAGGCGCACTTCCGGGAACGCGGTGGTCATGTGGTCCGACCAGTCGCGCAGCGTCGGCAGCGCGCCCGGCAGCACCGGCAGCTTGGCCTGCATGAAATCGCGGAAGCTCTGCCCGCTGGCGTCGTGGTAGATGCCATCGCGGTAGGAGAAATACATCGGCACGTCGAGCAGGTAATCGACATAGCGCTCGTAACCGAAGCCATCCTCGAACACGAAGTCGAGCATGCCGGTGCGGTCGGCGTCGGTGTCGGTCCAGATGTGCGAGCGGTAGCTCAGGTAGCCGTTCGGCTTGCCTTCGGTGAACGGCGAATCGGCGAACAGCGCGGTGGCGATCGGCTGCAGCGCCAGCGACACGCGGAACTTCTTCACCATGTCCGCTTCGGTGGCGTAATCCAGGTTCACCTGCACCGTGCAGGTGCGGGTCATCATGTCCAGGCCCAGCGAGCCGACCTTGGGCATGTAGGCGCGCATGATCTTGTAGCGGCCCTTCGGCATCCACGGCATCTCATCGCGCTTCCACTTCGGCTGGAAGCCCATGCCGAGGAAGCCGAGCTGCAGCTCACCTGCCACCTGTGCCACTTCGTTGAGATGGGTGCCGGTCTCCACGCAGGTCTGGTGGATGGTCTCCAGCGCCGCGCCGGACAGTTCCAACTGGCCCGCCGGTTCCAGCGTGACCGAGGCACCATCGCGCAGCAGGGCGATCGTGTTGCCGTTCTCCTGCACCGGCTCCCAGCCGAAGCGGACCAGGCCGTTGAGCAGTGCCTCAATGCCGCGCTCGCCCTCGAAGGTCGGCGGGCGCAGGTCATCCAGGCGGAACCCGAACTTCTCGTGCTCGGTGCCGATGCGCCACTGCGCGCGGGGTTTCTCGCCGGAGGCGATCACCTCCACCAGCTGCGAGCGGTCGGTAATGGGTGTATCGGCGACGTGGCTGGGGCTCGACAAGGGGAAGGCTCGCTGGACAGTGGCGGGGGATGTGGGGCCCGGGGCCTTCCATCGCAAGGGCGCACTATAGCGTGGCGACCCGTTGCGTCATGCGACGGAGACGGTTTTCAGCATCCTACCGACGCCCTCTTGACCCTCGTACACTCGGGGCCATGAGCCGCCATTCACGACACCCCGAACTGCACCGCTCCGAGCGCGTCGGCTGGCTGCGTGCCGCCGTGCTGGGGGCCAACGATGGCATCGTCTCGGTGGCCGGCCTGGTGGTCGGCGTGGCCGCCAGCGGCGCCTCCGCGGCGACCATTCTGGCCACCGGCGTGGCTGGCACCGTGGCCGGCGCGATGTCGATGGCCGCTGGAGAGTATGTCTCCGTGCAGACCCAGGCCGACACCGAAGATGCCGACCTGGCGATGGAAAAGCGCGAACTGCACGAAGATCCGCACAGCGAGCTGGAAGAGCTGGCCGCGATCTACCGCCACCGCGGCCTGGAGCCGGCGCTGGCGCGGCAGGTGGCCGAGCAGCTCACCGCCCACGACGCACTGGGCGCCCACGCCCGCGACGAGCTGGGCATCACCGATACCCTGCGCGCGCGCCCGCTGCAGGCAGCGCTGGCCTCGGCCGGCGCCTTCACCTGTGGTGCGGCACTGCCGGTGCTGACCGCGCTGCTCGCGCCGGTCGACAAGGTCGCGATGATGACCACCGCCAGCACCCTGCTCGGCCTGTGCCTGACCGGCGCGATGGCGGCCCAGGCCGGCGGCGCACCGCCGGTACGCGGCGCGATCCGGGTGATGTTCTGGGGCGCGTTGGCGATGGCCGCGGCCGCCGGCGTCGGTCGCCTGCTCGGCGCACACGTGACATGACCGCCATGCTGCCCCCGGCCACCGCACTGCTGGCCGAGATGGCCAGTCTGGCAGGCTGTGAGCGCGCCGAAGGCTATGCCTGCATCACCGCCCGTCGCGAGCATGGCGCCAGCTCGGTGGAGATTCCGCAACCGCAGTTCGCGATCCTGCTGGAGGGCCGCAAGCAGGTGCGCACCGCGCACCAGTCGCTGGAATTCATCCCCGGCGACATCCTGCTGCTGACCCAGCGCTGCCGGATCGATGTGGTCAACACGCCCGACCCGGGGACCGGCCGCTACCTCAGTGCCATCGTGCCGCTGTGTGCCGAAGTGCTGGCGGCCGCACGCACGCTGTGGAGCGAGGACCTTCCCGCCCCTGGCCAGGCGATGGCACGTCTGCCGTTGATCGACCATGGCCCGGTGCTGCGGCAGTGGCGGCAATCGCTGCAGGACGGCCGCTACAGCGAGGCACGATTGGCCCTGGCCTCGCTGGTGCTGACCCTGTGCCGGCAGGGCCACGGCAACCTGCTGCTGCCGCAGGCGCCGAGCCTGGGCGAACAGATCCGCGACCGCATCGCCGCCGAACCGGCACGCGACTGGCAATCGCGTGATGTGGAAGAACAGTTCGCGCTGAGCGGTGCGACCCTGCGTCGTCGTCTCGCCGCCGAGGACACCAGCCTGCGCCAGCTGCTCACCGAGGCCCGGCTGGCGCATGGCATGCAGCTGCTCTACACCACGGACCTGCCATTGAAGACCGTCGCAGCACGCGCGGGCTACCGGTCTGCGGCGAGTTTCAGCAAGCGCTTCGCCGAGCAGTACGGACTGGCTCCCACAGACATTTGAGGGGGTTCGGCAGGGCTGCGCCCTGCACCCGCAGAGGCAACGGCAACGGCCGAAGCAACAGCAACAGCAACAGCGGCTATCCGAGGGATGGCGGGGCGGTGTCGGAGTGCGGGGACGCTGCAAGTACGTCCCTGTAAGCTTGGCAGCCGCATCCATGCGGCTGACACCCCGCACTCCGACACCGCCCCACCTCTGACAGATCTCCGCGGCTGTTGGTAGGTGTCGACCTTGGTCGACACATCTGTCAGATATCGAATGAGTCATCCACGCATGGCGTGGATCTACTGTGTCGACCAAGGTCGACACCCACCAGAGCAGTTTGCCGTTCCAACAGATCGCAGAAAACTGTCGAAGGCGGGGTGGGTCCGGTTGCGGGGGCGTGAGCCGCATGGATGCGGCGACCGAGCTTACATGGACGTACTTGCAGCGGCCCCCGCAACCGGACCCACCCCGCCATCCCACGGATAGCCCGCTGTTGCTGTTGCCTCGGCTGTTGCTGTTGCTGTTGCTTCGGCTGTTGCTGTTGCCTCTGCGGGTGCAGGGCGCAGCCCTGCAGACAACACCCCTTCCCTGAGCATTCCGCGTAGTGGTTTGAGCGCCGCACACACGTCGACCACGGCACGCTATACGGCAACGGAACCGCCCGTCGTCCACCGAGAACCACCATGACCCTGCGTCCCCTGCCGCTGCACCGCGCCCTGCTGTTGGCCCTGTCATCCCTGCCACTGGCCGCGCTGGCCGAAACCACATCGCCTGCCCCCACCCAGCAGGTCCCAGGCGTCTACCACCAGCGCGTCGGTGCGCTGCAGGTCACCGCCCTGTTCGATGGCGTGGTCGCGCTGGGCCGGCAGGAAGTCGTGGGCGTGCCGCCGACGCTGGTCAGCCGCCTGCTGGAAGGCCGTTACGTGCCCGAAGACAAGAAGGGCCTGCAGACCGCGATCAATGCTTTCCTGGTGCGCCAGGGCAACCACCTGACCCTGGTCGATACCGGTACCGCGCAGTGCTTCGGCCCCGGCCTGGGCCAGGTGCTGGGCAACCTGCGCGCCTCCGGCGTGGACCCGGCCGAGGTGGATGAGGTGCTGCTGACCCACGCCCATCCGGACCATCTGTGCGGCGTGCTCGACGCGCAGGGCAAGCCGGCCTACCCGAATGCCACGGTGTGGCTGTCCAAGGCCGATGCCGACTACTGGCTCAACCCGGCCAGCGAGGCCACCGCGCCGAAGGGCGTGCGCTTTGCCTTCCCGCTGGCGCGCAACGCGGTAGCGCCCTACCAGGCCAGCGGCCACCTGCGTACCTTCAACCCCGGCGATGCCCTGCCCGGTGGCGCGGTGGCGATGGACACCCATGGCCATACGCCCGGCCATGTCTCCTACCGGTTCGACAGCCAGGGCCAGTCGCTACTGGTGTGGGGTGATGTGCTGCACTTCCACGCAGTGCAGTTCGCGCACCCGGAGGCGGCCTTCGAGGCCGATTCGGACCGCAAGGCGGCCATCGCCAGCCGTCGCGGCCTGCTGCAGCAGGCCACCGCCAACGGTTGGTGGGTGGCCGGTGCGCACCTGCCATTCCCCGGTCTGGGCCATGTGCGTGGCGAGGGCAAGGCCTATGCGTGGGTGCCGGCGGAGTATTCGCCGTTGAAATGAGGTATCGCCGACCAGCGGCCGGTACTACCCGGAAGCAGACCGGTCGCGCCGGGCCATGCCCGGCCCTACCGGCCGGGTGCCGAGCGCTGCGCGTCCCGTAGTTCGTCCAGGTACGGCAACAGTTCCTGCAGCGCCAAGTACAAACCCGCTTGCCGCGCGTCCATCCGGATCGCCTGCCACTGCGCGTGTTCGAAGATCCCGTCATCAGAACAGCTGAGCGAGGTCGCATCAAGCTCAGCGCAGGATTCGCGAAGCCTCAGCAGCGCCTGCTGGCCCAATGGCGGCACCTCATCGGCCAGACCGTCCATGACGGCCACCAGAGGCATCAGGACCGACGACTGGACCTCACAGGCAAGACACTGCGGCAGCTTTGCCGCTTGGCCCAATGCGTCCTGCTGGAGGAAATCGAGGGCAGAGAGCAAGGTGCAGGCCGCTTCGACGCGGGCACCGTCACCCGCCCCGTGCCATTGCCAGAACGTTGCTGCAAATCCTTCCATCCGTACACCCCGATGAAAAGGCAGGCGACCGCTGGCCGCCTTATTCCAGCCCCAGCCAGCCGCCGATGATGCCGCGGGCTTCGTCCACACCGGTGCGGGCGGCGCCGGAGAACACCTGCACGCTGACCGTATCACCGAAGGAGGAGTGCAGTTCCTTGCGCACCTTCTGCAGGGTCTGCATCTGCTGGCTGCGGCTCAGCTTGTCGGCCTTGGTCAGCAACGCATGCGCCGGCAGGCCACGCTGCACGGCATAGGCCAGCATCTGCCGGTCGTAGTCCTTCAGCGGGTGGCGGATATCCATCACCACCACCAGGCCCCTCAGCGCATTGCGGGTGCGGAAGTAGCGGTCGATGAAGGCCTGCCAGTGCGCCTGCAGGTCCAGCGGCACCTTGGCGTAGCCGTAACCGGGCAGATCGACCAGATGGGCTTCCGGGGTCACCTGGAAGAACACCAGCTGCTGGGTGCGGCCGGGGGTCTTGGAGACCCGGGCCAGGCTGTTCTGGCGGGTCAATGCGTTGAGAGCACTGGACTTGCCGGCGTTGGAGCGGCCCGCAAAGGCCACTTCGGCCCCCTCATCGGGCGGCAGCTGCCCCATGTTGTGGGCAGAGAGGTGGTATTGAGCGCGTTCGATGAGCAATGACATGTGCATAGGATCGCATGTTGTGGCACCGCGCGCCCGGCCCCGGGCCCTCCGCCGGGAAAATGCTGCACTGCTGCGTTGACCGTGCGCGGAAACGGCGTTGATAATCCGGACGATGCCGTGGCTGCCGCCCGGCCCGGTCCATACGGAGCTTCAGCATGCGCCACGCTCGCGTTCTTGCCGTATCCGCCCTTGCCACTGCCGTAGTCGTTGCCGCCGCTGCGTTCGCGCAGACCACGTTGACCCCGCTGCCCGACAACGGGCCGATCAACACCGCCTCGCTGGAGGTCGATTTCAGCAAGACCCACTGGGGCGATGCCAAGGCCGGCCAGACCAAGGCCTCGGCCTGCGCGGCCTGCCATGGCGCAGACGGCAATTCCACGGTGGAGATGTACCCGTCCATCGCCGGCCAGAGCGAACGCTACGTCGCCCAGCAGATGGCCCTGATCGCCAACGGGCAGCGCAGCTCCGGCGCGGCGGTGGCGATGGTGCCGTTCGTGCAGAACCTCACCCCGCAGGACATGCGCGACATCGGCGCGTTCTTCGCCACGCAGAAGGCCACTGCCGGCATCGCCGATGACACGGCGGTCACCGACGGCCCCTACAAGGGCATGAAGTTCTACGAGATCGGCCAGCAGCTGTACCGTGGCGGCGATGCCAAGCGTGGCCTGCCGGCCTGCATGGCCTGCCACGGCCCCAGTGGCGCCGGTAATCCGGGGCCGGCCTATCCGCACATCGGTGGCCAGCATGCCAGCTATGTCGCGCGCCGCCTGCAGGAATACCAGGCCGGCCAGACCAACGAGACCGACAAGGCGCACTTCCAGATCATGGCTGCGGTTGCGCAGAAGCTGAGCGAGCAGGAGGTGCAGGCGCTGTCGAGCTACCTGCAGGGCCTGCACAACAAGGCCGACGACGTGGCCGTTGCCACCGCGCCGGCACAACCGGCTGCCGCCCCCTGACCACCACTGGTCGGCCCGGGTCGCCACGCCGGCCCGCGGCTGCGGTATGTTTCCTTCACGCCGGCGACCGCGCCGGCGTTGCTTTTTTCAACGGAGATGCGTGTCGATGAGGTTGATTTCCCGCCTGCTGTTGTCTTTGCTGGTGCTGCTGCCGCTGGTAGCCTGCGCCGCCACCCCCGCCAATGCCCCGCTGGTCGAAGGCAAGGACTACGAGCGCATCGCCCAGCCGGGCCCGTTCCAGCCGCTGGCCGGCAAGATCGAGGTGGTCGAGGTCTTCGGCTACACCTGCCCGCACTGCGCCCGTTTCGAACCGCAGCTGGAAGCCTGGGCAGCCAAGCTGCCGGCCGATGTGCGCTTCACTCCGGTTCCGGCAGCCTTCGGCGGCGCCTGGGATGCCTGGGCACTGGCCTACTACGCCGCCGACGAAGTCGGCGTGGCCAAGCGCAGCCATGGCGCCGTGTTCAAGGCCCTGCACCAGGACGGCTCGCTGCCGATGCAGAACGTCTCGGCCGATGAGCTCGCCACCTTCTACAAGGCCTACGGCGTGACCCCGGACCGTTACCTGCAGGCCCTGCGCGGCGATGCCGTACAGAAGAAGGTCGATGCCGCCCGCGCGTTCGCCCAGCGCACCAAGATCCCCGGGACCCCGGCGCTGATCATCAACGGCCAGTACCTGGTCCGTGGCGACAGCTTCGACGACCAGCTGCGCATCGCCTCGGCGCTGATCGCCCAGGCCCGCGCCGCCCGCGGCCGCTGAACCAACACCCACCACCGACACGGCGCTTTCGCCGCCGCGTGTCATCATTTCCCCCTGGCCGGCGCATGACGCCGGCCCCACCTTTCCAGATGCTGGAGACGTTTCCATGAAGATCCGTTACGCCCTCGCCCTCGCAGCGCTGCTGCCGATCCTGGCGGCCTGCAAGGCCGACGACGGCAGCACCAACACCACCGCGGCCCCGACCGAACCGGCTGCAGCTCCGGCGACCACCGAACCGGCCGCTCCGGCAGCGGGTACCGAAGGCGCCGCCCCGGCCGCTGCCGAAGGCGAGAAGGCCGCGGCTGAATCCGCCCCGGCCGCTGCACCGGCCCCGACCACCACCGCACTGACCGGCCCGGCCCCGGTGGAAGGCGCCGACTACCAGGTGATCCCGAACGGCCAGCCGTTCCAGCCGGCCGCCGGCAAGATCGAAGTGACCGAGATCTTCGGCTATGTCTGCCCGGCCTGCGCCGCGTTCCAGCCGCTGGTCGGCCCGTGGAAGGCCGGCCTGCCGAGCGACGTGAACTTCGTCTACGTGCCGGCCATGTTCGGCGGTACCTGGGACAACTACGCCCGTGCCTTCTACGCCGCGCAGACCCTGGGCGTGCAGGAGAAGACCCACGAAGCCCTGTACGCTGCCATCCATTCGCAGAAGACCCTGAAGGGCGAGCGCGGCACCGATTCGGTTGACGACATCGCCAAGTTCTACGGTGCCTACGGCGTGGATCCGAAGCAGTTCGCCGCCACCATGGGCAGCTTCGCGGTGAATGCCAAGACCAACTCGGCCAAGCAGTTCGCCCAGCGCAGCCAGATCAGCGGCACCCCGTCGATCATCGTCAACGGCAAGTACCTGGTGAAGGGCAAGAGCTTCCCGGACATGCTGCGCATTGCCGACCACCTGATCGCCCGCGAACGCGGTGCGGCCCAGGCTCACTGATCCAAGAGAAGCGTTTCCCGGCCGTGAATTCCCCCCGTACACGGACCCTGCGCTTGCTGACGGCCAACATCCAGGCCGGCTCAAGTACCCGCCGCTACAGCGACTATGTGACCCGCAGCTGGTCACATGCGCTGCCGGCGGGCCGCAAGCGCAGCAGCCTGGACGCGATCGCCACCCTGGCGCGCGAACATGACATCGTCGGCCTGCAGGAGGCCGACCCGGGCAGCCTGCGCTCGGGCTTCACCAACCAGACCCACTACCTGGCCCAGCGTGCCGGCTTCAACTACTGGAGCCACCAGCCGAACCGGCGCATGGGCGGGGTCGCCTCCAGCGCCAACGGCCTGCTGAGCAAGCTGGAACCGGTGGAAGTGCAGGATCACGCCCTGCCCGGCCGCATCGGCGGGCGCGGCGTGCTGCTGGCCAAGTTCGGCGACGGCGCCGATGGCCTGGCGGTAGCGGTGGCCCATCTGTCGCTGGGTGCGGGTTCGCGGATGTCGCAGCTGGGCTTCATCGCCGAGCTGCTGTCCGACCATCCCAATGCGGTGCTGATGGGCGACTTCAACTGCCTGGCCGAACGCCCGGAAATGCAGGTGCTGTACCAGAAGACCCGGCTGCAGCCACCCGGCTGCATCGTGCCGACCTTCCCCAGCTGGCGCCCCGATCGCGCCATCGACCACATCCTGGTCAGCAGCGGCCTGCAGACCCGCACCGTGGAAGCCGTACCGGCCGCGTTCTCCGATCACCTCGCCCTGGCGATGCAGATCGACGTCCCGGCGGACGCCCTGCGCTGACCGCTCCTGGTGGGTGCCAACCCTGGTTGGCACGCTCTTCGCCGGGCATGGCCCGGCGCTACCCCGCCTGCACCACCGGCACCTTCAGCCGCCGCGCGGTCATCGTGCTGCCCACCGAGGCCAGCACCGTGCAGCCGATCGCCAGCCACTGCAATCCATGCAGGTGCTCGTGCAGCAGCAGCATCGCCCACAGCGCGGCTACTGCCGGCTCCATGCTGATCAGGATGCCGAAGGTCTCCTTGGGCAGGCGCTTGAGCGCCATCATCTCCAGCGACATCGGAATCGCGCTGGACACCAACGCCACCAGCAGGCCAGCGGCCAGGATCTTCGGATCGAGCAGTGCGGCGCCGGCATGCACCACGCCCACCGGCACCACCACCAGCGACGCCGCCAGCAGCCCCAGCGACACCGAATGCCCGGCGTGCAGATGGCCGGCACGCTTGCCGAACACGATGTACAGGCCCCAGCACGCCGCCGCACCCATGGCATACAGCACGCCGGCCGGATCCAGCGCCGGGCCGCCACCGATCGGCAACAGCAACAGCAGCCCCACCGCCGCGCAGCCCACCCACAGGAAGTCGATCGGTCGTCGTGATGACAGCATCGCCACCGTCAGCGGCCCGGTGAACTCGATGGCCACCGCGATGCCGAAGGGAATCGTGCGCAGGGCCATGTAGAACAGCAGGTTCATCAGGCCCAGGGTGAGCCCGTAGCGCAGGATGGTGATCGCATCCACGCGGCTGGTCTTCCAGCGCCATGGCCGCCAGAACAGCAGCAGCAACAGCGCCGAAAAGCCCACGCGCAGCGCGCTGGTGCCCTGGGCACCGATCAGCGGGAACAGGTGTTTTGCGTAGGAGGTGCCGATGGCCAGCGAGGTGACCGAGCCGAGCACCGCCAGCGCCGGCAACATCGGCGCGAGTCGTGAGGTCTGCATGCGCAAAGTCTATTGCGCCGGCGCCGAGCACTTGGCTCAATTGACGGCCCGTTCGTGCAACTTCTGCTCGCCATGGCCATCGCCCCCGTGCTCGACAGTTTCGACCGCGCCATCCTCGACCTGCTGCAGCGGGACAACACCCTGCCGCAGCGCGAAATCGCCGAGGCCGTGCACCTGTCCACCCCGGCCGTGCAGCGCCGCATCAAGCGCCTGCAGGACAGCGGCGTGATCGCGGCCAATGTAGCGGTGGTCGCCGCCGCCAAGGTCGGGCGGCCGCTGACCATCATCGTCGAGGTGCGCGTGGTCAGCGAGCAGCGCGAGCGGGTGGCGCCGTTCAAGCGCCGCGTGCAGGACGACCCGGCCGTGCAGCAGTGCTACTCGATCACCGGTGACGGCGATTTCCTGCTGCTGCTTTCGGCGGCGTCGATGGAAGAGTACGAGGCGATCACCGAGCGCTTGTTCGGCGGCGATGACAACATCGAGCGCTTCCGTACCTCGGTGGCACTGGGCACCTTGAAGCGGAGTTTCGAGGTCCCGCTGGCACCGGTTCTGTAGCGTCGAGCCATGCTCGACTGCGTTTTTACCGCAGAGCAACAGCCGTCGAGCATGGCTCGACGCTACAGTCGGAGACCATGAGCACTCCTTCCTCTCCTGCCGGTCGCCTGCGCCGCTGGCTGCTGCGCGGCCTGTGGCTGGCCATTGCCGTCGTTGCCGCGATGGCGCTGTGGAACAGCCCATGGGCGGCCACGCCGAGGATGCTGTGGAGACTCTCGCGCATGCCGCCGGCCACCGAACTCCCGGTGCCGGTGGAGGGTGTGCGCCCCCGCCAGATCGCCGATACCTTCGGCGCGCCGCGCGGCCGCGACCGCTCCCACGCCGGCATCGATATCTTCGCCCAGCGCGGCACGCCGGTGCGCAGCGTCACTGCCGGCGTCATCGCGGATGTCAGCGAACGCGGCCTCGGTGGCCGCCAGGTCTGGGTGATCGGGCCCGGGCGGGAACGCTACTACTACGCGCATCTGGAAGGCTGGGCCGAGGGCCTGGCGCGCGGCCAGGTGGTGCAGGCCGGTGACCTGCTCGGCCACGTGGGCGACAGCGGCAATGCCAAGGGCACGCCACCGCATCTGCACTGGGGCATCTACGCCACGAACGGCCCCCGCGACCCGTTGCCGTTGCTTCGCTGATCGCCATGGCGCGCCCGCGCGCCGAACTGTTCATGATTTGTAAATAGGAATAGTTCGTATTACCATTTCTTTCGTTTCCGGTGGTGCCAGGACGGCCTGCCCGCCCTTCCCCTACCCGTAGCGCCTCGCCTCCTGGATGCCGGCCGAACGCGCGTGCTCGTCCAGGACCCCCATGACCCGTCCCGCCTTCCGTACCCTGCAGCCGCAGCGGCTGTCCGTTGCCGTGCTTGCCGTTCTCTGCGCCGTGGCCCCGGCCGCCTTCGCCGACACCGCCGCCGATCCGACCACGCTGGACAAGGTGGTGGTCAAGGGCGAACGTGCCGAAGGCTATTCGGTGCGCCGCACCTCGGCCGGTACCCGCTTCGATCTGGCACCGCGCGAGATCCCGCAGTCGGTCAGCATCATCAGCCACCAGCGCATCGAAGATCAGAAGCTGGACGACATCATCGACGTGCTGGCCAACACCACCGGCGTGACCAGCACCCAGTCCGACAGCGAGCGCACCGAGTTCTACGCGCGTGGCTTCTACATCGATGCCTACCAGTTCGATGGCCTGCCGACGCAGATGGTGCAGAACTGGAGCTACGGCGATTCCGGCCTCGATCTTGCGCTGTACGACCGCGTGGAAGTGGTACGCGGCGCTACCGGCCTGCTCAGCGGTGCCGGCAATCCGTCCGCCTCGGTGAACCTCATCCGCAAACACGCCGACAGCGCAGAACTGACCGGCAGCATCTCGGTGAACGTCGGCAGTTGGGGCCGCACACGCACCACCGTGGACGTGGGCACCGCGCTGAACGCCAGTGGCACGGTGCGCGGCCGGGTGATCGGCAGCTACCTGGACACCGATGGTCAGATGGACCGCTACAACCAGCGCAAGACGCTGGGTTATGCCGTCATCGACGCCGACCTGACCCCGGACACGCAGCTCAGCGTAGGCTACGACTACCAGCAGAAGCGCGCCAACGGCGCGACCTGGGGCGGCTTCCCGATGTGGTACGCCGATGGCAGCCCGACCAACTATCCGACCTCGTTCAATCCGTCGCCGGACTGGACCTACTGGGACACCACCAGCAAGCGTGCGTTCGCCACCCTGCAGCATGCCTTCAGCAACGGCTGGAAGTTCAAGATCGGCGCCACCCACGACCGCACCAAGGCCGACGACAAGCTGTTCTATCCGGCCTACACCGCGTTCAACAAGACCACGGGCGCCGGCATCACGCCGATGGCCGGCTTCTACAACACCGAGCGCAAGGTTGATGGCATCGATGGCTACATCGATGGGCCGTTCCAGCTGTTCGGCCGCGAGCACCAGTTCATGGCCGGCCTGAGCTACAACAAGCGTGAGTTCGCCAACTATGGTGATTTCCAGCCTGACTTCAACGATCCGAATGCACAGTACCTGCCGCTGGCCAGCTACTTCGGCTGGACCGGTGATTTCCCGCAGCCGAACTGGCGACCGCTGAAGCTTGCCAGCCAGGGCACCATCACCCAGAAGGCCGGCTATGCCGCCGCACGCCTGTCGCTGGCTGATCCACTGAAGCTGATCATCGGTGCGCGCTACACCGACTGGAAGAGCGAAGACGAAGGCAACGACCGCTCGCACAAAGTGACCACGCCGTATGCCGGCCTGGTCTACGACATCAACGATACCTACTCCGCCTACGCCAGCTATACCGAGATCTTCCAGCCGCAGACGCTGCGCAACAAGCAGGGCAGCTACCTCGATCCGGTCGATGGCAAGAGCTACGAAGTCGGCGTCAAGGGCGCGTGGTTCGACAACCGGCTGAATGCATCCGTGGCAGTGTTCCGCATCGAGCAGGACAACGTTGGCCAGGCAACCATGGACAAGGTCGACGGGCAAATGAACGAGACCGCCTACATCGCTGCACGTGGCACCGTCAGCCGTGGCTTCGAGTTCGAAGTGAATGGCGAACTGGCACCGGGCTGGAACGCGACCTTCGGTGCTTCACGTTACGTGGCCAAGGACATCAACGGCGCCGACATCAACACCAACCTGCCGCAGACCGCGCTGAAGCTGTTCACCAGCTACACCCCGCAATCGCTGCAGGAACTGACCGTCGGCGGCGGTGCCAACTGGCAGAACCGCATCTACTACGCTGCGCCGGTAGTGGGCCGTTTCGAACAGGAAGGCTACGCGCTGGTCAGTGCCTTCGTGCGCTACCGCATCTCGCCGGAGTTCAGCGTGCAGGCCAACCTCAACAACCTGCTGGACAAGAAGTACTACTCGCAGATCACCGGCTACGGTGCCTACGGCGACGGCCGCAATGGCTCGCTGACGTTCACCTGGGCGTTCTGATCCAACCGGCCTTGTAGCGTCGAGCCATGCTCGACTCGATCACACGGGGTCGTCGAGCACGGCTCGACACCACAACGGGGGCGCTCGGCGCCCCCTTTGCCGCGCTGCCCTTGCAGGTGTAGCGTCGCGCAGACGGATACCTCCGCGCCTTTCCCCTCCAGGACGACCGGCCATGCGCACCCGCACGAAACTCGGTCTCTCGCTCGTGGCCCTGTTCTCTTCGCTGCCGCTGATGGTCGCTACAGGCAATGGCTACTTCATCCTGCTTCTGCTGATCGGCCTGCCCGGAGCGATCCTGTTCTGGTTCGATCTGGGCCGTGAACTGCGCGCCATCCCCACTCCCACCCGCTCCGAGCGCGCGCTGGGATTGGCAATGGGCATTCCACAGGTGCTGTTCGGACTGTTGTGCGCGGGGATCGGCCTGATCCTGGTGGCCTGGATCCTGTACAACCTGCTGGTCCAAACACTGCCACAGTTCCGCATTCCCTCACTGCCCGCCTTCGCGGTCGGGCCGATGATGATCGTGGCCGGGCTGGGATGGGCACGCACCGCGTTCCGCCGTGCCAGCCTTGAACAGGATGACCCGGAACAGGACATTCCGGATTGACCACCTTCATGGAGTCGAGCATGGCTCGACGCTGCAACGGCGCCGGGCTGAGCCCGGCGCCGTCCCTTCATCAGAAACGCAGGTCCGCGCGCAGGTACCAGTAGCGGCCACGCGGGATGTCATAGGTCGAAGCGTCGTAACCGTTCAACGAGCACGACAGGCAGATCGGCGGATCCTTGTCGAACACGTTGTTCAGGCCAGCGGTCAGCTGCAGCCCCTTCATCCAGTCGATCTTGTAGCCCACCTGCATGTCATGGAAGGTGGTGGCCGACAGCGTATTGGTGCCTGCGGCCTGGTTGCTGCAGACCGGGAATACAGAGGCGTCACCGCAGTTCTCGGTCAATTCGGAGATATGCCGAACGGTCCAGTTGGCACTCCAGCGGTCCAGCGTCCAACCGATGCTGGCATTGCTGGTCCATTCCGGAATCGAGCTGTCGGCCACTTCCACGCCCGGCTTCTGCGGCTGCTTCTGGCCCGCCGCACCGGTGGCCTCGTAGCGGCCGACGAACGTGTTCTTCCAGCCCAGCTTGAACTGGCCGATCGAGCTCTGCGGCAACGTCCAGAACAGATCCACGTCCCAGCCATCGGTCTTGATCGAGCCGAGATTGGTCAGGCGGTTGTTGAAGCTGCTCACTGCACCGGTATTGGCGCGGGTGATGCCATCGCAGTAGATCGGATCCAGCGTTTCCACGCACAGGTCCAGCTGGGTCTGCGCGTTGATTGCCTGGATCGCGCCATCGATGGCATGGCGATAGAAGGTCACCTCCACGTCGAAGCGCTCGGACCACGAGGTGTTGTTGCCAAACCACGGGCTCCACACGAAACCGGCACTGAAACTGCGCGAGCGCTCCGGATCCAGCTCGCGGTTGCCGCCGGTGGTCACCGAGATCTGCGAGTTGGCCTGCTGGAAGCCGGCCGGCACGCCCAGCGCGGCACAGTTGGCGGCGCTGCCGCGCGGCGGCGTACCGCCCAGGCCCACCGAGCATGGATCGAACAACTGCAGGTCGGCACGCGCGGCCGAACCGTACAACTCACCGATCGACGGTGCACGGAAGCCCTCGGCATAGGTCGTGCGCAGCACGAAATCGTCGGTCACCTGCCAACGCAGGCCGTACTTGGGCGTGAATTCGCCACCGAAGGTGGAGTAGTCCGAATAGCGGCCGGCCAGGCTGAGGTCCAGCTTCTTGCCGAATGAAGAGTCGGCGAAGATCGGCACGCTCAACTCCAGGTAGGCCTCGTTGACGTCATACGAGCCGGATGTCGGCTGCGAAGGCACGCCGTTGTAGTGGCCCGCCACCGTCAGCGGATCGGGCTGGTACGAACCCTCGTACTTGCGATACTCGAAGCCGGTAGCGAACGACACCGGGCCGGCCGGCAGCGTGAACAGGTCGCTGGACAGGTTGGCGGTGAACAGGCTCAGTTCGTTCTGGCTGCGGTCACGCACCACCGGCTGGATCCACTTCAGCATGTCCGGAGTGATCGAACCGGCACCGCCGAAGATGTTCAGCGGCACGCAGCCCGGCGTCGCCGCACAGACGGACGGATCGCCCAGCGCCATGTTGACGTTGTAGATGTTGTAGCTGCCGTAGTTGGTCTGTTCGGCCTTGTTCTTGCTGTACATGCCGTTGACGTCCCAGTACCAGCTGCGGTCAGCCGCCTGGAAGTTGCCGACGAAGCCGGTGGCGAAATACGTGGTGTCCACTTCCTGCTTGAACACGCGCGCGCCGCCCTCTACTGGACGGCGACCGATCAGGCTCAGGTTGTCACCCGAGACCAGGTCGAAGCCGAACGGGTTGTACGGGTTGAGCGCAGACACGGTGATGTTGTCGGCCAGCGGATTGCCGGTGGCGCCATCGGGACCGAAGAACAGCGGCTCCGGGCCGGCCTGGTTGGTCGACTCACGGCGGTTGCCCAGTGCCTTGACGTACCACTGCACGTTGTCGGTGATGTCGAAGCGGAACTGACCGAACAGGCCCTTACGCTCCGACGGTGTCAGCACCATGTTGTATTCGGCGAAGTTGAAGCGATCAGCACTGGTGAAGCAGTGATAGTCATCGGTGCGCGCGCAGCCGGCACTGCCGTCGTAGCGCGGGTTGCTCACGCCGGTATTGGGCACGATGTTCTGCACCGCACCGGTGTTCGGGTCGGTGAACATGAAACGGCCCTGCGGAATGCCACCGCTGCCGAAGGCCAGGCCGGTGCCGGGAATCGGGAAGCGCGACTGCTCGCGGTCATTGGCGAACACCGGATCCTGCTTGGTCCAGCTGGCGCCGAGGAACAGGCTGAAGCGGTCGCCGCTCTTGCCCCAGGCCAGATCCACGCCCTTCTGCGTGCCATCGCCCTTGCTGTACTCGCCGTAGTTCAGGGTCACCTGGCCGCCATCGAAGTCGCGGCGGGTGATGATGTTGACCACACCGGCAATGGCATCGGAGCCATACAGCGACGACGCGCCATCTTCGAGCACTTCGATGCGCTCGACGATGGCCAGCGGAATGGTGTTGAGGTCGGTGGCCGAGCCCACACCGGAGGCGGACGACTCATTGACCCAGCGGATGCCGTCAACCAGCACCAGCACGCGCTTGGCGCCCAGGTGGCGCAGGTCCACCTGCGCCGAGCCAGCACCTACACCACTGCCATCGGGCGGGAAGCCGAAGTTGCCGGACGAATTGAACTTGGCATTGAGCGCGGAACCGGAACCGGTGAGCTGCTGCAGCACTTCGCCGATCGAGGTCAGGCCGGTGCGTTCGATATCACCGCGGGTCAGCGTCTGGATCGGCACCTGGCCTTCGACTTCAGCGCGCTTGATGCGGGTACCGGTGACTTCCACCGCATCGAGGTTGGTGGTGGATTGTGCAGCGGCACCCAACGGTGCCAGGGTCATCACGCACAGCGCGACGGCAACCGCCAAAGGGCGGTGGTGCAGGTGATTCATTCGCTCTCTCTCCAAAGGAATGTCGGGACATGGGCTGCCGCACTCCCTCCCTGCATGGCGGCGCCGTCTCCTTTGTAAACAAGTGGTAAAAATCGCGGCGTGATGATCGACACTCTTTCACGCGGAATTGACGCAATTGGAGGCCGATTGCGTCAGATGGCTGCAGGTTATGACCGGACGATATTGTTCACGACAGGCAGCCTTGATGCCGGCTGCGACAGCGCGCGCCGGGGGCTGCCACATTCATGGAAAAGGTCTCTGCCGGACCGTTTCAGGAATAGTTTGAAATTCCCTCTTTCAGAAGGCGCCGCTAGTCGATCCAGCGCAGACTCGCACCTCCAGCCATTCGCGGAAGGATCGATCATGAAAGCGGTGAGTGCGGTGCTGGGTGTCACGACGGTGATGACGCTGCTTTTTTCCCTGGCGGGCGAATCGAGAGCAGGCGGCGTGATCGAGTGCAACAACTGCCCCTCTCCCAGCGATGCGGCGTTGGTCTCGGGAGAGGGATTGACGGTTGTGGTGGATTTCGAGAGAGCCGAGTTGACTGCTTTCGACGTTGAACGTGCCCCTGGGACCGGAAGGTGGCGAGCACATCCAACCCCGGTTCCAGCGCAGATTGAAATGGCCTTTCTGCGGATCCTGGATGCGACGCTGTCAGCAGGGGAAGCGCCGCTCATGCAGCAATCACCGCATGAGCGGCAGTGAGACATCGCACTACCGCACGAACGCAATGCGCTCCATGCCGGTCGCCTCGGCTGCGGCCAGAATCCTCGCCATGCCTTCGTATTCGGCCGCCGGATCGGTGGCGATGCGCAGCTCCGGCAGGTTGCCGGCATGTTCGCCCGCCTGTGCCTGCAGACGCGCCTGCAGCTCACTGATCGCCATCGGCTGGCCATTCCAGCTGAGCTGGTTGGCAGCGTCCAGGCGCAGCTCGATCGGCGGTGGCGGTTCGGGACGGTCGACCACGCGATCGGTGGCCTGCGGCAACTGCACGGCAATCGGCCGGGCCACGATCGGCGCGGTCACGATGAAGATGATCAACAGCACCAGCATCACATCCACCAGTGGCGTGACATTGATGTCCGCCAGCGGGCCGCTTCTTCCTGCGCTACTGAACGCCATGTGCCGCTCCCTGCAGCCGGGCCGTTCGCCCAAGCTCGACACTACGTCGCCCGCAGGCTCGCGAGGCAGTGCCTGCTGCACGAGCATTCAGCTGCCGTTGCCGACCCATCGCGTGCACGCAATGCGAAACTGAATTCAGCCATTGCCCGCTATGCTGCCCGCCATGACCCGACGCTCTTCGACCGCCCTGTCCCTGCTGCCCTTGGCCACCACGCTGCTGATCGGCTGCGCCAATGCCCAGTCCCTCGACGCCCAGAACGCGCAGCTGAAGGCCGCGATCGCTGCCGCCGAACGCGGCCAGTTCGATCCCGGCCAGGCCGCCGCACTCAGCCGCCATCCGGCATACGGCTGGCTGGAGTACGCCAACCTGCGCCGCAACATCGACACCGTCGATACCGCGCAGGCGCAGGCCTTCCTCAAGCGCTACGACGGCCAGGCCGTGGCCACCACGTTCCGCAGCGTATGGCTGCCCTCGGTCGCACGCCGCCAGGACTGGCCGACCCTGCTCGCCAACTGGGCGCCCACCGACAACGCCGGCCTGCGCTGTGCGCAGCTGACCGCGCGCCAGGTGACCGGCAAGGTTGATCCGCAGTGGATCAGTGAAGCGCAGGATCTGTGGCGCAAGAACGGCAAGTCGCTGCCGGACGGCTGTGATGCCGTTTTTGCCGTGCTGCAGGCACAGGGAGGTCTGAGCGACGCCCTGCGCTGGGAACGCATCGACGCTGCCGCCGACGCCCAGCAACCCGCTGTGATGCGCAGCGCCGCACGGGGCCTGCCTGCCACCGACCTGGCGCTGGCCAACAATTACGCGGCCTTTGTCGACAAGCCCAACGCCAGCGCATTGAACTGGCCGCGCAACGAGCGCAGCCGGCGCATCGCCACCGATGGCCTGGCCAAGCTGGCCAAGGCCGATCCCGGCGCCACCGAACAGCAGCTGCCTCAGTACGCGCAGGCACTGGGCCTGAGTGCCGAGCAGCAGGGCCAGGTGCTGTACCAGATCGCACTGTGGACGGTGGCGTCCTACCTGCCCGATTCGGCGCGGCGCCTCAACGCGGTGCCGGAATCGGCGTACGACGAACGCCTGCACGAGTGGCGCGTGCGCGAAGCGATGTCGCGCGGTGACTGGCCGGCGGCGCTGACCGCGATCCGCAAGATGGGCAGCAAGCAGCGCAGCGACCCGCGCTGGCGCTACTTCGAAGGCCGCATGCTGGAGAAGACCGGCCAGGCCCAACAGGCGCAGCCGCTGTTCCGCGAGGCCGCGCGCGCACCGACCTTCCATGGTTTCCTCGCCGCCGACAAACTGCAGCAGGGCTACACGCTGTGCCCGTGGAAGCCGAACGACAGCGCGCAGGCACAGGCGGTGATCGCACGCGACCCAGCCATCCAGCGCGCGATGGCGCTGTACCAGATCGATCGCGCCGGCTGGGCCGTGGCCGAATGGAACAGCGCGCTGTCGCGCTTCGATGATACCCAGCGCCGCCTCGCGGTGCGCGTGGCGCAGGACAATGGCTGGTTCGACCGCGCCGTGTTCGCACTCGGCAAGCAGCCGCAGGAACAGCGCCTGTACGACCTGCGTTTCCCGCTGCACCACGACGCCACCATCCGCCGCGAATCGGCACGCAACGCGATCGATCCGGCCTGGGTGGCGGCAGAGATCCGCGCCGAGAGTACCTTCACCCCGCGCGCGCGCTCGCCTGCCAACGCCATGGGCCTGATGCAGGTGCTGCCGGCCACCGGTGCCGGCGTGGCCAAGTCGATCGGCCTGACCGGCTACGGCGGCGCCGACAGCCTGTACGACCCGGACACCAACATCGCCATCGGTACCGCCTATCTGCGCCAGCTGATGAACAAGTACGACGGTCTGCCGTACGTGACCATCGCCGCCTACAACGCCGGCCCGACCCCGACCGCGCGTTGGCAGAGCCAGCGCCCGGGTTATGACCCGGACCTGTGGATCGAGACCATCAGCTACAAGGAAACCCGCGAGTACGTCGCACGCGTGCTGGCCTTCAGCGTGATCTACGACTGGCGCCTCAATGGTGATGCGCTGCCTCTGAGCGACCGTCTGATGGGCCGCCTGGTGGACAAGCGCAAGAGCTTCAGCTGCGCCGCCAACGCTGACCAGGGCGGCGATTGATCGCAACACGGTCGTGCCGTCCGCTGGCCGGCTTCGGCCATTATCCAAGGGTTGCCGGCCAGCGGCCGGCACTACCCGGCATCCGTTTCCCGGGGAGGGGAAAGCAATGAGCCTGCTGGCCTGGATCGGGATGTTCGCCGCCTGGAGCCTGTTCGCCACCTGGGTATTGCGCTGGGGTGGCGCGGCCTGGATGGA
Source organism: Stenotrophomonas sp. 71799_Sma (assembly GCF_056482505.1). Classification (NCBI taxonomy): domain Bacteria; kingdom Pseudomonadati; phylum Pseudomonadota; class Gammaproteobacteria; order Lysobacterales; family Lysobacteraceae; genus Stenotrophomonas; species Stenotrophomonas sp. 71799_Sma. Next base: position 4,166,960 of record NZ_CM151202.1, read on the forward strand.
AGGCTGGAAGTCGCTGGCCTTCATCGACAGCTGGGGCAGCCTGTGGGACGAAGCGCAGATCAAGCTCTATTTCCTCTGCCTGTGGATCGTCTACGGCCTGTGGTTCCTGGCAGGCCTGTTCGTGCCGGAGTGGCGCGGCCTGCCGTGATGCATCTGCGTCGGTAGTGCCGGCCGCTGGCCGGCAACCGCTATTTGCCCAGGGGTTGCCGGCCAGCGGCCGGCACTACCGGTGCATCTGCGCCGGGCATGCGATCATCCTCCCATGAAGATCTATCTTGTCGGCGGCGCCGTGCGCGACCGCCTGCTGCAACGCCCTGCCGGCGACCGCGACTGGGTGGTGGTCGGTGCCACGCCCGCGCAGATGGAGGCGCAGGGCTACACCGCCGTCGGCCGCGATTTCCCGGTGTTCCTGCACCCGAAGACCGGCGAGGAGTACGCGCTGGCGCGCACCGAGCGCAAATCCGGCCGTGGCTATCGCGGCTTCGTGGTCGATGCCGATCCGGCGGTGACGCTGGAAGAGGACCTGCAGCGCCGCGACTTCACCATCAACGCGATCGCCTGCGATGAGGAAACCGGCACGCTGGTCGATCCTTACGGTGGCGTTCGCGATCTTGAGCAGCGCGTGCTGCGCCACGTCGGCCCGGCGTTCGTGGAAGATCCGCTGCGCGTGCTGCGTGCGGCGCGCTTCATGGCACGCTTCGCGCCAGTGGGCTTCACCGTCGCCGAAGAGACCATGGCGCTGATGCGCGAGGTCGCCGCCAGTGGCGAGCTGGACGCGCTGGTGCCGGAACGCGTCTGGCAGGAACTGCGCAAGGCGCTGGTCAGTGAACGGCCCTCCGCCTTCCTGCGCACGCTGCACGCTGCGCATGCGTTGGGCCCGATCCTGCCCGAGCTGGAAGCGCTGTATGGCGTGCCGCAGCGTGCCGAATTCCATCCGGAAGTCGACACCGGCATCCACCAGGAAATGGTCAGCGACATGGCCGCGAAACTGGCACCGGGTGATGACCTGGTCGGCTTCGCTGCCCTCACCCACGACCTCGGCAAGGGCCTGACCCCGCCGGAGGAATGGCCACGCCACATCATGCACGAGCAGCGCGGCATCAAACCGCTGAAGGCATTGTGCGCGCGGTTGAAGATTCCCACCGAGCACCAGCAGCTGGCCGAAGCGGTGTGCCGCGAGCACTTGAACGTGCACCGCATCGACGAACTGCGCGATGCCACCGTGCTGGAACTGCTGGGTCGCTGCGATGCATTGCGCCGGCCGGAACGCGTGGCCCGCATCGCGCTGTGCTGCGAGGCCGACAAGCGCGGCCGGCTCGGTTTCGAGGACAGCGACTACCCGCAGGGCGAGACGCTCAAGCGCCTGCACCAGGCGGCGCTGTCAGTGCAGGCACGGGATCTGGATACCACGCATCTGAAGGGCCCGGCCATTGGCGAGGCGCTGGCCAAGGCGCGGGTGAAAGCCATCGCCGCCGCCCGCTGAAGCCCGGGTAGTGCCGGCCGCTGGCCGGCACCTTCACATCGCCCGTCTATCGACGACGCTTGCGCGAGAAGTGGTCGACTGCATGAGCACCCAACAAGATAGGTTGCATCAAGAGGAAGAGCCAACCACCCAACCGGAGCGTCTCCACCGGATTGAACCGGGTGATGAACGCAGCTGCCAGTGCCAAACCCGCAAGAAGGCCGATCTCATAGACCCACAGCGATCGGTTAGAACGCTTGCCCACGATGCTCCTCTCCATTGAACAGGACGCACTTGCAAACCATCGCCGCCGTCCGGCATCACGGGTAGTGCCGGCCGCTGGCCGGCAACCAGACAATCCCTGGATTCAGTGCGCCATGCCGCGGGTGATCGCCGCTGCACGCTGCTTCAGCTGGGCCACGGCATCGGGAATCATCTCCATGCCCACGTCCAGGCCCGGGTTCAGCACCAGGCCGACGCCGTCGCCGATACCGGCCAACAGCGCATGCACCGCAATCGGCATGGCATGGGCGAACTGCGGCAGCTGCTCGTGCCACAGGCCAGCACGCTCGGGCGCGGTGAACACCGCGAACATCGCCTCGCCGCTCTCGCTGGTCAGCACCAGCGGCGAGATGCTCTCGTCCCAGGCGCCGTCTTCGCCAATGGCCTTGTCCAGCAGCACGAACGCCGTCGAGGTCAGCAGGCCGTCGAGGAACTGCGCTGCGGTCAGCGTGCCGTCCTGGGCCTGCAACAGGCGCACCTCGAGGTCGTTGAGGGGGTCGAACGGGGTGTCGTGGTCCATGGTCGCTTCCGGTACGTGATTGCAGGGCAGACTTTAACAGGCCCGGTCCTCAACCGAGGAATCCGTGCCGCCACAGCCAGCCCAACGCCGCCAGACCGGCCACCACCACCAGCATCAGCGGCAGGCCGAAGCGGTGCCGCCACGAGATCGGCACCCCACCCAGCTGCTGGTCCATGGTGTCGGTGTCCAGCACCCAGCCGTGCCCGCACCGGGTGCAGGCCAGCTCATAACGGCGGTGGTAAGTGAGGCCAAACAGCAGGTCGATGCGCGCCATCCTGTAGCGCAGCTGGGGCGCGAACTCGGTTTCCGTCTGGCAGCGCAGGCAGTGGTGGGCTTCGGTCGGGCCGACCACCATCACCCGTTCCTGCTGGCCGATCAGGATCATGGATCAGCGGCCCTGGCAGGCGGGTTGGGCCAGCAGCCAGGCTTGGGCGGCGGCAAGGGTGGCCGCATCGCCTGTCGTCAATTCATCCGGAGTAATCCTGGCACCGGCGCCAGCGCCAGTGCGGTCTTTCATCACCGCGGTCGTCACTGCCAACACACTGCCATCCACCAGGGGCCGCGTATCGTTGCTTGTCGAGAAGCCCGCTGTCGACTGCCCGAAACTCCGCGTCTGGGGGCGCCCCCTGAATGACAGCATCGTCGCTTCGCCAGAGCTGGCGGTATTCGACCCGACCAGAACGGCGACGGGCGCGCCGGGCTGCTTGAGGGAATACCCCGGTCGACCGAATCCCAGCCTGGGACGACCATCGACCTGCACCATGGTCGGCGTCAGACTCCAGCGCCGCGACCCGTGGGCAGTAGCAAACGACCCGACCTCTTCCACGCCTGTCGACGACGTGCGCAGCAACGGCGCAACACCCAGCAGCATCGGCCACATGTTGCCCCCATGGTTGCTGCGCAGATCGACAATCCAGCCACAGCGATCGCCGCTGTCCTTGCCACGGATGACATCCTGCCATTGCAGCGCGCGCTGGATGTCCTGATTGAACTCGTCCTGCCGCGCAGCCCCCGGCGTGGCGGCATAGCCTTCGATGACCACCCAGCCAATGCGTGCATCGACGGCACCAGTCACTTTCGCCTTGGCAACGGCCTCAGCGCCGACCTGCTTCGAGCGCTCCGTGGCTTCACGCTTGCGTGCAAGCGTCATCCAGACACCATGCCCCCCGGTGCTCTCCACGATGATCTCACGCAGAGCGGTATGCAACGCACCCGGGTACGCCTGCAACGACGCCAGTCGCTTACGAGCGGCAGGCCAGTCCACTTTGTCGCGGTACAAGGCTTCATGCTCGAGCAGATCCAGGATCTGTACCTGCGCTTCCGGCGAAGGTACTTCGGTGGTGGACGCGATGGCGGCCGTTGCGTTGGCTGCCAGAAGGGTCAGTATCAGCGCGCCATTCCCAGGCACTCCCTTGCACATCTGCATGCGACGTTTCCTTGTCGTTGGGTCAGGTTCACAGCATAACCGTGGCGAATCATGCCGCGCCATTATGCGGATAGCCGTTGTAGAGCCGAGCCCATGCTCGGCTGCATGGGACACGATCAAAGCAGCCGAGCATGGCTCGGCTCTACAGGGTCATGGCGCCGGTGGAATCTGTGCCGACCAAGGTCGACACCTACCAGAGCGGGTCTCGTAGCGGCGATGGTAGGTGAGGCCGAACAGCAGGTCGATGCGCGCCATCTTGTAGCGCAGCTGGGGCGCGAACTCGGTTTCCGTCTGGCAGCGCAGGCAGTGTTGGGGTTCGGTTGGGCCGACCACCACCCGCTCCTGCTGGCCGTTCAGGATCATGGATCAGCTGCTCTGGCAGGCGGGCTGGGCCAGCAGCCAGGCTTGGGCGGCGGCAAGGGTGGCTGGTCCGCTGGGGGTAGCCTGATCCGGCTGCATCCTGCCACCGTCGCCCTGGCCGTTACGGTCGGTCATGACGTTGTGGGTCAACAGCAAGGTGGTACCGTCCACCAGCGTCGTCGGTCGATTGCCGGTAGAAAAGCCCGCGCTCGGCTGACCGAAACTACGACTCCCTGGTTGCCCTCGAAACGCGAGTGCCACTGCTTCGCCGGAGCTGGCAGTGCCTGCCCCCATCACCACCGCCACCGGTGCCGTGCCCGCACGCAGCCGATACGCGCCCTGTCGTGAACGCAGCATCGATGCGTTGCCTTGCACGACTTCACCTTCCGCCTGCCGCCACCACAGCAATCCATTGGCACTACGGAAAGCGCCGATCAACGCTCCCTGCGTATCCGGCGTTCCATGCAGCAATGGCAACAAACCAAACAACATCGGCCACATGTTGCCGCCGCCATTGCTGCTTACATCCACTACCCAGCCGCACCGCATTCCGTCATCCAGGCCAGCGATACGCTCCTGCAACGCCAGCGCGTAGACCTTGCGTGCTTCATAACGTTCCGATTCGCTGCGTTGCAGGTCTTCCACGAAGGGGCTCACCCGCAGCACGCCGATGCGGGGATTGGCGTGTCTGGGGGCAGCGAGGTCGGTCGCCTGAGCGGCATTCAAGCGCTGAGCACGTTCGGAGCGCTGACGCTGCTCGCTTGGTGAAAACCAACGGCCGTGGCCTCCGCTGCTGCGTGCGGCGGCCTCATCCAGAACACGGCGCTGTTGTGCGCGGTCATCGCCTGCGGCGTTCAGGCGTGCGCGCACGTCGTTCCAATCGACGCGGCCACGGTACAAGGACTGGGTTTCCAACAATTGCAGCATCTGCTCACGCGCCTCGGGCGACGGCAGCTCCACTGTTTCCTCTGCAACAGCGGCCGCAGATGAAAGCAGCAGCGTGGCGAGCATGGCGGCACGAACATTCCTTAGGTCCAGCATCGACGACTCCTTGTCATGTATCGAAGCCTTAGGATAGCCGTGGCGGGATCGATCTCGCCACGCACCAGTGTTCTATAGAGCCGAGCCCATGCTCGGCTCTGTGGGAGTGGACCGAAGCAGCCGAGCATGGCTCGGCTCTACAGGGTCATGGCAGCGGAGAGAGTCGTGCCGACCAAGGTCGGCACCTACCAGAGCAAGGTCATGGCGCCGGTGGAATCTGTGCCGACCCAGGTCGGCACCTACCCAATCCTGCGGTGGTCACCAGTCCGCGCGCAGGCCGATGTTGCCTTCGATGATGCGGCGCTTCTCGTTGCGGTCGCCGCCCAGCTCGCACGTGTAGTCGGCCACGGCGTACGCACTGATGGTGCGATTGAAGCGCCCGACCACACCCACGCCGGCTTCCACTGCGCGCGAGCGCGGCGAGTTGACGATCACGTCATCGTCGAAGCCGATGCGATCCTCGCCGGAACGGCCATGCCAGTAATTGAGCTTGAAGTACGGTTGCCAGCCGTTGTCGGCCAACTGGTAATCGCCGGCCAGGCGCAGGCCGATGCGGCCGGTCCAGGCATTGTCGTTGTCGAAACGCACGCTCGATACTTCATCGCGACGGTCGTCCAGCGAGGTGCGCTGCCAGATCACCTGCACCTGCGGTTCCAGCCACCATGCGGACTGACCGAAGTGCAGCAGCGGCTTGCCGGCCTCCACCGACACGCTGGTGCCGTCGCCGCTCAGGCCGAAGCCGAGCCCGCGAGAGGAACGTACGCGGCCGTCGTAACGGCTCTGCATCGCCACGGCGTCGATGTACCCCCCGCTGCTGTCGGTGAACGTCCAGTACAGGCCCACGTGCTTGTCGTCCAAGCGGTTCTGCCCCACCTGCACGTTCTCCCAGCCGAGTGCCAGGCCGGTGGTCTTGCCCTGCGCGCGGGTGCGGCCGACGAACACGCCGATCTGATTGCGATGGCTGTCATTGGCCGTGGCCCACACATCGAGGCCGGCCTGCAGGCCCATCACATCGCCATCGAAGCCCGGCTGCGCATCGCCCTTCCAATGGATCTCGCTGCTCTGCCCCACCAACCGGCCCCAGGCCGTGCGGAATGCGCCCTGGTTGTACAGCAGGCGCTGCTCGCCCTGCCGCTCATGGAACGTGCCGAGGCTGGCCAGCGAGGTCTCGCGCAGCAGCGGCGGCACCACGGCGTAGGTGGCGGTTTCCACGCGGTACAGCGGTACCACTGCGCCCTCGGCGGGGCGTGCACCCGGCGTCGGCGGCGCACCGGTTCCGGGCAGCGCTCCGCCAGCCACCGGCACGTCCGGCACCGCTGGATCACTGGGCGGCGCCACCGGCACGGGTTCCGGCGGCGGTGGTGGCGGCGCGGTCTCGCCTGCGGTCAGATCCGGATCGGTGGCGCCTTCGGGCGGCGGTGGCGGTGCCGGGGTGATCGGTGGTGGGGGTGCGACGGGTGGCGTCGGCGGCGGCGGCGCGCCATTGATACCGCTTCCGTTGGGCGCCGGTGCAGGCCCGGCCACCACGGTCGAGCGCAGGTACCAGTTCTCGCTGGTACCGGCACTGACACCGCCCTTGAACAGGAAGTACTCGTAGGCACCGGCCGCCACCGGTGCGAACAGCGAAAACGCGCCCGGCGCGGTGCGACCACCATTCAACGCCTGCACCAACAGGATGCCATCGGCCAACGTGGCCGCTCCACTGCCTCCAGCGTTGATGACGCCGATGCCGGTCGTGCCGGTGGCGGCACCGCTATCGATCACCAGTCGATCGCTGGTGGAATTGTCCGCACCCAGCACGGTACGCAGGTACAGGCCGCCACCGTCACCGCGGTAGTTGCCACGCACGGTGAACACGTCGCCAGCGCCGGCACCGGTCAGGTCGATGCGCCCGGCATTGACCATCTCCACCAGTGTGCCACTGTTGAACGGACGGACGGCATGGCCGCCACTGCCCGCGTAGACAGTGCTGGTGTCATCCACCGTGAGCGTGCCGGTGCCGGTTCCGCTGTCACCCAGCACCAGATCACCATCGAAGGTCAGCTCGGTGCTGTTGGCCAGGCTGATTGTCTCCCAGTTCTGGAAGCGTCCCACGCCCGCAGCCTTGACGTTGTTGAAGTTGAGCTGATCGATGCCACTGCCACCGTCGAACAGCGGCACTGCACCAAGGTTGCCCTGGTTGAGGTTGCTGAGGTTGGCCACGTCGTTGTCCGGCCCCATGTCGATCGCGCCGTAGACGATGCCGCCGCCGTTCCAGTTGAAGGTGTCGTTGCCGGTGCTGAGCAGTACCTGGCCGCGCACGGTGCCATCGGTGATGGTCACGCTGTCGGCACCACCACTGACACTGATGTTGCCGCCGATGTAGGCCGTACCCGAGATGATGATGGTGTCGGTGTCGAAGCCGGTGACCACGTTGCCCTCAACGATGCCGCCGGACTGATCCCACAGATTCTTGTCCAGCTTCATGTTGACGCGGCCGATGCGGCCAGCGGTCATCCAGGCCTGGTCGCCATCCTCGAACGCACCGACGATGCGGCCACCGCTCATGCGGAAGGTATCGATGTTGTCGCCCTGCTGCAGCGCGCCGATCGTGCCGCCACTCATGACGAAATCATCGCGGCCACTGCCCTGCACCACCACGCCGGTGACGGTGCCGCCGGTGACAGTCATCTGGTCATCGCCACCGCCCTGGTCGACGCTGTCGATCGTGCCGTCACTGAGCAGCAGCACATCGTTTCCATCGCCCTGCAGTACGCCTCCGGTGATGCTGCCGGCCTGCATCTCGAGGCGATCGTTGCCCGCATCGAACTGCACGCCGGTCTGACCACTGATCGTTCCCCGATTGACCAGCACGCTGTCACCTGCGCCGATGAACTGCAGGGCAATGTTGTTGCCGGTGCTGATGCTGCCGCGGTTGTCGACGCGGCTGCCGCCCCCAAGCTGCACGGCCGCACCGCCCACCGAACTGATCGTGCCCTGGTTTGACAGCAGGTGACCACCGGCACCGACCAGCACGAGGGCCGATCCACCACCACTCTGCTGCAACTGGGCACCATTGCCGACGTTGACGGTGACGTCAGCCGCGCCACTGGCGGTAACGGGAGTGGTCTGCGGATTCGGTGCGTTGGCATCACAGGTGACCGTCTGGCCGGCGGTCGGTGTCGAGTTGTTACAGCCGGCCCAGGCGACGCTGGCGGTCGTCAGAAGCAGGGAGGGAACGGCGAGGGCCTGCAACACGGAAACAGCAAGGCGGCGCGGGCGGAACGCACGCGGAACGGCACGGGACATGGGGCACTCCTGGACGGGAAATCAGGAACTGCGTATGTGCGGCACTGCGCTTGCAGTCTGCCGTGTGGTGAACCGTTTCGACAGGTGAACTTGCGTGCAGAGAATCACAGTTCAGATGTGAAATCGCCCGGTCCTCACGCCAATGTGATGTGGCTGAAATCGTTCATTTTTTCGGCACGTGGGAATCAAGCGCAAAGCATCCACGCATGGCGTGGATCTACTGACCCTGCATCGCCAATCGATTCACTCATGGCACCTGGTAGATCCACGCCATGCATGGATGCCGTTGGCGGATGGGGTCAGATCTTCAGATAGATCTTCCGCCGGTCCAGCCACCACGCCACGCCCCACCACAGCGCGACGAACGCCAGCGCCTGCAGCATCGACGCCAGCTCAAGCGCCTGCGGCATCGCGGTGGCCAGCTGCTGCCAGAACCAGCCCCAGGCGCCGCTGGCCATCAGCACCACCGACATTATCGATGCACCCAGATACGCGGTGATCGCGTTGACACCGAAGCGCCGGCCCAGCGCCGGCCAACCCTTCTGGTCGATCAACACATGGCCCAGCCACAGCGCCAGCGCGGCCAGGCCGCCGGTCCACAGCACGTAGCTGGGTGTCCACAGCTGCTTGTTCAACGGCAGCACCACGGCCAGCAGCAGGCCCAGCGCGGCAGTCACCGCACCCAGCCCCGCCAGCGCCGCGGCACGCCCGCTGCGCAGCAGTCCTCCGGCCAACAGGCCAAGCACGGTACTGGCCAGCGCACCCAGCGTGCTCAGCAGCCCTTCCGGGTCGTGGCCAAGCCCGGTGTCGGCGTGCCATTGATAGATCCACGGTGCGAACAGCGTGGTATCCAGACGGCTGGCCGGGTTGGTCCATGGCGCCAGGTCACCGATGCCCAGCAGCAGCACCGTGTACCCCACCAGCAACGTGACCAGCACGCCCGCCTGCATGCGCGGCCGCGCATACACCGCCAGTACGCCCACCAGCGCCGCGCATACCGCGATCCGCTGCAGCACGCCCCAGATGCGGAAGTGAGGGGTATGCAGCGCCCACCAGATCAGCAGGTGCAGCAACGCACCGGCCACCAGGATGCGCAGTGCGCGCTCCAGAACGCCGCGCGCCAACGCGGGTCGCGCCGCCGTGTCCAGCGCGCGTGGCGCCACGCTGAAGGCCATCGACACGCCCACCAGGAACAGGAAGAACGGGAACACCAGATCGGTGGGCGTGCAGCCATGCCATTCCGAATGACGCAGCGGCGCGAACACCGCGCTCCAGTCACCCGGGTTGTTGACCAGCAGCATTGCCGCCACGGTGATGCCGCGCAGGGCATCGATCGAGCCCAGGCGGCGCGGCGGCATACTTCCCTTCAAGGGATCGGCCATCAGGCGGCCTCGTATTGTCCGGCAATCCAGGTGCCACGCACCTGCAGGGCATCGTCCAGCAGCACCAGGTCGGCCTGGTAGCCCTCGGCGATGTGGCCCAGACGATCGTCAACGTTGAGGAACTGGGCCGGATAGGTCGAGGCCATGCGCGCGGCTTCGGCCAGTGGCTGGCCGAGCAGCTGCACGGTGTTGCGCACCGCGGTGGCCATGTCCAGCGCCGAGCCCGCCAGCGAACCGGCGGCATTGCGCACCACGCCGTCGATGGCGGTGATGGTTTCGCCGTACAGCACGTAACTGGGATCGTCGGCGCCAACCGGCGGCATCGCATCGGTGACCAACAGCAGGCGACCACGCGGCTTGGCTGCCAGCGCCACGCGCAGGCTGGCCGGATGCACATGCACGCCATCGACGATGATGCCGATCCAGCTGTCGCGGTCCTCCAGCGCAGCACCCACCGCGCCGGGCTCACGGCCCTGCAGCGGCGACATCGCGTTGTACAGGTGGGTGAAGCCACGCACGCCTGCATCCAGACCGGCGCGGATCTCTTCGTAGGTGCCTGCGGTATGCCCAGCGGCAACGACCACGCCGCGCTCGACCAGCGCGCGAATGGTCTCCAGCGGCACGCGTTCCGGTGCCAGCGTCAGCAGTGTCACACCGTTGTCCAGCGATGCGGCCAGCGCGATCTCTGCTTCGTCTGGCACACGGAACTTGCTGGCATCGTGCGTACCCTTGCGGGCCGGCGCGATGTACGGTCCTTCCAGATGGATGCCGATCACGCCTGGCACACCCTGCGCGATCGCCTCGCGCATCGCATCGATGGCTTCACGCATCACGCCCACGTCGTCGCTGATCAGCGTCGGCAGCATCGCGGTGGTACCGAAGCGGCGGTGCGCCTGCGCGATGGTGCGCAGTGCCGCCACGTCTGGCGTGTTGTTGAACAGCGCGCCGCCGCCACCATTGACCTGCACATCGATGAAACCGGGCAGCAGCCAGCCACCGCTCAGATCAACCTGCTCGGCGGCCTGGCCCAGCTGCGGCGCTGCATCGGGCAGCAGCGCGCTGATGCGGCCATGCTCGATCACGACCGCCAGATCGTCGCGGAACTCGTCGCCTGCCAGGATGCGGGCATTGCGCAGGACCGTGGCCATCACACCGTCTCCGTGACCTTGTTCAGGTGCGGCGGCAGATCCGGGTTGAAGCCACGACGCAGCGCCAGCGCGTTGATCGCGCGGTAGAAGCTCTGCACGGTCAGCAGCGGTGCGCACAGCGGATGCGGCGCGGCCGCTACCGGCAGGTTGCCACCGGCACCGGCCATCCACACCTGTGCACCGCGCGCGGTGAATTCCTCGACGACGGCACGGGTGCCGGCGCCGGTTTCATCAGGCTGCGCAAAGGCCAGCACCGGGAAACCGCGGTCGACCAGCGCCATCGGGCCATGCTTCACTTCAGCCGAGCTGTAGGCTTCGGCATGCAGGCTGCAGGTTTCCTTGAACTTCAGCGCGGCTTCCTGCGCCGCGCCCAGGCCCAGGCCACGGCCGAGCACGAACAGGTTGGTCGCCTCGACCAGGCCCTCGGTCACCGGCGTCCAGTCGCACTGCCAGGCCTCGCGCATCGCGTCCGGCAGCAGGTCCAGCGCCGCACGCAGGCTTGCGTCCTGCTTCCAGTAGGCAGCCAGCTGCAGCAGCGCGGCCAGGGACGCCAGGTAGCTCTTGGTCGCCGCCACGCTCTTTTCGGCACCGGCATGCAGCGGAATGACCGTATCGGCCAGCTGCGCCAGCGGCGAATCCTCGACGTTGACCAGTGCGATCACGCGCGCGCCGGCGGCCTTGGCAGCTTCCGCGTTGCGCAGCAGGTCCGGGCTCTTGCCCGACTGCGAGATGACGATGAACAGCGCGCCACGCAGCTGCAGCGGTGCGGCATAGACCGAACCCACCGACGGCGAAGCCGATGCGACCACCAGGCCCAGCTGGGTTTCCAGCAGGTACTTGCCATAGGTGGCGGCATGGTCGGAGCTGCCGCGTGCGCAGGTGACCACGAACGGCGGCGGCGCCGCACGCAGGCTGGCGGCCAGGGTTTCCATGGTGGCGTGGTTGCGCGAGAACTGGCGCGCGACCACGTCGGCCGCTTCAGCGGCTTCGGCGAACATCAGGGTGGACGTGGGGTCTGACAGCGACATGGCAGGCTCAGGCAGGATCGGAAGGAAGGGGGCGTGCGCCGACCGGGCGCATCGGCGCGGTCGAACCGCGCACCACCAGCTGCGGCACGAAGCCCTGGTTGTGCAGCGGTGCCGGCGCATCGTCATAGGCGTCGCTGCGCAGCTGTGCGATCAGCAGGCGCGCGGCGTGGCGGGCGATGTCTTCGGTGGCCTGCTTGGCGGTGGTCAGCGGCGGCCACGACTGGCGCGAGAACGGGCTGTCCTCGAAACCGGCGATGGACAGGTCATACGGCACGTTCATGCCGGCCGACTTGGCGGCGGCCAGCACACCGGCGGCGATTTCGTCGTTGGAACCGAAGATGGCCGTGGGCGGCTCGCGCAGCGCCAGCAGGCGGCGTGCGCCCCGGAAACCGTCGTCGAAGGTGTAGTCACCCTGCACCACCAGGTGCTTGTCCACGGTCATGCCGTAGTCCTTCAGTGCGGCTTCGTAACCGGCATAGCGCTCGCCCGATGAGCGGTGCGAGATGCCGCCCCAGAGGAAGCCGATGCGCTGGTGGCCCAGCTGGATCAGGTGCTCGGTGATCTCGTAGGCGGCCTCGCGGTCGTCGACGAATACGCAGGCACCATCGGCCGGGTCTTCGGTGGCCGCAATGATGCGCACCAGCTTGATGCCGCGCGCGGTCAGTGCCTGGATCAGGTCGCGGCGCTCGGACATCGGTGCGGTCAGCACCAACCCGGCCAGGCGCGAACGCTGCACCCAGTCGGCCAGCTCATCGGCCAGCAGCGGCGAGCTGGAATCGCAGGGATGGATCTGCAGGCCGAAACCGGTCTCGCGGCACGCGGCCAGCACGCCGTTCTGCACGCCGATGATGTGGTACGGGTTCGGGTTGTCGTAGACCAGCCCGATCACGAAGGTGGTGCCGCTGCGCAGGTTGCGCGCGGATGGATCGGGTTCGTAATCGAGTTCAGCGATGGCACGCAGCACCCGCGCACGGGTGGCCTGCATCACCGAAGGCTCGTTGTTGATCACCCGCGAGACCGTCTTCAGCGAGACCTTGGCTTTCTCCGCAACGTCCTTGATAGTCGCTCTGCGCATGGGTTTTCCCTGGGGTTGGCTGCCGTCCATCATCGCCGATCAGGCCTTGTCCTGCGGCAGGCCGGCGCGATGCCCGATCACCGAATAGAACAGGATGTACAGGTAGCACGGCACCATCAGCAGAACGAACACCAGCTGGAAGTCGATGTGCTGCTTGAGCACGGCGAACAGCTGCGGAATGATCGCGCCACCGGCGATGCCCATCACCAGCAGGGCCGAGCCGGTTTCGGTGAAGCGGCCCAGGCCACGGATCGCCAGCGGGAAGATGGCCGGCCACATCATGGCGTTGGCAAAGCCCAGCAGGGCCACGAAGGCTACCGACACATAGCCGTGGGTGGCCCAGGCGCCAAGACAGAACACCACGCCAAGCACCGCCGAAATGGTCAGGTAGCGCGACTGCGAGACAACCTTGGGGATCAGCAGCAGGCCGACCACGTAACCGACCAGCATTGCGCCCAGGGTAAGCGAGGTGAACATCTTGGTCTGGTCCAGCGGCAGGTCGAAGCCGTGGCCGTAGGTACCGATGGCATCGCCGGCCATCACCTCCACGCCCACGTAGACGAACAGGCACAGCACGCCCAGCCACAGATGCGGGAACTGGAAGATGCTGCGACGCTCGGCGGCACCGGCAGCCGCCGGCGTGGCGTTGGCTTCGGACGACTTGATTTCCGGCAGCGGCGAGAACAGCACCGCCACCGCCAGCACCACCAGCAGCGCAGCCATCGCCAGGTACGGGGTGTGGATCTTGGCGGCAAACTCGTTCAGCAGCGCGGCCTTTGTGACCGCATCTGCGGCCTGCACCTGTGCATCGAGGTCACCGATGCCGTGCAGCACCAGCGTGCCGATCAGCACCGGCGCCAGCATGCCGGCGATCTTGTTGCAGATGCCCATCAGCGCGATGCGGCGTGCCGCCGTCTCGATCGGGCCGAGGATGGAGATGTAGGGGTTGATCGCAGTCTGCAGCAGGGCCAGGCCGCTGCCGATCACGAACAGGCCGCCAAGCGCGCCCGGGTACCAGCGCTGGGTGGCGAACTCACCGAACAACGCAGCACCACCGGCCATCACCAGCAGGCTCAGGCTGAGGCCCTTTTTCATGCCGGTGCGGCGCAGGATCCACGACGCCGGCAGGGCCAGGAAGAAGTAGGACAGGTAGAACACCATCAGCACCAGGAAGGCACCGACCTCGCTGAGTTCGAAGGCCAACTTGACGAAGGTGATCAGCGGGCCGTTGAGCCAGGTGAAGAAGCCGATCAGGAAGAACAACACGCCTACGATGGCGATGGAGGTGGCCACGTTCGGGCGCGCGCTTGCAGCGGGGACGGCGGACATCAGGAGGGCTCCTGCGGCGACGGCCGCAGAACGCGGCGTCGGAGAGTGGCTGGGAACAACGTTGTCACATTCTTTCGATGGACAGCCGCGGTTTGTCAACTTCCACGCGCAGCCCTGTGAACCTCGTGCTGCACTGCGCAACCCGATCGCAACGCATCGTGCTGAATGCGCCGAAGGCCTTGGCCCATGTGCGGCAACGGTTCCCACGTGAAACCTGCACTCACGCCATGTAAACGTTTACTGCATGTCGCATTCGTTGCGATGCAGCAACGAAAGTGTCACGAACTCGTTGACATCGTTGTCAGCGGGGTTACAGACTCCGCCCCAATCGCCGCCCCCGATCCCGGGTCCGGCCCCACCTGCAGCAGGAGCCCGCGTGACCGCCAGCCACCCCGCCCCGGCCCATGTCCTGTCCCGAGTCGCGCCGACGTTCCTGGCCGCCGACGTCGGTGGCACCCATGTGCGCGTGGCCCGGGTCCAGGCCAGCGGTGATGCCGCCCATCCGGTGCAGGTGCTGGAGTACCGCAAGTACCGCAACGCCGACCATGCCGGCCTCAGCGCGATCCTGTCCGACTTCCTCGGCGAAGGCCCGCGGCCCACGCATTGCGTGGTCGCCAGTGCCGGCTACGCCCGCGAGGACGGCACGGTGATCACCGCCAACCTGCCGTGGCCGCTGTCGGCGCGCCAGGTGGAAGCCGACGTCGGCCTGCAGCGGGTCTACATCGTCAACGACTTCGAAGCCGTGGCCTACGCCGCTGCGCAGGTTGACGCCAGTGGCGTGCTGCACCTGTGCGGACCGGAAACCGCCGCCCGCGGCCCGACCCTGGTGGTCGGCCCCGGCACCGGCCTCGGCGCCGCGCTGTGGATCCCCACCGCGCACGGCCCGGTGGTGCTCCCGACCGAAGCCGGGCAACCGACCCTGGCCGCCAGCACCGAACTGGAAATGGCCATCGTCCGCCACATGCAGCGCGACCGCGCGCACGTGTCGATCGAACACGCGATCTCCGGCCCGGGCCTGATGAACCTGTATCGCGCGGTGTGCGCACTGCAGGGCCAGGCGCCGACCCTGGCCAGCCCCGACGCGGTTACCGCTGCGGCCATGGCCGACAGCGATGCACATGCGCGCCAGGCGCTGGATGTGTTCTGCGGCCTGCTCGGCAGCACCATCGGCGACATGGCGCTGTACTACGGCGCCCACGGTGGCGTCTACCTGGCCGGCGGCATCCTGCCGCAGATCCGTGAATACCTGCACGCCAGCACTTTCGTCGAACGCTACCTGCAGAAGGGACCGATGGGCGAAGCGCTGGCACGCATCCCGGTGAAGGTCGTCGAGCACGGCCAGCTGGGCGTGGTCGGCGCTGCCAGCTGGTACCTGCAGCAGTCGGCCGCCTGACACCGCAACAGGCTTCAACGCAATCGCAGCACGCAGTACGTGGCACGCCAACGCACGGGACTTCGCCGCCGCCCCGCGCATGTCATCGCAACCGTAATCGAACACCGCCGCCGGCATCCAATCGAGTGATGAGGAGAGACATCATGAACACCCGCAAGACCCTGCTTTCGGCCGCCATCGTCAGCTGCCTCGCCTTCAGCGCGCACGCGCAGCAGGCCACCCAGACCGCCACCGACCTGGATACCGTGCAGGTCACCGGCATCCGTGGTTCGATGGAAAAGTCGCTGGATACCAAGCGCGAAGCCAATGCGCGCGTGGAAGTGGTCACCGCCGAAGACGTGGGCAAGCTGCCCGCGCACAACGTCGCCGACACCCTGCAGCGCCTGCCGGGTGTGAACATCAGCTCGTCCAGCGCCGACGAAGGCGGCTTCGACGAAGCCGACCGTGTCAGCCTGCGCGGCACCAGCCCGAGCCTGACCCAGACCCTGATCAACGGCCATACCGTCGGCTCGGCCGACTGGTTCGTGCTCAGCCAGGGCAACAACGTCGGCCGCAGCGTCAGCTACTCGCTGCTGCCGTCGGAACTGGTGCGCTCGGTGGAAGTGAACAAGTCCTCGCAGGCCAAGCTGCAGGACGGCGGCACCACCGGTACCGTCAACATCCTCACCCGCAAGCCGCTGGAATTCTCCAAGCAGTTCACCGCAGAAGGTTCGGTCGGCATGGTGCGTTCGGACCAGGCCAAGTCGAACGACCCGCAGCTGTCGGCGCTGTTCAACTACAAAAACGATGAAGGCAACTTCGGCGTGATGGTGCAGGCCTTCAGCCAGAAGCGCGAGCTGCGCCGCGAAGCGCAGGAAGTACCGGGCGGCTTCTTCCAGATCGATCCGAATGGCACCGTGGCCAAGTCCAACCCGGACCTGGCCGGCGTGTACGCGCCGGGCCTGCTCGGCTCGACCCTGTTCGAACAGACCCGCGAGCGCAAGGGCGGCCTGGTGTCGCTGCAGTTCAAGCCGATGGACAACCTGACCCTGGGCCTGGAAGGCTTCAGCTCGGAACTGAAGGCGAACAACTACAACCGCAACTTCATGCTGTGGGGCGGCCGCATCCTCAACGACCGCACCGTTGAAGATGCCAATGGCAACAAGATCCTGATTCCGGGCCAGGCCCCCAATCCGGGTTACGTCGTCAAGGATGGCGTACTGGCCAACGCCACCTTCGCCGGCCAGGCCGACCGCGACTACGCGGTGTACGACATGATCTACCGCGAGTCGAAGGCCAAGACCAACTACATCACCTTCGATGCCGACTGGCAAATCAGCGACAACCTGGGCATGAAGTTCCAGGCCGGCAACACCAAGGGCACCGGCGATACGCCGCGCCAGTACATCGCCGAGGTCAACCTGGCCCGCGGTGGCGGTGCCAACTGGTCGACCCACGGCAACGGCTCGCCGATCGACTGGAACGTTGGTGGCAACATCGGTCCGGGCGGCGTGACCGACTTCGGCACCTGGGGCAACCAGCAGGTCACCGCGATCGACAAGGAAAAGTGGGCCACGCTCGATTTCAACCAGTACTTCGCCGATGCCGGCGTACTGAACTCGATCGATTTCGGCGCCCGCTTCGGCGACCACAAGCGCGAGGCCAAGTCGCCGGAAGGCGCAACCCCGGGCGCGATCTGGAATGCGCTGAAGAACGGCGCGACCGCCAACTTCCCCGGTGGCTTCGCCAACGGCATCGGTGGCAGCTTCCCGCGCGACCTGTGGTACTTCACCCCAGGTGCACTGAAGGATGCAGTGACCAACAACTCCACCTGGCTGTCCGGCAATGATGGCCCGACTGGCCGCCACAACTACGGCGCCGAATGGAAGGTGTCGGAGAAGAACTTCGCTGCCTACGTGCAGGGCAATTTCAGCGGCGACCGCTGGAGCGGCAACGTCGGCCTGCGCTACGTCAACATCAAGCAGGACATCGATACCTACGCGGCCGCCACCGGTTCGACTGTGCCGGACGTGAGCAGCCTGTTCGGTGCCTGGACCCGCCAGGCCTTCGAGAACAAGCACAACCGTGTGCTGCCGAGCGCCAACTTCAAGTACGACCTGCGTGACGATCTGGTGCTGCGCGTGGCTGCGTCGCAGACGCAGACTCTGCCGGACTTCTCGGCCCTGGGCGCTTCATCCTACGGTTCGGACCTGAACCGTACCGGCGGCGGCGGCAATCCGAAGCTGAAGCCGGTGGTGTCGACCAACTTCGATGCCAACCTGGAGTGGTACTTCATGCCGCGCGGCATGTTGTCGATCGGTGCGTACTCGATGCGCCTGAAGGACTACGTGGCCTTCAGCACCGAGAAGGAAATGCTGTTCAGCGAGCTGACCAACCGCCTCGAGGAATACAACATCTCCCGCCCGCGCAATGCCGACGGCAAGGTACGCGGTATTGAAGTGGCCTATGAACAGCCGATCGGCGAATACTTCGGCGTCAACGCGAACTACACCTACGCTGATGGCAGCACCGAGCACACCTGGGCCGATGGAACCGACAACCTGCTGGGCACTTCGAAGAACACCTACAACGTGGGTGCCTACTTCGAGAACGACACCTTCGGTGCACGCGTCAGCTACACGCGCCGTTCGTCGTTCCTGATCGGCCTGTCCGGTGCCAACCCGTACTACCAGGATGACTTCGGCACGCTGTCGGCATCGCTGAGCTACAAGGCCACCGACTGGCTGAGCATCAGCTTCGATGCGCTCAACCTCAACAACCCGACCTACAAGTACTACCAGACCGCGGCCATCCCGACCTCGTTCTACAGCAACGGCCGCCAGTACTACCTCAACTTCCGCTTCAAGTACTGATCCAGCGGCGGCAACATCGCCGAGTCGTGCACGCACGCCGGGCCTGGGTCATTCCGGGCCCGGCGTTTTTCATGTATAGCGTTCATCGCACCGTTCCAAGGAGTCGTTCCGATGGTCAAGCCTTCCCGCGCCCGGATGCGCAGCGCAGTGCTGCTGGGCAGCCTGCTCGCCCTGCTGCCGGCACTGCCGGCACTCGCCGCCGATCCCACGCCTGCCGCTGAAGCACCCGGCCCCCTGCTGCGCGCCGACAGCCTGATGCTGATTCCCGCCCCGGCCACCGTGCAGCGCGGCCAGGGCAGCGGCATCACCGTCCGCGCCGACACCGTGCTGCAGGCCGAAGGCGAAGCCGCGCAGCGCGTCGCCAGCCAGTTCGCCGATCTGCTGGCCCGCAGCGGTGGTCCGCGCCTTGCACCAGCCAGGGGCAAGGCGGCAGGCACGTCGGGCAGCATCCGCTTCCAGATCGTGCCCACCTTCCGCGACAGCGGCGAAAGCTACACGCTGGAGAGCACCGCGCAGGGCGTGCTGATCCAGGCCGGCAACGAAACCGGCCTGTTCTACGGCGCGACCACCCTCGCCCAGCTCGCCACCGGCGGCAGCAATGGCGTGCTGCCGGCGGTGCAGATCCAGGACGCGCCGCGCTTCAGCTGGCGCGGTTTCATGCTCGATTCCGCACGTCACTTCCAGAGCCTGGACGAGATCAAGCGCGTACTCGACGCGATGGCCGCGCACAAGCTCAACACCTTCCACTGGCACCTCACCGACGACCAGGGCTGGCGCATGGAGATCAAGCGCTACCCGAAGCTGACCGATGTGGGCAGCTGCCGCCTGCCGGCCGGTGATGGCGGCGTCGACCCGGCCAGCGGCCAGGAGCATCCGTACTGCGGTTTCTACACGCAGGACCAGATTCGCGAGGTGATCGCCTATGCGGCGAAGCTGCATATCCAGGTGATCCCGGAAATCGATGTCCCGGGCCACGCGACTGCCGCGATTGCTGCGTATCCGGAGCTGGGCACCATCGATACGCCGTTGAAGCCGATCAGCGAATGGGGCGTGTTCCCCAACCTGTTCAACACTGAAGACAGCACCGTCACCTTCCTCGAGAACGTGCTGGAGGAAGTGATCGAACTGTTCCCGGCCAAGTACGTGCACGTGGGTGGCGACGAGGCAGTGAAGGACCAGTGGGAAGCCTCCAGGCAGGTGCAGCAGCGCATGCGTGCACTGGGCATCAAGGATGAGATGGCCATGCAGAGCCACATCATCAAGCGCCTGGAGACGTTCCTGGAGGAGCACGACCGGCGCCTGATCGGCTGGGATGAGATCCTCGAAGGTGGTCTGCCGCCGCAGGCCACGGTGATGTCGTGGCAGGGCACCGAAGGTGGCCTCGCTGCGGCCAGTGCCGGCCATGACGTGATCATGTCGCCGGTGGGTTACCTGTACCTGGACTACCTGCAGACTGCCTCGCAGAACGAGCCGCCTGGTCGCCCGACCCAGGTCAACCTCGGCAAGCTGTACAACTTCGAGCCGGTGCCGGCCGAACTGGCCGCCGACAAGCGCGGGCACATTCTCGGCCTGCAGGCCAACATGTTCACCGAGCACACGCGCAACTACGCACGCCTGCAGCACAACCTGTTCCCGCGCCTGGCCGCCGTGGCCGAGACCGGCTGGAGCACGCCGGAACACCGCGATTTCCGCGATTTCCTCGCACGACTGCCGGCACAGCTGCAGCGCTACCGTGCCTGGGGCCTGGCCTATGCGCAGACCCCGTTCGAAGTAGGCGTGGACTATACCGATGATCGCGCGAAGAACACGGTGACCGTGTCTCTGGCCAATCCGCTGGGCTATGAGGTGCGCTACCGCACCGACGGACAGCCGGTGACCGCGCAGTCGCCGCTGTACCAGCAGCCGCTGACGGCGCAGCTGCCCGCCGCCGTGCAGGCCGCCGCGTTCTACCAGGGCCAGATGCTGGCCGCGAAGCCGACGGTTGCGGACTTCACTGCGCAATCGCTGCTCAGCCGCCGCAGTGATGAACTGCTCAGCTGCGTGGGCAAGAAGGGGCTGGTGCTGCGCCTGGAAGACGATGGCCCCCGCGAAGGCAACCGTGCGGTGTTCAACGTGGACATCTTCCAGCCGTGCTGGCGCTGGCCGCAGGCGCAGCTGGACGGCATCGGCAGCGTGGAAGTGCGTGCGGGACGTATTCCGTACTACTTCCAGCTGGCCCACGACGAACCCAAGCGCCGCTTCGAAAAGGCCAAGCGCGCGCACGGCGAGATGCAGGTGCGTCGCGGCGACTGCAGCGGCAAGGTGCTGGCTGAGGTACCGCTGCCGGCCAAGCCCGGTGCCGATGGCTTCGTGACACTGCGTGCAGCGCTGCCGAAGGGTACCCAGGGCACCGGTGACCTGTGCATCAACTTCACCGGCGACACGCGCCCGGCGATGTGGGTGCTGGATGAGGTCACGCTGGGGAAATGACGGCAGGTCTGTCCTGGTGGGTGCCGACCTTGGTCGGCACCCCGGGCAGTTCATCCACGCATGGCCACGCATGGCGTGGATCTACGGATTCCATCCGCGCATGGCGTGGATCTACAGGTGGGTGCCAACCTTGGTTGGCACGCCTTTACCCGCGCCAGCGCAGCAGCAGGTCGCGCATCGGGGTCAGTGCGGTGGCCATGCCGGCCAGCACGCCAATGGTGTTGGCCAGCGCATCCATCGGGTCGGCCATGCGGTTGCTGGTCAGCGCGCCCTGCGCGAACTCGATGCCGATGCCCATCAGTACCAGGCCTACGCCCACCCACAGCAGCGGGCGGCCGCGACGGAACAGCTGCACCGCGCTGCCGGCGAGGATGAAATAGGCGAGGAAGTGCTCGCCCTTGTCGCTGTTTTCCGGCAGCGGAATCGGCGGCGGCGGGATCAGGCAGACCACGATCACCAGCAGCACCGCCAGCGCCCACAGCACGGCCCACAGGCGCGGCCGCTGCAGCGGCTTGATCACCGGCAACGCGTGGCTCACAGGCGCCAGCTCAGGTCACCCAGCTCGAACGCCGGCTCGAAATCGACGTCGCGCTGCAGGCCGATGGCCTGGAAGCGCTCGCCCATCTCGGTCGGCAGGGTCAGCTTCTTCACCTGGTCACGCAGCTGGATGCGCCCCACTTCATCGGTGCGTTCCTCGGCCAGCAGCAGCACCTGGTCCAGGCCGTTGCCAAGCAGGAAACTGGCCTGGCTGCAGTAACCGGCCAGCTCGAAACCGGCGTGCATGCCGGCCTCGGCCATCGCGGTGAAATCCACCGACGCCGTGATGTCCTGCAGGCCCGGCCAGCGGTAGATCTCGTTGTGCACGTGCTGGCGATAGAACGCGCGCACGGTGCCGTCATCGCGATCTTCCATGTAGAACTCGCCACGGTTGTAGCCGTAGTCGACGAACAGCATCGCGCCACGCTGCAGGCCACCGGCCACCGCCTGCAGCCAGTACGGCAGCTGCGGCAGCACTTCGGAGCGGTAGCCCTCGGCAAAAGGCTTTTCCAGGTAGCGTTCAAGATGGCGCACCGCACCGTTGAGCAGGACGTCGGCCGGCTGCGCACCGCGGATGAAGTTGCCATCGCCATCGAGCTCGACGGTTTCCTCGTAGACCTCGCCGTCCCTGATCAGGAAGCGTGGAGTCGGCAGCGCGTCGATCACCTCGTTGGCGAACACCACGCCCTCCCAATCCTCTTCAAACGGGCGGTCGACCCAGTCCACCCGCGCGGCCAGCTCGGCCGGCAGGTTCTGCTGCAGGCGCTGCTGCTGGCGCTCGCGCAGGTCCGCACTGGGTTCGAGGATGGCGTAGCGCGCCGGCAGTGCGTCCAGCTCGGCCAGGCGCAGCAGCACCGCTTCGGCGAAGGCGCCGGTGCCGCCGCCCAGCTCCAGCATGCGCGCCTGAGCGCCCAACTGGGCGAACACCGGGGCCAGCGCATTGGCCACGCTGCCGGCGAACAGGCTGCCGAGCTCGGGCGCGGTGGTGAAATCGCCGCTGCCGCCGAACTTGCTGGCGCCGGCGCTGTAATAGCCCCAGCCGGGGGCATACAGGCAGAGCTCCATGAAGCGCGAGAACGGCATCGCCCCGCCCTGCGCAAGGATCTCGGCGCGCAGGGCGGCCGCCAGCTGGTCGCTATGGGCCAGGGCATCGGCTTCGGGCAGGGGGAAGGTGGGCTGCATGGCGTCTTCGAATGCGGTGACAATGGTGCACAGGATAGCCGAGCCTTGGAGGACCCTCGATGAGCGATACCCACCCCGTGGTCCTGATCACCGGCAGCGCGCGCCGGATCGGTGCGGCCATCGCCCGCCAGTTCCATGCCTGTGGCTGGTCGGTGGTGCTGCACGCCAACACCTCCAGCGCGGAGCTGCAGCAGGCCGCGTTCGATTTCGACAACGTGCGCCCGGGCAGCGTGCTGGCCCTGCAGGCCGACCTGCGCGACGCCGACGCCCTGGCCGACCTGGTGGAGCAGGCCGTCACCCACTTCGGGCGACTGGATGCACTGGTCAACAACGCCTCCAACTTCTTCCCCACCCCACTCGGCCAGGTCACCGCCGAGGCGATGGACGAGCTGTATGCGGTCAATGCGCGCGCGCCGCTGCTGCTGTCACAGGCGGCGGCGCCCTACCTGCGCCGCCAGCAGGGCTGCATCGTCAACCTGACCGACCTGCACGGCACCGACCCGATGCGCGACCACATCGCCTACACCATGGCCAAGGCCGCGCTGGAGATGGCCACCCGCTCGCTGGCGCTGGAGCTGGCGCCGAAAGTGCGGGTCAATGCAGTAGCGCCGGGGGCGATCCTGTGGCCGGAACAGGGCAAGGACGATTTCGCCCGCGAGGCGCTGTTGGCACGCACGCCGCTGGCACGGATCGGCACGGTCGAGGAGATCGCCGAGGCGGTCTACTGGCTGGTGGCCGAAGCCAGCTTCGTCACCGGCCACACCCTGCGCGTGGATGGTGGGCGAACGGTCAGTTGAAATGTTGCCGGCCAGCAGCCGGCAACCACCCTCATTCCAGGTCCACGACCTCGAACGCCTCGCCAAACTGTCTGTGCGCACGCCACAGCGTTGCCAGGTCCTGCCCGCTGACCGGGTCGATGAAGCCCGGCGCGATGTCGGCCAGCGGCTTCAGCACGAAGGCGTGCTTCAGCTCCGGGCGCGGAATGCGCAGGTGGCCGGGACCTTCCACCACCAGATCCCCGTAGAACACTACGTCGATGTCCAGGGTCCGATCGGAGAAGCGCGGCCCGCTGCGGTCGCGCCCGTGCGCGTCTTCCAGCGCATGCAGCCACTCGTCCAGTTCCTGCAGCGGCAGGTCGGTTTCGATCGCCACCGCATTGTTGAGGAAGGCCGGGCCATCGAAGCCGACCGCGGCGGTACGGTAGGCGGGCGACACCTGCAGCGCGCCGAAGCGCTCGCGCAGGGCCGCCACCGCGGCGTGGAGGTAGCGACGGGGCTGGACGTTGCTGCCCAGGCTCAGGAGCACGGTGGTCATGCGGTTCAGGTGACGGCACTTGGGGGGGCGTGGACATGCCGTCGTCACGGCGACCTGCCTACAATCCGGGACGCACATGATAGGGCACCGACATGACCTATTGCGTTGGAATCGAGGTGGACGAGGGCCTGGTCTTCGCCGCCGACACCCGGACCAATGCCTCGCTGGACGATGTGCGCGTGCACCGCAAGCTGCACGTGTTCGAGTACCCCGGCCAGGCAGCCTACGTACTGATGGCGGCTGGCAACCTGGCCACCACCCAGCTGCTGGTGTCGCGCCTGGGGCGCGATGCCGACGAGCGACGCACGCCCAACCTGCGTGACATGACCCACCTGTTCGAGGCCGCGGCCTACGTCGGCCAGTTGCTGGTCGACAGCCAGGTCAGGACCGAGCACAGCGAGCACGGCCATGACGGGGTCAACACCCAGGCCACGCTTATCTTCGGCGGCCAGGTTGCCGGTGAACGCCCAGGGTTGTACATGGTCTACCCGTTGGGCAACGCCATCGCCGCCTCGCCGGAGACACCCTACCTGCAGATCGGTGAGTCCAAGTACGGCAAGCCGATCCTCGACCGCATCCTCAGCCCGGCCACACACCTGGAGGATGCCGCGCGTACGGCGATCGTCTCGCTGGACTCCACCATCCGTTCCAACCTGTCGGTGGGCCTGCCGATCGATCTGGCGCTGCTGCGCGACGGCGAGCTGCGCATCGGCCAGCAGCTGCGGCTGGGCGCGGATTCGGCGTTGTATGCCGATATTCACCAGAACTGGTCGCGGCGGCTGGAACAGGCGGTGGACGCGCTGCCACGCTTCCCGTGGGAAACCCTGGACCGGTAGTGCCGGCCGCTGGCCGGCAACCGCAGTGATCCTACCGCACGGGAATGCCGGCCAGCGGCCGGCACTACCGCGGCATCAGCCCAGCGCTTCGGCCACCGCGCGGAAGACCTGCTGCATCGGCAGCGGCCAATACCAGCCACGCATCTCCAGGGAAACCGGGGACTGGTAGTGCCGGCCGCTGGCCGGCAACCGCAGTGATCCCATCGCACGGCGATGCCGGCCAGCGGCCGGCACTACCGCGGCATCAGCCCAGCGCTTCGGCCACCGCGCGGAACACCTGCTGCATCGGCAGCGGCCAATACCAGCCACGCATCTCTAGGGAAACCGGGGACCGGTAGTGCCGGCCGCTGGCCGGCAACCGCAGTGATCCCATCGCACGGCGATGCCGGCCAGCGGCCGGCACTACCGCGGCATCAGCCCAGCGCTTCGGCCACCGCGCGGAACACCTGCTGCATCGGCAGCGGCCAATACCAGCCACGCATCTCCAGGGAAACCGGGGACCGGTAGTGCCGGCCGCTGGCCGGCAACCGCAGTGATCCCACTGCACGGGAATGCCGGCCAGCGGCCGGCACTACCGGGGCATCAGCCCAGCGCTTCAGCCACCGCGCGGAACACCTGCTGCATCGGCAGCGGCCAATACCAGCCACGCATCTTCAGGGAAACCGGGGACCGGTAGTGCCGGGCATCAGCCCAGCGCTTCGGCCACCGCGCGGAAGACCTGCTGCATCGGCAGCGGCCAATACCAGCCACGCATCTCCAGAGAAACCGGGGACCGGTAGTGCCGGCCGCTGGCCGGCAACCGCAGTGATCCCACTGCACGGGAATGCCGGCCAGCGGCCGGCACTACCGCGGCATCAGCCCAGCGCTTCGGCCACCGCGCGGAACACCTGCTGCATCTGCAGCGGCTTACGCAGCACGTGCACTTCCACGCCAGCGGGGAATGCATCGGCCGATACATCCACCGTTGCGTCTTCCAGCACCAGCGCCGGGCCGCGATAGCCCAGTACAGCCATCTCGCCCAGCAGCTGGCTGGCCGGCAGCAGCTTGGAACCGGCATCGGCGATCACCAGTGCCGGCAACGCCTCCTGCTGCATCCAGCGCAGCGCCGCCGGACCATCGGATGCCAGCTGCAGCTGATAGCCCTGGCTGGACAGCGCATTACCGAGCAGCGACAGGCGCGTGGCTTCGCCGTCAACCACCAGGATCGACTGGCCACTGCCCAGCGCCACCAGCTGCTCGATCGGCTCGCTGCCATCGATGGCCTCATGCATCGGCAGGCGCAGCTCGAAGCAGGTGCCCTGCCCCGGCTGGCTGTTGACGTGGATGCTGCCACCGGCGCCTTCAACGATGCGCTTGCAGGAAATCAGCCCCAGGCCGGTGCCATCCGCCTTGGTGGTGAAGAACGGATTGAACAGGTGCGACAGCGTGTCCGCATCCATGCCGATGCCTTCATCGGCCACGCAGATCTGCATCCAGTCCACGCCATCGCGCTCGCCGGCATGGCTGGCAGTCAGGCTCAGGCGCCCGCCGTTGGGCATCGCCTGGATCGCGTTGAGCGCCAGGTTCAGCATCACCTGCTGCAGTTCGGTGTAGTTGGCGTCGACCACCAGGCCTTCGTCCTGCACCTGCAACTCCAGGCGCACCGCATCGGGCACGTTGCTGCGCAACAGCAGCGCCACCGCATCGAACAGGCCATCGATCTCGATGCGCTCGCTCGGCTTGCGCGAGCCGCGCACGAACGACAGCATCGATTCGGCCATCTCGTGGCCACGGCGGCCGCACTCGGCGATGACATCGGCCAGGTGGTGCAGCTGCGGATCCTCGGTGCGCGCCTTCAGCAGGTCCGGCATGATCAGCAGCGGCTGCAGGATGTTGCGCAGGTCGTGGCTGAGGCCGGCGGCAAGCAGCGACAGGCTTTCCAGGCGCTGCGCGCGCATCAGTTCGGTTTCCACCCGCGCGCGCTCTATGGCGCTGCGTGCATCGCGGATCGCACGCGCCACCGCCGACGGCAGGCGCGCCGGCAGGTGCTTGATGATGTAATCGTTGGCGCCCTTCTGCAGCGCCGCCACCGCATTCTCCTCACCCATGGTGCCGGAGACGAAGATGAAGGGCACTTCCGGTGAGGTCTCGCGCACGATGCGCAGCGCGTCATCACCGGAGAACCCCGGCATGCTCAGGTCGGACAGCACGATGTCCGGCTGGAACGCGACCAGTGCCTGGCGCAGCTCGGCCTCGCTTTCGACGCGCTCGAAACGGGCCTCCAGGCCCGCGTCGAGCATCTGTTCGGACATCAGCTCGGCATCTTCCGGTGAGTCCTCCACCAGCAGGATGCGCAGCGCCCCCAGGGCGGGACCGGTCAGGGGCATGGGCTCACTCGAGTTCCGGTGCCTGGTTGATCAACGCCCAGAACTTGCCCAGGGTCTGCACCGCGCCGAAGAACTGGTCCACGTCCACCGGCTTGACCACATAGGCGTTCACGCCCATGTCCCAGCTGCGGGCCAGGTCGCTTTCCTCGCGCGAGGACGACAGGATCACCACCGGCAGGCGCTTGAGCTCTTCGTGCTCGCGGATCTGCCGCAGCACTTCCAGGCCATCCATGCGCGGCATCTTGATGTCCAGCAGCAGCACCGCCGGCAGGCCTTCCTCGCGGTTGGCGAAGGCACCACGGCGCAACAGGTAGTCCATCACTTCCACGCCATCCTCGACGTGCACGATGGGGTTGGCCAGACGCGCCTCTTCCAGGGCGTCGATCGCCATTTCGGCATCAGCCGGGCTGTCTTCGGCGAGAAGAATGGTGCGCAGAGTGGTCATGCAGAAGGCCCTTGTTTGTCCGCATCGATCGCGGGAGGCAGGTAGAAGTGGAAGGTGGCGCCGACGTCCGGTTCGGCCTCGGCCCAGATACGGCCGCCATGACGGGTGAGCACGCGGCGCACGCTGGCCAGGCCAATGCCGGTACCCGGGTAGTCGCTGGCCTTGTGCAGGCGCTGGAAGACACCAAACAGCTTGCCGGCGTAGGCCATGTCAAAGCCTGCACCATTGTCGCTGACCGTGAACTGATGACCGCCGTCAGGCTGCGGCTGGTAGTCCACGCGGATCTTCGCTGGTTCGCGGTTGCCCGAGTACTTCACCGCGTTGCCGAGCAGGTTCAGCCAGACCTGGCGGATCATGTTCTCATCGCCCACCACGATCGGCAGCGGCGCGATGCTCCACTCCACGTGGTGCGCATGGCCGCTGTTCTCGGCTTCGGCCTGCAGGTTGGAATCGAGCATGGCGCGGGTATCGGCCACCAGCGACTGCATGTCCACCGCCTGCTGGCGCATTGCCGCACGGCCCAGCCGCGAGTAGACCAGCAGGTCGTCGATCAGTGCCGCCATGCGCCGCGCCGAACTGGAGATCACCTCCAGGTAATGGCGGCTCTTGTCATCGGCGGCGTCGCCCAGATGGCGCGACAGCTTGTCGGAGAAACCGGCCACGTGGCGCAGTGGTGCACGCAGGTCGTGCGACACCGAGTAGCTGAAGGCTTCCAGTTCCCTGTTGACCTCGGACACCTGCGCAACCTTGCCTTCCAGCTGGCGGTTCAGTTCCTCCACCCGCAGCTGCACGGCACGCTGCACGGTGACGTCGCTGACCGTGAGCAACACCACTTCGTCGTCGGTGTCCGGCAGCGGCATGCGCCGCGCGTTGAGCAGCATGTAGCGCACCATGCCATCGGCGGCGCGCTGTTCATGCTCGAAGTCCCACAGTTCGCGGCCGCGCAACAGCACATCGGACAGTCGCTGGCGCATCACGGGGTCTTTCCATGCACCGTCGCCGACAGTGTCCAGCAACAGGCCATCGGCGCGTTCATCCTGCAGCCCGTACAGCTCGGCGAAGGCAGGGTTGTGCAGCTGCACACGCAGGTCGCGGTCGAGCAGCACGATCGGCTCACGCACGGTCTGCAGCACCGAGGCTGCACGCGCGGCCGAACGCAGCGACTGTCGTTCGGCATGCAGGCGGCGACCGATCTGCCGCTGCAGCAGCCACAGCACCAGGCCAAGCAGCGCCAGCTGGATCACCAGCGAACTCCACGACACCAGCTCGGTCTGCTTGCGCTGGCGTGCGGCCTGCTCGGCGCGCTGTGTCAGCAGCTTCTGCTCGCTCGCCTGCAGTTCCTCCACCAGGCCACGGATCGGGTAACGCGTGCTCAGGTCCTGCACCAGCTCGCGCTGATCACTGTTGGGTTCGGACTTTGCCAGTTCGCGGGCAAGCGCCATGCGCCCTTCCAGCATCGACTCGATACGGCCGATGCGGATCAGCTGCTCAGGATTGTCGCGGGTCATCCGGCCCAGTTCAGCCAGGCGACCGGGAAGGTCATTGGCTTTGGCCATGCGCTCGCGCAGGCCAGGCGCATCCACACCCTTGGACAGGGTCAGCGCAGCCGATTCGACATCGCGTACATCAGCCTGCAGCTGCTGCAGGGCCACACCCACGGCCTGGGTATGATTGACCCAGGCCATCGCATCTTCGCTGTCCTGCTGCAGTTGGCGCAGGGTCAACCACGGCACCACGATGATCGCGGCGGCGGCCAGCGCCAAGGCCGGCAACCGCCAACGGTCCCAGATGTCATCACTGAAAACCAGCGCCATAGTTCCTCGTCAGCACAGCCGCGGAGCGTAGGCCGATACCGGCCCGGCTGCGGCGGAACGGGCAATATAGCGCAGGCGGTCACAACTCTGGAGTTTCCAGCTTGGTTGGCTGAACGGGTTGCGGAAACCCACGGTAGAGCCGAGACGTGCTCGGCTGCAACCCAAAGGGCAGTCGAGCAAGCTCGACTCTACCCAGGCAGCGGGCGCCCCATGCGGGGCGCCCTCCGGGGTCAGCGCTTGGCAGCAGCGCTGACCTTCAATGCAGCGGCATCGACGCGGGTCACGCCCTTGATGCCCTTGGCGGTGGTGACCGCCTTGTCCTTCTCGGCCTGGGTGGCCACGGCACCACTCAGGCTGACCACGCCGTTCACGGTTTCCACCTTGATTTCAGTGCCCGGAACGTTGCTGCTGGCCAGCAGATCGGCCTTCACCTTGGTGGTGATCCAGGTATCGGTCACCGGCTCGTTGGAGTCATGGCGATCAGCATGGGTTGCCGGATGGGTGCTGGTCGGCGGGCTCTTCGCGGCCGGGTCCTTGGCGAAGGCAGCCGAGGAGGACAGCGCCAGGCCCAGGGTCAGGGCGGAAGCAATCAGCGTGCGGGTGGTATTGCTCATCGTGTCGTACTCCTTCGGGATGTGCTGCCAGTCTGGACAAGCCTCCGTAGAGCAGGCGTGGCGTTGCGGTCATGCCGCTGTGAATCGAGGCGATTCCAACGGCAACGGTTCAGTTTTGGCCTGTACGCAGGTGTCGTTTACCCTGCCCTTCCCCATTGCCGGAGCCGCCTCATGCGCCCCGACCTGCAACTGGCCCTGATCGGCTACGGCCTCGCCGGCCGCGTCTTCCATGCGCCGCTGATCCAGCACACGCCCGGGCTGGTGCTGCACAGCATCGTCAGTTCGCAGCGCGACACGTTGCTGCGCGCGTTCAGCGACGTGCACGTGCGCGCCACGCCGCAGGAGGTGTTCGACGACCCGGCGGTGGACGCAGTGGTGATCGCCACACCGAACGGACAACACGCACCGCTGGCGATCGCGGCATTGGCCGCGGGCAAGCACGTGCTGGTCGACAAACCGTTCGCGCTGGATGTCGCTGAAGCCGAAGCGGTGCTGGCTGCGGCACGTGATGCCGGACGCATCGCGACCGTGTTCCAGAACCGGCGCTTCGATGCCGACTTCCTCACCCTGCAGGCGCTGCTGGCCGAAGGCACGCTCGGTGACGTGGCCGAGTGCCATGCACACTTTGATCGTTACCGCCCGCAGGTGCGCGACCGCTGGCGCGAGCAGGACGGGCCGGGTAGTGGCCTGTGGTACGACCTCGGCCCGCACCTGCTCGACCAGATGCTGGTGCTGTTCGGCTGGCCCGAGGCGATCGATGCCGATCTGGCCGTGCAGCGCGAAGGCGGCAGCGGCATCGATTACTTCCACGCGGTACTGCACTACCCGCGGCATCGCGCGATCGTGCATGCCGGTTCGCTGGTGGCGGCCCCCACGCCGCACTTCAGTGTGCATGGCAGCCGTGGCAGCTGGATCAAGCATGGGCTGGACGTGCAGGAGGCACAGCTGCGGCGCGGTGTTGCGCCAGGAGCGCCAGGCTGGGGCATCGACCCACGGCACGGCGAGCTGGTGCGCTGCGATGCTGAGGACAATGTGCAGCGCAGTACCGTGGACAACCTGCCGGGCGACTACCGGCGGCTGTATTCGCAGTTCGCGGCGGCGATGCACGGCGATGGCGAGCCGACGGTCAGCCAGGTGCAGGCACTGCAGCTGATGCGGTTGCTGCAGGCCGGCATGGACAGCGCGCGCGAAGGGCGGCGAATCGCGTTGGGGTGATCGGCAGGGCTGCGCCCTGCACCTGCCGAATCAACGGCAACGCCAACGTCAAAAGCGGGCATTCCGTGGATGGCGGGGTGGGTCCGACGGTAGGTGTCGACCTTGGTCGACACATCGACGTGGAAACCATCGGAGACGGCTTTTGTAGAGTCGAGCCATGCTCGACTGGCTTCATGGGGTCGGAGCCCTTCGGCAACGCCGAAGGGCTCCGACCCCACCGCGGTGCTTACGATTTCTTGATGGCGTGGCCGCCGAATTCATTGCGCATCGCCGACAGCAGGCGATCGGTGAACGAATTCGATTCGCGCGAGCGCAGGCGTTCCAGCAGCGACAGGGTGATCACCGGTGCCGGCACATCGAGTGCGATCGCTTCGGCCACGGTCCAGCGGCCTTCGCCGGAATCCTCCACGTACGGGGCGATGCCATCCAGCGACGGATTGCGCTTGAGGGCTTCAGTGCTCAGGTCCAGCAGCCACGAACGCACCACGCTGCCGTGGCGCCAGACTTCGGCGACCTGGGCCAGGTCCAGTTCCATTTCCTGCTTGCGCTCCATCAGCGCGAAGCCTTCGGCGTAGGCCTGCATCATTCCGTACTCGATGCCGTTGTGGACCATCTTGGTGAAGTGGCCAGCGCCGGACGGGCCGACACGACCCCAGCCACGATCTTCGGCCGGTGCCAGCGTGCGCAGCAGCGGTGCGATCTGCTCCACCACCGACGCTTCGCCACCGACCATCAGGCTGTAGCCCTCCTGCAGGCCCCACACGCCACCACTGGTGCCGCAGTCGACGTAGCCCAGATCGTCTTCGGCCAGTGCCTTGGCGCGACGGATCGAGTCCTGGTAGTTGGAGTTGCCGCCATCGATGACGATGTCACCCTCGGCCAGGTGCGGGGTCAGCTGGCCCAGGGTCTGGTCGACGGTTTCGCCGGCCGGCACCATCAGCCACACCACGCGCGGCACCGGCAGCGCGGCAACCGCGGCGGCCAGCGAATCAACCACTTCCAGGCCGGCCTCGGCAGCGCGCTGGCGGGCACCCTCGCCCGGGTCGTAGCCGACCACGCGGTGGCCGCCGCGATGCAGGCGCTGGGCCATGTTGGCGCCCATGCGGCCAAGGCCGATCATTGCAATGTCCATTGTTTCACCTTCAGTTGGGGTCTAGGGTCAGGCTGCCTGGCCTGCCGGTAGCCGCGCACTGGCGCAGCTGCGCCTCGCGCCAACGCCGGTAGAGCGTGGTATGCAGATTGTGCACCGCCAGGTCGATCGAAAACGGCGTCCGCGGGTTGCGATCGAGCAGGCGGGCGATGTGGTAGCCGATGGGACGTATACCGCGTGGATGCACATAGATCACGAACTGCTGGTAGAACGGATCGTCCAGCAGCTGGTCCATGCGTGCCAGCGTGTCGTGGTAGCGCGGTTCCAGCCGTGCACGAAGGTTGGGATCGCGCTCGAACAGCAGGCGCTCGAAGTAGCGCTGGCCGATGCGCGGGATACCCTGCGCGAGTTTCCAGAGTTCGACATTGCGCTGGTCGTACCAGGCCAGCCCACCGTGCATCGCCAGTGCCTGCGCAGCATCTGCGCCCACGTCGGCTACCACGAAGTTCTCGGCCTGGTTGCTCAGGTCGTCCAGCGTGCCTTTGTCGTACACATGTTCGATGAAACCGGGCACGCCAACGAAGGCCTGCCGCCCCATCGCCGAGGTGCGCACCGCCTTGCCATCGGCGAAGAAATCGCCGGCATGTGCGCCGAGCAGGATGCTGTCGGTATCGTGCAGGGCGAGGAAGGTGCCGATCGACAGTTCATCCGCTGCGAACTCAGTATCGAACGCGGCATCACCATAAAGCTCTCGTTGCGTAGCCAGCTGCGCGACCTGGCGGCCG
Source organism: Stenotrophomonas sp. 71799_Sma (assembly GCF_056482505.1). Lineage (NCBI taxonomy): Bacteria > Pseudomonadati > Pseudomonadota > Gammaproteobacteria > Lysobacterales > Lysobacteraceae > Stenotrophomonas > Stenotrophomonas sp. 71799_Sma. Next base: position 4,200,213 of record NZ_CM151202.1, read on the forward strand.
ACCCCGCATTCGGCACGCACGGCACCGCTGTAGAACGCCTCCAGTGCATGACTGTTACCCGCGCTCGGCACGAAGCCACGACCGAAACTGCGTGTGCGCTGCCAGCCTTGCGCGCGTGGGCCCTGCAGGCCGAAGCCGATCCAGCCCAGCTGCGGGCCGGAGAAGCGGAAGGTGGGGTTGTCCTGCAGTGCCGAAGCCGCACGTTGCGTGGCCGCGCCCAGTTCGAAGGCATAGGCGCAGACCGTGGCTGGATCGTCCAGCAACTGTTGCAGCAACGCCTGGCGTGCTGCAGCGGACATTCCGGCCGGCCACCCCACGCGCAGATCGCCTGCCGCCTGTGCTTCAGCCAGCGAGGCACGTGTACACACCGGGCCGCCGTGCACCTGTGGTGCACCGGCCGTGACCTCGTCAAAGCGCCATCCCAGCCGCTGCAGCAGGCCCTGCGTGCAGTCCGGCGTTGCGGACGCAATGCCCAGCGCGGGCATCAGCAGGAGTGCCACGCCCATCAACGTGCCGCGCACGATCACCCTTGATCCGTGCTGCGGGCCGGTGCGGGCTCGGACGATGCAGGCTCGGGCGGCGCGAGCGCAGGCGGTGCGGGTTTGCCAGCATCCGCCGGCAGGTACTGTTGCAGGCGCTGGAAGAAGCGCTGATAGAACCCGGCATCGGTGACGGTGCTGCTGGCCACTTTCACCAGCGAATCGTCATTGCTGCCGAACGGCAGCGACACCGAGCCCAATGCACCCACGCCCACGCTGGCCGACGTCGGGCTCTTCTTCAACGCATAGCGGTCCTGCACCGCGCTGACGAACACCAGCGTCTGGCTGCCACGCGGCGCGCAGGAGATGCGCAGCACCAGCTGCTCGTGGTCGTCCTCGCGTGGCTGGAAGTTCTTGTTGCCTTCCACCTGCGCTTCGTCGGAGCGGGCGATGGCGTAGCCTTGGCTGAGCAGGGTGCGCCGCGCGGCCTCGCAGGCGTCACCGGGGCGGCCATCGACGGTACGCGAGAAGGTGTCGCCGGAATCAAAGGATTCGCGCAGCAACGTACTGTCGGCGGCGCGGCCACCACAGGCCGACAGGATCAGGGCGCTGGCGAGCGCCACGGCAGCACTGGAAAGACGGGAGGCCCGCATGGGTACTCCTGCGAGGACGGTACCGCCAAGGGTAGCCCTGCGGCCGTGTGCGGCAGGTTGAAACCGGCGTGACCGAGCCACCCCGTTGCTGCCGGTTCATGCACAGAAAAGGGGACGGAGGGGATTAAGTCGTTTGTGGCACTTCGCTCGCCGGGCATGGCCCGGCGCTACCGTGAGCGAGGTCCCCAGACAGAAAGGGGCCGGCAATGCCGGCCCCTCGGGTATCACATGCCGTCGCCGGCTCAGTCCGCCCAGCGACCAGCGCCGGTCGACTGCGGCAGCACCTGTGCGGACAGCGGGCGATCATTGGCCAGCAGGTTCACCGCATCGGCCAGGATCGAGGCCGACTCGCGCAGCAGCGGGTCCGGACGCTTCTCGGCAGCCTTCTCGCGGGCGGCATCCTTGACGATGTCGCGCTCGTTGCCAGTCAGGCCGTCGTCGTTGCTGTCATCGGCCAGCGGGTCCAGGGCCAGGCCCAGTTCCTTGCGCATCGCCTGGCGCTCCTTGCGCTGGGTGTCCTGGCGCTCACGCTCGGCGCGGCGGGTGGCCTCGTTGAGCGAGATGTACTTCTTCGCGGCCTCGGTGCGGAACTGCTGCACGTCCTCGTTCCACCACTGGAATTCCTTGTCGGCGGCGATGCGCGCGTCATGGCGGGTTTCCAGCTTCGGCAGCAGCGGCGCGAAGTTGCCGTACTGGGTGTGCGGCACGGCAGCGATGCGCGTCCACGGCAGCGCGTTGTCGTAGGTGCTCTCGCCGAACTCGGTGGCATCGACGCTGGCCGGGAACGCCAGGTCCGGCACCACACCCTTGTGCTGGGTGCTGCTGCCGCTGATGCGGAAGAACTGGGCGATGGTCAGCTTCACCTGGCCGAAGCGCTGGGTCTCGCCACTCGGCCAACGGTCCAGGTCGACGATGTTCTGCACGGTGCCCTTGCCGAAGCTGGTCTCACCGATCACCAGGCCACGGCCGTAATCCTGGATGGCACCGGCAAAGATTTCCGAAGCCGAGGCCGAACCGCGGTTGATCAGCACTGCCAGCGGGCCATCCCATGCCACGCCCTGGTTGCGGTCGCTGTTGACGGTGACGCGGCCACCGGACTCGCGCACCTGCACCACCGGGCCCTGCTCGATGAACAGACCGGTCAGTTCAATGGCTTCATCCAGCGAACCACCACCGTTGTTGCGCAGGTCCAGCACCACGCCGTCCAGCTTGTCGTTCTTGAAGCCGGCCAGCAGCTTGGCCACGTCGCGGGTGGCCGAGGCGTAGTCGGCCGCGTTGCGGCGACGGCCTTCGAAGTCCTGGTAGAAGGTCGGCAGCTTGATCACGCCGACCTTGCGCGCCGGCTCGCCATTGGCGGCCGGAATGGTCATGGTCTCGCCCTTGGCGGCCTGTTCGGCCAGGCGCACCTTCTGGCGGGTCAGCACCAGGGTGTGGTGCTTGCCGTCGGCGCCCTCAGCAGCCGGGATGAACTCCAGCTTGACCTGGGTATCCTTGGCGCCGCGGATCTTGGCCACGACGTCGTCGATGCGCCAGCCGATCACGTCCTCGACCAGGCCGGACTTGCCCTGGCCGACGCCGACGATACGGTCACCCGGCTTCAGCGTGCCATCCACTGCGGCCGGGCCACCGGCGATGATCTCGCGGATCACCACTACGTCGTCCTGGCGCTGCAGCTGCGCACCAATGCCTTCCAGCGACAGCGACATCGCCTGGTTGAAGTTCTCGGCGGTGCGCGGGGTGAAGTAATCCGTGTGCGGGTCAACGGCGCTGGTGTACGAGTTCATGAAGAACTGGAAGACGTCTTCGCCCTTCAGTTCATTGACCGATTTCTCCAGCGTCGCGTAGCGCTTGTCCAGCGTCTTGCGGATGTCGTCCGGCTTCTTGCCGGCCAGCTTCAGGCGCAGCCAGTCGTTCTTGACCGACTTGCGCCACAGCTCATCCAGCTCTGCACTGCTGGCCGCCCACGGCACCTTCTTGCGGTCGTATTCGAAGCGCTCGTCGGTGGTGAAGTCCGGCTCCTGCTTGAGCAGCTTGCGCGCGTAGGCCACACGTTCGCCGACGCGCTGCTTGTAGACCGCGAACACCTGGAACGCCGGCTCCAGCTCGCCGCCACGGATGGCCGAGGAAATGTTGGCTTCGAACGGCGCGAAGCGCGCCACGTCGGCCTGGGTGAAGTACTGCTTGCCGCCGTCCAGCGTCTCCAGGTAGCGCTTGAACACGTCCTTGGAGGTGGCCTCGTCCAGCGCACGCGGGCGGTACGCGTAGCGGCTGTCGGACAGCAGGCCGTACACCAGCTTGGAGGTGGTCACCTGATCGGCGGTTGCCGCAGCGGGCAATGCCGGCGAATCGGCCTTGGCCGCCAGCGCCAGCGGCGCGACCAGCGCCAGGGCCATCAGGAATGCGGGGGCTTTGAATTTCATTGACGTGCTCGAAGGCGCCTTGCCAAGGGGGAGACTGCGGGGTGTTAAGACACCACGACAGTGCCGAAAGTTGCCGGGTTTGTCACCCGGCCGCGCTCGGTGGAAAACCAGCCTAGCCGGGCCGGTGTAGCAAATTGTGAATGCAGGCGAAGGCGTGGGACCAACGGTCCGCACCCACGATGGTGGTGGCACCCATTGGCAGCGCCGGGCCGTGCTTGGCGAAGGCGTGCGGACCAACGGTCCGCACCCACCTCAGGAGACGCCGGCGCCCTTGGCCTGCACGTCGGCGTGGTACGACGAGCGCACCATCGGGCCGGAGGCCACGTGGCTGAAGCCCAGCTCGTAGCCGTAGTCTTCCAGCGCCTTGTAGTCCTCGGGGGTCCAGTACTTCAGCACCGGGTGGTGATGCGCGGTCGGCTGCAGGTACTGGCCGATGGTGATCATGTCCACGTCGTGCGCGCGCAGGTCGCGCATGGTGGCCTTGATCTGCTCGAACTCTTCGCCCAGGCCCAGCATGATGCCGCTCTTGGTCGGCACGTCCGGGTGCTGCGCCTTGAAGTTCTTCAGCAGGTTCAGCGACCACTGGTAGTCCGCACCCGGGCGCACGTTGCGGTACAGGTCCGGCACGGTTTCGATGTTGTGGTTGAACACGTCCGGCGGGTTCTGCGCCAGGATCTCCAGCGCGCGCTCCATGCGGCCCTTGCCGCGGAAGTCCGGGGTCAGCACTTCGATGCGGGTGCCCGGCGACTTCGCGCGGATGGCGCTGATGCAGTCGACGAAGTGCTGGGCACCGCCGTCGCGCAGGTCATCTCGGTCGACGCTGGTCACCACCACGTACTTCAGCCCCATGTCGGCCACGGTCTGGCCGAGGCTGGCCGGTTCGTTGGCATCCGGCGGCTTCGGGCGGCCGTGGGCGACGTCGCAGAACGAGCAGCGGCGGGTGCAGACCTCGCCGAGGATCATGAACGTTGCCGTGCCGTGGCCGAAGCACTCGTGGATGTTCGGGCAGCTGGCTTCCTCGCACACCGTCACCAGGCGGTTCTCGCGCAGCTTGGCCTTCAGGTTCTGCACCGCATTGCCCGAAGGAATGCGCACGCGGATCCAGGACGGCTTGCGCAGCACCGGCGCGTCGGCGAACTGCACCGGCGAGCGGTTGATCTTGTCACCGCCCAGCTGCTTGACCCCGGCCTGCAACGGCGCGGCGGACGGAGAGTCGCCCTGCACGATCTGCAGGGGAATGGAACGGGCGGTGGTTTCAGTCATGGCAGTTCCGGGGGGCGGTCAGGCGGCCGCAGAAAGATCAGGCAGTTCGGGCGTGGGCTGCAGCAGCAGGCCGAACTGGCGGGCCAGGTGGTCCAGCAGCACCGGCTTGACGGCCTCCATCCCGGAGGGCCCGCCCAAGTCTACTACCGAGGTCACCTGCAACCCCTGATAGCCACAGGGGTTGATGCGGTGGAAAGGTTCCAGGTCCATGGCCACGTTGAAGGCCAGGCCATGGAAGGTACAGCCGCGACGCACGCGGATGCCGAGCGCGGCGATCTTGGCGCCACCGACGTAGACGCCCGGGGCGCCCTCGCGGCGTTCGGCGCCGATGTTCCACTCGGCCAGGGTATCGATGATGGCCTGCTCGATGCGGCACACGTAGTCGCGCACACCGATGCCCAGCCGTGGCAGGCGCAGCAGCGGATAGACCACCAGCTGGCCGGGGCCGTGATAGGTCACCTGGCCGCCGCGGTCCACGTGCAGCACCGGGATCTCGCCCGGCGCCAGCACATGCTCGTCCTTGCCGGCCTGGCCCAGGGTGAATACCGGGTCGTGCTCGACCACCCACAGCTCATCGGCGTCGGCCTCGCTGCGCTGGTCGGTGAAGCGCTGCATGGCGCGCCACACCGGTTCATAGGCCTGGCGGCCGAGGTCGCGGACCAGCGCCGGGCGCGGCGCGCGGTCTTCCGGGGCGGCTTCGGCCGGGCAGCTGTCGGCTACAGCGTCCACTTCACTTCCGGGTGGTCGCGCAGTGCCTGGTGCGCCAGGTCGTACTGTTCGCGGCTCTCGGCCTTGAACACGATGCGCACGGACACGTACTTGCCGTTGGAGGAATGCTTCCAGCTGATGCGTTCATTCACCACATCGATGCCGGCAGCCAGCAGCAGGCGGGGAAGCTCATGTTCCAGGCCGCGGTTGGCCGGGCCCATGGCACTGAGCTCGAACTGGCCGGGGAACTGGAAGCCGTGGTCGGGGTTGTCGGACTTGATTTCCATGCCCCCATTATCGGGCCGCAGGCCAACAAACCCAAGAGTATTCATCAACGTCAAACAGTGCACCGGTGAGTCGCTGCGTTGCAGCTGAACGGCCGTTCAGCATTGGCCGTTGCCCCTTGGGGCGCCGCAGGACAGTGCAGGATTGTCTTCACGAGACAATGTCGTTTTCGGAACAGACAAGTGATTCGAACGCGCTCGTTCCATCACGCCCGCACGAGTACCGTGTCGCGGCATATAACGACAGACAGAAAAAACCTCCACATGAGCCCCCCTTCCCAACGCCGCCTTGCAGCCCTCGGGCTGTCCGGCCTGCTGGCTGCTGCCCTCCCCCTCGCCGCCCAGGCGGCCGAACAATGTGGCCCGGACGCGATGCGCGACCACCCTCCGCAGGTCAATTTCCGCGTTGACAACGACCTGTTCGGCGGCCGCCACCAGGACCAGGGCTATACCAATGGTGCACTGTTGACCCTGGTCTCGCCCAATCTGGTCGATTACACCGACGACCCCTGCCTGCCACGCATGGCCCGCTGGGTGAACCAGTACCTGGAAGGGCTGCATCCGGGCAAGTTCGAACAGCAGAACATGATCTTCAGCATCGGCCAGGGCATCTTCACCCCGACCGATTTCAGCCGCAGGGACCTGATCGAGGACGACCGCCCTTACGCCGGCGTACTGATCGCAAACTTCGGTTTCAATGCGCGCAGCGGCGACCGCCTGCAGACCACCCAGCTGACGCTGGGCGTGGTTGGCCCGTGGGCACAGGGCAAGCAGGTGCAGAATGCCGTGCACGAAGTGCTGGGCGACGAGAAATTCAAGGGCTGGGACAACCAGCTGCACAACGAGCCCCTGTTCATGCTGACCCATGAGCGCATGCGCCGCTGGCCGGGCGATGCCAGCGTCAATGCCGACGGCTGGGGTTGGGACGCGATCAGCCACTACGGCGGATCAATCGGCAACCTGGAAACCAAGGCCAACCTTGGCGGTGAAGTGCGCTTCGGCTGGAAGCTGCCGGACGACTTCGGCAGCACGCCGTTGCGCCCGGCCGGTGAGAACACTGCGCCGACCCGCGGCGGCCGTCCCAATGGCTGGTCCTGGCACCTGTTCGCGACCTCGGACGCCGCCTGGGTGATCCGTGACATCACGCTGGATGGCAACACGTTCCGCAACAGCCACAGTGTGGACAAGCGCCATGTGGTGGCCTACGGCGGCTATGGCGTGGCGGTGATGTACGGACGCTGGAAGTTCGCCGCGGCGCGTTACCACAGCACGCGCGAGTTCAACGGCCAGCGCGAAGCGCCGGTGTTCGGCAGCTTCACCATCAGCCGCTCGCTGTAGGTAGGTGCCGACCGTTGGTCGGCACACCGGGGCCGGCATATCCGGATGGGTTCATGAGGAGCCGGCCAGCGGCCGGCACTACCCACATCCGGCAGGATTCATGCGCAAGCGGCATCCCGAAACAGAAAAGGCCGGCATTTGCCGGCCGTTTCCTTCACCACGCCGGGGCGTGGATCATTCCGATTCCCACCACATCCAGAAGCTGTCCCACAGGCGCTTGAAGAAGCCGGCCTGTTCGACGGCAGCCACCGCCACCAGCGGCGCTTCGGCCACCAGCTTGCCATCCAGCATCACCTTCACGGTGCCGATCTGCTGGCCGGCGGTGAACGGTGCTTCCAGGGTCTTGGGCACGTCGATGCTCGGCTTCAGGTCGTTGTAACGGCCACGCGGCACGCTCACCAGCATCGGCTGGGCCACGCCCAGCTGCACCTTGTCGGTGGTGCCCTTCCAGACCTTGTGCTCGGCCACGGCCTTGCCCGGCTCGTACAGGCGGTGGGTCTCGAAGAAGCGGAAACCCCAGTTCAGCAGGGCCAGGCTGTCATCGGCACGCTGCTTTTCCGACTGGCCGCCCAGCACCACGGCGATCAGGCGCTGGTCGCCGCGCTGGGCCGAGCTCATCAGGCAGTAACCGGCTTCCGAGGTGTGGCCGGTCTTGATGCCGTCCACGCTGCCATCGCGCCACAACAGCAGGTTGCGGTTCGGCTGCTTGATGTTGCCGACCTGGAATTCCTTGATCTTGTTGTACGCGTAGGTTTCCGGGTAATCGCGCACCATCGCACGGCCCAGCAGCGCCAGGTCGTAGGCGGTGCTGTGGTGGCCCTGCGCAGTCAGGCCATGGGCGTTGACGAAGTGCGAATTCTTCATGCCGATCTTGGCGGCATAGCTGTTCATCAGCGACGCAAAGCTTCTTCGCTGCCTGCCACGTGCTCGGCCAGGGCGATCGCGGCGTCGTTGCCGGACTGGATCGCCATGCCCTTTTCCATGTCTTCTAGGCGCGCGGTCTGGTTGACCGGGAAGCCGCTGTAGCTGCCATCGGTACCCGCGCCACCTTCGCGCCAGGCGCGTTCGCTCATCATCACCTGGTCATCCGCACGGACCTTGCCGTTCTTGACCTCGGCGGCGATCACGTAGGACGTCATCACCTTGGTGATGCTGGCCGGAGCCAGCTGTTCGTTGATGTTTTCACCAGCCAGCACCTGGCCGGTGGCGTAATCCATCAGCACCCAGGCCTTGGACACACTCGGCGCCGGCGCCGGCGGAGTGGCGACGGTGGCCGGGGCGGCAGCGGCGGCGGCAGGCGCCGGCGTGGCCGGAGTCGGCAGCGGCGTCTGGGCGGAAGCCAGGCCCACCACCAGGGTGGCGGCCAGGGCGGTGGCGGCGGAACGGAAATTCATTGGACAGCAGGCTCCAGGGGACGGCCGGGAATGGAGGGTGGAACGTAGCGGCCATTGTAAGGCCGGGGCAGCGTGGGCCGGCAGCACCGGCCCGGGTGGATCAATCCTTGACGATCTGCGGCGAACCCAGCCCCAGACCGGCGATGCGGCCGACAAGTTCCGCGGCACTGGCATGGTCGCTGGCGGGGACGCGCAGGCGGAACAGGGTGCGGCCACCGGCGGCGATATCGCTGATGGTCGCACCGACGATGCCGGCGGCGTTGAGCTGGCCCATCGCGCGGTTGGCGTTGTCACGGTTGGAGAAGCTGGCAACCTGCACCATGACTGCGCCCACCACCTGCTGCGACAGGCTGGGGGTAGCGGCGGCGGTGCGGACCGGTGCCTGCGCAGCGGCGCGCGGCGTGGTACTGGCAACGACCGCCGGAGCTGGCGCGTATGCGGTGCTGCGCACCGGCGGAGCACTCGGCGGCAGGCTGCTGACCGCCACATCCGGCACGGTGCTGGCCACGCCCTGGGTGGTGGCCGGCTGGCCACGCGCCGGCATGCCATCGGCCGGCAGCCCCTTGACCAGGCGATCGATGTCGCTGTCGACGGCGGCACGCGCGGGCGGTGCCGGGCGCGCACTGGCTACAGCGCTGGCGGCGGCAGCTTCCGCAGCACGACGCTCGCGGCGCGACGGCTTCTGCGCCAGCAGGTTGCCCTCACCCGGCTGCAGCGCGCGCACTTCCACGTTGCCGGTGCCGCGCTGGGTGATGCCCAGGCGCACAGCGGCGGCATAGCTGAGATCAACCACGCGGCCATCATGGAACGGACCGCGATCGTTGACGCGCACGATCACCGACTCACCGTTGTCGAGGTTGGTCACGCGGGCGAAGCTGGGCAGCGGCAGCGTCTTGTGCGCAGCGGTGAACTGGTACATGTCGTAGACCTCGCGATTGGAGGTCAGGCGGCCATGGAACTTGGCACCGTAGTACGACGCAGTGCCACGCTCGACATAGTTGCGGGTGTCGTCGAGCACTTTGTACGACTTGCCCAGCACCACGTACGGCGTCTTGTTGCCGATCGCCGAGCGTTCTTCCGCGGTCACTTCCGGCTCGGGGATGCAGGCCACGTTGGGAATGTAGTCCGGCGTGCTGTCACGCACGCCCGGCTTGTACAGGCCACCGGCGGTGTAGTTGCCGCGGGTGCTCAGGTCTTCCTTGGCCGCCGCGTAGGGCGATCCTTCCGGGCAGTGTGCCGGGCGCGGGCCGCGCCCCTGCACCAGGGTGCCGCCGGACTTGCCACCATGGCCGGCCGTGGCCGGCTTCTTCGGCGCGCTGCTGCAGGCAGCCAGCGCGAGGACGATCAAGCCTGGGACCAGCCATCTGATGTTCATGCCGGGGGCAGCTCCTGTCCGGCGATGGCCTGGGACAACTGGAACACGGCCATCGCGTACATCTTCGAGAGGTTGTAGCGGGTGATCGCGTAGTAGTTCTGGAAGCCCAGCCAGTACTGCTTGCCGGTGCTGCCTTCAAGCGTGATCGGCGTGGCGGTGGCGCCCGGCTGCACCGCTGCGCTGGGCTGGTAGCCACGCTTGGTCAGGTCGGCCAGCGACCAGGTCGGCATCCATTCGGTCGGATTGAATTCCTCGCGGCCCGGCGCCAACGTGGCCGGCACGGCCACCTGCCCGCCACGCACCCAGCCACCCTTCTTCACGAAGTAGTTGGCGATGGACGAGAACACGTCGTCGTAGCTGGTGAACAGGTCGCGACGGCCGTCGCCATTACCGTCCACCGCGTAATCGAGGTAGCTGGACGGCATGAACTGGCCCATGCCCATCGCGCCGGCATAGCTGCCCTTGAGCGTGGTGATGTCCAGGTTCTCTTCGCGGCCCAGCTCGAACAGCTTGGCCAGCTCATCGCGGAAGAACAGCTCGCGGCGCACTTCGCGTTCCAGCTTGGCCGGGTCGCCGCTGCGCGGGTAATAGAAGGCCAGCGTGTACAGCGCATCCAGCACGCGGTGGCTGCCGGCATTCTTCCCGTAGCTGGTTTCCACGCCGATGATCGCCACGATCACTTCGGCCGGCACACCGGTGCGCTGCTGGACGCGATCCAGTTCGGCGCGATGCTGGGCCAGGAACGCGCGGCCGCCATCGATGCGCGCCTTGCTGATGAACATCGGCCGGTACTCGTTCCACGGCTTGACCCGTTCGGCCGGGCGCGACATCGCGGCGATGATCGGCTGGCGCACCTGCGCCTGGTCGAGCACGCTGCTGATCTGCTCCGGCTTCAGGCCATAGCGCTTGGCGGTATCGGCAATGAAGCGGGCCCGTGCGACCTCGAACGGCACCGGGGTGAGATCGACCGGCGGCGCGGTGGCGGCAGCGGCTTCGGGCGCGGCCTCGGCCGGGCCATGGGCCTTGGCGGCGGGCTGGCGCGGCGTACTGCTGGCCTGGGGCGAAGACGGTGGGGACTTCGGCTGGGTCGCGCAGGCGACCAGGCCGAGGGTGAGCATGCAGGCCAGAGTGCGTCGAATCATCGTCGCAGGTTAGCAGGTCATGGATGAATTAAAACCCCTAACACCATGAATCACAACGATTTGCCTGCGAGCAGCGGGAAATGTGAAGACGTCGTGATCACACTTCCCCATTCAGATAGAGGTTGCCGGTTGCGTCCCCATCCCCGCAGACGCAACCGGCGACCGGATCCGGTCGGTACCCGCGCGGCTGCCGCTCCCCAGTGGCAGTGCTCCGCGCTCCCTGTACCCGTTGGATCAGTACTGCTTCCCGCCCGACGCCCCCTCGCGCTGCAACGATTGACGGCGCGCCGTGCCGAACGGGCCGCCATTGTGCAGGCCGATTACGACAAGTCCATTGATCAGGATCAACGCGCTGTAAAAGTGTGAACCAGCTAACGCTTTTTCCGGACTTTGGTCAGTGGGCGTGCTGCCGTGCATCGTTGTGAGAACGCTTCCACAACGGGCGTTGCGCAGAGTCAGGAAGTTTCCAGCCAACGGCGCAGCCCCTCGTGGGTGGGGTGTGTTGCGGAAAGCAGAAGCCGCCGCTGGGCCGGTCAGGTTGGGTACGCGGGGGACGCCGTGAATCCGTCCCTGGAGGCTTGGCAGCCGCATCCATGCGGCTGACACCCCCGCATACCCAACCCGACCGCCCTCTGACAGATTTCGGTGGTCTGCCACCCACGGAGAAGAAAGAGAAGATCACAAGCGGGTCGCGCGCTGCGCTTGCTCGAGAGCCGAGCATGGCTATGCCGGTCGTCCTGACCGGCACCCTTCGGGCCGTCGCCGTGGGCGACGTTGGCAGCGGCTCCTGCCGCTGCCTTCGGCTCTACACAAAGCAAGGAAGCGACCCGCCAGGCCGCTTTTGCTTTTGATCTTCTTTTTCTTCTCCGTGGGTGGACGCGCACGGAACCTGTCCGTGGCCGGGTAGATGGGCTGCGCAGGGGCGTGAGCCGCATGGATGCGGCGACCGAGCTACATGGACGTACTTGCAGCGTCCCCTGCGCAGCCCATCTACCCGGCCCCACCCATGAACTGCTTTGCGCGACCACCCACGAGGGGCTGCGCCGTTGGCTGGAAACCCTATCCCCCGTGCACGGGCCGGTGCCCACGTACCGCCATCACCAGTCCGATGCCGGCCAGCAGCGAGACCGCTGATGTCCCGCCATAACTGATCAACGGCATCGGAATGCCCACCACCGGCAGCAGGCCGGAAATCATTCCACCGTTCACCAATACGTAGACGAAGAACGCCAGCCCCAGGCTGCCGGCCAGCAACCGCGCATGCGTGTCGCGCGCGTGCACTGCGATCCACAGGCAACGCCCGACCACGAACAGGTACAGCGCGAACAGCGTCGCCACACCGATCCAGCCGAACTCCTCGGCCAGCACCGAAAACGCGAAGTCGGTGGTGTACTCGGGCAGGAAATCCAGTGTGGCCTGGGTGCCCTGCCCCCAGCCACGTCCCTGCCAGCCACCGGAACCGATCGCGATGCGCGACTGCAGGATGTTCCAGCCGGTGCCGAGCGGGTCTGCTGCCGGGTCTAGGAAGGTCAGTACGCGATCCTTCTGGTACTGCCGCAACACGCCGAGCCAGGCCAGTGGCGCGGCCACCGCCAGCCCCACCGCGCCGGTGGCCACCCAGCCCCAGTGCAGGCCCGCCAGCAACAACGCGAACACGCCGCTGGCGGTGACCAGCGTGGCGGTGCCGAGGTTGGGCTGCATCAGGATCAGCACGGCGGGAACGCCGATCAGCACTGCGGCCGTCAGTACCGTGCGTGGTGACGGTGGCAGCGGTTGCCGGTGCAGGTACCAGGCCATCATCAACGGCAGGCTGAGCTTGAGCAGCTCGGAGGGCTGCAGGTAGAAGACGCCGAGGTTGAGCCAGCGCTGCCCGTACTTGCCGGTGCCGATCACATACACCGCCATCAGCGGCAGCATCGACAGCGCGTACAGCGCCGGTGTCCACGCGCGCAGGCGCAGCAGCGAAACACGCGACAGCAGCCACATCGCCAGCAGGCCACCGGCGAAGCGCGCCGCCTGCCCGGTGACCGGACCGGAAACGCTGTGCAGCACCGCCAGCCCCGCGCCCATCAGGATCAACAACGCGACCAGCAACGGCAGGTCGATCGTGCGCACCGCCTCACGGCAGCCGCCAAGCATTCGTTTCCAGTCCACGCTGGCCACGGTAACAACGCGCGCTTGCGTGAAGCTGTCAGGGTGCTTCTGCGTCTGTAGAGTCGAACCATGCTCGACTGCCTTTCATGCAGCAGAAGCAGTCGAGCATGGCTCGACTCTACAGAACAGCGAGAAGCAAGCGAGCATATGGAAGCGCGACGAAGCGCGGGGCCGGTGTTACCCGTAGCCGCCGTGCACTGGATTGTGGCTACGCACGGCCATCACCAACCCGAAGCCGGCCAGCAGCGAGACCGCCGAGGTACCGCCATAGCTGATCAGCGGCATCGGCACGCCCACCACCGGCAGCAGGCCGGAGATCATCCCGCCGTTCACCAGCACGTAGACGAAGAACGCCAGGCCGGTGGCGCCGGCCAGCAGGCGCGAATAGGAATCGCGCGACTGGCTGGCGATCCACAGGCAGCGCCCGATCACCACCAGGTACAGCGCCAGCACGGTGGCCACGCCGATCCAGCCGAACTCCTCGCTCAGCACCGAGAACGCGAAGTCGGTGGTCTGCTCGGGAATGAAGTTCAGATGTGACTGCGAGCCCTCGCCCCAGCCCTTGCCATCGAAGCCGCCGGAACCGATCGCGATCTTCGACTGGATGATGTTCCAGCCGGCTCCCAGTGCATCCATCTCCGGGTCCAGGAACATCATGATGCGGTCCTTCTGGTACGGCCGCAGCAGCCAGAACCAGGCCACCGGCGCGACCGCAGCCACGCCACCTACGCCCAGCCCGACCCACCACCACGGCAGGCCGGCCAACAGCAACACGAACACGCCGCTGGCGGCGATCAGCACACCAGTACCGAAGTCCGGCTGCAGCATCACCAGGCCGGTCGGTACGCCGATGATGACCAGGGACACGAGCACGGTATTGAAGCGCGGTGGCAACGGCATCTTGTGCAGGTACCAGGCCACCATCATCGGCAGGCTGACCTTCAGCAGCTCGGCCGGCTGCAGGTAGAAGAATTTCAGGTCCAGCCACTGCCGGCCGTATTTGCCGGTGCCCAGCACGAACACCGCCAGCAACGGGATCATCGAGATCGCGTAGATCATCGGTGTGGCCGAGCGGATGCGCAGGATCGGTACCCGTGAGATGCCCCACAGCGCGGCCATGCCCACTGCAAAGCGCGCGCCCTGGGCCATCACCAGGCCGTCGCCACCGGCACTCTTCAAGGTGGCCAGGCCGATCACCATCAGCGCGCCCAGGGCCAGGCACAGTACCCAGTCCAGCGTGCTGAAGAAGCGGCGCAGCATGTCGCCGGCCCAACGCAGGAACACTCTCATCGTGCGGGCTCCGCGGTGGTCGGGCGTGGCGTGGCCGGCAGCGCGGCGGCGGCCGGCGGCCCCGGCTGCGGTGCGGGTGCGGGTGCGGGTGCCGGTTCCGGCGCAGGCACGCCAATCAGCACGGGGTGTTCCCCCAGTTGTGCCGCAGCAAGGTCACCGGCCTGGCGCGCGCCCACATCTTCGTTGTCGAATGCGGTTGCACCGATGGCGGTGGTGCCGCGCTCGCTGTCCAGCGGCTGCATGCCTTCGGGCATCTTGCCCAGCAGGTAGGCGTCGAACACCTTGCGTGCGATCGGCGCTGCCGCCGCGCCGCCGTAACCACCGCCCTCCACTGCGATCGCCAGCGCGATCACCGGCTGTTCGACCGGCGCAAAGCCGACGAACAACGCGCGGTGGCGCAGGTGCATCGGCAGGCTCTTCGGATTCACCGCGGCGGTACCCTTGCGGCTGATGACCTGCGCGGTACCGGTCTTGCCGGCCATCGTGTAAGGCGCGCCGGCCGCCATCCGCGCAGCGCTGCCGCCAGGCAGCATGGTGGCCATCATGCCTTCGCGCACCGCCTGCAGGTTGTTCGGGTTCGGACTGACCGGTTTGCTCTCGCCCGGGTCGGTCGCCATCCAGTCGTGGTCGAACCCCGCACGCTGCTGGATCACCAGATGGGGCGTGCGCAGCTGCCCGTTGGCCAGCCCACTGACGCCCCGCGCCAGCTGCAGCGGAGTGACCTTCCAGTCACCCTGGCCGATGCTGATGTTGACTGTATCGCCCGGATACCAGGCTTCCTTGCGGCTCTTCCGCTTGTAGGCCGGCGACGGCAGGATGCCCCCGATCTCGCCGGTCAGGTCGATGCCGGTCGGCTGGCCGAAGCCGTAGTACTCCATGTAATGGTCGAAGCGCTCGATGCCCAGATCCAGCGCCAGCTTGTAGTAGTACGTGTTGACCGATTGCGCGATCGACTTGCGCAGGTCGGTCCAGCCGTGGCCGCCGCGGTGCGAGTCACCCCAGCCACGCGAGGTGCCGGGCAGGTAGAACATGCCGGTGGACAGCACCTTGTCTTCCGGGCGGCGCACGCCCGAATCGAGGCCCGCCAGGCCGATCAGCGGCTTCAGCGTGGAACCGGGCGCGACGCCACCCAGCACCAGGCGGTTGAACTGCGGCCGCGACGGGTTGTCGTTCAGCGCCTTGAAGTCGGCATGGGAAATACCGTTGACGAACAGGTTGGGGTCGTAGGACGGCAGGCTGACCATCGCCAGCACTTCGCCGGTGCGCGGGTCCATCGCCACCGCCGAGCCTTCCTGGTCGCCGAAGGCGGCCACCATGGCGCGCTGCAGGTCGGCGTCGATCGACAGCCGCAGGTCGGCGCCGGACTGCGCGGCGACGCGGCCGATGGTGCGGATCGCACGCCCCTGCACGTTGGTCTCGACCTGCTCGTAGCCGACCTTGCCGCGCAGCTGCTGCTCGTAATAGCGCTCCAGACCGGATTTGCCGATGTGGGTCAGCGCGGCATTGCCCTCGCCGAGGATTTCCAGGTCCTTGTCATCGACGCGGCCGACGTAACCGATGATGTGCGCGAACAGGTCGCCATAGGGATAGCGACGGGTCAGATAGGGTTCCAGCTCGACGCCGGGGAAGCGCCAGCGGTCGACGGCGAAGCGTGCCATCTCCTCGTCGCTCATGCGCAGCTTCAGCGTGACCGGCAGGAACTTGCGGCGCGCCTTGCGCGACTTGTTGAACGCTTCCAGTTCTTCCGGGCTGATGCTGATGATCTTCGCCAGCCCTTCCAGGGTGGCGTCCATGTCCTTGACCTTGTCCGGGGTCACGTCCAGGCGGAAGGCCGGCACGTTCTCGGCCAGCAGGCGGCCGTTGCGGTCGTAGATCATGCCGCGCCCGGGCACCACCGGCCGCGGCTTGATGCGGTTGGCTTCCGAGCGCGTGGCGTAGACGTCGTGGTCCAGCACCTGCAGCTTGAAGTACCAGCCGCCCAGGCCCAGCAGGCAGACCAGCACACCCAGGAAGCCCAGCGCCGCGCGGCGGCGGAACTGTTCGGCTTCGGCGTGGGGGTTCTTGACCTGGCGGCGCGGGATCATGGCTCAGCGCCCGCGCTTGCCGAAGCGCACCGCGTCCAGCAGCACGAATACCAGCGGCCACAGGCCCATGCCCAGCAGCGGTGCCCACCAGTACGACCACGGCAGGGTCGGCTCATCCACCACGATGTGGACCAGCGCGCTGACGATGCGGTCGTTGAACAGCAGGCCGCCGATGGCCAGCATCTGCTGGGACATCGGGAAGAAGCGGATGCGGGCGCGGAAACGCTGCAGGATGAAGGCCAGCATCACCAGCCGCAGCGACTGTTCGCCGAGTACACCGCCGTACAGCAGATCGGCGATCACGCCACTGGCGAAAGCGACGCCCAGGCCGACACGCTCAGGCGCTTCAATCACCCAATAGGCCAGCACCAGCGCCAGCCAATACGGGCGCAGCGGCTGCAGCAGCGCCGGCAACGGCAGCAGGCCCAGCAGCAGCGCCACCACCAGGCTGGCCGGCAGCACCCACGGGTTGTCGCGCAGGCGGCTCATCGCTGGGCCTCCGGCGCGGTCGGTTGCCGGCCAGCGGCCGGCACTACCGTGGAGCTGGCTGGAGTGGAGCCCCCTTGTTGTTCAAGGGGGCGCGCCGACGGCGCGGGGTCAAGGGAGGATGCGGGGGCAACCGGCTTCGTCGAAGACGGAGTCGGTTGCCGGTCAGCGGCCGGCACTACCGTCGCCGACCCAGCATCGGGTGGAGAGCCCCCCTCTTGTTGGGGGGGCGCGCCGAAGGCGCGGGGGTAAGGGAGGATGCGGGGGCCGGTTGCACCGAAGGTGCAGTCGGCGGCAGTTCGCTGACCGCAGGCAAGCGAATTGCTGCACCCGGGCGCAGCAGCAGCACGTCGCGGCCGCGATCCAGCTGCGCCGCCGGCTTCAGTTCGCCGACCAGGAAGGCATGGGTATCGTCCGGACGCAGGCCGGTGATGGTGCCGACCGGGAAGCCGGCCGGGAAGCGGCCACCGAGGCCGGAGGTGACGATCTCATCCCCCACTTCCACGCCGGCGCTGAGCGGGATGTCGCGCAGTTCCAGCTTGTCGCCGCGGCCGTAGACGATCAGGCGAACGCCGTTGCGGGCCACCGTCACCGGCACGGCATGGTCGGGGTCGGTCAGCAGCAGCACGGTGGAGGTACCGCCAGTGACGCTGATCACCTGGCCCATCAGACCGCCGGCATCGATCACCGCCTGGCCGACGTGCACGCCTTCGCGGCTGCCGGCGTCGAGCACCAGACGCTGCTTCACCGGATCCAGGTCGATGTCCAGGATCGGCGCCAGCTGCACGTCCAGGCCACTGCGCTCGGCCACGTTCAGCAGTTCGCGCAGCTGGGCGTTGTCCAGCGCGGCGGTCTGCAGGCGGGTCAGGCGGGCGTTGGCCAGCAGCAGCTGGTTGCGCAGTTCACGGTTCTCGTTGACCAGCTGGCCGTGGCTGGCCGCCGAGTCCTTGACCTGGTTGCCGAGCTTGCCCGGCAGTCCCGCCAGTGCCCATACCGGCTGCACCAGGCTGTTGGCCTGCCCGCGCAGCTGCGCAAGCCAGCCGGCCTGGTCGTCAAGCACGATCAGGGTGATGGCCAGTGCGAGATAAGCCAGCAGACGCAGCGGGCTGGCGGCATCACCGGATCGGGAAGCAACGGGAGGTCCGGCGTAGGGCGGCACGGCAACGATTCAACTGGCAGAAGGCGGAAGGGAAACACGCGGACGCCCCGCCGGTGCCGGCCTACCCTCATGGTGGGCCGCACCCCGGAGGGGCGCTGCGGGCGCAGGCAGCCGGGACGGCTTATTCCGGCGCAAAGAACTCGTTGCCGTGCATGTCGACCAGCTCCAGCGCACGGCCACCGCCGCGGGCCACGCAGGTCAGCGGATCGTCCGCCACCTGCACGTGCAGGCCGGTTTCCTCGGAAATCAGGCGATCCAGGTCACGCAGCAGGGCGCCACCACCGGTCAGCACGATGCCGCGCTCGGCGACGTCGGCGCACAGTTCCGGCGGGGTCTGTTCCAGCGCCAGCTTGACCGCGCTGACGATGCCCGACAGCGGCTCGTGCAGGGCTTCAAGCACCTCGTTGGAGCTGATCTTGATCATCTTCGGCACGCCCTCGGCGAGGTTGCGGCCGGAGATTTCCATTTCGATCACTTCCGCCTGGGGGTAGGCACAGCCCAGCTCGACCTTGATGCGCTCGGCGGTGGCTTCACCGATCAGCATGCCGTGGTTGCGGCGCACGTAGTTGGTGATCGACTCGTCGAAGCGGTCGCCGCCGATGCGGACCGAGGCCGAATAGACGATGCCGTTGAGCGAGATCACCGCCACTTCGGTGGTGCCGCCGCCGATATCGATGACCATCGAGCCACGGGCTTCGGTAACCGGCATGCCGGCGCCGATCGCGGCGGCCATCGGTTCTTCGATCAGGAACACGTCACGGGCACCGGCTTCCTCGGCCGATTCCTTGATCGCGCGGCGCTCGACCTGGGTCGAGCCGGCCGGCACGCAGACCAGCACGCGCGGGCTCGGGCGCAGCACGCGCGACTTGTGCACCTTCTTGATGAAGTGCTTGAGCATCGCCTCGGTGTAGGTGAAGTCGGCGATGACGCCGTCCTTCATCGGGCGGATGGTGGTGATGTGGCCCGGGGTACGGCCAAGCATCTGCTTGGCTTCGGCGCCTACGGCTGCCACCGAGCGGGTGCCACCAATGGCACGGTCCTGACGCACGGCCACGACCGATGGCTCGTTCAGCACGATCCCCTGCCCGCGCACGTAGATGAGGGTGTTGGCCGTGCCCAGGTCGATGGACAGGTCATTGGAGAACATGCCACGGAGTTTCTTGAACATCTGAGGAAGGAGTCCTGAGGGGTGTCGTGCCCGCCGCGGGATGGCGAAAAAATGGGCAGAAATCGAGGCCGACAAGCCTAGCAACCCGCCTGCCGCCGAGCAAGGAAAAAACTAGCTGAACCCGCGTCTTCACAGGCTTTCGGCCTGATCGGGTCTCACCCGGTTCTGGCCCTGAGCGACACCAGCGGGTAACCTTTGCGCCGTCGGGCGCCCAAGGGCGCCGTTTGCTTGCCCGCCGAACCGGGCCGGCCCACCCCAAAATTCACCGCATAGGCTTACATCGATGTCCGCTCTGATCTGTGGTTCTCTTGCCTTCGACACCATCATGGTGTTCCCGGACCAGTTCAAGAATCACATCCTGCCGGACAAGGTGCACATCCTGAACGTGTCCTTCCTGGTCCCGCGCATGCGCCGCGAGTTCGGCGGCTGCGCCGGCAACATCGCCTACAACCTGCACCTGCTGGGCGGCCAGCCGATCCCGATGGGCACCGTGGGTTCGGACTTCGGCCCGTACCGCGAATACTTCGACGGCCTGGGCATCGACCTGTCGCGCGTGCGCGTGATTGATGAGCTGTTCACCCCGCAGGCGTTCATCACCACCGACCACGACAACAACCAGATCACCGCCTTCCACCCGGGCGCGATGATGCGCTCCTACGAGAACCACGTGCGTGGCGTACCGGGCGTGACTCTGGGGCTGGTCGGCCCGGACGGCCGCGAAGGCATGATCCAGAACGCGCAGGAATTCCACGAAGACGGTATTCCGTTCATCTTCGACCCGGGCCAGGCCATGCCGCTGTTCAACGGCCCGGAGCTGCGCGCCTTCATCGACCAGGCCGACTACGTGGTGGTCAACGACTACGAGTCGAACCTGCTGCAGGAGCGCACCGGCTGGGACGAGAAGGAGATCGTCAGCCGGGTCAAGGCCTACATCACCACCCGTGGCCCGAAGGGCGCGGTCATCCACACCCCGGAAAAGAGCTACGACATCCCCCCGGCGCACGAGCGCCGCGTGGTCGACCCGACCGGCTGTGGCGACGCATTCCGCGCCGGCCTGATCTACGGCATCCAGAAGGGCTACGACTGGCTGACCATCGGCCGCATGGGCAACCTGATGGGCGCGCTGAAGGTCGAGCACCCGGGCACGCAGAACCAGCGCTTCACCTTTGACGAGTTCAACGAGCAGTTCAAGCAGCAGTTCGGTTACGCGCTGGGCGCGTAAACGAACTGCCCGCGCACCCGCTCGGTGGGTGTCGACCTTGGTCGACACCCTGTGCCCTGGTAGGTGTCGACCTTGGTCGACACCCTGTGCCCTGGTAGGTGTCGACCTTGGTCGACACTGCCGGCCAGCGGCCGGCACTACCCCTTCTGCTGCCAGGCGGCCAACAGTGCACGGCAATCAGCGAAATGCCAGTCGGCACTGCCCGGCCACGGGTTCTCCGGCAGGTTGACAAGCACGGTATGGGTGCCCGCGGCGCGGCCGCACTCCAGGTCGTAGGCGTGGTCTCCCACCATCACCGCCTCTGCCGCCGCGATGCCCCAACGCTGCAGGTGCAGCTGCAGGCCATCCGGCGACGGCTTGGGCACCGCTTCATCGCGGCCGATGATGTCGGCATCGTCGAACAACGCCCCGACCCCGATCGCGTCCAGGGTCAGCTTCGCCAGCGCATGATCGTTGCGGGTCAGGATGCCCAGCCGGCAGCCCGCCGCCGACAGCGCGCGCAGCAGCTTCACCGCACCCGGCGCCGGCAGTGCCTCCTCGGCCAGCGCACGTTCGTGATCCAGCAGCCACTCGCGCTTGGCCTGCGCCGGCGCATCCGGCAGCGCTGCGATATGGTCGAGGATATCTTCCTCCGCGGCGATCTGCAGCGCGCGGCGGATCGCGGCGAAGTCATGCACGGCCACCGTCAGTGTGCCGTCCATGTCGAACACCCAGTGCCGGATCGCGGACAACGCGTGCACTGCGCTGCCCGCCGCAACCATCACTGCCACCACTGCGGCATGCGGCTGGCGTCGACACCACCGGTTTCGAACACGGCAGTACGCGTGCCGCCGGCCTTGACCGGGAACTCGATGCTGATCGACTTGCCCTTGCGCGCCAGCTTCCACAGTGCCTTCTGGTCGGTGATGAACAGCGCGATGGCTTCATCGGTCTTCGGGCGCCAGGCCGCCATGGAAATCGGCTTGCCGTCGTCCACGGTTACTTTCACCGTGCACTGCGGGCAACGGAAATCGCCGGCCTGCAGCACCAGGTAGGCATGCCGCTTCCACTCCGGATGATCGCGGAACACCAGCTGCACCGGCTTGGCACCGCTGCCATCCACGTCCACCCGTTCCTTGCTGTAGATCTGCGCCGAGACCTGGTTGCCCTTGTTGCCCACCGGGATCTGGTTGTACTGCCACAGCGCCTGCATGCGGCGCAGGTCGCGCGCAGCATCGCCCTTGGCCTTGACCTCGTCGAAGCCGGCGGCGATGCGCTCGGCGGCGGCGGTGTCCTTGTACTGGTCCAGCAGCGAGGCGCCATGCAGGCGCGCACGCTCCCAGTCCTGTGCTGCCACGGCCATGTCGTACTGCTTGGCCACGTCTTCGGCCTTGGCTTCCTTCTGTGCCTGCACGGCGGCTGCGGCGGCTTCCTGCGCCTTGCGCTCTTCCTCGGGGTTGCTGCAGGCAGCCAGGGCCAGGGTGCAGGCGGTGAGCAGGATCAGTCGTTTCATGGCGGAGGTCCTTCGTGTTTTCGCATTTCTGTAGAGTCGAGCCATGCTCGACTGGCGCTTCAACAGCAGTCGAGCATGGCTCGACTCTACAAAAAAGCGCCGGGGGGTGCCCGGCGCTTTTTCTTACTTGGCTTCAGCCTTGGACAGCATGTCCTGCACCGAGCCGGTGGTGATCGGGTGGTATCCCGGCTTGGCCTTTTCGAAGGCCTGCTTGGCCAGCTCCAGCCCCTTCGGCGTCTTCACCAGTTCAGCGTAGATCGGCATGATCAGCTTGCGACGGCCGACGCGCTCGATGAACGCAGCGGCCCCTTCGTTGGCCTGCTCGTAACCGCTGCGGATTGCCAGCGGGTACCAGCGCATGGCGATCTCGCCATTCGGGGTGCCGGTGAAGTGGAACGCCTTGTCCAGCGTGGCCAGCTTGTCCAGCGGCTGGGTCGCGCCCAGGCCGTCGATGAAGCGCACCCATTCCTGCGTGCTCCAGTCGGCGATGACCTGGCTGCTCGGCACGGTGCCGGCGCTGGCAAACGCGATGCGCGCGGTATCGACGCTGCTGAAGTTGCGCGACTGCGCCTTGGCCGCGAACGCCGGGATGCCCGGCTCGTCCAGCCATGCCTTCAGTTCGGCCTCGGTCACTGCCGACGGATTCTTCGGCAGCAGGTTCTTCTTCAGGTACTCGACGAACTGGTCGGTGTTCGCGCTCTGGAAGGCGTGGTCATCGAACCAGCCACGCAGGAACGGATCGAAGGTTTCGCGGCCGAAGCGCTGCTCCAGGAATTCCAGGAACCACGAACCCTTGACGTAGGCGACCTGGCTGAGGGCTTCGTCGGGGTCACGCTCGTTCAGCGGCGGCAGCGCCAGCGCCTGGTCGGCCGGGCTCATGTCCTTCACTTCGGCCAGCAGGTCGGTCTGGTCGATCTGCTTCTCCATCTCGGCCATCTCCTTGCCGTACAGAGCTTCGGTGATGCGGCCCTGGACGTAGGTGGTGAAGCCTTCATTGAGCCAGATGTCCTTCCAGCTGGCGTTGGTCACCAGGTTGCCCGACCAGCTGTGCGCCAGTTCGTGGGCGACCAGCGAGACCAGCGACTTGTCACCGACGATCACGGTCGGGGTGGCGAAGGTCAGGCGCGGGTTCTCCATGCCGCCGAACGGGAATGACGGCGGCAGCACCAGCATGTCGTAGCGGCCCCAGCGGTATTCGCCGTACAGCTTCTCGGCGGCACCGATCATCTTCTCGGTGTCTTCGAACTCCTTGGCGGCCTTGTTGACCATGGTCGGCTCGGCCCAGACGCCGGAGCGGCCGGAGATCGGCTCGAACACCAGGTCGCCGGCGGCGATGGCCAGCAGGTACGACGGAATCGGCTGCGGCATCTTGAAGGTGTAGTCACCGTCACGCGCGGCCTTCGGATCGTTGTCGGCGCTCATCAGCACCATCACGTCCGGGCGCGAGACCACGTGCGCGCTGTAGGTGAAGCGCACGCTCGGGGTGTCCTGCAGCGGCACCCAGGAACGGGCGTGGATGGCCTGCGACTGGCTGAACATGAAGGGCAGCTTCTTACCCTCGGTCATCGACGGTGCCAGCCACTGCAGGCCCGAGGCGGTCGGCGCGGTGTGGTAGGTCACTTCCACCTTGGCCGGCTGTTCCGGGGCTTCGATGGTCAGCTTGCTGCCGAACACCTTGTCAGCGGCGGCCAGCTCGAACTTCAACGGGCTGCGCGCGCCATCGGCAGCGACGGCCTCGACCTTGGACACGGTCAGCTCGCGGGTGTCGAGCACCAGCTGCTTGGCGTCCTTCTGCTTCCATTCCAGGGTGTAGGTGGCGGTGCCGCCGATCTGCTTCTGGTCGAAGTCCAGCTTCAGATCCAGCGCGATGTCCTTGATGACGACCTTGTCCGGCTCGGCGTACGAGCTTTCGTCGTGGCTGCGGTTCTCGGCGTTCACGGGGGCGGCGGGGGCCTTGGCGGCAGTCGGGGCGGCGGCGGGTGCAGCCGCCTCCTGGGAGCAGCCGGCGGCCAGGGCCACGGCCAGCGGAAGGAGCATCAGCGGATTACGCATGAATCGGGACCGTTACGGGGATCAGACCCCCAATGGTAACTCCCTCCGGCCCCGCAGGCGTTGCGCGGTGCGGGGTAATGGCGGGCGGGGCCGATCCTGCGCCTCCGGCGCATGCCAACCAAGGTTGGCTTCTACAGGTAGGTGCCAACCTTGGTTGGCACGGATCTTTCATCGCTCGCGGCCGGCGTGTGCCAACCAAGGTTGGTACCTACCAGAGCAGGAACTACAGCTTGTAGCCGGAGTGGATCGAGACGATGCCGCCGGTCAGGTTCTTGTAGTGGCAGCGCTCGAAGCCGGCCTGCCCCATCATCGCCTTCAGCTCATCCTGCGGCGGGTGCTTGCGGATGCTCTCGGCCAGGTACTGGTAGCTGTCCGAATCATTGGCGAACAGCTTGCCCAGCTTGGGCAGGATCTTGAACGAGTGGAAGTCGTAGATCGGCTTGAACCAGTCGGCGGTGACTTCGGAGAATTCCAGCACGCGGGCCTGGCCACCCACCTTCAGCACGCGGTACATCTCGCGCAGGCCAGCGTCCTTGTCGGTCACGTTGCGCAGGCCGAAGGCGATGGTCACCAGGTCGAAGCTGTTGTCCGGGAACGGCAGGGCTTCGGCGTTGCACTGCACATAGTCCAGGCCGAGCACGAGGCCGCGGTTGGTCAGGCGGTCGCGGCCGACCGACAGCATGCCGGCGTTGATGTCGCCCAGCACCACCGAGCCCTCGGCGCCGACGCGCTCCTTCAGCAGCGCGGCGATATCGCCGGTGCCGCCTGCCAGGTCGAGCACACGGTCGCCCGGCTTCACCTGCGCGGTCGCCACGTAGTAGCGCTTCCACGCCCGGTGCACGCCCAGGCTCATCAGGTCGTTCATCAGGTCGTAGTTGCGCGCGACCGAGGTGAACACCTGGCCGACCAGCTTCTGCTTGTCCTTGGCGGCGACGTCGCGGAACCCGAAATGGGTGGTACCGGCTTTGTAGGGGGATTCGCTCATGGCCCCGATTATCGCACCGCCGGGGGCCAGCGGCACCCCCTGCCCGTATCATGGCGGGCCACGACTTACCGGAGCCCCGCATGATCACCACGCCCGACTACCAGGCCCTGCTGCAGACCGCCATCGCCGAAGCCCGCCAGGGCCTGGCCGAGGGCGGCGTGCCGATCGGCGCGGCGCTGTACCACAACGACGGCCGCCTGCTCGGCTGCGGCCACAACCGCCGGGTGCAGGAAGGCGACCCGTCGGTACACGGCGAGACCGATGCGTTCCGCAAGGCCGGCCGCCAGCGCCGCTACCAGGACACCATCATGGTCACCACCCTGGCGCCGTGCTGGTACTGCTCGGGCCTGGTGCGCCAGTTCAACATCGGCACCGTAGTGGTGGGCGAATCGCGCACCTTCCAGGGCGGCATCGACTGGCTGCGGGAAAACGGCGTCAACGTGATCGACCTGGACAGCCAGGAATGCGTGGACCTGCTGGGCGGCTTCGTTGCGCAGTACCCGGAGATCTGGAACGAAGACATCGGTGAATGATCACCACGCAGTGTGCTGTTGAACCCGCTTAATGAACGCTTCAGTGCCGGCACGCCCTAGTGCCGGCAGCGTTTGCGGCCAATGCCGTGAACCTGTGCACAGTCAGCTGCGCTGCGTGCACACGCTGCGGTAACACCCCACCCCGCTGCCGCGCCTAGGGTGGGGTTACCGGGACTTCCTTCCCCGGCGGAGCCAGCCATGTGCGCGCACGCCGTACGCCCCACGCCCGACTCGATCCTCGACGCCATCCGCAAGCGCCTGCAGCAGCAGTACGCGCTGCACCAGCGTGGAGCACTGTTCTGGACTGCCTACCAGGGCCTGCAGCTGGAACTGGTGCGCGGCCACCCGCTCGACCATGAGCGCCTGTGCAATGCAATGGCCGACATGGCCGAAGACCTCGGCGCGGTCGAGCATGCGCAACTGATAGGCAATCGCAACGCCGGCTGCACATCGCGCTGACGCGGCTTCCACTGCCGCATCGGCCACACTCGGATGAACCCCCACTCCCTTTCCACTCAACCGAACTGGATTGTCATGCACGCTGAAGTCCCCACCATTCCCCCGGTCATCAACGTTGACGCCGAGCTTGACCACTGGCGCCGCCAGCATGCCGACGGCGCACTACCGCACAACTCGTTCGGCTCCTACGTGCCGTGGATCAAGTTCGCCTGTGATTCGCTGATCACCCAGCCGCGCGCCAGCAATGCGCAGCGCGACGAGATGTTCCAGACCCAGTACGCCCTGCAGATCATGCCGCGCCTGAGCGAAGCCCAGGCCCGCGAATTCGTCGACCGTTGCTGGCAGCACGTCTACCAGACCAGCCCGGTGCGCCTGCAGGACGCCCCGCGCCTGCGCGCCTGAGCTGCACGGCCCCTGCACGAGCCACCGCCGATCATCCTCGTCACCTGAGTGGGACGACGACGATGAAAGCACGCAACCTGTTCAATACGATCGCCAAGAAGGCCGCGGCCGCCACCGGCTCGCCGTGGACCTTCCTGGCCGCGGTAGCGATCGTGGTGATCTGGGGCATCAGTGGCCCGGTATTCGGTTTCAACGACACCTGGCAGCTGGTGATCAACACCGGTACTACCATCATCACCTTCCTGATGGTGTTCCTGATCCAGCACACACAGAACGCAGATACCGCCGCGATGCAGATCAAGCTGGACGAGCTGATCCGCGCGACGGCCGAAGCCAACAACGAACTGTTGGATCTGGAAGAACTGGACGAGGAGCGGCTGGAAGAGATCCGGCGCGAGTACGAGCAGATGGCGCGCGAGGCTGGCGACGCGCTGGCGCGTGTGCGCGCCTGCCATGCAGCGCGGCGCGACGATGAAGCGGTGTAGCAGGCCCTGAAATGACAATGCCGGCCCGCGGCCGGCATTACCCTCGATCTCCAGGTAGGTGCCAACCTTGGTTGGCACAGGGCCAGCCGCCTGCGCTGACGCATCCGTGCCAACCAAGGTTGGCACCTACCAGAAGCACTGCTTACCCGCGCTCGTGCCAGCCGCCGCCCAGCACCTTGTACAGGGTGATGCGGTTGGCCTGCTGGGCCAGCTGCGCCTGCAGCTGGGTCTGCTGCGCGTTGTAGGCGGTACGGCGCGCATCAAGCAGGGTCACGAAGCTGTCCAGGCCAGCGTCGTAGCGTGCCTGCGACAGGCGGTTGGCCTGTTCGGCCGCTTCCACCAGGCGCTGCTGTGAACTCACCTGCTCATCCAGACTGACGTTCAACGCCAGCGCATCGGCGGTTTCGCGGAAGCCCACCTGGATCGACTTCTCGTACTGCGCCAGCGCAATGTCACGGTCCGCATTGGCGATGGCCAGATTGGCGCGCAGCTTGCCGCCCTGGAAGATCGGCAGCGTGATCTTCGGCAGGAAGCTCCACACGCGGGTCCCGCTGTCGAACAGGTTGGACAGTTCGCTCGAACCACTACCGATGCTGCCGGTCAGCGAGATGCTCGGGAAGAACGCCGCGCGTGCCGCACCGATGTTGGCGTTGGCCGCCAGCAGCTGGTGTTCGGCGGCCATGATGTCCGGGCGCTGCAGCAACACGTCGCTGGGCAGGCCGGCCGGCGGCGGTGCCAGTGCCAGCAGCTGCGGTTCGATGCTGTCCGGCAGCAGTGCTGGATCCAACTGGCCACCGGCCAGCAGCGCCAGCGCATTGCGGTCCTGGGCCAGCTGGCCACGCAGGCGTGCAGCATCCGTACGTGCGGTCTCGACCAGGGTACGGGTCTGGGTCAGCTCCAGCGCCGAACTGCCACCACGCTCGTGGCGGGCCTCGGCCAGGCGCAGCGAATCCTCGTAGGTCTTCAGCGTGGCATCGGCGATCTTCAGCCGCTGCGCATCAGCCCCGTAGGTCAGCCACGCCGTGGCGGTCTCGGCCACCAGGCTCAGCTGCGCGTTGCGGCGGTTGGCGGCCACGGCGAAGTACTGCTGCAGCGCCGCTTCACTGAGATTGCGCACGCGGCCGAACAGATCCAGCTCGAACTCGGCTACGCCGACACCGGCGGTGAACTGCTCGGTGACACCGGCGTCGGTACCACGGCGGTCCATCTGACCGGTGACGGCCACGCCGGGCACACGGTCGGCGCGCTGTACGCGGTACTGGCCGCGCGCGCGTTCAACGTTGAGTACGGCCACGCGCAGGTCGCGGTTGTTCTGCAGCGACTGGTCGATCACCTGCTGCAGGCGCGCATCGGTGAAGAAGTCGCGCCAGCCGACGGCGGCGACATCGGCCACCTCGCCCTGCGCGGCCTCGGCCGGCCACTGCGCCGGAATGGCCGGAGCAACGGCGGTGTTCTTCGGCACCAGGGTGGAACAGCCGGCCAGCGCGAGCGCGGCGGCAATGGAAAGGAACAGGGATGCACTTTTCATGGGAATGACTTCCATCGGTACTGCCGGATGGCAGGAGGTAGTGCCGGCCGCTGGCCGGCAACCTCGTTGGATTCACATCACGCGGGCAGTAGGTGCCGGCCAGCGGCCGGCACTACCGTTTCAGGTCACGTCGTGGACTTGCGCTTGAACACGCGCTGCACCACCACGAAGAACAGCGGCACGAAGAACACGCCGAGCACGGTGCCGACGATCATGCCGCCAAGCACGCCGGTGCCGATCGCCTGCTTGGCACCGGAGCCGGCACCGGTGGAGATTGCCAGCGGCACCACGCCCATGCCGAAGGCCAGCGAGGTCATCACGATCGGGCGCAAGCGGTCGCGCACGGCGTGCATGATCGACTCGATCAGGCTGGCCCCCTTCTCCAGGTTTTCCTTGGCGAACTCGACGATCAGGATCGCGTTCTTGCTGGTCAGGCCCACCGTGGTCAGCATCGCCACCTGGAAGTAGATGTCGCGCTCCAGGCCCTTGAAGGTGTTGGCCAGCACCGCGCCGAGGATACCCAGCGGGGCCGCCAGCAGCACCGCGGTCGGCACGCTCCAGCTTTCATACATCGCGGCCAGGCACAGGAACACGATCATCAGCGACAGCGTGTACAACAGCGGCGTCTGCGAGCCGGCCTGGCGTTCCTGGTAGGACATCGCCGTCCACTCGATGCCGAAGCCCGCCGGCAGCTGCTTGGCCAGCTGTTCGATCTCGGCCATGGCATCACCGGACGCGACACCCGGGGCCGGTTCGCCCTGGATTTCCATCGCCGACACACCGTTGTAGCGCTCAAGACGCGGCGAACCGTAGTCCCAGTGCTTGGTGGCGAACGCGCTGAACGGCACCATCTCGCCCTTGTCGTTCTTCACGGACCACAGATCGAAGTCCTCCGGCACCATGCGGAACGGCTGGTCGGCCTGCACGAACACACGCTTGACGCGGCCACGATCGACGAAGTCGTCGATGTACGAGCTGCCCCATGCGGCGGCCAAGGTACCGTTGATCTGGTCGATCGACAGCCCCAGCGAGGTCGCCTTGGCTGCATCGATGTCGATGCGGAACTGCGGCGTGTCTTCCTGGCCGTTCGGGCGCACGTTGGCCAGCTTCTTGCTGCCGGCGGCGAGGCCCAGCAGCTGGTTGCGCGCGGCCACCAGTGCCTCGTGCCCCTGGCCGCTGTTGTCCTTCAGGAAGAAGGTGTAGCCCGACGCGGTACCCAGTTCCGGAATGGCCGGCGGCGGGAAGGCGAAGATGAAGGCATCCTTGATCTGGCCCAGTGCCGCCATCGCGCGACCGGTGATCGGCATCACGCCATTGTCGGCGTCACGCTCGCTCCAGTCCTTCAGCTTGACGAATGCCATGCCCGCGTTCTGGCCCATGCCGGCGAAGCTGAAGCCCTGCACCGAGAACACCGAGTCCACCGCATCCTTCTCGTTCTGCAGGAAGTGGTTTTCCAGTGCCGCGATCGATTCCAGCGTACGTTCCTGGGTGGCACCGACCGGCGCCTGCACCAGCGCCATCAGCACGCCCTGGTCTTCGTTGGGCAGGAACGAGCTGGGCAGGCGCACGAACAGCACGCCCATCAGCACGAACAGTGCCGCCACGATGCCCATGAAGCGCCACGGACGGTGGATGATGCCGCGCACGCCGCGCTGGTAGCTTTCGCTGGTGCGGTCGAAGCCGCGGTTGAAACCGTTGAAGAAGCGACCGGACCAGCCCTTGTGTGCGACGTGGTGCTCACCCTTCTTCAGCGGCTTGAGCATGGTCGCGCACAGCGCCGGGGTCAGCACGATCGCGACCAGCACCGACAGCGCCATCGCCGAAACGATCGTGGCCGAGAACTGGCGGTAGATCACGCCGGTGGAGCCGCTCATGAAGGCCATCGGCACGAACACCGCCGACAGCACCAGGCCGATACCCACCAGCGCGCCGGTGATCTGGCCCATCGACTTGCGGGTGGCCTCAAGCGGCGACAGTCCTTCCTCGGACATGATGCGCTCGACGTTCTCCACCACCACGATGGCATCGTCCACCAGCAGGCCGATCGCCAGCACCATCGCGAACATGGTCAGCATGTTCACCGAGAAGCCCAGCATCGCCAGCACGCCGAAGGTACCCAGCAGCACCACCGGAACGGCGATGGTCGGGATCAGGGTGGCGCGGAAGTTCTGCAGGAACAGGTACATCACCACGAACACCAGCACGATCGCTTCGATCAGGGTCTGCACCACGCCCTTGATCGACACGCGCACGAACGGGGTGGTGTCGTACGGGATCTCGGCCTTCAGGCCGGCCGGGAAGAAGCTCTTCATGTCCTGCAGCGCGGCATCCACGCCGGCCGCGGTATCCAGCGCGTTGGCGCCGGTGGCCAGGGTGACCGCCAGGCCGCTGGCCGGCTGGCCGTTGTAGCGGGTGACGAAGTCGTAGGACTCTGCACCCAGTTCGACGCGGGCGACATCGCCCAGGCGCAGTTCGGCACCGTCCTGCGCGCCGCGCACGATGATGTTGCGGAACTGTTCCGGGGTCTGCAGGCGCGACTGCGCATTGATGGTGGCGTTGAGCTGCTGGCCCTTGATCGACGGCGCGCCGCCGAGCTGGCCGATGGCCACCTGGGCGTTCTGTGCCTTGATCGCTGCGGTCACTTCCGCAACCGACAGGCCATAGGTATGCAGCTTGTTCGGGTCCAGCCAGATGCGCATGGCGTACTTGCCACCGAACACCTGGATGTTGCCCACGCCCGGCACGCGGCTCAGACGGTCGACGACATTGGAACCGACGTAGTCGGCGATGTCGTTGGCGTCCATGCTGCCGTTCTCGGACACGAACGCGATGACGTTCAGGAAGCCCGAGCTGGACTTGGCCACGTTGATGCCCTGCCGCTGCACTTCCTGCGGCAGCAGCGGCATGGCCAGCTGCAGCTTGTTCTGCACCTGCACCTGGGCGATGTCCGGGTTGGTGCCGCTCTCGAAGGTCAGGGTGATGGTGGCCTGGCCGTTGGACGAGCTGTTGGAGGAGAAATAGATCAGGCCATCAAGGCCCTTCATGTTCTGCTCGATGATCTGCGTCACCGAGTCCTCGACCACCTTGGCCGATGCACCCGGGTAGGTGGCGCTGATTTCCACCGCCGGCGGTGCGACGTTGGGGTACATCGAGACCGGCAGCTTGAACAGGGCCAGGCCGCCGGCGAGCATGATGATGATGGCGATCACCCATGCAAAGATGGGTCGATCGATGAAAAAGCGTGCCATGGGGTTCTCCGCTTACTTCGCGTCGCCGGCCGGAGCGGCAGGCTGGGCGGCCGCTGCCGGCTTGGCCGGAGCAGCGCCCTTCTCGGTGGCCTTGACCGGCATGCCGGGGCCGATCTTCTGCAGGCCTTCGACAATCACCTTGTCGCCGGCCTTCAGACCGTCCTCGACCAGCCACTTGTCGCCGACCGTGCGGCTGACCTTGACCGGGCGCACTTCGACCTTGTTGTCCTTGTCGACCACCATCGCGGAGGTGTCACCCTTCGGATCGCGGGCGATGCCGGCCATCGGCACCAGCACTGCATCGCTGCGCACGCCGCCACCGATCACCGCTCGCACGTACGTGCCCGGCATCAGCAGGCCGTCCGGATTGTCCACCTTCACGCGCAGGCCGAAGCTGCCAGTGGCCGGGTCGACGCTGACTTCGGAGAACTCCAGCGTGCCCTTGTGCTCGAAGGTGCTGCCGTCTTCCATCAGGATGCTGACCGGCAGCGTCTGGTTGTCCTGCAGGCGGCCCGCGGCCAGCTCGCGGCGAAGCTGCAGCAGCTCGGCCGAGGACTGGGTCAGGTCCACATAGATCGGGTCCAGCTGCTGCACGGTGGCCAGTGCATTGGCCTGGCCGGCGCTGACCAGCGCACCCTGGGTGACGCTGGACTTGCCGATGCGGCCGCTGATCGGCGCGGTGATGCGGGCGTAGCCCAGAGTGACGTTGGCCGCATCCAGCGAGGCCTTGGCGGCGCCGACGTCGGCCTCGGCCTGCTTCTGCGCGGCCACCGCGTTTTCCAGGTCCTGCTGGCTGACCGCATCAACCTTGGCCAGCTCGGTGATGCGCTTGGCGCTCAGGCGCGCGGCGTTGGCGGTGGCCTCGGCACGCGCCAGCTGGGCACGGGCACTGTTGGCCTGTGCGCGGTAGCTGGCGTCCTCGATCTGGTACAGCGGCTCGCCGGCCTTGACCATGCCGCCCTCGGTGAACAGGCGCTTGGCGACGATGCCGTTGACCTGCGGACGCACTTCGGCGACCAGGAAGGCGTTGGTACGGCCCGGCAGCTCGCGGGTCAGGCCCACGGTCTCGGACTTCAGCGTGACCACGGTGACGTCACCCGGGCCCTGTTCGGGGGCCTGGGGTTGGCCGCCGCAGGCAGCCACGGTCGCGGCGATTGCCAGCGACAGTGCAAAGGGTCGGATTCGGCTCAGCAACATGACGGAAAGGCTCTTGAAGGAAAGGGTCTCAGCCAGCGCTGATACGGCGGACCCTCCACCAGCGAAGGTGAAGACCGTGCGAACAGCGCCCACCCGGGTGGAGTGGGAGCCGGACGGGCCTGCCACGCACACGACGGGAATGATGGGTGCGAAATATACATACATGCTTGTTTGTTTGTAAACCGGTACAATTCAGCCACGTTTCACCCGCACTCGTACCCACACCCATGGCCCGCAAGACCAAAGAGGACACCCAGGCAACCCGGGAAGGCATCCTTGACGCCGCCGAAGCCTGCTTCCATGAACACGGCGTGGCCCGTACCACGCTGGAGATGATCGGTGCCCGCGCCGGCTATACCCGTGGCGCGGTGTACTGGCACTTCAAGAACAAGAGCGAGGTGCTGGCCGCGATCGTCGAACGGGTGCACCTGCCCTTCATGCAGGAACTGGAGCGCACCTCCACCGACCAGCGCGACACACCGGTGCACGACCTGCGCGCAGTGATGATCCACTCGTTCATCGAGCTGTCCGAGGACGAACGCCTGCGCAAGACCATGGAGATCATGCTGCGCAGCGACGCCTCGGCCGATACCAAGGTGCTGACCGAAATGCAGCAGGCCGGCTTCCGCGACGCGCTGGACCGGATGGAGCGCGCCCTGCGCCGGGCCCAGGACCTGGGCCAGCTGCGCGAAGGCGCGGACCCGAAGATCGCCGCGCGCATGCTGCACGCCACTGTGCTGGGCGTACTGCATGGCGCGATGGTCGAACCGGAACTGATGGACCTCAAGCGCGACGGCATGCTTGCGCTGGACATGACCCTGGCCGCCTACGTGAAAGAAGGCGTGTTCGTGCCCGGAACGGTGCCCGAGCCGCTGCCCGAAGCATGAGCGGCATTGCTGCCGCCACTGCGGCACTGCACGATCTCTACCTGCCCGCAGGGCTGCAGTTGACCGGACCGATCGTGGCGGAAGCGGAAAGCGCAGAGTACGGTGCCTGCCGCTTTACCCTTGAGGGTCACAGCATCGTGTTCCGCGTCGCGAAGATCACCCCCACCAAGACCGGCCAGTTCGTAACCCTGTGGAAGCGCCCCGCCCCCGGTTCTGATATCGCTCCATTGGATGCAGCCGATGCTGTGCACTTCGTGGTGATCGCGGTCTTCGACGGAACACAGCGCGGGCAGTTCATCTTCAGTCGTGACCTGCTGATCGAGCGCGGCGTGATGTCGCGCGATGGCGAGGGCGGAAAGCGCGCCCTCCGTGTCTATCCGCCGTGGAGCACGCCGACCGCAAAGGACGCGATCCGGACCCGGCAGTGGCAGCTTCGTTGCTTCCTGCCCACCGGCGCCGATGTCTCCGCCTCCGCCGGTGATCGATTACGCTCACTGTTGGGTTGAACCCGGCGGACCTTCCCTTTTCTGGACGCATCGTGATGATCCTGGACAACGTGGTGTGGGGCTTCATCGGCTGTGGCAGCGTCACCGAGAAGAAGAGCGGGCCGGCCCTGGCCAACACGCCGGGCTCACGGGTGGCAGCGGTCATGCGCCGCAATGCGGCGTTGGCCGAGGATTATGCGCGGCGCCATGCGATTCCCCGCTGGTACGCGGACGCCGATGCACTCATCGCCGACCCGGAAGTGAACGCGATCTACGTTGCGACGCCGCCCTCCACGCACATGCACTACGCGTTGCAGGCGATTGCCGCGGGCAAGCCGGTCTACATAGAAAAGCCGATGGCCATGGATCACGCGGAATGCGAACGCGTGCTGGAGGCCAGCGCGCGCAGCGGCGTGCCGGTGTTCGTGGCCTACTACCGCCGCGCCCTGCCCCGCTTCGCGCAGGTGAAGCAGCTGCTGGACAGCGGCACGATCGGCACGCCGCGCAGCGTGCGCGCCACCCTGCACCGGCCGCATTCGGCGAACGCTGCATCGCCGGACTTCTGGCGGACCAACCCGGCGATCGCCGGCGGCGGGCTGTTCGTCGATCTGGGCTCGCACACCCTGGACCTGCTGGATCATCTGCTGGGGCCGCTGAGCGATGTGCGTGGCCTGGCCAGTTCGCAGGCAGGCGCGTATGCCGCCGAGGACAGCGTCTCGATGTGCTTCCGCACCGGGACGGGGGCGCACGGCATCGCGCAATGGAGTTTCTGCGCGTTCCGCCGCCAGGATGAGATCGAGATCACCGGCGATCGCGGACAACTGCGCTTTGCCACCTTCGAGGACGTTCCGGTGGTTCTGGAGACGGAAGCGGGCGTGCAGGCGTTCGACATCCCGAACCCGCCATCGATCCAGCAACCGTTGATTGCCTCCCTTGTGGACGAACTGCGCGGCAACGGCCACTCGCCATCGAACGGCATCAGCGCCGCCCGCACCAGCGCGGTGATCGACCAGGTGCTGCAGGCCTACCGCACACGGCACTCGCGCTGACTGCCAAAGCAGAAGGCCGCCTTTCGGCGGCCTCATGCTTTGCAGCGTCGGGCGTTACAGGATGTAGCGGCTCAGGTCCGGGTCCTGCACCAGCTCACCCAGATGTGCATCGACGTAAGCGCTGTCGATGGCCAGGGTTTCGCCGTCGCGGTCCGGTGCCTCGTAGCTGAGCGAATCCAACAGGCGCTCCAGTACGGTGTGCAGGCGACGGGCACCGATGTTCTCCTGGCGCTCGTTCACCTGGAAGGCGATCTCGGCCAGACGATCGATGGCGTCGGCAGTGAAGTTGACCTTGACGCCTTCGGTGGCCAGCAGCGCTTCGTACTGCTTGGTCAGCGCGGCCTTCGGCTCGGTCAGGATACGCACGAAATCACCCTTGCTCAGCGCACCCAGCTCCACGCGGATCGGGAAGCGGCCCTGCAGCTCCGGAATCAGATCGCTGGGCTTGGCCAGGTGGAACGCGCCCGAAGCAATGAACAGGATGTGGTCGGTCTTGATCGTGCCGTACTTGGTCGACACGTTGGAGCCTTCCACCAGCGGCAGCAGGTCGCGCTGCACGCCTTCGCGCGACACGTCGCCACCACCCACGTTGTCACCACGCTTGGCGACCTTGTCGATCTCGTCGATGAAGACGATGCCGTGCTGCTCGCAGGCCTCGATCGCGGCAGTGCGGATGTCGTCCTCGTTGACCAGCTTGCCGGCTTCTTCCTCGATCAGCAGCGGACGCGCGGCCTTGATGGTCAGCGTGCGCTTGTGCGCCTTGGCGCCGCCGCCGAGGTTGGCGAACATCGACTTCAGCTGCTGGCCCATTTCCTCCATGCCCGGCGGGGTCATGATGTCCATGCTGACGTTGGCAGCCAGGTCGAGCTCGATCTCGCGCTCGTCCAGCTCACCGTTGCGCAGCATCTTGCGGAACTTGATGCGGGTCTCGTTGTCCTGCGCCGACGGCTCGTTGCGGGCGACTTCCGGATCGAAACCGATGCCACCGCTGCGGCGCGGCAGCAGCGCATCGAGGATGCGGTCTTCGGCGCGTTCTTCGGCCTGGGTACGCACGCGCACCTTGGCCTGTTCGCGGTACAGCTTGACCGCGGTATCGGCCAGGTCGCGGATGATCTGCTCGACGTCCTTGCCGACGTAGCCGACTTCGGTGAAGCGGGTGGCTTCAACTTTGACGAACGGCGCGTTGGCCAGGGTGGCCAGTCGACGCGCGATCTCGGTCTTGCCGACGCCGGTCGGGCCGATCATCAGGATGTTCTTCGGCATCACTTCATTGCGCAGCTCGGGCACCAGCTGCATGCGGCGCCAGCGGTTGCGCAGGGCAATGGCCACGGCGCGCTTGGCGTCGTGCTGGCCCACGATATGCCGATCCAGTTCCTGCACGATCTCGCGCGGGGTCATGGTGGCGGAGGAAACTTCGATCTTCGACATGGATGTGCTCACGGATTCATTGTCGGTAGTGCCGGCCGCTGGCCGGCAACCAGGCACGCGTGCGGGGATCATGAGGTTGCCGGCCAACGGCCGGCACGACCCTCACAGCTCCTCGACCACCACGTTGCGGTTGGTGTAGATGCAGATGTCGCCGGCAATGCCGATCGCTTCGCTGGCAATGGTGCGCGCATCCAGTTCGGTGTGCGCCATCAGCGCGCGCGCGGCCGACAGTGCATAGGAACCACCGGAACCGATGGCGATGATGCCGTCCTCCGGCTCGATCACATCACCGGTGCCGCTGATGATCAGCGAGGTTTCCTTGTCGGCCACTGCCAGCAGGGCCTCGAGCTTGCCGAGGCGGCGCTCGGTGCGCCAATCCTTGGCCAGTTCGACCGCAGCGCGCTGCAGCTGGCCGTGCTTTTCCAGCTTGGCCTCGAACAGCTCGAACAGGGTGAAGGCATCGGCGGCGGCACCGGCGAAGCCGGCCAGCACCTGGCCGTCTCGGCCGAGGCGGCGCACCTTGCGCGCATTGCCCTTCATCACGGTGTGGCCCAGCGTGACCTGGCCGTCGCCGGCAATGGCCACGTGCTCGCCGCGACGGACGCAGACGATGGTGGTGGCGTGGAAAACGTTGGGATTCTGACTGGGGTCCATGCGGCCTCCGATAGCTGTTCCCGGGACATGGGGACAGCGCCGGGTGCGATCAAGCCTGTGCGGATGGCTGCCGTTCAGCGCTTGGCGGCGCCCCATGGGAAGAGGGCGCCCTTTTAACGAGCGCATCGCAATGCGCGCGGACCCCGCCGCCCGAACGTGGAACGCCTGCCGTTCAGCGCTTGGCCTGCGACGGCCGATCCGGATTCGGCTCGATGCCCCAGGCGATGTACCAGTCCTCACCCTGCGTCTCGATCGGGTGCTGGGTGCGGCCGGAGCCATTGCCGCAGGCCAGCGCGTCAGCCGCGCAGTAGCGATCGCAGCCCCAGCAGATGCGTTCGGGGTGCCTGGGATGCAGCGGAATGGGCTTCGCCATGGTGGCGGTGTCCTCGTGGCCTGCGGCCACAATGCGCCGGTAGCGGCCGCCCTGCCCTGATCCAGATCAAGGGCGGTCTATTCAGCCTTGTCGTCCTTGCTGCGGCGCTTCGCACGTGGATGCGCGGCGTCGTAGACCTTGGCCAGGTGCTGGAAATCGAGGTGGGTGTAGATCTGCGTGGTGGCGATGTCGGCATGGCCAAGCAGTTCCTGCACGCCACGCAGGTCACCGGACGATTCCAGGATGTGGCTGGCGAAACTGTGCCGCAGCATGTGCGGGTGCACGTGCTTGAACAGGCCCTGGCGCTGCGCCAGCTGGCGGATGCGGATCTGCACCGCACGCTGGCTGATCGGCCCGTTGCGACCGGGAAACACCGGCGAGGCCGGGCCGCCGCCACTTTCCGCACGCCACGCCTGCAGCGCTTCGCGCGCCGGCCGGCCGAACGGCACGCGACGCTGGCGATTGCCCTTGCCCAGCACGTTGACCAGGCCGCTGTCGAAATCCAGGTCGCGCCAGGTCAGCGCGCAGACTTCGCTCAGGCGCAGGCCAGAGGAATAGAACAATTCCAGCAGCGCGCGGTCACGGCGGCCGAGTTCACCTTCCGGTTCCAGCTCGACCAGCTGCACGGCTTCGTCGGCATCGAGCACCTGCGGCAACCGGCGCGGTGCGCGTGGCGCCTTCAGCGTCGCCGCCGGGCTGACCTCGATGCGCCCGTGCTTGAGCAGCCAGGCGTAGAAGCTGCGGCACGCCGACAAGCGGCGCTGCAGGCTCTTGGCCGACAAGCCACGCCGGTGCTCATCGGCGACGAACTGACGCAGCGACTCGGCATCGAGTGTTTCCAACGCAACACCGCGCGGCTCGGCCCAGGCCGACAGCGCGTCCAGGTCGCGGCGGTAGGCGTCGAGCGTATGTGCCGACATCCGCCGCTCTACCTGCAGATGCTGCAGGAAGGCCTGTACCGCGCTCATCGTCGTATCCTGCTCAGCCCGGGAAGCGCTTCAGGCCGGTGGCCAACGCATCGCCCATCATGCGCAGGAACAGCGTGCCCATGCCCGGGTAGAAGCGGTTCGGGTCGTGGCTGCCCACAGCAATCAGGCCCACGCCCGGCAACGGCAGCAGCGCGGTGGTCTGCACTTCTTCGCTGCGCACGCCGTACAGCACGGCATTCTTTTCCGGCTGCAGGCGCCCGCAGATCGGCTCGCCGTCGTTCAGGCAGTCGCGGAACGGGCCCAGCTGCGCATCATCGGCGGCGATCACCTGCAGCCAGTCGGCCTGTTCCAGCCCGGCCACCGGTGTGTGCACCACCAATCGCACCAGGTCGCCGGCGAAATCTTCCTGCAGCGAGGCAGCCATCGCACGCAGGGTGTCGGCGGCGTTGTCCTGCTTCATCAGCGCCAGGGTCAGCTGATGCGTGCGCACTGCCAGGCGTTCATTGACCTGGGCGGTGGCACCCAGATCGGCCAA
The DNA here is from genome assembly GCF_056482505.1 of Stenotrophomonas sp. 71799_Sma. Taxonomy (NCBI): domain Bacteria; kingdom Pseudomonadati; phylum Pseudomonadota; class Gammaproteobacteria; order Lysobacterales; family Lysobacteraceae; genus Stenotrophomonas; species Stenotrophomonas sp. 71799_Sma. The sequence goes on from NZ_CM151202.1 coordinate 4,239,553, forward strand.
CCGTCGTGCCAGCTCGCGGTTCTTCTCGCGCAGCACTTCCAGCTGGTAGCTGGCCAGCGACGCGGTCGGGCCATCGTCGCGTGGCACCACCAGGGTCAGGGCCAGGTCCGGGAACTGCTTGAGGAAGCCGGGATGTCGCCGCAACCACGCAGCGACTTCATGGGCCCCGAGCTTGTCGACGGTTTCGGTCATGCGATCCACTCCCCTTCGAAGACGAATGCGGTCGGGCCGGCCATCACCACCGGCTGGCCATCGCCCGGCCACTGGATGCGCAGGTCACCCCCGGGCAGGCTGATGCGCGCATCGCGCTGCAGGCGGCCACGCTGCATCAGGGTCACCGCAGCGGCGCAGGCGCCGCTGCCGCAGGCCAGGGTTTCGCCGACGCCACGTTCATTCACACGCAGACGTGCATGCGCCGGGCCCATCACCTGGGCAAAACCCACGTTCACCGAGCGCGGGAACGAGGCATGCTGCTGCAGCAGCGAACCGACGCGCTCGACCGGTGCTGCATCGATCAGGCCCACTTCGATCACCGCATGTGGATTGCCCATCGACACCGCGGCGAAGCGTATGCTCTCGCCCTGCAACGGCAGCAGGTACTCCTCGCGTGCATGGGCGAAGCCCACCAGCGGCACGTTGACCGGCTCGAACGCAGGCACGCCCATGGTCACCGCGAACTGGCCATCGCCCAGGGCCTTCACCCCATGACTGGCCAGCGGGCTGTCGATGACGAACTGATCCCCCTGCGCACTGCCCTCACGCACCAGCCAGGCCGCGATGCAGCGCGCGCCGTTGCCGCACTGCTCGGAGTTGGAACCGTCGGCATTCCAGATGCGGTACGACGCCACCGAGCCTTCCGCGCGCGGCGCTTCGATGGTCAGGATCTGGTCGCAGCCGACGCCGGTGTGGCGGTCGGCCAGGCGCGCGGCCAGTTCAGGCGTGGGCGGCGCAGTGCCGTCACGCAGGTCGATCACTACGAAATCATTGCCCGCGCCATGCATCTTGCTGAAGCGCAGCGCCTTGGAACCGGCCTTACTCATTCCCGCCGCCCACCTTCTTCGCAGGCGCAGGCGCCGGTTGCGTGGTCGGTGCAGCCGGCTCCACGGTCGTGGCCGGGGTGCCGCTGCCTTCGGTCTGCGCCGGGGTCGCTTCGGTAGCGGGCTCGGCAACCGGTTCGACGGTTTCTTCCACCGGCACCGGCTTCTGCGGCAGTACCAGCGGGCCCTTGTTGCCGCAGGCGGCGAGGAGCAGCAGCGAGGCCGCTGCCAGCGGAATCAGGATGGCGTTTCGATGGGGGATCTTCATGCCCCGAGTATAGCCATTGGCGGCTGAGCGGTTGGTGCAGGGGATCGGGTTGCCGGCCAGCGGCCGGCACCACCGCAGGCGTTCAATCTGCAGGCGGCGGCAGCGGCCGGGTCCACAGCCAGATCGCCACCACGGTCATGCTGCCGATCGAGAACCACTTCACCCAGGCGATCGGCACGCACCACAGCATGATGCCGGCGCACACTGCCATGGTGATCGTGGCCATCCACTTGCCGTAGCGGCTGACCGCCCCGTGTGCCTGCCAGTTGGCGATGGCCGGGCCGAAGCGCGGGTGCTGCAGCAGCCAGGTGTGCAGGCGCTCGGAACCACGCGAGGCAGCGCAGGCCGAGATCAGGATGAATACGGTGGTGGGAAGACCCGGCACGAAGATGCCGACGATACCGGTGCCCAGGCTGACGTAGGCCAGCAGCCACCACGCCCAGCGGAAACGCACCACGCGCGGTGGCGTGGCAGCATCGCGGGATGCGGAGGGGTCGGGCTGGCTCATGGCCGCAAGGATACCGGTTCGGGATGCCAGGCAACGCCCGGCACCCCTGCACCATTACGGCTGGGCGATGCCCAGCTGCTGCAGCACGAACGCGTACGACTCGGACAGTTCACGGTAGCGCTGGAAGCGCCCCGACTTGCCGCCGTGGCCGGCTTCCATGTTGGTGCGGAACAGGATCGGGTAATGGCCGGTGTTGTCGTCACGCAGCTTGGCCACCCACTTGGCCGGCTCCCAGTACTGCACCTGCGAATCCCACAGGCCGGTGCCCACGAACAGCGCCGGGTACGCCTGCTGCTTCACGTTGTCGTAGGGCGAGTAGGACAGCATGTAGTCGTAATACTGCTTCTGCTCGGGGTTGCCCCACTCGTCGTATTCGTTGGTGGTCAGCGGAATGGTCGGGTCGAGCATGGTGGTGACCACGTCGACGAACGGTACCTGCGCCACCATCACCCGGTAGTCCTGCGGCGCCTGGTTGGCCACGGCGCCCATCAGCAGGCCACCGGCGCTGCCGCCGGACGCGGCGACGCGATCCTTCGCCGCCCAGCCCTGCGCCACCAGGCCGCGGGTGACGTCGATGAAGTCGTTGAAGGTGTTCTGCTTGTGCAGCAGTTTGCCGTTCTCGTACCAGTCGCGGCCCATCTCCTGGCCGCCACGGATATGGGCGATGGCATACACCACGCCACGATCGAGCAGGCTCACCGCGGTCTGGTTGAAGTACGGATCCATCGACATGCCGTAGCTGCCATAGGCGTACTGGAACAGCGCGCCCTTGCCATCCTTCTGGTAGCCCTTGCGGTAGACCAGCGACACCGGCACCTTCACGCCATCGCGCGCGGTGATCCAGACACGATCGGTTTCGTACTTCGACGCGTCATAGCCGATCACCGGTTGCACCTTCAGCTGGCGGCGCTCGCCGGTGGCGGTGTTCAGCTCGAACACGGTGGTCGGGGTGGTCATCGAGGTGTAGACGTAGCGCAGCCACGGCGTATCGGCCTCGGTGTTGTCGCCCAGGCCCATCGAGTACGCCGGCTCATCGGCCTTCACGTAGTCGCTGCGGCCATCCTTGAACAGCAGGCGGATGCGTTCCAGGCCCTCGGAACGTTCGGCGATGGCGGTGTACGCATCGAACAGCTCGAAGCCTTCGATGAACACCGCATCGTCATGCGCGATCCAGTCCTTCCACTGTGCGCGCGAGGTCGCATCGGTCGGTGCGGTGACCAGCTTGAAGTTCTTCGCACCGTCGTTGGTGCGGATCACCCAGCGGCCGTCGTAGTGGTCAGCGTCGTACTCCACATCGCGCTGGCGCGGCGCCAGTACGGTGAACGTGGTCGGGTCGCTGGCCGGCGCGTAGCGCTCTTCCGAGGACACGGTGCTGTGCACACCGATGGTGATGAAGCGATCGTCGCGGGTGCGGCCGATGCCCATGTAGAAGCTGTCGTCCTTCTCTTCGTAGACGACGGTGTCGGCACTGGCCGGGGTGCCCAGCACGTGCTTCTTCACGCGTACGGTCAGCAGCGTTTCCGGATCGTTCTCGACATACAGCACGGTGCGGTTGTCGTCGGCCCAGACCAGGTCGCCGGAGCTGCCGGTGATCACATCGGGCAGCACCTTGCCGGTGGCCAGGTCCTTGAAGCGGATGGTGTACTGGCGGCGACCGACATCGTCATCGGCCCAGGCCAGCAGCTGGTTGTCCTGGCTGACTTCCATCGAGCCGACGCTGAAGTAGCCCTTGCCGGCGGCCATCGTGTTGACGTCCAGCAGGATTTCCTCGGCGGCATCCATGCCGCCCTTACGGCGTGCGTGGATCGGGTAGTCCTGGCCGGTCTCGAAGCGGCTGTAGTACCAGTAGCCGCGCTCGCGCGCCGGCACACTGGAATCGTCCTGCTTGATGCGGCCGACGATCTCCTTGTACAGGGTGTCTTCCAGCGGCTTCAGCGGCGCCAGCAACTGGTCGGCGTAGGCATTCTCGGCCTGCAGGTAGGCCAGCATGTCCTTGTTCTCGCGCTTGTCGTCGCGCAGCCAGTAATAGTCGTCGTTGCGGGTCGCGCCGAACGGCGCCTTGACCACATGCGGATGCTTGGCGGCATCCGGCGGAACGGGCGGCGTGGCGGCGGTGGCAGTGGTGGTCATCAGGCTGGCAAGCAACAGGCAGAGGGTGGATTTCATGAGATAAGGCTCCTTGAGCCGCAATGCAATGGCGTCCTTGTGCTCGAGTCTGGGTTGCAGGAGGGTTGCGGGCAACCCTGCGGATCGTCATGGGTCGTGCTTGCCGCTGGCCGGCAACCTTGGGATAAACAGAGGCGGGTGGTTGCCGGCCAGCGGCCGGCACTTCCAGGACGCGCGGCGTACCATGGGCACATGAGTACCCTGCCCCACACGCCGGGCTACAGCCGGCGCAGCCATGAAATCGCTCCGTTCCACGTGATGTCCCTGCTGGCCCGCGCGCAGGCGCTGGAACAGGCGGGCCACGATGTGATCCACCTGGAAATCGGCGAACCGGACTTCACCACGGCCGAACCGGTCGTGCGTGCCGGCCAGGCCGCATTGGCCGCCGGCCATACCCGCTACACCGCCGCACGTGGCCTGCCGGCCCTGCGCCAGGCGATCAGTGGTTTCTATCGCAGCCATTACGGGCTGGATATCGATCCCGAACGCATCCTGGTCACTCCCGGCGGCTCCGGTGCGCTGCTGCTGGCCAGCAGCCTGCTGGTCGATCCGGGCCGCCACTGGCTGCTGGCCGACCCCGGATATCCCTGCAACCGTCATTTCCTGCGCCTGGTGGAAGGCGGTGCACAGCTGGTTCCGGTCGGCCCGGACACCGCCTACCAGCTCACGCCGTCGCTGGTGGAACAGCACTGGAATGCCGACAGCGTCGGCGCACTGGTGGCCTCCCCCGCCAATCCGACCGGCACCGTGCTGTCCGCCGACGAACTGGCGGCACTGTCGCAGGCCCTGCACGCGCGTGGCGGCCATCTGGTGGTGGACGAGATCTACCACGGCCTGACCTACGGCCTGGATGCACCCAGCGTGCTGCAGGTGGATGACAGCGCGTTCGTGCTGAACAGCTTCTCCAAATATTTCGGCATGACCGGCTGGCGGCTGGGTTGGCTGGTGGCGCCGCCGGCGGCGGTGCCGGACCTGGAGAAGCTGGCACAGAACCTGTACATCAGCGCGTCGAGCATCGCCCAGCATGCCGCACTGGCCTGCTTCAGCGAGGAATCGATGTCGATCTTCGAACAGCGCCGCGAGGCGTTCCGCCAGCGTCGCGACTATCTGCTGCCGGCGCTGCGCGAGCTTGGTTTCCGCATCGAAGTGGAACCGCAGGGTGCGTTCTACCTGTACGCCGACGTCAGCGCGTTCACCGATGACGCGCAGGCGTTCTGTGCGCACTTCCTGGAAACCGAACACGTGGCGTTCACCCCGGGCCTGGATTTCGGTTTCCATCGCGCCAACCAGCATGTGCGCCTGGCCTATACCCAGGAAGTGCCGCGGCTGCAGGAGGCGGTGGCGCGGATTGCACGCGGGTTGAAGAGCTGGGGCGCCTGATCGATCTGCGCGAACGGCATCCACGCATGGCGTGGATCTACTGACCCAGCGCACGATACGTAGGTAGATCCACGCCATGCGTGGATACGTGAACCCAACGAAAAACGCCGCCCTGGGGCGGCGTTTTCCGTTCTGCTTACTTGCCGCCCAACCGCTCCCACAGGAAGCTGTAGGCCAGTGCGGACATGTGTGCGGCCTGCGCGTTGTTGGCTGCGCCGCCGTGGCCACCTTCGATGTTCTCGTAGTAGGTCACGTCCTTGCCGGCGTCGATCATCTTCGCCGCCATCTTGCGGGCATGGCCCGGGTGCACGCGGTCATCGCGGGTGGAGGTAGTGAACAGCACCGGCGGGTAGTTCTTCTTCGCGTCGAACAGGTGGTACGGCGAGAAGGTCTTGATGAACTCCCAGTCGCTGGTGTCCGGGTTGCCGTATTCGGCCATCCACGAGGCACCGGCCAACAGGTGGCTGTAGCGCTTCATGTCCAGCAGCGGCACCTGCACCACCACTGCACCGAACAGCTCCGGGTACTGGGTCAGCATGTTGCCGGTCAACAGGCCACCGTTGCTGCCACCCTGCACGCCCAGGTGCTTGGCGCTGGTGATCTTGCGCTTGACCAGATCGCGCGCCACCGCAGCCATGTCTTCATAGGCCTTGTGACGGTTCTGCTTCAGCGCTGCCTGGTGCCAGCGCGGGCCGTACTCGCCACCACCACGGATGTTGGCGACCACGTACACACCGCCCTTCTCCAGCCAGGCGCGGCCCATGCCACCGGAGTAATTCGGGGTCAGCGAGATCTCGAAGCCACCATAGCCGTACAGCAGGGTCGGGTTGGAGCCGTCCAGCTTCATCGCCTTGTCGTGCACCACGAAGTACGGCACGCGGGTGCCGTCCTTGCTGGTGGCGAAGTGCTGCTCGATCACCTTGCCCTTGGCATCGAAGAAGGCCGGCATGGTCTTCAACGTTTCCGGCGCCTGGCCGATCTCGGCCAGAGCCAGCGTGGTCGGGGTCAGGTAGTCGGTGGCGGTCAGCCACACCGCATCGCTGTCGTTGCTGTCCACTGCGCCCACCGCCAGCGTGCCAAAGGCCGGCGCGCCGACGAAGCGGCTGGTCTGCCAGCCATCGGCGCCCGGGGTCAGCACCGACAGGCGGTTCTTGACGTCATCCAGCACGTTCAGCACCAGGTGGCTCTTGGTCCAGGTGGCGCCGGCCAGCGAGGTGGTCGCGGTCGGGGTGAACAGCACCTCGAAGTCGCGCTTGCCGGCCAGGAAGTCGTCCAGCTTCGTCGCCAGCAGCGAACCGGACGCGTAGGTCTTGCCGCCCACGGTCCACGGATCGCGCAGTTCCAGGGTCAGCCACTGTTTGTGCAGGCCCTTCTCGGCCGAGTTCGGCGCGTCGATCTTGGTCAGCGTGCCATCGTCGCCACGCAGGTAGAGCTCGTTGTTGTAGAACGCCAGCGTGCGGCTGACCAGGTTGCGCTCGAAGCCCGGGGTGTCATCGTGCATCGCCGCGATGTACATGTCTTCCGGCTTGCCTTCGTACACCACGGTGGCCGAGGTCATCGGCGTGCCGCGCTTCCACAGCTTGGCCACGCGCGGGTAGCCGGAGGTGGTCATCGAGCCCGCACCGAAGTCGGTGTAGACGAACACGGTGTCGCGGTCGACCCAGTTGAGGCCGCCCTTGGACTCGGGACGGAAGAAGCCGTCCTTGATCCAGGTCTTGTTGGCCAGGTCGAACTCACGGGTGACGTCGGCGTCGGCGCCGCCGCGCGACAGCGCGATCAGGCAGCGGCTGTAGTCCGGGCGCAGGCAATCGGCGCCATGCCAGACCCAGTTCTCACCCTCGGCCTTGTTCAGCGCATCCAGGTCGAGCACGGTTTCCCACTGCGGCGAGGCCTTGCGGTACTCGGCCAGGGTGGTGCGCCGCCACAGGCCGCGCTCGTGCTGCTGGTCCTTCCAGAAGTTGTAGTAGTAGTCGCCGATCTTCTGCACGCCGGGGATCTTGGCATCGGAGTCGAGCACCTCGCGGATGCTGGTCTCCATCTGCTTGAAGGCCGGGGTCTGCGCCAGGCGCGCCTCGGACTTGGCGTTCTGTTCCTTGACCCAGGTCAGCGGCTTGTCGCCGGTGACATCTTCGAGCCAGGCGTAGCGATCGGTGTCTTCAGCGGCCACGGCGGTCCCCACCGAGGCAGCGGTCATCATGCCGGCCAGCAGGCAGGCGGAAGCGAGTCGAGACATTGCAGCTCCAGGCAGTCATAAGCCGTGGAACGCTAGCATGGATCGCCGCGGCCGCCCCCGTGTCGAAGGTCAGGCCGCGGCGGTGGAGCCGCGACGGCCTCGCGCCGTCCCGCCGCTACGGCGACGTGCCTGTCCACCGGTACGACGCGCCAGCCGCAGCCACGACAGGCGCGGCAACGGAAAGCGCAGCAACGCCCACCAGGCCACCAGCGGCATGCCCACCAGCCACATGGGTAGCCAGCCCAGCCAGGCACTGCTGCCGCGCGCGGCCGGCCAGACCAGTACCAGCGCCATACCGGCCAGGGCCAGCTGCTGCACGCTGCGCAGCAGGCGCGGGTCGGCACGCTCGAGAATGACGCGTTCAGTTGCAGAGCGGCGGACGGAACGTGCGTTCATGGGGCTTCTCCGGTGGACAATGCAACACAGCATGGGCAACCCCCTTCTCACAGGTTGCGACACCATTGACGGATCGCGTGCACACAGTCGACCATGCGCGTGCAAGCCCACTGGAGCCCGCTCCCGCATGACTTCGATCCGCCCGCTCTGCGCCGCGCTGCTGGCCCTTTCCCTGGCCGGCCCCGCCGTGGCCGCCAGTGAGCCGCCGTCGCCCCGTACCAGCGCCTCTGGTGCGGCTGCCCTGGACGCACCGATCGACCTGAAGCGCTTCATGGGTACCTGGTACGTGATCGGCCGCGTGCCGAACTTCATCGAACGTGGCCATGTCGCCAGCGTCAACGAGTACGAGTTGCGCGACGCGCACAAGGTCGGCATCACCTACCGCTACCGTGATGGCTTCGGCGAACCGCTGCAGGAAGTGCGTGCCCGCGCCAGCGTCGACCCGGACAGCGGCAACCACGGCTGGCGCACCTGGTTCTACCGTGTCGTGCCTACGCATTCGAGGGTGCTGGAAGTAGCGCCGGATTACTCGTGGGCGCTGATCGGCTATCCCGGCCGTGAAATGGCCTGGATCTTCTCGCGTACGCCGGACATGGACAAAGCCCTGTACAAGGAGCTGGCCGAGCGCCTGCGTGACGAGTACGGCGTGAACACCGACAAGCTCAAGCGCGTGCCGCAGCACCCGGAGCAGGTCGGCAAGCTGGGCTACGAAGTACCGAACGTGCGTTGACTGGATTGTGGCCGCGGACCTCGGTCCGTGCGCCCCGAATTCACGCTGCCCGCGGCTGTACCCGTCGCTCGATCTCGCTGCGCGTTGGCAATGTCTTGAGGTCGTAGGCCGCCTGCATCGCAAGCCAGGACGCGGCATCCCCACCAAAATGTCGCGCCAGCCGTGCCGCGGTATCGGCCGAAATACTGCGCTCCCCGTGCACGATGGCGTGCAGCCGTGTTGCGGGAACATCCAAGGCCCTTGCCAGCGCGTTCACGCTCAACGCCAGAGGCATCAGGAACTCTTCGCGCAGGATCTCGCCAGGATGGATGGCGCGCATGCCGTTGTGGGGACGCTTCATGGCGGGCACCTCAGTGATAGTCAACAATTTCCACGGCATCGGCACCGTTGTCAGTCCAGGTAAAGCACAGCCGCCACTGGTCATTGATACGCAAGCTGTACTGCCCTCTCCGATCACCTGACAGCGCCTCGAGTCGGTTCCCGGGCGGGCTGCGCAGGAATGCCAACGTCTGTGCCGAGTCGAGCAGCTGCAGCTTGCGCTCGGCAGCCCGCCGGATCGAAAGCCAGGCACGTGGACAGGTTCCTTCAAACAGGGCACGGGTCTGCTTGCAGCGGAATGAACGGATCATTCCGTAAAACGTATTACGTTGAACGGAACATACCAAGGAACGGGGTGTGCTGCCAGTCCCAGTCTGGCGATATCGATTCCTGATGGGTGTGGCGGCTTCCAGAGCCTGGCGCTATGACAGGCACACTGTCGAAGTTCTGCAGGTTCTGCAGGCTCTGCCGGCCAGCGGCCGGCACTACCGTTTCCAGGCAATGGGGTAGAGCCGGCCGCTGGCCGGCTGCCGCGATGCACCGGGCGACGCCGGGGGCAGCGCCCCGGCGCCTCGTCATTTGCGGCTGTAATGCGCGACCAGGCGGTCGCCGAGCATCTGCAGCAGCTGCACCAGAACCAACAGCAGGACCACGGTAACCAGGGCCACGTCGGTGTGCGAACGCTGGTAGCCATCGCGGAACGCCAGGTCACCAAGGCCGCCGGAACCAATCGCACCGCCCATCGCGGTGAAGCCGATCAGCGCCACGGTGGTGACCGTCGCACCGGCGATCAGGCCGGGGCGCGCCTCGGGCAGCAGCACGCGGGTGACCAGCTGCCAGCTGGTGGCACCCATCGACTGGGTCGCTTCGATCACGCCACGGTCCACTTCGCGCAGTGCGGTTTCGACCAGGCGCGCGTAGAACGGCGCGGCACCGATCACCAGCGGCACGATCGCACCGCGTACCCCCAGCGACGTCCCCATCAGGAACAGGGTGACCGGGATCAGCACGATCATCAGGATGATGAAAGGCACCGAGCGCAACAGGTTCACCACCAGCGCCAGCACGCCGTAGGCGAACGGACGGCGCTTCATCTGCGGCGCGCCGAACAGGTACAGCAGCACGCCCAGCGGCAGGCCGATGGCCAGGGTCAGCGGCAGCGAACCGAGCAGCATCAGCAGGGTGTCGATGGTGGCCTGGCCGATGTCGGCCCACTTGCCCGCATCCAGGTGGCGGAAGAATCCGCCGGCAGTGGCGATGATCATCGACGCAGCTCCTCAACGTGCACGCCGGCAGCCACGAACGCGGCCTGCGCGGCGGACTGGTCACCGCCCACCAGGGCGACCACCAGCTGGCCATACGGGGTGTCCTTGATCCGGTCGATACGGCCGGACAGGATGTTGTAGTCGACCCCGGTCTCCCGCGCGACACTGCCGAGCAGGGGTTCGTAGGTGTCTCCGCCGAGGAAGGTCAGGCGCACGATGCGGCCACCGACAGCATCGAAATCACGGTGCAGCGCGCCTTCATCCACGTGCTCCGATTCGCTGACGAAACGGCGCGTGGTCGGGTGCTGCGGGTGCAGGAACACCCGGGTGACCGGCCCGGTCTCGACCATCTGGCCGGCGTCGAGCACGGCGACACGGTCGCAGACACGGCGGATCACGTCCATCTCGTGGGTGATCAGCACGATCGTCAGGCCCAGCTCGCGATTGATCTTCGACAGCAGCGACAACACCGAGGCGGTGGTCTGCGGGTCCAGCGCACTGGTGGCCTCGTCGCACAGCAGGATCTGCGGGCGTGTCGCCAGCGCACGGGCGATGCCGACGCGCTGCTTCTGGCCACCGGACAGCTGTGCGGGGTACTTCTGCGCATGCGCCTCCAGGCCCACGGTCTGCAGCAACTCGGCCACGCGCGCGTCGATCTCCGCCTTCGGCGTGCCGGCCAGCTCCAGCGGGAAGGCGACATTGCCGGCCACCGTGCGCGACGACAGCAGGTTGAAGTGCTGGAAGATCATGCCGATGCGCCTGCGCAGCGCGCGCAGGCCATCCGCGTCCAGTGCGGTGACATCCTCGCCACCGATCAGCAGGCGACCACCGCTGGGCTCTTCCAGGCGGTTGATCATGCGGATCAGGGTCGACTTGCCGGCGCCGGAATGGCCGATGATGCCGAATACCTCACCGGCCTCGATGGTCAGGTCCAGCGGCTGCAGCGCGCTGACTGCGCGGCCGGCAACGGCATAGGATTTGTGCAGGCGCTGGAACTCGATCACGGGCGTGGCTCACCGGCTGGGTGACGGAAGGGGGCGTGCAGCCTACCAGCGCAGGCGGTCGCGCGCCCGCGCCATGGGCCAGAATGTTATTCCTTTTGGTTCTAAGTCGCCCGCACCCGGTAGTGTCGGCCGCTGGCCGGCACCTGCAGCGATCCCTCCGGGGCAAGGAGTTGCCGGCCAGCGGCCGGCACTACCCCGGCTCAGGGATGATCCAGCGGCTTCGGCGGTTCCTGCCGGTTCACCCGCTCACGGTGCAGCAGGTACAGCCCCGAGGCGACGATGATCGCCGCGCCCACCCAGGTATAGCTGTCCGGCAGCTGGCCCCAGAAGGCCAGGTCCCAGCCGATCACCCACACCAGGCCGCTGTACTCCAACGGCGCGATCATCGACGCCTCGCCCAGCTGGAAGGCCTTGGTCAGTGCGATCTGACCGAGCGCTCCGGCCAGACCCATGCCGGCGATCAGCGGCGCATGCTCCAGCTGCAGCGGCACCCAGCCGGGAAGGGCCAGCAGGCCGGCACCGATGGCCATGATCACCAGGAACCAGACCACCATCGACTGCGAGGTATCGGTGCGGGTGAGCAGGCTGACCGTGATCGCCGCCACCGCATACGCGGTGGCCGCGGCCAGCACCATCAGCCCCGGCACCGAAATGAAGCCGTCCACGCCCGGCCGCAGCACCACCAGCACGCCGACCAGGCCGATGCCGATGGCCACCCAGCGCCGCGGGCCAACCCGCTCACCCAGCAACGGCACCGACAGCGCGGCGATCAGCAGTGGGGCAACGAAATAGATGGTGTAGGCGGTGGACAGCGGCAGGTCACGCAGGGCGAACACGAAGCAGCCGATCATCGCCATGCCGAGCCCACCACGCAGCAGGTGCAGGCCCCAGCGGCGCGGGATCAGCGAGCGCGGGCCGGCGCTGACCAGCACCCAGACCAGCACGAACGGCAACGAAGCCGCACCACGCAGGAAGGTCACTTCCAGGGTCGGATAGCTGGCCGACAGCTGCTTCATGCCGGCGTCCATCAGCGAGAAACAGGCGACCGCCGCAACCATCCAGGTCACCGCGCGCGAGGGAGAGCGTTGCAGGTTCATGGCCCATTATCGCCCGCCTGTTGCTCTTATGTAGCGCCGAGCCATGCTCGGCGGGCCGCCTTGTAGAGTCGAGCCATGCTCGACTGCTCTTCACAAAGCAGCCGAGCATGGCTCGGCGCTACAAGGGAGGGAGCGAGTCGAGCATGGCTCGACTCCACAAAACGGGTATGCAGCCAGCACGATAGAATGACCGCCACTGAATTCTGCGGAGCACCGCCCATGCCTTCCTTCGACGTCGTGTCCGAAGTCGACACCCACGAGCTGACCAACGCCATCGACCAGGCCAACCGCGAACTGGCCACCCGCTTCGACTTCAAGGGCGTGGACGCCAAGTTCGAACGCGATGGCGATGTCATCAATCAGACGGCGCCGACCGAGTTCCAGCTCAAGCAGATGAACGACATCCTGCGCGCACGCCTGGCCGCGCGCGGCATCGACGTGCTCAGCCTGGAGTTCGGCGACATCGAAACCAACCTGGCCCAGGCCCGGCAGAAGATCACCGTCAAGCAGGGCATCGAGCAGAAGATCGCCAAGAAGATCGCGGCGGCACTGAAGGACGCCAAGCTGAAGGTGGAAAGCCAGATCAACGGCGACAAGCTGCGCGTGCAGGGCAAGAAGCGCGACGATCTGCAGGACGCCATCGCCGTGCTCAAGGCCGGCAAGTTCGAACTGCCGCTGCAGTTCAACAACTTCCGCGACTGATGCCCCCGCCGGGACCTGCCCGGTGGACTACGCGGTCAATCGCGCAGCAGCTTGTACAGCGTGGTGCGCGAGATTCCCAACTGGCGTGCGGCCAGGCTGAGGTTGCCGTCAGCGGCCAGGGCCGCGCGACGCGCGGCCTCACGCTGCTGGTCACGCAGCAGCGGCGCGCCTGGGTCTGCCGGGGTGCTTCGCACAGTAGACCGGTGCGTCGCGCCCCGCGGCCCCTGCAGACGCTGCAGGTAGACCGCACTGCCCTCGCCCAACCGGACCCGATGCGCTGCGCCCGGTTGCAGCAGCCGACGCCGTTGCGCCGCACTGGCACCGGCAAACAGCGCTTCCAGACCCAGCAGCGGCAACGGCCCGCGCCGTGGCAGGCCCAGCAGGCGCCGTGCAACGCGGTTGGCTGCACGCAGCTGGCCATCCTCCTGCACCGCCAGCAGTCCCTGCAGCGGTGACGCCAGCCAGCGCGGATCATGTTGCACGGCGAGCAGATGCACGTCGGTGAGGCTGTGGAACAAGCGATTTTCGCTAGCCAGCGCAGCCTGCCGGAAATAGCCCTGCAGCAGCGCGGGATCGCGCTCGCCAAGACCGGTGATATCGATCACTCCGCAGACCCGACCGTCGAGATCGTGCAGTGGCTCGCTCAGGCAGAACACCGGCGCGAACCGCTGCAGGTAGTGTTCGTTGCCGCGCACCAGTGCCGGCACATCGTCGGCCAGGCTGACCGCTGGCGCAGTGGTGCCGATCTCGGTCTCGCCCAGCTGTCGCCCGACCTGGATCGGCCGCAGCAAGGGAGCATCTTCCAGCCCGTGGGCCTGCTGCGCGATCACCATGCCGTCGCGGTTGGCGCAGAACATCGTCCAGCCACGCCCACCGAAGGCCGCCCAGAGCTGTTCCAGCTCCGGCTGCACGCAACGCGCCAGGCGCCGGTCATCGGGATGGGACAGATGGCGGCCATCGCCCAGCAGCGGCCGATAGTCCGGCTCCTGCCCCGGCTGCAGGCCCGCTGCGCGCGAACGCAGCCATGACTGCTGCAGCGGCAGCGGCAACACGCCCAATGAGCGCGCATCGCCGTCGGCGAAAGCGGTACGTGCCGCCACCAGTTGTTGCTGCCCGACTGTCGTGGCCATCATGGACGCAGCGTACACCCGCCAGCGGCAACGTCATGTTACGTCTCGGCAACGGAGCGTTTCCGTTTCAAGACGCGTTCAAACAAAGGGGCAGAGCCGTTATGGAAAACGGATCTGCCCCATGCCGGCCAGCGGCCGGCACAACCAACAGGGGAAACTACGCCGCGATGCGCAGCACCGGCTTCAGGGTGATGCCACGGGTGCTGTCTTCGGCCGCCTGGTTGATCTGTTCCAGCGGATAGAACTTCACCAGTTTGTCGAACGGGAAGCGTCCCTGCTGGAACAGGGTCACCAGCTGCGGAATGAACACCTGCGGCACACTGTCGCCCTCGACGATGCCGCGGATGCTGCGACCGCCGAGCAGCAGGTTGTTCACATCGAAACTGGCGGTGGTGCCCAGCTTCGGCGCACCGACCACGCCCATCATGCCCAGCCCACCCAGCGCCTCGACGCCAGCGGACAGCACGTCCGGACGACCGGTCGATTCCAGCGCGAAGTCAGCACCCCCACCCGTGATCGCACGCACCGCCTCGACCACATCGGTCTCCCGGCTGTTGACCACGTGGGTGGCCCCCAGCTCCAGAGCAAGCTCCAGGCGCGAAGGCACCACGTCGATGGCAATGATGGTGGTGGCCCCGGCCACCTTGGCCGCCATCACCGCGCTCAGGCCCACCGCACCGGCACCATAGCTTGCAAAGCTGCTGCCCGACCGCACCTGCAGCGAGTTGAGCACCGCACCGGCACCGGTCTGGATGCCGCACCCCAGCGGGCCCAGCAGTTCCAGTGGTGCGTCATCAGGCACCTTGATCGCATTGATCTCGCGGGCCAGCGCGTAGGTGGCAAACGAGGACTGGGCGAAGAAATGATCGTGCAGCGGCTGGCCCTGCGCATCGGTGATGGCGGTATGGCCGTGGCCATCATCGCCACCGAAGTTCAGGGCGAAGAAATCCCTGCAGTAAGCACCGTGTCCACCCCGGCAGGGATTGCAGTGACCACAGGCGCCGTAGGTCAGCACCACGTGATCCCCCGCCTTGAGGTCGCGCACGTTCGGGCCAACCGCTTCGACGATGCCCGCCCCCTCATGGCCCAGCACCGCCGGCAGCGGCACCGGATAGTACTGATCGCGCACGATCAGGTCGGTATGGCACAGGCCGGTGGCCACCACCTTCACCAGCACCTCGTCGTCCTGGGGACCGCGCAGCGTCGCCTGCTCGATGACGAAGGGCTGCTCCTTGCCGCGTACCACGGCGGCGGTGATCTCACGCGTTGCGTTGTTGTCGTTCATCGTGATGGCTCCTTCGATCAGATCGGGTAAGCGGGCGCTTCGCCCTTGACGGTCAACCACTGCCACTGGGTGAACTCCTCGCCGTTGGCCGGGCCACCGATGCTGGTGCCGTTGCCGGACGCGCCGACGCCGCCGAAGGGATTGATCACCTCGTCATTCACGGTCTGGTCGTTGATGTGCAGCAGACCGGTACGCAGGCGCTCGCCGATCTTCAGTGCGCGGCCGACGTTGCTGGACACGATCGCCATCGACAGCCCGTACTCGCTGTCGTTGGCCAGGCGCACCGCTTCGTCGTCATTGTCGAACGGCACCACCACCGCTACCGGCGCGAAGATTTCCTCGCTGAAGGCCGGATTGTCGGCCGCAACGTTGCCGAGCACGGTGGGTGCGAAGAACAGCTCCCGGTGTGTGCCGCCCGCTTCCAGCGTGGCACCGGCCTGCACCGCCTGCTCGACCACGCGTGCAGCATGGTCGCGCTGGCCAGCATTGATCAGCGGGCCGATCGCCACGTCCTCACGTGCCGGGTCGCCTACCTTCAGCGCGTTGGCCTTGGCCACCAGTTTCTGCAGGAACGTGTCGTGGATCTTCCGGTGCACCAGCACGCGGCCGGTCGCCATGCAGATCTGGCCCTGGTGCAGGTAGACGCCCCACGCGGTGTTGGCCACCGCCAGGTCCAGGTCCGCATCGTCCAGGATGATCAACGAATTCTTGCCACCCAACTCCAGCGAAACCTTTTTCAGGTGCTTGCCCGCCGCTTCGCCGACCTTGCGCCCGGCGGCGGTGGAACCGGTGAACTGGATCATCGCCACGTGCGGGTCACTGGTCAGCGCGGCCCCGGCCGCGCCATCGCCGGGCAGCATGTGCAGCACGCCTGCCGGCAGGCCCGCCTGCTCGAACAGGCGTGCGATCACCGCGCCACCACACACTGCCGTACGCGGGTCCGGCTTGAGAACCACAGCGTTGCCCAGCGCGATCGCCGGGGCCACCGCACGCATCGCCAGATAGAGCGGGAAGTTGAACGGCGAAATGACCCCGACCACACCCAGCGGGCGGCGCCGCGCCAGATTCAGCTTGCCCGGCTCGGACGGCAGGATCTCACCCGTGCTGCGCGACGGCAGTGCGGCGGCCTCGTGCAGCGCCTTGATCGTCACCTTGGTCTCGAAGCCGGCCTTCAGGCGGGTCGAGCCGCTTTCGCGCACCAGCCACTCGACCAGGGTGTCGATGTTCTCTTCGGCCAGACGCGCGGCCTTGCGCAGCACGTCGGCACGCTGTTCGTAGGGCGCCGCCGCCCAAGCCTGCTGCGCCTGTGCCGCGGCAGCCGCCGAACGCGCGATCTGCGCCGGGTCGGCCAGGCCGATCTCGCCCAGCTCCCGGCCAGTGGCCGGTTCAATCACCGGGTGCCGTTGCGGGGCAGCCTGCCAGTGGCCATCAAAGAAGGCGCCGGCCCAGAGGGCGTCCGGCAGCCACGGGGAAGATGCAGTCATGGGTGTCCTCCTGTGTCGTGCATCCATTCCACGCCCGTCGCCCCGGACTGGCAATCGGCCATCCATCGGTAGCGCGCAACGGTTTGAATCTTCAGGAATTTCCAGCTTCGCCACTGTCCAGTTCCTGCACAGTGGACAGCGCAGCACCGGCACACTGCCTACAATGGCGGCCCCGCCAGCCCACGTGCCCGCCATGACCGATACCTCCCTGCCCACCGATGACCCGATCGCAGCCACCCGCCTGTGGCTGGAGCGCATCGTCATCGGCCTGAACCTGTGCCCGTTCGCCAAGGCGGTGTACGTGAAGGACCAGGTCCGCATCGTGCTCAGCGATGCGACCACGCCGGAAGCGCTGGTTGAACAGCTGGCCGAGGAGCTGGTGCTGCTGCGCGATACGCCGGCCGAGCAGATCGACACGACGCTGATCGTGCATCCGCAGGTGCTGACCGATTTCCTCGACTACAACGATTTCCTCGACAACGCCGATGCGGCGATCGAGGCACTGGACCTGCAGGGCATCCTGCAGGTGGCCAGCTTCCACCCGGACTACCAGTTCGATGGCGTGGCCGCGGACGACGCCAGCAACTACACCAACCGCGCGCCCTTCCCCACCCTGCACCTGCTGCGCGAAGACAGCGTGGCACGCGCGGTGGATGTCTATCCGGACCCGGACGTGATCGTCGAGCGCAACATCCAGACCCTGGACCGCATCGGTGTGGACGGCTGGCATCGCCGCCTGCGCGGCGAAGACCTGACGTGAGCACGGTGCCGCCGATTGCCGCATGGCCGGCCGCGCCACTGTCGGGCAAGGTTGTGCTGGTCACCGGCGGTGCCAACGGCATCGGCCGTGGTATTGCCCAGGCCGTACTTGGTGCCGGTGGACGCGTGCTGATCGGCGACCTGGACGTGGAGGCCGGAGAAGCGTGTCTGGCGGAATGGCAGCGCGGCGAGGATGCCGCGTTCCAGCGCCTGGACATCACCGACGAAGCCAGCGTGCGCGACTTCATCGCCGTGGCCCTGCAGCGTTTCGGCCGTATCGACGGACTGGTGAACAACGCGGGCATCGCCGGTCCACACGGCACAGGGTTGCAGGATATGGACTGGGACGAGTGGCAGCGCCGGCTGTCGTCACTGCACGGTGCATTCCTGTGCAGCAAGCACACGTTGCCAGCACTGACCGCCAGCGCCGCCGGTGCGATCATCAACATCGCCTCCACCCGGGCCTGGCAATCCGAAGCACACAGCGAAGCCTATGCGGCAGCCAAGGGTGGGCTGGTGGCCTTCACCCATGCACTTGCGATCAGCGCCGGTCCGGCGGTGCGTGTGAACAGCATCAGCCCCGGCTGGATCGGCACCACTGCGTGGCAGGCCCCCTCACGGCGCCACGCGCCGGAATACTCAGCCATCGATCATGCGCAACACCCGGTCGGCCGGGTCGGCCGCCCCGAAGACATCGGTGCACTGGCGGTGTACCTGCTGTCGTCGCTGTCCGGTTTCACCACCGGCCAGGACTTCATCGTGGACGGCGGCATGACCCGGAAGATGATCTACGCCGAATGACCCCAAGGCGCGACGCCCGGTAGAGGCCAACCTTGGTTGGCCTGGGCTTTTCGCCAACCAAGGTTGGCGCCTACCAAGGCGTTACGCCATGTCCGAACATTCCGGTAGATCCACGCCATGCGTGGATAACGGTAACGTGCCAACCAAGGTTGGCACCTACCAAACACCTTACGCCATGCCCGAGTGGCGCAGCAGCGCGTCGATCTGAGGCGCGCGGCCGCGGAAGGCCTTGAAGTTCTCCGCCGCCGGGCGGCTGCCACCACGCGACAGGATCTCTTCGCGGAAGCGCGCGCCGGTTTCAGCCAGCGCCTGCGGCGCCTCCTCGAACGCCGCATAGGCATCGGCGCTCAGCACCTCGGCCCACTTGTAGCTGTAGTAACCGGCTGCGTAGCCGCCGGCGAAGATGTGGCTGAACTGATGCGGGAAGCGGTTCCAGACCGGCGGGTGGTTCACCGCCACTTCCGCGCGCACACGATCGAGCAGTGCCAGAACGCTGTCCTGCGCCGGCTCGAACTGGCTGTGCAGCAGCATGTCGAACAGGCCGAACTCCAGCTGGCGAACGGTGGCCATGCCGCTGTGGAAGTTGCGTGCAGCCAGCATGCGCTCGTACAGCGCGCGCGGCAGCGGCTCGCCACTGTCCACATGTGCGGTCATCGCCTGCAGGTGCTCCCATTCCCAGCAGAAGTTCTCCATGAACTGGCTGGGCAGCTCCACCGCGTCCCATTCCACGCCGTTGATGCCGGCCACACCCAGTTCGCCGATGCGGGTCAGCAGCTGATGCAGGCCGTGGCCCATTTCATGGAACAGGGTGGTCACTTCATTGTGGCTGAAGGTAGCCGGCTTGCCATTGGCACCTCGGCCGAAGTTGCACACCAGGTAGACCAGCGGCGTCTGCACGCTGCCGTCGGCACGCTCGCGGCGGTTACGGCAATCATCCATCCACGCGCCACCGCGCTTGCCTTCGCGCGCGTACAGGTCCAGGTAGAACTGGCCCACCAGCGCACCCTGCGCATCGACCAGGCGGAAGAAGCGCACATCCTCGTGCCACACCGGCGCGCTGTCCTCCTGCACGCGCAGGCCGTACAGCTGCTCGATTACCGAGAACAGGCCGCCCAGCACCTTCGGTTCGGTGAAGTACTGCTTCACTTCCTGTTCGGAATAGCTGTAACGCGCCTGCTTCAGGCGATCGGCAGCGAATGCCAAGTCCCAGGCCTGCAGGCTGTCGATACCGAGTTGCTCGCGTGCGAACTGTTCCAGTTCAGCACGGTCCTTGGCCGCGAACGGCTTGGCGCGCGAGGCCAGGTCACGCAGGAAACCGAGCACCTCGGCCGGGTCCTGCGCCATCTTGGTCGCCACCGAATAATCACCATACGAACCGAAGCCGAGCAGTGCGGCGAGTTCCGCGCGCAGGGCGAGGATGCGGTCGATGTTGCCGCTGTTGTCCAGCGTGTCATCGCCGAATTCGGACGCACGCTGTGCGCTGGCACGGTACAGGATCTCGCGCAGGTCGCGGTCCTCACCCCAGGTCTGCACCGGCAGGTAGCACGGCATCTGCAGGGTCAGTTTCCAGCCAGACTTGCCGTCCTTCTGTGCTGCGGCATGCGCGGCGGCCTTCACGTCTTCCGGCAGGCCCTTCAATCGCGCTTCGTCCTCGACGATCAGCGACCAGGCATCGGTAGCGTCAAGAACGTTCTGCGAGAACTTCGCCGACAGCGCCGACAGTTCTTCCTTGATCGCCGCGAAGCGCTGCTGCGCCTCCGGCGCCAGCTCGGCGCCGCCGAGGCGGAAGTCACGCAGCGTGTTGTCCAGCACCTTGCGCTGAGCCTCGTCGAAGCGCGCCGCCTCGGTGCTGGCGGCCAGCGTCTGGTACTGCCGGTACAACGCCAGGTTCTGGCTGAGCGCGCTGGCGAAGCGGGTCACCCGCGGCAGGTTGCTGTTGTAGGCCTCACGCAGTTCCGGGGTGTTGACCACGCCCTGCAGGTGGCCGACCAGGCCCCAGGCGCGCCACAGCCGCTCGGTGGCATCGTCCAGCGGGGCAACGAAGGTCTCCCAGCGCACCGGCTGCACCTGCTCGGCCGTGCTGACGGCGGCTTCGGCCTCGGCCAGCAGCACGTCCAGCGCCGGCGCCACGTGCTCGGGGCGGATGGCCTCGAAGCGCGGCAGGCCGGAAAAATCGAGCAGGGGGTTGGCAACGGTCACGTCAGATCTCCAGGGTACGGGCCCGGCGGGCGGGCAGCATGCAGGATATGGCGCTGGCAGGCGGGGCTGACAAGGGGGCACGGCCCGGCATTCACGTCGGCCTTACGGTCCCGCGCTGAAGCTCTGGCTGCGGGGGAGTCCGCAGCGATACGCACCGAACGAGGCCCTACATGGAAGGTCTGGCTGCAGTTGCATCCGCCTCACCGGCCCGGTCACTGGCATTGTCCGCCAGCCCGGCCGAACTGACCTGGATCGCCGCATTGTGCGATGCCGGCGACGACGCCCCGCGTCACCTGCATCAACTGCAGGCAGTGCTGCAGCAGGGCGGCATGTTCAACGATGCCCAGGAGTGGTACCCGTTCGAGGTGATCGAACGCGGCGCCAGCCAGCTGCGGCTGGGCCATGAGCGCGAGTTCGTGATCTGCGTGCTGCTGTGGCTGCAGGCGCTGGCCCAGGGCCGTGCCAGCATCCTGGACCCAAGCCTGCATCTGGATGATCGCGCGATGGACATCGAGGCCTTGCCCGATGCGCTGCGAGATGCAGTGCTGGACGCGTTCACCGCGGCGGGCTACTGAATCTGTAGCGTCGAGCCATGCTCGACGGCTCTTTCCCGGAGTCGAGCATGGCTCGACTCTACAAGGGCTCTACAATGCTTCCAGGCTGCACCACGGCAGTTCCGGCAGCCCCTGCCCGGCCACTGCCGCCGCCAGCTGCGCATCGGCGCCGTCGACATCGATGCCCTGGCGCGCGTACCACGCCGGGTCGTAATAGCTCTGCGCGTAGCGCTCGCCACTGTCGCACAGGATGCTGACAATGCTGCCCTGGTGGCCCGCCTCACGCATCCACTGCGCCGCCTGCAGCACACCGATGAAGTTGGTGCCGGTGGAGCCACCGACACGGCGGCCGAGCTGGCGGCTGACATGGCGCATCGCGGCCAGGCTCAGCGCGTCGGGCACCTTCACCATCGCATCGACGCTGGTCGGGATGAAGCTCGGCTCCACCCGCGGCCTGCCGATGCCTTCCACGCGCGAACCGCCGCTGCAGGTCAGGCCGCGCCAGTCCTGCTGGCCGGCCACGGCAGCCTGATAGCCATCGAAGAACACCGACACTTCCGGGTCCGCGCACAGGATGCGGGTGTCATGCCGGCGGTAGCTGACATAGCGGCCCAGCGTCGCTGCGGTACCGCCGGTACCGGGGCTGCACACGATCCATTCCGGAACCGGGCTGGGCTCCTCGGCCATCTGCTTGAAGATGGATTCGGCGATGTTGTTGTTGGCGCGCCAGTCGGTCGCCCGCTCGGCATAGGTGAACTGGTCCATGAAGTGGCCACCGGTTTCGCGGGCCAGCTTCTCCGATTCACCGTTGAGTTCGCAGGCGCGCTCGACCAGGTGGCAGCGGCCCCCGTGGAACTCGATGGCGGCGATCTTCTCCGGCGAGGTCGTGGCCGGAATCACCGCGATGAACGGCACCCCCAGCAGGCGCGCGAAATAGGCCTCGGACACGGCCGTCGAGCCGCTGGAGGCCTCGATCACCGGCCGTCCTTCGCGCAGCCAGCCGTTGGTCAACGCATACAGGAACAGCGAGCGCGCCAGCCGGTGCTTGAGGCTGCCGGTGGGATGGCTCGATTCATCCTTCAAGTACACATCGATGCCCGCGAACCCGGGCAGCGCCAGCGGGATAAGGTGGGTATCGGCGGAACGGTTGAAATTGGCTTCGATCTTGCGGATGGCGGCAGCCACCCATTCACGCTGCGACATGGCGGGCAATGCTCAGAACGGAACGGTGCGATCCGCCCATTGTACGTCGCGGTGCCGTCAGGTGACGGCCGGTAGAATGGCCCCATCCGGCCAGCAACGGCCCTGTCTGAAGGACCTCCCCCATGACCATTCCCGCCCTGCGCGATGTCCCCGGCGTCGCCGCCCAGGCCCCGGCCGAGACCACCGGCTTCGTGTTCAACCACACCATGCTGCGGGTGAAGGACATCACCGCCTCGCTGGACTTCTACACCCGCGTGCTCGGCTACCAGCTGATCGACAAGCGCGACTTCCCGGAGGCCCAGTTCAGCCTGTACTTCCTGGCCTACGTGCAGGCCGGCGCGGTGGTGCCGGAAGACGATGCCCAGCGCCGCGTGTGGATGGCCGGCCTGCCGGGTGTGCTGGAACTGACCCATAACCACGGCACCGAGACCCAGGACGGCGCGGTCTACCACGACGGCAACAGCGACCCGCGCGGCTTCGGCCACATCTGCGTGTCCGTGCCGGACATCGAAGCCGCCTGCCAGCGCTTCGAGGACCTGGGCGTGACCTTCCAGAAGCGCCTGACCGATGGCCGCATGAAGAACCTGGCCTTCATCAAGGATCCGGACGGCTACTGGGTCGAGATCATCTCCAACGTCTGACCCAAAAAGGGGACGGAGGGGATTAAGTCGTTTCTGGCACTATTGGCTGGAAGCGACTTAATCCCCTCCGTCCCCTTTTTTGCGAGGTTCGTATGGAAACGATGGAACTGCACCGTGGCCGCCTGATCGACCACATCCAGCTGGTGGTGCGCGACCTGGCCGCCAGCCGGCGCTTCTACCAGGCGGTGTTCGATACGATCGGCATCCCGATCGCCGGCGAAGGCGAGGATTACTTCTGGGCCGATGAGCTGTTCATTTCCAGCGCCAGCAGCGAGGCCGCCGCCGGCCAGCTGACCGGGCGCCACCATCTGGCCTTCCAGGCACGCGACAGCGCCACCGTCGATGCCTTCCATACCGCCGCGATCGCCGCCGGCGGCACCGACAACGGCGCGCCCGGCGAGCGCCCCTACCATCCCGGCTACTACGGCGCCTTCGTGCTCGATCCGGATGGCAACAACATCGAAGTGGTCTATCACGGTCCGGCGAACTACAGTGCCGATTCGGTGAAGGTCACTTTCTGATATCACCGAAGCCGTGAACGAAGAAGCCGGGCAATGCCCGGCTTCTCTGCATCCAAGGGTCCAGCCCTCAGTGGGCGGCCATGTAGATGTCCTGCAGCACGGCCTTTTCCAGCTCCAGCTCGCCCAGCAGGTTCTTCACGATGTCGCCCAGGCTGAGGATGCCCACCAGCAGGGTGCCTTCGGTGACCATCAGATGACGGCGCCGCGAGTATGTCATCAGCGACATGGCCTGCTTCAGGGTCGCTTCCGGCGCAATGCCTTCCAGGCCGGTGGACGGCAGGCTGGAGATCACCCGGCGGCCGGCCTGCGGGCCGTCGTCGGCCAGGGTGCGCACGATGTCCTTCTCGGAAATGATGCCGACCGGGGCATCGTCCTTCATCACCACCAGCGCAGCGATCTTGTTCGCGCTCATCTTGTGGGCGGCGGCACCGATGGTGTCTTCGGCGTCGATGGTGATGACAGCTTCTTTCTTGGATTGCAGGAGTTCGCGGACGTTCATTCTTGTTTCCTGGTGCAGGTCACTAAGTCAAAAAGTGTGCTCTTCCGATACGCCCCCTCCCCGGGAACAGACCTTTCAGCGCACGTCTGGCGCACCCGGCTGCCGGTGGAAATGGATCGGCAGACGACGTGCTGCAACGCGAACGAGGTGGGTTCAACCGCTCAACCCGGCCCTCGGTCAAATCGATTCTACGACTGCGACCATCGGTCACTACCGGCATCGATAGGACAGTTCGTCGTGGGAACCAACTGACGATCCAGAGAATGGCACCGCGGCTGAAACCGCCGCTGAATACAGGCGATGTCGCGCATTAAAGATTGATTGCCTGCTGCCGACAGCGGACAGAACACCCGGCGGCTGTCCCACTTGGCACGACCACCGGCGCAAACGAAAGGGGCCCACGTGGGGCCCCTTTCGCATGCAGCTTCCAGCGGTTCCGGCGGAGTTACTCCACCGTCACGCTCTTGGCCAGGTTGCGTGGCTTGTCCACGTCGGTGCCACGTGCCAGTGCGGTGTGGTACGCCAGCAGCTGCACCGGGATGGTGTGCACGATGGGGCTGAGCACGCCGGCATGGCGCGGCGTGCGGATCACATGCACGCCTTCGGACTCGTTGAAGTTGCTGTCCTGGTCGGCGAACACGAACAGCTCGCCGCCGCGCGCGCGCACTTCCTGCATGTTCGACTTCACCTTCTCCAGCAGGCTGTCGTTGGGCGCGATCACCACTACCGGCATGTCCTCGTCCACCAGCGCCAGCGGGCCATGCTTCAGCTCGCCCGCCGGGTAGGCCTCGGCGTGGATGTAGGAGATTTCCTTGAGCTTGAGCGCGCCTTCCAGCGCGATCGGGTAATGCAGGCCACGACCCAAGAACAGCGCACTGCTCTTGCGGGCGAAACGCTCGGCCCAGGCGGCGATCTGCGGCTCCATGTTCAGCGCGTGCTGCACGCTGCCCGGCAGGAAGCGCAGCTGCTCCAGGTAGTCCGCTTCCTGCGCCGCGTCGATGCGGCCATGCAGCTTGCCCAGCACCACGGTCAGCTGGAACAGTGCGGCCAGCTGGGTGGTGAAGGCCTTGGTCGACGCCACGCCGATCTCGGCGCCGGCGCGGGTGTAGCAGACCAGCTCGCTGGCGCGCGGAATCGCGCTTTCCGGCACGTTGCAGATCGACAGCGTGTGCCTGTGGCCCAGCGACTTGGCGTACTTCAACGCCTCCATCGTATCCAGCGTTTCGCCGGACTGAGAGATGGTGACGATCAGGTGCTTCGGGTTCGCATAGGCGGCGCGGTAGCGGTACTCGCTGGCAATCTCCACGCTGCACGGCAGGCCGGCGATGGCTTCGATCCAGTAGCGCGCGGTCAGGCCGGCGTAATAGCTGGTGCCACAGGCGATGATCTGCACGCCTTCGATGCCTGACAGCACGGCCTCGGCATTCTTGCCGAACAGTTCGGCCGGGAAACCACCGGCGTCGATCGCTGCCTCGATGGTGTCGCCCAGCGCGCGCGGCTGCTCGTGGATTTCCTTCTGCATGAAGTGGCGGTACGGGCCCAGCTCCAGCGATGCCAGCGATACGTCGGACAGGTGCACCTCGCGCTCGATCGGCTGGTCATGCTCATCGAAGATGCGCACGCCGTCGCGGCGGATTTCGGCGGTGTCGCCCTCTTCCAGGAAGATCACCTTGCGGGTGGCCGAGATCACCGCCGAAACGTCGGACGCCACGAAGTTCTCGCCCTCGCCCAGACCGATCAGCAGCGGGCAGCCCATGCGCGCGCAGACGAAGCGTTCCGGCTCGGCGCGGCTGACCACGGCCAGTGCGTAGGCACCGGTCAGCTCCTTCACCGTATGCTGCAGCGCCACCAGCAGGTCGTCGCCGTCCTTCAGGTGGTGATGGATCAGGTGCGCGATGACTTCGGTGTCGGTCTGCGACTCGAAGGTGTAACCCAGGGCACGCAGCTTCTCGCGCTGCTCCTCGTGATTTTCAATGATGCCGTTGTGCACCAGCGCCACGCCGTGGCTGATGTGCGGATGCGCGTTGGCCTCGGTGACACCACCGTGGGTGGCCCAGCGGGTGTGGCCGATGCCCAGCACTGCATTGAAGCCCTCGGCCTCGGCCGCAGTGGCCATTTCCGACACACGGCCGGTACGACGCACGCGGCGCACATCCGGCCGTTCGGCATGGTCGATCACCGCGATGCCCGAGGAATCGTAACCACGGTACTCAAGGCGCTTCAGGCCTTCGATCAGCACCGGCACTACGTCGCGATCAGCGATCGCACCCACGATTCCACACATGTCACGCGTTTCCTTGAAGACGATCGCCGCATTCTAGCCTGCGGGCCCGCGCTCCCCCTCCTGTCCGCTTAATGAAAGTGTCCGGAAAGGTGTCCGCGGACACCCGGACACTTCAGGGCGCCTCCCAACCCATTGACCCACAAGGAAATAAAGTTGGCACGCTACGTGCTTGGTACCCACTACCACCGTCAGGCACGCACCCGATGATCCGCGACACCTCCGCACAGGACCAGATCGTTTCCTCCGCCCCGGCCGGCACCACCCGCGCCAACTGGCAGCGTTACCGCTGGCCGGCACTGGGCGCCATCGCGCTGCTGGCCGGCATCGGCTGGGCCGTGTACGCCTGGTCCAACGCCAGCCGCTCCTACGACAGCAGCCGCGTGCGCATCGCCGAAGTGAAGCGCGGAGACCTGGTCCGCGACATCGCCGCCGACGGTCGGGTGATTGCCGCCAACAGCCCGATCCTGTACGCCATCTCGGCCGGTACCGTGGACCTGAAAGTCGTTGCCGGTGACGTGGTCAAGAAGGACCAGGAGCTGGCGGTCATCGACAGCCCGGAACTGCGCAGCAAGCTGGCCCAGGAGCAGGCCACCCTGGCCGGCCTGGAAGCCGAGGCCAGCCGCGCCGCGCTGGACGCCACCCTGGCCCGCGCCAAGTCGCGCAAGGAAACCGACCAGGCCACCATCGAGCGCCAGGCCGCCGACCGCGACCTGCAGCGCTACCAGCGCGGTTACGACGGCGGTGCAGTACCGCAGATCGATCTGGCCAAGGCCAAGGACTCGCTGAAGAAGGCCGACATCACGCTGGCCAACGCCACCACCGATGCACGCCTGCAGAGCCAGGGCGCTGACCTGGACGCCCGCAACAAGCGCCTGCTGGCCGACCGCCAGAAGGCCGTCGTGGCTGAAGTGCAGCGCCAGGTGGACGCGCTGACCCTGCGCGCGCCGTTCGACGGCCAGGTCGGCCAGGTGCAGGCCGTCCAGTCCACCAACCTGGCCGCCAATGCGCCCGTGCTGGGCGTGGTCGACCTGTCCAAGTTCGAGGTCGAGATCAAGGTGCCGGAGAGCTTCGCCCGCGACCTGGCGATCGGCATGCCGGCGCAGCTGACCGGCGGCAACGGCAAGCCGTTCCCGGGCGAGATCAGTGCGGTGTCGCCGGAAGTGGTCAACGGCGAGGTCAACGCCCGCGTGCGCTTCGCCAGCGCGCAGCCGGAAGGCCTGCGCCAGAGCCAGCGGATGTCGGTGCGCGTGCTGCTCGACACCCGCAAGGACGTGCTGAAGGTCGAGCGCGGCCCGTTCGTCGAACAGGGCAACGGCATCGCCTACGTGATGGATGGCCGCACCGCAGTGCGGCGTCCGGTGGAACTGGGCGTCAGCAGCCTGGGCGAAGTGGAAATCAAGTCGGGTGTGCAGCCGGGCGACCGCATCGTGGTCTCTGGCAGCGACCTGTTCAAGGACGCCGAACGCGTCTCCGTCAACTGATACCTGATACCTGAATCCTGGAGAGAGGACACCCCATGTACATGCTCGAAATGCGTTCGGTCGCCAAGGTCTTCCGCACCGAACAGGTGGAAACCCACGCACTGCGCTCGCTGGAACTGCAGGTCAAGGAAGGTGAGTTCGTCGCCGTCACCGGCCCGTCAGGCTCCGGCAAGACCACCTTCCTCAACATCGCCGGCCTGCTGGAAACCTTCACCAGCGGCACCTACATGCTTGACGGCCAGGACGTGAGCACGCTGGGCGACGACGCCCGCAGCCGCCTGCGCAACCAGAAGATCGGCTTCATCTTCCAGGGCTTCAACCTGATCCCCGACCTGAACCTGTTCGACAACGTCGACGTGCCGCTGCGCTATCGGAAGATGAGCGCCAACGAGCGCCGCGAACGTATCGAGAAGGCGCTGAGCCAGGTCGGCCTCGGCTCGCGCATGAAGCATTATCCGAATGAACTGTCGGGTGGCCAGCAGCAGCGCGCGGCCATTGCGCGTGCGCTTGCCGGCAGCCCGCGCCTGCTGCTGGCCGACGAACCGACCGGCAACCTGGACACACAGATGGCCCGCGGCGTGATGGAACTGCTGGAGGAGATCAACGCTGCCGGCACCACCATCGTGATGGTCACCCACGACCCGGAACTGGCTGCGCGCGCGCAGCGCAACGTGCACATCGTCGATGGCCAGGTGACCGACCTGGTGCGCGAGCCGGTGCTGGCCACCCCGCCGCGCCACATCGTCGCCGTCAACGAGTGAGGGCCCGACCATGTTCGCCTACTACGCCCGATTGGCGGTGCGCAGCTTCCGCCGCAACAAGGTACTGACCGCGTTGATGGTGATCGCTATCGCGCTAGGCATCGGCGCCTCGATGACCACGTTGACCGTGTTCCACGTGCTGTCCGGTGACCCGATTCCCGGCAAGAGTGACCGCCTGTTCTATGTGCAGCTTGATGCCGCGACCGGCGCCTATGTCGCTGGCGAGGAACCGGAAACCCAGCTGACCCGCTTCGACGGTGAAGCCCTGCTGCGCGAAGCCAAGGGCGAGCGCCAGGCACTGATGAGCGGCGGCGGCGGTACCATCGAACCGGACAACAGCACTCTCAAGCCCTTCAGCATCGACACCCGCTGGACCTCGGCCGACTTCTTCCCGATGTTCGAGGTGCCCATGCAGTACGGCCGCCCCTGGACGCGCGAGGACGATGAAGGCCGTGCACGCGTGGTGGTCATCTCCAAGGCGCTCAATGACAAGCTGTACCAGGGCGCCAACAGCGTCGGCCGCGACCTGCGCATGGAAGGGCAGAGCTACCGCATTGTCGGCGTGATGAAGGAATGGAGCCCGGAGCCGCACTTCTACGACCTGACCACGGGCAGCTACGGCAAGAACGAGGACCTGCTGCTGCCGATCTCCACCTCCTTCGACCTGAAGCTGGGCAACAACGGCAACATGAACTGCTTCGGCGAGAATCCCGACGGCAACAGCTACTCGCTCAATGCACCGTGCGCATGGCTGCAGTACTGGGTGGAGATGGACCCGGCCAAGGCCGCCGACTACCGCCGCTACCTGGAGAACTATTCGACCCAGCAGCGCGAGGCCGGCCGCTTCAAGCATCCGCCGAACGTGCGCCTGCGCACCGTGATGGAATGGCTGGACTTCAATGGCGCGGTCCCCAGCGATGTGCGCCTGCAGCTGTGGCTGGCGCTGGGCTTCCTGGGTGTCTGCCTGGTCAACACGGTGGGCCTGCTGCTGGCCAAGTTCCTGCGCCGCAGTGGTGAGATCGGCGTGCGCCGCGCCCTCGGTGCCAGCCGTGGCCAGATCTTCCTGCAGTGCCTGGTGGAAGCCGGTGCGGTCGGTGTGGTCGGTGGCGTGCTGGGTATCGGTCTGGCCCTGCTTGGCCTGTTCGCGGTGCGCCAGCAACCGGTGGAATACGCAAAGCTGGCCCACCTGGACGGCAACATGCTGCTGCTCGCGCTGGGCCTGACCCTGCTCGCCAGTCTTGCCGCCGGGTTCCTGCCCGCCTGGCGCGCCATGCAGGTCACCCCGGCCATCCAGCTCAAGTCGCAGTAAGCACCCGAACGAGGACTCCCATGGACATCCGCCCCATCCTCAGCACGCTGCGCCGGCACAAGACCGCCGCTGCCCTGATCGTGCTGGAAGTCGCACTGACCTGCGCCATCGTCTGCAACGCGCTGTTCCTGGTCAGCCAGCGCGTGGAGAAGATCAGCATGCCCAGCGGCATCGCCGAGAGCGAACTGGTCATGTTGCGCGTCAGCGGCATCGGCAAGCAGACCGACGCCATGGCCCGCACCCGCGAGGACCTGGCATCGCTGCGCGCGATTCCCGGCGTCAGCAACGTCACCATCATCAACCAGGTCCCCTTCCGCAACGGCTCCTCCAGCAGCAGCATTTCGCGTGTGATCGACCAGGAACGGCCGACCACCAACGCCTCGATGTACACCCTGTCCGAGAACGGGCTGGCCACGATGGGCATCAACCTGATCGCAGGCCGCGATTTCCTGCCCGACGAATACCAGAACTTCGAAGACGCCAGCAAGGGCGGCGCAAAGGAGAACGCGATCCCGGTCATCCTCACCCAGGCCACCGCCGCCAAGATGGAACCCAATGGCAGTGCGCTGGGCAAGACCTACTACATGGGCAAGCAGCCGCTGCATGTGGTCGGCATCGTCGACACGCTCAGCACGCCCAACGGCTGGAATGACAACTGGACCAACTCGATGCTGCTGCCCATGCGGCGCACCTTCGACGAAGGTGGCACGTATGTGCTGCGCACTTCGCCGGAACGCCGCAAGGAAGTACTCGATGCCGGTGCCGCCGCGCTGGAACGCAACGACCCCAACCGGCTGATGCGCGACAAGCTGACCTATGAAGACCAGCGCAAGGACTTCTTCAAGAACGACCGCGCGATGGTCGGCCTGCTGATCACCGTCAGCATCTCGCTGCTGGTGGTCACCGCGCTGGGCATTATCGGCCTGGCCAGCTTCTGGGTGCAGCAGCGCAGCAAGCAGATCGGCATCCGCCGTGCGCTGGGCGCGACCCGCGGGCAGATCCTGCGCTACTTCCAGACCGAGAACTTCCTGCTGGCCACGCTGGGCATCGTGCTGGGCATGCTGACGGCCTACGCCATCAACCTGGCGCTGATGAACCTGTACGAGCTGCCGCGCATGCCGCTGTACTACCTGCCGCTGGGTGCACTGCTGCTGTGGGTGCTGGGCCAGATCGCGGTGTTCGGGCCGGCGCGGCGTGCGGCGGCGGTGCCGCCTGCGGTCGCCACGCGGGGCGCGTGAGATGCGTGCCCGCGCGATGTGCCTGATGCTGCTCCTGCCATTGCCGGCGCTGGCCGGCGGTGGCAGTGCGCAGACACTGGAGTGGCGCCAGGATGCCGCGCGGTTGTCCTTGCGCTCAACGGAGGGCCAGGTGCGCGTGGAGGCCGCCAGCCCGGAAATGCGCTTCGGCGTGCGCAGTGGCGATCGCATCCTGCGCGTGGACGACACGGCGGTGCGCCGGGTCGAACACCTTGCCGAGGCCCTGCGTCATGCCAACGCAGCCACCGCCTATCTGTTGCTGCGCCGCGACAAGCGCGAACTGACGGTGGCGGTCGACGCCGCAGCCTGGCGCCAGGCGCTGGAGGTGCCGCCGCCACCCGCGCCGCCACGGCCCCCGGCGCCTCCCCGGCGCTGAGCGAGGGCCGCTCCTGCACAGCCACGGGTTTGGCTATGCTTGATGGGTGGCGCCGGGCTCTCCCGGTGCGTGGACACGAACGGCTCCAACGGCGCCGCCCATCCCTTTCTGCAGAACCGCTTGATGCCTGCGATCCTGATCATCGACGACAACGCCAGCGTGGGTACCGCGCTGGACGTGCTGTTCTCCCTGCACGACATCGACACCCTGCAGGCGCAGAGCCCGTCCGAAGGGCTGGCCCTGCTGGAGTCGCAGCCGGTCGACCTGGTGATCCAGGACATGAACTTCAGCGAGGACACCACCTCCGGCGAAGAAGGCGAGGCCCTGTTCGCGCAGATCCGCGCGCGCCATCCCGATCTGCCGGTGATCCTGCTGACCGCCTGGACCCACCTCAGCAGCGCGGTGGATCTGGTCAAGGCCGGTGCGGCCGACTACCTGGCCAAGCCCTGGGACGACCGCAAGCTGATGACCACGGTCAACAACCTGCTGGAACTGTCCGAGGCGCGCCGCGAACTGGACCGGCGCCGCAGCCGTGAACTGCGCCAGCGCAATGCGCTGGAAGAGAAGTATGACCTGTGCGGCGCGGTCTTCGCCGACCCTGCCAGCGAGCGCGTCATCGCACTCGCCTGCCAAGTCGCACGCTCGGAACTGCCGGTACTGATCACCGGCGCGAACGGTGCCGGCAAGGAGAAGATCGCGCAGATCATCCAGGCCAATTCTCTGGTGGCCAAGGGTCCATTCGTGGCGGTCAACTGTGGCGCGCTGCCTTCGGAACTGATCGAGGCCGAACTGTTCGGTGCCGAGGCCGGTGCGTATACCGGCGCCAACAAGGCGCGCGAAGGCAAGTTCGAGGCCGCCGATGGTGGCACCCTGTTCCTGGATGAGATCGGCAACCTGTCGCTGGGCGGGCAGATGAAGCTGTTGCGTGTGCTGGAAACCGGCCGCTTCGAGCGCCTGGGCTCCAACCGCGAACGCCAGGTCAAGGTCCGCGTGGTCAGCGCGACCAATGCCGACCTGCCGGCGATGATCCGCGACGGCACCTTCCGCGAAGACCTCTATTACCGCCTCAACACGGTGGAACTGGTGCTGCCGCCGCTGGCCGAACGTCCGGGCGACATCGTGCCGCTGGCCGAGCGCTTCCTGACCGCTGGCAAGCCCCTGTCCAGCGCCGCCACCGCCGCCCTGCAGCGGCACCCGTGGCCAGGCAACGTGCGCGAACTGCGCAACGTGATCCAGCGCGCCGAACTGCTGGCTACCGGCAACCGTATTGAAGTGGCCGATCTCAACCTGCCGCGCGCAGCCGCCGCACCGCGCCCGGCCCCCAGTGCGGGCAATGACCCCGACCGCGCGCGCATCGAGGAGGTACTGGCGCGCAACCATGGCGTCATCGCCCAGGCCGCCGCCGAACTCGGCCTGAGCCGCCAGGCGCTGTACCGGCGCATGGACCGCCACGGTATCCCGCGCGAATGAAACGGCGCTCGTTCACTTTCCGCCTGTTCCTGCGCCTGCTGCCGGTGCTGGCGCTGGCCGCCGCGTTGCCGTGGCTGCTGGCCTACTGGATGGACCATGGCTGGGTGGTGACCACGGTGTCGGCGTTGATCCTGCTGTCGCTGATGTGGTGGACCCTGCGTCGCGCTACCGCCCCGGTGCGGTCACTGATGCGGGCCCTGGCGGGCACCACCAGCAGCTATCGCGACGGCGAATACAACTTCGGCGTGCACTGGCCCGGCAATGACGAGCTCGGCGACCTGGTGCAGGCACACCGCGAACTGGGCGATGTGCTGCGTGCACAGCGGCAGGGCCTGGTGCAACGCGAACTTCTGCTGGACACGATGGTGCAGAACACGCCGGTGGCGATGCTGCTGATCGCCTCGGGCGGTGATGGCATCGCCCGCGTGGTGTTCTCCAATCTGGCTGCGCGCAAGCTGCTGCATGGCGGCTGGAAGCTGGAAGGCCAGCGCCTGGAGGACGTGCTGGAACAGGTGCCGGTGGAGCTGCGCGATGCCATCGCCCGCGGTGGCGACAGCCTGTTCGCGGTGCATGCCGAGGGCGAGGACGGCGATGAGGACGACGAGCAGGTGTACCACCTCTCGCGCCGCGCCTTCCAGCTCAATGGTCGTCCGCACGACCTGCTGCTGGTGCGCCTGCTGACCGCCGAGCTGCGCCGCCAGGAAGTACAGACCTGGAAGAAGGTGATCCGGGTGATCAGCCACGAGCTCAACAACTCGCTGGCACCGATTGCCTCGCTGGCCCACTCCGGCGGTGTACTGGTGCAGCGTGAGCGCTTTGACCGGCTGCCGGAGATCTTCACCACCATTGAGGATCGCGCACGCCACCTGGAGGGCTTCATCCGCGGCTATGCGCGCTTTGCCAAGCTGCCGCAGCCGCAGTTGCAGACCGTGCACTGGGCCCCCTTCCTGTCCAGCCTGCGCCAGCAGATCCCGTTCGGCATGGAACGTGAGCCGGACGAGGAACTGAGCAGCCGCATCGACATCGCCCAGTTCGGGCAGGCACTGCTGAACCTGTTGAAGAACGCGCACGAAGCCTGCGCCGAAGCAGAGCCGCCCAACGATGACGTACAGGTGCAACTCACGCGGCTGCCGCAGTGGCTGCGCCTGGACGTACTGGATCGCGGCAAGGGCATGAACGAGCAGGTGCTGCAGAATGCGCTGATGCCGTTCTATTCGACCAAGCGCAATGGTACCGGGCTGGGCTTGGCCTTGACCCGCGAGATCGTGGAAGCGCATGGCGGCCGGGTATCACTGCAGAATCGCGGCGATGGCGGGTTGTGCGTGTCGATCCTGTTGCCGGTGGGTTGAGCGGGTAGGTCCACGCCATGCGCGGATGTGCCGACCAAGGTCGGCACCTACCAAACCTGCCGCATCGCCACCCGCAGGTGCATCGGAAACCCGAGCGCAGCCTCTTCGGCCATCACCGCGCGCAGGCCATCGTTCCACTGCACCTCGGGCACTACGTCGAATCCTTCGCTGGCATAGAAGGCCGCATTCCACGGCACATCGGACAGCGTGGTCAGCACCGCGGCCGCGTAGCCCCCCACCCTCGCCTGCGCCAAGGCATGGCGCAGCAAAGCGCGGCCGTGGCCACGCCGCGCGTGTGCGGGATCCACGTCCATCTGCAGCACATGGAATTCACCGCAGAGTTCGCCGGCCAGCAGGTAACCCGCGATACCACCGTCAGCCGCATCCACCACCCACAACTGACCACGTTGAAGGCCATCCTGCAGCGTCGGCAGGTCCAGACCATGCCCGGCAAACACCGGGTAGGCCTGGTGACCCTTCAGCAGTTCACCGGCACGTTGTTCAATTGCCGGCAGCATGCCGAGTTCGTCGGCATGCGGGATGCGTGGCTCAGGACTTCTTGAGCGGGCGCTTCCAGCCATCGATGGTTTCCTGTCGTGCACGTGCCAGTGTCAGCTTGCCATCCGGGGCGTCGCGGGTGATGACCGAACCGGCGGCAATCGTCGCGCTGTCGCCAATGGTCACCGGCGCTACCAGCGAACTGTTGGAACCAATGAAGGCGTTGTCGCCGATGGTGGTGGTCGACTTGTTCACGCCGTCGTAGTTGCAGGTGATGGTGCCGGCACCGATGTTTACCTTGCTGCCGATCACCGCATCGCCCAGGTAGGTCAGATGGTTGGCCTTGCTGCCAACACCGAGGGTGACCTTCTTGGTCTCGACGAAGTTGCCCACGTGCACGCCGTCGGCGAGCACGGTCCCCGGGCGCAGCCGCGCGAACGGTCCCACCAGTGCTGCGCCTTCGGTGACCACGCCTTCAAGATCACAATGCGCGCGCACTTCGGTGCCCGGGCCAAGATTGACGTCCTTCAGCCGGTTGAACGGGCCCACGGTGACGCCGTCGCCGAGCACGATGTGGCCTTCCAGAACGACGTCGACATCGATCAGCACATCGCTGCCCACGGTGACGGTGCCACGGATATCCAGTCGTGCCGGGTCACGCACGCGCGCGCCCTGCGCGCACAGGGCCCGTACCGCGCGGCGCTGCCAGGCACGCTCCAGCTGCGAAAGCTGCCAGGGATCGTTTGCCCCTTCGGCTTCCTGCGCGTCGGCCACCAGTGCCATTTCGGCCGGGGTGTACTCGTGCGCGGCAAAGGCGAACACGTCGGTCAGGTAGTACTCGCCCTGCGCGTTGCTGTTGGACAGCTGCGACAGCCAGCGCCGCAGCGCGGTCGACTCGGCGGCAATGATGCCGGTATTGATCGTGCGCACACGCAGCTGGTCGTCGGTAGCGTCCTTCTGCTCGACAATGGAGCCCACCTTGCCTTCGGCATCGCGCAGCACGCGGCCGTAACCGGTCGGGTCATCGACATCGGCGACCAGCACCGCCAGGCGACCCGGCTGCGCCAGCAGGTCGCGCAGGGTCTGCGCGCGGATCAGCGGCACGTCGCCGTACAGCACCAGCACCTGCGCGGCGTCGGGCACCTGCGGCATCGCCTGGGCCACCGCATGGCCGGTGCCCAGCTGCTGCGCCTGTTCAGCCCATTGCAGGTCGGGCTGGTCGGCGAAGTACTGGCGCACCGCTTCACCACCATGGCCGTAGACCACGTGGATCGCCGAGGGCTGCAGTTCACGGGCCGCATCGATCACATGCGCCAGCATCGGCTGGCCGGCGATCGGCTGCAGCACCTTCGGCAGCACCGACTTCATGCGCTTGCCCGCGCCAGCGGCGAGGATGATGACGTGCAGGGGTTGGGTCATGGAAACGGCAGTCCGTGGTTCGTTGCCGATGATTCTAGAGCGTGGGCCGTTAACATGTGCATCCCACCTCCTTCACCGCACTGATGGGCCTCGTCCGCCAGGGAAGCACCTATCTCATCATCGGGCTCGTGCAGCTGCTGCTCGACTGGCTGGTGTTCGTCACCGCGACCGCGCTGGGCCTGCCGGTGGTGCCTGCCAACATTGCCGGTCGCCTGGCCGGGATGCTGCTGGGCTTCTGGCTCAACGGCCGTTACACCTTTGCCAACGCAGGTGATGCGCGCCTTGGCTGGCGTCGATTTTCACGCTTCTTCGGGCTGTGGCTGCTGCTCACCGCGACAAGCACGTTGCTGGTGAGCCTGGTCGACCACGCGCTGGGCCTGCAGTACACCTGGCTGGCCAAGCCGCTGGTGGAAGGCGGGCTGGCGTGCGTTTCCTTCCTGCTGATGCGCTACGTGGTCTACCGCTGATACGGCGCTGGGATCGGGATCGGGATCGGGATCGGGATCGGGATCGGGATCGGTAGAGTCGACTGTTGGTCGACGGCTCTTCCATCAGACTGCGGAAATCCCGCGCTGCGCGCGATAGTCGACTGACAGTCGACTCAGCCCAGCCGACACTCTACCCCGCACAAACAAAAACGCCGGCACAGGGCCGGCGTTCTCGTGGATGCAGCGCGAGAAACCTCAGTGCTTGAGGTTCTTGCGCAGGCGCTCCAGCGCCTGCAGCTGGACGACGGCTTCGGCCAGCTTCTGCTGGGCTTCAGCCACTTCCATCGCTTCGCCGCGGTTGGCCAGGATGCGCTCGGCTTCTTCCTTGGCCTTGCGGACCGAGGCTTCGTCGATGTCCTGCGCGCGGATCGCGGTGTCGGCCAGCACGGTCACCACCTGCGGCTGCACTTCCAGGATGCCGCCGGAAATGGCGAAATCCAGCTGCTCGCCGTTCGGCGTGGTCACCACCACCTTGCCCGGCTTCAGGCGGGTGATCAGCGGCGCGTGCTTGGGCGCGATGCCCAGTTCGCCCAGCTCACCGGTGGCCACGACCAGGGTCGCTTCGCCACGGAAGATTTCCTGCTCGGCGCTGACGATGTCGCAACGGATCGTGCTCATGCAAATCTCTTCGCTGTTCGCGGCGGCGCAATGCCACCGTGGGAGTCCACCGGCGCGGGCGGTTGCCCGGCGCCGGCGTCAGGTCGGGCAGGATCGCTCCCGCCCGTCCCGGATCAGGCCTTCTCGGCCATCTTCTTGGCCTTCTCGACCGCTTCTTCGATGCCGCCGACCATGTAGAACGCCTGCTCCGGCAGGTGGTCGTACTCGCCATCGACGATGGCCTTGAAGCCACGGATGGTGTCCTTCAGCGGCACGTACTTGCCCGGCGAACCGGTGAACACTTCGGCCACGTGGAACGGCTGGCTGAAGAAGCGCTCGATCTTACGGGCGCGCGACACGGCCTGCTTGTCCTCTTCGGACAGCTCGTCCATGCCCAGGATCGCGATGATGTCCTTCAGTTCCTTGTACTTCTGCAGGGTCTGCTGGACGCGCTGGGCGGTGTCGTAGTGCTCGTGGCCGATGACCAGCGGATCCATCTGGCGGCTGGTGGAATCCAGCGGATCGACGGCCGGGTAGATACCCAGCGAGGCGATCGAACGCGACAGGGTGACGGTCGAGTCCAGGTGGGCGAAGGTGGTCGCCGGCGACGGGTCGGTCAGGTCGTCCGCGGGAACGTAGACGGCCTGGATCGAGGTGATCGAACCGTTCTTGGTCGAGGTGATGCGCTCCTGCAGGACGCCCATTTCCTCGGCCAGGGTCGGCTGGTAACCCACGGCGGACGGCATACGGCCCAGCAGTGCCGACACTTCGGTACCGGCCAGGGTGTAGCGGTAGATGTTGTCGACGAACAGCAGGACGTCCTTGCCCTTGCCGTTTTCGTCCTTCTCGTCGCGGAAGTACTCGGCCATGGTCAGGCCGGTCAGGGCGACGCGCAGACGGTTGCCCGGCGGCTCGTTCATCTGGCCGTACACCATCGCCACCTTGTCGAGGACGTTGGAGTCCTTCATTTCGTGGTAGAAGTCGTTGCCCTCACGGGTACGCTCACCCACGCCGGCGAACACGGACAGACCGCTGTGCGCCTTGGCGATGTTGTTGATCAGTTCCATCATGTTGACGGTCTTGCCGACGCCGGCGCCGCCGAACAGGCCGACCTTGCCGCCCTTGGCGAACGGGCACATCAGGTCGATGACCTTGATGCCGGTTTCCAGCAGCTCGGTAGCCGGGGACTGGTCTTCGTACGACGGGGCCGCACGGTGGATTTCCCAGCTGTCGCTGGCGGCCACCGGGCCGGCTTCGTCGATCGGACGGCCGAGCACGTCCATGATGCGGCCCAGGGTGCCAGCACCGACCGGCACGGAGATGCCGCGGTCGGTGTTGGTGGCGACCAGGTTGCGCTTCAGGCCGTCGGTGGAACCGAGGGCGATGGTACGCACCACGCCGTCGCCCAGCTGCTGCTGGACTTCGAGGGTGATTTCGGTGTTGTCGACCTTCAGTGCGTCGTACACCTTCGGCACCGACTCACGCGGGAATTCGACGTCGACGACCGCGCCGATGATCTGAACGATCTTGCCCTGACTCATTGCTGCATCCTCTAAATGTGTGCTTTGAACGAACGCGGTCAGACTGCTGCCGCGCCGCCGACGATTTCGGAGATTTCCTGGGTGATCGCTGCCTGGCGTGCCTTGTTGTAGACCAGCTGCAGCTCACCGATCAGCTTGTTGGCGTTGTCGCTCGCCGCCTTCATCGCGACCATGCGTGCGGCATGTTCGGAGGCAACGTTTTCCAGCAGCGCCTGGTACACCAGCGACTCGATGTAACGCGTCATCACGTGCTCCAGCACGGTCGCGGCATCGGGTTCGTACAGGTAATCCCAGTCGTGGTGAGCGACCTGCTTCTCAGCCGGCGGCAGCGGCAGCAGCTGATCGAAGCTGGCCTTCTGCGTCATGGTGTTCACGAAGCGGTTGTAGACCAGGTACACGCGGTCGACCTTGCCTTCGGTGAAGGCGTCGAGCATGACCTTGATCACACCGATCAGCGATTCCAGCTTCGGCACGTCGCCGATGTGGGTCACGCTGCCGACCATGTTGACCTTCACGCGGCGGAAGAAGGTCGATGCCTTCTGGCCGATGGTCACCAGGTCCACTTCCGCGCCCTTGTCCTGCCATGCCTTGGCTTCGCCCAGCATCCTGCGGAACAGGTTGTTGTTCAGGCCGCCGGCCAGGCCGCGATCGGAGGAGATCACGATGAAGCCGACCCGCTTGACCTGCTCGCGCTCGACCAGGAACGGATGCTGGTAGTCGGTGCTGGCCTGGGCCAGGTGACCGATCACCTGCTTCATCGCCTGCGCGTACGGACGCGAGGTCTTCATCCGATCCTGCGCCTTGCGGATCTTGGAGGCCGAGACCATTTCCAGGGCGCGCGTCACCTTGCGGGTGTTCTGCACGCTCTTGATCTTGGTTTTGATTTCGCGTCCGCTTGCCATCTCTTGTTTCCCGTGGCGCGGGGCTGCTGCCCCGCGTTGTTCAACCGTTTGTCATCTGGTCCAGCGGAGCCAGAGGCTCCGCTCTACAGGACCGCGATTACCAGCTGCCGGTGGTCTTGAACTCGGCGATGCCCTTCTTGAAGGCACCTTCGATGTCGTTGTCCCAACCGCCGGTGGCGTTGACCTTGCTGATCAGCTCGCCCTGGGTGTTGGCGAAGTGGGCGTGCAGGCCTTCTTCGAACGCCAGCAGCTTGTTGACCGGCACGTCGTCGAGGTAACCCTCGTTGACGGCGTAGATCGACAGCGCCTGGTTGGCGATCGACATCGGCGCGTACTGCTTCTGCTTCATCAGCTCGGTGACGCGCTGGCCACGCTCCAGCTGCTTGCGGGTGGCTTCGTCCAGGTCCGAGGCGAACTGCGCGAACGCAGCCAGCTCGCGGTACTGGGCCAGCGAGATACGGATGCCGCCCGACAGCTTCTTGATGATCTTGGTCTGGGCCGAGCCACCGACGCGCGACACCGAGATACCGGCGTTCACGGCCGGGCGGATGCCGGCGTTGAACAGGTCGGTTTCCAGGAAGATCTGGCCGTCGGTGATCGAGATCACGTTGGTCGGAACGAAGGCGGACACGTCGCCGGCCTGGGTTTCGATGATCGGCAGCGCGGTCAGCGAACCGGTCTTGCCGGTGACCTTGCCTTCGGTGAACTTCTCGACGTATTCCTCGGACACGCGGGCAGCGCGCTCGAGCAGACGGGAGTGCAGGTAGAACACGTCACCCGGGTAGGCTTCACGGCCCGGCGGGCGCTTCAGCAGCAGCGAGATCTGGCGGTAGGCGACGGCCTGCTTGGACAGATCGTCGTACACGATCAGCGCGTCTTCGCCGCGGTCCATGAAGTACTCACCCATGGTGCAGCCCGAGTAGGCGCTGATGTACTGCATGGCAGCCGATTCGGAAGCAGTCGCGGCCACCACGATGGTGTGGGCCAGCGCGCCGTTCTCTTCCAGCTTGCGCACGATGTTGGCGATGGTCGAAGCCTTCTGGCCGATCGCAACGTACACGCACTTGATGCCGGTGCCCTTCTGGTTGATCACCGCATCGATCGCCATCGCGGTCTTGCCGGTCTGGCGGTCACCGATGATCAGCTCGCGCTGGCCACGGCCGATCGGGATCATCGAGTCGACCGACTTGTAACCGGTCTGCACCGGCTGGTCGACCGACTTGCGCCAGATCACGCCCGGAGCAACGCGCTCCACCGGAGCGGTCAGGTCGGTGCCCAGCGGGCCCTTGCCGTCGATCGGCTCGCCCAGCGCGTTCACGACGCGGCCCAGCAGTTCCGGACCGACCGGCACTTCCAGGATGCGGCCGGTGGTCTTGGCGACGTCGCCTTCGCGCAGGTTTTCGTAGTCACCCAGGACCACGGCGCCGACCGAGTCGCGCTCCAGGTTCAGGGCCAGGGCGAAGGTGTTGTTCGGCAGTTCGATCATTTCGCCCTGCATCACGTCGGCCAGACCGAAGATGCGCACGATGCCGTCGGACACGCTGGTCACGGTGCCTTCGTTGCGCGATTCCGCGGCCAGCTTGACCTTCTCGATGCGGTTCTTGATCAGTTCGCTGATTTCGGAGGGGTTGAGCGTGGTTGCCATCGTCAAGTCCTAGTGCCGGCAGCGGGGCCGGACGTTAAATGAATTCAGTTAGCGAGCGCGGTCTGCAGACGGGCCAGCTTGCCCTTCAGCGAACCATCGATGACCACGTCGCCGGCGTCGATCACGGCGCCGCCGATCAGCGAAGCATCGACCGCGGTGGTCACGTCGACCTCGCGGTTGAAGCGCTTGCGCAGCGCAACCTTGATCGCGTCCAGCTCTCCGGCCGACAGCTCGGAAGCCGAGGTCACCGTGGCCTTGACCACGTGCTCGGCTTCGGCGCGCAGGGCGTCGAACATGCCGGAGATTTCCGGCAGCAGCGGCAGACGATGCGATTCGGCCAGGATGGCCAGGAAGCGCGAGTAGGTCTCGCCGTGGGACACCGGCGCCAGCAGGGCGACGGCGTCGTCACGACCCAGCTCCGGGTTGGCGAGCAGGGCCGCCACGCGCGGATCGGCGGCGACGTGGGCGGAGAACGCCAGGGCGTCCGACCACGGCGCGAACGCGCCTTCGTCGCGCGCGGTCGCGAACGCGGCGCGGGCGTACGGGCGGGCAAGCGTGAGGGCCTGGCTCATCCTTAGATCTCCGAGGCCAGCTCGTCGAGCAGCGCCTTGTGGGCGTTGGCGTCGATTTCGCGCTTGAGCAGCTTTTCGGCACCGGTCACGGCCAGCGCAGACACCTGCTTGCGCAGATCTTCACGGGCACGGTTGGCGGCGGCGTCGATTTCAGCCTGGGCCAGTTCCTTCTGACGGGTGGCTTCGGTGATCGCTTCGTTACGGGCAGCATCAACGATCTGGTTGGCACGTGCGTGGGCCTGATCGATGATCTCGTTGGCCTTGGTACGTGCTTCCTTCAGCGCTTCGTTGACCTTCTCCTGCGCCTGGGCCAGATCTTTCTGGCTGCGGTCGGCAGCAGCGAGGCCTTCAGCAATCTTCTGCTGGCGCTCTTCGATCGCGTTCATCAGCGGCGGCCAGATCTTGGTCGCGATGATCCAGATCAGACCAGCGAAGGCCAGCGCCTGCGCAAGAAGGGTGAAATTGATATTCATGGTTAGCTCGATCGCTGGTTTCGGGGTGGACGCGCCGCCGTAGCGGCGCATCCGGCCTTCATCCGAAACCGGGTGCATCAGCACCCGGTCGTCTCAAACCGCTGTATCAGCCGGCCAGAGCCTTGGTGACGGCGCCAGCGAAGGCAGCCGACAGCGGGTTGGCGAAGGCCAGCAGCAGGCCGACGGCGACCGAGATGATGAACGCGGCGTCGATCAGGCCGGCGGTGATGAACATGCGGACCTGCAGGACCGGGATCAGTTCCGGCTGGCGGGCGGCCGACTCCAGGAACTTACCAGCCATGATGGCCAGACCCAGACCGGCGCCCAGCGCGGCCAGGCCGATCATGATGCCGACGGCAAGGGCGGTGGAGCTCTGAATCTGCGCGAAGTTGGTCAGGACGGCGAAGTACATGGTTATCTCCAGGAACTTAAGTTGCTAAGGGTGATGAAACGGATGAAGGTTGAAACGCGTTGAAGCTTGAAACTCAGTGAGCGTCTTCCGACAGGCTCAGGTACACGATCGACAGCATCATGAAGATGAAGGCCTGCAGCGGGATCACCAGCAGGTGGAACAGCATCCAGCCGAGGCCGAACACACCACCGGCAATGGCACCGAAGAAACCGGCACCACCCAGCACCCAGATCAGCAGGAACACGATTTCGCCGCCGAACATGTTGCCGAACAGTCGCATCGCCAGCGAGATCGGCTTGCTCAGCCACTCGACGATGTTGAGGATCAGGTTGAACGGCATCATCCACTTGCCGAACGGCGCCGTCAGGAATTCCTTGATGAAGCCGCCCAGGCCCTTGGACTTGAGCGCGAAGAACAGCATCAGGAAGAACACGCTGATGGCCATGCCCAGGGTGGCATTGACGTCAGCGGTCGGGACCGGCTTCCAGTAGTGCACGCCCACCCATTCCAGCGGCTTGGCGATGAAATCGGCCGGGATCATCTTCAGCAGATTCATCAACAGGATCCAGAAGAAGATCGTGATGGCGATCGGCGTGACCAGCTTGCTCTTGCCGTGGTAGGTGTCCTTGGCCTGGCGGTCGACGAACTCCAGGCAGATCTCGACGAAGGCCTGCCACTTGCCCGGCACGCCGGCGGTGGCCTTGCGGGTGCCCAGCCAGAACGCGACAACGATCACCAGGCCCATCAGGACCGCGGTGAGGAAGGTATCGACGTGGATATGCCAGAACATACCCTCACCCTTGCCGACCGGCGCGGTCAGGTTGTGCAGGTGATGCTGGATGTAGCTGGTAGGGGTTAGAGCCTCGCCCGCCATGTGTCCGGAACCTTCAGTTAATTGAATTCTGTCAACGCCTGGCCATCGCCAGGACCTGGAACATCAAGCCGACGGCGATACCAGCCAATAGCGCCAATGCAGGCAGCTTGAAGACCAGGAACCCCACCAGCAGGACGCCGAAAACCACCACCCACTTGGCCACGATCGCAATGATCAGGCGAGCCATCGCCGATCCTGCGGCCAGTGCCCCACCGCCCAGTGCCATCCGTGCCGCCACCCAGCCACCGGCCGAAATGGCCACACCGGACGCCAGCGCGCCGAGGGCATATTTCGGACCTACCAGCAGGAAGGCCAGGGCCAGGACAGCCACTGCGGCCAGCGGGTAGACCGCGGCGCGCAGCATCAGTCGCCGACCCGCATCAACGGAGTTCAGCACAGGACGTCCCGCGTGGTTGCAAGTGGAGGGCTGAGGCGACTACAGCAGGGGGGGCCTCATCGAGCCGCCAAATTATAGCAATGGGACAATTTGCGAGACAACCGCTCCCTGTTCATCCCGGGAGGCCGCAAGTTGCGGTAACGGTTACATTTTTGCGTGCCACCCAGGGGACAATGACGTCCGTATGATGTTGCAGCGCAGTATTGAACTTTGGTCGCAGGCCGCGGAACTTTCACCGAATGCGCCGGTCCGATCTTTCGACCTGCCTGCAGCAACCTCGTCGACGCTCCGCCCCGCAGGTCCCACGATGGCCCCGAAGC
This sequence comes from Stenotrophomonas sp. 71799_Sma, assembly GCF_056482505.1. Lineage (NCBI taxonomy): Bacteria > Pseudomonadati > Pseudomonadota > Gammaproteobacteria > Lysobacterales > Lysobacteraceae > Stenotrophomonas > Stenotrophomonas sp. 71799_Sma. Next base: position 4,284,157 of record NZ_CM151202.1, read on the forward strand.
CCGGCTCCGGGGCCATCTTTTTGCATCGTCGCGACAGCGCTGAACCGTGCACACTTCGTGGACCATACGTTCACGGATGGTGGACGGGCCTGTCCGGCACAGTGGTCTTCATTCTGATGAACCACTGCAAGGACTCTTCGATGCGCCCCGTACCCACCCTTCTCGCCCTCTCCCTGCTCGCCGCCGGCGCTTCGTTCGCCACTGCCGCCCACGCCGCTGAAGGCGACGACCGCTTCGCCCTGCGCCTGGGTGCGATGAACATCGACTCGGACAACACCCTTCGCGGCAAGACCAACGTCGCCGGCCAGGACATCGGCTTCTCCGAGGACTTCAAGCTGGGTGGCAAGGAGTGGGAACCGCGCATCGACGGCATGTTCCGCATCAGCAACCGCCAGCGCCTGCTGTTCAACTACTTCAAGTACGACAAGGACCGCCGCGAGACCCTTGGCCAGGACATCTCCTTCGGTGACGTCAACGTGCCGTCTGGCAGCTTCGTCAAGGGCGAACTGAAGTACCAGGTCGCCAGCCTGGTCTATGACTACTCGGTGGTGGACACCGATACCTTCGACCTCGGCCTGCAGCTGGGTGCCGAGTACGCCAAGGTCAGCACCAAGGCCTACGCCGATCTGGGTACCGTCTACGAAGGCCAGTTCCTCAATGAGAAGACGGACGGCGTGGCGCCGGTGGTCGGTGCGCGCCTGAGCTTCACCCCGTCGGAAAAGTGGATGATCACGCTGCAGGGCCAGTACCTCAACACGCGCTGGGGCAGCTTCGATGACTACAAGGGCGACCTGAGCCGCGCCAACGCCATCGTCGATTACCGCTTCACGAAGAACTTCGGTGTGTTCGCTGGCTACGACTGGTTCAAGCTCGACGCGGACAAGAAGGGCAGCGACGGCACCATCGGCCTGAAGCAGGAATTCAAGGGCCCGGTGGCCGGCGTCAGCTTCGTGTTCTGATCCCCCGCCCCTTCCACGGCACACTCTCTCCTGGCGCGGCCTCCGGAACATCGGGGCCGCGCTTTTTCTTTGCATCGTCGAGCAGAGAAGCAGGTTGGTCGAGCGCTGGGGGAAGAGGGGCTTGTGTGCGAATGTCCCCCGGCACCGGCCTGCGGCCGTCACCTCCTCCTTTACTTCGCACGCAAGCCCCTCTACCCCCGCGTGTCAGGCATCCAGGCGGGCCAAGCTGTGGCTCTCGACTATCCGCAAGCCGAGCCGCTGCGCGGGTGGCAGGCGCTTGGACAAAGTAAAGGAGGAGGCGACCGCCGCAGGCGGACGACGGGGGACATTTGTCCAGACGCCTGCCACCCGCGCAGCGGCCCCACCGCTCGCAAAAATCCGGAGCGGAGAAACAAAAAACCCCAGCAGATGCCGAGGCTTCTCGTTCGCGAAGGCGCGGGCGCCTTACTTCTTCTTCGGCATGTACAGATCGGTGATCGTGCCGTCGTAGATTTCCGAGGCCATCGCCACCGACTCGCTCAGCGTCGGGTGAGCATGGATGGTGTGGCCGATGTCTTCCGCCTCCGCACCCATCTCGATGGCCAGGCCGATCTCGGCCAGCAGGTCACCGGCGTGCACGCCGACGATCGCACCACCGATGATGCGGTGGGTCTCTTCGTCGAAGATCAGCTTGGTGAAGCCCTCGGTGCGGCCGATGCCGATCGCGCGGCCACTGGCGGCCCACGGGAACTTGGCCACGCCGACCTTCAGGCCCTTGGCCTTGGCTTCGGTCTCGGTCACGCCGACCCAGGCGATTTCCGGGTTGGTGTAGGCCACCGACGGAATCACGCGGGCCACCCACTCCTTCTTGTGGCCGGCAGCCACTTCGGCAGCCAGCTTGCCCTCGTGCGTGGCCTTATGGGCCAGCATCGGGTTGCCGACGATGTCGCCGATGGCAAAGATGTGCGGCACGTTGGTGCGCATCTGGCGGTCGACCGGAATGAAGCCGCGGTCGGTGACCTGCACGCCGGCCTTCTCGGCATCGATCTTCTTGCCGTTCGGCGAGCGGCCCACGGCCACCAGCACGCGGTCGAAGGTGCCCTGCGCCAGGGCCGGCGACTGGCCTTCCTCGGCGGCGTCGAAGGTCACGGTGATGCCCTTGGCATCGGCGGTGACGCCCGAGGCCTTGGTCTTCAGGTGCACTTCGATGCCCTGCTTCTTCAGGCGGTCAGCCAGCGGCTTGACCAGGTCCTTGTCGGCGCCCGGCATCAGCTGGTCCATGAACTCGACCACGGTCACCTTGCTGCCCAGCGCACCGTACACGGTAGCCATTTCCAGGCCGATGATGCCGCCACCGACAACCAGCAGCGAGCCCGGCACTTCGGCCAGCTCCAGCGCGTCGGTGGAATCCATCACGCGCTTGTCGTCCCACGGGAAGTTCGGCAGCTTCACCGCCTGCGAACCGGCAGCGATGATGCACTTCTGGAAGCGCAGCAGCTGGGTGCTGCCGTCAGCGGCAGTGATTTCCAGCTCGTTGGCCGAAACGAATTTGCCAACGCCCTGCACGCTGCGGACCTTGCGCTGCTTGGCCATGCCGGCCAGGCCCTTGGTCAGCTGGTTGACGACCTTTTCCTTGTACTCGCGCAGCTTGTCCAGGGTAATGGTCGGCTTGCCGAACTCGACGCCGAAATCACCGGCGTGGGCCACTTCGTCGATGACCGCTGCAGCGTGCAGCAGCGCCTTGGACGGAATGCAGCCCACGTTGAGGCAGACGCCGCCGAGGCTGGCGTAGCGCTCGACCAGCACCGTATCCAGGCCGACGTCGGCGGCGCGGAAAGCGGCGGTGTAGCCGCCCGGGCCAGAGCCCAGCACGACCATTTCGCATTCGATGTCGGCAGGCTTGCCGCTGGACAGCGCCGGCTTCGGCGCAGCCGGTTCAGCCGGGGCGCGGTGCGACGGGGTCACCGGCGGCTTGCTGGCCGGAGCGGCCGCTGCCGGGGCCGGCGCGGCGGCCTTGGCCGGGACTTCGGCGGCACCTTCGGCGTCCAGCACCACGACCACGGCGCCTTCGGACAGGGTGTCGCCCAGCTTGACCTTGATTTCCTTGACCACGCCGGCAGCCGAGGACGGCACTTCCAGGGTGGCCTTGTCCGATTCCAGGGTCACCAGACCCTGATCCTTCTTCACCGTGTCGCCGACGGCGACCAACACTTCGATCACCGGCACATCGCTGTAATCGCCGATGTCGGGAACCTTGACTTCAATCGTGGCCATGGTGGGTTTTCCTCGTGCCCGCGCGGCGGTACCGGCGGGCTGTCACTGCATCTGTTCACGCGGCCGCGCCAGGGGCGGCGGCCGCACGGTGGGGGCGAAGCGGTGCCTTACAGCAGCACGCGGCGCATGTCGGCCAGTACCTGCGACAGGTACGTGGTGAAGCGTGCGGCCAGGGCGCCATCGATGACGCGGTGGTCGTAGCTCAGCGACAGCGGCAGCATCAGCTTCGGTGCGAATTCCTTGCCGTTCCAGACCGGCTGGATGGACGACTTGGAGACGCCGAGGATGGCCACTTCCGGTGCATTGACGATCGGGGTGAACGCGGTGCCGCCGATGCCGCCCAGCGAGCTGATCGAGAAGCAGCCGCCACTCATGTCGGCCGGGCCGAGCTTGCCGTCGCGCGCCTTCTTGGCCAGTTCGCCGGTTTCCTGCGCGATCTGCACCACGCCCTTCTTGTCCACGTCGCGGATGACCGGCACGACCAGGCCGTTCGGCGTGTCGGCGGCAAAGCCGATGTGGAAGTACTTCTTCAGGGTCAGGTTTTCACCGCTGGCATCGAGCGAGGCGTTGAACTCCGGGAACTTCTTCAGCGCCGCGGCGCTGGCCTTGATCAGGAAGGCGAGCATGGTCAGCTTGATGCCGGCCTTCTCGTTTTCCTTGTTCAGCGCCACGCGCAGGCCTTCCAGGTCGGTAATGTCGGCCTGTTCGAACTGGGTGACGTGCGGGATCATGGCCCAGTTGCGGGCCAGGTTCGCACCCGAGATCTTCTTGATGCGCGACAGCGGCTGGACTTCGGTCTCGCCGAACTTGCTGAAGTCGACCTTCGGCCACGGCAGCAGGTTCAGGCCACCACCGGCAGCAACAGCAGCACCGCCGGCAGCCGGCACGCCACCGCTGAGTGCGGCCCTGACGAACTTCTGCACGTCACCCTTGGTGATGCGGCCACCCTTCTCGGTGCCGTTGATCTGCAGCAGGTCCACGCCCAGTTCGCGGGCGAACACACGCACCGCCGGGGTGGCATACGGCACCTTGGCCGGCAGCACGCCATCGGCGTTGAACTGCACCGGCGGGCTGGACGGGGTACCGGCCGAGGCGACCTCGCGGGCCGCCAGCTTGTCCGGCTGCGCCGGCACAGCGACCGGCTCGACCTTGGTGGCGGTCTCGGCGGCAGCCGGAGCGGCAGCAGCGGCTGCCTTGGTCGGCGCCGGCGCGGCAGCGCCCTCGGCCTCGATGATGGCGACCACATTGCCCTGCGACAGAGTGTCGCCGACCTTGACCTTCAGTTCCTTGACCACGCCAGCCACCGACGACGGCACTTCCATGGTGGCCTTGTCGCTTTCCAGCGTGACCAGGCCCTGGTCCTTCTTGACCGTGTCGCCGACGGCGACCAGCACTTCGATGACCGGAATGCCGGAATAGTCGCCGATATCCGGCACCAGCGCTTCAACCGCACCACCGCTGGCAGCCGGAGCGGCCGGCGCAGCTGCGGCCGGGGCCGGCGTGCTCTGGGTGGCAGCGGCCGGCGCTGCGGCCTTGGCCGGTGCCGGGGCGGCAGCGGCCGGCTTGGCAGCCTCGCCTTCAGCCACTTCGATCAGCGCCACGACCTTGCCCTCGGACAGGGTGTCACCGACCTTGACCTTGATCTCCTTGACCACGCCGGCGACGGCCGACGGCACTTCCATGGTCGCCTTGTCGCTTTCCAGCGTCACCAGGCCCTGGTCCTTCTTGACCGTGTCGCCGACGGCGACAAGCACCTCGATTACCGGGATATCGCTGTAGTCACCGATATCGGGGACAAGTGCTTCCTTGATTTCGGCCATGGGGATAACTCCGGCAATCTGGTGTAGGGAAACGTCTATTGTGCGGCCAGCGGGGGCCAGCGCCAACCGTTACAGGTGTTTTCAGTACTCACGCAGCCGGGACACGCTGTTGCTCATGGGTTGCGGCCGCGACCAGTCGGTAGCGTATTGTCCGGACGATGTCCGCTTCATGTCGCCAGTGCGTCGGCTACCGGCTGCCAGGCCTGGCGCAGCCGCGGCAGTGACCAGGCCGCGTTGGCCGGGCTGGTGGACGGCAGCGCCAGCAGCCTTGGCGGCGCCTCCAGGCCGGGCAGCACCCAACGCTGGAATGCCTTCAGCGATGCCGCACCGTTGCAGCCGATCAGCTCCAGCTCAGGAAGCGAAGCGATCAATGCCGGCAGCGCATTGGGTACTTCCGTGCCACGCACGATGTCGGCATCCAGGCTGCCACGCCGCTCGCACTGACCGATCACATCCCACAGACCCACACCGGCTGCCTGCAGTGCGCGCAGCCGTTGCGGGTACGCCAGGGCCACATCGAAGCCACAGATATCGGCCAGCACAGGCCAGAAGCGATTGCGCGGATGCGCGTAGTAGCGCTGCTCCTGCAATGACGCAACGCCGGGCATCGAACCCAGCAGCAGCACCCTGCAATCCGCCTTCACCTGCGCTTGCAGGCCGATGCACACCGTTGCTTCGCTCACATCTTCTCCAACTGCATGAATGTCGCCGAAGGCCGAAAAGCCCATGAAAACAGGCTTTTCGCTCCAGTCGCTGAACAAGGGAAACTATTTTTTAACGTGCGTCGGATTCGATTCATGTTGGGGCGACTACGGTGTGCTCGCCCCGCAACCGGGGGCCCAAAACAAGAAACATTAGGAGATACCCCCATGCGCTCCATCCGTATCCTGAGTCTCGCCCTGCTGACCTCCGCCGCCTTCGCGCCGGCCGCTTTCGCCCAGGACAGCAGCAGCACCGACACCGCTTCGGGCAAGCATTTTGCCGTTGTTGGCGGCATCTCGCTGCTGGAACCGAAGAACGACCCGATCACCGGCGTCAAGAAGACCGATGGTGGCCCGGCGCCGACCGTCAGCTTCAGCTACTACATCAACGACAACTGGGCCGTTGAACTGTGGGGCGCTGCCGACAAGTTCGACAACAAGTTCAAGGGCCCGAACAACGCCCGCCTGGGCTCGGTCGAGCAGCAGCCGATCGCGCTGAGCGGCCAGTACCACTTCGGCCAGGCTGACAACGTGTTCCGTCCGTTCGTGGGCGTGGGCTACTACCAGTCGAGCTTCAGCAACGAGAAGCTGGGCAACGGCGCTGACACCGACATCCGCTTCAAGGATGCCAAGGGCGTGATCGGCACCGTCGGCGTGGACATGAACATCAACTCCACCTGGTTCGCCCGTGCTGACGCCCGCTACATGCGCGCCCGCCCGGACGTGAAGGTTGGCGGCGAGAAGATCGGCGAAGCCAAGATGGATCCGTGGACCGTCGGCTTCGGCATCGGCGCCCGCTTCTGATCCAGGCTGCACCTGCTTCACTGATGTAACGCGACGGGCCCTTCGGGGCCCGTCGTCGTTTCCGTCACCCGCGTTCTGTAGAGTCGAGCTTGCTCGACTGCCTTTCGTAGAGTCGAGCTTGCTCGACTTTTGCAAGAGCAGTCGACTGACAGTCGACTCTACACACAGGATGCGGAGGCGCGATGCACGACGTCGACCTGCTGGTGATCGGTGGCGGTATCAACGGTGCCGGCATCGCCCGTGATGCCAGCGGCCGCGGCCTGCGCGTGCTGCTGTGCGAGCAGCACGACCTCGCTGGGCATACCTCCAGCGCCAGCAGCAAGCTGATCCACGGTGGCCTGCGCTACCTGGAACAGCGCGAGTTCGGTCTGGTACGCAAGGCCTTGGGCGAACGCGAAGTGGTACGCCGGCAGGCACCGTACCTGGTCCGCCCGCTGCGTTTCGTGCTGCCGTGGGAACCGCACCTGCGCCCACGCTGGATGCTGCGCGTGGGACTGTGGCTGTACGACCACCTGGGCCCACGCAGCCCGGCATTTCCCGCCTCGCGCGCCCTGGACCTTCAGCGTGATCCGCTCGGCCCCTGGCTCTCCCCGGATCTGCGGCAGGCCTTCAGCTACGCCGACGCGCAGGTCGATGACGCGCGTCTGGTACTGCTCAATGCCCTGGATGCTGCCTCGCGTGGCGCACAGGTACATGTGCGCAGCCGCTGCACCGAACTGCGCCCTGTGCAGGGCCGTTGGCAGGCCGTGCTGGAATCCGCCGATGGCCAGCAGCATGTGACCGCGCGCGCCGTCGCCAATGCGGCTGGCCCATGGGCCGGTGGCCTGCTGGAGCAGATGGAGGCCCGCAGCGGCGGCCCCGCGCTGCGGCTGGTACAGGGCAGCCACATCGTGCTGCGCCGCCCCTGGCCCGCTGACCGTGCCTGCCTGCTGCAGCAGCCCGATGGCCGCGTGGTGTTCCTGCTGCCGTTCACCCACGATCATCTGCTGATTGGCACCACCGACACCGACTACCGCGGTGACCCGGCGCGCTGCAGCGTGCTGCCTTCCGAGGTGAGCTACCTGTGCGCGGCCGCCAACCGCTATCTGCGTGAGCCGATCACTCCGGAAGACGTGGTCTGGCAGTTCGCCGGTGTGCGGCCACTGCTGGCCGACCCGGACCCGCGTGCGGCAACGCTGAGCCGCGACTACCGCCTTCAGCTGCAATCCAGCCCGGCGCCGGCGCTGCACGTGCTGGGCGGCAAGCTGACCACCTACCGGGTGCTGGCCGAGGAAACGCTGAACCTGCTGCGCCCTGCCCTGCCACAGATGGGACCGGCCTGGACGGCAGGCGGAGACCCGCTGCCGGGCAGCGACTGGGGTGACGCCACACAGGCGCGCTCCCGCTTGCAGGCGCTGGCACCGTGGTTGCCCGTGGAGATCGCACGGCGTTGGGCCGAAGCCTACGGCAGCCGCAGCGCCGCCCTTCTGCAGGGTGCACGGGGCATGGACGATCTTGGAGAGGACTTCGGCGGCGGCCTGCATGCGCGGGAAGTGGCTTTCCTGCGCGACCACGAATGGGCCTGGGACGCCGAGGACGTGCTGTGGCGGCGGAGCAAGCTGGGGTTGCGGCTGGATGCTGCGCAGGTGGCGCGGCTGCAGGCGTGGATCGATAGACGGTAGAGTCGAGCTTGCTCGACTGACATGAAAAGCAGTCGAGCAGGCTCGACTCTACCAACACCATCGCTACCGGAGACGCTGCATGACGCCCCGCTACGTGCTGGCCATCGACCAGGGCACCACCAGTTCGCGCGCGATCCTGTTCGACCGCGCCGGCGACATCGTCGGCAGCGCGCAGCGCGAATTCGCGCAGATCTTCCCGCAGCCAGGTTGGGTCGAGCATGACCCGCGCGAGATTCTCACCAGCGTCTATGCCACGCTGACCGAACTGCTCAGCCGCGGGCAGATCGACCCGCGCCACATCGCCGCACTGGGCATCACCAACCAGCGCGAAACCACCGTGGTCTGGGACCGTGCCACCGGACAGCCGATCCACAACGCCATCGTCTGGCAGTCGCGGCAGAGCCACGCCATCTGCGAGCGGCTGAAGTCCGAAGGGCATGAGGCGCTGATCCGCGAGCGCACCGGCCTGCTGATCGATGCCTATTTCTCCGCCACCAAGGTGCGCTGGATCCTCGACCACGTCGAGGGCGCGCAGCAGCGTGCCGAGCGCGGCGAGCTGCTGTTCGGCACCATCGACAGCTGGCTGGTCTGGAACCTCAGTGGTGGCCAGGCGCATGTGACCGACTACAGCAACGCGGCGCGCACGCTGCTGTTCAACATCCACACGTTGGACTGGGATGACGACCTGCTGGCGCTGCTGGACATCCCGCGCGCGATGCTGCCGCAGGTGCGCGATTCCAGCGCGGTGTACGCGCATACCCGGCCGCAGTTCTTCTTCGATCACCCGATCCCGATCGCCGGCATCGCCGGTGACCAGCAGGCGGCGCTGTTCGGCCAGGCCTGCTTCCAGCCGGGCATGGTCAAGAACACCTATGGCACCGGCTGTTTCATGCTGATGCACACCGGCGCGCAGGCGGTACGTTCGCGCAATGGCCTGCTGACCACCATCGCCTGGGGCCTGAACGGGCGCGTGGAATATGCACTCGAAGGTTCGATCTTCATCGCCGGCTCGGTGGTGCAGTGGCTGCGCGATGGGTTGCGCATGATCGAACGCGCCAGCGACAGCCAGGCGCTGGCCACGCAGGTGCCCGACAGTGGCGGTGCTTACCTGGTACCAGCATTTGTCGGCCTCGGTGCGCCCTATTGGCGCAGTGATGTGCGCGGCGCGATGTTCGGCCTGACCCGTGGCACCCGCAAAGCGCACTTCGTGCGTGCCGCGCTGGAGGCGATGGCCTACCAGACCCGCGACGTGCTCGATGCGATGCAGTCCGATGCCGGTATCGCGCTGACCGAGCTGCGCGCCGATGGCGGTGCGATCGGCAACGACTTCCTGGCCGGATTCCAGGCCGACATCCTTGGCGTGCCACTGCTGCGGCCGCGGCTGACCGAGACCACCGCACTGGGTGCGGCCTACCTGGCCGGCCTGGCGGTGGGGTTCTGGACCAGCCGCGAACAGATCGCCACGCAATGGGGCCTGGACCGGCGCTTCGAGCCACAGATGGAGGTGGCGCGGCGCGAGAAGCTGTATGCGGGATGGCAGCAGGCCGTGGCGGCCACCCTCGCCTTCCACGTCGACTGACGGTAGTGCCGGCCGCTGGCCGGCAACCCTATGATGTTTGGGGGCGCCTGGAGATTGCCGGCCAGCGGCCGGCACTACCACATGGCCAGCGGCCGTCAGAACGCCGGCAGCACCGCGCCCTTGTACTTGGTCTCGATGAAGGCCTTCACCTGCGGGCTGGTCAGGGCCTTGGCCAGCTTCTGCACGCGGGCGTCGTCCTTGTTGTCCGGGCGTGCGACCAGGAAGTTCACGTACGGCGAGTCCTTGCTCTCGATCGCCAGTGCATCCTTGGTCGGGTTGAGGCCCGCATCCAGTGCGTAGTTGGTGTTGATCAGGGCCAGGTCGACCTGGTCCAGCACGCGCGGCAGCATCGCCGAGTCCAGCTCGCGGAACTTCAGGTTCTTCGGGTTTGCAGTGATGTCGCGCTGGGTCGACAGCGCGTTGGTCGGATCCTTCAGCTCGATCACACCGGCCTTGTGCAGCAGGATCAGTGCACGGCTGTTGTTGCTCGGGTCGTTCGGGATCACCACGTCGGCACCTTCGCGCAGCTCGGCCAGCGACTTGATCTTGCGCGAGTACGCACCGAACGGCTCGATGTGCACGCCGATCACCTTCACCAGATCGGTCTTGCGATCGCGGTTGTAGGCATCCAGATACGGCTCGGTCTGGAAGTAGTTGGCGTCTACCTGCTTCTGCACCAGCTGGTCGTTGGGCTGCACGTAGTCGTTGAACACGCGCACGTCCAGGTCCACGCCTTCCTGCTTGAGGATGGGCTTGACCACTTCAAGGATCTCGGCATGCGGCACGGCCGTGGCGGCCACCACCAGCTTCTGCGAGGGCTCGCCGGACTTGCCGCAGGCGGTCAGGGCCAGCGCAGCGGCGAGCAGGGGCAGCAACAGGGTCTTCTTCATGGGCGGAAGGGTTCTCGGGGGGAGTGTCAGGAGTTGTCGTAGTTGCTCAGGGCGAGCTCAAGCAGCGCCTTGGCCTGCTCGCGCAGCATCACCGGTTCGACGATCTCGGCATCCGAGCCGTAGTGCAGCACGTCCATCAGCAGCTCGCGCGAGACGCTGTACGGCACCTTCAGTTCATAGCGGCCATCGGCCAGGAAGCGGCCCTGCTGCTTGGAATGCCAGTGCTCGTCGGCCACCCAGCGGGCGGCCTTGGCGCTGAACAGGATGGTCGCCCAGCCCTTCGGCGCACCGGAGAAGATGCCGTAGCTGGCCCCGAGCTGCTCGTCCAGCTCGCTGTCGGCCACGTCGCGGGCGGTGCTGTCGATCACCCGCGCCTTGTGGATGCGATCCACGGCAAAGCTGCGCAGCGCCTCGCGGTCATGGTCCCAGGCATCCAGGTACCAGTTGTCGCGATAGTGGGTCAGGCGCTGCGGCGAAACGGTGCGCTTGGTCGGCTCGTCGGTGGAACGGGCGCGGTACTCGAACGCCAGCTGGCGGCGCTCCAGCACCGCCGAAGCCACGCTGCGGAAGCTGCCTTCATCGAACTTGCGGCCACGGTGCGGAATCACCCGCACCCGGTCCACCGGCCAGCTGGAAACGCCAGCCTGGGCCGCCAGCAGGCTCTCGATGCGCTGCTGCAGCGGTGCCAGCACCGAGGACAGCACGCCGCCGCCGGTCCGCGCCAGCAGGTGCTGCGAGGCCAGCAGGGCGTGCAGTTCCTCCGAACTCAGCCACAGGCCGGGCAGCTCGAAGCGGTCGCTCTCGTCGGCCTGGTAACGGAAGCCGGCTTCGCCGTCGCCCTCGATCGGTGCCATCAGCGCATCGCGCAGGAAGGCCAGATCGCGGTAGACGGTGGCACGGGAGCAACCGAGCTTGTCCTGCAGGGTCGCCACCGTCACCGGATAGCGTGCGGACTTGAGCAGACGATGCAGGGCGGTGATGCGTTCGTATCGGTCCATACCCCCGATTATGTCCGAGTCGCGGGTCTTGTGTGGGACGTTTGGGCTATCGTGGTCGCCCCCACCCCTCTGGAACACCCGATGCGCCGGTTGCCTGCCCTGTCCCTGCTGGCCTGCCTGCTGCTGGCCGCCTGTGATCGCGCGCCCGCCCCGGCCAGCACCGAAGCGCCCGTGCCTGCGGCGGATCCGGCGCTGGCGGTGCTGGGCGCCAGCCAGCGCTTCTCGGCCCTGCGCAGCTTCCACGCCGAACTGGAGGTGCTGGGCGCGCCACAGCCGGTGCGCAGCGCCATGGACTTCGTCGCCCCCGACCGCTTCCGGGTGCAGACCCCGGCCGGTCCGCAGACGATCATCGGCGACACCATGTTCCTGCAGGCCGACGACGCGATCCGGCAGGTGCCGACCCCGCCGGGCCTGCTCGAGCAATGGCGCAACCCGCTGCCGGCCGATGCCCTGCCCGCCGATCTGCAGGCCGAAGACCTGGGCAGCCAGTCGCTGGACGGGGTCGAGACGCGTCACTACCGCCTGCGTGGCGCGCAGCCCGGCGAACGCCTGGAGTACTGGGTGGACGCGCAGGGCCTGCCGCGGCAGATCGTACGCAGCGGCAGCAGCAATGGCCGCAGCTTCCAGCTGCGCCTGCGCTATTCGCGCTTCAACGACCCGGCATTGCGCGTCGATCTGCCCTGAATAGGCGATCGCGGCAACGCCTGCTGAAGAAACCGTTTGGATCGATTCGGACCGCCATCACGCTTCCAGTATCATCACCGGCTGTCAACCGCTTCGGAGAAGCCCCGATGTCCCTGCGCGTGTCCCTGCTGATCCCCCTGCTGCTGTGCGCACCGCTCGCGTATGCGCAGGATGCCTCCGAACTGGCGGCGATGTCCTCGCCGTGGAGCGGCAGTGGCGGCGAGCTCGGTTTCGCTTCGGCACGCGGCAACAGCAGCACCGAGAGCTTCAACGGCCGCCTGCGCCTGCGCTACACCGATGGCGACTGGGTGCACAGCATGGACCTGGCTGGCCTGCGCTCCAGCTCCAAGGTGATCGAGACCCGCGACGACGGCTCCACCAGCCGCCGCAACAACACCACCGCCAACCGTTATACCGGCAGTGCCGGCAGCGCGCTGCAGCTGGGCGAGCACCGCCAGCTGACGGCCACGGTGCGTACCGAGCGCGATGACTTCGCCACCTACGACCGCCAGAGCTCGTTCGGTCTGGGTTACGGCACCCGCCTGTGGAACACCGAGCGTTTCTCGTTCGACGCGCAGATCGGCCCCGGTGTGCGCCGCACCCACAGCACCGAGGACGACCGCACCCGCACCGGCATGATCGGCCGCGGCCTGTTCGACATGAAGTACTCGCTGACCGACAACACCGACCTGGTCAACACCCTGCTTGTCGAGTCGGGTTCCTACAACACCTTCGGCCAGAACGACTTCGGTGTTTCGGTGAGCATGAACGAACATCTGGCGCTGAAGGCCGGCTGGCAGGCGCGTTACAACAGTGATGTGGCCGAGGACAAGCGCAAGACCGATACGCTGACCACGATGAACGTGGTCTACAAATTCAAATAAGAAACGGGCGCCGAAGGCGCCCGTTCTTCTTTCGGTAGTGCCGGCCGCTGGCCGGCAACTGCATTCAACCGGGGGCGCGAGGTTGCCGGCCAGCGGCCGGCACTACCTGCAATGCTCAGACGTTCAGCAGCTCGCCGGCACCGGCATCCAGCAGCATCGTCGCCACGCGCTGGCCCAGTGCTTCCGGGTCGCTGGCCGGCCCTACGGCCTCGGCACGCACCGCACGACCATCACTGGCACTACCGACCAGGCCCTGCAGGTGCAGGTCGGTGCCCTGCCACTGCGCGATCGCCGCCACCGGCACGTGGCAGCTGCCATGCAACGCACGGTTCATCGCCCGCTCGGCTTCCACGCAGGCGCGCGTTTCCGTGTCATCCAAGCCCGCAAACAGCGCCATCAGGCGCGCATTGCCACCGTCGCACTCCACCGCCACCGCGCCCTGCGCCGGGGCCGGCAGCCACTGCGGCGGTTGCAGGCGCGCGACGATGCGCGCGCCCAGGCCCAGACGCTCCAGGCCGGCCACGGCCAGCACGATGGCGTCGTAGCCACCGTTGTCGAGCTTGGCCAGGCGGGTGTTGACGTTGCCGCGCAGGTCCAGCAGTTCCAGGTCCGGGCGCAGCGCGCGCAGCTGGGCCTGGCGGCGCAGCGACGAGGTGCCAACCCGCGCACCGATCGGCAGCGCATCCAGCGAGGCGTACAGGTTGGAGACGAAACCATCGGCCGGATCGTGGCGGGTCAGCATCGCCGGCAGCGCGAAGGGTTCATCCAGTTCCATCGGCACATCCTTCAGCGAATGCACGGCGCAGTCGGCCTCGCCACGCAGCATGGCCAGCTCCAGTTCCTTCAGGAACAGGCCCTTGCCACCGATGGCGGCCAGCGAGCGGTCCAGCACCTCGTCACCGCGGGTGCTCATCGGCACCAGTTCCACATGCAGGCCGGGGTGGGCCTGGCGCAGGCGATCGGCGACGTGTTCGCTCTGCCAGAGGGCGAGCGGGCTCTTGCGGGTGGCGATGCGGACGGTTTCCATCCGGTCATTATCGCGCCTATCGGCGGGATACGGCCAACGGCGGAGCCCCTCGTGGCTGGTGCGTCAGCTGGATCTATCGCGCTTGGCCGGACGGGGTGGGTTCGCGGGGGACGCCGTGAATCCGTCCATGGAGGCTTGGCCGCGGCATCCATGCCGCGGACACCCCCGCGAACCCACCCCGCCCGGCCTCTGACAGTTTCCGTGCCCGCCAGCCACGGAAGATCAAAAGAAGAGCAGAGCAACAGCGGGTCGCTTCGCTCTGAGTCGAGCATGGCTCGACTCTACATTTCTCTCCCCACCCGATAACACCAACGCTTTTGCTGTCCGTCACCGGGAAATTCGCGAGGGTGAGGCGGGATGGGCGGGCGGGACCGTTGGCGCCATGGATGGCGCCATCGAGACCCCATGGATGGGTTTACGGCGTGTCCCGCCCGCCCATCCCGCCTCACCCAGCACGTAGAAACACCGAGCCATGACCCGCTGTTGCTGTTGCTGTTGCTTCAGACGTTGCTCGTAAGCAGTCGCGGCCGCAGGCCGCGCGGAACACTCACAGATGCCGCAGTTCCTGCTTCAGCGTCGCCACGCAGCGGCGGCTGACTTCCAGCGGTTGCTTGCCATGGCGCAACATCGCCTGCACCTGCCCACCCGTGCCACGACGCAGCTCCACCAGCTCATGGCGTGCCACCAGGCAGTTGCGATGGATGCGGATGAAGCGGCTGGCGAACTCTTCTTCCAGCGACTTCAGCGACTCTTCGATCAGGTCCTCGCCGCGCGCGTGGTGCACCACCACGTACTTCTCTTCGGCCTGCAGGTAATGGATGTCGTCCAGCGGAATCAAGCGCAGGCTGCCGCGCAGGCGCGCGCACAGCATGCTGCGCGCCTGCTGCCCGCGGTGGTCCTGTGGCTGGCCATCGCGGCCGGCCAGGAACGTGCGCGCGCGCGCGATGGCCGCGGCCAGACGCTCGGCACGTACCGGCTTCATCAGGTAATCAATCGCGGCCGCCTCGAACGCCGACAGCGCATGCGCATCGTAAGCGGTGCAGAACACCACCGCCGGCCGTGGCTCGAAGCTGGCCAGGTGGCGGGCGGCTTCCAGGCCATCCAGCCCGGGCATCGCGATATCCAGCAGGACCAGGTCCGGCTGCAGTTCCGCGCACGCGTGCAGGGCCTGCTCGCCGTTGCCGGCCTCGGCCACTACATCCACGCCGTCCTGCGCTGCCAGCAGGCTGCGCAGGCGCTCACGCGCCAGCGGTTCGTCATCGGCGATGACTACCCTCACGATCGCTCCCTCACTGGATCGGCACTGTCACCTGGCAGGCATAGTAGCCCTCGCTCCAGCCAGCCGTCATCCGCGCGGCGCTGCCGAAGCGCCAGGCCAGCCGATGGCCGATGCTGTGCTGGGCATGGCCGGCACCGCGCGCCAGGGCCAGCCCGGGGGCCTGCGGGTCGGGCGCCGGATTGCGCACGCAGATCTGCAGTTCATTACCCTCGCGCATCAGCTGCAACTCGATGGTGCCACCCTCGGGCAGCCGCGAGATGCCATGCAGCACGGCGTTCTCCACCAGCGGCTGCAGTACCAGGCGAGGCAGGGGAAGATCCCAGGGCAGCGGTTCGTCGCGCTGCCAGCGCACCTGCAGGCGCTCGCCCAGGCGCAGTGATTCGATCGACAGGTAGCGCTCGGCCAGCTCGCATTCGTCACGCAGGGTGGAATCACCCTCGCCCGCCCCCAGCGCGGCACGGAACAGATCGGACAGGTCCAGCACCGCACGCTCGGCCACGACCGGGTCGCGATGCAGCAGGCTGGCGATCAGGTTCATGCTGTTGAACAGGAAGTGCGGGCGGATCCGCGCCTGCAGGGCATCGGCCTGTGCGCGTGCGTTGGCCTGTACCTGCGCGGCCCAGCGATCACTCACATAGAAGTAGCGCAGGGCCAAGGCAGTGATCAGCGCCGTCGTCGCCGCGCTGCCCAGCGTGAAGCGCCAGAAGCTGATGCCGCGGGCGAAGCTGTCGCCAAGCACCGCGTACAGGGCATGCACGATGCCCGCGCAGACCACCGCGATCAGCGTCGCCAGTGCGATGGCCGAGACCGCCCCCAGAACCTGTGGCAACCTCGACAACGCGTTCCGCAGCAGGCACAGGCTGGCCGTTACGGCCAGCGCCAGCCACAACGCGAAACCACTGGCCGACAGCAGTTCGCCCACAGTCCAGTGGCGGCTGCCATCCGGGGCCAGGGCCAGCACCACCACCACCAGTTCGGCCAGGCCGAGCATCGCCGCCAGCCGCGGCAGGCGGCACAGTTCCGGCATCCAGGGCGGGGCGCTGGCCGGCGGCATGGGTCAGGCAGCGCCCAGGCGTTCCTGCAACCAGTCACCCAGCGCCTGGATCTCTTCGGCGCAGACCTGGTGGGCCATCGGGTAACTGTGCCATTCCACCTCCAGGCCCAGCGCCTGCAGTGCCTGCGCACTGTGTGCGGCCACCGCCTGCGGAATCACCGGATCGCTGCTGCCGTGGGCCATGAACACCGGCACCTGCACGGCGCCTTCAGCGCGCTTTGCGCCGTCGGCTTCGGGCAGGTAGGTGGACAGCGCGATCAGGCCGGCCAGCGGCGCAGTGCGTGACAGCGCGGCGGTCAGGATGATCGCGCCCCCCTGCGAGAAACCGGCCAGGAAGATCTTCTCCGGCGCGATGCCACGCTCGATCTCGCGCGCGATCAGCGCATCCAGCTGCACCACCGATTCCTGCACGCCCACCATGTCGGCGCGCGAACGGAAATCCATGCCGACGATGTCGTACCAGCCGCGCATCGGCACGCCGTTGTTGATCGTGATCGGCCGCACCGGTGCATGCGGGAACACGAAGCGCAGCGCCGGCCAATGCGGACGCACCAGCTCCGGCACGATCGGCGCGAAGTCGTGGCCATCGGCACCGAGGCCGTGCAGCCAGATCACCGACCACTGCGGCGAGGCGCCGGTCTCCTGTTCCACCGTTTGCAGCATGATGCGGCTCCTTCAAGTTCGAGCCGCATTATGCCGCTGCCGCGGGACGATCAGTACAGCGGCGGTTGTTCGGCCGCTTCCCGGCGCAGCTGCGCGGCGCGTACCAGCACCGGCGGCGGGATGTTCTCCTCGGGGATATCAAGCAGGCCAAGACGGTGCAGGAAGGCGCCGGGGCCACGCGAAGACGTCAGTGCCACCACCGGTACCGCCAGCACCATGCCGATCACCACCGGCGCCATCCACGCGGCCAGCGATGGCGACACCGCCCAGGCCAGCATGCCCATGAAGGCGCCGAACACCCCCAGCCCACCGTAGCCACGGATCAGCGCCAGCCACGAAATGCCACCATCGTCACGCTGCTGCGCGTCCCACCCCGAATCGCGGCCGGACAGCACTTCGGCCACGCCGCGCGACTGCACGTACATCACCACCGGCGCCATCAGCGCGGCCAATACGGTTTCCACCAGCATCGAGACGAACGCGCGCAGGGCACCGCCACACCCGCGGCGGTCGACCGGGTCCAGCAGCATCGCCAGGTAACCCAGCACCTTGGGCAGCAGCAGCACCGCCATGGTCGCCGCGAACAGGCGCACCACCTGTTCCTCGTCCTGGGCCCGCCAGTACACGCTGGGCGACAGGTGCAGCAGCGCGTTGAAATCGATGCCTTCCTGGAACAACGGGATGGCGATGCCGATCAGCATCAGCATCGCCCACATCGGCGCGGTGAAGTAATGACCGATGCCGATCAGCATGTGCATGCGGCTGATCCAGTGCAGGCCACGGCTGCCGACCACCTTGCCGTGCTGCAGGTTGCCCTGGCACCAGCGGCGGTCGCGCACCAGCAGGTCGGTCAGGGTCGGCGGACCTTCTTCATAGCTGCCGCCCAGGTACGGCACCATGTGCGCGGCCCAGCCGCCACGACGCATCAGCGCCGCTTCGACGAAGTCATGGCTGAGCACGTGGCCACCGAACGGCTTGCGCCCCGGCAGCGCCGGCAGCCCGGCCTGATCGGCGAAGGCGCGGGTGCGGATGATGGCATTGTGGCCCCAGTAATTGCTCTCGGCACCGTGCCACCAGGCCACGCCGCGTGCGATCACCGGCCCGTACACGCGGCCACCGAACTGCTGCATGCGCGCGAACAGAGTGCGGCCACCGATCACCGACGGCAGGGTCTGGATCAGGCCGACGTCGGCGTTGTGCTCCATGCCCGCGACCAGGCGCACGATGCTGTCGCCGGTCATCAGGCTGTCGGCGTCGAGGATCAGCATCTGCGGGTAGGCGCCGCCGAAGCGCCGGACCCAGTCGGCGATGTTGCCGGCCTTGCGCCCGCTGTTGTCGCCACGGCGGCGGTAGAACAGCCGCGCCTGGCCATCGGGCACGCGCTCGCGCAGTTCGGCGAACACCTGCTCCTCGGCCCGTGCGATGTCTTCGCGCCGGGTATCACTGAGCACGAAAAAGTCGAACCGGTCGAGCTGGCCGGTGGCGGCCACCGACTCGTAGATCGCCTGCAGGCCGGCCAGCAGCCGGCGCGGATCTTCGTTGTAGGTCGGCATCAGCAGCGCGGTGGGGCTGTGCACTGTCGGCAGTGGCTTGTCCGGGTCGATGCCGAGGCGATACCCCCGGTCGAACACGGCAGTCAGGAAGCCGGCCACGGCGCTGGCGAAAGACAGCGCGATCCAGGCGAACAGGCCGACAAACAGCACCAGCAGGCAGGCCTCGAGCACGCTGATGCCATTGGCCGACAGCACCCGCCACATCATCCGGGTAGCGATGGCGGTCATCGCCAGCGTGCCGCCGAAGATATAGAACCGGCGCAGGCCGATCAGCCGCGGCGAGGTGCGGTGGCGGCGAACCTTCAGTTGGCCTTCGCGCAGGGTCTGCTCGGGCATCTGCAACGGCGATTCGGCCGGCAGCAGCGTCCAGCCGGCATCAAGCCGGGACGTATCTGCTTCCGCATGGATGGTCTGCACCTCCATTGCCGCCTACTCCGCGCAGTCGGCACGGCCGGCCATCCCGGCCGGGCTGCATGCACCAAGGTTCCCGGCGCGCTTTCCCGGCGCCCGCACTTGTCCTGGCTGCGTCGGCGTCACGCCACGCAGTCGCTGTCTGTCACTACCGGAACCCACACGATCTCCAACGGGGCGGAATCGAAAATGCGGCTCAGTCTAGGGCGCCGGATGTAAGCCGAGTGCGAAGGTCTACGCCGGGATTTATCCCCATTCAGCAAACAGCAGGCGAGTGCCGGGGCAGGGGAACGGATGTCACTTGGTCGCCCCAGGTACTGGATCGTAACAAACGCGAACGGTTATCATTTCATTAACCAGGCAGGTCACCGTCTTCCGCACGGCCGAGACCCACCCAGCTGCGCCGGTTCCAACCCAGCGCCCAACGACCCATGGAAGGGGGCTGCCTGCTGTCTGCGTGCGCCTGCTGCTTCCACCGGGTCCCCCTCCTCCGATGGAAGCCGTCATGTCCCTGTCGTTCCGTACCCCTTCCGCGCGCCTGCCGCGCACCCGCTTGGCCTGCGCTCTGGCCACCGCCTGCCTGCTGGCCCTGCCCGGCCTGGCCGCCGCAGAGGCCAGCGCCGATGCCTCCACCAAGGATCTGGATACCGTGGTGGTCACCGCCTCGGGCAACCAGCAATGGATCAAGGATGCACCGGCCAGCATCAGCGTGATCAGCCGTGAGGACATCGAGCGCCAGCCGGTGCACGACCTGGCCACCCTGCTCAGCCGCGTGCCGGGCGTGACCGGTGGCCTCAGCGCGGTCGGCGAGCAGTCCAAGATCAAGCTGCGTGGCATGCCGTCCAATTACACGCTGGTGCTGGTGGACGGCAAGCGCATGGGCAGCTCGGCCTCGACCAACTACCGTCCCGACCTCGGCCGCCAGGATCTGAACTGGATCTCGCCCGACCAGATCGAACGGATCGAGGTGGTGCGCGGACCAATGTCGTCGCTGTACGGCTCCGACGCCATGGGCGGCGTGATCAACATCATCACCAAGCGCATCGGTGATGACTGGAACGGCAGCGCCACCCACAGCTATACCCGCCCGGGTGATGGCAAGCGCGGTGATACCCAGCAGATCGGTGCGACGTTCTCCGGCCCGCTCGGCGAGCGCTTCGGCCTGCGCATCGGTGCCAACAGCATGCGCCGCGACTCGGACCGCTCCAACGGTGGTGTCTATGGCAATGCCTACGCCGGCGAGAAGGACCGCAATGTCGACGCGCTGCTGCAGTGGAAGCTCAGCGATGCGCAGGAACTGTCGCTGGAAGCCGGCCACGGCGTGCAGCAGGCCTTCATCGACGCGTCGCTGGAAAAGCAGGACGAAGGCGCCTGGGGTGCCAGCGAACTCAAGCGCAGCTCGCTGGCGCTCAACCACGATGGCAAGTGGAGCTTCGGCAACTCGAAGCTCAGCGCGTACTGGACCGAGTACAAGAACGACATCGGCGCCACCGGCCGCTCCGAGGCGACCGATACGATCATCGAAGGCAGCCTGACCACGCCCTTCACCCTGGGCGTTGAACACCAGTTCGCCGTCGGTGGTCAGTGGAAGCGCCAGGAACTGACCAACACCGATACCATCGGCCGCGCGCCGATCGACTATGCCGGCAATGCCGTCAGCGGCTCCAACCTGGAAGTGGATACCTGGGCACTGTTCGTTGAGGACGAACTGAAGCTGCACCGCACGCTGGCGCTGACCCTGGGCGCACGCCTGGACCACCATGAGAAGTTCGGCAGCCACGTCAGCCCGCGTGCGTACCTGGTCTGGCACCCGGCCGAACAGTGGACGATCCGCGGTGGCGTCTCCAAGGGCTTCCGCGCGCCCAGCCTGACCGAGAACTCGCCCAGCGCGGCCACCCAGTCCGGCGGCCGCGGCTGCACCTCGCTGATCCCGCTGGGCTATACCCGCGGTGGCTGCTACATGGCCGGCAACCCGGACCTGGACCCTGAAACCAGCACCAACCGAGAGATCGGCATCAGCTTCGACAATGACCTGTTCGATGCCGGCCTGACCTACTTCCATACCGACTTCAAGAACAAGATCGAGTACGCGCCCCTGGGCAAGTTCAACGGCATCTGGTGGACGCGCATGAGCAACGTGCAGCGCGCGCGCACCAGTGGCATGGAAGGCAACTTCAATGTCCGCTTCGGCGAGCAGTGGCGCTGGCGCACCTCGGCCACCTGGATGAAGGAAGCCAAGAACCTGACCACCGGCAGGAACCTGATCGATACGCCGGAGTTTTCCGGCTATTCGTCGCTGGACTGGACGCCCAACACGGTGTTTTCCAGCAGCCTGTCGGCGCAGTACACCGGCAAGCAGACCGGTACCGCCACGACCTTCCTCAAGGCCTACACCCTGTATGACCTGACCGCAGCCTGGAACGTCAACGAGGTACTGACCCTGCGCGGCGGCGTCAGCAACCTGGCCGACAAGAAGCTGTATGCGGAAGGCTCCACCGACTACTTCGTGGCCGGGCGCAGCTACTTCATGAGCATGACCGCGCGGTTCTGACCGGCTGCGCGCGCCGCGATCGCGCTGGCAGCACGCCAGCGCGATCGGCGGTGTTGCGGATTACTCGCTTTCCAGCGCGGCCGCGGCCGCGTTCTGCGTAGCGGCCGTGCGTGCACGGTCCATCGCTACCGCCAGTTGCTGGCGTGCGAGCAGTTGTTGTGCCTGCACCACTTCAGGTGTCGGCAGGAGCACCGGTCCCGGTGCGTTTTCCGGTATAGCAGGTGTGGTCATGCAACCTCCATGGACATCCCGCCGCCGCCCGGGTTCAGCTGGGGCGGCAGCGGAACTGCGCACCCTATCCTAAAAACAAGGCGGATGGGTGACGGTGCGGCGCCCCGCCGCAGGCCTGCACATGCCGGGCGCGTCACATTTTTGACGGTTGAGGGTAGTTTCCTGAACCGTCGGCCTCGTATCATGTAACCGTTTTCCTACAAGGACGTAATCGTCAATGAACGCCGTCGACCTCTCCCGCTTCAGCCCGAAGTGGCAGTTCCGCTTCAATTTCTTCCAGCAGCACGGCGCTCCGAAGGAGCCGCGCTTCAAGGAAGCCTGGAAGGCGCTGTCCTTCGGCGACCGCCTCAAGATCAACATCAACTTCTTCGCCTTCTTCTTCGGCTTCATCTACCTGTTCATTCTGGGCATGTGGCGCAAGGCGCTGGTGGTGATCGGCATCGGCCTCGTGCTGGGCATCGTGTCCCTGTTCCTGCCGGACATCATCGCGCGCCCGCTGTTCATCGCCATGAACTTCCTGGTTGCCGCCAGCACCAACTACAGCTACTACCTGGAGCAGGTGAAGGGCAAAGCCAGCTGGAATCCCTTCGAAGGCATGTTCTGACGCGATGCTGCCGCCGCACTCCGGCCTGGCATAGCATCAAGCAGAAATGAAGACGCCCGGCCTTGGCCGGGCGTCTTCATGTGCGCGCAACAGGATCAGGCCGCGCGGCGGACCGTAGCCACCGGCTCGGCCTGCAGGCGGAAGCGCGAGACCGCCACCGCCAGCTGCTCGGCCTGTTCTTCCATTGCGCGCGCAGCGGCACTGGCTTCTTCCACCAGCGCGGCGTTCTGCTGGGTGGTCTCGTCCATCTGCACCACGGTCTGGTTGACCTGCTCGATGCCCGCCGACTGCTCGCGCGAGGCTGCCGAGATCTCGGCCATGATCTCGTTCACTCGACCGACCTGGCCGACGATTTCCTGCATGGTGCGGCCCGCGCCGTGCACCAGCTGTGCACCGGCGCCGACCTGCGCCACCGAAGCGTCGATCAGCTCCTTGATCTCCTTGGCCGCAGCTGCCGAGCGCTGGGCCAGCGCACGCACTTCGCTGGCGACCACGGCGAATCCGCGGCCCTGTTCGCCGGCACGCGCCGCTTCCACCGCCGCGTTCAACGCCAGGATGTTGGTCTGGAACGCGATGCCATCGATTACCGAAATGATCTCGGCAATGCGCTGCGAGGAGGCCTCGATCTGTTCCATGGTCTGCACCACCTGGCTGACCACCTGCCCGCCTTCGCTGGCCACGCCCGCTGCGGAGCCGGCCAGGGTGTTGGCCTGCAGCGCGTGGTCGGCATTCTGGCGCACCGTGGAGGTCAGCTCTTCCATCGAGGCCGCGGTCTCTTCCAGGTTCGCCGCCTGCTGCTCGGTGCGGCGCGACAGGTCACTGTTGCCCGCGGCAATCTCACCCGCCGCCAGGCGGATGCTGGCCGCCGACTGCTGGATCTGGCCAACGATCTGGGTCAGCTGCTGCACGGTGCTGTTGGCATCGTCGCGCATCACCGCGAACACGCCGTGGAAGTCGCCCTGCATGCGCGCGCTGAGGTCGCCTGCGGCAATCGCGCGCAGCAGTGTCGACAGCTCGGCCAGGTTGTGGTCGCTGACCTGCATCATGGTGTTGAGGGTTTCCACCATGCGGCGGAAGTCGTGGTCGAAACGCAGCGTGTCGCCGCGCACCGCAAAATCGCCGGCGGCGGCGGCAGCGGCCAGCTGCTGGATCTGATCGTTGATCGCCGCCAGGTTGCTCTTGGTGGTGGCCATTGCAGCGGTGAACACTGCCTTCTCGCCCGGCAGCGCTTCCATGTCCACGCTCAGGTCACCCACCGCATAGCGTTGCATCACGTCGACCAGGCGCTGGGTGACGGCGTTGCTGGAGGCCACCAGCTGGTTGCTGTCAGCCACCATCCGACCGTACTCACCCGGGAACGCCGTGGCGTCCATGCGGTAGCTGATTTCACCGGCGTCATGGCGACGCGCCATTTCCGCCTGCGCCGCCATCACCGACTGCAGCTGCCCCCGCATGCCCTGCATCGCGTCCAGCAGGCGGCCCACTTCGTCGTTGCTGCGTGCCGGCAGGGTGCTGTCCAGCTTGCCCGCGGCGACGTCGCCGGCCACGCGCACGGCTTCGGCCAGTGGGCGGATCGCCAACCGGCGCAGCAGCACATAGACACCGGCACTCAGCGTCAGCGCGGCCACCACACCAACCAGCAGGGTCAGCCACAGCAGCTGGCGCGCCTCGGCCACGATCACCGCGTGCGGCATCACCACACCCAGTGCAAAGCGCTGCGGCGCATCGCCCACACGCAGCGGCACGTATACGCGCACGTTGCCGGCGGCATCCGGAGTGAAGGCTTCGAACCGGCGGTCGGCGGCGATGTCTGCCAGCATGCTGCGGGTCAATGCGTCGCCACGTGGCTTGCCGATTTCGGCGGCATTGGCCGAGGCCAGCACCACGCCATTCGGCGAGAGCAGTTCGACGCGCCCGGCGCCCATCGGCTTCAGCGTGGCCAGGTGCTTCTGCAGCGCCGCCAGCGAGAAGTCCACAGTGAATACACCGAGGAACCGGCCGTTTTCGATGATCGGCGTGCTCAACGTGCTCATCAGCACCTGCTGGCCACCGATGTCGTAGGCATAGGGCTCGCTTACCTTCGCCAGCTTGTCGCGGCTGGGCACCATGTACCAGTCACCGGAGCCACTGGCCGTCTCGGTGTAGTCGGTCATCGTCGACTGCTGCGGCCTGCCATCGTGCCAGGCCCAGTAGCTCATGTAACGACCGGTGGCATCGTGCGCTTCAGTGTTGACGTACTCGGCATCCTTGCCATCGAAGGCGTCGGCCTCCCACATGGTGCTCTTGCCCAGCCACTCGGGGTGGGTGCGCAGCTGCTCCCCCAGCACAGCAGCCAGGCTGGCACGGTCCGGAACATCGCCGCGCGCGCGCTGGGCGAGCACGGCCTCGACCATGGCGTCGTTGCTGGCAAAGGCGGTGCCCAGATCGGCCGCGACCTGGCGGGCTTCGGCGGTGGCTTCGCTGGCCATGGTCTGGCGCGAGGCGTCGATCAGGCTGGCGCTGGCCTGGCGGTAGATCAGGAACGCAGTCAGGCCGAAGCACAGCAGCGCGATCGCAGCGGTGCCCAGCATCAGCTTGTGGGCGATGCTGCCCGGGCGGCGGGCAGCGGCGGAACGGGGAGAAGGCATGGAAGGATCCGCAAGGCAGTTCAGGACGACCGGCACCGCGAGGGCACCGCGCAGGTGCGCGATCCGTCGCGCAGGCCACCGGCCGCCGGGACACGCCCGGCGCTGGAAGCGCACCGGGTTAGCGGCCGCCTGCGAACGAGGTTGAGGCGGTCCATCTGCACATTCCTGAACCTGCTCAGGGTCGGGTCAGGAACCCGCCCCGCTGCCGCCCTATTCGGCCACGCGGTCCTTGATCCATTCGGCCCGCGGCAGCACCTCGATGCTGCCAACCGCGTACTGCTGCAGCACGTCGTCCGGGCCGAAGCGCGGCTGCCAGCCCAATGTGCTGCGCATCAGTGCACTGTCGTAGACGCGGTCAATGCTCAGCGGCAGCGGCCAGCCACGGCGCTCGAACTCGGCCAGCAACTGCGGGGCGCGGCGGGCCAGCACCCTGCGCGGCTGGGTCGCCAGTTCCAGGCAATCCTCACGCAGGAACGGCGTCGGTGCGCAGGCAATGTAGCGTGCGAAGGCAGCACCCTCATCGTGCAGCAGCGCGGCATGTGCGCTGGCCACGTCGCGCGCGTCGATGCCGCGGTGCAGGCGGAACATCGCCATCCGCTCCGGTGGCTCGGGGAAACAGCGGGCCATGCGCAGCACGCGTACGCTGAAGCCCGGCGCCGCAGCGGCTTCAGCCAACGCCTCGGCCTGCAGCTTGCTGCGATGGTAGATGGTGCGTGGCAGCGGCTCGGTATCTTCATCGATCCAGCGGCAACCGCCCGCCACCACCGCATGGCCATACAGCGCCGTGGTGCTGGTCAGCACGAAGCGGCGTGCACCGGCCTCGCGGGCAGCCTGCAACAGGTGTGCGGTCGCCTCCACATTGATCTGCTGGAATACCGCATCCGGCACCAGGCCGACATGGGGTGCGTGCAGGGCGGCGGTATGGATCACCGCGTCGACGCCCTGCACTGCCCGGATCACGGCCTGACGATCGGTGACATCGGCAATGATGCGGGTGGTGGCGAATGGGCTGCGATCCAGCCCCACCACTTCGTGGGCCGCCGCCAGCGCGCCGAAGATCGCACGCCCGATCCGCCCGGAACTGCCGGTCAACAGAATCTTCATTGAGTCCATTCACTCGAAGCGCCCGGGAACTACCGGGATGCATCGATTCTAGGCACGCTGCATGTCGCCTGCGATAGGGCGTGGTTGCAATTGTGCGTTCATTCTGGCGATACCGATCGGGCCAGCAGCTGGCGGGCGACGAACAGCGGATCGTCACCGCCTGCTGCGTCAGGTGTGACGCCGGTGCGTTCCCAGTTGGTTCCGGTACGGAGGTTGATCGGCTGCCGGTCGGGAATGCTGATCTGATAGCCATCCGGCAGCAGCACAGGATCATCGAACATATGTGCCGCGCCGCCACTTCGACTACCAACGACACGTGCCCGCCCCTGCGCCTGCAGCGAGTACGCGACGAATTCGGCGGCCGACCCGGTGCGGCGGTCGATCAGCACCACCAGCGGCTTCAGGTACAGCCCCAGGCTCGCCGGTGGCAACGGTACTGGACTGCGCAGGCCACGGCGTTGCAGTGACTGCACCTGGGTGATTTCCGCCGCCAGCAGGGTCCGCACCAGCAGGTCCGCACTGCCGTCATCGCCACCACCGTTCTGGCGCAGGTCCAGCACCAGGCCATCGGTGTCGGCCAGCAGGGTGAAGGCCGCGGTCAGCTTCGGCCGGGCCAGATCGAGCGGATAGAAGGTGCTCAGGCGCAGGTAACCGATGTTGCCTTCCAGCACCCGCACCTCGCGCACGCCCGCACCATTGCTGCGCGCATCCGCGCGCCAGGCCATCAGCCAGTCGTCCTGGCCGGCGCGGGCATCCACCCGCTCGACATGGAAGTGGCCATCGAACACGTCCAGATCCTGGTTCAAGCGTGCGCTGAACGCCTTGGGGTCCGCGCAGCTGTCCACATAGCGCTGCTGGGTGGACCAGCCGCGCACGGCCTCGGCAATGCGCGCGCCTTCGGCCACGTCCAGGTACTGCGCCTGTATCGCCATGGCCGCCGCCTGCAGCACCGCCTCCTGGGCCGGGCAGGACGCCGCCAGCAGCGCACCCAGCATCCACGAAACCGCCATGACCGCACCCCATGTTGATGATATATAAGCGCTTATATATCATCACCACCATGGATCTCCAACATGCCGCCCTGGGAACACTGCTGCGGGCCCTGCTCGACCAGCTCGACCCGGCGGTCGAGCAGGCCTACCGCGACCTGAAGCTGGACTACCGGCCGCGCTACACCCCGGTGCTGCGCACGCTGATGGCGCAGGGACCCTGCCGCATCAAGGATCTCGCACTGGCCTGCGGGCTCAGCCATTCGGCGCTCAGCCAGACGGTTTCAGCAATGGTGCGCGACGGCTGGCTGCACGCTGCGGTCGGTGAAGACAGCCGCGAGCGCATCCTGCAGCTGAGCCCGCGCGCGTTGCAGGCGTTGCCGGCGCTGCAGGCGCAGTGGCAGGCCACGGCACGCGCGGCGCGCAGCCTCGATGCCGATCTTGGACAGTCATTGGAGCAGGTGCTGCGCGAGGCACTGCAGGCGCTTGAACAGCGGCCGTTCGCGCAGCGACTGCGTGGCACGCCCCAACGCTGAGGCGCTTACTGCTCGGCCGCCATCTCGATTTCACTGAGGAACGTCCAGCTGCCATTGGCCAACCGCAGCTCCAGCGTGCGGCACTGCGCGGCCAGTGGCGCGGCGTTGCCCAGCACGTATTCCTCTTCGGTCGAACCGCTCAGTCCGGCCTGGGTGAATGGCGCCGACAGCACACCGATCTTCACCGCAGCGGCGCCCGGCTCGGCACACATCACCTCCACAGCTGTCGGCGTGACGATGCCCCACGCCGGGCGGGTCATCGTATGCAGGCCGATCCAGTCCACCCGCCGGCGCTGGCCCAGGTCGATGGTGATGCTGGCGTTGCCATGCACGCCTACCCAGCCGGCATCCATCGGGTTGCGCGGATCCCCCACCCGGCGATCGAACAGTTCATGCCCGGTGCTGTCGGGATAGTTTGCATCCGGCGCCACGCTGTAGCTGTAGGTGGTCTGCACCGGATCGACGAGGTAGGACGCGCCGAGCCCATACAGCCCGCGATAGGTATTCATCATCCGCGACGATTCGGCATAGCCCTGGCCGGGGCCGACCACCTCGGACATGTGGTACTGGTTGAGCCAGGCAACGCGCTTGCCGGCCGAACGCGCGCTCCACAACTGCTGGTTGATGCGCTGCACCGACGCGGAGCGATAGGCACCGGACAATCCGTTGCCGGTTTCCAGGAACAAAGGACTGCCATGGTTGAACAGTTCGATGTCGGCCCACAGGCCGCTGGCCCCCAGCGCCGCCGACAGCGCTTCGTAATACGCCTCGGTGGAATGACCCGGGCGATCCCACTGGAACAGGCGTGCATGCGAGGCGGCGCCGATGCCGTCCTGCCAGATCTGCACATCCACGCCGGTGGCCGTACGGAACTGTGCAGCAGCCCGGCCCACGCTGGCCGGATCCACGCTGGATGACGCCAGGTAGGGGGCCACCATCACCGGCCGCGAGGGTGTACTGCCTTTGAGCGCCGTCACGATCGCACGGTAGAACGGCGCGCGATCAGCCGGCACCTGTGCTGGCTCGTCGGTGATGTACCAGCCAGCGAACGCCGGATGCGATCCGTACTGCTGGCTCAGCTGGGCCAGCGACTGCGCGGCATCCTGTGCCACGGCCGTTGCGTTCTGCCCCTGCCAGAAGGTGGCGCACTGCCCCGAGCTGTAGGTGGTGCCGACCACGACCTTCATGCCGCGCGCGGCCGCCGCATCGAGCACGGTGCCGAGCTTGCCGGGAAAGCCGGCAATCCATTCGAAATCCTGCACGCCGCTGGCGCAGCCCACGCCGGCACGGGTGGCACGCACCTGACCGAGGATGATCGTGTCGTTGCCCAGGTCCTGCAGTTCATCCAGGAACAGCGGCAACTGCGCGGCCGGCAGTTGTTCGTCGCTGCCCGAGTAGCCAACGTGGACGAAGCTGCCGGACAACACGGGGCTGGCTGCATGGACCGGAGCGGTACAGGCCAGCACTGCGATCAATCCAATCCTGTTCATGTTCTACTTCCCTGTCGTGGCCAGGCGAGTGGCGTTGTTGCGCATCCTATCAACAGCGACGGTGGCCCCATCATGATCATCGACAACGCTGCGCAATCGCCGACTTCAGCTGCCCCCGCAGCAGCGCACGTGCAATGCCGATTCAAGCGGTTGATTCATTCAACTTCGTGATCGAGCCTGCGCGCTCCTTCCCCTGGAATACTCCTCATGCGCACGCCGCCCGCACCGCTCAGCCTGATGGAACGCGACCGCCGCTGGGCCCTGGCCCGCGACCTCATGGCCAGTGAACGCCTCGATGCCCTGGTTGTGCATGGCGACCGGGAAGCCGCCGCACCGGCCGGGTTCTCGCCGGACTGCTACTTCACCAATGACCGGCCCGGCTCGATCGTGGTGTTCGTCGGCGACCAGCCGCCACGGGTGTTCACCTTTGCCTCGCTGATGATTGCCGACCACCTGCAGGCCTGCCTGCGCGGCGACCTGCAGTGGATCGCACCCGAACAGCTGTGGGTTGGAAAATCCGGTCTGGAGGTTGGCCGCTGGCTGCAGCAATGTGGCCTGCACACGGCACGTATCGGCGTGCTGGGGCTGGAGCCCTATCCACCGTTCTACTTCGACGGCGCGATGCCCGCGCGCACCCTGCAGGGCATGCAGGCGGCGGTGCCGAACGCGGAATTCGTACCGGTATATCGTGCGTTCTTCCAGCGCGCCTCGGTAAAGAGCCAGGAGGAACTGGCGCTGATTGCGCATGCCGCCTGGATCGGTGAATCCATGAGCGAGGCGCTGCGTGCCACTGCTCGCCCCGGTGTTTCGGAAGCCGAACTGGTTGCCGCAGTGACCGCCACCTGTTTCTCGCTGGGGGGCTATACCGCCGAGGTGTTGCTCGGCTCGGGTCCCGAGTATGTGGGCTGGGGACCACCCGCCTGGCAGTATCGTGCGCAGCCGCCGCGCATTCTGCGCGATGGTGATCTGGTGTTGTCGGAGATCTTCGCACTGTACGGGCTGATGGAAACCCAGCATCAGGCCGCGGTTGCCATTGGCGAGGTGCACGACGACATCCATCGCGCCGCTGCCGTCGCACGCAGCAGCTACGAAGCAGGCCTGTCCGCACTGCGCGTGGGCAATACCTTCGGCGATGTCGTCGACGCGATGGAAGCGCCCCTGCTGGAGGCGGGTGGCTGGCACGTGCACCCGTTGGTCCACAGCCTCAACCCCTATGGACCGATTGGCTTCGGCCGTGCACCGGGCATCGAAGCGCTGCCGGAGGCCGCGCGCTATGCGCACATCGCGCCGCTGCCGACTGTCGGGCGCGAACTGCCCCTTCAGGCCGGCATGTGCTTCGCCTTCGAACCGAACTGTGCATTCGGCCGGCACATGGCCAACATCGGCGGTACGGTCATCGTCGGCGCTGACGCGGGTACCGCGCTCAATGAAAACTCGACACGGCTGATGCAGGCCGATGCCTGAGTTCATCGCCCATCTGCAGACGCCGGCACGACGGCGCGCGGCCGAGACGCGCAGCGGGCAGACCCGAGCCCGACTGCTGCACGCGGGGCTGCAGCTGTTCAGCGCGTTCGGCGTGGAGGGGGTGCGTACCCGCCAGCTGGTGGACATGGCCGGCTGCAGCCAGTCAGCCATTCCCTATCACTTCGGTGGCAAGCAGGAACTGTATGCCGCCGTACTGCAGCGCTGCGCTCAAGCCATTGCCGAGCGATTGCCGCTGCCGGCAACGCCACCCAACGGCGCGCGGCAGGCCGCGCAGCAGCTGCAGCAGTTGATGCGGGCATTCGTCCATGCCTTGCTGTCGGCGCCGGATGCGGGTCCACGCACGCTGCTGTTGGCGCGCGAACAGATCCAACCGACGGCGGCGTTCGCCAGTGCCCACCGTACGCTGTTCGAACCCCTGCACACCACGTTGGCCGCGTGCGTAGCGTGCCTGCGCGGCAGCGAACCATCCAGCGCCGAGACGGTGCTGCGTACCCACGCCCTGCTCGGCCAAGCGATCGTCTTCGCCGTCTCCCATGGGGCTCTGCAGGCGCGACTGAACCAGGGAGCTCCCTTGGCAGACGTAGAGACGATCGCGTCGGTGGTCAGTGGCATGGCACTGGCGGCAGCGAAGGCAGCGCCCGCCTGAATGGCTGCCTGATCAGCCCCGTGCGCAGGGCGCGTGAAAACCGGGGCGAAGATGGCGACCTGGACTTAGCGTGCGATGGCCAAGCATGGATGCCGTCGTCTACGAAGGCGACGCCCACACCGCAGGAGATTTCACATGACTGAGCAGAACCCGCGCAGCTCCAACCGGGGTTTCGCATCAATGGACCAGGAAAAGCAGCGCGCGATCGCTGCCAAGGGCGGGCGCGCCGCACATGCCTCCGGGAACGCGCATGAATTCAGTCCGGCCGAGGCACGTGTCGCAGGCCGCAAAGGCGGCGAGGCGATCAGCCGCAACCGCCAGCACATGGCCGAGATCGGTCGTGAAGGTGGACACGCTCGCCACGCCAATGCGCGCCAGCAGCAACAACAGTCTCAGGAGATCGAACGCACGGCAGCGGGTCCGCAACGCCAGCAGGGCTGAATGCAGCGCGTCAGGCCGGTGCGCGCTGCCGATACAGCCCGAGCGCCGCAAGCAGGGCCAGCGCACCGGCCACAGCCATCGCCCATCCGAAACCACTGGCCATCGCACTGCGATACCACGTCAGCATCTGCGGCGTGGCGTGCATCGAGCCCGGTTGCAGGATCAGTTCGCGCGCCTGTGCCGCCAGCTCCCGCTGCCCGGCCGCCTGCGCGGACGCGGCGAACTGCTGCACGGCGCGCTGGCCCATCAGGCTGCCCAGCAGCGCTATGCCCAGGCTCATGCCTGCCTGACGTAACGCGTTCATCGTGGCTGAGGCAATACCCGCGCGCTCGACCGGCGCGCTGGCCATGACCGCCATGCCGGTCGCCGGCACTGCCAGCCCCATTCCAATGCCAAGCAGCACCAGCACAGCACTGGAATAGGCGTGCGAAGTAGCCGGTTCGAACGTGGCCATCGCGCACAGCGCCGCCCCGGCCAGGGCATAGCCCAGCACCAGCGCGGCGTGCAGCCCGAGGTGGGCGACCAGACGCCCGAACAACAGCGAGACGGCACCCATCAACAGGAACTGCGGGGCCAACTGGGAGCCTGCCAGCGCAGCGTTGTGCCCCTGCGCCTGCTGGAAGAACAGCGACAGGAAGAACAGGCTGGCATAGGCAGTGAAGCCCAGGACGAACGAGGCCAGGTTGAACATGCCGAAGCGGCGGTCGGCAAACAGGTCCAGCGGCAGCAATGGGCGTGCCACCCGGCGTTCGACGATGCCGAACAGGATCAACCCGGCAGCTGCCACGCCCAGCGCCAGCAGCGTCACCGGGGCAAGCAGGCCATGCGCGCCGATCGCGATCAGGCCATAGCTCAGCGCACCCAGCGCGACCATGCTGAGCAGCTGCCCGGTAGGATCCAGCGCGGCATGCTCTGGATGCCGCCGCTCGGGAATTCCCCAGGCGCCCAGCGCCAGCGCGAGCAGGCCCAGCGGCAGGTTGATCAGGAAGATGCTGGGCCATCCGACGCGCTGTACCAGCACGCCGCCCAGAAGCGGGCCAAGCACCAGGGCCAGCGCACTGAACGCCGACCAGCCACCGATCGCACGTGCACGTTGGCGCGCGTCGGGAAACGCGTGGCTGAGGATCGGCATTGCGGCGGGAATCAACAAAGCGCCCGCGATGCCCTGCACTGCACGCCCGGCTACCAGGGTCGCAAGATTGCCGGCACAGGCGCACAGCAGCGACCCCAGCGTGAAGGTGGCGACGCTGAGCAGCCACATCCGCCGATGACCGTAACGGTCCCCGAGCGGCCCCGCCGACAGCATCAGCGCCGACAACGCGATCGCATACGCATTGATCACCCACTGCAGGCCGGCCATGTCGGTATTCAACGCCTGCTGCAGGGTCGGCAGGGCGACGTTGACGATGCTGATGTCCAGCGAGGCGAGGAATGTGCCGAGGTAGGCCGCCAGCACCAGGGCCGGCCGCTGGAAACGTCGCATGTACGGCTCCCGGGGGAAGGATGTGTGCGCATCCTAGCCACTGACTGACCGTCGGTCAATGACTGACGGTCAGTCGGTGCCACAGGCCAGCTAGAATGGCTCCCGTCGCACCCGGATCCCTCCCACATGCAGACCCCAGCTGTCGCCAGGCCACGCACCAAACCTGCGGAAACCCGCCAGGAAGAACTGATGGACGCCGCGCAGGCGCTGTTCCTGTCAAAGGGAGTGGATGCCACCACCATCAGCGACATCGTCGCCGCAGCGGACGTTGCCAAGGGCACCTTCTATACCTATTTCGCCTCGCGCACCGAGATTCTGCAGGCACTGGCGCAGCGCTACACTCAGCGTTTCATGGAAGACGTCGACCGCGCCGTGCAGCAGTACCCGACCCGCGATGGCGTGGCGCGCCTGCGTGCCTGGATCCGCGCCAATATCGAGCTCTACGTGCGCACCCACGCGCTGCACGATGTGGTGTACGCCAACCATCACCACCACCAGCGTGGCAACGCCGAACGCAATGCGATCCAGCAGCAACTGCTGGGCATCCTCGAAGCAGGCAATGCCGCAGCTCTGTGGCAGCTTCCAGCGCCCAAAGTCACCGCCTCGTTGATCTATGCCGGCGTGCACGGCGCCACCGACGACCTGATCGCCGCACCCGCACAGGATGCCGAAGCCTTCATCGGCGCCGTGGTGGACGATTGCCTGCGCATGGTCGGCGTGCCACCAACCGGTGCCAAACGTCGCTGACGGGCTTTCTGCTGCTCAGATGTGGGCGAGGATGTTCAACAACCGCCCGAACGGGTCACGGACGAAGAAGCGGCGCACACCCCAGGGCTCATCGGCGGGGCCATATTCCAGCGGGATGCCGGCCGCGCGCATGCGCTCCAGTACCTGTTGCAGATTGTCCACTTCTATCGACAGATCCGGCACCGCCGTGCCGGATCCCCCTTCAGTGGCAAAGCTGACCTGCGCCAGCGCGCTGCCCTCGCCGCCATGGGTGACGATCCAGCCATGGTCCATCACCACCGGCATGCCCAGCAGCTCGCCGTAGAAGGCAGCAGCCCGTTGCGGCTCCGCCGTGGCGATGTTGGCGACAACACGTTTGACGGCCATGTGCGGCGGCTCCGATGCGATTCCCCATCCTCGCCGCTGCGTGCAGAGCCTGCAAGCGTGCTCAGCCCAGATGGCTCATCGCAAGCTGGGTGATCGCGCTCTTCGGCAACGCGCCAACGGTGCGGGCCACCGGCTTGCCATCGCGCACCACCACCATGGTCGGAATGCTCATCACGCCGAACTCGTTGGCCAGCGCCGGCGATTCGTCGATGTTCACCTCAGCGAAATGAACCAGTCTGTTCAACTCATCCGCTGCCTGCTCGAACATCGGCTGCATCACCCGGCATGGGTGACACCACTCGGCCCAGAAACGGATTACGTGCACGCCCGGCGCGTTGCGTACGGCCATGTCGAAGTTGCCGCTGGTCAACTGGCTGATCATGTTCAAACTCCCTGCATCAGTTATGGAATGTACGCTCCATAAGTTGAGTGCCACCGGCTGACTTGTCAATGAATTCTGGAATGACTAGTCTTTAAGTCATTCCCCTGACCCTGGCTTACTCATGGCGCGCACTGGCCGCCCCCGCGAATTCGACCGCGACGACGCTGTGGAACAAGCGATGCTGTTGTTCTGGGAACGCGGCTACGAGGCAACCACGCTCAACGACCTGCGCAGCGCGCTGGGAGGGCTTTCGCCTGCAAGCTTCTATGCGGCGTTCGGCTCCAAGGAGGCGTTGTTCGGCGAATGCCTGTCGCTCTACATGCAGTCCTGCGGCCAGTTGGCCACTTTGCTGGCGGACACCACCGACGGCCCACGCGAGGCGATGCGACGCACCCTGCATGCCGCTGTGACCGCACAGACCTCGCGCACCCGCCCGCGCGGCTGCATGGCGGTACTGTCCGGCCTGAACTGTTTCGAAGGCCATGAGGACATCGCCGCACAGGTCGAGCAGGCGCGCCGGCAGACCAGCCAGGCCATCACCGCCTGCGTGCAGGCTGGCCGTGATGTGGGCGAACTTTGCCCGGACGTCGACTGCACCGCGCTGGCCACCGCCTTCGACGTGTTCCTCAAGGGCATCGCCATCCAGGCCCGGGATGGGCGCCGTGCCACCGAGCTGCATGCTGCCGTGGATGCGCTGATGGCGATCTGGGACTGCAACGCACTGCGGGCCGCGCGCCAGCACTGATCGCAGGCGTCCGTTGCACTGAAACAGAAGAGCCCCGTCAATGACGGGGCTCGCCATCAGTCCTGCGTTGCCACTGCTTACACGGCGCCGCAGCGATCCATGACGCAACGATCGTATTCGTACTGGCATTCCATCGCGTCACCGCCACCGGACAGACAGGCCTGGTAAGCCTTCCAACAGGGAAGATCGCATGGCGGAATCGGCCCAGCCACAGCAACCGAACCGCTGCAGGTCAAGGCGAACACCGCACCCACGATCATTTTCCTGAAAGTACGCATCGACATCACTCCTTGATAAGCCTGGTGAGCCCAGGCCGGGCCACGGTAGCGAGGCCCTCGGGAGATGGAGTGAACGCCCGTGTCACGGAACATTAACCTGTTCATTAAATTTCCTTAACACCACTGGGGGTGATCGGCGCGCTGCGGGGTTAACGGCCTTGTTGTCCGTCAATCAAGGAAGTTGTCCGATGAATCACCCGCTGCACGGCCGTTCGTCCCACTCCCGTTCTCCCCTGCACAGCCGCCTCGCGCTGGCTGTGGCCAGTTCCCTGTTGCTGGCTGCTGCCACGCCCGCCATCGCCAGCGAATCACTCGACACCTGGCAGCAACAGCGCCAGTTGCAGGCGGCCTGGGCGCAACCGGCCATGTCGGCGATCCCTTCTGCCCCGCCTCAGTTGCCGGTTGCAGCAGCCACGGCGGTTGCCAGCACCACGACGATTCCCGGCAATGCGGGTGACCCGTCCAGTTGGCGCACGGATGAATTCAATGCCGACTGGGGTTTGGGTGCGACCAACGCGGACCATGCCTACGCGCGTGGCCTGACCGGTACCGGTATACGCCTGGGTGTGTTCGACAGTGGCACAGGCCTCGACCACCCGGAGTTCGCCGGGAAGAACCATCGCAGCCTCCGTCTGGCCGATGTGTTGGCCGATGGCAGCCTATGCGGCAGCGAGATACTTGCCGGCCCGGATGCCTGCTTCGCCAGCGATGGCAATCAGGTCGCCATCGATTACACCCTCATTGACCCGGCCTACAAGAACCTGCTCAATCGCAACGGCTACTTCGAGGGTCCGGGCTACAACGTGCACGGCACCCACGTATCCGGAACCATCGCCGCCAACCGCGATGGCAACGGCATGCACGGCGTGGCGTTCGGCGCTGACCTCACCGTAGCCCGCCTGTTTGCCAACAGCGTGAACTACTTGACCGTCGTCGAGCGCAATGGCGGACTGTACCTGGACAGCAAATCGGTCGCCGGGCTCGGCGCCTCAGATTCGGTTTTCCCGCAGCTCTATGCTCAGCTCAACGAGCAGCACGTGCGCGCGGTCAACCACAGTTGGGGCCTGACCAACGAGCCCGATACCGCCGCGAAACTCGACTTCTATCTGTCGCACCCTGATCTTGCGGACAGCCTTGGCGCGATAGCGGAAGGCTCTCGTGCCCGCGGCCTGATCCAAGTATGGGCTGCCGGCAACACCGACGCGGTAAATCCCTCGCCAGAGCAGGCGCCGATTGCAGGCATGTACGCATCGATGCCACGCGCATTCACTGACATCGAGCCTTACTGGCTGGCCGTAGTGAACGTCAACCAGGCGTTGGAGTTGAGCAATCGTTCCATGCGCTGCGGCCTGGCCGCCAACTGGTGCCTGGCCGCGCCGGGTTCGAACATCAATTCGACGGTCTATGGCGAAGATTCGGTCATCGATGCCAGTCCCCGCGAGGACAATGGCAATGTGATCCTCGAGGTCTCCGGTCAGGCCCCTACGTATGCCTACGGGAACCTGAGCGGTACATCCATGGCGGCGCCCCATGTAACCGGCGCGCTGGGCCTGCTGTTCGAGCGCTTCCCCTATCTGGATAGCGCCCAGGTCCGCGACGTGCTGCTGACCACTGCGCGCGATCTTGGCGCACCGGGCGTCGATGAGATCTACGGCTGGGGCCTGATGGACCTGCGCAAGGCCATCGAAGGCTACGGTTCGCTGCGCGTGGATACCAACGTGGTGATGAACCAGAAGGCCGGTGGCCTGAAGGTGTGGGAAGGCGATGCCTGGGATGACTGGACCAACGACATCGGCGGCCCCGGCAAGCTGACCAAGTCCGGCATCGGCTGGCTGCGCCTGAGTGGTGGCAACACCTTCAACGGCGCAGTGCTGCAGGACGGCACGCTGGAATTGAACGGCACCAACACACTCACGTCAGCGGTCGAAGTCCAGGGTGGCCAGTTCCTGCTCAACGGCTCGCTGGTCTCCACCGCCCTGAACACCACTGGAGGCGTGAGCACGGTCAGCAGCAGCGGCCTGCTGAAGGACAGCAACCTGACGGTCAACGGTGGCGTGGTGTCCTTCAACGGCACGCAGACCGGCGGCACCACCACGGTCGGTGCCAACGGCCTGCTGAAGGGCATCGGCACGCTGGGCAACACCCGTGTGGACGGCATCATCGCGCCCGGCAATTCGATCGGCACGCTGACCATCAACGGCAACTACGTGCAGGGCGCAACCGGCGTCTATGCCGCCGAACTTGCCCCGGGCGGCCGCAGTGACCAGTTGCACGTAACCGGCACCGCCACTCTCGGCGGCACCCTGGTCGCACTGCCGGAGCCGGGTACCTACTACCTCGGCGAGCAGTTCAACTTCATCCGCGCCGACGGCGGTGTCAGCGGCCAGTTCGCGAAAACCGACTTCAGTGCGTTCTCGCCGTTCCTGCAGTTCAGCCTGGCCTACGGCGCCAATGGCACCCGCATCGACGTGGCCCGGGGTGCCTCGCTCGCCAGCGCCGCCACCACGCCGAACCAGCGTGCGGCCGCGGCGGTGGCCGATGGACTGGCGATCAACCAGGGCCTGCCCAAGCCGCTGACGCAGCTGTTCCCGCAACAGCTCGGTGGCGTGCTCGACGGCCTCAGCGGCGAGCTGCATCCGGCCACGGCGCTGGCCCTGGTCGAGGGCAGCCGCTATGTGCGCGATGCCGCACTGTCACGTCGTGCCGGTGCCACTGCACCCGGTGCTGATGCGGGCGATGCCACGGGCGCATGGGTGCAGGCACTGGGCGGCAACAGCAAGCTGGATGGCAACGCCAACACCGCCCGCACCGACGCCAACAGCAACGGCCTGCTGGTCGGTATCGACCGCGCGTTCTCCGGCTGGCAGGTCGGTGTGCTGGCCGGCACCGGCCGCACCGATGTGAAGCAGCAGGACCGCCGCGCCAAGTCGAAGATCGACAACACGCACTTCGGTGCCTACGCCAGCCATACCTGGGGCGGCTTCGGCCTGCGCGGCGGCGTGGCCTGGAGCAAGCACGAGGTTAAGAGCACACGCGATGTGGCCTTCGCGGGCTTCAGCGACAGCCTGAGCGCACGCTACGACGCCCGCACCCGCCAGGCCTTCATCGAAGCCGGCTACCGTTTCGGTGGCCCGGAAGCCGGGCTGGAGCCGTACCTGCAGGTCGCGCGCGTGGAGGTGGACCTGAAGCAGATCAACGAGCGTGGCGGCGCGGCCGCACTGCACGGCAAGGTGGACGACACCGGCACCACCATCGCCACCGCTGGCCTGCGCTTCGACAAGGGCCTGAAGGCATCGTTCCAGCAGGACAGCTGGCTGCACCTGCGCGGTGGCGTGGGCTATCGCCGCGCCTTCGGTGACCGCAGCCAGGTGGCCAACCTGGCCTTCGCCAACAGCAGCACCACCTTTGCAGTCGAGGGCGCACCGATTGCCGACAACGCCGTCGTGGCCGAGCTGGGCCTGGCGGCGTGGCTGACCCCGCGGCAGCAGCTGGAGCTGGGCTACAGCGGCCAGTTCGGCAGTGAAAGCCGCGACCATGGCGCCACCGCACGCTGGTCTGTGCGCTTCTAAACACGTGCTCTCTTGACGGGTTGGGGCGGCCTTGCGGCCGCCCCCTTTTTTGCCCGCCACCCAGCGTTATGCGCGATGCCGCAGCGCGGCGGCACCTGCCAGGCTGGCAAGTGGCAACAGCAACCCATAGGCCACCAGCGGCCACACGGTATCGCCGGGCAGCACGAGGGTAACCAGCGTGCCGATGCCTGCCACGATCAGGCTCTGCACGGCGTAGTACAGGGCCACCGCCGTACCTGACGCATCGGCGAAATCACGCAGCGCGCCGCTTGCAGCCACCGAAACCACCATCACCAGCCCCACCGCAATGCCCCACATGGGCAGCACCACTCCGACGAACGAGGGAGGCCACGCTGCGGCCAACGCCATCAGCAGTACCCCGGCCACCATCACCCACAGACCACGCAGGAAGGTACCGCGCACGTTCCAGCGGGCAATGCACACGTTCGCCATCCGCGCCGTGACGATCATCACCAGCGCCACCGTGGCGAAGGCCAGGCTGAACGACAGCGGCGAGTGCTGCATGCGCCCGACCAGCAGCCGGGGCGCGACCGAGAAGAACACGAAGAACGTGCCCATGCCCGCACTGAAGCCCAGCGTGTAGACCCAGAACGCGCCGCTGCCGAGGATGCGTCGTAGCGCGGGTCGCGACGCGTCCCGGCACTGCGGGCGGGTTTCCTGCCAATGCCGTACCGCGCGCATGCCGGCGATCATGCCCAGTACGCCGAGCAGAACGAAGATCGCGCGCCAGCCGAAGGCGCCTGCCAGCAGGGCGCCGAGGATCGGTCCCAGCGCCGGCACGAAGGCCAGCATCGAGGCAAACAGCCCGTACAGCGACGCGCCTTCGGCTGTATCAGCATACACATCACGCACCGTGGCAAAGGTCGCCACCAGTGCCGCCGACGCTCCCACCGCCTGCACGGCTCGCCAGGCCAGGAATGCTGCGCCGCTGCTGGACATGGCGAGCGCGAACGACGAAAGCGCGAACAGCAACGCCCCCAGCAACAGGACCGGCCGCCGCCCGATGCGGTCGGACAACGGGCCGAACAGCAACTGGCCGAGGCCAAGTACCAGCAGGTAGATGCTCAAGGTGAGCTGCACCAGCGTCGGTGATGTCTGCAATGCCTGCGGCATCACCGGCACCACAGGAAGATAGATGTCCATGGCCAGCGAGGCCAGGAGGTCGAACGGCGCCATCAGCACAATGGCCGATGGCAGCGGGTGGGCCCAACGCGGGGCCTGTCGATTGAACATGGGGAGTCTCCGCCCAGAGTGAATCCGGCGGTGATCCATCCAATTCGCGTGCATCGCAGGGATGATCACCGCAACAACGTCTGCATCGTTGTTGCGGCTCAGCGAACTGTCTGCGGACCGTTCCCGTTGTTCATGGTGTCCATCGAATGCGAATGCAGGTGGCACCAGTGTAGCAATCGTCCACCTGCCGCGCGGCGCTCAGGCCAGGGGCAACATGTCGATGCGCCTGCACGGTGTCTCCTTCACCTGCTCGATCAGCCGCCGCACCACTGGCGAAGTCTCTGCCCGCCGGTACTGCACAGCGATGGTCGAGACGATGGTGGGGCCCGCCAGTGGCAGATAGATCATTCCGGGCAGCACCAGCGTGCGTTGCAGTACCGATGGCACGATCGCCACCGAACCAACGCCGACCGACACCTCGGCCAACACCGCCGCCAGATGCCCGGGCTGGGAACGGATACGTGGAATGAACCCGCCGCGGCGCCCGACTTCCATTGCGCCCACCGGCTGCTCCGGCATGACGAAACCCTCCCGGGCCAATGACGCCGGCTGCACCGGCGACCGGGCCTGCGCCAGCGGATGGGTTTCCGGCAGCGCCACGCAGAACTGGTCTTCGACCAGGGTGTGTTCGCCGAAACTGTCGGGCACATCCATCGGAGGCCGGCAGAACACCACATCCACCCGTCCTTCCTGCAGGAGCTGCGGGAGCTCGCCCATCGGCCATTCGCTCACCTGCAGTTCCACGCCCGGGTAGCGGCTGCGGAACCGGCTGAGCTGATCCTGCAATGCTCCGGCATACAGCGCCGAGCCGACGTAGCCGATCTCGATCTTGCCGATCTCACCCCGCCCCGCGCGCCGGCCCAGGGTTTCGGCCTGTTCGAACCGGCGCAGCACATCACGGGCTTCCGCCAGGAACACCTCGCCTGCCGAGGTCAGCAGCACCTCGCGCCGGCCGCGGTCGAACAGGCGCGTGCCGAGCCGACGCTCGATGTCCTGGATCTGCACGCTCAGCGTGGGAGTGGCAATTCCCAAGCGCAGGGCCGCACGACCGAAGTGCAGTTCCTCGGCCAGGGTCACGAAGTACTCCAGGTGACGGCGTTCCATGGGCGGCATTTCGTTAGGTTAAAGCTAACGTAACCAGAAAGCACCGAGAATGAAACAAACACCGATCATTGATGGAATGGCCGTCCTCCCCTTCCTGCGAGTGACCGGTGCCGCCCTCTCCTCCCCCTTCGCCTGCACGGCACACGCTGCCTGACGCGGTCCTGCTGGTGGCCTCGCTGGGCTGCACGATGACCGTGCTGGAGACCAATGCCGTCGCGGTCGCATTGCCCAGCATCGCGCGTGACCTGCACGCCGGATTCGCGGATATCGAGTGGGTGATCAGTGCCTACATCCTGTCCTTCACCTCACTGCTGCTGCCCGCCGGCGCTGTCGCCGACCGCTACGGCCGCCGCCGGGTGCTGCTGATCGGCATCAGCCTGTTCGCCCTCACCTCTCTGCTCTGTGCACTGGCGCCCGGTGCTGCCCTGCTCTACCTGGCGCGGGCTCTGCAGGGCATTGGCGCGGCCTTTCTGCTGGCACCCTCGCTGTCGATCATCGGCCACACGTACCACGAGGGGGCCGCCAAGGACACTGCATGGGCGTTCTGGGGCACAGCCATGGGCGTGATGATGGTGCTCTCACCGCTGATCGGCGGCGTGCTGTCCGCACTCTGGGGCTGGCGCGCGGTGTTCGTCGCGATCCTGCCGTTCCTGGGCCTGCTCGGCTACGGCACGCTGCGCTGGATACCCGAGTCGTCAGACAGCGTGGTCCGCCCGCTCGATCCACCCGGCATCATCACGTTCAGCGCTGCCATCTTCGGCATCGTGTTCTTCCTGGTGGAAGGACTGGCAGAAGGATGGACATCGGCCCCGGCGCTGATTGGGCTGGGCCTGGCCGTCATCATGGCTGTTGCCTTCGTCATCGTTGAACGGGCACGGTCACATCCCATGGTCGATCTCGGGCTGCTGTCCAGTCCGCGTTTCGTCGGCGCACTCATTGCCATGGTCGGCTATTCGGTCAGCGCACAGGTGATGGCATCGATGCTGCAGCAGTACCTGCAGAACGGCATCGGCCTGAGCGTACTGGCTGCCGGTGCTGGCATGCTTCCGTTCGCTGCGGCGATGCTGCTGTTTCCCAGCGTGGGCCGGCGGCTCGGTCGCCATCTGACCAGTCCGGCGGTGCTGGCGGTCGGGCTGTCGGTCACCGCCGCGGGCAATGCCGTGGCCGGACTGGCCGCGTGGCAGCACCTGCCTTGGCTGGCACTCGTCGCAATGGTGGTGATCGGTGCCGGCGGCGGCATCCTCAATGGCGAGACATCCAAAGCCATCATCGGCGCGGCACCGCGCGAGCGCGCCGGCATGGCCTCAGGCATCAGCGCGACCACGCGCTTTGTCGGCATCCTGCTCGGATTCACCGTACTGTCCAGTGCCTTGAGCCTGGGCATCCGCAGCGCACTGTCTGCGGCGGTTCCCGCGCGCGACGTACTGCCCATGGCCGATGCGATCGCTACCGGCACCTTCGCCGATGCGCGCACCGCCGCCTTCGCACAGGCGATCTACAGCCACGGATTTGCCAGTGCACTGTGGACGTCGGCCATCGCCGCGCTGCTGGCCGGCCTTGCGGTGTTGCTGCTGGGCCGTAGCACCACGCGGCGATGATGTTGGAGCGCTGGTTGCAAAGATGGCCGGGGCAGCCACGCTGCCCCGACCGTGGCGGCCCCGGGGAGAAGGCCGCCGATGATCGTCAGGCCGCCTTCATGGCGTGCTTGCGCGCACGCATCACGTTATGGCACTCCTGCACTTCAGGCAGAAGCTGGGTGACTTC
The DNA here is from genome assembly GCF_056482505.1 of Stenotrophomonas sp. 71799_Sma. Lineage (NCBI taxonomy): Bacteria > Pseudomonadati > Pseudomonadota > Gammaproteobacteria > Lysobacterales > Lysobacteraceae > Stenotrophomonas > Stenotrophomonas sp. 71799_Sma. The sequence continues at coordinate 4,327,773 of NZ_CM151202.1, forward strand.
CTGGCGCACGGCCGGCGGCAGTTCGTTGTCCTTCAGCACGTCCTTGAACGCGCCAAGCAGCCGGTCTTCGGACTCTTCCAGCTCGGCCACGTAACCATAGTTGGTGTCGCCGAATGCAGCGCGGACCTTGCCATAGAACTGCTGCATCGAACCGACCACGGTGCCGTGCTCGGCCGGCTTGCCACCGCTGGCAGCAACGGAGCCACTCAGTGCGGCGACGATGCGGCCCTTGACGCTGGCAATACGAGTGAACAGGGCCGACAGTTCGGCATCCTTCACCTTGGTCGCAGCTTCCTCGTAGAACGACTTTCCGTCGCGGGCGATCTCGATCAGGTCGTTGAGGCGGTGTTCGATGGTGGACTGGGTGCTCATGGAATCGCTCCTGTGTGCTCGATGGTCTATGGAGAATGACAGCGCGAGTGCGTTGCCTTCGGGACCACTGTGGAGGTTTGAATGTGCCGATTGGGTGAGTACGAATTGATGCATGCATCACCACCCTCAACGCGCCCTGACTCCTTCATCCCGTCGCATTTCCGCGTTCACGGTACCTGAGCAGAACGCCGACGATTCACCATGGCGCGATGACGATGATCAGCGTCACCAACAGTGCGATGGCAAGCACCAGCAACAGCACATGCCACTGCTTCCACGTGGGTCTTGGTTTGCCGGGGGTATTCATCGGATGTCTCCTGGAGTCTGTCATCAGCCCGCAGCCAGACTGAAGCAGAGCACCCTTGGTGCGCGTCGCGGTTTCGTGCATGGCCTGTGCATGAACGCTGTATCCGGCGCGCGACGATAACGCGTCCATAACGTAATCGAGTTGTAAACGGAGTGTTAGGTTCCTTCCGATTCCGCACAGCGGGATTTCAGATCGGTTTCCACGCAGCGATGCGGAAACCCATTCAACTGGATTTGGAGAGAGCCAAATGCACTACAAGTACACCCTGCTTTCCCTGGCAGTGGGCACGGCCTTGGCCGCGGCCTGGTCACCGGCCGCGCATGCGCAGGATGACAGCGATAGAACACCGAAGAACCTCGATCGCATCCAGGTTACCGGTTCGGCCATCCGCAGCGTGGATATCGAAACGCAGCAGCCGATCATCGCCATCACCCGCGCGATGATCGAGCAGCAGGGCTTCACCACCATCGCCGACCTGCTGCAGAACCTGACCTCCACCGGCGCGCCGACCATCTCGCGTGCGCGCGCGTTGGCGTCCGGCGAGAACGTTGGCGGCTACTACGTCAACATCCGCAATCTGGGTGCCACGCGCACCCTGGTTCTGGTCAACGGCAAGCGGCTCGGCGCGACCACCAGCGGCCTGCAGGATCTCAGCCAGATTCCGATGAGCGCGGTGGAACGCATCGACGTGCTGAAGGACGGCGCCTCCTCGCTGTACGGCTCGGATGCAATCGCTGGCGTGGTCAACATCATCACCCGCAAGAACTACGAAGGCCTGGAAGTGTCCATGCAGCACGGGCAGTTCAGCCAGGGCGATGGCAAGGACAGCACGTTCTCGCTGGTCACCGGCGCCCGTGGGGAGCGTGGCGGGTACACGCTCGCACTGGAATACCAGAAGTCAGACCCGGTGTTTGCCCGCGACCGGGAGTTCTCCCGGTACGGCGGCGCCGGCCCCAACTACCCGGGCGCGGACTGGAGCAACATCAGCCAGAACGGTTCGTGGTGCGACCCGGCGCTCTACAAGTGCAATACCGGTGATGCCGTATTCAAGACCCTCAATCGTGGCGGCGATCCGAAGAACCCGAACGACTACCACCCGATCACGCCGGCCGAGTTCGCCAACGGCAACGACCAGATGCACTTGCAGACCGGCATCGAGCGCCGCTCGCTGTTCCTGAGCACGGACTATGCGCTGACCGACCAGATCAAGTTCACTGCCGACATCGGCTACAACGAGCGCACCACCGACCAGCAGATCGCGGGCTACCCGTACCAGTCGACCAAGTTCGGCACGCCCCTGGACGCGGCCAGCGTATTCAACCCGCTCGACCACGGCATCGCGTTCAATCGCCGCCTGTGGGAAGTGCCGCGCACGACCGAAAGCAAGCTGAAGTCGCTGCGGGTTGCACCCAGTCTGTCCGGCTACTTCGAGCTGGGGACCAAGACGTACGACTGGGAAGTCGGCGCGTTGTTCAACCGCAATGAAGTTACAAAAACAGGCCGTGGCGACATGAGCCTGATCGCTTCCCGGCAGGCATTGGGGCCCTCCTACCTCGATGCCAACGGTGTGGCCCGGTGTGGCACGGCGGCATCGCCGGTCTCGGGTTGCCTGGCCTGGAATCCTTTGCTGCCGTTCGGGGTCGCGGGGGCTGGCTCTCTCTCCGATCCCGAACTGCAGCGCTTCTTGTTCCCGACGTTCAACGATACCGGCATCACCAAGACCCGCAGTTACTTCGCCAACATCTCCGGCCCGGTGATCGAACTGCCTGCCGGTGACCTGTCCGTCGCCCTGGGGTATCAGTACCGCAAGGAAGAAGGCCGCTTCGTGCCCGATGCCTTCGCCCAGTCGCGCCAGAGCACTGCACTGGGCGCATCCACCACCGCCGGCGACTACAGCCTCAACGAGTTCTTCGCCGAAGTGAACGTGCCGATCCTGCGCGACCTGCCGTTCGCCAAGGAACTGACCGTGAACCTGGCTACGCGCTACTCCGACTACAGCAACTTCGGCAGCACCACCAACTCCAAGGCGAGCTTCGCCTGGCGTCCGATCGAAGAGCTCATGATCCGTGGCACCTTCGCCGAAGGCTTCCGCGCACCGAGCATCTCCGATCTGTATGGCGGCCTGGGCACCAGCTTCGAAACCTATGTCGACCCGTGCGGCATCGGCGCCACCAACAGCGTCAACGGCAATGCCGCCTGCAACGCCGCCGGCGTCCCGCTGGGCTACCAGCAGCTGAACCAGAGCCTGAAGCCCTGCGCCAGCTATCCGTGCGCCACGCCTGACGAGTTCACCACCGGCTCCGATCCGAAGCTGCGCCCGGAAGAGTCCAAGAGCAAGACCGTGGGCGTGGTCTGGAGCCCGCGCTGGGTGGACGGGCTGGACATCAACCTCGACTGGTACAGCTACAAGATCACCAACATGATCATCCAGGACAGCGTCGACCGCATCCTGCGTGACTGCTACGTGCTCGGCAACGCTTCGCGTTGTGGCAGCGTCAAGCGCGCTGGCGATGGCCACATCACCAGCATGTTCTACGGTCTGGCCAATCTGGGCTCGATGGAAACCGAAGGCTGGGACCTGGGTATCCGCTACCGCCTGCCCGAGTTCTCGTTCGGCCGCTTCACCATCGACCTGCAGAACAGCTATGTCTCCAAGTACGACGAGGAGAACCAGAACTCGGCCGGCGATACGATCATGATGGGCCGGATCGGCCAGCCGGGTATTTCCCGCCTGCGCTCGAACCTGGGTGTGAACTGGCAGCTCGGCAACTTCAGCACGCAGTACACCGTGCGCTACTACTCCGGCATGGTTGAAAACTGCGTACCGAACCGTCCGTGCACCCTGCCCGACCGCTACGCCTACGGTGAACCGGATGCCCTGCGCAAGGTCGGCTCCAATGCCTTCCACGACATCCAGGTCAGCTACAAGCTGCCGTGGGACGGCACCGTGGCGCTGGGTTCGAACAACGTGTTCAACCACCAGGGCCCGATCATGTTCTCCAAGCCGTCCAGCTCCTTCCCCTATTACGGCGGCTTCGATATCGGCCGCACCGTGTACGTGAAGTACTCGCAGCGCTTCTGACGGGCAGGTCCGTGCTCGTGGCCGGCGGAAGGGGAGTCCGCCGGCCACGATGCACACCGCCTCCACCCAATCTCCATCGTTTTTCGACGGAATCTCCAAGGTTCCCGGCAACACTTGATGTCATGACGGCTAAGGAGCAGGACCGCATGGATCGCCACGCGCCCCGACACTGCACACCCGTCTCCAGGTTCACCACTGAATGTGACGGTGTGGCCGGGTTCCGATCTTCCGGACATGCCGCCGCAAGGGAAGTACGAGATGACGACGGCAGTTCGCACCGGCCTGACCGACCTGGTCGCTGACGCGCAGCGGTACCTGCGCAGGATTCTCCCCGGGCTCGCCTCGGCAGTGCATCCACTTGCTTCATTGCATGCCATTCCCCACGCGATGGCATCGCGCTACCACCTCGCCGGGCTGATGCTGTACGGGGAAACTCCCGCCATGCTCGCCGTGGCCCGTGAGCCGGGCGAATCCAGCACCCGCGTGATCCAGGATGTGCGCTGCCTGCGCTCTGCAGCGAATGCACTGGTGCTGTACGTCTCGCCCTATCTCACGCCGACCCAGCGCCGCTTCCTGGTCGAGAACCACATCGACTTCGTGGTCCCGCACACCCAGTTGTTCGCGCCGAGCCTGGCCATTGAGTTCCGCGACGACCCCGATCATGAGAAGAAAGCCATCTCGCTGCTGCCTTCGGCGCAGGCCGTACTGATCCACGTGCTGCTGAGTGGCCAGACGCGCTGGTGGTCACCGCGCGAGATCAGCGCCGCCGCCGGCTACACCTCGATGACGGCGTCGCGCCTGTCTGCCGAACTGGTCGGTCGCGGCCTGGTCGAGCGCTCCACCGGTGGCCGCGAGCGCTTCCTGAAGCTGGCCGGCAACCGCGACGAGGTCTGGGCCAGGGCACAGCCGTTCCTGCGTTCCCCCATCCTGAAGGAAGTGGATGTCTGCTGGGGCCCGACCGCCGAGGCACTCCGCGATGCGGGGCATCCGGCGCCGATGGCAGGCCTCGATGCGCTTGCTGAAACGTCACCGCCCCCGATCGGTGGCACCCGCGCACTGCACATCGGTGCGTGGCGGTTGCTGGGCGCACTTCCCATGCCCGGCCCGGACTGCCTTCAGAGCGCACAGCTGCAGATCTGGGCCTATCCGCCGGCATTCACCAGTATTGGCGATGTGGTGGACACGCTTTCGCTGTATCTCAGCCTGCAGGGCAAACGCGGCCATGATGCAGACGCGCTGCAACAGCGGGTGGAACAGGCGCTGAGCGGAGACACGTATCCCGCATGACCGAAGCCCTATGCGGGCTGCTCGCTCGGCACTGCGGCGGCGCGCCTGGCGCTGTACTCGGCGAACACCACGCCGGACACCGCCAGCAGGCCACCGCCCAGTACCCAGCCACTGAGCGATTCTCCCAGCAGCAGTACAGCCAGCGCGGCGGTCACGATCGGCACCAGGTTGAAGAAGCCAGAGACGCGCGCAGCGCCCAGGCGTGACAATCCGGTCATCCAGGTCAGCGGCGCCAGGATCGAAGCGCACACGGCGGCGAAGCCGATGCAGCCGACCGCCGTGAGGTTGTTCACCCCGGTGCCGACCAGCAACTGTACCGGCAACAGGATCAGCGATGCAGCGGTGGCCTGCAGGAACAGCGACTCCAGCACCGACAGCGGAATCTTCCAGCGCTGCATCAGCACGTTGTAGGCGGCGAAGGCCAATGCGCCGATCAGCATGATCGCGTCTCCTCGGTTCAGGCCCTGCGCCGCCAGCCGTGCCAGGTCGCCCTGCGAGACCACCGCCACCACGCCGACGGTGGAGATCACCGCGCCAAGAATGGAAGTGCCTCGCACCGGATGGCCCATGAACACGCGCGACAGCGCCAGCGCGATCAACGGAATCAGCGCCTGGATCACCCCCATGTTGGTGGCCGAGGTGAAGTGCGCCGCATAGTAGGCCAGGCACTGGTACATCACCCCACCCAGGCAGCCCAGCACCAGGAAGCGCCCGAGATTGGCGCGCACGGTCGGCAGGTTTTCGCGCAGACGTGGCAGCGCCAACGGCAGCAGGACCACCGCCGCGACCAGCCAGCGGAAGAAGCCGATGTCGATGGGACCGACCGAGCCCGAAGCAAGCTTGGTAACGATGGTGTTCGCGCCCCACAGCAGGCAGGCGAGGATCGGGAAAAGATAGTTCACGGAACGCGGGTGTACGTAGGGGAATGGCCAGCGTACGCTTGGCGCATATCGAGGACATCCCGAAAATGCGCCACTGCACCCCCGGCTTGCGGCAACCGATGGAGCCGATCCCCACCTTCCGCCAGCTGCCCGGTCCGATCTACTTCCGGCAGGGTGCGATGGAGCCCACGGACTGGGGCACGCACAGCCATCCGTGGGGCCAGTTCAACTTCGTCGCGCAGGGTGTGATGGAGATGAAGATCGACGGCGAGTGGATGGTGTCCCCGCCGCACTACGCGATCTGGATTCCACCGGGAATGGCCCACTATTCGCGCAACCGCTCGCAGCTGGCCTACCGCTCGGCCTATCTGTCGCCGGCCTTGTCACGCCGCTTGCCTGATCGCTGCCGTGCACTGGAAGTCAGCCCGCTGCTGCGCGAGCTGCTGCACGAACTGGCACGGCAGGGCGTGACCGATCCGCAGACCCCGGCCCAGCGGCGTATGGCCGCCGTGGTCATCGACCAGATCGTCAATGCGGCCGTTCTGCCCAGCTTCCTGCCGATCGCCAGCAGCGATGCACTGAAGCAGGTGATGGCGTACATGGAGAAACACCTGTCGGTGGCCGAATCGGTTGCCGAAATCGCGCAGCGGCACCATATGAGCGTGCGCAAGCTCGAACGCCTGGCACGTAGCGAGCTGGGCATGTCGCTCGGCGACTGGCGTGGACGGGTGAAGTTCGTGCGCGCCACCGAGGCGCTGTGCACCCGCAGGCCGATCAGCCGGATCGCCGAGGAGCTGGGCTATTCCGGCGTCAGCGCCTTCGCCGAGATGTTCAAGCGGCACGCGCAGTGCACGCCGGACCAGTACCGGAAACTGCATCGGGCGGGGTGAGGCCGGCCTAGAGAGCGATCAGCAGGTCCACAAGCAGCCTCGGCAGGAACAAGGCGGCCAGAACGCAGGCGAACAGGATGAGAATGACCTTTGCCGTCAATGGGCGACGGCGGGGATTGCTGAAGTAGAGGTGCAGATCGCGCAGTTCATCTTCCAGTCCCCTCCGCACGCCTGCGCTCTGTGTACCGGGCTCGAGCAGCTGGCGCTCAAGCGCCTTCAGGCGCTTCATCAGCTCACGCGGTGGTGTAGCCCGCAGGATCAGCTGATTGAGCTCCTGAAGCCGGCGCGCCTGCGGCGTCAGCGCTGCCACGAGATCATCCGGCGGAAGCTGTGAGACCCATCGCTGGGCGTCAGCATCCATCTCAGCCTGCAGCACATCGCGTTGCTGCTGCAGTTCGGCCAGGGAAGTGCGGCGCTGCCACATGAGGAGGCACAGGAGTGGTGGGTGGCGGGCAGTGTATCGCCCGCCGTCCCGGGAAGGGTGTCGATTTCCCGCCCCGTGGTTCGTCGGAACAGGAAAGGCAGGCCCTTCGACCTGCAGGAGTGCCACGATGTGCCCGATCCTCACAGCCTTCGCCACTTCCCCGGACCGCGGCCAGGGCCTGGCCCGTGACATGCGCGCACGCTGGGCGCTGGAGGAGCTGGCCGTGCCCTATGACGTGCAGCTGCTCGGCTTTGCCGAGCTGAAGCAGCCCGCGCACCTGGCGCGCAACCCCTTCGGGCAGATCCCCACCTGGCAGGACGGCGGCCAGGTCCTGTTCGAATCCGGCGCGATCGTGCTGCACCTGGCCGAGCAGCATGTCGGCCTGCTTCCTGCTGATCCAGATGCACGCATGCGCGCGATCATGTGGGTGTTCGCTGCATTGAATACGGTGGAGCCGCCCATCGTCGAGCGCTCGATGGCCTGGGTGCTGGAGCGCGAGCAGCCCTGGTATGCGCAGCGTCTGCCGATGCTCGATGAGCGCGTGCGTATGCGGCTGTCACAGCTGTCCGCCTGGTTGGGATCGGCGTTGTGGCTGGAGGGCGAGTTCAGCGCCGGCGACCTGATGATGGTTTCGGTGCTGCTGCGCCTGAAGAGCAGCGGCCTCCTCGATGAGTACCCGCAGGTGGTGGCCTATGTGGGCCGTGCAACGCAGCGCCCCGCCTACCAGCGTGCGTTTGCTGCGCAGCTGGCGGTGTTCCAGAACGCCTGACGCTACGCCCGTGGGCAGGCTTCAGTGCAGACTGCGCCGACATGCGGTCTGCACCAGCATCAGCTGCGCCACCAGGATCAGCATCGCGCAACCTGACAGCAGCCACGGGTCGATATACCACTGCGCGTTGAAGCTGAAATCTCCGGCGGAAATGCGCTTCCAGCCGTTGAAGTGCTGCATCGCCGCGACCACGAATGCGAAGCCGCCCGCGGTGTACGACAACCACGGCACGATGAAGCCGCCCGGTCGCGCGAACAGCGTCAGCACACCCAGCACGCCGATGACCGTGCGCTGCACGCGGCAGTACGGGCAGACATAGGCCATCCCGCTCCATTCCACCGCCCAGGCCAGCAGGCTGACCAGCACCGCCGCGCCTGCGGCTGTGTACAGGACTTTCGGCGTGATCGTCATGCCACCCTCGTGTGCCATCCCGTGCTCCTTGGTTGAAAGACCCGGGCAGGGTAGCAGTGCCGCAGCCTCATCCCTTCTTGATGACGGTCCGCTTGCCGATGGTGCTGGTCTTGCCAGCGGTCGGCCTGGCCAAGCCAGGAATCAGGAAATCGGTCGCCTTGTGGCCCATCGACACCTTGGACGCCAACCAGCGCGGCATGCGTCCGCGACCGGTCCAGGTCAGGCGCTTGTATTCCGGGTCGCGATACTTGGGCGCGACTTTGCCGGATTTACGGCGGGCGGATTTGCGGGCGGGCGCAGGTGTTTCCGAGGCTTCGCCACCGAAGAGTTCTTCGAGGGTGTAACCGGCTTCGGCCGCGGCGGCCTTCAACATCCGCCGCACCGCGCTGGCCGGGCGGCGGCTGGAAATCAGCTGTTTCCGCTGTTCAGCGGCAACCACCAGGGCGCCCAGCTCCCGAAGGCTGAGCGATTCAATATCAATCGTCATGGGAGAAAGGTCTCCTGCGGACGGCCAGCTGTCAAGGCGCCTTGCCCTTGGCGTAGACACGGGCTTCACTGCCGGTGGGCTCCGATCGCCTTCGCCGGCCATCTCCGAGGACACCGACGTGAGCCACTCATCCCATTCGCTCGCTTACCTGCTTGCACGCATCCTGCTGATGGCGCTGTTCCTCATCTCCGGCCTGGGCAAGCTCGGTGATCTCAGCGGCACCCAGGGCTACATGGAAGCGATGGGCGTGCCCGGCATCCTGCTCTGGCCGACCATCGCCTTCGAGATCGGCAGCGGACTGTGCATCCTGCTTGGCTTCCAGACCCGGCTGGTGTCGATCGTGCTGGTGGGTTTCAGCCTGGTCACCGCTTTCATCTTCCATCACAACTTCGCCGACCAGACCCAACAGATCATGTTCCTGAAGAACCTGGGGCTGGCCGGTGGCTTCCTGCTGCTGGCCTGCACCGGGGCCGGGCGGTACAGCATTGATGGCAGGGGGCGGCGCGGGTAAGCGCCGATCGGCGACCCGCACGCGCTAGCGCCGAAGTTCAGCCTCCGGCGCCAATGTGTGGATCACCTTGCCCTGCGCATCGAGGAACTCGATCGCGCCGTAGCCTTCCGCAGTGACAGTCAGGCGCAGTCGCGTGCGGTCTGCCTTGTCGTTCAAGGCAATGGCCGGCGTGCCGTCAGGCCCGACCACCAGACCTATGCGGGTCGGTGCTTGCACCCCAGGAATCAGCTTGTTGCCCAATGCAGGCTCACGGATCAGTTTCGGCGCCTGGTTGATCGAAAAACTCACCGCACCATCGGGTGATACCCGCCAGCCGATCGCATCCATCGCCGGATGGTCCAGCGCAAACACCGCCATGCCGCCGTCGACATCGGCGGTGCCGAAGCCACCGCGTTCGCTGCCTTGGTCGTCGTACAGCACCATGCCGGCCACATTGAAGGCGCGCTTGTACTGCAGGCCATCGATGATCGGTGCCGGTGTCTTTCCGGACAGCGTCATGCGGATCACCCCCGTGTCATCGACGATATCGATGCGCCGTGCGGTGATGCGCTCGTGGTCCGGTGTTGCTACGCGCGTCTGCGGTGCCTTGTCGACGATCAGGCGTTGCAGGGTGTCAACCGACGGGCGCTTGGGTGAGTCGGACGGCTCGGCAGCGGCAGGCAGTGCCGCAAGGGCAGTCAGGGCGACGAACATACGGGCACTGCGCTTCATGCGGGCTCCTTGTCGTACGGATCGGCGGAAGCCGCATCATGCCACCCTTGCAGCGCCCTCTCATGAGGGAGGCGGAGTTTCCGGCAGCTGGAGCCCCTGCGCCAGGGCGAATGCACGTGACGCGCGCCAGTACGCCTCAGGCGGCCTCTGCAGTTCGGGCCGGCTCCAGTAGTCATTGATGTGCAGCACGCTCATCACGTCGACCCATGCAGCGCGCGCATCGTGAACGCACATGCGCCAGCGATGATGCGGCGGAAAGTACGCGTAGTGCTCAAGCGCCTGCCGCTGTGCCTGCTCTTCGTCAATCCCTGCCTGATGGATCAACGTCCACGCATGCATATGGCGCGCGTGCGCAAGCGCACCGAGATACTCATCCTCATCCAGCAAGGGAATCGGCTCGCCGCGCGCCAGGCACAGCGCGTCCGATTCGGTGTCGTACTCCAGCGACGGCTGCAACAGTTCCGGGTTCTGGTGCCAGTACCCTTCGCCCAGCACATGCAGCATCGCCCAATGCCAGGGCTCGTCGTGGAAGAGCAGTTCGTGCTCGTATTCGTGGCCGGCGGCCTGGTCCGGATAGCGTTCGCGTGCCTGTTCGATTGCCAGCGCTTCGGGAATCTGGCCGTAGCGCACCAGGCACCAGGCGAACAGATGCCGGCTGTCTTCGATTTCAGTGGTGAAGTCTTCCACCGGGGCGCGGGTGTCGGGCATGTTCGATCCTTGCGTGTGGATCAGATGTTGCCTTGAAGGCAGACCAGCAGCCGTTCATGCACGCTGGGTTGGTGGGCCTACCAGGATTCGAACCTGGAACCAAGGGATTATGAGTCCCCTGCTCTAACCGTTGAGCTATAGGCCCTGCGCAGCGTCACAGTGTAGTGGAGCCTGCGCTCAACCGGCTACCCGCCGGCGCCAAGACACACTGAAAAACTCTCAGCCATCGCTGCGCAACGCCACGCGCCCAGGCTTGCGCAACAGCTGGCTCACCCAAACCGCGCGCCCATCTCCCGCACCCGCTCGGCGTTCGCCCCCGCCAACGACCGCATTGCCGGCGACTGGATCCGCCCGTCAACAGCCACGCACTGCCAGAATGCTTCAGCCACCGGTGCCGCCCAGCGCAGATGCTGCAGATCACCACTGCCCAGCGGCGCGACCGGCGACAGCGGCTCGTCCGCGCGCAACACGCCCAGCTTTGACGGCGCCAGCGACATCGGCAGCATGTCGTAGACCGGCGCTAGCGGCAGCGGGCCGCGATCAATGAAGTGGAAGGCGATGTTGCCGTGGTGCATGTCGCTGTTGCCGATCAGCCGCCCGAACGCATGGCGTCGGCCCATCGCCTGCACGGTGTCGGCCGTCAGCCAGCCTTGATCACGCAGTTCGGCGCCTGCAACCGGCCACGCTGGGGTGACCTCGCCGGTGAACGCAGACGATAGCGACAGCAGCGAGACCAGGCCTCGCCGCCCCAGCAGATCGGGCGTGCGGTCGAAGCGCTCGATTTCCAGGAAGGTGTGCGTGGGCGACTGCAGCAGTTCGCTGGACGCCGCGGCTTGTCCGGACTCGCGCAGGGCCTCAAGCGCCAGATGTTCGCAGACCAGCAGATCGCTCCAGCGCTGGGCGGCGGTGCCTTCATCGGGCTGCGCGAACTTGACCAGGACCGAGCGGCGCCTGCCGTAGGCCTCTACGGTGGCGGTGAACTTGGGTTGCTCGCCACCCGGCGAGGAGCCCACGTCCTCTCCGTCCAGCGCAGCACGCGCACGCTCGCGATACTGTGCAAGACGATCGTCGGCCGCAACCCGATCGATCGGCACCTGCAACGTCTCCATCACCGCCTCCACGGCGGCGGTACCGAGCAGCAGATCGCCCGCTTCAGTCCCGCCAGCGGTTACCAGGGCCATCAACACATCGTCCGGTTGCCAGCTCTTGAGGTCCTTCGGCAGGCCGAGCGCCTGCGCTCGGCCATGGGCGAAGCTGCGACCAAGAAATCCCTGCGGTCGCAGGTCATCCAGGTACCACGGCAAGTCAGGAAAGAAGGCGGCAACGTCACCTTCGGGCGCGCGTCGCAGGTTCGGGCAGTCAGGCCCGGCATCGACGTGGAAGCCGCCTCCTACCAGCGCAATTACCCGCCCCAGCTCCTCCAGCGTCGCATCTTCGCGCAACCGGTACAGCGGCCATTCGCTGCCGGCCCGGGTGGGCCGCCGCAGCGCATAGGCGGTTGCCCGGGTGCTGCCCATGCGCACCACCTGCGGGCCACTGGCGGCCACCAGCCGGCTGAGCGCCATCCGGTCCACCCCCAGACGTTCGGCCAGCGCCGCGGCAGGTAGCGGCTGGCCGGGGGCCAGCTGAGCGATCAGATCCAGTACCTGTGGGCGTTGAGCGCGTGGCATGTGCATTACGTAATACGAAATTTGTTACGTAATTAGCATCAAAAAAGCGGGACTGCAAGCGCGGCAGTGCACCTATGAGCTTGAAAATAATGGGCATATTCACGAAGAGCCAGCTTCGACGCGGGCCTTCCGTTACATTACTTGTTACGTAATCATAAGCCTCAGCCGAGCATGGGCCGGCCTTTGCAGGGATATGGTGGGCAAAGAAAAACCCCGCCGAAGCGGGGTTTCTCTCAACGCTTCAACAGCCGCTGGAAATCAATCGATATCCAGGAAGCTGCGCAGCTGCTCCGAGCGGCTCGGGTGACGCAGCTTGCGCAGGGCCTTCGCTTCGATCTGGCGGATGCGCTCGCGGGTCACGTCGAACTGCTTGCCGACTTCCTCAAGGGTGTGGTCGGTGTTCATGTCGATGCCGAAGCGCATGCGCAGCACCTTGGCTTCCCTCGGGGTGAGGCCGGCCAGCACGTCGCGCACGGTTTCAGACAGATTGATGTTGGTGGTGTTCTCGATCGGGGACTCCACGTTGGTGTCCTCGATGAAGTCGCCCAGATGGGAATCCTCGTCGTCGCCGATCGGGGTTTCCATCGAGATCGGCTCCTTGGCGATCTTCATCACCTTGCGGATCTTGTCTTCCGGCATGTCCATTTCCTTGGCCAGCTCCTCCGGCGTAGCCTCGCGGCCGTACTGCTGGAGCATCTGGCGGGAAATGCGGTTCAACTTGTTGATCGTCTCGATCATGTGCACCGGAATACGGATGGTGCGCGCCTGGTCGGCGATCGAGCGGGTGATCGCCTGGCGGATCCACCAGGTGGCGTAGGTCGAGAACTTGTAACCGCGGCGGTACTCGAACTTGTCCACGGCCTTCATCAGGCCGATGTTGCCTTCCTGGATCAGGTCGAGGAACTGCAGGCCGCGGTTGGTGTACTTCTTGGCGATCGAGATCACCAGGCGCAGGTTGGCCTCGACCATTTCCTTCTTGGCCTTGCGCGCCTTGGCTTCACCGTAGGCCATGGCACGGCTGATTTCCTTCAGCTCTTCCAGGTCCAGCTGGGTCAGCTTCTCGATGTCGATCGTCGCCTGCTGTTCGGCGATGATCTGGTCCTTCACTTCGCGCAGGGCCGAAGACCACTTCTGCTTGCGCTTCAGCGCATCTTCCACCCATTCCAGATTGGTCTGGTTGCCTTCCCAGGAACGGATGAAGTCCTTGCGCGGCATGCGGGCGGTGACGGTCGCCAGATTCAGCACGCGGCGCTCATGGGCCTTGATCGACGCCATGGTGTCGCGCAGCTGCTTGGTCAGCACGTCGGTCAGCGGCAGCGGCAGCTTCAGGGTGACGAACACCGCCGACATCTCTTCGCGCAGGCGCGGCAGGTTCTTCTTGTCGCCCTTGGTGGCGGCCTTCTTGAAGGCATTGAAGGCATCGCTCAGCGCCTGCATGCGCGCAGCGACTTCCTCCGGATCCGGACCGGTCGGTGCGGCTTCTTCCTCGCCACCCTCGACATCATCGTCCTCGTCCTCGTCGCCTTCGGCGTCGGCATCATCGCTGTCATCGGACGCGGCAGCGGCCGGCGCAGGCACTTCATCGGCCAGATCGTTGAAGCCGACGATCACTTCGGCCAGGCGCTTCTTGCCTTCCTTGTGGGCTTCGTAGTCGGTCAGCAGCGACTCGACCGAGACCGGGAACTGGCCCAGGGCGGCCTGGACCTGCGAAAGGCCTTCCTCGATGCGCTTGGCGATGGCGATTTCGCCTTCGCGGGTCAGCAGCTCGACGGTGCCCATTTCGCGCATGTACATGCGCACCGGGTCGGTGGTACGGCCACCTTCGGTGTCGAGCGCGCTCAGCGCGGCAGCGGCTTCTTCGGCCGCGGTGTCATCGACTTCGCGGTTACCGGTGTTGCCATCGTTGAGAAGCAGGGTTTCCACATCCGGCGCAACTTCATGGACATCGATGCCCATGCCGTTGATCATGCCGATGATGTCTTCGATCTGTTCCGGGTCGACCATGTCGTCCGGCAGATGGTCATTGACTTCGGCGTAGGTCAGGTAGCCCTGTTCCAGGCCCTTGCTGATCAGTTGCTTGATTTCGGATTGGGCAGGACGTTCGTTGGCCATGTAGTGCTCGCGCCACCGGCTAGGGAGAAATAGGGAACGTAGCATTATACCAGCCCGGGGCCCCGCCTGCCGGGCGGTGGTCCCGCAGGCTCAGGGCCTGAGAAGGAAGGTCACGGGACCGTCATTGACCAGGCTGACGACCATATGGGCACCAAATCGGCCCGTTTCCACCCCTGGCACGTGATTTTCACGACAGATCTCGACAAATCGATTGAACCCGCGTTCAGCCTCGTCCGGCGGTGCGGCGCTGGTGAAGCTGGGCCGCATGCCCGAACGGGTATCGGCCGCCAGGGTGAACTGGCTGACCAGCAGCAGGCCGCCGCCGGTGTCGCGCAGCGACCGGTTCATCTTCCCGGCCTCGTCGGCGAACACCCGGTAGCCCAGCAGGCGCTCGGCCATGCGCCGCAGCTGGGCCTCGGTATCGCCCGGTTCCATGCCCACCAGCGCCAGCAGGCCCGGACCAATCTGGCCGACCGCTTCGTCATCGACGTGGACGGCAGCCTGGCTGACACGCTGGATAAGGACGAGCATCTTGGGCTCCAATGAACGGGGCCGGCCACGATAGCAGCGCCCTTGGCTAAACTGGCGCAGATGAATCCGCAACGCAAAGCCCGGCTGGTCTACCGCGCCACCACCCTGTTCGCCCGCCTGCCCTGGCCGCTGCTGCGGGGAATCGCCCGTGCCCTGTCCTGGACCTGGATCAGTCTCAACGCCCGTGAGAGCCGCGTCACCCGACGCAACCTGGAGCTGGCCTACCCGGACCTGGACCGCGCCACGCGCGACCGCCTGCACCGGGAGCTGCTGCGCTCCACCGCCCTGCAGGCCATCGAGACCCTGCGCCTGTGGAGCCAGGCGCCGGCCGACAACCTGCGCCTGCACCTGAAGCAGCGCCACGGCGAGGCCCTGTACGACGCGGCCCTGGCCAGCGGCAAGGGCGTGATCGTGGCCGCACCTCACTTCGGCAACTGGGAGCTGCTGAACCAGTGGCTGGCCTCGCGCGGGCAGATCGCCATCGTCTACAAGCCACCGGAGGACGAGGCCAGCGATGCCTTCCTGCAGCTGGTGCGGGGCGGCCAGAACGTACAGCAGGTGCGCGCCGAAGGCCCGGCCGTGCGCCAGCTGTTCAAGGTGCTCAAGGACGGCGGTGCCACCGGCATCCTGCCCGACCAGCAGCCCAAGGCCGGCGATGGCGTGTTCGTGCCGTTCTTCGGCGTGCAGGCGCTGACCATGACCCTGGTCAACCGGCTGGCCGAGCGCACCGGCGCCACCGTGCTGTATGGCTGGTGCGAGCGCATCGGCCCGGACATGGAATTCGCCCTGCACATCGAACCGACCGACGCCGCCGTGGCCGACCCCGACCCGCAGGTGGCCGCCACCGCGCTCAATGCCGGCATCGAGCGCATTGCCCGCCGCGATCCGGCGCAGTACCAGTGGACCTACAAGCGCTATACGCTGCGGCCACCGGGCAGCGGCGAGGAAGACCCGTACGCGACAGAAGAGCATCCGCACTGACGGCCGCCGCACCCAGGCCCATCCGGCCCCTGCGACCGGCGGCCGCACCACGTTGAATACGACGCCGGCGCCCCCATAGAGACTGCGATGTCCGACTCCCCCGGTCCTGCCATGTCTGCTGCTTCTTCCCTGTTCGGCGATCCGGCCGCGATCCGCTGCGAGCGCGCGGTGGCCGAACTGCGTGCCGGTCGCCCGGTGCTGCTCCACGATGGCCAGGGCCAGCGCCTGGCGGTGATCGCGCTGGACAGCGCCACGGCCAGCAGCTTCGCTGCCTTCGCCAATGCCGCCCGCGAGCGGCATTACCTGTTCCTGACCGCCACCCGCGCCCGCGTGCTTGGCGTGGAGGCCCCGCAAGGTGCGCGCCTGCCGCTGGCCGGTGTTGCCTTCGATGCCCTGCCCTCGCTGGGCTACCTGCGTGAACCGGGCCCGATGCCGGACGGCTGGAGCGCCGGTGACGCCTTCGATGCAGGCGCGGTGGAACTGGCCCGCCTCGGCCTGTTGCTGCCGGCGATGGTGGCGGTGCGCCTGGACGCCGAAGACCGCACCTTCGATGGCGCGGCCGAGGTTGCGCTGTGCGACCTGGCCGAGGGCGCAGCACATGCCGCGCATGACTACGAACTGGTGGCGCGTTCGCCGGTACCGCTGCGCGATGTCGGCATGACCACGTTCGCGGTGTTCCGTGGTGGCGTCGCCCAGCGTGACCAGGTCGCGATCATCGTCGGCGAACCGGATCTGTCGGCGGTGGTACCGGTACGCGTGCACTCCTCGTGCCTGACCGGCGACCTGTTCGGTTCGCTCAAGTGCGACTGCGGCGACCAGCTGCGGCGCGGCCTGCGCAAGCTGAAGGAACTGGGCGGCGGCGTGCTGCTGTACCTGGACCAGGAAGGCCGCGGTACCGGCATCGCGGCCAAGATGCGTGCCTATGGCTACCAGCATGACGGCCTGGACACCATCGATGCCGATGCACAGCTCGGCTTCGGCGCCGACGAACGGCGCTACGGCAGCGCGGTGGCGATGCTGCGCGGCCTGGGCATTTCGCGTGTGGCCCTGCTCAGCAACAACCCGACCAAGGCGCAGCGCCTGCGCAACGCTGGCATCGAGGTGCTGGACTGCATTCCGGTCACCGGCGAGATCACCGCCGAGAACGAGCACTACCTGCGCACCAAGGCCGATCGTGCCGGCCACATGCTGGATGTGGACGCGCTGATCCAGGCTGCCCAGTAACGCAGCCGACCTGCTACCGTCTGCGCGGTGCGGCCACGGCCGCCACCGCCCGCCTTGCCACCTGACGGAGCCCGCGTGACCGACGTTCCCCTTACTGCTCCGACCACCGATGCCTGGCAGTCGCTGCCGCGCCGCGCCGCGCGGCTGGCCGCACTGGAAGGTGCCTTCGGCGGCCTGTTTGTGCCGGGCCTGCCGCTGGCCGCAGCCGCGTGGTTCTTCGACCTGCCCGGCGGCCTGTGGACGGCCGCCCTTGGGCTGCTGATCGGCATCGTCTTCGGCGCCTGGCTCGGCCGCCGGCGGCTGGTCCGCACCCGCTGGCGGCTGGATGCCCAAGGGCTGGGCCTGCGCCGCGACCTGATGTGGCAGCTGGAAACGCGCATCCCCATTTCGCGCGTGCAGCACCTGGACCTGCGTCGTGGACCACTGGAACGCCGTGCTGGCCTGGCCACGCTGATCGTGCACACCGCCGGCACCCGCATGAGCGCGGTGACCGTCAGCGGCCTGGACGAGGCGGATGCCGAGCGCCTGCGCGATACCCTGTCCCACCAGCTCGACCAGGACGCCGACGCCCTGTGAGCCTGCCACCGCCTCTGCCTGCAGCACTGCCCGCCGGCGGCGAGGACCACCGCCTGCATCCGTGGTCGTGGTTGTTCGTACTGTTGATGCAGTTGCGCCATTACTTCCTGCCGCTGGTGGCACTGCTGGTGTTCGGCCAGCGCGGCGACCGCGACCCGATGTGGGCGCAGCTGATTCCGCTGACGGCAATTGCCGCACTGGTACTGGTGTCGGTGCTGCAGTACCTCAGCTACCGCTACCGTATCGGCAGTGATGCGATCACCGTGCGCAGCGGTCTGCTCGCGCGCAACCGGCGCGAGATTCCGTTCGCGCGCATCCACAACGTGGAGGTGCGACAGAACCCGCTGCACCGTCTGTTTGGTGTGGCCGAGCTGCGCCTGGAATCGGCCGGTGGCGTGCGCCCGGAAGCGGAGATGCGGGTGCTGAAGCTGGACCAGGCGCTGGCGCTGGAACGGCTGGTCCGCCAGCGCGGGCAGGCGCCGCAGGCCGCCGGCATCACCGAGCCCGACCCGGTTGCCAGCACCGCGACTGAGAACGAGCAGGTACTGCTGCGCCTGTCGAGTTGGGACGTGGTACGCATGGGCCTGCTCTCCAACCGCGGCTGGGCGCTGGCGATCGCCGCGTTCGGCGTGCTGTTCCAGACCGTGCCACGGCCGGTGATGGACGATGCCCTCCAGCGCGGTGGACGCGAAGCCTTTGGCTACGCCAGCCATCTGCACCCCGGCGTGACCGGCGCGTTTCTGCTGCTGGCTGCCGCGCTGCTGCTGGGCTGGCTGGCGCTGCGCGTGCTGTCGGTGGTGCTGACGCTGCTGCGCTACCACGGCTTCACCCTCAGCGAGCAGGACCGACGCCTGACCGTATCGGCCGGTCTGCTCAGCCGCACCCGCAGCAGCGTGGCGCGCCGGCGCATCCAGGCCTGGACGCTGCGCGAAGGTACTTTGCAGCGCTGGTTCGGGCTGCGTCAGCTGCGCATCGACAGTGCCGCCGGTGGCCCCGCGCGCGATGAGGACCGCGCCCTGCGCGAACTCGCGCCGCTGGCGTCCAGTACACGTTGTGAGCAGCTGGTGCAGCACCTGCTGCCGCAGCTGCAGTGGCCTCCGCTGCAATGGCAGTCCATTCCGCAGCGCGGCTGGTGGCGGCTGTGCCTGGGCGCACTGGTGCTGGTGCCGCTGCTGGCTGCGGCCGCGTACTGGCGCTGGGGCCCATGGGGCCTGCTGGTGCTGGCGTGGCTACCGGTGGCGCTGCTGGTCGCGCACCGGCAGATGGCACGCATGGGCTGGTACCTGGACGAACACTATGTGGCGGTGCGCGGCGGCTGGTGGAAGCGCTGGTGGCGCTGGGCCGAGCTGGACAAGGTGCAGGGCCTGCGCCTGCAACGCTCGCCGCTGGACAAACTGCTGGGCACCAGCAGCCTGCAGCTGGATACCGCCGGCGCGCATGGTGATGTGGCGCTGACGCTGCATCATCTGCCGCAGGCACAGGCCCAACAGGTGATGGATCAACTGGCCGTGGCGCTGGCGCGGCGCAAGCTGCGCTGGTAAGCACTACAGGTCGTGCCGATCGCCGGCCGGCAACTGCCGCCATTCCCGAGGTTGCCGGCCAGCGGCCGGCACTACCGCGAGCGGGGTCAGCGAGGCATCAGCGCTGCGACGGGCCCCAATACCCCAGGTCCTTGCGGATCTGCAGATCGCGCACCCAGCTGCCGAATGGCTTGCGCCGCAACGCACCCATTTCACCGGACAGGAAATCCTCGGTGGCCGCGATCACCCGTTCACTGGAGCGGCCATCGCGGTAAGGGTGGATGGCATCGGCGTAGCGCACGATTTCCGCCTGCAGCGCGGCGTCCGGGTGCAGCGCGCGCTGCAGCATCGCCTGCAGCTGCGCAGGATCATCGAAGTCGATCATGTGCGGCTTCGGCACGCGGTTGCGGAAGGTCACCACCGGCTTGTGCTGGACGATGAACTCCGAAACGATCGATGAGGTGTCCGACACCAGCACATCGGCGGCGCGCTGCGCGGCCATCACCTGCTCCGGCTCGATGAAGCGGGCATTGGCACCGGCCAGCGCGCGGTAGCGTTCGAACAGTTCCGGTGGGCACTTCGGGTGCAGGGTCAGCAGCCAGTAGTGGTCACCGGCGGCGATATCAGCGGCGATCTGCGCATGCAGGTGCGGGGCCGCGCTGAGCCGCTCGGTGAAGGTGGAACCGAACAGGATCACCGGGCGGTCACCGGCCGGTGCGCGCAGCGCGGAACTCTCGCCTCCGTCATCGCGGAACAGCGGGTCCAGCTTCGGCCAGCCAGTCTCGGCCACGGCGAAGTGGCCCTGCAGGCTGGCGATCTCGCGGAACGGTGCGGTCGTGGCCGGCCCCTGCGTGCAGTACAGGTCGAACATGCCGCGCACCCGGAAGTGGCCGCGCGCACTGTCCCGCTTCTCCACGTTGAAGCCATGGAACAGCTGCACCTTGGCCCCCGAAAGGAAGGTCGGCACCCAGTTGGCCGCGCTGAACACCGCCCGCGGACGCATTGCCAGGGCCTGCTTCAGGCCCACGTTGGGCACCCCCGGCAGGCAGCTGCCGGCCGCGCCGTCCTCGAACCAGGCCGCCACCTCCTGCCCGGACGCGTGCAAGGCCTGCGCCAACGGGGCGAGAATAGGCAGCGCATAGCGCTCCGTCGCAAACAACAGGTACCCGGCCATCATGTCCTCCACGACCGCTCCCATCGAACGGCCTCGCATCTCGGCGTGCATTATCGCGTTCAACGAGGCCGGGCGCATCGGCGACTGCCTGGCCTCGCTGGCCTTCTGCGATGAGATCGTGGTGGTGGACTCGCAGTCCACCGATGCCACCGTGGCCATCGCCGAGTCCGCCGGTGCCCGCGTGCTGCAGCGCCGGTTCGAGGGCTTCCGCAGCCAGAAGGCGTTCTGCGTCGAGCAGGCCAGCCACGACTGGGTGCTGTGCCTGGACGCCGACGAGCGCATCAGCCCCGAGCTGCGCACGGCCATCGAGCAGGCCCGCGACGGTGGCTTCGCCGGCCAGGCCGGCTACCGCTTCGCCCGCCTCTCGGAGTACTTCGGGAAGTTCCTGCGCCATGGCAATGCCTACCCGGACCGGGTGATGCGCCTGTTCGACCGCCGCCGCGGCGGCTGGCGCGGCAAGCGCGAGATCCACGAGGCGGCCAGTGTCGACGGCAGTGTGGGCACCCTGCGCGGCGACCTGATCCACTATCCGTACCGGTCATTGCAGCAGCAGCTGGCCAAGACCGAGAAGTACGCGCGGATGATGGCCGAGCACGAGTTCGCGCGCGGCAAGCGGGCCACGCTGGGCAAACTGGTGCTGGCGCCGGCCTGGCGGTTCTGGCGCGGCTTCCTGTTCCGTGGCGGCTTCCGCGACGGCTGGCACGGCCTAGTCTACGCCTACGTCCGCGCCAACTACGTGCGGCAGAAGACCATCATGCTGTGGATGCTGGGCAATGGACAGGCGGTGGCCGACCCGGTGCCTTCCGCGGACCGGCCTTGACCACGCTGTGTCACACTGCGTGGGCGTTGCCTGAAGACCCCCCATGAAAATCCTGTACACCAACTTCCACTACGGCGACGGTGGCGGCCACACCACGTACATCGTCTCGCTGGCGCGTGCGCTGCACGGCCAGCACACGCTCCACGTCGCCGCGCCGGCCGACAGCCGCCTGCTGCGGACCATGGCCGATGAAGGCATTGCCCGCACACTGCCGATTGCGTTCGGCAGCGGCCTGCCAACGCTGCCCCGGCAGCTGGCCGAACAGCGCGCGCTGCGCAGGCTGGTCCACGATGAAGGCATCGACCTGATCCATGTCAACGGTGCACGCGACCACCGCTTCGTGATGCAGGGGCTGCTGGGCATGCGCCGCCCGCCGATCGTGCTGACCAAGCACAACAGCAAACCCACCAATACCTTTGGCAATGCGCTGCGCGCACGCTGGGCCACCGATCGGCTGATCGCGGTCTCGGCCGACACCAAGCGCCTGCTGGAACAGGGCCCGTACCGTCGCTGCCCGATCGACGTGGTCCGCAATGGCGTTGACCTGGAGCGCTACTCACCGCAGCCGGCCGGCACCGGCAGCGCGCTGCGCCAGCAGTGGACGCAGGATCCACAGGCGCTGGTGCTGGTCAGCAATGCCGGCACCGACGATTACAAGGGCTGGATCGACCTGGCCCGGGCCATCGCACGGCTGCCCGATGCGGTGCGTCCGCATGTGCACATGGCCGTGGCCGGCCACCTGCCCAGCGCGCAGCAGCGCGAACAGGTGCAGGCGCTGGGCGAGGTGGCCGCGCAGGTGCACTTCACCGGCCTGCTGGCCGATACCCGTGTCCTGATCGCGGCCGGCGATGCTGGCTTCGTACTGTCCCATGACGTCGAGACGATCTCCTTCGCCTGCCGCGAGATGATGGCCAGCGCCAAGCCGATGCTGGTCAGCGACTACGCGGGCCTGCCGGAGAACATCGAACAAGGCGTCGATGGCTGGGTGGTTGCCACACGCGACATCGACGCCATCGCCGCCCAGGTACAGGCGCTGTACGCACAGCGCGATGCGCTGCCGGAACAGGGCCGCGCAGCACGCCGCCATGCACAGCGAGAGTTCGGCCTGCAGACATTCGCCGACGCCACGCTGGCCAGCTATCACGCCGCCCTGGCCAGCACCTGAGCCACGTTCCCCGAACGCTCAATCGGTGATGCCGGGCCCCTGCAGGCGGCGCTCGTGCTCGAGTTCCGCCACTGACGGCCGGCAGTCGCCGGCGACCGCATCGGCAGGCACCAGCCACCAGCGGCGACGATTGGAAATGCCCGCCATCTCGGCCCGCGCACGATCGATGCAGGCCTGCATCGCATCCTCGTTCACCAGCAGCCAGCGTCGCTGCGGAACCAGCCGCTGCCAGCGCACGGCCGCCTGCAGCTGTTGATGCCAACGTGCTTCGAATCCAAAGGTGGCCGCCGGGCGATCAGCCATCAGCAGGTTCTGCTCTTTCCATGCCACCAGTCCCAGCTCGGCCTGCGGACCGATGCGTGCACTCACTTCACGCATCAGGCCACGGGCCGAGCTGGAGTCGTTCAACACCGGATAGCCGACCAGGCTGTACAGCACCCAGACTCCTGCCAGGGTAGAGGCCAGGGCAACGTGCCGACGCTGGCGCCCGCACACCCACAGGCTCAAGGCCGACCAGACCGCCATCGCCAGCGCCGCCCAGGCCAGCGCATCGGTGGCACCGGGAAGCAACCCGCGGCCATGAGTAAGGCGCACTTCGAAATCCGGATCACCCAGCAGCGCCAGCGCACCGACCAGCCCCAGCGCCAGTGCCAGCAACGCGGTGAATGCGCCCAGCACGCGCTGCACATCGCGCCGCCTCAGCAACCCGGGCAGCAACGGCGCCAGCGCCAGGCAGAACATCGGCAATGCCGGCAGGATGTAGACGTCGCGCTTGCCGTGCGGAAGGGAGAAGAACAGCACGACCAGCAGCCACCAGGCCAACGGCAGCAGGTAGCGTGCATCGCGCCGGCGCAGCCGCCGGAACCAGGCCGGAAGCGCCCAGGGCAGCAGCAGGAACGCGGGAATCCACATCGACGGCATGATCGCCAGGAAGTACCACCACGGCTGGTGATGGTCCCAGGACTGCGTATAGCGCCGCGCGGTCTGCCGGAACAGGATGTCGTCCATGTAGGCGCGGTACGGCTCCGAACCGGTGGCGAAGCCTGCCAGCAGCATCGGCGCCAGCCACAACGACACCGCCAGCAGGAAGGCCAACGGTGCCAGCCAGAAACGCAGGTCGCGCACGTGCAGGCGTACCCGTGGCCAGTGCAGCACGGATGCGACTGCCGCCGGCGCGATCATCATCAGCGCCAGCACGCCTACGCCCTTGGTGATCACACCGATGCCGGCAAAGAACCAGCCCAGCCGCCACCAGCGCCAGGCCGGACCCAACAGCAGATGGCGCAGCAGGCCGTAGTTGGCCAGGGTGATGAACAGCACCACCAGCGGATCGATCTGCGCCTTCTTCGCCTGGAAGGTGAAGTGCAGCGCGAACAGCAGTGCCCAGCCCGCGTACAGCCCCACCTGCCGCGTCCACAGGCGGCGGCCGAGATCGACCACGCACCACAGCGTGCCCAGCGCGGCCAGCAGCGAGGGCAGCAGGAACGCCACCCGCCAGTGGCCGACCAGGCTGTACATCGCCGCCTGCAACCACATCAGCATCGGCGGCTTGTCCGAATACAGCTCGGGGCCGCGATGCGGGAACAACCAGTAGCCACTGTCGACCATCTGCTTGGCCACCAGCGCGAAACGTGGCTCGTCCGAGGGCCACGGATCACGGAGGCCCAGGCCGGCCCCCAGCACCAGCAGGGCCATCACCACCAACAACCACGTCTGGCGCGACGCGTGGGTTTTCAGCATGGGACTCGAAACGGCAGCGGGGGTCAGGCTGCTTTTAACAGACGCGCGTAGAAGAAACCGTCAGCATCGTTTTCACCCGGCAGCCGCTGGCGCGCCACCCCTTCGCAATCCACGCCGAATGCATCGCCCAGCGGCTGCGCCACGGCATCCGGATGCCACTTCAGGAACGCGCGCACCTGATCGATGTTCTCGGCGCGCAGGATCGAACAGGTGGCATACAACAGAACGCCGCCCGGGCGCAGCATCGACCAGCAGGCTTCCAGCAGGCGCGCCTGCACGCCGACCAGTGCATCGATGTCTTCGGCGCGACGGTGGAACATCACATCAGGCTGGCGGCGGATCACGCCGGTCGCCGAGCACGGCGCATCAAGCAGGATCGCGTCGAACGGCACGCCATCCCACCAGGCGCCCGGATCACTGGCATCTGCCGCCAGGGTCTGCGCATGCTCGCCCACGCCGGTACGGGTGTAGGTATCGCGTGCACGGGCCAGGCGGCGCGCGTCGATATCCAGCGCCAGCAGGCGCAGGCTGGGGTCGCGCTCGAGCAGGTGCGCCGACTTGCCGCCGGGGGCCGCACAAGCGTCCAGCACGCGGGCACCGGCCACCGGGGCCAGCGCATCGGCGGCACACTGCGCCGACAGGTCCTGCACCGAGATCGCGCCCTCGGCGAAGCCGGGCAGCTGATTCACGGCAACCGGAGAGGCCAGGCGCAACGCGTCGGCACTGAGCGGACTGGCTTCTGCGGCAATGCCGGCTTCGGCCAGCGCGGCCAGTGCCTTGTCACGACCGCCCTGCTGGCGGTTGGCGCGCAGCCACAGTGGCGCCGGTTGCAGGCTGGCGCTGAAGATCGCGTCGGCCTGTGCCGGCCAATCGCGTTCCACCGCATCGGCCAGCCATTCCGGGAAGGCATCGCGCGCTGGCTGCTCCGGGAAACCTTCGCGCTGCGCGCGGCGCAGGATCGCATTGACCAGGCCCGCCTGGCGCTCACGGCCCAGTGCACGCGCGGCATCGACGGTGGCCGACAGCGCCGCGTGCGCCGGCAGCTCCAGCACGTCCAGCTGGGCGAACCCGACCATCAGCAGCGTGCGCAGATCGGCATCACGCGCCGACAGCGGCTTCTGCATCCACGACTGCAGCGCCGCGTCATAGGTGCTGCGGCGGCGCAGGACGGCGAAACACAGGGCTTCCAGCAGCGCACGGTCGCGGCTGTCGGCCAGCTTCGGCAGCGCCCAGGCCAGTTCGGCCTTCAGCGAACGGCCACGGGTGAACACCTGTGCCAGCACACGTGCGGCCAGCATGCGCGTGGCCGCGCCCGGCGCCGCCTTGGCGACGGAGAAATCGTTCTGCTTCGACACCGCTTATGCCCCCACGCGCAGATCGCGGCGGGCGTTGAGGTAGTCGGCCGCAGTAATCGCCTTGCCACCTTCCCGCTGCAGCACACGCAGGCGCAGTGCGCCCTGGCCACAGGCGATATCGATGCCATCGCGGCTGGCCGCCAGCACCGTGCCCGGCGCCTGGCCGTGGGCCTCATCCAGCGCCACCGCGCCATGGATGCGCACCCGCTCGCCAGCCAGCGTCGCCTCGGCGATCGGCCACGGATTGAAGGCGCGCACGGTGCGTGCCAGCGCCCCTGCATCCAGCGCCCAGTCCAGACGGGCCTCGGCCTTGTCCAGCTTGTGCGCATAGGTCACGCCCTGCTCCGGCTGCGGCCGCGCGATCGGCTTGATGCCGGCCCGCAGCAGGCCCAGGCCGTCGGACAGCACCTGCGCGCCCAGTTCCGCCAGCTTGTCATGCAGCTGGCCACCGGTATCGGTGGCCGCGATCGGCAGCTCCTGGTGCAGCAGCACCGGGCCGGTATCCAGGCCGGCCTCCATCTGCATCAGGCAGACGCCGGTCTTCGCATCGCCGGCCTGGATCGCGCGCTGGATCGGCGCGGCACCGCGCCAGCGCGGCAGCAGCGAGGCATGCACGTTCCAGCAGCCGTGGGTCGGAATGGCCAGCACCGCCTTGGGCAGGATCAGGCCATAGGCCACCACCACCATCAGGTCCGGCTGCAGGTCGCGCAGCTGCTGCTGGGCGGCTTCATCCTTCAGCGATTCGGGCTGGTAGACCGGAATGCCACGGGCCACGGCTTCAAGCTTGACCGGCGACGGCGCCAGGCCACGGCCACGGCCGGCCGGACGATCAGGCTGGGTGTAGACGGCCACGACCTCATGGTGGCGCGCAGCCGCGCGCAGCGACGACACCGCGAATTCCGGCGTACCGGCAAAGACAATCCTCATGGCTACCCCACTTGCAGGATGGATTCGTGCAGGAAAGAAAACGGCGCCGTCGGCCGGCGCCGTACAGCCCGCGCGCGTCGCGCAGGCACGGGCCACCCGATGGGCGGCCCGGATTGGCGATCACGCCACGTGCTTGCGCTGCTTGGCCAGCTTCTTGCGCACCATCTCGCGCTTGAGCGGCGACAGATAGTCGATGAACAGCTTGCCGTCCAGGTGATCCATCTCGTGCTGGATGCAGGTGGCCAGCACTTCGCCGGCTTCCAGCTGCTGTTCCTGGCCGTTGCGGTCCAGGTACTTCACGGTGATGGTATCGGCGCGGGTCACGTCGGCGAAGATGCCCGGAACCGACAGGCAGCCCTCCTGATACACCCGGCCTCCGTCCTTGGCGACGATTTCCGGGTTGATGAACACATGCGGTTCATTCTTTTCTTCGCTGACGTCGATGACCATGAAGCGCTTGTGCACGTCCACCTGGGTGGCGGCCAGGCCGATGCCCGGGGCGTCGTACATGGTCAGGAACATGTTGTCGATCAGTTCCTGGAAGGCCGGCGTGGTGACTTCGGCGGCTTCGATCAACGCAGCCTTGGTACGCAGGCGCGGATCGGGGAACTCGAGAATGGGGAGAAGGGCCATGGCTGTTTCCGGATAGGGGGCCGGCACGCCGGCATACGTCGCAGATTCTAGCTCCAACGCTTGCCTTGCGCCCCGGTTTCTGGACTATAGTGCGCGGACCTGTTGGGGAATCAGGGCTTCACACCTATGTTGCTTCGTTTTCGTACGGTCGTCGCCGCGGCGATGCTGACCGTGGCTGCCTATGCTACCGCCGTGGAAGTGAATGGCGGGCACCCGGACACCTATGTGGTCCGAAAAGGGGATACGTTGTGGGATATCGCCGCACGTTTCCTGCAGAAGCCGTGGCTGTGGCCGGAGATCTGGCAGGCCAATCCGCAGATCGCCAATCCGCACCTGATCTATCCCGGTGACGTGCTCAGCCTGGCCTATCTGGACCGGGTGACCGTCGCTGCCAAGCCCGGCCCGCGCCAGGAAGCCCCGATCGATGCCATTCCGCTGGCCCAGGTCGAGCCGTTCCTGAAGCAGCTGAGCGTGGTCGACAGCATCGAGCAGCTACCCTACGTGGCCGGCCTGGAAGAAGAACGCCTGCGCGTCACCAGCGGCAGTGCGGTCTACGTGCGCCTGGCCGACGCCCAGCTGGGCCAGCGCTGGGCCGTGGTCCGCCCGACCGTGCGCTACGCCCAGCCCAAGCCGACCGAGGACCTGACCGCCAACGGCGACGTCACCCCCGGCAGCGGCAACCTGTGGCGGGCCTACAACGCCCCCAACCACCGCCGCGGCATACTCGGCTATGAGCTGGCCCAGGTCGCCACCGGCACCATCACCCATGTCGCCGGCGGCAAGGTCGAGGCGTCCACCCTGGTGCTGGACAAGAACGAAGGCGGCCGCGAGGTGCGTGCCGGCGACCGCCTGGTCCCGGTCGAGGCCAAGCCGTACGACCTGCAGTTCGTCCCCCATGTCCCGGCCGCCGGTGTCGAGGGCGTCGATGTGCGCGTGCTGGCCGTCACCGACATGTTCACCGCCGCTGGCCCGCGCGATGTGATCGCGATTTCCGCAGGTCGCGCCCAGGGCGTGGACAACGGCACCGTGTTCTCGCTGTGGCGCCCGGGCCGCCACGTGGCGCACCGCATGAAGTACCCCACCTCGTCGCGCATGGACGATTCGCTCAGCACCGGCGCCGGCCGGGTTTCGCTGCCGGACGAATACGCCGCGCACGCCATGGTGTTCCGTACCTTCGACAACGTCAGCTACGCGCTGGTGATGCAGGGCGTGAAGCCGGTGCGCGTGGGGTTCAACGCACTGCACCCGGACGCGAAGTAACCAGTCCCGGGTTGCCCGGCCACTGCAGGTAGTGCCGGCCGCTGGCCGGCAGGCACCTCCGGCAAAACCTGACAGCCACATGCGAAGGCGCCCTAGGGCGCCTTTGTTGTATGCGCTCGATAGTGGGGAGATGACCAACCAAGCTGACGAGGCGCTGCTGCGCCTGTTGATGGCAGGCGGCGCGCTGGCGCCACGGCGGGCACTGCTGCAGGCCGCAGGCAGCGCGGAGATTGCGATCGCGCAGGGCGCCGCGAACTGGCGCGCGCACGGCTGCACGCCCGAGCAGTGCGCCGCGCTGGAATGCCCGGACACCCGGGCCTGGGCCGTGGCACGGCGCTGGCTGGAAGACGACAACCAGCACCTGCTGGCCTTCACCGATCCGGCATTCCCCCCGCCCCTGCTGGATGTCCCGAACCCACCCCTGGCGCTGTTCATCGCCGGCGACCCCAGCCTGGCCTGGCGCCCGTCGGTGGCGCTGGTCGGCAGCCGCTCGCCGACGCCGGGCGGACGCGCCCTGGCCGCCCGGTTTGCCGGCTGCTTCGTCGAAGCCGGGCTGGCGGTGACCAGCGGCCTGGCGGCAGGCATCGACGCGGCCGCCCACCAGGCCACGCTGGACGCCGGTGGCTGCACCGTGGCGGTGATCGGCACCGGCCCGGACCGGGCTTACCCGGACAGCCACGCCAGGCTGCAGGCCCGGATCGCCACCGAAGGCGCAGTGCTCAGCGAATACCTCCCGGGCACACCGGCACGCCCCGGTCACTTTCCAGCCCGCAACCGCCTGGTGGCCGGGCTGGCGCTGGCGACGGTGGTGGTCGAGGCCGCCCAGCGCTCCGGCGCATTGATCACCGCACGCCTGGCCGCCGAGGCCGGCCGCGAGGTCTGTGCCCTGCCCGGTTCGGTACTCAACCCACGCGCCGCGGGCTGCCACCGGTTGATCCGCGAGGGTGCCGCACTGGTCGAGCGCCCGGAGGAGGTCCTTGAACTGCTGGCGCCCGCCCTTCGCCAGCAGCTGCCGGGCTTGCAATCACGGCTCGCCACCCCCACTGAACAGGCACCGCCGGCACTCCTGCCGGCGCGCTGGGCCGACGACCCTGACTACCAGAGCTTGTGGCGGGCCCTGGACCACAACCCAAGCGGTATGGATTCACTGATCACGCGCTGTGGATTGACGGCGCCCCAGGTGTCCTCCATGCTGCTGGCCATGGAACTGGCGGGAATCGTGGTGTGCGTACACGGCCGCTACTGTCGAACTCCCTAGTTTCTTCACCTCCACAGCGTCGCGCGACGCAGGCCGAGGGGCAATGAAAGAGAGCATCCTGGACGTACTGCTGTACCTGTTTGAACACTATTTCAGCGAAGATGCGGACCTGATCCGTGACCGCGATTCGCTCCAGAACGGCCTGATCCAGGCCGGTTTCAGCCCAACCGAGATCAACAAGGCATTCGACTGGCTCGATGCCCTGGCCGCGCAGCGGCCGAGCGTGGCCCAGGCACGGGTCGATGGCCCCGTGCGCGTCTACCACGGCCCCGAGCTGGACAAGCTGGACGTGGAATGCCGTGGTTTCCTGCTGTACCTGGAACAGCACGGCATCCTCGACGCCGACCAGCGCGAGCTGGTGCTGGACCGGGCCATGGCCCTGGACCAGGACGAACTGGACCTGGACGACCTGAAGTGGGTCGTGCTGATGGTGCTGTTCAACCAGCCCGGCTCCGAGGCGGCGTACGCCTGGATGGAGACGCAGATGTTCATGGACGAGCCAGAACCCCTGCACTGACCGTACACTTGGGGGCATAGCGCATTCAGGAGCGTCCCCGTGAGCGAGTGGTTCCATGCAGAAGGCAACCGGCAGCAGGGTCCGCTGCCGGCGGAACAGTTGGTCGAGTTGTTCCGCAACAACCAGATCTCCCTGGACACCCTGGTCTGGCGCGACGGCCTGCCGCAATGGCAGCCGTTGCGCACCGTGGTCGACGAACTCGGCCTGATCGTGCCGGCGCTGGACGCTGCCGCACCGCCCGTGGAACCCGAGCCCGATCCGGAACCGGTGGCACCGCCTCCGCCGCAGCCGCCGGTACTGCCGCCGTCCACGCCCTACACCACCAGTGCATCGGCCACCGCCCTGCCAGCGCCGAAGAAGAAGCTGTCCGGCTGCGCCCTGACCGCCATCATCGGCGGCGGCCTGCTGCTGGTGCTGGTCCCGATCGTGGCCATCCTGGCCGCCATCGCGCTGCCCGCCTACAACGACTACACCGTGCGCGCCAAGGTCGCCGGCGCAGTGACCGCGCTGCAGCCGTTGAAGGACCAGGTGCAGCATTTCGCCGATGACGAAGGCCGTTGCCCCGGTGCCAACGACGCCGGCTTCCCGGCCCCGGGTGACTTCGCCCATGCAGGGCTGTCGGCGGTGAACATCGGTCGCTTCAACAATGGCCACTGCGGCATCGAAGCCACCCTGGCGCTGCCCGGCAAGAGCCTTGATGGCGACCTGCTGTGGCTGGAATACGATCGCGACAGCGGCCGCTGGGAATGCAGTGGCGAAAGCAACGACAAGTACCTGCCGCCGACGTGCCGCGGCTGAGCCACGCGCACGCCAGCACCTCCAAGGATGATTCAACAGGGAACATGCAATGACTGAGTGGTACTACGCCGAAGGACAGCAACGCCAGGGCCCGCTGCCGGTCCAGGAGATCCGCCAGCGCTTCCAGCGCGGCCAGCTGAACCTGGACACCCTGGTCTGGCGCGAAGGCATGGCGCAGTGGGCTGCGCTGCGCCAGGTGGTCGACGAACTGGGACTGCAGACACTGGCCGACGCCAGCACGGCCACCGGCAGTGGCGGCTTCGACCTGCGTGGCGACTATGCCGCGATCGACAACGGTACGGCGCCACTGCCTGGCACCGGCGCGCTCAGCAGTTCGCCCTACAGCGCCCCTGCGGCGCTCGGCGGCGGCGGCCATGCCCAGCCGGTGATGGGCGGCGAAGTGGTCTACGCGGGCTTCTGGAAGCGCGTGGCGGCCTACATGATCGACTACTTCGTGCTGGCCATCCCCGGCGGCATCATCGGCGCCATCCTCGGTGTGGCGCTTGGTGCCAGCATGGGTGCGGTGGGCAGCGGCGAATCGGCCATCGAAATCGTGGCCCAGCTGGCCAGTGCCCTGATCAACCTGGCCATCGGCATGGCGTACTACACCTGGTTCCATGCCTCGCAGGGCGGTGCCACGCTGGGCAAGATGGCGGTCGGCATCAAGGTCGTGCGCAGCAATGGCGAGCGCCTGACCAAGGCCCGCGCATTTGGTCGCTACTGGGCCGCGGTGCTCAGCACCTTCACCCTCGGCATCGGTTTCCTGATGGCCGCCTTCACCGAGCGCAAGCAGGGCCTGCACGACATGATCTGCGACACCCTGGTGGTCGACCGCTGGGCCTACACCGACCAGCCGCAGCTGCAGCGCCGGGAGCTGGGCACGGTGACCGTGCTGGTGCTCGTACTGACCGGCCTGCTGTCGCTGGTGGGCCTGGCGCTCATGGTGTTCGCGGTTGGCTTCATCGCCAAGATGGCCTCATGAACGGCCATCCTCACGCCTGGCTGCTTGACATGGGCTGGCCGGGCGTGATTCCTCTAATAAGGTGAAACCTGAACGCCCGGCACATTACCGGGCGTTCAGTTTATGGATTTGCCCGTGGCCGCTTCACTAATGCGGCCGTTTGCTCCACCCTAGCGGCCCCTCTCCCCCGGTCCGCCCACAGACCTTTCCTGACATGCCCAAGCACCTGCTCATCGTCGAATCGCCGGCCAAGGCCAAGACGATCAACAAATACCTCGGCAAGGACTACACGGTCCTGGCCTCGTATGGGCACGTGCGCGACCTGATCCCGAAGGAAGGCGCAGTCGACCCGGACAACGGGTTCGCCATGCACTACGACGTGATCGACAAGAACGAAAAGCATGTCGATGCGATCGCCAAGGCCGCCAAGGGCGCCGACGACATCCTGCTGGCGACCGACCCGGATCGCGAGGGTGAAGCGATCAGCTGGCACATCGCCGAGATCCTGAAGGAACGCGGGCTGGTCAAGGACAAGCCGATGCAGCGCGTGGTGTTCACCGAGATCACCCCGCGCGCCATCAAGGAAGCGATCAGCCAGCCGCGCGCGATCGCCAGCGACCTGGTCGACGCCCAGCAGGCGCGCCGCGCGCTGGATTACCTGGTCGGTTTCAACCTGTCGCCGGTGCTGTGGCGCAAGGTCCAGCGCGGCCTGTCCGCCGGCCGCGTGCAGAGCCCGGCGCTGCGCATGATCGTCGAGCGCGAGGAAGAGATCGAAGCCTTCATCGCCCGCGAATACTGGTCGATCGCCGCCGAGTGCGCGCACCCGTCGCAGCACTTCAACGCCAAGCTGATCAAGCTGGACGGGCAGAAGTTCGAACAGTTCACCATCACCGACGGCGACACCGCCGAGGCCGCCCGCCTGCGCATCCAGCAGGCCGCGCAGGGCTCGCTGCATGTCACCGATGTGGCCAGCAAGGAGCGCAAGCGCCGCCCGGCGCCGCCGTTCACCACCTCCACCCTGCAGCAGGAAGCCTCGCGCAAGCTCGGCTTCACCACCCGCAAGACCATGCAGGTGGCGCAGAAGCTGTATGAAGGCGTGGCGATCGGTGACGAAGGCACCGTCGGCCTGATCTCGTACATGCGTACCGACTCGGTGAACCTGTCGCAGGACGCGCTGGCCGAGATCCGCGACGTGATCGCCCGCGACTACGGCATCGCCTCGCTGCCGGACCAGCCGAACACCTACCAGACCAAGTCGAAGAACGCCCAGGAAGCGCACGAAGCGGTGCGCCCGACCTCGGCGCTGCGCACGCCTGCGCAGGTGGCGCGCTACCTGACCGATGACGAGCGCAAGCTGTACGAGCTGATCTGGAAGCGTGCGGTGGCCTGCCAGATGATTCCGGCCACCCTCAACACCGTCAGCGTCGATCTGTCCGCCGGCAGCGAACACGTGTTCCGTGCCAGCGGCACCACCGTGGTGGTGCCCGGCTTCCTGGCCGTGTACGAAGAAGGCAAGGACAACAAGAGCGCCGAGGACGAGGACGAAGGCCGCAAGCTGCCGGCGATGAAGCCCGGCGACCGCGTGCCGCTGGAACGCATCCAGGCCGAACAGCATTTCACCCAGCCGCCGCCGCGCTACACCGAAGCGGCGCTGGTGAAGGCGCTGGAAGAGTACGGCATCGGCCGTCCCTCGACCTACGCCTCGATCATCCAGACCCTGCTGTTCCGCAAGTACGTGGAAATGGAAGGCCGCAGCTTCCGCCCATCCGATGTGGGCCGCGCGGTGTCCAAGTTCCTGTCCAGCCACTTCACCCGGTACGTGGACTACGACTTCACCGCCAAGCTCGAGGACGAGCTCGACGCCGTCTCGCGCGGCGAGGAAGAGTGGATCCCGCTGATGGCCCGCTTCTGGGAGCCGTTCAAGGAGCTGGTGGAAGACAAGAAGGAATCGGTCGACCGCGCGGAGGCCAGTGGCGCGCGCGAGCTCGGCACCGACCCCAAGACCGGCAAGCCGGTCAGCGTGCGGCTGGGCCGCTTCGGGCCCTATGCCGCCATCGGCAGCACCGCCGAGGATGCCGAGGAGAAGCCGAAGTTCGCTTCGCTGCGCCCCGGCCAGTCGATGCACACCATTTCCCTGGAAGACGCGCTGGAGCTGTTCCTGATGCCGCGCGCACTGGGCGAGGACAACGGCGAGCCGGTCAGCGTCGGCATCGGCCGCTTCGGCCCGTTCGCCAAGCGCGGCAGCACCTATGCCTCGCTGAAGAAGGAGGACGACCCGTACACCATCGACCTGGCCCGCGCCGTGTTCCTGATCGAAGAGAAGGAAGAGATCGCGCGCAACCGGATCATCAAGGAGTTCGAGGGCAGCGACATCCAGGTGTTGAACGGCCGCTTCGGCCCGTACATCAGCGACGGCAGGATGAACGGCAAGATCCCCAAGGATCGCGAACCGGCGTCGCTGACCCTGGCTGAAGTGCAGCAGTTGATGGAAGAAACCGGCAAGCCGGTGCGCAAGGGCTTCGGTGCCAAGAAGGCCGCCGCGAAGAAAGCCCCGGCCAAGAAGGCGGCAGTGAAGAAGGAAGCGGCGCCGAAGAAGGCCGCTGCAAAGAAAGCGCCTGCCAAGAAGGCCGCGGCCAAGAAAGCAGTAAAGAAGGCCGCCGCGAAGAAGGCCCCGGCGAAGAAGGCCGCTGCAAAGAAGTAGATCCACGCCATGCGTGGATGAGGGTCAAGGTGTGCGGACCAACGGTCCGCACCCACCATCAGCAGTCAGTACCTACCGCTGATGCCGGCCAGCGGCCGGCACTACCGGGTGCCAGGGTCCACCCCTTCTGCACGCGGCAGGGGGATAATGAAGGCCCACGCCGGGCCGGTCGCCGCCATGAAAGAACTCACCCTGGACTCTGCTGTCGCCACGCTCCGCGCGGGCGGCGTGATCGCCTACCCGACCGAAGCGGTCTGGGGTCTGGGCTGTGATCCCTCGCACGAAGCTGCGGTGCACATGGTGCTGCGGCTGAAGCAGCGCCCGATCGAGAAAGGCATGATCCTGGTCGCGGCCGAACTGGCGCAGCTGGAAGGCTGGGTGCGGCTGCAGGCGCTGCCCGACGCCCGCCAGCGCGCGGTGCTGGCCAGCTGGCCCGGTGCCAACACCTGGATCCTGCCTGCCGGCCCGCGCGCGCAGCCCTGGGTCACCGGCGAACACAGCGGTATCGCGGTGCGCATCAGCGCGCACCCGCTGGTGGCCGAACTCTGCCGCGCCTGGGGCGGCCCGCTGGTCTCCACCAGCGCCAACCTGGCCGGCGAACCACCGGCACGCAGCCGCGAAGAACTGGACCCGCGCCTGCTGCGCCTGCTCGACGGCATCCTCGATGGGCAGACCGGCGGCCTGGCCCAGCCCACCCCGATCCGCGACGCGCTCAGCGGCAACGTGCTGCGCTCCTGAGCCGGCGATTGCGCTGCTGCGGACAATCACGCACCCTGCCGCCATGACCCTGCTACGCGCCACCTTGAGCCTGTGCCTGCTGCTGCCGTGGACGGCACCCGCGGCCGAGGACGTGCGTGTCTACCGCTGCGTTGCCAGCAACGGTGCCGTCGCCCTGCAGGACAGGCCGTGCAACAGCGGCCGCCAGCAGGTGCGCGACCTGCAGCGCCCGCGCGATCCCGCTCCACGGGTGGTGCGCAGTGATGCCACGCCTCCGCCGCCCAGCGAAACCCCGGTCATCCGCGAGCGCGAAGTCCGCCACGTCTACATCCAGCCGCCGCAGCCGATGTACGAGTGCGTGAGCGAGGACGGACGGCGCTATACCAGCGACAACAACGAAGGCAATCCGCGCTGGGTGCCGATGTGGACCAGTGTCTGGCTGCCGCACGGCCATCGTGGTCCAGCCTATCCCGGACCACGCCCGGCCATCGGCACGCCGATCGGCGAAGGCACGGGTTATCGCCGCCCCTCGATCGGCATGGACGTGCAGGTGCCGGCCGGCAGCGTGCTGGTCCGCGACAGCTGCCATGCGTTGCCACCACAGGAAGTCTGCGCACGGCTGAGTGACCGCCGCTGGGAGCTGGATCGCCGTTACAACAGCGCGCTGCAGAGTGAACGCACCGCCATCAGCAACGAACAGCGCGGTATCGATGCGCGCCTGTCGCGCGATTGCGAACGCTGAGCGCAGCACGCCGTCGCAGCCTGTACGCTGTGCGCATGAACCGAGTGATCTGGCTGCTCCTGGTCCTGCTGCCCGGAAGCGCGTTGGCCGAAGAGGGCGTGATCTACCGCTGTACCTCCAGCAGCAGTGACGTCCCTACCCTGCAGCGCACGCCGTGCGCCACCGGCAGCAAGCAGCAGGTGCTGCGCATCCCCGACCCGGCCAACTCGCAGCCGGCCGCCGCTGCGCCTGTAGCCGCCGAACCTGCATCCGCGCCCGTTGAAACACCCGCGCCGGTGCCGTCCGGACCGGCCGTTGCCCCTGCGGCCCCAGCAAAACCACGACGCGCGGACGAAGGACGCACGATCATGGAAGCAGGCATGGTCGAACACGCAGGAGACGACCAGATCCTCGACAGCGCGACGCTGCGCCGCGATGCCGAGGCCCGCGCCGCCGCAGGTGACGGTCCACCGAAGCCGCCGCTTCCTCCGATCTTCCAGTGCACCGACAGCCAGGGCGGCGGCTACCTGTACGAGTACGAAGCCGCGCCCGGCCGCTGCGAGCTGATGACGGTACAGGGCCTTGGCGGAGTGACGCCGGTGAATGCCGCCAGCTGTGAAGTGGTGCGCGACCACTGCGAAGCGCTTCCCGAAGCGCAGCGCTGCGGTGGTTGGCAGCAGCGCTTCCGCGATGCCCGCGGCCGTGAGCGCTTCGCCGCGCCGGAGAACCGCGATACCGCGCGCGGTGAACGCGAGCGGCTGCAGGGTGTGCTGGAGGCCAGCAACTGCCCGGTACCGGGGTAACGGCCACCCGGTAGTGCCGGCCGCTGGCCGGCAACCACAGGATCTTCAGATGGTTGCAGTTGCCGGCCAGCGGCCGGCACTACCTGCTGAAAGATCAGAACCCGTAGCGCAGGAAACCGCCGTCCACCGCGATGCACTCGCCGGTCACATAGCTGGCCGCAGGCAGGCACAGGAAGCCCACGGCTGCGGCCACTTCCTCCGGTTCACCAATGCGGCGCATTGGCGTGCGGTTGATCACTTCCTCGTAGTAGTCCGGGTCCGCCAACGGACCGGACGTGCGCCGCGTGCGGATGTACCACGGCGCCACCGCGTTGACCCGGATGCCATCCTCGGCCCACTCGACGGCCAGGTTGCGGGTCATCTGATGCATCGCCGCCTTGGTCATGCCGTAGACCACGCCGCTGCGCACATGGGTCAGGCCGGACACGCTGCCAACGTTGACGATGGATGACGACGCGTGGCGTGCCAGCAACGGATGTGCATAGCGCGACAGCTCGAAGGCCGAGAACAGGTTGGTCTCGAAGATCTTCCGCCATTCGTCCTCGGAATACTCCGTGGCCGCCTTGGTGACATTGCCGCCGGCGTTGTTGACCAGGATGTGCAGGCCATCACTATGATCCTCCACCCAGTCCAGGATCTGGCGGCGGTCCTCGTCGTCGGAGACATCGGCGGCCAGCGCATGCACCTGCATCTGCGGATACACGTCCAGCAGTTCGTCGCGCGCGGTCTCCAGCATGTCGATATCACGGCCGACGATCATCAGATCGGCGCCGAAGCCAGCCAGTTCATGCGCGATGGCCAGGCCGATGCCGGCGCTGGCGCCGGTGATCAGGGCGGTCTGGCCGTCCAGGCGCCACCGTTGCTGGGTCATGTGTTCTCCCGGGCCGCGCCCGCTGTGTTTCGATGCAGCAAGGATACGCGCTCACGGCCGCCCCCTGCCGAGGATGCGACACTGCCCGCACGCCCATCACGGAGTGCCGCCATGCGCATCCTGATCCTGTCCACGTCCCTGCTCGCCACCGCGCTGCTGGCGGGCTGCCAGCGCCCACCGGCGCCGAACCCGGAAAAGCCACCGGTGCCCCGGGCGATGTCGCGCGCAATCAACGAACCGCTGGACCGCGCCAAGGGCGTGCAGAAGACCGTGGACGATGCCGCCGCGCGTGAGCGCAAGGCGGAAGCCGACGCGACGCAGTAACCCCGCAGACGAAAACGCCCGGCCAAGGCCGGGCGTTTCCAGTAGATCCACGCCGTGCGTGGATGGCTTCCGATCAGAACCCGCAGAAGCAGTACGCCAGCGCCTTCACCGGCGTGCCGTTGCCCTTCTCGCGGGCCGCGTTCTCGACAAAGCGCAGCTGCGTATCCACTTCGGGCATCGTGCGCGCCAGCACCATCCGCGCCATGCCCGAGTCGGACAGCATCCAGGCACCTGCACGGCTGCCGGCGAAACCGCTGACGAACTGCGCAAACGGCGTTGCCGCCTTCTCGATGTAACGCACGCGGTAGGCATCAGCCTTGCCCAGCTTGGCGCGGCTGGCGGCATCGGCCACCGCATCCTTCAGGCCACCGAAGGCATCGA
This sequence comes from Stenotrophomonas sp. 71799_Sma, assembly GCF_056482505.1. Lineage (NCBI taxonomy): Bacteria > Pseudomonadati > Pseudomonadota > Gammaproteobacteria > Lysobacterales > Lysobacteraceae > Stenotrophomonas > Stenotrophomonas sp. 71799_Sma. Next base: position 4,366,353 of record NZ_CM151202.1, read on the forward strand.
CCAGGCCACGTTCCTTGGCCTGCGCACCGCTCCACACGCGTCCACGGGCCACTTCGTCGACGGCCTCGACCGGCTTCTTGCGGGCGTCGGCGACGCGGCCGGTGAAGTCGGCGTAACCCTTGTTGATCACCGACTGGATGACCTGGCCCACGGCCGGATCCATCGGGCGGGTGACATCGAACGCACCGGCGAAACGGGTGGTGCCGACACCGTCGGTGTGCACGCCGATCTTGTCCAGCGCGCGGCTGAAGTTCGGCACCATGCCGAAGATGCCGATCGAACCGGTGATGGTCGACGGATCGGCATAGATGCGATCGGCATTCATGCTGATCCAGTAGCCACCGGAGGCGGCCAGGTCGCCCATCGACACCACCACCGGCTTGCCAGCGGCCTGCAGGGCCACCACTTCGCGGCGGATCTGCTCGGAGGCGAACACTTCACCACCCGGCGAATCCACGCGCAGCACCACGGCCTTCACGTTCTCGTCGTCACGCGCGGCACGCAGCAGCGCCGAGGTCGATTCGCCACCGATGCGGCCGGCCGGCAGGTCGCCACCGCTGATCTCGCCGGCGGCCACCACCACCGCCACCTGCGGACGGCTGTCGACCGGGTTGCGGCGCGCATCGAGCTGGCCCAGGTAGGAGCCGAAGTCGATGTTGCGGAAACCACCGTCGGCATCGTCGTCAGCCACGCCGCGCTCGATCATCAGATCCTCGAATTCCTCGCGGGTCTTCAGCGACGTCACCAGCTTCTGCTGCAGGGCGAACTTGGCCAGGTCACCACCGGCGGCGGCGATGCCTTCCGGCAGCGTGTCGATGCCGGCGGCCAGCTGTGCTGGATCCAGGCGGCGGGCCTTGGCGATGTCGCCCAGGTAGCGCTGCCACACGTCGTTCATCCAGAACAGGTCGGCTTCCTTGGAGGCCGGCGAAGCGGCGTCGAGCACGTAGGGTTCGGCGGCGGACTTGTACTCGCCCACCTTGAACAGGTGCACGTCCACGCCCAGCTTGTCCTGCAGGCCAGTGCGGAAGTACTGGCGGTAGCGGCCCAGGCCCTCGAGCACCACCGACCCCATCGGGTCCAGGTAGACCTCGTCGGCCTGTGCGGCCAGCAGGTACTGCGACTGGCCCATGCTCTCGCTGTAGGCCACCAGCTGCTTGCCGGACGCACGCAGGTCCTGCAGTGCCGCGGCCACTTCACGCAGCGAAGCGAAGCCCGACGGCTGCAGCTTGTCCAGCTCCAGCACCACGCGCTCGATCTTCTTGTCTTCCTTGGCCGACTCGATCACCCGCAGCAGGTCGCGCAGCTGGATCTCTTCGGCACCGTTGTCGCCCACCGCTTTGGCCAGTGCGCGGCTGACCGGGTCAGCGCTGAACTGCTCGACCAGGCGGCCTTCCGGCGCGATCACCAGGGTAGTGCGGTCCTGCAGCGATTTGCTGGCACCGGCGCCCATGCCGGCGGCGATGACGAACATCACCAGCAGCAGGAACAGCAGGCCGAAGAACACCAGGTTGAGGATCAACCGGCGGGTGAAGTTCATGACGTCCCACAGCCCGATGAAGAAACTGGCGACGGGGTTGCGACGCGCCGGGGGCAGCGGGGGCACGGGTTGATTCATGGAACGCTCCGGATGGCTTCTTGCCGTGGTGCCAGCATAGCCGGTGCCGTGTGATGCGGCATCGGACACAAGTCAGGGGATCGCCCGCCACGGGTCATCGCGGCGGGCGGGGCGGATCAGGACAGTGCCGACTGGCCGATGCGCAGGCTGCTGCGACGCAGGCGCCAGCCCATCAGGATGGCGGCGGCGGTCAGGCCGACGATCAGGCCGATCCACATGCCCTGCGGGCCCATGCCCAGCCCCAGGCCGAGCCCGGCGCCGAGCGGCATGCCCAGGCCCCAGTACGCGAACATGGCGATGAACATCGGCACGCGGGTGTCCTTCAGCCCGCGCAGCGCGCCGGCCGACAGCACCTGGATGCCATCCGGGAACTGGAAGGTGGCCGCGTACAGCAGCAGGGTGGAGGCCAGGCCGGCCACCGCCAGGTCGTTGGTGTAGACACCGACGATGGCATCGTGGCCGAACAGCAGCACCGCCGCCGACAGGGTCTGCGTGCCCATGATGATCGCGTAGCCGGCCCAGGCCGCGCGCTGCACGCCGAAGCCATCGCCACGGCCGACCGCATGGCCGACGCGCACGGTGGTGGCCTCGGCCACGCCCATCGGGATCATGAAGCACAGCTGGGCGACGTTGATCGCGATCTGGTGCGCGGCCGCTTCATTGGCACCAAGGCGGCCGATCAGCAGCGCGGTGACGATGAACAGGCCGCCCTCCATCAGCACGGTGATGCCGATCGGCAGGCCGGTGCGCAGCAGGTCCCAGATCGCCTTCCAGCGCGGTCCTTCGAAGTGCGAGAACAGCTGCAGGTGGGCAAAGCGCTTGGTGAACCACAGGTAGGTGGCGAAGGCGATCGCCTGCAGCCACATCATCACCGCCGAGGCGATGCCCAGGCCCTCGGCGCCCATTTCCGGGAAGCCGAGCTTGCCGTTGGCCAGCACGTAGCCCATCGGTGCCAGCACCAGCAGGCCACCGAAGCCGAGCAGCATGGTCGGCAGCGTCCAGTGCATGCCCTCGCTGAGATAGCGCATGCAGAAGTACAGGGTCAGCGCAGGTCCGCCCCAGCGCACCGCGTGCAGGAACGCGGTGGCCCCCGGCACGATGTCCGGTGCGATGCCGAACGCAGGCAGCAGCGGCGGCACCACGGTGAGGAAGGTGAACATGATCAGGCCCAGGCCCAGCGCCAGCCACAGTGCCTGGCGGAACAGCGGGCCGATCTCGCGCTCGCGGCCAGCGCCATGCAGCTGCGACACCGAGGCGGTGAGTGAGATCAGGGTGCCGATCGGGATCAGCATCGGCAGCCACAGCAGGGCGGTGCCGATGGTCACCGCGGCCAGGGTCGCCGTGGCGTGGTGGCCGGCAATGACATTGTCGACGAAGGAGATCAGACCGGTGGACACATGCCCGAGCACAAGCGGCAGGGCGAGCAGACCGGTAGCGCCGACTTCCTTGCTGAAGCGCGGCGTGGAGGTTGCAGTAGACATAAGGTGCTTGACGCGAACTACGGTTGCGCGCGAAGGGCACAGGCACCGGGTTGCGGGCCGCCATCTTACGCGTGCAGCGCGCGCATTCCCATGACATGGCGTGAATGCTGGGTTCCGGCAGGCCCCGGCATCACGCGTTGCGATCAAGTTACGAACAGAAAAAGGGGACGGAGGGGATTAAGTCGTTTCAAGCCCGACTGTGCCGAATACGACTTAATCCCCTCCGTCCCCTTTTCTTTCTACTGCCCGGCCTGGCGCTTGAGCCAGGTATCGCGCTCGGCCGGCGGCACCGCGAGGAACGCGCCGCGGACCTTGTCGCGCTCCTGCGGTGGCGTGCGCTGTGCCACCAGGGTCAGTTGGGCCAGCTGCGCCGGGCTGAGCTGGCGCAGCACGGCCAGCGCGGCCTCGCGCTGTTCCGGCGGCACGAAGCCGAACAGGCCGTGCAGCTTGGGGAACTCCAGGCCCAGCTGCGGGCCCAGCCGCCAGCCTTCGCGGAAGGCCTGGTCCTGCGCCTGGAACTGCTGCCGCAGGCGCTGCTGCTGGTCGGCCGGCAACGCATTGAATCGCGCAGCGGCCTGACGGATCCGCTCACGCTCGCCCTCCGGCAATGCCCGCCATGCGGCGTAGTCGGCGCGGCGCTGGCGCTGCTGCTGGGCATCGAGCTGGGCGAACGCAGCGGGCGTCGTACCTGTGGTGGCCGGGGCCGCCGGTGAACTGCCCGGCACTGGCGGCGGCAGCGGCACGTTCAAGGTCTGCGGCGCGGCGGACAGCGACAACGGCAGGGCCAGCAGCAGGCTGGCGAATACGGTCTTATTCATCGGCAGCAGCGGTTTCCAGCGTGGCGCTGGCCGGCTCCGGCCGGCTCGGCTTGGATTGCGACTCGTCCACCGGCAGCGGGCCGCCCGCGGCGGTCCATGCATACAGATCGGCATCGGCCACCAGCGGATAGTCGCGGTCGGCCAGCATCGTGGCGTCGTCCGTCGCCTGCGCAGGGGTCGCGTCCGGCGTGGCATTGACCTTGCTCGGCGGCAGTGCTTCCACCGTGACGGGACCCGCCTCACCAACCACGCCTTCCGGCAGCGGTGCGTCGCTGCCGAACGAATGTCCCTGCCAATGGCGCCAGCCCAGCGCGGCGGCCAGCAGTACCACCACGGTTATCAGCAGGATCAACGGACCGCGCCAGCGCGGCTTGGCATTGGCGCGGCGGCGCTTGCCAGTGGCTGCAGCCCGCTCGTCGCGCTGCGGGGTGCGCCAGCTGGAGGTCGGCGCTTCACTGCTGTTCGTCGGTGCGGCCGGCTGTTGCAGCTGCTGCAGGCGTTTGACGGGCAGATCGCGGATGCGCAGCTGCACCTGTTCGGCCAGCTGGCGCCAGGCCGAGGCGTCGGGCTGGCCGTGCGCGTCACGCGGGCAGGCATCGGCCAGCAGCTGCTGGTAGCCGGCTTCGTCCTGGTCGAGCACGCGCGTGGCGATACCTTCATCCAGGCTGCCGCCCACCCGCAGCAACAGCGCCAGGCGCGGCAACGGTCCCATCTGGCCCAAGGCGGCAAGCGGCGGCTCCCACTGGCCGCCCACCGGCTCACGCAGCGCCTGGCGCTGGCCCAGCAGGGTCCAGAAGCGGGTTGGCCACTGCGCCATCGGCAGGTCACTGGCGACCGCCGCAAACGCGCGCATCACCGCCACCAGTGTCTGTTCGGCCCGGGCAGCATCGCCGCACTGCAGTTCAGCCACCACCAGGGCGCGGCGTTCAACACCTCGCAGGAACGCCGACAGCGCACCGGCCGCGGTCGAGGAAACAGGGGCGGGCACAGCCGTCATCGATCACTCCAAAGGTCTGCCCGCATGATAGCGGCAGGCCATCGGCGCCCGTAGGACTTGCGCCCACAGGCACTTCGTGCTGCAGGTTGTGCACAGCACCACGCTGCCTGCGCAGGAAACTGTGGCATCCAGCTGAATTCACTCTGTTTCAGCATTGTTTCACACTTAAGTAATTGATTTTGATGGATTTTAAAGTATGGCGATTTTTTGACCAACCGGAGCGTGAGGCCGTCGCCATCGGCCTCCTGCGCGCCCGCCGACCGGTAACGCACAGCGTTATCCACAGAACATGTGGATAAGACTGAATCTCCAATGGACACCGATATTTAGGTGACATTTATGATTCAACGGGCGCCGTCCCGCCGCCGCCCACCCCGCCATTCGCGCGCGCATGGCCCGGTACACTGGCCCGATGCTTTCACCGATTCCGACCCTGCAGGTCGCCCTGCCCGTCCCCCTGCCCCGCCTGTTCGACTACCTGTCGCCGGAGGGCGTGGCCCCCACGGTTGCGGTCGGCTGCCGCCTGAAGGTGCCGTTCGGCAACCGTGAGCTGGTCGGTGTGGTGGTGGGACACGGCCAGACCGACGACGGCCAGGGACTCCGCCAGGCGTTGGCCTGGTGCGACCCGCAGCCGCTGCTGCAGGGTGAGCTGTGGCAGAGCCTGCAGTGGCTGGCGCGCTACACCCACGCGCCGTTGGGCGAAGTACTCAGCACCGCCCTGCCCGGCCCGCTGCGCCACGGCGAGGCCCTGCCCGACACCCATCACTGGGGCTGGCAACTGACACCCGAAGGCCATGCCCAGCGCGGGAAGCTGCGCGCCGGCAGCCGCCCGCGGCAGCTGGCCGAACTGCTGGCCGAGGCCGTGGTGGATGAAGACGTACTGGGCGAACGCATGGAGGACTGGCGCACCGCCGCACGCAGTCTGTCCAAGCGTGCACTGGCCGAGCGCGTGGCGATGACGGTGGCACCGCAGCATGCGCAGCCGTTGCCCGGGCCCACGCTCAACCCGGACCAGACCGAGGCCGTGACTGCGATCAACGCCGCCGACGGCTTCCAGCCTTTCCTGCTGGATGGCGTGACCGGCAGCGGCAAGACCGAGGTCTACCTGCAGGCGATCATCCATTGCCTGGCACAGGGCAGGCAGGCGCTGGTGCTGGTGCCGGAAATCGGCCTGACTCCGCAGACCCTGGCACGCTTCCGCGGCCGCCTCGGCATCGCCGTGCATGCGCTGCATTCGGGCTTGAACGATAACGAGCGCGCTCGCGTCTGGGCAGCCGCCTCACGTGGTGAAGCACGCGTCATTGTCGGCACCCGCTCGGCAGTGTTCACGCCGCTGCCGCAGGCCGGTCTGCTGATCATCGACGAGGAACATGACGGCAGCTACAAGCAGCAGGACGGCATCCGCTACCACGCGCGCGATTTCGCCCTGGTGCGGGCCAAGGCCTTGGGCATCCCGGTGCTGCTGGGCAGTGCCACGCCCTCGCTGGAAACCCTGCAAAACGCCTACGCTGGGCGCTACACCCACCTGCGCCTGAAGCAGCGTGCCGGCGATGCACGGCCACCGCGCGTGCGCATCCTCGATGTGCGCAAACGGCCGCTGCATGACGGTCTGTCGGCCGACGTACTGGCCGGCATCGGCGAGCATCTGCAGCGGGGCCAGCAGGTGCTGGTGTTCAAGAACCGCCGTGGCTATGCGCCGGTGCTGCTCTGCCACGACTGCGGCTGGACCGCACCGTGCAACCGCTGCGATGCACCGATGACCGTGCATGGTGGCGGCCGCCGGCTGCAGTGCCACCACTGCGGTGCGCGGCAACCGGCGCCGCTGGCATGCCCGGCCTGCGGCAGCCTGGCGCTGCAGCCACAGGGCATCGGTACCGAACGCCTGGAAGAGCACCTCACCGCCGCCTTCGCCGATTTTCCGGTGGTGCGCATCGACCGCGGCACCACCTCACGACGCGACGCACTGGAACAGCAGCTGGCGAAACTGGGTGACCAGCCCGGCATCCTGGTCGGCACGCAGATCCTGGCCAAGGGCCACGACCTGCCGAAGCTGACACTGGTGGTGGTGGTGGGCATCGACGAAGGTTTGTTCTCCGCGGACTTCCGCGCCAGTGAAAAACTGGCACAGCAGCTGATCCAGGTCGCTGGCCGCGCCGGCCGTGCACGTGATCCTGGTGAGGTCTGGCTGCAGACTCATCACCCCGGGCATCCGCTGCTGGAAACCCTGGTGAGCGGTGGCTACCACCCGTTCGCGCAGGCCGAGTTGAACCAGCGCCAGGCCGCCGGATTCCCGCCGTTCGCGCATCTGGCACTGATGCGCGCCGAGGCACAGCAGGTCGAGCATGCCAATGCGTTCCTGCTGGCGGCGCGGCAGTTGCTGGGCGAACAGAACGTGGTCGAGGCCTATGGGCCGATGCCGGCGCCGATGCCGCGGCGTGCCGGTTACCAGCGCACGCAGCTGTTGCTGTCCGCGCTTCAGCGGCCACCGCTGCATGGCGTGCTGGCCCAGCTGGTGCCGCAGCTGTATGCGCTGCCGGAGGCACGCAAGGTGCGCTGGTCGCTGGATGTGGATCCGACGGATCTGTATTGAGGCAGACGAACGCTAGCGCCGGGCCATGCCCGGCGGTCCTCCGCATACCACGCTCGCCGGGCATGGCCCGGCGCTACCCCTCAGGTCAGCGGCGACATCACGCCGCGCTGGTAGGCCGGGCGTTCGCGCAGGCGGGCGTACCAGTCGGCCAGGTGCGGCAGTTCCGGGCGCTGGATGGGCAATTCGAACCAGGCATAGATCAGCGAGCCCAGCGGGATGTCACCCATCGCGAACGTCTCGCCCGACAGCCACGGCTGTCTGGCCAACGTGGCATCGGCCATCGCCAGGTAGTCACCGGCACGCACGATGGCGGCATTGATGCGCGCTTCGTCGCGGTCGGCCGGGGCGGTGCGCATGATGCCCCAGATCAGGTCGGTGTACAGCGGCGCCATGCGCGAGGTGCTCCAGTCCATCCACTTCTCGGCTTGGGCGCGTTCCATCGGGTCTTCGGCGTACAGCGTGCCCAGCGCGTAGCGCGCACTCAGATAGCGCACGATGGCATTCGATTCCCACAGCGGCAGGCCATGGTCTTCGATCACCGGCACCAGGCTGTTGGGATTCATCGCCAGGTACTCCGGCGTCTGCGTGCCGCCATGGCTGCCACCAACCTCGATGGATTCGTACGGCAGGCCGATTTCCTCGGCGCACCACAGCACCTTGCGGACGTTGCTGGAATTGCGGCGGCCCCAGATCTTCAACATGCGGGTTTTTCCTTGCTGGCAATGCGAGCGGCAACGATACGCCTGATCGGAGTGGAGATGTGCGTGCCGGATGCGGGATCTGGCATCTGGGGCTTGCCGGCCAGCGGCCGGCACTACCGGTTCTTTTCCGGCCAGCGGCCGGCACTACCGGTTTTTCTTCGGCAGCGCGCGCACGTAGGAGGACTTGCCGTCCTTCTTCAGCTCGAACAGCCCGATCGCTGCCAGCAGGTCACTGAGCTTGCCGTAACCGTAGTTGCGCGGATCGAACGAGGCCTGGTTGCCGATCTGGCTGCCGACCGGGCCAAGGTGCGACCAGCCATCCTCGCCCTCGGCCGAGGACACCGCACGGCGCAGCATCTTCACCAGCCGCGTATCGCTGCGCATTTCCGCACCGCTCTTGCGTGGCCGGGCATCGTCGTTGGCAACAGGCTCGTTCGATGCCTGTTCGCTGGACGCCTGTTCGGTATCCGGCACGCTGGCATGGGTCTGGCCCAGCGCTTCCAGATAGGTGAACTTCGAGCACGCGTTGACGAACGGCTCCGGGGTTTTCTTCTCGCCGAAGCCATAGACCTTCACACCGTCGGTCAGCAGGCGCATCACCATCGGGGTGAAATCGGCATCGCTGGACACGATGGCGAAGCCATCGAGATTGCGCGCGTACAGCAGGTCCATGGCATCGATCACCATCGCCATGTCCGAGGCATTCTTGCCCTTGCTGTAGGCGAACTGCTGGATCGGGCGGATCGCATATTCGTGCAGCACGGCCTCCCAACCCTTCAACCGCGGGCTCTTCCAGTTGCCATAGGCGCGGCGCACGTTGGCCACACCGTAGCGGGCGACTTCGGCCAGGACCTCGTCGATCTTCGAGGCCGGCGCATTGTCGGCGTCGATCAACAGGGCGATGCGCTTTTCCGGTTCGCTCATGGGCTCCTCACGGGCGGTTGCCTGAACCCGAGTATCGCCGATCCATGCGGGCGCTGACGTGACAGGGCGCCATCGTGCGAAGATGCCAGGCGCTTCCCCCAATGCCCCCACTGGAGTGAGTCGATGAGTCGCGAGCGCGTTCCCCACCTGGTTGTTGTCGGCGGCGGTTTTGCCGGCCTCTGGGCCACCCGTGCCCTGGCCCGCGAGCGCATACGCATCACCCTGGTCGACCGCCGCAACCACCATCTGTTCCAGCCACTGCTGTACCAGGTGGCCACCGCCGGCCTGTCCGCGCCGGACATCGCCGCGCCGCTGCGCCACATCCTCGGCCACCAGCGCAATGTGGAAGTCCGCCTCGGCGAAGTGGTGACCATCGACAAGCAGGCCCGGCAGATCCGCATGGCCGATGGCAGCACGCTGGACTACGACAGCCTGCTGCTGGCTACCGGCGCCACCCACGCCTACTTCGGCAACGACCAGTGGGCCGATGATGCGCCCGGTCTGAAGACGCTGGACGATGCCATTGCGTTGCGCCGCAAGCTGCTGCTGGCGTTCGAGCGCGCAGAGGCGGAACCGGACCCGGCGAAGAAGGCCGCATGGCTGAGCTTTGCCGTGGTTGGTGGTGGACCTACCGGCGTCGAACTGGCCGGCACTCTGGCCGAGATCGCGCGGCATACGCTGCGCAACGAGTTCCGCCACATCGACCCGGCCAGCGCCAAGGTGCGGCTGGTCGAAGCTGGCCCACGCGTGTTGTCCTCGTTCCCGGAAGTGCTTTCGCTGAAGGCGCGCCGGCAGCTGGAAAAACTGGGAGTGGAAGTGCTGACCGGTACCCCGGTGAGCGACATCGACAGCCAGGGCTTCAAGCTCGGTGAGCATTTCGTGCCGGCACGCACGGTGGTCTGGGCCGCCGGTGTGGCCGCTTCACCCCTGGCGCGCACGCTGGACGTGCCGCTGGACCGCGCCGGCCGCGTGCAGGTGCAACCCGATCTCACCCTGCCCGGCCACCCGGAACTGTTCGTGGCCGGCGATCTGGCCGCACTGAACCAGGCCAACGGCAAGCCGGTACCCGGCGTGGCCCCTGCCGCCAAGCAGATGGGCAAGTACGTGGCCGAGGTGATCCGCGCGCGCCTGCACGGCAAGGCAGTCCCCGGACCGTTCAAGTACGCCGACTTCGGCAACCTGGCCACCATCGGCCGCATGGCCGCGATCGTGCACCTGGGCCGGCTGCAGTTGTCGGGCATCCTGGCCTGGTGGTTCTGGCTGGCCGCGCACGTGTTCTTCCTGATCGGCTTCCGCAACCGCATCGTGGTGCTGCTGAACTGGGCGGTGGCGTACTGGAGCTACCAGCGGAGCGCGCGCATCATCTTCGGTGATGATCAGGAAGACCGGCGACCCCGACGGTAGTGCCGGCCGCTGGCCGGCTGCTGCGCGGTCGGATCCCTTTCCGCAGGAAAGGGCTCTGACCCCGTCAACACCATCCACGCATGGCGTGGATCTACCGGTTCATCGGGCCACCCGCCGTTTCGACCAGGTGCGGCAGAAATCCTCCTTCCTCGCGGCATCAGCAATCTGCGCGGTACTCCAATGCCGGGTGATCCAGATTGTCAGTGCGGTACTGCTGAGATGCCAGCGCAGCATGTCGTGCCTTGGCTGCCGCATCAGGTGGCGGCGTGCAACCCAGAACGCTTCGCGCTCGACATCAGTCGCCTTCTTCAACGCTTCAGGATCGAAGAACCGCGTCGTGAAGCTCCATGGAGTCATCGGCTGGTATCCCGCCCGCGGTTCGCTGCTGCACGCGGCCACACCACTGGGCGTGCGGTCGGCCAAGTTCGGCCGGCCTTCCACCAGCGCCAACCCGAGCAGGTACAGCAGGCCAGGCAGCAGCGCGATGCCGGCGACCAGCATGACGACGCAGATCCATGCTTTGCCGGCGGCACGCATCGCTCTACTGCGCCTTTGGTTTCGCGTACCACAGTGCGTTGACGATGACCCAGCGCTGGTCGAAGCGCCCCATGTGGAAGTAGTCGACGAACCACGGGGTTTCCAGTCGCACCGAGGCGGCGTTGCCGGTCACGTCCAGCACCGTGCAGCGGCGGTCCCATTGATCCTTCGGGGTCTTCAACGCGCCCTGCTTCGTCAGCGCCACCAGTTCTTCCTTCGACATGCGGCGCAGGCCCAGGCGTTCGTCGGGCGTATCGCCGAGGACCGCGCGCTTGGCCAGGTCCGGGTGCAGGGAGCGCGACGCGCTGCGGGTCGGCTTCCAGCTGGCCGTCGACGTAATCGTGGCAGGTGGCTTCAATGGCCTCGAGGGTGGCCGGATCGGCAGTGGGGCTCGTTGCTGCGGAAAGAGCGAACAGCAGGGCAATCGTGGACATCCGGGGCTCCAGCTCTGGGCGCGGGGTGATCATGGCATGGGCCAAGTGGCCCATCCACGCATGGCGTGGATCTACAGAAGCGTCTCGGCCGGTTCCTGCAGCCAGGCCAGCTTGCGTTCGCGCGGCTGCTGCTTGAGCTGCCACTCGGCCCGCGAGGCGGCAGCCCGGTCCGGGTACTCGCGCACGGCCAGCACGCGCAGCGGCGGCCGCGCCCGGGTGTAACGCGCGCCCTTGCCGGCCTGGTGGGCGGCGAAGCGCGCGTCCACGTCGGTGCTGATGCCGGCGTAGTAGCTGCCATCGCGGCATTCGAGCAGGTACAGGAACCACGGGCGGAGGGACGGGGCCATGCCCGGATTATGCCGTGCTGCACTGCAGCGGATATACTGGCGCCCGAATGCAGGAGAGAGGCGCCGCGCTGGCGCCCGCCGAAGGCGCAGGCTCCCATGATCGCTCAGGCCGGTGGGCTGGAATCCCACCAACCATGCATTCGACTCGCCGAGCTGGAGAGAGGTCACCGGGCACGCCCGGGACGATCCGCCGAAGGGGCACGCGGCCTACGCCGCTGAACTCTCAGGCAAAAGGACAGCGGGAGCGGCACCGGTCATCGTCATCCCGTCATTGCGCAGGCAGTGGCGGTAGTCGCGCATGGCCGGCCCCACCGCGCCCGGAGCCTGTCCCATGCTGCTGTCCATCATCTACCTGATCGCCATTTCCGCCGAAGCCATGACCGGCGCGCTGTCCGCCGGCCGCCGCCGCATGGACCTGTTCGGGGTGGTCATGATCGCCTGTGTCACCGCCCTCGGGGGCGGTTCGCTGCGCGACATCCTGCTCGGCCACTACCCGTTGGGCTGGGTGAAGCATCCCGAGTACCTGGGCTTCACCGTGTGCGCGGCGCTGATCGCCACTTGGGTGGCGCGCTGGATGCACCACTTCCGCCGCACCTTCCTGGTGCTCGATGGCCTGGGCCTGATCGCCTTCACCCTGATCGGCTGTTCGATCGCGCGCGAGGCCGGCCATGCCATGCCGATCGTGCTGATCGCCGGCATGCTGACCGGCGCGTTCGGCGGCGTGCTGCGCGACATTCTCTGCAACGAGGTGCCGCTGATCTTCCAGAAGGAGCTGTACGCGATCATCGCGCTGCTGACCGGCGCGGCCTACCTGTTGCTGCTGCACTGGGGCGTGGCCGACGCCACCGCGATCCTGTGCTGCCTCGGCGGCGGCTTCGCGCTGCGCCTGCTGGCGATCCACTACCGCTGGGAAATGCCGAAGTTCGTCTATCACGACGAAGTGCATTGATTGTTTGTCGGTAGTGTCGGCCGCTGGCCGGCAACACGGCACACGCCCGCAGATTCCGGCAGGTTGCCGGCCAGCGGCCGGCACTACCGAATGCGTTGCATGACCATGGTCATACGGCATTGGCCGGGGTGATTGGCTACCATTGTCACCCCGTCGCTGCCGCGACGGCATCCAGCCACGCCGCGCCCGCGGCCCCGCCAGACAACTCCCTCCCCGCTGCCCGTGGTGCCGGAACGCGCCGACGGGCCCGCATGTCCCTGCGCGCGCAGGGCGCAGGATGCCCCATGTCTGTCGCCGAAAATTCCCGCTTCCGTCGTGCCCGCCTGTTGTGGGCGGTGCTGGCCATCGCCCTCGCCGCCCTTCTGGCGTGGTGGCTGTGGTCCCGGAATGGTGCCGGCAGCAGCGACGATGCACCCGGCAAGACGGTGCCCGTGCGCATCGCCCGCGCCAGCGCCGAGCCGCTGGTGCTGCGCCTGAAGGCGGTCGGTACGGTCACCCCGCTGCATAGCGTGGTGGTACGCAGCCGCGTGGATGGCGAACTGCTACGGCTGCATTTCCAGGAAGGCCAGCAGGTGAAGGCCGGCGATCTGCTGGCGCAGATCGACCCGCGCCCGTATGAAGTGAAGCTGGCACAGGCGCAGGGTACCCAGCAGCAGAATCTGGCCGAGCTGGAAAACGCCGAGCGCCAGCTGCAGCGCTACCGCGAACTGCAGAAGCAGAACTACGTGTCCGGGCAGGAACTGAGCGACCAGCAGAGCAAGGTGCGCCAGCTGCAGGGCCGCCGCCTCAGCGATCAGGCGTCTGTTGATGAAGCGCGCCTGCAGCTGCAGTACACCCGCATCACCGCGCCGGTCAGTGGCCGCGTCGGGCTGCGCCGGTTGGACGTGGGCAACCTGGTGCGCGCCAGCGATGCCGAAGGCCTGGTGACGCTGGCGCAGACCGCGCCGATCAGCGTGCTGTTCACCGTGCCCGAACCCGAGCTGCCTGCGCTGCTCGATGCCGTGCAGGCGCAACCGGCACTGGCGGTGGAAACCTGGGACCGCGAAGAACGCCGGCAGCTGGCCCGCGGCTCGCTGTCCAGCGTCGACAACCGCATCGATACCACCACCGGCACGTTGAAACTGCGTGCGCACTTCGACAACCACGATCTGGCGCTGTTCCCCAACCAGTTCGTCAACGTCCGCCTGCAGCTGGGCGAGCAGCCCGCGCTGCTGATTCCCGATGCCGCCGTGCAGTTCGGCAGCCAGGGCAACTACGTGCATATCGTCGACAAGGACAACAAGGCGCAACGCCGCACCGTGGTGCTCGGTCCGGCCGATGATGGACGCGTGGCCGTGCGCTCCGGGCTGGCCGCAGGGGACAAGGTGGTGATCGAAGGCATCGACGGGCTGGAAGACGGCACGGCGGTGGAGATCATCACCGAGGAGGCCGCAACCAGGGCCGGCGCATGAACCTCTCGCGCCCGTTCATCCTGCGCCCGGTTGCAACGACACTCCTGATGGTGGCGCTGCTGCTGTCCGGCGTGCTCGCGTACCGCCTGCTGCCGGTGGCCGCACTGCCCCAGGTCGACTACCCGATCATCCAGATCACCACGTTGTACCCCGGCGCCAGCCCGGAACTGACCACGCGCACCATCACTGCACCGCTGGAACGCCAGCTCGGGCAGATTCCCGGCCTGAAACAACTGTCGTCGACCAGTTCCGGTGGTGCCTCGGTCATCACCCTGCAGTTCGGGCTGGAGGTGTCGCTGGGTGTGGCCGAGCAGGACGTGCAGGCCGCCATCAACGCGGCGGGCAGCTTCCTGCCCGACGACCTGCCGGTGCCGCCGGTGTACCGCAAGGTCAACCCCGCCGACACCCCCATCCTGACCTTGGCGGTGACCTCGCAAGGCCTGTCGCTGCCGCAGGTGCACGATCTGGTGGATACGCGCATCGCCCAGCGCCTGGCGCAGTTGCCCGGCGTCGGCCTGGTCAGCCTGGCCGGTGGCCAGCGCCCGGCGGTGCGCATCCAGGTCAATCCCGCCGCGCTGGCCGCCAACGGCCTGGGCATGGACCACATCCGCACCGCCATCGCCGCCGCCAACGTCAACCTGCCCAAGGGTAGTTTCGACGGCCCGATCCGCGCGGTGATGCTCGATGCCAACGATCAGATGCGCAGCGTGGATGAGTACCGTGCCCTGATACTGGCCTGGCGCGACGGCGCGCCGCTGCGGCTGGGCGATGTAGCCACCATTACCGATGGCGCCGAGAACCGCCAGTTGGCTGCGTGGAGCGGTACCACGCCGGCAGTGCTGGTGAACATCCAGCGCCAGCCCGGCGCCAACGTGATCGCCGTGGTCGAGCAGGTGCGTACGCTGCTGCCGCAGCTGCAGGCCACGCTGCCCGCCGGCGTGCAGATGAATGTACTGAGCGACCGCACCGAATCGATCCGCGCGTCGGTGCGCGGCGTGCAGAAAGAACTGGTACTGGCCATCGGCCTGGTGGTGCTGGTCACCTGGGTGTTCCTGCGCAATCTGCCGGCCACGCTCATTCCCAGCGTCGCGGTGCCGCTGTCGCTCATAGGCACCTTCGCGGTGATGCTGCTGGCCGGCTATTCGCTCAACAACCTCACGCTGATGGCGCTGACCATCGCCACCGGCTTCGTGGTGGACGATGCCATCGTGATGCTGGAGAACATCGCCCGCCATCTGGAGGAAGGCGAAAGCCCCCGCGATGCAGCGCTGAAAGGCGCAGCCGAGATCGGCTTCACCCTGGTGTCGCTGACTGTTTCGCTGATCGCGGTGCTGATCCCGCTGCTGTTCATGGCCGACCTGGTGGGTGCACTGTTCCATGAGTTCGCAGTGACACTGGCTGTAGCCATCGGCATTTCGCTGGTGGTCTCGCTGACGCTGACGCCGATGCTATGCGCGCGGTTCCTGAAGCCGCACGCGAAGACTGCACATGCGCCCGATGTCTTCGACCGCGTCATCGGCCTCTACGACCGCCAGCTGCGCTGGGTGCTGCAGCGCCAGCCGCTGATGCTGCTGGCCACCGTTGCCACCCTCGCACTGACCGTGGCGCTGTACTTCGCCGTGCCCAAGGGTTTCTTCCCGGTGCAGGATGCCGGCCTGGTGCAGGGCATCAGCGAAGCGCCGCAGGCGATCTCGTTCCAGGCCATGCGCGAGCGCCAGCAGGCGCTGGCGGCGGCCATCGAAGCCGACGAGGCGGTGGCCAGCGTGTCGTCCTACATCGGCGTGGACGGCAACAATGCCACGCTCAATACCGGCCGCCTGCTGATCGAGCTGAAACCGCACGGCGACCGCGATGGCGCCGCCGTGGTGATGGCGCGCCTGCAACAGCGCGTGTCGAAGATCCCCGGCATCACCCTGTACCTGCAGCCGGTACAGGAGCTGGGCATCGAGGACCGCATCAGCCGCACCCAGTACCAGTTCACCCTGACCACGCCGGATCTTGAAACACTGGAACGCTGGACCCCGAAGCTGCTGCAGGCGCTACGCCAGCAACCAGCACTGCGCGATGTCGCCAGCGATCTGCAGATGCAGGGCCGGCAGGCACGCGTAGCGATCGACCGCGATGCGGCGGCGCGCCTGGGCGTAAGCGTGGAAGCGGTAGCCGATGCGCTGTACGACGCCTATGGGCAGCGCCAGATTTCGACCATCTTCACCCAGGCCAGCCAGTACCGGGTGGTGCTGGAGGCCGATCCTTCACGGCAGCCCGGGCCGGAGGCGATCACGGGCCTGCGTGTGCGCAGCAGCAGTGGGCAGACCGTGCCGCTGGGTGCGGTGGCACGCGTGGATCTGGGCCCGACCGCCCTGCTGCGCAACCATGTCGGCCAGTTCCCGGCGGCCACGCTGTCGTTCAACCTTGCCCCGGGCGCATCACTGGGCGAAGCGGTGGAGGCTGTGCACGCCGCGCGCGCACAGGTGAACCTGCCGCAGAGCATCGAACTTCGCCTGCAGGGTGCCGCAGCGGCCTTCAGCAGCTCGCTGTCGTCCACACTGTGGCTGATCCTGGCCGCGGTGGTGGTGATGTACATCGTGCTGGGCGTGCTCTACGAGAGCTTCATCCACCCCATCACCATCCTCTCCACCCTGCCCTCGGCCACCGTCGGTGCGTTGGCGGCACTGTGGGTAAGCGGACGCAGCCTGGACCTGATCGCGGTGATCGGCATCGTGCTGCTGATCGGCCTGGTGAAGAAGAATGCGATCATGATGATCGACTTCGCGCTGGACGCGCAGCGCACACGCGGCATGTCACCGCGCGAGGCGATCCATCAGGCCGCGCTGCTGCGCTTCCGGCCGATCCTGATGACCACGCTGGCCGCGCTGTTCGGCGCAGTGCCGCTGATGCTGGCCAGCGGTTCCGGCGCCGAGCTGCGGCAGCCACTGGGCTGGGTGATGGTGGGGGGGCTGCTGGTCAGCCAGGTACTGACCCTGTTCACCACGCCGGTGATCTACCTGGCCTTTGATCGCCTGCAGCGTGGCCGTGCGACGTCCCCGGTGGCCGTTGACGAGGCGAGCGCGTGACCCCCATCGCGCGCCTGGCGCAGGCCTGCGTGCAGCGCCCGGTAGCGACGATCCTGCTGGCGGTGGCGCTGGTGCTGGCCGGCCTGCTGGCATTGCGCCTGTTGCCGGTGGCGCCGCTGCCACAGGTCGATTACCCGGCCATTGAAGTCAGTGCCAGCCTGCCCGGCGCCTCGCCCGAGTCGATGGCAGCCACCGTCGCCACGCCGCTGGAGCGCGCACTGGGCAGCCTGCCCGGCATCTCACGCATCGACTCGGCCAGCACCCAGGGCCAGACCCAGATCGAACTGAAGTTCGTACTCGGCCGCGACATCGATGAGGCAGCGCGTGAAGTGCAGGCCGCCATCAATCTTGCACGCGGGCAGTTGCCCAGTGGCATGCCCGGCATGCCGCAGTACCGCAAGGTCAATCCCTCACAGGCACCGATCCTGGCGCTGGCACTGACCTCGGACACGCGTTCGCCAGGCCAGCTGTATGACCTGGCCTCCACCGTGCTGGCGCAGAAGCTGTCGCAGGTACCGGGCGTGGGCGAAGTGCAGGTGGGCGGCAGCGCCTTGCCCGCCGTGCGTGTATCGCTGGACCCGAATGCACTGAACCATGCAGGCCTGGCGCTGGAGGACGTGGCCCAGGCCATCGGCCGCGCCAACGCCATGCGCCCGCTGGGTGCCGTGGGCGATGACCGCCAGCAGTGGCAGCTGGAAGCGCCGCTGCAGCTGCGCCAGGCCGCGCAGTACCGCGAACTGGCTCTGAAGGTGAGCGACGACCGCACGCTGCGGCTGGGCGATGTCGCCGCCGTTGCCGATGGCGTGGAAGACCGTTACGCCAGCGGCTTCCACAACGAACGCCCCGCCGTGCTGCTGATCGTCAGCCGCCAACCCGGCGCCAACATCATCGCCACCGTTGATGCCATCCAGGCGCAGCTACCGCAACTGCATGCGCTGTTGCCCTCCGGCGTGGACATGCGGCTGGTGATGGACCGCTCGCCGGTGATCCGCGCCACCCTGCACGAAGCAGAGCTCACGCTGGTGCTGGCGATCGTGCTGGTGGTGCTGGTGGTGCTCGGCTTCCTCGGCCACTGGCGTGCAGCGCTGGTGCCCAGCGTGGCGATTCCGGTGGTGCTGTTCGGCACGCTGGCGCTGATCGCGCTGATGGGCTTCTCGCTCAATACGCTTTCATTGATGGCGCTGATCGTCGCCGCCGTGCTGGTGGTGGACGATGCCATCGTGGTGCTGGAGAACATCGCCCGCCATCGCGAACTGGGCGCCGACCGCTGGCAGGCGGCAGTACGGGGTGCATCGGAAGTCGGTGCCACGCTGCTGTCGATGAACGTTGCACTGGCCGTGGTGTTCGTCTCCATCCTGTTCCTGGACGCCTTCGTCGAACGCCTGTTTCGCGAATTCTCGTTGACCCTGGTGGCGGCCATGACGGTCTCTGTGCTGGTCGCGCTGAGCCTGGTGCCGATGCTGTGTGCACGATTGTTCGTGGATGCCGCGCAGCAACCCTCGCGCTGGCAGCGCGGCAGCAATGCGCTGTTCGAACGTGTGCGCAGCGCCTACCTGCGCACGCTTCAGGCCAGCCTGCGCCGGCTGCGCTGGCCGTTGCTGGCCTTCGTTGCAGTCATCGCGCTTAACACGTGGCTGTTCCAGCAGGTGCCCAAGGGCATCGTGCCCAAGCAGGACACCGCGCAGCTGCGCGGCTTCGCGCGCGGCGATGACGGCCTGTCCTTCCAGGCCATGCAACCGAAGATCGACGCGTACAGGAAGCTGTTGCTGTCCGATCCGGCCATCGAGGACATCATCGGCTACATCGGTGGCAGCAACGGGGTCAACAACGCCTTCATCATGATCAAGATGAAGCCGCTGGCCGAGCGCAAGGTGTCCAGCCAGCAGGTGATCGACCGCCTGCGCGCGCGGCTGCCCAAGCTGCCCGGCGGCAATCTCTATCTGTGGGTGGACCAGGACATCCGCCTGGAGGGCGCCGGCAGCAGCGGCAAGTACGAGTTCCAGCTGCTTTCAGCCGATACAGCGCCCCTGCGCGAATGGGCACCGAAGGTGGCTGCCGCCCTGCGTGGCCTGCCCGAACTGGTTGACGTGGAAGCACAGGGTGAAGCGGGCATGCGCCAGGTGGTGCTGGATATCGACCGCGAAGCAGCCGCGCGCCACGGCGTCGACCTGCGCACGGTGGCCAACATGCTCAACAACTCCTTCAGCCAGCGCCAGGTCGCCACGCTGTACGACAGCCTCAACCAGTACCGCGTGGTGATGGAGCTGGACCCGAAGCACACCCAGGACCCGGGCACGCTGTCACGCCTGCAGGTGATCGATGGCAACGGCCAGCGCATTCCGCTGTCGAGCATCGCCAGCTGGCGCTATGGCATGGCACCGGACCGGGTGTACCACAGCGAGCAGTTCGCCTCGATCTGGATCGAGTTCGCGCTGGCACCGGGGATGGGCCTGGAACAGGCCACGCAGGCGATCGATGGTGCGATGTCGAAACTGATGCTGCCGCGTTCGGTCCAGGGAAAACTGTCCGGTGAAGCCGGCGGGCTGGATCAGCTGCGCGCGCGCCAGCTATGGCTGGTGCTGGGCGCCACGCTGGCGGTCTACCTGGTGCTGGGCATCCTCTACGAGAGCTTCCTGCAGCCGCTGGTGATCCTGTCCACCCTGCCCTCGGCCGGTGTCGGTGCGCTGCTGGCGCTGTGGCTGTTCGGCAACGAACTGAACCTGATCGCCCTGCTCGGCCTGTTCCTGCTGGTGGGCGTGGTGATGAAGAACACCATCCTGCTGGTGGATTTCGCGCTGGCCGGCGAGCGACGCGGGCTGAGCGCGCAGGATTCAGTGATGGAAGCCGCACGGTTGCGCCTGCGGCCGATCCTGATGACCTCGCTGGCAGCGCTGCTGGGCACGCTGCCGCTGATGCTGGCCAACGGCGAAGGCTGGGAGCTGCGGCAACCGCTGGGCATTGCGATTGTCGGCGGCTTGCTGGTCAGCCAGTGGTTGACGCTGTACACGACCCCGGCGATGTATCTGGCCTTGGCGAGGTTGCGCGCGAAGAAGGCCATGTAGCGTGGAGCCATGCTCGACTGCTCTTTGCAGGGAACCAACGCGCTTCTCGCGCAAGTCGATCATGGCTCGACGCTACAGAAGAGCGGTATCCACGCGTGGCGTGGATCTAGGGCGGACATTGAGTAGAGTCGAGCTTGCTCGACTGCCGTTGGTGCACGCTTTTCCGCAGTCGAGCTTGCTCGACTGCCGTTGGTGCACGTTTTTCCGCAGTCGAGCAAGCTCGACTCTACGTATCCAAGTCGAATCAACGCACTGCGCGGACTGGACCAGTTGGCGTGCCGGGTGCAACCCGATGGGCCCGCGACACACGCCGGGGAGGCTTGGTTGCAACGTCCTGCAGCCTGTCCAGCAGCGGGACCGCCGTGCCGGTGCGCTCGGCAAGCCAGCGCACGACCTCGGGCTTCTCCATAGCCAACGACAGCAGCATGGTTGTGGCATCGTCGGGATAGGTCGTCTCGTTCTCGTAGCGGGAAAACGCGATCGCGCCTTTTCCAAACAGCATGGCCGCTGCGCGCTGGGTCAAGCCGTAGCGGCGCCGGAACGCCAACACATCCTCGCCCAGCAGCAGCCCGCCGTAGTGGGCGCGCCGTGCGGCAAGTCGTCTCAGGTTCTCGATCTGCTGTGCGGCGCTGGTTGCCGTAGCGCCGCATGCGGGGCACTCCATCGCCAGCAGTTCGACGACCACAGGATTGCCGCGCGGAGTGAAGTGCCGTTCGCGTGTGGATGCCACCAGCGGTGCCTGCTCGCAGGCGGGACAGAGTCGGGACGTGGCTTTGTTCATGGCGCGCTCCAATGAAACGCATGATGCTCTACAGATGGCAGCTGAGAAATACGAGCCGCAACGTTCCACACCGGCCAACAGAAAATTTCAGGTAATAGTTGATGTCGGATCGGTTCATCCGGCACTTCTGCACATCGTCATAGCGAACTGCGTAGGCGTCACATGGATGCCAGGTGCCCAACTGGTCCCTGCACCACTTTGATCCCCTATGGTCCTCCGCTTGCAGGCACAGCAGACAGTCCAGGAGGTCGCCCAGCGTCCAGCGAAGGTTTTCCAGATCTCTCTGTGCTTTGCGGGTAGCCACCCAGACATCGTCAGGCTGCAACCCGCCTGTGCGCACGCACTCCTGCAAAGCCAACAGATCAATCAAGGGAGATCCGCGAACATTGATCGTTCGGCGCGACCTGCCGCATTCCGTTGGCTGCGGCAACTGCGCCGGATCGACCCTCCACAGCTCGGGCCTCAATTTATCACCGTGATAAATTTCGTCAAGTCCATGACTTGCCTTCCGCTCCTGCCGCCGTGGGTTGGCGACTCCCGGAAGGACAACCGTGAGCCATAGGCGGAACGGTCGGAATGGGCGTTTGCGGCAGGCCAGGCGTGACAAACGCAAGGCCCGCCTGCTGCGCGGAAATTTTTCAGCGAAATCAGTGAAGTATGGTTCTGATGGATATCTGCCAGAAGCAGGCTCATCAGTAGCCTGAAGCGCGCTGGCGGCGCTGATGTGGCCTCCAGCGGGTCGTAGCCGTCATTGCCGGGGACGGCGAATCGTCCACGCATGGCGTGGATCTACTGCCACCCCGGCGATGTACCTGGCGCTGTCGCTCATGCGCAGCGCCAGGCGCATCGCCGGTGCAGATGGGCCGGTCTCCAACTCCGACCGGCCCTGATCGCGGCCGCACCCCCGCAGGCGCTGGCCGCCATCCACACACGTGCCGCACTCAGGCGGCTTCCATCAAGCTGCTTCGGACACCTTCACGTCGCGACGGGCGCGCACGGCCGCAGCCAGTCGCTCCAGCACCGTCACGGTGGTGCCCCAGTCGATGCAGCCATCGGTGATGCTCTGCCCATAGACCAGCGGCTGGCCTTCCACCAGTTCCTGGCGGCCACCGACCAGATGGCTCTCGATCATCACGCCAACGATGCGCTGTTCGCCGTCTTCCAGCTGAACGGCGATGTCCTCGATCACCTTCGGCTGGTTCTCCGGGTTCTTCAGGCTGTTGGCATGGCTGGCGTCGATCATCAGACGCGTCGGCAGCTTGGCCTTGGCCAGCACCTGGCAGGCCTCGGCGACACTGCCGGCGTCGTAGTTCGGCTGCTTGCCGCCGCGCAGGATCACATGGCAATCCGGGTTGCCGGTGGTCGACACGATGGCGGTACCGCCCTGCTTGGTGACCGACAGGAAGTGATGCGGATTGGACGCGGCACCTACCGCGTCGGCGGCGATCTTCACGTTGCCATCGGTGCCGTTCTTGAAGCCGACCGGGCACGACAGCCCCGAGGCCAGCTCGCGATGCACCTGGCTTTCGGTGGTGCGTGCGCCGATCGCACCCCATGCCACCAGGTCGGCGATGTACTGCGGCGAGATCACGTCGAGGAACTCGACACCGGCCGGCAGGCCCAGCTTGTTGATGTCGCGCAGCAGGCCGCGGGCGATGCGCAGGCCCTTGTCGATCTTGAAGCTGCCGTCCAGGTCCGGATCGTTGATCAGGCCCTTCCAGCCCACCGTGGTGCGCGGCTTCTCGAAGTACACGCGCATGACGATCTCCAGCTCACCGGCCAGCGCGTCGCGCAGCGGCTTCAGGCGCTGGGCGTATTCAATGGCAGCGTTCGGGTCGTGGATCGAGCACGGGCCCACCACCACCGCCAGGCGGTCGTCACGGCCGTGCAGGATCTGGTGCAGGGCCGCGCGCGAGGCGCTGACGGTGTCGGAAGCTTCATCGTCACAAGGCAGCATCGCCAGCAGCTGGGCAGGCGGTGTCAGCGGTTCGATGGTGCGGATACGCAGGTCGTCGGTGTGCGGGGGCATTGCGGGAGATCTCCGGAACGTTGGGGGTCCCCAGCGTGGCGGCATGAAAAAAGCCGCCAGGTTCGCTGGCGGCTTTCGGGAGTGCGTCTGAAGCTTTCTTCAGGGTGAGCGCAGTCCTTCCTCCGCCAGTGGCTTCGGAAAGTAATACCAGTAAAAGCTGGTGGGGGCTGCGTTCATGGGATCTATTGATAGCACAGCTTTTGCGCAGTGCAAAATGTTTCATCCGCAACTGGGGACGCGGTTCAGCGAGGTGCGCACCAGCCCTGCCTACACGGCGGCAGCCACGCGAAGTTGCTCATTTGCCATGCACTTCCACATCCAGCAGCAGGCCCTCATGGATGTCGGCCCAGCGCTCCAGCACGCGGTCCAGCTCCTGCCTGGCTTCGTCCAGCTGCTCGGGGTTGAGCAGGGAACGCGCGGTGTAGAGGTCGGAAACCAACCGCCGCAGGGCCGATTCCGGGATGGCCACCGACGGCCCCTCCAGGCCCGGCAACTGCAACGCCGGGCTGTCGCCAAGAGGGCCGAACAGCGTGACCTGGAGCGTGCTCTGCATGATCGACTTCCCTGCGGATGGACATGGGCAATGCACTGTTTACCGTGTCTGGGTGACAGGCGCATGTGCCTCCCATGCCGAGGCCCGGGATCTGCCGGCGTCTGCCGCCCCGCTACAGGGCGGCCAGGTCGGCCAGGTGCTGGGCCATGCTGTCCATCGCGCCTACCGCATGGGTGGTGGTGAAGTACGCATGCCAGCCGGTCGCGGCGATGCCGGCCACCAGCGCATCGACCTCCTCGCGGCTTGCACAGCGCCAGACCGCATAGAACTGCTCATCGCTGCCGTGCGGTACGTCCGTGGCAATGCGGCCCATCGCCAGCGGCGTGATGCGGGCTGGATCGAACTGCTGCATGCCGGCGCCAATACGAGCGAAGAAGGCATTCCGCTGCTCGGGCGGGAGTGCGGTCCAGGCTGGTGTGGCGGTGTAGAGCTCGATGAAGGTGTGCGACATAGTGGTTCGTCCTTGAGGTTTACGAGGTTGCGCGGTTGCCGGCCAGCGGCCGGCACTACCGGAACGAGCGCAGTGCGCGTTTGTGGATGTAGGCGTTGGCGTCGCTTTGGCGCTCGTGCTGCCAACGCGTGCACAGCCCGCGCAGCCACTGCGGCTGAGTCTTGCCGGCGTCATTGAGCCAGTTGCCGACCGAATCCTGCACATAGCGCTCCGGGTCGTCAGCCAGTGCTTCCAACATGGGTAACGCAAGTTCCGGATGCTGCTTGAACAGTGCGATATGCGTGGCCCAGACACCGCGTGGGCGCAGCGCTTCACAGGCAAAGCGGCGCAGGTACGGCGATGTTTCCTGTGTCCAGGGTTGCAGGTACTCAAGCGCCTGCATCGGCGCGGCAACGATGTCCGTGCGTAGCGCCAGCCACGCCCATTCGCGCACACCGAAGTGTGGGTCATCGGCCAGCGTGCGCATCTGCTGCAGCTTCTCTGCCAACGTTGCGCGGGCATCGCTGCCGACCAGATAGCAGGCCCAGCCACGCACGGTATCGGAGCTGTGATCCTGCCAGAACTCAGGCGCACCCTGCCCCGCCTCACGCAGCAGTTGCGCGGCCAGGGCCATGCGCAGCGTGATGCCCTTGCCTGAGGCATCCCGCATGCGTTGCAGCGCTTCCGGTGCAAGCGCAGGCGCCACCACCTGCAGCAACACGGCGAAATCCACTGCCAGGCATTCGGCCAGATGGGTGGTGGCAACGCGACCGGTGTTGAGTTCATGCAGGCGTTGCGCCGCAATCGCCGGGCTCATGCTGCAGACTCTCGTCCAGCATCGGTGTGCTGCCAGACCTTGTGCAGCAACCGCGACAGCTGCTGCTGTTCATCGGTATCCAGACCATTGAACAGGCCACCGATCCACTGTGTGTGCTGGTCAAACAGTGTCTCGGCCAAGCGTTTTCCCCGTGCGGTCAATACGATCTGCAGGCGACGGCCATCCTCAGCATCGCTGCGACGCTGCAGCAGTTCTTCGCGCTGCAGGCCATCGAGCAGGCCGCTGATGGTGGCGCGGGTCACGCCTGCGCGTTCGGCCAGCTCGTGGGGCGACAACGTGCCACCGGCCCCATGCAGCAGGAACAGCACGATGAAGCGACCCTCACTGAGCCCGTGTGGCGCCAGCCGGGTGGCGCAATCGTGGTCGATGGACGACGACAACGACAGCAGCTGGCAGCACAGGCGCAGCTGCGCGACGTTGGCGTGGCCGCGTCGCTGCGCCTCATCCATCAGGGCATGGTGCTTGGCTTCGATCATCTCGTGATGAGCATATGATTAGGCGCCTAATCATATGCCATCCGCTTCGGCGTGGCTACCAGTCCATCACCTTCGCCGCCGGCCCGGGATGCGACGGGAACAACGGCAGTACCTCCTCGGCCAGCTCCTGCAGCACCTCGCCGGCAGGCCGCTCGGCGAACTGGATGCCCAACGCGGCATGGTTGACGCCGGCCCGCTGCCAGGCCTGCAGCAGATCGATCAGACCCTTGCGGCCGGTGCGCAGGGTGAAGCCACCCCGCAACGGCATGCGTGGATGATCCGGATCGTCCACCAGGTCGATCCATTCGTTGGTCATGTGCGGACGGAAGCCGCCGTCCGGAATCAGCGCGCGCCAGGCGCCGATCTTCGCGGCCAGCCGCTGCGGACCAGCGTTGTCATGGGTGGCCTCTGGGTAGGTCAGCCAGCCATCGGCATGCTGGCCGATCCATTCCAGTGGCTGGCGTGCGCCACCGGTGACGATCAGCGGAACGCGGCCACTGACCGTGGGCGGCAGCAACTGCACGCCCTGCCCGGCACCGGCATGTGTCATCCGCCCATCCGTGCCCGGTTGCAGCCAACGGCGCATCTCGTTCATTGCGGTGGCGAAACGCTCTCCGCGCGCCGCGTGCTCCAGTCCATAGGCCGGGAACTCCAGCGGTCGATCACCGGACGCCACACCCATCACCAGCCGCCCACCGGACAGCTGATCGATCGACGCCGCGGCCTTGGCCAGATCGATCGGATGGCGCAGTGGCAGCACCACGCTGCCGGTGGCCAGGGCCACGCGCTGTGTGCGCGCTGCCAGCCACGCAAGGTAGGTGAATGGATCGAACAGCTGCCCCGCATCGCCGAACAACGGATCGAACAGCGGTACGTCACGCACCCATACCGCAGCGAAGCCATGGCGGTCGATCTCCTCCACCAGCCGCGCCTGGCCCTGCAGCACGGCCATGTCGCCCTGGTAGAAGCGCAGCGGCAGGTAGATGCCCAGGGTCAGCGCGTCGGCGCGGAACATGCGCTGGTAGCCCGGGTGCGTGGCAAAGGCGGGCGCCGATGCGCCCGGCATCGCAATGGAATCATTCATCAGCATCGCCTCCTTACGGTCCGGTGGCCGGTTCGGGCAGCTGCACGCCGCGCTGTACCGCAGGGCGTGCGGCAACCCGTGCGTACCACGCATCCAGATGGCGATGCCGCGATAAATCGATGTCGATGATGCGGGCGATGTGCAGCCAGCCGAAGTGGGCGATGTCGGCAATCGAGTAGTGATCGCCAGCCAACCACTCGCGTCCCTGCAGGCGCTGGTCGAGTACGCCGAACAGCTCGTCGCTCAGGCGGCGGTAGCGTTCGATTGCCGCGGAATCGGGCTGTTGCGCGAAGTGCTCGAAATGCACGCGCTGGCCGAGGATCGGGCCGACGCTGGCGGCATGGAACATCAGCCAGGTCAGCGTCTCCCAGCGTGCAGCCGGTTCGGAAGGCAGCAACGCATTGCCCTGTTCGGCCAGGTACATCAGGATCGCCGCCGATTCGAAGACAACGATGCCGCGCGCGCGATCTTCCAGCACGGGAATGCGGCCATGCGGGTTGAGCCGCAGGAAGTCGGGATGGCGATGTTCGCCATCGGCGATGTGGACGTGGTGAAGGCGATAGGGAAGACCCAGCTCTTCCAGTGCGATGGTGGCCTTGAAGCCATTGGGAGAACTGTCGGAGTACAGGTGCAGCGAAGGTTCGTTCATGGGAATCCTGGACGGCAGGGAGCGACGGCATGCACCGGCCGTTGAAGGTGGCCGGGCGATGCGGGAACGGGCGCTGCAGCAGCCGTGCAGGCAGTCTAGGAAAGGCCTGCGTCGCGGGGAAACGATGTCTCCTGCACGGGGAGTTGAGCGGGGCTCAACGTGCGCGACGCGCGCGCGACAGCCTGCAGTGCGGTCGATATGCTGTCGCAGCGCGGCGCGTGCCGACGCGGTTACAGGAGAGTTGAGATGGGTGCGGTGCTGCCGCTGCTGGGCCTGCGGGCCTTCGTTGAAACTGGCCGACATGGCAGCCTGACCGCCGCCGCCGATGCGATGGGGGTGACACCTGGTGCAATCAGCCAGCAGCTTCGACAGCTGCAGGAGCGGCTGGGCGTGAGCCTGTTCGACCGCACCCGGCATGGCGTGGTGCTCAGTGCAGCCGGCGCGCGCGTGTATCCGGAGCTGCTGCAGGCCTTCGATCAGATCGCACAGAGCCTGCAGACACTCGAACGTTGGGAAACGCGGTGCACGCTACGCATCAGCGCGGCACCGAGCTTCGCCGCACAGTGGTTGGCGCCGCGACTGGGCGGGTTCAGTGCGTTGCATCCGCAGGTGGACGTTCAGCTGGATGCGAGCGCGGCGTTGTCCAACCTTCGCCGCGACGGCGTGGACATCGCGATCCGTCATGGACTGGGCCGCTACCCGGGGCTGCATGCCGAGCATCTTCTGGCGCCGGTGCTGCTGCCGGTGGCCAGTCCAGCATTGTTGGCCGGCGCACCGACGGTCAGCTCGGTACAGGATTGCCTGCAGCTGCCGCTGCTGCAGGACGCCGACCGCAGCGACTGGCGGCTGTGGTTCCAGGCACTGGATCTGCCCGTCGATGAACGACTGGAGCGCGGCCCTGCGTTCGATGACGACCTGTTGCTGATCCGCGCGGCGGTGGCCGGGCAAGGCATCGCCCTGGTGCGCGACATCCACGCGGCCGAAGAACTCGCCAATGGCCGGCTGCAGGTGGTGATCGACCAGCCCTGGCCACAGGCCTTCGCCTACTACGCGGTGACGCGTGCGGACGGCGAGGCCAACGCGGCGATACCTGCTTTCATGACCTGGTTGCATGCAGCATTGATGACGCCGCAGGAAGCAGGCACACACACCCTGCAGGACGCAGGATGAGCCGCTCGGAAAGCGATGCCGTTGCGGCCGGCCACAAAAAAACCCCGCCTTGCGGCGGGGTTTTTCATTGCGGGGCGAACGTGGGGACTTAGAAGTCCATGCCGCCCATGCCACCCATGCCGCCCATGCCACCGGCGCCACCCATGGCCGGCTCGTCCTTCTTCGGAGCTTCGGCAACCATGGCTTCGGTGGTGATCATCAGGCCAGCGATCGAAGCTGCGTTCTGCAGCGCCGAACGGGTCACCTTGGTCGGGTCCAGGATGCCGAACTGCAGCATGTCGCCGAACTCGCCGGTGGCGGCGTTGTAGCCGAAGCTGCCGGTGCCTTCCTTGACCTTGTTGATGATGACCGACGGTTCTTCACCGGCGTTGGCCACGATTTCGCGCAGCGGGGCTTCCATCGCGCGCAGGGCGATCTGGATGCCGTGGTTCTGGTCTTCGTTGGCACCCTTCAGGCCGGCCAGCGCGGTGACCGCACGGACCAGGGCAACGCCGCCGCCCGGGACCACGCCTTCTTCAACGGCTGCACGGGTCGCGTGCAGGGCGTCGTCGACGCGATCCTTCTTTTCCTTCATTTCGATTTCGGTCGAAGCACCGACCTTGATCACGGCAACGCCGCCGGCCAGCTTGGCCACGCGTTCCTGCAGCTTCTCGCGATCGTAGTCCGAGGAGGTGTCCTGGATCTGGGTCTTGATCTGGCCGACGCGTGCGTCGACGGCGGCCTTGTCACCCACGCCATCGATGATGGTGGTGTTTTCCTTGGAGACCTGCACCTTCTTGGCGCGGCCCAGGTCCTTGATGGTGGCCTTTTCCAGCGACAGGCCCACTTCTTCGGAGATCACGGTGCCGCCGGTCAGCACGGCCATGTCTTCCAGCATCGCCTTGCGACGGTCGCCGAAGCCCGGAGCCTTGACGGCCACGACCTTGACGATGCCACGGATGGTGTTGACCACCAGGGTGGCCAGCGCTTCGCCTTCGACTTCTTCGGCAACGATCAGCAGCGGCTTGCCGGCCTTGGCGACGCCTTCCAGCACCGGCAGCAGGTCACGGACGTTGGAGATCTTCTTGTCGTGCAGCAGGATGTACGGGTCATCCAGGTCAGCGGTCTGCGACTGCTGGTTGTTGATGAAGTACGGGGACAGGTAGCCGCGGTCGAACTGCATGCCCTTGACCACGTCCAGCTCGTTGTCCAGGCCCGAGCCTTCTTCAACGGTGATGACGCCTTCCTTGCCGACTTCCTTCATCGCGTCAGCGATGATCTGGCCGATCGACTCGTCCGAGTTGGCCGAGATGGTACCGACCTGGGCAATCGCCTTGTCGTCGGCGGTCGGCTTGGAGATGTTCTTCAGCTCGGAGACGGCGGCCACGACGGCCTTGTCGATACCGCGCTTCAGGTCCATCGGGTTCATGCCGGCGGCAACGGCCTTGGCGCCTTCGCGGATCAGGGCCTGGGCCAGCACGGTGGCGGTGGTGGTGCCGTCGCCCGCGTCGTCGTTGGTGCGCGAAGCAACTTCCTTCACCATCTGCGCGCCCATGTTCTCGAACTTGTCAGCCAGTTCGATTTCCTTGGCGACGGACACGCCGTCCTTGGTGATGGTCGGCGCGCCGAAGCTCTTTTCCAGAACGACGTTGCGGCCCTTCGGGCCCAGGGTGGCCTTGACGGCATTGGCGAGAACGTTGACGCCGCGCACCATGCGCGAACGGGCGTCTTCACCGAAACGAATATCCTTGGCAGCCATTGCGATTACCTCGATGTTTGCACCGGGCCGGGCCCGGCGACGAAAGGGGATGTCTTACAGAAAAGCAGGTCGCGCTGAGGCTCAGCCGATGACGGCGAGCACGTCGTCTTCGCGCAGGACCTTGTACTCGACGCCTTCGCTCTTGTACGAGCTGCCGGCGTACTGGCCGTAGATGACCTTGTCGCCGACCTTCAGCGACGGAGCGCGCACGCTGCCGTTGTCCAGCGGCTTGCCCGGGCCGACGGCCACGACTTCACCCTTGGTGGACTTTTCCTTGGCCGAATCCGGAATGACGATGCCACCGGCGGAGATTTCGTCGGCTTCGATCGGCTTGACCACAACGCGGTCGTGCAGCGGCTTGATGCTCATGAGAGACCTCTTAAGTTATTGATTGGTCTAAAAAAGTCCGGCGATGTTAGCAGTCGTACCAGACGAGTGCCAGCAACGCGCGTGAAAAAGCCCGACAAGTCGGGAGCACGACAGAGATGGAGACCTCCACAGGCCTTTCAAGGGCTGATCCCGAAATTTTTCTCGGGACCGGGAAACCTGCCTCCCTGCGTGGACGCCTGTATAGGGATGCAGTGCGGCAAGCCAAGGGGGCAAGGGGTGCTATTTAGTGATAGATGTCCCACTGTCAGATATCTGACGTTCATTTACGACAAAGTGTCACTGGATCGGCCTTAGGCTCGGCCGCGCATTCCCAATCACAAGGAGTAGTCGATGCGATTGCTGTCCCCGCTTGCCGCCGCCTGCCTGCTGGCGCTGGCCGCCGCGCCGGCCCAGGCCGAGGTCTTCATCAACGAACTGCATTACGACGACAGCACCGCCGCCGGTGACGTCGGCGAAGCCATCGAAGTGGTCGCTACCGCGGGCGAGGACCTGTCCGGCTACCGCCTCCACCTCTACAACGGCAGCAATCCTTCGGCGGCCACGGTCTACGCCAACAACCCGGTCCCGGCCGGCACCGCCGCGGGTTGCGGCAGCGCCACCCTGGCCGTGGTCAGCTACCCGACCAACGGCCTGCAGAACGGTCCGAACGACGGCATCGCCCTGGTCGATGCCAGCGGCAAGGTGGTCCAGTTCCTCAGCTACGAGGGCGCCATCACCGCCTCCGGTGGCCCTGCCGCCGGCATGACCAGCCAGAACATTCCGGTGGCCGAGACCAACAGCACGGCCCCGGGCACCTCGCTTCAGCTTACCGGCAGCGGCAGCCAGTACGCCCACTTCACCTGGGCCGAATCGGCCAAGCAGACGTTTGGCAGCTGCAACAACGGCCAGACCTTCAGCGGGGGTGGCACCCCGGGCCCGAACACGCCGCCGTCGGTGTCCACCACCACCCCGGCGCAGGGCAGCAGCACCTTCCCGGCTGCCGCCGACCTGGAAGTGGTGTTCAGCGAGACGGTGAACCTGGCCAGCGGCGCCTTCGCCCTGAGCTGCGGCACCTCCGGCAGCGTGCCGCTGACCTACCCGGCCAGCGGCCGCAGCGTGAAGCTGTCCACCAACACCGCGCTGGTGGCCGGTGAAGCCTGCCGCTTCGACATCCGCGCCGCGCGCATCACCGACCTGCAGGGCGCACACCCGGCTGCCGACAGCCGCATCGCCTTCACCGTGGCCAGCACCGGCGGCAATCCGGACCCGGGCAACCCCGGCGTGCCGGCCGGTTACTACTCCAGGGTCAACACCAGCAGCCCCAGCCAGCTTCGCTGCTCGCTGCACGCCACCATCAAGGGCCACACCGCCTACCCGTACAGCGGCTCGGGCACCAGTACGTGGACCATCCTGGAAATCGCCGACGAGGATCCGAACAACAGCGGCAGGATCCTGGATGCGTACCGCAACCGCAGCTACGCCAAGGTGACCGACCGCGCCGGCAGCGGCAGTGGCCTGAAGTACAACCGCGAGCACACCTGGCCGAACTCGCTGGGCTTTGCCAGCACCACCGGTGACAAGGGCCTGCCTTACGCGCCGTATACCGACACCCACATGCTGTACCTGACCGATGCGCAGTGGAACGCCGACCGTGGCAACAAGCCGTTCGGCAAGTGCGACGCCAACTGCGGCGAGCGCGCCACCGAGGCCAACAACGGCCAGGGCGGCGGCAGCGGCGGCTACCCGGGCAACTCCAACTGGGTGCGCACGCCGGACGGTAACACCGGCACCTTCGAGGTGTGGGGCAAGCGCAAGGGCGACATGGCGCGTGCGGTGATGTACATGGCGATCCGCTACGAGGGCGGCAAGGATGCGGCCACCGGCCAGTCCGAGCCGGACCTGGAGCTGACCGACGACCGCAGCAGGATCGTCAAGACCAGCAGTTCGCCGGCCTACATGGGCCTGCTCTCGACGCTGATCGACTGGCACCTGTCCGATCCGCCGGATGATGCCGAGCGTGCCCGCAACGACGTGATCTACAGCTTCCAGGGCAACCGCAACCCGTTCATCGACCACCCCGAGTGGGCCACCCCGGCCCTGTTCACCTCGGCCAAGCCGGCCACCTGCCAGCTGGCCAACTGACCGCGCAACGCAGCGGTCCATTGCCGCCGCCGGGCCCTGACCCGGCGGCGGCCCTATACTCGACGGTCATGTCGACCGTCGATCCCGTCCTGCTGCTGTTGACCACCTGCCCGGACCGGGCCAGTGCCGAGCGCATCGCGCACGCGCTTGTTGGCGAGCGCCTGGCCGCGTGCGTCACACGGCTGGAGGGCGCGCAGTCGACCTACCGCTGGCAGGGCGAGGTCACTACCGACACCGAACTGCAGCTGCTGGTGAAGACCACCGCGAGCCGCGTCGATGACGCAATCGCCCGGATCGTCGAACTGCATCCGTATGAACTCCCGGAGTGCATCGCGGTCGAAACCCGGGCCGGCCTGCCGGCGTATCTGGACTGGATCCGGGCACAGACCCGGGAGGACACTGATTGAAGACTTTGTTTGCGCGTGGCGCCGCCCTGTGCGCCCTGTTGTGGCTCTCGCTGCCGGCCTTCGCGCTGGATGAGAAGGACCTGCTGCCGGTGGACCAGGCGTTCGCGCTGACAGCGACCGCCCCCGAACGCGGCCAGGTGCAGCTGCAGTTCAAGATCGCGCCGGGCTACTACCTGTATCGCCACCGCACCAGCGTCAAGGCCGACCCGGCCTTCAACGCCGGCGCGCTGCAGATGCCCAAGGGCGACAAGCACCACGACGATTTCTTCGGCGAGGTTGAAACCTATCGCGAGCGGCTGCAGGCCACCCTGCCCGGCACGCCGACCGACGCCGCCGGCACCATCAGCCTGGAAGTGCGTTACCAGGGCTGCGCCGATGCCGGTGTCTGCTACCCGCCGCAGAAGCGCGTGGTGCAGGTCACGCTGCCGGGCGCCGGTGCGGCGGCCGCGGTGCCTGCCGCGCGTGCCGGTGCGGCAAGCCCGTTCAACAACCCGCTGGCCGGTGCCGGCAACAGCGGTGGCCTGCGCCTGCCGGGCGCGGCCAACAACAGCCAGGCGCTGCCGCTGCCGTCGGAGCAGGCGTTCGGCTTCGACGCCATCGCCAGCGACGGCAATACCCTGCTGCTGCGCTTCAGCCCGGCACCGGGCTACTACCTGTATCGCGACCGCACTTCGGTGAAGCTGGACGGCAGCACCGGGGTGCTGGCCGACAAGCTGCGCTGGCCTGCCGCACAGTCGCATCGCGACGAACACTTCGGCGATGTCTCGGTGTACTTCAACCAGGTGGAAGTGCCGCTGCCGCTGCGCCGCTCCATCGCCGATGCGGTCGACAGCACTCTGGTGGTGACCTTCCAGGGTTGCCAGACCGATGGCATCTGCTACCCGCCGATGACCCGCCGGGTGAAGCTGTCCATTCCGGCCGGCAAGGTCAGCAGCAGTGCCGACCAGGCGCCACCGCGCAATGAGGTGATCAGCCCGCTGCCCGCTGCCAACGGCGCACCACGCGAAGCCGCCAACGGCGCACCGCTGCGCCTGCTGCCAACCGTGCCCAATACGGATGCAACGGCCCCTGCTGCAGGTGACGGCACCGCCAGCCGTGAGTTCGCCGCCGATGCACAGGGTGACAACGCGCTGCGCACGCGACCGCCGGTGACCACGCCGAATCCGGACCGTTCGTTCGTATGGGTCCTGCTGCTGGCGCTGGCCGGTGGCCTGGTACTGAACCTGATGCCCTGCGTGCTGCCGATCCTGTCGCTGAAGGTCCTGAGCCTGGCGCAGAGCGGCGAAAGCCCGCAGCGCGCGCGCAGCCACGCCCTCTGGTACACGCTGGGCGTGCTGGTCGCATTCGCGGTGATCGGTGCGTTGATGGTTGGCCTGCGCGCGATCGGCAACGCCGTCGGCATCGGCTTCCAGCTGCAGCACCCGGGCGTGGTGGCGGCGCTGGCCTACATCATGTTCGCGGTGGGCCTGAGCCTGTCCGGCGTGTTCACACTGGGCGGCGGCATCGGCAACCTCGGCCAGTCGCTGGCCAGCCGCAGTGGCCCGGCCGGTGATTTCTTCACCGGTGCGCTGGCCTGCGTGGTCGGCAGTGCCTGCGTCGGCCCGTTCATGGGCGGCGCGATTGCCTACGCGTTCATTGCCCCGCCGCTGAAGGCGATGACCGTGTTCCTGTTCCTCGGCCTGGGCCTGGCGCTGCCGTTCCTGCTGATCGGCTTCGTGCCGGCGCTGGCGCGCCGCCTGCCCAAGCCGGGCCCGTGGATGGAAACGCTCAAGCACGTGCTGGCCTTCCCGATGTATGCCACCGTGCTGTGGCTGCTGTGGGTGCTGGGCAAGCAGCGCGGCGTGGACGGCATGGCGCTGGTGCTGGGTGGCCTGCTGCTGCTGGCCTTCGGCCTGTGGCTGTTTGAACGCAACCGCTGGACCGGCTCGCGCGCCGTCACCCTGCTCGGCGTGCTGCTGGCGATCGGTGCACTGGTTCCGGCCTGGGGCGTGACCCAGCTGGCAGCGCCGGCGCGTGCCGCACAGGCGGCCACTGACAACGTGATCGAATACTCGCCGCAGCTGCTGGATCGCCTGCGCGCCGACAACCGCGTGGTGTTCGTGAACATGACCGCCGACTGGTGCGTGAGCTGCAAGGCCAACGAGCGCGCCGTGCTGTCGCGCCCAGAGTTCAAGGAACTGCTCAAGCGCACCAACGCGGTGTACATGCGCGGTGACTACACCAACGTCGATCCGCAGATCACCACGTTCCTGGAAGAGCACAAGGCCGTGGGCGTGCCGCTGTACGTGGTGTACGGCCCCGGCGCACCGCCGACCGTGCTGCCGACCCTGCTGACCCAGGCGGTGGTCGAGGAAGCGCTGCTGCGCACCGCACGATGAAATGGCAACGGCCAGCGCTGCTGTGGACAGCGGTGCTGGCCGCCGGCCTCGGCCTGTGGGCCGGGCATCGATTGGCTCCCGCGCCGGCTGCGCCTGAGGCCATGCCAGCGGCGCCTGCGGTGGCGGCGGTGGCACCCGCCCTGCAGGTCGGCGACAGCCTGCCCGCGCTGTCGCTGCCCGATCTTGAAGGCCGACCGCTGGACCTGCGCCAGCACGCTACCGGCCGCCCGCTGTTGATCAATGTCTGGGCCAGCTGGTGCGCGCCCTGCGTTGAAGAAATGCCTGAACTGGCGCGCTTTGCCCACACCCAGGGCGACAACGGTGTGCAGGTTCTTGGCCTGGCGCTGGATACGCCGGAAGACGTGCGCGGTTTCCTGCAGCG
Source organism: Stenotrophomonas sp. 71799_Sma (assembly GCF_056482505.1). Lineage (NCBI taxonomy): Bacteria > Pseudomonadati > Pseudomonadota > Gammaproteobacteria > Lysobacterales > Lysobacteraceae > Stenotrophomonas > Stenotrophomonas sp. 71799_Sma. The sequence continues at coordinate 4,402,163 of NZ_CM151202.1, forward strand.
GGTACCGGTGGATTACCCGATCGTGATCGAGACACCCGGGCCACGCGATGCCAGCGTGCAGCTGGGCAATACGCAGGGCCTGCTGCCCTACAGCGTGCTGTTCGATGCACAGGGGCGGCTGGTGAAGGCCAAGCTGGGACCGTTCGCCCACGGCGAGATCGACAGCTGGGTGAAGTGAGGGTGTTTTTTGCAGGGCTTGCAGCCCTGCACCCTGCTCAATGCAACGGCAACAGCCAAAGCCAAAGCGGGCATTCCGTGGGATGGCGGGGCGGTGTCGGAGTGCGGGGACGCTGCAAGTACGTCCCTGTAAGCTTGGCAGCCGCATCCATGCGGCTGACACCCCGCACTCCGACACCGCCCCGCCTCTGACAGATCTTCGCGGCTGTTGGTAGGTGTCGACCTTGGTCGACACATCTGTCAGATATCGATATTCAGAACGGAATCAGACCCCGTGCCGACCAACGGTCGGCACCTACCAAAGCAGAACGCCGTTCCGACAGATCGCAGGAAACTGTCGAAGGCGGGGTGGGTCCGGTTGAGGGGGCGTGAGCCGCATGGATGCGGCGACCGAGCTTACATGGACGTACTTGCAGCGTCCCCCTCAACCGGACCCACCCCGCCAACCCACGGAAAGCCAGCTTTTGACGTTGACGTTGCTCCGGCTTGTAGCGGGTGCAGGGCTGCAAAGCCCTGCAACAGAACCCTCCTTGACCGTAGCCCGTCCGCCACGGAGAATTCCGCGACTAATTCTCATTTGCTGTTGCGCAGGATGCGGGCGGCAGCCTTCCAGGCCCTCCTCCTTCGATGTTCAAGAACGTCCTGTTCCAACTGCACTGGCTGCTGGGCATCACCGCCGGTGCCGTGCTGGCCGTGATGGGCCTCAGCGGCGCCGTGCTGTCCTTCGAGGATGAACTGCTGCGGGCGGCCAATCCCGGCTTCGCCGAGATCGCCGAGCACCATGCCGACGGCCAGCTTCCGCTTGAACTCAGCGAACTGGTGCCGCTGCTGCAGGCCGGCAGTGATCGCCCCCTGCAACGCCTGCGCGTGGATGCCACCGGGCAACGGCCCTCGGTGGCGCGCTTCGCCGGCGGCAAGGAACACTGGGTCTACTTCGATCCGTACACCGGCGAGCGCTTCAGCGCCCTGCGCGGGCAGGCGTTCTTCGATTTCGTCGAGGACCTGCATCGCCACCTCGCCGCCGGCGAGCGCGGCAAATGGATCACCGGCAGTTGTGCCATCGCGCTGCTGTTCTTCACCCTGTCCGGGCTCTACCTGCGCTGGCCGCGGCGCTGGTGGCACTGGCGCAGCTGGCTGGCGGTTGAATGGAAACGCAGCGGCCGTGGCTTCCTGTGGAGCCTGCACTCGGTGGTCGGCACCTGGGTGCTGTTGATCTACCTGATGAGTGCGCTGACCGGCCTGTGGTGGTCGTTCGACTGGTATCGCAGTGCCGCCAACACCCTGCTGGGCGTCGCACCGGCCGCCAAGCACAAGGTCGCCACCGGTGCCGCCCTGAACCTGGAGCGCATCGAAGCCACGCTGTACGGACTGCCCGGCGTGCGCACCGGCTACATCGACCTGCGCCTGCCGGAGAAGCCGGGGCAGGCACTGAACGTGCGGGTGATGGCCGGTGATCCGTCGCAGCGCGGCGGCCAGCATGACCGCGCGCATGATCTGCTGCAGCTGGACCCAGGCACGGGGGCCACGCTCGATGCCCGCCCCTATGCGCGCCAGGGCGCCGGCGCGCAGCTGGCCACCAGCGTGTTCGCACTGCACTCGGGCAGCTACTTCGGCGTGCCCGGGCGTGTCGTGGTGATGCTCAGCAGCCTGGGCATGAGCCTGTTCTTCATCACCGGCTGGATGCTCTACCTGGACCGCCGCCGCAGCCAGCGCGCCGCGCGTGACCTGCGCCAGTCGCTGCCAGCAACGCCTGCCGATGGCGGTGGTACGCCGTGGCTGGTGGTGCATGCCAGCCAGAGTGGACTGGGAGAACAACTGGCATGGCGCGCCGCCGCGCAGCTGCAGGCGTCCGGTCATGCGGTGCAGGTGCTGCCACTGGCCCGCGTCGATGCCGCGCAGCTGGCACGCACCGCGCAGGTGCTGTGGGTACTGAGCACCTTCGGCGACGGCGAGCCACCGGATGCGGCGCGAGGCGCTGCACGACGGCTGATGGCACAGACACTCGACCTGTCAGGCCTGCAGTTTGGACTGCTGGCGCTGGGTGACCGACAGTACCCGCACTACTGCGGCTTCGGTCGCCAGGTTGATGGCTGGCTGCTCGGCAACGGCGCGCGCCCGTTGTTCGACCGCATCGAAGTCGATGCCGCCTCGGTAGCGGCCTTGCGCCAATGGCAGCTGCAGCTGGGCGCGCTGACCGGCATCGTCACCGATGACAGCGTGCTGCCGGCGGCCACGCAGATGCATGAGTGGCGGCTGCTCGGCCGCGACCGGCTCAATCCGGGCAGCATCGGTGGTGCCATCTGGCGCATCCGTCTTGCGCCACCGGCCGACGTGCAGTGGCAGGCGGGCGACATCCTGCATATCGCGCCCCGGCACAACGCACGGCACGCCAGCGCCGTGTTGAAGGCACAGGGGTTGGATCCGCTGCAGCCGCTGCTGGTGGACGGCCACCCACGCACCCTGCTGGCGCTGGCCAGTGAACGCGAGCTGCCCGAGGCCGACGCCGCGCTGGCGGTGCAGGATGCCTGCCTGTGGCTGTCCGGATTGCCAACGCTGCCCGGACGCGAATACTCCATCGCCTCCTCCACGAGTGATGAACTGGTGGAACTGGTGGTGCGCCTGGTGCATGACCTGTCGGGTCGAGCCGGGCTGGGCTCGGGCTGGCTGGCGCTGCACGCCCCGGTCGGTGCCAGCATCGTGGCCCGTGTGCATCGCAACCCCGGTTTCCATCGCATTGGCGGTGTGCCGATGGTGCTGATCGGCAATGGCACCGGCATCGCGGGTCTGCGCAGCCTGTTGCGCGAAGCTGCCCATGCAGGCGAGCACGGGCACTGGCTGCTGTTCGGTGAGCGCCAGCGCGCGCACGACTTCCTGTTCGCCGACGAGATCGAAGCGTGGCAGGCCGATGGCCATCTCGCGCGGGTGGACCTGGCGTTCTCGCGCGATGGGGAAGGTGGTTACGTGCAGGATTGCCTGCATGCCGCCACCGATGCGCTGCGCGAGTGGATGCAGCGCGGTGCGGTGATCCATGTCTGCGGCTCGCTGCAGGGCATGGCCGAAGGCGTGGACCAGGTGCTACGCGCCGCGCTGGGTGATGACGCGGTGGAAACGCTGCTGGAGACCGGGCGCTACCGGCGCGACGTGTACTGAGCCACAAGGGTAGTGCCGGCCGCTGGCCGGCAGGATCATCGACGGTGCCGGCCAGCGGCCGGCACTACCGGAGCGGGATCAGGCCGCAGCGCGCGCCTGTGGCATCGACTGCAGACGGAACGCGCCCACGGCTTCTGCCAGGGCATGCACCTGCGCCTGCATCTGCGCGGTCGAGGCCTCCGCCTCTTCCACCAGACTGGCGTTGCGCTGGGTACTGGCCTCCATCTGCACGATGGTCTGGTTCACCTGTGCGATGCCGGCATGCTGGTCCTGCGACGCGCTGCGGATCCCGGCCAGCAGATCCGCCAGCTGCTGCACGCTGCCGACAATTTCGCCCATCGTGGTGCCAGCCTGCTCGGCCTGCTGGTTGCCCTGCCCGACACGCGTTACCGAATCCTCGATCAATCCCTTGATCTGCTTGGCCGCCTCGGCACTGCGCTGTGCCAGCAGGCGCACTTCGGCAGCCACGACAGCGAAGCTGCGGCCCTGCTCTCCGGCACGTGCCGCTTCCACCGCCGCGTTGAGCGCGAGGATGTTGGTCTGGAAGGCGATGCCATCAATCAGCTGGGTGATGTCACCGATCCGCCGTGAGGCTTCGCTGATGCCATGCATGGTTGCCACCACCTGGCCGACCGCCTCACCGCCGCGCTGGGCCACTGCCGCCGCGCCCTTGACCAGCGCATCCGCACGGCCAGCGGCGTCAGCATTGCGGCCCACGGTATCGGTCAGCTCGTGCATCGACGCTGCCGTCTCTTCCAGATTGACCGCCTGCTGCTCGGTGCGCTGCGACAGATCATGGTGACCGGCAACGATCTCACCAACACCGGTGTCGAGGCCGGACGTGGCCTGCTGGATGCGGGTGACGATGCGGCCCAGTTGCGCGACGGTGGCGTTGGCATCGTCGCGCATGCGCGCGAACACGCCCTGCAGTTCACCTTCCATGCGCACGCTGAGGTCACCGCGGGCCAGCGCGGCCAGCAGCGCCTGCAGATCGCCAAGATTGGTCTCGAAGGTGGTCAACAGACGATTGATGCTGGTCGACAACGTACGCACAAAGCCCTGCTTCCCCTCCAGCGCGATGCGACCGTGCAGGTCACCGTGCGCGGCCGCGTCGACCAGGGCTGCCACTTCGGTTTCCAGCAGGGTTTCCAGCGCGCGACTGCGCCATTCCACCGCCACGCCGAGGAAATGCCCCTCGTCGACAATGGGATTGGCGACCAGCTGATAGCGCACACCGCAATGGCCGATCTCGCGTTCTTCACGCTGGCGCACGCCGGTCAGGCTGGCCAGTGCCGGATGCAGGCGCACCGCATCGCTCCCCACCAGATCTTCAACCTGGAGTTCAAGCTGCTCCAGCAGCGCCGGATTGGCGTACGCCACCAGGCCTTCGGCATCGACCACCATCAGCCCGGTCTGCGCACTGTCCAGCGCCTGGCGCACGCGGGTGTTGCCGCGCGCCACGGCACGTTCGGTCTCGATGCGCGCGCGCAGGCGCTGCTGCATGTCGACCAGGCGCTGGGCAAGCTGGCCGATCTCATCGTTGGCGTTGTAGACGCGCAGGGTGGTGTCGAGGCGGTCGTCGGCGATATCGCTGGCGAAACGCAGGGTGTCCTGGATCGGCTGGCGCACCGCACGCAGCACCAGCACCAGGCTGGTGATCAGCACGCCGGCCACCAGCAGCAGGGTGAGTGCGAACAGCACGCTCATCGTCCGCGCACCGGCCTGCTGGCGCGCCTGAGCCCTGGCCAGCGCTGCCACCTGTGCCTGCTGGAAAGCGGCAAGCGCCGGCGCTACGCCCGCGGCGGTATCCAGCAGCGACTGCGCTTCCACATCCAGGCCGACGCGGGCAGCGGTATACCCCAGCAGTGCGCCCTGATAGCCCTCCATCCCGGTGCGCAGGGCGTCCTGCGCATCCGCGGGCAGGCCCGCCAGCGCGAGGTCGAACGGCAGCTTTTCCTCGCTGGCGCGGTCGGCGTGGGTGGAATCACCGTCGAGCAGCAGCAGGGCCTCCTGCCTTCGCATCTTCTGCAGGGACAGCGCCAGCGACGGCCGCTGCAGCGCATCCACCTGTGCCTGCAGGGTTTCGGCGGCCTGCTGCAGCTGTGCAGCGAGGCCGGCCTCACCGCGGCCCATCTCGTCGACCCGTTCAAACAGGGCGGCGACACCCTGCGAGAACGCGTCGGCCGATTCGGTCAGCACCTGCAGCGCCTTGCGCCGGCCGGCGTCCATCGGCATCGCGCGAAGCGCCTGCAGGTCAGCCTGCAGGGCCTTCTGTGCTGCCAGCAACTGGCTGCGGTCAGCATCATCGAAACTGCGTGCATACTGGGTCTGCAGGCGGCGCGCTTCGGCCACCCGCGTGGACAGGCTGGCAGCCAGATCGCTGCCGCGCTGGTAGCTGGCCTGGCTGCGCGCGGCCAGGGCGTTGGCATGGCCAGTCCAGGCGTAGACAGCGGCGATCGCCACCAGCCCCAGGCCACAGATCCACAGGGTCGCCTTGAGCTTGTTGGCCACGCTGAGCCGGTGTGGTTGCAGCCACAGCAGCAGGCCGGGGGACGCCGAGCGCAACGTGGCAAGACGCGTGCGCAGGGACCGGAGGTGGGGGACAACGGCCGACATGACAGACTCCAGGCGGAAGGACGCACCTGTATCGGCTGGATCTTGAGCAACTTTAGGGACTTTTTTGAGCCAGCCCCACCGATGGCTGGCGGACGCGGCCTTTGTACCCGGCACAGGCGACGGGGGGATGACACCCGCACGGTGCTTGACCTCAACCCCGGTTGGGGGAGCACAGTGGACTCCCTCCCCCGCCCGGTGCCTCCATGACGACGCTCGATGTCCCCCGCTACCTGCAGCGCCTGCAGCTGGATGCGCCGCCACCGCTGACGCTGGCGGGCCTGACGCTGCTGCAGCAGCGTCACAACGCGCTGCTGCCGTTCGAGACCCTCAGCTGCCTGCTGCGCGATGCGGTGCCGATCGACCTGGACAGCGTGCAGCGCAAGCTGCTTGACGAGCGCCGCGGTGGTTACTGCTTCGAACTCAATGGCGGGTTGCTGGCGCTGCTGCAGGCCTTGGGCTTCGATGCCCAGCCATTGAGCGCGCGCGTACTGCTGGCCGCCCTGGACGGCGAACTGACCGCGCGTACCCATCTGCTGCTGCGCGTGCAGGTGGACGGCGGTGACTGGCTGGTGGATGCCGGTTTTGGCAGCCTGACCCCGACCGTACCGCTGCGCCTGCATGACCCGCAGCCGCAGGCCACCCCGCACGAACGCTACCTGTTGCAGCGGTTGGAAGACGGCGGAGATTTCATGCTGTCGGCCGAATCCAGCGAGGGCTGGCGGGCGATGTACCGCTTCGATCTGCAGGCGCCGGCGCCGATCGACAACGTGGTGGGCAACTGGTACGTCTGTACCCATCCCGATTCCAGTTTCCCCGGCCAGTTGCGCGCGTCGCTGACCGGGCCGGACTGGCGCCGCACCATCGGCAGCGGCAACTACACCGAGTACCGCCCCGGACAGGCACCGGACAAGCGCCCGCTGCATGATGTGGGTGATGTGCGCGACGTGCTGGAGCAGCGCTTCGGCATCCAGCTGCCGGACGACCCGCGGCTGGACCCGGCCATCAATGACTGGCTGCAGCGCTCGCGCGCCGCGACCCACGTGTAGCGTCGAGCCATGCCCGACGGGCGCTTTTCGTAGAGTCGAGCCGTGCTCGACTGGCGCTTTGGTAGAGTCGAGCGATGCCCGACTGACGCGCTCCCAGCACCCTGGAAGCAGTCGAGCATGGCTCGACGCTATATGGACGCGCGCGCCTGCACCGCGATACGGTTGCCTTCACTGTCGCGGATCTCGGCCACGCGCCAGTCACCGGCATCAGCGGGGCCGAAACGCAGTTCGGCTCCAGCCTGCAAAGCTCGCTCGAGGCTGGCATCAAGGTCATCGACCCCGATGTAGATGCGCGCGCCCAGTTCCGACGGCCGGTAGTCCGCCCCTTGCACCAGCGCCATGCTGGCCCCTGCGGCTTCATCGGCGAATGGCAGGTAGGCCATCCGGCAATCGTGCAGCACGATCGGTTCGTCCACCTGCACCTGCAACCACTGCTGGTAGAAGGTGATGGCACGGGCCAGGTCACTGGCTGGGATTTCGACATGCAGGATCGGATTCATCCGCGCAGGATAACCGGACGCTGACATCGCCTGCGCAGCAGCACTGGCAAGCTGGACGCCCCCCTGTTCTGCGGAGCCCTGCATGTCCCTGGCCGATCATCGAAGCACACTGGCACCGCTGGGCTTCCTGCGCGTGGCGATCAACCTGGGCAACCCGGTGCTGGCACAGGGCGATGCGCGCTCACCGCGCGGCCCCTCGCTGGAACTGGCTACCGCGTTGGCGCAACGGATGGGGGTGCAGGCACGCTTCACCTGCCACGATGCCGCAGCCTCGGTGGTCGAGGCAGCAGGCGAAGACGGCTGGGATCTGGCCTTCCTGGCCATCGATCCGGCACGTGCCGACCGCATTGCCTTCAGTGCTCCGTATGTGGAGATCGAAGGCACCTATCTGGTGCGCGAGGACAGCCCGGCGCAGCAGGTGGCCGACCTGGATCGCGAGGGGCTGTGCATCGCGGTGGGGCGTGGCGCGGCCTATGACCTGTTCCTCAGTCGCGAACTGCGCCATGCCACGATCGAGCGGGCGGAGACCTCCGCGGCGGCCATCACCCTGTTCGATCAGCAGCGCCTGGATGCCGCCGCCGGTGTACGCCAGCCGCTGGAAGCATGGGCGCAGGCGCATCCCGGCCACCGTGTGCTGGCCGACCGCTTCACCGCGATCCAGCAGGCAGTGGCGGCGCCGGCCTCACGCCCGGCCGATGCATTGCGGGCGTTGTTCGAGGAAGTGGAGGCGATCAAGGCCGGCCCGTTGCTTGAGGCAGCGTTCGCGCGTGCCGGGCAGGCGGTCACGCTGGTTCGGTGACTGCAGAGCACCAGCAGTCGAGCATGGCTCGACGCTACAGATCCAGATGCAATGGTCGAGCATGGCTCGGCGCTATAGATGTGCGTCTGCCATGTGCCGCACATGCTCGGCGGCCTGCGCATGCAGCCAGTCGCGGAACGCGAGGAAGCCGCGATGGCTGGCCGAGCGCTGCGGGTACACCAGCCAATGCGGCCAGTCGGTTTTCAGGCGCTGGCTGGACAGTGCAACCAGCTGGCCCGAATCCAGCAGCAGCCGCGCCCGCGTCACCCGCCCGAGCGCTACGCCCACGCCATCCAGAGCGGCGCGATGGTGCGCCTCCGAATCATCCAGCACCGCCACGAAACGCGACGGCGGGCTCTGCCCGCTCAACGCGAACCAGGCGCCCCACGCGCCGTCCGGATCACCGAGCAGCGGCCACCGGGTCAACGGCACACGGTCAATGCCGCCTATGCGTTCGATCAGCGCCGGGCTCGCCATCGGCACCAGCCACTCGTCGAACAGCGGTTCCACCACCAGGCCCGGCCATTGCCCGCTGCCCAGACGCAGCGCGGCGTCGAACTGGCGCTGCCGCTCGAAATCGATCAGGCGTTCACTCGACTGCAGGTTGATCTCGATCTGTGGATGCTCGGCCACGAAGTGACCCAGGCGCGGCACCAGCCAGGCCGACGCCATCGACGGCACCGCGCTGATCGTCAGCACGTGCTCGGCACGTGCGGCATAGGGCTGGAAGGCTTCGTTGATCGCATCCAGATGCGGTCCGACCTGGTCGAGCAGGCGCTGCCCCTCAAGGGTGAGGGTGACACCACGCGGCTGGCGGATCAGCAGCGGCTGCCCGAGCCGTTCTTCCAGCTGCCGCATCTGATGGCTGAGCGCACTGACGGTCACATTCATCGACGCGGCGGCACGCGACAGGTTGCCGAGCCGGGCAGCAGCCACGAAGCCCTGCAGGGCATGGAGCGGAGGGCGGGACATCAGGCTTGAATTCCTCTCAAGGCATGCTTGCGGAAATGTCGCTTTTTGCCTGTCCATGCTGCCCGTATCGTGCAATCCACTCAAGTGGAGGCACGCTCATGAACATCTTCAGCGGCTTGTTGTTCCTGCACGGCCACGTGGCCAGCGCCGAGCTGGCACGCCAGCTGGCCAGCCCGTCGCCGACGCCGCCGCCCAGCACCGCCCCCGGTAGTGCCGGCCGCTGGCCGGCAACCTCGTCGACCGGGAAACCTGCCGCTGCCAGCCAGCGGCCGGCACACCCCTAACGCTGCAGCGCTTCCTGCACCGCGGCAGCCACGTCGGTGTTGTCGATGTAACTGCCGTCGTTCCAGCGCACGTGCTGACGGTAGCCGGCATCAACGCCCCGCACGCGCTGGCCCAGCAGCTCCGCGCCCGCGCCCTTGGCCCACAACGGCACCAGCGCATTGGAATGGTTGCCGGTGGGACGGAAGCTCATCCCCGGCATGCGCCCACGGCCGTTGTTGCGCACCGGCTCGAAGGCGACGTTCTGTGCATCTGGGCCCATCGGCATGCTGTTGTCGTGGTCGGTGGTGACGATCAGCAGGTTGCGCTCCCAGCCACCGTTGCGTTCGATCCACTCGATCACTGCTGTCACCGCGTCGTTGAACTCCACGGTTTCCTCGATCAGCCGGCCGTACTGCGGCTGGTCGCTGCACTGGCCGTAGTGCCATTCAGTGCCGCAGGCACTGGTATGGGCGGCCCAGTCGGTGGCGCCACCTTCCACCATCAGGAACAGCCCCTTGGACGAACGCTGCTGCAGGAATTGCAGCGCACCACGGGTCATGGTCGCAAGATCCGGCACGCTGTCGATCTTCCTCACACCGGAAGGTGTGGCCGCATCCTTGCCCAGCACCTGCAGCTGGCGCGCCTGCTGCAGCGTGTTGGCCACGCGCGGCACGCCGATCAGCGGCCGGTCTGCCGGCAACCGTCCCTGCGCCAGCGCGGCGAACGCTTCCTTGCTGCGGATCAGGCGCCACGGCCCCGACGGATTGCCGCCGATGGTGCTGCCCGCTTCCAGCTGCTGCCAATCCTGCTGCGACACCCATTCCCACGGGTTCGCGCAGCCCTCGGCCTTGGCCGCGCCGGCACTCTCGTCACAGGCGCGACCATCAACGCTGTAGCCCGGGCCTCCGGTGCCCATCACCAGATCCATATGCCCCTGCGCCAGCATCTGATGGGCGATGGCGTGATAGTTGTTGCGCGATTCGTTCTGCGCCGCGAACGCGGCCGGCGTGGCATGCGCGAACGGTACCGAAGTCACCACGCCGGTGGCCATGCCCAGCCGCTTGGCGCGCAGCGTATTGAACTCGACCGGATTGCCATCGTTGTTGAAGTTGATGGCGTTGTTGTAGGTCTTGATGCCCGAGGACAACGCGGTGCCCGCCGCCGCACTGTCGGTAGCCACCGCAGCCAGGTACTGGTAGCCCGCAAACGGCAGGTCCTGCGCAGGAACCGGCGTGTCATCCCAGGCCTTGCCCGCGTCGTAGCCCAAGGTCTGCGCGTTGTCGCGGGTCGGCTGGCTGCTGGCATTCAACGGGAAGGTGGTTACCGCCAGGCGCTGCGGAAAATCCGCATACGGCGCCCGTTCGCGGCTGCCGTATTGCCAGTAGGCGGCGGCGTCCCAGGTGCCCCAACCGGCACCGTCGTTGATCATCACGATCACGTTGTGCGGGCGCGCTGGGCCGGAAGCAACAGCCTCGGCGCGCAGATTGGGCTGGCAGCCGCCAAGTGCGGCCAGCGCGAGCAGCAACGAAGAATGAAGCCAGCGGCGTGGAATGCGTGCAGTCATCGGGTGTCCCGTCGGGCCATCGGCGGCCCACAATGTCGATACGTTATATCGTTGCAATATTGCAGCTTCATGCAGCCGCCGCGGGCTATCCTGCAGGCCCTCCTCCATCGGCCCTTCCATGCCGTCTCCTGCTCCTGCGCGTGCACCGCTGTCCTCCATCACCCTCGATGCGGCAACGTTCGCGGTGATGCACCAGCACAACGCGGACATCGCCAGGCAACCGGCCTCGCTGACCAAGCTGATGACCGCCTATGCGGCGTACGAATGCGTCGAAGAGAACGGAGGCGCGTGGGACGAAGCGGTCACCATCGCCACCGGGGATGTGCACGCGGTGGCCGATGATGAAACACGCATGGGCCTGGTGCCCGGTGAAACAGTCACCCTCGCGCGCCTGCTGGAAGGACTGATGATCGTCTCCGGCAATGACGCGGCGCTGGCCATCGCGCGCCATCTGGACGGATCACAGCCTGCGTTCCTGGAGCGCATGAACCGGCACGCGCGCCAGCTCGGCCTGCGCAGCAGCTGGTTCGCCAGCGTGTCCGGCATCACCACCCCGCACCATGCGTCCAGCGCGCGCGACATGGCGGTGCTGGCCGCCTGCCTGTTGAACGATCATCCGCAGATCCTGGCGATCACCGCGCAGCGCGTGTTCGCGCACGGCAGCTTCAGCCGCAGCAACCAGAACGCCCTGCTTGGCGATGACGGCGTGGATGGCTTGAAGACCGGCTACACCCAGGCCGCAGGCTTCTGCCTGGCCGCCACCGCCTGCCGGGCAGTGCCCGGGCGGGATCAGCCGGTACGCCTGATCACCGTGGTGCTGGGTTCTGAAAGCCGCGACGCACGCGATGGCCTTGTGCGCGAGCGGCTGGCCGCCGGGTTCGCGGCGCTGGCCGACAGCACCGCCGACGCCTGAGCGGCTCAGCGTCGCTTGACCGTTGCCACGATCAGCCGCTGCAGCTCGGCTTCGGCTGCGGCCTTGTCCAGCGCGCCTGCTGCCACGGCTTCGGACAGGGCTTCGGCCGCACCGAGAATCGCCCAGCGTCCCGCCAGCGATACCGTGCCGTCGGCAGCAAACGGGCCCAGCCAGGCGTCGCAGTTGTCGATGAAATCCTGCTGGTAACGCCGCCGTACCTCGTGCAGTTCCGGAGCGCCCACCAGCGCGGCGAGGATGCCCTGCACTTCACTGCCCTGGCTGAGGATGCAGTCGATGTAGCCGGAGGCGATGGCCGCCGCACGATCGGCCAACTGCGCCCGTGCGCGGCCGATGCGCTCGTTGAAGACCACCGTCTGGCGACCGTCGTAGTCATCGTAGAGCGCGGCCAGCAGGCCGTTGCGGGTCACGAAGTGATCGTAGGCCACCGGCTTGGTCACGCCCGCGGCCTCGGCCAGCCGACCCAGGGTCAACGCGTCGGTGCCTTCTTCGCCAACCAGCGCCCAGGCCACGTCCAGCAACTGGCGGGCGCGTTGCTCGCGGGTCAATCGGCGGCGCGTGGGAGCGGCGTTGGCAGGCATCGGCGGAACACGGCGATCAGTGCATCGGAGTTCCGATTTTACGGCCGATCGCCAGCGCGGTCTGCAGATGCGTTTCGGCCGCACCGGTATCGGCATCCAGCAGCAGGTCTGACGTCAGCACGCGCGCGCCGCAGTAGTCGAAGATGCCCATGTCGATCTGCGTCTTCATCGCCGCGCCGTAGCCACGACGTTCGACCATGTCCGCGCCGGCTCCACCGATGCCGACCAGGTGCACGCGCAACCGCTGCAGCTTCTTCTGCACCTTGCCGTCTGCACCGTCCTGGTAGGCCCAGCCCTGGGTGAACACGCGATCGATCCAGCCCTTCAGCAGCGCGGGGAACGACCACCAGTACAGCGGGTAGACCAGTACCAGCGTGTCGGCAGCATCCAGCCGCGCCTGCTCGGCGGCGACGTCGGCTGGAGGTGCGCCGGTGCCACGGAACAGCGCCTGGTCGTGCGTGTTGAAGCGCGGATCGAAGCCTTCGGCCATCAGATCGGCATGGGTCACGGTATTGGCGGCATCCGTTGCGGTGATGGCTTCGCCGATGCGCCTGGCGATGGCATGGGTCAACGCGGCGGATTCAGGATGGGCGGTAACGATGAGGGTGTGCATGGGGGATGTCCGGAATTCACTACCTACCAATAGTAGTTAATGACGCCCGGGACACCAGCGCCATGCGTGGGACGCTGTTTCCGCATCCGCCGTATAGTGCGGCGGTTCCCGCTGAGATACCCGACGATGCACCGATACCTGCTCGCCCTTCTGCTGGCCCTGCCGATGGCAATGGCCGTTGCGCCAGCGCTGGCCGGTGAGCTCAGTCCGGAAGACTCAGCCGCATTGCGCCAGGACGTGCAGGCGATGATGGGCGCATTCGCCCGCGGCGATGCCGAGTTGATCATCGCCCGAACCCATCCCAGCCTGAAGCGCCTGGCCGGGGGCGATGAGGCCTATGCGCGTATGACTCGCGACACCCTGAAAGAGCTGCGCAAGGCCGGGGTCACCATCATCAGCGACGAGGCCGGCGTGCCGGGCCGCACCTATGCAGCCGGTGATGAGGAAGTCTGCTTCGTGCCACGCCAGTCGCTGCTGCGCGTGCGCGAGGCGCCGATGCGCAGCACCTCGTTCATGCTCGCCGTGCGCCGCGTCGGCACAGCCCAATGGAGTTTCATTGACGGTGCTGCGTTGCTGGACAATCCCGCGCTGCTGCGGCAACTGCTGCCGGCGTTGGAGCCTGGGGTGACGCTGCCCAAGGGTGGAATGGAAGCGCTGTAATCGCAGGCGCATCCATCCACGCATGGCGTGGATCTACTTCCGTCTGCTGGCCTGGGCCAGTGCCGGCGTTTCCCTCAACGGAACAGCGCGTTCAACGCGGCCCCGGAAGCCGCCTGCTGCAGGCCATCGAAGCGGCCGTCCTGCACGATCGGCTGGGTCGCCTGCATCAGCCCACCCCACGCCGCACGCGCCAGCGCACCGCCCAGGCTGACCCGGCGCACGCCGAGTGCGGCGATGTCCTGCAGGCTCAGCGGTGTTGGCCCACCAACCAGCAGGTTCACCGGCTTCAGCCCCGCAGCGGCGACCACCGCGCTGATCTGCTCGCGCGTGCTGATGCCAGGTGCATACAGCACATCTGCACCGGCCTCGGCATAGGCGCGCAGGCGTTGCAGGGTGTCCGGCAGATCCGGCACGCCGACGAAGAAGTTCTCGGCACGGCCAACCAGCAGCACGTCGCCGCCCGCGCGGTCGATGGCTGCACGGGCAGCGCGCAGGCGCTCCACCGCCTGATCGATCGGACGCAGCGGTGCATCGGCGACGCCGCTGGCATCCTCGATCGACAACGCCGCGATGCCGGTGTCGATCGCTGCGGCCACCGCCTCCTGCACCTTCTGCGGCGTATCACCGAAACCATCGCCGAAATCGGCGTTCAACGGCAGCGGCGTCGCTGCCGCCATCAGGCGCAGATGGTCCAGCGTGGCCTGCAGCGAAACCGCTCCGTCCGGCCGCCCTTCGCTCCAGGCACAGCCGGCACTGGTCGTGGCCAGTGCCTGGAAGCCCTGCCGCTACAGGTAGCGCGCACTGCCCACGTCCCATGGATTGGGCAGTACGAAGCACCCTGCTGCATGCAGCTGGCGGAAGGCCGCGCGCTTGCGTTGGGTATCGGCATCGGGCGAGGTCATGGCGGGCTCCGGGGCGGCAGACCTGCACCCTAGCCCGCCCTGCAGCCGGGCTCAACGACGACGGCGCAAACCTGCATGAGGTGATGCCACCTGCTTATTGGACGCTGTGGATGCAGGTGCCCGAGCGTGCTTGCCTGCCCACACGATGCCGCCACGGAGCCCTTCATGCACCCGGACCCGCTGACCTTGATCGACGCCGGCGACGATGACGCCCACTGGGCCGACCTGCTTTCGCCCACACGCCGCCGCCTGATCGCATCGGCCGGTCTGGCCGCCGGCGGCCTGGCCAGTGCGTCGACCGCCGCCGCAGCCCCGCGCGGCGAAAGCACGGTGAACACCACCGAACCCGGGCGCCCCGGCTTCCGTGCCATCGTCCCGCCGCCGGTGAAGGGCAGCAGCCCCTGGGGCCAGGTCACCGCCAGCGAACCGACCCCGCGCCCAGCCAGCGTGCGTCCCGGGGAGGCCACCCTGCCCGCGACCCCACGTGCCTACACCGACATCAAGAGCTATCACGCGCATATCTACTTCGACGAGGACAGCTTCGAGAAAGCTGCGCTGCTGCGGCGCTGGGCGGCCGAGCGCTTCCCGGTGGAGCTGGGCAACTGGAACCTGGAACCACGCGGACCGCACGTCACCCCGTCGTTCTATTTCGGCTTCACCAACGACCTGCTGCCGGTGCTGGTGCCCTGGTTGCAGCTCAACAGCCTGGGCCTGACCATCCTGATCCACCCCAATACCGGTGATGGCCGCGCCGACCATCTGTATTACGCGTTGTGGGTGAACCGCGCGCAGCCGGTGAACGCCTACAACTGGCCGGCACCGAAGCCGGGGGAACGGGAGCCCTTGGAGGAGGTGTTCCCGAACGTGGTGCCGACGGTGCCGCTGGAGACGTGAGCGGGTGCGTGGCGGGGGCGGTGGGTGGCGTGCAGCGGACCTTGGGCTGCCCCTCGGTGGGTGCGTAGCCTGCTGCGCACCGAACTTCCTTCATCCACGCATGGCGCGGATCTACCGCATCACCGCCCGTTGCGGCATCGGTCATCGCCCGGCCTGCCGCCATCGTCGGCCTACGTGCACGCATCCCCCAGCTGCACGGCGTTCAGCGCGCCTTGATCCAGCGCCCGCCATACGGCCGCAAGCCCTCCGGGGAATTTCAAACAATCGATTGAAACGCTGCAAACTTCGCCGAACTGGACAGCATCCGCCGGTTCCGCCAGACTGCCGCCCTTTCCCGTCTTCCGGATCCCATGGCGAAGCTGCTGGTCCTGCACGGCCCCAACCTCAACCTGCTCGGCACCCGCGAGCCGGAGGTCTACGGCCACACCACGCTGGCCGACATCGACCAGGCGCTGGCCGCCCAGGCCTCGGCTGCCGGGCACGCGGTGGAGAGCCTGCAGTCCAATGCCGAGCACGTGCTGGTGGACCGCGTGCAGGCCGCACGCGACGACGGAACCGCTTTCATCCTGATCAACCCCGCCGCCTTCACCCACACCTCGGTCGCCCTGCGCGATGCGCTGGCGGCGGTGGCGGTGCCGTTCATCGAGATCCACCTGTCCAACCCGCATACCCGCGAACCGTTCCGCCAGCACAGCTACTTCAGTGACAAAGCCGTGGGCGTGGTCTGCGGTTTCGGCGCCGACAGCTACCGCTACGCGATGGACGCGGCGCTGCTGCGCGTGCAGGCGGCCCGCGCGTGAAGATGCTCCCAAGAGTGCTTGCCTGCATCGTGCTGTGGGCCGGCGTGTGCGGCGCCAGCGTCGCCGCCGAGCGCGCGGCCGCCGGCATTGATTGCGCGCAGGCGACCGGCGGCTACGAGCGCGACATGTGCGATTCCGATCGCCTGGATGACGCCGACAGCGCATTGAACGCCGTTTACGTCCAGGCGCGCGGCGAACTGAAGGCGCAGGCCGCCGATGGCAGCTGCAGTCGCTGCGCAGCGGCCGAACAGCAGCTGGTGAAGGCCCAGCGCATCTGGATAACCCTGCGCGATGCAGACTGCGAGGCAGTCTACGCCTTCAATGCAGACGGCACCTCGCGCAACCCTGCGAAGATGCAGTGCCTGATCACCCAGACGCGCGACCGTACGCGGCAGCTGCGCGAGTTCTACGAACTGCTTTGACCCGAGCGCGATGCGCTTCCCACCACACTGACATCAAGAGCAAAGAGGCCACCATGGATCTCCGCAAAATCAAGAAGCTGATCGACCTGCTGGAAGAGTCGAACCTGGCTGAAATCGAAATCAAGGAAGGCGAAGAGTCGGTGCGCCTGTCGCGCGCCCCGGTGGCCGGCTATGCCGCCCCGGTCGCCGCCCCGGTGTACGCCGCTCCGGCCGCTCCGGCGCCGCAGGCGATGCCGATGCAGTCGCCGACCGAAGCCTCCACCGGTGGCACCGCCAAGCCGGGCCCGGCGCTGCCGGAAGGCCACGTGCTGCGCTCGCCGATGGTCGGCACCTTCTACGCGTCGTCCGCCCCGGACAAGCCTGCGTTCGTCAGCGTTGGCCAGCAGGTCAAGGAAGGCGAGACCCTGGCCATCATCGAAGCGATGAAGATGTTCAACCCGATCGAAGCCGACAAGTCCGGCACCATCGTCGCCATCCTCGGCGAGAACGGCCAGCCGGTCGAATTCGACCAGCCGCTGTTCGTGATCGGCTGAGGGGCACGCCATGCTCGACAAAGTCGTCATCGCCAACCGAGGGGAAATCGCGCTGCGCATCCTGCGCGCGTGCCACACCCTCGGCATCCGCACGGTGGCCGTGCATTCCACGGTCGACCGCAACCTCAAGCACGTGGCCATGGCCGACGAGTCGGTCTGCATCGGTCCGGCGCCGTCGCCGCAGAGCTACCTCAACATCCCGGCACTGATCGCCGCGGCGGAAGTCACCGACGCCCAGGCCATCCACCCGGGCTACGGCTTCCTGTCGGAGAACGCCGACTTCGCCGAGCGCGTGGAAGAGTCCGGTTTCATCTTCATCGGCCCCAAGGCCGACACCATCCGCATGATGGGTGACAAGGTCGAAGCCATCCGCGCGATGAAGTCCGCCGGCGTGCCGTGCGTGCCCGGCTCGGGCGGCCCGCTGGGCGAAGACATCGTCGCCAACACCAAGATCGCCCGTGAGATCGGCTACCCGGTCATCATCAAGGCGGCCGGTGGTGGCGGTGGCCGCGGCATGCGCGTGGTGCACGCCGAAGCCTCGCTGAAGACCTCGATCGAAACCACCAAGAGCGAGGCCAAGGCCGCGTTCGGCAATGGCGAGGTCTACATGGAGAAGTTCCTGGAGAACCCGCGCCACGTGGAAATCCAGGTACTGGCCGACGGCCAGGGCAACGCCATCCACCTGGGCGAGCGTGACTGCTCGATGCAGCGCCGCCACCAGAAGGTGGTGGAAGAAGCGCCGGCACCGGGCATCACTGCCGAGCAGCGCGAGCAGATCGGCAAGGTCTGCACCGAAGCCTGCGTACGCATCGGCTACCGTGGTGCCGGCACGTTCGAGTTCCTGTACGAGGACGGCCGCTTCTACTTCATCGAAATGAACACCCGCATCCAGGTGGAACATCCGGTCACCGAAATGGTCACCGGCATCGACCTGGTGGCCGAGCAGCTGAAGATCGCCGCCGGCCAGAAGCTGTCGATCAAGCAGAGCGACGTGGTGCTGACCGGCCATGCCATCGAGTGCCGCATCAACGCCGAAGATGCTGAAACCTTCGTGCCGAGCCCGGGCACCATCACCGGCTTCCATCCGCCGGGCGGCCCCGGCGTGCGCGTGGACACCCACATCTACAGTGGCTACCGCGTGCCGTCGAACTACGACTCGATGATCGGCAAGCTGATCGTGCACGGCCCGGACCGCGAAACCGCCATTGCCCGCATGCGGGTGGCACTGAGCGAAATGGTGGTCGATGGCATCAAGACCAACGTCGCCCTGCAGCAGCGGATCATGCGCGACAAGGGCTTCCAGGCCGGTGGCCAGAACATCCACTACCTGGAAAAGCGCCTGGCCGAACGCAAGAACAAGCCGATCGCGCTGACCTGATCGGCGCCACGTGCTGGACATGAAAAGGGCGGGGATATCCCCGCCCTTTTCTGTTGCTGCAGCGCCGAGCCCATGCTCGGCTTGCCGGAAAGCTCAGCCGAGCGTGGGCTCGGCGCTACAGCAGGCGCATCAGCGCTTGTCGGCAGCTTCGGCCGGAATCTGCGAGTTCGCCAGCGGACGCACGCCATTGGGCGACGTCGGGTCGACGATCACCATGGTCTCGGTCGAACCATCCGGCCACACCACCTGGAAGGTGCTGCCCGCCGGCAGCGACGCGAACGGCATGCCACTCTGCGCGCGATAGACCGCGGCCACCTGGCTGGCACCGGCACGGCGCACGTCTTCCTGCGCCTTCACCGTGGTCAGTTCCACCTTCGACAGATGCCGGTAGCGATCTTCATAGGTATCGATCATCAACAGGCCAACCGCGCCGGCCGAGTAGGCCACGAACAGGGCCACCCAGAACCAGAACTTGGCCCCGTGCAGGAATCGGCGGTAGTTCATTGCTCGTTCCTCTTTCCAACCAATCGCTTGATCCATTCCTTCATCTTCCCAGCGCCCTGCCGCGATACCGCAGCGTCATACACGAAATCCCGGAAATCCTGCGTACCATCCTGCGAACAGATCCCTCCGTTCGCACAAAAACTGTTGACCAGCACACTGTCTGCCCCACACGGTAGACCGAGTTCGCAGGCCGCAAGCCGCCATGCGAGTTCACTGAGCTGCTCGCCCGCCACCAGGCCGTTGAGCGCGCGGTCACCCGAGGCGCGCACGCCCATGCCCGGTGCGATCGCCATGAAGGCCTCCGGGTCGCGCGAGGTGCGCACCCGTTCAACCAGGTCACGGCGGTACTCGGGGCTGTCCTGCAGCGGTTCGCCCTCGGCGAACAACGCAGCCTCAGCAGCCAGATTGCCTTGTGCGGCCGCCTTGCGACGTTCGGACAGCACCAAGGCCGTGCCCAGCTTGTCGCCCGGCACGAAACCACCACAACGCTGCGCGACGCGTTCGCGCGCCTGCACCATCGCCAGTGCGGCGGTCAGGCCCAGCCCGGCCAGCACGTTGTTGTCCAAGCGGTAGCCACCCGGATCGACCGCGTACTGCGCGCAATAGTCATAGACACGGCTGAGCATCCAGCGCGCCTCGTGGTTGCCTTCGTCCGCCTGGGCACGCAACCGCTGAGCATAGGCATACAGGTCGGTGGCGTCTTCGATATCGGCGCGGAGATCCAGGGGCAGCCCGGACGGCAATGCGTTGCCACGCTCGAAGGGTGCCAGGCGGCGCGCGAGCGCCTCCGGCATCACCGGCAGCGGCGCCGCACTGTCAGCGGCCGCGACCGCACCTGCCAGATCCGCCGACGCTACCGAAGACGTCGCAGCATGGCCGCTGGCCCGATAACCGGCCACGCCCAGCACGGCCACAGCCGGCAGTACGAGCAACCAGGTTTTCAGGGTCGGAGCGAAGGCCATCGGCGGCGGTAGGCGATGCGGCGGATAGGAAAGCACGAAGTTTAGCAAGGCCCGACGGGCCTGTCTGAACGGGCTTCGTTCATCTCGTAGCGGCATCTCAGGCAATACGGAGACGCCCCGATGGTCTAGCATGGCCCCCTTTCCCGCGATTGCCCCCACCACCATGCCGTTCCTGGAACTGACCCTGCGCTGCACCGAAGCCACCCAGCCCCGCTATGAAAATGCGCTGGAGGACGTTGGTGCACTGGCCGTGACCCTGCTCGATGCCGAGGCCGATACCAGCAACGAACAGGCCATTCTCGAACCGGGCGTGGGCGAGACCCCGCTGTGGGACACGCTGGTGCTGAGCGCGCTGTTCCCCGCCGACAGCAACGCGCTGTTGCTGCTGGCCGCACTGGAATCCTTCGATCCGGAGCTGGACTGGAGCAGCGGCAGCTTCCGCGCTGTCGAGGATGAAGACTGGGAACGTGCCTGGCTCGACCAGTTCCAGCCGATGGACTTCGGCAACCGTACCTGGATCGTGCCGTGGAACCATGAACTGCCGGAGGCCGCACTGGCCGCCGATGCCGCCGTGGTGCGGCTGGACCCGGGCCTGGCGTTCGGTTCGGGCACCCACCCGACCACCGCACTGTGCCTGCGCTGGCTGGACCAGTTGGCGGTCGATGGCCTGCTGCAGGGCCAGCGCGTGCTCGACTTCGGTTGCGGCTCGGGCATCCTCGCACTGGCCGCGCTGAAGCTGGGCGCCGCCGAAGCCATCGGCGTGGACAACGATCCGCAGGCCCTGGTCGCCACCGCCGACAATGCCGAGCGCAACGGCGAGCAGGCCCGCATGCATGTGTACCTGCCGCAGGACGAACCGGTCGCGACCTATCCGATCGTGGTCGCCAACATCCTCGCCTCGGCGCTGGATGCGCTGGCCGAACTGCTGGCTGCGCGCGTTGCTGCCGGTGGCCGCATCGCCCTGTCCGGCATCCTGCATGGCCAGGAAGGCGAACTGCTGCAGCGCTATGCAGCATGGTTCGACGATCTGCAGGCCACCCAGGATGGCGACTGGATGCGCATCACCGGCGTGCGCCGCGCCTGATCGTGGTTGAATGACCGCTGGATCCGAGCCCGCGCCCTGAGCATGTCCGAGCCGAACCCACCGCGCCGTCCCCTGGCCACCTTCCTGCGCACGACGCCGGAGGGTGAGCCTGCGCCTGCGACCGATGCGCGTGCGACCGATGCGCGCATGCAGGACGAAGCCCGGCACGCAACGCCTGTGGAGCAGATGCAGGCCGAGCCCATCGACCTGGTACGCCCACCGGCGACAGAGATGCGACACGACGATGACGTTGTCATCGTTGATGAAGCAGCGGCCATCGAACCGGCGCCGGTCGCGGTGCAGGCAACGGCGGTCGCCAGTGATGCCCCCAGCTTCCTCGGCAGCGCGCGCACGCGCACGCTGCCAACACCCCGCTGGCACTGGCTGCTGGTCGCCGGGCTGGCATTGCTGCTGGTACTGCAGAGCGTGCTGGCCGACCGCGCGCGGCTGGCCGCCGACGCCGGCAACCGCGCATGGCTGGGCACGCTGTGCGGCGTGCTGCGCTGCAGCCTGCCTGCCTGGCACGAACCCGCTGCGTTCACCATGACCAGCCGCGAGATCCGCCCCCTGCCGGGCCAGGCCGGTGTGCTGCAGGTACAGGCCAGCATCCGCAACGATGCGCGCTGGGCACAGGCGTGGCCGGACCTGCGGTTGTCATTGTCCGATGCCGATGGCCGGGTGATCGGCAGCGGCGTGTTCACGCCCGCGCAGTACCTGGGCGAGAACCCCGGTGCAGCCCTGCTGGAACCGGGCCAGAGCGCGCGCGTCGCCTTCCGGTTGCAGGAGCCCGCTGCGTCCACCGTCGCATTCACCTTCGACTTCCTCTGACCGGGGAGAGGCGACCAGCCGTGGCAGGCCGGGCACGCTCGCGCTAGACTGGCCGCCACCACCTCGTCCGGCCGCGCGCTCCGCGCGCACGGGCCAACCGAATCGGGAACCCCCCTTGAACGCTGTCCTTTCTCGTCCTGACAACAGTCGTGGCGCTCCCCGGCCACCGCTGCGTGAACACGTCGCCCAGTCCGTGCGCCGCTACCTGCGTGACCTTGATGGCTGCGATGCGGACGATGTCTACGAGATCGTGCTGCGCGAGATGGAGATTCCGCTGTTCGTGGAAGTGCTCAATCACTGCGAAGGCAACCAGAGCCGCGCCGCCGCGATGCTGGGCATCCACCGTGCCACCCTGCGCAAGAAGCTGAAGGAATACGGCATCAGCGCGTAAGCGCGCACGAGGGTAGTGCCGGCCGCTGGCCGGCAACCCCATGAACGACGGCAGGATGTTGCAGTGCCCGGCCAGCGGCCGGCACTACCGGTAGATCCACGCCATGCGTGGATGAAAGCCCGGCAGAGTAAACCGCCCCCGCCCGCCAGTAGATCCACGCCATGCGTGGATGGAAGCCGGCAGAATCAACCGCCGCCGCCCGCCTTCCAGTAGTACCGCACCACATGGAAGAACACCGGCGCGGCGAAGCATACCGAGTCAAGCCGGTCGAGCATGCCGCCATGACCCTCGATCATGTGGCCCCAGTCCTTGATGCCACGGTCGCGCTTGATCGCCGACATCACCAGGCCGCCCCAGAACCCCATCAGGTTGATCAGCAGCGACAGGCCGAACGCCTGCAGCGGCGTGAACGGGGTGATCCACCACAGCGCCGCACCCAGCGCACTGGCACTCAGCACACCGCCCACGAAGCCCTCCACCGTCTTCGACGGCGACAGCTTCGGCGCAATCAGATGCCTGCCCAGCAACTTGCCCCAGATGTACTGCAGCACGTCCGAAGACTGCACCACGATCACCAGGAAGGCGAACAGCAGCACGTTGCGCGACGGGTCATGGCCGGGCACGTGCAGGTTCAGCAGCAGCGGCACATGCGAGATGCAGAACACGCAGATCATCAATCCCCACTGCACCTTCGCGGTCCGCTCCAGGTAGTGCGTGGTATCACCGCCAATGGTCGACAGGATCGGCAGTAACAGGAACGCATAGACCGGAATCAACAGCGTGTACATGCCGTACCAGTCGATCCAGACCAGGTAGTACTGCCACGGCAGCACGATGTAGAACGCGGCCAGCAGCGCGTAGTAGTCGCCCGAGCGGGTCGGCGCCAGGGTGATGAACTCGCGCAGTGCGAACAGCGAGATGATCGCGAACAGCACGATCACCCCGGCACGACCGAAGAACAGCGCCAGCCCGACCACGATCGCCATCACCCACCACGCGCGGATGCGCGAGACCAGGTTGGCGATCACCGCGCTGGGCTGCCCACGCTGGCGCCAGCGCAATGTCTCGGCCACCAGCGTGGCCAGCACCAGCACCGCACCCACGCCAGCAAACAGCAGGCCGGTCTGCTGGCCGACACTCTGCGTGGCCAGGTCGCCGGACACATCGATCAGGAAGCTCATGCCCTGCCCCCGTTCGGCGCCAGGTCCAGCAGCGCCTGCCGGCTGCGGGCCAGGAAGGCGGCCTTGTCCTCGTCGGCCTGCAGCCGCAGCGGCGTACCGAAGGTGGCCGTGCACAGCAGCGGCAGCGGCAGGAACCGGCCCTTGGGCATCACCCGCTTCAGGTTGTCGATCCACACCGGTACGAATTCCAGCTCCGGGCGTTGCCGTGCCAGGTGATAGATGCCGCTCTTGAACGGCAGCAGCGGCTCTTCGCCCACGTTGCGGGTACCTTCCGGAAACAGAATCAGCGAGCAGTCTTCGTCCACCGCGTCACGCAGGGCCTGCAGTGGATCCTGCTGGCGATGGCCGGCCTCGCGCTCGACCAGCACGCCGTTGAACACCGCATCGATCAGGTAGCGACGCAGGCCATCGCGCTGCCAGTATTCGGCCGCGGCCACCGGGCGCACCTGGCGCCGCAGTGCCGGTGGCATCGACGACCAGATCAGCACGAAGTCACCATGGCTGGCGTGGTTGCCGTAATACACGCGCCGTTCGCTGGACGGCGCACAGCCGATCCACAGCGCGCGGGCGCCGGTCACTACATGGATCGCGCCACTGCAGGCGCGCGCAATCAATTCAGCGAACATCGGTCCCTCCCGTTCACGTCTGCGGCCACAACACGGCCAGCACCAGCAGTGCGAACTGCACCGCTGTCAGCAGGTACTGGCGCAGCAGCAGGCGGCGCATGCCGGCCCAGCGCGCGTCCCAGCCCCGCAGGGGCGCCTCGGGCGACGCGCGGCGCAGGCCGCTGTCCTGCAGCAGCTGATCAGTGCGGCGCGCGGCGGCATCGCCGTCCAGACGCTCATCGCGCAGCAGCTGCAGCAGGCTGGCGTCCAGCGCAACCCGCCACGCGTGGTACGTCTGGGCCACCCCTGCAGACATGCTGGCCAGCAGCAACCCTGCAGCGATCATCGCCAGGCCCGGCTCGGTGCCGAGCAGCAGCAATGCCACCAGCAGCAGCCCCAGCGACAGGCATGCCGGCCAACGCCCCTGCCGCAGCAGCAGCTGCATGGTCGCCAGATCGGGAACCGTGCTCATGCGCGCACTCCTGCCGCGTCGGTGATGGCACGCAGATGGGCCGTACCCAGCACGATGCCAGGGCGCGCAGCACGCACGATCGCCACCGCCGCGTCCGCATCGGCCGCACGACCACTGCGCAGCAGCCAGGCCGCCACACTGGCAGCACTGCGCGAATAGCCCAGCGCGCAACACACCAGCAGCGGTCCGTGCGCGCGCAGCCGCTCGATCGCCTCGGCCGCATCGCGCAGCTGTTCTGGCGTGGGCACCACCAGGTCCAGCATCGGCACGCTGGCATACCCGGCGCCCGGCGCGCGGCAGGACAGTTCGGCACAGGCATCGACCACGCCGACCAAGGGTACCGGCAATGCAGCGCAGGGAACACGCCCCAGCCATACACCGTCCATCACCGGCACCGGCTGCGGCGCACGCCGCGTCCACAGCCGCGAATTGATCCAGGCTGCGCCCAGGTACGGCGCCAGCAGCCAGCGTGCCGCCATTGCCAGACGTCCATCGGCGCGCTTCTGGAACACCGCCGTACCCAGCCCGGCATAGGCCAGCGCCACCAGCAGCAGCGATACCACCGGCCACAGCAGCCACAACGCCGCGCCACGCAGAAGCACCACCGGCACCAGCAATGCAGCGGCCCCCAGCAGGTACAGCGCTGCCAGGCGCCAACGTTTGGCGTCACGCGCGGTGCGCCAGGCACGCAAGGGTGGCGTGCCCTGCTCCGGCCACAGCCAGACGCACAGCCAACCGGCCAGCAGGCCGGTCGGGATATCGATGAAATGATGCTGGAATGTGGTCAGCACCGAGACGCCGATCAGCAGCGCCCACACATGCAGTACCCAACGCCACACCCCATGCAGGTACTGCGCGAATTTCACCCACAGCACGATCAGCAACACGATGTGCAGTGATGGCGCCTGGTTGAACGGCTTGTCGAAGCCCAGCAGTACATCAAACAACCAGCCGAACACACCGCCGATCTCCGGCCGCTCGAAACTGAAGCGCAGTGGCCACAGCAGGAAGCAGGTCACCGCGATCAACTGTGCACTGAACAACCGCAACGCATGCCGGTCCAGCTCCAACCGTTGCCGGCACAGGAAGAAGGAAACCGCATAGAACAGATCGATCGACCAGTACGGCACGATCGTCCACGGTACGAACGGAATCTGCGTTTCCCATCCGAACGCCATCACCGGCAGTTCGGCATGGCGGCCAGCCATCCAGTTGGCGAAGCCATAGCTGGCGAAGAAGAATGGGCCCAGCAGGGCCAGCCACAACAGGGCGCGCCGCCAGGGGCGCCCCTCTGCGGCCAGCGGGGATGCGGCGAGCGTCGCCATCACTCTGTCCGGCGCGCCAGCGACACCGTGAAGATGCCGAAGTCGTCGATACGCTGCGCCACCTTCTCGAACCCGGCCAGGCGCACCAGCTCGTCCATTTCCTGCTGGGTACGGCGGCGCATCACCCACGCGGCGCCGCCACGGTGGCTGGTCAGTGCGCGTGCGATGAACTCCAGCTGCGGGTGCCACGGCTGGCCGGTGTAGGCCAGGTAGCCACCGACCGGCACCGTTGCAGCAATCCACTGCAGCGATCGCAGCACCGCATCGTTGTCCGGGAACAATTCATACAGCCCCGAAACCACCGCCAGCGTGGGTGCGGGGTCCACGGTCGCCAGCTGCGCGGGATCGAACGCATCGCCCTGTTCGAAGCGGGCAATGTCGGTCGCGCCGAGGCGCTCGATCAGCGCCTTGCCCTGGGTCACGTTCAGATCGCTGAAATCGCGCAGCACGATGCGGTCCGCACGCTGCTCGCCCGTTCCCAACGCTTCCAGCACGTAGCGGCCATGACCAGCGGCCACGTCCAGCACGCGTACCGGCGCGCCCTGCCCGCGCAGGCGCTGGGCGGCATCGCGCAGCAGCTCCTGCAGGTGCTTGCCACGCACGCGGATGCCGCGCCAGCCGATCGCATCCAGATAGTTGCGGTCGATCATGCGCCCCAACGGGCCCTTGCCGCGCGCCTCATCGCGATAGATGTAGTCGAGCGTGCTGCCCGAATCGAATCCGGTCTGCAGGCCCAGCGCGATGCCTTCGGACAACGTTCCGCCGAAGCGCAGGCCGCCACGTACCACGCGCCAGCGCAGGTCGGCCAGGCTGTTGCGTTCCGGTGGCCAGGCCAGGATCTCCGATTCTTCGAAAGTCGGCCCATGGCGGTGCGCATCGCGCCGCGACAGTTCGCGCAGCGGCTCGGCGAAACGTGCCTGGATGAAACTGCGGATACGCGCCAGCGCCGGCGCCCGATCGCGCTCGCCCAGCGTGTCGTGGAAGAAGCCCGGCAGATGCACGCGCTCCTTGATCGGGCTGGACAGGCGCTCGTAGAAGCGGTCCTGCGGGCCACGGTGCACCACGAAATCCGAGCCGGACACCAGCAGCTGCACCGGCACGCTGATCGCCTGCGCATCGGCGACGATGCGGTCGGCCGCTTCGTACAGGCCCAGCAACACGCGCACCGAGATCGGCCGGGTGATCAGCGGATCGGTGCGGTAGCTTTCCACCCGCGCCGGATCGTGGGTCAGCCACTGCGGCTTGACGTAGCTGTTGACGAAGAAGTTGCCGCGCAGCTTCTGCATCAAGGCCAGGCCCGGGCGTGCGAACGGCACGTACAGCTTCACCTTGAACGCCGGCGAAGCCATCACCAGCGCACGCAGGCGTGGCGCGTAATCGTGCACCCAGGTGGCGGCGACCACCGCCCCCACGCTCTGCGCGATCACCACGATGTCCTGCACCGCGATGCCGTGCTCGGCACCGATGTGGGCGATGAAGCTGTCCAGATCGCGCACCAGCGCCGGGAAGCCCGGGGCATCGCCTCGTGCGCCGGGCGAACGGCCATTACCGCGTGCATCCCAGGCGAAGAAGGCGGTGTCGGGCAGGTCCAGCTCATCGACCAGGTGGGTGACCCGGCCAGAATGTTCATGGCCGCGATGCAGCAGCACGACAGCCTTGGTGGCTGGGGTCGCGGTGGTGCTCGCCCAGTACCGGTAGAACAGCGGTACCTGGTCGAAGCTGTGGAATTCCCGTTCCTGCGCCTGACGCATGCAATCTCCTGATTGTCTTTTTGTATCTGCTTGATTAATTCGGCGAAACCGCCGCTTCCCGCAGTCCGCGACGGACGCGATTGATCATCGTCAGCACGCACAGCACCGCCATGGCCGCGGCCACGCCAGTGACAGTCATCGCAGCCCCCCAGCCGAACGCTAGCAGCAGGCCCAGCACGCCGATGACGAACGCGCGGTCGCTCTTGCCCATCGGGCCGTCATAGCGGCGGCTGGCACCGACCATCAGCCCCAGCACCCCGGTGTACTCGCTCAGGGCCGCCGTCCAGGCCAGCAGCCACAGCGCTTCCGGGCGCACGCCCGGCACGCTGAGCAGGCTCAGGTACAGCGCCGCGTCGGCGATCACATCGCACAGCTCGTTCAGATAGGCGCCCAGCCTCGACTGCTGGCCGAACTCGCGGGCCAGCATGCCGTCCACCGCGTTGAGTGCCATGCGCAGCAGCATCCACAGCGGCAGCAGCAGGTACAGCAGGGGCTGGGCCGGCGCGCAGCACCACACGGCGGCAGCCACCAGCAGCGAGACCACGGCGGCGGCCACGGTCACCGTATTGGCGGTGATCCCCATGCGGTACAGACCGCGAACGGCTGGACGCAACAGGTCCTGGAAACGTCCTTTCAATGCATAGATCGACATGATCCGTACCCGCTGATCCTTGGCAGTGCGGGCACAGCCTACCCCATCGTCGGCAGATTCCGACAACCCGGCTCCGGTCCACAGCCCAGCCCCCGGACCGGTCCGGATCGATGTGCCCGGCCCGGCCTTACGCCGATTGCCATGGCAAATTGCCCCTTCCAGCGCCCGCCACCGGCCCCCACCGCCTACAATATCGGCCCCGCTCCGCTGCCGATTCTGTCCCATGACTGCTGATCTGTTGCCCGTCCGCCGGGCCCTCCTCTCCGTTTCCGACAAGACCGGTCTGGTCGAGCTGGCCACTGCGCTGGCGGCACGCGGCGTGGAGCTGCTGTCCACCGGCGGCACCGCCAAGGCGATCCGCGATGCCGGCCTGGCCGTGAAGGACGTGGCCGACGTCACCGGCTTCCCGGAAATGATGGACGGCCGGGTCAAGACCCTGCACCCGATGGTGCACGGCGGCCTGCTGGGCCGTTCCGGCCTGGATGATGCGGTGATGGCCGAGCACGGCATCGGTGCCATCGACCTGCTGGTGCTGAACCTGTACCCGTTCGAGTCGGTCACCGCCAAGGCCGATTGCACCCTGGCCGACGCGGTCGAGAACATCGACATCGGCGGCCCGGCCATGCTGCGCTCGGCGGCCAAGAACTTCGCCCGCGTGGCGGTGGCTACCGATCCGTCGCAGTACGCCGAGCTGCTGGCCTCGCTGGAGGCCAACAACGGCCAGCTGTCGGCTGCAACCCGCTTCGCGTTCTCGGTGGCCGCGTTCAACCGCGTCGCCCAGTACGACGCCGCGATCAGCAACTACCTGTCGGCGGTCACCGCCACCGACGCTGTGGTGCCGGCGCGTACCGAGTACCCGGCACAGATGAACTCCACCTTCGTGAAGGTGATGGACCTGCGCTACGGCGAGAACCCGCACCAGAGCGGCGCGTTCTACCGCGACCTGTATCCGGTGCCGGGCACGCTGGCCACCTTCCAGCAGCTGCAGGGCAAGGAACTGAGCTACAACAACCTGGCCGATGCCGACGCGGCGTGGGAATGCGTGCGCCAGTTCGATGCGCCGGCCTGCGTCATCGTCAAGCACGCCAACCCGTGCGGCGTGGCGGTCGGTGCCGGCAATGGCGATGCCTACGAGCTGGCCTACGCCACCGACCCGACCAGCGCCTTCGGCGGCATCATTGCCTTCAACAAACCGCTGGACGCCGCCACTGCCAAGGTGATCCTGGACCGCCAGTTCGTGGAAGTGCTGATTGCCCCGGACTACGAGCCGGCCGCGCTGGAATACGCGCAGAAGAAGGCCAACGTGCGCGTGCTGCGTATCCCGCACGGCGACGGCCTGAACAACTTCGACAACAAGCGCGTGGGTTCCGGCCTGCTGCTGCAGTCCTCGGACAACCGCGGCATGACCCGCGACGAACTGAAGGTTGTCAGCAAGCTGGCGCCGACCGACAAGCAGTTCACCGACCTGCTGTTCGCCTGGAAGGTGGCCAAGTTCGTGAAGTCCAACGCGATCGTCTATGCCAAGGACAACCGCACCATTGGTGTCGGCGCCGGCCAGATGAGCCGCGTGTACTCGGCCCGCATCGCTGGCATCAAGGCCGCCGATGCGAACCTGGTGGTCGAGGGCTCGGTGATGGCCTCCGACGCGTTCTTCCCGTTCCGCGACGGCATCGATGCCGCTGCCGCCGCCGGCATCAAGGCGGTCATCCAGCCGGGCGGCTCGATGCGCGATGTCGAAGTGATCGCCGCCGCCGACGAACATGGCCTGGCCATGGTGTTCACCGGCGTGCGCCACTTCCGCCACTGATCCGCATCACGAAGCCGGGCCCTGCCCGGCTTTTCTCTTCCGTACCCGAGAACCCTGTCCCATGAAGATCCTCGTCATCGGCTCTGGCGGCCGCGAACACGCCCTGGCATGGAAGCTGGCCCAGTCCTCCCGTGTCACCGAAGTGATCGTGGCACCCGGCAACGCCGGCACCGCCAGCGAAGACAAGTGCCGCAACGTGGCGGTGAAAGTCACCGATATCGACGGTCTGCTGGCGCTGGCCCAGGCTGAAGGCGTGGCACTGACCGTGGTCGGCCCTGAAGTACCGCTGGTGGCTGGCGTGGTCGACCGCTTCCGCGCCGCCGGCCTGCGCATCTTCGGGCCGACCGCCGCCGCCGCGCAGCTGGAAGGCAGCAAGGCCTACGCCAAGGACTTCCTGGCCCGCCACAACATCCCCACCGCGTTCTACGCCGTGCACACCGACGTGGACGCCGCGCTGGCCTACATCCGCGAGAAGGGCGCGCCGATCGTGGTCAAGGCCGATGGCCTGGCCGCCGGCAAGGGCGTGATCGTGGCGATGACCCTGGCCGAAGCCGAGGACGCGGTGCGTGACATGCTCTCGGGCAACGCGTTCGGCGATGCCGGTGCGCGCGTGGTGATCGAGGAATTCCTTGACGGCGAGGAAGCCAGCTTCATTTCGATGGTGGACGGCGTGCATGCGCTGCCGATGGCCACCTCGCAGGACCACAAGCGCGTCGGCGACGGCGATACCGGCCCGAACACCGGCGGCATGGGCGCCTATTCGCCGGCCCCGGTGGTGACGCCGGAGGTGCATGCACGGGTGATGCGCGAGGTGGTGAACCCCACCGTGCAGGGCATGATCGCCGACGGCATCCCGTTCACCGGCTTCCTCTACGCCGGCCTGATGATCGATGCCAGTGGCGCGCCGAAGGTGATCGAATTCAACGTGCGCTTTGGCGACCCGGAAACGCAGCCAGTGATGCTGCGCCTGCAGTCGGACCTGGTCGAGCTGGTGGAAGCCGCCATCGATGGCCGCCTGGACCAGGTCGAAGCGCAGTGGGACGTGCGCCCGTCGCTGGGCGTGGTGCTGGCGGCCAGGCCGTACCCGGAAGCGCCGATCACCGGTGACGTGATTTCCGGCCTGGACGACGTGCCGGCCACTGCCAAGGTATTCCACGCCGGTACGGCATTGGATGCACAGGGCCAGGTGGTCAGCGCCGGCGGCCGCGTGCTGTGCGTGGCGGCGCTGGGCGACAGCGTGCGCGATGCGCAGGCAAAGGCCTATGCCGGCGTGGCCAAGGTAACCTGGGCCAACGAATTCCACCGCACCGACATCGGCTGGCGCGCGATCGCACGCGAGGGGTGAGGGAGGCGCCATGTCCAGCCTCTGCAGCCCTTCCGTCGATGGATTCAGGCGGAAGGTATCGGCGCAGGGCTGTCGCAATACGTTGATTCGAGCGCTTCACCCTTGCGATGGACCAGATAAGGGATTCTGGATGTCTTCACCGTCCTCGGCATGGAAAGCCAGGACGGTACTCTCGCTGACAAGGCGGCGCACGCCAAGCGAGGGAGATTGTCTGGAATTCATCCGCTATCTCGCGGAATCAAGAAACGCTTTCCAGTTCTCAAAGAGCCGCGCCACGTTCTGCTCATGTGAATGCGCTGCGGGATCATAGCCACCAGAAGCTGGCATGTACCTTATAAAGCTTTCCACAGACTCCGGATAGTCAAAATCAGCGTAGATCTTCTCGACCTCTCCGAGCGGATCAGCAACCACATCGCGCTTGGCATAAAGATCCGCGAGGAGTGCAACAAGCCACCTTCTGGAGACTTCATCTTCGTTTAGATTTTCATCGAGTACCGTCAGCTGTGTAGCTACTCTGTTGCGTTCCTCAGGAGAAACGCTTTCCAGTCTTTGAATCAGGGAATTCAGATTGAATTCCCCCTTCAGCTCCTTCTGCCCGGACTCGCATTGTTTCACCACCTCAAAGTCGATCAGATGGCGCCCCATTGCCCACGCCACCTCGGTCTGACTCCAGGGCCCGTAGGGTTGAATACAATCATACGTTCTCATATAGACACTCATCTCTTGTTTGGTATTCCGTTCATGCTGCCACCTTCTACAAATCTTTGATGGGTCAAGTCGCCAGCTTTGTCTACTATGTATTCAAAACGACCGGCCTTTCCATTGAGTTCACCGGGGAGCTGAGTCAGAGTGCGAACCACGCCGTCGCCTCCTGTCAATGGAGTATGAACACCTGCTTCTGCAGCGGTCTCTCGCATAAAGGTCGCTGAATTGTGCCCAGCGTCCGCTTTGAGTGCACTTCCCACAGGCCGGGAATTCAAAAGTGCCCGACCTTCTGCACTCAGAGCTTTGGATGCCGCCACACCTGCTCCACCGGCACCTGTAACTCCTGCGATATCAGCAGCGATACTGGTAGCTGCCGATACGACACTTGGATTGGCCATTGCAACCATGCCAGCTTCGATCAGCACTGGGGCAGCCATTGCCGCTGTAACAGCGATTGCGGCCGGTCTCATCGGCTCGTATACGGCGCCATTTCCGGAAGCAATATCCCTCCGATGCTGCTCAACGAATCGCTCTGCGGCCTGCCTTCCATCCGCATCGACGAACCTGTACGGATTCCCGTTCGCGTATCGATACCGATTGAACTGCTCAACTGGCATTTGGTGAGCGGTGACTGGGTCTACCGACAAAAACACACCCAATTGTGGATCCATGTAGCGCTGTTGCATGTAGCTCAGCCCTGTGGCCGAGTCGCTCACATGTCCGGCGTACCCAGGTCCATCCGTGACCTGACCGCCTACCACGGCCCCGTAGGGCTCGTAGTCATATCGCTTGATGACGTTGCCGTTGGCATCGCTTTCGGCCACAACCGAGCCGAGGGCATCAGTGTGAATGTATGTGATCGTTGTCTGGGCGATTGCGGATGGTGACAGGCCAAGGCCCATCAGCAGCACGCAGCACAGCCAGGCGCCTATGGCACCAAGCTTGCGAGTTCGATCTTCAGATCCCCCGAAGCGGGTCGACACACCGCCTGCAGTTCCCCCGAACCTACGCATCATTCCAATCCATGAAAGAGCCTTGAAGCAAGGCTTGGCATTCATAGCACAGGAAGGCAGTCATCGGAGTCCAACTCCAGGACTGAGGCCAGAGGGACCATTCTGAATTGGACCAGGCCCTCGGCTATAAACCTCGCGAGGGATTGAACGGCTACTGGAAGCGCATGATTGCCCGCCATGGGCTGGTACTACTGAAGCAGCCGATCAGCGGCCCGCATTACCAACAGCCATGCCGGTCAAACGAAAAGCCCCGACCAACGCCGGGGCTTTTCATCAGAACGGGGGCCGGAAAAAGGAACCGAACCAAAGATCTATGCCTTACGCGGTGAACAGCGCCTTCATCTTCTTCAGCGCGTTCGCCTCAACCTGGCGGATGCGCTCGGCCGACACGCCGTACTCGTCGGCCAGTTCCTGCAGCGTCACCTTGCTGTCGGCATCCAGCCAGCGGCGGCGGATGATGTCGCGCGAGCGGGCGTCCAGCTCGGCGAGGCCTTCGCGCAGCAGCTGCATCTGGTTGTCTTCGCTGTCTGCACGTTCGTAGGCCATCGACGGGTCTTCGTCGTTGGCAACCAGGTACGCGGCCGGCGACGGCGGCGCGTGTTCGTTGTCCTCGTCGGTCGGCGCATCGAAACCGATATCGCGACCGGACAGGCGCGACTCCATTTCCATGACCTCGCGCTCGGACACGTTCAGGTCCTTCGCCACCGCGCTGACCTCAGCCGCGTTCATCCAGCCCAGGCGCGTCTTCGACTTGCGCAGGTTGAAGAACAGCTTACGCTGCGCCTTGGTGGTGGCGACCTTCACGATGCGCCAGTTCTTCAGGATGAACTCGTGCATCTCGGCACGGATCCAGTGCACGGCAAAGGAGACCAGGCGCACGCCCATGTCCGGGTCGAAGCGCTTGACCGCCTTCATCAGGCCGATGTTGCCTTCCTGGATCAGGTCGCCCAGCGCAAGGCCGTAGCCGTTGTAGCCGCGGGCCACGTGCACGACGAAGCGCAGGTGCGAATGCACCAGCTCGCGGGCGGCGTCAAGATCGTTGCCGTCGCGGAAGCGACGGGCCAGGTCCTGTTCGTCATCGACCGACAGCACCGGGATCTGGTGCACGGCACCGATGTAGGCGTCCAGCGAACCGAGCGCACTGGGAATCGGGAGATTGTTTGCCACAAGGGCAGTAGAGGTGTTCTGGCTCATAGGCACCCATCTTAGCAGTCCGGCATTTGGACTGCTAAAGGAGGAAAAAGTTCCAGCATCCTATTGATGCAACACTGGTCCCAAACAGAGCCCTACCGTAGCGCGATTTGATGACAGTGGCGAGCACGCTTTTCGGGATTCACAATCCCTTGGAATTCAATCAATTACCTGCTGGAATCCGGCTGATTCCGGTCAAGCGGAGCTGAACGGGCCGTCCGCAGAGCCCATTCAGGCCCGGAAACGTTGCCCGGCGTTCAGCCCCGGTCACCCGCCGGCGGTCAGAGCGCCGAACGCGGCGGCAGCGACCAGTCGATCGGGGCCTGGCCGCGGCGCTGCAGGTACTCGTTGGCCATCGAGAAATGCTGGCAGCCCAGGAAGCCGCGGTGGGCCGACAGCGGCGACGGGTGCGGCGACTTCAGCACACGGTGGCGGCGGGTGTCGATGACCTTGCCCTTCTTCTGCGCGTACGCGCCCCAGAGCATGAACACCAGGCCGTCGCGTTCGCGGTTGAGCACATCCACCACGTGGTCGGTGAAACCTTCCCAGCCACGCCCTTGGTGGGCACCGGCCTGGCCCTCTTCCACCGTCAGCACGGCATTGAGCAGCAGCACACCGCGCTGCGCCCACGGGATCAGGCAGCCATGGTCCGGACGCGGGATACCGAGATCGCTCTCGATCTCCTTGTAGATGTTCAGCAGCGACGGCGGCACCGGCACTCCGGGCGCCACCGAGAAGCTCAGCCCATGCGCCTGACCGCGGCCGTGGTACGGGTCCTGGCCGAGGATCACCACCTTCACCTGCTCGAACGGCGTGGCATCGAACGCAGCGAAGATCTGCGGGCCGGGCGGGAACACCGCCGCACCGCTGGCCTTGCGCTGGCGCAGGAAGCTGGACAGCTCGCGCATCTGCGGCTGCATCAGGTAATCGCCGACATGCTGCTTCCAGCTCGGCTCGAGCTGGATCGTCGGGGTGCCGGCTACTTCATCAATCATCACGCCACTTCATCGAATCAGGGGTCCATCGTTCAACCGGGCCAGGCGCAGCTGGAACAGCACCTTGGTGACCAGCAGGCGCTCTTCGATCGGCTTGAGCACCAGATCGTTGGCACCGGACTGCAGCAGCCCGGTCTGGTTGTGCGGGTTGCCATCGCCGGTCATCACCAGCACCGGCAGGCGACGCTTGCCGTAGCCGAAGTCCACGCGCACGCGCTGCACCACGTCGCGACCGCTCAGTTCGCCCTTCAGGGTGACGTCGGTCAGCACCAGGTCGATGCGGTGGCGACTGCGGCCCAGCGACTCGGCAGTGAGCAGGGTGAACGCCTCTTCGGCGCTGACCACGTGCAGCACGTTCAACTGCTGGCGTTCCAGCATGCGCTTGGTAGCCTCGGCGACCACGCGGCTGTCCTCGATATAGAGGATGGTGGCGCCGGGAATGGTCTGCGGCTGCACGTAGCCGCGGATGAAGGTCGCCAGTGCCTCGTGGCCCAGCGCCTTGTCGAAATAGTCGGTGACGTACTCGGTGAAGCGGCGCTGCTCCAGATGCTGCTGGGCATCGCCGGAGACCACGATCACCGGCACATAGGCCTGGCCTGCGGCTTCGCGGACCATCCGCGCCAGTGCCAGGCCGTCGCCATCACGCAGGGTCAGCGAGGTGGTCACCAGATCCACCGGGCCCTGCGCCAGCGCCAGCTGCGCATCCTCGATGCTGTCGCAGCCGATCACTTCCACGCCCGGCAGGTCGCGCTGCAGGACGTCGGCGATCAGTTTGCGGACCAGCTTTGACCCATCGACCACCATCACCCGCGTCGCGGGCCCTTCAAGGTGCTTCAGCGCTTGCGGTTGCATGCCGGTCTCAGGTGTCGGTCGGGCGGGTCTGGCGAAGGAAATGGCCGGTCACCAGCCACGCGCCCAGCCAGCCCAGCAGCAGTGTGCCGAGCAGGACCAGGCTGCCATGCAGCAGGTCCAGGCCGTGCAGCACGAACGGGCTGCCGTAGCTGCGCGAGAGTTCGGCCAGCGGCACGCGCAAGGCGGCGCCGGCCGCAGCAATCAGGGCCAGCGCCACCGCGCCGGCACCCAGGCCATACCACGCGCCCAGGTACAGGAACGGGCGGCGGATGAAGCCATCACTGGCGCCGAGCAGCTGCAGCACGCCGATCTCTTCGCGGCGGGCCTGGATGTCCAGGCGCACGGTGTTGCCGACCACCAGCGCGGCGCCCACGCCGAGCAGCACCGACAGCACCTGCACCAGCCGCGCACCGAACGCCAGCCAGGCATCCAGGCGCTGGCGCCACAGCGCATCGTGCTGCACCAGGTCGGCCTCGGGCAGGCTTTCCAGCGCACGCGCCAGGCGTGCGTCGTCCTTGCCCTGGCCCGGAGTGATCACCAGCAGCGAGGGCAGCGGGTTGTCGTTGAGTGCATCGATCGCCTCGCCGAGGCCGGCATCGCGCAGTTCCTGCAGGCCCTGCTCAGGCGTGCGCACGTTCACTTCGGCCACGTCATCGCGATCGCGCAGCTGGCCGGCCAGGCGAAGCGCGCCGGGACCATCGACGTTGCCCTTCAGGAACACGTTGATGTCGCGCGACTGCTGCACGCTGCCGGCGAACTGCTTGAGGTTGTCCAGCGCGATCGACAGGCCCAGCGGCAGGGCCAGCGCCAGCGCCATGACCATCACCGTCAGCAGGGTCGCCCACGGCTTGCGGCAGGCGCGGCCGAGGCTGAACACCACGCTGTGCACGTGGTGCTGGAACCAGACGCCCACACGCGACGGGGCGGCGGCTTCGCTGTTTTCGTTCTTCGCCATCGATTACTCCGCCAGGTCCTGCGGCGAGATGTCATCCACCAGCCGGCCGTGGTCAAGGATCAGCACGCGCTTGCGCATGCGGCGCAGCAGCGGCAGGTCGTGACTGACCACCAGCACGCTGGTGCCGCGCGCGGGCAGCTCGGCGAACAGGGCCATGATCTCCGCCGCCAGGGTCGGGTCGAGGTTGCCGGTCGGCTCATCGGCCACCAGCAGCTTGGGCTCACCGACAATGGCGCGGGCGATGCCGACGCGCTGCTGCTCACCGGCCGACAGCTGCGAGGGCAGCGCCTTCTCGCGATGGCCCAGGCCCATCCGCTCGAGCACCGAGCGCACGCGCTTGTTGATGTCGCTACGGCGGGTGCCGCGCAGGATCAGCGGCAGCGCCACGTTCTCGGCAATAGAGCGGTCCATCAGCAGGCGGTGGTCCTGGTAGACCGCGCCGACCGCGCGTCGATGGCGGGGCACGTCGCCACCGCGCACCTTCAGCAGGTTGCGCTCGTCGAACACCACCGCGCCGCGGCTGGGCCGCTCGTCCAGGTGGATCAACTTGAGCAGGGTGCTCTTGCCCGCACCGGAATGGCCGGTGACGAACAGCATCTCGCCCGGCGCGACCTCGAAGCTGACATCGGTCAGCGCCTCGTGGCCACCGGCGTACTGTTTGCTGACATTGTCGAAGCGCAGGACACTCATGCCCCGATTATGCAGGACCGGCGCGACGTCGTGGAGACGGTCGCGCCATCGGTAGTGCCGGCCGCTGGCCGGCAGCTTCGTGGGTTGCCGGCCAGGGTGGGTGCCGACCGTTGGTCGGCACACCGGTCAAGGTCACCCGACCAACGGTCGGGTGCTATCCGCTGATCGGCAGCGCCGATCAGCTGCCCGACAGCATCCGGCGGATCTTGCGGCCGATGCGGGTCAGGAACGAATCGCCGGTATCAGCAGCCGTGCGCACCGGCTTGGCCACCACCTGCACCGGGGTGACCGGGCTGGCACCATTGCCGGCGGCGTTCTGCACACCCTCGGCACCTTCGACCGGACGGCCGTGGCGACGACGACGGCGCTTGCGCGGCTTGTGCTCACCGTCCACCGCACCTTCCGGTGCGCCTTCAGCACGCGGCGGGCGCGGCGGACGCGGGGCCTGTGCGGCAGCGCCTTCGGCACCGGCGGCCGGGGCGGCAGCGCCCTGCTCGCCTTCCACGCGCGGCTTGCGCGGGCCACGCGAACGGCGCTCGCCGCTGCGCTCACCGTCGCGGCCACCGCGGCCACCGCCACTGCCGGAACGGCCGCCACTACGGCCACCGCCACGGCGCTCTTCCTCGGCAGCGCGGGCTTCGCGCGCTTCGCGGAAGATCTGGCCGACGCTTTCGTTGTCCTCGCCTTCCTCGCCCGCAGCCGGGGCCGGGCGTTCCGGGCGCGGCAGCGGGGTCAGCAGTTCCTTGGTGACCGGCTCGGACGGAATCTTCTGCTCGATGTAGGCCTCGATGTCCGGCAGGCCCATCGCATAGCGTTCGCAGGCGAAGCTGATCGCATCGCCCTCTTCGCCCAGGCGCGCGGTACGGCCGATGCGGTGCACGTAGTCTTCGGCGTCGAACGGCAGGTCGTAGTTGTAGACGTACTTGATGCCATCGATGTGCAGGCCACGCGCGGCCACGTCGGTGGCCACCAGGATTTCCAGCTGGCCCTTCTGGAAGCGGTTGAGCAGGCTCTCACGCTTCTTCTGCGGCACGTCGCCGGACAGCACGCCGACGCGGTAACCGGCCTTTTCCAGCGAACGGGCGACGCGTTCGACGAACACCTTGGTGTTGACGAAGACCATGGTGCGCGCGCCTTCGCTGCGCGACAGCAGGCCCAGCAGCAGCGGGATCTTCTCGTCGTCCGCCGGGAAGTAGATGCGCTGGCGCACGCGCGCGGCGGTGATGGTCTCGGCCTCGACCACCAGCTTCTGCGGTTCGTTCATGTGCTCGTAGGCCAGCTCCAGCACGCGGTGGCTGAGGGTGGCACTGAACAGCAGGGTCTGGCGGGTGGTGCGCTCGGGCATGCGGCGCAGCAGGAAGCGGATGTCCTTGATGAAGCCCAGGTCGAACATGCGGTCGGCTTCGTCCAGCACGCAGATCTCGCAGGCGTGCAGCGAGACCACCTTGTGCTGCTTCACGTAGTCGATCAGGCGGCCCGGGGTGGCGATGATCACGTCCACGCCCTGCTGCAGCAGTTCGCGCTGCTTGTCGTAATCCACGCCGCCGTAGACCAGGGCGAAACGCAGGCCCAGGTCGGAACCGAACTTCACTGCATCCTTGTGGATCTGGATGGCCAGTTCGCGGGTCGGGGCGAGGATCAGCGCGCGCGGATCCTCCGGCTTGCGGTCGGCCAGGGCCGGACGCGTCAGCAGGCGGTTCACGACAGCGACCAGGAAGGCCAGGGTCTTGCCGGTGCCGGTCTGGGCCTGGCCGGCAACATCACCACCGGGCAGCGCGACCGGCAGGGTCAGCGCCTGGATCGGGGTGCAGCGGGTGAATCCGGCTCCTTCAAGGCCGGCCTGCAGGGCCGGATGCAGCTCGAAGGAGGAGAAGGTCAAATCGGTCAGCGGTTTGTCGCTCATGAGTCCGTCTTGGTATGGCCGCCGGCCCGTGGGGCGGCTGGCACTTCATCGTCTAGGGGCACCGTCGCAAACTGCGGCCCCTGCGGCGGGTTGGCAGGCTGGGACCACCCGGTCCGCGCGCCGCACAATGCCCCAGTTTAACGCACTCGGGCCGGCAAACCGGAATGAGCTGTCTCATAAAGTCAAGAGACGGCACCCTTCACCCAGCCACACCGGACTTGAACGGCCCTGCCAGGGCCGCTGGTATCGCCCGCTGCCAGCCCCATGTACAGGAAGACAGTGAAATCCGACACATACCAGGCATCGAAGCGATCACGATACGCTGGGTTCCAGCCGGCGCCTGTCCCCGCCCTGCGATAGGGGTACACTGCCGGCCGTGAGCGTCCAGGCATCCCGCCGAACGCACCGCGGCAGTGCGCCGCGAGGCAACGACGAGGGTCGCGCCACCGGGCATGGCCCAGTTCACCCACCTCCGGCATGGCCGGGTGCAATCCAAGACGAGAAACCAAGATGAGCGACAAGGTTGTACATGTCGGCGACGCCGACTTTGATAGCGCAGTGCTGAATTCCAAGGAACCGGTGCTGGTCGATTTCTGGGCCGAGTGGTGTGGCCCGTGCAAGATGATCGCCCCGGCGCTGGACGAACTGGCCGATGCCTACCAGGGCCGCGCCAAGATCGCCAAGGTCAACGTCGACCACAACCGTGCGCTGGCCGCCAAGTACCACGTGCGTTCGATTCCGTACCTGGTCGTGTTCAAGGACGGCGAGAAGGTCGGCGAGCAGATCGGTGCGGTGGGCAAGGCCCAGCTGGCCGGCCTGCTGGACAAGGCCCTGGCCTGATCCTGCTGTTCTCCGGCAGCCGCCGACCGCGGCTGCCGGCGGGCGCCCCGCGCCCATGATGAATGCTGTTCCCGGCGACCCTTGCGTGGCGCCGCAGGCCGATGATAGTGTCGGCATATCCGGCCGCGTTCGCGTGCCGCACCCTCTGGACGCAGTTTCTTCCAGACCCATTCCCAACGTTCGCCGCCCCAGCCGGGCGCTCGCACCTTCAAGCGAGGAATAACGCTCTTGTCCGATAACACTTCCGAAACCGGCAGCGCCGATGCGCCCGCCGAAAAGCGCGTGCGCAAGCCCCGCGTGAGCAAGGCCGCCGCTCCGGCAGCCGCCGAAACCAGCGCCGCGCCGGCGCAGCCGACCCTGCCGCTGGCCGCCGCGCCCGAGGCACCGGCTGCGGCCCCTGCACCGAGCGCGCCCGCCGCCGAGGCCCCTGCCAGCAGTGGCGGTGGCGAAGGCGGTGAGGGTCGCGAATCCGGCCAGCCGCGCCAGCAGAACCACCAGGGGGGCGGCCAGAACCAGGGCCAGAACCCGTACAACCAGAACGGCCAGCAGGGCCAGGGGCAAGGTCAGGGCAACCGCCGTGACCGCTTCCGCAACCGCCGCGACCGTGACCGCAACAACCGCTTCCGCGACGATGGCCTGCCCAACGACGGCGGCGAGCAGCAGCCGTTCGTGCCGCGCCCGCACGCCAACGTACCCGAAGGCTTCCCGGTCTACTCGCTGAGCGACCTCAAGCGCATGCCGGCACAGAAGCTGCTGGAAATCGCCGAGCAGCTGCAGATCTCCGAAGGCGTGGCCCGTGCCCGCAAGCAGGACGTGATCTTCGCCCTGCTGAAGGTGCTGACCCGCCACGGTGACGGCGTTGCCGCCGATGGCGTGCTGGAAATCCTGCCGGACGGCTTCGGCTTCCTGCGCGCGGCTGAAGCCAGCTACCTGGCCGGCCCGGACGACACCTACATCTCGCCCAGCCAGATCCGCCGCTTCAACCTGCGCACCGGCGACCACATCTCCGGCCGCATCCGCTTCCCGAAGGACGGCGAGCGCTACTTCGCGCTGAACATCGTCGACACCATCAACGGCGAGCCGATCGAAGCGTCGAAGAACAAGGTGCTGTTCGAGAACCTGACCGCACTGTTCCCGCGCCGCCGCTTCACCCTGGAGCGCGGCAACGGTTCGTCGGAAGACATCACCGGCCGCATCCTCGACCTGATGGCCCCGCAGGGCAAGGGCCAGCGCTCGCTCATCGTGTCGCAGCCGAAGGCCGGCAAGACCATGATGATGCAGCAGGTCGCCACCGCCATCACCACCAACCATCCGGACGTGCACCTGATCGTGCTGCTGATCGACGAGCGCCCGGAAGAAGTGACCGAAATGCAGCGCACCGTGCGCGGCGAGGTCATCAGCTCGACCTTCGACGAGCCGGCCGCGCGCCACGTGCAGGTGGCCGAAATGGTCATCGAGCGCGCCAAGCGCCTGGTCGAGCACAAGAAGGACGTGGTGATCCTGCTCGACTCGATCACCCGCCTGGCCCGCGCCTACAACAACGTGGTGCCGAGCTCGGGCAAGGTGCTGACCGGTGGTGTCGACGCCAACGCCCTGCACCGCCCGAAGCGCTTCTTCGGTGCCGCGCGCAACGTGGAAGAAGGCGGCAGCCTGACCATCATCGCCACCGCGCTTGTCGACACCGGCTCGAAGATGGACGAGGTGATCTACGAAGAGTTCAAGGGCACCGGCAACAGCGAAGTGCACCTGAGCCGCCGTATCGCTGAAAAGCGCGTGTTCCCGGCCATCGACATCAACCGTTCCGGCACCCGCCGCGAAGACCTGCTGATCGAACCGGAGCTGCTGCAGAAGATCTGGATCCTGCGCAAGCTGCTGCATCCGATGGATGAAATGGCCGCGATGGAGTTCCTGCTGGACAAGATGAAGAACACCAAGTCCAACGACGAGTTCTTCGGTTCGATGAAGCGCTGATCCCTGGCGCTGCATCAGAAGAAACCTGCCGCTCGCTGCGGCAGGTTTTTTTTTGCCTGCAGGGCGACGCACTTCACTTCGCTCGCGCCCGCTTTTGGCGATAATCCGCGCGATACCCTGCCCGGCCCCCGTGGGCCCTGCCACCGATTCCCGCTGTCGCCCCTTCCGGAGAACCGGTCGGGTCCAGCCTCCTGCCGGATCCGTCGACGCATGCGAACGCTGTCCCCCCGCCTCAACCTGGGCAAGCTGATCCTCGCCCTGGCCCTGCTCAGCGCCATCATCGCGCTGGCCAATACCCTGCTGGCCAGCTACCGCGTGCAGCGCGACCAGCTGGTCGGCAACACCCTGGAAGCCAACCGCGTCTACGCCACCAAGCTGGCCGAGACCACCCAGAACTTCCTGCTGGCCGCGCAGCAGCAGCTGGCCTATGCCGCGACCCGCCTGGGCGAGGACGACCTTGATCCGAAGCAGGCCCAGGATGAAGCCAGCCGCCTGCAGCTGCAGTCCAGCAGCTTCAACTCCTCACTGGTGGTGGACGCCGACGGCCTGGTGATCGCCACCTCGCCGCAGACCCTGCAGCTGCAGGGTGAGGTGCTGCACAGTGTCGGCAACAACGCGGCACTGGCGGCGCGCCAGCCGATGATCAGCGACCCGTACCAGTCGGCCACCGGCAAGCTGCTGGTCTCGCTGTCGCACCCGATCTTCGACCGCCAGGGCCGCTATCGCGGCTATGTCAGCGGCACCCTGTACCTGCGCCAGCGCAGTGCACTGCACACGCTGCTGGGCAAGCACTACTACCGCGACGGTTCCTACCTGTACGTGGTGGACCGCAATGGCCGCCTGCTGTACCACGCCGATGGCAAGCGGGTGGGTGACTACGTGGTCGGCAACCCGGCGGTGAAGGCCGTGGTGCGCGGAGAACGGGGCGCACAGCAGGTACGCAACAACCGCGGCGTGTCGATGCTGGCCGGCTATGCACCGGTGGCGGCCACCGGCTGGGGCATCATCGCGCAGCGCCCGACCGAGGCCACCCTGCAGCCGCTGTCGCGGTTGATGACCGCAGTGATCTGGAATGCGATTCCACTCGGCCTGCTGTCGCTGCTGGTCACCTGGTGGTTCGCGCGCCGCATTTCGATGCCGCTGTGGCAACTGGCGCGCAACGTGCAGGGCGGCGAGGACACCGGCAACGCGATCAACCACGTCAGCGGCATCCGCGCCTGGTACTTCGAGGTCGCCCAGCTCAAACAGGCGGTGCTGCACAGCTTCAATGCGCTGCAGGATCGTATCGGCACGCTCAACCGTGCCAGCCGCACCGACCCGCTGACCGGCCTGCTCAACCGCCGCGGGCTGCAGCAGGCGCTGGATGCGCTGCAGGTGCAGGGCATTCCGTTCGCGATCCTGGCGTTGGACATCGATCGCTTCAAGTCGATCAACGACAGTTACGGGCATGACGTCGGCGACAACGCCATCGTCCACATCGCCGACCAGATGCGCCGCTACTCGCGCGACAGCGACATCCTCTGCCGCGCCGGCGGCGAGGAATTCCTGCTGCTGCTGCCGGGCATCAGTACTGAATCGGCCCGCCAGGCCGGTGAACGCCTGCGCCAGCACATCGCCGACCATCCGTTCGAACCGGTCGGCACCATCACCGTATCGCTGGGCGTGGCCCACTTCCCCAGCTTCCATGTCGACGCAGAACAGGCGCTGCGGCTGGCCGACAAGGCCCTGTACATGGCCAAGGAACAGGGCCGCAACCGGGTGGTGGTCTACCCGTACGCCGACTGACGCGGAGCCGGGCTGCCCGGCTCCGCAGCGGGTCTCAGCCCTGCGCCAGCGGGGTCAGCAGGCGCAGGCCGCGCTTGGCG
Source organism: Stenotrophomonas sp. 71799_Sma (assembly GCF_056482505.1). Taxonomy (NCBI): domain Bacteria; kingdom Pseudomonadati; phylum Pseudomonadota; class Gammaproteobacteria; order Lysobacterales; family Lysobacteraceae; genus Stenotrophomonas; species Stenotrophomonas sp. 71799_Sma. Next base: position 4,446,852 of record NZ_CM151202.1, read on the forward strand.
CCGTCCACCATGTAGACGCCGCCTTCCGGCAGCAGATCGCTGCCGACCTGCTCGACCGGGTCCGCCTCGCGCCACGGGACGGTCTGCCGCGGCCCCGGAATGAAGGCGCGCCAGCGGCCATAGCGTTCCGCCACTGCATTGGGATCATTGTTCAGGGCGAAGTTCACCGGGATGCGAACCGTCCAGCTGTCCCGGGTGCTGTCCTCGCCGGTGGTCGGCGGCTTGAAGGTCCACGTGCGGGCGGTGCTGACACTGGCTCTGGCCAGGATGTCGCGCATCTTGGCCAGGGTCCGCTCAGGTGCGACCACGGCCATGTTCACCTGCTCGGCGGCCACATCGGCCACCGTTCCGTCACGGGCCACCTTGACCAACAGCAGCACCTCACCCTGGCCACCGTTACGGTAGGCCGCTTCCGGGTAGCGCGGCGGCGTCATGTGCAGCTGGGTCACCGAATCGGTGGCCTTCGGATCGTACTCGCTGAAGTCGACACTGGTCATGCTGATTTCATAACCGCCATCGGCCGCAGCCTTGCCGCGCAGGCGAACGCGCAAAGGGGCCCGCGTGGCCACTGCCTGGCCATCGCGCAGCGTGGGCTCGAAGCGCCAGCCACCGATGGTGCCTTCCACGAAGGAGGCGATGCTCGGGGCCACCATGGCTTTCTGGTCCAGCACCAGCGAGCGGACCGCGCCCTCCGGCGTGACCTCGATATGACCGGACAGCACCATGCTCATTTCCGCAGTCGCACGTACAGCACGTGCGGTCTGCGCAGTGGCATCGCCTGCAAGCAGGGGGGCGCCGGCACCTACGGCCAACGCGAGGGCGAGAAACAGTGGGGAACGCATCATTGCCGGATCCTTGGTGATGAACGGCGAGCCTATCCCAGTCCCAGCCGCCATGACAGCCGGTTCACGCCAGCCGGTGTGCGCCCGCGTAGGGTGGCGTGTCCGGATAATCACCCCGGGCGAAGCGTTCCTGCAGGCCCTGCCACCAGCCCGGGTCGAACAGGTGCCGGTAGTGCTCGCGCACGGCTGCCAGCTCCGGAGCAGGCAGGCCCATGAACGGACCGAAGCGCTCGGGAAACACGTCGCGCGGGCCGACATGGAACCACGGCTCGTCGGCCATCGCTTCCTCTGGCGTGCGTGGCTGCGGCCAGGCGCGGAACACGCAGTCGCTGACCAGGCACAGCTCGTCATAGTCATAGAACACGGCCCGGCCGTGCCGTGACACACCGAAGTTCTTCGGCAGCATGTCGCCGGGGAAGATGTTGTTGCGCGCCATGTCGGTGATGGCCTGCGCGTAGTCGAGCACCGCCGCGCGCACCGCCTCGCCGGACTGCTCGCGCAGGTACAGGTTCAAAGGACGGAAACGACGTTGCACATAGCACAGTGCGACTTCGACCTCGTCGCCATCGACACGTACGCTCTGCGCGCACTGCTGCAGCAGCTCTTCCAGCAGGGCCGGCGCGAAGCGCTCGCGCGGGAAACGCAGGTGGCGATAAGGCTGCGCATCAAGCAGGCGGCCGACACGATCGAGATTGAACACCAGCGCGTACTTCTCTTCCACCTGCTGCCGCGACATTGCCTTGGGCCAGGCGAAACGGTCACGGATCAGCTTGAACACCAATGGATAACTGGGCAGGGTGAACACCGCCATGACCATGCCCGGCGTGCCTTCGGCATGCACCAGCCGTTCCTGCGGATGCTCGTTGAAGTGTCGGAAGAAGGTTCGGTAGCGCTCGGTCTTGCCCTGCTTGGCACGTCCCAGCACCGTGTAGATCTCGTCGATCGGCTTGCCCGGCAGCAGGCTGCGCAGGAACACCACCGCGTCGCCCACGGTGCCCAGGTCAGCCTGGAAGTAGCTGCGCGACACGCCAAACAGATGGGCGACATCACGGCGCCGGGTCAGCACCGCATCGGCACGCAGGCCGCGCGCATCGTTGACCAGGGCAATCACGCATGGCGAAAAGCGATGCTCGCCGAACACGCGGCCAACCAGGTAAGCGCGGCGCTCGCGGTAGAACACCGTGTCGAGCAGTTCGATGCTGCGTACCGGCGTGTCCCCCCAATGGGCGAGGTCGTCCTGCAGGCGCACGGCGATGGCCGCCGCACAGCGCAGCTGGTGCGCATAGGGGATGTCGAAACGGTAGTCGGCCAGTACGCGTTGCAGGGCCTCCACCGGCCGCGTCGGCGAGACCGCGTAGGTATGCCGCGCGACCGGATGGGTGATTGCATCGGAGGGCTCGACGTCGAAAGCAATGAATTCCAGCGCCGGGTCCACGCCGCGGGTAGCGAACAGGCGCCGCGACAGCGTGTTGTAGAAGGTCTTGTACAGCTCGGCGTCGATCAGGCCCTGCAGCAGCCCGCTGTACTGCGCGTGCACCTGCAGCCACAGCGCACGCTCGCCGATCGCGTCACCGGCGAGGCGGCGCAACGCATCCATCTGCTCGGCGATGCACAGGTCGTACAGGGCGATGCGCTCGACCGCATCCTGTCGCGCACCCGCCCAATCGCGCTGCTCGAAGCGCTGCCGCGCCCGCGCGGTGATCGCCGCGAAGCGGGCATGGTACTGCTCGAAACCATCGCGGATGGCACCGGCGATACGCGGCGCCAGCTCGGCAACGATGTCAGGCGTGGACATGCAGGGCTCATCCGGGAGGACCGGCTTCACCATACGCTGGCGTGGGGTGGCTTGTGTAGAGTCGAGCCATGCTCGACTGCTTTTGGCCGAAGTCGAGCACGGCTCGACTCTACAGAAGGCAGGGGCAGAAGCAGTCGAGCAAGCTCGACTCTACAACGCGCCGGCGGATCAGATCGCCAGTTCGGCCTCTACGTCCTGCACCTTGCGCCGCGCCAGCGCCAGGTTGGATTTGGTCCGGTCCAGCACGATGTAGAAGAACAGGCCCTTCTTCTTCGCCACCGGGCGCATGATGTGGTACGCCTTGCCCAGCGAGATCAGGATGTCCTCGATGCTGTCGTTGAGGTTCAGCGACGCGGCGGTCTTCATCTTGGCGCGGATCACTTCAGTGTTACCGGCGGCGGCCACTTCCATGTCCATGCCGGCACCGGCTTCGCCCAGCAGCATGCCGCTTTCGTAGTCGACCAGCGCCACTGCCTGCGCGCCGTCGATGCCCATCAGTGCGTTCAACGATTCATTCAATCCAGCCACGTCGCACCCCTTGTCGATGTTGGTTCGAGCCCCTCGTTCCCCTGCGGCCGGGCTCACGATCCGCCGAGTTCGGCCAGGATCGCCTGGCCACATTCCCTGCTCTGCCACAGCACCTGGCCGATCACGCTGCGCTGGTCGCAGGCCGCCATCAGCAGCAGCGGTGCGCGCCCTTCGGCCTGGATCGCCAGCATCAGCACCTTGCCGCCCGCGGCTTCCAGCATCAGCGTCTGCAGATCGCCCAGCAGCAGTTCGCGGCCAACTGCCGCGGCCAGCGCCAGCATCGCGCTGGTCATCGCCGCCAGCCGTTCGCCGCGCCCTTCGGCCCCGGCACTGACCAGGGCGAAGCCATCGACACTGGCCAGCACCACCGTGCGCACGCCTTCCACGCGCTGCTGCAGGTCCTGCAGCAGCGGCTGCAGGCGCTCACGCTGACCGGCATCGGGCAGTACCGCCATCTGCCCGTCAGCCATGCGCCGCCACCAGTGCGTACGCTTCCATTTCGCTCATCAACACATCCATCAGCAACAGTCCCTGTTCGCGGTCGCGGGCATCCACGGCCAGCAGCGGCAGTGGATGGTCGTCAAGGCTGGCACGGGCGGCCCAGTCATCCAGTGCGGCCTGCGGTGCCTGGTCCAGGTGGGTGACCGCCACCACCAGTGCCAAGGATGATGCGAACGGCTGCAGCACCTGCAGGTAGTCCTCCAGCTCGGTGGCCATGCCGGCACGACGCGCATCCAGCAGCAGCACCGCGCCACGCGCGCCCTGCAGCAGGATCGGCCACAGGAAATCGAAACGCTGCTGGCCGGGTGTTCCGTACAACCGCAGGCGTTCGCCATTGGGCAGATCGATGTCTGCGTAGTCCAGCGCCACGGTGGTGGACGCCTTGTCGGCGCCAAGGCGATCACTGTTGGCCACATCCGTGTCGACCACCGCGCCAACCGCGATGCTGCGTACCAGGGTCGACTTGCCGCTGCCCATGCCGCCCAGCACCACCACCTTGTGCTCACGCATTGCGTTCGCTCCCGCGCAGGTGCCGCCACAGGCGGGCAAGCAGGCCGTTGTCGGTGCGGGTGCCACCTGTCGCCATCAGCGGCGTCGCCGATGCAGTCTGCAGCTGCGCGTAGCCGCACAGGTAGGCGGCATGGATGAAATCGCGCACCGCCGCAGCCGGCAACTCGAGCAGCATCACGCACTCGTCAACCGTGCACGCGCGCTTGAGCAGCAGCGAACACAGGCGGAAGCCATCATGGTCGTGGCCCAGTACGCGGAAGTCCGGCCAGCGCAGCAGCTTCACTGAAGCGCCACGAAGGCGTTCGTCCAATGCCTGCCAATGGCGGCTGCGCTGTGCCCACTGCCACAGCAGCGGTCGCAGTGGCTGGCGTGGCCGCTCACCGGCCAGCGCCTGCAGGCGTGCGGGTGTCAGCGCATCCAGTTGCAGGTGTTCGAAGGCATCGGCCAGACGCTCCACCAGCGCCGCAGCCGGTTCCTGCAGCAGCACGGCCTGGTCGTGCTCCAGATCCATCAGCAGCAGAGGCCCGCTCGCATCACTCAACAGTGCCTGCCCCTGTCGCAGCGGCAGCCGCTCGCGCAGCAGGCGGGTGATGGCGTGTGCACCATCGGCAAGACGGATCGGTGCGGGTGCGTGCATGGCCATGGGCTCCGGTGCCAACTGCATGCGGCGCAGCGCGCGGCCGATGGCACCATCGTCAAGCACGTCCTGGTGCCCGTCGCCGTCACGCAGCTGGCCGCCGATATCCTCGATCCAGCACTGCAATCGCGGGCGTTGCTGGCGCATGCGCTGGGCCGCGTTGCGCAGTGCAGGGGTATCGCGGATGACCAGCAGGTCGCAATCGTCCAGATCCTGGCTGCGGCGGATCTGGCCATCCGGCAGTGCCGACGCCAGGCGCAGCCGTTGCAGCAGGGCCTGCTCGCCCTGGATGTCGGTTCCCACTACCAGCACGCGTGCCATCCGTGTTCCCCGAGCGACCACCTCCCCGGTGGTCTCGCGTCGCCAAGGCTAGGGCATTGCCAGCGAAGACCGTCGTGATCGACTGCTCAGATTGAAGGCGGTTGCAGACTGCCTCCTATCGTTTCTGCGACGGCCATCGCGGGCAAGTTTCATGCCCCTTTGACGGCATTCCGACAGCCGATGGATGTCACGGTTCTGGACCCCGGTAGATCGACGCCATGCGTGGATGAAGGGCCGCAGTAATCCTGGCCCAAAAAGAAACCCGCGCCGAAGCGCGGGTTCCGGTGTCACGGCCGAACGGCGATGGATCAGCCGCGCAGCTGCTCCAGCGCGGCGTTGAAGGTCGCGCTCGGGCGCATCGCCTTGCTGGCCTTGGCCACGTCCGGGCGATAGTAGCCGCCGATGTCCACGGCCTTGCCCTGCACTGCGATCAGCTCTTCGACGATCTTCTGCTCGTTGTCGGTCAGCGCCTTGGCCAGCGGGGCGAAGCGCGCCTTCAGTGCGGCGTCCTCGTCCTGCGCGGCCAGGGCCTGGGCCCAGTACAGCGCGATGTAGAAGTGGCTGCCACGGTTGTCGATGCCACCCAGCTTGCGCGACGGCGACTTGTCGTTGTCCAGGAACTGGCCGTTGGCTTCGTCCAGCGCCTTGGCCAGCACACGGGCCGCGGCGTTGTCGTAGCGGTTGCCCAGGTGTTCCAGCGACGCGGCCAGGGCCAGGAACTCACCCAGCGAATCCCAGCGCAGGTAGTCCTCTTCAACAAACTGCTGCACGTGCTTCGGGGCCGAACCACCGGCACCGGTCTCGAACAGGCCACCACCAGCCATCAGCGGCACGATCGACAGCATCTTGGCGCTGGTGCCCAGCTCCATGATCGGGAACAGATCGGTCAGGTAGTCGCGCAGCACGTTGCCGGTCACCGAGATGGTGTCCTCGCCCTTGCGGATGCGGTCCAGCGAGAACGCGGTGGCTTCCACCGGCGGCAGGATGCGGATGTCCAGGCCGGCGGTGTCGTGGTTCTTCAGGTACTGCTCGACCTTGGCGATGACCTGCGCGTCGTGGGCGCGGGCGGCGTCCAGCCAGAACACGGCCGGGGTGCTGCTCAGGCGGGCGCGTTCGACGGCCAGCTTGACCCAGTCCTGGATCGGCGCGTCCTTGGTCTGGCACATGCGCCAGATGTCACCGGCTTCCACGGCGTGCTCGAACACCACGGTGCCGGCATCGTCGGTGACCTTGACCACGCCGTCGGCGGCGATCTGGAAGGTCTTGTCGTGCGAGCCGTACTCTTCGGCCTTCTGTGCCATCAGGCCGACGTTCGGCACCGAACCCATGGTGGCCGGGTCGAAGGCGCCGTGCGCCTTGCAGTCGTCGATGACGGCCTGGTACACGCCGGCGTAGCAGCGGTCCGGAATGACCGCCTTGGTGTCCTGCAGCTTGCCTTCGGCGTTCCACATCTTGCCGGAGTCGCGGATCATCGCCGGCATCGAGGCGTCGACGATCACGTCGCTCGGCACGTGCAGGTTGGTGATGCCCTTGTCCGAGTTGACCATGGCCACGCCCGGGCGCTGCGCGTACTCGGCCGCCAGGTCGGCTTCGATCGCCGCACGGGCGGCTTCAGGCAACGACGGCAGGCGCGCAGCCAGGTCACCGATGCCGTTGTTGGCATCGAAACCGGCCTGCTTGAGCACGTCGGCATGCTTGGCCAGCACGTCCTTGTAGAACTCGTTGACCGCCACGCCGAACATGATCGGATCGGAGACCTTCATCATGGTCGCCTTCAGGTGCAGCGAGAACAGCACGCCCTGGGCCTTGGCGTCGGCGATCTGCTCGCCGATGAAGGCGGCCAGTGCCTTGCGGCTCATGACGGCGGCATCGACGATCTCGCCCGCCTTCACTGCGGTCTTTTCCTTCAGCACGACGGTGCTGCCGTCGTTGCCGTGGAAGGTGATCTTCAGCGCACCGGCGTTGGCCAGGGTGGCCGACTTCTCGCTGCCGTAGAAGTCACCGGCGGCCATGTGCGCGACGTGCGACTTCGAATCCGGCGCCCAGGCACCCATGCGGTGCGGGTGCTTGCGTGCGTAGTTCTTCACCGACAGCGGCGCGCGGCGGTCCGAATTGCCTTCGCGCAGCACCGGGTTCACCGCGCTGCCCTTGACCTTGTCATAGCGCGCCTTGTAGTCGCGCTGCTGGTCGTCAGCCGGGGTTTCCGGGTAATCCGGCAGCGGATAGCCCTGGTCCTGCAGTTCCTTGATGGCCGCCTTCAGCTGCGGCACCGAAGCGGAGATGTTCGGCAGCTTGATGATGTTGGCGTCCGGGGTGGTCGCCAGCTGGCCCAGCTCGGCCAGGTCGTCGCTGACCTTCTGCGCGTCGCTCAGCAGTTCCGGGAACAGCGACAGGATGCGGCCGGACAGCGAGATGTCACGGGTTTCCACCGCGATGCCTGCGGTGGAGGTATAGGCGTCGACGATCGGCAGCAGCGACTGGGTGGCCAGGAACGGTGCTTCGTCGGTCAGCGTGTAGAGGATCTTGGACATGGGGGACTTGGACTCTGTAGCAATGCTCAGGGGAAGGCCGGCGCCAGCGCCGGGCCACGTGCAACCGTGTCGCGCGCGAGGCCGGGCCCCGCGCTTTCCCCCGTCGCCGTCAGGGTGGGCGCGCGGCGGGGAAACCCCTGCATTGTCGCGTTTTCAGCCGCGCGGGGCAAAGCTGTGCCATACGCGGCGGTACTGGACCGCTGTGTTTCGTCGTTGGCTCGCTTCCGGTCAGGAAGCTGAGGCTTGATGGCTAATTCGACTTCTCGCTCGTTGAGGCACGCATGACCCACTCCGACAATCGCTGCCCCCACTCGGCACGCCTTGGACAGATCAAGGTCTGCGAGCGCTTGCTTTGCTGGAAGTTGCAGATTCGGAATCCCCCAACGACGGCGGCCAGGCTGGCGAGTTCATCAGCCGTCGCTGCAGAGCCTCGGATATGCAGCGAACCGGCGCCAGATGATCCGGGTCGAACGTAGACGTCGTACCGGGTGGAAGGTCCTTCCGCCCTTGCATACCCCGACACGACATATCCGCCGTCCGTGAAGCGCAGATCCGGCGTGCTTCCTGACGCAGGCTTTTCGGGGGCATCGCCCTCGTAGATCAAGGCGACTTCCCTACCTTCATGCCTGATGCGGTGCAGACCAAAGTCAACAGGTGCCTCGTAGGTCACGGACATGCCTGTTGGCACGCGCAGACAGGCGCCGTATAGGAAGTGGTCGCAGCTGTAGCTCCAGAGATTCGCGGGTCCCATTGCGAGTGTGAGCGCAATCCAGCTGAGCATGCTGTCCCCCGACCTGTCCGTGTTCCGTTCAGCGTACCCCGCTAGCCTCCCTAAAGCGGGCATCGCCCAACAAAAAAGGACGCAGCCTCGCGGCTGCGTCCATCGTGAGCCCTGCCGGGAGAGAGTCGGCAGGACTTACTTGACCTCGAACTCCTGCGGCGTTCCGGCCGCCTTGCCATCGACGGTGACTTCGGCGCGGTACTTGCCGGCCGGCCAGCCCTTTGCATTCTTGAACGTGACGTTGGTGGTTTCCGCACCGCTGGTGTTCAGGGTGGCGTTCTGTTCGCCGGCCACCTGGCCGTCCTGGTAGGTCAGCTTCGCGCCAACGGTGACGTTGTTGGCAGCACCGTCGGTCTTGACCGAGACGATGACGTCATCCTTCGGTGCGAACAATGCCGTCGTCGCAACCGACTTGTCGGCGGCTGCGGTCTTGCCGACGGTGACCGAGGAGACGCTGACCGCAGCGGCTTCGGCCATCGGCGGCGGTGCGCCGGTCATCGGCGCGGGAGCTGCAGGTTCGGCCGGGGTGGTCGCTGCCGGGGCGGCGTTGCTGTCGGTCGACTCTTCTTTCTTCTTGCAACCGACCAGGGCAACGCTGCCCAGCAGGGCGGCAATCAGGGCGGTCTGGAGCGGGGTGGTCTTGATCATTCGGGGTTCCTCCCAGGGATTGTCGGACGGCGTTCGATCGCCGTTTACTTCGGCGGCAGTTTCAGGGTCTGGCCCGGGAAGATCTTGTCCGGGTCGTCAAGCACATCGCGATTGGCTTCGAAGATCTTCTTCCAGGCATTGGCGTCGCCCAGATGCTGCTTGGCGATCTTCGACAGCGAGTCACCCTTCTGCACGGTATAGGTGCCGTCGCTGACAACGTCTGCGGTGCTGTCCACCGAAGCGCTGACGCCGGAGAAGTCCGCCTTCGGCACCTGCTCGGCGGTACTGTCGACACTGCCACTGACGCCGGAGAAATCGGCTTTCTTCTCGGTACTCATCCACAACTCCCGTCTGCATGACTACGTGATTCGCACGGTGCCATGGAGGTTGTTAAATGGGGATGGTGCAGATGTGAAGCCGCCCCCCGGGGCGGCTGAACAATCGGGGGAATAGACGCCCGGTAGTGCCGGCCGCTGGCCGGCTTGCGCTGGCCCTGGATGCGGGTTCCCTGCGGTTGCCGGCCAGCGGCCGGCACTACCCGTAATCGCCTGCGGCAGTTATTGCCGCAGTTCGCGGTAGGTCGCAGCGGGGGCGGCGATGCCGGGACTGGCACGCCAAGGGTTGATATCAAGGCCACCACGGCGGGTATAGCGCGCCTCCACTTCCAGCCACTGCGGCTGGCAGCGGGCGGACATCTCGCTGAAGATCCGCTCAACGCACTGCTCGTGGAACTCGGCGTGCTCGCGGTAGCTGACCAGATAGCGCAGCAAGCCGGCGCGGTCGATCTTCGCCCCGCGGTAACGCAGGCTGACCGTCGCCCAGTCCGGCTGGCCGGTGACCGGGCAGTTGGACTTCAGCAGCGACGAGACCAGGGTCTCCTCCACCACCTCGCCCGCGTCGGCAGTCAGAAAGTCCGCCTGCGGCGGGCCGTAGCAGTCGATCTCCACGTCCAGTCCGTCGATGGATTCACCGAGCGGCGTCTCACGCAGGCCCGGCAGGCCGAACTCGATCTGGACCGGCGCACCGGCGCAGGCAGACAGGTCGTCGACGATGCGCGCGCGCAGTGCCTCGGCGCTGTCGATACGGGTGCTGTTGAGGGAATTCAGGTACAGCTTGAACGACTTAGATTCGATCAGCCGCGGCGAGGTGCACGGCACCTGCACGGTGGCGACGGCGACCTGCGGCTTGCCACGCGTGTCGAGCCAGCTCAGCTCGAAGGCATGCCAGCGGTCATGGCCGACGAACGGCAGCGCGGCGTCGTCGAGGCCGATCTCGGCGCGGGCACCGCTGCGGGGGATGGGAAACAGCAGGCCGGGATCGTACTGCGACGGGTAACTGACCTCGCGACCGAGGCTGGAATCCTGTGGGGTGTTCATGGGGGCATTGTATCGCGCGGACGGCGGGCCTTCGGCCGGGCCGGCCAACGGCGGAGCCCCTCCGTGGTGGTTGTGTTGGATGGTCGCGAAAGGCGGTCTATCGGCCTGGCCGGGTGGGCAGGCGGGTCGGGGGACGCCGTTAACCCGTCCTTGGGGGCTTGGCCGCGGCTTGCTCGTGTGCGCTGTCCTGCGCACACGGCAAAACCGGGGTTGGGCGTCCTGCCCAGCCCGCCCGAGGCATGCCTCGGGCCCATGCCGCGGACACCCCCGCCCCGCCTACCCACCCGGCCCCTGACAGTTCCCTGCACGCGGCCACCACCACGGGAAAGATCAGAAAAATCAAAATCAAAAGCCAATCCTTCAGACATTCCGGATGTCTGCCCGTGTCGACCAAGGTCGACACCCACCAACAGCCGCGTGAACCTGTCGGGGGCGGGGCGGTGTGGGCCTGCAGGACCGTTGGCGCCATGGATGGCGCCATCGAGCCCCCATGGACGGGTTTACGGCGTGTCCTGCAGGCCCACACCGCCCCGCCCAACCAACAGAAATCCAGCACCGCTTTTGCCGTTGACGTTGCCGTTGCTTCGGCGGGTGCAGGGCGCAGCCCTGCCTGAAACCCTCACCCCGCAGGAGTGCCGGCACCGTTCAAGTAATCCAGGCTCACCTGCAGCAGCGCGCGCAGTCCCACATCCAGCGCCTTCTCATCCAGCAGGAACTTCGGTGAATGATTCGCCGGTGCCGTCGCCGGGTCGATGCCCACGCTGGTCGAACCGACGAAGAAGAACATCCCCGGCACTTCCTTCGCGTACAGCGAGAAATCCTCCGCACCCATCTGCAGCGGTGGCTCGTACACGTTGTCCTTGCCCACCACTGCCTGCAGGCTCGGCAGCATCTTCGCGGTCAGCGCCGGGTCGTTCACCGTGGCCGGATTGCCCTCCGACTCGTAGATGTCCGTCACCGCCTTGGCACCGTGCGCGGCGGCGGTGTGCTCGGCCACATTGCGCAGGTCGGCGAAGATCTGCTGCCGCATGCCTTCGTCGAAGGTACGGATGGTGCCGACCATTTCCACTTCATCCGGAATGATGTTGTAGCGGATGCCCCCGTTGATCGCGCCGAAGGTCAGCACCGCCGGCTGCTTGGACAGGTTGGCGCGGCGGCTGACGATGGTCTGCGCGGTGCCGACCAGGTCAGCGGTGGCCACGATCGGATCAACACCGTTCCACGGCGCCGAGCCATGCGTCTGGCGACCGATCACCTTGATCCCGAAACGATCCGAGGCGGCCATCAGCGGGCCACCGCGCACCGCGATCTGGCCGGCCTGCACGCTGGAGAACACATGCAGGCCAAACACCGCCTCCGGCTTGAAGTCGGCGAACAGGCCTTCCTTCAGCATCAGCGCGGCACCGCCCTCTTCCGGCGGCGGTGCACCTTCCTCGGCCGGCTGGAAGATCAGCATCACCTGGCCCGGCAGGTCCTTCTTCATCGACACCAGTGCCTCGGCCACGCCCAGCAGGGTGGCGGTGTGCGCGTCATGGCCGCAGGCATGCATCACGCCCACGGTCTGGCCGCGGTACTGGTCGGTGGCCTTGGAGGCGAACGGCAGCCCGGTCTGTTCGGTTACCGGCAGCGCGTCCATGTCCGCACGCAGCGCGATCTTCGGGCCGGGCTTGCCGCCTTCGATGATCGCCACCACGCCGTGGTGGGCGATGCCGGTCTTCGGCTTCAAGCCCATCGCACGCAGGCGCTTGGCGACCTCGGCCGAGGTGCGCGCCTCGCGGTTGGACAGTTCCGGGTGCTGATGGAAGTCGCGGCGCCATTCAACCACCTTGGCCTGCAGGCGCTGGGCAGCAGCGGTCACTTCGGGGCGTTGCCCGGCCTGGGCGTGGGCAACGGCCGGCAGGGCCAGCAGCAGGGCGGACAGCAGCAGCGAACGGCGCATCGCAATCTCCACAGCAAGAGGGGTCCAGCTGAATGTAGGGCAACACCGCCGCCACGGGAACCTCCGTGGCCGGATCCGGTCTTAGCGCCCGTCCCATCCGTCATGCAGGAAACGTGATGTGGCGCAGGTATGCTTTGCGCATTGCCAACCGGGGCCGCGCCCCGTCCAGCCCTCTTGGAGTCCTTGAATGTCACGTGTTTGGAAGATCGTGCTGCTGGTCGTGGCGGTACTGGTGCTGGCCGTGGTCGGCCTGCGCGTACTCGGCGGGGGCAAGGACAAGGCCGGTAGCCCGGCGGCAGCTGCGCGCCAGGGCGGTGAAGACCCGGATGCCGGCCCGGTGCCGGTGACCGTGGTGGATGCGGCACGCCAGGACGTGCCGGTCTATGCCAGCGCGCTGGGTACGGTGACCGCAATGAACACCGTCACCGTCAGCCCGCAGGTTGGCGGCCAGCTGATGAGCCTGAATTTCCGCGAAGGCCAGGAAGTGAAGAAGGGCGATGTGCTGGCGGTGATCGACCCGCGCACCGCCCAGGCCAGCTATGACCAGGCCGTGGCCTCCAAGCGCCAGAACGAGGCGCTGCTGGCCACCGCGCGTTCCAACTACCAGCGCTCGAACGCGCCGGAGTATCGCCAGTTCGTCGCCAAGACCGATCTGGATACACAGCGAAACCAAGTGGCACAGTACGAAAGCGCAGTCGCGGCGAACGAGGCCAGCATGCGCTCGGCGCAGGTGCAGCTGCAGTACACCAAGGTCACCGCGCCGATCACCGGCATCGCTGGCATCCGCGCGGTCGACGCCGGCAACGTGGTCAACGCCGGCACCGCGCTGGTCACGCTGACCCAGATCCATCCGATCCACGTGCTGTTCAACCTGCCCGAGCGCCAGCTCGGCGATGTGCGCCAGGCGCAGGCCGCCGGTGCGGTACCCGTCGCGGCACTGGACCGCGCCGATTCGCACGTGCTGTCCGGCGACGGCAAGCTTGACGTGGTCGACAACCTGATCAGTGCCGACAGCGGCACGTTCAAGGCGCGCGCGATCTTCGACAACACCGACAACGGCCTGTGGCCGGGCCAGTTCGTCAACGTGCGCATGCAGCTGCGCACGATTGCCGGTGGCGTGGTCATTCCGACCCAGGCCGTACTGCGTGGCCCGGACGGCGAGTACGTCTATGTGGTGCAGGGCGACAACACGGTGAAGATGCAGACCGTGCGCAGCGGCGTGGAAGTGGGTGACAGCCAGGTGCAGATCGCCGAGGGCCTGAAGGGCGGCGAGCGGGTGGTCAGTGAAGGCCAGTTCCGCTTGAAGCCGGGCAGCAAGGTCACCGCGCTGAAGCCGGGCGAAACCCCGGCGGTGCCGACCGAAGCCGAGCTGAAGGCCGCCGAGCAGAAGAACGGCGGCGGTGGCCGTCGTGGCGGCGGCCCGCGCTGAGCGCAGGCTACCGACCTCCCTCGCGCCGGCAAGCCTGCCGGCGCCGACATTGAAGTGCCAGCAAGGATCAGTCCGTGGGCTTTTCGACGATCTTCATCCGCCGCCCCATCGCCACCTCGCTGCTGATGGCGGGCCTGTTGCTGCTGGGCATCCTCGGTTACCGCAAGCTGCCGGTGTCGGCGCTGCCGGAAATCGATGCGCCCAGCCTGGTGGTCACCACCCAGTACCCCGGCGCCAACGCCACCACCATGGCCTCGCTGGTCACCACGCCGCTGGAGCGCCAGTTCGGGCAGATCTCCGGGCTGGAGCTGATGACCTCCGACTCGTCGGCCGGGTTGTCCACGATCATCCTGCAGTTCTCGATGGACCGCGACATCGACATCGCCGCGCAGGACGTGCAGGCGGCGATCCGCCAGGCCACCCTTCCCTCGTCGCTGCCCTACCAGCCGGTCTACAACCGGGTGAACCCGGCCGACGCGGCCATCGTCACCCTGAAACTGACCTCTGACACGCGCCCGCTGCGCGACGTCAACAATTACGCCGACTCGATCCTGGCCCAGCGCCTGTCGCAGGTGCAGGGCGTCGGCCTGGTCTCGATTGCCGGCAACGTGCGCCCGGCCGTGCGCATCCAGGTCAATCCGGCGCAGCTGTCGAACATGGGCCTGACCCTGGAACAGCTGCGCAGCGCGCTCACCCAGGCCAACGTCAATGCGCCCAAGGGCTCGTTGAACGGCAAGACCCAGTCCTACAGCATCGGCACCAACGACCAGCTGGCCAGCGCCGCCGAGTACCGCGACACCATCATCAGCTACAAGAACGGCCGCCCGGTGCGGCTGTCCGACGTGGCCGACGTGGTCGACGGCGTGGAGAACGACCAGCTGGCGGCCTGGGCCGATGGCAAGCCGGCGGTGCTGCTGGAAGTGCGCCGCCAGCCGGGCGCCAACATCGTGCAGACCGTCGAGCGCATCCGCGCGATCCTGCCGCAGCTGCAGGGCGTGCTGCCGGCCGACGTGCACCTGGAGATCTTCAACGACCGCACCGAGACCATCCGCGCCTCGGTGCATGAGGTGCAGTTCACCCTGATCCTGACCATCGGCCTGGTGGTGGCGGTGATCTTCGTGTTCCTGCGCCGCCTGTGGGCCACGATCATTCCCTCGGTGGCGGTGCCGTTGTCGCTGGCCGGCACCTTCGCGGTGATGGCCTTTGCCGGCATGTCGCTGGACAACCTCTCGCTGATGGCGCTGGTGGTGGCCACCGGCTTCGTGGTCGACGATGCGATCGTGATGATCGAGAACATCGTGCGTTACATCGAGCAGGGCAAGAGTGGCAAGGAAGCGGCCGAAATCGGTGCGCGCCAGATCGGCTTCACCGTGCTGTCGCTGACCGTTTCGCTGGTGGCGGTGTTCCTGCCGCTGCTGCTGATGCCCGGCGTCACCGGCCGCCTGTTCCACGAGTTCGCGTGGGTGCTGAGCATCGCCGTCGTGCTGTCGATGCTGATCTCGCTGACGCTGACCCCGATGATGTGCGCCTACCTGCTCAAGCCCGACGCCTTGCCCGAAGGCGAGGACGCACATGAGCGTGCGGCGGCGGCCGGCAAGCAGAACCTGTGGACGCGCACCGTCGGCCTGTACGAGCGCAGCCTGGACTGGGTGCTGGACCACCAGCGCCTGACCCTGGCCGTGGCCGGCGGCGCACTGGTGCTGACCGTGCTGCTGTACGTGCTGATTCCCAAGGGCCTGCTGCCCGAACAGGACACCGGCCTGATCACCGGCGTGGTCCAGGCTGACCAGAACATCGCCTTCCCGCAGATGGAGCAGCGCACCAAGCAGGTGGCCGAAGCGCTGCGCCAGGACCCGGACGTGACCGGCGTGTCAGCCTTCATCGGCGCGGGCAGCATGAATCCCACGCTCAACCAGGGCCAGCTGTCGATCGTGCTGAAGGAACGCGGCGAGCGCGACGGCCTGGACAAGATCCTGCCGCGCCTGCAGAAGGCCGTCGCCGGTATTCCGGGCGTGGCCCTGTACCTGAAGCCGGTCCAGGACGTGACCCTGGATACCCGCGTAGCCGCCACCGAGTACCAGTACTCGCTGTCGGACGTCGATCCGGCGACCGTGGCCACCCAGGCCACACGCCTGACCGAAGCGCTGCGCAAGCGCCCGGAACTGGCCGACGTCGACAACAACCTGTCCAACCAGGGCCGCGCGCTTGAACTGAACATCGACCGCGACAAGGCCAGCGTGCTGGGCGTGCCGATGCAGACCATCGACGACACCCTCTACGATGCGTTCGGCCAGCGCCAGATCTCGACCATCTTCACCGAACTCAACCAGTATCGGGTTGTGCTGGAAGTGGCGCCGGAGTTCCGCACCAGCACCGCGCTCATGGAACAGCTGGCCGTTGCCTCCAATGGTGCCGGTGCACTGACCGGCACCAATGCCACCAGTTTCGGCCAGGTCACCTCGTCGAACTCATCGACGGCTACCGGCATCGGCGCGCAGAACACCGGTATCACCGTCGGCGCGGGCAGCATCATTCCGCTGTCGGCACTGGCCGAAGGCAAGGTCAGCAGTGCGCCGCTGGTGGTCAGCCATCAGCAGCAACTGCCGGCAGTGACGGTCTCGTTCAACGTGGCGCCGGGCTATTCGCTGTCCGACGCCGTGCGTGCAATCCAGGAGACCAAGGACAGCCTGGACATGCCCACCCACCTGCATGCCGAATTCATCGGCAAGGCCGCCGAATTCACCGGCAGCCAGACCGATGTGGTGTGGCTGCTGCTGGCCTCGCTGGTGGTGATCTACATCGTGCTGGGCGTGCTCTACGAGAGCTACATTCACCCGATCACGATCATCTCCACGCTGCCGCCGGCCGGTGTCGGCGCGCTGCTGGCACTGATGCTGTGCGGGCTGAGCCTGTCCGTGGACGGCATCGTCGGCATCGTGCTGCTGATCGGCATCGTCAAGAAGAACGGCATCATGATGGTGGACTTCGCGATCGAGGCGCGCCGCGCCGGCGCCAACGCGCATGAAGCGATCCGCCGCGCCTGCCTGCTGCGCTTCCGCCCGATCATGATGACCACCGCCGCGGCCATGCTCGGTGCACTGCCGCTGGCGCTGGGCACCGGCATCGGCTCGGAACTGCGCCGCCCGCTGGGCATCGCCATCGTCGGTGGCCTGCTGCTGTCGCAGCTGGTCACCCTGTACACCACGCCGGTGATCTACCTGTATATGGAGCGCTTCTCCGAATGGCTGGCCCGCCGCCGCGAGCAGCGCGCACTGCGCGACGGTTCGCTGCAGGAGCCGCAGGCATGATCCACGCCCCGCTGCTGCGGGGGGCCGCACGATGAACCTGTCCGGCCCCTTCATCCGCCGTCCGATCGGCACCGCGCTGCTGGCCATCGGCCTGTTCATGGTCGGCCTGATCTGCTATCTGCGGCTGGGCGTGTCGGCACTGCCGAACATCGAGATCCCGGTGATCTTCGTGCACGCCAGCCAGTCCGGTGCCGATGCGGCAACCATGGCCTCCACGGTCACCGCGCCGCTGGAACGTCATCTCGGCCAGCTGCCGGGCATCGACCGCATGCGCTCGTCGAGCTCGGAAGGCAGCTCGCTGGTGTTCATGATCTTCCAGAGCGGCCACAACATCGATTCGGCCGCGCTGGACGTACAGACCGCGATCAATTCGGCGCAGGCCGACCTGCCCTCGGGCATGGGCTCGCCGATGTACCAGAAGGCGAACCCGAACGACGACCCGGTGATCGCCATCGCGCTGACTTCGCAGACGCAGTCGGCCGACGAGCTGTACAACGTCGCCGATTCGCTGCTGGCGCAGCGCATCCGCCAGATCAGCGGTGTTGCTTCGGTCGACATCGCCGGTGCCTCGACGCCGGCGGTGCGTGTGGACGTCAACCTGCGCCTGATGAACGCACTCGGCCTGACCGCCGATGACCTGCGCAACGCGGTGCGTGCGGCCAACGTGACCTCACCCACCGGCTTCCTCAGCGATGGCAACACCACCACCGCGATCATCGCCAACGATTCGGTGGCACGCGCCGCCGACTTCGCCGACCTGGTGGTCAAGACCCAGGGCGATGGCCGGGTGATCCGGCTGAAGGACATCGCCAACGTCTACGACGGCCAGCAGGATGCCTACCAGGCCGCGTGGTTCGACCACAAGCCGGCGGTGGTGATGTACGTGTTCACCCGCGCCGGCGCCAACATCGTGGAGACCGTGGACCGGGTCAAGGCACAGATCCCCGCGCTGCGCGACTACCTGCAGCCGGGCACCACGATGACGCCGTACTTCGACCGTACGCCGACCATCCGCTCGTCGCTGCATGAAGTGCAGATCACTCTGCTGATCAGCCTGGCGATGGTGGTGCTGACCATGGCGCTGTTCCTGCGCCGGCTGGCACCCACGCTGATCGCCGCAGTGACCGTGCCGCTGTCGCTGGCCGGTGCCGCGCTGGTGATGTACGTGATGGGTTTCACCCTGAACAACCTGAGCCTGCTGGCGCTGGTGATCGCGATCGGCTTCGTGGTCGACGATGCGATCGTGGTGATCGAGAACATCATGCGCCACCTCGACGAAGGCATGCCGCGGATGCAGGCAGCGCTGACCGGCGCGCGCGAGATCGGCTTCACCATCGTCTCGATCACCGCCTCGCTGGTGGCGGTGTTCATCCCGCTGCTGTTCGCCAGCGGCATGATGGGCGCGTTCTTCCGCGAGTTCACCGTCACCCTGGTGGCGGCCATCGTGGTCTCGATGATCGTCTCGCTGACCCTGACCCCGGCGCTGTGCAGCCGCTTCCTCAGCGCCCACGACCACACGGCGCCGCCGTCGCGCTTCGGCCGCTGGCTGGATGCCGGCCACGAGCGCATGCTGCGCATCTACACCGTGTTCCTGGATTTCTCTCTGCGCCATGCGCTGCTGCTGTCGCTGACGCCGCTGCTGCTGATCGGTGCCACCGTCTTCCTGTTCGGCGCGGTGAAGAAGGGCGCGTTCCCGCCGCAGGACACCGGCCTGATCTGGGGCCGCGCCAACTCCAGCGCCACCGTATCCTTCGAGGACATGGTCGCCCGCCAGCGCCGCATCACCGACATGCTGATGGCCGACCCGGCGGTGAAGACCGTGGGTGTCCGCCTGGGCAGCGGTCGCCAGGGCTCCAGCGCACAGTTCAACGTCGAGCTGAAATCACGCAAGGAAGGCCGCCGCGAAACCACCGCACATGCCCTGGCGCGACTGAGCGCCAAGGCCGACCGCTACCCCGACCTGCAGCTGCGCCTGCGCGCGATCCAGGACCTGCCCAGCAACGATGGCGGTGGCTCCAGCCAGGGCGCGCAGTACCGCATCTCGCTGCAGGGCAATGACCTGGCGTCACTGCAGGAATGGCTGCCCAAGCTGCAGGCGGAGCTGAAGAAGAACCCGAAGCTGCGCGACGTCGGCACCGATGTGGACAATGCCGGGCTGCGCCAGAACATCGAGATCGACCGTGCCAAGGCCGCCCGCCTGGGTGTTTCGGTCGGCGCCATCGACGGCGCCCTGTACGGTGCGTTCGGCCAGCGCCAGATCTCGACCATCTATTCGGACATCAACCAGTACAGCGTGGTGGTCAACGCCCTGCCCTCGCAGACCGCTACGCCGGCGGCGCTGGACGAGGTGCATGTGCGTGCGCGCAACGGCGACATGGTGCCGCTCACGGCGGTGGCCAAGCAGGTGCCGGGGCTGGCGCCTTCGCAGATCACCCATGAGAACCAGTACACGACGATGGACCTCAGCTACAACCTGGCGCCGAACGTGAGCATGGGCGAGGCCAAGGCGATCATCGACGCGACCGTGGCCGGCATGCGCATGCCCGGCGACATCCGCCTGGCTGATGACGCCGGCTTCGGCTTCAACTCCGACCCCAGCGACATGCTGATCCTGGTGTTTGCCGCGATCCTGACCGTGTACCTGGTGCTGGGCATGCTGTACGAGAGCCTGATCCACCCGGTCACCATCCTGTCCACGCTGCCGGCGGCGGGCGTGGGTGCGCTGCTGGCGTTGTTCGGCACCAGTACCGAACTGTCGGTGATCTCGATGATCGCGCTGGTGCTGCTGATCGGCATCGTCAAGAAGAACGCGATCATGATGATCGACTTCGCGCTGGTGGCGCAGCGGGAACATGGGCTGGCACCGCGCGAAGCGGCACGCGAGGCCAGCATCGTGCGCTTCCGCCCGATCATGATGACCACGATGGTGGCGATCCTGGCGGCGGTGCCGCTGGCGATCGGCCTCGGCGAAGGGTCCGAGCTGCGTCGTCCGCTGGGTATCGCGATGATCGGCGGCCTGCTGTTCTCGCAGAGCCTGACCCTGCTCAGCACGCCGGCGCTGTACGTGATCTTCTCCTGCCTGGCCGAGCGCTGGCGCGCACGTCGCGCACGCAGGCGCGAAGCGAAGCTGCTCAAGCGCGCGCAACGGGCGTAGAAGGGCCCATCCACGCAGGGCGTGGATCTACTGGTAGCGCCGGCCGCTGGCCGGTGTTCTCCGTACAGCCAATCTGCCGGCCAGCGGCCGGCACTACCGTGGGAGCGGATGGTGGGTACGAACCGTGGGCACGGATGGTGGGTGCGGACCGTTGGTCCGCATACCTCCGGGTTTGACGCACGGTAACGAAAAGAGAACAATTCTCATCCAGCCATGGTCCTGCGCCCCTTCGCGGCGCCCCGCTGCCATCTCCGGCCAGCCTGCGTGATCCCAGCCACTGCCCCTTCCCCCACCCGTGGGCGGATGGCCTGTGGCCGTCCGTCGAGGACCACCATCGATGCTGCCTTCCCGTTCTCCCCGCCTGGCCCTGCTGGCCATCGCCCTGTCAGCCGCCTGCGCTGCCCATGCCGAAGCGCCGGCCGTCAGCCGTAACGCCACCGATCTGGATGCGGTGAAGGTCACCGCCGAACGCACCCATACCGACGCTGGCGCACTGGGCGACCGCGCCCTGCGCGACACTCCGTTCGCGATCACCGCTGTTGGCCGCGAGCAGATCGAGCAGCGCCAGGTGGTCTCGCTGGGCGAAGCCTTCCTGCTCGACCCTTCGGTCAGCACCCAGGTCAGCGCCTATGCCAGTGGCTGGAGCTCGCCCATCCGCAACCGCGGTCTGGAGCTGAACTACGACAGCTACCGGGTCAATGGCCTGCAGGTCTCTTCCTGGGGCACCGAATGGCCGCTGGAAGTGATGGAACAGGTCGATCTGCTGAAAGGCCCGGGCGGATTCCTGTATGGCTTCGGCACCCCCGGCGGCATCGTCAACTACATCACCAAGAAGCCGACGGACACGCCCACCTTCTCCGCCCAGCTGGGCTGGCGCGAACAGGGCATCGTCAGCGGCGGCATCGACGTTGGCGGCCGCTTCGGCAACGAGCAGATGTTCGGCTACCGCTTCAACGCCTTCCAGGAAAAAGGCGAGACCTTCAATGGCGGACACGTCGATCGCAAGGTGGGCGCACTGTCGCTGGACGCGCGCCTGAGCGATGCGCTCACCTGGACCTTCGACGGTGTGTTCCAGTCGCGCGACCTGCGCGAGGAATCGCCGCAGTACTACTTCCGTGGCCTGACCTCGTTGCCGCGGCCGATCGCCGGAGATACCGACAACAGCGTGCCCGGCACCTACTACGACACACGCTCCAGCCTGCTGTCGACCGGCTTGAACTGGCAGATCAACAGCGACTGGAAAGCCAGCCTGAGTTACGGCGTCACCACCTCGTGGAATGACGTCAACAAGATCTTCGCCTACATCGACGATCTCAACGGCGACTACGACGTCAACGTCTACGAACTGGGTGGCAAGAGCGAGTGGAAGCTGGCCCAGGCGATGCTGCAGGGCAGCTTCCGCACCGGCCCCCTTCAGCATCAGGTGGTGGCGGGCATCAGCCACCAGACCGGACTGGGGTGGGACCGCCCCTACGAGTGGAACCTGATTGGCCGCGCCAACCTGTACCAGCGCCATGCCATCCGCCACGACGCCGTTGGTTCGCGGGTGATGACCCGCGGCGACGAGACGGTGCAGCAGGCGGTGTTCGCAAGCGATACGGTGAACCTCGGCAGCGGCTGGTCGGTGCTGGCGGGCTGGCGCTACAACGACTTCGAAACCAAGGGGCGGTACCACACCTACCCGGTCACCCCGACCTACGCCGTGATGTTCAAGCCCAGCGAGGCGGTCACCCTCTACGCCAGCTACATCGAGTCGCTCGAAGCGGGCAGCCGCGTAGGCAACAGCTACATCAACGCCGGTGACGTGCTCGATCCCACCATCAGCAAGCAGTACGAGATCGGAGCCAAGGTCGAAGCGGCGCGTTGGAATGCGAACGTGGCCGCGTTCCGGCTGGAACGTGGTGCCAACATCGATGAGCTCACGCCGGCCGGCAAGCGCCTGGTGCAGGACGGCATCACGCTGTACGAAGGCATTGAAGCCAGTGCCGACCTGCACCTCAACGATGCACTGACCGTCGGCGGCGGCGTGACCTGGCTGGATCCGACCTACGACAAGCTGTCCCCGGGCAGTGCCGCACAGGAAGGCAACCGCACCGCCGGTGCTGCGCGCTGGAGCGGCGTACTGCACGCCACCTACCAGCTGCCGTGGGTAGACGGCTTGGAAACCTATGCCGCCGTGCGCTATTACGGCGATGTCTGGTACGACGCCGACAACACCCTGAAGCTGCCTGACTACACGCTGGTGAATGCAGGCATCGGCTATCGCCTGCTGGCGTCCGGCCATCCGGTGACTCTGCGTGCCAGCGTCGAGAACCTGGCCAACCGCAGGTACTGGTCCAACGCCGGCGCCGGCCTGCCGCGCACGTTCGCGGTGAGCGTGCGCTGGGAGATGTAAGGTGCCGGTCCCCGCCGTCCATGCGGACGACGGGCCCGCACATGGACGGTGGGTGCGGACCGTTGGTCCGCACTCCATATTTCACCCCGCACCCGCAATAATGGTGGGAGACCCTTCCACCGAGCCTGCATGCCCGCCCGCGAATCCCGCCTCAGCCGCCTGTGGGCCCACGAAAAGGCCAGTTATGGCCTTCGGGTGTTCATCGCCCTGACCGCAGCGCTTGCCGTGTGCTGGCAGCTGGACGCGCTCACTGCCCTGCCCGGCGTGTTCCTCGGCATCATCGCCAGCGCCATCGCCGAGACCGATGACAACTGGTGGGGCCGTACCAAGGCGGTACTGCTGTCGCTGCTGTGCTTCTGCCTCGCCGCCGCTTCGGTGATCTGGCTGTTCCCCTGGCCATGGATCTTCATCGGCGCGCTGGCGCTGTCCACCTTCGGGTTGACCCTGCTGGGTGCGCTCGGCGAGCGCTATGCGTCCATCGCCCAGGCCACGGTAACGCTGGCGATCTACACCATGATCGGGCTGGAGCAGCATGGCGCCAGCGACCTGCACAGCGCGCTGGACGCGGTCAGCCACCTGCTGGCCGGTGCGGTCTGGTACGGCCTGCTGTCGATCCTGTGGACCGCACTGTTCGCCAACCGTCCGGTACGCGAACGCGTGGCGCGACTGTACGTTGAACTGGGCCGCTACCTGCAGTTGAAGGCAACACTGTTCGAGCCGGTGCGCGAGGCCGACCTGCAGCGTCGCCAGCTCGACCTGGCCGAACAGAACCGGCGCGTGGTCGGTGCATTGAATGAAGCCAAGACCGCGATCCTGGCCCGCTTCGGCCGTTCCGGGCGGCCCGGCGTGAACTCCGGCCTGTACCTGCGCCTCTATTACATGGCACAGGATTTCCACGAGCGCGCCAGCTCCTCGCACTACCCCTACGGTGCGCTGGTCGATGCCTTCTTCCACAGCGATGTGCTGTACCGCTGCCAGCGCCTGCTCGACCTGCAGGGGCAGGCCTGCGCACGGCTGGGCGAGGCGATCCGCCTGCGCCGTCCGTTCGTGTATGGCGAAAGCAACCAGCAGGCCGGGCGCGACCTGGCCGATGCGCTGGCCTATCTGCGCGACCAGCAGCGGCCGCAGTGGCAGCGACTGCTTGGCTCGCTGGATCTACTCGTGCACAACCTGCGCAGCATCGAGCGCCGCCTGCTGGATGCGGAGCGCTCCGAGGCCAGCCTGGACAACGTCGATACCCGCCTGCGCGACAGCAACCCGCACACCCTGCGCGAGATGGGCGTGCGCGTGCGCCAGCAGCTCACGCCCGGCTCGGTCCTGTTCCGCCACGGCCTGCGCATGGCATTGGCCCTGATCGCCGGCTTCGCGGCAATCCGCTTGTTCAATGCACAGAACGGCTCGTGGGTGCTGCTGACCATCGTGTTCGTGTGCCGCCCCAACTTCGGCGCGACCCGCCAGCGCCTTGCACAACGCATCGTCGGCACCGTGGCCGGCCTGGTGCTCACGTGGGCACTGCTGCAGCTGTTCCCGCAACTGCACGTGCAGCTGCTGATCGCGCTGCTGTCGGCGCTGCTGTTCTTCTTCACCCGCACCGACCGCTACCTGGTGGCGTCGGCGGCGATCACGGTGATGGCCCTGACCTGCTTCAACCTGATCGGCGACGGCTTCGTGCTGATCGTGCCGCGCATGGTCGATACGCTGCTGGGTTGTGCGATCGCCGCCGCGGCCGCCTTCCTGATCCTGCCCGACTGGCAGGGCCGGCAGCTGCATCTTGTGCTGGCGCGGGTGCTGGACACCGCCGCGCGCTATCTGGATTCGGTGCTGGGCCAGTACCGCAGCGGCATGCGTGACGATCTGGCCTACCGCATCGCCCGCCGCGATATGCACAACGCCGACGCCGCGCTGTCCACCGCGTTGTCGAACATGCTGCGTGAGCCCGGCCATGTGCGCCGCAATCTGGATGCCGGCTTCCACTTCCTGGCGCTGTCCAACACACTGCTCGGGCACCTGTCGGCCCTGGGTGCGCACCGCGACCAGGTGGACAGCTACGCCGGCGATCCGCTGGCGCTGGCTGCCGGTGAGCGCGTGCGCAAGGCGCTGCAGCAGCTGGCGACGGCCCTGAGCGCTCGGCAACCGGTCGCGGAAGAGGACAATGATGCCGACCGCGCGGTGGCCGCCGAACTGGAACAGATCGACGAGGCGATGCCGCCGAAGCTGCAGCTGATCCGCACGCAGATGGCGCTGGTGCTGCGGATGCTGCCGAAGGTGCGGGCGGCGGCGAATGAGGCGGTGACCAGCCTGACCTGATCCCTCATCGCTGGTCGGACATTCCATCCACGCATGGCGTGGATCTACTGCACCGCGTGCAACCGTGTGTTGCGTATGGCGATGCGCCCCGATCACGTTCCCGCGCGGATACTGGACGATCCCTGCTCCCCCGGATTCCCCATGAAGATTGAACTCTCCGGCCGTACCGCGCTGGTCACCGCCTCCACCGCCGGCATCGGCCTGGCGATTGCCCAGGGCCTGGCCAACGCGGGCGCGCGGATCATTCTCAACGGCCGCAGCACCGACAGCGTCGAACGCGCCCGCCAGCGCCTGCTCGCCGCCGTTCCGGGTGCCGACGTGCTCGGCGTGGCCGCCGACCTCTCCGATGCGGCCGGCGTCGACACGCTGCTGACAGGCCTGCCCAAGGTCGACATCCTGGTCAACAACGCCGGCATTTTCGGCCCCGAGGACTTCTTCGAGACCGAAGACGCGACCTGGGAACGCTACTGGCAGACCAACGTGATGTCCGGCGTGCGCCTGTCGCGGGCACTGTTGCCGGCCATGGTCGATGCCGGCTGGGGTCGCGTACTGTTCATCTCATCCGAATCGGCACGCAACATTCCGGCCGACATGATCCACTACGGTGTCAGCAAGACCGCGCAGCTGTCGCTGTCGCGCGGCCTGGCCAAGCGCGTGGCCGGCAGCGGCGTCACCGTCAACGCGGTGTTGCCCGGCCCGACCCTGTCCGACGGTTTCGCGGCGATGTTCGAAGATGAACGCCAGCGCAGCGGCAAGCCACTGGAGCAGATCGGCCGCGAGTTCGTGATGGCACACCGGCCGTCTTCGGTGATCCAGCGCACCGCCACGGTCGAGGAAGTGGCCAACATGGTGGTGTATCTGGCCTCGCCGCAGGCCTCGGCGACCTCCGGCGCAGCGCTGCGCGTGGATGGCGGCGTGGTCGACGATATCGTCTGAGACCTATCAAGGTGTGCGGACCAACGGTCCGCACCCACAGTTGTGGGGCTTCAGTAGATCCACGCCATGCGTGGATGCATCCCGCCATGGTCCCGGCGGATAGGCAGGAATGCTAGGCTGCGCCGGTCAAGGAGGCTCCATGTCCGGTCACAACCAGTTCGCCCTGCTGCGCCAGCGCCGTTTCCTGCCGTTCTTCGTCGTCCAGGCGCTCGGAGCGTTCAACGACAACGTGTACCGGCAGGCGATCATCAGCATGTTGCTGTTCATGGCCGTACCGGAGGAAGAACTGGGGCTGTACGCCACGCTGGCACCGGCCATCTTCATCCTGCCGTACTTCCTGTTCTCGGCGCTGGCCGGGCAGATCGCCGACAAACTGGAAAAATCGCGGCTGATCGTGATCACCACCACCATGGAGATCGTGATCATGTCGCTGGCCGGCACCGGCTTCCTCACTCAGAGCCTGCCGGTGCTGCTGGTCGCCCTGTTCTGCACCGGCATGCAGTCGACCCTGTTCGGCCCGGTGAAGTACTCGGTGCTGCCGTCGGTGCTCAAGCCCGAAGAGCTGACCGGTGGCAACGGCCTGGTTGAAATGGGCACCTCGATGTCGATCCTGTCCGGCATGATCGTCGGCGGCCTGGTGTTCACCGTTGCCGGCAGCCACGGTACGGTGGTGGCGGCCTGCGCGATCATCGGCCTGGCGATCTGCGGCAACATCGCCGCGCGCCTGATTCCCAAGGTCGATGCCGGCGACCCGAACCTGAAGATCAACTGGAACCCGCTGCCCGAATCACTGGCGGTGCTGCGCATGGCGCGCCAGCAGAAGGCGGTGCGCAATTCAATCCTGGGCGTGTCCTGGTTCTGGTTCGTCGGCACCGTGCTGACCTCGCAGCTGCCGGCCTATGCCGTGACCAACCTCGGCGGTGAGCCGACCCTGTATATCTTTGCCCTGGCCCTGTTCTCGGTCGGCACCGGCATCGGTTCGCTGCTGTGCGAGAAGCTGTCGGCACGCACGGTGGAAATCGGCCTGGTGCCGCTGGGTGCGTTCGGCATGACCGCGTTCCTGCTCGACCTGTATTTCGCCCGCAGCGGCGAAGCGACCGTGCACGGACTGACCATCGGGACGTTCCTGCAGCAGCCGGGCAGCATCCGCATCGTCATCGACCTGATCGGCATCGGCCTGTTCACCGGCATCTTCGTGGTGCCGCTGTTCGCGCTGATCCAGAGCCGCACGCCGAAGGCGCAGATGTCGCGCGTGTTTGCGGCGCTGAACATCCAGAACTCCGGCTTCATCGTCGGCGCAGCCCTGCTGTCGCTGGCCGCGCACAAGCTGCTGCACTGGACCATCCCGCAGCAGTTCCTGGCGCTGGCCATCGCCAACGCACTGGTGGCGATCTACATCTTCACCATCGTCCCCGAATTCCTGATGCGCTTCCTCAGCTGGCTGATGGTGCGCACCCTGTACCGCCTGCGCCCGCACGGCATCGAGGCCAACGTGCCCGACGAGGGCGCCGCGCTGCTGGTCTGCAACCATGTCAGCTACATGGACGCACTGATCCTGTCGGCGACGATCCCGCGCCCGGTGCGCTTCGTCATGTACTACAAGATCTTCAACATCCCGGTGATGCGCTGGATCTTCCGGACCGCCAAGGCGATCCCGATCGCCGGTGCGCGCGAAGACCCGGCGCTGATGCAGCGCGCGTTCGATGACATCGACGCTGCGCTGGCCGAAGGCGAGCTGGTCTGCATCTTCCCGGAAGGCGCGCTGACCAAGGATGGTGCGATGGCACCGTTCAAGTCCGGCGTCGAGAAGATCCTCGAACGGCGGCCGGTGCCGGTGGTGCCGATGGCGCTGCGCGGCATGTGGTCGAGCATGTGGAGCCGGCGCGACAGCCGCCTGGGCCGCATGCGCGTGCCGCGCCGTTTCCGCGCCACCGTCGAGGTGGTGGCGGCAGCGGCCGTGGATGGCCACAGCACCAGCGCACCGGTGCTGGAGGCCCAGGTGCGGGCCCTGCGCGGCGATCACGCCTGACGAGATGGGCCCGCCGAGCGGGCCCAGCGGACTCCCCCACATACGTCATCGTCCAGTGGTGTACGCGACATGTCGTGACTGTAAACGCATACATGCAACGCAGGTTGCGGTAGATTACGCACCCACAGGGGGGAGGTCCGGCCGATTCATCATGGCCGGCCACCAAGGAATGGAGTCTCGCTTTGAATCAACCACCACCGCTCAGCCGTCCGGTCTACATCCCCAACCATCTGGTCTGGGCGATCCTGACGACGCTGTTCTGCTGCCTGCCGTTGGGCGTGGTGTCGATCGTGTACGCCTCCCAGGTCGATGGCCGCCGCGCGGCCGGCGACCTGCCGGGGGCCTACAGTGCGTCGCGCAAGGCGGGCTGGTGGGCGGTGGCTTCGGCCGTGGCCCTGCCGGTCCTGTTGCTGTTGTGGTTCGGGCTGTTCGGCGGCTTGGCCGTACTGGGCGCTCTTTCCGACCAATGATTCACCACCACCACCCATCAAGGAGCTTGAACCCATGAATACTGCTACTCCGCAGGTCCCGAACAACCTGGTCTGGGCGATCCTGACCACCCTGTTCTGCTGCCTGCCGGCCGGCATCGTGTCGATCGTCTACGCCGCCCAGGTCAACGGCAAGCTGGCGGCCGGCGACATCGCCGGCGCCCAGGACTCCGCCGCCAAGGCCAAGAAGTGGGCCATGTGGTCGGCCATCGCCTGGGTCGTGCTGGTCGTGCTTTACGTGCTGTTCTTCGTTGTGCTCGGCGGCATGGGCGCGATGAGCAACGGCAACTACTGATACGCCTGGACGGATCCGGCGCCTGCGCCGGATCCGTTGTTGCATGTCCGCGCTTCCCGCTCGTTCCCGACTCGCCCGCTGGGCACCGCTGCTGGTTTCCGCCGGCCTGGCCGTGGGTGCCACGGTGGTGCTGCGCAACGTCAATCCGTATGTCGCCGGCAATCCCCTGCCGAGCTGCCCGCTGTACGCGCTGACCGGCCTGTACTGCCCGGGCTGTGGCAGCACGCGCTGCCTGTATTCCCTGGTCCACTTCGACCTGCCCGGCGCGATGGCGATGAACCCGCTGCTGGTCATCAGCCTGCCGTTCCTGTTGTTGATGCTGCTGAACATCGCCGGCATCCGCCCGCGTGTGCTCGACCCGCTGATGCGGGTGCTGGCCAATCCCGTGTTCTGGCTCTGGGTGCTGCCCGGGTATGCGCTGCTGCGCAACCTGCCGTGGGCGCCGTTCACCGCACTGGCACCGATCTAGGTTTCCAGCCAACGGCGCAGCCCCTCGTGGTGGGCGGCGTTTGTCGATCATGGGGTTGGCCGGGCGGGATGGGTTTGCGGGGGACGCCGTGAATCCGTCCGTGGAGGCTTGGCCGCGGCATCCATGCCGCGGACACCCCCGCAAACCCATCCCGCCCGGCCACGGACAGTTTCCGTGTGCGTCCACCACGGAAAAGAAAGAGAAGATCAAAAGCGAAAGCGGAAGCGGATCGCTTCGCTCTGCATCCACGCATGGCGTGGATCTACCGTGTCGACCAAGGTCGACACCTACCAACAGCCGCGGGAATCTGTCGGGGGTGGGGCGGTGTGGGGCTGCAGGACCGTTGGCGCCATGGGCCCGAGGCATGCCTCGGGCGGGTTGGGCAGGAGGCCCAACCCCGGTCTTGCCGTGTGCGCAGGACAGCGCACACGAGCAAGGCGCCATCGAGCCCCCAAGGACGGGTTTACGGCGTGTCCTGCAGCCCCACACCGCCCCGCCCAGCCCGCAGCAATCCTGCCGTTGCCGTTGCTGTTGCTGTTGCTGTTGCTTCTGCAGGTGAAGGGCTGCAAGCCCTGCAAAGCAACTACGTCACCCAGCCTGCAATCACCAGCAGGGCGAGGATCGCCAGCCACAGCAGCAGCATCCTCCACACCAGGCTCATCGCATCCCGCAGGTCCGGCAACCGCTGCCACACCGGCAACAGCCCCGCCTCGGTGTAATCGTGCGCATCCTCGCGCAGCTCGGCGTTGACGCTGGCCCGCGCCACCGCGCCGAGGAAGCCGATGTTGCCGGCCAGGCGCTCGCCGTGGGCCTGGCGCCAGGCCTTCCACGCCGTATCGAAGTTGCCCACCAGCGCCATCGAGAACGCCATCAGCTGCGCCACCGGCCACTCGATCCAGCCCAGCAGGCGCTGCGCCAGCGCCAGCGGCTCCACCGGCACGCGGGCGCGCATCGGGCTTTCCGCCATCAGTGCCAGCAACCGGTAGCCCAGCGCACCGGCCGGGCCCAGCAGCAGGAACCAGAACAGCACCGCGAACCAGCGCCGCAAGGCGTTGAGCACGGTTGCCTCGACCAGTGACGGAATGTCCTCGCGCAGGCTGCCACCGGCCGCCTGCAGGTTACGCACCGCGGCCTGGCGCGTCGCCGCGTCATCGGCATCGATGATCGCTTCGATATCGCGGTCCAGATCGCGCGGGCCCCAGCACCACGCCAGCACCGCCACGCCCAGCAGCAGCGACGGCAGGCCGAACAGCACCCCACGCAGCAACCACGCCAGCAGCGCCATCAGCAGCAGCGGCGGCAGCAGTGCCAGGGCAACGCCTGCCGGCCCCTGCCAAGCCTTGCCACCGCGCGCGTCCAGCCAGCCCAGCCAACGCCGGAAGCCGTCGAAACGGCGCAGCGAGGCGGCAGCGGCCGGGGCAACATGGCCCAGGGCCAGTGCCACCAGCACGGCGGCCAGAGTGGTGAACATGGCAGGTCTCCCTACGAAACAGAACGCTCGGCGTCGCTACCTTACCTGTCGCAGCGGCGCCCTCAGCGGTGAACCGGACTGTAACCCGGGCCGTGTTCAGGTGGCGGCAATACAGGCGCCACCGTCAGCCCCGCTCAGCCCTTCTGCTGCCGGTACCAGTGTTCGATCAGGCCGCGCGAAATCGAGATCGGCGGCGACAGGCGGATGCCCTGGCCATCGTCCACCACATCGCGTGCCAGTGCCGCGCCGACCTCGTCGGCACTGAACCAGCGCGCATCTTCCAGCTCGCCATCCACGGTCGGCAGGTCATCCTGCGCCTGTGCACGGAAACCGATCATCAGCGCGCCCGGGAACGGCCACGGCTGCGAACCGAGGTACTGGCAGGCGGTCACCCGTACCTTGCTCTCCTCGTGCACTTCACGCACCACGGTCTGCTCGAAGGTCTCGCCGGGTTCGACGAAGCCGGCCAGCACCGAGTAACGCCGCGGTGCCCAGTTCGACTGCCGGCCCAGCAGCAGCCGGCCCTGGTTTTCCACGGCGACGATCACGGCGGGATCGACACGCGGGTAGTGCTCGGTGGCGCACTGCCCGCAGCGGCCGACGAAGCCACCACGGGCAAACGCCACGGCGCCGCCGCACACGCCGCAGAAGCGGGTGCGCGAGTGCCAGTAGGACATGCCGCGGGCATAACTGAAGGCGGTCGCATCGGCCATCGGCCACAGCAGTGCGGCCTGGCGCAGGTCGAGGCGGCGCGGGGCCGTGACGGTAACGTTGGCGGCTTCGACCGAGAACCAGGCCTGCTCGCCACGCAGGCCAAGGAAGATCGCGGCACCGGGGCCGCCGCCGATGTCGGCGCCGGTCAGCGCCAGCGGCTGGTCGTCATCGCCGGTGAAGGCGCTGCCGTCCTGATCGAGCACGAGAATGCGCGCGCCCGGCCACAGGCGCGCCAGTGCATCGGCATCGTCGCGCAGGGCATCGGCGCGCTCCAGCGGTTCGCCAACGAAGGCGAAACCGGAAAGCGGCGAAGGAGTATTGGGCATCCGGCAAGCGTGCCGCCAATCGATGCAGGTGGCAAGTTCGGCGCTGTGCGCAATCTGCCGGTGTGGGCGTGCAGGCACAGCATCCACGCATGGCGTGGATCTACTGAGGTGCCAACCTTGGTTGGCACCTTCCGGCCACAGGCCTCTTACATGCTGAAGCTGCTGCCGCAGCCGCAGGTGGTCTTGGCGTTCGGGTTGCGGATCACGAACTGGGCACCGGTCAGGCTCTCGGTGTAGTCCACCTCGGCGCCCATCAGGTACTGCAGGCTCAGCGGGTCGACCAGCAGGGTCACCCCGCTGGTCTGTACCGCCAAGTCATCCTCGGCACGGTTCTCGTCGAACTCGAACCCGTACTGGAAGCCCGAACAGCCACCGCCTTCGATGTACACGCGCAGGGCCAGGTCGGGGTTGCCCTCTTCCTGTATCAGGGATTTGACCTTGGCGGCCGCCGACTCGGTGAAGTTCAGCGGGCGCTCCAGCGACTGGTAATCGGGCGCGGCAACCGGGGTGGCGCCGGGCAGGGAGACTAGCGTGCTCATGGTGTCAGCATGGGGGTGCCGACGATGGCTTTCAAGCCATCGCCTCGGCCAGCTTGCGGCGTGCGGCGGTGTCACCCTTGCCGCCATTGGCCTCATCACCTTCCGGGGCCGGCAGGGCCGCCATCGGGGCGCTGGCATGGATCAGGCGGCCGTTCAGCTGGGCACCCGCATTCATCTCCACCACCTGGTAATGGACATTGCCATTGACCCGCGCGCTCGGGGTCAGTTCGACCTTCTCGGTGGCATGCACGTCGCCGTCCAGGCGTCCACTGATGACCACCACCTGGGCACGGATCTCACCTTCGATCACGCCATGCTCGGCGACCGTCAGGGTCGCGCCACTGGCGCCTTCGGCGGCGATCACCTTGCCATGGATGCGGCCTTCCACATACAGGCCACCACTGAATTCCACATCACCGCGGATCACCACCTGGTTGCCGATCAGGGCATCCACCACCAGCTGGCCTTCACGGTTGGATTTGCTGCTTCCGAACATCTGCCTACTCCCCTTTGGCGGCCGGCGCACCGGCCTGTTTCCAGTCGAATACCTGGGTGGTACCCCCCGTACCACTCCCCAATGTCACCCGCACGCGTTGCGGGGTGAAGTCAGCCGGCAGCATCACGCTGCCGGTGAGCTGCTGGAAGTACCGGAACGAGTAATCCTGTCCCGGTACCTTGCTGCGCTGGTGCAGATCATCCCAGCTGATCGTGGCCAGCTTGCCGTTCTTGACGCCTTCCACGGTGAAACGCATCTGCCCCTGGCTGATGGCGCCGCGGTTGAGGTTCTGTGTCAGCACGGCGGTGTACTGCCAGGTGCCGGCCGCTTCCGGGCTGAACTCGATCGAATGGGTGTTCAGGCCCTTGCGCTGGCTGGTCGAACCCACCAGGCGCTCATAGAAGGCAACGTCGGCACGCAGGCCGGCGATTTCCTCATCGCGTTCGGCCAGCGAGGACTGCACCTCGGTGTTGGCGGCGCGGCTGATGCGGTCGGAGGCTTCCAGCGTGGCCTGCTTCTGGCGCAGTTCGGTCAGCTGCGCCTGCAACGTCTCGGCGCGCTTCTCGGCGGCCTGCAGGCGCTGGCCCTGTGCATCGCGCGGCGTGGCCATCCAGCAGCCACCCAGCACGGCCAGCACCAGGCTGAGCAGCCAGATGCCGCCGATCACCAGCAGGCGGCGACGGTCGGCCGGCGGTTGCGGCGCGCCGGGCAGGCGAACCTGCACGCGCATGGGAGGACGGTTGGTCATGGGTGGATTCCGGGGCATCGCGAGGGCGACACCGGTACGGCCCCTGTGGCAAACGACGGGCTAGTGTATGACAGGACGGGTGGGTTTCCTGCGCAGTGGCGAGCCACCGTCTGTGGCGTTCAGGCATGCCATCGTCGATAGTGTGGTCCCCTGCACAGTTCCGTCGCCGGAGCATCGCCATGACCGAAGCCCACCTGTTCGTGATCGGCATCCTGCTGGCCTGGCTGGCCGGCATCCGCGTCTACCTCACCGTGTTCGGTGTCGGCCTGGCCGGCCTGCTCGGCTGGGTCGACCTGCCGCCGGCCCTGCAGGCCACCGAATCGTGGTGGGTGCTGGGCACCTCGGCAGCGCTGGCGGTAACCGAATTCTTCGCCGACAAGATTCCCGGCGTCGACTCGGCGTGGGATCTGGTGCAGACCCTGGCACGCGTACCCGCAGGTGCCTTCCTTGCCGCAGCCACGCTGTCGCCAGATGGGCAGCTGGGCACCGGCGCACTTGCTGCCGGTGCCGGTGTCGCGCTGGCCAGCCATGGCCTGAAGGCCGGCACCCGCGCCCTGCTCAATACCTCGCCCGAGCCTGCCAGCAACTGGGTGGCCTCCGCCGCCGAGGACACCGTGGTGGTCGGTGGCCTGGCCCTGGCCCTGGCACACCCGTGGATCGCGCTGATCGTGGTGCTGGCCTGCAGCCTGGCCGGCGCGCTGCTGGTGTGGCTGGTCTGGCGCACCTTGTGGAAGGGCGTGCGCTGGCTGGCACGCAGTGCGTCGCCCGACAGTCCACGCCAGCCCGGTACCGGTTGATCGCCGGGCTTGTCGCATAATGGACGCGAACACCAGGAGCACCGATGGCCGCAAACGAATCCCCCGCGGGCGCCCGCCCGGGACGCGCTGAAACCCCTCCGGCCGATCATTGGCAACGCTGGACCGCTGAACCGGCGAGCGCGGTCGCCGCAGCGCCGGCCGCGGTTCCGCCGCTGGCCGCCTCCGACGCACCCGCATCGATCGGCAGCGCACCGCCGCCGTTGCCGGCCCCGGCCGTGCTGGCCGAGGCTGGCAACAACGACCAGGCGCCGCCGCCCTCCGATTCGCCCTACCGCGTGCTGATCGTCGAGGACGACCGCGCGCAGGCCCTGTTCGCACAGAGCGTGCTGCATGGCGCCGGCATGCAGGCGATCGTGCACAGCGATGCCGACGGCGCGCTGCAGGCGATCAAGGAGCATCGGCCCGACCTGATCCTGATGGACCTGCACCTGCCCGGCCTGGACGGCATGCGCCTGACCGCGCTGATCCGCCAGCAGCCTGGCCTGCAGTTGCTGCCGATCGTGTTCCTGAGCGGCGATCCGGACCCGGAACGCCAGTTCGAGGTGCTCGACAGCGGCGCCGACGATTACCTGAGCAAGCCGATCCGCCCCCGCCACCTGATCGCCGCCGTGGCCAACCGCATCCGCCGCGCACGTGCGCAGGCAGCGACCCTGCCTGGTGCTACCGGCGCACCGGCCACCAGCAATCCGGAAACCGGCCTGCCGACACGTCACCACGTGCTGCAGCAACTCAACGCCACCCTCACCCATCGCGACCGGGGCGGCGTGTTCTTCATTGAAGTGGCCAGCGCGCTGGGCCTGCGCGAACGCTATGGCTACGCCGCCTTCGAGCGCCTGATGGTGCAGGCCGGGCAGCGCCTGGCCGAGGCCGGCCATCCGCACCTGCTGGCACGCCTGAACGACAACAGCTTCCTGCTGCTGGCCCGCAATACCGATGAAGACAGCCTGGAAAGCATCGCCGCGACCCTGCGTGAGCAGCTCTCGGCGCGCGCCTTCGTGATCCGCGATGATGAATCGGTGCATCTGCGCGGCGTGGTGGGTTACGCGCCGCTGTCGCCGGGCTTCGACGATGCCAACGCCGCACTGGAAGCGGTCGAGCGCACCACCCTGCAGGCACGCCTGCTCAGCGCCGGCGTGGCAGGCCATGTACACCGCCAGGCCGTCACCGAACAGGAACACCTGGCACTGCTGGAGGGCCAGCTGGAGCTGGCCTATCAGCCGATCGTCGCCGTCGCCGGTGGCAACACCGCGCAGTACCAGCTGCTGCTGCGCCTGCGCCAGGCCGACGGCACGGTGCTGGCGGCCGGCCAGGTGATTCCCGCCGCCGAAGCGGCAGGCCGCATCGCCGACCTCGACCAGCAGGTGATGGACCATGCGCTGGGCCTGCTGGACCTGTACCGGCACGCAACGCAACCGCTGAACCTGTTCGTTTCGCAGTCGCTGCGCACCCTGCAGCGCGATGCCTTTGGCGACTGGCTGCTGGAATCGCTGCAGCAGCGTGACCTGCCCGGCAGTGCGCTGGTGATCGACGTGCGCCTGCCCGACGCGCTGATCCACACCGTGCCGCTGCAGCAGTTCTGCCAGCGCATGGCCGGCGCCGGCGTGCGCTTCTGCCTGAGCCAGTTCGAACCCAGTGGCGAAGCCGATGCACTGCTGACCCAGCTGCCGCTGTCGTTCGTGCGCATGGCCGCGCGTTTCTCCAGCAGCCATTCCAACCCGGCCACGCGCGAGGAACTGCGCAAGGCGATCGAACAGGCGCATGCCGCCGGGCTGCAGATCATCGGCCAGCAGATCGAGGACCCGCAGGCCGCGGCAGCGATGTGGGTCGGCGGCGTCGATTACATCCAGGGCAACATGGTGCAGTCGGCCGGCAGTGACCTGAACTTCGACTTCCACAACGCGGTGCTCTGAGGTGCCGCTGTGGGGCGTGCTGCTGGTTGCCCTTGCTGCGGCCGTCGCACTGCTGCTGTTGGGCATGCGCCTGCGCGCGCGCAGCCGGGCACTGGCCCAGCTGCAGCGCGAGCACAGCGCGCTGGCCGCCGAGCGCGACCAGCTGCGCCATACCACCGAACGCCAGGGCCAGCTGGAACAGCAGCTGCTGCAGGCCAAGCAGGCCGCCGAAGCGGCCGTGCTGGCCAAGGGCGAGTTCCTGGCCACGATGAGCCACGAGATCCGCACGCCGCTCAACGGCATCCTGCCGATGCTGGAGCTGATCGCGCGCGGGCCGCTGGGTGAGGACCAGCGGCAGATGCTGGCCACCGCTTCGGCCAGTTCACAGCAGCTGCTGCGCATCGTCGACGACATCCTCGACTACTCCCGGCTGGAAGCGCAGGCGCTGGAACTGGAGATCACCAGCTTCAACCTGCGCGAACTGCTCGATGGCGTGGTGCAGCTGATGCAGCGCGCCGCCGATGCCAAGGGCCTGTCCCTGGCCCTGCAGCTTGACCCATCGGTGCGCCTGCCGGTGCGCGGCGACCCGGTACGCCTGCGCCAGGTGCTGAGCAACCTGCTGGCCAACGCCATCAAGTTCACCGCCCGCGGCCAGGTGCAGCTGCGCGTGCAGCGCCTGGGCGAAGGTGCGGCCCAGCACCAGCTGCGCTTCGAGATCATCGACACCGGCATCGGCATCGATGAGGCACTGCAGGCACGCCTGTTCCAGTCCTTCAGCCAGGCCGATGCCTCGACCACGCGCATCTACGGTGGCACCGGCCTGGGCCTGGCCATCTGCAAGCGCATCATCGACCTGATGCACGGGCAGATCGGCGTGCAGTCCACGCCCGGCCAGGGCGCAACGTTCTGGTTCGAGATCCCGCTGCTGAAAGTACCCGGCGACCTGCCTGCGATGACGCGCGCCCCCGCAGCGCTACTGTTGTTCAGCGCCGATGCAACGCTGCAGGCACGCATCGAGCGCATCGCCGCCCACCATGGGCTGCAGGTGCAGGTGCTGGCACAGCTGGATGCCGTGGTCGAGCGCCTGCGCGCTCCCGCGCGGCCCGGACAACCAGCACCGGCATGGCTGATTGTCGATTCCCGCACCCGCCGCAGCGGCGAGGTCACGCTGCAGCAGGCGCTGGCCGAGCGCGGCGACGATGATGCACTGCAGGTACTGTGGCTGCAGGAAGACACGCCTGCACAACGCCCGCGCCAACGCCAGCTGCTCCCGCATTTCGATGATGCAGCCCTACATGCACTGCTGGCGGCGCCTGCCACGCCTGCCCGCCCTGCCGCCCTGCTGGCCAATGCCGAAGACGGCTTGCCCGCACCGACGCTGCCGCCATTGCACCTGCGCGTGCTGCTGGTGGAAGACAACACGGTCAACCGGATGGTGGCCGAGCATCTGCTGCGCGTGTTCCAGTGCGAGGTGCGCAACGCCGCCGACGGCAAGCAGGCACTGGCCGCCCTTCGCGAAGGCGGCGTGGACGTGGTGCTGATGGATTGCCAGATGCCGGTGCTGGACGGCTACGCCGCCACGCGCCGCTGGCGTGCGGAAGAAACGGAAACCGGGTGCTCGCGGTTGCCGATCATCGCGATGACGGCCAACGCCATGGCCGGTGACCGCGAACGCTGCCTGCAGGCCGGCATGGACGACTACCTGTCCAAGCCGATCGCACGCGCCACCTTGCATGCGCTGTTGAGGCGCTGGGGGCAGCGATCACGCGATGTCGTAGCGTCGAGCTT
Source organism: Stenotrophomonas sp. 71799_Sma (assembly GCF_056482505.1). Classification (NCBI taxonomy): domain Bacteria; kingdom Pseudomonadati; phylum Pseudomonadota; class Gammaproteobacteria; order Lysobacterales; family Lysobacteraceae; genus Stenotrophomonas; species Stenotrophomonas sp. 71799_Sma. The sequence continues at coordinate 4,484,860 of NZ_CM151202.1, forward strand.
GCTCGACGGCGATGCATCCGGGGCCAGTGGGATCCCGCCAGCCGAGCATGGCCCGGCTCTACAAGAGACGAAAAGCCAAGCGGTGACGCAACCGGTGCTGGACCGTGATGTGCTGGACGAACTGCACGCGGTGATCGGCGATACCGCCCTCCAGATCGTCTCGGTGTTCCTGGAGGATGCGCCGGCGATGGTGCAGCAGCTGCAGCAGGCCGCGCAGAGCAGCGACGAGCCGCGACTGCAGGCAATCGCCCACAGCCTTAAATCATCGAGTGCGAACGTGGGGGCGTTGTCGCTGTCGGCAATCGCGCAGCGGATCGAGCACGAAGCCCGTAGTGGCAGCCTGCAGCGCCCCGCAGTGGCGGTGGCGCTGCTGGTTGCCGAATTCGCCCGGGCGCGCGTGGCGCTGACGGGCTACCTGGCACAGCATCGGTAGCGTCGAGCTTGCTCGACCATCGCCATGCTGATCACAGTCGAGCAAGCTCGACGCTACGTCACTCTTCCAGCTTGCTGAGCAGGTACTTCGGCTCGCCGATACGCTCGATCAGGTCGAGCTGGGTTTCCAGCCAGTCGATGTGCTCTTCTTCCGAGTCGAGGATCTTCACGAACAGCTGGCGGCTGACGTAGTCACCCACCGAATCGGAGTAGGCCACGGCCTCGCGCAGGGTCACTACGCCGTCGCGCTCCAGCGACAGGTCGCACTGCAGGATCTCGGTCGGGTTCTCGCCGATGCGCAGCTTGCCCAGCGCCTGGAAATTCGGCAGGCCTTCGAGGAAAAGGATGCGGTCGGCAAGCATGTCGGCATGCTTCATCTCGTCGATCGATTCCTTGTACTCGTGTTCGGCCAGCTCCTTGATGCCCCAGTTCTTCAGCATCTTGGCGTGCAGGAAGTACTGGTTGATCGCGGTCAGCTCGTTGTAGAGGACCTTGTTGAGGAATTCGATGACCTTGGTGTCGCCCTTCATGGGGGTGCTCCTGCACGCTGAAAACGCAGGCACTTTAACGCCTTGCGCGCGGCCGTGAAGGAACGCGAATCGTGCGCATTGGCCTGTGCGGCCGCACGTGAAGGATGCGAAAGCGCGGCGTCAACGCGCCGCGAAAGAGACGATCAGGCGACCTGGGCCAGACCGAGGACCGGCAGCGGCAGATCGTGGGTGGCACGCGCCTTGGCCAGCAGATCGCCGGCCATGTCCAGGCAGGAACCGCAGGTGGCACCACAACCGGTACGCATGGTCAGTTCGGCCACCGTGCTGACGCCATGGCTGGCGGCTTCGCGGATCTGGTGGTCGGTGACTCCGTTGCAGATGCAGACGTACACAGGCGTGAACCGGGCTGACAGGCCAAGAGTGGCCTGTTGGCTATTCCAATGGAAACGAGAATGGTTGTCAATCAGAGACCTGAACCATTCTCGATACGGTTCAGCCGGTCACGTGGCCGGACCATCGCCGGTGGCCTTCTTCGGCCAGTAGCCGCGGGTCCGTGGGCGCTTGCGTGGGCGGTCATGCCCGGCGGTATGGCCCGGCATCCAGGCCTCCGCAGCGCTCTTGGGCATGGCGGTCACGCCCTGCCCGGCCACCCCGCGCGCCAACGGCGCCAGATGTCGCAAGGCGCGCGCATAGACGCCACGCTTGAACATCACCACGTGCTCCACCGGGTACCAGAAGTCCACCCAACGCCAGTGGTCAAACTCGGGTGAGTCGGTGTGGTCCAGCTTCACGTGGGACTCGTCGCCGGTCAGGCGCAGCAGGAACCAGACCTGCTTCTGGCCGATGCAGACCTGCCGCTCGTTGCGGCGGATGGCCCGCGCCGGCAGCTTGTAGCGCAGCCAGCCGGGCGTTGCCCCGAGCACTTCCACGTGCTCAGGCAGCAGGCCGGTCTCTTCCTGCAGTTCACGATACATGGCCTCGACAGGCGTCTCGTCGGTATTCATGCCACCCTGCGGGAACTGCCAGCCGTCCCGGCGCACACGTCGTGCCCAGAACACCTGGCCGTCCTGCCGCATCAGCACAATGCCGACGTTCGGTCGATAGCCGTCCGGATCGATCACGATGCGGACTCCTAAAAAATCTACTGGTCGGGACTATCCCATGCCGCCTGTCGGCCCACAAGCACGATACAAAAGTGTTGACAGGGGCGATACACATCCGCAGAATAGCGGGCTCACCAAGGCTATGTAGCTCAGCCGGTTAGAGCACAGCACTCATAATGCTGGGGTCGGTGGTTCGAGTCCACCCATAGCCACCACACTGAAAATCAAGTTGTTTTTCAGCGTGAAAAGTGAGAAAATAGTTGCACGTTTTGCCCCGTCGCCAAGCGGTAAGGCACCTGACTCTGACTCAGGCATTCGGTGGTTCGAATCCATCCGGGGCAGCCAAACAAAAAAGAAAAAAGCCTGATCGAAAGATCAGGCTTTTTTCTTTTTTGTTTGGTCACGCATCCCGCCTTATCCCCGCGCCTGTCGGCGCACCCCCTTGAACAACAAGGGGGCTCTTCTCCAGACAGAGACCGGGGTCAGGCATGCGGACCACGGGTAGTGCCGGCCGCTGGCCGGCAACCAGGAAATCCACGACCCCAGAACGACAAAAGCCCGGCCGAAGCCGGGCTTTTGCTTGTCCAACCAGCGGGCCCCCGAAGGAGCCCAACCAGGCGCGGTAGATCAGCGCTTGGAGAACTGGGTGGCGCGGCGAGCCTTGTGCAGACCGACCTTCTTACGCTCGACTTCACGGGCGTCACGGGTCATGAAGCCAGCCTTGCGCAGCTCGGACTTCAGGGTTTCGTCGTACTCGACCAGAGCACGGGCGATGCCCAGACGGATCGCACCGGCCTGGCCGGTGGTGCCGCCGCCAGCGGCGGTGACCAGGATGTCGAAGCTTTCGGTGTTCTTGGTCAGCTCGAGCGGCTGGCGCACGATCATGCGCGCGGTCTCACGACCGAAGAACTCGTCCAGCGGACGGCCATTGACGGTGATGTTGCCCGAACCCTTGCGCAGGAACACGCGAGCGGTGGAGGACTTGCGGCGGCCAGTGCCGTAGTTTTGAGTGATAGCCATGATTAGATATCCAGAACCTGCGGCTGCTGTGCGGCGTGCGGATGCTCAGTGCCGGCGTAGACCTTGAGCTTGCGGTACATCTGGCGACCCAGCGGGCCCTTCGGCAGCATGCCCTTCACGGCGATCTCGATCACGCGCTCCGGGTGGCGCTCCAGCGCCTGTGCCAGGGATTCGGTCTTCAGGTTGCCGATGTAACCGGTGAAACGGTGATACATCTTGTCCTGCAGCTTCTTGCCGGTGACGGCAATCTTTTCTGCATTGATGACGACCAGGTAGTCGCCGGTATCAACGTGCGGGGTGTAGACCGGCTTGTGCTTGCCACGCAGACGGCGGGCCAGCTCGGTGGCGAGACGGCCCAGGGTCTTGCCCTCGGCGTCGACGAGGTACCAGTCGCGCTGGACGGTCTCGTTCTTGGCAGTGAAAGTGCTCATGAAGAACTCTAGGTTAGGTCGGGCTCATTGCGGCGAAAGGCTCGCCGGAACTCTGCCACGCGTTGTGAAAAGGTGAAGCGTAAGAGGCGGGATTGTACGCAGGTCAGCCCCCCGTTGCAAGCCGGCCCTTGACCGGGTTGGCAGGGGGACGGGGTCGGGCGAGAATCGCGGGGTCTTCCGCCCCACCGTGTACCGCCATGACCGTGCTCCGCCAGATCACCCCGCTGGACCACCTGCTGACCGAGGCGCAGCGCGCCCTGGACACGGTGTTCGGCAACCCGCCGGCGGCCCGCCCCTATCCGGCTGCGGACACCGACGAGCCGGGCATGGACAGCACCGAACGCCGCCACGCGGCCGGCCTGATGCGGATCAACCACGTCGGCGAGGTCTGCGCACAGGGCCTTTACTTCGGCCAGGCGGCCGTGGCCCGCGACCCGGCCACGCGTGAACACCTGCTGGAAGCGGCCCAGGAAGAAACCGACCACCTGGCCTGGTGCGCCACCCGCCTGGGCGAACTGGACAGCCGTCCGAGCCTGTTCAACCCGCTCTGGTACGCCGGCAGCTACACCATCGGCACCCTGGCCGGGCTGCGCGGCGACGGCTGGAACCTGGGCTTCGTGGTCGAGACCGAGCGCCAGGTGGAAGCCCATCTGGACGAGCACCTGGTCGACCTGCCGGCCGGCGACCTGCGCAGCCGCGCGGTCATCGCCGTGATGAAAGAAGACGAGGCCCGCCATGCGGACCACGCCGAGCAGGCCGGCGCACGCCGCCTGCCGTTCCCGATCCCGGGCGCGATGGCGCTGGCTTCCAAGGTCATGAAGACCATCGCCTACCGCATTTGACCGGGGCGCCCCACCAACGGTGGGGGCCTCCCCAAGGGCACGGTGGGCCCGACGGTGGGGCCCGACCGTTGGTCGGGCCGCCTTAGTTGGGCGAGACCAGCTTCAGGCCGATCACACCGGTCACGATCAGGCCCACGCAGGCCAGGCGGGCCGGCGATGCGCTGTCGTTGAACAGGTAGATGCCCAGCACCGCCACGCCCATGGCGCCGATACCGGTCCAGATCGCGTAGGCGGTACCGACCGGGATGCTCTTCATCGCCTGGCTCATCAGGTACAGGCTGATCAGCGCGGACACGACCGTGGCAGCGGTGGGAAGGGGTTTGCTGAAGCCTTCGGAGTACTTCATTCCGAGGGCGAAACCGATCTCGAACAGGCCGGCCAGCAGCAGGTAGATCCAGGGCATGGGTGGGGGCTCCTTACCTTTTTTGAGAAAAACGAAACGGCCCGGTGTTTTCACACCGGGCCGTGGGTCGGTACATCACCGTGGAACTGTAACGCGTGCGGGGCACTGGTTCCACGGGGCGGGTCGTCCCGCCTGGGCGGCGATGCCTGCGGGCATCGCACATGGGGCTTACTCGGACAGGTTCCGGCCGTGGAACAGCTCTTCGATCTCGCGCTTGAGCAGCGCTTCGATCTTCATGCGCTCCTTGAACGACAGGTTCTTGGCCTTTTCCTCGAACAGGTACTGGTCCAGGTCGAAGTCCTTCAGGTGCATCTTCGTGTGGAAGATGTTTTCCTGGTAGACGTTGACGTCGAACATCTCGTAACGCGACTTGATGTTCTTGGCCAGGAAGTTCTGGATCGAGTTGATCTTGTGATCGATGTAGTGCTTCTTGCCCTTCACATCGCGGGTGAAGCCACGGACGCGGTAGTCCATGATCACGATGTCCGACTCGAGGCTTTCGATCAGGTAGTTCAACGCCTTCAACGGCGAAATGACGCCGCAGGTGGCCACGTCGATGTCGGCGCGGAAGGTGGCGATACCTTCCTGCGGGTGCGTTTCCGGATAGGTGTGCACGGTGATGTGCGACTTGTCCATGTGCGCGACCACGGCATCGGAGATCAGCTCCTTGCCGGCCTGCTTCTTGTCGATCACCGGTTCTTCGGAGATCAGGATGGTCACCGAGGCACCCTGCGGATCGTAGTCCTGGCGGGCCACGTTCAGGATGTTGGCGCCGATGATCTCGGCGACATCGGTCAAGATTTGAGTCAGCCTGTCGGCGTTGTACTCTTCATCGATGTATTCAATGTAACGCTGACGCTCCTCTTCGGTGCGCGCGTAACACACGTCATAGATGTTGAAGCTCAGCGCCTTGGTGAGGTTGTTGAAACCCTGCAGCCTCAGGCGAGGCAACGGCTTGACCACGGCGGTCGATTCCTGTGTAAGAAGGGAAAGGGGGAATTATGGGGCAAACTGTCCCCGGGGGGAACGTGAAGAGCGCTCACATCTGGCACACTGTTTGCCCTTAACAATTGCGCTGGTTAAGCTCCGCTATCGACCCCGTGAATCCGTTCATGCGCAGAGGGAGCGCTCCTATCGTGTCAACCGTGCGCCTAGCTAGCAGTCCACTGGCCCTGGATATCGCCACAATCGATCGTTTCCTGGCGCACAGCCACAGGCGGCGATACCCCACCCGTACCGACGTCTTCCGACCCGGTGACCCGGCGGGAACCCTGTATTACGTCATCAGCGGCTCGGTTTCGATCATGGCCGAGGAAGATGACGATCGCGAGCTGGTGCTGGGCTACTTCGGTGCCGGCGAGTTCGTCGGCGAGATGGGCCTGTTCGTTGAATCGGACCGCCGCGAGGTGATCCTGAGGACCCGTACCGCCTGCGAGCTGGCCGAAATCAGCTACGAGCGCCTGCACCAGCTGTTCCTCGGCCCGCTGTCGGCCGATGCCCCGCGCCTGCTCTACGCGCTGGGCCAGCAGATCTCCAAGCGCCTGCTCGACACCAGCCGCAAGGCCAGCCGCCTGGCATTCCTGGACGTTACCGACCGGATCGTGCGCACCCTGCACGACCTGGCGCAGGAGCCGGAGGCGATGAGCCATCCGCAGGGCAGCCAGCTGCGCGTCTCGCGCCAGGAACTGGCCCGCCTGGTCGGCTGCTCGCGCGAAATGGCCGGCCGCGTGCTGAAGAAGCTGCAGACCGATGGCCTGTTGCACGCCCGCGGCAAGACCGTGGTGCTGTACGGCACCCGTTGATCGTTGAGCACCCGGTGGGTGCGGACCTTGGTCCGCACTCTTTCACGCGCTAGGCTCGGTGCATGGAACTGAGCAGCGCATTCTGGTGGTTCATCCTCATCGGCCTGGGCGCCCAGCTGGTGGACGGCGCGCTGGGCATGGCGTTCGGCCTGGTGTCGTCGTCGGTGATGCTGGCCATGGGCATTCCGCCCGCGCAGGCCAGTGCAGCCATCCACACCGCCGAGGTGTTCACTACTGGCGCCTCCGGCGTGTCGCATCTGGTCGCCGGCAATGTCGATAAGCGCCTGTTCCTGCGCTTGGCGCTGCCCGGCGCCGTAGGCGGCGCCGTGGGTGCCTACGGCCTGACCCAGCTGCCCGGCGAGGTGATCCGCCCGCTCATCTACCTGTACCTGCTGGTGCTGGCCATCATCATCCTGGCACGTGCCGCCGGCCGCCTGATGCCCAAGGGCGAGGTCAAGCGGGTGCCCGTGCTGGGCTTCGTGGCCGGCTTCCTGGATGCCAGCGGCGGGGGCGGCTGGGGGCCGGTGGCCACCTCCACCCTGCTGGCCCGCGGCGGCCAGGCACGCACCACCATCGGCACGGTGAACGCGGCCGAGTTTGTGGTCACCCTGACAGTTTCAGCAACGTTCCTGCTGTCGATGGGGCTGCATCACCTGCAGATCGTGGCCGGCCTGCTGATCGGCGGCATGATGGCCGCGCCGGTGGCCGCACTGCTGGTGAAGCGCCTGAAGGAGCGCTGGGTGCTGGTGGCCGTGGGCGTGCTGGTGCTGGGCATCAGCCTGTTCCAGATCGGGCATGCGCTGACCGGGTATCTGGCGCGCTGAGCGCTCGCCGGGCATGGCCCGGCGCTAGCTGCACGGGATTCGGTAGTGCCGGCCGCTGGCCGGCAACCCCGCAAGCCCTTCCGCAATCATGAAGTTGCCGGCCAGCGGCCGGCACTACCGGGTCGCAGCCCGGCACTCCGTCATCCCATCCCCGGCGGATTCCGCGCGTTACGCCTTGTCACCGCCGCGGTCCACGCAGCCCCAGTTGAGGATGCGGGTGCCGGCCGGCAGCACGCGGCGGAAGAAGTCCACCCTGCCCGGCTTCGGGTTCACCACCACCGGCGCCTTGGCGGCCAGCAGCAGCGGCAGGTCGGCGGTGCTGTCGGAGTAGGCGATATCGATGTCGCCGTAGCCGCGCTCGCGCAGCATGCGCATCTTCTCTTCGTTGTGGCAGTGGCGGGTCGGGCCGACGCCACCCAGCCGTGGGCCGACCTCGGTGCCGATCACCGGTACGTCCTGGTGGGCGACGAAGGTCAGGATCGCGCGTGCCAGCTCTGGTGGCGCGCCCGTGGCAACCACCACGCGGTCACCCTTGGCCCGGTGCGCTGCGAACACCTCCAGCGCCTGTGGCAGCAGCTTGGCGCGCATCTGCGCCTCGTTGCGCAGCACATAGGCGTCGATCACCTTGTTGAAATCGCGCGCACGGTGCAGGCCGAAGCTGCCGATCCACACATAGACCGAAATGCCGGTACGGCGGGTCGGCAGCAGCGCCACCATCGGCCCGGCGATCGGCGTGACCAGCAGCGCCGCCAGCATGCGCAGCGGGTTGCGCTTGATCAGCGAAGCGAACAGGTGAGTACCCGAATCGCCATCGTAGAGGGTGTGGTCGAAATCGAAGACCACCAGCGGCGCATCGTCGCGCGGCGTCGGATAGTGCGTTTTCATGCCGCGAAGAATAGCTGACGCAGGCCCTCGCCCGGCTCTTCCACGCGCATGAAGGCTTCGCCCACCAGGAACGAGTGGATGCCGGCATCGCGCATCAGCGCCACGTCCTGCGGACCGAGGATGCCGCTCTCGGTGACCAGCAGGCGATCGCGCGGCACCGCCTTCTGCATGTCCAGCGTGGTCTGCAGCGACACCTCGAAGGTGCGCAGGTTGCGGTTGTTGATGCCGATCATCGGTGCCGGTACCTGCAGCGCACGCTCCAGCTCGTCGATGTCGTGCACTTCCACCAGTACGTCCATGCCCAGCGACATCGCCAGTTCGGACAGCGTGGCCAACTGCGTGTCGTCCAGCGCAGCGACGATCAGCAGGATGCAGTCGGCACCCAGCACGCGCGCCTCGTACACCTGGTAGGCGTCGATCACGAAGTCCTTGCGCAGCACCGGCAGCGTGCAGGCCTCACGGGCCTGCTGCAGGTAGGCATCGGCACCCTGGAAGAAGTCCACATCGGTCAGCACCGACAGGCAGCTGGCGCCGCCGAACTCATAGCTGACGGCGATGTCGGCTGGGCGGAAATCCGGGCGGATCACACCCTTGGACGGGCTGGCCTTCTTCACCTCGGCGATCACCGCCGGATCGCCGTTGGCCACTGCCGCCTGCAGCGCGCGCACGAAGCCACGTACCGGCGGGGCGCTGGCCACGGCGGCCTGCAGGTCCTCGAGGGGACGCTGGGCACGGCGCTGGGCCACTTCTTCGGCCTTGCGGGCCAGGATCGTCTGCAGGATGTCGCTCATCGTCTTCGATTCGGTGCGGGGGCGGTGAGGACGGCCATTATCGGCCATCAAGAGGGTCAGGCTGAACCGCGCGCTCAGGCAACCAGCGCGCGGGTGGTCTCTACATACTGCTGCAGGCGCTGGCGGGCGCTGCCGTTGGCGATGGCGGCACGGGCACGGGCCAGGCCGTCGCCGATGTCGCTGGCCACGCCGGCCACGTACAGCGCGGCGCCGGCGTTCAGGGCCACGATGTCCAGCGCCGGACCGGGCTGGTTGTCCAGCACGGCGCGCAGCATGGCAATGGACTGCTCCGGGCCATCCACGCGCAGGTTGCGGCTGGCCGACATCGCGATGCCGAAGTCTTCCGGGTGGATCTCGTACTCGCGTACCTTGCCGTCGCGCAGCTCGCCCACCAGGGTACCGGCGCCCAGCGAGATCTCGTCCATGTTGTCGCGGCCCCAGACCACCATGGCGCGCTCGGTGCCCAGCTCGCGCAGCACGCGTGCCTGGATACCCACTAAATCCGGGTGAAACACGCCCATCAGCACCGACGGTGCGCTGGCCGGGTTGGTCAGCGGGCCAAGGATGTTGAAGATGGTACGCACGCCCATCTCGCGGCGGACCGGCGCGACCACCTTCATCGACGGGTGATGGATCGGCGCGAACATGAAACCGATGCCGGTCTGTTCGATGGCCGCGGCCACCTGCGCCGGCTGCAGCTCGATGGCCGCACCCAGTGCTTCGACTGCATCGGCGCTGCCGGACTTGGACGACACGCTGCGGTTGCCATGCTTGGCCACGCGCGCACCGGCCGCGGCCGCGACGAACATCGCGCAGGTGGAGATGTTGAAGGTGTGCGAGCCATCGCCGCCGGTGCCGACGATGTCGACCAGGTGGGTGGTATCGGCCACCGGCACCGCCAGCGCGAATTCACGCATGACCGTGGCCGCAGCGGCGATCTCGTCGATGGTTTCCTTCTTCACGCGCAGGCCAGTGAGGATGGCGGCAGTCATCATCGGCGAGACATCGCCGCGCATGATCTGCCGCATCAGGTCGACCATCTCGTCGAAGAAGATTTCGCGGTGCTCGATGGTGCGTTGCAGGGCTTCCTGGGGGGAGAAGCTCATGGGAATGCTCCTGGGATCAGGCGGCCGGACGCTGCAGGAAATTGCGCAGCAGGGCATGGCCGTGTTCGGTGAGGATGGATTCGGGGTGGAACTGAACGCCCTCCACCGGGAACTGGCGGTGGCGCAGGCCCATGATCTCTTCGATCGAGCCGTCGTCGTTCTCGGTCCAGGCGGTCACTTCCAGCACCTCGGGCAGGCTGTTCTTGTCCACCACCAGCGAGTGGTAGCGGGTGGCCTGGTAACGGTCCGGCAGGCCGGCGAACACGCCCTTGCCTTCATGGCGGATCGGCGAGGTCTTGCCATGCATGATGTTGCCGGCGCGGATGACCGTACCGCCGTAGACCTGGCCGATGCCCTGGTGGCCCAGGCACACGCCGAGGATCGGCGTGGTCGGGCCCAGGCGCTGGATGAGTTCCAGCGACACGCCCGCTTCGTTGGGCGTGCACGGGCCGGGCGAAATGACGATGCGCTCAGGCTTCTGCGCGGCGATCTCGTCCACGCTCATCGCATCGTTGCGCACCACCTTCACCTCGGCGCCCAGCGTCTGCAGGTACTGCACGAGGTTGTAGGTGAAGCTGTCGTAGTTGTCGATCATCCACAACATGGTCAGGTTCCGTCGCTTATCAGGAAAATGGCGTATACGTTTTCGGTGTAGGTGATGGGGCCGGCTTCGATGGATTCGCGCAGGCGTGAGCCGGTGGTCTCGATCATGTCCATCTGCGCCGCAGGTGACGGCGGCGATGGCGGTGTCACCATGTCGTCGCTTCTGGGCCAATTGCCCGCCTGCACGCCATAGGCGAAGTTCGGCGCCACATCAGAGATGCTGTACAGCCCGCGCAGCTTCGTGCCGTAGGCATTGGCAAGGCCCTGCGCGGATTGGCGCGTCGACGCGGCGGCCTCACCCTTGAGTTCGCGCCGCAGCGCCACTTCGCCCGAGTAGGTCGGGGCCACGCTGCTGACCTGCAGGTTCTCGTTGGCCTTCAGTGCACCCAGCACGTCCTGCATCGCCTTCACGCTGGCGAAGCTGGCACGCAGCTGGCGCGACACGCGGGTGCCGACGAAGACCTGCCGGTTCTGCTCATAGCGCGTGGCCGGGCCGATCCGCAGATTGTCCGCACGCACGCTGCCCTCCACCGCCTTGTGCTGCTTGAACAGCGCCAGCACGCGCGCGACGTTGTCCTGCACGCGGCGGCGCGCGGCGTCGGCATCCATGTCGGTCTCTTCGATATTCAACTGCAGGCCGAACCGGTCGGGCATCACCTCGCGGCGCGCCTCGCCCTTCACCAGCAGGTGCGGCTGCGAGGGAATGGTGTTGGCCTGCGCCCACGCAGACGGGGCCATCGTGGCCAGCAGTGACGACCACAGCAATGCGCTCAGCAGCTTCATGCGGTACTCCTTGTCTTGAACGGGAACGGCGGAACGACCACGGCGCAGCGGCCGTGGCGAGGCAGGCTTACAGGCCCTTGGCGGCCTGGGCGACGGCGCGGAACAGCGCGCGGCCCTTGTTCATCGTCTCGTCCCATTCCTTGTCCGGGTCCGAGTCGTAGACGATGCCGGCGCCGGCCTGCACATACAGGCGGCCGTCCTTGATCACCGCGGTGCGGATCGCGATCGCGGTATCGGCATCGCCATGCCAGCCGATGTAGCCGATGCTGCCGGCGTAGACATTGCGCTTGATCGGTTCCAGCTCGCGGATCACTTCCAGCGCGCGGATCTTCGGCGCACCGCTGACCGTGCCGGCCGGGAAGGTGGCACGCAGCACGTCGGCATAGCTCAGGCCCGGCTGCAGCTGCCCGGTCACTTCGCTGACGATGTGCATGACGTGGCTGTAGCGCTCGATCACGAACTGCTCGCCCACTTCCACGGTGCCGGCCTTGGACACGCGACCGGCATCGTTACGGCCGAGGTCGATCAGCATCAGGTGCTCGGCGCGCTCCTTCGGATCGGCCAGCAACTCGGCTTCCAGCGCCAGGTCCTGTTCGACAGTGGCACCGCGCGGCCGGGTGCCAGCGATCGGGCGCACCGTCACTTCGCCATCCTGCAAACGCACCAGGATTTCCGGCGAGGAACCGACCACCTGCAGGTCGCCGACATCAAGGAAATACATGTAGGGCGACGGGTTCAGTGCACGCAGCGCACGGTACACATCCACCGGGCGCGCTTTGAACGGCACGCTCAGGCGCTGGCTCAGCACCACCTGGAAGATGTCGCCGGCACGGATGTATTCCTTGCTGCGCTGGACCGCATCGACGAAGCCTTCGCGGGTGAACCCGGAGACGAAATCGGACTCGTCCAGCACGTCGCTGTTGAGCGGTGCGGGATAGCCGGCCCCCGGTGCGCGCAGCTTGGCGGTCAATGCATCCAGGCGTGCCTGGGCCTGCTCGAACGCACCCTCGACACGCGGGTCGGCATGCACGATCAGGTACAGCCGGCCCTTGAGGTTGTCGAACACCGCCAGCTCGTTGGAATCCAGCAGCAGGATGTCCGGCGTGCCCAGCTCATCGCGGCCAGCCGGCGGGGCCAGGCGCGGCTCGATGTAGCCGATGCACTCGAAGCCGAACCAGCCAACCAGGCCACCGGTGAAGCCCGGCAGGCCTTCCAGCTTGGGCACCGAGTGGGCGCTGCGCAGCGCCTCGACTTCGGCGAACGGGTCGGCCACCTCGCGGGTGTCCACCACCTGGCCGTCTTCGCGCACGGTCAGCGTGTGGCCATGGAAGGCATACACGCGGCGCGCCGGCAGGCCGATGATCGAGTAACGACCAAAGCGCTCGCCGCCTTCGACGGATTCAAACAGGTAGGTATTGGGGCCGTCGGCGAGCTTCAGATAGACCGAAAGCGGCGTGTCCAGGTCGGACAGCACTTCACGGACGACGGGAATATGGGTGTGGCCTTCAGCGGCCTGCAGCTGAAACTGAGCGTGCGAGTTCAAGACGACTTTCCTTCCGGGACACAGCGTTATGGGGGCGGACGACGGCAACGGGCCACCATCGCCACCAACGGCGTGCGGAAGAAAGGGTATGCGGGGTCGTCAGGCTGGACACCCCTTGACTGTATCGCAGCCGGGGCGGGAGGGGAACCCCGTCGCGGCGTCGCGGTTCATTCGGCCATTAGCCCATCCGCCGGGCGTTCTCCTGGGCCTCCAGCCCCTGTTGCTGGGCCAGTCCGGCTGCCGTCGCCTGTTCGCGACCGGTGTTCAGGGCGTCAACCTGCGCCGTGCTCACGGCCAGCGACTGGGCCATGCCGGCCGCCACGTCCACATGCGCATGTCGGCGGTGGGCCGCCTGCAGATCCGGGGTGTCGACCGCGAATGCCCGCGTGCGGTCGTCACTGAGCAGCACATGGGAGATGGCCTGCAACCCTTCGCGCTTGGCCTGCACAGCCAACGCCCCGGCCAGCTGATCGCTCTGCAGGTTCGGGATGCGGCCATGTGCCACATCGAGGCCGTGCACGCCGGTCTGCGCGCCCTTGAACAGATGGAAATCGATGTGCCCCGGATCGTTCAGCGCGGGTATCTTCGCGCCCCCCTCCTGCAGCTGCGCATGCGGCCGTCCAAGCAGCTTGCGCGCGGCCGCCTCCTGGCTCGCGATTGCCGCGTCGAGACTGGGGTTCATCGTCTCGCTCATGCCATGCCGGTCCACCGACTCCCCCATGGTCGCACTGCCGCGCCCGATCACCCACGACGTCTTGGCCAGGTTGACCAGGTTCTGCGGCAGTGCCGGCGTGGGCAGGTGCGTGGCAATGCCCTTGTTGGCCATCGCGCCCAGCCCGACGGTGCCGGCCAGCACGGCCGGCGCCTGCGAGGTCAGCCCGGTGATCTGATGGCTGCTCCAGTTCATGCCCATGTGGAAAGTCGCGCCGTACACGGCATAGCCGTTGCGCAGCCCATTGGCCACGCCATGCACGCCCTGCTGCAGCTGGCCGCCCAGATGATGGCCGCCGGCACGGATGCGGCCGGCATCCGCCGCCGCTTCACGGGTGGCTTCACGGGCCTTGGTTTCGTGTTGATTGCGCGCCGCATCACCGTGCTCACGCATCTGTCTGGCCATGTCGTCGGCACCGAGCGCACCCAGCACGCTGGCCCCGATGTTCCAGCCGTAACTGCCCTTGGCCTGCACGCGGTGGCTGACCGATTCGACCAGACCCTGCAGCTCGCGCCCCTTGGCAATGACCGTCGCACCGCCTTCGATGCCCACCCGCATGCTCTTGCCACCGTAGTCGACCACGGTGCCGATCGCATTTCCCTGCAGGGTCGACGCACGCTCGACGGCCACGCCGGACAAGCTCATGCCCCGGCCCGCCAGCGCGCCGACCTGCTCGACATGTTCACCGGCAACCCGTCCGGCACGCATGCCGCGCGCACCTGCGATCAGCACCTCGGCCAGCGGGCCACCGTATTCGGCAAGCTGGCTTGGCGCTTCTCGATGGCGGCGATCCACCACCTTTCCGTTCACTTCGGTCTTGGCGTCCAGCAACAGTTCCATCCTGCCCGCGGCCACCGGAACATTGCGCAATGCCTCTGCCCCGGATTTCGACGCCAGCTGGTCAACCAGCTGGGCCGTGGCCGTCTGCGCACCCGCCGGCATCATCTCCTGCAGCTTGCGGGTAACCATCTGCTGCACGCCGGGCTGACGCAGCAGCTGGCTGGTCTCGCTGGCCAACAGGCCAAAGCCCTGCCGGTGATGCTCGTTGAGCCGCTTCAATCCATTCTGCACATCGTTGAGCACTTCACCCGAGGTCTGGTAGGTGTGCACCGTGTCGCGCGTGTTGAACACCGGCAATCCGTGGGATTTCGCGTAGCGATCGGCGGTGGCCGGATGCAGCCCCGCCGAATTGAAGGTGGTCGCACGTACACCGGTAACCGCCGAAGCGGCAGAGGCCATGCCGCCGCCAAGCGAATGACCGGCAAGTTCAAACTGGGTACCAGAGGTCTTCAAGCGACTCGCCAGTGCCATGGCCCGATCGTAGTAGTCGCTCTGCATGCCTACGCCCTGGCGTCCATTGTTGAGGAAATCCTCGCCTCCGGACTCACGCCGCCCGCCTTTCGCCCGGGGATCGATGATTTCGCCCGTTGAGCCCTTGAACACCAGCACCGGCTTGGCGTCATCACCGAACACCCTTTTGTCCGGAATGTAGATCTCTGCGCGAAAACCCGAGTCGTTCGGCCGCATCAGCTTCTTCAGGTCGGCCGCTCCCAGGCTGATGCCCGCCGCTTTGAGTGTGTCCGGGTCGGTCACGGCACTGGCTCGCGTCCACCCGACCGGCGGCTCACCTTTGCCCTTTGCCGAGGCATACACATCACCAGCAAGCGAACCCAGCTCGCGGGCGTGATAGGTCTCGCGCAAGCGCGCCGCCTCGGTGGCATGTCCACCTCCCTGCAGTTGCTCGACCAGGTGCTGCTGCGCCTGGACGCTCTTGGCGCGGGCCTGCAACAGGCGTTCCTGCTGCTCGGGATCGTGACCGCTCATGGCAGACTCCATTGCTCATCAGTGAAGACACGGTCATCCAGGACCTGCTGGAATGACCACGGCCAACGCTATCATCCCCCGAACGCGTCCATGTCAAGGGATCACATGCACCGTCACCCTCACAGTTCCTTTACGCCATTTTCCTGCCTGGCGCTGATGCTGCTGATGCTGCTGAGCGCCTGCGCGCGCACGTCTTCACATGGCGCGGAGCGCTATTTCGAGGGCAAGGCACTTGAACTGGCCATCGCCGCCGAACAGGGTGATGCAGCGACGATCACGCGCCTGATCAAGACCGAAGGCGTGAACCCCGACAAGGAGTTCTCGAAGCAGGATGGCATTCCGCTCATCGCGTGGCCGTTGCGCGCACAGAACCTGGAAGGCCTGCGCGCGATGCTCGACAACGGCGCCGACCCGAATGCACGGCGTATTGAAACGCTGGACGGCGAGACGTTCCGCCACAACAACGCCATGGTCTATGCCGCGAAGATGGACGATCCGCGCTACCTGGCCCTGCTGCTGGATCATGGCGGCGACCCGGACACGCGCACCTCCAACACCGAAACGCTGCTGTTCCAGGCTTTCATTTCCGGCAACCTGTGGAAGAACATCCAGCTGCTGGTGGAGCGAGGCGCGCACGTCAACGAATCCAACATCGGCCAGGCCGATACCGTTCTCAGCTGGTACACCGGCCGTGGCGGCTTCGAGCAGGCTTACTGGCTGCTTGAGCATGGCGCGGACCCCACGATTGCATCGCCGTCATCGGCGCAACCGGGCGCGCCCGATCGGATGGCCATGGTCGAAGCCATCTACTGGGAAATCGCCACACCGGACCTGCTGCCCTGGCAGAAGAAGTGCCAGCAGTGGCTGATCGATCACGGCATTGCCCGGCCGCCGCTGCCGCAGTACATCCGCGAGAAGCGCGAAGCATTCGGCTTCCCGGCGAAGGAGCAGGACATACCGCCGTTGTAGGAGTTCCGGTCCGGCTCAGCGCGGCTCGGACAACAGTGCACAGCCCACGGGCAGGTGCATCCGCACCCTGCCCGGTACGCACGCGATGCGGAACTGGCGCGCCTGTACCGGTTCGCCGTCCAGGTTGAGCGTCAACGGACGCTCGGATTCCACCTGCAGCCACGGCAGGCGCGCGCGCGTCGCCAGTTGTTCCAGCGCGGCCTGGGTGCCGGACTTCAGCATCTGGCCGAGCGTGGCGGTGACTTCACCTTCCAGCTCCGGAAGCACCGTCACGTCCAGCTGCCCATCATCGATCAGCGCCTGCGGGCACAATTGCTGGCCACCACCGGCCTGGCGGCCATTGCCGATGCCGAGCGCGATGAAGTCGCCTTCCCACGCGAAATCCGGGCCCGACAGGCGCGCATGGATCGGCTCGATCCGCCCCAGCTTGGCAATGCCGGTGATCACGTAGGCCAGCCCGCCCAGCATCTTCTTCAGGCCGGCATCGGTCTCCACCGTCACCTGCGTGCCGAAGCCACCGCTGGCGAGGTTGGCGCACCACCATTGCGTGCCATCGGCGTCCACGCGCAGCAGATCGATGGCATGCGGCGTGGCCTGCCCGATCAAGGCCAAGGCTGCCTTCGGCTCGGTCGGGATGCCGGCCGCAGTCGCGAAGTCATTGGCGGTCCCCATCGGGATCAGCGCCAGCGAGGGCAACGCATCTGCCGGCTCCTCACGATGCGCCAGTGTCTCGGCCACCGCGCTGAGCGTGCCGTCGCCACCGGCGGCCACGATCACGTCCACGCCATGATCGATCGCCTCGGCCACGTAGCGTTCGGCGTCACCGTCTTCCCAGGTCACCCGCACTTCCAGCTGCACGCCCTGCCCACGCCAATGACCGACCGCGTCGCGCAGCTCGTCATTGCCTGCGGATTTTCCGTTGAGGATCAGGCGCCAGCGCGGGGTGGTCATGCGGTGCTTCCAGGACGGGGGTGGCACAGGCTAGCAATGCGCCGTTTGTCCGCAGTGAATGTCACGCAGGTGTCATTCAGCTGCTGGAGAATGGAAGGCCATAGCAGGGACGACGGATGGAGGCAGGATCAGCCTCCCACGCATGCAGCGAGGCCACGCCAGTGATTGGCGTGGCTTTTTTTTTGGTGCGTAGGGAGTGCGAACCAAGGTTCGCACCCACCGGGTTGCGGTTCGCGCACACCGGGCTGCGGTTCGCACACACCGGGTTGCGGTTCGCGCACACCAGGTGGGTAGATCCACGCCATGCGTGGATGCACTTCGCCTCAACCGTTGGCGAAATCGTGCAATGCCTGGCCCTGCAGCCGGTACACGGTCCACTCGTCCTGCGGCGTGGCGCCAGCGGCGGTGTAGAACTCGATGGCCGGGGTATTCCAGTCCAGCACCGACCATTCGAAACGACTGCAACCTTCGGCCACGGCCTGGCGTGCGATGTACTTCAGCAGCGCCTTGCCGGCACCGGCGCCGCGCTTTTCCTGGCTGACATACAGGTCTTCCAGGTAGATGCCCTTGCGGCCCAACCAGGTGGAGTAGTTGTAGAAATACACCGCATAGCCGATCGCTTCGCCGTCGACTTCGCAGATCAGCGCGCGGGCCGTGGCATCGGCACCGAACAAGCTTTCGGCGATGCCGATCTCGTCGGTCTGCACCGAATGCTCGGCCTTCTCGTAGATGGCCAGTTCGCGGATGAAATGCAGGATCAGACCGGCATCGGCCACAGTGGCCGGACGGATGTTCAACAGAGCCATGGGCGGAAAAGGGAGACGGAGGGAATCAGGCGAGCTTAATCCCCTCCGTCCCTTTTTTGTCAGCGTGCCGCAGCGACATTCGCGCGCATCTGCGCGATCACGTCCTGGTAGCTGGTCTTGGCGTTGAAGATGGCCGAACCGGCGACGAAGGTGTCGGCGCCGGCAGCGGCGATCTCGCCGATGTTGTCGGCCTTCACGCCGCCGTCGATCTCCAGGCGGATGTCCTTGCCGCTGGCATCGATCATCTTGCGCACCACGCGCAGCTTGTCCAGCGCCGAGGGAATGAAGGCCTGGCCGCCGAAGCCCGGGTTGACCGACATCAGCAGCACCAGGTCCAGGTCGTCCAGCACCCAGTCGAGGATGTCCACCGGGGTGGCCGGATTGAGCACGATGCCCGGCTTGCAGCCCAGCGAGCGGATCAGCTGGATGGTGCGGTGCACGTGGCGGCTCGCTTCCGGGTGGAAGCTGATGTAGGTGGCACCGGCTTCGGCGAAGTCCGGGATGATGCGGTCCACCGGCTCGACCATCAGGTGCACGTCGATCGGCGCGGTCACGCCGTGCTTGCGCAGCGCCTGGCAGACCATCGGGCCGATGGTCAGGTTCGGCACGTAATGGTTGTCCATCACGTCGAAGTGGACCCAGTCCGCGCCGGCGGCGAGGACGTTGTCGACTTCCTCGCCGAGGCGGGCGAAGTTGGCGGACAGGATGGAGGGGGCGATGAGGCAGTTGGACATGGCCGGGCCTTGCAACGGTAGGAAAGAGGGTCAGCGCTTGCGCAGGGTCTTGATGCGGTCGTAGGCGGCATTGATCCGCCGCGACTTCTGCTCGGCCTGCTGCTGCAGCTCGGGGGCGGCGCCGCCGAGCTTGTCGGGGTGGTACTGCGAGATCAGCTTGCGGTAGGCGCGCTCGACCTCGGCATCGGTGGCCTCGGAGGTCAGCCCCAGCTCCCGGTACGGGTTCTCCTTGTTCAGGCGGAACCAGTCCGAATCGAAGGCATGGCCGATCAACAGGCCGACCACCGCGCCAAACAACGG
The DNA here is from genome assembly GCF_056482505.1 of Stenotrophomonas sp. 71799_Sma. Taxonomy (NCBI): domain Bacteria; kingdom Pseudomonadati; phylum Pseudomonadota; class Gammaproteobacteria; order Lysobacterales; family Lysobacteraceae; genus Stenotrophomonas; species Stenotrophomonas sp. 71799_Sma. The sequence goes on from NZ_CM151202.1 coordinate 4,504,215, forward strand.
ATTGGGCCGGAACAGCAGGGCGCCGGCGATGAATCCGAGCAGTTTTCCGTACCAGCGCATGGCGCTCCGGGGTCGGCCGACGAAATGGACGCTCATTTTACGTCACAGCGGGCCCGGACGGCTTTACACTAGGCCGCCCGCTGGTCAGCGGGCCCGCCGGGTCCGTTGGGCAGCAGCCGTATCGACAACGCCCCAGGAGTGCCCGTGCCAACCACGCTGTTGCAATCCGATCTCCCCGGCCTGCCCTTGCGCCATCGCGGCAAGGTGCGTGATGTGTTCGATATCCCGCGCGAGCGGCTGCCAGCAGGGACCCCGCCGGGCGACTACCTGCTGATGGTGGCCACCGATCGCCTGTCGGCGTTCGACGTGGTCCTGCCCGACCCGATTCCGGGCAAGGGCGAGATGCTCTGCCAGGTCTCCAACTTCTGGTTCGCCAAGACCGCGCACCTGATGCCCAACCACCTGACCGGCATCGACGTGGCCAGCGTGCTGCCCGAAGGCGTGGACCCGGCCCTGTACGCCAAGCGCGCGGTGGTCACCCGCAAGCTGAAGCCGGTGCCGGTGGAAGCGATCGCCCGCGGCTACCTGATCGGCAGCGGCTGGAAGGACTACCAGCGCACCGGCAAGGTCAGCGGCATCGACCTGCCCGACGGCCTGCGCCAGGCCGAGCAGCTGCCCGAGCCGATCTTCACCCCCTCGACCAAGGCCGCCGTGGGCGACCATGACGAGAACATCGATTTCGATGCGATGGTGAAGCAGGTCGGTGCCGAGATGGCCGAGCGCGTGCGCGATGCCACCCTGCGCATCTACAAGTTCGCCGCCGAATACGCCCGCGAGCGCGGCATCATCCTGGCCGATACCAAGTTCGAGTTCGGTACCGACGCCGATGGCCGCCTGTACATCATGGACGAGATGCTGACGCCGGATTCCTCGCGTTACTGGCCGGCCGACGAGTACGAAGTGGGCACCAGCCCGCCGAGCTACGACAAGCAGTTCGTGCGCGATTACCTGGAGACGCTGGACTGGGGCAAGACCGCCCCGGGCCCGACCATCCCGGCCGAGATCATCGAGCGCACCCGCGCCAAGTACGCCGAGGCGCTGCAGCGCCTGGCCGGGATCAGCGTCGACTGATGCCCTGCGCCCCCCGCCGGTCTGGCTGGGGGCGTTCTGAATGCGGTAGTGCCGGCCGCTGGCCGGCAACCTCGCGAACCTGCAGCCAGGCATGGCCTGGCTCTACTGCCGGTTGCCTGGGGTGGTGCCGGCCGCTGGCCGGCAACCTCGCGAACCTGCAGCCAGGCATGGCCTGGCTCTACTGACGGTTGCCTGGGGGTAGTGCCGGCCGCTGGCCGGCAACCTCGCGAACCTGCAGCCAGGCATGGCCTGGCTCTACTGCCGGTTGCCTGGGGGTAGTGCCGGCCGCTGGCCGGCAGCCTCGCAAGCCTGCAGCCAGGCATGGCCTGGCTCTACTGACGGTTGCCTGGGGGTAGTGCCGGCCGCTGGCCGGCAGCCTCGCAAGCCTGCAGCCAGGCATGGCCTGGCTCTACTGACGGTTGCCTGGGGGTAGTGCCGGCCGCTGGCCGGCAACCTCGCGAACTCGGCTATGCTCTGGATTGCCGGCCAGCGGCCGGCACTACCGTTGTCCGAGGAAGCAACGCAGCATGCAGACATCCACCGAGCTTGCGCGGCCGATCGACCGCTATTTCGCCAGCTACTCCGACGACCACCGCAATCTGATCAACCAGCGCATCCACGTGGTGGCGGTGCCGGCGATCCTGTGGTCGGTGGTGGCCCTGCTGTGGTGCCTGCCGCCGCTGATCACCTGGTTCCAGTACGGCATCTGGTCGGCGTTCGCGATGTTCAGCGCCTGGTGCTTCTACAACAAGCTGTCGCGCCCGCTGGGCATCGGCATGCTCATCCAGTTCTTCGTATTCGGCTGCCTGTGCAGGCTGCTGGAGGCCGAGATCGGCCTGCATAACCTGTTCTGGCTGGCGGTGGGCGTATTCGTGGTGGCCTGGATCGCGCAGTTCATCGGTCACAAGTTCGAGGGCCGCAAGCCCAGCTTCCTGACCGACCTGACCTACCTGCTGATCGGCCCGGCCTGGGTGATGGCCAAGTTCTACCGCAAGCTCGACTGGCGCTACTGACCTGCCCGTGGCCGACGCTGCCCCTCGTTTCCTGAACGGGCAGATTCCGTCACCCGCACTCCACGACGGCCCTGCCAGCCTGCACCGGTGATCCGTTCCCCACCTCCCGCCCGTCGACGGCAGCCCCTGTGCGACAGGGCCTGCGGTCTCCCTGCGTCGGCGTAGGGTGTCCCCCGAGAGCAACCGCGGAGGGACCGCAGCAACGTGATGCTGCGCTGCAGAAAAAATGAATCAGCGGACGTTACATGCAATTGATCGCTGTTCGATGGGTTTCGGCGACATTTCGCAGCCTGTTATCCTCCCTGACCTGCTCGTGAATCATGGATTCCCTGCATGCTCCCCAGCCTGCCCCTGCTGCTGGCCCTGCCGTTCCTGATGGCAGCGGCTGTTGCGGCCTTCCCCCGTAGTTCGCGCTCGACTGCTGCCTGGCTGGCGGCGCTGGCGCCGTTGGGCGGGCTGGCCATCCTCGGCTGGCTGACCCCGTCGGTGCTCGATGGCCAGGTGGTCCGCACCCTGGTGCCCTGGCTGCCGCAGATCGGCCTGGACTTCACCCTGCGCCTGGACGGCCTGGCCTGGATGTTCGCCGGGCTGGTGCTCGGCATCGGCGCGCTGGTGGTGCTGTATGCGCGCTACTACCTGAGCCAGCAGGACAACGCCCACCGCTTCTACTGCTACCTGCTGCTGTTCATGGGCGCCATGCTGGGCATGGTGCTGTCGGGCAACCTGCTGTTGCTGATGATCTTCTGGGAAATGACCAGCATCAGCTCGTTCCTGCTGATCGGCTTCTGGTCGCACCGCCAGGACGCCCGCGAAGGCGCACGCATGGCGCTGGTGATCACCGGCGGCGGTGGCCTGGCCCTGCTCGGTGGCGTGCTGCTGATCGGCCGCATCGTCGGCAGCTTCGACCTGGACGTGGTGCTGGCCGCCGGCGAGCAGATCCGCGCCAGCGCGCTGTACCCGTACGCACTGTTCCTGGTGCTGGCCGGCATCTTCACCAAGAGCGCGCAGTTCCCGTTCCACTTCTGGCTGCCGCACGCGATGGCGGCGCCGACCCCGGTCTCTGCCTACCTGCACTCGGCCACCATGGTGAAGGCCGGTGTGTTCCTGCTGGCGCGGCTGCACCCGGCACTGGCCGGCAGCGACCTGTTCTTCTACACGGTCAGCGGCATCGGCGCGCTGACCCTGCTGATCGGCGCCTGGAACGCGATCTTCCAGCACGACCTGAAAGGCCTGCTGGCGTACTCGACCATTTCCCATCTGGGCCTGATCACCCTGCTGTTCGGCCTGTCCACGCCGATGGCGGTGGTGGCCGGCGTGTTCCACATCCTCAACCACGCCACCTTCAAGGCCTCGCTGTTCATGGCCGCCGGCATCATCGACCACGAAACCGGCACCCGTGACATGCGCAAGCTGGGTGGCCTGCGCAAACTGATGCCATTCACCAGCGCGCTGGCGATCATCGCCTCGCTGGCGATGGCCGGCATCCCGTTGCTCAACGGCTTCCTGTCCAAGGAAATGCTGTTCGCCGAAGCGCTGACCGCCGGTGGCGGCCCGGGCGCGATGCGCACGGCCGTATCGATCGCGGCGCTGCTGGCCGGTGTGTTCGGCGTGGCCTACAGCCTGCGCTTCGTGCACGACACCTTCTTCGGCCCCGGCCCGCACGACCTCGACCGCGTGCCGCATGAGCCGCCGCGCTGGATGAAGGTGCCGGTGGAACTGCTGGTGGTGATCTGCGTGGCGGTGGGCATCGCCCCGGCACTGACCGTGGCGCCAGTGCTGCATGCCGCTGCGGCCTCGATCCTCGGCAACGCCATGCCCGAGTACAGCCTGGCCGTATGGCACGGCTTCAACCTGCCGCTGGCGATGAGCGCGATCGGCGTGGTCGGTGGCGTGGCGCTGTACTTCGGCCTGCGCAAGCTGATCAACCTGCACGGGGTGGAAACCCGCACCACCGGCCGCAACGTGTTCCATGCGCAGCTGGATGCCCTTTCCGCGCTGGCCATGCGCCTGACCAACGGCATCGCCAATGGCAGCCTGCAGCGCATGCTGCTGGGCCTGGTGCTGGTGGCGATCGCGGTCGCCGCCGCGCCGTTCGTGGCCAACCCGGCCTCGCCGAACTGGACCGCGCCGCAGCCGATCCCGCTGCTGGGCTGGGTGCTGTGGCTGGTGATGATGGCCTGCGCCGTTGCCACCCTCCGTGTCTACAAGCAGCGCCTGCTGGCGGTGCTGCTGGTCGGCGGCGTTGGCCTGATGGTGGCGCTGACCTTCGTGTTCCTGTCCGCACCGGACCTGGCGCTGACCCAGCTGCTGGTGGAGATGGTGACCCTGGTGCTGATGCTGCTGGGCATGAACTACCTGCCCGCGCAGTCCGGGCCGGAGCGGCCGCGCTGGCGCAAGCGCCGCGATGCGGTGATCGCGATCATCGCCGGCGCCGGCCTGGGTGCGCTGGCCTATTCGGCGATGACGCTGCCGCCGAACACCATGGCCGGCGAGCTGCTCGCCCGTGCCCTGCCCGAGGCCTACGGCCAGAATGTGGTCAACGTGATCCTGGTCGACTTCCGCGGCTTCGATACCTTCGGCGAGATCACCGTGTTCGGCATCGCCGCACTGGTGGTGCATGCGCTGCTGCGTCGCACGCGGATGGCGCCGGAGCAGATCATGCCCGGCCCACCGATCAAGCTGCCGGTGCCGGCCGACCTGGCGCAGATCATGTTCCCGCTGACCCTGACCGTATCGATCTTCCTGTTCCTGCGCGGCCACAACGCGCCGGGCGGTGGCTTCATCGCCGGCCTGGTGCTGGCGGTGCCGCTGCTGATCCAGTACGTGATCCAGGGCACCGCGTCGGTGGAGTCGCGCTTCGGCTTCGACTACATCCGCTGCATCGGCATGGGCCTGTTGATCGCCCTGCTCAGCGGCAGCGCGTCGATGCTGTTCGGCGTGCCGTTCCTGACCAGCGGCCACCTCGACCTGCACCTGCCGCTGATCGGCGACGTGCCGCTGGCGAGTGCGATCGGCTTCGACATCGGCGTCTATCTGGTGGTGTTCGGTGGCGCCATGCTGATGCTGTCGATGATGGGCACGATCAAGCCGTCGCGTACCCGCACTGCCCGCAAGGGTGAGATCGACCTGCAACGCCGTTCGGCACGCACCGGGGAGATGCACTGATGGAACTGGCCCTGGCTACCGCGATCGGCGTACTGACCGCCATCGGCATCTACCTGCTGCTGCGTGCGCGCAGCTTCGATGTGATCCTCGGCATGACCTTCCTGTCCTACGCCACCAACCTGCTGATCTTCGCCGGTGGCCGCGTGGTGCTGGGCAAGGCACCGGTGCTGCAGGAAGGCGTGGACAGTCACCTGGGCAACTACACCGATCCGCTGCCACAGGCGCTGGTGCTGACCGCGATCGTGATCGCCTTCGCGATGACCGCGGTCAGCATCGTGCTGGCCATGCGCAGCCGCAGCGACAACCACAGCGATCATGTGGACGCCCACGAGCCGGATGACGACCTGCAGGATGAGCGCATGCTGCCGCGCCAGGGAGAGGACCGCGCATGAACCACCTGGTGATCCTGCCCATCCTGATTCCGCTGCTGGGTGCTGCACTGTCGCTGTTCGTCGAACACCGCCGGTATGGCCCCAAGGTGCAGCGCGCGGTGGCCTGGACTGCCCTGTCGGCGCTGGCGCTGGCGGTGGGCCTGCTGTTTGCCGCCACCGCCACTGGTGAGATCAACGTCTACCTGCTCGGCGACTGGCCGTCGCGTCTGGGCATCGCGCTGGTGGCCGACCGGCTGTCGGCGTGGATGCTGCTGACCACCCTGCTGCTGGCCATTCCCTGCCTGCTGCATGCCTGCTCGGGCTGGGACCGTCGCGCACCACACTTCCATGCACTGTTCCAGTTCCAGCTGGTCGGCCTGAATGGCGCATTCCTGACCGGCGACATCTTCAACCTGTTCGTGTTCTTCGAGGTGATGCTGATCGCCTCCTACGGCCTGCTGCTCAGTGGCGGCCGCGGCCTGCGCATGCGCATCGGCCTGCACTACGTGGTGTTCAACGTCACCGCCTCGACCCTGTTCCTGATCGCACTGGGCCTGCTGTACGCCTCGCTGGGCTCGCTGAACATGGCCGAGCTGTCGCAGCGCATTGCCGAGGTGCCGCCGGCGCAGCTGACGCTGGTAAAGGCCACGATGGGCCTGTTGCTGCTGGTGTTCTGCGCCAAGGCTGCACTGATGCCGCTGTACCTGTGGCTGCCGGAAGCCTATTCGCGCGCACCGGCCGCCGTGGCCGCCCTGTTCGCGATCATGACCAAGGTCGGCCTGTACTCGGTGCTGCGCATCCAGATGCTGTGGTTCGGCGACGATGCCGGTGCGATGGCCGGCTATGGCCGCGACTGGCTGCTGTGGGCCGGCGTGGCAACGCTGGTGCTTGGCGGCCTCGGTGCGCTGGCCGCGACCCGCCTGCGCGTGCTGATCTCGTATCTGGTAATCGTCTCGGCGGCCACGCTGTTCATCGCCTTCTCGGTAGGCACGCCGCAGGTGCTGTCCGCCGGCCTGTACTACCTGCCACACAGCAGCTTCGTCGCCGCCGCACTGTTCCTGATTGCCGACCTGATCCGCCGCCGCCGCGGTGGCGCCAGCGACCGCAAGGAAGTGGTCGCGCCGATGCCGGGCAAGGAAACGCCGGCGGTGCTGTTCCTGATCGGCGCGGTGTCCGTGGCCGGCCTGCCGCCGCTGTCCGGCTTCCTGGCCAAGGCCGCACTGCTGGCCGGCATGCCGGCGCAGTACACCGCCCCGGTGTGGACGGCAGTGCTGGTAAGCAGCCTGCTGGTGATCATGGGCCTGACCCGTGGCGGCATCCGCCTGTTCTGGCGCGTGCCGCCGGTCGAGGCCGATGCACCGAAGCCGCGCAAGGCACGCCTGCGCCGGGTCGAGCTGTACGCGGCCTGCATCCTGCTGGCCTACGGCATCGGCATGACACTGGCCGCCGCGCCACTGATGCGCTACACCGACGCCACCGCCGCACAGCTGCTGCACCCCAGCGAGTACGTGCAGCAGTTGCGCGCGACCACGCCGGAGATCCGCCAGCCATGACCGCCCAGCGCTCCCTGTTCCGTCGCGTCATTCCCTCGCCGATGCTCAGCATCATGGTGGTGGCGTTCTGGCTGCTGATGTCCGACAGCTTCACCCTCGGCCAGTTCGTGCTGGGGCTGGTGCTGGGCGTGGTGGTGCCGCTGTTCGCCGCGCGCCTGGACCGCGAGTTCGCCCGCATCGGTACCCTGCGCCCGCTGCCCAAGCTGCTGTGCGTGACCCTGTGGGACATCCTGATGTCCAACATCCGCGTCGCCGTGCAGGTGCTGGGCCCGGAGAAGAACATCCATCCGGGCTTCATCTGGCTGCCGCTGGACATCGCCAACATCCACGGCATCGCCGCGCTGACCAGCATGATCACGCTGACCCCGGGCACGGTCTCGGCCGCGCTCAGTGACGACCGCAAGTTCCTGCTGGTGCACGTGCTGCACCTGGAGGACCCACAGGACCTGATCGATACGATCAAGCGCCGTTACGAGGCGCCGTTGATGGAGATCTTCCCATGACCGGTTTTGAAGTCATCCAGACCACCCTGGTGGTGTGCATGCACGTGGTCGGCCTGGCCATGCTGCTGGCCACCTGGCGCCTGCTGCGCGGGCCGACCGTGCCCGACCGCATCCTCGCGCTGGACACGCTGTCGGTGACCGCGATCGCCGAGCTGATGCTGTTCGGCATGTACCTCAACTCGCCGATCTACTTCGAGGCGGCGCTGATCATCGCCATGCTCGGCTTCGGCAGCACCGTGGTGCTGAGCAAGTTCGTGCTGCGCCGGGACATCGTCGAATGATCACCGCGATCCAGATCGGCCTGTCGATCCTGCTGCTGTTCGGCTGCTTCTTCATCCTGGTCGGTGCATTGGGCCTGGTGAAGCTGTCCACGTTCTTCAAGCGGCTGCACGCACCGACCAAGGCCAGCACGCTGGGCGTGGGCTGCGTGCTGGTGTGCTCGGTGTGCTACCACATCTTTCTCGGCCAGGACCCGCAGCCGCGCGAGCTGCTGATCACCGTGTTCCTGTTCATCACCGCACCGATCAGCGCGCACATGATGGCCAAGGCCGCGCTGTCGCTGCTGATGGAAACCCGCCCCAGCCTGCCCGGCAACGAGCCGGCTGCTGAAGAGCAGCTGCCGCCGCCGGAACCGGTGCGGGAAGAAGAAACCACGCAGAACCGGTGAATCCGGTAGCGACCGACCTTGGTCGGCGCTTTGTTTCCCTGAGTGCCAACCAAGGTTGGCAGCTACCGCATCATCGGTGGGTGGACCGGTGGGTGCCGACCGTTGGTCAGCACGGAGCCAACCGCATCCACGCATGGCGTGGATCTACCGACCGCAATGCCCGGTGGCGGCCGACCTTGGTCGGCGCTTTGTTTCCCTGAGTGCCAACCAAGGTTGGCAGCTACCGGGTGATCGGTGGGTTGACCGGTGGGTGCCGACCGTTGGTCGGCACGGAGCCAACCGCATCCACGCGTGGCGTGGATCTACCGACCACAATGCCCGGTAGACGCCGACCTTGGTCGGCGCTTTGTTTCCCTGAGTGCCAACCGAGGTTGGCAGCTACCGCATCATCGGCGGGTTGACCGGTGGGTGCCGACCGTTGGTCGGCACGGAGCCAACCGCATCCACGCGTGGCGTGGATCTACCGACTGCAATGCCCGGTAGAGGCCGACCTTGGTCGGCGCTTTGTTTCCCTGAGTGCCAACCAAGGTTGGCAGCTACCGCATCATCGGCGAGGTGACCGGTAGGTGCCGACCTTGGTCGGCACGGAACCAACCGCATCCACGCATGGCGTGGATCTACAACGCCGGTGCGCCCACCAGCAGCAGCTCCAGCACGAACCAGCCCGCGAACGCGACCAGCAGGATCGCGCCTTCGCCGCGGCTGATCTTCAGGTCGCCGCGCAGCATGGGGTACAGCACCAGTGCGAAGGCCAGCAGCGCCGGCAATTCCAGGCGCACGAACGAGGCCGGCAGCGCCAGCGGCTGCAGTACGGCCATCGCACCAATCACCAGCAACAGGTTGACCACGCTGGAACCCAGCACGTGGCCCAGCACCATGTCGCCATGACCACGGCGTGCGGCAGCAATCGCGGTTGCCACCTCCGGCAGCGCGGTACCGATCGCGACCGGCAGCAGACCGACCAGTAGCGGTGTCCAACCCAGTGCAGTACCGAAGTCCGCTGCGGCCCCCACCACCAGGCGTGCGCCCCAGTACAGGGCCAGCGCGGCGATCAGCACCCGCAGTACATTCAACGGCAGGCTGGTTCGGCTCAGTGCGGACTCGGCGATGGCTGCCTGCACCTCCGCACTCTCGCTGCGACCACGGCGCAGCAGCAGCACCTGCACCACGATGAAGCCGGCCAGCAGCACGCCGCCCTCCCAGCGTGCCAGGCCACCATCAAGACCGAACAGGATCAGCAGCACGCCGGCCGCCAGCAGCGACCACCACAGCACCGTCTGCAGGCGCGCGCGCAGCAGCAGTGGCGCAGCCATGGCCGCCACGGCCAGGGTCAGGCCCAGGTTGACGATGCTGCTGCCCACCGCGTTGCCCAGCGCCAGCTCCGGCTGACCGACCGCCAGCGCGCGCGCGTTGACCGCCAGTTCCGGCAGCGAAGTGGTCACGCCGAGCAGCAACAGACCAGCCGTGAACGGACTGGCCCCGAAGCGTTGCGCCAAGCCGGACACGGCCTTGACGATGGAGTCCCCGCCCAGCGCCAGCAGCAGCAGGCCGAGCAGGAACCAGGCAATGGCAATGGCGATCATCGAGCACTCCCCCTGCGGTCGTGGCGCGATTCTACGCTGGCCCCGCGCGCATGGCTGGGCCGTGGATCAAGGATCAGCCACAGCCTTCCACATAATCGACCTGCGGGGTCTGCCCGACCCTCCACGCACCGACCCGGCCGTCCGCACCGAGTGCGAAATCGATCACCGCCCCACCCTCCTGCGCCGGACGCACGCGCAGGTGCTGGGCCTTCTCGTCGTACTTGTCGGGGCCGACGTCAGCGCGCTCGGGGTAAAGCACCTGCAGCTCACCCAGGGTCATGCCGACCTTGCCGCCACCTGGTGCGGTGATGGCTGCGCTGCGCACGTCGTAGCGCACCAGCTTGCGGCCTTCGATCATCAGGCGGGGGTCTTCGGCATTCTGCGGTCGCAGGAAATAGCAGCCATCGTTGCTGTCGTCGGCCGGCAGCGGTTTGCCACTGGCATCGGTGCCCAGCCCCTGCAACGGCGCGCCGAAGCCACTGCGGACCTCAGCGATGCCGGCGCCCAGCTTCGCGCCGGCGAAGCCCTCCAGGTGCGCGGGACTGTCCTCGCGGCGGTCATTGGCTGGACGGGCTGCCAGATCAGGATCCGTCGACTGCGCGGGCCCGGTAGCCGAGGCGGTTTCGGCCGGGGTATCGCTGCCGCTGCCGGCCGCCCCCTGCCTGTCGGAGCCAGCACTGCAGGCGGTGAGCGAAAGGAGCAACAGACCAGCAAGCGGAAGGTGCTTCATCGGTGCGGTTCCCTGGCACGAAGGTGGCTGCACGCTAGCCCATCCTGTGTGCAGGCGCTGCATTGTCATCGCGGTTTCATCGCCTTCGTTCAGGCTCGGCGAGCACCGACCTGGCCGTCCCTTCCATGCAACCGCGCAAGACCGATCTCGCCCGAACCGCGCTGCAGGCCCACCGCGCGCCGCTGGACATGCGCCAGCGCCGGCTGCTGATCCTGTGCGACGGCCAGCGCACCATTGCCGACCTGACCGGCCTGCTCGGCCAGGACGCACCTGCGATGGTCATCCAGCTTGTACAGGCGGGGTACCTGAGCACCGGTACTGCCGCCACGGCCGCACCGCCGTCGCCGGCACCCGCGGCAGCGCCGGTTCCGCCCGCACCACCAGCCGCGGCACCTGCGGCAACTCCGGCCACCGCAGTGGAGCGCCGCCGCTCGCTGGTAGCTGCGCGCATCTACGTGCTGGGCATCCTGGAAATGCAGCGCCATCCGCAGGCGGCGGCGCTGTTCCGCGACCTGCAGCAGGCACGCGCCGAAAGTGAAGTACTGCAGGTGCTGCACTCGGCCATGCAGTTGCTGCCCGGGCTGACCTCGGAGGGCTACTGCCAGCGCGTGCGCCAACGCCTGCTGGAAGCGCTGCCGCTGGAGCACTGCGACGCGTTCGTCGAGGTGGCGTAAGCGCAGGTTCCGGCGGAGAACATTCACGCATGGCGTGGATGCGATCAGGATCCGTGCCGACCAAGGTCGGCACCCACCAAGCTAGCGGGACGACCGGAAGTTGTTGCGCAGGCCGTTCCAGCACTGCTGGTAATCGCCCTGGCGATGGCCGGCGGCCAGCGCCTGTGCGGTCGGGCGGATCACCGCGCGGGTCTCGAACATGAAGGCCATCGTGTCCTTGATCACATCGGCCTTGGACAGGTCCGCATTGGAAGCCTTGTCGAAGGTCGGCGCGTCCGGGCCGTGGCCGCTCATGCAGTTGTGCAGCGACGCGCCACCCGGCACGAAGCCCTCTGCCTTGGCATCGTAGGCGCCATGCACCAGGCCCATGAACTCGCTGGCGATGTTGCGATGGAACCACGGCGGACGGAACGTGTTCTGCGCCACCAGCCAGCGTGGCGGGAAGATCGCGAAGTCCATGTTGCTGGTGCCGGGCGTGTCGCTGGGCGAATGCAGCACCAGGAAGATCGACGGATCCGGGTGGTCGTAGCTGATCGAACCGATGGTGTTGAAGCGGCGCAGGTCGTAGCGGTACGGCGCGTAATTGCCATGCCAGGCCACCACGTCCAGCGGCGAATGGTCGATCGGCGCACGCCACAGGCGGCCCTCGAACTTGGCGATCAGTTCGAAATCACCGTCGACATCCTCGAACGCCGCGTGCGGGGTTTCGAAGTCGCGCGGGTTGGCCAGGCCGTTGGACCCGATCGGACCGAGGTCCGGCAGTTTCAGCAGCGCACCGTAGTTTTCGCAGATATAGCCGCGGCTCGGGCCATCGGGCAGTTCGACGCGGAAGCGCACGCCGCGCGGGATCACCGCGATCTGCTGCGGCTCGATCTCGATCACGCCCAGCTCGGTCAGCAGGCGCAGGCCGCCCAGCTGCGGCACGATCAGCAGCTCGCCATCGGCATCGTAGAAGTAGCGGCCGACCATGTCGCGGTTGGCGGCGTAGAGGTGGATGCCCACGCCGGCATGCGCATCGGGCGAGCCGTTGCCGCCCATCGTGTACAGGCCCTCGACGAAGTCGGTCGGCAGTTCCGGCAGCGGCAGCGGGCTCCAGCGCAGCTGGTTCGGCGAAGCAGGCTGAGCGCCGAAATCACACTGCAGCTGCGACTGCGCGAACGGCGTGAATTCGCCATGGGTCACCGCCGGGCGGATCCGGTACAGCCAGCTGCGGCGGTTGCTGCCGCGCGGCGCGGTGAAGGCGGTGCCGGTCAGCTGTTCGGCGTACAGGCCGTGGGCCACCTTCTGCGGCGAGTTCTGCCCGACCGGCAGCGCGCCGGCGACGGCCTCGGTGGCGAATTCGTTGCCGAAACCGGACTGGTAGCCGCGGGTGGTGATGGCGGTGGACATGGGGGCTCCTGAAGAACGGCGAGACCGGAACGGGAAGCAGCCGAGCATGGCTCGGCTCTACAGATGAGCAGGCGCCGGGCATGACCCGGCGCTACCGTTGAACGTTACAGCACGCCGCGGCGGATCTGATCGCGCTCGATGCTTTCGAACAGCGCGGTGAAGTTGCCTTCGCCGAAGCCTTCGTTGCCCTTGCGCTGGATGATCTCGAAGAAGATCGGGCCGATGCAGTTCTGGGTGAAGATCTGCAGCAGCTTGCGCTGGTGGGTTTCCGGATCAGCGTCGATCAGGATCTTGTTCTTGGCCAGGCGCGCCACGTCTTCACCGTGGTTCGGCACGCGCTGATCGATCACGTCGAAGTAGGTCTCCGGCGTGTCGAGGAAGTCCACGCCCTGCGCACGCATCGCTTCGACGGTCTCGTAGATGTTCTCGGTGAAGCAGGCGATGTGCTGGATGCCTTCGCCCTTGTACGCGTCCAGGTACTCGTTGATCTGGCTCTTCGGGTCGGACGATTCATTCAGCGGAATGCGCACGATGCCGTCCGGCGCGGTCATCGCCTTGGACACCAGGCCGGTCTTCAGGCCCTTGATGTCGAAGTAGCGGATCTCGCGGAAGTTGAACAGGCGTTCGTAGTAGTCCGACCACTGCTGCATGTTGCCGAAGTACAGGTTGTGGGTCAGGTGGTCGATGAAGGTCAGGCCGAAGCCCACCGGGTGCAGGTCGGCACCGGCGATCGGCTCGTAGTCGCCGTCGAAGATGCTGCCAGCGCTGCCGTAGCGGTCGACCAGGTACAGCATGCAGTCGCCGATGCCCTTGATGACCGGCGCGTTGACCGCCTTGCTGTCCGGCTTGAAGGCGATGGCTTCGGCGCCGTTGCCCAGCGCGGTCTGGTAGACCTCCTGGCCCGGCTTCTTGAAGCGGATGGCGAAGCCGCAGGCGCACGGGCCGTGCTTTTCGGCGAAGTCCGAGGCGAACGAATCGGGGTCTTCGTTGACCAGGAAGTTGACGTCGCCCTGGCGATAGACGGTAATCGGACGCTGCTTGTGCTTGAGCACCGCGCTGAAGCCCATCTTCCGGAAGTACTCGTGCAGCTCCTGGCCACGGCCGGCCGGGGCGGCGAATTCGACGAACTCGAAGCCGTCGATGCCCATCGGGTTCTCGAAGGTGGTGACCTGCATGCCGGGGTTGGGGTGCGAGGCGGTCGGGACTGCGGTATTCATGGCGTGGCTCCGAATCGGTACCGCATCGGTACAAACCAGGTGCGGGCAGGTAGGGACCCGGCGAGAATGCAGGGTCTGGACCTACCCCTTATAGTTACACTTGAAACCACCAGCAAGGTGCACCGCAACATGAGCCCCGCCGATCCCGTTTCGACCCGCCTGCGTTCCTCGCACGTCCTGCTCGACCTGGAACAGTTCCTGCCGTACCGGCTGAGCGTGCTGTCCAACCGGGTCAGCGGCAACATCGCCAAGCTATACGGCGATCGTTACGGTCTGGCGATTCCCGAGTGGCGGGTGATCACCATCCTGGCGCTGTACCCGGGCTCCTCGGCCAGCGAGGTCTCCGACCGCACGGCGATGGACAAGGTGGCGGTCAGCCGTGCCGTGGCGCGCCTGCTGGAGCGCGGCTTCATCAAGCGCGAGACCCACGGCGACGACCGCCGCCGCTCGGTGCTGGCGCTGTCGGCGGCCGGCTTCGAGGTGTACGAGACCATCGCGCCGATGGTGATCGAGATCACCCGCAAACTGATGTCGGTGCTGAGCGAAGAGGAAGAGCAGGTGCTGGAAAGACTGATCCTTCGCCTGGCCGGCGAAGGCCTGGAGCGGATGGGCGAAGGGGTCTGAAAGAGAAAAAGGGGACGGAGGGGATTAAGTCGTTTTGGCCCCCAGATCGCGGGTTCCGACCCCGACCGGCAGCGGAACAGTGGCTGGGCGATTGTCGTCCGCCCCCTTTGATCTGACGGGACCCGCTCTTTGGCGGACTGCGGACCGACCGCAAACGATGCCATCGGACGCATTCCCCCCCCGCAGATCCCGTCCTGAAGTGTCGCCCTCGCCCGGCGACATTTCCGCATTGGCCCGATACGGCCCGTTTCCGCCAGGCTGGTGTATCGAAACGGGCTGATCCAGTGAATTCTCCTATTGGACTGCTCACGTGTGCGGCCTGACGGTAAACGTTCAACGGGTATCAGCCCGGCCATGGATCCACATCGGACGGGCCCCCTCATGGATGACTCGCATTCAACGCTGCCGCATGGCCAGAAATTGCTGGCCGATCTCAGAGAGCTGATCTGCGCGGCGCGCAACAGGATGCACAGAACCATCAACAGCGAGCTCACGCTGTTGTACTGGCGGATCGGGCGGCGCATCCACGCTGATCAGTTGAGGGGCCGACGGGCCCGCTACGGAGAGCTTGTCTTCACCCGGATAGCCAAGGCGCTGACGACCGAATTCGGTACCTCCTTCGGTGAAAAGAGCCTGCGCCGGATGGTGCAGTTCTCCACCGCATTTGCGGACGAGCAGATTGTCGTATCGCTGATACGACAATTGAGCTGGACCCACTTCATCGCACTGATCCCCCTGGCGGATCCGCTCAAGCGTGACTTCTATGCGCAGATGGCCGCCACCGAGGGCTGGAGTGTGCGCATGCTGCGCCAGCGCATCGATTCGATGTTGTACGAGCGCACGGCGCTTTCCAGTCAACCCGAGCAGACCATCGCCGATGAGTTGGCGGCACTGCGTGGCAACCAGCAGCTGTCTCCAGGGCTGGTACTGCGTGATCCCTACGTCCTGGATTTTCTTGGCCTGAAGGACAGCTGGGACGAGCAGGACCTTGAAAGCGCGATCCTTCGCGAGATGCAGGGCTTCCTGCTCGAACTTGGCACGGGCTTCAGTTTCGTCGCCCGCCAGAAGCGCATCCAGATCGACGGCGATGACTTCCACCTTGACCTGCTGTTCTACAACCGGCGTCTGCGCAGGCTGATCGCTATCGAGCTGAAGATCGGCGAGTTCAAGCCCGCCTATAAAGGGCAGATGGAACTCTACCTGCGCTGGCTGGACCGCTACGAACGTGAGGACGGCGAGCAGGCGCCGTTGGGCATCATCCTCTGCACGGGGAAAAAGGCGGGTCAGATCGAATTGCTGGAGCTGGATCGCTCAGGCATCCATGTTGCGGAATACCTGACCACGCTGCCCTCTCGTAAGGTCCTCAAGCAAAGACTGCAGACCGCCATGGAGCGGGCCCGGCAAAAGCTGCAGACCGCGGCACCCGGCCCCCTGTAGATCCACGCCGCGCGTGGATGGCGCTCATGCTTCAGCTCAGATGCTTGCGCCGCGCATGGATCCACGGCACCGCCAGCGCAGCGATGGCACCGCCGGCGAAGCCCAGCGATGCGGCAACCGTGGCCGCTTCGACCGCGCCCGGCAGCGCCAGCGCAGCAGCCACCAGCAGCAGCGACGGCAGGCCGACGAAGGTGCCCAGGAAGAAGTGCCAACGCGGTGACCAGGTGTTGAGCTGCAGCAGGCTGACCGGCTGCCAGGCGTCAGACGCGGTGTCTTCGGCGATTTTCGCCACGACCTTGCCCAGGTCCACCTCCGGTAGCGCACGCCCCTGCCGTGCGGTCGCCAGCAGTTCGGCCACCGCCTCCACCGGCGGGAAACTGGACGGCCACGCAACCGGCGCCGGCACGCCATAGGCGGTCAGCAGCGGCACGCTCAGCCACGGCGCCACCAGCGGGCGCATGCGGCGGCGGCCATGCACGCACCAGATCTGCGGCTGGCCGTGCGCGGTGACGCTGTACAGCGCCAGTTCGTTGGCCGGCGGGTAGCCGAGCATGGTCACCCCCGCGGCCAGGCTGTCCTGGCCCATCGCGCGCAGGAAGCCAGGACGGCTGCGCCCTTCCTGCATCCACGCCAGACCGAGTGCACCCACCAGATAGGCCTCGGCCACGTCCTTGCTGCCGACGGTAGCGCGTTCGTCACTGGCCAGGTACCAGGCCAGCGATTTCGGTTCGGCGACATCCTCCAAGCCCCAGCGGCTGTCGTCTCCCAGCACGTGGCGCACCGGCAGGCGCGCGGGCGCGGTTTCGCCACGTTCGCCGGGTTGCAGGAACGGCAGCACGCCCTGGATGAACGTGGACAGTTCGATCGCACGCACGCCTTGGCCCTGCCATTCCGGCGGCAGCAGCCCGGCCAGCTGGCCGTCGGCGGCCAATGCATCGAGCCGTGATTTCTGCTCGACCAGTTTCTGCACCGCCCCCTTCAGCACCACGTTGTCGGGCAGCGCGATCTGCGGCAGGCGGTGACGCGGCGGTGCCAGTTCAACGGTGTCCTCGCCGGTACCGGCGTCATCCAGCAACGCCTCCTGCGGCGGCAGGGTCACGCCCTCGCCTGCCCCAGCCTCGGCCAGGTCGCTGGCAGGTTCGGGCAGTCGTTCGGCGTGGTCGCTGTGCATGGGCGTTCCGGAAGGTTGCATCGACGGGATGTCGACTGAGGTCCTTGCCGGTAACGGCGTACGTGCGATGAAGTTGAGACGCCGTTTCAGAGAGTGTGACGGCGCGCGCAATCGACCCACGTCACGCGTGGATGTGCCTCAGTGCCGACCAACGGTCGGCACCCAACGGGGGTGGCGGTCAGCGGTCGGCATCCACCGAAGCGGCCGGCACTACCCTATTCCGGTTTGTCAGGTGCCCACTGCTTGAGGAACGCGGTCACGCGCGCGGGCTGGAAGGCTTCGCCCTTGCGCAGCTCGCCGGTCGCCTGCGACACCAGCAGTCCGCCATCGGCATCGAGTACCAGCAGGTACGGGTAGTCGCGTTCCATCATCGGGAACTGGGCGAAGAAAGCGGTGTTGGGCTGTTCGTCGCTGGCGTTGACCTTCACCCACACGTAGTGGGCATCGCGGAAGCGGCGCAGGTCGCCGTTGCCTTCCACCACCTCGTCCAGCGCCCGGCAGCGCTCGCAGGCGGCGTTGCCGACCTCGAGCAGGATGCGCTTCTTGCCGCGCTGGGCTTCCACCTTGGCGGTGGCCAGGTCGTCGGCGGGGTTGCGGGCCGGGTCGAACTGCGCGCCGAGCCCTGCGATGGCGGCGATGTCCGCCGCCACCGGGGTGTTGCCCGAGGCCACCGGTTCGCTGGGGTCAGCGACCGGTGGCTCGGTGGGTCGGGTATCCAGAGGCTGCGTAGGCTCGGCGGCGGCAGGCGGTTGCGGTTGGGAACAGGCGCCGATCAGCGCCACACAGACCACCACCACTGCACCACCGAGCTTGCTGCGCATGCCTACTACCCTCTCATCATCATTTGACGCCGTGCATCAGCTTGTTGATCAGCGGGGCGACCAGGAACAGCACCACGCCGGAGCCGATCAGGGCCCAGAACCCGAAGGTATACCCCTTCAGGGCCGACTCGACCGTCATGCCGCCTTCACCACTGACCACGCCAGCGAAGATGCCCGACAGGTTGTTGCCGATGCCGGTGGACAGGAACCAGCCACCCATGCCGAAGCCGACCAGGCGCACCGGGGCCAGCTTGGTCACCATCGACAGGCCGATCGGCGACAGGCACAGCTCACCCACCGACTGGATGACGTAGACCATGAACAGGGTCCAGAACGGGATCTTGCCGTCCACGACCATCTGCGACAGCGCGTACATCAGCAGGGCGAAGGCGGCGCCGTTGAACAGCAGGCCGAGGCCGAACTTGCGCGGAATGGACGGGTTGGCGCGGCCCAGGGCCACCCAGATCCAGGCGATGATCGGCGCCAGGGTGATGATGGCCACCGAGTTGACCGACTGGAACCACGCGGTCGGGAAGGTCCAGTCACCCATCTGGCGGTTGACGATGTTCTCGGCCAGGAAGGTGAACGAGCTGCCGGCCTGCTCGAAGAACATCCAGAACATCACGTTGAAGGCGAAGATGATCAGCATCGCGATCACGCGGTCGCGCTGCACCTTGCCTTCGCGGATGCCCTCGACCAGCAGCAGGATGGCCAGCGCGGTGAACATCGCGCCCAGGATCCAGGCCAGTGCGGTGGCGCCGGTGGCCAGCAGGAAGTAGGCGACCGGGATGGCGACCACGGCACCGGCCAGCACCATGATGATGCGGCCGAAGCCTTCAGCGCCGGCCGGCGGTGCACCGATGCCCTTCAGGCCGGCACGACCGATGTAGAACCACACCAGCGAAATCAGCATGCCCACGCCCGAGGCGATGAACACGACCTTGTAGGACGGCATCGCGTCGGTACCGAAGACCTTGCGGGCCAGGTACTCGGTCAGCACCGGGGCGATCATCGCGCCGATGTTGATGCCCATGTAGAAGATGGTGAAGCCCGAATCACGGCGCTCGTCCTTCAGGCCATACAGCTTGCCGACCATGGTCGAGATGTTGGGCTTGAACAGGCCGTTGCCGACGATGATCGTGGCCAGGCCGAGCTTGAAGATGTGCTCCTGCGGCAGCGAGATCATGAACAGGCCGGCGGCCATGATGATCGCGCCGGTCAGGATCGATCGCTGGTAACCCAGTACCCGGTCGGCCACGTAGCCACCGAAGATCGCTGCGGCATACACCAGGGCCAGGTAGGCGCCGTAGATGCGGCTGGCGTCGCCTTCACCGGCAGCGCTGCCGTTGTAGAACTGGGCGACGATGTACAGCACCAAGGCCCAGCGGATGCCATAGAACGCAAAGCGCTCCCAGAACTCGGTCATGAACAGCATCCACAACGGGCGCGGGTGGCCCAGCGTGGTCTTGAAGTCCGGCAGCGCCGGCTCTGGGGTGTTCGCAGTGGCGTTTACGCTCATGCGGATTTCCTGGTTCGGTGGATGACGAGCACGTCCGATGTGCAGTTGGAGCAACGCGCGAGGATCACCGACTTCTGGCGTTCACGTCAAATACACGCCGTTTGAGGCAGGTGCCAGCCTGCTCCCTGAACTTGCATCTGAAACGATCCAGCCGCCGGCCGGGATCCAAGCTGAATACGGATCAGCCCTCTTCTGCCGGGGGCCCGGCCTGCAGGCTGGTCCGCACCTGGAACAGTTCGGGGAAGAAGGTCAGTTCCAGCGCCTTGGCCAGGAAGCCCACGCCGGACGAGCCGCCCGTGCCGCGCTTGAAGCCGATCACCCGCATCACGGTGCGCATGTGTCGGAATCGCCACAGCTGGAAGGCGGTCTCCAGGTCCACCAGGTCCTCGCACAGCGAATACTCGCGCCAGTAGCGATCGGTGTCCTGGTAGATGCGTTCGAAGACCGGCTGCAGTGCGTCATCGGCCACATGCGGCTGGGTCCAGTCGTGGGCCTCGTACACCGCCGGGACGGCGTGGCCGAAACGGGTCAGGTACTTCAGGAATTCCTCGTACAGGCTCGGCGCTTCCAGTGCCGTGCGCAGCTGCGCCTGGCCGGCCGGGTCGTGCTCGAACACCTGCAGCATCTGCGCGTTCTTGTTGCCCAGCAGGAACTCGATGTAGCGGTACTGCAGCGACTGGAAGCCCGACGACGGGCCCAGCACGTCGCGGAAGCCCATGTACTCGGACGGGGTCAGCGTTTCCAGCACCGACCACTGCTCGGTCAGCTGGCGCAGCACCTGCTTGCTGCGCGCCAGCACCTTGCGGCACTGCCAGACTTCATCGCGCTGCAGGAAGCCGATTGCGGCACGCAGCTCATGGCCCAGCAGCTTCAGCCACAGCTCCGAGGTCTGATGCTGGATGATGAAGAGCATCTCGTCGTGGTGCGGCGGGCTGGACAGCGGCTGCTGCGCGCTGAGCAGCTGGTCCAGCCGCAGGTAGCCGCCATAGGTCAGGCGTCCCTGCAGGTCGGTGTGGATGCCGGCTTCGAGATCGCGTTGGTTGTTGTCGACGGACATGGGCGGGACCAGATCGGGGGCGGCAAGGGTAGCGCGTTGCCGCCGCGCTGGCAGCCGCCGGGTCCATACTCGGGCGTGCGGTTGGCCGTGGAGCATCGGCCGATACCAGGCCTGCGCGTGGAACCGCCCAGGCCGTTGTACTGGCGGTCAGCCAGAGGCGTATTCTGATGCTTTGCAGCAACGACTGAATACGTTGTTGTTATTGGCCCCCCACCCGCCGGCAGGGGTAAAACGGGGAATCGCCGTGTTGCGGCGCAGGAAGGCTATTCCGTACGCGTTCCTTAACATGGCGATTCATATCATTTGTAACTTCTCTGTCGAAGGTGCAGTACGCAATGACGGTTGCCGCTGAATTCAAGATCGAATACCTGCAGTACCTGGATACGGACGGCAAGCTCGTCCGCGATGACCTGCCCGCGTCGCTGCGCGACCCCAAGGTCCTGGTACCGCTGTTCAAGCAGATGCTGTTCGTACGTACGTTCGACAGCAAATCCATCGCGCTGCAGCGCACCGGCAAGCTCGGCACCTACGCCGCCTGCCTGGGCCATGAAGCCGCGCACGTGGGCATCGGCGCTGCGATGCAGAAGGACGACGTGTTCGCACCTTCGTACCGCGAGTATGGCGCGATGTTCATGCGTGGCGTGCGCCCGCACGACGTGCTGATGTACTGGGGCGGCGACGAACGCGGCAACGATTACGGCGGCAACGCGGCCAAGGACTTCCCGTTCTGCGTGCCGATTTCCACCCAGTGCCTGCACGCCGCAGGCGCTGCGCTGAAGTTCAAGCTCAACAAGGAACCGCAGATCGCGGTGGCCGTGTGTGGCGACGGCGGCAGCTCCAAGACCGACTTCTACGCGGCACTGAATTCGGCCGGCGCCTATAAGCTGCCGCTGATCCTGTGCATCGTCAACAACGGCTGGGCCATCTCGGTTCCGCGTTCGGCCCAGACCGGTGCCGAAACGCTGGCGCAGAAGGGCCTGGCCGGCGGCCTGCACTGCCTGCAGGTGGACGGCAACGACCTGATCGCAGTGCTGGCGGCGATGGAGCAGGCGCGCGAACGTGCGCTGGCCGGCAACGGTGGCACCGTGCTGGAACTGATGACCTACCGCCTGTCCGACCACACCACCGCCGATGACGCGCGCCGCTACCGCGACGACGCCGAAGTGAAGGATGCCTGGCAGCGCGAGCCGATGCTGCGCCTGCGCAAGTACCTGATCAACGCCGGTGTGTGGAGCGAAGAAGAGGAAACCGCGTGGGTCGCCGAGTGCGGCACCCGCGTGGACGAGGAAGTGAACCTGTACCTCAACACGCCGGTGCAGCCGGTCGAGGCGATGTTCGACTTCCTGTATGCCGATCCGCCGCCGGACCTGCTGGCCCAGCGTGCCCAGGCGATCGCCCTGGAGAAGCGCCATGGATGAGATCAAGAACGGCGCGCCCGGCGCGCACACCAACGCCGCCGACAGCGCCGCCGTCGCGCGCGGAGAAGAGAGCATGACCACCACCCCCATCACCCTGATCGAAGCCATCACCCAGGCACTGGCCTGGGAGCTGGAGCACGACCCGTCGGTGCTGGTGCTGGGCGAGGACGTGGGCGTCAACGGCGGCGTGTTCCGCGCCACCGCCGGCCTGCAGCAGCGCTTCGGCTCCGAACGCATCCTCGACACCCCGCTGGATGAAACCACCATCGCCGGCCTGACCATCGGTCTGGCGGCGCAGGGCATGAAGCCGGTGGCCGAGGCCCAGTTCGACGGTTTCATGTACCCGATGGTCGACCATATCGTCTGCCACGCCGCCCGCCTGCGTTACCGCACCCGTGGCCGCCTGCACTGCCCGATGGTGCTGCGCGTGCCGTGGGGCGGTGGCATCCGCGCGCCGGAACACCACAGCGAAGCCAACGAGGCGATCTTCACCAACGTGCCGGGCCTGCGCGTGGTGCTGCCGTCGTCGCCGCAGCGCGCCTACGGCCTGCTGCTGGCCGCGATCCGCGAGCCGGATCCGGTGATCTACATGGAGCCCAAGCGCATCTACCGCCAGTACAAGGAAGTAGTCGTCAACGACGGCGAAGCCTTGCCGCTGGACGTCTGCTTTGTGCTGCGCGATGGCACCGACGTGACCCTGGTGACCTGGGGCGCGCAGGTGAAGGAAGCGCTGGAAGCGGCCGACAAGCTGGCCGGCGAAGGCATCAGTGCCGAAGTCATCGACGTGGCCACGCTGCGTCCGCTGGACTTCGCCACCATCGCCGAATCGGTGGCCAAGACCGGCCGCTGCGTGATCGTGCAGGAGGCCCCGAAGACCGCGGGCTTCGGCGCCGAGATCGCCGCGCGCCTGGCCGAGGAATCGATCTACGACCTGCTGGCCCCGGTCGAGCGCGTCACTGGCTACGACACCCACATTCCGCTGTTCCGCCTGGAAATGAAGTACCTGCCGAGCGTTGAGCGGATCGTGGCTGCGGCCAAGCGCGCGGTGGCGGCCGGCTGACATGCGGGCCCGCCTTCTGGGGGCTTACCGCAGCCAGTATCCCAACCCGCTCCGGTTCCACACCGGCCAGATCGTCGAAGTAGGTGTCCGTGACGAGGAATGGCCGGCGTTTGCCTGGGTACGCACCAACGATGGGCGCGCTGGATGGGCGCCCATCGCCTGGTTGCAGCTGCTGGACGAGGGTCGCGCCGAAGCGCTGTGCGACTACGACGCCCGCGAGCTGGATGTGGAAAGCGGCGAGATGGTGAAGCTTCATCACGAACACGGCGGGTGGTGGTGGTCCGAGCGCGCCAATGGCGCGACGGGTTGGCTGCCGGCCCGCGAACTGGAACTGCTGGAAGAGAACTGCAAATGAGCCAGACCAAGAACTTCAACCTGCCCGACCTGGGCGAAGGCCTGCCGGACGCGACCATCGTCGAGTGGTTCGTCAAGGAAGGCGATGTGATCAAGCTGGACGAGCCGCTGGTCTCGATGGAGACCGCCAAGGCCGTCGTCGAGGTGCCGTCGCCGTTCTCCGGCAAGGTGCTGAAGCTGTCCGGCGCTGCCGGCGACATCATCCCGACCGGCTCGGTGCTGGCCAGCTTCGAACTGGACCCCAACCTGCCGCAGCGCGCGGATGGCCAGGACACCGGCCACAGCCACGGCCATGCGGCACCGGCCGCGGCACCGACCCCGCCGCCGCTGCCGGCTGCGCCGGTCGCTGCGGAGGAAGCCAAGCCGGCCGCCGCCGAGCGTGACGACGCCGGTACCGTGGTCGGCGCCATGCAGAGCTCCAACGCCGTGCATGCCGAACAGGCGCTGGCCGTCGGTGGCGTCAAGGCCGTGCCGGCCGTGCGTGCGATGGCGCGCAAGCTGGGCGTGGATCTGAGCCGCGTGGCCGCTACCGGCACCGATGGCGCGGTGACCATGGCCGACGTCAAGCAGGCCGCCGCCAACGGCACCGCCAAGCTCGGCGCTGCTCCGGCACCGGCTGCCGCTGCTGCCTATGCCGCGCCGGCCCCGGCGCAGGTGTCTGCCCCGGTGCAGAGCGAAGCGCGCACCCCGCTGTCCGCCGCCGGCAAGCCGATGCGTACCCAGCCGCCGGGCGTGGTCGCCAAGGGCCAGCCGGAACCGCTGAAGGGCGTGCGCCGCAACATGGCGCGCGTGATGGCCGATGCGCACAGCAAGGTCGTGCCGACCACGCTGAACGACGATGCCGACATCCACGCCTGGCTGCCGGGCAACGACGTCACCGCGCGCCTGGTGCGTTCGATCGTGGTCGCCGCACAGAAGGTGCCGGCGATGAACGCCTGGTTCGACGGTGAAGCGCTGACCCGTACCCTGCACGCGCAGGTGGACATCGGCATCGCCGTGGACACCGACGACGGCCTGTTCGTGCCGGCGTTGCGCAATGCCGACATGCTCGATGCACGTGGCATCCGCGAAGGCGTCAACCGCCTGCGCGAGCAAGTGGAATCGCGTTCCATCGCCGCCTCGGAACTGAGCGGCTACACCATCTCGCTGTCCAACTTCGGCATGTTCGCCGGCCGCTACGCGACCCCGGTCGTGGTGCCGCCGTGCGTGGCCATCGTCGGTGCCGGCCGTGCCCGCCACCAGATGACCCCGGTGATGGGCGGCGTGGAAGCGCACAAGGTGATCCCGCTGTCGGTCACCTTCGACCACCGCGCGGCCACCGGCGGCGAAGCAGCACGCTTCCTGCGCGCGATGATGGACGACCTGGCACTGGCCAGCTGATCGGCCACCTGACCGGTAGGTGCCAACCTTGGTTGGCACATGAATTAGAGAAACGCCGGGCATTGCCCGGCGTTTTTTTGTGCCTGCTCCGTCGCGCTCCATCCACGCATGGCGTGGATCTACAGGGCTCTCCGTCGATCGGTCGAGAGCGCAAGAGAGCACTTTGAGAATAGTTGCATGGATTCCCCAGAGCAGCTCGATAGCATTGAGCTTCTCTTGAGACGTCGAGTTCCCATGCTGGAGAAAGCACCCACAATCGAAGAAATCCTGAAGGCGGGCGATGATATTTTCCGTGCCTCCCCGTTCTTATTACTGCTGACGAGGGATGAGGATCCCACGGACAGGAATTGGGTTCTCGACATCATCTTCCTGCGCTGGCTCGCTCGAAATCGCGCGCTCCTTGACGCATCGGTAGGGTCTACGGTGGCAGCCGCCCCCTCACTGGCGGATGCCTTGGCATGCATCAAAGCTGCTTTCCAGGACGAGATTCCCGGATCTGCGTTCGACCCGGAATTGCTGGAATTTACCATTCGCTACTTCTGCAAGCGCGCCCCCTATTCCTCGGATTTCTTCTCCCTTTTTCCGCAAAGCGACATGCCTTCGCCGGAAACCATGTGGGACAAGCAGGAGCAGGTGTACGCGATTATCGATTCTCGTCTGCAGTCATGGCGCAATGGCGAGCCCATCGTCCGGGCGCTCATCGCCAAGAACGATCAACAACGAGACGCCGAACCGGCTGCGCCGCTGGACGCTGATGCTTGGATCTCAACGCTGGCAACGCTATCGGATGCTGCGATCACCCACGAAGGCTGCTGCGCATACGCCAACCACTTCTATCGGCCTCTGACGAAACCACCGTCAGTAGAGGTCGTCCTGGCAGTCATGAGGGAATTTCTTCGCGACCCACCACATGATGCGTCGATCATGACTGCAACGGACAACTTCCTGTCGGATATTCCGTTCTCCCGCTACATCAAAGCCTACTCCATCCTCGCACCTGAACTGCTGGACCGTTCTTCAGATGCCGCGCTCAATCTGTTTGATTATCCAGGTTGTGAACTGACACCCCGTCAGATACGGCAGTTCATCAAGGAACTCAGGCGGTGCAACCCCGGCCGCGATGTGGTCGCAGAGCTGGCCCAGCTGGCCATTGAGTGGGATTCGGAAGACGACGAGACATTTTCAATCGTCATCGAAGCAGCACAGAAGCAAGGGTAGGTCGAGGAGCCCGCCAGTACCGGCTCCCTCCCTGAATCAATCGCGCGCGACCATGCCCTCGGCGCGGCTATAGACACGCAGGCGATGGCCATCCGGATCGGCACCGACGAAGGTGTGGCCGAATTCCAGGGTCACCGGTGCCTGCAGAATCCGCACGCCGAGCCCGCGCCACGCATCGTGCATCTGCTGCACGGCCTCCGGGTTGGCGACCACCATCGCCAGTTCGGCGGCACCGGCCTGTGCGGACACCGGCGGTTGCACGTCGTCGCGCTGCCACAAGCCCAGTGCGGCGCCATCGCCGAGCAGGAACAGGGCGAAGCCGGGCGACTGCTCGACCGGCGGCTTGCCGAGGATGCCGCTGTAGAAGGTGGCGCTGGCGGCGACGTCGCGCACGTACTGCAGCAGGGTGCTGGGCGTGAACATGGGGAAGCTCCGTTGTTGGGAGCGCTCATGGTGGTACGGCCCTGCTGACAGATTCTGTCAGTAGCGTCGAGCGTGCCCGACTGCTGTTGCCCCTGCCCTGATAGAGGTCGAGCTTGCTCGACTGATGTTCGCGAAGATCAAAGGCGGTCGAGCAAGCTCGACCCCTACCAGAAGCAAAGAGCGAAGGCCCCCTCCCCCAGAAGCAGGAAGCGAAGCGCAGAAGCAGTCGAGCACGCTCGACGCTACGAACGGTCCAGCCAGTCCGGGGCGATGCCCTGCGCCTTCTGCCAGCGTCGCAGCAGGGTGGCGCGTGGCACGAGGTAGTGATCCTCCAGCACACGCGCCTGGCGGATGCGGTCCAGACGGAAATGGCGGAAATCCTCGCGGCGCTCGCACCACGCCGCCAGCATCGGCACCTCATCGAAGTAGCCCAGCGCGAACGGCCAGACGATCCGCTCGCTGCGCTGGCCGTGCGCGTCCTCGTAGCCGAACTTCAGGCGCTGCTGTGAACCGACAGCCTCTCGCACGGCCTGCAGACGAGCTGGGGGAACCTTGGCCGCCGCACGCGAAGGGCCCACCCGCAGGCCACTGTCACGCAAGGCCTCGCGCCGCGCTGCGGGCAACACATGCGCGATACGCGCCAGGGCATCGCGTGCGGCCTCGGCCAGCGCCGGCTCGGTGCGCGCGGCGACCCAGCGCAGGCCGAGCACCAGCGCATCGATCTCGGCCGGTGGCAGGGTCATCGGTGGCAGGGTGTCGCTCGGCGCCAGCTGGTAGCCAACGCCGGCCTCACCACGCAGGTCGGCACCCTGTTCGCGTAACGTTTCGATATCGCGGTACAGCGTGCGTAGGCTGATACCCAGCGCTTCGGCCAGCACCTGCCCGGCCACCGGCCGTCGATGGCGGCGCAGCAGCTGCAGCAACTGGGTCAGGCGCAGCGCACGCGACATCAGCCGACCAGTGCGCGCGATGCCACCACGTGCTCACCCGGCTGCGGGGCCAGCGCGGCCTCGACCAGTGCCTTGGCGATCTCGCTGGCCGGGTTGATCCGCCACGCCCGTGGCAACATCGGCCCCAAAGCACCCAGCACCATCAGCGCCAGGCGCTCGCCACGTCGCACCTCGGTGCGCTCGCCCCCGATCAGCCCGGGGCGGACCAGGGTCAACGAGTTGAAGCCCAGCGCGCGCAGGTCACGCTCCAGCTCACCCTTCACCCGGCTGTAGAAGATCGACGATTGCGGGTTGGCACCGGCTGCGGAATTCAGCACATAGGTCTGCGCACCCTGCGCCTGCGCCAGCCGGGCGAACGCCAGCGGGTAGTCGTGGTCGATGCGATGGAAGGCCTCACGGCTGCCGGCCTGGGCGATGGTGCTGCCGAGCGCACAGATGACCGCGTCCACGCGTGCCCACTCGGGCGCGCCAGGCAACGCATCGAAGGCCAGCACTGGATTCTCCAGCTTGGCATGGGCCACAGCCAACGGGCGGCGGGTCGGCGCGATCACGGCGCTGCAGCGCGGGTCGTCCAGCAGCCTGGACAGGGTCAGCCCGCCGACCAGGCCGGTCGCCCCCAGCAACATCACGCGCATCACCACCTCCACTGCGGCATCCTGTCGCCCATCCTAGCCGTTCAAGCCGTCGGCGGCCGCGCCGATATGCTGGAACCAGTCCCTGCCAGCCCCAGGATTTGCTCGATGACGGACCAGCCCGACCACCGCCCTGCCCCCGGTACCGCCCTTGGGCCGCCGGCACGCGTGCGCGCGGTGGTGGACGATGGCCTGGGTGACCGGGTGGTGCTGCAGGGCGGTGGTGGTGTGGCACTGCAGCAGCTGTTTGCTGGTGCCGACGCGCCGGAGCCGCTGCTGGCCGCGTTCGCCAACGGCATGGCCACCCTGCCCGGTGAACTGGGTGACATGGGCGACCGCCTGCAGTCGGCGCAGGCCAGTGCCGATTGGCCGCGCTACGGGCGCGCGATGCGGCAGCTGATCGACAAGTACATCCGCACCATCGAGCAGCATTCCCCGGATGGGCAGCCGGAAAGCCTGCGCCTGTCGGAGCAGCTGCGGTTGCTGCTGGGCGGCGCCGTGGTGGCCCTGCTGCAGCACGACCCGGATCTGCGCGAGCAGGCACAGGCATTGGCCACGCGCCTGCGCCAGTGGCAGCCGGGTACCGCATTGGAGCCGATCGAACAGGGTGTGCGCGAACTCGGCCACCAGGTCGGCGTGCGTGCCGAGAGCTGGCAGGAGCAGCAGGCGCTGCTGCTGGAACTGTTCGCGCTGCTGCTGGAGAACGTGAGCGAGCTGCTGGATGACCGCAGCTGGCTGCAGGGCCAGATCGCGGCGGTGCGCCAGTTGCTGGATGGTCCGCTGGAAGCTGAAGCGGTCGAGCGCACCCGCGCCGAACTGCGCGAAGTGATCTACAAGCAGGGGCTGCTGCGCCAAGGCATCGACGATTCGAAGGCGGCGATGCGCGGGCTGATGGGCGAATTCATCGAGCGCATGGATGGCATGGCCACCAGCACCGGCGAATACCACGACCGCATTGGCAGCTATGCACTGCAGCTGCGCGAGGCGCGCAGCATCGCCGACCTCAACCAGCTGCTGCAGGACGTGATGCGCGACACCGGCAAGGTGCAGCAGCAGGCCGCGCAGGCGCGCGATCACCTGGCCAACGCGCGGCAGGAAGTGGAGCGTGCAGAGCAGCGCATCGCCGAGCTGGAGCAGGAACTACGTGCCGCCGGTGACCTGGCGCGCATCGATCCACTGACCCAGGCGCTGAACCGCCGCGGCCTGGACGAACTGCTGCAACGTGAACTGGCCCGCGCCGCGCGCAACAACTCGCCGCTGGGCGTGGCGGTGATCGACCTGGATGATTTCCACCAGACCAACGATGCACATGGCCATGCCGGTGGCGATGCACTGCTGCAGCACCTGGTAGCCGTCTGCAAGCTGCTGCTGCGCGCCACCGATGGCATCGCGCGGCTGGGTGGCGACGAGTTCGTGCTGGTGCTGCCAGAGACCCAGGGCGCCGACAGCATGGCCACCGTGCAGCGCCTGCAGCGTTCACTGGCACACCGCGTGCTGACCGTGCAGGACCAGCGCGTGCCGGTGCATTTCAGCGCCGGGCTGGCGCAATGGCAGCCGGGCGATGACACCGAAGCGCTGCTGCGGCGCGCGGATGACGCGCTGTATGCGGCCAAGCGGCAGGGCAAGAACCGGGTGCAGGCGGGTTGATCGCCCGGCCCACCGCGAACCGCTTCGGTAGGTGGCAACCTTGGTTGGCACACGCCGGAACAAAGCGCCGACCAAGGTCGGCCTCTACCAACGCAAGGGACAGCGCTTTGGTAGGTGCCAACCTTGGTTGGCACACGCGGAAGCAAAGCGCCGACCAAGGTCGGCCTCTACCAACACCAAGGACAGCGCTTTGGTAGGTGGCAACCTTGGTTGGCACACGCCGGGGCAAAGCGCCGACCAAGGTCGGCCTCTACCAACGCAAGGGACAGCGCTTCGGTAGGTGCCAACCTTGGTTGGCACACGCCGGAACAAAGCGCCGACCAAGGTCGGCCTCTACCAACGCCAAGGACAGCGCTTCGGTAGGTGCCAACCTTGGTTGGCTCACGCCGGAACAAAGCGCCGACCAAGGTCGGCCTCTACCAACGCCAAGGACAGCGCTTCGGTAGGTGCCAACCTTGGTTGGCACGCGCGTAAACAAAGCGCCGACCAAGGTCGGCCTCTACCAATGCAAAGGACAGCGCTTCGGTAGGTGCCAACCTTGGTTGGCACACGCGGAAACAAAGCGCCGACCAAGGTCGGCCTCTACCGGGCAATGGGCCGCCGTTTACTTCCCGCGCAGCTTCTGGAACCCGGTCACCGCCGCCAGCACGATGGCACCGGCGATGATGCCCACCACCATGTTGGCCGCAGCGCTGATCAGCCAGCCCCACTGCCCTTCGCCACCCAGTGCCTGCACCGCGTGGTGCAGTGCCGGCACGTTGTGCACCAGGATGCCGCCACCCACCAGGAACATGGCGATGGTGCCGGCCACCGACAGGAACTTCATCAGCCACGGCGCCGAGGCCACCAGGCCACGACCGAAGGCAGCAATGGCACCGCCCTTGCGCGACAGGTACAGGCCGACGTCATCAAGCTTCACGATGCCCGCGACCAGCCCATAGACGAAGACCGTCATCGCCAGTGCAACCACGGCCAGGGTGACCACCTGGTTGGTGAACGGCGCGGTGGCGACCACGCCCAGGGTCAACACGATGATCTCGGCCGAGAGGATGAAGTCGGTGCGGATCGCGCCCTTCACCTTGTCCTTCTCCCACGCGACCATGTCCACCTGGGTATCGGCCAGCGCCTTGCGCCGCTCGGCCTGATGCTCGGCATCGTCGTCAGCCGAATGCAGGAAGCGGTGCGCCAGCTTCTCCACGCCCTCGAAGCACAAGAAGGCACCACCGATCATCATCAATGGCACGATCAGCGGCACGTTCCAGCCACGGCTGTGCAGCCACGCCTCCAGTGCACTGATCGCCAGCGCCGCCGGTACCAGGATCACCTTGTTGACCAGCGAGCCCTTGGCCACCGCCCACACCACCGGCAGTTCGCGGTTGGCGTTGACTCCGGTGACCTGCTGCGCGTTCAGCGCCAGGTCGTCGCCGAGCACACCGGCGGTCTTCTTCGCCGCAACCTTGGTCAGGACCGAGACGTCGTCCAGCAGGGAGGCGATATCGTCGAGCAGGGCGAACAGGCTGGCACCGGCCATGGGGCGTCCAAGTGAGGGAATGAGCGGATTCTGACCGATACCGGGGCAGCTGCGGAAGCGGTCGGATTCACCGCGTGCCTACCGCCCCCCGGCGACACTGCGTAATCCGGACATTGCCGGCCAGCGGCCGGCACTACCTGTATCCGTCGCATGGGAGTGTCGCTTGAGCAATCCGCCCACCGCCAATGGCAATCCCCCGCTGGTCAAAGGCATGAACCGGCGCAGCCAGATCCTGCGCCTGCTGATGCGCTACCGCCATTCGGGCGTGTTCTCGGGCATGAACCTGGATGCCGCCAGCAATCAGGCCGACGTCCCCGCCGATGGCAACCCGGAACAGTTCGTCAGCGACCTGGAAGCGCTGGGACCGACCTTCGTCAAACTAGGCCAGATGCTGTCCACCCGCCCAGACATGGTGCCGGTGGAGTTCGCCACGGCGCTGGAGCGCATGCAGGAAAAGGTGGCCGAGATTCCGGTCGAGCGCATCCATGCCATCGTTGAACAGGAGCTGGGCGCGCCGGTGAACAAGCTGTTCGCCGCGTTCGATCCCGAGCCATTGGGCTGTGCCTCGATCGCGCAGGTGCATCGCGCGGTGCTGCACGATGGCCGCCAGGTGGCGGTGAAGGTGCAGAAACCCGAGGTCGCCGCGCAGCTGCGCTCGGACCTGGAGGCACTGCGCAGCTTCGCGCTGGCCGCCGACCACCTGACCCAGGTGGGCCGTCGCGTGCGCCTGCGCGACTGGCTCAACGAGTTCGCCAAGACCCTGATGCAGGAGCTGGACTACCACGCCGAGGCCGAGAACCTGGCCCGTTTCGGCCGGCACCTGAAGCCGTTCCGCCGCCTGTGGATTCCGCAGCCGCTGTGGGACTACAGCAGCCAGCGCGTGCTGACCATGGAACTGGCCACCGGCGTGCGCGTGGATGCGATTCCCGATGTGCGCCGCACCGAGCAATCGATGGATCCTCTGGCGGCGGCGCTGATCCGCGGCTACCTGGACCAGATCTTCGTGCATGGCGAGATCCATGCCGACCCGCACCCGGGCAACCTGCGGGTGATGCCAGATGGACGGCTGGCGATCTTCGACCTGGGCATGGTCGCGCACATGCCGCCGCGTCTGCGCGAGCGCCTGCTGAAGATCCTGTTCGCCGCGGTCGATGGTCGTGGCGAAGAAGTGGCCGACGACCTGATCAGCATCAGCACGCGGCTGGAGGCCTTCGACGAAGAGCGTTACCTGCGCGAGACCGGACAGCTGATCGCGCGCTACGCCGCCAGCGGTAGCTTCTCCGAAGGCCGCGTGGTGCTGGACATGGTGCGCATCGCCACCGCCTGCGGCCTGCGCACGCCACCGGAACTGAGCCTGCTGGGCAAGGCGCTGCTCAATCTGGAAACCGTGTGCCGGCTGCTGGCACCCGAGCTGGAAACCCGCCGCATCGTTGAGCGCCAGCTGCAGCACGTAATGCGTGCGCGTCTGAAGAAATCGCTGTCTGCCGCCAACCTCGCCAGCGAGGCGATGGAGCTGCAGCAGCTGCTGCGCGATGGGCCGCGCAAGCTGTCGGACATCATGGCGCTGCTGGCCGAGAACCGCCTGCAGATGAAGGTGACCGGCCTGGAAGAATCGCGGTTGATGGAGAACCTGCAGAAGATCGCCAACCGCGTGGCTGCCGGCATCATCAGCGCCGCATTGATCATGGCTGCGGCGATGATGATGAAGATCGACACCGGCTGGCACCTGTTCGGCTACCCGCTCATTGCGCTGATTCTGCTGTTCATCGGCGTGGTACTCGGCCTTGGCATCGTGACCAGTGCATTGCTGTTCGACCGTCGTGCGCGGGCACGCGAAGAACGTGGTCATCGCTAGTGCATCAGCGAAAACCGCCGTATTCATGCGGTTTTTAATGTAATCCAACGAAGCCCTTCACGCTCGTTTTACCTTCTTAGCGCGATTGCGCGCGTGTTATTTCAACAAACATTTCAGTCAGGTTCGTGCATGCACTATCGGGTCATCGGCCTGTCATGTGCATGTGCTTGTGGCAGCGTCGGTCGGATGGACACGCGTCGGTACGACGTCCATCACCACCACCCCGTCACTGCCGAAGCTGCCTATGCTCTGGATACTGCTGCTGTCGTTGTTGCTGCTGTGCTGGTTGTTCCTCGCGTCCGACAAGTGGGTGTGGTGGAAGGCTGGTGCATTCTCGCTGCTGCTGCTCATGCTCAGCGCGTGGTGGCTGATCGACAAGCTGTCCGGTGATGGGCTCAATGCCGCCACCCTGTACCACCTGGGCGCCGACATGGAAGGCGCCGGTGTCTCCGACTTCAAGGGCTATATCGCCGGCTTCATCGTGCTGGCGCTGGTCTCGCTGCTACCGCTGTTCGCCACGCGGGTGAAGCGCTGGCGCCGGCCCGGCCATGGTGGCGCATTGTTCGCCGGTTTCGCGGCCGTATGGGTGGCCACGATCATGATCAGCCCGCTGGCCCGCGACGGCCAACGCCTCTACCAGCAGCTGCGTCCGGTCGACTTCGCCCGCATCGCCCCCGAATACCAGGTGCCGACGCAGCCGCTGCAGCGTCCGCGCAACATCGTCTGGATCTACGGCGAGAGCCTGGAACGCACCTACCTGGACGAGGCCGTGTTTCCGGGCCTGATGCCCAACCTCAACCGCCTGGCGTCCGAGTCGCTGGACGTGCGCGGCCTTGCCTCGGCCGAGGGCAGCGGCTGGACCATCGCCGGCCTGGTCTCGTCGATGTGCGGCGTGCCGCTGACCACTTCGCAGGGCGATGAGAACAGCATGGACCGCATGGGCAGCTTCCTGCCCAAGGCCGTGTGC
This sequence comes from Stenotrophomonas sp. 71799_Sma, assembly GCF_056482505.1. Classification (NCBI taxonomy): domain Bacteria; kingdom Pseudomonadati; phylum Pseudomonadota; class Gammaproteobacteria; order Lysobacterales; family Lysobacteraceae; genus Stenotrophomonas; species Stenotrophomonas sp. 71799_Sma. Next base: position 4,538,275 of record NZ_CM151202.1, read on the forward strand.
CTGGGCGACTACCTGAAGCAGCAGGGCTATACCAACCATTACCTGGGTGGCGCCAACGGCCAGTTCGCCGGCAAGGGCCAGTTCCTGGCCAGCCACGGTTTCGATGAAGTGCATGACCTGGCGTGGTTCAAGCAGCAGAAGAAGATCGGCCGCATCCACTACTCGGCCTGGGGCGTGCACGATGACGTGCTGCTGGATACCGCCTACCAGCGCTTCGAGCAGCTCTCGCGCGCCGGTTCGCCGTTCATGCTGACCACGTTGACCATGGACACCCACCACCCGGCCGGTCATCTGCCGGTGTCGTGCAAGGGCGAGCGCTACCAGAGCCAGTACGGCAACATCAACATGCTCAACGCGCTCAAGTGCAGCGACCGGCTGATTTCGCAGCTGGTGCAACGCATCCAGGCCAGCCCGTACGGCAAGGACACGCTGATCGTGATCGCCTCCGACCACCTGGCGATGCCCAACGATCTGACCCACATTCTGACCCAGCAGAAGCGCGAGAACCTGCTGCTGTTCCTGGGTGATGACATTGCCCCGCAGCAGCTCAGCGCCGACGCCGGCACCACGCTGGATTCGGGTGCGACCCTGCTCAGCCTGCTGGACCCGAACCTGAAGACGATGGGCTTCGGCCGTTCACTGATCGCTACCCAGCGCGCGCCCAGCGCCAGCGTGGCCACCCAGCGCGATGGCGGCCGCGATTACCCGCAGTACCTCGCCTTCGCCCGTTCGCTGTGGCTGGGCGAACCGACCCGCGAGCTGAAGATCGATGGCGACGACCAGGTGGTGGTGGGCCTGCAGCACGTGCAGCCACCGGTGTTGCTGGAGTACGACAAGGACTGGGGGTTGAAGTCGGTGTATCTGGAAAACACCTCACGCCAGTTCGACGATGCCAACCCGGACAACACCCTGGCCTACGTCGACCGGTGCACCGCATTCGAGGATGGCTCGGCCGACGGTGACTGGTGCGCCCTGCTGGTCAACCGCGACAACGGCATCAAGCTGTACCGCGACAACGACCTGCGCGGGGGCATCGCGGTGGATGCACCACTGGACGCATTCCAGGGCCCGCGCCCGAGCGTGCGCCAGGCACACATGATCACCCAGAAGGGCCGCCGTACCCGTGCCGGCCAGTACATGCTGCAGCTGGTGGCGAGCACGCGCCCGGATCGCGGCTTCTGGATCGAGGCGGTGTCCTCGCAGCGCAAGGTGGTACTGGCGCAGCAGTGGGTGCAGCCCGATGCCAACGGCAAGATCAACGTGTCGTTCGGGCTGGATCACGAAGTGGATGATCTGGAGATCCGCGCGTGGTTGAACCATGCGGAGAAGCTGGCGGTGGATACGTTCGCACTGGTGCCCTCGCGCAGCCGACCACGAGGATAGGGTTCTTTGCAGGGCTGCGCCCTGCACCTGCCGAAGCAAAAGCCGAAGCAACAGCAACGGCAACAGCGTGCATTCCGTGGTTTGGCGGGGTGGGTCCGGTTGCGGGGGACGCTGCAAGTACTTCCATGTAAGCTCGGTCGCCGCGTCCATGCGGCTCACGCCCCCGCAACCGGGCCCACCCCGCCTTCGACAGTTTGCTGCGGTCTGTTGGACATGCCGATGGGGTCAGATCCGTTTTCCGGAGGAAAACGGATCTGACCCCAGATTGATTTCGATATCTGACAGAAGTGTCGACCAAGGTCGACACCTACCGACGGCCGCAGGAATCTGTCAGAGGTGGGGCGGTGTCGGAGTGCGGGGTGTCAGCCGCATGGATGCGGCTGCCAAGCCTCCATGGACGGATTTACGGCGTCCCCGCACTCCGACACCGCCCCGCCAAACCACGGAATGCATGCTGTTGCTGTTGCTCTTGCGGTTGACGTTGATTCAGCGGGTGCAGGGCGCAGCCCTGCAGACCCTCTACTCCTGTGGATCGCGGGTGATGTGGATGTCGGTCGGGGTCGACAGCGGGATGTTCCGCTCCGCCAGGATGTGCAGCAGGCTGAAGTACAGATCGCTGCGGGTGGCATACACCTGCCGCGGGCTGGCCACGTACGCGAAGCTGTTGATGGTGATCTGGCCACCGGCAATGCTGTCGATGTAGACCGTCGGCGCCGGCTGCTTCAGCACGTTGGTGTGTGCGGTGTACGCATCCAGCAGCGCCTGACGCAGGCTGCCGACATCGGTGCTGGGCGGCACCGCGAACTGGATCTGGATGCGGCCCTGGTTGTTGCCCATCGTCATGTTGCGCACGGTCTTGGTGACCAGCTCGGAGTTGGGCACGATCAGCGTCGACTTGTCGCCCACCTGGATCTCGGTCGAGCGCAGGCTGATGCGGCGGATGTCGCCTTCCTGGTCGCCCAGCTTCACCCAGTCGCCGATCTTCACCGGACGCTCGGCCAGCAGGATCAGGCCGGAGACGAAGTTCTGGGTGATCACCTGCAAGCCGAAACCAATACCCACTGACAACGCACTGACGAGCAGCGCCAGCTTGGTCAGCTCCAGCCCCATCGCCGTCAACGCCCAGATCACGGCGAGGATGATGCCGACGTAGCGGGCGACGGTACTGACCGAGTTGCGCGCCCCCAGGTCCAGTTCGGTCTTGGGCAGGTAGGTATCGGTCAGCCAGCGCTGCACCAGCTGGGTGATCGCCAGGCCGGCCAGCAGCACCACAACCGCCAGCACAATCTGCATCGGCTTCAGGGTGGTTCCACCCAACGGAATGCCCGTGGTGAGCAGCGAAGAGAAGCGTTCCACCACCGCGCCGATGTTGCCAAACGGTGCCACCAGCGCCAGCAATGTGATCAGCACGACGATGGTGCGCAGGGCTGCAGAGAGCAGCACGCCGGCCTGCTCCAGCCGCGACACGCTCAGGCCGGTACTGAGCAGGATGGTCTGACCCACCTTGCTGTCGGCGTTGAGCATCCACGTGCTCAAGTCATCGACGAACTTGAACAGCAGCGTCGCCGCCAGCACCACGATGCTGCCGCCGATCAGCTGCTGGTTCACGAATTTGGCGAAGTTCAGGTAGCCCATCAATGTCGCGACGATGGCGGCCACCACCGCGACGTTGCCCGCCACGCGTGCCAATACCAGCCAGCTGCTGCGGCGCACCGGTGTGGCCGCGCCCACGCCATCGGCCTGCGCCTCCAGCTTGGCTTCGGCCTCGGCGGTCTGCCGCCGATGCAGGCGCGCCAGGGTCACCAGCATGGCCATGATCAGGCCGAGGTAGGTCAGCGCAATCAGGCCGTCCAGCGCCACCGTGGTGACGTCGCTGGTACGTGTGGCCTGATCGAGGGCGACCAGCACCGTGCTCAGCCAAGCCAGCGCCGCCGCGCACCACGCGTACTTGCGCAGTTTGAGTGCGGCGGTGTCATCCAGATTCAGCAACCGCCACGACGGACGCTTGGGAACCAGCATGCAGGCGCTGAGTGCAGCGATGAAGGCGGCGCGGAAGGTCGCGGTTTCCAACCCATCGGCCACCACCTGCAGGCGCGGCGCGATGGCATCGATCGCATCAAGCGCTGCCATCAGTACAACCACGGCATAGCCGGGCAGCAGTGTCCCCACCAGCAGCAGCCACATGGCCAGGCCGGAACGGCGCAGGCGACCGTCCGGCGCGCGCTCGGACTCCGCAAAGCGCCGCCCCAGCCTGCGCAGCCACAGCCGCAGCGGGAACATCATCACCAGCGCGGCCACCAGGCCCAGCAACGGCGTGCCCCAGCCATTGGCCCGGACGCCAGCGACAAACGTATCGCGCCCCTGCTCGGCCAACGGCGCGACGCGTGCGATATCGATCGGCAGGCGTTCGGCCACCTTGCTCCACAGTGCTGGAGACAACGGCGAGGCGACCTTCTTCCCCATGTCTTCGGCGCGTTGTGCAGTGCGCTGCTGGTCGATGTCGGCTGCCAGCTGCTGGGCACGCACGGCACTGGTCTTGGCCTGCGCTAAGGACGCGGCCAGGCCGTCGCGCTGCTTGTTGATGGTGCGCCGTTGTGCCGCCAGTTCAGGCGGCTCGGTGGTGCCCTCGGCAGGCGTGCCCAGCTGCGCCAGTTGTTCGTCGAGGCGGACGAGCTGTGGCTGCAGCTCCTTTTCCAGCGCCTCGGCGTCACGCCGTACCTGCGAGGCATTCTCGGACAGCATCGCCAGCGTCTCGATGGCAGCCGCATCACCACGCTTGCGGTCGACCTCCTTCAGCTTCGCATCGATATCTGCCAGCTGCTGCTTCGGCGTGGGCGCATCATCCTGTGCCAGCACCGGCGCGGACAGCAGGAGGGCAGTGCACAGCATCAGGACCCACCAGGGGCCCCGTGCACGGATTGATCGCAGGAAAGAAGACAAGCCAGCCACACCGGTTCGCGCGGACCACCGCGCCTGCGCGCGACTATACGGCAGAGCCGGTCAAGGGCGGATGGGTGGCCCCGGCAGCGTCGAGCATCAGTACTTCAGGCGCAGCTCTTCCACCGTGGGCTGCTGCAGCGCGTACCAGTCCTGGAACTCTTCCTCGGTGATTTCATCGGGCGCATACACCGCCACCGGGTGCCAGTCGTGGTCGGTCGGCAGCGGTTGGCGCGGGCCGGCACGCAGGCTGTAGGCCACGCCTTCGTAGTCGACCAGGTCATCGACCTGCGGCCACTGTTCGCGTGCGAACGCGGATTCACTCTTCAACAGGATCACCTGGTACATCGGCACCTCCACCTCGGTTGGATCAGGAAAACACGGCGCTGGCAGCAGGATACCGCCACGCCGGTGACAACGGGCGCTCCGCCGGGGCGACGGAACGTTCTGGACACGGCCATCGCCCCGGCTTCACCCGCCCGTGGCAAGGCCATCGGCATCGTGGAGGCCCACCCCTGCCACGACCGCCGATGACCGAGTACCCGCCGCTGAAGACCGTTGCCGACCTCAAGCTGCCCCGCTACCTGGGCACCTGGTACGAGATCGCACGCCTGCCGATGCGCCATGAACCGGAAGGCTGCACCGACGTGTCGGCGCACTACACCCTGCTCGACAACGGCAACGTCGGCGTCACCAACCGCTGCCGTATGGACGGCGAGGTCGAGGAAGCCACCGGCGAGGCCTGCGCCGTCGACAACGACAGCGCGCGCCTGGAGGTGAGCTTCCTGCCCAAGGGCCTGCGCTGGCTGCCGTTCGCCAAGGGCGACTACTGGGTGATCCAGGTCGCGCCGGACTACAGCGTGGCACTGGTCGGCAGCCCGGACCGCAAGTACCTGTGGCTGCTGGCCCGCGAACCGCAGCTGGACGCTACCGTGCAGGACCATTATCTGGCGGCCGCCCGCCTGCAGGGCTTCGATCTGTCCGAACTGATCCAGACCCCGCATACCGGCCAGCCCACGGCCTGAGTGACGCCACGCATGGACCTGAAGAGTGGCTACCCGTGGTGGGCGGTACGCAACGGCCTGATCCACGCCTTTCCTGCGCTGCAGCAGGACCTGCGCTGTGACGTGCTGGTGGTCGGCGGCGGCATCACCGGTGCGCTGATCGCAGACGAGCTGTCCCATCACGGCCACGAGGTTGCAGTGATCGAACAGCGCGACATCGGCTGGGGCAGCACCGCTGCCAGCACCGCGTTGCTGCAGTACGAGATCGATACCCATCTGCTGGAACTGGCGCAGCGCCATGGTCAGGACGCCGCCGCGCTTGCCTATCGGGCGTGTGCCGAGGCGATTCCGGCCCTGGGCGACGTGGCTCGCGGCCTGAAAGACGTTGATTTCCAGCGCATGGACAGCCTGTACCTGGCCAGCCGCCATCGCGACGTGCCGCGCCTGATGGCCGAAGGTGAGGCACGGCGCGGAATCGGCCTGGATGCCCGCTGGCTGGGCCCGGAGGCACTGCGGAAGCGCTTCGACGTGGACGCCGGCGGTGCCCTGCTCACGCGCCAGGCGGCGCGGGTCGATCCCTATCGCCTGACCTATGCGCTGCTGCAACGCGTGCGCCGGCGCGGCGGCAATGTGCATGACCGTACGGTACTGCACACGCTCACGCCCAGCGCGCGCGGGGTAACCGCCCTCACCGAGGACGGCGCCACGATCCACGCCCGCCACGTGGTGCTGGCAATGGGCTATGCCAACCAACGCTGGCTGCATCAGCGCGTCGCACGCAACCGCAGCAGCTATGCCTTCATCACCGACCCGATCGATGCGGACGTGCTGGGCCGGCTGCGCAACACGATGGTGTGGGAGAGCGCACGCCCGTACCTCTACCTGCGCGCCACCGGCGACCGCCGCCTGCTGGTGGGCGGGCTGGACGACGCCATCGACATCCCCGCCCGCCGCGACAGGCGCGTAGAGCGCAAGGCCGACAAGCTGATGAAACAGCTCCAGCACTGGTTCCCGCGGCTGGATCCGGTGCCCGCCTTCTCCTGGGCCGGCACCTTCGCCGAAACCGCCGACGGCCTGCCTTTCTTCGGCCCGCACGATCAGTGGGGGCCACGGGTGCATTTCGCCATGGCCTACGGCGGCAACGGCATCACTTATTCGATGATCGGCGCCCAGCTGCTGCGGGCCCGGATCGAGCGGCGCAGGCATGCGCTGGAAGGGCTGTTCGGGTTCGGGCGGCTGTGACCTGCAGCCAGGCATGGCCTGGCTCTACCCCAATCCGGCGCCGACAGGCATCATTCAAGCAACCCCTGCTAGCGTCGGCCTGTACCGCCGCGTGTTGCGTGGCCACCTGTCCGCTGGAGCGCCGTCATGATCCGCCCCCTGACCCTGCTGCTGTGCCTGGCCCTGCCGGGAACCGTGCTGGCCCAGTCCGCCGCTGGCGCCACCGCGCCGCAGGCCGCCGGCCTGGACCTGACGCTGCCGCAGGCGCCGATGCGCTACCTCAACGACCCGGCCCTGCAGCAGGACCCGCCGGGCACGTACTACGGTGACAAGAGCGGCCCGCGCGTGCACGACGACGCGAAGATAGCCGACGTCACCGACGACAAGGTCAAAGTGTCCGGCAGCTTCACCACCGGCATCGGCTATTCCAAGAACGGTGGCAACAGCCACTACAACGCCGCCACGCTGAACCTGAGCAAGAACTACACCACCGATGAGGGCAAGACCCACGGGGTCAACGTCAACATCCACGTGAGCGAAGGCAAGGGCCCGGGCTTCTACGGCCCGTACGGCGGCTACTACGGCCGCGGCCCGGGCTACTGGGATTACCCGCCGCCGTTTGGCTGGTAAGCGCCGCGTCGGGCCTGGGCCGACCAAGGTCGGCCGCTACCGCTGCACGTGTCCGGTAGGTGTCGACCTTGGTCGACACGCTTTCTCCCCGTGTGCCGGCCAGCGGCCGGCACCTACCGGCACGCGAATCAATCCAGCCAGCCATCGCGCTCGCTGTGCAGGATGCGGCCGTCATAGCCGCTCAGGCGCACCTCCACTTTCTGGTTGCGGGCATTGCGGGCTTCCAGCGACCAGGTCGCACCATCGCGTTCCAGCGAATGGATCTCGCGCAGGCCATGCGCCTGTGCCCGTGCCAGCACCTGCTCGGTGGTCAACAGCGCGCGGCCGCTGTGCTCGTCGAAGATCTCGCCGGTCTTGGGGTCAACGTAGACCTCGCTGAAGCGGCCATCGGCGCGGCTCACGTCAGCCTCCCACAGACCATCATCGCGTTCGATCTCGTGGATCTGGGTGTAGCCGGCCTTGCGCAGGGTCTGTTCGACCTGGGCCATGCCCAGCGGTGCAGCCTGTGCGGCCGGTGCGATGGCCAGCAGAGCAACAGTGGCGAGGGTGAGCGACTTCAACATGGGGGTTCTCCTGTTCGTGTTCGTGGCCGGACCATCCCGGCAGCGCCACAATGCCCCCCGTGGTTAACAGCTCCTTAGCCGGCACTGTTAGCCAGCTGTTAGTCACCCCCTCCACACTCGCGCCTGTTCCTACAGCCCTCCCTGCGCCCCGATGCTCTCCACCCTGCCCCTGCTGCTGGCCCTGGCCAGCGCCCCGACCGCCGCCGCACCGGCACAGGACCCGGCGCAGCAGGTCGCGCGCCGCGCCGTGCAGCAGGGCCGCTACGTGCCGCTGGAAAGCGTGGTGCGCGATGCGCTCAAGCGCTTTCCGGGCCAGCTGCTGGAAGTGGAGCTGGACGATGGCGTCTACGAAGTGGAGATCCTGCGCGGCGACGGCGTGGTAGTGGAGCTGGACTATGATGCGCGCAGCGGAAAGCTGCTGAAGACGGAGCTCGACGACTGATGCGCATCCTGTTGGCCGAAGACGATGCCGCGCTGGCACAGCGCCTGGTGCCCCTGCTGGAGCAGGCCGGCTACGTGGTGCACGTGGTCGCCGACGGCCGCCAGGCCGAGGAGATCGGCCAGATCGAAGATCTGCAGGCCGCCATCGTCGACCTGGGCCTGCCCGGGCTGGACGGACTGAGCGTGATCGAGCGCTGGCGCGGCAACGGCCGCAGCTTTCCGGTGCTGGTGCTGACCGCACGCGGGCGCTGGCACGACAAGCTGGCTGGGTTCGATGCCGGTGCCGATGACTATCTCACCAAGCCATTCCAGGCCGACGAACTGGTGCTGCGCCTGCGCGCACTGATCCGTCGCAGCCACGGCCACGCCAGCCCGCGCCTGCACTGCGGCCCGCTGCAGCTGGACGTCAACGCCGGCCGCTTTGAACTGGATGGGCAGGCGCTGTCGCTGAGCCCGCAGGAGTTCCGCCTGCTCAGTTACTTCATCCACCACAGCGGCCAGGTGATCGGCCGCGACCGCCTGGGCGAACAGATGTTCGACTGCGGCCATGACCCGGACTCCAACGCACTGGACGTGCTGCTCGGGCGGGTGCGCCGCAAGCTCGGCATCGACCTGATCCAGACCGTGCGCGGCCAGGGCTGGCGGCTGGCCGCGCCATGAACCGGCAACCCTCGCTGCGACGGCGCCTGCTGCTGGCTGGCGGTGTCGGCCTGCTGCTGGTCTCGCTGCTGGCCAGTGCACTGCTGGGCGAGCTGTTCAAGCGCAGCGCGCGCGATCGCTTCGACCATGAACTGCAGCAGGACATGCTGACCCTGCTGGCGCAGGCCGAAGTGGATGCGGACGGACAGCTGCGCCTGCGCCAGGAACCGAATGACGCACGCTTCCAGCGCGTGTTCTCAGGTGCTTACTGGCAGATCGCCGGTGCCGATGGCCGTGTGCTGCTGCAGTCGCGCTCGCTGTGGGATGAAACCCTGCCCGTCACAGCCAGCGGGCCGGCCACGCGCAATCTGAGTGGGCCGCTGCAGCAATCCCTGCGCGCACGCGTGCAGCAGGTGCGCCTGCCACGCGCCAACGAACCGTTCGTGGCCGTGGTTGCCACCGATCGCAGCGCGCTGGATGCAGACGTTGCCGCGTTCCGCCAGCGTACTGCCATCGCGCTGGGTGTGTTGGTCGCGGCGTGGCTGGCGGTGCTGGCCAGCCAGGTGCACTTCGGATTGCGTCCATTGCATCGCCTCGGTGCACAGCTGGAACGGGTGCGGCGCGGCGACGCGCAGCGCATCGATACACAGGGGCTGGGTGCGGAGGTCGCACCGCTGGGCGAGGAGCTCAACGCGCTGCTGGAGCATCAGCAACGCATGGTCGCGCGCGCGCGCACCAGTGCACAGGATCTGGCGCATGCGCTGAAAACCCCGCTGAGCGTGCTGGCCACTGAGGCCGACGGCGACGGCGCGGACTGGCGCGCCACCGTACGCGAGCAGAGTGCGCGTATGCAGGCCAGCGTCGACCGTTACCTGGCCGCAGGGTTGGCCGCCGACCATCGCCAGCGCACCGACGTGGCGGCAGTCGCACAGGCGATGTGCCGGCTGATGGCACGCGTGCATGGCGAACGTGGCATCACGTTCACGGCGGCTGGTATCGATCCGGCACTGCAGTTCGCCGGTGCCAGTGCGGACCTGGAGGAGATGCTGGGCAATCTGCTGGACAACGCCGGCAAGTGGGCGAAGCAACAGGTGGACGTCACTGCAGACACCATCGAAGGGCAGTTGCGCATTGAGGTACGCGACGACGGCCCCGGGCTGGCCGCAGACGCGCTGGAACAGGTCACCCAGCGTGGCGTGCGCCTGGATGAGCGCGAGGGCAGCAGTGGGCTGGGCCTGGCGATTGTGGGTGATATCGCTGCCAGTTATGGCGGGCGGTTGGCACTGGAGAATGCGCAGCCGGGATTGCGGGCCACGTTGTGGTTGCCGGTAGCGTGAGGCGGCCAACCTGACGGCGGGTAGTGCCGGCCGCTGGCCGGCAACCACGTGATCACCGGGAACGCCCTGCGGAAGCCGGCCAGCGGCCGGCTCTACCAAGCGCCAATCCGACCGATCGCCGTGCACCGGGCAGGCGCCGACCAAGGTCGGCATCCACCCAGCATCAACGGTGATGCATCCACCAGCAATCAATCGCGTCCAGCACGATGTGGATGATCAAACCGATACCGAACAACCGCGTTCTCTTCGGCACGCACAGGCCTGCATACACGGCAATCGCGGGTGCGGTGTGCAAAGGATGGAAACCGATGCTGCAGCGGTTCGGTGCATAGATCGGATCGGCCAGCAGGTGGTCCAGATCGATGATCCAGCCCAGCAGCATCAGCAGCCACGCCGAGGCGAAGCGCTTGCGCCAGAACAGCCATGCCAGCAGGGCTGGCACGGCGGCATGCAGGAACAGGTGGAAGATCGCGCGCGCGCTCATCGGGGCCGGTAGCGCCGGGCCATGCCCGGCGTTCCCGTTGACCTCAGACCAGCGGTTCGTCGGACAGGTAGGTGTAACCGGTCAGGCCGGCTTCCAGCGCCTCCGACAGCTCCTGCGCACGTTCCGGCGACAGCTGCGCCTCGGCCACGCGCTGCGCATAGGTCGCACGCAGCTCGTCCAGGCGGTAACCCACGTAATCCAGCATCACGTCGGTAGTATCACCACGGCGCTGCTGGGTGATGGCGTAGCCATCGGCATCGGCCAGCACTTCCACCGCGTCGGTATCGCCGAACAGGTTGTGGATGTCGCCCAGGATTTCCTGGTAGGCGCCGACCATGAAGAAGCCGATGCGGTAGCTCTCGCCCGGTTTCATCTTGTGCAGCGGCAGCGAGCTGTCCAGGCTCTCGTTCTCGACATAGGTTTCCACCATGCCGTCCGAGTCGCAGGTCATGTCGGCGATGATGCCGCGACGGTCCGGGGTTTCGTCCAGGCGCTCGATCGGCACGATCGGGAACACCTGGTCGATCGCCCACACGTCCGGGATCGATTCGAACACGCTGAAGTTGACGAAGTACTTGTCGACCAGGCGCTCGTTCAATTCATCCAGCACCGGGCGATGGCTCTTCTCGTCATAGCTCAGGCGCGCACGCACGCCATGGGCGATGGCGTAGAACAGATCGTCGATGCGCGCACGCTGCGGCAGGTCGATCTGGCCCAGCGCGTAGCTGGCCAGGCCTTCGGCGTGGAAATGCTGCGCTTCCTGGAACAGTTCCACCGCCGGGCGCACGTCCAGCTCGTCGTGGATCTCGCGCAGGTGGCGGATCGCTGCCGGCTCGTCGTCGTGCTGGTCCGGTACGCGGCCTTCCTGCGCCTCTTCCACTTCCGAGACGTTGGCGATCAGCACCGCGTGGTGCGCGGTCATCGCGCGGCCGCACTCGGTGACGATGCGCGGCGGGGTCAGGCCGAATTCTTCGCAGGCATTGGCCAGCGGCTGCACGATGTTGCTGGCGTAGGAATGCAGGCCGTAGTTGATCGAGCAGAAGCTGCGCGAGCGCGTGCCTTCATAGTCCACGCCCAGGCCGCCGCCCACATCGACGTGGGTGATCTTCGCGCCAAGGCGCGACAGCTCCACGAAGTAGCGGGTGGCTTCGCGCATGCCGTTGGCGATGTCGCGCACGTTGGAAATCTGCGAGCCCATGTGGAAGTGAAGCAGGTTCAGGCAGTCGGCGTACTCGGTGTCACGCAGCGACTTCCACAGGTCCAGCAGCTGGCGCGGCGACAGGCCGAACTTGGCCTTGTCGCCACCGCTGTTCTGCCACTTGCCGGCGCCCAGCGAGGCCAGGCGCATGCGCACGCCCAGACCCGGCTTCACGTCCAGCGCCTTGGACTCTTCCAGCACCAGCTTCAGCTCGGACGGCTTCTCGATGACGATGAAGGTCTGCAGGCCCAGCTTGCGGCCGATCAGGGCCAGGCGGATGTACTCGCGGTCCTTGTAGCCGTTGCAGACGATCAGGCCACCCGGGCGCGACAGCGCCAGCACCGCCATCAGCTCGGGCTTGCTGCCCGCCTCCAGGCCGAAGCCTTCGCCGTGGTGGCTGGCCAGGGTGCCGGCCACGCCACGGGTCTGGTTGACCTTGATCGGGTACACGGCGGTGTAGCCACCGCTGTACTCCCAGTCCTGCTGGGCCTGACCGAAGGCCGCCTGCAGCTTGCCCAGGCGCTGGCCGAGGATGTCCGGGAAGCGCACCAGCAGCGGCAGCTTGGCGCCAGCTGCGCGCGCAGCGTCCACCACCTTGGGCAGCGACACCACCGGGCCGTCTGCCCCGGTCGGTCTCACCACCATGTGCCCGGCCTGATCCACGTCGAAGTAACCGTCCGCCCAATGCGGGATCGAGTAGGTCTTGCGGGCTTGGTCGAGGGACCAATCGGTCATTGCAGTCGGCCTTGTTGGCAATAAAAGGGGGGGGCATGATAACGCCTATATGCCCACAGGTTCGTTATCATGCGCGCCCGCGCCCGTGGCAGGTTCAAACCTGAACGGGCCGATCCGTCCGGATGTGGCATCTGTGCCACGCGGCCCCGCCCGCCAGCCCGGCTTCACCCCTCCGAACAGGACTGTTTTCCAATGACTGACAGCAACAACTGGTACATCGAACACTTCGAGCGCACGGGCTCGGCCATCGGCTACCGCATCACCGGCAAGCTGGACGAGGTGCAGTCGCCGTTCCAGAAGATCGAGATCTTCCAGACCACCGACTGGGGCAACCTGATGACCATCGACGGGGCCATCATGCTGACCAGCAAGGACAACTTCTTCTACCACGAGATGATCAGCCACCCGGTGCTGTTCACCCACGCCGCGCCCAAGCGCGTTGTGATCATCGGCGGTGGCGACTGCGGCACCCTGCGCGAAGTGCTCAAGCACAAGGGCGTGGAGAGCGTGACCCAGTGTGATATCGACGAGCAGGTCACGGTGATGGCGCGCAAGCACTTCCCGGAACTGTGCGACTCCAACGACGACGCGCGCGCCGAGCTGCTGTTCGACGACGGCGTGGCCTACATGGCCAACTGCCCGGCTGGCAGCGTGGACGTGGTGATCGTGGACTCGACCGATCCGGTCGGCCCGGGTGAAGGCCTGTTCAACAAGGCCTTCTACGCAAGCTGCTTCAAGGCCCTGAAGGACGACGGCATCCTGGTGCAGCAGTCCGAATCGCCGCTGATGCAGCTGGAGCTGATCAACGAAATGCGCACCGAGATGGGCAAGGCCGGCTTCGGCTCGTTCAAGACCCTGCCGTTCCCGCAGCCGTGCTACCCCACCGGCTGGTGGAGCGTGACCCTGGCGCGCAAGGGCGAAAGCAGCTTCGACTTCCGCCAGGCCGACTCGGCCGCCAAGACCTTCGAGACCCTGTACTACACCGCCGCGCTGCACACCGGCGTGCTGGTGACCCCGCCGTTCGTGCAGGCGGCGCTGAAGGGTTGATCCAACAAAAAACCCGCGCTGGCAACAGCGCGGGTTTTTTGCTTTCTGTAGAGTCGAGCCATGCTCGACTGCTCTTCTGCAGGGCTACCGCGATCTGACCGAAATGCAGTCGAGCATGGCTCGACTCTACAATTCAAAGCGCCCAGATACCGGCGATCACCGCCACCACCAGGCCCCACTTGATGACCTGGTAAGCCACCACGCTGCGCTCGCGCAGTGCCTTGGCCTTCAGGCGCACCTTGTAGACGCTGCCAAAGGCCTTGTTGACGCCACCGGTCGGGTCACCCGGCAGGTTCGGCGAGGCACCACCGGCCAGCAGCGTGGCCGCCACCGCGCGGTTGAACAGGCCTGGCAGGCCGAAGTGCAGCGGGCGGGCGATGTCGCAGAACAGGATCACGCGATCATCGGGCGTCTCGTTGTGCGCATGGTGGATGTAGGTCTCGTCGAACATCATCCACTCACCGTCGCGCCAGCTCTTCTTGATGCCGTCCACTTCGATGTAGCAGCCGTCGTTGTTGGGCGTGGCCAGGCCCAGGTGCAGGCGCAGCGAACCGGCGAACGGGTCGCGGTGCGGGCGCAGTTCACTGCCCGACGGCAGCTGCGCGAACATCGCCGCGCGCACATCCGGCAGCGACTCCAGCAGCGCCGTGGTCTTGGGGCACATTGCCTTCGCCGACGGGTGCGACGGGCCGTACCACTTCAGGTAGAAGCGCTTCCAGCCACGGCGGAAGAACGAATTGAAGCCGGCGTCGTTGAACGTGCTGGACGCGGCGATCGCCTGCGCATCGCGCAGCGCCAGTGCCTCGTCGCGGATCATCTGCCAGTTCTGGCGCAGCGGCTCCAGCTGCGGGAATTCCTTGGCCGGGTCCAGGAACGGCGTGGTCGGCACTTTCGAGAACATGTACATGACCACGTTGATGGGGGCCATGAAGCTGGAATGGTCCAGCAGCTGGCGCGACCAGCGCGCGCGGACCTTGCCACGGAAGTGGATGTACAGCACGCAGGCGACGAACAGCGCTGCGATGACGATTTTGATGATCAAAGCACTTTCCTCCAGCCGCAGCCGGAACGGGAAACAGGGCGATGCACGGCCGGACGGCCAGCACCGGTGGGGACCGCGGCAGGGGACGGGGACGTGCCAGGAAGGGGCGGCCGCCGATGTCGCGAATTAACAGCTTATGGTCGGTAGGCCGTGCGTCGGGGTCAAGCTGGACGTGCGTGACGTTCAGCGGGCCGCGGATGAACGAAGCAGAGCGAAACGCAACCTATTGATTCTGAAAGAACCGACGGCAAAGTGAGACAGAATTGTCCGATTGAGCGCGACGAACTGTTCCAGCCACGACCCCGACATTTCTCCGACAAATCGTGGAATAGCGAACTGGCGAGTACTAAAATTAACGAAAACTTAGTAACTCCCTGTAACACCGGTTCGCTTGACGCTTTGCGCCACCCACCGGGTCGTCCGAGACCCCGACATGTATCTTCCTGCTCTCCCCCCTCCTCCTGCGGCGATGACGCCGCCACCCCGCTGCTGCTCAAGCGCGGCGAACGCTTCCTGGCCCCCGACGTCTACCGCACCTGCCTGGACGGGCGCGAGGCGGTCATCAAGGACTATTCCCGCTACCGCGGCACTCCCGTTTCACTGATCGCGCGGCTGATGGTGCGACGTGAAGCCCGCATGCTGCAGCGCCTCGGCGGCTGGAAGCATGCCCCCGCGCTGCTCGGCACCCTCGGTGGCCTGGCGCTGGGCATGGAGTTCATTCCCGGCCAGACCCTGAGCACTGCGCAGGCCGTGGGCAATGAAGTGTTCGAGCAGCTGCAGCACGCGCTCAGCCGTTTGCACGCCGCCGGCATTACCCATAACGACCTGCATGGCACAAATGTGGTGGTCAGTGGCGGCGTGCCGGTGCTGCTGGACTTCACCTCGGCCTGGCGGGCCCCGCGTTGGCTGCGCCGCAACCCGCTGAGCCGCCAGATGCGCCGCAGCGACATGAAGAACCTGCTGAAGATCCGCCAGCGCGTAACCGGCCAGGCGCCGAATGCTGCGCAGGCCGCGCTGGTGGCCGACCCGGGTTGGGTGGCCGCCGTGCGGCAGGGCTGGAAGCGGTTCTACAAGTGGGCGAAGCGCCGGTAGGGGTCGAGCTTGCTCGACCGCTTTACCGCTCCTTGTAGAGTCGAGCCATGCTCGACTGCTCTTCCTGCATCGCGCGAAATGCAGTCGAGCATGGCTCGACTCTACAGAAACCGGGTTACAACGCGTCCGCGTCCAGCTCACCGGTACGAATACGCACCACGCTGCCCAGGTCGTACACGAACACCTTGCCGTCACCAATCTTGCCGGTGCCGGCGGCCTTCACGATGGCCTCAACCACCGCCTCCACCTGGTCATCGGTCACCGCCACTTCCAGCTTCACCTTCGGCAGGAAATCAACCACATACTCCGCGCCACGGTACAGCTCGGTATGGCCCTTCTGGCGACCAAAGCCCTTCACTTCCGTCACCGTGATCCCGGTGACCCCACGCTCGGCCAGCGCTTCGCGCACGTCGTCGAGCTTGAACGGCTTGATCACCGCCATGACCATCTTCATCGTCTATCTCCTGTCTTCCGGCGTGGAGGATAGCGCCTGAACGCGGCCCGTGCGAAGCCGCCGCCGCCTGTCCGGGCGATGGGTGCCGGCAGTATCCTTGTGCCCGAATGGCCTGCCCGCGCCGGATGCACGGGCCCACCCCCACGGAGCACCCCATGATCGACCTGAATCAAATCGATGACCTCGCCCGTCGCCTCAGCGACCTGGTGCCGCCGGGCCTGCGCGAATCGCGCGAGGAACTGCAGGCCACCTTCAAGAGCGCGCTGCAGGCCGGCCTGGCCAAGCTGGACCTGGTCACCCGCGAGGAGTTCGAAGTGCAGCGCGCCGTGTTGCTGAAGACCCGCGAGAAGCTGGATGCGCTGGAAACCGCCGTGCGTGAACTGGAAGGGCGCGGCGCCGCAGAATGAAAAAAGGAGGCGCACCGCGCCTCCCGTTTACAGATTATTTCCCGGATGGGGCCTTGCAGCAAGGCCCACCGGGCGCCCTAGACTCGCCGGCCTGTCGATCCGGCAGGACACGCAGGGGCAGTGCCGATGGCGCAGGACACCGAATGGACACCCGTTTCGCATGACACCTGCGACCAGGTCGCCGGGCCGTTCTATCACGGCACCCGCGCGGACCTCGCGGTGGGCGAACTGCTGAGCGCAGGCTTCCGCTCCAACTATCGCGACAGCGTGGTGATGAACCACATCTACTTCACCACGATTGCCAAGGGCGCCGGGTTGGCTGCGGAGATGGCCAAGGGTGAAGGGCGGCCGCGCGTGTATGTGGTGGAGCCGACCGGGCCGTTTGAAGACGATCCGAACGTGACCAACAAGAAGTTTCCCGGGAACCCGACGCGGTCGTATCGGAGTGCGCAGCCGTTGCGGGTGGTTGGGGAGATTACGGAGTGGGAAGCCTACGACGCGGAGTTCATTCGGCAGTTGAAGGCGTTTGTTGCTTCGGGGAGTGGGGAGATCATCAACTGAGGGAAGGAGACCGGTGCCTTGGCTGACGGAAGATCAATGTCGTCGAACGATGTTCGTCCGGTATCTGAACTGCGCAGCATGGAAGGCTCATTGGAGCTGGAGTGGAACCACCCTGTACATAAAAGATGGCCGAGCCGGCCGCAACATCAGCCTCGGTCGCTGCGCGGCCGACCATGCAGGGTGAGGCATGCCAATCGGTTGCCGAAATGGGACCCCAAAGATCAGTCATAGCTGTAGTGGCGCCCAACTACCAAGTAGACGGACCCGTGGGTCCGGTTATGCGACTCGCCCACAAAGCACCGATCTGCGCGCTTCGCCTTGATACAACTCGATCTTAGGGCGGCAGGGTCCGGCTAACAGGGCAGCGTACAAATGGACCCAGTGGCAGGATCAGCGGCCGCACCAATGGCCGCTATGGGTCGTAGAACGCCCGACGGCCACAAGCAGCCTTCCGGCTAGTATCATCTTTGATTGTCAACTCAAGATTTGTTTACGAACGTCAAGTCGCCTATCGAAACTCCATGGGGCGCCATGACTGAGTCTGCGCGTCAGAACATATTAATTGGCGGCAAGACAGGAACAGGTCAAACCCCTTTACGATCAATAGAATGAATCGCGACCAGCTCAAAAAACTCGAAAATGACCTGTGGTCAGCAGCCGACAAGCTCCGCGCCAACTCCGATCTCAAGGCCAGCGAGTACAGCACCCCAGTGCTCGGTCTGATCTTCCTGAAATTCGCGGACAACAAGTACCGGCAGCACCAAGCGGCAATCGAGCAGGAATTCAAGAAGCTTCAGGGCACGCGCCGTGAGCGTACCTTGGAAGAGATTGCCATCGAGAAGTGTGGCTTCTACCTCGATGCGAAGGCCCGCTACGACTACCTGCTGAACCTGCCCGAGAAGGAAAACATCGCCAAGGCCATCCGCGCCGCGATGGCCAGCATCGAGAACACCAAGCCCGAGCTGCTGGGCGTGTTGCCGCAGGAGGAGTACGACCGCTTCACCCGCAGCCCCAAGAACCAGCACATTCCCAAGGACTTGCTCAAGCTGTTCTCCGACATCCCGGTGGACGCTACCGGCGACGTGTTCGGCCAGATCTACGAGTACTTCCTCGCGAACTTTGCGCTCAGCGAGGGCCAGGGTGGCGGCGAGTTCTTCACGCCGCGCTCCGTCGTCAAGCTGATGACCGAGATCATCGAGCCCCATGGTGGCAAAGTCTTCGACCCCGCCTGCGGCTCCGGCGGCATGTTTGTGCAGTCGGCGGATTTCATCCTCCAGCACCAGGCCGACAAGGCGGCAGACCTGGACGTGTTCGTCTGCGGCACCGAGAAGACGCTGGAGACCGTCAAGCTCGCCAAGATGAACCTTGCCGTGAACAACCTGCGCGGCGACATCAAGCAGGCCAACACCTACTACGAGGACCCCTTCAACGCCTTCGGCGCCTTCGACTACGTGATGGCCAACCCGCCGTTCAACGTGGACGACGTGACGCTGGACGCCGTGGAGAAAGACCGCCGCTTCAACACCTACGGCGTGCCCCGCAACAAGACCAAGGCAAAGGCGGCGGGCGGGAAAGACGGCAAGGAAAAAGCCGTCGAGACCGTGCCCAACGGCAACTACCTCTGGATCAACCTCTTCGCCACGTCGCTCAAGCCCGGCGGCCGCGCCGCGCTGGTGATGGCCAACTCGGCGAGCGATGCCCGCCACTCCGAGGCAGACATCCGCCGCACGCTCATCGAGCAGAACCTTATCTACGGCATGCTCACGCTGCCGTCCAACCTGTTCTACACCGTCACGCTGCCCGCCACGCTGTGGTTCTTCGACAAGGGCAAGACCGATGACAAGTTGCTGTTCATCGATGCCCGCAACATCTTCACCCAAGTGGACCGCGCCCACCGTGAGCTGAGCGACGAGCAGATCCAGAACATCGCCCTCATCCCCCGCCTGCACAAGGGCCGCCGCCAGGAGTTCGTGGACCAGGTGGACCGTTACCTGCACCAGGGCATGGCCCAGCTCAAGGAAGCCGCCGAGCACCTGCCCGCCTTGAGCGACCGTCTGCTGGCCGTGCTGGCCGAAGAAGCGGCCGACGCCCAAACCAGCCAGGCCGCGCACGACGCTATCGCGGCGCTGCAAGCCCAGTGGGGCCTACTCGCCGCGCTGGCGCAGGCCCAAGACCAGCACGAGCGCACCCGCGGCCAGAAGCACAGTGTGGAAGACCGCAACACGGCTCAGCACCTGCTGCGCGCCCAGTTCAAGCCCTTCTTCACCGGCCTACACGCAGCGGGGAAGGCGCTGGACAAAGCCATCCGCGAGATGGACAAGCGCAAGGCCGAGGCCGCCAAGGCGGACGGCAAACGCGCCACCGCCAACCGCCAGACCAAGGGCGTGAAGGCAGCGGTGCAGGCCCTGCACGACGAGCTCAAGACTGCCCAGCTGTACTACCAGCATGTGAGCTGGCTGCAGGAACGCTTTCCCAACGCCGCCTACGAAGACGTCACCGGCCTGTGCAAGCTGGCCAGCCGCGAGGAGATTGCCGAGCAGGATTGGTCTTTGAACCCGGGGCGGTATGTGGGTGTGGTGATTGAGGAGGATGGGAAGACGGAGGAGGAGTTCCTGGCCGCTATTGCAGAACAGCACGCCGAACTGGAATCACTCACAGCCGATGCGCATGCGCTTGAGGCGACGTTGACCAAGAACCTTGCTGCGATCCTCGGGGGCCACTGATGGACAAGAGAGAAGCCATCGGTATACGGGACGCAAGCTTTGAGCTCACGACCGTAGGTGATCTGGTCAAGCGAGGCGTCCTGGAGCGCCCCATCGACGGCAACCACGGAGAAATTCATCCGAAGTCAGCGGACTTCGTGTCCGAGGGGGTGCCCTTCGTGATGGCAAGCGATCTCAAGAACGGTCGCGTTGAGTATGGCCAGTGCGCTTTCATCACCGAACGCCAGGCGGAGAGTCTGCGCAAGGGTTTCGCGAAGAACGGCGACGTCTTGTTGACACACAAGGCCACAATTGGTGAGACCGCCATCGTGGCCTACGACAAGCATCCGTACATCATGCTGACGCCCCAGGTGACCTACTACCGCGTCAAGGATAAAGCGGCGCTCAGCAACCGGTACCTGAAGGCATACTTCGACAGCTCATTGTTCCAGCAGACGCTGCAAATGCTGGCCAGTTCTGGCTCGACTCGTGCCTACCTCGGCATCACTGAGCAGCATCGACTGCCAGTCATCCTCCCTCCGCACGAAAAGCAGGAAAAGATCGCTGCGATTCTGGGCACGATTGACGACCTAATCGCCAACAACCAGCGCCGCATCACCTTGCTGGAGTCCATGGCCGAAGAGATCTACCGCGAGTGGTTTGTGCGGATGCGTTTTCCAAGGCATGCCGAAGTTCAAAAACCCAAAGGCATACCGGAGGGCTGGACGCCAGCGACTCTGGGCACCATCGCGAACTTCGTCATGGGGCAGAGTCCGAGTTCCGAGCACTACAACGAAACGGGGGACGGTTTGCCATTCCATCAAGGCGTCGGCACCTACGGCGACCGTTTCCCACGGCATCAAGTCTTTTGCTCAAGCACCGGTCGCAAAGCAAGTGCTGGCGACATTCTTTTCAGTGTTCGCGCACCTGTAGGCCGACTCAATATTGCCGACACCGAGCTGATCATCGGTCGCGGTCTCGCCGCGATGCGTCACAAGCAGGATCTAAACAGCTATCTCTTCTACCTGCTTAAGGTGACGTTTGCGAACGAGGACATGATTGGCAACGGCTCCATCTTCAATTCCGTCGGCAAAGATGAGCTCGCCAAGCATCCTATTCTTTGTCCGCCGCCTGAACTGGCTGAGATGTTTGAGACCTTTGTCAAGCCAATTGACGCGCAGCTCGCGACGCTCTACGCAACGACTACCAAACTAAGCAAGCAGCGCGACGCCCTTCTTCCCCGCCTGATCTCCGGCAAACTCGGCGTCCATGCCTTAGACATCCAATTCCCGCCCAGCATGCAGCAACCGCCCGCAGAGGCCACGCAGCGTGAGGCGATAGTCCTTTAGTAGGTCTTCTTCTCCATAACCGGCAACACCAGGGGGTGCCGTGGCCGCCGCGAAGAATTTCATCAGCGAAGACGATATCGAGCAGGCCCTGCTGCAGCGGCTGCAGCACCTGTGCGGCTTCGATGCGCTGAACTGCTACACGGCCCAGCCCGACGAGCTGAACGACGGCTCGGGCCGCGCGGACAAGCGCGAGGTGATCCTGGCCGACCGGCTGCGCGCCGCACTGGAGCGGCTGAACCCGCAGGCTCCGGCCCATGCAGTGGACCAGGCTCTGGCCCAACTGCTGCAACCGCGCACGGCAATGAGCCTGGTCGCGGCCAACCGGGAGATGGACGGATTGATACGCGACGGCGTGCCGGTGACCTACAAGCCCGAGGCCGGGCCGCAGGTCGGGCAGACCGTGACCGAGCGGCTGAAGGTCATCGACTTCGACGCGCATGATCCTCGCACCGGCCGTAACCACTACCTGGCGGTGAGCCAGCTCTGGGTTCGCGGCGAACATGGCTACCGTCGGCCCGACTTGCTGCTGTACGTGAACGGCCTGCCGTTGGTCTTCATCGAGCTGAAGAACAGCAACGTGAAGCTGCGCGCAGCCTTCGACGACAACCTGACTACCTACAAGGCCGAGATCCCGCAGCTCTTCACCGCCAATGCGCTGTGCCTGCTGAGCAATGGCATCGAGACCCGGCTGGGCAGCATCACCGCGCAGTGGGAGCACTTCTTCACCTGGCTGCGGGTCGATGACGAGAAGGAACAGCTGGACCGCCCTGCCATTGCCGCGCAGGGCCTGAGCGTGGAGCGCGCGGTGTTGGGGCTGTTGACGCCCGAGCGGCTGCTGGACTATGTGGAGAACTTCTGCGTGTTCTACCGCGAGACGCAGAAGGTCATCGCGCAGAACCACCAGTTCATCGGCGTGAACAACGCCTTCGAGCAGTTCAGGCACCGGCGGGAGCTAGGCGGCAAGCTGGGCGTGTTCTGGCACACCCAGGGCTCGGGCAAGAGCTTCTCGATGGTGTTCTACACGCGCAAGATCTTCCGCAAGCTCACCGGCAACTTTACCTTCGTGGTGGTGACGGACCGGGACGACCTGGACGGGCAGATCTACCGCAACTTCCTGCACACCGGTGTGGTGGCGCCGAAGGACGACGTGCGACCCAAGGGCAGCGCGCAACTGCGCGAGATGCTGGGCAAGAACAAGCGCGTGGTGTTCACGCTGATCCAGAAGTTCCGGTTCGAGAAGGGCAGGGACTACCCGCTGCTGTCCGACCGCGACGACATCGTCGTCATCGTGGACGAGGCGCACCGTACGCAGTACGCGGGCCTGGCCGAGAACATGCGCGTCGGCCTGCCACGCGCCAACTTCCTGGCCTTCACCGGCACGCCACTGTTGGGCCAGGAGCGCAAGACCAACGCCTGGTTCGGCGACTATGTGTCCGAGTACAACTTCCAGCAGAGCGTGGAAGACGGCGCCACGGTGCCCCTGTTCTACGAGAAGCGTGTGCCGGAGGTGCTGATCCAGAACGACGACCTGAGCGACGAGTTCGCTGCGATCCTGGAAGACGAGAACCTCGACGGCGAGGCGCAGGAGAAGCTGGAGAAGCGCTTCGCGCAGGAGATGGAGGTCGTCAAGCGGGAGGATCGACTGGACACGATTGCGCGGGACATCGTCTACCACTTCCCCCGCCGCGGCTACCTGGGCAAGGGCATCGTCATCTCGGTGGACAAGTTCACCGCCGTGACGATGTTCGACAAGGTGCAGTCGCTGTGGAAGGCCGAGATCAAGGCGCTGAACGGCCGCATCACCGCGACGACCAACGACGTGGAGCGCCAGCGCCTGAAGCAGCTCAAGGCCTGGATGGGCGCGGTGCAGATGGCGGTGATCGTCAGCGAGGAGGCGGGCGAGGACGAGAAGTTCGCGAAGAAGGGACTGGACCTCAAGCCGCACCGCCAGCGAATGAACGCACTGGATGAGCACGGCCACGATATCGAGTTCAACTTTAAGGACCCGGAGCACCCGCTGCAACTGGTGTTCGTCTGCGCGATGTGGCTGACAGGCTTCGACGCGCCGACGGTGAGCACGCTGTACCTCGACAAGCCCATGCGGGGCCACACGCTGATGCAGACCATCGCGCGGGCCAACCGGGTGAGCGGCCACGAGATCCTGGGCGTGGCCAAGCGTCACGGCGAGATCGTGGACTACTACAACGTCTTCCGCCGCATGAAGAAGGCCCTAAAGGACTACGCCGCCGGCCCCGAGGACGACGAGCTGCCGGTGCGGGACAAGAGTCATCTGTTCACGCTGTTGAACGAGGCCATAGAGCAGGGTCTGGCCTACTGCCAAAGCCAGGGTGTGCCGCTGCACGAGGCGCTGGACCGCGGCGACGTGTTCACCAAGCTGGGCCAGTTCAACGGCTTTGCCGACACGCTGCTGGCCAGCGACGAGCAGCGCAAGTCCTTCAACGTCTACGAGAACACAATCTCCTCGCTGTACGAGGCCTGCAAGCCTGAGGTGCTGGGCCGCAAGCTGGGCCGCGTGGTGTCGGCCTTCCAGTACCTGCGCGGGGTGATGGACAGCATCGTCGAGCAGGTCGACATTGACAGCGCGGTGCAGCGAATCGAGGCGCTGCTGGACGCCAGCGTGGTGGTGGACAAGGCCGAGGCCTTTTCCGCCAAGGAGTTCGAGGCGCAGTACAAGATCGTGCAGCGCGGCAAGGCCTGGGACCTCAGCAAGGTGAACGTTGAGAAGCTGCGCGAGGAGTTCCAGCAGGCGCCTTTCAAGAACATCCAGATCGCCGACCTGCAGGCCTTTCTGCAGCGAAAGCTAGCCGAGATGCTGGCGCAGAACAGCACGCGGGTGGGCTTCATCCAGCGGCTACAGAATGTGATCGACGCCTACAACTCCGGCGCCACGTCCACCGAGAACTACTACGACGAGCTGACCGCCTATGCCGAGGAGCTGAAGGAAGAGGCTGAGCGACACATCCGCGAAGGCCTGACCGAGGACGAGTTGGAGCTGTTCGATCTGCTGAATAAGGAGTCACTGACGCAGGAAGAGACCCAGCGCGTGAAGCTGGCCGCCAAGCACCTGCTGAAGCGCCTGGTGGAGGAGCAGCCCAAGGTGCTGATTCAGAACTGGCACCAGAGCGCGCAGACGCAGAAGCAGGTGCGCGCGGAAATCGAACGCGTGCTTGATGCGGACTTGCCGGAAAGCTATGACCGTACCACCTTCAAGCAGAAGTGCGACAACGTCTATGACCTTGCCGTTGAGTACGCGCTGCGCGGCAGGAAGTGGGCAGCTTGAGCGCGGATAGCGATGGATCGCAGTGGATTTGTTCAACAACCGGTGACAGTGGCCGACCGCTTCGGGTCCCATGGCGTCCTGCGGCCAGAAGCTGACTTCGCCAGGTCACCTCCCACGCTTCACCGAGGCCCGAATGTCCAGGCCCCTTTAGCCTCCATGCGGCTAAGACCGGCGGCGCTGGATCAAGTGGGCCAACGAGCTGGCCAGGAGTGAGGGTGCGCCTGGTGTTGGAACGACCAAGATGCATGCCCAAGCAGCGATGGTGCGCGATATCCACTCTGACCACTCAACAGCATTCAGACTCTTGGCAACTGCCATCATAGGATTGACCGACAACGCGCCCAAAGGCATCGTCGCTCGCCTGACTCAGCCAGCCAGGTACCCAGAAGAACGAGTGCTTCGTCGCGTTATTTGGGCTTTCACCAGAGATTCGATAGCAGGTCTGCCTAGCGCGTCGCTACCCGCCGTAAGCGATTGGCAGCCGGCACTGTTGCAACGTGTCAGGGTCCTGATGACGAATCTGAGCACGGCTCATGGATTCAATCACACCTCGTCAAAGCTCAGCAGTCGACTCTCAAAGAAGAGTTTATCCAGTTCGTCGCTAATGAGCCCGCCGGACTTAGGTGGTAACAACAACTGATCGCAGTAGTTGCAGCACGTAGAGCTGAATCGCCAAGGCTTCAGTAGACAGGCAGCGCCCTAACTGGATGTCCGCTTTCGGTCAAGAGCGGACTCTCGCAGTGCCTCGAACCGGCCCAAGAATCTGCGTGGCCTATAACGAAGTATCGGGCCGAACCCTACTTGAACATCTCCAACAGATCCCTGTCTTCATGCCGCTGCTCCCACGTGGAGAGAAAACAGAAGCTCACACCAATTCGCATGGCAGCCTTCTGAAACCCGGCCAGTTCCTCCTTCGTGACCGGGTACTCAACCGGATCAAAGTGCAGAATCCCCCACGGCTTGACGAAAGAGAACCCAGGCAGGAGTTCCGAGAAGATCGCCTTGAGCTTGGGCCGGATAGTCGAAAAGTCCGTGATCGGACCCGCGCGATTGCCAAGGGCGTGACACTGGCGACGGATGGTCCTGTCTCCACCCACCACGCGCGCAACGAAGTGGTCCTGATGCACTTGAACGTAGATCAGCTGACGGCGAAAAATCTTCATCCCCTTCTCAACCCCACACGCTCAATGGTCGTCCATGTGCCTGCATGCCTTTCCATCAAAGCGCCGGCTGCGCCTTCAGCGCGCTTGAACCCCGGCGCAGCAGGTACAACGCAACCAGGAATGGCCACAACGAGTTGATCGACGAGAACAGCCGCTGGGTCAGCCCCCTGAAGCCCTCCGGATCCGCCCCCACCACGTTCAACCAGAGATAGACGATGCCCGCGATGCTCACCGCAGCAGTCACGGTGTACGCCCTTCGGCCGGAAGACCACGCGCTCAATTCGATGTGCGACATCGCCGGTGCAATGATGTTTGCGATACCGATGGTGTAGAAGCCGTGCATCGGATGGCCCATGGGCCAGAGCCCGTTGGTCAGCATGGAGATGCCAAAGATCATCCAGCAGATCGCGCCTACGGCAATCCGGCGACCAGACTCCCGCCATACCCCGATGGCGAACGCCACGAAGCCCACGCCGCAGCCGATGGGGGCAATCCTGGCGCAGATGCTTGCAAGCGTTGGTGCCTGCAGCAGCTCGCTGGCGTGCTGTGCAAGCGGGTTGTAGCCCGGCGCGAACACGGCGGCAACGCTGGTCCAGAACAGGAACCACGGAAGCGGGACCAGCCCCGCAGACAGAAGAAGTCGATTGCGGCGTAACACGTACAGTGATCCTTGTATTGGCCGCGCCAGTGGGTGGAATCCAGTCGAACGCTGCAGAACCTTCCTACAGCGGGCAGGACGATCTTGAGTGACTACAGCAGTAGTCAGATTGCGCGCGGCACTCGGTAGGTTCAATAGGCAAGAAGTCATTTAAACCATCTAGCGGGTGTCGCATCGGTTCGGCTGCATGAGCGATCACACATGCCCGATGGTCGAGTGCTGTCGCATTTGCCGCGCCTTACATCTCTGACGGAAGGTTCTGACGACTCCGTTCCAGAAGTGCCGTTCCGCCTAGCACACCAAGGCTCTCGCCGCTTCCGGTGCTATGCGACAATGCCAAAAACGTCTCGGGTTTTGGCGGCATTGACCCCTACCCGTTGGCATTCCGCACAACAGCAGGTAATCGTTACTGCGCCACCGTGCATCGGTGGTCGGGACTCGAAAACCCGTTGTTGTGATGAAGTTTGCGCTTGCCAGCCGGCATCACCTTGCGTGGTGCCGGCTGGCAATCCGTCTGCCGGCTATGGCGGGCGGGGCGTGGGGGCCTCGTGCCCGCCGGCGATCATCACACACCGGTTTTCGAGCCACGCCCCGTCCGCCACCTTTATCGGTGGCGGCGTCCGCCTGCATGCACGGAGCCCGCCATGACCACACCGCACTCCCCACCCCCGCGCCCCATCCAGGAAGCGCCCTTGGCCGCTCCAGCCTTGGACCCCAACAGCCTCATCGCCATCCTGCACGCCATCGGCGCGGGCGCTGCGGCCGACGGCCAGCCCTGGCCCGAGCGGCACCATCTACGCAGCCGGCAGATGGCGTTGTCCGACGCCGACTGCGCACTCACCGGCCAACGCATCGTGCAGGAGATCCTGCTGGCGGCCGAGCGCACGCGCCAGAACGGCGAGCCGGAGCAGTACGTGGGCGACCGGGTGATGGAGGGGTTGGTGATGGCCGATCTCGCGCTGACCGCCTTCATCCACGAGCGGATGCGACCCAAAGACTGAGCGCGCTTATGGCGCGGACCTTTCTGCCTGTGTGCGGGGTGACGAATGAAGATGCACGGCCTGGCCGCTGTAGCGGTGTGCATCGCGGTGATCGGCGCGATGTGGGTGGAGTGGCCCGAGCCAGCGGGCGATCAGGTGTGGGCCTACCAGAAGCTGCGGCCGGCCGATTACCGCCTGCTGCACAGTGATGCGCTCGGCTTCGTTACCGCGAAGGCATACGAGGGCTTTGAACTTCACGCGCGCCATGCCGGGGCAACGTCCTTCGAGATCCGATGCAAGGGCGTGCTGGTGATGGACGTGGAGAACGCGCCGTCGCGCGTGCTGATCCGCATGCCCGCCGATGCCCGCCTGCGTGCGCCTGATATCGAGCGCCTGCGCATCAACTTCGAGCGTTGGCTGGATCTGCACCAGAGCCAGGGTCGGTTGCTGGTGGAAAGTGCGGGGCCTTCGTGGGTTGAGGCGCGGTTTGGGCGCGTCACTGGGTTGGTGCCTGAAGAGCAGCGGTGCCTGCTTGGGGGACAGCTCAGCGCCCGCCAGGGCCCCATAGTCGCTTCGTCAGCAACCTGCGATGACCCCTCAGATCGAGATCAACTTCTCCTCGCCCAGCAGCAAGAGCCCTGCTTCCTTCCTCTCTGCCAGCCCCACCGCCAAGGATCGGCCGACCGTACATCCCACACGCCACATTCCTACCGCTGCGACTCACACGTTTGTGCAGCTTATATCTCTCTGATGGTCCTTGCAGCCTATTCGCAAGGGCTTACCGCTAGTGACAGGACCATTGACCCGAGATCGGATTCAATGGGCCCCCACTTGTCCAGCACCAAATAGAGAAGAGGCAGCCCGGTCGAGAGGAAACGATACGTGTTGCGGCAGGATCGAATTCAATAGAGATCTCGAATGAGGCCGACACTGGGAACAGCACCTCCGACCTATGAAATTACCGCTACACCACAACCCGAGCCGCCAAAGCAGACAGTTGGTCTTTAACAGATAGCACTGAAACTTGAGCGATGGTTCTCGGCGAATCGAGCGCAAGGATTGCGCCCAGCTCGGCGGCCAGAGCCTCGTAGAATGGTGCTTCGCCTCGGAGATACGATTCAACATTCGATACTCGATAAGCCCTGCGAATTGCCTTCGAGAGCCGGTCAGTTGCAACTGGAGCGCCAGCGATCAGCTCGATCGCGTAGGCATGTGGATCCAAATCTGCGAACATCCCTCGGCAGTCGATCATATCTGGGAGCTCGCTCGAAGGATCGGCTAGTTGCGCCAGCATGCTCCTGTTCCGTTCGACTCTAGCATGCTGCTCAATACGATCGGCGAGGTCTCGAATCACACCCCAGATCGGAAGGCTATCAGCCCCCTGGTGATCTGACAGAAACTCCAATCCCGCGTGGTCGCAGCTGACGACCGACGGGTCGTAGGTAGAGAACGCAAGGTTCATATCCTTGTCGAAGTCGGACTCTGTTTGCGCAATGAACCCAAGATTCCGAAAATGACGAAGCGTTCGGTAGAGCTCTACTAGCTCCACTAGATCAGCGTCCAAACCGCTCTTAATGGCCTCTTTCGCCTCGCCAATTGCCGTCTGGAGCTCATCGTCTGTCATCTGGCTATAGCCATTGAGCGCTGCCTGTAGAGCACGTACCTTCGAGATAGATTCCGGAGCATGAAGGCTAAAATCCTCCGCAATCATCGCCACATCGGCCTCAGCGCCCTCGACCAACGTAGCGAATGCTGTGGACTTTGGCCACGTCGTCGCTTCATCCATCAAACCGCTATCATATACAAGGCGTGCTGCGCAGACGGCAATGTCGTCGCCGGCCACTGAGGGGCTGTCTCGATTCACGTGGATTTGAATTGCTACTGCCATTCCACCCATGCGGAAGACGGCCGCAGCAATGTCGCGCTCTGCGGCGTTCCGACTTGCAGATAGAACCCAGAAGTACACAGCACTGAGGAGAGGACGCACGGCAGTCCCCTCCACTGGTCGAATGTCAGAAATAAGAGATGCAACCTCAATGAGGAAGTATCGAATTGTCCGCAAATTCGAAGTACCACTAAGATTCAGCAAGCTCCTAATATAGGGAAAATGGTGCATCAGCAGATCCCGAGCTCCCTGATCCGCCAGCCCCTTGATCACTTCCTCGCTGAATGCAGCAGTATCGGACGATACCACTACCGTACGGCCAATGATTCGTTCCTTGGATACTCCGAATTCACTACCGAATTTCTCCATCGCCTTCCGCTCATCGGCCAGAAGTACACAATGAACTCGCGCTCTGTCCAACAGGTTGACGATAAATCCAAAGAGGATCGAGAACTTCCCCTCAAATCGCTCTACGTCATCCAGACAGACAACTGTCTTTCCCGAAGAGAAATCGGACTTAAGCTTAATGTCATTCGGTTCAATTCTGACTGTCCGAAGCAGTGCTCGGCCGATCACGGTGGCAGCCTCCCTCATTGCCTCATTTCCAAGGCCACTCAAGGAAGCCTGAAAGAGAGCGGCTTCAAGCTGTTCTTGCGATACAAGTCCTGCGACGGACAGCGAAATCGGCTCTCGCTTGATCTCGCTTAGTGACAGTGAGAAATGGCTCCACTGGTACGACTTACCGCTTCCCCAAGGACCGTTCAGCAAGATCGCGTGGCCGGACGGGGGCGCAAGCAGGTATCTTCTCAAGGCTTCCATATGCCATCCAATAAAAGAGCTTAGTTCGCATCTTGACCGGACCGTATCAACGAGGCAATGACTCGGATCGTACTACTCAGAACCTGGGGGACGTCGATTCCAAACACCCCGTATACACAACTCAATTTTGGAGCGGCGAGGATATCTAACGACCTTGCGCACAGCCTGATCGAATAGTCTGCGTGGGGCTACGCAAAATGCCATTCAGCGGACCAGCTTGAGGACCGGGCTGCGTTTGGCCGGAATCCCCCTAGCCGCTTCACCAGCAATTCCCGATAGTCCCTGCAGAGCACCTGCCTCACCATCAAGCGTCTTTCTGCAGGAACCCACACATGAGCCTGGCGCTGGTCCACAGCCGTGCCCGCGCCGGGGTCGACGCCCCGCTGGTGCGGGTGGAAGTGCACCTCTCTGGCGGCCTGCCCGCCACCCAGATTGTCGGCCTGGCCGAGACCAGCGTGCGCGAGTCACGCGAGCGCGTGCGTGCCGCCCTGCTCTGTGCACGCTTCGACTTTCCGCAGCGGCGCATCACCTTGAACCTCGCGCCTGCCGACCTACCCAAGGAAGGTGGGCGTTACGACCTGGCGATTGCGCTGGGCATTCTGGCGGCCAGCGGCCAGGTCGATCCGCAGTCGCTGCTGCAGTACGAGTTCCTGGGCGAGCTGGGGCTGACCGGCGAACTGCGGCCGGTGGCCGGCGCGCTGCCAGCGGCGATTGCGGCGGCCGAAGCCGGGCGCATCCTGGTGGTGCCGCCGGGCAATGCCGCCGAGGCTGCGCTGGCTGAGCACGCTGATGTGCGGGTAGCGCGTACGTTGCTGGAGTGCTGCGCTGGGTTGGGGAACCCACGCCTGCTGCCACCAGTAGAGCGTGTGGACACGACGCCGTTGCCGCTGCCGGATCTGGCCGATGTGCGCGGCCAGGCGCATGCGCGGCGCGCATTGGAGGTCGCCGCAGCGGGTGGGCACCATCTATTGCTGATCGGTAGCCCTGGCTGCGGCAAGACGCTGTTGGCTTCGCGCCTGCCCAGCCTGCTGCCGGACACCGAGGAAGCCGAGGCGTTACAGCTGGCTGCGATTGCCTCGGTGAGTGGTGAAGGGCTGGATCCGCGGCGCTGGCGGCAACGGCCGTTCCGTTCTCCCCATCACAGTGCCAGTGCGGCGGCGCTGGTGGGTGGCGGCAATCCGCCCTGCCCCGGTGAAATCTCGCTGGCCCATCATGGCGTGCTGTTCCTGGACGAGCTTCCGGAATGGAATCGAAGTGCGTTGGAAACCCTGCGCGAGCCGCTGGAATCCGGCCATATCCGCATCGCCCGCGCGGCACGCAGTGTGCAGTATCCCGCACGGTTCCAGCTGGTGGCGGCGATGAACCCTTGCCCGTGTGGCTGGGCCGGTGACCGCAGCAACCGCTGCCTGTGCAGCGACGAACGTATCAACCGCTACCGCGCGCGGGTGTCCGGCCCGTTGCTGGACCGCATCGACCTGCATATCAGCGTGGCACGTATGGACGCGGTGGAGCTGCGGGAGAGTACGCCGCTGGGTGAGCCCAGTGCTGCGGTACGTGCACGGGTGGAAGCCGCCCATGCCCGGCAGCAGGCGCGTGGTGGGCTGAATGCCCATCTGCCACCGGCGGCGCTGCGTGCGTGCACGAAATTGAGTGAGGCCGATCAGGATATGCTGGAACAGGCCATCGAACGGCTGCAGCTGTCCGCACGGGCGATGCACCGGATTCTGCGGGTGGCGCGCACGATTGCGGATCTGGCTGATTGTGAAACGATCCAGACGGCGCACCTCGCCGAGGCGATCGGGTATAGGCAGCTGGACCGTGGGCGGTAGAATCGGCTATTGCGCCAAGCGCAGGCTTCTCAGGTAAAGCTAGAAGCATTTGACTAGCAACTGGCCCTGCCAGGAGCTCCCTGCCCGACAGGCCGACCGGAGCATGGCGCGCATGGCTATCTGATCGGGCGAATTGCGGAGGCTTGCGGAGCGTCGGCCAGTTGAAAGCTTCGCCCCCGCCAACTGGCCTTGAACGGGCCTTAGCAGAGTTGATCCTTGCGGCCAAGGCAAGTCGAAATACAAACCAGTCCTGCATCTGCATCTAGCGGAGCGGACGTTGATTCGCCGGCTGGGCAAGGCTGGATGCGATCTTTTCAATGCCATCCGCCAGCGAAGTCCTCACCTCCGCAAGTCGATCAAGCAGCACATCGATATTCTCGTCGGAACCACCGAACCACATTTCGGTCTCCAGTTCCGCAGTGATTGCGTGAAGTTCGTAGGCCTGCGGGCGCAACTCCGGGAAATGCAACAGAGCGATCCCATAGACGTCACTGGCGGGTTTTGACGCCAGACCTTCGGCGGGCGGAGGAAGAATGGCATCGCCCACGCGAGAATTGATATGCCCGTCCACGCAACGGATCCTGACCAGCTCCATCCCAGCCCATAGTTCCGCAAGCTTGGAATTTTTCACATCACGGGCCGCTTGCCCCTGTGCCAGCTGAAGCTTCTGAAGCTCTCTGGCATGTTCACGTGACATCTTTCGGGACTCAGCTACGGATACACAGATCTGTGCGATCACCGACGAAACGACCGTTACGAAACCCGTTGCAATGATTACAACAGCTTCTGAAGGCATCTGGCTCATCATGCGTTCACCCAACCAGTCAAGTTGCATTCTCCTGATACCGGTATCGCACCGGAATCCCAACCGGAATGATAGATCTCGCAGTGAGAAGTCGCAGCAAGCAGTTGGTTCCCAACAACATCAGTAGCCCGCGCTGTGCAACGGCAACCTTTGTTGCTTGCCCAATAGCACCAGCCGCCGGCTGACCAACCCGTACAGCGCTTCCAGCTCCGCCGCGCGCTCGGCGGTCATGTTGGTACCGAACAACACCCGCGACAGCGCCGTCGGGTGGGTGTCGTCGGGGAAGCGCATGCGGTCGCGATAGACCTTCTGGCAGGCCAGCCACGCCTGCGGCAGCCCACCACCGGGTAGCGGGCGGACCACGCGTTCGTAGACCTGCCAGAACTGGTATTCGGCCCGCAGGTCGATTGCAGGCGCCACGGACAGCGCCTGCCGGGGCCGTCCTGGGCCCCGGATGCCGAACAACGGGGTTCGCGGGTTGTGCTGAGCCATGCCGACAGCATGACCCAGCAACATTGTGGGAACCTTGCGTCGCTGCCAGAAAATCCCTGTTGATTGCGCAAGGCAGGTTTGTGGGCGGATCTGAGCACCTGCCTGGGGACCGCCAAGTGCATCCACGCATGGCGTGGATCTACTTAAAAGGTCATCGAGGTACTGAACATGAGCTGCCGGGGGGCGCTGCGCTGCAGGGTCTGGTAATCCCCCGAGAACGACGAGCCGGCGATGGTGGCGGTACCGATGTTGTGGCGGTTGAACAGGTTACTCACGTCCAGCCGCAGCTCCAGGCCGGGTACGGCGCTGTCCGCACCGAGGCGGTAGGCGGCATAGGTGTTGACCTGCCAGAAGGTCGGCACGCGGATGTCGTTCTCGTAAGTGAAGGGCTGGCGCAGGTAGGAGGTGCTGGTGGCACCGAAGCGCCAGTCACCGAAGTGGGCGGACAGGTCGCTGACCAGCGAGATCTGCGGGTAGCCCGGCTGGGCGTTGCCCTTGATCGGGTACACCGTGTCGCCCACCACGAAATCGCTGTCGTAGTACGAACGGGCCACGGCCACGCCCTGGTAGAACTGCAGGTGGTCGGTCAGGTCGGCGGTGATGCCGAGGTCGGCGCCGATCACGTGCATCTTCGGCATCAGCCGCACCGTGTTGATCTGCGCGAACTGGGTACCAATGGCCGCCGACAGCAGGCGGTTGCGGATGTCGTTGTAGAACACGTCACCGGTGATCGTCAGCCGGTCGAAGCGATGCGACGCGCCGACGGTCAGATTCCAGTTCTTCTCCGGGCGCAGCGTGCCGGCCACGCGGTCGAACTCTTCCTGGTCGGTGATGGTCCACGCGGAGGCGGTGTAGCCGATGTTGCCGCGCTGCGCCACGCGATAGCCGTTCATGGTATTGGCCAAGTCGATGAAGGCGTCGGTGGATTCGGTCGGGCTCCAGAACAGCGAGACGTGCGGCAGGAAGTTGCTCTTCGCGCGCAGCGTGCCGTTCACCGGCCGGTCCTTGGCATCACCCAGGCCGCCACCGCTGGTGCGGAAGTCCACCGCCTTGAAGCCGACACCCAGCTTCAGCGTGTCGTTCAACACGATGTCGTCCTGCAGGTAGAACTGGCGCGAGCGGGTCACCCAGCTCGATGCGTTGTCGGTCTTGAACGCGGGGCCGTACACATCGAACGGGCCGGTGGCCTTCAGCGGCGGGCCCTCACCCAGCAGCGGCTGCTGGTACCACTCGGTCTTGGCCGCGGCCTTGCTCTTCTCCTGCCAGAAACCGGCGGTGAAGGTGTGCGCGCCGGTCTCGAACTGCAGGTTGACCATGCCACCCAGCCGATTCACACGCGGCGTCTGCACCTGTTCGGAGAACGGTGCGCCGTTTGGCGACGGCACGGTCGGGTCGGTCAGCGTGGCCTGGGTGTGGCTGTTGGCGTTGTACAACTGCACGTTGCCGCTCAGCGCCGGGTTGATCTGGAAGCGATGGTTGATCGAGGACACGCGATCGCGGGTGATCTGGCCGGTGTCGTACGGGATCAGTTCGGACAGCTCACCGCAGGTATAGGCGCCGCAGGACTTGTCCGCATTCTCCGGCGAGGCCACGTACCACGCCCAGGCATAATCGGGATAGAAGATGTCGGCCTTCCAGCCCAGCTTGCGGATCATGTCGAACGAAATGTTGTTGTAACCCCAGACCTTGGCCTTGCTGTCGGACAGGAACACGGTGAAGTCGCCCCAGGCAACGTCCTGCTGCAGCTTCAGGTCGCCGCGCAGGAAGTTCTGGGTGCCCTCGCCCTGGTACTTGTCGGCGGACACTCGCTGCAGGTCGACCAGCACCTTCGGGCCGTGCTCACCGAGTTGGCCGCTCTGCCCGGACACGGTGGTGACCAGCGTGTTGTTGCTGCCCACGCCCTGTTTCACGCGCAGGCTGGGCGTGTCCTGCAGCTCGCGCAGGCGGTATTCCAGGCTGCCGCCGTTGACGCTGCTGGAGAACACGCTGACGGGTGCGCCGCCGGGGCTGACCGTGATCGCGCCGATGCCATCGGGCACGCCCACGTTCACCACGCTGGTGCCGGTGAGCGAGAGGAAGCCGTTGTCGTTCAGCGGCACGCCTTCGAAGGTGATGCCCATTTCATTCATGCGGAAGCCGCGCACGAACAGGCTGGTGGCGGAGATATCCAGGCCCAGCCCGTCGGTGGCGGTGTAGCTGGCGCCCGGCACCTGCTTGAGCATGGCCAGGCCGTTGTTGCCGGTGACCATCGCGTCGAGGTCTTCGGCCTTGATGATGTAGCGGTTTGGACCGACCACCTGGGTGGGCGCAACGGCCGCACCGCGCGGGGTAGCGATGACCTGCAGGGCGTTCAAGGTGGTGGGGGTGTCATGTGCTGCGTCGTGAATCTCGGCGGCGTACGCAGGTGCGGTGATGGCCGTGATGATGGCCAGAGCGAGGCGCGTCGTGGGTGGGGTGTTCATGGGCAGATCCAGGGTGCAGGGAGAGAGCGGCGCAGGCGCACGCCCAGCGCGTTGCAGCACCGGTGTCGGCGCCCTGGCTGGCGATGCGATTGCGTTGAGGGAGTGACGGCGCGGTGCGCGCCGGTCAGCAGACGAAGGCGATCATCTGCCGTGGGATTCGATGGGGTGATTTCGACGTGCGAAATTCTTGCATCGCAGTGCCGCATTCGCCATTGCGCGGTGGTACAGCGCGGATGGCGATGGGGATGGGTGGGTTATACGTGGGTATAGCCTGGGCGTGGTGGGGGCCGACCTTGGTCGGCGCCTACGGTCTACGTATGCCAACCAAGGTTGGCAACTACCTGGGCAGAGGGAGCCTGGTAGAGGCCGACCTTGGTCGGCGCTTGCCGTTTGCGTGTGCCAGCCAAGGTTGGCACCTACCAGGGCGGATGGGACATGGTAGAGGCCGACCTTGGTCGGCGCATACGGTGTGCGTGCGCCAACCAAGGTTGGCACCTACCGGGGCGTAGGAACGCGCGGTTACTGCAGGACGAAACGCTCGATCGCGCGCGCCACGCCTTCGTCTGCATTGCTGGTGGTCTCGAACCGCGCCACCGCCTTCACCGCGTCGATGGCATTGCCCATCGCCACGCTGGTACCGGCGTACTGCAGCATGGTCAGGTCGTTCTCCTGGTCACCGATGGCCATCACGTTGGCGCGGTCGATGCCCAAGTGCTCGGCCAGCTTCTGCAGGCTTGGGCCCTTGCCGGCGCGGTGGTCGAACACTTCCAGGAAGAACGGTGCGCTCTTCAGCACCGCGAAGCGCTCGGTCAGTTCGCTGGGCAGGCGCGCGATGGCGGCATCCAGCACGTCGGGCTCGTCGATCATCATCAGCTTGATGAACGACATGGACGGGTCCATGTCGGTCACGCGGCGATAGGACAGCGGCATCCGCGAGAGATGCGAGTCGGCCACGGTGTAGTAGCTGATGTCCTGGTTGGGCGTATACATGCGCTGGCTGTCCAGCGCCTGGAAATGCACGCCCAGGTCGCGGGCCACCTGCTCGCAGAACAGGAAGTCGTCGAAGCTGAGCGGATACTCGACCACGGTTTCGCGCGTACCGATGCGCTGCACCAGGCCACCATTGCAGGCGATGCAGTAGTCGTCGTCGCCGGTGATGCCCAGCTCGTGCAGGAATGGTTCCAGGCCCGGAACCGGGCGGCCACTGGTCAGCACGATGTGCACGCCCAGCGCGCGCGCCTGCGCGATCGCCTGTTTGGCCCGCGCGGTGAGCGTGTGGCTGGGGTCCAGCAGGGTGCCATCCATGTCGATGGCGACCAGTTCGATGGTCGATTGCCTGCGGCCCATGTCCATTGCGTTCAACTCGTGCGGGGCACGCCAGTTTAACCCCTCATGCCCGGTTCACCTCTTTGCCCACGTTGGCCGGGATACTGCGGGAGCCTGTGCGTCCCCCACCGCAGGACGGCCCATTGACCGCCCTTCCCTGGAGAACCTTGCGACGCATGACCTACCGTGCCCCCGAAACCAATGACAGCGCGCCCCTGGCCCAGCAGATCGAGCAGATGATCGACGAGCTGCCCGGCGACCAGGTGAGCGTCGGTACCCTGCTCAGCGCGCTGGGCGATGAGGGCCTGCTGCTGATCGTGATCCTGCTCTCGGCCATCTTCATCATTCCGGTGTCGATTCCCGGGCTGAGTACGGTGTTTGGTGCCTCGATCCTGCTGATCGGCCTGAGCCGCGTACGCAACCGCCCGCTGTGGGTGCCGCAGAAACTGGCGCGCCGCGAGATCGCCACCGACAAACTGAAGGCCAACCTGGGCCGTGCGCTGAAATGGGTGCACCGCATGGAGCGCCTGTCGCGGCCGATGCGGCTGGCGGTGATGGTGCGCTCGAAGAAGATGATGCGCCTGAACAACCTGATGCTGGTGTTCGCGACCCTGCTGCTGATGGCGCCGGCCGGGCCGATTCCGTTCAGCAATACGTTGCCGGCACTGGCGCTGATGTCGTTTGCGATCGGCTTCATCCAGCGCGATGGTGCGGCGGTGGCGGCTGGTTATGGTTTCGTGGTGGCTACGGTGGTGTATTTCGGCGTGCTGCTGGGTGGCGTGGGGTTTGCCGCCGAGTCGGTGTTCAGTGGATTCCGCGCTGCGCCTTCGGAAATGTAGAGCCGAGCCCAGGCTCGGCTGCTTATGGTCTTCTGTAGAGTCGAGCCATGCTCGACTGCTGCTGGCAAAAGCAGTCGAGCATGGCTTGTATGTTCCTCCCGGCTCCTACGAGGTATGTAGGAGCCAGGGTGGAGGGACCGTCAAGCATGCATCTGCGGATACTAGCCGACAGACGAGTCGAGCGATCCCCATCCCGCACACGAACGTCGATAAAGGATCGTACGGCCCCCAAAGGGGATCGTCGATGTAGGCAAGCTAACGTCGGTGCGGTACCACCCCAGCCCCTTAAAGATAGCTGGGAGCCGTACAAATGTCTGATTCTCTCGATATTGGCGTGGACGTGGACTCCAAGGAGTTCGTACCGGCAGTGGCCGACCGCAAGGCCGGCGACAGGATCGCCAACACCCGGGCCGGCATAGCCCAGTGGCTCAACACCTTGCCCCAGCGATGCCGGATTGGCATGGAGGCGACGGGGCGGTACTACGAGTTGTTGGCTCGGATGGCTGGCCAAGCAGGCCACGTTGTCTATGTGATCAATCCACGTCTGATCAAGCACTACGGCCGGGCGACGGGCTCGCGTGGCAAGACGGACGCCATGGACGCCGAAGCGATCGCCCGGTACGTGAAGAAGGAGAACGATCGCCTGCGTGAATACGTACCGCGTACCGACGAGCAGCAGCAGATGCACGATTTGCTGCGCAAGCGGCAGACGCTGGTAAAGACACGCGCGCGCCTGGAGCAATCCTTCGGGGTAAGCAAAAGTGCCCCCGGGGAGCTGTCAGATCTGTTCTGCGCTCTGGCTGGGACGCTGTCCGAGCTGGAAAGCGAACTGCAGCGCTTGGGTCGCGATGGAGAGCATGGCGCGCTCTACAAGCGCCTGTTGACCATCCCTGGTATCGGCCCTGCCGTCGCCGCTCACCTGATTTACTACATGACGCGCTGGCCGTTGGCCAACGCCAACGCGTGGATCGCCTGCACCGGCCTGGATCCCCGGCCCAACGAGTCTGGCGGCAGAACGGGACGGCGTCGGCTGTCCAAACAGGGCGCGCCAGTGCTGCGCCAGATGCTCTACATGGCCGCAATGGGGCTCAAGCGGTGTCGCCGGGGGCAACCGCTCTACGACGAGCTGTCAAAACGCGGTCACCCCAGCACCGCCGTCTTCAACATCCTGGCCAGAAAGCTGGCCAGGATCGCCTGGGGTGTCTTCAAAAGCGGCCGGGACTTCGATCCGGCCATGCTGAAGGTGGGTCAAGCCTGCTTCCAGCAGGCTTGACCGCGAACATAGGATCTCGACTCTACAAGGGCCAGATCCAACGCAGTCGAGCGTGGCTCGACGCTACAGAACTACTTGGCTGACACCCGCCACACCACGTCGCCCACGTCATCGGCGACCAGCAATGCACCCTCGGCATCCATGGCCATGCCCACTGGCGCGCCCATCAGCGTCTTCTCGTCCTTCGAGGCGAAACCACTGACCACGGTCTGCGGCCGCCCGGTCGGCTTACCGTCCTTGAACGGTACGTAGACCACTTCGTAGCCGCTCAGCGGCGAACGATCCCAGCTGCCGTGTTCGCCGATGAAGGCGCCGCCGTGGTACTGCGCCGGCAGTGCCTGGCCGGTGTAGAACAGCAGGCCCAGCGGTGCCACGTGCGAGCCGATGGCGTAGTCCGGCGTGATGGCTTTCGCCACCAGGTCCGGCCGCTGCGGCTGCACGCGCTCGTCCACGTGCTGGCCGTAGTAGCTGTAGGGCCAGCCGTAGAAGCCATCTTCCTTCACCGAGGTGAGGTAATCAGGCACCAGGTCGGCACCGATCTCGTCGCGTTCGTTTGCCACCGCCCACAGCTTCCCGGTGCTCGGCTCCCAGTCCAGTCCGGTCGGGTTGCGGATGCCCGACGCAAAGATGCGGCGGTTGCCACGGGTGGCGACGTCCACTTCCAGCACCACCGCGCGGCGGTACTCGACGGCCAGGCCGTTCTCGGTGATGTTGCTGTTGGAGCCCACGCCCACGTACAGCTTGCTGCCATCGCGGCTGGCCAGCAGTTCCTTGGTCCAGTGGTGGTTGATGGTGCTGGGCAGGTCGGTGAACTCGCG
Source organism: Stenotrophomonas sp. 71799_Sma (assembly GCF_056482505.1). Classification (NCBI taxonomy): domain Bacteria; kingdom Pseudomonadati; phylum Pseudomonadota; class Gammaproteobacteria; order Lysobacterales; family Lysobacteraceae; genus Stenotrophomonas; species Stenotrophomonas sp. 71799_Sma. The sequence continues at coordinate 4,578,151 of NZ_CM151202.1, forward strand.
GCCCTTGTCGGACATGCGGGTTTCACCCGGCACGTAGTGGTACTGCACGATGTTGCCGGTGTTGGCCACGTACAGCGTGTCGCCGATCAGCTGGATGCCGAAGGGCGAATGCAGGCCTTCGATATAGACGTGCTGGGTCCAGGTGTTCGTTCCCGGCGTGCGGCGCAGCAGGGTGACCCGGTTGCCGCCCTTGCCGGCCTTGCCCGAGCGCGCCTTGACCTTGCCGGCGATCCACTGCTTGGGCGTGGTGACCGGTTCTTCGCCGGGGCCGTTGCCTTCCACCACCAGCACATCGCCATTGGGCAGCGTCAACAATCGCCGCGGATGCTGCAGGTTGGCGGCGATGCGTTCGATCTTCAGGCCTTCGGCCACCGTGGGTGACTGGCCCTCGGCCCAACCCACTCCGCGCGGCACCTGCATCGGCGGCATCAGGAAGTTCTTCGGTGTCGGCAGTGGTGGCTTCGCACCGGATTGGTCGGTGGGGTGGTACTCGGCCTTGCCCGCGCAGGCCGACAGCATCACGGCCAGCGCCAGGGCGCCCACGGTGGGCAGGATGTGCTTAGCCATGACGACCTCCCTGCAGCACCGGCGGCTGCAGTGACAGCAAGATCAGGCCCAGTGCGATCAGGGCCACGGTCAGCGCCGACAGGATCGTGCCCGGCACCGCGACGGCATAGGCATCGCGGCTGTGCACGAAGGCGTTCCAGATGGCCAGCACCACCGCGACCAGGTTGAGGAAGAAGTCGATGCGGTCGATGCGGGTGGCGGTGCCGTTGCGGCGCCAGACCGCGAACAGGTTGATCAGGCGCGGAATGATGGCGATCAGCAGACCGAAGGTGATCAGCCAGGCAGCGGCCTTGCCCCACATCACCTCGGCGCTGTTGAGATAGATCGCGTCGAAGATCAGCGCGCCGACGAAGAAGCCGAAGGGTATCGGGTTCAACAGGCTGAACAGCGTGGTGCCGAGGCCGCGATGGGCCTGGGCCAGAGGGTTGACCATCATCGTGCTCCGATGCGGAAGGGTGCACGGGCTGTAGTAGCACAGCCGGATGTGAGGGGGCGCGATGATGCCGGGTAGATCCACGCCATGCGTCGATACGCGTGCCAACCAAGGTGGGCACCTACCAGATGCGGGCCGCTGCAGTCGTCATTACCCCACGGCATAAGCGTTTGTGACGCAATCGGCACATCTGCAGATTGGGAGTGTGAAGAGGTAGGGGGTTGTTCGTTGTGTCGCGTTTGGCTCGTTGCGATGGGGCAGTTCCGCCCCGCCGTCCTGCCATGCCGATTCACAACAGAAGGATTCGTGTATGAAGCGACACACGCAACGCTCCGCGCCACCGCGCTCCGCGCGCCTGGCCCTTGCCACTGCCCTGGTGCTGGGCAGCCTGGCCGTCACCGCCCAGGCCCAGCAGGCCGATCCGCTGGCCGGGCGTCAGTGGCATCTGCTCAACACCGGACAGGCCGTACTGGGCGATACCCTGCCGGTGGCTGGCAACGATCTGAACGTGGATGGCCTGTTCCGCAATGGCATCCGTGGCCAGGGCGTCACCATCGCCATCGTCGATGACGGCCTGCAGATCGCACACCCGGACCTGGCCGCCAACGTTGCGGCGGTCGCGGGCAAGAACTTCGCCAACCAGAGCAACAACCCTTCACCGTCCAATCCCGACCGCGACAATCACGGCACCATGGTCGGCGGCATCGCAGGTGCAGTAGGTGCCAACAACCTGGGCGTGCGCGGCGTGGCCTCGGCGGCCACCCTGAAGGGCTTCAACTTCCTGGCGTCCAATGCCCAGGGCAATTCGAATTCCAACATCGAGTACTCGTGGTGGGACGGCGCCGAAGTGGCCGACGTGGGGGTCTTCAACAACAGCTGGGGCTCCAGCCCGGGCAACCCCAACCTGCCGCTGGCCTACAGCCAGAACGACATCGCCGCCTATGAGCAGGCCATGTCCGGCACCCGTGGCGGCCGCGGTGGCATCTACGTGAAGGCCGCCGGCAACAACCACAACAACGGCGCACGCTCGGATGGCACCGACATCTGCTCGGCAGACACCAAGAACCGCAACACGGGTTGCATTCCGGCCGGCCGCGACCCGCGTAACAACCTGTTCAACGTGATCACCGTTGCCGCCGTGCGCGCCGATGGCGTGCGCTCGTCCTACTCGTCCACCGGCTCGGCGCTGTGGGTGTCCGGCTTCGGCGGTGAGAATGGTTGGCAGCGGCAGGTCGTGCCGGGGCAGCTGGCGATACGCTACGATCCGGCCATCCTCACCACCGATGTCACCGGCTGCGCGCAGGGCAGCAACAAGAACACGAGCCTGCGCAACACCTTGGACGGCGACCAGTCTGCCATCGACAGCACCTGCAACTACACAGGCAAGATGAACGGAACTTCGGCGGCCACGCCGATGGTGTCGGGCGTGGCGGCACTGCTGCTGGAGACCAACCCGAACCTGTCCTACCGCGATGTGAAGTACATCCTGGCCACCACCGCCACCCGCACCGATCCGAACCGGGCAGCGGTGACCCACTCCGACGGCCGCGTGCTGGTGCCGGGCTGGACGGTGAATGCCGCCGGCCGTGCCTACAGCAACTGGTACGGTTTCGGTGTGGTCAATGCGGCACGCGCGGTACAGGTCGCAGAGGACTTCCAGCCGCTGGGTACACTGGTGGATAGTGGCTGGCGCAACACGACGCGTACCGTGGCCATCGGCAATACCTCGGCGGCCGCGGCGCGCCTGACCTTCCAGCTCGCCAACGGTGCGCGCAACATCGAGAGCGTGCAGCTCGGCTTCCGCGTCAACCACAGCAACACCCGCCAGCTGCAGTTCGTGCTGATCTCGCCCAGTGGCACCCGCAGCGTGGTGCAGCCGGCATTCACCGCGATCGGCTCTGGCCTCAATGGTGTCCAGCGCAACTTCACCAACTGGGACCTGCTGTCCAGCAATGCCTTCCTGGATGAGAACGCCACGGGCACCTGGACGCTGGAAGTCACCGACCTGGGGCAGGCCGCGAACGCTGCATCGCGTGGCAACCTCGAATTCTTCAAGATCCGCGTTCTGGGGCACTGATGATGAAGACGACCATTCTGTTGAGCACCCTCGCCCTCGCGGCGATGACCACCACCGCCTGGGCACAGAGCTCGGGCCAGACACCTCCGGCGAAGACCTTGTCGACCGTAGACACGCAGCAGTTGAAGGCGGAGGCCACTGGCCGTTCGTTCAATGTGGGCGGCTCGCGCTTCCAGCTGGCGCCGTCGGCAACCGTGCAGCAGGCCAGCGGCGGTCAGTTCCGGATCACCACCGGGGCTGATGCCAGCGCGGCGGCCGTCGGCACCCGCAGCAAGCGGTCCACGGATGCGTCTACCGGTGTGGCCGCACGTGCGGATGCCGGTGCCAGCAAGTTTGCGGCCGCTGTCTCCAACGATGGCGCACCGGTCGTGGCGACCTCGCGGGTCAAGGTGTTCTTCACCGATGCGGCTTCGGCGCAGCGTGCGGCCACCGCCACCGGCGGCACCGTGGTGAAGGTATCCAAGGCCTCGGGCCGCGCGATTGTGGAGTATCCGTCGGTGAACGCGGCACTGGATGCGACCACCAAGCTGCTGTCGACCGCCGGCATCAAGGCGGCCGAGCCGGACGTGGTGCAGTGGGAAGAAACCAAGTAAGGCGTTGAGTGGTGCCCCCGGCCGGTTGGCTCTCCTGGCCGGCCGGGGGATTGGTGTGTGGGGGGTGTGCCGACCAACGGTCGGCATCCACCAGATTCATTCACCGCGTGTCGACCAAGCTCGACACCTACCGGGCGGCGAGCGTGTCGCTTTGCTTGAGGTGGCAGCTGGCCAGCGGGCCGTTGCCGGCGGCCGGATGGCCAGGCTCCAGCAGCAGGCGCTGCACGTCCGAGAACAGCTTGTCCACCGGCATGCCATAGGGCGCGAACAGGCGCAGACGGCCTTGGCGATCAAACACGTAGCCGCCGGCGATGTGGCTCATGGTGTAGGTCTCCGGTATCTGACCGGGTTCCTTTTCGTAGAACGCCTTGAAGTCGCTGGCCATCGCGGCCAGTTGTGCTTCGTTGCCGACCAGTGCGATCGCCTTGGGGTCGAACGCTTCCACATAGGTGCGGGCGACTTCGGGCGTGTCGCGTGCGGGATCGACACTGACGAACACTACCTGCAACTGGTCGGCATCCTTGCCCATCAGGTGCTTGACCTGGCTGAGCTCGACCATGGTGGTCGGGCACACGTCCGGGCAGCTGGTGAAGCCGAAGAACAGATAGGTCACCTGCCCCTGCAGGTCCTTCGGGCCACGCACGGTGCCGTGGCTGTCGGGCATCGACCACTGCTGGCCGAGCTCTTCGCAGGCGATGTCTTTCGAGTAGAAGTCCATGCGCGACTGCGCACTGCAGCCGGCCAGCAGGCCGACGGCCAGTCCTGCCAGCAGTGGCAGGCGGAAACGGGGGGAGAACAACCAGCGGGCAACAGCAGCAGGACGCTTCACGGGTACCACCAACGCATACGCGGGCGGGGTCTCGGTCAGGCCTGCCCTTGGGGGAAAGAGGACGGAGGTGCCGGGGTGATCGCGCGGTCCATGCCGATCACCCCAGCCACGGTCAGTTGATCATCATGTGGTAGTGCATGCTCCAGATGATCCAGACCGACAGTGCGACGACGATGAACAGGATCACCAGGGTGAACACGAAGCTGGCCAGGTTCCAGCCACCTTCGGACTTGCGGTCCATGTGCAGGAAATAGACCAGCTGTACCAGGATCTGCGCCACCGCGAAGCCGACCAGCAGGAACAGCGTGAGCGGCCGCGACAGCACCGGGTTCATCACCAGCGCGAACGGCACCACGGTCAGCAGCGCGCACAGCACGAAGCCGATCAGGTAGGACTTGGTGGAGCCGTGCGCATTGCCGGCGCGCGAGGTTTCGACGTGGGCCATGTCAGAAGGCTCCGATCAGGTAGACGAAGGTGAAGACGCAGATCCACACCAGGTCCAGGAAGTGCCAGAACAGGCTCAGGCACGACACGCGGGTGATGTTGGTCGGGGTCAGGCCGCGGCGGTAGACCTGGTGCATGACCACCGCCATCCAGATCAGGCCGCTGGCCACGTGCAGGCCGTGAGTGGCGACCAGCGCGAAGAACGCCGACAGGTAGGCACTGGTGCTGGGGCCTGCGCCTTCGTGGATCAGGTGCGAGAACTCGTAGATCTCCATGCCGATGAACGAGGCACCGAGCACGAAGGTCACGCCCAGCCAGCGCAGCACTGCCGAGGTATCGTGGCGATGCATCGCCAGCACGGCCTGGCCGTAGGTGATGCTGGAGACCAGCAGCAGGAAGGTCTCGGCCATCACGAACGGCAGCGAGAACAGCTCCTTGCCGGTGGGGCCGCCGGCGTAGGCGGTGCTGAGCACCGCGTACGAGGCGAACAGCGAACCGAACAGCACCAGGTCGGACATGAGGTAGACCCACATGCCGAACACCTTCATGCCGCCCTGTTCGTGGCCATGGTCGTGTTCGTGGTGGTCCTCGTGCGCCTGCGTGTCGCTGGCCAGCTCGGGGCGGGTCAACAGGTTCATGCGCGTACCTCCTTCAGCTTGGCCAGGTTGGCCGCTTCGGTGCGCGCCACCTCTTCGGAACTGACGTAGTAGTCCACGTCCTCGTCATAGGACCGCACGATCAGGGTCACGATCATCGCGATGAAGCTGGCTGCGGCCATCCACCAGATGTGCCAGACCAGGGCGAAGCACAGCACCAGGATCCAGATGTTGAGGATCAGCGGCACGCCGGTGTTCTTCGGCATGTGGATCGGCGCGTATTTCTTCGGCGGCGGCGGCAGGCCGCGCTTCTTCGCTTCGTGGAAGGCATCCAGCTCATCGGCCTTGGGCACCACGGCGAAGTTGTAGAACGGCGGCGGCGACGGCGTGGCCCATTCCAGCGTGCGTGCGTTCCACGGGTCGCCGGTCAGGTCCAGGTTGCGCTTGCGGTCACGCACGCTCACGTAGATCTGCACCAGCATCAGGATGATGCCCGCGAACACGAACAGTGCACCGATGAAGGCGGCGATCAGGTACGGCGTCCACGCCGGGTTGTCGTACTGGTTCATGCGGCGGGTCATGCCCATGAAGCCGAGCATGTACAGCGGCATGAAGGCCAGGTAGAAGCCGATCACCCAGCAGGCGAACGACCACTTGCCGAGGCGCTCGTTGAGGGTGAAGCCGAACACCTTCGGGAACCAGTAGGCGAAGCCGGCCAGGTAGCCGAACAGCGCACCGCCGATGATGGTGTTATGGAAGTGCGCGACCAGGAACAGGCTGTTGTGCAGCAGGAAGTCCGCGCCCGGAATGGCCAGCAGCACGCCGGTCATGCCACCGATGGTGAAGGTGACCAGGAAGGCGATGGTCCACAGCATCGGCACGCTGAACTCAACGCGGCCGCCGTACATGGTGAACAGCCAGGTGAAGATCTTCACGCCGGTGGGAATGGCGATGATCATCGTCATGATGCCGAAGAAGGCATTGACGCTGGCACCGGAGCCCATGGTGAAGAAGTGGTGCAGCCAGACGATGAACGACAGGATGCCGATCGCCAGGGTGGCGCCCACCATCGACTTGTAGCCGAACAGCTTCTTGCGCGCGAACGTGGCAGTCACTTCAGAGAAGATGCCAAATGCCGGCAGCACCAGGATGTACACCTCCGGGTGGCCCCAGGCCCACACCAGGTTCACGTACATCATCGGGTTGCCACCCAACGTGTTGGTGTAGAAGTTGAAGTCCAGGTAGCGGTCCAGGGTGAGCGCACCCAGCGCCACGGTCAGGATCGGGAAGGCGGCGATGATGATCACGCTGGTGACCAGCACGGTCCAGGTGAACACCGGCATCTTCATCAGGGTCATGCCCGGCGCACGCATGCGCAGGATGGTGATGAACAGGTTGACGCCGGTCAGCAAGGTGCCGATGCCCGAAGCCTGCAATGCCCAGATGTAGTAGTCCACGCCCACGCCTGGACTGAACTCGATGCCCGACAGCGGCGGATAGGCCACCCAGCCGGTCATGGCGAATTCGCCAACGCCCAGCGAGATCATCATCAACGCGGCGCCGACGACGAAGATCCAGAAGCTGAAGGCGTTGAGGAACGGGAACGCCATGTCGCGCGCGCCGATCTGCAGCGGCACGATGATGTTCATCAGGCCGACCACGAACGGGGTGGCCACGAAGAAGATCATGATCACGCCGTGCGCGGTGAAGATCTGGTCGTAGTGCTCAGGTGGCAGGAAGCCGTCACTGCCCGGGCCAGCCGCGGCCAGCTGCGCGCGCATCATCAGCGCATCGGCAAAGCCACGCACCAGCATGACCAGCGCTACCACCACGTACATGATGCCGATCTTCTTGTGGTCCACGGTGGTGAACCAGTCACGCCACAGCGGGCCCCACAGCTTGAAGTACGTCACCGCGCCAAGCAGCGCGAGGCCACCCAGCACCATGGCCGCCAATGTGACCACGACGATCGGCTCGTGCAGCGGCACGGCCTCCCACGTCAATTTACCCAACATGTTCGTTACTCCTGGGAAACCTGGGCACCACCGGCAGCGCCCGCCGGGGTAGCAGCAGCGGTGTTCTCACCAACGCCGATGAACTGGTCGATGACCTTCTTGAACAGCAGTGGTTCAACACTGGAGAAGTGCTGCACCGGTGCGTTCTTCGACGGCGCGGCCAGCGCCTTGAACTGCGTGAAGCTGAGGGAGTCCGGCGCGCTGCGTACCTCGGCCACCCAGCGCTCGAACTCTTCGTTGCTGCTGGCGGTGGCAATGAACTTCATGTTCGAGAAGCCATGCCCGCTGTAGTTGCCGGACATGCCACGGAACTGGCCAGGCTCGTTGGCGATCAGGTGCAGCTGCGTGCGCATGCCGGCCATCGCGTAGATCTGCCCACCCAGCTGCGGGATGAAGAAGGTGTTCATCGTCGAGTTGGAGGTGATGTTGAACGCCAGCGGGCGGTCGACCGGGAAGTTGAGCTGGTTGACCGTGGCGATGCCGAGGTCCGGATACACGAACACCCACTTCCAGTCGGTGGCGATCACGTCCACATGCAGCGGCTCACCGGCCACGTCCAGCGGCTTGTAGGGGTCCAGCTCGTGGGTGGACTTCCACACGATCACCGCCAGCACCGCGATGATGATCAGCGGCACGCCCCAGACCACGATCTCCACCTTGGTGGAGTGCGACCAGTCAGGCATGTATTTGGCTTTGGTATTGCCGGCGCGGTAGCGCCAGGCGAACACGAAGGTCAGCACGATGGCCGGTATCACCACGATCAGCATCAGGCCGATGCAGATCAGGATCAGGTCGCGCTGGGCGAGCCCGACCATGCCCTTCGAATCCAGCAGCACCCAGTCACAGCCCGACAGGCCGACGCAGGCCAGGGCGATCAGCGCCAGGCGGATGCGGTTCCAGCAGATATTCATTGGAGGTCAACCCTGTTGAAGAAGCGCGCTTGACCGGCTCGCCTGCGCGCAGCGCCCGGGCGTGGAGCGGCTACACTGTGGGTACGAGGTCGCCTACAAGCAGGCGAACCACTCCAATCAAGCCCATACAAGATACATCATTGTATGGACTTGTGCATCTGTACGTATGGAAAAAACTGACCGATGACGCCACCTGCCGCCGGCCGCCGCCTGAAACACCCCAATCGCACCTGGGTTCGCCCCTTCCGCGAGGGCGCCGGCCCGCTGTACCTGCAGATTGCCCAGCAGGTGCGCGAGGCGGTGGATGACGGCGTGCTGCGCCCGGGCGACCGCCTGCCGCCGCAGCGCGACCTGGCCCAGCAGGTGGGCGTGGACCTGACCACGGTCACCCGTGCCTTCGCCGAGCTGCGCCAGGCCGGCCTGCTCGACGCCCAAGGCGCTGGCGGTACCTTCATCGCGCTGTCGGCCGGCAACCGCAGCACCTCGGTGGACCTGAGCATGAACATCCCGCCGCTGCTGGGCAGCGCGCCGTTCGCACAGGGCATGGAGGCCGGTTTCCAGCACGTGGGCCAGCAGCTGGGCCAGGGCGAACTGATGAGCTACCACGTCGGCGCCGGCACCCGCGAGGATCGCGCCGCCGCGGTGCAGTGGCTGGCGCCGATGCTGGGGACGGTCGGTGCCGACCAGGTGGTGATCTGCCCCGGTGCGCAGACCGCACTGTGCGCGCTGATCCTGGCCCGCACCCAGCCGGGCGAGCTGATTGCCGCCGAGCAGCTGACCTACCCGGGCCTGCTGGCCGCCGCGCGCGTGCTGCAGCGGGGCGTGGTGCCAGTGGCGATGGACGCCGAAGGCATGCTGCCCGACGCACTGGAGGAGGCCTGCCAGCTACGCCGCCCGCGCCTGCTGTACCTGGTACCGACCATCCAGAACCCGACCACAGCGACGATGTCGGCACAACGCAGGCAGGCCCTGCTGGCGGTCGCCAAGCGCCACGACCTGACCGTGATCGAAGACGATCCCTACTGGTTGCTGGCCGGAGACGCCGCGCCGCCGTTGGCCGCGCACCGCGATGCCGACTGCCCGGTCTATTACATCTCCACCCTGTCCAAGTGCCTGGCCCCGGGCCTGCGCACCGCCTACCTGGTGGTGCCGGCCGGCGAGCCGATGGAACCGGTGCTGGATGCGCTGCGCGCGATCGCACTGATGCCGACCCAGTCGATGGTAGCGGTGGCCTCGCAGTGGATCCGCAGCGGCCAGGCCCAGGACATGGTGCAGCGCTTCCAGCAGGAACTGCGCGAGCGCCAGGCCATTGCCGCCCGTTACCTGCCGGCCCGCGCCCAGGCGCATCCGGCCGGCCTGCATGTGTGGCTGCCGCTGCCGCCGCGGCTCGACCAGTACCGGTTGATCCAGGCCGCACAGGAGCAGGGGCTGGGCATTGCCAGCTCCGATGCCTTCAGCGTGGAAGAACCGCCACCGGGCAACGCGATCCGCCTGTCGTTGGGCGGCGCGGTCGACCAGGGCGCGCTGGCCGGGGCGCTGGCCAAGCTGAACGAGATCCTGTCCGAGGCCCCCGAGGCACGCCACAACGCCATCGTCTGAACGGGGCGCATGGCGCTTTATCCATACAAGATGATATTTTGTATGCAATGTATGGATGAAGGGACGTGCATCGATGCGCGCCGAGAAAATGAAATTCCACCTGGTGATGGCCGGGTGCGGTGGCTTTGTGGTGTTGATGCTGGCCGCGCTGGCCTGGGTCTGCCTGCAGCCGCAGACCGTGGATGTGCAGGCCGCCGAACGCCACGCCATCGAGCAGTGCGTGCAGCGCAGCGAGGATCCGTCGCGTAGCGAGATCCAGCGCCGCGCGCAGGCCGATTCCTGCCGCGAGATGCGCAAGCAGTACGTGCACAAGTTCGGCCGGGAAGATTCCTGATGGGCGCAGCCGCGCCGCGTCGCCGCTGGCTGCTGCCGACGATGATCGCCCTCGCCTGCCTGTTCATGGCCGGCGTGGCAGCTGCGTTGTGGCAGTACTTCGGCTACAGCGCGCAGTCCACCTTCACCGAACAGGCCATCGTCTTCGACGATTCGCAGCTGCGCCTGCCGGCCGATCTGGCCGGTGATACCGGCAGCATCCGCGTGGTGCATTTCTGGGACCCGGCCTGCGGCGTGTGCAACCGCGAGACCGGTGCGCACCTGAGCTACCTGATCAGCATGTACCGCCGCGCCGGCATCGACTTCTATGCCATCCGCCGCCCGGGTACGCAGGGCGAGCTGCCCGAGCCACTGCGCAACAAGGTGATCAACCTGCCGACCATCGACGGCATCGAACACATCCCGGCCAGCCCCGCCGTGGCCATCTGGGACCGGCACGGCCACCTGGCGTACGCCGGCCCGTACAGCATCGGCATGGTCTGCAACTCGGCCAACAGCTTCGTCGAACCGCTGCTGGACAGACTGGTGCGCGGCGAGACCGTGCGCCCGAAAGGACTGCTTGCCGTGGGCTGCTACTGCCCCTGGCAGGCCAAGCGCTGAGGACGCGCAATGACATCACTGACGCTGGCCGGTGTGGCCCCCGCAAACAACAACGGCGGTCACCTGTCCGAACCGACCGATGGTTATGGACAGGCTCCCGCCGTTGGAAGCAACGATACGCCCCGACATGCTCCGTACATGCCGCGACCGGATGTCGCAGCCCGCGAATGGGTGCAGGACGTACTCGCGCACAGCGGGCCGATCTACCTGCGCATCGTCAACTCGCTGGAACGCACGGTGCGCCGCGGTGGTCTCGCACCGGGACAGCGCCTGCCTTCGCAGCGCGCGTTGGCGCAGCAGCTCGGTATCGACCTGACCACGGTGACGCGGGCCTTCGATGAAGCGCGCAAGCGCGGCCTGATCGAGGCGCGCGGTCCACAGGGCAGTTTCATCGCACCGCCCAAGGCTGGCTTCGACCAAGTGGTGGACCTGAGCATGAACGTGCCGCCGGTGCCCGACGCCGACGCGCTGGCAGAGACGCTGCGCCGTGGTGCCGCCGCCGTGCTTGCACGCAGCAACGCGCCGAACCTGATGACGTATCACCTGGGTGGCGGCAACCCCACTGATCGCCATGCTGCGGCGCGTTGGCTGCAGCCGATGCTGGGCGCCGTGGATGACGACTGCCTGCTGCTGACCGAAGGCGCGCAGGTGGCGCTGGCGTCGATCCTGGTCAGCCAGGGACGCGACAACGACGCGATCCTCTGCGATGCGCTGGTCTATCCGGGCCTGCTGCAGGCCGCTGCCGCACTGGGCCGGCGCCTGCTGCCGGTGGACAGCGACGAACACGGCATGTGCCCCGATGCACTGGCCCGGCTGTCACGCGAAAGCGGCGCGCGGTTGGTCTATCTCAATCCCACCTGCCAGAACCCGACCGCACTGACCCTGCCGCTGCATCGGCGCGAAGCGCTGGCGCGTGTGCTGGAAAGCGAAGGCCTGCTGGCGATCGAAGACGATCCGTACTGGCATCTGGCCGAAGATGCGCCGCTACCGTTGGCAACACTGACACCGCGTCATGTGTTCTACGTGGCGACGCTGTCGAAGGTGATCAGCCCGGGCCTGCGCACCGCCTTCGTGCGTTGCCCGAGCGCCGCGCATGCCGAGGCGATGACGGCCGCACTGCGGGCAACGCGGTTGATGGGCCATCCGCTGGTATCGGCGTTGGCCAGCCAGCTGCTGCTGGATGGTTCGGCACAGTCACTGCTGGCGCAGGTGCGCACCGAGGCGCGCGAGCGCATGCGCATGGCCCGCTACCTGCTGGCGCCATCGCTGCTGCAGCGGGCTGAAGGCCTGCATGCCTGGTGCCGCGTGCCGGCGCCGTGGACCGATGCCACGCTGGTGCGCACCGCGCAACTGCAGGGGCTGGCGATTGCACCGTCATCGGCGTTCTGCCCGCCGGGGGTACAGCATCAGAACGGGGTGCGGTTGTCGCTGGGGCTGGCGGCGGACCGTCGGCAGCTGGAAAGTGCGCTGCGGCGGATTGATCGGTTGTTGTTGTCGGATGCGTTGCCGGCGATCGAGCGGTAGGTGGAGAGCATCCACGCATGGCGTGGATCTACGGGACCCGCTTCGGTAGATGCCAACCTTGGTTGGCAATGCCCGTGCACGCCATGCGTGGATGGAATGTGCCGGCCAACGGTCGGCACCCACCAGGCTGGGGGAGGATCGGTAGCGCCGGGCCATGCCCGGCGGAAGATTCCCCGGCACGGACGGAATGTGCCAACCAAGGTTGGCACCCACCAAAGCAGGGTCAGGCCAGGGCGTCCAGCGCCTGCACCAACGCATCCATCTGCTCCGGCCGGGTGAACACCGACGGCGTCACCCGCACACACGCGCCAGACTCCAACCCGTCGCGATGGGTGGTGAACACGCGATGCTCATCCAGCAGCCGCTTCTGCAGCGCGATGTTGTCGGCCACGCTGGTACGCCCGCGCAGGCGGAAGCTGGCCAATGCGCTGGCCAACGCCGGGTCCGGCGAAGACAGCACTTCGATGTGCGCCATCTGCCGCGCCGGCAAGGTCCAGCGCTCACGCAGGTAGCGCAGGCGCGCCTGCTTGTTGGCCACGCCGATGCGCTGATGCAGGGCAATCGCCTCCGGCAGTGCCAGGTAGGCGGCGAAGTTGACCGTACCGGTATGCACGCGGCTGCCCACGCGGCCATCGTCGGCTTCACCCATGTAGGGATCCAGGTCGGCCACACGCCCCTTGCGCACGTACATCGCACCGACGCCCACCGGCGCACCGATCCACTTGTGCAGGTTGATGCCGACGAAATCGGCCTTCAGCTGCGGCACCGCGTAGTCGATCTGGCCAAACCCATGCGCGGCATCGACGATCACATCGATACCGCGCGCTCGCGCGCGTTCGGCGATCTCCGCCACCGGCAGCACCAGCCCATGGCGATGGCTGACCTGGGTCAGCAGCACCAGCTTCAGGCGTGGCAGCCGCGCGAATGCGGCCTCGTAGGCCTGCAGGATCTGCGCGTGGTCGGGCACGGCCGGCAGCGCGATACGCTCGACCTGCACGCCGCGACGCTGCTGCAGCCAGCGCATCGCGCCGATCATGCTGTCGTAGTCGATGTCGGCGTAGAGCACCTGGTCGCCGGGCTGCAGACGGTTGTAGCCGCCAATCAGGGCCAGCATCGCCTCGGTGGCGCCGCGGGTCAGTGCAATCTCGTCGGCACCCACGCCCAGCAGCTCGGCCACCTGCCGCTGCACCGCCATGTACTGCGCCGGGAACTCACGACGGCCGTACCAGGCGTTGCCACGGTTCACTTCAGCGGTGTGGCGCTGGTAGCTCGCCAGCGTCTCGCGGCCCATCGCGCCCCAGTAGCCGTTCTCCAGGTGGTTCACTTCATCGGTGATATCGAAGTGACTGGCCACGGAGGCCCAATAGCCTTCATCGCGGGCCAGCACGTCCGGCGCCACGGTCGTTGCGGGAATCTGCATGGGCGCAGCGTAACGCGTGGCAGCCATGGCGGGCAGTGAAGACAGTGCGGCTGCGGCGGGCAGCAGGGTGCCGGCACGCAGCAGGGAGCGGCGCGTGCGGTCCATCAGAAGCTCAACCGGTACTGCGCGTACAGGTTGGCACCATCGGTGTCGTACGGCGCGTTCCGCGAGTAGACCAGGCCGCGGCTGGCCTGGAACACCGCCTCATCCGGATAGCGGTCCAGCACGTTGTCGGCCCCCACGCGCAGGCTGTGGTGCTCGTTGATGCGATAGCCCACGGCCAGGTCGAGGAAGCTCATCGCGCCGAAGCGCTGGTAGATATCGCCCACCGCATTGCCGCTGGCGTCGGTCCAGGCACCGTAGTAGCGCATGCGCGCCATCAGCGACCAGGCGCCGACATCCCAGCTGCCGGTCAGGCTGCCCTTGTGCTCGGGCAGGCGGTCTTCAAACAGCACGCGCTGGGTCTCGTTGGTGGCCACCGAGGTGCTGCCGTTGTCCACGCGGGTGCGGTTGTAGTTGTAGGCCAGGGTCAGCGTCATGCGACCCGCGCCGAGGTCGCGCAGGTAGTTGCCGACCACGTCCACGCCGGTGGTGGTGGTATCGAAGTCATTGGTGAAGTAGTTCACCGAGGTATAGCCCAGCGGATTGGGAGTACCAGCCGGAATGGCGAAGCTGGCCGACTGGCTGAAGCGGTCGGTGAGCTTGATCTGGTAGACATCCACCGAGCCGGACAGGCCCAGGTCGGTGCGCCAGGTCAGGCCCAGCGACGCGGTACGCGATTCCTCCGGCTTCAGCGGCCTGGCACCGAGCAGCTGCGCCAGCGGATCGTTCGGCGACAGACGACCACTGGTGAAGATCTGCAGCGTGCGCGTATCCAGGCCCTGGGTGGTGCTGGTGGTGTTGAGCTGCGCCGGGGTCGGTGCACGGAAGCCAGTGGACACCGTACCGCGCAGGGCTACGTCCGGGGTAATCGCGAAACGCGCCGAGAGCTTGCCGTCCAGCGTGCTGCCAAAGCTGGAGAAGTCCTCGTAGCGGCTGGCTGCACCGATGCTCCAACGCTCACCCACTGGCACTTCCATATCCACGTAGGCGGCCTTGCTGCGCTGGCTCCACTGCCCGGCCTGGCTGGCCGAGAAGCCCGGCGCGCCGTTGGAGTTGGCTTCCAGGCCCGCCGCTGCGCCCGGCCCCACCGCGTACGAAGCCGGATCACCCGCGCGCACCTGGTAGGTCTCCTGGCGAAACTCACCACCGAAGGCGACGTTGATCGGCTTGGACAGCGCAGCCACATCCCACTCGTAGTTGAAGTCGGCGTTGGCGTTCTTCTCGGTCTGGGTCAGGCGGCCGAGATCGAACGCGGTCGGGCTGGCCGGGCCGAGCGAGGCGTTGATGGAGTTCTTCAGGCTGTAGTCGATGGCGTTGCGGCCATACGAGGCGCTGACATCCCAGCGCAGCTTCGGGGTGATCTCGCCACGCAGGCCACCGACCAGTTGCAGGTCGTTCTGGACGTTGCCGTACTGCGGGCTGAAGCCCACCGGATAGATCGAACGCAGGTTCCAGCCGGGGAAGATCGCCGTGGTGCGGTAGGCACCGGTGGTGGTGTCCGGATTGCGCCAGTTGAAATCGCTGACGCCATCGCTGTGGCTGTACAGGCCGAACGCATACAGCTCCAGCGTGTCATTGGCATTGGCTTTCACGTTGAAGCCGACACGGCGGCTTTCCAGTTCCGGCTGGCCCCAGCGCTGTACCGGGTTGGGCACGTCCAGATCCGGATGCGCGGCCTGGAAGGCAATGGCATCGGGGCGTTGGCGGGTGCGCGAGGTGGCGTCGGAGTTGGACGATTCGGCGAACAGCACCAGGCTGCCGTAGTCGCCCAGCGACCAGCCGGTGCGTGCACTGAAGTCGCGCGAGGCGCCATCGCCCTTTGCGTACTGCGAGTAGCCGGCGGTGATCTCGGTACCGGGGCCATCCTCGAGAATGATGTTGATGACGCCGGCGATGGCGTCCGAGCCGTACTGCGCCGACGCACCATCGCGCAGCACTTCGATGCGCTTGATCGCACTGGTCGGAATCTGTGCCAGATCGGCCGCCTGCGCGCCACGGTTGCCGAGCAGCGCGCTGCGGTGGAAGCGACGACCGTTGACCAGCACCAAGGTCTGATCCGGCGACAGGCCACGCAGCGTGGCCGGGCGCACGAACACCTGACCGTCCGCCATCGGCAGGCGCTGCACCACGAACGACGGCACCAGCTGCGCCAGCACGTCCTTCAGGTCGGTGGATTCAACGGACTTGATGTCTTCCTTGGTGAACACGTCCACCGGCGCCAACGTTTCGAACTGGGTGCGGTTGGAGGCGCGGGTGCCGGTGACCAGCATCGCGTCGAGCTGGGTGGGCGCCGCACGGCTGCCCGCCGGGGCATCGACCGCATCGGCCTCCGCTGCGATCGCGCCGCCTGCGCTGGCCATGGAAAGGGCGAGGAGGATGGAACGCGAAAGCTTCGAACGATGCACGGCAGGGCTCCGGGAGGACGCGACAGGGCCAGCACCCGCTCGGACACAACAGGCGTGGACAAGGCGCGCAGTCTCGGCGCGATCTGTGAAGGAGCCATGACGTCAGTGCGACAGCTTGATGCCGCTTGAGCGCAAGAACTGCTAAACGCGCTGCCTGCCGATCCGCTACTGTGCCGGCATTGGATTCGGGGAACGGAAGGATGAGCGCGGCAGGCAAGGCGTTGTGGTACATCGAAACCCATGCGGACCAGCCGTTGGCACTGGCCGATATTGCCGCTGCGGCGGGGCTGTCGCCGTTCCATCTGTCGCGCCTGTTCCAGGCCCGCACCGGCACCTCGGTGGTGCGTTATCTGCGGGGACGGCGCCTGACCGCTGCCGCGCAGCGGCTGGCCAACGGGGCGGGCGACATCCTGCAGGTGGCACTGGGCGCGGGCTACACCACCCATGCCGCGTTCACCCGCGCCTTCAGCGAACAGTTCGGGCAGACCCCGGAGCGGGTACGCGAACAAGGCACCGATGGGCTGGCGCTGGTGCAGGCGATCCGCGTGGACGATGCGCCGACTGCCTGCGGTGAAGCGCCGCGCCTGCTCGATACCCCTGCCTTCCAGGTCGCGGGTATCGGCATGCGGCATACCCGCGACAGCGGCGGTGCGATACCCGGACAGTGGGCGCAGCTCAACCGGGAATGGCCGACGCCGGCACCGATCAGCTTCGGCGTGTGCTGCAACAGTGATGACGATGGCGGCTTCGACTACATCGCCGCACTGCCGGCCAGCGCGGTGCCGAGCGTACCTGCGCACTGGCAACGCGTGGACATTCCGCCGCGCCGCTACCTGGTGGCCTGGCACGGGGGGCACATCTCGACCATCCGCTCGACCTGGTTCTGGCTGCTGGATCACTACCTGCCCGGCTCCGGGCTCAGCCTGGCCGATGCCCCCGATCTGGAACGCTACGACATGCGTTTCGATGAGCACAGCGGCAACGGCGGCGTGGAAATCTGGCTGCCGGTGGACGAACGCCCACGCTGACAAGGAGTTGAGGATGCGCATGACAGCCACTGTGATGGGAATGATGCTGATGGCCTCCGCGGGGGCCGCCAGCGCTGGCGAGCCTTGGAAGGCAGGCGAACGCCACGGCACCACCACAGTGGCCAGCGCCGCGGTTCGCGATGCGCAGCATCGCGACGCCCTGCTCTACACGGTCTGGTATCCCGCGCCCGCTGGCAGCACGGAAACCGCCCTGACCATCGGTCCGCCCGATGCGCCGCTGTTCGACGTCGGCCGCTCAGCCACGGATGCCCCGATCGCGGGCAAGCGCCTGCCGACCCTGCTGCTCTCCCACGGCAACGGCGGCAGCGCGCGCATGATGGGCTGGTTGGGCACGGCATTGGCGCGCGCCGGGTATCTGGTAATCGCGGTCGATCATCCCGGCAACAACGGCGTGGACGAGATGACCCTGCCCGGCAGCGTACTGAGCTGGTTGCGTGCGGATGACCTGCGCTCGGCACTCGCTGCAGTACAGGCCGATCCGCTGCTGGGTCCGCATGTCGACCCTGAGCGACTGGGTGTGGCCGGGTTCTCGGCCGGAGGCTACACCGCGCTGCTGGCCGCCGGTGCACGCCCCGACCTGCAGCGGCTGCTGGCCTTCTGCCGCGCGCACCCGGATGACGGCGTCTGCCGGCCACAACAGGAAACCGCCACGCACACGATGGACGCGCGTGTTGCCGCTGCGGGCTCACCCGCGATGTCTCCCTGGATCTCCCACGCCAACGACTCGCGCGCGATCCCCGGCGTGCGTGCGGCATTCCTGCTGGCACCCGCGATCGTGCAGGCGTTCGCGCCCGAGCAGCTGTCCTCGCTGAGGCAGCCAGTGTCGATCGTGCTGGGCGAGGCTGACACGGTTGCGCCACCGCAGAGCAATGGCGAGGCTGCACAGACACTGATTCCGGGCGCTGTGCTGCAGCGTCTGCCGGATGTCGGTCACTACGACTTCCTGGCGGCCTGTACAGCGGTTGGTGTGCAGAGGCTGCCCGAGCTCTGCAGCAGTTCGGTTCCGAAGGCGGACACCCACGCGCAGGCAGTGGATGCCGCGGTGCGATTCTTCGCCGAAGCACTGCGGTAGTGGCCGCCGGGCATGGCCCGGCGCTACAGTGGGCGCATCCACGGAGGATCGGCCATGCGCCTGCTTCACCTCACCCTGCCAGTGTCCGACGTCACCACCGTCGCCGCGTATTTCCACGATGTGCTGCAGCAGCGCGTGGTCGGAAATCATGTGCACATCGGCTGGAGCACGATCGAACTGCAGCCGGCGGCTGATCATCCGGTCGGTGGCGTGCACCTGGCCTTCAACGTCGCGGACAACCGCTTCGGCGAGGCGATGACCTGGTTGCGTGAACGCACGCCACTGCAGCGCAATCCGGCGGGACTGGACTACTTCGCGCTGGAAAGCAGCTGGCAGTCGCAGTCGGTGTACTTCACTGGTCCTGACGGCCTGATCCTGGAACTGATCGGCCGCCGCCGTTTGCCGGCCAGTACGCGTCAGGGCGCCTTCCACGGCAGCGAACTGACCTGCCTGAGCGAAGTCGGCCTGCCCAGCCACGATGTCGACGCTGTGCGCGAACAGTCCAGCCTGCGGTTCGGCCTGCAACCGATCAGCCCGCCGTCGCCGCAGTTCGCGCCAATGGGCGACGATGAGGGCCTGCTGATCGTGGTTGCGGCGGATCGTCGCTGGTTCCCCGAGCAGAAGGACCTGCCGAACGCGCGCGGCTTGCAGCTGCAGGTCGGCGACGTCGCCGGCCCGGGTGTTGTGGAGGACGCCTCGCTCGGCTGGCGGGTGCAGGCGACCTGAACTACCAGCTGCCGGACGCGCCGCCTCCGCCGCTGCGGCCGCCGCCTCCAGACCAGCTGCTGGAACTGCTCGACGACGAACTCGACGAGGACGACGAACGGGACGACGTGCGTTCGCGGGAGGATGAAACCCGGCCACGTGCGCGCTCGCCCGGCAGCATGGTGAACAACCACACGAAGTACAGCAGTACGCCGCACACCCCGGACACGATCATTGCCAGCAGCCGTGGATCGTCACCTTCGGCACGATGGATCGCCAGCAACGCGCCCGCGGCATAGCCGAGGGTCAACAGCACCAGCACCGTCATGCGCACGACGAAGCTGCCGCGATTCTTCTTCCAGCGTGTGCGGCAGGCCTGCACCAGCAGGAACACCATCAGGGTGACAACGCCCGCAGCGACCTGCAGCAGCAGGTGCCGGGCCAGGCTCGGTGGCAGCTGGCCACGCAGCAGCGCCTGCACAAGGAAGAGCACGCTGAGCATCAGCATCCCGCACAGCACGATGCGCACACCTCGACTGCGGCGCCAGCACCAGCCCAGCAGGGTCGCCACCGGCACACCCAGCGCCAGCACGAAGCACAGGCCCGGCAGCACATGGCGTGGCAGCAGCAGCGCCACGGAGAGCATGCCCGCACCCACAACAGCGGTCACCAGCATCGGGCGCCCCCAGGCCGGCAAGGTCGGCCAGGTTGGTTTTGGTGCCGATGCATTGGCGGCCAGTGCCTTGCGCCGCCGCTCCCGACGGCTGCCGCTGAAATCGTCCTCGGTCTTCGCCGGCGGGAGGGGCGGCGGCGAGCGCCACAGCCCGGCCAGGAAACCGGCCAGCAGGGTCAACGCCACCACCGAGTCTGCGCGTCGCCAGTCCGCAGGCAGCACATTGCTGGCCGACGGTTCTTCCCATGCCGGCAGGTCCTCGCCATCGATCAGCGCCATCATGATCTTCGTGCCATCGAGCACGCCCTGGTCGACATCGCCCTCACGGAAGCGCGGCACGATCGCGTTGTCGATGATGCGAGCGGCGTACGCGTCCGGTAGCGCTCCTTCCAGGCCATAGCCGGTCTGGATGCGCACGCGGCGGTCCTGCACCGCCACCAACAGCAGCACACCATCGTCGACACCGGCGCGCCCCAGCTGCCACTGATCGAACACCCGCTGTGCATAGGCCTCGATGCCTTCGCTGCCCACGCTGGGTACCACCAGCACCTGCAGCTGTGCACCTTTCCGCGCCTGCAGCTGCAGCGCCTGCCTGCGCAACGTGGCGCGGGTGTCGGCGGACAGCGCGTTGGCAGTGTCCACCACGGGATCGTCCAGCGCCGGGACCGGGATTGCCGCCAGCGCTGCCATCGGCAGCAGGCACAGCAGCAACAGCAGCCACACGGTGGCGGCCGCCTGCTGCAAGGGGCGCGCCGGGTTCACGTACCCTGCCCTGCCTCGATCTGCGCATGCAGCGCCTGCAGCTGCGCCGCCGTCTGGTTGAACACCTGCAGATCGGCATCCACCAGGGCCGCCCAGTCAGGCGCGTGCCCCAGCAGTTGCGCCACCTGCTCGCTCGGCGCGCGGTCGAAGCCCTCGCCAAGCACGGCAAGATAGCGCTCACGGAACCCTTCGGGGTCGCGCTGGTCCTGCACGTACAGCTGCACGGCCAACAGCCCCGCATACAGGTAGTTCACCAGATAATTCGGGTCTTCATACATCAGACGCTTGCCGATCCAGGTGTTGCGCAGCTGCGGGTAGCGCTCCGGTTGCTGGCCGAAGCGCGCCAGCACCTGCCCGGTCAGCGCGTCCAGGTCATCGGCGGTGCCCAGCGTGCCGGCGGCCACGCCCCGATAGATCGACTGCTCCAGCTGCGCTTCCTCGGAAGAGGTGAACAGCTGCAGCACCATGTCGTCCAGCAGCGATTTCAGGTAATAGGCTTTGGCGCGCGGATCCTCTGCCTGCTGGTAAAGCTGGTCGCGGAAGCGCAGCTCGTTGTAGATCGCGAACGCCTCGGTCAGCCACTGGCTGCCATTGCGCTGCAGCGGCGACGCATGACCGCGCTGCATCCACTCGCCGTGCACGGCATGACCGGCTTCATGGGCGATCTCGACGTCGCTTTCCAGATCACCACGGCGCAGGCCAACGAACAGCATTGCCGGCACACCGGGAGCGCTCACCGGGAACGCGTCCTGGCTGCGGTCACCACGTTCGGTGGCCAGATCCATGCGCTGGTTGGCCGGATCGAGCAGCGCGCGCAGTTCGGCGACGTACGCCGGCCCCAGGTGCTGCATGGCATCGGCGGCATTGTCACGCAGCTGCGTCAATGTCAGCACTGGTGGCGTATAGCCGGCATCGGGCACGGTGGTATCCCAGATCTGCGGCGCGTCGATGCCGGATCGCGCAGCGTGGCGCAGCAGCATGTCCTGGTAGGCACGGCGGTCCCCGGCGTGCCGTTCGATCGCCACCAGCGTTGCATCCACTGCGGCAGTATCCAGGCCCATGCGCTGGTAGCCATATGCCGGCGCCGAGCCGTCACCCTGCAGGCGTGCGGCGGCGTCATTCACCTGCACCAGCCCCAGCAGCACCGAGGCCATCGGCTCACGGCGCGAGTGCAGCCCCTGCCAGTAGCCCTTCCACCCGGCCTCGCGCAGGGCGCGGTCGGGCTGCTGGGCCAGCAGCTGCTTGTCGCGTCCGGTGTCCCAGTGACGACCGCCGTGCTCGATCTGCGGGTACTCGGCGCTGCGCAGGATCTGCCCGCGCAGGCGCGCGAAGCTGTCCAGCGCCGGATCGGCCAGTGCCTCCACGGCCTCATCCAGCGCGGCGTTGGCCGGGGTGGCAGCCTCCTTCAGCGCCCGAGTGCGCAGGAAGCCATACGGTGCTGCCCACGCCGCATCTGCGGGCGCCTCGCGCAGTGCGGCGCGACCACTGCGAGCGATGCGGCTGCACAGCCCCGCTGCCTGCTCCATCGCCTGTGCCGGGCGAAGATCGCGCGCGTTGCGGGCGGACTGCAGATGCAGGTAGCCGAGATGACGCAGGCACAGCGCCTCCAGTGCCTCGGCCTGCTGGAAGCGTTCCGCCGGTGCGAGGGTGGACGCCTGCTGCAGGGCCTCGACGCGCTTGCCCAACGCGTCGCGCGCTGTCTGTTCGGACGCGGCGCTGGCGAAGTAGGTGCGGTCATCGGCATGCACCGACTGTGCCTGCGCGCCGCTGAAGGGGGCTATCGCCAATACGGCGGCAATGGCGGCGGTGGTGGTGCGCTTCCTGAAAGCCTGCATCGGCGTCTCCCTGCCTGGACCAGGGATCGAGCCTAGCAGCCGCTGGCCCGCCGCGCCTGTGCCGGATCAGCCATCAGATCGACTCATCCTCACGCTTGACCAGCGTCCAGCACGGCGCCTGCGCAAAGGTATAGGTCTGCTGGTCGCTGCTGTCCGGCGTACGGATCTGCACCTGCCGCTGTCCATCGGCCAGGAGGCTGACCTGCATTTCGCGGCCCTGCCCGGCCAGTGCGGCGGGATCAGGCATCACCGGCCACTCGACATCGGCCCGCGCCAGCCGGCTTTCCACCTTGCGTGGTTCCGGCTCGGCCTCGGCATCGATGTAGCTGTCCAGCAGCGGATCGGCGGTGGCCTTTTCCTGCAACGCGATCTCGTTGCCGAAATGTTTCAGGAACGCATCGAAGTCCGGGTAGAGGCATTCACCGCGTGCAGCCACAGCTGTGGGCTCGGCGGGGGGGGTCGCCGGCGCCGCTGCGGCAGGTGAGGCTTCGGTCGCGGTCTGCGGTGCCTGCGGCACTGGCGCGCAGGCTGCCAGCACCGCGCCACAGGCAAGCATCAGCGGTGCGGCAGAACGGTATCGACACATGGGCTCATCCTGAATCCGGTCCGGTCGCTCCATGCTACCGCGCACCCTACAATTCCGGCATTCCGCCTGTCCGAGAGTCCTCATGCATCGCCTCCTGCTCCTGATCGGCCTGCTGCTGCCCGCCCTGTGGCCGGCCGTGGCGAGGGCCGTCGATGTCCACGAAGGCGACCTGCTGTTCGTCACCGCCGGCAGCAGCGGTCTCAGTGCAGCCATCGACGATGCCACCGGCAAGCAGGGCGCGCCCAGCTTCGATCACGTCGCGCTGGTCGCTTCCGCGCCGAAGGGCTGGGAGGTATTGCATGCAGACGAGAAAGGATCGCGCCGGCAATCGCTGGTCGAATTCCGCCAGGAGGCGCGCGCCAAGCAGCGGCAGATCGTGGTCTATCGCCTGCGCGCGCCGCAGCAGGCAGCGATCAGGGATGCGGTCGCCACCGCGCGCACGATGCTGGGCAAGCCGTACAACACGTCGTATGTGTTGAACGAGGACAGCTACTACTGCTCGGACTTCATCGAACGTGCGTTCCGTGCGCACCATGTATTTGCGTTGCAGCCGATGAACTTCCGCAATCCGCAGACCGGGCAGATCGCCCAGCACTGGATTGATCTGTACCGCGGCATGGGCATGGACGTGCCGCAGGATCAGCCCGGCAGCAATCCGAACGACATGTCGGCGGCACCGGTGTTGCAGCGCATCGGCATGCTGGAATAAGCAAAGCCCCGCACGAGGCGGGGCTTCACCGGTCACTCCGCATGCACGGCGCGGTCATTCTTCTTCGTCGTTGCCGCCCTGCTGCTGGTTCTGGTTGCGCTTCTGCTGTTCCTGCTGCTGTTGCTGCTGCTGGTCACGGCCACGACCCTGCTGCTGATCCTGCTGGTTCTGCTGGCCCTGTTGCTTCTGGTTCGGGTTCTGGTTCTGCTGTGCCATGTCCGATCTCCAAAGCCACTCGCGGAATGCGGTGGACGTGGCCATCGTCTGCAGCGAATGGTTAATCACGCGTGGGTGGGCGGCTACATCTGTGTGTACGCCTGTGAATGAACGCGCAGAAGCCCTTGTGGCACAAGCGGCTGAAGGATTCATGCGGGTTCGACATGTGCTCATGCCTTCGTCAACGGTGCACGCATTCATGGCGTTCGCCGCCGGAAACACGCGCTGAACGAGGCTGGCTTCCCGGCTCACGCAGGGAAGCCAACCCTGCATTCAGGGCATCACCGGCGGCACATACGCCAGGGTCATGCCCAGCAGCCACAGCAGGCCCAGCACCAGCGGAATGTGCACCAGCAGCTGGATGAAGGTGAAGCCGACGATGTCGCGTGCCTTCAGGCCCAGCACACCCAGCAGCGGCAGCATCCAGAACGGGTTGATCAGGTTCGGCAGCGCTTCGGCCGCGTTGTAGACCTGCACCGCCCAGCCCAGGTGTGCCTTCAGTTCATTGGCGGCCTGCATCACGTACGGCGCCTCGATGATCCACTTGCCGCCACCGGAGGGCACGAAGAAGCCCAGCACCGCCGAATAGACGCCCATCACCAGCGCGAACGAATCGGTGCTGGCCACGTGCACGAACAGGCTCGACAACCGGTGCGCCAACGTCTGCCCATCGCCGCCGGCAGCATGGGTGAGGATCATCGCGATGCCACCGTACAGCGGGAACTGGATCAACACGCCGGTGGTGCTGGGCACCGCCTTGGCCACCGCGTTGAGGAAGCTGCGCGGCCGCCAGTGCAGCAGCAGGCCCAGCGAAATGAACATGAAGTTATAGGTATTGAGGTTGGCGATGGCGGTGACCACCGGCTTGTTGGCGAACTCGTTGAACAGCCAGCCGAACGCCAGCAGTGAGAGCAGCACGGTCAGCAGCGGGCTGTATTCCAGCCACTCGCCCGGGCGCGTGCGGCGCTGCAGTGGTTCCGGCTCGGCCTGCGCGGCGCCGGGGAAATCCTCAGCGGTACGCGCACTGCCGGCAGCCGGTGCGGTCAGCCAGGCGATCAGCAGCGAAACCAGGATCAGCACCGAGGTCAGCGCGATCGACTGCCACAGGAAGATGGTTTCGGTGAACGGCAGGACGCCGGTGATCTCGACCAGCCCCGGCGGCATGCTGGCCGGGTTGGCCTGCAGCTGTGCGGCAGAGGAACTCAGCCCCATCGCCCACACCGCACCCAGACCGAGATAGGCCGAAGCACCGGCCGCGCGGTAGTCCATGCGCAGTTCGGTACGGCGCGCCAGCGCGCGCACCAGCAGGCCGCCGAACACCAGCGAGAAGCCCCAGCTGAGCAGCGAGGCGAGCATGCTGACCAGCCCCACGTACACCACCGCGCCACGACCGGTGCGCGGTACACGGGCGAGGAAGTCGATGAAACGTGCGACCACCGGCGCGGTGGCCACGGCGTAGCCGCCGATGACCACGAAGGCCATCTGCATGGTGAAGGGAATCAGGCTCCAGAAGCCATCACCGAAGGCGCTGGCGGTGGCCTGTGGGGTCGAGCCGAAGCCCATCGCCGCCAGCGCGACGATGACCACGCCCAGCACCGCAAACACGTACGCATCGGGGAACCATTTTTCCGCCCAGGCGGCCGAGCGCAGCGCAGCGCGCGCCATCCAGCCGTCCTGTACTGCTGCCGTCGAGGCCATCGCCTACCCTCCCAGGTTCGATGGATCGATTCTGGGCGGTGAGGTGCAGGCTGTCAGCCACCTATTGGTCGTAGGTGGCGGAATGGTAGTGCCGGCCGCTGGCCGGCAACCTCGGGATCGCGCACGGGTGCAGCCGGCCAGCGGCCGGCTCTACCTCACCTTGGGCTCAACGCAGCGCCAGGTCCACGGCGATGCCGGCGAACAGCGCGGCGCCCACCCAGTTGTTGTGCAGGAACGCCTTGAAGCACGGGCCGCGCTCGCGGTTTCGGCAGATCCAGAACTCGTACACCACCAGAACGGTGGCCACCGCCACGCCGGCCAGGTAGTACCCACCCAGCCCGCCGCGCACGCCGACCAGCGCCATGGTGGCCAGGAACAGCGCGTACAGCACGCCCTGGATGACCAGGTCGAGATCACCGAACAGGATCGCGGTGGAGTGCGAGCCCATCTTCAGGTCGTCCTCGCGGTCGACCATGGCGTACCAAGTGTCGTAGGCGGTGGACCATAGGATGTTGCCGGCATACAGCAGCCAGCCCAGCATCGGCACCTCGCCCTGCACGGCGGCGAACGCCATCGGGATGCCCCAGCCGAACGACATGCCCAGGTAGACCTGCGGCAGATGGGTGTAGCGCTTCAGGTACGGGTAGCTGGCGGCCAGGAACACGCCGATGAAGCTGAGGCCGATGGTCAGCCCGTTCAGGGTCAGCACCAGGCCGAACGCCACCAGCATCAGCACGGCGAACAGTGCCAGCGCGGCACGGCCGCTGATTGCGCCGGTGGCCAGCGGGCGCGCCTTGGTTCGCTCCACGTGCGGATCCAGCCAGCGGTCGGCATAGTCGTTGATGACGCAACCGGCCGAGCGGGTCAGCCACACGCCGGCGGTGAACACGAACAGGGTCCACAGCGGCGGCAGGCCGCCCGCAGCCAGCCACAACGCCCACCATGTGGGCCACAGCAGCAGCAGCGTGCCGATCGGGCGATCAGCGCGCATCAGACTCCAGTAATGCCGCCAACGCGGCGTCGCCGGCGACTGCGGCGAAATGAGGGGGGTATCAGCCATGACGATAGGATACTCCTGCCCCTCTGGCAGGGCTTTGCCCATGGGGGGAGATTTGTTCGGCGAAACTGGATAGAATGCCGGTCCCGCACCGCTTCATGGCGCTGCGATGCCCGCTCCGGCACTGGTCGGTGGCGCGGCGGTTCTACAACGCGCCCGTAGCTCAGCCGGATAGAGTAGTGGCTTCCGAAGCCATTGGTCGGGGGTTCGAATCCCTCCGGGCGCGCCATCTTCCCCTGCTCGTACCCGTCACTCCGGGCCTCTCGCTTGCGCTTCCACGTCAACGCAGCTCAGGAGCGAACGGCATCGAGCGATGTGCGCAACCTTGAAGATCGCGCACGACGATGGAAAGCTCCTGCCCTTTCTGCACCGCACCGGGCAGGAAGGCGCCCTTGCCGTCGTACAGGAAGGTTTCAATCTCACCTCGTGCAACCATCAGGTCCGCAGCCGGCGGCTTGAGCTCTTCCAGAACAACACTGAAGGGACGCCAGGCAAGACCGTGTTCGTCGCGGATATCGGTCGATACCGCGTGTGCATGCGCCTGCCGATCCACGCTGGCCAGTGGCAGTCGTAGTGCCTGCGATCCCTCCGTACTGATCTGGAACCTGCCAAGGACCACGGCATCCACAGTTTCACTGCCGATGTAGGTGATCGTGGCCTCGGGGCACTGCACGGCATCGGCTGGGTGCGATGCACACGCGGCCAGGCTTGCGGTCAGGAGGGCAATGATCGGCCGGATCATGGGCTGGCACCTGGCACGTCGCTACCCTGCCCAGCGTTTGCAGCAGCGCGCGTAGTGGAAGCACCCGGCCTGCGCGCGTAGCTGTAATCCGGATCGCGGCAGGCGCGCATGATCGGACTTCGTGCGTGCCTGATTACGCCGGGGAACCAGCACAACGCCAGCACCACGGCCCAGATCACAGCCAACCAGAACCATCGGCCCAAGGCACAGGCCCAGATCATGGGCAATGCAGCCAGCAGCACGATGATCTGCGTATGCAGCAGGTAGAGCGTGTGCAGGCCCAAGCGGGGATCCGAGCGCAGCATCACGCCACATCCCCTGCATGCCGTCTTCGCCTGCCGTCTCGATGCGGAAAGCAGCGGGAATCGCTGCCCGGCAGCGCCGCAAAGTGGACAGGTGAAGGTCAGCAGGCGCATCAGGCAAGCTCCTCTCTGTCGATTGACATCAACTGCCGGGCACGAAGCCGAGCCTAGCATGGGCCTGTTAGGGGGCGCCGCAAACAGCAACGCCGGGCATGGCCCGGCGTTGTGTTCGAAACAGTCGAGATCCTATGTTCGTGGTCAAGCCTGCTGGAAGCAGGCTTGACCCACCTTCAGCATGGCCGGATCGAAGTCCCGGCCGCTTTTGAAGACACCCCAGGCGATCCTGGCCAGCTTTCTGGCCAGGATGTTGAAGACGGCGGTGCTGGGGTGACCGCGTTTTGACAGCTCGTCGTAGAGCGGTTGCCCCCGGCGACACCGCTTGAGCCCCATTGCGGCCATGTAGAGCATCTGGCGCAGCACTGGCGCGCCCTGTTTGGACAGCCGACGCCGTCCCGTTCTGCCGCCAGACTCGTTGGGCCGGGGATCCAGGCCCGTGCAGGCGATCCACGCGTTGGCGTTGGCCAACGGCCAGCGCGTCATGTAGTAAATCAGGTGAGCGGCGACGGCGGGGCCGATACCAGGGATGGTCAACAGGCGCTTGTAGAGCGTGCCATGCTCTCCATCGCGACCCAAGCGCTGCAGTTCGCTTTCCAGCTCGGACAGCGTCCCAGCCAGAGCGCAGAACAGATCTGACAGCTCCCCGGGGGCACTTTTGCTTACCCCGAAGGATTGCTCCAGGCGCGCGCGTGTCTTTACCAGCGTCTGCCGCTTGCGCAGCAAATCGTGCATCTGCTGCTGCTCGTCGGTACGCGGTACGTATTCACGCAGGCGATCGCTCTCCTTCTTCACGTACCGGGCGATCGCTTCGGCGTCCATGGCGTCCGTCTTGCCACGCGAGCCCGTCGCCCGGCCGTAGTGCTTGATCAGACGTGGATTGATCACATAGACAACGTGGCCTGCCTGGCCAGCCATCCGAGCCAACAACTCGTAGTACCGCCCCGTCGCCTCCATGCCAATCCGGCATCGCTGGGGCAAGGTGTTGAGCCACTGGGCTATGCCGGCCCGGGTGTTGGCGATCCTGTCGCCGGCCTTGCGGTCGGCCACTGCCGGTACGAACTCCTTGGAGTCCACGTCCACGCCAATATCGAGAGAATCAGACATTTGTACGGCTCCCAGCTATCTTTAAGGGGCTGGGGTGGTACCGCACCGACGTTAGCTTGCCTACATCGACGATCCCCTTTGGGGGCCGTACGATCCTTTATCGACGTTCGTGTGCGGGATGGGGATCGCTCGACTCGTCTGTCGGCTAGTATCCGCAGATGCATGCTTGACGGTCCCTCCACCCTGGCTCCTACATACCGCGTAGGAGCCGGGAGGAACATACAAGCATGGCTCGACTCTACAAGAGCGAATCAATACTTGCCGTCAAACGCAAAAATCGGCTTACGCTGCTTCCACGCACCAGCGGTGAAGTCCGGGAACTCCAACGTCTGGAAGCTGTTGGCGATCGACTGCTCGCTGAGCGGCGTGATCGCACTCCAGGTCACCGCGTCATAGATATCGATCGGCATCGGTGCCTTGGCCTTCAGCGCCTCGACAAACGCGTGGATGACGAACCAGTCCATTCCCCCATGACCGGCGCTGGCAGCGGTCTCGGCATTCTGCTTCCACAGCGGGTGCTCGTACTCGTCCTGGTACTTCTTGAACTCTTCCCACTGGTGCGGCGGGCTGCGGCCTTCGATGTGGATCGAATGGTTCACATCCATCCACAGGCCCTTGGTGCCCTGCACGCGGAAGCCCATGGAGTACGGGCGCGGCAGCGAAGTGTCGTGCTGCAGCAGGATGGTCTCACCGTTCTCGCAGGCCAGCGTGGTGGTCACGATGTCGCCCAGCTTGAACTTCACCTTGGTGCTGGGGTGGGTGGTGCCGCCACTCTTGGCCACGGTGTATTCGTGCAGGCCACGCGCCTTGGTCGCGAAAGCGTTGATGTGGGTGAAGCGATTACCGCGGTTGATGCCGGTGTACATCGCGCACGGGCCGATGCCGTGGCTGGGGTAGAGCTCACCATTGCGCTCCACCGAATGCTCGGTGCGCCAGCGGGCTTCGCTCCAGCCCTTGGGACCGAACTCCACGCCGCTGTCGTAGGGCTGGTTCGGGTCACCGGAATTGAACTTAACGCCGCGCAGGTCGTGCTGGTAGCCGGCCTGCAGGTGCACCAGCTCGCCGAACAGGCCCTGGCGCACCATCTGCAGCGCGGCCATCACGTCACGGCGGTAGCAGACGTTCTCCAGCAGCATGTACGGGGTGCCGGTGCTCAGCTGGGTCTTCAGCACGTCCCAGTGATCCTGCAGGGTGATGCCGGCCACTACTTCACAACCCACTGCCACGCCGGCCTGCATCGCAGCAATCGCCATCGGCGCGTGGTACTCCCACGGCGTGGCAATGATCACGCCATCAATGCCCTTCTGTTCCAGCAGGCGCTTCCAGGCATGGGTGTCGCGGTCCTGGCCGTAGGTCTTCGGTGCCGGCTTGCCGGCCTTGCTGACCATCTCCACGGCGCGGCCAAGCATGATCGGCTCGATATCGCAGACGGCGACCACCTCGACGTCGTCGCGGCGCACCAGTTCCTTCAGCAGCACCAGGCCACGCATGCCGGTACCGATCATGGCCAGGCGCACCTTGCGCCCGCGTGCCCAGGCCGGGGTCTGCGGCAGCAGGCTGCTGGCGGCAACAGCGGCACTGGCCGCGATGAATTCCCTACGCTTCATGGCAAACATCTCTCCTCTTGGCAGCGTGCCGACCGAAGCCGGCACGCCAGGTCACGCAAACGGAATTACTTGAACCGGTAGCCGATGGTCACACTGTAACCACGACCGAAGATCGTTGCGTAGTCACTGGAGTCACCCAGGAAGCTGTTCGGGTCGTAGAACGGCAGGCGGTTGAACAGGTTCTTGACCGTGAAGCTCAGATTCCACGCATCATCCGGGCGCCAGGTGACGCTCATGTTGGCGGTCCACCACGACGGTGCACCGTCGCACTTGCTCTTCTGCAGGGCCAGGTAGCCGCCGGTGCAGGTTTCCTTGTTGTTGCTCTTTTCGTCGACCTGGTCGGTGGCCCACTTGGTGCCGCCCACATAGTTGACGAACATGCTGGTGGTGACCTGCTTGTAGGTCCAGTCGGCGTTGAGCGTGGCACGCAGGCGCGGGTTGTTGTAGTAGCCCACCACGTCGCCGTAGTACCAGCCGCTCGCTTCGTCCATGTAGAAGCGGTTTCGGTTGGCGATGGTGGCAGCCAGGCCGATGTTCAGGTTGCCCCAGTCACCCAGCGAGAAGCGGCTGCGCGCGTCGATGTCGAAGCCGTCGATCAGCGTCTTGCCACGGTTCTTGTACTGGCCCACCACGCTGGCCACGTTGCCGGCGGAATAGCCTGGCAGTGCCGACGGGCAGTTCACGCCGCTGGCCGGGTCGGCACACATCGCCGCCAGCTGCGCCAGGTTGGCCCGGTCGCTGTCGGTGATCGGCGAACGCGACGAGGAGATGATGTCTTCCATGCGGCGGTAGTCCGGCGCGACGATTTCATTGTCGCGGTAGATGAACCAGTAGTCGGCCGACACCGACAGCCAGGTTGCCGGCTCGTAGACGAAGCCGAGGGTGGCGATCTTCGCCTTCTCCGGCTTCAGGTCCTTGTTCGGCTGGGTCATGCGTGCCACGGTGCGACTGCAATCGACGTTCAGCATGGTCTTGCCCAGATCGACATCGCCCGGCCGCTGCGACTTCAGCAGCAGGTTGGCGATGGCGTTGGTCTCGTTGCAGCGCAGCTCGTCACGGTAGCCGCCGAGCTGCGCGAACACGCCGCCGTTGCCGGATTCGGCCAGGCTCGGTGCACGGAAACCGGTCGAGTAGGTACCGCGCAGCATCAGCTGATCGAACGCCTGGTACTTGAAGCCGATCTTCGGCGCGACGTTGGCGCTGAAGTTCGGGTACTTGTCCACGCGTACCGCCGCGTCCAGTTCCAGCTTGTCGGTGATCGGCGCCACGGTCTCGGCGAACAGCGCGTAGGTGTTGCGCTTGCCGTCGAACCAGGAGCCGCCCTGCTGGGTGATCAGGCCATTGGCCGCATCGGCGTTGCCCGGGGTATAGAAGGTCTCACGGCTGGCATTGAAGCCGAACGCGGCGCGCATCTCACCAGCCGGCAGCTGGAACAACGGGCCTTCGATCTTGCCGTCCAGGGTGTGCAGGCGGGTCCACGACTGGATGTCGAAGGTCGGGAACGCTTCACGGATCAAGGCAGCGTTGGCTTCGCTGATCTCGCCGAACTTGTACGCCGGGTGGTCTGAGATGATCACGCGGCCGGTACCCGGATCGATCGTGTACGGACCGAAGGCCTTCTCGAAGCCCTTGGTGTTGACGTTGATCGTCTGGTACGTGGTGGAGTGGGTGCCGGCACTGGCGAACGCGGTTTCCCAGTTCCAGTCGCCCCGGTTGCCACGCGCACCGGCCAGCACGCGGTAGCTCTTGTCGGTATTGCGCTGGCCGAAATAGTTCGGGCCGGCATCCTGCAGCAGGTAATTCAGGCCGACCACACCGCCCATCATCGCCTTCATCTGCGGGCTGGCGTGGTTGTACTCGTTGTTCGGGCCCAGGAACGGGTACAGGAACTGGTTGACGGTGTTGCCGGTATTGCGCGAGAACCAGCTGGTCGGGTTGCCGGTGGTGGTGCCGTAGGTACGCGGCGTGCCGCCGTTGGCGCGCAGGTCGATGTCGGTGTAGGTCGCCTCGGCGAAGATCTCGGTGCTGTCACCGACCAGGAAGGTGCCGTTGAGGTAGGCGGTGTTGCGCTCGGACTTGGCACCAGCGTCGATCTCGTTGTTCATCCAGGTTTCCCAGACGCAACGCGGACCGGCCGCTTCACTGGTCAGCACGTTCCGGCAACCCGGCGCAGCTTCCTGCACGCGGCGGCCGGTGACTGGATCGAAGGCGAAGTAAGTGCCCGGATTGAATTCACCCGGCTTGCTGCCCACGCCCAGGCGCAGGTTGTTGAGGTAGTTCGGATTGTTGACGTAGTACTGGTCGGGCCGCTTGTCGTAGAAGTCGCTGAGCGGGATCGCGTCGCGGCGGTACATGTTCACCGCGCCGTAGATGTTGAAGCGGTTCTCGGTCAGGTCACCGAAGCCGGCGGTGATGCTGGCCTGGCGCTCGCCGTAGGAGTCGATGCGCGACGAGGTGTCGTTGGTGAAGCTGACCTCGGCACCCTGGAAGTTGCGCTTGGTGATCACGTTGATCACGCCGGCCACCGCGTCGGTGCCGTACACCGCCGAGGCGCCGTCGGTCAGCACTTCCATGCGCTCGATGGCTGCAGCCGGGATCGCATCGATGTTGACGAACTGGGTCTGGAATCCTGCCGGCGCACCGTAGTACGACAGGCGACGGCCGTTCAGCAGCACCAGCGTGCCCTGTGCGCCGAGGCCACGCAGGTTGGCCTGCGAGGCACCATCGGAGCCGGTGAACAGCGAACGCGCATCCTGCTGCGCCGGGCGTGCGGCCGGCAGATTGTCCAGCACCTGCAGCAGCGTGCGCGCACCCATGTTCTGGATGTCCTGCTTGCTGATCACCTGCACCGGCGAGGCGGTTTCAACGTCGGTGCGGCGGATGTTGGAGCCGGTGACCTCGATGCGGGCCAGGTCGGTGGCCTTGTCCTTGCTCTCCTGGGCGAAGGCAGGAACGGTGACCGACAACAGCACGCCGGCAATGGCCAGCGTCAGCGGAGCGATCGAACGACAGGGGGGACGGTGGTGGCGTGCGGGCAACATCGGGGTTCTCTCCTGGCAGGGGTGCGGCGCAAAAAGTGAGCGCGTGGGCGTTCGGCGGGCAAAACGCTCCCGGGCCACGGCCATGAGGGCCGTAGTCGGAATGGGCGGGGGGAGGAGCGGTGTTACGTTGGAGTCATGGGGCGACGATGCTGGCGGAGTCGCCCTCCTGGCCGATCAGCACGGCATTGGCCCAGTTGGCACAGACCTGGGCGGGTTGGCTGCCCTGCGCACCCAGCGTGCGCAGGCTCAGGGTGGAAAGGCCACGGATGTCCAGCTCCGGCTTGACCACGCCGGGCGCCTTGACCAGGCCGCTGTCGTACAGCAGGCGGTTGTCACCCCAGACCTGGAACTGCAGGCCACCGGCAGTGCGGCAGGCGTCGTCGATGCCGAGGTCGGCGCGCAGCAGGTGCCAGCCTCCCTGCAGACGCAGGTCGATGCGGCTGTTGGCGCCGACGCCCAGGCCACGACGGAACTGCAGGCCGTTCATGCGCATGCCGGCGTCGCCACGGAACGACTGGTCGGTGCGCACCTGGCTGGCCAGCGCGGCCGGCACCGGCAGCTCGGAGAGATAGCGCTGCCGGGCCGGTCGCTCCGGTTCCTGGTGTTCAAGAATGTGGAAGGTGGACAAGGCGATCGGGCCGACATCGCGCGGCTGCAATGCATCGAAGGCGCGGGCGCTGCCCTGTGCGGCGGTCACCATCGGGTCGGTGCTGCTGGCGCCGTCGCCTTCGGGGTTCTGCACGCTCAGCACGCGGAAACGCAGCAGGCGACCCGCGTGGGCCGGGAAGTCGATGCGCTGCACGCCTTCCTTCAGCTGCAGGCGGCCGCGGGCGATCGGCTCGCCCCACTCGCCATTGCTGTCGCCGAGGTAGACCTCGTAGTCGCGTACCTGGCCGTGCTTCCAGTTCTTGTCGTTGCGCGGCGCGATGTCGATGCCGTCGATCATCCTGCGCTCGCCGAAGCCGATCACCCACTCGTGCGCACCGGTGCGCACGGCCTGGTTGCGCACGCTGCGGAACCAGGTGCCCGGATCATCATCGAAGGCATTCTCCAGCGCATGGCCGGGTTCTTCGGCCGGGCGGTTGACCACCAGCAGGCTGTCGGCCGGCAGTTCGCGGCCCAGCACCAGCGCGGCCGGATAGGCATCGTCGGCGGCCGCGGCAGCCACCGCGAAGTCCAGCTGCAACTGCAGCGGCTGGCGGATGTCCTGGGCGGCGGTGCGCACATGCACGGTGCCACGACGCTCCTTGGCATCGAAGTACCAGCCTTCACTGGCGTTGTTGAACGCAGCGGCATCGGCCAGCGCCGGCAGCGCGCGACCACCGGCCTGCACCGCGCGCGGCGCCTGGCGGCTGAGCACGCGCAGGCCATAACGACGCTGCGCCAGCTGGCCGTTGTACTGGCCCTGCACGGCATCAATCTGCACCTGCACCGGGCCGCTGCCCTGCGCCGGCGCCTGCACGCGGATCTGCTGCGTGCTCGATTCGCCCTGCTGGTAGCGGCGGGTGTTGCCGTCGTCTTCGTACAGCGTGTACTGCGACTCGCCCTGCGGGTACAGGTCGAACGTCACTTCATCGAGAGGCTTCTCGCCATCGAACAGCATCGACGGGTACATCGGCAGGATCGCACCGGCACGCACGAACACCGGCAGCGTGGCCAGGTCCACCTGGCGGTCGAGCTGGCGGCCATCGGCGGCGGCCTGCACGCGGCGGCCATCCCAGTAGTCGATCCAGCCGCCGGCAGGCAGGTGGATGTCGCGGCGCCAGCCACGGCTTGCGGCCTGGCTGCGATACACCGGCGCCACCAGCAGGTCGCGGCCGAGCAGGAACTGGTACTTGTAGGTTTCATCCTGCGCATGCGGATCGCGCGGGTTGTCCCACATCAGGCCACGCACCGGCGGTGCGCCAGTCTGCGCAGCCTCGTGCACCAGCCCGTACATGTACGGGGTCAGGCGCATCTTCAACTTCAGGTAGTCGCGGTTGATGCTGCGGTAGGGCTCGTCGTACCACCACGGGTGCTTGCGCGCGTTCGACGACCAGCCGCTCATGCCCATCAGCACCGGGGTGAAGGCCTTCCACTGCAGGTCGCGGGTGAAGGTCTCGGCGCTGCCGCCGAAGATCGCATCGACGTCGCCGCTGGCGTAGGCCATGCCGGACAGGCCCGAACCGACCAGCGTCGGTACGTGCCAGCGGATGTAGTCCCAGCTGCTGCTCTGGTCGCCGGTCCATGCCACCGCATAGCGCTGGATGCCGGCCCAGCCCATCACCGTCCACAGGAACGGGCGCGAATCGGAATTGTCGAGGATGCCATTGAATGCCTGGCGGTTGGCGTCCATTGCGAACTGGTAGCCCTTGCCGGTCCAGGCCACGTCCAGCTTCTGCACGCGGCTGCCGGCCTTGCCCACTTCCCAGGCGATCTTGTCGACGCCGTTCTCCGTCCACAGACCGGTGCGGAAACCGTACTTGGCCAAGCCCTTCACCGTTTCCGGCAACTGCTTGTAACCGCAGCCGTAACCATCATTGGGCAGGATCCAGCCACCGGGCATGTCGTGGGCGCGGTACTGCTTGGCCACGCTGTCGATCACATCCGGGGTGGTGCCGGTCGGGCCGTCGCTCCAGCCTTCGGGCACGGTGCCGGGCTTCTTGCTGTTGTCGCCGTCGTTGTAGCAATCGGCATCGCCGTAGGACAGCGCCCAGCGCGCCACCATGTTGGGGCGGCCGGTCAGCTGGGTGTAGCGCTCGATCAGTTTCGGCAGGTCGGCGCCGACGAAGTAGTACGCATCGAAGCGGTCTTCGCGGTGCAGCAGCGTGGCCTGGTCGGCCTCGCGCAGATCGTAGCTGCCATCACTCCAGGTATTGCGCAGCATGCCCCAGCCACGGCTGCTCAGCAGCATCGGCGCCGGGCTGGGGCGGTCGCCCTCTTCCCAGCCGCCGGAGTAGGACACGTCCAGCTCGCGGCCCTTGAACTGGTAACGGCCGTTCTGCTGGCCGCCACCGTAATAGCCTTCATCGGCCTGCGAGGACAACACCTGCACGCTCTGCGTGGCATCCAGGTCCAGCGGCTGCAGCTCCTGCCAAAGGGCGGTGGGTTGGCCGTTGTCCAAGCGCTCCAGACGCAGGCGCAGCGGCTGCCGTTGTACATGCAGCACCAGTGCATCGGTGCGCACGCGGATTTCCTGCACGTCTTCTTCCAGCTGCGCCCGCACGTTCGCCTTGGGCTGCGGCAGTACGATCGGTGCGGCCTTGTCACCTGCACCGGTGAGCTTGCCGTTGCGGCCGGCCTGCACGCGGATGATGTCGGTGGCCGGCAGCTCGATGCGGATGCGCGCGCCCTTGTCGGTCTGCAGGTCCCAGCCCTGCACGCCGTCGCGGCTGTCGCTGGCGCTGACCGAACGCAGGTTGCCGACGGGCTCGGCCCGGGCCGGCATGGACGCCAGCATCAATGCCGGCAACAGGGCCAGCATCAGCGGCGAGCGACGAACGCAGATTTCCACGCGGACTCCCAACCCGTTCACCGGGCGTTTCGAAAGCGATTGGGCCGACTCTAGGGCAGCGATTCGAAAGATGTCAACAAATTGAAAGGAAAAAGGAAGATATATTCCATTGAAACGAAAGTTGTTGCGCCGCAACACTTTGTGTAAGCGCTTGCAGGCGCCTGTTAAGTATTGTGCGATACGGCATTCGGCTCGTTCTTTCGTTTTTCGGAGCACTCCACGGCGGGAAAAGTCATCCCCCCATTTTCTTTCTTTTTACTTTCGCTATTTGACATTTCGAAAGAAAACACAGATGGTGCGCTGGCCCAACTGGAACCTCCGAATGGACGTCACCCTGCTTTCCGATGTGTCCGCCTGGCAGCGCCTTGGCGGAGCCGATACCGCTACCGAAATCGCCCAGCAGCCTGCGCTGTGGGACGCCCTCGCACAGGACCTGTCGCGTGCCCGCGACCGCCTGCAGGCCTTCCTCGGCGACAGCCTCAACGATCCCAACCAGCGCGTGCTGTTCACCGGCGCCGGCAGCTCCGGTTTCATTGCCGAAATGGTGGCCGATGCCATCAACGCGCAATGGCCGGCCGATGTGCGCGTGGTGCATACCACCAGCCTGCTGACCCACCCGGCGCTGTACCTGCAGCGCGAGCGCCCGACCCTGCTGGTCTCGTTCGGCCGCAGCGGCTCCAGCCCGGAAAGCGTGGCGGCGGTGGACCGCGTGCGCAGCGACGTGGATGACGCGCGCTTCCTCGACATCACCTGCAATGCCGATGGCGAACTGGCCCGTCGTGGCGCCGGCCGTGCCGATACCTGCACCCTGCTGATGCCGTCGGC
Source organism: Stenotrophomonas sp. 71799_Sma (assembly GCF_056482505.1). Taxonomy (NCBI): domain Bacteria; kingdom Pseudomonadati; phylum Pseudomonadota; class Gammaproteobacteria; order Lysobacterales; family Lysobacteraceae; genus Stenotrophomonas; species Stenotrophomonas sp. 71799_Sma. The sequence goes on from NZ_CM151202.1 coordinate 4,616,192, forward strand.
CAGCTGCGACCGCGCCTTCGCCATGACCAGCAGCCTGACCTGCATGCTGCTGGCCGCACTGACCGTGTTCGACCGCTCGCCGTGGGATGCGCGTGTGGCGCGCCTGAAGCAGATCGCCGCGCTGGCCCGCGAAGGCCAGGCGCAGTGGGATGCACCGGTGGCGGCGCTGGCACAGCGCCCGTTCAACCGCATCATCTACCTCGGCAGCGGCCCGCTGGAAGCGCTGGCACGCGAGTGCGCGCTGAAGGTGCTGGAACTGACCGCCGGCCGCGTGCTGGCGCTGGCCAACACCCCGCTGGGCTTCCGTCATGGTCCGAAGTCGACGCTGGATGGCAACACCCTGGTGGTGGTGCTGCGCAGCGTGCAGCCACTGGCGCGCCGCTACGAACAGGACCTGCTGGAAGAACTGCGCCGCGATGGCGTGGCCGGCCAGGTGCTGGCAATCGGCCCGCATTCGGACATCGGCGCCGACGACGAGTACACCCTCACCGTACCGGCACTGGATGATCCCTGGCTGGCACCGGTGTGGCTGGGCTTCGCGCAGCTGTTCGCGCTGCAGCGCTCGGCTGCGCTGGGCCTGACCCCGGACAACCCGTTCCCGGACGGCACCGTCAACCGCGTGGTCAAGGGCGTCACCATCCACCATGGCTGAGCTGATCGCCCACGCCTGCTACGGCATCGACATCGGCGGCACCAAGATCGAGCTGGTGGCGTGCGATGCGGCGATGCAGGTCACCTGGCGCCGCCGCGTGGCCACGCCGCAGGGCGACTACGACGGTTTCCTGCAGGCGGTGGTGACCCTGGTCGCCGAGGCCGATGCCGCGCTGGGCCGCAGTGATGCGGCGATCGGCATCGCCCTGCCCGGCGTGCGCGACCGCCGCAGCGGCCGCCAGCTCAGCGCGAACGTGCCGGCGTTGACCGGCCACAGCGTGGCGGCCGACCTGCAGGCGCGCCTGCAGCGGCCGCTGCATTTCGGTAACGACCTGCAGTGTTTTGCCCTGTCGGAAGCACACGGCGGTGCCGCTGACGGCTACCCCAGCATGTTCGGCGCCATCCTCGGCACAGGCGCGGGTGGTGGCTTCTGCCTGCACGGCCGCCTGCTGTCCGGTTTCAACGGGCTGGCCGGCGAATGGGGCCACTGGAGCGTGCCCGGTCATCTGCTGCAGCGCCACGGCCTGTCGCTGATCGACTGCGCCTGCGGCCTGCAGGGCTGCGTGGAGCGCTATGTGTCCGGCAGTGGCGTGGCGATGATCGAGCGTCACCTCGGTGGCAGCGCCGCCGACGCCAGCGCGGTGATCGCGCTGGCCGAAGCCGGCGATGCGCGCGCGCGCAAGGCGCTGGACATCCATCGCGACCTGCTCGGCCACAGCCTGGCCGCGCTGGTGCTGGCGCTGGACCCGCACGTGATCGTGCTCGGCGGCGGTCTTTCGCAGTACGCGCCGCTGTACCAGCAACTGCCCGACGCCATCGCCGCCCATCTGTTCAAGGGTGTGCAGGTGCCACCGATCGTGCCGCCACGCTTCGGCGATGCCGGTGGCGCACGTGGTGCTGCCCTGCTCGCCTGCCAACCCTCGTTTTCCTGATGTCCGGAGCCTGACCATGTCCCCGTTGCAGACCCTGCTTGCCTCCCACCGCGCCGGTGCCAACGTCGGCCTGTACAGCGTCTGCTGCAGCAACGAGCAGGTGCTGCGCGCGGCCATGCACGTGGCGCTGGCACACGGCACCGTGCTGCTGATCGAGGCCACCTCCAACCAGGTCGACCAGTTCGGCGGCTACACCGGCATGACCCCGCCGCAGTACCGCGATTACGTGGGCACGCTGGCCGATGAGGAAGGCTTCCCGCGCGAACGGCTGATCCTGGGCGGTGACCACCTCGGCCCGAATGCCTGGCAGAAGCGCCCGGCCGCCGAAGCGATGACCCACGCGCGCGTGCTGATCGAAGCCTACGTCGCCGCCGGCTTCCACAAGATCCACCTGGACTGCAGCATGTCCTGCGCCGATGACCCGGTGCCGCTGCCCGATGCCATCGTCGCCGCGCGTTCGGCCGAGCTGGCCGAGATCGCCGAACGTACCGCCGCCGAGCACGGCCTGCCGCCGCCGGTCTACGTGATCGGTACCGAAGTGCCGATTCCCGGTGGCGAAGCCTCGCTGGCCGAAGGCCTGCAGGTAACCACGCCGGCCGCCGCCGCACAGACCCTGGCCATCCACCAGCAGGCGTTCGACACGCCGCAGCTGCGCGACGCGTGGCAGCGCGTGATCGCGATGGTGGTGCAGCCGGGCGTGGACTTCGACCACAGCAGCGTGCACGAGTACGACGCGACCGCCGCCAGCACGCTGGCCGGCTTCCTCGAACAGCAGCCGCGCATCGTGTTCGAAGCGCATTCCACCGACTACCAGCGCGAAAGCGGCCTGCATGCACTGGTGCGCGATCACTTCGCCATCCTGAAGGTCGGCCCGGCCGCCACCTTCGCCTATCGCGAGGCGCTGTTCGCGCTGGCCGCGATCGAGGCCGAGCTGCTGCCGGCCGCGCAGTGCTCGCGCCTGCCGCAGGTGCTGGACGAGGTGATGCTGGCGCAGCCGAAATACTGGCAGTCCTACTACCAGGGCGATGACGCCACGCTTCGCCTGCTGCGCAGTTACTCCTTCAGCGACCGCTGCCGCTACTACTGGGGCGAGCCGGCGCTGGTGCAGGCGGTGCAGACCCTGTTCGCCAACCTGGAACAGCACGCGCCGCCGCTGGTACTGCTCAGCCAGCACCTGCCGGAGCAGTACCGCGCCGTGCGCGAGGGCAGCCTGGCCAACACCCCCACCGCCCTGGTGCAGCACCGCATCGGCCTGTGCCTGGGCGAATACGCCCGCGCCTGCAGCGCCAACCAGGCCGGCCCCCGCACGCAGAATGCGGGCTCGGCTGCCGGCGTTCCTGCGAACGGCTAATCTCTACCTTTTCCCGCGAAACCGAGAATGGCCATGCGCAACACCCGCTCCCGCCGGCAACAGATCCTGCAGCTGCTGATCGAGCATGGCTCGGTGCAGGTGGCCGATCTGGTCGAGCGCTTCGGCGTGTCGGCGGTGACCATCCGTGCCGACCTGACCCACTTCGAGTCGCAGGGCCTGGCCAACCGTACCCATGGCGGCGCCACGCTCGTTCGTACGCCGCCGCAGGAACAGGACATCCACGAGAAAGACGCGCTGAACCTGCCGCTGAAGGAATCGATCGGTGCGCGCGCTGCGCGCCTGGTGCAGCCCGGCGACAACATCATCATCGACTCCGGCTCGACCACGATGACCCTGGCCCGCCACCTGCGCGCGCATCGCGACGTGACGGTGATGACCAACGGCCTGAATATCGCCTGGGAACTGGCCAATGCCGCAGGCATCACCGTACTGCTGACCGGTGGGCTGCTGCGCCAGCAGTCGCTGTCGCTGCAGGGCAGCCAGGCCGAGGCCAGCCTCAATTCGTACAGCTTCGACACCCTGTTCCTGGGTGTGGACGGCCTGGACCTGCAGTTCGGCCTGACCACCCACGACGAGGCCGAAGCCCGCCTCAACCACCGCATGGTCGAGCGTGCGCGCCGCATCGTGGTGCTGACCGACGCCTCCAAGTTCGGCCGCGTCAGCCTGCACCGCATCGCCCTGCTGGATCAGATCCACGCCATCATCACCGACGCCGGCATTGACGACGCAACCCGTGAGGGGCTGCAGCGGCTGGGCATCGAAGTGATCATCGCCGAGCCCGCCGCATGACCGACACCCGCACTCTGCATGGCCGCATCCTCACCCCGCTGGGTTGGCGGCGCGGCCACGTCCACTTCGATTCGCAGGTGCGCCAGCTGCAGGTGGATGACCACAGCGGTGCTGACGACCTGCAGCTGCCGGTGATCCTGCCCGGCTTCATCGACCTGCATGTGCATGGCGCGGCCGGCGTGGACCTGATGCAGGGCGGCGACGTGGCACGCACCATCGCCCGCACCCATCTGCGCTTCGGTACCACCACGCTGCTGGCGACCACCATGACCGCCGGGCTGGACGAGATCGAGCACGCGCTGCAGGGCGTGGCCGCCACCATGGCGGCACCCGATGCAGACGCCGCCAGCATCGTCGGTGTGCATCTGGAAGGACCGTTCATCAGCCCGCAGCGTCTGGGTGCGCAGCCCAACCGCACGATCGAGGCGACGCTGGCACTGGTGCAGCAGCTGCATGCGCTGGCTCCGATCCGGGTGATGACGCTGGCCCCGGAAATCGGTGAGCACACCGCGCTGATTCCCGCGCTCTCGGCGATGGGCATCCGCGTGCAGCTAGGTCACAGCGCCGGTACCTACGAGGAAGGCGTGGCCGCGCTGCAGGCCGGTGCCTCCGGCTTCACCCACCTGTTCAACGGCATGACCGGCGTCGATCACTATCGCCCGGGCATTGCAGCGGCGGCGTTGGCACATGCGCAGTACGCCGAGATCATTCCCGACCTGCAGCACATCCACCCCGGCGTGATCCGCCTGGCCGCGCGCGCGATCCCGCGCCTGTACGCGGTGACCGACGCCACCGCCGCCACCGGCATGCCCGATGGCGAGTACGCGCTGGGCGAACAGCGCGTGCACAAGTGCGGCGGCTGCGTGCGCCTGGCGACCGGTTCGCTGGCAGGTAGTGCACTGACCATGGACCAGGCGCTGCGCAACCTGGTGCAAGTGGGCCTGGAGCTGGCCGATGCCTCGCAACGTGTTTCCACCTTCCCGGCGGACTACCTGGGCCTGGACGATCGCGGCCGCATCGCGCCCGACGCCCGCGCCGACCTGGTGGTGCTGGACGCCGAACTGCGCCTGCAGCAGGTGGTGGTTGGTGGGCGGGTAGTCGATTTGAACGCCGCAAACGCCTGATATCTGCGTTTTTGTAGAGCCGAAGGCAATGGCAGGAGCCATTGCCAACGTCGCTTGCGACGGCCCGGAGGGTGCCGATCAGGACGATCGGCATAGCCATGCTCGGCTCACCGCGCGAAGCGCGGCATGGAGAACCTCAATATCGGAACGGAAAGCAGCCGAGCATGGCTCGGCTCTACATGAAGCGCGCAAGCGCAATGCCTCAGCCACGCACCATCCCCGTTATTCCAGGAATACGCCGATGACCGCAGCCGCCGCACCTGCCGTACCCGCTTCCACCGCTCCGCGCTGGCCCGTACGCTACCTGCTCTTCATCGGCGGCCTCGGTGGCCTGCTGTATGGCATCGACATCGGCATCATCGCCGGCGCCCTGCCCTATCTTGAAGCGACTGCCAGCCACGCGTGGCAACTCAGCAGCCAGCAGCTCGGTTTTGTTGTGGCTGCGGTGCTGCTGGGCAGTGTGTTGTCCTCGCTGTTCGCCGGCATGATTGCCGACCTGATCGGCCGCCGCGGTGCGATGCTGCTGGCCGGGCTGCTGTTCACCGCCTCAATCCCGATCATGGCACTGGCCTCGGGCTACACGCCCCTGCTGCTCGGCCGGCTGCTGCAGGGCATCAGTGGCGGCCTGATCGGCGTGGTGATTCCGCTGTACCTGGCCGAAGTGCTCAGCCCCGAGCGACGCGGGCGCGGCGCGGCCATGTTCCAGCTGCTGCTGACCGTTGGCCTGGTGCTGGCTGCCCTGATCGGCCTCTACCACGCGCACGCCGTGGATGCCGCCGCCGAAGCCGTGCGCTCACTGCCGGTCGCGCAGCAGGCGCAGGAGCTGTTTGCGGTGAAGGACCACGCCTGGCGCACCATCTTCTGGACCTGCCTGGCGCCGGGCCTGCTGTTCTGCGCCGGCATCTTCTGGTTGTCCGAATCGCCGCGCTGGCTGGTGCGTCGCGGCCGCATCGATGATGCGCGCCGCAGCCTGCAGCGCGTGCTGCCCGCTTCGGAGGTGGAGCCGACGCTTGCACAGATCCAGGCACCGGAATCGAGCAGCGGCAGCGGCAAGCGCGACCCGCTGCTCAGCCGCCGCTACGTGGTGCCTTTCCTGCTCGCCTGCGTAGTGCTGGCCTGCACCCAGGCCACCGGCATCAACTCGGTGCTGGCCTACGCGGTGAACATTCTCAACCAGGCGGGCCTGTCCGGCTCGGTGGCCAATGGTGCCGATGTGGCGATCAAGCTGCTCAATGCGGTGATGACCGTGGTCGCGCTGCTGCTGGTCGACCGCAAGGGCCGCAAGTTCCTGCTGATGCTCGGCAGTGGCGGCATCTGCGTGGCCCTGCTGGCCGCCGCCACCCTCTTCTTCCAGGCCGAACGCGGTCGCACCGACGTGCAGCCGCAGCTGCAGGCGGCGGTCAGCGGCGATGGCCTGCAGCTGGTACTGGACGATACGCAGTGGCAGCGCTTGGGCGCTGGCATCGACAGCGAAGGCCGGCCGATGCAGCTGACCGTCTCCTACGCCTACGGTGACTTCACCAACGTGCGCGCCCTGCGCAGCGACAACCTGACCGACCGCGAGCTGCGCATCGAGCGCGCCGGCACCGTGCAGCCCGACAGCGTGATCGGCGCGTTCTTCCGCAAACTGCACCTGAACCCGTTCGCCGATCCGGCCGCTGCAGCGCAGGCGCCGCTGCGCATCGAACAGGCCCGCATCGGCCCGGTACCGCCGCCGGCGCATGGCTGGGCGGTGGCCGCCTGCATCCTGGTGTTCGTCGCGTTCTTCGCGGTTGGCCCCGGCGTCTGTGTGTGGCTGGCACTGTCGGAGCTGATGCCGAACCGCATCCGCTCCAACGGCATGAGCATCGCGCTGCTGATCAACCAGTTCGTGTCGACCACCATTGCCGCGATTTTCCTGCCCACGGTCGGCCACTACGGCTATGCCAGCATGTTCGTGTTCTGGGCGGCGTGCACCTTCGTGTTCTTCCTGGTGGCCGCGTTCTGGCTGCCGGAAACCAAGGGCAAGTCGCTGGAAGAAATCGAAGCACGGTTCGCCCGGTAGCGGTCGACCTTGGTCGACCTCCGCGCGCAGCGCGGGTTCATGGTGCGCCCGTCATTCGCCGGTGATGTGCCTGGCCAGTTCCCGCGCTTCGGCAACGCTGGACAAGCCGCTCAGCATCATCGATTCGCCGAACGGCCCCTGCACCGTCGCCACCATCAGCACGCGGCCATCCACGCTGATCGCCGCACGCTGGCCCACCAGTGCCGCGGTGCCATCGTGGATGCGCTGATGCGCCTCCGGCCGATAGCGGATCTGCAGGCCCGGCTGCTTGCCTTCATCCAGCACATAGCGCACATCGGCAATATCCGCGCTGCCGGCAATCGGCGGCTCGCGCAGGGCGAGGGTCTCGCCCTGCCACTGCGCCGGCGTACCCTTGCCCGCCGCATCGACCGCACTCAGGCGCACGTCCACGCCGGGGCGTGGCGCATGATCCTTGCCTGCCAACGCACCGGGCGTAGCGCCCGGCATGCATCCGGTCAGGGTCAACGCCATGCCCAGCAACAGGGGAAGCGCAGCCTTCACTTCAGCTTCCGCAGCTTGAACGCCACCAGCACCTGCAACAGCCCGTACAGCAGGCTGCCGATGCCGATCCACAGCGTGGTCACCGCAACGCCCGCATACGGGTTGGCCGCGAACAGCACGCCCAGCACCACCGCCAGCACGCCACTGAGGATCAGCAGCCACTCGCCCTGGATCTGCTTGCGCACGCGGATCGCGAACACGATGCGATAGATGCCGGCCACCAGCAGCCACGCTGCCAGAAACAGCACCAGCACGCTGGCGGTGGCCAGCGGATTGATCACCGCCAGGATGCCGAAACCCAGCGAGGCGATGGCATACAGCGCCAGCCAGCCACGCGAGGCACCGCTGCCGCCGCTGACCAGTGCGAACAGGCTGATGACACCTTCAACGATGGCCATCACACCCAGCGTCCATGCCAATGCCATGGCTGCAGACAGCGGCCAGCCGATGGCGACGATGCCAAAGCCCAGCGCAACCAGCCCATACAGCAGGAGGATCCACCAGCTGCGCCCAACCGCCGACAACAAGGGAGACAAGGGGGAATTCATGGCCACTCCTTCGATCCGGAACCGGGCTCATCCTAGCCCCTGGTGATGAAGAGGGCGATCACGGCGCCCGCGCGCAGACCCATACCCGCACCTCGTCCGCTCCCACCCACCGCAGCGTCTCCGCAACCTCCATCACCGTGCTGCCGGTGGTCATCACATCGTCCACCACGGTCAGTCGCGGCGGCACCGGACCACGTACATCGAACGCATCGAACAGGTTTTCCCTGCGCTGTTCGGCCGTACGCTCGGACTGCGGCGCGGTATGCCGCCGCCGGTACAGCCCTTGCCAGACCGGCATCGGCAGCAACCGGCATAGCTCGCCCGCCTGGTTGTAGCCGCGCTGGCGCAACCGGCGATTGTGCAGCGGAACCGGCACCAGTGGCGGACACCACCAGGGCGGCGGCGCGCGCTGCATCAACTGCGCGAGCAGGCGACCGGCGGCGAGATCCTGATGGAACTTGTAGCGCACCAGCAGCTGGTCGACCGGTGGCAGGTACAGCAGGCTGGCATGGGTAGCGGCCTGCGGTGGCGCTTCCTCGCGGCAGCTGCCGCAGACGATCAGGGCGTTGTCGGGCAGCGGCAATGCACAGCGCAGGCAGGCGCGGCCGGCCCACGGCAGGTCGGCAAGGCAGGCGCGGCACAGGTCAAGATCATCGTGGCCCGGGTCGCCGCAGACCAGACACCGCAGTGGCAGGAGCACGCGAAGCAGCACTGCGGGCCAATCCGCCGGTAGAGGGAGGTAGGCAAGAGGCATACCCCAACCTGCCCGCGCAGCGATGCCGGAACCATCACCGGCAACCACACCGGACGGTCAGGAAAGCGGACGCAGTGCTGTCGGCCGTCTCATCGGGTCAGTCACGCAGCGATGCCCGCCAAGCCACCAGGGCGGCGGCGGCACGCTGGGTCCTGTACTCATCCGGATTGACGCCCATCTCATTGCGCGCCATGCCGGCAAGGGCCATACACAGTTCCTGTTCGCCTGCACCGCGCAGGAGCTGGGACTCGATGCGATCTGCATAGGCGGCGTACTCGCCACGGCAGTCCGGATTGGCCTGGATGCCTATTGGATCCCAAACATAGTGCAGGACTTCATCCACCGCTCGGCCCAGTGCACCGCGCCTGCGGTCTGCCGTCTGACCGACCTCCTTCCAGTGTGGCGTGTTGTGCAGTGCCTCGAACGGCATCGGCACCGGCGATAACAGGTAGGAGATACCGTCTTCGTCCTGCTTGACGTGCCAGACGCCAATTCCGACATCCGCCATGTGCTCCGACAGCGGGAAAACGAAGGCAGGCAGCCACAACAGCTCGATGCGGCCATCTCCCTGCCAGCCCAGTGCGGTGAACATCCCGGCTGCGGTCTCCCGGTAGGCCTGCGCGGCAGGCTCGCCGACCAGTTGCCCCGGATCCAGCATGAACACCCGGTTGTCGATGTACTCGACCACGCTGCCATGGAACTCGCGCAAGCGCTCGGGCGGGTAATCGATGACCTGTTCAGGGGCGATGGTGTAGCTCATTTCGTGAAATCCTTTCCGCTGGGAGGCGAGTGTGGCGCGACGGCGGGCATCATCAACAACTCCGCCAACCCGCGATAGATCGGCACGCGGCACACCAGCCCGGACACGCCACGAGCGATCAGCACCGTGGCCAGGATCGGCAGCAGCAGATCGCCGCTGTCGGTCAGCTCCAGCGAAATCACCGCCGAGGTCAGCGGTGCCTGGGTGACGCCGGTCAGATAGGCGCACATGCCTAACAGTACAAATGCACGCGGGTCCACGCCAGGCATCAACACCGCCAGGTTGTGGCCAAGGCCGGCACCGACCGCCAGCGCCGGCGAGAACAGGCCGCCGGGAATACCGGCCACGTACGATGCGAGATTGGCCAGCAGCTTCATCAAACCAAATTCATGGCCCACCATCGCCTGCCCCTGCACCAGGCTGCGCGCCTGTTCGTAGCCGGTGCCGAACGCACCTTCACCGAAGACCAGGGCCAGCAGTACCACCACCAGGCCGCAGCCTGCGGCCAACAGAACCGGATGTCGCTGCCGCAACTGGCCCAGCCAACGTGGGCGGCCCGCCGCACTCGCCAGCACCGCACGCGCGAACAAGCCTCCGAGCAGCCCGGCCACCACGCCACACAGCAGGATCGCCAGCCAGCCCTGGCCCAGCGGTAGCCGCGCGCTTACATGGCCGAAATAGGTGTAGTTGCCCAGCAGGCCCAGCGACACCACGCCGCCCACGATCACCGCGGTCAGCAAGGTGCCGGAGAAACGATGCTCGAAGCGGCCGCTGAGCTCTTCGATGGCGAAGACGATACCGGCCAACGGCGTGTTGAACGCCGCCGCGATGCCTGCCGCGCCACCGGCCAGCAGGAAGTGCGAGAGCTCGCGCGGGTCCTTGAAGCCGAACCAGCGGCCGAACAGGTACATCAGGCTGGCACCCACATGCACCGTCGGGCCCTCGCGCCCGACCGACGCGCCGCCAAGCAGCGACAACGAGGTCAGCAACAGCTTGCCGGCCGAGACCGCAGGCGAAAGATTGGTCCTGCGAAACAACTCATCCGGCTTGTCCAACGCGGCGATGACCTGCGGAATGCCGCTGCCCCGCGTGGGCTTCAGCACGCCCGCGGTCAACCAGGCCAACAGCGCGAAGATGCCGGGCGTAAGCAGCAGGGCCCACCACCGCGAGTGCGCGGTGATGCGCTGGAACAGATGGAAGGCCGCGTCGCTGGCCTTGGCGAACAGGATGGCCACCAGTGCCACGGCCACGGCGCCGCCCCAGAGCGCGGCACGGCGGCGCCAGGCCTCGCTGAGAACCAGCGCGGTGATGCGGCCGCGGAGGCGATGGCGATCAGTCATGGGACAGAGTCTGCGCGCCAGCGCTTTGGTTGGGCAGCGGCCACTGTGGCCGAAGGCCTTGCAGGATGTGGTGAATACGCTCACGCGCCGGGAACCGCATGCTTTGGCAGCAATGGCATGCCGTCCCACATGCGTGAAGGCCGGCCGATTCCTGCCGGGTTCGTCCACCGCGCCTCGTGGAGGTAGCATTGCAGCCGCTGCCCTCTGGGGAGGGGTGCAGCTCCGCCGGCAACGAAAGGCCGCCACCGCTCGTCATCGCGGTAGCGCTTGCCAGCACCTGCGTGCCGACATCTGCGTGAATTGCTTCGTTCTCGACATCCTCAATGACAATGGAGTGTGAGATGAATGCCTACGACCCGCTGGATCACATCATCCATCTTCGTGATGGCACGCTGCAGGAATCAGACCTTCGCCGGATTGTCGGTCGCGCGCTGCAGGCTAGGTCACCTTCCGGAATCGTCATCCATGTACATGGCGGCCGCGTTTCGCAGAAGCGTGGACGGCGCATCGCAGAAACCCTGCATGACCCCTATGTGCGGGCACAGGCCTACCCCTTGTTCTTCGTCTGGGAAACGGGTGACATCGAAGCTCCGTTGAACAACCTGGGCGAGATCCTGGGTGCAGTACTCGCCAAACTGCTCTTCAGGAAAGTCCAGGACAAGATCCTTGAAAAGCTCGGCGGTGAACAGGCATTCACGCCCGGCATGAAGATCCTCAACGCCGCGCCACACGACGAGGAGAGCCTTTCGGCAGATCTCGCACAGGAGTTCGCTGAAGATCCCGAGGTGAACCAGGCCCTTGCCGAGGCCCGGGAGGATTACAGGGAGGCGACGCTGACGCCCGTAAACAAGATGCTGGCACATGAACCGCCAGCCGAACACGCGGCCATCGTCAACGAGCGCACGGCAATGGAACTGTTTGGCACTCCGTCACCCAACAAGGCCGTAGCATTGAACTGGATCGCGCTGGCCATCAAGGTGGCCAGACTGGTGATACGCGTTTGGCAACGCCAGCACAGTGGCCGGGGCCGGCCAGGTGCCGTCTCCGCCGTGATCGTGGAAGAAGTACTGCGAGAGTTCTATCTCGATGACGTGGGGCGCATCGGCTGGTGGAATCCCATGAAGAAGGATGCACAGGATTCATTCGACGGCCCGGCATCGGGTGGCGTCAGATTCCTGCGCGAGCTGCACAGGCAGTTGCAGTCCGAAGCCTCTGTTCCCCGCATCACGCTCGTCGGCCACAGCGCCGGCAGCATCTTCCTGTGCGAGCTGTTGGACCAGGCGGCGCAGATCCTTCCGGATCTGAAGTTCGACCTTATTCTCGAAGCGCCTGCGGTGACGTGTCGTCGGTTCGCGCGTGCCATCTCGAAGCACGAGGACCGAATCGGGAGGTTCCGGCAATTGGCGATGAAGGATGCCGACGAAGCCAACGAGCGCTCACTGTTCTTTCCCGGTTCGCTGCTCTACATCGTGTCCAACATCTTCGAAGATGCTGCCGATGAGCCTCTGCTCGGCATGGAGCGCTTCTTCACCCGGGAGAACGTCTATCGCAACTCTGCGGCGTGGGCAGACATCTCGGCCTGCCAGGCGTTCTTCGCCCGGAAGGGAAAAAGCGCGGTGAGCTGGTGGACCCTTGATGACCTCAATGCCGACCAGCGCGAAGGTTGGGGCCACGGCTACTTCGATGACGGTCCCTTCATCCTCGGCAAGGTGACCGCGTTGATCAGCGAAACACCGCACACGCCTTGATGCCGATCACTTTTCGCGCTCGACGACAGAAGCAACGCTCCGGGCGGGATCGCCCGGAGTGCAAACACTGTAAACCATGTGAACATGAATATTGTTGACAGCCTGCGCACGCCCACCCACACTGCCGCCCTCGCTCCACTCGTACCCAAGGTCCCGCCATGGCTGCCGCCATCCGCCACGACTGGCAACACGACGAACTGCAGGCGCTGTTCGATCTGCCGTTCCCCGAGCTGCTGTTCCGCGCCGCAGCGGTCCATCGCGAGCACTTCGACCCGTCGCAGGTGCAGGTTTCCACGCTGCTGTCGGTGAAGACCGGCGGCTGCCCGGAAGACTGCGCGTACTGCCCGCAGGCGCAGCGCTACAGCACCGGGGTGAACGCGCAGAAGCTGATGGAGACCGACGCGGTGCTGGCCAAGGCACGCCAGGCCAAGGCCGCCGGTGCCTCGCGCTTCTGCATGGGTGCCGCGTGGCGATCGCCGAAGGACCGCGACATTCCGAAGGTGGCGGCGATGATCGCCGGGGTGAAGGCACTGGGCCTGGAGACCTGCGCCACGCTGGGCATGCTCAGCGGCGAGCAGGCGCGTGCGCTGAAGGATGCGGGCCTGGACTACTACAACCACAACCTCGACACCGCGCCGGACTACTACGATTCGATCATCCACACGCGCCAGTACCAGGACCGTCTGGATACGCTGGAGCACGTGCGCGATGCCGGCTTGAAGACCTGCTGCGGTGGCATCGTCGGCATGGGCGAGACGCGCGCGCAGCGCGTCGGCCTGCTGCTGGCGCTGGCCTCGCTGCCGGCACATCCCGATTCGGTGCCGATCAACAAGCTGGTACAGGTGGCGGGCACGCCCCTGCATGGCAGTGCCGAACTGGACCCGTTCGAGTTCGTGCGCATGATGGCGGTGGCACGCATCGCCATGCCGCGCTCGATGGTGCGGCTGTCGGCCGGGCGCGAGGCGATGAGCGACGAACTGCAGGCGCTGTGTTTCCTTGCCGGTGCCAATTCGATCTTCTACGGCGACAAGCTGCTGACCACCGGCAACCCGGAGAGCGAGCGCGACCTGGCGCTGTTCGCGCGGCTGGGACTGCAGCCGATGTCGGTGCAGGTGGATGCCGAGGGCCACGACCACGGCGGCACCGTGCACGCCGATATCAGTGCCGATACGCCCGGCTGTGGCTGCGCTCACGCGGCCTGAGACGGGCCGCAAGCAGGCGCCGCGGCAACGCGCTACCCTAGCCGCCCCGTCGACGCATTCAGCCACCATGGCCCGCCCCGACCTGACCGCCCGCCTCCACGCCCAGCGCGCCCTGCGCGATGCCCAAGGCCGTCGCCGCCCGCGACGCACGGTCAGCCGTCGTGATGGCGTGCGCCTGGAAGTGGACGGCCAGTGGCTGACCGGCTTCTGCAGCAATGATTACCTGGGCCTGGCCCAGCAGTTCAGCGTGGTCAATGCGCTGCAGGATGCTGCCGCGCGCGAAGGTGCTGGCGCTGGTGCCTCGCACCTGGTCTGCGGCCACCACGCCCTGCACGAGGCACTTGAACGCGAAGTGGCCGAGTGGCTGGGCTATCCGCGTGCGCTGCTGTTCGGCAGTGGCTTCGCAGCCAACCTGGCGGTGCAGCAGGCATTGCTGAGCGAAGAGAACGATGTCTGCGTGCAGGACAAGCTCAACCACGCCAGCCTGCTCGATGCGACGCGGTTGGCCGGTGCACGCCTGCGCCGCTATCCGCATCTGGATGCAGAAGGCGCGATGCGTCAGCTCAAGCACGCGCCCGATGGCGCGGCGATGCTGGCCACCGATGGTGTCTTCAGCATGGATGGCGACATCGCACCGCTGCGTGCATTGTCGCTTGTGGCACGCCTGCAGCAGGCGCTGTTCTACGTCGATGACGCGCACGGCGTGGGCGTGGTCGGTGATGGCCGTGGTGCCGTGGCCGCCGCCGGGCTGGGCGTGGACGACGTACCGCTGCAACTGGTCACGCTGGGCAAGGCACTGGGCGGTTCCGGTGCACTGGTACTGGGCCGTGACGACCTGATCGAGCATCTGGCCGAAACCGCGCGCCCGTACATCTACACCACCGCCGTGCCACCGGCGATGGCCGCTGCGGCGCTTGAAGCAGTGCGCCTGGCGCGCCGCGACCACTGGCGCCGCACCAAACTGACCGACCTGATCGCGCTGTTCCGCAGTGAAGCACGTCGCCACGGCCTGGACCTGATGGCTTCGGAAACGCCGATCCAGCCGCTGCTATGTGGTGATGATCATACCGCCGTGGCGATGTCCACGACGCTGGAACAGGCCGGCTGGCTGGTCGGCGCAATCCGCCCACCGACGGTGCCGGAAGGCAAGGCACGCTTGCGCGTCACCCTGTCCGCACTGCATACGCCGGAACAGGTGCGCGGCCTGGTGGAGGCCATCGCCAGCGCGCGCGACCGCGTGACCCTGGCCGTGCGTGAAGCCGCGCCACCGCCGCTGCCCGCTTTTGCCTGAGTTCCGTGTCGTTGCCCATGCATATTGAAGTGACCGGCCGTGGGCCGGACCTGGTTCTGATCCACGGCTGGGCCCTGCAGGGCGGTGTGTTCGCACCACTGGTGCAGCGCCTGGCGGACCAGTTCACCCTGCACCTGGTAGACCTGCCCGGCCATGGCCACAGCCGCGAGGACACCACGCCGCTGCGCCTGCCGTTCGTGGTCAATGCCATTGCTGCGGCCACGCCGCCGGCGGTGTGGTGCGGCTGGTCGCTGGGCGGCCTGTTCGCGCTGCATGCTGCCGCGACGCTGCCGAAGGTGCGCGGGCTGGCGATGATCGCGGCCACGCCGCGCTTCGTGCGTGGCGAAGACTGGCCGCACGCGGTGGAACCGGCGGTGTTCGAACAGTTCGGGCGCGAGCTGGCCAGCGACTTCGGTGGCACCCTGGAGCGCTTCCTGGCGCTGGATGTGATGGGCTCGGCACACGCCCGCGAGGAGCTGCGCACGCTGCGCCAGCGCCTGGTCGAGCGCGGTGCACCCACCGAACGCGCCCTGCTGGAGGGCCTGCGCCTGCTGGAAAGCACCGATCTGCGCGGCGCGCTGCCGACGCTGGGCAGGCCCAGCCTGTGGATCGCCGGCCAACGCGACCGGCTGGTATCTCCGGCGGCGATGCAGGCCGCCGCGGCACTGACCCCGGGCGGGCAGGCGCTGACCATCGCCCACGGCGGCCATGCGCCCTTCCTCGGCCATGCCGACGAGGTTGCCGCCGCCCTGCAACACTTCGTTGCCGGCCTGTCACCGGCCGATGGCGGACAATGAGCGCCTTCCGAATTCCGCAGGACTGACACATGGATCTGGGTATCAATGGCCGCTGGGCACTGGTCTGCGGCGCAAGCAAGGGGTTGGGCCTGGGCTGCGCGCGTGCGCTGGTGCGCGAGGGCGTCAACGTGGTGATCGTGGCCCGCGGTGAAGCCGCCCTGCAGGCCGCCGCTGAAGAGCTGCGCGCGCTGGCCGGTGCCGCCGAGGTGCGCGCGGTCGCCGCCGACGTCACCACCGAAGCCGGCCGCGTCGCGGCGCTGGCCGCATGCCCGCAGGTGGACATCCTGGTCAACAACGCCGGTGGCCCGCCGCCCGGTGATTTCCGCAATTTCGAGCGTGACGACTGGATTGCCGCGCTGGACGCCAACATGCTGGCGCCGATCGCGCTGATCCGCGCCACCGTCGACGCGATGATCGAGCGCGGCTTCGGCCGTATCGTCAACATCACCTCGTCGGCGGTGAAAGCCCCGATCGATTTCCTGGCGCTGTCCAACGGCGCGCGCAGTGGCCTGACCGGTTTCGTCGCCGGCCTGTCGCGCCGCACCGTGGCCCACAACGTCACCATCAACAACCTGCTGCCCGGCCAGTTCGACACCGACCGCCTGCGCGCCAACTTCGCCCACAGTGCGGGCAAGGACGGCGATGCTGGCGAAGTGGCCGAACGCCGCCGCCAACAGATTCCCGCCGGCCGCTTCGGCACGCCGGACGAGTTCGGCGCCGCCTGCGCCTTCCTGTGCAGTGCGCAGGCCGGTTACCTCACCGGGCAGAACCTGCTGATCGACGGCGGCGCCTACCCCGGTACGTTCTAAGAGACTTTCGCAATGCCGTCCCACTTCGATGCCCGCCACGTCCGCCGCGCGTTCGCGCGTGCCGCCAGCAGCTACGACGCCGCCGCCGCCCTGCAGCGCGAGGTGCAGTCGCGGCTGATCGAATCGCTGGACTACCTGGAAGCACGCAAGCCCGAGGTGGTGCTGGACATCGGCGCGGGTACCGGCCATGCCAGTGCGTTGATGAAAAAGCGCTGGCCGAAGGCGCAGGTGATCGCGCTGGATGTGGCGCTGCCGATGCTGGACCAGGCCAAGCGCCAGGCCGGGTGGTGGAAGCCGTTCCAGCGCCTGTGCGGTGACGCCGCCGCGCTGCCGCTGGCCGACAACAGCGTGGATGTGATCTTCAGCAACCTGTGCCTGCAGTGGGTGGACGACCTGCCGGCGGTGTTTGCCGGATTCCGTCGCGTACTCAAGCCGGGCGGCCTGCTGGTGTGTTCCACCTTCGGCCCGGAAACCCTGATCGAACTCAACGAGGCATTCGCGGCCGCCGATGACCGCCCGCACGTGAGCCGCTTCGCGCAGATCGCCCAGTTCGGCGATGCGCTGATGATGGCCGGCTTCCGCGACCCGGTGCTGGACCGCGACCTGTTCACCCTGACCTACGACGACCTGCCGTCACTGATGCGCGAACTGCGTGCGATGGGCGCGACCAATGCACGGGTGGACCGACGCCACACGCTGACCGGGCGTGGCCGTTTCGCCGCTGCGGCAGCGGCGTATGAACCGATGCGCCGTGCCGACGGCAAGCTGCCCAGCAGCTGGGAAGTGATCTATGCGCACGCCTGGGCACCGGACCCGGGCGCGCCGATCCGCGAAGGCGGGCATGACGTGGCCGCGGTGCCGGTGTCGGCGATTCCGATCCGGCGCAAGCAGAGCTGATCGTCCGGTAGTGCCGGCCGCTGGCCGGCAACTTCATGATTCCATGCTGGGCATCTGCCGGCCAGCGGCCGGCACTAACGCATTCCACACCGCACGCGAATCGCTCTGGTAGGTGCCAACCTTGGTTGGCACACCCCATCAGATCGCGGTGCCGCCAGCAGTGTGCCGACCAAGGTCGGCACCTACCAAAGGCGGGTATGGGCCGGCACGTGAACCGGGTAGCGCCGGGCCATGCCCGGCGAGCGCAGCGGCACCCTCAGGTATTGGCCGGCGAACTCAGCGGCGGGCGCACCAGGTCGCGGTGGAAGAAATAGATTTCCTGCGCCAGGAAGCGCCAGCTGGTGTGGAAGCTGCGGAAGCGCGTGCTGGGCGTGGACGAGGCCAGCGCATCGATGCCCAGCGCCTTGCTCAGGCGCAGCGCGCGCGCCATGTGCAGCGGATCGCTGACGATGATCACCCGGTGCAGGTCGCGCTGGTCCATCAGCCGCTTGGCTTCAACCAGGTTCTGCACGGTATTGCGCGAGGCGGTTTCGATCAGGATCGCATCGTCCGGCACGCCATGTTTCAGCGCATAACGCCGCGCCACCTGCGATTCGGAAAAACGCGCACCGGTGCCACCGTAGCCGCCGGTGAAGATCAGCAGCGGCGCGTACTGGGCCTCGTACAGGTCCAGCCCATGCCGGATACGCTCTTCGAACACCGGTGACGGCTTGGCGTCATAGGCGGCCGCACCCAGCACGATGATGGCGTCGGCCTTGGCGGCCTGGTCACGCTCGCCGACCCAGACGATCCAGGCAGTCACGCCCAGCAGCCAGATCACCAGCAGGACAAACAGCCGCCACAGCCAGCCCAGCAGGCCGGTGCGAGGCCGCTGCCGGTCGCGGCTCAAGGCGACCCCCAGCGCAGCGCTGGCAGGTCGACGTTGCCGCCGGACAGCACCAGGCCCACGCGCAGTCCGGAGAAACGTTGCGGCTGCGCCAGCACCGCAGCCAGCACGGTGGCCGAGGACGGCTCAACCACCTGCTTGAGCACCTCCCACAGCAGGCGCATCGCGGCCATCGTCGCCGCGTCATCGACCACGATCACCTCGGCACTGGCCGCGCGCAGCAGTTCGAAATTGGGCGCGCCGATCAGGGTACGCAGGCCATCGCAGATCGTGTCCGGGGTGAACGCGTCCTGGCGCTCGCCAGCGGCCAGCGAGCGCGCGGTATCGTCGGCACCGGCCGGCTCGGCCAGCACCAGACGGGTCTGCGGGCTGGCGTGCTGCAGCGCCAGCGCAGTGCCGCTGGCGAGGCCGCCGCCGCCCACCGGCACCACCAGCACGTCGAACGGGCCGTCGCTGTGCAGCAGTTCCAGGGCGGCGGTGCCCTGTCCGGCCATCACCGCCGGATTCGTATAGGGATGAACCAGGGTCGCACCGGTGTCGGCCTGCACTTTGGCGCAGGTGGCCTCACGGTCGGCAATGGTCGGCGGGCAGTGCCAGAGCGTGGCGCCATGCCGGGCAATATTGGCCAGCTTGGCCGCCACCGCGCCTTCCGGCACCACCACATGGCAGGGAATGCCACGGGTGCGCGCGGCCAGCGCCAGGGCGGCGCCGTGATTGCCAGAGGAGTGGGTGACCACGCCGGCACTGGCGGAATCAGCCTCCAGCGACCACACCGCGTTGCAGGCACCGCGGAACTTGAACGCACCACCACGCTGCAGGTGCTCGGCCTTGAAGGCCAGCTGTGCCCCGGCCAGCGCATCGAGCGTGTGCGAGCGCAGCACCGGGGTCACGCTGGCATGCGGGGCGATCCTCGCGGCAGCAAGCAGGACGTCGTCGGCGCGGGGCAACAGTGAATCGCTCATGACGCAAGATTAACGTATGCCCCCGCGCTGGCGACCGGGACACAGGTCATGCCAGCATGCAGCCCTACGCCTCCATTCATCCTGGCCGGCGGAATTAAGGGCCGATTCAACGCTGGCGCCAGAAGCTGACTGCACACCCGTCCTCTGGGGGGACCCACCATGAAAATGCGCCTGATGCTTGCCGGTGGCCTGTTGCTGGCCCTGACCGGCTGCACCACCTACGACTATGTCGGCGGCGGCCGCAGCGGCAGCTACTACCACGGTGCGCCGTCGGTGGAATACCGCTACCCGGCCGGCTATCCCTACAACTACGGCCCCTACTACGGTGGCTATGGCGGCTACTACGGCGGCTACGGCAACCCGTATTACTCGCGCCCGATCTACCGTCCGCCGCACAACCACCGCCCGCCGCCGCGTCCGGGCAATGGCGGCGAGCACCGTCCGCCGCCGCCGTCGCGTCCGTCGTACAACGGGGGGTCGCCGTGGCGGAACATGGACTCCATGCGCCGCCCGCCGCAATCGAACGCCCAGCCGTCGGCGCCCCCGCCGCAGGCCCGTCCGGCACCGGCACCGAGTGCGCCGAGGATGAACGGTTCCCCCTGGCGCAATATGGATCGTGCGACGCAGCGCACAGTTGAGCGCTGAACCGTCTTGCATTTCACACGGTCTAAGCCGCAATCTACGCGGACAGTGACGGCCCGCGTCACAAAGTGACAAAAACGACACGGGCCGCCGCAAAAAGCTCTACGTCGATATCCGACAGGAACATCTGGATCCCCCCTGTTCCGGCCCTGTCGGATGTCGGCACCTCTGAAAACAGACGGCCCCGCAATGCGGGGCCGTTTGTTTTGTTGGGTCGCCAACCGGCGAGGGCCCCAGCATCAGTAGCTCCACGCCATGCGTGGATGGCGCCTTCCCGACAACCGCAAAAAAACAGGGCCGGACAGTCCCCCGACTGCCGGCCCTCTGCTCCCCCACCGTGCGCCTGTACCGGCCCCTGTTCCAATTCCGGTCACGGGCGCCTACGGCGCCAGCCACGGTGGGTGCTATTGGGTTATCTGCAAAAATCCTGCCAACTTTAGGGCTGATTTCGGCGCTGGCCGGCCGGCGGCGACGTCCCGGCCCCGAATGGCGCTAAAATCGCCACCCCGGCGCCGCCTCCGGCCGCGCCCGCCCCCAGCTGAACAGCCCCCATGAATCCGTCCTTCCATCGTTACGACGTCATCGTCATCGGCGGTGGCCACGCCGGCACCGAAGCCGCGCTGGCCGCGGCCCGCACCGGCGTGCGCACCCTGCTGCTGACCCACAACATCGAAACGGTGGGTGCGATGAGCTGCAACCCGGCCATCGGCGGCATCGGCAAGGGCCACCTGGTCAAGGAGATCGACGCCCTCGGTGGTGCGATGGCGCATGCCGCCGACCGCGCCGGCATCCAGTGGCGCACGCTCAATGCCTCCAAGGGCCCGGCCGTGCGCGCCACCCGCTGCCAGGCCGACCGCAACCTGTACCGCATGGCGATCCGCGCCATCGTCGAAGGCCAGGCCAACCTGACCGTGTTCCAGGCCGCCGTGGACGACCTGGTCATCGAAGGCGACGCCGTGCGCGGGGTCATCACCCAGACCGGGCTGCGCTTCGATGCCGAGGCCGTGGTGCTGACCGCCGGCACCTTCCTGGCCGGCAAGATCCATGTCGGCCCGACCCAGTACGCCGCCGGCCGCATGGGCGACCCGCCGGCCACCACACTGGCCGCGCGGCTGCGCGAGCGCCCGTTCCAGGTGGACCGCCTGAAGACCGGCACGCCGCCGCGCATCGATGGCCGCTCGCTGGACTACAGCGTGATGGACGAGCAGCCCGGCGATTCGCCGCGGCCGGTGATGTCCTTCCTCGGCTCGGTGGACGAGCATCCGCAGCAGGTCAGCTGCTGGATCACCCACACCACTGAACAGACCCATCAGATCATCCGCGACGCGCTGCACCGCTCGCCGCTGTACAGCGGCCAGATCGAAGGTATCGGCCCGCGCTACTGCCCGTCCATCGAGGACAAGGTGGTGCGCTTCGCCGAGAAGGCCAGCCACCAGATCTTCGTCGAACCCGAAGGCCTGGGCATCGTCGAGATCTACCCCAACGGCATCTCCACCTCGCTGCCGTTCGACGTGCAGCTGGAGATGGTGCGCAGCATCCGTGGCTTCGAGAACGCACACATCACCCGCCCCGGCTACGCGATCGAGTACGACTTCTTCGACCCGCGCGGGCTGAAGGCCTCGCTGGAGACCAAGCTGGTCAACGGCCTGTTCTTCGCTGGCCAGATCAACGGCACCACTGGCTACGAAGAGGCCGCCGCGCAGGGCCTGCTGGCTGGCCTCAACGCCGCACGCCAGGTGCGCGGGCTGGACGGCTGGTGCCCGCGTCGCGACGAGGCCTACCTGGGCGTGCTGGTGGATGACCTGATCACCCACGGCACCAACGAGCCGTACCGCATGTTCACCAGCCGCGCCGAGTACCGCCTGCAGCTGCGCGAGGACAATGCCGACCAGCGCCTGACCCCGACCGGCCGCGAAATGGGCCTGGTGGATGATCGCCGCTGGAGCGCGTTCGAGACCAAGCAGGCCGCCGTCGCTGCCGAGCGCGCACGCCTGGGTGCGCTGTGGGCAACCCCGGCCAATGCACTGGGCCGCGAAGTGAACGAGACACTGGGCGTGGCGGTCAGTCGCGAGACCAATGTGCTGGACCTGATCAAGCGCCCCGAGCTGGATTACGCCAAGCTGATGCAGGTGCCCTCGCTGGGCCCAGCGGTGGCCGATGGCAAGGTCGCCGAGCAGGTGGAGATCGGCGTGAAGTACGCCGGCTACCTTGACCGCCAGCGCGAGGAGATCGAGCGCCAGCAGCGGCACGAAGCCACGCCGATCGCTGAAGCCTTCGATTACGCGACGGTGCGCGGGCTGTCGGCCGAAGCGCTGCAGAAGCTGGAGCGCGTACGCCCGCAGACCATCGGCCAGGCACAGCGCATTCCGGGCATGACCCCGGCAGCGATCTCGCTGCTGCTGGTGCATCTGGAGCGCGCACGCCGGGGACGCGTGGCATAACACGAGCGCGATAGATGCCATCCACGCATGGCGTGGATCTACTGCAATGCTGCGCGCGATCCGCTGTTCCGCATACAGCATCGGCTACAGCTACGAACCGTAGCGGGTAGTGCCGGCCGCTGGCCGGCAACCGCAGAACTCCAGACATGACCTTGAGGTTGCCGGCCAGCGGCCGGCACTACCCTGCGGCGCGCGCGCGGCGTGCAGACCACGCAGGTATCATCGTCGTGAACGCCCTGATTTCCGGAGACTTCGATGAACCCGCTGCGCCCCTTCCGCGACAAGATGCCCGTCCTCGGCGAACGCGTGTACATCGATCCGGCCTGCACCATCATCGGCGACGTGGAGCTGGCCGATGACGTGTCGGTATGGCCGGGCACGGTCATCCGCGGCGACGTCAACCATGTGCGCATCGGTGCACGCACCAACGTGCAGGACGGCACCATCATCCACGTCAGCCACCACAGCCCGTACAACAAGGCCGGCTACCCGACCCTGATCGGCGAAGGCGTGACCGTTGGCCACGGCTGCATCATCCATGCCTGCACGATCGGCGATTACAGCCTGATCGGCATGGGCGCCTGCATCCTCGATGGCGCCCGCGTGGAGCGCCATGGCTTCGTCGGCGCCGGTGCGGTGATCGGCCCCGGCAAGGTGGTGGGCGAAGGCGAGCTGTGGGTCGGCAACCCTGCACGACCGGCACGCACGCTCAGTGACAAGGAGATCGAGGCGCTGCATTACTCGGCCGACCACTACGTGCGGCTGAAGGACGAATACCGGGGCTGAGCCCCCGACGCTGCCATGCGGCTCTGCTAAAGTCTTGGCCCGACCAGGACCTGTCGAGACCCCCATGCCTGTGGCTGCCCGCCGGAGAGGACTCCGGCGCCCACAACGAAGGCCATCGCGCTGATGGCCGCACCGATGCTCGATACCTACCGCGAGGTGGTGACGCCGGAGGGTGTGCCGCTGCAGTTGCCTGCCGCCGGCCCGGTACCGCGGGCGATGGCCTGGCTGGTCGATCTTGGCGTGCGCATCGCGGCACTGGTGCTGGTGTCCATTCCGCTGGCGCTGCTGGACAAGTTCGGCTCCGGCCTCTACCTGGTGCTGATGTTCCTGGTCTACTGGGCCTACCCGATCGTCTGCGAAGCGTTGTGGGGGCGCACGCTGGGCAAGCGTGCGCTGGGGCTGCGCGTGCTGTCCCGCGATGGCGCGCCGGTAGGCTGGATGGCGGCGATCACCCGCAACCTGCTGCGCACGGTGGACATGCTGCCGTTCGGCTATGCGCTGGGCCTGATCAGCAGCCTGTTCGATCCGCATGGCCGCCGCCTTGGCGACCTGGTGGCGGGCACCGTGGTGGTGCACGCACCCGCGCTGTACCTGCCACCGCCGCCGACCATCGACAGCGTGCTGGCCCCGCCGCAGCCCCTGCGACCAGAGGAACAGGCTGCGTTGATGGCCTTCGCCGAGCGCGCGCCACGGTTGTCGGCGGCGCGCCAGCAGGAGCTGGCCGGTATTGCCGAGCCACTGACCGGCACCCATGGCCAGGTCGGCGTGCTGCGCCTGTATGCGATGGCCAACTGGCTGCTGGGGCGGCGATGAAGCAGGAACAGTTCGTCGCCCGCTACCAGCAGGAATGGCAGGACCTGGAGCAGTGGCTGCTGCTGCGTGCTGGTGCCTCACGCCGCACGCGCCGCAAGGCCAGCGGCCTGGCACTGGACGACACCACCTTCCCGCAGCGCTACCGGCGGCTGTGCCAGCAACTGGCGCTGGCCCGCGAACGCGGCTACAGCCCGCAGCTGGTGCAGCGCCTGCAGCAGCTCATGCAGCAGGGCCACAGCGTGCTGTACCGCACGCCGCCGACGCGCTGGCGGGGTGCCCTGGAGTTCCTGGTGGCCGATTTCCCGCTACTGGTGCGCAGCCAGGCGCGCAGCATGTGGGTGGCGCTGGCGATGTTCGCGCTGCCGGCGGTGGCCTGCTTCGTGCTGGTGCAGGTCTATCCGGACCTGATCCACATGCTGATGGACAACCGCCAGATCGCCGAGATGGAGCGCATGTACGATCCCGCCGCCGAGCGCCTGGGGCGTGACAGCGGCACCGACTGGATGATGTTCGGCCACTACATCATGAACAACATCAGCATCGCCCTGCGCACCTTCGCCAGCGGGCTGCTGGCTGGGCTGGGCACGCTGCTGGTGCTGTTGTTCAACGGCGTGATCATCGGTTCGGTGGCCGGTCACCTGCAGCACATCGGCCATGGCGACCCGTTCTGGCGCTTCGTGGTCGGCCACGGTGCCTTCGAGCTGACCGCGATCGTGATCGCCGGCGGTGCCGGTCTGCAGCTGGGCATGAAGCTGCTGGCACCGGGTCGGCGCAGCCGCCTGGATGCACTGGTCGAAGGCGGCCGCATCGGCGCACGGCTGTGCCTCGGCGTCGCCTTCATGCTGCTGGTGGCCGCCTTCATCGAAGCCTTCTGGTCCTCGCTTGCCGAAGTACCGGCGTGGGGCAAGTTCAGCGTGGCCGGTGTGTTGTGGGCCGGCGTGCTGCTGTGGCTGTGGCGCGGCGGACGTGGGGGCGGCCATGCGCATTGACCGCCTGGATGTGGCGCTGCGCGCCCGCAGTGGCTGGGAAGCGATGGAGCTGGGCACCGCCCTGTCCCGCCGTCACGCGCGTGCGCTGTGGGGCAGCTGGCTGCTGGCCAGTGCACCGCTGTTCGTGATCTTCAACGCGCTGGGCTGGTGGCTGGATGCCTTCGGCTGGGCCTGGCTGGCGATGTGGTGGTGCAAGCCGCTGTTCGAACGCGCGCCGCTGTACGTGCTGTCGCGCGGCATTTTCGGCGAGCCGGTCGGCACGCTGGCCGCCCTGCGCGCGCAGCGAAGCTGGGGCAACAGCGGCTTCTGGGGCTACCTGGGCTGGCGCCGCTTCAGCGTGCTGCGCAGCCTGTGCCTGCCGGTGAACCTGCTGGAAGGCAACACACTGGGCCAGCGCGGCCCACGCCGTCGTGCGGTGGCAGCCGGCGCAGCGGGCGCGGCACTGGTACTGACGGTGACCTGCCTGGCGTTCGAAGCCGTGTTGGTATCCGGCGCGATCGGTGCGGTGTTCATGTTCATGCCACTGGAGCTGATGTCCGAATCGTGGCGTGCGGCGTGGGACATGATTGGCAAGGACACGCCGGCATGGGCACGGCTGGGCTTCAACCTGGCGTGCTGGCTGGCCTCGGTGCTGATCGGCCCGTTCTTCGTCGGTGCGGGCTTTGGCCTGTACCTGAACCGTCGAACGCAGATGGAAGCCTGGGACGTCGAAATCGCCCTGCGCCGCCTGCGCGAGCGGCTGCTGCCGGCAGCATCGACGCTGGCGCTGCTGCTGTGGCTGGCACTGCCGCTGGTGTCCGCACCGGTGCATGCGCAGGACGCGCAGACGGTCGCGGAGCAGGCAGGCGATGCCGAAGAGGACGAAGACAGTGCGGAAGAACCGGCCACCGCGGCCAACGACCCCGCCAATACGCCGGCAATGATCTTCGGTACAGCGCCGGTGGACACCGCCGGTTTCCGTCAGGCAGTGAACCGCGCCTATGAAGACCCGCTGCAGCGCCCGACCCGCCAGGTCACCCGCTGGAAGCCGATCGAGCAGGCCGAGGAAAAAAAGAAGGAAGACAAGCAGCTGCAGCGTGACACCAACAGCAAAGGTGAACGCAAAGCGCGCAAGGACGGCATCGCCTGGCTGGCACGGCTGGCCGAATGGGGCCTTTGGGGCCTGCTCGGCATCCTGCTGCTGGTGCTGCTGCTGACCGCGCGGCTGTGGCTGCCGTGGCTGCGTGGCAGTGGCCGGCGCAAGGCCGACGCTGCACCGAAGGTGCTGGAGGAGCAGGTGGAGTTGCCGGTGGTGCTGCCGCCGGACGTGGCCACCCAGGCCGGCCTGCTCTGGGACCAGGGCCGGCCGCGGCAGGCGCTGGCCCTGCTGTACCGCGCCAGCGTGCGCACGGTGGGCGAGCGCAGCGGTATCGCGCTTCCACCCGGTGCCACCGAAGCGCAATGCCTGCGCGCATCGCGACGCATGCCCCAGGCCAGCGACCGTGACCTGTTCGCGCGCATCGTGCGCATGTGGCAGTACGCCGCCTACGGTGGCCGCCTGCCCAGCCGCGCCGATTTCGATGCATTGGCCGATACCCTGCGCCAGCAGTACGGGTGGCAGGCATGAGTCCGCGCCTGTTCTGGTCGCTGCTGCTCGGTGCGCTGGTGCTGTTCGGCGTACCGCTGACCATCCTCTACCTGCGCACGCACGAGCGGGTGACCGAGACGATCCGGCTGCCGCCACAGGGCGAGGCCGCCTACAACCCGCTGTACGTGCTCGGCCAGGCCCTGCGCGCCGATGGCATCGACGTGCATTCGCGACCGCGGCTGGAGTTGCAGCAGATGACGCTGGGGCGCCACGACACGGTAGTGCTGCTGCAGGACAGCAGCGAACTGCCGCCGCCCGTCGCCAGCGCACTGCTGGACTGGGTCGACGGGGGTGGTCACCTGCTGGTACGTACGCCGCCGCCGGCCGAGGACGATGCCGGCAGCACGCAGGGCCCCCTGCTGGACCGGCTGGGCGTAGACAGCCTGTTCCAGCGCAGCGACTGCCAGGCCTTCCATGTCGACGACGATCCGGGCCACGTCGAATTCTGTGGTGGCCGCCGCTTCACCCTGGGGTTTGCGGCCAGTGCGCAGGCCGAACGCCGCTGGGGCACTGATCGCGACCTGGTGTTCGCGCGCCTGCGCCACGGCCAGGGCAGAGTGAGCGTGCTGGCCGACATGGAGTTCATGCGCAGCGAAGTGGACTCACCGGCAGCGCGCCTGGCGTCGGCAGGTGGCGGGGCCAGCGACGGCCTGCACGACGCGTCGCATCGCGACCTGACCCGCTACCTGCTCGATCCGAACTATGGCAAGGGTGCGGTCTGGCTGGTCTATGCCAGCCGCCCGCCGTCGCTGTGGTCGCGCATGTTCTATCAGGGCTGGCCGTTGTGGGTGCCGTTGCTGCTGGCCCTGCTGGGCTGGCTGTGGGGCCGTTCACAGCGCTTCGGCAGCCTGCTGCCGTCGCCGGTGCTGGAACGTCGTTCACTGCTGGAGCACGTGCGTGCCAGTGGCGAACTGCTGCTGCGCTTCGGTCACGGCATACGCCTGTACGAGGCCGTGCTCGCCCTGTTCCTGCACCGCCTGCGCCTGCGCGCACCGATTGCCGCCGCATTGGATGGTGCGCCGCGCGATCAGGCCATCGCCGAGCTGCTGAAGTGGCCGCAGGGCCGCGTCGCCAGCGCGCTCACGCCCCCACCGCCGCACGATTCCTCCGCCCTGCGCGAGCGCATCCGCTTGCTGCTCCAGATGAGATCCCTGCTATGACTGAAGTCCCCGAGCTGCCGGCGGCTGCCAACGCCCGCCTGATCGAACGCGTCGATGCCATCCGCGATGCCGTCGGCCACGCCTTCATCGGCCAGGCCGATGTGCTGGACCAGATCCTGGTGGCGCTGCTTGCCGGTGGTCACGTGCTGATCGAGGGCGTGCCCGGGCTGGGCAAGACCCTGCTGGTGCGCGCACTGGCACAGGCCCTGGAGCTGGATTACGGGCGTGTACAGTTCACCCCCGACCTGATGCCCAGCGACGTCAGTGGCCACGCGGTGTACGACCCGAAGAGCGAGAGCTTCAAGATCCGTCGCGGCCCGGTGTTCACCAACCTGCTGCTGGCCGACGAGATCAACCGCGCACCGGCCAAGACCCAGTCGGCGCTGCTGGAAGTGATGCAGGAAGGCCAGGTGACCATCGAAGGCAAGGCCTTCACCCTGGCGCCGCCGTTCATGGCGCTGGCCACGCAGAACCCGCTGGAGCAGGAAGGCACCTACCCGCTGCCGGAAGCACAGCTGGACCGCTTCCTGTTGAAGGTGCTGATCGACTACCCGCAGCTGGAGGACGAGAAGCGCATGGTGACCGCGATCACCAGTGGTCGTGCCGCCAGCGATTTCGACCTGAGCCAGGTGCCACGCGTGCTCGGTGCCGGCGAACTGCTGGAGTTGCAGCGTGCCACCGCGGCGATCACCGTCGATGACGAAGTGATCGACTACGCGGTGCGGATTGTGGCGGCCACGAGGCAGTGGCCGGGTATCGCGGTCGGCGCTGGCCCGCGTGGCAGCATCGCGCTGGTACGTGCCTCGCGCGCGCAGGCGGTGTTGGCCGGCCGTGACTTCGTCACCCCCGACGACGTGCGCGACATCGCGCGCCCCGCGCTGCGCCATCGCATCGCGCTGGCACCGGAACTGCAGATCGAAGGCCAGGACGCCGACGACGTGCTGGGTGCACTGCTGGCCAAGGTGGAAGCACCGCGCCGATGAGGCCGGCCCCGCTGCTGCTGGCGCTGCTGCTGGCCTGGGCCGCCCTGGGTGGCCTGGTGCTGGGCGGCCTGCTGCCGCGCTGGAGCTGGGCGCTGGCCGCGGTGGCGATTGCCGTGCCAGCGTTGATGGATCTGTGGCGGCAGACGCGGCGTCCATCGCCGCAGATCCAGCGTGAGCTGCCCGAAGCGCTGGCACTGGGCGTGCGCCGCGAGGCCGCGCTGCGGCTGCAGGCGGACGCATCGATGACGGTGCAGGTGTTCGACCTGGTCCCCGGCGGCTGGCCGCTGGAATCACTGCCGCAGCGCGTGCGCCTGCAGGCGGGCAGTGCTTCCACCCTCCACTACCACCTGCAGCCGCTGCAGCGTGGGCATTTCCGCTTCGAAGGCGTGCATCTGCGCATGCGTTCACCGTGGTGGCTGTGGTGGCAGCAACGCACGCTGCCGCCCGCACTGGACGTGCGGGTCTATCCGAACTTCGTGCCGCTCACCCGCTTTGCCCTGTTCAGTGCCGACCAGGCCTCGCGGCTGGTCGGTGCACACGTGAAGCGCCGCCGCGGTGAAGGCACCGACTTCCACCAGATGCGCGAGTACCGCATCGGCGACAGCCTGCGCCAGCTCGACTGGAAGGCCACCGCGCGTGCGCGCAAGCTGATCTCGCGCGAATACCAGGACGAGAAGAACCAGCAGCTGCTGCTGATGCTCGACAGCGGTCGGCGCATGCTGGCCAGCGAAGGCGGGCTCTCGCACTTCGACCATGCCTTGAACGCCTCGCTGGTGGTGGCCTACCTGGCGTTGCGCCAGGGCGACGCCGCCGGCCTGTTCGCCACCGGTGGCGAGCGCCGTTGGGTGGCGCCGCAGCGCGGCATGGGCACCGTCGAGCACCTGCTGCGCGCCAGCTACGACCTGCAGCCGCGCGCGGTGGCCACCGACTATCTGGCGGCCGCCACCGAAGTATCACTGCGCCAGCGTCGGCGGGCGCTGGTGATGCTGGTCAGCAACGTGCGTGACGAGGATATCGAGGACCTGCTGGCAGCGGTGCGCCTGCTGCAGCGCCGCCACCTGGTGTGCGTGGCCAGCCTGCGCGAACGCGAACTGGACGCTGCGCTGGAGGGTGACGTGCAGACCCTGGAAGACGCCACCCAGGCCGGTGCCGCTGCGCTGTACCTGCAGCAGCGCGCGAAGGCGCATGAAGCGCTGCGCAGCGAGAAGGTGATGGTGCTGGACGTGACCGCCGATGCCCTGCCTGGTGCGCTGGTGGAACGCTATCTGGCGGTGAAGCGCGAAGGGCTGCTCTAATCGATGGCGCCGGGCCATGCCCGGCGGCTCTGTCGGGACCGCTGCGCTCGCCGGGCATGGCCCGGCGCTACCGGCACATTGCTCTGGTTCGCAGCCGCTCTGGTAGGTGCCAACCTTGGTTGGCACAAAACCCAACCGCCGACCAAGGTCGGCCACTACCAATTGCGGTTGCCGGCCAGCGGCCGGCACTACCCATGTCGCCCTGCCACCGGCGTCGGTCGCCCGCGCCGGCCCTGGGGACGCTACACCGTCATCAGACGTAGATCCGCGTCGGCGCCTCATCAACGATCGCGTGCGGCACGAAGCGCGCGCTGTCGCGGGTGATCGCGCTGTCGTCCTCGCGGATACCGATGCCGCAGGCGTGGTCGCCCACCACCCAGCTTCCGATCAGCGGATAGCCGCCCTCGAAGCGGGTAAGCGGGTGCGCACGCTGGATGATCGCCGGGCCGTCGTAGGGACCGTCGCTGCGCTGGGTGCTGCCATCGGCCAGGTGCATCTCGATGTTCGCGCCTTCGCGCGAGAACAGCGGCTTGCGCACCCAGCCCGAGGCCAGCGTGCTGCCGTCATCGAAATGCGCTTCCAGCAGGTTCGGATGGCCCACGTTGCGCTGCCACAGCAGCGGCAGGATGCCCTTGTTGCTCAGCACCGCCTTCCACGCCGGCTCCAGCAGCTGCACGCCCGAACCGGGCAGCGCGCGGCCGAACTCTTCCGCCATCAGGTCTTCCAGCGGGTACAGCTTGAACAGCGTGCCGATCACCGAATCGTCCAGCGCGGTGAAGCGGCCGTCCTCGGACAGGCCGATATCCTCGATGGCGATGGCCTGGCCATGCAGGCCGGCCTGCGACGCACAGTCGCGCAGGTAGTCGACGGTGCCGCGGTCTTCTTCCGAACTGCCCACGGCGCTGAAATACAGCGGTGGCGGCAACTGCGTGGCCAGTTCGCCGAAACGTTCGACCAGCGCTTCGTGGATCGCGTTGAACTGGTCGGCATGCTGCGGCAGGCGACCGGCGTTGCGCTGGTCTTCCAGCCACTGCCACTGGAAGAAGCTGGCCTCGAACAGCGAGGTCGGCGTGTCGTAGTTCAGTTCGTACAGCTTGGCCGGGCCGGTACCGTCGTAGGCCAGGTCCAGGCGACCGTACAGATGCGGCTGGCGCTGGCGCCAGCTGTTGGCGATCCAGTCGCGGTAATGCGACGGAATCGCCAGCTGGTCCATCAATCGTTCGCTGCCGATGACATCACCGACCAGGTCCAGCGCCATCTGGTGCAGCTCGGCGCTGGGGTCTTCGATGTCCTGTTCGATCTGGCGCAGGGTGAAGGCGTAGTACGCGCTTTCATCCCAATACGGCTGGCCGTCGATGGTGTGGAAGCGGAAACCCGCTTCATCCGCACGTGCCCGCCACTGGGCACGCTCGGCAATCCGGATGCGCTGCATGGGTCGATCAGCCGCCGTAGCTGCCGCTGGTGCTGCGGCGTGCGCTGGTGTTGCCGAAGCCACCACGGCTGGCGGTGACCGCACGGTTCGGCTCGCTGGTGACCGGGGCCAGGCCGGCCTTGCCCGCGCCGATGCCGCTGGCGGTGTTCAGGCCACCGGTACCGCCCGGTGCCGGACGCGCCCATCCAGCGCTCTTGTCCTGGTAGGCCGGCGCCGCCGCCGGCGCCTGCGGCGCGAGGCCGCCGCGGTTGCTCAGCATCTGCGACATGAAGAAGCCCATCATCATCGGGCCGATGAACGAGGTACCGGCCGAGGTGTGCTGCTGCACGCACTGTTCCGGCTTGTAGTCCTTCTCGCAGGCTTCCTTGCTGGCGTACTTCGGCGCCGCATCGGCGGCCTGCTTCTGCGCTTCGGCGAAGGCATTGCGGCACGACGAGGGATCGCCGGTGGCCTCGGTGCAGGCCTCCACCGAGGTGTACAGGCCTTCCTGCACCTTCACCTCCGGCTCCTTCTGGCAGGCGGTGAACAGCAGCGGCGCAGCGCTCATCAGCAGCAGCGCGGTGGTGCGGGAACGTTTCATGGCCTCATGCCCTGTCGACGGATCAATGCCCCAATGATGCCAAATCCGGACCAGCAACCGGAATCGGCAAAGTCCGAAAGATGAACGGACTTTCATTTTCGTCGGGCATTGGGGTCAGAGCCCATCGCGCCGCGATGGGATCCGACCCCGGGCGGCGCACCGCTCTGGCAGGTGCCAATCTTGGTTGGCACACACGGCACGGCGCCGACCAAGGTCGGCATCTACCGAAAACGGGTGGTTGCAGCAGCAACCGAAAAAATTGGCCATGATCGGGCGACCCCCACGTTGTACGGCCCGCCCGTTCCGCCAGCCATGCCTGAATACCGCTCCCGCACCTCCACCGCCGGCCGCAACATGGCCGGCGCCCGCGCCCTGTGGCGTGCCACCGGCATGAAGGACGGCGACTTCCACAAGCCGATCATCGCCATCGCCAACTCCTTCACCCAGTTCGTGCCCGGCCACGTGCACCTGAAGGACCTCGGCCAGCTGGTCGCGCGCGAGATCGAACAGGTCGGCGGCGTCGCCAAGGAATTCAACACCATCGCCGTGGACGACGGCATCGCGATGGGCCACGACGGCATGCTGTATTCGCTGCCCAGCCGCGAGATCATCGCCGATGCCGTGGAGTACATGGTCAACGCGCACTGCGCCGACGCGCTGGTGTGCATCAGCAACTGCGACAAGATCACCCCCGGCATGCTGATGGCCGCGCTGCGCCTCAACATCCCGGTGGTGTTCGTCTCCGGCGGGCCGATGGAAGCGGGCAAGACCAAGCTGTCCGAGCACAAGCTGGACCTGGTCGATGCGATGGTGGTGGCCGCCGATGACAGCGCCTCCGACGAGAAGGTCGCCGCGTTCGAGCGCAGCGCCTGCCCCACCTGCGGCTCCTGCTCGGGCATGTTCACCGCCAACTCGATGAACTGCCTGACCGAAGCGCTGGGCCTGTCGCTGCCGGGCAATGGCACCACGCTGGCCACCCATGCCGACCGCGAGGCGCTGTTCCGCCGCGCCGGCCGCCTGATCGTCGAACTCTGCCACCGCTGGTATGGCGGCGAAGACCCGAGCGCGCTGCCGCGCGGCATCGCCACCCAGGCCGCGTTCGCCAACGCGATGACCCTGGACATCGCCATGGGCGGTTCCACCAACACCATCCTGCATCTGCTGGCTGCCGCGCAGGAAGCGGAGGTCGACTTCGACCTGACCCACATCGACGCGCTGTCGCGGCGCGTACCGCAGCTGTGCAAGGTGGCGCCGAACACGCCGAAGTACCACATCGAGGACGTGCACCGCGCCGGCGGCGTGTTCGGCATCCTCGGTGAACTGGACCGCGCCGGCCTGCTCGAAACCACGGTGCCGACCGTGCACAGCGCCAGCCTGGCCGAAGCACTGGAACGCTGGGACGTGGTGCGCAGTGACAACGACACCCTGCATACCTTCTTCAAGGCTGGCCCGGCCGGCATCCCCACCCAGGAAGCCTTCAGCCAGGCCACGCGCTGGCCGACGCTGGATGTGGACCGCGCCGAGGGCTGCATCCGTTCGCTGCAGCACGCGTATTCGCTGGAAGGCGGGCTGGCCGTGCTGCGCGGCAACCTGGCCATCGATGGCTGCGTGGTGAAGACCGCCGGCGTGGACGAGTCGATCCATGTGTTCGAAGGCCCCGCGCGCGTCTACGAAAGCCAGGACGCCGCCGTCGCCGGCATCCTCGCTGACGAGGTGCAGCCGGGCGAGGTGGTGGTCATCCGCTACGAAGGCCCGAAGGGCGGCCCCGGCATGCAGGAGATGCTGTACCCGACCAGCTATCTGAAATCGAAGGGGCTGGGCAAGCAATGTGCGCTGCTCACCGATGGCCGCTTTTCCGGCGGAACCTCGGGCCTGTCGATCGGCCATGTCTCGCCGGAAGCCGCCAGTGGCGGTGTCATCGGCCTGGTGGAAAACGGCGACCGCATCCGCATCGACATCCCGGCGCGCCGCATCGATCTGCTGCTGGATGAGGCCACGCTGGCCCAGCGCCGCGCCGACGCCGATGCCCGCGGCTGGAAGCCGCGCGCACCGCGCCCGCGCAAGGTCACCAGCGCGCTGAAGGCTTACGCGCTGCTGGCCACCAGTGCCGACAAGGGCGCCGTACGCAACACCGCGCTGCTCGGCGATTGATCCCCGTGCGGTAGTGCCGGCCGCTGGCCGGCATCTGCACAATGCGTCTGCAAATCAATGAGGTTGCCGGCCAGCGGCCGGCGCTACCCCTCCTGATCCGTTATGGTGGTCCAGGAAGTCACCAACACGGAGGTTGAGATGATGTTGCTTTCCTTTGCGCTGGCCACTGCCATGGGCACGTCAGCCGAACCGCCCAAAGCCCCGGACTGCAGCTACGACCGTGCCGCGATGCTGGCGATGGAACCTGGCCGATTCGATCAGGACCTGGCAGGTGGCTGGCGCCCGCTGGCCGACCGTGGCTGTACCCGCGAAGCGGCCGACCTGCTGTCCGCCTACGGCGCTCTGCCCAAGGCAGAAGGCAACGTCATCATCACCTGGCACGAGGGCCAGCTGCGCGCGGAGCTGGGGCAGACCGCGCAGGCGATCACGCTGATGGAACGCAGCCACAAACCCGTGAACGCGGGCGACCCGGGTTACTGGAATGCCTACGTGGACGGCATGGTCGCGTTCCTGCGCCAGGACCGCAGCGCCCTGGAGAAGGCTCGTGCGAGGCTGGTCGCGATACCGACGCCCACCGCGATGGCGGAGAACATCAAGGACGGTCGCTACCAGTTCACCACCGAAGGCGGGCAGCAGGTGCAGATGCCGTGGCCGCCCAACCTGGATGTGCTTGATGGGCTACTGCGCTGCTTCGGCAAACCCTACATGGAGGCCTATGGGCCAGGCTGCCGGACGCCTGAAACAGGCACCCGGTAACCACCAAGCGCCGCTGTCCGATCGTCAGCCCGTGCGGTAGTGCCGGCCCCTGGCCGGCATCTGTACAGTGCTCGCAAAAATGGGGACGGAGGGAATTAAGTCGTTTTTGCCATAAACGACTTAATTCCCTCCGTCCCCTTTTTGCTACCGGTCAGCCGATCACGCGCTTGAACGGTGGCAGCGCGTCGATGATGCGCTTGCCGTAGCGGCGGGTCAGCAGTCGCGAATCAAGAATGACCACGCGGCCGGTGTCGGTGGAGGTGCGGATCAGGCGGCCGGCGAACTGGGTCAGCGTGCGCAGCGCGTGCGGAATGGCGATCAGGTTGAAGGCATTGAGGCCACGCCCCTCGAACCACTCACTGAGCGTGGCGGTCTGCGGATCGGTCGGCACCGCGAACGGCACCTGGGTGATCACCACCGTGGTGCAGGCCTCACCGGGCAGGTCGAGGCCTTCGCCGAACGAATTCAGCCCGAACAGCACCGAGCCTTCGCCTGCCGCCACGCGCCGCAGATGCTCGTCGATCAGCCGGGTCTTGGACATCTCGCCCTGCACCAGCACCTGCTTTCGGCGCGCGGCCGACATCAGCCCGGCTACCTTCTCCATCTTCCAGCGCGAGGTGAACAGCACCATCGAGCCCTTGGCCCAGTCCAGTTCGGTGTCCAGGTAGCGCGCCACTTCGCGCGGGTGCCCTTCGCGATCGTCCGGGGTGACCGGGAACTTCGGCACGATCAGCTCGGCCTGGTTGGGCAGGTCGAACGGCGACGACAGCGAGACCATCTCGGCCTCTTCGGGAATGCCGTTGTCGATCGCCAGCGACTGGAAGTCGCCACCGCCGGTCAGCGTCGCCGAGGTCATCACCACCGAGTCCACTTCATCCCACAGCAGCTTGCGCAGCACGTGCGCGGCCGACACCGGCGAGCCATGCAGCACCAGGTCGCCGTCGCGGGTGGCGGTGACCCAGCGCGCCATCGGCGGCGCGCCGTCCTTGTCCTCGCGGCGCCAGGCCTGCCACAGGTTGTACTGCTGCTCGATCATTTCCAGCGCCATGCCCAGGTTGCGCTGCAGGCGCTCGCGCGCGGCATCGTCCGGCTTGCCCTTGGCGACCTGCGCGGTGGCGGCATGCGCCCAGTTGTAGAGGCTGCGGGTGTCGTCGGCCAGCGCTTCGATCGGCTCGCGCCAGGCCTCGGGCAGACGACCATTGGCGGCGCGCCACATCGGTTCCTCGTCGGCCGGTGCCGGCATCCACACCCGCTCGACGTGGTCGCGGAACGCGCGCAGCTGCTTGGCCACGTTGCTGGCCACCTCGATCGCCTCGTTCGGCAACAGGTTGCCCAACCGATCCTTGTCGACCGCGCGGTAGGCGCCGGCGATCAGGATCTGCAGGCGGCCGGTGCGCTTGGCCATCTCGTCCAGCGCCAGGCTGGCCGCGCCCTGGTCGATCGCCACGTTGCCGATGTGATGGCCTTCGTCCAACACCAGCAGCATGTCCGACGGCGGGGCGATCAACGGCTGGCCGTTGTCGCTGTCACCGATCGACAGCGCCGACAGCAGCAGCGCGTGGTTGGTGACCACGATCTGTGCGTCGCGCACCGTATTGCGCGAACGCAGCACCGCGCACTGCGCCGAATAGGCACAGCGGCGCCCGGCACAGCCCGAAGCCGGCGTGGTGATGCGGCTGCGCAGGCCGGGGCTGATGGTCTCCGGCGCGTTGTCGATGTCGCCATCCCAGCTGCCACCGGTGAAGGCATCGGTCAGGCGCTTGGCGATGTCCATCTCGATCGGCGCCAGTGGCCGGTCGAACAAGGGTGCGTCGTCCTCGAACATGCCACCCTGCGAGCCCTCGCCCTGCGCTTCGGCAGCATTGCGCGTGCACAGGTAGCGGGTACGGCCCTTGGCCAGCGCGACGGTCGCTTCCAGGCCGGTGGCTTTCAGGAAATTCGGAATGTCGCGCTCGACCAGCTGCGACTGCAGCGCCACGGTGCCGGTGCTGATCACCAGCTTCTTCTTGCTGGCCAGCGCGATCGGTACACCTGCAGTGAGGTAGCCCAGGCTCTTGCCGACGCCGGTGGGCGCTTCGACCACGCCGACGCCACCGCTTTTCGACAACGCACGCGACACCACGCCGATCATCTGGCTCTGCGAGCGGCGGGTGGAGAAGCCGGGGGTATTGGCCTGCAGCGTCGTGTACGCCTTGCGGATCGCGTCCTTCAAGGTGTCATCGAGCGTGCGCGGAGCGGCGACGGTTTCGGTCACGCCGGGAAGTACCGTAGCTGGATCAGGCCGGTCATTGTCGCATGGCCGGCCGCGTTCACCGTCGCTGGCACCCTGAACGGGCCAGCGACGACGCCAGGCGGCGGTCACGGTCCGATGGGCGGACCGCCCAAGGGCCAGATACGCCGGGCATGGCCCGGCGCTACCGGTCAGGATGCCGGGATCGTGCGGGTACGCAGCAGGCGCACCAGCGCCCACACCAGCAGCACCACGCCGATGGCCTCGACCATCGCCAGCGCGAAGTGCAGCACGCCAAGGATGGCACTCATGCCCGAGATGGCGTCGAAGTTGCCGCTGTTGATCAACCACATCGGCAGGATGCCGGCGGCCATGCCGCCGAGGCTGGACAGCAGCAACAGCACCAGGCCGACCAGGGCGCCGGTGCGGGTGGCATCGCGCGGTGCGCCGACCACCCAGACCAGGCCCACGCACAGTGCGATCAGCACCGGCAGGCGCACGCCCACGATGCTCAGCACCGTCACCATCAGGGTCGTGTTGTCCATCGATCAGTCCTCGCCGGCCAGCACGGCCGAGCCCTGCCGCAGCGTCTGGTAGACCTCGTCGGTCTGCGGACGCACACCGTGCCACTGCAGGAAGCTCTCGGCGGCCTGCTCGACCAGCATGCCCAGGCCATCCACGGTATTGCGGCAGTTCGCTGCGCGCGCCCAGGCCAGGAAGGCGATGGCGGCCTCGCCGTAGTTCAGGTCGACGGCGGTGGTCATCGAGTTGACCAGCGACAGCGGCAGCTTGAACTCGACGTCACGGTCGCGGCCGGCCGAGGTGGCATTGACGATCAGCTCGAAGTCGCCCAGCTCGCGCAGGTCTTCCCAGTAGCGGCTGATCGCGCGGCCCGGCTCGCCCATGGCGTCGATCAGTTCATCGGCACGTTCCGGCGTGCGGTTGACCACCACCAGTTCGGTGATTCCAGCATCGAGGAAGGCCGGAGCGACGCTGCGCGCGGAGCCGCCGGCACCGATCAGCAGCATGCGGCGGCCACGCAGGTCCAGGCCATGGCGGTCGGTCAGGTCACGCACCAGGCCGATGCCGTCGGTGGTGTCGCCATGCCAGCGGTCGCCCTTGCGCAGCAGCGTGTTGACCGAGCCGGCGCGGCGCGCACGTGCAGTCAGCGTGGTGCACACCGAGAACGCGGCTTCCTTGTGCGGCGAGGTGACGTTGGCACCGACACCGCCGTCGGCGGCGAAGGCTTCCAGGCCGGCCAGGAACGCATCCGGGGCCAGGTCGATCGCGCGGTAATCCACCGCGATGCCTTCCTGGCGACCGAACGTCGCGTGGATCTGCGGCGACTTCGAGTGGGCAACGGGGTGTCCGAAGACGGCGTAACGGTCGGTCATGGAATCCTCAAGCTGGCTAGACTGATGCTCTTTCGTGCACGGACCCGGATGATGCGCATCACCCCGCCCCTGCTGGTGCTTGCCGCCAGTCTACTCTCTGCCCCCGTGGCGATGGCGTTGAACGAGTACGGCATCGAAGGCATGGGCGTGGTCTCGACCCGTGCCGACGAGGGCCGCGCCACGATCAGCGCCGATGGCCAGCGCATCGTTTTCGCCCGCCGTGGCGAGGCCGGTTGGGGCCTGTGGGAGGCGCGCGTGGTGGACGGCCGCTGGCAGCAGGCGCAGGCCTTGCCGGTAGGCGTGGCCGGTGAAGCCCATGATCCCTACTTCAGCCGCGACGGCCGCTGGCTGCTGTTCGCGGCCGGCCGCGAGGGCAAGCTGGCGCTGTATCGGGCCGCTCTCGCCACCGATGGCCAACTGGGTACCGCGCAGCTGCTGGCGGGCGACGCGGGCCGCCGGGAAGAGCGCGGGCCGGCCCTGAGCGCGGATGGCAGGCAGCTGTTGTTTGCCCGCCAGCAGGGCCGTGGTGCCGGCTGGGACCTGTTCGTGGCGACGCTGGATGCGCAGGGACTGCGTGGCCCGGCCAGCGCACTGAGCGCGTTGAACAGTGCCGACGACGAGACCGACGGCGACTGGCTGGGGCATGACGGCGCCGTGGTGTTCAGCCGCGGCAACGGCACGACCACGCAGGTGTGGAGCAGCGGCTGTGCGTGGACCGGTGCGGCGCTGCAGCCATTGGGGCTGTCGTTCAACCAGGCCAGCGGCTGGACCGGCGCGCCGGTGATCGACAACGCCAAGCCGGGCGAGATGATGGTCGCCAGCAGTGCGGCGAAGGCACCGCGTGCCGGTGGCGTGGATGTGTACCGGTTGGCGGTGCCGAAGGTGGTGGCGGTTGCGGGGTGCGTGCCGGGCGCACGGTGACGGCAAACGCCAACCAAGGTTGGCGGCTACCAGGGCGATGGAGGCGCCAGGTGCGTGCGGTAGATCCACGCCGTGCGTGGATGGCCGTTTGGTAGATGCCAACCTTGGTTGGCATGCGGGAAAGTGCCAACCAAGGTTGGCACCCACCCGTCAGCGCGACAACACCTTGGCGCGCTGCTGCTCGTACTCGATCTCGCTCAGCTGGCCATTGTCCTTGCGCTGGTTCAGCGCGGCCAGTTCGGCCTGCACGCTGTCCGGCAGGGCCTGCTCACGGGCCACGTGGCGCGCGGCGGAGAGCTGCTCCGGCGGGCGCTTGCCGGCCCGCCAGGCGGCGATGAAGACACCGACGATGATGGCGCCGAACACCAGCGTACCGGTGCCCCAGATCAGCCATTGCATCCACCCCAGTTCGGGTCCCATCGCGCAGTCCTCCGTCTATCGTGGCGCTATTGTCAGCGCTCGCGCAGCCATCGCGCCACCTGCGGCGCGAAATAGGTCAGCACGCCATCGGCACCGGCCCTCTTGAAGCCCAGCAGCGACTCCAGCACGCAGGCGCGCTCGTCCAGCCAGCCGTTGGCGAAGGCGGCCTTCATCATCGCGTACTCGCCACTCACCTGGTAGGCGAAGGTTGGCACGCCGAATTTCTCCTTCACCCGGCGCACCAGGTCCAGGTACGGCATGCCCGGCTTGACCATCACCATGTCGGCGCCCTCTTCCAGGTCCAGCGCGATCTCGCGCAGGGCCTCGTCGCCGTTGGCAGGGTCCATCTGGTAGGTCTTCTTGTCGGCCTTGCCGAGGCTGGCGGCGCTGCCCACCGCATCACGGAACGGACCGTAGAACGCCGAGGCGTACTTGGCCGAGTAGGCCATGATGCGCACGTTGATGTGGTTGTCGGCATCCAGCGCACGACGGATCGCGCCGATGCGGCCGTCCATCATGTCCGACGGCGAGACGATGTCCACACCGGCCTCGGCGTGCGATACCGACTGCTTGACCAGCGCCTCGACGGTGATGTCGTTCAGCACATAGCCCTTGTCGTCGATGATGCCGTCCTGGCCGTGGGTGGTGTACGGGTCCAGCGCCACGTCGGTCATCACCCCCAGTTCCGGGAAGCGCGACTTCAGCGCGCGGATCGCACGCTGCGCCAGGCCGTCCTCGGCCCACGCCGCCGATGCATCCAGCGACTTCAGCGACGGGTCGATCACCGGGAACAGGTCGATCACCGGAATGCCCAGCTCCAGCGCCTCTTCGGCCACCTTCAGCAGTTCTTCGATCGACAGCCGCTCCACGCCCGGCATCGACGGCACCGCGGTGCGGCCAGCCAGTTCGTGCACGAACACCGGGTAGATCAGGTCGTCGGTGGTCAGCGTGTTCTCGCGCATCAGGCGGCGCGAGAACTCGTCATGGCGCATGCGGCGCGGGCGGTAAAGCGGGTGGGACATGGCAGGCTCCGAGGAGTGGCTATTGCAACAGGTAGCCCTGCGGCAGCAGGGGTTCGGGCAATGGGCGTTCGCCGAGCGCGTCGAGCTGGTCGATCTCGATCGTGCGCACCAGCGCGTCCAGCGGCAGGTCATTCGGCTCCAGGCCGAACGGGTCTTCCATTTCTTCGCCCAGCTGGTCCAGGCCGAAGAAGGCATAGGCCAGCACCGCCGACAGCACCGGCGTGCCCCAGCCCAGCGAACTGGCCAGGCCGAACGGCAGCAGCACGCAGAACATCCACGCGCAGCGGTGCAGCAGCAGGGTGTAGGCGAACGGCAGCGGTGTGGTGAGAATGCGCTCGCAGCCGGCCTGGATCGACGACATCGCGTGCAGGCGTTCTTCCAGCTGGGTGTAGAGGATCGGGTCGAGGTCACCGGCACGCAGGGCCTGCGCCAGTTCCGCAGCGATCATCGAGAGCAGCGCGTCGGGCACGTTCTCGCGCTGCCCGAGTTGTTCGCGCTGGCGCTTGTCCAGCCACGGCAGGGCCATCAGCGCCACGATGCGCCCGCGCAGGCGACCGGCCAGTGCATGGGCGAAGGCGGTGGTGAGGTAGGCGATGCGGCGGCGGCGGCCGGTGTCATCGGCCAGCAGCAGGTTCACCTGGCGGGCCAGCGAGCGCGATTCGTAGACCAGCTGGCCCCACAGCTTGCGGCCTTCCCACCAGCGCTCGTAGCAGGCGCTGTTGCGGAAGCTGAGGAAGATCGACAGGACCAGGCCGAGCAGGGTGAACGGCGTGACGGAAACGCGTTCGATGCCGGTGGGCGGCGCCAGTTCCACCACCGCAGCCACGGCAATGGACAGGATCAGGATGGCCAGCACCTTGGGCGCGATCGCTTTGACGATCGAACCGCGCAGGATGTAAAGCAGTTGCCAGCCGTGGGGACGGGGTCGGATGATCATGGGGCAGCCGCGCCGGGCGCGGATTCACAGGCACGCGGGGGGCTCGCGCAGCCATTCATTGTACGCCCCTGCCCGGCCATGGGCCGTGCGCCTGCGACGCCCTGTCGCACCCGGGTGCGGGCTCAGATCACGCCGCCACCCAGGCCGAGGCGGAGGATGCCCACCACCACCACGATGCCGTTCAGCACCAGCCCGGCCCAGGCCCGGCCACGCTTGCTCGGGTGGGTGAACAGGATGCCGAGCGCGGCGATGACCGCGCCCACCGCAGCGAACGGGATCAGGAACCAGTTGCCCCAGCCCAGCAGTGGAATCAGCGCCAGGATCATCCACAACAGCGCCAGTACGCCCCACAACAGACTGATCACACCCATGCCGCTCTCCCGCAGTTGGTTCCTGCCCCAACCATAGACGTTCCCGCTGCCGCCGCCTACTGCCATTGGCGGGGCTGTCACCCCCGCCGTGCTAGCGTGCTGCCGTGCGTGCCCTGGCCCGGGTGTTGGCGCCGATTCAGAGTGGCCCGCCGATGATCGCAACCAGTCCTACAGGGGTCGTGCCATGAACATCCGTTGGGCCGCGTTGGCGGCCATCCTGCTGGTCGCCGCTGGCTGTGCCAGTACCTCCAAGGTGATGCTGGGCCGCGCCCGCGCACCGATCGATCCGGCGCTGGTGCAGATCTATTCGACGCCACCGGCCGGTTCCCAGGAAATCGCCCAGCTGGAATCGGCGTCCGCCGTCGGCTTCGGCACCCAGGGCCAGACCGATGCCGCCGTGGCACGCCTGAAGCGTGAGGCCGCCGCGCTCGGCGCCAATGGCGTGGTGTTGATGGGCGTGGGCAGCAGTGGC
Organism: Stenotrophomonas sp. 71799_Sma; assembly: GCF_056482505.1. Taxonomy (NCBI): domain Bacteria; kingdom Pseudomonadati; phylum Pseudomonadota; class Gammaproteobacteria; order Lysobacterales; family Lysobacteraceae; genus Stenotrophomonas; species Stenotrophomonas sp. 71799_Sma. Next base: position 4,659,042 of record NZ_CM151202.1, read on the forward strand.
TCGCCGGTGGGCATGTCGGTCGGCGCCGGCACGTTCGGTTCGCACGTCGGTGGCGGCGTCGGCATCGGTATTCCGACCACGCAGAAGCGCGCCGCCGGCGTCGCGATCTGGGTGCCGAATCCGGCACCGCCCGCGCGGTTGCCGACACAGGTGATCACACCGCAGCCGCAGCGGTGACCCGAGAGGGTCACCGCCGGTAGTGCCGGCCGCTGGCCGGCAACCTCAGAAATCCTCTTCGCCCAAGGGAAATGCCGGCCAGCGGCCGGCACTCCCCCTGCAACAACCGACGTATCGCTCTGGTAGGTGCCAACCTTGGTTGGCACGAAACCCACAGCGCCGACCAAGGTCGGCATCTACCAACGGCGCTTGCCGGCCAGCGGCCGGCACTACCCCTGCAACAACCGACGCATCGCTCTGGTAGGTGCCAACCTCGGTTGGCACGAAACCCGCGGCGCCGGCCAAGGTCGGCATCTACCAACGGCAATTGCCGGCCAGCGGCCGGCACTACCCCTGCAACAACCGACGTATCGCTCTGGTAGGTGCCAACCTTGGTTGGCACGAAACCCACAGCGCCGACCAAGGTCGGCATCTACCAACGGCGCTTGCCGGCCAGCGGCCGGCACTACCCCTGCAACAACCGACGCATCGCTCTGGTAGGTGCCAACCTTGGTTGGCACAAACCCACAGCGCCGACCAAGGTCGGCATCTACCAACGGCAATTGCCGGCCAGCGGCCGGCACTACCCCTGCAATAACCGACGCATCGTTCTGGTAGGTGCAAACCTTGGTTGGCACGAACCCACAGCGCCGGCCAAGGTCGGCATCTACCAACGGCAATTGCCGGCCAGCGGCCGGCACTACCCCTGCAACAACCGACGTATCGCTCTGGTAGGTGCCAACCTTGGTTGGCACGAAACCCACAGCGCCGACCAAGGTCGGCATCTACCAACGGCGATTGCCGGCCAGCGGCCGGCACTACCCCTGCAACAACCGACGCATCGCTCTGGTAGGTGCCAACCTTGGTTGGCACGAAACCCACAGCGCCGACCAAGGTCGGCATCTACCAACACCGGTTGCCGGCCAGCGGCCGGCGCTACCCCTGCAACAACCGACGTATCGCTCTGGTAGGTGCCAACCTTGGTTGGCACGAAACCCACAGCGCCGACCAAGGTCGGCATCTACCAACGGCGATTGCCGGCCAGCGGCCGGCACTACCCCTGCAACAACCGACGCATCGCTCTGGTAGGTGCCAACCTTGGTTGGCACGAAACCCGCGGCGCCGGCCAGTGGCCGGCACTACCGGTGATGCTCAGCGCTTGTACTTCGGCACGAACACCTTGTTCACCGCATCGGCCAGCTGGTCCGGCGGCAGCAGGCCCTGGTCGAGCAGGAAGTTGTTGAACGCCAGGCGGTCGAACTTCGCGCCCAGTGCCAGCTCGGTCTGCATGCGCAGTTCCAGGATGCGGGTGTAGCCGTAGAAATAGCTGCCGGCCTGGCCCGGCATGCGCACCATGTAGCGATCCAGTTCCTGGGTGGCCATCGCCTTGGACAGGCCGACCTGCTCGATCAGCACGCGCTCGCCGTTGGCGCGGTCGGTCAGGCCGAGGTTGAGCATCGGGTCCAGCATCGCGCGCGCAGCCCGCAGCAGGCGGAACTGCAGGGCGATCATCTGCCCGTCCAGCGGCTCGTACGGCACCATCTCGGCTTCGGCATACAGCGCCCAGCCTTCCACGTTCACCGAATTGAACGCGAACATCGTGCGTGCCAGCGAGACGCCGCGCTCGACCATGGCGGTGAACTGCAGCTCGTGGCCGGGGCGGCCTTCATGCGCGCTCAGCGTCCACGCCGCCGCGCCGAAGTTGAAGTCGTCGTACTGCGCACCCGGACCGGCGGCCGGATTGCCCAGCGGCAGCACGAAGGTGCCCTGCTGCCCGGTGTTGTTGACCAGCGGCGCCGGCAGGAAGTGCGGCGCCGGGCTGGCGGCGCTCTCGGCGGCCGAACCCAGTCGCATCTGCATGGCACGCTTGGGCACGTCGACGATGGCGTGCTCGCGGATCAGCGGATCGATCGCGTCGATCACCTTGCGGTAGTGGCCTTCCAGATGATCGTCGGCGATCTTGTCAGCCTTCAGCGCGCGGATCACCGCCACCGGGTCGCTCGGGTCGGCCACCTTCAGGCCCTTGTCCTTCGCCACCAGCGGCGCCAGCTGCTGCATCGCCGATCGGGTTTCCATGAACTCCAGCTGCGCGCGCTGCATCAACAGCTTCGGGTCGATGTCGATGCCGACCTGCTTGAGCTGGTAGGCGTACAGCGGCGCCGGCAGGCGTGCGTCGGCACGTGCCTTCGGCAGCACGGTCGTGCGCGTCCAGGCGGCGTAGTCCTTCATCTGCCCGGCCAGCGCCTTCATTGCTTCATCGGCACCGGCGATCTGGTACTTCTTCAGCAGCGACTCGATACCGGTGATGTAGGTCTCGACGTTGTCCAGCGACTGCTGCACTTCGATCTTCGTCGGCTGCAGCAGGCTGCTGTCCTTCAAGCGCTCTTCATAGCGCTGGCGCGCCAGCGTGGTGAAGGCGGTGCCGCCCGGCTGCAGGCCGGCGTAGGCCTTGAGGCGGTCGAGCGCCTTGGCCCGGCGCTCGGCCGGCACCTGGTCGGACAGCAGCAGGTTGAGGCCGCTGAACACCGTCTGCGGCGCATCGCTCCACGGCAACAGGTACTTCTCGTTGAGCTCGCTGCCTTCGATGTTCTGGCTGGCGGCGTGGATCATGATCTCCAGGTCCTGGCGGACATTGGGATCCTGCTCGGTGGCCAGCTTCGCCTTCAGTTCGTCGCGGGCCTTGGCCATCGCGGCGCGGTAGCGCTTGCCGTTGTCCGGGCCGAGGTCGGCCACCTTGTCGTCGTAGCCGGGAACGCCGAAGAAGCCGGTTTCCTCCGGCTGGAACGGACCCTGTGCATCAAGCAGGATCTGCGCCAGTGCATTGCTGCGGGCCACCCAGGCCGGGCTGGCAGGAGTGGCGGCCTTGGCGGCGGGTGCAGCCAGCGCCGGCGGTGCGGACAGCAACGGGGCGGCAGTCAGGGCCAGGGCAACAGCGAGCGCAATCGGCTTCATGGGACACTCCAGCAAAGGGTTGCCCGCAACTTACGCGCTCACGGCGATGGCGACAATCGGCTGGAGGTCACGGCGCGGCTGATGGGTAGAGTCGACTGTCAGTCGACTATCGCGCGCAGCGCGGGGTTTTTCAGGCGTCTTGTGGAGAGCAGTCGACTAACAGTCGACTCTACATGGCCGCCCTTACCCGGCCGCGCGACCTGCGGTCACAGCGCGGCGGTCAGCGGGCATTCGCCACGCTCACGGCAGGCCTGCAGCTCGCACTCCCCCGCAGCCTCGTCGTCATCCAGTGCAGTCAGGTCGAAGGTCTGCTTGTCTTCGGCCAGTACATACATCACCGGGTAATCCCAGACTTCATCGCGACGGCTGCCCTGCACGAACAGCCGGCCGTGCGCATGCGGTCCTTCCAGCGCAACGGTCAGGCCGACGTCGCGCTGGCCGTTCATCGCGGTCTGCATGCTGCCCAGCGGCATCGATTCGATATGCAGCGGCTCGCCAAAGGCTTCCACCAGTTCAATACTGCAGCCCGCGCGTCGCAGCGCCTCGCGCATCGGCGGGCTCTCGCGTGCCGCCTCGCTCCAGCGCAGCACGCTCCAGGTCACCACACCCCCTGCACCACCCAGCACCAGCACCACCATCAACGGCATCGCCCAGCGCCAGTGGCGGCACCACCAACCGGCGGATGCCGGGTCATGGGCGGGAATCGGCGGTGGCAGGGTCATCGGCGGGCTCCTTCCCGTTGCTGGATCAGGGCTTGAGGCAACGTCCCAGGAAGGCTTCGGCCACGCGGTAGCGATGCAGGGCATCGGCGCCGGACAGGCCATGCTTGGCACCCGGGTAGGTCATCAGCTCGAACGGCTGTGCACGCTTCTGCAGCGCACTCATCAGGCTGGTCGAGTTGGTGAACAGTACGTTGTCATCGGCCATGCCGTGGATCAGCAGCAGCGGCGAGCGTAGGCCGTCGATATGGGTCAGCACGCGCGCTTCTCGGTAACCCGCTTCATTGCGCGCCGGCAGATCCATGTAGCGTTCGGTGTAGTGGCTGTCGTACAGGCCCCAGTCGGTGACCGGCGCACCGGCCACGCCACAGGCGTACTGGTTCGAGGCCTTGGCCAGCAGCATCAGGGTCATGTAGCCACCGTTGGACCAGCCCTGCACGCCGATGCGCGCCGGGTCCACCCACGATTGCTGCTTCAGCCAGGTCACGCCGCGCAGCTGGTCGGTCACTTCCACCGTGCCCTGCTTGCCGTACAACGCGCCACCGAAGTCACGGCCACGGCGCGGGGTGCCGCGGTTGTCCAGCGAGAACACCACGTAGCCCTGCTGGGCCAAGTACTGGTTGAACAGGTGGTCGCCACGGCCGGGCCAGCTGTCGGTGACGGTCTGGCTGGCCGGGCCACCGTAGACGTACACCGCCACCGGGTAACGCTTGGACGGATCGAAGCCGGCCGGCTTGATCAGGCTGTAGTTGAGCGGGGTCTTGCCGTCGGCCGCGGTCAGCGTGCCGAACTCGATCGGGCGCTGTGCATCGCGGTAACGCGCATACGGATGCTTCGGGTCCGCCAGATCGTTCTCGAGCAGGGTGGCGATCTTCTCGCCATTGGCGCGGAACAGTTCGATCTGCGGCGGCGTGGTGCTGTTGGACCAGCTGTCGACATAGACGCTGGCATTGCGGGCGAAGCTGGCGCTGTGCATGCCCGGTGCCTTGGACAGGCGCTGCGGCTCACCGCCCTGCAGCGACACCGCGTAGATCTGGCTTTCGCGCGAGGTCTCGATGCCGGCGCGGAAGTAGGCCTTGCCAGCCTTCTCATCGACCGCCAGCAGTTCGTCCACCGGCCAGTTGCCGTGGGTCAACGCGGTGGCCTTGCCCTTGCTGTCGATGCGGTACAGATGCTGGAAACCGGTGCGCTCGGACGACCACAGCACGCTGCCGTCATCGAGGAAACGCAGGCTGTTGTGCAGCGGCACCCAGGTCGGGCTGGTCTCGTGGGCGAGCACGCGCTGGCGATTGGAATCGAGCGCCACTTCCACCAGGTCCAGCTGCTTCTGGTCGCGCGACTGGCGCTGGAAGCTCAGGTGCTGCGCATCGCGCCAATCGACACGAGCCAGATAGATGTCCTGTTCCTTGCCGAGGTCGACCCAGCGCGGCTGCGCATCGGCGGCCGGTGCGATCACGCCCAGCTGCACGCGCACGTTGGCGTCGCCCGCGGCCGGGTAACGCTGCTCGATCACGTCGGTGCGGTCGGCGTAGACCTCGTAGCGCTTCTGCACCGGCACCGGTGCTTCATCGATGCGCGCGAAGGCGATGGCCGAATCATCCGGCGCCCACCAGTAGCCGGTGTGGCGGTCCATTTCCTCGTCGGCGACGAACTCGGCCACGCCGTTGCCGATGGTGGTGCTGCCGTCGCGGGTGAGCTGCAGCTGCTTGCCGCTGGCCAGGTCGATCACCCACAGGTTGCGGCCGCGGATGAAGCTGACGAAACCGCCCTTGGGCGACAGCTTGGCGTCGGTGGCGAATCCTTCACCGTGGGTCAGCTGGCGCACTGCGGCCTGGCCCTGCTGCTTGAGGTCGTACAGGTACAGCTCACCGCCCAACGGGAACAGCAGGCGCTGCGCGTCCGGCGACCACTGGTAATCGACGATACCGGTCATCGCGGCGATGCGCTGGCGCTCGCGGCGGGCCTTTTCCTCATCACTGAGGGTCTCGGTGCCGGGCAGCACCACCTTCGAATCCACCAGCAGGCGGGTCTGGCCGCTGCCGATGTCATAGGTCCACAGGTCCAGCTGGTTGCGGTCGCTGTCCTTGCCGCGCAGGAAGCTGACCTGCGAACCATCGGGGGCGACCTTCGGCTTCATCAGGGTCGGGCCGGAAAGCGGCAGCGGGCCGGTGATGGCTTCCAGGGTCAGCTTTTCAGCGTGGGCGGCGGTACTGGTGGCGAGCATGAGGGCGAGCGAAGCGAACAGGTGGCGCATGGAGGATCCCGGCAAACGGCAGGTCCGCCACCGCGATGGACGCGGGGCGGTCGTCCCCCATCCTAACCAAGCCCGTGCGGGAAGGCAGCATGACCTTCTGCCCATGAGGCATGCCGACCAACGGTCGGCACCCACCGTTCCGGGTCAACGCTGGCCGAACAGGTGCTTGCGCTCTTCGTCGCTGAGCGGCTTGCCGGCGTTGGGGTTCACCTGCTGGCGCAGGGCATAGGCGCGCTGGGTGGCCGGGCGTGCAGCAATCGCTTCGTGCCAGCGCTTGAGGTTCGGGAACGCGGCGAAATCCACCGGCAGCTTGTCGTAGGCGCCGATCCACGGGTAGCTGGCCATGTCGGCGATGGTGTACGCGTCCCCGGCCAGGAAGGCGTGCTGGGCCAGGCGCTTGTCCATCACCCCGTGCAGGCGGCGCACTTCGTTGTCATAGCGCTCGATCGCATACGGGATCTTCTCCGGCGCATACACATTGAAGTGGCCCATCTGGCCGCTCATCGGACCCAGGCCAGCCATCTGCCAGAACAGCCACTCCAGGGTGGTCACGCGGCCGCGCGGGTCGCTGGGCAGGAACTGGCCGGTCTTCTCGGCCAGATACAGCAGGATCGCGCCGGACTCGAACACGCTCTGCGGGGCGCCGCCATCGGCCGGGGCGTGGTCGACAATCGCAGGCATCTTGTTGTTCGGCGAGATCGCAAGGAATTCCGGCTTGAACTGGTCGCCCGAGCCGATGTTGACCGGATGGATGCGGTACTCCAGGCCGGCTTCTTCCAGCAGCAGGGTCACTTTGTGGCCGTTCGGGGTGGGCCAGTAATACAGGTCGATCATGGCGGCGGCTCGGGGTGCGGAAAGGAACCTGAAGTCTAGTGCGAGAGTTGGGTTGGCACCGTCACGACGGGCCGGTAACCTCGCGGCTCCCCCGAAACGCACTGTCCTGCATGAGCCACAGTCCTCGCCCCCTGTCCCCGTTGTCCTCGCTGATCTTCGCCTCGCGCTGGCTGCAGCTGCCGCTGTACCTGGGCCTGATCCTTGCCCAGTGCGTCTACGTGTTCCTGTTCGGCAAGGAACTGTGGCACCTGCTGTCCCACTCGGTCTCGATGGGCGAACAGCAGATCATGCTGATCGTGCTGGGCCTGATCGACGTGGTGATGATCTCCAATCTGCTGGTGATGGTGATCGTCGGTGGCTACGAGACCTTCGTCTCGCGCCTGCGCCTGGAAGGCCACCCGGACCAGCCGGAATGGCTGAGCCACGTCAACGCCAGCGTGCTGAAGGTGAAGCTGGCAATGGCGATCATCGGCATCTCCTCGATCCACCTGCTGAAGACTTTCATCGCCACCAGCGCGCTGAAGGGACTGCCGCTGTGCAAGCCGGAACAATGGGCAGCAGCAGTGTCGTCGGCTTCGACCAGCTTCTACAACGCTGGTGTCGATACCTGCACGACCATGACCCAGGAAGGCGTGCTGTGGCAGACCATCATCCACTGCGTGTTCATCCTGTCGGCGATCGGTATTGCCTGGACCGACAAGCTGATGTCCAACAGCCACAGCAAGTCGCACGACCACTGATGCGGCAACCGGCAGCGATCCTTCGCCGCTGCCCCATCCCGGCCCCTGCCCCTTGTACGCGGCGGTGGCCGGGATGCTAGATTGCACCCTCGCCGTTGCCGGCGGTGGCGTCGGGAAACGTCATCGTTCCGCGCCCGGACCACAGGTCCCGGCCATGCGTATCAATGATTTACGTCACGTCGTCTTCTAGAGGGGAGCAGGATGTCGCACGTCTCAACGATCACCGCCGCGCGCCGGTGGCTGCCGGTTGCTTTGGCACTGGCGCTGGCCGCCTGCTCGGGAAAGGAAGAATCTGCAGCACCGGCCCCGGCCGCCGCACCCGCCGCTGCTGCACCGGCCGCACCGGTGGTCGCCGCCAAGGTGCAGTCCATGGGCACCGAACAGCTGCGTGAATCGGCCAGCCAGGCATTGCGCGAGAACCGCATGTACGCGCCGGCCGGCGACAACGCCATCGAGTACTACCTCGCCCTGCGCGACAAGACACCGGACGACGCGTCGGTGAAGAGCGCGCTGACCGACCTGCTGCCCTACACCCTGATCGCCGCCGAGCAGCACCTGGGCCGCGAGGACTACACCGAGGCGCAGCGCCTGGTGGCACTGATCGAGAAGGTGGACGCCTCCGCTCCCGCCCTGCCGCGCCTGAAGGAAGGCCTGGCCAAGGGCGTGGAAAATGCGGCCAAGCGCAGCGAGACCGAAGCCGAGAAGGCCAAGAAGGACGCCGAAGACCGGACCAAGCAGCAGGCCGAACAGCAGCGCCTGACCGAGCAGCGCGCCAAGGAAGCCGATGCGGCCAAGCAGATTGCCGCGCAGCAGGATGCCGCACGCCGCGACAACGAGCGCCAGGAGGCCGAGCGCCAGGCCGCGGCCCGTCGCGATGCCGAACAGAAACAGCAGCAGGCCGCCGCCCAACAGGCCAGCGCCGCACGCCAGGCAGCCGCCGCGGCAGCTCCCACCCTCCGCCCGGTCAGCACGCCGGCGCCGCGCTATCCGGCCGAGGCACTGCGTTCGGGAACGTCGGGCGAAGTGCTGGTGGAGATCACCGTCGGTACCGACGGCTCAGTGGTCAGCGCCCGCGTGCTGCGCGCGACGTCGGGACGGACCTTCGACCGCGAAGCCCTGAACGCGGTCAAGCGCTGGCGCTTCGAGCCGGTCAACGCGCCGGTCACCACCCGCCGCACCCTGGTGTTCGCACCGGGCGGCTGACCGCAAAAAAGGGGACGGAGGGGATTAAGTCGTTTCTGCCACCTCCATGACGCCAAGGCCCGGTCCGTCCGGGCCTTGTCCGTTTCAGGCAGCGCCATCAATCAGGCGCTGCAGCGCCGGATCGCGCGCAGCCAGCACCTGGAACAGGCCCAGCGCGTGCAGGCCCGGCAGCAACGCACGCAGGTCAGATTCGGCTGTGGCGCGGGTGGCATCATCGCTGGCGGGATCCTGCCAGTCGCGGACGCTGGCCAGGAAAGCACCCACGCTGCCCTTGCGCACGGTGAGGCCATTTACCTGCACCTCGTTCTGATGGTCCGGAAGAATGTCCTGTGGCTGCATGGGGAAGCGCTCCGTTGAAGTGGGCTCCAGTGTCGGAGCCCGGACGCGACGTTTCTGCCGTATAACTGCCAATTGATATGGCAGATCAGACAACCACCGCATTGATTGACCCGGCGCTGGCCAATGCCGCCGATGGGCCTGCATTGCTGGGGGCGCAGCTGCGCCTGCCGGGTCCGCGCCGCACGGCACGCCACCAGCACGCACGTGGGCAGCTGCTGGGTGCACATCAGGGCCTGCTGCGGATCGAGGTCGGCGACCTGCACTGGCTGCTGCCGGCGGGTCATGTCGCCTGGATACCGCCTTCGCTGCCCCACGCTCTGGCCAGTACCAGTGCGTTCGACGGCTGGAGCCTGTACTTCAGCGCGCAGGCCTGCACCGACCTGCCTGTAGCCCCTCGCATCTTCCAGCCGGGGCCGCTGCTGCAGGCCGCGGTGATTCGGGCGCTGCAGTGGCCGCATGTTCCACTGGATGCCACACAGGCACGACTGGCCGGTGTGATCGCCGATGAGATTGCCGCCAGCACGCCTCTGCCGCTTGCCCTGCCACAACCGCATGACCGGCGACTGCAAAAACTTGCCGCCGCACTGGCGCGCGCACCGCACGACAACCGCAGCATCGAGGACTGGGCCGCCAGCAGCGGTCTGTCCAGCCGCAGCCTCGCCCGCCATTGGCTGGCCGAGACCGGCCTGTCGCCAAGCCAGTGGCGGCAGCGCCTGCGGGTGCTGCTGGCACTGCCACGCCTGCTGTCCGGCGAGCCGGTGATCAGCGTCGCGCTGTCGATGGGCTACGACACACCCAGTGCCTTCATCGCCGTGTTCAAGCGCGAGATGGGGGTGACGCCTGCGCGGTATGGAAAAGGGGACGGAGGGGATTAAGTCGCTTCTGCCCTCCCCCACATCAACTCGCGGCATCGCCTGATGCCCTTCGCGGTCACGGAGGCGGCAGGCTGATGATTCCTTGAAACCCCTGAACTGCCATGCCTCGACAAGCACGCCTGATGTTGGCCGAACAGCCGTATCACGTAACCCAGCGCGGTGTGAACAAGGGGGCGATCTTCGTTGACGATATCGACCGCCAGCTGTTTCTGCACCTTTTGCACAGCGCCTTCCTGAAGCATCAGGTCGCGCTGCATGCCTATGTATTGATGGGCAATCACGTCCATCTATTGGCCACACCCTCCACTCAGGCCGGCTTGGCCAACGCGATGCGGATGCAGGGCAACAACTATGTCCAGGCGTTCAATCAGCGGCATGAGCGCAGCGGACCACTCTGGCAGGGCCGCTTCCATTCTTCGATGGTGGACAGCGACGCCTATCTGCTCAGCGTTTATCGCTACATCGAACTCAATCCGGTTCGTGCAGGCAGGACAGGCGCCCCGGAAGATCACCCATGGTCGAGCGTGCATGGAAACCTGCAGCGCCGCGATGATCCGATGCTGACAGAACACCCCGCCTTTCAGGCACTGGCCTCGACCAAGCGACAGCGGACGACGCTCTATGCGCAGTTCCTGCGGGACGTGAACGCGTCCGCCGACCTGCCGGCAATACGCGCGCACAGTGCCGGGCAGCATCCGTTGGGAAATGCAGCTTACCTGCGGATGGTGGAACAGACACTGGGCCGCCCCGTGGTGCTGCGCAAGCGGGGGCGCCCTCAGAAAAAGGGGGCGGAGGGTTAAAAACGACTTAATCCCCTCCGTCCCCTTTTTGCAGTCAGCCCGAGATCGCCAGACGCTCGTTGTGGTAACGGCGCACGGCGGCGAACCATAGCACTGCGGCCAGGCCAAGGCTGGCGCCGAGATAGATCGCCCACACCGCAGGCGTGATCGTCTCGTGGCGGATCACCTTCAGCAGCATCTGGTTCTGCGACAGGAACGGCACCGCGTACTGCCACAGCTCGCTCTTCAGCGGGTACGCCACCAGTGCGTAGCCAGGCATCATCGGCAGCAGCATCAGCCAGGTCATGTGGCTCTGCGCTTCCTTCATGCTCTTGGCCGCGGCCGACAGGAAGGTCAGCAGCGAGGTGCCGATCATCAGCATCGGCAGCATCACCAGCAGCATCTGCAGCATCGAACCGACGTTCATGTTGAACTGGCGGCCGATGTTGCCGGGCGCGATCTGTGCGCTCACCTTGAACGCCACCAGGGTCAGCAGCAGCGATACGAACCCGACCACGCAGGCAGCAGCGATCTTGCCGCTGACGATCGCGCTGCGCGAGCCGGGCGTGGCCAGCAGCGGTTCCAGTGACTGCCGCTCGCGCTCGCCGGCGGTGGCATCCATCACCAGATAGGCGCCGCCGATGAACGAGGTCAGCGTGAGCAGCACCGGCAGCAGCATCGACAGGATCATGCCGCGCTTGGCCTCGGCACTGGCCAGGTCCTGGCGCGCCACATCCAGCGGCCGCGCCACCTGTGCGTCGATGCCGCGCGCCATCAATCGCAGTGCCCCCACCTGGCCGTTGTAGGTGGCCAGTGCCGCCTCCAGACGTGCGCTGGGCACTTCGGCGGCACGACGGGTACTGTCCTTGATCACCTCCACCAGCGCCGGCTTGCCATCGGCCCAGTCCTTGCCGAAGTCATCGCTGATGCGCAGCGCCACGTCGATCTCCTGGCTGCGGATGGCCTCGGCCAGGTCCTTCGGTGCAGGTGCGGTGTTCAGCCCCTGCGCGGCGAGGAAACGCACCAGGTTGGGGGCGTTCTCCGCACCGATGGTCGGAATCTGCAGCGGCTGCTCGATCTGGGTGCGTACCCGGCTCTCGGCCAGCTTGCCCATGCCCAGCAGCAGCACCGGGTATAGCAGCGGCCCGAACAGCAGGGTCAGCAGCAGCGTGCGGCGATCACGGGAAAGGTCGCGCAGTTCCTTGCGCATCACCGTCATCAGGGTCGACATCATGCTCATGCGTGCAGGCCCTCTTCGCTGCCGATCAGTTTCACGAACGCGTCTTCCAGGTTGGATTCGCCGGCTTGCGCACGCAGTTCATCGGCGCTGCCGGCAGCCATCACCGTGCCCTTGGCGATGATCACGATGTGATCGCACAGCGCGGCCACCTCCTGCATGATGTGGCTGGACAGGATCACGCAGCGGCCCTCTTCGCGCAGGCCCAGCAGGAAGCGGCGCAGTGCGCGCGTGGTCATCACGTCCAGGCCGTTGGTCGGCTCATCCAGAATGACGTTGCGCGGGTCGTGCACCAGCGCGCGGGCGATCGCGGTCTTGGTGCGCTGGCCCTGCGAGAAGCCATCGGTCTGGCGGTCGAGGATGTCACCCATGTCCAGGGCATGCGACAGCACTTCGATGCGTTCGCGGATGCGCTCGGCCGACAGGCCATGCAGCTCGCCGAAGTAGGCGATGTTCTCGCGCGCGGTCAGGCGCTTGTAGACGCCACGCGCATCGGGCAGCACGCCAAGGTGGCGGCGTACTTCCACCGGATTGCGTGCGGCATCGACACCATCGACGCTGATGCTGCCCTGGTCCGGGGTCATCAGCGTGTACAGCATGCGCATGGTGGTGGTCTTGCCGGCACCATTGGGGCCCAGCAGGCCGGTGATGCGGCCGTCCTCGGCGCGGAAGCCGACATTGGAGACCGCCTGGATGCGGCCGGTGCGGGTGTCGAAAGCCTTGTGCAGGTTGTCGGCGACGATCATGGTTCCCATCCGTTGAACGAGGTGAACGCCGGCACGTAGCTCAGCGTGTCCAGGCAGCCGGCATCCAGCGCCTTGGCATCGGTCTTGTCGATGAACTGGCCGAGCAGGCGCGGCATGCAGCCAGCACTCAGCGTGCCGTGGCCCTGGCCGCGGGCGACCAGCGCGCGGCCATTGGGCAGGCCCTTGAGGACCTGTTCGGCATAGCGCGGTGGCGTCACCGGGTCGAGTTCACCGGACAGCAGCAGCGCCGGTACGTCACTGCGCAGCGGCACGGCATTGGCCGCTGGCGCCGGCTGGTGCGGCCATACCGGGCAGGCCGCGAAGAAGGCACTGGCCACGTCGTTGCCGAACAGTCGCTCCGGGTCCTCGGCCGGCGCCTTGTAACGCGGCGCATCCTCGCTGCAGATCACCGACCACTGCATGCCTCGGTTGATCTGGAAATCCATGCTGCGGCTCGCACCGCGTGCCAGCGACGCCAGCGGTGCATAGCGGCCATGCGCGGCTTCATCGAGCACCAGCGGCAGCAGCGAGGAATACTGCGGCACATAGGAGAAGGCGAACGCCAGGCCGATCACGCTGTCCGGACTCAGCACATCCTGCCGGGTCTGGTTGGTGCCGGGGTCGCGATACTCCACCGAGACCGGCGCACGGCGCAGGGTCTCGACCACGCTGCGCAGCTGCGCGCGGGTGTCGGTCGGGAAGCGTTTGCTGCAGGCGGCATCCTTGCGGCACTGCGCCGACTGCAGGGCGATCGCATCCTCGAACGTCGTGGCGAAGTCGCCGCCCACCACCAGTTCATTGGGCACTACGCCATCGATGACGATGCTGCGGGTGTGCTGCGGATAGGCACCGGCATAGCGCTGGGCCACGCGGGTACCGTAGGAGCCGCCGACCAGGTTGATCCGGTCCACGCCCAAGGCCTGGCGTACCGCATCCAGGTCGGCGATGGCTTCGGTGGTGGTGTAGAAGCGGGCATCGGCACGCCCCTGCAGCGAGGCCGCGCAGCGCTGCGCGTAGTCGCGCAGCGACGCTTCAGTGGGTGCGGCATCCTCGTCCATGGCCAGTTCCTTGCCATCCGCGCCGAGGCAGCTGAGCGGGTTGGAGCCACCGGTACCCCGCTGGTCGACAAGGAAGATGTCGCGCTGCTTGCGCACCTGGCGCAGCGCGGTATCGACGATGACCGCCACTTCGCTGGCCGCCTGGCCGGGACCACCGGCCAGGAAGAACACCGGGTCGGGCTGGCTGGAGCCGCTGCTGCCCGATTCCAGCCAGGCGATGCGCAGGCCAATGCGTCGGCCATCGGGCTGGGCCCGGTCCTCCGGCACCTGCAGGGTGGCGCACTGCGCTTCCACGTTGGCGCTGGCGCCTTCGGTGGACAACGTGCAGGGCTGGAAGTCGATCGTGCCGAAACGGCGGCTGGGTGCATCGCTGGCGCTTTCGGCGCCGGGTGACGGTGACTGGCTGCAACCGGCAAGCATCAGGCTGGCCAACGCTGCGGCCAACGCGAGGTGGTGTCTTTGCATCGTGCTCGTTTCCCCTGGAGGACGTTCCTGGCAACCACGACGGGCTGCCGCGGAAGATGTGACTCAACTTACACGGGCACGGCGTCGTCGGCGATGGGCAGACGCGAAATCTCCGCGGGCGTGGCGCAGGCCAGGCGGTCGCGGCCTGCGGCCTTGGCCCGGTACAGCGCCGCATCCGCCGCTGCCAGCAGCGTGGACAGGTCGCCATGGCCGTCGTCCATGGCCAGGCCGATGCTGGCGGTGACCGTCACCGGCCCGGTGCCCAGCCGCGCCGGCTTCTGCTGCAGAGCGGTACGGATCGCGGCGGCCCACGCCATCGCTTCACCCTGTGTGCTGCCGGCCAGCACCAGCACGAACTCCTCGCCACCGTAGCGGCCCAGCAGCGTGTCGTGGCCCTGCAAACCATGCTGCAGCAGCGCAGCGAAGTGACGCAGTACCTGGTCACCGGCCAGGTGGCCCCAGCGGTCGTTGATCTGCTTGAAGTGATCGACGTCGACCAGCAGCAGGGCCAGTGGCCGGCCCTGCCGACGCAGCCGCTGCAACTGCGCCTGGCCATCGGCCAGCACCGCGCTGCGGTTGAGCAGCCCGGTCAGGCCATCGGTGCGTGCCGCACGCCGCAGATCGACCAGCATGCGCTCGACCAGCAGCAGCACCATCGCGAAACATCGCGCCAGCTCCAGCATCACCCCGGCAATGTAGGTGACGAACATCGGCGTGCCGGTGCGCATGATGTCCTCACCGGCATCGGGCGCCACCGGCAGGAACAGGCGCACCGCGTACAGTGCCGCCTCGGCCAGGAACACCGCCGCCGCCAGACGGCAGCTGGTGCGCTGCTGCACGGGGGCATGCCGCAGCAGCAGCCATGCGATCCAGCCATCGACCAGCAGCGTGAACACACTGAACACCTGCAGGCGCACGCCCAGGTCCGGCCAGAACACCAGGAAGGCGAAGATGCAGGCCATGAACGCGGCCGCCAACAACAACGGCCGCCACAGCGGCAGCGGCTGTTCCAGATGCAGCGCCACGCCGCGCAGCATCAGCACCGCGCAACCGGCCATCGCCGCATTACCGGCCAGTATGGCCGGCGCCAACGGCAGGTAGGGGCGCAGCGCAAGCAGGGTCACGCCCAGGGTCAGCAGCCACAGGCTGGCGGTCCACAGGCGCAGCACCGGTTGCCCGCGCAGCACCACCAGCAGCAATGAGAACCCCACGGCGATGCCGATGCAGAGCAGGAAGCCAAGCACGGTGATGGTGGGGAAATCCAGGGACATGCGGCGCTCATCGGCCGGGGCGGCGCGCGCATCTTAGCGCCTTGCGGTGCGATCCCCGTGGCACTGCCTGGCCCGATGGCGATGCCGGGTCTGAAAACGGCGAGCATGACGGCCGGTGCGTGCGCAGAATCCGGGGAAAACCAAGGAGACGCCCATGCATGCGTGGTACCTCGGTGGCCTCGACCACCGCCCCTTCCAGCATCTGTTCGAGAAGAGTGACACCGCGCTGGCTGCGCTGGGCATCCAGCGTCGCTGGGCCGGCGAAACAGGAGGACACCCCTGCCGGATCGGCCTGAGCGATCCGCCCAGCGGCAGCGAGCTGCTGCTGTTGTCCCATGTGCACCTGCCGCTGCACTCGCCCTATCACGCCTCGGGCCCGATCTTCGTGCAGCGTGGCGTAACGCGCTGCGTGCTGCCGCCGGGCGAGGTACCCGCCTATGTACAGCGCCGTACGATCTCGTTGCGCGCCTATGACCACACTGCATTGATGCTGGCCGCAGAGATCAGCGCGGGCAGTGATGTTGCCGCCCGGCTGGACGCGCTGTTTGCCGACCCTGCCGTGGCCTTCGTGCAACTGCACAACGCGGCCCACGGCTGCTTCTCGTGCCAGGCAGATCGGGTGGGTATGCCGGCGACGTAGCAGGATCTCCACGACGTGATCGATGCCACGCCGAAGACGTGATGGTCAACGCATCCGTTCAGTCCCGCGTGAAGCCTGCGGGAAGGGCTTCACACCCCCAGTCACGGATCGGCGCTTCGGTGGTTCCGCACCCTGCATCGCGACTCGATACTCGCTGTGGTGCCGCCGAAAGTCCGCCGTGCAGCGTAGCTCCTGCGGTCACCGTTTTCTTTCGACGACCACAAGGAAGCGCCATGTCATTCCGATCCACACCGCTGTTGCTGGCCACCTCGTTCGCCGCTGCGGGCCTGTGCCTGGCCGGCAACGCATTCGCCCACGGCACCATGACCACGCCGGTCAGCCGCGTCTATGCCTGTTTCCAGGGCAATCCGGAGAACCCGACCAACCCGGCCTGTGCTGCCGCCAAGGCCGTCGGTGGTTCGCAGGCGTTCTACGACTGGAACGGCATCAATCAGGCCAACGCCAACGGCAACCACCAGGCCGTAGTGCCCGATGGCAAGCTGTGCAGCGGCAACAACCCGACCTTCCGCGGGCTGGATGTGAACCGCAGCGACTGGCAGACCACGCCGATCCAGCCAGATGCCAACGGCAAGTTCACCTTCGTGTTCAAGGCAACCGCGCCGCACGCCACGCGTGACTGGCGCTTCTTCGTCACCCGCGACGGCTGGCAGCCGGGTAGTCCGCTGCGCTGGGCCGACCTGCAGGAGTTCTGCACGCTGGGCAACACGCCGCTGTCGGCCGATGGCACCTACAAGCTGCAGTGCACGCTGCCACAGCGCAGCGGCCAGCATGTGATCTACAACACCTGGCAGCGCTCGGATTCGACCGAAGCGTTCTACACCTGCATGGACGTGCGCTTTGAAGGAGGCGGTGGCAGCACCCCGCCCGCAGCGCAGTGGCAGGATGCCGGCCCGGTCACCGCGCGCGGCGAGCTGCCGGTCGGCACCACCCTGGCGTTGCGCGTGTTCAACGCCAACGGCAATGATGTCGAACGCGTGGAAGCGACCCTGGCCAGTGGCCAGACTGCGGCCGCGCAGTGGCCGTTGGCGCTGGCCCGCAAGGTCAATACCAGCGCCCAGCACGCACGCGTGGGCGTGCTCAGCAATGGCGTGATCACACCGACGGCCTCGGCCACCGCCAACCGCGTGTACCTGAAGGATGGCAACCGCTTCCAGCTCGATACCCAGGTGCCCGACCCCGGCACGCCATCACCGGGCGGTGATTTTGACCACGTGTATCCCGCCGGTATCGGCAGCTACGTGCCGGGCCAGACCGTGGTGAAGGGCGGCGACGGCAAGCTTTATGCCTGCCGCCCGTTCCCGGAAGGTGCATGGTGCAACGTCAACGCCGAAGCCTACCGGCCGGGCGTGGGTGCAGCATGGCGCGATGCGTGGATCGCGTACTGAGGCAGTGATGCGGGAGGCGGTGCACAGTGCACCGCCTTTCGCCCGGATGGCGGCACAGTGAGCACCGTGTTGCAGATCGAACACAGCCGCCATCGATTTCAAACTTGTCCGATGTTGCCGACGGCCCTGCATGTGAAGACTGCGCGAGGTTTCCCACACTTCGCAAAGGAGTTCCTGCATGCACCTGTCCCACCGGGCAGTCCTCGCTCTGTCCGTCGTTGCCGGCCTGGCCCTGTCCGGCAGCGCCCTCGCCCACGGCACCATGTCCAAGCCGCTCAGCCGCGTGAAGCAGTGCCACGAAGGCAATCCGGAAAACCCGACCAACCCGGCCTGTGCCGCGGCCAAGGCCATCGGCGGCGCGCAGCCGTTCTATGACTGGAGCGCGATCGCCCACGGCAACGCCAATGGCAACCACCGCGACCTGGTGCGCGATGGCGAGCTGTGCAGCGCCAGCATCCCCAAGTACCGCGGCCTCGATCTGAATCGCAGCGACTGGCCGACCACGCCGATGCGCGCCGATTCGCGTGGCCGCTACACCTTCGAATTCCTGGCGCCGGCGCCGCACGCCACCCGCGAGTGGAAGTTCTACGTCACCCGTGACGGTTGGCAGCCGGGCAGCCCGCTGCGCTGGGCCGACCTGCAGGAATTCTGCACCCTGGGCAACGTGCCGCTGTCCGAAGGCGGTGTCTACAAGCTGGACTGCCCGCTGCCCAAGCGCACTGGCCAGCACATCATCTACAACACCTGGCAGCGCTCGGATTCGCAGGAAGCGTTCTACACCTGCATGGACGTGCGCTTCGAAGGTGGCGGTGGCGTGGTTCCGCCGCCGCAGTGGCAGGATGCCGGCGCGGTGACCGCCAATGGCGCACTGGACGTGGACAGCACCGTGACCCTGCGTGTGTTCAATGCCAACGGCAATGATCTGGAGCGCGTGGAAACCAAACTGGCCGCTGGCCAGACCAGCCCGACGCAGTGGCCGCTGGCCCTGGCCCGCAAGGTCAATGCCAGTGCACAGCATGCGCGCGTGGGCGTGATGAAGAACGGCGTGATCACGCCGGTCGCCTCGGCCACCGACAACCGCGTGTACCTGAAGCAGGGCAACCGCTTCCAGCTGGAAACCCAGGTGCCGGGTCCGGGCCCGATCGATCCAGTCGATCCGCCGGGCGGCGACTTCGACTTCGTGTACCCGGCCGGCCTCGGCAGCTACAAGCCGGGCGAGACCGTGGTGAAGGGCACTGACGGCAAGCTGTATGCCTGCCGCCCGTTCCCGGAAGGCGCCTGGTGCAACATCAATGCCGATGCCTATCGTCCGGGCACCGGCTATGCGTGGCGCGACGCCTGGATCGCGTACTGAGGCAGGACACCGGGGGCGGCGTGATGCCGCCCCTGGTTCATGGGCTGCCGGCCAGCGGCCGGCACTACGCAGGCTTACTTGCTGCTGACGTACTTCTCGCGGCGGATCTGCGGGTTGCCCAGCCCCGCGCCCTTCAGCAGTTCGGCACAGGCGTCGACCATGTCCGGGTTGCCGCACAGGTAGGCAATGTCGGTGGCCGGGTCCGGGGTGAAGCCGGCCAGCGCCTGCTGCACGTAGCCGTGCTGCACGTCCGGGTGCGGATCAGCCGGCAGTTCGCGCGACAGGCATGGAACATAACGGAAGTTCGGGTGCTTTTCGGCGAAGCTGTAGAAATCTTCGCTGTACAGCAGCTCACCCGGGCTGCGCGCGCCCTGCAGCAGCACGATCTGCACGCCGCGCTCGGCCATGGCCTTTTCCAGCAGCGGCAGCATCGAGCGGTACGGGGTAACGCCGGTGCCGGTGGCGATCAGCAGGTAGCGGGCATTGTGGTCACCGGGATTCAGGCAGAACCGGCCATAGGGGCCGGACGCACTGATCTGGCCGCCCTGCTCCAGCGCCTCGAACAGGGCCGTGGCGGCGCCACCGGGGACGAAACTGACCGCGATATCCACCGCCTCGCCCGGGCCCAGCGCGTGGTCGTGGATGGTCGCCAGCGAGTAGCTGCGCTTGGTTTCGGTGCCGTCGGCGTAGCTGAAATGGACCTGGATGAACTGGCCGGGCTGGAAATCCAGCGGCTGTCCATCGTCACGCACGAACTGGTAGTGGCCGACGGTCGGGGCCAGCATGCGGCAGCCGACCAGCTTGAGGGGGAATTGAACAGGCACGACTTTTCGGGACAGTGTGTAGCCGGGGCAAGCCCTCGGGGTCTTCTATAATAGCCCCTCCCCGCCCCTCTCCAGCGCCAGCCCATGGGCGCGAAGGCTTCGAGCTTGGCATCCCAGAACGATACGGCGCCCGCCCTGCGCGTGCGCGACCTGCGCAAGACCTATGACAACGGCACCCAGGCCCTGAAGGGGGTTTCCCTGGAAGTGGCCCCGGGCGACTTCTTCGCCCTGCTCGGCCCCAACGGTGCCGGCAAGTCCACCCTGATCGGCATCATCAGCTCCCTGGTCAACCTCAGCGAGGGCCAGGTGGAAGTGTTCGGCAGCGACCTGGTGCGCAACCGCAGCGCCACCATGCGCCTGATCGGGCTGGTGCCGCAGGAGATCAACTTCAACCTGTTCGAAAAGCCCTTCGACATCCTGGTGAACTACGCCGGTTTCTATGGCGTGCCGCGCGAGGAAGCCGAGCAGCGTGCCGAAGAGGAACTGAAGCGGGCGCACCTGTGGGAAAAGGCACAGGTGATGAGCCGTACGCTGTCCGGTGGCATGAAGCGCCGGCTGATGATCGCCCGCGCGATGATGACCCGCCCGCGCCTGCTGATCCTGGACGAGCCGACCGCCGGCGTGGACATCGAGATCCGCCGCGACATGTGGCGCGTGCTGAAGGAGATCAACGCCGCCGGCACCACGATCATCCTCACCACGCACTACCTGGAAGAAGCCGAGTACCTGTGCCGCCACCTGGCGATCATCAATCATGGCCAGATCGTCGAGCAGGGGCCGATGCGCACCCTGCTGGCCAAGCTGGACGTGGAAGGCTTCCTGCTGGACATCGACGGTGACCTGCCTGCGCAGCTGCCGGTGATCGAGGGCGCGACGCTGACCGCACCGGACCCGCACACGCTGGACATCGACATGCCGCGCGCAATGGACCTCAACCGCGTGTTTGCCACGCTCAACGAGTCCGGTATCCGTGTGCGTTCGATGCGTACCAAGAGCAACCGCCTGGAGGAGCTGTTCGTGCGCCTCACCGGCAACCTGGAGAAGCCTGCATGAGCACCACCGAGCTGACCGACGGCCAGCGCAACCGCGTCGCACTGATGACCATCGTGCGCCGCGAAGTCGCCCGCATCATGCGCATCTGGGGCCAGACCCTGGTGCCGCCGGCGATCACCATGACCCTGTACTTCCTGATCTTCGGCAACCTGATCGGGTCGCGCGTGGGGGACATGGGCGGCTACACCTACATGCAGTTCATCGTGCCGGGCCTGGTGATGATGAGCGTGATCCAGAACAGCTACGGCAACATCAGCTCCTCGTTCTTCGGCGCCAAGTTCGGCCGCCACGTGGAAGAGCTGCTGGTCAGCCCGATGCCGAACTGGGTGATCCTGTGGGGCTACGTGGCCGGTGCGGTGCTGCGCGGCCTGATGGTGGGCGTGATCGTGCTGATCATCGCGATGTTCTTCACCCCGGTGCGCATCCCGCACCCGCTGGTGATGCTGACCACGGTGATCCTGGGTGCGACGATCTTCTCGCTGGCCGGTTTCATCAACGCGGTGTATGCGAAGAAGTTCGATGACGTGGCGATCGTGCCGACCTTCATCCTGACCCCGCTGACCTACCTGGGTGGCGTGTTCTATTCGGTGAAGCTGCTGCCGGGCTGGGCCGAGGCCGCCACGCACGCGAATCCGATCTTCTACATGGTCAATGCATTCCGCTATGGCCTGCTGGGCAGCAGCGATGTGCCGCTGCCGGTGGCCTACGGGCTGATGATCGGATTCGTGGTGGTGCTGACGGCGCTGGCGCTGTGGCTGCTGCGCCGTGGCGTGGGCATGCGCAGCTGAGGGTTGCCTGCAGGGCCTGCGGCCCTGCACCCGCCGAATCAACGTCAACGTCAACTTCTACGGCAACGTCAAAAGCTGGCATTCCGTGGGTTGGCGGGGTGGATCCGGTTGCGGGGGACGCTGCAAGTCCCCCTCCGGGGCCCGGCCCAGCCGCTGGCGGCTGTGCGTTCGGGCGCTTGCGAAGCAATGCTTCGCAAGCAAAGCGCCCTCACCCATGTAAGCTCGGTCGCCGCTTGCTCGTGTGCGCTGTCCTGCGCACACGGCAAGACCGGGGTTGGGCGTCCTGCCCAACCCGCCCGAGGCATGCCTCGGGCCCATGCGGCTCACGCCCCCGCAACCGGACCCACCCCGCCTTCGACAGGTTTCTGCGATCTGTCGGGACAGCGTTCTCCGCTGCTGCTGGTAGGTGTCGACCTTGGTCGACACGGTAGATCCACGCCATGCGTGGATGAAGCGTTCCTGTAGAGCCAAGCCGATGCTTGGCTCTTTTCGTTTCGGATTACGGCTAGGCTGTGGCGATGAAGATCACTTCCATTCCGTTGGACAAGGCCGTGTCGGATGGTCCGATCGATGCGTTCAGCCACGTCCTGCTGAGCGATTCGCCTACGCTGGATGAGGTGCTCGGTTGCCTGGCCTCGCTGCAGGCGGCTGATCCCCTTCATCGTTATCTATGCACGCTCGACGATGTCGGCCAGTGCCGCTACACCAGCATGCACGCGTCCGATGACGAACGCATCGCGCTGTACGAGGACGAAGACCCGGCGACGCCGGAAGATGCGTTGGCGGCACGCGGGCGGTTGCTGGCGCACGTCGTCGCGCAGCTTGAGCATTCCACGCATCGGCTGCAGTGGACAGCGCTGGCGGGTACGTTGATGTGCAGCGACGAAGACATCGAGGCGCTGGTCGCCGCCAATGCGAAGCCGGATCTCATCATCGATGACGTGGTCTGCGTGCAGCAGGTACCCGTGGCCCGCGATGACCTGCTGATTGCCGCCCTGCCCAACGGCTACTTCAGCGCGGACTGGGACCTCTTCCAGAACCACGCCCTGATCCGGCACCTTCAGCAGCGATACGGCTACCGCCTGTTCGGACTCGGTGCGTCGTGGCTCGGCTTCCAGCGCGACCGCGCACCGTCGCCTGCAGAGGCGAGCGCGTTGGTCGCGGACCTGCAGCGCGTCTACGCGGCCGGAACGCACGACACCTGGTCACAACTGGCTGCAACGCTGGCCACCCGCACCACACTGCTATTGGGCTACACCGAAGACTTCAGCGAACAACTGCCCTGAGCACCGCTCCACACGAGCGAGCGCAGCGAGCGACCCGCTTTCGCTCCTGATCTGTCTTCCGTGGTGGCCGCACCCGGAAACTGTCAGGGGTCGGGCGGTCCGGGTGCGCGGGGGTGTCCGCCGCATGGATGCGGCGGCCAAGCCTTATCTGATCGGAATCTGGCAGCGTAGGCGTCGAGAGCCGGCGTGGGCCGCCGTGCGAGCCTAGATCTCGACGATCCGTAACCAGGATCGCGACGATCGCCATGTAGCTTGGCGCCCACGCCGGAATCTCCCTTGATCCGCCCGAACAGTTGCTGGAGCGACCACTCGAAGCGATAAGACTGGGCAAGCGGGGGAGCTCTCGACCCTTCCAGACTATACGGAGTCAGGTGATGAACGGGATCGGGATTGATGTCAGCAAGCGTCAGCTGGATATCGGTACGACGGACGGAGAAACCCTGCAGGTCAGCAACAACCGCTCCGGGTTTTCTGAACTGGATGTTTGGCTGAAGAAGCGTCCGACCCGCCAGATCGTGCTTGAAGCCACGGGTGGCTATGAGCAGCCGGTGCTGGATTTCCTGCACAAGGCCGGTCATCCGGTGGCCCGTGCCAATGCCTTGCGCGCCCGGAAACTGGCTCAGGGGTTGGGTCAGACTGCCAAAACCGACCGTTTGGATGCCTACGCGTTGGCGCAGATGGCCGCCCTGGTGAAGCTGCCTCCCTATCAGCCGCTGCAGTCTTGGCAGCAGAAGATGCGGGAGTTCGTTCGGGCACGTCGGCAGGCGATAGACGCCCTGACCATCGCGCGGCAACAGCAGGAAATGGTGCTTGATCGTGAACTGCGCCGACTACTGCAGGGCAACATCACCCGCCTACAAACGTTGGTTGAGCGTCTGGGCAAGCAGATCGTCGAGCAGGTTGGTCAGCAGCCTCAACTGAAGATGCTGAAGTCGATGAAGGGCGTAGGGCCTGTGCTGCAGGCAGTTCTAGCCAGCTATCTGCCAGAGCTTGGCAGGATCACTGGCAAGCGCATCGCCAGCCTGGTCGGGGTAGCCCCGATGTCCCACGACAGCGGCACGATGAGAGGAAAACGAAGCATCCACGGTGGAAGAGCCGAAATCCGGCAAGTGCTCTACATGGCGGCAATGTCGGCCATGCGGCATGAACCTCGGCTGCGCGATTTTTACCAGTCGCTACGAGCCCGCGGCAAGGAAGGCAAGGTGGCCATCGTGGCAGTGATGCGGAAGATGCTGGTCATCCTCAACGCCCGTGTGCGCGACGCTGAAAGCGGGCTAGTCCCCGCCTGAGGCGAGCCAGGGCGAAAGACCAAAGGCTGCCGGCCAGCGGCCGGCACTACCGTGCCCGTTTACCTGACGGGCCTGAGACTCTCCAGCAACACAGTTGCTACACGGACGTACTTGCGGCGCCCCCCGCGCACCGGGACCGCCCGACCAGGCACGGCTTGTGCTTCTTCCACCACGAGGGGCTCCGCCGTTGGCCGCAATCTCCGGCACAATCGCACTCCTGATTCCCCAGAAAACGGTGAACGTGCAATGCGCATCCTGATCCTCGGCGCCGGCGGTACCGGCGGTTACTTCGGCGGTCGCCTGGCTCAGGCCGGCGTAGATGTGACCTTCCTCGTGCGCCCCGCACGCGCCGCCCAGCTGGACCGCGACGGCCTGGTCATCCGCAGCCCACTCGGCGATGCCAGCTTCCCGGTGCAGCACGTCACCGCCGATGCGCTACCCGCATTGGCCGCACAGAAGCCGTTCGACCTGGTCATCCTCAGCTGCAAGGCCTACGACCTGGACAGCTCAATCGATGCCATCGCTCCGGCCGTGGGCGCAAACACCACCGTGCTGCCGATCCTCAACGGCCTGCATCACTACAACGCGCTGGACCTGCGCTTCGGCCGCGACGCTGTGCTCGGTGGCCTATGCTTCATCAGCGCCACCAAGGCCCCCGACGGCGCCGTGCTGCACCTGGGCAAGCCGGCCAAGCTCACCTTCGGCGAGCGCGACGGCGGTGCCATCTCAGAACGCATGCGTGCCTTCGCCGCCGCCTGCGCGCAGGCCAACCTCGATCACCTGGCCAGCGAGCACATCGGCCAGGAACAGTGGATCAAGTACACCTTCCTGACCGCGCTGGCCGCCGCGACCTGCCTGCTGCGCGCGGATATCGGCAGCATCGTCGCCACCGATGATGGCGAGGCGATCGTGCGTGGCCTGTACGACGAGTGCCTGGCCGTGGCCGAGGCTGCCGGTGAACCGATTCCTGATGCCGCGCAGGACACCGCACGCGGCACCCTCACCCAGGCGGGCTCTGCGTTGAAGGCATCGATGCTGCGAGACCTGGAAGCCGGCCAGCAGGTGGAAGCCGAGCAGATCGTCGGCGACATGCTGGCGCGCGCGCGCAAGGCCGACCAGGAAGCTTTGCTGCTGCAGGTCGCCTACAGCAGCCTGCAGGCCTACCAGGCGCTGCGCAGCGCGTGAGCGATACGACGCAGGCCAACGCCCTGCCCGCGCGGGTGTTGATCCTCGGCATGGGCTGGAGCGGGTGCGTGCTGGCCACGCATCTGCGGGCGTTGGGCGTACACGTGGCCGGCACGGTGCGCGACCTGGCATCAGCACCGCACGATGGCCTGCTGCGCCATCAGCTACGTGCCGACGACACGCCATCGCCCGCTCTGCTCGGTGAGATCGCGCAGGCCGAGGCCGTGCTGTGCAGCGTGCCGCCCGATGCCGGGGGTGACCCGGCACTGCGTCTGTTGCTGCCGGCACTGCAGGAAAGTCCAGCACTTCACTGGGTGGGCTATCTGTCATCCACGTCGGTCTATGCCGATCGGGCCGGCGGCTGGATCAACGCAACCAGCGTGGCCGATGCCACTGAAACGACCGGCATGCAACGCAGACGCGCCGAGGACCAGTGGCGTGCGCTGGCGGAGCAGCGCGGTATCGCCTCGGCGGTATTCCGCCTGCCCGGCCTGTACGGGCCGGGACGCAATGCGCTGCTGCAGCTGGCACAGGGACGTGCGCGCCACGTAGTGCGTCCAGGGTTGGTGTTCAACCGCCTGCACGTGGATGACCTGGCAACGGTCGTTATCGCATCGATGCAGCGGCCGTGCGTGGATGGGCTGTATCTGCCAGCCGATGACGAGCCGGCACCATCGCAGGAGGTACTGGCCTTCGCCGCGCAGCTGGGCGGCTTTGCGATGCCACCTGCAGTGGCATGGGACGACCCTGCACTCAGCCCGACGCTGCGGCGCTTCTACGAGAGCAACAAGCGCATCGACAGCACCGGTACGCGCGAGGCGCTGGGCTGGGAGCCGCGCTTCCCCAGCTACCGTGAGGGCCTGCGCGACCTGCTCCGGTAGTGCCGGCCGCTGGCCGGCAACCGCGCGATGTTTGCGGCGTTCATGCTGCTGCCGGCCAGCGGCCGGCACTACCTGATCAACCCGCGTCCGGCAGGCGGAAGAACGTACGCGTCGCGGCAGTTGCATTCGCGGCGGTCACCGCCACGTCTTCACCACGGTCGCGCGCCAGCTCTTCCACGATGTGCGAGAGGAACATCGGTTCGTTGCGGCGGTCCTTCGGCATCGGCTTCAGCGTGCGCGGCAGCAGGTACGGCGCGTCGGTCTCGATCATCAAGCGGTTGGCCGGGATGTTCTTCACCAGTTCGCGCAGGTGCGCGCCACGGCGCTCGTCGCACAGCCAGCCGGTGATGCCGATGTACCAGTCCTGGTCCAGGTAATCGAACAGCTCGTCACGCTCACCGGTGAAGCAATGCACCACCGCCGGGCCGACACGGCCTTCGAAGTTCTTCATCTGTGCCATGAAATCGGCATGCGCGTCGCGCTGGTGCAGGAACAGCGGCTTGCCATTGTCTGCGGCCAGCTGCAGCTGGCGCTCGAACGCGCGGTGCTGGGCCGGGCGCGGCGAGAAGTCACGGAAGTAGTCCAGCCCGCACTCGCCCACCGCCACCACTTCCGGGTGGGCATGCAGCGCGCGCATCTCGGCGTCGCATTCCTCGGTGTATTCCACCGCATGGTGCGGGTGCACGCCGGCGGTCGCATACAGGAAACCAGGATGCTGCTGCGCCAGCTGCACGGCCAGCGGCGAGTGCTCGCGGCTGGCGCCGGTAATGACCATCTGCACCACGCCGGCCTGGCGCGCGCGGTCCAGCACGGCATCGCGGTCGCGGTCGAAGGAGTCGTGGGTCAGGTTGGCGCCGATATCGATCAGGTGCATGGTCATCGCGGGGGAAAAGTGCCCGCGCATTGTACCTGCGGCTGCCATGGCCCTTTATCCTTTGCACATGAACGCCCCGCTCTTCCCGATTTCCCCGCTGCTGCCGCAGATCCAGCAGCACCTCGCCGCGCAGCCACGACTGGTGCTGGAGGCACCGCCCGGCGCCGGCAAGACCACCCAGGTGCCGCTGGCGCTGCTCGATGCACCGTGGCTGCAGGGGCGGAAGATCATCCTGCTGGAACCGCGCCGGGTCGCCGCACGCAGCGCCGCGCTGTTCATGGCGCGGCAGCTGGGCGAAGAGGTGGGCGGCACCGTCGGCTACCGCATCCGCTTCGAGAACAAGGTCTCGTCGCGCACCCGCATCGAGGTGGTTACCGAAGGCATCCTGACCCGCATGCTGCAGGACGACCCGATGCTGGAAGAGGTCGGCGCGATCCTGTTCGACGAATTCCACGAACGCCACCTCAGCGGTGATCTCGGCCTGGCACTGGCGCTGGACGTGCAGGCGCAGCTACGCGACGACCTGCGCCTGGTGGTGATGTCGGCCACGCTGGATGGCGAGCGACTTGCCCGCTTCCTTGATGCGCCGCGGCTGAGCAGCGAAGGCCGCAGCTACCCGGTGACGGTCAGCCATTTCCCGGCGCGCCGCGATGAGGCGCTGGAACTGCAGGTTCGCCGCGCGGTGCAGCAGGCATTGGCCGAGCACCCGGGTGACCTGCTGGTATTCCTGCCCGGCCAGCGCGAGATCGCGCGGGTGCAGGCCGGGCTCCAGGAATCGCTGGATGCGGGTGTTGAAGTGCTGGCCCTGCACGGTGAACTGCCGGTGGAGCAGCAGGCGCGGGTCCTGCAGGCGGCCAGTGATGGTCGTCGGCGCGTGGTGCTGGCCACCAACGTGGCCGAGTCCTCGGTGACGCTGCCGGGCGTGCGCGTGGTGATCGACAGCGGCCAGGCGCGCGAACCGCGCTACGACCCCAACAGTGGCTTCACCCGGCTGGACGTGGTGGCCATCGCGCAGGCGTCGGCCGACCAGCGCGCCGGTCGCGCCGGTCGCGTGGCCGAAGGCGTGGCCTGGCGGCTGTGGCCGCAGTCGCAGCGGCTGGAGCCGCAGCGCCGCGCCGAGATCGATCAGGTCGAGCTGGCCGGACTGGCGCTGGAACTGGCCGCCTGGGGCAGCAGCGACCTGCGCTTCCTCGATCCGCCACCGGCCGGCCCGATGGGTGCCGCCCGCGAACTGCTGCAGCGGCTCGGCGCGCTGTCCAGCAGCGGCGCGATCACCGCACTTGGCCGGCGCGTGCTGGCGCTGGGTACGCATCCGCGGATGGCGGCGATGCTGCTGGCGGCGCCCGGTGCACGTGCGCAAGCCCTGGCCGCCGACCTGGCCGCCCTGCTGGAGGCGCGCGACCCGCTGCGCCAGGGCGGTGACGCGCTGGCGGCGCGTTGGCGTGCGCTGGCGGCGTTCCGCAATGGCCGCGCACCGGGCGACGCCAACCGCAGCGGCCTGGCCGCGATTGATGCCGCCGCCAAACAGTGGCGTCGCCGCCTGCGCTGCGATGCCGCACCGCCGGCCAGCATCGAAGCCCATGAACTCGGTGACCTGCTCGCACACGCCTTCCCCGACCGCATCGGTGTCCAGCACCCCAGCGACCCACTGCGCTACCTGCTGGCCAACGGTCGCAGCGCACGCCTGCACGATCTGAGCGACCTGCGCGGCGAGCCGTGGCTGGTAGCCAGTGAACTGCGCTTCGAGGCACGCGACGCGCTGCTGCTGCGTGCCGCACCGGTGGACGAGGGCCAGCTGCGCAAGGCGTGGCCGGAGCGCTTCGTGACCGAGGATGTGGTGCGCTGGGACAGCGAGCGTCGCGCCCTGGTGGCACTGCGCGAGACCCGTTTCGACCGCATCGTGCTGGACAGCCGCTCGGCCGGGCGGGTTGATCCGCAGCACGCCGCACAGGCGCTGACCGACGCGGTGGCCGAACTCGGCCTGCAGGCGCTGCCGTGGACCGAAGGCCTGCGCCAATGGCAGGCACGCGTGGAGTCGCTGCGGCGCTGGATGCCCGAACTCGGCCTGCCCGACTGCAGCGACGACGCCCTGCTGGCCACGCGTGCGCAATGGCTGCAGCCCGCGTTCGCCGGCAAGAGCCGCCTGGATGCGCTGGACGAGTCCAGCTTCGGCGAAGCGCTGAAGTCGCCTCTGGAGTGGTCACAGCGTCAGCTGGTCGAGCGTCATGCGCCGACCCGCATCACCGTGCCGTCCGGGCTGGAGCGGCCGATCACCTATGCGCTGGACAGCGAGAGCGGCGAACCGCTGCCGCCGGTGCTGGCGGTGAAGCTGCAGGAACTGTTCGGCCTGGCTGACACCCCGCGCATCGCCGACGGCCGCGTGCCGCTTACCCTGCACCTGCTCTCGCCCGGTGGCCGCCCGCTGCAGGTCACCCAGGACCTGCGCAATTTCTGGGAAAACACCTACGCGGAAGTGAAAAAGGAAATGAAGGGCCGCTACCCGCGCCATCCGTGGCCGGATGACCCGTGGACGGCGACGGCCACCCATCGGGCCAAGCCGCGCGGGACCTGACCGGTGGGGCCGGCTGCGGACCCTGCCTGATCCTGAATGGCTGCGGTAAAGTCACGCCACGTGTGACCTCGACTGACATACCGTTTACGGGCAACACGCGACACTGGACTTCGACCCGAGGCAAAGGACCCCCGCATGAGCAAGCTGACCGTAATCACCGACCGCGCTCTGGAGCGCGCCCTGGAGCTGGCCCACACCGCTGGCGATGGCCTGAAGAGCGCCGGTGGCAGCCTGCGCAATGCGGACTGGATCAAGACCGGCGCCGCCATCGGCGCAGTGAAGACCGGCGGCAAGGCCGCAACCAAGTTCGTGCGCCGCAATCCGGCAGTGGCCGTGGCCGCCGCTGCGGTCGGTGTAGGCCTGCTCGGCTACGCGCTGTACCGCAAGCAGCAGAAGAAGAAGGCCGCCAATGGCCACGTGGTGAATGGGCAGGCGCAGCGGATCAACGCACGTGACCGCCGCAACGACACCGTGGTGGACGAGCACAGCGATATCGGCAGCGACGCCTGAGCCTGCCGGGGTCGGATCCTTTCCACAGGAAGGACTCTGACCCCAAGGCACTACATGAGGGCCGGACACCGGAAGGTATCCGGCCCTTTCTGCATCAACCGATCTGCCGCCACTGCCCCGGCTGCAGGTCGTCCAGCCGGTAAGGCCCCATCGACACGCGGACCAGCCGCAGCGTCGGCAGGCTCACCGCCGCGGTCATCCGCCGGACCTGCCGGTTGCGGCCTTCCCGGATCGTGATCGCCAACCAGCTGTCAGGCACGGTCTTGCGGAAGCGCACCGGCGGATCGCGTGTCCACAGCGACGGCGCCGGATCGAGGCGCTCGATCTTCGCCGGCAGGGTCGGCCCGTCATTGAGCACCACGCCGTCGCGCAGCTGTTGCAGCTGTTCGTCGCTGGGCATGCCTTCCACCTGCACCCAGTAGGTCTTGTCAGCCTTGTGCTTCGGGTCGGTCAGCTTGTGCGCCAGCGTACCGTTGTCGGTCAGCAGCAGCAGGCCTTCGCTGTCATGGTCCAGGCGACCGGCGGCATACACGCGCGGCGGCAGGCCGAACCCGGCCAGGGTCGGCCGCGGCGGCACGCTGCGGTCGGTGAACTGGCAGAGCACGTTGAAGGGCTTGTTGAAGGCGATCAGCATTGCGGGCACGGCAGGCGGCGGGTGGGGCATTGTCCCATGCCGCTTGCGGCGGCTCGAAAGGTGCCGGTCAAGTCGGCCGGCATAGCCCATGCCCGGCTGCGCTTTCCTGCGACCACGAACACGAAGGGCTCAGCCGAATACCTTCCACTGCAGCAGGAACGACCCCAGCACCAACACGAAACCGCATGCCGTGACGACATTGGCCCGGCGACGCAGGGCCGCGGGTGGCGGACAGGTCATGCGGGCGCGTTCGTCCAGCACCCCGCCAAAGAACAGCACCGCAAAACCCGTCGCTCCCAGCAGGTCGTAAGCATGCCCACCGTGGTACACAAAGTCATACAGCCTCGGCAGCACCAGCACCGCGATGACGATATACAGCACCTTCTTCAACGGTCCATGTCCTTGAATTCGATTGGACTCCGGCGCATGGCCGGACCTGGGGCCAGCCATACGTTGCGCTGCGCGCGGTGAGCGTGGTTGCGGCTGCGCTTTCCTGCCGCCCCAATCTCGGCCGGCTCAGCCGAAAACCTTCCATTCCAGCAGGAACGAGCCCAGCACCAGTGCGATGCCGCACGCGGCGATGACATTGGCCCGGCGCCGCAGGCCTGCGGCCGGCGGGTCGGCCTTGCGCGAACGTTCCTCCAGAATGGCACCCGCGAACAGCACGGCAAACCCTACCGTCGCCATCAGATCGTGGGCATGACCACCGTAGAACACAAAATCGATCAACCGCCCCAGCACCAGCACCGCGACAGCGATGTAAAAGACCTTCTTCAACAATTCATGTCCTTGCATACGATCGAATTCCGGCGCATGGCCGGTCTTGGGACCAGCCATGCGCCGCGCTACGCGCGATGAGCCGAGCAGGGACGATGCCGGCCGTCCTGACCGGCACCCTTCGGGCCGTCGCACGCGACGTTGGCAGCGGCTCCTGCCGCTGCCTTCGGCTCTACAGAGTCAACATGCGCCAGCCCGGCACCCCTCTTACGGCTTGATGAAGCGCAGGGTCATGCGGTCGCTTTCGCCAATGGCCTGGTACTTCGCATCATCTGCCTTGTCGTGCTGGTTGGTCGGCGGCAGCGTCCACACGCCGTTCGGGTGGTCCTTGGTGTCGCGCGGGTTGGCGTTGACCTCGCTGCGCGCGTCCAGCTTGAAGCCGGCGGCTTCGGCCATTGCAATCACCTGCTGCTGGCCGACATAGCCGGTGTCATCGTCATCGGCCACGTCGGCCTTGGCGCGGTGCTCAACCACACCCAGCACGCCGCCCGGCTTGAGCACGTTGAAGAAGCCCTGGAACATGCCCTGCGCCTGGCCGGCCTTGCGCCAGTTGTGCACGTTGCGGAAGGTCAGCACCACGTCGGCTGAACTGGCCGGGCCGAACACCGGCTTGGCCGGATCGTAGGCGACCACGGCGGTCTTGCCGAACTGTGCCGGCGCACCGGCGTACTTCTTTTCCAGGCTGTCGCGGCTGCGCTGCTGGTAGTCACGGCCGCGCCCTTCGGCAACGGCCGTCGGATCGACCACCGCAGCAACGTAGTGGCCCCTGTCGTGCAGCAGCGGCGCCAGGATCTCCGAGTACCAGCCGTTGCCGGGGGTGATCTCGATGACGGTCTTTTCCGGCGTCACCTTGAAGAACGACAGCGTCTGCGCCGGATGACGGAAGCCATCGCGCTTGACGTTGTTGGCATCACGGGTCGACGCCTTCACCGCCGCATCGATGGCCGGTGACACCTGGATCTTCGCCGGTGCCACCGTGGCCGGTGCGGCGAACGCGGGAACAGCGGTAAGCAGGGCCGAAGCAAGCAGCAGGCGGCAACCACGCAGGGACGAAGCAGGCATCATCGGAGCGACTCCAGCGGAAGATGCGGCGAGACTAGCAGCCGCGGCGTCCCAGGTGTTCACAAAACGTTAGCTGCGTGCGTATCGCGGAACACTGTTTTGTGGTCACCGCCGCAGCACGGTCACACAACGCGTTCTATTCTGGAACACTTCCCCCAAGGAGTCCGTGCCCATGACGGCAACCCGCGAACTGGGCCGTTCCGGCCTGCATGTACGTCCGCTCGCCTTCGGTGGCAACGTGTTCGGCTGGAGCGCCGATGAGAAGGCCAGCTTCGCCCTGCTCGATGCCTTCGTCGATGCCGGCTTCAACCTGGTCGACACCGCCGATGTGTATTCGGCCTGGGTGCCGGGCAATGCCGGCGGCGAATCGGAAACGCTGATCGGCAAGTGGTTTGCCCGCAGCGGCAAGCGCGACAAGGTGGTGCTGGCGACCAAGGTGGCCAAGTGGGCCGAGCGCCCCGGCCTGACCCCGGACAACATCAACGCCGCGGTGGAAGATTCGCTGCGCCGCCTGCAGACCGACGTGATCGATCTGTACCAGGCCCACGAGGATGACGAGTCAACGCCGCTGGAAGCGACCCTGGCCGCATTCGGCCGGCTGATCGAAGCCGGCAAGGTGCGTGCGATCGGTGCCTCCAACTACAGCGCCACGCGCCTGGCCGATGCGCTGAAGGTATCCACCGACTACAAACTGCCACGCTACGAAACCCTGCAGCCGGAGTACAACTTGTATGACCGCGCCGGCTACGAAAAGGAACTGGAACCGCTGGTGCAGCGCGAACAGATCGGGGTGATCGGCTACTACGCGCTGGCCAGTGGCTTCCTCAGCGGCAAATACCGCACGCCGGCCGATGCGGCCAAGAGCCCGGCGCGTGGCGAGAACGTGGTGAAGCGCTATCTGAATCCGCGTGGCCTGCGCATCCTGCAGGCACTGGATGACGTGGCCAGCAAGCACAACGCCAGTGCCGCGCAGATCGCACTGGCATGGCAGATCGCACGGCCGTCAATCACCGCGCCGATCGTCAGCGCCACCAGCGTCGAGCAGCTGCACGATCTGCTGGCCGCAGCCAACGTGTCGCTGAGCGTGCAGGATGTCGCGCAGCTGGATGCCGCCAGCACGGAAGCTTGAGACCCGGTAGTGCCGGCCGCTGGCCGGCATTGCGCGGTAAAGAAGAAAATAATTGAACAAAATGGTTGCGCGCGAGTAAATCGTGGTTTATCGTGCGCACCTCGTTTCAACAACCACTGGAAACTTCCCTTGAACGCGCATTCCGTCGCCATCGCCAAACTGCTGCCATGCCTGCGCATGGACGTGCTGGCGCGCGCGTTCGGCAAGGAAGACCAGCTGACAACGGCCTGATACCCGCCCTGCGGAGATCGGCCACCCCGATCTCCGAGGCCTGACGACGCCCTCGGAACGCAAGTCCCGGGGGCGTTTTCGTTTGCGTCGGCACAAGGACCCGCGATGCCAGAACTGCACCCCGCGCGGCAACCCGCCGCTCACTGACCCAGGCTTTTCCGCCCCGCCGAAGGATTTACTTCGCGCGAGTGGCAGCGCCTGGACATTATCTGCATCGCACCCAAACATTATCGCTCGCGATAATGTCGGTGGCCTGCACCCTCGATTCTCCAACGGTCCCGTTTCCACCACGGGCTGGTGCGCGCGGCGTTGCCGTGGCGTATGCCGGAGGTCGCGGACATGCCATCGCCTGGATCGCCTGCTGGAGGCAGGCACCGGTTCGCCGGTACGCGGTTCGATTCCGCGCGGTTCACCACTGGATAGCTCAGTCGGGTAGAGCAACGGATCCTGATTCCGTCTGTCGTGGGTTCGATTCCCACTCCAAACCACATGACCTGTCACGTCATGACTTGAAGCAACACCCGGGGCGCAAGCCCCAGCGGCCATCGTCGCCGTCCACGGACAACGCCTTCGGGCAGGAACGTGGAAGGCAACGGACCGCACGCCGGGCCCCGGCCCGCCGCCACTGCCAGCCACGTTCCGCACCGGTGCTGCCTGCCGGGAACGACGATGGCAGCCGTGCCGGTGCACCGAAGGCTCCGCGCGCGGACCGCCCGCCGATGGCCGCCCTCTTCCGCTGCCTGCACGTGGTGTGCAGGCGGCCTCGCCACGACCTGATCGACCCGGGTCATGGCGATTCATTCCCATCGGGTCGAACCACCAGAGCCATACAAGGAGAGACTCCCATGTTCTGGACCATCAAGGTCGTGATCGGCGACGGCGAGCGCGGCCTGGTGTATCGCAACCGTCGTTTCCAGCAGATCCTGCTGCCGGGCGTGCACCGCCTGTCGCCGTTCGGCGGCCGCCCGCACGTGGACATCCACACCGCATCGAAGGGCGCGGCCTATACCGGCAGCGACCAGGACAGCCTGATCGAGGCGCTGGGCACCGAGCTGGACACGCACTTCGTGCTGGCCAACGTCGGCGCCAGCGAGGTCGGCCTGTTGCTGCGCAACGGCCGCATCGATGAAGTGCTGCCGCCGGGCAGCCGCCGTCTGTACTGGCGGGGTTCGGTCGACACCCAGGTGCGCGTGATGGCGCTGGGTGACGAGCCGCGCATTCCGGCGGACGTGCAGCAGCGCCTGGGCCAGTTGGGCGTGCTGCCGCGTGTGGCAGTGATCAGCACCGTGCCGAGCGAGTCGGTCGGCCTGCTGTTCATCGATGGCACGCTGCGACAGACGCTGGACGCCGGCCTGCACGCGTTCTGGAACTTCAACGGCAACGTGTCGGTGGAGCGTGTGGAGC
Source organism: Stenotrophomonas sp. 71799_Sma (assembly GCF_056482505.1). NCBI lineage: Bacteria > Pseudomonadati > Pseudomonadota > Gammaproteobacteria > Lysobacterales > Lysobacteraceae > Stenotrophomonas > Stenotrophomonas sp. 71799_Sma. The sequence goes on from NZ_CM151202.1 coordinate 4,694,569, forward strand.
TGCGTGCGCGTTCGCTGGACGTGTCCGGCCAGGAACTGCTCAGCCGCGACAAGGTGACCCTGCGGGTGAACCTGGCCGCGACCGTGCAGGTGGTCGACCCGGTGCGTGCGCACCGCACGCTCAGCAATGCCGATGAGTTCGTCTACCGGCAGCTGCAGTTCGGCCTGCGCCAGGCGATTGCCGCGCGCAGCCTGGACGAGCTGCTGGGCGACAAGGCCGCACTGGACGGCGAGATCGCCGCGCATGTGCAGGCAGCGATCGAGGGCCACGGCGTGCGGCTGCTCGGCGTGGGCATCAAGGACGTGATCCTGCCGGGTGAGATGAAGGAGATCCTCAACGGTGTGGTGCTGGCCGAGAAGCAGGCCCAGGCCAGCGTGATCCGCCGTCGCGAGGAGGCCAACGCCACGCGTTCGCAGCTCAACACCGCAAAGCTGATCGAGGACAACCCGGTGCTGATGCGCTTGAAGGAGCTGGAGGCACTGGAGAAGGTCACCGAGAAGATCGACAAGCTCACCGTGTTCGGCGGCCTGGATGGCGTGCTGAAGCAGCTGGTGACGATCAGGTAGGGGGTCGCGGCGGCGCAGGGACGCGCCGCCGGCCCATCAAGGACAAACACGAAGACATGGACACTCAACACAACTATCAATGGCTGCACGCCGAGGGCACCACGCCGATCAAGGGCTGGGTCAACGGTGTGCCGCTGGAAGCGCAGGCGCATGAGCAGCTGCGCAACATCGCCGCGATCCCGTTCGTTGGGCCGTGGGTGGCAGTGATGCCGGACGTGCACCTGGGCAAGGGCGCGACCGTGGGCTCGGTGATCCCGACCCGCGGTGCGATCATCCCGGCCGCGGTCGGCGTCGACATCGGCTGCGGCATGGCGGCGGTGCGTACCACGCTGCGTGCCAACGACCTGCCCGATGACCTGCGGCAGCTGCGCACCAGCATCGAGCGCAGCATCCCGGTCGGCAACGGCCGTGGCGGCGAGCACCACCGCATGCCCGACAGCATCCACACGCGGCTGGTGCAGTCCGGGCTGGCCGCCGGTCTGGAGAAGATCAAGGACAAGCACCGCAGAATCCGCACCGACAAGCTGGACCGCCAGCTGGGTACGCTGGGCGGCGGCAACCACTTCATCGAACTGTGCCTGGACGAGACGGACACGGTGTGGGTGATGCTGCACAGCGGTTCTCGCGGCACCGGCAACCTGATCGGCACCTACTTCATCGAGAAGGCGCGCGAAGAGCTTGCGCGCCGTGTGCTCGGCTTCCACCTGCCGGACAAGGACCTGGCGTTCTTCATGGAAGGCGAGCCGCTGTTCGATGACTACGTCGAAGCAGTGTCGTGGGCGCAGGACTACGCCCGGCAGAACCGCGAGGCAATGATGTCGCGGGTGCTGGCCGAGATGCGCCACCGGCTGCCGAAGTTCCAGCTGGCGGCGATGGCGGTGAACTGCCACCACAACTACGTGCAGAAGGAGACGCACCACGGCCAGGAGCTGCTCGTTACGCGCAAGGGTGCAGTGAGTGCCCGCGAGGGCGAGCTGGGCATCATTCCCGGCAGCATGGGCACGCGCAGCTACATCGTGCGTGGCAAGGGCAACGCGGACAGCTTCCACAGCTGTAGCCACGGTGCCGGCCGGGTGATGAGCCGTGGCACTGCGCGGCAGCAGATCACGCTGGCCCAGCACCGCGAGGCCACCGCGCATGTGGAATGCCGCAAGGACAGCGGCGTGCTGGATGAATCGCCGGCCGCGTACAAGTCGATCGACGACGTGATGGCGGCGCAGCTCGACCTGGTCGACGTGGTGCACACGCTGCGCCAGGTGCTGTGCGTGAAGGGATGATGGAACGGTGCCGGCCTCGGCCGGCACCCACCGTGCCTCAATGGTGCCCGACCACCCTGCAGTAGATCCACGCCATGCGTGGATGAAACGGCGCCGACCAAGGTCGGCATCTACCAGAGCAGCACGTCGCGTCGGGGGTCAGCGCGGCACGCTGTCCTCGGCCACCAGCGCATGATGCACGCCGATCCCCGCACGCACGCCCTCGGCGGTGGCCAGGGTGATGTTGCCAACCGTGGTTGCATCGCCTGCGGCGTACACGTTCCGCACCGAGGTCTGCTTCATCATGTCGACCTCGATCAGCACCCCCAGCGGGCTCTCGACCAAGGTGCACCCCAGCTGCTGCACCAGCGGCGTGGCCATCGCCTGGGTAGCCGGCACGAACAGCGCACGCTGTGCGATGCGGCGGCCATCGGCCAGCTCCACTTCCAGCCAGGTCGGCTGGTCGCCCTGCACACCCAGCACGGGTGACGTCTCGATGTGCACGCCACGCTGCTGCATGGCGGCGCGTTCCTCATCGGTGATCTCCAGACCCAAGCTGAAGAACGTGACATTGCCCCAGTCGGCGAACAGCGGCGCCTTGCTGGCGGACATCGGATGGCCGCCGAGCAGGCCGATGGCACCACCACCGACTTCATAGCCGTGGCAGTAGGGGCAGTGCAGCACGGTGCTGCCCCAGCGCTCGGCCAGTCCGGGCAGTTCCGGCAGCTGGTCGGCGATGCCGCTGGCCAGCAGCAGCTTGCGCGCGGCCAGCACCTGGCCATCGGCGGTACGCACTTCCACGCCTTCGGCGGTGGTGCGGGCGTGCTCCACTTCGGCATGCACCCAACGCACCGTGGGGTAGTCCAACAGCTGCTGACGCGCGGTCTTCAGCAGCTCGGCGCCACTGATGCCATCCAGCCCCAGCACCCCGTGCGAATGACTGGCGAAGCGATTGCGCGGTGAACCGGCATCGATGACGGTGACCGGGCGACGGGCACGGGCCAGGATCAGGCCGGCGGCAATGCCGGCGTAGCTGCCGCCGACGATGAGCACATCAGGATTCATGGTGACCTTCCAGGGAACGGTGATGGGCAAGATGGCGGGCGAAGTCGGCGCCGAGCTGGTCCAGCGTGGTCGCCTGCAGGCGCTGCTCAAGCAGCCGCTGCGCCTCGCGCGCGCCTTCGAGCAGGGCGCTGTTGACCAGCTGCTGGATCGGGCAGCCACCGCCGGAATCGCGAGCGCCGACCTGGACCAGCGGCGGTGCTCCCACCGCCAGATAGATGTCATGCAGGGTGATCGCCGCGGCATCGCGTGCCAGCAGGCTGCCGCCGCCGTGACCACGGGTGCTGCGCACCAGGCCGGCCTTGTGCAGCTGTGCCAGCAGACGACGGATCACCACCGGATGGGTCGGCAGGCACGACGCCAGCTGTTCGGACGTGCGCGGGGCGGCATGGCCGACCAGATGCGCCATCACGTGCAGGGCGTCGGAGAGTGGGTTCGCGGATTTCATGTAACAACATTAGTTACATTTAATTCCTCTGTCGAGGGTCTGCTTTCGTTCCATATGGACACATCTGTCCTATGAAACATCTCCTTCACATCACTAAACGAAACGCGAATGTGATCAACATCCCACTTCAGGGCGTGCGCAGCGGGTCGATACCGCAGTGCCCCTTCCCGAGAGTTCTTCCCCATGAATGCGTCTGTCCGTGCTCCGCGCCTGCAGTCCAAGCTGCTCGGCGCGGTTTCTGTTGGTCTGGCTGTGGTCCTGCTGTGCGCTCTGGCCGGCCTGGCCTCCGCCTGGTTGAAGTTGTCCACCGAGGTTCCACCCGAAGTCGCGCACAGCCGCGATGCCGAACGCCTGCAGCGCGAGTTCCGCGGCCAGGTGCAGGAATGGAAGAACGTGCTGCTGCGCGGCCACGACGACGCGTTGCGCCAACGCCACCTGGACGCCTTCGACAGCGAGGGTCGTCTGGTCGAGCAGCTGGCCAAGGGCCTGGTCAGCAGCCCGGATGCACGCACGCGCGAACTGGCGCAGGCCTTCATCGGCCTGCATGCGCAGCTGCAGCAGGACTATCACGCGGCGCTGCAGGCGTTCGCCGAGGCCAGCTACGATCCCGCCGCCGGCGACAACCTCGTGCGCGGCAAGGACCGCCCGGTGGCAACCGCGCTGGATGCGTTGAGTACGCACGCCACGCAGGTGGCCGAAGCGGCGGTAGCGGCCCGTTCGCAGCAGGCGCGGCAGACGCTGCTGCTGTGCGCGGCGCTGACCGTGCTGGCCGCCGTGCTGCTGCTGATGGGCCTGGGCTGGTGGCTGCGGCGTGCGGTGGTGCAGCCGGTGCTGGCGGTGGAAGCCGCTGCGCGTGCAGTGGCCGCCGGTGATCTGCAGCATGTTGTGCAGGTGCGCAGCCGCGATGAGATCGGTCGCCTCGCGCAGGCCATGCAGGCGGTGCAGTCCACGCTGCGCGGTGTGCTCGATGCACAGGCCACGATGGCACAGGCGCATGAAGCCGGCACCATCAGCCACCGCATGGATGCCAGTGCCTTCCCCGGCGCGTTCGGCACGATGGTGGCCGACAGCAACGCGCTGGTCGATGCGCACATCCAGGTAAAGCTGCGCGCGATCGCGATCATGGGGCGCTACGCCATCGGTGACCTCAGCCAGGACATGGAACGCCTGCCCGGCGAGAAGGCGGTGATCACCGACGCACTGGATACCGCCAAGGCCAATCTGGGCACGATCAATGGCGAGATCCGCCGCCTGGCCGAAGCCGCTGCCAGGGGTGACTTCAGCCAGCGTGGCGACAGCGCGCGCTTCGAGCATGACTTCCGCGCGATGGTCGACGGCTTGAACCGATTGATGCAGACGACCGAACTGAACCTCGGCGAGGTCTCCAGCATGCTGCGCGCGATTGCCGATGGCCGCCTCGGCGCGCGCATGCATGGCGATTTCCAGGGCGTGTTCGCGCGCATCGCCGGCGATGCCAACACCACCGCCGCGCAGCTGGCGACCATCGTCACCGACATCAAGCACGCCTCCGGCAACATCCACACTGCGGCTGCAGAGATCGCCGCCGGCAACAATGATCTGTCGCGCCGTACCGAGCAGCAGGCGGCCAATCTGGAAGAAACCGCCGCGTCGATGGAAGAACTGACCTCCACCGTGCGCCAGAACGCCGAGCACGCACGCCAGGCCAACCAGCTGGCGATCGGCGCGCACACGGTCGCCTCGCAGGGCGGCAACGTGGTCGGCCAGGTGGTGACGACGATGAGCGCGATCGAAACCTCGTCGCGGCAGATCGCCGAGATCATCAGCGTGATCGATGGCATCGCGTTCCAGACCAACATCCTGGCGCTGAACGCGGCAGTGGAAGCCGCGCGTGCCGGCGAGCAGGGCCGCGGCTTCGCGGTGGTCGCCAGTGAAGTACGCACGCTGGCGCAGCGCTCGGCGGCGGCCGCGAAGGAGATCAAGGCGTTGATCGAAACCTCGGTTGAGCAGGTCGGACACGGTGCACAGCGCGTGCGCGAGGCCGGTGACACCATGGCCGAGATTGTGGCATCGGTGCAACGCGTGACCGACATCATGGCGGAGATTTCCGCGGCCTCGCAGGAGCAGAGCGCGGGTATCGAGCAGGTCAGCCAGACCGTGATCCAGATGGATGGCACCACCCAGCAGAACGCCGCGCTGGTGGAGGAAGCCAGTGCCGCCGCACGCAGCCTGGAACAACAGGCGAACCGCTTGATCGACGCGGTGGATGTGTTCGATCTGTCGACCACAACAGCGGCGAAGGACGCGTTGGCGCGCGCGGCCTGATTGATCCGGTTGCCGGCCAGCGGCCGGCACTACCCATGCGATGAGCGGTAGTGCCGGCCGCTGGCCGGCATCCTCAGCGCACGTAATCGCTCTGCGCCATCGCGTCGGCCAGGTAATCCACGAACGAGCTGATCCGCGACGATACGGCGGTGTTGCGGTAGTACACTGCATGGATCGGCTGGTACACATCCAGCGTCTGCCCCGCCAGCACCTGCACCAGGGTGCCGGCGCTGCGGTCGCGATCGGTGACGAAGTCGGACAGGCAGGTGATGCCCACACCTTCCACCGCCAGCCGGCGCAACGTCTCGCCACTGGACACGGCGATATCCGGCCGTACCAGCAGCAGCCCATCCGACTCTCCGGGCAGCGGCCAACGGTTGAGTGATTCCGGCTCGTTGAAGCTGAGCAGCGTGTGCTGGCCCAGTGCGGCGACGCTGGCCGGTTCGCCGTGCCTGGCCAGGTAGTCCGGGCTGGCCACCAGCCGCAGCTGGCAGCGGCCCAGCAGCCGCGCATGCAGGGTGGAGTCGGCCAGCGGGCCGATCCGGATCGCCAGATCGGTGCGCCGTTCGAGCAGGTCGATGTAGCGGTCGGAACTGTTCAACTCCAGCTGCACTTCCGGGTAACGCGCGCGATAGCCGGCCACCAGCGGCGCGATCACGTGCAGCACGAACGGCATCGCCGCATCCACGCGCAGGCGCCCTGCCGGGCGCTCGCGGCGCGCCGCCATCTGTTCCTCGGCCGATTCCACCGCATCGATGATCGCGCGCGCATGGCGCAGGAACGCCTCGCCTTCGGCGGTCAGGTGCAGGCGGCGGGTGGTACGGGTCAGCAGGGTGATCCCCAACTTGTCCTCCAGCCGCCCCAGCGCGCGGCTCACGCCCGAGGGTGTCTGCCCCAGCTGCTCGGCGGCGGCACTGATCGAGCCGCTGTCGATCACCGAAAGGAACGCCTGCATTTCATCTAGAGTGGTCTTCATGTCCCTATTATTGACTGCACGGCAATAGTGATTGACGTGAAGACCGGTTTTTCGGCAAAGGTCGGCGGCGCAGACTGCGCAGCCTCTTCCTCCTGCTGGACCCTGTCATGACCCGTGGCATTCCCCTCGCCCTGCTGGCGTTGACCCTCGGTGCCTTCGCCATCGGCACCACCGAATTCGTCATCGTCGGCCTGATCCCGACCATCGCCGGAGACCTGCAGGTCAGCCTGCCCTCGGCCGGCCTGCTGGTCTCGCTGTACGCGCTGGGCGTGGCCATCGGCGCGCCGGTGCTGACTGCGCTGACCGGACGCGTACCGCGCAAGCAACTGCTGGTGGCGCTGATGGTGTTGTTCACGCTCGGCAATGTCGTCGCCTGGATGGCACCCGGGTATACCTCGCTGATCATCGCCCGCATCCTGACCGGCCTGGCGCACGGCGTGTTCTTCTCGATCGGCGCGATCATCGCCACCGCCGTGGTACCGAAGGAGAAGGCAGCCAGCGCGATCGCCATCATGTTCACCGGCCTGACCGTGGCACTGGTGACCGGCGTGCCGCTGGGCACCTTCATCGGCCAGCATCTGGGCTGGCGCGCGACCTTCCTGGCGGTGGCCGGCCTCGGCGTGGTCGCCCTGATCGGCGCGCTGCTGTTCGTACCGCGCACCCTGCCGCAGAGTCCGCCGGCCAGCCTCCGCCAGCAGCTGGCCGTGCTCGGCCAGCCACGCCTGCTGCTGGTCTATGCGATGACCGCGCTGGGCTACGGTGGCACCTTCCTGGCCTTCACCTATCTGGCGCCGATCCTGCAGGACGTCACCGGCCTTCCGGCCAACGCCGTGAGCCTGGTGCTGCTGGTGTACGGCGTGTCAGTGGCGATCGGCAACCTGTGGGGCGGGCGCATGGCCGACCGCATGGGCCCGGTGCCCGCACTGAAGCGCATCTTCGGACTGCTGGCATTAGTGCTGTTCGTGCTCACGTTCACTGCCTACAACACCTGGTTGATGCTGCTGACGGTGCTGGCGCTGGGTGCGGTAGCGTTCGGCAACGTGCCCGGCCTTCAGGTCTACGTGGTCAAGCAGGCGCAGCGCTATGCACCGCAGGCCACCGACGTGGCCTCGGGCCTGAACATCGCCGCGTTCAACGTCGGCATCGCCCTGGGCGCCTCGCTGGGCGGCCTGGTGGTGGAGCACATCGGCCTGATGCATACGCCCTGGCTGGGCGCGCTGGTGGTCGTGCTGGCCTACGCGCTGACCGTGCTCAGTGGCCGCCTCGACCGCCGCGATGGCGTCGACCACCGCGCCGACGGCATTGCCGCCACCGCGCATTGATCCATGCAATGCACCGTTGCCGGCATGCATACGGTGCCTGTCCTACCCTCTTCCCTCTGCTACTCCCTTCCCCCGTTGGAGCTTCCCATGACTGTCCCCGCTTTCGGTCTCGGCACCTTCCGCCTCAAAGACCAGACCGTGATCGACTCGGTGCGCAATGCGCTGGAGGTCGGCTACCGCGCCATCGATACCGCGCAGATCTACGGCAATGAAGCCGAAGTCGGCCAGGCCATCGCCGAGTCGGGCGTGCCGCGTGATGATCTGTACTTGACCACCAAGGTGTGGATCACCGAGTTCAAGCGCGATGCGCTGCTGGCCAGCCTGCGTACCAGCCTCGAGAAGATGCGCACCGACCGCGTCGACCTGGCGCTGATCCACTGGCCGTCACCGAATGACAAGGTCGACGTGCCGATGGAGGAATACCTGCCGGCACTGGCCGAGGCCAAGGCGCAGGGGCTGACCCGCGAGATCGGCATCTCCAACTTCACCATCGCGCAGACCCGCAAGGCGATCGAGATCCTCGGCGCCGAAGCCATCGCCACCAACCAGATCGAGATCCACCCGTACCTGCAGAACCGCCTGCTGGTGAAGTTCCTGCAGGACAACGGCATCCACATCACCGCCTACATGAGTCTGGCTTATGGCGAAGTGCTGAAGGACCCGGTGATCCAGGCCATTGCCGGCCGTCACCAGGCTACGCCGGCGCAGGTTGCGCTGGCGTGGGCGCTGCAGCAGGGCTTCTCGGTCATTCCGTCGTCGACCAAGCGCGAAAACCTGGCAGCCAACCTGGAAGCAGCGGCCGTACGCCTGACCGACGAAGACATGGCGCAGATCGCCAAGCTGGATCGCGGCCATCGCCTCGCGAATCCGGAAGGGATTGCCCCGGCCTGGGATTGATCCCAACTGGGGTTACGTATCGGAATCGTAGGTGCCGACCATGGTCGGCACTGGCCTCTGGTCAGTCGATGACACATCGTGCCGACCAGGGTCGGCACCTACCCAAGGCAGCGCTATCCCTCGCCTTGCAGCAACCACCCACGCATGGCCGCACTGACCTCGTCCGGCTTTTCCATCGGTGCCAGGTGCCCGCAATCGGGCACCACCACCAGCTGCGAGTGCGGCACCAGGGCGTGCATCTCCTCGCTCACCGCCAGCGGCGTGATGCGGTCGTTCGCACCGCAGACGATCAGCAGCGGATCGCGGTAGCCGGCCAGCACGTCATGGCCGTCGCGGCGCTCCAGCGCGCTCTGGCGCAGGAACACTTCGGCGCCCAACCGCCCGGTCATGTCGCGCACACGCTGCACCAGCACGTAGTCGTCCAGCCGCGAGGCATCGATGTAGCTGCGCATCAACGCGTCACCGAAGCCGTGGAATTTTCCCGGCAAGCGCACGCTGGCACGTTGGCTGCGGCGCTGCTCGGCACGTTCCGGCGAATCGGCATGGATCGAGGTATCGATCAGCGCCAGCTGCAGCACACGTTCCGGCGCGATGCGCAGGATCTGCTGGGCGACGAAGCCGCCCAGCGAGAAACCTGCCAGCGCAAAGCGCTCCGGCGCCTGAGCCAGCACGTCTTCGGCCACGCCCTGCAGGGTTTCACCGCGGGTCTGGTCGCCCACCGTGCAATCGGCGATGTCGGCCAGGTCAGCCAGCTGTGAGCGCCACAGCTCGGCATCGTTGAGCAGGCCGGGCAGTAGCAACAGGGGGATACGGTTGGTCATGGGGGTATTGTCGCGCCATCACGGTGACGGAGCCATGCCGCAACGGGCGGCTGCGTTGTAGAGTCGAGCCATGCTCGACTGCGCCACAGCCAGTCGAGCATGGCTCGACTCTACAGAAAGCAACGACACGGACGCGACCATGGCAGACCCCTACAACAGCGGCTCCCCTTCCCCGCCCGCGCTGCGCTTCGACGATGCGCTGGTCACCACCGCCTTCGAGCTGCCCGGCCATCGCGTCGTGCGCAATCTGGGTGTGGTCCGCGGCATCACCGTGCGCTCGCGCTCGATCGTCGGCAATTTCCTCGGCGGTATACAGACGATCTTCGGCGGCAACATCACCATCTACACCGAACTGTGCGAACAGGCTCGCGAGGAAACCTACCGCGACATGGTCAAGCACGCGCGGCAGCTGGGCGCCAACGCCATCATCGGCATGCGCTACGACGCCACCGATGTGATGACCGGGCTGACCGAGGTGCTGTGCTATGGCACGGCGGTGGTGGTGGAGCCCCTCCGCTAACCTGGCCGTAGAGTCGAGCTTGCTCGACTGCTTCCCGATGGCGACAGTCGAGCAAGCTCGACTCTACAAGTCCGGTGCCGGCACCTCGACCTGCTGCACCGGCAGGGTCACCATCATCACCGTCGGATCGTCTGGATCCAGCCTGGTCTTGAAGCCCAGGCTCTGGCACATCGCCAGCATGGTGCTGTTCTCGCGCAGCACCTGGCCTTCGACCACGTCCAGGCCCAGCCACTTGGCGTACTCGATCATGATCGCCATCAACCGCCAGCCGATGCCGTGGCCCTTCAGGTCCGAACGGATCAGGATGCCGTACTCGCCACGGTGGTAATCGGCATCGGCGTGCAGGCGTACCGCGCCCAGCATTTCGCCGCTGCGCGGTTCGATCGCCACCAGCGCGATCGAGCGTGCGTAATCGAGCTGGGTCAGGCGCGCGATGAACTCGTGGCTGAAGTGCTTCACCGACTGGAAGAAACGCAGGCGCAGATCCTCGTCACTGACGCGGGCGAAGAACGCACGGAACAGTGCGTCGTCCTCCGGCCGCACCGGGCGCACGAAGGCACGGCCGCCATCGGACAGCTCGATGGTGCGCTCCCACTCCTTCGGGTACGGGAACACAGAGAAACGCGGATGGCCGCGGCCCTTGTGCAGAATGCGCGACGGTGCCACCGCTACGCGGGCATCGAGGGCGAGGATGCCCTTGCCGTCGACCAGCAGCGGGTTGATGTCCAGCGTGCGCACTTCGGGGATATCGGCAGCCAGTTGTGCCAGCTTCACCAGCGCCAGCGCCAGTGCGCGCTCGTCAGCCGCCGGCACGTCACCGTAAGCCTTGAGGATGCGCGAGGCGCGGGTCTGGCCGATCAGCTCATGGGCCAGGCGCAGGTCCAGCGGCGGCAGCGCCAGTGCCTTGTCGTTGATCACTTCGACGGCAGTGCCGCCGCGACCGACCACGATCACCGGACCGAACGTCGCGTCATCGGCGATGCCGACGATCAGTTCGCGCGCCTTCGGGCGGACGATGGTCGGCTGTACCAGCAGGCCATCAATGCGTGCATCCGGCCGCAGCTGGCGTGCGCGCGACAGGATCGCGTTGGCCGCGCTCTGCACCGCCGGCAGCGTGGCCAGGTTGAGGCGCACGCCATCCACTTCCGACTTGTGCGGAATATCCGGCGAGAGAATCTTCAGTGCGACCGTGGCACCGCGCTCCAGCAGCGGCTGCGCCAGATCCATCGCTTCGTGCGCATCGCGCGCATGCATCACCGGCGCGGACGGAATGCCATAGGCCTTGAGCAGTTCATGGGTGGCCAGCGGGTCCAGCCACTGCTGGCCGTTGGCCAGCGCGGCATCGACCAGTGCGCGCGCGGCGGCCGTGTCGACACTGAAATCCTGCGGCAGGCTGGGCGGCGTTTCCATCAACGCGTTCTGCGCTTCGCGGTAGCGCACCAGGTGCTGGAAGCCACGTACGGCTTCGGCCTCGGTCGGGTAGGTCGGGACGCGTGCCGCGTTGAGCGTGGCCGTGGCCTGGTCGTCGTTGCCCAGCCACACCGCGAATACCGGCTTGTCGCGGTGATGGCGCGGGCGCAGGCCGAGTGTGCGGGTGAGCGCCTGCGCCGCGTCCGCCGATGAGGTGAACGCGGTCGGCACGTTCACCACCATCACCGCGTCATTCTCGTTGTCGGCCAGCAGCGCTTCGATGGCCGCGGCATAGCGATCACCATCGGCGTCGACCACGATGTCGACCGGATTGCTGCGCGACCAGCCCTGCGGCAGCACCGCGTCGAGTTTCTCGATGGTGCTGTCGGACAGGTTGGCCAGCGTGCCACGCAATGCGATCAGCTGGTCCACCGCAAGGCGACCCACACCACCACCGTTGCTGAGGATGGCCAGGCGGCGACCGGGGAACGTCCCCAACCGACCCAGCGATTCGGCGGCGGTGAACAGCTCGTCCAGCGCCCCCACGCGCAGCAGGCCGGCGCGGTTGAAGGCAGCACCGTACACATCATCGGCGCGGGCCAGGGCCTGCACATGGGTATCGCGGCTGCCCGGCTGCACGCGCTCGGCACGGCCGGACTTCACCACCACCACCGGCTTGGCACGCGCGGCGGCACGCGCGGCCGACATGAACTTGCGCGCATCCTTGATCTGCTCGACATAGAGCAGGATGGCGCGGGTACGGTAGTCGGTGGCGAAGTAGTCGAGCAGGTCGCCGAAGTCGACGTCCATCGTGTCGCCCAGCGAGACCACGGCGGAGAAGCCGACCGAGCGCGCCACACCCCATTCCACCAGCGCCGCCGCAATCGCCGAGGATTCGGAGATCAGCGCGAGGTCGCCGGCCTGCGGGAAGTGCGCGGCGATGCTGGCATTGAGCCGCGCATGCGGTGCGATCACGCCCAGGCAGTGCGGGCCAAGGATGCGCAGGCCGTGCTTGCGCGCCACCGTTTCCACCTGTTCCGACAACGAGCCCGGGCCTTCGCCCAGATGCGCGGTGAGGATGATCGCGGCCTGCACGCCGCGCTCGGCGGCGGTGCGTATCACCTGCGGCACGATCGCCGCCGGTGCGGTGATCACCACCAGCTCGGGCACCCAGTCCAGGTCCTTCAACCGCTTGACCGTGCGGATGCCATCGATCTCGGCGTGTCGCGGGTTGATCCAGGCCACCTTGCCGGGGAAGCCGGTGCCGCGCAGGTTGCGCATCACCGCGCGCCCGGCCGAGCGCTCGCGCGGGCTGCCGCCGATCACCGCGACCGACTGCGGACGGAACACAGACTGCAGGTGGTAGGTACTCATGCGCCTACGGTACCCAAAAAAGGGGACGGAGGGGATTAAGTCGTTTGTGCCTCATGTGCCTTAAACGACTTAATCCCCTCCGTCCCCTTTTTGTTCTGCATGCCGACCAAGGTCGGCACCTACCGGAGCACGATGGTTCCGGCTTACAGCAGCGTGCCGTGCAGGATCATCGCGGCGATGCTGAAGTAGATCACCAGGCCGGTCACGTCCACCAGGGTGGCCACGAACGGCGCCGAAGCGCTGGCCGGGTCGAAGCCGAGCCGTTTCAGGATGAAGGGCAGCATCGAGCCGGACAGCGAGCCGAAGGTGACGATGCCGACCAGCGCCGCGCCGATGGTGATCGCCAGCAGGATCCAGTGCTCGCCGTAGTCGTGCAGGCCGCCCAGCTGCCAGATCACGATGCGCACGATGGCCAGGCAGCCGAGAATCGCGCCCAGCACCATGCCGGTGGGCACTTCGCGCAGGGCCACCTTCCACCAGTCGCGCAGGCGCAGTTCGCGCAGTGCCAGGCTGCGGATCAGCAGCGAGGTGGCCTGCGAGCCGGAGTTGCCGCCCGAACTCATGATCAGCGGAATGAACAGGGTCAGCACCACGGCGCGCGCCAGTTCATCCTCGTAGTGCTGCATCGCGCTCGCGGTCAGCATCTCACCCAGGAACAGCACGCTCAGCCAGCCGGCGCGTTTGCGCAGCATCTCGAAGAAGCCGATCTGCATGTACGGCTTGTCCAGTGCCTCCATGCCGCCGAACTTGTGCGCGTCCTCGGTGGATTCCTCGATCAGCGCATCGAGCACGTCGTCCACGGTGACGATGCCGAGCATCTGCTGCTGCGCGTCGACCACCGGGATCGCCAGCAGGTCGTGGCGGCGGATCAGCCGTGCCACTTCCTCCTGGTCCATCAGCGCATCCACCGTCACCGGCGGATTGACCTGGGCCACATCCAGGATCGATTCCTCGGGCAGGCCGGTGATCAGCCGGCGCATGGTCACTACCTGCTGCAGCTGCTGGCTGGCTGGGTCCAGCACGTAGATCGCGTACACCGTCTCGCGGGTGCGCTCGACCTGGCGGATGTGCTGCAGGGTCTGCGCCACGGTCCAGCTGGCAGGCACCGCCACATACTCGGTGGTCATCAGCGCACCGGCAGTGTTCGGTGGGTAGCTGAGCAGCTTCTGGATGGCCTGGCGGGCGTCGGTGCCCAGCAGCGGTATCAGCCGCGCGCGTTCTTCCTCATCCAGCTCGTGGACGATGTCGGTGGCGCGGTCATCGGCCATCAGTCCCAGCAGCGCCGCAGCCCGCGCCGGCGGCAGCGCGGCCACCAGTTCGCCACTGCGGTGCAGCTCCGGCGCTTCCAGCATCTTCACCGCGCGCGGCAACGGCAGCGCCGCCAGCGTTTCCGCGGCGCGGGTCAGTTCCAGCGTATTGAGGAATTCCACCGCGTCGGCGGTGTTGTAGTTCGCCAGCGGTGCGGCCAGTGCGGCGGCATCGGCCACCGGGCGCAGCAATTGCTTCTGGTTCATCGGTTTTGCCTTGTGGGGGTGCGACCTCGCGCAACGCCAACGCAGGCAAACCGTCCCGATGTCAGGCGGTGGCCATCGCTGGCGTCGAACGAGGTCGACTTCTACTGTCGCTGGACATGGGTTGGGGACTCCGGGATGCGTATGCCGACGGACGCGCCGCCAGCGGCGGGCAGTCTGGACCCGTGGGCCATGCAGGTCAACCCGGCAGCCTTGCGCAGGGCGCCTGCCCGGCAGGTTGTTCTCGTGCATACACGGGCCGGCGCGCATAATGACGCGGTGGCACTCGCCTCCCCTTCCCCCACCCGAACGGACGCACCGCGGGCTTCTCCGATGACCAGGTATTCCCATGCATAGCGGTGGTCTGGAACTGGCCCTGGTGCTGCTGCTGGCGGCGGTCATCGCCGTGCCGGTGTTCAAGAAGTTCGGCTTCGGCGCGGTGCTGGGCTATCTGGCGGCCGGTGTGGTGCTGGGCCCGGACGGGCTGGGCTTTGTGCAGGACGCCGACCGCATCCTCGGCGCCGCCGAGATCGGCGTGGTGATGCTGCTGTTCGTGATCGGTCTGGAACTGTCGCCGGCCCGCCTGAAGGTGATGCGGCGCTCGGTGTTTGGTGCCGGTGCGGCACAGGTGGCGCTGTCCGGGCTGGTGCTGGGCGGCCTGCTGCTGCTCGACCATTTCCAATGGAAGAGCGCACTGGTGGTGGGCGTGGCACTGGCGCTGTCGTCCACCGCGGTCGGCCTGCAGCTGCTGTCAGAACACAAGGCGATCAACAGCGACCATGGCCGGCTCGGGTTCGCCATCCTGCTGTTCCAGGACCTGATCGCGATTCCGCTGCTGGCGGCCATCCCGCTGCTGGGCGGGGTAAAGAACGAGACCCTGCGCTGGGAAGACGCCGCCGTGGCCCTCGGCGCGCTGGCGGTGGTGATCCTGTGCGGGCGACCGGTGCTGCGCAGGGTGTTCGGCATCATCGCGCGTACCCGCAGCCCGGAAGTATTCACCGCGACCGCACTGCTGGTGGTGCTGGGCACCGCCTGGTTCATGCAGGAGGCCGGCCTCAGCCCCAGCCTGGGCGCGTTCCTGGCCGGCGTGCTGCTGTCCGATTCGGAGTTCCGGCACGAACTGGAAGCGCAGATCGAGCCGTTCAAGGGGCTGCTGCTGGGCCTGTTCTTCATTGCGGTGGGCATGGGCATCGACCTCGACCGCATCGTTGCCGAGCCGTGGCTGATCGCCGCCGGCGTGGCGATCCTGCTGGTGGTCAAATTCAGCCTGCTGTACGTGATCGGGCGCATCGCAAAGCTCAGTTCACGGCACTCGCTGCTACTGGGCAGCGTGCTGTGGCTGGGCGGCGAGTTCGCCTTCGTGGTGTTCAACGAAGCGCAGCGCGCGCACCTGCTGGGCAACGCCAACCATGACCGCCTGGTGGCGATCGTCGGCCTGTCGATGGCGATCACGCCACTGCTGATGATCGCGCTGCTCAAGCTGCTCGGCCAGGAGAAGGCAACGCCGCGCGAGGCAGCCGAGGCCGACAAGGTGGCGCCGGACAACCGGCCGAAGGTGCTGATTGCCGGCATGGGCCGCTTCGGCCAGGTCATCGCGCGCCTGCTGACCGCGCAGAAGGTGCCGTTCGTGGCACTGGAAGCGAACCCCGATACCGTGGCCGACCTGCGCCGCTTCGGCAACCAGCTGTACTACGGCGACCCGACCCGGCCGGAGATGCTGCGCGCGGCCGGCGGCGAGCACATCGATGTGTTCGTGATCACCGTGGACGACCCGGAGACCAACCTGCGCGCGGTGCGCATGGTGCGCCGGTTGTACCCGGACGCGAAGGTGCTGGCGCGCGCACGCAACCGCCAGCATGCGTGGCGCCTGATGGACATGTCGGCTGAGCCGTTCCGCGAAGTGTTCGGCACCAGCCTGGAAATGAGCGGGCGCGTGCTGACTGCATTGGGTGTTGCACCTGAAGTGGCTGAACGCCACGTGCAGCGCTTCCGTGAGCACGACGAGCAGCTGCTGCGCGACCAGTACCTGGTGTACGACGACGAGGCTGCGGTGATCCAGACCTCGCGCGATGCACGCAACGACCTGATGCACCTGTTCGAGGCCGACGCGGAAAGCGACGGCAAGTAGGCGTGCCGACCAACGGTCGGCACCCACCACAGATTGCGGTAGTGCCGGCCGCTGGCCGGCAGCCTCGAAATTCCGGTGGTTTCATGAGGTTGCCGGCCAGCGGCCGGCACTACCCACTGCGGATTCCGGCAGTAGATCCACGCCATGCGTGGATGCTTTGGATTCCGGACACGATCATCCACGCATGGCGTGGATCTACTGGGTCCCGATCAGCCGTTGTCGCGCAGGAACCGCGCCATCGACGAGACGCCAGGCACGCGCGGCTCGAACTCGCCGGCCACGTCGATGAAGCCCCGCATCACCGCGATCTCGCGCGGGCTGCGGTTGAGGCTGTCGCGCACTTCCGGATCGGCACCGGCGCGCAGCAGGCGCTGCACCAGCAGCGGCAGACCATGCAGCGCGGCCAGGTGCAGCGGGCCGAAACCGCGCGGATCACGCACGTCCAGGCTCACGTCCTCATCCAGCAGGCGTTCCACCGCCGCCATCACCACCTGCTCGTCGCAGGCGGTACCCGGCTCGGCACGCGCACCCAGCAGCAGCAGCAGCGGCGTGACCGAACCGGCAGCGGCCTGGTCCGGTTCGGCACCGGCCAGCAGCAGGGTGTCGAGCAGGGCCAGCAGGCGCGAGCGGTCGCGGGCACTGAAACCGTACAGCGCGGCACAGTGCAGCGGGCCCAGCTGCTGCGCGTCACCGGCATGCACGTCGGCACCGGCGGTGAGCAGGCGCGCGACGATGTCCGGCAGGCCCAGCGCCGAGGCCAGCATCAGCACGGTCACGCCGCCCGGCAGGCGGTGTTCCAGCTTGGCACCGGCGTCGAGCAGGGCCGAAACGATGTCCACCTGGCGCATGCTGACCGCCGCCGACAGCGGCGTCGCGCCACTGGCAGCGGCGTGCTGCGGATCGGCGCCGCGTGCCAGCAGCAGGTCGGTTACTGCCAGATGGCCACCACCGGCCGCACGCAGCAGCGCGGTGCAGCCCTGTGCGTCGACTGCGTCGACGGCAAATCCCAGATCGATCAGGCGGCGCACCGCATCGACGTCACCGGCCATCGCAGCGGCCGGCAGATCGGCCTCGCGCAGGGTGCGGCGCGGCAACGGCCACACCCGCCAGTCGAGCCAGTCGGCCAGGTCACGGCGACCGATCGACAGCGCCACGCCCAGCGGCGTCTGCCCATCGGCGGCACGTGCTTCCGGCGAGGCACCGTGCTGCACCAGCAGCTTCAGCGCGCCTTCGCGGGCCAATGCGGTGGCCAGATGCAATGCGGTCATGCCATGGCTGTCACGCGCTTCACGATCGACACCGGCCTTGAGCAGGGCCTGCTGCAGGCGCAGCCAGCCCAGGCGCACTGCCAGCGACAACGGCGGGTCACCCGCCGGCGAGGCCGCGAACGGATCGGCACCACGTTCCAGCAGTTCCAGCGCCAGCTGCTCCAGGCCACGGGCCGCCTGATCGTGCTGTGCGCAGGCGGCAAGGAAGCGCGCCAGGCCACCGCGTCCGGCCGGCGACAGGCCGCGCTGCAGCATGACCTGCAGCGCCGGCACCGCATCGATGCCGCGCGACAGCAGCGCGAACATCGGCGTGTCGGAGCAGGCGTCACGCACGTAGGGATCGGCGCCGTGGCCCAGCAGCCAATCGACCGCACGCGGCTCCAGTGCCAGTTCCGGATCGAGCAGCAGGCCACCCAGTTCTTCCGGCTGGCACAGCTTGGCCAGCGCGGCCATGCCATCGGTGTTGCCGAAGCCCAGCGCTTCGCGCAGCAGGGTCAGCGGCGGACGGTCCGGCAGCAGGCCACTGGCGCTGGCGGCTTCGCCGCGCTCGGCCAGGCCATCACTGACGGCGGCCGGCAACGGATAGGACGGGTCCAGCAGGGCCACAATCGCCCAGCGACCGGCTTCGGCGGCGTAGTCCACCGCACGGCGGCCAACCGGATCGGTGGCATCGGCGGCGATGCCCAGCTCGACCAGGCGCTTGATCAGCAATGGCGAGACATCCTCGGCCATCGCCGCCAGCTGCACCGCATTGCGGCCTTCGCCGTCCACCGCAACCAGATCCGGCTTGTGCGGCAGCAGATGCTCGACCACGGCAGCGCGGCCGGCACGGGCCGCTTCCAGCCACGGCGTACGGCCCAGCGCATCGCGCGCTTCCAGATTGGCACCGGCACCCAGCAGCACGCCGATGATCTCGACGTGGCCAGCCAGTGCGGCCTCATGCAGCGCGCTGCGGCGCTGGCGATCACGCGCGTCAGCCCGCGCCTTGTGCTTGAGCAGCAGCTGCACGCCGGCCGGATCGTCGTCTTCGGTGGCGGCGGCGGCCAGCAGCACCGGCGTACCCTCGGCCGGTTCGCTGCGCGCACCGCGTTCGAGCAGGAAGCGGGCCAGGCGCCAGTTGCCGACCTGGCAGGCCACGGCCAGCGGCGACCAGCCCTCGTTGTTCAGCGCGTCGACTTCGGCGGCGGCATCGCGCAGCAGCGCGGCCACGCCCGGGTCGGAACTGCGCGCCGCATGGTGCAGCGGGGTGTTGCCATCGCTGTCGATGGCACGCGAATCGGCACCGTTGGCGAGCAGGGTCATCACCGCTTCGGGACGGCCGTGCCAGCTGTCGCGGGTGGCGGCCAGCAGCGGGGTCATGCCCCGGTGCGGCGCATTCACATCGACGCCGCGGGCGATCAGTTCGCGCAGCAGGCGCAGGTCCGGCAGCACCGCGGCCAGCACCGCCAGGCTGCGCTGGTCGCGCCAGTTCGGGTCCGGCAGCGCATACGGATCGGCACCGGCCTGCAGCAGCTGCAGGCCACGGTCGATGCGGCCATGGCGGGCGGCTTCATACAGGGCCGGGGTCAGCTCCTGCGGCGCCATCGCCTCCAGCGGCGCGGTTTCGGCCGCAGCGGCGAACATCGGTTCGTGCTCGTTGCCGGCGCTGGCCAACGGGCTCGCGCGCAGCGACACCAAGGGTGCCGGCGCCACCCGCTGCAGCAGCAGGTGCAGCACGGGAGACAGCAGCACCACCGCCAGCGCGGCGGGCCAGCGCGCGCCTTCCGGCAACAGGCCCGGCCAGGCCGGCAGCACCACCAGCGCGGCCAGCGCGATCACCAGCGCGGCGACACCGAGACCGCGCCAGGCGGTCAGGTCGCGTCCGGCCAGTGCCTGCCAATGCTGGGCGAGATTGCCATCCAGGCGTTCGACATCGTTCCACAGCGGCCAGGTGCGCCAGGCCGCCAGCAGGCCGGCACTGACCAGCACGCTCAGGCCCAGCACCGCGGCCAGGCTGCCGCTGTCACGCAGCGCCGCCAGCGGCCAGGCCAGCAGCAGCGCCAGCAACAGCGGCGCTGCCGTCCACAATGCCAGCAGCGCCGGCAGGTCCTGGCGCGCGACGATCTTCAGCGGCAGCAGCGCGCGGCTGCGACGCCACCACGACACACCCAGCGCGAACGCCGGCTGCGCCAGTGCAGCAAGGATGGCACCCGGAACGCCGCCCACGGCGGCGCCAAGCGCCAGCACGGCACCCACGGCGAAGGCGATCGACAGGGCGCGCGGACGGGACGTGTCAGTCATAGTGGCGCGGCATCAGGCTGGCCACCGATGGCGGCACCTGCAGGTAGAACCCGCGCTCGCTCATTTCGCTGCGGACCTTGTCCGGATCGGCCTGGGCCAGGCGGCGCTGGGCATCCAGGGCCACGTCCAGGACGAAGGCGAGCGTCCCCAGCGAGGTGAGCAGCGGCGCAGGCAGCGCGCTGAAATCATCGCGACGGGGAACGTAGACGTAGGTGTCCGGCTTGAGTTGGCTTTTATAGACGTAGGCGTGCATGTCCGCGGGACGATAACCCGGGAAGAGCCATGATTGTGTCGGAAAGCCGACACCGGGGAAAGCCGTCAGCCGACGATGGCGGCGTGATCGGCGGCGTTTCCCCGGCGGGATTCAGCAATGTGGCGGCGGCGTTCAGCCAACGCCGCCGCCACACGGGCGCTTACTTGACCTTGGCGTAGGTGCCCTTCAGCGCGACACCGGCGAGGATCGCACCGGCATAGCATTCGTAGTTGGTGCTGCTCTTGAACTCGTTCTTCTTGTAGTAGCTGACGATGTCGACCACGGCGTTGGCGCCGCGCGACTTGGCACCGTCCTGCAGCGCGCGCAGCGCCGACAGCGCGACCCAGCGGCAGGCCTCGGCATCGCTCTTGTTGGCGGCGTTGGTCTTCTTGTTGGTCACGTCTTCGCCCAGGCGCTGCTGCACGCTGACCGGCTGGCCGGCCAGGTAAAAGCGGACGCTGCCGTCGATGCCGGCGTCCTTGGCAGCCTGCGAACTGACCAGTTCCTGCAGGGACTGCTCCACGCGGGTATCGCGGGCAGAAGCGGTGGAGGCCAGGGCCAGCAGCGTGGTGGCGGTGGCGATCATGAGAGTGCGGCGCATCGGAACATCTCCTTGTCGAGGGTGCGGGTAGGTTGCGGGAACAGCGGCGGTGGGGCGGTGGATCACTCGCGCCAGCGGCGGAACACCAGCGAGGTGTTGATGCCACCGAAGGCGAAGTTGTTGCTCATCACGTACTCGGCCTGCAGTTCACGGCCCTGCCCGGTGATGAAGTCGAGCTGGCCGCAGCGTGGATCGACCTCGGCCAGGTTCAGCGTGGGCGCGAACCAGCCGGCGCGCATCATCTCGATGCTCATCCAGGCCTCGAACGCACCACAGGCGCCCAGCATGTGGCCGACGTAGCTCTTCAGCGAGCTGATCGGCATGCGGCTGCCGAACACCTGCGCGGTGGCCTGGGTCTCGGCGATGTCACCGTGGTCGGTGGCGGTGCCGTGGGCGTTGACGTAGTCGATCTGCGCCGCGTCCAGCCCGGCATCCTCCAGCGCCAGGCGCATGGCCTGGGCCATGGTGTCGGCGCTGGGCTGGGTGACGTGCTGGCCATCGCTGTTGGTGCCGTAGCCGACCACTTCGGCAAGGATGGTGGCACCACGTGCCTGCGCGTGCTCCAGGTCTTCCAGGATCAGCGTACAGGCACCCTCGCCCAGCACCAGGCCATCGCGGCCGGCATCGAACGGGCGCGGCGTGGTCTGCGGCGCATCATTGCGCACGCTGGTGGCGAACAGGGTGTCGAACACTGCCGCGGCAGTGGCATCGAGCTGCTCGGCACCGCCAGCCACCATCACCGTCTGCTTGCCGCTGCGGATCGCTTCGTAGGCCGCGCCCACGCCCTGGCTGCCCGAGGTGCAGGCACTGGAGGTGGTGTAGACGCGCCCGGACAAACCAAAGAACACACCGATGTTGACCGGCGCGGTGTGGCTCATCATCTTCAGGTAGGTGGTGGCACTGATGCCGTCGGTGGTGAACTCGTTGAGCATGCGGCCGAATTCACCGGTGGCCTCGTGGCTGCCCGAGGACGAGCCGTAGGCCACGCCGGTGCGGCCACTGCGCAGCACCGGGTGCTCGTGCAGGCCAGCCTCGCGCAGTGCCACCTCGGTGGCGCGCACCGACATGATCGCGACCTTGCCCATCGAGCGGGTGGTCTTGCGGTTGTAGTTCGGCGGCAGCTCGAAGTCCTGCGCCGGCGCGGCCAGCTTGGTGTTCAGGCCGGCATAGACATCCCATTCGGGCATCGTGCGCACGGCATTGCAGCAGCTGCGCAGGTGCGCTTCGATGGTCGGCCAGTCGTGGCCGAGCGGACTGATGGCAGCGGCACCGGTGACCACCACGCGACGATCGGCAGCCATCAGAGCATGCCTCCGTTCACCGAGATCACCTGGCGGGTGATGTAGCCGGCCGGCTCGGACAGCAGGAACGCCACCGTGGCCGCCACTTCGTCGGGACGACCGACGCGGCCGGCGGGAATCAGCTTGAGCGCGTGTTCGATCACTTCATCGTTGAGCATTTCGGTCTCGATCAGGCCCGGGGCCACGCAGTTGACGGTGATCTGGCGGCTGGCCAGTTCCAGCGCCAGCGCCTTGGTGGCACCGATGATGCCGGCCTTGGCGGCACTGTAATTGACCTGGCCGCGGTTGCCGGCCAGCCCGGACACCGACGACAGGGTGACGATGCGGCCCGGCTTGCGCCGCCGCACCATCGGCATGATCAGCGGATGCAGCACGTTGTAGAAGCCATCCAGGTTGGTGTGGATGACCTGGTCCCAATCCTCCGCCGACAGCGCCGGGAAGGCGCCATCACGGGCGATGCCGGCATTGCAGACCACGCCGTAGTACGCGCCGTGCGCTTCGACATCGGCCTCCAGCGCGGCGCGTGCGGCCTCGCGGTCGGCTACGTCGAACGCCAGCACGCGGGCCTGCTGGCCCATGGCCTGGATCTCGGCCACCACGGCCTGTGCCTCTTCCAGGCGGCTGCGGCAATGCACCACCACGTCGAAGCCATCGCGCGCGATGCGCAGCGCGATGGCCCGGCCGATGCCCCGGCTGGCGCCGGTCACCAGCACGCTTCGATTCCCTGTCATGCCTGTCCACTCTCCAGATAGGCCATCGCGTCGGCCGGTTCGAACACCGACACGTTGGCTGTCGCCCATTCGTCCTCGCCCGCCAGGATGCGGCAGGCGAACATCCCCAATCCATTGTCACCCAACAGCTCGCAGCGCGCCTGTACGCGCAGCCGCGAACCGCTGGGGAAGCTGCTGCGCGCGCTGCTGTAGCGGCGGCTGCCGAGCAGGAAGCCCAGCTGCGGCGGCTTGCCGGCCGCACGCGCGCGGCAGCCGGCCCAGGCCGCGATGGCCTGCGCCATGTATTCGATGCCGACCCACGCCGGCACTTCGCCGTTCTCCACGAACAGGCCGGATTCGGGCACCACCAGTTCAGCCTCGAGGGTGTCCTGGTCCCACTGCGTGATGCGCTCCAGCAGGCACATGTCCTGGCGGTGCGGCACCACGTCCTCGATCGCGTACAGCGTGTTCATCGACGCTCCAGTGCCAGCACGGCATTGCTGCCGCCGAAGGCGAACGAATTGCTCAGCACCCGCCGCGGCGCCTGCGCCAGGCAGGAGCCCGGCGCGACCAGCGGCAGCACCGGCAGTGCGGGGTCGGGCACGCCGTCCCACCAGTGCGGCGGCAGCTGCTGCTGTGGGTTCTCGGCCAGCAGGATCCAGCACAGCGCCGCCTCGATCGCGCCCGAGGCACCCAGCGTATGGCCGGTCAGCGGCTTGGTCGAACTGGCCGGCACGCCATTGCCCAGCACCTGCGAGACCGCCAGGCTTTCCATCGCATCGTTGTGCCCGGTGGCGGTGCCATGCAGGTTCACGTAATCCACTTCGTCGGCGCCCCAGCCGGCGCGCAGCAGCGCCTGCTGCAGGGCGTCGATGGCCCCCATCCCCTGCGGATCGGGGGCGGACATGTGATGGGCATCGGCCGATTCGCCCCACCCGGCCAGGCACACCGGACCCGGCTCGCGGGTAAGCAGGAACAGCGCGGCGCCCTCGCCGATGTTGATGCCGGAGCGGTGCTGCGAGAACGGATTGCAGCGCAGTGCCGACACCGATTCCAACGCGCTGAAGCCGGCCACGGTGAAGCGGCACAGCGAATCGGCACCGCCGGCAATCACCGCATCGACGATGCCGGCGCGCAGCATCCGGGCGGCCGACATCAGCGCCTTGGCGCTGGACGAGCAGGCGGTGGACAGGGTCCATGCCGGCCCCTGTGCACCACTGCGCTGGCGCACGAACTGCGCGGCGGTGCCCATTTCCTGCTGGGCGTAATCGAAGCCCTGCGGCCACTGGCCCTGTTCGGCGTGGGTGCGCAGGGCCTGCTCGGATTCACCAATGCCCGAGGTGCTGGTACCCAGCACCACCGCCACACGCTCGGCACCATGGCGGGCGATCGCGGCGGCCACCGCTGGTGCGATCTGCGCCAGTGCCACGTCCAGCAGGGCGTTGTTGCGCCCGCGCAGGGCCACCGGCAGGTCCTCCAGCGCCGGCAGTGGCGTGCGCACCTCTCCCAGCGCCAGGGTGCGCCCCGGCAGCAGGCTGTCGTTGTCGCTGAGCCCGCCCGGCACATCGGCGAACATCGCCGACGCGACCGCGGCGCGGCCATCGCCGAGCGCGCAGA
This sequence comes from Stenotrophomonas sp. 71799_Sma, assembly GCF_056482505.1. Classification (NCBI taxonomy): domain Bacteria; kingdom Pseudomonadati; phylum Pseudomonadota; class Gammaproteobacteria; order Lysobacterales; family Lysobacteraceae; genus Stenotrophomonas; species Stenotrophomonas sp. 71799_Sma. Next base: position 4,719,194 of record NZ_CM151202.1, read on the forward strand.
CCACGCCCAGGTCGTTCAGGTAGATCGGTGCACTCATCGGTCCTGCCCGGCCATGTCGATCGATTCGATGCGCAGCGCATAGCCTTCGGCGCGGTTGTCCAACTGCACGCTGCCATCGTCCAGGCGCTGCAGCTGCAGCCACACCGTGCCGTCGCGCGACAGGCTGCGCTGCCGGCCGTCATCGCTGACCTGCCAGCCGGCCGGCAGCGCGGCGGCAATGGCCGCGGTCGGCCACAGCGCGAACTGCAGGTCATCCAGCACACGCTCGGCACGTACCTGCGGCGGCAGCCACGGTGCGCGCTGCTGGGTCAGCTGCTGGCCGTCCCACTGCAGGCGCACGCCGGTCTGGCCCATCGCCTGCACCGCCAGCTGCACCTGCTGCGCATCGGCTTCCAGCAGAGCATCCAGGTCGCGCTCATGCGTACCGAAACGGAAATGCAGCTGCTGCTGCAATGCCAGCGGCGCCGGCAGGCTGGCCGGCGACAGGCGCAGCGGCGGCAGTTCCACCAATGGCTTGGGCATGCGGCCGGCACAGGCGGCCAGCAGCAGGCACAGCAGCACGGCCGCGGTACGGGCGATCAGGCGCTGCACAGCTGCTCCAGCACGCGCATGCGGCGGCCGCTTTCGTCGGCCACATACGGGTTGTTGGTGTCCCAGGCGTAGCCGGCCAGGATGGAACTGATCATGTCGCGTACTTCGGGCTGCTGCTGCGGGTGGTAGATGATCTTCTGGAAGCCGCCCTCGTACCAGCTTTCAACGAAGCGGCGGAAGGTCTTCACGCCGGCACGCAGCGGGATCGAGAATTCAGCTTCCCAGTCGACGGTTTCGCCGGCATAGCGGCGCGCCAGGCATTCGCTGGCCAGCTGCGCGGACTTGAAGGCGATGGTGACGCCGGAGGAGAACACCGGGTCAAGGAACTCGCCGGCATTGCCCAGCAGGGCGTAGCCCGGGCCCCACAACGAGCTGACATTGGCCGAGTAACCGGTGATGCGACGCACCGGCAGCACCGCCCATTCGGCGTTGGCCAGCAGCCGGGTCAGGTTGGGGTCCTCGCCGACGATGGCCTGCAGCTTCTGCAGGTCGTCGCCTTCGTAGCGTTCGAAGAACGACGGCTCGGCGACCACGCCCAGCGAGCAGCAGCCGTTGGAGAACGGGATCGTCCAGTACCAGACGTCGATGTGCTCGGGATGGGTGGTGATCAGGATCTTGTTGCGATCGAAGTCCGCTTCGGCCGGAATGTTGTCGCGCACGTGGCAGAAGATCGCGCCGCGCACCGGGAAGTTGGACGGCGATTCCAGCTGCAGCAGGCGCGGCAGCAGGCGTGCGAAACCGGATGCATCGAGGATGAAATCGGCTTCGATGCGGTACTCGCTGCCGTCCGGACGGCGCACGGTCACCGCCGGCTGCTCGCCCTGCTCGACCGCAAGCACTTCATCGCCGAAGCGCAGCGTGGTGCCCATGCGTTCGGCGCCGCGCGCCAGCACGTTGTCGAAGTCGGCGCGCTGCACCTGGTAGGTGGTGCCCCAACCTGGCGAGAACTTCTTCCTGAAGTCGAACGCGGTGCGCGCCTCGCCATGCACGAAGGCGGCGCCGTTCTTGTGCTGGAAGCCCGCTTCGACCACGTCCTGCAGCAGGCCTGCCGCTTCGATGTACTCCATGCTCTGCGGCAGCAGGCTTTCACCGATCGAGAAGCGCGGGAACTGCTGGCGCTCCAGCATCAGCACCTGGCGGCCCTGCTGGCGCAGCATCGCCGCGGCCACCGAGCCGGCCGGGCCCGCGCCGATGATCAGGATTTCAGTACGTTCGACAGCATCCACAGCAGTATTCATCGGTGCGTCCTTGTTGCTCGATCAGGTGGAAAGAAGGAAGTCGGAAGACAGGTTCAAGCTGGCGGCAGGTCATGTGGCGGCGGCCGGAACAGCGGCGAGATCAACCAGACCAGGCCGATGCCGAACAGCAGGGTCAGGCCGAACGCGCGCAGCGCCGGGGTCTGCGACAGGCCCAGCAGGCCGAACGACAGCCAGGTGCTGGCCGCGCCCACGCACACTGCCAGCCAGGCGCTGGCATCGCCACGGTGCTCGATCAGGAAGATGCCGTAGTCGATGCCCATGCCCAGCAGCAGCATCAGTGCCAGCACGTTGAACAGCTGCAGCGGCTGGCCGAACAGGCCCAGCAGGCCCAGGGTCAAGGCACCGGCAATCAGGGTCGGCGCGAACACGCGCCAGGCCTGGCGGCGGTAGCGCAGCCACAGCGCGCCGAACACCAGCGCGATGCCGACCAGCAGCAGCCCACCCATCAGCTTGCGGTAGTGACCCAGCAGCGTGGAGAAGTCGGCGGTGCGGTCCACCCAGCGCACACCCGGCAGGCCTTCGGCCGCGCCCTGCAGGGTGGTCAGCGCATCGGCGCGCGACAGGTCATCGACCATCACCACGCTGATCATCTGCCCACCGACCTCGCCCACCCACAGATGACGGAACGGCTGCGAGGCCGGCGAGGCCAGGAAGGCTTCGGCGCTGAGCGGCGCTGCCGCGAACTGCGGTCGCTGCAGCGGCTCGCCCACGGCCTCGGACACGGCTGACAGCACGCCGGGTTCCACCTTCGCGGTCAGCGCGGCATCGGCCTGCTGCCGCGACGGCGACGGCAGCCAATCGCTGATCGCGCGATAGCCACCAATGCGCTTGCCGTTGGCCAATACACGCAGGCGTTCGGTCAGCGCTTCTTCGCGCTGCAGCAGCTGCGCGGCATCGGCACCCTGCACCAGGTAGAACTGCGCCGGGCTGGGCATGCCCAGCAACTGGCTCAGGCGGATCTGCTGCGCCATCAATGCCGGCGGCGACGACTGCAGGCTGCGCAGGTCGTCGTTGCTCTGCAGGCGCGCGATGCCGATGGCAGACAGTGCCAGCGTGATCACCACGAACATCGTCACCGCGCGGCGGCCATGCAGGCGCGGGAAACGCTCCAGCGTGTTGCCCAGCCACTGCGAGAAGCGGGTCTGGCGGATCTCGCCACCATCCAGCCACGGGAACCAGAAGATCACCGTGAGGAAGGCGGCAGCCAGGCCGACCACCGAGAACAGCGCCATCTGGCGCAGGCCCGGGAACGGGGCCAGGCCCAATGCCAGGTAGGCCAGCGCACTGGTCAGCAGGGCCAGCCACAGGCCAGGCAGCAGATGCCGCAGCAGCTTCCAGCGACGATCGGCCGGCTCGGCCTGGCGCGAGGCAAACCAGTGGATGCCGTAATCCTCGGCCACGCCCACCAGCGATGCACCGAACACCAGGGTCAGCACGTGCACCTTGCCGAACACCAGCACGGTCACTGCCAGCGCCACGCCACAGCCGATCAGCAGTGAGGCGGCGACCAGCAGGATCGGCCGCAGCGAGCGGAATGCCAGCCACACCAGCAGCAGCACCGCCGCCAGCGACCCCCAACCGATGGTGTTGATCTCCTGGTTGGCCTGCACCGCGGCCGCTTCGGCGTGCAGTGGCACGCCGGCATGCAGGATTTCCAGCTCCGGCGCCGCTGCCGTGGCGGCCTGCCCGGCGCGTTCCAGCAGGCCATCGAGATGGCGCTCGCCGTCCAGCTGGAACGCCGAGCCGGGCGTATCGAACTGCAGCACGGCCCAGTGCCTGCCCTCGGCTTCAAGCAGGCCGTCATCGCCCAACCGCAGCCCCGACCCCTGCGCCTGCTGCTGCCACCATTGCGACCACAGCGACAACGGGTCCTGCCGCCAGTCGGTCAGGCGCGGCGCGCCCATCGGGCCGTACAGCGCGGCCAACGCCTGTTCGGCCAGCGCGCCCGGCTCGCTGCCCTGCAGCTGCTCGCGCTGGGCCGGGGTCAGCAGGCGGTCACGGTACGGCGCGTAGAACGCGCGCGCCTCATCGAACCAGCCTTCGATCGAGCCGCTGGGTACCAGCAGGGCGTGATCGGCGTCCTTGGCCATGGCCGCGGCAAAAGCCGCCTGCGCACGCTTGGCGGCGGCGCCGTCCTTGCTGCCCAGCAGCACCACCACCTGCCGCGAACTGCCATCGGCAATGCGCCGGGTGACATCGCTCAACAGGCGGTCGTGTGCATCCTGCGGCAGCAGGGCGAGGATGTCGGTGTCGATCCGCGATTGCTGGCTCCACAGGCGCCACTGCTGCGCACCCATTACCAGCAGCACCAGCAGCCAGGCGATGCCCAGCCAGTGCCACCAGCGCCGCAACCGGTCCGGTGCGTTCGATGCCGCGGCCTCACTCAAAGCGGCGGGCCTCGTCGGCATTGAGCGTGGCCGGCGTCTCGCTCAACGCGCTGAACTGGATCTGCGTGCGGTCTTTGTTGGCCTCCACGATCTCGACCTGGCGCACGTAGCGGTCGCCCTGCAGGGTCAGCGATTCGAAAGCCTTGGCCAGCATCGCCGACTTCGGCGTCAGGCGCAGCCGCCAGCCTTGTCCTTCACGGCTGGCCGCAACGTTGAACTGGCTGGACAGCGCCTGCACGTCGCCACTCATCAGCGCGAACATGATCGCGTTCACCGAACGCATCGCCGGTTGCTGCCGTGCATCGAGTTCGACGCGGGTGCTGCCATCGCGCTGGCGGCTGAGGATGCGGTCGGCGGTGACCACCACCTCGGAGGGGAACGGCTTGAGCGTGGTCCAGATCACACCGTGCTGGCGCGCGACCACGAACCGGCCCTGCGAGCGCAGCGGATTCTTGAAGCCGCTGACCTGCTTTTCCTGGCTGAACTGGCCGCGCAGCACGTCCGGCCGCGCCACCGCCTGGGTGATCGCATCGATGGCGGGGTCGGCCGCCTGCACCAGCGGTGCGGCCAGCAGCAGCGCGCACAGCAGCGCACGGGCGAAACGGTTCGCTCGGTTCATGGAGCAGGCACTCCCAGGCGTTCCCACAGTACCGGCGGGCACTGGTACAGCATTTCCTTGCTGGTCGCGTCCACCGCAACCTGGATGGTCATCGCACGGGTCAGCACCTGGCCGCTCTGCGCATCGAGAATTTCGTACTCGATCTTCAGCCGGTTCTCCCATTCCACGATGCGCGCGATCACGCGCAGGGCCTGGTTGAACAGCAACGGACGCACGTACTTCACCCGCGCATCGACCACCGGCCACAGGTAGCCCGATTCGAGCATCTGCGGGTAGTCGTAGTCGTAGCGCCCGAGCAGCGCGCAGCGCGCGATCTCGAAGTACTTGAAGTAGTTGCCATGCCAGACCACGTTCATCGGATCGCAGTCATGGAAGGCGGGGGTCAGCGAAATCTCGCCGGCCCGTTCGATTGCTTCATTCACCGGCATACAGCTCCCAACGTTGCGCGCGGATCTCCACCAGCAGCTCCCGCAGTTCGCGATCCAGCGCGCGGTCTTCTTCAACCAGGGCGATGCGCTGCCCCAGGTCGGCGTACATGTCGGCCAGACTGCCATGCAGCTGCGCGTTCATGCCAACCCGTTCGCGCAGCGCCAGGCCCTGGCGGGCAGCGATCAGCATCGCGGCCACCACCTGTTCAGTCAGCTCGATCACGCGCAGGCAATCGCGCGCGGCAATGGTGCCCATGCTGACCTTGTCCTGGTTGTGGCATTCGGTGGAGCGCGAGAACACGCTGGCCGGCATGGTCTGCTTCAGCGTTTCGGCGGTCCACGCCGAAACGCTGATCTGCAGCGCCTTCAGGCCATGGTTGATGGCCGCGCGCGGGCCGGTGGCCGCCGACAGGTTGGCCGGCAGGCCGTGGTTGTAGCGGGCATCAACCACCAGCGCCAGCTGCCGGTCGAGCAGATCGGCAAGGTTGGCCACGGTGTTCTTCAGGGTGTCCATCGCCAGCGCGATGTGGCCGCCATAGAAGTGGCCGCCGTGCAGGATGCGCTCGCCATCGGCGTCGATCAGCGGGTTGTCGTTGGCGCTGTTCAGCTCGGTTTCGATCAGCTGGCGCAGGAACGGCAGGCTGTCTTCCAGCACGCCGATCACATGCGGCGCGCAGCGCAGCGAGTAGCGGTCCTGCAGGCGCTGTTCATTGCGCGGCGGACGCTCGCTGTGCAGGTCGCTGCGCAGGCGCGCGGCGATGCGGCCCTGGCCCGGGTGTGGCTTGGCGGCGAACAGGGTTTCGTCGAAGTGATGCGCGTTGCCGTCGCTGGCCAGCACGTTGAACGCAGTCAGCCGCGTGGCCATGCGCGCCAGGTAATCGGCGCGCTGCCAGGCCAGGCAGGCCAGGCCGGTCATCACGGCGGTACCGTTCATGATCGCCAGGCCTTCCTTCGGCCGCAGCTTCAACGGGGTCATGCCGATCTTCGCCAACACATCCGCCGCCGGCTGCACGCGGCCGTCGTGCAGCACCTCGCGCTCGCCGCACAGCACCGCGGCCACGTACGACAGCGGGGTCAGGTCACCGCTGGCACCCACCGAGCCCTCGGCCGGAATCATCGGCAGCACGTCGTGCTGCAGCAGTGTGGCCAGGCCTTCCAGCAGCGGCACACTGACACCGGACATGCCACGCACCAGCGACGCCAGGCGCGCAGCCAGCACCGCGCGGGTCTCGACCGGGTCCAGGTAACGGCCCAGGCCACAGCCGTGGTAGGTGTACAGGTGGTGCGGCAGCTCAGCCACCAGCGCCGGCGGGATGTTCACCGTGCACGAGTCGCCGTAGCCGGTGGTCACGCCGTAGATCACGCCGTCCTCGCGCAGCAGGCGGTCGAGGAAGTCGGCACCGCGCTGGATATGCGCGCGGAACGCCGGCGCGTCGCTCAGTGCGGCCTCGCACTGGCGCTGGGCCAGAGCAACCACGTCTTCAATGGTCAACGGTGCATCGCCAAAGCGGCACACGGGTACGGCGTCAGTCGTCATGCGGAGCCTGATCCCAGAAGGGGAAGAAGTTGAACCAGTCCAACGGGGACTGGATGACCTGGAGTTCCAGCCAGCGCGCGAAGCGCTGTGCCTGTTCGGCCAGTGCGGCATCGCGCGAGCCACGCGGCAGCACGATGCGTTCGGCGAACTGTTCAAACGCCACGCGATAACCCTCGCCCTGGTGCAGGCAGGCCATCGTGTAGACCGGGCAGCCCAGCGCGGCGGCGAGCACGTAGGCACCGATCGGGAACGGCGCGCGGTGGCCAAGGAAATCGGCGGTGACGCTGCGGCCGCCCTGCACCGGCGTGCGGTCGCCGACGATGGCGACGAAGCCACCGGCCGCCACGCGCTCTGCCAGCATCACTGCCGTGGCCGGGCCCATTTCGGTTACCTGCACCAGCTCCACCGCCGCCAGCGGGTCCAGCCGCTGCAGCAGGCGGTTGAAGCGCTGCGCATGCGCGGTGTGCACCAGCACGGTGATGCGGAACCCCGGCACCTGTTCGGCCAGTACCTGGCACAGCTCCAGGCAGCCGATGTGCGCGGTGAGGATCAGCCCGCCTTCGCGGCGCGCGATCTTCTCCAGCACCAGGTCGCGATGCAGGTGGATGCGTTCGGCCGGATAGCGCCCGCCCAGGCCGAGGATCTTGTCCAGCATCGTATCGGCGAAGGCGAAGAAGTGGCGCAGGCTGTCACCCCGGGTCGGCGTGCGGCCGAGCACGCCGCTGTATGCCTGCAGCCGCTGCAGGTACTGCATCGAGGCCTGGCGGCCGACGCGGTTGCCCAGCCAATGGCAGGCCACCACCGGCCACACGCACAGGCGGAACGGCCAGCGCCCGAACCAGCGGTGCACCCAGCACAGGAACAGCACGCCGGCCACCGAGGTGGATTCGCCGATGTCGGCCCAGTGCGGGGCACCCTGTGCGGCCGCCATCTCAGCGCTGCCCCCGCAGGCGGCGCCACAGCAGGCGCGGTGCGCGCCAGAGCATGCCGAAGAACAAGCGGGTGTGCATGCGGCTGATGCGCACGTTGTCGCGCCACACATCGAAGTGCGAGACGCCATCGGATGGATAGGTCACGCGCGTGGCCAGGTGCTCGACCGGCAGGTGCCGCCAGTACAGGCGCACCATCACTTCGGTATCGAAATCCATGCGCCGGCCGATGGTTTCTTCACCGATCAGGCGCAGCACCGGCGGCAGCGGATACACGCGGAAGCCGCACATGGTGTCGCGCAGATGCAGCGACAGCGTGTTGATCCAGACCCAGATGTGGGTCGCGTAGCGGCCATACAGGCGCGCCTTGGGAACGCTGGCGTCGTAGGCCGGAATGCCACAGATCACCGCCTCGGGATGGGCGCGCGCCGCTTCGATGAAGCGTGGCAGATCGCGGGCATCGTGCTGGCCGTCGGCATCGATCTGCAGCACGTGGCTGTAGCCTCGCGCGCCGGCTTCGGCGAAACCGGCCAGCATCGCCCCGCCCTTGCCCTGGTTGACGTCCAGGCGCAGCAGGTCGACGCCCTGGCGCTGTGCCAGCGAACGCAATGCTGCCGCGCACGCCTCATGCGAGCCATCGTCGATCAGCAGGCATGGCAGGCCGGCGGCCTGCACGCCGTCGACCACCGCCGCGATGGCGTGCTCGTGGTCGTAGACGGGAATCACCACCAGTGGCGCGAACGCGGCACCGGCAACGGCCGGATCAGTCCGCATCGGCGAAGACCACTTTGCCGCTGGCATGCACACCGTGGCTGGAGGTGTAACGGAAGGCCATCACGTTGCGTGCGGCATCCCAGTCCAGCTGCAGGGTCAGCTCATCGCCCGGGCGGGCCACGTGCTGGAACTTCACCGCATCCATGCGCAGGAACACTGCCGGCATGGCGAACACCTGGCGGCCAAACCGCACCGCCCAGTCCAGCTGCGCCACGCCGGGCAGGATCGCCGCCTGCGGGAAGTGGCCCTGGAACGGCCGCAGCGCCGGGTCCAGGGTCATCCGCAACGTGGCGCTGGCCGCATCGCGGTGATCCCAGACCGGCACCGGCATCAGCGGCTGGAACAGCGCTGCCAGTGCCGCCTGGGTGACCTTGCCCTGTGCGTTGATCGGCAGCGCCGGCACCAGCCGCCAGCGGCGCGGCCGGGTGACCGCGTCATGAGCCTGTGCCAGGCGTGTGCCAAGGCGCTGGCCCAGCGCGCGGCGCGCGGCCTCACCGCCCTCCAGCAGCGTCGGGTCGGCCGGTACCACCACCGCGGCCAGCTGCTCGCGCTGCCCGGGCAGCACCAGCACGCGCACGTCATCCACTTCGGCGTCTTCGCGCAACGCACGTTCCAGTGCATCCAGCGAAACGCGGCGCTCTTCAATCTTGACGATGCGGTCGGCGCGGCCCAGCAGGCGGAAGCGGCCATCGGCCAACGCTTCAACGCGGTCCTGGGTACGCCACCAATCCGGGGTTTCCAGATGTGCGGAGGCCACCGCCAGGCAGCCCTCCTCGATGCGCCACTGCACGCCGGGCAGCGGCTGCCACGGCGGCAGGTCGGTGTCCCAGCGGCGCCAGGCGATGCCGCCGGTCTCGCTGCTGCCATAGACCTCGGTCGGTGCCACGCCGAGCCACTGCCGCACGTGGCGTGCGGCTTCTTCCGGCAGCGGGCCGCCAGAGGAGAATACCGCGCGCAGGCGGCCATGCAGGCTGGCCCAGTCGAGCTGCTCGGGCAGGCGCTTGAGGTGGGCCGGGGTCGCGACCAGCACCGTATCGGTACCGGCCAGCGCACCCACCAGATCTTCGTGGAAGAACCGGCGTGGATGGATCAGGCGGCCGGCAGCCAGCGGCCACAGCACGCGGAACAGCAGGCCATAGATGTGCTGGTGCGACACCGTGCCATGCACCTGCACGCCTTCCAGCTGCGTGCCGAACGCAGCCTGCAGTGCGTCCACCTCGCGCGTCAGCTGGTCCATGCGCTTGTTGATCGCACTGGGCTGTCCGGTGCTGCCGGAGGTGAACACGCACAGCTCGCAGGCGCGCTCGTCCAGCGCCTGAAGACCCTCGTCCGGTGCGGCGTCCAGCGCCGCCAGCGGACGATAATCGGCGGACACGTCGCCTGCGAAACCACTCACCTGCGGCTGCAGCGCCTGCAGCGTGGCCGGCAGGTTGTCGGCAGCCAGGAACACCCGCTTGCCGGCATGCCAGGCACCGAACAACGCAGCGGCAAAGGCCACCGCATCATCGAAATACAGGGCCCAGTCACGGCCTGCGGCCGCCGCAAACGCGGCGCGCCAGGCCAGTACGCGCTGGCGGAAGCGGGCGTGGTCGATCACCTCGCCATCGCAGACGCCAACGCTTCGATGCGGCCGCGCCTCCAGCAGCAGCCGGTCCAGGGCAATCCACTCAGCCATGCGCGTGCGCCGCCTTCACCCGCCGCCGCACCAGCCACTCACCTGCGAACAACACGCCCATCATCACGTACGCCAACAATCCGTTGTAGAGCATCCAGACCCGGTCCGACGCGTACAGCGCGGTCAGCAGGGCCAGGCTGCCGTTGAGAACGAAGAAGCCGCACCACACCTGGGTGACGCGGCGGGTATAGGCCACCGCGAACGGGGGCAGGTCCGGTTCCTGCAGCCGTGCCAGGCGTTCCACCAGCGGCGGGCCGAAACGCAGGCTGGTGCCGAATACCGCCAGCATCACTGCGTTGACCAGCGCCGGGTACAGCTTCAGCGGCAGGGCCTGGTTGAGCACAGTGGCCAGCACCGCCAGCAGGCCGGTGCCGGCGGCCGCAGCCCACCACAGCGGCTGGCGCGTACTCAGCGCGCGCAGCAGGGCCAGGGTGAACAGCAGCAGCGACAGCCAGCGTGGCTCGAAGCGGCCCATCGCCAGGTACACCAGCACCGGGTAGGCCAGCGAGATCGCAGCCACCACGACCGTGCGTGCGCGTGCCATGGTGGAGCCGCCGACGCTGCGGTCAGGCGGCTGCCTGGTCCGGCAGCAGCCTGTGCACCACATCGACGATGTCCTGCACGGTACGCACAGCCTTGAACGCTTCCGGCTGCAGGTTGCGGCCGAGCAACGGCTTCAGCTGAACGATCAGGTCGACCGCGTCGATGCTGTCGATGTCCAGGTCGTCGTACAGGCGGGCCTCGGGGGTGATCCGGGCGGTTTCGATCTCGAAGCTGTCGGTCAGGATGCTGACGATGCGTTCGAACAGTTCATTCTTGGTCATGGCAGGTCCTGGCACCGTTACGACTGGCGGGCGGCGACGAACTCGCCGAGCGCGCGCACGCTGGAGAAATGGCGACGGGTTTCTTCCGAATCGGCCGAGAGGCTCACACCGTACTTCTTCTGCAGCGCCAGGCCCAGCTCCAGCGCGTCGATCGAATCCAGGCCGAGGCCCTCGACGAACAGTGGGGCGGTCGGATCGATGTCCTCCGGCGTGATGTCCTCCAGCGAAAGGGAGGAAATGATCAATTCCTTGATCTCGTGCTCAAGTGCTTGCACGGTTCGGATCTCCAGACAGGTCGAAATAACGAGAAAGGTGCTCGGTGACGCGACGGGCTGCCAGGGCATCCCCCCTTGGCGAGTCGTCTTCGGCCAGAAATGGCGCGATCGGGATATCTTCGCCGATCTGCAGCCGAACGTGAAAGCGACGTGAGGGGACACGATACCACTTCTGCCCCTTGGTCAACGTGGGCGGGCTGCAGGTGATCCGCACCGGGGTGACGTCCAGGCGACCCCGTACGGCGATGTTGGCGGCCCCGCGCTGCAGCCGCGGCGGCTGGCCCGGCACGCTGCGGGTGCCCTCCGGGAAGATCACCAGGGTGCCGCCGGCATGTACCGCCGCCACGCAGTCATCGACCAGGCCGGCGCCATCGTCATTGGAGATGTAGCCGGCGGCCCGTACCGGGCCACGCATGAACGGGTTGCAGGCCACGGCCCGCTTCACCACGCAGTCGGCGTTGGGCAGCAGCGAGATCAGGCAGACCACGTCGATCAGGGTCGGGTGATTGGCCAGTACCAGCAGGCCGTCGCGCTGCAGGCGTTCACCGCCCTCGATCTCGTAGGTCATCACCCCCAGCCCGCGCATCAACCGCAGATGGCTGGCGAAGGCGGCCTGGACCACGCGGCGGGCCCGGCGGCGGCGGACCACCGGGTCGCGCATCAGCAGCAGCACCGGCATCACCAGCACGCCCAACAGCAGGCCGCCCAGGCCAAATGCGACAAAGCTCAGGCCGGTGCCAAACACCCGCCAGGCATGGTCGAGGCGGCGCAGCAGCTCAGCCACGGCGGCTCCAGCGCCAGCGCTGGCCGTGGGCCACGTGTTCCAGCGCCGGCGCGCCGGACAACAGGAACCGGTGCAGGTCCAGCGCATGCGGCAGCAGGCCGGGCGCAGTGCTGGCCTGGGCGTCGGCCGGCTGCCACTGCAGCGACAGCGTCGGTCGGCCCTCTGTCGGGGCGGTCAGGCGCCAGCACCAGGCAAAGAACGGATCGGGTTCGTCGGCGAACGTCGCGTAAATGTCCGGAAGTGGCGACTCATAGACCACCACCCGCACCTCGCGGGCACCGTCGGCCAGCAGGCCGACGGCCTCCAGGCAAGCCGTCTCCACCGTGGCCTGGCCCGCCGCCAGCGCCAGGTAGTTGCCGCGGTGGCCGCGGGCGATGGAATACAGCGCGGCAATCGCGTTGTGCACGGACAGGCCGAATCCGGTCGGCGACAACGGCTGGTCGCCGACCAGCGCGCCCAGCAGGTCCATCGAACGGGCCACGTCGCCGTGGCGGCTGGCGAACACCAGCGGCACGTCACTGTCGGCGCCCTGCCCGTCCTCGCACCAGCACGCGGCCTGGATCGCCATCCGGCCAAGCCGCTCGATGCGGCGGCGCTGCATCGCCGGCACTTCGGCCAGCGCCGGCGTGTCCGCGCCGTGCGGCAGGTACGGCGCATCGGCCCAGCCCAGCCACTGGCTACGCTCACTCAGGCCGGGCGCCCAGGCAGCCCAGTCGACGATGGAGAATTCGATCATTTAGCGATGGTGCTTCAACGGGAGAACGATAGGCACGAGCCATTACGGCGACGCGCGGCGGCCCCCCGTTCCTGCAGCCGTGCGTCCGTCCAGGACGTCGCCGGCTGCCCCCCTGGCCGCCGGAAAGGAGCGCACGCTAGCACGTCCCGCGCAGGGTGTGCAGGTTTCACATTCCCCAACACGGGGCCCGGCGCCGGCAGGCCCCGTCTTCAATCGATCAGTGGTAACCGGTGTCGGCGTGCACCTTGCCACGGAATACCCGGTAGGACCACGCCGTATAGCCGAGGATGACCGGCAGCAATATGACCAGCCCGACCAGCGTGAAGCCCAGTGACGACGCCGGCGCGGCGGCCTGCCACAAGGTCATCGACGGTGGCAGCAGATAGGGCCACATGCCCAGCACCAGGCCGAGGAAGCCGAGCACGAACAGGGCCAGGCTGAGCAGGAATGGCGGCAGGTCGCGGCGCGGGTGGGTGGCACTGCGCCACAGCGCGGCGGCTACCGCCAGGGTCAGCAGCGGCACCGGCGACAGCCACCAGAAGTTGCCGTCGCTGAACCAGCGATCCATCAACCGCGAATCGAGGAACGGCAGCCAGCTGCTCACAAGGCCCATCGCCGCGATCACCGCCACCACCAGTGGCCGGGTCATCTGCCGCGCCAGCGCCTGCACGCGCCCCTCGGTCTTCAGGATCAGCCAGGTGCTGCCCAGCAGCGCATAGCCGGCCACCAGTGCGGCACCGGTCAGCATCGCGAACGGGCTGAACCAGGCAAACGGCCCGCCCTGATAGACACCGTCCACCAGCGGGATGCCCTGCACCAGGGTGCCGAGGATCACGCCCTGGGCAAACGTGGCCAGCAGCGAACCGAGGCCGAACGCCACGCTCCACAGCCGGCGCGAACGATGCGCCTTGAAACGGAATTCGAACGCCACGCCGCGGAACACCAGCGCCACCACCAGCAGCAGCACCGGCAGGTACAGCGCCGACAACAGCACCGCATACGCCTTGGGGAAGGCCGCCAGCAGGCCGGCGCCGCCCAGCACCAGCCAAGTCTCGTTGCCGTCCCAGATCGGCGCGGCAGTGTTCATCATCAGGTCCAGCTGTTCCTCGTCCTCGGCGAACGGTGCGAGGATGCCGATGCCCAGCACGAAGCCGTCCAGCACCACGTACATCAGCACGCCGAAGCCGATCACCGCGAACCACGCCACCGGCAGCCAGGTCATCAGGTCCATGTCAGCGCTCCTCCAGCGGTTCGTCGGCGGCCGACAACGGACGTGCCGGGGTATGGCTGCCGTGGTCCAGCGATGGCCCCTCGGCATACGGCTGCGGCCCATGGCGCAGGATCTTCACCAGGTACCAGATGCCCCAACCAAATACGAATGCGTAGCCGACCACGTAGACACCCAGCGACAGCGCGGTCATCCACGCGCTCTGTGGGCCGACCGCATCAGCGGTGCGCAGAACGCCATAGACCACCCACGGCTGGCGCCCCATTTCGGTGACGAACCAGCCCGACAGCAGCGCGATGAAGCCGCTCGGCAGCATCCAGTTCCAGCCGCGCAGCAGCCACGGCGAATCCAGCAGCTTCCTGCGCCACAGCTGAAAAGCCGACACCCAGGCCAGCAGCAGCATCAGCGTGCCCAGCCCAACCATGATGCGGAAGGCGAAGAACACCGGCGTCACCGGCGGCCGCTCGCTGGCCGGCACCGAGGTGAGCGGATCGAAGGTGCCGTCCAGGCTGTGGGTGAGGATCACGCTGCCCAGCTTCGGAATCGCCACTTCGAAGTCGTTGCGCTCTTCCTTTTCGTTCGGCAGCGCGAACACCACCAGCGGCACGCCCTCGCCTTCCTGGGTTTCATGCCAGTGCGCTTCCATCGCCGCGATCTTCATCGGCTGATGCTTGAGCGTGTTCAGGCCATGCATGTCGCCGACGAAGATCTGTACCGGCACCGTCAGCGCCGCGAACGCCACCGCCGCGATCAGCATGCGCCGTCCGGCCTCGACATGTGTGCCCTTGCGCAGGTACCACGCGCCCACGCCACCGATCACGAAACAGGTGGTGATGAACGAGCCCAGCGCCATGTGCGCCAGGCGATAGGGGAACGAGGGGTTGAACACCACCTGCCACCAGTCCACCGGATGCACGATGCCGTTGACCATCTCGTAGCCGGCCGGTGTATGCAGCCAGCTGTTGGACGACAGGATCCAGAACGTGGAGAACAGCGTGCCCAGCGCCACCATGCAGGTGGACAGGAAATGCAGGCGCGGCGAGACCCGGCCCCAGCCGAACATCATCACGCCGAGGAAGCTGGCTTCCAGGAAGAACGCGGTCAGCACCTCGTAGGTCAGCAGCGGTCCGATGACCGTGCCGGCCACCTCGCTCAGCCGTGGCCAGTTGGTGCCGAACTGGAAGGCCATGACGATGCCGCTGACCACGCCCATGCCGAACGACACGGCGAAGATCTTCTGCCAGAAGAAATACAGCTCGCGCCACACGGGCAACTTCGTGCGCAGCCACCGCCATTCGATGAAGGCCAGCCAGCTGGCCGTACCGATGGTGAAGGCGGGGAACAGCACGTGGAAACTGATGACGAATCCGAACTGGATCCGGGACAACAACAACGCGTCCAAGGGACGCCTCCTGCCTGTGACCGGTGGGATACCGGACCACTTTAGGAGGATTTCGTTAAGGTGGGATGCGACCGGGTGACGCGCTGCTTCACTTTGTCGCAGGGGTCAACCGTTCTGGTAGCTGCCAACCTTGGTTGGCACACACGCCCAGACGCCGACCAAGGTCGGCATCTACCAACAGCGACTGGAGCGGCCCACCGCCCGGAGGGTGCCTCAGTGCCAGAAATACCAGACAGCCGCCGCCACCAACGCCCCCAACAACACCACCTGCACCACCACATAGCCCACGCCACTATCGCGCGATTCAGCGGCAATGCGCTTCTGCAGCGCCTCGCTCACATCCGGCGTTTCTTCCTGCTGTGTCTGCTCACGCAACGCCTGCGCCAGCGCGCGTTCTTCCGCATCGCGAGGGTCGGTCGATGGGCTCACAGCAGTTCTCCGGCGGCGGCATGCCGCGTCAGTTCCTGCTTCAGGACCTGGCGCGCGCGGTGCAGGTGGCTCTTGATGGTACCGCGTGCCAGCCCGGTCACCTGCTCGATCTCGACCAGGTCGAAGTCCTCCAGGTAGTGCAGGCCGACGATCAGGCGCTGCGGTGCACTCAACCGCTCCAGCGCCACGCCCAGATGGCGCCCCGCCTGCAGCGCCTCGCTCAGTTCAGCCGGCCCCGGTCCTTCATCGCCGATTCCCAGTTCCTCCGGCACCTCCACCGCCACCATCCATTGCGCCTCCAGCCGCCGCCGGCGCAGGTGCTGCAGCGCGGTGGTGTAGGCCACCCGGGAAACCCAGGTGCGCAGCGAGGATTCAAAACGAAAGCGGTGCAGCTGGCGGAACACGGCCAGGAAGGTCTCCTGCAGCAGGTCGGCCACCTGATCGCGGTCGCCCACCATGCGCCCGATCACATGTGCGCAGGTGCGCTGGTGGGTCTCGACCAGCTGCGAAAACGCCGCCTGCGAGCCATCGATGATGGCCCGCACCAGGGCCTGGTCCGCATCCAGCGGTGCGGCGGGTGCCGCCGTCTCC
Organism: Stenotrophomonas sp. 71799_Sma; assembly: GCF_056482505.1. NCBI lineage: Bacteria > Pseudomonadati > Pseudomonadota > Gammaproteobacteria > Lysobacterales > Lysobacteraceae > Stenotrophomonas > Stenotrophomonas sp. 71799_Sma. The sequence continues at coordinate 4,735,662 of NZ_CM151202.1, forward strand.
GCTGCATCGTGGCGGCGACGGCCCCGCAGTGCCGACAATGCTTCGCCGAGCAGGCTCATCTGCGGGGCGCCCCCTGTGCCCGTGACATGGGCCGGCTCAGCCCTTGCGCGCGACGGGACGGGTGAAGTGCCAGGCCAGCAGCTGGCCGAGGCCGGCACTGCCCACCATTGCGGCAGCGGCACCGAAGGTCAGGTCACGGGCACCGATGACTTCCAGCAGCGCCATGGCCAGCGCCAGGCAGACCAGGCTGATGCCCCAGCGCAATGCGCCTTGGCGGCGGCGCTCTTCCTCCAGCATGGCCAGCGAGCGGATCACTTCCTCGGGCACGTGCGGAGCGACCAGTTTGCTGCGGGCGCGGGCATCGGCAATGGCGTGGATCGCGTAGGCGATGCAGATGAAGAGGGTAATCGGGATCAGTTCCTGCATGGTCGGGCTCCTGTTCGGTGGATGATGCGGGTTCAGAAGAATGGATGCGCAACCCCGGCCACCGGTTGCACCACTTTGCCAATCCCGCCGCCATGACCTGTGGCCCCTGCCCCGGGCCCTTGCGGCTGCTACGCTTGGCCGGTTTCCTCTTCTGGTGCCGTCCGCCCATGTCCCGAGTGCTGCCCCTGTCCCTCCTGCTGTCGGCCGTGCTGGCCGCACCGGCTGCGCATGCCGCGCCGACGCCGATCACCATCGAACAGGCCATGGCCGACCCGGACTGGATCGGTCCGCCGGTCGAGAAGGCCTGGTGGTCGTGGAACAGCCAGCAGGTGGAATACCAGCTCAAGCGCAACGGCAGCCCGGTGCGCGATACGTTCCGCCAGCCGGTAGCGGGTGGCGTGGCCGCACAGGTGGCCGATGACCAGCGCGGCACCCTGGACGTGGCCGAGCCGGTCTACGACCGCAGCCGCAGCCGCAGCGCCTTCGTCCGCAACGGCGACGTGTTCGTGCGCGACCTGCGCAGCGGCGCGCTGACCCAGCTGACCCGCAGCAACGAGCGCGCGGGCAACGTGAACTTTGCTGCCGACAATGGCGTGATCTGGCGCGTTGGCCAGAACTGGTTCCACTGGACCGCCGCCAGCGGCGTGCAGCAGGTGGCCAGCCTGAAGGCCGAGAAGGATCCGCGCACGCCGCCGAAGGCCGACGTGCTGCGTGACCAGCAGCTGCGCACGCTGGAAACCCTGCGCCGCGACCGTGACCAGCGCGAAGCACTGAAGGACCAGGACCAGCGTTGGCGCCAGGCCGACCCGACCCGCGCGCCGGGCCCGGTGTACCTGGGCACCGACGTGGAGATCGCCGACAGCGTGCTGTCGCCGGACCTGACCCACCTGATCGTGGTGACCAAGCCGAAGGACTTCGATGACGGCCGCGGCGGCAAGATGCCGCTGTACGTGACCGAGTCGGGCTACGAGGAAACCGAAGACACCCGCACCCGCGTCGGCCGTAACGGCTTCGAGCCGCACACCCTGTGGTACGTGGATGTGCGCACCGGCAAGGCCGAGAAGGTCTCGCTGGCCGGCCTGCCTGGCATCAGCACCGATCCGCTGGCCGAGCTGCGCCGCAAGGCCGGCAAGGACGCGCTGAAGGGCGAGCGCAGCCTGCAGGTGATGAGCGACTTCATGGGCGGTGGCATCCGCTGGAGCCCCGATGGCCAGCAGGCCGCAGTGATGCTGCGTGCCAACGACAACAAGGACCGCTGGATCATCAGCGTCAACGCTGCCGATGGCCGCGTGCAGAACCGCCATCGCCTGACCGACAACGGCTGGATCAACTGGGGCTTCAACGATTTCGGCTGGATGGCCGATGGCCGCACGCTGTGGCTGCTGTCCGAGGAATCGGGCTTCTCGCACCTGTACACCCAGGCCGGCACCGCCAAGCCGCAGGCGCTGACCAGTGGCAAGTGGGAAACCTCGGCGCCGGTGCCGTCGGCCGATGGCAAGGGCTTCTACTTCCTGTGCAACCAGCAGGCCCCGCATGACTACGAAGTCTGCGCGGTCGACACCGGCAGCCGCCAGGTGCGCGAGCTGACCAGCCTCAACGGCGTGGAAGACTTCTCGCTGTCGCCGGACGGCCAGCAGCTGCTGGTGCGCTACTCCGGCGCCTACCTGCCGCCGCAGTTGGCCGTGCTGCCGAGCACCGGTGGCCAGGCCCGCGTGCTGACCGACACCCGCACCGCCGACTACAAGGCGCGCCAGTGGATCCAGCCGAAGCTGGTGGCAGTGCCGTCCAAGCATGGCGCCGGCGTGGTCTGGGCCAAGTACTACGAACCGGAAAACAAGGAACCGGGGAAGAAGTACCCGATCGTGATGTTCGTGCACGGCGCCGGCTACCTGCAGAACGTGCACCAGCGCTACCCGGCCTACTTCCGCGAGCAGATGTTCCACAACCTGCTGGTGCAGAAGGGCTACATCGTGCTGGACATGGATTACCGCGGCAGCGAGGGCTACGGCCGCGACTGGCGTACGGCGATCTACCGCAACATGGGCCACCCGGAACTGGAAGACTACAAGGACGGGCTGGACTGGCTGGTCGACACCCAGCAGGGTGACCGCGACCACGCCGGCATCTACGGCGGTTCCTACGGCGGCTTCATGACCTTCATGGCGCTGTTCCGCTCGCCGGGCACGTTCAAGGCCGGCGCCGCGCTGCGCCCGGTGGTCGACTGGCACCAGTACAACCATGGCTACACCAGCAACATCCTCAACACCCCGGACATCGATCCGGAGGCGTACCGCGTGTCCTCGCCGATCGAGTACGCGCAGAACCTGCAGGACAACCTGCTGATTGCCCACGGCATGATGGATGACAACGTGTTCTTCCAGGACTCGGTGAACCTGACCCAGCGCCTGATCGAACTGCACAAGGACAACTGGTCGATCGCTCCGTACCCGCTGGAGCGCCACGGCTACGTCCGCGCCGATTCCTGGCTGGACCAGTACAAGCGCATCCTCAAGCTGTTCGAGCAGAACCTGAAGTGAGCAACGCCGCGGCCACGATCCATATCGTGGCCGCGGTCATCCTGGATGACCGCGGCCGGGCGCTGGTGGTGCGCAAACACGGCGCCAGCCGCTTCATCCAGCCCGGCGGCAAGCCCGAACCCGGCGAAGCGCCACTGCAGGCGCTGGCCCGTGAGCTGGACGAGGAACTCGGCGTGCAGCTGTGCACCGATGCCTCCATCGCGCTGGGCACGTTCCAGGACTGGGCGGTGAACGAGCCTGGCCACCGCGTGCAGGCCCAGGCCTGGTGGGTGCAGGTGGACGGCATGCCACAGGCACGCGCGGAGATCGCCGAACTGGCCTGGGTGCCGCTGCAGCCACCGCACGGCCTGCCCTTGGCACCGCTGAGCGAACACCATATCCTGCCGGCCGTCGCCACCCGGGTGACGGCCCGCTGAGCGCGCGGGCACCGATTGCAAGGACACCGGATGTCAATGTCGATCCCGCCGATTCCTTCGCTGGTCCAACCGACCTATCACGCCTGGGTGCGCCCGATCGCACACGCCTCGTTCTGGCTGTCACTGCTGCTCACGGTCTACTTCGTGATGCAGGGACTGCTGCTGTGGCCGCTGCACAACCTTCCGATCTGGCACCTGATTGAGAGGGAAGTGCAACTCCAGCACCTGCACAGCCTGATCTGGCTTCTGGCGCATCCGGTGGCCGCGTCGATGATCGTCGCACTGCTGTGCCTTGCCTCGACGCTGGCCAGCTGGGGACTGCTGCGCGAGCGCAGCTGGGGCCTGTGGAGCTTTGTGGCGATCCTGCTGATGAGTGCATTGACCAACTTTGCGATCGCCGGGTGGCTGGACGTGTTCATGCGCGACGTCATCCCGTTTCTCTCCGACGACGCCGTCCTGCAACAGGAACTCCATCTGAAACGCTGGTTGATCACGCTGACCATGGTGGCCATGTCGTTCGTACTCCTCGGCCTGCAGGGCTGGCTGGCCTGGCGCCTGCTGCGACCAGACATCCGCTCGCGCTTCCACTGAGCCACACCCCTTTCCCGTACGACAAGGACCGTCGCATGCGCTTGCTGACCCTTCTCCCCGCGCTGCTGCTGTTCGCCGCGCTGCCTGCCGCCGCCGATGCGCTGCGCTGTGGCGAATACCGCAGCACCGACGGTGGCATGGCGCTGATATTCACATCACCCAGCACCGGCTACCGCCGCGACGACGGCAGCGAGCCGGAGCCGCTGTGGGTCGATCGCAGTGCGGCGCAGGCCCGACTGGTCATGCTCGACGATGGCGTGGCACTGCCGGTCCGGATCAGCGCCGATGGGCAGCGCATCGAAGACGAGGTTTTGGTGGTCTACACGTTGCGCCAGTCCCGGGACTGCGCCAGCGAACCCGCCGCGATTGCCGGCAGCTGCCGCGCCGCCGGCAGCCACTGCATTGCGCAGCTGCCTGCGGCTTCGCCCGGCCAGACCCAGCGCGCGTGCGACGAAGGCGTTGGCGCAGGCTGCTCGGCGCTGCTGCGACAACTGCGGGATGGCAGCCCAGCAAAGGCCACCGACGACGTTGGTGCCACGGGCTTTGAACGCCCGCCTGCCTGCCGCGAATACACGCCCGGGCATGACCCGCAGGCCTGCGAGGCGCTGACGAATGATGCATTGGCTGCCGCCATGCAGCGGGTGAATCAACGCCTGCAGCAGGAAGACGAAGACACACTGGATTCGCCGCTTCCGGCCGCTGCACGCGATCAGCTGCAGCAGCGGTGCCTGCAGCACCGCAGTGGCCGCTTCTGCGTGGAAGTGGCCGCGCAGCAATTGAACGCGCTGGAACCTGCGTTGGCAGTGCAGGCCCTGCAGGTGGTCTGCGATGCAGGCCGCGTCAGTGCCTGTGAGCGTATCGCGCCACTGCGTGGCCTCGGCACCGACCTGCGCCTGGTTCCGCTGCAGCAGGTGCCGTGCGGCCGTTACCAGGCCGACGGTGGCGTGATCGACATGCTCGACTTCGGTGATGGCGCGCGTGCCCGCCTGCACGAAGGCGCCGTCCAGCTGCAGCAGAACGGCGAAACCCTTGTGCTGCGCCAGCTCGGCAACGGCGACCTGCTCGGCATGGACAACCAGACGGCCTACCAGCGTTACCAGCTCGTGCCCGGCACGGCACAATGCACGCCCCCGCGCGAGGGCTAGGGTTCGCCGTAGCGCCAGGAGCTTCCCGTTCGATCGTCAAGGAGACGACATGCATTCACCCGCACCGCGCCGCCGCTGGCTGGCCTGGGCCCTGCTGCTGGCCGCGCCGATGGCCGCCGCACAGTCGCCACAATGCGGCCTGTTCAAGGCCGACGAAGGCAGCGGCACGCTGCGCATCAGCTCACCGAACCGCGGCGAGCAGAAGCACTTCGGCAGTGCGCCGTCTCCGGTCGCGTTCCAGCAGATCGACGGAAAGCTGCAACTGGTGAACCTGGAGTACGGCCTGCCCAGCGCGCTGCAGGTGCGCGATCGTGGCCGCACGGTCGAGGTGGATGGCACGGTCTACCTCCTGCAGGCGCCCGCACAGTGCGCCGCAGCCGCCACGCCGGCTGCAGGCAGCTGCCTGGCTGATGCGGCGGCGTGCCTGGACAACCGTCGCGAAGCGACCCCGACCGCGCTGGAAGCAGGGTGCCGGGAAGGCGTGCCCGGCATGTGCCTGCAACTGGCCGATCGTTGGCACGAGGAAGCCAAACCCACGGTCGAGGCCGATCCCGCCCTGGCAAAGGCAGCGCTCGACGCCGCCTTGTCCGGTATCAAACTCCCCGCCGCCTGTGACAACGGTGGCTTCGAACAGGGAACCCCGGCGTGTGCCGCCGCACTCGAGGCCGACCCGGCAGTGCAGGAGCAGCTGGTCAAGGCCGCGATGACGGCCGCCATGACCGAAGCCATGGTGACGATGACGGCACCGACCGTGCCGGTGATCATTCCAGCTGAGCGGCGGCAACAGTTGTTGCGGTTGTGCCGCGAGGTATCGCACGGCGGCTTCTGCACCCGCGTGGCTGAGCTGTCCTGGGACGCGGGAGATCCCCAGCAGGCGGTGCAGGCCCTGGCTGCGGCCTGCACATCCGGCAATGACACCGCCACCTGCGAGCGCCTGCCGGCGTTGCAGGCGGTGGGCGCATCGCTGCGACTGCAGCCCGCAACTGCATTGCCCTGCGGCAACTACCGGTCCGACGGCGGCCTGATGGACACGCTGGATTTCGGTGACGCCGGCCTGGTTGGCGTTGGCTGGAGCAGCCATCTTCGCGCACGCGTCGAAGCGGGCGACATCCGCATCCACCACGACCGGGACGGCGACTTCGTGCTGCGCCCGCTGCCCGGCGGCCAGTTGCTGGGCCTGGATAACTGGACCCGCTTCCAGGTGTTCGTCCCCACCGGCGAGGGCCCGACCCGGTGCAGTGCACCGAAGCAGTTCAAGGTGCTGCCACTGCCGCAGGATTGCCCGCTGGCGCTGGCCAACGAGGGCGGTGCCGAAGCCTGCTGCGCGCAGGGCAAGCTGCAGGGCTGCAACATTCTCGGCAACCGCCTTGCGCTGTCCGGCGACTGGCTGCAGGCTGCCGAGCACTACACCACGGTCTGCCGCGCCGGCGTGCGCGAAGGGTGCGAGAACCTGGTGACCGCGCAGGGCAACGGCGCGGAACTGGACGCACGGGCAACCCTGGAGCAGCTGTGCAAGGCCGACCGTAGTGGCCTGCATGTGGCCTGCGACGTGCTCGGCACCCAGAACTGGGAGCTGATCACGCTGGGTGGTGCCCTGCAGAAGGCGGTTGATGAGGCAGCCGTGGACGACGCTCCGGCGCCGCGCAACTCCAACCGCAAGCGCTGAGCCGGCCAGGGCCTGCCCGCAGCTTCGGGCGGGCCCTGCGGTAAAGTACGCGCCATGAACGAATTCGAGCGCGTGCGCGCCTATCTCACCGACCTGCAGGACCGCATCTGTGCGGCGATCGAGGCCGCCGATGGCCAGGCCCGCTTCCAGGAAGACCTGTGGCAGCGTGCCGAGGGCGGTGGCGGGCGTACCCGCGTGCTGCGCGACGGTGCGGTGTTCGAGCAGGCCGGCATCGGCTTCTCCGACGTGGCCGGCAGCCGCCTGCCGCCATCGGCCTCGGCCAACCGTCCGGAACTGGCTGGCGCCTCCTGGCGTGCCACTGGCGTGTCGCTGGTGTTCCACCCGCTCAACCCCTACGTGCCGACCACGCATGCCAACGTGCGCTTCTTCCAGGCGCAGCGCGACGGCGAAGTGGTGGCCAGCTGGTTCGGCGGTGGCTTCGACCTGACCCCGTTCTATCCGTTCGACGAGGACGTGCAGCACTGGCACCGGGTCGCGCGCGACCTGTGCGCCCCGTTCGGCGAAGAACGCTATGCCGCGCACAAGCGCTGGTGCGACGAGTACTTCTTCCTGCGCCACCGCAATGAAACGCGCGGCGTCGGCGGCCTGTTCTTCGACGACCTGCACGGTGACTTCGAGCGCGATTTCGACTATCTGCGTGCGGTCGGCGATGGCTTCCTGGATGCCTACCTGCCGATCGTGCAGCAGCGCAAGGACACCGCCTACGGCGAGCGCGAGCGAGAGTTCCAGCTGTACCGACGCGGCCGCTATGTGGAATTCAACCTGGTCTACGACCGCGGCACGCTGTTTGGCCTGCAGAGTGGTGGCCGCAGCGAAAGCATCCTGATGAGCCTGCCGCCGCGGGTGCGCTGGGAGTACGGCTTCACCCCGGAAGCGGGTAGCGCCGAGGCACGCCTGGCCGATTACCTGGTGCCGCGCGACTGGCTCTGACCTTCCGGCGCCACGCCTGACGCGTGGCGTCTTCTCCTGCCTGCGGTGCGTCCTGCACCGGACAGGTCGTCTTTTTTCTTCTTCAAGGATGACGTCATGCCTGCTGCTGTTTCCCTCCGCCCCGGCGCTGCGGGCTGGCGCTCCCTGCTGTTGCTCGCGCTGGCCTCGGCAAGTCTGCCGGCTGCCGCGCAGTCGATGGCCTGCGGCACCTACAAGGACAGCGGCGGCACTATCACGCTGACCATCGAGAGCGAAGGCCACGCCTTCCTGTCCGGCCCCTACCAGGCCACCGAGGAGCTGCGCATCGCCCGCCAGGAAGACGTGCTCGGCACCGGCAACCTGTCCACGGGACGCCTGGAAAACTGGTTCTTCTCGGACAACGACCGCACGATCAACACGCCCTATCGCGAGTTCACCCGTGAGCACGCCGCCGCCTGCAGGACGATGCCCGAGCCCATCGAAGATGGTTGCGTGATGAACACCTCCGAGTGCCTGGAGGCGCTGCCCGAGGCCGCACCGGTGAAGCTGCACGCCTGGTGTGCCGAGGGCGTGGGCGCGGCCTGCTCCCAGCTGTTGGAGACCTACCAGCAGCAGGCCAAGGACGCTGCCCCGGCGCCTGCACGGGCCGAGCCGCCGAAGCCGGAGATCTGCAAGGAGGATTCCGCGTCCTTCAACGCCGAGGGTTGCAGGGCGATCGCCGAGGTGGTCGGGCTGGAGATGATCGGCAAGTCCCTGCTCGGGCTGCAGCATTCGGTTGATCCCGTGTTGCCGTCCGCGCAGCTCGATGAGCTGGCCACATTGTGCCGGCAGCAGCACGGCGAGACCTTCTGCGCCGACGTTGCCGAGGTGCTGTGGAGTGGCGGGCGCCTGTTGCAGGCCCACGAAGCGCTGCAGCTGTCGTGCGCGCAGCGCGCGGACGGCGTGGCCTGCGGCCGCGCCAAGGCGCTTGCCAGCCTGGCCGCTGCGCCGGTCGCTTCACTGGCTCCGGTGCCGGCCACTGCGCTGCCGTGTGGGAGCTATGAAGCCGAGTACGGTGTGCTCTCGCAGCTGCGCTTCCTCGATGGCGGCCTGGTTGAGGCCGAGGGCCGCGACCAGCGCCTGCGCGCGCGCCTGCAGGACGGCCGCATCCTCATCCGTCCCGATGTCGGCAGCGACTTCGTGCTGCAACCGCTGAAGAACGGAAACCTCGCCAGCGTCGACGGCGGCAACCGCTTCGCCTACTACGAGCGCAAGCCCGCCGCAGGCAATGCCAGCTGCACGCCGCCGGTGGCGTTCGTGGAGATCCCGCTGCCACTGGATTGCCCCACCCTGGCACGCAAGGACGGCGCCAAGGCCTGCTGCACCGAGGGCAAGCTGCTGGGCTGCAAGGTTGCCGGCGAAGCCCTGTTCGAGGCCGAGAAATGGGCCGCGTCGCTGCCCTATTTCGAGACGCTGTGCGGCGCCGGTGTCCGCGAAGGGTGCCTGGCATTGGCAGCGGTGTATTCGCATACCGCCGACCCGAAGATCCCGCAGGCCATGGCGGCGCTCTGCGCGAAGGATGGCGAGGGCACGCATGTGGCCTGCGATGTGGACGCCACCCGCAACTGGCCGTCACTGAAGGCCGAAGCCGCGCTCTGAGGGCGCGGGAAGGGGTACCCGTAGCGTCGAGCTTGCTCGACGCTACACGTCAGGTGCTCTTCCTGGGGATGATGGTGATGTGCCCGTTGATCTCCAGCAGGGCCAGCTCGACATCCTCCACGCCCAGGCAGCCCTGCTGGCGCATCGCGGCCTCGAAATCGGCACGGGTGACCTGCTCACGGCGCAGAACGGCGTCGAACAGGCGCCCATCACGCGCGATCACTACCGGTTCTCCTTCCACCAGGCGCTCGATGCGACGGCTGCGGGTACTGACCCAGCCCACCCCGTAGTTGAGCAGGATCAGGGTTGCGGCCAGCAACAAGCCACCGCCCAGCGAGGTGTCGGTGCCGAGCAGCGCGTTCTGCACCGCATTGCCCAGCAGCACCACCAGCAGTACGTCGAACGGGGTGATCTGCCCCAGCGGGCGCTTGCCGCTCAGCCGGACCATGCCCAGCACCACGACGTAGACCACCACCGCGCGCAGGATGAACTCCCACCACGGCATCGCCAGTGAGAACAGATCGGGCATTGCGGGTTCCCCTGCGGAGCGGTGGCCCAGCGTGGCGCAGGCCACGTCATCTGGCAACGGCACAAATAAAAAGCCCCGCTGACCAGGGGGAGGTCAACGGGGCCGGGGAACGGGCACTTGGGGAGGAGTCCCCGTTCCGAGATCTGCTCCAGGGGATGGGAGAGATCCACAACAGGCGTTGCGCCTGTCGAGAGTTATAGAAGCACTCCGAACACTAACGGTTCGTGAAGGGGCCCAATTTAATGAACCTCCATCAGGGCAACATTCATGATCGAGTCAGAAACCTCTGACGAATGAACGAATTCACGTCGTTTTCGGCCTGAAACACCCTCAGTGTGCTTCGTCCCAGTTGTTGCCGATGCCGGTATCGACCACCAGCGGCACCCGCAGTTTGGCCGCTTGCGACATGCGCTCGACCACCTGCAAACGCAACTCCTCGACGAAACTGCTTTCGGTTTCGAACACCAGTTCATCGTGCACCTGCAGGATCATCCGTGCCGGTGCGCCGCTGTCACGCAGCCACTGGTCCACGTCCACCATCGCGCGCTTGATGATGTCGGCGGCGGTGCCCTGCATCGGCGCGTTGATCGCGGCGCGCTCGGCACCGGCGCGCAGGCCCTGGTTACGTGCATGAATGTCGTTCAGGTACAGGCGGCGGCCGAACAGGGTTTCCACATAGCCCTGGTCGCGGGCCTGCTGGCGCATCCGCTCCATGAAATCACGCACGCCCGGGTAGCGGCTGAAGTACAGCGCCACGTAGTCCTGCGCCTGGCCACGGTCGATGCCCAGGTTGCGCGCCAGGCCGAAGGCGCTCATGCCGTACATCAGGCCGAAGTTGATCGCCTTGGCCGCGCGGCGTTCGTTCGGGGTCACTTCCTCCAGCGTGCGCCCGAACACCTCGGCGGCGGTGGCGCGGTGCACGTCGGCGCCCTGCTCGAAGGCACGCACCAGGCCCGGGTCCTCGGACAGGTGGGCCATGATCCGCAGCTCGATCTGCGAATAGTCGGCCGCCAGCAGCTGGAAGCCCTCCGGGGCGATGAACGCACGGCGGATGCGGCGGCCATCCTCGGTGCGGATCGGGATGTTCTGCAGGTTCGGGTCTGACGAGGACAGGCGGCCGGTGGCGGCACCGGACTGGTGGTAGCTGGTATGCACCCGGCCGGTGTCCGGGTTGACCATCTCCGGCAGCTTGTCGGTGTAGGTGCTGCGCAGCTTGGCCAGGCCCCGGTAGTCCAGGATCACTCGCGGCAGTTCGTGCTGGTCGGCGATCGCCTCCAGCGCCTCTTCATTGGTGCTGGGCTGGCCCTTCGGGGTCTTCACCACCGCCGGCAGCTTCAGCTCATCGAACAGCACCGCCTGCAGCTGCTTGGGCGAATCCAGGTTGAAGCTACGGCCGGCCAGCTCGGTGGCCTTCTGCTGCGCGGCCAGCATGCGCGAGGACAGGTCCTGGCTCTGCCGGCGCAGTTCATCGGTGTCGATCCGCACGCCATTGGCTTCGATCGTGGTCAGCACCGGTACCAGTGGCATCTCGATGTCGCGGTACACGCTGTCCAGCGCCGGCTCGGCCAGCAGCTGCGGCTGCAGCGCGCGGTGCAGGCGCAGGGTGATGTCGGCGTCCTCGGCCGCATAGCGGCTGGCTTCGTCGATGCCCACCTGCGAGAACGGAATCTGCTTGGCGCCCTTGCCGGCCACGTCCTCGAACTTGATTGTGCTGTAGCCCAGGTAACGCAGGGCCAGCGAATCCATGTCGTGGCGGGTGGCGGTGGAGTTGAGCACGAAGCTCTCGAGCATGGTGTCGTCGTGGTAGCCCTGCACCTCCACGCCGTGGCGGCGCAGCACATGCAGGTCGTACTTGCCATGCTGGCCCAGCTTCTTCTTCGCCGGGTCCTGCAGCACCGGGCGCAGTGCGTCCAGCACCTGCTGCATCGGCAGCTGCGCCGGCGCGCCCGGGTAATCGTGGCCGACCGGAATATAGGCGGCCTTGCCCGGCTCGACCGCCAGGCTGATGCCCACCAGGCGCGCACGCATCGCGTCCAGCGCATCGGTTTCGGTATCGAAACTGATCAGGTCCGCCTGCTGCAGGCGCTCGACCCAGGCCTGCAGCTGCTCGGCGGTCAGCACGGTCTCGTATTCACCCGGTGCGGCCAGCGCCGGATCCAGCGTGCCGGCGGCCGGTGCCTCGGCGCTGCCACGGGCGAAGCCGGCGGCGGTGCCACGCAGGCTCGGCGTTGCTTCGCTGGCGGCCGTCGGCGCCGGCAGCGGTGCACCCAGCTCCTTCAGCGCCTGGGTGAAGCCGTAGCGCGCATACAGCTCGGTCAGCTCCGGCACGTCCTGCTCGCGCAGGGCCAGCGTGGTCGGGCTGGCGTCCAGCTCTACGTCGGTGCGGATGGTCACCAGCTCGCGGTTCAGCGGCAGGCGCTCCAGCGCGGCGCGCAGGTTCTCGCCGATCTTGCCCTTCATGGTCGGCGCGGCGGCCATCACCCCGTCCAGGTGCTGGTACTCGGCCAGCCACTTGGCGGCGGTCTTCGGCCCGCATTTCTCCACGCCCGGCACGTTGTCGACGGTGTCGCCCATCAACGCCAGCAGGTCGATGATCTGATCGGCGCGCACGCCGAACTTCTCCATCACTGCGGCATCGGAATCCATGCGGCTGCCGGTCATGGTGTTGACCAGCTCGATGCCCGGGCGCACCAGCTGGGCAAAGTCCTTGTCGCCGGTGGAGATGGTCACCTTCAGGTCCTGCGCCACGCCCTGCAGGGCCAGCGTGCCGATCACATCGTCGGCTTCCACGCCGGGAATGCGCAGGATGCTGATGCCCAGCGCTTCAACGATGCGGCACATCGGTTCAACCTGGCTGCGCAGCTCGTCGGGCATCGGCGGGCGGTTGGCCTTGTACTGCTCGTACAGGTCATCGCGGAAGGTCTTGCCGGGCGCATCGACCACGAACGCCACGTAGGCCGGGCGCTCCTTCAGCGTCGAGCGCAGCATGTTGACCACGCCGAACAGCGCGCCGGTGGGTTCGCCCTGTGCATTGGACAGGGGCGGCAGCGCGTGGAACGCGCGGTACAGGTAACTGGACCCGTCGATCAGGACTAATCTGCTCATGGGTCGATTCTACGCGCCCGTGCCTGCACTGCGACGACACGGCACAGCCGCGGCGATGGGGCATAATCAAGGCTCTTTCCAGGCAAAGGCCCCCGCCGATGAAGACCCTGATGCTGGCTTCCGTGCTCCTGCTTGCTGGCTGCGCCAGCATGGGTGGTGCCGGCGCTCCCCCGGTGGACGTCAAGGGCGCGGATGTGTCCAAGCGCACCATGGACAACGGCGATGTCATCGAGGAATACCGCGTGTCCGGCCAGCTGCGCATGGTCAAGGTGACCCCGTCGCGCGGTGCCCCGTTCTATATGTACGACAAGAACGGCGATGGCCGTTTCGACAACGACAAGGACGGCGTGTCGCCGGTGTACTGGAAGCTGTACAGCTGGTGATGTGACCGGGGTCGGATCCCTGCGCTTCAGTAGATCCACGCCATGCGTGGATGGGCCCCTGCCGGCCCACAAAAGATGACGCCGGCGCGCATCCTGCGGCCGGCGTCGGGTCCCCTCCCCGGGAACGCTTGTATCAGCGGATGACCAGCACCGGCAGCGTGCTGCGTGCCAGCACTTCGGCGGTCTGGCTGCCCAGCAGCACACGGGTCACGCCACGGCGGCCATGCGAGGTCATCACGATCAGGTCGCTGTTGCGCTCGCCGGCGGTCTCGATGATGCCGTCAGCCGCATAGCGGTCCAGCACGTGCACCGGGTTGGCGGTAATGCCCTGCTCGGCGGCCTTGGCCAGCGCCGGCTGCAGCACCTTCTGCGCACCTTCCTCGCGGTCGGCCTTGTATTCAGGGCTGTTCATGTAGCCCACGCTCCAGCCCATGGCGTCGTACATGCCGACGGCCCACGGCTCGGAAACAGTGACGATATCGACCTCGGCATTGAGGTCCTTGGCCAGCTCCAGACCCTTGGCCAGGCCCTTGTCGGCTAGCTCGGATCCGTCGGTGGCAATCAGGATGCGCTTGTACATGGTGGGGCTCCGTGGCGGTCTGCCAGATGGGAACAACACCATTGCACACCGGATGTGCAGGGCGCGCCTTGAGCAGGATCAATCCGGCGCGGCGCAGCGGCGTGTGCGCACCGCCGGCTTGCGTACCCGGACACTGCAGCGCAAGCTGGGTGGGCGGCGCGCCGCCGCCTTGGGAGAACCCGCATGCAGGACAGCAAGCCGACATCACGAAGCCCCCTCAGGATCATCCTGTGGAGCCTCAGCGCCGCCTTCGTGCTGTTCTGCGGCGACTATCATCTGGGCAAGGACATGGCGCTGCGTGACAACGCCCGGCAGTCAGCCGGCCGATAACGCTCTTCTGTAGAGCCGAGCCATGCTCGGCTGTTTTTCCCGCCAGAAGCAGCCGAGCATGGCTCGGCTCTACATTTTCTGCCCTCAGGCGATCTGCACCACGCGTGCGTTCTGGCACAGCGGATAACTGGCCACGAATTCGGCAATCGCATCACGCATCGCTTCGAACGATTCGCCGTACATGTACAGCGCGGTCTCGGTCGGGCCCTGCCACCAGCTGCAGATCTCGCCCAGGCCATCGATGCGCTCGGACAACTGCTCGAACACGTGGTTGGAATCGCACTGCTCGTAGACCTCGTCCGGCAGGGTCAGGCCATCCAGGTAGATGCCCAGGCCCTCGGTCACGCCGAAGCCTCGATCAGCGTCGCCCGCACCCTGCAGTTGCGAACCCTTCGGCGCGCCCAGCTGCTCCAGCAGGTCGATCAGCTTCGGCACGCCGGCCGCATCGACCAGCGCCACTTCGATATCGCCGTATTCGACCTCGCCGAGGTCGGACATCGCGGTGCCGCCGCCGGTCAGCTCGCCCACCTGGGCCGCCTGCAGCAGCGCATCGAGCGGATCCTCGAACAGTTCGTGGCGATGCTCGGGCTGCAGCTTGGCGTTCAACTTCACGGTGACGTGCAGCGTGGGTTCGGTCATCGGGGCGTTCCTGGAAGATGTCAGGCCCCATTGTAGAGTCGAAGGTAGCGGCAGGAGCCGCTGCCAACGTCGCTTGCGACGGCCCGAAGGGTGCCGGTCAGGACGACCGGCATAGCTTGCTCGACTGCCTTTGTAGAGTCGAGCCGTGCTCGACTGCCTTTCCCACCAGAAGCAGCCGAGCATGGGCTCGGCTCTACAACAGCCCGTCAACGCAGGAACGGCGCCACCTTGCGCTTGAGCAGCTCCACCAGCACCGGGTCCATGTAGTCGTAGTCGTCGGGGATATCCAGACAGATCACCCGCTTGCCGTCCAGCCATGCCTTGTAGCGGCTGGACAACCGGTTGCGGTGCGCCTTCTCCATCACGAACACCAGGTCCGCCCACTGCAGCAGCTCTGGGCTGAGCACTTCCTCGGCGTCGGCCAGCAACCCGGCTGAGGCGGTCTCGATGCCCGGCCAATCGGCAAATACCTGCTCGGCGGTGGGGCTGCGCAGGCGGTTCTGGCTGCAGAGGAAGAGCACGTTGCGGGTCATGCCCGCAGCGTATCGGGGTCGGACTCCTTTTCCAACGGAAAAGGGATCCGACCCCTCGACAGTGATCAGATCACCGTCAGGTTGGCATACGCCATCACCAGCCACTTGCTGCCGGCATCGGCAAACTCGACCTGCACGCGGGCGTGGGCGCCGCTGCCTTCGTAGTCGGTCACCATGCCTTCGCCGAACTTGGGATGGGTGACCAGCGCGCCGAGCTTGACTGGCGGTGCCTCGATCGAGGCATGGCCCATCACCCGGCTGGCGCCCATCGAGGCCGGCCGCGAGACCTGCACCTTCGGGCGCACTTCGTGCAGCAGCTCGCGCGGAATCTCGCGCAGGAAGCGCGACGGCAGGCTGTAGTTGTCCTGGCCATGGATGCGGCGAGATTCGGCGTAGCTCAGCACCAGCTTCTGGCGCGCGCGGGTGATGCCGACGTAGGCCAGGCGACGCTCTTCCTCCAGCCGCCCGCTTTCCTCCAGCGAACGTGCGCTGGGGAACAGGCCTTCTTCCAGGCCGGCCAGGAACACCAGCGGGAACTCCAGGCCCTTGGCCGAGTGCAGGGTCATCAGCTGCACGCCGTCCTCGCCCGCCTGCGCCTGGCCCTCACCGGCCTCCAGCGCGGCATAGGCCAGGAATGCGACCAGCTCGTCCATGTCCTCGCCCACTTCCTCGATGTCGTCGGCGCGGCGCACGAAACGAGAGGCCACCGAGACCAGTTCGTCGAGGTTGTCGGTGCGCGATTCCGAGTCCAGCGCATTGCGGCTTTCCTTGCTCCAGTGCTCGCGCAGCTGCGAGCGGGCCAGCACGTGGTCCACGCGCTCGGCCAGGGTCATGTGCAGGGTCTGCGCCTGCAGCTCGTTGACCAGCACCAGGAAGCCGGCCAGCGCATTGCGCGCACGTGCAGCCAGCGCGCTGCCCTGGGTGACCAGCATGGTCGCTTCCCACAGCGAAATACCCTGTGCGCGCGCCTCGCGGCGCACTTCGTCCAGCGTGCGGTCGCCGATGCCACGCGTCGGCGTGTTGACCGCGCGCTCGAAGGCGGCGTCATCGTTGCGGTTGGACAGCAGGCGCAGGTAGGCCAGCGCGTCCTTGATTTCGGCGCGCTCGAAGAAGCGCATGCCGCCATACACGCGGTACGGCACCTGTTCGCTCAGCAGTGCTTCTTCCAGCGCGCGCGACTGCGCGTTGCTGCGGTAGAGCACGGCCACTTCGGTGTAGCTGCCACCATCGCGCACCCACTGGCGGGCACGCTCGACGATGTAGCGCGCTTCGTCCATCTCGTTGTACGCCGCGTACAGGTCGATCGGCTCGCCGTCGCCGCTGTCGGTCCACAGCTGCTTGCCGATGCGGTCGGGGTTGTGCGCGATCACCGCGTTGGCGGCACCGAGGATGTTGGCGGTGGAGCGGTAGTTCTGTTCCAGGCGGATGGTCTGCGCGCCCGGGAAATCGCGCAGGAAGCCCTGCACGTTCTCGACCTTGGCACCGCGCCAGCCGTAGATGGCCTGGTCATCGTCACCGACCACGAACACGTGGCCGGAATCGCCGGCCAGCACGCGCACGAAGGCGTACTGGATGGCATTGGTGTCCTGGAACTCGTCTACCAGGATCTCGCGGAAGCGCGCGCGGTAGTGCGACAGCAGCGCCGGGTTGTCGCGCAGCAGCTCATGCGCGCGCAGCAGCAGCTCGGCGAAGTCGACCAGGCCAGCGCGGTCGCAACGCGCCTGGTACTCGATGTAGGCCTGGCGCATGGTTTCCAGCCACGCGTCGTGCGGTTCGGGCTGGATGTGCTGCGGGCGGCGGCCTTCGTCCTTCTGCGCGTTGATCCACCACGCGATCTGTTTGGCCGGGTACTTGCCGTCATCCAGTTCCAGCGCCTGCACCACGCGCTTGACCAGCCGCAGCTGGTCGTCCGAATCCATGACCTGGAAGCCTTCGGGCAGCTTCGCGTCCTGCCAGTGCAGGCGCAGCAGGCGGTTGGCCAGGCCGTGGAAGGTGCCGATCCACATGCCACGGCTGCCATTGGGCAGCTGTGCGTCGATGCGGTGGCGCATTTCGCCGGCCGCCTTGTTGGTGAAGGTCACCGCGAAAATGCCGTGGGTCGGCACGCCATCGACTTCATGCAGCCAGGCGATGCGGTGGGTGAGTACGCGGGTCTTGCCGGAACCGGCACCGGCCAGCACCAAGTGGTGGCCGGGGGGAGCGGAGACGGCTTCGCGCTGGGCCGGGTTCAGGCCATCAAGCAGGTGGGAGACATCCATGCCCCCATTTTACGGCATCGCCGTCGCGGCTCCTGCGACCACCTGGGTTGCCAGTGCCTGCGCCTGCTGACGCAGTTCAGGCACCGCCAGGCTTTCCCACAGGCTGCCGATGCGCAGGCTGCCGAGCACGCCCAGCCGTGCCTGCGGCTGACCACCGGCGGCACACAGGCGATCGCCCGGCACCGTGCTGTCCAACCCCAGTCCATGCGGGCCGGGGCGTGCCAGCCCATCAGCCTGCAGCTGCTGCAGCAACGGATTGCGCAGTGCGCTGGCGCGGGTCTCCACGCCGGTGGCGTTGATCACCCCGCCGATCATCCACTGCTGTTCATTGCCCGAGGCATCGCGGCCGGACAGCTGCAGCGCATTGCCGTCGCGCCAGACGCGTTGCAGGCGGGACCGGTGGATACGCAGCTGGCCGCTGTCCTGCAGCGCCTGCAACTGCGCATCCACTTCTTCGGCGATGCGGTGGCGATGCACGTCCCAGTAGCGCACCACATGGCGCAGGAAGCGGCGCTGGTCGGCCTCTTCGAGGCTGCACCACAGCGCCTGCCCGTGCGGACGGATGCGGTCCATCACGCCCTGCCACGGCAGGCCGTCGGCCTGTGACTGGCGTGCGAACCCGCGCAACGCGCGCAGGCGCTGGCGCAGGTTCATCGGCAGCAGCGTGGCCGGATCGAACGTGGGCAGGCCACCATGCGCGTGCGGCAACGGCAGCAGGCCATGGCGCGAGATCACGTGCAGCGGTCCGGTGTGGCCGGCGGCGACCAGCGCCAGCACGGTGTCGGCCATGCTCAGGCCGGAGCCGACAATGGCTACAGCCTGTTCGCCGGCCAGGGTGCGTACGCCGTCGTAGTCCCAGGCCTCGATCACATCATCGGCAGGCAGCGCCTCGGCACCGGCCACCGGCAGCGGGCGCATGCTGTTGCCGGTGGCGAGCACCGCCTGCGCGGCGTGCAGCGTGTGGCCATCGCCGAGCGTCAGCTGGTAGCCGTGGTCATCCGGCTGCAGGCCCAGTACCGGCTGCGCGATCACCTGCAGCTGCGCCGGGCTGGCTGCGGCAGCGTCCTGCAGGCGCTGCTGCAGGTAGGCCGCGAAGTAGTGGCGGCACACGTAACGCTCGCCCAGCACCTCGCGCGCCTCGCCCGGGTAGGCGTTGGCGGCCATCAGGTAGTCGAGGAAATCGCCGGGCTGGTCGGCAAACGCACTCATCTTCGCCGCCGGCACGTTCAGCAGATGCTCCGGCCACGGCGTGGCATAGGCGATGCCCTGCGCCAGCTGCGAGGCGGGTTCGAAAATGGCCAGCGCCAGCGGCGCCTTGGCCTGGCGCAGTACCTGGATCGCCACCAGCACCCCGGCCGCACCACCACCGATGATTGCCAGGTCCAGTTCGCCATTACGCGGTGAATCAGTCATGTGCCGATTGTAGGCCATCGGCGATGACAGGCCGGATTGCCGAAGCGGGCGGCCGGCATTGCCTTACATCAACGCATCGGCCAGCCGTGCGATGCCTTCGCGGCTGCGCCGCCACGTGGGGCGGCTGCGCCATTGCTGCAGGTCCAGCTGCCGCGCTTGACGCAGGTAGCCGTCCTCGATCGCACACAGCTGCTGCACCAGCGCACGGTCGTAGCAGATCAGGCCGATCTCGGCATTCAGCGCGAACGAGCGGATATCCATGTTGATCGAGCCGAGCACGGCGATGTCCTCATCCACGCTCATGTGCTTGGCGTGCAGGAACTGCGGCTCGTACAGCGCGATGCGCACGCCACAGCGCAGCAGCTCATCGTAGTAGGCCTCCTGCGCCCACGACGTCAGCCGCTGGTTGTTGCTGGCAGACAGGATCAGCTGCACCTGCACGCCGGACAACGCCGCAATGCGCAAGGCGCTGAGCGTGGCTTCGTCAGGCACGAAGTACGGGGTGACCATCACCAGCCGGCGCCGTGCGAGGTGGATCAGCGCCGCAACCGCGTCGCGCGCGTTGCTGTACGGGTAGGCCGGGCCGCTGGGCAGCAGCTGGGTGGCGATGTCGTCGCCGCATTCGGGCACATCGGTGATCACATCCAGGCGCTGGCCGGTCTCCATGTACCAGTCGCTGGCGAATACGGCTTCCAGATGCGCCACCGCCGGGCCGCGCACGCGCGCCACCAGCTCGCGGTTCGGGTGGCCCGGCACGAACTGCGGGCCCGCCAGGTTCTGCGAACCGACATAGGCCACTTCGTTGTCGATCACCGCGATCTTGCGGTGGTTGCGCAGGTCCATGCGCCCGCTGCGGCGCCAGCGCAGGCCACCGGGCAGCATCGCGCGCACTTCGATGTCGCGCGCCTGCAGGCGCTTGCGATAGGCGCGCAGGCCGCGCTTGGCGCCCACCGCGTCGAGCAGCACGCGGCATTGCACGCCACGCGCCGCTGCTCGCTGCAGTGCCTCGACCACCGCCTCGCCCACCGCGTCATCGAACATCAGGTAGTACAGCAGGTGCACACGGTCTTCAGCCTGGTCGATGTCGGCGATCAGCGTGTGCAGCGATTCGTCGTAGTCGGTCAACAGGTCCACCGCGTTGCCGTGCACCGGCATGAAGTCGCCCTGGCGCTGCACCAGCGGCACGATCTCGGCGCAGGCGGTGTCTGGCTGCGGGGTCCAGCGCAGGCGATGCTGCAGCGCCTGTTCCTCGCGGATGACCTGCGAGGCCTCGGCCTGGCGGCGGATGCGCTCGCGCGACAGCCACGGGTGGCCGAACAGCAGGTACAGCGGCAGGCCCAGCAGCGGCACGAAGCCGACCAGCAGCAGCCAGCTGCGCGCCGCCCCCGGCGTGGTGCGGGTGGGGATCCAGCACAGCGCGACCAGCCGGATCAGCCAGTCGATCAGCAGCAGGTAGGAACCCAGCAACCACTCGAACAGCATCGCGTCGCCCGTCGGGAGGTGATGGGCCATTCTGCCCAGCGGGGTGTGTAGAGTCGAGCCGCGCTCGACTGCTTTGAAGCCGTGTGCCAACCAAGGTTGGCACCTACCGGGGGTGGAGGGAATGTGCCGACCAACGGTCGGCACCCACCCTCTGGATGCCAGGCATGAAAAAACCCGCCACAAGGGCGGGTTTCTTCGCGGGGATCAGCAATCCTTGCGGATTACTTGATCTTGCCTTCCTTGTACGGGACGTGCTTGCGCACGACCGGATCGTACTTGGAGAATTCCATCTTCCCCGGGGTGTTCTTCTTGTTCTTGTCGGTCGTGTAGAAGTGACCGGTACCAGCGGTCGAAATCATACGGACCTTATCGCGCTTGCCTGCCATGATCGTCTACTCCTCAGACCTTTTCGCCGCGCGCACGCAGCTCAGCCAGAACGGAATCGATGCCGTTCTTGTCGATGGTGCGCAGTGCATGCGCGGAAACACGAAGCTTCACCCAGCGGTTTTCGCTGGCAACCCAGAAGCGGCGCTCGTGCAGATTCGGCAGGAAACGACGACGGGTCTTGTTGTTGGCGTGCGAGACGTTGTTACCCGTCTGCACTCGCTTGCCGGAAACCTGGCATACGCGGGACATTGCGCACCTCGATAGTAAGTTGTGTCAGCCCGTAGCCCGGGAGACGGCGGCCTCGATGGTTGCCCACCACACGTCAAGAGAATCAAAGGGTTACGCTGGCGTTGGGCGGCCGGGGACGTGCTCCCGGAGGCGCCGCCCGGTAGAAAACCGGACACAGCGAGCCGCGCATTATGCACGGGTTCAAGCACTTGCGCAAGTTACCCACAGGCCGGGACTGAACCGGGAGGGCCGGGAGCCCACCAACCGGCATACTGGCCCGGTTCACTGCGGAGCTTTCCATGCGGCTGCTGGCCCTGACCTACGGAACCGAAGGCGATACGCGTCCGCTGGCCATGCTCTGCCATGGGCTGATTGGCGCAGGCCACGAGGTGACACTGCTGGCCGATGGCGGCACGCTGGGCAGCGCGCAGGCGCTGAATGTCCCCCATGCGTCCCTGGAAGGTGACATCCATGACGAAGTGGTCGCGCTGGTCTCGCGTGGCAACGGTGTTGCCGCCGCCAGTAGCGGACTGGCACGGATGGCGCTGCAGCATGTCACTGGCTGGATGCGGCAGGCGGACGCGGCGGCCGAGGGTTGCGACGCGATTCTGACAGGTGGGCTGGCGGCCTTTGTCGGCATGAATGTGGGCGAACGCCGGGGTCTGCCGGTGATCGGGACCGGCATGATTCCGCTGACCCCGACGCGTGCCTTCCGCTCCCCGTTCCTGCCGCCGGGACGCTCGCCGGGCTGGTTGAACCGGGCCAGCTATGGGCTGGTCAACGGCCTGATCTGGCGCCAGTTCCGCCAGCCGATCAACGAGGTCCGCAAGCAGCTGGGGCAATCGCCGCGCCGCTCGCTGTGGTCCGGCCTGCCGATGCTCTATGGCATCTCGCCGCAGCTGCTGCCGCCACCGACGGACTGGCCGGCCGACCACATCGTCTGTGGCCAATGGCGGTTTCCTGATGCGCCCTGGACGCCGCCGGCCGATCTGCAGGCCTTCCTCGACGCCGGACCGCCGCCGGTCTATCTGGGCTTCGGCAGCATGACCGGCTTTGATCGCGAACGCGTGTTGCCGGCCCTGCTGCAGGCGTTGGCACCGCGCCGTGTCCTGCTGTTTCCCGGCTGGGTGGGACTGCCAGCGATGCGCTTGCCCGATTCTGTCTTCGTCCTGGGCCCGACCCCACACGAAGCGCTGTTCCCGCGTTGCGCATTCGCCATCCACCACGGTGGCAGCGGCACCACGCATTCGGCCTGCCGCGCCGGCATTCCTTCACTGGTGATGCCGTTCGCCGCAGATCAGTTCTTCTGGGCCGATCGCCTGTATCGGTTGGGCGTAGCACCGGCACCGTTGTCACCGAAGCGACTGGATGCAGCAGCGCTGGCAGCAGCCATCACCTTCGCTGCAACCGAAGCAACACGCGCACGCGCGGCGGCCTTGGGCGTGGCGATGAGCAGTGAGGACGGGGTGGCATGTGGCGTGGCAATGATCGAGCGCTGGTTGCGGCCGATGTAACGGCGACCAGGCCTCAGCGCAGATGCGGAATCACCTGGGCCAGTAGATGGGCATCCTTCAACGCGCCGTGCAGGCCGCGCTGGCTGGGAATGCGCAGGCGCTGCAGCACATCATCCAGCTTGTTGCCCTGACCCGGCCAGCGCCCGCGCGCCAGCTTCAAGCTGCAGGTAATGCGGCAATGCTGGGCCAGCGTGCCGGGGATGCCAGCCAGGCGCAGCTCGTTGTCCAGGAAACCCACGTCGAAGGTGGCGTTGTGCGCGACCATCTCGCTGCCACGCAGGAACTCCAGCAGCTCGGCGGCCTTGCTGGAGAACAGTGGCTTGCCCACCAGCATCGCGTCGCTGATGCCGTGCACGCGCTGCGCGCCCCAGTCCACCTTGCGCTGCGGCTGCAGGTAGGTGTGGAACTGGCGGCCGGTGAGCTGGCCATCGATCAGTTCGACGGCACCGATTTCGATCACCCGGTGCCCCAGGCGGTGGGAGATGCCGGTGGTTTCGGTATCCAGTGCGACGATGCGGCTCATCAGGGTGTGCGTTCTCCAGTACGTGCAGCCGGATTTTCGCACGCGACCGATGCACTCACCCCAACGCTTCCACCACCCAATCAATGAACACCCGCAGCCGCTGGCTCATGTGCCGGTTCGGCGGGAACATCACATGCATCGGCATGGGCGGCAGCTGCCAGTCCTGCAGCACCGGCAGCAGCTCGCCGCGCGCCAGATGCGGCTCGGCCATGTAGCTGGGCAGCGCGACCACGCCCAGCCCCGCCAACGCAGCGGCCAGATAGGCGTTGCCGTCGTCGAAGCCGACCGTGTAGCGGCCCTGCACCTCGACGCGCTCATCGCCGCGATGGGCGCGGAACACGCGGGCGCGGCCACTGCGCGGGCTGAGGAAACCGACCATGTGGTGATCGGGCCCTTCCAGCGCGCGCGGGTCGGTCGGCACGCCGAAGCGCTGCACATAGCCGGGGCTGGCATGGAAGCCGATCGGCAGCGCAGCAAGCGGCCGCGCCACCAGCGCCGGGTCGGCTGGAGTGCCACCACGGATCACGCAATCGACGTTGTCGGCGATGACGTCCACCTCGCGGTCACTCACGCCGATGTCCAGCTGGATCTCCGGGTAGCGCGCCTGGAAATCCGGCAGCGCCGGCACCAGCCGCAGCCGCGCGTAGGGTCCGGGCACGTCCACCCGCAGGCGCCCGCGCGGCTGGGTGGCCGCATCGCCCAGCCCGCCCTCCACCTCTTCCAGCTCGGCCAGCAGGCGGGCGATGCGCGGGTAATAGGCCGCGCCATCGGCGGTGACGCTGACCCGGCGCGTGGTGCGGTTGAGCAACCGCAGCCGCAGGTGCGCCTCCAGCTGCTGCACCAGCTGGGTGACCGTGGTGCGGCTGACCTGCAGGGTGTGCGCAGCGCGGGTAAAGCTGCCGGTCTCCACTACCCGGGCAAAGGCCCGCATCGCCTCGAAACGGTCCATGGCAGGTCATGATTGTTTGGAATTAGCAATCAATCTAGGCCGATCATCGCGGTTTATCCAGACAGCGCTGGCGCGGAGGATGGCGTTCTCTCCCACGGGATCTTCCCATGTCACAGCGTGATGTCGTTTTCCCCGCCTGCCGCCAGACCCTGTACGAGCGCAACCGCTACTCGCCAGCGATCCGATCCAACGGCTTCCTGTTCGTTTCCGGCCAGGTCGGCAGCCGCGAGGACGGCTCACCCGAGCCGGATTTCGAAGCCCAGGTGCGCCGCGCCTTCGAGAATCTCAACGCGGTGCTGGCTGCCGCCGGCTGCAGCTTCGATGACGTGGTCGACGTGACCGTGTTCCTGGTCGACCCCGAGAAGAACTTCGAGAAGGCCTGGGCGATCGTGCCCGAGTACTGGGGCGAGGCGCCGCACCCGACCCTGACCGGCATCGGCGTGACCTGGCTGTACGGATTCCAGTTCGAGATCAAGGTGATCGCGAAGCTGCCGTGATACGGGTAGTGCCGGCCGCTGGCCGGCAATGTGTCGGAGGTCGAAAAGCGTGTCGACCAAGGTCGACACCTACCAGGGCAGTCGGCGTGACCTGGCTGTATGGTTCCAGTTCGAGATCAAGTTGATCGCGAAGCTGCCTGCAGACCGGTAGTGCCGGCCGCTGGCCGGCAACGTGTCGGGGGCCGAAAAGCGTGTCGACCAAGGTCGACACCTACCAGGGCAGTCGGCGTGACCTGGCTGTACGGGTTCCAGTTCGAGATCAAGGTGATCGCGAAGCTGCCTGCAGACCGGTAGTGCCGGCCGCTGGCCGGCAACAACGTGTCGGGTTCGAAAAGCGTGTCGACCAAGGTCGACACCTACCAGGGCAGTCAGCGTGACCTGGCTGTATGGGTTCCAGTTCGAGATCAAGGTGATCGCGAAGCTGCCTGCAGACCGGTAATGCCGGCCGCTGGCCGGCAATGTGTCGGGGGTCGAAAAGCGTGTCGACCAAGGTCGACACCTACCAGGGCAGTCGGCGTGACCTGGCTGTATGGTTCCAGTTCGAGATCAAGTTGATCGCGAAGCTGCCTGCAGACCGGTAGTGCCGGCCGCTGGCCGGCAATGTGTCGGAGGTCGAAAAGCGTGTCGACCAAGGTCGACACCCACCAGGGCAGGAGGTCGGCACCTGCCAGAGCTGGCGTGCCCGGCCCACCTGAACGGGAGGTTCCGACGAATTCCCGAGGTGGCCATTGATATTGTATCCGGCGAAAACCGCTTGCTAGCCTCCCCTCCATGCGCCGGATCACCCGCCAACTGCGTACGTACCTGATGATGCTGCTGATGGCGGCATTCGTGGTCGTGCCGGTGGCCGACGCACTGGTGTGTGCGGTGGAACCGCATGCCAGCAGCGCCCATGTCGAATCCCTCGCGGACGACGCAGGCGGTGACAGCGACAGCAAGCACACGGGTGCCTGCACGCATAACCACTGCCACCACTCCACGCTGAGCCTGCCGGCGAACGATTTCGCCGCTTTCGGTACGCCGCTGCCGGCGCGCTGGATGAATGCCGGCGACGTGGCGACCTATGCGGTCGCCCAGGATGAATTGACGCGTCCCCCCCGGGCGTGAGTTGAGCGCGTCCCGCAATCGCGGGCTCCCGTTTCACTCACAACCGGAATCCCCCTATGTCGATCCTGACACCTCGGTCGCCGCGCGCGGCCGGGCTGGTCGTCGCCGTGTTGCTGGGCCTGGCCCCGGCGGCATCGGTGATGGCGCAAGCCGCCCCCTCCTACGACACCCTGCTTGAACGCCTGGACCAGCTGCCCGGTACCCGTGTGGGTACGGCACTGGCCGAGGCCGCCGATGCGCGTGCCGACCAGGCCCGTGCGTTGCCCAATCCTTCCCTCTCCTACTCCGCCGAAAACGCCTGGGGCACCGGCTCCTATGGCGGCATGGGCAAGGCCGATACCGTGCTCACCTTGTCCCAGCCGCTGGAGGTCTGGGGCCAGCGTGGCGCGCGTGTCCGTGCCGCCCGCGCCGAGGCACAGGCGGCCAACCTGCGTGGCGCCCAAAGCCGCAGCGATGTGGCCAGCCAGTTGGCGGTGGTCTATGCACAGGCGGAAAGTGCACTGCGCCGCTACAGCCTGGCCGAAGAGGCACTGACCCTCACCCGCGACGACGCCAACGCCGTCAACGCGATGGTCAAGCAGGGCCGCGAGCCGCAGCTGCGTGCGGTGCAGGCGCAGAGCGAAGTGGCCAACGCCAGCGCTGCGCTGGATGAGGCACAGGCCTTCCGCGACGCCGCGCTGGCCCGCCTGGCCGGTGCCGCGCTGCTGGATGCGCCGGTGCATTCGATTGACGACAGCCTGCTCGACCGGGCCCCGCCGCTGCCGCGTGGCGCCACCGACGTGGCACTGGCGGTGCGCATCGCCGAAGCCGAAGCCGATGCGGCCGGCAAGCTGGTCGACGTGGAGCGCAAGCGCGCCCTGCCCGACCTCAGTGTCACCGCCGCACAGACCCGCTTCCGCGAAGGCGGCGAGCGTGCCTACAACCTCGGGGTCAGCCTCAGCATCCCGCTGTTCGACCGCAACCGCGGGGGCATCCGCGCCGCCAATGCCGACCAGCGCGCGGCCGAGGCCCGCCTGGACCAGCAGCGCCGCGACAGCGAGGCGGCACGTCTCTCCGCCGTAGCCGGACTGAAAGCCGCCGGAAGCCGGACCCGCGCCGCCGATGAAAGCGTGGTCGCCGCCGAAGAGGCGTATCGCCTGGCCCGCGTCGGCTTCGACGCCGGACGTATCTCGCAGCTGGAACTGCGCAGCACGCGCAGCGCCCTCATCGCCGCCCGCGGCACCGCCGTGGATGCGCGCCTGTCGCGCGTCGGCGCGGAAATCGATCTTGCCCGCCTTGAGGGGCGCGCACCTTTTGTGGAGGCCAAATGACTCTCTCCCGTACTTTCCCGCTGATCGGCGGCGTGCTGCTGACCATGCTGCTGGCCGGCTGCGCTGGCAACGCACAGACGCCTGCCAATGAAGACCCCGCTGCGGCCAAGGCCGGCACCGACGATGGCCACGGCCATGCCGCCGACAGCAAGGAGGCCAAGGCGGAAACCGCCAAAGCCCCCGCCGACGCCGATGAAGGCGTGGTGCAGCTGACCCAGGAACAGATCAAGGCCTCCGGTATCGAAGTGGTCGCGATCAGTCGCGGTGGCGGTGGCTCGACCCGGCTGTCCGGCAGGGTCGAGCCCACCGTGGGCGCCCGCGCTTCGGTTGCCTCCACGGTGACCGGCCGCGTCGAGCGCGTGCTGGTCGCGCCGGGCACGGCGGTGAAGCAGAACCAGGCACTGGCCATCGTGGTCAGTGGCGAGGCCGCGGTGTTCCGCGCCAATGCGCTGGCCGCCTCGGCCGAAGCAGAAGCCGCGCGCCTGGCCTATGGCCGCGACAAGGCGCTGGTCGACCAGGGCGTAGTCGCCCGCCAGGAGCTGGAAACCTCGCGCGCGCGTTCGCTGGCGGCACAGGCCCAGGCGGCCGCCGCGCAGGCCCAGGCCGCCGCCAACGGTTCGCCGGACAGCAGCGGTCGCGTGCGCATCACCAGCCCGGTAGCCGGCATCGTCGGCAACGTGCAGGTCACCCCGGGTGGCGTGGTCGCCGCCGGCAGCGCGGTGGCCGACGTCGCCGACCCGACGATGAACGAGCTGGTGTTCACCGCACCGCCGGCGCTGGCCGCGCAGGTCACGCCGGGCATGAAGCTGGAAGTGAGCGTGCCGGGTGGCAGCTTCACCGCCACCGTCACCGGGTCGGCCGCCGATGTCCGCCAGCAGGGCGGCGTCGCGGTGATCCGTGCCACGCCGGTGGATGCCGCGCTGCCGCCCGCCGGTTCGCCGGTATCGGCGGTGGTCGTCACCGAAGGCCAGGATGGCTCGCTCAGCGTGCCCGCCGATGCGGTGCAGAACGTCGATGGCAGCAGTGCGGTGTTCGTCGCCGTCGAAGGCGGCTTCAAGGCGCAGCCGGTGCTGGCTGGCCGTCGTGCTGGTGACCGTATCGAGATCCTCGGTGGGCTGACCGGCAACGAGCGCATCGTCGGTGCCAACGCCTTCCTGCTCAAGGCCGAACTGGCCAAGGGCGAAGCCGAGCACGGCCACTGAGGAGGCGACCATGTTCAAGCTGATCATTGAAACAGCGGTGCGCCACCGCTGGCTGGTGGTGTTCATGGCGGCGCTGATCGCTGCCGTGGGCCTGTTCCAGCTGGGCAAGCTGCCGATCGACGCGGTGCCGGACATCACCAACCGCCAGGTGCAGATCAACACGGTGGCACCGGCACTGACCCCGGAGCAGATCGAGCGGCAGGTGACCTATCCGCTGGAAACCGCGCTGGCCGGCATTCCCGGCCTGACCACCACGCGTTCGCTGTCGCGCAATGGCTTCTCGCAGGTCACCGCGATCTTCACCGATGCGACCGACATCTACTTCGCCCGCCAGCAGGTGGCCGAACGCATGCGCGAGGCATCGGAAGACCTGCCCGATGGCGCGTCGCCGATGCTGTCGCCGGTCACCACCGGCCTCGGCGAGGTGCTGATGTGGACGGTGGACTTCACGGCGTTCGATCCGGCCAAGCTGGCCAAGCCCGGTGAAGCGGGTTGGCAGGCCGGCGAGGTCTACCGCACGCCAGAAGGCAACCTGCTTCGCACGCCGGAAGAACGTGCCACCTACCTGCGCACCGTGCAGGACTGGATCATCGCGCCGCAGATGCGTTCCAGCCCGGGGCTGGCCGGCGTCGATACGGTCGGCGGCTACGTCAAGGAATACGGCGTGCATCCGGACAGTGCCAAGCTGGCCGCGCACGGCCTCGGCCTGGCCGACCTGGTCACTGCCCTGCAGCGTTCCAACGTACAGGCCGGTGCCGGTTTCGTGCAGCGTGCCGGCGAGGGCCTGGTGGTACGTGCTGACGGCCTGGCGCTGACCACCGACGATCTCGCACAGGCCCCGGTAGCCACCCGCAATGGCGTGGTGGTACGCGTGGCCGATGTGGCCGACGTCGACCTGAGCCGCGCACCGCGCCTGGGTGCGGCCAGCCGCAACGGCCATGAAGCCGTGCTGGGTACCGCGCTGATGATCGCCGGCGGCAACAGCCGCACCGTGGCGCAGGCAGCTGCGGCGCGCCTGGAACAGGTGAACAAATCGCTGCCGGCCGACATCGTGGCGGCACCGGTGCTGGACCGCAGCGTGCTGGTCAATTCCACCATCAAGACCGTGGCCAAGAACCTCACCGAGGGCGCGTTGCTGGTGGTGGTGGTGCTGTTCCTGCTGCTGGGCAACCTGCGTGCGGCAACGATCACCGCGCTGGTCATTCCGCTGTCGTTCCTCTTCGCAGTGATCGGCATGAACCGCTTCGGCATCAGCGGCAACCTGATGAGCCTGGGTGCGCTGGACTTCGGCATCCTGGTGGACGGTGCGGTGATCGTGGTCGAGTCGACCCTGCTGATGCTGGGCCAGCGCCGCGCCGAACTGGGCCGTGCGTTGACCGCGATGGAACGCCTGCGCGTGGCCGCCGATTCGGCGCGCAAAATGGCACGCCCGGCGGCCTTCGGGCAGCTGATCATCCTGCTGGTGTTCGCGCCGATCCTTACCCTGGAAGGCGTGGAGGGCAAGACGTTCCACCCGATGGCGGCCACGTTCATGCTGGCCCTGATCGGTGCCTTCATCTTCTCCTTCACCTTCGTGCCGGCGATGGCCGCACTGCTGGTACGCGAGCCGAAGGTGAAGGACGGCGATGCACATGCTGACGATGGCGAGCACGAAACCAAGCTGATCCGCGTGCTGCGTGCGCGCATCGAACCAGTGGTGCGCAAAGCCGTGGCGCATCCGCGCACGGTGCTGGCCGGTGCGGTGATGATGGTGGTGGTGGGTATCGGTTCGTTCTCGCTGCTGGGCCGCGAGTTCATGCCGACGCTGGACGAAGGCAACGTGGCGATGCAGGCCCTGCGCGTGCCGTCGACCTCACTGGAGCAGTCGCTGGCGATGCAGCTGGCACTGGAAAAGGCGATTGCCAAACAGCCGGAAGTGGAAACCGTGTTCTCGCGCACCGGTACCGCAGAGGCGGCGATCGACCCGATGCCGACCAACATCTCCGACAGCGTGATCGTGCTCAAGCCACGCAAGGACTGGCCGGATCCGAAACTGGGCAAGGATGCACTGGTAGCACGCTTCGAAAAGCTGGCCGGGCAGCAGCTGGGCAACAGCTTCGAATTCAGCCAGCCGATCGAGCTGCGCTTCAACGAGCTGATTTCCGGCGTGCGTACCGACCTGGCGGTGATGATCTTCGGCGATGACTTCAGCCAGCTGCAGAAGGTGGCCGACCAGGTGGCGTTGAAGCTGCGTGCGGTGAACGGTGCGGCCGACGTGCGGGTGGAACAGATCTCCGGCCTGCCCACGCTCAATGTGGCCATCGACCACGTGGCGGCGGCGCAGTACGGCCTGACTGCCGCGGACGTGAGTGACGCGCTGTCCACCGGCATCGGTGGTACCGCCGCCGGCAAGATCTTCGAAGGTGATCGCCGCTTCAACGTGGTGGTGCGCCTGGACGATGCCTCGCGCAATGATCCGGACCAGCTGGCCTCGTTGCCGATCGCCACGCCTGCAGGCCTGGTGATTCCGCTGTCGTCGGTCGCGCGCATCACGGTCAGCGAAGGGCCCAACCAAATCAGCCGCAACAACGGCAGCCGCCGCGTGGTGGTGCAGGCCAACGTGCGTGGCCGCGACCTGGGCGGCTTCGTCGGCGAAGCGCAGGCAGCGGTGGCCGACGTGGCACTGCCGCCGGGTGCGTATCTGACCTGGGGCGGCCAGTTCGAGAACCTGCAGCGTGCCGAGAAGCGGCTGGCGACGGTGGTGCCGGTGGTGTTCCTGCTGATCGGCAGCCTGCTGTTCATGGCGCTGCGCAGCGGCAAGGAAGCCATTCTGGTGTTCAGCTGCGTGCCGTTGGCGCTGGTCGGCGGCATTCTCGCGCTGCTGCTGCGTGGCATGCCGTTTTCGGTGTCGGCGGCGGTTGGTTTCATCGCCGTGTCCGGCGTGGCCACCTTGAACGGCCTGGTGCTGATGCAGGCGATCCGCGAGCGCCTGGATGCCGGTGACCTGCCGCTGCAGGCGGCGATCAACGGCGCCTCCAGCCGCATCCGCGCGGTGCTGACCACGGCGCTGGTGGCGATCGTCGGCTTCATTCCGATGGCGATCGCCAGCGGTTCCGGTGCGGAAGTGCAGAAGCCGCTGGCGACAGTGGTGATCGGTGGCCTGATCACCGCCACCGTGCTGACCCTGCTGGTGCTGCCGACCTTTGCAGCGCGGGTGGCCAAGCCAAGGGCGGTGGGCTGAAAGACCACGGGGTCGGATCCTGCGATCCGACCCCGTTTTCCAATCAGGGGTAGTGCCGGCCGCTGGCCGGCAATGTCGAACAATTGCGGTGCATGCGGGTTGCCGGCCAGCGGCCGGCACTACCTTGGAACGGTCAGGCCTTCTTTCGTTCGGCGATGTACGCCTGGATCTGCTGTTCCAGCACCGGCAGAGGCACCGAGCCCTGCTTGAGCAGGGTGTCGTGGAAGCCCTTGATGTCGAACTTGTCGCCCAGCTCCTTCTCGGCCTGCGCACGCAGGCGCACGATGGCGATCTCCCCCAGCTTGTAGCTCAGGGCCTGGCCCGGCCAGGAAATGTAGCGGTCCACTTCGGTGGTCACTTCATGCTCGCTCAGCGCGGTGTGGTCACGCAGGTAGGCCAAGGCCTGCTCGCGGCTCCAGCCCTTGCTGTGCACACCGGTGTCGATCACCAGGCGCGTGGCGCGCCACATTTCGTAGGTCAGGCGGCCGAAGTCCTCATACGGGGTTTCGTAGATGCCCATTTCCACGCCCAGCTTCTCGCAGTACAGCGCCCAGCCTTCGCCGTAGGCGGAGATGTAGGCGTTGCGGCGGAACTCGGGCAGGTTCTTCTGCTCGGCGGCAATGGCACCCTGCAGCGCGTGGCCCGGATCGGATTCATGCAGGGTCAGCGCCGGCAGGTTGTACAGCGGGCGCGACGGCAGGTTGTAGGTGTTGAGCCAGTAGGTGCCCATGCCACCGCGGCCGGCGGTCCAGAACGGCGCGATGTCCGGCGGCACCGGCACGATGGTGAAGCGCGCGCGCGGCAGCGTCATGTACTTGCCGAGCTGACCGTCGGCCCGCTTGGAGATCCATGCGGCGCGCGACAGCAGCTCTTCCGGCGTCTTCGCATAGAACTGCGGATCGGTGCGCAGGAAGGTCAGGAACTCGGCGAAGCTGCCCTTGAACTTCACCTGCTTGATGATGTCGTTCATTTCCTTCTGGATGCGTGCGACTTCATCCAGACCGATGCGGTGGATCTCGTCCGGCGACAGGTCCAGCGTGGTGTATTCGTGGATCTGCTGCTTGTAGTACGCCTTGCCGCCCGGCATCGCTTCGGCGGCCAGCGTGGTACGCGCCTGCGGCACGTACTCGCTGACGAAGAAGGTGCGCAGCTGCTGGAACGCCGGCACTACCTTGCCACTGATCGCTTCCCGCGCCTGCGCCTGCAGCCTGGCCTGTTCGGCGGCCGGGATGCTGTTGGGCAGCTTCTTGAACGGCGCGTACAGCGGCGACTCAGTGGGATCCATCAGCTCGGCGACGGTGGCGATGGACACTTCGCGGCCATCGAGCACCGCGCGCGGCACGCTGAAACCTCGCTTCAGGCCGGCGCGCATGTTTTCGGTCTGCTGGCCGAAGTAACGCGGTACATCGTTCAGGCGTGCGATGTAGCTCTGGTAGTCCTGCACGGTCTTCATCTCGCGCCGGGCCATGAAGGACAGGTTGGACCAGAACGAGGAGTCGGCGTTGAACGGCATCTCGTAGCCACGCAGGCGCACTTCTTCGGCCAGGTTGAACACCTGATCGCGGTAGATCGCGTAGTTGATCTGGTTGTCGGGCGACAGGGTCTTCGGGTCGATCTTCTTCAGCGCAGCGAGGGTTTCATCCCATACCTTCAGGCGCGCCTGCTGCGCGGCCGGGCCGACGTCGGGCATGCGGGTGGCGTTGGCTGGCGCGTCCTCGTCCTCGCTGGCCTCGCCGCCGCCCTCCTGGCGCCACTTCCATTCCTTCTCGTACAGCGCGCGGAAGGCGGCATCGGCGGGCGATTCGGTAGCCACGCTGGCCGGCGCGGCGGCGGCGGGCGGTGCGGCCAGGGCTACGGCGGGGGTGGACAGGGCGATCAGCAGGGCAACGGCAAGACGGGTTTTCACGAGCACAGGTTCCCGGGAAGGCAGACCCCGATGATGGCACCGCCCACGGCCCGTGGCATGGGACGAAGGTCCTGCCTGCGCAGCAGGCCGGGGCCCCCGTAGCGGCCAACCTTGGTTGGCGCCCCAAACCCAGCGCCGACCAAGGTCGGCATCTACCGTAGCGTGGCAGACCGGGGCTCCGGTAGCGGCCAACCTTGGTTGGCCCCCAAACCCAGCGCCGACCAAGGTCGGCAGCTACCGGATGAGGCCCCGAAGACCTTAGTGGCTGGCCTTGTCCCGCTTCCAGCCCCGGTGCTTGATGTCCAGCTGCAGGCTGTACAGCGCGGTGAATGCCGGGAACAGGTTCTGCAGCACGCCTACCGAGTCCTGCTTGGCCGAGAACAGGAAGTAGCTCAGCGTCATCAGGCTGCCGACCACGCTCATGTACCAGAACAGGCGTGGGATCACCGGCTTGCCCGCACGCTTGGAGGCGATGAACTGGACCAGCCAGCGGCCCCCGAACATCAGCGCGCCGGTATAGCCGATCAGCT
Source organism: Stenotrophomonas sp. 71799_Sma (assembly GCF_056482505.1). Lineage (NCBI taxonomy): Bacteria > Pseudomonadati > Pseudomonadota > Gammaproteobacteria > Lysobacterales > Lysobacteraceae > Stenotrophomonas > Stenotrophomonas sp. 71799_Sma. The sequence goes on from NZ_CM151202.1 coordinate 4,769,636, forward strand.
TCCAGCCGGTCACATGCAGGCCGGTCCAGTACAACCAGGTCAGCGGCTGGTCGAGCCAGTGCAGCTCCAGATCCATCAACGCTCCTCCACCGCGGTGCGCTTGCTGCGGGTGATCAGCCAGGCCACGCCACGCAGGTCACGGATGCCAACCAGGGCGCGGCCGAGGTTGTTGTACTTGGAGACACCGGCGGTACGGTGGCGGTGGTTGACCGGCACGCTGGTGGTCTTCCAGCCGGCGCGCTGCATCAGCGCCGGCAGGTAGCGGTGCATGTGGTCGAAATACGGCAGGTCGAGGAACGCGCTGCGCTCGAACAGCTTGATGCCGCAGCCGGTATCGGGCGTATCGTCGCGCAGCATGCGTGCACGGATGGCATTGGCCCACTTGCTGGCCCAGCGCTTGCTGCCGCTGTCCTGGCGGTTGACGCGCCAGCCGGCGAACAGCTTCACCTGCGCCTCGGCGGCATCGCGCGCCGCCAGCAGCTTGGGAATGTCGGCCGGATCATTCTGCCCGTCGCCATCCAGGGTCGCGATCCACGGCGCACGTGCGTGCTTGACGCCGGTGCGCACGGCGGTGCTCTGCCCGCTCTGGTTCACATGGTGCAGCACCCGCAGTTCCGGGGTGGTCGCCTTCAGGCCCTGCAGCACCGCCAGGGTGTCATCGCGCGAGTGGTCGTCGATGTAGACGATCTCGAACGGAAGCCGCCCACGCAGTGCGGCGGTGATTTCGGCAACCAGCGGGGCGACATTGTCGCGTTCGTTGAACACCGGGACGACAACGGAAAGCTCGGGTTGGCTCATAAGGCACTCGGCCAAAGGGGGACAAAGACCGCGCATTCTCCGAAGCCGAGGTTATCCGAAGATGAATCCGGCTGTGTGAGGATCCCTCCTCAGGCGCGGTCGCCAAAATACTCGCGGCACCACTGCACGACGGGGGGCAACCCTGCTTCGATCGGGGTCACCGCGTCGAAGCCGAATGCGTCATGGGCGCGCCGGGTATCGGCCATCGTGCGCACCATGTCGCCCGGCTGCATCGGCTTGTAGACCTTCTGCGCGGGGCGACCGGCGGCCTGCTCGATCACGCTGATGAAGCGCTCCAGCTCGACCGGCGTATGGTTGCCGAGGTTGAACACCCGGTGCGGTACCGGACCATCGGCCGGATGCGCGAGCGCGCCGAGAATACCGGACACGATGTCGGAGACATGTGTGAAGTCGCGCTGCATGCGGCCTTCGTTGAACACGTCGATCGGCCGCCCGGCCAGCACCGCGCGCGAGAACAGCAACGGTGCCATGTCCGGCCGGCCCCACGGGCCATACACGGTGAAGAAGCGCAGGCCGGTGGCATGCAGGCCGTACAGCTGCGCGTAGGTGTAGGCCATCAGCTCGTTGGCCGCCTTGGTGGCCGCATACAGCGAGCGCGGCTGGTCCACGCGCTGGTCCTCGGAGAACGGCGGCGTGGCCGAATCACCGTAGACCGAGCTGCTCGACGCATACACCAGATGCTGCACGCCACGGTGGCGGCACAGCTCGAGCATGTTGACGAAGCCGACCAGGTTGCTGTCGACGTAGGCCTGCGGATTTTCCAGCGAATAGCGCACGCCGGCCTGTGCGGCCAGGTGGATCACCGCGGTCGGCTTCACCTCGTCGAACAGCGCAGCCAGGCCCTGCTGGTCGGTCAGGTCCAGGGTGCGCAGGTCCAACGTCGGGCACAGCGCGGCCACGCGGTCGCGCTTGATCTGCGGGTCGTAGTAGTCGTTGAAGTTGTCCAGGCCGACCACCGGCTGGCCCGCCTCCAGCAGCGCGCGGGCGGTGTAGGCACCGATGAAGCCGGCAGCGCCGGTAAGCAGGATGGTCATGGCAGGGGCCCGGAAGCAGAAATTCAGGCCCCTGATGTTACCGGTCTCAGAACAAACCGAAACGCTTCCTGGCGACGTTGACCCGGCCCGGCTCGATCACATCGTTGATCTGCTTCGCATCGAAGCGGTCGAGCAGGGCGTCGGCGCCCTTCTTCAGCTTCAGGTCCATCTCTTCCGGATACAGCGGAACCAGGCTCATGAAGCTGATGGTCCTGCCATCCTCCAGCTCCAGCGTGGCGAAGTCCTCCGGAGCAGTCACCGGCATCAGCACGATGGCACCGTCGAAGCCTGCTCCGGGCGCATAAGGCTCGCTGGGATGGCCGTTGGGAATGGTGTGGCCGAAGCCCAGCCACGTGTCGTACTCGTGCGGCAGCCGCGCCATGCCCTTCAGCAGGCGCACCGGCCAGTAATTGCGCTCGTCCTCGAAGGCGTCCTGGGACATCGGCCAGTCGGCCGGCAGGGTCACCATCAGCTCCATGTAGCGCGGCACATCCGCGTCCACGTCGGCGGGCACGGTCATCGGCAGGTCGCTCATGCCGGAGGTGACCAGGCGCAGGTACGGGCAGTGGTCATTGGCCGGCACCACGTGCACGTCAATGTGCACCAGGTCGGAAATGAGTTCGTGCAGGACCGTGGCGATCGGTCCGAGATGGCGCTCGATATGGCCGCTGATCGCTTCGATGTGCTGCTCTTCGCCGATGGCGAGCACAAAATCCTTTTCGCGCCGGTGCCTCAGTATCTGGGTACCGTCCGGGCTGACGTCCTCGTACTCGTATTCGTTGCTCATGTCCTGCTCCCTGGATGAGGCCACGGGCCGGAAGGCAGTACATCCCACGGCGCGCGCGGCGGTACGTTCCCTGTCATTCGCGGGACACGGCAGGAACGGGCCGCGCCCGCTGTCACTGCGCCGGGCTCAGCCCTGGCGCGTGCGCAGCTTTTCCAGCACGCCGTCCAGGGTATCCAGGTCGGTGTAGTGGATGATCAGCTTGCCCTTGCCGCCGCGACCATGGTTGATCGCTACCTTGGCCCCCAGGGCTTCGGACAGCTCGGTTTCCAGCGAGGCGATGTCGGCCTGCTGCACCTTCGGCGTGGCCACCGGGCGGTTGCTCGGCACCTTGCCGGCCGCGAAGGCCTGCGCACGGCGCTCGACCTCGCGCACCGACCAGCCTTCATCGGCCGCTTCCTGCGCCAGCTTGCCAGCCAGCTCGGGGGCCAGGGTCAGCAGCGCGCGGGCGTGGCCCATTTCCAGGCGACGGGTTTCCAGCAGCAGGCGGATCGCCACCGGCAGCTCCAGCAGGCGCAGCAGGTTGGACACCGCCGCGCGCGAGCGGCCGACGGCCTCGGCGGCCTCGGCATGGGTCAGGGTGAATTCGCTGATCAGGCGCTGCAGCGCTTCGGCTTCTTCCAGCGGGTTGAGGTCTTCGCGCTGGATGTTCTCGATCAGCGCCATCGCGATGACGGTGCGGTCTTCCAGCTCGCGCACCACCACCGGCACTTCGTCCAGGCCGGCCAGCTGCGAGGCGCGCCAGCGGCGTTCACCGGCGACGATCTCGTAGTTGCCCGCCGGCAGCTGGCGCACCAGGATCGGCTGGATCACGCCCTGCGACTTGATCGAATCAGCCAGCTCGGAGAGCTTGCCCTCGTCCATCTCGCGGCGCGGCTGGTACTTGCCCGGCTGCAGCTGGCCGACGGCCAGCTTGCGCAGCACCTCACCCGGCAGCGGCTCGATCACCGCAGTGGTGGCCTGCACCTGGCTGACCGCCCCCTTGGGACCGAGCAGGGCATCCAGGCCACGGCCGAGGCCTCGCTTCTTGGCTGCCGGCTTGCTGCTGGTCATCAGACGGTCTCCACGGCCTTGGCGGCCTTGTTGCGTTCGTTGTTGCGGCGGATGATCTCGCCGGCCAGGCCCAGGTAGGCCACGCCACCGCGCGAGGCGCGGTCGTAGCCGACGATGCTCTGGCCATGGCTGGGCGCCTCGGCCAGGCGCACGTTGCGCGGCACGATGGTGCGGAACACGCGGTCGCCGAAGTGCTCGGTGAGCTCGGCCGAGACCGCGTTGGCCAGGTTGTTGCGCACGTCGAACATGGTGCGCAGCACGCCTTCGATCTCCAGCGCCGGGTTGAGGTTGGCACGCAGCGCTTCGATGGTTTCCACCAGCGCGCTCAGGCCTTCCAGTGCGTAGTACTCGCACTGCATCGGTACGATCACCGAATCGGCGGCGGCCAGCGCGTTGAGCGTCAGCAGCGACAGCGCTGGCGGGCAGTCGATCAGGATGTAGTCGTACTCGTCGCGGATCGGTGCCAGCGCGCGCTTCAGGCGCTGCTCGCGCTCGCTCTGCGCCATCAGCTGGATCTCGGCCGCGGTCAGGTCGATGTTGCCCGGCAGCAGGTCGTAGCCTTCGGCCGTCTGCACGCGCACATCGGCGGCGCTGGACTCGCCCAGCAGCAGATCGTAGGTGGAGGAGACCAGCTCGCGCTTGTCCACGCCACTGCCCATGGTCGCGTTGCCCTGCGAATCCAGGTCGACCAACAGCACGCGCTTGGGTGCGTTGGCCAGGGAAGCGGCCAGGTTGACGGCGGTCGTGGTCTTGCCGACGCCACCCTTCTGGTTGGCGATGGCGATGATGCGGGCCATGCGGGTGTGCCTCGTCGACGTGTGCTGGGACCGGTCATTATGCGTACAACCGGGCCCTTGCGGAAATCGTGGATCGCCAACCTCTTGTTCCACAAGGGGCTGGCGACGGGAATCAGGGACCTGTAACAGTGACCAGGTGGCGTTCGCCGGCCAGGCCGGGCACGCTCAACGGGGTCACCTCGCGCACCTGCCAGCCAGCCGGCAGCTCCGCGATCTCTTCATGCGGGTAGACGCCCTTCATGGCCAACAGCACGCCGCCGGGGCGCAACAGATGGCCACCGACGCGGACGATGCCGGCCAGGGTGTCCATCGCACGCGCGGTCAGCTGGTCGTAGTGGCCAGCTTCGTCCAGCGCCTCGGCGCGCGATTCGGCCACGCGGGCATTGCCCAGACCGAGCTGGCGCACGGCCTCGCGCATGAAGCGCGCCTTCTTGCCGTTGCTCTCCACCAGGGTGACCTGCAGGCCCGGGCAGGCGATCGCCAGCGGGATGCCGGGCAAGCCGGGACCGGTGCCGAGGTCGGCCAGGCTGCCATCGGCCACGAACGGCTGCATCGCCAGTGAATCGAGCAGGTGGCGGGTGACCATCTCCTGCGGATCGCGGATGGCGGTGAGGTTGTAGGTGCCGTTCCAGCGGTGCAGCAGGGCCAGGTAACGCAGCAGCGGCGGCGCCAGCGCGGCGTCCAGGCCCATGCTGGCCAGGCCCTGTTCCAGCGTGGCAGCCACGCTGGCGGGAAGTGGGTGTTCGCTCATGCCGCCATTATCGCCGGTTTTGCGCGCTGATTCCCCGCTTCAGTGTGGATACCAGGCCAATGCCGCACGGAACTGGCCGGTGGCCTGCCATTCGTGCAGGTGCCAGCGCGCGGCCTCGCCCAGTTCCGGGTCGCACCAGCGCAGGTGCAGGGCGCCATCGGCCCCCGGTGCCAACTGCAGGCGGTGCAGGCCGAACGAGATGCCCTGCCCGTGCGCCTTCAGGATGGCCTCCTTGACGCACCACACGCGGAAGAACCAGTGCTCGCGCCCGGCCTCGTCCAGGCTTTCCAGCCAGGCCACTTCCTCGGGGTGGAAGAAGCGCTGCACGATTTCCAGAAGACGCGGCCGCGGGCGCAGCAGTTCCAGGTCGACGCCCAACCGCACGCCCTCGCCCAGCGCCACCAGCAGCACCTCGCCGCTGTGGCTCCAGCCGGTGCCGTAGTGGGCCAACGCGCCGCTCAGCTCCGGCCGGCCCTTGTCATCGCGGACCAGCGGCAGCGTGTCCGGGTCGGCGCCCAGCGCCTGCGCCAGCACCTGCCGCGCCTGCGGTTCGCCGCGGTGGCCCGGCACGTGCGGGCGCCGCCAGACCGTCACCGGACCGAAGCGCCACGGGCCGTCGAGGGTGGCTGGCAGGCTCATCCGCACGCGCCCATCACGCAATTCCACGACGGGTTCACGGCCGTGCGCGTCAACTGGTCACAGTTCCCCACCGGAGGTTCGATCATGGGCATCATCATCTGGCTGATCGTCGGCGGCATCGTAGGCTGGCTGGCCAGCATCATCATGAAGCGCGATGCCCAGCAGGGCATCATCCTCAACATCGTGGTCGGCATCGTCGGCGCGCTGATTTCCGGCTGGCTGTTCGGCGGCGGCATCAACGAAGCGATCACCATCCGCACCTTCCTGTTCTCGCTGATCGGTGCGGTGATCCTGCTGGCAATCGTCAACCTGTTCACCCGCAAGAGCATACGGTGATCTGAGGGTAGTGCCGGCCGCTGGCCGGCAGACGTTTCAGAACGGGCCCGGCAATCGTCGGGCCCCGTTCGTTCAACCCAACTGCACCCACGCCGGCGCATGGTCGCTCGGGCGCTCCCAGGTACGCGGCTCACGGTCGATGCCCGAGGCCACCGCACTGCCCTTCAGCGCGTCGGAAACCAGGGTCAGGTCGATGCGCAGGCCCAGGTTGCGGCGGAAGCCCGCGGCACGGTAATCCCACCAGCTGAACACACCGGTCTCGTCGTTGTGCAGGCGGAAGCCATCGTGCAGGCCCAGCTGCAGCAGCTTGTTGAGCGCGCCGCGCTCGGAGGTGGAGGTCAGGATGTGGTTCTCGTTCCACACCTCCGGGTCGTGCACATCGCGCGCGTCCGGGGCGATGTTGAAATCGCCCATCACGATCAGCTTCGGGTGCCGCTGCAGTTCTTCGGCGATCCAGGCATGTACCGCCTCCAGCCAGCGCAGTTTGTACTCGTACTTGTCGGTGCCGATGTCCTGGCCGTTGACCACGTACAGGTTGATCACCCGCAGGTCGCCGAAGGTACCGGCGATGACGCGCTTCTGCTCGTCCTCGAAGCCGGGAATGCCGATCTGCACGTCCTGCGCCGGCTCACGCGACAGCAGCGCCACGCCGTTGTAGGTCTTCTGGCCGGCGAACACGCTGCGGTAGCCCGCGGCGATCAGCGCCGAATCGGGGAACTTGTGGTCCTCCAGCTTGGTTTCCTGGATACCGACGATGTCCGGGCCGAACTCCTTGAGCCACTGCTCCAGGTGCGGCAGGCGGACATTGAGCGAATTGACGTTCCACGAGGCGATCTTCATGGGGGCATTCTACCCGGGTGGGCCCTGATGGGCGCCCCTATACCCCGGTAGACGCCAACCTTGGTTGGCGCCAGCAATCACCGTGTGCCAACCAAGGTTGGCAACTACCGGAACCCGATCACCGCAAGAGGAACTTCAACAACCCCGCAATCTTCGAATATGGTGGCCGCAGCCGGTCGCTGGCGGCCCAGCGCGACTGCCACAGTACCGGCAGCCGCTTGCTCATCGCATCGAACCCGGCCCGGCCGTGGTACGCGCCCATGCCGCTGGCCCCTACCCCGCCAAACGGCAGACCATCGGCGGCGAAATGCAGCAGCGTGTCATTCACCGTCACCCCACCGGCCACCACCTGGCCGAGGATGCGCTCCACCGTCGCCGTGTCATGGCTGAAGGGATACAGCGCCAGCGGCCGGTCGCGCGACAGCACGTCGGCCAGCGCCGCATCCAGATCCGGGTACGCCCGCACCGGCAGGATCGGCCCGAAGATCTCCTCGCGCATCAGGTCCAGGTCGTCCGGCGGGTCCAGCACCACAGTGGGCACCAGCAGCCGCTCACGATCAGCGCGCGCATCGTCCACCTGAGCCAGCGGAATCACCGGCACACCGCGTTCGCGCGCCTGCGCCAGATAACCCTGCAGGCGCCGGTACTGGCCTTCGTTGATGATGCGCGTGTAGTCGTCGGCGCTGCTGAAATCGCCGTAGCGCTCGCGCACCTGCTGCTGCAGCGCCTGCACGAACTCGCGCTGGCGCGCGGTGTCGATCAGCACGTAATCCGGCGCGATGCAGGTCTGCCCGGCGTTGAACCATTTTCCGGTGGCGAGCCGCGCTGCGGCTTTATCCAGCGGGAAATCGCGACAGACAATCGCCGGCGACTTGCCGCCCAGTTCCAGCGTGACCGGCACCAGATGCTCGGCGGCGGCCGCCATCACCTTGCGGCCAACCGCCGTCGAGCCGGTGAACAGCAGATGGTCCAGCGGCAGCGACGACACCGCCGCGGCCACATCCGCCCCACCCTGCACCACCGCCACGCGATCGGGCGGGAACACGCTGGCCAGCAGATCGGCCAGGAACGCGCTGGTGCACGGCGTGTGTTCGGAGGGCTTGAGCAACACGTGATTGCCGGCGGCAATGGCGGTGACCAGCGGCACCAATGCCAGCGTAACCGGATAGTTCCAGGGCGAGATCACCCCGACCACGCCCAGCGGCGTCGGCCGCAGCTGCGCGCGCGCCGGCCACAGCCGCCAGCCGGCACCGACGCGCTGCGGCTTCGACCAGCGGCGCAGGTGACGGCGCAGGTGGTCGATGGCCGACAGCACACTCATGCCATCGGCCAGCTTCGATTCGACGTGGGCGCGATGGCCGAAGTCCTCGGCGATGGCCTGGGCCATCTCGTCCAGGCGCGGCTTCAGCGCCTCGCGCAGGCGGCGCAGGTCGGCTTCGCGCTGGTCGAGCGAGGGGCGCTGGGCCTGCCACGCACTGCGGAGGGTGAGCAGGACGGCGGGAAGGTCGGCTGGGGCGGTGGTGGTCATGGGCCGACTATACGGCGTGCTGTGCAACGCAAAGGTAGTGCCGGCCGCTGGCCGGCAGCCCCATGGATCTCCGGCAGACATCGTGCATTTGCCGGCCAGCGGCCGGCACTACCAAAAAGAGGGCCGCGGTCTGCACCGCGGCCCCTGAAACCCGGTGGGTGCCGACCGTTGGTCGGCACGCCGGTTACTTGGTGATATCCACGTCCTTGGTCTCGCGCAGGAACAAGCCGCCGATCACCACCGACATCAGCGCGATGATGATCGGGTACCACAGGCCGTAGTACAGGTTGCCGGTACCGGCCACCAGCGCGAACGAGATCGCCGGCAGGAAGCCACCGAACCAGCCGTTGCCGATGTGGTACGGCAGCGACATCGAGGTGTAGCGGATGCGGGTCGGGAACAGTTCGACCAGGTAGGCGGCGATCGGGCCGTAGACCATGGTCACGTACAGCACCAGCAGCCACAGCATGAAGATCGTGCCGGCGATGTTGATGCGTGCGCCATCGGCCTTGGCCGGGTAGCCGGCGGTGGTCAGGGCGGTCTTCAGTTCCGCACCGAACGCATCGGCCTTGGCCTTGCCGTCTTCCTTGGTCAGGCCGGCGGCCTCATACGAGGTGACGCTGGCGCTGCCCACGTTCACCATCGCCAGCGAACCGGCGGCGGCGGGCTGCACGTCGTACGGCACACCGGCCTTGGTCAGCGCGGCGGTAGCCACGTCGCAGGAGCTGGTGAACTTGCGCAGGCCGACCGGATCGAACTGGAACGAGCAGGTGGCCGGATCGGCCACGACCAGGGCCGGCGAGCTGCTGCGGGCTTCTTCGATGGCCGGGTTGGCGAAGTGGGTCAGGCCCTTGAAGATCGGGATGTAGGTGACGGCGGCCAGCAGGCAGCCCGCGAGGATGATCTTCTTGCGGCCGATACGGTCGGACAGCCAGCCGAAGAAGATGAAGAACGGCACGCCCAGTGCCAGCGCGGCCGCGATCAGCAGGTAGGAGGTGGTGGCATCGACCTTCAGCATGCTGCTGAGGAAGAACAGCGCGTAGAACTGACCGCCGTACCAGACCACCGCCTGGCCAGCCGCAGCGCCGAGCAGGACCAGCAGCATCAGCTTCAGGTTGCCGCCCTTCAGGCTGTCACGGAACGGGGTCTTGGAACCCTTGCCCTCGGACTTCATCTGCTGGAACAGCGGCGATTCGCTCAGCTGCAGGCGGATCCACACGGACACGCCCAGCAGCAGGATCGAGACCAGGAACGGAATACGCCAGCCCCAGGCTTCGAAGGCTTCGTTGCCGAGGAAGTAGCGGCAGGCCAGGATGATCAGCAGCGACATGAACAGGCCGAGCGTGGCGGTGCACTGGATGAAGCTGGTGTACAGGCCGCGCTTGTCGTCCGGCGCATGCTCGGCCACGTAGGTGGCGGCACCGCCGTACTCGCCGCCCATTGCCAGGCCCTGGGCCAGGCGCAGGATGATCAGGATCACCGGTGCGGCGAAACCGATCGAGGCGTAGTTGGGCAACACACCGACCAGGAAGGTCGAGATGCCCATGATCAGGATGGTGACCAGGAAGGTGTACTTGCGGCCGATGCGGTCGCCGAGGCTGCCAAAGAAGGCCGCACCGAACGGACGCACGAAGAAGCCGGCAGCGAACGCCAGCAGGGCGAAGATCATGCCCGTGGTTTCATTGACGCCACTGAAGAACTGCTTGGCGATGATGGCGGCGAGTGAGCCGTACAGGAAGAAGTCATACCACTCGAAGACCGTGCCGAGGCTCGAGGCGAAGATGACTTTCTTGTGGCCCTTGGTCAGGGTGCCCGCCGCATTGTGCGGGCTTGATGCAGTGCTGGACATGGGACGTTTTCCCTCTGTAGATGCCGACCTGGATCGGTGGGTGCCGACCGTTGGTCGGCACACAATTCGGTAGGTGCCGACCGTTGGTCGGCACACAATTCGGTAGGTGCCGGCCGCTGGCCGGCACGCTCTTAGAAGCTGTACTTCGTGGTGAACTGCAATCGGGTGATGTCACCCTTGTTGCCGTTCTCCACTTCGCGACGGCCATACATCAGCTCTGCACCGATATCGACCTTGGGCAGCGGCGAATAGAAGATGTTGCCGCGGATGCTCTGCACGCTCTTGGTCACCAGCGGGCCGAGGATGCTGTCGTTGTCGTAGTCGCTGCGCGCGTAGATCAGGTTGGTGCGCAGCTTCGGCGAGAACGCATGCCGCCAGCCCACGTAGCCGGCAAGCACGCCGGTCGGGTTGAGCTCGTCGCGGGCAACGTCGTAGGCACTATCGGCGGTGATGCCCAGGCCGATGTAGCGGGCGATGCCTTCGCCGCCGGTCAGCTGGTAGTGCAGCGAATCGCTGTCGCCCATCACCCACTTGCCGCCCAGGGTCAGGCCGCCGGCCACCTTGTCGGCCTTGGCGCCGGTGGCCTGGTTGTCGACCTTCAGCTGGCGGATGATGCCGCCGACACCGAAGGTGCCCCAGTCGCCCTTCCAGCCATAGCGCATGGTCAGATCAGGCAGGCTGCCACGATCGGAGTTGGCGCTGGCGTTGGTCCAGGCGCCGGTGACCGGGTTGCGGGTACCGGTGAGGGTGGTGGTTTCCGGGTTTTCCAGCGCGACGCTGAAGCCACCCTGGGTGTAGCGCACCTGCGCCTGGCGCACGAAGATCACGCCGTCGGTGGGACCGACGAAGTCGACCGCTTCCGGCAGTGCGGCCGCGTCCATGAAGTTGGACCAGGTCTGGCCGGCCATCCAGTTGTTCCAGTACATGTAGGCGTGGCGCAGGGTCACACCGTAGGTATTGGTCGCGGTCTGGTTGCCCAGCGAGTTGCCGAAGAAGTCCATCTCGAAGAACGCACCGGCCTTGTTGCCCGATTCGCTCACGTTGTCGATGCCCAGGTTGAAGCGCGAGAACTTGGCGTGGGCGTTGAAATCGGTACCCGAACGCTTGCCGCTGCCGCCGGCGCCTTCCACCGGGGTCTGGCCCGGCAGGTACAGCGAGCGGCCGGTGGCGTCGTCGGCCAGCTGGCCATCGCTGGTCTGGGTGGCGAGGAAATCGGCCTTGATGAAGCCGCCGATCTTGACCGTGGTACCCGGTGCGGCGCCCGGGGTGATGGTGGTGACCTGGATCGGCTGCTTGCCGGCCGGCACCGAGGCGACCGGCTTCTGCTCGGCCTGCACCGTGCGGACTTCGGTCACCGCCTGCTGGGTCTGGCTGATCTGGGTCTGTTGTTGTTGCTGCGAAGACAGCAGCAGCTGGACCTGGCGTTCCAGTTCGGCAACGCGTGCTTCCAGCGCTTTCTCTTTGGCGGTCTCAGCGAACGCCATGCCCGGTGCGACCAGGGCGACCAACAGGCAGGCCGCCAAAGGTTTGCGCACGGCTTTCAACGTACGGTGGCTCATGTTGCCCTCTCTCCCAAGTGGCAAGGTGATGCCGCGCGTGGGGCACGGTCGAGCCGAGACTGCGGGGCGATTATGTATAGCGGCTATTCGCCATTGGTCGAACCCGGCCCTGCTGGGCGCTCACTTTCGACCATGGTCTAACCAGAGTGGTGACGCGGCCGGGGGTGGATGGGGCAAACTGAAGGGGATCGGTCGCTGCGATGCTGCGACCGCACATACAAAGTCAACGTGCAAGTGAGGGTGCCATGGCTGATATCTACCCCGTCGATCCGCAGTTCGCCGCCAAGGCACGCATCGACAAGACGTCGTATGAACAGCAGTACCAGGCTTCGGTGACCGACCCGGATGGTTTCTGGGGCAAGGCCGCCGAGCGCCTGGAGTGGATGCGCAAGCCGACGAAGATCAAGAACGTCAGCTACGACCTGTCCGATTTCCACATCAAGTGGTTCGAAGATGGCGAGCTCAATGCCAGCGTGAACTGCCTGGACCGCCAGCTGGAGAAGCGTGGCGACAAGACCGCCCTGCTGTTCGAGCCGGACGGCCCGGACGGACCTGCGCAGCACGTGACCTATCGCGAGCTGTACGAGCGCACCTGCCGCCTCGGCAATGCGCTGCGCAACCTCGGGGTCAAGAAGGGCGATCGGGTCACCATCTACCTGCCGATGATCGTCGACGCCGCCGTGGCCATGCTGGCCTGTGCGCGCATCGGTGCGATCCACTCGGTAGTGTTCGGTGGCTTCGCACCGAACTCGATCGCCGACCGCGTCAGCGACTGCCAGAGCAAGCTGATCATCACCGCCGACGAGGGCCTGCGCGGTGGCCGCAGGATTCCGCTGAAGGCCAACGTCGATGCTGCGCTGAAGCTGCCCGGCACCAATACCGTGGAAACCGTGCTGGTGGTGCGTCACACCGGCGGCGCGGTCGACATGCAGGCGCCGCGCGACCGCTGGTTCCACGATGTGGTGGACAGCCAGCCGGCCACCTGCGAGCCGGAACGCATGAACGCGGAAGACCCGCTGTTCATCCTCTACACCTCCGGTTCCACCGGCAAGCCGAAGGGCGTGCTGCACACCACCGGCGGCTACCTGCTGTACGCGGCGTACACCCATGAAGCGGTGTTCGACCTGCGCGAGGACGACATCTACTGGTGCACCGCCGACGTCGGCTGGGTCACCGGCCACAGCTACATCGTGTACGGCCCGCTGGCCAACGGCGCGACCTCGCTGATGTTCGAAGGCGTGCCGAACTACCCCGACACCTCGCGCTTCTGGAACGTCATCGACAAGCACAAGGTGAGCATCTTCTACACCGCCCCGACCGCCATCCGCGCACTGATGCGCGAAGGCGAAGAGCCGGTGAAGAAGACCTCGCGCGCGTCGCTGCGCCTGCTCGGCAGCGTCGGCGAGCCGATCAATCCGGAAGCCTGGCGCTGGTACTACGAAGTGGTCGGCGACAGCCGCTGCCCGATCGTCGATACCTGGTGGCAGACCGAAACCGGCGGCATCCTGATCTCGCCGCTGGCCGGCGCGATGGACCTCAAGCCGGGCTCGGCCACCCTGCCCTTCTTCGGCGTGCAGCCGGCGCTGGTCAATGCCGATGGCGAGATCCAGGACGGCCCGACCGAGGGCAACCTGATCATCCGTGATTCCTGGCCGGGCCAGATGCGCACGGTGTACGGCGACCACCAGCGTTTCATCGATACCTATTTCCGCACCTACCCGGGCAGCTACTTCACCGGCGACGGTTGCCGCCGCGACGAAGATGGCTACTACTGGATCACCGGCCGCGTGGACGATGTGATCAACGTGTCCGGCCACCGCATCGGCACCGCCGAAGTGGAAAGCGCGCTGGTCTCGCACCCGAAGGTGGCGGAAGCGGCCGTGGTCGGCTTCCCGCACGACGTGAAGGGCCAGGGCATCTACGCCTACGTCACCCTGGTGGCCGAAGAGGCTCCGAGCGACGAGCTGCAGAAGGAACTGGTCGCCTGGGTACGCAAGGAGATCGGCCCGATCGCCACGCCGGACCACCTGCAGTGGGCGCCGGGCCTGCCGAAGACCCGCTCGGGCAAGATCATGCGCCGCATCCTGCGCAAGATCGCCGAGAACGCACCGGACCAGCTTGGCGACACCTCGACCCTGGCCGATCCATCGGTGGTGGCGTCGCTGGTGGACGAGCGCAAGGTACGCTGATGCATCACCCGGGGTCGGATCCCTTTCCGCCAGGAAAGGGCTCTGACCCCATAGAGTTTCCCCCACGGTTCCCCCCGACCATGACCACCCTCCTGATTGCCGATGACCACCCGCTGTTCCGCGAAGCCCTGCGTGGGGCGGTGCAGCGGGTCATCCCCGGCGTGCAGCTGTTCGAGGCCGACAGCGTGGAAGCGCTGTACGCGCTGGCCGACCAGCACAACGACGCCGACCTGGTCCTGATGGATCTCAACATGCCCGGTGCGCAGGGTTTCAACGCACTGGTGCACATGCGCTCACTGCATCCGCAGCTGCCGGTGGTGGTGGTGTCCGCGCGCGAAGAGGCGACGGTGATGCGCCGCGCGCTCGACCATGGCGCGCTGGGCTTCATTCCGAAGTCTGCGGATTCGGACACCATCGGCCACGCACTGGGCACCATCCTCGATGGCGAGACCTGGGCGCCGCCGGAAGCGCACAACGTGCCGCCCACCGGCAGCGAGGAACGCGAAGTCGGCCAGCGCCTGCGCGAGCTGACCCCGCAGCAGTTCCGCGTGCTGCAGATGCTCGGCGCCGGCCGCTTGAACAAGCAGATCGCCTACGACCTCAACGTGTCCGAAGCGACGATCAAGGCCCACGTCACCGCCATCCTGCGCAAGCTGGGCGTGACCAACCGCACCCAGGCCGTGCTGATGGCCGGCAAGCTGGCGATCGACGACGACGCCATCGTGCTGCCGCCGGAAGAAGACTGAAGGTAGTGCCGGCCGCTGGCCGGCATTGGCCTGAAGCCGCCTGAAATCGCTTCGGTAGGTGCCAGGCTTGCTTGGCACTTTTGCCCAGCCCCGCCGATGACGCAATCAGCTCTGGCGGGATGATGGATTCGGTCTCAAGCTGGAAGTTCCAACTTCCCGCCCGGAACGATGGACACCTGGACACTGATCGATACCGACGGCTTGAAGATTGGTGTAGTCCAGTGCTTCCGATATGAATCCTGGCGCGTGAGTGGCAGGTTCATGCCTGATCTCGGCTATTCAAGGTACCAGCGGCTCTTCGCCGATCTTGAATATGCAGCCAATGAGCAGTTGTTCACCCATGTCGACGATCTCGAGAGAAGCATCGCTGCATTGCGCATTCGTGCAGTGGGGCCCAGCGGGGAGGACGATCCGCAGCGGGTTGCGAATCTGCAGATCATGGGTGACTGGTGTCAGTTCCAGATCAGTTCAATGACCCGCCCAGCCGATGAGCAACCTCTCACCCTGCCCTCAACAGAATCGAAAGTATCCGCACGTTGATCGCTTTCGTTCGCGAAGGCTGTCCGGATGGTCCCAGGCCTCCAGGCATGGCACAGCACCATCAGGCACTGCTCCGGTAGGTGCCAAGCTTGCTTGGCACGCTTTTGATGGTGCACCTGCCGGCCAGCGGCCGGCACTACCAGGCACCGCTACGCTCTCGATATAGCCATCGCTATACAAACCAGCCCTGCCTGCGCGTTTCGCTGGAAATGCGCCGCGCGTGAATCGCGATGCTAAGCTGCGCGTCCCCTTGGGGAGTAGCCGGATTCCTACGCAGGAATCGTCCACGTCAACATACTCGGCCAGTGCGCCGTGGCGTGGACAACCATGATGGTTGGCGAGACCAGCGGCCCGCGCGCGCAACGTCAGGTTGGGCGCGAGCGCAGGCCGTGCGTCCGTCCTAGCCCGACCTCAGCCGCCGCCCATGTCCCCCATTTCGATCCTCCTGATCGGCTTTGCCATGTCCACCGATGCCTTCGCCGCGGCGATCGGCAAGGGTGCGGCCATGCGCAAGCCGGTGTTCCGCGACGCACTGCGTGCCGGCATCATCTTCGGCGTCATCGAGGCGATCACGCCCATCATCGGCTGGCTGCTCGGCCGCGCCGCCCTGCAGTACGTCGAAGCCTTCGACCACTGGATCGCCTTCGGCCTGCTCGGCGCGCTGGGCATCCACATGATCTACAACGGCCTGCGCCCGGACAGTGCCGACGAAGACGAAGACCCCTCGCAGCACCACGGGTTCTGGAAGCTGGCGCTGACCGGATTCGCCACCAGCATCGACGCGATGGCGGTGGGCATCGGCCTGGCTTTCATGGACGTGCATATCGGCGTGATGGCAGCGGTCATCGGCCTGTGCACGCTGACCATGGTCACTGTCGGCATCATGCTCGGCCGCGTGCTGGGCAGCATGGTCGGCAAGCGTGCCGAGATCATCGGCGGCGTGATCCTGGTGATCATCGGCGCGACGATCCTGTACGAACACCTGCACGGCCTGGGGTAACTTGCCGGAGGCGAGCGATTGCGTGGTTGCCGGCCAGCGGCCGGCACTACCAGTGCATCACATCCACGCATGGCGTGGATCTACCGCCGGGCGGCAGGCACTACTGCGCATCGCGCAGCGCGCCCAGGAAGGCGCGCAGCGAGGCCGGCTTGATCGGCTTGGTCAGCACGCGGTAGCCGCGTTCGCGCGCCATCCGCTTCAGCTCGTCGCGACCATCGGCGGTCAGCAGTGCGCCCGGCAGCGGGTAACCGGCCGCCTCGCGCAGCGCTACCAGCGCATCCAGGCCGTCCATGCGGTCGTGCAGGTGGTAATCCACCAGCATCACCTGCGGGCGCTCGGCAATCTTCTCCAGCGCCTGGTCGACGGTGGCAGCGGTGATCACCTGCACCTGCCAGCGGCCCAGCAACGCGCGCATGCCATCGAGGATCTCTTCGTCGTTGTCCACGCACAGCACGCGCAGGCCGGCCAGCGAATCGCTGCGCACTGGTGCGGCTACGTTCTGTGCAGGTGTGACCAGCTCTGTGTAGCCCGGCAGCGGCGCCACCCGCGGCAGGATGATCGAGAACATCGACCCCTTGCCAACCCGGCTGCGCGCGTTGAGGCGATGGTCGAGCAGGCGGGAGATGCGCTGGCAGATCGACAAGCCCAGGCCCAGCCCCTGTTCACCCCAGTCGAACGGCTGCTGGTAGCGATGGAACTCGTCGAAGATCTGCCGCATGTGGTGCTCGGGAATGCCGGGACCGGTATCCCATACCTGCAGCTCCACTTCGTCGCCGCGTTGGCGCACGGCCAGCACGATGCGACCCTGGCGGGTGTAGCGCAGCGCATTGGCCAGGAAGTTCTGCAGCACGCGGCGCAGCAGGCGGCGGTCACTGCGCACCCATGCCGGGCGCGCGAACAGGTCCAGGCGCAGGCCACGGCCGGCGGCGACCGGGGTGTACTGCGCGGCCAGTTCGCGCATCAATGCGCTCACGTCGAACTCGCCGATCACCGGATGCAGGCCGCCGGCATCCAGCCGCGACACATCCAGCAGGCCATCGAGCAGCTCTTCGGCCGCACGCAACGAAGCGTCCACACGCTCGGCCAGATGCTTCTGCTCGTCACTCACGTGATCACTGTCGCGCAGTGCCGAGGCGAACAGGCGCGCCGCGTTCAACGGCTGCAGCACGTCGTGGCTGATCGCCGCCAGGAAACGGGTCTTCGACTGCTGCGCGACCTCGGCCTCATGCGAGCGCTCGGCCACGCGCTGTTCCAGCGTCTCGTTGGCTTCCAGCAGTGCTTTTTCCGCGTGCTTGTAGTCGGTGATGTCGTTGTAGCTGGTCACGTAACCGCCGCCGGGCAGCGCCTGGCCACGCATCTCGATCACCTTGCCATCGCTGCGGGTGCGCTCGAACACATGCGGTGAACCGGCACGCATGTAACCGATGCGGCGGTTGATCTGCACTTCGATATCACCCTCGCCCAGCTCGCCGCGCTCCGCGTTGTAGCGGATCAGGTCGGCCACCGGGCGGCCCACGTAGAGCATGCCGTCGGGGTAGCCGAACATGTCCTGGTAGCGGCGATTCCATGCGGTCAGCCGCATGTCCGGATCGACCACGCTGACCCCGGCGCTGATGTTCTCCAGCGTGGTCGACAGGATTTCGCGGTTGAAGCGCAGCTCCTGCCCGGCTTCGTCCAGCACGGCCACCACTTCGCCCAGATCCATGCCCGAGCCACGCAGCAGGCTGGTCAGCAGCAGGCGTGCCGACGCCGCACCGATCGAGGCGGCCAGCAGGCGCTCGGTGAACTGCACCCACGGCCGGTCCGCGGGCGCCGAGGATTGCAGCTCGCGGCCCAGCGACTGCGCCTGCTCGAAGAACGAACGCCGCGCATGGCGCTCGCCAACCACGCGCGAGGCCAGTGCCAGCAGGTCACCCACGTGCACGTGACCGGGCCAGCCACCGGCCACCGACGGACGCTCGGCATACGGATCGAGGAACGGCGCGGCGCGAAGCCGCTCGTCGACACCGGGCCGCCAGCGCGCGGACACCAGCATCATCGTCGCCGCGTTGACCAGCAGCGACCAGAAGGTGCCGTGGGTCAGCGGGTCCCAGCCGGTCATGCCGAACAGCTGCTGCGGGCGCAGCCACTCGATGCCGAACGGGCCGTGCTGCACCCAGCCAGCATCGACCCAGCCGGCCATCGTCATCGCAGGCAGCAGCAGGGTGTAAAGCCAGGTGGCGAAGCCGAGCAGCATGCCCACCTCGACGCCGCGCCGGCTGGCACCGCGCCAGTATAGGCCGCCGATCAGGCCGGGCGCGAACTGCGCCACCGCCGCGAACGCCATCAGGCCGTACGAGGCCAGCGTGCTGTCGTTGCTGCTGGTGCGGTAGTAGCTGTAGGCCATCAGCGCCAGCAGCAGGATCGCCAGGCGGCGGATCCACAGCACGCGCGAGGCGACGTCGGCGGCCTCCTGGTGGTCGCCACTGCGACGCAGCAGCACCGGCATCACCAGATCGTTGCTGACCATGGTGGCCAGCGCGATCGACGACACGATCACCATGCCGGTGGCCGCCGAGAAGCCGCCCACATAGGCGATCAACGCCAGCGCATTGCGGCCTTCGGCCAGCGGCAGGGCCAGCACCATCGAGTCGTCGGCGACGCTGCCGCCGGTACCGAACAGGGTCACGCCGGCGGTGGCGATCGGCAGCACCATGCCCGAGATCAGCACCAGGTAGCCGCCGAACATCCAGCGCGCGCGGCGCACATCGCGCACATCGCCGCACTCGACCACGGCCACGTGGAACTGGCGCGGCAGGCAGATGATGGCGAGGAAGCTGAGCAGGGTCTGCGAGATGAAGCCCACCGGCGGCAGGCCGGTGAACAGCGTATGCACCGATTCAACCACCGCGTCGGTGCGGTTGCTCAGCCACAGGTAGGCGAACACGCCCACGGCCAGCATCGCCAACAGCTTGATCACCGATTCGAAGGCGATCGCCAGCATCATGCCGTGATGGTGTTCGGTGGCATCGACCTGGCGGGTACCGAACAGGGTGGCGAACAACGCCATCAGCAGCGCCACGTACAGCGCGGGATCGGTGAAGAAGCCAGTGGGGCCGGTGTTGCCGGTCAGTACCTGCAGGCTCATCGCCACTGCTTTGTACTGCAGGGCCAGGTACGGAATGATGCCGATCAGCGCGATGATCGCAACCAGCGCCGCCAGCCGCCGCGAGCGACCGAAGCGCGAAGAGATGAAGTCGGCGATGGACACCACGTTCTGGCTGCGTGCGATCAGCGCCAGGCGCTCGATGATGCGCCAGCCGAACAACAGCAGCAGCAACGGACCGATATAGATCGGCAGGTAGCCCACGCCGTTGCGCACGGCGGTACCGACCGCACCGTAGAACGTCCACGACGAACAGTACACGGCCAGTGCCAGGCTGTAGACCACCGGCCGCAGCCACGGCCGGTCGGGGTACATCGGCCGACGGTCACCCCACCACGCCACGCCGAACAGCAGCGCGGCATAGGCAACCGAGACCAGCAGCAGGATCCAGCTGGAGACCACGCGCGCGTTTCCGTCGGAAGAACCCGCAGTGTAGGCCAGGCGTGGCCGGGGGTGCGGGCTCGTTGGGGACAACCACCCCCACCAAGGTGGGGGCCTACGCGGTGCGGGCCACGACCATTGGTCGTGGCCGGCTTCTTACTGGGCCGGCACGCCCATTTCCTTCAGCAGTTCCGGCGCCGGGTAGACCTTGGCCAGCAGCCAGCGCAGGTAGCGCATGTCCACGTGCACGGCGCGCTTGTAGCGCGGGTCGAACCACCAGCTGGCGCTGACCGATTCCCAGTTGCTGTCGAAGTTCAGGCCGATCAGTTCGCCCTTGGCGTTGAGCACCGGCGAGCCGGAGTTGCCGCCGGTGGTATCCAGGTTGGTCAGGAAGTTGACCGTCTGGGTCTTCAGCGCCGGGTCGGCGGTGCTGCCGAAGTCACCCTTGGCGATCGCGGCCAGCAGCGGCTTGGGCGCATCGAACGGATAGGCGTTGGTGTTCTTCTCGACGATGCCGGCCACGGTGGTCACCGGCGAGTAGGTCACGCCGTCGCGCGGATGCAGCGCCTCGACCTTGCCGTAGCTGATGCGCAGGGTGCGGTTGGCATCCGGGTACACCGCGCGGCCCTGCTTGGCACGCCAGGCGAACAGCGCCTGCATGTAGGCCGGGCGCAGGCGCAGCTGCTCGCCTTCGCGGGTCTTGCTTTCGTTCTCGATGCGCAGCTGCGCGGCCACCAGCGGGCCGGCCACGGCGATCAGCGGATCGGCGGCCAGTGCCTTGCCTTCGCGTGCAGCAGCGAAGCGCGACAGGCGCTGCGCCTCGTCACCCAGCTGGGTGCCGGCGTACAGGGTGTCCAGTGCCTTGGCCAGCTGCTCCGGGGTACGGCCGAAGGCCGTATCGAACTCGGTCACGCGCTGCGCGTCAGGCAGCTGCTGGTAGCGGGTCAGCAGGGTGGTCAGCAGCGCCTTCTCGACCTCCGGCGCGTAACGGCGCTGAACCTGCTTGAGCACGCCTTCGATCATCGCCTGGTCGCGCTGCTGGAAACCACTCTCGCGCTGCGCGTCCGGCTTGGCCGATTCGATGCGCAGGCGTTCCAGCAGCAGCGCCGAGCGCAGCAGCTGGCTCTGTGCGGCCATCTGGTCCAGCAGCAGGTCGCGTTCGCCCACCGCCGCGCCCTGCGACAGGTTGGTCAGCAGCGCCTTGATATCGCCCTGGTACTTGCGGTCGGTGGCAGCCAGCATCGCCGTCTCGTCGGCGGCACGCTGGGCCTTGGCGTCGCTGCGCAACAGGCCTTCCAGCTCACCAGCGGCGCGCTTGCGGTTGTTCTTCAGCGACTGCAGCTGTGAGGCGTAGCGGGTGCGCGCCTGCGCGTCCTTGGCGCTGGCGGCCTCGATGGTGTCGATCATCTGCTGGAACACCGATACGCGGCGCGGCAGCACGGTATCGATCTGGCCAGCGAATTCGGCCGCGGTACGGTGGCGATAGGTGATGCCCGGGTAACCGGCCAGCATCGCGTAGTCACCTTCCTTCGGACCTTCCACCGACATCTGCAGGTGCGCCGGCGCCTGGTAGGGCACGTTGTCCTTGCTGTACGCGGCCGGCTTGCCGTCCTTGCCGACATAGGCGCGCAGCAGGGTGAAGTCGCCGGTGTGGCGCGGCCACATGAAGTTATCGATCTCATCGCCGTAGTTGCCGATCGCACGCGGCGGCGCGTAGACCAATCGCACGTCGCTCAGCTCCAGCTGGGCAATGCGGTAGAAATCGGTGCCGTAGTACATGTTGGCCACCGAGCAGCGCACGCTGCCGTCCTTCTCGCACTCGGCCACGATCTGCTTGCTGGCCGCATCCACCGCATCGAAGTAGGCACGGCCGGTCTTGCCACGCGCCTGCGCCAGCACCTGGTCGGTCACCTTGTCGAAGCCGACGGTGACCAGCACGCGGAAGTCCGGGTTGGCCGGGCGCTCGTCGGCGCGGTCCCTGGCGATGAAGCCACCATTGATCAGGTCGTGCTCGGGCGAGCTGTTGTACTGGATCACGCCCATCGCCACGTGGTGGTTGGTCAGCAGCAGGCCGTCCGACGATACGAACGAGCCGGTGCCGCCACCGGCACGCACCACCGCGCTCAGCGGCGGTGCGGTGACATTGGCCAGGTCGGCCGGATTGCCCTTGAAGCCTGCGGCCTGCAGCGGCTTGGCCAGCTCCGGCAGCTGGGTCGGCATCCACATGCCTTCATCGGCGTGGGCGCCGGCGGCGAGGGTCAGGCCCAGGGCCAGGGCGGTGGGAAGGGCTTTGCGTGGTGACATGGGGCAATCCGGTACGACAGAACAGCCCGGGACCATAGCCGCTGGGGGCGGAAGGGGCAACGGCCGATGGTTGGGGGCGTCGTGCACGGTAGTGCCGGCCGCTGGCCGGCAACCCACGCAACTCGGGAGATACGGTGCAGTTGCCGGCCAGCGGCCGGCACTACCGCATCGTTACTTCTCCCGCCGCCAGTTGATCGACCCACGGTTTTCCACCGTGCTCGATTCCACTTCCACGTCGAAGCCGCGGCGCAGCAGGTACTTCAGCGTGATCACCGAACCGGCACCGACCAGCGACACGCCGTAACCGACGTACAGCTTGGGCGAGATGTACTTGCCGACGCCGATCACCGAGCCACCCAGCGCGCGCGACTGGCTCACGCCGGCATCGTCCAGGCCCAGCTTGGCACCCAGCTGCGAGGCCAGCAGGCCGCTGCCGGCCGACAATGCCGCCGAGGCCGCATTGACCTGCTGCGTCTGGTCGCTGCTGGCGCCGGTCAGGCTGCGTCCCAGCACCAGATAAGCCAGGGCTTCGGACTGCGACATCGCCGGGTCAGACCACACGTCCGCACGCGGCTGCTGCGCACGCCCGGTCACGTCGATACCAGCAGTGACATCACCGATCCGGCGCTCGGCACGGATGTTGATGCGCGGGTCGGACACCGCGTTGTAGTTCCAGGTGAGGTTGCCGCGGGTGATGGTCAGGTCCTGCCCGTACGCCTTGTAGCGGCCACTCACTTCCAGCCCACCATTGGCGGTCATCTCGCGGCCAGGCTTGGCCCAGACCTGCATCTTGCCGGTCAGCGCGCCCTTCAGGCCGAAGCCGGTCATCTTCACCTTGTCACCGAGGCTGACGGTCAGCTCCATGTCCAGCGGCGAGGTACGCGACTCTTCCGGATCGGCCGGGTCGAGCACCACCACGTCTTCGGACACCGAGGTGCCGCGGTCCAGGCGCTCCAGATCGATGTCGGCCTCGGGCACGTGCACGGTGCCACGCAGCTCCATCGCGGCCTTGGCCAGGGTGAAGTCGAGGTTGGGATTGGCGACGATGCGCAGCTCGCTGGTGTTGGACAGCAGCACGTTGTCGCCGTGGATCTTCAACTGCAGCGGCTGTGCATCGCCGAACCACGACAGGCCACCATCCACGTACAGCGTGCCCTGGCCGGAGTTGGCCTGCGCGGTGATCTTGGCCGAACCATCGGGCTGGGCCACGAAGCTGCCCTTGCCCTGGTCGAAGGTCAGGCCGAGTGCCGGGAATTCACCCTTGAAGTTGCTCAGCTGCGCGTCACCGCCCAGCGACGGCTGGCCACGCGTACCGCGCAGGCTGACGTGGCCTTCGATCAGGCCGGTCGGTCGCACGATGTCCGGCGAGAACAGCTCCAGCCAGTACAGCCGCGACATGTTGAGATAGAGCTCGCCGTTCAACGGCGCGCTGGCTTCCCAACCGGTCTGCATCCTGGCATCGACGAAGCCGTTGCCCTGGAAGCCCATGCCCAGGTAGCCCTTGATGCTGGCCGGGGTCATGTCGAGCTTGAGCGAGAACTGATCGTAGCGCACCAGCTCGCCACGGGTGGTGTCCCCCACGGCATTGCGGTTCTCACCCAGGCGCACGCCGCCTTCCTTCGAGCGCACTTCCACATGGCCTTCCCAGGCGTTGCCGCGCGGGCGGATCTGCGCATCCAGGCTGACATCGCCACGCAGGTAGATGCGACGGCCGGACTGCGGCGGCAACCACGGCTGCACCAGCGCCAGTGGCAGCGCATCACTGCGCACCACCAGGCCTTCGCGCGGCCAGTTGGCCTGTGCGCACAGTGTGCCGCTGCTGGCAGCGGCCAGGCAGGCTTCGCCCAGCGTGTAGTTGCTGCCGTTGATCGCGAACGCCGCCGGTGCACGCAGCGACCAGGCATCGCCCTTCACCGGTGCGATGCGCAGCGCGGCCAGCTCGCCGCGCCACTGCGCGCCCTGCTGGCGCACGCTGCCCTGCAGCTCGATCGCGCCCATCTCGTTGCGGGTCTGCGCGGCCAGGCGCAGGTTGGAGACACTGCCCTGCGCATCCACGTTCAAGCGTTCCAGCAGCATGCCGGCATTGACCTCCTGGCCCTGGATCGCCAGCGTGCCGCTGTCGCCGCGCCACGGCAGGTGGCCCTTGATGCTCACGCTCTCGGCGCCGTAGCCGTCCCAGTTGAGGTTGTTGCCGACCAGGTCGGCGGTGATGTCCGGCGCATCGCGCGGGCCCTTCACCTGTACCTGGCCACGCAGGCCGCCATCGGCGCCCGGCAGCAGGTCACTCAGCTGCAGCGGTTCGAAACGCGCATCGATGTCGAGGCGGTCACCGACCTTGCCCGAAGCGGTCACCCGGCTGCTGCCCAGCGACAGCTTCAGGTCACCCTGGCCCTGCGCGCCCTGCAGCGCGAACTTGCCCTGCGCGTCCAGGTTGCGCTGACGCAGCACGCCCTTCAACGACGGCAGATCGACCGTGGCTTCCAACGTGCCGGCGGTACCCGGCGGTGCGTTTGCCGGCGGCGGCAGCTGGCGGCCCTTGGAGGCCAGGTTGCCGGACAGGCGGCCATTCCATCCCGGCACGAAATAGCCGGGGTCGAAGTCCTTCAGCGTGGCCTTGGCATCCCAGTCCAGCTGCGGTGCCCACGCCACCTGGCCTTCCACCTGCAGCTGGCCACCCGGGGTCTGCGCCTGCAGCTGGTGGATCGACGCGGCCTGATCGTTGCCGCGCACATCGAAGTGCAGCTGTGCCTTCTGCGCGTCGCGCTCGACCTCGGCGCGGCCGATCGCCGCCCAGGCCTTCAGGGTACCGGCCAGGCCGAAGCGTGCTTCCTTCAAGGTGACCGGCACCGGGGCGCTGCCGGCGGTGTTCGGGTCCGCCGCTGGCACGTAGGTCAGGTCATGTGCGACCACCGAGAAGTTGAGCTTCTGCTGGTCTTCCTGGCTGAAATCGGCGGTGCCTTCCAGCCGCGCCTCACCGCCAAGACCCTTCACCAGCAGCGGTGAGACTTTCAGCACCTGGTCCTGCAGCGACACCACCGACGGTGCCAGTTCCAGTTCCTGATCGCCCTGTTTCACCTTGCCACGCAGGTTGGCGTTGCCGCCCTTGCCGGCGGCGGTGAAGTCCAGTGCCAGCGGCGCGATCGCCGAGCTGGCCAGTGCCGGCGACAGCAGCGCCAGATCCAGCTCGTCACTGCGGATGCTGGCGCTCCAGCTCGGATCGGTGCGGCCATCGAACACCAGCATCGCGTGCAGCGGCTTCGGCGCGCGCCCGGCTACGGCCACTTCCATGTGCGACAGGTCACCGCGCGCGACCAGGCCGACGGTGGCGGCCGTGCGGCCACGCGGCGCCGGCAGCACCGCGGTGACGGTCACATCGGTGTCGTAGTCCTTGGCCGGGATGTAACGACCCTGGGCGGTGAAATTGCCCATGTCGCTGTCCACCACCAGTTTGTGTGCCTGGAACTCGCCATTGGCGATCTCGATGCCGCCGCGCACGCGACTGATGTCGATCACCGGCTCGTTGGCCTGGCTGATGCGGAAGCCGTCGATGGCGATGGCATCGGCCTGGATCGCCAACGGCATTTCGATCTGCGGCAGCGAATCCGGCCACGACGGCAGCTTGAACGGCTCGTCACTCTTGGCCAGGTTCAGCGTCGCGTTGGTCAGCTCCAGCTTGTCCAGCAGCAGCTTGCGGCCCAGCAGCGGGCGCAGGTCCGGCTCCAGGTGCGCGCGCTCGGCGTGGAAATGGATGTCGTCGTAGCGGAAGTCGACGTTGTACAGGGTCAGCGGACCGGCCACCGGGCCGTCCACCTTGTCCCAGGTGAAGCTGGCGCCCACCGGCAGCCGTGCCACCACCTGCGCCAGCAGCACGTCACGGCCGGCCACGGTCTGCAGCAGCCAGTACACCGCCAGCAGGGCCAGCAGCACCAGGCCCAGCACGCCCACACCGGACCAGGCCCAGAAGCGGCGGCGGCGGTAGAAGCGCACGCGCGGCGGCGTGGTCGGGTTCGGAGTCGGTGCGGGCGTACTCACAGGTCCGCTCCGATGTTGAGGTACAGCTGGAACTGCGAATCCGGGTTGTTCAAGCCATGCGCGATATCCACGCGCACCGGGCCCACCGGCGATTTCCAGCGCACGCCGAAGCCGACGCCGGTATGCAGATCGATGGTGTTGTCGAAGGCGCTGCCGGTATCGACGAACACCGCCGCACCCCACGGGCCACCATTGAAGTAGTGCTCGTACTCGGCCGAGCCGATCACCAGGTTCTTGGCGCCCAGCGCGTACTTGTCCGGTGCCGGGGTCCGCGGGCCCACCTCGCGATAGGCATAGCCGCGGATGCTGCGGTCACCACCGGCGAAGTAGCGCAGGCTGGGCGGCATGGCCACCAGATCACTGGTCCAGGTGGTGCCACCCTCGCCGCGCAGGATCAGGCGGTTGCTTTCGCCCACCGGGATGTACCAGCGCAGCACGGCATTGGCCTGCACGAAGCTGGTGTCCGAACCGGCACCCTCAACGCCGGCACGCATCGTCGCAGTACCGCTGATGCCCTTGCGCGGGAACAGTTCGTCATCGACGTTGACGTAGTCGGCGACCATCTGCGGGTACACCAGCGTCGACGTGTTGTAGACCGCGTCGGTGAATTCGGTGCCGGAGGCATAGCGCCAGCGCTCGCGCAGTGCGTTGATCGAGGCGATCGCGGTCCAGTGTTCGTTGATCTCGCCGCTGCGGCTGGCGATCAGCTTGAAGTTGCGCAGGTCGATGTAGTCGGTCTGCTCGTCGTAGGCGCTGGCAGCGAAGGTGTACCAGCCATCAAGCCAGTTGAAGGCCGGAATGCGGTAGCTGGTGACCAGGCTCTTGCGCTTCTGCGCATAGTCCAGCTGCGTGTTCATCTTGTGGCCGCGGTTGTTCAGCCACCGCCGTTCGATGCCACCGCGCACACCCGGGCCACTTTCGCTGCCGTAGCTCAGACCCGCGGTGTAGATGGTGCGCTTGGCACGGGTCAGCTTCACATCCACCGGCACTTCGCCGTTCGCATCGGCCTGGTCGGGCCGCGGCTGGATGTCGATCACGCTGAAGTAGTCCAGCTTGGTCAGCGACTCGCGCAGCCGGTCCAGCTTGCCCTCGTGGAAGTAGCTGCCCTGTTCCCAGTAGACCAGCGGATCGAACAGCTTGTCGACGAAGTAGTCCTGCTCGAAACGCACCGGTCCCATGTTGTAGCGGCGGCCGCTGTCCCAGGTCAGGTCGATGTCGGCGGCGTTGTCGGCACGGGTGATCTGCACCTGACGCTGGGTGTAGTCGGCATCGAAATAGCCACGTTCGGCCAGGCGACGGGTGACGGTGATCTTGCTGGCTTCGTACTGCGTGTGTTCGAAACGCTGGCCCTTGCGCGGCTTGAACGCGGCCAGATCGTCCTGCAGGTACTGGTCGTACATCGCCGGCCCGGTGATGTCGATGTGCTCGCGGCGGACGGTCACCGGGGTGCCCTTGTCGACATGGATCAGCACGCGCACGTGCTCGTCCTCGCGCGGTGCCTCGACCTTGATCACCGGGTTGTAGTACCCGAACGGTTCCAGTGCCTGGCGGGTCTGCCGCTCGGCCTGTGACAGCAGGTACTCCAGGCGCGATTCGCCCTGTTCCTTGCCGATCGTGTCGTACAGCGACAGCGATTCCTGGATGTTCTCGATGATTGCGGCGTCGTCGCCCTTGTCCAATCCCTTGATGTCCACCTTGTCGATGGTGCCGCGCGCGTGGGCCACGGAGGTGGCGGCCAGCGACAGGACCATCAGCGGCAGGGCGTATTTCTTTGGCTGCATGCGGCACAGCATACCGACCGAAGGTGACGATGCGAAATGCATCACGTCATTCGGGATCGGTTGTTAAGTGGCGGTCAAAATACGCGCCTTTGTGGCGATCGTCGTGATCGCAGCCGAGGATGCCGGCATCGTGCGCGATGCCGGCAATGACCCCGATGGACATCCGCCAGCGGTGATCCGGTAGTGCCGGCCGCTGGCCGGCAACCCACAGACCGATCCGATGCGCGGTGGCAATGCCAGTAGATCCACGCCATGCGTGGATGGGCCGCCAATCAGCTCGACAGATGCTCGATCGCTGCCACCTTGCCCAGCCGCTCGCCCAGCATCGTCAGCAGCGCCAGGCGGTTGCCACGCAGCGCCGGATCCTCGGCATTGACCATCACGCCATCGAAGAACGCGTCGACCTGCGGGCGCAGGCGTGCCAGGCGCGCCAGCACAGCCACATAGTCCTTGTGCTGCAGGCTGGCGCCGGTGTCGTCGATGGCCGCGGTGACCGCTTCAGCCAGCGCGCGCTCGGCGTCTTCCTGCAGCAGCGCCGGGTCGATCTGGGCCGGGATGTCGCCTTCGGCCTTGCGGAGGATGTTGCGGATGCGCTTGTTGGCCGCAGCCAGCGCCTCGGCTTCCGGCAGCGCGGCGAAGGTGCCGATCGCATCCAGGCGGCGGCCGAAGTCGTACAGCGAGGCCGGCTTCAGCTCGGCGACCGCGTTGAAGTGCGTGGCCGGCACGCCCTTGTCGGCGTAGTAGCCCTTCAGGCGGTCGAGGATGAAGTCGTACAGCTCGCCGACGTCGGCCTGCACGTTGCGCGCGGCCAGGCCGGCGTTGGCGCTGGCCAGCAGCGCGCGCAGGTCCAGCTCGAAGCCGCTTTCGATGATCGTGCGGGCCAGGCCCAGCGCGTTGCGGCGCAGGGCGAACGGGTCCTTGTTGCCGGTCGGCTTCAGGCCAGCGGCGAAGCCACCGGCCAGCGTGTCGACACGTTCAGCAATCGCCAGCACCTTGCCCAGCGGCGATAGCGCGATGTCGTCACCGCCGAAGCGCGGCTGGTAGGCCTCGTCGATGGCCAGCGCCACCTCCTGCGATTCACCACCGGCCACGGCGTAGTGGCGGCCGGCGATGCCCTGCAGTTCCGGGAATTCGTTGACCATGCGCGACTGCAGGTCGTTCTTGGCCAACTGCGCGGCCCGCTTGGCCTGCGCGGCGTCGGCGCCGACCTGGGGGGCGATCACTTCGGCCAGAGCGGCCACGCGCGCCACCTTGTCGGCCACGCTGCCCAGCTTGGCCTGGTAGGTCACCGTCTTCAGGCCGTCGCCCATCGACACCAGGCCCTGCTTCAGGTCCTCGTCGAAGAAGAACTTGGCATCGGCGAAGCGCGGGCGGATCACGCGCTCGTAGCCCTTGGCCACTTCGGCCACGTCCTTCGATTCGATGTTGGCGATGCCGATGAACTTCTCGGTCAGGGTGCCAGCGGCATCCAGCACCGGGAAGAACTTCTGGTTGATCTCCATCGTCTCGATCAGCGCTTCCTGCGGCACCGCCAGGAACGCGCGTTCGAAGCTGCACAGCACTGCCGACGGCCATTCGACCAGGTTCACCACCTGTTCCAGGTTGTCGTCGGTGATGCGGGCGCTGCCACCGGCCTTGGCCGCAGCGGCCTCGACCTCGGCGACGATGCGCGCGCGGCGCTCGCTCGGGTCGACCAGCACGAAGGCGGCGCGCAGGGCTTCAACGTAGTCCTGCGGCTGGGCCAGCGACACGGCCTGGTCGTGGTGGAAACGATGGCCGCGGCTGACACGGCCGGCCTGCAGGCCGAACAGCTCGGCCTCGACCACGTTGGCACCGTGCAGCAGCACCAGCCAATGCGCCGGGCGCGCGAAGCCCCAGGCGTGGTCGCCCCAGCGCATCGGCTTGGGAATCGGCATCGCCGCAATCGCCTCGCGCAGGATCTCCGGCAGCAGGCTGGCGGTGCTCGCGCCCGGGGTCACCGCGCGGTGCACGAAGCGCTCACCCTTGTTGTCGGTGGTCTTTTCCAGCGCGGTCCAGTCGATCCCGGCCTTGGCGGCGAAGCCCTGCAGGGCCTTGGTCGGCTGGCCTTCGGCATCCAGCGCGATGTTCAGGTACGGGCCCAGCACTTCGCTGTGCTGTTCCGGCTGTTCCAGGCCGACGCCCGGCAGCAGCACGGCCAGGCGGCGCGGGGTCGACAACGGGCGCGCATCGCCCAGTTCCAGCGCGACGCCGCGCTTGCGCAGGCCTTCGACGACACCGTCGAAGAACGCCTGGGCCAGGCCCGGCAGCGCCTTGACCGGCAGCTCCTCGGTGCCCAGTTCGATCAGCAGGGGGGACAGTTGGCTCATCGGTTCGATCCTGTGGTGGGGGCGCAGCGCGCAACGCGTCCGGCGCCCCGGGTAGTGGGTGAAAAGCGGGTCGGTGCAGGAAGGCCGTCAGGCCTTCTTCGCACCCGGGAAGCCCAGCTTCTCGCGCTGCTCGTAGTACGCCTTGGCCACCGCCTGGGCCAGCGCGCGCACGCGCAGGATGTAGCGCTGGCGCTCGGTCACGCTGATCGCGCGGCGCGCATCCAGCAGGTTGAAGGTGTGGCTGGCCTTCATCACCTGTTCGTAGGCCGGCAGCGGCAGGTTCACTTCCACCAGCTTCTGCGCTTCACGCTCGCAGGCATCGAAGCGGTGGAACATTTCTTCCACGTCGGCGTATTCGAAGTTGTAGGTGCTCTGCTCCACTTCGTTCTGGTGGTACACGTCGCCGTAGGTCACCGGCTGGCCGTCCGGGCCGTAGGTCCAGACCAGGTCGTAGACGTTGTCGCAGTTCTGCAGGTACATGCACAGGCGTTCGAGACCATAGGTGATCTCGCCCAGCACCGGGCGGCACTCCAGGCCACCGGCCTGCTGGAAGTAGGTGAACTGGGTCACCTCCATGCCGTTGAGCCAGACTTCCCAGCCCAGGCCCCAGGCGCCCAGCGTCGGCGATTCCCAGTTGTCCTCGACGAAACGCAGGTCGTGCACCAGCGGATCGATGCCCAGTGCCTTCAGCGAATCCAGGTACAGCTGCTGGATGTTGTCCGGCGCCGGCTTCATCGCCACCTGGTACTGGTAGTAGCGCTGCAAACGGTTCGGGTTCTCGCCGTAGCGGCCGTCGGTCGGGCGGCGCGAGGGCTGCACGTAGGCCGCGTTCCAGCTCTCCGGACCGATCGCACGCAGGAATGTGGCCGGGTGGAAGGTACCGGCGCCCACCTCCAGGTCGAGCGGCTGGATGAGCACGCAGCCCTGCTGGGCCCAGAACTGGTTCAGGGTCTGGATCAGG
Source organism: Stenotrophomonas sp. 71799_Sma (assembly GCF_056482505.1). Classification (NCBI taxonomy): domain Bacteria; kingdom Pseudomonadati; phylum Pseudomonadota; class Gammaproteobacteria; order Lysobacterales; family Lysobacteraceae; genus Stenotrophomonas; species Stenotrophomonas sp. 71799_Sma. The sequence goes on from NZ_CM151202.1 coordinate 4,801,052, forward strand.
CCCTGGAAGGTGATCGGAACGGTCGGGGTCGCGGACATGCGTACGAGTCTTGGCCGGCAAGGGGGTGCGTTAGTATAACGGCCGACCTGCGGGGCATTCCGTACCCGGGAGGAGCAGGCAGATGGAACATCGGCTGCCGGTGGGCACGCCCGGCGAGGCTGGCGGCGTACCGCTGCCGTGGGGACGGCTGCAGTTCGAGCAGATTGCCGCGGCCCTGATCGCCGATGGCCTGGTGGCCGAGCAGGACCGCGAGCGCATGCGTTTTTCCGCGCAGGGCGCACGCAACGCCAGTGAAGTGCACCCGCTGGTGCTGCTGTCCAACCTCAAGCTGGCCGCCAACGGCGGTGGCGAACTGACCCTGGAGCGCCTCACCGAGTGGCTGGCGCAGCGCACCGGCAGCCGCTACCTGCGCATCGACCCGACCCGGGTCGACGTCGCCGCGGTCACCGCGCTGGTCTCCCATGCCTACGCGCGCCGCCACCGTTTCCTGCCGTTGGCGGTGGATGCCGAGCGCGTGCTGGTGGCCACCAGCGAGCCACTGGTGCAGGAATGGCGCCGCGACCTGCAGCACCTGACCCGCCGCCGCATCGAGCTGGCGGTGGTCAACCCGCTGGACCTGCACCGCTACACCATGGAGTTCTACGGGGTGACCCGCTCGGTGCGCGGCGCCCGTGGCGACGTGCGTGGCGAAGCCAATACCACCCTGCCCAGCTTCGAACAGCTGGTGGAGCTGGGCCGCACCGGCGACGTCAATGCCGACGACCAGCACATCGTGCATATCGTGGACTGGCTGCTGCAGTACGCCTACGAGCAGCGCGCGTCGGACATCCACCTGGAGCCGCGCCGCGAAATGGGGCGCATGCGCTTCCGCATCGACGGCGTGCTGCACAAGGTGTTCGAGGTACCGCCGGCGGTGATGACCGCGGTGGTCAGCCGCATCAAGGTGCTCGGCCGCATGGACCTGGCCGAACGCCGGCGCCCGCAGGATGGCCGCATCAAGACCCGTTCGCCGGGCGGCCGCGAGGTCGAGATGCGCCTGTCGACCATGCCCACCGCCTTCGGCGAGAAGTGCGTGATGCGCATCTTCGACCCTGATGCCGCCTTCAAGAGCATCGACCAGCTCGGTTTCAGCCCGCAGGAGGCGGCGGGCTGGAATGCGCTGGTGGAGCGTCCGCACGGCATCGTGCTGGTGACCGGCCCGACCGGCTCGGGCAAGACCACCACCCTGTATTCCACGCTGAAGCGGCTGGCCACGCCGGACGTGAACGTGTGCACGGTGGAGGACCCGATCGAGATGATCGCGCCCGAGTTCAACCAGATGCAGGTGCAGACCAACATCGACCTGGATTTCGCCAGCGGCGTGCGCACGCTGCTGCGGCAGGACCCGGACATCATCATGATCGGCGAGATCCGCGACCTGGAAACCGCGCAGATGGCGGTGCAGGCCTCGCTGACCGGCCACCTGGTGCTGTCCACCCTGCATACCAACGACGCGCCCTCGGCGGTAACCCGCCTGCTCGACCTGGGCGTGCCGCACTACCTGCTGGCCAGCACCCTCAACGGCATCCTCGCCCAGCGACTGGTGCGCACGCTGTGCCCGCACTGCAAGCAGCCGCACAGCCTCGGCGCCGCCGACTGGGCGGTGCTGGCTGATAGCCATGCCGCATATCCAGATGCCGCCACGCCCTGTCGGCCGGTCGGTTGCCTGGAGTGCCGGCGCACCGGATTCCTCGGCCGCATCGGCCTGTATGAGTTGCTGCCATTGGGTTCGCGGCTGCGCGGGCAGATCCGCGCCGACATGGATCTGGCCGGTTTCAGCCGGGCTGCGCGGGCTGAAGGGCTGCGAACCCTGCGCCAGGCCGGTCTTGAAAAGGTGGCGCAGGGGCTGACTACAATCGAGGAAGTCCTGTCAGTGCTGCCGCCCCCGGATGAACCCAGCCCCGTTCCTGATCCTTGAAACCGGCCGCCCGGTACCCTCGCTGCGCCGCTACGGGCGCTTTCCGCACTGGATCCGCGTCGCCGCCGGGCTGGAAGAGCACGAGACGGTGGTGGTCGATGTCGAACACGGTGGCGCCCTGCCCCACCCACATGCCTTCGCTGGCGTGCTGGTGACCGGCTCGGCCGCCTTCGTCACCGACCACGCCGAGTGGAGCGAGCGCAGCGCCGCATGGCTGCGCCAGACCGCCCACGACGACCTGCCGGTATTCGGCATCTGCTATGGCCATCAGCTGCTGGCGCACGCGCTGGGTGGCGAGGTGGCCTACAACCCGGCCGGGCGCGAGTCCGGCACGATCGAGCTGGAACTGCAGCCGCAGGCCGCGCAGGACCCGCTGTTCCAGGGCCTGCCGCAGCATTTCGCCGCCCATGCCACCCACCTGCAGACCGTGCTGCGCGCCCCGGAAGGTGCCGAAGTGCTGGCACGCTCGCCGCTGGACGGCTGCCACGCCTTCCGCTGGGGCCGCCAGGCGTGGGGCGTGCAGTTCCATCCGGAATTCGCCACCCACCACATGCGCGGCTACGTGCGCGCCCGCGCCGACTGCATCGGCCGCCACGGCGGCTGCGCCCGCAGCATCGAGCGCGCGGTCAGCGCCGCACCACTGGCCCGCCAGCTGTTGCGCCGCTTCGTCCGCCAGGCGCGGCTGTCTTCAGCCCAGCCGGTGGCAAAACAGGGATAATCGGCGGCACGGGCAGCCGCCCGGCCCCCTCCTGTCCTTCCCGGATGTCCATGAAAGAGATTCGCAAGCTGCCGGCCTCGGCGGGCGCCCAGTGGTTGCTGGATACGTTCTCCCTGTACCGGCGTGCGCCGCTGCAGCTGGCCCGGATCGGCCTGACCTGGCTGCTGGTGAGCTGGGTGGTGACCCTGCTGTCGACCTTGATTCCCGGCGCCGCCGGCATGGCAGTACAGCTCATGACCCTGGCCATTTCGCCGATCATGTTCGGCGGCATGCTGTATGCCGTGGGCGAGATCGACGAAGGCCGCCCGGGCCTGGCCTCGCACCTGCTGCAGCCGATCCGCGACCACCGCGTCAGCCACCTGCTGGTGCCGCTGGCGATCCAGGTGCTGGCGGTGCTGCTACTGGGCGCACTGTTGTTCATGATGATCGGCCGCGAGGGCTTCACCGCCTTCAGCGAGGTCATGACCAAGATGGAAGAAATCAGCCGCAGCGGCCAGCAGATCAAGCCGGACGACGCGGCCGCGCTGGTCGCCAACCTGCCGGCCAAGCGCATCGCGCTGTGGATGCTGCTGGTGTTCCTGAGCGCGGTGGCGCTGTCGCTGGCGATGTTCACCCAGCCGGCGCTGGTGGTGTTCGACAAGCAGAGCGGCATGCATGCGCTGCGCCTGAGCCTGCAGGGCTGCATCGAGAACATCGGCGCGATGTTCGTGTTCGCCGCGCTCGGCCTGATCGCCGCGTTCTGCATGTACATCCTGTTCGTGATCGTGATCCAGATCGCGATGCTGATCGGTGGCCCGCTGGCTGCGGCCTTCATCGCCCAGCTGGTGCTGACCACGGTGCTGATGCCGCTGTATGTCGGCGCGGTCTACGCCGCGTGGAAGCAGATGTTCGTGCATCGCGGCAGCCGCGCGGCCCCACCGATCCCGACCACGCCGACCTCAAGCGACGTGTTCCACGCCTGACGGAAAAAGGGGACGGAGGGGATTAAGTCGTTAGCTGCACACACTGGGCATAGACGACTTAATCCCCTCCGTCCCCTTTTTTCTTTCAGGCGGCGGGTTTCTTCACTACCGATGACGGCACCAGCCAGCGTGCGGCGTGGATGCCCAGTTCGTAGAGCAGGCACATCGGAATCGCCAACATCAGCTGCGAGACCACGTCCGGCGGGGTCAGCACTGCGGCCACCACGAAGATGCCGACGATCGCGTAACCGCGGCCTTCCTTGAACTGCTGCGGCGTCACCCAGCCCAGCAGCACCAGGATCACCATTGCCACCGGCAGTTCGAAGCTGCCGCCGAAGGCAAAGAAGATCGCCAGCACGAAGTCCAGGTAGGCGTTCGCATCCGGAGTGATCGCGATCACGTCCGGGCTGAAGGTGGTGAGGAAGTGGAATACCGCCGGCAGCACCAGGAAGTAGGCGAAGGCACAGCCGGCGTAGAACAGCAGCACCGACGACACCAGCAACGGCACCGCCAGGCGCTTCTCGCGCGCATACAGGCCCGGGGCAACGAACGCCCACAGCTGGTACAGCAGCCACGGCACCGCCACGAACAGGGCCACGAAGAAAGTCAGCTTCAGCGGGGCGAAGAACGCACCGGCCGGGTTGGTGGCGATCATCGTCTGCCCGTTCGGCAGCTGCGAGACCAGCGGTTCGGCCAGCGCGTTGTACAGCTTCTGGGTAAACGGCAGCAGCGCCAGCAGCACCACGCCCAGGCCCAGCAATGCGCGCACCAGGCGGCCGCGCAGTTCCACCAGATGTTCGACCAGCGAGCTTTCGCCGAAATCCTGTTCACTCATGGATGACGCTCCGTGCTCTGCGTCGGCGGCGTCGGGCCGGCTTCAGGGGACGTGGCAGGAACGGCCCCTGAAGAAACAGCGCCTTCCGTAGCAGCCGTGGTCGAAACCGGCCCGCCATCCTGTGCCGGCGCTTCGGTCTCGGCCGGCTGGCTCAAATGTGGCGGCAGATCGGCCTGTGCGGGTGTACGCACTTCCTGCACCAGGTCATCGCCCTGCTGCTGGGCCTCCTGCGCTTCGCGACGGATCGCTTCACCGCTGGCGCGCAGCTGGTTCTCGGTGTCCTGCATGCCCTGGCGCACGTCCTGCATCTGCCGCTTGATGTCCTCGGCCTGCAGTTCGCGCTCCAGTTCCTGTTTCACCGAATCCCACTGATTACGGGCACGTCGCACCCACAGGCCGGCGAAGCGGGCCGCCTTGGGCAGGCGCTCGGGACCGAGCACCACCAGGGCGACCACCGCAATCACCAGCAGCTCGCTGAAGCCGATATCAAACACCGCGACCGCTCCGGATCAGCGAGCGTTACGGTCGTGCTCGTCCTGCGCGGCGCGCGAGGCGTCCTGGCTGCGCGATTCATCGCCCAGCTGCGCGTTCGGCTTGTCCTCGTCGCGCATGCCCTTCTTGAATTCCTTGACCGCCGAACCGAGATCCTTGGCGCCACTGGTCAGGCGCTTGGTGCCGAACACCAGCAGGACGATGGCCAGCACGACCAACCAATGCCAGATGCTGAAACTGCCCATAAAGACGCTCGTTACGTTAGTGATCAGGCTGTCGAGCATAGCGCACCGGGTGTTAGCCGGCGCGCGTGACGAAAGTCAGTTTCCGCCCAGCGTTTCCGTGCGGATTTCGCCGTCGTTGACCGGCTGGAAGCCCTGCTGCTGCGGCGGCGGGTTCTGCGGCACGTTCTGCAGCGGTGCGGTAGTGGCTTCGGCCGGGGCGGCCGGCGCTGCCTGAACAGGCGCCGGAGCAACCGCCGGGGCCGCTGCCGGGCGCGGCGCGCTACCGCCGTTGCCGTTGCGGTTGTTGCGCGCGGCGTAGGTGGCCTCTTCCAGGCGGTCGCGGAACGTGACCACATCCATCGACGGCGAACCGGCCGCGCGGCCTTCGAAGATCATGCGCGGCGTGGTGTTGCTGCCGTAGGCGTCCAGATTGGCGGCATCGTCGATCTGCAGCACCGCACCATCCAGAGCGACACCGGCGAACAGGCCGCGGGCGCGCGACCAGGACCAGATTTCGGCCTTCAGCTGGCCGTCGGTGGCGGCGGCGGCATTGCGGCCGACCGGGCCGGCGGCGACACCCGCATCCGCGCCCAGCGTGAACTTGCCGTTGACCAGGTTGTCCAGGCTGCGGTCGTTGCGGAACACCAGCACCACATCGGAGGACTGCACGCCGGCCTGGAAGCCGATGCTGCCGCCGGTGAGCTTCACGAACACCGGATTGGACCAGGCACCGTTGGGCATGCGCACGGACATCAGGCCGTGGCCACGACGACCGCCAATGACCAGACCGGCCTTGATCGTGTCGGGAATGACGATGACCGCGCGGCCTTCGTCGAGCAATTTGTCCGGAATGCCCTGTTCAGGGATTTCCTGGATTTCAGCCAGCACGCGCACGGCATTGCGGGCACGCTGGTCTTCCTGCGGTCCGGCCATGGCCTGGCTGGACAGCAGGCTGGCGGCGATCAGCAGGGCTTGGATCGGGCGACGCATGGCAGGCTCCAGAAGTCAGTCCATAGGAAGATATAGCAAGTGACTGAAATTAGTAGTGTTGTCATGAATCCCCAATGAGCGTTCCCTGCTCACATTGATGCGCGCTATGCCTGCAATCCGAACCCTGCATCCCGGCGCGGCACCGGATCGGCGACAATACCGCTCATGCTCGACGCACCCGATACCGCCGTGCTGGCGGTCAACCTAGGCACGCCCGAGACGCCGACGGCCCCCGCCGTACGCCGTTACCTGGCTGAATTCCTGTCCGACCCCCGCGTGGTCTCGATCCCGGCACTGCTGTGGCAGCCGTTGCTGCGCGGACTGATCCTGCCGCTGCGCAGCAGCCGTTCAGCGGCCAAGTACGCCCAGGTCTGGCTGCCGGAGGGCTCTCCGCTGATGGTGCATACGCGCCAGCTGGCGCAGGCCATGCAAGCGCTGTTGCCGACCCTGACGGTGCGCCATGCAATGCGCTATGGCGAACCAGCGCTGGCCAGGGAACTCGACCGGCTGGCGGCCGACGGTGCGCGCCGCATCGTGGTGCTGCCGCTGTACCCGCAGTACTCCACCACCACCACCGCCTCGGTCGAAGACCGCGTCGATGACTGGCAGCGCCGCAATCCGGGCGTGACCGTCAGCCTGGTGCGCGACTATTCGGTCGATCCGGGCTGGGTCGACGCCGTTGCCGGCTCGATCCGCCGCTACTGGGAACAGCACGGTCGTGGCCAGAAACTGATGTTCTCCTTCCACGGCATTCCGCAGCGTCTGGCCGATGCCGGCGATCCGTATCCGCAGCGCTGCGAGGCCAGTGCGCAGGCCATCGCCAAGGCGCTGGAGCTGGGCAGGGACGACTGGCAGATGGGCTATCAGTCGCGCTTCGGCCGCGAGCGGTGGCTGCAGCCGTATGCCGAGCCCAGCCTGTGGGCGCTGGCCGAATCCGGCGTGAAGCAGATCGACGTGGTGTGTCCGGGCTTCGCCACCGACTGTCTGGAGACGCTGGAAGAAGTGGCACTGGGCTTCACCGAAACACTGGCCGAGCGCGGCGCGACGATGCGCTACATCCCCTGCCTCAACGCCGAACCGGAGCACGCGCGTGCGCTGGCACGGCTGGCCGTGGCGTCACTGGCATGAGCCTGCAGCCGTTTGAACTCGAGGTCGGTGGCGCGCGCGTCGCCGGCCTGCGCAACTACGGTGATGGCCCGCGCGTGCTGGCCCTGCATGGCTGGCTCGACAACGCGGCCAGCTTCGTGCCGCTGGCGCCGCATCTGTCGTCGTTGCAGCTGGTGGCCATCGACCTGCCCGGCCACGGCCACAGCGCGCATCTGCCGGCCGGTGCCAGCTACACCACGGCCGCCGCCATCTGTCACGTACTCGACGTCGCCGACGCGCTGGGCTGGGACCGTTTCAGCCTGCTTGGCCATTCGATGGGCGCCGGCATCGCCAGCCTCACCGCCTCGGTCAGCGACCGTGTCGAACGGCTGGTGGCGATCGAAGCACTCGGCGGCCTGCGTGGTCCTGAGGAAGAAACCGCCAACCGCCTGCGCGAACATGTAAATGCCACACGCGCACTGGCACGCAAGCAGCTGCGCGTGTTCCCCGACCTCGCCGCGCCGATCCGCGCGCGGATGATGACCAACCAGCTCAGCGAGCGCTGTGCACGGCTGCTGGTCGAGCGCGGCGTGGAGCCGGTCGAAGGTGGTTACCGCTGGTGCAGCGACCCGCGCCTGATGCTGCCCACTGCGATCCGCCTCAGCGAAGGCCAGATCGACAACCTGCTGCAGGCCATCGCCTGCCCGACGCAGGTGATCTACGCCACACCTGCGCAGTCGTACTATCCCGAGCCGATGCGCAGCGATCGCCTGCAGCACCTGCGCGATGGCCGTCTGGCGGTGTTTGCCGGCAACCATCACCTGCACATGGAAGACCCGGAACAGATCGCGGGCGTGATCCTGCACTTCTTCAGCAACGGCAACGCCGGCTGAGCAAACGTATCCGCGCGCTTCACTCCGCGCGTTTGCGGCCGATACATCAGTTGCGGGCCCCTGCGTCCGCAGCACGCAGGTCCGGTCGGGCCTGCGGCGTGTGTCTGGTTCTGCAAGGAAGTCCGCATGCCCGCTCTGCTGCACCGTCACCCACAGGATGTGGCCACGGTGTCCCGTCTCCGCGTCGCTGATCGCGCCGCATTCCCCGAATTCCCGGCTCGCGCCCTGCACACGCACTCCTGCGTGTGCCGCGGCGTGGCTGTTGTCGTTTGCTGATCCAGGAGTCGCCGATGTCCGTTGCATCTTCCCGTCCCCCCGATACCGCCCGCATGCCGCATCTGCAGCAGCTCGCGCACCGCGCTGACCGTCGACTGCTGATCGGCAGCGCGGCGTTGGCTGTGGCTGGCCTCGTGCTCGCCCTGCGTGGGCCCCACGTACCGGGCGCTGCGTTGGCCGCGGCCGCCGTACTGCCCGCCCTCTGGCTGGCCGGTCCACAGGCGGGCCGGGCCGTCGCCCGCAATGGCCAGGCATTGCTGTTGTCGCTGCAGCTGGCCTTGTTGTGCGCGATCGTCAGCCTGTCACCGGCATTGCCGATTGCGCTGTTGCTGGGCGTGCTGCTCAGCCACCGCGATCGCCTGCCGGTATGGCTGGCCGGTGGTGTTGGCACCCTCGCCCTGCTGGTACCGCTGCTGCACGGCGCAGCCGTGGGACCGACGTTGCTGCAGGCGGGCCTGTTCGCCAGCCTGACCGTGTTCCTCGGCCAGGTCGCGCTGCGCCTGCGCCAGCAGACCGAGGCGCTTGGCCACGGCCCACGCCGCCTGGCGGCACTGGCGCGCGATATCGCGACGGGCACCGATCTGAGCGCACATGCGGATACCGCGGCCTATGCACCCGGTTCGCTGGCCCATGCACTGGCCGATACCGCCCGCCACGTACAGGCGCAGCGTGGGCGCGAGGCTGACGCGCATGCCGAGAATGCGCAGATCCGCCAGGCGCTCGACGCCTCGCGCACCGCGATGATGATTGCCGACAACGACCACGTGATCCGTTACGTGAACCGCTCGGTGGTGGCCCTGCTGCGCAACCAGCAGGCAACACTGCGCCAGGCCTTCCCCGACTTCGACGCCGAGCGCCTGGTCGGCAGCAGCATCCACCGCTTCCACGCCAACCCGGACCGCATCCGCGCGATCCTCAATGGCCTGCAGGTCACGCACAACGGCAAGGTGCAGATCGGCCCGGTGCACTTCGCGCAGGTGGTCACCCCGGTGTTCGATGCGCAGGGCGTGCGCCTGGGCTTCGCCGTGGAATGGCATGACCGCACCCATGAACTCTCGCTGGAAAACGCCGTGGCCGGCATCGTCGCTGCGGCAGCGGCCGGTGATCTCGACCAGCGCCTGCAGGCCACTGAAGGTGCCAGTTTCCTCGATGGGCTGACCGGTGGCATCAACCAGCTGCTCGATACGCTCGGCAGCACCGTCAACGAAGTGCGGCAGATGCTCTCGGCACTGGCCAATGGCGATCTGGACCGGCGCATGCACGGCGAGTATCACGGTGCTTTCGCTGCCATCCAGCGCGATGCGAATGCCACGGCCGGTCAGTTGGCACGCATGGTCGGTCGCATCCAGGAATGTGCGGCGTCGATCAGTACCGCCGCCAGCGAGATTGCCGCCGGCAACGGCGCGTTGTCCGAGCGCAGCGAGCGCCAGGCCGCGCACCTGCAGGAGACCGCAGCGTCGATGGAGGAACTCACCGCCACCGTGCGCCAGAACGCCGCCCACGCGCGTGAGGCCAGTGCGTTGGCAGCTTCCACGCAGAGCGCTGCCAGTGACGGCAACACGGCCATGCAGCGGGTGGTGAATACCATGCAGGCCATCGAAGGTGCTTCGAAGCGGATCGGCGACATCACCGGCGTCATCGACGGCATTGCCTTCCAGACCAATATCCTGGCCTTGAACGCAGCCGTGGAGGCGGCACGCGCCGGCGAACAGGGCCGAGGCTTCGCGGTCGTGGCCAGCGAGGTGCGGGTACTGGCGCAGCGCTCTGCGGCGGCGGCCCAGGAGATCAAGAAGCTGATCGACGAAGCCGGCCGCCAGGTGGGTGAGGGTGCCCAGCTGGTAGCTGACGCCGGCCAACGCATGCAGGGCATTGTTGGCGGCGTGGAGGATGTCAGCCACCTGATGCGCGAGATTTCCGCGGCGTCGCAGGAGCAGTCGATCGGCATTGAGCAGATCAACCAGACCGTAGTGCAGATGGATCAGGCCACACAGCAGAATGCCGCGCTGGTGGAGGAAGCCACCGCGGCCGCACGCGAGCTGCAATCGCAGGCGGGTACGCTTACCGAGGCGGTGTCGGTGTTCCGCCAGCAGGAACCGCACGAGGTCTCGCAGGCCGCCTGATCCGGGCCTTCAGTTCGATCCTGATCAAGACGGCGCCCGCAGGGCGCCGTCTTTTTGTTGCGTAGGCCTTGCTGCCAGTAGCTGCCAACCTTGGTTGGCGCCGTGGTTCCTCACGAAGGGCATCCACGCATGGCGTGGATCTACTGGTAGTGCCGGCCGCTGGTCGGCAATCACAGCCACGCGCACTGTCTGGGCCTGCTGCCGGGGTTGGCACCGATCTTTGCAGGGACAGCCCATCCACGCACGGCGTGGATCTACTGTGGGTCCGCATGCCCTCGGTAGACGCCAACCTTGGTTGGCGCTGTGGCTGCCCGCGGAGAATATCCGCGTATGGCCTGGATCTAACGGGCGATGTAACGCCATCGGGTTGCCGGCCAGCGGCCGGCACTACCCGCATTTCGCGCGCACAAAGAAAAACCCCGCTGCGTGAGCAGGCGGGTTTTTGGGTGTAAACCCTGGCGATGACCTACTCTCGCATGGCTTGAGCCACACTACCATCGGCGCAGCTGCGTTTCACTTCCGAGTTCGGGATGGGATCGGGTGGTTCCACAGCGCTAATTTCACCAGGGGAGGCGGTTGGAGCGTCGCCATCCGATACAACTGGATAAGGCGCCTGCCTCTCGTAGTTCTTGTGACGTAGCGTGCACTTGGATGCTCTTACGACGTTGTCGTAAAGCCAAGGCAACTTGAGGTTATATGGTCAAGCCTCTCGGATCATTAGTATCAGTTAGCTCAATACATTGCTGTACTTACACACCTGACCTATCAACCACGTAGTCTACATGGTTCCTTCAGGGGGCTTGTGCCCCGGGAGATCTCATCTTGAGGCGCGCTTCCCGCTTAGATGCTTTCAGCGGTTATCGCTTCCGAACATAGCTACCCGGCAATGCCACTGGCGTGACAACCGGAACACCAGAGGTTCGTCCACTCCGGTCCTCTCGTACTAGGAGCAGCCCCTCTCAAATCTCCAACGCCCATGGCAGATAGGGACCGAACTGTCTCACGACGTTCTGAACCCAGCTCGCGTACCACTTTAAATGGCGAACAGCCATACCCTTGGGACCGACTACAGCCCCAGGATGTGATGAGCCGACATCGAGGTGCCAAACACCGCCGTCGATATGAACTCTTGGGCGGTATCAGCCTGTTATCCCCGGAGTACCTTTTATCCGTTGAGCGATGGCCCTTCCATACAGAACCACCGGATCACTAAGTCCTAGTTTCCTACCTGCTTGATCCGTCGATCTTGCAGTCAAGCACGCTTATGCCTTTGCACACAGTGCGCGATGTCCGACCGCGCTGAGCGTACCTTCGAGCTCCTCCGTTACTCTTTAGGAGGAGACCGCCCCAGTCAAACTACCCACCATACACGGTCCCCGACCCAGATAATGGGCCCAGGTTAGAACGTCAAGCACGACAGGGTGGTATTTCAAGGATGGCTCCGCTGCAGCTAGCGCCACAGTTTCATAGCCTCCCACCTATCCTACACAGACGAACTCAACGTTCAGTGTAAAGCTATAGTAAAGGTTCACGGGGTCTTTCCGTCTTGCCACGGGAACGCTGCATCTTCACAGCGATTTCAATTTCACTGAGTCTCGGGTGGAGACAGCGCCGCTGTCGTTACGCCATTCGTGCAGGTCGGAACTTACCCGACAAGGAATTTCGCTACCTTAGGACCGTTATAGTTACGGCCGCCGTTTACTGGGGCTTCGATCAAGAGCTTCGCCTTGCGGCTGACCCCATCAATTAACCTTCCAGCACCGGGCAGGCGTCACACCCTATACGTCCACTTTCGTGTTTGCAGAGTGCTGTGTTTTTGATAAACAGTCGCAGCGGCCTGGTTACTGCGACCCTCTTCAGCTATAGCTCGCACGAGCCACCAAAAAGGGTGCACCTTCTCCCGAAGTTACGGTGCCATGTTGCCTAGTTCCTTCACCCGAGTTCTCTCAAGCGCCTGAGAATTCTCATCCTACCCACCTGTGTCGGTTTACGGTACGGTCTGCGTAAGCTGAAGCTTAGGAGCTTTTCCTGGAAGCGTGGTATCAGTGACTTCGTCTTAAAGACTCGTCTCGGTGCTCGGTCTTAAAGGATCCCGGATTTGCCAAAGATCCAAACCTACCGCCTTTCCCCAGGACAACCAACGCCTGGTACACCTAACCTTCTCCGTCCCTCCATCGCACTTACGCGAGGTGCAGGAATATTAACCTGCTTCCCATCGACTACGACTTTCGTCCTCGCCTTAGGGGCCGACTCACCCTGCGCCGATTAACGTTGCGCAAGGAAACCTTGGGCTTTCGGCGTGCGGGTTTTTCACCCGCATTATCGTTACTCATGTCAGCATTCGCACTTCCGATACCTCCAGCAGACTTCTCAATCCACCTTCAACGGCTTACGGAACGCTCCTCTACCGCGCATAACAAAGTTATGCACCCCAAGCTTCGGTTCACTGCTTAGCCCCGTTAAATCTTCCCCGCAGACCGACTCGACCAGTGAGCTATTACGCTTTCTTTAAAGGGTGGCTGCTTCTAAGCCAACCTCCTGGCTGTCTGTGCCTTTCCACATGGTTTTCCACTTAGCAGTGAATTTGGGACCTTAGCTGTGGGTCTGGGTTGTTTCCCTTTTCACGACGGACGTTAGCACCCGCCGTGTGTCTCCCATACAGTCCGTCTCGGTATTCGGAGTTTGCAATGGTTTGGTAAGTCGCGATGACCCCCTAGCCATAACAGTGCTCTACCCCCGAGAGGATACATATGAGGCGCTACCTAAATAGCTTTCGAGGAGAACCAGCTATCTCCGGGTTCGATTAGCTTTTCACTCCTAATCACACCTCATCCCCTACCTTTGCAACGGGAGTGGGTTCGGGCCTCCAGTGCGTGTTACCGCACCTTCACCCTGGGCATGACTAGATCACCCGGTTTCGGGTCTACTGCCCGCGACTATGCGCCCTTATCAGACTCGGTTTCCCTTCGCCTCCCCTATACGGTTAAGCTTGCCACGAACAGTAAGTCGCTGACCCATTATACAAAAGGTACGCAGTCACTCCTTGCGGAGCTCCTACTGCTTGTACGCACACGGTTTCAGGTTCTATTTCACTCCCCTCTCCGGGGTTCTTTTCGCCTTTCCCTCACGGTACTGGTTCACTATCGGTCGGTCAGTAGTATTTAGCCTTGGAGGATGGTCCCCCCATGTTCAGACAGGGTTTCACGTGCCCCGCCCTACTCGTCTTCACTGAAATGGCCCTTTCAGATACAGGGCTATCACCTTCTATGGCCGCTCTTTCCAGAGCGTTTTCCTAGAACCAAATCAGCTTAAGGGCTAGTCCGCGTTCGCTCGTCGCTACTTACGGAATCTCGGTTGATTTCTTTTCCTCTGGTTACTTAGATATTTCAGTTCACC
>NZ_CM151202.1:4817500-4820000 GCF_056482505.1 Stenotrophomonas sp. 71799_Sma
CGCCTCACCGGGGTGGACGTTGTTGCCGATGCTGCTTCGTCGTTGGACTCGAAGGTCTTTCGTCGTTGCGAGCCGCCTATTATGGCAGGCCTTTCAGCTTTGTCAACAACTTGTTTGAGGAACTTGAAGCTCTTCGTGAAGTTGTTGCCGCAAGTCCAGGTCGAAACCGGGTGCCTGCAAAAAAAGGAAAACCCCGCTGCGCATGCAGCGGGGTTCTCGGGTGTAAACCCTGGCGATGACCTACTCTCGCATGGCTTGAGCCACACTACCATCGGCGCAGCTGCGTTTCACTTCCGAGTTCGGGATGGGATCGGGTGGTTCCACAGCGCTAATTTCACCAGGGAGGCGGTTGGAGCGTCGCCATCCGATACAGCTGGATAAGGCGCCTGCCTCTCGTAGTTCTTGTGACGTAGCGTGCACTTGGATGCTCTTACGACGTTGTCGTAAAGCCAAGGCAACTTGAGGTTATATGGTCAAGCCTCTCGGATCATTAGTATCAGTTAGCTCAATACATTGCTGTACTTACACACCTGACCTATCAACCACGTAGTCTACATGGTTCCTTCAGGGGGCTTGTGCCCCGGGAGATCTCATCTTGAGGCGCGCTTCCCGCTTAGATGCTTTCAGCGGTTATCGCTTCCGAACATAGCTACCCGGCAATGCCACTGGCGTGACAACCGGAACACCAGAGGTTCGTCCACTCCGGTCCTCTCGTACTAGGAGCAGCCCCTCTCAAATCTCCAACGCCCATGGCAGATAGGGACCGAACTGTCTCACGACGTTCTGAACCCAGCTCGCGTACCACTTTAAATGGCGAACAGCCATACCCTTGGGACCGACTACAGCCCCAGGATGTGATGAGCCGACATCGAGGTGCCAAACACCGCCGTCGATATGAACTCTTGGGCGGTATCAGCCTGTTATCCCCGGAGTACCTTTTATCCGTTGAGCGATGGCCCTTCCATACAGAACCACCGGATCACTAAGTCCTAGTTTCCTACCTGCTTGATCCGTCGATCTTGCAGTCAAGCACGCTTATGCCTTTGCACACAGTGCGCGATGTCCGACCGCGCTGAGCGTACCTTCGAGCTCCTCCGTTACTCTTTAGGAGGAGACCGCCCCAGTCAAACTACCCACCATACACGGTCCCCGACCCAGATAATGGGCCCAGGTTAGAACGTCAAGCACGACAGGGTGGTATTTCAAGGATGGCTCCGCTGCAGCTAGCGCCACAGTTTCATAGCCTCCCACCTATCCTACACAGACGAACTCAACGTTCAGTGTAAAGCTATAGTAAAGGTTCACGGGGTCTTTCCGTCTTGCCACGGGAACGCTGCATCTTCACAGCGATTTCAATTTCACTGAGTCTCGGGTGGAGACAGCGCCGCTGTCGTTACGCCATTCGTGCAGGTCGGAACTTACCCGACAAGGAATTTCGCTACCTTAGGACCGTTATAGTTACGGCCGCCGTTTACTGGGGCTTCGATCAAGAGCTTCGCCTTGCGGCTGACCCCATCAATTAACCTTCCAGCACCGGGCAGGCGTCACACCCTATACGTCCACTTTCGTGTTTGCAGAGTGCTGTGTTTTTGATAAACAGTCGCAGCGGCCTGGTTACTGCGACCCTCTTCAGCTATAGCTCGCACGAGCCACCAAAAAGGGTGCACCTTCTCCCGAAGTTACGGTGCCATGTTGCCTAGTTCCTTCACCCGAGTTCTCTCAAGCGCCTGAGAATTCTCATCCTACCCACCTGTGTCGGTTTACGGTACGGTCTGCGTAAGCTGAAGCTTAGGAGCTTTTCCTGGAAGCGTGGTATCAGTGACTTCGTCTTAAAGACTCGTCTCGGTGCTCGGTCTTAAAGGATCCCGGATTTGCCAAAGATCCAAACCTACCGCCTTTCCCCAGGACAACCAACGCCTGGTACACCTAACCTTCTCCGTCCCTCCATCGCACTTACGCGAGGTGCAGGAATATTAACCTGCTTCCCATCGACTACGACTTTCGTCCTCGCCTTAGGGGCCGACTCACCCTGCGCCGATTAACGTTGCGCAAGGAAACCTTGGGCTTTTCGGCGTGCGGGTTTTTCACCCGCATTATCGTTACTCATGTCAGCATTCGCACTTCCGATACCTCCAGCAGACTTCTCAATCCACCTTCAACGGCTTACGGAACGCTCCTCTACCGCGCATAACAAAGTTATGCACCCCAAGCTTCGGTTCACTGCTTAGCCCCGTTAAATCTTCCCCGCAGACCGACTCGACCAGTGAGCTATTACGCTTTCTTTAAAGGGTGGCTGCTTCTAAGCCAACCTCCTGGCTGTCTGTGCCTTTCCACATGGTTTTCCACTTAGCAGTGAATTTGGGACCTTAGCTGTGGGTCTGGGTTGTTTCCCTTTTCACGACGGACGTTAGCACCCGCCGTGTGTCTCCCATACAGTCCGTCTCGGTATTCGGAGTTTGCAATGGTTTGGTAAGTCGCGATGACCCCCTAGCCATAACAG
>NZ_CM151202.1:4825000-4882040 GCF_056482505.1 Stenotrophomonas sp. 71799_Sma
TCAGCAGCAGCAGGCCAGCCCACATCGCCGCCAGGCGGTACATCTTGCGGTACATCATCCAGATCAGGCCGAGCAGGAAGGCCGGCCAGTGCCAGGTGCCACTGCCCGTGGCGATGCCCTGATCCAGCCGCCAGCGCTGGCGATAGATCGGGAAGTTGCCACCGACCACGCTGGCGTACAAGGCCATCTCGCCCTCCAGCCCGGCAGCCGCAGCCACATCCGGTGCAGCGACCGGCGCACGATAGGGGTCGGACGGATCGCCGACACTCGACGCGATGCCCTCAGCCGCGGGCGCTGCGTCGATATCCAGGACCGGAGCCACCTCGACCTGCGTTGAGGCCTGATCCAGCTCCGCCAACGGCCGCCACGAGGGCATGCCCTCGCACCAGAGCAGCGTTCGCGCCGTGACCGTCCCTTCCCGCTGCAGCTGGCGAAGACCGGCCAGATCCACCGGCCCACTGCTCTGCCTGCCATTGGCGTACCACCATTGTGCTTCCTGCATGTTTTCCGTCCTTGCTACTGCATCGACAAACTGAAACCGCTGCCAGCGCCTACAGCGCGGTACTGGCCAGGGTCTGCACCAGTTGATGGCGCTCACCCGGCGCAAGCGTAATCTGCTCCGGGCCTGCGTTGGCCACTTCCAGGCAAACGTAATCGTGCCAGCCATCGCCGACATCGGCCATTTTCGCTGCCGCCTCCGCACCGGGATTCCAGGCCACCAGCGTCTGGCTGCCTTCGCTGCGGATCTCGATCCGCCGCTGCAGTACGGGATCACGCAGCACGTAATGGCCGCCGGCACCGGTATAGATGCGATCGCTGCGACCGGGGTCACGCGGATCGCGCAATGACCACGGTCCCTGTTGCAGGCGAAGCTGCGCATAGTCCTCGTACTTGTCCAGGTACTGCAGGCCGTCGAGGCCCTCGACCTCGACCTGGTTGGCATCGCCCACCCGGAAATAGCTGTGCAGGGCCTGGGTGAAGGTCACCGGCGAGGTTCCGGTGTTTTCGGTGACGAGCTGCTGACGCAGCTGGCGGCCGATGCGCAACTGCATCTGCAGGCGCAGGCCGGGATCGGCGCAGGGTGCAGGTGCCAACTGCAGCTCGACCTCACCGTCATCGCTCTGGCTGGCCTGCAGAAGCTCCCAACGCGCGGTGCGCACCAGGCCATGCGCGGGCACATCATTGTTCTGGCCCTGGCGGCCGAACCACGGCCAGCACACCGGGACGCCACCGCGGATGGGCGTGGGCAGCTCGGCGCGCGTGGGCGAAAGCCACAGTACATCGGGCTGCCCATCGGGAATGAACGACAGCAGCTGTCCGCCGAACACGCTGATGACCGCCGTCGCGCTGGGGGTGCGCACGTGCCAGGCCTCCAGCCCGTGATACAGGCCGCTGCTGATGTCCGGATCCGACTGCATGCGATGACGCTCCTTGAAGACCGCGGCGATGATGTCGCGGTCAGCGTGCCTGGGGCAAGGCCTTCTGCGCAGCGGGTGCGATGGCGGCCGCCTCTTCCTGCAGCGCGCGCAGGATGCGCTGGCCGGCACGCCCATCGGCATTGGCCCAGCCCAGGCGCTGCTGCTCGGACTGGATCGCGCGACGGGTGGCGGTACCGATCATGCCGTCGGCGGTACCGATGTCGTGGCCACGCGCCAGCAGCAGGGTCTGCAGCTGACGGCGTTCATCGCGGCCGATGCCGGGATCATCGGTCGGCCAGGCGGTGGCCAGCTCATTGCCGCCACGCAGCTGGTCGGCCAGCGTGGCGATCGCCAGCGCATAGCTTTCGGCGGCGTTGTAGCTGTAGATCGCGTCGTAGTTGCGGAACACCAGCAACGCCGGGCCCTTGTTGCCGGCCGGCAGCAGCAGGGCGGCGCGCGCATCCGCCGGCAGGTTGGCCGGAGCCAGCACACTGCCATCCAGCGCGGTCAGGCCCTGCGCACGCCAGTCGGCCAGGGCGCGACGCTGGGTACGTCCGGCCTGGCTGGCGTTGAAGCCAGCGGGAACAAGAACTTCCATGCCCCACGGCTCGCCACTGCGCCAGCCGGCACGCTTGAGGTAGTTGGCAGTGGAGGCCAGCGCATCGGGAATGCTGCCGACCAGATCGCGGCGGCCATCGCCATCACCGTCCACGGCGATGCGTGCGTAGGTGCTGGGCATGAACTGCGTATGCCCGAAGGCACCGGCCCAGGAACCGGTGAGGCCCTGTGCCTGCAGGTCGCCGCGGTCGATCAGCTTGAGCAGTGCCAGCAATTCACCGCGGAAGAAGGGTTGGCGACGGCCGGCGCAGGACAGCGTGGCCAGTGACTGCAGCAGGGGGCGCTTGCCGAACACGCGGCCGTAGTCGCTCTCCACGCCCCAGACCGCGACGATGGTGGCCGGATCGACGCCGTACTGCGCCGACACTCGATCGAGCAGGTCGCGATGCTGCTGCAGCATGGCGCGACCATCAGCCACGCGCTGGCGATCGACCAGCGCGGCCAGGTAGTCCCAGATCGGCGTGGTGAATTCCGGCTGCGCGTCGAGCAGGCCGAGCACGCTGGGGTCCGGGGTGAGGCCGGCGGTGATTTCGTTGAAGCGCTCGGCGCTGATGCCCTGGCTGGCGGCCGTGGCCTGCAGGCCCGAAAGGCAGCGGCTGAAGGCCAGATCGACGCTGGCATCCGGTGCTGCAGGCAGCGCGGGGGGCGAGGCGAGAGCGGCCGCCAGGCCGAGGGTGGTCAGAATGGGCATGGCGTCCTCCGTGTTGCCGTTGCACGGCCATCTTAGGGGTAGCGGTGCTGCAGAACCTGAAGGGGTACCGGCTGGCCGGCCGCCCTAGATGGCACGCAGCAGGCGCAGGCCGTAGGCGGGACTGTCGGCATTCCAGCGCTGCGTGACCTGCAGGCCCGCGTGCTGCAGCAGCGCCTCGAAGCTGTCGTCGGTGTACTTGTGGCTGTACTCCACACGGATCGGTTCGTCGGCGGCGAAGTGGAAGGTGCGGCCGTCCAGATGCATATCCTGCGCCCAGCGGCTGACCAGATCGGTTTCGATGCGCAGCCGCGCGGTGCTGTAGCAGGCACGGTGGTGGAAGCCGTCGAGGTCGAAGTCGCTGCCGATCTCGCGATTGAGCCGGGCCAGCAGGTTGAGAGTGAACGCGGCGGTGACGCCCTGCGCGTCGTTGTAGGCCGCTTCGATCAGAGCCGGGTCCTTGTGCAGATCGATGCCGACCAGGGCCAGGCCGTCGCGGCCCATCGTCTGGCGCATCGCCCGCAGCAGTGCGACCGCGTCTTCGCCTTCAAAGTTGCCCAGCGTGGAACCGGGGAAGAACAGCAGCCGTCGCGCGGGTTCGCGCTCGGGCATGGGAACGGCGACGGGGCGGGTGAAGTCGGCACAGACCGGCAGCATCTCCACCTCCGGCAACGCCGGCGCCAGATGATCGATGCTGGACAGCAGCGCGGCCCGCGAGATTTCAATCGGCGTATAGGCCACCGGGTCGTGAAGTGCGGCCAGCAGCAGCGCGGTCTTGCGTCCGCTGCCGCTGCCCAGCTCCACCACGTGCAGACGCGGGCCAACGCTGCGGGCGATGTCCGGCAGCACACGCTTAAGCAGGGCCAGCTCGGTGCGCGTGGGGTAGTACTCGGGGGTCTGCGTGATCTGCTCGAACAGTCGCGAGCCACGCGCATCGTAGAAGTACTTGGACGGCAGCTGGCGCGGCGTACGTGAGAGTCCGGCCACTACGTCGGAGAGGATCTGCTGCCGCCCGGGGGTGAGATCGGTCAATGCCTGCAGCGCGTCATGCACGGTGCTCATGTGAGGTCCCTGGCCAGGCGCAGCCCGGAGAACTGCCAGCGCGCCGGCGGCATGAAGAAGTTGCGGTAGCTGGCGCGCACATGGCCGCGGGGTGTCGCGCAGCTGCCGCCACGCAGCACCCACTGCCCGCACATGAACTTGCCGTTGTACTCACCGAGGTTGCCGGCGAAGGGACGGAAGCCCGGATAGGCGCCATACGCGCTGTGGGTCCACTCCCAGACATCGCCGAACAGCTGCCGTATTCCACTGCCCTGCGATGCCTGCGGGTGCAGCCGGTCGTCGTCAGCGAAATGGCCGCGCAGCGGCTGCGACGCAGCGGCGGCTTCCCATTCGTACTCGCTGGGCAGGCGCGCGCCGGACCAGCGGGCGCAGGCATCGGCCTCGTAGTAGCTGAGGTGGCAGACCGGCGCGTGCGGATCCAGTTCGCGCCAACCGCCCAGGGTGTACTCGCGCTGCAGGGCGTCATCCCAGTACAGCGGGTGCTGCCAGCCCTCGGCTTCGCGCAGCGCCCAGCCTTCGCTGAGCCACCAGCGCGGTTCGCGATAGCCACCGGCGTCGATGAAGGCCCGATACTCGGCATTGCTGACGGGACGCTCGGCCAATGCGTGCGCGGGGAGCAGCACGCGGTGCGCTGGCGATTCGTTGTCGTAGGCGAACGCGGCCTGCTGCGGCCATGCCGCGGCGCCGACCGTGACGATGCGCTCGGGTGATTCGATCCAGCCCTGCGCACTGGCAGCGCTGGTGGCAGGCTGCAGGTCCTCGCGGTAGGCGGGCTGCAATGGGTTGCACCAGAACGCATGCTTGATGTCGGTGAGCAGCAGTTCCTGGTGCTGCTGCTCGTGCTGCAGGCCCAGCTGCAGATGTTGCAGTGCCTGTTCATCGAGATCGCCCGCCGCCAACCGCGATTGCACCTGCGCATCGACCTGCTGGCGGTAGTCTCGCACCTGCTGCAGCGACGGGCGCGACAGCAACCCGCGCTGTGGCCGCGCATGCGCCGGGCCGATGCTCTTGTAGTAGCTGTTGAACAGGTAGTCCCAGCCCGGGTCATGCGCTGGCGCGGTGCCGAAACCCGCCAGCACGAAGCGTTCGAAGAACCAGGTGGTGTGGGCCAGGTGCCATTTGCTCGGGCTGGCGTCAGCCATGCTCTGCAGCATGGCGTCCTCGGCACTGAGCGGCGCGGCCAACTGCAGGCTGCGCGTCCGTACATGGGCGAACTGGCGGGCGAGATCGTGCTGCGGGGCAGCGACGGCGGCGGGTACGCTGTCCATGTGGGCAGCATCGGCGCTGGATGGTGAGTGCGACGTCATGGTTCGGCATCACTTCGTTCACATGGATGAGCCTGCCGCATTCAAGAAGCCACCACGAACGCCGCTAACGGCAATGCTGCGGCCGCGTCGTCACCGCGCTGGAATTCCTGCTTGCCCCTGCATCCGCTCCGCCAGCCTGCGCATTACCTGTTCGTGCTGCCTGCCGTGCTGGTTGCCGTGGTGGTGTGGACCGCATTGGATACCGCAGACGTGGCCAGCCCGGCGCAGCGCATCCTGCCCTGGCTGCTGGCCTGCCTCGGTGCCGGCCTGGCCCTGCTCTACCACCAGGTGCGCACGTTGTGCCTGCTGATGGTTGTGGCGGTGATGTTCGCGCTGCTGCACCAGGACGTCGCTGGCTACCTGCGCAATGGCCATGTCACCACGCTGACACCGCTGCGCTTCCACGCCATCTCGGCCTGGTTGCCGCTGTTGTCTGCCGGCCTTGCGTTGTGGCCGGAGCGCGGACGGCGGCGCCAGGACCTGCTGCTGCGCGGTATTGCCAGCGGCACCGCGGTGATGATCTTCCTGCTGCTAGCCACACAGCAGCCGCGCGGCATGCACGATCTGCTGTCGAACCGTCACTGGGCCTGGATTCCCGCCGACTGGAACGCGCTGGCGCAGCTGCCGGCGCTGCTGTTCCTGCTGGCGACCGCAGCGTTGGGCTGGCAGGCGTGGCGGCATCCTCGGCCACTGCACACGGCGATGCTGCTGGCCCTGCTGTGCCTGTGGTGGATGCTGCCGCGGATCTTCCTGCACCCTGTACTGCTGCCGGCGCTGAGCAGCGCCGCCCTGCTGCTGATGCTGGGCGCGATGCTGCAGGAGTCCTTCCACATGGCCTTCCGCGATGAGTTGACCGGCCTGCCGGGGCGACGGGCATTCAACGAGACCCTGCAGCGGGCACGCGGCACCTACAGCATCGCGATGGTGGACGTGGACCACTTCAAATCATTCAACGACACCCATGGCCACGACACCGGAGACGATGTACTGCGCCTGGTGGCCTCGCGGCTGGCGCGGGTGGGCGACGGTGGCCGTGCATTCCGCTATGGCGGTGAGGAGTTCGCGGTGGTGTTCCTGGACCGCCCTGCGGCGGCCTGCATGGATGCCGTGGAGGCGCTGCGGCAGAGCATCGAGGAGACCCGCATGCAGCTGCGCGACCGCAGCACCCGCAGCCGCGATGACGAAGCCGGCCGCCAGCAGCGCGGACGCGGTGGCAGCGGCCAGGTGGTACAGGTGACAGTGAGCATCGGCCTGGCCGACAGCCATGTGGATCCGCGCCCGATGGCGGTGGTCAAGGCCGCCGACCAGGCGCTGTACGTGGCCAAGGACGGGGGGCGCAACCAGGTGCACGCACATGCCGGCCAGCGCGTGCTGGCCGTGCGTGGCGGCTGAGGCTCAGACCGCGTCGAGGTAGTACCAGCGGCCGTCGATGCGCTGGAAGCGGCTGTGTTCGGTCATCTTGACCGCACTGCCGCCGCCGACGCGATAGCGCGCGGTGAAGCGGACATCGGCGCTATCGGCACCGGTGACGGTGTGCTCGTGCACGGTCAGGCCCAGCCAATGGGTACGCTGGCCGGGTGCTTCATCCAGTGACAGCTCGGCCGGACGCGTGTCCGGGTGCCAGCTCTGGCGCAGGTAGTCAGCCAGACCGCGCACGTAGGCGCTGTAACGCGAACGCATCAGGCGCTCGGCGTCGGGCGCGGCTTCACCGGTGTGGAAACGGCCGCAGCAGGCGGCATAGTCGGCGGGCAGGCCACAGGGACAGGGATCGGCGGGTTTTCGGCTCATGCCGGCATTGTCGCCGGGTTGCGCGGATTGATCCACGCGCGGCACGGGCCAGCTGAAGCAGGACAGGCGTATGCTGTCGCGCCCCCACCTTGATTGATCGCCGTGCTGGAACTGGTTCCCCCTGAGTTGTGGTGGCTGGTGGTGATCGCCTTCATCGCCGGTCTTGTGGATGCTGCCGTGGGTGGCGGTGGCCTGGTGCAGCTGCCCGGCCTGTTCACGGTGCTGCCGCAGCAGACGCCGGCGATGCTGTTCGGTACCAACAAGTTCAGTTCGATGTTCGGCACCGGTGCGGCTGCCTGGCGCTATGCGCGCAACGTGCGCTTCCCGTGGAAGCCGGTGCTGTTCGCGGCCGGCACCGCCTTCATCTTCTCCTTCGCCGGGGCCACCGCGGTGAGCCTGCTGCCCAAGGACGCGGTGCGCCCACTGGTGCTGGTGCTGCTGATCGCGATGCTGGCCTACACGTTGTGGAAAAAGGACTTCGGTGCGCTGCACCGGCCGCAGGAGATCGGCCGCCGCGAGCTGGTGATCGCGCTGGCGATCGGTGCAGCGATCGGCTTCTACGATGGCTTCTTCGGGCCGGGCACCGGCAGCTTCCTGATCTTCCTGTTCGTGCGCTTCTTCGGCCTGGATTTCCTGCGCGCGTCGGCCGCGTCGAAGGTGGTGAACCTGGCGACCAATGTGGCGGCGATCTCGTTCTTCGTGCCGACCGGCAACATCCTTTGGCTGTTCGCGCTGCCGATGGCGGCGGCCAACATCATCGGTTCGGTGGTGGGCACGCGGTTGGCGCTGAAGGGCGGCACGCCGTTCATCCGCAAGCTGTTCGTGGGGCTGGTGGTGGTGCTGATCGCGCGGATGGCGTGGGATACGTTCCGCGGAGCGTGAGTGCGGTTGCCGGCCAGCGGCCGGCACTACCGGGTCATGAACCCCGCCCATGGGTAGTGCCGGCCGCTGGCCGGCATTCCCATTCAATCGGCCGGGTCAGGCCTCCGCTTCTTCCGGTTCGTTGGCCTGCTGGCGGCTGCGCTCGGGCAGCTTCAGGCGCTTGCCTTCTTCGTCGTACTCGATCAGCAGCACGCCGGAGTCGTGGCGGCCGCTGATTTCGACGAAGCAGGCACCGCCGATGAACGGTTCCAGCGTCATCACCGACTTCAGCGGGGTGGCCACCACCATCTGGAAGCCGAAGTTGTCGAAGATGTTCATCGCCAGTGCGGTGAACTCGTTGTCGGCCTTGTCGAAGGCTTCGTCAAGCACGACCGCGGCGTAGCTGGGCAGCTGGCTGTCAGCGCCGCCGAGCTGGTAGCGCAGTGCCGCAGCCAGGCAGGTGGTGGCCAGTTTCTGGCGCTGGCCGCCGGACTTGCCGGCGCCGCTGCGGTAGATCTCGACCTGCTGGCGCGTTTCCGCATCCAGCTCGACGCCGATGAACTCCACGTGCATGCGCACGTCCAGCACCAGTTCGCGCCAGCGCTTGTCTTCGCCTTCCTGTGAACCCAGGCGGTTGACCAGCTGGCGCAGCACGGTGAACTGCGATTCGGCCAGCTCGCGCTGCTCGGTCTGCTGCTGCGACAGCACCTCGCGCAGCTGCAGGTGGAACTCACCGACTTCCGGCAGGCGGCGGTCGCTCAGTTCAATGGTCAGCAGCGTGCCACGGTTGAACGGCACCTGTTCCAGGCTGGCGTTCACCTCGTCCAGGCGCTGGCCGATCGACTTGCGGGCCTCGGCGCTGTGGCGCTGCAGGGCCAGCAGGTTGTTCTTGCTCTGGTTCTGCAGCAGATCGAAGAAGCGCTCTTCGTGCTGCGGCAGGCCGTCGCGCTCCAGGCGTTCGAGGCGGGCGAGGAAGTCCTCGGCCGAGGCCACCGAGACGGTGAAGTCGCCCGATTCCTCCGGCCACTGCTGGATGAAGCGACGGAAGCAACCGATCAGCTGGTTCTCGATGCGGTTGAGGTCCTGCTGCGAGGACGACAGCTGCTCGTTCAGCGCGTTGCTGACCTGGCGCATGTGCGCCTCCAGCGTTTCCAGGCTGAGCGGGCCCTGCTCCTGCAGGCGCTCGGCGAGCCCGGCTTCCTGCTCCTGGGCCAGGCTCGGCAGCACCAGCGCACGGCTCTGCTGGCGGGCGCGGTCGAGGCGATCGCGCTCCTTGACCAGCTGGCCGCGCTCGACGCGGACGTCCTCATAGGTGCGGCGGGACTGCTCGATGTCGGCGCGCACGGCGTCGATCTGCTTGGCCAGCTTGGCCAGATCGGCATTGCCTTCGCGCAGGTCACGCAGGGTGGCCTCGATGTCGCTCAGGCGCTGCTGCGGAGCGGCGATGTCGATCTCGTTCCAGCTGATGCTGACCAGCTCGTGGCAGGCCAGGCGGCGTTCGTTGTCGCGGTCACGCTGGCCGCGCAGGCGCGCGATGTCAGTCTCGCAGCTGGCGATGCGCTTGGCCAGTTCCTGTGCTTCGCGCTCGAAGGCGCCCACCTTGTCGTGGTTGTTGAAGCCGAGGATCCAGCGGCGGCGGTCGCCTACCGCGCTGCGGTCGTCCTTCTCGAAACGGTCGCCCGGATGCTTGACCTGGCCTTCGCGGGTGATGCCGCGGTCGACGTTGCGCAGCTGCTTGGCATCCACGCATTCGTAGTCAAAGCGCTTGCCGAGCTCGCGCCGCAGCCAGCTTTCGAACACATGCTCGCGCAGCTCCAGCTTGTGCAGCAGCGACTTCGCCGACGGCTCGCGCGCGAACGCATCATCGTTGCGGCGCACGCGGTAGTAGGTGAAGCGCATGCCCAGGTGAGTGCGGTTCACCCACTCGGCGACGTCGTTGTAGTGCTTGTCATCGACCAGCAGCGACAGCGCGAAGCCGCCCAGCACACGTTCGATGGCGCCCTGCCAGCCCTGCTCTTCCGAGCGGACCTGGATCAGCTCGCCGACGAACGGCAGCGCCGCTTCGGCGATGCCGGTTTCCTCGGCCAGGCGCGCGCGCAGCTTCTGCATCGGCGCCGGAATGTTGGACGGCGTGCGCTGCATCGCTTCGAGTTCGACGCGTACTTCACCGAAGCGGCGCTCGTCATCGCGCTTGCCGCCGAGGCGATCGCTGATCGCATCGTCCAGTGCCGCCGAGGCACGCTGGCGGTCCTGCAGTTCGTTCTGTGCGCGCTCGACCAGCTCGGCGAAACCATGGGCATCGTCGGGCAGTTCGGCCTGCAGCTGCTGTGCCGCCTCCTGGGCCTGGTCACGCTTGGCCTTGCGGCGGTCGCGCTCGGCTTCGGCGCGGCCCTGCTCGCGCTCCAGTTCCTCGATGCGCTCACCGCCCTGCTGGCGGCGCTGCAGTTCCAGTTCGGCCAGGCGCTCGGTGTGGTTGTCGAGCGCGGCGCGGCGCTGGGCCTCTTCGCCGAGCAGGCCACGGTCACGCACGTCCATCTCGCGCAGGCGCGCTTCGATCAGCGCCTGGCGGCGGCTTTCGCGGAAGCTGTCGACGCCGAGCTTCAGTGCTTCGTCGTCGCCACGCTGGCGGTGCATCTCTTTCAGATCGTTGTAGTAGGCGCGTGCCGGCAACAGGGTTTCCACCTGGCGGCGCGCGGTGACCACGGCCTGGTGCGCGCCATCGAGCTCGGCGAAGTCGCTGACCAGGCGCTCGGCGGCGTCGAAGGTCTTCGGCGTGTCGAGCATGAAGTCGCGCAGGAAGACGTTGAGGTCGCCCAGGTTCTTCGCCGACTGCGTCTTGTGCAGCAGGCGCAGTGCCATCTCGTTGTCGATGCCGAGCAGGTCGCGGAAGCGCTCGGCGTAGCCGGAGAACGTGTCGAAGTGGTGCAGGTCGGACAGCTTCTGCTTGAGCTTGCGCAGGTCCAGGTCGAAGCCGCCGAGATCCTTGGCGATGTCGAACGGACGCTCGGCGATCATGTAGTGCTTGCGCACGTCACCGGCCGAGGTGCCGTTTCCGGAGATCCACAGCAGGCGCACCAGGCTGACCACGCGGCCGTCGCCAGCGCGGTATTCCAGCACCAGTGCAGTCCAGGTCGCACCCTTGCGCAGGTACTGCGTAGCGATTTCACCGGTGCCGCTGTCCTGCTGGTCGGCCCACGCGCCACGCACATAGGACACCAGGTTGCGGTCGCGCCCACTGCGCTCGGCTTCACGCGCGGCGGCGTTGAAGTCGACGATGGCCGGTGGCGTCAGCAGCGCGGACATGGCATCGAGCAGGGTCGACTTTCCCGAGCCGGAACGGCCGACGAACAGGAAGCCGCGCTCGGCGATCGGCACTTCGGTCAGGCCATTGAAGGTGCCCCAGTTGTGCACCTGCAGGCGGCGCATGCGGAACTGCTGCAGGCGCGGGTCCGGCAGGCCTTCGTTGAACAGGGCGGGAGTGTGCTTGGAGATAGCCATGCGATGTTAGGGTCTCTCAGGCCTCGGCGGCCGGGGTTTCGCGCAGCTGGCGGTACACCGCCGAAAGCTGGGACACGTCTTCGGCGGAGAACAGCAGCTTCAGCGCCGGCGAGACTTCGTGGCGGTCTTCCTGGCCGCTGAGGCGGGTCAGGATGTGGTTGTCCTTCATTTTCTGCACCGCCGAGGCGACACGGCGGTTGAAGCCGGCGCGGTCGGTGGACAGGTTCTTCTCGTAGATGGCCAGTGCTTCGGCCATCTCGGCATCGGCCACCACCGCGCGGTTGCCGCGCGCATCGGCCTCGGCCAGCTGCTGGCGCAGATACAGCAGCAGCACCGAGTCGATGAAGGTCAGCGGCGAGGTGCGCAGCAGCACCGGCGCGTCGACGTCTTCGGTATCGGCCTGGCGGGTGAACGCCACGCCGCTGTCGCGATCCAGTACCAGTTCCAGGAACAGGTCGGCCAACGACGAGCGGATGGCGGCTTCGCTGCGGATCAATGCCGGCCACAGCTTGGCGTGGCGCAGCTGGTCGATGCTGGGGCCGATCAGCAGCTGGCACAGCGCGCGGCGCGCATCCAGCGGCAGGCGTCCGGTATCGCCCAGGTAGTACACGTCGTTGCCACGGCGGGGCTGTGCCACGGCCGCCACCGGCTCGGCTTCGTAGGCGTCTTCCGCCACGTCGGCCTGCGCTGCATCGATGGGATCTTCATGCCAGCTCATGGCGTCTCTCCTGGGTGAACCAAACCAGCGGGATGCGGGCGCGACGGATCTGGCCGTCGCCACCACGCCATTCGGCAAGCTCCTGCTCGCCGGCGATCACGTTGCCGAAGCGCGTGCCCAGCGACAGGTAGCCGATGACGCTGCCCAGGCCCTGCGGCGCTTCACGCTGCGACAGCGCCTGGGCAATGCTGAGCCGCGGCTGTGCATCGAGCAGGTCGTGCAGGTCGCGGCGCAGGGTGCGGAAGTCGATTTCGGACGAGGCGACCAGGTCGCCAACGCTTTCCAGGCTGATCGCGGCCGCGTCGTTGTATTCGACGTTGCCATCGACCTGGGCACTGCGCGGATCATGCAGCTTCCACTGCGACCACGAACGCAGGCGGCTGGTGGTCAGCTGCAGGTCGCGGCCGATGCCACGCTGTGCGGGGAACTCGTCGCGCAGCGCCAGCGCTTCGGACTGCGCCTGTTTCAGCAACTGGTTGAGACGGCGCTGTTCCAGGTAGCCACGGCTCTGCACGAAGCCGCGCAGGCTGCGCGCAAAGTTCTGCAGCACGTCGTGCACCTGGCCACCACGCTCGAGCATGGTGCTGGTGAAGCCACGCAGGAAGTTGCGTTCGTTGCGGTCAAGGCGGCGCGCAAAGCCACGCGCCAGCACCGCTTCCAGCGCGGCATCGAGCTGGGCGCTCTGCTCGGCGTCGTTGAGCAGGCGCCAGAAGGCCTGGAAGCTGCGCCCGGCATCACTCTCGCCGATCACGTCCACGCCTTCGAACAGCTGCGACAGCACGTCGCCGCGCTCGCCCTCGTCGTCGATGATGCGTTCGCGGAAATCGCGGTTGAGCTGTTCGAAGTCGTCGCGCACGCGGCGGAAGTCCTCGGTCAGCTCGTCGGCGAGGCCGATGATCTGGCGCGCACGTTCCAGCGCGCGCTTGCCGTCCAGCGCGATCACACGGCCGGCACCGACACGGGCGATCTCAGCGTCGATGCGGTCACGCTCGTCGCGCAGCGCGGACAGGCGCGCGTCCGGATCGGATTCGGTCTGTGCGGCCAGCTGCGAGAGCTGTTCGATGACCAGCGCCAGGCGGCTTTCGGTGGCGGCCACGCGGGCCTGCTCAAGGCCGTCGGCGAAGCGGATGGCCTGCAGCGCCGCGGTCGACAGTTCGTACTGCTCCTGGTCGGCGCCTTCGGGCAAACGGCGTTCCAGCCAACCCTGGGCCAGCCAGTGCGCGATGTAGGCCTGCGCGGTGCGCGGCAGGTCGCGCGACAGTTCGTCGCCGTTGAGCTGGTCCAGCGCACGTTGCAGGCGCTCGTTGAGCACCGACGACGACAGCGTGCGCTCGCCGTCCATCAGCAGCCCTTGCAGCAGGCCAATGATTTCCGGGGCATGGTCGGCGGCGAGCAGCTTCCACTGGGGCTGTTCGCGCAGATGGCGGTAACGGGAGATGCGTTCGCGGTGCTTCATGCAGCGAAAGGAGTCATGAGGGCTGGCGGGGACGAGCAGCCACGCACGGCTGCCGTGCAGGCAGCCGTGGGCATGCCGGCCACGCGGGGCCAGCGGGGTGCGGGCAAGCGGCTCAGCGCTTGCCGCCCACTTCGATGAAGCGCAGGAACTCGGCGCGGGTACGCGCGTCGTCGCGGAAGCTGCCCAGCATCTTCGAGGTGACCATGCTGACGCCGCGCTTGTGGATGCCGCGGGTGGTCATGCATTCGTGGGCGCCTTCGACGACCACGCCGACACCGATCGGCTGCAGCACATCCTGGATGCACTGGGCGATCTGCGCGGTCATCTTCTCCTGCACCTGGAAACGGCGGGCGTAGGCTTCGACGACACGGGCCAGCTTGCTGATGCCCACCACCTTGCCGGCCGGCAGGTAGCCGACGTGCACGCGGCCGATGATCGGCGCCATGTGGTGCTCGCAGTGGCTTTCGTACTCGATGTCGCGCAGGACGATCAGTTCGTCATAGCCGGCCACTTCCTCGAAGGTCCGCTCCATGTAGGCGCGCGGATCGTCGCGGTAACCGCTGAACCAGTCGCCATAGGCTTCGGCGACACGGCGGGGGGTATCCAGCAGGCCTTCACGGGACGGGTCCTCACCGGCCCAGCGCAGCAGGGTGCGCACGGCATCCTCGGCCTGGTCCTGGGTCACGTCGCCCTGCGGGGCGGCCTTTTCGTTGTTCTTGCTCATTGCGTACAGCGTCCCGATCGGGGGGCGAGCATCGTACCCGACCGGGGGGTGGGTCGTCCTGTTGGGACGGTTCATCGGGGGGTCGTTGTTGGCGCGTCGTTGCTGTCGGCCTGGAGGGGGAGAGGGGGCTGCGCAGGACACGCCGTAAACCCCCCTCCGGGGTCCGGCCCAGCCGCTGGCGGCTGTGCGTTCGAGCGCTTGCGAGGCATGCCTCGCAGGCAAAGCGCCCTCACCCATGGGGGCTCGATGGCGCCATCCATGGCGCCAACGGTCCTGCGCAGCCCCCTCTCCCCCTCCTTGACGGTTTCCTGCGGGCGCGACCGGACCGCCCGAAAGCGGGAGTCAAAAGCGGGGTTCATGGCTCCGGAAGCACCGCGCCGCTGCTGTGGTTTTTCCTGCTTTGGTGGGTGCGGACCTTGGTCCGCACTGCATCTGCTGCTGCCCCACCCGACACCAGGCAGGCGCAACGCTTTCCTCACTACACCCCGCCCATTCAGCAAAAACCATTGATAGGAATGAAATTAGTAGTATCCTATCTATCTCTTATGGACCGACCCCTCGACGAGCGCACCGTGCTGCAGATGCAGCTCAGCTCCGGCCTGCTTTACGCAGGGCGGCAGTGGCAGCGCCTGGCCGACAGCCGGCTCGGCAGCTACGGCATCTCCACCGCCTGCACCATGCCGCTGCTGATGATCGGCCGCTCCGGCGGTGGCATCCGCCAGGTGGCGCTGGCCCAGCAGCTGGGCATGGAGGGTCCTTCCCTGGTGCGCCTGCTGGACAAGCTGTGCGCCAGCGACCTGGTCCGCCGCGAGAGCGACGCCAGCGACCGCCGCGCCAACCTGCTGTGGCTGACCGACGCGGGACACGCGCTGGTCAGCGAGCTGGAAGACCAGTTGATCGGCCTGCGCCAGGACGTGTTCGGCGAGCTTTCCATGGATGAACTGCACGCCGTGCTGAAGGCATGGCGCCTGCTGGCCGAGGCTGCCGACCGCATCACGTAAGAGCGCTGCCCCCGAATACCGCCGCTGCCGTGCACACGCCAGCGGCTTTTGCCCGTTGCTGTTGTTTCGTTGTTCCTCCCCTCCCCCACCTCGCCCCCGCCCCTACCGATGCCCGGTGAATTCAGTCTCCACGGAGTGTTCGTCCCGACCCTGCTCGGGTTGATGTTGTTGGCCTATCTGGTCAACAGCGGCCTGCACGCGCTGCTGCAGCGTGCCGGCGCCTATCGCCATGTATGGCACCCGGCGCTGTTCAACCTGGCGCTGTACGGAATCGTGCTGGGCCTGCTGTTCCACCTCCTGCGTTGGATGCAATCGTGAACAAGATCGTGAAGAAGACCCTGCCGGTGCTGCTCACCAGCGCAGCCGTGATCGTCGCCCTGCTGGTGCTGCGCCAGCTGTGGGTCTATTACATGGATGAGCCATGGACCCGCGATGCCCATGTCGGCGCCGACGTGGTGCAGGTGGCGCCGGACGTATCCGGACTGGTGGAAACGGTGCAGGTGGCCGACAACCAGGCGGTGAAGAAGGGCGACCTGCTGTTCGTGGTCGACCGTGCCCGTTACCGCATCGCGCTGGAGCAGGCCAAGGCCAGCCTGGGCGAGCGCCAGGCCTCGGTGGCACAGCTGCGCCGCGAGATCGGCCGTGACCGCAGCCTGCAGGACCTGGTCGCCGCCGAGGACGCCGAAGTGCGCCGCGCCAAGCTGCAGGCCGCACAGGCCGCGCTGGCCACCGCACAGGCGGCGGTCGACCTGGCCGAGCTCAACCTGGGGCGCACCGAGGTGCGCGCACCGGCTGATGGCCGGGTCAACGACCGCACCATGCGCGTGGGCGACTACGTGGTGGCCGGCAAGCCGGTGCTGGCGCTGCTGGATACCGGCTCGTTCCGCATCGATGGTTACTTCGAGGAAACCCGCCTGCGTGGCGTGGCCCCGGGACAAGCCGTGGACATCCGCCTGATGGGCGAATCGACCCCGCTGCGTGGCCATGTCGAAAGCATCGCCGCCGGCATCGAGGACCGTTACCGCAGCAATGGCAGCACCCTGCTGCCGAACGTGACCCCGGCCTTCGACTGGGTGCGCCTGGCGCAGCGCATCCCGGTGCGCATCGCCATCGACGAAGTACCCAAGGGTGTGGAACTGATCGCCGGCCGCACCGCCACGGTGACCGTGGACACCGGCCGCCATCCGCACAACGACAAGGCCGGCACGGCGCCGACACAGGCGGGCCTGTGAACGCCGCCCTGCCCCGTCTCGGCCTGATCGTCGCGCTGGCCAGCCTGGCCGCGTGCAGGACCGTCGGCCCGGACTATGCATTGCCGGAAGGTTCGGCGTTCAAGCGCCCGCAGGCCAATGCCGCCTTCATCGATACCCAGAACCCGCAGATCGCCGCCAACCAGGCGCTGCCCGACCGCTGGTGGTCGCTGTACAACGACCCGGTGCTGGATGGCCTGATCACCCAGGCGCTGCGTGACAACGTGGAGCTGAAGGCCGCCGATGCGCACCTGCGTCGTGCGGCGGCGGTGTACGAACAGGCGCTGGACGCCGGTGGCTTCGAGTACGAGGCCGAGGCCGGGGTCAGCCGCGCGCAGCTGTCGGCCGAATCGTTCCTGCAGGAACACGAGCTGCCGGTGATCAACCTGGCCGATGGCAAGTTCGCGGTCAGCTACCAGTTCGACCTGTTCGGCAAGCTCAAGCGCGGCGCCGAAGCGGCCCGTGCCGACGAGCAGTCGGTCGCCGCGGCACGCGATCTGGCCCAGGTCAGCGTGGTCGCGCAGGTGGCCGACAGCTATCTGGAAATCTGCCACGCCAACCACGAACTGCACGTGGCCGAGCATTCGCTGCAGCTGCAGCAGCGCAGCCGTACGGTCACCGAGCGCCTGATCGCGGCCGGCCGTGGCACGCCGCCGGAACTGGCCCGCGCCAATGCCCAGGTGGCGCTGCTGGAAGCTGCACTCCCGCCGCTGCAGGCGCAGCGCTCGGCGGCCGCCTATTCGCTGGCCGCGCTGCTGGGGCAGACCCCGGGCCAGCTGCCGGCCGGTGTGATCGACTGCGCGCACGCCCCCGCCCTGGCGCAGCCGCTGCCGGTCGGTGATGGCCGTGCACTGCTGCAGCGTCGCCCGGACGTGCGCCAGGCCGAGCGCAAGCTGGCCTCGGCCACGGCGCGGATTGGTGTCGCCACCGCCGAGCTGTACCCGGACATCCGCCTGGGTGCCTCGCTCGGTGCCGCCGGCCTGCTGGAAGACTTCGGCACGCCGATGACCCAGCAGTGGTCGATCGGCCCGCTGATCTCGTGGACGCTGCCGTCGTCCGGCACGCACGCACGCATCCACGCCGCCGAAGCCGGTGCCGATGCGGCCCTGGCCGAGTTCGACCACACCGTGCTGCAGGCGCTGCGCGAGACCCAGACCGCACTGGACCGCTATGCACAGGACCTGCGCCGGCTGCAGTCGCTGCGCATCGCGCAGGAGCAGGCCGCACTGGCCGCCGAGCAGAACCGCCGGCTGTACCAGGGCGGCCGCACGCCGTACCTGTCCAGCCTGGATGCCGACCGCAGCCTGGCCACCAGCGATGCCACCCTGGCCGCCGCCGAAGCGCAGGTCTCGCGCGACCAGATCCACCTGTTCCTGGTGCTGGGTGGCGGTTGGCAGGCCAGCGCCGCCGCGCCCAACGCCTCGACCGCAGCGAAGTAAGCCATGAACGCGCTGACCGACCGCCAGGCCTGGCTGTTCTCGATCAAGACCTACCTGGCCGCGGTGGCCGCGCTGTACATCGCCATGGCCGGCAACCTGTCGCGCCCGTACTGGGCGATGGGCACGGTGTACATCGTCAGCCAGCCGCTGCTGGGCCCGACCCGCGCCAAGGGCGTGTACCGCATCGTCGGTACGCTGGTGGCGGGCCTGGCCACCCTGCTGGTGCTGCCGGCGCTGGTGGAATCGCCGCTGGTGCTGAGCGCGGCAATGTCGATCTGGCTGGCCGGCTGCCTGTTCATGGCCCTGCTCAACCGCGGCCCGCGCGGCTACGCGTTCCTGCTGGCCGGTTACACGACGGCCTTCATCGGCTTCCCGGCGGTGACCTCGCCGGAAACCATCTTCGACACGGTGGTGGCACGCAGCGAGGAGATCATCCTTGGCACGGTGGTGGCGGTGCTGTTCGCGTCGCTGCTGTTCCCGGCCTCGGTACGTCCGATGCTGCGCGCGCGCATCGGCAACTGGATGGAGGACGCCGCGCAGTGGTGCCGGCAGATCCTTGAACGTGGCCGCGCGCATGCGCCGCGCAACCGGCTGGCCGCCGACCTGGTGCAGTTCGAGGCGCTGATCGAGTTCCTGCGCCGTGATGATCCACGCCATGCCGGTTCGGCGGTGTCGATGGAGCGCCTGCGCGAGCGCATGCTGCTGCTGTTGCCAGTGCTGTCCTCGATTGCCGACCGCCTGAGCGCGCTGCGCAGCGATGGCCAGGCCCTGCCGGAAGGACTGCCGGCACTGGTCGACGATATCCATGACTGGCTGGACGGGCCGACCAACGCCAGCGAGTACGCCCGCCTGCGCGCGCGCATCAGCGCACTGAAGCCGCAGGTGGACCGCGACCTGCAGCACCTGCAGCTGGCCAGCCTGCTGCTGCGCCTGGAGGAACTGGTGGACCTGTGGCAGGACTGCCGCACCCTGCAGCACGCGATCGACCACGGCACCGCGCCACTGGACCGCGCGCACTACCGCATCCGCACCGAACGCGTGGCCGCCGACAAGCACGTCGACTACGGCATGGCGCTGTTCTCCGCGCTCAGTGCCGGCGTGGCGCTGATGAGCTACTGCGTGCTGTGGATCGCGCTGGGTTGGGAAGGTGGTGGCAACGGCGCGATGATGGCCGCGGTGACCGCTGCATTCTTCGCTGCACAGGACGACCCTGCACCGAGCATGGTGTCGTTCCTGGTGTGGGCGATGGTCGCCTCGGTGGTGGCTGGCGTGTACCTGTTCGGCGTGTTCCCGGCGGTGCACGACTTCGGCCTGCTGGCATTGGTGCTGGCGGTGGCGTTCCTGCCGCTGGGCTTGATGCTGCACCACCCCAAGAGCGCATTGTTCGCGTTGCCGTTGACGGTGAACCTGGCCGCGCTGCTGAGCCTGCAGAACACCTACAGCGCCAACATCCAGACCTTCCTCAACTCGTCGATTGCGATGTTCATCGGCATTGGCTTTGCGGTGGTGATGACCCGCCTGTTCCGTTCGGTGGGTGCCGAGTGGACCGCACGCCGCCTGGTGCGGCAGGGCTGGACCACGCTGGCCGAGGCCGCCGAAGGCCGTGGCCAGCAGGACCGGCAGCGCTTCGCCGCACGCATGCTCGACCTGCTGGGCCTGCTCGCACCGCGCCTGGCAGCGACGCCCGAGGGCAGCGACATCGCCTCGGTGGACATGCTCAACGAGGCGCGCATCGGCCTGAACATCCTGCAGTTGCGTCGCGCACGGCTGGAACTGCCCGAGCGCAGCCGCGAAGCGGTCGAGCACATCCTGGAAGAAATCGCCGTGCATTACCGCCGTCAGATCGCCGCGCACAAACCGATTGTGGCGGCCGAGGCGCTGCGGGAGCGGCTGGATACCTCGCTGGGCCGGGTCGGCAGTGTGGCCGCCTGCAAGGCCCGCGATGAAGCCCTGATGGGCCTGATCGGCCTGCGCTTCGCGCTGTTCCCGGAAGCCAAGGCATTGGCGCCGGGGTTGGCGGATGCCAACACTGCATCGGCCTGATAATGAGCACTAGCGACGGGCGACGCCCGGCAGCCTTTCACCACGCCCACAGGACGGTTCAATGAGTTACGACATGATGGTGTTCGAGGCCAGCACCGCTCCACGTGAGGCGGCGGCCTTCATCGCCTGGTTCGAGAAGCAGACGCAGTGGAACGAACGCCACGAGTACGACGACCCGGCGGTCAGCAGTCCCACGTTGCAGGCGTGGTTCGCGGAGATGGCACAGGAATTTCCGCCAATGAACGGGCCGTTGAGCAATGACGACGATGATCGTGCTGAGGTGACCGAGTACAGCATCGGTAGTCAGGTGATCTACGGCGCGTTCGCCTATTCGGTGGCCGAGCGCGCGCATGGCCGCGTGCAGGATCTGGCCGAGAAGCACGGCGTGGGCTTCTTCGACGTGAGTGCCGATGAAGCGGCGATCGTGTTCCCGGATGGCCTGGTACTGATCGCGTAGATCCACGCAATGCGTGGATGAACCCCGAAGCGATCAGGACGCTCTTTTGTAGAGTCGAGCCATGCTCGACTCCGTGGCCCATCAGCCGAGCATGGCTCGGCTCTACATTATTGCGGCGCAGTCGAGCATGGCTTGTATGTTCCTCCCGGCTCCTACGAGGTATGTAGGAGCCAGGGTGGAGGGACCGTCAAGCATGCATCTGCGGATACTAGCCGACAGACGAGTCGAGCGATCCCCATCCCGCACACGAACGTCGATAAAGGATCGTACGGCCCCCAAAGGGGATCGTCGATGTAGGCAAGCTAACGTCGGTGCGGTACCACCCCAGCCCCTTAAAGATAGCTGGGAGCCGTACAAATGTCTGATTCTCTCGATATTGGCGTGGACGTGGACTCCAAGGAGTTCGTACCGGCAGTGGCCGACCGCAAGGCCGGCGACAGGATCGCCAACACCCGGGCCGGCATAGCCCAGTGGCTCAACACCTTGCCCCAGCGATGCCGGATTGGCATGGAGGCGACGGGGCGGTACTACGAGTTGTTGGCTCGGATGGCTGGCCAAGCAGGCCACGTTGTCTATGTGATCAATCCACGTCTGATCAAGCACTACGGCCGGGCGACGGGCTCGCGTGGCAAGACGGACGCCATGGACGCCGAAGCGATCGCCCGGTACGTGAAGAAGGAGAACGATCGCCTGCGTGAATACGTACCGCGTACCGATGAGCAGCAGCAGATGCACGATTTGCTGCGCAAGCGGCAGACGCTGGTAAAGACACGCGCGCGCCTGGAGCAATCCTTCGGGGTAAGCAAAAGTGCCCCCGGGGAGCTGTCAGATCTGTTCTGCGCTCTGGCTGGGACGCTGTCCGAGCTGGAAAGCGAACTGCAGCGCTTGGGTCGCGATGGAGAGCATGGCACGCTCTACAAGCGCCTGTTGACCATCCCTGGTATCGGCCCCGCCGTCGCCGCTCACCTGATTTACTACATGACGCGCTGGCCGTTGGCCAACGCCAACGCGTGGATCGCCTGCACGGGCCTGGATCCCCGGCCCAACGAGTCTGGCGGCAGAACGGGACGGCGTCGGCTGTCCAAACAGGGCGCGCCAGTGCTGCGCCAGATGCTCTACATGGCCGCAATGGGGCTCAAGCGGTGTCGTCGGGGGCAACCGCTCTACGACGAGCTGTCAAAACGCGGTCACCCCAGCACCGCCGTCTTCAACATCCTGGCCAGAAAGCTGGCCAGGATCGCCTGGGGTGTCTTCAAAAGCGGCCGGGACTTCGATCCGGCCATGCTGAAGGTGGGTCAAGCCTGCTTCCAGCAGGCTTGACCACGAACATAGGATCTCGACTCTACAGGGGCGCATCGCGCCCGTTTCAGAACAACGTGCCCTGCACCATGGGCTGTTCAATGCGCGCCGGCTCTTCGGCCACCGCTTCCGCACCCAGTCGCCAGGCCAGACCACCCAATCGGCTGGCGTGGCGTTTCAATGCGGCCTGCAGCACATCGGCGCTGCCGGCCACATGCAGCACCTGGCGGGCGCGGGTCAGGCCGGTGTAGACCAGTTCGCGCGACAGCACGCGGCTGTCCTGGCGCGGCAGCTGCAACCACACTTCGTCGAACTCCGAACCCTGCGCCTTGTGCACGGTCATCGCGAAGGCGCTTTCATGCGCGGGCAGTGCGGCCGGGTGGAAGGCGCGCGGCTGGTCGACGCTGTCGCCGGGGAACCAGGCCACCATCGCGCCGCTGCCATCACGCAGGCAGATGCCGATATCGCCGTTGAACAGGCGATGCCGGTAGCTGTTCTCGGTGACCAGCAGCAGGCGACCCTGGAAGTAGCCGGGGGTGTTGCCGGCCAGCAGCTGTTCGATGCGGCTGTTGAGCCCGCGTGCGCCCTGCGGGCCTTCGCGCAAGGCGGTCAGCACACGCAGGCGCCCGGCCTGCTGCAGGGCAAGCACTGGATCAGCCGCGTCGGCCAGTGCGCGCCAGTGGCCCAGCAGGTGCTCGCGCTGGCCACGCAGCGGATCGGCCTCGCCTTCGTGGAAATGCACGCCGGCCAGTTCACCGCTGCGCAGCAGCTGCAATGCTGTGCTGCTGTCGCCCTCGCGCACGGCGTGGGCCAGCGGTGCCAGATCCAGCGCATCGCTCTGCCGGTAGCCGCGCTGCAGCTGCACGCGGCGCCCGGCGAAGGCGCGTGGTGCGGCCTGCGGCTGCAAGATGGCCGGCGCCAGAAGACCATGCAGTGCCTGCGCGTCATCAACGCGGGTACCGATGCCATCACCGCTGGCACGCAGGATCGCGCTGAGCACGTCGCCGGCCTCGACCGAGGGCAACTGATCGGGATCGCCGAGCAGGATCAACCGGGTGCCGCTGGCGATCGCGTCGACCAGCTTGGCCATCATCGGCAGATCGATCATCGAGGCTTCGTCGACCACCACCACATCCACCGGCAGCGGATTGTCGGCATGGTGGCGGAAGCGCGGTGAATCGGGAATCACGCCGAGCAGGCGATGCAGGGTGGTGCCGGTACTGGGCAGCGCCGCGCACAACGCCGGGTCCAGTCCTTGTTCCTGCAGCCGTTGCACGGCGACGCGAAGGCTCTCGGCCATGCGCTCGGCGGCACGCCCGGTGGGCGCGGCCAGCGCCACCTCGGGCAGTGGCTGGCCGGCGTGCCGGGCCTGCGCGGCCAGCAGCAGCAACAGGCGCGCGATGGTGGTGGTCTTGCCGGTGCCGGGGCCGCCGGTGACCAGCGCCAGCGGATGGCGCAGGGTCACGCCGGCGGCGCGTGCCTGATGATCTTCGCCGCCCAGTGCCTGCGGGAACAGCTGCGCGAACAAAGGCGCCAACGCTGCCATGTCCGGCGCCGGCAGCGGATGCCGGCCGATGCGCTGCAGCCCAGCCGCCAGCTGACGCTCGTACTCGCGATAGCGGCGCAGGTAGAGCAGGCCGTTCTCCAACACCAGCGGCGCATCCTCGGCGATGGCGTCGGCCTGCTCCGGCGTCGCGACCCACGGCGATGCGCACAGCTGCTCCAGCCAGTCCTGCGCGGCAGGCCACTCGGGTACGCCTTCCAGCAACCGCTGCGGTTGCGCCGGATCGAACGCAGCATGGCCTTGCGATACCGCCAGCGACGCAAGCGCAGCCGCCAGCGCCACGCTCTCGGGCGTGTCGTCGCGCAGCCGCTGCAGGCTGGTCGCCAGTGCATGGTCGAGGGTGCGCAGCAGGCCCTTCTGGTGCAGTTCCTTCAGCAGGCTCATGCACTGGCTCCGCGGGCACGCGCAGCCAGTTCGGCCTGGGCCTGTTCGCCACCGGCGAACAACGCATCCAGGGCATCCACCAGCGCCAACGGGAAGCGGTCCACATGCACACCGTTGCCGGCGGCATCCAGGCCGCGGCAGAACAGATAGCGGATGCCGCCCATGTCGCGCTCGTAGTCGTAGGCCGCACCCAGGCGGAAACGCAGCCAGCGATGCAGGGCCACGGTGTAGATCAGCGCCTGCAGGTCGTACTCGCTGTGCCGCATGGCAATGGCCAGCAGGTCCGGGCTGTAACCAGGCAGGCGGTTGGACTTGTAGTCGAGCACGTACCAGCGCCCATCGCGCACATAGGTCAGGTCGATCATGCCGGTCATCAGCCCTTCCAACCGGCGGCGCTGGCCGAAGCCGCGTCGCGTGCTGGAAACACCGTGCGCATGCAGCACCTGCAGCAGCGCCGGCACCGTGGTCGGCTCGATGGCGAAATGGAAGTCGATTTCCGCGCGACGCTCGCCTTCACCCAGGCTGTGCAGCGCACCGCCTTCGGGCAGCGGCACGGTGAGCGTGTGGCCGACCAGCGGCACCAGTACGGACACGCCATCATCCAGATCGACGTCAGCATATCCTTCGTCGTGCAGTGCCTTGCGCAATACCTCGGCCTGTCCCTCAGGGGCTTGCAGACCTGGCTGCCAATCACCCCATGCGGCGAAGTCGACGTTCTCCATCGCTTCGTGCAGCACGTTGCCGAAGCGACTGCCCATGAAGCGCGGGTCGACCGGTGTGCTGTCTTCGGCCGCCGCGGCGGGTTCCGGCAACGCCGGTTCCAGTGGCAGTTCCGGGCCAGCGGGTTCGTCGGCAGCGGGCGCCGGCAGCTCGGTGGCGGCGGCTTCGATATCACTGCCCGCGCCGGCATCGGCGTGGGCCAGCTGGGTGAAGCTGTACACCCACCAGTCGTGCGGGACGCGCCGGGTCAGGGCACGCACCGCCGGAAGGTCACCTTCCACTTCGGCCGCCAGCTGCGGCAGCGCGGCCGCTGCCTCACTGTCATCGATGTGCACATCGGCGTGCGCGCGCAGCGCCTGCAGGTCACCCAGCAGCGGCGCCAGCCGCGTCTTGCCGAGCCCGGCCAGATCACCCACGGCGATCCACAGCGCATGCTCGGCACGGGTCAGTCCCACATACAGCAGGCGCGCATCCTCGGCCCGCTGCTCGCGCTCACGTTGGTTGCTGGCCGCTTCCCAGGCCTCGTCCTTGTCCAGCTTCCAGTGCAGCTGGCGCTGGCCACCGACGTGCACCGTGCAGTGCGAGGCGGTGTTCGGTGCGCCGCCGTCGATGCCGACGAAGGGCAGGAACACCAGCGGATACTCCAGGCCCTTGCTCTTGTGCAGGGTGATGATCTGTACCCGGCGCGCATCCGATTCCAGGCGCAGCAGCTGTTGCTCGTCATCCTGATCGGCGCTGGCCATCTGCCCCTGCAGCCAGTCCAGCAGACCGTGCATGCCCAGCGCCTGCGCCGAGGCTTCCTGCAGCAGTTCGCCCAGCTGCAGGTAATTGGTCAGGCGGCGCTCGCCGTCGATCAGCGCCAGCAGGCGTTCGCCCTGTGCGGCACAGACATCGGCGATCACCGCGAACGGTCCGCCGCGCTGCCAGCGCTCGCGCCAGTTCAGCAGCTGTGCCTGGAACTCGCGTTGCAGGTCGCCCTCGCGCTCCATCGCCGCGATCGCGCTGGCGCGTTGACCGAGCAGGACAGTGGCCAACGCTGCACGCAGGCGGCCTTCGTCAGCCGGTTGCAGCAGCGCCAGCAGCAGCGCACGAAGATCGCGCGCTTCAGCGGTGGCGAACAGGCTCTGCTTGCCGGCTGCCACCGCGGGAATGCCGACCGCCGCCAGCGCGCGCTGCACCAGCGTGGCCTCGCGATGCGAGCGCACCAGCACCGCGATATCACCGGGTTGAACCGGGCGCCCACGCAGCACGGCATTGCCCGCACGCGCCTCGACCAGGATCTGGTGAATCGCAGCCACGCAGGCCTGGGTCGCGGCATCACGCGAGGCGTCCGCACTCATCGCCTTGTCACCGCCACTGCGCAGCACGCGCAGGGTGAGTGCCGTGGCGGCATGGCCATCACGCTGGTAGTCCTCGTCGATGCGCACGCCACCGGGCCGCACCGGCTCGAACTGGATGTCGCGTTCGAGGAAGGCGTCTTCGCCACCGTTGTCGTACAGCGCCTGCAACGCACGCAGCACAGCCGGTCGCGAGCGGAAGTTCTGGTCCAGCACCGGCGCCTGCTGTGCCACCTGCTTGGCCTTCAGGTAGGTGTGGATATCACCGCCGCGGAAGCCGTAGATCGCCTGCTTGGGGTCGCCGATCAGGAACAGCGCCGGTGGCAGGCCGAGTTCACGCACCTCCGGCGAATCGCCGAACACGGTGTGGAAGATGCCCCACTGGCGATCGTCGGTGTCCTGGAACTCATCGACCAGCGCGATGCGGTACTGCGCACGCAGTTGTTTCACCAGCGTCAACCGTTGCGGGCCTTCCAGTGCCAACGCCACGCCATCGATCAGGTCGTCGTAGGTCTGTACCCGGCGCGTGCGCTTCAGCGCCTGCAGGCGCTGCGTGGCTTCGGCGCGAAGCGCGTGCAGGAAGTTCAACGCGGTACCACGCAACCAGGCATCGCGTTCGGCCAGCAGCGCGACATAGCGCGCCAACGGCGCCTGCAATGGCGACGATGGCGTGCGATCGGGGAATTTCTTGTTGGTCTTGTCGGCCAGCACCTCCGGCAGCAGTGCCGGCAGGCGCTCGCTGGCCAGCATCTCGCGCGGGTCGCCGCGCTCAGCCCAGGCCAGCAGCTGTCGGCCTAGCGGGTGCAGCCAGCCCAGCTTGTAGGACACGCCGTTGATCCACTTGTTGTCGACGGCATCGCAGAGGTCGATGAAGAACTGCTCGCCATGCTCGCGAAGCGCCTGCTGCAGTTCGGCGGCGGTGGCCTGCAAGGCCGGGTGTGGATCAGCCAGCGTCACCGGCTGTGGCAACGGGTGCAGGGGCGGCGTGCCCAGCAGCGCGCGCAGATCGGCGGCCAGCGCGTCCGGGTTGGACCACAGCCAGGTCAGCGGCTCCAATGTGGCCGGGTCGTTGGCATGCACGCGCCACAGATCAGCGGCCAGCTCCTCCAACAGTTCACGATCGCTGGCCAGCAGTTCCGGCGGATCAAAGGTATGGCCGCTTTCCAGTGCATGCTCGCGCAGCACGCGGGTGCAGAAGCCGTGGATGGTGAAGATCGAAGCCAGGTCGATCTCGTCGGCAGCCACCTGCAGGCGGCGTTTCAGTGCGACCGCGCTCTCGGTTCCGCCCTGTAGATGGCGCTGCAGTACCTCGCGGGTCAACCGCAGGTCTGGCGCTTCGCCCTCGGCCGGTTCCAGATCGACCAGG
Organism: Stenotrophomonas sp. 71799_Sma; assembly: GCF_056482505.1. NCBI lineage: Bacteria > Pseudomonadati > Pseudomonadota > Gammaproteobacteria > Lysobacterales > Lysobacteraceae > Stenotrophomonas > Stenotrophomonas sp. 71799_Sma. The sequence goes on from NZ_CM151202.1 coordinate 4,851,999, forward strand.
CGCGCGGCCAGCGCCAGGCGCTCGCGGATGCGTTTGCGCAGTTCCTGGGTGGCCGCATCGGTGAAGGTCACCGCCAGGATCTGGCCGATACGCAGGCCCTGCTCCACCACCAGTCGGGTGAACAACGTGGCCAGGGTGAAGGTCTTGCCGGTGCCTGCGCTGGCTTCAATCAGGCGAATGCCGTCCAGCGGCAGGGCCAGGTAGGGATCGCCCGCCATACGCTGGGTTTCCTTGTCTGCGATGGCGGTGTTCATGCGTTGCCCTCCTGGCGTGCTTCGGTACCGAGAGTGCGGCCTTCGCGCACCGCGCTGAAGACCACCTGGCTGTTGCGCAGCAGCTCGGCATAGCTGGCATCGGTGGCAAACGGGTCGGCACCGCGCAGCAGCAGCTGCCAGGCGTCGCTGCTGGATTCACCCCAGCTGCGGTCGCTGCCATGCCACTGCTTCCAGCCTTCGCTGCGCTGTTTTTCTGCCGGCGCGTTGTACAGCACCCAGCCGGTGTACGGGGCAAAGCGCAGCGGCTCACGCAGGCCGCGCTGGCGCAATTGCAGCAGCGCACGCAGCGCGGCGCGTGCAGCGGGGGCGCTCAGTGCTGGCAGCACATGCGGGCCGGGCCCGGCGTCACCGCCATCGTGGAACTGCACCAGCGGCAACGCATCGCCGGCGGCGTTGGCCAGCAGCCAGTCCAGGCCCTGGCGGATCACTGCATTGCCATTGAGGGTACCGGCGCGCAGGCGCACCAAGCCCTCGGGATGCCGATCGGCCACGCGGCCATGCAGGCGCACGCCCTCGATGTCCACTTCGTAGCGACGGCTTTCCAGCGGTTCGCCCTGCATCCAGCCCAGCAACGCACTGGCATACGGGCGCGTCTTCAACTGCTCCCCCTCGAACTGGCGCTCGCCCAATGGGCCGGACGGCAGCAGGCCGCGCGCGCGCAGCCGCGGGTACAACGGCTCGGTATCGCCGCTGAGCGTGGCGCGCACCACCGCCGCCTGCACGCTGCGCTTTTCCGGGCCGCGCGATGACAGCACCAGCGGTTCCAGGTCATCGACCTCCTCGATATCGTCGGCCAGGCGCAGGCCCAGCGACTGCGCGAGGAACTGCCCGGCCGGATCGCACAGGAAACGGCGCAGGGTATCGAGTGCGACGTCGTCCTCCACCGCATCGTCGAGCGGCGGTGGCAGCGGTGCGTCGAACCACGGCTGCAGTCCACCGCGCTGGCCAGTGAGGCGACCGGCCGCCGGATGCCACTGGCGGCGATAGCTGAAGCGACGCGGATCGCCATCACCAAACGCCGCCGGTGAGAACGGCTGCATTGCGTGGCGCACGGTGAAGTCGCGGACCGCCGCAGGCGGATCGAGGTGATACGCAGCGGCGGCATCGATCAGTTCACTGACCAGCACCGACGGCTCGCGCACGCTGCCATCGCGCGGATCGGCACCGAGGTAGCTGAGGTAGAACACCTCCTGCGCGGCGGCGAACAGCTGCAGGAACAGGAAACGGTCGTCTTCGCGGGTGGAGCGGTCGCCCGGTCGGCGGCGCGGCGTGTCCAGTTCGGCGGTGAGCTGGTTGAGACCGGCCGCCGGGTCACGGCGCGGGAAATCGCCATCATTGAGGCCCAGCACGCAGATCACCCGGAATGGCAGCAGTCGCATCGGCACCATGCGGCCGAAACTGATGCCACCGGTCAGCAGCGGTGCGCGCGTATCGGCCTCGCCCAGCGCGCCGGCGAAGTGCGCACGTACCACCTCCGGCGGCACGCCTTCCGCGAAGCCGGCCTTGGCAGCATCCTCGGCGAACTGGTTGAGCAGCTTGCGCAGGCGCTCCAGGGCACGCTGGCTGTTGGGTGAACTCGGCGCGGTGGGCAGCAGTGCATCCAGCAACGACAGCAGGCGCTGTCGCCATTGCGCCGGGGTCAGCAGCTCGCCGAGGCGACGCTGGTAGATCGCCAGCACGCGCAGCAGGCGCAGCAGCCGGTCCAGCGCGTCCAGCGCGCCGCCTTCCAGTTCGATCCACGGTGCGACACCCGCCAGGTCGGCCTCGCTGCCGGTGGCATGGCCGAGCACCAGGCGATCCAGCGCGAACTGCCAGGTGTAGGCGTCGTCGGCCGGCGCCTGGTGCTGGTGGCGGTGCTTCGCATCCAGGCCCCAGCGTGCACCGGCCTGCTGCAGCCAGCCATGCAGGCGGTCGAAGTCCACCGCTTCCAGCCCGGCCGCTTCGGCCAGCGGCGCGCTGGCCAGCAGGTCCAGCACCTCATTCAGGCCAAAGCGCGAGACCGGCAGGCCCAGCAGGTGCACGAACACATCAGCCAGCGGTTCACCGGCCAGCGGGCTGCTGTCGGCCAGCGCATAGGGGATGTGCTCCTCCTCGCCACCACGGCCGCCGAACACCGCTTCCAGGTACGGCACGTAGGGATCGATGTCCGGCGCCAGCACCGCGATCTCGCGCGCCTGCAGCGGCGGGTCGAAGCGCGGGTCCTGCAGCAGGCTGCGCAGCTGGTCGTGCAGCACCTGCAACTCGCGCAGGCGGGTATGGCAGGCGTGTACCTGCAGGCTGGGGTCGTCGCTGCGAAGCCCGTCACGCAGCTCGCCCGAGGGCAGTGCGCGGCGGTGGAACAGGTCACGCTGCAGGCGATGCAGCAGGCTGTCGGACAGGCCGCCTTCGTCCAGGGTCGGCCGGGTGTCGTCCTCCGGATCGGAATAGGCGGCGATTTCGCCGGCCGGATGCACCACCTCGTAACTGCCCAGCACCGCCATGAAGTCGCGCCCGGCCGCGCCCCAGGCTTCCAGCAGACGGTTCTCGCCGGCTGCTTCGCCGAAGGGATCGGGCGCGCCGCTGCGCAGGCGCTCGGCCAGGGTCTGCAGATCGCCCCAGTACGACTGCACCGGGGTGGGCATATAGAAATGCAGCTCGCCAACACGTGCCTGGGTGGCCATCACCCGCAGCACATCGGGCGAGATGTTGAGCGTCGCGAACGCAGACATGCGCGGTGGCAAGCCCTTCGGCAAGGGTTGGCCGGCCCCTTCGAAACGGTCCAGGTATTCCTGGATGCGGCGCGCGCGGTAGTCGTGGCCGTGGGTGATGGTGCGCCACAGGATTGCCTGCGGATCGGACGGATCGGCACCGGCCGCCCAGCGCAGCAGCCAGTCGCGGCGCCACGCCTGGTACTTCTCGAACACCGAGGCCAGCTCGCCAGCCAGCGCCCACGGCTTCAATGCGTCATCGCCGGCAAGATAGGACTGCAGCGCGCGCATCGGTGGCTGCGCCAGCAACGCCGGGTCGCGCAGGGCCTGGTACAGCTTCCAATGCAGGCCGGCCGCGTCCAGGTCGTCCTGCTCGCCGCTGACGTTGGCCTTCAGCGCGCGCGCCACGAACTCACCCGGGGTGAGGAATTCGAGGTTCGCAGCCACACCGAACTCGGTGGCCAGTGTCGCTTGCAGCCAACGCCGCATCGCTACCTGCGGGATCAGCACCACTTCCGGTGCCAGCAGCGGCTGGCCAGGAACGGGCGTACGCACATTGCGCGCCAGCAGCGCGGCCAGCACGTCCAGGGAGTTGGAATGGTAGAGGCGGAAATCGCTGCCTGGGTCACTCATCATGCACAGTGTGCAGGACAGCAGGCAGTATTCAATGGTTGGGCCGCGAGCGGTACGGATTGTTCCGGGACACCAGCCGATTGTCCCGGCCTCCGCCGAGGCTTGTCGTGCAACAATACTGCACCGTCCAGTCTGCTTATGTTCAGCCGACGGGCCCGATCCTTCGATGTCTAAAAAACGTTAATGGTGCCCATGTCGGCTTCCACCTCCAGTCTGGTGCAGTTATCCAACGTCCGCATCGACCGGAGCGGACGCACGATCCTGCGCGACGTGTCGCTGCAGGTGCCCAAGGGCAGCATCACCGCCGTTCTGGGTCCGTCCGGCAGCGGCAAGTCGACCCTGCTGGCGGCGCTGACCGGCGAACTGCGCCCGGTCGCCGGCGAGGTCACCCTGTTCGGCAAGCCGATTCCGCATGACAGCGGCGCGCTGCTGGAAATGCGCAAGAGCGTGGGCGTGCTGCTGCAGGGCAACGGCCTGCTGACCGACCTGACCGTGGCGGAAAACGTGGCGCTGCCGCTGCGTACGCACACCCGCCTGCCGACCGCCGTGCTGCGGCGGCTGGTGCAGATGAAGCTGCATTCGGTGGGCTTGCTGGCCGCCGCCGATGCCTGGCCGCGCGAGCTGTCAGGTGGCATGGCGCGCCGCGTGGCGCTGGCCCGTGCACTGGCGCTGGACCCGCCGCTGATGATCTACGACGAGCCGCTGACCGGGCTGGACCCGATCGCCTCGGGGGTGATCATGAGCCTGATCCAGCGCCTCAACCACAGCCTGGGCCTGACCAGCATCATCGTCAGCCACCACGTGCACGAGACCCTGCCGATCTGCGACCAGGTGATCGCGATCGCCAATGGCGGCATCGTGTTCCAGGGCACGCCCGAGGCACTGCAGTCCAGCCAGGACCCGCTGCTGCGGCAGTTCCTGCACGGCCAGCCCGATGGCCCCATCCCGTTCGATGCCGCGCCGCGCGCGAGGGTCGCCTGATGCCGTTCGTTCAAGCCACCCGCTCGCTGGGTCGTGCCGGCCTGTTCTCGCTGACCGTGCTGCGCGGTTCGCTGCCGACCCGTGATTTCCTGGCCGAGTTGACCCGCGAGATCTACAAGATCGGTGCGCGCTCGCTGCCGATCATCGCCGTCGGCGGTGCCTTCGTCGGCCTGGTGCTGACCCTGCAGGGCTACCGCACGCTGACCACCTTCGGTGCGGCCGACGCACTGTCGACCCTGCTCGGGCTTTCGCTGTACCGCGAGCTGGCACCGGTGCTGACCGCGCTGCTGTTCATTGGCCGCGCTGGCAGCTCGATCGCCGCCGAGCTAGGCCTGATGCGTGCCACCGACCAGATCAAGGCGCTGGAGCTGATGGCGATCGACCCGGTGGCCAAGGCGGTGGCGCCGCGCTTCTGGGCGGCGGTGCTGACCGTGCCGCTGCTGACCGGCATCTTCTGTTCGCTTGCAATCAGTGCCAGCTACTTCGAAGCGGTGCACGTGCTGGGCCTGGACAATGGCGTGTTCTGGTCGGCGCTGCGCAACAGCGTGGACTTCTGGGACGACTTCGGCGTGGCAATGCTGAAGTCGGCGATCTTCGGCGGCACTGCCGCGCTGGTTGCCGCCTATGTGGGTTTCCACGCCGAGCCGACTATTGAAGGCACTTCGGTGGCGACCACCCGTGCGGTGGTCAACGCTTCACTGCTGGTGCTGATGTTCAACTTCGTGCTGTCGGCAATGTTGTTCACCTAACCCCTCCACCGGCGGTGCGCAGGCGCGCGCGGCCACAACGACTCGATCAGGTAATCCACATGGCCATCCGCGGTCCCAGACTCGAATTTTCCGTCGGCGCCTTCCTGCTGCTGGCCCTGGCCTCGCTGATGGTGCTGGCCGTGGCCTCGACCAACCAGCGCTGGAGCTGGGGCAGCGAAGGCTACGACCTGAAGGCACGCTTCTCCCAGGTCGGCCAGCTGCGCAAGCAGGCACCGGTGAAGATCGGCGGCGTCACTGTCGGCCAGGTCGCTTCGATCGACCTGGACCCGGTGAAGTTCGAATCGATCGTCACCCTGCGCATGGACAGCAAGGTCAAGGACCTGCCGGCGGACACCTCGGCCGGCATCTTCACCAGCGGTTTGCTCGGCGAGAGCTATATCGGTCTGCAGCCGGGCGGTGATCCGGACGTGCTGAAGGCCGGTGACGAGATCGTCTTCACCCAGCCAGCGGTGGACCTGATCCAGCTGGTCGGCAAGTACATGTTCAGTGGCGGTGCCGGTGGCGGCGCTGCTCAGAAGCCCAACGATGGCGCGCAGGCGCCTGCAACGGAACCGCAACCATGAAGATGAAACTGATCCCGGCCCTGCTCGCCTCGGCGCTGCTGGCGGCCACCCCGTTCCTGGCCCAGGCCCAGGCCGCTGCGCCTGCCGCTGCCGCAACGCAAAGCCAGGCCGGCAAGGTGGTGATCGATGCCAGCAGCCGCATCCTGTCCACGCTGCAGCAGCGCAAGAGCGAGTTCACCAGCAACCCGGCCAGCCTGCGCAGCTACATCGACAGCGAGCTGACCCGCACCTTCGACCGCGACTACGCCGCGCGCCTGGTGCTGGGCCCGCACGCCCGCGGCGCCTCCGACGCCGACATCAAGCTGTTCGCCGATGCCATGGCCGACAGCCTGATGCAGCGCTACGGCTCCACCCTGCTCAACATCCAGGGCAAGCCGAGCTTCCGCCTGAAGGGTGAAAGCCCGCTGCCGGGCAATCGTGGCGTGCGCGTGAGCACCGAACTGGTGCGCGCCGGCAACGAACCGACCCCGGTCGAGTACTGGATGCGCAACGTGAACGGCCAGTGGAAGATCTTTGACGTCAACATCGAAGGCATTTCCTACGTGCAGACCTTCCGCAACCAGTTCGACACCCCGCTGCGCCAGAAGGGCATCAAGCAGGTGGCCAACGAACTGCACAGCGGCAGCATGCAGGCCGGGCCCGCGGGCAATGGCAAGTAACGCACTGGCGCTGCTGGAAGGCGACACCCTGCGCCTGCGCGGGGTGCTCGACCGTGCCGCGGTGATCGCGCTGTGGCCGCAGCTGCAGGCCCTGCCGGCAAAGCTGTCACGGCTGGAGCTGGGTGAGGTCGAACGCGTGGACAGCGCCGGCCTGGCGCTGCTGGCCGAGCTGGCCGCACGTGCGCGCAAGAGCGGTCACCCGCTGGCAGTCTCCGGCGCGCCGGCCGGCTACAACGAGCTGAGCGCAGCCTACCGGCTGTCGCCCGACCTGGATTTCAACGCTACTTCTGCTGCGAGCTGACATGAACGTCGTACGCACTTTCCCCCTGATCGTCCTGGCCACCGCCCTGACCGCCTGCGCCGGCAAGCCCGCACGCAGCGATGCGCCCGCAGCCAGCACCGTGGTCCCGGCCAGCACCATCGCCGAGGCCTCTGCCCCCACCGCCGATACCGCTACGGTCGATGCCGCACCGGCAACAGCCGTGGTTGCCGCACCTGCGCCGGCCACGCCGCCATCCGCACCGGCCCGCAGCGCCGACACCGATGCGGCCAGGGCCGCGGCGGCGACCGCCCCCGGTGGTGACGACGACTTCGATGCCCTCTACGGCGGTGCCGGTAACACTGGCAGCGCGGCAGCCTACGATCCGTGGGAACCGTTCAACCGCAAGGTGCACACGTTCAACAACGCGGTTGACCGTGGCATCGCCCGCCCGCTGGCCACGGCCTACACCCACGTGGTGCCGCGCTTCGCCCGCACCGGCGTCAGCAACTTCTTCAGCAACCTGCGCGCACCGGTGACCATCACCAACCAGCTGCTGCAGGGCCGCGGTGCAGATGCGTGGGACAGCCTCGGCCGCTTCCTGATGAACAGCACGCTGGGTATCGGCGGCCTGTTCGATCCGGCCAGCAAGGCGATGGTGCCGCGTCGCAATGAGGACTTCGGGCAGACCCTGGGTGCCTGGGGCTGGCGTCGTTCGCGTTACGTGGAACTGCCGTTCTTCGGCCCTCGCACCGTGCGCGATGTGTTCGGCCTGGCCGGTGACATTCCGCTGTCGCCGATCCGCCGCATCGAAGAGGACAAGATCCGCATCGGCCTGCAGGGCATGCAGCTGGTCGATACCCGCGCGCAGCTGCTGGCGATCGACGACCTGCGTGACACCGCCGTGGACGAGTACTCGCTGGTACGCGATGCGTGGATGCAGCGCCGCAACTACCAGATCGAGAACGATCTGCGCAGCAAGCGCGACCGTGGCCACGACGATGCCAATTCGCCGATCCCGGTCGATGCGATGCCGATGCCGCAGTGGACGCACTGAGTCCGGTCTGCAGCGCATGAAAAACCCCGCCTCGGCGGGGTTTTTCTTTTCCGGTAGGTGCCAACCTTGGTTGGCACGCTTTCCTCAGGCTGCCAGCGCTGCCTCGATGGCCTCGCGCAGGCGCGCGTCATCGGCAGCCACGTCCGGGGCGAAACGCGCGATGACCTTGCCGTCGCGGCCAACCAGGAACTTCTCGAAGTTCCACAGCACCGCCGGTGCTGCGTGGATCGGGATCTCCTTGCTGGCCAGGCGCTCACGCAGCGGGCCTTCGCCGATCGACTGCGGCTGGGCGGCGGTCAGCTGCTGGTACAGCGGATGGGTATCGTCACCGGCCACGCTGATCTTGGAGAACATCGGGAAGCTGACGTCGTAGGTGAGCTGGCAGAACTGCTGGATCTCTGCCTCGCTGCCCGGCTCCTGGCCGAGGAAGTTGTTGGCGGGGAAGCCCAGTAATTCCAGACCCTGCGCGTGCTTTTCCGCATACAGCGCCTGCAGGCCTTCGTACTGCGGGGTCAGGCCGCACTTGGAGGCGACGTTGACCAGCAGCAGTACCTTGCCCTGGTAGTCGGCAAGCGAGGACGGCTGGCCGTCGATGGTGGTGAGGGAAATGTCCTGGATCGGGGTGCTCACGCGGGGGCTCCGGCAACAGCGGGGAATGGCCCACCAGCATAGCGCCGCGCGATGGCGGTAGTGCCGGCCGCTGGCCGGCAAACGTGCGACCGTTCGCAAGGGTTCATGCGGTTGCCGGCCAGCGGCCGGCACTACGATCAGTCCACGCAGATCGTGCCCTGCGCCTTGCCGTCATCAATGCGCTGGCGGCAGCCGAAGTTCTGGCGCACATCGCGCTGGCAGGTACCGGTAGCGGCGCTGCCAGCGGCCACCTCGGGACCGGCCAGGCACTGGCCCGTGCACTCGTTTTTGCGGCTGCAGGCCTTGCCGGCATCGGCATAGGGAATCACGCACTGCTCGCGCTGCAGCCGGCCGAGCCGCTGCAGGCTGCCACCGGCGGCCTGGCAGTCGACGTCGCGCGCTTCGCGATACGCCTCGGCCGCTTCAGGGCTGGTGGCTGCGGCAGGTGCCGCGGTCGTATCGGCAGCCGGTGGTGCGCTGCTGCAGGCGGCAAGCAGCGCGGTCAGGACAAGGCTGGTGAAGCGGCGCAGGCGCATGACGATACCTGATCGAGGCGGACAGGCCGCCAGCATACGCATCGGCGATGCAGGCGGCGTGTCAGCGTGGCTCAGGCCTCGTCGCCGTCACTGCCTTCCTCTGCTGGCAGCGCGTCCGGCAGCAACTGGCGGCTCTGCTCAACCGGCAGCGACTCGACATCCCTCAGCTTGCGGGCGATCGCGCGGGTGCGCACCCCGGTCTGGTCGATCTGCTTGCTGGCCTGGTCCAGCTTGGCCTTCACGTTGTCCAGCACATCGCCGAACTTGCCGAACTCGGTCTTCACCGCCCCCAGCAGGCTCCACACCTCGCTGGACCGCTTCTCGATGGCCAGCGTGCGGAAGCCCATCTGCAGGCTGTTGAGCAGTGCGGTGATCGTGGTCGGCCCGGCGACCACCACGCGGTGGTCGCGCTGCAGCAGATCGACCAGGCCGGGGCGCCGGATCACCTCGGCATACAGGCCTTCGGTAGGCAGGAACATCACCGCGAAGTCGGTGGTGTGCGGCGGCACGATGTACTTCTCGCAGATCGACTTGGCCTGCACCTTCACCGCACGCTCCAGCTGCGCACCCTGCACGCGTACCAGTTCGGCGTCACCCTGCTCCTGTGCGTCCAGCAGGCGCTCGTAGTCTTCGCGTGGGAACTTGGAGTCGATCGGCAGCCACACCGGCGTGTCATCGCTGCTGCGGCCCGGCAGGCGCACGGCGATGTCGACCATTTCGCCACTATCCGGGCGTACCTTCACCCCGCGCGCGTACTGCTCCTGGATCAGGGTCTGCTCGAGGATGTTCTCCAGCTGTACTTCACCCCAGCTGCCGCGCGTCTTGACGTTGGTCAGCACGCGCTTGAGGTCACCGACGCCGGTGGCCAGCTGCTGCATCTCGCCGAGGCCGCGCTGCACCTGTTCCAGGCGCTCCGAGACCAGTTTGAAGGACTGGCCAAGGCGTGTTTCCAGGGTGGACTGCAACTTCTCATCCACCGTCACGCGCATCTGTTCCAGCTTCTGCGCATTGTCGCTCTGCAGCGCGCGCAGCTGCTCTTCCAGCGTCGTGCGCATCTCGGCGATGCGCTGCTCGTTGCGCTGGGTCAGTTCCTGCAGGCGCAGGCCAAGGCTTTCAGTCAGGCGCTGCTGCGACTGCGCGCCCTCCTCGCGGCCCTTGCGTGCATCGTCCACCAGGGTCTGCCGCAGCGCGCCGAGCTGGGTATCGGTACGCCCGGTGAGCTCCTGCAGCTGCTGGCCAAACGCATGGATGCGGGCTTCCTGCTGCTGGCCGAAGGTCTCCAGCTGGCCGCGCAGCTCCTGCAGCCGCTGTCCCATCAACGCCGCGCCGCGCTGCTGGCTCTCGGCCGCTTCGGCGCGCGCCTTGCGGGCATCTTCGCCCAGCGCTTCGCGCAGCAGGTCCAGGCGCTGGTCGGTGCGGGTGGACAGATCGGTCAGCGCGCGGGCGAAGCCATCGAGCTGTTCGCGCAGCTCGCTGCGCCCGGCCCGCGCCTCCTCGCGCACCGCCTGTTCCAGGCGGTCATGCGGCGGGCGGCGCAGCAGGGCGACCAGCTGCAGGATGAGCACGGCCAATAGAAGGCCGCCAATGAGCAGATATTCGGTTTGCATGGGGCAAGTGTAGGCTGGCCGAGTCTCAACTGCTGCGTCAGGACCATGGTCGTCCTCTACGGAAAGCCCACCTCCATCAATGTGCGTAAAGTGCTGTGGCTGTGCGCGGGGCTGGATCTGCCCCTGCACCACGAACCGGCCCCCTCGCCGGACCTGCTGGCCACGCTGAACCCCAACCGGCAGGTGCCGGTGCTGCGTGATGGCGACTTCGTGCTGTGGGAATCCAACAGCATCTGCCGCTACCTGGCCGCACGCGCCGGTCGCGAGGATCTGCTGCCACATGCAGCAAAGGACCGGGCCCGGGTGGAGCAGTGGATGGACTGGCAGGCCAGCGACCTCAACAGCGCATGGCGCCATGTGTTCATGGCGCGCGTGCGCCAGCATCCGGACTATCCGGATGACGCCCGTGCCGAGGCCAGCCTGGCGCAGTGGAACCGGCTGATGGGCGTCCTTGATGCACAGCTCGCCACTACCGACGGCTACGTGGCGGGCAACACCTTCACCCTCGCCGACATCGTGCTCGGGCTGTCGACCCAACGCTGGCGCAGCACGCCGGGCAGCAAGCCGGTACTGACACACGTAGATGCCTGGTTCGAACGCCTACGCCAGCAGCCCGGTTTCGCCGAGTACGTCGACAACGGTGTGGCCTGAGCAGTGGCTTCCGCAGCTGTTGGCAGGTGTCGACCTTGGTCGACACGGCTGATCCACGCCATGCGTGGATGAAACGCTGTAGAGCCGGGCGCAGGCTCGGCTCCACAGGAAAAACCGGGCCTTACCAGCCTTCCAGCACGATCTTGCCCTTGGCGCGGTGGCTCTCCAGCAGCGCGTGGGCACGCCGCAGGTTGGCCGCGTCGATGCGCCCGAAATGCTCGCCCAGGGTGGTCTGCAGCACGCCTGTGTCGATCAGCTCGGCCACCCGGTTCAACAGGTCATGCTGGCGCTGCATGTCGGCGGTCTTGTACAGCGGCCGGGTGAACATCGACTCCCAGTGCAGTGACAACGCCTTGCGCTTGAGCGCCATCACGTCCACCTGGCCGGGATCATCGATCAGCCCAAGCTGGCCCTGCGGCGCCAGCAGTTCCACGATCTGCGCGTAGTGCTGGTCGGAGTGGGTCAGGCTGGCCACGTGCTGTACCTCGCTGATGCCGAGCCGCGCCAGGCCCTCGGCCAGCGGCAGGCTGTGGTCGATCACATGGTGTGCACCCATTGCGTACGCCCAGTCCTGGGTATCCGGACGCGAGGCGGTGCCGATCACCGTCAGTTTCGTCAGCTTCCGCGCCAGCTGCACCAGGATCGAACCGACACCGCCGGCAGCGCCGATCACCAGCAGGGTCTGGCCTTCGCCGCCACCCTCGGGAATTCTCAGGCGGTCGAACAACAGCTCCCAGGCGGTGATCGCGGTCAGTGGCAGCGCCGCGGCGGCGGCGTCATCCAGACTGGCCGGCTTGCGGCCGACGCTGCGTTCGTCCACCAGCTGGTACTCGGCATTGCTGCCCGGGCGGTCGATGACGCCGGCGTAGTAGACCGCATCGCCAGGCTGGAACAGGGTCACCTCGCTGCCCACCGCGTCGACGATGCCGACCGCATCCCAGCCCAGCACGCGTGGGCCATCGGTGGCCACGGCGCGACGGACCTTGGTGTCGACCGGGTTCACCGCCACCGCACGTACCGCCACGCGCAGGTCACGCGGGCCGGGCAGCGGCAGCTCCAGTTCGATGTCGATCAGGGCCTGGGCATCATCGATCGGCAGGCCGGCTTGGGTGTAGGCAATGGCGCGCATGGCAGCGGTCCAGTGGGGAAGGAGGCGACAGGTTGCGCCGCACGCGCTCCCACAGAAAGGCGCAGAATCGGGCAGCACTTTCACTCTGGCAATGAAGATGATCCGCTTCGACGATCTGCAGCTGTTCGTCCGCACTGCCGCACTGGGCAGCTTCTCGCAGGCGGCGCGCGAGGCCGACCTGCTGCCCGGGCAGGTCGCCGCGGCGGTGGCGCGGCTGGAACGCGAGCTGGACCTGCGCCTGTTCGTGCGCACCACCCGCAGCCTGCGCCTCACCGGCGAGGGTGCGCTGTACCTGCCGTATGCGCAGGAGGTACTGGCCACCCTGCGCGAGGGCCAGGCGCGTGTGCAGGGCGAGGACACCGAGCTGCACGGCACCCTGCAGCTGTCGGCGCCCTCGGACCTCGGCCGCAACCTGCTGCTGCCCTGGCTGAGCGCCTTCCGCGCCGCGCACCCGCGGCTGCGCCTGCACCTGCGCCTGTCCGACGAGGTGGCCGATGTATTCCGCGACCCGGTCGACGTGGCCATCCGCATCGGCCACTTCGACGACGCCAGCTACGTCGCGCTGCCGCTGCTGGAAGGCAATCGACGCGTGCTGGCCGCCTCGCCCGGCTACCTGCAGCGGCGCGGCACGCCTACCCGCCTGGAGGATCTGCGCGAGCACGACTGCCTGGTCTATCAACTCAACGGCCGCGCCTACGATCGCTGGTCATTCGAGGTCGACGGGCGTCGCAGCGTGATTCCGGTGCGCGGTCCGCTGGTCTGCGACGACGCCGATGTAGTGCGACGCTGGGCCGTGGCCGGCGAAGGCATCACTTACAAGTCCTGGCTGGACCTGCGCGAGGACGTGCTGGCCGGGCGCCTGCAGCTGCTGCTCGATGGTGTTGGCAGCAGCATCCCGCTGCAGCTGGTATGCCCGCACCGCAAGCAGTTCTCGCCAGCGGTACGGCAACTGCATGCGCAGCTGCGCCAGCACCTGCAACCGCTGCTGTCTGGCATGCCCACTGGCCTCACCCGCCCCCTGTCGCCAACGGCGGCACTGGCCGACAATGGCGGCCCCACGTAACAAGAGAACGCCGCCATGCCGTGGATGGGCATCCAGGACCTGTGGACGTTTCTGGTCGCCGTGCTGGTGTTTCTCGCCCTGCCCGGCCCCGGCACCTTCACCCTGCTGACCGCCACCGGCCGTGGCGGCGTGCGTGGTGGCTATACCGCGCTGGCCGGCCTGCTGGTCGGCGATCAGATCCTGATGTGGCTGGCGTTGGCGGGCGTGGCGGCGCTGCTCAAGGCCAACCCGCTGGTGTTCCACGCCGTGCAGTACCTGGGTGCGGCCTACCTGGTGTGGGTCGGCATCAGCCTGCTGCGCACGCCGAAGCACGAGGGCGGCGACGCCGGTCCGATCCGCATGCAGCCGGGGCGCTACTTCCAGCAGGCGATCCTGGTCAGTCTGCTCAACCCGAAGGCGATCCTGTTCTACATGGCCTTCCTGCCGTTGTTCATCGATCCGAAGGCGCACCAAGGCATCGCCACCTTCGCGGCGTTGGCCGGCATCATCCTGGTGGTCAGCATCGCCTACTGCTCGATGCTGATCGGCGTGGGCAACCTGGCCCGTCGCCGGCTGATCCAGCACCCGCGGATCAGCGATGCGCTGCGCCGCGTGGCCGGCCTGTTCCTGGTGGGGTTCGGCATCCGGTTGGGGCTGAACGGATGAAACCCTGGCCGACGGCGATGGGCGCCCTGCTGCTTCTGGCCAACACGACCGCCCCGGCGGCCACCGCACAGGATCATCGCTGCCTGAGCGGCGGCCGCAATGACGGCATCCATCTGGAATGGCGTTGGCTGGATGACGGCCAGGCCGACGTTCGCTATGCCGGGCAGCGCGAACGCCTGCTGCTGCGCCGGGTTTCAATGGAGACCACGGTGCTGGCCGAAGACCGCCCCTACCAGTTCGACAGCGTCTGGGAAGAGCGCATCAACGGGCGCCTCAACGGCCGCTACCTGCTGAGCACGCAGGGCGCGCTGGTGCTGGACCTGAGCTACGAGCGTGCCCGCGACGGACGTCGCACCACCTTCCACGATGACGTCGAGGCCTGGCAGGAAGACGGCTGCCGCTGGCCCGGCAAGGTGGCCGAGTGAGCACCATGGACGACGACACCCTGCTGGAGCGCAGCTGGGAATATCGGGAGGAGACGCTGTACCGGCGGTTGTTCGGCGATACCGGGCCGGGGATCTATCCGATCGACATGGATCTGCTGCGCAACGTCTTCAAGCAGGACCAGATCGACCCGCGCTGGCTGCATGTCGGCGTCAATGCCTGCCCTCCGCACGGTGATCGAAGGCACTGGATCTATGTCAGCTCCGGCCTGTCCAACCCCTGGGAAGGGCGGCACGAAGATGGCGATTCGGGGTTGGGCATCGAACTGATGCTTGAGACGCAGGAAGAAGCGACCTGGGCACTGACCACCTTGCGCTGGTTCACCGCGTACCACCTGCTGCTGTGCCACTCACGCATGCCCGGCAATCCGTTGGCGCCATGGGACCGGCTGAAGCTGGGGGGGCCGGTGGATCACGCAGGGAGCATGCTGCAGGCGGCCGTCTTCGTTCCGTCGTTGCATTTCCCGGGACCCCAGCAACTGCCATCGGGACGATTCGACTTCCTGCAGCTGCTGCCGTTGACCCTGGACGAGCACGCGTTCGGCCGCACGCAGGGCTTCGAAGTACTGGTGGCCCAGTTGAGAACCCAAGGTGCGGCGCCAGTGGTTGATCCGCAGCGGGTCAGCATCGATCTGGCCCCTGCTCTCACGCTTCAAGCGCCTCCCGGCTCGCCTTGAGGGATCGAATCATTTCGAATCCTGCCAACATTTGTGCCGATTCCGGCAGAATGCTCGGAGTACAGCCGCGCCGGTGACGCATCTGACCCTCGCATGACCCCCGTCAGTGGTAATGCTGCGCTGCGTTCGGTCACACTCGGGAACTTGTCGTTCTTAGTCACCCCTTCCGAGGCCTGCATGTCCCTGTTCCGGCGCAAGTCCCTAGATTCCGTCACCGTCCACGAAGCCGGCAGGCGCCTGATCCCGACGCTCAGCTGGCCGCACCTGATCGCGCTGGGTATTGGCGCCATCGTCGGTACCGGCATCTACACGCTGATCGGCGTCGGTGCCAACCTGGCCGGCCCGGCCGTGCTTATCTCCTTCGCCATCGCCGGTGCGGTCTGCGCCTGCGCGGCACTGTCCTACGCCGAGCTGTCGACGATGATGCCGGCCGCCGGCAGTGCCTACACCTACAGCTACAGCGCGCTGGGCGAGGTGTTCGCCTGGGTGGTGGGCTGGAGCCTGATCCTGGAGTACTCACTGGTGGTGAGTACCGTGGCGGTGGGCTGGTCCGGCTACTTCGTCGGCTTCCTCGAATGGGTCCACACCCAGTTCGGCTGGAACGTGCACCTGCCCGCCTGGCTGGCGGCCGGCCCACACGTGGAAGGCGGCATGATCAACCTGCCGGCGATCGTCATCACCTGGCTGGTGGCCGGCATGCTGATGGCCGGCACCAAGGAAAGCGCCACCCTCAACGCCATCCTGGTGGTGTTCAAGCTGATCGCGCTGGCCATCTTCGTGGCCGTGGCCCTGCCCGCCTTCGACAGCGCCAACCTGCAGCCGTTCATGCCGTATGGCTTTGCCAAGTCGATGGGCCCTGATGGCGTCGAACACGGCGTAATGGCGGCGGCAGCGATCATCTTCTTCGCCTTCTACGGCTTCGATGCGATCTCCACCGCCGCCGAGGAAACCAAGAACCCCGGCCGCGACCTGTCGATCGGCATCATCGGTTCGATGATCGGCTGCACCATCGTCTACGTGCTGGTGGCGCTGGCCGCGGTCGGTGCGATGAGCTACGCGGTGTTCGGCCACAGCGCCGAGCCGCTGGCCCTGATCATGCGTCAGCTGGGCCATCCGACCGCGGCGATGGTGATCGGCGTGATCGCGATCATCGCGCTGCCGACCGTACTGCTGGCCTTCCTGTACGGCCAGAGCCGCATCTTCTTCGTGATGAGCCGCGATGGCCTGCTGCCGCGTGGCCTGTCCAAGGTCAACGCACGTACCGGCACGCCGGTGGCGACCACGCTGTTCACCGCGGTGGTGGTGTCGGCGCTGGCCGGCGTGGCCCGCCTGGACGAGATCGCGGCGCTGGCCAATGCCGGCACCCTGGCCGCGTTCACCGCCGTGGGCATCTGCCTGGTGGTGCTGCGCCTGCGCGAGCCGAACCGCGAACGTACCTTCCGTACCCCGCTGGCCTTCGTGGTTGGTCCGCTGGCCGCGCTGGGCTGCATCTATCTGTTCCTCAGCCTGCCGCACAGCACCCAGCTGTACTTCCTGCTGTGGAACCTGGCCGGCCTGGTGCTGTACTTCCTGTACAGCCGCCGCCACGCGCTGATCGCGAAATAGCCGGATCACCGGTAGTGCCGGCCGCTGGCCGGCACCTCGCATCCTGTTGATACGGGCCATGCCGGCCAGCGGCCGGCACTACCGCAGGGCGGTCAACCGCCCTGCTTTGCAGCGTAGTCCTGCGCCTGGCGCATCACCCGCAGCAGGTTGCCGCCCCAGATGCCGGCAATCTGCTTCTCGGTATAGCCCTTGCGCAGCAGCCACGCGGTGATCTTCGGCAGCTGGCTGACATCGGGCAGGTCGCTCAGGCCACCGCCGCCATCCCAGTCCAGGCCGATGCCCACGTGCTCGGGGCCCACCACCTTGAGGATGTGCTCGAAGTGGGCGAAGAAGTCGTCGAGGCTGGCATGGCGCACCGGGTGCTCGTGGTCCAGCGCCTGCTCGGCCTTCAGCAGGGCAACGCCCTGTTCGATGCCCATGCCTTCCCAGCCACCCAGCTGCTTGCTCAGCGCTTCCTCGGCCTGCTTGCGCTCGGGCGTCTTTGCGGTGTCGATCAGGTAGCCACCATAGGCGTTCACCTGGATCACACCGCCGGCCTTGGCCAGCTTGCGCAGGCGCGCGTCATCCAGATTGCGCGGGTGGTCGTAGACCGCCTTGGCCGAGCTGTGCGAGAGCACGAACGGCACCGGCATCATCGCCAGCAGGTCGTCGAACACCGCATCCGAAGCATGTGACTGGTCGATCACAATGCCCAGCTTCACCGCCTGCCGCACCAGGTCCTTGCCGGCCGGGCTCAGGCCTTTCCACTCCGCACCCTTGGGGTCGGTGGCCGAATCGGCAAACTCGTTGTTGGCAAAGTGCACGGTGCTGAGCAGGCGCAGGCCGGCGCGGTGGTAGAACGACAGCAGGCTCGGGTCTTCCACCAGCGGGCTGGCGTTTTCCATGCTGATGTAGACCACGCGCTTGCCGGCGGCCTTGATCCGCGCCGCGTCATCTGCGGTCAATGCCAGCGCGAAGCGCTCGGGGTTGGCCGCCAGCATTTCGCGGATCTCCAGCAGCCGCTGCAGGCCATGGTCACGCTCGGCGAGGTGCGCGGCGGGGCTGCGGTCGCCCTGATCGGTGTAGATCGCCCAGAAACCGCCGTCCAGCGCACCTTCGACCATGCGCGGGTAGTCGACCTGCGAAAGCGCGTTGCGGTCGTGACGCTGCTCGATGTCGAA
Source organism: Stenotrophomonas sp. 71799_Sma (assembly GCF_056482505.1). NCBI lineage: Bacteria > Pseudomonadati > Pseudomonadota > Gammaproteobacteria > Lysobacterales > Lysobacteraceae > Stenotrophomonas > Stenotrophomonas sp. 71799_Sma. The sequence goes on from NZ_CM151202.1 coordinate 4,870,029, forward strand.
GCCGGTTCGGCCGAAATTGGCCGGCGTATCCAGGTGGCTGTCGAGGGTGACCAGGCGCTGCTGCAGGGCCTTGGCGCGCGCCAGCTCCTGTGCGCTGAACTCGATGGCGTGGGCGGACAGTGGCGCGCACAGCGCCAGGGAGACCAGCAAAGACAGACTGCGCAACGTCATGACGCTTCACCTCGATGGGAAGCGTCAGACCATAGCGCCGAGATGACAACAAACGGTAGTGCCGGCCGCTGGCCGGCTCTCAGCGAGAGTCGGAGACCAGGAGGAGCCGGCCAGCGGCCGGCACTACCCGATGCCGAGCGCAGCCGGGATCCCGCGAATCAATCAACCACGCGGCAGAACACGGCCTTGAGGTAACGCGATTCCTGCACGTGGGCCATGAACGGATGGTCCGGACCGGCGCCGGCCACCTTCAGGATCTGGATCGTACGGCCGGAGAAGTAGGCCGCGCGGCGCAGCATGTCGAGGAACTGGTCCTCGGCCACCAGGCCGGTGCAGGAGAACGTGGCGAACAGGCCACCGGGCTTGACCACGCCCAGCGCCAGCTTGTTCATGTCCAGGTACTTCTTCAGCGCGGTGATCACCTGGTCGCGGTCGCGGGTCATCTTCGCCGGGTCCAGGATCACCACGTCGTACTGCTCGCCGCGGTTGGCGGCATCGCGCAGCCACGGGAAGATGTCGGACTGGATGAACTTCGGGCACACGTTGTTCAGGCGCGAATTGCCCTTGGCGATCTGGATGACGTCTTCATCGATGTCGATGCCGACCACGTCCGAGGCGCCGCGCGCCGCCGCGTACACGGCGAAACCGCCGGTGTTGCAGCACAGGTCGAGCACGCTCTTGCCTTCCACCTGCTGGCTCAGCCACTCGCGGTTCTCGCGCTGGTCGGCAAAGAAGCCGGTCTTGTGCGCACCGGCCGGGTCAGCGCGGAACTTGATGCCGTACTCGGTGATCACTGCCGCTTCGGTGGTGGTGTTGCCGTGGAAGTCGAAGCTTTCCTGCTTCTGCACGTGCTCGTCGGCGAAGCTGTGGAAGCGGCAGCCCGGGAACTGCTCGCGCAGGGCGTCGTAGATCCACTCGCGGTGGCGGAACATGCCGGCGGCGAAGAATTCGACCACCACCAGGTCGCCGTAGCGGTCCACCACCAGGCCGGACAGGCCATCGCCCTCGCTGTGCACCACGCGCCAGGCGTCGGACACCGCGTCGAGCTTCAGCACCTCACGGCGCAGCGACACCGCCTGGGCGATCTTGCGCGAGAACCAGCCAGCATCGACCGGCACGTTCTGGTCGGTTTCGAGGATGCGCACGGCAATGCGCGAGTGCCCGTTGTAGAACCCGCGGCCGATGAACTCCCCGTCCACGCCGACCACGTCGACGATGGAACCGGGCTTGGGCCGGACGGTCGGCTTCTCGACCAGTTTCTGGAAGATCCACGGGTGGCTGGAACGCCACGCATTCTTGAGGCGGACAATCGGAAGGGGGGTATTCATCCACCTATTGTAGCCGGGGGGCGCTTTCGTAGAGTCGAGCTGGCGCGACGGGCGTTGCTGAACGGCCCGGGCAAGGCGTGCCAACCAAGGTTGGCACCTACCAGAGCGGGGGCCCCGGCCGCCCGGCATTTGACGGCAGCCCGGCCAGGCCGCAGAATCGGCGCCAGAAGGGGAGTAGCTCCCAGACGTTGTCGCCGTCATTTCGAGCCCGCAGGCTCCGGTGCAACGGCAGTTCCAGCCGACTGGAACTGCGAGCGAGACCTTCGCCGTACTGGCGAAGCTCTGTCCCTGGATCCCCCTCCCGATCCTCCGTTGCAGATCCTCGCCGTCCGGCCTGGCATTCATCTTTCCAACGGACATTCCCAATGCAGACGATCGGTAACGTGTGGTTGTGGGGCGGCTTCGCGGCGGTGGTGGTCATCGCCCTGCTGGTCGACCTCGTGTTGATGCGCCATGGTGGACCGCACAAGGTCACCTTCAAGGAGGCCCTGTGGTGGTCCATCGGCTGGGTCGCGCTGGCCCTCCTGTTCAATGCGGGCCTCTGGTACTACCTGAATGAGACCGCCGGCCAGGTGGTGGCCAACAAGGTCGGCCTCGAATTCCTGACCGGCTACCTGGTCGAGAAGGCGCTGGCGGTCGACAACATCTTTGTCTTCCTGATGATCATGAGCTACTTCGCGGTGCCGGAGGAGCAGCGCCAGAAGGTGTTGATCATCGGCATCCTGGGTGCGATCGTGCTGCGTACGATCATGATCTTCGCCGGCAGCGTGCTGATCAGCCAGTTCCATTGGCTGCTTTACGTGTTCGGTGCCTTCCTGCTGTTCACCGGCTGGAAGATGTGGTTCGCCGCCGGCCAGGAGCCGGACCTGGAGACCAATCCCGCCCTGCGCTGGATGCGCAAGCACCTGCGCCTGCTGCCGGACTATGCCGGCAACGCACTGAGCGTGAAGCGCGACGGCGTGCGCTGGTTCACCCCGCTGTTCGCGGTGCTGATCCTGATCGCGGTCACCGACGTGATCTTCGCCGTGGACAGCATCCCGGCGATCTTCGCGATCACCACCGACCCGTTCATCGTGCTCACCTCCAACGTGTTCGCGGTGCTGGGCCTGCGCGCGATGTTCTTCCTGCTGGCCGGCATGGCCGACCGCTTCCACCTGCTGCCGTATGGCCTGGCGCTGGTGCTGGGCTTCATCGGCATCAAGATGATGATCATCGACCTGTTCAAGATCCCGACCCCGGTGTCGCTGGGCGTGGTCGCGGTGATCATCGCCGCCACCGTGGTACTGAGCCTGAAGTACCCGCCGAAGGAAGGCTCCGGCCACGCCTGATCATGGCCGGCCGGCGGGATTGTCCCGCCGGCCGCACCCACTCTCCCGTTGCGGTGGCCTTGGTTTCGCGCCAGTCACCGCCATTGCTGAGGTATGGACAACAACGCGCCCCTGCCCGCCGGCGACGTACCGGCCCCCCGCAATGACCGCTCGCGCATCCTGCGGGCGTTCAATGTCAGCCTGGCCGCCGTGCTGGTGCTGGTGGCCGTGTTCGCCCTGCAGGGCACCTTCGACTGGCGGCCCTGGGCGGTCGCGCCGCTGGAAGCCAAGGGCCTGCTTGGCCTGATCGGCGGCCCGATGCTGCATGCCTCGGTCGAGCACATCGCCGCCAACAGCATCGCGATCCTGATCCTGGGCACGCTGGCCGGCAGCGTCTACCCGAAAGCCACCGTGCGCGCCCTGCCGCTGCTGTGGCTGGGCTCGGGCATCGGTGCGTGGATGCTGGGCAATCCGGGCAGCGTGCACCTGGGCGCCAGCGGCGTGACCCACGGCCTGATGTTCCTGCTGGCCAGCCTGGGCCTGCTGCGCCGCGATCGCGCGGCCATCGCCACCGGCCTGATCGGCATGCTGTTCTACGGCGGCATGCTGATGACCATCCTGCCGCACGCCGATGGTGTGTCCTGGCAGTCGCACATGGGCGGCGCCTTCGCCGGCATCATCGCTGCGCTGCTGTTCCGCAACGCCGACCCGCTGCCGCCGCGCCCGCGCTACAGCTGGGAAGACGAAGAAGAAGACGTCGAACCGCTGGCCGACGACGAGCTGGAGCCGCCGTCACCGCAGCGCGTGCCGGTGCTATGGCAGCCGCGCGAGGGCCAGGACTACGTGGTGATCCCGTTCCGCCGGCCGGACGAGCCGCGCGGCTGAGCGGGTGACGGGGGTCCGGCATCTTCATGACCCGGCAGTGGCTGACCTTGGTCGGCGCTCCTGCTGCATGCCAACCAAGGTTGGCAACTACCAGAGCATTCCGTCACATCCGGTAGCGCCGGGCCATGCCCGGCGGCATTGGCCGGTCAGTTCGCCGTATTCCCCGCCGCGCCCATCCCATCCACCGCCTGCCGGCCCAGCGCCGGGTCATCGGTGAAGAACGCATCGATGCCGGTGGCCAGATAGGCGCGCATCTCGGCAATTGACCCCTCGGCATTGCGCGCGTTGTCGGCGCCCTTGCGCAGGTTGCTGGCCTGGAAATGATTCTCCGGACGGAAGGTATACGGAATCACCATCAGGCCCACTGCATGTGCGTCCTGTACCAGCGTGGTCGGTGTCCCCAGTGCACCCTTGGCGTCCAGCGGAATGATCGAGCGCAGCTCCGGGCCGATGCTGTCGGCGTAGCTGGCAATGTCCTTCAGTCCGGCCGGCGTCATCATCTGCGCGTAGGTCAGCTTGCCACCGGCCTTGGCGATGTCGGCCGGCTGGGTATCGCCTTTCCACAGCAGCTGCAGCAGGCGGATGTTGCTGCCCCGCCCGATCTTGCCGCGCAGGTAGCGCAGGTTGGCGGTCTCGAACGACTGGATGGTGACCGGGCCCACGTTGGTATAGGCGTTGCCGCGCAGCGCGATCAGGAGCTTGTCTTCCATCGGCAGGCCGATCGACTGGAAGTAGGTCGGATGCTTGATCTCCGGCACCACGCCGATGCCGCGGTTGGCGCGGCCAGCCTGCTGCACCAGGAACGCAAGGATCTCGTCGAGGCTGGCGATGCGGAACTGGCCATCGTAGGCGGTGCTGCGCAGTTCCGGCAGGCGCTCACGCGCGTACAGCGTCTTCAGCTCGGCCAGGGTGAAGTCTTCGGTGAACCAGCCATCGACCTTCTGCCCGTCGATGACCTTGCTGGTGCGGCGGCTGGCGAATTCGGGATGCGAGGCGACATCGGTGGTGCCACTGATCTCGTTCTCGTGGCGGGCCACCATCACCCCGTCCTTGGTCATGACCAGGTCCGGTTCGATGTAGTCGGCGCCATCGGCGATGGCCTGCGCGTAGGCCGCCAGGGTGTGCTCGGGCAGCAGTGCGCTTGCCCCGCGGTGGCCATAGACCGACACCTTGTGTGCGGCCGGGGTGGAGGATTCAGCACTCATGGCCACCGATGGTGCCACGGCCAGCGACAACAGCAACGCACAACCCCACGACTTCACTGCGACTTCCCCAAGCGGTATGTGATGGGCGTCAGTATGCGGCGGCAATGTGACAGGCGGGGGACCCCATGGATCCGGTAGTCGCCGACCTTGGTCGGCGCTCTGCCAGCCGGCGTCCATGACCCCGGACGCCCTGTGCCAACCAAGGTTGGCACCTACCAGAGCGAAGGTTGGCACCTCCCAGGGCGAAGGTTGGCGCCTGCCAGAGCATGAGCCGCGCGATTGATCGATGACGGGGTCAGAGATCCCTTCGGGGATCTGGCCCCGACCTTACTTGCCGATGCAGAAGCTGGAGAAGATCCTTCCCAGCAGGTCATCGGCACTCATCTGCCCGGTGATCTCACCCAGCGCGTCATGCGCCAGCCGCAGTTCCTCGGCGGCCAGTTCCAGGTGCTCATGCGCCAGCTCACCATCGGCGCGCTGCGCATGTTCCTGCGCGCGCTCGATCGCATCGACGTGGCGCGTGCGCGCGGAGAACTCGCCGTCCACCTGCTCGCCTGCCCCGGCCGAGGCAATCGAACGCAGGCGCGCATGCAGATCTTCGAGTCCGGCGCCGGTGGCCGCCGAAACGAACACCCGATCCGGATCGTCCAGCGTCGGCAGCGCCGTCAGCAGATCCGACTTGTTGTGGATGTAGACCTTGTGCGGCACCGCCGCCACGGCATCGCCCAGCGCCGCTTCGCCGGCCGCTGGATCGCGCGCATCCAGCACGATCAGCGCCAGGTCGGTGCGTTCGATTTCCACGTGCGCGCGGCGCATGCCTTCGCGTTCGATGGCATCGCCGCCGTCGCGCAGGCCGGCGGTGTCGACCAGGGTCAGCTCCAGGCCGTCCAGGCGGATGGTTTCGCGCAGGGTGTCGCGGGTGGTGCCGGCGATGTCGGTGACGATGGCGCGCTCGCTGCCGGCCAGTGCGTTCAGGAGTGAACTCTTGCCGGCATTCGGCGGCCCGATCAGCACTGCATGCAGGCCATCGCGCAGGCGTCGGCCGCGCTCGGCATCCCGCCGCAGCAGGGCCAGGTCGCTGCGCGCCTGTTCCAGGCCACGGCGCACCTGTGCTCCACCGAGGGTATCCAGCGGTTCGTCGGCGAAGTCGATGGCCGCTTCCACATGGATGCGCAGCAGCACCAGCTGTTCGACCACGGCGTCGATGCGGCGCGAGAACACACCATCCAGCGAACGGCGCGCAGCGCGCGCGGCACGGTTGTCGCCCGCGGCGATCAGGTCGGCGATGGCCTCGGCCTGGGCCAGGTCGACTTTGCCGTTGAGGAATGCCCGTTCGCTGAACTCACCCGGGCGCGCCTGGCGCGCACCGAGCGCGATGCAGCGCGCGACCAGTTGCTGCAGCAGCACCGGGCTGCCATGGCCCTGCAGCTCCACCACCTCTTCGCCGGTGAAGCTGTTCGGTGCCGGGAACCACAGCACGATGCCATCGTCGATGACCTCGCCGTCGGCATCACGCAGGCGCGCGTAGTGCGCGTGGCGCGGACGCAGTGCAGGTGCACCCAGCGCATTGGCAATCGCTGCAGCGCGCGGGCCGGACAGGCGCAGCAGGCCGACACCGCCGGCGCCGGGCGCACTGGCGATGGCCACGATCGTGTCGGTGCGGATCGCGTCGTTCATGGCTCAGAGTTTCTCCAGCTGCGCACGCGCCTGGGCCGCGCCGCTGCCCTGCGGCTGCAGCGCCAGGTAGGTGGTGTAGGCCTGTTTGGCCTTGGCCTTGTCGCCGGCGTTGAAGTAGGCGTCGCCCAGGTTGAGATAGGCCACGGCGCGCGAGGGGTCGATCTTCAGTGTGTTCTCCAGCCAGCGCGCCGCTTCGGCATAGCGCTGCTGGCGGTAGTAGACGAAGCCGAGGTTGTTGGCGGCCTGGGCGAAGTCCGGGCGCAGCTTCAGCGCCTCGGTGAACTGGGCTACCGCTTCGTCGTACTGCTTCTCGCGGTACAGCTGCAGGCCACGGTCATTGGCCTGCTGCGCGCGCTGGCGGTCGGACGCCGGGCCGGCGGTGGGCACCACCAGCTTGGCCTTGCCGCCCTGCAGGTCGGCCACGGTCACCGGCGCCTGGCTGCCCTTTGCTTCGCTGGCAGCATCAACCTTGTTGTTCAGCGCGATCGCATCGGCGGTCAGCTGGCGCGTATCGGCGTTGAGGAATTCCTGGCTGTCCGGCACCTGGAACACGAACTCGCCGCCCTGCGAACCGGGCAGGCTGCCGAAGGCCGGGGTCTGGTGCGAGACCGCCGAGACCGCCGGCGCCACGTAGGCGGCCAGTTCGGTACCGGTGATCAGGCCATCGCCGTTGAGGTCGCCCTTGCCGGCCAACGCCTGCAGCAGCACCCAGGTGAACACCGAATGGCCGTTGGGGCCGGCATCGGCCACCTGCTGGTCGGCACCACCGGCGGTCAGCATCTGCCGCGCGCTGCGTCGCGCGTTCTCGCGCAGGAACGACGACGACGAGGGGCCGCCACGGGTCAGGCCCAGGCCGCTGTAGCAGGCATCCATCACGAACATCACATGCTTGGCCTGCATGCTTTCGGCGATGTTCTGGATGTCGGTCATCGCAATCGCGTCGGTGGCGAATTCCTTCGGATCCGAATCGACCGGAATGATGTAGCCGAGGTCGCGCCCCGAGGCGAGCTGGCGGGTCGCGCCATGGCCGGCGAAGAACACGAACACGCGGTCGTTCTTTCCGGTGCGGTCGTCGGCCAGGCGGTCGTGGAAGGCGGCCAAGATGTTGTTGCGGGTGGCCTGCTCGTTCTTCAGCACGATCACCTGCGAGGACGGGAAGCCGAACTGCCCGGTCAGGGTATCGGCCACCGCCTGTGCATCATGGCTGGCGTACTCCAGCTTCGGCCACTTGGCGTAGTTGTCGATGCCGACCACGATCGCCCACGACTTCTCGTAGCCGGTGGTGACCGTGGCGGCACCGGCATCACCCTTGCGCGCTCGGGCGACGGTGAAGTCGCGGCCATTCCAGCCGGCGAACTGGTAGCCATCGGCGATCAGCCGGTCGAGGATCTGCGGCAGCGCCTTCACCGCACGATCGTGGATGTCGTGGAACAGGATGATGCCGCGCTGTTCCTTGTTCACCTGGTCGAGCACGCGCTGCACGATCGACTCCGGTACCGGGTCGGCCCAGTCCATCGAGTCGATGTTCCACATGATCGACTTCAGCCCGGCCTCGTTGAGCAGCTGCAGGCCTTCGGCATTGCGCGCGCCATACGGGAAGCGGAACAGCGGTGCGCGCTTGCTGTCGACATCCTTCAGCAGCGTGTCGGTGTCCAGCACCTGCTGGCGCAGCGCGTCGCCGGTGGTGCGCGACAGCTGGGCGTGGGTCAGGCTGTGGTTGCCGACCGCATAGCCCTCTTCCATCAGATTGCGGCTGATCTTCGCCATCGGGCCCAGGCTGACCTTGCCATCGGCCTCGACCTTGCCCAGGTTTCGGCCCACTTCGAAGAACACGCCCGGCACGTCGTAGCGCTTGAGGATGGCCACCACTTCATCGGTGTAGGCCTTGTGCGGGCCATCGTCGAAGGTCAGCACCACGGTCTTGGCCGGCAGGTCGCGGCCGAAGATTTCGCGGTCGCTGTCCTTCATGGACATCGGGTACGGCTCGATCACCCCGTAGTCGCGCAGGATCGCTTCGCGGCTGTAGTCCTTGTGCAGGTGCGCGATGTAATCGTCCCACTTCTCGCGCTTCAGCTCGATGGCGCGGGTGCGCTCGAAGCGGCTGAAGATGCGGGTCAGTTCCTGGTTGTAGTTGCGTTCGATCTCGTCGAGCGCTTCCAGGTCCTCGCCGATGCGCTGGTGCAGCTTCACCGCCGGCAGCGACGAATCGGTACCGACCCGCTCATGCAGATCACCCAGCACTTCGCGGAAGGCCAGGCGGTCGGCATCGAACAGTTCCGGCGCGGACTCGATGTAGTCCAGCACGGTACCCAGGGTGGCGAAGCGCTGCGGACTGGAACCGCGCAGCAGGGTGTCGAACTGCGCGGCGATGGCCGTACGTTGCTCCAGGCCATCATGGAACAGCTGCTGGCCCACACGCGTGGAGGTGCCGCGGTCGGCGGCCGACTGCTGTTCTTCGTCGGCCAGCAGCACGATGATCCGACGGTAACCGTCGAGCTGCTTCTGCAGCGCAGCCAGCAACGGCGCGGCGGCCGGGTCGGCGGCGGCCGCGGCCTGCGCGCTGGGCTGGGTCACGCCGGTTACCGGTGCCTTCGCGTCCTTGTCGCCACAGCCGGCAACGACCAGGGTCAACAACAGCGAGGGCAGGAACAGGCGGAACGACGACGCACGCGGCATGGCGGACTCGATGGATGGAGGAACGGTGTGCCGGCGATTCTAACGCCGCATGCGAAAAGCCCGCCTTGCGGCGGGCTTCTGCGGGTCGGTCGGGGCTCAATGGCAGTCGACCAAGGTCGACTCTCTACAAAGCCGGCGACCTGCCGGTCGGATTACTTCTTTTTGACCGGGGCCGGGGCGGTGGTGGCCGGGACCGGCTCGCCGCCATGGCGCTTGGTCATCCACCACTGCTGCAGCAGGCCCAGGCCGCCGTTGACCACCCAGTACAGAACCAGGCCGGACGGCATGAAGGCCATCATGACGCCAAACACCAGCGGCATGAACTGCATCATCTTCTGCTGCATCGGGTCCATGCCCGGTGCCGGGGTCAGCTTCTGCGTGAACCACATCACCGCCACGTTGATCACCGGCAGGATGAAGTACGGGTCGCGTGCGGTCAGGTCCTGGATCCAGCCGAACCAAGGCGCCTGGCGCAGTTCGACCGATTCCACCAGCACCCAGTACAGGGCGAAGAAGATCGGCATCTGGATGAGGATCGGCAGGCAGCCGCCCATCGGATTGATCTTTTCCTTCTTGTACAGCTCCATCATCGCGGTCTGGAACTTCTGGCGGTCATCGCCATAGCGTTCCTTCAGCTGCGCGATGCGCGGCTGGAAACGACGCATCTTGGCGCCGCTCTTGTACTGGGTCGCCGACAGCGGGTACAGCACCAGCTTCAGCAGCACCACCAGGCCGACGATCGCCCAGCCCCAGTTGCCGACCAGCTTGTGCACCTGGTTCAGCACCCAGAACAGGCCCTGGCCGATCACCGCCATCATCGAGAAGCGGCTGTAGTCGACCACGCGGTCCAGGCCCGGCACGTCTTCCTTGGCAATCAGGTTGACCAGCTTCGGGCCGACCCACAGGCGGGCTTCGGTGCTGGTGGACTGGCCCGGGGCCACGGTGAAGGCCGGGCCACGCGCTTCGATCAGGTCACGACCGGCCACCTGCGACAGCACGTAGTGTGCGGTCTGGTCCTTCTGCGGGATCCAGGCGGTGAAGAAGTGGTGCTGCAGCATCGCCAGCCAGCCGCCGGTGATGTTCTGGTTCAGCGTGCCGTCTTCCAGGTAGTCCTTGAACGCACGACGCTGGTACTTCTTGTCGTTGTCGTACCAGGTGGCACCGTTGAAGCTGAAGGAATCCGGGTTGGTCATGCTCCGCGACAGGATGGTCGGGGTGCGGTCCAGGGTGCGGTAGACGTAGCCGTTCCACGGCGCGGCGCCGGCGTTGCTGACTTCATCCTTGAAGCGCACGGCATACTCGTTGCGCGAGACGGTCAGCGTGCGCTTGATGGTCACGCCGTTGTCGGCGGTCCACACGAACGGGATCTGCAGCTCGTTCTGGCCCTTGGCCAGCACGAAGTCCTTGATGTCACCGACCAGCTTGAAGCCGTCGGCGCCGGGGACCGGGGTGTTCTTGTCTTCGCTGGCCCAGCCACTGATCGCGCTGTAGGGGTGCGCGGGGTCTTCGGTCAGCAGGCGGACCGGCGGGCTGCCTTCGTCCTTGGTCTGCGGGAACTGCAGCAGCTCGGCATCGAGCACGCGGCCGCCGTCGAGCACCAGGCGCAGCACGTCGGTGGTGACGGTCACGCGCTGGCTGGCCGGCGTGGCGCTGGCCTGGGCCTGCACGGCGGCCTGGCCGGGGGCACCCGGCACCTGGGCGCTGGGGATGGCGCCCGGGGTTGCGCCCGGAACGCTCTGTGCGGCGGCCGGGGCCGACGTGGTCGTCGGTGCCGGGGTCGGAGCAGCCTTTTCACGGCTCCACTCCATCCACAGCAGCACGGCCACCATCAGCCAGGCAAAAATGAGGAATACGCGGGTCTGGTTCATCAGCGGACAGGCTCGGCGGGGCCGGGACGCGATGCCGGCTCGGTCAAAGAAGGAGTTGCGATGCCATCAGGCGGCGGCATTGTGCCGTCCACGCCCGGCGTGGGCAATGCACGCAGGCGACGCAGCAGGCGCAGGAAGGCCTGGCGGATCTCGTCGTTGCTGGCGGAACGCGCAGCACTTCGAGCCACGACGACAAAGTCGCCTGGCTGGATGTCGGTACGTGTCTGACGCAGGATGTCGCGCAGGACGCGCTTGATCCGGTTACGCCCGACGGCGTTCGGATCAACCTTGCGGGAAACCGCCAGACCCAGCCTGGCCGGCCGGTCAGCCGGCAGCCAGTGCAGGGTCATCAGCGGATCGGACACACGGCGGGCGCCGTTGAAGACCGTTGAGTATTCGGCACGCGTGCGAACCCGCGCAGAGCGAGGGAATCGCTTGCGCGGGTCTGCAGTATTCACTGTCGAAGGGATTGCGTCTGCCGCGATGTGCGGCATGGCAATCAGGCGCTCAGGACTTTGCGGCCCTTGGCGCGGCGACGCGACAGGATCTTGCGGCCGTCAGCGGTCTTCATACGGGCACGGAAGCCGTGGTCGCGCTTACGCTTGAGGTTGCTGGGCTGGTAGGTGCGCTTCGTGGCCATTGGGGGCCTCTCGTATGAATGGGACGGAAAGAACCGGAAATTCTAGAGAGGTACCCCGCCCCAAGTCAACCCCTGGCAGCTACGCGAATTCACTGGGCTGTGCAATAGCTGTGGATGTTTTTGTGAATAAGTAGGGGACAAGCATTCCGAAGGCGGGCGCTCGGTGGTAGTCTGAGCCATCCATTTCCCCCCTTTCCGGCCTGTGTTTGGGCGCCTTGTCGCGTCCATGCCCCGGCCACCGGACGATTATTGCTG